>CAWFLQ010000001.1:0-1026984 GCA_963816745.1 uncultured Alphaproteobacteria bacterium
GCGCGCCCGACAAGATTCGAACTTGTGACCTCTGCCTTCGGAGGGCAGCGCTCTATCCAGCTGAGCTACGGGCGCTTCAAATATGTCATTAGCCGATCGATCCGGGCGGGGCAACGGTGGCGGGGATGACGGCGGCAAGGAAGTAACCCCAGGAGCGGGCAGGGCTTTTTGCCGTCGGCCAACGCTATGCGGTTCGTCTCGGCGCCGCCGTTCGCTTGTCGCCGGTGTTCGGCGTGCCGGTCGGCTCGATCAGCAGCACGTGCACCTCGTCTCTCGCGACCGGCCGGTGCTCCACGCCCTTAGGCACGATAAACATTTCTCCCGGGCCGAGCGTGATCGTGCGGTCGCGCAGTTGGATATCCAGGGTTCCCTTGATCACAAGAAAGAAATCGTCGGTTTCGTCATGCTTGTGCCAGACGAACTCGTCTTTCACCTTGACCACCATGACATCGTAGTCATTGAGTTGCGCGACCGTTCGGGGCGACCAGTAGTCGGAAAACGTCGCCAGCTTCTCCGACAGATTGATCTTCTGGCGCATGGTCGGTTCTCCAATGTCGTGCCGATCAGCTTAGGAAACGACGACGAGAATATCGATCAACGATAAGTGAGCTGAGACCAAATGGATTTCGCCCCGTTCGATACCCGCCGCTATCCCACGCTGTCGGTCCGGGACGGCTACCGGGAATGGGCCGACACCTACAAGGATACGGTCCTCGATCTGATGGACGTTCGGCTGCTGGAGCGGCTGCGTGAGATCGACTGGCGTCGCACGCGGCGCGCGGCCGATCTCGCCTGCGGCACCGGACGGACCGTTTGGCTCGTTCATGGGGGATGCCCATCTAATATAGAGAGTCAGGCTCGTAACACGGCCGGACCCGGCCGGAAATCATGAGACAGCATGCCTGTCTCGACCGGGCAGCCGGCAAAACACTTGAATCCCGCAGTATAACGTGGGCATGAAAGCGTAAATCTGGCCAATTCCGGGAGCTCTCCCATGTCGCAGACCGCCGAGAAGCGCGAGCATCGATCCCAGACGCAACTCAAGGACGCCGCCTTCAACTGGGAGGATCCGCTCGACCTCGAGAGCGAGCTCACGGAAGAAGAGCGCATGGTGCGCGACACCGCGCGCGGCTACGCGCAGGACAAGCTGTTCCCGCGCGTTCTGCTCGACTACCGCGAGGAGCGCTTCGACCGCGAAGTCTTCCCCGAGATGGGGGCGCTCGGCCTGCTCGGGCCCACCATCCCGGAGGAGTACGGCGGCGCGGGCCTCGGCTATGTCGCCTACGGACTGATCACGCGCGAGATCGAGCGTGTCGATTCCGGCTACCGCTCCGCCCTGTCGGTGCAGTCCTCGCTGGTGATGCATCCGATCTTTGCCTACGGCAGCGAGGCGCAACGGAAAAAGTATCTGCCCAAGCTCGCGTCGGGCGAGATGATCGGCTGCTTCGGCCTGACCGAGCCCGACCACGGCTCCGATCCCGGTTCGATGGTGACCCGCGCGGAGAAGGTGGCGGGCGGCTTCAAGCTCAACGGCACCAAGATGTGGATCAGCAATTCGCCGGTCGCCGACGTGGCGGTGGTGTGGGCGAAGCTCGACGGCGTCATCCGCGGCTTTCTGGTGGACCGCGGCACCAAGGGTTTCTCCACGCCCAAGATCGAGGGCAAGCTCTCGCTGCGCGCCTCCATCACCGGCGAGGTCGTGCTCGAGGATGCCTTCGTGCCGGAAGAGAATATTCTGCCGAACGTGAAGGGGCTGGCCGGTCCGTTCGGCTGCCTCAACGTGGCGCGCGCGGGCATCGCCTGGGGCGCAATCGGCGCCGCCGAGTTCTGCTGGCACCGGGCGCGGCAATACGTGCTCGACCGCAAGCAGTTCGGCCGTCCGCTCGCCGCCAACCAGCTGGTGCAGAAGAAGCTCGCGGACATGCAGACCGAGATCACGCTCGGCCTGCACGCCGCCTATCGCCTCGGGCGGCTCATGGACGAGGGCAGGGCGGCGCCGCCCGCGGTGTCGCTGCTCAAGCGCAACAATTGCGGCAAGGCGCTCGAGGTCGCGCGGCTGGCCAGGGATATGCACGGCGGCAACGGCATCGCCGACGAGTTCCACGTGATGCGCGTGCTCTGCAATCTCGAGACCGTCAACACCTACGAGGGCACGCACGACATCCACGCGCTGATCCTCGGCCGCGCGCAGACCGGGATTCAGGCGTTCATGTAGGATCTGAGGATGGGTGGAGCCGTGGCCCGTCTTGCGGGCCATGGCGATACCCATCATGCCGAGGCCGGGGAGGGATGATGGGTATCGCCTTAGCGCGTAAACGCGCTAAGGGCTCCACCCATCCTACACCTTCGCCAACTCCGCGAGGCGCGCAACCATCGCGCTCTGCGGATCGGTCAGCGCGTCGATCACGGTGAAATGGTTCATGCCCGGAATGGCCTCGTAGCGCGTGTCCGCTCCCGCCTTGCCCCAGGCATCGGCGACGACGCGGCTCTGGCGCAGGAACTCGCTCGAACTCGACGCCGCCGACCACCGCGTCGAACGGCCGTCCCTTCGGCGCCGGCCAGAACAGCGGCGAGACTTCGCGCGCGCTCGCGTCGTCGAGACGCAAATCCTCCGCCATCGAGGTGTGAACGAGCGGCGCGAGATCGAACAGCCCGGAGATCGAGTAGGCCGCGGACACGAGATCGACCGGCGTCTTCGGATAGAGCGTGTGCCACTCGGTCGCCAGCATGGCGCCGGCGAGGTGTCCGCCGGCGGAATGGCCGTACACCATCATCCGCTGGCCGGTGCGCAGCCACAGGAACAGGCAGGCGTGCCGGATCTGCTCGACGATCTCGGCGATGGTCACCTCCGGGCAGAGGTCGTAGCCGACCACCGCGACCGCGACGCCGCGGGCGTTGATCCCGCGCGCCATGTGGCTGAACAACGACGGGTCGAGCGAGCGCCAGTAGCCGCCGTGGACGAACAGCGCCAGCGGGGAGGTGACGTCGGGCCGCGGCGAGAACAGGTCGATGAACTGGCGCGGGCTCTCGCCGTAGCTCAGCCCGAGCTCGGCGCGCCGCTCCATCATCGCCTTGGCGCGGTAGTCTTCGGCATCGCGCGCCCAGCGGGCAAAAATCTCCGGGTGTTCCGGCACGCGGGCGCGGTTGTTGTATTCGGCCTCATAGTCGATCGCCGCCATTGGCTCCTCCAGTTACGCGAACTTTGGGCCAGCGATTTTCTGGGGCGCCTCACACTTCGCGGAATGCCAGCGCGGCGATGAGCAAGCCCGCTTTGCCCTTACCCGCAAGCCGCGATATGAGAAAGCGCATGAAGGTTGACGGCAGGCAAACGCGCACCATCTGGCTCGAGCCCGACGGCTGGTCGGTCGGCGTCATCGACCAGACCGCGCTCCCGCACCGTTTCGCGACCATCCGCCTCACGACGCTCGAGGAGGCCGCGCATGCGATCGCGTCGATGCAGGTGCGGGGCGCGCCGTTGATCGGGGCGGCCGCCGCCTACGGCGTGTGCCTTGCCCTGCGCGCCGATGCCTCGGACGAGGCGCTCGAGCGCGCCTATGCGATGCTCATTGCCACCCGGCCCACTGCGATCAATCTTAAATGGGCGCTCGACGAGATGATGGCGGCGGTGCGCAACCGCCCGCGCGAGGAGCGCCTGGCCGCGGCCTATCGGCGCGCCGCGGAAATCTGCGACGAGGACGTCGCGATCAACCAGGCGATCGGCCGCCACGGCGCCAAGCTGATCCGGGAGATCGCCGCCAGGAAGAAGCCGGGCGAGCCGGTGAACGTGCTCACCCATTGCAATGCCGGCTGGCTCGCGACCGTGGACTTCGGCACCGCGCTCGCGCCGGTCTATGTCGCGCACGACGCGGGCGTGCCGGTCCATGTCTGGGTCGACGAGACCCGCCCGCGCAACCAGGGCGCCGCGCTCACGGCCTGGGAGCTCGGCCGGCACGGCGTGCCGCACACCGTGATCCCCGACAATACCGGCGGCCACCTGATGCAGCACGGCATGGTCGACATGGCGATCGTCGGCACCGACCGGGTGACCGCCAACGGCGACGTCTGCAACAAGATCGGCACTTATCTCAAGGCGCTCGCCGCCAAGGACAACGGCGTGCCGTTCTATGTGGGGCTGCCGTCGCCGACCATCGACTTCTCGGTGTCGGACGGTCTCGCGGAGATACCCATTGAGCAGCGCGCGGCAGATGAAGTCGCGACCATGAGCGGCCGCACCGCCGACGGCCGCATCGAGACCGTGCGGATCGTGCCGGACGGCTCGGCGGTGGCGAACTACGGTTTCGACGTGACGCCTGCGCGCCTGGTCACCGGGCTCATTACCGAGCGTGGCGTCATTGCATCGAGCCGTGATGCGCTTGCCAGCGCTTTCGCCGAGCGTGCCAAGGCGGTTTCGGACTGAAAGTGCTTTTGCTTTCCCGTCGGGCAGCAAATCGATAGGCTGTCGCCGATGGAGCGGAGGCCCGCCATGACAAACTCATTTCCGGCAATTCGATACCTGCGCACGGCCGCATCGGCTGCGATGGCGATCATAGCCGTAGGCATTTCAATCGCGGCCGCGCGCGCCGAGCCCAACAAGCAGATCATCGAGCGGGCGCAGCAGCACAAGGACGACGCGATCAAGCTGTGGGAGCGGCTGGTCAATATCGACTCCCAGACCGGCGACGCGGAGGGTCTGCAGGCGGTGGGCGCGATCGCGACCGAGGAGCTCAACAAGCTCGGCGCGCGGATCGAGACGGTGTCCGCCAAGCCCGCGGTCGGCGACAACATCGTCGCGAGCTTGCGCGGGACGGGCAAAGGAAAAGTTTTCCTCATCGCCCATATGGACACCGTATTGCCGAAAGGCACGGCGGCGGCGCGGCCGTTCCGTATCAAGGACGGCCGGGCTACGGGTCCGGGAGTCTCGGACAACAAAGGCGGGATCATCGCCGCGCTCTACGTCCTGCGCATCCTGCAGGATCTGAATTTCAAGGATTATGCCCAGATCACCCTGCTGTTGAACACCAACGAGGAGACCGGATCCCTCGGCACCCGGCTGCTGATCGAGAAGCTCGCGAAGGAGCACGACGTATCGCTCAATCTCGAAGCCGGCCGCCCGGCCGACGGCCTCGTGGTCTGGCGCAAAGGCTCCGGCACGATCAAGGTGGAGGTGAAGGGCCGCGCGGCGCATGCCGGCGTCGCGCCGGACAACGGGCGCAATGCGGCGATGGAGCTTGCTCACCAGATCCTCCAGCTCGGCAAGCTCGGAAATCGCGACAAGGGCACCACGGTCAATTTCACGGTGCTGAAGTCCGGCGACCGCAAGAACGTCATTCCGGAATACGCCATTGCCGAAGGCGACGTGCGGGCGCTCAGCTCCGAGGAATTCGACCGGGTCGAGAAAGAGGCTGCCGCAACCTCGCAGAACAAGCTCATTCCCGATACCGAGGTCACGACCAGCCTGACCCGCCTGTTCCCGGTCATGCCGCAGAGCGCGCAGACGCAGGCGCTCGCGGTCATGGCGCAGGGCATCTACGCCGAGATCGGCAAGAAGCTGACGCTCGAAGGCAGCGGCGGCGCCGCCGATTCGAGCTTTTCCGCCGGCGTCTTCAAGCCGACCCTCGACGGGCTCGGGCTGATCGGCGGCAATGCCCATTCGCTCGACGAATATGCCGAGCCCGAGAGCTTCGTGCCCCGGCTCTACCTGCTCACCCGCATGGTGATGGAGCTGGGGAAATCGGGTCACCGGCAGTGATCGGTGGTCGGCCGGAGGCTTTTCCAACGGCCGATCGCTGAGTAGTGTTCTCTGGAGAGAGTCGCGTGAGTAGCGTTCGGCTTCGCCTCGTCACGACCAGCGTGCCTTTGCCGGGCATAGTTCACTCCATGAGCATGAGCTCACTCGCCGCCTCATTGCCCATCGACGGCCGGCAATCGCCGACCGCGCTCAGGATCGCGCGTGGCACTACGCGGCTCTTGCATTCGTTCGGATTTTCGGTGGTGAGCGAGCTGCCGCTGGCGTCGGGGCGGCGCGCCGATCTGGTCGCGCTCGGCGCCGACGGCGAAGTCTGGATCGTGGAGATCAAGTCGTCGATCGCGGATTTGCGCGCCGACCAGAAATGGATGGAGTATCGGCTCCACTGCGACCGGCTGTTCTTCGCCACCACGCTGGAGGTGCCATGCGAGATTTTCCCGCCCGACACCGGCCTCATCGTCGCGGACGCGTTCGGCGCAGCGATCGTGTGCGAGGCGCCGGAGCATCGGCTGCACGCCGCCACGCGCAGGAGCATGACGCTCGCCTTCGCGCGCGCTGCGGCGCTGCGGCTCGCGGCGCTGTCCGATCCGGACGGAGCGTATGGCTTGGAATCTTAGAGAAGACTATTCCGAGAGGAACTCGCGCAGCATCCGGTTGACGGCCTCGGGCGCCTCGACCTCGGGCAGGTGGCCCGCTCCATCGATAGTCTCGAGCCGCGCCTGCGGCAGCAGCTTGAGGAGAACAGCTGCGTTCTTGTCGGTTGGATTCACGCGGTCTTCGCTTCCCTGGATCAACAGCACCGGCATGGCGAGCTTCGGCGCCACTTCCGCGGGGCTGTAGCCGTCTGCAAGACCGAGCTTGACGCCGTGCATGAAACCGCGCGGGTTGGTCGCCCGCACCACGCGGCTGACCTCGTCGATGGTTTCCTGCGATGCCTTCGAGCCCACGAGCGCGCTCACTCGCGCGCCGAAGGAGTAGCCGCCCTTGGCGATCTGCGCTTCGCGCGTCGCGATGACTTTCTTCTTGTCCTCGTCCGTCAGCCCACGCGGGCCGATACCTGCTCCAGTCATAGCCAGCTTGACGATGCGGCCGGGATGATGGATGGCGAAGCATTGCGCGACGCGCGAGCCGAACGAATTGGCGACGATGGAGACGCGGTCGAGCTTCAGCGCGGCCAGAAAATCGCCGAGCGCGTCGGCGAAATCCTTGCAGTCCGGCGTGTCCTTGGCAAAAGCCTCGGAGAGGATGTAGCCCGGCGCGTTCCAGGCGATCACGCGGAAGCGGTCGGACAACCCCGCAAGCTGGAAGCGCCAATGCATGGAGTTCGCGCCGACGCCGTGCAGCAGCACGAGCGGGGGCGCGTCGGCGCGCCCCGCCTCCATGTAGCTCCAGCGATCGCCGAGATATTTTTGCCGTGCGTCAGCCGGGATTTCCGCAAATTTCAGGTCCGGTAGCGGCGGCAGTGCGGCCGCCCCCGCGGGGAGCGAGACCGTCATCGCGAGCACCAGACATGCGAAAGGCTTGAGCAAGGACATGAGCGGCTCCACCAGTCGGCAAGTCTATCCGGCATGGCCGGCCTTGTCCCACTGTCCGGCTTGAATTCGCGGCGATGAAAATCCGATTACTTCGGCGCGCGCTTCGCCAGTATCCGCTGCAGGGTGCGCCGGTGCATGTTGAGCCGGCGCGCGGTCTCCGAGACGTTGCGGCCGCAGAGCTCGTAGATGCGCTGGATGTGCTCCCAGCGCACGCGGTCGGCCGACATCGGATTTTCCGGCGGCTCGGCCTTGCGGCCGTCGAGCGCGAGCAGCGCCGCCACCACGTCGTCGGCATCGACCGGCTTGGAGAGATAGTCGACCGCGCCGAGCTTCACCGCGTTCACGGCGGTGGCGATGTTGCCGTAGCCGGTGAGGATGATGGCGCGGGCATCGGGCCGGCGGCGCTTGAGCGCGGAGATCACGTCGAGCCCGTTGCCGTCCTCGAGCCGCATGTCGACCACCGCGAAGGCGGGCGAGGCGGTTTCGAGCTGGGTGAGGCCGTCGGCGACCGATTTCGGCCGTGGTCACGGTGAAGCCGCGACCTTCCATGGCGCGGGCGAGCCGCTGCAGGAACGATTTGTCGTCCTCGACGATCAGCAGCGAACGGTCGCTCGGCATCGCCGCTGCGACCAGATCGGCCATGGCCATCTCTGCCTCCACTGAAGTGAACGAGTGCCACAACGCATAGCTGGGGAACTCGTCCGCGATAGCGACAATTCGCCCATAAGTTCGACGAATAGTCTAGAAGGGATCGCAATAACCTCAAGTGAAGAATAATTCAGGTTTGTACCCGGAGGCTTGGTTAAGCGGCCAAAACAGTCGTGGTATTACAATGCGAGGGGCTTTTACAGTCGCAAATGCCATCGGCCGCTCGAAATCGTTGCGGCCCCAGTGGACCCGCACCACTGCACCGCGGTCCGGAAACGCCCGGTTCTCGAAATCCAGCGTCGCGCCGGAACGCTCGAGCAGGGTCTTGGCGATAAAGAAGCCCAGGCCCAGCCCGCTCGCCTCCTGCCCCTCGCCCTCGACGTTCGCCCGCTGCCGGCGGCGGCTGGTGACATAAGGCTCGCCGATCCGGTCCATGATCTCCGGGCGCGAAGCCCGGCCCATCGTCGGTGATGGTGACGGCGACGTCGTCCCCGCTCCAGGCGGCCGCCACCTCGACCCGCTCGCGCGCGAAATCGACCGCGTTCTCCACCAGGTTGCCGAGACCGTAGAGGATCGCCGGATTGCGCCCGCCGACCGGCTCGGCGACGTCGCTCGGCGGACAGCGCCACGTTGATCGCGACGCCGAAATTGCGGTGCGGCGCCACCACCTCCTCGATCAGCGCCGACAGCTTCATGCGGTCGAACGGCTCGCCGCTCGAGACAGCTCGGTGAGCTTGCGCCAGGATGCCGCGGCAGCGCTTGCGCCTGCTCGTGCAGCAGCCGCGATGTCCTCGGCATGCTGGCGAATCCGGCTCGATCGCGCGCTCGAGCTCTTGGCGATCACGCGTGATGGTGGCAAGCGGCGTGCCGAGCTCGTGCGCCGCGGCGGCCGCCAGCCCGTCGAGCTGCGAGAGATGCTGCTCGCGCGCGAGCACCAGCTCGGTCGCCGCCAGCGCGTCGGCGAGCTGGCGCGCTTCCTCGGTGATCTGCCAGGCATGCACGCCGATGAAGCCGATCGACAGCAGGATGCGAAAGCCAGACGCCCATCACGTAGATCGCCGGCAGCTCCAGGCGGCTCGTCGTGTCCCACGGCAGCGGGTAGTGCACGAAGATGAGCACGGTGGCGCAGGCGATGGCGAAACCGCCGAGCATCAGCGTCATGCGCGGCGGCAGCGCGGTCGCCGAGATCAGCACCGGCCCGAGCAACAGGAACGAGAACGGGTTCTGCAGCCCGCCGGTGAGGAACAACAGCACCGCGAGCTCGGCGATGTCGAAGGCGAGCAGCCAGGCCGCGCGGTCGGGCTCGAGCCGCTGCGTCATCGGGAAGCGCACGCGCAGCGCGACGTTGAGCCAGGCGGAGAGCGCGATCACCGCCAGGCAGGCCCAGATCGGCAGCTCGAAGTCGAGCCCGAAATAGACCACCAGCACCGCGGTGGTCTGGCCGATCACCGCGAGCCAGCGCAGCCGCACCAGCGTGTCGAGACGCACGTTGCGGCCGGTCTGGTGGGCTTCCGAAGGATCTTGGTCGGTCATGGCTGCAATGTACGCCCTTCGCCGCGCGTCATCAAACGTGGCTCGAATGGCCGCTGCGGCACGGCGATTGCACGCTGTCCAACCAGTGGGGCCCTTGCCTCGCGCGCGCGCGCCTTGCCACATGTGTCGGCGCCACTCGACAGCCCGACATGCCCGCAGCCTGCCACGCCCGCCATCGCCGTCGATCAGCTCGTGAAGGTCTACAAGACCACCCGCGCGGTCGACGGCATTTCGTTCGCGCTGCGCGCCCGGCTCGATCACCGGGCTGCTGGGCGGCAACGGCGCCGGCAAGACCACCACCATCGCCATGATCCTGGGCCTGGTCGATGCCGACGTCGGGCACGCGTGCAGGTGCTGGGCGCCGAGATGCCGCGCCAGCGCTACCAGGTGCTGCACCGGATGAATTTCGAGAGCCCCTATGTCGACATGCCGCACCGGCTCACCGTGCGGCAGAACCTGACGGTGTTCGGCCGGCTCTACGCGGTCGAGGATCTGCGCGAGCCGCATCGCCGCGCTCGCCGAGGAGCTCGATCTCGACCGAGTTCCTCGACCGGCCGACCGGCAAGCTCTCGGCCGGGCAGAAGACCCGCGTGGCGCTCGCCAAGGCGCTGATCAATCGCCCGGACGTGCTGCTGCTCGACGAGCCGACCGCCTCGCTCGATCCCGACACCGCCGACTGGGTGCGCAGCCACCTCGAGCGCTATCGCGCGCGAGCGCGGCGCGACCATGCTGCTCGCCTCCCACAACATGGCCGAGGTCGAGCGCCTGTGCGAGCGCGTCATCATCATGAAGCGCGGGCGCGATCGAGGACGACGACACGCCGCGGCGCGCTGCTGGCGCGCTACGGCCGCGAGACGCTGGAGGAGGTGTTCCTCGACGTCGCGCGCGGCCGCGGCGAAGCCGCCCGCGAGGCCGCGCAATGAGCGCGCATCTCGACCTCGCGCACTGACGCTGTCGCCGCACCGCATCGGCGCGATGGTGCTGCGCTATCTCTATCTGCTGCGCTCGTCGTGGTCGCGCTGCTCGAGCTGATCTACTGGCCGGCGGTGCAGCTCTTCGTCTGGGGCTTCCTGCAGTTCTACATCGCCCAGAATTCCGGATTCTTCGCCCGCGCCGCGCGGCATCTTCATCGGCGCGGTGCTGATGTGGGACATCCTGTTCCGCGGCCAGCTCGGCTTCTCGGTCTCGTTCCTCGAGGAGATGTGGTCGCGCAACCTCGCCAACCTGATGATCAGCCCGCTGCGGCCGATCGAGTTCGTCGCCGCGCTGATGATCATGAGCATCATCCGGCTCGCCATCGGCATGGTGCCGGTGACGCTCCTGGCGATCGCGTTCTTCGGCTTCAACGTCTACGGCTTGGCTTCGCGCTGGCGGCGTTCTTCCTCAATCTGATCCTGACCAGCTGGTCGGTCGGCATCGTCGTGTCCGGGCGTGGTCATGCGCAACGGCATGGGCGCGGAGACGCCTCGCCTGGACCGTGATGTTCGTGCTGATGCCGCTGACCTGCGTCTACTACCCGGTCAGCGTGCTGCCGGACTGGCTGCAGTGGATCGCCTGGGCGCTGCCGCCGACCTATGTGTTCGAGGGCATGCGCGCGCTGGTCCTGGAGCAGACGTTCCGCGCCGACCTGATGATCGCGGCCTTCGCGCTCAACGCTGGTCTATTTCGCCGTCGCGGTGGCCGTCTTCCTGGCGCTGCTCAAGAGCGCCCGCCGCATCGGCTCGCTGCTGCAGACCGGGGAATAGCGACCGATCGCCGCTGATAATGCTGCAGCGCGGAAAATCCCCATCTTGCTTCAAACGGATGGCAAAGCATATTGCCGGCTAGGATTGACGCTGTGACGGAAAAACGACAGTCTGCTGCACTGCAGCAATAGGCGCTGAGGACCGGGGCCATGGCAATTGGGGAATTCGGCGGCGCGCGCAGCCGCACCGCGGCCGATGCATCGGCCCGATGTATGCGGCGCCGGCCTACTGGCTCTACGAGATGAGCCAGGCTGCGCTCAATCCGGCGCGCGCCTTCGCCGATGCCGGCGCGGCTGTTCTTCAAGAATCCGGCCAATCCGCTGGTCCCACACCGCCTTCGGCAAGACCATGGCGGCGCGCCTGCGAACTGTTCGAGCGCTCGACCCGGCGCTACGGCAAGCCGGAGTGGAACATCAACTCGACCGCTGGTCGGCGGCGAGCGGGTTCCGGTGCACATCTCCACGGTCTGGGAGCGGCCGTTCTGCCGGCTCCTGCATTTCGAGCGCGCGTTCGAGCATGCGCCGCGCCGCCCGCAGCCGCGCGCTGCTCATCGTCGCGCCGATGTCGGGCCACTACGCCGACGCTGCTGCGCGGCACGGTCGAGGGCTTCCTGCCCAACCACGACGTCTACATCACCGAATGGGTCGATGCGCGCGATGGTGCCGGTGTCGGAGGGCCGCTTCGATCTCGACGACTACATCGACTACCTGATCTCGATGCTGCATTTCCTCGGCGGCGACGTGCACGTCATCGCGGTGTGCCAGCCGTCGGTGCCGGTGCTCGCCGCGGTCGCGCGCATGGAGGCCGACGACGATCCGCACGTGCCGCATTCCATGGTGCTGATGGGCGGCCCGATCGACACGCGGGTCAACCCGACCGAGGTCAACACGCTGGCCGAGCGGCGCGGCATCGACTGGTTCCGCCGCAACGTCATCACCAAGGTGCCGTTCCCGAATCCGGGCTTCATGCGCGACGTCTATCCCGGCTTCCTGCAGCTCTACGGCTTCGTGAGCATGAACCTCGATCGCCACATCGAGGCGCACCGCAATCTGTTCCTGCACCTGGTCAAGGGCGACGGCGATTCCGCGCAGAAGCATCGCGAGTTCTACGACGAATATCTCGCCGTCATGGATCTGTGCGCCGAGTTCTACCTGCAGACCGTCGAGACCGTGTTCATCCGGCACGCGCTGCCGAAGGGCGAGATGACCCATCGCGGCATTCCGATCGATCCCGCGAAGATCCGCCGCGTCGCGCTGATGACGGTCGAAGGCGAGAACGACGACATTTCCGGCGTCGGCCAGACCGAGGCCGCGCACACGCTGTGCGCCAACATCCCGGCCGAGCGCAAGGCGCACTGGCTGCAGCCCGAGCGTCGGGCACTACGGCGTGTTCAACGGCTCGCGCTTCCGCGCCGAGATCGCGCCGCGCATCGCCGATTTCGTGCTGTCGAACAACGCGAGCAGCGCACGCAACGGCAAGCGCGCGCGACGAGCGGCTCGCCTGGCGCAACCGGCAACGGCGTCGTGCGCACGCCACCGGCTGCTCGATCGAGCGGCCAACGAGTGGCCGCGCAAGCCGTCGACCCGGCGCTGCAACCGACCGCCTAGGCGCGCCGTTCGCGCAAAACGCCGGCAAGGCCCGTCGCTGTCGGGGTTTCTGCATGATTCGTCACTGCGGCTGCGCCCGTGCATCCCATCTAAACCGTTGAATTTACGATCGAATTAGCTGCCGATCGGACGCGGCATTTGGCGTGACCCACCGGTGGCCGGAGCCGGGGGTGGTGGAAAAAATTATGAAAGCGGATTCAAATCTTCCGCGGCCCAAGCTATTGTAGTGTGCCGGAGCGACGGCCCCCCGGCCCTTGGGGAAGAGCCTTTATTTCTCGCCGGCCATGCTGCGCCCCCTTGCCACTATGGCAGTATTTCGCCCGGGCGCTTTTTCAGGGTGGATCTGCGTCCATGTCGCTTGCGTGCGTTGCTCTATCGCCGGCCCGAGCGAACCGTCGTCGATCGAGGTCATTTTCGACCGGGCGATCTATCTCGTGCGCATGCGCCGTCACCGGCAGGCGCGCCGCTACACGTTGCGCATCGACGCCGCCTCGCGCGAGGTGGTGCTCACCATGCCCGCCGCGCGGCAGCCTGAAGGAAGCGCAGCGACTTCGCGCAGAAGCACGGCGGCTGGATCGCGGCGCGGCTCAAGCGGCTGCCGCGAGGCGGCGCCGTTCGCGCACGGCAGCGAGGTGCCGCTGCGCGGCGTGCCGCATCGCATCGTGCATCGCCGCGGCGAGCGCGGCACGGTGTGGACCGAGACCGACGACGACGGCGAGCGGCTGCTCTGCGTCGCCGGCGAGCCGCCGCATCGTCAACCGCCGCATCGGCGACTTCCTCAAGCGCGAGGCGCAGCGCGATCTCGAGGCCGCGAGCCGGCGCTATGCCGACAAGCTCGGCGTCGCCGATCAAGCGCATCTCGGTGCGCGACCAGTCGAGCCGCTGGGGCTCGTGCTCGAATACCGGCGTGCTGTCGTTCTCCTGGCGGCTGATTCTGGCGCCGCCCTTCGTGCTCGACTATCTCGCCGCGCACGAGGTCGCCGCATCTGGTCGAGCTCAATCACTCGCCGCGCTTCTGGCGGCTGGTGAAGCGCCTCTATCCCGACTTCGAGCGCGCCAAGGCCTGGCTCGACGTCCACGGCACCGATCTGCATCGCTACGGCATGGCTGCGCGGCGCGGCAAGGGCGACATCTAGACCTGTAGGGTGGGCAAAGTGCGCGCTGCTTGCACGGCGTGCCGATGCCCACGCGTCTTTCGCATTTCCGCGTTGTCGATTTTTCGCGTGGGCACGGCGCGCGCGATCGAGCTTGCGAAGACCACCTAACCCGCTTCGCGCGCGCCTTTGCCCACCCTACAGATCCACGCCCGTTCCCCGCTTGACTTTCCTTCCGTCTTTTCCGATATTTCTGTCATGACAGAAATTACCGAAAAGACCGCAAAGCTCCCCGGCGCCGTCGAACGCTTCGTCCTGCATTGGGGCGACATGGGCGGCCAGTGGGGCGTCAACCGCTCGGTGAGCCAGATCCACGCGCTGCTCTACCTGTCGGAGCGCCCGCTGACGGCCGAGGAGATCGCGGCGGCGCTCGGGCTCGCGCGCTCGAACGTCTCCACCTCGATCCGGGAGTTGATGACCTGGAACCTGATCCGGCGCGTGCCGGTCAAGGGCGACCGGCGCGAGCACTTCGAGGCCGAGACCGACCTCGTGGGAGATCGCCATGCGGATCGCCGCGGTCCGCAAGGAGCGCGAGATCGATCCCGCGGTCGCTGCGCTCAGGGCCTGCGTGGCCGATGCCGAGCTCCGATCCGAAGCTGCATCCGGTCGCCCGCAAGCGGCTCACCGACATGCTGTCCTTCGTCGAGTCGCTCGACCGCTGGTACGCGCAGATGCTCACCGTGCCGAAGCCCAAGCTCGCAGCCCTCATCCGTCTCGGCACCCGCGTCGTCGGCCTGCTGCCGCTCGGAAAGAAATAGTACGCAAGGAGCGCCCGATGCGCGCGCCAGCCCTCGCCTTCGAAGTCCACCGCGGCCCCGATATCGAGCCGAAATCCGAGCCGAGACCGGAGCCGACGCCCGAGCCGAAATCCGAAACGAGCGCGGAGCTGAGCGATCTCCGCTTCCGCGCGCTGATGACCGACACGGACTGGGCCTCGCTGCCGCTCGTCGATCCGCCGCCGTTTCAGCAAGCGCCTCGCCGGCGGACGCACGGTGGTCTATTCCGGCGAAATCCTGGACACCTGGATGAGCCGGGCGGGCTGGTGCCTCGCCCAGGCCGCGCGCCTCATCGGCGGCCCGCTGCCGCTGATGCGCGACGGTCATGGTTCGAGCCGATTGGCCCAACCCGCAATGGCCCGAGCATCATGTCCCGAGCGTCGTGACCGTCACCGAAGGGATGGGCGGCGGCATATCTGGACGCGGCTCTATGCGCGCCGCAAAGGCTTCCCGCAGGTCGATCCATTCCTCCAAGCGGTTCGCCGGTCCGACCGGGCTGGAGGAATATGTCGGCTGCGGCGTCGGCATGGCGCTTCGCGGTCTACGCCCGCGAAGGCGCGCTGATCTTCCGCAGCGCGCACTATTTCCTCGAGCTCTTCGGCCGGCGCTGGCGGCTCCCGGCGTGGCTCACGCCCCGGTACGCTCTACGTCACCCACGCCGAGCTTCCCGACGGCAAGTTCAGCTTCACGCTGCAGATCTTCCACCCACGTCTCGGCCTGCTCATCCGCCAGATGGCCATGTTCCGGGAGGTCGAGTCATGACGTCGCGTGCTCTGGACGCTCGTCGCCGCCCAGCTCGCGATGGGCCTGTTCGACATTCTCTATCATCACGAGCTGACCGAGCGGATCGCGTGGCGGCGCTCGCAGCGGCGCGAGCTCAATCTGCATGCCGCGCGCAACTTCGCTTATGCCGCGCTGTTCCTCGTGCTCGGGCTTTCGCAGCCGCACGGCGTGTGCGGCCATGCTGGTGATCGCCGTGCTGGCGGCGGAGCTCGTCATCACGCTGATCGACTTCGTCGAGGAGGATCTCAGCCGCAAGCTGCCGGCGAGCGAGCGCATCACCCATACGCTGCTGGCGGTGAACTACGGCGCCATCCTGGCGCTGCTCGTCCCCATCCTGTTCGGCTGGGCGGGCAAGCCGACGGCGATCGTTCCGGTCTGGTACGGCATCGGCAGCGTGCTCGCCCCGCTTGGCGGCCTTGGGCGTGATCCTGTTCGGGCTGCGCGACCTCTTCGCCGCGCGGCGCACCGGGAGGCTCGTTCCGGGCGATGCGGCGGAGCTGGTGCGGGCGCTGCCGCCCCGGCAGCGCGTGCTGGTCACCGGCGCGCACCGGCTTCATCGGACGGCGCCTGATCGAGGCGCTCGCCGGCGCCGGCCACGAGGTCATCGTGCTCGTGCGCGATCCCGCCAAGGCGGCGACGCTGCGCCCGCCGTTGCGCGTAGTTACGCATCTCGACCAGATCGCGAGCGACACTGCGATCGACGCCATCGTCAACCTGGCCGGCGAGCCGACCGCCGACGGCCTGTGGACGCGCGCCAGGCGCCGCCGGATTCTCGGCTCGCGGCTGCGCGTCACCCACGCGGTGGTGCGGCTGATCCGTCGCCTGGAGCACCGCCCGGCCGTGCTGATCAGCGGCTCCGCCATCGGCTGGTACGGCGCCTGGGGCGACGAGACCCTGACCGAGTTCGACGGCGGCAAGCGCTGCTTCGGCCATCGCTTCTGCGACTCCTGGGAATGCGCGGCGAGAAAGGCCGAATGGCTGGGCGTCCGTGTGGTCCGCCTGCGCATCGGCCTCGTGCTCGGCACCGAGGGCGGGATGCTCGGCAGCATGCTGCCGCCGTTCGAGCTCGGCCTCGGCGGCCCCATGGGCAGCGGCAGGCAATGGATGTCGTGGATCGAGCTCGACGATCTCATCCGCTTCATCGCTCACATCATTGCGGTTCCGAAATATGCCGGCGCCGTGAACGCCACCGCGCCGGTGCCGGTGACGAACGCGGATTTCGCGCGCGAGCTCGGGCGCGCCTTGCACCGCCCCGCCTTGTTGCGGATGCCGGCGTTCCTGCTGCACGGGCTCGGCGGCGACCTCGCCGACGAGCTGCTGCTCACCGGCCAACGGGTGTTGCCCGACAAGGCCGATTTTCTCGGCTTCAAGTTCCGGCACGAGACGCTGGAGAGCGCGTTGGCGACGATCCTTGGGGCAAGGCCGGCGACGGAGCGGGGCAGGGTATCCCACCGCGCGCCTGAGATGCTTCCAACCACTCCGGAATCGTCGAGCCTGGTCGCCGCCCGTGCCGCGCGTTCGAGCTCCGCCTGAACGGGGACGCAACGTGCACATTTATCGTGCATGGCCGCGACCGCGACAGAGCCATCATTCGAATTCACCGGTAGGTTTTTCCGCTGCAGTGCCCTAACAAGGAGGCAATGCTTCGTCCCGATACTCTGGCGCTGACCGCGCTGCTGGCGCTCCTGACCGCGGTCGGTCCGATGTCGGTCGACTTCTACCTGCCGTCGCTGCCTGAGATCGGGCGGGTGTTCGGCGCGCCGCCGCCACAGGTGCAGCTGACGCTGTCGGGCTATCTGCTCTGCTTCGCCGTCGGGCAGATCGTCTACGGACCCGTCTCCGACCACGTCGGCCGCAAGCCGGTGCTGCTCGCGGCGCTCACGCTCTATGTCGCCGTCTGCCTCGGCTGCGTATTCGCGGCCTCGATCGAGATGCTGATCGCGCTGCGCTGCCTGCAGGCTTTGGGCGTCGCCGCCGCGCCGGTGCTGGCGCGCGCGATGGTGCGCGACCTCTACCACGGCGTCCGCGCCGGCCGCGAGCTCGCCCGCATGGGCGCCATCACGGCGCTCGCGCCGGTGGTCGCGCCGTCGCTCGGCGGCGTGCTGCAGGCGGCGTTCGGTTGGCGCGCGGCGTTCGTCGGCATGGCGGCGCTCGGCCTGTGCGCGATCGTGCTGGTGATCCGCCTGTTGCCGGAGACGATGAATCGCCAGGCGACGGAGCCCATGTCGCTCGCCTCCATCGTCAGGGGCTACGGCACCTTCGTCCGTCATCCGACCTATGGCATGTATCTCGCGATCGTCGCCGCGTCCTATGGCGGGTTGTTCGCCTGGATTTCGGGCTCGTCGTTCGTGCTGCAGGATCTTTATGGCCTGTCGCCCCTGCTGTTCGGGCTGGTCTTCGCCGTGGCGACGCTGGGATACGGCGCGGGCACGCTGACCGCGACGCAGCTCGTCGGCCGGATCGGCATCGACCGGACCATCGTCGTCGGCGGCGTGGCGCTTGCCGCCGGCGGGTTCGCCATGGTCGCCACGGTGATGATGGACCTGCGGTCGCCGTTCGCCTTGGCGGGGCCGATGGCGCTCTATCTCTACGGGCTCGGCCTCGCCATGCCGCAAGCGATGGCGGGCGCGCTGATGCCGTTTCCCGAACGGGCGGGCGCCGCCTCGTCCCTGCTCGGCTTCCTGCAGCAGCTGACCGCATCCGTCGTCGGCATCGCGGTGGGCCAGACGCTGGGCGCGAGCGCGCTGCCGCTCGCCGCGGCCATCGCCGCCATGGGCGCCCTGACGCTGGTGCTCGCGCTGGTCAAAAGGTCGATATAGGTCCGGTCCCGAAGAGTGGGGTATGATGATCCGTGGGGCCGAGAGAATCGGCCCCAGGCGAGCACGAGGACCCAGACGATGACGATGTCTCATCTATTCGGCGCGGCGCTGTTGGCTGCAGGCGTGCTGACAAGCCTCACGACAGGCGTTGCGGCGCAGACCTATCCCAGCCGCTCCGTGCATCTCGTCGTCTCCTATGCGCCGGGCGGCACCGGCGACATCGTCGCGCGGATGATCTCGGACAAGCTCGCAGCAGCGCTCGGCCAGAACGTGGTGGTGGAGAATCGCGCCGGCGCCAGCGGGTCGATCGGCGCGCAGAACGTGGTGTCGGCGCCGCCCGACGGCCACACGCTCTTGCTGGGGCAACCCGCGGAAGTGGCGATCAACCAGCATTGGATCAAAGGGCTCGTCTACGATCCGATCCGCGACTTGCAGCCGGTCGCGCTCGTGACCATCGTGCCGCTGGCGCTGGTCATTCCCGCCACCGCGCCGTACTCGACGCTGCCGGACATGTTGAAGGTCTCGGCCGCGCGCGGGCTGACTTTCGCATCGGCGGGGACGGGTACTCCGGGACATTTCGCCGGCGAGCTGCTCAAGCTCCGCACCGACAGCAAGATGGCGCATGTGCCCTACAAGGGTGCGGCACCGGCCTTGAACGACCTCCTGGGCAATCATATCGATTTCTTCTTTTCCGGTTTTCCCCCGGCGTGGGCGCAGGTGAAGGCGGGCAAGTTGAAGCTCATCGCGGTCTCGCCGGCCGTGCGCTCGCCGGCGGCGCCCGACGTGCCGACCGTCGCCGAGGCGGCGGGACTTGACGGTTTCGACATCAGCCTCTGGCAGGGCGTGTTCGCGCCGCGCGGAACGCCGAAGGAGGTGGTGGCGCGGCTCAACGCCGAGATCAACAAGATCATTACGGAGCCCGATATCAGGGCGAAGCTGCGCGACGACGGCGCCGTCGTCACCCCGCTCACGGTCGATCAGTTCAGCGCGTTCGTGAAGGCGGAGAGCGAGAAGTATCTCAACATCATCAAACAGTCCGGCGTGAAGCCGGAGTGAGCGTGTCTATTCGTCGTTGGCGGCCGTAGTCGGAGGTGAAGCCGACATGGCACGGAATGGTCGCCCCGACGCGATTGACCCACAGCCGCCTTAATTAAGGGCGTTGACGGCATAGCCCGCCAAGACGGGCGTGAACGCCCTGCCGCGTCAACGCCCTAGGGCGGCGACATTCGCGTTAACGCGTCCTTTAAGCTATCCTAGATTTGGCCACTGAGCGTGAAATAGGTCACCCGCCTCGATCCGGCTACACGCTCAAGCTGGCAAATAACTGCTCGCCTCCTTGTTCTTTACCTCCGGCACCACCACCTTGGCATACACAGGCAAGGATCGCCTTGTCGGCGAGCTTTCCAAAAAACGTCTCCGCTACCTCCGATTGGCGGCTCTCGTGCCGTCGGCAGGCACGAAACATTCTGAAAATTGACCCTGGTGCGTATCGCGGGTGCCGCCCGGCCCATCAACCGCTCGATTGAAGAGGAACGACGCGTGCAGGTTTTCGTTCGTGACAACAATGTCGACCAGGCCCTCAAGGTGCTGAAGAAGAAAATGCAGCGCGAGGGCGTCTTCCGCGAGATGAAGCTCCGCGGCCACTACGAGAAACCCTCCGAAAAGAGAGTCCGAGAGAAGGCGGAAGCCATCCGCCGCGCCCGCAAGCTCGCGCGCAAGAAATTGCAGCGCGAGGGCCTGCTGCCGATGAAGCCACGGGTGGTCCCGGGGGCTCCAGGAAGAGGCGGCCCCGCGCGCAGTCCCCGCTTCTGATTCGCAACGACATTAAGCAAGCGGTGTGCCATGGACGCGCAGACAGGACGTCGTGTCCGAACAGCGGGCGCTCGCCCAAATATTCGGCGCGAGGGCGCTGCGGGAGCATGCTGTCGGGCCGATGACATGCGATCGCGGAAGGCGTGCTTCAGCAGTTTTGCAGGAAGTCCTGCATCCCAGATCTCTCCATCGATGATGGATGCGGAAGTGGGCATCGGATGATTGCACTTGATGCGGAGTATTGGACGTGCGTGGTCAGCATTTACCCTGAGCTGTCCGGCGTGAAGCCGGAGTGAACGAGGACGCAAACTCATATAGTATGACCCGATCACAAGAGACGAACGCTCATGCATCGAACTTCCGCCACCGTCACCGTTCTTGCCGTTTGCGCCTTGATCGCCTCCGCACCGGGCGCCCTGGCCGAAATGGGGCCCTGTCGGCCGGACAAATTCGGCGGACTTACTTGCGGCAGCGGCAATGGCGCTGCGCGTGTGATCGCGGACACGCTCTCCCCATCGAAGCGTCTGGCGCTGGCTTGGCGCTCCACCAAAGGTCCGCCGACGGAAGTGCCGAGCGGCGATACCGAAATCCTCGTTGTCCGCGTCGCCGACGGCGCCATCCTGGCGACATCCACCGGAATTTATTGGAACACCGGCGAGGCGAGCGCCAACCGGCTCGAAGAGCTCGCCACCTGGTCGCCGAACAGCCGCCTGCTGATCAGGAGCTTCAACAGCCGCTTCTCGACCGACAACATCGATCTCTATGCTTTCGGCGCCAACGACGAAGCGACGGGCCCCGTAGACCTGCTCAAGCTGATCGATCCCGCAGTCCGCGCGCATTTGAAGCGCCGCGTCAAGGATGAGCAGAAGTACGTGCTCTCCATCGCCAATGATCCCGCGATGTCGGTCCGCAACGGCGGGCTCGTCCGGGCCCGCGTCACGATGTCGGTTCCGAAGGAGGAGCCGGAGCGGAACTACAACGTGACGGTGAGGGTGATGCTTGGCGCAAAGCCGCTCGCCGCGCGCATCGTGGCTGTCGTGCCGACGCGCGCGCAACCGCGACGCTGACGCGACAAAGCGCACTCGGATAGGCCAACTGAAATGGATAGCAGAAGCTTTCCGAAACCGCGGATGTGAGCACGGGCAACAGCCTGCCTTTCCGTGCCGCATCAACCCGCAATCATATCCCGAGGGTCAACTCGGCCCAGCGCAACACGGTCCCGCTGTTCAGAAACTCCATGACGCCGGGTTCGATCGTCGCCGGTCGATCATGCGGCAGCACGATCGTCGCGACGATCATGTCGCAGCGGTCGTTGAAGGCGACCGATATCGCGGTCTTGCCCGGCGGATTGCGGGCGGTGAGCATGTAGGCGCGACTGCGACCCTTCATCCAGGCGATCGCGATCGCCCGACCGGGGCCGAGGGGCGAAGCCTCGCCGCCGACAAGATCAAGATCGCTCATGCGATCGAGCTCGACGTCGTCCGCCACACCGGTCGCGCAATTGCAGGAGCCGAGCTTGGCGCGGAGATAGATGTTCACCTCGGTGCCGCAGTCAGCCGGCTCGCACCGGAACACCCGGCCTCTACCCCACTGGTCCATTTGGAAAGGCCACGGCACCTCGGTCCAGACGGGGCGGGCCACGCTCGATGCCGGGACGCCATCGCCTGGATTGTGCGCGAGCAGCACGAACGTTCCGACGGCGGCGCCCAAGCCGAACGCGGCGACGAGTGTGAGTGCGAACATTCTGTTCATCGCGCTCACTGTTCGCCTCTCCTTCATGAGTCTATTTCTTCGCCATGAACGCCCGTGCGTCCGCCACCTCAGCCCTGCTCGCGTCGGCTCCTTCAGCGAGCGCGACGACCTTGGCGTAGTATTGCCGCGCCTTGGCCACGTCACCCGACTTTTCGGCGGCTTTCGCCGCGCCGATCGTGGCGCCAAGCCGGTTCGGCTCTTTCGTCAGCGTCGCCTCGAACGCGGCAAGCGCCTCTTTCGCCATGCCGCTTTCGAGCAGCATGGCCCCGTAGAGCTCGCGCGCCGGCGCCAGTTGTCCCGGCGTGACGATGGACTTCTCGGTCTTGTCCTCCGCGTCGGCAGCCGCGCTCATTGCTCCGAGGGCGTCCGCCTGCTTGCCCTCCGCATTCAGCAACCAAGCGGTCGCGACCTGCCGCTGGATTTCCACTTGCTCCGACCAATACTCGTCCTTGGACTGCTGCAGCTTTTCACGCAATTCGGCAAGCCTCGCGATGTCGCCCCTGGCTCCGTCGAGACTGCCGGAACGCGCCGCGCCCAGCGCGCGCGCAAAATGGGTGATCGCATCGACATAGGCGAACCGGCTCGGCTGCACCTGCAGGCCGGCGGCGCCGCTCCAGTCGTTGCGCTCCACCATGTAGCGGGCCTGACTGGCCGCGACGGCATACGGTCCGCCGCGAACGTTCGGATTGTAGCCGGTGACCGCGGTCATCTCCTCCACGACCGTGCGGGCCTCTTTGTCCTGCGCGACCTGGAGATGGGCGTAAACCAGATAATCCATGGCGTGCAGCTGGTCGTTTGGTTCCTTGCCGGCCTTTGCGGCGCGCGCCGATGCGCTGTTCGATGCAATCAACTCCTTCCAGTAGCCGACCCGCGTGAAGATGTGCGACGGCATGTGCTGGGCGTGCGGTGCCGCCGGCGCGATCTCGGCATATCGCCTGGCCGCGTCCAACCCCTTCTCGGCAATCGGAGGGTAGTCGTAGAGGTGGATCAGATAGTGGGCTATGCCCGGATGCCGCGGCTGGCGCTTGAAGATCGGCTCCAGGATGGCGGCGCCCTTGAGCTGGTTGGCATAGGTCTTGTCGTTGAGCGACGCTGCGACGTTCAGCATGATCGCGTAGCCGATCTGAGCCTCGTCGTCGTCGGGGTAGCGCCCGGCGAGCGCTTCCATCGCCTTGAGATAGGCTTGCACGCGCTGGCCATGGGGCACCTTGTCGTGATCGGAATAGAACGCCAGCAGGGCATCGACATAGTCGCGCTCGCGCTGGGTCTTGGCGCCGATCGATTTGGCCTTCTCCAGGTTCGAAAGCCCGAGACCGAGATTGTCCTTGGGCGGGGGGACATGCGGATTGAACAGCAGACTGAGCGCAATTCCCCAATAGGCGATGCCGCACTCGGGATCGGCCTTGAGCGCCTCCTCGAAGATTTCCTTCGCGGGGCGGTACCAGAACGAATGTTGATATCGCATGGCCCGGTCGAAGCGCCGCTGCGCCAGATCATTGCATGAGATCGAAAAATGGACCTTGCCGAATTGCTCTTCGGCTGCATCCTGGGCGAGAGCCACCTGCGCTGTCGATAACGAAGCCACCGCCACCGCAGCGATGACTCGGAATGGTGCCTTGATCATGATCGCCTCCAGCGCAGCTCAGCATCGAGCTCGGCCCGGGCAGGATCGGTCGGAAGATTGCCTCTGTCCAATATCATATTCTTCTGTTGCTTCATGCCGAACGGGCATAAACTCCCGGCATGGATTTCCGGCACGTGCGAACGTTCGTCACTGTTGCTGAACAGGGGACCGTCTCGAAGGCGGCGCTCAGCCTGCGAGTCGCTCAACCCGCGTTGTCCCGCCAGATCAGCGATCTCGAGGCGGAGCTTGGTCTCAGGCTGTTCGACCGCATTCGCAAACGGCTGATCTTGACCGGCGAGGGCGAGCGACTGCTCGCCGAGTGCCGCAACGTCCTGAGCGCGGTGGATTCGCTCAGCGAGCGAGCCCGGTTGCTCCGGCGCGCCGACGCCGGAGTCCTAAAGATCGCAGCGACGCCGCAGATGATCGACGGCGTCTTCTCCGTGTTCCTGCATCGCTTTGCAGAGCGCTATCCCAACGTGCAGATCAAACTGAGCGAGGCGGTCGGCACCGAACCGTTTGAAAAGCTGGAGCGTGGAGAACTGCACCTTGCCATAAACTTCCTGCAAGTCAGTCAGGGAGAAAGTCATGAGTTCGAGACCTTTCCGCTGCCGCCACTCGAATTTCTTGCCGTCGGCCACGAATCGCTTGGGCTCGGGTCTGGCGGAAACATCGAAATAAGCAGCCTTGCCGCCTATCCGCTCCTGCTCCTGGAAACCAGCTTCGGGGTCCGCACGACGTTCGATGCCGCCTGCCGCCTCGCCGGATTCAAGCCTCAAATCTTCATCGAGAGCCGCGCCCCGCACACCCTGCTGGCGTTGGCGGAGGCCGGACACGGGGTCGCGATTGTGCCGTCCGTCCTGCCGACCCATCGCTATCGGCTTCGCATCGCTCGCGTCACGTATCGCCGCAGACCCTTGCGGGGACTGCTGACCGTGCTGTGGGACCGCCGCCGCGTGCTTCCGCAGTATGCCAAAGACTTTTGCGGATTTCTGGATGCATACATGCGCGAGGTCTTTCCGATCTCGCGGGCATCGGCGCGGCCCCGGCGGGGAATGCGGAGCATCCGCTCGTCGCACCCGCCAACCGCCCCGTTCGGCCCATAAGCCTGGCTACTCGCCATGAACGCCGCGCGCTGGCGGGCCGGGAGGCCGTGCGGTTACGCCGGGCAGGCGTGCAACGCCCGAATTGATGGAAGGCATTCCGCCGGCTCTTGCAGATTTCATCTATTGCGCGAAGCTATAAAATATGCAATTTTAGCGAGAATGTCGGAATGATCGATACAGGAGGTTCAGATGCGACATGGGCTCGTTCCACTCGCTATCGCTGCTTCGCTGTGGACGGCTTCCGCGCTGGCGCAAGCGCCATCCCCACCCCCGACATATGCGACCTCGGACAGTCCGGCTCTCGCGGGCACGTGGACGTACCGAAGCTTCCACAACAACCCGACGCCGGTCGGCAACGATGCCAACAAGGCGCTGGATCTGATCTTCGCGGAGGCCGTCTTCACGTTCGAGATCCCGTCGAAGACAACGCTCAAAGGCGCGCTCGACTGGCCCGGCGGCGGACTTGACCTGCAAGGCACCATCCGACCGGGTGTTGAAGGTGCAATGCCGACCGTGGAGATCGTCGGGACCGGCCGTGCCGGCACCGGGACGGCCGGTTGGGAATACGACTACTACGGCCAACTGGCATACAGATGGCCCAACGGCGTCGATCAAGTCCCGGCATTCGTCGGCAGCGTCATACGCGCCAAACCTCATGGCAGCGCGCCGGCCGGCTACGTCGCCTCGTTCATCGCGGTCAAACGGCCCTGAGCCGACGGAAGTGAAACAGCATCAATCCGCGATCTCGCGGCGCCGCTCGCGCACGGCCGGCATCACCATCACGATGAGGATCAGCGCGGTTGCGATGACGAACGGAGGCTGAGCGGCCCCGTTATGAACACGGAAGGATTGCCGTCCGCCACCGCCGACCGGGTGGAGACTATGTCGGCCCGGATCACTCCGGTTTGATGCCCGCGAATTTCACCACTTTCGCCCATTTCTCGGATTCGGCCGAGATATGAGCGCCGAACTCCGCGGCGGTGAAGATCAGGGGGATGGTGCCGATCTCGGCAAGTCTCGCCTTGATGGTCGGATCTGCCAGCCCCGCACTGATCTCGTAGTTAAGCCGCGCGATGATTTCCGGCGGCGTACCTTTCGGCACGCCAACTCCCGCCCATGTCCTCGCCTCGTATCCCGGAAGCGTCTCCGCAATGCTCGGCACGTCCGGCAGCAGCTCATATCGGCTCTTGCCCGCCACGCCCAGCGCCCGCAGCGCCCCAGTGCGCACATGCGGCAGCGACGTCACCATCACATCGAAGGCGACCTGCACCTGTCCGCCGATCAGATTGCTCACCATCGGCGCGCCGCCGCGGAAAGGAACGTGGACCATGTCGATCCCGGCCATCATCTTGAACAGCTCGCCTGCCAGGTGCGAAGCCGACCCGGTTCCGAACGAGGCCATCGTGACCTTGCCCGGATGTGCCTCTGCGTGGGTGATCAGCTCGGCAACGGTCCTGGCGGGAAGCGACGGATGGGCAACCAACAGCATGGGATATACGACCAGTCCGCAAACCGGGGCGATGTCGCGCTGCACGTTGAACGGCAGGTTTTGAAATATGCTGGTGTTGATGAGCGTGGACGCTCCATAGAACAGCAGCGTGTACCCATCGGGGGGCGAATTGACCACCGCCTGCGCAGCGATGTTGGTGCTGGCCCCCGGTCGGTTCTCGATGACGACCTGCTGGCCGAGCCGCTCCGACAACCAGGGCCCCAGGATTCGAGCCACTGTGTCCGCGCCGCCGCCCGGCGGGAAACCGACGATCCATCGCAGCGGCCGCGCCGGATAGGTTTGCGCCCAGCCGATGCCCGGTTCGGCCGCAAGTGCGGCGGCCGCCGCCGTCAGCTGCAGGAAAGCGCGGCGTGGAGGTTTCATGGCGCTCGCTCCTGAAGATGCGTGTCTGCGAAGGCCGGAGGAGGGCCTGCAGAACGACGATCCGTTTGATTTTCAGAAGTGCGGGCCTGCCGACGGCACGAGCGCTGCGGCTGAGAAAGGGACTTCGGCACGTCCCGCTCGGCAGCTCGGTAACAAGGCTACACCCATCACACGACTGGGCGGAAGGGGCTTGGCAGCTCCCGATACCTCGCGGATTTGCCGTGCGCGCGCCAACGCGGTCACGCGGAAAGGAGTAGGGAGACGACGTCTCATCTGGATCAATCCGCGATCGCGCGGCGCCGCTCCCGCACGGCCGGCACGACCATCACGACGAGGATCAGCACGGTCGCGACGATGAAGACGAGGCTGAGCGGTCGCGTCACGAACACGGAAGGATCGCCGCCCGATTGGAGCATCGAGCGGCGCAGATTCTCCTCCATCATCGGTCCGAGCACGTAGCCGAGCAGCATCGGCGCGAGGGGAAAGCCCAGCTTCATGCAGACGAAACCGAAAATGCCGAACGCCGCCGTGAGATAGATCTCGAACGACGAGGTGTTCACGCTGTAGATGCCGATGGCGGAGAACGCCATGATGGCCGGAAACAGCAGCCGGTAGGGCACCTGCAGCAGCTTCACCCACAGCCCGATCATGGGCAGGTTGAGCACCACCAGCATCAGGTTGCCGATCCACATGCTGGCGATCAGGCCCCAGAACAGCTCCGGCCGCGTTGTCATCACTTCCGGGCCGGGCTGGATGCCCTGGATGGTGAGCGCGCCGAGCATCAGCGCCATCACCCCGCTCGCGGGCAGGCCGAGCGTGAGCATGGGAATGAACTTGCACTGGGCATCGGCGTTGTTGGCGGCCTCGGGCGCCGCGACGCCCTCGATCGCGCCGTTCCCGAAGCGCGAGGGATCGGCTGCGAGCTTCTTCTCCAGCATGTAGGACGCGAACGAGGCGATCGCCGGCCCGGTGCCCGGCATGATGCCGAAGAACGAGCCGATGCCGGTGCCGCGCAGGATCGGCGCGATCGAGCGCTTCAGGTCGTCCATCGACGGAAACAGGTTCGTCACCTTCGCGGTGAAGACCTGCCGCTCCTCCTTGTCGCCGAGATTGGCGATGATCTCGCCGATCGCGAACACGCCGACCGCGACCACGATGAAGCCGATGCCGTCGGAGAGGTCGGCGATGCCGAAGGTGTAGCGCTGCACTCCGGTGTTGACGTCGCTGCCGACGATGCCGAGCAGCAGGCCCACCGCCACCATCGCGAGCGATTTCACCAGGTCGCCCTGGGCGAGCACCGCCGCGGCGACGAGACCCATCAGCATCAGCGAGAAATATTCGGGCGAGCCGAACTTGAGTGCGACCTCGGCGAGCGGCGGCCCGGCGAGAGCGATCAACAGCGTGCCCACGGTCCCGGCGAAGAACGAGCCGATGGCCGCGATCGCGAGCGCCGGTCCGGCGCGGCCTTGGCGCGCCATCTGGTAGCCATCGATGCAGGTGACGACCGCGGCGGTCTCGCCCGGAAGGTTCACCAGGATGGCGGTCGTCGAGCCGCCGTATTGGGCGCCGTAATAGATGCCGGCCAGCATGATGAGCGCGCCGACCGGCGGCACGCCGTAGGTGATCGGCATCAGGATCGCGATCGTGCCGAGCGGCCCGATGCCGGGCAGCACGCCGATCAGCGTGCCGACGGTCACTCCGATCAGGCAATAGAGCAGATTCTGCAGCGATAGCGCGACGCTGAACCCGAAGATCAGGTTGTTGAAGAGATCCATGTCAGTTCAGGCCGGCGATCAGCGGGTAGGGCAGGCCGAGGCCCCAGACGAAGACCGCCGCGCAGAGCGCGGTCAGCGCGAGCGAGAACAGCAGAACCTCCACGAACCTGAACTCGGTGCTCGCGGTCGCCGATCCGAAGATCAGCACGATCATCGCCGGCACGAAGCCGGCGCGCTCCACCAGCACGCCGAACAGGACGAGCGACAACGGCACGATGACGAGCGCGCGCAGCGACCACGACTCCGCGATCCGCTCGCCGCTGCGCAGCCCGGAGGCGAAGGTGTAGAGGCCGAACAGGATCAGCAGCCCGCCGAGCAGCATCGGGAAATAGCCCGGCCCCATGCGCAGCGCGGTGCCGAAAGGATAGTTGCGGGCGAAGAACATCGCCGCCGCGCCGATGGCGATCAGCATCAGCCCGGCCCAGACGTCTTTGTTGTTCAGAACAGATGGGTTCATCGAGTGACCAGGTAACGAGTTCAGAATTCAACCCGTCATCCTGAGGTGGCCGCGTCTTCGCGGCCCTCGAAGGATGAACGGCCCCGCTCATGACACGCGGCTCGGGCGGGGGCCGTCGCCCTTCGAGGCTCGCCCCATAGCGCGTCAAGACGCGCGTGAACGCGCTTTTGACGGGCTCGCACCTCAGGGTGACGGGTTGCGAGTTCGGCTGTGGGTTGAGAGCAACGTCACTCCGCCTTGATGCCGCCCTCTTTCACGACCCGCTCCCATTTCTTGATTTCCTTCTCGATGAAGCCGCCGAATTCGGGCGAGCTCATCTGCACGACTTGAGCTCCCTCGGACACGAAGTGCTTCTTCACGTCCTCGGAGTTCTGCACCGCCGTGATCTCCTTGTGCAGCTTCTCCACGATCGCCGCGGGCGTGCCGGCGGGCGCCACGATGCCCCACCAATTGACGGCCTCGTAGCCCGGCACGCCGGCTTCCGCGATGGTCGGCACGTCCGGCAAGACCGGATTGCGCGTCGGCCCGCCGGTGCCCAGCGCGCGCAGCTTGCCGGACTTGATGTGCGGCGTGGTCTGCACGAGCGAGCTGAACATGATCTTGGTGTGGCCGCCGATCACGTCGATCATGGCGGGGCCGCCGCCCTTGAACGACACGTGCAGCAGATTGACGCCGGCGGTGAGCTTGAACAGCTCGCCGCCGAGATGCTGGAAGCTGCCGATGCCGGCCGACGCATATTGCATCTGGCCCGGCTTCTCCTTGGCGGCCGCCAGCAGGTCCTTCACCGAGTTCACCGGCAGCGTCGGATTGACCACCAGCACGTTCGAGCCGGAGGCGAGAATGGCGACCGGCGTGAACGCCTTCAGCGGATCGTAAGGGAGCTGGTAGAGCCACGGATTGACCGCGTAGGCGAGCGAGATGACCAGCAGCGTGTAGCCGTCGGGGGGCGCCTTGGCGGCGACGTCGGTCCCGACCACGCCGCCGGCGCCGGCGCCGCGGTTTTCCACCACCACCTGCTTGCCGAGCTTCTCGCCGAGATGGGTGGCGATCATGCGGCCGACCACGTCGTTGCTGCCGCCGGGCGGGAACGGGATGATCAGCCGCACCGGCTTCGTCGGATAATCCTGCGCGGCCACCGTGGTCGTGAGCGCCAGCAGCAGGCCCGCGGCCTTGAGCAGCGTCGAATGCAGCTTCGGCATGCCGATATCCTCCCGGAAATTCTTCGTCATTTGCCAAGTCATTTCGCCCCTTGCGGGCCACCATACCCGGTCTGGCCGGCAATTTGCACCACCGGCATATCACGACCCGGTCGGCGGCGGTGGCCGGCCGGCTGCGCCACAATGTCCGAGACTGCGCGACAATGCGGCGACCCCCCGAGCCGGTCGCCGCAGGTGCGCCGCCGCGCAAGCTATCTCGCGGGCGCGGTGTTCGCCGCGAGCAGGTAGTCCCTGACCTCGTCCGAGAACCGCTTGCGGCGGCCGTCGATGATCACGCCGTCCGATCCTTGGGGGTCGGGCTGCGCGGCAGGCATGCCGCCCGCGATCAGGGCTTCGGCACAGCCGGGCCAGTCGCCACCGTCAACCGGCTCGTTGCACGAGGCCCACGACAGTGTCCCGCAGGCATTGTCGCCATGGCCGTGCTGCTCCTGCCAGCTCGCGCCGTGGTCGAGCAGGAATTGCGTGAGCTCTGCGTCGCCGCGGAACACCGCGTGGTTCAGAGCCGACGCATTCCAATCGCCACCCGGCACCGCGACCGGCCAGCCGAGCTTCACCATGAGCCTGACGGCTCCGTCGCAGCCTTCCGCGGCGAGCTCCGGCAGCAGGCGAAGCTGAGGCTCGGACAGCGCGCCGGGGAGGTCGTGTCGCTTCGACAGAACACGCCGGGCACCGGCCTCGTCGCCTCGCGTGCAGGCCGCGATGAACCGCTCCTCCTCGGAAATGTCCCGGACGCTGCTATCCGGGCTCAGCAGCGCCGCGACATCCGGCAGCCCGAACCGCAGGGCCCACGTGTAGGCATCGGCCCCGTCCGGCGTTGTTGTCGCAGGATCGGCCCCGGCGTCGAGCAGCGCCGCGACATGAGCCCGCGATCGTCGCCGTCTGATCGCCCACAGCAGCGGCGAGCCCCAATCGGCCGTCGGCGGGCCAAGGGCCGGCTCATTCGGGTCGGCACCGTGCGCGAGCAGGAGCCGCAGGACGTTGACATTGTCGAAATCGAGCACGCGATACATCGCGTTGCTGCCGGCGATGCGCGCGCCGGCGTCCAGCAGGTGGCGCGTGCACGCGACATTCTCCAGCGAATGATAGAGCGACTCGCCGTCATTTGGATCGGCACCGGCGTCGAGCAGAAGCTTGGTCAGCTCGGGGTCGTGATTTTGCCCGGCGGCCCCGTAGAGCGCGGAAAGCCGGAAAACATCGGATGGCGCGCTGACCGATGCCGGCGGCCAGCGGTCGCCGACGGCCTGGTTCGGATCCGCCCCGGCATCCAACAAGCAGCGAGCGCTGGTATGCAGACCGTCTCGAAAGGCCGGCAGGCGCAAGAGGCTGGAATGGGTCACGGCCACGAGCGGCGGGAGATCGAGGGGGCCACCCGCACGGTTGACCCACCCCGGATCGGCCTTGGTGGCCCGGCGCAACGCATTCTCGTCGCCGATCGCGCACGCGAGATAAGCGTCGCCGTTCGGCAGATCGGGATGCTCGGCGAGCAGGCGCGCCGCCACCGCCGGCCGGGCACGGTTGGCTCCGCCCGCAATATGGCCGGAATAGACGAAGCGCAACCAGCCGAGGGGAGAGGCAGCTCGGTCGTCACGCCGCGCGCCGCGCTCTTCGACGAAGCTTCTCAGGTCGGTCCAGGACAGGAAGCCATACTCGCGCGCGACACACGACTGCGCGTCGTGCAGGCGCAAGCCGAGGTTTGCGATCGTCGCGTCGTCCTTGCTCGCGGCGGCGGGCAAGGCATTGCGAATGCGCGCGATCGCCGCGTGATCGCGATTTCGGTAGAGCGCGAGCAGGTCCTTCGCCTGCTTCTTCAGGTGATCGAGATTCGGCCGCTCGGGGAGCCGCTGCATGGGAAACCTCCGTGCATGAAAGCGCCGACGACCCGCAAATCCGGCTGCACAAAGGTTGGTTGATGACTCAGCAGGCGCAAGTGGGTTCGACCCTTCCCGCGGGTCCGGGCGCGGCTTGCACCGCGGCGTGGATGCTACGGCAACAGGCTCGCTGCGGTCAACGACCGGTTGACAGCCAGCTCTGTCCGACCGATACTTTCCTACATGGTGAACTATAGTGAGCGGCTCGACCGGACATTTGCGGCGCTCGTCGACCCGACTCGGCGGGCGATTCTCGCTCGGCTCGAACGCGAAGACGCCGCATCCATCAGCGCGCTGGCGCAGCCCTTCGCGATCAAGCTGCCGGCCGTGATGAAGCATCTCGACGTGCTCGACGATGCCGGCCTCATCACCCGGTCGAAAGTCGGGCGCACCGTGACGGTTCGGCTCCGGCCCCAGCCCATGAGGGAAGCCATGGATTGGCTGCGCCGCTACGAACGCTTCTGGTCGAACAGCCTCGATAGGCTCGCGGCCTATGCCGAAAGCAAGGAAGCCGAAGCGAGGAAGAACAGACGATGACCAGTCTGACGCTCGTGCGCCGGATCAAGGCGCGGCCATCGATTGTCTTCGATGCGCTCACCACAGCGGAAGGCATTGCCAGCTGGTGGGGCCCCGACGGCGGCCCCGTGCTCGTGGCGGAGACCGACCCGCAGGTTGGCGGCCGCTTCCGGGTACGCTTCCGCATGCTCGATGGAAGCGAGCATGAGAGCAGCGGCGAATATCTCGAAGTCGTGAAGCCCGAGCGGCTGAGCATGAGTTGGCGCTGGACGGGCGGCGCCGAAGATCCCGACGAGTCGCTTGTCGAGATCAGGCTTCGCGCCATTGCCGAGGGGACCGAGCTCACATTCACTCATTCACGCCTGCACGACGAGGAGAGCCGCCGCAGCCACGAGCAAGGCTGGAACGGAGCGCTCGACAAGCTGGAACGCCTTTTTCTTGCAACCGAACAGAGCTTTCCGTGACCAAGTGTCTGCCACGGAACCAAGGGTAGCACGGCCATTGTGGTCGGCTGGAACGAAGCCATCGACGAGCTTCAGCCTACGCCACGAGAATCGCAAAGGAGCCCATCGCATGATCACGATCTCCGCTTTCAAATGGGTTCCGGAGTTTGCCCAGGGCCAAGTGCGCGATCTGCGCGCGCGCTGGGCGCTGGAGGAAGCTGGTCTGCCTTACAAGACGCGCCTCCTGGAACTGGGCGATCAGGACAAATCGGATTATCGCGCGCTGCAGCCCTTCGGGCAGGTGCCGATCCTCGAGGAAGACGGCCTCGTGCTCTTCGAATCCGGGGCCATCGTGCTGCATATCGGCGAACGGAGCGACATGCTCCTGCCGAAGGACGCGAGCGGCCGCGCACGCGCGACGCAATGGCTGATCGCAGCGCTCAATTCCATCGAGCCGTTCGTCATGAACGTCGCCCTGATCGATCTCTTTTACAAGAATGAGGAATGGGCGAAACTACGCCGCCCGGGGGCGGTGGAGTTCGTGCAGAAGCGCCTGTCCGCGCTCTCCAAGTCGCTCGGCGACAAACCCTACCTCGATGGTGACCGCTTCACTGCGGGTGATTTGATGATGACGAGCGTGCTGCGGATTCTGAAGCACACCGACATCGTCACAAGCGAGAAGCGCCTCGCCGCCTATGTCGGACGCTGCACCGCGCGGCCTGCCTTCAAGCGAGCATTCGATGCGCAGATTGGTGATTTCAGGGAGGCTGCATAGCCGTTCCTTTGTCGCCGGGCGGCGCCCTGTCAGCGTCAAAGGGCCGGCGTCAGTGTGGGAACGGTCTTGCCAACCAACCGTTAGAGAGTGGGGCGTGAATGTTTTCCAAAGCGAAAGGCCAAGCAATGTCCAAGAACACGATTTGCCTGTGGTACGACAAGGACGCCGAGGCTGCTGCCCGCTTCTATGCTGCGACCTTTCCCGACAGCGCGGTCGGTGCCGTGTTCCATGCGCCGAGCGACTATCCGAGCGGAAAGGAGGGCGACGTGCTGACGGTGGAATTTACGGTCCTCGGCATACCCTGTCTTGGCCTCAACGGCGGTCCCGTGTTCAAGCATAACGAAGCCTTCTCGTTCCAGATCGCGACCGAAGATCAGAAAGAGACGGACCGCTACTGGAACGCAATCGTCGGCAATGGCGGGCAGGAGAGCCAGTGCGGGTGGTGCAAGGACAAGTGGGGAATTTCCTGGCAGATCACGCCACGCGTGCTGACCCGCGCGCTTGCGGCTGGCGGCGATGAAGCAAAGCGCGCTTTCGATGCGATGATGGGAATGCAGAAAATCGACGTCGCCGCGATCGAGGCGGCGCGGCGCGGCTAGGCTGGTGCGCGCGCTCTCGCCGCCGTCCTCCGAATGACGCCCGGTCTCCCATTCAGCCGAGCGGGTGCGTCGACACCTCGAGCGGGTCAACGCCGGCCTTGAGGGCCTCGTCGCGCAGCGCCGCGACCTCGCCGGTGCTGTAGGGGATGCCGGTCTTCCGCCGTTCCGCCTCGTGGCGCCGTTCGGGATCGCCGGGGACGAGCACCTCGTCGATGCCTTCCGCCTTGGGAGCGGCGCGCACCCGCTCGATCAGCGTGTCCATGCGGCGCCGATAGTCGTCCGCCGGCACGAACAGGTCGGGCTTCATCGCCAGGAAGAAGTGGCCGACGTCCTGCGGGCGGTCGTAGGCCTTGTACTGGTCGCCGACGTCGCCGCCGAAATTCGCGCCCGAGATCACGCCGCCGAAAATGTCCATCAGCATGGCGAGGCCGGAGCCTTTGTAGCCGCCGATCGGCAGCACCACGCCGGCGAGCGCGGCCTTGGGGTCGGTGGTCGGCCGGCCGTCGGCGTCGAGCGCGTAGCCGAGTGGGATGTTCTCGCCGCGGCGCTCGGCGCGGCGGATCTTTCCGCGCGCGGCCACCGCCGGCGACATGTCCAAGAGAAATGGCGCGTGCTTGCCCGCGGGCGCGCCGGCCGCGAACGGATTGGTGCCGAGCAGCGCCGCGCGCGCGCCCCACGGCGGCATCGCCGGTGACGCATTGCTGAACACCAGCGAGATCATGCCGGCATCGAGCGCCTGCGACACGTAGGACGCAGCCATGCCGAAATGGGTGCTGCGTCGCACCGACACCACGCCGATGCCGAACTCCCGCGCGATCGCGATCGCCTCTTGCATCGCGCGGGTGCCGACGACGAAGCCGAAGCCGTTGCGGCCGTCGAGCGTGGCGGCGACCGGCGTCACGCGCTTGGGCTCGAGCGCGGGCCACGGGTTGATCAGCCCACGCCGGACCCTGTCGAGATAGCCGGGCAGCCGGGTGAGCCCATGGGTGTCGACGCCGCGCAAATCCGCGCTGACCAGACAGGCGGCGACGATGGCGGCATCACTCTCGGGTACGCCATGGGTGATCAGGACCCGCCGGGCAAAGGCATCGGCCGCGCCGGCCTCGGCATAGACGCGGTCGGCGACGCGCTCGCCCTTGGCCTTGCCGCGTTTGGCATTTTTCTCTTGTTTCTCTTGTTTCTCTTGTTTCTCCTGGCGAGCAGCCTTCGGCTTCGCCGGATCACGCTTTGCCCGGGCTGCCATCAGAGCTTGATCTCCTGCACTTGCCGGGCGCGCTGGGTGCAGGCGGCGAGCAGGAAGGCCGCATCGGTGCCGGTCGAGACGTAGCGCGCGCCCATCTTGACGAACTCGGCGACGAGATCGGGACGCGTCGCGAGCCCGCCGACGCCGCAATGCTTGCCGTGCTTGCGGCAGGCGGCGATGATCTTGCCGTAGGCCTCGCGCACGCGCGGATGGTCGTATTCGCCGGCGAGGCCCCAATCCGTCAGCATGTCGTTGAGGCCGACCAGCACCATGTCGACGCCGTCGACCGCGACGATCTCCTCGGTCTTGTCGAGCGCGGCCGCGCTCTCGAACTGCACGATCACCATGGTGGCATCGTTGAGCGCCGCGAACGCCTCCGCCACCGGGAACGAGCGGTAGTGCAGATGCGGGAGGCCACTCGCGTTCGAGCGCTCGCCCAGCGGCGGAAACTTGGCCGCCCGGACCACCTGCTTCGCCTCGTCGGCCGAGCGGATGTGCGGCGCGATCACGCCGAGCGCGCCGCCTTCGAGCACGCGCGTGACGTAGTCCGGCGTGTTGGCGGGAACCCGCACGAACGGCGCGATCCCGGCTTCGAGCGCGGCCATGCAGATCTGGCCGCAGGTCTCGAGTGAGAAGCTGGAATGCTCGAGGTCCACGTAGAGCGAATCGAAACCGGCGGTGCGGGCAATACGCGCGATCTCGATGCCGCGCACGAGCCGCACCGTCATCGACGCGACAACCTCGTCGCGCGCGAGCTTCTCCCTGACATTGTTGCGCAGGATGTCGCGTATCGGCACGGCGGGCCTCCCACTATCCTCGTCTTGGCTTTATTGTTCCGCCCACGCTATGGTAGCGCGCATTGGGCAGCGACGGAAACCATCCCATGAATTATTCGACGGAGTTCAAGTCGGTCCGCGGACAAGTCTCGGCGGAGGAGTGGCAGGCGCGCGTCGATCTCGCCGCCTGCTACCGCCTGGTCGATAAATACGGGATGACCGACCTCATCTACAACCATATCACCGCGCGCATCCCCGGCAGCAAGGATCACCTGCTGATCAACCTCTACGGCATGCTCTATAAGGAGATCACGGCGTCGAGCCTGGTGAAGATCGACGTCGAGGGCGAGATCATCTGGAAGCCCGAGACCGACTACGGCATCAACAAGTCGGGTTACGTCATTCACGGCGCCATCCACAAGGCGCGGCCGGAAGTCGCCTGCGTGCTCCACACCCATACCCGCGCCGGTATCGCGGTATCAGCGATGAAATGCGGGCTATTGCCGTTGTCGCAGACCTCGATCCGCTTCGTCGGCCATATCGGCTACCACGACTACGAGGGGCCGGCGGTCGATCTCGACGAGCGCGAGCGCATCGTGAACGATCTCGGACCGCATGACGCGCTGGTCATGCGCAATCACGGGCTCCTCACTTGCGGCGCCACCGTCCAGCAGGCCTTCAACACCATGTATCAGCTCGAAATGTCCTGCCGCTCGCAGGTCGATGCCATGGCGTCGCGCACCGAGCTCACCATGCCGGGCGAGAACGTGCTGGCGCACACCGCGCACCTTTATCAGCCCGGCACGCGCCGGCCCTACGGCGTGCTCGAATGGCCGGCGATGCTGCGGCTGCTGGAAGCCGAGGACAGGAATTCCGGCTATCCGCCTTATTGGCATTAACCCGCCAAGCCCGTGTGTGATATCAGCCTCTGTCCTGGCCGACATCCCAGCCGAATACCGTGTCCTTGCCCGAACTCGCTGCTCCGGCATCGATTGCCGATCCGCTCTCGCCAGCGGCCATCGCCGCATTGCGCGCGCACCCGCGCTTTTCCGAGTCGATGCGCGCGGCCGCGGCCGGCATGGTCGCGCACTATTCCGGCAATCGGCTGCTCAATCAACTGATGAACGATCGCGGCCGCGCTCTGTTCACCCACCACGCGGTCTATCTGCATTTCTCGCGCACGCCCGGCGATGCCGGCTCGGGCCTGACCGTGAGCCGCATGAAGGATCTGTGCGTGGAGACGCAGCTCTGCAGCCGCGGCCGCGTCGAGGTCATGCTGGGGCTCTTTCGGGCGGCCGGGTATCTCGCGCCTGCGTCCGAGCCGGTCGATCGCCGTCGGCGCCTGCTAGTGCCGACCGACAAGCTGCTAGCACTGCATAAGCAGCGCTTCGACATGCACTTCGCCGCCATGGAATCCGTGCTGCTGGAGGCGTCAGCGGCGCGCGCCGACGAGCCCGGTTCAGGGCGAGTATCCGGCGCGCGCACTTTAGAAGAGGTGCCGCGCTGGCCGCTCGCTTCGCTCGCCAGCGCGGCGCGCGCAGCGCTCGATGACTCGGAATTCATGCCGGCATTCGCGCGCATCCTCGGCCGTCATTTCCGCGCCGGGCTTCGCCTGCTGACCCACGCGCCCGAGCTCTTCCTGTTTGCCGAGCGCAATGCCGGAATGGTGATCCTGTTCAGCCTGCTGCTGGCAGGGGAGGCGGACGACACGTTTCCGCCAATGTGGCCGGTACCGGTATCGATCTCCGCGCTGGGCGCGAAATTCGGCGTCTCGCGAAAGCACGTGCTGACGTTGCTGCGCGATGCCGAGAGCGAGGGCTTCCTGCAACGAACCGGTGACCGCCTCGACCGCGTCGTCCTGCTGCCGCGCGTGCGCGAGGGGCTGCAGACGTTCTTCGCGACCATGTTCCTCTATCTCGCCCGCAGCGCGGACGAGGCGTTGGCGGAGATCGGCCGGCGGAGCGCCGTGCGCTAGGCCGCAACTGCCGCGGGTAGGTTCCATGGTGGATGATGCTGCTGGACTGCCGCCGCGGCTGTGCTATCGGGTGGGCGGAACCTCATGCTCAAGCCCGCCATCTCACCTGCATTGGCCTTCCCGCATCCGGCGCCGCCCGCGCCCGGGTCGGTGATCGAGGTCGCGCCCGGCATCCTCTGGGTGCGCCTCGCACTTCCGTTCCGGCTCGATCACGTCAACGTCTACGTGATCGAGGATGGCGCCGGCTGGGCCGTGTTCGATACCGGCCTCGACAACGAGGCGACGCGCGCGGCCTGGGATGCGTTGCTCGCGGGGCCGCTGCGCGGGCGCGCGCTGACGCGCGTCCTGGTCACGCACTATCATCCCGACCACATGGGGCTGGCCGGCTGGCTCACCGAGCGCTTCGGCCTGCCGCTGTTGATGAGCCAGACCGAATATCTCGGCAGCCTCGCCATCCATCTCGATCCGGCCGCGCTCAACGCGGAGCCCTATCTCAGCTTCTACCGATCGCACGGCCTCGATGCCGCCATCACCGAGCGGCTGCTCACTGCCGGGCATCGCTACCTGCGCATGATCTCGGGCTTGCCGCGCACCTTCCGGCGGCTCATCGCCGGCGAGACGCTGCCGATCGGCTCGCGTACCTTCGAGGTGCTCACCGGCGGCGGTCACGCGCCCGAGCAGGTGATGCTGTTCTGCCGCGCCGAGAACCTGCTGATCTGCGCGGACCAGGTGCTGGCCCGCATCTCGCCCAATATCAGCGTGCAGGCGATGGACCCCGAGGGCGATCCGCTCGGCATCTATCTGCGTTCGCTGGCGAGCCTCAATCGCGACATCCCCGCCGACGTGCTGGTGCTGCCGGGGCACAACCTCCCGTTCTTCGGCCTGCACACGCGCGTGGACGAGCTGCGCGCGCACCACGAGGCACGCTGCGTCGCGATCGAGGAGGCGTGCCGGCAAGCGCCGCGCACGACAGCGGATCTGGTCCCGGTCGTGTTCCGGCGCCCGATCGACGATCCCCATCAGATGGGCTTCGCGTTCAGCGAAGTGCTCGCCCACGTCAATTACATGCTGCGGGAAAACCGCCTGCAGCCGGTGCCGGGGGGCTACGCGTACACGGCGTGATTCGGTAGGGTGGGCAAAAGCGCCTGACGTGCGCTTCAATTTAGCACTGCGTTGCGCGCTTTTGCCCACGCGGATGTCGTGGCGACACCTCGGCGCGTGGGCAAAATCGCACGCGAGTATCGTTGCTTGGCACCGATGCGGCAGGCGATTTTGCCCACCCTACAAGAGAGACGTGCCATGTCGTCATCATCCCGCAAGACCGCGCCCTACGGGTCCTGGAAATCGCCGATCACGTCGGACCTCATCGTCGCGCAATCGATCGCGCTGTCGGAGGTGCGGCTCGACGGTGGCGATGTGTACTGGCTGGAAGGACGGCCGCAGGAGCAGGGCCGCTTCGTCGTGGTGCGCGGCGGCGAGCCTCCGGCCGACGTCACGCCGCCGCCGTTCAATGCGCGCACGCGCGTGCACGAATACGGCGGCGGATCGTGGACGGTGGCGGACGGCACCATCTACTTCTCCAATTTCGCCGACGGCCGCCTCTACCGGCTGCCACGCGGCGCAACCGAGGCGCAGGCGCTGACGCCTGCGCCGTCCGCGCGTCAGTGGCGGTTCGCCGACGGTGTGATCGACGCCCGCCGCAAGCGATGGATCGGCGTGCGCGAGGATCACACCGGGGAGGGCGAGGCGGTCAACACCGTTGTGGCCGTGGATCTCAATGGCGGTGAGCCCGGGCGCGTTCTCGCCGGCGGACACGATTTCTTCGCTTACCCGCGGCTGTCGCCGGACGGCAACCGACTCGCGTGGATCGCCTGGGATCATCCCAACATGCCGTGGAACGGCACCACGCTCTATCTCGCGGACGTCTCCGAGAGCGGCGCGGTCGGCGAGCCGCGGGTAATCGCGGGCGGACCGGCGGAATCGATCTTCCAGCCGGAATGGTCGCCGGACGGCGCCGCGATCGTTTTCGTGTCCGATCGCTCCGGCTGGTGGAATCTCTACCGCTACGAGCTCGCCGCGAGGACGACGCAGGCGCTGGCGCCGATGGCGGCGGAGTTCGGCTTGCCGCTGTGGCAACTCGGCGCCTCGACCTACGCGTTCGCCGGGCCCGGCCGGATCGTCTGCGCCTATTCCGGCGTGGGGCTCGGCAAGCTCGCGGTGCTGGAGCTGGCCAGTGGAACGCTGACCCCGCTCGACCTGCCGTTCTCGGATTTCGGCTCGGTCAGGGCCGCCGGCGACCGCGTGGTGTTCCGCGCCGGCGCATCCGACCATCCCGCCAGCATCGTCGCGCTCGATCTCGGCTCCGGCCGGCACACCGTCTTGAAGAAGACGACCGAGATTCTCGATCGCGCGGAGCCCCGCATCGCGGACTATCTCAGCAAGGTCGAGAGCGTGGAATTCCCGACCACGGGCGGCAACACCGCCTTCGGGCTGTTCTACCCGCCACACAATCCCGACTATGCGCCGCCGACCGGGGAGAAGCCGCCGCTGCTGGTCAAGGTGCACGGCGGGCCGACCTCGGCGGCGTCGAGCACGCTCAATCTCGGCACGCAATACTGGACCAGCCGCGGCATCGCGGTGCTCGACGTGAACTACGGCGGCAGCACCGGCTTCGGCCGGGCCTATCGCGATCGGTTGCACCTGACCTGGGGCGTCGTCGACGTGGACGATTGCGTCAACGGCGCCAAATTCCTCGCTGAGCAGGGCCGGGTAGACGGCAAGCGCTGCGTCATCAGCGGCGGCAGCGCCGGCGGCTACACGACGCTGGCGGCGCTCACCTTCCGCGATTTCTTCCAGGGCGGGGCGAGCTACTACGGGGTCAGCGACGCCGCCGCGCTCGCGCGCGACACCCACAAGTTCGAATCGCGCTATCTCGACTGGCTGATCGGGCCCTATCCGCAGGAGGAGGCGCGCTATCGCGAGCGCTCGCCGGTCTTTCACGTCGAGCGCCTGTCGAAACCGGTGATCTTCTTCCAGGGCGACGAGGACGCCGTCGTGCCGCCGAGCCAGTCCGAGGTCATGGTCGAGGCGCTGCGGCGCAAGGGCAATGCCGTCGGCTACTTCCTGTTCGCGGGCGAGCAGCACGGCTTTCGCAAGGCCGGCAACATCCAGCGCTGCCTGGATGCGGAGCTCTACTTCTACGCCACCGACGTATTCCGGACCGGGCTGACGTTCTAGTGTGGCCCATTTGACGTAAGGGGACGCGCTATTTCCTACAATTTTACGATGATTTGCCGCGTAACCGGAGCGCCTTCTTTCATTTTCACCTGTCATTGGTTGCTGGCGTTGACGAGGCGGACCAACCGCCCCTGACGGAAACGTGCAGGAAGACGATTGCCATGCCCGAAGTGCCCGCATTCCGCTCGATCATCGATGAGCTCGAAGCCAACCTCGCTTCCGGAAACGTCCAGCACCGGCTGAAAGTCCTCCAGCGCGTCACCGACCTCTTCGTCGCCGGATCGTGTCATTATTCCGGCGCCGAGATCGAGCTGTTCGACGACGTGCTCATGCGCCTGGTGGCGGAGATCGAGACCGAGGCGCGCGCACAGCTGTCACAGCGGCTGGCGTCGCTGGCCAATGCACCGCCCGGGCTGATCCGCCGGCTCGCCTTCGACGACGCCATCGTGGTCGCCGCGCCCGTGCTCGCGTCCTCGCCGCAGCTCTCCGACGACGACCTGATCGAGAATGCCGCCACCAAGAGCCAGGATCACCTCTACGCCATCGCGCAGCGCCTCAAGCTGAGCGAGGCCGTCACCGACGTGCTGGTCGAGCGCGGCAATCGCCGCGTCGTGAGCCGCGTGGCGAGCAACGACGGCGCGCTATTCTCGTTCAAGACCTATGAAAAGCTGGTGCAGCACGCGCGCGACGACCGCAAGCTCGGGCTCACCATCGGCCGCCGCAGCGACATCCCGCGCCAATGCTTCCTCAAGCTGCTCGAGACCGCCTCCGCCGAGGTCCGCGAGAAGCTCGAGGCCGCGAACCCGCAGGCCGCCCGCGAGATCAGGGAGACGGTCGCCGAGGTCGCCGGCGCCATGCAGCGCGAGGTGCGCGATGCATCGCGCAGGCACAAGGTCGCCGCGCGCGACGCCCGCCACCTGTTCCGCTCGCACCGGCTGTCGGAGGTGAACGTCCACGCCGCCGCCTGCGCCCAGCAGTTCGCGAAGACGGCGGCGGCGCTGTCGATGCTCGGGCCGTTCCCGATCGATCTGGTCGAGCGGGTGCTGATCGACAAGGGCGCCGAGTCGGTCCTCATCCTCGCCAAGGCCGCGAACTGCTCGTGGACCACGACGAAAGCGATGCTGGTCATGCAGTCCGCCGGCCGCGGGCTGTCGGCGCAGGATCTCGACAAGGCTTGCACGGCCTTCGAGCGGCTCGGCCGCGAAACCGCGCAGCGCGTGGTCAAGTTCTACGAACGCCGCAGCAAGCTCGCCGCCGAGAATGCCTCCTCCGCGCCGGTCGCGCCCGAGGATGCGGAGTTGCAGCCCGCGATGTAGCTGTGCGGCTTCCGCGCCTCAACGGCTTGGATGCTCGTCCTCGACCGCTTTCAGGAACGACCGGAGTTGGGCAGGGGACCGCAGGTGGTGAACCCGCTTTGATGCTGCCGCGTCGGCGACGAACTGCCGGTACCTGGGAGTCAGGTGACGGTGGCAACGCAGGAGAACGCGATAGCTTTGCATCGTGCTGGCCCACAGCGGACTGTTGTCCGGCCAGCCCTTCGGGGCTGCGAAGAGCCCCCTGATGAGGCGCTTAGTCACCCACCCGTAGTGAGTCAGGAGCGGCAGGTCGACGTGGATCAGCGTGTCGGCTGCCGCGAAGCGCTCCCAGGCGGAAGCGACACTGCCGAAACCGTCGATGATCCACTCGTCGCGGCCTATGAGATCCGCGTGTGCCTTCAGGTACTCGTCATGGGGGACTTCACGAGGGACCCCGCCGGCATCGGCCCGGAACTGGATCATGTCTATGACGTAGAGCGGCAGCCGCGTGCGTTCCGCCAGCTTCCTGGCGAGCGTGGACTTGCCGCCCCCGGCATTGCCGAACACCGCCACCCTTTTCATGCGTGACCACGCACGGTCTTTGGAGGCTATTGCTCCGTCAGTATTTGTAGTCCTCGATCTTGAGCAGCGGAAATGCGCTCAGGACGTGCGGCACGTTGGCCGGCGCCGCAACGTGCAGGTAGGACCGGTTGAGATGGGCGAAGCTCGGCGCGCCGAGGAGGCCGAGGCAGCGCTGCACTTCGTCCTCCAAGAGCTCGAGCAGCCGCACCACGCCGGCCTGTCCGCCGCAGGCGAGCGCGTAGCACTGCATGCGGCCGATGCCGACCAGGTCGGCGCCGGTGGCGATCGCCTTGACGATGTCGGTGCCGCGGCAGATCGATCCGTCGACCATGACCTTGGCGCGGCCGGCGACGGCATCCACCACCTCGGGCAGCACGTCCATGGAGCCGCGCCCGTGATCGAGCTGGCGGCCGCCGTGGTTCGACACATAGATCCACTCGACCCCGTGCTCGACCGCGATCTTGGCATCCTCGCCGGTGGCGATGCCCTTGATCACGAGCGGAATCTTGAAGCGGTCCTTGATGCGCTTGACGGTACGCCAATCGAGACCGCCCTGGAACGCGCGGCCCTGCACCCGGCGCCGACCGGCGGTGACGAAACGCTTGGCGATATCGCGCTCGCGCCGACTGTAGTGGGCGGTGTCGACGGTCAGGGCGAACGCCGCATAGCCGTGCGCGATGGCGCGCTCGACGTGGTCGTCGACCCAGGCCTCGTCGCCGCGGACATAGAGCTGATAGAGCCGCAGTGCATCGGGCGCCGCCGCCGCCAGGTCCTCGAGTCCGGGATCGCAGACCGAGCTGAGCATATGGGCGCAGCCGAACTCCTTGACGGCGCGCGCGGCCGATTCCGCGCCGGCGGGATGAAAGCTCTCCAGCGAGCCGACCGGAGCGAGCACGACCGGCAGGCGGAGCTTGCGGTCGAACTGCGTCACGGAGGCATCGACCTTGCTCACGTCGCGCAGCACCCGCGGCCGGAACGCGATGGTGTCGAGCGCCATGCGGTTCCGCCGCAGCGTGGTCTCGGATTCGGCGCCGCCGACGATGTAGTCCCAGTCGTTCTGGTTCAGGTTCTGCCGCGCCTTGGCGACGATCTCGTGCAGGTTGAGCAGGTCGCTGGGGGCCGTGGTGGCGTCGTGGACGGATGGCGCGTCGGCCGATTGGGTATTGCGTTCTTGCATGTTGGACCCGGCGGGGTTGGCAGGAGGGAGCTGTGCGAGGCCATCATGATGCTCACCCCCGCGATCGGTCGTCAACCAGTCTCAGGCTTGTTACCTTGGCCCTTGCTGCGTTGGGCGGCCAACAAGAGGAGGGGAAGCGGTGAGCGGCTCATCATCTGCGATCAGCATCGTCGTGATGGAAGGCGACGGCATCGGGCCGGAAATCACCGCCGCCACCATGGATGTGGTCCGCGCCGCGGATCACATCTTCAAGCTCGGCCTGTTGTTCACGCCGGTGACCATCGGGTTCGCGGCGCTGCGGGCGCAGGGCACGACGATCTCGGACGCGGCGGTGGATGCCGCCAGGGCGGCGGACGGCGTGATCCTCGGGCCGGTGTCGCACAACGTCTATCCGCCGGTGGCGCAGGGCGGGCTCAATCCGTCGGGCGAGCTGCGCAAGCGCCTCGATCTCTACGCCAATATCCGCCCGGCGAAGAGCCGCGGCGGCTTCCCGCCGCGGTGCGGCTCGCCGGTCGACCTCGTGATCGCGCGCGAGAACACCGAAGGCTTCTACGCCGACCGCAACATGTTCGCCGGCTCCGGCGAGTTCATGCCGACGCCGGACCTCGCGCTCGCCGTGCGCAAGGTCACGCGGGCGGGGTCGACGCGGATCGCCGAGGCGGCCTTCGCGCTCGCGCAGCGCCGGCGCGCGAAGGTCACCGCCGTGCACAAGGCCAATGTGCTGCGGGTGTCGGACGGGCTCTTTCTTGAATGCACCCGCGCCGTGGCGGCACGCCACAGCCAAGTGCAATACGAGGAGCAGATCATCGACGCGATGGCCGCGCTGCTGGTGCGCGATGCTGCTGCGTTCGACGTGATCGTCACCACCAACATGTTCGGCGACATCCTCTCCGACCTCGCGTCGGAGATTGCCGGCAGCCTCGGGCTCGCGGCCTCGCTCAATGCCGGCGCCGAGCACGCGGTGGCGCAAGCCCAGCACGGCTCGGCGCCCGACATCGCCGGGCAGGACCGCGCCAATCCCGCTTCGCTGATCGGCTCGGCGGCGATGCTGCTCGCCTGGCTCGGCGAGCGCCGCAACGACGATCGCCTCACGCGCGCCGCCGCGACCATCGAGGACGCGCTCGAGCGCGCGATCGCGAGCCCGCAATGGCGCACGCCCGACCTCGGCGGCCCGCTGGGAACGAAGGCGTTCGGCGAGCGGGTTGCGGCGCTGGTGGGGGAGGTGGCGGCGGCGCGCTAGCTTGGATGATTGTGTCGCTGTGTGTCGCCGCTATGGCGTCCAGCACCACCGATACCCGCTCGCTTCAATCGTGCATGTTCTTCCCGTGCGAGGATCCACGACCGTGGCGCGCGTTGCGGGCTCGACATAGATCGCCGGGGGAGCGGGGACGACGACCACCGTCGGCGGCGGTTCCGCGATATAGACTTGCGCTTGCACGCTGCTCGATCCCGCCAGCGCCAGCGCGGCAATTGCTCCTGTCATCACTCGCATGTCCGTCTCCTTTTACCGTCAACCGAAGCTTTCCCTCTCGGGGGCAAACCGGGGAACAGCGGAAACCGTTCCCGCCTAATTGGTTTGCAAATTCGCACAGAGCGGATTGCCGAAAGCGGCCGCTGCGTGTTGCGCTTTCGTCGGGCATTCGCGCGAGCATGCGCGCGCTCAATCGCCCCATGATCGCTGCCCTTCGGCCTTTCTGCTGTCACACCGCGATGGCCTCTTTCAGCATCGATCAGCGTGAGCGGGAAGAACCCGCTACCCCGGCAATTGAAGTTGAGTTGGAGCTCGGAGAGGTGCCAATGCAAAGCCCACCTCTGAACGATCGGTATCTTGAACAGGATGATGTCCCCCTTGTGCCGAGGTCGGTAGCCGAAGGAGGTCGGTCCGCCGGGCCTGCGCGTAATCTCGACGACACGTCCGATCACCGCGGTGGGACGCGGCCGATGGACTCGCCGATCCGTTCCGGTCGCCCCCCGAGATTCAAGAACAATCAGGTCGCGCGCGGCAGGCCGTCGGTTGGCAGGCGAATGTTCCGCGCCCTGGCCCAGATTTCCATTGCAGTTCTGATCGGTGCCGGGGCCACGCTCGTCTGGGAATCCCACGGTGACAAGGTGAAGGTGACAGTCAGGCTCCTTGCTCCGTCGCTGGGGTGGTTGTTGCCCGACTCGACGACGACGCCTTCGGCGGGTGCGACGATCTCCCGTGAGTTGGTGCAGCAGCTTGCGCCCATTGCGCGCGATCTTGCCGCCGTGCGGCGCAGCGTGGAGCAGGTCGCTGCCAAGCAGGAGCAGATGGACCAGAACATTGTGACACTGCAGGCGATCGAGCAGGACATCAGGCAGAAGGTGATGTCATCCCCGCCTCCGGCCCGGGCGGCCCCCGCGCAACCGAAATCGCCGCAGCCCGCGGCCCAGTCATCGCCGCCGCCTCCCTCGCCGCCGCCTCCTGCCGGACCACCCGTGCGCTGATGGCACGTTCGCACGGTGCTCACACTGAGCGCCGGCGCGAGCTCGCCATGGCCAGGCAGAACATGTGACTTGAAGTCCGGATGGCGCGCGTCGTCGTCGCGACGCGGCGAGGATCGCGCCATCCGAGCTGAGCGGACTCGAGATCCCCGCGCCGCGTCGTCGGGGCTTCATGCTGCCCTGCGGCTCGCCGCTCAGGATCACCACGAACTCGGTGTCCTTGCCGGTCTCCGTGCTCAACGGCTCGTCGGAGATGATCAGGGACGATCGCGGCGACACCATTGCGGTGATACGATCCAACGCGTCCTGCGGAATGACGATCCGGTCGAGCGCGCTCTTGGCGCCGTCCGGGTCCGTCGGGATCGCCTCGATGTCCTGACCACGCCCCGCGCGCGGCCGGCCACGCGCCTCGACCACCTCGGCGCGCGGACGTCCGTCATCCACGGTGACGGCGCTCCATCGCATGTCGGCGCCGCCATGTGCCCGCTCCATGGCGGTGAAGACATGCGTGCCCATCGGACGATCCGGGTCGAGGATCGTGACCGGGCTTTCCCAGATCGGCGCAAAGGGGCGCCGGACATAGAGGCGCTGGGTCTGGCGGCTGATGAACATCGATATCGGCTCGACCTCGCGCGTCGCCTCTTGCGCCGCCTCGGCGGCCGCGCGCCGCACGGCCTCGGCTGCGACAGCCGCCGCCCGCGCCTGCGCGACAACGTCGAGCTTTGGTTGCAGCTCGGCCTTGGCGGCTGCCCATTGCACCTCCAACTGGGCGATCCGCTCGAGGGCCTTCGCCTTGGCATGCTCGGCTTGCGCCTTGGCCTCGTCCGAGATTGCAGAGCCGAGCGCAGTCTCCGTGGCCGCCAATTGCTCCTCGGCTCTGGCCTTCAGATTTTCCGCCACGCGCACGGCCAGCATCGCCTTCGCCGACTCCCGCGACGCCGACACGGCGGCGAGTCTCGCCTGATCCGCCGTCCTGGCGGCCTCGGCTGCCGCGGCGGCACGGGCGGCGGCCAAGGCGCTTGCTTCCGACTTCGCGGGGAACAGAGCCGGGTGGGCGATCTCGACGGGCGCCGCATCGCCGGGCGCAACGATCACCCGCATGCCCAGCTGGGTCGCGCCGAACAGGCTGCGGGCGAACGCGAAGGGCAGGCGGACGCAGCCATGCGAGGCCGGGTATCCCGGCAGCGGTCCCCCATGCAGCGCGATGCCCGACCACGTGAGCCGTTGCATGTGGGGCATCCAGGCGCTGTCATACAGGTTCGAGTAGTGGTCCGCGTCCTTCTGGAGGACGCTGAAGACGCCGGCGGGCGTCTCGCGTCCCTTCACGCCGCTCGACACCGGCGCCTGCAGGATCCCGCCATTGGCGTCGTAGACGGTGATCCGCTGGCTGCGCAGCGAAACGATCGCCATGATCGGCTCGCTGGCGCTACGCGATTCGATGGCGGACGCCGAGGGTTCGCTGATAGCGCCTGCGTGATCTGCCCGCGCGATCAACAGGGCCAGACCCGCAAGGGCAAGACGCGCGGTCCGCAACCTCGTCCGCTGGTGTTTTGGGCTTGCGAAGCAAGATGTCATTTGCGTTCTACCCGGCTTGCACCCAGGAGACATAATGGGAAAGACATCAGGGGAGAGACATAACGCCATTCGGCCGGGCTTGCCAGCGTGGAACAAACCCATGCTTGTGGATCGGGCGAGGAGCCGGCCTGCTGGCAATGACGGGCCGATAGCGGTAGCTTTGGATCGTAAACACAGCTGGGAAAACCATGTCCGACGAACAGATGAAGGCTGAGCTCGAGCGTCTCCGCAGCGAGAACGCGGCGCTGAAAAAGCGGGGTTCTTCCCCTGTCCGCATGAAAGTGAGTGAAAAGGGAGCCGTCTCGGTCTACGGGATGGGGCGCTTTCCCGTGACCTTGTACAAGGAGCAGTGGCTGAAGTTGCTGGACATGTCGTCCGAGATCCGCGCGTTCATTTCCGAGAACGAAGCGCAGCTGAAGGCGAAGGACTGATCGCCTGGCGCGGCGCGGCGATCCTCAGCTCGTCGGCTTCATCATCTTGAGCCAATACGGCGATCGCCCCGACATATACCGCGAGTCCTTCCGCTTCGAGACGATGCCCTCGAGGCCGAGCGAGCACGCCTGCTGGAAGAGGGCCGGGCCTTCGCAATCTTCGCCGTTGACCCATGTAATCGCCAGCACCCCGGGCCCGGCATCGGCAACCAGCCGCTCGAGATCGGCCTTGCGCTGTGTCAGCGCATCGCGGCGCCGATCCTTGCCGGCCTGCTCGATGAGATCGAATGCATAGAGGACCACATGGTCGTCTCGCAGGCCACGCCGCAGCAGGTCGAATGACGCAACGCCTCGCTCGTCGCAGGCAACGGCTTCACCGTCGATCGTGCAGTTCGGCAGCCGCGCCATTGCCTCCACGATCAGAGGATAACGTGCCGTCAGATCGTCGCCCGACCCGCCGTACAGTGTCACCCGTGTTCCATCGTTGCGGGCGATAATCCGCAAGCCGTCGAGCTTGATCTCATGCAGCCAGAGATTCTCCCGACGGCGCGGCCGGGGCGGTCATCGGCAGGCAGGGCGGGATGAAGCCTGCCTGCAATGTGAGATCGCGGGCGCGGGCGCGGCCAATGTGTCGCGCGGGTACGTAGGACAGCATGCTGCGGGCGCGATCGCCGGCGTACGAGTTGACGGCGTCGAAGTGGCGGCGCAGGGAGGAGGTCGGACGATCCTTGGACGCAGACATTACGCAGAACCTTACATTACGGAGATCGAGGGCCGTGCTCTTTCATCCTGGATAGTAAACCCCCAAGGGGAGGGAGCATTCCACTGACCGACGCGAATCGACAGGCGCGGTTTGGGGCGATCGCTGCCCCGAAGCCGCCAGCTCAATGCGCGCCCAATGCCTTCGGTTCCCTTCCGTTATGGTTAACGGATCACGTTCGCTGCCGGCCGGGCTATGCCGGGCCCGCGGTTCTGCTGCGTGTCGCGCTCGCGATCCTGCGCCGTGCCCCGATGTCCAGGTTAAACCCGGATGTCCGGGGTCAATCGACCCGGCGGCAGGCAGGTGCTGGCGTACCTCGCCGCCGATGGAACTTCGCTGTCGGCACGAGCTGCCGTTGGCGAGGCAGGAGCTTGGCACCGTCATTCGGGTGTCGGTTGCGCACAGGTCCAAGCGCACATGCGCGGCCGCCGTTCGACGTTCGTGCCACGAAACACAATTGAAACCATTTTGGCCAGCGACGAAATCAAATTGTCCCCAGTCAGTTTGAACTGGCTGCGTCCCGGCGCGCGACCAAGGGGCGGTGGGTGCTGCATGGCGGTTCCCCGGGTCACGATCGATAGCAGGTTCAAATCATGCAGGAATGCGCGCAATGCCACGGAAGGCTTGGACTAGGTGTCCGTTCCCGCAATATGTGGAACGGGTGCTGGTGGATTCACATTCGCTTTTGCTCGAGCCAATGCGAAGCGCGTTACGAGCTCGAGCGATCCGACGCCAACGGCCCGCGCTGGCGCAGCTTCCTCACCCGCGGCAGCAAGCACGCTTGACTGTTTGCCCGACGCTTCCGCGTCGGTGGCATCACGGCAGGTCGAGCGGGATCGCCGGCGTCCACTGACGTTCGGTTGGCGGCGTCGAAGATGTGAGGGGAGCAGTCTACGCCAAGCCCGCGATTTGGCGGGGCAACGCGAAGCGACCCGGGACGCGCGCGTCCCGGGGCGTTGCGCGGCAGCAGGTCAGGAGCGGCTGTTTCTCAATAGCAGCGCCCGATGCCGTAGCCACGGCCGCCGTTGCAGCGTCCGTCGCCGTTGTAGGGTATCGCCACCGGCGGCCGCGGCTCATTGTAGAGGCGCGCCCGGCCATAGGCGCTCAACACCGGATCGCCGTTGTAATAGGCCGGCGGCGGGCCGTTGCGATAGCCGTAGCCGTAGCCGTTTCCGTTCAGGCCGTAAGGTGCCGCCACCCCATAGCCGACGCCCGGCGCCACCACTGTCGGCGCCACGTATGGCGTGGGCTCCGGCACGCCGTAGCCGTACCCGTAGGTGGGCTCGACATAGGTCCCGTTGCCGTTGCTCGGTGCTGGAATGACGTAGACCGGTCCGCCGCCGATATACACGCCGCCGGGTGCCACATAGACGGACTGCGCGGCCGCGGTCGTGATGTGCGCCGACGACAAAGCTGCGATCGCCAGCGCGAGTGATCGGTAGTTCATGTTGAAGCTCCCTGTACCTAGAGCCCCACCAAACCCCGATGCCGATCATCGCCGATCGCTGTTGTGCGCGCAAACATGGCGGCGCCGCCGCGTGTGTCGATATCGAACAGAGTCGAGTACGAAACGCGATCGTCCCTGTGTCGCGATACCGGTGCGCTGCGCGGCGGCAAAACAATCACGCAATATGGTTAACGTGGCGGCCAAACCATGCCGGAGGTGGCAAACGCGAGTATGGCGAGAAGCGCGAGCGCAATCGGCGTTTTCATTGCCCGTTTCCTGCAATGCGATGAGCGAGAACGTGTGCGCGCGGAATCCAAATGTGCGAACGCGGTAACATTTCCCGTAGTGCACGCGCGCATCGCCAATTCTCGAGCGGCCGACAAGTTCCGCACGGCACCAAGTAATTCGTCATGCCTCAGTGCTGCGCGGTAACGAATCACCAGCGCGCGTCGCCACACCAGCTTCATGTTACGAGCGGTAGCACGTCGATGGTCGCGGCGATGATTGAGAAGCAGACAATGCGCCGACAGCAGCTCGGCGGGGGATGCTCCGGGACACGGGGGCCATCACTGGCTGTTCGGCGACTCGCTGGTTCTGCCTGGGCGACGTGAGGTGCTGACGCGGCGCGGTCGTCGTGCCCGCTGTGTGGACGCGGCACTAAGCATGCGCTGGCGGTGCCCGTGAACTCAAATCAGGTCCGTGGTTTCCAAGCGAGGGCGGAGGCGCGGGGTGCGCTCTACGACGAGTAGAGCGAGCCGTATTGCGGCGGGCTAGCTCCGGATTTCTGCTCGATATATTTCGGTTTCAAGGTGTCGGCCTGTTGCCGCGCGAAGGTCACTTCCTCCGGGTTCTCGCAAAAAAGTTTAGCCAATTGAATGGCGCCCATGATCATGGGGCCGAACACCGTCAGTCCCTTGCCCGAGCCTTCCACGATCTGCAGCGGTCGGCCGAGTAGGTAAGTCTCAGCTTGCTCCTTCCGCTCGCGATGGAGCTGAATGCCGTCGTTGTACGCCTTAACACCAACGATATCCTTGAGACTGACCTTGGTGGTCCGCAGCGGGCCCATGAATGCGAGCCGTTTGGTAGTCAGCACCAAGGTGCCCTGGTCGATATGGCGCAACCCCTCGTGGCTCTGGCTCGTGCCGGAGCCAAGGCGCAATGAGAGACCTTTGGGAAGCCGGATCGCGGGCCCGCCGTCGTAGCTGCGGGAGCGTCGCATCGCACGCGGCTCCAATAGTTCGACTCCGGGCAGGACAAAGACCAACTGCTCATCGGAATCGAGACCAAGTGGCGCCGGCCCGCAGATCATTTCCATATGCAGGTAATTTCCTGCGCAATGGTCGATCCAGGCTTGGGATGCCGCGAGTTGTCGCCTGTGCCTGCTCTCGCTGTCCCAGGCGAGGCCACCGCGACCGCGCGGCAAGAAAATCGCTAGCGCGATGATCGCGAGGACGATCAGGAATAGTGGTTCCGTAAGCATGTATCCGCCTCATGGGGGGCGCACGCCTATATAGCTTTGCCGCCGTCCTGGGACTTGTTACTTCGCGCCAAACATCTGCTTGCCGAAGCCAGCCGACCTTTGAGACCCGACGCACCTCGTTTCGGCGTCCAAAGGGATTACGTGGGCGCAGAAATCCGCCCGAGCAGTTGGTCATTCCTGAGCGTGCGCTCGAATGCCAACTCCTGACATCACAACAACTTCCGTTTTCGGATGCGTTGCAGACAAAATTGACGAACCGCTAAGTTGCAGTCGAACCTTTGTCTTTTGTCACTGCAAGCCGTCGAAGGAGCTCGCGTGCGAACTGCGAAAGCGAATCGTCGCGCGCGCCCATGACGACGATGCGATCGCCACGACGGGCTAGTCTGACCAAATCGCCGAACCTGCTCCCTCGGTTCGCGAGTGTCCGGGGCAACGCCGTGGCCACGCGCAGGTCTGCGTTTGGCACTTCCCGGACCTGCTAGGGCGCCACGACTACGGCCGCTTTCGGATAAGTTGCGGATGAGATGTGCTCATCGTGAGCCTTTCGGTCATGACCTCAAGGCGACGTCAGGCGGGTGGAAATCTCGCAGTGCAACGGCAGCGCCTGTGCGCATAGTATGATTTGGTCGAGCACAGGAGGGGCGCAGCGCCCCTCGTTCGATTCGGATGAAGGCCTCACCCACAAGGAGGAAACCCAATGAGGACATGGCTTCGCGTTCCGCTTGGATTGGCGCTCGGCCTGCCGCTTGTGCTGTTGACACTCGCGACCGCCGGCGCCCAGACCCCGCTGACAACGCTCCCCTCCGCCGGACCCCAGACCCCGGCGAGTCCACACATGGAGATCATCCATCATCCGAACCACGACAGGACGGTGTTCATGCCGTTCGTGCCGGGCATCAAGATCAAGAGCGGGAAGATTCTCTGGCTCGCCGGCACCACGGCGCTGCCGGTCTATCACGACCATCCGCACAAGCGTGAGCAGATCCAGCAGTATATGACCGGCAATCTCGAAGAGCAGACCAAGCGCACGATGGACGGCATCAAGCAGACGCTCGACGCTGCCGGCGCCAGCTTCAAGGACGTGGTGCACATGTTCGTGTTCCGCGCTCGCCCGCAGATGGGCGACATCGGCCGCGCCTCGCGGGTGATCAACAGCTACTTCGCGCCCTTCAACCACAAGCCGACCTCGACCAACATCGCCGTGCTGGAGCTCGGCGAGCCCGAGCAGTTGATCGAAATCCAGATGTTCGCTGTCGTGGATTAGGCGCGCGAGCACTGGCGAGACAGCCTGGCGTGTCCCGGCCGAACGCGCAGCACGGCGAGCGGATGCAGAGCGCGTCGGCGTGCTGATGAGCGTCGCCGCAGGTGGGGAGCCGTATGCGGATCGTCGGACGTACGGTGCTGTGGAGACGCGCCGATGAACTCGTCGCGAGCCTTTAGTCAAGACTCCAAGCGGTCATCGGGCGAAACGAACGGGACTCGCGGAAGGAACGTATGGAGGCACAATAAGCCCGGCCGCGCTCAATCCCGCGCGACGTGAACACCCTTCAGCCCCGCCTGCTCGATGGCCTTTGTCACGACACCGGAGGCCTTCGCCTCATTGACGATCGCCGCAAACCTGTCTTGCGCCGCAACCGAGCGCCCCTTCGGAATCGCTACCCCAAAGGTAACCTTGTGAAACACCCCGGGCACGACACTCGAACCGGGCAGGCGCTGGGCGGCGTCGAGGACTATGCCGGTCCCGGTCGCGAACACATCCGCCTTGCCATCGCGGAGCATCGCGACCACATCGTCAACACCGCCGGCCGCCCGCACCAGCTGTGCCGATTTCAGTGCCCGGCTGAGGAAAACGTCGGCCGATGCATTACGCGCGACGGCGATCCTGATGCCGGGACGGTCGACCTGATCGACGTTGGCAAACGTGCGTCCGGGAGCAGCAATGTACAGGTAATCGACCGCGATGACGTCCGGGCTGAAATCGAACTTTGCGTCGGCGCGCGGGTTCCGGCCGGTGACGCACATGTCCCATTCCGCCTTTTCCATGCTGTCGGTGTAGGCCGCCGATGTGGTGTAGAGCACCGGAACGAAAGACGCGCCGAGCTTGTGGGCAACGAACCTGCCGAGCTCAGGCGCAATTCCGCCAATGCTTCCATCTGCCGCTCGATTGACCAGCGTTGAATTTGCACCGTTCAAACCAAAGCGCAGCTTGCCGGCAGGCGCGAGTTCGGCATCGAACCCGGTCTGCGCCAGTGCTCCGCCAGGAACAGCGATCATCATCGCCAGCAGCGCCGACAGCGGCAATGCACGCATGAATCCCTCCTCACAATCGAATGATGATGCTGCCGACGGCACGATTCGCTGCCGATTGCCCGCGACGAAGACTTCGGCGTGTCCCGCTGGTGGCTCGCCATTAAGCCGAACCTTTGTCTTTCGTCGCTGCAAGCCGTCGAAGGAGCTCACGTGCGAACTGCGAAAGCGAATCGTCGCGCGCGCCCATCACCACGATGCGATCGCCACGACGGGCTAGTCTGACCAACAGGTCGCCACAGGCGGCGCGATCGGGAAAAGCAAAGGCCTTTCGACCATGCCGCCGGATTTCGCAAACAATATCGTCGCTGCTGACGCTGCGGTTGACCGTGCCGCCGAAGTAAACGGGCTCGGGCATGACCAGAACGTCCTCATCTTGCAACCCGCTCGCAAAGCAGTCCACCAAGGCGTCCCTCATCAGGCGAATCGGGCCGTAGCCATGGGGCTGAAACATCAGCAGCAGGCGGCCGGGAAACGCGTGCATGGTTTCGAGCGTGGCCGATATCTTGTCGGGGTTGTGGGCAAAGTCATCGACCACGGTTATTTCATTTGCGGCGCCCACGACCTCCAGTCGCCGGCGGATGCCACTGAACTCGCCTAGATGGGCCGCGGCTGCTGGGAGGGCTACGCCGCAGGCCTTCGCGGCACTCAGAGCGGCGAGTGCGTTGGCCACATTATGCAGCCCTGGAACTTTCAGGGCCACCTCGACGGCCTCCCCGGTATCGCGCGCCTTCACTTGGAAGGCTACTCCAGCCGGCGACTGGACCGGTGAAGACGCGACGAGGTCGGCTTGCGCAGCACCCAGACTATAGGTCATCGCTTGCCCCGGCTTCAAACCGGCCATGAGCGCCGCGGTTTCTGCGTTATCGAGATTGAGCACCACGGTCTGCGCGTTGGCAACGAAGCCGCGGAATAGCGTGCGCAGCTCGTCCAGCGATTTATGGTCCAAAGAGATGTTGTTCACGACGGCAACGCGGGGCTCGAAAAACGCAATCGAGCCGTCGCTCTCGTCCACTTCACTGACGAAAACCTCGCCCCCGCCGATCCTGGCGCTGGCAAAAGGTGAGCCCACGTCCATGAAGTTTTTCATGTCCGCGCCATTCATGATTGTCGGGCTCTTTCCAGCGCGGTGCAGAATCCAGCCGAGCATGCCGACCGTGGTGGACTTGCCGCTCGTGCCGGCGACACCGACACCCAAGTTGGCGGAGTTGAAGAGTTCGGCAAGAAGCCTCGCGCGTGTGGTGACGACGGCGCCGATACGACGCGCGGCTTGCACGTCGGGGACCGTCTCCTCAACCGCGGTAGACGTGACCAGGATCTGATCGGCCCGGCTGACGCCACTACCATCCTGCGGATGGAGCAGCACGCCACGTGCACGCAGAAAATCAAATCTTTCGGCATTGCGTCCCTGGTCGAGCGCACGGTCGGAACCCTCGACCAGTCCGCCCCTGGCTTGGATGATCAATGCGAGCGGGGTCATGCCACTACCGCCGACGCCGCAAAAAAAGTAATCTCCAAGCTTGGACATTGGCGAAATCTAGAAGGGTTGCTGATGAGGTGCAACGCGGGCTGGGCGCTTGGATGAACAAAAAGAGGTCCAGGATCGGCGTCGTCGCGCCCGCTTCGCGCATGTCTCCGGAAGTTGCTGTGAGGGTGCCGACGTTGGCCAGATCGCTGTACCCGGACAGCACGCCTGAGATCGTCTTCCACCCCCAATGCTTCGCTTCGCACGGACATTTCGCCGGCGATGACGAAACGCGGGCACAGGCCTTCCTCGACATCGCCAATGACGAGAGCTACGACGTGGTGTGGTTCGCGCGTGGCGGTTACGGTTCCTGCCGCATGGTGGAAGCGGTCATGTGCAGGTTGACGGAGCCGTCCAGACGAAAAACCTACGTGGGCTACAGCGATGCCGGTGTGCTGCTTGCCGCCCTGTATCGGGCTGGGTTCGAGGCCGTGGCGCACGGTCCCGTGGCGCAGGACATCCTCCGAGACGCGGGAGACGCGGCAGTTGAGCGAGCGCTCGCCTGGATGGTCGATCGGTCGCCAGAGGCGTTGGAGCCCACGGTCAGCCGCGTGAAGAAGACAGCAGCATTTAACATGACGGTCCTTAGCCAGATACTTGGCACGCCGCTGCAACCTGACCTCGACGGACATGTGCTCATGTTGGAAGAGGTGGGGGAGGCGATGTACCGGATTGATAGGTCGCTATTTCACATCACCAGTAACGCCGAAATCAGGCGGGTGTCGGGCATCATGCTCGGCCGTTGCAGCGACATCGTCTCGAACGAACCGGATTTCGGAATGAACGAAGAAGAGATCGCCCGTTACTGGTGCCGGAGGTCCGGGATTCCATGGTTGGGACGCGCTGACATTGGGCATGACACCAACAACAAGATTGTTCCCTTTGGGGCCAGCGCATGACGGGCCCTTAGGCTCATCGCGCCACCGTCTTGTTGCTCGCTCGCGGCGTCAAGCACGCTTGACTGTTTGCCTGACACTTCCCCGTCGGTGGCATCACGGCTGCATCACCGTCTCGACTCGTGTTCCAGACGGACGCCATATCTTTGCTTTTTTTCTGCCATGTTTTGCCCTGCTCAGGAGCGGATGCTTCGCTGTCCTAATGGTCACGTACGGGGGTGTCTCATGACAAATCCCGCAGTCGTACTGATCGGCGCAGACAAAGGCGGAGTCGGCAAGACAACGGTGGCTCGCACGCTGCTCGATTATTTCGCCCACCAACAGGTGCGCGCGCGTGCATTCGACACCGAAGTGCCCAGGGGCACGCTCAAGCGCTTTCACCCGGACGTGACGGACGTCGTTGACATCAGCCACGTCCCCGACCAGATGCGGATTTTCGACACGGTCAATTCCGCGGAAGCGTCCGTCACCCTGATCGACATACGCGCCGGGTTGTTGTCGCCGACGCTGGGTGCCCTGCGCAACATCGACTTCATCGACGCGGCGAAGAAGAACCACATCACGTTCGTCGTCTTCCACCTGCTCGGACCCACGCTGGCCTCGCTCGACGAGATCGCGGAAACTGCCGCCTATCTCGGCGACGCGAAATACTTCATCGTGAAGAACTTCATCAACAACACGTATTTCTTCGAGTGGGACGAGGCGACCCACGCGTCCTACTTCAAGACCATCAATGACGCGGCCCAGATCACGATCCCGAAGCTCACCGAAATGGCGGCCGAGCAGGTGGAGCTTGCCTCGGTTCCGTTCGCGACCTTCGTCGCCAACAAGAAGCAGGGCGGAGAGCGCGCCTCTTATTCATTCGTGCTCCGGGGCTATGTCCGTCATTGGCTCCGCAGTGTCTGGGCCGAGTACGACCGCGTTGGCCTCGCCGAGATCGTAAGCACGAAGGAACCCGCGAGAGAACCGGCCGGCAGGCCGCGTCCGGTCATGAAGGTTGGGGAGGCAACGTAACAGGCTATGCCCTAAGCGCACCATGGCCCGGCGTGCAAAGTGTTCGCTGTGTTCGTGACATCATGCGGGTCGGATATGCGGTGCGACACTTTCATGTCTATGGCGGCCCGTGGGCCACAGTAGGGGCGTGCGTGCGTCGTGACGGAGGCTGCCGAGCTACGAGAGCATGCTCAGCGTTGCAGGCGGTTGGCTCTGTCGGCCACCGATCGGAACTTTGCTCGCATCTTGCTGGGATTGGCGGACGAATACTTGGCGAGAGCCGAACGCCTCGAACGGCAGGCAGCAGGGTCACCGGCGCCACCCGCTGGCCCCGAGCAGCAGCCCATGCAGCAGCAACAGCAGAATCAGCCCAAGAAGGAAGACGATTAGGACGGAGAAATGATCATGCCGACGTTCATCACGACGGCACTGCGATCCGCGTCAGTAAGGCGCTCTCACGATCAAATCGCACCCCGAAAGGGACGCTTGCTCTTCTCCGAACTCGCCAGAGGATCAATCGTCGCCTGCTGTTCCATGTGTGGATCAGCGATTGCGGAGGAGGGTCACGCCGTCCCAAACTACAAGGAACTGATCAACAGCGCCGTGAGGTCCGCTTTCGTGGATCCGTCGTCGGTCGGCCTCGTCGAGATTTCACCCCTGCACCCAAGCCGGCCTCCACAAAACGGAGATTGGATGGCCTGCTTGCGGCTCGCGATCAGCGGACAGCCCACATACTACGCAGCCTTCATCGAGGGCCAACCCCCTCGCGTCGTCCTACTGAGGCGGGCTGTTCGCTTCGACGATTGTGGCCAGGATCAACAATATGAACCCGTTTCAGGTCCGCCTCCGGTCGACGGTCGCTCGCCTGGCCGTGCTCCAAAAAAATGAGCTGCGGCGGGAAGGCGCGCGCTAGCCGTCTCCGCCACGTGCGGCGCAGAGACAATTCCAATTGGGCTATGAAATTCCGAGCGGTGTTCGCCCTCGGCGACTTGAGAGCCCCAGGGCCACCAGATTGCTCCCCTTCCCTGGTCCTGGGGCTCCTTCGCTCGGACGTGGAAACACGCATGGAGCACGCCCGAGCGGCCGAGGGGGCTCACTTAACGATACGCCCGGTTCGATGTCGCTTGGCGGTACGGAGTGGACGACTTATCGAAATCTAGCCGGTGTGACGTTTTTGCAGCACAGCACAGGGGCGCTTTGACGTGCTGGAAATGCTGCGGATGGTGGCGTTGAAGGTCGATCCTCTTGCAAGGTCTTCATGGAAATTGTCGCGACTCACAGCAGTCATCGCGGAACGAAACGTTATGGAACGTCTGCGCCGGATTGCTCGTGTCATTCCGGCTTAATACGCGCAAACCTGATCACCTTGGCCCACTTCTCTGTTAGTCGATGAGCGCGAACTCGACAGACGAGCCGGCGAACACCGTGACGCAGGTCGGCGAGCCGGGCTTTGATATGGGGATCGGCGAGGCCTACGTTGATCTCCCTGTTGAGCTTGCCGATGATTTCGGCGGGCGTGTTCTGGTGCGCGCCGACGCCGAGCCAGCGCGCTTGCTTCGTAGCCAGGCACGAAGTCGCTCACCGTCGGGATGTCCGGCAACGCCTCGAGCGCGTCGCGCTTGTCACCGCCAGCGCGCGCAGCTTGCTGGCTCTGATGTGTTCGATAGATGAGGACATGCTATCGAAGGTGAACTGCACCTGTCCGCCGAGCAGGTCGGTCAGCGTGGGCCCGACCTCGATAAGGTACGTGCACCATGTTCACGTGCGCCATCATCTTGAACAGCTCGCCGTAGATATGCTGCGCGGCTCCCGACACCGCGCGACGCCATGCTGATCTTGCCGGATTGGCTAGGCCGCGATGTAGGCGGCGAACTCGGCAGGCGAGCTTGCGAACACGGTCCATACGAAGAGCTGAAACGCGAATCCTATCTGACGTTTCAAGGCCGCACGGTCGCCGCAGTTCGGCAACGATGCGACGCTGATCGACAGCATCGAATTTCCGACAGTCGCGCTGTCCTAGATTCCCGCTGTGCGCCGTTTTGGTGTCTAAACAAATTCATATTTACCTAGGAGCATGCTCACGTCGGGGGAGATGGGATGGCACGGTCCCGACATACCTTCGGGGGACTCTTGGGGAAGAGTCGGGACGAAGACCGGGGCCGCGCCCTCTACTGACGGCACTCCAACACGCTGACACCTCTCCCATCGGCCGGGTGCTCCACCTTCCTGCTGCCCCGGGTGATAGATCAACGGTCGCGTAGCCGGCCGGGCCGTTCGCCGCCCGTCCGCGCTTGACCGGTTCCCTTGTTCCCAGTGCGACAAGAAAGGGACGACGTCGTCTGAAATGGCGGCGAATGGGGGATTCTCGCATGAACATCTTCGAGTGCGGGACCGCGGCGGTTCGGTTCTCATCCTCGTGGTCCGCCGGACTGGGTGCCGGAACTTTAGCGGCGTAAAGGGTAGGAGTGAGCTTCCATGAATAAGCTGTGTATCGCATCGGTGATCGCTTTATTCCTCGTCGGGACCGCTAACGCTCAATTCCGACCCGGCGACGCACTTGCCGGTCAAGTGCCCACCTACGCGGTCGAAGGAGTTGCCCTGGGTTCGAGAGTCAAGTTCGATAGCTCGATGTTCCGAGACTACAAATGTGCTCCGAGTGAACAATTCGATGGATTTACGTGGTGTCAAAAGACGCATCGGGGCGGCGAGCTGCGAGGCCCGTTCGAGGCTACATATTCAATTCTTCATTCGAAGGACGGAACCGTTGTCTATGCAAACCGCTATCAGCAGCCGGCATTTTTTGACGCAAGTGAAACCGAACGGGAAATCCAGGGCTACTCTCGCAGGTTTGGCGGATCGCCGCGCATAACAAGAATGCCAAATCGATCCAGGACCTCCGCTGCCATAATGGCTACTTGGGGTAAGGTCGAGTTGGAGCTGCTGGACAGGGACAGCATCAAATTGTTGGGGGAAGGCAAGAGCCCGAAGAAAGGACTTCTTGTCGATTTCCTCGGCAATTTTGCTCGCTCGGCTCAAGAGGGACTGCCGATATATCGCATGATCGGAGGTGCCGGATTTGTCCGGGTTGCCAGCTTCGATCAGAACGGCCGCGGCACAGTTCGGGTTGCTGTTGTGGATGCATCGACGTTGCAACCGGACCCGGGACTGGTATCGGCGCAACCGCTGACAGGACCTCAACACGAAGATCAGCGACCTTCGGTGAACCAAGGGGAGCTGGCGGCGGCAGAAAAAGCGAGGAGCGATGCGGAGGCAGAGCTGGCAGCAGCCATAAAAGCGAGGCGGGATGCAGAAGCCACTGTCGAACGCCTGCAGGCGGAACTGTCGACAGCAATAAATGAAAAGACCGAAGCGGACGCGGCCAAAGAGGAAATTGCCAGCTTGTCGGCAGGTAGCGGCACGTCTCAGTCGTATGTCGGCGTGATCGTGTTTGTCGGGACTTGTGCGACTGCAATCTTGTTGTTTGTCGTCTGGGTGTTGTTCCGATTGCGAAGTACGTCTCCAAGACATTCAGTGGATGCAGGAAGGACCGATGCCGACCTGAAAGTATGCTATGACTACGTTGACGGAGCATTGGTCCCGCTGTTGACAGCTTCCGGGAGTTCAGCAGAAGCGAAACCGGGCATCGGCCAAGGTGATCCGGTCAAACGGGGAGTTGTCTCTGCCGGCGTAGCCTTGCCCAATCACCGCTTGCCACGATCGTCGCCGTTGGTGATGACGGTCTCGCAAACCGGGGAGCCGGCCCTCCGAGGCATCAGCCGGCATACCGACCCCGTACAGTTGTCTTTTGATGATGTGGAGACGGAGCGGGCCGGTGCGGGGACGCCGACGGCGGATGGCCATGGTCTCCAGCTGGCGATCGACCCGGCGACCAAAGAAATTGTCATCCAGGACTTGCTCCGGCTTGGGGATGCTGACAGCAGATTGGTCCGGGAGCTCCACGACATTTACCAGCAGGATCTGTCGGCTGGACGCAACCCCGAGAACTACCAGTACCTGACCTCACACAAGCTGGCCGATAGCCTCAAGCTCGATGAGCGGACGGTTCGACAGCGAGTGAGCCGTTGCCGCACCGCGGTGCACGCAAGCTATAAGCAGAAATTCGGCCAGGACCCGCCCAAACATCTGCTCATCGAAAACAAGACGCGTCAGGGCTACCGGCTGAATCCACACATTCGATTCGTTGCGATGGCGGAGCTCGAGCAAAGCGCGTCCGCGTCGCATAAGCCGGCCCAGGCTGTCAGAGCCACTCCCACGCCGGTGACGAAAAGGCTCGCGCAATCGCATGGCGATTATCCGTGAAATCTGCGCACTTCAGGCATAATCGGAACAATCGTTCCTGAAGCATCGGTCCTGACGTGTTTGCAATTTCGTCCATGGTCTTGAAGAGAGCCATGATGCTAGACCACCGATGCGCTCAGCCGGGAACAGGGCATAGCCCGCGAAGACGGGCGTAAACGCCCTGATGCGCCATTGCGCATTCCCTTCGTGCCATGCGGCCTGCTCGCGACGCGCCGCGTCCTCACCACCAGCGCTGTGGCCGCTGATAATAGTTCGGATTGTTCTGCCGCGGATCGTAGTACTGGCCGCCGCGCCCGGGCGTATTGTTGAAACCCCAGCCACCCCAGCCACCCCAGCCGAAGCCGACGCGGACATCGGGCGAGCGCGGGCGGTTGATGATGCCGCCCTGCGGCTGGTCGTTCAGCGCAATGACGAACTCCGTGCGATAGTTGGTCTCGCTGTGCGGAGGCTCGTCCGAAATGATGAGCGAAGACCGCGGCAATGCGGTTGGCGCGATGCGATCGAGCACATCCTGCGGGAGGGTGATGCGGTCAAGCGCGGCCTTGGCGACGTCCCCGCTGTCGATCGTGACCGCGGTCCAGCGCAGGCCCCCGTCGGTGCGCGCCACGGCCGTAAACACATGCGTGCCGATCGGCTTGTCGGGATTGCGGATCGTGACCGGAACCTCAATGGTCGCATCGAACACTTGGCCCCCGTCCGGCAGCCGCTTATGCGTGTTGCGCCGCACGTAAAGCTTCTGCGTCGCGCGGCTGATGAAGACCGAGACCGGCTCGAGCGCCAGCTTTGCCTCGCTTGCCGCCTTGGCGGCGTCGGTCTTCTTGGTCTCGGCCGCCTTGGCGGCGGCCTGGGCCGCCGCGGCAGCGTCGAGCTTGGACTTCGCGCTGGCCTTGGCGGCGTCGAGCTGCGTCTGCAGTTCCTCGACTTTCGCAGCGGCCTTCTTCTTCTGGTCCTCGGCTCGTGCCTGGGTCTGGTCAGTCTTGGCGGCGGCGAGCGCCTTCTCTGCGACCGCGAGCGCGGCATTGGCGCTGGTCTTGGCCAATTCGAGCTTGCGCAGCGCCGCCGTGAGCGGGGCCGCCTCCTTCACCGCAAGGGCGGCAGCGTTCTTCGTCTGTGGAGCCAGCTTGGTGGCCTCGTCAGCCTCGCGGGCGAGCGTTTCGGCGCGCGCCGGCGCGGCCGCGATGGCCTCGGATTTCGGGACGAACAGCACCGGATGGGAAAGCTCGACCGGCTCCGCGTCACTCGGCGAGATGATCACACGCGTGCCGATGCGGACTTTGTCGAACAGCTTCTCCGCAAAGCCAAAGGGCATCCGCACGCAGCCGTGCGAGGCCGCATATCCGGGCAACGGCCCGCCGTGCAGCGCGATGCCGTTCCAGGTGATGCGCAGCATGTGCGGCATCCAAGCATCGTCATAGAGGTTCGAGCGATGGTCCTTGTTCTTCTCCACGACGCTGAAGATGCCCGCTGGCGTCTCGCGTCCCCCAGTTCCGGTCGACACCGGCGCGCGCAGGATCCAGCCGTCGGAGTCGTAGATGGTCACCTTCTGGCTCTTGATCGATACGATCGCCATGATCGGCTCGCCCGCGTCGCGCGGGGCCGCCCCCTCGGTGGTACGCTCGGGACGGGCCTGGCGGGGCGCGGCCTCGGCGGGCGGAGCTGCAGTCAGCGCCGTCAGGACGGCCGTGGCCGCGAGCGTCACAATCGCGGGAGGTGCCCATCGCCGGATCACCTCGGTGGATTGGGCCGTCGTGCATCGATTTGTCATGCCATGTCTTGTCATGCCAAGCCCCGGCGTCAGGGAGGAAGCGCGTCGAAACAAACACTGAGAACGGGTGAATGGTTCCCTACTTTACGGCCCGTGGTCAATCGACACTTCCACGTGATCGGCTTACTTCCTGCGGACTATTTGTGCGGTGCATGAGGCTGGTTTTGGCCCTTCTGCGACCTCCGGCGATGTCCGCTTTTGCGCCGCTGTTGGAGGACAAGCGGACATCAGCCACATCAATGGTCGAGCCCGCGCTTGGCGATCTCGTCCATGCCCGCGCGGACTTCGTCGTCGGGACCGATTCACGTTCTGGTCGATTTCCAGCCCCTTCGCCGTGAAATAGAGTTCACGGTATGGCCCGCCCACGCCAGCAAGTTGAGCCCGTTGGAGCTCGCGCGGTAATCTTCGCACGTACTCGCCCACCAGGGTCACATCGCAACGGGAGAGCAGCAAATGGATCAGCAAACGATCATCACGCTTGCGGTTATCGCATTGCCGGCGCCGCCGTGGGGTTTTCCACTATGGCAGCGAGATGAACGAAAGGGACCGCGATCGGGAGCTGATGACGACCGAGCGCATGTTGGCGGGCAAGAACGCGAGGTGGAAGATCACGCGTCGTGATCGCTGTCGGAGATGCACCGAACGCCGGGCGGCGGGCACTAGGCCGTGTTCCTTCATCAGCCGCATGACCTTCTTGCGGTTGACGATGCGGCCTTCGTCATGCCCCGGCGATCCCATCGCGGTGCCGTACGCGCCCTCGGCGCAGACTCGCCTTGATCTTTCTCGACAAGCCGAGCCTCGCCGATGGGCTGACTCCAGCTTGTAGTATGTTGAGCGCGCGAGTCCCATAGCCACATCCTTGCGCTGAGAAACGATCGTTCCGGCAACGACGTATTTGCTCGCGCTTCTCGGCGGCGTACGTTGCGCGAGGCCCCCTTTAAAAATTCGTTCTCGAGCGCGAGCTTGCCGACCAGGCGCTAAGGCGGCGATGCGCGCCTCATAGTCGGCCAGCACATCGGCGGCGGCCGCGTCGCTGTCGAGCCCGCCGGCCTCGTACTTGGCGACCCAGATCTTATCAGGTTGCGGCTGATGCCGTGGCGCTTGGCGAGCGCGTGGGCAGACTCTCCGCCTAGGAACTCCTGGACAACCTGCCGCTTGAACTCGATCGAATGTGTGCGGTGCTTAGCCATGGGCTTTCTCCTCGAAAGCCCGGTTCAGTTAGCCGATTCTCAGGTCCCTACCTGTCCACCCCACGGGGTGCCTCAATCTGAGGCCAATTTTTGCCTACCTTGGACCATTCGTCCTCGGGGCACGCTCCCCAAGAGATTTCTTTCGGGAATGCAGTGGTCTTGCCGGTGTTCTGACCTGTAAAGATAATGCCCATTTCCTTATTGCGGTCATTCAGATCACATGCCCGCCAGCCAGGGCCTCCGTGAACGATCGGTCTTTCAGCGTTGCGCGTTAAGGCTTTGTCAGATTCGATCTGATCCATGACGGCGTGCCACGCGACCCATGCCGCGAAAAGCGCCCCACCTGCTGTGATCAAACTTCCTGACAAATTCTCGTGATTTGCTAGCACGCAGCCAATCCACATTGGGAATTTGGCCGGGCAACTCTCAACACCGCTCTTTAAGATCATCCATTGATCAGCGATCGCGAGAATTCCAAACAGCGCAATAAGAAACAGAATAGTCGCCACGAAAAACTGTTGCCAACGCTTCATCGGTTGAACAATCGCCATTGGGAGACCTCCTAATCTGAATGTCGGTTTCGAAAACGCCCATGATCAGCGATCGAGCCCGCGCCGTGCGATCTCGTCCATTCCCGCGCGCACCTCGTCGTCGGCGTAGGTGAGCCTGCCCGCATCCCTAAGCTTGCGGATCACCGGCCAATCATCGGTGCCGACCGCGTGCGCCTCACGCGCGCCATCGGCATAGGTGTAGCTCACGCCGACGCGGCCGCCGTCCCAGCGAACGATCAGCGCCGAAACTGCGTCGTTGCTCGTGTGCTTCCATGCGTCGGTGACCGACCACGCTTGGTAACCGTCATAGCTCGCCTTGAACGCCGCTTTCGCGTCGTCGAGTGTCGCGGCGCGCCCGGTCGTCGGCACACCGGCTCGGCTTGCGCCAACGATCTGCAAAAACCAAGCCCATCTCGCGTCCTCGGTCGGCGCGGCCGTGTCCTCGTAGATGCGGCCGACCGGCTGCGTGCCGCCGTCGAACACGTTCCAGTCTTTGGCGTTCGGATCGCGCGATAGGCCGGTGGGGCGAAGGGTGAGCGGCATCGGCGCAGGATATCACGCCGCGCTGCGGTCTCGACCGAGCCGCGCAAGAGGTCCGCTTTTGGGGGGATTGTGTTGCAAAAGTCGTTTTGCACTGATGATCAAAAATTCTGCGGGCTGCAGGCGCGACTCTCGTGTAAGGACGTGAGGGACCTCATCGCCTCACGCTAAACTCACAGGCGACTTCGGTAACGCGATTGAGGTTATACGAATTGGCGATTGCTTTCCGTTTCGTGTTTTTGCGAAAAATTCGGCACCCTACAACTTTCGACTTTTGCAACACAATCGGGGGCAAACCGGAAGACATTTGCTCGATCCGAGCCTTACCGGTTGTGACCCGAAGCGGTCATGTCCCGGTCAGTGTTCGCATATCGGGACGTTATGTAATATCCCCGCGGGGGACGCCGCGGATCAGTCCAGCTTGATGTTGGCCGCGCGGATCACCTTGCCCCATTTGTCGGTTTCCTCTGCGATCAGCTTGCCAAAGTCGGCGGGCGAGAGCGCAAGCACATCGCCACCGACGTCGGCAAGCCGCGCCTTCAGCTTGGGATCGGCGAGCGCAGCGTTGATCTCCCTGTTGAGCTTGTTGACGATCTCGGTAGGCGTATTCTTGGGCGCGCCGAGGCCATACACCGAGCTTGCCTCGTAGCCCGGGACGAACTCGCCGACGATCGGGATGTCCGGTAGCACCTCCGATCGCGTCGCCGCGGTCACCGCCAGCGCGCGCAGACTGCCGGCCCTGATGTACTCGATTGACGAGACCATCGTGGGGAAAAACACCTGCACCTGTCGCCCGAGGAGGTCGGCGAACGCTGGCCCACCGCCACGGTAGGGCACGTGCACCATGTCGACGCCGGCCATCATCTTGAACAGTTCGCCCGTCAGATGCGTCGCGTTTCCGACGCCGCCGGAGGCCATGTTCACCTTGCCGGGGTTCGCTTTCGCGTAGGCGATGAGCTCAGGCACCGTTGTGGCAGGCAGCGAAGGATGCACCACGATCGCGTGCGGCACGCGGATGATGCTGGCGATCGGCGCGACGTCGCGGATGAAGTTGAAATTGAGCTTGTCGTAGAGCACCGCATTGACCAGATTTGCCGGAGAGACAAGGAGGAGCGTGTAGCCGTCGGCCGGAGCGCGCGCGACCGCTTCGGTGCCGATATTGCCGCCTCCGCCTGGCCGGTTATCGATCACGAATTGCTGGCCGAGCCGCTCCGAAAGCCATTGACCGATGAGACGCGCCAGAATGTCTTGCGAGCCGCCGGCGGCAATGGGGACGACCAAGCGCACCGGCCGCGACGGATACGCTTGCGCCCAAGCGACGCGCGAAAAAACCGGGAGTGCGGCAGCACCTGCCGTCAGACGCAGCAATTGTCGGCGGGGAAGTTTCATTGGCGTCCTCCTCCCTGATCGTCGTTATCGCGCGCACATAAAATGCACGCGGGCGCGCAATGCGAGCATGGATAGACCGCATAAATGATGGTCTGAGTGGGCTGCCCGCCGACGGCATCAGCCTGCCGCCAAAAAGGGGGGACTTCGGCACGTCCCGCCGGGGCCGGCTCGAAGATTAGGCTACATCAACCACGCGGCAGGGCGGAAGGGGGCATGACCGCTTGTGGCCCATCGCGTCGAATGCGGCGTGGCCTAAATCCGTCCGAAACCGGGGAACAAGCGGACTCGCATCAGACGCCAAAACGACGCGAGTCACCCACAGGCAAAATGCCGGGGTGCCGGCAGCTTTGAAGAATATGAAAGGCCGGTCTAGCGGGAAGGTGTAGGAGTAACCACGATGTCTCTCCCCGTGGGTCCCCTAGTCACGGTGCAGCGACGTTCACCTGTTGCGTGGCAGGCTTTCAATTTGTCACCCACTTGCGCAAGCTCGGTAAACGGCTTCATCTCGCCTTCGCCCTCACAGCGGTCCAAATTGCCGAGCTCCCTTTTCTTGAAGGCAAATCGCCCGGGTGCACCGCTCTCCGGAACCGCAAAAATCACCCATCGACGCATACGCGTCGCATCGACCAGCCCATACAAGACGGCGACCGGGAACCCCACGCATACCGACATGTGCATCCCCGAATTCGGGATTGGCCTCGGTTTCGGAGCCGTGATCTCCGGCGGCCCTTTGCTCTTGTCCACATATTCGGCGAGCAGGGCCGAGGCGATGCGCGACCGATAATCCGGAGGGAAAATCGGCGGTGTATTGCTCCCCGCCGCCGCCGGTCTTTGATCAACGCGTGGCGCGGCCTCTGCGACGTCGTATGCGGCCGTTGCATCCGATGCATTGTCGGGTCCGGTTGCCGCCGCCTGGGCGCCGCCGGCACACGACGAAAGCATCAGACTTGTGGAGCAAATCCCCGCCAGGATTGTTCGGCAACGCATGATGACCTCTTGTCCGTCAGATCGAGGCAGAGATCGGGACCGTTGCCGCAAAGCTTCCCGCCCCGCCATGATCGTGCAGCTCAGCGAGAACCTTCCTGCACGATGTCGATTTGGTGACGGTCGCTGCCGACGTTCAAGGCGATGGAATAAGTCTTCGCGGCGCCCGACTTTGCCGAAGCGGGCGGCTGCAGATGAAGCTGGCCGCCGTACCACTCTCCAGGCAGAAGCGTGTTGTCTTTGATGACGCCGGCCTCGAGGGCCGCAAGGTTTCGCTGACCACTCTCGAGGGTCGAGGAAATCATTGCCTCATTCTGCATGGCGGCGGTGGATTGGGCGATAGCATTGGCGGTGGGGCTGTAGCCCGTTGTGTTGACCTGATAAGTCCTTCCGCTTGGCGTCGTTACAGTGCTGTTCGAGTTGTAGTAGCCGGCCCGGGAGGCTGAATAGGCATTTCCGGCGGCAGCTACGCCAACAAGGATCGCACTGGCAATTTGTCGATTTCGCTCTTCGCGGACGAGCTCCTCATAGCTGATGACGCCAAGGCCGACGTACTGCTGTTCTATGAGTTGCGCAGCCTCGATGTTGGCCATCCGAAATTCGAGGGGCCCCCGAGTCATGTTGAAAATCCCGACGACAAACACAGGGCGGGCGCCTTGGTTGAATTGTCGAGCAGCCGGCCGAATGAGGACGAAGTGAATTTTTGCCACGCGAGGCAAGCGCTGCTTGGCCGTCTCGCACCATTGCCTCTTGCTGAGGCTTGGCTACAAATCGAACTGTTTCCGGACTGGCACATCCTGCGCAAAGCGCGGCAGCGCTCAACCACACAAGAACTCGCACGAAACGCCCCCACGCATCACGCCGCATCTAAGCGGTACTATGGCATGCCTTATCGGGCCGTGTAGCGCAGACGCTTTCGACCGCCGGTTTTAGTCGAGAGGTGTTGTTGCGAATCCTCCGTTCAGACCCTGTGATTTAGTCCGGGCCAAAGAGCCGCAGCCGTTGCAAGCTTGGTGAACGGCTTCATCTCGCCTTCTCGCTCGCAGCGGTCTCGCGTTGGATCCGGACGGCGCTCGTCTTCGACGCATCGACGAAGAACGCCGTCCGGCCTTGCTGCGCACCTCGGCCCTGAGGCGTCTCGTCAGGCGACTTCCAATGTCGGGATGGTCCTGATCTTGTCCCCCAGTTGTTGCTCGGCGCGGTGCAGATCGTACCGCTTCTGCAGATTGAGCCAGAGATCGGGACCGTTGCCGCACAGCTTCCCGAGCCGCAATGCCATGGTAGCTGTCACCGGCTGCTTCTCGTCGATGATGTCATAGAGCGTCTGACGCGACACGCCGAGCAGCTTGGCGATTTCCGTCTTGGGCCGAGCCAGCGCCGGCAAAATCTCCTCGCGCAGAAGTTTGCCGGGATGCATGGGCGGCAAGCCGCGCTTCGGAGCGTTTTGGGTCATTGAGCTCGTCCTCAGTGATAGTCTTCCAGATCGACGTCGGTGGCATCGCCTTTGGCCCAACCGAATGTGATCCGCCAGTTTCCGCTGGCGTTCACCGCATAGCGGCCCTTGTGGCGGCTAACGAGGGCATGAAAGCGGAAGCCTGGCAAATTCATGTCCTCCGGACGCGATGCGTCATCGAGTGCGCGCAGAATGTTGGCAATCCGTCTCGTATTCTGCACGCTGAGCCGGCGTCCATCGCCTGTCTCGAAGAAGCGTTCGAGAGCCTTGTCTCGGAACCGACGGTTACCGTTGCCTTACAGCAACCAAGCAAAAAATAGCTACGATATGAATTTAATAGACTACGTAACGCGATTCAGCTACAAAAGGCGCACGATCCATAATTGCGCATGGATGATCGGACGCCGGTGCGCCCGGCTGAGCGCATCGGCAGTAGCGAAGGTGTGCGAGACCAACCTGTACGGCGACGACGGCACCAGCCCGTGGGACACCTCGAGGCAGGTTCTGGGACATAAAATCTCTCGTTGAAATAACAACTTGAAGGCGCCGTCCCGCTGTCCCGCGTGCCTGGTTTTGGGACAGCGCCGAACAAGCTGATGCCCGCCCGCTAGATCCGCCTCGCATCCTGCCAACCCGATTGGTCGATCGGCCCATCACCAACGACGCGGCCGCGATTTCGTAGTTCGGCGGCCCGTCCGGCCGTCTCGTTTTCACAGCCTCAACTCAACCCGTGACCAGCGCCGCCGGAGCACCCGCTCCGGCGGCGCTTCTTTTTGGAGAGATGCACATGCCCCGCTCGATCGCCGAAATGAATGCAATTCGCGGCTCGAACCGCGGCCCAAGTGCCGAGGCAGATTTGCCCGGCGACGGACGCGACGGCTTCGATCCAAACCAGCCGCGTGTGCCCGCCGGCCATTCCGACGGCGGGCAATGGACCAAGACCGGCGCCCATGGTCCCGCGTCATCGCGCCGCGAGGTCGAACTCGATGACACCGGCGAGGAGGCCTGGGAATCCGTCACCAGCACTCACCGCCCCGACGGCACGCTGGCCGAGCAGGAGGTAGTCAACCGCGACGGCAGCAGCATCCATTCTCAGTTCAGTCTCGATCCTCGCATCGCCGGCTGGGACGAGCGCCACACGATCGTCCTCCTCGATGGCCAGCAGATCACGTTCGAGAACAACGGCGATACGCAGACCATTTACGGCGCGGACGGTCAGCCAATCTCAGCGAGCGAGTGGACCAGCGAAGGGCCCGTGCCGCACGCGATGGTGCAGTTGGCAAGGGGCAAACCGGGTGGCGGCCTTTTCTCTCGTTCGGCTCCAGGTATCGGGCCTGGTGCCGGAGAAGCCAGCCCGAGCCTCGTGGGTGCCGCCGGGGCCGCCTTGTTCACATGGCTCTCAAGCCAATACAGCCGAGACGGCGCGGTGGTATTGGCGTTCAAGGCGCGTGACATCGGATTCCAAGACGAAAAAGAAGTTGACAATCCCAGGATTGCCTGGGTCGGCCGCTTGACCAGGGATGAGGTGAAAAAGACATGCGATAAGCTCGATAACGTGCAAGAGCGCACGGACGAAGCCGTGGACTTCGTCCGAAAGAACGGAGGTTACCTGGGCCCCGCCGACTTCGGCACCAAGGTCCACAAGAGGATTGCCGACGGGATCAACGGCGAAAATAAGCCAGACTACAAAGCTGAAGTATCAGGCATGAAATCGGGGCAGGCTGCCGCCAAATATGGGCAGAAGGGTTCGACACGCATTGATGCCTACGAAAGGCTCGCTGAAATCTCAACGACGTGCGCCTATGACCCGAAAACAGGCGAGCGCGGCTTGAGCCTCCCGCGCATGAAGGAGCTTGCTCAAACCGCGTATCGGCTTTTCGGGACAAAACGAATCATCGTAATCGAAGTGAGGCCGGGACAAAAGTGACGCGTGCTTGCACAGTCACGCGAGCACACCGAAACCCTCGTTGCTCAGATACGTCGAGATGCGCCGCCAGAGATCGTCGAACTCCCCGAAGCCAGGCGGCCGAAACGCGTAGAGTGATCGGTCGTCGTCCGTCATGGGGCGACACTCATACGATCTTTCCGCCATCCTGTGGTCGTGAATCGATTTCTCGCCTTCCCTAAAACTCAGGTACGAATACCAGCTCTCGCTCCCCTTGATGTCAACTGATCTCATTTGCAGTACGCCTCGATTGTCGAGATCCTCTTGAAAGTCGACGATCATGCGCTGGCCCTGCGAGTCATAGATCCACAATACGTATCTCACGAGCGGCAGTTCCTTCCTCATGGCGGACGCACCGCGGCCCAGGATCAGCACTTGCCCCGCGGGCAATCGCTTCGCGAGCACATAATTCTCGAAATTGCGATGGCGCGTCTCCGCCTGTTCGCGTGTGATCGGGTGAAGCAGTTCCAGCCGGTCCTGCCGGTACCACCAGCGGACCGCGAACCGTATCTCGCCGGGCGTCTCCGGCGGGTCCTGCCGCCAAGTGGGGGGAAAGTCGAGCCAGGGCGTCGGCGTCAACTTCGGGTCGGCTAATTCCGCCACGCGCTGAGTCGCCGACAGTTGCGCTGGAAAGGGTGAGGGCTCCCAAGCCTGCTCGATCTTGTGGCCTCGCGCGACTTCGCCTTCCCAGACGCGATAATGCTCAAAAACTGCGGCCTCGCCGCGAGCGAGCAGTGCCTGCCGCTCCTTGGACCGTTCCACATCGTCCTCCGCCGACTTGAGCTCGCTCCTACGATGGTACATTTCCATAGCATCTTTGCGGTTCGCGACCGCTAGTCGAGCTTTGCATTTCTCCAAATACTGCTTGTCCTCCTCGTCCATTGTCGCGGCGACAGCCTTCGCCTCCTCAAGCCCGTGCAACAACAAAATCGAATGGAACCGTTCACTGAGCCACAGCCTCTTGCCCCAGTCGGATTCGATGAAGTCCTCGATCGTCGAGATCTTGCCCAACGGTTCGAACACCTCCGCCGCGAGGCGGTCGAAAAGCATCGGCTCGAAATCGGGGTTCTCCACGCTTTCGCTGAACACTGCGTCGTTTAGGAATACCCGCGAAGGCTGGTAGAGCGGCCTGATGAACGGCCGAGTGCTGCATTTTGTTCCATGGTCACTCCATTCGAACTCGGCGCCCCGCATCAAATGGCGCACCGGGCGGATCAGGAGCAGGCGATGGGCGAGCACGAGATCGCTGCGCTTAGTTAGCAGCGGCGCGAGCATGCGTTTGAGCGCGGTCGGGCCCCGCGGATTGCGTTGTTTTGGCGGCTCGAGCAGCCCCTTCAGGCCTTTCCTGGCTAAGGCGACCGCGTCTTCCACCGACAGCAATCTGTCTTCCGCCTCGTCGAACACGACCCCGTTCATGAGCTTTGCCAACGCCGCGGCCGCGCACATGCCCGCAACTGCTTCTTCATAGTCGCCGCCCCAGCGGAAATTCGCCACGCGCTCGAAGCTCGGATCGACACCCACGTCGGCGAACTCTGCGACCGCGGCATGGTCGTTCCAGACGTCGAATTCCACGCCGGTCTCCTCCCCCCGTCGCACCATCGGCATGAAGCCGCTTTGCTGCTCAAGCGAACCGGTCACCGGTTTGATAGAGAAAGGAAAGCCCAACTCCTTCATCGCACGCGAAAGCGCCGCCTTGGTCGGCAGCTTGCCGCGAAAGAAAACGTGCGTTTCCATCGACATTGTATGAGACCCTTTATCAGCCGCGTGGTCCTGACATCCCCGCTGGCTCGGGTCGGCCGCCATCAACCACACGACACATCATGCATAGAGAACATAAAGTGAACATGGATATCAAGGCCGCCCCACCAATGAGCTATAGAATTCCTTGCTATAACTCATACTTTAGCCATTGGTGAGTTATGTAAGAGGCGCTAATAGCTCATGACCTGGAACTGGGAACAGCCCGATTGGCCGAATTTCACGTATGACTCCAATGTATTAGAGCCTCTGGAGCGGCAATTCTTGCGCCAATCGGGCGAATTCGTGGGGGCTTATAAGCACATCGGCGCCGACGAACAGGAGACCCTGAAGATCGAGCTGATGAGCGAGGAGGCGGTCAAGACTTCCGAGATCGAGGGCGAAATCCTGAACCGCGACAGCGTGCAGTCCTCGTTGCGCGCCCAGCTCGGCCTCGACGCCGAATCGCCGAACGTGAAGCCGGCCGAGCGCGGCATCTCCCAGATGATGATCGACCTCTATCGCGGCTATGCCGAGCCGCTGACCGATCAGACGATGTTCGGCTGGCACAAGATGCTGCTGGCCGGGGATAAGGAGATTAAAGTCATTGGCGGCTATCGCACGCACCCCGATGCGATGCAGGTCGTCTCCGGTCCCATCCACAAGCGCACGGTCCATTTCGAGGCACCGCCTTCCACGCGCGTGCCCGCGGACATGAAGCGCCTCATCATCTGGTTCAATGACACAGCGCCAAGTGGCAAGACCCCGCTGCCGGCGCTGACGCGCGCCGCCCTCGCGCACCTTTACTTCGTGTGCATCCATCCGTTCGAAGACGGGAACGGCCGTATCGGCCGCGCGCTCGCCGAAAAATCGCTGGCCCAGAATCTCGGTCAGCCGAGCCTGATCGCGCTCGCCTACACGATCGAGCGCAAGCACAAGGACTATTACGCCGCGCTCGAACGCAACAACAAGGACCTCCGCATCGACGGCTGGATGACCTATTTCGGGAACACGGTCCTGCAAGCGCAGGACAACACGATCAAGCGCGTTGACTTCTACGTCGCCAAGGCCAAGTTCTACGAGAAATTCCGCGACAAGCTCAACGAACGCCAGTCCAAGGCCATTGCCCGTCTGTTCCGCGAAGGCATCGACGGCTTCAAGGGTGGCCTCAGCGCCGAGAACTACATCAGCATCAGCAAGACCTCGCGGGCGACCGCGACGCGCGACCTGCAAGACCTCGTTGAGAAAGGCGCGCTCACCAAGACGGGCGAGCTGCGGCATACACGGTATTTCTTGAACCTTCCTGCATGAGCGCCGTGCCTAGCCCGGCTCAAATCACCCGGCCGCTCGCATCCTCGATCAGGTGCATGTTGTCGACGCTGGCGGCGAGCCGCATGCGCACGCCTTCGCGCGCGCCGGCGTCGGGGCTCACCCGGGCGCAGACGTCCTTGCCGTCGATGCGCCAGAACACCAGCGTCTCCATGCCGAGCGGCTCGGTCACTTCGAGCACGGCGTCGATGTAGCCCACCTGCTTGTCGCCGTTGGGCCTGGCCTCGGTCAGGTGCTCCGGCCGCAGCCCGAAGGTCAGTCCGTCGCGTCCGACATGCGCCTTGTAGCGCGCGGTGCGCGCGGCCGGCACCGGCAGCGTGATCTCGTCGTTCAGCCGCACCCGCAGCGCGCCGTCCGCCTCCTCCAGGCGGCAGGGGAGGAAGTTCATCGCCGGCGAGCCGATGAAGCCGGCGACGAAGCGCGTCAGCGGCGAATGGTAGAGGTCGTTGGGCGCGCCGATCTGCTCGATCTTGCCGTGGTGCATCACCACCACGCGGTCGGCGAGCGTCATCGCCTCGACCTGGTCGTGGGTGACGTAGACCGTGGTGGTGCGCACCTTCTGGTGCACGCGCTTGATCTCGGTGCGCATCTGCACCCGGAGCTTGGCGTCGAGGTTCGACAGCGGCTCGTCGAACAAAAAGACCTTCGGGTTGCGCACGATGGCGCGGCCCATGGCGACGCGCTGGCGCTGGCCGCCGGAAAGCTGCCGCGGCTTGCGCTCGAGCAGCTCGGTGATGTCGAGGATGCGGGCGGCCTCCTGCACCCGGCGCGCGATCTCGGCCTTGGGATAGTGCTTGAGGCGCAGCCCGAACGACATGTTCTCGTACACCGTCATGTGCGGGTAGAGCGCGTAGTTCTGGAACACCATCGCCATGTCGCGGTCCTTCGGCGGCACGTCGTTGACGACCTCGCCGTCGACCGCGATCTCGCCGTCGCTGATCTCCTCGAGCCCGGCGATCATCCGCAGCGTCGTCGACTTGCCGCAGCCGGACGGGCCGACCAGCACCACGAACTCCTTGTCGGCGATGTCGAGGTCGATGCCGCGCACCGCCTCGGTGTCGTCGAAGCGCTTGACCACCTTCCGCAGCGAGACTTGCGCCATGACTAGAGCCTTTCTCGGTGCGCTTGTGCCAACCGCTCCGCCGTCATGCCCGGCCTTGGGCCGGGCATCCACGTCTTTCGCGCGGCGACAAAGGCGTGGATGGCCGGAACAAGTCCGGCCATGACGCCAGAGTGAGTCAGCGAGACTTGCGCCATGAACTCTATCCCTTGGTGGCGCCGGCGGTGAGCCCGGCGATGTAGTAGTCCATCAGGAAGGCGTAGATGATCAGCGGCGGCGCGGCGCCGAGCAGCGCGCCGGTCATGATCTGCCCCCAGTTGAAGACGTCGCCCTTGATCAGCGAGGTGATGATGCCGACCGGCAGCACGAGCTGGTCGGCCGAGGTGGTGAAGGCGAGCGGATAGAGGAACTGCGCCCACGATACCGTGAAGGCGAAGATGGTCGCGGCGATGAGGCCGGGCAGCGCCACGGGAATGAACACGCGGGTGAGGATCTGCCGGTAGTTGGCGCCGTCCATCAGCGCGGCCTCGTCGAGCTCCTTCGGGATCGAGGCGAAATAGCCGATCATGATCCAGGTGCAGAACGGCACCGTCAGCGTCGGATAGAGCAGCAGAAGCACCCACCAGCGATTGATCAGCTGGATGTCGGTGTATTCGTTGACCAGCGCGAACATCTTGAACAGCGGGATGAACAGCAGCGTCTCCGGGATCAGGTAGGTGAGGAAGATCCCGGTCGCGAGCATGGTGGAGCCCCAGAACCGCATGCGCGAGAGCGCAAACGCGGCGGGAATGCTGATCAGCATCGTGATGGTCACGACGATGACGGAGACCAGCGCCGAGTTGCGGAAAAATGTCAGGTACTGGTTCGAGGTCAGGAGCTCGATGTAGTTGCCGAGCGTCGGATTGGAGACCCACCACGGATTGGTCGCGGCCGAGATCTCCGCGCTGGTCTTGAGCGAGGTGATCAGCATGTAGATCGGCGGCAGCAGGAAGAAGATCGCGAACAGCGTGAGGAAGAAATACGACCAGCGCAGCGCCCAGCGCCGGTCGCGGCTCATGCTGCCGTATTTCGGGCGCCTCGCGGGCGCGGCGTGGGTGTCGATCGCTGTGGCGGTCATGACATTTCACTCGCGCGGCGGTGGATGTCGCGCAGAATGAAGACGGCCGCGACGGTCAGGATCGGCACCATGAACAGCGAGACCGCCGCGCCGAGCGGGATGTCGCTGCCCTGGATGCCGATCCAGAACGCCCAGGTGGCGAACACGTGGGTGCGGTCGAGCGGCCCGCCGGCGGTGAGGATGCGCACGATGTCGAAATTGGCGAAGGTCACGATCAGCGAGAACAGCGCGGTGATCGCCATGATGTTGCGCATCATCGGGATCGTCACGTACCACATTTTCTGCCACCAGTTGGCGCCGTCGATGGCGGCGGCCTCGTAGAGCTGCTCGGGCACCGATTTCAGCGCCGCCAGATACATGATCATGAAGAACGGCGCGCCGATCCAGACGTTGACCAGGATGACGGAGAAGCGCGCCCAATAGGCGTCGCCGGTCCACGGGATCGGGCCGATGCTGAACTTCTCCAGCACCCAGTTGAAGGCGCTGTAGGACGGATCGAACAGCCACAGCCAGGCGAGGCAGCTCATCGCCGGCGGGATCACCCACGGCACCAGCAGCATGCCGCGCCACTTGCGCTGCTTGTTGCCGGGCACGTTGTGCACGAAATGGGCGACGATGAAGCCGATCAGCGCTTTGAAGATGACGGCGGTGATGGCGAAGATGCAGGATTGCTGCACCACCATCCAGAACGTCTCGCGCTTGAACAGGAACAGGAAATTCCCGAAGCCGACGAAGCGCTCCATCGACTTGTTCAAAGTGGCGAGATGGACGGAGTAGAGGGCGGGATAGAGAACGAGCAGGACGACCAGCAGGATCAGCGGCAGCGTCATCAGGAAGGCGATCGTCGATTTGCGCTGCATCGCCCTGCGCAAGGCGGAGCGCCGGCGGACGCTCCCGGCCATCGAAGGGGCCTTCAATACCGCATCGACCATGCGTCACCTCGTGAGGGCAAGCCGAGTGCGAGCCGCGAACTCGGTCTGCTCCCTCTCCCCGTTCTTTACGGGGAGAGGGGTGGGGTGAGGGGCGCTCACGGAGCGCAAGCTCAGGTCCGCATGAAGCCTTCGACTTCGCTTTCGGCCCAGGCGAGGGTCTTTTCCATCGCCTCGCCCTGCATGAAGCGCACCACCATCTTGGTCTGGATGCCTGGGTGTAGATCTGCACGGCGATCTTCGGCGGCGCCGGCGCGGCCGCGACCGAGAGGATCTGGTGATTGTGCGGGTTCGGGTAGTGGTAGAGCGTGCCCTTCGGCGGCCCTTCCTCGGCCCAGACCTTGAACGTGGTCAGCTTCTCGAACGCGGGCAGGTCGTAGCCGGCGCTCGCGTTCACCATCTTCTCGACCGCCGCGGGCTGCGAGAGGTGGACGAGCAGGCTCTTGGCCGCCGACTTGTTCTTGCCGAAGTTCCAGATGCCCCAGAAGTAGGGCAGGAACGGCGCGTAGCGCCCCTTCGGACCGGCCGGCATGCCGTGGGTCCACAGTTGCTCGGCGACCTGCGGCGCGTCGCGCTTGGCGACCGCCCAGGCGCTCGGCGGGTTCATGATCAGCGCGCCCTTGCCGGCGATCAGATACTTGTTGTTGGAGGCGTTGTCCCAGGCCGGCGCGTCCGGCGGCAGCCACTGCGCCAGCTTCTTGTAGTATTCGAGCGCCTGGCGCACCGCATCCGACTTGACGGAGATGCTGCCCTTGGCGTCCACCAGGTCGGCGCCGAAGGATTGGAAGATCGCGCCGGCGGTGTCGACGTTGTCCTCGGTCACGCCGAGCCCGATGCCGAACGGGAAGCCGGCCTTGTGGCAGGCCTCGGCCGCCTTGAGCATGGCGTCCAGGGTCCAGGCGTCGGCCTTCGGCGGCGCAGCCCGCCGGATACATCGCCAGCACGTCGATGCCGGCATGCTTCTTCAGGAGGTCGATGCGCGAGCACGGCCCCTTGATCTGGCTGCCGACGGCCGGCCGGCACGGCGACCCAGCGGCCGTTGGCTCGGCCGAGATATTCGACGGTCTTGTTGACGGCGCCGTTCTGCTTGATCAGCTCCGCCATGATGTCGTCGACCGGCTCCAGCCGATTGGCATGGTCGGCGGGCTGCCAGCTCGGGAATGCGAAGATGTCGTGACCGGATCGCGCCTGCGCCTCGGCGGCGATGGTCAGCAGGTTCTTGTTGCCCTGGGAGGTGATGTAGTCGATCGAGACCTCGACCTTCTCCTTGGCGCCCCATTCCTCGCACAGCTGCCGTCGACGCGTTGTTGGCGCCGGGGACCCAGTGGTCCCAGAAGCCGATCGACAGCTTGCCGGCGGCGTAGGCTCCGCGGACATAGGGCATTGCGAGGGTGGCAGTCGAGGCAGCCGTCGTCGCCAGGAAACGGCGACGCGACATCTTGCCCTTGAGCATGATGCAGTCCTCCCGTGGGTTTCCCGCGCGGACGTTGCCGGCTTTGTCGCCACCGTCGATCATTGTTGACGGCCCAACCGGCTTCACGTCCGTAACTGGGAGGAAGCTTAGATCAAATTCACGGCGCTTGTCAGTGGAGATTTGCGCGCTGAGCACACAATCGATGCGTCACGCCACCGCGGCATGGCTGACGGCGGCGGAAACCGGAACCGATTGCCGGTCGAGCCGCAGCGTCAGGCAGAATGCCGAGCCGCCGCTGCGCAGGAACGACGGCAGCGGGGTGGTGACGACCTCGTAGCCGCGTTCCTTGAGCTCGGCGCGCAGCCGCTCGCTGCAGTCCGGACACGACTAAAGTATGACCCAGGACGACGGCATTGGCCGCGAGGCGGCAGCCGTCCTCGATGCCGATCTCGATGCGCTCGTGCCGCGCGACCCGGTCGCGGATCGCGGCCCTGCCCGCCGTGGTGAAGGCTTCCGGCAGATACATGACCTCGCCGCCGGGGAGCGGGGCGAGCGCCGTGTCCATATGGTAGAAGCGCTTGTCCGCGAGCTCGAGCGCGAGCGCTTCGCAGCCGAACATGTCCTCGACCGCGCCGCGCGCGGCGGCGTCGGAACGCGGCCCGTAGCCGATCCAGAACAGCTTCCGCGATTGGTCGAACACGCAGTCGCCGGCGCCTTCGAGCACAACGCCCTCCGGCAGCTTGCGCACGGCATCGACCAGGCCGCGCGCCTGCAGCGAACGGAAGGCGGCCTCGAAGTGCGCTTCCTCCCGCCGGCGCTCGGGATGGCGAAAGCGCGCCAGCAGCACCTGCCGATCGAGCACGACGGCGGCATTGGCCGTGAAGACCAGATCGGGCAGGCCGGGCACGGGCGGGACGAGCTCGACCGTTCCGCCGAGCGCGGTGAGCTTGCGGTGCAGCGCCGCCCATTCGCCCGCCGCCGCGGCATGGGCGCGCTCGTCGCGCGCCCAGCTCTGCGGGTCCATCCACGGATTGATGGAATAGCTGACCGCGAAGTGCTCGGGCCGGCACATCAGGAAGCGCGCGCTGCGTCTGTCGAGCGTGGTCATTGTCAGTCCTTCCCTGATGTCAGGCCGCGTGCGAGCGCTGGCCCGTGCCGTCGAGCTCGCGGACGACTTCCTCGAAGCGATCGAGCGCCCAGTCGAGCGTCTCGGGCGCGATGACGAGCGGCGGCGCCATCCGAACGACCGTGCGGTGCGTCTCCTTCGAGAGCACGCCCTTCGCCAGCAGCCGTTCGCAGGCCTCGCGCGCGCTGGCAACAGTGGGATCGATCTCGGCGCCGACCCACAGCCCGCGGCCGCGCACCTCCTTGAGCGCCGGGCTCTTGATCGCGTGCAGGCGCCGGAGCATGTGGGCGCCGAGCACGCGGCTCTTCTCCACCAGCCCCTCGTCGTGGATCACGTGCAGCGCTTCGAGCCCCACCGCGGCGGCGAGCGGATTGCCGCCGAAGGTCGAGCCGTGCGAGCCCGGCGTGAACACGTCCATGACCTCACGCCTGGCGACGAAGGCCGAGACCGGCAGCACGCCGCCGCCCAGCGCCTTGCCCAGGATGAGGCCATCCGGGACGATGCCTTCGTGCTGGAACGCGAACCAGGCGCCGGTGCGGCCGAGGCCCGACTGCACCTCGTCGAGGATGAGGAGCACGTTGTGCGCCTCGCAGATGCGCGCAAGCCCGATGAGCCAGCCGGCGGGCGGCACGATGATGCCCGCCTCGCCCTGGATCGGCTCGACCAGCACGGCGGCCGTGTCGGGCGTGATGGCGCGCTCGACCGCGGCGAGATCGCCGAACGGCACCGCGCGGAAGCCCGGCATGAACGGCCCGAAGCCGTCGCGATAGTCGGCTTCCGTGGAGAAGGAGATGACGGTCGTGGTGCGGCCGTGGAAATTGCCCGACGCGACGATGATCTCGGCGCGGTCGCGCTCGATGCCCTTGACGCGATAGCCCCAGCGGCGCGCGGCCTTGACCGCGGTCTCGACCGCCTCCGCGCCGGTGTTCATCGGCAGCGCGGCGTCGAGCCCGGTGATGTTGCAGAGCTCCTCGAGAAACGGACCGAGCCGATCGCTGTAGTAGGCGCGCGAGGGCACGGCGAGGCGCTTGGCCTGCGCGGTCAGCGCCCCGAGAATGCGCGGATGGCCGTGGCCGTGGCTGGCGGCCGAATAGGCGCTCATCATGTCGACGTAGCGCCGTCCGGACGTGTCCCAGAGATGCGCGCCCTTGCCGCGCGCGAGCACGACCGGCAGCGGCTCGTAATTGTGCGCGCTGTAGCGATTCTCCAGGTTGATGGCGTCTTCCATGACACGTCTCCGCGCGACTCACACTGCCGCATGGCAAATGTAAGTGGTGGCGGCAGCATCGGCGGCGGAAGTGGAACCGGGAGACGGCGGATTCGGCGGCGCGGCTGGTCCGGCGCGACCGAAACGGCGGATCGTTAACTTCTCGTCATTTGTTGTGGGACAGCAGCGATTCCGGATAGCCGCCGAAACGGCGCACCGGACGCAGCGCCACATGGCTGACGATGCGCGCGACGCCGAGATCGGGATCGTCGATCAGGTCGCGGGTAAGCTCCTCGTAGGCGGCGATGTCGGCGCAGACGAAACGGGCGACGTAGTCGACATTGCCGCTGACCTCCCAGCACTCGACGATTTCGTCGATGGCGTTCAGCCGCTTTTCGAGCCGGCCGCGGTTGGCCTGCTTCTCCAGGATGATCTCGGCGAACACGTTGACCGGTCGCGCCAGGCGGGCGAGCTCGACCACGGCTTGATAGCCCGCGATGACGCCGGATGCTTCGAGCCGCCGCACCCGCTCGAGGCGAGGCGCGCGGCGACAGCCCTACCGTCTCGGCCAGCTTCTGGATCGTCGAGCGCCCGTCGCGCTGCAGCGCCGCCAAGATCTTGACGTCGATGCGATCCAGTGCCGGTGGGCGCTTTGCAGCCATTGACGTCTGAGCCTCAGTCGAGCGCCTTGTCCGAGACCGGCACCGTGTAGTTCAGGGCGAGCCGGCCGCCGTCGGCGTAGATGGTCTCGCCGGTGATGTAGCTCGCGTCCGCCGATGCGAGGAAGACGGCAATGGCGGCGATCTCGTCGGGCTCGCCGATGCGCCCGAGCGGCGTGCGCGCAAGGATCCGCCGCTTCGCCTCCTGGTCGGTCGCGACCGCCTTGAGGATGTCGGTCATGATCGAGCCGGGGCCGATGGCGTTGACGCGGATGCCGTGGGGTGCGAGCGACAGCGCCATCACCTTGGTGAGCTGGTCGACGCCGCCCTTCGACACGCAATAGGGCGTGTGGTTCGGGATCGCGACCCGGGCGTTGATCGAGCTCATGTTGATGATGCTGCCCGCCGGCCCGCCGGCTTTCACCTGCGCGACCATGCGCCGCGCGGCGGCTTGGCCGACCAGGAAGGCGCCCTTGAGGTTCACCCGCAGCACGCGGTCGAAATCGGCTTCCGCGAGGTCGAGGAACTCGGCGCCGTGAATGATGCCGGCATTGTTCACGAGGATATCGAGCGTGCCGAACGCGCGGCAGGTTTCCGCGACCACGTGCTCGGCATTTTTCGCGTCGCCGACGTCGGTAGCGATGAACCGGGCATTGTCGCCGATCGCGCGTGCGGCGGCCTCGCCCGCGGCCTTGTCCACGTCGGCGATGACGACGCGGGCGCCCTCGGCGACGTATCGCTCGGCGATCGCCAGCCCGATGCCGTGCGCTGCGCCGGTGACAATCGCGACCTTGTCCTTGAGCTTCATGCTGCGCTCCGGGTTGCGATCGAGGTTATCAGCTAACCGGGCGAGTCGCGATCAGACGCGGCGTCGTGATCGCTCAGCGCCGCCCGAACATCCGATCGAGGAACCAGCCGTCGAGGTCCTGGTCGATGGTCGCCGGCCTGATCGGCTGCCCGCCGCCCGCTTGCCCGCGGCCTTGGCCGCCGACCGATACAGGCGGAGGCAGAGGCGCAGGCGGCGACACGCTGCCCGTCGGGATCGAGCCCGTCGGCGTCGCCTGACTCCATTGTCCAAATATCGAAGCGAGCGATGGGCCGCCGGTCAATCCCGGCAGCGCCGCGACCGCAACGCCCTGGTGGCCGGCCTTCATCACCCGCGATCCAGATCTCCACCGGCAGGCCGCCGCCGGTCGCCTTCTTCGTCGGGGAGGAATTGTCGTTGCCGAGCCAGACGCCGGTGACGAGATGGCCGGTGTAGCCGATGAACCAGGCGTCGCGGAAATCCTGGCTGGTGCCGGTCTTGCCGGCGGCCTGCCAGCCCGGGAGCTGCGCCTTCTGCGCGGTGCCCACGTGGAGCGTCTCCCGCATCATCGCATTCATCATCGCGACGTAGCGCGGCTCGACGATACGGCCGTAGTTCTGCGGCGCGCGCGCAAACAGCACCTTGCCGGCGGGCGTGCGCACGCGCTCGATCACGTGCGGCGCGACCGCATCGCCGCCGTTCGCGAACGGCGCGTAGGCCGATACGAGCTCGATCAGCGAGACTTCGGAGGTGCCGAGCGCGAGCGAGGGGTTGGCGTCGAGCTTGGAGGAGATGCCGAGCCGATAGGCGGTCTTGGCTACGGCGACCGGTCCGAACTCCAGCGTCAGCCGCACCGACACCGTGTTGAGCGAATGCGCGAGCGCCTGCGTCAGCGTCACCGGCCCGTGGTACTCGCGGCTGTAGTTCTCCGGCTTCCAGCCCTTGAGCGCCACCGGCTTGTCGTCGCGCACGGTGTCGGGCGTGAGCCCGCGCTCGAGCGCGGTGAGATAGACGAACGGCTTGAACGCCGAGCCCGGCTGGCGCTTGGCCGCGACCGCGCGGTTGTATTGGCTTTCGGCGTAGTTCCGGCCGCCGACCAGCGCGCGCACGGCGCCGTCCGGCGTCATCGCGACGATGGCGCCCTGCGCCACGTCGAATTTCGGGCCCTTGAGGGCAAGCTCGTCGACCAGCGCCTTCTCCGCCGTTGCCTGCAGCACCGGATCGATCGAGGTCTCGACCACGAGATCCTGCTCGACGCGGCCGACGAGATCGTCGAGCACGTCCATGATCCAGTCGGCGACGTAGTTGACGGAGCCCGCGCCGGCGGGCTTGACCGCGCGCGCCGGCTGCATCAGCGCGGTCTTGGCCATGGTGTCGGTGATGAAGCCCTGCTCGGCCATGGCGGCGAGCACGGTCTGCGCGCGGCGCTCGGCGCCGTTGGGGTTGCGGCTCGGCGCCAGCCGCGACGGCGATTTCACCAGGCCCGCGAGCATCGCCGCCTCGGCGACCTTCACCTGGCGCGCAGGCTTGCCGAAATAGCGCTGCGCCGCGGCCTCGACGCCGTAGGCGCCGGAGCCGAAATAGACGCGGTTGAGGTAGAGCTCGAGAATCTCCGCCTTGCTGAACTTGCGCTCCAGCCAGATCGCCAGCACCAGCTCCTGCATCTTGCGCCAGAGCGTGCGCTCCTGCGTCAGGAACAGGTTCTTGGCGAGCTGCTGCGTGATCGTCGAGCCGCCCTGCGACACGCCGCGGCGCAGCACGTTGGCGGTCATGGCGCGCGGCAAGCCCGACCGGATCGACGCCGTAGTGGCTGTAGAAGCGGCGGTCCTCGATCGCGATGAAGGCGCGCGGCAGGAAGGGCGGCAGCTCCTTGATCGAGATGTCGGTGCCGCTCATCTCGCCGCGCGAGGTGAGCGCCTTGCCGTCGAGGCCGACGATCTCGATCGTGGGCGGGCGCTTGGGGACTTGCAGCGATTGGATCGGCGGCAGCGTCGAAATGGCAAAGGCGATGGTGCCGATGCCGGCGATCACGAGCCAGACGCCGAGCACCAGCGTCCAATAGAACATCCGCGTGACGATCGCGCCCGCGCGCTTGCGGCGGCGGGGGGATTTCGGGCGGCTGCCCTCGGCGGAATCCTCCTGCTGCGAACTCGCGCTGAAGACCGGTTCGCGGCGTGCGCTCGGCTTGCGTCCCCCCATGTCGTTTCCCCGTGGGCCGACCCGGACGGGACCGTAATGAGGGCGATTTAAGGCGCGGTTACCGGCCGGATCTGGGCCGATTCCAATCGCGCGCCGGTATTATTTGGCCGGTCCGCCCTCGTGGGTGGGCGACAGCAGCCCAAGCAGTGCGCGCTTGATGGTCGCCTGCCGGGTCGCCGAGGTGATCTTCGCCCCGAACAGGTCGGTGACGTAGAACACGTCGACCACGCGCTCGCCGAAGGTCGCGACGTGCGCGGACCCGATGTTGAGGTTGAGCTTGGACAAGGTCGCGGTCAGCTCGAACAGCAGGCCGGGCCGGTCGAGGCCGGTCACCTCCACCATGGTGTAGCGGTTCGACCAGCCGTTGTTGATCGTCACCTCGGGCTCGACGGCGAAGGCCTTCAGGCGCGCCTTGGCGCTCGCGCGCTTGGCCACCACCTCCGGCAGCTGCAGATCGCCGCGTAGCGCCTTCTCGATGGAATCGGTGATGCGGGCGGCGCGCCGCGCCTCGTCGGCGTCGTGCTCGAACTCGCGCGACACCGCGATGGTGTCGAGGGCGCGTCCGTCGGTGGTGGTGAAGATCTGCGCATCGACGATGTTGGCGCCGGCGACCGCGCAGGCGCCGGCGATGATCGAGAGCAGCCAGGGATGGTCGTGCGCCATCACGGTGAGCTCGGTAACGCCGCGCGCCGTGCTGAACGCGACCGACGGTCGCGAGCGATTTGCCGGCCTGTGCAGCTTCGCGCAGGAAGCGGGCATGAGCGATCTTCTGCGGCAGGTCGACCTTGAGCCAATAGGCCGGATAGTGCAGCGCGATGTAGGCGTCGATCTCGGCCGGTGTCCAATCCTCGAGCTCGGCGCGGAACTCGGTTTGCGCCATGGCGACGCGCTGCGCGCGGTTGACCTCGGAAAAGCCGCCGGTGAGCACGGGCTCGGTCTCGTAATAAAGCGAGCGGATGAGCTGCGCCTTCCAGCCGTTCCACACGCCGGGCCCGACCGCCTTGATGTCGGCCACGGTGAGGATGGTCAGGAGCTTCATGCGCTCGACCGACTGCACGACCGCGCTGAAATTCTCGATCGTCATGCGGTCGGAGAGATCGCGCGATTGCGCGACCGTCGACATCACGAGATGCACCTCGATCAGCCAGGCAACGGTTTCCGTCTCCGCCGGCGTGAAGCCGAGCCGCGGGCAGAAATTGCGGGCGACGCGCGCGCCGGCGATGGAGTGATCCTCGATGCGGCCCTTGGCGATGTCGTGCAGGAACAGCGTGACGTAGAGCAGCTCCCGGTGCCGCGGCTGAATGGTGCGCATCAGCTCGTTGGCGAACTTGGTGTCGTCGGTGCGGCCGGCCTCGATGTCGGAGAGGATCGCCGACGCAGCGCAAGAGATGCTCGTCCACGGTGTAGTGGTGGTACATGTTGAACTGCATCATCGCGACGATGCGGCCGAAGGCGGGCACGAAGCGGCCGAGCACGCCGGCCTCGTTCATCCGCCGCAGCACGGTCTCGGCGTCGTTCTTCGAGGTCAGGATTTCGAGGAACAGCCGATTCGCCTCCTCGTCCTCGCGCAGCTTCTGGTCGATGAGCTTGAGCGAGCGCGTGGCGATGTGCATGGCGTCGGGATGGAACGCCAGATTGTACTTCTGCGCCAGGTGAAAGATGCGGATCAGGTTGACGGGATCGCGCTTGAACACCCCTTCTTCGACGACATTGATGCGGTTGTAGTCGACGATGAAATCCTCGGTCTCGCTCAGCGAGTGCCGCGCCCGCGGCCGGAACCGGGCCATCATGCGGCTGAGCACCGGCATGGCCTTGGCCTGGCTGTCCTCGAGCTTGGCGCAGAGAATGGCGGTGAGGTCGCCGACGTCCTTGGCGATCAAGAAGTAGTGCTTCATGAAGCGTTCGACGTCGCGCAGGCCCGGATGCTCGGTGTAGCCGAGCCGCACCGCGATCTCGCGCTGGATGTCGAACGACAGCCGCTCCTCCGCCCGCCCGGTGAGGAAATGCATGTGGCAGCGCACGGCCCAGAGGAAGTCGCCGCAGCGGCGGAACCGGCGGTATTCGCGCGGGTCGTAGACGCCCTTCTCGATGAGCTGCTCGCGCTCGCGCACGCGGTAGACGTATTTGGCGATCCAGTAGAGCGTGTGCAGGTCGCGCAGGCCGCCCTTGCCGTCCTTGACGTTGGGCTCGACCAGGTAGCGGGACTGACCGGCGCGGCGATGGCGCTCCTCGCGCTCGGCGAGCTTGGCGGCGACGAACTCGGCCGCGGTGCCTTGCACGACCTCCTTGTCGAAGCGCGCGACGAGCTCGTCGAAGAGCTTGTGGTCGCCGAGCAGAAAGCGCGCCTCCAGCACCGCGGTGCGGATGGTCATGTCGGACTTGGCCTGGCGGATGCACTCGCTGACCGAGCGCGTGGCGTGGCCGACCTTGAGCCCCATGTCCCACAGGCAATAGAGGATCGCCTCGGCGATGGATTCGCCCCAGGCGGTCTGCTTGTAGGGAAGCAGGAAGAGAAGATCGATGTCGGAGCCGGCGGCCAGCACGCCGCGGCCGTAGCCGCCGGTGGCGACGATCGCCATGTGCTCGGCTTCCGAGGGGTTCTGCGCGGTATAGAGATGCTTGGTCGCGAACTCGAACAGCACGCGGATGATCTCGTCCTGCATGAAGCAGAGCCGCTCGGCGCAGCGCCGTCCGTGCCGGTCGCTGATCAGCAGCCGCTCGGCGGCGGCGCGCCCCTCCACCAGCGCCGCCTTGAGCCTTCGGGAGACCGCCATCCTGAGCTCGCGCTCGTTGCCGGAATGGACGTCGGCCAGGCCCTCGAGCTCGGCCGCGACGGCGCGGGCGTCGAAGACTTCGGTCTCGCGGGAGATCTGATCGGCCGGGGTCAGCATGGTTCCATCGCCATAGCGGAGCGCAGGCAGTGTGTCACCGGTACGCGCGCCGCGGGGCGCCGACATAGTCGAGGAAATGTCGGCGTCCCGGAGCACCGGTCATGAAAATAAATTCCAGAATATTGCAGAAATGCGACAAATATTTTCTCATTGACGCTCCCTATGGGGATTTCTAAGAATAAATATAGCGCCGATTTGAGCTAGCAGCTTGCGGGCGCTTAACAAATGCAGCTAAAGCGCGGGGCCCGCCCCTCGCCAGGCTGAACGGCGGGCAAACAATTCCCGCCAGCATGTTGTGGTTTGCCGCGCACGAAGCGCGGCAAAGGCCGAGCGTGGCCGCAAACGATCGGAGTCGTCATGACCGTATTTTCGCGCGTGCTTGCTTCCACCCTCCTGGTCGCCCTCCTGCCGAGCGCGACCGTGTTCGCCGCCCCGAAGGAAATCTACGTCGATTGGGCGACCTACAATCCGGTATCGATGCTGCTCAAGGAGAAGGGCTTCCTGGAGAAGGAATTCGCCAAGGACGGCATCAAGGTCGTCTGGGTGAAGACCGTCTCGTCGAGCAACGCGCTGCAGTTCCTCAATGCGGGCTCGATCAATTTCGGCTCGACGGCTGGATCGGCCGCTCTCGTCGCCAGGATCAACGGCAATCCGATCAAGTCGGTCTACGTCTATTCGCGCCCGGAATGGACCGCGCTGGTCACCGGCAAGGACAGCAAGATCACCAAGGTCGAGGACCTCAAGGGCAAGAAGGTCGCGATGGTGCGCGGCACCGATCCGCACATCTTCACGGTGCGTGCGCTGCTCGCCGCCGGTCTCACCGACAAGGACGTGACGCCGGTGCTGGTGCAGCAGCACGCCGACGGCGGCACCGCGCTGCTGCGCGGCGACGTGGACGCCTGGGCCGGGCTCGACCCGATGATGGCTCAGCACGAGGTCAAGGACGGCGCCCGGCTGTTCTTCCGCAAACCCGAGGCCAACACCTGGGGCATCCTCAACGTGCGCGAGGAGTTCGCCAAGGATAACCCGGACGTGGTGCGGCGCGTGATCTCGGCCTACGAGGAAGCGCGCAAATATTCGCTCGCCAACTACGACGAGCTCAAGAAGATCTTCATCGGCGTGACGGCGCTCGACGGCGCCGTCGTCGACAAGCAGCTCAAGGAGCGCACCGAGCTCACCCACAACAAGGTCGGCCCGGCGCAGCGGGAATCGATCCTCGAAGCCGGCAACGCACTGCAGAAGGCGGGCGTGATCGGGCCGAGCGTGGACGTGAAGAAGGCGGTCGACGACCTGATCGACGACCGCTACGTGACAGTGACGAATTGACGCGAAGCGCGCACCCTGGTGATCCGTCATCCTGAGGCGCCCGCGTCTTCGCGGGCCTCGAAGGATGGACGGCCCCGCTGCTGCCGCTTGTTCCTGGTGTGGCAATAGCCGGGCCGTCGCCCTTCGAGGCTCGCCCCATAGCGCGTCAAGACGCGCGTGAACGCGCTTTTTGACGGGCTCGCACCTCAGGGTGACGGTCGTAGATGACGGCGCGCTGTTGCATTTGCCGAGAGTGTTATGTCTCTTGTCTCCATGACGGCGACCGCTGAACAGGCCGGACTGGGACAGGCGGCATCGAACGCAAGGCTCGCGCGTTGGGTGCGACCCACGCTCGGATTCCTGCTGCCGGTCGCGCTCGCCGTGTTCTGGGAAATCGCGGTGCGGATGGGGCTCTCCAACGGGCGCCTGGTGCCGCCGCCGTCGGTGATCTGGACGACGTTCACCGATCTCGCCCGCACCGGCGAGCTGCAGACCCACGCACTCGCCACGCTCAGCCGTGTCGCCGCCGGCTTCGTCTGCGGCGTCGCGGCCGGAACCATCGTGGGCGCGATCACGGGCTATTCCGTGCTCAGTCATCGCCTCGTCGATCCGACCTTGCAGGCGCTGCGTTCGATTCCCTCGATCGCCTGGGTGCCGCTGTTCATCCTTTGGTTCGGCATCTTCGAGGCGTCGAAGATCATCCTGATCGCGGTCGGCGTGTTCTTTCCGGTCTATCTCGGGGTCATGGGCGCGGTGATCTCGGTCGATCGCAAGATCGTCGAGGTCGGCCGCGTCTTTCGCCTCTCCGGTCCCGCGATGGTCCGGCGCATCCTGTTGCCGGCGGTCATGCCGGCCTATGTGCTGTCGCTGCGCGCCGGGCTCGGGCTCGGCTGGATGTTCGTGGTGGCGGCGGAGTTCCTCGGCGCCTCGACGGGCTTGGGCTTTCTCCTCATCGACGGCCAGCAACTCGGCAAGCCGGCGCAGATCGTCGCCGCCATCGTCGCCTTCGCCATTCTCGGCAAGACCACGGACTGGATCATCGCGCGCGTCGCCGCGCCGTTCCTGCGCTGGGAAGACCGCTTCGCGCGAAGCTGAGAGAAAACGCGATGCTCACCCTCGACCGCGTCGGCAAGACCTATCCCAACGGGGTACGCGCGCTCGACGGCATCTCGCTCGACGTGGCGCCCGGCGAAATCCTGGTCGTCATCGGCGGCTCCGGCTGCGGCAAGTCGACCATGCTGCGGGCGATCTCCGGCCTCGACACGCCGAGCCAGGGCAGGGTGGTGTTCGACGGTATCGTCATCACCGAGCCGCACGAGGAGATCGGCATCATTTTCCAGGAGCCGCGTCTGCTGCCGTGGCTGCGCGTCGCCGACAATGTCGGTTTCGGCCTGGAGCACTATCCGAGGGAGGAACGTCGCACGCGGGTCGCCGGCGCGCTCGATCGCGTCGGGCTCACCGAGAAGGCGCGGGTGTGGCCGCGCGAGCTGTCCGGCGGCCAGGCGCAGCGCGTCGCCATCGCCCGCGCGCTGGTGCCGCGGCCGCAGGTGCTGCTGCTCGACGAGCCGTTCTCCGCGCTCGACGCGTTTACCCGTGCCGACCTGCAGGATCATCTGCTCGACCTCTGGGCCGACACCAAGCCGACGCTGGTGATGGTGACCCACGACGTCGAGGAGGCGATCGTGCTCGCCGACCGCATCATGGTGATGCGGCCGCATCCCGGGCCGGGTGTTCGAGGAGATCTCCTGCGACCTGCCGCGTCCGCGCGACCGGCAGTCTGCGGCCTTCGACTTCGTCAAGCGCCGCGTGCTCGCCGCGCTCGACCGCTCGCTCGATCGCGCCATTGTCACCGACGACGGCGAGACCCGCGCCGCGCAGGGCGGCGGCATGTGGTGGTAAACAGCTCTCGATCCGCCGCAACCTTGGGGTGACGCGACGCGCAGTCGTCGCTATATCCTGTGGCCCGACCAATAGTCGCAGGAGACCCCACGATGGATGCCACCGCGTTGCGTGCCATGCAGGCGCCGCTCAAGGACCGCTACAAGAGCGACCCCAAGGCCGCCTATATCACCTTGAAGGCCAAAGGCACGCTCGACGATGCCCATATCGCCTGCAAGGTGGAGACCGGGCGGGCGCTGGCGGTCGCCGGCCTGCATCCCGCGACGGGCGGCTCCGGGCTCGAACTCTGCTCCGGCGACATGCTGCTGGAGGCGCTGGTGGCGTGTGCCGGCGTCACCCTGAAGGCGGTTTCGACCGCGCTCGACATCCCGCTCAAGTCCGGCAAGGTGTCGGCCGAAGGCGATCTCGATTTCCGCGGCACGCTCGGCGTCGCCAAGGACGCGCCGGTCGGCTTCGCGCAGATCCGCCTGCGCTTCGACGTCGAGACCGACGCGCCGCAGGACAAGCTCGACCAGCTGCTCAAGCTCACCGAGCGCTATTGCGTCGTCTACCAGACGATCAAGAGCGGCCCGCCGGTCGAAGTAACGTTGGCGAATAGCAAATAGCGAATAGGGGAGCGTTACGCTTTCGCTCCTTCTCGCCAGCTCGCAATGTCCCCCGAACTGCTCTTCTGGTGCGAGCTCGCCCTCAAGATGGCGATGACTGCGGGGATCGTCGTCGCAGCGTCGGTTGCGGTCGAGCGCAGCGGCCCCTTCATCGGCGCGCTGATCACGGCGCTGCCGACGGCGGCGGGCGCGGCCTATATCATCCTCGCGATCGAGCATCCGCCCGCTTTCATCGCCGCCAGCGCGGTCGGCAGCGCGGCCGCGAACGCCGCGGTTGCGATTTTTGCGCTCGTCTATGCCGTGCTGGCGCAACGCCGCGGCATCGTGCTCAGCATCGGCGTGGCCACGCTGATCTGGTTTGGCGCCGCGACCGCTTTGCGGTTGGTGGAGTGGACGCCGGCAGGCGCGCTCGCGCTCAACGTCGGCGTCTTCGCCGTCACCATCCCGGCCTCGGCCCGCTATCGTCTCCCGGCGCCTCCGCGCGACAGCATCATACGCACGCGCTACGACCTGCCGCTGCGCGCGGCCGCGGCCGCCCTGGTCGTCGCCATCGTCACGACAGTCAGCCATGAGATCGGATCCTTCGCGTCGGGCACGTTCGCGGTATTTCCGATCGTGATGGGAAGCTTGGCGGTGATCCTGCATCCGCGCGTCGGCGGCAAGGCCGCCGCCGCCGTTTTCTCCCATGCGCAACCGGCGCTGTTCGGACTGGGTCTCGGCTTTCTCGCCGTGCACTACCTCGCCGAGCCGATCGGCGTGTGGTGGGCCTTTGCGGCCGGCCTGGCGATTGCGATGACCTGGAGCGGCGGGCTGTGGCTGCTGCGGCGGGCGCAGATGCGTGGCGTAAGCTAATCCACCTTCATGTTGGCGTCACGCAGCACCTTGCCCCAGCGCTGTGTTTCCGCCTCGACGAAAGCGGCGAACTCCTCCGGCGACGTCGTCATCGTCTCGTACATGTAGGGGACGATGAAACGCTCGCGGAACGCCGCGTCGGCGAACAGCTGCCGCACTTCGGCATTGATCTTAACAACGACGTCGCGCGGCGTGCCTGATGTCGTGAACAGGCCGAACCAGGTCACGGCTTCGTAGCCGGGCAGCCCGCTCTCGGCGACGGTGGGTACGTTTTCCAACTGCGGCAGGCGTTTGGGGCTGCCGATGCCGAGCATCTTCACGAGGCCGCCGCGCCAGGGCTGCAACGCGGAGCTCACCGCGACCGAAAGGAGCTGGACGTGGCCGGCGACCACGTCGTTGAGCGCCGGCGCCGCGCCGCGATAGTGCACCGGCTGAAGCTTGATGCCAGCCATGCTCTCGAGCAGCGCGACGTTGACATGCGGCGCCGAGCCGATGCCCGAGGTGGCGTAGCTGATCTCGCCGGGCTTCGTCTTCGCCAGCGCGATCAGCTCGCTCACGCTGTTGGGCGCGAACGAGGGATGCGCCAGCAGCGCCTGGTTGGCGCGCACCAGGCCGGTGATCGGCGCGAAACCTTTGACGTCGTAGGCGAGCTTGCTGCCGTAGAGCGTCGGATTGATCACGAAGATGGTTTCGGCGCCCAGCATCAGCATGTGTCCGTCGGGCGGTGCCTTGGCGACGGAGGCCGCGCCGATCTGGTGATTGGCGCCGCCGCGGTTCTCGACGATGATCTGCTGTCCCCACGCTTCGCCCAGCCTTTGTCCGATGGCGCGGGCGAGGCTGTCGCTCACGCCGCCGGGAGCCGCCGGCACCAGGATGGTAATCGGTTTGGTGGGATAAGTTTGAGCCGCCGCCGCGCTCGGCGCGAGGCAGGCGAGCGCGAGCAGCAAGGCGGACGGTCTCGGCATGGGCGTTCTACTTGTCGATCGACAGCTTCTGCTCGTGGATGACCTTGGCCCATTTCTGCGTTTGCGCCTTGATGAAGTCCGCGAACTCTTCCGGCGAGCTCGCCATCGGCTCGAACATCTGCGGCGCCAGGAATTTCTCGCGGAAGTCGGGATCGGCCAGGATCTTCGAGACCTCGGCGTTGAGCTTCATCACGATCTCGCGCGGCGTGCCGGCGGTTGCGAACAGCCCGAACCAGGTGACGGCCTCGTAGCCGGGCAACCCGCTCTCGGCGACGGTCGGGATGTCGGCGGCGGGGCCGAGACGCTTGCTGCTGCCGATGCCGAAAATCTTGATCTTGCCCGGCGCGATGCGGCGGCAGCGCCAGGCTGACGCTGACCGACATCAGGTTGACGTGGCCGGCCATGACGTCGGTGAGCGCGGGCGCCGCACCGCGATAGTGGATCGGAAGGAGCTTCACGCCCGCCATGCTCTCGAACAGGATCATGTTCATGTGCGGGGCCGAGCCGATGCCGGCGGTGCCGTAGGTGAGGACGCCCGGCTTGCTCTTCGCGAGCGCGATCAACTCGCTCACGCTGTTGGCCGGCAGCGCCGCATGACCGAGCAGCGCCTGGTTGATGCGCACGAGGCCGGTGATCGGCGCAAAATCCTTCTCCTCGTCGTAGGGCAGCTTGCCCTTGCCGTAGAGAGTCGGATTGACCGTGAAGGTCCCGGCCTCGGCCACCAGCAGCGAGTAGCCGTCGGGCGTGGCCTTGGCCACGGCCTGCGCGCCCAGCGACATGGGCGGCGCCGCCCTTGTTCTCGATCACGACCTGCTGGCCCCAGCTCTCCGAGAGCCGCTGGCCGATCGCGCGCGCGACCACGTCGGTCACGCCGCCGGCGGCGGCGGTCACCGTCATCGTGATGGTGCGCGCGGGATAGGATTGCGCCTGCGCGGCGGTCGCCCCGATGAAGCCTGCGAGCAGGATCAATGCGCTGAACCATTTCGTCATGATCTCGCTCCCTTCAAAGCTTCTTGCTCGGCCGCCGCCTTTGCTTTCAGCGCATAGAGCGCTTCGAGCGCGTCGCGTGGCGACATTTCGTCGGGATGCAGCGCCGCGAGCGCGGCAATGACGGCATCAACGGCCGCGTCCCTTGGCGGCGCCGCTGCCGGCCGCGGCGCTGCGGCAAATAGCGGCAGGTCGTCGAAGCCGCGCGGCGACGCGCGGTCCTCGGCTTCGAGCTTGGCGAGCACCACCTTGGCGCGCTCGATCACCGCCGGCGGCAGGCCCGCGAGCTTCGCCACCTGGATGCCGTAGCTGCGGTCGGCGGCGCCGGCCACCACCTCGTGCAGGAACACGACCTCGCCCTGCCATTCCTTCACCCGCACCGTGGCGTTGAACAGCCGCGGCAGCTTCGCCGCCAGCGCGGTCAGCTCGTGGAAGTGGGTGGCGAACAAGGCGCGGCAGCGATTGGTCTCGTGCAGGTGCTCGATCGTGGCCCAGGCGATCGAGAGGCCGTCGAAGGTCGCGGTGCCGCGGCCGATCTCGTCGAGGATCACCAGCGCGCGCTCGCCGGCCTGATTGAGGATGGCGGCCGTCTCCACCATCTCGACCATGAAGGTCGAGCGCCCGCGCGCGATGTCGTCGGCCGCGCCCACGCGCGAGAACAGCCGGTCGACGGCGCCGATCCGCGCGCGCCGCGCCGGCACGAAGCTGCCCATCTGCGCCAGGATCGCGATCAGCGCGTTCTGGCGCAGATAGGTCGACTTGCCCGCCATGTTCGGCCCGGTGAGGAGATAGATGCGGCCGTCCGTTGCCTTGCGGCGGGGGCGAGAGATCGCAATCGTTGGCGACGAACGGTCCGCCGTCGCCGGCGAGCGCCTGCTCCACCACCGGATGGCGGCCGCCCTCGATCACGAAATCGAGCGAGCCGTCGATCTCCGGCCGCACGTAGTCGCGCTCGACCGCGAGCTGAGCCAGGGCGGTGGCGACGTCGAGCACCGCCAGCGCCTCGGCCGCCGCCTTGATCGTCGGCGGCTGCCGCCGTCACCATTCGCCGCGAGTCGTTCGAAGGTCTCGAGCTCGATGCCGAGCGCGCGGTCGGCGGCGCTCGCGATCTTGGCTTCGAGCTCGCCCAGCTCGGTGGTGGTGAAGCGCACCTGTCCGGCCAGCGTCTGGCGGTGGATGAAGGTGGCGTTGAGCGGCGCGCGACATCAGCTTGTCGCCGTGCTGCGCCGTCACCTCGACGAAATAGCCGAGCACGTTGTTGTGCCGGATCTTCAGCGCGCGCACGGACGGTGGTGTCGGCATAGCGCGCCTGCAGCGCCGCGATCACGCGGCGGGATTCGTCGCGCAACGCGCGCGCCTCGTCGAGCGCGGCGTCGTAGCCTGCGCGCACGAAGCCGCCGTCGCGCTTGAGGTGGGGAAGCTCGTCGGCGAGCGCCGCCGTCAGCTCGGCCGCGATCGCGGCATCGGGCCGGCGCAGCGCGTGGCCGCTTGCCCGAGCTCCGCCGCGTGATCGGCGGTCCTCGCGAGCTCGGCGGCGAGCCGGCGGCGGCGGCGATGCCGTCGCGGATGGCGGCGAGGTCGCGCGGGCCGCCGCGGCCGACCACCAGCCGCGCCAGCGCGCGGGCGAGATCGGGCGCCGCTTCGAGGCGCGCGCGCATGTCGGCGCGCGCAGCGGCGTCGGTCACGAAGAATGTCGACCGCGTCGTGCCGCCGCGCGATCGCCTCCGGATCGGTGAGCGGCGCTGCAAGCCGCTGCGCAAGAAGCCGCGAGCCCGCCGCCGTCACGCTGCGGTCGATGGCGGCGAGCAGCGAGCCGCGCCGCTCGCCCGACAGCGTGCGCACGAGCTCGAGATTGCTGCGCGTGGCCTGGTCGATCAGCAGCGTCGCGCCCTTGCGCCTCGCGCACCGGCGGCGACAGCGGCGGGCGCTGGCCGAGCTGCGTGCGCTCGACATAGGTGATGCAGGCGGCGGCGGCGGTGAGCTCGAGCCGCGAGAGCGCGCCGAAGCCCTCGCGTGGTGGAAAGCCCGAAATAGATCGGCGAGCCGGCGCTCGGCGGTGGCGCCGTCGAACACGTCGCGGGTGAGCGGCGTCACGGCCGGCAGCGTGCGCAGATACGGCGCGAGCTCGGCGTCGCCGTAGAGCGCGTCCGAGACGATGATCTCGCCCGGCTCGAGGCGCGCGATGTCGGCCGCGAGCGCCGCGCGGTCGCATTCGGCGATGCGGAACTCGCCGGTGGAGATGTCGATCCAGGCGAGCGCGAAGCGGCTCTCCTCGTCGGCGGACGTGCGCGCGCGGGCGATCGCGAGCAGGTAATTGTTGCGCCGCGCGTCGAGCAGCGTGTCCTCGGTGAGCGTGCCGGGCGTGACCAGGCGGATGACGTCGCGCCGCACCACGCTCTTGCCGCCGCGCTTCCTCGCCTCGGCGGGGTCTTCGAGCTGCTCGCACACCGCGACGCGATGGCCCATCGCGATCAGGCGGTGCAGATATTCGTCGGCGCGATGGACCGGCACGCCGCACATCGGGATGTCGCGGCCGAGATGCTTGCCGCGCTTGGTGAGCACGATGCCGAGGGCGCGCGCGGCGATCTCGGCGTCCTCGAAGAACAGCTCGTAGAAATCGCCCATCCGGTAGAACAGCAGGCAATCCGGATTGGCGGCCTTGATCTCGATGAATTGCTCCATCACCGGCGTACGCGCCGATCGTCGGCGCTGGCGCCCGCTCGGCGCTTCGGCGGGCGGACGGACTCGAAACCGGATGGTGTCAGGGGACGGGCGGCATCCATGGCGCCGCGACGCTAGCAGAAGGCGCGGCGGGATTCATGTCGGAGGAGGGAGATAGCCACAGCGAAGGACGCGATTGCGCTGTTGCTATTTTTGAGGAGGTCGCGAGTTCGGGTGAGTTCCCTCCCCGGGAAAGGGGAGGGCGGGGGGCGGATCAGCTCCGCCTACTTCACCAGCTTCACGCCGGTGACGGCCTCGAGGTTCTTGTAGTCGATCTTCTCGCGGTCTGCCTTGGAGATATCGAGCGAGTTCGAGAATCTCCAGCGTCACGCGCGGATACATCTTGCCGCCTTCCGGATCGAACGGGCAGTCGGAGGCGAACACGATCTTCTCCAGCGGGAAGAATTCGAGCCCGCATTTGGTCGCGGGCTTGCCGCCGAAGACGGCGGTGTCGGCGTAGAAATCCTGCTTGAAGTAGTCGAGCGGGCGCTTCTTCAGGCTCTTGCGCAGCGCGACGTAGTCCTCGTCGGTGGTGCGCGACCCCAGCACGTCCCAGCCCGGGCCGATGCGGCCTTCCAGCATCGGGACGATGCCGCCGAAATGGTGGGTGATGATCTTGAGGTTGGGATGCGTGTCCATGATCTTGGAGAAGACCAGCCGCGCCATGGCGGTCGCGGTCTCGTAGGACCAGCCGAAGGTCCACCAGATCTCGTACAGCGACTTCTTCTCGTCGATGTAGTCCGGCATTTCGGCGCCGCGCGCCGGATGCAGCCAGATCGGCTTGCCGAGCTCGTTCATTTTCTTCCAGAACGGCATGTATTGCGGCCGGTCGAGCGGCTTGCCGCCGACATTGGTGTAGATCTGCACGCCGAGCGCGCCCATCTTGATCGCGCGCTCCGCCTCGGCCGCGCCGGCGTCGGGCGCCTCGAGCGAGATCTGCGCCACCCAGCCGGGGAAGTGGTCCTTCTCCTTGGCGCACAATTCCACGAAGCCGTCGTTGATGATGCGGATCAGCTCGTCGACCTGGGCCGGGCTCTTGGCGAACTTCTCGACCGGCGGCTGCGGGTAGGACAGGATCTGCTGGTAGTCCTTGTGGCCGTCGACGATCTTCTTCCGGAAATCGAGATCGAAAAGCGCCGGCAGCGAGCGGACGCGCTTGCCCATGTCCTTGTAGTCGCCGGCAACGTCGTTCATCCTGTCGAAGAATTTCTTCGGGAAGAAGTGGGTATACGCGTCAATCCGCATTGGCGGTCTCCAGCTTTTCTTGGACGTGAATGTTGGGCGCCGGGCGCGCCGGATGGGGGTGTCACGCTGACGTGTTGTTACCCGCTCGACAGGCGCGAGTCCATCAGGGGCAGCCCGTTCCACGGGCATGTGTTCGGTTGTCATCCCCGCGAAAGCGGGGATCCAGTATTCCAGAGGCCGGCGGGTGCGGCACGATGGGTCCCCGCTTTCGCGGGGACGACAGCCGTGGCGATGCGAGCGTGCCGCAATCCCATGTCACTCGGCGGCGATGCCCATAGGTGGTTTGTGCTGATCGACCTCGGCGAGGCAGCGCGCGAGCGCGTCGCCTTCGGGATCGATGAGCGCCGCCGCGCGCGCGCTCGCGACGGCATCGATGGCTTGGGCAGGCGGGATTCGGCCCGCCACGGCCGGCTGGATGATGCGGGCCTCGATCAGGCGGTAGTTGGCGGTGCCGCGCTTGTGGGTGTCGCCATAGCCCTTGATCAGCCGCGCGCATTCCGCGACCTCGAGCGCGAGATCGCCGGACAGGGGCGCGGCTGCGGCGATGAGCCCGAGCCAGGCCTCGATCGCACGCTGCTCTTCCTGGTAGCGGTAGGATCTCGGCCGCCAGCCACCGCAGCTTGGCGAGCAGCCAGAACCGCAGGAAGCCCGACACCGAGGCGGTGTTGACCTCCATCCCCCAATGCGCCCGCTCCAGCCATCCGCGCCGCTCGGCGGTTGCCAGAATGCGCCGGGCGAGGGCGGGCGGGAGGATCGAGCACATTTCCTCGATGCCCGGCTTGAGGAACTCGGTCACCGTGAACGGCTCGCCCGGCTTGGCGCCGATCTCGGCGGCGATACGCCGCATCCGTGCCGGATCGATCTTGGCCTGCGCGACGCGGATCACGTCCTCATACGACATCCGCAGCGCAAGGTGTCGCGCGGTCTCGCGCAGCAGCCGGCCGCCGGCTTGCGCCCGCTCGTCGGCGGCGTGGATCGGCGCCAGGCGCGTCGAGATAGTGCTGCGCATAGCGGATGTCCTGGTAGGCGGTGAGCCGCCGCGCGCCTTCGGCGATCACGTCGCGCGCGGGTGCCGGCATCGCGGCGATCGCACGCTCGAGATCGGCGGGCGCATCGCCGGCGCGCTGGCCAGCAACGCGTTCGGCGCGCGGGCCCTTCGGGCGCTGCGCGGCCGCGAGCCCGGCGCGGAAGCCCTTGAGATTGGCGTCGACCGCCTTGCCGTCGGCACGGATCGCGGCCTCGAAGGTTTCCGCAGAGATCGGCAGCCGCTCGCAGCCCGCGATGATGCCGAGCATGACCGCATTGATCATCGCGCCGCTCTGCTTCGCCAGCGCGTCCATGTCGATGAGGAGATGCTCGTGCGCATGGTCCTCGATCGCCTTGACCAGCCGTGTGCTGTCGTAGCGGCCGTCGCCCATCGCCATCTTCTCTACGACGAGATACGAGCGCGCGGTCGAGGCGATCATCAAGGTGCGGTCGGGCGTGACGAAGCCCGCGCCGATGGCGCGGCCGGCCTCCATCAGCTCGCTCGCCAGCACGATGTCGACGTCACCGACGCCCGGTGCCAGCGCCAGCACCGGCTGCTTGCCGCCGAGCTCGCGCGCGGGCACCGGCACGATCTCGATGTAATAGGTGGTGGCGCCGGTGCGCTGGGCGACGCCGGGGATCGACGTCGACTGCACGGGGAAGCCGAGCTGCGACGCCGCGGCGACGATCCAGTCCGTGAGCACGCCGCCGCCTTCGCCGCCGAGCGCGGCGATCAGGATGGTGATCGGCCGGGGGCCGGTCATGCGCGCGCCTCGCTGCGCGGGCTCGAGACATGCCGATGACGGTGCGGCGCACGCGATGCAGCGTGCGATCCCACCAGGTCGGATTGCGGATGATCTCGGCGCGATAGAACGACGGGCACAGCACCGCGGCGTGGGCGACCTCGCCGCACAGGCCGCAGCCGACGCAGCTCTCGATCACGGTCGCGACCGGATCGGTGCGCAAGCGGATCGGGGTTGGGCTTGACGGTGAGCGAGGGGCAGCCGGAGAGCCGGATGCAGGAATGGTCGCCGGTGCAGATCTCGTCGTCGACGCCGAAGCGCGTCCGCACCACGCGCTCGCCGCGCTCGAGCTTGCCGGCATCCTCGGCGCGCACGCGGCGCTGGCGCGCGAGCTGGCATTCGCCGTCGGCGATGATCACCTTGAGGCCACGCTCGGCGGTGCGCATCGCCTCCTTCAGCGTCTTGGCCATCGTGGCGACGCTGTAGCTGCGCACGGTGCGCAGCCATTTCACGCCGAGCGAGCGCAGCGTCTGCTCGATGGTCATGCCGGTCGGCGAGCCGATGCGGTTCTTGGCGCTCGATGGCAGATATTGCTGGCCGGTGGCGGAGGCATAGCCATTCTGCATGACGATCAGCACGCCGTCGCCCTTGTTGAACAGGTTCGACGCGACGCCGGTGATCAGCCCGTTGTGCCAGAAGCCGCCGTCGCCCATGATCGGCGATCGGGCGGCGCTCCATGTTGGGAGTGACCGCGGCCGCGCTGGCGAGCGACATGCCGTAGCCGAGAATCGAATTGCCGAGGCTGAACGGCGCGAAGGTCGCGAACGAGTGGCAGCCGATGTCGGCGCTGATATGGGTCGGCCCGAGCTCGCGCTGCATCAGCTTGATGGCGCTGAACACCGGCCGCTCCGGACAGCCGGTGCAGAAATTCGGCGGCCGCGGCGGGATGTCGCCGACGACCTTCATGGCCTCGGCCTTGTGCGCGAGCATGCCTTTCGCGCCTGCGGCGATCGCATCGGCGTCGATGCCGGCGGGCTGCGTCTGCGCGATGAAGGCGGCGAGCCCGTTGATCAGCGGCTCCGATTGATATTCGCCCGCGCGCGGCAGGCAGCCCTTGCCGAGCACGCGGGTCTGGATGTCGGCGCGGCGCAGTTCGACGTTGATGGCCTGCTCGACGTAGTCGGGCGAGCCTTCCTCGACCACCAGCACGGCGCGCTTGCCGACGCAGAACTCGCGCACCTCCTCCGGCACCAGCGGATAGGCGACGTTGAGCACGTAGATCGGAATCGCGGCTCGCGCCGTAGAGGTCGGCGAGATCGAGCCGCGCCAGCGCGCGCAGCACGCCGTTGGTGAGGCCGCCCAGCACGATGATGCCGACATCGGCGAGATCGCCCGGGATCACCTCGTTGAGCTTCCGCTCGCGGATGAACTTCTGCGCGGCGGGGAGCCGCTCGTCGATCTTGAGCCGCTCCTGCGTGAAGATGACAGGTGGATGCGCAAGCCTTGCGTATTCGAAGCGCGGCGGGCCGGCGATGCGGTTCTTGCCGGAGAAGGTCGCGCGGCGGTTGGCCTTGGTCTTGAACTCGCCGGTGACGTGGCAGGCGCGGATGCGCAGCTCCATCATCACCGGCGCGTGGCTCGCCTCCGAAAGCTCGAAGCCCTCCTCGACCATGCGCACGATGGTGGGAAGGTCGGGGCGCGGATCGAGCAGCCACATCGAGGATTTCATGGCGTAGGCGTAGGAGCGTTCCTGGATCACGCTCGCGCCCTCGCCGTAGTCCTCGCCCAGGATGATCATCACGCCGCCGACCACGCCGGGGGAGGCGAGGTTCGAGAGCGCGTCGGCCGCCACGTTGGTGCCGACGATGGATTTCCAGGTCACCGCGCCGCGCAGCGGATAGTTGATCGAGGCGCCGAGCATGGCGGCGGCCGAGGCCTCATTGGTGCAGGTCTCGAGATGAACGCCGAGGTCGCCGATGATGTCCTCGGCATCGACCAGCACGTCCAGCAGATGCGACACCGGCGCGCCCTGATAGCCGCCGACATAGCTCACGCCCGACTGCAGCAGGGCCTTGGTGACGGCCAGGATGCCTTCGCCGTGGAAGGTCTCGCCGTCGCCGAGCTCGAGCGCCCGCACCTCTTTCTTGAACGAACGTTCCATCGCCTGGTCCTGGCCGGATTTCGGCTATCTCTATAACGGCTCCAAGGTGAATGCTACGGGCCGTGCATAATTCGTGGTAACCATAGGCGCCCCAGGCCGGTCTCTTGCCGGCCCCGGGAAGCGGGGATCTTCCATCATGAACATCGCAAAGCTGGTCGCCGTGGCTTCGGTGGCCGTCTTGATCTCGTCGGGAAGCAATGCCCAGGCGCCCGAACAGCCCGCTGCCTGGCGGGTCGAGTGCACGGGTGACGGCAAAACGCTCGACTGCCGCGCCCTCCAGCAGCTCTTCCAGCGCGACACGCGGCAATTGGTGCTCTCGATCCTCGTCCGCCAGCCGGCCGACGCGAAGGGTGGCGTGATGATGATCCAGTTGCCGCTCGGGCTCAGTCTCACCGAGCCGGTGCTGCTCAAGGTCGATAACGGGCAGCCGGAACGTCAGTCCATCCAGACCTGCACGAACACCGGATGCTTCGTCGGCATGCCCATACCCGACCGGTTCCTGGCGTCCATGCGCACGGGCAAGGAGCTGAAGCTGACCATCCAGGACAACACCAAGAAGCCGATCGACCTCACCGTGCCGCTGCTCGGCTTCGGCCCGGCCTACGACAAGGTGAAGTAGCAGCGCTGACGTTGGCAGGCTGTCGCCATTGCGCCCTCTCCCCTTGCGGGAGAGGGCTCAAAGGTAGTGCAACGGATCCGAGCGGGTGAGGGGTCAGCCGCGCGGAAGTTTTTTCGAAGTGGGCCCCTCACCCATTCGAATTCGCAGACAGACTATTGAGCCCTCTCCCGCGAGGGGAGAGGGCGCGTGCCGCACCGGCCTGCTCGTGGTCAGAACATCCCGTTGTCGTTGGCGGCTTTCTCCGGGATCGGCTGGATCACGTCCCAGTGCTCCACCACCTTGCCGTTCTCCAGCCGGAAGATGTCGATGATGGCGTTGCCGCGCGTGCCCGGTTCGCGCACGGCGTGGACGTGCACGATCACGTAGTCGCCGTCGGCGAAGATGCGTTTGATCTCGCTGCGGTTGTTCGGGAACTTGTCCTTGAGGAAGGCAATGAAGCCCTTGAGCCCTTCCGGTCCATCGGCGGCCACCGGGTTGTGCTGAATGTACTTCGAGCCGAGATATTTCGAGGCTTCCTCGAAATCCTTCTTGTTGAGCGCCGCTTCGTAGAGCGCCCGCACGGTCTTCTTGTTCTCCTCCATCTGCTTGGCGTCGGCGGCATAGGCGGCGGGCGCGGCGAGGAGCAGGGCGACGGCGGCGAGTGAGGCAGTCAGCATATGTCGGAACATGGCAGACCTCCTGGGTTCGACGTCACATTTTCGAAGGCAGATAGAGTGCGATGATCGGGAACGCAATGAGGATGATCAGGCGCAGGATGTCGGTGATGATGAACGGCAGCACGCCATAGAAGATGGTCGATATCTTCACGTCCTCGATCACGCTTTTTATCACGAATATGTTCATGCCGACCGGCGGATGGATCAACCCGAGCTCGACGGTCATGACGATGATGACGCCGAACCAGATCGGATCGAAGCCGAGCTCCTTGATCACGGGAAAGATGATCGGCACCGTGATGATGATCATGGCGAGCGCGTCCATGAGGCATCCGAGCACGAGATACATGATCATGATCAGCGTGAGCACGCCGTAGCGGCCGAGCCCGAGCCCGGTAAGGAACTCGGTCACCTTCTGCGGCGTCTGCGTCACGGTGAGGAAATAGCCGAACAGGATCGCGCCGATCAGCACGGTGAAGACCGCCGCGGTCGTGCGCGTGGTCTCGAGCAGCGAGCGGTAGATGTCGCCCCACGACAGCCGGCCGCGCAGCACGCCGATGACGAAGGCGCCGCCCGCGCCGGCGCCGGCGGCCTCGGTGGCGGTGAACAGGCCGCCGTAGAGGCCGCCGATCACGAAGGCGAACAGCAGCAGCGTCGCCCAGACGTCGCGCAGTCCGGTGAGCCGTTCTTTCCAGGAATGGCGCGGGCCGGCCGGCAGGAACTTGGGCCGCACCACGCCGATCAGCGTGATGGTGAGCATGTACATGGCGACGGCGAGCAGGCCCGGCAGCACGCCGGCGATGAACAGCTTGCCCACGTCCTGCTCGGTGATCAGGCCGTAGACCGCGAGCACGGTCGACGGCGGGATCATGATGCCGAGCGTGCCGCCGGCGGCGATGACGCCGGTCGCGAACGACTGCGGATAGCCATAGGAGCGCATCTCCGGATAGGCGACCCTGGAGAAGGTGGCCGCAGTCGCGACCGACGAGCCGCAGATCGCCGCGAAGCCGCCGCAGGCGGCGATGGTGGCGATGCCGAGCCCGCCGCGGAGATGGCCGACGAAGGCATTCGCGGCGCGGAACAACTCGCGGCTCATGCCCGACGTGGTTGCGAACGCGCCCATCAGCAGGAACAGCGGCACGACCGCGAAGTTGTAGTCGGTCACCGTGCGCATGGTGGTGTGGCCGACATTCTTCAGCGCCGGTCCGCCGCCGACGATCCAGGCGAAGCCGCTGACGCCGACGAGGCCCATCGCCATGCCCACCGGCACGCGCAGCAGCATCAGCACGAACAGGACGACGAAACCCAGGATGGCAATGGCGTCGGAGCTCATCGCGATGATCTCATTCCACCGGCTTGATCGCGTCCGGCTTGCTCAGCAGCTCCGGATGGAAGATCAGGCGATAGGTACGCAGCGCGATCAAAATGACCGCCGACAGGTCACCGATCCAGGCCAGCGCGAAGAACGGCCAGGTCGGCAGCCGCAGATCGAAGGTGAGCACGTGGTCGGCGCGCGTGCTCTCGACCTTGTCGAACAGCGTCCAGGTCTGCACCGCCACGACGAAGAGGAGGACCAGCGTCGCGAACACGTCGATTGCGCGCTGCCATTTCGGGCCGACATTGGCGTAGAGCAGATCCACGGTGATGTGGGTGCCGCGATAGGAGGTCGCGCCGATGCCCCAGAAGATCAGGACCCCGAGCAGCAGGCGGCCGAAGTCGTAGCTGTCGGGGATGGAGACGCCGAAGAAGTATCGCAGCAGGATCGAGACGAACACGTCGGCGGCGACGACCCCGACGAACAGCGCGGCCAGGAGCTCGATCGAATCGATGAAACGGTCCGCGAACTTGGTCAGCACGCCATTGCCCCGTCGCGCATGCAGCGCCCCCCGTCATGGAGACGGCGGCGGAATCCCGCCGCCGTCAGATCAGAAACATCGCGTGCCGGTCAATACGCCGCCTTGTATTGAGCGAGCGATGCCTTGAGTTCCTTCATGATGGCGTCCGGATTCCCGCCGGCCTTCTTGACGCTCTCGGCCCATTTCTGCTCGAGCGGCTCTGCCGACTTTTTCCATTCATTGAGCTGCGCGTCGGTGATGGTGAAGACTTCGTGCCCAGGCATGGCCTTCATCTTCGCCAGACCGGCGCGCTCGAAATCCGCCCACGGGTCGGCGAATTTGCCGGCCCATTCGGTGGTGCAGTGATCGTCGATCACTTTTTTCTGCGCCGGCGACATGGCAGCGTAGGTCCGCGGGCTCATCAGCCACTGGAACGTGGTGGTCACGAGCGGCGCGTCCATGTGGTACTTAGTGACCTTGTCGACGCCGAGCAGCGGCACCGAGCCCCAGGGGAAGGTGACGGCTTCCGCCACACCCTTCTCAATCACGTCCCGCACCTCGGTCGCGCTCGCCTGCACGTTGGTGCCGCCGAGCGAGGTCACCCAGGCGGCAACGGTGGCGTGCGATGGCCGCACCGATATTCCCTTGATGTCGCCCGGCACCTGAATTTTCTTCTTGCTGGAATGCCAGGTCAGCGGGTCGAGAATGAAGGAGAAGCAGTATTTCGTGTCCTTCATCTCGGTCGCGGCGTATTTGCGATACCAGGCATCGATCGCCCGATTCCCGCCCTTTGACTCGCCGATCAGGAACGGCAGCTCGCCGGCGGCGATGATCGGGAAACGGCCGGGTTGGTAGCCGGGATTGACGTAGGTGAGGTCCGCGATGCCGTCGCGCGCCATGTCGTAGTGGTCGAAGGCCTTGCCGAGTTGCTGGGACGGGAAGATCTTGGACTTGATGGTGCCGTTCGACGCCTTCTCGACCGAGGCGCCCCATTCCTCCATCGCCTTTTGCAGCGGGTGCGTCGGCGGCACCCAATGCGAGAGCTTGAGCTCGAAGGTCTTGTCCTGCGCGCGCGCGGCGGGCGTACCGCTCACAATGACAAATGCCGCGGCCGACGCGGCCAATGTTGCGATGGAAAGTGTGGCTCGACGCGATTGCATCGTCTCCTCCGTGTTGGAATTGGCCGTTGGTCAGCCTTTGAGTTCCATTCAGCCCCAAGTGCGGGGCACTGTAAAGTGACGTTCGCGGGCTCTTTCAGCACAATCCGGGCGAGCAGATCGATGCGTGCCGGCGCGCAATTTTGACGCATTGGCATTATTGGTCTATGGGGCTGGCGCCCCATCGACTTGAGCTCACGCCTCGCGGCGTTGCTGCGGTCGATCAGTATCGCGGAACGGGATCGTGGACAGCAAAAGCAAAACGGCCGACGTCAGTCCGGCGCTGCTGCACAAGAAGATGCTGCAACTGCTGAGCAGCCTGTGGGTGACGCGGGCGGTGGGATCGTTCGCGCGGCTCGGTCTGGCAGACGTGATGGAGGAGGGCGCCGAAGACCACGCCGCCATCGCTGGCGCGCGCGGGCTCGTCCCCGACCGCGTCTATCGGCTGTTGCGCGCGCTCTCGACCATAGGGATCGTAACCGAGACCGCGCGCGGGCACTTCGCGTTGACGCCGCTCGGCCGCCTGCTCGGCTCGCATTCGCCCAACAACACCCGCACCACGGCGATTTTCCTCAACGACTATTTCGCGGACATGTGGATGCATCTCGATGATGCGCTCACCGGCGACCGCACCGCCTTCGAGGCGCTCAAGGGCAAACCGTTCTTCTCCTGGCTCGGGGAGAATCCGGACGAGGCCCGGCGCTTCAACCGCATGATGCTCGAGGTGCACGGGCCGGAGACGCCGGCGATCGTCGCGGCGTACGACTTCTCTCAATGCGACCACGTCGTCGACGTCGGCGGGGGCAACGGCTCGCTCTTATCCGCGGTGCTCGCCGCCTATCCGAACCGGCGCGGGACGCTGTTCGACATGGCGGAGGCGATCGGCGCGGCACGGCGCGGGGAGGGCGGGCCGCTTCCCGGCGTCGCCTTCGTCGCCGGCGACGTATTCTCGACACCGGCGCCGGAAGGCGGCGACGTCTATCTGATCCGCCACCTCATGCACGACTACGACGACCCGGACTGCGTCCGCATCCTGGCCAATGTGCGCCGTGCCATGAAGCCCGACGCGCGCGTGCTGGTGCTGGAGGCGCCGCTGCCGTCCGACGACAGTCCCGGTCCCGGACGTTGGCTCGATCTGCAAGTGATGGTTCTTTGCGGCGGACGCGAGCGCACAGTCGAGGAGTATGCCGCCTTGTTCGAGAAGGCCGATTTGCGCCTGGCGAGAACGATTCCCACCCAGCATCCCGCGATGACCGTGGTCGAAGCGGTCGTGGCGGGCAGCCCCCGTGCCTGATGGATCGAAGTCCGGCTATTCGCGGAGGAAGCTTTGATCCGGCGGCGGCACGTCATCTATGTCGAGGGCTATGACCCGCAGGGCGCCGAGGGCTATTACAGCCTGTTCGAGCGCGCCTGGATGCGCTTCCTCAAGATCTGGCCGTTGAAAGGGCACCTCGGCGCGCTCGTGCTCGACTCCCAGGATTTCGCGCATTGGGACGTCGAAGCCTCGGGGCCGAACTGGCAGGTCGCCACGCGCTACGATTTCCTCCGCCAGGAGCACATGATCCGCGCCAACATGGCGGAGCCGTTACAGCGGCAGATCCCGCGCGCGCTCGGCTGGACGCTCGACTATCTCGTCAGCGGCGCGCTGGTGCGGGTGTTCCGCGCCTCCTGGGAGTTCGGGCTCGCGCTGGTGCATTTCCAATTGCAGCTGATCTGGTGGCTTGCGTTGTCGATCGGCGGCGGATGGCTCGTCGCCTACGCCATCGCGCATCTTCTCGGTCTGCCGCTTTTTTCATTTGCGGGTCTCGCGGCGCTTCTGCCCGGGGTGCTCGCCGGGATCGCGATCTTCTTCGCGCTCGAGCAACTCGCGAAGCGCACGTTCGTGATCCAGATCAACAGCCATTGGCCTTATCTGTGCGAATTCGCGCGCGGCGAGCCGACCTGCTTCGACTCGCCGATCGAGGCGTGCGCGCAAAGGGTGGTCGCGGCCGCGCGCGCGAACGAGGTGGACGAGATCGTCGTGGTCGGCCACAGCGGTGGCGGAGCGCTGGCGCCGGCGGTGATCACGCGCGCGCTCGAGCTCGATCCCGAAGTCGGACGGCGAGGACCGCCGCTGGTGCTGCTGACGCTCGGCTCGATCGCCCCCGGCGCCGCTTTGCATCCCAAGGCCGTCAAGCTGCGCGAGGTGTTCGAGCGGCTCGCGGTCGAGCCGTCGATCACCTGGATCGATTCGCAATCACGCAAGGACGTCCTCAATTTTTTCGATTTCGATCCCGTGGAAGGCCTCGGGATTCACGTCGGCGCCAAGCGTTGCAATCCGCTGATCTGGAAGGTGCGCTTCCGCGACATGCTGTCGCCGGAGTTCTACAAGCGCATCCGCCTCAACTTCTTCCGATTGCACTACCAGTTCATCATGGCGAACGACCAACGCGCGCCCTACGACTATTTCATGCTGGTCTGCGGCCCCGTGCCGGTCGCGACCTGGGCGAAGGACCCGCAGGCGGCGCTGGCGTCGTTCGACGCGGACGCGAGATTGGCGGATGACCGCGCGACGGTGCCGGCGACGGCCACGTCCGCGAGCGTCATCCCTTAGACAGAAGATCGATCACGGCCTGCGGCACCGGAGCGGCCTTCATCACTCCTTTCACCGCGTCGCCCTTGACCCACACCCGCGTCTCGAAGCCTTCGACCGCGAGCGCACCGTTCTTGAGGAGCCGATGTTGTACATCGAAGCTCGAGCGGTGGAACTTCGCGACCGTGGACTCGATCGTCACGTCGTCGCCGAAGCGCGTCGGAATGATGAAGCGAGAATGCGCGTTCACCAGCGGGTGGCCGGAGAAATCATAGGCCTTGAGATAGTTGTGCTTGGTCATGCCGAGCGCGCGCTCGATCAGCGCCGAGGTGCAGGCGTCGAAGAAGGCGAAATAGCGGGGGTAGTAGACGATCCCCGCGGGGTCGCAATCGCCCCATTCGATGCGCACGTTGCGGGTGTTGACGAGCATGCGTGAGTCCCCGGCGGCAGATCAGCGCGGCGCCATGCGCAGCGCGCCGTCGAGGCGGATCACCTCGCCGTTGAGATAGCTGTTCTCGACGATGTGGCGCACGAGCTCCGCGAAGTGCTCGGGACGGCCGAGCAGCTTGGGGAACGGCACCGCGGCGGCGAGGCTCTTCTGCGCCTCTTCGGGCAGCGCCATGAGCATCGGCGTGTGGAAGATACCGGGCGCGATGGCGTTGACGCGGATGCCGAACTGCGCGAACTCGCGCGCAGCCGGCAGCGTCAGCGCGGCGACGCCGCCTTTGGAGGAAGCATAGGCGGCCTGGCCGATCTGTCCCTCGAAGGCGGCGACCGACGCCGTCGAGACGATGACACCGCGCTCGCCGTCGGCAAGCGGGCTCAGGCCCTGCATGTCGGCGGCCGCCAACCGCATCATGTTGAAGGTGCCGATCAGGTTGATCTTGATGACGCGCTCGAAATCGCCGAGCGGCATCGGTCCGTCGCGGCCGACGATGCGCTTGGCCGGCCCGATGCCGGCGCAATTGATCAGGATGCGTGCGGCGCCGTGCTTGCCTTTCGCTTCGGCCAGCGCCGCCGCCGCTTGCTCGGAGTCGGTGACGTCGCACAGCACGGCGCAGCCGCCGATCTTGTCGGCCACGGCGCGGGCGCCGTCGATATTGACGTCGAGGCAGGCGACCTTGGCGCCGGCGCGCGCGAGGTCGGCGGCGGTCGCCGCGCCGAGCCCAGAGGCGCCGCCGGTGACGACGGCGGCGTGTCCTTTGATGTCCATGATCAGTTCGTCCGTGTGGAAGTTGCGTCGGGGTTTTCGACCAGCAGCGCGATGCCCTGGCCGCCGCCGATGCAGGCGGAGGCGATGCCGTAGCGCAGCTTTGCCCGCTTGAGCTCGCGCGCGACCGTGATCGCGAGCCGCACCCCGGTCGCGCCCAGCGGGTGGCCGATGGCGATCGCGCCGCCATTGACGTTGAGCTTGTCCTCGTCGAGGCCGAGCTCGCGCGCGCAGGCCATGACCTGCGCGCCGAAGGCCTCGTTGATCTCGAAGCGGTCTATGTCGGCAAGCTTCAGGCCGGCGCGCTCGAGCACAGCCTTGATCGCCGGCACCGGACCTATCCCCATGACCTCCGGCGGTACGCCCACGGTCGCGCCGGCGACGATGCGCGCGAGCGGGGCCTTGCCGGATGTCTTCACGTAGCCGGACGAGGCGACCAGCGCGGCGGCTGCGCCGTCGACGATGGCCGAGGAATTGCCGCCGGTCTGCACCCCGCCGAAAGCCGGACGGATGGTCGCCAAGGCCTCGAGCGGAGAGGGGCGGATGTGGGTATCGGCGGCGAGCTCCTTGGTGCCCTTGAGCTTGAGTCCGCGCGGCTGGTAGCCCGCGCGTTCGAACGTCTCGGTCTTCAGCGGGACGATCTCGCCGGCGAGGAAACCGGATTTCTGCGCCGCGATCGCGCGCTCGAAGCTCTGCACTGCGAAGGCGTCCACTTCGGGCCGCGTAATCTGGTACTGCCGCGCCAGGTTCTCGGCCGTATCGCCCATGGTCACGTTGGCCGACGGATCGAGCAGCGCCTCCCAGAGGAAGTCCTTGAAGTCCACCGCACCCATGCGGAAGCCGCGCATGGTGTAGGAGGCGACCGGGTTGCGGCTCATGGACTCCGCGCCGACGCAGAGCGTGAGATCGATCTCCTTGTCGGTGATGCAATCCGCCGCCTGCATCAGCACCTCGATGCCGGTGCCGCATACCCGCTGCACCATGTGCGCTGGCACCTCGATCGGGACGTCGGAATAGAGCCCGATGTGGCGCGGCAGGCAGAAGGTGTCGAAGCTTGCCTGCGCCATCGATCCCGTGATCACGGCGCCGACGTCCTGCGGCGACACGCCCGCGCGCGCGAACACCGCGCGCGCCGCCTTGATGCCGAGGTCGGTGGGCGACACCGTCGCCAGCGCGCCGCTGTAGTCGGCGAACGGCGTGCGCACGCCGTCGAGCAGCCAGATGTCGCTCCAGCTCGCGGAGAGTCCAGCGGTCTTTTTCGCCATGGTCAGCTTCCTTTTGCGATCACGAGCACGCGCGGCGACGGTTCGGCCGCATAGAGCTCGGTTACGAGGTCGGAGCGGCGAGCGAGCACTGCGCGCTGGTTGATCGATCCCTTGTCCGTCATCTCGCCGGCATCGAGCGAAGGCGGCTCGGCCAGGAGAATCGCGCGGCAGACACGATTCGAGCTTCCCGTGCTGGTCCTTGCGAAGGCTTCGAGCCGGACGCGAAACTCGTCGAGCACGCGCTTGCTCCCGGTGATATCGGCCGCGTCGCCGGCAAGCCCGCGGCAGGCATCGACGTTCGGGAAGATCAACACGCCGATCTCATTGCGGTCGCCGCCGGCGATGACGACGTCGCGGGCGTAGGGCTCGAGCTGCGCAAGCAGCCGAGCCCGCAGCGGCCCGACATTGACCCAGGTGCCGGTCGCAAGCTTGAAGTCCTCGGCGATGCGGCCGTCGAAAAGCAGGCCTTCGCGCGGATCGGCGGGGTCCTGGAATTTGACCGCGTCGCCGAGCTTGTAGAAGCCGTGCTCGTCAAAGGCGGCCGCGGTGAGCGCGTCCTGCCGCCAATAGCCCGGCATGATGTTGGGGCCGCGCACGCGCACTTCGAGCTTGCCTTCGCAGGGGACGAGCTTGATCTCCACCCCGGGCGCCGGAACGCCCATATTGGTGGAATCCTTGCTCTGCCACATGCGGCCGAGCGCCATCGGCGCGGTCTCGGTCGAGCCGAGGCCGGTCAAAAACAAAATGCGCTCGCCGCAGGCGCCGAGCGCCAGCTCCTGCATCTCGTCGAATACCGACTGGGAGAGCGCGGCGCCCGCGAACCAGAGCACCTTGAGGCGGCTGAAGAACGTTTGCCGCAGCTGCGCATCGGCGCGGAAATAGGGCAGCAGCGCTTCGTAGCCCTTCGGCACCGTGAAGTACCAGTTGGTCGCGACCTCGCGTAGGTTCTTCACCGTGGTCTCGATCGCGCCCGGCGCCGGCTTGCCCTCGTCGATGTAGAAGGTGCCGCCGTTGTAGAGCACGAAGCCGAAATTGTGGTTGCCGCCGGCGGTGTGGTGCCAGGGCGACCAGTCCACGATGACAGGCGGCTCGTCCGCGAAATAGGCGAGCTGCGAAAGGATCATCGCCTGGTTCGAGCACCACATGCGCTGGGTGTTGATCACGGCCTTGGGCGTGCCGGTCGAGCCCGAGGTGAACAGGAACTTGGCGATGGTGTCGGGCGTCACCTTCGCATGCGCCGCGTCGGCCGCCGGCGCGGCCGGCGCGCGGAGGTGGGAAGCGCATCGAAGAGTGTGGTCGCCCGTCCCGCGATCGGGTTGCGGGTGACGACGACGGGTGTGTTGGGCGGCGCCACCGTCTCGATGGCGCGGCGGTAGGCTGCGCCGTCGGCGGCGAAGACCAGGCCGGGCGTGAGCAGATCGAAGATCGAGCGCAGCTTGCCGAAGTCCTGCGAGATCAGCGCATAGGCCGGCGAGATCGGCGCGTAGGGCACGCCGACATACATGGCGGCGAGGCCGAGCAGCGCGTGCTCGATGTCATTGCCCGACAGGATCGCCACCGGCCGCTGCGGCGAGAGATCATGCGTCAGCAGCGCCGCGCCGATGCGACGGACCCGATCCAGCGCCTGCGCATAGGTGACCGTGCGCCAAGCGCCCGAGGCGTCGCGCTGGGCGAGAAAAATCCGCTCGGGCGCGGCGGCGGCCCAATGCTCCAGCCGCTCGGTGAGCTTCGCGGGATAGGGCGGCAGCGGATGCGGTGAGGTCAGATGGATGGTGCCGTCGGGCCGACGGTCCACCACCACGTCGCGCGGGCCGAGACGGACCGGCCGCACCGGCGCCGCCGGGGCGGGATCTGGACGACGTTCTTTGACGGGTGTCGCCATGAGGGTCGGAGTCAGTTGGGCAGGGTCAATTCGGTAGCGTTTTGGGCGCACGCTTCTCGAGAAAGGCCTTGAGCCGCGTCTTGGCCTCGTCGTCGCCCTGGGCGATCGCCGCGATCAGCGACTCCGTGAGATAGCCGGCGGCAGAATCGGATTCGGCGATCCGCGGCAGCACGTGGGTGACGGCGAAATTCGTCATCGGGGCATTGCCGGCGATGCGCTTGGCCAGCTCCAGGCCTTTGGCCAGGCCGGCGCCGGGCGCGACGAGATAGTGGGAGAGCCCCATCGCCTGGCCTTCCTCGGCGTCGTAGACGCGGCCGGTGAGCATCATGTCCATCATGCGCGAGACGCCGATCAGGCGCGGCACGCGCACCGAGCCGCCGCCGCCGACGAAGATGCCGCGGCTTCCTTCCGGCAGCGCGTAGTAGGTCGAGCTTTCCGCCACCCGGATGTGGCACGCCGCCGCGATCTCGAGCCCGCCGCCGACCACGGCGCCGTGCAGCACCGCCACCACCGGGACCTTGCCGAACTCGATGCGCTCGAAAGCGCGATGCCAGCTGCGCGAATGGGCGATGCCTTGCGCGACATCGCGCTCGCTCAGCTCGGTGAGATCGAGCCCGGCGCTGAAGTGCTCGCCTTCGGCGGCGAGCACGACGGCTTTGATGTCGTCCGGCAATGCGATGAAGAATGCTTCGATGCCGAACACCGTCGGGTCGTCGAGCGCGTTGCGCTTTTCCGTGCGCGCCAGCGAAAGAATCGCGACGTCGTCGCGGCGCTCGGCCTTGAGCGACCGCGGCAGTTGGATGTCGAAACCGCTCCCGGGTTTGGCCGCGCTCACGGCGATCCCTCTATTGCCCAATAGACGTTCGGTGACATTTCTGCTCGGCGGGGTCAAGCATGCCGTTGACCGGTTCCGCTCAGGACGCAGGCTACCTGTCAGAGCACCTCGAACACGTCGAGGCGCACGGCGTTTTTCTCGCGCGCGCCGCGGGCGATGGCGATGATCCGGTTGAGCCAGGACACGGCGGGATCGGAAGCCTCGAACCGCAAGACGGTGCGGAAATAGTAGCGGCTGGGGTCCACAGCCTCGCCGCGGGCGAGCGCCGCCAGGACGTCGGGCGGGCCGTGGCGCAGCCCGTCGCTCCTGACCAAGATGCGGGCGCCCGCATCGGTCTCGATGCCATAGCGCGCGGTGAGGTCGGCGGTCCCGTCGGGGCACACGATCTGCCAGTCGGCCCCGGGCAGGATGCGGCCCTTGAGCCTGGGCCCGTCGACCCGGCCGCCGGTGATGTCGATCACCCGGCGGTCGCCGTAGGGCGTCTTGCCGAAATGTCTGATATCGGCGACCTCGGCATGGATGTGGAAGATCGGTTCGCTGGAGATCAGGCTCATGATGCTCATCACTGTTAGGGGGTCGGCTTTGCGCATTTGACCCCAGGGATGCGGCCTCGTAAATGAACCTGCGATCATTTTTGGAAGCCTCGGAATGTCCCGTTTTCTCTCCCTCGCCGAAGCCGTGGAATCGACCATCCGGGATGGCGATACCGTGGCTATGGAAGGCTTCACCCATCTCATCCCGTTCGCGGCCGGGCACGAGGTCATCCGCCAGCGCCGCCGCCACCTCACGCTCATCCGGATGACGCCGGATATCATTTACGACCAGCTCATCGGCATGGGCTGCGCCGACAAGCTGGTGTTCTCGTGGGTCGGCAATCCCGGGGTCGGCTCGCTGCACCGGTTCCGCGACGCCTACGAGAACGGGTGGCCGGCGCCGATCACGATCGAGGAGCATTCCCACGCCGCCATGGCCAACGCCTACGAGGCGGGAGCGGCGGGGCTGCCGCTGGCGGTCTTCCGCGGCTATATCGGCGTGGACCTGCCCAAGGTGAACCCCAACATCAAGCACATCACCTGCCCGTTCACCGGCGAGCAGCTGGCGGCGGTGCCGGCGATCCGGCCCGACGTGGCGGTCGTCCATGCGCTCAAGGCGGATCGCGCCGGCAACGTGCTCATCGAAGGCATCGTCGGCGTGCAGAAGGAGGCTGTGCTGGCGGCCAAGCGCTCGATCGTGACGGTCGAGGAGGTTGTCGAGGAGTTCGGGGACCGCAGCCCCAATACGGTGATCCTGCCGAGCTGGACCGTCGGCGCGATCGCCTGTGTTCCCGGCGGCGCGCATCCCTCCTACGCGCACGGCTACTACAAGCGCGACAATGCCTATTACAAGGCGTGGGACACCATCGCCCGCGACCGCGACAGCTTCCTGGCCTGGATGAAGACCAACGTGCTGGACCAGGGGCCCGAGGCGTTCGCCGTGCACGCCTCTCGGATCAGCGACGCAGCGGAGTGAAGAACCCGATGGCCTACAACGCCACCGAGATGATGACGGTCGCGACCGCAGGCAAGTCTACGCAGCCTGCGCAAAAGACCGCCGCAGCGGAGTGAGAGAGCCGATGGCCTACAACGCCACCGAGATGATGACCGTCGCGGCGGCGCGCGCGCTGCGCAACACGGACATCTGCTTCGTCGGCATCGGCATGCCGTCGGCGGCCTGCAACCTGGCGCGGCTGACGCATGCGCCCGGCATCACGCTGATCTACGAATCCGGCACCATCGCCACCAAGCCCGATGTGCTGCCGCTCTCGATCGGCGACGGCGAATTGTGCGACACCGCGCTCACGACCGTTCCGGTGCCGGAGATGTTCCGCTACTGGCTGCAAGGCGGGCGCATCACCGTGGGCTTCCTCGGCGGCGCGCAGATCGATCGCTTCGCCAACCTCAACACCACGGTCGTCGGCCCTTACAACAAGCCGAAGACGCGGCTGCCCGGCGGCGGCGGCGCGCCGGAAATCTCCAGCGCCTCGGGCGAAATCTTCATCATCATGCGGCAGGCGCCGCGCAGCTTCGTGGACAAGCTCGACTTCGTCACCTCGTTCGGCCACGGCGAGGGCGGCGACCATCGCGCCCGACTGGGGCTCAAGACCAAGGGGCCGACCAAGCTCGTCACCGATCTCGCGGTCTTCGAGCCCGATCCGGTCACCAGGGAAATGAGCGTCACCTCGATCCATCCCGGTGTGACGCGCGAGCAGATCCAGGCCAATACCGGCTGGCCGGTGCGCTACGCTGGAAACGTCACCGAGACGCCGGCGCCGAGCGAGCAGGAATTGTCCGTGTTGCGGGAAGTGCACGCCCGGACAGCGCGCGCGCACGGCGACGCGGCTTGAGGAGTATCACATGTCGGAAGCATTCATTTGCGATGGAATACGCACCCCGATCGGCCGCTACGGCGGCGCGTTGGCCAAGATACGTACCGACGATCTCGCGGCGGTGCCGATCAAGGCGTTGATGAAGCGCAATCCGAATGCCGACTGGTCGAAGCTCGACGAGGTCTATTTCGGCTGCGCCAATCAGGCCGGCGAGGACAACCGCAACGTTGCCCGCATGGCATTGCTGCTGGCAGGGCTACCGGACAGCGTTCCCGGCATCACCGTGAATCGGCTGTGCGCGTCCGGCCTCAATGCGGTGGGTGCCGCCGCGCAAGCAATTCGCGCCGGCGAGATCGATTTCGCCATCGCCGGCGGCGTCGAGTTCGATGTCGCGGGCGCCGTTCGTCATGGGCAAGGCGACCGAGGCCTTTCAGCGCAGCAACGAGATCTATGACACCACGATCGGCTGGCGCTTCGTCAATCCGCTGATGAAGCAGCAATACGGCGTCGATCAGATGCCGGACACGGCCGAGAACGTGGCCGAGGAATTTCAGGTCGCGCGCAAGGATCAGGATGCCTTCGCCTGGCGGTCCCAGCAGCGCGCCGGCAAGGCGATGGCGTCGGGTTTCTTCACCGCCGAGATCGCGCCGGTCGAGGTGCCGGGCGGCAAGGCTGGGCCCATCAGCGTCGACAAGGACGAGCACCCGCGTCCCGAGACCACATTGGAAGGGCTCGCCAAGCTCAAGCCCTTCGTTCGCAATCCCGGCACGATCACCGCGGGCAATGCGTCCGGGGTCAATGACGGCGCCGCCGCCATGATCATCGCGTCCGAGCAGGCGGCGAAGGCGCACGGACTCACCCCCTATGCCCGCATCCTCGGCATGGCGTCGGCCGGGGTACCGCCGCGCATCATGGGCATCGGCCCGGTTCCGTCGACGCGCAAGCTGATGGAACGGCTCGGGCTCAAGATCGGCGATTTCGACTGGATCGAGCTCAACGAGGCGTTCGCGTCGCAGGGCCTCGCCTGCCTGCGCCAGCTCGGCCTCCCGGACGACGCCGAGCACGTCAACCCGAACGGCGGCGCGATCGCGCTCGGCCATCCGCTTGGGATGTCTGGGACGCGCCTGACCATCACCGCGGCGCATCAGATGGTCGCCAGCGGCGGCAAGCGCGCGCTCGCCACCATGTGCGTGGGCGTGGGGCAGGGCGTGTCGCTCGCGATCGAGCGCATCTGAAGCGTCCGCAAGTTCGAAGGAGATTCCGCAGTGGCAATGAGCGCGGGCTACATCCCTTTTCATCCCAACCCGTCGAAGCCGAAGTACAAGCCCCCGGCGGGCGCGGTTGACGCGCACTGCCACGTGTTCGGCCCGGAGGCGAAATTCCCCTATGCGCCCGAGCGCAAGTACACGCCCTGCGACGCGCCCAAGGAAAAGCTGTTCGCGCTGCGGGATTTCCTCGGTTTCGACAAGAACGTGATCGTGCAGGCGTCGTGCCACAGCAAGGACAACCGGGCGATGGTGGACGCGCTCGATGCGTCCAACGGCAAGGCCAAGGGGGTGGCCTTCGTCGGCGAGGAGGTCACCGACGACGAGCTCAAATGGATGGATAAGGCCGGCGTCAAGGGCGTGCGATTCAACTTCGTCAAGCGGCTGGTCGATTTCACGCCGCGCGAGGTGCTGGAGGGCATCGCCAAACGTATTGCCCCGTTGGGGTGGCATATCGTGATCTATTTCGAAATGCCCGATCTACCGGAGCTCGAATCGTTCTTCACCTCGCTGCCGACGACGGTGGTGGTCGATCACATGGGCACGCCGGACGTGAAGAAGGGCGTCGATCACCCGGAGAACCAGCGTTTCCACCGCATGATGGAGACGCACAAGAATTTCTGGGTCAAGGCGACCTGCCCGGAACGCATGACCCTTGCCGGGGCGCCCTATGACGACGTTGTGCCGTTCGGGCGGGCCCTGGTGGAAAAATTTTCCGACCGCGTCATCTGGGGCACCGATTGGCCCCATCCCAACATGAAGAAAGAGGCCCCCGACGACGGCGTGCTGACCGACCACATCCCGAGGATCGCGCCCACCGCCGCGCTGCAGAAAGCGCTCCTGGTCGACAATCCGATGAAGCTGTACTGGAGTTAGAATTGTTTAACACTGCACCATGTAACTCTGACCGCGCCGATTCCGGCGCTACGTTGCCAAGCGCTTCTGCGCTATATATGTCAGGCCGAAATCAGGGGCGGCATCGGGCGTCCGGTCGAGCTGGCGACCGGGCGGCGGTCGAATGGAGGAGCCGATGGCACGCACGCAACAGGACTACGACGATATTCCCGGCACCTTCGTGTTCGACGCCGAGCGCTCGCGCGAGGGCTATGGCATCAACATGTTCTGCATGTCGCTGATGAAGGATGCGAACCGCAAGGCCTTCAAGGCGGACGAGGCGGAATACCTGAAGAAGTTCAAGCTCACACCGGAGCAGACCGAGGCGATCCTCAAGCGCGACTACAACCGGATGCTGGAGCTCGGCGGCAACATCTATTTCACCGCCAAGCTCGGCGCCACCGACGGCCACTCCTTCCAGCATCTCGCCGCGGTCATGACCGGCGCGACGCAGCCGGACTATGCGGCCATGATGCTCGCCGGCGGCCGCTCGGTCGAAGGCAACCGCAGCCGGTCGGGCAAGGACAAGGCAGCCAAGGGATCTGGCAAATCGAAATCCAAGTCCAAGTCGAAACCCAAATCCTCAGCAAAGCGGAAGTGAGCCGTGGCAAAGATCATCGCAGGCGTAGGCTCGTCGCACGTCCCCGCCATCGGCGCGGCGCTCGACAACGGCAAGACCGAGGAGCCCTACTGGAAGCGGGTGTTCTCGGGCTTCGAGAAATCCAAGCGGTGGATGGCGGAGACGAAACCCGACGTCGCCATCGTGGTCTACAACGACCACGCCTCCGCTTTCTCGGTTGACCTGATCCCGACCTTCGCGCTCGGCTGCGCGGCGGAGTTCCCGCCCGCCGACGAGGGCTGGGGGCCGCGGCCGGTGCCTGTCGTCAAGGGCCATCCCGCGCTCGCCGCGCATATCGCCCAGTCGGTGATCCTCGACGAGTTCGACCTCACCATCGTCAACAAGATGGAGGTCGACCACGGCCTGACCGTGCCGATGAACCTCTTGTTCGGGCAGCCGAAGGATGAGTGGCCGTGCCCGGTGATTCCGCTTGCCGTCAACGTCGTGATGTATCCGCCGCCGACCGGGCATCGCTGCTACATGCTGGGCAAGGCCATCCGCAAGGCGGTCGAGTCCTATCCGCAAGACCTCAAGGTCGTCATCTTCGGCACCGGCGGGCTGTCGCACCAGATCAGCGGCCCGCGCGCCGGGCTGATCAACAGCAAGTGGGACAAGAACTTCCTCGACAACCTCAGCAAGGACCCGAAGAAGCTCACCCGCATCCCGCACATCGACTACATGCGCGAGGCCGGCGCCGAGGGCATCGAGATGGTGATGTGGCTGATCATGCGCGGCGCGCTCGAGGACAAGGTGGACGAGGTCTACCGCTTCTACACCGTGCCGGCCTCCAACACCGCGGTCGGCCACATCATTCTCGAGAACAAGCGCAAAGCGGCCGGCAAGGGCAAGACGAAGACCAAGGTCAAGCATAAGCAGGCCGCCGCCCGCAAAGTCAGTCAGCGTAAAGTCAGCAAGGGAACACGATGAAAATCTGCGTAGCCGGCCAGGGGGCCTTCGGCCAGAAGCATCTCGACGCGCTCAAGCGCATTCCGGGCGTGGAAGTGACGTCGCTCGTCGGTGGCAATCAGGACTCTACCGCCGAGGTCGCCAAGAAGTACGGCGTGCCCCACTACACCGGCGACCTCAGCGAAGGCATCAAGCGCGCCGACGCCGTCATCCTCACCACGCCCACCAAGATGCACTTCCGCCAGGGCGAGCAGGTGATGCGCGCCGGCAAGCACGTGCTGGTCGAGATCCCCGTGACCGACAGCGTCGAGGACGCGGAGAATCTGGTCAAGATCGCCAAGGAGACCGGCGTCATCGCCATGGGCGGCCATGTGCGCCGGTTCAATCCGAGCCACCAATGGGTGCACAAGCGCATCGAGAAGGGCGAGCTCAAGATCCAGCAGATGGATGTGCAGACCTACTTCTTCCGGCGTAAGAACATCAACGCGGCCGGCAATCCGCGCAGCTGGACCGACCATCTGCTCTGGCACCATGCCGCGCATACCATCGACCTGTTCCAGTACCAGGCTGGCGAGACCATCTCCGATTGCTACGCGGTGCAGGGCCCGATCCACCCGCAGCTCAACATCGCCATGGATATGGGTATCGTCGCGAGGGTGCCGTCGGGGGCGATGCTGACGCTGTCGCTGTCGTTCAACAACGACGGGCCGCTCGGCTCGTTCTTCCGCTACATCTGCGACAACGGCACCTACAAGGCGTTCTACGACGACCTCAGCGACGGCAAGGACAACAAGATCGACGTGTCCAAAGTAGACGTCTCCATGGACGGCATCGAGCTCGAGGACCGCGAGTTCATCGCCGCCATCAAGGAGAAGCGCGAGCCCAACGGCAGCCTGGTGCAACTGCTGCCCTGCATGCACGTGCTCGGCAAGCTCGAAAAAATCATCGACCCGCAACGCAAGGCGCACGCCTAGCGCATGTCCCGGAAAGTGGAAGCCGGTTTTCCGAAGAGGACATGCGCAGGCTATGACTCTGGAGCGCATCCCTAGGGATGCGCTCTAGGATTTCGTTCGCCTTTCATCCGGGCTACGATCTTCCCTGCTCGGCGCAACGCGCCGAAACGGAGATCGCCATGACCCAGCTTACGCGACGTACCGTGCTCACCGGCGCCGCGGCCGCGAGCGCTGCTGCGCTCACAGGCCCGAACGCCACACAAGCCGCCGCGCCGCCCGCCGGCAAGCAGGCGCCGAGCTTCTATCGCTCCAAGCTCGGCGATTTCGAGATCACCGTCATCAGTGACGGTGCGCGCGCTATTCCGCTCCCGCCCACATTCGTGCGCAACGTCAGCAATGCCGAGGTGCTGGCGGCGGCCGAGGCCGCCTACATGCCGAAGGGCAGCATCGTCGCGCCGTTCAATCCGATCGTGGTCAATACCGGCACCAAGCTGGTGCTGATCGATACCGGCTACGGCCCCGGCATCGCGCCGACGGTCGGGCTGTTGCCGGCGACGCTCGCCGCCGCCGGGATCGATCCGAAGGCGATCGACATCGTCCTCATCTCGCACATGCACGGCGACCACATCCTCGGGCTCAAGACCCCCGACGGGGCGCTCGCCTTCCCCAACGCCGAGATCAAGGTGCCAGCGGTCGACTGGACCTACTGGATGAGCGACGAGAATATGAGCAAGGCGCCGGAGGGCTTCCAGAAGGCGTCCTTCGGGTTCTGCCGCAAGATATTCTCCAATCTCGCGGACAAGGTGACGCGCTACGACTGGGGCAAGGAGGTCGCCCCCGGCATCACTGCGGTCGATTCCAGCGGCCATACGCCCGGCCACACCGCCTTCGTCATCGCGTCGGGATCGGGACGACTGTTCTTCCAGGGCGACGTCTGCAACGTGCCTGACCTGTTCCTGCGCAATCCCGAATGGCAAGTCATGTTCGACAGCGAGCCGGAGAAGGCGGTGGCGACGCGCCGGCGCATCTACGACATGGCGTCGGCCGAGAAGATTCTGGTTTCCGGGTATCACTTCCCGTTCCCAGGGCTCGGCTACATCGAGAAGGCCGGTACCGGCTATCGCTTCGTCCCGGCGGCCTGGAGCCCGGTGCTCTGATCGTAACGTCTTGCGCGCGGTAACGAGCGCGGGAAGGTAATCAGCGTCTTTGCGAAGGAGAGTGGGCTGATCCGATGGGCAGCAGCCACCTTCTTCGCCGCGCATCACCGAGGCCCAAAGGCCTTTCGTTCTTGCGCCGCCGATGCGGAGGGTGCACGCTCAAGAGCATTTTCAGGAAACGATGGAACCGACTTTCCGTCCGAAAATGCAGCCAAGCAAAAGAAGCAAGCGCGCAGGGAGGACTTCACATGATGCATGCATCGCATGGACGCAGCGTTATCGGCATGTCAGTCGCGGCGCTGCTGGTCACGATCTCGGCACCCGCCATCGCGCAGGGCAACGTGGCGCAGGAGAAGAAGTTCAAGGCGGTTTCGGTGAGGACGCCAGATCATCTCTCGATCTCGGCGCAGGTCTGGGGCAATCCGTCCGGGCCCGAAATCATCTTCATTCATGGCTTCTCGCAGAGCCATTTGTCGTGGATCAAGCAGGTCACCGGCGATCTCGCCAAGGATTTCAAGATGGTGACCTACGACCTGCGCGGCCACGGCAATTCCGACAAGCCGTTCGAGCCCGAACGCTACAAGGACACGAAGGCCTGGGCCGACGAGCTCCAGGCCGTGATGGATGCCACCGGGCTCAAGCGGCCGGTGGTGGCGGGATGGTCCTATGGCGGCCGCATCATGGCCGACTATCTCAAGGTTCACGGCACCGCCAAGCTCGCCGGCCTCAACTACGTCGACGCGGGACAAAAGGCCGACCCGGCCTTCGTCGGCCCGAACCTGAAAAATCTTCCGCTCATGGCGTCCGAAGACCTCGCCGTCAACATCGCGGCGACACGGGCCTTCCTGCGTGACTGCTTCTCCAAGCAGCCTACTCCGGAGGAGTTCGAAACCATGCTCTCCTTCAACATGATGGTGCCGCCGAAGGTGCGCCAGGGCTTGGGCGGCCGGCCGCTCGACATCGACGATATCCTGCGCAATCTCAAGCTTCCGGTGCTGGTGACGCACGGTTCGGAGGACAAGAACTCGAATCTCATCGCGGCCGAGTACACGGCGAAGATGATCCCTGGCGCCAAGCTCTCGGTCTATCAGGGCATCGGCCATGCGCCGTTCTTCGAGGACGCGCCGCGGTTCAACGCCGAGCTCGCGGCGTTCGTGCGGAGCGCCCAAAAGGGGAATTGATACTTCCGAGCCTTCGGGCTCCGGCCGGAGCCGGAAATCCACGCATCTGCGGCGGCAGTGCAGCGCCAGGAGAACTGGCGCGAACCTGCCGCTGAAGTCCGGCGCGGTCAGGCAGTGGCGCACACGTGGGGAGCGGATGTCAGGGTTGGACCTGTCCGCGCGGCCCGACGAGCGTGGGGAGCCGGAAATCAGATTAGGGGCGGGGGACGCAGGAGGGTCGCGAGCGGATGTCAGGTGGCTTGTGACCTGTCCGCGCGGCCCGACTACCTCTAATGGGACCCCTCCCACATCGCGGGCGGGCCAATTCACCATCGTTTTGTGGTTGACGGCGGCTTGCCCGGCATGCCCTTGCTCGCGCTAAATTACCCCCCAAGGAGCCCTACAATGAAAAGGACCAAGCCGCCCTACCGCGCCGATCATGTCGGCAGCTTCCTGCGCCCCGCGGCGCTGAAGGAGGCGCGGGCCAAGCACGAGCAGGGCGCGATGTCGGCCGCCGAGCTCAAGGCGGTCGAGGACCGCGAGATCGAGAAGGTCATCAAGCAGCAGGAGGCGGTCGGCCTCGCAGCTCGCCACCGACGGCGAGTTCCGCCGCTCGTTCTGGCACTTCGATTTCTTCGGCATGCTCGACGGCGTCGAGATCTACGAGCTCGACCACGGCATCCAGTTCCAGGGCGTGCAGACCAAGCCCAAGAGCATCCGCGTCACCGGCAAGATCGGGTTCTCCAACCACCCGATGCTGGAGCATTTCAAGTTCCTCAAGGCGCACACCAAGGTCGCGCCCAAGATGACCATCCCGAGCCCGACCGTCATGCATTTCCGCCTCGAGCCGGGCGCGGTCGCCAAGTCCGCCTATCCCGACCGCGACGCCATTTTCGACGACTTGGCGGTCCGCCTATCAGAAGGCGGTGCGCGCGTTCTACGACGCCGGTTGCCGCTATCTGCAGTTCGACGACACCGCCTGGGCCTATCTCTGCTCCCAGGAGGAGCTGAAGAAGGCCAAGGATCGCGGCCTCGACGTCGATCACCTGCAGGACACCTATACCCGCACCATCAACAAGGCGCTCGAAGCCAAGCCCGCCGACATGACGATCACCACCCACGTCTGCCGCGGCAATTTCCGCTCGACCTGGATCTCCTCGGGCGGCTACGAGCCGGTGGCGCGAGAACCTGTTCGGCCGCTGCAACTACGACGGCTACTTCCTCGAATACGACAGCGACCGCGCCGGCGGCTTCGAGCCGCTGCGGCATCTGCCCAAGGGCAACAAGATCGTGGTGCTCGGCCTCGTCACCTCCAAGAGCGGCACGCTTGAGAAGAAGGACGCCGTCAAGCGCCGCATCGACGAGGCCGCCAAGTTCGCGCCGCTCGAGCAGTTCGCGCTCTCGCCGCAATGCGGCTTCGCCTCGACCGAGGAAGGCAACGTGCTGGCCGAGGAGGAGCAGTGGGCGAAGCTGCGCATGATCAACGAGCTCGCAGTCGAAGTCTGGGGCAAGTGAGATCATGACGGCACGAACCAAGGCGCCGTTCCGCGCCGATCACGTCGGCAGCCTGTTGCGTCCCGCGCCGCTCAAGGAGGCGCGCGCCAAGCATGGGAAGGGCGAGATCACCGCCGAGCAGCTCAAGGCGGTCGAGGACCGCGAGATCGAGAAAGCCATCAAGAAGCAGGAGGAGGTCGGGCTCAAGCTTGCGACCGACGGCGAGTTCCGGCGTGCCTGGTGGCAGTTCGATTTCTACAAGGGGCTCGACGGCGCCGAGCTCTATTCCACCGGCAAGGGCATCGCCTTTGCCGGGGTCGAGACCAAGGCCGAGAGCGTGCGCATCGTCGGCAAGGTCGGCTTCTCCGACCACCCGCACCTCGACCATTTTCGCTTCGTCAAGGACCACGCCAAGGTGGCGCCGAAGATGACGATCCCGGCGCCCTCGACGTTGCACTTCCGCCAGGGCCGCCAGTCCATCAGCAAGCAGGTCTATCCGGACATCGACGCCTATTTCCACGACGTCGGGCTCGCCTATCAAAAGGCGATCCGCGCCTTCTACGACGCCGGCTGCCGCTACCTGCAGCTCGACGACACCGCCTGGTCGATGATCTGCGACCCGAAGGAGCGCGCAGCACTCGAAAGAGCGCGGCGACGATCCCGACCGGCTGCCCGCGCAGTACGCGCGCATGACCAACCTGGCGCTGTCCGGCCGTCCGTCCGACATGGTCGTCACCATGCATTCCTGCCGCGGCAATTTCCGTTCGACCTTCATCGCCCAGGGCGGCTACGAGTTCGTGGCCGAGCGGCTGCTCGGGCGAGGTCGACATCGACGGCTATTTCCTGGAATACGATACCGACCGTGCCGGCGGTTTCGAGCCGCTGCGTTTCGTGCCCAAGGGCAAGAAGCAGGTGGTGCTCGGCCTCGTCACCTCGAAAAGCGGCAAGCTCGAGAGCAAGGACGCGATCAAGCGCCGCATCGACGAGGCCACCAAATACGTCGATATCGAGCAATTGTGCCTGTCCCCGCAATGCGGCTTTGCCTCGACCGAGGAAGGCAATATCCTTGCCGAGGACGAGCAATGGGCGAAGTTGCGCATGATCGTCGAGGTCGCCGATGAGGTGTGGGGCAGGGCCTGACCGGCGCTGCAGGTAGACTTAAGGGATCGTTACGAATCCCGGATCCGGAAATTCGGATCGCCAACGACAACAGCTGGAGGACGCCATGCTTGCACGACTGAAATGTGCTGTGGCCGCGTTGGCCGTGGCTCTCGCCGCGTCGATGGTTCCGGCCGCCGCCCAGGCGCCGTCGGGCCAGCCGATCACCATCGGATTCGGCATGGCGCTCACCGGGCCGCTCGCGGCCAACGGCAAGATGTCGCTGGTGGCGATGAAGATCTGGGAAGAGGACGTCAACGCCAAGGGCGGTTTGCTCGGGCGCCCGGTCAAGCTCGTCTATTACGACGACCAGAGCAGCCCCGCGACGGTGCCCAACATCTACACGAAGCTCCTCGACGTCGACAAAGTCGACTTCGCGGTCAGCCCCTATGCCTCGACGCAGATCGCGCCGGCGATGCCGATCATGATGCAGAAGAAGCGGCTCTATATCAGCCTGTTCGGCACCGGCATCAACGACGAGTTCAACTACGACAAATATTTCTCGATGCTGCCCACGGGCCCGACGCCGAAGCCGTCGTTCACGACCGGCTTCTTCAAGGTGGCCATGGCGCAGATTCCGAAGCCGCAGACCATCGCGATTGCCGCGGCCGACGCTGAGTTCGGCCGCAACGCTTGCGAAGGCGCGCGCGAGAACGCCAAGGCCGCCGGTCTGAAGATCCTCTACGACAAGAACTATCCGCCGACGACGGCGGACTTCGCGCCGATCGTGCGCGCGGTGCAGGCGACCAACCCCGACATCTTCCTCGTGTGCTCCTATCCGCTCGACTCCGTCGGCCTGGTCAAGGCCGTGAACGAGATCGGCTTCAAGCCGAAGATGTGGGGCGGCGCGATGGTCGGCCTGCAGGCGACCGTGTTCAAGACGCAGCTCGGCCCGCTGCTCAACGGCATCGTCAACTACGAGACCTGGATCCCGGCGCCGACCATGCAGTTCGAAGGCTCGATGGAGCTCCTGAAGAAGTACCAGGCGCGGGCGGCGGCCGAAGGCGTCGATCCGCTCGGCTACTACATGCCGGTCTGGGCCTATGCCTATCTGCAGGTGCTCGGCGACGCCATCACCGCGACCAAGAGCCTCGACGACAACAAGCTCGCCGACTACATCCGCAAGACCACGTTCAAGACCGTGGTCGGCGACGTGAAGTTCGGCGCCAAGGGCGAATGGGCCGAGGAGCGCATGCTGCTGATCCAGTTCCAGAACATCAAGAACAACAGCATCGATGCGTTCCGCGACCTTTCGACCGAGGTCATCCTCTATCCGCCGCAGTACAAATCGGGCAACGTGATCTATCCCTACGACAAGGCGAAATGAATATCAGGCTTCCGATGGCGAATAGGGATGGAAGCAGAAGCGGCAGCAAAGCCGACAGCTATCCGCCACTCACTCACCATCACCAACTGGAGGAAAACCATGCTTGCACGACTGAAAAGGCGAGGCGTCGTGGCCTCGCTGTTCGCGACCGCCGCTCTTGCGGCCTTGGCGATACCGGCTGGGGCCCAGGCGCCGTCCGGCCAGCCGCTGACGATCGGCTTTTCCATGGCGTTGACCGGCCCGCTGTCGCCGAACGGCAAGTCGGCATTGCTCGGCATGAAGATCTGGGAAGAAGAGATCAACGCCAAGGGCGGCCTGCTCGGACGGCCGGTCAAGTTGGTCTATTACGACGACCAGAGCCAGGCGGCGCCGGTGCCCGGCATCTACACCAAGCTGATCGACGTCGACAAAGTGGACCTCGTGATCGGTCCTTACGCGACGGTGCCGGCCGCTGCCGCCATGCCGGTCATCATGCAGAAGGGCAAGACGTTCATCATCCTGTTCGGCCTCGGGGTGAACACCGAGTTCAACTATCCGAAATTCTTCGCGATGATCCCGTCGGGACCGAACACCAAGCCGGCCTTCACCGAGGGCTTCTTCGAGGTGGCGGCGGCGCAGAATCCCAAGCCGCAGACGGTGGCGTTCATCGCCGCCGACCAGGAATTCTCCAAGAACGCCTGTGACGGCGCCAAGGACAACGCCAAGAAGCTCGGACTGAAGACCGTGTACGACCGAACCTATCCGCCGAGCACGACCGATTTCTCGCCCGTCGTGCGGGCGATCCAGGCGGCCAACCCTGACGTGGTCGCGGTCTGCTCCTATCCGCTCGACTCCGTAGGTTTCGTGCGGTCGGTGAACGAGATCGGCTACAAGCCGAAGCTGATCGGCGGCGCCATGGTCGGTTTGCAGGCGACTGCGATCAAGCGCCAGCTCGGCCCATTGCTCAACGGCTGGGTCAACTACGAAACCTGGGTCCCCGCGAAATCCATGATGTTCGCCGGCACCGAGGACTTCCTCAAGAAGTACCAGTCGCGCGCCGCCGCCGAAGGCGTCGATCCCCTCGGCTACTACCTCGGGACCTGGGGCTATGCCTATATCCAGATCCTGGGGGACGCCGTGACCGCCACCAAGGGCACCGACGACAACAAGCTCGCCGACTACATCGGCAAGACCACGTTCAAGACCATCATGGGTGACGTGAAGTTCGGCAAGGGCGGCGAATGGGCCGAGGGCCGCATGCTGCAGGTGCAGTACCACGGCATCAAGAGCACCGACCTGGAGCAGTTCCGCGGCATGGACACCCAGACCGTGCTGACGCCGCCACAATACAAGACCGGCACCGCGATCTACCCCTACGAAAAGGCCAAGTAAGCCGGTTCGCTACCTATCGCATCCGTCCCCGGTTCCTGGGGGCGGATGCGCGCGGTTGGGGAAGAAGGGACTTGCGGCAAGGGATCGTGCCATAATAGATCGAGCAAAGAGCTGATTGCTGGAGAGCAGCCATGGCTTATGTGACCGAAGACAACCTGACCGACGTGGCGCTCGCGCGCTGGAAGGACATCCCCGACCCGCGGCTGCGGCAGGTCATGCAATCCCTGATCAAGCACCTGCATGGTTTCGTCCGCGACATCGAGCCGACCCAGGCGGAATGGGCAACCGCCATCGACTGGCTGACCCGGACCGGGCAGATGTGCTCGCAGAAGCGCCAGGAGTTCATCCTCTCTTCCGATGTGCTGGGCGTGAGCATGCTGGTCGACGCGATCAACCATCGCCGGCCGAGCGGCGCGACCCCGAGCACGGTCGAGGGGCCGTTCCACATCCCGAACGCGCCGCCGATCGCCAACGGTGGCAACATGGCGGAGGACTGTCCGGGCATTCCGTGCTTCGTCACCGGCACGGTGAAAGGGCTCAACGGCGAGCCGATCGCCAACGCGGTGCTCGACCTCTGGCAGACCGACGGCGAGGGCCTCTACGAGGACCAGCGCGACACCCAGGGGCCGTATATGCGCGGCCTCTATCGCTCGCAGTCCGACGGCTCCTATGCGATCCGCACGGTGGCGCCGATCGCCTATACCATCCCGATGGACGGCACCGTCGGCGAGCTGATGAACCGCACCAACATCAGCCACATGCGGCCGGCCCACATCCACTTCGCCATCCTCGCGCCCGGCTACGAGGGCTGCGTCACCCACCTGTTCCAGAAGGGCGACGAGTTCATCGAGACCGACGTGGTCTACGGCGTGAAGGAGCCGCTGATTGTCGAATTCGTGAAGAAGCCGCCGGGCAAGGCGCCGACCGGCGAGTCGGTGTCCACGCCGTTCTACGAGGTGAGGTACGACTTCGTGCTGCAGAAGCAGGCGGCAGCCCTCGCCGCGGCGGAGTAACTTAACTGCGACAACGCTCCGAGGCGTCTTGCCCCGCCCCTGATCAATTCGGGGGCGGTTGTCGGCGCTCTTGCAACGGCATGACGACGACAACGACCAGAGGGGACCAGTCATGAAACGAACCAAGCCGCCGTTCCGCGCGGATCACGTCGGCAGCTTGCTGCGCCCCGCTGCTTTGAAAGAGGCCAGGGAGAAGCGCGCCAAGGGCGAGATGACTGCCGCCGATCTCAAGGCGATCGAGGATCGCGAGATCGAGCGCGTCATCAAGAAGCAGGAGGAGGCCGGGTTGCAAGCCGTCACCGACGGCGAGTTCCGCCGCTCCTGGTGGCACCTCGACTTCCTCTGGGGTCTCGACGGCGCCGAGAAGAACGTCATGGATACCGGCATCGCCTTTGCCGCCGTCACCACCCGCAACGAGGGCGTAAAGGTCACCGGCAAGCTCGGCTTCTCCAGCCATCCGATGATCGAGCATTTCAAGTTCGTGGCCGCGCACACCAAGCGTACGCCGAAGATCACCATCCCGGCGCCGTCCGCGATCTACGGCCGCCCGTCGCGGACGCCGATCGACAAGGCCGCCTATCCCGAGCTCGGCCCATTCTTCGCCGACCTCGGCCAGGCCTATCGCAAGGCAGTGCGCGCCTTCGCCGACGCCGGCTGCCGCTACCTGCAGCTCGACGAGGTCTTCATCGCCATGCTGTGCGATCCGAAATATCGCCAACAGATGACCGACCGCGGCGACGATCCCACGTATCTCGGCGAGACCTACGGCGAGCTGATCAATACGGCGATGTCGGATATCCCGTCCGACATGACCATCACCATGCATCTGTGCCGCGGCAACTACAAATCGACCTTCATGGGCGCGGGCGGCTACGACGCCGTCCAGGAAATCCTGTTCAACAAGATCAACGTGCACGGCTATTTCATGGAATACGACGACGAGCGCTCCGGCGGCTTCGAGCCGCTGCGCATGCTGCCCAAGGGCAAGCAGGTCGTGCTCGGCATCATGACCACCAAGACCGGCAAGCTCGAGAGCAAGGACGAGCTCAAGCGCCGCATCGATCAGGCTGCCAAATACGCCCCGCTCGACCAGCTCTGCATCTCCGGCCAGTGCGGCTTCGCCTCCACCGAGGAAGGCAATGTGCTGACCGAGGACGAGCAATGGGCGAAGGTGCGCCGCCTGGTCGAGGTCGCGGACGAGGTTTGGGGCTAGCGTAGGGTGGGCAAAATCGCCTGCCGTGTCCTGTCCGCGTGGGCAAACGCGCGCGCGATTTTGCCCACGCGTATAGCGCACGGCATGCGCGTTTGCCCACCCTACGGAAACTCGCTATTCGCTTAGATGGAGAGAGAGGGCATATGCCAGGCATGGTTTCCGGCAAAGTCGCAATCGTCACCGGCGCGGGCCGCGGCATCGGCCGCGGCATCGCGCTGCTGCTGGCGCAGGAGGGCGCCCGCGTCGTCGTCTGCGACATCGGGGCGAGCCTCGAAGGCGCCGGCACGGATGCCAGCCCCGCGCACGACGTCGTCGCCGAGATCAAGAAGGGCGGCGGCGAGGCGATCGCCTCGACGCTCTCCATCGCCGAGCCGAAGAACGCCGACGAGATCGTGAAGGCCGCGCTCACCGCCTTCGGCCGCGTCGACATCCTGGTGAACAATGCCGGCATCCTGCGCGACCGCATCTTCCACCGCATGAGCTGGTCGGACTGGTCGGACGTGATCGCGGTGCATCTCAACGGCTCCTTCAACATGAGCCGGGCCTGCGCCGGGCCGTTCCGCGAGCAGAATTCCGGCGCCTTCGTGCACATGACCTCGACCTCGGCGCTGGTCGGCAATTTCGGCCAGGCCAATTACATGGCGGCCAAGTTCGGCATCGTGGGCTTGTCGCGCGGGATCGCGCTCGACATGCAGCGTTTCAAGGTGCGCTCGAACTGCATCGCGCCGTTCGCCTGGACCCGCATGATCGACTCGATCCCGGCCGAGACGCCGGAGGAGAAGGCCCGCGTCGAGCGCTTCCAGCAGATGACGCCGGAGAAGATCGCGCCGCTCACGGTCTATCTCGGTTCCGACAGCGCCGAGGGAATCTCCGGCCAGATCTTCGGCGTGCGCAACAACGAGATCTTCCTGTTCAGCCAGCCGCGGCCGGTGCGCACCATTCATCGCTCCGACGGCTGGTCGCCCGAGAAGATCGAGCAGCAGCTCAAGGGCGCGTTCGGGCCGTCGTTCACCGCGCTTGAACGTTCCACCGACGTGTTCTCCTGGGATCCGGTGTGATTGCCTGAAATGCCCATCGTCTACGACAAGCTGCTGGCGCTGAAAATCCCCGACGTCGAAGCGAGCTACGGTCCCAAGGACTGCATGCTCTATGCGCTCGGGGTCGGGCTCGGCCTCGATCCCATGGACGAGCAGCAGCTCGCCTTCGTTTACGAGAAGAGCCTCAAGGCGCTTCCGACCATGGCCGTGGTCGTCGGCTATCCCGGCTTCTGGGCGAAGGAGCTCGACACCGGCATCGACTGGGTGAAGGTCGTGGCCGGCGAGCACAGCCTCGTGCTGCATAGGCCGCTCCCGCCCTCGGGCATCGTGACGAGTCGCACGCGCGTGCTCGACATCGTCGACAAGGGCGTTGGCAAGGGCGCCATCATCTATTCCGAGCGCACCATCGACGACAAGGCGACGGGCGAGCGCATCGCCACCATCGTGCAGACCACGTTCTGCCGCGGTGACGGCGGCTTCGGCGGACCACCCCGCGAGACGCGCCCCACGCATCCGATCCCGGAGCGCGCACCCGACTTCGTCTGCGACCTGCCGACGCGCCCGGAGACGGCGCTGATCTACCGCCTCAGCGCCGACCCCAATCCGCTCCACGCCGAGCCCGCGGTCGCCAGGGCCGCCGGATTTCCGCGGCCGATCCTGCACGGGCTCGCGACCTTCGGGGTCGCGGGCCATGCCATCCTCAAGTCGCTATGCGGCTACGATCCGGCCAGGCTCACGGCCATTGCCGGCCGCTTCTCGGCGCCGGTATTTCCCGGCGAGACCATCCGCACCGAGATGTGGCGCGACGGCGGAGTGGTGAGCTTCCGCGCGCGGGTGGTCGAGCGCGACGTGGTTGCCCTCAACAATGGCCGTGCGGAAGTGCTAAGCTGAGAGCCGTGACCGAAAATCTCGACGCTGCCGATCATAAATCCGACGAGCTCGTGCAGGTGCGCGAATCCGTGCGCGCGCTCTGCGCCAAGTTTCCCGGCGAATACTGGCGCAAGCTCGATCGCGAGCGGGCCTATCCCGGCGAGTTCGTGACCGCGCTGACGCAGGCGGGCTTCCTCGCCGCGCTGATCCCGGAAGTGTATGGCGGTAGCGGCCTCACCATGACCGCGGCGGCAGCCATCATGGAGGAGATCCAGGCGGCGGGCTGCAACGGCGCCGCCTGCCATGCGCAGATGTACACCATGGGCACGCTGCTGCGGCACGGCAGCGATGTGCAAAAGGCGCGCTGGCTGCCGAAGATCGCGTCGGGGGAGCTGCGCCTGCAGGCGTTTGGCGTCACCGAGCCGACGTCGGGCTCCGACACGCTCAACCTGCGCACCACGGCGGTGCGCGATGGCGACCACTACATCATCAACGGGCAGAAAATCTGGACCTCGCGCGCCGAGCATTCGGATCTGCTGCTGCTGCTTGCCCGCACGACTCTGCGCGAAGAGGCGAAGACGCGCACCGGCGGGCTCTCGGTCCTTCTCGTCGACATGCGGCTCGCGCAGGGCTCCGGCATCAGCGTCAATCCGATCCGCACCATGATGAACCACGCGACCACGGAGCTGTTTTTCGACGACCTGCGGGTTCCGGCGGAAAATCTGATCGGGGAGGAGGGCCAGGGCTTCCGCTACATCCTCAGCGGCATGAACGCCGAGCGGATTCTGATCGCGGCGGAATGCATCGGCGACGCCAAGTGGTTCATCCAGAAGGCATCCGCCTATGCCAAGGAGCGCGTCGTGTTCGGCCGGCCGATCGGCCAGAACCAGGGCATCCAGTTCCCGATCGCGCGCGCCTATGCGCAGATGCGCGCGGCCGAGCTGATGGTGCGCGAGGCAGCCGCCATGTATGAGGCCGGCCGCGACTGCGGCGCCGAGGCCAATATGGCGAAGCTCCTCGCCGCCGACGCCTCCTGGGCGGCGGCCGACATGTGCCTGCAGACCCACGGCGGCTTCGGCTTCGCGGAGGAGTTCGATATCGAGCGCAAGTTCCGCGAGACCAGGCTCTACATGACGGCGCCGATCTCGACCAACCTGATCCTGTCCTACCTCGCCGAGCACGTGCTCGGCCTGCCGCGGTCGTACTGAACCTCCGGAAATAGTTCCGTCTTGCCGGGCAACCGAGTAGCCGGGAAGATCGTTGTCAGTCCGGGTACCAGTGCATGAGTCAGACACTCCTCGCCGATATCGGCGGCAGCAAGAGCCGGTTTGCGCTCGCCAATTCGGCGGGTCGGCCCGAGCGCACTCTGATCATCGAGAACGACACGGTCCCCGATCTCGAGGGCGCGGTGACGCGCTACCTCGACGAAACCGGCGCCCGCCCGCGGGTGGCGACGCTTGCCGTCGCCGGCCCGATCGACGGCGAAGAGGTTGCGCTCACCAACCGTACGTGGCGGTTTCGGCGTGGAGAATTCGCCAGGCGCTTTGGTCTTTCAGAGCTGCACGTCGTGAACGATTTCGAGGCGATCGCCTATGCACTGCCATGCTTGGGAGCAGCCGAGACGCGGCCGCTAGGGAAACCCTCAGTGCGGCACGACGGCGTCAAGCTGGTGCTGGGTCCCGGCACCGGGCTCGGGGTCGCGGCGCTCATCCGCGCGGGCGAACGCTGGCACGTGGTCGCCAGCGAAGGCGGACATGCCGCGTTCGGCCCGCAGGCCGCCGACGAGGTCGAGGTGTTCGAGAAGCTGCGCAACGAATGCGGCAGCGTCAGTGCCGAGTCCGTGCTGTCAGGCCCGGGGCTGCGCCGGCTCGCCCGTGCGCTCGATCCGAAAGCCGCCTCCCACGAGCCCGAGACCATCGTCGCCAGCGCGCTGGCGCGTGAGCCGTCGGCGCAAGCCGCGACGCGGCTGTTCGTGCGGCTGCTCGGGCGCTTTGCCGGCTCGCTGGCGCTGACCTTCAAGGCCCAGGGCGGCGTCTACATCACCGGCGGTGTCGCCAGCGGGCTCGGACCGTTGCTCGACGAGCCGCAATTCCGCGCCGCCTTCGAGGCGCATCCGCCCTACCAGGCGCTGCTCGCGGCGATCCCGACCTTGCTCGTGACATGCGAGGAGCCCGGCTTGATCGGCTGCGCAGCGTTGGCACAGAGCATCGTGGCCGCGCCGGCGTAGGCCATTACGCTAACCCGAGCTCGGCGAACGCTTCCCGGTGGCGCTCGGCGGACTCCGGCGCGAAGCAGCAGAACACCACGCGCGCGATGCCCTGCGACGCAAGGCCGTGCGGAGCTTGGGCGATATAGGTAGCGACAGTGCCCACCGCGATGCGTGCAGCGCGGTCCGGCGGAAAGTGGTAGACGCCGGTCGAGATTGCGGGGAAAGCGATCGAGCCGAGGCGGTGCTCGGCCGCAAGCCCGAGCGACGTGCTGTAACAACCGGCGAGCAGGTCGTCCTCGCCTTTGCCGCCGCCGCTCCACACCGGCCCGACCGCGTGGATGACGTGCTTGGCCTTCAGGCGGTAGCCGCGCGTGATCTTGGCCGATCCGGTGTCGCAGCCGTGCAGCGTGAGGCACTCCTCGCGCAGTTCCGGCCCGGCGGCGCGATGGATGGCGCCGTCCACGCCGCCGCCACCGAGCAGCGTAGCGTTCGCCGCGTTGACGATCGCGTCGACGTCGAGCGCGGTGATGTCGGCTACGCAGATTTCGAGCTGTGTCGCGCCGACCTCGGCGGTGAGCAGGGCAGGGGGCATGTGGCGATGATAGCGCAACTATTTGCCACGCGCTCGGTGCGCTCCCCTCCCCACGAAACCCGGGCTTGCCCGGGTTTCGCACCTATAGTGCGCAAGTCGGGCAGGCCCGACTTGCGGTGGGGAGGGGTTGGGGGTGGGGGTCCCGAGAGTCTGCCGAGGTGGCGACACCTGCATCCAATTGCACCACCCCACCCCTAGCCCCTCCCCAGCCGGCTGCGGGCTTGCCCGCTTCCGGCAAATCTTAGGTGACCAAACCCCGGCAGGCCGGGGTTTGGGTGGGGAAGGGAACAGACCGAGTGTGGGGAGGGAGCACCGAATGCGCGGCGAGGGCGTGCACCGAAATCACGGCGCCGGCACTAGCTACTCCACCATCTCTCCCTCGACTTCCTCCGCGATGTCGATGGTGCTCTTGCGGCCGATATCGTCGAAATGCGCATCGAGGAAGCGCCTCGTCGCACGCTGGCCGAGCTTGCGCAGGATCTCGAACGATTCATAGTCGGTATTGAGCGTCCTGCGCGTGCCCGCCGTCTCGCTGATATCGGCCATCAGGATGCGATGCAGCTTGAGCCTGCGGAACTCGCCCTGCCGCATTCCTCGCGGCAAACGCCCCTCGTCGATCAGCCGGTTGACGAAGGCGACCCCACGCAGCTCGGAGAGCAGCGACGCGTTGAAGTTGATCTCGTTCACGCGGCTCATGATCTCGCGCGTGCGCGTCGGCACCTTGCGGCGCTCGCGCGGATTGATCTGCACGATCAGCACGTCCTCGGTCGCGGTCGCGCGCAGGAACGGGATGACCGCGGGGTTGCCGCTGTAGCCGCCGTCCCAGTAGGGCACGCCGTCGATCTCCACCGCGCGGAACAGGTTCGGCAGTGCGGCCGACGCCATGATCACCTCGGGCGTGATCTCCGCGCGCGTGAACACGCGCAATTCTCCGGTGTGGACATTGGTGGCGGAGATGAACAGCTCGGGCGCATTGTCGCCGCGGATCGCGTCGAAGTCGACGAAGCGGTCGATCAGGTCCTTGAGCGGGTTGATGTTGAGCGGGTTGAGCTCGTAGGGCGAGAGCATGCGCGACATCGCGCCGAGCCACAGGCCGTCGCGTGCGAACGGAAACAGCCGTTCGACCACGCTGCGCTGCAGGTCCGGCAGGTGGCCGTCGACGCTCACCGCGCGCCAGAAGTCGGCGAGCCGCGCCCGCGCCTCGTCCGGCCCGCCGCGGGCGAGACCGTCGGCGAGCATGACGGCGTTCACCGCCCCCGCGGACGCGCCGGAGATGCCCTCGATCTCGATGCGGCCGTCCTCGAGCAACTGGTCGAGCACGCCCCAGGTGAAGGCGCCGTGGGCGCCGCCGCCCTGCAGCGCAAGGTTAATGCGCTTGCGCCCCTTCTTGAGGCCGCGCCCGGATCGGCGGGCAGCGCGGCGCGGGCGCGGCGGCGTCAGGGCCCGGGAAACCAAGTTTGCGAGCAGGATAGGGATCATTCTCGACTCGATTGCGGAGGAAACGATTCGCAGGATGGTCTTGGAATGTGGGTATAATATGCTGCATTGCAATATATTTTTATGGCAGCGCAACAAGTTGGAAACACGCCTAAAACGGGTAAAGTCCGCTGATGTCGAAAGCCAAGGCACCGCGGCAGCCGTCTATCGGCCGCCCGCCCGTCGTATTCCACGCCCCCGACCATGATCACGATCGCTGCTCCAGCGACGCCATGGCAGTGGCCGAGACGCTTTGCGCCGAACGTGGTCAGCGGCTCACCCCCATCCGCCGCAAGGTGCTGGGCGCGCTCCTGGCTAGCCACAAGCCGCTCGGCGCCTACGAGATCATCGACCGGCTCGCCCCCAAAAGCACGCGCGTGGGAACGCGGCAAGGAACGCGACCTGCGCCGATCACCGCCTATCGCGCGCTCGAGTTTCTGCGCGAGAACGGTCTCGTGCACCGCATCGAGAGTCGCAACGCCTTCATCGCCTGCGTGCACAATCACGCCGCCGGCGCGCTCGTGGTGTTCCTGATCTGCGAACGTTGCGGCACGGTCGGCGAGGCATCGTCTGCCGAGGTCACCTCGACGCTGACGTCGGCGGCACGCGCTGCCGGCTTCACGCCGAAATCGCCGGTGATCGAGATCAGCGGCGTCTGTACTCATTGCCGCGCTGCGTGATGAAGCAAGATGTCCCTTCCGCGTCTCGTCCGCTCGATACGACTGCCGCTACGCTCGCGGTCGCGCTCTGCCTGAGCTGGGGTTTCAATCAGGTCGCCATCAAGCTCGCGCTGCCCGACATCCCTCCGCTCATCCAGGCTGCCTTTCGCTCGACCATCGGCACCCTCATCGTCGTCGCATGGGCGCGCAGCCGCGGCGTGAAATTGATGGAGCCCGACGGCACGCTCGTTCCCGGCGTCGTTGCCGGCCTGCTGTTCGGCCTGGAATTCATCCTGATCTTTCGCGGCCTGATCTGGACCGATGCGAGCCGCGCCTCGCTCTTCATCTACACCGCGCCGTTCTTCGTGGTGATCGGATCGCGCTGGCTCCTGCCCGGCGACCGTTTCGACCGCTGGCAATGGCTCGGGCTGCTGCTGTCCTTCGCCGGGATCGTGGTCGCCGTCGGAGTGCCGGTTCCGGGCGCTCACGCCTGGGCGCTCGTGGGTGATCTCATGCTGCTGCTGGCGGGGGCCGCCTGGGGCGCGACCACGCTGGTGATCAAGGCGTCGAGCCTCGCGCGCGCCTCGTACGAGAAAACGCTGCTCTATCAGCTCATCGTCTCGGCGCCGATGCTGGCCGTTTGCGCGCAGCTGTTCGGCGAGCGCGTGGAAGCGCCGCCGTCGGCGCTGGCGATCGGCTCGCTGCTCTATCAGACCTTCTGGGTGGTCGGCTTCACCTATCTCGCCTGGTTCGCCTTGATCCTGCGCTACTCCGCGAGCCGGCTCTCGGTGTTCACATTTCTCACGCCGCTGTTCGGGATCGCGGCCGGGCACCTCGTGCTGGACGAGCCGTTGACGCCGGCCTTCGCCGTCGCCGCCGCGCTGGTGGTCGCTGGTCTCGTGCTGGTCAACCGGCCGCGTTGACTTCCGAGACGGCGACAAGGCTTTATTCAAGGTCGGGAGGAAATGCCGTGGCCGATGAAGCCGAGACAATGGGCGGCGCGGACGCGGCGATCGACCAGGAATTCGCCGAGGCGCTGCGATGCCACCGCGCCGGTCAGCTCTCGCAGGCGGATGAGCTTTATCGCCGTGTTCTCGACGCGCAGCCCGACCACGTCGAATGCCTGCATCATCTGGGCGTCATCGCGCTGCAGACCGGACGCCATGACGACGCGAAAAGCCTGATCGCCGAGGCGATCGCGCGCGACGACCGGATTCCGGAGTGCCACTACCACATCGGCCTTGCCTGTGCGCTGCTCGGCGACATGGACGCGGCCGCCGTTCACAACAGGCGTGCGATCGAGCTCGTGCCGGACTATGCCGATGCGCATCTCAACCTCGGCAACGTGCTCAGGGCGCAAGGCAAGCCGGATGAATCCGCGGCCTGCTACCAGCGCGTGCTGGCGTTGCGGCCGCAGTCCGCGGAGGCCCGCTACAATCTCGCCAATGTGCTCGGCGACCAGGGCCAGCTCGACGCGGCGATCGCACAGTATCGCGAGGCGCTCGCGCTGCGGCCGGACTACGCGGATGCTCACAACAATCTCGGCACCGCGCTGGCCGCGAAAGGACAGCTGAGCGAGGCCGTGGCGCATTATCAACGCGCGCTGACGCTCGCGCCCGGGCTGCTCGACGGCTATGCGAATCTTGCCAGTGCGCTCCTGGCGAACGGCGACACCGCGGCGGCGCTGGGCGTTGTCGCGCGCTCCCTTGCGATGCGGGAAACGCAGGCCGGCAAGACATTGTTCGTCGGCTGCGTGCGGGCGTTGCAATCCTTTCCACCGGCGCCCGAGTTCCGCGAGCTCGTGATCCGGGCACTGGCGGAAGCCTGGGGCCGGCCCGGCGAGCTGGCCCGGTGCGCAACCGCCCTGATCAAGCAGAACGCCACGCTGCGCGCTTGCATCGAGCGGACGACGGCGGCGTGGCCACAGCGCCTACCGATGCAGGACCTGCTCGTAACCGCGGACTTTGCCGCTATCGTCGACGATCGTCTGTTGCGATGCCTGCTGGAATCGACGCCGCTCCTCGATATTCCGTTGGAGCGCTTTCTGACCGGCGTGCGCTCGGCGGTGCTGGAGATCGCCGGCACGGTCGCGCGGCGGATCAGGTGACGCCCGGGCTGTTGGATTTCTGCTGCGCGCTGGCGCGGCAATGCTTCATCAACGAATACGTCTACGATGCGCCCGAGCAGGAATGGGCAGAGGCGCGACACTTGCGCGATGCGCTCGCTGCGGCCTTGCAATCGGCGGCCTCCATTCCGGCGCTGTGGCCGGTGGCGGTTGCCGGCTATTTTCCGCTGCATTCGTTGCCGGGCGCGCAGGCCCTGCTCGATCGCGACTGGTCCGCAGCGGTGACGGCGCTGCTGGTTCAGCAAGTGGGCGAGCCCGCGGAGGAGGCGCAGATCCGCGCGTCGCTGCCGGCGCTGACCGCGATCGACGACGATGTGTCGCTGATGGTCCGGCGGCAATACGAGGAAAATCCGTATCCGCGCTGGGTGCGGGCGCCGGCCAGCATCCCCGCCACCTTCGACCAGCACATGCGGCGGCAATTCCCGTTGGCGCCTTTCCGCGCGTTCGACAAGCGCGACATCGATGTCTTGATCGCGGGCTGCGGCACCGGGCGGCATTCGATCGCCGTCGCGCAGATGCTCGTCGATGCGCGCCTGCTGGCGATCGATCTCAGCGCGAGCAGCCTCGGCTACGCTATACGGAAGTCGCGAGAGTGCGGATTGCGCAATATCGACTACATGCAGGCGGACATCCTGCGGCTCGGCACGATCGGCCGGACTTTCGACGTCATCAACTCGACCGGGGTGCTGCATCACCTCGCGGATCCCTGGACCGGTTGGCGCGTCCTCGTCTCGCTGCTGCGGCCCGGCGGCTGCATGCGCATCGGGCTCTACAGTGCATCGGCGCGCCGCGACGTCACCGCGACCATGGCGTTCATCGCCGAACGCGGCTACGGCCGCTCGGCCGACGACATCCGGCGCTGCCGGCAGGAGCTCGCGGATTTCCCGGACGATACGCCGCAGAAGCGCGTCACGATACCCAGCGACTTCTTCAGCACGAGCGATTGCCGCGATCTGCTGTTCCACGTGCAGCAGCAAGGATTGACGATACCGGCGATCAAGGAATTCCTGCATGCGAGCGGGCTCGAATTTCTCGGCTTCGAGCTCGATGCTCGCCTGCTACGGACTTACTCGTTGAGATTTCCGCAGGATCCGGCGCGGACCAATCTCGATCTTTGGGACGTGTTCGAATCCGAGAACCCGGATATCTTCGCCGACATGTATGTGTTCGTTGTGCAAAAGCAGCGTTAGATGAAAAAGCGGGACAAGGGGGGGAGCGTCGGCGGCCGGGCCGCGGCGGCGATCGAGGACGCTCTCAAGGGCGCGATGGCCGCCATCCAGAACCGGCAGCCCGACGCGGCGGAACGCATTGCCCGCGAAGTCCTCGCACGCGATTCACGGCATCCCGGCGCGCTGCACGTGTTCGGCGTCGCATTGCTGGCGCAGGGTCGTCCGCGCGAGGCGGTCGCTCCGCTCGAGCAGGCTGCGCGCGCCCGCGCCGATGCCGTCATCGAGACCCATCTGGCGATCGCGCTGCGGCAGGTCGGGCAGGGCGAGCAGGCGCTGGCCGTGCTCGAGCGTGCCACCGCGCGGCAGCCGGCATTTCCGCTGGCGTTTCACGAGCTCGGGGTTCTGCTGTTCTCGCTGCGACGGCTGGCCGAAGCGCAAGCGGTGCTGGAGCGCGGCGTGGAGGTTGCACCCGCGATGGCCGAAATGTCGGTCGTGCTGGGCGGCGTCTTCCTCGACCGGCTCGACCGGCCTAATGCCAAGCTCGCCTTCGCGCGCGCGCTGGCGTGCGCGCCCGGTCATGCCGGCGCGCTCTACGGCCTCGGCACCGTGCTGATGCACGATGGCGACTTCGCCGCCGCCGCCGACCGGTTCCGGCAGGCGCTCGTGCGCGATCCCAGCTACGCGCAGGCGCGGCTCGGTCTCGGCGCCTGCCTGCTCGAGCTCGGAAGGTGGGACGAGGCCATCGAGTGCCTGCGCGCGGTGGTAAAGGCCGCGCCGCAGCTCTACGACAAGGCCCTGCAGACGCTGGTGACCGCCGGCCGCGGCCGATTCTGGCTCAAACCGAGCGCTGCCGCCGAGTTGCTGCGGCCGAAATAGGCCGGTTTTCCCGGCGTTGACGGGGCCGCGGCGGTCTGGCACCTCTGGGCGCTGAAAGCGTTTCCCGGTAGGACCCTAGGGTAAAACCGCGGAAAACGCGCCAAACGGAACAGAGTTAAGACCGATGTCCACGCAAGCGGGCCCGCAGGAGCGTCGCAAATCGGTCGCCGTCGATGTCGGCGGCGTGCTCGTGGGCGGCGGCGCGCCGGTGGTCGTGCAGTCCATGACCAATACCGATACCGCCGACGTCGAGGGAACGGCGCGGCAGGTGGCGGCGCTCGCCCGCACCGGCTCCGAGCTCGTTCGCATCACGGTAGACCGCGACGAGGCGGCGGCCGCCGTTCCGCACATCAAGGAGCGGCTTTTGAAGATGGGCGTCGTCGTGCCCATCGTCGGCGACTTCCACTATATCGGCCACAAGCTCCTCGCCGATCATCCGGCCTGCGCCGAGGCGCTCGACAAGTATCGCATCAATCCCGGCAATGTCGGCTTCAAGGAAAAGAAGGATCGCCAGTTCGGCGCCATTGTCGAAACGGCGATCAAGCACAACAAGCCGGTGCGCATCGGCGCCAATTGGGGCTCGCTCGACCAGGAGCTGCTGACGCACCTGATGAACGAGAATGCGCGCTCGCCCAATCCGATCGACGCGCGCGCGGTGACGCGCGAAGCGATGGTGCAGTCGGCCCTGCTCTCGGCTGAGCGCGCCGAGGAGATCGGGCTCGGTCGCGACCGCATCATTCTGTCCGCCAAGGTGTCGGCGGTGCAGGATCTCATTGCGGTCTATCTCGATCTCGGCCGACGCTCGGACTACGCGCTCCATCTCGGGCTCACCGAGGCCGGCATGGGCAGCGAAGGGCATCGTGGCGTCGGCGGCCGCGCTCAGCGTGCTGCTGCAGCAAGGCATCGGCGACACCATCCGCATCTCGCTCACGCCCGAGCCCGGCGGCGACCGCACCCTCGAGGTGAAGGTGGCGCAGGAAATCCTGCAGACCATGGGCTTCCGCGTGTTCGTGCCGCTGGTCGCAGCCTGCCCGGGCTGCGGGCGCACCACGTTCGACCACGTTCCAGGAACTGGCCCGCGACATCCAGAGCTTCATCCACACCTCGATGCCGGAGTGGAAGAAGCAATATCCCGGCGTCGAGACGCTCAACGTCGCGGTCATGGGCTGCATCGTCAACGGTCCCGGCGAGAGCAAGCACGCCGACATCGGCATCTCGCTGCCGGGCACCGGCGAGACGCCGGCCGCGCCGGTCTTCATCGACGGCAAGAAGGCGGTCACGCTGCGCGGCGCCGGCGTCGCGTCCGAGTTCAAGCAGCTGGTGATCGACTACATCGAGCGGCGCTTCGGCCAGGGCGGGGCAGGGCGCACCGCGGCGGAGTAGGTAAGAACCGCCGCCGGCTCACTCCGTCCGCGTCGTGATCGCGACGCGTTTGGCGCGGCGGCGTTGCTGTAGCCGATCGCGCAGCACCATCATGAAACCCGGCGGCAGCATGCCGTAGGCTACGGTGGATGGATTGCCTGCGAGGGGCCGCAGATCGGGGCCGGGCCAAATGAAATCGTTCGCCTCGCTCAAGATCACCCACGAGCGTTCGGAATCGAGGCCCAGGCGTTGTTTGGTCGGCTGTGGGATTTCGAGCGCGTCGGCCGGATCGGCCGGCGGGACGTGCGTTACCGGGAGAACGCGCACGATCGGGTGTTCGCCCTCACGCAAGAGAACGAGAATGATCGCACAAGGGCGATCCTTCACCCCTTCCTCGCGTCCCGCTTGGGCTTCGCTTTCCCAAAGATACGAATAACGGATGACGAGGCCCGGTCGAGGAACCGGCCAGCTCACGGACGCCAGTCTTTCAACTCGGCGTCGAGGTGAGCGTCTTCGACAGGCACATCGGCCTTAGCGATCAGTGCCATCTCTTCGTCGGTGAAGTCCTCCAGGCGGACGACCCGCCGGTCGCGGCGCTTAAGTCGGGCGTATTCCTCAGCAGAGAGCATCACCAGACGGTCACGGCCGTTCTTGGTAATGACCACCGGCTCGCTGAGCGCCTTGTCGGCCAAAGTACCGTAATTCTTGATGAATTCCGCAGTCGAGACTTTCATATGAATAACTCGTATCCCTCATACTATTCACATAATATGAATTTATTTGGACGATATCAAGCCAGCGGGCCCCAAACTCAGTCGGGACGGGCAATAGGTTTCGTCGTAGGCGACAAATTCAATCAGCCTGCACAAGCGTCCAGCGCGTCATATTGCTTCTGCAGTTCGGCGACGTCGTTGCGGAACCAGTCGTGCATCCAGCCGTCGTAGTCGCGGGCGGCGTCATTCGCGTCTGCCGCGCCGCCCAGGACAGCCGTCGCATGATGCGCCGCCATCATTCCCGACATGACCGCCTTGAGCACGCCATGCGACGAGGCCGGATCGAGCACGAAGGCTGCATCGCCGGTGAGGAAGTAGCCGGCGCCGGCCGCCTTTTGCACGCGTGACCAGGTGACGTCGATGCCGCGCGCTCCTTCCCATGGGGTCAAGTCTGAGAATTCGTCGGGCAGCCAGCTCCGCGACGGACGGTTGCCGCCGCGCGATATCCGCACCCATTGATAGACGCCCGGACGGACCCGCGCGGTCCAGGTCCAGCCGTCGGCGTCGGATACGATGGCGGGTGCGTCGTCGCGGGCCGCGCAGGAGCCGGTCGCGTAGCCGAACCAGGCGAGCCGCGACGGTCCGGTCCGCTCGTCGGCGATGCCGAGGTGGCGCGCCAGCCAGCGTTGGCGGCCGCTGGCGTCGATGACGTAGCGCGCGCGGACGACGGCGTCTGAGGTGACGACGCCCGTCACTTGTCCGTTCTCGACGATCGGCTCGAGCCGCCGGCACGGCCGGATCAGAGCGGCGCCGCGACTGCGCGCGCTCTCGATCATGATGGCGTCGAATGCCGGCCGCCACATCTGGAAGCCGCGCCAGGGTCCGCTCGCGTCGTTCCCGAACGGAACGAAGCGCCTGTTGTCGCCGGCCCAGGCCACCCAGTGACCGTCATGGCGCAGGAAGTCCGCCGCCAGCACGGCGTCGCGGACGCCGAGCCGCGCGAGCAGCGGCTCGATGCCGGGATGCACCGCCTCGCCGGGACGCCGATGCGGGCTCGCCTCACGCTCGATCATGGTGACGCGCAGGCCCGCGTCGCGCGCGGCGATCGCGGCCGCCGCGCCGGCCGGACCCGCGCCCACGACGATGATGTCGGTGTCCATGGCCGTTCAAACGCCTGCTTGCCAAGGTTCGTCGTCGCGGCGCCAGAACAAGGCGGCGCCGGAAACCTGGCATTCGTATTTGCTGCGGACCCGCACGCGCAGACGGCGCACGTCATTGGACTTCGGTCCGTCTTCGTCGGCAATGACGAAGATGAATAGATAGCCGGGGCCGACAAGTTGTTCCTTGGCCCGCCGCGCCTGTGTTTCCCAAGTCGGGATGGCTTCGGCTATCACCAGCCAGAGCTCTGTCTCGTTTACCCGATCGCTGGGCGGCGGCAGCGCCTTGATGCAGCGGCGCAGCGATTCCATGCGGGCAATCAATTCATCCGAATCGACGGACGCCGTCAGGCGAACGGTGATAGCGCCGCGCAGGGAATTGGACACGTAATCCGATCGTTCTCCGCTCGCATAGTTGACGCATTCCGTGCCCTGCACCGTCTCCAGGAAGGGACCGTATTCGCCGTCCCATCCTTCGGCGCTTTTCGAGATGCCCGCTCGCACCCTGGGATGATCGGGGTGGTAGCCGAGCTCGCCGTCGAGCATGGGGATCGCGGTCGGCGAGAATTGATAGTTGAACGTGCGCGATGCATCCGGAGCCACCGCCGGCCAATACGAGTTGAGCGCGGCACAGAGCTTGGCGTCCTCCGGAAACGGGCTTCCGAGGCCATAGGCGGCGTAGTGCAGCTTGTTGCGGGTGATCCCGAGTGAGACGTCCCAGCCGGGCTCGAACACGTTCGCCGCCGCATCGGTCAGGTGGCTGGCAAAGCGCTTCTTGCGCCCGGGCGCGTGCGTTTCAAAGGAAAGCGGAGGCGAGCCGACCACTGCGGCGATGGATTCGTCCTCGTCGGAGAACGCCGGTTCCTGGGAATCGGGACGGGGCAGCTCGAAGTTCGCCGGCATGCGTCCCTCGCACAGCGGCCAGGGCGCGCCCTGCGAGAAATGCTCCTGGGCGTTCTGGAAATTGCGCCTGACCCAAGTGGTGATTTCGAGCTGATCCGACAACGGGAAGAAATCCGGCGCCGTCACCAACGAATAGGCGGGCAGGTCCGCGACGATCATCGGCAGACCGCCGACAGTCGCCGCCACCGAGCCATCGCAGGAATCGTCGATAAAGTGCGCCGCCTCGTAGCCGCCCTTCGTCAGGACGAGCCGGCGGAACTCTGCGCTCGGGAGGTTCTGCAGATCCTCGACAACCTGGTTTCCTCCCTTCTTGGTGACGCGATGGCGGATGTTGAGGTATTCTGGCGCTGTGCGCGCGCGTCCTCCCGATTCGATCGTGAGCGAGCTTTCGAAGCGACGGTGAGTGCTGCTCGGCGGGACGACAAATCGCACGATCTCGTTTCTTCCCGAGACGGAATTCTTTTGCTTGACGGTGCGAACCATCGTCTTCTGTGCGTGGGGCGAGACCACAATGGAATCTCCCTGGCGGTGAAGCTCGATGAAGTCGTCGTCGTTGGTCGAGTCCCGGACGAAGGGGAACGCGTTGACGTCGAACCCGTCGTAGACCGGGATGTCCCCGGCCTTGTGGACGCGGCGCAGCTTGTCGTTGCGGTGATATTCGCTGAACTTGATGGTGAGGGTTGAGCCGGCGATGCACCGGTCGCCGGCGAAAAGCTTGTGAACGGGAAAATAGAACGTGCGAAGTATGTCCCTCTGGTCGCGCTGACCGAGGATGGGATCCTGCGAATCCGGCTCTCTCGGCTCTGCAATGAACGCGCCGTAGCGCGCCGGCAGGACGGCGACGTCCTTGCGGCCGGGCGGGTCGGACCGAAACCCGCGCGTCGGTCCGTCCCAGGCCGCCGGACCGGTGCCGACGCGGGCGACGCCGGTGCGGGAAAAGACCATGTCGGCGTGATATCGGTGCGCGGTCGATGCCGCCGGCCGATACTCGTAGGCGAACACCCCAATGACTTTGCCGCTGAGCGCGCTCGGCTTGAAGGGTGCGAGCGCGTAGATGTAGTTCTCGACTGCGTCGAGCTCGACGAGCGTCGGGTAGGCGTCGTTGGCGTCCGCCGGCTGTCCACTCGGCGTCGGATGCACGTCGGGGCTGGCAAATGCGTGATAGAGCAGGCTCGTCGCCGGCTGGCCGGGCTCGATGCCACGCTTGCCCGCCACGCAGAAATCCCCGAAGCCGGGAACGCCGCGGTCGATCGTGAGCGGCCGCGCGAGCTCCTTCGCAAGGTCGGTCTTGCCGATGTCCAGTCCGTGTCTGGCCAGGAGGGCGGCCCAACCCTGGTCCGCGAGCCGGTCGCACGCCTTCTTGACGGGGTCGATGAGCGCCATGTTGCACCTCCGCGATGACGAGCGGCCGCAATCGGCCGGGGTGGCGCAGTCCTGCGCCGCCCGCTACCGTAGCAGGTATCTATTCCTTAGACAACCTATGAGAGCAGGGACGCGAGCCGCACCTAGGTGTCCCTAGCGGTTCCACGGCGCGTTCAAATCGCGCTCGCCGCGATGTTCACCATCAGGGCCAGCAGCGTCACGTTGAAGAAGAACGAGACGATGCTATGGGCGGTCGCAATGCGGCGGATCGGCCGCGACTTGATCGTGACGTCGGAGACTTGCGACGTCATGCCGATGACGAAGGAGAAGTAGACGAAATCCCAGTAGTCCGGCTGGTCCTCGCCTTTGAAGTCGAGGCCGTGCTTCTTGGCGCCGTGGTCGCCGTAGTAGTCATGAGCGTAGTGCAGCGCGAAGATGGTGTGGATGAATGTCCATGACAGCACGATCGTGGTGGTCGCGAGCGCAAGCTGTGCGGCCGTGCGCTTGGCTTCGCACGTGGATGGGCACGCGGCCTGGCCGGTGCTGAGCTCGGACACGATGGCGCCGACGCTCGCCATCGCGGCGATCACGGTGAGCACGAGGACGACAATTCGTCCCTCGTCCTCGTCGGCGGCGTGGCCGCCGATATGTCCCGCCTCCGAGCGCCACATCAGGCTGAAGACGAGCACCAGGTAGAACGCCACGTCGGCGTCCCAGCCGATCAGAAACCTGGTCGCAGCCGGCCAGGCGGACGGCAGGAGCAGCGCCACGACAACCCCGAACGCGGTGGAGACCGCAAGGCGCCAGTGTGCGCGGATGACCCGCCGCAGATAGGACGGGCGGCGTGCGGGCGGGGGACTTTCCAAGGTCATCCTCGCCCCCCGCGCTCACGCCGCATTCGGCGGCAGGTTCGGCAGCTCCGCCGCGTAGACCTGGTCCATGCGCGGCTGCATGCCGTGGCGGGCGAGCGCGTCGGCGAACATCCGCCGTACCAGCGGCGCCTCGTCGGCGTAGTCCACCTGCGTGCCGCCGAGCCGCCGCGAGATCCACGACAGGGGTACGCCCTGCGCGTTGCGCGGCGAGGAATGCTTGAAGGCGAGATAGCGCGCCGGCGCCGGCCCCGAATTGAAATGCTGGTGGAACCAGGCATTGGGCGGCACGATCAGCGTGCCGACCTGCCAATCGTAGCGGCGCGGCTCCTCGCCCTCCGGCCACATCAGGGAATAGCCCTCGCCCGAGAGCACGATGACGTGGGCGCCCGGCCCGTGCGCGTGCGCCTTCTTGTAGGTCCCCACGGGGAATTGCGAAATGTGGCTCGCGATCGAGCCGCGCGCCATGTTGAAACGGATGTGGCCGCCGCCGGCGCCGCGCTCCTTGGCGGTGATCAGCGGCAGGTTGACGGCGTCCGGTACGAAATTGGTCTGCAGCAGGAAGCCCACCTGCTCGCCCTTGGCGCTGTAGTAATCGGCCTCGCCGGAAAAGCGGCTCTTGAAATCGTGGCGGTGGTCGAACACGAAATCGAGATCGTCGTAGAGGTTGATCACCGAGGGCGCGTTGGTCACCGAGACATAGCGCACCGGCTCCTGGCCGGAGCCGTTGAAATGCTGATACCAGCAATTGAGCGGGATGGCGAAGATCGCGCCCGCCTTCCACTCGAAGGTGACGCGGGCGCCGGCATTGTTCCACACCGTGGTGGAGCCGCGCCCCGACAGCACCAGGATCATCTCCTCGAACAGGTGGTGCTGCGGCGCCAGCGTCTTGCCCGGCGCGATCTCGCAGACATAGCAGTCGTTCGAGGTGCGCGAGGCCTCGTGGTTGATGAACACGCCCTGGCCGTTCTTGCGCGCCCAGGGCTTGAGCTCGACCGTGCGCAGGTTCGGCACGTATTGCGCGCCGATGACGTCGAGCCCCTCGCCGCGCACGAAGCGCAGATAGGGTAAGTCCTTCTCGGTCTTGAACTTGTCTGCCAGCTCCTGCGGGACGATCGCGTCCTTGGCCATGGGGGCCTCCAGACGGTGCTGCTGCCGTGGTGGTTTACCAGCGGGGGGAGGTGGGCGGCAATGGCGGTCGGCGATGGACCGGCTGGCAAGGCGCATCTAGGCTGTGCCGGGGGGTACGGTCGTCCGCCGCCGCGGGAGAGCTGCCATGCAGACCGGAGTTCCCGGAGTCTTTATTGAAGACATCCTCGCAAGCGCGCCTCCCATCGAGGGCGTCGGAACGTCCACCACCGCATTCGTCGGCGCGACCCCGCGCGGTCCGGTTGCGGCGCCTGTGCTCGTGCACAGCTTTATGGAATTCGAGGCGCAGTTCGGCGGGTTGTCCGCCGACATGCCTCTCGGCTACGCCGTGCGGCACTATTTGCTCAATGGCGGCCGCGACGCGCTGATCGCGCGCGTCGTGCCGGCGGGACCCACGCTCACCGACGCCGATATCTCCGACCCGGCGCTGGAGTCACCAAGGCGCGGCCTCTGGCTGCTCGATCACGCCGAGCGGTTCAACATACTCTGCATTCCGCCGCTCTCGCGCACGAGCGATGTCGGGCGCGCCACCTGGGATGCCGCGACAGCCTATGCCGCGCGCCGGCGCGCCATGGTGATCGTCGATCCTCCCGCGGCGTGGACGTCAGCGCGGGACATTTCCGAGAACGCCATCGCCGCGCGGGTGAGCCGCAACGCGAGCGCGGCGCTTTATTTTCCGCGGATCAGGGCGCCCGATCCGCTCGACCGCGATCGGCTTGCGAATTTCGCGCCTTGCGGCGCCGTCGCCGGCATCTATGCGCGCATCGACGCCGCCCGCGGAGTCTGGCAAGCGCCTGCCGGGGCGGAGGCAAGCGTGCTCGGCGCGCAAGGATTGAGCGTGGCGCTCACCGGGTCGGACCTTTCCGCGCTCACTGAGGCGAGCGTCAACGCGCTACGTGCGTTGCCCGGCGGCGCCATCGCCGTCTGGGGTGCGCGCACGCTCGCCGGCGCGGCCGCGACGGAGCCGCAGTCGAGGTACGTTCCGGTGCGGCGGTTGGGGATGTTCATCGAGGTAAGCATAATTCGCGGGCTGCAATGGGCCGAGGTCGTGAACAACGGCGAGCCGCTATGGGCGAAGGTCCGCGAGCGCGTGGAGCATTTCATGCACGGCCTTTTCCTGCGGCGGGCCTTGCAAGGCAGGAGGCCCCAAGAGTCCTATTTCGTGAGATGCGATGAAACGACCATGAGTCCGCAGGACCTCGAGCAGGGCGTTCTCGTCGTGCAGGTGGGTTTTGCGCCGCTCAGGCCGGCCGAGTTCGTCATTATCATGATCCGGCAGAGCCGCGGGGGCTCATCGACCGGTAGTCCTCCGTCCTAACCGTTTGACAAACGTGCCCGCCCGGGGCGAAGGGGAGTGCGACGAGTCGATCGGACCCACATGCCTCCCGCAGCCCAGCCGCAGCCGCGATCTCCCACCCCACAGCACCGCCCGCGCCGATGGCTCTCGCGCCTGGTATGGGTCGTGGTCATCGTGCTTCTCGTCGTCCTGCTGCTGCCTTACCTGCTGGTGCCGCTCTATCGCTTCGTCAATCCGGTCTCGACCCTGATGCTGTGGCGCTGGGCGACCGGCGCAGCGCGTCGAGCGGTATTTCGTGCCGATCGACGTCATGGCGCCGGCCTTGCCGATCACCGTGATCGCCTCCGAGGACGGCCGCTTCTGCAGCCATCGCGGCGTGGACTGGAAGGAGATCCGCGACCGGATCGACGACGTTGACGACATCAGCGAGGCGCGGGGCGTCTCCACCATCACCCAGCAGGTCGCGAAGAACCTGTTCCTGTGGCAGGGGCGCAGCTTCGTGCGCAAGGCGCTGGAAGCCCCGCTCGCGTTGTGGATCGATTTCGTGCTGCCGAAATGGCGCGTGCTCGAGATCTATCTCAACATCGCGGAATGGGGCCCGCGCGGCCAATTCGGCGCCGAGGCCGGCAGCCGCTACGCCTTCAACAAGTCGGTGCGGACGATCAGCGCGCGCGAGGCGGCGTTGCTCGCCGCCGTGCTGCCGAACCCGAAACGGCGCAGCGCCAAGCAGCCGGGGCCGGCGGTGCGCCGCCTCGCCGGCATCTACGAGGCCCGCGGCGTGGCCCAGGCCAAGCTCGCGGCCTGCGCAAAACCTCCAAAATAATCAAAGAGATAGCGGGGGATGGCGGGGACGAATGCGCCTCTAGCCTTAGCGTGCGCGATCCTCTATAAGCCCGGCTTTCCATATGACCGCGCAGCGCTGAAGCCCGCGCCGAAGACACCAGACAGCAGGAGCACCCCTATGGCCGTCCCGAAACGAAAAACTTCGCCGTCGAGGCGCGGGATGCGCCGCTCCGCCGACGCGCTCAAGGCGCCGAGCTATGTCGAGGACAAGGATTCCGGCGAGCTGCGCCGTCCCCATCACATCGATCTCAAGACCGGCATGTACGGCGGCCGCCAGGTGCTCAAGGCGAAGAAAGAAGCCTGATCTCGCCTGCGCGCCGACATTCTCACTAATCGGTTCACTATTCGGTTCGTGCCGCCGCCCGGCGGGTAAACGCGCCTGCGCGATGATCCGCGCGGAGGCGGCCATTGGCGCGCCTTGCCCACACCGGGGCCGCTGCTAAGCTTTGCCTTTGAATCACCTGCGTGAGGAAGGCCGGCAATCATGTATCTGATCGCATTTCCGCTGCTGCTGATACCGTTTGCGCTCTACAACATGATTATCTTCCTCCTGAATCTGCCGTTCACCGACACCGTGTTCGCGATTCCCCTGATGGAGGGGCGGCGCATACCGGTGACCACCGGCGACATCATCATCGCGATTGCGCTGCTGATGCTCTATGTCGAGGCGGTCAAGGCCGCGCGCGGCTCCAAGGGCTTCATGGACCACGTGCTGGCGCTCATTCTGTTCGTCGGCATGGCAGCCGAGCTCGCGCTGGTGCCGAAGGCGACGACGCCGACCTTGCTGCTGCTCACCGCAATAAGCTTCATCGACGTGATCACCGGGCTTACGATCTCGCGGCGTCCGAGGCAGCAGGAGATCGTGATCGAGGACCAGCCACGCTACTGAAGCCCCGCGGCGACGGCCGCCAAGTGAGTCATTGCACATGACCCGCGACTTTCAGCTGCCGGGCCGCTCGCCGGTCATCGCCTGCGAGGGCATGGCGGCGTGCTCGCATCCGCTCGCGTCGCTGGCCGCCATCGAGACGCTGCGCGCCGGCGGCAACGCGGCCGACGCCGCGGTCGCCGCGGTCGCGGTGCTGTGCGTGGTCGAGCCGCACATGACCGGCGTCGGCGGCGACTGCTTCTGCATGCTCGACGTCCCGGGGAAGCCGGTCTGGGGCTACAACGGCTCCGGCCGCTCCGGCGCGCGCGCGTCGACCGAGGCGCTGATGGGGCAGGGGATCCGGTCCATCGCGCCGGATTCGATTCACGCCGTGACTGTTCCGGGCGCGATCGATGCCTGGGCCGCGATCCTCGCGGCGCACGGACGCTTCGGGCTCGACCGCGCGCTCGCGCCCGCCATCCGCTACGCCGAGCACGGATTTCCGGTCGCGGCGCGCATCGCCTGGGACTGGAGCAATGCGGTCGGCAAGCTCGCCGCCGATCCTGGCGCGGCGCGCCACTTCCTGTTCGACGGCCGCGCACCGGCGGAAGGCGACGTCGTCAAGCTGCCGGCGCTGGCGCAGACGCTGCGCGCCGTCGCGGCGAAAGGCCCGCGCGCGTTCTACGAAGGGACGATCGCGCAGGACATGGTGGCGACCGTCGCGGCCCGCGGGTCCTTGCTCACCGCCGACGATTTCGCCGCTCACCGCGGCGACGTGGTCGCGCCGATCGCCACCAACTATCGCGGCCTCGACGTCCTGGAATTGCCGCCCAATACCCAGGGCCTCACGGCGCTGGTGCTGCTCAACATCCTGGAGCGCTTCGATCTTGCGGCGCTCGACCCGCTCGGCCCCGACCGCGTCCATCTTGCGCTCGAAGCGGCGCGGCTCGCCTATGCCGTGCGCGACACCCACCTCGCCGATCCCGACCACATGCGCGCCTCGGTCGCCGCGCTGATCGACAAGCGCTTTGCCGGCGAGCTCGCCGGCCGCATCGACCGCGCGCGCCGCGCGCCGCTGCCGGCCGCGCCGTCGCCCGGCAACGATACCGTCTACCTCACGGTGGTCGATCGCGACCGCATGGCGGTGTCGCTGATCAATACGCTCTATTCCACGTTCGGCGTCGGCATCTGCACGGAAGCAACCGGAATCATGCTGACCAACCGCGGCGCCTGCTTCGTGCTCGACCCCGATCATCCCAACACATTCGGTCCGCGCAAGCGTCCGATGCACACCATCATCCCCGCGCTCGCGTTTCGCGAAGGGCACTGCGAAATGTCGTTCGGGGTCATGGGCGCGCACTACCAGCCGATGGGCCATGCGCACATCGTCTCGAACCTCATCGACTACGAGATGGACGTGCAGGCCGCGATCGACGCGCCGCGGGCATTCTTCGTGGGCGAACAGAGCGTGGTCGAGCGCGGCCTGCCGGCGGCGACCGTCGAGGGCCTCGCGATCCGCGGCCATGACGTGGCGCATGGCCCCCTCGCCGTGGGGCGGCTCGCAGGCGATCCGCATCGACCGGCGGCGCGGCGTGCTGATCGGCGGCTCCGACCCGCGCAAGGACGGCTGCGCGCTCGGCTACTAGACTTACATCGAGCGGTAGAGCATTCCGCCGAGATGGACACAGCCGGCTGCGGCCGCGCTGTAGACCGTGCTGGCGGCGGCGGGCTCTGCCCGCCGCCGGGCGCGCGTCTGCGGCGCCTTGAGTGCGGTGGCGATGAGCTGGGCGAGGAACGCCGCCGGCGGCGCTTGGCCGACGGTGTGCCCCTTGCCGGGGCCGGAAAGGGTGGTCGGAACGAGCGCCCGGCCGGCGGCCAGGGCACTCGTCCGTCCCACTAACTCTTGCTCGGAGGCGGGACCGCCAGCGTGGCCCGGATCGGGGCTGTCGCTGCTACGGGTCATTTCGAGGCCTCCCTTGTCCCGGATTCGGACGTCTCCGGGGTTGCAGAGAGGACATCGCAAGCGGCGTGCCGGCCGCAGAAAATCACAGAAGTGGCATGTGAAGATCTGACGACCGCCGATTTCCGAATAATTCACCGTCTTTTCGTAGCTTGCCGGCCGATCTGCCGCCGGCCGGATGCCGGCAAACCCACATTCATCGGGGCCATCGTGGCAGTTGAGGACCCGACTTCCCGGCGCGGCTGTCTCATCGACGAAGGAGCACGGCCCAAGAAGGGACAGGTGACGGGACACGTGTCCGGCGCGGAGACCGGCGCCCAACCCGCGCTCGATCCCGGCCAGATCCTCGCCTCGATCGGGGAGGTCCCCTATGAGTGGCGGATCGATTCCGATGTTCTCGTCTGGGGCGCCCATGTCGGCGCGGTGCTCGCTGTGGCCGATGCGGCGGCGCTCGCCAGCGGCCGCGGCTATGCGCCAGCTGGTCGATCCGGGCAGCGGACCCTCGCGCTACGACGCGGTGATGCGTGCGGCCAAGCCCGATGACGGCGCCGGCGTTCCCTACCAGGTGCAATACGCGCTGCGCGCGGCCCGCACGCAGCCCACCTGGATCGAGGATACCGGGCGCTGGTTCGCCGGCCACGACGGCAAGCCGGCGCGCGCGCACGGCGTCGTGCGCGTCATCAACACCGCGCTGGCGAGCGGGGTCGACCAGCTCACCGGCGAGCTCAACCGCGGGCGGATGACCGAGGTGCTCGAAGCCACGATCGAGGAAGCGGTGAAGCTGCGCTCCTCGTGCGGCTTTCTGCTGGTCGCGGTCGACAATCTCGACCGCATCAACGAGGCCTACGGCTTCGACATCGCCGACGAGGTGATCGCCGAGATCGGCAAGCGGATTCGCCGCCAGTTGCGCGGCAAGGACCACCTCGGGCGCTTTTCCGGCAACAAGTTCGGCATCATCCTGAAGAACTGCACGCCGGACGAGATGCTGATCGCCGCCGACCGTCTGCTCGCCGGTGTGCGCGAGGAGGTGGTGCAGACCACGGCCGGACCGGTCGCCGCCACCATCACCATCGGCGGCGTGACCGGGCCGCGCCACGCCCGCAATCTGCGCGAAGTTCTCGCCCGCGCACAGGATGCGCTCGACAGCGCCAAGGTCAGGCGCCGCGGCTCGTTCCAGGTCTATCAGCCGAACCTCGAACGCGAGGCCCGCCGCCAGGAGAACGTGCGAGCGACCGATGAGATCGTCGGCGCGCTCAATGCCCGGCGCATCTTTCTGGTCTACGAGCCGATCGTCGCCATCGCCTCGCGCCGGCCCGCCTTCTACGAATGCCTCATGCGCCTGAAGCGGGCGGACGGGACCATGCTCGCCGTGAGCGAAACGGTGTCGGTGGCCGAGCGGCTCGGCCTGGTGCGGCTCGTCGATCACCGCGTGCTCGAGCTCGTATTGCAGGAGCTGGTCGCCGCTCCCGGCGCGAAGGCGAGCGTCAACGTGTCGGCGGCGTCCACGGTCGATCCGGACTGGTGGGGCGCGCTCGCCGCGATGCTGCGCGCGCATCACGGCGTCGGCGAGCGGCTCACCGTGGAGATCACCGAGACCGCGGCGATCCACGACATCGACGAGACCCGCGGCTTCGTCGCGCGCGTGAAGGATCTCGGCTGCCGCATCGCCATCGACGACTTCGGCGCCGGCCACACCTCGTTCCGCAACCTGCGCAAGCTCGGCGTCGACCTCGTGAAGATCGACGGCGCCTTCGTGCAGAACCTTCAGCGCTCCGACGACGACCGCGCCTTCGTGCACACGCTCATCGACCTCGCCCGCCGGCTCGGCCTGGAGACGGTGGCGGAATGGGTGCAGGACGAGGCGGCGGCGGCCATGCTCGCGGACTGGGGCTGCGACTATCTGCAGGGTGCGCTGGTCGGCCTCGCCTCCGAAGAGCGGCCGTGGGCGAGCGCGTCAAGTCCGCCCGCGACTCGGCTCGGCTCCGCAGCCTGCGGCCTAGCGTCCTCGCGAGGCCAGGCGATCGGCCATTCCGACTGCGCTGCAGATGCCAATCTGTCGCGGGAGACTCAGACGATGCGACGCCGGATGTCGCTGGACGGAGACTACCGGCGACTCGCGCCAGCTCCTGCAAGGTCGTGCGCACGGCTAGAGCGAGCTGCGAAGCACAGCGGGGATTGCACGGCATTTCCGGACGACGGCGGCGACCGGGGCGCTGCTGAAAGTTAGGTCTTGTCCTTGTCGCTCAGGCGCTCGAGCCGCTTCTGCATTTCTTCCATCTGGCGCTTGAGATCGTGAATCTCGCCGGTGTCGCCGCCGGCACTCGGTTCCGGATTGCCCTTGGCCGCGTCGGCCGCCGCTTGGCCTTCCCGGCGGGCAAACGGCGTGAACATGGCGAAGGCGCGCTCGAACATTTCCATGTTCCGCCGCACCTGGTCCTCGAGCGCGCCGAACGGGCTGCCGCCGAAGGCCTGGGCCATCTGGTCGCGGAACTTCTGCTGCTCGCGCGTGAGCGAGTCGATCGAGACCTCGAGATAGCGCGGCACCAGCATCTGCATGCTGTCGCCGTAGAAGCGGATGAGCTGGCGCAGGAAGGCGATGGGAAGGAGACTCTGGCCCTCCTTGTTCTCCTGCTCGAATATGATCTGCGCGAGAACCTGCCGCGTGATGTCCTCGCCGGTCTTGGCGTCGTGCACGATGAAGTCCTCGCCCGCCTTCACCATGGAGGCGAGGTCCTCCAGCGTCACGTAGGTGCTGGTGCCGGTGTTATAGAGCCGCCGGTTGGCGTACTTCTTGATCGTGATCGGACCTTCCGATTTGGCCATGATGAACCCGGTTCCGCCTATCCCTCAGGTAGCATAGCGCTTTTTTTTCGAGCCCGGCCACCGTTTTATCGGCGCGCGACCATCGGCCCGGCCAGCAGGTGCTGCCGCCCGGCTGTCCAGGGGCCAAGGCCAGCAGAACAGACCGGCAATCCGTTGGATTGACAGGCCCGCGTCCGCGTCCCAAATGGTCAGCCAAGGACGCCATCATGGGATGACGGGATCGCGGGCGCGTCATGCGGGCGTTGCCGGGAATCCTTACTGAACCACCAAGCGAGGTTCCGTCACCGTTCAGCCCGACACGAAAGGGAGTTACGAGATGAAGGACGATATCGTCATCGTCAGCGCTGCCCGCACGCCGGTCGGGGCCTTCAACGGGGCCTTTGCAGCGCTCTCCGGCCCATGAGCTGGGCAAGGTCGCGATCGAGGAGACTCTCAAGCGCGCCGGCGTCGAGGGGGCGCAGGTCTCCGAGGTCATTCTGGGCCAGATCCTGACCGCCGGTCAGGGCCAGAACCCGGCCCGCCAAGCCTCGATCGCCGCCGGCATCCCGGTCGAGAGCCCGGCCTGGGGCGTCAACCAGCTCTGCGGCTCCGGGCTGCGCGCGGTCGCGCTCGGCTACCAGGCCATCCTGAACGGCGATTCCGAGATCGTGGTCGCGGGCGGCCAGGAATCCATGAGCCAGGCCCCGCACTGCGCGCATCTGCGCAACGGCGTGAAAATGGGCAACTTCGACATGGTCGACACCATGATCAAGGACGGCCTCTGGGACGCCTTCAACGGCTATCACATGGGCAACACCGCCGAGAACGTCGCCCGGCAATGGCAGATCACCCGCGCCCAGCAGGACGAGTTCGCTGTCGCCTCGCAGAACAAGGCCGAGGCGGCGCAGAAGGCGGGAAGATTCAAGGACGAGATCGCCCCTGTCACGGTCAAGTCGCGCAAGGGCGACGTCGTCGTCGATGCGGACGAGTATCCCAAGCACGGCACCACGCTCGAAGGGATCGGCAAGCTCCGGCCGGCCTTCGCCAAGGACGGCACCGTCACCGCCGGCAATGCCTCGGGCATCAACGACGGCGCGGCGGCGGTCGTGCTGATGAAGGCGAGCGAAGCTGCCAAGCGCGGCAAGACACCGCTCGCCCGCATCGTCTCCTGGGCCCATGCCGGCGTCGATCCCGCGATCATGGGTACCGGCCCGATCCCGGCCTCGCGCGCCGCGCTCAAGAAGGCCGGCTGGACCACCGGCGATCTCGATCTGATCGAGGCCAACGAGGCGTTCGCGGCGCAGGCCTGCGCGGTCAACAAGGACCTCGGCTGGGATACCTCGAAGGTCAACGTGAACGGCGGGGCGATCGCGATCGGCCATCCGATCGGCGCCTCCGGCGCGCGCGTGCTGGTGACGCTGCTCTACGAGATGCAGCGGCGCAACGCCAAGAAGGGCCTCGCCACGCTCTGCATCGGCGGCGGCATGGGCATAGCGATGTGCCTGGAGCGGTAAGTTCCGATCGACAAAAGCCGCTGCGACGTCATGGCCGGACTTGTTACCGCAAGTCGGATTTATCCGATTTGCGGCGCCAATTAAGGCGCGCAACTCGGGTAAACCCGAGTTGCGATTGCCATCCACGTCTTTAATCTGGCTTCAAAGGCGTGGATGCCCGGGGAGTCTCGGGCATGACCACAAGTCATGGGAGGAGCGATCATGGCACGCGTGGCGGTGGTGACGGGCGGAACGCGCGGTATCGGCGAGGCGATCTCGAAGGCGCTCAAGGCCGCGGGCTACAAGGTCGCGGCGAACTACGGCGGCAACGACGAGGCGGCGCAGAAGTTCAAAGCCGCCAACGGCATTCCTGTCTACAAGTGGGACGTCTCGTCCTACGATTCCTGCGCGGCAGGGCTCAAGCAGGTCGAGGCCGACCTCGGCCCGGTCGAGGTGCTGGTCAACAATGCCGGCATCACTCGCGACACCATGTTCCACCGCATGACCCCGGAGCACTGGGGCGCGGTGATCAACACCAACCTGAATTCGCTGTTCAACATGTGCCGCCCGGTGATCGAGGGCATGCGCGGCCGCAAGTTCGGCCGCATCATCAACATCTCCTCGATCAATGGCCAGAAAGGACAGATGGGTCAGACCAACTATTCCGCCGCCAAGGCCGGCGAGCTCGGCTTCACCAAGGCGCTGGCGCAGGAGAGCGCAAAGAGCGGCATCACCGTCAACGCGATCTGCCCCGGCTATATCGCCACCGAGATGGTCAAGGCGGTGCCGAAGGACGTGCTGGAGAAGAACATCCTGCCGCAGATCCCGCTCGGTCGCCTCGGCGAGCCCGAGGAGATCGCGCGCTGCGTCGTTTTCCTCGCGTCCGACGATGCCGGCTTCATCACCGGCTCAACGCTCACCGCAAATGGCGGGCAGTACGTCGTCTGATTGACACCCGATGATCTCGGGGCCGGTGGCATGCCTGGAACTGCCGAAACGTCCACCGTGCCTTCGATCTCGGCCGCCTGGATCAAGAACAACATCCTCGCCGCCGTCGTCTCCGCCGCTGCGTCGCTCGCCATCTACGGCGTGAGGCATGCAACCGGCGTTGCCGGCGCGGATGCCGGCTTCGCGGGCATCGCGATCCTTCTCGGTGTTGCGACTATTCTCTCGGCGCTTGCGGGGATCGCGTACGGCGTGCTCACCGGTGCCGTGCTGCAACGGATGGTGCCGATGTTGCCGGTCAAATCCTGGATCGCCGTGAATGCCGGGATGGCGGTCGTTGCCGCCGTCCTGAGTGAGATCAGCCTCATGTTCCCATCGGACACGCCGGCAGACGATGACGTGTCGATAGAGGACATCCTGCTGGTCGGGTTGATCCTGGGAGGCTTCCTGGGAGCCGCGATCGGCGGCCTTCAGGCGCTGGTATTGCGCAGGGCCGCGCTTGGCACGTCGGCATGGGTCGCCTGGTCCGTGGTCGCCTTCATCGTGGCCGTGCTGCTCGTCGCCGGCAGCGCCAGAGCTATGGGGGCTGGGGGGCGGGTTCGCCGGCGAGTTGGCAACTCAGGCCGTCGCCTTCCTGGCTTACGCGATCATATCGGTGGTGATGTTGCCGGCGCTCTGGCGCTTGCGGGATCCGCTGTCGACGGCGGGGCAACATTTCAGTTGAGCTCGGCGCGCGAAATTGCGGTCGGGCTCAGATCGTGCCGCCGTCCGGCCTCCAATCCTTTGCTGCAAGCTCGAAGCCCCTGAACTCGAAGCCGGGCGCGACCGTGCAGCCGACCAGCGTCCAGTCGCCCAGGCTTTGCGCCGCCTGCCAGGCGTGGGTCGGCACGATCGCCTGCGGGCGCTGGCCGGCGGCAATGTCGGGCCCGAGCGTCACACGCTCGACCGGTCCCTGCGCGCTCGCCGCAATCTCCAGCTCGAGCGGCGCGCCGGCGTGGTAGTGCCAGCCCTCGGTCGCATCGACCTTGTGCCAATGCGAGCGCTCGCCGCGCGCGAGCAGAAAATAGATCGCGGTCGATGCGGCGCGCCCGCCGTCCACGGTCCGGGTATCGCGGAAAGTCTGGCGGAAATGCCCGCCCTCGGGATGCGGCTTGAGGTCGAGCAGGCGGATCAGGTCGGCGGCGGACGGCATCGGGTCCTCTTATGGTTCTACAAGTATAGGCCGCATTTCAGGGGCGCGCGCTCGCCCGTTCGATCGGGGAATCGATGCGCAAGCTCAAGCTTCCGGTCGGCCAAGTCCATACCAGCATGCTCTACCGGGCGATCGAGACCGGCAGGCTCCTGGGCTTCGGCGATGTGACGACGTCGCGCGGTCGCATTGGGGATCGCGTCGCCGGCCGCGTGTGATGGGCTATCAAGCCTCCCGGTCCGAATGAGCCCTGGGCCGAGACCACCACGCCGGGGCGACGCGCTCCGCAAATACACCTATTCGTAATTAATCAGTTTTAGCATGTAGAACCTTAAGGCGGTGGGATCAGGAGCTTTCTACGTCCGATTGTCGGGGCATGCGACGCCGCAAGGCCGTCCGACGGCAGACGTCGGAAAACGCCAGATTCTGCACCGTTCCAGAAGGAGCCCGTACCCATGTCGAACATCCGAAGCAACCGCGCGCTTGCCGCCGCCCTGCTTGCATCGTCCTTTGCCGCGCTGCCGGCGCAGGCCGACGTCAAGGTGCATGGCGCAACGACAGTCACCTTCGGTCTCATGCGGCCGCAGAAGGCGAGCATCGAGCAGCTCGCCGGGGTCCAACTGGCGATCCTTCCCAGCAGCACCTCGCGCGGGCTGGCGGATTCTGGCCCAGGGCAAGGCGGACATCGCCATGCTGGCCGAGCCGCTCGAGACCGCGGCCGAAAGCGTGAACAAGATGCAGCCCGACCTTGTCAAGGTGCAGGACTTCGTCGGCAAGCACGTCGGCAACGCCTTTGTGCAATTCATCATTCATCCCAGCAACCCGGTCGGGAAACTGACGAAGGCGCAGCTGGCGGACCTGTTCGGCGGCAAGATCAAGAACTGGTCCGAGCTCGGCGGCGCGAACGTGCCGGTCCTGCTCGTCGGCGAGCCATCGAGCTCGCCCCACAAGATGATCGCGGAAGCATTGGCGGTGTCCTATGCCCCGGACATGCGCACCGTCCAGAACACCAACCAGACCGCCGTCATCGTGGCGCAGGCCCCGGGCGCGCTGAGCTACATCAGCACCGCGCACGATCTACCCGAACGCAGCAAGCTCAAGGTGGTCGACAGCGAGGTCAAGCTGCCGCTCGCCCTCTATCTCGCCTTTCGCAAGGATGCACCGGCTGACGTGAAGAAGGTGGTCGAGGCGGCTGCGTCGGTCGCCACGAAGTAGCGCGCGACGCGCGCAGCAACGTCTCGATCTCGAATCGCCGCGCGGGGACGCCGGAGGGGCCATGAAAAGCCTGGCTGGGAAGACACTGATGGCGCTTGCCGCCGTCGCCATTCCGGCGCTCGCCGTCGCGGGGTTCCTCGGTTGGATGCTGATCTCGACGGTGAGCGAGGTCGAAACCGACGTCGACAGCGTCGTGTCTTCCGCGCGCCGGATCAGCCTGATCCGCGTGATGATGGAAACCGAGCGCGGCCTGGTGGCGAGGTTGCCGGCCGAGCTCGACGGCGCCAAGGTCGACGAGGCTGCCATTCAGATCGCCGCGCTGGCCAAGAAAATCGAGGCCGCCATCGCCGATCTTGCCGCTAACCAGCGCATCGTTGCACCCGAGATGGTGACGCAGATTCGCGGCACCCGCACCGAGGTGATCAAGGCGACGGCCGAGATCGTCGGTGCCACCAAAAGCTTTGCTCAGACCACGGCGCTCGATCTGGTCAACGGGCCGTTCGAAGCGAACTCCGGCATCGCGGTCACGCTGCTCGATGCGGTCACGTCCAAGGTCGATGCCGTTGCTGACGCGGCCCGTACCAACTTGAAGGCGAGCTCCGCCTGGGCGTGGCGCCTGGTCCCGGTCGGGCTCATGGCCGTCATGATCGCGGTCACCTTCGCCTTCTGGATGGTCCGCCGTAGCGTCGTGAGTCCGCTCGAGGGCATCGTGCAGGAGATCGGCAAGCTCGCGGGCGGCAACTTCGACGTCGTGCTGCCGGGCCTGGAGCGCAAGGACGAGATCGGCCAGATGGCGCGCGCCGTGCTGGTGTTCCGCGACGCCGGGCGCGAGAAGATCCGCCTGGAGGGAGAGGCCGCCGAGCAGCGGGAGAGAAGCGATGAGGAGCGGCGCAAGGGCGTCGAGGCGCAAGCGAAGGCCGCGGAGGAGCAGGCACGCGTGGTGCGAGCGCTCGCCGACGGGCTGGGCAAGCTCTCCGACGGGGATTTGACCTCGCGCCTGAGCGAGGGCTTCACCGACACCTACAAGCAGATCAGGGACGACTTCAACGCCACCATCGCCCAGCTGCAGGACACGATCGGCGCGATCGCCGCCGCTACCCGCGAAGTGGCCAGCACCGCTGCCGAGATCTCGAGCAGCACGACCGACCTGTCGCAGCGTTCCGAGGAGCAGGCCGCGAGCCTGGAACAGACCACAGCCTCGATGGAGCAGATGTCCGCGACCGTGAAGAAGAACGCGGAGCATGCCAGGCAGGCCAATCAATTCGCGACCGGCACGCGCGAGGTCGCCGACCGCGGCGGCGCTGTCGTGGCGCAGGCGGTCGCGGCCATGGCGCGGATCGAGGATTCCTCGCGCAAGATCTCCGATATCATCAGCGTCATCGACGAGATCGCCCGGCAGACCAACCTGCTGGCGCTCAATGCGGCGGTGGAAGCTGCGCGCGCGGGCGACGCGGGGCGCGGCTTCGCGGTGGTGGCCTCGGAAGTGCGCAGCCTCGCGCAGCGGTCATCGCAAGCCGCCAAGGACATCAAGGATTTGATCACCAACAGCTCGGACCAGGTCAAGGACGGGGTCGAGTTGGTCAACCGCGCCGGCACCTCGCTCACCGAGATCGTGGAATTGATCAAGAAGGTGGCCGAGATCGTCTCGCAGATCGCCGATGCCAGCGGCCAGCAGGCGACCGGCATCGATCAGATCAACGCGGCGCTTGCACAGATGGACGAGATCACCCAGCAGAACTCGGCGCTGGTGGAGGAGAACGCGGCAGCGGCCAAGGCACTGGAGCAGCAGTCGCACGCCATGGACGAACGGGTGAGCATCTTCCGCGTCGATGAGCACCGGGAAGCCCGGCCGCGTGCGGGCGCGGCCTCGGTCCGCGAGGCGGTGGGAGACACACGGCAGCGACATGCAGCCGTACTGCGACACCACCCGGCCGCATCCCCGCAGCTACGCGCCGCGGAAGCACCTGCACGACCGCCAGGGGATGGCGCCAAGCGATTGGCCACTCCGGGGCAGCGGTCTGGTCGCTGAAAACTAAGAGTTGACGGTTTTTTCGGGTTGCTGGCAAGCGTGTTTGCTGCCCAGCGTCACGATGGCCGCTTGGCTGGCTGAAACATTTCGACAAGATTGCCCGACGGGTCTTCGAGCAAGATCTGGGAGCCAGCCGGTCCGGTAACGATGTCGTTGTGGAATCTCACCCCTTTCGCGCGAAGCTGCTCGACGTCGGCGGATAAATCGGTCGAAATTAGCTGAACGCGGTTCCAGCCGCCGGGATTCGGTTTCTGACCATCAGGCATTGGTCGTCCCGCGGAGCTGCTTGCTCTGCTGAGGAGCAGCCGCAACGCGCCTCGCGTTACATCGGCAAAGGCTGGGGCCGCGCTTGAGAGTAACGTGAAGCCAAGATGGGTCGTATAGAACGTCACCGCAGCGTTGACGTCATCCACCAAAATAACGAACGTTGACCATATCCGTGGTCGTGCGTGCCTCCTTGGAATGGGAGCGCGATGATATCGTCGAACTGTGGCGACTTGCGATCAACAATGATGGTCCGCGCGGGCGGGCGGCTATGGCATTCCCGGGACCCGTCCACCAAATTGCTCCCGGAATGGCACAATCGGGGAACCGATCACGCCGGCGGAGTTAAACTGGACCCTCCGGATGCAGCGGTCTGCGGTCTCGGCGAGCATGCTCAATTTTTTCTCGTGCGGAATGTCTTATCTCAGGAGCGAACGGTGGTTCGGAATTGAAGTTCAAATTGCCGCCACGAACGCGCCCCCAAGAGCGCAAAAGACGACAACGAGCCAGGGTGGAGTCTTCCACATGAACAAGAGCAGAAAAGCCGTGCAGGCCAGTGCAAAATCCGCTGCGCTCGTGATGCCGGCCGTCCACACCGGATGGTAGAGCGCCGCGAGGAGAAGGCCGACCACGGCCGCGTTGACGCCGGCCAGGGCCGACTGGGCCCACGGGCGTCTCCTCAACTCGTCCCAGAACGGAAGGGCGCCGATGACCAATAGGAATGAGGGCAGGAACACGGCCACAAGACATAGCGTTGCGCCTACCCATCCGTTCGGTGCCTGGCCCATGACCGCCCCGAGATAGGCGGCGAACGTGAAGAGCGGACCAGGCACCGCCTGTGCGGCGCCATAGCCGGCAAGGAACGTGTCGTTCGTGACCCAACCGGGCGGCACCACCGATGCCTGCAGCAGCGGCAGCACGACATGCCCGCCACCGAACACCAGCGAGCCCGTGCGATAAAACACCTCGAAGAGCGTCAGGCCTTGATTCGGAACTGCAGCGACGAGCAACGGAAGCCCCACCAGCAGCGTGAAGAATAAAATGAGCGCCAGTGTGCCGACGGTTCGGCTGACCGGATGCGGCAGCGCCACGTGATCGGTCGGAGCCGTGCTGCGGAGCAGCGCGAGTCCCGTCACGCCACCGAGAAGAATTACGCCCACCTGCGCCCACGCGGACGGGACTGCCAGCACGAGCACAGTGGCGACCACAGCAAGCGTCCCCCGCTCACGGTCGGGTGCCAACGATCGCATCATGGCAAGCACGGCCTGCGCCACGACCGCAACCGCGGCCACTTTCAGTCCATGCAGCCAGCCGCTGCCGAGCGCGTCCCCAAGTGCCCCGACGCCATAGGCAAAAAGCACGAGCGCAATCGCCGACGGTAGCGTGAACCCGACCCATGCGGCGATGGAGCCTGCGTAACCCGCGCGTGACAAGCCGATGGCAATCCCGACCTGACTGCTGGCTGGTCCGGGCAGAAACTGGCAAAGCGCCACCAGATCAGCGTAGGTCTTTTCTCCGAGCCAGCGGCGACGGGCGACGAACTCGTCGTGAAAGTAGCCGAGATGAGCGATCGGGCCGCCGAAGCTCGTGAGTCCTAGCCGGAGAAAGACGAGAAAAACTTCCCATGCGGAACCGCGTTGTGTTGCAGTAGCGGCGGGTGCTGTGGAATTGACCGTCATGCTTGATCTCCATCCTAGGTCGATCGGGGACTCCATGCGCAGGCTCAAGCTCCCCGTCGGCCAGGTCAATACCAGCATGTTCTATCGCGCGATCGAGACCGGCACGCTGCTGGGCTTCGGCGAGGTGAAGTCGTCGGCCGACTTCACCGAGGGCGGCCAAGTCGTCACCCCGATCGAGAACGACCGCCGCGCGGCGGCGATGCGCAAGTTCGCCTCGACGCTGCCGCCCGCCGGCACCAACATCGTTCTCGTCACCCACAAGCCAAACATCATGGACGCATTCGGCAAGGACTGGTTCGACGTACGCGAAGGCGAGGCGTCAGTGTTCAAGCCCGACGGCACCGGCTACAAATTGGTCGCCCGCGTTCTGGCCATCGATTGGGACAAGCTGGTACAAACGGCTGGGAACTGACGTCGTTAGGGCATGATCCCGAAAAAGCCTGCCCGGACTTGGTCCGGGGTGGGAACCGGTTTTCGGAAAAGATCATGCTCAAACAAAAAGCTAGACCATGATCTGATTCAATCCAATCGGATCATGGTCTAGGCAGCGGGTTCATCTCGGCGGCGGAGCGGGCAGGCTCTGACGCACCGTGCCCGTGACCTCGGCCGCGCCCGACAAGGACTCCATGAATGCGACGAGATCGAGCCGCTCCTGTTCGGTCAATTCAAGCGGCAGCATTAGCGGGGACCGGCTGGGACGAGCGACGCCTCCCTTTTCATAGTGCTTTACCGTGTCGTACAGCGTGGCCGACGACGAGTTGTGCATGTAGGGCGGGCGCAACGCCACCGATCGCAGCGTCGGCGTCTTGAAGGCGAACTGCATCAGCTCGTCGTCCTTGAGCTCGCGACCGCGGCCGCGATCTGTGGTCGACGTGCCGATGTCGTGGAATTTGTCGTCGGTGAATTGCCAGCCGCTGTGGCAGACGAAACAGGTCGCCTTGGCATTGAACAGGACGAAGCCGCGCTTGGCGGATTCCGAAATTGCGTTCTCGTCGCCGGCGAGCCAGCGGTCGAAAGCGCCGGGCACGGGCTCCAATGTCCGCTCGAAGGCGGCGATCGCTTGCGCTATCGAGTCGATGTTGATCGGTATGCCCGGCAGCGCCGCTTGGAATTTCGCCGCATAGGCGGGATTGGATCTGATCCGCTCCTCGATCACCTCGACCTTGACGGGCGTGTCGGTCTCCCGCATCGACATCGAGCCGGTGGCGATCGAGCTCTTCGCCTGTGCCTCCAGGCTCGCATTGCGGCCATCCCAGCCGAACGGGCCTTTGCCGGCATATCCCAAACCGATCAGCGGTTGCGACTTGCGTGATGTCCGCCGGCCGGAATCGTTGATGCTGCGGTCGTCGGTGACCCCCCAGCCGAGCTCGGGGAAATGGCAGCTGGCGCAGGCGGTCTTTCCCGAAGCCGAAATCCGGGGATCGAAGAAGAGATCGCGGCCGAGATCGGCGAGCGCCTGATTTTCAACGGGAAGCGGCGGCGGGCGCCGGTACTCGGATTTCATCCGCGCGATGTCGGTTTGCGCGGACAGCGGCGCCGGCAATCCCGTCAGCACGATTCCACCGACTGACACTGCGCTTAGCGCGAGAACGATCCTTGCTGAAATTTCCATCGACAGCCCCCTGTCTGGTGCCTTTGGAAGTACGAATGTCGAAACCAAGGGAACACTAGCATCATGAAATTGCTGGTGTCCCTTTCCGAATTGCGCATGGTCCCTTTCCGAGGTTCGCGTGAGGGCGTGCTGCAAAATTGCAAACTTCGGACCAGGGGCGCTGGTTTGAGTATCCGCTTATAGCCGAAAATGGAAATAGCGGTTGTCTATGATGTCGGAGATCGACCGTAGTCCTTAATCTTCGGCCGGCGGGAACGACGGCGCCGTCACGATCTGTTTTTGCGCTCGCGGATTTCCGCGAACACCTGCCAGGCCGGCTTGCCGGCAAGTCCGAGCGACTTCGCCACGTCGGGCACGTCGGCGCGCAGGAACGGGTTCGCTGCCTTCTCCTCGCCGAGCGTCGAGGGGATCGTCGGCGTCTTCGTGGCGACGAGCTTCTCCACCTCTTTCTCGCGCGCGGCCAGCGCCGCGTTGGCGGGCTCGATGGTGCGCGCGAAGCGGACATTGGCCAGCGTGTATTCGTGGCCGCAATAGACGCGGGTGTCGTCGGGCAGGCCACGCAACTTCAAGAGCGACTGCCACATCATTTCCGGTGTGCCCTCGATGACGCGCCCGCAGCCGATCGAGAACAGCGTGTCGCCGACGAAGGCGAGCTTGTCGGCCGGAAAAACATAGCTGATGTGGCCGGCGGTGTGTCCTGGGGTCTCGAGCACGCGCGCCTCGAGCCCACCGACCCGAACCTTGTCGTTCTCGCGCACGGTCTCGTCGACCAGCGGAATGCGCGCCGCCTCGCCGTGGGGGGCAACCACGCGGCAGCGGTGGCTGCCCTTGAGCGCGGCAATGCCGTCGGTGTGGTCGGCATGGTGATGGGTGACCAGGATGTCGGTCAGCCGCCAGCCCGTCGCTTTCAACGCGGCCTCGACCGGCGCCGCCTCCGGCGCATCGATGGCCGCCGTCGCGCCGCTTTCGGGATCGTGCAGGAGCACGCCGTAATTGTCCTTGAGGCAGAGGAAAAGGTGGGTTTGCGCGGGCATGTCGATCACCCTCCGGGCTGCATGAACGTCAATGATTAATTAGGCGTCCGGGTGCCTGCCCCGCAAGCATGGCGGTACGGATTTCGGCCCGCAACGACCAGGAAATCAATCCATGCTACCCTGATGCCATGTCCATCGACGTCGTCGATCTGCGCAATTTCTACGTCCAGAGCCTCGGCATCGTGGCGCGGCGCTTCGTCGGCCGCGGCATTCGCAGGCGCTTTGCCGATACGCGCGGCATGAGCGTGCTCGGGGTGGGCTATCCGACGCCTTATCTCGGGCTGTTCCGCGAAGAGGCGGAACGCTGCCTGGCCTTCATGCCGGCCGTGCAGGGGGTGGTGAAATGGCCGACAACGCGGCCGAGCCTCGCCGCCCTGGTGGACGAGCTCGAGCTTCCGCTCACGGATTCCGCGGTCGATCGCGTGCTCCTCGTGCATGCGCTCGAGATGGCGCACGACCCGGTCGCGTTGCTGCGCGAGGTCTGGCGGGTGCTGGCGGCGGGCGGCCGCCTGCTCATCGTGGTGCCGAACCGGCGCGGGGTGTGGGCGCGTCTCGATACAACGCCATTCGGCCACGGCCGGCCTTATTCGCGCTCGCAGATCACCAATCTCCTGCGCGAGACCTGGTTCACGCCGACGGGGTGGGGTGAAGCGCTACACGTGCCGCCGGTCGCGCGCGGCTGGTTCCTGCGCTCGGCCGCGGCCTGGGAGCGGGCGGGCTCGGTGATCGCCGCCCCGTTCGGCGGCGTGCACATCGTCGAAGCGACGAAGCAGGTTTATCGCGCGATCCCGGCACGGCGCGAACGCGCGCGCCTGGTGCCTGCGCTCGAGCCGGCGCTGGCGCCCTCACCGGGCACTTAGCGCAAAAGCTAGACGATCACTCGTGCGGGGAGGATTCGTCTCCGCCGTCGCCACCCTGGCCTTCGTGGCGCGGGCCGCGATGACGGCGTCGGCGGCGATGCAGCGGAAAGCGGTCGCCCTGGTTGTCGTGGCCGTTTTGGCCCTGCGGGTTCTGCTGGTGAGCCTGGTGTTGCGGCGGTTGCCCACCGGTGATGAACGAGGGCAGCCGGTCGACGTCGCCGTCGGACGGGGCATTGCCCTGATGGGAGCGCGGCTGGTGGTGCGGCTGATGCTGTTGATGCTGCGGAAACGGCTGCGCGTCGCGCGGAATATAGGGCTGCGGCTCGCGCGTGCCGAAGGTCTGTTCGCCTGATCCGCTCATCGTCGGCTGCCCGTCGTCGTCGCCATCCTCGTAGGCATCGTCGCGCGCGCCCGCGGGCGTCTCGTTCTCGGGGCGAGACAGGTGCGGATTGTTCTGCCGGAACTGCTCCTGCGCCACCGCGATCACGCGATAATAGTGCTCGGCATGCTGGTAGTAGTTTTCGGCCGCGACCGGATCACCGGAGGTCTGCGCGTCGCGGGCCAGCTGCATGTATTTTTCCGCGATGTGGGCGGGGTTGCCGCGAATTTTCACATCCGGACCGTTCGACTCGTACACACGCACCATTGGATTGTGATTCTTGCGGTGATTGTTGCGCCCGCGCATGCGCTTGTTCTGACCGTTTCTCATGACCTGCCTGTTGCCAACCCCTTCCTTGCGGCGGCGACCTGCCGCCAAGTTACTTGACCAAACCAGTTAGTTGACTGAACCAGTGCTCTTCCAAACCGGTGCTCGACGGCCTCGTTGCCACTCGGTGCGCCCGGCACGGCGATAGCCGCGTCCTCGCCCGTTCAAGCAGGAGGCCAAAATACGGCGCTGTCCGCCGCGATGTCAGGTTCCGTGCCGCTAAGCAGCAACCCCAAGCTTCGGGGAGACATGGCTGCGGCTCACCGCGGCGTTGCCCACCTCTTCCTCGTGCGCAAGACCGCGACACTCGCGGATCGGCGCTGAACCGATGAAGCATCTCGTCCCGATTGCGCGAACTACCTGCCGGGTCATCCGGCGTCCTTCGTCCGCTCCGTCCGCACCGTCGGCTCTCCGCAGTCCTGCTCCGGGGCTCGCTATCGGCGCTCTCGACTGTCTCGGGTCGATTCCGTGGCCGAAACCTAGTCGGTCTCGGTCCACAATCCAAGTGCTTTTTTGGGGGCCTGGGATGTGAAAATCAGGGCCCGGGCCACCCCCGAAAGGTCGTTTTTCACGGCCTCCGGGGCAAGCCCCGCTGCGGCGAAAAGCGCTGTCACGGCGTCGCATTGGCCCTGTCCCAGCTCCAGAACGAGGATACCCGCACCGGACAGGAGCCTTTGCGCGTCGGCCGCAATGGCCCGGTAACCATCGAGGCCATCGGGCCCGCCATCGAGCGCGCGCCGGGGGTCGAAGTCGCGCACCTCCGATTGCAGCGTCGCGATGTCGCCGCGTACGACGTAGGGCGGATTGGACACCAGGAGATCGACCTCACCCGCGAGCGCCGCGCCATAGTCGCAGGCCACGAACGCCGCGCGCGTGCCGAGACCCAGCGCCCGCGCGTTGCCGCGGGCGCAATCGAGCGCGGAGAGGCTGATATCGGTGCCCACGCCGAAGGCGCCCGGCAGCTCCGACAGCAAGGCGATGAGCAGGGCGCCCGAGCCGGTGCCGAGATCGGCGATGCGCAAAGCGCCGGACCGGCGATGTCCGACCGCCGACAGTGCCGCCTCGACCACGGTCTCGGTCTCCGGCCGGGGCAGCAGCGTATCGGCATTGAGCCGCAGCGGCAGGCCCCAGAATTCCTTGTGTCCGACGATGCGCGCTACCGGCTCGCGGGCGAGCCGTCGCGAGGCGAGCGCCGCGACGGCGTTCGCTTCGTCGCTCGATAGCACGCGGCGAGATTGGGCGGCGAGCGCGGCATGGTCGAGACCGAGCGCATGGCCCACGAGCACGCGCGCGTCGAGCTCGGGTGTGTCGAGACCGTGGCTTCGAAACTCCCGCGCCAGATGCCGCCGCGCGGCGTCGATGTCCGCGCCCGCTTCGATTTGACCAGTGCGCATCTCATCGACCGTCATCCTGAGGCGCCCGCGTCTTCGCGGGCCTCGAAGGATGAGCGGCCCCCGCTGTTGCCGCTTGCGTCTTGGGCGGCGACATCCGGGCCGTCGCCCACCCATCTCGGGCTTGCCCGAGATCGGATCAAGCGTGCGCAAGTCGGCGGCAGCCGACTTGCGATGGCTCGCCCGGAGACGGGCTCGCACCTCAGAGGCTGTGAATCTTTCATGCGCGTCGGGAGCAAGTGTAGCCGATGCCGAGTGCATTGTGATTCCCTACGATCGTTGATTCGCGGGAGGCGTTGATGGGCGGCGACGAACTGTTTGGGGAACTGCCTGAGCAGTCGAGGCCGCAGGCCGATGGAGCGCCGCTGGGAGCGCCGCGCCTGCGCGAGCCCAAACGCGACCAGATCGAGCTGCGGGCGGTGGATATCGAGAGCCTGATCGGGGAAGATCATCCGGTGCGCGTGATCTGGGCCTATGTAGAGGGGCTCGACCTGAGCGAGCTGGAGGATCGGATCAAGGCGCGGGGCGACCGGCCCGGTCATCCGGCGACGTCGCCGCGGCTTTTGCTGGCGCTGTGGCTCTATGCCACCAGCGACGGCGTAGGCAGCGCGCGCGCGCTGGAGCGGCTGTGCGACAGCCATGATGTCTATCGCTGGCTGTGCGGCGGCGTATCGGTGAACTATCACACGCTGGCGGACTTCCGGGTCGGTTGCGCCGATCTGCTCGACCGGCTGCTCAGCGAGCATCTGGCGGCGCTGGCCAAGGCCGGCCTCGTCGATCTCGACACGCTGGCGCAGGACGGCGTGCGGATACGGGCGAGCGCGGGCGCGGCCTCGTTCCGGCGCGAGGCGACGCTCGATCGGCACCTGGCGGCAGCGCAGGCGGTGGTGGAGGAGCTCAAGCGCGAGGTCGAAGCGCGTTCGGATGCCAGCAATCAGCGCATCGAGGCTGCCAAGGAGCGAGCGGCGCGCGAGCGCAGCGAGCGGGTGAAGGCGGCGCAGACGGCGCTTGCCGAGATCAAGCGGCAGCGCCAGGAGCGCGAAGAAAAGCGCGGCAATGGCAAAAAGCCGAAGGAGCCGCGCGCCTCCACCACGGACGCCAGATGCACGCGTGATGAAGATGGCCGATGGCGGCTTCCGCCCCGGCCTACAACGTGCAGGTGGCGAGTACCGCCGGCGAGCAGATCGTGGTCGCGGTCGAGGTCTGCAATAACGGCTCCGATCGCGGCCTCATGCGGCCGATGCTGGAACGGCTGCGCGACACTGACGGGCCGCTTCCCGGCACGCCATCTCGCCGACGGCGGCTTTTGCAGCGCCGAGGACATCGAGTGGGCGCATGGCGAAGGGGTCGAGGTCTACTGTCCGCCAACCCAATCCAAGCACGGCACCGATCCCTATCTGCCGCGTCGCGGCGACGGCGCGGGCGTGTTGGCTTGGCGGACCCGGATGGCGAGCGAAGCGGGCAAGGCGCAGTACAAACGCCGTTCGATCTGCGAATGCATCCATGCCCGCTGGCGCAACTGGGACCTGCGGCAATTGACCGTGCGCGGCATCGAAAAGGTCCGCGCCGTCGTGCTCTGCTACGCGCTCACCAACAACATCTTGCAAGGCAATCGCCTCGCCAGCGCATAGAGGAAGAGAGTCCTCAACCCAGACATCGCCGGCAACAGCCACCCTACAGCACTCCACCTTCGCAAGGTCCGACGGACAATTGCGTCGACCAGGAAATACGACCATCATTCCGAAAAACCCGCCAAATCCGAAAGCTTCACAAGCTCTCAGGGTGACGGAGCAGAGAGTTCCGCGCGCTGCCTTGCTCACTGTGCGGCGCCCTCCGCCGCCAGCAGCTCGGCCTGGTGCTCGGTCACCAGCGCGTCGATGATCTCGCCCAGAGCCTCGCCCTCGATCACCTGCGGCAGCTTGTAGAGCGTGAGATTGATGCGGTGGTCGCTCACCCGGCCCTGCGGAAAGTTGTAGGTGCGGATGCGCTCGGAGCGGTCGCCGCAGCCGATCTGCCCGCGCCGGTCGGCGGCACGGGCGGCGTCGCGCTTGGTGCGCTCGGCGTCGTAGAGCTTGGCGCGCAGCATCGCCATCGCCTTGGCGCGGTTCTTGTGCTGTGAACGCTCCTCCTGCACCGCGACTACGATCCCGCTGGGGACATGGGTGATGCGGATCGCGGATTCGGTCTTGTTGACGTGCTGGCCGCCGGCGCCGCTCGATCGCATCGTGTCGACCTTCAAGTCATCCGGCTTGATCTCGATGTCGACGTCCTCGACCTCCGGCAGCACCGCGACGGTGGCGGCCGAGGTGTGGATGCGGCCCTGCGTCTCGGTGTCGGGCACGCGTTGCACGCGATGCACCCCGGATTCGAACTTGAGCTTGGCAAAGGGGCCGCGGCCGCGGATCTCGGCGACGATCTCCTTGTAGCCGCCCTTGGTGCCGTCGCTTGCCGTCATCACCTCGGTTTTCCAGCCCTGCTTGGCGGCGTAGCGCTCGTACATGCGGAAGAGGTCGCCGGCGAAGATCGCGGCCTCGTCGCCGCCGGTGCCGGCGCGAATTTCGAGGATGACGTTGCGCTCGTCCATCGCGTCCTTGGGCAGGAGCGCGAGCTTGATCTCCTGCTCCAGCGCCGTCCGCTTCTGCTCGAGCTGCGTTTTCTCCGTCGCCGCCATCGCGCGCATCTCGGCGTCGGTCGCCGAATCCGCCATCAGGGCCTCCAGACCCTCGATCTCGGCGACGACGGCGCGATAGTTCTTCACGGCTTCGACGACGGGGCCGAGCTCGGCGAACTCGCGCGAGAGCTTGACGTAGGTCTCGGGCTTACCTGGGTCGCGAGCTCGCTCTCCACGGCGTGGTGGCGGGCGACGAGAGCGTCGAGTTTGGGTTCAGGGAGCATCGTCAAATCTGCAGCCCTTGCTCTGCCGCGAATTTCTTCAGCCGCTCGCGGATCGCCACGCTGCCGGCCGGGCTGTCGATGAGCGGCGCGATCAGCGCCGCCGCCTTGCCGACATTGAGCTCGAGCAGCATGGCCTTGACCGGTCCCACGGCCGACGGCGCGAGCGAGAGCGAGCGGTAGCCGATCGCAACCAGTGCCAGCGCCCCGATCGGCTTCGAGGCGAGCTCCCCGCACAGCGTCACCGGCTTGTTGTGGGCGCGGCCCTTCTCCGCGATGAGCTTGAGCGCGCGCAGGACCGGCGCCGAGAGCGCGTCGAAGCGCTCGGCGACGCGCGCATTGCCGCGGTCGGCGGCATAGAAGAACTGCATGAGATCGTTGGAGCCGACGGAGAGGAAATCGACGCGCTCGAGCAGCTCGTCGAGCTGATAGAGCAGGGACGGCACCTCGACCATGGTGCCGATCTCGACGCTCTCGGGCAGCTTGTGGCTGTGCCGGCGCAGGTGGGTGAGCTCGCGCTCGACCAGCGATTTGGCCTCGTCGAATTCCTCGACCGCGGCGATCATCGGGAACATGAGCTTGAGATCGCGCCCGCCGGCGGCGCGCAGCATCGCGCGCACCTGGCTGCGCAAGCAGGCCCGGCCGGTCGAGGCCGAGCCGGATGGCGCGCCAGCCGAGCGCCGGGTTCTCCTCCTCGACATTGCGCATGTAGGGCAGCACCTTGTCGCCGCCGATGTCGAGGGTGCGGAAGGTCACGGGCTTGTCGCCGGCGGCGTCGAGCACGGCGCGGTAGAGCGCGAACTGCTCGGCGGTGCGCGGGAAGGTCGCCGCCACCATGAACTGCAATTCGGTGCGGAAGAGGCCGATGCCGGCGGCGCCGGTCTCCTCGATATGCGGCAGATCGACGGCGAGGCCGGCATTGATCATCAGCGCGATCTTTTCGCCGTCCTTGGTCACGCAGGGCTTTTCGCGCAGCGCGAGGTATTGCTGCTGCCGGCGCGCGCGCAGCCGCACCCGCTCGACATAGGCGGCCTCCATGTCGGGGGAGGGCCGCACATGCACGTCGCCGGTCGCGCCGTCGACGATGATGGCATCGCCGGGGTCGGCGACGCCGGTGGCGTTCTCGATCTCGCCCACCGCCGCGATGCCGAGCGCGCGCGCGACGATCGCGACATGCGAGTTGGGCCCGCCCTCCTCGAGGATGAGCCCGCGCAGCCGCCTGCGGTCGTATTCGAGCAGCGCCGCCGGCCCCATGGAGCGGGCGACCAGGACGGCGTTCTCCGGCAGGCGGTCGCGCGACGGCGCGTAGTCCTGGCCGAGCAGCTGGTGCATCAGCCGGTTGGCGAGCTCGTCGAGGTCGTGCAGGCGCTCGCGCAGATAGGGATCGGTGGCGCGCAACATGCGCGCGCGGGTGTCGGACTGCACGCGCTCGACCGCGGCTTCGGCGGTGAGGCCGGTCGCCACCGCCTCTTCGAGGCGGTGCACCCAGCCGCGGTCATAGGCGAACATGCGGTAGGCCTCGAGCACGTCGCGGTGCTCGCCGCCGTCGGCGACCTCGCCGCGCTCGAGCAGCACGTCGAGGTCGGAGCGCATGGTCTCGACCGCGGCTTCCAGGCGCTTGATCTCTTTCGGCACGTCGTCGGCGATGAAGTTGGTGATCACCACGCGCGGCTCGTGCAGCACCACGTGGCCGAGCGCGATGCCGTCGTTGAGCGCGGTGCCTTCGAGGTGGAGCGGGCGGCGGGCGGCGGGCTCGAGGCCGGGCTTGGCGATGGCGGAGAGCTCGCCCGAGGCGATCATCTCGGCCAGCACCATCGCGGTGGTCTGCAGCGCCTCCTCTTCCTCCTCGGTATAGGTGCGGCGCGCCCGGTTCTGCACGACCAGCACGCCGAGCGTGTTGCCGGCGCGCAGCACCGGCACGCCCAGGAAGGAGTGGTAGATTTCCTCGCCGGTCTCCGCGCCGGTAGGAGAAGGCCGGATGGTTCTGGGCTTCCGACAGGTTGATCGGGTTGGCCTCGCTCGCGACCAGGCCGACCAGGCCCTCGTCCGAACGCAGCACGGTCTGGTGGACGGCCTCCTTGTTGAGGCCTTCGGTGGCGTACAGCTCGAGCGTGCCGTCCACGCGCAACACGTAGACGGAGCAGACCTCCGCCACCATGTTGGCGGCGATCAGCACCACGATCTTGTCCAGGCGTTCCTGCGCGCTGACCTGCTCCGCCATCACCTCGCGAAGCCGGCGCAACAACACGCGCGGACCGCCGAGCGCGCCACGCATGACGTGATCCCTCGGACGGCGGACGCGGCCGGGGCCACCTGCCCCGCCGCTACGCAATCAAGCTGAAGAGTGTCCGCAGGGCCCGCGGCCCACGGCAGTCTCTCGCCCATGGCCTATAGCGAATGCCACATGCAAACCGCAAGCCAATGATGGGCAGGCACACCCGACGGCCACGACCGGGGCACATTCTCTTGTCGTGGTGGTCCATCGGGACGGGGAGATGTGCCATGCGGGATTTGGGCGCTTTCTGATGGTTGGCCGACGGTTGCCGGTGGTCGTGGCATTGACGGTGCTGGCGCCCTCGGATCGAGAGCCGGCCGGAGCCGAGGTGTAGGCGCAGGAGGCCCCGATCAGGCTGCCATCCATCTTGGGATGGAATCGGCCGCCGGAACTCCGACTCGTGTCGAGCGGCTCTTCGATCGAATACGGACGCCTGACGCGCGGTGTCGAGCCGACAAGGTCGCGCGCCGTGCGGACGTCGAGGGCAACCGGGTGCGAACGATCAGGATTCGGACCGGACGGCAACGAATTGCGCTGCCGATCGGCCGCGCTAGATCGTCCGCGACTACGCCTACCAAGCATAGCTCGCGGATATCCGGCCGCAGGCCGCGCGGAAGTGGTCGCTGCCGATGAGGGCGGCGTAGACCTCGCGCAGGCGAGGGGCGGGGGGAAGCGTCAGATCCGCCGCCGACAATGCCGCATCCGGCCCGAACAGCCGCTCGACCGCGCGCGCGATGTCGTCCGCACCGGCCGGCTTTTCGAGCGTTTCTAAAGGAATATCGCCGGTGAGCAACTCGAACAGGACGCCGCGGTCGAGGAGCGGCAGCCGCGTCATGGCGGCGCCGGCGACGAGCGCCGCCAGCCGATGGTCGGGGTGCGTCGCGTCCGTGAGCGCCGGTTTCACGTCGCGGAACTGGAAGACATCGAACGAGGCCGGCGCCGATGCGAAGCAGGGCGCGAGCTCGGCCGCCTCGTCCGCGAGGTAGTAGCGGTTGAGGCTGTCGAACAGCACGTAGCGGTAGCCGTGCTTCGCCATGAACGGCTCCCAGGCCTCCCAGGCCGGCGCCAGCGTGTAGGGCGCCAGCGCCTCGACCACCACGACCTTCGGCCGGTAACGCTGCCAGTCGCCGTTGAGCAGGACGTCCGGCTCGGCCCCTTCGACGTCGACCTTGAGGAATTCGAATGATGGCGGCGCGTGCTGCTCGCACAGCTGCTTGAGGGTGGTGACCGGGACGGTGATCGCCTCCGACGCCTTGCCGAATTGCGTCTGAGCGGCCCGCGCGTGCGCCGCGATCATGGTCGAGAGGCCGTGGAACTCGTTGACGAGATGGAAGGTGGCCTCGCCCGCGGCGGCACCGACCGCCCCCTCGATGTGGCGGTCGCGCACCCGCACGGCGCGGGTCAGTTGCGAGAGCCATGGATTGGGCTCGACCGTGATGCCGTGCCAGCCCTTCAGATAGAAGGCAAACGACATGTTGTCGTAGACGGGATGGCCGGAGCCGATGTCGATATAGAACCCGTCGCTGCGCTCGCCGAAGCAGCGCATGAGGTAGAGATCCTCGAAGCGCTGGGCGTAGGAGACCGGTGGGGACATGCGTCACAGCCTTGTAGGGTGGGCAAAGGCGCAATCCGATATGTCACCACTCGGTTCGAACGGACGTAGCGCCGTGCCCACGCGTTCTATCTCGCGCCGCTCATCGACGCGTGGGCACGGCGCGCAAGTGCGCGCCTTTGCCCACCCTACTTATCCAAATCGTACAGCGAGTGCAGCGTGCGCACCGCTAGCTCGGTGTAGTTGGCGTCGATCAGCAGCGAGAACTTGATCTCCGACGTGGTGATGGCGCGGATATTGATGCCCTTCTCCGCCAGCGCCTTGAACGCCTTGGCGGCGACGCCGGCATGGCTGCGCATGCCGATGCCGATCACCGAGACCTTGGTGACGTCGGTGGCGCCGTCGAGGCGCTCGTAGGCGACTTGTCCCTTGGCCTTGACCAGCACGTCGGTCGCCCGCTGATAGTCGGAGGCGGGGACGGTGAAGGTGAGGTCGGTGGTCGCGCCGTCGCTCGAGACGTTCTGCACGATCATGTCGACGTTGATGTTGGCCTCCGCCAGCGGACCGAAGATCGCGGCCGCGACGCCGGGCTTGTCCTGCACGCGCCGGATGGAGATCTGCGCCTCGTCCTTGGAGAAGGCGATGCCGGTGACGACCTGCTGTTCCACGATCTCCTCCTCGCCGCAAATGAGCGTTCCGGGCGGCGTCCCGTGTGGATCGATGTCCTCGGGTTTCTCGAAGCTCGAGCGCACGAAGATGCGCACGTTGTGCACCATTCCGAGCTCGACCGAGCGCACCTGCATCACCTTGGCGCCGAGCGAGGCGAGCTCCAGCATCTCCTCGTAGGCGATCTTGGGCAGGCGATGCGCGCGCGGCACGACCCGGGGGTCGGTCGTGTAGACGCCGTCGACGTCGGTGTAGATGTCGCAGCGGTCGGCCGAGATGGCGGCCGCGATCGCGACCGCCGAGGTGTCGGAGCCGCCGCGCCCCAGCGTGGTGACGCGGCCGGTCTCCTTGTGCATGCCCTGGAAGCCGGCGAGCACCGCCACCTCCCGGCGCTCCTTGAAGCGCTTGACCAGCTCGGCGCCGTTGATGTCGAGGATGCGGGCGGAGGCATGGGCGTTGGAGGTCAGGATCGGCAATTGCCAGCCCTGCCAGGAGCGGGAGTTGATGCCCATGCCCTCGAGCGTGATGGCCAGCAGGCCGGCGGTCACCTGCTCGCCCGTGGACACGACCGCGTCGTATTCGCGGGCGTCGTGCAGCGGCGCGGCATCGCGGCACCAGGCCACCAGCTGGTTGGTGACGCCGGACATGGCGGAGACGACGACCGCCACCTCGTGGCCGGCGTCGACCTCGCGCTTGACGTGGCGCGCCACGTTGCGGATGCGTTCGATGTCGGCGACCGAGGTGCCGCCGAACTTCATCACGAGACGGGCCATGGCGGGCTTGCGGACCTCTCCGGCAGGATGTCGGGCGAGAAGCCGCATATCGGCAAGCCCCCGCCCGAAAAGGCGCGTATACATAGCGGCGAGGTCGGGGCGCCGCAACCGCGCCCTTTGGAGCAGGTCAATGGCGAGCAGCACCAGCACCAGGCGGGGTTCGACCGTCGACGACGCCGAGGTCGAGCGTTTCTCGGCGCTGGCGGACGACTGGTGGGACCCGCGCGGCAAGATGGCCGTGCTGCACCGGTTCAACCCGGTGCGGTTGGGCTTCATCAAGGAGGCCGCTTGCCGGCATTTCGACCGCGACGGCAAGCGGCTCGACGCGCTTGCCGGCTTGCGCATCCTCGATATCGGCTGTGGCGGCGGCATTCTGAGCGAGCCCTTGGCGCGGTTGGGGGCGGCCGTCGTCGGCGCCGACCCGGCCGGACCGAATATCGAAGCCGCGAAGCTGCATGCCGCCGAGGCGGGCGTGGCGGTTGACTACCGCGCAACCACCGCCGAGGCGCTGGCGGACGCGGGCGAGCGTTTCGACGTCGTGCTCGCCATGGAAGTGGTCGAGCACGTCGCCGACCTCGGCCTCTTCGTGAGGCGCTGCGCCGAGATGGTGAAGCCCGGCGGGCTGATGATCGCGGCCACGCTGAACCGCACGCTCAAGAGTTTTGCACTGGCGATCGTCGGCGCCGAATACGTGCTGCGCTGGCTGCCGCGCGGCACCCACCAGTGGGACAAGTTCGTCACGCCGAACGAGCTCGAGGCGGCGCTGGAGCGCCATGGGCTCAGCGTCATCGACGAGACCGGCGTGATCTACAATCTCCTCGCCGACCGCTGGCAGATCTCGACCGACATGGACGTGAACTACATGGTCACGGCCGAGAAGCCGGCGGCCTGAACGGCAGCAACAAGCGGAGGCTGATCATGATCGTCGAGCTCGTGACATTCACATCTCCGTCCGGATGGGCGCGCGAGCGGGTGCTCGACGACGCCAAGGCGACGATCCCGAAATGGACGGCCAACCGCGATCTGCTGCGCAAGCATTTCCTGCTGGGGATCGGCGAGGCGGAGGGCACCGGCGCCGGCATGTATATCTGGCCGACGGTTGAAGCTGCCAAGCAGGCGCACAACGAGGAATGGCGCGAGGGCGTAAAGAAGCGTACCGGCGGCTATCCCGTCATTCGCTATTTCGACCTGTTTCTGCTCATCGACAACGAGCAGCGGCAAGGTGACGGAGTGGGCAGCCGACGGCAAAGCCCGCGAGCTCGAGCCGGCCTGAGCGTCACTCCGCGGCTTTCCGCAAACGGCTATTGCGATTGACGCGTTTTCTGCGCCGAACCGGACGCCTCTTCGCCGGAAAGCGATGCGCGCGCTGCCAGTGCTCCCACGCGCGCGAATGGTCTTGCGCGCCGCCGAGCGCGTCGCGCGCCTCGCTCCAGAGGCCATCAACCAGCTCAAGGACCGGCGCACCGACGCCGATCTGCTTGGCCAGGTCGGCGGCGATCTTCACGTCCTTCGCCAACAGCCCGAGCGCAAAGCCGGTGGCGTAGGCGCCGCTGAGCACGTGCTGCTTGATCAGGTTCTCGCTGACGAAGCTGCGGCCGGTCGAGGCATTGATCACGTCGGCCATGACCGCGGGGTCGAGCCCGAACTGGCGCCCGATCGCGATCGCCTCGGCGCCGGCCGCCGACGAGGTGGCGGCGAGGAAGTTGTTGAGCGCCTTCATGGCGTGGCCGCAGCCGGGCCCGCCGACCTCGAACAGGTTCTTGCCCATGGCGGCCAGCACCGGCTTGACCGCGGCGACGGCGGCGGCGTCGCCGCCGATCATGATGGCGAGTGTGCCGTTGTGCGCGCCCGGCACGCCGCCGGAGACCGGCGCATCCACCAGCGCGATGTTGCGCCGCGCGAGTTCGCCGCCAAGCACGCGGGTGGCGACGGGGTCGGCGGAGCTCATGTCGACGACAATCGTGCCGGGGCGCAGGTTGGCGGCGAGCGCGCCGCCTTGCGCCTCGATGAGCGCCTCGCGCACCTCGCGTCCGCTCGGCAGCATCGTGATCACGATCTCGGCGTGACGGGCAAGTTCGGCGAGGCTTTCGGTCGCCCGCGCCGCATGCGCCTGCGCCACCTGCTGCGCGCGTCCGGCGGCGACGTCGTAGCCCATCACGTCGTGGCCGCCGCGCACGAGATTGCCGACCATGGGTGCGCCCATGTTGCCCAAGCCGATGAAGCCGACGCGTTTCGCACTCATGGCGTTTTGTCTCCCTGCCGAGCCGGGATCATGGCGCGTTTGCGCGTGCGGCGGAAGCCTTTGCAATACCGCTTGCGCAGGGCAGGGTGATGGGGGATTGAAGCGCTTCGCTGCGCGGGAGGGGTGCACGTGCCGGACACCGGCTGGCTCTGGGCTTTGTTCACGGTGATCGCGGCCGGTGCGCAGACCGTGCGCAACGCGACGCAGCGCGAGCTCACGGCCAAGCTCGGCACGGTGGGCGCCACTCACGTGCGCTTCCTGTTCGGGTTTCCGTTCGCGCTCGTGTTCCTCGCCGGGGTGATGCTCGCACTCGGCCACGGCCTGCCGAAGCCCCCGCTCGCGTTCTGGCCCTGGGTGGTCCTCGGCGCATTGGCGCAGATCGCCGCCACGGCGCTGATGCTCGCCGCCATGAACGACCGCTCCTTCGTGGTGGTCTATGCCTATATCAAGACCGAGCCGGTGCAGGCCGCGCTGTTCGGTCTGGTCTTTCTCGGCGACATCGTGACGCCGGGGGCGGCGGCGGCGATCGTGATCGCCACGACCGGCGTCGTCATCATGGCGCTCAAACCCGGCACGCGCCGACGAGCCCCGCTTGGGCGAGTGTCCGGCGCGCGCACTTATGGAGTCGCCGCGCTGGCCGCTCGCTTTGCTCGCCAGCGCGGCACCGCGATGGACGTGCGGGCGACGCTGCTCGGGCTCGCCGCCGGCGCGATGTTCGCGCTCTCTGCGGTCGGCTACCGCGGCGCCATCCTGAGCCTCGAGCTCCCAAGCTACGTCATGGCGGCGACCTTCACGCTGGTGACGGGCCTCGTGCTGCAAGCGGCACTGCTCTCGCTCTATCTCTGGCTGCGCGATCGGTCCGTGCTCGCCGCGATCGTGCGGGCGTGGCGGCCGTCGCTGTTCGCGGGCTTCATGGGCGCGCTCGCGTCGCAGTTCTGGTTCCTGGCCTTCGCGCTCGCCAGTGCCGCGAGCGTGCGCACGCTGGCGCTGGTCGAGGTGCTATTCGCGCAGGCGATCTCGCGTCTTCGTGTTCAAGCAGGCGACGACGGCGCGTGAGGGCGTTGGGATCGTGCTGATCGTGCTTGGCGTCGTGTTGTTGTTGTGGGCGCACTGAGACGCAGTGCGGTGTCTTCGTAGGGTGGGCAAAGGCGCATGCCGAGCCGTTGCCGCATTCCGTATTGGTGCGTGCGCCGTGCCCACGCGTTTCCGGTGCGACTCGTGGCGTCCTTGACGCGTGGGCACGGCGCACGCGATTGAATTCGCGGAGAGCCCGTAAATAGTTGGCGTGCGCCTTTGCCCACCCTACGGCGACAGTTTCAGCTGCATGAGAGCGTGCGAAGCTAATTCCGCTCGTCAGGCAGCACGGGCAGCGGATGAAACTCGATGCCCTCGTCGTGCAGCTCCTTGCGCCTGGTCGGGCGAGGCCTCGCCGTAGATCGAGCGGTGCTCGATCTCGCCGTAGTGCATCTTGCGCGCTTCCTCGGGAAATTTCTGGCCGACATAGTCGGCGTTCTTGGTGAGATGCTCGCGAATCTCCTTGAGCTTCTTGCGCAGCTCGTGCTCCTGCGGCGACATCATGGCGACCGGGCGCCGGCGTCGCCGGTGCCGTCGTCGGCGAGGTCGGCTCGGCGCGCGGATGCCGGGACGGCGGCGTTACCGCGCTTCTTGGTGCCGGACAATCGCGGCGCCATGAGCGCCTTCTCGACCTTGGCTGAATTGCAGACCGGGCAGGTGACGAGCGACGCGCTTGACCTGCTTGTCGTAGGCGGCCGAATTCTGCAAACCAGCTCTCGAACGTGTGCCCGTTCTCGCAGGCGAGCGCGTAGCGGATCATGCCGGACCTCGCACCGCGTGCAGGTGGGCCGGCTCCGCCATCGGCTCGATCAGCTCGAAGCGCCGCCCGTGCTGCAGCGAGGGGATCTTCGCGCGCGCGGCGGTGACCTCGGCCGGATCGATCGTGGCCATGATCACGCCCGGCTCGATGCCGCCTTCGGCCACGATGCGGCCCCACGGATCGACCACGAGCGAATGGCCGAAGGTCTCGCGGCCGTTCTCGTGCGTGCCGCCCTGCGCGGCCGCCAGCACGAAGGCGCCGTTCTCGATCGCGCGGGCGCGGATGAGCACGTGCCAGTGCGCCTCGCCGGTCTGCCTGGTGAACGCCGAGGGAATGGCGAGGAACGAGCAGCCGGCTTCCGCCAGCGCGCGGTAGAGCGCGGGGAAGCGCAGGTCGTAGCAGACCGTGAGCCCGAGCCGGCCCCACGGCAGGTCGGTGGCGACGGCGATTTCGCCGGGACGATAGTTGCGCGACTCGCGATAGCTCTCGCCGCCCGCGAGGTCGACGTCGAACATGTGGATCTTGTCGTAGCGGGCGACGATGTCGCCCTTGCGGTCGATCAGGAACGAGCGGTTGGCCGCCTTTTCGCGGAAGCAGCTTGATGGCGAGCGAGCCGACATGCAGAAAGATGCCGAGCTTGCGCGCGAGCTCGCGGAAGGTCGCGAGGCTCACGTCGCTTTCCTCGGGCGCGATCGCGGCGAACAGCCGCTCGCGCTTGACCTCCAGGATGTTGGTCATCTCCGGCGTCTGCACGTAGTCGGCGCCGGCGCTCTTGGCCTCGCCGATCAGCCGCACCGCGGCGTCGAGATTGGCCTGCGGCGAGAGTCCCGAGCGCATCTGCACGAGGCCCGCCGTGAAGCTCGCACCGGAGTCGCCGCTCATGTCGGGGCTCCGCGTTGGCGCCCGCCATTCCGCCGCCGCCGTGAGCAGCGGATCGAGCTTGCCGGCGTGGTCGAGCGCGTCGAGATCGTCGTAGCCGCCGACATGGGTCGCGCCGATGAAGATCTGCGGCACCGTCATCCGCCCGTTTGCGCGCGCCACCATGTCGCTTCGCCCTTTCGGATCGCCGCTGACGTCGATCTCGGTGAACTTGGCCCCCTTGTGCGACAGCAGCCGCTTGGCGGCGTGGCAATAGGGGCAATAGCGGGTGGTGTAAATCTCGATCGGGATCATGTTGTCGGGCCGGACCTTACTTTATTGCTTTATATGGGAGCGCGGCCCGCCGCCACAACCCGGGCGAATACCAGCACGTCGACCGAGGCGGCGCCGGCGCGCAGCAGCGCCCGCGCGCAGGCATCGACGGTCGCGCCCGAGGTCAGCACGTCGTCGACCAGCACCAGCTTTCGTCCCGACCACCGTCGGCCTTGCCGTCGGCCGGCACGCGGAAGGCGCCCTGCACGTTCAGCGCGCGCGCGGACTTGTCGAGCCCGACCTGCTGGCGCGTCGCCTTCACGCGCGCGAGCGCGCCATGGACGACCTTGCGGCCGCCGACCTCGGCCGATGATCTCGGCCAGCAGCGCCGACTGGTTGAACCGCCGCGCCCAGAGCCGTCGCCAGTGCAACGGCACCGGCACAAGGGCATCGGCCTCGGCGAGCAGTTGCCGGCCGGCATGCGCCATCCAGCGGCCCATGGTCGGGGCGAGGTCGAGCCGGTCGCCGTATTTCAAGGCATGCACGAGCGTCTTGGCGATCTCGTCGTAGCGCACCGCCGCCCGCGCGCGGTCATAGGCGGGCGGGTCGGCGATCGCCTCCATCGACAGCAGGCCTGGCCCATCGTCGAACGCGAACGGTATGCCGAGCCGCTCGCAATAGGGCGGCGCGATGAACGATAGCTTGCGACCAGCAGGCCGGGCACAGGCCGGCGCCGTCGACCGGCTCGCGGCAGGCCGCGCAGAGCTGCGGCAGCGCGACGTCGACGACGTGCCGCAGCGTGGCGCGCAGCGCGCCGCCGATGCGCGCGAAGCGCCTCGCCGGGATCTCGGCGGTTTCGATCTCCCCCTGCATGGCGCCCACGCTATCGCTCTCACTCATGAACCTCAACCGCGCTAATGAGTTGGTCGTTGAACCTTCAGCGCGCTCGGTCTGCTCCCCTCCCCAACCAAACCCCGGCTTGCCGGGGTTTGGTCACTTATGATTGTGCCGGAAGCGGGCAAGCCCGCAGCCGGCTGTGGGGAGGGGCGGGGGTGGGGGTGGTGCAGTTGTGCGCCGGCATCGCCACCGCAGCAAATTCTTGGGACCCCCTCCCCAGAAGGGGGAGGGGAACACACCGCATTTGCGGCGCAGCCGCGGCCCGATCATCAGCCGAATCATCATTGCCTCGTCGGCGTGGTAATGAAGCGCATGGCTTCGCCGCACCCGCTCATTTTCGACCGCCGCTTGCTGCGCGCCCGGCGGGCGCGCGCCGCGGCGCTCGGGCCGTCGACGTTCCTGCTCGAGCGGGTGGCGGAGGACCTCTCCGATCGGCTGGCGGCGGTGCTGCGCCGGTTCGAGCGCGCACTCGATCTCGGCACGCCGACCGACGCGCTGCGCCGGGTGCTCGCCGCGAGCGGCAAGGTCGGCACCATCTTCGCGGCGGAACCTGCCGGGCGCCGGCATCGCCGATCGCGCAGGCCTCGCGGTGGCCGCCGACGAGGAGGCACTGCCGTTGCGCGACGCCTCGCTCGATCTCGTGGTGTCGGCGCTGGCGCTGCAATTCGTCAACGATCTGCCCGGCACGCTGATCCAGATCCGCCGCGCGCTCATGCCCGACGGCCTGTTGCTGGCGGCGCTCGCCGGCGGCGATACGCTCACCGAGCTGCGCCAGGCCTTCGCGGCCGCCGAGGCCGAGATCGAGGGCGGCATCTCGCCGCGCGTCGTTCCCTTCGCCGATGTGCGCGACATGGGCGCGCTGCTGCAGCGCGCGGGCTTCGCGCTGCCGGTGACCGATGTCGACCGCGTCACCGTGCGCTACGCCGTCGCCGATCGCGCTGATGCACGATCTGCGCCGCATGGGCGCGACCAATCCGCTGATCGAGCGCAGCCGGCGGCCGCTCAGGCGCGCGACCTTGACGCGGATGATCGAGATCTACGCGCGAGCGCTTTTCCGATCCCGACGGCCGCGTGCGCGCGACCTTCGAGATCGTCTGGCTCTCCGGCTGGGCGCCGCACGGTAGCCAGCAAAAGCCGCTGGCGCCGGGCTCGGCGCGGCAGCGGCTGGCAGATGCGCTTGGCACGAGGGAACTGCCGGCGGGCGAGAAGGCGGGGCGCTAACGAATCGGCGTCAGGGGAACAGCGCGGCCAGCTTGTCGTAGTAGTTGACCTTGAGCTCCGAACCGACGCTGAAGACGGTGGCCGCGATGACGACGCTGATGCCCGCGGCGATCAGGGCGTATTCGATCGCGGTTGCGCCCCGCTCGTCGGCGACGAAGCGGCGCGCAGGCGCGCCATGATGACCGAGCTTAGCCCCAGATGTCCTCGTCATGTGTCTTTCCGCCTTTCTGGCATTCACAACAGCGACGTCAGGTGGGAGATCAGCGGCTCGTCGGCGGGCGGCATCGGATAGTCCCGCAACCGGTTCGGGCGCACCCAGGCGAGCGCTCTGCCCTTCCAGCGCCGTCACCGTCCCCTCCCATCGCCGGCAGACATAGAGCGGCATCAGAAGATGGAAATCGGGATAGGTGTGGCTCGCGAAGGTCAGCGGCGCCAGGCACGCTTCGTTGACGACGATCCCCAGCTCCTCCTTCAGCTCCCGGATCAGGGTCTCCTCGGGCCGTTCGCCCGCCTCGACCTTGCCGCCGGGAAATTCCCACAGGCCCGCCATCGGCTTGCCTGCCGGACGCTGCGCGATCAGCACGCGCCCATCCGTATCGATCAGGGCGCAAGCGGCGACGAGAACGAGCTTCACGCTTGCGACCTTTGTGCCCGACGATAGAAAACCACAGTTAATGACGGTTCAATCTGATCGGATAGACTCTCGCTTCCGCCACGCTGGTTAACGGCGGCTTGCGGCAATCGAATAGTGCCCGGCAACGGCGTCACGACCGGTAGTCGCCGTTGATCGCGACATATTCCTTGGTCAGGTCGCAGGTGAGCACCCGGTCGCGTCCGCGGCCGAGCCCGAGCGCGACCTTGAGCGTGATCTCCGGCTTCTTCATCGCCGCCGAGACCTGCGGCCTCGTCGTAGGCCGGGTCGCGCTCGCCCTTGTGGGCGACGCGGATGCCGCCGAACCAGATCGAGAGCTTGTCGCGGTCGGCGGGCTCGCCGGCCTTGCCGACCGCCATCACCACGCGGCCCCAATTGGCGTCCTCGCCGGCGATCGCGGTCTTCACCAGCGGCGAGTTGGCGATCGAGAGCGCGATCTTGCGCGCCGACGACTTCGACACCGCGCCCTCGACGATGATCTCGACCAGCTTGCGCGCGCCTTCGCCGTCGCGGGCGACCTGCTCGGCGAGATTGGCGAGCACGGCGTCGAAGGCCTTGCGGAACGCCGGCAGCCGCGGGTCCGACATGGTCGCGATCGGCGGCACGCCGCGCGCGGCGGCGGCGCCGGTCGCGAACGCCAGCAGCGTGTCGGAGGTCGAGGTGTCGCCGTCGATGGTCACCGCGTTGAAGGTGTCGACGACGCCCTGCTTGAGCAGGCGTCTGCAAGACCTTCGGCGCGATCGGCGCGTCGGTGAAGACGAAGGACAGCATGGTCGCCATGTCGGGCGCGATCATGCCGGCGCCCTTGGCGATGCCGCAGATGGTGACCGCGGTGCCGCCGAGCCGCGCCATCGCGGCCGCGCCCTTCGGAAAGGTGTCGGTGGTCATGATGGCCTTGGCGGCCTGCGTGCCAGGCGCCGGCTCGGCGCTCGGCGATCAGTCGGTCCATCACGGCGTCGAATTTCGTCGCGTCGAGCGGCTCGCCGATCACGCCGGTCGAGGCGAGGAAGACGTCCGCGGGCTTGCAGCCGGCCGCCATGGCGGCGATCTCGGCGGTGAGCTTGCGTCGCCTCCCGCCCGGACTTGCCGGTGAAGGCATTGGCATTGCCGGAATTGACCACGAGGGCGCGGGCGGCGCCGCCCTTGAGCCGGGCGCGGCACCAGTCGACCGGGGCGGAGGGACATTTCGAGCGCGTGAACACGCCGGCCACCGCCGTGCCGGGGTCGAACAGCGCCAGCAGCACGTCGGTGCGCCCGGGATAGCGGATGCCGGCGGCGGCGGTCGCGAGCCGCACGCCATCGATCGGCGGCATGTCGGGAAACTGCGCGGGCGCGAGCGGGGAGACGGCGGTGGTCATGGCTGAGTGATATCGAAATCGTCGTCCCCGCGAAAGCGGGGACCTATCGTGCCACACCTGCAGGCCGGTGTAATAGACGTGGATGCCCGCGCATTTCGCGGGGATGACAGCCGGAGGATGCGTGGCCAACCTACCGGATTTCGAACGTAAGGAAACCGCCCGTCAGTTCTTCTTCGGCTCGGCCGGCTTGTCGAGGCGCTCGATCTTGGCGGTCTGGCGCAGCTTCGCGACGAACTCGGTCTGCGCCTTGCGCGCCACGAAGGTCTCGATCTGGTCCTTCACCTTCTCGAATTCCGGCGGCTGCTTGGTGCGCTTGTCCTCGACCTTGATGATGTGCCAGCCGAACTGCGTCTTCACCGGATTGGAGAGCTGGCCCGGATACATCTTGAACGCGACGTCGGCGAATTCCGGCACCATCTGGTCCTTGGTGAAATAGCCGAGGTCGCCGCCGTCGGCGCCGCCGGGGTCCTTGGACTTCTCCTTGGCCAGCGTCGCGAAATCGGCGCCGCCCTTGAGCTGATCGACGATCGCCTTCGCCTCGTCCTCGTTCTCCACCAGGATGTGGCGCGCGCGCACCTCTTCCTGGCCGCCCATCGATTTCACCGCGTCGTTGTAGGTCTGCTGCAAGGCTTCCTCGGTGAGGGCGGCCTTGGCTTCCTCCTGCAGCTCGAATCCCATCAGCAGCTTGTTGCGCAGGAAGGCGAGCCGCCGCTTGAAGTCGGGATTGTCGGCGAGCTTCTTCTTCTCGGCCGCCTGGGTGACCATGATGATGTCGGCGAGATAGGCGATCAGATGCTCGCGCTTGGCTTCCGGCGACGCCGCCTGCATGTCGGCGCCCACGTCCTCCTCGGCGAGCGCGAGATCGCTCTGCTTGATGTCGACGCCGTTGACGCGGGCGATGACCGGGTCGGCGCCGGACGCGGCCGGCGCCTCGGACGCGGAGTCCTTCGAGCAGCCGGAAACGACCGGCAGAACGATAAGCAGCGCCGCAACGGCGGCAAATGCGGTCATGCGCCGGCGCGGCGCGGAGCGGGGCGGCAGGTTGAGCGAGGTCATGGCGTGGTCCTGGATGAGGCGGCTGTCGGCGGCGCCGGACAGTCGCGTAAAGAGCCCCGCTTGGCAATCGCTTAGGGGGCGATTTTGACGAGAACGTGAGCAGGATCAGGCCAATTGACAAGGGTCCGACCCCCTCCTATCTCTCGACAAACCCGGCCGATCCGGCTGCAACCCGCCGCCCGTACCACGAGGACGTCATCACAAGTGCGGCATTTTCCGCATTCCGCGGCCATCTATGAACGTGCGCCCGCCTCGCCGCGACAAAAATCGGTTTCTGCTGTGGCGTTCCCCGCAAACGGATTTGGTAGAGTGCGGCAGCGGCACCTGACAGGACCACAAGGACTTACCGCATGATCGGCGCCATTGCCCGCAAGCTGTTTGGTTCTTCGAACGAGCGGCGGATCAAGGGCTATCTGCCGCGGGTGGCGGAGATCAACGCGCTCGAGAAGGAGCTCGAAGGGCTCTCCGACGACGCGTTGCGGGCGCGCACCGACGCGTTCAAGAAGCAGGTCGCGGACGGCACCATCGCTCGACGACATCCTGGTCGAGGCCTTCGCCACCGTGCGCGAGGCGGCGAAGCGGACGCTCGGGCAGCGGCATTTCGACGTGCAGCTCATCGGCGGCATGATCCTGCACGAGGGCCGCATCTCCGAGATGAAGACCGGCGAAGGCAAGACGCTGGTGGCGACGCTGCCGGTCTATCTCAATGCGCTCTCCGGGCGCGGCGTGCATGTGGTGACGGTCAACGACTACCTCGCCAAGCGCGACTCCGAATGGATGGGGCAGATCTACAATTTCCTCGGACTCAAGGTCGGCGTCATCGTGCACGGCCTCGACGACGAGCAGCGCAAGATCGCCTACGACGCCGACGTCACCTACGGCACCAACAACGAGCTCGGCTTCGACTACCTGCGCGACAACATGAAGTACCGGCTGGAGGACATGGTCCAGCGCGGGCACATCTACGCCATCGTGGACGAGGTCGACTCGATCCTGATCGACGAGGCCCGCACGCCGCTGATCATCTCCGGTCCGCTCGACGACCGCTCCGAGTTCTACAACACCATCGACGCCTACATCCCCAAGCTGGAGAAGGCCGACTACGAGGTCGACGAGAAGCAGCGCACGGTGACGCTGACCGAAGCCGGCATGGAGAAGATGGAGCAGATGCTGCGCGGCGCCGATCTGCTCAAGGGCGACACGCTCTACGACGTGGAGAACGTCTCGACCGTCCACCACGTCAACCAGGCGCTGCGCGCGCACAAGCTGTTCCAGCGCGACAAGGACTACATCGTGCGCAACGGCGAGGTCGTGATCATCGACGAGTTCACCGGCCGCATGATGCCGGGCCGGCGCTATTCGGAAGGGCTGCACCAGGCGCTGGAAGCCAAGGAGCGCCAGCCGATCCAGCCGGAGAACCAGACGCTGGCCTCGATCACCTTCCAGAACTACTTCCGCATGTACGAGAAGCTCGCCGGCATGACCGGCACGGCGCTGACGGAAGCCGACGAGTTCCTCGACATCTACAATCTCGAAGTGCTCGAGGTGCCGACCAACCAGCCGATGGTGCGCATCGACGACGACGACGAGGTCTACCGCACGGCGGCGGAGAAATACCGCTCGATCCTGGCGCTGATCGACGACTGCAAGGCGCGCGGCCAGCCGGTGCTGGTGGGCACCACGTCGATCGAGAAGTCCGAGCAACTGGCCGAGATGCTGCGCCAGGCCGGCTGGGAGCAGCACGACTTCTCCGATCCCAACGCCTTTGCCGCGCTCTACAGCGGCGACGACGGCGCCTCCAAGGCCAAGGTGTTCGCCATCCTCAATGCCCGCTACCACGAGCAGGAGGCCTACATCATCGGCGCAGGCCGGGGTGCCGGGCGCGGTCACCATCGCCACCAACATGGCGGGCCGCGGCACCGACATCCAGCTCGGCGGCAACGCCGACATGCGCATCCGGCAGGAGCTCGACGACGTCGAAGACCCGCGCGAGCGCGAACGCGATCCACGGGCGGCCGAGATCCGCGCACAGGTGGCACGGCTCAAGGAGAAGGCGCTGGCGGCCGGCGGGCTGTTCGTGCTCGGCACCGAGCGGCACGAGTAGCCGGCGCATCGACAACCAGCTGCGCGGCCGCTCCGGTCGGCAGGGCGACCCCGGCCATTCCAAGTTCTTTCTGTCGCTCGAAGACGACCTGATGCGCATCTTCGGGACCGACAAGCTCGACACCATGCTGCAGCGGCTGGGGCTGAAGGAGAACGAGGCGATCGTCCACTCCTGGATCAACAAGGCGCTGGAGAAGGCGCAGCAGAAGGTGGAGGCGCGCAACTTCGACATCCGCAAGAACCTGCTGAAGTTCGACAACGTGATGAACGACCAGCGCAAGGTGATCTTCGACCAGCGCATCGATTGGATGCGGGACGAGGCGGTGCACGAGATCGTGGCCGACATGCGCCACGCCGCCGATCGAGGATCTGGTCGCCAAGCACGTGCCGGAAAACGCCTATCCGGAGCAGTGGGACACCAAGGGACTGCGCGAAGAGCTCAAGCGCGTGCTCGATCTCGACCTGCCGGTCGACGAGTGGGCGAAGGAAGAGGGCATCGCCGACGAGGAGCTGCTGTCCCGCATCGAGCGGCGCGCCGACGAGCACATGGCATCGAAGGTCGCGCAGTGGGGCGCCGACGTCATGCGCTATGTCGAGAAGTCGATCCTGCTGCAGACGCTCGACCATCTCTGGCGCGAGCACCTGGTCATGCTCGAGCATCTGCGCCAGGTGATCGGGCTGCGCGGCTACGGCCAGCGCGATCCGCTCAACGAGTACAAGGCCGGAATCGTTCAACCTGTTCGAGACGATGAGCACCGAGTCTGCGCGAGGCGGTGACCTCGCAGTTGATGCGGGTCGAGATCAGGACGGCGCCGCAGGAGGAGCAGCCGGCGAGCCTGCCCTACATGGAGGCGCACAAGATCGATCCCTCGACCGGCGAGGACGAGATGGCGCTGGCGCGCGCCGGCGCGGAGACGCTCGCGCGCCACGGGATCACCGCCGTCGCGGCGGCCGAGCGCAATCCGAACGATCCCACGAGCTGGGGCAAGGTCGGCCGCAACGAGAGCTGCCCCTGCGGCTCAGGCAAGAAATACAAGCACTGCCACGGCCGGTTCGCGTAAAGCCGACGCCGCGCCGGTAGGGTGGGCAAAATCGTCTGCCGTATCGCTGCTGCGTGAGAATGGTGCGTCGGCGATTTTGCCCACGCGTCGTTTTTCGCAGGGACGCGACGCACGCCCCACGTGCCCGCTACGCGTGGGCAAAATCGCGCGAGACCGATTACCCAGTGGCAACGGCACGGCGGGCGATTTTGCCCACCCTACGACTACGGATGCGTTGATTTTCTGATCAGCGCCAGGCGCCGAAGCGATTCTCGAAGCCAGCCGTCGGCACGGTCGGCGCTGCGCCGGTGAGCAGGTCGTTGATGTTCTCCGGCTTGCTCGGGACGGCGCTCGCCTCCTGCCGCATCGGCACGGGTTTGGTGCCGGCGCTCGCGAGTTGCGGCTCAGACTTCTGCGGTTCGGATTTCTGCTTGGCAGCCACCGCGGTCGGCGCCGGCTTGGGTGGCGCGGCGGCCGGCTTCGACTTCGGCGCGCTCGCCTCGGGCTTGCTCGGCGCGGCTGCCGGCTCCTCGCTCTTCGAGCCGAACAGATTGCTGAAGAAGTTGCCGATCCCACCCGAGGTTGGCGAGGCCGAGGCGACCTGCACCGCCGGCGTAGCCGAACGCGGCGCGGCTGCCGGCTTGGACTCCGTCGAGGCGAGGCTCAGGGTGCCTGCAAAGGGGTTGGGGAAGGGCGTGCTTCCGGTGGTCTCGCCTTTCGGCTCGGCCGGCGGGTTGACGTGGGCCGGGATGGTGCCGGCCGCCGTCCTGATTGTTCCGCCCGGGCCGCCGTTGTTCTTCACGGCGGACAGGAAGGTCGGGTTCATGCCGCCATCTACGCCCATCTTGGTCGGCGCGGCAGGCGTGCCGCGATTGATGAGCTCGGCGGTCTGGATGTCGTCGCGCGTTGCTTCGTCGCGCACCGCGGCAACGATGTCCTCTGGCACCTTGTAGGCCGGGCAGCGATCGGCGGCGCTGAACTTGGACGATGACTTCGGCGTTGAAGACGTAGTGCCTCTCGCAGACGTCGACCTTGGGCTCGAGGCGCGTGACCTCGAAATGGTCGTAGCCCTGCTTGATCATCTTCCAGAAGGCCATGTGCGGCGAGTTGCGGTGCTTCGCCATGTTGGTCGGCGTCATCCGGAACGGATAGGCCTGAATCTGGAACGACTTCTGGCCGCCGAAGAACAACTCGCGCGCGAGCGCGTAAATCTCGGCGATCTGTTCGTCGGTCATGGCGTAGCAGCCGCGCGAGGAGCAGTCGCCGTGGATCATGAGAAATCCACCGGTGCGGCCGTTCGCGCGATCATAGGCATTCGGGAAGCCCATATTGATCGCGAGATAGTAGCTGGAATTCGGATTCATCAGGCCGGGGGTGATGGTGTAGAAGCCCTCCGGCGCCTGGCGGTCGCCTTCCTTGATCTTGGGTCCGAGGTCGCCCGACCAGCGGCAGATCGGATAGGTCTTCAGCAGCGCAAAGCGGCCGGTCTTGTCCTCTTTCCAGACCTCGAGCTCCGCCTCCTGCTTGAAGATCCGCACCAGGATCGGCGATTCCTTCTCCATGTTCCGGTTGTCGATCTCGGAGACCATCCGGTCCGAGAGCGGCTGCATGTGGCGGCCGCTGACCGACGGCGTGCCGTCCGTCTCGCAGCCGGCAAGCGCAATCGCCGCCGCAATCGCAGCGGACGCCAGGAGCGTGCGCACCAGAGGCCGACGATTCAACCTGGAACTCCCCCGAACTGGCTTCCCCACAAGAAGGCTTTCCCAAAGCCTTCAATCCCGCAAAGCCTTCCCTGCTCAATCGTTAACCCGAAGGAACTTTCGCCGCAAGGCGGTCGCCGGTTGAGCATGCCGATGGTGAACGAAGGGTTAATTTTGGGGCAAAGCGAGCCCCCAAATCCCCACACTCGCCTACCAGCGAAGGTAGCGAACCAGAGGCTAGGGCAAGACTTGAGGTAAGATCAGGGCAAGCAAGCAGAAACCCACAGGTCCGGATTCTTTTGGGAAACAAACGCTTACTAGTGCCCCGAACCCGAAGTTCGCGCACAACCAGCGGCAAATGCGATCGCGAACTTCGGGTTCAAAGGGGCACTAGAATCATAGAGTTGCTAGTGGTCCTTGGATTCCGAAGTTCGTATCTGAACGGGCTGCAAATGCCTACGAACTTCGGAATCGGACCACCGGGTATTTTCGGGCCAAAAGGGCCCTGCCACACCGGGCTACCCCAACGTGCGCCCAATCGCCAGGAACTTGTCGCGGCGTTGCCGGCGGACAGTCTCCCGGTCCAGCCCGTCGAACTCGGCGAGCGCATTGGCGATCGCCTCTCCGGTCGAGGCGATGGCGGCTGCGCCGTCGCGGTGCGCGCCGCCGGGGGGCTCGGTCACGATCTGATCGATGACTCCGAATCGCATCATGTCATCGGCCGTGATCTTCATGCCGGTGGCCGCGTCCTGCGCTTTCGCGGTATCTCGCCAGAGTATGGAGGCCGCGCCTTCCGGCGAGATCACGCTGTAGATCGCGTGCTCCAGCATCAGCACGCGGTTCGTGGCGGCGAGGGCGATCGCACCGCCGGAGCCGCCTTCGCCGATGATGACGGCGACGTTCGGCACCCCGAGGTCGAGACAGGCATCGGTCGAGCGCGCGATCGCCTCGGCCTGGCCGCGCTCCTCTGCGCCGATGCCGGGATAGGCGCCGGCGGTGTCGACCAGCGACAGCACCGGAATCCCGAAGCGGTCGGCCATCTGCATCAGCCGCTCTGCCTTGCGGTAGCCCTCGGGCCGCGCCATGCCGAAATTGTGCCGCAGCCGGCTCTCGGTCGAGGAGCCCTTCTCGTGCCCGATGACGCAGATGCTTTCGCCGCGGAAGCGGCCGAAGCCGCCGACAATGGCGTCGTCGTCGCCGAACTTGCGGTCGCCGGCGAGCGAAACGAAATCGGTGATCAGCGCGCCCACATAGTCGAGGCAGTGGGGCCGTTCGGGATGGCGGGCGACCTGCGTCTTCTGCCAGGGCGTGAGCGCGGCGTAGAGGTCCTTGAGCGCCTGCGCCGCCTTGGCCTCGAGGCGGGAAATCTCCTCGCCGATGGCGGCGGCGCTGTCGCCGGTCTCGAGCGCGCGCAACTCCTCGACCTTGGCCTCGAGCTCCGCCACGGGCTTCTCGAAGTCGAGGTAGCTGCGCATCATTCGGTCAGGTGCCAGCATGTGGTTCCGTTATCATCCGCGTGCACTACTGATCATGGCACCGGTCGGTCATGTGAGCTGATGTATATGCCGTGCCGACATATTAGCCCAGAGCGAAGCGGGCGGAGGAAGCCGGTTCAGCGCGTCTCCGGCATGCCGTAGCGCGCGTATTCCTCGGCGATGTCGGCTTGCAGCGCCTTGGCGGCCGTGATGTCGGCCTCGCCGGCGGGGTCCTCGTTTCGCAGCCGCGCCAGGCCGCGACCGTAGAGCGCGAAGGCGAGCTTGGGATCGACCCGCAACGCCGCGTCGTAGTCGGACACCGCGGCATCGAAGTTGGTCATCTTGAGGAAGATGAAGGCGCGGCTGTCATGGGTCGAGGCGTTGCCCGGCATCAGGCGCAGCGCTTCGTTGCAGTCGGCGAGCGCCTGCTTGAGGATGCCGACGACGGCGCGCGCCCAGCAGCGGTTGTCGAAGGCGGCGGCGAAATCGGCCTTGAGCTTGATCGCCTGATTGTAGTCGTCGATGGCCGAGGCGTACTGGCTCTTGCCGAGATAGGCATTGCCGCGATTGAAATGCACTTCGGCCGACGGCTTGAGCTTGATCGCCTGGTCGTAGTCGGCGATGGCGCGGTCGTAGTCGCCCTTGTGGTCGTAGGCGACGCCGCGGTTGTTGAACGCGGCCGCGAATTTGGGGCTCGAGCTTGATCGCCTGAGCATAGTCGGCGATGGCGCGGTCGTGGTCGCCCTTGAGCCGGTAAGCGACGCCGCGATGGTTGAAGATCTCCGCCAGCTTGTCTCCCTTCTCGCGTCCGCCTTTGAGCACCGCCGAGCAGCCGTCGAGACGTTGCGCGACCGTCGCGCCGCTCTCGCCCTCGCACCAGCGGTAGTCTTGCAGAGTCTGAGCGCGCACGTCCGCGCTCGGGAAAAAGACCGCCATGAGCATGCAGGCGGGCAACAGCCGTTTTGCTCGGCCAAGACGCATCGGCAACTCCATGGACTGCGCGGGCAGTCGGGTTCCATTCCGGTGGAATCGGAAACCGCTCTCACTTCGACGCAAACGCTGTAAGGCCGGATCATACCACCCGTGCCGGGACCGCGCTTAAATATGCGCCGTGGGAATGACGGTCAATGCGCGTCGGAAGCCGCGTCTGCCCTCGTCCCGTACGTCGTCCCCTAGGGGACGCTAGGTAATTTCCCCCCATCGGAATTGGGGTTGTCCCGGATATCCTCTTGTCGTTCCCGGGAGTTAATTGGGCCCCAATGGCTAGAAGGCCAAACGCCGGGTTGCGGTGAATGGGCCGGCATGCCGATCGCGCTGCGAGGATGCTCGCAGAGTCCGCGCAAGGCTGAGAAGCCGGGTTCAGCGAGCAGTCTACTGTCGGCCGACGAGAGTTGGCCACGCAACGATCATCCGTGACCCAACTCGCACCCGACGCCGGAACGCGTCGAAATGAGGAGGCTGATCATGGCCGAAAATCTCGTCGCTCTCGTCACACGATTCCTGACGCCCGATATGATTGCAAGGATTGCGTCCGCCCTCGGTCTCGACTCCAGCGCTGTGCAAAAGGCGATCGGCGGTTCCATTCCCGCGATCCTTGCGGGGCTCGCCGGTGTTGCCTCGAAACCCGGAGGGCCGCGGCAACTCTCCAACGCTGTCGCGCAACAATCGCCCAGCGTCCTCGACAACCTGATGAACGTCGTCGGCGGAGCCGGACAGAAGGCGTTCGTCGACGGCGGAGCAAACATGCTGTCGTCCTTGCTCGGTGGCGGCACCATGAGTGCGCTCGCGAGCGGCATCGGCAAGTTCGCCGGCATCAGCGGAACTGCGAGCAACTCGCTCCTCGGCATGCTCGGCCCGATGGTTCTCGGCGTGCTGGGCAAGCAACAGCGCAGCACCGGACTAGACGCCGACGGGCTTGCGTCGCTGCTGACATCGCAGAAGGACCAGATCGCCGCGGCGATCCCGTCCGGCTTGGCCGGTCAACTCTCCGGCACCGGACTGCTGGACACGCTGGACCGAGGCGCCGCGGCCGCGCGGGGCAGGGTCGGCGACGCCGCCGAACGTGCGTCCGCCGGTGTCACCCAGGCGGGCCACGCGATGAGCAACGCAGCATCCGCCTATTCGCCCAGAAGTGTCGCGTCGAGTTGGCCCCTGTGGCTGCTGGCCCTTGCCGTGCTCGCCGGCCTGGCCTGGTATCTGGCCGCGCGCGACACCGACGAAAAGGTCGCAGAGCAAACGCAACCGACTGCCACGCAGCCGGCTTCCCCGGCCCGTACGGCCGTAGCGCCGCCGCGCGATCAAACCGTGGGCTTGGCCACCCCGGGGAATCTGACCGTGGGCGGTGTCAATCTGACCGACCAGGTGAACTCCTCGGTCGCCGCCTTGCGGACGACGTTGAACGGCATCACGGATGCGACCTCGGCCGAGGCCGCGGTACCCAAGATCCGCGATGCGAAAGCCCAGCTCGACAGGGTGAGCGTCCTTGCGGAACAACTGCCGCCCGACGGCAAACGTGCCCTCGCAAGGCTGATCGCCGCCGCGATGCCCGCGATCAACGGCATGTGTGACAAGATTCTGGCGATGCCGGGAGTTGCAGGTGTCGCACAGCCCGCGATCGATGACCTTCGCGTCCGGCTCAATTCGCTGACAACGGCTTGACGTTTGTTCCAGGCGCCGGCTGCTCGTGCAGCCGGCGCTTGCGCGGTCTCACGCCCGGACGTGAACAGAGGAGGCTGGAACATGACCGACAAGACCAATTTTACCCCGGACGAGTGGAAGCTCATTTTGCAGAGTCCGATGATGGCCGGAATCGCGGTGAGCGCTGCCGAGCCAAGCGGACTTTGGGGCCTGCTGAAGGAATCCATGGCGGCGGGAGGCGCGCTTGCCGGTGCCGCGACGGACATCAACGCCAATTCGCTCGTCAAGGCTGTTGCCAGCGACTTCATGGGCGCCGATGGCAGCGCCGCGCGCGATGGCGTCAAGGCAAAAATGGCCGGGGGGCAATCGGCAGACATCAAAGTCAGGTCCATCGAGACGTTGCGCCAGGTTTCGGCGCTACTCGATGCGAAGGCGCCGGGCGATGCGGTGGCGTTCAAGGGCTGGTTACGCCAAATCAGCGAGCACACCGCCGACGCGGCCGCCGAGGGCGGCACGTTTGGATTCGGTGGCGTTCAAGTGAGCGCGGCGGAGAAGGCAACGCTTACGGAAATATCAAATCTGCTGAGGTGAGATTGCCTGGCGCGTTGCTCCGCGATCGTCTCGCGCCGCAGGACAATGCGGCGCATGTCTTCTATTCCTCTCCCAACGGGTGCAGGTCGCGCACCAGGCTCTTGAGCCGCTCCTCCAGCACGTGGGTATAGATCTGCGTGGTGGAAATGTCGGCATGGCCGAGCAGCGTCTGCACGACGCGCAGGTCCGCGCCGTTGTGCAGGAGATGGCTGGCGAAGGCGTGGCGCAGCACGTGCGGGCTCACTTGCGCGGCGCGCAGTCCCGCGTCGGCCGCCAGCGCCTTGAGCTCGCGCGCAAAGTGCTGGCGCGTCAGGTGGCCCGCTTCCCCGAAGGAGGGGAACAGCCATTTCGATTGCTGGTGACGGCTGGTCTCGGCGAGGAGCGCGAGGTAGTCGCGCATCGCCGTCTTCGCTGCATCGTTGAGCGGAACCAGGCGTTCCTTGTTGCCCTTGCCGCGCACGGCGATCATGCGCGCGTTGCGCTCGGCGGCCGAGATCGGAAGCGTGACCAGCTCGGAGACCCGCAACCCCGTGGCGTAGAGCACCTCGATCAGGCAGGCGAGCCGCGCCGCGCGCAGCCGCTCGAGCTTCGGCTTGTCGGTGTTGCCGATGTCGGCGCGCGCCGCCGCCAGCAACTGATCGACCTCGGCGATGCTGAGCACCTTGGGTAGCGCACGGCCGCGCTTGGGTCCTTCGATCACGGCCGAGGGGTCGTCGGTGCGGCGTCCTTCCGCGTAAAGGAAGCGATAGAGCTGCCGGATAGCGGAGAGCCGCCGCGCCACCGATGACGCGGCAAAGCCGCGCTTGCGCAACGAGCCAATGTAGGTGCGCAGGTCGTCGGTCGAGGCACCGGCGATGGTGCGATGCCTCCGCCCAAGCTCCTCGCACAGGTCGGCGAGGTCGCGGGCGTAGGCGGCAAGCGTATTCTTGGCGCCGCCGCGCTCGGCCGCCACCATGTCGAGGAAGAGCTCGATCAGGGCCTCGTCGGAACTCTTGCCCTTGGGGGCCATCGCGGCGGGGTTTCGTTCAGGACTGCGCTATGCGCCGACTCGATACGCCTGACGATACGCTCGAAGCATTTTGCGGAAAAGCGGCAACCGGTTTTCCGTCAGAAAATGCGACCACTGGAGACACTACTGCTGCTGCTTGGCGAACTTGTCCGGTGGAATCGAAACCGTGATCTCGCGCGGCTTCGGTTCGAACCAGGTGGCGAGCACGAACATGCCGCCGTAGACCAGTCCGGCCAGAACGCCGACCAAGGTGAGAAAACGAAACAGGCTCGGCATGGTAACCCCTCTGCCGGCAACCTCGTGGAAAAGAATGGAGAAACTAGGACATGGCAAGCTGGGACGCTGCCAGCTAGGAACACGCCACGCTCGCCATGGCAAGGGGGATCGGCCGCAACCTTCCCCAGAAGATGGTTAATAAAGCGCTCACGACCGGTCTTGTGCTACCAAGTGGTTGTGTCGGCAGAGAAACCGCCTAAAACGCTGCTCGGCGCGGCGGAGGTGGCTGGTGTGGCGGATTTGACGTTCCTACCAGTATTGTGGCGGGTCCTTTGTAGGAACGTCAAATCCAAAGCCACACCAAACTCATAGAGTGGCTAGTGTCCCTTTGGTTCCGACGTTCGTAAAAGGGGGCGCTGCAAAGGGATACGAACGTCGGAACCGGGACACTAGCATGGAAGGATCGGCGCACATGCCGCAGGGCACGGCGCACGAGATCGCGGCGCGGCCGGAAGCTGCCATCGTGGCGGCGCTCGGCAAGCGCTCGGTCGTGCTCGTGGGCATGATGGGGGCGGGCAAGTCGTCGATCGGGCGGCGCGTGGCGTTGCGGCTGAGCATTCCTTTCGTCGACGCCGATGCGGAGATAGAGAAGGCCGCCGGCATGACCATTCCCGATATTTTTGCCATCCGCGGAGAGGCGGAGTTCCGCGCCGGCGAGGCGCGCGTGATCGCCCGCCTGCTCGAAAGCGCGCCGCAGGTCCTGGCGACCGGGGGCGGCGCCTTCATGAACCCGGACACCCGCGCGGCCATCGCCGCGAAAGGCATCTCGATCTGGCTCAAGGCCGAGTTCGAGGTGCTGATGAAGCGCATCAAGCGGCGCCACGACCGGCCGCTGCTCAAGACCGAAGATCCCGGCGCGACGCTGCGCAAGCTGATGGACGAGCGCTATCCGGTCTATGCCCTGGCCGATCTCACGATACAGTCGCGCGAGGTGCTGCACGACCGGATCGTCGACGAGATCGTGAGCGCGCTCGCCGGCCGGATGGGAATGACCGTCACGCTGCCGGCCGAGTCCGCCGAGGGAGCGGGCGCCGCCGTTGAGGGAGATATCGCGCCATGACCGCGCCATTGCGCCCGGCGGATCCGATCATCGTCAATGTCGCGCTCGGCGAGCGCAGCTACGACATCGTCATCGGCCGCGGGCAGCTGAGCTCGCTCGGGCAGAAGATCGCCGCGCTGCGGCCGGGCGCCAAGGCGGCGATCGTCACGGACGAGACGGTCGCGCGCCACCATCTCGCCGCGACCGAAGCCGCGCTCGCCGACGCCGGCGTCGAGGCAACGTCGGTGACCGTGCCCGCGGGCGAAAGCTCGAAGAGCTTCCCGCGTGCTCGAAACCGTCTGCGAGGCGCTGATCGCCGCACGCATCGAGCGTGCCGACCTCGTGGTGGCGCTCGGCGGCGGCGTGGTCGGCGATCTCGCCGGCTTCGCCGCGGCGATCGTCCGCCGCGGTCTCGACTACGTGCAGGTCCCCACGACGCTGCTGGCGCAGGTCGATTCGTCGGTCGGCGGCAAGACGGCCATTGATTCGCGACACGGCAAGAACCTGATCGGGGCCTTCCACCAGCCGGTGCTGGTCGTCGCCGACACCGCGCTGCTCGATACGCTGCCGGCGCGCGAGTTCCGCGCCGGCTATGCCGAGGTCGCCAAATACGGGCTGCTCGGCGACGCGGCCTTCTTCGCCTGGCTGGAGGCGAACTGGCAGGATCTGTTCGCGGGCGGACCCGCGCGCGAGCACGCCATTGCGGTGAGCTGCCGCATGAAGGCGGCAATCGTCGGCCGCGACGAGCGCGAGACCGGCGAGCGCGCGTTGCTCAATCTCGGCCACACCTTCGGGCACGCCTTCGAGGCCGCGGCCGGCTTCTCCGGCCGGTTGCTGCACGGTGAGGCGATCGCGCTCGGCATGGCGCTCGCATTCGAATTCTCGGCGCGGCGCGCGCTGCTGCCGCGAACCGACGCCGAGCGCGTGACGCGGCACCTCGCGGCGGTCGGCCTGCCGACCCGCGTTTCCGAGGTGCCCGGCGGCGTGCCGGATGCCGACCGGCTGATGGATCTCATCGCGCAGGACAAGAAGGTCAAGCGCGGCAAGCTGACGTTCATCCTGGTGCGAGGAATCGGAGCGAGCTTCATCGCGCCCGACATCGATGCGTCCGAGGTTCGCGCCTTTTTGATCGAGAAGCTTGCCGACCTATGAGCGTCGAAGACTGGCTGTCACTCATTGTCATCGTGCTCTGTCTCTGGCTCTCGTTCTTCTTCTCCGGGAGCGAGACGGCGCTCACCGCGTTCTCGCGGGCGCGCATGCTGCGCATGGAGAAATCCGGAAACCGGCGCGCCGCGCTGGTCAATCGCCTGCTGGAGACCCGCGAGCGGCTGATCGGCGCGATCCTGACCGGCAACAACGTCGTCAACATCGCGGCGTCCTCGCTCACCACCGGCCTGCTGCTCAACTGGTTCGGCGACGTCGGCGTCCTCTATGCGACCATGATCATGACCGTGGTGGTCGTGGTCTTCACCGAGGTGCTGCCCAAGACGGTGGCGATCAACGCGCCGGACCGGGTCGCGCTCCTGGTCGTGCGCCCGATCGCCTTCGTGGTGCGGTTGTTCGGGCCGTTGCTGGTGGGCATCGAGGCCCTGGTGCGCTGGATTCTCCGCCTGTTCGGGTTTCGCGTGGGCGCGGACCAGGCATTTCTGTCCGCCCAGGAGGAGCTGCGCGGAGCCGTCGACCTCCTGCACCACGAGGGCAGCGTGGAGAAGCTCGATCGCGACATGCTGAGCGGTCTCCTCGACCTGCGCGACCTGACCGTCTCCGACGTGATGATCCACCGCACCGAGATGATCACGGTCTGTGCCGACGATCCGCCGGAGGAGGTGGTGAGCACCGTGCTGGCCGCCGCCGTCACGCGCATCCCGCTGTGGAAGGAGAGGCCGGAGAACATCATCGGCATCCTGCACGCCAAGGATCTGCTGCGCGCGATCCAGGCGGCCGGCGGCGACCTCGCCAAGATCGACGTCACGACGATCGCGCGGCCGCCCTGGTTCGTGCCCGACATTCGTCCGCTCTCGGAGCAGCTCAAGGCTTTCCGCCGGCGCAAGACGCCGCTTGCGCTGGTGGTCGACGAGTACGGCGAGGTGATGGGCCTGGTGACGCTCGAGGACATCCTGGAGGAGATCGTCGGCGACATCACCGACGAGCACGACGTCGCGGTGCCCGGGCGTGCGGCCGCAGCCCGACGGCTCGGTCAGCGTCGACGGCGGCGTGCCGATCCGCGACCTCAATCGCGCCATGGAGTGGAACCTGCCCGACGACGAGGCCACCACCATCGCCGGGCTGGTCATCCACGAGGCGCGCTCGATCCCCGAGGCCGGACAGACCTTCACCTTCCACGGCTTCCGCTTCCGGGTGCTGCGCCGCGAGCGCAATCGCATCACGGCGCTGCGCATCACCCCGCTCGGCCGCAAGCCGATGACGAAGGCGGGCTGACGAGCCGGCTCGTCCGTTGGTCCGAACGTGATCGCGTCTCGTGCTTGGCTTCGACGTTGCCCGAGTGCGTGGCCGGAGCCTTGACCGCAATACAAAGAGCCAATACAAAATCCAAATAAGCACGGCTGAATTTCTGCAATAAATACAAGATGTTGGTAGCCGGCGGTGGTGTCCCGTCGCGCGTGCCGTTTACGTGCCGCCGATGGTGTGAGGGGAGAGCCCATGCGGAGGATGTGCTCGTTCCTGGTCGCTCTGACGACCGCCATGGCGCTTTCCGGTGCCGCGCAAGCCCAGGATCGGGTGGCGCTCGTCATCGGCAACACCAAATACGTCAGCGCGAACGTTGTGCCCAATGCTGTCAACGATGCCCGCGTCATGGCGCGGGCGCTCCGCGAGATCGGCTTTGTGGTGGTGGACGGATACGATCTCGTCCGCGACAACATGGAGCGCCAGATTCGCGAATTCCTGCGCAGGTCAGAGAGCGCCCGCGTGGTGCTGTTTTTCTACGCCGGGCACGGCCTGCAGGTCGATGGCCGCAACTATCTGCTCCCGGTCAATGCCAGGCTGCAGACCGCGAGCGACCTCGGCTTCGAGACGGTCGGGCTCGACAACATCCTGGAAAGCCTCGATGGCGCGTCGCGCACCAACATCATCATCCTGGATGCATGCCGCAACAATCCGTTTGCGCAAGCCCTCTCGGGGCGGTCCGGAGTGGCGCGATCCGTCACGGCGCTGTCGGGTCTTGCCGGCTATTCCAACCTCGGAACCGGCACCCTGATTGCATTTTCGACTGCACCGGGCGCGGTGGCGCTCGATGGCAGCGGCTCCAACAGCCCGTTTACTCGCGCTCTGGCCCGTCACGTGCGCACGCCGGGACTCGAGGTGCGACAGATGCTCACCCGCGTCCGCGCCGACGTTGCGGCCGAAACCGAAGGTAGGCAGATTCCCTGGGACAATTCCGCGCTGCTCGGCGAAGTCTATCTGGCGGGTCTTGGCAAGCCGGGGCCGCAACGTGTCGAACAATTCCGCCGCAGCTCCTGCGCCGACCGCCGACGATGTGGTTTGGGAGGCCATCAAGGATTCCCGCGTAGGCGCCGTGTTCGAGGAGTTCGTGAATAAATTTCCCACGAGCCCGCATGCCCGCGCGGCGCGAGGACGCGCTGATGAGCTGAAAAAAACCGAAGTCGCCATGCTGCCGCCGGCGAGCGGCGCGCAGATCGGCAAGCTCATGAATACGCCCGCCAACGCTCCGATCGCATCGTTCACGCGCCACAATGGCGGCTGGTCGGTGGCCTTCTCCTTCGCGGACCCCGTCACCGGGATTTCCTGGCGTCTCGGTGAAGCCGGCAATTTTCGCGAGACTGGCTTCATGGATGCGTTCGATCCCCGCACCCGCAGACGCATGCCCAATCCGGTGATTCAACTCGACGCGGATCAGCCGGCCACCACGATCTACGTGCGCTATGTTGACGGCAACGGCAGCCCCCAGGGGCCCTTCCCAATCCGTTTCGAGCCGACTGGAGCGCTTGAGCGTGAGCAGCGCAAAATTCTCGAGATGACTGCTGGCAGCTGGCTTTCTTTCCGACAATACAACGGCCTGCTCCTCTATTACACGCATCTGATGTCGTATCGCTGCGCCATCCGGCAGGTCCGCATCGGAATAGATTCCACAATCCCCGACAAAGTGATCGCGATGCCGCCGTGCAATGAAAGGGATCCGATGGTCATTCCGGCCGATGCGCAGCCCTATCTCAAGGTTCCGCCCGCCACCGGATTGGTATCGGTGGAGCTCACTTTTCGGGACGGCAGCGTATCGGAAGTGAAGACATTCCGGCGATAGTCCGGCTAGGAGGAACGATGAGGTTTTCCATGCAAGCGCCGAGGCTGCTCGCGATCCCGGTCGTCCTGTGCTGCGGGCTTGGAGTGGTCGCGGCTCAGCCCGCTGGCGTCGTCACGGAGGGCAGTCCCGACACGATGATTGGCGGCAAGCCGGCGGCGCGCGTGGGCGATGGCGCCGCAAGCGGCGCTCCGCTGGTGGAAGGCTCACCCAATGTTTTCATCAATGGACGGCCAGCCGCAATCGCGGGCGGAAGAAACGGATGTGGCGGCGTCGTAGTCGGCGGATCGTCGAATGTCTTCATCAATGGCAAGCCGGCCGCGCAAGCCGGCAATCCGACCGGCGATTGCAAAGGGCGTTGACTTCAGGAGCTGCCGGGACCTCGCTCGAGCGCGATGTGTTGGAGCGCCTTCCAGCCGGCTCGCTAGGTGACGAGCCGTGCGATGCCGACGTGCCACGCTGAACCGGTCCTATGGGACCTGCTGTTTTGGTGCTAGGCTTTGCGGGCTCTCGGGACGGTCCGTCCGACAAAGCCGGCATAGGGACCCATGCGCCGTTTCATCTCGATCGCGCTGCTCGCGGCGCTTCCCGCGGTTGCGGCAGCGGCCGACAATCCCGACTGGGCCTATCCGGTGACGCCGCGGGCGGAGCCGCACGACAATCTCGTCCTCAAGCAGGTGCCCGGCAGCAGCAAGGCCTATACCCAGGCGCAGATCGACGATCCCTTCAATCCGCCGGACTGGTTTCCCGACGAGCATCCGCCCATGCCGCCAGCGGTGGCGCAAGGCACCAAGCCTGCGGCGCGCGCCTGCGCGCAGTGCCACCTGCCGAGCGGCGACGGTCATCCGGAATCCTCGAGCCTCGCGGGACTGCCGGTGCGTTACCTGATGCAGCAGATGGCGGCGTTCAAGAACGGCCACCGCAAGGGCGTACGGGCCACTACGATGATCACCATCGCGCAGGCGATCTCCGACGCCGACGCGCTCGCCGCCAGCGGATACTTCGCCGCGCTCGAGCCCGGCATCTTCACCAAGGTGGTCGAGGCCGACACGGTGCCCAAGAGCTATGTCGGCGCCGGCGGCATGCGCTTCGCCGATCCTGGCGGCGAGAAGGAGCCGATCGGCAACCGCATCATCGTGCTGCCGCAGGACGAGGCGCGCGCCAAGCTGCGCGACCCGCACTCCGGCTTCATCGACTACGTGCCGGTCGGCAGCATCGAAAAGGGCGAGGCGCTGGTCAAAACCGGCGGCGGCGGCAAGACCATCCCCTGCGCGATGTGCCACGGGCAGAATTTCAAGGGCCTCGGCGATTGGCCGTCGATCGCGGGCCGCCCGCCGATCTATATCGTGCGCCAACTCAACGACATGCAGAGCGGCGCGCGCTCCGGAGACAGCGTGACGCTGATGAAGGGCGTGGTCGAACGGCTGACGCTCGACGACATGATCGCGATCGCCGCCTATCTCGGCTCGCGCGAGCCGTAAGCGACAATCGGCATGGCCCCGCAGAGGGCTGGCCGGACGAGGGAGGTCTGCAATGCTCGTCAAGGCCCGAATGTGGCTGATTGAGTTTGCCTGCGCGCTGCTGATTGCCGTGCCGGCCGCATCGGCGCAGGATTTTCCGTCGAAGCCGGTGAAGGTGATCGTGCCGTTTCCGCCCGGCGGACCGGTGGACGTGCTCGCACGCGCGCTCGGCGAGGGCTTTCGCGAGCGCACCGGGCAAGCCTTCGTGGTCGACAACAAGCCCGGCGGGAACACCGCGATCGGCGCCAATGCCTGCAAGAGTGCCGATCCCGACGGCTACACCTTCTGCCTTTTGACCGCGAGCACGATCTCGCTCAACCCGTTCCTCTACGCCAACTTGTCCTACGATCCGCGCAAGGACCTCGAGCCGCTCACCAACGTGGTCTTCACCCACCAGGTGATGATCCTGCACAAGTCGATCCCCGCGAGCTCGATGCGCGAGCTCCTCGAATACGCAAAAGGTAATCCCGACAAGCTCAATTTCGGCTCCTTCGGCATCGGCGGCGATTCGCATCTGGTGTTCGAGTGGCTGAAGGTGAAGACCGGCGCCAGGATGACCCACATCCCCTATGGCGGCGCCGCGCCGGCGCTGCTCGCCTTCGAGCGCGGCGATGCGCATCTGCTCTATCCCGTGGCGTCACCGGCGGTGCTGGAACGCGTCACGTCGGGCCTCGCCAAGCCGATCGCGGTGCCGGAGGGCCAGCACGCACCCGCGCTTGCCGGCGTGCCGTCGTTTCGCGCGTCGGGGCTGCCGCCCTACGACGCCAGGACCTGGTTCGGCGCGTTCGCGCCGGCGGGCACGCCGAAAGCGCGCGTCGAGGAGCTCGGCCGGCATCTCGCCGCGGTCATCAAGTCGCAGGTGTTCGCGGAGCGTTTCATCAGGCTGGGCGGCTATGATGCCGTCGGCGACACGCCGGAGGAGTTTCAAAAATTCCTGGCGGCGGATCGTGCGCGCGGCGAGGCGCTGGTGAAGCTGTCAGGAGTCAGGATCGAACAATGACGGGTGAAGCGATGAAGTCATGGAATTGGATGCGGGCGTGGGCGTTCGGCACGGTGCTCGTTGTCGGTCTCGCCTCGGCAGCGTCGGCGCAAACCTATCCCAACCGGCCGATCCGCATGATCGCGCCTTTTCCGGCGGGCGGCCTCGTCGATGTGCTCGCGCGCGCGGTCGGCGACGAGCTGGCGAAGGCACTGGGGCAGCCGGTCATCGTCGAGAACCGGCCGGGCGCCGGCGGCAATATCGGCGCCGACGTCGTCGCCAGGGCGGAGCCGGATGGCTATACGCTGCTGATGACCTCGCCGGGCATCCAGAGCATCAACGAGTTTCTCTACAAGAGCATGCCGTTCGATCCGGACAAGGCGTTCGAGCCGATCTCGCTCGTCGCCGACATGCCGATGCTGGTGGTGGTGCATCCCCAGGTCGGCGTGAAGACGCTCGCGGAGCTCGTCGCCCATGCGCGCGCCAATCCCGACAAGCTCAACTTCGGATCCGCTGGCATCGGCACCACCGGCCACCTCGGACAGGCGCTGCTGACGCACGTCGCCAACATCAAGATCACGCACATTCCCTATCGCGGCGCGGCGCCGTCGGTGACCGACCTGATCGGGGGCCGGATCGATGGCGTCGTCGACAATCCGCCGACGGTGATTTCGCACATCCGCGCCGGCACCATCATTCCGCTCGCCGTGGCGGCGAAGGAGCGGCTTTCACTGCTGCCCGATGTTCCCGCTTCCTCGGAGGCCGGGTTGCCGGAATGGCAGGCTTCATCGTGGTTCGGCGTGGTGGCGCCGGCGGGCACGTCGCCCGAGATCATCAAGCGGCTGCATGCGGAGATCGCGAAGGCGGTGCAGGCGCCGTCCATGCAACGCTTCACCTCTCAATCGGGCGCGCGCATGGTCGGAGGCACGCCCGAGGAATTCGCCAAGCTGATCGTCGACGAGCGCAAGAAGTGGGGCGAGATCGTCAAGGCGGCGAACATTTCGGCGGAGTAGGTGCGAGCGCCGAACCTCACGCCTTGCCTTCACCCGGCGCCGAGGCGTGAATTGCCAATGCGTGCACGCTACCGGCGAGCTCGCCCGACAGCGTCTCGTTCACCATGCGATGGCGTTCGAGCCGGCTCTTCCCTTTGAACGACTCCGCCACGATATAGACCCTGAAATGGGTCTCGCCGCCCGGCCGGTGGCCGGCATGTCCGACGTGCTGATGAGATTCGTCAACTACGTCGAGGCTTTCGGGGGCGAAAGCGGATGTCAACTTCTTCATGATGAGATCGCGGGTTGCCATGGCGTCCGCTTAGCCGCAGCGGCGTGTGGCGGTCAATGCCGGAATTCGACAGCCAACCTGACGGGAAAATGCTCAATCGCAGTTGTCAAGTCTTGCAGGTGTCATCACAGAGCGCGCATACTAATCGGCTATGAAAAACGACTCGCCCTTTTTCGACGGCATCAGGGTCAAGCCCGACAAGGATCGTCGGCTGCGTGCCCAATGCCCGGCCTGCGAATGGCCGAGCTGCAAGGCGCCCGGCACCCATCGCGCGCCGAAGGGGCGTCTGCGCGAGAAGGAATATTGGACCTTCTGCCTCGCTCACGTGCGCGAATACAATCACACCTACAATTTCTTCGCCGGCATGAGCACCGACGACATCGCCCGCTATCAGCGTGAAGCCGTCATCGGGCATCGACCGACGTGGAAGATGGGCATGAATGGCGGACGGCCGACGTCGCGTTCCCATTCGTCCCGCTTTCGTCCCGAATTCGGCGGCGCCGAGGATCCCTTCGGTGTTTTCCAGGAGGTTGGCGGAACCGGAGTGAGGTCGGAGGCGCGCACGGTACGCAACGCCGAACGCAAGGCGCTCGATGCGCTCGGCCTCGAGGCCGATGCCACGCCGGAAGAGGCCAAGGCGCGGTTCAAGTCGCTGGTGAAGCGCCACCATCCCGACGCCAACGGCGGCGACCGCTCTTCCGAGGACAAGCTGCGCGAGATCATCCAGGCCTACAATTATCTCAAGTCGAGCGGCTTCCGCTGAGCCGCGGCGCCAAGATGGTGCCTGCGGCTGCGATCTCCAGCAGCATGCAGAGCGCGAGCGCGGCGGCGTAGTCGCCGGTCGCGTCGACGACGAGAGCAAGCAGCGCCGGCCCGAACGCGTAAGTGAACTGCCCAATGGCGGTTGACAGTCCCACCAGCATGCCGAACGACGCCGGCTCGAACTCGCGCTGAATGACCAGCGCGGGAAGCGAGATCAGGTTTCCGGCGGACAGGCCGAACAGTGCACAGGCCGCAAACAGCGCAACGGCGTCGGTCGTCTGCGTCATCGCGAGCAGCGCGGCGGCCTGGCTCGCCAGTGACAGAGCGGTGACGCGGCGCAGATCGAGCCGCAGCGCAAACACGCCGAGCGCGACTCGTCCGACGACGGCGGCAATCGTGAGGACGGCGACCGCCAATCCTGCCCGGGTTCGGCCGATCGCAGGCTCGAGAAAGGCGATCTGGTGCACGAGGAAACCGACCTGGGCCATCAGCGCCATCGCGAACGGAGCCGCCACGCTCCAGAACGCGAGGCTGCGCAGCGCGCCCCGCCGGGTCCACCGTGCCGTCGCGGGAGTGGCGCTGCCGCCCGATCCGCGGCGCAGTGGCGGGCGGCCGATCCAGATCGCGATGCTCGGAATGAGTATGACTGCCATGACGCCGGCGGCGACGACCATGGTGGGGGCGAAGCCGGCGGCGGCAATCCCCACCACCAGGGCCGGCGCGACCAGGATGCCGCCTGAGCTCGCGCCGTTCAGCGCCAGGCTGATCGCGAGCGGGCGCTGGCGATCGAACCACAGGCCGAGCACGTTCGTGATCGCGGCGATATGCGTCGCCGCCGATCCCACCGCCATGAGAAGATAGATCGCGTAGAGCTGCCAGGGCGCGGCGACGAACGCGAGCAGGGCGACGGAGCTGCCGAGACAGCACGCGCCGATCAGCAACACCTGCCGCGGCCCCAAGCGGGCGATCGCGTCGCTGATGAATATCGCCAGCGTGGCGGTCAGCAGGTAGTAGGCGGTAGTGGCGCCGGCGATCAGCGACGCCGGCCAGCCGTGCAGGCGCCGCAGCTCCGCCAGATAGATGCCGTGGCTGTAGAGGCCGAACCCCCAGCAGAACATCGCCGCCAGGAAGCAGACAGCCACCACCGGCCAGCCGGGATAGCGCGGCGACGCCTCATCCGCCGTGCTCGATGCCGCGCGCGAAAACGAGAACATGTCCCTCTGCCTCGGCCGCGGAGGCCTCGACCTCCGGCAGCATATTGCGGGCCGTCGTCGGGGCGCATCCTGCCATCTTGACCATCAGGCATAGTTCGGAAAATATCAAACTATGAAGGAAGGGCCCGATATCTCGATCGTCGCCGCGCTGATCGGCAATCCCGCCAGTGCCAACATGCTGATGGCACTCTTGGCCGGGCCGGCACTGACCGCGACCGAGCTTGCCCAGGAGTTGGGGCTCACGCTGTCGACCGCCAGCGGGCATCTGGCCCGGCTCGAGGCGGCGGGGCTCGTCGCCGTCGAGCGCCAGGGGCGGCACCGCTATTTCCGCCTCGCCGATCCCGACGTCGCGACGGCGCTCGAAGGCTTGATGCCACTGGCGACGCGCGCCGGTCACGTTCGGGTGCGCACGGGCCCGCGGGATCCAGAGTTGCGTCTCGCGCGGTCCTGCTATGACCATCTTGCAGGCGACTTGGCGGTGAAGATGCTCGACCGCTTCATCAAGCGCCGGCTGCTGGCGCGGCGCGGCGATGTCGTCGAGGTAACCCCGGGCGGCCGGCGCTTCTTTGCCCGCCAAGGGATCGATCTCGCCGCGCTCGAGCGCAGCCGGCGTCCACTATGCCGGCCTTGCCTCGATTGGAGCGAACGCCGCAGCCATCTGGGCGGAGCGCTGGGCGGGGCCATTCTCGACTGGGTCGTTGGGCAGGGGTGGGCCGTTCGCGAAGCGCGCACCAGGGTCGTGCGCTTTTCCCCGGCCGGTGGGCGCAAGATGACTGAGTGGTTCTCCGGCTGAAGTCCGGGCGTTGCACTCTATCGATCGATAGTTATTTGAAATCGCGCGATTTTCGCCCGGCGACAGGCACCTTTCGCAGCGCAATGCCTTTCTGCTAAGTTCGCCCTCGAATCCGAAACCGCATTCAATCGACCGAAACGGGTCTCGGTCGCGTCCGAGATCACGGAGGATCAATGACCGCCGCAACACAACAAGAAGTCGCCGGCCTTCCCGACATGAAGGTGTCGGTCCGGCAGGTCTTCGGCTTCGACAGCGACATGGAGGTGCCGGCCTATTCGGAAGCCGACGAGCACGTTCCCGACATCGATACCGACTACCGCTTCGACAAGCCGACCACGCTCGCGATCCTCGCAGGCTTCGCCAAGAACCGGCGTGTCATCGTCACCGGCTATCACGGCACCGGCAAGTCGACCCACGTCGAGCAGGTCGCCGCCCGGCTCAACTGGCCGTGCGTGCGCGTCAATCTCGACAGCCACATCAGCCGTATCGACCTGATCGGCAAGGACGCCATCGTCATCCGCGACGGCATGCAGGTGACCGAGTTCCGCGACGGCATCCTGCCGTGGGCCTATCAGCACAATGTCGCTCTCTGCTTCGACGAATACGATGCCGGTCGTCCGGACGTGATGTTCGTGATCCAGCGCGTGCTGGAGTCATCGGGCCGGCTGACGCTGCTCGATCAGAGCCGCGTGATCAGGCCGCATCCGGCGTTCCGCCTGTTCGCTACCGCCAACACGGTGGGGCTCGGCGACACGTCCGGCCTCTATCACGGCACCCAGCAGATCAACCAGGCGCAGATGGACCGCTGGTCGATCGTCACCACGCTCAACTACCTGCCGCACGACAACGAGGTCGAGATCGTGCTCGCCAAGGCCAAGCACTATCGCACCGACCAGGGACGCGACATCGTCAACAAGATGGTGCGTGTCGCCGACCTCACGCGCAACGCCTTCATGAACGGCGACCTCTCGACCGTGATGAGCCCACGCACCGTGATCACCTGGGCGGAGAACGCCGACATCTTCAAGGATATCGGCTTCGCCTTCCGGCTCACCTTCGTCAACAAGTGCGACGAGCTCGAGCGGCCGATCGTGGCGGAGTTCTATCAGCGCTGCTTCGGAACGGAGTTGCCGGAATCGTCGGTGAACGTGGCGCTGAGCTGAGCGGGTCGGGTTGACTGCCGCGGGTTAACGAAGGCGTCGCGATGTCGTCGAACATCAAGCCGAGGGGGCCGTCGAAGGAATCCCCGACCGAGCCGTTCAAGCGGGCGGTCACGGGCTGCTTGCGCGCGATCGCAAGAAAGCCCGAGCTCGAAGTCTCCTTCGCGGCCGAGCGCCCCGGCATGGTCGGGGGCAAGGCGCGGCTGCCCGAGCCGCCGCGCAAGCTCAGCGGGCCGGAGGCCGCGATCGTGCGCGGCCATGCCGATTCGATCGCGCTCAAGCTCGCCTGTCATGACCCGATGGTGCATCGCAAGCTGGTGCCGGGCGGCCAGCAGGCGCGCGCGGTGTTCGAGGCGGTCGAGCAGGCCCGCGTCGAGGCGATCGGCGCGCGCCGCATGTCCGGCGTGGCGAGCAACCTATCGGCCATGCTCGACGACCGCTTCCATCGCGGCAAGTTCGACGAGGTCACCGACCGCGCGGATGCGCCGATCGAGGAGGCCGTCGCGCTGATCGTGCGCGAGCGCCTCACCGGCCAAGCTCCGCCGCCCGCGGCCAAGAAGGTCGTCGAGCTGTGGCGTCCGGTGATCGAGGATCGTGCCGGCCGCGATCTCGACCGGCTCGAACGGTTGATCGAAAATCAGGCGCGCTTCGGCGATGTCATCCACGATCTGCTCGACGCTCTCGACATGGGTGAGGACCGCTCGACCGAGTCGGACGAGGAGGAAGGCGAGGAGGGCGAGCAGGACCGCCGCAAGGAGGAGTCCGGCGAGGACGGCCAGGGCGCGGATTCCGAGGACACGCAGACGCGCGTCGACGAGGCCGATACCTCGGGCGAGGACATGTCCGACTCCACCGCCGAGGCGGCCGAGGCGCTGTCCGCCGAGATGGCCGACGACGCCGAGATGGGCGATTCGGAGGCTCCGGCCGAGCCGCGCCGCCCGCGCCGGCACGGCCAGAACGAGCCGCGCGGTCCGGACTACCGGCCGTTCATCACCAAGCACGACGAGATGGTGACGGCCGAGGAATTGTGCGAGCCGGAAGAGCTCGACCGGCTGCGCGGCTATCTCGACAAGCAACTCTCGCACCTGCAGGGCGTGGTGGCGCGGCTCGCCAACCGGCTGCAGCGCCGGCTGATGGCGCAGCAGAACCGCGCCTGGGAGTTCGACCTGGAGGAGGGGCTGCTCGATCCGGCGCGGCTCTCGCGCATCGTCGATCGATCCGCTGCATCCCTTGTCGTTCAAGCATGAGAAGGAAACGACCTTCCGCGATACCGTGGTCACGCTGCTGCTCGACAACTCCGGCTCCATGCGAGGACGCCCGATCACGGTGGCGGCGACCTGCGCCGACATCCTGGCGCGCACGCTCGAGCGCTGCGGCGTCAAGGTCGAGATCCTCGGCTTCACCACGCGCGCCTGGAAGGGCGGCAGCTCGCGCGAGGCCTGGCTCGCCGCCGGCAAGCCCGCCAATCCCGGCCGCCTCAACGACCTGCGCCACATCGTCTACAAGTCGGCGGACGCGCCGTGGCGGCGCGCGCGCAAGAATCTCGGCCTGATGATGCGCGAGGGCCTGCTCAAGGAGAACATCGACGGCGAGGCGCTCGACTGGGCGCACAAGCGCCTGCTCGCGCGCAGCGAGCAGCGCAAGATCCTGATGATGATCTCGGACGGCGCGCCGGTCGACGATTCCACGCTCTCGGTCAATCCCGGCAACTACCTCGAACGCCACCTGCGCTGGGTGATCGAGGAGATCGAGACACGCTCGCCGGTGGAGCTGATCGCGATCGGCATCGGCCACGACGTGACGCGCTACTATCGCCGTGCCGTCACCATCGTCGATGCCGAGGAGCTCGGCGGCGCCATGACCGAGAAACTCGCCGAGCTGTTCGACGAGGAGCATCTGGTCGAGGTGCCGCGGCGCCCGCGCAGGCTCGCCTCGTGAGCGGCGGCACGCTGCGTCGGCATCCAGGTTTCGGCTGGTGGAATCGACCTACCCTTGCCGCGGCGCTCGCAACTGCGCTGCTGATCTTTGCGATTCCCGGCGATGCGCAGACACCGCCGGCCGCCGCCGCTCCGCCGATCGCCATCCAGGTCACCGCCCAGCCGCTCGCCGCCTTCGAGATCCGCGATCCGTCACGACGGCAATTCGGTTTGCTGGAGTTCCGCGGCGGCCTGGTGCTGCGCTCGTCGTACAGGAATTTCGGCGGCATCTCGGCCATTCGCGTCGCCGCGGACGGGGCGCATTTCATCGCGCTGAGCGACAAGGGCTGGTGGTTCCGCGGCCGCATCGTCTACGACGACACGCGTCCGATCGACATTGCCGACGCCGAGATGGCGCCGATCCTGGGCCCTGACGGCAAGCCGCTCGCCGTCGGCGACTGGTACGACACGGAAGCCATCGCCGAGGACGGCGGTACGCTCTATGTCGGGATCGAGCGGGTCCACCAGATCCTCCGCTTCAATTACGGCAAGGACGGCCTGCTCGCCCGCGGCCAACCGATCCCAGTGCCGCCGGGCCTGCGCGCGCTGCCCGGCCAACAAGGGGATCGAGGCGCTGGTGTTCGTCCCCAAGGGTCTTGCGCTCGCCGGCACGCTGATTGCGATTTCGGAGCGCGGTCTCGACAAGGCCGGCAATATCATCGCCTTCCTCATCGGCGGACCGAGCCCGGGCGGTTTCACGATCCAGCGCAGCGCGAGCTATCGACATCAGCGACGCCGCGCTGCTGCCGGGCGGCGACGTCCTGCTGCTGGAACGGAAATTCAGCTGGACCGGCGGTCTCAGCGTGCGCATGCGGCGCATCGCGCTCGGCGACGTCAAGCCGGGGGCGCTGGTCGATGGTCCGGTCCTGTTCGAAGCCGATCTCGGTTACGAGATCGACAACATGGAGGGCTTGAGCGTCCACCGCGGCGCCGGCGGCGAGACCGTCCTCACGCTTGTTTCCGACGATAATTTCTCGGTGCTTCAGCGCACGCTGCTGCTGCAGTTCACGCTGGCGGAACCGTAGGTTGGGTCGAGCGACCATCAGGGCGTTTACGCCCGTCTTCGCGGGCTATGGCGAGACCCAACGTCGGAGGCGTCCGCGAGTGTTGGGCCTCGTAAGAACGCGACCCAACCTACGGGCTAAAACCCGCTCAGGCCGCTTCCGCGCGCTTCTTTCGGATTTGCCGCTTGAGGTCGAGCGCCTTGTCGGACAGCTCGTCGTCCTTCGCCTTCAAGAGAAAGGCGTCGAGGCCACCGCGGTGATCGACCGTCTTGAGCGCGTTCGCCGACACGCGCAGCTTGAACGAACGGCCGAGCGCGTCCGAGATCATGGTGACGTTGAGCAGGTTCGGCAGAAAACGCCGCTTGGTCTTGATGTTCGAGTGGCTGACCTTGTGCCCGACCTGCGCGCCCTTGCCGGTCAATTCGCATCGCCGCGACATTGAGAAACCTCTGAATTTTCGTGAACGACTGGCCGGACCGGGCCCTTGCGCAATGTGGGCAGGGTGCCTCGTCCGCCTGCGGCTTTATTTAAGCCCGCGGACCTATAGTCAGCGCCGGAAATGCCGTCAAGCCGCGTGCCGGACCGGGCGATTTGGAGCCCCGAATCACATAATGGACTCATTCGGCAGCGAAGGGGCACCAGGGCGATACCTCCAACCGCCTTGATCGGGCCAAGATACGGGGTCAAAGATTATCGGAGATCGACCTTGGCGGCGGGGGTCAAGCCGCGACGGGGCACAAGGGCCGGCCACGGGTCCTAGCCGTTTGGCAGCGTAGCGTGTGTTAAAGCATAGGCCGCACAACGCATGCGCTTGCGCCCCGTTCCAGGGGGCCGCGACTGGGGAATAATGTCGTGAATTCATACCGCCTCACTCGTCACGCGATCGTTCTGGGCGCGTTCGCGCTCGCGTTGACGATGGCGGATGCCCGGCAGGGTCCGAGCTTTGCCCAGGGCAAGCTCGATGCCCGCTACAGCGTCACCCTCGGCGGCCTGCCGATCGGCCGGGGCGCCTGGGTCATCGACATCGCCGACGATCATTTCAGCGCGGCGGCGAGCGGCGCGACTGCCGGCCTGATGCAGGTGTTTGCCAGCGGCCAGGGCCAGAGTGCTGCGCGCGGTGGCGTCGCGGGCGGTCAGCTCGTTCCCTCGACCTATGCCTCGAGCATCGTCACCGACCAGAAGTACGACGAAGTGCGTATGGTGATCACCTCCGGCACCGTCAGGGAGTTCGTGGCCGACCCGCCGACCGCCCCGAATCCCGATCGCGTCCCGCTCACCGAAGCCCATCGGCGCGGCGTATCCGATCCGATGACGGCGTCCTTGATGCGGGTTCCCGGCAACGGCGAGACCACGGTGCCGCAGGCCTGTCAGCGCACGCTGTCGATTTTCGACGGCCGCATGCGCTACGACCTGAAGCTTGCTTTCAAGCGCCTCGATCAGGTGAGGACGGAGAAAGGCTATCAGGGTCCGGCCGTGGTCTGCGCCGTCTTTTTCTCTCCGATCGCGGGCCACATTCCCGATCGTGCTGCGCTCAAGTACCTCATGGGTCTGAAGGACATCGAGCTGTGGCTCGCGCCCATCGCGGGCACGCGTGTGATGGTGCCCTACCGCGTCTCGGTTCCCACCCCGATCGGGATCGGGATCATGCAGGCGACCCAGTTCGTCTCGGTTCCGCAGCCGGGCAAGGCGACCGCCAAGACGCAGTAAGCCCTCTGCGCGCGGCCGAAAGGTTTCCGCGGCAGCGACAATTCCCGAAATTCAGCGAGCGATGCCTGTGTTAACAGGCATACGTTTCGGCGACGCCGACGTCTTCGGCCTTTTACTCGATTTTGTGCTGCTTTTTAGCATTGCCACGAGATGTGGCCGTGAACAAATTTCTACACCAACGAGTTAGCGATTCGGGCGCGATTCGTTCCAGACTCGTTCCACAGCTTAAGCACAGGGGGTGGCCATCGACCGTGTCTGTCGCATTGTGGCACAAATTCCCCTCAAAGATGCTCGGCAAGAGAGATTCCATCTTCGGAACGGCTTCCGTCGTCCATGCAACCAAACGCGCCGCATGGACGGCAACATCGGGGGGCTGCTCCGTTGGCGACCGCGAGCGCGCCTTTGGCCCAAGTCGGATGGCCCCAACGGAACGATGTCGTGATGCCGAATGCTGGTGCATTCCGAGGCGACTACTCGCCTACCGGGTCGAATGCCGTTTGCCGGACATGGCGGAAGTCGTTATGTTCCGCCCCCGGCGAAATGCACGCGCGGCTCCCGGCACTGCTGGAACGGATGACGAAACTATGACCGCGCGGCTCGACTTGTTATCCGCTATCCTCGACATGTCGCCGCGCCCTGCCGCGGACTGATCGATAGCATCAACGCAGCAGCAACTCAGTTATCGCCCGGTTTTCGATCGCCGATGCCCATTTCCTTCTCTTCTCCGAGCAATCGCGACTCCGGCGCCCGCGGCGCCGGCGTCACCGCCGTGCTCGGGCCGACCAATACCGGCAAGACCCATCTCGCCATCGAGCGCATGCTCGGGCATTCCTCCGGCATCATCGGGCTGCCGCTGCGGCTCTTGGCGCGTGAGGTCTACAACAAGGTCGCGGAGCGCGCGGGCGCCGACGCGGTCGCGCTCATCACCGGCGAGGAGAAGATCAAGCCGCCGAATCCGCGCTTCTGGGTCTCGACCGTCGAGGCGATGCCGCGCGAACTCGACGTCGCCTTCCTCGCCATCGACGAGGTGCAACTCGGCCGCCGATCTCGACCGCGGCCACGTCTTCACCGACCGCATGCTCAATCGCCGCGGCCGCGAGGAGACATTGGTGCTGGGCGCCCAGACCGTGCGGCCGATGGTCGAGCGGCTGCTGCCGGGCGCCCATGTCCTGACCCGGCCGCGCCTGTCGCAGCTTTCCTTCGCGGGCGAGAAGAAGATCACGCGGCTGCCCCGCCGCTCCGCCGTGGTCGCGTTCTCCGCCGAGGAGGTCTATTCCATCGCCGAGCTGATCCGCCGCCAGCGCGGCGGCGCCGCCGTGGTGCTCGGCGCGCTCTCCCCGCGCACGCGCAACGCCCAGGTCGAGCTCTACCAGTCCGGCGACGTCGAATATCTCGTTGCCACCGACGCCATCGGCATGGGGCTCAATCTCGACGTCGATCACGTCGCCTTCGCCTCCGACCGCAAGTTCGACGGCTATCAGTTCCGCAAGCTCAACCCGGCCGAGCTCGCGCAGATCGCCGGGCGCGCCGGCCGCGCCACCCGCAACGGCAGCTTCGGCACGACCGGCCGATGCCCGCCGTTCGAGACCGAGTTGGCGCAGGCGCTCGAAAGCCATTCGTTCGAGCCGATCAAGATGCTGCAATGGCGCAACACCGCGCTCGACTTCTCCTCGATCGGCGCGCTGCAGGCCTCGCTCGCGGAGACGCCGAAGGAGAGCGGGCCTCACCCGCGCGCCCATCGCCGAGGACATCCTGGTGCTCGAGCACGCCGTGCGCGACGACGAGATTCGCGCGCTCGCGACGACGCGCGCGGCGGTCGAGCGGCTGTGGGACGTCTGCCAGGTTCCGGACTATCGCAAGATCTCGCCCGCCACCCATGCCGAGCTCGCCACGACGCTCTATGGCTTCCTCATGCGCGAGGGCACGATCCCGATCGACTGGTTCGCCCGCCAGATCGAGCAGGCCGATCACACCGACGGCGACATCGACACGCTGTCGAACCGCATCGCCCATGTCCGCACCTGGACCTTCGCCGCCAACCGTCCGGACTGGCTCGCCGATCCCGAGCACTGGCAGGGCGTCACGCGCGCGGTCGAGGACAAGCTGTCGGACGCCTGCACGAGCGGTTGACCGAGCGCTTCGTCGACCGCCGCACCAGCGTGCTGATGCGCCGGCTGCGCGAGAACACCGTGCTCGAGACCGACATCGGCAAGACCGGCGAGGTCGTGGTCGAGGGCCACGCGATCGGGCGGCTCGACGGCTTCATGTTCACGCCGGAATCCTCGACCGCCGGCTCGGAGGCGAAGGCGCTCGCCGGCGCCGCGCAGAAGGCGTTGGCGGGCGAGATCGACGCGCGCGCCACGCGGCTCGCGCACGCCGCCGACGGGCAATTCGTGCTGGCGACCGACGGCACCATCCGGTGGCTCGGCCAGCCGGTCGGCCGGCTCGTCGCGGCCGAGGAGGCGCTCAAGCCGCGCATGCGCATCATCGCCGACGAGCATCTCACCGGCGCGCCGCGTGACGGCGTGCAGGCGCGGCTCGATCTCTGGCTCAAGTCTCATATCGAGACGGTTGTTGGAGCCGCTGTTCCGGCTCGCGGCCGGCCGAGGACGTGACCGGCATCGCGCGCGGCGTCGCGTTCCAGCTCACCGAGGCGCTCGGCGTGCTCGATCGGTCAGAAGGTCGCCGAGGAGGTCAAGGGGCTCGACCAGGCGGCGCGCGCGACGCTGCGCAAATACGGCGTGCGCTTCGGCGCCTATCACATCTATGTGCCGGCGCTGCTCAAGCCGGCGCCGCGGGTACTGGCGACGCAGCTCTGGGCGCTCAAGCACGGCGGCTCGGAAACGAAAGGGATCGAGGCGATCGAGCAGCTCGCCGGCAGCGGCCGCACCTCGATCGCTGCCGACCAGGACATCGCCAAGGCGCTCTACCGCATCGCCGGCTACCGCGTCTGCGGCGAGCGCGCCGTGCGCGTCGATATCCTGGAACGGCTCGCCGACCTGATCCGCCCGGCGCTCGCCTGGCGCGCCGGTGCGGCCGGCCCCAAGCCGCCGGGCGCGATCGACGGCTTCGGCTTCACCGTGACGGTCGGCATGACGTCGCTCGCGGGCTGCTCCGGCGAGGATTTCGCCTCGGTGTTGCGCTCGCTCGGCTATCGCATGGACAAGCGGCCCAAGCCGGTCGATGTGGCGGTCGATGTGCCGGTCGATGTGCCCGCCGCGCCGCCGGCCGCTGCGGTGGAAGCCGTGCCGGCACCGGCGGTCGACGGCCAAGCGCCATCCACGGCTGCGATCGAGACGGGCGACGCAGCACCGGTCGAGGCTGAGCCGCCTGTCGATGCCGCGCCCGTGCCCGCCGAGCCGGTCGAGACCACGTCCGAGCCAACGCCCGCGCCCGAGCCGATGCCCGCCGAGACGCCGGACACGACGATTGCGGCGGTGGAATCGCCGGCGCTCGCCGTTGCTGACCAGGCCGAGCCTGTGGTCGAGAGCAAGGATGCATCGCCGCCGGAGCCATCACCTTTGGAGCCATCGCTGCCGGAGCCATCGCCAGCCGAGGTCGCGGCGACAGCGGAGCCTGCAGCCGAGGAAATGATCGAGGTCTGGCGGCCCGGGCGTCGCGACGATCATCCGCGCAAACCTCGCCACGAACGTGCTCAGCGCCAGCGCCGGCCGCAGCGGCAGACGCAGGCTCCGCCGCTCGCGGCCGCCACCACGGATGCCGCGGCGGTGGTCGGTGCCGACGGTACGCCCACGGCTGCCGCCGTCGAAACGTCGCCGACATCCGACGAGGGCCAAAGGGGTAGTGAGGGTCGTCGCCGCCATGGGCGGCATGGCCGTCCCGACGGCAACGAGGGTGCCGAGCGCCCGCAGCGCGCGGATCGTCCAGACCGTCCGAGGCGCCCCGATCGTCCCGATCGCGCCGATCGTCCGCAGCGCGGGGACCGGCCGCAACGCGGCGACCGTCCCGACCGTGCTGCGCGTGGCGATCGTCCGGATCGCGATCCGGACTTGCGCGCGAAATACATCAAGGGGCGCGGCGAGGGCAGGGACCGCCGCGACCGGGCACCCGATCCGAATTCGCCGTTCGCCAAGCTCGCCGCGCTCAAGGAGCAGCTCGAGGCGAGCACGAAAGAGCCGCGTTAGGGCGAGCATTGACCGCCGGCGCTGCACCCTTGGATCGCCAGCGCATCGACAAATGGCTGTGGCACGCGCGGGTGGTGCGCACGCGCCCGGCGGCCGCGGCGCTCGCCGCATCCGGTCACGTGCGCATCAACGGCCAGCGCATCGATGCGCCGAGCCGCGCCGTGCGGCCGGGCGACGTGGTGACGGTGGCGCTCGACCGTGCGGTGCGCGTGCTCAAGGTCTTGGGCTTTGCCGAGCGTCGCGGCTCGGCCGATGATGCCCGTGCACTGTGCGCGGACATCGAGCCGGCGGCCGGCCGTTCGAGGGAGCGGCGCCCCGTCACCACCGGCGCCGCGGGAGCCGGGGACGGGCCGGCCGACCAAGCGGGAACGGCGCGCGTTGCGGCGCTTCACCGGCGAAGACGACATTTGACTGCGGGCAAGTCTTGCCTGCAATGGACGCTTGCGCTACTCAGCCCACGCGTGTGGAGAGTTAGGAATGACTTACGTCGTCGTCGAAAGTTGCATTAAGTGCAAATACATGGATTGCGTCGAGGTGTGCCCCGTGGATTGCTTCTACGAGGGCGAGAACATGCTCGTCATCCATCCCGACGAATGCATCGATTGCGGGGTCTGCGAGCCGGAATGCCCGGTCGACGCGATCAAGCCCGATACCGAGCCGGCGCTGGAGAAGTTCCTGAAGCTCAACGCGGATTTCGCGAAGATCTGGCCCAATATCACGACCAAGAAGGAGCCGCCGGCGGACGGCAAGACCTGGGAGGACGTGCCCAACAAGCTCGAGGAGCATTTTTCTGCCAGCCCGGGAACTGGGGATTAAGGTTTTTCGTTAACCAACAGTGACGAAAATGTAATGCTGAAATGCCCGAAATCGGCCTTTTATTGCGCCGTAAGGCTTTGATTTCTGCCAAAAATGTGCTATATATCTTGAAAATGAGCAAAACACCGCATCTGAGCCGCTCCCCCGTGGGGGAGCATTATTTTTCGGGTCGTATCCGAGGAACCGTCAACTAGGGACGTGAGATCCACGCAAACCGCCGTGGCAGGAAAAACGCGCCATCGGTCAAAGAAAACCCCCGCCTTGACCCGGCGGACCAAGAAGACCTCAACCGGCGACCGCCGGAGGGCATCGCAGGCTCCCCGCGCGGCGACGCGACGTGGAGCCCCCGTGGCCAAGACACCCGTCCGCCGCAAGCCGGACGAAGGAGCTCCCCCTGGAATGACCAGCAAGAAGACCACCCAGCGCCAAGGCTTCAAGACCAGCGAGTTCATCGTCTATCCGTCCCACGGCGTGGGCCAGATCGTGGCGATCGAGGAGCAGGAGGTCGCCGGCGCCAAGCTCGAGCTGTTCGTCATCAACTTCGTCAAGGACAAGATGACGCTGCGGGTTCCGACCGCGAAGATCGTTTCGGTCGGCATGCGCAAGCTGGCCGAGCCGCCGCTGGTCAAGCGGGCGCTGGAGACGCTCAAGGGCCGGGCCCGCGTCAAGCGCACCATGTGGTCGCGCCGCGCGCAGGAATACGAGGCCAAGATCAATTCCGGCGACATCGTCGCGATCGCCGAGGTGGTGCGCGACCTGTTCCGCTCGGACACGCAGCCCGAGCAGTCCTACTCGGAGCGCCAGCTCTACGAGGCCGCTCTCGATCGCCTCTCGCGCGAAATCTCGGCGGTGCAGCGCATCACCGAGACCGAAGCGGTCAAGGAGATCGAGGCCGCGCTCGCCAAGGGCCCGCGCCGCGGTCCCAAGCCCGCCGAAGGCGAGGCCGAGGCCGACGAAGAGGTGGTGGAGGAGGAGGCGGCGTAAACCGCTACCGGTCCACCGAACAGATACGAAAGCCCGGCGGAAACGCCGGGCTTTTTTGTGTCATTTCCATACCTCCGCTCGGTATCACCCGAGGCGAGTGCTAACCCTCTCGTCGCAAAGGAGAAAAGTTCCGGGGAATGTTCCGAGCCCAGCCATAATTACGCTCGGTTTCTACAGAGGATGGGGACCATCGGGGACTACGGCGTGGGGAGACATGCGGTCGGGGCAGGCTAGGCGTTCGGGGACAATTCAATCCACCATGAGAAGTCCGGCCAGGCGCCGCTCAACCGGTCCACGGGCGAGCAGGAGCGTCGTGGTTTGCCTCGCCATCCTGGGCGTGGCCGGCGTAGGCGGCTTAGCGGCCGGCCTCAATGCCCGGGCGGGCTTGCCGCCGGGAAATCCGGGCGCATCCTCCAGCGTCGCCGCCACCATGGCGGCGTCCGACATCGTGAACTTGCGCTTCCCGCACGAGTGGGTCGAGCCCACCCCGGCCGCCGATGTCGTGCCGAGGATGCTGGCCTTCGCCGGTGACGACAGCAGCTTCACCCTGTTCAGCCCGCGGCCGTTCTATCCGATTTCCGACATCAAGGCGCCGGCTGCCGAAACGCAGGCGGCCGAGGTGCCCGAAGCAGCGAAAGCGAAGCCCGCGGGGCAGCCGCGGATCGCGCTCGCCTCCGCCTCCAGCAAGCCCGTCGTGTTGGCCGCAAGAGGCCAAGACGCCCGGCCCGCACCCGCCGCTCGCTCCAACGCAGTGCTCAACGACTCGCAGATTGCCAGCATCAAGAAGCGGCTCAACCTGACACCGGACCAGGAGCGCTATTGGCCGGCCGTCGAGGCCGAGCTGCGCAAGATGGAATACAAGAAGGCGCCGCAGGGCACCCGCACCGCGCAAATCGACATCACCAAGGTCGATGTTCGAGGGACTGAAGTCCGCCGGCTTCCCCCTGGTCATGAGCTTCAACGACGAGCAGCGCCGCGAGCTCAAGTCGCTCGCCCATCTCCTGGGACTCGACAGCGTGATGTCGAGCCTCTGACCGCAGCGCATTTGCACCGTTACGAAAGCCCGGCCGTCGCGCCGGGCTTTTTGTTTGCGCGCCGCGGCCGGTAGACCGGTCCCGGTCCGGGTTGCTACGGTCATGATGGCTCACCGCTGGAGACTTCCGCGGCAGGACCGGCAAGATAAGAAACGGGAGACGGACATGGAGATGAGCGTCAAGGTGGGCGCGGCGAGCGGCGATCAGCAGCCCGAAGACCGAAGCCAGGACGATCGCGCGCGGCGCCAATTCGAGCGATCTCGACGCCTGGCTGGAGAAGGTCGAGGCGCTGGGCGAGCTCAAGCGCATCACCGCCGAAGTCGATCCCGATCTCGAAGCCGCCACCATCACCTATCTCGTCGGCAGCGAGAAATCGCCGGCGCTGCTGTTCGAGAACATCAAGGGCCATCCCGGCCACAAGGCGCTCTACAACATGATCGGCTGCAATCTGTCGCGCTTCTGCCTGATGATCGGCGAGCAGCCGGTCGATCATCCGCTCGAGGCCGTGCAGATCCTGCAGCAGAAGCTCGGGCGCAAGATGCCGCCGAAGGAGGTGCCGGCGGCGCAGGCGATCTGCAACCAGAACATCGTCGAGGGCGACGACATCGACATCCGCATCTTTCCGGCGCAGCGGATGTGGCCGCTCGACGGCGGCATGTATCTCGGCACCGGCGATGCGGTCGTGACCAAGTGTCCGGAGACCGGCCGCATCAATGTCGGCACCTACCGCATGATGATCAAGGGACCGCGCGAGGTCGGCGTCTATACCTCGCCGGGCAAGGACGCCACCATCGACCGCGAGAAGTGGTGGAAGCTGGGCAAGCCGATGCCGATCGCCGCCGCCTACGGCATCGATCCGTTGTTGTTTCTGGTTGCGGCGACGAGCCTGCCGAAGACCGAATGCGAGTACGACTATTATTCCGGCATCAACGGCGCGCCGATCGAGGTCTTCACCAGCGATCTCACCGGGCTGCCGCTGCCGGCGCGGGCCGAGATCGTGCTCGAAGGCTTCCTCTATCCCGACGAGACCTTCGCCGAAGGCCCGTTCGGCGAGTTCACGGGCTACTACGGGCGGCCGAGCGGCGCCACGCCCTATATGCGGGTCGAGCGCGTCCGTTATCGCGACAATCCGACCTTGACCTGCGCGCTGATGGCGGACGGCGCGGCCAACGAGGCCGGGCTGTTCTGGGCGGCGCTGCGCTCCGCCGGCATCTGGGCCGACCTGCAGAAGCTCGGCGTTCCCGGCATCCAGGGCGTGTGGTCGATCCCGGAAGCCGCCGGCTGGGGCATCACCGTGGTCTCGATCAAGCAGATGTATGCCGGGCATGCGCCGCAGGTGATGGCGCTCGCCGCGCAGTGCACCGCCGGCGCCTATTTCGGCAAATACGTGATCGTGGTCGACGAGGACGTCGATCCCACCAACGTCAACCAGGTGCTGTGGGCGATGGCGACGCGCTCGCGCCCGGCGCAGTCGATCGACATCCTGCGCGAGACCTGGAGCACCTATCTCGACCCGAGCCTCAACCCGCCGGAGATCAGGCCATGGGGATCAAAGTGCCTGATCAATGCCTGCATGGACTATCGCTTCATCAAGACGTTCTCCAAGCGCACCAAGCTGTCGAAGGAGGCCTATGACAACGTCGTGGCGCGCTGGCAGGAGCTGGGATTGAGCGGCACGCCGCCGGCGATCTCGGTGTTCGAGGACGAGCAGTTTCCGGCGAGCATCACCGAGTGACCAAGGCCGTCCGCATTCACGCCAACGGCGGCCCCGAGGTCCTGCGCTTCGAGGAGGTCACGCTGCCGCCGCCGGCGGCGGGCGAGGCGCGCGTCCGCCACACCGCGATCGGGATCAACTATTCCGACATCAACGTGCGGCGCGGCGGCTTCTACATCGCGCGCCCGCTGCAGTTTCCGGTGATCCTCGGCAACGAGGCGGCGGGCGTGGTCGAGAGCGTCGGGCCCGGCGTCACCGACGTGCGGCCGGGCGATCGGGTCGCCTATGCCGGGATGCGCGGGGAATTCTTCGAGGAGACCGGCTCCTACGCGCAGGCGCGCAACGTCCCCGCCGAGCGGCTGCTCAAGCTGCCGGACGGGGTGACGCGACCAGCAGGCGGCGGCGATGCTGGTCAAGGGATTCACCGCGTCGCTCATCATCAACCGCATCTTCCGGCCGAAGACCGGCGACACTATCCTGATCCATACCGCTGCGGGCGGCGTCGGCATGATCCTCTGCCAATGGGCAAAGCATCTCGGCGCCACCGTCATCGGCACGGTCGGGTCGCAGGACAAGGCGAAGATCGCGCAGGCGCACGGCTGCGATCACGCCATACTCTATCGCGAGGTCGATTTCGTCGCGGCAGTAAAGGCGATCGTGCCGCAAGGGGTGTCCGCCGTCTTCGACGGCGTCGGCAAGGACACCTTCATGGCGTCGCTCGACTGCGTGCGGCCGTTCGGGATGCTGGTGAACTACGGCAACGCGTCGGGGCACCCGCCGCCGGTCGACCTGCTGCAGCTCGCGAAGCGCGGCTCGCTCTCGGTCTGCCGCCCCGCGCTGAGCAGCATGATCGCCGATGTCGCGAGCATGCGCATCGCGGCGGCGGAGCTGTTCGACCTGGTCGCGCGCGGAATTCTGAAGATCGAGATCGGCGGCACTTATGCGCTGCGCCGATGCCGCCGCCGCGCATCGCGACATCGAGGCGCGAAAATCTGCAGGTTCGGTGCTGCTGCTGCCGTGAAAGCAGGCGCCTTCGCGGCCATCGGCGCCGGGCATCAAGCAAACGTATGCTCTTCCTCGACGCCAACCACGAGGCGCTTGCCGAGGGCGCGAAGAGCCTCGGCAAGCGTGGTGAGCTTGGTAGGATGCTTCGGATCAAGGATTCGCCGGGCCTCCTTCTCATCGCGATTGATCATCCGAGCGAAGGCGGTCTTACTCAAGCCGCGCTCCCGCACGGCATCAAGCAGCGCCAGCTTTGCTCCGACGTCGGGCTCCACTGCTACCTGCACAAGCGCGGCCCCGCGCGCCTTCGGCTTCGGCAAGGGCAAATCTCGATCCACGTAGGATAGAAGTGCAAGACCAAGCGCCTCCTCCGCATTTCTCAAAGCCTCGACCATTCCCTTTCCATCCGTGATGGCCTCGGGTACGTCCGGGAAACTCACCACGAACCAGCCCCGCCGATCGCCGGGCTCAAATCGAGCGCGATACATAAGCGGCTGCATTGCAAACCTCTTGCCGCAACTGCGGTCTCTGGCGCTGCCGCCTTGGCAGCGCTTCTTCAGGCCAGACCAAGGGTCTTCCTGATCTTTCTCGCCGTCTTAGGATCGATCTCCCGCGAAGGCACCGTCGTGAGCTTGTCGCCTACGAAAACCATGGCGTGTCCGCCTTTGCCGCGCCACGTCTCGACCCGGAAGGACAAACCTCGTGCAGCGGCTTCGTCACGCAATTCATTTAGAAATCGCTGTCTTTTGGCCACTTCGCCAGTTTCCTCTTATCGGACAAGAATGTCCGATCGTCAAGTGTTTCGGACAAAAATGTCCGACTTTGTAATGTGTGAGGTTGCACAACGAGTTGTTGCGCATCGAAATCGTCGTCGATCTCGACAATAAGGGAATTGCCCAGCTGCGGCTGCGTATGGCGCCGTAGCGCATCGGAAGACATACGGGCGGACACAGCATCAGCCCGCGAAGACGGGCGTCTCCACCCTTATGTCTTCGCGGACCTATGTTGTGAACGCGCTTACGGCTTCATCCGGGCCACTGTTGCTCACCGCGTTGGCTTGAGATCGAGCGCTTTGGCGATGTTGGCGATCTGGGCGCGCTGGCGGGCCATGATCCCGGCGAACTCCTTCGCGCCGCCGCGCGTCGGCGTTTGCGCGGTGGCGTTGAGCTTGGCGTCGATGTCCTTGTCGTCAGCCACCGCGACGATGTCGGCACCGATCTTTTCGCGCAGCTCGGCTGAAACCGCGGGGCTGCCGAACAGGCCGACCAAGCCTTCCATTTCCATGGCAGGGAAGCCCGCCTCGGCCGCGGTCGGAATGTCGGGCAGGCTCGGCGCACGTTTGCTCCCCATCTGCGCCAAGACCTTGATCCGGCCCGCTTCCCGCTGCGGGCGCTGGATCGCATAAGAGGAGGAATAGACCTGCAGGCGTCCTTCGGCGAGGTCGTTCACGGCCTGCACGATGTCGCGATAGGGCACCTTGGTGAAGGTCAGTCCCGCCTCTTTGGCGAAGTAGTCGAACGCGAGCTCGGTGATGCCGGGAACGGCGGCCGAATTGAACTTGCCGGCCTCCGCGCGCGCACGCTTGACGAAGTCGGCGAGGTCGCCGACGCCCAGCGATGCCGGCACGCCGACCGACAGCACCGTGGCGGAAAAGCTCGCAATCGGCAGAATGTCGTCCGGGTTGTAGGACAGCTTTTGGTACTGATACGGGTGGACGATGAAGTTGCCGCTCGGACCCCACAGGAAGGTGTGATCGTCGTTCGCGGACAGCATCGCTTGGATCGCGATGATGCTGTCGCCGCCGGGCCGGTTCTCGATCACGACCGGCTTGCCCCAGCGCGCAGACAGCTTTTCCTGGATCAGCCGTGCGCCGATATCGGCACCGGCGCCCGGGCCCGAACGGGATGATGAATTTCACCGGGCGCTGCGGCCACGCTTGCGTCGGTGTCTGTGCCTGCGCCTGCGTTGCCGCGATCGCAGGAATTCCGCAGAGCGCGATGACGAGGGTCACCGCAAGGCGTTTCCACATACTCATTATTGCTTCCTCACAAGCCCGGAGAATGGCCCAAACGCTAGCCATTCTGCCTGGCCGGCGCAACGCTCACTGGGCGGGCTTCTTGTCGCTGGCCTGATGAATCGCCGCGATCCTGTTGCGCTGGTCGTCGATGGCCGCGGCGAATTCTTCCGGCGTGCCGGTGCGCGGGGCGGTCCCGACGCTGGTCACGCGGGCGCGGAAGGCGGGATCGGCGATGATGGTGCGCAGGTCGGCGGCGATGCGCTCGCGTGATCTGCGCCGGCATGTCGCGCCAGCCGTAGATGCCGGAGACGCCGTCGAAGGTGAGGTCGGGATATCCCGCCTCCGCCGCGGTCGGAACGTCGGGCGCCTGCGGCGACCGTTCGCGATTGGTGACGAACAACAGCTTGGCGGTGCCCGCCCTGTGATGCGGCACCAGCGTCGGCACGCCGGTGCCGGCGACATGCAGCCGCCCCTGGTTCAAGTCCTGATAGGCAGGCGCGAAGTCGCGATACGCCACCTGCACCATCTCGATGCCGGCACTCTTCTGCAGCGCCAGCAGCACGTAGTAGGGCAGGCCTGGCGTCGCGGCCCAGTTGAGCTTGCGCGGCTCGGCCTTCGCGGCCTTCACCAGGTCGGCGAGCGTATCGACCTTCAAGATGGCGCTGGCGGAGACGCCGAGGAAATTGTCGATCACCGGCACGACCGGCACGAGCTCGCTTGGGGTCGTAGGGCAGCTTGTCGTGCAGCAGGTGATTGAAGGTGACGATGCCGGCGAACGAGAACAGGAAGGTGTGGTTGTCGCGCGCGGAGAGAAACGCCGTGACCGCCGGGATGCCGTCGGCGCCCTGGCGGTTCTCCACCACGACCGCTGGCCCCAGCGCTCGGTCAGTCGCTCCGCGACGAGACGCGCCGAGAGGTCCATGCCGCTTCCGGGCGGCAGCGGAACGATGAAGCGCACCGTTCTCTGCGGCCAAGTCTGAGCGTGCGCCTGACCATGGCGCGAGCAACGGCGCGAGCATGAGAACGGCGGCGACGACGTTTCGTATCAGCGTGTGCATGACCTTCAATCTACTCGAAATCACTGAAACGGACAGCCACGCTTCCGATCGGATCGACCTCGAACGCGATGCCGTCCTCGCCGCGTTCGATCGTCAGCGGCGGCACCACCGAGCCGGTGATGATGATCTCGCCCGCGCGCAGCCGCTCGCCGAACGCCGCCAGCACGTCGGCGACGTGGCGCACGATGTCGACCCATTGCGCCGGTATTGGCCTGCGGATCGGTGGTGCGCGCGAATTCCTTGCCGCGGCGGATGATGCGGCAGGTCAGCCCGTCCGATTGCGCGCCGGCGCGCGCGGGCCCGGCACCGCCGAGCACCACATGGCGCTGATAGATGTTGTCGCCGAGAATGCGCTCGGGGTCCTGCGGCGGGGCGGTGAGATCGACGATCTCGATGGCCGGCGAGATGCCGGCGATCGCGGCCCTGGCGGTCTCGCGGTCGGCGCCGGCGGGAACGTCGTGGCCGATATGGACGGCGATTTCCGGCTCGGCCACCGGCTTCGACCAGCCCGCGAACGAGATGCTGCCGCCGGATTGAACGCGCGCCTTCTGCGTCAGGAAGCCGACCAGCGGGCCGCTGATCTTCAGGAGCTCGAGCATCGCCGGCGCGCCGAAGCCGACCTTCCAGCCCAGCGCCTTGTCGCCGTCCTCGAGGCGCAGGCGCCGCATCTCGAGCTGCGCCTGCATGCCGCGCACGACGCGCGGGTCGTCCCACAGTTGCATCTTGCTCATCCCTTGTGGCTGTCCGGATCGACCTCGTAGCCCGAGGCCTCGATCGAGCCCGCGCCCATCCAGCCCCACACCAGCACGACGTCCTCGTTCGGACGTGTTGTTGAAGCCGTGCCAGCAGCCGCGCGGCGAATAGACCACGTCGCCTTCGCCCGAGGGCTCCTCGCCGAGATCGCTGTAGATGTGGCCGCGACCCTTGATCACGATGAAGAACTCGTCGCAGTTGCGGTGCAGGTGGCGCTCATGGCGCGCGCCGGGCTTGAGCACGGTCCAGCCGACGACATGGTCGGCGCCGGCGGTTTTCTTGTCGATCAGGAACTGCACCTGCATGTCGACCCAGCCGTCCTCGCGCGGTAGGCCCTCGACCTTCGGCACGTTGCGGAGATTGGTGCGATACATCGCCGGGCCCTTGCCGGCGGCCGGCGCCTTGTCGGGCTCCTTCATCGTGGCCGCGGCGGCCTTCACGGCTTTTGCCAAGGCGGCGCCAATTTTCTCGGCTTTCGACGTCATGATTGTCCTCCCAGGCGGCGATACACTTCGTGCGCGGTGACGAAATCGCGGTGGTCGATGCCCAGTCCGCGGCACGCATTCATCATCTCATTCGCTGCGGCGGCGAGCGGCACCGGGCTGCCGAGCTTGCGGCCGAGCTCGAGCGCGAGCAGCATGTCCTTCTGCTGCAGCGTGACGTCGGCGAGCGGGACGGCGGGCATTTTTCCTTCCAGGATGAACGGCCCGCGATAGCCCAGCACCGGCGAGGCCGCAACGCTCTTGAGCACGGCATCGACCGCGATCTCGCGCGCCACGCCGCCCTTCTCCGCGAGCGCGATCGCCTCGCCGAAGGCGATCACCTCGACCATGAGCAGGAGATTGACCGCGATCTTCATCTGCACCGCAAGCCCGCTGGCGCCGATATAGGTCACCTTCGGCCCGATCGCGCGCAGCACCGGCTCGACCCGCTCGAACGCCGCCTTGTCGCCGCCGACCATGAGCGAGGCATTGCCCTGCGCCAGCGTGACCGGGCTGCCCGAGATCGGGGCGTCGAGCATGACGAAGCCCTTCTGCGCGAACTCGGCCGAGATCGCGCGGCTCGACGTCCGGCGCGATCGTGCTCATGTCGACATAGATGCCGCCGGGCTTGAGGCCGGCGATGATGCCGTCGGCGCCGAGCGCCACCGATCGCACGGCGGCGGCATCGGTCACGATCGAGAACACGATCTCCGAAGCCGCGGCGGCCTCTCGCGGCGTCGCCGCAAAGCGCATGCCGGCCTTGATCAGCGGCTCGGCCTTGTCCTTGCTGCGGTTCAAGCCGGTGACCGTGTGGCCCGCCGCCATCAGCCGCGGCACGATGCCCATGCCCATGGCGCCGAGCCCGATGAAACCGATATTCATCACCAGAGCTCCTTGCTGGCGAGCCGCGCGCCCTCGGCCAGGCTCTCGAACTTTGCCCACATGACCGAGGGGTGCACGCGCTGGATGCCTTCCGCCTGGGCAAAGCCGCAATCGGTGCCGGCGATCACGTTCTCGCGCCCGACCACGCGTGCGAAGTTGACGATGCGGTCCGCCACCAGGCGCGGATGCTCGACCGTGACGGTGTGGTGCGTCACCACGCCCGGAATCAGGATCTTTCCCTCCGGCAGCTTGACCTTCTCCCACACCCGCCATTCGTGCTCGTGCCGCACGTTGGCGGCTTCGATCGAGTAGGCGCCGGCGCGCACCTCGAGGATCAGGTCCACGATGTCCTCCAGCGCCGCGTCGGCGACGTGCGGGACATGCCAGCTGCCGAAGCAGACGTGGTAGCGGATGCGGTCCTCCGGAATGCCCTGCAAGGCGCGATTGGTCGCTTCGATCCGCAGCTCCGCCCATTCGCGATAGCGCTGCGGGCTCTGCTGCACGAGATGGTCGTACATGTTGGCGAGAACGGCATCGTCGACTTGCAGGACGAGACCGGCATTGGCGACGGCGAGATATTCCTCGCGCAATGCGTCCGCGATCGCGAACACGTAGTCGATCTCGTTCGGGTAGTATTCGTTGGCGGCGTCGTAGCCGACGCTCGCCGGCGCCACCGCGGTGAAGAAGGCCTCCTCCACGTCGGCGGACTTGACCGCCGCGGTCAGGTTGCGGGTATCGCGCTCGATGCTGTCGCGGTCCCGGTAGGCGATCGGGCCGACGCAGGCATGGCCGGGCGTGCCGGTCACCCCGCGCGGAAATTCCTTGGCCATGAAGTCGGCGAAGCGGATACGATCACGGCCGAGCCAGACCGCCGGATACATCTCCTTTGGCCGTTCCTCGAAGCCGCTCACGCGTCCGAGCGCGTAGTTGGCCCAGCCCGACTTTCCGAATTCGCCGTCGTTGACCACGTCGATACCGGCCTTGGCCTGCATGCGCACGATATCGGCCACGGACTGCTCGAGATGCTCTTCGTAGCGCTGCCGGCCGGCGCCATCTTTTGCTCCAGCCGAAAGCTGCAGCAGCTCCGGCGGCCGGATCAGGCTTCCGACGTGGGTAGTGAGAATCCGATCTTCGCTTCGTTTCATTGTTCACCCTTTGCAACGAGCGAATGTCGTTCCCGCCGGATTGCGTTGTCAACCTCTGGCAATACCATGAAGGCCTATTGGGGCATGCGCCCACGGGGCTTTGCGCCAGCGCCTCGATGTAGCAGACTGCCGCGCAACGCCAGCGTTGCGGCCTTTCGCAACCGTCACGCGCAGAAGAAGTCGTGGGGAGGTGAACCATGGGCCTGACCGCCGAGATCGGACGTTTTGTCGCCGACATCTCTCCTGCGCGCGTACCACCGGGGGCCGTTTCGATCGTCAAAACGGGCTTCACCGATTGCGTCGCCGTCATGATCGCGGGCTGGCGCGAGCCGGTGGTCGGCGTGGTGGCCGAGCTCACCGCAGGCGCGCTGCCGGAGCATCCGTTCGCGCCCGCCTGCCTGCGCATGGCGGCGGCGGACCGCGCGATGCTTTACGCCACCGCCGCGCATGTGCTCGACTTCGACGATACCGCGCTCTGCGGCCATCCCAGCGCCGTGCTGGTGCCTGCGATCCTGGCGCAGGGCCAGGAAAGCGGTGCCGACGGCAAGGCCATGATCGCGGCCTATGTCGCGGGATACGAGGTGTGGGCGGAGCTGATCGCGCGCGACAAAGACCAGCACCACCGCAAGGGCTGGCACCCTAGTGCGGTGTTCGGTCCTGTGGCCGCCGCCGCCGCGGCGGCGGTGCTGCACCGGCTCGATGCCGCGCGGGCGACCCATGCGGTCGGCATCGCCGCCTCGCTCGCCGGCGGCGTGGTCGCCAATTTCGGGTCGATGACCAAGTCGTTCCACCTGGGTCGTGCCGCGCAATCCGGGCTGATCGCGGCGCGGCTCGCCGAGCGCGGCATGACGTCCTCGCCCGATGCCATCGAGCACGAGGCAGGGTTGCTGCAGGCGGTCTCGCCGCGCGGCGAGGTCGATCGCACGCGCGCGGCGCGCCTCGGCGAGCATTGGGCCATCCTCGAGATCGGGCTCAACGTGAAGCTCTATCCGATCTGTTACGGCGCGCATCGGATCATCGACGGCATGCTCGATCTGCGCCGCCAGCACGCGCTGGCCGCCGCCGATATCCAGTCGATCGCGGTCGAGATCGGCGAGACGCAGGCGACCATCCTGCGCAACCACCGCCCGCAGAATTCGCTCGATGCCAAGTTCAGCGCCGAGTTCGCGGTCGCGGCGGCGGCGGTCGCGGGGGATGTCGGCCTCGCCGAGGTGAGCGACGCATTCGTCCGGCGCCAGGACGTACAGGACGTCTTTCCGAAAGTGCAGATATCCACCCGCACCGACCGATTGCCGGAGGAGCCGGCGCTCGCCGCGTACGATCGCGTCGAAATCGCGCTGCGCGACGGTCGTAGGCTGCAATCCGAGCCGATCTCCTATCCACGCGGCAACTTCAAGCGTCCGGTGGACGTCGAGCGGCTGTGGACCAAGTTCAAGGACTGCACCGCGGACAGCATGGGCGAGCCACCGGCGCGCGCTCTGTTCGAGCAATTGCAGGCGCTGGACCGGCTGGCCGCGGTCGCCGACCTCCCCCTCCCTAACCCTCCCCCGCAAACGGGGGAGGGAAGGGAGGGGGCAGCGCAGTACGAGAAAGTCGGTTGAGATGCAGGTGACGCTTCCGTTGAACGGGCTGGTGGTGGTGGAGGTCGGTACCAGCGTCGCCGGGCCATTCGCCGGGCAGATTCTTGCCGATCTCGGCGCCGACGTGGTGAAGATCGAGAATCCGCAGGGCGGTGACGACGCCCGCAACTGGGGGCCGCCGTTCGAGCGTGGCGCCGCGCCCGTCTTCAATGCCATCAACCGCAACAAGCGCTCGGCCGCGATCGATCTCAAGAACGAGACCGAACGCGCCGCGCTGCGCCGGTTCATTCTCGACGAGGCCGACGTGGTCGTGCAGAACCTGCGGCCCGGCCTGCTCGCGACCTATGGTCTCGATGCGGAGACCCTGTGCGCCGCCAAGCCCTCGCTGATCTATTGCAGTCTCGCGGCCTACGGCGCCGACGGTCCGCTCAAGAACCGGCCCGGCTACGATCCGCTGATGCAGGCTTTCGGTGGCCTGATGAGCCTCACCGGCGAGGAGGGCCGCGAGCCCGTGCGCACGGGGCCGTCGATCATCGACCAGGGCAGCGCCATGTGGGCGGTGATCGGAATCCTCTCGGCGCTGCACCGGCGCGCCGCCACCGGGCAGGGCTGCGAGGTCGGCACCTCGCTCTACGAGACCGCGCTCGCCTGGACCAACATGCACACGGCGAGCTATCTCGCGAGCGGCCGCGTGCCGCGCCGGATGGGATCGGAGAATTTCGGCATCTGTCCGTACAAGGCATATCAGGCGCGCGACGGCTGGGTGGTGGTCGCGGCCGGAAACAACAATCTGTTCCAGCGGCTCGCCGACGCGCTCGGCCATCCGGAATGGCTGGCTGACGCCCGCTTCACGACCAATCCGGACCGCGTCACCAACCGCGACGAATTGAATCCGCTCGTGGCCGCCGCGATCGCGACCGACACGGTCGCGATGTGGGTCGAGAAGCTCGCTCGCGCCGGTGTGCCCTGCGCGCCGGTGCTCGATCTCGAGCAGGTGATGGCGCATCCGCAGTTCGCGGCCGTCGGCATGCTGCAGGACGGCCCCGACGGCACCATGCCGCTGATCGGCACGCCGCTGCAATTCGACGGCGAACGCCCGCCGTTCCGCACTCATCCGCCCGCGCTCGGCGCGGACACTGACGCGGTGCTGGGCGCGCCGCCGCGACGAAAGGCGTTACCGTGAGCACGGCAAGCGAGACGGCCGATCTGACCATGGTGCCGGTCGGGCGGGACTATCCCGAGATCCGCGACGGCGTGCGCGCGATCTGCGCGAAATATCCCGACAAATATTGGCGCGAGCTCGAGGACAAGGACGAGTATGCCGACGCCTTCGTGGCCGAGCTCAGCGCCGCCGGCTATCTCGGCGCGCTGATCCCGGAGCAGTACGGCGGCGCCGGCCTGCCGATCCGGGCCGGCTGCGTCATCCTGGAGGAAATCCACGCGTCGGGCTGCAGCGCCGCGCCCTGCCGCGCGCAGATGTACATGATGGGCACGCTGCTGCGGCACGGCAGCGAGGCGCAGAAGCAGCGCTACCTGCCGGGCATCGCGAGCGGCGACATCCGCTTCCAGGCTTTTGGCGTAACAGAGCCCACGACCGGCTCCGACACCACCCAGCTCAAGACCCGCGCCGTGCGCGACGGTGCGCACTACGTCGTCAACGGCCAGAAGGTGTGGACGTCGCGTGCGCACAAGTCCGACCTGATGCTGCTCCTGGTGCGCACCACGCCGGCCGATCAGGTCAAGCGGCGCTCCGAAGGCTTGTCCGTGCTGTTGGTGGAAATGCGCGACGCCGTCGGCAAGGGGCTGACGCTGCGGCGGCTCGACACCATGGTCAATCACCAGACCAACGAAGTGTTCTTCGACAACCTCAAAGTGCCGGTCGAGAACCTGATCGGCGAGCAGGACCAGGGCTTCCGCTACATCCTCGACGGCATGAACGCCGAGCGCATCCTGGTGTCGGGCGAGTCGCTCGGCGACGCCCGCTATTTCATCGAGCGGGCCTCGTCCTATTCGAAGGAACGCATCGTGTTCGGCCGCCCGATCGGCCAGAACCAGGCGGTGCAATTCCCGATCGCGCGCGCCTACGCGGAGTGGAAGGCCGCCGATCTGCTCACCCGGACCGCCGCCACGCTGTTCGATGCCGGCAAGCCCTGCGGCGAGGAGGCGAACACCGCCAAGCTGATGGCCTCGGAAGCCGCGTGGCACGCGGCGGAGACCTGCATGCAGACGTTCGGCGGCTTTGCCGCTGCGCGCGAGTTCGGCATCGAGCGCAAGTGGCGCGAATGCCGGCTGTCGCAGATCGCGCCGATCTCGACCAATTTGATCCTGGCTTATATCGGCCAACACGTGCTCGGCATGCCGCGCTCGTATTGAGACGGTAGTTTTTGAAAAAGCAATTGTAGGGTGGGCAAAAGGCGCGTTGAATGGTCTTGACGCGTGGGCAAAATCGCGGCGCGCCGTTGCCCACGCGGCGAAAGTACGTCAGGCGATTTTGCCCACCCTACGCTCTTAAAAAGAAAAGCCGCGAAGAAGCGGCGGTCGTCAAAGGAGGAAGCGATGAACTGGTTGATCCTTGCACTTGCGCGTGGCGTGGCCGTTCCGGCGGCCCTCCTTTCGGCTTCGGTCGCGCTCGCCCAAAATTATCCGACGCGGCCGATCACGCTCGTGGCGCCGTTCCCGCCCGGCGCGTCGGTTGACGGAATGGCGCGCATCACCCGCGACTCGCTGAGCGAGATTCTCGGACAACCGATCGTCATCGAGAACCGTACCGGCGCCGGCGGCACGATGGGCGCGAACATCGTGGCCACGGCCGCGCCCGACGGCTATACGCTGCTGATCACGGTGAACGCTCCGATCACCATGAACTCTTTCATGCAGAAGAGCTACCCGTTCGACCCGAAGGCGGCGTTCGCGCCGGTGACGCTTGCCGCCGAGACCTCGCTGCTGCTGGCAGTGCACCCGTCGGTGCCGGCGAAGAACGTGGCCGAGCTCGTTACCTATGCGAAGAGCAGCACCGCGAAATTGAACTACGGCAGCGCCGGTGTCGGCTCGGGCCATCACATCACCGGCGAGCTGCTGAAACAGAAGACCGGCATCGACATCAATCATGTTCCCTATCGCGGAGGCGGCCCGGCGATTCAGGACCTGGTTGCCGGCCATATCCAGATCAGCTTCGGCACGCCGCCATCGGTCCTGCCGCAAGTTGCCAACGGCAATATCCGCATCCTCGCCACCTCCGAGGACAAGCGCTTTCCGGATTTGCCGGACGTTCCCACCATCGCCGAGACCGTTCCCGGCGTCGCCATCCCGATCACCTGGCTCGGCCTGCTGGCGCCGGCGGGCACGCCCAAGCCGATCGTCGACAAGCTCAACGCCGCGATGCTGGCGACGCTCAAGAAGCCCGACGTCATCGCCAAGCTCAAACAGCAGGGGCTGATGGCGACCGGCGAGGGACCCGATGCGCTCGACGCGAAAATCAAAAGCGAGCTTGCGTTCTTCGGCAGGACCATCCCGGCGCTCGGCATCCAGGCGGAATGAGGACGATAGAGGGAGAGACATGAAATCGACCGGCCGGATTCCGACGACCCATGTGGGGAGCCTCGTTCGTCCCCCGGAGCTCGTGGCCTTCCTCAAGCGGCAGCAGAACCACGAGCCATACGACGCCGGAGCCTACGAGGAGTGCCTGCGGAGCTCCGTCGCCGAGGTGGTCAAAGGACAGGCCGAAGCCGGCATCGACATCGTCAGCGACGGCGAGTTCGGGAAATCCATCAGCTGGTCGCGCTACGTGCTGGAACGGCTCTCGGGGTTCGAGGAGCGCCAGGACAACACCGGCGGCGTTCGGCCCGCGATCGCCGGCAAGGACCGCAAGGACTTCACGGAGTTCTACGACGAATACGAGGCGACGCAGGGCTTTGCCGGCATGGGCAAGGACGCCGCGCAGCTCGGAACCTGGGTGATCACCGGGCCCATTTCGTACATCGGTCAGCCGGCGCTGCAACGAGACATCGCCAATCTGAAAGCTGCGATGAAGCAGGCCGGCGTCAAGCACGGTTTCCTGCCGGTGGTCGCGCCCGCGAGCGTCGTGCCGGCGCGCAAGGACGAGCACTACCGCAACGAGGAGGAGGCGCTGTTCGCCATCGCTGAGGCGCTGCGCGAGGAGTACAAGATGATCGTCGACGCCGGCCTGACAGTGCAGGTCGACGACGCCTATCTCGCGAGCTTCTACGACGTGATGGTGCCGCCGCGCTCGCTCGCCGACTTCCGGAAATGGGCGGCGGTCCGCGTCGAGGCGGTGAACCACGCGTTGAAAGGCATCCCCGAGGAGCAGTCGCGCTATCACCTCTGCTGGGGCAGCTGGAACGGTCCGCACACCAACGACGTCGCGATCAAGGACATCATCGACCTGGTCCTGAAGGTCCGCGTTGGCGGCTACTCGCTCGAGATGGCGAACCCGCGCCACGAGCACGAATGGCGCGTGTGGGAGAAGGTGAAATTGCCGAAGGGCAGGGCGCTCGTTCCCGGCCTCGTCAGCCATTCCACCAACGTCGTCGAGCATCCCGAGCTCGTGGCCGAGCGCATCGTGCGGCTGGCGAAACTGGTGGGGCGCGAGAACGTGATGGCGAGCACCGATTGCGGCTTCGCGCAGGGCCCGTTCACGCGGCGGGTGCATCCCTCGATCATGTGGGCGAAGCTGCGCGCGGTCGCCGAAGGCGCGCGGCTGGCGACGCGCGAGCTGTGGCGTCGCCCGGCCAAGGGACGCAAAGCCGCGGCGGCGAAGAAACGCGCATCGCCGCGCGCGCGAAAAGGGACGAAGGCGGCCTGAAGCCGTGTTGTCATCCCCGCGTAAGCGGGGATCCAGTATTCCAGAGGCCCGCGTATGTGGCACGATGGGTCCCCGCTTACGCGGGGACGACAGCGGAGCAATCGTCCAGAGTCCGGAACTACAACAGCGGCTGGATCGTCTGCATCTCCTTCGGCCAGACGGTGCGAAGCTCGCCCTTCATCCACTCGGCCAGGACTTCCTGGTTGTGGATGTTGAGGCCGTTGTCGCCGAACTTCACCTTGGTCGCCGGGTAGGGCAGGTTCGTGAATTCGGTGGACGCGATCACGTCGCGGATCTTCTTCGGGTCGCGGCTCGCCGCCTTCTCCAGGGCTTGGCGGATGATCAAGCCGATCACATAGCCTTGGCCGAGCTGCTCGTTCGCCGGCGGATAGGGCTGGGTCGGATAGGCCGCCTTGTAGGCCGCGACGAACTCCTTGTTGCCCGGAACGTTGAGGTCCCAGTTCCAGGCCATGGGCGCGAAGAACTTGTCGCCCGCGGCGCCGAGACCCTTGCCGACGGAGTCGGTGCCGGCAGGACCGGCGCCGAAGATCGGCATGGTCGCTCCGACGCCACGCAGCGCCTTGATGATCAGGATGAGGTCGTTGGTGAAGCCGCCGAGAAAGAGCAGGTCGGGCTTGTAACGCAGCACCGGCGCCACGGCGACCGAGGGATCCGACAGCCCCATTTGGAACGACTGCGAGAACGGCACCTCGAGATTGAGCGTCTTGGCATGCTCGGGGAGCTGCTTCTGCACCACGAGCCCGACCGCGTCGTTGCTCATGAAGATCAACGCCGATTTCGGTGGGGAGCCCTTCGACGCCTTCCACATGTCGTAGGCGCTCGTCATCGACCAGTTCCAAACGGCGCCGCCCTGCGGCGTGATCTTGAACGTGTATTTGTAGCCGCGCGTGACGATGCCGTCGGCGTAGGAATTGGTGAGGAGCGGAACCTCCGACTTCTCGGCCTCGACCTGCGCGGCGAGCGTCATCGCGCTGGCGCCTGCGCCGGCCAGCACGATCGCGCCCTCCTGGTCGATCATGCGGCGCGTGATGCTCGCCGACTGCGTCGGGTTTTCCGACGTGGTGTCGGCAATGACGAGCTTGAGCTTGGCGCCGCCCATGGACCTGATGCCGCCCTCGCGGTTGATCTGGTCGACCGCGATCTGCATGCCCCAGGTTCCGCGCGATCCGACCTCGCCGAGACCGCCGGTGAGGGCGTTCGGCGCGCCGATCACGATGTCCGCCGGTTGGGAGCGGCCGATGCTCGGCAGCGCCACCGTGGCGGCGCCGGCCAACAAACCCTTGAGTCCTGCTCTGCGCGAGATTTTCATGAGCTTCCTCCCGTGTTGCCTTGCTTTTGGTCGAACGTTCACATTCCCAGATAGGCGCGGCGCACGAATTCCGAATCCTGCAGCGTGTTGCGGTCGCCGGCAAGCACCACGCGGCCGTTCGCCAGAATGACGCCGCCGGTCGCCATCTCGAGGCATGTCGCGTTCTGCTCGACCAGCAGAATGGTCGTGCCCTGGCGCCGGATTTCGATGAGCCGCTCGAACACCAGCTCGGCCAGCACCGGCGACAAGCCGAGCGATGGCTCGTCCAGCATCAGAAGCCTGGGGAAGTTCATCATCGCGCGCCCGATTGCCAGCATCTGCTGCTCGCCGCCGGAGAGCGTTCCGCCGGCCTGGCGCCGCCGCTCGGCGAGGCGGGGAAACAGCTGGTAGATCGAGGAGAAGGCGTCGGCGCGCGTCACCGACGCCCGAGCCGGGAGAAAGCTCACCAGGAGGTTTTCCTCCACGGTCAAGTGCGTGAAGATGCGCCGTCCCTCCGGGACGTGGGAAATCCCCGCCCGCGCCACCTGATGGGGCGGCAGCCCGATGAGGCTCTTGCCTGCGGCCGTGATCCTGCCGTCGCGCGCCGGGACGAGACCCGAGATCGCGCGCAGAATGCTGGTCTTGCCCGCGCCATTGGCGCCCAACAGAACGAAAACGGCGTGCTCGTCGAGCGCGAACGAAACCTCGCGCACGGCGTAGAGGTCGCCGTAGGAGACATTGAGATTTTCCACCGCGAGAAGCGTCATTTGAGCGCGCTCTGCTTGGTGCCGAGATAGGCCTCGATCACGACCGGATCATGCGCGATCTCGCTCGGCGTGCCGTCGGCCACGACCGTCGCGTTGTGAAGGACGATGAGCCGCTTCACCATCGCGGCCAATACCGAGAGCACGTGCTCGACGACGATGACCGTGATGCCGCGCGTGCGGTTGAGAGCGAGAATTTCGACGATCAGGTGCTCCGCCTCCTCGTGGGTCAGCCCGGACATGCTTTCGTCGAGCATCAGCAGGCGGCAATGGCCTGCGATCGCGCGGCCGATCTCGACCCGCTTGCGGTCGGCGAGCGTAAGCTCGGCAGGCCGGCGTTCCGCCTGCGCGTCGAGACGCAGCTGGGCGAGGATTGCGGCCACCTCGTCGTGCAACGCGCGGCCGGGCGCCAGGCATTGCGAGGCCGCAACGCGGATATTCTCCGCGACCGTCATGCTGTCGAACAGGCGGACCTTCTGAAAGGTGCGGCACATGCCGGCGCGCCTCCGCAGGTGCGTCGGCATGGTGGTGCAATCGGCCCCGAAATAGCTGATGCGCCCCGCGCTCGGCGCGAGGTTGCCCGTGACGATCTCGAACAAAGTGGATTTGCCGGCGCCATTGGGGCCGATGAGGCCCACGACCTCGCCCGCCCCCACCGTGAACGAAACATCCCGCAACGCCACCACTCCGCCGAAGTTGCGGCTGACGCCGTTCACTTCGAGCGCGGGCGCGGTCACCGGCGGCCTCCCGAAACTGCGTTCTTGAACACGAGCCCGACGATCCCGCTCGGGGCGCGCAGAATGACGACCAGCAGCATCAGGCCGTAGACCAGGATATCCAGGCCGTCGACCCCGATCTTGGTCGAGCCCCAATTGGTGATCTCGGAGAGGAAGATCATGACGGCGCCGCCGATGACCGGCCCCAACGCCGTGCCGAGCCCCCCGAGCAGTGCGGGTAGCTGCAGCTGGATCGCCTGCGAGAGGCCGAAGGCGGCCTCCGGATCGATCGCCATGTAGAACTGCATGTACAGGACCGCGGCAAGCGACGTCATGCCCGCGCTCAGCATGAAGCCCAGGAGCTTGGTGCGGAACACCGCGACGCCGGCCGCGGCGGCGGCCACCTCGTCGTCGCGGACGGCTTGCATGGCGAGCCCGAAGCTGCTGCCAAGGAGCCAGCGCGTGATCCAATAATAGGCGACGACGAAGGCCAGCCCGGCATAGAGGAAAGGCGCCGGCGTACGGGCCTGCATCGCCCACAGCGAATTGCCGATGAATTTCAGCGCGAGCCCGTCGGCGCCACCGGTCAGATCGACGAAATGACGCGACAGCTGCACCAATGCCAGCGACACCGCCACGGTGGCCAGCGCAAAGAACACGCCGCGCATCCGCAACGTCATGCTGCCCATGACGAGTGCAACGGCGAGCGACAACAGCATGGCGACGAAGCCGCCGATCCAGGGCGGGATGCCATAGCGGTTGAAGAGAATGCCTGTCGTGTAGCAGCCGAGCCCGAGAAAAACGCTGTGGCCGAGCGACAGCTGGCCGCCGATGCCTGCGACGATGTTCCAGGCCTGGCCGAGCGAAATGAAGATCAGCGCCCGCACGGTCGCCGCGATGATGTAGTTGTTGACGAACGGGAGGAGCGGCAGGATGGCGACGACGACGACCGGCAGGAGAAGATAGACGAGGCTGCGCGTCGGCATGCGCGTCGTCGTTGCGGCCGAGGCCGCCGGGGTCGCAGGCATGGCCGACTGCGTGTCCATCGCTATTCAGACCTCACGCCGAAAAATCCGGTCGGCCGGAATGCGATGAAGAGCAGCAGCAGGATGTAGAGTGGAACATCCTGCAGCGCCGAGTTCCACATCATGGCGGTGACCTGCTGGATGATTCCGCAGAAGATGCCGCCCAGGAAGGTCCCGCCGATGCTGCCGAGCCCGCCGATGGTGGTGGCGATGATGATGATCGGCATCAGCGAGAACCCGACCGAGGGCGAGGTCGGGAAGTAGGTGACGAGAACGGTGCCGGCGAGCCCGGCCAGGCCGCAAGCCAGTGCGAACGCTCCGATATTGATCGATGACGAGTTGACGCCCACGACCTCGGCGGCCTCGAGGTCGTCGGCCACGGCGCGCACCGCCTTGCCCCAGGTCGTGAGCCGCAGCAGCAGCTCGACCCCGAGCGTCGCGGCAACAGCCACGATGAAGGCCACGATCTGCGCCTGCGACAGAAAGAACGGCCCGAACACCACATACTGGCCGGTGAACATGGACGTGGCGGTGCGCGCGTCGGCGCCGAAGATGATCTGGGCGATCATCTGCAGCACCAGCGCGCAGCCGATCGCGGCGAGCAACTGCTGCAGCGTCGCGTGGCCGACGAAGTGGCGGAACACGATCTGGTATTGCGCCGCGCCGATGAGCGCGACCAACAGGAAGCTGAGCGGCAGGATCAAAAGTGGATCGATCCCGAAATTGCCTGATGCGATGACGCCGGCATACATGCCGTACATGACCAGCTCGCCATGCGCGAAATTGACGATCCGCATCACGCCGAAGGCGAGGCTCAATCCGACCGACAGAATGCCGTAGACGCCGCCGACGAGAATGCCGCTCAGGATCGCTTGCAGTGCAAGAAGCAGGAGAGCTTCGATGCCGGCCATGTTCAATCGATGCGTGCCGCGCCGCCGGTGCGGCCGACCGAGCCGTTCCGCGGCGTCTGCACCATCGCGCCCTCCCCACAAGAGAACTCGGGCGGTCGTTTTCAACTCGTTGGCCGGCTCAGTTCGTTCGGCGCCGACGCGCCGGTACAAAGATGATCGACCGCAACATCGCGCCCGACCTCGGGACGAATGTCAAGGCTGACCTTGGTGAGCGCTGACTGTAGGGTGGGCAAAGGCGCGGGTTGCGCGTCTGCGCGCTGTTAGGCCGCGCGACAGTGCGCGCCGTGCCCACGCGTCACCGGTCCGCCCGCGGCGTCTTTGACGCGTGGGCACGGCGCTGCAGCCTTCGCGTGGAGAGGGATGAATTCCGCATTCGCGCCTTTGCCCACCCTACCAAGCCGCGGTCCGGGCCTTACTCCACCACGACCTTCAATTGGTCGCCGGGGTTCACGCGCTCGTTGGCGGCGAGCCCATTGAGGATGCGAAAGCGCTCCACCGGCCGGTCGGGGGTCGCCATACGGCTGGCCAGGCGCTCGACCGTCTCGCCCGGCGCGACGGTGATGATCCTGATGTGCAGCGGCTTCGCGGCCTGGCTCTCCGCCAGCGTCATGCGGCGGAAGGTCGAGACGGATTCGCGGAATTGGCGGTCGATCTCCGCGCTCTGGCGCTTGGAGGCGAAGATGAAGCGATAGACGTCGCTGCCGAAGCGCACCGCGTAGAGCCGGAACACCCACTGGTCGCCTCTGGCGACCGCGGTGGCCGCCGGCAGGCCGTTGACGATCACGTCCTCGACGGTCTTGGCGTCGATGCTCTCGATCCAGCCGGAGGTGAGATAATCGGCGAGCGTCTGCTCCGCCGGCACGCGCACGACGTCGAGCCGCAGCGCCTGGCCGCCGCCCTCCTTGACGCCGAGCACCGCCTGCGCGGTGTTGTCGAGCGAGAACCCGTCGGGAGCGACGAAGGTGAAGCCGAGCTTGGGATGCAGGAAGCGGCGGCCGCGCACGAAGCCTTCGCTCGGGTCCTCGCCGTAGACCAGGCCGTCGACGCCGGCGAGATAAGCCGACCTGTCGCGTTCGCCGGCGCCGGGCGTGCTGAACTGGCGCGCATTGCCCTGGGCATTCTTGATGCGCTCGGGCGTCGCCGGATGGGAGGAGAGGAAATCGGGCGCGCGCGGATCGATGTGCGATTGGCTGTGGTTGCTCTTCAGCTCCGCATTGCGGCCCATCGAGGTGAGGAAGCGCACGGCGCCGTAGGGGTCGTAGCCGGCGCGGGCGGCGATGCCGACGCCGATGCCGTCGGCCTCGAATTCCTGGGCGCGCGAGAAGCTCGCGAGCGCGATCTTCGACTTGGCGAGCGCCAGCGCGCCGGTTTCCGGATCGCTCAGCACGTCCTGCACGACGCGGCTCACCAGCGCCACCTGACGCGCCTGGTCCTCGCGGATCGCGGCGTGGCGCGCGATCACATGCGACATTTCGTGCGAGAGCACCGAGGCGAGCTCGGAGGTGTCGTTGGCGAGCGCGATGAGGCCGCGCGTCACGTAGAGCTGTCCGGTCGGCAGCGCGAAGGCGTTGACGGCGGCCGAATTGAGGATGGTGACGCGGTAGTGCACGTCCGGCCGCTCCGACGCCGCCACCAGCTTCGCGACCATCTGGTTGAGCAGGCCTTCGAGCTTGGGATCCTCGTAGGCGCCGTTATAGGCGGCCAGGATGCGCTGGTGCTCGCGCTGGGTCGGGATCGGCGCCTGCTGCGACTGTTGCTGGGCCTGTTTGGGGGCGCCGGCCATCGACCCCGGCGGGGCGTTGTTGATCGAGAGCAGCGAGGAGGTGCAACCCGCCAGCACGAGGGCGAAGGCGGCGATGACCGCCAGTCGCCGGCCGGCGCTGAGCCGGGCAGCGGGCGTGACGCTTCGCCTGCTACCACCCCCCCATGATGTCACCCCGACGTCCACGATCTCTGCGCTCTCGTTCAGTTCCGTTCGGCGATCTCGATCTGCTCGGGCCGGCCGACCTCGATCCGCGGCCCGCTACGCTCCTCGATCCACCCGCGCACCCGGATGCGGCGGTTCTCGAGCGCTCTGGGATCGACCCCTGCGGCGGCGAACATGCGCTCGTTGCGTTTCAACACGGTGACCGTCAGCGCCTGCGACCAGCGCCGCCCGAAATTCATATATATGGTGCCGCCGCTCTCGCGAACGGACAACACCTTGCCTTCCACCACCGTGAAATGGCCGCGCTCGGCGCTGAGCTCGGCGAAGCTCTCGGCCCCCCGGATTGCATAATACGGTTCGCGCCACAGGCCAAGCTTGGATTCGCGCGCCGCCCGTTCTTGCGCCAGCATTTCGTCGGCGCAGGGGCGATCCCCGGTTTTTTCCCCCACTTGGGCGGAAACCCTGGCAAAACCCGCGGCCAGCATGTGATTGGCTGCCGATCGGGACGGGCCGGAATCGTCTGGGCGCACATAGGCCTGCGCCATGATCCGGCCGTAGCGGTCGGCGGTACCGGTCTGGTGCAGCTCAACCTCCCGGCCTGCCATCAACCCCTCCAGCGTAGCCCTGGCCCGGCGGCCGGCCTCCGCCCGTTCCCCGACCTCGCCGGGAGCCGGCGGGAGCGGGACCTCGATGCCGGCGAGGCGGATTTCCCGCCCATCGTCAAGGGCGAAGCTGCGGCCGTCGGCGATCGCCTTGACCTTGCCGCTGCTGACGCCGTCGAACCGGCAGGGGGTCGAAGGATGGCTTTCCGCGCCGGTGCCTACCGTCCGCCGGGGGATGACGTCCGCGAAGGCCGCGCCCACGAGGGCAAAGCCCACCACGGCCCTGCCTGCAAAGCAGACAAGCCGATATGACCCTGCAATAGCCACGCGCACTACCCCGCCCTAAGTGTTAACGAAGCGGCCGAATGGGGCGGCACTGCGGCGGTTCACCCGTCTGACGTGCTTTCTCGCGGCCGTGTGCTCTGACGACCCCGGGGCGGCTTACCGACGTGATTTCAGCCCGGACCCAGGACGTTTGGGGTTCTTTTGCCTGGCTCAGACGGACAGGGCAGGGGTAGGAGCACCCGCGAATTGCTCGTCACCCTGACTGGCGCTCTCGTTGAGCGACACCGGATAGTAGCTCTCGAAATCCTCTTTGATGCGGTTGAACGGCAGGTCCGACCAGAAGCCGTGGTCGCGCAGATATTCCATCCGCAGGTTCCGTTGCGCGTCGTATTCCTGCAAGATCGCGTCCGATGCACCATCGAACTCCGTCGGCAACACGCCGAAACGCGCGCAGAGCTCGACGTTGAACGCCGGTGCTACCTTGACCCATTTGCCGTCGAGATAGAGCGCGGCGTAGCCATGATGGAGAAAGACTTCCTTGCCTCCCATCGCCCGTTTGAGCTTGTCGGACGTGAAATGGTTGATCACGTCGCTGAGCCCGATCGCTGACGGGATCCCGACCGCGCGCGCAGCAGCCGCCAGCAACACCGCCTTGGGAACGCAGAAGGCGCGGCTGTCGCGCAACACCGTGCTGGCCGTGAACGCCTCGGGCATGAGCCGGATCGCGAACGGATCGTAGCGAACCTCGTCACGGACCGCGTAGAAAAGCCGGACCGCTTTCCGCACCGAAGCGGTTTCAGCGCCGACCACGCGCTCGACAAAAGCGCGCACGAGGCCATGGTCGAAATCGAGAAACGCAGTCGGCGCGAGATAGGCCGGTCCCGGTTCGGGCAAGCCATAGGGCGTAAAGATCATCGACTGCTCCTGCGGCGCGGTGGCACGTGCTCAGTCCGGACATGCGAGGACGCACAAGCGTCAGCGCCGATGCCTTAGCACGGTGGGCGAGCGTGTTGCCACATCGCCACAAGTCCGCGCTCGCCAGGGGTCGATCGACTTCTGATGGATGTAGCAGCGGTCCGCCCGATCATTTCGAACAGCCCGGATCGACCTTCGGATCGAGGTTCGGATCGAGCTTCTGCGTGACGACCTTCGTAAACAGGTCGATCGTGCACAACCCGGTGGGGCATCCGGGTATCGGCACTGGTGTCGGCGTCGCGGATGTGGCGGTCACGTTGTGCATGTCGTCGAGGGATTGTGCGGCGTAGTAGGCATACACCTTGCGTGCTCCGTCATCGGTCTGGCGAAGCTCGAAGATCAGGGCGCCCGCCGGCGGGGTCTGGTCCTTCTGGTAGCCCGCCTGTTCCCACGACAGGGAGAGCATTGCCGCGACGTTGGCAATGTTGGTGTCATGGCCGACATAGGCGACGAATTTTGATTCGGGGGGCGCGGTCCCCGTTCCGCCATCGGACTCGCTCGTCAGCGCGAGCAGCATCTTGCGCAGCAGCATCGACCCCTGCAACTTCGCCACGTAGGGCGTTCGCTGCTCGAGGTCGAACGCCTTGGTATGGAGGAGGAAGACGTCCCTCATCTGCTCGCGCTTGATCCGATTGAAGCCAACCTTGGAGAGCGGAAATCCGTTGGCATATTCGAGCAGCAGAATTTCGGCGAAGGTCGAAGCCACTCTGAGCGCGCCGCCGAGATGGACTTGCGTCGGTGCTGTTTCCGGTTGGCCAACGACACAGGACAGCAGGTGGTTGGTCAGCGTGCAGGTGCTGGGGGGCGTGGTGGGCGGCAGACAGGTCTGGGTCGAGGTCTTCTGGCAAAGGCCCGGCTTGCCCGGCTGGCCCGGCGGGCAGCACAGCAACGTATACTGAGCGAGCGTGAGCTGGGGCTCCAGGTCCCGGACGACATTGAACAGGTCTCCCCCGGCCCGGGTCATGATCTCGTGCTTCGCGCGCGCGGGCTCGAGTGTGCACTTGCCGTCCGTCGTGACGGGATGGAAAATCCGGTCGCGCGAAGTTTGTGCCTTGTGGAAGTATTTCGAGCTGTCACAGGGCGTCGGCCGGAAGCCGCGAAGCAGCGCCAGGCCGGTCTCCTCCGTCCGCTGCATAGTGTCGGCCCAGAAGAACACGTCTTGGACTTCCGGGCACTGCCCGGCAGGAAGGAATTCCGAAAAGCGGTTCCTGTAGAACGTGCCCATCTGTTCCGCGAGCGTCAGCCCTTGCGGCGTAAGCTCGCCGGGGTCGCAAGGCGTCGTGAAGTCCGGCTTGCCGGAGCAATACCAGAATGGCCAGGGCAATGCCGTCCACGTGGCGAGCTCGTCCTGGCTTGGGATCGGCGCGCGCACACCATGGCGGCTGAGCATCACGACCTTCACCAGCTTGCCCGGCGGTGCCGCCTCCTGGGCCAGCGCCGATGGCGCAAGTGATGTCGGCGTAAACGATGGCATGAGGAGGAACAGCAAGGCGATCGACAGCTTTGCCACGTCCGATGCGTGATTGTGCGTGATCATGTCAGCGCCCGATTTGCTTTGGTTGGTGAGCTCGAAGCTCAAACTTCGTAAGCGCGCGCGCATTCAATCAATGACAGCAATTGCCCATAATACAACTTAAAATAGTGCGTGCAATAGTCATCGGAGGAGGGGAATGGGGTGGTCGCGGCAACAACCGATTTGGCCGCGCCTCGTTGCGCGCCTCGGTGACGTCGTTGTCACGATCCGGAGGCCTCTCTTCGGCGAAAGGATTAGCGATGGTCGGATGACGCGTGAGCACGGGTGTGCGGCACGGGTAGCGCGCCGTTCATCCGTGCTTTCCTCGTCAACGTCTCAATTCCTGCGACGCACTTCTCGCACTGGATTTCAGACGCCTTCGTCGTGCCGGTGGGCGCAGTTGTGCGGAACCAGCGATCGTTGCTATACGAAAGACTGCCGAGGGAACGGAATGTGGTTCCTCGCCGTACGCACGAATTCTCTTTGCGGTCCCGTAGCTCAGCCGGATAGAGCAGCGGTTTCCTAAACCGAAGGTCGGAGGTTCGAGTCCTCTCGGGACCGCCACATCCATTTGTCACTCCTTTCGGTTCAAGGACTTAGGTGCAGGTTTGCCACTGCGGGCACCCAGGTTTGCCACTGAGTTGTTCTCGCTCTGGCCTCGCTTCGCCATTCCGCTGTCGGCGAGCCGCAGCTGATCGGCGGCATCAGTGTAGCGCTGCACCTCGCTGAGCGTCTTATGACCGGAGATGGCCATCAACTCGTGAGTGGTGGCGCCGTCCTCCGCGAGACGGCGCATGCCGCCCTTCTTGAGTCCGTGCAGGCGGCAGCGCTTCGGCAAGCCTGCTTCGGTGGCCCACTTCGCGAAGTCATTGCCGAGCCCGTACTTCGATCGCGGCTTTCCGTAGGCGGTGACGATGTAGGTGAGGTGCCCTTTGGGCATCGCATCGCATGCTGCTTGAAGCTCTGGCGACATTGGGATGTCTACGTCTTTGCTGCCGTGCGTACGCTCAATGCGGATGCGACCGTGCTTGACGTGCTGCGGGCCGAGCCGGACGACTTCGCCGCGCCGCGATGTCGTCTCCAGCGCAAACTCCATGACGAGACGCTGCTGTGTCCCGAGCGGCCAATGGGCGCGGTATTGCTCGATCTCGTCATCGGTCCAGGTGTGATGTCCCTTGGTCTTCGGCATCTTGATACTGGCGATGCCATCGGTCGGATTGTCCTTTCGCATACTCGGCACGGCTGACTGCATCAGTCCGCGGATGGCCTTGAGCCAATGACGCTTCGCCGATGGCTTCGGGATATCGGCCAGCATTTTCAGGATGTGGTCACGGTGCAGGAGCGCAACACGCTTGTCGCCGTGCTCCGCGCGGAATTTCTCGATGATGCGGCGCCGCGTCTTTTGCGTATCCGCTGCGAGCCCGTTCCAGACGTCGGACTTGTAGTAGACGACAACGAGCGCGCCGACCGTGCCGGGGTTCGTCCGGGTCGCCCCGATCTCCAGCGCGGTTCCGCCCCTCATCGCGGCTTCGTGTGCAGCCATGAAATCGGGCGACCATGGCAGACCCGGCAGCGAGACCTGCTTAAAGCCGGAGCGCCGGAAGTAGTGGCGCGGCTTGGAGCGTCGATCGGCTGGGCCGAAGTCTGCAAGAGCTGGTGACGTTTCTGGGCGAGCTGCACGCCCTCCACGTCGATCTCCACCTCCACCAGCAGGGCATCGACACCACGACGCCGGCCGGCAAGGCGCTATTCCAAATGATGGGCGTATTTGCCGAGTTCGAGCGTAGCATGATCCAGGAACGAGTCCGTGCGGGGCTTGCGCGTGCCAGGAGTGAGGGCAAGCGGCTTGGGCGTCCGACCATCCCAAAGGCGAAGGAAGACGCCATACGGGCCGCCCTGAGTCAGCCGGGCCGTCCCGGCGTGCGGGTGATCGCTAGGCAATTTGGGGTCGATCCCGGTACTGTGCAGCGGATCAGCCGCCCTTTCGACGATCCTGCAAACCCCCCCGCAAGCGCCGTGGCGTAAGGCGCAAGCCGGCCTAGGTGGCCGGCGCTGACTCAGCCGGATTCTCCCGGAACAATCATTCGCGAATATGACGCGTCGGAGGATGGTAAGCCTGGGCTTTGTTGCGGCGCGGGCCGTGGGTGAGTAACGCCGCGATCAGACTAACAGGTGGTGCGCAAGGTCGCCCGGCGGTTCATCACTCTCCTGCGCTTGTGAACTGTTCGGTCACTCGTTTGACCACCAGCGCGATCCCCCACCGGACAATGGCGTGCAGGGTCACAGCGAATTGCGCAACAGCAGTTCCCAGATCATAGAAGAAGTCGTCCATTTTTTAATCAACCCGCGTCGCTGTACTTTCATGCGAGCCTAACACGTTACCGAGGCGCTCCCGCGCGGTGGCCTTTTTCTTTTCGGGGTGTGGACAACTCAGCCCATGGGTTTGCCCCACCCGGCTAAATCTCGAACCGGTAAACCGCCGTCTCGCAAAAATCATAAAATTTGAATGGTCAATTCTGCCAAATCTTAAATCGAAAGGGGCAACAATTGCACAATGGGGAGTGGTCATTAACCCGACGCTCGCGCAGGAGCTCGACCGTCGGAGTAAGGCGGCCGCTAATGCGCGAGCTACTGATGGTCCTCACAATCACGCTTCTGGTAATTGTCGATTTCTCCCGGTACCGCGGACATTACACGGGGGAAGCGATGGATTTTGTCTGGCACTACGCCGGCAAAGTCGTGCGCTAGGGCCTTAAAGCCGCCATATCCGCAAAAACTAACGCCAGGTAATCTTGCGGCCGCTTCAGTGCAGCCGCGCTGCCACCGCCCCTCTCGCTCTTGATTGCCATATGGAGCGCGATCTCAACCGCCGCGGTGAGGACCGCCGCGCGTCGCTCCCGCGTCTGTCACCTGAGCCGGCCGCGTTCATCAAAAAAATATGCCCTGAGCCGCTCACGATCAACAGACCGGGTACCTTCCTCCAAGAGCGGGTATTCCACCCGGTTGATGAGGATTTCCGACGCGTTGCGTTCGAATGCCACGGCGCTGCCGATCGCACTGACACCGGCAACCGCCATTCCGATGGCAACCACCGTTCCGATGACCAATTGCCTGATGCTGCTTAGCATGATCTCCTCCACAGCATGGCTCGATGAATAGTTCTCTACGGCCATGATTACACTCAGGAGACGACCGATACCTGTGACGCGCCTCACAGCTGCATGTCGATTTTTTCCAAATCGGCAAGCGCCTTGGCGTAAGGCGCAAGCCCCTTGCGTGAGGGAGCAGGATCCCGCGTGCGAACACCCCGACCGCCATGCCCATGTGCTATCCTTGATCTACGAGCACACAGCGGGGGCCGGCAGCACCCCTTCAATTCAGAACAATTTAGGTCTGCCCTAAGGACTTGGCGGCCGGTCTGTGACAGGCTGACCGTGCGGCAAACCGACCGCACGGGTCCGTTCGTTGCTGGTGGTTACTCCAGGGCTGGAGCAAGCCCCGATGCTCGACATGAAACGGCGCGATTTCATCACGTTGCTCGGCGGCGTAGCAGCGTGGCCGGTTCTCGGCAATGTCTCAATAGCGGATCGGCGATTGAAGGCTCAGGCTGCGTTGCTGCTCGGTTGGTCAAATCTATCTAGGCGTATAATGTTCCCCGAGAGGGCGCGGCGCACTTCGTCTAGCGGGGAGGCCGGGGGAACCGCAAATGTAACCACACTTGGCCCCATCGCTGCAATTCCGAACGCCGGAACGAGGCTTACAACTCGGTACGTCAACCCAACACCCCCCGCCGCCTTCGCCCTGAACTCTGCAAAAGCAAGCACAATTCTGTTGTGCTGCTGCGGGGCTCGCGTCTGCAAAGGCTGCAATCGCGAGAAAGCAGACGGCCGACAAATAACGCATTGCGTTTGCCCTCCATTGACAGCTTACACTATTTGGTCAGTGCAAACGGGTAAATTCAATCTTGATCTTGCCTTCGCTCAGTTCACCGGCCGCGCTACTAGCCGCAGTTGCTGCTCAGGATCGGTGATCCCGAATTTTTCAATCCATTCCCTGACCGCGCTCTCTGCGTCCACCGCCTTGATGTGGCCGAGAATGGCTGCGGCGGCTGTGACAGATTGTTCATGCTGGCCCCCGGGGAACAGCTTTGAAAGTATGACGCTATGCGCGGGGAAAAAGTGTGAACTAGTTCGCAGTGTAGCGTTGTGGTTGCACCACGGCGATGCGGGGTCATTGGGCGGCCGGCTTGCCGAATGTGGCTTCAGTTCAGGCAATAGGACAGACTGAGAGTAATCCCGAACAGGATCAGCAGGAAGATTGTGCGCTTGAGGCCCTTGACCGTCGTCGTCATTGCCTTCTCGCGCGTCCCCGTTCGGCCTGATCACCCCTTCGGTTTGGGGATATCCCCGCGGATATCTCTGAATTCTTCGGGTCCCTTGAGGAGCCGCCGCTTGCGCTTCTGTTGTTCCTCCACGCTTGCGGATGAATTGGCCAGTTTGTCGATCTGCTGGCCCGCCAAGTCTGAGGCCTTTGATACGGCTTTTGGACTTCGCCGTTTCAACGGCTCCGTTTCTGCTAGCCCGATCTCGACCAGTCGTCGAATGGCTTCAGAGCGCGTCGCGTCATTGCGGGCCGCCCATTCTTCGACCTCATTGATCATGGATCGAGGCAGGCGCGCGCTCACTAAGGGATCCTTGCCCGTTGCTGGGCGGCCCCTTCGTTTTAGGTGCACCTTTTTTGACTTTCGCATTAAATTAGGTATACCCAAAAAGCGAGCCGAGGGGAAGCGCGAACTTCCCGCTCGAGGACAGGCGATGACCACCCGGACCACCACGCGGGCCCGGACCCGGACCACCCGGACCCGGACCACGCTGACGGACCACCAAGAGGCGGCGCTCGACCTGCTGCTCGACGTCATTGAGGCCCACGGGCAGCCAGGAGCCTGGCCGGACGGCGAGCCCGCAGCGCCGCTCGATCTCTGGCGGACCAAGATGATGCGGACCTTGTTCCCAGCGCACGCCAATCCGCGCCAGATGGTCCGGCGGACCGTCACGGCCTTGGTCCGGCTCGGCGTCGTGCTCGAGCGTGACGGCCCTCGTGGCGGTCGGTACCTTCGGCGTCGATATCAAGGTGGCAGGATGCACGTAGTGAGCTTTGCGTTAATGGAGGTTTAATCCAGCCGAATCTGGACTTCGGGCAAATGGGGCGCGGGCGGCCTTGGCCGCAGCACGGATAGGCAGATTTCTCGTCGTTCGCGGACGCTGGAGCGAAGCTGCGAAAGTATAAAAACAATTACAAAGTTTTCGAGATATTGGTTCGATTTCATTTCAAAGGCACGGTGCGGATTTAGCGCTAACGCAAAAACTTTATGACAAATTGATCCCAAATAGGGGACGGGGATCATCAATGCAGTTACCCACAAAAACGCTCCTGAGATTGGGGCGCGCAACCACCTTGGCGACTGCGACCGTTGCCGCGTCCGGCCTGCTTGGAATCACCGAGCGGCCGCTCTTAGTCGCTATTGGCAACGTCGCCCTCAACTTGGCGGAAGTTCGATCCGAAGAAGAAAAGTTGCGCGAGAATATCACTGGGGTCGAGCGGTTGACTGCCGATCGATCCAAACGGCCCCGCAGGTCGTTGCCGGAAAGAGCGTGATCGGCTGCTTGCTACCCTCATCATCGCGCTCCAGAGGCTGGGCGCGCGGCGTAAGATGGCGCGGGGCGAGCCGGCCCCGCGCCGCTATGGCCATCACTCGGTGCCTCTTTTGCACAATCTGATGACTCGCTTTGCGGTCTTGGATCAGATCGCGGAGGTATCGGGCGCCGGCCTATGCGGCGATGTAGCGATGGCGTTCGGCCGTTTTTTGCCGAGGATGGCAGCGGGCGTGGCCCTTGATCCGGGAGATTTCCCAGATGTACGTGCGAGGCTACTTGGCCATGGCCGAGGGAGCGTTGCCGCGATGAGCGCCGCCCATGCCACGGATGCCAGTCATCGGCGTCCAGTTCGGGCGCACGTATGCGCCTGATGCCCGGGTCTAAAGCTGTGGATGGGTTCCGAAATTGATGGAACATTTCGCAAGATAACGCGCTGTCTGGCGGGTGGAGGCGGAATGCACTACCCGCTTAGTCCGCCTGGGGGCCCCGGGGTTCGCGCAAGTCCCCCGGGGTACTCCAGCCTATCGATCCATTCCCGCGATTGCGGTCTTTGCGTCCAGCGCTGCCGCAGCCGACGACCGAGGTTTGCCAGCGCGCCGAAAGTGCCTTTGACGTCAATATGCGCCGTTGGCGAGGTTGCCGCTCCAGTGCCTTGTTTTCATTGGTGTCCGCTACTTCTCTCGGGACCGCCAGCTAAATCAAATATTTAGCCAGGAATTTCGAGCCAGCATCTTCCCAGAAATCGCCGCTGGGAAGACTATGGGAAGATAGGCTAAACCCCAGCGCAGCTCCTACAGCGCGTTTCCAGCTTGCCCCGCCATCTCTCGCCAGGGTCGGCGCCTTTAGGCGCACGGGCGGGCTTGCGGCGTGCTTGGCAGGGGAGTGCCGCCCCGACCGTGTGCAGAGTCAACTTGAGCGCTCGGCAGTCGGAGCGGGGGCAATGTTTGGTTTTATTGCGTTGATCCGAATCACTTCCGCGCCAAGATAGGCGCCATGCTGGTAACTCAAATTTCCGGATCGCAACTTCGCAGCGCCCGAGTCTATGCGGGGCTCACCCTGAGTCAGGTTGCCGCTCGCGCCCGGGTGACGCGGCAAGCGATTAGCGCATGGGAGTCGTCTAGCTCTGCTGTCCAGCAGCCAACGTCAACAAGCTGTGCCGCGTCATAACGAGGGTCTCCTATTCCGACCTACCTGGAGGGTGTCATAGGGGTAAGACATCGGACCCAGCGAAGGCGGCACGCTCCCTTTCCTCCCGCGCGGGCAGGTAGCCGTTGATGTCGCGCTCGGTCGATATCCAGCCGCTGGCTTTGCTCGGGTCGGCCCAGATCGTCTTGAACTCGCCCGGCGCATAGAACACAAGAAAGCGCAGATCGATGTCGTCTGCGGCCTTCAGATGGTGCCGCTCGCCAGCGCGGAAAAAGACCACATCGCCCGGCTGTATCGGCAATCGCTGACCGTTCGCCCAAGCTTCGCCGCGACCGCTCAGGATGTACATGAAGGAAGCGGCTCCCTCTTGATGATAGCTCGATGCGGTGCTGCCCGGTGGATAGATCACCATCTGAATTTTGATCGCCGCTGTCTGGCACAGTTCCGGGCTGACCAGAGCGACGCGCATACGTCCATCACTCTTCGACTTGAAGACTGGTTCGCGTGTCCAGTTGATCACTGTGTGAACCGGCGTGGTGTTGGAGAAGCCCTTATCGAGACGTCCGGCATCCGGGATTTCGACGTAGAGCAGCGACGCGGCATCATGGGTCGATATTGTGGCAGGAAATCCCGGCGGCAGGAAAGCGGAATGGGTATGCGACAGTCTTGTCCGGTACTGGTGGGTATCGAGCGTCGCCTCGCCCGCCAACAGGTGCAGCCAGGCGAGCGACTTGGCCGAGGGTTCGAACCGCGTGGAACAGCCTGCAGCCAGCGTCAGACGGTCCAGCAGCACGTTCGACGGGTGTCCACGCATTCCGCGTGAGCAGTCGTTGCCGCGCGACGCCTACGTTCATCGGCTCCGCGGCGACCGACTTTTCGTTGACTTTGACGACCATGCCATTCCTCCATTGACCGGCGTAAAGTCGCAGGCGCCCGGAATGTCGTGCTCATCGTGGCGCCTATCAACTAGGGGCCCCCTCCCCTCCACACAGGGGGGCCGGGTAGTACGGCTCCCGTTGCAGAAATCGAGATCCATCTGAGGCGGAAAAATTGTTATCCAGGCCAAGCGTTATACCAACACTGTGGATGTGTCTTCGGTCCGCGATTTATTTGGGACCGTGCAAGCTGAGGGTGCGAATCGAGGCATACTTGTCACCACGAGCAGCTACGGTGCTGATTCCTACGAATTTGCAAAGAACAAACCGCTTACTCTACTCGACGGAAATAATTTGCTAGCGCTCCTTCAAAAGCATGGTTTCATCTATCGAATAAACATTTTGGAGGCTAGAAAAGCGATGCAGGCCCAAAGGGCACGCTAGGGCTAGATTGAGCGCGGCACGACGACATGACGGTGGCCCATCGCGGCGACGCAGCGGCTTGGCAACCCGGCCATGCCCAATGTGATTAAGCTGCAGCGACTAGATCACATGCAAATTTGTCGCTCTTCCGGTCAAGTGATACGCCGCGTCAGCCCTTTCTCCAATTCCGGGTCCTCGAGATCTCCAACCGAACGTTTGGATCGGGATCGAAGCCGAATCGATGGTACGAATAGCCGTAGCCGCCGTACGGGCCGACATAGGGGCCATACAGGCCGATATAAGGGCCATACGCGCGGACATAGGGATGGGGGCCGATCACCACGATTTGGGCGAATGCTGGCGGCGCAGCTGTGGCAACCAGGCTCGCACACCCGCACGCGAACAACATGCCTCTGATGATAGTTGTCATTTCCGCCTCCGTTTTTCGGTTCTCGACATGCGCGCACCGACACGCTGGCAAGGCAGACGCTTAGGCCAGTATGCCACCAATCTGCCAATGACGAATTGAGGCAGATCAAAAAGGGAAAGCTCAACCGCCGATGTGAACGACGACCGGGCGTGCGGTCATCGAGCGGATGCCGGCGAATTGAGCCACGTGAGCCCTCACACGATCTTCGCCAGCAACTTCTGTTCCGGCTATCTCATGTCTTGCGGATTGAACGCACGCGGCTGGGTCATGTCCTGTCGATTGCTGCTGCCCGAGCGATCCTGGGGATTGCTCGGATTGAAAACGTTGCCGGGCGAACGTCCCGCCGTCGCGGGGGCACCGAGTCGTGGTGCGGAGCTCCCGACGCCGGCACGAGCCACGCCGCTCGAAGGTTGCGGATCGGTGACGACGGTATCGACACCGCAACCGCGACTCCAGTCGTGTCCTTGCCTATGCCAGTGAGCGTATCTCCGGCAGTGCACGGCTTCGGTCAGGTTCAGTGAATCGACCGCCTGCCGAGCATCCGTCGGCCGGGCAATGGTGATTGAGCTGGCGGGCGATGCCGCGAGACAGACCAGACCTAAGCCAGCACTGGCTGCCACTCCCAGCAAAAGCGAACGCATGTCTTCCTCCATGGAAGGACCGCGTGAATGCGCGTCGCTCGGTGTTCGGTCCGGCAAGACGCCGTCGCACGGACGATGTCCGGCGTCCGACCAATTCGCCACCGCAATGGATCGGCTGCGGGCGCGCCGCCGCTTGGCCGCACCTGCCTCGATCGCTCCATCGCGTACCACTATTGTCCGGCACCTTCGCGCCATCCATGAGGGCATTCCCTGAAATGCGGCAAGGGCAAACCCTGAAAACAGGCATTTCGCCAGAACTCGGATAGACATCGCTGACCGGAGTATTCACACTGATTGTCGTCGCACTCGATATTGCGGGAGGGCTGACAACATGCCGGGCGACCGAGCGCTGCGTCGCGCAGAAGCACTGCATCAGCGCGAGTTGTTGGCGAATGCCAATCGGCAAGTTATGGAGTGCGAACATATCGTTGCCGAATGGGGCGCGTTGATCGGCAGAATGCAGGTAGAGGGTCGCGACGTGACTGTGGCTCGTGACCTGCTCGAGACATTGAAGAGCAACCTGGACGCCCGCCGCTCGAGCCGCGATCAGATCCAACAAATTCTCTTGGAAGGCGTATGAGCAGGCGGCCTCAGTCGGCTTCATCGTTGGCGTAGCGAGGCCCGCGGCACTGAGTTGGCACCTGTGCCGCATCCGTGAGCACCGCGCTCGCGCCGGCGCCGTCCGGTCAATATAGATTGATATCCGGTGATGTCGGGACGCCGGCTGCCGACGCTCGTCGGCGGCAGCCCTGCATCGTCACTTCTGCCGAAGCCAATTGATGAAAACGATGCTCGCGCGATGGCGGCCGAGCAGCTTCATGTATTGGTAATCATAACCGAGGCGGTGCGCCAGTAACGCATAATAATTCAACATGGACGATGAATAGACTAATGAAAATCAATTTAACCAGAAATTTCCGTACAAATACCTATTCCTGGCTCTGAACGTTGGAAATCCGCGCTTTTCTCAAGAGTTTACTAGTGGGTAACTATACTTACCAAGCTGGAGACTCTGCTGGCGTCAGGCAAGAAAATGTCTGACTCGGCCATACTGCGTCTCGTGCGCGCCGCACGGCGCGCGGTGCCTTCATTCCATATTGCCAGCAACGCAGTTAGCGCTGGGTTTCTGGCCTGGTTGACGACGAAAGCCGCCGCCGAAGCGGCGACCAAGGAAGTAGCAGACAACAGCGAGAAGTCGCACGGGACGGTGCACGAAGCGACGCATGCTGCGTCGTACGCGGGCACGTCGGGGACGAACTCGGAATTCGGAGCGACGGCATCGGAGGACGGCGCGGGCGGCCGGCGCGCCGACGCCACTACCGGGCGCGCGGAGTCCGACAATGCGCACAGCGAATCCGCGCCGAACGGTGTGGCGAACGGAAAGGGCCAAGATGGCGGCGCCACCGGAGTCGCTGGCGCCACGTCGGTCGGTTCGTCAACCAATCCGGCGATCCTGTTCACCGGTCAGGCGATGGACACCGCCTCGACGGTATTGCTGGCGACCGCGCTGCTGCCGGACGCCAAGCCCGCAAGCAATGCAACGGGCAACGCCGTCAATGACGTCGGGGTCGTGGTGCCGGGCAAGCAGGGCGCGGTCGCGTCGGATCCGGAGGTCATCACCGACACCGGCAACGAGACCAACAATGCGCCCGCGATCACGTCGAACGGCGGCGGGGCCGCGGCCTCGATCAGCGTGGCGGAGAACACGATCGCCGTCACGACCGTCACGGCCACGGATGCCGACCCCGGCGCCACGCTGAGCTACAGCATCGTGGGCGGCGCCGACGCCGCCCAGTTCATGATCGATGCCACCACCGGCGTATTGTCGTTCGTGTCGGCGCCCGACTTCGAGGCTCCGGCCGATGCCGGCGCCGACAACGTCTATGACGTCAAGGTGCAGGTCTCAGACGGCGTCAACGTCGATACTCAGGACATCGCGATTACCGTCAGCGACGTCAGCGACACGCCGTTGGTCATCACCTCCGACGGCGGAGGCTCGACCGCGGCGATCAGTGTCGCGGAGAGCTCCACGGCCGTCACGACCGTCACCGCCGTCGACATCGATTCCGGCGCCACGCTGACCTATTCCATCAGCGGCGGGGCGGACGCCGCCAAGTTCACGATCAACGCGACCACCGGCGTGCTGGCGTTCGTATCGGCGCCCGATGCCGAGGCGCCCGCCGATGCCGGCGCCAACAACGTCTACGACGTGCAGGTGCAGGTCTCCGACGGCACCAACGTCGATACCCAGGACATCGCCGTCACCGTCACCGATATCAACGACAACGCGCCCGCGATTACGTCGAACGGCGGCGGCGCCACCGCTTCGGTCAACGTCGCGGAGAACACGACCGCCGTCACCACGGTGACCGCCACCGACGCCGACGCCGGCGCCACGCTGGCCTACAGCATCGTCGGCGGCGCGGACGCCGCCAAGTTCACGATCAATGCAACCACCGGCGTGCTGTCGTTCGTCTCGGCGCCGGATGCCGAGGCCCCGACCGACGCCGGCTCCAACAACGTCTACGACGTGCAGGTGCAGGTGTCCGACGGCACCAACACCGACACCCAGGACATCGCGGTTACCGTCACCAACGTCAACGACAACACCCCGGTCGATCGCGTCGAACGGCGGCGGAGCCACGGCGGCGGTCAACGTCGCGGAGAACGCCACCGCGGTGACGACAGTCACCGCCACCGACGCCGACGCCGGCGACGACGCTGACCTACAGCATCGTGGGTGGCGCGGACGCGGCCAAGTTCACGATCAATGCCACGACGGGCGTGCTTGGCCTTCGTCTCGGCCCCCGACGCCGAGGCGCCGACCGACGCCGGCGGCAACAACGTCTACGACGTGCAGGTGCAGGTCTCGGACGGCACCAACACCGACACCCAGGCCATCGCGGTCACCGTCACCAACGTCAACGACAATACCCCGGTCATCACGTCTAACGGCGGCGGCTCGACCGCGTCCGTCAACGTCGCGGAGAACGCGACGGCCGTCACCACGGTGGCCGCCACCGACGCCGATGCCGGGGCGACGCTGACCTACAGCATCGTCGGTGGCGCAGACGCCGCCAAGTTCGCCATCAACGCCACGACCGGCGTGCTGTCGTTCGTCTCCGCTCCGGACGCCGAGGCGCCGACGGATGCCGGCGGCAACAACGTCTACGACGTCCAGGTGCAGGTGTCCGATGGCACCAACACCGACACCCAGGCCATCGCCGTCACCGTCAGCAACGTCAACGACAATGCGCCGGTCATTACCTCGAACGGCGGCGGAGCGACCGCGGCGGTCAATGTCGCCGAGAACGGCACGACGGTGACGACGGTCACTGCATCGGACGCTGACGCCGGCGCGACGCTGACCTACTCGATCGTCGGCGGCGCCGACGCCGCCAAGTTCACGATCAACGCCACGACCGGTGTGCTGTCGTTCGTCTCGGCGCCGGATGCCGAAGTCGCCTACGGATGCCGGCGGCAACAATGTCTACGACGTCCAGGTGCAGGTGTCCGACGGGACCAACACCGACACGCAGGACATCGCCGTCACCGTCACCAACGTCAACGACAATACCCCCGTGATCACGTCGAACGGCGGCGCGGCGACGGCAGCCGATCAACGTCGCGGAGAACGGCACGGCCGTGACGACCGTGTCACGGCGACCGACGCCGATGCCGGCGCGACGCTGACCTACTCCATCATCGGCGGCGCCGACGCCGCCAAGTTCACGATCAATGCCACGACTGGCGTCCTGTCGTTCGTCTCCGCGCCGGATGCGGAGACGCCGACCGACGCCGGCGGCAACAACGTCTACGACGTGCAGGTGCAGGTCTCCGACGGCACCAATACCGATACCCAGGACATCGCCGTCACCGTCACCAACGTCAACGACAACGTCCCCGTGATCACGTCGAACGGCGGCGGCGCCACCGCGGCCGTCAACGTGGCGGAGAACACGACGGCGGTTACGACCGTGACCGCAACGGACGCGGACGCCGGCGCCACGCTCACCTACTCGATCACCGGCGGCGCCGATGCCGCCAAGTTCACCATCAACGCCGACCACCGGCATGCTGTCGTTCGTGTCGGCGCCGGATGCCGAGCTCCCGACCGACGCCGGTGGCAACAATGTCTACGACGTCCAGGTGCAGATCTCCGACGGCACCAATACCGATACCCAGGACATCGCGGTCACCGTCACCAACGTCAACGACAACGCCCCGGCCATTACGTCGAATGGCGGCGGCTCGACCGCATCGATCAACGTCGCGGAGAATGGCACGGCGGTAACCACGGTCACCGCGTCAGATGCGGATGCCGGCGCCACGTTGACCTACTCGATCGTGGGCGGCGCCGACTCCGCCAAGTTCACCATCAATGCCACGACCGGCGTGCTGTCGTTCGTGTCCGCCCCTGATGCGGAGGCTCCCGACCGACGCCGGCGGCAACAACGTCTACGACGTGCAGGTGCAGGTCTCCGACGGCACCAACACCGATACTCCAGGCGATCGCCGTCACCGTCACCGACGTCAACGACAATACCCCCGTCAATCACGTCCAACGGCGGCGGCGCCGCGGCTTCGATCAACGTCGCGGAGAACGGCACGGCCGTCACAACGATCGCGGCGTCCGACGCCGACGCCGGGGCCACGCTGACCTACAGCATCGTGGGCGGGGCGGATGCCGCCAAGTTCACGGTCAATGCGACAACCGGCGTGCTGTCCTTCGTCTCCGCGCCCGATGCGGAGGCCCCGACCGACGCCGGCGGCAATAACGTCTACGACGTGCAGGTGCAGGTCTCGGACGGCACCAACACCGACACCCAGGACATCGCCGTCACCGTCACCAACGTCAACGACAACGTCCCGATCATTTCGTCGAATGGCGGCGGCTCGACTGCATCGGTCAATGTCGCGGAGAACGGCACCGCCGTCACCACAGTCACGGCCACGGACGCCGACGCCGGCGCCACGCTGACCTACAGCATCGTGGGCGGCGCCGACGCTGCGAAGTTCACGGTCAATGCCACGACGGGCGTGCTGGCCTTCGTCTCCGCGCCGGACGCCGAGACCCCGACCGACGCCGGCGCCAACAACGTCTACGACGTGCAGGTGCAGGTGTCGGATGGCACCAACGCCGACACCCAGGACGATCGCCGTCACCGTCACCAACGTCAACGACAATACCCCGGTCATCACGTCGAACGGCGGCGCGGCCACGGCAGCCGTCAACGTCGCGGAGAACGGCACGTCCGTGACGACGGTCGTCGCCACCGATGCCGACGCCGGCGCGACGCTGACCTATTCGATCACCGGCGGCGCCGACGCCGCCAAGTTCAGCATCAACGCGACGACCGGCGTGCTGTCGTTCGTGTCGGCGCCGGACGCGGAGACGCCCACCGACGCCGGCGGCAACAACGTCTACGACGTCCAGGTGCAGGTCTCCGACGGCACCAACACCGACACCCAGGACATCGCCGTCACCGTCACCAACGTCAACGACAACGTCCCCGTGATCACTTCGAACGGCGGCGGTGCGACCGCGTCGGTCAACGTGGCGGAGAACACGACGGCCGTCGACACGGTCACGGCGACCGACGCCGATGCCGGCGCGACGCTGACCTACAGCATCGTGGGCGGCGCCGACGCCGCCAAGTTCACCATCAATGCCACGACCGGCGTGCTTGTCTTTCGTCTCCGCTCCGGACGCCGAGGCGCCGACCGACGCCGGCGGCAACAACGTCTACGACGTCCAGGTGCAGGTGTCCGACGGCACCAACACCGACACCCAGGACATCGCGGTCACCGTCACCAACGTCAACGACAACACCCCCGTGATCACGTCGAACGGCGGCGGTACCACCGCGTCCGTCAACGTGCCGGAGGGCAGCACGGCGGTGACAACGGTCGTTGCGTCGGACGCCGATGCCGGCGCGACCCTGACCTATTCCATCGTGGGTGGCGCCGACGCCGCCCAGTTCACCATCAATGCCACCACCGGCGTCCTGTCGTTCGTGTCCGCCCCCGATGCCGAGCTCCCGACCGACGCCGGCGCCGACAACGTCTACGACGTGCAGGTGCAGGTGTCGGACGGCACGAACACCGATACTCAGGATATCGCCGTCTCGGTCATCAACCTGAGCGACAATTCCCCCGTGATCACATCGAACGGGGGCGGGGCGACGGCATCGGTCAACGTCGCGGAGAACACGACTGCCGTCACCACGGTGACCGCGACCGACGCGGACGCCGGCGCGACGCTGACCTACAGCATCGTCGGCGGCGCCGACGCCGCCAAGTTCACGGTCAATGCCACGACGGGCGTCCTGTCCTTCGTCTCCGCGCCGGATGCCGAGGTCCCGACCGACGCCGGCGCCGACAACGTCTACGACGTCCAGGTGCAGGTGTCCGATGGCGGCCACACCGACACGCAGGACATCGCCGTCACCGTCACCGGCGTCAACGACAATACCCCGGCGATCACGTCGAACGGCGGCGGTGCCACCGCAGCCGTCAACGTCGCGGAGAACACGACGGCCGTCACGACGGTTGCGGCGACCGACGCGGACGCCGGCGCTGTCCTGACTTATTCTATCACGGGCGGCGCCGACGCCGCCAAGTTCACCATCAATGCCACCACCGGCGTGCTGTCCTTCGTCTCCGCACCCGACGCCGAAATCCCGACCGATGCCGGCGCCAACAACGTCTACGACGTGCAGGTGCAGGTGTCCGACGGCACCAACACCGATACCCAGGACATCGCCGTCACCGTCACCAACGTCAACGACAATACGCCGGCCATCACGTCGAACGGCGGCGGCGCCACGGCCGCCGTGAACGTCGCGGAAAACACGACCGCCGTGACCACGGTCGACCGCCACCGACGCCGACGCCGGCGCGACGCTGACCTACAGCATCGTGGGCGGGGCGGATGCCGCCAAGTTCACGATCAACGCCACCACCGGCGTGCTGTCCTTCGTCTCTGCGCCCGACGCCGAGGTCCCGACCGATGCCGGCGGCAACAATGTCTACGACGTCCAGGTGCAGGTGTCGGACGGCACCAACACCGACACCCAGGACATCGCGGTCACCGTCACCAACGTCAACGACAATACCCCCGTGATCACGTCGAACGGGGGCGGCGCGAGCGCATCGGTCAACGCTGCCGAGAACAGCACGGCTGTCACGACGATCGCGGCGTCAGACGCCGACGCCGGCGCTGTCCTGACTTATTCCATCACCGGCGGGGCGGACGCGGCCAAGTTCACGATCAATGCCACGACCGGCGTGCTGTCCTTCGTCTCCGCGCCCGATGCCGAAGCCCCCACCGATGCCGGCGGCAACAACATCTACGACGTGCAGGTGCAGGTGTCCGACGGCACCAACACCGATACCCAGGACATCGCCGTCACCGTCACCGACGTCAACGACAACACCCCCGTGATCACGTCGAACGGGGGTGGGGCGGCCGCATCGGTCAACGTCGCAGAGAATACCACGGCGGTCACCACCGTGACCGCGACTGACGCCGACGCCGGCGCCACGCTGACCTACTCGATCGTGGGCGGCGCCGACGCCGCGAAGTTCACGGTCAATGCCACGACGGGCGTCTTGTCGTTCGTCTCGGCGCCGGATGCCGAAGTCCCCACTGATGCCGGCGGCAACAATGTCTACGACGTGCAGGTGCAGGTGTCCGACGGGACCAACACCGACACCCAGGACATCGCGGTCACCGTCACCAACGTCAACGACAATACCCCGGTCATCACCTCGAATGGTGGCGCGGCCACCGCATCCGTCAACGTCGCGGAGAATACGACGGCAGTCACCACCGTCACCGCGACTGACGCCGATGCCGGCGCGACGCTCACCTACAGCATCGTGGGCGGCGCGGACGCCGCCAAGTTCACGGTCAATGCCACGACAGGTGTCCTGTCGTTCGTGTCGGCGCCCGATGCCGAGGCCCCGACCGACGCCGGCGGCAACAATGTCTACGACGTCCAGGTGCAGGTGTCGGACGGCACCAATACCGACACCCAGGACATCGCCGTCACCGTCACCAACGTCAACGACAATACACCCGTGATCACCTCCAACGGGGCCGGTTCGACCGCATCGATCAACGTCGCGGAGAATGGCACCGCCGTCACGACCGTCACCGCGACCGACGCCGATGCCGGGGCGACGCTGACCTACAGCATCGTGGGTGGCGCCGATGCCGCCAAGTTCGCCATCAATGCGACCACTGGCTTGTTGTCGTTCGTCTCGGCGCCGGACGCCGAGGCTCCGACCGACGCCGGCGGCAACAATGTCTACGACGTGCAGGTGCAGGTGTCGGACGGCACCAATACCGACATCCAGGACATCGCCGTCACCGTCACCAACGTCAACGACAATGCCCCCGCAATCACGTCCAACGGCGGCGCGGCCACGGCGTCCGTCAACGTGGCGGAAAACACGACGGCCGTCACCACGGTGACGGCGACCGACGCCGACGCCGGGGCGACGCTGACCTATTCCATCACCGGCGGCGCCGACGCAGCGAAGTTCACGATCAACGCGGCGACCGGCGTGCTGGCTTTCATCTCCGCCCCGGACGCGGAGACACCGACCGACGTCGGCGGCAACAACGTCTATGACGTCCAGGTGCAGGTGTCCGACGGCACCAACACCGACACCCAGGACATCGCGGTCACTGTCACCAACGTCAACGACAATACCCCGGTCATCACCTCGAATGGCGGCGGAGCGACCGCGGCGGTCAATGTCGCCGAGAACGGCACGACGGTGACGACGGTCACTGCATCGGACGCTGACGCCGGCGCGACGCTGACCTACTCGATCGTGGGCGGCGCCGACGCTGCCAAGTTCACGGTCAATGCCACGACAGGGGTCCTGTCGTTCATCTCGGCGCCGGACGCCGAGGTCCCCACCGACGCCGGCGGCAATAACGTCTACGACGTGCAGGTGCAGGTGTCCGACGGCACCAACACCGACACCCAGGACATCGCCGTCACCGTCACCAACGTCAACGACAATGCGCCGGTGATCAGCTCGAACGGCGGCGGGGCGACCGCATCGGTCAACGTTGCGGAGAACGGCACCGCCGTCACGACCGTCACAGCGTCAGATGCCGATGCCGGGGCGACGCTGACCTACAGCATCGTGGGTGGGTCGGACGCCGCCAAATTCACGATCAACGCCACGACCGGCGTGCTGTCGTTCGTCTCGGCGCCGGACGCCGAAATCCCGACCGATGCCGGCGGCAACAACATCTACGACGTGCAGGTGCAGGTCTCCGACGGCACCAATACGGATGTTCAGGACATCGCCGTCACCGTCACCAACGTCAACGACAATGCGCCCGTCATCAGCTCCAACGGCGGTGGCGCCACGGCGTCGATCAACGTGGCGGAGAACGGCACGACGGTGACGACGGTGACTGCATCGGACGCCGATGCCGGCGCCACGCTGACCTACAGCATCGTCGGCGGCGCCGATGCGGCCAAGTTCACAGTCAACGCGACGACCGGCGTGCTGTCCTTCGTGTCGGCGCCCGACGCCGAGGTGCCGACCGATACCGGCGGCAACAATGTCTACGATGTCCAGATGCAGGTGTCGGATGGCACCAACACGGATATCCAGGACATCGCCGTCACCGTCACCAACGTCAATGACAACACCCCCGTCATCACCTCGAACGGTGGCGGAGCAACGGCGGCCGTCAACGTCGCCGAGAACACGACCGCCGTCACCACGGTGACCGCGACCGACGCGGACGCCGGCGCGACTCTGACCTACAGCATCGTGGGTGGCGCCGATGCGGCCAAGTTCACGATCAACGCGACCACTGGCGTGCTGTCCTTCGTCTCGGCGCCCGACTCCGAGATCCCGACCGACGCCGGCGGCAACAACGTCTACGACGTGCAGGTGCAGGTCTCGGATGGCACCAACACGGATACGCAGGACATTGCGGTCACCGTCACCAATGTCAACGACAATGCGCCCGTGGTCAGCTCGAACGGCGGCGGCGCGACGGCTTCGGTCAACGTCGCGGAGAATTCCACCGCCGTGACCACTGTCACGGCGACCGACGCGGACGCCGGCGCCACGTTGACCTACAGCATCGTGGGCGGGGCGGACGCGGCGAAGTTCACGATCAATGCCACGACCGGCGTGCTGGCTTTCGTCTCCGCTCCGGACGCCGAGGCCCCGACCGACGCCGGCGGCAACAACGTCTACGACGTGCAGGTCGAGGTGTCCGACGGCACCAATACCGACACCCAGGACATCGCCGTCACCGTCACCAACGTCAACGACAATACCCCGGTCATCACCTCGAACGGCGGCGGCGCCACGGCGGCCGTCAACGTCGCCGAGAACACGACGGCCGTCACCACGGTGACCGCGACCGACGCCGACGCCGGCGCGACGCTGACCTACACCATCGTCGGCGGCGCCGACGCCGCCAAGTTCACGATCAACGCGACCACCGGCGTGCTGACCTTCGTCGTCGGCGCCCGACTTCGAGGTGCCGACCGATGCCGGCGGCAACAACGTCTACGACGTCAGGTGCAGGTCTCCGACGGCACCCACACCGACACCCAGGCCATCGCCGTCACCGTCACCAACGTCAACGACAACGCCCCGGTCATCACGTCGAATGGCGGCGGCGCCACCGCCGCCGTCAACGTCGCCGAGAACAGCGACCGCCGTGACGACGGTGACCGCGACCGACGCCGATGCCGGCGCCACGCTGACCTACACCATCATCGGCGGCGCCGACGCCGCCAAGTTCACGATCAATGCCACGACCGGCGTGCTGTCGCTTCGTCTCGGCGCCGGACTTCGAGACGCCGACCGACGCCGGCGGCAACAACGTCTACGACGTGCAGGTGCAGGTCTCCGACGGCACCCACACCGACACCCAGGCCATCGCCGTCACCGTCACCAACGTCAACGACAACACCCCGGTCATCACCTCGAACGGCGGCGGCGCGACGGCGTCGGTCAACGTCGCCGAGAACAGGCACGGCCGTGACGACGGTCACGGCGACCGACGCCGATGCCGGCGCGACGCTGACCTACACCATCGTCGGCGGGGCGGACGCCGCCAAGTTCACGATCAACGCCACGACCGGCGTGCTGGCTTCGTCTCCGCGCCCGACTTCGGAAGCGCCGACCGACGCCGGCGGCAACAACGTCTACGACGTGCAGGTGCAGGTCTCCGACGGCACCAGCACCGATACCCAGGACATCGCCGTCACGGTCACCAACGTCAACGACAAGCGCCCGGTCATCACCTCGAACGGCGGCGGCGCCACGGCGCGGTCAACGTCGCGGAGAACAGCACGGCCGTGACGACGGTCACGGCGACCGACGCCGATGCCGGCGCGACGCTGACCTACACCATCGTCGGCGGCGCGGACGCCGCCAAGTTCACCATCAACGCCACGACCGGCGTGCTGACCTTCGTCTCGGCCCCCGATTTCGAAGTCGCCGACCGACGCCGGCGCCAACAACGTCTACGACGTGCAGGTGCAGGTGTCCGACGGCACCCACACCGACACCCAGGCCATCGCCGTCACCGTCACCAACGTCAACGACAATACCCCGGTCATCACCTCCAACGGCGGCGGCGCGACGGCCGCGGTCAACGTGGCCGAGAACAGCACCGCGGTGACCACGGTGACCGCGACCGACGCCGATGCCGGCGCGACGCTGACCTACACCATCATCGGCGGCGCCGACGCCGCCAAGTTCACGATCAATGCCACGACCGGCGTGCTGACCTTCGTCTCCGCGCCGGACTTCGAGGCGCCGACCGACGCCGGCGGCAACAACGTCTACGACGTCACGTGCAGGTCTCCGACGGCACCAACACCGACACCCAGGACATCGCGGTCACCGTCACCAACGTCAACGACAACACCCCGGTCATCACCTCGAACGGCGGCGGCGCGACGGCGTCGGTCAACGTGGCCGAGAACACGACCGCCGTGACGACGGTCACGGCGACCGACGCCGACGCCGGCGCCACGCTGACCTACACCATCGTCGGCGGCGCCGACGCCGCCAAGTTCACCATCAACGCCACGACCGGCGTGCTGACCTTCGTCTCCGCGCCGGACTTCGAGGCCCCGACCGACGCCGGCGGCAACAACGTCTACGACGTGCAGGTGCAGGTCTCCGACGGCACCAACACCGACACCCAGGCCATCGCGGTCACGGTCACCAACGTCAACGACAACAGCCCCGGTCATCACGCTCGAACGGCGGCGGCGCGACGGCCTCGGTCAACGTCGCCGAGAACACGCACGGCCGTGACGACGGTGACGGCGACCGACGCCGACGCCGGCGCGACGCTGACCTACACCATCGTCGGCGGCGCCGACGCCGCCAAGTTCACCATCAATGCCACGACCGGCGTGCTGACCTTCGTCTCGGCGCCGGACTTCGAGGCGCCCGACCGACGCCGGCGGCAACAATGTCTACGACGTGCAGGTGCAGGTCTCCGACGGCACCAACACCGACACCCAGGCCATCGCGGTCACCGTCACCAACGTCAACGACAACACCCCGGTCGATCACCTCGAACGGCGGCGGCGCCACGGCGGCGGTCAACGTGGCGGAGAACGCGCACGGCGGTGACGACGGTCACGGCGACCGACGCCGATGCCGGCGCGACGCTGACCTACACGATCGTCGGCGGCGCCGATGCCGCCAAGTTCACGATCAATGCCACGACCGGCGTGCTGACCTTCGTCTCGGCGCCGGACTTCGAGGCGCCGACCGACGCCGGCGGCAACAATGTCTACGACGTGCAGGTGCAGGTCTCCGACGGCACCAACACCGACACCCAGGACATCGCCGTCACCGTCACCAACGTCAACGACAATACCCCGGTCGATCACCTCGAACGGCGGCGGGCCGACCGCATCGGTCAACGTCGCGGAGAACACGACGGCCGTGACCACGGTGACCGCGACCGACGCCGACGCCGGTGCGACGCTGACCTACACGCATCGTGGGCGGCGCCGATGCCGCCAAGTTCACGATCAATGCCACGACCGGCGTGCTGACCTTCGTCTCGGCCCCCGACTCCGAGATCCCGACCGATGCCGGCGGCAACAATATCTACGACGTCCAGGTGCAGGTCTCCGACGGCACCAACACCGATACCCAGGACATCGCCGTCACCGTCACCAACGTCAACGACAACAATCCCGTGATCACCTCGAACGGGGGCGCTGCGACGGCTTCGGTCAACGTGGCGGAGAACACGACCGCGGTGACGACTGTCACGGCTTCAGATGCGGACGCCGGTGCGACGCAGACCTACAGCATCGTGGGCGGCGCCGACGCCGCCATGTTCACCATCAACGCCACGACCGGTGTGCTGTCCTTCGTCTCCGCGCCCGATGCCGAGGCCCCCACGGACGCCGGCGGCAACAACATCTATGACGTCCAGGTGCAGGTGTCGGACGGCACCAATACCGATACCCAGGACATCGCGGTCACCGTCACCAACGTCAACGACAACACCCCCGTCATCACCTCGAACGGCGGCGCGGCGACGGCATCGGTCAACGTCGCGGAAAATGCCACGGCCGTCACGACGGTCACGGCGACCGACGCCGACGCCGGTGCCACGCTGACCTACAGCATCGTGGGCGGGGCAGACGCCGCCAAGTTCACGGTCAACGCGACCACCGGCGTGCTCAGCTTCGTGTCCGCGCCCGACTTCGAGGCCCCGACCGATGCCGGCGGCAACAACGTCTACGACGTGCAGGTGCAGGTGTCCGACGGTACCAACACGGACACCCAGGATATCGCGGTCACTGTCACGGGCGTCAACGACAATGCCCCCGTGATCAGCTCGAACGGTGGCGGAGCGACGGCGTCGGTCAACGTCGCGGAGAACACGACCGCGGTAACCACCGTCACCGCGACCGACGCGGACGCCGGGGCGACGCAGACCTACACCATCGTGGGCGGCGCCGATGCCGCCAAGTTCACGATCAATGCCTCGACCGGTGTGCTGGCCTTCGTCTCGGCCCCTGACGCCGAGGTCCCGACCGATGCCGGCGGCAACAATGTCTACGACGTCCAGGTGCAGGTCTCCGACGGCACCAATACCGACACCCAGGACATCGCCGTCACCGTCACCAACGTCAACGACAACACCCCGGTCATCACGTCGAACGGCGGCGGCGCAACGGCTTCGGTCAACGTCGCGGAAAATGCCACGGCCGTTACCACGGTCGCCGCCACGGACGCCGACGCCGGCGCCACGCTGACCTACAGCATCGTGGGCGGGGCAGACGCCGCCAAGTTCACGGTCAACGCGACCACCGGCGCGCTCAGCTTCGTGTCCGCGCCCGATTTCGAGACCCCGACCGACGCCGGCGGCAACAATGTCTACGACGTCCAGGTGCAGGTGTCGGACGGCACCAACACCGACACCCAGGACATCGCCGTCACCGTCACCAGCGTCAACGACAATACCCCTGTCATCACCTCGAACGGGGGCGCTGCGACCGCGTCGGTCAACGTGGCGGAGAACACGACTGCCGTCACCACGGTCACGGCGACGGACGCCGATGCCGGCGCGACGCTGACCTACAGCATCGTGGGCGGCGCCGATGCCGCCAAATTCACGATCAATTCCTCGACCGGCGTGCTGGAGTTCGTCTCCGCCCCGGATGCCGAAACCCCGACCGACGCCGGCGGCAACAATGTCTACGACGTGCAGGTGCAGGTGTCCGACGGCACCAACACCGACACCCAGGACATCGCTGTCACCGTCACCAACGTCAACGACAACACCCCTGTCATCACCTCGAACGGCGGCGGCGCGACTGCATCGGTCAACGTGGCGGAGAACTCGACCGCGGTCACCACGGTCACGGCGACGGACGCCGACGCCGGCGCGACGCTGACCTACAGCATCGTGGGCGGTGCCGACGCCGCCAAGTTCACGATCAATTCCTCGACCGGCGCGCTGGAGTTCGTCTCCGCCCCGGATGCCGAGACGCCGACCGACGCCGGCGGCAACAACGTCTACGACGTGCAGGTGCAGGTCTCCGACGGCACCAACACCGATACCCAGGACATCGCCGTCACCGTCACCAACGTCAACGACAATACCCCGGTGATCACCTCGAACGGCGGTGCTGCCACGGCGTCGGTCAACGTTGCGGAGAACGGCACGGCCGTCACGACAGTCACGGCCACGGACGCCGATGCCGGCGCGACGCTGACCTACACCATCGTCGGCGGCGCCGATGCCGCCAAGTTCACGATCAATTCCTCGACCGGCGAGCTCACCTTCGTCTCGGCGCCGGACGCCGAGACCCCGACCGATGCCGGCGGCAACAACGTCTACGACGTCCAGGTGCAGGTGTCCGATGGCACCAATACCGACACGCAGGACATCGCCGTCACCGTCACCAACGTCAACGACAATACGCCGGTCATCACGTCGAACGGCGGCGGCTCGAGCGCGTCGGTCAACGTTGCGGAGAACTCGACCGCTGTCACCACGGTCACGGCCACCGACGCCGATGCCGGGGCGACGCTGACCTACAGCATCGTGGGCGGCGCCGACGCGGCCAAGTTCGCCATCAATTCCTCCACCGGCGAGGTCACCTTCTTGTCCGCGCCCGACTTCGAAGCCCCGACCGACGCCGGCGGCAACAACGTCTACGACGTGCAGGTGCAGGTCTCCGACGGCACCAACACCGACACCCAGAACGTCGCCGTCACCGTCACCAACGTCTCCGGCTCCTACACGGGAACGGCCGGTGCCGACACGCTCACGGGGTCGTCCGAGGAAGATACGATCGCCGGCCTCGGCGGCGACGATACGCTCACCGGTGGCGCGGGCGCCGACACCAGCACCGGCGGCGCCGGGGCCGACGTCTTCGTCATCGGCGCGGTCTCGGATCTGGCCGCCGGCGAGACCATCGACGGCACCGCGGAGGCCGGGACGATCGACACGCTGCGGCTCGATGCTGCCGGCACTTACAACCTCTCCACCTTCAGCACGATCACCAACATCGACGCGATCGCGCTCAATGTGAATGCCGCGGGCTTCAACCTGACGTTGGCGGACAGCCAGGTATCGACCGCCGACGCCAATGGCGACAGCACCCAGAACGACCTCCAGATCAGCGCCGCGGTGGCGATGACCAACGGTGTCACGATCGACGCGTCGGGCCTCACCGGCAGCAACCGCATCACTGTCGTCGGCAGCAATCTCGGCGGCGCCGACACCATCACCGGCGGCGCCGGCGCGGACACCATCGACGGCGGCGCGGGTATCGACAGCATCACCGGTGGTGCCGGTGCCGACGTGATCACCGGCGGGACGGGCGCGGACGTGCTGACCGGCGGCACCGGCGCCGACACCTTCGTCATCGGCGCGGTCGCGGAGCTCGCTGCCGGCGAGACCATCGACGGCACCTCGGAAGCCGGCACGATCGACACCTTGCGACTCGACGCCGCCGGCACCTTCGATTTCTCGACCTTCAGCACCATCAGCAATATCGACGCCATCGTTTTCAACGTGAACGCCGCCGGCTTCAACGTGACCGTGGCCGACAGCCAGGTTTCGACCGCCGACGCCAACGGCGACGGCACGAAGAACGATCTTCGGTTCAGCGCCGCAGTCGCGATGACGAATGGCGTGACGATCAACGCGTCCGGCCTCACCGGCCTCAACCGCATCGCGGTGGTCGGCGCCAATCTCGTCGGCGCCGACATCATCATCGGCGGCGCGGCGGCGGACACGATCGACGCCGGCGCCGGCGCCGACACGATCACCGGCGGAGCGGGCGCGGATGTCATGACCGGCGGCACCGGGGCCGACACCTTCGTGATCGGCGCGGCCGCCGACCTTGCCGCCGGCGAGACCATCAACGGGACCGCCGAAGCGGGCACCATCGACATCCTGCGGCTGGACGCGGCCGGCACCTATAACCTGTCCGGCTTCACCACCATCACCAACATCGACGCGATCGCGTTCAACGCGAATGCCGCGGGCTTCAACCTGACGGTGGCGGACAGCCAGGTGTCGACCGCCGATGCCAACGGCGACGGCACTCAGAATGATCTCCAGATCGGTGCGTCGGTGGCGATGACCAACGGCGTCACGATCAATGCGTCCGGTCTCACCGGGCTCAATCGCATCACAGTGATCGGCACCAACCTGGGCGGCGCGGATACCATCACCGGCGGCGCGGGTGCCGACACGATCGATGGCGGCGCCGGCAGCGATACGATCACGGGCGGAGCCGGTGTGGACGTCCTGACCGGCGGCACCGGGGCGGACACCTTCATCATCGGCACGGCCTCGGACCTCGCGGCGGGCGAGACCATCAACGGCACCGCGGAAGCCGCAACGATCGATACCCTGCAGCTCGACGGTGCCGGCACCTACAACCTGTCCAGCTTCACCACCATCACCAACATCGACGCCATCACGTTCAACGTGAATGCCGCGGGCTTCAACCTGACCGTGGCGGACAGCCAGGTGTCGACCGCCGACGCCAACGGCGATGGCACGCAGAACGACCTGCAGATCGGTGCGTCGGTGGCGATGACCAACGCGGTGACGATCAACGCGTCGGGCCTGACCGGCACCAACCGCATCAGTGTGGTCGGCACCAACCTGGGCGGCTCCGACACCATCACCGGCGGCGCCGGCGCCGACACGATCAATGGCGGCGCGGGCGCCGATATCATCACCGGCGGAGCCGGCGTGGATATCCTGACGGGCGGCACCGGGGCCGACACCTTCGTGATCGGCGTCCTCTCGGACCTCGCCGCCGGCGAGACGATCAACGGCACGTCGGAAGCCGGCACCACCGACACGCTGCGGCTCGACGCCGCCGGCACCTACAACCTCTCGACGTTCAGCACGATCACCAACATCGATGCCATCGCGCTCAACGTGAACGCTGCCGGCTTCGACCTGACCGTGGCCGACAGCCAGGTGTTCGACCGCCGACGCCAACGGCGACGGCACCCAGAACGACCTCCAGATCAGCGCGTCGGTGGCGATGACCAACGCGGTGACGATCAATGCGTCGGGCCTGACCGGCACCAACCGCATCAACGTGGTCGGCACCAACCTGGGCGGCGCCGACATCATCACCGGCGGCGCCGGCGTCGATACCATCGATGCCGGTGCGGGCGCCGACACGATCACCGGCGGGGCTGGCGCAGACGTTCTGACCGGCGGGACCGGGGCCGACACGTTCGTCGTCGGTACGGTCGCGCATCTTGCCGCCGGCGAGACCATCAACGGCACGGCGGAGGCCGGCACGATCGATACGCTGCGGCTCGACGCCGCCGGGACCTACAACCTGTCCACGTTCTCAACCATCACCAATATCGATGCCATCGCACTCAATGTGAACGCCGCCGGCTTCAACCTGACGGTGGCGGACAGCCAGGTGTCCACCGCCGACGCCAACGGCGACGGCACCCAGAACGACCTCCAGATCAGCGCGTCGGTGGCGATGACCAACGCGGTGACGATCAACGCGTCGGGCCTCACCGGCACCAACCGCATCACCGTCGTCGGCACCAATCTCGGCGGCGCCGACAGCATCACCGGCGGCGCGGGCGCTGACACCATCGACGGCGGGGCAGGCATCGACACCATCACCGGTGGCGCCGGCGCCGACGTCGATCACCGGCGGGACCGCCGCGGACGTCCTGACCGGCGGGACCGGCGCCGACACATTCGTGATCGGCGCGGTCGCGGAGCTGGCCGCCGGCGAGACCATCAACGGCACCACAGAAGCCGGCACGATCGACACGCTGCGGCTCGACGCCGCCGGCACCTATAACCTGTCTGGCTTCACCACGATCACCAATATCGACGCCATCGCGCTCAATGTGAACGCCGCGGGCTTCAACCTGACCGTGGTGGACAGCCAGGTGTCGACCGCGGACGCCAACGGCGACGGCACCCAGAATGATCTCCAGATCAGCGCGTCGGTGGCGATGACCAACGCGGTGACGATCAATGCGTCGGGCCTGACCGGCACCAACCGCATCAACGTGGTCGGCACCAACCTGGGCGGCGCCGACATCATCACCGGCGGGGCTGGCGTCGGACACGATCGATGGCGGCGCGGGCGCCGATACCATCACCGGCGGGGCCGGCGTGGACACGCTCACCGGCGGTACCGGGGCCGACACGTTCGTCGTCGGTACCGTCGCGCATCTAGCTGCCGGCGAGACCATCAACGGCACGGCGGAGGCCGGCACGATCGATACGCTGCGGCTCGACGCCGCCGGCACCTACAACCTGTCCACGTTCTCCACCATCACCAATATCGATAGTATTGCGTTCAACGTGAACGCCGCCGGCTTCAACCTGACGGTAGCGGACAGCCAGGTGTCCACCGCCGACGCCAATGGCGACGGCACCCAGAACGACCTCCAGATCAGCGCGTCGGTGGCGATGACCAACGCGGTGACGATCAATGCATCGGGCCTCACCGGCACCAACCGCATCACTGTCGTGGGCACCAATCTCGGCGGTGCCGACATCATCACCGGCGGCGCGGGCGCTGACACCATCGATGGCGGCGCCGGCACCGACACCATCACCGGCGGGGCCGGGGTAGACACCCTGACCGGCGGCACCGGGGCCGACACCTTCGTCATCGGTGCGGTCGCGGATCTCGCAGCCGGCGAAACCATCAACGGCACCTCGGAGGCCGGAACGATCGACACCTTGCGGCTCGACGCCGCCGGCACCTACGACCTGTCCACGTTCTCCACCATCACCAATATCGATAGTATTACGTTCAACGTGAACGCCGCCGGCTTCGACCTGACGGTAGCGGACAGCCAGGTGTCGAGCGCCGATGCCAACGGCGACGGCACCCAGAACGATCTCCAGATCAGCGCCGCGGTGGCGATGACCAATGGCGTCACGATCGACGCGTCCGGCCTCACCGGCACCAACCGCATCACCGTCGTCGGCACCAATCTCGGCGGCGCCGACATCATCACCGGCGGTGCGGGCGCCGACACGATCGACGGCGGCGTCGGCGCCGATACCATCACCGGCGGCGCCGGGGTGGACGCCCTGACGGGCGGCACCGGCGCCGACACCTTCGTCATCGGGGCGGTCGCGCATCTGGCGGCCGGCGAGACCATCAACGGCACCGCGGAGGCCGGCACCATCGACACGCTGCAGCTCGACGCCGCCGGCACCTACAACCTGTCCACGTTCACCACCATTACCAACATCGATAGTATTACGTTCAACGTGAACGCCTCCGGCTTCAATCTGACGGTGGCCAACAGCCAGGTGTCAACCGCCGACGCCAACGGCGACGGCACGCAGAATGACATCCAGATCAGCGCCGCGGTGGCGATGACCAATGGTGTCACGATCAGCGGCTCCGGTCTGACCGGCGCCAACCGCATCACCGTGATCGGCACCAACCTGGGCGGCGCGGATACGATCACCGGCGGCGCCGGCGTCGATACGATCGCGGGCGGCGCCGGGAACGATTCGCTGTCGGGCGGCGCCGGCAACGACACCTACAATTTCGGACTGTCCGACGGCACCGACACCATCACGGAAAGCGGCGTCGGCACCGCCGATAGTATCGTCATTCTGGCCAGCGGCGCCGATCTCACCACGCTCGATTTCACCAACTCCTCGACCACCGCCGCGACCGGCAACCTCGTGATCTCCTATAACGGGCAGCAGATCACGGTCACCAGCCACTTTGCCGGTGGCAACAACGTGGTGGAGACGCTGACGTTCTCCGGCGGCGCGACCTACGCGGGCTTCTCGCTGGGCACCGGGGCCTACACGCTCAGCACCGACGACAGCAGCCCGCGGGCCGCGGCGGCCGGCGTCAACACCATCCTGGCCGGCTCCTCGAATCTCGAGACGCTGAACGGCAACACGGGCAACGACCTGATATTCGGCGGCGGCGGCAACGACACCATCACCAGCGGCGACGGCACCAACCTGATGGTCGGCGGCGCCGGAAACGACGGCATGACGGGCGGCACCGGTACGGACTGGCTGGTCGGCGGCGCCAATACCGATACGCTCGCCGGCGCAGCCGGCAACGACACCTATGTCTTCGGGCTCTCCGACGGTACCGACACCATCAACGAAAGCGGCGTCGGCACTGGCGATAGTATCGTCATCCAAGGCAACGGCGCCGCGCTCAGCACGCTGGACTTCACCGACTCCAGCACCACCGCCGCCACCGGCAATCTCGTCATCGCCTACAACGGGCAGCAGATCACGGTGACCAACCATTTCGTCGGCGCCACCGACGTGGTGGAGACGCTGTCGTTCTCCGGCGGCGCGACCTACGCGGGCTACTCGCTCGGCACCGGATCCTACACGCTCAGCATCGACGACAGCAGCCCGCGGACCGCGACCGCGGGCGTCAACACCATCCTGGCCGGCTCCAGCGCCGCCGAGACGTTGACCGGCAACACCGGCAACGACGTGATATCCGGCGGCGGCGGCATCGACACCATCAACGGCGGCGACGGCACCAACCTCTTGATCGGCGATGCCGGCGCCGACGGCATCACCGGCGGGACCGGCAGCGACTGGCTGGTCGGCGGCGCCGGGGGCGACACGCTGACCGGCGGCAGCGGTGCCGACCACTTCGTGTACATGCTGACGACCGAAGGAGGCGACACGATCGCCGACTTCAACGTGGCGCAAGACATGATCGATATCCTGGCGTCGGCCTTCGGCGGCGGGCTCACGGCGGGCACCGACCCGGCGACGGTGTTCGGAAGCTCAGCCAGCAGCACGTTCGGATCCGCGTCCGAGCGTTTCCACTACAACACGGCGACGGGCGTGCTGCTCTACGACGCGGACGGAACCGGCGCCGGCGCGGCGGTGACGCTCGCGACGTTCACCGGCCTGCCCGCCTTCACGGCGGCGAATCTCGATTTCATCTGACGCGGAAGCTCTCGGCGCGATCGGCGGGCATAGTCATTTGCGCCTGAAATCCCGGTGCGTGGTCCGGTGCGCTCGTTGTTCACCGTTTCTGCCGTGCTTGACAATCCCTCGGGTTATTCCCATGTTGCAGATATTCGGTTCATGGATCGCGTGTAGTCGGCAGGTAACCGCCACGACGAATGAACCGATCAGCTCCAGAAATTGCGAGCATTTCCTGCGGGAACCTTTCTTCACTACGAGTACAAGAATTCGTTGTTGCGGCGAATCGGCCGCCAGCGGGGGGCCGCGTCTGCGTTGCGGACTGATGACCGTGGCGGATAGCAAAGCCACGGCTTTCTACGGAGCGGCGGCTCGTCGTTCAGAGATGCACGCCACCAGCTCTCATCCTTCGTGCGCCGCACGGAGCACTTTCACCTGCCAAGACCTTAACCTGAAAAGTCCAAGGAGTGAGCCATGCAGAATGGCCCAAGTACGAACATGAGGACGCGCCAATCCAGACCGGCAGCGTCATTTAATAATCCCCGCTCGAAGCGGTGGACATCGAATGGCGCTCGCCCCGAGCAGAAGGGCATTCAAAACGCGCAAAGAAATTATGAGCGCTATTTGGCGCTCGCCCAAGCTGAGGCCCAGAGCGGCAATTTGATTGGAGCGGAGAACTACTACCAGCACGCCGAGCATTATTTCAGATCGATGTCCGCGGACGTAGCAGCGACATAGGCAGCTCCGCGGACGGCACCGGCGCCGGCGCGGCGGTGACGCTCGCGACATCACCGGCCTGCCCGCCGTCACGGCAACGAATCTTGATTTCATCTGACGCGAAGCGGCCGTGCGGCGCGCGCGCCGACGAGACCGGTTCAGGGCGAGTGTCACCAGCGCGTTTACGCGCGTCTTTCGACGCGCTATGCGCGCGCACTATTGGAGTGGCTGCGCTGGCCGCGCGCGTCGCTCGCCAGCGCAGTGGCAGGGATGTGGTCCATGATTTCCTCTCGCGGCGGTCGGTCCGGGGCCCCCGCTGGTGCCATTCGCTTGCGCTATCGCCGGGATTTTCCCCACAGTTTTCAACAGGGTGCGCCAAAGCTGGGGAAAACCGCCATTTCTGCGCGCTATCCGCCTCGAATGGTCCAGGCGCCCTTGCGCCGAGGGCGAACCGGGAGACGAGGCTCAGGACCGACGAAATAGCTCGTATTGATGGGTCATAAGAGATTCCGGCATTGGCACAAAGGGGCCGGGACGGTAAGGTAGAGATGTCAACAGGAGGCGAGCGATGGCTAAAGGCACTGTGAAGTGGTTCAACCCGACCAAGGGCTACGGGTTTATTCAACCGCAAGGTGGCGGCAAGGACGTGTTCGTTCACATTTCGGCGGTCGAACGCGCAGGACTGAGCACTCTCAACGAGGGGCAGGTCGTCCAATACGAAGTCGTGGCCAACCGCGGGAAAGAATCCGCAGAGAACCTCAAAGTCGAGTGAGAGCGCTCAGCTCTAAGCGACACGACCGCCGCGGCTCACGCCCGGCGGTTTTTTTTGCCGAGATTTTACGCGCTGCTCCGCCCCATTTTGGCCACTCGTTAACGATCCGTTTACCAAATCCGGGCGACCGTGGGGTGCCGATTCCAATCCGGGTTCAGCCATGACAGCCGTATCGCCTTTCTCGCTTTTCCGAGGCTTGCGCAACAAGCTGACCCACATGGATTCCGCGCCTGCGGCACCGCCACCTGCGCCCGTTCCCGCGCCGGAGGCGCGCCGCGCTGCACCCGACGTCGACGACGCGCTGCGCGACATTCCTGGCATTCTCGAATCGATGCTGGTCGCCTTCGGCAAGAACGGCATCAAGACGGTCGAGGATCTGGCCGGCTGCGCCACCGACGATCTCATCGGCTGGACCGAGCAATCCGGCGGGAAGACCACGAGCCATCCCGGCATTCTCGGCGACATGGTGCTGTCGCGACAGCAATGCGACGCCATCATCCTGCAGGCCCGCATCCGCGTGGGCTGGATCGAGGCGGCGGCGCTACAGTCCTGAACGGCGGGCGAAGATGCCCCGACGGCGACGCCGCAGCACTGCGACGCGGGAGACGTCACTCTATCCACCGGTGAAGCGCTTCCTCGAGACGCTCGGCTTCGACGTGAAGGGCGAGGTCTGCGGCTGCGATCTTGTTGCATTGCGCGCCGACGAGCCCCGCTCAAGGCGAGTGTCCGGCGCGCGCACCATAAAGTCGCCGCGCTGGCCGCTCGCTTCGCTCGCCAGCGCGGCCCGCGCCGAAGAGCCGCCGATCGTCGTCATCGGCGAGCTCAAGCTCGGCTTCAATCTCGAGCTCGTCCTGCAAGGCATCAACCGGACAGCGGCGTGCGACGAGGTCTGGCTCGCCGTGCGCATGTGCGGCGCGCGGCGGCCGCGAGAACGATCCGCGCGTGCGCAAGCTTTGCCGCTTCCTGGGCTTCGGGCTGCTCGGCGTCTTGTCGACGGGCCGGGTCGAGGTGCTGGTCGAGCCGGGGCCTTGGCGGCCCCGCCGCGATCCCAAGCGGCGCTCCCGCCTCGTCAGCGAGCATCGCCGCCGCATCGGCGATCCCGCGATGGGCGGCACGACCAAGGTGCCGATCATGACCGCCTACCGCCAGCAGGCGCTCGCCTGCGCTGCGTCGCTGTCCGCCGGCCCCCGCCGCACGTCCGAGATCAGGGCCACCATCCCCGATGGGCCGAAGATTCTTTTGCACAACGTCTACGGCTGGTTCTTCCGCGTCGAGCGCGGCGTGTACGGGCTGACGGCGGAGGGCGCCACCGCGCTCACGCGTTGGCCTCAGGCGACAGCCTTGTAGGGTGGGCAAAGCGCTGTAGGGTGGGCAAAGGCGCGGAACAAGAACTCATTCTTGCGACGTAAACGCTGCAGCGCCGTGCCCACGCGTAAAGGTCCGACGCGTGAAAGAGAACGTCGCGTGGGCACGGCGCGCAAGTGCGCGCCCATAGCGCGTCGCAGACGCGCGTAAACGCGCTTTAGGCCCACCCTACGGAGTCTTCGCCAGGCCGATCAACCGATCGAGCATCGACGCGTCGTGCTTGAGCGTCTCGCTCGGCCCGTCATAGACGATGCGGCCGCGGTTCATCACGACGGTGCGCGGCGAGACGTCGAGCGCCAGCCGCGTGTTCTGCTCGACCAGCAGCAGCGTCAGTCCGTCCGCTTGCGCAAGCTGCTTCACCGCCCGCATCAACTCCTCGACGATGACGGGCGCCAAGCCCTCGGACGGCTCGTCCATCAGCAGCACGGTCGGGTTGCCCACCAGCGCGCGGCCGATCGCCAGCATCTGCTGCTCGCCGCCGGAGAGCTGGTTGCCGCGATTGGTCTGGCGCGCCGCGAGCTTGGGAAACAGCGCGAACACCTCGTCGATCGTCCAGCGGCCGGGCCGCGCCGCGACCTCGAGGTTCTCGCGCAAGGTCAGGGACGGGAAGATCTCCCGTTCCTGCGGCACGTAGCCGAGCCCGGCCAGCGCCCGGCGGTAGGGGGCGAGATAGGCGATGTCCTTGCCGTGCAGGCGCAGGCGTCCGCCATGCAGCGAGGTGTGGCCCATGATCGTCGCCAGCAGCGTGGTCTTGCCGACGCCGTTGCGGCCGATGATCGAGAGCGTCTCGCCGTCCTTGAGCGCGAGCCGCGACCTTTTCCAGCACCACGGTCTCGCCGTATCCGGCGGAGACCTCGTCGAGATCGAGCGCGAAGGCGTCGCTCACCGGTGCGCCTCCTGACCGAGATAGACGGCGCGCACGCGCTCGTCCGCCGCGATGTCCTTCGGCACACCCTCGGTGAGGAGGGCGCCTTCCACCATGACCGTGATCCGCTGGGCAAAACGAAACACCACGTCCATGTCGTGCTCGATGATGAGCACGCCGATATGCTTCGGCAGCGTCTCGATGGCGTCGAGGATGATGTGGCTCTCGGTGCTGGGCACGCCGGCGGCGGGCTCGTCGAGGAGCAGGACCTCGGGCTTCAATCCGAGCGCGATCGCGAGCTCGACCAGGCGCTGACGGCCGTAGGGGAGCTCGGAGATGCGCTCGCCGGCGTCGTCGTGAAGCTTGAGCATCTCGAGGAGCTGCATCGATTCCTCGATCACGTCCTGGCGCTTGCCCGCCGGCTGGAGCATGGCGGGGGCCGCGCCGAGGCGTTCGGCGACGGCGATATAGACGTTCTCCAGCACCGAGAGCCCGCGGAACAGCCGGTTGATCTGGAAGGTGCGGGCGATGCCGAGCTTGACGCGCCCGGCCTGCGACACCGCGCTGATGTCGTTGCCGTCAAGCAGCACGGCGCCCGAGCTCGGCGACAGCACGCCGGTGAGCAGGTTGATGAAGGTGGTCTTGCCCGCGCCGTTGGGGCCGATCAGCGCGTGGCGCGCGCCCGCGCTCGAGCTTGAAGTTGACGTTGCGGGTGGCGGCAAGCGCGCCGAAGTTCTTGCACAGGCCGCGGGTCTCGAGCAGGGCGCGGTCATGACGGCGAACGCTTCCAGCCGAGACGGTGCAGCAGCGCCTCGCCAATGCCGAGAATGCCGTTGCGCGCGAACAGCGCGATCACGACCAGCAGAAGGCCTAAGCCCAGCTGCCAGGCGGTCGGATAGAAGCGGGCGAGGAAGTGCGAGAGCACCATATAGGCGACGGCGCCGATGAAGGCGCCGTAGAGCCGGCCATAGCCGCCGAGGATGAGGATGATGAGCACGGTGGCCGCGCGATCGAGGCCCAGCGCGCTCAGATTGACATAGGCCGACGCCTGCGCCCACAGCGCGCCGGCGATGCCGGCAATGGCGGCCGAGATGGTGTAGCAGGTGACCAGCCGCGCCCGCACCGGCGAGCCGACCGCGTGCATGCGCAGCGTGTTCTCGCGAATACCGGTCAGGCTCTGGCCGAACGGCGAATAGATCAGCGTACGCACGAACACGAAGCAGATGAACAGCACCGCGAGCACGTACAGATACTGCGTGTTCGAATAGAGCGGATTGAACTCGAATCGCCCGAAGATCGGGGCGATCGGCAGGCTCGCCAGGCCGTCGAAGCCGCCGGTATAGTCGTGCGCCATGTTGGCGGCTTCCTCGAGCAGCGCCATGGTGCAGAGCGTGAGCATGAGGAGCGTGAGGCCGGTGCGTGCGCAGCAGCACCAGGCCGGACGCGAGGCCGATGATCGCCGCCACGACCGCCGCCAGCAGCAGGCCCGTGATCGGCTCGGTCCAGATGCCGTGATGGGCCAGCATTCCGACCGTATAGGCGCCGGCGCCGAAGAAGGCGGCATGGCCGAGGGTGACGATGCCGGCATAGCCGAGCACGAGGTCGAGCGAGAGCGCGAACAGGATCGCGACCAGCAGCTCGGTGCCGAAGCCGAGATAGTTCGGAAAGGCGAAGTAGCAGGCAATGGCGAGGAGCCAGGGGAGCGGCTCCCAGAGCCGCAGCCGGTGGCGTTCGGTCAGCGCAAGCGCCGCGGGGTGCTTGACCGGAGCCGGGGCCATCGCGGTCATGTCGTCTTCTTTCCGAACAGGCCCTGCGGCCGCCACAGCAGCAGCAGGATGGTCAGGGCGAAGATGAACAGTGTGCCGCCCTTGGGCAGGTAGAGCTTGAGCGCGAAGTCGAGCACGCCGATCAGGAGCGAGGCGAAGAACACGCCGGTCACCTGGCCGAGCCCGCCGACCGCCACCACGATCAGAAAATAGACGAGGTATTTGAGCGCGTATTGCGGATCGAGGCCGAGGAACTCGGCGCCGAGCCCGCCGCCGAGCGCGGCCATGCCGCTGCCGAAGGCGAAGGTGAGGGTGAACAGCCGGTCGACGTTGATGCCGATCGATTCCGCCATGCGCCGGTTGTCGACGGTGGCGCGGATCTGCGCGCCGATGCGGGTGCGCTCGAAGCCGAGCCAGAGCCCGACGCGCGATCGACGATGCCGACCACGATCAGGAAGATGCTGTAGGTGCGGTAGCTGATGAAGCCGAGATCGAGCTGTCCCTGCAGCGCCGCGCGGCAGCGTGAGCGGCTGATTCTCCGGGCCGATGATCAGCGTGATCGACGCGATGAAGACGAAGACCAGCCCGATGGTGAACAGGACCTGATCGAGCTCGGCCGCGCGGTAGAGCCGCCGGTAGAGCAGGCGCTCCAGCACCGCGCTCACGGCGGCGGTGACCACGAAGCCGAGCGCCAGCGCCGGGACGAAGCCGACGTTCAGCGCGGTTCATCGCCAGCACGATCACGTAGCCGCCGAGCATGGCGAAGGCGCCATGGGCGAGGTTGACGAAGCCCATCAGGCCCATGGTGACGGAGAGCCCGACCGACACGATGAACAGCACCATGCCGGCGGACAGCCCGCCCAACAGGATGCTGACGACGTCAGTGCCGAAAATCACGCGAAGTCTCTCGACGAGTCATGGGAGCAGTACGGGTGGGCAAAGGCGCGGCCAAATGTCCGGTTCTCACGGCAACAACGCAGCAGCGCCGTGCCCACGCGTCACGATATACGCGTGGGCACGGCGCGGGCCAATTTTGTCCGCGTATCAACACCGAACAGCGCGCCTTTGCCCACCCTACGCGCGATCATGGCCGGGACGAACCCGGCCATGCCGTTTCGCCGACGAACACGCGCGCCGATCAATTCTTCGGCGCGCACGGGCCGACCTTGAGCTCCTTGCAGGTGTCCTTCACGTTGTCGATCTGGCCGATCACCTTCTGATGCAGCTTGTCGTCGCTGCCCATCACCACTTCGGACAGGTACTCGTTCATGACGATGTCGCGGGTCGCCGGGATCGATCATGATCGGGCCCTGCGGGCTGTTGAACTTCCAGCCCTTGAGCGAGGCCACCGCCTCCTCGCCGCCCATCTTGCCTTTGGTCGCCTGCACCGCGTGCGCGATCGCGGCCATGCCGTTGTAGCCGCCGACCGCCATGAAGTCGGGCGTCGAATCGGCGCCGTAGTCCTTCTTCCAGGCGGCGACGAATTTCTTGTTCTCGGGATTGTCGAGATCGGCGTTGTAGTGGTGCATGGTGATGAGGCCGACCGCGGCCGCGCCCATGGCCTGCAGCTTGGTGTCCTGGGTGATGTCGCCGGGGCCGATCAGCTTGATGCCGGCCGCGCGCATGCCGAGCGCGCCGTAGGTCTTGACCACCGCGGCGGCATGATCGCCGGCCGGGACGAAGACGAAGAACACGTCCGGCTTCTGGTCCTTGGCGCGCTGGAAGAACGGCGTGAAGTCGGGCACGGCGCCGGCGCCGCCCATCGGGATGGCGTCGAGGATCTTGCCGCCGTTGGCCTCGAACCCGCGCTTGAACGCGTCGAGGCTGTCCTTGCCGGGCGGGAAGTCGGAATAGCCGACCACCGCGGTCTTCACCTTCATGATCTTGGCGGCGGCCTCGCCCATGGCGTAGCCGGCATGCCACATGCTGAAGGAGGTGCGCACATATTCCGGCGCCAGGTTGGTGATGAAGGCCGTGCCCGCGTTCATGATCACGGCGAGCTTCTTGCCGGCGGCGACGATCGGCGCCGAGGCGATGGCGTTGGGGGAGTAGACCCAGCCGCCGAGCGCGTCGACCTTGTCCTGGGTGAGCAGCTCCTGCACCGCGATCTTGGCGTCGGCGCCGCCCGGATTCTTGACGTCGCGCTTGATCAGCTTGAGCGTGTAGGGCTTGACCGCGTCGGGATTGAGCTTGAGATAAAGCTCCATGCCGCGGTCGATCTGCTGGGCGAACTCGGCGCCGATGCCGGTATACGGCAGGTTGATGCCGACCTTCACCTCCTGCGCCTGGACGAAGCCGGTCGCTCCCAGAAACAGGAGCGACATCAAAGTCGCCTTGCCCGCGTTATGTCGTTTCATGTGCTTTCCCTCTCGGATCGTTGCCGTATTTGCTTGTTTCGGTATTTACTTGCTTCCGGATCGACTTGCTACGTCGGCGCGCGAGATCGACGCCTGACGTCCGGATGCCTGTTTTTGGCCAGAATACACAGTTGGAACAAGGGCAAAAAGCTCAAAAAGTGCGTCGGGCCTGCCCCGGCGGCGGGCATCATATAGGCTGCGCCCTTAGGTCGCGGATCGGCAACGGGGATCGGAGGAGGCGGGGTGCAGGCGCTCGATAGAAGCTTACGACGGCATCATCATCGGCGCCGGCCAGCACGGCCTGGTGCTGGGCTCGCTATCTCGCCAAGGCGGGCCTGCAGATCCTGCTGGTGGAGCGCCGGCTGACCTATGGCGGCGGGCTTTCGACCCGCGAGGTCACCGCAGCCGGGCTTCTATCACAACCTGCATTCGATCAACCATTTCCACATCACCGAGACGCCCTGGTTCAAGGATCTCGGCCTCGACGGAGCGCGTGACCTACATCACGCCGCGATACGAGTTCGGCCAGGCCCATCTCGATGGGACCGCGCTGGTGCTGGGCCGCGACCTCGAGGAGACGGTCGCCAACATCGCGCGCTTCTCGACGAAGGACGCGGCGACCTTCCGCGAGTGGAACCGCAAGGCCGAGGAGATCACGCGCGCGGATCCTCCTGCCGGAGCGCTACGCCGAGCCGCTGCCGAAAGCCGAGCGCGAGGCGCTGTTGTCGCGCACACGGCGCTCGGCCGCGACTTCCTCGACGTCGCCGCGCCGCCAGCCGCTCGACGTGGTCGACGAGCTGTTCGAGAACGAGCACGTCAAGCTGCTGTTCCTGTTCAAGGTGTCGCTGTTCGGCACCTGGCTGACCGACACGCTGTCGAAGACGAGCCCGATGGGCTCGGTGATCCGCGCCTTCGACCTGCAGAGCGGCTACCAGCTCTGCCGCGGCGGCTCGTTCAATCTCGCCCGCGGCCTGATGGAGACGTTCATCGCCGCCGGCGGCACCTATCTCGCCGCAGGCGCGCATCGATCGCATCGTGATCGAAGGCGGACGCGCGACCGGCATCGCGCTCGACGACGGCCGCACCGTGCGGGCGAGCGCAGTTCGTCGCCAGCACCATCGACGTGCACCAGACCTTCGAGAGCCTGATCGGCCGCGAGCAACTGCCGGAGCACCTGCGCTCGCAAGCTCGACGCGTTCCAATACACGGCCTGGACGCTGTTCGGGCTGCATCTGGCGCTGCACGAGAGCCCGCGCTTTGCCGCGGAGGCGTTCGATCCGAACATCAACCGCGCGCTGAAATGGAGCATCGGCGCGGAGACGATGGCGGACCTCTTCGCCGCGCACCGCGACGTGCAGGCGGGCCGCGTGCCGACGCTCGTGCAGTTCGGCTCGGGTCCGTTGAGCCTGCATCGATCCGACGCAGGCGCCGCCGGGCAAGCACACCACCTATGCCTGGCACGTGATGCCGCTCGATCCCGATACCGGCGGCAGGGACTACGAGACCTTCAAGGACGAGTTCTCCGACCGGATCATGGAGACCTGGGCGCGCTATTGCCCGAACATGACGGCGAAGAACGTCATCGGCCGCCACGCCTATACGGCGCGCGAATACGTCGCGGAGCTTCCCAATATGCGCAACGGCGACATCTTCATGGGCGCGTTCAACGCCGAGCAGGTGATGTACAACCACTTCGGCTATCGAACGCCGATCCCGAATCTCTACTACGCGGGCTCGGCCGCGCATCCCGGCGGCGCGATCTCGGGCGGGCCGGGCTACATCGTCGCGCGGCATCATCGCGCGCGATCTCGGGCTCGAAGCTCTGGTGGCAGCCCTGCGGACGCGCGCGCGGCGCTCGAGGCATTGCCGCAGGCGGCGTGAGGCACCCATGAACAGTCTGCATTCAACCGATCTGCGCAAGGCCGTCGAACCGTCGCTGCAAGGGCGGGTCGCGATCGTCACCGGGGCCGGGCAGGGGCTCGGCCGCGTCTTCGCCAAGGCGTTCGCCATGGCGGGCGCCATCCCGGTGATCGCCGAGCGCAACCACGACAAGGGCAGGGCGGTGGCCGCCGAGATCGGCAACGAGGCCTTCGCCATCCACACCGACGTGGCCGATCCGGCCTCGATCGACAGCATGGTCGCGGAGGTCGATCGGCGGTTCGGCCGCATCGACATTCTGGTCAACAATGCCGGCATCTTCTCGACGCTGGAGATGCGTCCGTTCGAGCAGATTCCGCTCGACGAGTGGGAGCATGTGCTGCGGGTGAACGTGACCGGGCCGTTCCTGTGCTCGCGCGCGGTGCTGCCGGCGATGCGCCGCGCCAGGTGGGGCCGGATCATCAACATGGCATCCGGCGCCGTCACGCTCGGCCGGCCGAACTACCTGCACTACATCACCTCGAAGGCGGCGCTCGAGGGCATGACGCGGTCGATGGCGCGCGAGCTCGGCGCCGACGGCATCACCGTCAACTCCATCCTGCCCGGCGCGACCTTCACCGAGATCGAGCGCAAGACCGTCAGTCCGGAGCAGAAGCAGCGTATCGTCGCCCAGCAGTGCATCCCGCGCCCGGAGGTGCCGGAGGACCTGGTCGGCACCGTCCTGTTCCTGGCCTCGGAGGCTTCGGCGTTCGTCACCGGCCAGGGCCTGACCGTGGACGGCGGCTGCACCCACCCCTGAGGCCCCCAACGGGTGCGCAAGGCATCAACCAAACCCGTCGGAAGCCGTTGCGCGGCCCATATTCCCGGTCATTATAGCTCGATGGAACAGGGCGTTACGTCATGAAGGCCATCATCGTCGGCGGCGGTATCGGCGGCCTCACCACCGCGCTCATGCTGCATGCCCGCGGCATCGACTGCGAGGTCTACGAGCAGTCCGACGGCATCCGCGAGCTCGGCGTCGGCATCAACACGCTGCCGCATGCGATCAAGGAGCTGGCCGGGCTCGGCCTGCTCGAGCGGCTCGACGCGGTCGCGATCAGGACCCACGAGCTGATCTATGCCAACCGCTTCGGCCAGGAGGTCTGGCGCGAGCCGCGCGGCACCGACGCCGGCTACGACGTGCCGCAATTCTCCATCCATCGCGGCCGCTTGCAGGGCGTCATCTATCACGCGGTGCGGGCGCGGCTCGGCGAAGGCCGCATCCACACCGGCCACCGGCTCGGCAGCTTTCGCCAGGACGAGACCGGCGTGACCGCCTATTTCTTCGACCGCCACGGCGTCGCATCGCCACACCGCCCATGGCGACGTGCTGATCGGCGCCGACGGCATCAATTCCTTCGTGCGCGACGCGCTCTATCCCGAACGAGGGGCCGGCGCGCTGGAACGGCATCATGCTGTGGCGCGGCGCGCTCGACTGGCCGGCGTTTCTCGACGGACGCTCGATGATCGTGGCGGGCGGCCTGGCGGCGAAGCTCGTCGTCTATCCGATCGCGGAGGGCGCGCGCGAGAACCGCCGCCTGACCAACTGGGCGGTGGCGGCCAAGGTCGGCGCCGACGCGACCGTGCCGCCGCGCAAGGAGGACTGGTCGCGACCGGGACGGTTCGACGAGCTGATGCCGCATCTGCAGCGCTTCGAGATCCCGCACGTCGATGCTCAGGCGCTGATCGTGGAGACGCCGGAGTTCTGGGAATATCCGATGTGCGACCGCGATCCGCTGCCGCGCTGGTCGCACGGGCGCGTGACACTTCTCGGCGACGCCGCGCATCCGATGTATCCGGTCGGCTCGAACGGCGCCTCGCAGGCGATCCTCGACGCGCGCTGTCTCGCCGACCGGCTGGTGACGGCGGAGCACCCCCCGCATGCGCTGTGGGAGTACGAGCAGGAGCGGCTGCCGGTCACGGCGCAGATCGTGCGCATGAACCGCAAGGGCGGGCCGGAAGGCGTCATCGACGCGGTCGAGGCGCTGGCGCCCGACGGGTTCAAGAATATCGACGACGTGCTCTCCTACGAGGAGCGCAAGGCGATCGTGCGCGGCTACGCCTCGACGGCGGGCTACGCCCGCGAGCAGGTCAACCGGGCGGTGGAAGGCGGCGTATCTCGCCCGCATGAGGTGCGCGCGCTCGGCGCCTCGAGGGCGCGGCCGTATCGCTACGCCGGGGGCGGCGGCAGGAACGAGACCTCGTGCCGGGCGGCCAGCGCCACTACCTCGTCGGGCTTCTGCTCCTTCATGCTGTGGATCGCCCAGAACAGGTCGTAGAGCTTGCGGGTCGGCGTCACCCAGAACAGGCACTTGATCGGCTGGTCCGACTTGTTGAAGAGGCCGTGCGGGAATGCCCATGGGCAGCTCGGACAGTCGCCGGCATTGGCGACGAATTCGCGGCCGTCGAGCACGGCGTCCATGCGGCCCTCGAACATGTAGATGAACTCGTCCTGGGTCGGATGGATGTGCGGCGGCACGAAGGTGCCGGGCGGGAACGTGGCGTGCCAGGAGAACGAGGTCTCGCACACGTGCTTGGGCACGTAGGTCTGCCCGAGAATGTTCCAGACGATGCCGTCGATGCCGGTGCCGGCCTTGGTGACGCCTATGGTGAGCGGTTGCATGCGCACTCCTTCGCTATGCGGCCAATTCGATGACGCCTCGGCGCCGATCATAACAATTCCGTCGCGCCGGGGCTTCCCCTTCTCGCAACAGCGTAAATACCCGCCTTCGCTGAAGCTTCGGCGGGCAGGCTCGCGCCGAGGCAGGTACCCGTCGTAGCCCGCAGGGCGAAGACGGGTCTCTCGGGGCCTGCTACCCGCCGGCGAGTTCTTCCCGCAGCATTTCGAGCTCCAGCCAGCGCTCCTCCGCCGCCGCCAATTCCGCGTGCGCGGTGGCGAGCGCGGCGGAGGTGGCATCGAACGATTTGCGGTCGCGCGCATAGAGGCCGGGATCGGCGAGACGGGCGTCAGTGCTTGCGGATATCGGCCTGCAGGGCGGCGATCGTCGCGGGCAGAGTCTCGAGCGCGTGCTTCTCGTGGAAGCTCAGCCGGCGCTTGGCCGGCTTCGGCTCGCTCGGCGCCGCTTTCGGCTTCCTTCGATTCTTTCTGTGCCGCCGGCTTGACCGGCTCGCGCGCGAGATCGGCGCCGCGCTGCGCCAGCATGTCGGAATAGCCGCCGGCATATTCCACCCAGCGGCCCGTCGCCCTCGGGCACGATCACCGCGTTGACCACGCGGTCGAGGAAGTCGCGGTCGTGGCTGATGAGCAGGACGGTGCCGGCATAGTCGCCGAGCATCTCCTCCAGCACGTCGAGGGTTTCGAGATCGAGGTCGTTGGTCGGCTCGTCGAGCACCAGCACGTTCGACGGCTTGGCCAGCGCGCGCGCCAGCATCAGGCGGCCGCGCTCGCCGCCGGAGAGCACGCCGAGCGGCGTGCGCGCCTGCTCCGGCGCGAACAGGAAATCCTTCATGTAGCCGACCACGTGCTTGCGCCTGGCCGCCGACCATGACGGTGTCGCCGCGCCCGCCGGTCAGCGCCGCGGCCACGGTCGCGTTCGGATCGAGGCTCTCGCGGTGCTGGTCGAGCGTGGCCATGGCGAGATTGGCGCCGAGCCGCACGCTGCCGGCGTCGGGCGCGAGCGCGCCGGTCAGGAGATTGATCAGCGTGGTCTTGCCGCTGCCGTTCGGGCCGACGATGCCGATGCGGTCGCCGCGCTGGATGCGGGTGGAGAAATCGTCGACGATCGGCCGGCCGTCGTAGGATTTGCCGATGCGATCGGCCTCGATCACCAGCGTGCCGGAGCGGTCCGCCGCCGACGCGGCGAGGCTCGCCTTGCCCGCGGCGGCGCGAAAGTCGCGGCGCGCCTGCCGCAGCGCGTGCAGCGCGCCGAGCCGGCGGACATTGCGCTTGCGCCGCGCGGTGACGCCGTAGCGCAGCCAGTGCTCCTCGGCGACGATCTTGCGGTCGAGCTTGTGCTGGTCGCGCTCTTCCTCGGCCAGCACCTCGTCGCGCCAGGCCTCGAAGGCGGCAAAGCCGCGCTCGATGCGGCGCGTCTGCCCGCGGTCGAGCCAGATCGTGGCGCGCGACAGGTTGGCGAGAAACCGCCGGTCGTGGCTGATCATGACCAGCGCGGCGCGCCGCCCGGTCGAGCTCGCGCTCGAGCCATTCGATGGTGGTGAGATCGAGATGGTTGGTGGGCTCGTCGAGCAGCAGGATGTCGGGCGCGGGCGCGAGCACGCGCGCCAGCGCCGCGCGCCGCGCCTCGCCGCCGGAAAGGTGGGCGGGGTCCTCGCTCGCCGTCGAGCCCCAGCTGCTCCAGCAGATAGCGCGCCGGGTGGCGGATCGTCGCCGGGGCCGAGGCCGGCCTCCACATAGGCGAGCGTCGTTGCCGCAGCCGGCGAAATCCGGCTCCTGCGGCAGGTAGCGCACGGTGGCGCCCGGCTGCAGGAAGCGGGTGCCGCGATCGGGCTCGACCAGCCCGGCCGCGATCTTGAGCAAGGTCGACTTGCCCGAGCCGTTGCGGCCGACCAGGCAGACGCGCTCGCCCTCCGAGACCGAGAGTTCGACGCCCGCCGAGCAGCGGCGTGCCGCCGAACGTGAGCGCGATGTCCTTGAGCTGGACGAGGGGAGGGGCCACCTTGTCCTACCCTTGCGATCGCGCGCGCTGCACGCGCCGGATCGTCTCGTCGAGCGCGGAGAGAAAGGCGGAGCGGTCGCGCGGCGAGAACGGCGGCGGCCCGCGCGTGGTCTCGCCCGCGGAGCGAAGATCATGCATCAGGTTGCGGACCGCGAGCGTCATGCCGATCGACTGCTCGCTGAACGGCCGCCCGTTCGGGGCGATCGCCTCGGCGCCCGCCTTCACGCAGCGGCTCGCCAGCGGAACGTCGGCGGTGATCACGATGTCGCCCGGCGCGACGCGCCCGGCGATCCAGTCGTCGGCGGCGTCGAGGCCGGCGCCGGCCGCCACCCGCTCGATCGTCGGGTCCTGCGGCACGCGGATGAAGCCGGCCGCCACGACCGTGACCGGCAGCCGGTGGCGGGCGGCGACACGATAGACCTCGTCCTTCACCGGGCAGGCATCGGCATCGATGAAAATGCGCATCTGTTTCCAATAGACGCAGTAGCAATTGAGGATAGCTGGTGCTCGTGATGTCAGCGGCGCAGGTGTTACCAGGGCATGTCGCCCAAGTCGACCGGAATGACGCAGCCCGACACGATGTTCGAACGTTACGGCGGGCTGCCGTTCGTCACGCGTTTCGTGCTCCGCTTCTACGACCGCGTGCTCGCGTCGAGCGCCGCGCTCCGTTCTTCGCCGATACCGACGTGCAACGGCTCGTCGACCGCCAGGCGAAATTCATCTCGTCGGTCATGGGCGGCCCGTCGAGCTATTCCAACGCGACGTTGCGTGAAGCCCACGCCCATCTGCCGATCGACGATCGTCCCTACGACGAGAGGTCGCGAACCGTCCACTGGATCGCGACCATCTCTGCCGGATGTTCTCGGACCTGGCCCGACGATCCGCGCGCGCGTTGCGATGGAGCCGTCGAAGATCAGGCAGATCGTGAACGTCGACGGAGAAGATGCGCTAGATAGGCCAGCAGCGCGCGGGGCTTGCGCGATGGCGGCAGGGCAACGTGCTCGCCATTGTGCAGCGCGGCGATCTCGCCCCGCACGGATTTCCGGCGCTCCATCCGCCTTGGCCGGGCGCCCTGCAGCTCTAGTTCATCATCGGGCTCGGCCAGGGAGCATGGATTCGCGCCGGCGTGCACGTTTGCCAACGGTTCCGTGCGTCGCTTGCATTGGCGCACAAGCGAGGAAGCTGTTGTAATATATACGATTTGTCAACTTTAACTGCGCCATGGGAGATTCAACCGCAGGAGTCGAGTTCGATGACGCTATAGGGACAATCGTAGCTGCCGGAGTGGCGCAGTTCACTCAAGTCGGCCAATGGGTCCGATATAGGTTCCGGCCGAAGTATACTGTGCGCCACGGAATGGGTCAGCTATGTTGGCTGTTTGCGACACGACGCTGGAAGCAGGCAAGACTGCGTCCCAGGAACTGCCTTCCTCACTCCGATCATCGACGGTGAATTCCCAAATGATCCAAATGGAGCTGGCAGGAGAGGCGCGGGCCGAGGCGCCGTCGAGCATCAAGCGGCGGCTCGCTGCGATTGCCTTCGCCGACGTTGCAGGCTTCTCCCGGCTGATCGCCCTCAATGATGTGGAGACGCTGCGCCGCTGGAAGGAGCTGCGGACCGAGGTCATGGAGCCGCACATGGAACGGCATGGCGGACGCGTGACCCAGATGGCCGGTGATGCGGTGCTGGTGGAGTTCGGGAGCGTCGTGAATGCGGTGCGGTGGGCGGCCGAGGTCCAACGGGCGCAACGGAGCGGGCAAAAGGACGCGGACCCATTCGCCTTGCATATCCGCATCGGCATCAACGTCGAAGACGTCATTGATGATGACGGGGTCTTACAGGGCGACGGCGTCAACATCGCCGCCCGAATCCATCAGGCTGCCGAGCCCGGACAGATCGTCGTGACGGCCGCGGTGCGGGATTACGTGATGAACCGGCTGCCGTTGACGTTCCACGACCTCGGCACGCCGCCGATGAAGAACATCGTTCGACCTGTTCACGTGTTCAGGTCGAGTGGATTGAAGGCGAGAAGAGCGATCTCGTCGCGCAGCCCTACCTGCAATGGTCGTCGCGGCCGACCATCGCCGTGCTTCCATTCCGAACCATCGGCGGGACAGATGACGATGTCTATTTCGGAGATGGGATCACCGATGAAATCATCACGGGTTTGTCGCGCAGTCATTCGTTTTACGTCATCGCACGCAACTCGACGCTGCGCTATCGCGACCGGGCCAAGGATCTGCGCCAGATCGCCAGCGAGCTCGACGTCCGCTACCTGCTCGATGGCAGCGTGCAGCGGCACGGCGACGCGCCTGCGGATCAGTACGGAGTTGATGGATGTGGCAGCCAACCGGCCGATCTGGGCGAGCGGTTCGAGGGCTCCACCGACAATCTGTTCGAGTTTCAGGATCGCATCGCCGCGAGCATCCTGGGCTCGATCGAGCCGCGGTACGCGCGGTCGAGGTGGCACGCGTCGGCGACCGTCCGACGGAGAGCCTGGACGCCTATCACTGCGTGCTAAGGGCAATGTCGCTGCTCTATTTTTTCACCGAGGAGAGCTACCGGCGAGGCGGGCGAGCTGCTCGAGCGCGCGATCGTGCTCGATCCGTTCGTACGCACAGGCGCATGCCTACCTGGCATGGTGGCTCAACTTCCGAATCGGCGAGGGCTGGTCTCGGACCCGGACGCGGACAGGGCGCGCGCGCTTGTCGTCTCGCAGCGTGCGATCGAACTCGACCGGGAGGACCCCTTTGCGCTGACCGTGCCGGCTCACATTCTCTCATTCATCGGGAAGAAGCCGGAGGAGGCGATCGACCTGTTCGATCGGGCGCTGGCGCTCAACCAAAACTCGGCGTTCGCGTGGGGGCTGAGCGCCCTGACGCTCTCTTACCTCGGCCGCGCGGACGAAGCCTTGGAGCGCCTGCAGAATGTCTGGCGCCTGAATCCGTTCGATCCATTGAACTTCTACTTCTGGATCGTGGCTGGCATTGCCGAGTTCGTGGCCGGGCGGTACGATGAAGCGATTGCATGGCTGCGCAAGTGCAGGCGCGCGAATCCGCGGTTCATTGCCTGCTTGCGGATGCTGGCGGCGTCGCTCGCGCTATCGGGCGACGAGGCTGGGGCGCAAGCAGTCGCGCAAGAGCTGCTCGCGATCGAGCCATCGTTTCGAGTGTCGAAATTCGTGTCCTGGTATCCGCTGCGGCGACCGGATGATCTGGCGCGCCTCGCGGCAGGACTACGCGCCGCTGGTCTACCGGATTAGGCAGTCAATTTACGTCGGTGAATTGAAGGAGGCTGGATCATGGGCATACGGAGCGGGAGCAGGAGCAGGAGCCGGTGCCGGAGCAGGTGCGGGTGCTGGTGCTGGTGCGGGTGCCGGAGCGGGTGCAGGTGCCGGAGCGGGTGCTGGTGCAGGTGCCGGAGCGGGTGCTGGGCAGGTGCAGGTGCCGGAGGGGCGGGTGCTGGTGCAGGTGCAGGCGCCGGAGCGGGCGCGGGCTGGTGCAGGCGCGGGTGCGGGCGTGGCCGGAACCGGCCGCAGCTACTACGCCACGCCATGGGAGCTTCGTTACCGACCTTGGTCGCTCGATTTCACGCCGGACGATGCCGGGACTCCGCCGTTTCCGCACGACCAAGTCATAAACCCGTACGCTTACGAACCTTTCCTCGAGTGGACGACCGACGACTGGGATCCGGCGTTGCGGTTCTGGACGCTGCCGTACGACCCGCAGCTCACCCAGTGGCTGACGGTCGTCGATCCGTCCAAACCCTCGATCATGGCGGCGCGGGAGTTCGGAGGACGCAAAAACTGTGCGATCTGGCAGGACGACAGCAATCATCAATGACTGGTTGGAGCCCGGTGACTTGGCTTGGCGACCTGACCCCAAAGCCAAGGGGAAGTGGGAGGACGAGAAGAAAAGAGCCTGGCGCACTGTTCACGCCGAAATTGCAGGAACTGCAGCTGCTCATGCAGGACGATCGCGACCGCTACCTCGCTGAAATCGACGTTCAAGCGGACGGCCTCGCCGACTATTTCATCAGCTTCATCGGCGCGAGCGAAGCCCGTCGCCCGTGGACCATCGAGCTCATCAATTGCGGGCTCGCGATGGGCAACATCGCCTACATGTACTACAAGCAGGAGTTCAAGCGCGTTCGCCCGTCGGTGCTGTGCCCCGGTCTCATACCTCCCTTCGGGCCTCCTGCCCATCCGGCATTCCCGAGCGGGCACTCGTTCCTGGGCCACCTGATTGCATTGCTGCTCCTCGAAATCCCGGCGCTTCGACAACGGTATGGCATTTTTCCTGAGGAAGCCGACGGCAACCCGGGTTCGGCGCCCACAAAGACCACCCTGGACAAGACGGACTTCGTCCGCTCGCCCATGCTTTGGCTTTCCCAGCGTCTGGCCAAGAACCGCGAGCGTCTCGGAGTTCCATTACGCATCGGACTCCACGGGGAGCCGTCACCTGGCCGCGGGCATCTGGTGGGCGCTGTTGCACGAGAATGGCAAAGCGGAGCCCATGATCGACTGCCCGACACTGCGCTCTGTGCTCAACCACGCAATCGCGGAATGGCCTACGAATTGGTCACCCTAATTTGATCGGCGCCGAGATCAGGTGGCCTTGATGACGCGCAGGCCGAGGTTGTTGTCGCCGGCGACCAGGTCGATGAGCGGCGTCTCCAGATAGCTGCAAGGAAGTGAGGTCTCGGTGTCGGTGTTCGCACGGTCGTCCGCGCAGGTCGCTTGCGCCAGCACAAGGTAGCGTTTTCCGGCAGACGCATTGAGCGAGAATGGGCCGAAGGTTTCCGCATAGCCCGGAGCGATGGTTTTGCCTTTGTTCACAGCCGAGTCGCACGGTGTCCAGTCGACCCCGTTCGCCTTGGGCCATGTCGGCGGATCGATGTTTCGAGGCCATTCGCGGCACCAGACGCTGACTTTCACGTCATTGGCGGGTTGACTGCCGCGATTTCCTACCGTTACGCGGATATCGTTGCCTTGCACGACGATCGCGTCCGCTGTTGCCTGCCAGGGTAGGGGTTCTTCCTCGCCCTGTTTGCGATCCCAGTAAAGAGGGACCGGCAGGTAGTTGCCCGGCCCGTAGTCGATATCACCATAGGGAGTCTTGCTGACGGACGGCCGGTGATTCGCAATGTAGATATCGACACTTGGCGGTAGCCCTGGCGCATTGTTGATCTTTCCATCAGGGCCATACATCCCCTGGGCTTCGAAAGCCCAGCGAATGACCTTGTGCGCACACCCGCCGACCCTGTGAAACTTTGTGGCGGCCCCTGGGCGGAAGATCACGTCCCATTGACCGGTGCCGATGTCAGCGTCGATCAGCGCCGAGACGAAATGATCGGGGTTGTCCGCCGGTACGACTCCCGGACTACCCAGAAGTTGAAGCCCTCTCATTATGAGGTACACCGAATAGTGCGACGCAGACTCGCGGATCTGTCGACGTTCCCTCTCCAGTTCTTGCTCCGCCTTCGTCGCTATGTTGATCAGAGAAGGCGTGTCGCCGCCGAGGCACTGGTACAGCCGGAACAGCGATGACGATAGAATCTGCTCGGTCCAGTAGCCTTTGCGACGGGAATTGGATCCTGCACGATGCAGCGAGCCGCCCCAACTCCATCCCTGCAGGACGGACCGATCATGGCGGCGCGGGATGAATACCCATGGAAACGTTACGCCCCGCCAACTGGGGTTGGGGTCCGCTGCCAGTTTCGAGCGTGGGTCCGCAACGATCGCTGCAAGCGCGTCGCCCGGGCTATGGGCAAAGCGGAACTCCAACTCACCGAGCGAGGCCATCAACAGCACGTGTCCGATCTCGTGCCATATCCAGCGTACATCGGTAGCGATGCCGAGCGGCTCGACCGCTGAAGGCTTGCCGCTGGATGGCTTGCGTGCACCGTGCGACAAGTTGGCCAGCGCCAGGTGCATCTCCAAGCCCGGGCGTTCGGCCTTTTTTTCTGGAGCCGTGAGGTCGTCCGGCAAATACTCCGGAAGGACACGCGCATTCACCGTTCGTCCGTCCTTTCCCGGTCCCGGTCGGACGCCGCTGCGATACGCGACCTTGAGCGGTAGCTTGGCAAGCCGAAAGTAAGCGTCCGCGGAGATCCCATACGCCTCGAGCCGTTCGAACAATTGCTTGACATGCTTGAAGGCACTGACCGCGGTGAAGTCGTTGGAACGGATGGCGACGTCAGGTCCGCGGCCGGACAAATCCGTTGTTTTGACGGCTCCGCGGGGCCCGACGTCATCCCGGACGAACCCAGGGCAAATTACCACCTTCATCTTCTGACCGGTCCTTCGCGGGTATTGCAGCGGGAAGTGAGCCAGATTCTTTTTGTCGTCGGCGAGGTCCTCGACTTCGCGAATTTTGTCGAGTTGCTTCTGCGAGCGAGTCGTGCGCCGCAACCGCAAATCTTTCAATGCTCCCTGCGAAGCCGGGTCACCCGGAAACATCCGCCTTTGGCCGGGCGCAGCGTCGGCGACGAGCGCAGACTTGAGGACAGGAACTGCCTGTGTGATGGAATCGAGATTATCCGAGAACGTCACGAGATAGACGAACACATAGGACGTTGCCGTGGCAGTTTTTTTCGCTGTCGTCTTGCCCAAACCCGTGCCGCGCAATTTGGCTCGCCACGTCCCGTCAACGCGAGATCGACCGATCCGGATGTTGCGAATGGCAACATATTGCAACCCGAGGGTCTGTTCGATCTGGCCCGTGACGGTGCCTCCGAACTGCTCATAGAGCGCCAGTAAGGACCGCGTCGTTCTGGGATTTTTCCGCACATCGATTATATAGTCGCCGTATGGAAGCGAAGCTGATGCCCCAGTGATCCGTACCTCGTGCTCGTTGCGGCGGGTTGATCGCACGTGTGCGACGACGCGGACGCCGAACCCGGGGCCCAGGAAGTGCTGTTTGCCGAGCCGCTGGGAGGCCAGCAGGATCACGGTCTGATCCGGCAGCGGTTTGTCACCACGCATGCGTTCGACCCGTAGTGACGCGAGCGGGTCGAAGGGCGCGCCAGCATCGTTGGGCGGCCAGCCGATCGGCAGCCACCCGAAAGAGTTGGTCAATTCTTCGTCCGGGGTGGAATCGGGATTCAGAGCTAAGAGCCAGTCTTCGGCCAGTTCGAATCGAGGGTCGATGTCGAGCTTGCTCGCCCGATCTAGATAGGCGAACGCAACCTTCTGCATCTCTTTCTGCATCTGATCATCGTTCGCCCACTCGACGACCCGCGTGAACGGGTCGGTCGGATGCCGCAGCAAGACAGCGGTCGGATACGCGTCATTCGGGTCCTCCCAGCGCTGACTCCAGAGAGCAAACTTGCCGGGATTCCAGGCTGGTGGATCGCTGTCCCGGCTGGCGGTGCTCTTTGCCATTGGCCATCCTCCTGCTTGCCAGTGCTCGCTACGCGCCAGCACCGCCTGACCAACTCACTCCGACATCGTGACCGACAAACTCTACCCCATATATCGGCAGCCGACGATACTCCGAATCACGAATGCGCGGTCGACAACGATCGCCGGCCGCGGTCCCGCCGCTCAGAATCCGACCTTCCTCGATCGCATGACAGGCAACCAGCGTCGGCCCCGCCGGCAATAGTTCCGGCCTATCGCCGCGGCAACGCGCCGCTGCAAATGGACAGCGGGGATGGAAGGCACAGCCGCTCGGGGAATCGATCGGAGTTCGGGTTCTCGCCCTCGGTGGGCGTCCGCGCACGGCCGGTCATGTCGAGGTCCGGGATCGCGTCGAACAGCATCCGCGTGTAGGGATGACGGGGTCGGCGGAAAAGCTCCTTGCTCGGAGCGACCTCGACCAGTCGGCCGAAATACATCACGCCGATGCGGCTCGCCATGTGGCGCACCACGGCGAGATTGTGACTGATGAAGAGGTATGTGAGACCAAACTGATCCTGCAGGTCGCGCATCAGGTTGAGGACCTGCGCCTGCACTGACACATCGAGCGAAGACGTCGGCTCGTCGCAGACGATAAATTGCGGCTTGGAGGCAAGTGCGCGGGCGATGGCGATGCGTTGGCGCTGACCGCCTGAGAACTCGTGCGGATATCTGCGGCCATCAGTGGAGTCGAGACGGACGAGGCTCAACAGTTCGTCGACGCGCGCAGCGATCTCGTCCCGCGTCGCGGCGAGCCGGAAAGCGCGGATAGGCTCGGCGATGATGTCGCGCGCCCGCCAGCGCGGATTGAGGCTGGCATAGGGATCCTGGAACACCATTTGGATGCGGCGCCGCAGCCGGCGGCGGGCCATCGACTGTCTCGGGGCGCTCATCGACACGCCATCGATCGTGATCTCGCCGATAGTCGGTGAGATCAGCCCGACAGTCATTCTGGCGACCGTGGATTTGCCGGAGCCGGATTCTCCGACCAGCGCGAATGTCTCCTGGCGGTCGATCGTGAATGAGACGTCTGCAACCGCCCATATCGTTCTGCGCGGCAAGCCTTCGATGATGCGGTCAAGCCAGGGTCTTGAAACATCGAACACGCGGCCGAGGTTCTCGACCTTGACAAGGGGCGAGGTCGTCACGACGTCTCCCCCGCCACGGCATTCGTGTTGTAGAGCCAACACGCCACCTCGGAGCGTCCCTGCAGCATGTAGTTCGGCCGCTCGGTCGGACAGCGCGCGAAGGCATGCGAACAACGCGGATGGAAGGGGCAGCCCTTTGGAATGGCAGCGAGTGGCGGCATCGACCCGGAGATTTGCACCAGCCGGTCAATCTCGGCGTCGAGTCGCGGAACGGAGTCCATCAGTCCCTTCGTGTAGGGATGGAGCGGCGCCTTTACCACCTCGCGTATGGGGCCGACTTCGACGATCCGGCCGGCGTACATCACGGCGACCCGATCGGCAGCCTCGGCGATCACTCCCATGTCGTGGCTGATCAACATGATCGCGACTCCCTGCTGCCGACACAGGCGCTTCAGAAATGCGATGATCTGAGCCTGAATGGATACGTCCAGCGCCGTCGTGGGCTCGTCGACGAGAAGAAGCTCGGGGCTGGCGGCGAGCGCTAGCGCAAGCATGACGCGCTGACGCATGCCGCCGGAAAATTGGTGCGGGTAGTTGTCAATGCGCGCCGTGGGCGCTGGAATGCCAACCTCGGCGAGGAGCGAGAGCGCGCGCTCGCGCGCTGCGCCGGCCGTCAGGGTCGTGTGCGTCCTGATCGTCTCGACCAGCTGGGTGCCTATCCGGTACACCGGATCGAGGCTCGTCAGTGGGTCCTGAAACACCACGCCGATAAGCTTACCGCGGATGCGCCGCATGGCGTCGGGCGAAAGGTCGTCGATGCGGGCGCCTTTCAGGCGTATCTCGCCGCCAGCGATGCGTCCGGGTGCGTCGATGAGACCGACGATGGCGCTCGCCGTCGTCGACTTTCCGGCCCCGAACTCGCCGACCACCCCGAGTACTTCGCCCGGCATGATGTCGAACGACAGATCGTCAACCGCGACGAGTGTGCTGCGGCGCGTCGGAAATTCGACGCGCAGCTTTCGCACACTGAGTACCGGGTCCGTCATCTGAGTTTTGGGTTCAGCGCATCGCGCAGCCAGTCGCCGACGAGGTTCACTGCCAGCACAAGCGCGGTCAGCACGATGCTCGGAAAGACGGCAATCCACCATTCACCGGCGAACAAGAAGTTGTTTCCGACACGAATCAGAGTGCCAAGCGACGGCTGGGTAGGCGGCAGCCCGACACCAAGAAACGACAGCGTCGCCTCGAGGATGATCGCCAAAGCGAGATTGATGGTGACGATCACCAGAACTGGTCCCATGACGTTGGGCAGCACGTGCCGGAACAGGATCAGCGCGGGGTGTATCCCGATGACGCGGGCGGCCTGTACATAGTCCTTGCTCTTCTCAACGAGCGTGGAGCCGCGTACTACGCGCGCATATTGGACCCAGAACGACAGGCCGATCGATAGCACCAGTACCCAGAATACCGTCTGCTCACTACGACGCTCGCCGGCAATGGCCAGTACGGCGCCATCGATGAGAAGTGCGATCAGGATTGCCGGGAAGGTAAGCTGCACGTCGGCGCTGCGCATGATGAAGCTGTCGATCGCGCCGCCGACATAGCCCGCGACCAACCCGAATACGACTCCGAGAAGCGCCGCCAAGGCAACCGCAAGCACGCTGACCGCAAGCGAGATACGCGCTCCGTAGAGAATGGTGGACAGCACGTCGCGGCCTTGGTCGTCGGTGCCCAGCAAGAAACGCAAATCGCCACCTTCCGTCCACGCCGGGGGAGCATGGGAATCCAGCAGGCTCAGTTGGCTGAGGTCGAATGGATCGTGTGGAGCAATCCAAGGAGCAAGTGCTGCGGCAAGTACGATACCGAGGACAAAAATCGCAGCGACGACCGTTACTTTGGACCGGCGAAACGAATAGATGATGTCACTGTCCAAAACGGTGGCCGAGACGCTCACCGACGTTGGTTCGGAGCTTGCGGGTATCGCCATCGATTTATCCTGCCTGCATGTCGATGCGGACGCGCGGGTCAACTACGGCATAGAGCAGGTCAACTATCAGATTGATGGAAACGAAGACGAAGGCCACGAGGAGCAGATACGCCGACATGATGGGGATATCTGCGTTCTGCACGGCCCTGAGAAACAGCAGTCCCATCCCGGGCCATTGGAAAACAGTCTCGGTAATGATGGCGAAGGCGATGATGGATCCGAACTGCAGGCCGACGACCGTGATGACCGGCACCAACGCGTTCTTGAGGGCGTGGCCGAAATGCACCGCGCGGGGGGTGAGCCCGCGTGCGCGGGCGAACTTGATGTAGTCGGTGCGTAGCACCTCCAGCATCTCCGAGCGCACGAGCCGGACGATCAGTGCCATTTGGAAAAGGCCGAGCGTCGTCGCCGGCAGGATGAGCGCCTTGAGGCCCGACGTGGTGAGGAGCCCGGTTGTCCAATACCCAAGATCGACGACTTCGCCGCGTCCGAACGACGGCAGCACGCCGAGCGACACCGAAAAGAGGAAGATGAGGAAAATCCCGACCAGAAAGGTGGGAAGCGAAATGCCGATGAGCGAAAGGACGAGGAATGCGTTGGCAAGCGGGGAGTGGCGGTGGAGGGCCGTATAAACACCGATAGGGATTCCGACGGCGAGCGAGAGCAGTGCCGAGATCACCGCAAGTTCGATCGTTGCCGGAAAACGTTCGGCGAGGAGGTCGACGACAGGCTTTCTGAACTGAAAGGAGATGCCGAAGTCAAGGTGCAAGGCGTTCCAGGCGAAGCGAGCAAACTGGACGATGACAAGGTCATTTAGTCCCAATTCCTGTCGCAGTCGCGCCCGCTCTTCCAAACTTGTTTCCAAGCCGACCATCTGATTGATCGGATCGCCAACGAATCGGAACAGGGTAAACGCGATCAGGGCCACGACCAGCATGACCAGCAAGCCCTGCAGGAGACGGCGTATAACGAAGGCGAGCATAGGTCGGACCTCGATATCGGAGAGGCGAGCTGCTCAAAGGTCCGTCGAAATACGACGTAGGATTTCGAAGGTCATTCCTTCCTGAACCAATAGAACAGGATCTGGTTATCGGTGCGCTGCACGACCTTGACCTTCTTGGACACGCCCCACGCCAGCGCCTGCTGATGCAGCGGAACGTGCGACACCTCGTCGTGGATGATACGGAAGGCTTCGGCGATCATGTCGTCACGTTTCCCGGTGTCGGTCTCGATGAGGATTTTCTTGTTGAGCTCTTCGACTCTCTGATTGCAATAGCCACCCAGATTGTATTGCCCGCCGGCACCCTTTTCATCACGGCAACCGACGATGTTGGCGAGCATGTTTCGGGGTTCCAACGAATTGGGGGTCCAGCCAAGAAGATAGAACGACGTGTCGTAACCGCCGCTCGCCGTCACCTTTGCGAAGTATTTGGCCTTGGGCTGGGAATTGAGCTTGATCTTGATGCCGACGCGCGCGAGCATTGCGGCAATCGCTTGGCAGATTGCCTCGTCATTGACGTAACGATCGTTGGGGCAGTCCATCTCGACCTCGAATCCGGTCGGGTAGCCGGCTTCGGCGAGCAGCATTTTGGCTGCTTCCGGATCGTAGGGCCAGCGCCTGAACTCGGCCGCACGCGAGAACAGGAGCGGCGAAACCATCAATGGTGTCGGCGTAGCAATTCCCCGCATGACGCGGCTCGTGATCGCCTCGACGTCGATCGCCTGATAGAAAGCCTTGCGCACTCTCACATCTTTGAATGGGTTCTTGCCCTTGATATTCGAGCTTTTCAGTTCGCTGCGCATCTGGTCGAAACCGAGGAAAATGGTGCGCACTTCCGGACCGGACAGAACCTGGGTCGTCGGGTTGGAATTGACACGCTGGATGTCCTGCAGCGGCACCGGATCGATCCAGTCGACGTCGCCGGAGAGAAGGGCAGCCACGCGCGTTGCGTCGTTGGCGATGGTCGTGAAGACGACTTCATCGAAATTGTGTTCCGGTTTTCCCCACCAATTTGGGTTGGGCTTGAACACGGTGCGCACGCCGGCTTGGTGCTCAGTGATAATGAACGGACCGGTGCCGTTGGCGTGAAGCGCCGCGTAGCTCATCTGCTGGCCGGACGTGGGCTGCGGCATGACCGAATTGTGCATCTCGGCCCACTTCTTCGACAAAATATACCAAGTGTCCCACTCGTAATGCAGAATGGGATTGGGGCCGGAGAGCACGAAGTCAACGGTGTGGTCGTCGACCCTCACCAATTTGGCATCGGCGGGCAGCCTTGTCTTGATGTCGGATCCGGGCGCGCGTGCGCGGTCGGCGGAGAACAGAACGTCGTCAGCCGTGAATTCCTCGCCGTTCTGGAACTTGACGCCTTTGCGAAGATAGAATCGCCAGCGGGTCGGTTCGAGAACTTCCCAGCGTTCGGCGAGCCCCGGAATGATCTCGAGATTGGGTCCACGCTTGGTCAGGCCCTCATAGACGTTCCCGAGTACGCCGTGCGTAAAGGTCTCGTTCAGGGAATACGGATCGAGTGACTTGAGATCGCCTTGAAAGGCGAATCGGAACGTCGCCGCGTTCGCGGTGGCCGCTGCCGATACAAGGACCAGCCCGAGTGCAAAAAGCGCAGTCCTGAGTTTCATTTGGTCCTCTCTTTCGATCTGCACAAACCAGACAAAGAGCCACCTGCGGGTAAACGCCGCGGCGGACGGAATTGGCGCAGGGCCTGGTCCCGATTGGTCCGGCAGCCGGTTCTCGCCAGCGTATCTCCCGCCAGCGGGCCTCCCAGCTCTAAAGTATCCGCTCCGTTTTTCGGTAGCGCACTAAGCGGCCATAGAACTGCAGCGACCCGTATTAGAGTAGACATTCGGGTTCCCTTCGGCAATCTGATCGCCAGATCGTGGCTTCTGCCGGCGCAGTAGATATGCGCCCCGTGCTCGGGAGCGTTGCTGCGCGAGCAGCTGGTTCTCGGGCGCAGGATCGAGACCATCGCCTACCTGCCACCAGACGAGATTGCAGGGATCGAACAGACGGGAGGCGGCCGAGTAAGGGTCTGTTCATAGTCCTGCGGGTCATGGCCAAGTCTGGGCGTGGATCAAGCATGGGCGTTGATACTGTCCGCTCCAGGTCATCCGGCGCGGATTTTCCCCGCCCCGGGTCGGCGGCAGCCGCGCGCCCGGTCGGAGCCGAAAACGGCCGCCAACCAGGCTGCGCTCCACCCATCCTGCATTCTTACCGCGCCCCACTGCCAACTAGGCTAGGTTCCTGCGTGAGCACCAATTGCACGGTGCAGGAGTAACCGGGATGAGCAAGCCACGCCAGACAACGCGCCGCTCCTTCGTGAAGCTGGCGGCGGCCGGCGTGATGCTGGCCGGCAGCGGCTCGCCAACAAAGGTCCGGGCGCGGTCGCTGCAAGATCTCCCGCCGCTCGATGGTCAACTGCTCTTCGATGACGCCGCCCGGCAAGCGGCAGGCGGCGACTATGGCGGCCATGTCCGCCGATCGCCCATCGCGGTGCTCAAGGCTCGCTCGACCGCCGATGTCGCCCGAATGGTCGCCTACGCGAACAAGCATGGCCTCGAGATCGCGATGCGCGGTCAGGGTCATTCACAGTACGGCCAGGCGCAAGTCGAAGGCGGGATCGTCATCGATTCGAGGGCGTTGAACGCCGTGCGCTGGCATGGGGACGATGCCGTCGATGCCGAGCCCGGCGCGCTCTGGGGCGATGTGGCGAAGGTAACGCTCGACAAGAATCTCACGCCTCCGGTCATGCCCGACGCCATGATGCTGACCGTGGGCGGCACGCTGAGCGCCGGCGGAATCGGCGAGACGAGCTATCGCTATGGCGCGCAGGTCGACAACGTCCTTGAGCTCGATGTGGTGACCGGGGCAGGCGAGCTGACGACGTGCTCGCCGGAACGCAACGACGAGCTCTACCGTATGACGCTGGCCGGTTGCGGACAGTGCGGATTCATCGTCCGTGCGCGGCTTCGCCTGATTGCCGCGCCCAAGTTCGTCTCGATCCATCCCTTGCAATACGACGACATGGACGCGTTTCTGTCCGATCAGGCGCGGCTCACGACGGTCGATGCGCTCGGGCCGCTCAACGGCCGGATCACCAAGACGCAGGACGGGCGCTGGCAGTTCACGCTGTTTGCCGGACACCATGTCGCGGACATGGCCGAAGGCAGTCAGCGGCCGGCCTGGACGGCTGGCCTGCGTTTCAAGTCCGCCGCGCCGGCGACCACGACCAGCTATTGGGACTACCTCGATCGCCGGACGGCGAGCGTCGTCGCCGGGCGCGCGAGAAAAGTCGCGAATGCCACGCTGCTGGCGACGCTGCCGGACGAGTTGGTGCGGCCGTTCCTGGCCCACATGCTGACTACGCCCGAGGCTTTCGTCGGCATCTGGTTCTTCGAGGTCTCGGCCAAAATTCCCGCGCGCCATACGCAGCCGCTGCAGAAGACGGCGAGCGGAGCGATGGCGTTCGAGCTGCGGATGCAGCGCCGGGCGCCTGGCGCGGACACTCCGGAGCTGAGCGCCATGCTGGCCGCCAACCACGCTCTGCTGCCGCGCCTGCAGGCGGCGGGCGGCAAGATCTATCCGCCGTATTGCCCGATCCTCTCGAGAGAACAATGGCAGGTGCACTATGGCCCGGAGACCTGGCAGCGCTTTGCCGCCGCCAAGCGAAGGTTCGATCCGAACAACGTGCTGACCCCCGGAGCCGGAATCTTCTGAGCCGACATTTCTTGTTAGAGCATGATCCCGAAAAGTGGACACCGGTTTTCGGAAAAGATCATGCTCCAGCAATGAGCTAGAGCGGGATGACGATTCGAAGAAAAGTCATCACGCTCTAGTGAAAGCACCTTGTCTTCATCAGCCGGGACAAGCCGTCGAGCTCGAAGTCCTGCTCCAGGTCACGACCGAACAGGGCAAGCCAGCGCTCCTGCGCCGTGTAGGCGAGCATTTCCCGCGCCTGCGGACACTCGTATTTGAGGTGGGCCAAGTTTTGCAGATGATGCACCATTTCGTGGACCAGAACCGACAGCTCCGCCGGCGTGCCGCCGGTCCAGTCCGCCGCGAGATAGATGGTGCGCGTGGCATCGGAATAGACCGCTACGGTGTCACGGTCGGACGGCGCTGCTGACGGATCGGTCGATGGGCGATCCGTCCCCGCATTGGGAAAGCGGCCTCGGTAACGCAAGGCCGTAATCTCGGCAGGAGGCACGAGCTCGATGCGGGGACGATTTCCGGGAATAGGGAGATCGAATTCGATCGAGAGCCAGGTCTCGATCGCCGCGAGCAACGGCTCGTGCAAGGCGGGGTTTGCTATCCGCTCGGCCGCGTCCAACCGAATCTCGAAATTTGCTCCCGGTATCCTGATCCTGCGTTGTTCGGTTCGATCCGTGTCGCCGGCTGATCCTTCGCTCGCCACCGTGGTCATCGCCACAGCCAACAATGCACTCCACCACCTGAACCTGCTGACCATTTCTGTTGTCCATGACCGATTCGTTTCAGCACCAGCTCAAGCGGCGGTCATAGTGGCGGTTTTCCGCTCGCTCGATGAAGCAGATCACATTCGCAAGCGATTCGCGTTGCGATTGTTCCATTTGCGTACGCTATCGAGCATCTCATTCGCGCATGCTATGACGCGGCGTCATCAGCCGGATCGGTGGATTGTGAGCTCGCTCACGCTCGCTCGCCGTGATCACGTGTATCGATCCCGGGTGGGAGATGAGCCATGCGTGCTCGCGTCGAAGTCTCGTTGGTGGTGGCCGAACGAAAGGCGCTCTGGGCGCGCGACACGCTCGCGCGAAGTCTCAACTGCCCCGCGGGCGAGACGATCACCGAGACGATCGGCGAGACGGCCACCTGGAGCCGCCTGCTCGACTGGTATCTCGAAGGATGGGCGGAGGCGAATTTGGCCAAGATTTTCGCGGCGACCGCTCACGGTTACCGTTTCGACGATCCGCTCGTCGGAGCATTCTCGCGGTGGTCTTTTCCCGTCTACTTCGAGCACCTGCGCGGCAGGTTCGCACGCGCCGGTGCAATCGCGGCAAGCGATTTCGCCTTCGATATCCACGGACCGGTGGACGGCCCGCGGCGGCGCGGCCGGCTGAAGTTCTTTCGGGAGGCGCCGCGGCTCGGCCTCACCGGCGTCACGTTGATCGCGGTCGGCGACCGCGGCGTCATCGCCGAAAGCGTGTCCTACGACCTCAACCTGGCGTCGGACCTGTTGTGCAACCCGCGCGGTGAGCCGGCCGATCCGCGCCCGAGCCGCCCTGCGGTCAGTTCGGTGTGATCTTGCCGACCTCGATCACGTGTCAAATGTTTGGTAGGATGGGTGGAGCCCTTAGCGCGTTTACGCGCGTCTGTGACGCGCTACGGCGATACCCATCGCTTGCTGCGGTCGGGGAGGGATGATGGGTATCGCGCGCGCAAAGAGGCGCGCGCTCCACCCATCCTACAGCTCCTACAGCTTCTTGATTCCGGCTTGCGCGATGATGTCGCTGAACATCGGCACTTCCTTGGTGATGCGCGCCGTATGGCCCTTGCCGTCCTTGGCCGTCACCTCGAAGCCTGCTTGCGTGAGCCGCTGGCGCATCTCGGGCTTGGCGAGAATATCGAGCGCGACCTTTTCCAGCCGGGCGACCACTTCGGGCGGCGTCTTCGCCGGTGCCATCAGCGCGGTATAGGTGTCGAACACGAAATCCGGATAGCCCGATTCCAGCATGGTCGGTATCTCCGGCAGGTCGTGCCAGCGCGTCGTCCCGGTGACCGCGAGGCCCTTGACGTTGCCGGCCTTGATCTGCGGATGCGCCGGCGCCAGCACGCCCGACGAGAGCTGCACCGTGCCGGAGATCACCGCCTTGAGCGCGTCGCCGCCGCCCGGGAAGACGACGGTCGCCATCTTCTGCAACCCTTCGCGCAGCTTCAGCACCTCGGCCTGGAGCTGCGGCGTAGTGCCGATCGGCGGCGTCGAGACGTTGAACTTGTCGGGATCGGCTTTGGCCAGCGCGACGAACTCTTTCATCGTGCGCGCGTTCAGATCCGGCTTGACCGCGAACACGTGCGGCGAGACGGCGAGCTCGCAGACGGCGGTGAAGTCCTTGAACGGATCGTAGACCGGCGTGTTGTAGAGCCCGGGATTGACCGAAAAGGCGCTGGTCGACAACAGAATGGTGTAGCCGTCGGGGTCGCTGCGCGCGACCAGTCCCATCCCGATATTGCCGCCGCCGCCGCCCTTGTTCTCCACGAACACCGAGCCGCCCATCACCTCCTGCATGGCCGCCGCCATGATGCGGGCGATGATGTCGGAGGGTCCGCCCGGCGTGTTGGCGACCACGATCCGCACCGGGCGGTCGGGATAGGCGGCGAGCGCCGAGCCGACCCGCAGGATGGCGGGGGCCGCGACGGCGGCGGCGAGCGCCGCGGCGACCTTGATGAGGCGCCGGCGCGACAGCGCTGCCTTGATGTCGAGTGATCTGGTCATGCGTTCTCTCCCATTGGCGCCGAGTTTTGCGCGGGAGAGTAGGGATTTATGAGCGTCGCGGCAACTTGGGCTGGCAGGCGCATAGCGCCGCGGGCGGCCGCGGGCAAAAAGAAAGCCCCGCGGAGCGGGGCCAAGTCAAGGAGGAAACGCCCATGATTAGGCGGGTGTATGGTTACCGATTCCGCCCGCACAGCAAACAGAAAATACGGCTGGAAATCGCGATTTGCGCCGTGTGTAGCTGTTCCGTCACAGTCGCTTGCTGGCTGATCGCAGCAAGTCGCGGGATGAGGAGAGTCCCAACGGAAAGAGCCCCGGATGTCGCCATCCGGGGCTCCTCGCTTTCAACCGCTCGATCGAAGCTTGGGGGGTTCTCCCGAGCGATCAGTACTTCGCGGCCACGGCCACGGGCGCCTTCCCCACCGGCCCAAACCAGCCCCAGCTCTGGGTCTTGATGGTCAGGCGGGCGCGGACGATGTCGGCGGTCGCCTTGAGGTTGAAGCTGTCGTCGAAACCGCCGAGCGGGAACTCGGTGAAGGACCGCTTGTCCCGGAGATCGATGTGCTGGTACTCGGCGCCCAGAACGACGTCCACGAGCGCGCCTTTGTGCACCATGTATTCGAAGCCGGCGCCGGCGAACCAGCCGTCGTTCCACGACTGACCGGAGAAGGTCGGGAAGACCTGCAGGCCGGTGCTGTTGACGACATACTGGCCCTTGAGGGTCGCGGTCGCATAGCCGCCGGTGACGAAGAACATCCAGCGATCCCAGGCCCAGCCGAGCCGCGGGCCGACCGTGAACAGGTTGGTCAGCTTGTTATAGTGCGCGAGATCGGCGCCGAAGGGCGGGCCCAGCGGCCCCACCGTGCCCTGACACTCGCGGAAGCAGGCACTGTAGGCGGCTTCGATGCCGAGCACCCAAATCCCCCACTGCTGCTGAAAGCCGGCATGGAAGCCGTAGATCGCGTCGTCATTGCTGGTCGTGTACCCGTTTTGGAACGGAGCCGGGTACACATGGGTGCGCTCGATGTCGGTCCAGATGCCGCCGATGTTGAACCCGACATAGGCTCCGGACCAGTCATAGAGGACCGGCGCCGGAGGCGGCGCCTTGACCGGCATGTCCGCTGCTACCGCAGGAACGCTCACGCCTAAAGCAATGAGCGCCATGGTTCCCAGAAGAAATCTTTTCATGGTGATGACCCCCGCCCCGTGTGATCCGAGTGGCCATCTTACACGCAGTCGGCGCTATTTACTGTTGCCCGCAGGACACATTCCAGATTTGTATTGTACAATAGAAGGAGCCCCCGGATGTCGCCATCCGGGGCTCCCTTTTCCATCGCTCGGTTGGAACTTTTGGGATTTCTCCCGAGAGATCAATATTTTGTGACGTTCACTTCCAGGGCCCCGTCCAGCCCCAGCCCTGAGTCTTGATGGTCAGGCGGGCACGGACGATATCGACCACCGCGTCCTGATCGAAGCTGAACGCGCCGAGGAAGACATTGTCGTTGAAGGCGCGCTTGGAGCGCAGATCGACGTGCTGATATTCGGCGCCGAAGATGACGTCCACGAGGGCGCCCTTGTGCACCATGTATTCGAGGCCGCCGCCGGCGAACCAGCCGTCGTTCCAGCTCTGGCCGGAGAAGGTGGGCGCGACCTGGAAGCCGAGGAGTTGATACTGGCCCTTGACCGTCGCGGTGGCGTAGCCGCCGGTGCCGTAGATCATCCAGCGATCCCAGGCGTAGCCGAGCCGCGGACCGATCGTGAACAGGTTGGTGATCTTGTTGTAGACCTCGAGGCCGGGCCCGAGCGGCGCCGGCAAAGGAATCAGCACGGCGGTGCTCCGGCACTCATGGAAGCAGGCACTGTAGGCCGCTTCGACGCCCAGCACCCAATTCCCCCACTGTCCCTGTGCGCCGGCGTGGAAGCCGTAGATGGCGTCGTCGTCCTTGGACTTGATGCTGAAGGCAGCGAGGTTCGGATATGTGCGCTCCACCTCGTGCCACACGCCGCCGACGTTGAAACCGAGATAGGCGCCCGACCAGTCATACACCACCGGCGGAGGAGGTGCCTTGACCTTGACCGGCATGTCCGCCGCCATCGCGGGTGAAGCGCCCGCGCCGATTGCAAGCAACGCCATGCTTGCAAGAAGAATCTTTTTCATGGAAAGCCCCCACTGCTCGTGAACTGGTGTGGGAGTAGTATCGCAAGTAAATCCAGGTTGCTGTAACCGGCAGGACACATCCTCACAAAGATTCAAAATCGCTTCTGCTGATGACGACGCGGCCGCGGCTTATGTTCAGCCGTCGCTTCTACATCTCTGTCACGTATATTGCTTTGAATTAACATCCAGCCGCGATGTGAATTGTTTTATTCTACATCTTATCCGAGCGTTTTGTGTCAATCCTTGAGCGGGCACGGCGACCCTCACAAAACGGACGCCCCGGATGTCGCCATCCGGGGCTCTTCTTTTCATCCGCTCCGAGCAAAGGGCGTTCACGATCCCTGTGCGGTGCCCCGCGACGTCTCGAGCGGCCGCAGCGACCGGCTGATGCGGGTCACGACGTAGTCGAAGGCGCGCTTGGCCTCCTGTGGATAGACCATGTCGAAGCAGTGGATCGCGCCACCGGCGTCGGAAGAGAAATTGCACCGGCTGTAGAAGATGTTGCCTTGGCGCACCGAGGAGATCGCGAAGAAGGATGGCGCGATCCGCTCATAGTCCAAGGTTGAGCGCGACAATCTCAGATTCTTGCGCAGATACGAGGCCGGCGTGTCCCGGTCATCGTTGGCACGGGAGTAGATGGTGAACACCGAGCGGCCGTCGGCGGTGCTGAAGCGCCGCCCGATGCCCTTCTCCGAAGCGCCCTCATCCTTCGAGAAGATTCCGGCCGGATATTCGATCTGGGTTCCGAAGTCGGGAACGTAGAACGTGGTCCAGTCGGCCTGGTCCCCGCCGCGAACCTGCGCCTGCACCGCGAGCGGCACGGCTGAACCGAGCAGCACCACCCCGACCAGGCACTTAAATACCGGATGCATGTCCACCTCCTCATGGCTGCGGCCTTCCCCACATGAAAGACCTCTTGGGCTTGCGCCTTGGTCGAGATACGGGCGCCGCCGCCGTCCGGATGCAACGGCGACCATGCGTCTCTGTTCCGGGTTCCAACTAGTGTGGCGCGTTTGACGTTCCTATCAGTATTGCTGCGAGTCCTTCATAGGAACGTCAAATGCAAAGCCACACTAGAATCATAGAGTTGCTAGTGTCCCTTTGGTTCCGACGTTCGAAAAGTGCGTGCTGCAAAGTGATACGAACGTCGGAACCGGGACACTAGCCCAGCAGGTTCATCCGGAAGCCGGCCCGGCGCACCACGGCGTCGCGCGCTTCGGCGACCAGGCGCAGGATGCGCGGCACGTCGACGCCCACCAGGCTGCCGCGCCACTTCTTCACCTTGCCGGCGATGAAGACGGTATCGACATGGCCGGGATTCATGACGTTCACGACGGCGCCGGGCGCATTGTTGAGCGGCCAGACATTGAGCCGGTCGGCGGCGAGCATGACGATATCGGCTTCCTTGCCCGGCGTCAGCGTGCCGACCTTGCCTTCGAGCCCGGCGCAGCGTGCGCCCTCGATGGTGGCGAATTCGAGCACGTCGCGGCAGGTCAGGAGCGGCGGCAGGTTCTGCTCGCCCTTGCGGGCGCGCTGCAAGAGCAAGAGCCGCTGCAGCGTGAAGGCCGAGCGCATGAGGGTGAAGGGGTCCTGCGCCATGGTGGCGTCGACGTCCGAGCTCAGCGACGGCCGGATGCCGTGGTCGAGCGCCTCTTGAATGGGCGGCATGCCGTGGCCCATCGCCATCTCGATCGGCGCGGCGATCGAGATCTGCGCGCCGGTGTCCTTGAGCAGGCGCCACGCCGCGTCGCTCAGATGCGTGCAGTGGATGTATTCGTCGCCCGGCCGCAGCAGCCCGGCGCGGCCGAGCTCCATCAGCGTGCGCTCGGTGTTGTTGTTGACGCCGTGCGAGCACGGTGCGCACGCCGATCTCGCGCGCATAGGCGAAGATCTTCGGATCGAGGGTCGATCCCAGCGCGAGCGTCAGCAGCTGGTCCTGCGAGCTGAAATAGGTTCGCTGCAGCCGGACGATGTCCTGCGGGTATTGCGGCGTCGGGGCCGCTGCCGCGCCAATAGGCGTAGACCGCGCGGATGCCGGACTCCTGCAGCGCGCGGATGCAGGCGTCGCTGTGCTCGGGCGTATGCGAGACCTGCGAGGTGTCGACGGCCGTGGTGGTGCCCATGTCGATCATGCCGAGCGCCGTCACCAGCACGCCGGCGTAGACATCGGCCGGCGCATAGGCCGGGGTGAGCGTGTTGCCGATGTCGCGGCTGTAGTCCGGGTTGAGCAGCCCGTTGGTCAGGATGTTGCGCAACAGACCCTGGTAGAAGTGGTGGTGCGTGTCGATGAAGCCGGGCAACACGATGCGGTTGGTCGCATCGATCACCGCGGCCGCGTCGTCCGCGATTGCAATGTCCGGCCGCACCTCGCGGATCTTGCCGTCCTCGATCAGCACGTCGGCGCGCGCGAAGTCGCCGATCTGGCGGTCGAGCGTGAGCACCACGCCGCCCTTGAGCAGGATGCGCCGCTCGCCCTGTACGCGAGCGAGCGGACCCGGGCCTTGGGCGAGGCTTGTAGCTGAGAGCATCGGTGTCATGGTCGCGCCGGCGACCGTCGCCGCGCCCGATTTGAGCAGGGCGCGGCGGGTGGGCGAGACGCTATCGCACTTGAATTGCAGAGAAGCCTTGCATGCGTTGCACATCGCGGATCTCCCGTATCCGACCCTTTGCGGCGGGTCGTTTCGCGGTAGACTACCAACGGCAACACGATCAGTACGAGGGGAAAACCAGCATGCTGTCCGACGCCGACCGAAAAAAGGCCGCCGACATCCTCATGACTGCGGAAAAGGAGCGCAAACAGGCGGTCCAGCTCTCCACCACCTGGCCGAACATCGCCATCGAGGATTCCTACGCGATCTCCACCGAGGTGGCGAACCGCAAGATCGCGGCCGGCGCCAAGCTGATCGGGCACAAGGTCGGGCTCACCTCCAAGGCCATGCAGCGCTCGTCGCAGATCGACGAGCCCGACTACGGGCACCTGCTCGACGACATGATGATCGCGGACGGCGCCAAGATCCCGCACGCGAACTATTGCCGGCCCCGCGTCGAGATCGAGCTCGCCTTCATCATGGGCAAGCCGCTCCGGGGCCCGGGCGTGGGGCTCGCCGAGGTGCTGCGCGCCACGGAATACGTCGTGCCGGCGATCGAGATCGTCGATGCGCGCCTCCAGGACCAGCGCAAGATCTTCGACACGGTGGCCGACAACGGCGCCGCCGCCGGCATCGTGGTCGGCGGGCGGCCGGTCAGGCCCATGGACGTCGACCTGCGCTGGGTCGGCGGCATCATGTACAAGAATTCCGAGATCGAGGAGACCGGCGTCGCCGCCGGCGTGCTCGGCCATCCTGCGCTCGGCGTGGCCTGGCTCGCCAACAAGCTCGGCTCCCACGGCGTCGCGCTCGAGCCCGGCCATCTCGTGCTGGCGGGCTCGTTCACGCGGGTGGTGTTCGCGCACAAGGGCGATACGCTGCACGCCGACTTCGGCGCGCTCGGCGGCATCGCGGTGCAATTCGTTTAATTCTCGAAGCGCACGCGCAGATGGTCGCGGTGGTAGAACCAGATATGCTCGCCCAGCCAGATCGCCTGGGCGCCGATCGCGATGATGGCCACATGCAGGTAGAGATCATGGCCGCTCAGCGCGACCAGGAGCGAGGCGCTGGCCCAGAGCAGCAGCAGGCAGAGCAAGTTCACCGCCACGATCGACAGCAGGCCGCTCTCGCCCACCATCACGCGCCGGCGGACATCGAACCGCGTCATCGCGAATTCGGTGCAGGCATACGCGAAGCACACCGCGAGAAATACGCCTACGAACAATACGCCGACCACGGCTTCACCCCCTTCCGCCGCATCTGGTCACCGAATTAACCACTTTGCATCTGTAGAACCAAGACTTAATCGGCGGCCCGAGCACAACTGCAGGACATTGTTGCGTCGCCGCAACGCGTCATAGCGGCTGCGCGGTGCGGCCGATACTATCGACGCCCGATCGCGGCTATCCTTGCTCCCAAACCAAACGGCTGCGGACGACGGAGGACAAATTGTTCAGGAAAGCGCCGATCTTCTCAATATTTCTGGCGGGCCTCGCCCTGCTGCTGTGCACTACGGCGTGGGCGCCGGCAGCGGCGTATCCCACCCGGCCGGTGACGCTGGTGGTCGCATTCCCGCCGGGCGGGGCGAGCGATGTGCTCTCCCGCATCCTCGCCCGCAAGCTCGAGCAGCTTCTGGGCCAGCCGTTCGTGATCGACAACCGTCCCGGCGCCGGCGGCAACGTCGCGGCCGACGCGGTCGCCCATGCCGCGCCCGACGGCTACACGCTGCTCAACGGCAACAACAGCATCCTCGCCACCAACGCCGCGCTCTACAAGAAGATCAACTTCGATCCGGAGGCCGACTTCGCCCCGATCGGGCTGATCGGCTCGCAGGCCAATATCCTGGTGGTGAACCCAAGCCTGCCGGCCAACTCCATGGCCGAGCTGATCGCGCTCGCCAAGGCCAAGCCCGGCCAGCTCAATTTCGCTTCGTCCGGCCACGGCCTCGCCGCTCATCTCGCCGGCGAGCTGTTCAAGTCCGAGGCCAAGATCGACCTCGTGCACGTGCCCTACAAGGGCGCGGCGCCGGCCTTGCAAGACGTGATCGCCGGCCACGTGCAGATGATGTTCGCCACCGCGTCCTCGGTGGTGCCGCACATTCGCGACGGCAAGGTGCGCGCGCTCGGTGTCGCCACGCTCAAGCGCACCACGGTGCTGCCGGAGATCCCGACCATCGACGAGCTCGGCATCAAGGGCTTCGACGCCACCACCTGGCACGGCCTGGTGGTGCCGGCGCGCACGCCGAAGGAGATCGTGGCGACGCTCCATCGCGCGCTGGCGACCACGCTCGACGATCCTGGCGTGAAGAAGTCGCTGGGCGATCTCGGCGTCGACATCATCACCGGCACGCCGGAGGATTTCGCCGCCTATATCAAGTCCGAAATCCCGAAATGGACCGCCATCATCAAGGCGTCGGGCGCGAAGCTGGATTGACGACGCCACGAACTCGGTGCGCTTGCTCTCCACACACTCGGTGCGCTCCCTCCCCCATCCGAACTCGGGTTTACCCGAGTTCGGCACTTTTAGATTGGCCGAAGTCGGATATATCCGACTTCGGCTGGGGGAGGGGTTGGGGAGGGGGGTGGCGCAGTAAGATGATGGTGGCGCCGCCTGCGAAATAACCGCACGACCCCCACCCCCAACCCCTCCCCACAAGGGGGAGGGGAGCAGACCGAGACCGTCGATCCCGAGTGCTCACTAACGAGAGAAGTCATGAACAAGCCTGAACGATCGACAGCACCACTCGCCCGTAACGTCCGCCGCCTCGGCCATCTCGACCTCCCCGGCGCGGGCCAGGTCGCGGTCGTGGGCAACTACGCCTATGTCGGGCATATCCCGAATGCGGATCATCTCGGCACCTCGATCATCGACATCGCCGATCCGCGCCAGCCGCGCGTGGTCGCCACCATCACGCTCGACGATCACGACTCCCACAGCCACAAGGCGCGCGTCGCCGGCGATATCCTGATCGTCAATCACGAGCGCAACATGAGCCGGATCGGGCGACGCGCCGAGCAATTGCCGGCTGCTCGCCGCGCGCTTGCCGAGGCGCTCGGGCGTGAGCCGACGCGCGCGGAGATCGCCGCCAAGATGAGCGTGACCGCCGACGACTTGACGGCGCTCGAGGCGTTCGAGCAGCGCGGCTATCACGCCGGCGGCTTCAAGGTCTACGACGTCTCGAATCCCGCGCAGCCCAAGCCGATCCACTATCAGAAGACCGGCGGCATCGGCGTGCACCGCTTCGACATGGACGAGCGCTACGCCTACATCTCCACCGAGATGCAGGGCTATGTCGGCAACATCCTCGTCATCTACGACATGACCGACCCGCGCAAGCCATCCGAGGTCGGGCGCTGGTGGATGACGGGACAGCATCTCGCCGGTGGCGAGACGCCCACTTGGTCGGGGCGGCGGCACCGACTGCACCACGCGCTGCGTTTCGGCGATGAGATGTGGGCGAGCTGCTGGCACGGCGGCTTCAACGTGGTCGACGTGTCCGACCTGTCGAAGCCGAAAACCGCCGGCAGCTACAACTACCATCCGTTGTTTCCGGAGCCGACACACACGGTGATGCCGGTGCCGGAGAGCGTCGGCGGCCGCCGCATTGCGCTCGCGATCGACGAGGAGGACCAGGCCCAGAGCGCGAGCGAGGAGGAGGCGCGGCGCGGGCGCGCGCATGCGTGCATCCTGACGTTCGATGTCAGCGACCTCGCCAACATCAAGCCGCTCGGGCAGTTCCAGGTGAGCGAGCTCGATTCACCCTTCAGCCGGACGCCCGGTGCGCGTTTCGGCGCGCATCAGTTTTGCGAGCGCATGACCGGCACCATCGCCTATGCGGTCTGGTTCGGCGGCGGCTTGCGGATCGTCGACGTCGCCGATCCGCTCAGCCCGCGCGAGATCGGCCACTTCATCCCGGAGCCGGTGGCAGGCAAGGCGGCGCCGCAGAGCAACGACGTCGCGCTCGACGCGCGCGGCCTCATCTACGTGGTCGACCGCCACGTGGGTTTCGACGTGGTGGAATTCGAAGGGACGGCGTAGCCGCAAGTCGTAGGGTGGGCAAAGGCGCATGGTTCGATGTTGACGCGTGGGCAAAATCGCTCGAGCGCCTTTGCCCACGCGGCGACGGTACGGTAGGCGATTTTGCCCACCCTACGTCCTCACTGATTCACGTCATTGCGTCGATTGATAGAACGCCTTGGCGTCGGCGCTGAAGGCTTTGCGCGAGTCCTGGTCGATGTAGAACATGTGTCCGCCGCGATAGAGCTTGAGCTGCGCGCGCGAGGGGTCGCCGATCGGCGGCAGATGGTCGAGCACGTAGCGGCTCGCGGCGTAGGGCGTCACCATGTCGCTGTAGCCGTGCGCGACCAGCAGGCGGAACGACGGAATGAGCGCGAGCAGCTCGCGGATGTCGTCGCTGGCGCTGGCGCCGCCGCGTCCGCCGTCCCAATCCCATTTGCCGGAGATGTCGGACGCGAGCAGGATGTAGGTCATCTCGGTCTTGAAGCCGAGCTCGTCGCGGGCATGGGTCGCGAACGCGCCGCCATAGCCGCGCGTAATGCCGTCGAGCAGCGGATCGGGCCCGCGCGCGCTCTCCTGTTCCGGGAACGGATCGGCGACCGCGAAGGTCGCGTCGTAGCGGCTGACGATCTTGCCCTCGGCGGAGCGCAGGTTCTTGACATAGGCGTCGCGGATGAAGCCGCGCGACCGCGTTACGACGTGCTCGGGCAGCCCGCTGATCTGCGCGACCTTCGCATAGAACTCACGCGCGGCGTCGCCCTTGGGCGGCGCCCCGGCGAGCGTCGTGAGATAGTCGGTCAGTGCGAAGCGCTCGGCCTCCGCCAGCGCCTCCTTGCTGAAGGTGCCCTTGCGCTCGAGCTCGGCCGCCGCCAGCGACGGCAATTGCAGCGCCGCGCCGAGCGCGAAACGCGTGCCGCCGAAGATCAGGCCGCCCTCGATCAGCGGCGACACCATCACGATGCCGTTGACCGCGATGCCCTGGTCGCGTTGCAGCGCCTGCGCCAGCTTGGCGGCGCGGAAGCCGCCGTAGCTCTCGCCCAGCAGATATTTCGGCGAGTTCGCCGCGGCCGTTCTTCGACAGGTAAAGCGCGACCGCCTTGGCGAGCGCCTGGGCGTCGCTGCGCACGCCGTAGAACGCGCTGCCGCCGTCGGTCTTGGCGGGCCGGCTCCAGCCGGTTCCGACCGGATCGATCATCACCAGGTCGGTAAAGGCGAGCCAGGTCTGCGGATTGTCCCGCAGCCTCGTCGCGGCCGGATCGTTGCCGACGAATTCTGCGATCCGCGGCCCGACCAGTCCGAGCGTCAGAAAAGCCGACGCCGCGCCCGGGCCGCCGTTGAAGGCGAAGGTGACGGGCCGGCTGCCGGGCTCGGCGTTCTTCGCGACGTAGGCGGTGTAGTAGATCGCGGCCGAGCGATCGCCGGATTGATCGAACAGCGACAGCGTTCCGGCGGTCGCTGCATAGGCGAGCTTGCCGGCCGGGATGTCGATGCTGTGCTCGGTGATGGAGTCCGGCGGCAGCAGCCGCAGCACGCTGTCGCGCTGCTCGCCTTGTCTTTGCTCGCTTTGCCGCTGCTCGGTCGGTTGCGCCAGAGGCCGGCGCGGGCGCTCCTGTGCGCTGGCGAGCGTCGCCGCGCTCGCGACCACGAGCGCCAGAAGGAGACGGTTCAGTTTCGTTATATCGGGAAATTTCATCGGGCGTCCTGGGTCCATTGATCCTGCGGGCGCCCCCCGGGCCAGCGGCAACCATATAGGAAGTCGTCGTGCCTGCTCAAACCCGTACCGCCCGTAGACATCCGGCAGGATATCGGCAAATGTCGGGCTTTCCCGGCGCCCTGCCGGGCCAAGCAACTCAAAAGAGAAAACACCGCAATAGGTGCCGAAAACATGCCGTTTCCCAAGGCCTCGCGCGCGCTCGAACGCTTTACGGTTCTCGACCTGACCCGCGTGCGCGCCGGTCCGACCTGCGTGCGTCAATTGGCCGACTGGGGCGCCAACGTCATCAAGATCGAGTTACCGCCCGATCCGGAAGCCGGCGAGGGCATGGGCGGCCCGCGCGAGGGTTCGGACTTCCAGAACCTGCACCGCAACAAGCGCAGCATGACGCTCAACCTCAAGTCCAAGGAAGGGCTCGCGGCGTTCAAGCGCATGGTGAAGAAGGCCGACGTGGTGGTGGAGAATTTCCGCCCCGACGTGAAGCGCCGGCTCGGCATCGACTACAAGGCGCTCGCCAAGATCAATCCCAAGATCGTCTATGGCAGCATTTCCGGCTTCGGCCAGACCGGCCCCTATGCCGATCGGCCCGGCTTCGACCAGATCGCTCAGGGCATGGGCGGGCTGATGTCGATCACCGGCCTGCCCGGGCAGGGCCCGGTGCGCGTCGGCATCCCGATCGCCGATCTCTGCGCCGGGCTGTTCTGCGCGATGGGCATCTTCGTTGCATTGCTCGAGCGCGAGAAGTCGAAGAAAGGCCAGCACATCGCCACCTCGCTGCTTGCAGGCGCAGATCTTCATGCTCGACTTCCAGGGCTCGCGCTGGTTGCTCGATGGCCAAGTTCCCAAGCAGGCCGGCAACAACCATCCCACCAGCATCCCGACCGGCGTGTTCAAGACCGCCGACGGCCACATCAACATCGCCGCCACCGGCCAGAAGATCTGGGAGCGGTTCTGCAAGGCGCTGGAGACGCCGGATCTGATCAATCATCCCGACTACAAGAGCGGCGCCGACCGTTCGAAGAACCGCGACGCGCTCAACGACTTGATCGGCGAGCACACGGTCAAGCGCACCAGCGCGGACTGGGTCGAGCGGTTCAACACGGCGGGCGTGCCGTGCGGGCCGATCTACTCGGTCGATCAGGTCTATGCCGATCCGCAGGTCGAGCACTTGGAGATGGCGCAGCCGGTGAAGAGCAGGAAATCGAACCAGCGCATGGCGGGCCAGCCGATGACGCTGTCGCGCACGCCGAGCAAGCTCGTCGCGCCGTCGCCGAAGCTCGGCCAGCACACCGATGCGGTGCTCAAGGAGTTCGGATTCAGCGCGAAGGACATCGCCGCGCTGCATAAGGCAAACGCAGTCTGATTGCGCGCCCATAGAGAGAGCGCGCTTGGGAGAACAACGATGGACGACATCACCAAGACCGAGAACAAGACCGACAAGATGCTCTCGCGCAAGGATGGGCCCGTCGGCTACGTGATCTTCAACAATCCCGAGCGTCACAACGCCGTGTCGCTCGACATGTGGGCGGCGACCGCAAAGATCCTCGAGGACTTCGCCAAGGACGACGAGGTGCGCGTGGTGGTGCTCACCGGCGCGGGCGGCAAGGCCTTCGTCTCCGGCGCCGACATCTCGAAGTTCGAGAGCGAGCGCGCCACCCTCGACGCCACCAAGCACTACAACGCGACCGTCGAGAAGGCCTATGCCGGGGTGCAGGAATTTCCCAAGCCGACCATCGCCATGATCCGCGGCTATTGCATCGGCGGCGGGCTGGGCTTGGCGGTGTGCTGCGACCTGCGCATCTGCTCCGACAATTCGCGCTTCGCGGTGCCGGCGGCCAAGCTCGGGCTCGGCTACTCCTATGCCGGCCTGCGCCGGCTCGCCGACGTGGTCGGGCCCGCCTTCACGCAAGCGAAATCTTCTACACCGCGCGCCAGTTCGACACCGCGGAGGCGCTCGCCATGGGCCTCGTCAACCGGGTGGTGCCGCAGGCCGAGCTCGAGAGCTACGTCAAGAATTATGCAGAGACCATCGCCGCCAATGCGCCGCTCACGGTGAAGGCGGTCAAGTATATCGTCGGCGAGGTGATGAAGGACGAAACCAAGCGCAACCTTGCGCGCTGTGCCGAAATGGTGGAGCAGTGCTTCACCAGCCAGGACTTCATCGAGGGCCGCCGGGCCTTCATGGAGAAGCGCAAGCCGTCATTCAAAGGTTCGTGAACGATCTCGATCGGCCTCATGCTGAGGAGCATCGCAGCGCGAGACGGACTCGTCGGTTCAACAGGCACGGCTGCGCGGCGATGCGTCTCGAAGCATGTGGCCGCGACATCGCAAGTCGGCTGTTGCCGACTTGCGACTAGATGCCGATCTCGGGTAAACCCGAGATCGGTCGCCGCCGCACCTTCGAGACGCGCGACGCAGTCGGTTGTGAACCGCAACGCGCGCTCTCAGGGTGAGGGCGGAATGCGGCCAGCTGTCGCGGATGACGAGCAGCCGTTTGGTGTTTCAATAGCCAAGGACGACAGCGGCCGGGAATCCGGTCGGGCGTCGAGGAGGGCGGGGCGTGGCGTCGGTTGAATTGCGGAGGTCTGACCAAGCGCTACGGCGATCTTCGCGGTCGTCGACGACATCTCGCTCACCATCGAGCACGGCCGGCTGGTCTGTCTGCTCGGGCCGTCCGGCTGCGGCAAGACCACGACGCTGCGGCTGATTGCCGGTTTCGTCGAGCCGTCGGCCGGCGAGATCCGGGTGGGCGACCAGCTCGTGTCGTCGCCGGCGCGCACCGTGCCGCCGGAGCGGCGCAACATGTCGATGATCTTCCAGAGCTACGCGCTGTGGCCGCACATGACGGTGGCGGAGAACGTCGCCTACGGGCTCGAGCTGCGCAAGCTCGACCGCGAGACGATCAGGAAGAAGCTCGCCGCCATCCTCGACACCACCCATCTCGGCGAGCTGGCGGAGCGCTATCCCGGCGAGCTGTCGGGCGGCCAGCAGCAGCGCGTCGCGCTCGCCCGCGCGCTGATCGTCGAGCCGGAGACGCTGCTGCTCGACGAGCCGCTGTCCAATCTCGACGCCAATCTGCGCGAGGAGATGCGTTTCGAGGTGCGCCGCCTGCACGACGAATACCGCTACACCACCGTCTACGTCACCCACGACCAGTCCGAGGCGATGACGACGGCGGACGTCATCGCGGTCATGAATGCCGGCAAGATCGAGCAGGCGGGCTCGCCCGAGGACATCTACGACCGGCCGCGCTCGGAATTCGTCGCCCGCTTCATCGGCTCGAGCAACGTCATCAAGGGCCAGGCGCTCGACGAGGCCCACCTCGAAGTCGCCGGCTCGACGCTGCGCTGCACCGGCGGCAAGCTCGTGGCCGGCACCGAGGGCGCGGTCGCGGTCCGCCAGCACGTGGTGCGGCTGTGGGCGAGCAAGCCCGACAACATGGAGAACACGATGCCGGGGACGGTGGTGCGGCAGGTTTTTCTCGGCGCCAGCCGTGACTATCTGGTGGAGGTGGCGGACGGCACCCAGTTGCGCGTGGTGGCGTCGGCGGCCGAGAACATTCCGCAGGGCGCCTCGGTGTGGCTCTATCTGCCGCCGGACCGTTGCCGCGTGCTGAGCGGATAGGAGCAAGCGCCAACGAATAGGGCGAAAAGAGACAACGCAGATCCAGGAGGAGACGACAATGAAGAAGACGACATTCTCCAGGCGCGACGTATTGCAAGGCTCGACCGCGGTCGCGGCATCGAGCGTATTCGCGTCGGTCGTATCGGCCGCCCCCGCGGCGAGCCCGGTCACCCCGCAGCTGATCGAGGCGGCCAAGAAGGAAGGCAAGCTCGCCTACTACACGTCGCTCGATTTGCCGGTTGCGGAGCGCGTCGCCAAGGCATTCGAGGCGAAATATCCCGGCGTTGCCGTGCGGGTCGAGCGCACCGGCGCCGAGCGCGTGTTCCAGCGCGTCGGTCAGGAATATGCGAGCCGCATCCACGCCGTCGACGTCGTCCAATCGTCCGACGCGGCGCATTTCATCGTATGGAAACGGGAAGGGATTCTGGCGCCGTATGTGCCCGAGGACGTGGCCCAGCATTTTCCGGCGGAGCACAAGGACCCGGACGGAATGTTCGCGACCTTCCGGGCCTGGCTCTGTCGTCATCGGGTACAACACGAACCTCGTGAAGGCCGAAGAAGCGCCGAAGAGCTATGCCGACCTGCTCGATCCGAAATGGACCGGCAAGATGGTCAAGGCGCATCCGGCATACAGCGGCACCATCATGACCGCGACCTTCCAGATGGCGCGCGATCTCGGCTGGGAATACTTCGAGAAGCTCGCCAAGCAGCGCGTGCTGCAGGTGCAGTCCTCGGCCGATCCGCCCAAGAAGCTCGCGCTCGGCGAGCGCGCGGTGATGGCCGACGGCAACGAGTACAACATGTTCGTCGAGAAGGAGAAGGGCAACCCGGTCGAGATCGTTTATCCGACCGAGGGCGCGCCGCTCATCATCGGCCCCAATGCGGTGATGAAGAACGCGCCGAATCCCAATGCAGCGCGCCTGTTCCAGAGCTTCTGCTTCTCGCCGCAGGCGCAGCAACTCATCATCGATACGGGCGGTCTGCGCTCGGTCCATCCGCAGACCAAGGAGAAGCCGGGACGCAAGGCCGTTCGCCGAGATCAAGAAGATGAAGGATGATCCGGACGGGGTCGAGAAGTCGAGCGAGCAGATCAAGGCCCGCTACAGCAAGCTGTTCGGGGTGTGATGCAGAAAGAATGTAGGGTGGGTCAAGGCGCCTGACGAGGCGTTGGAAGTGTGCCGAGGCCTATCGCGCCGCGACCCACCGGCGGTGTTGCGGCCTGATGGTGGGTCCGGCGCGCACGAATCTTCGTGAACTCGCCGCGTCAGGCGCCATAGCCCGTCGAAGACGGGCGTAAACGCCCTGATGACCCACCCTACGAGAGCCCGACAGGGAGGAAACCATGACCAAGCTTCGTTTCTCCAGGCGCGACGTGCTCAAGAGCGGAACCGCGCTGGCGGCCACCGTGTTTGCGTCCCCGCTGCGCGCGGCGCCGCCGGAGGCGTCGGCGATCACGCCCGCGCTCGTCGAGGCGGCCAAGAAGGAGGGCAAGCTCTCCTTCTACACCGCGATGGATCTCGCGTTCGCGGAGCGGCTGGGCAAGACCTTCGAGGGGAAATATCCCGGCATCACGGTGCGCGTGGAGCGCTCCGGCGCCGAGCGCATCTTCACCCGCATCGACCAGGAATACGGCGGCAACATCCGCGGCGTCGACGTCGTCAACACGTCGGACCAGGCGCATTGCATCGTGTGGAAGCGCAACGGCTGGCTGGCGCCGTACCTGCCGGAGGAGGTCGCGCAGCACTATGACCCGAAATACTTCGATCCGGAGGGGCTGCACGTCACGACGCGGATCCTGATCTCGCCGATCGCCTACAACACCAGCCTGGTGAAGAAGGAGGAGGCGCCGAAGAGCTTTGCCGACCTGCTCGATCCGAAATGGGCGGGCAAGATGGTCAAGGCACATCCGGCCTACAGCGGCACGATCATGAACTCGACCTTCCAGACCGCGCGCGAGCTCGGCTGGGAATATTTCGAGAAGCTCGCCAAGCAGCGGGTCATGCAGGTCCAGTCGGCGACCGACACGCCCAAGAAGATCGCGCTCGGCGAACGCGCGGTCATGGTCGACGGCGCCGGCTATCTCGTCATCCGCAACAAGGAGGAAGGCCAGCCGGTCGAGATCGTCTATCCGGAGGAGGGGACGCCGCTCGCCACCGGGCCGAGCGCCGTGTTCAAGGCGGCGCCCAATCCGAACGCCGCGCGCCTGTTCCAGAACTGGATGCATTCGCGCGAGGCGCAGCAGGTTCTGGTCGATTGGGCCCGCCAGTATTCGCCGCATCGCCAGACCGTGGAAAAGCCCGGCATCCGCAGGCTCTCCGAGATCAAGCTGATGAAGGAGGATCCCGAGAGCATCGAGAAGCTGAGCGACGAGATCAAGACGCGCTACGCGCAGATCTTCCGGGTGTGACGGCGAAATGTCCTCGATCGGCCTCATGCTGAGGAGCGCGCGCCGAAGGTGGCGCATCGCACATCGCTCTTGCGTGCGCGCGTCTCGAAGCCAACCGATCTCGGGTCTACCCGAGATCGGCATTTCAAGTGCGCAAGTCGGCTATAGCCGACTTGCGATGCCGCCCGCACCCTTCGAGACGCGCGTACGCAAGATCGATGTTGTCGACGGCCTCGATCCCCGCGCTCCTCAGGGTGAGGGCGGATCGCTTTCCCGACGCGACCTCATCAAGGCTTCCGTCGCCGCGGCCGCGCTTGCGGCCGCGCCCGCGCGGGTGCGTGCGGCCGCGCCGGAGCCCGTGCCGGTCACGCCGGCACTGATCGAAGCGGCGAAGAAAGAGGGCAAGGTCGTCTGGTATGCCGCCATGGACCTGCCGGTCTCCGAACGGGTCGCGCGCGGCTTCGAGGCGAAGTATCCCGGGATCGCCGTGCGCATCGAGCGCACCGGCTCGGAGCGCCAGTTCCAGCGCCTGGCGCAGGAATATGCCGCCAACATCTTCGTGCCCGACGTGATCAACGCGTCGGACGCCGCGCATTTCATCGCCTGGAAGCGTAGCCAGTGGCTCGCGGCCTTCGTGCCGGAGGAGGTGGCGCGGTTCTATCCCGCCGAGCACCGCGATCCAGACGGCCTCTACGCGACCTCGCGCGTCTACGTCTCCTCGCTCGGCTACAACACCAACATGGTGAAGGCCGAGGACGCGCCCAAGAGCGTTCGTCGACCTGCTCGAGCCGAAATGGACGGGCAAGATCGTCAAGGCGCACCCGTCCTACAGCGGCACGATCATGACGGCGACCTTCCAGATCGCGCGCGAGCTCGGCTGGGGTTATTTCGAGAAGCTCGCCAAGCAGAAGGTGCTGCAGGTCCAGTCGTCGGTCGATCCGCCGAAGAAGCTCGCGCTCGGCGAGCGCGCCGTCATGGCCGACGGCAACGACTTCAACCTGGTCCTGCTGAAGGAGCAGGGCCAGCCGGTCGAGGTGGTCTATCCGGCCGAGGGCTCGCCGCTGATCAATTGCCCGAATGCCGTGCTCGCAGCGCGCGCCCAATCCCAACGCCGCCCGGCTGTTCCAGAGCTATCTGTTCTCGCGCGAGGGCCAGCAGCTGCTGATCGACTTCGCCGCCCAGCATTCCGCGCATTCGCAGGTCAAGGAAAAGCCGGGACGCAAGCCGCTCACCGAGATCAAGGTGATGAAGGACGATCCGGCCGCGGTCGAGGCGCAGGCCGAGGAGATCAAGACGCGCTACAGCAGGTATTTCGGGGTGTGAGGGGAGCTTGATGAACATCCTACGCGCCAACCGCGCGGTCGCATCTTTCATGCCGCGGCAGCGCCACGAGCTCCACCTCTCCCCGCAAAGCGCGTCGAAGACGCGCGTGAACGCGCTGATGCCGGGGAGAGGTCGGCGCCTTCTTGGGCGCCGGGTGAGGGGGCTCTCTCAGCATCGCGCTCGCCGACAGCCCCCCTCACCCCAACCCTCTCAGCCGAAGTCGGATATATCCGACTTCGGCCGCTTTGATGACCGAACTCGGGCAGGCCCGAGTTCGGTTGCAAGCGGGGAGAGGGAGCTCACCGAGTCCGGGGCACGATTCATGACCATCGCATTGCCTGCCGAGGCCGCGCCGCGCACCCACAAGCTCGACCTCTCCTGGCCGATCCTGATTCTGTTCTCCGCGCTGCTGATCGTGCTGATCGTGCTGCCGATGTCGTGGCTGCTCTATTACAGCTTCGTCGACCGCACCGGCGCCTTCACGCTCGGCAACTTCAAGACGCTGGTGACCGACCCGGTCTTCGTCGATCCCCTGATCACGACGCTGATCCTGGCGACCTCGTCGAGCATCATCTGCTGCGCCTTCGCCGCGCCCATGGGCTGGCTGGTGGCGCGCACCGACATGCCGCTGCGCCGCACCGTGCGCGCGCTGGTGACGGCCTCGTTCGTCACGCCGCCGTTCCTCGGCGCCATCGCCTGGGAGCTGCTGGCGGCGCCCAACAGCGGGCTGCTCAACAAGATCTACCGCGCCGCGACCGGCGTGCCGCAGGACGAATACCTCTTCAACATCTATTCGCTCCCGGGACTGATCTTCGTCATCTCCTGCTACACCTTCCCCTATGTGTTCGTGCTGCTGGCGAACGCGCTCGACCGCATTCCCGGCGACCTCGAGGACGCGTCCTCGATCCTCGGCGGCCGCACCTGGACCACGGCGCGGCGCATCACCATTCCGCTGGCCTTGCCGGCGCTGCTCGCCGGCGCGCTGGTCGCGTTCCTGCAGGCGATGACGCTGTTCGGCTCGCCGGCGATCCTGGCGATCCCCGCCGGCTTCCACACCATGACCACCAAGATCTGGAGCCTGTTCAACTATCCGCCCAAGCCCGAGCTCGCGGCGGCGGCGTCGCTGCCGCTCTTGGTCCTCACCGTGGCGCTGCTGCGCGCCGAGCACGTCATCCTCGGCCGCCGCGGCTATTCCGTCGTGGGCGGCAAGCAGGGCGATCCGCGGCTGATCAAGCTCGGCCGGTTCAAATGGGTGGCGATCGCCTTCGTCTTCTTCGTCCTGATGTGCCCGGTGTTCCTGCCCTACGGCGCGCTGCTCAACGCCACCTTCTCGCAAGGTCGCCACCTCGTTCGTGTGGTTCGACAATTTCACCCTGCACAATATCGAGTTCGTGTTCTTCGAATTGTCCGCGACCAAGCTCGCGCTCAAGAACACCTTCATCCTCGGCACCGCCTCCGCCACCATCGGCACGATCATGGCGCTGGTGATCGCCTATGTGACGACGCGTCGTGCCATAAAAGGCTATCGCGCGCTCGGCTTTCTCGCCACCGCGCCGGTGGCGATCCCCGGCATCGTGCTCGGCGTCGGCCTGTTCCTGAGCTACGCGCGGCCGCCGCTCGTGCTCTACGGCACCTTGTGGATCCTGCTGCATCGCCTTCGTCACCATCGCGCTGCCGGCGGCCTATCAGCAGATGCAGTCGGCGTTCCGCTCCGTGCATACCGATCTCGAGGACGCCAGCCGGATTCTCGGCTCAACGCGCCTGCGCACCTTGCGCGACATCACCGCGCCACTTTTGCGCACCAGCGTGATCGCGACCTGGTGCTTCATCTTCGTCGGCGTCATCCGCGAATTGTCGGCCGCCATCATGCTGTTCACCTCCGAGACCAAGGTGATCTCGGTGCTGATCTTCGATCTCAACGAGTCCGGCGACCTCGGCGCCATCTCGGTGCTCGGCCTGCTCATGCTCGCCATCACCTTCGCCGTGGTCATCGCGGTCAACCGCATCCCCGGCTTCGGCGACGCCCGCCTGCGCAACGCGTGATCATGGCTGCGGAGCTTCCCAAGATCGCCGTCGCCGAGATCCTGGCGGAAAAGATCGCCGCGCTCGATCCCAAGCGGCTTCCGCCGGCGGTGCGGGCGAAGTGCGATGAGCTGCTGATCGACGTGGTCGGGCTGTGCCTCACCGCGCGCAACGAGGACTACGTCAGGGCGGCGCTCGCGGGCTGCGACGACGACGGACCCTGCACCGCGATCGGCCACGCATTGCCCAAGAGCGCGGCCGGCGCCGCCTTCGTCAACGGCACCGCCGCGCACGGCGAGGATTTCGACGATACCTTCGAGGGCGGCCCGGTGCATGCCGGCGCCGTCATCGTGCCGGCGGTGCTCGCGGCCTGCGAGCGGCACTATTCCGACGGGCCCTCGGCGCTCATCGGGATCGCGGTCGGCGTCGAGACCATCTGTCGGCTGAGCGTCGTGGTGCCGAAGGCGGTGCACAAGGCGGGCTTTCACCCGACCGCGGTGTTCGGCGCGGTGGCGGCGGCCGCCGGGGTCGGGGCGGCGCTGGGGCTCAACCGCCGCCAACTGGTCGACGCGCTCGGCATCGTCGGCTCGATGGCGGGCGGCATCATCGAATATCTCGCCGAAGGCACCTGGACGAAGCGCATGCATGCGGGCTGGGCGGCGCAGTCGGGCATGCGCGCGGCGCTGCTGGCGCGCGCCGGCTTCGCCGGCCCGCGCACGGTGTTCGAGGGCGTGCACGGCCTCTTCCACGGCTTCGCCCACACCACCGAGGGCGATTACGACGCGATCACCGGCGATTTCGGCACCCGCTGGGTGACGGAGACGCTCGCCTTCAAGCCCTATCCCTGCGGAACCATGACCCATCCCTACATCGACTGCGCGCGGCGGCTCGCGGCGCGCGGGATCAAGGCCGAGGAGATCAAGGAGCTGGTCTGCGAGGTCGGCGAGGGCACCGTGCATCGCCTGTGGGAGCCGCTCGCGGCCAAGCAGCGTCCGCCCAACGGCTATGCCGGGAAATTCTCCACGCCCTATTGCATCGCCGCCGGCTTCGTGCGCGGCAATGTCGGCTTGAGCGATTTTTCCGATACTGCCGTGCTCGATCCCGCGGTCGTCGCGCTCGCCGGCAAGGTGCGCTACGAGATCGATCCGAAGAATCCGTATCCGAAGAATTTCACCGGCCACATCCGCGCCGTGCTCGCCGACGGCCGCGTGATCGAGGAGCGCCAGCCGCACATGCGCGGCGGCGCCCACGAGCCGCTCACGCGCAAGGACATCGAGGATAAGTTCATGCTCAATGCGCGGCACGGCGGCTTCGACGAGGCGCGCGCGGGGAAGGCGCTGGCGCTGCTGCGGACGCTGTATGACGGCACGATCGATCTTTCGTCTTTGAGAGGCTAAGCATGACAAAAGAATTGGAAGGCCGCGTCGCCATCGTCACCGGCGCCGGGCGCAATATCGGCCGCGGCATCGCGCTGGCGCTCGCCGACGGCGGTGCGGCGATCGTCGTCAACGCGCGCTCGAACATGCAGGAGGCGCAGGCGGTCGCCGGCGAGATCGAGCGCGCCGGCGGCAAGGCGCTCGCCGTCACCGCCGACGTCGCCGATGCCGAGGCTGTGCAGACGATGGTCGACGCCGCGGCGAAGCAATTCGGCCGCATCGACATTCTCGTGAACAACGCGGCGGTGCGCGTCGAGCAGGCATTCGAGGGCATGACGCTTGCGCAATGGCGCGCGGTCACCTCGATCATCCTCGACGGCGCCTTCAACTGCGTGCAGGCCTGCCTGCCGTATCTGAAGAAAAGCGGCGCCGGCGTGATCATCAATGTCGGCGGCCTCTCCGCCCACACCGGCGCGGCGCGCCGCCCGCACGTGGTGACGGCCAAGGCCGGCCTCATCGGCCTGACCCGCGCGCTTGCGCACGAGCTCGCCCCCGACAAAATCCGCGTCAACACGGTGACGCCCGGCCTGATGGCCGCCCCGCGTCCGGCGGGCCAACCCGAGCCGCAGCATCATTCGCTGGTGCAATCGCTCGCCGGCCGGCGCGGCGAGCCGGCCGACATCGCCGCCACTGTGCGCTTCCTCTGCGGCCCCGGTGCCGGCTTCATCACCGGGCAGAACATGCAGGTGAACGGCGGCACGTATCTGGGGTGAGCGCGGCGCGCCGGCTCAGGCGGCGCGCGGCCTGCGGCGGATGAAGAAGCCGACCAGGAAGCCGATCACCGCCGCCCAGCGCGACCCCGCCGGCGCCGAAATAGAGCGTGCTCTTCTCGACCGCCGTGATCACGGGGTTGTCCACGAAGTTCACGCCGGTGTGGACGGCGAGAATCTTCCACTGCCCGTCGTTCTTAACCACTGTCGCCGTCCATCGGCCGGGAACGGCGAAGGTGCGGCCGTCGGCGAGCTCGTAGACGCTCATTGGTGCTGCCGCGCGCGACCGCGAATGTCCCGGTATAGATCTGCGCCGGCTCGTCGGCTTCGGCCGCCAGCGTGATCTTCTTGAAACGCAGGATGGGGCGCGTGAACAGGTCGTCGTAGTACGCCTTCAGGCGGTTGACGTCGGTGAAGCTGTCCTGCGAGACCAGGGTCGACATGAATGGCTTGTTCAGAAGCGCATCGACCCGCGGCATGTCCCGCGTGTTGATGGCGTTGATCACGTCCGTCTTCAACTTGCGCAGGGCTTCGTGGTCGGCGGCCTGGGAGGCCGGCTGCGCCGAGAGCGGGCGTGCGGCGAGCAATGCACAGAATGCAATGGCTAAAGCGAGCGATTTCATCGGCGGCTCCTTGCGTCAGGTCGGTTCGGTCGAGAGCGATGGCAGGGGGCGGGGAAACACGGCGCGGACCGCGACCGCGATCGCGAGGCCGGCGGCGACGTCGAGCAGGTGATGGCGATGGGTGAGCACGGTCGACGCGCAGACGATCACCAGCCACGCCAGGTAGACCCAGCGCAATCGCGCGGTCGCCACCTCTATGAAGGCCAGCAGGATCGATGCGGTGTAGATGACGTGGAAGGACGGTACCGTGTTGAAGCGGCTATCGAGCCGATAGATGGTGTCGTAGACGCCCTGCCAGATGCCGGCATCGGTCCGTTCCGCGAAGCCCAGCTGCGCGGGCAGGCACAGGAACACGATCCCGCCGATCAGGCTGGCAACGACGAGCCGTCGTACCAGGTCGCGCAGCTCGCCGGCGTCGAGCTGCAGCGGCGGCATCAGGAACAGCACGAACATCGACAGATAGGGCACGACCATGAACGGCCAGAACGGTATCGACAGCTCCCACTGCGCATAGAGGTTGAGCGGGCTGCCGCGCGCCGCCGTGATCGCGGCGCAGCCGAAATAGATCGGGAAGAACACGAGCGAGCCGATCAGCAAGCCCACGATCCCGGTGGCGAGGCGGTCGAACGTGGGCCACGACAGGGAACGAGGCGTGGGGAGGCGACCCTTCATTGCGCTGCCCCGCTGGCCCGCATTGCTGTCGGCGGCAGCGGCGCGGGGCCTTGTCCGGGCGGCGCCGGCTGCGCGCCGGCCCAGAGCCGCCAGTAGATCGACCAGAACGTCGGATTGGGATCATCTTTCCGCACGATAGCGCGGCAGATCGAGCCAGGGGATGTGCGGCGCGCCGGTGATGCACCAGGTGCAGGTTGTAATTGAGGAAGATCGCCTGGGTGAGCGGCCAGAACCGCAGGTTCCAGGCGCCCTCGTGCACGTGCGCGCGGGCTCCAGGCGTGATCGGTGTATTGCAGCGAGCTCCAGTTGACGCCGAAGGCCCAGTAGCAGGCGAGCCAGCCGGTCCAGTCGAGCGCGAGGCCCCACCACAGCAAGGCCTGGAGCGCGAACGTGAACAGCACCTGCGGCCACACCCGTCCGATCGGCTCCTTCGCGATGTCGCGAACGAATTCGCGGAAGCCCCACCACCTGCGCCGGACCGTCCTGGAACCACCGGCTGCGGAACGCGAACGGACAGACGAGGTAGATCGCGACAGCGACCGGGAATGATCGCCCAATAGAATCCGGTCAGCAGGCAATAGATCCAATAGGTCTTCAGCCAGCGCGACTGGTGCGGCAGGTAGTAGTCGTAGAGCTCGAGATCGGTGCGGTTGCGCCGATGATGCCCGAAGTGGCTGATCCGCTGGATCGTGAAGGCGGTCGGAAAGAACGCCGCGAACAGGACGCCCGCGGCGTCGTTGATGCGCCGCCGCGGATGGAAGGTGCCGTGCACGCATTCGTGCAGCAGGGAGAAGATCGTGTTGTTGACGAAGGAGAACGCGAACGCGGCCGCGGCGATCACCGACCAGTGCGGCGCGTGACTCGCGAGCCACAGGCATCCCGTTGCCGCGGCGATCGCTGCGGCCGCGATGGCGGTGTTGAGCCGCACCGGGATTGCCGGGACGTGCCAGGCGGAGGTCTCGCGCTGCACGGTGTCACTCATCGTCCGTTCCCTCGCCGGCGATGCTGCGCTTGGTGCGTGCCGTCCCACAGCGTGAACGGCTTGATCATGCGTCCGGCCGGCAGCAGCGCGCCGGCGGCGAGCTCGGCGCCGGGGCCGAGCCCCGAGCGCGCGCCCATCATGGCGCCGCGGCCGACGCGGGGCGCGGCGATGTCGACGCGATACGAGCCGTCCGCCGCCACCGTGCCGGCGTGGCCGGCGAGCCCCGCGCCCATGCCGATGACCGCGCCGGTCTCGACGATCACGAGCGGCCGGTCGATCACCAGCGAGCCCGGCGCCCAATAGACCAGCGGGCTCACCCGTCCGCCCCAGAGGAAGATCCAGAGCGCGTAAAGCCCCGGCACCAGTCGCAGGATCTCCTCGATCCACGGGCAGCCGGTTGAACACCAGCTGCCACTGATGGATGAACCACCAGACCTTGTAGGCCGGCGCCGCCTGCGTGAGCGCGCGTCCCTGCGGCCGGCCGAACAGGAGCAGCGTCAGCCGGCAGACGAGCGGCGGCAGCAGAAAGAACCAGCCGGCGGACCAGAGCAGGGCCGAGCGCAGCGAGCTCGCCTGCGATGCGACGACCGCGGCGCCGACGAGAAGCTGCGTCAGCGGCAGGTAGTTGAGCGCGAGCGTGAAGCCCGTGATGCTTGCGCCGGCGGCCGCGGGGGTGCGTTCAACGGCGGTCATAGCCCACCATCGCATTCGTCAGATCGTGAAATTCCTGCGTGCGGTCGAACACTCCGAACGTCAGCGGCATCGCCTGCCGATTGAACAGGCTCGCCTGGTAGCCGCGATCGTCCCTGCAGCGCGAGCACGGCATCGATCATCTCGTCCTCGCGCCACGACAGCTCGGGCATCTGGCGCACCAGCTCGCGAATGACCTTCACGCCCGATCCCGCGCGCGTCGGCCGGGTGACGGCGCCGAGCATCGTCTTGAACAGCGTCGCGTTGAGGACGCGCTGCCTCCGGTTCGATCCGCCGAGACAGAGGTCGATCAGCATGCCGTCGATCTGCAGGTGGCGGACCTCGTCCTTGAGGTGCTCGGGTGCACGGCCGCGAAGGTCGGCTCCAGCGGTCCCGAGCGTCTCGGTCACGGGATTGCGGCTCAGGTCGCGCGCGAGCGCGGTGGAGGATTCCTCCATGGCCATGAGGTACCAGAGCGCGAACGCGAACCGGCCCGCCAGCAGTCCGGCCGTCGCGAGCAGCGCGCGGCTTGGCCACGGCAGGTCGGAGAAGTAGCGCTCCCGCGTACGGTAGAGATCGGGGAAGCAGGCGCGGTTGAGCGCGACGAAGCAGCGGTAGTGGTCGTTCTCCTCCTCGATCATGGTGGAGAGGCAGCGCACCAAAGTGGCGTTGCCGGCGACGTTGGGGTGGCGGCGCAGCGGCGACAGCAGCCGCTCGACCAGGTCGGCCTCGAGCATCATGATGTATTCGTTGATGCGTACGCCGAAGAGCTGGTTGTAGCGCAGCCGGTGCTGCCGATGCAGGCTCTTGTAGACCGGCGTGTAGTAGAGCTGGGTGTATTCCTCCGGCAGGAACGGCTTGCTGAGGTCGATGCGGTCGACCGCCGGCATGCGCATGCGCCGCACCGGATCGCTGGCCAGCCGTTCGATGTCCGCGGGGTCGAGCCAGTTCGCCATCGCTCATTCTCCGGCTTGCGACAGGACCGGGCGGCAGCCGTGGTGGCCGTGCCGCAGATAGGATTGCACGATGTAGCCGAGCGTCGGCAGCGTGACGGTGGCCGCCAGCAAGCCGCAGCCCGACGGCAACCGCGCGGAGCGGATCGGGGGCGGGGAGCAGCACGCCTTCCGCGAGCTTCAGCCCCGCGCCTTGGATCAGCCCGAAGCCGCCGAAGAACCACGGCGCATAGTCGTTGACGATCGCGACCGGCCCATCGCCCTTCGGCCCAGGGCTGGTTGTAGACCCTGAGGATGCCGGCACGGATCGCGGCGACGTCGTAGAGCCAGTTGACGGCGCCGAGGATCAGCGCCGCGAGCAGCGCGCTCGTCGCCACGTCGGCGAGTCGTCGGATGCGCGGTCGGCGTACCGATCGCCGGCAGCATCAGCAGCGCGGTCGCGCTGCCGAACACGAAGCCATGGTGCGGCCGGAAGCGCCCGAGCCTCAGGCGGGTGTCGAACTCCCACACTCGCAGCACGTTGGTGCCGATGCCGGGCACGATATAGGCATGAGCAATCGGCACGAGCACCGCGATCGCCGCGAGCACGGCGCGTCGCAGTCTTGGCCGTCGTAGTGACGCCACCACAGCCAGGCGCCGAGCGGCGTGAGCACCGCCGGCATGACATATTGATAGGCTTCGAGCAGCCGTCGCATGGTCAGCAATGTCCGAAGTGGCCGAACAGCATTCCGTGCTTCTTGAAGACCTCCCGGCGAAAGACCGGATTGAAGCGCCAGAACGTCGCCATTCGGGTCAACGTGCGCATGTTGGTCTTGAGGTCGGAGAACCGCCACAGCAGCGATGGGATGCGGTTGAATTCCTTGCGCGCCTCGTAGCAGACCGCGGTCAGCTCGTCGGGCGTCATGCGCGCCGGCACGAACGACGCGTCGTTGAAGCGATAGCGCGGATGCAGCCACCACTGGCCGTCATAGAGGTGCCGGCCTTCGCGCGCGAGGCGCTGGTAGAGCGGCGTGTTCGGATACGGCATCAGGATGTTGAAGGCGGCGAAGGTGAAGCGGTTCTCGAGCGCGAAATCGAGCGTCGCGCGCACCGAATCCAAGGTGTCGTGGTCGTAGCCGAGCGTGAAGGCGGCCCAGGTCTGCAGCCCGTATTCGCGCAGGATGCGGATCTGCGTGGCGTATTGGTCGAACTTGGGCATGTTCGGCGCTTTTCGGCTTCTTTGATGCTCGCCTTGGTGATCGACTCGAAGCCCATGATGTGGCCGAGGCAGCCGGCATCGACCATGAGCTGCATGGCTTCGCGGTCGGAGGTGATGTCGAGCGAGGCCTGGCTCACCCAGTTGACCCGCATCGGGATCAGCGCGCGGCAGAGCTCCTTGAGCGCCTCGCGATTGGAGGCGATGTTGTCGTCGACGAAGAACAGCAGCCGATGGTCGCAGTCGGCCACCTCCTGCAGCGTCTCGTCGATCGCCCGCAGATAGTGCTTGCGGTCGAAATATTTCGTCACCGCGCAGAAGTCGCAGACGAACCGGCAGCCGCGGGTGAACTGCAGCAGGCTGATCGGCAGGTAGCCCTTGCCCTTGTAGATGTCGCGCCGGGTGATGGTGCCGGTCTGCGGCTTGCCCGGCGAAGCATCGTAGCGCGGCTTCATCTCGCCGCGGCGGGCGTCCTCGATCACGTCCGCCCACAGGGTCTCGGCGTCGCCGACGAACAGCGAGTCGGCGTGCGGCGCGCACTCCTCGGGCGCGAAGGTCGGCTGGAAGCCGCCCATGATCACGGGCACGCCGCGGCTGCGGTATTCGTCGGCGATCTCGTAGGAGCGGCGCGCGGTGTAGGTCTCGACCGTGATGGCGACCAGGTCGGTCGGCTCGTCGATACGGGATCGGCTCCATGCGATCGTCGTACATGACCACGTCGACGTCCTCCGGCGTCAGCGCCGCCAGCACGCCGAGGTTCAGCGGCTCCATGCGCGCCTCGTCGACATAGAGGCTGTGGGTCATGCGCCCGATCGTCGGCTTGATCAGCGTGAGCTTCATGGGTTGAGCTTCATAGTTTGACCTCGGCGAGTTCGGCGCGGTCCCCGTGCCGGCGTGCCGCCAGCGGACGGCCCTGCTTGCGCACGATCTCGCGGCGCGAGATCCAGTTGGCGAGCAGCATGGTCCCGATCTTGTAGGGATGGCGCCACGAGCGGCGCGCCGCGCAGCGCCCGCTGCGCGATCGAGCCCCAGCCGTAGAAGGCGCGGCGCGCCTGCATCGGTCCGTCCGAGAGCTCGGCGCAGGTCATGCCGCGCGGCTCGAAGATCGCGTCGCCGTAGCGGTAGCCGGGATCGAGCCACCAGGTCTCGCGGATGAGACGGCCTTCCGCGCGCAGGCGGTCGTAGAGCCCGGTCCCCGGCATCGGCGTGAGCGGATTGAAGTTGGCGATGGCGAGCGACTGCTCCCGGGCGAACGTCGCGGCGCGCGCGAAGCTCGCGGGCGTGTCGGCGTCGTAGCCGAACACGAAGGTGCCGTAGATCATGATGCCGCGCGCGTGGAAACGGCTGATGACCTCGTCGTAGCCGCCGGCGACGCCGTTCCACTTCTTGCGCATCTGCACCAGGCTGTCGCGGTCGAGCGACTCGAAGCCGATCAGCGCGAGCGCGCAGCCGGCCTCGGCCATCAGGTCGAGCAGCGCGTCGTCGCGCGCGATGTCGATGGTGATCTGGCAGCACCAGCGCATCTTGAGCGGGATCAGCGCCCGCATCAGCCGCTCGAACGCATCGCGGCGCCAATAGAGATTGTCGTCCACGAAGAACACCATGCGCCCGCGCGGCAGCGTGCGCATTTCGGCCGCGACGTCGTCAGGATCGCGCTGATCACGATAAGTGCCGTAGAAGGCGTGGATCGAGCAGAAGTCGCAGGCGAAGCGGCAGCCGCGCCCGACCTGGACCAGCGAGATCGGCGCGTAGCGTCTGCCGCCGTAGATGCTGCGGTCGTAGGCCGGCGCGCCGCCCTGGCCGGGCTTCGAGCGGTAGAGCGGCTGCAGGCGTCCGGCGGCCGCGTCGGCGACGACGGTTTCCCAGATGCCTTCGGCGTCGCCGACCACGACTGCGTCGGCGTGCTGCGCGGACTCGTCCGGCAGCATGGAGGGATGGTGCCCACCCATGACCACGGGGATGCCGCGACGGCGGTAGGCGGCCGCGATCTGATAGGCGCGGCGCGCCGTGAAGGTCTCGACCGTCATCGCCACCAGGTCGGTCGGGACCATGCGCAGCGGCTCGATGCGCTCGTCGATCAGCGTGGTCTCGATCTCGCGCGGGGTGCGCGCCTTGAGGATCGCGAACACCAGCGGCGTCATCGCGTCGGCCGAGGGGCCTTCGCCGAGCGCGGGCCGGAGGAAGGTGATGTGCTTCATCTCAGAGCACCGCGATCTCGACATGGGGCAAGCGCTGCGGCATGGCCTCGATCAGCGGCTGCGCCTCCTGCCGATGCACGAGGTGAAGAACGGAGCGGTAGCTCGCCGCGCGATGGCGTTGCACCTCGGCCGCAAACGGATGCCGGGCCGCGAAGCCGGTGAGCGCAACCTCGAAGCCGCGGCGCCGCGCCAGCGTCAATCCGGCCGCGAGCAGCGATCGAAACACCGCGGGGTCGTCGTCCTCGACGGCAACATGCGACAGATAGACTTGCGCGAGGGGCGATCCCGGCGGCGGCAGCCGCGGCATGGCCGCGAGCGGCGCCGCCAGGTTGACCAGCGGCCGCAACCGTCGCAGCCAGGGGACATAGCCCCGCACCACCGTCTGCTTGGCGACGCTCTGGTCCCAGACCGCCAGGCACGCGCGCAGGCCGGGCCCGCGCCGCACGATCAGGATATCGTCGATCCGCAACCCGCCGCTCGAGATGAGCCGCGTGAGGTCGGCGGCATGCCAGGCGGGCGCGAACTGGAAGCGGCGGTAGACGCGTTGCAGCAGGACGGCGATGGCGGCGAGGTCGCTGGGCGTCGCGCGCTCGATGCCGGGAGGCATCGACGTTGCCGCTGGTGCGGATGGCGAAGGTCGAGAGTTCGCCCGTTGGCCGATAAGTCGGCAGCCCCGGCAGCCCCGCGCACAGCACGCGCGCCGCCTTGTCGTTGTCGGCGGTGATGGAGGTCAGCGCGAACGGCAGGTCGGACGTCTTCTGCAGCAGCGATCGGACCGCCTCGAACCCGCCCCGCAGCACCCGGATGCGGTGGCGGTAGTCGGGCGCAACACGCAGCGATCCGAGATACGGCAGCCGGCGAACCTCGCCGTCCACGAAGGCATCGCGCACGGAGCGTTCGCAGATGCCGGCGGCTTCGCCGGTCGCGCGGTCGCGGGCGACGATGAAGGCGTGCGAGCGGCTCAATCCGAAATCGGCGGCGAACGCGTCGGGCTCCCGTTCCAGCGACAGCCGCACCCAGCCGTCGAGCGGGTTCTCGCGCAGCAGGCGGCGGATGTCCGGCTCGTCCTCGCGCTGCGCCACCGCGAAGGCGAGGTTGCCGGCGACGTATGTGCGGCCGGTCAGGCCGCCTTGAGCAACGGTCCGTTCCAAGTCGGATCTCCCAGCGGGAAGTGGTCGCGCTTGGCGACCTCGACGCGGTGCATGCCGTTGATGACGAAGAAATTGCGGAACATGAAGGCGTCGGCGCGGTTCACGGGGTCGATGGCGCGCCGCGCCATGCTGCGCCCAGGAATAGAACTTCCGGCGCGCCCGCAGGCAGCCCGTGCGGACGTCGTCGGGCGCCATGGCCTGCGGCTGAAACGGGATGCCGTTGTAGCCGTAGCGCTCGTCGAGCCACCAGCGGTCATAGAGCAGGCGGCCCTCGCGCTCGAGGCGCGTCGAACAGCGGCGTCCCCGGAAACGGCGTCAGGTGGTTGAAGGCGGCGAGATAGAACCGGTGGTCGATGGCGAACTCCGCCGCCTCGTCGAAGGAGCCGGCGCGCTCGCCGTCGTAGCCGAACACGAAGGTGCCGTAGACGCGGATGCCGTGGCGCCGCAGATTGGCGAGCGCGACCGCGAAGCCGCCGCGCATGGTGTTGAAGGTCTTGCGCATGTCGCGCAGCACCGCCTCGTCCAGGCTCTCGAAGCCGATCAGCACGCCGCTGCAGCCGCTCGCGCGCGAGCTTGGCGAGAAAGCTCCTCGTCGTGCGCGGCGTTGATGCTCATCTGCGTGACCCAGCGCACGCGCAGCGGCGTCAGCGCCTCGGCAAGCTCGCGCGCGAAGGCGAGGTCGGCGGCGAAATTGTCGTCGACGAAGAAGAACAGGCTCTTCTCGGATCTTGAGCGCGGCGATCTCGCTCACGATCGCGTCGATCGGGCGATGGCGGGCGGTGCGCTGGAAGAACGTCTGCACGGCGCAGAACTCGCAGGGGAAGCGGCAGCCGCGGCCGGTCTCGATCAGTCCGAGCCGCAGATAGCGGCGGCCCGCGGAACAGCGAGCGGTCGTAGCGCACCAGGCCGAGGTCGGGCTGGCTGTTGGAGCGGTAGATCGGCTTGAGCCGTGCCGCGGCGCGCGTCGTCGATCACCTGCGGCCAGATGTCCTCGGCCTCGCCGACCACGACCGCCTCGGCGTAGTCCTTCACCTCGTCGGTCATCAGCGTGGCGTGGAAGCCGCCCATCACCACCGGAACGCCGCGGCGGCGATATTCGCTGGCGATCTGATAGGCGCGCTTGGCGGTGTAGGTCTCGACCGGGATCGCCACCAGGTCGGTCGGCCGGTCGAACGGGATCGGCTCCATGCGGTCGTCGTGGAACGCGATCTCGACGTCCTGCGGCGTCAGCGCGGCAAGCACGGCGATCGGCAGCGGCTCCATCTGCCAGGTGCGCATGTAGTTGACGCCCGGCCGGCGCCCGACCGCGGGATGCACGAGCGTGTCTGAGGCGCATCACGCGGCCTCCCGTGGAAGCCGATCGGCCAATCGCAGGTGTAGTGCGTCTCGAGGTGATGCGCGTAGTAGCGGTAGCCGAGATTGGCCATCACGGCGATCGGCAGCTGCGTGCGCGACTGCGGCGAGCCGGCGCAAGATCGCGCCGTAGGAGTAGACGCTGCGCCAGGCGCGCTCGTGGCCGGCCTGCAGCTCGCCGCGGCGTCATGCTGCTTCGGCTGGAACACCACGTGCTGGCCGTCGTAGAGCTCCCAGTTCTTGCGTGAGGATGCGGCCTTCGCGGTCGAGCCTGCGGTGCAGCGGCGTGCCCGGGAACGGGGTGAGGATGGCGAAGCGCGGCAGGTCGATCGCCGCGTCGATCGACGAACTGCACGGTCGCGTCGAACACGTCGAGCGTGTCGTGGTCGTTGCCGAACACGAAGCAGCCCTGGATGCTGATGCCGAGCGCATGCAGGTCGTCGATCAGGTTGCGATAGAGCGAGGGGTCGTTGAACCGCTTGCGGATGTCGCCGCAGGCTGGCGTCGCAGATGCTCTCGAGCCCGATCAGCAGGCCGCGCGCAGCCGCTGCGCGCCATCAGCTCCATCAGCTCGCGGTCGCGGCCGATCAGGCTGGTGGAGAGGCCGAACCAGCGCATCTTCAGCGGGATCAGCGCCTCGAACAGTTCGGCCGCATAGTCGCGGTCGGAGATCAGGTTGAGGTCGATGAAGATGATGCGCCGCTTGCCGACGCGGCGGATGTCCTCGACCACGTGGCCCACCGGCTTCTGGAACTGCTTGCGGCCCCAGGCGGTCGGCACCACGCAGAACTCGCAGTCGTGCGCGCAGGCGCGCGTCGCCTCGAACACCGCCTGGGTGAGGAAATGCCGCTTGTCCGAGCAGCTCGCGGCGCGGGAAGGGCAGGTTGGTGAGCGTGAAGTCATGACCCTGCTCGTAGCGCCGCCGCATGCCTCCGGCCGCGAAATCGCGCAGCAGCCGCGGCCAGGTCTCCTCGGCGTAGCCGACGCAGATCGCATCGGCCTGCCTGCATGGCTTCCTCGGGCATCAGCGTGACGTGCGGGCCCGCCGAGCACCACCGGGATGCCGCGGGCGCGGAAGTGCCGGGCGAGCTCGTAGCCGCGCGGCGAGCTGCCGGTGATGACCGTGATGCCGACGAGATCGGCGTCGAGGTCGAGCGGCACGTCGCCGATGCCTTCGTCGTACAGCGTGAAGTCGGCGTCGAGCTCCGGCGGCGCCAGCGCGGCCAGCGTGGTCAGCGTCAGCGGCTGGTAGCGCAGCGACTTCTTGAAGATGCCGCCGCGGCTGCGATAGAGCGGTCCCTTCGGCGACAGCAGGGCAATCTTCATCCCGGGTTTGCTCCCATCAGTGCGGCATAGGCGATGTCGTTGATCAGCACCGGCGGCTTGATGTCCGCGAGCCGGCAGCCGCGGCGCGCCTGCACATGCGTGTAGCGGTCCATGAGACGCTCGACCGCGCGCGGCTTGACCGGCCCGAGCTGGCCGAGCGCGCGCGCATAGGCATATTGCGGGTTGGCGTGCAGGCATTTCTCGACCATGGCCGCCTGTTGCGCGAGGTCCTCGCCGTGGCGGGCGTCGACCAGGAGCTCGTAGAACGGCGCGCCGGTCGCGCGCGCCGCCAGGCAGGCGCCGGCGCCCACGCGGTCGAGCGCCTCTGCGACGAAGTCCTCGGAGAGCTTCTCGCCGACGATGTCGGTCGAGACCGCGCGGCCGATGAATTCCAGTCGCGGGAGACCGTTGACATGCCCGCGGCAAGCGAGGCGGTCGCCGAGGTCGTAGCGGTAGAGCCCGCCCGGCGTGGTCATCACCACGCGATAGGTCGCGCCCTCGATGAGCTCGTCGCAGGTGAACGCGTCGCCGTCGTCGTCGACGAACTCCAGGAATGCGCTCGAGGAGCGCGGGCGCGGGATGGGGCGAGCCGCGCCGCGGGATGGTGACCGCGCCCTCGGTCGCCAGCAGCCCCTTCGGCTGCAACGGCGCATGCGGGAACATCTCCTGCAGCTTGAGCGCGTAGCTGCGCGAGGCCCCGTCGGCCCAGGCGCTCACGGTCGCGAGCCGTGGCCAGATCATCCCCGTGTCGATCGGGCGGCGCGCCAACGCCGTCTCGATCAGGCGCGCCCGCGCGAGATCGGCCTCACCGATCGATTTCAACAACGGCTCCGCCAGCGCCGGCAGCGCCTCCATGAGAGCGATCAGGAAGGTCGGGCTCCAGACCGAGATGAAGGTCAGGTCGGCGGTGGCGAGCAGGTGGCGCAGCGTGAGGAAACGCCAGTGCGCGACGTCGCGCACTTGCGCCACCTCGACCGGTACCGCCAGCACCGAACGCAAACGCAAAAGCGAGGTCGGCGCCGAGATAGGCGCCCTCGGACGGCAACCCGATGGGGATGCCGCCGGCCGTGGCCCCGGGGGCGCGCGCGACCGGGCTGAGCGCGACATAGGCGCGGCCTTGGAAGGTGCCGGGGCGCTCGTCCGCGAGATCGCGCAGCCACGGCAGCACGGCGGCGCGAAACGCCGCGAGGCTCGCCTGCGTGTAGGGGATGAGCTTGCGGCCGGAGGTGCTGCCCCCGGTCTCCTCGAAGGCGATGACCGGCGCCGACGTGAGGACGCCGGACTGGCCGGCGGCGACGCGCTCGATCCAGGGCCGCAGCCCGTCATGGTCGCGGACCGGCACTTGCGCGCGAAACCGCTCGACAATGGTGACGGGGTCGGCGGCGATCCGGTCGAAGTCGTGCGCGCGCCCGAACGCGGTGCCGGCGTTGTCCGTGAGGATTTTTCGCAGCAGCGCCGCCTGCGATCTGCGCGGATCGCGGCAGGCATGATCGAGCCGTGCGCATTCCGCGCGCGCCGCGCCGAGGATCGCGGCCCAGCCGTTCATGCGGTAAAGCCCTGCTCGAACACGCGCCGGGCGAGCGGGCGCAGATTGTCCGACGCGAGCTCGGTGAGGCACACGAGCTCGTCGCCGCCGGCATAGCCGGGATTGCTGCGCAGGAAGAAGGCGACGTCGCGCCGCGACGCTTCGGTCTCCTCGATCACCGCCCATTCCGGCTTGAGGTGGCCGCGCGAGCGCGGAAACGACACCACGCCGCGCCCGGGGTCGTAGGCGGATGCGAAGCGCTGTCGTGCCAGCGCGTCCATGATGTCGCGCGCGGCGTCCGGCGTCGGCGCCTGCCAGTGCGGATAGAAGCGGACGGAGAAGGCCGAGAGGTAGCGGTAGGTGCGGTGCCCCTTCACGATCAGGAACCAGTAGAGCGGCAGGTCCGGCTCCATCGCCTTGATCGAGCCCGCGAACCTGATCCAGGTGAAGGCGAGCGCCTGCGTGCCCCAATGGGCATGGTCGATGATGGTATCGCCGGAATAGATCGCGCGCAGCCGGCTGCCGCCGACCTCGGCCTCCAGCACGGCGAGCGTCGAGAAACCCGCCAGCGCGCCCGAGGATTCACGCAGCGTGACGACGTAGTCCTTGTTGCGCAGGTCGGCCTCGAACAGCGGCCGCGAGGTGGCGTCGTAGTACCGGTCGTAGAGATCGTACATGGCGCCGACGGCGCGCTCGTCCAGCGCGGCGACGCGGTCGATGGTCGCGGAGAGCTGCCGGGCGGCAGGTGCCGCCGGCATGGAGCCGAGGCCCAAGGGCTCGGCAACAAGGGGCTCGGCAATCAACGTCATCCGCCCGACCCCGCCGTTTTTCTTCTGGCTTCGCGCCGGCTCGATGGCGGTGACTATATGTGATTTGCTGCGTGGCAATGGCCAGATGCCCGCTTGGTCGACGACCGTACCCGCTGTGGAAAAGTCTGGCTGTGCGGCCTTTGCGGTGCGGCGGTAATGCCGGCGGCGCGCAAATCTATTATTCACAGCGCTGGTCTGTGTTTACGATTTCTGCGGCGCTGGAGCCGCAAGGCGTACGAATGCGACGTACAGCTATGTCCGTTTTAGCGCCGCTATTGGAGGGTGAGCGGACTCATCTCAGACATCGCGGACATTGCGAACTTTTGTGAGCGCGTGGGGAAACATCGACGCGGTGGGCGAAACTCCGGCTACAGCCCGGACTCGATAGCCCGGAGCAGCCGGAAGCGCATCTCGCCGTCATTGCTCGTGAGCGAGATCACGAAACGCACCCGCCCGTGGCTTGAGGTGTCGGCATAGCCCGCGAGCGTGCGGACCCCCTCCATGGTGCCGGTCTTGTTCATGCCGCCGTCATGGCCGCGGAGCAGGTCGGCGTGGGGCGCGAAGAGCTCGAGCACTTTGGCGAGGCCGCGGGCGGTAAAGTGGTTGTTGCGGCTGATGCCCGAGCCCTCCTCGAGATGGATGGCCGCGGCGAGGCCGTGCGCGGCGAGCATCTCGTTCGCGACCTGGAGCGACTTCTCGAGGCTGACTGGCCCGCCCAGGCGGTGTCCGCCGATCTCCAGGAAGACCTGGTTGGCGATGTAGTTGTTCGAGACGCGGAGCAGCTCGACGAGGATCTCCGAAAGGGTACGCGACTGTCGGTGAACGTAGACCGGCTCCAGTCCCTCGGGTACGGTTCCGGTCGAGATCTTGCCCTTCACGCTGCCGCCGGCCCGCTCGATGAACGCGGCGATCAGCTCGCCGGCATATTGCAGGCTCACCGTGGGGTCCTGGCTCAGGCTGATGCGGCCGCTTCCGTTAGGGCCCCGCAGCCGGAACTGGGTGATCGCGAGCGGGGTGATCGGGGTCTGCTTCTCGGCGGAGCGCACCTTGTTGCCGCTGCGCACGGCGTAGATCAGTGTTGAAATTCACCGCCAGCGCGGAGTTCAGCGCATTGTAGGCCTCGTCGGTGTCCTCGATGCCCGGGATGCGGAGGTTCGAAGGGTAGTAGCTCGCGTCCAGCACGATGCCGGTGATCGGCTTCTTGCCGACCGCCGCGACCAGCTCGGTCGCGAGCGGCGCCAGCTCCTCTGAAATCAGGAAAGGATCGCCGCCTCCGCGCACGTAGAGCACCCGCTTGTCGTCGAGGTAGAAGCGGGTCTCGAAGCGGTAGTCGCCGCCAAGGACCTCCATCGCCAGCCAGGCCGTCACGATCTTGGTGACTGAGGCCGGGACGAAGGGCTCATCAGCGTTCTGGGCCACCAACTCGTTGCCCTCGGCGTCCATCACGAGCACCAACCCCGGCGGAGCGAGGGCCGCGACCTTCTCCTTGACGCCGGCCAGAGCCGGGGCGGGTAGCAGGAGCAAAGCGAGGGCGAGCGAGCGAGACCACATGGCGACTCCAGCGCGGGCGCAGCGTCTGCAAACTTCGGACCTATGCTAGTGATACTCAAGCGTTAAGTCAGTCAGATCGCAGAATTTCCGCTTATGGCAGATCGTGTCGGACCGAAAGCCCTGAGTTTACGTCCGGTTTCGGAGTGAAGCAGACGCTTTCCATTGATGGAAACGACGCGATTGCCCCGAACCGGCCGTCGGTGGCCCTGCGATTTCCCGATTATTTTGCGTTGCGAGATTCCTGTTGGATGCCTCGTCGGCGGGCGGTAAGAAAATCCCCTCGTCGCGCCCCCGCTACTGCCGTTTCATGACGTTGGCCGCCACGATGCGCGGTCGAAACGTAAAGACATTTGGATCGTTCGGCTCAACTGTGACGTGGAGCCAATGATGATTTGGGGTTCCGAAAGTTTCGACCCGCAGAAAATTTTCCAGTGACCGTGGCATTCGCTGCCCGGGGCCGGGGGCAGGCTTCCTCAGAGGATTATCGATCCGGAAGTAGTGACTGTCACCGTGGACAAGCACTACAGGCTTCACAAACGCGGCAACCTCTCTTTCAAGCGTCTCCCGCATATCAGTGAAGCCGCTCGGCGTTTGCGCCCGCCCGGGAAACGGCGTCCATTCCGGCCACAAGTTCGCCTGCTGAACGATCATGACCGCCCGGCTGTTGACGGCCTTAGCGTGGACAAAGGCTTGCTCAAGCCAAATCAGGTTTGCCGCCTTGCGCTCGGCATGCTCGGCGTCCCCATCGGGTGCCCGCCCGAGCCCGTCGTTGCTTCCCACGATATGCAACGTGACGAAAGTCACGCCCCCAAGATCCCACCGAACATTCTCACGATACTTGGAAAATTTCGGCTCCCGGCTTTGACGGAGAAGGGGCATTGTTCGCTTTCCAAGACTCTGTTCTCCTTGGAAGAACGCCTCGCGCACCTTCGCCAATCTCTCAAGCGGATTGCCGCCCTTGACGTTTTGGGCATCGTGGCAATCAGTCCAATCGTTGTCGCCGGGGGTGAATACGAGGGGATGCGGCAGCGCGTTAAATTGTGCAAGCCGCCGCGAGACCATTTCGTCGGTACAGCCAAACGGCGGGGACGATAGATCGCCGTCATGTACGACAAAAGCAAGCGCGGAATCCTTGCCGATGTCGGCGAGCACATTTTCTGTCCAGGGCTCTTCGGTGGGCACATATCCAAGGTCGCCAATCAGCGCGAAGGTAAAGCTTTGCATCTGGCTTTGCGCGATCATGGGCCTGAAAACAAAGAGGCCGGCAAAGATCATGGTCAGCATTGCAGTTCCTGCAATCAGCGCGGTCGTATTCCGTCTCTGTCGGAAAATGCTGATCATCTGATCTTCCTCCCAAATACTGGATGGCCAGATGCTGGCCCTCGACAAAAGCCGACTTCAGTCAATTCCTAGCGAGCCGCGATCGGCCAAATGAATGCAGGCCCTCCGAGGAGAGTGTCGCGCCGGACTGTCTTGTCAGCGCGCTAACAGATTTTAGAGAGTCTACGCCAATTTTCAGCGAACGCGATAAGGCGTGATGTCGCCTTTTGGCACGAATAGGACCTCGAGCGATGTCCGCTTTAGTGCCGCTGTTGGGGCATAAGCAGAACTCGTTATGCTCGATCTGAGGTTTGTCGAACTCTGATCCATCTCTGCCATTCGGCGATCAATCTTGGCGGGCCGGCCTTGCGGGAGGGCGGGGAAAGCATGAGTATCGTGGCTGGCTCCGGCCTGGCTATTCTGAGCTCAGGCCGCCGCCCGACGAAATACAGACCGCCCGGGGAGGGATCCGAATGTTCGCGCGCATGCTCGCGGCATCGCCTATCGCCGCGTATATCCTGGCGGCCGGCGCCGCGTCGGCGCAGCCCTATCCCAGCCATCCGATCACGCTGGTGGCGCCGTTTCCGCCCGGCGGCGCGACCGATACGATCGCGCGCATCATGCAGGACAGCATGTCGCAATCGCTCGGCCAGCAGATCGTCATCGAGAATGTCGGCGGCGCCGGCGGCTCGATCGGCGCCGCCCGCGCCGCCCGCGCCGCGCCCGACGGCTATACGGTGCTGCTGCACAATCCGGCGGTGGCAATAGCCGTGACGCTGTACGCGAAGCCCGGGTTCGATACCGAAAAGGATTTCGTCACGATCGGACCCGTCAACATCGCCGCCACGACCTTGGTGGGAAGTCCGATGCTGCCACCGAGCACCATGGCCGAGCTGGTGCGCTGGATGAAGGAGCCGGGACAGAACGCCAAGATCGCGCACGCCGGCGTGGGCTCGTTCGCGCATCTGTGCGGCGTGCTGTTCGCCCAGGAGGTCGGTGCGACGGTAACGCAGCTTCCCTATCGCGGCGCCGGCCCAGCGCTCAACGACCTGCTGGCGGGTCACGCCGACCTGAGTTGCCAGGCGGCTGCGGTCGCCGGGCCGTTGACCAAGGCCGGCAAGCTCAAGGGATACGCCATCCTCGGCAAATCCCGGTTCGCCGGTCTGCCGGATATCCCGACCACGGCGGAGGCAGGCTACAAGAAACTCGATCTCGGGTTCTGGCACATCCTGTTTGCGCCTGCCGGCACGCCGCGCCCGATCGTCGATCGGCTCAACGCGGCGCTGCGCCACGCGCTCGCCGATGCCACTGTGCGCAAAACCTTCGATCAAGGCGGCATGGAGCTGTTTCCGCCCGACCAGCAGACGCCGGAAGCGGCGACCGCGCTGCTCCAGCGCGAGATCAAGCTCTGGGGCGACGTGATCCGCGCCAACAACATTTCAGCGCAGTAGCGCGCGCTCGGGATCGAGTTTTTTGGTGCCGGACTCCGGTCAACGTGATTTCGACGCCGTCTTCGAGTCTCTGTTGCAACAGCGCGCTGCCGCGCTTCTGGTCGGCAGCGATCCATCGTTCACCGCGGACAACAAGCTCGTTGAGTTGGCGGCGCACCATGCGATTCCTGCCATGTACACGGGTGCGCGAGTTTACGGCTGCAGACGAGATGTGCTCGTCGCGAGCCTTGCAGCTCATGACCCGTGTACGACATGACCATGTACGACATGGGCGAGGTCGAATCGCCGAGCAGGAAGTTGCGGAATGTCGTGCCGATGCGACAGCTTGCGACTCATTGAGTAGCTGCCCGATGGATTGACGCCCAACGGGCAATCTCGGACCTGACCAGCGCCGCGAGCTGGTCCTGGCCGCGCCGTGCCTTCGCCGGCACGTCGCTACCGAGGTCGAACAGCCGTTTGCGGGTCGTCTCATCGTCGAGCGACTGGTCGAGCGCGTCAGCGAGCTTGTCGAGCACCAGGCTGGGCGTATCCTTCGGCGCAAACAAGCCGTTCCAGGACAGGACCTGAAATTCCGGGAGTCCCGCTTCGCGCGAGGTCGGCACCTCCGGAAGCGCCCGACTGCGCTCGGGCGACGCGATTGCGAAGACCTTGATCGTTCCACCTCGAAGCTGCGGTACAACCTCAGCGATGGGAGCGGACATGTAGTCGACGTGACCGGCGACCAGGGCATTCATGGCGGCCGCGGCACTGTTGAAAGGTATCATCGCCGGCTTCAAGCCGAGAATCCCATTGAACAACAGGCCGATCAGGTGCGTGACTGAGCCAACACCGGCGTGCCCCATGTTCATTCTTTGGTGGTTCGTCTTCGCGTAGGCAATGAATTCATTGAAGTCGTTGGGCGGAAGGTTTTTGTTTGCTCCGATCAAGTACGCATTCAGACTCACCATGCCGATTGGGGCAAAATCGGCATCCGGTTTGTAGGCAAGCTTCGGGTAGAACAAGGGCGCGGTGGCGTGGGTTCCCATGTGCCCCATCTGAATGGTGTAGCCGTCGGGAGTGGCGCGCATGGTACGGGCTGTCGCGGTGGTCCCGCCGGCCCCCGGGACATTCTCGACGATGAGTGGTCGCCCGACCGTGCGCGACATGTGATCTGCAACTATCCGCGCGATGACGTCGGTCGGCCCACCAGCTGCAAAGGGTACGATCAGAGTGATCGGCCGCGTCGGATAGGTCTGCGCCCAAGCGAAGCTCGGTACGGCCGAGAGCGCGGCAGCGACCGCGGCCAGACGCAGAAATTGTCTACGGGGAAGTTTCATGTCGCTCCCTCCCGGGCGTGTAGCCTGGCGCTGGAAACGCGGCTAGTGTGGCGCATTTGACGTTCCTATCGGTATCTGCCGCGAGTCCTTCATAGGAACGTCAAATGCAAAGCCACACTAGAATCATAGAGTTGCTAGTGTCCCTTGGTTCCGACGCCGCGCTGGCGAGCGAAGCGAGCGGCCAGCGCGGCAACTCGATAGTGCGCGCGTCGGACACTCGCCCCTGAACCGGGCTCGTCGGCGCGCGGTCGTAAAAGCACGTGCTGCAAAGTGATACGAACGTCGGAACCGGGACACTAGCGAGGCGGCCACCGCGAACCAAATTCAAGATCGACGTTTGGAATGCTCGCCGGCCGATGGCACCAGTGCTGCCGCCAAAAGTGAGGGGGATTTCGGCATGTCCCGCCGGCAGCTCCGATCAGGCTACATCAGGTTTGCGCATGAGCGAAGAGGGGCAGCGACCGCTTCTGGCAATTTGTTGCAAAAGTCTTCTGCATGGTGATAAAAATTCTCGGGCTGCAGGTGCGGCTTCGTGTAAGGATGTGAGGGACCATCGCCCACGTTAAACTCACAGGCGACCGGTAACGCGATTGAGGTTACAATGGCGTCTCGTCGTGTTTTCGCGAAAAATTCGTGCCCTGGCACTCTCAACTTGCTCCACAATCGAATGCATGCAGACGAGGTGTGCTCGTCGCGAGCCCTTCAGCTCATGACCCGAACCTGCCAGCCTCGCATGGTTGATTCAAATCAATGTCTTTGCCCAGTCCTATCGGTAAAAAAGCTTCCCGACTGGGAGCGGGACACGATGGCAAAGGCAGCCGTGAACGCGCCGTTGCGGGACTACGGCTCGAGGGCGGCGCTTGGAATTTATCCTGGGGCGTGCGCGGGCGCCGCGCTCTGTTTCGCTGCCGGCCTTCATTGGCTGGTGCAGCCGACGGTCATCGCAAATTGGCAGCATATGAGCCGCTACCCAAGGCGGTCGTGATCTGCGCGCACGGAAATCACCAATGCGCGGTCACGCACCAACCTGGCGCTGTTAACCCTGGCGGGAGATCGAGTGCTGTCCGACGAACTGAAACGGCGCGATGCCGCGGCTTCGATCCGACGCGCCTCGACGAGAACGGCGCGGTGGGTCTGTGCCTGTGTGGGACCTGCCATTTTTTTGTCGGCGACGCTCGGCGCGGCCGCAGCCGCAGCCGCAGCCGAGACAAAGCGGGTGTTGATGCTTCACTCTTTCGGCCGGGATTTCAAACCCTGGAGCGAATATGCCAGAAACATCCGCGCGGAACTTGATCAGCAATCGCAGTGGCCGCTGGAAATCAGCGACCATTCGCTGATGACGGCCCGTGCCAGCGATGAAAACACAGAAGCGCCATTCCTCGAGTATCTTCGTGCCCTCCATGCCGACCGCCCGCTCGATTTGATTATTTGCCTGGGCGCGCCCGCGGTCTCCTTTGTCCAACGCCGCCGGCAAACGCTCTTTGCCACCACCCCAATGGTGTTCGCGGCAGTGGAACAGCGGCGCGTTCGGTATTCCACTCTTACCGCAAATGACACTGTTGTCCCGCTTGCGCACAGCTTCCGCGCAGTTTTCGAGAACATCCTGCGGGTGTTGCCCGACACCAAGACCGTAGTAGTGGTGAACGGCAATTCTCCCAACGAGAAATTTTGGTCGGTAGAAATCGGCAAGGAGGTGAGACGCTTCGCAGATCGCATTACATTCAAATGGTACAATGAACTTTCGTTTGAAGACATACTCAAAGACGCAGCTGCGCTTCCCTCACAGTCCGCGATCTTCTGGGATTCGATGAACGTTGATGCGGCGGGTGTCGCGCACACAGGGGACAAGGCATTGAAAAGGCTTCATGCCGTCGCCAATGCCCCGATTTTTTCTTTTAACGATGCGTCTTTCGGCAGCGGGATTGTCGGCGGCCCGATGCACTCCGTGAGCGACGGGAGTCGCCTGACAGCTTCCGTAGCCATTCGCATCCTTGGCGGCGAGAGGGCTGGCGACATCAAGACAGCAGCCAGCGGGTTTGCAACACCGAAATTCGACTGGAGGGAAATGCAGCGCTGGGGCATCAGCGAAAGCCGCCTGATGCCTGGAAGCGAGATTTACTTTCGCGAACCGACTGTATGGGAGCGGTATCGCGCGCAAGCTCTGACGGTTTGTGCTGTGATCCTGCTGCAGTCCGCGCTCATCTCTTGGCTGCTTTACGAGCGGTGGCGGCGTCGTCGCCCCGTGGAAGAATCCGCAGGTGCCCGCGGCTCGGCTGGGCAGGTTCGTGGATCGAACACCGCAGGGCGGGATGTCAGCTAGTAGCACTAAGCGGCGCAAATCAATGTTGGCTCTCATGTCAGCAGTTGGGGGCCAAGCGAAAATGTTGCGAACGGGACCAGTTCGACGCTCCTGACGCTTCACGATCGGAGGCTGACGCGTCCGGGCCTGATCCCATCACAGCGACCGCAGGTTCAATCGGTGACAGCCCTGCGCCTCGTTGTTAGGCTCTTTCTTCTCCAACCTAGGGGCCCACCATGATCCGCATACCGCTCGTATTGATTGCCGCCGGCACACTTGCAGCGTCGATCGCCGAAACAGCCTCTGCCCAACAGCTGGTGCAGCGGCGCGACATCTCTTATGCGGTCGCACTCGCCATCGCGACCGGGGCGGTCAACGCCTGCCGGGCGCTCGGCTTCACCAGCTCGGCTATCGTGGTCGTAGGCCGCGGCGGCGACACCATCGTCGCCGCTAGCGACGACAACGCCCGGCCGCACGCCATGGAGGCCGCGCGACGCAAGGCCTACACCGCGCGCACCTTCGCGATCACCACGACCGAGTTCTCGAAGGAACTGCCGGACCGCCCGTCGCGGCGCGCACAAGTGCTGCTGCCGAACATCACGTCGCTCGACGGCGGCGTGCCGATCAAGCTCGGCAACGACGTGATCGGCGGCGTCGGCGTCGCGGGCTCGCCCGGCAAGGACGAGCAATGTGCCAATGCGGGCCTGGAGAAGGTGAAGGCGGCGTTGGAATAGGGCGCGGCGCCACTCATCCATAGCTGTCAAGCTCATGCCGGGATGTAACCTGGATTAAAGGGCTCGCTTGACAAGAGAGCGGTCAAGCTGCCTGGGGGCCTTGCAGGAACAAGGCTCAGCTGGCCGCGCATTTGGTAGCGAATGGCCCGAACGCGAACTCACGGCATGTCCGCTGACACGTCAGCAATCGAGAGTAAAGCGGAATTGTTGCATGTATGCCCAATCCGCCGCTCCTGACCCAACTCGGTCATCGGCAATCAATTTTGCTGTGATGCACAACAGCGTTCTCACGCAACCATGTGGTAATGTGCGTCCCAGCTCAAGGGCGGCCCATGAGGCGACGTGAGTTCATCACTCTGATCGGCGTCGCGGCGGCGGCGTGGCCGCTCGCGGCGCGCGCGCAGATAGCCGCAGGACATGGTGATGTGTGGTTTCGTCCGGAAGGTTTCGATGTAGAGTGCGCAAGCGAAGAACAATCCAGGCAGGTATTACGGCCAGCCTGATGGAGTGAAGCAAGCGCTCGGCGGCACGAGCCGTGCTAAGATGGGAGGCGGGCATGCGGACCGTTACGCGGTCGATCTGGGCGCTGCTCGTACTCACGGCGGTGCTGCCATCAGCGGCTGCGCAGACCGACCAATATCCGTCGCGGCCGATCACCATTATTGTCCCCTTCCCGCCGGGCGGCTCATCCGATGTGGTGACGCGGCTGGTGGCGACAAAGTTCGCGGACAATCTGAAGGCCAACGTGGTGATCGACAACCGCGGTGGCGGTGGCGGCGTTCCGGCGGCGATTGCTAGCAAGCAGATGGCGCCCGACGGCTACACGTTGTTCCTCGCCAACAACGGGCTGTTCGCGATCATGCCGGCGCTGACCGCCGACATCCGCTTCGACCCGGCCGTGGATTTCCAACCGATCACGCCGCTATTCTCGTTTCCGAGCGTACTGGTGGTGCCGTCCGGATCGCCGGCCCGCACCGTCAAGGAGCTGGTGGAGCTCGCCAAGACCAAGCCTGGCGGCTTGAACTATGCCTCCCAGGGCGTCGGCTCGGGCGGCCACATCCTTGGCGAGATGCTGCGGCTGCACTCGGGCGCGCGGTTCGTGCACGTGCCCTACCGCGGCGCGGGGCCCGCGGTTCAGGACCTAGCCGCCGGCAACGTCGATCTCCTGTTCAGCTCATATGTGTCGGCGATCGGCCAAGTGCAGGCCGGCAAGCTCCGCGTCCTGGGTTGGACCGCGAGCAAGCGGACTCCCGCGCTGCCGGACGTGCCCACCATGGCCGAAACCGGCTATGCCGGGGTCGAGCTTGAAATCTGGCAGGGCATCGTGGCTCCGGTCGGCACGCCGCCCGCGATCGTGCGCAAGCTGAACACGGAGCTGATCAGGGCAGCCAAGTCGCCGGACGTGGTGGAGAAGGTCGCGGCCCAAGCGGTCGAGATGACGACCAGCACGCCCGAGAATTTCGCCAAGCTGCTCGCCTCCGATATCGAACGCCTCGGCAAGTTGATCCGCGACGCGGGAATCAAAGCGCAATAGCAACGCGACCCAAGAGCGAAAAATCGGGGATCCATCGCCCCCAGCCGCCACGCATCATAGAAGCGAATCGCGGTGTGACGGGCTACGCGACCATTGTCACCCAGATGCGACCGCGCACATAGTTTTGTTGCGCTGCTTGAGTCCGGTGGCCCGAAGCGGCGCACCACGATCTCCGTTCAAGTGTCTGCTTTCGGGGCGAAGCGGGAATGCTGCAGACGGGATCAATTCGACGGTCCTGACCCAAAGCCGCTGGAGCGTTTGAGCGGTCCCACGGCGGAGCTGTTGCCCGGCGGGTTAGCAGATCAGCCGGTCAATGCAAGCCGGTGCGCTCCTCGCCTTTGGCGTAAGCCAGCAAGCATTCAAACATGGAACGGGCATCCGGATCACTAGCGTCATAGCCGCTTGCGTAACACCAAGTGGTGAAATCCCACTCGACGGCGCGGGCTCCGGCGATCAGGTCCATAAGGGTGACGGGTTGGTGGGGCGGCCAATCCGCGTCAAGTGAATGCGCGAGGTCCGCGCGCGTCTTGGGCTTCGTCATTGTATCTCCAAGGCGAATTCCGGCAGTTTGTCGCGACCGCCGTCCCGTCATTTGCGGGTGCCGCTTCTTAGTCGCTGTGCCCCCCGTCTCGGACTTGTTACTCCGCGCCAAACATTTGTTCGTCGCTGCCATGGTGGTAGTTCCCTTTGCTGGAACCGGCGCAGGCCGCTTCGGCCATCATGCAACGAAAGTCGAATGACGCGACGGTGAACCCATCCGCCAGTTCGAGTGACGAACGGGCAATTGCTGAGCACCTATTGGAGCTAGCCGGGACCGGTGCCTTCGCCGCCGCATCACACGTAACAGACGCAACGCGCATGGTGTCGAGAACTGCGGATCGCTTATAGTCGAGCAAATGCGTCAATTCGGATTTGGCGAAAGCCGCTCCTCGCTCGCGCCGATGATGTGATCGAATAACGGGCTGTTTTGCTGCGTTGCGAATTGTCGCTAATGGCACTAACCGACGGTTCTAGAATGTCCGCTTCTCTAATCGGCCGGTTGGGGTCAAGCGCTTTCAGGCTATCCACGACTGCAGTGTCGATGTCGCTCACGGGCTCGTGCTTCTCTTCGGAATCGGCACCAAGGCCCTTCCATCATGGGATTCGAAGACGAGGTGGAACAATCTTTAGCGCGGCCTTGCCGTCGGACCGACGGTAGGTCGAAGCGGACATACGATCTCACCTCATCCATCGTCCCGCGAGGGACATCATTCCACCGCTGGGTGGAGCTCGAGTTTTCTCCTATTGCATTTGATCCTGCACGGTTTTCATGCTGCTGCTGTGGCCTGTTCCCGGGTCCACCTGAACTCGGTGCCGTCAACCCATATGCGGTGCATGATCACGGCCAACCGGCGCGCGAGCGCCACGATCGCCTTTTTCATCCCGCGGCGCCTGGCGATCTGCATCGCCCAAGCCTTGAGCCATGACCATTTCTTCGAACGCAACATGCTCTGGGCTGCTTCATAGAGCATGACCCGCATCATCTCGTCTCCGCAGCGCGATATTCTGCCGCTCCGATCGATCTCGCCCGATTGATACTTGGAGCACGTCAGTCCAAACACTGCCCCGACTGCCTTGGATTTTCTGAAGCGAGCGGGCACGTCAACCGTAGCGCGATAGGTCAGCGCCACCACGGGGCCGACACCAGGGGTCGTCATCAAGCGCCGACATACCTCATCATCCCGGACGATGACCAGCAAGCGGCGATGCAGGATGATGATCTGTTCGCGTAGCACCCGCCGGACAATGAGCAGCGGTTCGACCAGCCCGGCCAAGTCGGGGAGGTTCTCGACAAGCTCTTTGATGCGTGCCTCGAACTTCACCTTCCCGACCATTCCAACTTTGAGGCCGAAGTTTCGTAAAGTACCGCGCAGATCGTTCTCGATTGCGATCGCCTTCGACTGCAGGAGCTTGCGATAAGTCAGCAGCATCCGCAGTTTCTGACTGCGTAGCGTCTTCACATGCACCGGACGATAAAGCCCTACCCGCATCATCTGCGCGATGCCGCGCGCATCGTTGCGGTCCGTCTTGTTGATCTGCGCCTTAAGAACCGCCTGCATATGCCGCGTTTCAACACAGACCACCGGCAACTCTGCTGCGGCCAGAGCACTGAACAGCCATTGCGATAGCGGCCCGGCTTCCAATCCAATTCGCTTGAAGTGGTAGGCGGGGTTCTTTAGCACCACCAACAGCGCTTCAGGTTCGCTCGCCACCTTCACTTCACGAATGATCTTGCCCGTGTCATCCACAATGCAGACGCTGGTCTCCTTGACCGAAACGTCCAGTCCAGCAAAATGGTCCATGCTGCGCTTCTCCTTCTGATGCTTGAGGCCGTAACCACGGACCTCGTTGAACCATCAGCCTGAAGCGCAGCACCCAAAATCTTCAGCTATCCACAAGCTGCCGGCCGATTACCCCATCTTTAGCGCCGCTGTTGGCGGCATAGCGGACGTTGACGTCTGATCAAGCCGACCTGCACTGATGTGTGCTGATGTGCGCAGACGATCGCCCAGTGTGCGAGCGTGAGCGAGACGCCTTGGCGAGCCCGTGGATGCGATTTGCCGGCGCTCGCGGCCTCGCGTGAGGGCTGTGTCGCGCCAGTTTATGTGGAGGCTTCGCTCGCGGCACGCTTGTGTCGCTTGCGGCCCCGCTGGCAGCGCGCCCGTCGTGACGGAGAACGAGGGCCGCGCCTTCGATGAGACTATTGCGAAGGAGGCGGCGCGCAAGAATCGTCGTGACGATGACGAGCCGCCCGACGTGACCTGGTACGCCAGGGCGACGCTGGGTGCGTTATTTCGTGCCCGGGGCTACCGGACTAAGCGGTCTATACGATCTTCACGCCGCTGCCGACGCCGCTCTCTACGATCGTTAAGCGCGCAACGAGCGATCGAGTTGCGAGCCTTCGTAGGAGTGACGCAATAGCGCAAACAAGCTGCCGCCCGATAGCGCTCCGACGACGTAGGCGCCTGCAATCAGGATTGCGAGCGGTAAGCGCATGCTGAATTGCAGAAACTCTATTGTCACGACGTCGCGGTTCTGGATGACAAAAAGCAAAGTAGCCGCCGCCAACAAGATGATGACAGTCAGATGAACCCAGCGCATGACAGCCTCCTTTCGCTCCCATCTCAATTGGTACCGCACCTGAACCGACAGTCATTGCGCTTTGTCAAAGAGTCCCGGCACCCAACTCGGATAAGGATGGGTGGCTTGCGGCCTGTCCTGGCCTGGATCGAAGGTTGTCGATGCCGTGACCATAGATCAGGAGTGCGCCGGATACGCGCTCGAGTGCGTTCGGCTAGCTGGTCTGACCGAGGACCAGCAAATTCGAGAGCGCCTGTTAGAAATGGGCCGCGATTGGATGGCATTGGCCGGAGAAACGGATAAATGGAAGCACGGCCAGGCCGACCGCAAAACCAGCTAGCGGCGCTGCGGCCGGTTTCATGCCCGGCATGACAGACTTCGCGCGCCGCTCAGTTTACAGCTTCGCGCCCTGGTCCAGCTTCACCTTTCGCTCGTAATACGTCCACAGCAGCGGAAACAGCCGCGGATTGAACGTCGCCTCGGCGCAGTCGCGCGCCTCGTCCTCGCTCAAGGGAATGGCGCCGCCCATGATCGCGGCCTGAAGCTGGATTTGCGCGTTCTCCTCCAGGAACGTGCAGGCGAAGAACGCCTCCTCGGCGCTAGCGCCCACCACGACGCTGCCGTGGCCGCGCATCTGCGCGCAGCGATGCTGGCCGAGCGTGCGCGACAAGTCGGCGGCCTGCGCGTCGTTCACGACCAGGCGCGGATTATTCCAGGTCGGCACGCCGGTGCACAGGAACGAGCCGTGCAGGAATACCGGCTTGATGTCCTTGCCGGCGATCCCGAGCGCGCGGGCGTGCGGCGCGTGCAGGTGCACGACGCACATGGCGTCGGGCCGGTCGCGGTGGATCTGCGTGTGGATGCGCCACTCCAGCGGGATCAATCCGCCTGGATGCTCGATGATGGTGCCGTCGATGTCGTAGACGAACATGTGCTCCGGCCGCGCCACGGTCTTGTCGGTCGAGGCCCCCGGGCTGATGAAGCACCTGTCCGTGCCGGGCACGCGCACCGACACGTGGCCGAACATCCCGATCGTGCCCTGGAAGTTGAGCATTCGCGTCAACGTCGCAGCCTTCTCGCGCAGCAGTGCCTCGTCGTTCATGAATTGAAGTCCGTCTTCCGTTCGAAAGGGATTGCTGAAGTCGCCCGGCCTATTCGGTTTTCGCGAGGCCCGCGCGCTCGATCAGGATGCCCCAGCGGTCCATCTCCGACGCCAGGAATTTCTGCAACTCGGCCGGCGGTGGGCTGTCGACCGGGATGGCGCCGATCCGGACGATCACGTCGCGAATCTCCGGTGTTGCGGCCACCGCCTTGAGCTCGGCGTGCAGCCGGTCGATCACCGGTTTGGGCGTTGCCGACGGCGCGCAGATCATCGTCCAGCCGACGGCATCGAAGCTCGGCACTCCGGACTCCGCAATCGTCGGCACGTCGGGCAATGCCGGGACGCGTGTGGTAGAGCTCACGCCGAGCGCGCGCACCCTGCCGACGTTGATCTGGCCGACCACGCTGCCGGCGTCTGCAAACATCAGCTCGACGTGACCCGCCATCACGTCGTTGAGCGCGGGCGGTGCGCCGCGATAGGCGACGCCGTTCATCTTGGTCCCGGTCATGCTCTGGAACAGTTCGGCGACGAGAAAGATTGCCGCGCCCGCTCCGCTATGGCCAAAAGTGATCTCGCCGGGCTTCTGCTTGAGCAATGCGATCAATTCCGGAACCGATTTGGCCGGCACGCCGGGATGGACCACGAGCGCAAGCGGCGTCCGGAACAGGAGTGCAATCCCCTGCAGGTCCTTGAGCGTGTCGAACGGCATGTTCTTGACCAGCGTGGGATTGGCGGCGAGCGAGCTTGCCGGCGCCAACAGCATGTGACCGTCCGGCGGCGCCTTGGCAACGGCGGCGGCCGCAATGTTGCCGCCGGCGCCGGCGCGGTTCTCGATTACGACCGGCTTGCCGAGCCGCTCCTGAAGTTTGGGAGCCATTGCGCGCATCACGATGTCGATGCTGCCGCCGGGCGGGAAAGAGACGACGAAGGTGATCGGTCCGCTCGGGAACTCTTGTCCGAAGCCACGACCACCGAGCGCAAAGAGGCCTGCCAGCGCGGGCGCAATCAGAACGGCACGACGAGCGATCATTGTTCGTTTCCTTCCGATGCCGGTCACACTATACGCACAATCCGCGGGGGCGGATCAATCGAGTCCGAACCCTCTTGCCACCGACGGCCATCACCGGCCGAACCAGCTATCTGCGAGGCAGCGATATTCTCGACCGCACGTGCTAGGGTGATCGTGCTGGCAAATGTGCTTGGGAGCAGCTGATCACTGGAGGTGCCCAATGGTGTGGATTATTGGCGCGATCTGTATGATCTTTATCGGCGCCGGGCTCGTGGCCATCGGCTTGTCCGTGCCCATGTTAGGCTATGCGATAGTGGGGGGAATCTTGGTTCTGGCTGGCATATTTTTGCTGGTGTCCGTTCGGCGATCCCGGGGAGACACGCCGCCTCTCCGTTAGGCGGCGTCCCGGACATCACAATATCGACGCGATTAACACACAAGAAATATGCGGATAAGCCGCTGAACCACGAGCGCGGTCGCGGGAATCCAACCAGTCGAACTTATGGGTGACAGGCGCGGGCTGCGGTCCATCCACATAGGAACGAAGACGATGCGCCAGATGCGAATGCTTGGCTGGATCGGTCCGCTCCTCCTTGTGATGGCGGCGCCGTTGACGACAGCGGCAGCGCAGGATCAGGGATCTTGTGCGCAGATCAGGGCCGCCTGTCTGGGAGCCGGCTTCGTACAGGGGGCCGCGCGCGAAGGTATCGGGCTGCAGGTCCACTGCTTGACGCCGATCATGCAAGCGAGCGCTCCACCGCCGACCGCGCGCAGGCCATTGCCGAAAGTCGATCCGCAGCTGGTGGCGGACTGCAGGGCGCGCAGCCCGCGATTTGCACGGCTGGGCCCGCCGCAGCCGGAAGCACCCGCGCAGCCGGGGCCGGCAACTCCTCCAGCATCGGTAACCGTCGATCCGAACGGCAATCCGCCGCCTGCTTTCGGTGGCCGCGGACAGGCGGTTCCGTCTCCACGACAAGACGAGGTGCTTCGCCCGCCGATGCCCATGACGTCGGAGCGGCGAGCCGTGATTGCGGCGCTGCCTCCCGAGGACCGGCCCGAGACCGGGCCTGCCAAGGCGCTGCCACCGCAGTTTCGGCGGACGACGATCGACTACCCCAGCAAGGAACCGGCCGGCACGATCGTCGTCGATACGGCGCACACTTATCTCTATCTGGTGCTGGGCAATGGCAAGGCGATGCGCTACGGCATCGGCGTGGGCCGCCAGGGCTTCACCTGGTCCGGGGTCGAGAAGGTGGCGAAGATGGCGGAGTGGCCGGACTGGCATCCGCCGGAAGAGATGATCGAACGCCAGCCCTATCTGCCGCGCTTCATGGCCGGCGGCGAAGGCAACCCGCTCGGTGCGCGCGCGCTGTATCTCGGCCAGACGCTTTATCGCATCCACGGCACCAACCAGCCGTCGACCATCGGCACGTTCGTGTCATCGGGATGTATCCGGCTGACCAATGACGACATCACGGACCTCTACGGCCGGGTCAAGGCAGGGACCCGCGTGGTGGTGCTGCCGAATACGCAGCCCGGCTCCGTGCAGGCGAACACGAATGCGCGGCCCACCGAGTCGGCGCCGCCTCCGCGCCAGCGGCCCAAGGCGGCCGCCGCGGAAAAACCTGCGGCCGCGCCCGCGCCTGGCGCGCAACCGCAAGCCTCGTCGCCACAGGCGTCCCCGCCGCAAGCTCCGGCCGCAAAGGGCGAGGCGCCGGGCAAGGACAGCACGGGCGCGATCCCGGCGCCGCCCGCCGCGGCTCCGCCGGCCGAAGAACTGCACGAATGATGAAGCGGCGCTGAGGGCGCCGGACCGGACGCTCGGCTGCGTCGCTACCAATTCCCAGTCTCGATCAGTTCGGTCCGCCCTTGCCATGGCTGCGGCTTGGTCGTGACCGGAGGCAGCCAGCGCTTGTGCAGCCGGCGGGCGAGCTTCGGTATCGACATGGGGTCCGATCAGCGTGGCGAACGCACGCGAGACCTGAGCATATTCGCGCTTGCAGCCCACGGCGCGATCCTCGGGCAGAAATCCTTTCTCGACGACGTCGGCAAACAGCTTCGGGTCGCTGCCGTAGGCCGTGCACAGCAGGTTGAAGAAGCGTTGCGCGGGCGTGCCGTGCTCGTCCGCAAACTTCTGCTGCTCGATCGTCAGCGTCGGGGACGCCAGGTCGCCCTTGTACTGGTAGGCGCTGCCAAGGATCAGCCGGCGTGCTTCGTCCTTGTCGAATTTCAGCATCATGTAGGTCGAAAACTGGTCGGCGGCGTCTTCCTCCCGGCCGAAGAGGGGAGTTTTCAGATTTGCGAAGATCGAATGAGCGGCTTCGTGCAGGAATACGTCCAGCAACGGTCCGATCACCGTATCGATCGGAGCAATTCCCGTCGGCGTCGTCTGTGCCGGGCGCGTTCTTCCAGATATCGTTGACGTACTCGTAGCAGACCGTGACGCTGTCCTCATTGGACCAGGCATTGGATATGCCGTCGCAGTCTCTGACCTGCAGCAGCAGACGGTGCGGCAACCGCAGCGGGCTCAGGAGCTCGCGGACCTTTTCCAGGACCTGGTGCTCCTTGAGCAGCTTGTATACCGGCTGATTGCCCGCCGACTTCGGCTCCACATAAGCGATGTCGATGCGGTTGGGCTCGGGCCTCGCCGGGCCTGCCTTGCGCGCCTCGACGTGAGCGGCGGCCAGGACTGACCCGGCCGCCACTACGGTCGTCACGATCCATTTCATGACACGCGACCCGGAAAAGAACGAGAGGTGCAGCGTGGCGGCATGCGCCGCCCGAGCTCGTCAAAACAAGCCCGTTCAGAAGTTGGTGGACTTCTTGAGGTTGTAGCCCATTTGCTTCATGCAGGCTGCGCCACGGGTATTCCGCCCCGTGGTGCTCGTGCTGCCCGACGGATAGGTGCGGTCGAGGTCCGCCTTGCACTTGCCATAAGCATCTTCATAGCTCAGCTTTTTCTGGGCCGACGCGTCGGGTACGCCGGAGAGCACGAGCACAGCCGACGACAGCACGACCATTCCGCAGACTTGCCGAACTCGGAGCATGATGACCTTCCTCCCTTGAGCCGTCATTTTCATGGCCAAACGTCTTTGCTCGATCTCGATGCCCGCTGCCGTGACAACGTCGACGCGGCTCGGGACAATTGTAATTCTGCCCGGCCAAGCACGGGTGGACGTTGATAAAACTCAAAACGTTGGATGGATTGGCTGATAGCGGCTCCTATGGTACCATGGAAGGTGAGATACCCCGCCGCATCATCGGGTGGACCGCCTGCTTCCCAGGACCACGCGCTCTGAAGTTTGTCCGCCGTCGCCGATCCAACCGATGCGGATCCCTGCGACAGCGTACGTGTTCGTTTTTGGCGTCGGCATGGTCTCGCATTGGCCCGAACGCTGCTCGGACCGACAGCATCATGTGGGACGATTGGCTGGTCCTCGCGTGGATCCCCAACGCAGCTCGCCCTGCCGAGCGGTTCGATGAAGAAATAAAGGAACTTCTGTCCAGTCGATCGGCAGAGCCGTAAGTCTACGCGCGTACGGACTTCGCGACTTGAGGATGAGGATGTCGCGCAAGTGCCGTGTCCATCCCTGCCAATCCGGCGGCGACCAGAGTGCCGTGCATCAACGCCCGGAGAAGACGACCCGATCTCATTTTGTCGCTGCGTTCTGATTGACGGTTATGTCGGAGCCGATGGCGATGGAGTTCAACACACCCTCTCTGAACAGGAGAGCTGTCATCGCGACCACCCAGACCAGGATCGCGAGCGTCAGGAACATCGCGAAGGTCTGCGTCGCGACAGCGAGACGAAGATGTTTCGGCGAATGATTTCCCGGTACAGAAGATAGAACACACCGACGACCAGTGCGGTCACACCGCCGATTTTGGTGAGCGTCTCGAGCACAGCCTCTCGCTCCCGTTCATCGCGGAGCAATAGCTATTTTCTATCAACGGTTGAATGGTAGCGGCTGTCTGCGTTCAAGTCCAGCCGCCGGGCCCATGTCTGTGCCGAATTGGTCAGCCTGCCGCGCGCAAGATGGAATGCGGCGACCGTGGCCGCTCTTGGAGCGCGCAATTTCGGCGCTCTTCGTCAGGAACTCGATCCGTTCACGAGTGGAGGCCGGCTTCGGGCGACTATGCCGCATATTGAGAAGCTGATTACCGAATGTAGCAGCCGATTCCGGCGTACGCGCGCCGGTCCGATCTCCAGAACACCTTTGGCTAATAGCAGATCGCGCGTTCCTTGCGTTCTTCCGGCGCGTGTTCGAAAAAAACACGCGCCGCCGGTCCGATCTTCCAGAACATCCTTTGGCGGTAAGACCGCAGCACGCCAAAGGCCCGGCTGCGCGGCATGACGATGTTGATACCCGACGCGGCCGGCACCTTGGCTGAGACAATCGAAGCAGGCCCGCGATCAGCGCGGCGCAGGGGGTGAATCCCGCCCCGAAAGATGCTAATCCCTCCCCACCAATTCCCGCCCATCGTCAAAAGTAACGAGGAACCCCCATGTACACCGATCTCGCGCTCTACATCGACGGCAAGTGGCAGAACGGCGGCGGCCGCAAGGGCGAGGACGTCATCAACCCGGCGACCGAGAAGCCGCTGGCGCACCTGCCGCATGCCAGCAAGGCCGATCTCGACGAGGCGCTGGAAGCCGCCAAGAAGGGCTTCACGCTGTGGCGGGCGACCTCGGCCTATGACCGCTCCAAGATCATGCGCAAGGCCGCCGACCTCATGCGCGAGCGCCACGACAATATCTCGAAAATCATGGTGCAGGAGCAGGGCAAGGTCTACGCCGAGGCGCGCGTCGAGGTGATGACCTCGGCCGACATCATCGACTGGTACGCGGAGGAGGGCCGCCGCAGCTACGGCCGCATCGTGCCGGGCCGCGTCAAGGGCACGCGCCAGCTGGTGGTGCAGGAGCCGGTCGGCGTGGTGGCGGCGTTCACGCCGTGGAATTTCCCGGTGCTCACGCCGGCGCGCAAGGTCGGCGGCGCGCTGGCCGCGGGCTGCTCGCTCATCCTCAAGGCGTCGGAGGAGACGCCGGGCGCCTGCGTCGAGATGGTGCGCTGCTTCGCCGACGCGGGCCTGCCCGCGGGCGTGCTCAACCTCGTGTTCGGCGTGCCGGCGGAAGTCTCCGAGCATCTGCTCGCGAAGGACGCGGTGCGGAAGATCTCGTTCACCGGCTCGATCCCGGTCGGCAAGCATCTCGCCGCGCTCGCGGCGAAGGGCATGAAGCGCACCACCATGGAGCTCGGCGGGCATTCGCCGGTCGTGGTGTTCGCCGACGCCGATCCGGAGAAGGTGGCCGACACCATCGGCGCGTTCAAGTATCGCAACGCCGGCCAGGTCTGCATCTCGCCGACGCGCTTCTACGTGCAGGAGGACGTCTACAAGAAGTTCCTCGCGCGCTTCACCGAATACGCCAAGGGCGTCAAGCTCGGCGACGGGCTGGAGAAGGGCATCACCATGGGGCCGATGGCGAATTCGCGCCGCATCGACGCCATGGAGAGCTTCGTGGCCGACGCCAAGAGCCGCGGCGGCAAGGTCGTCACCGGCGGCAAGCGGCCGAGCAACCAGGGCTATTTCTACGAGCCGACCGTGGTCACCGACGTGCCCGACGATTCCAAGGTCATGACGCAGGAGCCGTTCGGGCCGATCGCGCCGATCGTCACCTTCAAGACCTTCGACGAGGTGGTGGAGCGCGCGAACTCGCTGGAGTTCGGGCTCGCGGCCTATGCGTTCACCACCTCGAGCTCGACCGCGGCCGCGATCGGCGACGCCATCGACTCCGGCATGGTCGGCGTCAACTCGGTCATGATCTCGACGCCGGAGACGCCGTTCGGCGGCGTGAAGGAATCCGGCCACGGCAGCGAGGGCGGCATCGAGGGCCTCGGCGCCTATCTCAACACCAAGTTCATCTCGCAGGCGTAGCTCTGTAGCCCGCATGGAGCCAACGGGTCGGCGCGAAGCGCCGCCCCGTTGGCGGAATGCGTGGGCAGTGTTGCCGCGATCGAGAACCCCGGATTTCGCTTCGCTCCATCCGGGCTACGGCTGTCTACAATTCGTATCTATATATTGACTACATAGCGCGTCTGATGCTAGGATTCGTTTGCCTTGCTCATCGAGGGGCGTCTTCCGGAGACGGTCCATAGGCGGAGCAAGGTGTGGCGTCCCGCGATGCGGCTCGTAACCGCAGCCCCGGGAGGTCCGGGGCACCGCCCGCCAGGCACTACGACCTGGCTGCGAGGAGCTCGCTGCACGGATTGCGGAGGACAATTCCGCAGACGGAAGCGCGGCCCCCGGCCACAAATCGCCACGGTGGAGCGCCGAAAGGCGCGCGTCCTACGTTATTGGACGCAGGGTGCCTCGCAAGCACCCGGCCCGCCGCGTCATGTGCGGGCCAACCGGATGCCGCTGCATCCGGGCGCCTGTCGGCGCTCCGCCCACCCCTCAAGGTGGGAATTCTTTTCACGACCCGGGCGCAATCGCGCCGCGGGAACGAGATGTGCTGTTTGACAACTGAAGAGGTGAATGTCGCAACGGGGCGTGTCGCCACGCGCCGCGGTGCGCGTGACTGCGCCCTCTCCCCTTGCGGGAGAGGGCATGTACGGCGGTGAAACGAATCAGATGGGGTGAGGGGTGTACCTCGAAGAGAACCCCTCACCCATCAGAATTCGTGTCAACACCGAGCGGCCCTCTCCCGCAAGGGGAGAGGGCGTAAGCGGCGGCACCGCGTCTGCGGATCCAGCCGACCGCTACGCCTGCTGCGCCTTCTGGCACGCCTGCCAGATTTTCTCCGGCGTCGCCGGCATGTCGAGATGCGCGCCGGCGCCGCCGGGGATCGCATCGGCGATGGCGTTCATGACGGCGGAGATCGCCGCCGTGGTGCCGGCCTCGCCCGCGCCCTTGACGCCGAGCGGGTTGGTCGTCGCCGGCACCGAGTGGATGGCATCCTTGAACACGGGCATGTCGTCGGCGTGCGGCATCGCATAGTCCATGAACGAGCCGGTGACGAGCTGTCCGCCCGATGCGTCGTACACCGCGTTCTCCATCATCGCCTGGCCCAGCCCCTGCGCGATCGAGCCGTGGGTCTGGCCCTCGACGATCATCTTGTTGAGCGCGCGCCCGCAATCGTCGACCGCGGCATAGGCGACGAGCGCAAGACTTCCGGTCAACGGGTCGATCTCCACCTCGGCGATGTGGCAGCCGTTGGGAAACGTCAGCGGCGTCTCGGCATTGACCTTGGTGTCGAGATCCTCGGCAATCTCGCCGCGCGCTTTCATCTCCTTGGCGCGTGCCGCCAGGTCGAAAAGCGAAATGTTGCGATCGGTGCCGACGATGCCGAAACGCCCGTTGCGATACTCGATGTCGGCCTCGGCCGTTTCGAGCACGCTCGCGGCGATGGCCTTGCCCTTGGTCAGCAGCGCCTCGACGGTCTTGACCAGCGCGTGGCTCACGGTCATGGCCGAGCGCGAGCCGACCGAGGCATAGCCCGCGATCTCCATGGCGGAATCGCCGTGCTGGTGCTGGATCAGCTCGGCCTTGATGCCGAGCCGCTCCGCCAGCATCGGATTGAACACGGTGGCGTGGCCCTGGCCGGTCGATTGCACGTTGAGGTTCAGGAACAGCTTCTCGCCGCCGGGAAATTTCAGCTCGGTGCCCTCGAGCGGAAAGCCGCCGGCGTGCTCGAGCATGCAGGAGATGCCGATGCCGCGGTACTTGCCGCGCTTGCCCGCCTCGCGCCGGCGCTGCTTGAAGCCCTCGTAGTCGGCGAGCTCCAGCGCCTTGTCGAGCACGATCTCGAACTCGCCGCTGTCGATGGTGGTGCCGACCGCGGTCTTGTAGGGCATCGCCTTGGACTTGATCAGGTTGCGGCGGCGCAGCTTCACCGGATCGATGCCGCTGACGCGCGCCGCCTCGTCGATCACGCGCTCGAGGATGTAGTTCGCCTCCGGGCGCCCGGCGCCGCGATAGGGCGCGGTCGGGGTGGTGTTGGTGAACACGCAGCGCGCGGCGATGTCGATCAGCTTGATGTCGTACATGCCCGGCAGGCAGCGCGCGAGGTTCACGGTCTGGATGTTGGCGCCGACCGCGCCGATATAGGCGCCCATGCTGCCGAGATGGCGGATGCGCAGCGCCAGGATTTTTCCCTTGTCGTCGAGCGCCAGCTCGACATCGCTGTAGGCGTCGCGCGCATGGTTGTCGCTGAGGAACGCCTCGGCGCGGTTCGACATCCAGTGCACGGGCCGGCCGATCTTGCGCGCCGCCACCAGGATGGCGAGGTATTCCGGATAGGGGCCGGTCTTGAGCCCGAACGCGCCGCCGACGTCCTCGGTGGTGACGCGCAGGCGCTCCTTGGGAACGCCGAGGATCGGCGCGAGGCCGTCGCGCAGCGCCCGCGCGCTCTGCGAGCAGCAGCGCAGATTGTAGCTCTCGTTCGCCGGATCGTAGCTCGCGGTGGCGCCGCGCGGCTCGATCGAGTGCACCATGATCCGCTGATGGACCAGGGAGACCTTGGCGACATGCTTCGCCGAAGCGATGGCCGCATCGACCTCCTTGGCGTTGGCCTCGGGGTCGGCGGCCATTCCCAGCCAGTCCACGGCGATGTTGCCCGGCGCCTCCGGCCAGACTTGCGGCGCGCCGTCGCGCACCGCCTCGCGCAGGTCCACAGCCGGCGTGCGCTCCTCGTAGTCGACCGTGACCAGCTCGGCCGCGTCCTGCGCCGCGGTCAGCGTCTCGGCGACCACCACCGCGACCGGCTCGCCGACGTGCCGCACGGTCTTGCCGGCGAGCGCGGGACGATGGGGAATGATCAGCTTGGTGCCGCCGCGGCCGGCGACCGGCGGATGCTGGGAGATGTTGCCGATGCCTTCCATGTCGGCGGCGGTGAGCACCGCGAGCACGCCGGGCACGGCTTTCGCGGCGGCGACGTCGATCGATTTGATATCGGCGAAGGCGTGCTGGGAGCGCACGAAATAGGCCTGCGCCTGGCCGGTGATCGGGGCGTCGGCTGCGTAGCGTCCGAGGCCGCGCACCAGCGGGTCATCCTCCAGGCGAGGCTGGTGCGGCGCGCGGCTTTCTATGGTCTTCGAATCCATGGTGATTTCCGGGGGCAGGGGGTCTTTGCGGGAGCCCGTTTATAACGCATACAGCGGCGAGGGGTAGGGCGGTTTCGGAAATGAACCAAACACGAACGTGCATACCGGCCGCGGCTATCGCCGGGTTGATCGCCGACGCGCTCGGCAAGGCCGGCCTGCCGGCGGAGGATGCCGCCAAGGTCGCGGAATTGATGACCGAGGCCGACCTCACCGGCGCCGACGCCCACGGCGTGTTCCGGCTGCCGCAATATGTGCGGCGATTGCGCGCGGGCGGCGTCAATCCGCGGCCGAACATCCAGGTGACCAAGACCGCGCCGGCCACCGCGCTGGTCGACGGCGACAACGGCATGGGCCACCTGGTGATGGCGCGCGCGGCCGAGACCGCGATCGGGCTCGCGCGCGACGACCGGCGTGGCCTGGGTCGGCGCGCGGCGCTCGAACCATGCCGGCTCGGCCGGGGTCTACGCCGCGCTGCCGCTCGCGCAGGACATGATCGGGATCTATTCCGTCGTCGCCAGCGCCAACCACATGGCGATGTGGGGCGGCGCCGAGACGCTGCTCGGCACCAATCCGCTGGCGGTTGCGATCCCCGCCGGCGAGGAGGCGCCGGTCGTGCTCGACATCGCCACCACCGTGGTCTCCTACGGCACGGTGAAGAACTACCGCCTGCAGGGCAAGACGATGCCCGAGGGCTGGATGGTGAGCCGCGCGGACGGCGGTCCGCTCACCGACCCGCAGCAGAGCGACGAGGGCCTGCTGCTGCCGATCGGCGCCTACAAGGGCAGCGGGCTCGCGCTGGTGCTGGGGCTGCTCGCCGGCACGCTCAACGGCGCGGCGTTCGGGCGCGACGTCATCGACTTCAACCACGACGACGAGAGCGCCTGCGACAACGGCCACTTCATCATCGCGCTCGACATCGCGCGCTTCGTTCCGCTTGAAGCGTTCCGTGCCGAGGTCGACCGCCACATGCGCGACCTGCGCACCTCGCAGCGCCTGCCCGGCATCGACGCCATCCGCCTGCCGGGCGCCGAGCGCCGCGCCCGCCGCGACGACCGCCTGCGCAACGGCGTGCCGATGGCGCCGGAGCTGTTGGCGCAGCTCGACAAGTTGGCGGATGAGCTGGGGGTGAAGCCGTTGAGGGAGCGGTAGGAGCGCGGCCACGGCGCTTGCCGGCATCTCCCAGATTGCGCGGGAGACGTCGAGCGCCTTGCCGCACGCGTAGCGAAGGCGACGCGGGTGACGCGTGGGCGCAATCGCGCACGCTCCGTGCTTGATCGGGACCCCACTCCGACCCTGCCCGCAGGCGATTTTGCCCACCGGAGCGTGGCGGGCGAAGCCACAGTGACGCCTCACTTGTTCTCCATCGCGGTGCGCACGCGCGCGACGGTCTCGGCCGGCGTCTTGATGACCTGCTCGACGAAGTTGGCGACCTGCTCGCCCGTGAGCGGCTCGACCTCGATCTTGAGCCTGTCCGCCTCGGCCAGATAAGCCGGGTCCTTCATGGTGGCGTCGAAAGCCCGGCGCAGCGCCTGCACGCGCGCCGCCGGCACGTTCGGCGGCAGGAAGAACGGACGGCCATATTCCAGGCGCGCCAGCATCAGCCGCAGCGCCGCGCGCTGCTCCTCGGTCTTGGCGACGCTCAGGAACATCGGAACGTCGGGCAGCTCCGGGTTCTTGGTGAACGTCCACTGCGCCAGCATGCGGATCTTCTTGTCGGCGATCCAGCCCGGATTGATCGCCTTGAGCGTCGACCAGTTGGCGATAGTGCCGTGCACCTCGCCGCTCTCCATCGCGAGATGGATCTTCGGCGTGCTCTCGTAGCCGGTGACGACCTTGAATTTGAAACCGAACAAATGATTGGCGAGCACGGGATAGTCGAACTGGGTCGAGCCCGGCGCTTGGCCGCCCATCACGGTCTCCTTGGTGCGGGCGTCGTCGAGCGTCTGCGCCGGCGCGGTGTTCCAGACGTACATCACCTGGGTCTCGCGATTCGTGCTGCCGAGCCAATTGAGCTTCACCGGATCGAAGCGGGCGCCGCCGGGCTGCAGCAGCGGCGTGGTCGGCATGCCGTTGAACGACGCGCCGATGACCGTGCCGTCGAACGGGCCGTTGTTGTAGAGCGCGTTGGTCATCGTCAGGCTGCCGGCGCCCGGCTGGTTCTGCACGATGATGGTCGGCTGGCCCGGAATGTGGTTGCCCATGTGGCGCGCCAGCAGCCGCGCATTGATGTCGTAGCCGGAGCCGACGCCAACTCCGACGATGAGGCGAATGGTCTTGCCCTTGAAGAAGGCGGCGACGTCCTCCTGCGCAAGTGTCGGCGCGTTGGCGAGGAACAACGCCGTGAGAGCGAGCAATGCCTTCTTCATTGATTTTTACTCCTTCCCTAGAGTTCGATCCGCCAGCGCGGCGGCGGTGTCCTTGCCGGGTACAACGGGAACGATCTCAAAAGCCATGAGGTCGGACCACTCGGCGATCCACTTCTGCAGCAGCGTGACGTCGGCGCATTCCATCAGCTGAAAGCAGCGGCCGAGATCGGCGCTGACCCAGCTGTTCACGAACGTCAGTCCGTCGGGCATCATGCGGCCCTTCTCGCGGAAACGCCGATAGACGGACTTGGCGTCCTGGTCGCGGAATTCCTCGATCACCATGAACAGCATGACAAGCTCTCGGGCGATTCCAAACGTGCATTATGCCGCAGCGCGGTCCTCGCCGGGCTCGAGCGGCAGCTTCACCGGCTGCTTGCGCTTGGCCGACAGATCGAGCGCCTTGGTCAGCATCAGCCGGTTGTGCGCCTCGGCGGCGGTGGCGGCTTGCGTCGGCACGCCCATGCGCGATGCGGTTGAGCCAGGACTCGGTCTCCTCCCGCATCGGCCCGCGCAATTCGCCGAGCGCCATGTCGCCGGGCGGATAGCTGCCCATGAAATCGACCAGGCGGCTCTTGTCGGGCGCGTAGCCTTCCTCCTGCGGCGCCGAGACCGCGAGCACCATGTCGCGGTGGGTGTCGTCGATGGTGAGCACGCCATCGGTGCCGTTGATGCCGACCTCGAGGCTGTAGACCGCGCCCGGCCAGGTCACCGGCAGCGCCCAGGAGATGTTGAGGTGATAGACGCTGCCGTCGCTGAACATGATCATGCCGGCGGTGGCGTCGATGCCCTGATAGGTCGGGCCCAGAACCTTGTCGATCGAGCGCGCGTAGCATTCGACCGGGGTCTTCGCCTCCATGTACCACATGACGATGTCGAGCGCGTGGGTGCCCGAGATCACCATCGGCGAGATCGTCTTCGGATCGTCGGTGCGCTTGTAGTTGTCGATGGCGACGAGGCGGTTCATGAACGCGCGCGAGGTCACCAGGGTCACGTCGCCGAGCGCGCCGGTGCGCACCTTCTCCTTGGCGCCGAGCCATTTGCGGCGGAAGCGCTGGGTGTAGCCGACGACCGCGTCGAGCTTGGCGTCGGTGATCGCCTTGAGCACGCGCGCGGATTCGCCGAGATCGGTCGCCAGCGGCTTCTCGATCAGCATCGGCACGCCGCGCTCGACCGCCGCCAGGATCGGATCGACGTGCAGGTGCTCGTCGGTGGCGATGATGACGCAGGTGACCTCCGGGCGCTTGAGCAGCTCGCGATAATCCTGCGTGACGAAATCGGCGCCGATCTTCTCCGCGACGAAGAGGCCGCGGTTGTGGTTCTTCTCGGCGATGCCGATCCACTTCACCGCCGGATGGCGCGCCGCCACCTCGCCGCGGAACAGTCCGACCCGGCCGGCGCCGATGATGGCGAGCCCGATGTCCTTCGCCTGCCGTCTCATCGTCGTGCTCCCACCATGTCGGCGACCTGCGACAGCGACGCGTTCGACAGCGGCAGGTCGACCGGCTCGTTGCGCTCGGCGGAGAGGTCGGCGGCGGTGTAGGTCTCCATCACCATGCGCGCGCTCTCCGGCGTCACCATGACCGGGCGATCGAGGATGCAGGCTTCGAGAAAGTGGATGGTCTCCGGTCCCATCTGGCCCGCGAACACGTGGTCGACCTGCTCGCCCGGCATGGTCGACATCGGAAAGCGGGTGCCTTCGGCCACGGTGTTGAGCCAGATGTCGCGGTGCGTGTCGTCGAGGATCAGCGCGCCCTCGGTGCCGGTGATCTCGATCCAGGTCGAGCAGAAATTGGGATAGCTCGGCGGCAGGTTCCAGCCGCCGCCGATGGTGACCAGCATGCCGTTGTCCATGGTCACGATCGACCACATGATGTCGAAGGAGCCGTTGACCGGCTGCATGTAGCCGTAGGCGCCCTGCGAGTAGACGCGCACCGGCTTCGCCGGCTCGAGCAGCCAGAACACGAAATCGAGGTCGTGGGTCAACTCCATCACCACCGGCGAGAGCTTCACCCGCTTGGCGATCTTGGTGCCGAGGTTGCGGGTGATATGGCGGCTGACCATCACCGAGACCACCTTGCCGAGCGTGCCGTCGGTGATCTTCTTCTTGGCGTAGGCGAACTTCGTGTTGAAGCGCTGCGAATAGCCGATGGTGAACTTGAGCTTGCCGCGCCGCGCCAGCGTGATCAGCTCGTCCGCCTCCCACAGCTCGAGCGCGATCGGCTTTTCCAGCAGCACGTGCTTGCCGGCCTTGAGGCAGTCGCGCGTGATCGGATAAGTGGTTCTGCTCCGGCGTGGTGCAGACATAGACCACCGAGATGTTCGGGTTCTTGAGGATGTCCTGGTAGTCGAGCGTCGCGGTGGCGGGCCGGGTCAGCGCCTTGACCTCGGCCAGGCGGTCCGGGCGGATCTCGCAGATGTGCAGCTTGTCCACCAGCGCGGAGCGCGACAGCGTTTCGGCGCGGATGCCGCCGCACCAGCCGGTGCCGATGACGCGACTTCGACTTGTTTCACGCGTAAACCCCTTGCACGTTTCTTGCGGCCGGACCGGCCTTGGCGGCGCATAAAGACCATGCCCGCGCGGCCTCCGCAATCGGCCTTTTTCGCCGCATCAAGGGCGCATGCCGAACACTTCGGCGGCGAACTGCGGATAGACCTCGGTGAGCTGCGGCGCGACCACGGTCCGCAGCAGCCGCAGCGTCTCGGGGGAGGGCGCGGCGGTCATCGGCACGTCCGCCGGCCGGTCGAAATCGAAGCCGGTGTGCTCGGCGACCTCGGCGGCGGTATGCCCGGGATGCACGCTCGCGAGCCGGAAGCGCTTGCGGGCGCGATCGAAGGCGAACAGGCAGCGGTTGGTGATGAGCGCGATCGGGCCGCCCGGGCGGATAGACGTTGTCCGGGCTCGTTCCCGGCGCGCTGATGAAGTCGACCTTCTCGACCAGGGTGCGGCGCGTGTGCTCGAGCCGGAACAGGATCACCTTGGGCACGACGTAATACATGTAGGCCGAGCCGAACGAGCCGGGGAAGCGCACCTTCGGGTGCTCGTAGTCGCCGACGCTGACGAGGTTGATGTTGCCCTCGCCGTCGATCTGCCCGCCCGAGAGGAAGAACACGTCGATGCGGCCCTGGCCGGCGCAGTCGAACAGCTCGCGGCCGCCGTCGGTGAAGAAGTTCTGCCGCCGGCTGCCGAGCAGCGACACGTACGGCCGGCCGTTGCCGCGCTCGCGCGCCAGCATCGCCGCCGCCGCCGGAATCGGCGAGGCCGCGCCGATGGCGGCGTGGCGGGCATCGCCGATCAGCCCGGCGATCGCGTCGGCGAGCAGCTCCTCGTTGCGGAAGCCGTCAGGCGGCGCGCCGGTCATGCACGTGCCGGTCGAGGTAGGCCGCAAAGCCTTCGGCGGTCGCGGCCATGCGCGCATATTCGGCGAGATGCGCGGTGTCGACGCGCGTAGTGATCGGCGAGCGCGAGCGGCCAGGCGCCTTTCGGCGCGACCGCGATCGCCTCCACGTAGAAGCCGCCGAGCGTGCCGGCAGCGAGGCATGGGATCGTCGAACAGGTTGCCGTCGTGCAGCTTCTCGACCGTCACGACGGTCTTCGCCGCGGCATGCGCCATCATCGCGAGCTCGCGGTCGCGGCCGATCCAGACATTGCCGTCGCGGTCGGCGAGCGGCGCATGAAACAGCGCGACGTCGGGCTTGATCGCGGGCAGCAGCACGATCGGATCGTCGTTGCCGAACGGGTTGTCGATCGATCTTCCAGTCCGGACGATGCGCGAGCACGTCGGAGCCGATGAGCCCGCGCAGCGGCATGAAGGGCACGCCTTTCTCCGCCGCCTGGAAGGCGGCATGGAGCGCCGGGCAGGTCGCATCCTTGATGCCGATGGTTCCCGAGGTCGACCGCCGCGGTGAAGCGCGGCGCCGGCCCGAATTCGCCGAGGCTCACGGCCGATGTCTCGATCGTCTCGACGCAGCCGGCGCCGATGAGCAGATCGGCCTGCAGGCTCGAGGTCGGCAGCGCGACCAGATGCAGCCGCTTGACGCCGCGCCGGATCAGCGCGCGCGTCGCCGCCATGGCGACGCCCGACACGTCGCGCGGCACCGCCAGCACGCAGCCGTCGGTGATGGGGGCAATGGCTTCTTCGAGGGTGCGAACGATCATGGGCGGAGTGTAGCACAAACCGCGCCGCGGTCTCGGTCTGCTCCCTCTCCCCGCTTTGCAACGCCGGGACGAGCGGCATCAGGTGGCCGAAGTCGGTTATCCGACTCGGCTGAGCGGTTGATCAGGCTTGCGGAGCTTACGACAGCGCCTGCTTCACGCGGTCGGGCGAGAACGGCACGCGGCGCATGCGCACGCCGGTCGCGTCGAAGATCGCGTTGGCGATCGCGGCCGCGAGCGGCCGCATCGACGGCTCGCCGGCGCCGGTCGGCGCGAGCTCGGGCCGGTTGATCAGCACCACGTCGATCGTCTCCGGCGTCTCGGTGATGTCGAGGATCGGATAGGTCATCCAGTCGACGCTGGTCACGCTCTTGGCGTCGAACTTGACCTCCTCCCACAGCGTGCGGCTGAGCCCCTGCACGATGTTGCCCTCGATGGTGTGCTTGAGGCCGTCCGGGTTGATGATCTGGCCGCAGTCGTGCGCGACGGTGAACTTGCGCGCCCAGATCTTGCCGGTCGAGCGGTCGATGTCGACCTCGGCGACGATCGGCGCAGCGCGTGCCGTTGCGCTGCGAATAGGCGATGCCGCGGCCGCTCACCTTGTTGCCGGTCTGGTCCTTGCGCGGCGAGGGCCGCGACTGCCAGCCCGCCTTCTCGGCCGCGGCCTTGAGCACCGCGATGTCGCGCGGCGTCCTTGACGTGGCGCAGGCGGAACTCGACCGGATCGACGTCGAGCGCCGCCGCGACCTCGTCCATGAACGATTCGCTGGCGAAGTGGATCTGCGGCCCGACCGGATCGCGCAGATGCGCGCCGCGCAGCGGCGAGGCGCGATCGAGCAAGCGGCGGGATCGTCTCCCACGACAGTGCGCTTGTTGGCGAACTCGTAGGATTCCGCCGGCACGCCGAAATTGTCGCCGGATTTCAGCGCGACGCCGCGGAAATGTCCCGCGAGCGTGTCCTCGGGCTTGCCGCCGTTGGTGTTGACGTCGATGCGCGAGAAGCCCTTGCTGAGGAACTCGTAGGCGATGACCTTGCCGGATGCGTCGATCGCGGCGCGGGCGCGGTGGATCGAGGCCGGGCCCTTCGGGTCCCAGCCGGTGCCCTGGTCGCGCGTATACTGCACGCGCACCGGCTTGCCGACCGCCTTCGCCAGCACGGCGGCGTCCATGGCGGCAGTCGTCGGCATCGTTGCGGCCGTAGGAGCCGGGACCGACGACCCAGATCGCAGCGCACCTTCTCGACCGGCACGCCGAGGGTGCGCGGCGATGCCGTTCTGCACGAAGTGCGGCTTCTGCGAGCCGGTCCAGCAGGTGACGTTGCCGTCCTTGATCTCGACCAGCGCGCAGGCCGGGCCCATGCAGGCATGCGACTGGAACGGCCATTCGTACTCGGCCTCGATCACGCGCGCGGCGGTCTTGAAGGCCTCGTCGACATTGCCGGTTTCCTTGCCGCCGATCTCGCGCTTGCGCACCGGCGCCTTGCGGATGTGGTCGTAGAGCGCCGCCTGGTCGGGGAACGGCGGCTTGACGTCCGACCACTCGACCTTGAGCTTCTGGCTGGCCTTGATCGCGTCCCATTCCTTGTCGGCGACGACGCCGAGGAAGCCGTTCTCCCAGACCACCTTGGCGCCGGGAATGTCCTTGATCGAGCTTTCGTCGACCTTCACCGGCACGCGCCGGCGACCGCCGGACGGATCATGCGGCCGTGCACCATGCCCGGGACCTTGACGTCGGTGCAGAAGTCCTCCTGCGCAGTAGACCTTGGGCGCGATGTCCTCGCGCGCGATCGGCTTGCCGACGATCTTGTAGTCCTTCGGGTCCTTCGGCTGGCCTTGCCCGGGGCGTAGAGCAGATTGCCCATCTGCTTGTTCCACTCGAGCTGGACGTTGAAGTAGCGCCCGCCGATCAGCTCGGCATAGGTCGCCTTCTTGGCCGCATCGCTCTTGGCGTGCACGACGCCGTCGGTGACGGTGAGCTCGTCGGCCGGCAGGCCGAGCTTCGTCGGCCGCCATCTCGACCAGCACGCGGCGCGCTTCGGCGGCCGCGACGCGCATCTGCTTGCCGCCGCGCTGGATGCCGGTCGAGCCGGAGGCGCCGCCCTGGTTCACGCTGGTGGCGGTGTCGCCCATGATCACGGTGACGGCCTTGAACGGCACGTCGAGCTCTTCCGCCACCATCTGGCCGATGGCGACGAACAGGCCCTGGCCCATGTCCATCTTGCCGAAGAAGGCGGAGACGGTGCCGTCGGCGTTGACGGCGATGTAGGAGGAGAGCTGGTCCGGCGTGAGCGGCGGCTTGGTGCGCCTTGCGCGAAGGCTGCGCTGATGCCGAGCACGGTGTCGAGCCCGATCGGCGTGCCGACCGAGACGACCAGCGCGCCGCCGGCCTTGAGGATCGAGCGGCGGGAGAACTGCGCGGCTTTTTCCATCTTGGTCATGATCGCCTCCCTCAACCCATCATCTCGGCGGCGCGCTTGACCGCGCGCATGATGCCCATATGCGTGCCGCAGCGGCACTTGAGGCCGGTCGAGCGCGTCCTTGATCTCGGCCTCGGTCGGCTTCTTGTTCTCGTTGAGCAGCGCCGCCGCCGTCATGATCCAGCCGTTGATGCAGTAGCCGCATTGCGGCACCTGCTCCTCGACATAGGCCGTCTGCAGCGGATGCGGCTTCTCCGGCGTGCCGAGGCCGGCGAGCGTGACGACCTTGCCGTCTGCCGACTGCCGAGACCGGCGTGACGCAGGAGCGGATCGGCTGGCCGTCGAGATGCACGGTGCAGGCGCCGCATTGCGCGAGCCCGCAGCCGAAATGCGGATTGTTGAGGCCGATGTCGTTGCGCAGCGCATAGAGCAGCGGCATGTCGGGATCGGCGTCGATCGTGTGGACCTTGCCGTTCACGTCGAGGTTTATGCGAGCCATGGGTGCATTTCTCCCTTGGGACTATCGCTTGCGTGCCGATAGGCCATCGCGCATCGGACGCAGCTTTCGCTTGAAGATGCGAATTGTTCTAGTCTGGGAGGCTAGTCCAACCGGCGGGCGTTGGAAACACCCCTCGCGCGAGGTTTGCTTGCGGCGCGGTCCTAGTTGGAACCGTCGGCGGCCAGCGCGCGCACCGCGGCCAACAGGTCCGCGCACCTGGCTCTCCGGAATATTGCGGGTGATGAAGACGAGCCGGCTCGCGCGATCCTCGTCCGGCCAGGCCGCGAGCTCGACCGGCGGATGGGCGAGGTGCTGCACCACTTGCACCACGCACCGGGCCGCGGCAGCCCGCGACGTTGAGGAAGCCCTTCACCCGCAGCAGGTCGGGCCCGCGCAGCGCAATCAGCGTCTCCATGCTGCGCGCGAAGGCGTCCCAGGGCAGCGGCGCGTCGTCGGTCGAGGACGAAGCTCACGATGCCGTCGCTGTGCTCGGCCTCGGCGACGAAGCCGGCATGCCCGCTCGGGCGCAGCTCCTGACCGGCATCCGCCTCGAGCAGGCAGCGCGGGTCGAGCTCGCCGTCGATCGCGGTGTGAACGACGGCGCGCGGATTGAGCTCGCGCAGCCGCGCGGTCAGGCGCTCGACCGCTGTCGGTTCGGCGAGATCGGTCTTCGAGATCACCAGCCGGTCGGCGAGGATGATCTGCTTGCGCGCTTCCGCCGACCATTCGAGCGTGTCGAGCCCGCCCACGGCATCGACCATGGCCACGACGACCTCGACGTGGAATTCGCCGCCGAGCGCGCGGTCGGTGGCGAAGGTCTGCAGGATCGGTCCGGGATCGGCGAGCCCGCTGGTTTCGATCAGGATACGTTCGAAGCGCGGCACCGTGCCTTGCTCGCGCTCGGCCACCAGACTGCGCAGCGCGATCTGCAGGTCGGAGCGGGTGTTGCAGCAGAGGCAGCCGTTGCCGAGCAGCGTGATCTCGTCGGTCGAGCCGCGCACCAGCGCGTCGTCGATGCCGACGCTGCCGAACTCGTTGATGACGACGGCGGTGCCTGCGCCCTCCGGCGCCGCGAGAAAGCGGCGCACCAGCGTGGTCTTGCCGGCGCCGAGGAAGCCGGTGACGACCGTGACCGGGATGCGCGCGCCGCGGGCGCGCTTGAGCCGGCGCCCGAACGGGCCGGCGTCGCGGGAGGGGAAGAGATCGAGCAATGCGCCTCCAAGTTTGCTGCCCGGCTGTCATGCGGCGCACGACAGCCGAGCAGGTCGCGTGATCAGAAGTCCATCTCCAGGATGTAGAGCCCGCCGATGTGGCGGTCGACCGTGTAGACGATCTCGCGCTCGTCGACGAACACGTCGTTGAGCTGGATCGTGCCCGTGGGCGCCATCGGCGGCGCCGGCGGCACGAACACGCCGATCTGCTGCGGCTGATACGGGTTGGAGATGTCGTAGGCGCGCAGGCCGCCGTTGAAGAAGGTGCCGAGCACGATCTGGTCGGAATGCCAGGACGTCGGCAGCGGCACGTTCTCGTGGATGTTGTGGGCGCCGAAGCGGCCCTTGGCCGCGAAGGCCTTGTGGTCCGGCAGCGGACAGGTCGAGATCGGGACCAGGTTGGTTTCCTCGCGCGCGTCGAGCACCCAGATCAGCTTCGGCCAATCCTTGGCGTTGTTCTCGGTGGATTCGTCGGTCACCAGCATCAGCCCGCGGTCGAACAGCGGCACGACCGTGTGCATGAAGCCGGTATAGGGCGGCGAGTTCGTCCACTGCGAGATCGCGCTTCGGGTTCGCCTTGTCGGAGATGTCGAGCACGAACATGCCGCCGTCGATATAGGCGAGATAGCAGCGGTCCGGACGCTGCGGATAGACGTTGCAGTTGTGGGCGCGGTAGCCCTTGTCGAGCGGATGGCGCGGCGGCGGCATCACGTTGTCGCCCTGCTTGGTGCCGGGCATGTGCCAGCGGCCGAGCTCGACCGGCTTCGACGGATTGCGCACGTCGATGCAGCGATAGAACTGGTCGTCGGAGGGATGCGTCGGCTGGAAGTCGTCGGCGCCCGACGCGCAGTGGACGTATTCGCCGTCGCAGAACCAGAGCTGGTGCACGCCGCGCGAGGTCGGCCCCGAGCAGTCGAAGAACGAGATCGAGCGCGGCTTCTCCGGCACCGAGATGTCGAACAGCTCCATGCCGGCCGGCTGCAGTCCCTTCTTCTGGGTCTGGTAGGCGACCGCCATGATGTTTCCGCAGGTCTCCAGCGAATTGGAGCGCATGTGGGCCTGCGGCAGGTCGGTCTGCACCACCACCTTGGGCTTGCGCGGATCGGAGACGTCGACCGCGGTGAAATTCTTCGGCGCGCTCTCGTGCGCGAGCCAGAGGATGCGGCGGCCGTCGGGCGCGATCTGGATCGACATGCCTTCGCCCATGCCGCCGAAGCCGTCGAGCAGGTGGTGGCTGAGCAGCTTGAAATTCCAGGTGATCGGTCCGCCGTTGCTTTGCGGCGCGCTGGTCTTGCTGGCGGCCTGCTTGGGCGCTGCCTTCTTGGGCGCGGGCTTCTTGGCCGCTGCCTTCTTCGGGGCTGCCTTCTTCGCCGGTTTCGCGGCGACTTTCTTGGCAGCCTTCTTCGCAACTTTCTTCTTTGCAGCTTTCATTCCACTCTCCATGCCCTGAAATCGGCTGATCCTTTATAGCGTTTTCCGGCGAAGTGGAACCCGGCTCGCCGTAGAAAACGCGTCAAACAGACAATGAGAAGGCCGGCGTGAGCGGCCGGCCTTGCTCGACTTGCTCGCCGCGGGTCTTGGTGACCGGCCGAAATCCTACGCGCTCGCCTTCGCCCAGAGGTCCGGCCGCAGGGCCTTCTTCCAGTCCGGGATGGCGGAGATCTTCTTCTCGCGCAGCAGAACTTCGGCGTCTCTCTGCAGGCCCGGCTTCGAGGTCCGGCGGGAAGCCCGGATTGACCTCGACTCGCGCCAGCGCCTTGGCAAACGTCTCCCGCGACATGCTGTAGCCCTTCGACGTGAAGAACGCATAGATCACGTCGGCGACCTTGCCCGGATTGTCCTTGAAGTCGCGCGCCACTTCCTGCCAGCACTTGAGATAGGCGACGACGGTGTCGGGGCTCTTGGCGACGAAATCGGGCGTCGCCGCCATGAACACCGGCATGCGGTCGACGCTGGAGAAGTCCATGATCGAGGTGCCGATGCCTTCGGCGACCGCGATCTCGTTGTAGGGCTCCACATTGACCATGGCGTCCACGGTCTTGGCCGCGAGCGCGGCGACCATGTTGTTGACGTCCATGCGCACTTCCTGGAAGTCGCCTTTCTTGAGGCCGGCCTTCTGCGCGATGATGTCGACGAAGATGTTGCCGACGGAGGAGCCGGTCTGGTTCGCGACCTTGAGCCCCTTGAGCTGCTCGACCTTGGTGAGGTTGAGGTCCTTGCGCGTCACGATCTGCGCGGTCTTGCCGACATATTCGATCTGGGCGATGGCGACGAGGCCGCCTTTGTCGTGGCCGATGATGAAGGACTGCCCGGCATAGGTGCCCATGTCCACCTGGCGCGCCACCATCTGCTGCATGGTGAGATTGCCGGAGGGCACGGCGAACTCCTCGAACTTGATGCCGCGCTTCTCCAAGCAGCCCGGACTTGAGCAGGTAGTAGGTCGGCATGCCCCAGATGTTGGTCTGGTAGCCCTGGCGGATGGTCTCGAGCGCGAAGGCGGGTCGTGTCGTTCCAAGGCCTGCTGCCAGCACGCCGGCGGTGCCGGCGAGATATTGCCGTCGTGTGATCTTCATCGCGTATCCTCCGTGATGTTTTCTCTATCGACCCTATTGCTCCTGCTGCATGCCGAACTCGCGGATGCTGCCCGCAACGTCGTCCAATGTCTGCGTGATCACTTGCCGCAGCTCCTGCGGCGTCGACGACACCGGCAGCGAGCCGGCCTTCTCGATCAGGTTGCGGTAGTCCGCCGTGGCGACGATCGCCGCGATCTGGCGCTGCAGCTGGTCGAGGATCGGTTGCGGCGTGCCGGCGCCGGCGCAGATGCCGAGCCAGCCGTAGCGCACGAAGTTGACGCCCTTCTCCGCGAGCGTGGGGATCTCCGACAGGTTCTTCACGCGCTCGGGCGCCGACACCGCCAGAATCTTGATCTGCTTGGCCTGGTACTGCGGGACGATCGCCAATGTCGGCGAGACGTAGAAGTGCACGCGCCCCGCGATCAGCTCCTGCACGACCTGGGGACCGCCGCGGAACGGAATCCGGTTCATGACGATGCCGGTGAGCTTCTCCAGCTGCCGCGCCAGGATTTCCTGCGCGGAGCCGGCGCCGACGGTCGCGTAGCTCACCTCGTTGGGATTGGCCTTGGCATACCGCACGAACGATTCGAAGTCGTCGGCAGGAATGGCGTTGGCGAGTGCGAGGCCATAGTAGTATTTGGTGATGAGCGAGATCGGGGCGACATCGTCCAGCTTGAACAGCACGTTCTTGTAGACGGCGGTGTTGATCGCCTCGAAATGGGTGCAGAGCAGCAGCGTATAGCCGTCGCGCGGTTGCGACAGCACGTCCCGCGTGGCGACCATTCCGGCGGCCGCCGGCTTGTTCTCCACCACCACGCGCTGGCCGAGCGCGTCGCCGAGCTTCTCCGCCACGAAGCGCGCGGGAATGTCGGTCGGTCCGCCGGCGCCGAAGCCGACGACCAGCCGGATCGGCCGCGACGGATACGCTTCTTGCGCACTCGCGGCGCCGAGGCTCGCGAGCAGAACGAGCCCGCAGACGAAGCCTGCTCTGATCTGCAACATCCTGTTTCCGTCCCTTGTGTCCATTGTTACGTTTTTCTTTTGCGTCCGGCGGCTCAACCGTTTGCGTGTGCCTCCTGGTGCGTCTCCTGGCCGAGATGGCGCAACAGCGATTTCTGGTATTCGAGAAATTCGACGCTGAGCGGATCGCGCGGCCGCGTCAGCTTGATCGGCACCTCGATCTTCACCATGCCGGGATGCGGCGTCATCACCACCACGCGATCCGCGAGGTAGACGGCCTCGGCCACATTGTGCGTCACATAGACCACGGTCTTGCGCGTCTCCCGCCACACATCCGCGAGCAGCCGCTGCATGTCGTCCCGGGTGAGCGCGTCGAGCGCCGCGAACGGCTCGTCCATCAGCAGCACCGAGGGATTGTACGCGAGCGCCCGCGCGATGGCGACCCGCTGCTGCATCCCGCCGGAGAGATGATGCGGATAGGACCGCACGAACTTCTCGAGCTTCACCAGCTTGAGCTGCTCGAGCGCGATCTTCTCGCGCTCGGACTTGGCCATGCCCTTCATCTCCAGGCCGAAGGTCACGTTGCCGAGCGCGGTGCGCCACGGAAACAGCTGGGCGAAGTCCTGGAACACCACGCCGCGGTCGAGGCCGTGGCCGGTGACGGCCTTGCCGCCGATGCGGATCTCCCCCGCGCTGGGGGCCAGAAAGCCCGCGATGATGTTGAGCAAAGTGGACTTGCCGCAGCCCGAGGGGCCGACGATGCAGAGGAATTCCGAGGCCTCGATGCTGAAGCTCACGCCCGCGACGCCCGGGACCTGGCCCGAGGGCGTGTCGTAGGTCAGCGAGACATCGGTAACTTCGATGTGCGGCATCGGAGGCTATCCCGGTGGTGCTGTCATAGATGGTATGCGTGATTGAGGCCAGCGCCGGTGCGGGGCGAGTTTCGCCCGGCTCGAATCCGGTGTAGATAGGCGCAAAGCAGGTCGGACAATTAGCCGCAAGGCAGGAGTATTCGGATGGGACCGCAAGCAGGCGCGCGACCGCTGACCATGTCGGAGCAGGCCGACGAGCTCGAAGAGCGGATGATGCACGAGCTCAGCGAGAAGATCGCGACCAAGTCCGTGCTGTTCAACATGGGCGACGGCAAGGTCGAGATCGAGAGCGGGGCTGCGCTGCAGGCGGCGAACCCCGGCAAGTACTTCCTGATGGGCGCGGACCCGCGGCTGCCGAAGATGCCGGACAAGCCCCAGCTCATCGACTTCTTCAAGCAGCGCTTCGCCTCCACCGCCCACCTCCTGCAGAGCGCGACCCACGCGCTCAAGGCCGGCCACAACGAGAAGGTCGTGCTGGCATGCCTCCTGCACGACATCGGCGTCGTGAGCTTCATCCGCTGCGACCACGGCTATTGGGGCGCGCAGCTGATCGAGCCTTATGTGGATGAGGAGGTGAGCTGGGCGATCCGCGTTCACCAGGCGCTGCGCTTCTTCCCCGATGAGTCCGCCGGTTATGCCTATCCCGATCTGTACCGCAAGTATTTCGGCCCGGACTACGAGCCCGAGCCGTATATCGTCGAGGAATACAAGCGCGCGCGCAATCACAAGCACTACATGACGGCGCGCCTGATCTGCGTGAACGACATCTACTCGTTCGATCCGAACGCCAAGGTCAACCTCGACGATTTCGTCGACATCATCGGCCGCAATTTCAAGCAGCCGAAGGAAGGCCTCGGCTTCGACAACACGCCGTCGTCGCACATGTGGCGTACGCTGATGTGGCCGACGCGGTTTCTCTGACGCTCCCTTGTAGGGTGGGCAAAGGCGCGCGGTCCGGTGTTGACGCGTGGGCAAAATCGTGCGCGCGCCGTGCCCACGCGGCGACGGTACGGCAAACGATTTTGCCCACCCTACGGAGAGCGCGAAATCACTCCGTGCCGGCCAGTCCCGCCTGCGTCACGACCTTGGCCCAGCGCGCGATCTCGGAGTTGATGAAGCTCTGCAGCTCTTCGGGTGAGGATGCTGGTGCCTGGGATCATGCCGAGCCTGATGATCTGCTGCTGAACGTCGGGCAATGCCATCGTTCCGTCGAGCGCGGTCTTGACCTTGCCCACGATCTCCTTCGGCGTTCCCGCCTGCAGCGCGATCACGCCCCAGCCGGCGGCATCGAAGCCGGGAACGCCCACCTCCGCGATCGGCGGGATGTCCGGCGCGGACGGCAGCCGGACGGCGGTCGATACGCCGAGCGCGCGCACCTTGCCCTCGCGGACTTGCGGCAGCCCGACGCTGACGTCGGAGAACAGCAACGGGATATGGCCGGCGATCACGTCGGTCATCGCCGGCGCGCTGCCTTTGTAGGGCACGTGGGTCATCTCGATGCCGGTCAGGCCCTTGAGCAATTCGCCGTAGAGATGATGGGGCGAGCCAGGCCCGCCCGATGCGAACGACAGCTTGCCGGGATTGTCCTTGGCGTATTTCACGAGCTCCGCCACCGAGCGCACCGGCAGGGATGGCGTGACCACGAGCACGAACGGAATCTTGGCGATGAGCGCGATCGGGATGAAATCCTTGACCGGATCGTAGGGCAGCTTCTTGTACATGGTGGAGCTGATGGCGAGCGATCCGCTGCCGGGGAATGCCAAGGTGTAGCCGTCGGGCGCGGCTTTCGCCCCCGCGGCTGTCCCGATCACCGAGCCCGCGCCGGGCCGGTTCTCGACCACGACCGACTTGCCCAGGCGCTCCGACAGCGGCGGTGCGATCGTGCGGCTGAGCGTATCGATGGCGCCGCCTGCCGGCCACGGCGCGATCAGGGTGATCTGCCGGGTGGGATAGTCCTGCGCCTGGGCGATTGGAGTTGCCGACACGCCCGCTGCCAAGCCGGCGAGTACCAGAATAGAAAAGCGTTTCATGTGTCCTCCCTTCACCAGTCCTGTTCGGATCGTTTTTTTCTTGTATCGATTGCGGCGCTCCGCCGTTCGCACTACTGCGACGCGGCGATGCCGGCGGCGCTGATGACCTTGCCCCAGCGCTCGATTTCCGAGACCACGTAGCGTTGCAGGTTCTCGACCGGCGGGCTGTCGATCGGGACCAGGCCCATGCCGGTGAAACGCTGCTGGATGTCTGGTGTCGCCGTGATGCCCTTGAATTCGGTGTGGAGCTTGGCGACGATCTCTTTCGGCGTGGCGGCGGGCGCTGCGAACATCAGCCAGCCGCCGGCGTCGTATCCAGCCAGGCCTGCTTGCGCGAGCGGCGCAATCTCGGGCGCCGTCGGCACCGGCTTGATCGATGACACGCCGAGCGCGCGCATCTTGCCTTCTCTGATCAGCGGCAGCACCGGCGGCAGATCGACGAACATGACCGGAATCTGACCGGCGAGGAAATCGGTCACCGCCGGCGCAGTGCCTTTGTAGGGAATGTAGGTGATGTCGATGCCGGTGAGGCCGCGGAGATATTCGGCGCAGAGGTGCGCGGGCGAGCCCACGCCTGCGGTCCCGAACGCGAGATGCCCCGGCTTGTCCTTGGCGAGCTTGATCAAGTCCGCCAGCGAGTTGACGGGGAGGGAGGGTTGCACCACCAGCACGAAGGGGATGGAAGCCACGTGGGCCAGCGGCACGAAGTCCTTGGCCGGATCGTACGGGAGTTGCTTATGAAGCGTGGGATTGTAGGCGAGCGCGGAGCTGCCGCCCATGAACAGCGTGTAGCCGTCGGGCGCCGCGCGCGCGGCGGCCAATGCTCCGACCACCGTTCCGGCACCGGCGCGGTTCTCGACCACGACCGGCTTGCCCAGTCGATCCGTCAGCTTCTGCGCGTAGATGCGGGCGACGATATCGGCCGAGCCGCCGGGCGCGAACGGCACGATGATCGACATCTGGCGGGCGGGGAAATCCTGCGCGACCGACGTCGCGGGCATATTCGCGGCGAGCGCGGCGAGCACCAGCAAGGACAAGCGCTTCATGGCTTCCTCTCCTGTCCCGATCCTGAGCGGATCGCCCCACCCTAACCCTCCCCCGCAAGCGGGGGAGGGAGGGAGGGGGCATTTTCATCGGCACCTGTACGTACGTTTCTATGTCTTCGCCGCCCGCACCATGCCCCAGCGCATCACGGTGGCGCGCTCGAGCGAGCCGAATACCAGCCGCTCGAACACGAAACCGATCGCGCCGATCACCGCCAGCGAGGCGAGCATCACGTCGGCGTTGAGGAATTCCTTGGCGTCGAAGATCACCCAGCCCAGCCCCCAATCGGAGGCCGCGAGCATCTCGGCGCCCACGACTGCGATCCAGGCGCGCAGGAAGGCCTGCCGCAGCCCCGTTATGATGAACGGCGCGGCTCCGGGAATGATCACTTTCCAGAACAGCGCATGCTCGTCCGCGCCCATGGCTCCCGCCGCGCGCAGCCACAGCGGATTGACCGCGCGCACGCCCGACCAGGTATTGAGCAGCATCGGAAACAGCGCCGCGTAGAACACGATCAGGATCGCGACCGTGTTGCCGAGCCCGAACCAGAGGATGAACACCGGCACCCAGGCAAGCGACGGGATCGGCATCAATGCGCTGGCGAGCGGCAGAAAGAAATGCTCGACCGGCCGGAAGCGCGCCATCAGGATGCCGAGCGGGAGCCCGACCGCGACGGCGAGGCTCAGACCGAACAGCACGCGGTACATGGTGTAGGCGGCGTGCTCCAGCATGGTGCCGTCGAGCAGCAGCGTCCACAACGTGCTCGCGACCTTCGGCAAGGTCGGCAGCAGCGCCGCCGGGAAATATCCGCTGCGCGCCACCGCTTCGTAGCAGGCCGCGGCCACCAGCAGCGTAATGCCGGCGCGATAGGCCGAACGGGCGCGGTCCATATTGGCGCTGCTGGCTGAGGTCGTGATGGCGGTCACGTCATCATCCCCCAGCGCACGACGGTGTAGTTCTCGAGCCGCTGGAACACGAGCTTCTCCAACGCGAGCCCGATCGCGCCGATCACGGCGACACCGGCCAGCATCACGTCGGTGTTGAGGAACTCACGCGCGCCGAAGATCATCCAGCCGAGCCCCCACGACACCGCCGCCAGCATCTCGACGCCGACGAGAATGCGCCACGCCTGCGCCAGGCCGAGCCGCAAGCCCGTGAGAATGTAGGGCAGCGCACCGGGCAGGATCACGTGGTGGAACAATCGTCTGTTGTCGGCGCCCATGGCCTGCGCCGAGCGCACCCAGATTTCCTTCACCGCCTTCACGCCGGTCCAGGTGTTGAAGATGATCGGGAACGCGGAGACGAACGCGACCAGCAGCACGGCTGTCTTGTTGCCGAGACCGAACCAGAGCAGGAACAGCGGCGCATAGGCGATGCCCGGGATCGGCGCGCCGATGCTCACCAGCGGAAGGAATATGTCCTCCGCCCGGCGCGAGCGCCCCATGGCGATGCCGATCGCGACGCCGACGATCGCGGCGAGCGTGAAGCCGGCCGCGAGGCGGACGAGCGTATCGAGCACGTGGTGCGGCAGGATGCCCGCGGCGGTGAGACGGACGAAGGTCGCCGCCACCTCTTCCGAGCGGCGGAAACAGCTTGCGCGGAAAGACGCCGAGCTGTGCGGTGATCTCCCAGAGCAGCCCGACCACCAGGAACGGAAATGCATTGCGCGCGATGATCCGCAACCGGCTTTCGCCCCGTGGCGCCGCCGCCCCGGCTGCGAGGACGTTCGGCGACGCGGTGGGCGCAAGGTCGCTCATGGGGGTTACGATAGTGCGGAAAAGCCCGGTTGGACAAGCATTGGTATCAGCCTGGTGACTTGCTGCGCCGCTCGACGATCACCGCGCCCGACCTGCAGTGCAATGAGCGCAACGCAGCACGCGATCAGCAATGCGGCGATCGGACGCGTATAGAACAGGCTCAGCGTGCCTTTGCCCACCAGCAGCGCCTGGCGGAAATTGGTCTCCAGGATGTTGCCGAGCACGAAGGCGAGCACGAGCGGCGCGGGGTCGAGGGCGACCTTGCGCATCAGATAGCCGGCGATGCCGAAGCCGATCATGATGATCACCTCGACCACGTTGTTGGAGAGCGTGTAGGCGCCCGACCACGCAGAACACGATGATCAGCGGCGCCAGGATCGAGCCGGGCAGCCGCAGAAGCTGAACGAAGAGCGAGATCAGCGGGACGTTGAGCACGATCAGGATCAGGTTGCCGATCAGCATCGAGGCGATCACGCCGAAGAAGATGTCGGGGCGATTGGCCACGAGCGTCGGGCCGGGCGTGATGCCCTGGATCAGCAGCGCGCCCAGGATCACGCCCATGACCGCGTTGGCGGGAATGCCGAGGCTGAGCAGCGGCACGAACGACGACTGCGCCGCCGCGTTGTTGGCGGATTCGGGCCCCGCGACGCCTTCGATGGCGCCGTGGCCGAAGCGCTCCGGCGATTTCGCCAGCCGCCGCTCCAGCACATAGGAGGTGAACGACGACAACGTGGCGCCGCCGCCGGGCAGCAGCCCGAGGAAGAATCCGAGCCCGGTGCCGCGCAGGATCGGCAGCAGGCTCGCGCGCCAGTCGGCGCGGTTCGGGAGCAGCTCGACGAGCCGCTTGGGCTGGGTGACCGGCTGCGCTGCCGCGCTGCCGCCTTCGGCCATCACCAGGAGCTCGGCCACGCCGAACACGCCCATGGCGAGCAGCGCGATGTTGAGCCCGTCGAACAGGCTGAAAATGTGGAAGGTGAAGCGCTCGGTGCCGTAGATCGGGTCCTTGCCGACGGTCGAGAGCAGGAGCCCGAAGGCGACCATCAGCAGCGCGTCGATCTGCGAGCCCGACGAGAGCTGCGTCACCAGCAGCAGGCCCAGCAGCACCAGCGCGGTGTATTCCGCCGGACCGAAGGCGAGCGCAAAGTCGGCGAGCGCGGGGCCGATCACGAACAGCGCCGCCGTCACGATGACGCCGGCGATGAAGGAGCCGAAGGCGGCGATGCCGAGCGCCGCGCCGGCGCGGCCCTTGCGCGCCATGGCGTAGCCGTCGAGGCAGGTGACCACGGCGGATGCCTCGCCGGGAATGCGCACCAGGATGGCGGTGATCGAGCCGCCGTACTGCGCGCCGTAGAAGATGCCGGCCATCATGATGACCGCGGAGGCGACGTTCATGCTGAAGGAGAACGGCAGCAGCAGCGAGATCGTCGGCACCGGTCCGAGTCCCGGCAGTACGCCGATGACGGTGCCGACGAAGACGCCGACGAAGCAATAGATCAGGTTCTGCCAGGTGAGCGCGGTGGCGAAGCCGAGCGCGATCGAATGCAGGATGTCCATTGCGGTCATCCGAACAGATTCTCCCACAGCGTTCCGGTCGGCAGGATGGCGCCGAGCCAGAGCACGAACAGAACCTGGCAGCCGATCACCGTGCCTGCCGTCAGCGCCAGCGTCGCCAGCCACGAATATCGCTCGGCGAAGCGCAGGATGAAGACGAGCGTAAGCGCGGAGGCGGCGATGAAGCCGAGGAACTCGAGCGACGCGGCGTAGAAGATGAGCGCGCCAAGATAGGCCGCGACCCGGATCAATCCGCTGCGGTCGCCGGCCGCGGCGTGACCTTGTGCGCCTTTGAGCGCGAGCCAATCACGCGCCAAGCCTGCTGCGCTGAATGCCAACATGGCGAACGCAGTCAAGAATGGAAACAGCCCTTCGCCCGGTGAGTTCTGCCGCCAGACGCCGAGCCGCAGTGAGATCACGAGCGCCACGAGAGCGAGCGCCGCCAGAACGGCGTGGCCGATGAGCCGGGCTCGCGGCGAGGCGACCGGCGCTTGCCACTTGCCGCAGGGCCACGTTGCATCCGCATCCTAGGTGGTCGCCTCGAGGAGATCGGCCCGCTGGTGCCCCTTGCTCACCGGCGCCTCGGCTCGCCCTCCAGTCTCGCTCACTTGGCGTGCCGCGACGTGCCGGCCTTCTTCACCGCTTCGGCGTTGCGCACGGAGTCGGCCGCGAACATCGCCTTGAACTCGGTCTCCGGCAGGTAGCGCGCGGTGGCGTTGAGCTTCTCGGTGGCAGACTTGTAGCCCTCGCTGGCGACCGCTTCGGAGCAGGCCTTCTGCAGCCGCGCCACCACGGCGTCGGGCGTCTTCGCGGGCACGACGAGACCACCAGCGCTGAAGGCTTCAGAGGGATAGCCGAGCTCCTGCATGGTCGGCACGTCCGGTAGCGCCGGAATGCGCTCCTTGGTCTGCGCCGCAAGCACGACGAGGTTGCCGGCCTTGGCGACCGCGGTCGACTCCGACATCGCCATCACGGTGCCGGCGAGCATCGCCTGCGTCATCGGGCCGGCGCCGGTGAAGGGAACGTGCACACCCTCGGCCTTGATGGCCGCGAGCGACGACAGGATTCCGAGGTGTGGCTGGGTGCCGGGGCCGGGCGAGGCATAGATCAGGTTGTCGTTCTTCGCCTTGGCGAAGGTGACGAAGTCGGCGAACGTCTTGAACGGCGCCTTCGGCGATGCCGATCACGACATAGGGCACGTAGTAGGTCAGGCAGACGAGGCGGAAGCTGTCCATGCCGTAGGGGAGCTTCTGCACGTGCGGCTGCGCGGTCAGCGGATTATTGGGCGTGAGCCCGATCGTGTAACCGTCGGGGCGGGCATTGGCCACTTCGATGTTACCGATGGTGCCGCCGGCGCCGCCCTTGTTGACGGCGACCACCGATTGTCCGAGCGCCTTTGCCAGCTCCGGCTGCAACGCGCGCGCCATCAGGTCGGTGTTCCCGCCGGGCGGAAACGGAATGACCATGTTGATCTGCCGGCTCGGATAGTCCTGCGCGGCGGCGGACGCGGCGAGCAACAGGCCGGCCGCGGCGATCACGATGCTCTGCTGGATTGGTCGCATGGTTTCCTCCCGAGGCGGACGATTTTCTCGGACGGTCGCCCATCCCCGCCGCAAACACAAGCCTGCCGCGCTTGCCTGCCGATGGCGTTGTCGGCTTCGGGCTGTTACCAACACCTCGCGACATGCACGGAACGCTCCAAAAGCTGCCGAAAGGCCTCACGGCCGCGCTCGCGATGGCCGGAACACTGCTCGCCGGTGTGGCCGGCGGCTACGCCGCGCGCTACGCGCACCTGCCGCTGCCGTGGCTCCTGGGCTCGCTCGTCACCATCACGGCGCTGTCGCTCGCCGGTGCACCGGTGCGGCTCATTCCCTGGGGCCGGCCGGCGGGAACGCTTGTGGTCGGCGCCTCGACCGGCGTGCAGTTCACCGCGGCCGTGGTGGCGAAGCTCATCAGCCTGTTGCCGTTGATCATCGCCGCCGCGTTCTTCTCGACCATCATCGGCGCCATCGGCGGTCTCCTCTATATGCGCCTCAGCGGCGTCGACCGCGTCACCGCGTTCTTCGCCACCCTTCCCGGCGGTGTGGTCGAGACCCTCAACGTCGCGCCGCAGTACGGCGGACACGTCGAGCCGATCATGGTGGCGCAGACCACGCGCGTCGCCCTCATCGTCGTCTTTGCGCCGTTCCTGGTGGTCTCGTTTGCCGGCAGCGGTGTGGAGAACCCGCTGCTCGGTGTACCCGTCGCGTCGTGGCTGCCGGTGCTCGCGCTCCTTGCAGTGTCGGCCGTCATCGCGGCGCTGCTCTCGCGCACGCGCTCACCCAATGCTTGGCTGATGGCGCCGCTGTTCATCGGCGCCATCGCCAGCCACCTTGGCCTCATCGACGGCCGCATGCCCGATGCCCTCATCATCGCCGCGCAGGTCGTCATCGGCACCGCGCTCGGCGCCCAGTTCCGGCCGGAATTCCTCACCCGGCTGTTTCGGCTGTTATGGGCCTCGTGCGTGGTCGTGCTGTTCGCGGCCGGATCGATGGCGCTGTTCGCGGCGGCGGTTGCGTGGCTGGCCGGCTATCCCGTGCCGACCATGGTGCTGGCCACGGCGCCCGCGGGCATCGCCGAGATGGTGCTCACCGGCAAGGTGCTGGGCCTCGATTCCACGATGATTGCGGGTTTCCAGCTGATGCGCATCATCGTCGTGCTGATCTGGTGCCGCACGGCGCTCATCCTGTTCAAGCAGGTCGCCGATTGGACCTACGGCAAGCCCCCTGATCCGTCCTCATCCTGAGGAGCGCGCATGTCGCGCACGCGCCACTAGAACAGACTCTCGTGCGCGCGTCTCGAAGGATGGGGGCGGCCCGGCTCGTGCCGCGGCCCTCTGCTTCGAGACGCATCGCAGCGCCCTCGCTTGTAGGGCCGCATGCGCCCGTTGGCGCTGCGATGCTCCTCACCATGAGGGCCGGGAGAGAGCCGTCCGGCTATGACGAGGCTAATAGTGTGTGCTAGGAGACCGCCGACTTCGGCCCGTGCGGATCAAGAGGCGCCAAGCGCCGTCTTAGAGTGAGCAGGAGATTTGGAATGGCACAGAACAAGCACAAGATCGGCTGGATCGGCATGGGCCGCATGGGCTATCCCATGGCGGAGCGCCTGCTCAAGGCCGGCTACGACGTCTCCGTGTGGAACCGTACCCGGTCCAAGGCCGAGCCGCTGACCAAGGTCGGCGCCAAGGTGGTCGATCATCTCACCGACCTCAAGGACGTGGACATTCTGTTCTCGATCGTCTCGACCGGGAAGGACCTGGACCAGGTCTATTTCGGCAAGAACAGCGTCACCGGCCACGGCGGCAAGGTCCCGAAAATTTTCGTGGATTGCTCGACCATCGCGGTCGAGGACTCCGCCGCGATCCGCGATCGCCTGAAGCAGCTCGGCGCCGAGTTCGTGGCGGCGCCGGTGTCCGGCAACGCCAAGGTGATCAAGGCCGGCAAGCTCTCCGCCGTCATTTCGGGCAATGAAGCCGCCGCCAAAACCGTGACGCCGATGCTGGAGGTGATCGCGCCGCAGGGCGTGTCCTATGTAGGCGATGGCGAGCTCGCGCGCATCTGCAAGATCGCCCACAACGTCATGCTCGGCGTGGTGATCGAGAACCTGATCGAGATCACGCTGCTGGCCAACAAGATGGGAGTTCCCCGCCACGCCTTCCTCGCCTTCATGAACAACGGCGTGATGGGCTCGATGTTCACGCGCTACAAGACCCCAGCGCTGGTCAATCTCGACTGGACCACGACGTTCACGCCGGAGCTGCTGCGCAAGGACCTCGACCTCGGCCTGGCGCTCGGTCGCGAATGGGACGTGCCGATGCCGGTGACGGCAGCGACGCGCGAGGTGCTGCAGAGCCATTTCGGCGCGGCCACGCTGAAGTCCAATCCGGACGAATATCTGGAAAAGGACTTCGCGGCGTTGATGGAGACCATGGCGCTGGCGTCGGGCATGAAGCTCGAGAGCGAGAACAAGAACGTGCCGACCGGATTGGAGAGCTGATCGCTAGCGCATGTTCCGGCGAAGTGGGAACCGGTTTGCCGATAAGAACATGCGCCACTCAAGAACTTCGGGCAGGGTGGGCCATATTCCCACCCTCCGCGCTGTCATGTCATTGCTTCACGTCATTGCATTCCTCCGGCGGCTGACGGACAATTGCCGCAACCGTGTCCGATCAAGAACGCTGAAACGGGGAGGAATGTCATGACGCACATACCGCACTTGCTGCGCGTCGCCGCGATCGCGCTCGTCGCGATCTCGACGGTTCCGCAGGGCGCCCGGGCGCAAGCCTACCCGTCGCAGGACGTGAATTTCATCTGCGGTTTCGCGGCCGGCAGCGGCGCCGACATCATGGTGCGGTACTTCGCCGACAAGATACGTCCGCTGATGAACCGCACGATCATCGTCCAGAACAAGCCGGGCGCACTCGGCAACATCGCGACCGAGTATGTCGCGCGCTCCAAGCCCGACGGCTACACGATCCTGGTCACCGGGGGAAACTCGGTCGCGGCCAGCATGCACCTGTTCAAGAAGCCGACCATCGACGTCGCCAAGGCCTTGCAGGTCGCGGCCACGATCAACAATGCGACCATGATGATCGCGGTGCCCGCCGACGGCCCGGTCAAGACCATCGCCGACCTGACCGCTGCGATGAAGCAGAAGGGCAGCAAGGCGACCTACGGGTTCGCCAACCCGACCTCGCGGGTGCTGGGAGCGATGTACAAGGAGAAGGCGGGCCTGCAGGCGGTCGAGGTGGCCTACCGCACCGGCGCCGACTATCTCAACGAGCTCTACTCCGGCAAGATCGACTTCGCCGTCGTCGACAATATCCAGGGCATGGCGCAGGCGAACGCCGGCCGCATGCGCCTACTCGCCGTCGGTGCGAACACGCGCATGCAGTCGGCACCGGAGATCCCGACCCTGACCGAGCTCGGTTATCAGACCGATATCCGCAGCTGGTGGGCGGCGCTGGTGCCGGCCGGAACGCCCAAGCCGATTGTCGATCAGCTCAACGCCTGGTTCAGCCAAGTGGTGGCGACCGAGGAGACCAAGAAATTCCTCAATGGCATCGCCAGCGATCCCTGGGTGAGCAAGCCGGAAGAGGGGCAGGCTTATCTCCTGCAGCAGATCAAGGACTGGGGCGACTACGTGCGGGTCGCCAACATCGAGCCGCAGGGCTGAGAAGGCTTCGACGGCAACACCCGTCAAGCCGTCGCGTCACCAGAGTGCCGCAGCACGACTTGACGGGGTCCCGCGATTTTTTATGGGAAACGCGCTGATATTTGCGCGCTACGGTCAATCCCAATCCCAGCGATGGGACCGGTAGTACCGGCGCTCGTGCCGGTACGGACGATCGTAGTAGGTAGGTCCGTAGGAGTCATAGTAACGGTACCGCGGACCATAGTAGGGGTTGCCGATGCCGACCCCAAATCCTGGCCCTTGGAAATAGACTCCTTGGGCCGCGCTCGGGCTTGACGTGCCAACGGCCATCGCGCCGATGAAGCCGAGCGCGGCGATCGTTCTCGTCATCGTCAACATGACGGTCTCCTTCTCTTTGTTCCCCGCGCTTAACAACGTTCGCTCGATGCATGACAACTCGTGCGGCAATGACCCGGTTCCTCTGCAATTCTTGTCGAATGGATGAGGAACCGGGGAACCGGATCGTCTCTCGCGCGTTCTCATTTGCGTGGTAGAGCGTGATGGGAATCACGCCACATTCAGAGGCCGCGATGATGCCTAACGACAGTGGCTCTAACGACAGTGGCTATTGCCGGCGACAAGCAGCTGCATGTGCCGTTCGAGCCGAACAGGCGAGCGATAGAGAGATTCAGGAATTCTTCGTGCGGATGCGCCGCGTGTGGATTGCAGTCGCCGACCGTTTCGATGTGGTCGATTCTCCAGACAGACAGAAGACGGCGAGCGACACGGCTCGGCTTCAGTAGCTCGTTATCTCACAATCATCCCGTCGAGCGGAACTAGGTCTCACTGCCGGCGTTTTCATGCGCGGGAGAATTTTGGAGTCGCGTCATGCCTATTCTCTTTTGGGTCGTGTACCCGTTTGCGATCTGGACTGCATGCTTTGGAGCGCTTCCCGCCGGGATATCTGCCGCCGACGAGACCCGCGAACCGCAATGAGTTCGGTCCAGGGTTCTTGAAGTCGCTGAGGAACTTGCGCGATGACGGCGGAATTAGCTACCTGAAGATTTGTCACGGAGGTAGTCATGCGCATTCTGAAAATTCTTGGGACAGCGGGCGCCGCGGCGCTGCTGGCGGCTGGACTTGCGTTGCCCGCGGCCGCTGCCGAAACCGCCAAGGCCCCGCTCAAGGACAAGAGCGGCAAGGACGTGGGCGCAGTCGAGCTTGTGCAAACACAAGGCGGGGTCCTGCTCAAGCTTTCGGTCAAAGGATTGCCGGCCGGCGAGCACGCCTTTCACATTCATGCTGTCGGCAAGTGCGAGCCGCCTTTCGAGTCGGCGGGGCCCCACTTCAATCCGACCAATCACAAGCACGGGATGATGTCCGGCGAAGGTCACGCCGGCGACATGCCGAATCTCCACATTCCGCAGGGCGGCGCGCTCGAGATCGAGGCGGTGAACGCGGCGATCACGCTGGAGAAGGGCAAGCCGAATTCGGTCCTTCAACCTGCCGGCACCGCGGTCATGATCCACGGCGGCAAGGACGACTACAAGAGCGATCCGGCCGGCAACGCCGGCGATCGGATTGCGTGCGGCGTGATCGTAGAAGGCCCCGCGACCACCGGCGCTGGCCCGGCCCGCTGACGCGTGAAATTACTGGCTTTCGATGTACGGGACCGCGGCTTTGGCCGCGGTCCAGATCGCTCGCCCGGAATGCGAGGCTTGCTCCTCCAGCAGATGCCCGACCAGCCCGCCGGCGCGCGAGACGACCGAATAGGCGCGCATGGCCGCGACCGGTATTCCGATCTCCAGCAACAGCGCTGCGATCGCTCCGGTGGCGTTGATGGTGATATGCCGTCCGAACGCGGCGTCCACGTCGCGCCCGAGCGTTTCCAACAGCGTGACATAGCGGCCCGCCTTGCCGGCTTCGTGGGCGATTTGCAGCAGCCGGATGGCGCGCGGATCGTCCGGCTTGTGCGTGCCATGCCCGAAGCCCGGAACGGGGCGCTTGGCCTGCGCGTATTCGCGCGCCAAGTCGGCGGCCGCGTCCGCGACGCCGCCTTGGATGCGGGCTTCCAGGGCGAGCAGCAGCGCGGCGCAGGTCTCGGTCGTGCCGGCATAGACGCTGCCGATGGCGAGCAGTCCGGATGCGATCGCCACCTGCGGCTCCTCCGGTACGCTATCGGCCATCAGCCGCGCGATCACCGCGCCCGGCGTCAGGCCATGCTCCATCAGCGTGACCAGGCAGGCGTCGAGCAGCCGAACCGCAACGGCGTCGGGCATGCGGTCGCAGGTGAGGAAGTACAGCATTTCCGTGAAGCTGTATTTGCCGATCAGCTCGTTCACGAGATCCCGGCCGCGCACGCGCACCGTCGTCGCGGTCGAGGTGCCGGTGCGGGTCACCGGCCCCGGTCGGGACTGCCCGCTCATGCCAGCGTCGCCGAGCCCACCAGCGTAATGTCGAACTGCGACTGGCACTGCGCAGTTCCGTCAGGCTCGATCGACACTACGAGCTGATCGCCCGGGCACACGCCCCTGACATACTTCACCGTCAGCCGGCCGCGGTAGTGCCAGTCGCGTCCGTACTTCTTCGCCGCGAGATCGCATACGTAGCCGGTATACATGAGGCCGTGGCCGAGCGTGCCGCGAAAGCCGCGTTTCTTCGCGTAGGCATCGTCGTAGTGCAGGATGTCGTTGTCGCCGTTGAGCTGGCCGTAGTCGTCGAACATCTTCTGTGTTTGCGGGATCGTCTTCTCGAGCCTGGTCTTGCTCATGGTCTCTCTCGCTATTCGGGGAAGGCGGAGACGTGCTTGACGGAGACGAGCAGCGTGCCGTCCGGACGCTTGAAGTCGACGTCGTAGCAGATGTGCTTGCGGCCCTTCTTTTCGTATTTGTCGGTCACGCGCCCGGTGCCCACGACTTCGGTGTCTTCGTCGGCCCAGACCGGATTGTGGAATTGGACGGTGTTGCCGAGCATGATGCCGCCCTGCTGCGGCGGATAGAGCCGGTACATGACGGCCATCATGTAGACGAAGACGACGTTGGGCGGCGCCGCCTGCCGGCCGTCGATCATGTAGTTCGCAGGATCGGCGTCGACGACAGACATGTATTCGCGCACGACGTCGGTCGTGATCGTGAACGGCAGGGCCGGAAATTCGGCGCCGACCACCCAATCCTTGTAGAGGGATGCGGGCTGTGCGCCCTCACGGGGTTTGATGTCACCCGGCCGCGTCATTGCTTTCTCCTTGATAGACGACGTTGCATTCGATCAGCCGGTCGATGGCCGCCGAGTCGTAGCCGCAGACCCGCTCGAGAACGGCGCGCGTCTCCGCGCCATGCCCCGGAGGATAGCGCAGCGGTTTGCATGCCTCGTACTTGAACGGGTTGCCGACAAATTTCAGCGTGCCGGCACCGCGGGGATGAGGGAGCTCCTCCACCATCTTGCGCAGGATCGCGAGCGGCTGCGCCACCGCCTCGGCGACGCCGTTGACGGGGGCGGCCGGCACCCGCTCCGCCAGGAGTTGCGCTCCCCATTCCGCCGAAGTTCGCGAGCGGAACACCTCGCTCAGCAGCTCGGTCAGGGCGGCGACATTCTTGATGCGGCTCTTGGGATGAGCGAAACGGGAGTCCTCGGCGAGCTCGGGACGGCCGATCGCCGCGCAGAACTTCTGCCAGAAGCGCTGGCCGGTCGGCGAGACCGCGATGAACTTGCCGTCCGCGCAGGCGAAGATATCGCTCGGCGCGATCACGGGGTGCCGCGCGCCGCTGGCGAACGGCTGCTCGCCCGAGATGAAGTAGTTCTGTGCCTGCCATGTCAGCATCGCCAGCTGGCAGTCGAGCAGCGACACCTGCACCAGCTCGCCCTTGCCCGACTTGAGGGATTTGAGCATGGCGCCGACGCATCCGAGCGCGAGATAGAGCCCGCCCACGAGGTCCGCGACCTGGTAGCCCACGCGCACCGGCGCGCCGTTGCGTTCGCCGGTGATGCTCATCACGCCCGCCATCGCCTGCACCACGAGGTCGAAGGCCGGCGCGTCGGCGTAAGGGGGCGCGTCATGGAGGCCGATGAGCTGCGCGATCGTGAGCCGCGGATTGATTCGGTGCAGGGTCGCGCGGTCGAGCCCGAGCCGTGCCGGAACCGCGGGCGCGAAGCCGTAGATGATCGCGTCGGCGTTGCGGGCGAGGTCGTGCATCACGGCGCGGCCTTCCGGCTTTTTCAAGTCGAGCGCGATGCTCGATTTGCCCCGGTTGACCGACAGGAAGAATCCGGAATCGCCTTCGAATTCGGTCGAATGACTCGACACTCGGCGTGACAAGTCGCCTTCCAGCGGCTCGACCTTGATGACCTCGGCGCCGAGCTGCGCGAGCAACTGGCCCGCGAACGGTCCTCCGAGCACCCAGGTGAGGTCGAGTATGCGAAAATCGGCGAGCATCGCCGTCTTGATGCACCGGCGGGCACGGGCGGCCCAACCGATTTGTTGTCACCGGCCGGGCGTAAAACTCACAGCAGCCTGTCGCTTTGGCGCACCGTTCTCGAGCACGGATTTGCCGAGCTTGTTCGATTCCTCGCCCTCCTTCGACAGCCAGGTGGCGAACGACTTGGCGATGCCGGCTTGGCGGCTCAGCGGCGACAGCAGGTGGTAATAATCGCGTTCGTAGACGCCCGGGACACTCCAGGCGATGGCGAGCCGCCCGGCGGCGAGGTCATCGACCACCAATGCCGACGGCATCAGCGCAACACCCAGCCCGTCGAGGGCTGCTTCGAGCGCGAAGAACATATGCTCGAAGCGTGTGAACCGCGCATTGACGGGGACGGTACCGCCGGCGGCGGCGAACCAGCCGGCCCAGCCCAAGGCGCCGGTCTCGGCTTCGATGAGCTGATGGCGCGCGACATCGAGCGGAGCCGCGACGGGCGTGCGCTCGAGCAATTCGGGGGCGCAGACCGCAAGCAGCGCCGTTGACAAAAAGGGCGTCGAGCGGATGTCGTTCTCCGGCCGTTCCAGCCGGCGGATGACGACGTTGACCTCGTTCATCTTCAATTCCCGCAGCGGCCCGATGCCGGTCGAAAGCCGCACGTTGACATCGCTGTGGCGCCGCTGGAACGCGGACAGGCGCGGGATCAGCCACTTCATCGTGAACGTGGGCGGCGCATTGACGGCGAGCACGCGCAGCGTGTCGCCCCGCTCGAGGCCGTCGATCGCCGCCGCGAGGCGGTCGAAGGCCGGCGCCACGCCGGCAAAGAGCTTGTGGCCTTCCTCGGTGAGCGCCAATGTTGCACCGCGGTCGAACAATCGTACGCCGAGCAGCGCCTCCAATGATGCGATCTGGCGACTCACCGCGCCGTGGGTTACACCCAACGCATCGGCGGCGCGTGAAAACGACAGGTGCCGACCCACTGCTTCGAAGCTTCGCAGCGCGGTCAAGGGCAGATTACGTCGATCCATGTGTCCGGATGAAAACTCACAGGGGCCGAAGGGAATTCATTTGTCTGCAAACCGGCGCCGCCCTAGGTCCTTAGTGCCGCGACTTCGCCCGCCGCAAACGGCGACTAGTGTGGCGCATTTGACGTTCCTATCAGTATTTGATGCGAGTCCTTCATAGGAACGTCAAATGCAAAGCCACACTAGAATCATAGAGTCGCTAGTGTCCCTTGGTTCCGACGTTCGTAAACGCACGTGCTGCAAAGTGATACGAACGTCGGAACCGGGACACTAGCATATAACAGCCAACCATGGCGGACCAGCGCGAGGTAGGTCGCGCAAGGAACCGTCCTTGGTGAGTTTCAGAGGGAACGCGATGCCATTGGTTGGATTTGGCCGTTGACCGGTCGTGTCGGGTCTCATTGCTGCGACCGCCATGGCATTGACCGCCTCGGCAGCCCTGTCACAGGACCAGTACCCGTCCGCCAACGTCGAAGTGGTGGTGCCTTTTGCCGCGGGCGGCGCCGTGGACGTCACGGGGCGGATGTTCGCGCAGGTGCTCAGCAAGGCGCTCGCGCGGACCTTCGTCGTGGTTAACCGTCCCGGCGCGAACTCGAATATCGGGAATCTCGCGGTCGTCCGAGCGAAGCCCGACGGCTATACGCTGCTCGTCAGCAGCATCGGTCTCGCGGCCAACACGGCGCTCTACAAGAGCCTGCCGTATGATCCGCTGAAGGATTTGTCGCCGATCTCGCTCCTGTCCAATGCGCCGCTTGGCCTGTTCGTGAACAAGGACTTGCCTGCGAGCAATCTGAAGGAGTTCATTGCCTACGTCCAAGCCAACCCGAGCAAGCTGGACTATGCCTCCTACGGCATGGGGAGCAGCCCGCATCTTGCCGCCGAGCTTTTTCAGCGCGTGACCGGCACGAAAATGATCCACATCCCCTTCAGCGGCAATGCGCCGGCAACGGTCGCGACCGTCACCGGCACGACGCAGGTGATCTTCTGCTCCACGGTCGCTGCACTGCCCTTCGTGCAGAACGGAGGTCTCAAACCGATCGCGTTCGGCGACGATCGCCGCTCGGTCCAGCTGCCCGACGTTCCGACGTTCAAGGAGCAGGGCGTGGACTTCACCATGGGCACCTGGTTCGGCCTGCTTGCTCCCAGGAACACGCCCCAGTCCGTGGTTGACACGTTGAGCAAGGCCGTGCGGGAGTTGCTCGGCGACTCCGAGCTCCAGAAGGTGATGGGGGTTCAAGGCGCCCGGATCGTGGGCTCCTCGCCGGACGAGTTCGCTGAATTCCTGCGGGCCGAAAGTGCGCGCCTCGCCGCGGTGATCCGCGAGGCGAATATTCGCGCGGATTGATCGGGTCACCGCCCCGCCAGCGCCGACTTCACCGCTTCATCCGTCAACGCGGAACCGCGCCGGCACGAGCGCGCGGGAGCCGCGCCGCCCAAAACGGAGACCAAGCCCACCGCAATGCGGTGTGCTTGAGGAGAGCATTGCATGGGCGGCCATGCCCCATGCTGAGACCGAGCATGCGATAAACGAACGGCGAAAGCCAATAAATGGCCGTTGCCGGATTCCGATTTTCCAATAAGATTTCGAACAACTCCAATAAGACTTCGCGAGGTAGGAAGTGCTCAGTCCTGACAAGAACCGGCTTCTCACCCAGGTCGGCCCGGGAACGCCCATGGGCGAGCTGCTGCGCCGCTATTGGATGCCGATCGGCGGCGCGAGCCAACTCGACAAGGACCCGATCAAGGCCATTCGCCTCATGGGCGAGGACCTCGTCCTCTACAAGGACATGGGCGGACGTTACGGGCTGCTCGACCGCCATTGCCCGCACCGGCGCGCGGACCTCTCCTACGGCTTCGTCGAGGAGACCGGCATCCGCTGCAACTACCACGGCTGGTTGATGAACGAGACCGGGGCGTGCCTCGAGCAGCCCTATGACGACACCGTCAACCCGCGCTCGCGCCTCAAGGAACGCTGCTCGACCAAGGCCTATCCGGTGAAGGAATGCGCGGGCCTGTTGTGGACCTATATGGGGCCGCAGCCGGCTCCGGAGCTGCCGGTGTGGGAGCCGTTTACCTGGGAGAACGGCTTTCGCGAGATCGTGCTCTCCGACATTCCCTGCAATTGGTTTCAGTGTCAGGAGAACTCCTGCGACCCCGTGCATTTCGAATGGATGCACGACAACTGGAGCATGCGGCTCGCCGGCAAGACCGGTCCCTATGCCGCCAAGCACCTCAAGCTCAAGTTCGAGGAGTTCGATTACGGCTTCCTCTACAAGCGCGTGCGCGAGGACTCGGACGAGAAGAATCCGTATTGGACCGTGGGCCGCGTCGCGCTCTGGCCGAACGGCTTCTATCTCGGCAACCATTTCGAGTGGCGCGTGCCGATCGACGACGAGAACACGCTCAGTGTCGCGTGGTTCTTCATGCGCGTGCCGAAGGGGCGCGAGCCCTATGTGCAGGAGACGGTGCCGACCTGGACAAGTCCGATCAAGGACGAGAACGGGCGCTGGATCTCGAGCCACGTCATCAACCAGGACATCATCGCCTGGGTCGGGCAGGGCACCATCGCCGACCGCACCAAGGAGAATATCGGTGCCAGCGACATGGGCATCGCCATGATCCGCAAGCGCCTGTTCGACGATCTCGACGCCGTCGCCCAGGGCCGCGATCCCAAGGCGATCATCCGCAGTGCGAACCTCGCCCAATGTGTGGAGCTGCCCTATTTCCAGAAGAAGGAGAGCATCGAGGGGGTCACCCTCGAGGATCACCAGAAATATCCATTGCTGAAAGCCCGCCTCACTGCGTTCCGGCACTGCTTCGGCCAGCCGCCGGAGGTGCGCCGCGCCTTCGCGGAGGCGATGGGGGTCGCGCCGGTGCGCAGCCGCTCACGGCCGCCCGCGATGTGACGCTCGCCAATCCGCTCGCTGCTTTCGTCGTCATAGGGGGCAAGCCCGGCCAACGCTGCGACCTGCTCGCGACTGAGACGGCCGATCTCGGGCAGGCGCACCAGGATGGCACTCGCGGTGCGCAATGCGATGCCGTTGACGCTGGCGATCAGCTCGAGCCGCTCGGCAAGATCAGGGTGCCGGCGGATCGCCGCGACCAGTTGTTGGAGCTCCTTCTTGAAGAGCCCGCGGAATCGCTTGATCTCGTCATTCCAGAACTGCGCTGAACGCGGATCACGGCAGGCCTCGCGATAGTTCTTGAACCGCGCAATCTGGTCCACGATCTGATCGATCAGCGTCTGCTGCCCGGCCAATTCCACCAAGCGCGGGTCCGGCGGAGCGTGGATCTTCTTGGCCTCGACCGTGCAAGCTGCGATCAAAGCCGCGTCGATCTTATCGTTCTTGGCCCGTTGTAGATGAAACCGCGCGTAGGCGCGCACCTGCATCGGCTGGAACACGACGACCACGAAGCCATCACGACGTAGCCGACTGACGACCCCCTGCTCGTAGCCGCCGCTCGCCTCGAGGCCGACCCGCTTGATCCGGTACCGCCGCAACCAAGTGATCAGCTCCCGGTGACCATCGTCAGTGTTGGCCACCTGCAGGCGTTCCGCCCTACCATCCAGCGCTACATCGAGCTTGCGTTTGCCAATATCGATGCCGGCGCAAACCATGCTATGCTTCTTCATCTTCCTCGAACCTCCCTTGAATGCGAACCCTAGGTTCCTTCAACCATACGGGACTCGATGAAGAGCCGATCGCGATCTTGCTACGACGTACAGCTCAGTGTGCTTCGATGGGTGACGATCCGACGATCGGCGGCCCGGTTTGGGTGGCCACCCAGGCCGGGCCGTTCTTTACAGAACCCAGCCATCATAGCGGAGGGCGCTGATACAAGGATGGGTGGAGCGCGCGCTTTTGCGCGCGCGATACCCATCATCTCTCGACGAACACGGTCAGCGATGGGTATCGCCATCGCGCGTCAATCGACGCGCGATGCCTCCACCCATCCTACGGCACCGCAAAAAAACGCAGCCCGTCGCGTTTCCGCGACGGGCCCGGACCGACCGCAGCAGATGCGGGTACGTCCTGCGGCGATCGACCCGCGGGAGCGCGATCAGCTCGGAAGCAGAACGGTGTCGACCACGTGGATCACACCATTCGACTGGAACACGTTCTGGATCGTCACCCGGGAAGGGTTGCCTTTGCTATCCCAGATCGTCAGCTGCTGGCCCTTGAACTCGAACGTGAGCTCTTCGCCGGCAACGGTCTTCATCTTGATCTTGCCCTTGGCCTTGGTGGAGGCGTCCCACAGGTTCTGGATCGAGTAGCGGCCCGGCAGCACGTGGTAGGTCAGCACGCCGACCAGCTTGTCCTTCGCCTCGGGCTTGAGCAGCGAGTTGACGGTGCCCGCCGGCAGCTTCTTGAACGCGGCGTTGGTCGGCGCGAACACGGTGAAGGGACCGCGGCCCTGCAGCGTGTTGACCAGGCCCGCCGCCTTCACCGCGGCGACGAGCGTGGTGTGGTCCTTGGAGTTGACCGCGTTCTGGATGATGTTCTTGGACGGGAACATCGGCGAGCCGCCGACGGTCACCGTCTGCTCTTTCTGTTGCGCGAACGTCGGGGGCGCCGCGATGGCGGCGAGGGCGAGCGCTGCGACGGCAGCGGCCGCCGGCAGGGCAATGCGTGAGAGTTTCATATCGGTCTCCATGGCGAGTTGGGGTGTGAAGTCGCGCCGCGCCTGCGGCTGGCGACTGGAGATACGTCGGGCGCGGGGCTTGGATGCAGCTGCGAAGGGCTTGGGAGGCCGCAGTAACGGGATCGTGTTTCCCGGGGGGAAGCGGCCGTTTGGCCTACAGATTCGTCAGCTTGCCGTGGGCGATGACCGGGCCGGTGGGCTGGCCGGTAGGCGAGCCGCCGGGCGGCTCCAGCGATACCGCCAGCGTCGCGTCCGGGCCCAGCCGTCCGGCGAGGTCGGGCGGGATATCAAGCTTGATCGGCTGGCCCGGTTGGATGAGCCCGAGCGAGCGCGGCCGTGTTTCGCCGGTCGGGATCAGCCACAGCTCGATCGCGCGCGGATCGTTCGTCAGCAGCGAGGCCGGCACGATCGTCAGGCTGTTGCCGCTCGCGGTGATCGCGGCAACGAAGTTCGGTTGCCCCGCGATTCCGGTGAGCGTCGCCATCAGCGGCGCGCGGGCCGTCGGGACGAGCCCAACATAGACGAGGCCTGCGATGCTCGCGGCGGCGAGCGTGCCTGAGCCGATGGCGAAGCTGCGCCAGAACGCCAGGCTTTGCCAGACCGATGTCGGCCGGGGGGCGGGCGGTGCAATGGTTGCCTCGATCCGTGACCAGGTCGCATCGGGCGGCGCGACCGGCTCGACCGCGTCGGCGAGCACGCCCAGCCGCTCCTCCCAGAACGCCACCTCGAGATCGAGCGCGGGCTCCACCGCAAGCCGGCGCTCGACCTCGCGCCGCTCCGCGGCGCTGAGCACACCCAGCACGTACTCGGCGGCAAGAACCTTGCCGCTGTCGGCCGGGTCTATGGTGTCGTCCTCGCTCATCCTTCCAGACAGGCTCTCAGCTTCAGCAGCCCACGTCGAATCCAACTTTTCATCGTGCCCAGCGGCACGCTCATGCGCGTCGCCAGCTCCTCATAGGTAGCGCCGTCGAGGAACGCCGCCCGGATCGCAGCCGAGTGGCGGGCCTCCAATTCTTCCAGGCAGCCGGCGAGGCGCTGGTGTTGCTGCGCCAGCTCGACCCGCTCGACCGCGGCCGGCGCGGGGTCGCTCACCGCGTCGGCTGCCTCGATCGGCTCCATGCGGCGGCTGACGGCACTCGCACGCAGCCGGTCGATCGCCCGGTTACGAGCGATCGCCACCATCCAGGTGATGGGACTGGCTCGGCCGGGATCGAAGGCGGCGGCCTTGCGCCAAACCGTCACGTAGACGTCCTGCAACACGTCCTCGGCCTCGCTTCTGTCATTCAAGATACGGAGGCAGACGCCAAAAAGCTTCGCGGAGGTATCCCTGTAAACAAGACGCAAGGCGGCGCGGTCGCCGCTGGCGACACGCACCAGGGCGGCGGCGAGTTGGCTGCGCAACGCGTCTGCGTCCATGGAATCCGATACCCCAATCACACCCTACCGGATTACCGTCAGGCTAAGTCCGCCTCGACCTTGGCGGCGCGGGAACATGTCGCACATCTCGGCGTCGGCGTCATCCCGGATGGGTTGAAGATCGCGCCGCGACTCCGTTAACGGCTTATGAATTGTTGCTGGTGCGGCCGGATCGGCGGAGCTGGCGGATCGTCCGCTCGAGGCTCGCCTTCTGCTTGTCGTCGAGCGACTCATAGAAAACCAGCAGCGCCGGACTGATGGTCATCGCCGCAAACAGCATGACGTCGAGGCGATCCGTAACAGCTGCGAAGCGGCCCATGTGGCCCGAGAACGGATAGGCGCGGCACGAGCTCATGATCAGCTGCGCCATCCCGGCCGCTCGCAGCCGCAGCGCTTCGAGGCTCGCGCGCTGCTGTTGGGTCGGCCGCACGGCACGGTCGATGGCACGAGCCGGGCCGTCGGCCATTCCCGCCACCGCTGCCGGCTCGCCGCACATCTGGTCGCGCCCATCGGCGACTCTCGCCCCGATGTCGAGATCATCGGCGCCGTGCAGGCGCGAAAGCTGCTCTTGCGAAAGCGACTCGTAGAACTTCTCGAACGGCAGGCGAAGGGTGAGGAGCGCATCGCGCATCGCCCAGATCCGATCCTCGATCGCCTTGAGCCGTTCGGCGGGGTTCGCAGGCACGGCGGCAGGGCAGGCGGCTTTGATCCGTTCGACAGCCTGCGTCACGGCCGTCCTGATCTGTTCGAGCAAGGCGCGTTGTGCTTCGCGCGGCTGCATCGTTTGCGCGATCCGTTCGATCAGCCCGTCGGCGATGGCTTTTCCATCGTTGCTGCAGAGCCCGGCGGACGAGACCGGCTCTCTTGCCGACAACGCCGTGTCCGTGTCGCCATTCTTGTTGGCCAACTCTTCCTTTCTGACCGGATCTTCTTTCCGAACCGAGGCGCGGGCTTGCAGGACGCGGGCGTCGTCGGCGTCGGACGTTGCAAATGCGCCCTCGACGATGGCGCCGATGCCGTAGGTCCAGAAGCGGTCGTCTTTTCCTTTTGGGAGAAAGACATATTCGACGAGGTCGGCGGGCGCGCTCGGCCAGAATACAGGTCCGGTCCGCTCCGGCTCGGTCCGGTCCAGGTTCGCGCTCGCCGGCGGACGCCGTTCGGCGCGTGGCGTGTCATCGCCGCGCTGGTCATTGGAAGGGCGCGCTACGCTTCTGCGGTGATGTCCGAAGGAGGGTCGAAAGCCGCCAAGCATTCCCGTGAACACGCCGAGCACCGCGGCTGGCCCGAAGCGCGGCCGAGCGTCTGCGGTGGCGGGTACGGCAAGCGAGATGCCGACGGCGGCGACAATGGGGATTGTCCACGCGCGCATGACCATCCTCCGGCCCTTCAACGGACGAGGATCAAGAAAGTTCCATGGCTGTTCATGTCGGGTAGCCGCGAGCCAAACGAATAAATGCCCGGCGTCTTGGACGCCGGGCATTCAATGATCGAATTGAGTCGATGTAGGGGCAGGCGCCTTGTCAGGCGTCCTGAAGATTCCCGGCGGCCTGCTTGCCGCGCTCGGTCACGACGTCGTAGCTGACCTTCTGGCCTTCCACGAGCGTGCGCATGCCCGCGCGCTCGACGGCGCTGATATGGACGAACACGTCCTTGCTGCCGTCGGTCGGCTGAATGAAGCCGAAGCCTTTTTGGGTGTTGAAGAACTTCACGGTACCTGTGGCCATCATGGCCTCCTTGCGTTGTACGCTTTGAGGGTTCCGATCACGCGAACATCGCGTTTCGGGTCATCCGAGTTTTGGGGAGCTAGCTGAGCACCCTAAAAACGGGAGCGTAGCAAGGCAGACCGAAAACCTGGTTGCGGCGGGTATATATGTGGGCGGAGCCCGAACGTCAAACCTCGATTATTGCCAATTCGTTAATTTGATCGGCGGCGTCGCAGCGGATATTCGCCGCTGTCATACAGCCGTTGGATGCCATCCCCGTCGAAACGCTCGTCGCCGATCTGCATCCAGGCGCCCAGCGTACGTACCGCGGGAAAATCCTCGACCGCGAAACGAATGGCCTCGGCCGCCGTCGCAAAGCGGCGATAGCCGAGCGGCGGGCGCGCGCCACCCTTGCGCTTGGCCATGAAGAGCTCGGCCGGGGCGCTGTAGTCGAATGTCGTTGTCTTGCCTTCGACCATCGGAATCCAGGCTCCAAGGAAATTTCGTGCCGATTATGCCGCCCCGGGGGCCGACATGCCACCACCGCGGGTCAGGAGTCGCGGTTGAGCTGGCTCTCCTTGACGACCCGCTCGTGCGGCTCATTGGCGCTCTTGATACGGTATTGCCGGTCGTCTCCTTCCGGGGGAAGGAGCTGCGTGACCTTGTAGACGCCGCTCGATCCGCCGCGGCCGTAGGGCCCGGAGGTGTACAGGACGGACTGGCCGACCTTGAACCTGTGATCGCTCAAGTCACTCTCCGTGCTAGAGAAAAGACGCGCGGCCGCCCGCCGCCGCCGCGGGGTCGTGCAACTCTCTTCATTGTTGGATTCATGTTGAATGCTATCACGAAAATGGGCGGGTAGGGGGACCATTTATGAAATATTATTACCGCAATACCGGCGACACGACCGCGATTCGGGCCAGATATCGAATCCAATGACCGCCATACACGCCTCCGCAATCGCCGCGCTCGCGCTGCTGCTGGCGACGACGACGATCGCGGCACCCGTCCGCGCGCAGGCGCCGGTCCCCGCGGGCTTCGTCGATGCCGCCACGGTCGTGGACGGGCTAGTCGTCGACATGCGCTATTTCGGCACCGACAATTTCGTCGGCGAGAAGATCGACGGCTACGAGCGTCCGCGCTGTCTGCTGTCGGCGCAGGCGGCGAGGGCGCTCGCCGCCGTCCAGCGCGATCTGGCCGGGCGCGGGCTCGGCCTCAAGGTGTTCGATTGCTATCGGCCGGTGCGCGCGGTCGCGCATTTCGTCCGCTGGGCGCGGAGGATCGAGGACAATCCGAAGCGCAAGGCGGAATACTATCCCGACATCGACAAGCGCGACCTGTTCAAGCTCGGCTACATCGCAGCGCGCTCCGGACACTCGCGCGGCTCGACCGTCGATCTCACGCTGGTGCGGCGCGCCGACAATGCCCAACTCGACATGGGCACGCCCTATGATTTCTCCGGCCGGCAGTCATGGGTCGCGGACAAGAGCGTGAGCGCCGAGGCGCAGAAGAACCGCGCGCTGTTCGCCGCCGCCATGGCCCGCGGCGGGTTCAAAGGCTATCACAAGGAGTGGTGGCACTTCACGCTCGCCAACGAGCCCTTCCCGGATACGTATTTCGATTTTCCGGTGCGGTAGGCGTAGCGTTTTCCGGCGAAGTGGACTTCCGGTTCATGAGCGCGTTCAGCAAAAGTGGAAACCGGTTTTGCATTCGAACGCGCTCCGCTTCTTTAGATGGCGCGCTTTCCGGGCGGCTAACCGGTATCCACTTAGCCTGAAAGCGCGCTAGAAAACGCGTCAGACGAAAATAACGAGCGCTAGAACTTCTCCACCCACGGCCGCACCTCGATCTCCCATGCCCAGGCGCTGCGGGGCTGCCGGATCAGGTGCATGTAGGTCTCGGCAATGGCGTCGGGATCGAGCAGGCTGTCGGGCGCGTCCGGCGATGCGGGCCGGCGCGCGCTCCTGATGCCGCCGTCGATCACGACGTGCGCGACGTGGATGCCCTGCGGGGACAGTTCGCGCGCCATGCTCTGCGCGAGGCCGCGCAGCGCGAACTTGCCCATCGCGAACGGCGCCGACTGAGCGTAGCCCTTCACGCCCGCCGATGCGCCGGTGAGCAGGATCACGCCGCGCTTGTTCCGCAGCATCCGCCGAGCGGCCAGCTGGCTGACCAGAAACGCGCCATAGGCGGTGACGGCGATCGCCTTCTCCACCTCGGCCGGATCGAGGTCGACGAACGGCCCGCGGGTGCGGAAGCTCGCGTTGTAGATCACGACGTCAGGCTCGCCGATGGAGCCGTCGAGCGCTGCGAACAGCTGCTCGACGTCGGCGCGTTGGCTGGCGTCGCAGGCGAAGGCCTTGGCCCCGGTCTCCTTGACCAGCGTGTCGAGATCGCCGGTGCTGCGCGCGGCGAGCGCGACCTTGATCCCGTCCTTGCTGAGCGCCCGCGCCAGTGAGGCGGAAAGTCCGGAGCCCGCGCCGACGATCAGCGCGGTGTTGAATTTGACGTCCGACATGGCGATCCGATCCCGTTCGTTCAGTGTTGGGCATCAAGGCTAGCACGTCGGCGGGATCGACGGCGATGGGTCGCGATGGGCCCTTGCTGTCCGTTCGAGCAGCAGAATGCGGCTCACGCGGCGGACTGACGGGCGCGCGGCACTTAGTCGGCGCAGTCGCACTAGCCAAGGCGACGCATCGCACCTACATGTGGCCGGAGATCGCAATGGACGAAAACTCGCCGAGATGGCCCGACGATGAAGAATGGATCAAGCGGAACGAAAGCCGGTCGTGGGCGATGGTGTGAAAAACAGCCGAGAACGAAGGAAGAGATCCAACGGCTGATCATTTCCGAGCTTCGAACGTTCGCAGATTGCGAGAGCGCGTTGGCAATCGTCGTCATCCCGATCGTCGATGACGCCGACGCCCCGACCTGGACGGTATCGTGTTTCCATCGCGGCGGATCGGATGGATACGCTTGTGACCGTGCATTGCAATGTATTGTCCCTCATTTCCAACAGCTCTACGACTTGGTGCAAAAGCATTAGGCGGTCTTCCGCCTCGCGCACGCCGCTGCCAAAATCGGCAACGTCCTAGACGGGATCCACGTTTACGCTGATCCATTGTCCAGGGCCAAAAACCATCATGCAGGTTTCTCTCCCGTTGCCGGCGCGCTTCAGGAGCAGCAGCGAACCATCGCGCACGTCGATGTCGTCGACATCGTTCACAGTGGTGACCGTGTTTTTCGGACGCACGACCCGCACGAACTGCAACTGTGGCTGCAGGCTGATCGGTGGCGTCTCGCTCGACTTCGGCTTGGGTGGGCTCTTGGCCATCACGTCCTCTTCTCAGTTGCGGGAATTGCATCCCTTCAGTGCCGGATTGGCTGTTATGTCCCGCGTCTCAGTCGATATGTCACGCTGATCTTCGAGCACAGCGAACGCACTGTTCAAGTCACGGGCTCATATGTCTCGGTTTGGATTTTGGTCAACGACGAGAGAGCAGGACACGCCCTCGCATTCGCGTCGGTCATCAAGACAGCGCGTGCCCAAATCTCCAGGGCGGCCGGGAGCGCACTCCCCACGACAGTCTCGAGCCTGAATGTGAGGCGCGCCTACTCCTACAATACCTGACAATCATCAACATGTCGAAATAATAATCTGTGGATTTATTGTATTTGCAAAATATTTTGGCTCACGAGCACTAGTTTTCGCGCGCTTCACTATTATGTGTCTTTTGTCGTTTGAATGATGACCATTCAAAGGATTGTTTGTCTATATTTTATAGGGGCTTGCATGACCCGCCCAGCTTCGAGTGTTTGAATACAGCACCGTGGCGGAGCTGTTTCCCTCCGGAAGCGAGGCGGAGCTGATTCCCGCCAAGGGCCACAGGCGCCGGCGAGAAGCGGTTGGATATGGACGATTTGCCCGCGCCGCCGATGCCATCCGTTTCGCCATCGAGGAGCTGCCACCCGCACGTCTTCCGGATACCCGCCTGGAAGTCGATGGGAATATCTTCGACGGCGCTGGAATTCGCCGGTTGTACGAAAGCAACGAATATCCGCTGACGCGGCGCGCACCGACACGGTGGGCGTAGAGAAACGTCCTTACAACAAGTCAAAGCTCAAGGAGATACCGATGAAATTCCGTCCGCTCCACGATCGTGTTGTCGTCAAGCGTATCGATGCCGAGGGCAAGTCAGCCGGTGGCATCATCATCCCGGACACCGTCAAGGAAAAGCCGTCGCAGGGCGAGGTTACCGCGGTGGGCCCGGGCGGCCGCGACGAGGCCGGAACACTCATCCCCATCGACCTCGAGGTCGGCGACCTCGTGCTGTTCGGCAAATGGTCCGGCACCGAGGTCACGATCGACGGCGTCGAGCTCCTGATCATGAAGGAGAGCGACATCATGGGCGTGCTCGATGCGCCCGTCGCCAAGAAGAAAGCCGCGTAACCAGCGCACATCACCAACGGAGTGGACCAACATGGCTGCCAAGGAAGTCAAATTCTCGGTCGACGCTCGCGACAGCATGCTGCGCGGCATCGACACCCTCGCCCACGCGGTGCGCGTGACGCTCGGCCCCAAGGGCCGCAACGTCGTGCTCGACAAGAGTTTCGGCGCGCCTCGCATCACCAAGGACGGCGTGACCGTCGCCAAGGAGATCGAGCTCGACGACAAGTTCGAGAACATGGGCGCGCAAATGGTGCGCGAGGTCGCCTCGAGGACCTCCGACCAGGCCGGTGACGGCACGACCACCGCGACCGTGCTGGCGCATGCGATCGTCCGAGAAGGCGCCAAGGCCGTCGCCGCCGGAATGAACCCGATGGACCTCAAGCGCGGCGTCGACCTCGCGGTCGAGGCCATTGTCGCGGACCTCCAGAAGAACTCCAAGAACGTCACCTCGAACGAGGAGATTGCCCAGGTCGGCACCATCTCGGCCAACGGTGATGCGGAGATCGGTCGTTTCATTGCCGACGCGATGAAGAAGGTCGGCAACGAGGGCGTGATCACGGTCGAGGAAGCAAAGTCGCTCGAGACCGAGCTCGAAGTGGTCGAGGGCATGCAGTTCGACCGCGGCTACATCTCCCCTTATTTCATCACCAATGCCGACAAGATGCGGGTCGAGATGGAGGACCCGTATGTCCTGATCTACGAAAAGAAGCTGTCCGGACTGCAGGAGCTGCTGCCGCTGCTGGAAGCGGTGGTGCAGACCGGCAAGCCGTTGGTCATCATCGCCGAGGACATCGAGGGCGAGGCGCTCGCGACGCTCGTGGTCAACAAGCTGCGCGGCGGCCTCAAGGTCGCGGCGGTCAAGGCCCCCGGCTTCGGCGATCGCCGCAAGGCAATGCTCGAGGACATAGCGATCCTCACGAGCGGCACCATGGTCTCCGCGGATCTCGGCATCAAGCTCGAGAACGTGACGATCAACATGCTCGGGCGCGCCAAGAAGATCATGATCGACAAGGAGAACACCACCATCGTCGGCGGCGCCGGCAAGAAGGCCGACATCCAGGCCCGTATCGCCCAGCTCAAGGCGCAGATCGAGGAGACCACCTCGGACTACGACCGCGAGAAACTCCAAGAACGACTTGCCAAGCTCGCCGGCGGCGTCGCCGTGCTCCGCGTCGGCGGCGCGACCGAAATCGAGGTGAAGGAGCGAAAGGACCGCGTGGACGACGCCATGCACGCCACTCGCGCTGCCGTCGAGGAGGGCATCCTGCCGGGCGGCGGCGTGGCGCTGCTACGCGCAGGCGAAGTGCTCAAGAAGCTCCGCACCCACAACGACGACCAGAAGACCGGCGTCGATATCGTCCGCAAGGCGATCTCATGGCCCGCGCGCCAGATCGCCATCAATGCCGGCGAGGACGGCTCGATCGTGGTCGGCAAGATCCTGGAAAAGGATCAGTACGCCTACGGCTATGACGCGCAAGCCGGCGAATATGGCAATCTCATTTCCAAGGGCATCATCGACCCGACCAAGGTCGTGCGCGCTGCGCTGCAGGGTGCGGCCTCTGTCGCCGGCCTGCTCATCACCACTGAGGCCATGGTTGCCGAGGTGCCGCGGAAGCAGGGCCAGGCCATGCCGGGCGGCCCTGGGGGCGGCATGGGGGGCATGGACTACTAATCGTTCTGACAACGAAGGCCCGGGCGTGCTCCGGGCCTTTTTTCTAAACCTGATACGCGTTCGAGCGGCTTGGGGGCTCTCGTGACGTTTACGTTCGAACCGCCCCTGCAGCTCGCCGGAACACCGATCGTCGTGGTTCGATCGCTCGATGACGCGGCCGGTTTCCTAGGGGGATATGTCGGCCGTTGGCCGGTGACGCGGGACCTGATCCTGCGCCGCCTCAACGCGGCGTCGACCGAACAGGAGGCCAGCGAAGTGGCAAAGACCTTTCGTTGGTGGGCGGGCCTGGAAGGATTGCTGCTTTAGATCCCTTATCGTCGGATTCCTTATCGTCCGCCATGCCGGTCCTTCCCTCTGCGGGAACTCCCTTTGTTCCTTGGCCGGGCAGGGGGCGGCGCTCTGTTGCTCCGTGTAGATAACGTAGGTAGCTCCGCGGTTCCCAGGAACCTTCTGGCCGCTTTTCCGTTAATTGTTCAGACCCATCTTGCACGGAGACCGCCCGATGGTTCCCTCGGAAGAATTCTTGCGACATGCCGCCGAGTGTAAGGACATGGCGGAGTTTTCGCGCGATCCGGAAAGCAGGGCGGTCTGGAGGCGCATGGCGGAACGATGGGTTCGGTGCGCCGAACTGGCCCGGCAACAGGATCCCTTCCGGCAAAAAAGCAGCCGCAAGGGAAAGTCGTATCGGAAGTCTCAAGACGCTTTTGCGCAGTGACCGCTTTGCGGTTGACGGCTTCAGTGAGAAGCCGGGCCGTGTGAGGTCCCCTCCGGCCGTACCTCGGCTGCCATCAGCCCCTTGGCCGCGGCACCAAAGCGAACCAGAACATGCTGGCCCGGCCGCAATTCGGTCAAGCCGAAGCGGCGCAGGGTCTCGACATGCACGAAAATGTCGGGCGCGCCGTCGCCGCGGGTAAGGAAGCCGAACCCGCGCAGCCGATTGAACCATTTCACCTGTGCCCGCTCGAGCCCGCCGGTCGCCGCCACCGATACGCGGGTACGCGGCGGCGGCAACTGCGCCGGGTGTACCGCCGTCGATTCATCCATCGACAGAATTCGGAACGCTTGCAGGCCGCGGTCGCGCCGCAGGGCCTCGACCACGACGCGTGCTCCTTCGGACGCGACCTTGAATCCATCGCGCCGCAGGCACCTCACGTGCAGAAGAATGTCGGGCATCCCGTTGTCGGGCACGATGAAGCCATAGCCCTTGGAGACGTCGAACCATTTGATGACGCCGCTGAGCTCGACGACATTCGCCGCCGCATCGCCGACCTCGATACCGGTGCCACGCTCGGTCCATTCACCATCGCTCCGCCCCTTCAATGCAATCGTGTCAGACATAATGACACTCCACCACCGTTCGAACGTGGCACCCGTCGCGGGCGCGTTCTGAATTTCGATTGATGAAATGACAATGAGGCGCGGTGTGGGACGCGCACGCGGCGAGGACGGCGTACGACACGGAAATGCTGTGGATATCTATGTGTTGCGCGCGTTTGTGAACGGTTACGACGAAGACGCGCGCCGACAGCGGGTGTCGAGTACCGCCGCATGGGGCGTTCATTGATCGCTTCGTCGATACCGATTTGGTGCAAATTTACCGAAGATGAGTCGCGACAGGCACGGCGGTATCGCATCACACTCGCGGTTTCGTGATGTCGGGCGCGTGCGCGGCGCCCGTCCGCCGCCGATGCGATGACGGTGCTACCGCCGGAATAAATTCAACCTATACCGCCATCCGCGCCTCGCCGCTGCCGGGCGGCGGCACCGGCACGCCGTCGCTGGTGTATTCGTTGAGCTTGTTGCGCAAGGTGCGGATGGAAATACCGAGAATGTTGGCGGCGTGGGTGCGGTTGCCGAGGCAGTGCTTGAGCGTCTCCAGGATCAGATCGCGTTCGACGTCGGCCACCGTGCGCCCGACCAACGCGCGCGTCACCGTCTCGGCGGCGAGCGTGGCATGCGCAACCGCCGGCGGGCTCTTGGCCTGATCGAGCCGCATCCCATCGGGAGTGAGAATGCCGTCGATGCCGATCTCGTCGCCGGCGGCGAGCAGCACCGCGCGGTGAATGGTATTTTCGAGCTCGCGCACATTGCCCGGCCAGCGGTTGAGCACGAGCGTGCGGCGTGCCTCCGCCGACAGCGGACGCACCGGCACACCGTTGGCAGCGGCGTATTTCTTGATGAAGTGCTGGGCGAGCTCGAGCACGTCGGCGGGCCGTTCGCGCAGCGGCGGTATCTTCAGGTTCACGACGTTGAGGCGGAACAACAGGTCTTCCCGGAACTGGCCCTCGCGCACGGCATCGGCCAGGTTGCGATTGGAGGTCGCGATGATGCGGATGTCGACGGGAACCGGCTTGGTACCGCCGACGCGGTCGATCACCCGCTCCTGGATCGCGCGCAGGAGCTTCGCCTGCAGCCGCGGGTCCATCTCCGAAATCTCGTCGAGCAGCAGCGTGCCGCCGGTAGCCTCCTCGAATTTGCCGATGCGGCGCGCGACCGCGCCGGTGAAGGCGCCTTTCTCGTGACCGAACAATTCGGATTCCAGGAGGTTCTCCGGGATCGCCGCGCAATTGACGGAGATGAAGGGTGCGCGCGCGCGGCTCGAGCGTCCATGGACGTAGCGCGCGATTACCTCCTTGCCGGTGCCGGATTCGCCGGTGATCAGCACGGAGGCATCGCTGGGGGCGATCTGTTGGGCGAGCTTGACCACATGCCCCATCATCTCGTCGCGATAGACGAGCTCGCGCGCGTCGTCGGTGACGGCGGCGAGCACGGCCGCGATCAGTTCGGGGTCGGGCGGCAGCGGGATGTATTCCTTGGCGCCGGCACGAATGGCGGCGACAGCGGCGCGCGCGTCGTTGCTGATGCCGCAGGCGACGATCGGCACCGCGATGCGCTCGGCGTCGAGGCGCAGCACCAGGTCGCGAATGTCGAGCTCGACATCGACCATGAGCAGGTCGGCGCCGCGCCCCGAGCGTAGCACGGCGAGCGCCTGGTCGGCGGTCTCGGCATGCGTGACGGTCGCGCCCTTGGCCATCGCAAGCTTGGTCGCGGTAGTGAGCTGACCCCTAAGGGTGCCGACGATCAGGAGGCGCATGGCTCAATTCCTTTCTTGTTCGTTGGCGGCGCCGGCTTCCCCGGGCGTCGTGCCGGTCTGGGCGGCTGGCTTGGGGCTCGACCCCCGCGGCCGTTTGCCGAACAGGACGGCTTCCACGTAGCTCGGGCTTGCCCTGCCCGCGCGCTCGCGCGCGTCGCTCGTCTCGGACATACGATCCGCGGGACCATGCCCGCCGATGGCGTTGGCGTGTGGGGCCCGGTCCATGTCAGTTGCGCTCCGCTTTGATGATTTCCGTCATGGTCACGCCGAGCTTGTCCTCGACCAGAACAACCTCGCCGCGGGCGACCAGGCGGTTGTTGACGTAGATGTCGATCGCCTCGCCGACCTTGCGGTCGAGCTCGAGCACGGCGCCGGGGCCGAGCTTGAGCAACTCGCCCACCTCCATGCGCGCGCGACCCAGCACGGCCGACACCTTCACCGGCACGTCGAACACGGCTTCCAGATCGTCGGCGGTACGGGTAGTGGGCTCGTTCTCGGCCATCATGGCAGCCGCGTCCTGCGCCGACATCGCGGCGCCGTTGTTCTCGAGATCCGGGAGCGGCACCTTGCCGTCGTTGTCGCTCATCGTTGCGTCCTCCAGTAACTATCGCTCCAGCTGCTCTCGGGCATTCAGGCCTCGCCGCGGCGGGCGGCGATGTAGCGCGCGACGGCCTCGTCGATCGCGGCCGTGGTCGCGGCGCGGTCGCGCTTGAGGCCGCCGTCCGCCCATTCGATGCGGCAGTCGCCGGGCGCGATGTCGGGCTCGGCCAGCACGACCAGGCGGCCGTCGAAGCCGCTGGCCTGGGTCGTCCGCTCGAGCCGCTCGCGCGCGCCTTCGTGCATCTGGTCGTTGATGCGAACGACCACATGCGGCGCCGCCACCAGATGACGGAAACAATTGGTCGCCAGCGCCACGATCTCGGCGAACGGCTCGCGTGCGATCAGCTCGGGCGCGAGCTTCTTGGCGACGGCCACGGCGACCTCGACGGTTTCGGTCTCGAGCCGCGTTTCGACGGCGGACAGGCCGCCGGCAAGGCCTTCCAGGCAGGCCGCGATGCGTTCGAGCGCGACCGCGGCGCGCTGCTCGGCCTCGGCCGTGGCTGCTGCGAACCCATTCCCGTAGGCGGCGGCCTGCGCCTCGGCGAGCTGGGCCGCATGCTCGGCGAGCGTCACCGACTTGCCGCGATCGCCGGCGGCGAAGTCGGTGTCGAACAGGAATTTTGCCGGCGACCTCATCTCGGTGACTCCATCCGTCTCAATAGACCAGCTCTTCGTCGCCGTGACTCTTGGAGATCAGGATCTCGCCGCGCGCGGACATGTCCTTGGCGAGGTTCACCAGCTGACCCTGCGCTTCGTCGACATCGCGCAGCCGCACCGGGCCGAGCGCCTCCATGTCGTCCGCCAGCATCTTGGCGGCGCGGCTCGACATGTTGCTCATGAAGAACTGGCGCACCCCTCCACTTGCGCCCTTGAGCGCGATCGCGAGCTTGCCCTTGTCGACGTGGCGCATGAGCGTCTGCGCCGATCCGGTGTCGAGGCGCGCGAGATCGTCGAAGGTGAACATCAGGGTCTTGATGCGCTCGGCCAACTCGATGTTCTCCTCCTCGAGCGCCGTCATGAAGCGCGTCTCGGTCTGCCGGTCGAAGAAGTTGAAGATCTCCGCCATCACCTCGTGGGCGTCGCGGCGGCGCGTCTGCGACAAGTTCGACATGAACTCGGTGCGCAACGTGCTCTCGACCCGCTCGATCACCTCCTTCTGGACCGCTTCCATCCGCAGCATGCGGTTGACCACGTCGAGCGCGAGCTCCTCCGGCAGGATGCCGAGCACCCGCGCGGAATGCTCCGGCCTGATCTTGCCCAGCACCACGGCGATGGTCTGCGGATACTCGTTCTTGAGATAGTTGGCGAGCACGTCCTCCTGCACGTTGGAAAGCTTCTCCCACATGTTGCGGCCGGCCGGCCCGCGGATCTCCTCCATGATGCCGCCGACGCGCTCCGGCGGCAGGTATTGCTGCAGCAGCCGCTCGGTCGCCTCGAAATTGCCCATCAGCGCGCCGGACGCCGACATGCGCGAGACGAACTCGAGCAGGAGGTTTTCGACCGACGGCGCCTCGATGGTGCCCAGCGTCGACATGACGAAGCTCAACTCCTTGAGCTCGTCGTCGTCGAGCATGTTCCAGATCTTGGCGCCGTATTGCTCGCCGAGTGCCAGCATCAGCACCGCGGCGCGTTCCGGGCCGGTCAATTTGCGGCTCGCGCCCTCGCCCTGGCGGGTGGCGAGCATGGCGACCGCGTTCGCGATCTCGCTTTGCGACTTCTGCGTCTTTTCTTTTTCGATCGATGAGGTGCTCATGGTGCTGTCACTCAGGCGGCGCCTTCATGGAGCCAGGTACGGAGGATGGCGATGGTCTCGTTCGGATTCTTGTCGGCGATTTCGCCGACCTTCTGCACGGAATGGGCGTGGACCTGGCCCTGGACCTGGGCGATGTCGATCATCTTGGCGGTCTGGTTGGGGACGGCCTTGATCTCCTCGGCGCCGGCGCCGGCGGCGATCGCACCCTGCACGTCGCCGTCGGCGATCGCGGCGGCGATGGCATCTTGCCGCGCCGGCGGGGTCGGCGTGATGACGCGCCGCACCAGCGGCCGGACCACGAACAGCAGCACCACGAGGCCGAGCATCAGCATCACCGCCTGCTCGATCCAGTGCATGATGTCGTCCTTGGTGAATTGGAAGATCGACATGACGCCGCTTGGCGGCTCCGGCATCGCGAAGGTCGGCACCTCGGCGAACCGCAGGTTCACCACCTCGACCTGATCCCCGCGTTTCTGGTCGAAGCCGATCGCCGATCGCACCAGCGCCGCGATGCGGTCGAGCTCGTCCTTGTCGCGCGGCTGGTAGACCGCCTCGCCCTTGTCGTTCCTGCCGTGGATGCCGTCGACCAGCACGGCGACCGAGACACGGTTGACGCGGCCGCCTTCGGTTACCTCGGTCTTGGTGGAGCGCGAGATCTCGTAGTTGACGATTTCTTCCGATTTTTTGGTTTGCTCGCGGACGGTGGTGGTCGCGTTCGGATCGTTCGGGCGCTGCGGCGCGTTGGGCAATTCGTTGCCGACCGAAACCTGGCCGTCCTTGGTGTCGGCCGAGCCCGAGGATTCCTCGCGCGTCTGGCTCGAGCGCAGGACGCGTCCTTCGGGGTCGTATTTCTCCGAGGTCTGGGTGACGCGGTTGAAGTCGAAATCGGCCGTGAGCTGCACCCGCGCCCGGCCGGGGCCGACGATCGAGGAGACGATGCCCTCGATTTGCTCGCGCAGGCGCCGCTCGTAGGTCGCCTGGCGCTCCTCGGCGCCGACGCCGTTGGGGCCGTCTACCTTGGCGCCATCGGCGAGCAGCCGGCCGCTCTCGTCGACGACCGACACGCGCTCGGGCTTCAGGCCGTTGACGGCGGAGGCCACGAGGTGGCGGATGGCCCGCACCTGCTGCGGCTCGAGCATCCCGCGCACCTTGAGCACGATCGAGGCCGACGCCTCGACCTTGTCGCGCGAGAACAGCGGGCGCTCGGGCAACACGAGGTGGACGCGCGCCCCTTGCACCCGGTCGATGGCGCGGATGGTGCGGGCGAGCTCGCCTTCCAGCGCGCGCAAGTGGTTGATGTTCTGCACGAAGCTGGTGGCGCCGAGCGCGTCCGACTTGTCGAAAATCTCGTAGCCGATGCCGCCGCCCTTGGGCAGGCCGGCTTCGGCGAGCTTCATGCGCAGCCGCGGTACGCGGTCCTTGGGCACCAGCACGATGGCGCCGTCATTCTTGAGCTCGTAGAGGATGCCCTGGCGTTCCAGGTCCTTCACGATCGACGCCGAGTCCTCGAAAGTGAGGTCGGTGAACAAGGGGCTCATCTGCGGCGCGGTCACGCGGAGGATCAGGAAGGCGAAGAAGCCGACGAGCGCGACCGTGACCGCGGCCATCGCCGCCATCCGTGCCGCCCCCAGCGATTTCAACAACTCCACCAATCCCTGCACGTGATCAGCCCCGCGACCATCCCACCCGGCAAGAATTGCCTGCCTTGTGGTTACCGCCCGGTTAATGCGGGGCGGAACGGGCGTAATCACCCCTCATTGCGGCCGGGGAGCCACATCGATGATTCGCGAGCGGTGCTGGGCAACGCAAAAAACGCCGGCCTCCCGGCCAGTCGCCGGCGGAGCCGGCAAAAGCAAAAACGCCGGCCTCCCGGCCGGCGCGATGAAAAACAGGGGACGCGGGGCCTACTGCCGGTATTGCTGGATGCGCGTCGTGCGCAGGCCGGCGAGGCCATGCTGATCGATCGAGTATTGCCAGGAGAGGAATTCCTCGACCGTCAAAGTATAACGGCTGCAAGCTTCCTCGAGCGAAAGCAACCCGCCGCGCACAGCGGCGACCACCTCGGCCTTGCGCCGGATGACCCAGCGCTTCGTGCCCGGTGCCGGCAAATCTGCGATCGTCAACGGGCTGCCGTCAGGCCCGATCACGTACTTAGCCCTCGGTCGAAGGGGCTCTGTCATGAATAAGCTCACGCACTCGACTGACCAACTCAGGCGGCGAAGCTACTCTTCGCCACTTAAAATTTACCTAAGCACAACGCTGCAATTGGGTAAGTACCGCTTAAACGGCCACCGGACACCACACGGTGGGGTCTCAAACCTTACGAATGTCTTGACGAGAGGGGCCGCGTACCTCCCGGAGCATTTTCCGGAAAAGTGGGCACCGGTTTTCCGTAAGAAAATGCGACCCGCCAAAAAGCGCGTTAGAGCGTGCTCTAACGCATCATGGCACCCGAACTCAGGCAAAGCCTGAGTTCGGCACTATCAAAGCGCCGCAAGTCGGGTAAACCCGACTTGCGGTGACGAAGCCCGGCCATGATGTGGAAGCTGTTGGACTCTCGGTATCAGGCGGTGGGGCGCACGACCCGCTTGATCTTGTCGAGCGTGAACGTCTGCCCGCCGACCGAGAGCAGCGGCGGGTTCTTGGTGAGATCGACCGAGTTGACGATGCCCTCGACCTCGCTCGGGATCGCGACCGACTGGCCGCTGGCGTCCTTGGCCGTCGCCGACATCGTGTAGCTGCCGTCCGGCCATTTGGTGTTGTTGTTGTCGCCGCCATCCCAGACGAAGGCCTGGGTACCGGCGGGCATGGCGTAGGTGCCGGTATAGACGGTCTGGCCGGTCGCGCTCTTGACGGTGACGGTGACATTGGCCGCGGTTGGCACCTGCAAGGTCCAGGATGCCTTGTTGTTGGCGAGCGTGGCGGTCTGGCCGTCGAACGCCACGGTCTGCCCGACATAGGCGAGTGCCGTCGTCGCCGACGCCGTCTTCTCGATGGAAACCAGCGTGGCGAGCTGCTCGTTCTGCTTCAATTGCTGCTCGACCTGCGCGAACTGCACGAGCTGCTGGGTGAACTGGTTGGTATCCAGCGGATCGAGCGGGTTCTGGTGCTTGAGCTGCGTCGTCAGCAGCGTCAGGAAGGTCTGGAAGTTGCCGGCGATCGTGTTTTTGTCGACGCCGGTCGTGCTGGCGGACGCCGCCGCCGAAGAAGAAACTGCGGAAACAACAGCCATGTTTTGGTCCTCACACTCGGATGTCGATGCCGGTGCCGAGCCGGAGCGAGCGGCCATAGCCGGCCGCTGCGGTCTCGGCCGCCGTCATCTCGGGGTCTGAAACGACGAGCTTCGCGGCATTCGAGCGCCAATTCTCGCCCGAATCCTGCCCGCCGGCCGTGTGGTCGCGAAGGGCAAACTGCAATCCATTGTCGCCGGTCTTGAGCCCGGCCTGCTGCAAGGCGCGCTCGAGCTCTGGCGCATCCCGTCGCAGCAGATCGAGCGTCTCGGACCTCTCGACCACCAGCCGGGTCGTGACCTGGCCGCTGCGGTCGACCTCGAGGCGCACGTCGATGCGTCCCAGCTCCGGCGGATCGAGCCGGATGTCGAAGCGATTGCTGCCGGCCTGCGCGCGCGCCGCGATCTCGATGGCGAGTCCCGTGATCGGCACGGTCGTCGATCCGGTGGCGCCGGCTTGTGCGCTCCCTTGCGCGGCGGCGGAAGCCGCGCCGGCGAAGCGGTCGGCCGAGTGGAGGGAGGCGAGCTGGGCCGCATCGACAGGCGGCTTGCCGCCATCGGCGGCGGCGCCCGCAGGAGCGTCGACGTGTGGCCGGCTCGCCGCTTCGTCGGGTTTTTGCGTGGCGTTCCGGCCCCCCAGGCGCACGGGATCGGCGTCGGCAGGCTGACTCTTGCCGGCTGCATCTGCGCCGGCGCGCGCGACGGCCTCGGCGTCCTCACCGGGGCGGTCGGGCGCAGGGGTTTCGGCCCCCGCGGCGGTGCTTTTTTCGGCGCGCATGGATGGCTTTGCGCGCGGCGTCTTGTCGGCATCGACGGTGCCGGAGCCGTTCGCGGCGCCCGGCTCGCCGGTCTTTTTGAGCCCGCTCTCGTCTCCGGCGCCGGCCTCCGCTGCCTCGACACCGGCGCCCGCGGGCTCTGTCGCGCCGAGGTCCGCGGTGTTTTTCGCGCCGTTCTCCAGGCCGTTCTCGCCGTCGGCGTCCGCGCCGCTATTCGCTCCCGGGACCTGCGCATTGCGTGCGCCCGCGGCCTCGATGGCGGCGTCCGCGATAGCGGCGATGTCGGTGGCGTCGGCGTCGGCCGCCCCGACGGGGGGCTGGGCGAGTACTGTGACCGGCACGACCGGCGCCTGCTCGCCAGCATCGGGCTGTTGCTGCGCCTGGTCGGCCGCGGCCGCAAGCAGCACGGCCTCGATCGTTTCGGTCGCCGCGGTCTCCTCTTCGCCGCTGCTTCCGTCCGCGGTGTCCGCCGCGGAGGCCCCTTCGGGTTTCGCCTCGGCGGCCGGCTGCTGTGCGTCGGCGCCCTCGCTGCGGTCCCCGGCGTCGGCATTCTCCGCCTTATTCTCATGCCTGTCGCGCACGCGCCGGTCCGGCCGGGTGTCGCTCGCGCCGTCCGCGGCCGAGTTCGGACGCGGACGCTCGGCACGATCGCGCGGGGAGGGAGGCGGCGTCGTGCCGGCGTCGTCCAGCAGCGCTTCGAACGGGGTCGATTGCTGCTTGGCCTCGGCACGGGTGTCGCGCCGCGAGCCGAGCCCGTGGTGGTGGGAATGAACGGCGTTTGTTTCGGACGCGGGCGGCACGGGCAAACCTCTCGGCACGGTGGATCCGCCGTCGACTTAGCAATCCACGGGCCAAGCGCCCGCGGCGCCCGGCCATTGCAAAAACATATTCATTCCAATGGCTTGACGGAGCTGCGCCGGACCGTTAGGGGCTTCGTGCCGGCTCGTTCCGTCCCCAGCCGGCAAGAACTGCCGGGCTTCGTATCGTCGCCGGTGCGGTCCGCGCCCCGAATGCCTATAATAGGGTGACGAAAGCCCGGGCATGTCTCGGGTGCCAATTCGCTTGAAATCTCCGGGCCAGAAACGACCGCGATGCTCAACAGTCTCGATCTCGAAGGCCGGCCGCAGGATACCCGCGTGGTCGTCGCCATGTCGGGCGGGGTCGATTCCTCGGTGACGGCGGCGCTGCTCGAGGCCGAGGGCTACGACGTCGTCGGCGTCACGCTGCAGCTCTACGACCACGGCGCCGCGACCCATCGCAAGGGCGCCTGCTGCGCCGGGCAGGACATCCACGACGCGCGCGCGGTGGCCGAGCGGATCGGCATTCCCCACTACGTGCTCGACTACGAGAGCCGCTTCAAGGAAACGGTGATCGACCGCTTCGCCGAGAGCTATGTGGCGGGCGAGACGCCGGTGCCCTGCGTCGAGTGCAACCAGTCGATCAAGTTCCGCGATCTGCTCGTCGACCGCGCGCGAGCTCGGCGCCAAGGTGCTGGCGACCGGCCACTACGTCGCGTCGCGGCCGCTGCCGGGAGGCGGCCGCGCGCTCTATCGCGCGCGCGAGGCCGAGCGCGACCAGAGCTATTTCCTGTTCGCCACCACGCGCGAGCAGCTCGATCTGCTGCGCTTCCCGCTCGGCGACACGACCAAGGCCGAGACGCGCGAGCTGGCGCGCCGGTTCGGCCTGCCGGTCGCCGACAAGCACGACAGCCAGGACATCTGCTTCGTGCCGTCCGGCCGCTACACCGAGGTGATCGAGCGGCTGCAAGCCGGGCGCGGCCGAGCCCGGCGACATCGTCGATCTCGACGGCCGCGTGCTCGGCCGCCATGACGGCATCATCCATTTCACCGTCGGCCAGCGGCGCGGGCTCGGCATCGCCGCCGGCCATCCGCTCTACGTGGTGCGGCTCGACGCTGCGTCGCGCCGCGTGGTGGTCGGGCCGCGCGAGGCGCTGCGCACCAGCCGGATGCGGCTGCGCGACGTCAACTGGCTCGGCGAGGGCACGATCGATCACGCGCTGTGCGCCGGCTGGCACGAGGTGTTCGTCAAGGTGCGCTCGACGCGGCCGCCGCAGCCGGCCTGGCTGAGCCGCGGCGCCGGCGGCATCGAGGTCGATCTCGTCGACGGCGAGGACGGCGTCTCGCCCGGCCAGGCCTGCGTGTTCTACGACGCGGCCGACGGCCAGGCGCGCGTGCTCGGCGGCGGCTTCATCGCGAGCGCGGTTGCGGCGGCTGATGTGCTGCCGGCGCGCGAGGCGCGTGTCGCCGGGCGTAGGTCGAGGATAATCGACCGGGCGGGGCGATGACGGACGAAATCGACAATCAATACGGTCGCGAAGGCCTATGCGCGCTGGGCGCCGGTCTACGATCTCGTCTTCGGCGCCGTGTTCGACGCCGGCCGCAAGGCCTCGATCGCCGCGGCCGAGCGCATCGGCGGGCGCATCCTCGACGTCGGCATCGGCACCGGCATCTCGCTGACGGACTATTCGCGCGCAGCAACCGCATCGTCGGCGTCGACTATTCGGAGCCGATGCTGCGCAAGGCGCATGAGCGCGTCGCCGAGCACGGGCTCGCGCATGTCGAGACGCTCGCGGTGATGGACGCGCAGCATCTCGGCTTCCCCGACGCGCTACTTCGACGCGGTGGTCGCGCAATACGTCATCACCACGGTGCCCGATCCCGGAGGCGACGCTCGACGAGTTCGCGCGCGTGATGCGGCCCGGCGGCGAGATCATCCTGGTCAATCATCTCGGCGCCGAGGCCGGGCTGCGCCGCGCTGTTCGAGCAGGGCTTTGCGCCGGTGGCGCGGCGGCTCGGCTGGCGGCCGGAATTCCGCTGGGAGCGCCTCGCGCACTGGGCCGAGCGCCACGGCGGCGTGCGCGTGGTCGAGCGCCGGGCGATGCCGCCGCTCGGGCATTTCTCGCTGATCCGGTTCGAGCGCATGGCGACGGGCGCGAACGGGCAGGGCGTTGCGGAGGTTGACGGTCGCCGATACCCCTGATACGGCGCCAAGGCGTTTTACATCGGCGATAGTGGTAGCGGAAGCATGGTCCGCGGGTCGTCGCGCCTCGATTGCGGCCCTCGCCGGCAAATCTCGCGTTCCGGAAGACAGACGCAGATAACACGACAGAGAGGAACCTCATGGCTTTCAAGCCGAATTACAATATGCAGCGCGCCGATCGCAATCGCGCGGCGCAGGCGCGGCGCGAGGAAAAGGAGCGCAAGCGGGAGGAAAAATCAGCGCAACGCAAGGCCGAGCGCGCAGCGGAAATTGAAAGCCCGCCCGAAGACAAGAAGGTATAGCGGGAGAGATCTGGATTTCTATCGTGGCGGCGGATCATCGCCGCGCAACCCGCTTTCGCGAGCGCTAAAATGGCGACTTCGGCTTGTCGGACTTGCAGTTGCCGGAGAAGATGAGCTTCAACGCCTTTTCCGTCTGATCGATATTGCCGGGCAGAGAAATCTGCGCTGATTTGAATCCGTAGGCGATCGTCTTCTTGTCGGCATTCAAGTACTCGAGCAGGACGTCGTCGCCCTGGACCTCTAGCTCGTAAAGGATTTGCGGCCCAGCGTACCTCTTGCTGATGCGCGCGACGTCCATCTTGAACCGGCTCAAATAATAGCGGGCGTATCGCTTGTACTTGGGATCGGGCACCACGACGATGCAGGACTTTCGATCCACGATTTCCGGCGGTTCCGAAGGATCGACCCGTCCCGTGAAGACGTAGTTCACGGCCTGCTGGAGCACGGCGTCCTCGGTCGCCGCTCGCGCCTGCGATGCGGCCAACGAGGAAGCGACCGCAGCCGCGATCGCCAATGACAGGGCGATCCCGCGATCGCTTCTGCTTGAAAGCACTGGACCCGCCATCGCCTCGTTCCCGGCTCCATCTGCGATAGGCCTGTCTCCCCCTAGATGATGCTGGGGACGGCCTGAATTTAGCAGCCTGTCGAATTGCCTAGAAGTCGCTGCGGCGTTTTGGCCGCTCCGCCCGGGAGCGCGGCCGCTCACCTCCCTGTGCATGCCGTATTTCCGGACGGAGAACTAGTTCCCACTTTGCCTGAAAATGCTTTAGCCTGCCGGGATGCTCGACAACCCAAAGCAAAAACGCTCCGTGCTCATCCTGCTCGGCGTGGCGGTCGTGTCCCTTGCCGGACTGTTGCTGCTCCCGCCGATACCGCAAGATCAGGGCTATCACCACTTCGCCGACCGCCACACGTTGCTCGGCGTACCGAACTTCTGGAACGTCGTATCGAATCTTCCGTTCGTCCTGGTCGGCGCGGTGGGGCTGTGGCAGTTCCACCGCGATCCGGCGACCGTCGTGATCTTCCTCGGGATATTCCTCACCGGCTTCGGCTCGGCCTACTACCACTGGAATCCGAACGACAGCACCTTGATCTGGGACCGGCTGCCGATCACGCTCGGCTTCATGGCGATCCTCGCTTCCATCATCGGGGAGCGCGTGAGCGAGAGAGCGGGTGCCATCCTGCTCTGGCCGTTGCTCGCAACCGGCATTTTCAGCCTGCTGCTATGGCGCTGGACCGACGATCTGCGGCTCTATGCCTGGGTGCAATTCTTTCCTTTGCTCGCATTGCCGCTGCTGTTGCTGCTGTTCCGGCCGAAATACACCTGCTCGTACTACTGGCTCGTCGCCGCGGGCTTCTACGCGCTCGCCAAGCTGCTCGAGCACTTCGACCGCGCGGTATATTCGGGCGGGGCGATCGTGAGCGGCCATACGCTCAAGCATCTTGCCGCCGCCGCCGCCTGTTACGTGATCCTGAGATATTTCCAGGTTCGCCGGCCGATCGCTTGATCGCAGGGCCGGAGCCTGGGGCGGGGGCAATATCCAATTGCTAGGCGATCGAGCCGTTGATCCCTGGCGCTCAACCTGATGTCCGATAAAGGTCGGGGATCGGCAATGGCTGAGCAGACGCCACCTTGGTAGTGCCGCTTGCGGTCGAATGCGGGATTTCGACACCGATCTCGAGCGTCGAACCTTCCGCGCCGCGATCCATCTGGATCCGGACGTTGTCCTGATCCACCGTGACGTGCCTGGCGACGGCAGCCAGGATCTCTTCCTGCAGGACGGAGAGCAGATCGCGCCGGCCGAACGCTGCCCGCTCGTGAGACAGGAGAATCTGTAGCCGCTCCCGCGCGACGGGGGCGGAACCGCGATGCCGGAACAGGCTGACCACACTCATGCTGCTCTCCCTCCGAGCAGCATCTCGAGCAGGCCCCTGCGGTCGCTCGGGATGGTCATCGGCACGTCCGTCCCGGCGAGCCTGCGCGCGGCGTCGAAGTAGGCGCGGGCCGGCGCGCTTGCCGCGTTGTGCAGCGTGACGGGCGCGCCGAGATTCGAGGCGCGCAGCACCTCCTCGCTTTCCGGCACGATGCCGAGCAGCGGGATCGAGAGGATGTCGAGGACGTCCGAGATATTGAGCATCTCGCCGCGCGCCGCGCGCTGGGCCTCGTAACGCGTGATGAGAATGTGCTTCTCGATGTGCTCGCCGCGCTCGGCCTTCTCGGTCTTGGAATCGAGGAGCCCGATGATGCGATCGGAGTCGCGCACCGAGGATACTTCCGGGTTGGTCACGATCACGGCCGCGTCGGCGAAGCGCATGGCGAGCGTCGCGCCGCGCTCGATGCCGGCCGGGCTGTCGCAGATCACCCAATCGAATTTCGTGCGCAACTCCTTGATCACGCTCGCGACGCCCTGCTCGGTCAGCGCATCCTTGTCCTTGGTCTGCGAGGCCGGGAGCAGCCAAAGGGTCTCGAGCCGCTTGTCGCGGATGAGGGCCTGCTGAAGCTTCGCCACGCCCTGGACCACGTTGATGAGATCGAACACCACGCGGCGCTCCGCTCCCATCACCAGATCGAGGTTGCGCAAACCGACGTCGAAATCGACGACCGCGACCTTCTGCCCGGCTTGCGCGAGCGCCGCGCCCAGCGCGGCGGTGGACGTCGTCTTGCCGACGCCGCCCTTGCCGGACGTGATCACGAGGACCTTGCTCATGTCTGCAATCTCCCACGCTTGCAAAAAAAAGTTTGCCGCGCCCGGGTATCGGATGGAGGCGACGAACCCGGTCGTGCCGCACGAATTATCCCGTACGTACTATGACTGAGTTGACGGAACCGACGGCGGTACCCCGTCAAGGCGCGCCGGTAAGCAAAGACCTCGACTGGTAATGCCGAACCTGCGCGATGGAAAAAATTCCTCTGGCGCTCGAACTGTCGGCGACAACCGCGCCCGGCGCGACATCGCTGTGCGGCGCAGCGCGTCGCTCACTGCTGTGCCGCCCGTCGAAATCACGACCCCGTCACACAACCGTTACACGACCCGTCACACGCGATCCGTCACGGGGGCATCGTCTTGCCGAAATGTCGCGCAGTGCCGAACACATTGTCCGACGTCGCCGCAGTTCCATCGCATACATGAACTGCTGTTCAAAAAATTCTCGACGTGAAAGCTGCAACCTCCGGCGCGTCGCTTGCGTATCAGCATTGGATGTCGCGTTCGGCATCCGATCAACAGGAGGCTTACTGTGTTCCGTAAATCCATCCTCGCGCTTGCTGCCGTTGCCGCGCTTGGCACGGCGGCGCTGGCCCCGACCGGTGCCAATGCTCATTGGTACGGTTACGGGTACGGCAAGTACTACAACTACAAGCCCTATCACTACGGCTTCTACGGTCACCGCAACTTCTATGCCCCGCGCCACTTCTACGGCGGCTGGAAGTACGGCGGTTGGAGGCGGGGCTACGGCTACTACTGATCCGTGAGGATCAGCACATCGCGGCCTCTCTCTCAGCCGCGAGCGATCACGCCAGTCCCGGCTTCATGCGAAGCCGGGGCTGGTGCGCATAGGCGCTGCCGATCGCGTCCGCTATCATGGTGGTAAACCATGGAAGAGTGAGGACGGATCGCACGATGCCACAGCGCCCCGAAGCCATTGTCGAAGGCAAGAAGCGCCCCTTCACGGGCGCCGAGTTTTTGGAATCCCTGCGCGACGGCCGCGAGGTCTACATCTACGGCGAGCGGGTGAAGGACGTCACGACGCATCCGGCGTTCCGGAATGCGGCGGCCTCGGTCGCGCAGCTCTACGACGCGCTGCACGACGCAAAGACCAGGGACGTGCTCACGGCGCCGACCGACACCGGCTCCGGCGGCTACACCCACAAATTCTTCAAGGCGGCCCGTTCCCGTGAGGAGGTGATGGCGCAGCGCGACGCGATCGCGGCCTGGGCCCGCATCACCTATGGCTGGCTGGGCCGCAGCCCCGACTACAAGGCCGCCCTCCTCAACACGCTCGGCGCCAACGCCGAATTCTACGGCAAGTTCGCCGGCAACGCGCGCGCCTGGCACAAGCGGGCGCAGGAGGCCGTGCTTTATCTCAACCACGCGCTGGTCAACCCGCCGATCGACCGCAACAAGCCGGTTGACGAGGTCAAGGACGTCTACATCAGCATCCAGAAGGAGAACGACGCCGGCATCTTCGTCTCGGGCGCCAAGGTGGTTGCCACCAACTCCGCGCTCACCCACTACAATTTCCTCGGCCAGAACATGGGCCAGGAGATCAAGGATCCGAGCATGGTGGTGATGTTCATCGCGCCCATGGACACGCCCGGCATCAAGCTGATCTGCCGGCATTCCTACGAGCTCGCCGCCGCCGCCACCGGTTCGCCCTGGGACTTTCCGCTCACGTCGCGCTTCGACGAGAACGACGCCATCTTCGTGTTCGACAACGCGTTCATTCCCTGGGAGAACGTCATCATTCATCGCGACGTCGAGCGGCTGCGGGACTTCTATCCGAAGTCCGGATTCGTCAACGGCTATACGCTGCAGGGCTGCACGCGGCTCGCGGTCAAGCTCGACTTCATCGCGGGGTTGCTGCACAAGGCCGCGCGTGCGACCGGCGTGGAGGCGTTCCGCGGCGTGCAGGCGCAGATCGGCGAGGTGATCGGCTGGCGCAACCTGTTCTGGTCGCTCACCGACGCGATGGCGTGCAATCCAGAGCCCTGGATCGACGGCGCGGTGCTGCCGAACAGCCGGGCGTCGAGCACCTATCGCATGTTCATGACGGAAGCCTATCCGGCGGTGCGCGCCATCGTCGAGAAGGTGGTCGCCTCGGGCTTGATCTATCTGCCCTCGCATGCCCGCGATTTCAAGAACCCGGACATCGACAAGTACCTTGCCCGCTACGTGCGCGGCTCGAACGGCATCGACTACAAGGAGCGCATCAAGACCATGAAATTGCTCTGGGATGCGATCGGGACCGAGTTCGGGGCACGGCACGAGCTCTATGAAATGAATTATGCCGGGAGCCACGAGCTGGTGCGCCTGTTCCCGCTGCAACAAGCCCAGGCTTCCGGCGCACTCAAGGAAATGGAGTCGCTCGCCGAGCGGTGCATGGCGGACTACGACGAGGACGGCTGGCGCCACGCCGCCTATCGCGACGGCGCGGACGTGTCGATCCTTGGCAAGCTGTAACGAGAGCTCAAGCTTCGAGCACGATGGTTGCGAGCGACTCCTGGCCCTGGCGCGCCACCTCGACCTCGAGCAGCGTTCCGCATTCGGTGCAGGCGAATTCGCGCAGCTCGAGCTCGGCATGGAGCGTGAGATGCGGGCCGAGGCTTTGCGGCGGCACCACGCGCCGGTGCGCCCGCGGCTTCCAGTCCTCGCTCGCCGGCCCGAGATCGGCGCCGCACAGGCAACGGAAGCGCTTGCCGTTCTCGATGCGCGGGCAGACCGCGGCGATGCCGGTCGATTCCGGCGGCTCGGCCTTGGGCGCGCGGCCACCCAGCCGTGCCGTTCGAATCTCCCGCCGGCGCGCGCGGGTCGCCTCGGCGTCGATCGCGCCGTCGCGCACCACCACGCCATACAACTCTGATGCCCAGTGCGGCGTGACGAAGCCATCGGCCACGTCGCGGGCGACGCGCGCGGGGTCGCGCCGGATCGGATCGCCGTAGCCGCCGCCGCCTTGGAACGAGTAGGCCAGGACATCGCCGCGGCGGAGCGGGAAATGGCCGGGCTTGGAATCGAAGCGTTGCACGCTGCCCCCGGCGTCCAGCAGATCACGCATGTGCGTGTTGGCGGCGATCAGCTCGCCGATGCCGGTGTTCGAGCTGCGCAGGAGATGATAGGCGCAAGCGCCGGGCATGCCGCCGAACTGGCCTACCGAATTCGGCACCTGCACGCCGTGCCCGACCACCATCGTGTGCAGCTCGTCGGCGTCGTGCGGCGTCACGGCCAGCCCGGCGGTGACGCCGCCGCGCATGGTTCCGGCTCCCGCGGTATCGGGAACGAAGGAGCGGAACAGGTAGAGGAACGGCCCCGATGCCTCGTTCGACTTCGACATTGCCGATGCGCGGGCGCGGGATCGAGTGGTCGCCCGAGCCGTCGAGGCCATCGTGGTCGATATAGGCGCCGCCGCCGCCGGCCATGGCATCCATCAGCAGCATGCCGAACGGGCCGCCGTCGCGGTCGCGCCCGGCCATGGTCAGCACCGAGAACTGACCCTTGGTGACGGCCTGACCTTCGCGCACCATGTCGGGCAGCGTGGCCACCATGCGCGACAGCGCGGCGACCGCGACGTTCTGCGCCACCCAGGCGGTCGAGACCGTGGCGCCCGACACCGGCGTCGGCCAGGCGGCGTTGCAGATGATTGGCCTCCGGCACCTTGATCGTCACCGGCTTGAGAACGCCCTCGTTCCAGCGGATGTCGGGCGCGAGGATGGGCAGGAGGCCGGTGAACAGCGCGCCGCGCAGGCCGGAGCGGGTGCAGTTGATGAAGCCCGGCGCCTGCGGCGAGGAGCCCTCCATGTCGAGGATGAGCTCGTCGCCGCGTTTTATCGCCGCGACCTGCAATCTGATAGAGCCGGTTGGCGTGGCCGTCATGGTCGAGAAAGTCGCGCGCCCGATAGACGCCGTCGGGAATGCGCGCGCAGTCGTTCGCGCAGCAGCCGTTCCGACGTGTCGATCTCGATGCGCATCACCTGATCGACGGTCTCGACGCCATAGCGCTGCATCAGTTCGCGGAAGCGGCGCGAGGCGACGTTGTTGGCGGCGATCATCGCCTTGAAATCGAGGCCGACGACATGGGGCAGGCGGGTCATGCCCATGATCATCTGCCAGATGTCCTCGCGCAGCACGCCGTTCTCGACGAGCTTCACGCCGGGCAGCAGCATCGCCTCCTGCTGCACGTCGGTGGCGCCGAAGGCCCAGCTTCCGAAGGTCATGCCGCCGGTATCGAGCTCGTGCGCGCAGGAGCCGGTCCAGGCGATGCGCCGGCCTTCGTGGAAGATCGGCATCACGATCGAGACGTCGGGCTGATGGATGGCGCCGCGATAGGGATCGTTGAGGATGAACATGTCGCCCTCGTTGATCCCGGGATTGTCGCTGAAATTCTCGATGATGCTGTAGATCACCGTCGACATGGTGCCGGCATGGAAGATGACCTGCGGGCCCATGTTCACGATCGCGCCGTCGGCGAGATAGATGCCGACGTTGAAGTCGGTCGCCTCGGTCACGACGGGCGAGCCGGAGACGTTCTTCAGCGTGATCGCCTGCTCCTCGGTGATCGCCTCGAGCTTGTGGCGGATCACCTCGAAGGTGATCGGATCGATGGCACCGTCGGCGACGATTCGATGAGTCACGCGCGCTTGCTCCGAAATCGATGGAGAGATTGCCGGCCTCGTCGAGCAGCGCGGTCTGGCCGGGCCCGACATAGACCGTGGTTTCGGGATGCTCGATCACGGCCGGGCCGGACATGCGCGAAGCCGGCCGGCATCGTCGAGCCACTGGAAGATGGCGGCCTCGATCCAGCGCCTGCGTCGCCGGCTCGAAGATGCGGCGCCGGCTGGGCTGCGGCGCGCGCGGTGGCGCTGGGCCTGCGGATCGACGGTTTGCGCGTGCGTCCCACCGCGACGACGCGGAAGGTGGTGAGCTCGATGCCGGCGAAGCGGAAGCCGGCGCCCTTGCCGTAGACCGCCTCGTAGGTCTCCTCGAACAGCTCGACCAGCGCGCGTGCGCGTCGCGGCCGTCATCGGCACCGTCCGGCACCGGCACCATCAGGTCGTGGGTCTGCCGGCGGTAGCGCATGTCGATGCTGCGGGCGAGCTCGCGACTTCGGCCGCGCGCGAATCCCGACTGCTCCATGGCGGCGAGGCAGCGCTGTGTCGAGCTCGGCGAACACGGCGTCGATGGCGTCGCAGTCGAGCCCTTCCCACGGGATCGCGGGCGCCGCCGCCGCGCGCGCATCAGCAGCGATCGCTCGGCGGATTGCTGGATGTCGGAGGCGAGCGCGCCATAGGCCGAATGCGCCATGCTGGTGGCCGGAACGAGGATGCGCGGCACGCCGAGCTCGGCGCCGTAGCCGGCGCAATGCGCCGGGCCGGCACCGCCATAGGCGAGCAGCACGAAGTCGCGCGGATCGTGGCCGCGCCCGATCGTGACCTCGCGCAAGCGTGTCGGCCATATGGCCGTCGACCACGCGGCGAATGCCGGCCGCGGCCGCCTCGACGCTCAGGCCGAGCGGCTCGGCGATCTGCGCGCGGATCGCGGCGGTCGCGGCGGCGCGGATCGAGCTTCATGCGGCCGCCGAGGAAATTGTCCGGGCGAGATGATGCCGAGCACCAGGTCGGCGTCGGTGACGGTGGCGAGCTTGCCGCCGCGGCCGTAGCAGACCGGGCCCGGGCATGGCGCCGGCGCTGTCCGGCCCGACGCGCAGCAGGCCCGCTCTCGCACCCGCGCGATCGAGCCGCCGCCGGCGCCGATGGCGCGGATGTCGATGATCGGCGTGTTGAGGTGATAGCCGCCGACCTCGTGCGTGCCCGACACGAGCGGCTTGCCGTCGACGACCAGCGCCACGTCGAAGCTCGTGCCGCCCATGTCGGTGGTGATGACGTTGTGATGACCGATCTCCTGCGCCAGTTGCAGCGAGCCCATCACGCCGCCGGCCGGCCCGCTCGCCACCAGCAGGACCGGCTTGCGCGCCGCTTCGCGCGCCGGGCATGACGCCGCCGGCCAGTTGAGCACGTTGAACTTGCCGCGAAAGCCGCGATCGCGCAGCAGGTTCTCGATGCGGTCGAGATAGTCGGCGACCTTGGGCGCGAGATAGGAGTTGAGCACCGTCGTGGCGGTGCGCTCGTATTCGCCGATGATCGGCGAGACCTCGCAGGACAGGCTGACATAGGCGTCGGGCGCCATCTCGCGGATGATCGCGCCGATCGCGCTGCTCATGCGCCGGATTGCGGAACGACCAGAGCAGCGTCACCGCAAAGGTCTCGCACGCCGGCGTTCGAGGAGTTCGCGCACCGCGTTGCGCACGCTCGTCCTCGTCCAGTGGGACGAGCACGCGGCCGGCCTGATCGACGCGCTCGCGCACCTCGCGCACCAGCCGGCGCGGCACGATCGGATCGGGATAGCGGCGCCGGCTGTACCAGCCGAGATGCTCGACCGGGACGCCGGCGGTGAAGCCCATCAGGCGCTGGAGCGCCGAGCGTGTCGCCGAAGCCGCGCGTCGTGATCAGGCCGGTGACGGCGCCGGTGCGCTCGATCAGCGCGTTGGTCGCTTGCGTCGTGCCGTGGCCGAAGGCGGCGACGCGGCCGAGCAAGTTCCTCCGGCGTCGAGCCCCTGTGCGCTTCGGCCGCGACGCGCGATCGCGTCGAACACGCCCTTTTCCAGTTCGCCGGGCGTGGTCGGCGCCTTGGAGGTGCTGATGTTGCCGTCGTCGTCCATCAGGACGAGATCGGTGAAGGTGCCGCCGATATCGATGCCGAGATACATGTTGCTAGGGGCTCAGCGCAGCCCGGCCTGCTTGACCAGCGGCAGGGTCTTGTCCTTGAACTCGCGCATCTGCTCCTCGTAGCGCGCCCAGGTCAGCAACACGCCGTCGAGGCCGGCATTGGACAGCGCGCCGAGCGTGTTGACGATCTGCTCCTTGGTGCCGATGATGGGAAATCCCGCCCAGCCGCCGATGAAGTGGCGCGTCATCTCGTGCAGGATCTCCTGCGGAAACGACGCGGAATTGATGCCGAGCGTCGAGACCAGCGTGCGCGCCGCCTCCCAGTCGCCGTTCTCGTCGATGTAGTGGCGGGCGAAGTCCTTCGCCTCTTTTTCGGTCTCGCCCTGGACGACGTAGCAGTTGGTCCAGACCTGGATGTCGTGTCCCTGCGCCTCGCGGGCGTCGCGCCGGTAGGCGTCCATGCGGGACTTCACCTCGGTAAAGTCGTGCGAGGTGACGTTGACGAAGGCGACGTCGGCATGTCTGGCGGCGAACCGGCGGCCGGTGTCCGATCCGCCGGCGTTCATGATCACGGGGTGCGGATGCTGGAGCGGCTTGGGCGCGAGAAAGCCCTTCTTGATCTTGTAGAAGCGGCCTTCGAAATCGAACTCGTCGTCCTCGGTCCACAGCCGTCTGATGATGCCGAGCCACTCGGCGGCGCGCTCGTAGCGCGTGTCGTGGTCGAGCATGTCGACACCGAACATCTCGATCTCCGGCAGGTTCCAGCCGGTCACGACGTTGAGGACGAAACGGCCGTTGCTGATGTGGTCGATGGCCGCGCCCTGCTTGGCGGCCATGATCGGGTGCACGGTCGGCACGTGCGAGGTGGCGAAGATGGCGGGGTATGTCGTCGAGGCGGCCATGCCGGCCGCCCACGAGAAGCATTCGAAACCGGCGCCGTTGAAATTGGTGACGCCGCCGAAGCCGCGCCAGCGCCCGACCGGCACCAGCGCTTCGAACTCCATCTCGTCGGCGAGCTTGGCGAGCGCGAGCGTGGCGGGCCAGCTGATCCGCAGCGTGCCTTCGATCGTCGTGATCGCGGCGCCGTAGTCGAGGTTGGTGCAGAACGTGCCGAGCTTGAGCTTGCGGTCGTTGAACAGCGGGTTGCTCCCGCGACGCAGTTCTTCGTCTCGTTTGCGCGCGCTCATTCGGCGCCCCCCTTCAGACCCGGCATTTTTGCCGTGCGATTTTGCCGTAAACTATGTACCGAAACCGGCCCATCCGCCAGAGTCCGCTGTCCCGAATGTCGGTACAGCCGATTTGAATGATTCCAACCGCCCCAAACGCGACACCTAGAGCCTTGCGGTGGGACGGCGAATTGCTACGCTGTGGGCACGAGCGGAAACCACTCCGATAATGGTATGGTACCGGACGTATTCGGGCGGAGGTCTGCCACCTGAAGTGGTAGGCCGAGGCACAGGGGCGGACACGCGTCGGCGCCGCGTCCGAATTTTCAATCAAGAAAATCGAACAGGGAGGACAGAATGAATCGACGAGCACTGCTGCCAATTCTCACCGCGACCGCCTTGGCGGGGACGCTCAGCCTCGACGCCGCCTACGCGCAGGACACCGTCAAGATCGGCGTGGTCGGCCCGAGAACCGGCTTCATGGCCGCGGGCGCCGCGGTCACCCATTGGCCGAACTTCAAGCTCTGGGCGCAGGAGGTCAACGATCGCGGCGGCCTCAAGCTCAAGGCCGGCCAGCGCAAGATCGAATTGATCGAGTACGACGACCGCAGCCAGCCGGCCGAGGCGATCAAGGCGATCGAACGGCTGGCGACCCAGGACAAGGTCGATTTCATCATGCCGGTCTACGGCACCGGCTGGAATCTCGCGGTCGCGCCGATCTTCGACAAGTACGGCTATCCGCAGGTGACCCAGGCCGCCGTCACCGACCAGATCGACGCGTTGACCAAGCGCTACCCCGGACTGTTCTTCGTCCAGGGCTCGACCACCTCGTTCGCGCAGTCGGCGGCGAACGTCATGAAGAAGCTGAAGGACGAGGGCAAGATCGGCAAGCGCGTCGCCATCGTCAACGTGGCCGACGCCTTCGGCATCGAGCTCGCGAACGCGGGACGTCCGATCTTCAAGGACGCCGGCTTCGACATCGTCTATGACAAATCCTATCCGAACACGTCGCAGGACTTCGCGCCGATCATCAAGGCGGCGAAGGCGGAGAACCCCGACGCGTTCGTCGCGTGGTCCTATCCGTCGGACACCTTCGGTCTCGCCGAGCAGGCCAAGATCGAAGGCCTCAACGTGAAGGCCTACTACAGCGCGGTCGGCGTGGCCTTCTCCACCTTCCGCGGCAAATTCGGCGCTTCGGCCGAAAACATCCTGGGCGCCGGCGGCATCCAGGACAACCCGGCCATCCGCGGCTACTACGAGCGGCACAAGAAGGTGACGGGCGTCGACGCCGACAACTGGGGCAGCCCGCTCTATTACACCTTCCTCCAGGTCCTGGAGCAGGCGATGGAGGGTGTCGGCGAGGTCGACAAGGCCAAGATCACCGCCTACCTCAAGGCCAATACTTTCAAGACCATGATCGGCGACGTCGATATCCGCAACCAGAAGCTCAACCGGTATTGGACCGTGGGCCAATGGCAGGACGGCGTCTTCCATGCCGTCGCCGGCGTCGGCTTCGCGGACTACAAGCCGGTGAAGCTGAAGACCGGCTGGTAACGGCGGGCGACTATTGCGAGCCGCGTACTCGGTGTGCTCCCTCCCCCCTTGTGGGGGAGGGTTGGGGGAGGGGGGTGGTGCAGTGAGATGACGATGGCGCCACCTGCAAACAGCTGCACTACCCCCACCCCCAACCCCTCCCCAGCCGGCGGCGGGCTTGCCCGCTTCCGGCCAATCCCGGAGTGGCCAAACCCCGGCAGGCCGGGGTTTGGCTGGGGAGGGGAGCGCACTGAGTCCGTGGCACCTTTCCTCTCCGATCGGGCTCAGCGTTCGTAATGAGCGTCCTCATCGTCGGCCTTCTGCTGGGCGGTACCTACGCGCTGATGGCGATGGGGCTGCAACTGCAATACGGCGTCGCCCGCGTGATGAACCTCGCCTACGGCGAGGTGATCGTCGCCGGAGCGTTCGCGACCTTCTGGTTCTTCGCCGCCTCGCAGGTGAGCCCGTTCTGGTCGATCATCGGCGTCGTGCCCGCGGCCTTCGCGGTGAACTGGGCGGTCTACCGGATCCTGATTTTGCCGCTCGTCCGCCGCGCCAAGAATCAAGGCCAGCTCGACGTCGATTCGATCCTCGCGACGTTCGGCCTGAGCTTCATCTTCATCGGCCTCCTGCTGAGCGTGTTCGGCGGCGAGATGCTGAGCTACTCCTATCTCGCGCGGCCGTTCGTCATCCTCGGCGAGCCCTATGCGCTGAACCGGATCGCCGCCTTCATCGGCTCGGTGATCCTGTGCGCGTGCCTCTATGTCTGGCTGCATTGGACGCGTGCCGGCTTGACGCTCCGTGCAGTTGCCGTCAACCCGGGGGCGGCCGCCCTCGTCAGCATCAATGTCGATCGCACGTCGGCGATGGCATTCGCGCTCGGCGGTGCGGTGAGCGCGGCAGGCGGCTCGCTGCTGAGCATGTTCCTGACCTTCGACGCCTCGGTGGGCGTGATCTTCACCTTGAAGGCGCTGGTGATCGTCATCCTGGGAGGCGTCAGCGACATCCGCGGAGCGATCGTCGCCTCCTTCGTCCTCGGCCTGACCGAGACCTTCGTCGCGACCTACGTCGATCCGGGCCTGACGCTGGCGGCGGCTTACACGCTGTTCATCATCCTCCTGCTGGTGCGGCCGGAGGGGCTGTTCGGGAGGCGAACGTCGTGACCGGCGGCGAGACCACGATCCCCAAGGCCGGCGTGCTCGCCCTGACCGCGCGCGAAAAGCGGCAGTTCGTCATCGTGGCGCTGCTTTTCGTCGCCGCTGCGCTACTGCCGCTCTACGGTTCCGGCTATTGGCTGTCGCTCGGTGTCTCGATCGCCATGTTCACGGTGCTGGCGACGTCGTGGACGATGTTCAGCGGCCCGACCAACTACATCTCGCTCGCGACCGCGGCGTTCTTCGGTGTCGGCATGTATATCGTCGCCGCCGGCCTCAACTATCTGCCGTTTCCGGTCCTGATCGTCGTCGCCGGGATTGCCGGCGCGCTCTTTGCCATGATCGTCGGGCTCGCCACGCTGCGGATATCCGGCGTCTATTTCGTCATCTTCACACTGGGTCTCGCCGAGCTGGTGCGCCAGATCGTGGCCTGGGCGCAGAACGTCATGGGAGCCAGCAGCGGCCTCTATGTGCTGATCACCATGTCGGACCAGACGCTGTATTGGCTTTTGCTGGGTCTCGCAGCAATTGTCTTCCTGATCGGTTGGTTCATCGGCCGCTCGCGGCTCGGCTTTGCGCTGCGCATCATCGGCAACGACGAGGTGGTGGCACTCCATGTCGGGATCAACACGGCGCGCGCCAAGGTCGTCCTGTTCGTGATCTCGAGCACCTTCGCCGCGATCACCGGGGCGCTGGTGGCGCCGCGCTGGAGCTATGTCGAGCCGTCGATCGCTTTCAGCCCGTTCCTCACCTTCGAGGTCGTCATCATGGCGTTGCTGGGCGGCGTCCACCGTCTGTGGGGACCGCTGCTGGGCGTCATTCCCTTCACGCTGCTGTGGGAGTTCATCTCGGCGAAGTTCCCGGCGCAGACCACGTTGCTGCTCGGCGTATCGTTCCTGCTCATCGTCTATGTCATTCCCCGCGGCGTGGTCGGGCTGGTCGAGGACATGATCCGGCGGCGTCGCGGCGCAGGGGGCTCGACCGATGCCGAGGGTGCGTTCGGATGGGCCAAGGCTTTACTGAAAAAGGCCTTGCTGCAAAAGGCCATGCTGCAACGACGGAAGCGCGGACATGCCTAGCACCGCCGCCGCCGAAGGGACACCCACGACCGCGTTGCGGGTCAGCGACGTCAGCAAGCGGTTCGGCGGGCTGGTCGCGATCGACCATGTCTCGTTCGACCTCGGCGAGAACGAGGTGCTCGGCCTGATCGGGCCGAACGGCTCCGGCAAGACCACGATGTTGAACCTGATCTCCGGCGCGCTGGCGCCGACCTCGGGACAGATCAGGCTGTACGACGACGAGATTTCCGCGATGGGGGCGAACGCGATTGCGATCAAGGGGATCGCCCGCACCTTCCAGATCGTTCGCATGCTTCCGGCCATGACCGTGCTCGAGAACGTGGCGGCCGGCGGCGTCTTCGGCCACAGCCGGCGCTGGGGCGCCGAGCTCGAGGACTATGCCAGTGGCCTGCTGCGGCGGGTCGGGCTCGAGACCGGCGCCGACACGCCGGTGACCGCATTGACCTATATCGACCAGAAGCGGGTCGAGCTGGCGCGCGCGCTCGCCTCCGACCCGAAGGTCCTGCTGCTCGACGAGTGGCTCGCCGGCCTCAATCCGACCGAGCTGAAGACCGGAATAGCGCTGGTCGAGCAACTGCGCGGCGAAGGCCGCACGATCATCGTCGTCGAGCATGTGATGGACGCTATTCGCAGCCTCTGCGACCGGTGCGTGGTGATGAACAGCGGCACAAAGATCGCCGAGGGCACCCCCAAGGAGGTGTTGGCCGACAAGGAAGTCATCCGCGCCTATCTCGGAGACGACGATGCTTGAGAGCCGGAACCTGTCGGTTTTCTACGGCCGTCATCGGGCGGTGGAGAACGTGTCCGTCAAGGTGTCGCCCGGCGAGATCGTCGTGATGCTCGGCGCCAACGGCGCCGGCAAGAGCACCTTCCTGCGCGCCATCGCCGGCCAGACCAAGGCCGCGCAAGGCGGCGCGGTCCTGATGGATGGGACCGAGATCACGCATTGGCCGCCGCACGCGATCGTGGAGACCGGCATTGCGCTGGTGCCGGAGGATCGCGGTGTGTTCGCCGAACTGACCGTGCACGACAATCTGCTGCTGGGCGCGCACCCCAAGCGGGCGCGCTCCCGCGAGGTGGAGAACATGGAGCGCGTGCTGTCGCTGTTCCCCAAGCTCGCGGAGCGGCGCCGGCAATTGGTGCGGACCATGAGCGGAGGCGAACGGCAGATGGTCGCGGTCGGCCGCGCCATGATGTCGGCGCCGTCGATTCTGATGCTGGACGAGCCGTCGCTCGGCCTGTCGCCGCTGTTGTGCCGCGACCTGTTCCGCACGCTCGCCCGCATCAAGGATGCCGGCGTCGGCATTTTTCTGGTGGAGCAGAACGCCAAGCAGAGCCTGGCGATCGCGGATCGCGGCTACCTGCTGGACAACGGCCATATCGTGGGCGCGGATACCGCCGAGGCGCTGTCCAAGGACGAGACTGTCAAGAAGGCTTATCTCGGCGGCGGCTCGGCCACGACATCGCAATGACCTGTAGGGTGGACATCTGATACAACAGGGCACGCAACGCGGGAACACATCGCGAAAGCGGCAAGGGAGAGAAGCAATGGCACAAGCAATGCGCTTCAATTGCATGCACTTCATGCCTTACGCGCACCTGCCGGAGAACCACAAGGACTACAAGTCCACGTGGGTCAACCTGTCGAACAAGCACTATGACCCGGAGAAGGGGCACGCGCTCTATCAGCGCTATCTGAGCGAACTGGTGCTGGCCGATCAGCTCGGTTACGACGCCATCGTGGTGAACGAGCACCACAACACCGTCTACAGCATGATGGCGACGCCGAACCTGATCGCGGCGGCGCTGGTGCCGCAGACCAAGCGCGCCAAGATCTGCGTGTGGGGCACGCCGCCCAACCTGATGCTGCCGAACCGTCTGGCCGAGGAGTACGCAATCCTCGACGTGATGTCGAACGGCCGGCTGGAGGTGGCGTTCCCGCTCGGCACCGGCATGGAATACTGGGCGAATCCGGTGAGCCCGGCGACCGCGCGCGAGAAGTTCCGCGAGTCGCTCAAGATCATCCTGCAAGCCTGGACCGCCGACGGCCCTACCACCCACTACGGCACGCACTATACCTATCGTTTCCTCAATCCGTGGCCGCGGCCGATGCAGCGCCCGCATCCGCCCTGCTACATCGTCGGCACCGGCAGCCCGGAAACAATCGACATCGCGGCCGAACACGGCTTTGGCTACGCCTCGGTGTTCGTCACCCAGGAGCGGGCGCGCGAGCTCAACCAGAACCTGCGCAAGCGAGCCGCCGATTTCGGCAATACCATCCGGCCGGAGCAGCTTCCGATCCTGACCTTCGTCTACGTGGCGGAGACGGAAGAGCGCGCACGGCAGGAATATCTGCCGCACTTGCAGGCGTTCTTCGGGGACTACATGCGCACCACGCCGCAATATCTCGCGCCGCCCGGCTATCTGTCGGTCGACCAGCTCAAGATCCGCGCAGCCGGCGCGGACAAGATGCACGGCGGCTTCGATTTCGACCTGCTCAGCAAGTCGTTCTTCATCGCCGTGGGCACGCCGGAGAAGGTCGCCAACCAGCTCGGCCAGTGGGGCGAGTGGATGGGGTCGAACCACATCAATGCCGTCATGCACGTCGCCGACATGCCGTACTGGAAGACGGTGAAGAACCTCACGCTGTTCGCGGAAGAGGTGATGCCGCGGCTGCGCAAGGGCGCGCCGCAGCAGATCGCCGCCGAGTGACGAGTGACGATTTGGGGGAACAGCGATGGCGAAGTTCAAGCGCGAGGAGCTCACCGTCGACGGCGTGAAGACCGTCGTCCATTCCGCCGGCAGCGGCGAGCCGGTGGTGTTCTTTCACGGCGCCGGAACGGTCGACGGCTTCGATTTCGCGGAGCCATGGACCGAAAAATTCCGGGTGATCGTGCCGTATCACCCCGGATTCGGCGAGTCCGGCGACGATGCGACCTTCACCAGCATGCATGATTACGTCATGCACTATCTCGAGCTTTTCGACGTCCTCAAGCTGGACACGTTCAACCTGGTCGGGCTCTCTCTCGGCGGCTATCTCGCCGCCAAATTCTGCTCCGAGCACGGCCATCGGGTGAAGAAGCTCGCGCTCATCGCGCCCGCCGGCATCATCGACTCGAAACACCCGACGCTCGACATTCTGATGATTCCCGGAGACCAGATTCCAGCTCTGCTGACATCGGATTTCGAGGTGATCAAGAAGCGGCTGCCGGAAAAGCCCGATCTCGACTTCATCGGCGATCGCTATCGCGAATCCGGGACGGTGGCGCGGCTCCTTTGGGAGCATCCGGCCGATCCGAAATTCATGCGCTACCTGCACCGCATCAAGATGCCGACCCTGATCGTGTGGGGCGACGAGGACAAGATCATCCCGGTGCAGCAGACGGAGACGTGGCGCAAGCTCGTGCCGCATGCCGACATCAAGGTTTTCAAGGGCGCGGGCCATCTCGTGCATCTGGAAAAGCCGGAGGCTGCCGACGCGATCGCGAAGTTCCTGGGCTGACTGGGCTCTCCGCTGTCATTCCGGCCGAGCGGCCCCGGGCTTCGCCCGGGGCCGCAAGAGCCGGAATCCAGTAAACACCGCCCTCGGCTGTTGGAGCGACGGCGCGAGATCGCATAACTGGTCTTTGCCGGCTTACCAATTTCGCAATGCTCATATTGCATGGTTCTCGAGAGCATCTCCGATGAGCATCGAACGAAGCTACTGGGTGTACATCCTCGCCAGTCGAATAGGCGGGACCCTCTATATTGGGGTCACGAATAGTCTGGTCCGTCGAGTCTATGAACATAAGATGGGTCACGCGGATGGTTTCACGAAGAAATATTCGGTCCATCGGCTCGTGTATTTCGAGCAGTACGGCGATATCGAGGCCGCGATCATGCGAGAAAAGACACTGAAGAAATGGAAACGTGCGTGGAAGATTCGGCTCATCGAGGAACTCAATCCGAATTGGGATGATCTCTATCCACAGATTGCTCAACCATAGACGTGCTCTCCGCTGTCGTCCCCGCGAAAGCGGAGACCCAGTATCCCAGAGACTGGTGCTTGAGGCTTGAGACATCCGCGCCGCGACGTGCGGTGTTTACTGGATTCCGGCTCTCGCACCCCGGGCGAAGCCCGGGGTCGCTCGGCCGGAATGACAACCGAGTGCCGCTCACCATGCGAAGCTTGCTCTCTCCGCTGTCGTTCCCGCGAAAGCGGGGACTCAGTATTCCAGAGGCTGGAGTTTGGAGACCATGGAAAGCGAACGACGTGCGGTGTTTACTGGATTCCGGCTCTCGGCCCCCGGAAGCCCGGGGTCGCTCGGCCGGAATGACAGCGGAGCATTGCTTTCAGATCGCCCGCGCGGGGCCCCACAGTCGCCGGCTCGCCTACGTCCTTCACCCGCAGCGTTGAACCTTCACGCCGGGAAAATTCGGCTCGGTATATTCCGTGACTTCGACACTGCCGGCGTTCGTGAACACGTTGGCGGCAACGTCGTTCGGCACGTCCTGCGTCAGCGGCGTGAGCGACTGGTTCTTGTCGGCGCACTTGACCGCAATGCCGAGGCTCCACGTGTGCATCGCTCCGCCGCCCTTGCTGCGAACGATGACGTTCAACTTCGCTTCCTCGACGCTGTAGCCGAGCGACGATACGTTGCAGGAGAACGTCATCTTGACCTGGCCTCCGGTCTCGCTGCGCAGGAAGGCAACGGCGATATTGGTGACCTGAAACCGACGTTCGGCCGACGCCCCCTTGCGGTGCCAGATGAGCTCTTGTCCCTTCTGCGCGGTTTCCTTCAGGCTTCCCGTGGTCGATACGACCTCGAGCACCGCCGGCCGTTCGAGCTCGGCATATTCGGCGTCTTCCTGCTTCGGCCTGCCGGCCGGGGCCGCCTGCGCGCGGACCGGAAACACCGCGACGGCCGACAGGCCGATGAGTGCCGTACGGCGCGTAACATGTTTGATCATGCTTGTTCCTGTGGATTCGTGCGCTGAGGTTCGGTGCAATCGATCGTAGCCGCGAGCAGGCATCAGATTTGTCGGAAAAATACCCGGCATTGCGCATGGCGGGCCCTCGCCGCCAACTCAACGTTCGAGGGTTCGGTACGGTTCCCGACGGCGTCGGCGTGGCAGTCCGGCGGCAACCGGATTCGGCTTGCCTGAAAAATGCTCTGGACTCGCTGTTGTTGCCGTCCGAGGATCGTTACCGCACCTGCACAGGGGGGTTGCCATGCTTTCAGTCTTGATCGGCGTTCTCATTATTTGCGTCATCGGTGCAATCTGTTTTTGGGCCATCGAAAAATTTGTCAGGGATGGTCGTTTGGCGAACCTTCTCAAGCTGCTCGTGGTGCTGATCTGCCTGGCGGCGATCCTTCAGCGAGTACTGCCGCTGGCAGGCATTCATTGGCTATAGCCGCGCGCGATGACGCCGTTGAGCTTGACCAGCGTCATCCACAGCCAGCCTGGCGTGTTGACACCCGGTTAAAACCTTCCTTTGATGTACATCCAATCTGCCTGCGCTGGGGGACCCGATGACCATCGTTCCCAGGGGTGACAGCAGCAGCCCGCCGCCGGTCGTGGCCGCTGAACCGAGCCTCCTGCGGGTGATGGGCCCGTGGCTGCTCCTGCTGTTCATCGTCGGCGACATTCTCGGCACCGGAATCTATGCGCTCACCGGCCAGGTCGCCAAGCAGGTGGGCGGCGTCGTATGGCTGCCGTTTCTGGTGGCTTTCGTCGTGGCGGTCATGACCGCCTTCAGTTATCTGGAGCTGGTGACGAAATATCCGCGTGCCGCGGGTGCGGCGCTCTACGCGCATAAGGCGTTCGGCATTCATTTCGTGACGTTCATCGTCGCGTTCGCCGTCATGTGCTCCGGCATCACCTCGGCGTCGACGGCCTCGCGGGCGTTCGCCGCCAACCTGTCGAACTCGTTCAATCTCGGCCTCACGGGCGGGATCGGAATCACGCTTCTGGGACTTGCTTTCATGGCCATGGTCGCGGCGGTCAACTTCCGCGGCGTCGGCGAAAGCGTGAAAGCGAACGTCGTCCTGACCTGCGTCGAGTTGACCGGTCTCCTGATCATCATCTTCATCGGCTTGTGGGCGATCGGCGCCGGCCAGGGCGACGTATCGCGAGTCACCCAGTTCAAGACGTCGGTAGACGGCAGCGCGTTCTGGCCGGTCATCGCCGCGACGACGCTCGCCTTCTTCGCCATGGTCGGGTTCGAGGACTCCGTCAACATGGCGGAAGAATGCGAAAATCCGACCCGCATCTTTCCGAAGGTGCTGCTCACCGGGCTGCTCATCACCGGCCTGATCTACGTGCTGGTGTCGATCTCGGCGATTACGCTCGTTCCGCCCGAAAAGCTCGGCGAAGGCGAGACGCCGCTTCTGCAGGTCGTTCAGGCCGGCGCGCCGAACTTCCCGGTGGAAATATTCGGCTTCATTACGATGTTCGCCGTCGCCAACAGCGCGCTGATCAACATGCTGATGGCCAGCCGGCTGGTCTACGGCATGAGCAACGAGCGCGTGCTTCCCGCCGTGCTCGGCAAGGTCCACCACACGCGGCGCACGCCCTATATCGCGATCGGCTTCACGACGCTGCTCGCCTTTGGCCTGATCACCTTCGTCGGTGAGGTTCCGGCGCTCGGCGGCACGACCGCCTTGCTGCTGCTCTGCGTCTTCACGGTGGTGAACGTCGCCGTGCTGGTTCTGCGCCGCGATCGCGTCGGTCACGAGCACTTCCGCACGCCGACCATCGTGGCCGTCCTGGGTGCGCTGATTTGTGCCTTCCTCGCGGGACCGTGGACCGGCCGCGATCCCGTCCAGTACAAGATCGCCGGCGTTCTGATCGGGATCGGCGTGGTGCTGTGGGTGGTGACCGTGCTGGTCAATCGTGCCACCGGCGTGAAGCCGGCCGAGCCCGACATGGAGACCGTCGGCACGCGCGGGCCGGTCAATTAGCCTCGTCAGAGCTGTCGGCTCAGGTGGGCGGAAGAATATCGATCGCGTTGCCGTATTCGCCGGCGCTCGAATAGGTCACGCCCATATTGCGATAGTTTTTCGCGTTGCTGGCGACGCTGCCCGCCCATCCGCGGCCGGAACCGAAGGCGACGAACCAGGTCGCCAGCGTCGGCTTGCCGGCCTTGCGCCGCAGCTTGTCCATGTCCCCGGCGTTGCCGGCACCGCGCTCGACGATGATGCCATGGACGTTCGGGTGCGCGACATAAGCCGTTGCACCGCCCCCCATCAGGCCGGGGTTCTTGGCGATCACCTTGAGGCCATAGCTCGCGGCGAGCTCGATCGCGCCGATCACGTCCTTGATCGAATAAGCATCCGGATTGTCGAGCTCGACGTACTCGAAGCCCTGTTTCCTGCGCCGCTCGAACTGCTCGCGCAGATTCTTTTCCCAGCCGGGCCCGCGCGGGTCGATCTGGCCTTCGTTGTACTGTTTGGCCGTGTCGGATGTGTTCAGGTAGGGACCGTAGCGCCCGGTATTGTGCTCGTCGAACAGGTTGCAGTAGGCGATGCTGATCCCGCGCCTGGCCGGCTGGGCCGTGCTGTAGGACACCACGGTCACCTCATCCTCGCGGCCCGGCCAGGATGCTTCGGTCCCGATCAGGTATCGCAGCGGCTTGCCTTCCAGCGCATTCGTGCGTGCGTTGCCGGGGGCGGAATATTTGGCGAAGTGCTGCTCAGGCGCGGTGAATTTCACCGTCTGGACGCGACGTGGAAAGTTCGACGGGACCGCGCTGTCGAGTGCGGCGTCCAGCGACTCCGTATCCCGGCCGCCGATGGGGCTGTGCGAGCGCTGCATCGCGCTGCGGTAGACGATGCTTTGACCGTCCTGTCGAATGTCTTGTCGGATATCGTGGCGGAACGCAGCGAAGGCGGCGTCGAAGCGGTCCTTTTCGGGCGCAACGGATGTGCCGCCGCGCTGCCAAAGCTGAATGGAAGTGGCCGTCGCTGCCACCAGGACGGCGGCGAGCAGCTTGAGCGCCAATGTGGCGCCCGGCAACAAAGTTGCCGGTTGCCGCTGCGGCGCAACATATTGGAGGGGCATCGCCCGCTGCGATAGCGGGCGTGGCGGTAACTGGCGCGGCGATGGCGGCCGCAGCGCCGTCGGGCGAGGCAATATCGCGCGCGGCGATGCCGGCCGCTGCAATCTCATTGCAGCCGGTCGCCCGACGTTCAGCGCGATCGCTCCACCTGCGACCATTTCGGAGTAGCCCCCATCACGTCCGCCGTCGACCGGCGGCTGTTACCTTGCACTCCGGAGTCCGGCGCAGCCCTTGATCCCCAAGGCCGCACGGGCGTTGGCGTTTCGGAAGTGCGAGCATGATCCCCGATAAATTAATCTTTAGTGTATTGATAAATAAGGACAAATGTTGACCGTATCGGGTTCCCACAAGGTCTAATCGGATACCGTACTGCGGTAGCCGGCTGCTGCTAAACAACCGAAATTCCTCGACTTTCCGAGTTCCAGCAGTCCGCGGGCTTTCGGGCCCGGTCACTGCCCCGACCCTACAATCCGCTGCGGTGCACGATTTTGCCCCCGACCACGGTCATCAGCGCCTTGGTCCTGACGATCGCGTCGGGCTCTACCGCGAGAATGTCCTGCGACAGGACGGCGAGGTCCGCGAGCTTGCCCGTCTCGATCGAGCCGCGCTCCTTCTCCACGCCGAGAATGCGCGCGTTGTTGATGGTGTAGAGCTGCAACGCTTCCTTGGCGGTAATCGCATGCTCGCGGCCGAGCACGTAGCCCTTCAGCACCTGCCGCGTCGTCATCCACCACATGGACAGGAACGGATCGACCGGGACCACCGGCCCGTCCGTGCCGCCGCCGACCAGGACCCCGGCGTCGATGAGCTTGCGGATCGGGATGGCATAGGCGGCGCGCTCGTCGCCCCACCAGCGTCGCTGGTTGTGCCCGAGCAGCACCGGATGATCCTGCACCGTCGCCAGGATGCCGATCTCGGCCATCTTTCTGATGGCGGCGTCGGAGGGGTGGAAGATGTGCATGATCGTCCAGCGCAGGTCGCGGATCGGCTTCTCGCGGTTCACGCGCTCGTAGGCCCGCACGATGACGTCGATGGTCTCGTCGCCGACGGCGTGCGTCTGTGCCTGCAATCCGGCCTCGGCGATCAGCTTCAGGCCGTCGACATACTCTTCCTCGCCGCCTGGAGGGAGCAGCAGCACGCCGCGATAGGCCGCGTCCGGCTGCTCGCCGGGCACGATCCGGAACGGCGAATACATCCGGGCACCTTCGACCCCGCCGTCCAACGGAATCTTGATGCCGGAGAAGCGCAGCATGTCGCTGTTCTTCTCCGCGCGGAGCGCGGCGATGCCCTTCTCGATATCGGCCTTCTTCAGCGCGCGAAACAGCACGTCGGTGCGAACGCTCATCTCGCCGGCGTCGTGCAGGCGGCGATAGACCGCGATCTGGCGTTCGTCGACACCGGGCTCGACCACGCCGACGATGCCGAACGAATTGAGCTCGCGCATCGCATTCTTCAGCAGGCGGGAGATGTCGTCGGGCGGCGGCGGTGGCGGCAGGATGCGGCGCACCAGGTATGCGGCGGTCTCGAGCAGCACGCCCGTGGCCTCGCCGGTCGCGGGATCGCGCACGATGACGCCGCCTTGCGGGTTGGGCGTGTCCTTGGTGACGCCGGCGAGCTCGAGTGCCTTGCTGTTCACCGTGATCACGTGGCCGCCGCGCGGGATGAACACGGGATTGTTCGGCGACACCTGGTCGAGCTCGAAGCGGGTCGGCATGCGGCCTTCGTCGAGAATGCTCTCGTGCCAGCCCGAGGAGGCCGTCACCCATTGCCCCGGCGGCGTCTGCGCCACCCTCGCGGAGATCGCTTTCTGCACGTCGGCGATCGAGCGCGAGGACAGGAGCTGGACCGCCGGCGAGTTCAACGCCGCGAACATCTGGTGCAAGTGCGTGTCGATCAATCCCGGCACCACCGTGCGCCCGCCGAGCTCGACAATCTGTGTGGAGGGGCCCGCAAGTGGCGCCACAGCGGCATTGTCGCCGACCGCGACGAAGCGTCCGTCGCGAATGGCGACGGCCTCGGCGATATGCCAGGCGCCGTTGACGGTGATGATCCGGCCGCCGCGCAGGATCAGGTCGGCGGGCTGGGCCGCGGCGGCGACCGCGCTGACGAGCGAAGCGAGCGGCCAGCGCGGCTCCTCTGTAAGCGCGCGCGCCGGCCACTCGCCTGAACGGGCCTCGTCGGCGCGCACCGCGATGGCCAATGCGCCGGCGAGCACGATCGCGGCGAGGCGAAGAGCGGAATGGTCATGCATGGCTGGCCTCAGGAGACTTGTTACGTGACGCGGATCACCACCTTGCCGAAATGCTGCGCCGATTGCAGGTGCCGGAATGCCGCCGGCGCCTCGTCGAACGGAAAGACCTTGTCGATGATCGGATGCAGCCCGCTCCCGGCAATGGCGCGGTTCATGGCCTCGAACATCTGCGCGGAGCCGACCGAGATACCTTGCACGTTCGCCCGCCGCGCGAAAATGGCCATCGGGTTGATCTCGGCGGCGCCGGAGAGCACGCCGATCATCGTGACCTTGCCACCGACGCGGATGGCGCGCAGCGACTGCGCGAGCGTGGCGGGCCCGCCGACCTCGACCACGTGGTCCACGCCGGCGCCGCCGGTCAGCTCGACCACGGCTTTGTCCCAGTCCGGAACGGTCTTGTAGTTCACGCCATGCGCCGCGCCGAGCTCCTTGGCGCGCGCGAGCTTCTGTTCGCTCGACGACGTGACGATCACCTGCGCGCCCATGAGCCGCGCCAATTGCAGCGCGAAGATCGAGACGCCGCCGGTTCCCTGCACCAGCACGGTCTCCCCGGCGACGATGTGCGCATGCTCGGCGAGCGCGTGCCAGGCCGTGACCGCCGCGCACGGCAGCGTCGCGCCTTCCTCGAACGACAGATGGGCGGGGAGGAACACCACGCCATCCTCCTCCAGCACCACGTATTGCGCGAGCATGCCGTCGATGCTGCCGCCGAGCGCGCTCGCATGGGTGTCGGCGAGAAACGGGCCGGCAACCCAGCGCTGGAAGAAGCAGCCGGCGACGCGGGCGCCGACCTTGACGCGGGTGACCCCGGCGCCGACCTCGACCACCTCTCCCGCGCCGTCCGACAGCGGCACCAGGTTCGGCCTCACCGGCATCCGATAGGTGCCGAGCACGATCGCCAGATCGCGAAAATTGAGCGAGCAGGCCGCGACCTTGACCAGGACCTGGCGCGGCCCCGGCTTGGGCGCGGGCAGGTCGACCTTGGCGAGGGCGTCGATGCCCGCGGCTTTCGGCAACTGATAGGCGAGCATTCCCGATCCTCGCGGGCGTTTTCGCCCGGTCCATCCTACCCGGCCCGGCGCGCGGCCGACAGCATCAAACGGCGGACCGGAGCGCCCCCCACGAATTCGAACCGCGAGCAGTTGGCTTCCTGGCGCTCTGTACGTTACCGGACAGATGGCTGGATGCCGGATGGGATAACTTGTCGCTTGCGGGCATGGAACCTGTGCGGAACATCTGTGTTGACCCGCCGGCCGTGCCGAACGGCCGTTCTTCGTCGGCTGGGCGTGATATCCTCATTCGATCGGGGTTGGGAGGCTTTCGTTGTCGCATCTCGAAGGCATCCGTCCGCAGGAGCCTGAGGCGATCGCACTCGAGGATATCGTGCGGGCGGTCCAGGAACGTGGCTCGGCACCGGACAGCGAGCGGCGGCTGTACAAGCTGTTGCAGGGATTGCCCGCGGCCATCTACACCACCGATGCCGAGGGGCGAATTACATTCTACAACGACGCCGCCGCTACTCTCTGGGGCTGCCGGCCAAAACTCCACAGTGATCGATGGTGCGGCTCGTGGCGCCTGTATTGGCCCGACGGCAGCCCTTTGCCGCACGACCAGTGCCCGATGGCGATCGCGTTGAAGGAATGCCGGGCAATCAATGGCCAGGAGGCCGTGGCCGAGCGGCCCGACGGCACCCGCGTGCCGTTCATGGCGTATCCGTCACTGCTGCGCGACCAGTCGGGGGCGATCGTCGGCGCGGTCAATATGTTGGTCGACATCAGCGATCGAAAACAGACCGACCGATATGGGCTGCATCTCGCGTCGATCGTCGAATCGTCCGACGATGCGATCGTAAGCAAGGACCTCGACGGCATCATTCTCTCCTGGAATCGAGGTGCGGAGCGGTTGTTCGGCTATTCCCCCGCCGAAGCGGTCGGCAAACCCGTCACGATCCTGATTCCATCGGACCGCCAGCCGGAGGAGGCCAAGATTCTCGCACGCATCCGGAGCGGCGAGCGCGTCGACCACTACGAAACCATTCGCCGGCACAAAGACGGCAGCCTGGTCGACATCTCGCTCACGGTTTCGCCGATCAGGGACGGCGAAGGCCGGATCATCGGCGCGTCAAAAATCGCGCGCGATATCACCGAACGAAAGCGCAGGGAAGAGCTGGTCGATCTGCTGGCGCGCGAAGTCGACCACCGGTCCAAGAACCTGCTGGCCCTCGTGCAGGCGACCGTGCATCTCACGCAAGCCGAATCGCCGGCCGAGCTCAAGGCTGCCATCTCGGGACGTCTGCAGGCGCTGTCGAATGCGCATACACTGCTGGCGCAGTCGCGGTGGGAAGGCGCCGACCTCTACCGCCTGATCGCGGAAGAGCTTTCGCCCTATTGCCAGCACGGCGAGGCGCGTGCCGAGATCAAGGGTCCAAGCCTGGTGCTGGAGCCGATGACCGCGCAGTCGATCGCGGTCACCGTGCACGAGCTGGCGACCAACGCAGTGAAGTACGGCGCGCTGTCCGCGCCGGGCGGCCGCCTTCAGGTCGTGTGGGGGCGTCCGAGCGACGGCGGGCTCGTGCTGCGCTGGACCGAGACCGGCGGGCCCGTGGTCACTCCACCAACGCGTCGCGGCTTCGGCACGCGGATCATCGACCGCATGATCCGCGATCAGCTCAAAGGCGTGGTGCGGTTCGATTGGCACAGAGAGGGCCTCGTGTGCGAGATCGCGATCCCGGAGCCGGTTCCCGCTACGGCGCGGGTTCTTGCCGTGCCGGCGCCGATCGCGGCTAAATGATCGCAAGTTTCAGCGCAGATTCCGGACCTTAGTCGATGACGAAATGAGCCCAGCCGCCGCTTTTCGGCGTCTCGAGGGGAGCGGTGGATTTCAACTGGGTCAGCGCCACGGGCGTGTCCTAGAGTCGCCCCATGAGAACCAGAATGAGAAGGATGATGAGCACGAGGCCGATCCCGCCGGACGGGTAGTACCCCCAGCCCGAGCTGTAGGGCCAGGTCGGCAGCGCGCCTACGAGGATCAGGATCAGAATGATCAGCAGAATAGTTCCGAGCGACATCGTCATCTCCCTGGTCCTGCGTTGCCGGTGATCGAGCGATGATCGCGCCCACAAACGTGAGGCCCGAACGCCTTCCGGCGTTCGGGCCCTCCTCGGTGGCAGAAACGCGAAGTCTCGACTCGTTAAATACGTCACCAGCTTCAATGCGCGAGTAGCGGCCTCCGGGCAGAACGTCCGGAACGCTACCTGATCAACGAAGACATAACGCCTATGAGGAACGCGAGTTCCATGACCGCTTGATGATTCGTGCCCGGTGGTTCGCAATAGAAAGGGCCGCCGAAGCGATCGGCGGCCCTCAGGTCAAATGCAACGCTCAACGTTTAGCGGTTATTCGGCCGTGGCGCCGGAGCGCCGGGCTGGCCGGTCGTGGCGGGCGCGTCTTCCGGGATCCACGTCATCGCAGTGCGGTCGTACTTGAAGCCCTTCGCGCCCTTGAGCGAGTCTTTCGTGGCGTTCATCACGAGGTACCACTTGTTGTTGTCCTTGGTCGTGACCTGAACGGCATTGAAGGGAACGGCGACATCCTTCTCGCCGATGCCGAGGAAGCCGCCGACGCCGATGATGAGCGCCGTCGCCTTGCCCTCGCGGTCGACCAGCACATCCATGATCTCGCCGATCTTGTTGTCGCTGGGGTCGTAGACGTTCTGCTTGTACCAATGGGTGATGGTCACGGCGTTGGTGGGCATGCTCGACAAGGTCTGAACGGTAGGGAGCGCTTGTCGCGGAGCATTCGGCTGGGGTGCTTGTGCGTTCGCCGTCGTGGTGGCGAGCGCGAACAGCACCGCCGCATAAGCAAGTTTTGTCATTGGGTGGCCTCTCTGGGATTTGCAGGATGACGATTCATCCGTCGCGAGAACGCGAGACGCGCATGCAGGTTCCGTCAACGTACAAATCGCTACTGTACGGTCGACGACCAATCGCAACCGCAGCAGAGAAGGAGTCGGGGCGGGAACTTCGCCCGGTCCGGCACGTTGCTCACCCGGTCCGGCACGTTACCGGTCATCAAGCGAGTTGAGCGACAGCCCCGTGAGCCACGCAGCAACCAAGTTTGTCCGGCACGACCGATCGGCGGCGAAATCCGGCAACGGCGCGTCGCCCTCCGACATCGCGGCTGCGAAGCGGCTCGGATTGCGTCACATATCGACCGAGGCGCTGTCGATCCGTCGCCGCCGCTGTGGCCGGGGTTGGGCCTATGTCGGGGCCGACAGCCGGCCAATTCGCGATCCGAAGATGATCCGGCGCCTTGCGCGTCTCGCGGTGCCGCCTGCCTACGAGAACGTGCTCTACGCGAAGGACCCGGCCGCTCACCTGCAGGCCGTCGGGCGCGACGCCGCCGGCCGGCTGCAATACCGCTATCATCCGCAATGGGAACAAGTCCGGGAGTTGCGCAAGACGCGCCGCCTCGCCCGTTTGGCGGATGCGCTGCCTCGCATCCGCCGAAGCATCGGGCGGCATCTTGCATCGCGGGCTCCGACCCGGGAATTCGCTTGCGCAGCGGTGATCGAGCTGGTGGCGTGCAGCGCCATGAGGCCCGGGAGCGAGGGATACATCCGCCTGCACGGCACGCGCGGCGCGGCGAGCCTCCTCAAGTCGAACGTCGTTGCTCGTGGCGGGGCGCTTAGGCTGAAGTTCCGTTCGAAGGGCGGAAAGCTCATCACCAAGGAATTGCCGACACCGCGCCTGGCCAAGGCGATCGCGCTGCTACGGCAATTGCCGGGACGCCGCTTGTTCGGGTACCGCGCCGAGAACGGAGACATCCGCAGTCTGACGGCGCAAGACGTGAACGGATTTCTGCGCGAGATTGCCGGCGCGAAAATTTCCTTGAAGGATTTTCGCACGCTGCTCGCGTCGGCCAGCGTCCTCGAAGCGCTCGCGCACACCAAGCCCGCGCCAAGCGAGCGCCAGCGACGCAAGCAGGTGCGCGAGGCCGTGCAAGCTGTGGCCGACGACCTCGCCAATACGGTGACGATCTGTCGCAAGAGCTACGTGCACGACGCCGTGGTCACCGCGTTCGAGGACGGCGCGCTCGGGCGCTACTCGCAGGCCCTCAAGGATTGCCGTTCGCCTGTTCGCCGAGCCAAGATCCTGGCGAAAGTCGTCACGACCGAGCTCGTCTCCTGAGGCCCGTTCCTGCGGTGCCATCGGAACTAGCCGACGTTGCGCCGCGTTGCTTCATGGGCAGACAAGCCACAAGCGAACAGGAGATAACCCATGGCCAAAAAAGAGAAAACGCTCGAGGATCTCTTTCACGAGACCCTCAAGGACATCTACTACGCCGAAAAGAAGATCCTCACCGCCCTTCCGAAGATGGCGAAGGCCGCCCAATCGGACGAATTGCAGGCCGCGTTCGAGAAGCACGAGGCCGAGACCGAGGGCCAAGTGGAACGGCTGGAACGGGTCTTCGAGCTCATCGAGCAGCCGGCGAAAGGCAAGACCTGCGTTGCCATCAACGGGATCATCGATGAAGGCAAGGAAGTGATGAAGGAGTTCAGGGGGACCCCCGCGCTCGACGCCGGGCTGCTCGCCGCGGCCCAGGCGGTCGAGCACTACGAGATTTCCCGCTATGGCACCCTCAAGACCTGGGCAGATCACCTCGGCTTGCGCGATGCCGCGAGTCTTCTCGATGAAACCCTGGAGGAAGAGAAGAAGACCGACGAAGCGCTGACCGAGCTGGCGGAAGCCGCGGTCAACCAGGAAGCTCGACAAGCCGCCGAGTAATGCTGCGCTGCCGCCCGGACTGCGGCCGCGACGCAAAAGAAAAACCCCGCCGGGGAAGCGGGGTTTCTCAACTGGCTGGCTGACGGCCTGGGGATCGGGGGGGCTGGGGGGCGGCCGTCGAGCCCGCCTTATGCACATTAGTCGCGGCCAGAGCCCCGCAGGTTCAAAGTCCTTGTCGAATTTTTTGCGGGCCGATGCGGACCTACGGGTAGCTGGCAATAAGTGTTATTTTACAGAGGCTTGGGGCAGCCACGGCGGCGACGGGGCTTGGGGCAGCTCACCCGCCGGTGGCCCCAGTTCCTTCCGGCAGCAGCCGGTAGGTCGGGGGCGAGGGGTGTACACGTAGCAATTGAGAAATGTCCGCAACCGACTTCGGGCGCGAGTAATAATATCCCTGCACCTCGATGCAGCCGGCGCCGCTGAGACAGACGAGTTGCCCGCTCGTTTCGACGCCTTCCGCACACGTCGCCATGCCGAGGCTGCGACCCAATCCGAGCAACGACCGGACGATGGCGGCGGAGTCGGCATTCTGCTCCAGCTCCATCACAAATGAACGATCGATCTTGAATTTGTCGAAGGGGAAGCTGCGAAGGTTCGCAAGGGATGAATACCCCGTGCCGAAGTCGTCCATCGAGATGCGAACGCCCAGGGCCTTCAATTCCCGCAGGGCGGTCAGATTGGCGTCGACATCACGGATCAGGAGGGACTCGGTGATCTCGATTTCGAGGCGGTGTGGCGGAAGTCCCGTGTCCCTGAGGACCTGCGCGACGAGCTGCGCAAAATCATGATTTCGGAACTGCGCGGGAGACACGTTGACCGCAACCGTGATCGAGTCCGGCCAGCTTGCGGCGTCCAGGCAGGCGCGCCGCAGGACCCACTCGCCCAGGCGAACGATGAGGCCCGTCTGCTCCGAGATTGGAATGAATTCCGACGGTAGGACGAGTCCGCGCTCCCGGTGTCGCCATCGAACCAGCGCCTCGAGGCCGACGATTTCGTTGGTTTCGATTTTGACCTGCGGCTGATAATACAGCTCGAATTCCTCCTTGACGAGCGCGTGCCGCAGATCGATTTCAAGCGCGCGGCGGGCCTGCGCCCGCGCATCCATCTCAGATTCGAAGAAGCGAAATGTGCCGCGGCCATCCGCCTTCGCGCGATAGAGCGCGAGATCGGCGTTCTTCAGCAGTGTCTCGGCTTGCTCGCCGTCGGTAGCCGAGGTGGCAATTCCGATGCTGATGCCGCTGACGATCTGCTGCCCCTGGAATTCCATGGGTTGAGCGGCCACCGTGAGAAGACGCCACGCCAACTGCGTCGCATAGTCGGGCGCGTTCGCATCGGTGAGCACAATTCCGAACTCGTCGCCGCCGAGCCGGGCGACGGTGTCGGTCTCGCGTATGGTCGCCCGCATGCGATCGCTCAGGCACTTCAGAAGCGAGTCACCGGCCGAGTGGCCGAGCGAGTCATTCACATTCTTGAAGTTGTCGGCGTCGATCCACATCACGACGACCGTGGTTCCGCGCCTGCGCGCGCGCACGAGCGCCCGTTCGACGCGCTGGTGGAAAAGGGCTCGATTGGGAAGTCCCGTCAACGCATCATGATAGGCCAGATGCCGAATCTGATTTTCACGTCGTTTCAGCTCGCTGATGTCCGTGTAGAGAACGACCGTCCCGCCATCGCCCGTGCGCTGCTCGTTCACGAGGATCCATCGGTCTTCGTCCAGTTGCCGCTCGAATACCTTGTGGGTCCCTTTGTGTTGCTCGATGCGCTTGCGGAGCTCCGTGCGGCGGTCGGTCTTCTCGCGCAAGCTTGCTGGTGCCGCTGCAGCTTCTCCTTTTGCCACCTCTTCGTACGTTGCGCCCGGAACGGCGACATCGAGCAAAGCCGGGTAGAGCTTCAGGTAATAGCTGTTCCGCATGATCAGTCGATCCTGCGGATCGTACAACACGAAACCCTGCGAGAGGCTGTCCAGGATTGCCTCGCGGGTGCGCGTCTCATCGAGTATGACGCCGGTCCACAGCACCGCGCCGTCTTCCTGACGTGCCGGCCGCGCGATCGCATGGGTGTATTTCTTGCGGCCGTTCGGAGTGACGAGAGTTGCCTCGACATCCCAAAGGGTGAGCGCTTTCGAGGCGGCCACGAGGCGCTCGCGAAACTTCGCCTTGTATTCCGGACCAAACGTCTTGAAGAGCGCATCCGGATCCGCGAGGATCTGCTCTGGGGAAACGCCGAAAAGGTCGCGCGCGCCATCGCTGATATAGGTGTAGCGGATATCACCATCGGGCTTGACGATCCGCTGGTAAACGACACCGGGAATGGCGGAGGCCAATGCGGAAAATCTCTCGCTGGCCGCGTACAGCGCCTCCCCGCGGCGCAGCGCCTTGACGACAAAGCCGATGAAAGAGCTCAGCACCGATAGAATGCGCTCCTCACCGGCATCGAGCTTCTGGGGTTTGGCATAGTGCAGCGTGGCGATCCCGGACAGATCCGCGCCGCAGTCGGGCACCGGCACGGTGATGATCCGCTCGCTGCCCAGCGCCGACGTGGCCACGGGATTTGATGAAAGATCGGCGCGGCGAGCGTCGAAGGCGTCCGCGAGCTCGGCGGGCAAGTTCGGCGCCACCCGGTGTTTCAAGCGGCCGGTGTCACGATCCACAAGTGAAAGAGCGCAGCGCGCCGGTGCGAATGCGCCTTCGACGATCCTGACAATGCTGTGCAAGACATCTTGCAGACCGGCGCCGTCGAGAATCAGGTGTATCACATCCTGCTGCCCTCGCAGCAGCATCTCCAAGCGCTCATCGCGCGGCGGCTCGAGATCGCTGGCCAACCGAGGCGCGTCGTTCTCCGCAACGGTGATGGTGTCGGCGGTCGCGTTGCGTAGTGTCATCGACGCTGCCCTGATCCTGGGGAAGGTCAACTAGATTGGTTTGCGGAGCGCACTGCGCGCATCGGTAGAAATATCTATTGTTCGAGTATTAATTTAACGTTGTAAACCTGTTGATTAAAACATGCGCCCACGCGATACGCGAATACGGCTAGCGCCGTATGAATCCGGCATGCATGCAATGCGTTCGTCACGAACTTAGTGCCGAGAACGCCACCACTACTTTAACGTTTGAGCAAGTTTAACGACAATTACAGTCGCCAACTGTGAAAATTTTACTCAGCCTTTAGCCGTCAGGCGCATACCCCAAAAGTTAAAAAAGCAGGCGAGGCCATGCGGAGCGTGCACACGGGACCGGATTCTTTGCCGCGCGCGCAGCGGCGACCCGAAGAGTATGGCGCAGCCGACATAGGCCGGCTCGAGACGCAGATCGAGCACCTCATGTCGCGGCTGCGCCTGGCCGTCATATTCGGCGGCAACAAGTTGGCGCCAAGTGGCGTCGTGTACTCGTCGCGAAACACGCGATCATGGAAAAGCTACGAGTCCGTCGCGGTCGACATCGCGGATTCGTTGCGCCGTATCGGCTTCCGTCACGTCTATCTCATGCCGGATGACATGCACCTCGGCGAGCGCCTGCGTCGCCACGGCATCCACATGGCCTGGCTGAACACCGGCGGAGTTCAAGGCTACAATCCGATAGCTCACGCTCCGGCGATGCTGGAGATGTTCGGCGTCCCTTACGTCGGCCACGATCCGCTCACGGCAACGACGCTGGACAACAAGCACGCATTCAAGCGCGAATGCGTGTGTGCGGGCCTGCCCACCGCTCCGTTTGCGACGTGGCATATGGCGCGCGGGGCATTCCGGCCTGACATCAACAGCCGGTTCCACCGCGCGTTTGAGGATTACCCCGGTCCGTTCGTCGTCAAGCCCGTATCCGGGCGCGCATCATTGCATGTTTCGGTCGTCGACAGCCGGGCGGCGTTACCAGACGCGGTCGCGGAGGTCTATCGAGCGACCGAGAACCTCGTACTCATCGAAAAGTACCTGCCCGGCCGAGAGTTTTGCATCGCAGTGGCGGGTCGGGTCACGGCGCGGCGGAGGAAGCTCACGCGCGGTCGCCAGCCCTTTGCATTCGCAGCCTTGGAGCGCGTCCTCGCGCCTGAAGAAAAAATCTTTACGTCGATGGATATGCGGCCGATCACCAGGGACCGTTGCCAGAGCGTGGATCGGCAGCGCGATTCTCTGCAGTACGATCGGATGCACCGGCTGGCTTGTGAGGTCTATCTCGAATTCAACCTCAACTCGCTCGTTCGACTGGATGTGCGAACCGACGAAGACGGCAATCTTTTCATACTCGAGGCAAATCCGAAGCCTGACCTGACGAGACCGGCGCAGAGCGTGACCAGCCTGATCGCCGAGGGGCTGAGCGAAGCGGGGATGGACTACGATGACTTGATCTTGTCGCTGCTTGCCGACCGCCTCGATTTTCTGCTGACGCACCGGCGGGAGACGGTCGGACATGTTGCCGATCTGCTGAGGCCCTCCGCGGGTGCCGGACACGACGATCAGCCGCAAGACGACGTCGATGCCGGGACCAATGCCGCCGCGCAGGCCTACCATCTCGCCGCCGCGGAAGCCGCGGCGGTCGCCGAAAGCATGACCGCGCTCGATGCGTTGGCAGCCGACGTAATTGCGGGATCTGTCGGCGACGAAGTCGTTGCGGGTATCAGCGACTCTGCCACCGAGACGAGCTTGCGAGCCTTGGATGCTGTTTCCAAGCCGTTCGGGCGCCAGACGAGTTCGCGAACCGTGCAGACCGGGACCTGAGGTCCGAGAGGGGTTGAGGGTGTTGGGGTGGGTGTCATGACACAAGCGAGCTTCGGCCGCCGGTTGATAGACGGGATCACGATGTTCGTCGTGACCGGCCTGTCGCTGCTCCTGCTCGTGTATGTGGGCTTCGGCGAAGGACGGCGGGTCTACGAGCAGTTTCAGGTTGAAAAGTTCGTTTCCCATGGTCGCATTGTGCAGAATGCGCTGGAGAATTACCTGCGCGCCGGCTTGCCGCTCAAGCAGTATGCCGGCTTTGCGACTCTGGCGGATCCGATCGTTCAGAGCATCGATGAAATCGATGCCATGATCGTGTACGATCAGGCGGGACACCAGCTGTTCATCGTGACCGACAAGGACAAGAAAAATCCCAAGCTGCCCGAACCGTTGGAATTGGCTGAGCAGATCAAGCAGAACATCGAGGTCGAAAGAAGCAGCACCTACTACCAGACCGTCATGCCATTGCGCACCCGGTTCGAGACGGTCGGCTACCTCGTCACAACGGCCTCGACGAGCGCCGTTGAAAGGCGCTTGAACGCGGCCTTCAGACCGCTTCTCATCGGATGCATCGGGCTATCTATCCTATTCGCGGTATTCGTCGTGGTCTCGGCGCCTTATCTCGCCCGCTCGCGTACGCCGTGGCTTCAGATCGCCTATGCCGTCACGTTCCTGACCATGGCGGGGATCGTGGTCGGAACCTTGGTCGCGCTGTATTCGGACGGCGTTCAGGGCAAAGCGAAGGAATCCGCGTATACGCTGTCGCAGCGCCTCAACGATATCGCGGACTTCAATCTGCGGATCAGGGATTTCGACGGTCTCGAAAAAGTATTCGGAGAATTCCGGCGCCTCAATCCGGAAATCAGCGAGGTGGCGTTGATATTCGACGGGTCGGTCCAGGTTGCGACCGAAACCGCCAAGGTCGGAAAGAAGTGGATTTCAGATCCTCGGGCCTATGAATACACGGTGGACTTGAGCCGTTCGGGTCAACCCGGTCGCAGCTTGATCGTGGCGGTGCCGACCGACGTCGTCTACAAGCGGGTCGAACGAAGCGTACGGAATTTCGCGGCGCTGTTCATTGCGTCGGGATTCCTGGCTGGGCTGTTCTTGCAGGTGGCCAGCTCGATGCAGCGCCTGCGGTCCGAAAATTCGTCGCCAGCCGTTTCGTCACCAAACGTTTCGTCGCAGGCGACTCTCAGCGAGGAGACGGCCCTGATCGTCGTCAAACCGATTTTCTTTCTCGCCGTCTTTCTCGAGCATCTGACATATTCGTTCCTGCCGAAATTCATGCAGGACGCCGCGGCGGCGTCCGGGGTGTCGCTGGGTTACGCCGCGGCACCTTTCACCGCCTACTACCTGTGTTTCGCGCTGAGCCTGATCCCGGCGGGACATTTTTCGGATCGCTATGGCGCGAAGCCGCTGATCTGGCCCGGCCTCATCCTGACGAGCGCAAGCATGCTCAGCCTGACGCTGCCGCTCGGGATCGTGCCAATGACGGTTCTGCGAGCGTTGTCGGGCATGGGCCAAGGCATGCTGTTCATCGGCATCCAAGCCTACATTCTCGCCGTCGCCTCCCCTGAGAAGAAGACGCAGGGCAATGCGATCATCGTGTTCGGCTTCCAGGGTGGCATGATCTCGGGCATGGCCATCGGGTCATTGCTGGTCAACTACCTGCATCCGCACGGCGTGTTCGTCGTGTGCGCCCTGATCGGATTTACCACTGCTCTCTACAGCGTACTGCTGATCCCGAACGGCGTTCGTCACAAGCAAATGGAAAATGGCCTGGGCGCGTCGATCCGGCGGGTTGCCGACAACCTGAGGAAGGTTGCCCACAATGGCGACTTCCTGAGGACCATGTTCTGCATCGGTGTTCCGGCGAAGGCCATCTTGACCGGAGCGATCACCTTTGCGTTGCCGCTGCTGCTCGGCCAGCACGGGTATCGGCAGGAGGAAATCGGCCAGATCATCATGTTGTACGGGATCGGCGTTGTCGCGGCGAGCACCTACGTGTCGCGGCTGGTCGATCGTACCGGCAATACCGAAACGATCTTGTTCTGGGGCGCCGCCGTCAGCGGAATGGGCCTGGTGCTCATCGGCCTCTTGGGCCTCGATGGCACGGGCAATACCGCTGTCGTCGTTGCGGGTGTCTTCGTGGTCGGCATCGCTCACGGCTTCATCAACGCGCCGGTGGTTACGCATGTCGCGCACTCCAACCTCGCGGCGCAGATCGGCGCCAATCCGGTGACGACGACATACCGGTTCCTCGAACGGATGGGGCATGTCGCCGGCCCGTTCCTGGTCGGCCAATACTTCCTCATTTGGGGGCAGAGCGCCCACGTCCTGATCTGGTTCGGTGTCGCGACCGCGGCACTCGGGCTTTTCTTCCTCGTCCGCAGCTCGCCGCCGCGAGTCGGCGCCATGGATCCGGAGGCTGTACGATGACCACATGGATTGGAGTTCGCCGCAATTGCGTCCGGCTCGGAGCGCTGGCGGGTTTGTTGGCCTGCTCGGTGCTTGTGGCGGAGGCGCAGGATCAGGCTGCGTCGAAATGGTTTCGGTACGGCGAAGGTGTCGACACAGTCTGGAAGTTCGTCGCGGACCCGGCAACGCCGTTGCAGGTTTCGATCCGCCGGCAGGATATCGAGCGGCGCGGCGCTCCCAAGCGGGTGCTGGTCCTCTATCCACGCCCCTCGTCGGCCTACGACATCGCGATCACGAAAATCCTGCATGTGTTCGAGAGCAAGGAGCTCAATGCGGAATTTACGGTCATCAACTTCGAGATGGACGACAAGAAGGGTGCGGCAGCGCTCCAGTTCGCCGAGAAAAGCAAGGCCGACCTGATCTTTGCAATGGGCTCGGAGTCGACGGCGTGGCTGTTTGAACGCTACCGCGGCGGATCGATACCCGTCGTCTCGGTCTGCTCGAAGGACCCGGTTCAACTAGGCCAAATGCCGAACTACACGAGCGGCAGCAAATCGAACTTCGCGTTCACCTCGCTCAACGTGCCGGTCGAAGTTCAGATGGCATACGTGCGCGAGCTCAATCCGGATCTCAAGAATCTCGCCGTCCTGGTCGACAGCAAGAACGTGAGCGCCATCCAGACTCAAGCGGAGCCGATCGCCGCCTATGCGCGCCAGCTCGGCATTCAGGTGATCTGGGCGGCGGTGCAAAACCCCGCCAGGGCGCGCGAGGAGCTGGCCCACCTCGTCCGCGATGCCGTGCAGACGATGCGCAAGAGCGACCTGGAGCTGAGCAAGAGCCTGTTCTGGGTGACTGGGAGCACGTCCGTGTTCCGTGAGATCAGCACCATCAACGAGAACGCCGATCGCGTGCCTGTGGTCAGCGTCGTTCCGGAAATCGTCCGCGCCGGAAGCGGCACCGCCGTGATCGGGATCGGCATCAGCTTCGAGAGCAATGCGCATCTCGCCGCGATCTACGGGGCCGACATCCTCAACGGCAAAGCCAAGGCAGGCGATCTGAAGGTGGGCGTCGTGTCGCCGCCTGACATTGCGATCAGCTTCCTGAAGGCCCGCGAGATCGGACTGCGCGTGCCTTTCAGTTTCTTTGAAAGGGCGAGCTTCGTATTCGACTACGACGGGAAACCGGTCCGGACGATCGCGAGCAAGATGCCCGCCGACAACAACTGACCGTTCGCGTCGAGGCTTATTGACTGTCCTTGCAGGGATAGGCGCGCGCGAGCGCCTGGACCAGAATGCGGCCGCCCGGCAGGAAGTCGGCGGATTCCGGCAGGTCCGCAATATAGCCCATGAGGGCGGCACGCATTGCTTCCACCGACATTGCGTCGGAAGGGCAGAAGAGCCTGAAGCCGGCCTCGCCATACTCGTCGATGGCATCGTGAAAGGACGACAGGTAGGACAGGCACAACGTGTCTTGGTCCTTTGGGCTGATCCCAGCCCGCTGACCCGTGCAGATATCGCGCAAAAAGGCCGCCGAATAGCTCGCGGTCCGGCTGATCGTCTGCGCGACGACCGAATCCGCCGTCGTTGCCACCGTCAAGAAAGCCAGCAGGCAAATCGATTTCAGTTGTGTCATCGCGAACCGGTGTTGCCCACACGCGCCATGCTGGGAGGCGCTGATGGCGGCCCCATTATGCGGCGAGCCCGGTAAACCGTCTCTAAAAGAGCGTTGTGACGACGCAGTCCGCTGTGGGACCAACCTTGCTTTCAACCTTCTCAAACGAGGCAAAATACGCGGAAATATTCAAACTCGGGTCCTGGCATTGCCAATCGGACCTGCTTTCGGGGCAACTTGCCCAGGTTACTGGCCGACTATGGCTCGATAAGCCTGTTACGGACCGCATAGCGGACCAGGCCCGCCGTCGAACGTCACGGCCGCTTTTCGCATCGCAGCAGCGCGTTGCGCCTCGACAGTCTTTTGGCTGCGATTGAGGATGCGGCCAATTTCCTTGTTGCTGCGGCCTTCGGCGATCAACTGGACGACGATCCGTTCGCGTGGCGTCAACGGACTTCCTGCACGGCGATTGGAACCCGAAATGAATGTGTCAATAAGCCTCGCCGAAAGGTTGGCGGTAAAAAAGGGCGTGTGAGCTGCCAGCGACTGGATGGCTGCAATGATATACTTCGTTCCGTCGGATTTCAGGACGAAGGCCCGCGCTCCGGCTTGCAACAGTTCGCCGACGATATCGTCGCTCTCGTGCATCATGATCGCCAAGACCTCCGTCTCCGGCATACGTGCGCGGATTTGGCGGGTGGTCTCGATCGCGTTCATCACGGCAACCGAGCAGTCGATGATGACAACGTCGGGCTTCGTGGTTACCGTCCTGGAGATGGCCTCCTTTCCGTCGCTCGCCTCCGCAATCACCTTCCAACCGGCGTGACGTTCCAGGATCGATCTCAGGCCCGCGCGAACGACCTCGTGACCGCCGGCGATCAGAATACGTGCGCAAACGGTCGCGACGGGATATCGGTCGTTGGCTGCGTTGTTGACGTTTCGAAGCGCCGGCGCCAACTGCGGCGCTTCGATCGCCCTGTCTGCCCGTATGGCAGGCATCGGTGAAGGTGCGTGTTCGGACCGCGTTACACTCAGCGTCACGGGCCACTCCTCTTGATCTGCATGGGCACTTCAACCGCTCCGCCGATACTGTGTCCCGCTTCCAACGTTCGCATCACATTGCAGCACGCTCGGGTGCGAACGTTGGAAGCAAAGGGACACTAGCAAGTCTATGGTTCTAGTGCGGTTTTGGCTCTGACGTTCCGATGAATAACGTGCTGCGAGACTGATCGGAACGTCAGAGCCACCGCACTAGTGCAAAATCACAACGACGCCCGACCGACACCCTCCTTGCTGAGCTCGTAAGCAATTCGAGTCCGGGCATAGTGCATACGCGTCTTGACGGTGTTCAGCGGGATTCCGATCAAGTGCGCGACCTCCCCGATGGACTTCTCTTGATAGTAGATGAGGTCAACGACCTGCCGGTGAGCCGGTCGCAGTTGCTCCAGGCATCTGTGCACGATCGCATCGCGACGCAATTTGCTTACGGTGACTTCGGGATCATCGGATGGATCCTCGATCGTCTGCGCCACTTTCTCGTCCAATTGCACGGCGCAACCACGCTTCAGCATCGAGAGGGCCTTGTTGCGGGCGATCGCCAGCAACCAGGTTGTGACCTGTGAACGGCTCTCGAATGTGTCGGCTCGGCGCCACACGTCGAGGAACGCTTCGCTGACGATGTCGTCAACGATCGAGACATTGTCGGTCAGGCGCAATACGAATCGCTTCACGCGTTCGCAATGCCGCTGATACAGAGCCTGCATGGCGACAGAGTCGCCCTCCGCGATAGCGTGCATCAGGCTTTCATCGGACTGCCGCCGAGAGAGCCGCTCCGCCGAACCCTTGATGACGATTGTTGTCATGTACGCCTCCCTGTTGCGGAGAGGCTAGGACTCATGTGGCCAGTGCTCTATTGTCCGTCGGTAGAGTGGTCTGACACGTACGAATAGCCGACCGATACCTAGGTGTATTCGAGCCCGCCGCGGGACCATTCGACACCGTTGACGATTCACGTCAGGGACGCCCCAGCGTGGACCTCCATTTTTTTGCGGGCCGGGGGGTTATGAATCGAACGGCACCAACTCGAAAAGCCGGTTGAATCGCAGGACTTGCGACAAATCGGACCAGTCCCTCTGCACCTCCCTTCAAGTCCGGATGTGCTAGAGTCCACTTGCTCGTTGAACCCATTCGGACCGTAGGCGATCGCGGGAGCAGGTGGTGTTCAAGAACCTTCGCACTGGCACCACGCTGGTCATTCTGTGCGGCGTGTTCATCGCCGCAATCGGTGCGACGACCTATAGCCTGGTCGCTGAAAAGCTGATTTCGATCGAATTTGCGCGCAAAGAGCTGGCCGGCTCCAGATATCTGGCGACGGTCCGCGAAATCTACGCCACGGTCCTGGGTCAACAACCCTTCGTTGCAGCCGCCCCGCCGACAATCGGGTCAACTGAGAACGTCCTCGAGGCGCTCGCAACGGCGCAAGAGAATGCCGGCGCTGCCTTGCAAACAAACGAGATCGCGCAGGCCCTCGCGGAAATGCTCGGACTTTGGTCGCGGAATTCCGAGAGCGGCGTCGGCTATGGCTTGGAGGTCCTGGCAAAGGCGCGCCAACTCGCCTCGCGCATTGCCGACGATTCAAATCTCGCGCTCGATCCCGATCTCGACAGCTACCACGTCCAGGATCTGGTCACGAGAAAGCTGCCGGCCTTTCTCGACCAGTTGGGCGAGATGCAGGTGTTGTTTCACGAGGCATCCGCCGCCCGGACTCTGTCCGGTGAGCAGAAGCTGCACATCCAGATACTGGATCCCTTGCTTCGGTCCACAACGGACGAAATGGGAGCAACTCTGGCAGGGGCATTTCGCGGGAATCCCGATGGCAGCCTGAAGCAAGCCGTGGATGGCGCTTTTGCAACCATGATTTCGAGTACGAGCGCCTATCTCGGCGGCTTGAGCGCCGGCAGCGATGCCGCCCGACGCGACGCCACCGCGGCCGACAATCTTTATCGCAATGCCCTGAACAGCGTGATCGGAGTCTGGCAGGTCGCCCAGTCGGAGCTTGATCGGCTACTGCAAGCTCGCATCGATGGCCTGCTCGATAGAATGCGATGGACCCTCGTAGGGATCGGCGCGCTCGCGGCTCTCAGCATCGTCATCGCGGTCATGACCCATCGACATATCGTCGGGCCGCTGGAACGCCTGGAGCAAGTCGCATCGGCGGTCCGCGAGACCAAGGACTACAGTTTGCGTATCGACTACACCAGCAAGAACGAGATCGGACAGCTTTCGGCAGCCTTCAATGACATGCTCTCGGAACTGGCGGCGGCGCGGCTGCGCGAGCGGTCCGAGCAATCCGAGCTTGCCCGCAACGCACGGCTGATGACCATGGGCGTGCTGACCGCTTCGATCGCTCATGAGGTTAATCAGCCACTGTCGGCAATTGTCACAAACGGCAGTGTGGGATTGAGGTGGCTGGCAAAGGCGCAGCCCAACCTCGACGAAGTGCGAGCTGCTCTCAACTCCATAGTCGACGATGGCCGTCGCGCCAGCGAGGTTATCGCGAGTGTCCGCGGGATGTTCCGCAAGGATAGTCGCGAACGGCGTCCGATTGGCGTCAACGATCTGGTGCGGCAAGTTCTTGCGCTTGTTCATGGCGAACTGGAAAGCCAACAGATCCTGTTGCAAACCGACCTGTTCGAAGAGGTTCCGGAGGTCATGGCTGATCCGGTGCAGCTGCAGCAGGTTTTTCTCAATTTGGTCGTGAACGCCGTCGAGGCGATGCGATCGAATACGGATCGCCGACGATTGTTGTTGGTGAAATCTCAGCTCCATGAGGGGCGCGACGTGCTGGTTTCGGTGGCAGATTCGGGGCCCGGGATCGAGGCGGAGAACATGGATCGTATCTTCGAGGCATTCTTTACGACGAAGTCGCAAGGAATGGGTATGGGGCTCTCGATCTGCCGCTCGGTCGTCGAGGCACACGATGGCCGGCTCTGGGCATCTGCTCGCGAGCCGCATGGAACCGTTTTCTATGTTCAACTGCCGGGGTGTCCATCGGGTCGCGGATGATGACCGAACAGAACGAGGAGATCGTTTTCGTCGTCAACGACGATTCGTCCGTCCGCGAATCGCTCGGCAGACTTTTCCGCATGGTCGGTCTCCATGCTGAAGGATTTGCGTCGGCTTCCGAATTTCTGAAGAGCGGGCCGTCCGATGTCGCCAGCTGCCTCGTTCTCGACATCAGGCTGCACGGCATGAGTGGCCTCGACTTTCAATCCGAACTGGCCAAGGCCAATATTCAGATTCCCATCGTCTTCATCACCGGCCACGGCGACATCCCGATGTCGGTGAGGGCCATGAAGGCGGGCGCCGTCGAATTCCTCACCAAGCCGTTTCGCGACCAGGACATGCTGGACGCGGTACGACTGGCCCTCGACCGGGACCACAAACGGCGTGACGAGGAGAAAGCGAAGGCGGACCTGAAAAGGAAGTTCGAGGAGTTGAGCCCTCGCGAGCAGGAGATCATGGCGCTTGTGACGTCAGGGCTCATGAACAAGCAGATTGCCGCGGAACTTCAACTCAGTGAAGTTACAGTCAAGGTGCACCGCGGCCACGTCATGCAGAAGATGGGCGCGCGCATGCTGCCCGATCTGGTGCGGATGGCGGACATTTTGGGTGTCCGCCGCCCAAAATAGTGACAATTTTATACGTGAGTATAATTTCATCGAACCTTCACAATTGGCATGTTCGCGTCAACACGCGCCTCGCTTTCCGAACAGGAACCTCGTTTCAGAGCAGGAACTTCGCTTCAGATCAGGAACAATGCCTCAGGTCCCTATGATTTCCATTGTCGACGATGACGCGTCCATACGCGCAGCAACGAAACGTCTCATGCTACTGCTCGGGTACGAAAGCGAGACATTTGCGTCGGCCGAGGAGTTCCTGGACTCTGGCCGGCTTGGCGCCACGTCGTGCGTGATCAGCGACGTGCAGATGCCCGGCATGTCCGGAATCGAAATGCGGGATCGGCTGATCGCCAACGGCTATCGTACGCCGGTGATCTTCGTCACGGCCTTTCCGGATGACAGGATTCGCGCCCACGTGTTGTGCGATGGCGCAGCAGGGTATTTGAGCAAGCCTCTCGATGATAAGCAGTTGATTGGATGTCTCGATGAAGTCCTGGAACGCGATCGTCCGGGGCGGGAGCAATAGGCGGCCATAGGCCGGCGCAACGGGCTGAAGTGGCCCTCCGGAGACGGCGGTGGCAGCTTTGGTGCTGGACCCGCTCCTGCGGAACGCCGCCGTGAGCGGCAATCCATCCCGGCTCCTAGCCCTTGAAGCAGGCGCCTCCAAATGCGATATCGGGGCCTGCCATTGGCCAGCCTGCGGGAAAAGCCGGATGTGCTAAGTGGCTGATTCGCCTATATGGCGGGGTAGCTCAGATGGTTAGAGCGGCGGAATCATAATCCGTAGGTCGGTGGTTCGATCCCACTCCCCGCTACCAATTCACTTGCTTACGAATCCACGTCAGCGCGGCGTTCTCGCGACCACCGCGACAGACGCGCAGGTTGTGCTGGCTCGCGGACCATCCCCGTCCATCGGTTGACCAATCGTAGCCGCCTTGCCACAAGGCCACGTTCCGTCGAGTCGAATCAGTTAACGGAGCCGGGAACAGGTCGTTCAAAGACCACCGGCGCCGGTCGAGCGTGGTCCAGTTCTTGCTTTTAGATACGTAGGGCCTTGCACCCAAGCTGCCGCAATGCCCCACAGATACGGAGGATGCGCCCATCAACTCAAGATGGGAGCCACTTGATGCTGACTGCGCTGATCCTGGTTTGCTCGCTTGCGACCGACCCCGACCTTCGTGCCTGCACGCGCGACAATGCACTGGACGTAGTGCTTGTCCCGTCCACGTTCGGAAATCCCGCAACCTGCTTCATGCATGGTCAGGCCTATCTGGCCGGCAACGCGATCGGACGTGAGCTCGCTCCGAACGAAGCCGTCAAAGTGGTCTGCGTGCGCAGCTCGCCTGCCAAGGTCGACAAGGCGGACATTCAGCGCTGAAGCGCCACGTCCGCGAAAAACCGGCCCTGGTAGGTGTGCTCGTCGACATCGGCTGCCAGCGCCCAACGCCCCAGCTCCTCGTGGCGGGCGAACCAGACGTCGGGGAATTGTCCGATGTATTTCAGGACCTCCTGCAGCACGGCCGTGATCAGCGGCCGGCCGCCGAACTGGCAATGGATGACGAGCACCAAGAGGCCCATGGGCTCGTTCTGATGCAGGTAGTCGAACGTGCCCTTGTAGACGTCGAACAGGTCGCGCGGCGAGGCCCGCATCACGCGATTGTCGGAGAAGTCCGTGGTCGGCACCCCCGCGATCGCGCCGTGCGGCGTGTGAATCTTGATCGGCAGATCGGCGTAGGTCACGTCCGTGGTCCAGGCGAGCCCCGCCTTCGCCAGCAAGCCCGCGGTCTCCGGCGTGAAGGCGACCACCGGGCTCGCCCAGCCCGTCACCTTCTTGCCGCCGCACGACTCGAGCATGTCGATGCTCTTGCGGATCGTGGCGTCCTGCTGCTCGACCGTCATATAGCCCAGGATCTGGTCCTGCGTGATCGAGTGGCCGCCGAGGTCGTGCCCGGATTTGACGATCTGCTTCACCGCGGCGGGATATTCCTGCGTGCATTGGGCGCTGGTGAAGAACGTTCCCGGGATGTGCAGGCGGTCGAGCATGTTGACGATCCGCCACACGCCGACGCGCCCGCCGTAGGTCGACCAGGCCTTGCTGGCGTGGTCCACGGTTCCGGCCTTGAGATGCGTGGTCTGCACCGAATAGTTCGGGGCGTGTCCTTCCGACCACGTCTCGAACATGACGGTCACGGAAACCGCGATCTTCTTGCCGTTCGGCCAGGCTGCGTTTCTTGTCATGGAATCTTTCACTTTGTGTCCTTTAGTTGGGTTGGCGGCGCGGGAGAATGCAAACTTCGGCGAGGTCGTCTTCGACGCCCGAGTAGAAGGTCTTTGGGCCCCAAAGTGCGGCGGCTTCGCGGTCGAAGGCCGACATGATGGCCGCGCCGGAGGCCTCGGAAATGGCGACGTAGCGCTGGACTTGACGCGGCTGGACTTGACGCGGCTGGACTTGACGCGGCTGGACTTGACGCGCCTTGCGGACGGCCTTGGCTCGCCCAGGTGCTTCCTCGCTCGCTTCGCTCGGCTTGGCGGCCATCAGCCTGACATTGCCGGTCGCGAGTGGGGAGATGGGTTTTAGCTGGATGCCGTTGAGCAGCACATAGCGGTCGAACTGCTCGACCACGAAGTCGAGCACCTTGGCGAGCCTGATCGGCCGCTCGATCCTGGTGTAGGCCTGGACGCTCGGATTCTTGCGGAGCGCCGCCAGCTCCGTCTTGGCCTTGGCGCCGGCGCGCTTGGCAAGCTCGGCGTCGTAGCGGCGCAGATCGATGTTCTGCTGCAGCATGGACATCGTGCGCGTGCCGTAACGCTGGAAGAGATCGCGTCCGCGCTGGTCGAGGACAGCCGCGTCGAGGCGCCCCCCCGAAAGGCAGGTCTCGTCGGCGCTTTCGATGATGGCATCGGAAAACTCGGCGACCAGCGCACGGCCATAGGAGTGATCGAGTGCTTCGCGCACGAACTCGGGAGCGGACTCGAGGGCCAGCGGAAGCTGCGCATGCGCCGTCTGCAGGGTGCACGGAGCGACAAGTCCGGCAAAGGCTGCAACGATCGATGCAATGCGCAGCATCAAGGGAATCCGAGCTAATCCGGAAGCGTGATCCCCATGCTCGGGATCAGCTTCGCCCACTTGTCCCGATCGGCGGAGAGAAACGAGATAAAATCGGCAGGCGACTTCCAGGCCACGTCGCAGCCGATCTTGAACAGTTTCTCGCGGAAGCCCTGCTGCTGCGAGCCGGTCTCGACCGCGCGCGCGATCTGCGCCACGATCGGCGCGGGCAGGTTGGGCGGGGCGATGAGCCCGAACCAGGTATCCATGCGCACGTCCGGCAGGTTGACCTCCGCGGTCGTCGGCACGTCGGCGAACAGCGGGTGGCGGCTCGGCCCGGTCTGCGCCAGTACGCGCAACTTGCCGCCTTCGGCGACGCGCGCGCTGGCGAGCCCCATCGAGACCATGTCGATCTGGCCCGCGACCGCGTCGGTCGCGGCTTGCGCCCCGCCGCGATAGGGGATGTGAACGAAGTTGCCGCCGCTCCTGAGCTTGAGCATCTCGACCGCGATGTGCAGCGCGCCGCCGATGCCGCCGCTGCCGTAGCGCACGCCCGCCGGATTGGATTTGGAATAGTCGACGAGCTCGGGAAGCGTCTTCGCCGGCACCGCGGGATGGATCGCGAACACGGTCCACGACGATGCCACCAGCGCGATCGGCGTGAAGTCCTTGAGCGGATCGTAGCGATACCCCTTCTTCAGCGCGGGCATCATGGTCATTTCCGACGTGCCGATCATCAGCGTGTAGCCGTCGGCGGCCGCCCGGTTGATGGCGTCCGACCCTACCTGCGTCATGGCGCCCGGACGATTGTCGACCACGATGGTCTGCCCGAGACGGGGCCCGATCTCGTCGGCGATCAGGCGGCCCAGGACATCGACGAGCGACCCGGCCGGCGAGGTGATGATCAGGCGGATCGGGCGCGACGGGTAGTCCTGCGCGGGTGCGGAAACCGGCGCGAGCAGCAACACCGACGCGGCGAGCAGCAGGAAGCCGGCGGTTCGGCGGCGCGGCATGGCTCCTCCTTGTGCCGGCCTGTCATTGAGTGGCGGCGGCTTGGATCGGGGATGGCGCGCGAGTATATCGAGGCCCGGTGTCTTGGCAACGCAGCAGCGCTGCCGCGATGTGTGCGGACGTGTGTAGGATGGGTGGAGCCATAGCGCGTATTCGACGCGCTATGGCGATACCCATCACTTTGGCGATGTATCTGAATTCACGAGGGATGATGGGTATCGCCATGGCCCGGAAGACGGCCATGGCTCCACCCATCCTGCGGGCTACCCCATCATGACCGACGGCGACCTTCGCGGGCAGATTTCACGTCTCGAGGAGCGGATCGAGCAGCTCGCGGACGTCATTGAACGCTGCCGCAAGCTCATGCTGTTCTCCAAGGCCGCGATTGCGATCGGCGGACTGTTGATCGTAGCCATGATGTTCGGAGGAATCAGGTTCGATGCCGCCGCCATGATCGGCGCGATGACGGCGGTGATCGGCGGCACCGTTCTGCTCGGCACGAACAGCAGCACGTCGGAGCAGACCGCGGCGCTTCTGAAAGCCGCCGAGGAAGAGCGCGCCGAGCTGATCGACAAGATCGATCTGCAGGTGGTCGGGGAGGGGGATCGCGGGAGTCTGCTCCCGCGATCCGACTGAGGTCGTTCGCGATTGACTGAGGTTATTGTTTCTTCTGCGCGAGGACCGGCTGTACAATTCCGTCGTAGATCGCCAGGCCGTCGGCCACGCGGCCCTCGTTGCAGGCCGCGCGGGCGCGCAGCACCGTCATGAACGTCTCGTACAGCACGTACCCCGGCAGGGCCTGGGCTTCGCCCTGTTGCTCCAATTGGGTCACCGACTGAACGTCACGCTGCGCGCATTCGCGCGAAACGGACACGTCGTTGACCTGGGCGGCGAGCGGGCCTGTGAGCGCCAGGGTAGCGGCAGCAACGAGAAGGGCGTGCTTGATGGGCTTCACGGTCGTCTCTCCTTGCGTTGGGGCCCCGCTCCGCCGACACACGGTGAAGAGGGCGACCGTGCCGCGGGGAGGCGGCAGGTTCATGAGATGGGCGTGAAGTACATCGAAAGCCTGGGAACGAGTGTGAGGTCCGTCACACAACCGATGACGCCGGCTACGCGCGCCGACCGCTCGGGCGCGCGCGCTCGGCCATCGCCAGCGCCGCCTTGGCCGGCGCGAGGCCCTGCATGAACAGCGTGAGCGCGCGTTGCAGCGCCGCCATGCCTTCGTCGATGTCGAGCTCCTTCGTGGTGAGCCACCTGCGCAGCTCCACCTGAAAGATGCAGAACGCGACCCATCCAACGAAGCCGGAATCCTCGGGCACCTGAATTGTCCCGCGATCCAACGCCCGTTTCATGATGCCGCCGACGAGCCTGATGACCCGCTCGCGCGTCGCCCGGAAGCGGTCTGCCTGGCGGCCAGAGTCGTAGAAGGTCATCTCGCGCAGCATCAGGCGCGACAGCTCCGGTTGCCGGCCGAAGAACTCGTAGTGATGGCGGAAGACCGTCAGCAGGTTCTGCAGGCAGGACGCATCGTCGCGGATGCCGGCTTCGGCCTTGTCGGTGGTCTCCTCGAGCTCGTCGTTGGCGACTAGGAACAGCAGGTCGCGTTTGTTGTCGGCATAGATGAAGACTGTGCCGATGCCGACGCCCGCGCGGGACGCGATCGCCCGGGTCGTGGCGTCGTCGAAGCCTTTCGACAGGAACAGCTCGCGCGCCGCCTCCTTGATGCGATGCAGCTTGTCGATCTTGTTCTTCTCGCGCTGCCCCAGCGACGTGTGGCCGCCCGGCGTCCGCATCTTCCTGGTCGTCGAGGCTGGCACCGGACTCTCTCGCATGGTCGCTCGCAAGCTTGATGCCTCAGGTCATCGCGCGGGCACAAGCGGGGTCCGCGAAAGTCACTCTTGACATAAATATGAGCATGCTCAATTATGAGCACGCTCAATAATAAAGATCGGCGGCGCGGGCTGTCAAACCGGGCCGCGCAGCAAAGCAAAAAACGGCGGCCGGTCTTCTCCGGCGCGGGAGGAGTGCGTGTCGGCTTCATTGGCGGTCGTGCCGCGGGCGCAACGCATCGCGGATGGTGCGCCGGCGCTGACGGTGCAGAAGGTCGCTCTCGCCTTCGGGGCGGGCCGCGCCCGGCCGGTGCTCGAGGACATCAGCTTCGACGTGCGGGAGGGCGAGTTCCTGTGCATCGTCGGCCCGTCCGGCTGCGGCAAGACCACGCTGTTGCGCCTGCTGGCCGGGCTGCTGCAGCCCACGAGCGGCGAAATCCGCTTCCAGGGACAGCGCGTGAGCGGGCCTTCGCGCTCGCGGGCCATCGTCTTTCAGGATTATCCCAACGCCTTGCTGCCGTGGCGCACCGTCGCCGGCAACGTCGCGCTCAGCCTCGAAGCCTGCGGTGTCGAGCGCGACAAGCGCGCGGCGGCCATCGACGGGCTGCTCGCCAAGATGGGATTGCAGAACGCGGCCGACCAGTTTCCGAACCAGCTCTCCGGCGGGATGCAGCAGCGGGTGCAGATCGCGCGTTGCCTGGCCCAGCAACCCAAGATCATGCTGATGGACGAGCCGTTCGGCGCGCTCGACGCGATCACGCGGCAGACCCTGCAGGACGAGTTGCTCGCCATCGCCGCCGAGCGGCGCATGACCGTGGTCTTCATCACCCACGATCTCGAGGAGGCGATCTATCTCGGCGACCGCGTCATCGTGCTCGGCGCCAATCCCGGACGTATCGTCGAGTTGGTCGATGTGGACTTGCCGCGCCCGCGCAACCAGCTCACGACCCGGGAGGACTTCAACTTCCTTTCGCTGCGGCATCGCCTGTTCGGCATGCTGCAGGGGCATTGAACGATGCGGCGCCTCCTCCGCGGTATTCTCGTTCCGGCGCTCGCGATCGCCGGCTGGGAAGCCGCGAGCCGGACCGGCCTGCTGAAGCTGGAATTCCTGTCGCGGCCGTCCGACATCCTGGCGGCGGGCATCGGCGGCCTGCGGGACGGCTCCATCCTGCTGGCGACCGCGCAGACCTTCGAAGCGGCGGCGTTCGGGCTCGCGATCGCGGTCGTCGCCGGCGTTCTCGCCGGCACGATCATCGGCCTGTCGCGTCCCATCGAGCGGACCGTCGGACCGACGATCGAGGCGCTGCGCCCGATCCCCGCGGTCGCGTTCATCCCGCTGACGCTGCTGCTGTTCGGGTTCGGCTTGCCGATGGAGGGCGCGGTCGTCGCCTATGCCTGCGTCTGGCCGATCCTGATCGCGACCGTCGCCGCCGTGCGCGGGCATCGAGCCGCGTCTGCTCGAGGTCGCGCAGGCGCTGGAGCTTTCGTTCGCGCAGCGCATGCGCAAGATCGTCCTCCCGGCGGCGCTCGGCCGGATCAATGTCGGCGTGCGGGTCGCGGTCGGCTTCGCGCTCGTGGTCGCGGTGACGGTGGAGATCGTCGTCAATCCGCGCGGTCTAGGCTACAGCCTGATCGTCGCGCAGCAATCGCTTCGCGTCGACCTGATGTACGCGCAGCTGCTGTGGCTGAGCATCCTCGGCTACGCCGTCAACGCGTTGCTGCGGAAGGTGCGGACCTCGGAGCCGGCGCCGCAAGGCGGGAGGGCGGCATGAAACGCCTGCTCGCGAGCCCGGCGTCGAGCCTGCCCGCGCTCGCCTTTGCGACCTGCCTGCTGCTGGTGTGGCAGCTGCTGGCGGAGCTGCGGGTGATCTCTCCGGTCTTCTTCCCGGCACCCTCGCGGGCGTTCGAGGTTCTGGCAACGCGCTTCGCGGACGGCTCGATCTGGCCGTCGATCGAAGCGACGTCGCTGCGGATGCTGGTCGGTTGGGTGTTCGCGTCGCTGCTCGGCATCGTGATCGGCGCGGCGATCGGATCGTCCGCCGTGGCGCGGGACTTCCTCGAGCCGACGCTCGAGTTCTTGCGGCCGCTACCGGCCTCGGCGATCATTCCGGTCGCGATCCTGTTCCTGGGCCTGTCCAACGAGATGTCCGTCTCGGTGATCGCGTTCGGAGCGATCTGGCCGGTGCTGCTGTCGAGCATCTACGGATTCGGCTCCTTGCAGGTCCGCTTGCGGGAAGTCTCGGCCGCGCTCGGACTCGGCCGCGTCGAGTTCCTGCGCAAGATCGCTTTTCCAGCGGCGCTGCCCGACATCCTGTCGGGCGTGCGCGTCAGCCTCGCGATCTGCCTCATCCTCGCCGTCGTCACCGAGATGCAGGCGTCATTGCCCGGGCTCGGGCGCGACATCTTCTTCGCGCAGCGCAACTTTCGCAGCGCCGATCTCTATGCCGGCCTGATCATGCTGGGGACGATTGGTTTCATCGTGAACTACGCGTTGCTGATGGTCGAGCAACGCCTGCTGAGATGGCGCCATCCAAACCGGTAGAACTCGGAGGAAAAGTCCATGTTGCAATGTCGCATGTTTGCATTGATGGGTGCCTTGATCGCGGCGTCCGTCGTCGCGTCGCCTGCTGTCGCGCAAACGAAAAAGGTCGCCATCGGCTATGCCAGCGCGAGCGACTTTCTTCCGGCCTTCATCGGCAAGGAGAAGGGATGCTTCGAGAAGGGCAATCTCGACGTCACGCTCACCCGCATTCCGATCGTGGGCAACATTCCGCCGGCCCTGGTCGCCGGCAGCCTGCAGATCGGCATGAGCACGGCGACGGTCCTCCTGCAAGCCGCCGACGGGGGCATCGATCTCAACGTGGTCGCCGGCGCCACGCGTATGCTCAAGGACAATCCGACCATCAGCCTGGTTGCTCGCAAGGAAGTTCAAATCAAAAGCGCGGCCGACGTGAAGGGCAAGAAGATCGGGGTGCCAGGCGTCAACAGCGTCGCCGACGTCATGTTCCGCAAATGGCTCAAGAACAACGGCGTGAATCTCAACGACGTCACCTTCATCGAAACGCCGTTCCCGCAAATGAACGACCTGTTGCGGGCGGGCACCGTCGACGGCGTGCTCGCCGTCGAGCCAATCCGCTCGCGCATTGTCGGTTCCGAGACGGGATATCGGATTCCGGAGGAGTACTACGTCGCGGTGAGCCCCGACTCGATCCTGGCGTTCTGGGTCGCGACCGCGGCCTGGGCCAAGGCCAACCCGGACGTGATCGGCAAGTTCCGCGAATGCCTCACCGAGGGCCTCGCCTTCATCAAGTCGAACCCGGAGGAGGCGAAGGCGATCGAGAAGCAATATCTCGGCTTCAACACGCCGGTCTATCCGACCATGACGACTGCGGCCAGGCCGGAGGATTTCCAGTTCTTCGTCGGCCTCGCCCGCGAGTTCGGGCTGATACGAAAGGATATCGACGTGAAGACGCTTGTGGCACCGTGAACGTCAAGGCCGGGAGCGAACAGATGGGTCAGGTCGACGGCAAGGTGTGCGTCGTCACCGGCGGCGCCGGCAGCATCGGCCTCGCCAGCGTCCGCCTCCTGCTGCAGGAAGGTGCGAAGGTCGCTCTGGTCGACATCGACCAGGGAAAGCTCGCGGCGGCTGCCGCCGGCCTCGACCCAGGCCGGGTGATCACCATCACGGCGGACGTGGCAAAGACCGACCAGGTGAAGAACTACGTCGAGCGCACGGTCGCGACCTGGGGCAAGATCGACGTCTTCTTCAGCAATGCCGGCAACGACGGGCCGATCGTTCCCACGACGGAGTATCCGGAGGAGATCTTCGATTCCATCATAGCGACCCACGTGCGTGGCTGCTTCCTCGGCTGCAAATATGTCATCCCGCAGATGAACGATGGCGGCAGCATCGTCATCACGTCGAGCATCACCGGCGTGAAGGGCGTCGCCGGCAACTGCTCCTACGTGGCGGCCAAGCACGCCTTGATGGGGTTGATGCGCTGCATCGCCAAGGAGGTCGCGCAGCGCGGAATCCGCGTCAACACCGTCAATCCCGGGCCGATCGACAATGAATTCATGCGCACCGCCGAAAGGCACATGAGCGGCCTCATCGGGCGCGACGCCGGCGACTTCTTCGACCAGATGATTCCGCTCGGGCGGCACGGCAAGCCCGAGGAGATCGCGCGCGCGGTGCTGTTTTTGGCGTCCGATCACAGCGCCTATACCAGCGGCTCCGCGCTGATGCTGGATGGTGGTTTGTGTGCGTGATGAAAGCATGACGAGGAGGTGACGATGGTATCGTTCGGCATCGGTCAGGCTGTTCGTCGAGTCGAGGACCAGCGCTTCCTGACGGGAAGGGGCTCGTATGTCGGCGACATGGAATTGCCGCGGCAGTGCCATGGCGTCGCGGTGCTGTCGACCCATGCCCACGCGAGGATCAAACGCATCGACGTCGCGGCGGCGCGGGCCGCTCCCGGCGTCGTGCTGGTGCTGACCGGTGCCGACACCGTCGCTGACGAGATCGGCGGCATCCCGCCCCACTTCATGCCGGAGCACTGGGGCGGTCCCAAAGGCTTCGGCACGGTGCGGCCGGTGCTGCTGGCGGATCGCGTGCGTTGCGTCGGCGATCGTGTCGCTTTCGTCGTCGCGGAGACCGAGGCGCAGGCGCGCGATGCCGCGGAGCTGATCGAGGTCGACTACGAGCCGTTGCCGGCGGTGGTCAGCCTGGAGGACGCCATCAAGCCCGGCGCGCCGAAGATCTGGGAAGACTGCCCGAACGGCAACAGCGCCGTGACCATCGCCTTCGGCGACAAGGCGGCGACCGATGCGGCCTTCGCCAACGCAAAGCATGTCGTGTCGCTCCGACTCGAGAACAATCGCGTCACCGCCAGTGCGATCGAGCCGCGCTGCGCGATCGGAGACTTCAGCAGCGGGCGTTACACGCTCTACACCACGTCGCAGGATCCGCACGGCCTGCGCAGCAAGCTCGCGTCGGCAATTCTCCACCTTCCCGAAACGAAGATCCGCGTGGTCGCGCCCGACGTCGGCGGCGGGTTCGGCATGAAGGCCAATCTCTATCCGGACGACGTGCTCGTGCTGTGGGCATCGCGCCGTCTCGGCCGTCCGGTGAAGTGGACGGCGACGCGCAGCGAAGTCGCTGCTGCTCGATACCCAGGCGCGCGACCAGGTGGTCTACGGCGAGCTCGCCCTCGACGCGGACGGCAAAATCCTGGGGTTGCGCGCCAGGGCCTATCAGGCGCTCGGCGCCTATTGGTGGGCCGCGATCACGGCGCCGCTATTCTTTTCGCTGATGCTGATCCCGAGCGTGTACGACGTGCAGGCGGTCGAGCTCAGCACGCAAGCGCGTATTCACCAACACCGCGCCGACCTCGGTCTATCGCGGCGCCGGGCGGCCGGAAGCGATCTACCTGATCGAGCGCCTGATCGATCGCGCCGCGCAGGTGTCGGGCATCGACCGGGTCGAAATTGCGCCGCCGCAATCTCATCAAGCCGTCGGCGCTGCCCTACCACACGCCGACCCACCACAACTACGACAGCGGCGAGTTCGAGCGGGTAATGGACACATGCCTCGACGTTGCCGAGTGGAAGGGGTTCGAGGCCAGGCGCGCGGCCAGCCGGCGTAATGGCAAGCTGCGCGGGCGCGCGGTTACGCCCTATATCGAGCTCGGCGGCGTGTTCAACGAGCGCATGGAGTTGCGTTTCGATCCGAGCGGCATGGTCTCGATCGTCGCCGGGACGCATTCGCACGGGCAGGGCCACGAGACCGCGTTCGCGCAGCTCGTGTCGGAATGGCTCGGCGTGCCGTTCGAGGCCATCCAGTACATCCAGGGCGACACCGCGCAGGTGGCGTTCGGCCGCGGCACGTTCGCGGCGCGCAGCTCCATGGTCGGCGGCGCGGCGTTGCGCGGCGCGGCCGACGCCATCATCGAGCGGGCGAAGGGGATGGCCGGCGCTCTGCTGGAGGCGGCGACGAACGACATCGAGTTCAAGCAGGGCAGGTTCACCGTCGTCGGCACCGACAAGGCGATCGCCATGACGGACGTCGCTAAGGCGTTCTATGCGCCGGCGGGTCCGGTGCTCAAGTTCGGGATCGGCCTGGAGGCGTCCGGCTCCTATACCGGCGCTCCCGGCGGGCCGCCGAACTATCCCAACGGCTGCCAGGTGTGCGAGGTCGAGGTCGATCCGGAGACCGGCGCGGTCACGATCGATCGCTTCGCCGCGGTCGACGATCTGGGGATGATCATCAATCCGATGATCTGCGAGGGGCAGATCCACGGTGGGATCGCCCAGGGCGCGGGCCAGGCCTTGTGGGAGAACGTGGCCTACGACGCGTCGGGCCAGCTCTTGACCGGCAGCTTCCTCGACTACGGCATGCCGCGCGCCGAGGACTTTCCCGCCTTCGTCTCGGAGCTGGTCGAGATTCCCGCCAAGACCAACCCGCTCGGCATCAAGGGTATCGGCGAGTCCGGAACGATCGGTGCGCCGCCGACCATCGTCAACGCCGTGCTGGACGCGTTGCGTCCGCTCGGCGTCGAGCACATCGACATGCCGGTGACTTCAGCGCGGGTCTGGAGCGCCATCAACGCAGCGAAGCAACAGAACAACGATCAAGAGGCAGTGTAGAAATGACCAAGGCGTCGACTTCGAGCTTCGTGACCGCATCCGATTGCCCGCCGACCGACTACGATCGCGCGCCCATCTACGACAAGATGATCCGCGACATCGATGTGCAGGTCCTGATGCGCGACGGTGTGAAGCTCTGCGTCGACGTCTATCGCCCGGCTACCGACGAGAAGCTTCCGGCGCTCCTTGCCTTCGCTATCTACAACAAGGATTTCCAGGGGCCGGATGTGGCGGCCACGCTGCCGCCGCAGCCGGCCTGGACGCCGCTCTGGACCGGTCCGCTCGAAGCCGGCGACACGCATTTCTTCGTATCGCGCGGATACGTCCACGTGATCGGGTCTCCGCGCGGTGTCGGCAAATCCGAAGGCGGCGGCTCGCGCGAATGGGACAGCTACGACCTGATCGAATGGATCGCCGCGCAGCCCTGGTGCGACGGCAATGTCGGCATGGTCGGCATTTCCGGTTTCGGCGCTGAGCAGTTTCACGCCGCCAGGCAGCAGCCTCCGCACCTGAAGGCGATCTTCCCGTTCGATCCGCGCGGCGCCTATGGCGTGCTGGGCGGCTTCCGGGAGGAATATCCGGGCGGCGTGCTGCACATGTTTCGTTACCTTGTCGGCCACTTCTCCGCGATCCATCAGCACCGGGGCGCGCCGGGAAATCTACCCGAGCCGAAGGAGACCTATTGGCGGGAGGCCATGAGCAATCCCGACTACCGCATGTATCCCAACGTCTTAAATCTGGTGGCGCAGAAGGGGCAGCACATGCCGCCCTATTTCGACCTGCTCATCGACCCCTACGACAAGGAGGAGGTGGTCGAGAAGAGCGAGGCGGAGTTCGCCAGGATCAAGGTGCCGTTCTATACCGGCTCGGGCTGGTACGGTTACACGTACAAGACCCATCTCAACGGAGCGCAGAGCTACTTCGCCAATGCCGATGCGCCCAAGAAGCTCCTGCTCACGGGGCCGGCGCATCTCGAGCGCCCGTTCCGCTCGTTCCACAACGAGATCCTGCGCTGGTACGACCATTGGCTCAAGCGCATCGATACCGGCATCGAGCTCGAGCCGCCGGTCAAGTTCTGGGTCATGGGCGAGAATAAGTGGCGCCACGCCGACGACTGGCCGCTGCCCGAGACCGAGTGGACCAAGCTCTATCTGCGCAACTGGGAGCGGCTGTCGGGTGAGCCGTTCATGCCCGCGAGCGTCGACGAGTTCACGCCGCCCGACGCATTCCTGCAGATGCCGCCGACGCAGACCAGCGTGGTGCAGAAGCTGCGCTACCTCAGCGAGCCGCTGCCGCACGACGTGCTGATCGCGGGGCCGTGCGTGCTCAACCTGTTCGCCGAGATCGACCAGGATGACACCAACTGGATCGTCATTCTCAAGGACGTCGGCCCCGACGTGTCCGTCATGTCGGTGCGGGAGGGCGAACGGGAATTGCCGAAGAACCTGCCGGAGCGCGAGGTCACGCGCGGCTGGCTCAAGGCTTCCCATCGCGCGCTCGATCCGAAACGCTCGAAGCCGTGGAAGCCGTGGCATCCGCTCACGCGCGCGGCGCGCAAGCCGGTGGTTCCCGGCGAGGTCACGGAATACGCCATCGAGATCATGGCGACGGCGAATCTGTTCCGGCAGGGGCACCGCATCTGCGTCGAGATCACCAGCCTCGACCTGCCGACCGGCGTCGCCGGCGCGACCAACGCCGAGTACGTCCCGTATCACATCTGCAGCAGCAAGACCGTGGTGCACAAGATTTATCACGACACCAAGCGGCCGTCGCACCTGCTGCTACCGGTGATTCCGCCGGATGAATAGTCACATCAACGGCCGATCGCATGCCGATCGCTGATCGAGAGGATCATAACGACCATGGACATCACGACGACAACGAGACGGATCGTCACCGGCCACGACGCTGACGGCAAGGCGGTCGCCATCCTCGACGCGCCCGTCGGATCCCGGCAGCGCAGTCCCGGAGGCAATGCGCTCAGCATGCTGTGGGTGACGGCGGAAAGCCCTGCCGACGTTTCGGGCAGCGCCGACCGCACCGAGACCAATGTCGGCGTGCCGCCGCCAAGGAACGGTTCGATCTTCCGTATCGTGGATTTCCCTCCGACCGCCGCTTCATCGCAGCCGATCGACCATCACGCCATGCTGCTCGGCATGGGGATCGATCCGGCGACTCAGGGCTACGCCCGTCATCAAAACACCCACCGCACGCGAAGCATCGATTACGCCATCGTGCTGGAGGGCGAGATCGACATGCTGATGGACGACACCGAGGTTCACGTGAAGGCGGGCGATGTGCTGATCCAGCAGGGCACCAACCACGCCTGGGTCAACAACGGCACCAAGCCGTGTCGTATCGCCTTCATCCTTATCGATGCCCAGGAGCCGCCCGCCTGGAAGCAAGGCTGGACCCCATCGAAATAGACTCGCCTTCAAGGTTTTTTGCTCCCCCGTGAAGATCCACACCGCCTCGGCGGGATGGACGCGCTGCGTCGCCATATTGGAGAGTTGAGCCGAAATGGAACAGGAGCTCGGGCCTATCGGCAGCTACGTTCTGTTCGAGAACGATGCCATTCGGGTGTGGGCGGTTTCGGTCGAGCCGAGCTCGAAGCAGCCGTGGCATCGTCACCTGCTGCCCTATCTCATCGTTCCCTTGACGGGCGGCGAGATTGAAATCGAGTCGATGGACGGCACGCTTCGCCGGCCGAAGGAGGTCGTCGGCCAGGTCGTGTGGCGAGAGGCCGGCGAGGTGCATGAGCTTCGCAATGTGGGGACGTCGCATTACCGCAACGTCCTCGTCGAGGTGAAGGCGGCGGGTTCGTCATGAGCCGCCGTTGAAAGCCACGACGCCCCGGCGGGCTGGACGCTGCGTCGCCATCCCGGGAGGTCTGAACCAATAGGGTATGGGGCGCGGAGAATTTTAGCAAAATAGGTCCGCTCGCGATAATCCAATTCAATCGACTGTGCGTTAGATAGGCGTAGGATACGGGAACGGCGTTTCATTTTTCTCGGAGGATTGCCATGAACCGAGTCACGACGGACGAGGCAAAGCGCAGCCGGACGCTGGCGACGAGGCCCTTCGCGGTCTTGGCGCTGCTGATCGCAACCGGGCTGCCGATGGCGACTCTGGCCCAGAGCAACGCCCAGCGGCCGGCGGAGTCGCAGGCTATCGACCCGCAGCCCCAGCAGTCGCAGCCCTGGCAGGCGCCCGTCGGCCATCGTCAGCCACGGCCTTCGGACCTGCCGCCGAGTGTCTTGCGCGCGGAGGAGGGCGGCGGCGGGACCCAGGGACAGGGGCAGGGCGGCAGGACCAAGGCGCAGGAGGACTTGGACAAGGAGCTGCAGATCTGCAAGGGCTGCTGAGCAGGCCCAAGGTCGCCTCCGGCCAGGTCGATCAGGTCTCGACGTTCCGATGATCGCTGCCTAGATATGGCGCAGATCATCATCCCAGGAACGTGTGAGGGACCATGTCCATTCGGCCTGTGAAGCGTATCGTGCAGTCCCAGCCCACCATGGAAGGCGCCGGCGTGAAGCTGCGCCGGGCATTCGGCTTCGGCAACACCGACGAGTTCGACCCGTTTCTGCTGCTGGACGATTTCCGCAACGACCGTCCGGAGGACTACCGCGCCGGGTTTCCGTGGCATCCCCACCGCGGCATCGAGACCATCACCTATGTCCTCAAGGGCACGGTGGACCATGGCGACAGCCTCGGAAATCAGGGCACGCTCGGCGCCGGTGACGTGCAATGGATGACGGCCGGCCGCGGCATCCTGCACCAGGAAATGCCGCAGGGCGACGCGCAAGGCCAGATGCACGGCTTCCAGCTCTGGGCCAACCTGCCGTCGTCGCTGAAGATGACTCCGCCGCGCTACCAGGACGTTCCGGCGGCGGAGATTCCGGAGATCGTCGATGACGACGGCACCCGCGTGCGCATCGTGTGCGGCGACTTCCGGGGCAAGCGTGGCCCGGTGGAAGGCGTGGCGGCCGACCCGCGCTACCTCGACGTCTTCGTTCCGGCGGGAAAGCGCAAGACCCTTCCGGTCGAGGTCGAGCGGCACGCCTTCGCCTACGTCTTCGAGGGCTCCGGCGTGTTTCGTGGCGCCTCCGAACCGTTCGGCGTGCTGACCGAGAAGGCCGTCGACGACGGCGAGGTGCTGGTCCGCGAGCAGACCGGCAACCGGTCGCTGGTGGTGTTCGACCGCGGCGACGAGGTGACGGTGCAGGCCGGCGAGCAGGGCATCCGCTTCCTGCTGGTCTCCGGCAAGCCGATCGCCGAGCCGGTGGCGTGGTACGGGCCGATCGTGATGAACACCCAGGCGGAGCTGCAGCAGGCGGTGACCGAGCTGCGCAACGGCACCTTCATCAAATAATGTGAGGCGCATTCGGTTTCCGGGGAAACTGAATGCGCCTCGGTGTCTTCGCGCGGATTATTCCGTCGGGTGATCCAGCCCGCGGCGCGCAACGAGCCCGATGAAGTTCTGCTCGGCAATCTCCTGCCGTACCGTCCGCGCCTGCTCCGCGTCGCGCGGATACTCCACGACGAATACCGGCTTGCCCTCGGCGGTGAGCATCTTCAGCCGTTGGATGTTGTCCTGGATTGCGTCGGCGCTGTTGCGTTCGCCGTCAACGTTCTCGCCGTAGAACAGGTCTTCGCGGGCAAAGGCGTCGATCACGCGGCGGAACTTCTGGTTGGGAATGAGCGCGTCGCCGTTCTGCGATACAATCAAGAAGTCCTCACGCTGGGACTTGGCTCTCTGCGAAATGCGGCTGACAAACTCCACCATCTCGTCCTCGTAGCCTACCTCCTCGAATTCGTCGACCTTGTCGAGATAGACGCCGTCGAAGCCGGCCGCGATGATCTTGTCGGTGTATTCGAAGATGATCGCCTGCCAATCGGGATGCCAGAAGCGCACTCCATAGTTTCCGCGCCACTGCGGATTCTCGGGGCCGAGCCACTCTGCGGAGCGCTGCGGCCAATACCAGCGGTAGGTCTCGGCCTCACCGATGCTCATATAGGCGACGACGACCCGGCGCGAGCCATCGGGTTTGCGCTTCATCCGTTCGACCTGCGCCTTGGTGAACGGGCCGTTCTCGCCGCTGTAGTCGATCACGACCATATCGGCGGACGACTTGGCGATGGCGCTCGGATTGATGTCCTGGAGCTGGTAGTGCCAGCTCTTCATTTTCTTCTCGGCTGGCGCCGTAGCGGTCGTGCGCCGGCCATCGGTCGGATTGTCCGCGCTGAATGCGCCGGTGGCGCTCCAGGCGAGCACATTCAATGTGACGCATGCGCATGCGATGGCGCGCACGGCCGCTCGATGAAGTCTGTTGTTGTTCATTGTCGAATTCCTTCAATCAACTGATGTCGATGCGCGCATTCATTCCCCCGCGCGCGGTGAGTCACAACTGCACAAAATTGGTCGCGTCACCCGCTAACGTGTACAAAAATGGTCGCGTCGCTCGTTAACGCGGGATCCGAAGCGCCTGTTCCGACGTGATCGGAGTTTTGCGATACGGCGACTTACGACGACAGATGGACCAAAACAAACGACGGGCCGAACAACGCCCGTCGCGCCGGTGGCTAATACGTCCATGGTTCGGGTCTCCTGATCTTCGCGATCGGTTTCCCTCGTTGACCGGCGTCTCCTCCCTATCTCACGCAAACAAGCGAGACGGCCGACTAACCACTGCCTTTGGCCAAAAAGGGCCGGCGTGTTCACGATCCCGTGCGAAAAGTTCCATTCCGCCGGTCGCGAAGGAAAAGTGCCGCCTTTTCAGGCGCTCCCGACGGTTAACCAAGACATGCGAATCGCACAATGCTGCAATGATGTGCCGGACAGAGCCGAGATTCCAGTGTCAAGGCTCCAGATAGCCGAGCACGACGTCGAGCACGTGCTGACTGCGCGCGGCGAGCTCGTCGCGGGCGGAGAAGTCGCGGCCGAAAATGGTCGAGAGCGTGTAGCGGTTCGAGAAGTAGAAGAAGCCGAGCGCCGCGATGCTGATATAGAGCTGGACCGGATCGACGCCCCTGCGGAACGTGCCCGACGCGGCGCCGCGCTCGAGCAGCGTCGAGATCATGCCGACGAGCGGCGAATGCAGCTCGCGAATGCGGCGCGACTTCTTCAGATAGCTGGCGCGGTTGAGGTTCTCGGTGGCGAGCAGGCTGAGGAATTCCGGGTGTTCGATGAAATAGCGCCAGGTGAATTGAATCAGCTCGCGCATGCCTTCCACGGGGTCGCGCTCGACGACGTTGAGGCCGATCTCGGCCGTACGGATAGCGGCGTAGGCGGTCTCCAGCACCGCGAGATAGAGTCCCTCCTTGTTGCCGAAGTAATGATAAATCATCCGCTTGTTGGCGCCGGAGCGCCGCGCGATGGCATCGACCCGCGCGCCCTTGAGGCCCTTGGTCGTGAACTCCTCGGTCGCGGCGGCGAGGATCGTCGCGCGCGTGCGCGCGGGATCGCGGCCCCCCGCAGGGCGCCGGCGCGCCGCCGGCCTGCTCACGCGAGCGTCCATCCGCAGTCAGACCCCATGATGTCCCCGGCTACCCTAATCTCGGCGGACGGACAAGGCCTTGCGCGACGCATGGACGGCGGCACGCGCCGCTATTCCTTGACCGCCCCGGTCATGGCCGAGACGTAGTGCTCGACGAAGAAGGCGTAGAGGATCACCAGCGGCAGCGAGCCCACCAGCGCGCCCGCCATCAGCGAGCCCCAGCGATAGATGTCGCCGTCGACGAACTCGTTGACGATCGCGACCGGCACCGTCTTGTGGTGGCTCGAGGAGATGAAGGTGAGCGCATAGATGAACTCGTTCCAGCACAGCGTGAAGCAGAAGATGAAGGCCGAGATCAGCCCCGGTATCGCCAGCGGCAGCACGATCTTGGTGAGGATCTGCCAGCGGCTGGCGCCGTCGATCAGCGCGCATTCCTCGAGCTCGAACGGGATGGTCTTGAAATAGCCCATCAGCAGCCAGGTCGAGAACGGGATCAGGATCGTGGGATAGGTCAGGATCAGCGCAAACGGCGTATCGAACAGCCCGTACTGGAAGACGACGGTGGAGAGGGGGATGAACAGGATCGACGGCGGAATGAGATAGGCGAGGAAGATCGCGCCGCCGACCCATTGCGCGCCCTTGTAGCGCAGCCGCACGATCGCGTAGGCCGCGAGCACGCTGGCGATGATCGACAGCACGGTCGCGCCGACCGCGACCAGCATCGTGTTCCAAAGCCAGAGCGGATAATAGGTATCGAACAGCAGCTTGTGGATGTGCTTGAAGGTCGGCGTCCAGGTCCAGAACGGATTGAAGCGCTCCAGATCGAGCAATTGCTCGTCCGGCTTGATGGCGGTGAGCGACATCCAATAGAACGGGAACAGCAGCACGAGCAGGATCAGCGACAGCGGCAGGTAGAGCGTGACGAGGCGCCGGGGCAGCGTCTCCAGATAGCTCATGCCCTCGGTGTGATCGGCCGCGACCGATGACCCCGTGAGGACGGCTTTCGGACTTGCCACCTTGGGGACGAGCGCGTCAGTCATTGTTTTCCCCCTGCTGCCATTTTCGGCACCGCGCGCGGGGCTTGCCCCGTTCGCGGCACAAAAAAACGCAGCGGCGGCCCAGATCAGTCATTGCTTTCCCCCTGCTGCCATTTCCGTCGCTGCAGCCCGAACCAGGAGATCAGGATCGCGGCGAGCAGGAACGGAATCATCGCGGTGGCGATGGCCGAACCTTCGCCGAGATAGCCGCCGCCGATGGCGCGCTGGTAGCCGAGCGTCGCCATCAGGTGGGTGGCATTGGCGGGGCCGCCGCGGGTCAAGACCCAGATCAGCTGGAAATCGGTGAAGGTGAACAGCACCGAGAAGGTCATCACCACGGCGATGATGGGGGTGAGCAACGGATAGGTGACGTAGCGGAACATCTGCCAGCGGCTGGCGCCGTCGATGGTGGCGGCTTCGTAGAGCGAGGGCGACACGGTCTGCAGCCCCGCGAGCAGCGTGATCGCGATGAACGGCACGCCGCGCCAGATATTGGCGAAGATCACGGACCAGCGCGCGTTCCAGGTGTCGCCGAGGAAGTCGATATTGGTCGCGATCAGCCCGAGCTTGCGCAGCGACCAGGACACGATCGAGAACTGGCTGTCGAAGATCCACCAGAAGGCGATGGCGGAGAGCACGGTCGGCACGATGAAGGGGATGAGCACGAGTGCGCGGATGATCGCCTTGAACGGCATGTGCTGGTTGAGCAGCAGCGCGAGATAGAGGCCGACCGCGAATTTGATGGCGCTCGCCACGCCGGTATAGAGCAGCGTGTTGAACACCGAGAGCCAGAATACCGAATCGTCCCACAGCCACTCGTAGTTCTCGAAGCCGATGAAATTGCCGCTACGGCCGATGCGCGCGTCGGTGAACGAGAGCCAGATGCCGAGCCCGAGCGGATAGGCCAGGAACAGGAGCAGGAACGCCGCCGCCGGCAGCATGAACCACAGGCCCAACCAATGACGGTTGACCTTGAGCCGGTCCCACGCGGCGACGTCGCCGATGGGCGCTCGGGCGATTGCGGGCTTGAGGCAAGATCGGCCATCTAGATCACGTTCAACTCGGTTCGATTGTTCGATCATAGTGCCTGCCGCGAATCCCACCTTGCGTCCGCTGTGGTCGTTTACGCCCTCTCCCCTTGCGGAGAGGGCAGTTCGGTGGCGCCATAGGCGATGACGGGTGAGGGGGTGGTTCGCAAAGTCACGAAGTTGACCCTCACCCCAACCCTCTCCCGCAAGGGGAGAGGGGGCTCACCGAGTCTCGGCACGAGCGTCGCTCATTCCTCCCATCAGCGATAAAGTCGTTGCGCCTGGCGCTCGGCGATCTTGATCGCGCCCTTGGGGTCCTCGCGGCCGGTGCAGACATTGGCGAACATGTCGACCACGATGAAATCGGCGAGCGCGGCGGCGGCTTTTTCGCCGACCGAGCCGAGCCCGCCGGCGGTGAGCGTGCGCTTGGCGGCCTCGCGGAAGATCGTGTTCTTGGGATCGACGGTCCAGATCGGATTGTTGTCGTAGGCGTTGAGCGGATGGGTGAGATACCCGACCGATGCCTCCAGCCACTTGTTGTATTGATCCGCCTCCAGCAGGTACGCGATCAGCGCTTTGCAGGCCTGCGGATACTTGGTGTACGTCATCGCCAAGGTGGGAAAGCAGACATGGAATTCGGTCGGCTTGCCGACCGGTCCGACCGGCCACAGCGCGTGGTCCATGTCCTCGGCGATCTCCTTCTTGGTGGCGTCGCGTTTGGCCGCGGCGTAGATCGAGATGCCGTTGTTGGTCCAGGACACCTCGCCGGCGAGGAAGGCCTTGTTGTTGAAGGCGTCGTTCCATGCCGCCACCCCCGGGATCATGTTGTCGAAGAGCTGCTTGGCGTATTCGAGCGCCTTGATGGTCTCGGGCGAGTTGAGGATCACCTTGTCCTTGGCGTCGACCACATTGCCGCCGTGCGCCCACAGGCACCAATGCACCCAGCAATTGCCGTCGCCGGTGGCGTGGCCGAGCGCCATGCCGCCGGGCGTATTGTTGCGCTTGGTGGCCTTGGCGTATTCCAGGAATGCGTCGGTGGTCTCCGGGAATTTCGAGAAGCCCGCCTTCTTCAACGCGGAGATGCGGTAATTCAGCATGTTGCCGCCAAAGCAGATCGGAATGGCGATCCACTTGTTGCCACTCTTGCCGTAGGTCACCGCGGTCGGCACCCATCCGCCGTATTTCTTACCGAGATAGTCGGCGACGTCGGTGACGTCGACGCATTTCTGGGGGAACAGGTGGGGCAGCGAGAACAGGCCCCAGAACAGATCCGGGCCGGCATTGGTGTTGGCCGCTACCGAGGCCTTGGGCGGGATGTCCTCGTAGGATTCCCGGGTGACTGCGACCTTGACGCCGGTCGCCTTGGTGAAGGCGTCGAGCAGCGCGACGAAGGCATCGTCCTCGGATTGCACGAAATACTTCCAGCGCAGCATCGAGAGCTGCGCGCCCTTCTCCGGTTTCCACGGCGCGGTCTGCGCCCAGGCTTTCGCCCATTCGGTGAGCCCCGAGCCTGCGAGCGCGCCGGTCGCGGCGAGAGCGGTGCCGCCTTTCACCAGGGTACGGCGGGTGAACATGGTCATGTGTCGTTTCCTCCGTTATCAGGCGTTGAGACGTTGTCCGCTCGGCTCGTCGAACAGGTGCACCAGCCGCGGGTCGGGTTTGAGCCGGATCTTGTCGCCCGGCTTGAAGTCGTGGCGTTCGCGGAACACCGCGATTATGTCGTCGTTGCCGAGCTTGGCGACGACCTGCAGCTCGGAGCCGGTGGGTTCGACCACCTGCACCTGCGCTTCGGCGCCGTCGTCGGCGATGGTGAAATGTTCCGGCCGGACACCGTAGATGACCTCCCGCCCGTCGCTGCCGGTCGGCGCCGAAGAGAGCGGCAGGCGCACGCCGTTTTTGCCTTCGAACTCCAAATGGCCGTTGGCACGGATTTTCCCATTGAGAAAATTCATCGCCGGAGAGCCGATGAAGCCCGCGACGAACAGGTTGCGCGGCCGGTCGTAGAGCTCCAGCGGTGCACCGATCTGCTCGACGATGCCGTCGTGCATGACCACTATCCGGTCGGCCATGGTCATGGCCTCGATCTGGTCGTGGGTGACGTAGACCGTCGTCGTCTTCAGGCGCTGGTGCAGTTCCTTGATCTCGGTGCGCATGGCGACGCGCAGCTTGGCATCGAGGTTCGACAGCGGCTCGTCGAACAGGAACACCTGCGGATCGCGCACGATCGCGCGGCCCATGGCGACGCGCTGGCGCTGGCCGCCGGAGAGCTGGCGTGGATAGCGCGCGAGCAGGGGGCCAAGGCCGAGAATGTCGGCGGCGCGCGCTACCCGGCTTTCGATCTCCGCCTTGGCCGCGCCGCGCAGCTTGAGCGAGAACGCCATGTTGGCGGCGACCGTCATGTGCGGATAGAGCGCGTAGTTCTGGAACACCATGGCGATGTCGCGCTCCTTCGGCGGCACGTTGTTGACCACGCGCTCGCCGATCCTGATCTCGCCCGATGTGATGTTCTCCAGCCCCGCGATCATCCGCAGCAGGGTGGACTTGCCGCAACCGGACGGTCCGACCAGCACGACGAACTCGCCGTCGCCGATCAGCACGTCGACGCCGTGGATGACCTCCGTGGCGCCGAAGGCTTTCCTGACGTCGCGGATCGCGACCGAAGCCATGTACTCCTCCTGGTACGTGACTACGCGTCCTTACCGGCTTGTTCTCGTTCTCAATTGAGCCGCTGGACCGTCTTTTTGAGCTCCCGAACCTGCGCAAGAGGCCCGGCCGCGCTAGCCGGGCGCCGCAATTGAAGGGGATTATGGAGGCAATATCAATTCCCCGTTGGTCGGAGATTTCTCCGGGCACTATCCTTTCAATCGTGGAAACAGACCAATCGCGTTGCCGCGTGCGATCGCCTGCACGTCGGTGGGCGCAAGCCCAAGGTTCCGCAGCCCGTTCGCGGTATCGTCGATCGCCACCAGCGGAAAGTCGGTACCGAACATGATCTGCGAGGTCGGCACCATATTGGTGATCGCGGCGATCGACGGCTTGTAGGCGGCGTTGGCGATCTCGTAATAAAGCCGCTTGAGCTCGTAGTCGAAGCCGTTCGGCACCTTGTCCTTGAACGCAGGCAGCGTGCTGTAATGCTCGATGCGTCCGGCGACCATCGGCAACGTTCCGCCGGCATGCGAGAAGATGAAGCGGATGTCGGGCATCCGGCTGAGCGAGCCGGAGAAGATGAGGCTCAGGATCGTCCGCGTGGTGTCCTGCTGGAACTCCGAGAAGAACGGCGGGACATAGGACATCAAGCTCGTGCAGCACAGCGGCGAGGACGGATGCACGTAGACGACCGCCTTGCGCCGGTTGAGCTCGGCCAGCACGGGCGCGAAGGCGGGATCGCCGAGCCACTTGTCGCCGTAACTCGTCATCAGCCCGATGCCGTCGGCCTTGAGCACGTCGAAGGCGTATTCGATCTCCTTGAGGCTGCCGTCGGTGTCCGGCACCGGTACCGTGGCGAACAGGCCGAAGCGGCCGGGATGGTCCTTCACGATCTGCATGGCGTAGTCGTTGAAGGCGCGGGACAGGCGGCGTCCCTGCGGCACATCGCCGAAAAAGATGCCGGGCGTGGTCATCGAGATGATGGCGGTCTCGACTCCGTTGCGGTCCATCGCCTCCACCGCCTTCTGCGGCGACCAGCCGTACCAGGTCGGGATGATGCGGCCGCCGCCCTGCGCGGCGATGCGGTCCTTGACCTCCTCGAACCAGAACGGCGGCACGATGTGGTGGTGCACGTCGATGAGCTTGGGTGCGGCTGACGCCTGCGCCAGGACGGCCGGTGCGGCCAGCACCGAAGTGGCACCGAGCCCGACTGCGGTCGCCAGAAACTCGCGCCGCGAGGGACTGCAGAAGGTGCAGGTCACCGCATGCCGATTGGCCGGGGTGCTGGCGCGATAATGACGGCTGATGAGCATATCGGAGATCTCCCCAACTTCGAACGTCTCTTATTGTTGCTCGTCACATCGACGATGGGCGATGCCTGTCGCCGGCCTCTACGCTGGTGAGCTCGAGCATCGCGCGACCGTCGGTTGCGGATCGAATGTATCGGGATGGTCTGCTCCCTTCCAGACATGGATTCGGTCAGGACGGACAATTCGCTGCAGGCTCAAGTCTGGACACTGCCGAGTACGAATGCTGTGATGTCCCGCATAAAGGCTACGCAACGGGAGGATACAGTGCTTGAACCACAGATTGTGCCGCGATTTCGCGGCGCTCTTGTTGCCTTGACGATTGCCGCAATCTCCATCGTCTCCCTCGGCGCCTCGTCGCCCGCGCTGACGCAGGAGAAGACCAAGATACGCGCCGCATATGTGCCGGTCGCGACCTGGCTGCCGCTCTGGGTGGCCAAGGACATGGGCGTGTTCGAGAAGAACGGCCTCGACGTTTCCCTGACGAGCTTTCCGATCCTCGCACTGCTGCCGCCGACGGTAGGCAAGCAGTTCGACCTCGCGCCGACCACGGCTCCAGATCTGTTGAACGCAGTCGCCAGCGGCCTCAAGCTCGTCGCCGTCGCCGGCGGGACGGTCGAGCTCAGCAGCAACCAGTCGTACCAGGTCATCGTTCGCCCCGACAGCGGGATCAATTCCCCGAAGGATCTGAACGGCAAGCGGATCGGCACGTCGGCCATAGCGTCGGTCATGCACGTCGCTGATCTGCATTGGCTCAAGGCCAACGGCGCCGACCCCGCTTCGATCATTCCGGTCGAGGTCCCGTTCACCAGCATGATGGACCAGCTCAAGGCCGGCCGCGTTGACGCGGTCGAGGCGTTGCAGCCGTTCGTCGGCCAGATGCTGGCCGCCGGCTACAAGTCGCTCGGCGACCCGCTGCTGTCGGTCGGCGACCCCGTCCTGTTTCCGTTCTGGATGGCGGAGACGGGCTGGGCCAACGCCAATCGCGACGTGATCAAGAGGTGGATCGTTTCCCTCGAACAAGCGCTCGCCATGATCAAGAGCGACGACAAGATGGCGCGCGAGGTGCTGGCGAAATACACGGGCCTGCCGGCCCAGATCGTCGCCCGCATTCCCTATCCGGCCTATCAGTTCTCGATCAATCCGGGACAACTCGCGGTCTGGAAGGACGTGCTGGTCTCGCAGGGCAGGCCGGTGACGAATGTCAACGTCAAGGCACTGGTCGTGACCGCGGATTGAGCGGCGGCCGCCCTCCACCCGCAACGCACGCAAGGAAAGCCTGACTATGGGATCGAACGCACGCGCAAGACGAATGCGCGACGAGCAATGGCTATATGACCGGCTGATCCGAAGCGGCGGCGCCGACTTCTACTGGCCGATGACCGAGGAAACCCATTGCACCGTGGGGATGGACGGCTCGGGCGACATCAAGGCGGTGCGTGCATCGATCAAGAAGGTCGTCGAGATCACGCGTGAGATGACGCGCATCGGCGACAAGCGCGAGGCGATGGCGCGCGCCGCCGCGGCCGAAGGACATCTCGTCACCGCGCGACAGAATTACTTCACCGCGGCGGCCTATTACACGATGGCGCAGGGACCGATCCACGAGGACGACAGCCCGGTCAATCTGGCCTTGAGCGCGAAGAAGAACGCCTGCTACGAGAAGTTCATCCAATACGCGGGGCATCGGATCGAGAAGGTCGAAATCCCGTTCGAGGCGGCGTCGCTGCCGGGCTACCTGCATTTCCCACCGAATGCATCCGGCCGCGTGCCGTGCGTCGTGTTCCTCGGGGGCATGGACAACTTCAAGGAAATGCTGGTCACCAGCCCGAGCGACAAGTTTCTCGAGCGTGGCATGGCGGTCCTGACGTTCGACGGGCCGGGGCAGAACGAAGCCAGGATCTCGCACAATATCGTCTGCACCGAGAACAACTTCGTCGCGGCCGGCAGGTCTGCCATGGACTTCCTGCTCGCGCGCGGCGACATCGACCACGATCGCATCGGCATCACCGGCATCAGCATGGGCTCGTTCTGGCTGACGCAGATCGTGGCGCACGACCATCGCTACAAGGCCGCCGCCGGCTTCTACATCTGCCACGAGCCCGGCCAGTTCACGCTCCTGAACGTGGCGATCCCGGTCTTCAAGGATCGCTACATGTGGATGGCCGGATACCACGACGAGGATGCGTTCGACGAGTTCGCCAAGAAGCTGACGCTCGCAGGGCTGGGCGCGAAGATCGCCTGTCCATACCTGAGCGTCGCGGGCGAGGACGACGATCTCAGCCCGATCGAGCATACCTACGAGCTGCACGACGAGATCAAGAGTCCCAACACGCTTGTCGTCTATCGCGGCGAGCTCCACGGCGTCACCGACAACATGGACGTCCGCGCGTTCATCGCCGACTGGATGAAGGACCGCTTCGACGGCAAGCCGCTGACGTCCAGGCGGATCTACAAGGACTGCCGTACCGGGCAAGAGCTCAAATGAGCGCTCGTCACCGGCGGTCCGGCCGCGGCGTCGCAGGCGCCCGCCGATGACCGACCAGCGAGACACTGACGGCCGCCCGATCTTCGAATGCCGCGGCGTCGGGCTCGCGCTGCCGCATGCGGGCGACCGGCGCCTCATCGTCGAGGACATTTCCTTCGACGTTTGCCGCGGCGAGTTCTTCACCATCGTCGGTGCGTCCGGAACCGGTAAGACCACGCTGCTGCGGATGCTCGGCGGGCTGGTTGCGGCCAGCAGTGGATCGATCCTGTTCCAGCGCCAGCCGATCGATGGTCCGCCCGAGGGCGTCGTCGTGGTGTTCCAGGACTACTCCCACGCGCTGCTGCAATGGCGCACCGTCGCGAGAAACGTCGCGCTCGGCGTGGAAGGGCGTCTGCAGGGCACGGAGCTCCGGCAGCGCGTGATGGACGCGCTGAAGCTGGTGGGACTGGAGAAGAACGCCGACGACTATCCCTGGCAGCTGTCCGGTGGCATGCAGCAGCGCGTGCAGATCGCGCGGGCGCTGGCGCTGCGGCCGGCGGTGCTGTTGATGGACGAGCCCTTCGGCGCGCTCGACGCCATGACGAAGGCCAGCCTGCAGGACGAGATCCTGCGGGTGCATCGTCAGACCGGGATGACGTTCGTCTTCATCACGCACGACATCGAGGAAGCGGTCTATCTCGGCGACCGGGTCGCCGTTCTCGGCGGATCGCCGGGCCGCATCCACAAGACCGTGGCGATCGAGCTGCCGCGTCCGCGCCGGCAGGTCGAGACGCGGCAATCGGCGCGGTTCCTCGAATTCCGCTCCGAGCTCTACGCCGCCATCACCGGGGCCTATGGAGGGTAGCGCATGTCCCGGAAAAGTGGGAACCGGTTTTCCGATAAGGACCTGCGCAAGATCACGGAGTTCATGTCGGCGCGCTGGATCAATGTGCCGGGATTGCTCACGATCGCGGCTGTGCTCGGCCTGTGGGAGGCCGCGGTCCAAGGCGGGTGGATCGCGTTCGACTATCTGCCGGCGCCCTCCGGCATCATCGTCGCGCTGGCGGGACTCGTCCGCTCGGGCCAGCTGTTCATCGACATCGCGCATACGCTGCGGTCCGTGCTGATCGGATGGGGGATCGCCGGCGTCCTCGGCGTCGGGCTGGGCCTGCTTCTGGGCTTGTCCGGCTTTGCCCGCCGCTACGGCATGGCGACGGTCGAGGTGCTGCGGCCGATCCCGGGGGTCGCCTTTCTTCCGCTCGCTCTGCTGGTGTTCAATTTCTCGCTGGAGACGGAGCTCGCGGTCATCATCTATCCCGCGCTCTGGCCGATCATGATCAACACGATGGGCGGCGTGGCCGACGTCGCGGCGCGCCTGCACGATGTCGGCCGCACGCTGCATCTCACGCGCGCGCAATCCCTCGGCAAGGTGCTCATCCCGGCGGCCGCTCCGGCCATCCTGGTCGGCGCCCGCTTGAGCCTCGGCGTGGCGCTTGTCATGGCGGTCATCGCCGAGATGATCGGGAATCCGCAGGGCCTGGGACACGCCATCATCCGCGACATGCAGGCGTTCCAGCCGGAGAAGATGTTCGCCAATGTCTTCGTCGTGGGCTTCCTGGGGATCGCGCTCAACGCGTTGCTGCTGGCGCTGAGCCGTTGGGCCTTCCCGGGCCCGTTGCTGCGGGAACAAGCCCATGGCTAGCACCGGCCGCACCCGCGTCTTGCTCCGCCGATTGCCGCCGATGCGCGGATTGCTGCCGCTGGTCCTGTTCTTGGCCGCATGGCAGGCGTTCGGCCCGGCGCAATCCCCCTATTTCCCGCCGCCCAGCACGTGGTGGACGAGCGTGGTCGAGCTGGCACAGCGCGGCCGCCTCGGCCCAGCCGTCGTCGCCACGCTGGCGAGCTTCGCCTACGGCCTCGTCACCGCCGCCGTTGTCGGCGGTCTGATCGGTGTGGCGATCGGAATATCGCGTCACGCCAGCCGCGCGCTCGGCCCGCTCTTGGAGTTCTGCCGGGCGCTGCCTCCGCCGGTCGTGGTGCCGGTTGCCATTCTCCTGTTCGGCTACGGCCAGAACCTCAAGCTGTTCGTAATCGCATGGGCGGCAGCCTGGCCGATCCTGCTCAATACCGCGTCCGCTACCAGCCTGATCAATCCGCTCCTCCTCGATGTCGGACGTACCTTCCGGCTCGGCACATCGACCACCCTCGCCAAGATCACCGCGCCCGCCATACTGCCCGGATTCCTGCTCGGGGTGCGGGTGGCGGTGCCGCTCGCGATCATCATCACGCTGCTGGTCGAGATGCTGACCCTCGTTCCCGGCATCGGTAGCCTGATCGTGCGGGCGCAGCGCGAGTACCAGTCGGCGCAGGTCTATGGTCTCCTCGTCCTGGTGGGAGCGCTGGGTTTCCTGCTGAACAACGGTTTTGCGTTGCTCGAAGGTTTCCTGCTGCGGCACCGGCCACCGCGTGCGAACGAGGCCATGTAGCTCTCGCGGTTTTGCGCTAGCTCGCTGTCATTTTTCTGTTGTCATTTGTCTGGCGTGTTCCCTGCGTCGCCGATGGCACCAATCGACCGGTTGGACGTTAACAGCGCGACATCAGGGGATTCAGAAATTGCCGACATTGCATAGCGTCTTTCGCCGCCGGACCAACCGAGCACCAGGCCTTGCCATCGATACCGAGATCGTCGCCGCCGTTGCCCTGCTGACCGCCGTGCTGGTGGTGGGACTTTCGACCGCCGCCGACTACGGCCTTACCGTCGACGAGTACAATGCCGACGACTACGGGCCGAAGGCGCTCGCCTGGTACACGAGCGGCTTCATCGACCGCTCCCACTTCGAAACCGTCGAATTCTCGCTTTGGTACTACGGTCCGTGGTTTCACATGCTCACGGCCTATGTCCAGTCGTTCGATCTTGCCGACCGCTTCACGGTTCGGCACGCGATGACTTTCATGGTCGGGCTCGCCGGCGTGGCGGCGCTGCTGCCGATCGGGCGGCTGGCGGTCGGGCGGTGGGCCGGACTGGCCGCCATCGTGCTCTGCCTGATGACGGGGTATTTCTACGGCAGCCTGTTCTTCACGCCCATCGACGTGCCATTTCTCGCGGCGATGACCTGGGCCACGCTCGCCATCCTGGTGATGACGCGGCGGGAGCTGCCGTCCTGGCCGGCGACGACAGTCGCCGGCCTGCTGACCGGGCTTGCGATCGGCACGCGCACCGGCGGCATCATCACCCACGCCTATCTGCTCGGGGCGATGATCTTGTGCGCGGCGGAATTCTTCGGAGACCACGGCCGGCTGACGGCGCGCTACATGTTGCAGATCGGCGCCCGTTTCGCCGCCGTCGTCGTCCTCGCCTGGCTGACCGCCATTGTGCTGTGGCCGTGGCTGCAGATCGGCAATCCATTCGCAGCAGTTCAGGATCGCGCTCGTGCACTTTGCAACGATCCCGATGTCGTTCGATTTCTCCGCACTGGGGCGAGCGGATTTGGACCAACGCCTTGCCGCAGTCCTACATTCCGGCCCAGCTTCTGGCCCGGCTGCCGGGAGCTTTTCTTTCTGCTGCTGGCAGTGGCACTCGGCTACGCGATCGTCGCCTCCGCCGTCCGTCGCGCGCGACATCGCCGCGAAATGGCGGCTCGATCGCGCGCGCCGGCCTGCGTGCCGCGGCGCTGGCGCTGGCGGGCCAGCGCGGCGTGCTCGTCGTCTGCGCCGCCGTCGTGCTGCCGCTCGGGTTTCTCATCGTTCAGCGCGCGATCATCTACGACGGCATCCGGCATGTGCTGTTCGTCATTCCCATGCTGGCGATCCTGGCCGGCGCCGGCTGGTACGCGCTGCTGCCGCTGCTGCGCCGGGCCCCCGTGGTCGCCGCCGTCGTCACGGGCGCCTATGTCGGCAGCATCGTCACGACACTGGCGGCGCTGCATCCGCTCGAATACGTCGCGATGAACGCGCTCGCCGGCGGGACGCGCGGCGCCTACGACAGGTTCGAGCTCGACTACTGGTCGGTGGCCGCGACCGAGGCGCTGCGGCGCCTCGAGCGCCGGCTCGACTACGATCCGTCCGTTCGGGGTGCCGAAAGTCCGCCGAGCATTCTGATCTGCATTCCCTGGCGCGAATGGCTGGTCGCAGCCGATCCTGCAACGGCCGTGGATCGTCGAGACCGATCCGGACAAAGCGGATTTCATCATCGCGACGCAGCGATGGCGCTGCGCCGAGAACAAGTCCGTGGTCTTGATCGACGAGGTCAAACGCTTCGATCGCACGTTCGCCTGGATTTACGCGCGGCGCTCGGACAACTGAAGCCCGGCGGCGTGAGCCTCGGCCGCGGCGGAGCGCGGGACCGCGTCGGTCTGCGCCGGGACGATGCTTTCGGCGATCTCCGAGGACTGGGACGCGTCGGCGAGCGCGACTTTGCGGGCCAGTGTCGTGATCAATTCCATCTGCGTGCGCAGCTTCAGATGCAGATTGAGCAGGACGATCAGGCTGATGCAGACCCAGGTGTAGAGAATGAGGTCGACGCCGCGGCCGATTCCGACCAGCTCGGCGAGCTGCGTGCTGTGGTCGGGCACCCAGACGAAATAGAGCCCAGCGGTCGCGACGAACAGCGTCAGCAGCGCGACCACCGGCGATCGCCGGTACTCGGTCCAGGCGTAGAGCAGAATGCCGGCCAGCAGGATCGTGAGGATGAATTGCGCGATCATCGATAGAGCCTTCTCGCGAACAGATCGAGCAGGATCAGCACGGCGTCCCGGATGTTCTGCCCTTTGGCGAGCGAGTAGGCGGTGTATTCGATGGTCACGGGCCGCTCGACGTAGCGGAGCCCGCTTGCGGCGATCTGGCTGAGGCACTCGGACGCATGCGCCATGCGGTTCTGGCGCAGCCTGATCGCGGCGGCGCCGCGGCGGGTCATGGCACGCAAGCCGTTGTGGGTGTCGGTCACCTGCATGCCGGTGGTGAGCCGCGTGAACAGGGTGGCGGCCTGCAGCATCAGGCGGCGCGCCGGCGGAAGATTCGGGGCCTGCCCGAGAAACCGGCTGCCCAGCGCGAAATCGGCCCGTTCGCGGACGAGCGCGTCGGTCAGGCGGGGGATATCGGAAACGCGGTGCTGGCCGTCGGCATCGAAGGTCACGACGAAGCCGGCCCCTTGCGCCAGCGCGTAGTCGATCCCGGTCTGCAGCGCGGCGCCCTGGCCGAGGTTGAACGGATGCCTGACGACCGTCGGCGCCGGCGGCGGCCGCGATGTCGGCCGTATCATCGCGGGAGCCGTCGTCGACCACGACCACGGGATAGCCCGCGCGCGTGACGTCCGCGACGACGCGTGAGATCATCGCCCCTTCGTTGTAGGCGGCGATCACCACATGGACCTGGCGGCGCGGGACAAGCTCCATTTCATCCTTCCGCATTACGCGTTATTGGACACCGGAGAATTCCGTACGCACGAGAAAGTTCCTCGCTCATCCTGCGACAAGAAGCAGCCCGCCCAGAATAAAGCCGATTCCGATCATCAGGCGTGCCGTCATCGCCTCGCCGAAAACGAAGCCCGCGAGCAGCGGCGTTATCGCAAATGCGAGCGCGACGAAGGGATATGCGCGCGACAGTGGCGTGAAGGTCAGGATCCAGACCCACAGCACCGTCAGCGCGACGTAGAGAACAATGGCCGCGAGAAAGTAGACGTTTGGACCAGGCTCGAGCAGCCGTTCCCCGAGCGGCGCGTCCGCGGCGTAGCGCAACGCCGCCGCCTTGAACAACAGTTGTCCGCCCGCCATGCCGGCGGCATAGGCGAGCAGGAGCGCGACCTGCGAGAGCGCGAGACGGTCGTTGCTCATCACGGCGCTTTTCGCAACACGACGCGCATCGCATCGAACAGGTTGACCGGCACGCCGAGCCGGCTGGCGGCCGAGGCGCCGGCGGTGCGCAGGCCGAGCATGCGCCGCAACTGGAACATGATCAGCGAGGCCGGCACGATCTTCCAGGGATGGTCCACGTGCTCGACCGCGAGCCCGAGCGAGGCGGACATCCGGCGCAGGCTTTCCGGCGTGAAGAACCAGAGGTGCTGCGGCGGCGTCATCAGCCGCCATTTGACCCCGGTGAGCCTCGCGACCATGGAGCCGAAATCGCCGGTGGTGATCGACGATGATCCCGCCGGGATTGAGATGCTGGCAGCATAAAGCGAGCGTTTCGCGCGGTTCGGGAAGATGCTCGATAACATCGAACAGAACGATGACATCCACATGACCGATGCGCCCCAGGTTCGCGGCATCTGCCATTCCCGACAGGATATTCAGGCCGGCGCGGCGGCCGTGCTCGGCGGCCTCGGCGGCGAGCTCGATTCCGGTCACGTCGAAATGACGCGCCGCCTCCCGCAGGAAGAAGCCGTAGGCGCAGCCCAGCTCCAGCAGCTTCCCGCCACTGCGATAACGGCGGATGAAGTCCACGCTGCGCGCGAATTCGCGGCGCAAGACCGGCTCGGCGCCGAGGTAGTCGGCGTAGCCGTCGGAATGGCCGCCGGAGAAATAGTCCCCGGTGTAGTAGGCGGCGGGATCGAATTCGGACGTTTCCGTGCGACCGAGGCCGCAATCCCGGCACTGCAAGAATGTCGCAGCCGTTGCGCTTGAAGCGAAGCAGGTGATCGGTCGATGCGGCCGCAGGCCGGGCAAAGTCGCACGGTCTCCGCGAGGTCCGTCACTGCCGGGACCGGCGATGCAGGGGCTGGAGATGATTGCATCGGCAAGGCGCTTGGCACGAAGGCGCTTGGCCCCCTCTCGATCTCACCCGTTCGGCTGTTCAAGTCCCGATGTCCTTACAAAGTTCCGCTCCTGCAATGCTGCCTGATCGACATGTACCTGACATGAACAAAGGCGGTCTTTTTCGGGGCCATCTCGCCGCAGGGCGGCGGCGCGCCGACGGCCGCCCTACCCGAAATAGGCCTCGCGCACCTCGTCGCGGCCGGCAAGCTCGTCCGGCCGGCCGGCCGCCACCACGCGCCCCTTCGAGAGCACGTAGCCGTAGTGCGAGATGGCCAGCGTCTGGTGCACGTTCTGCTCGACCAGAAACACCGTGACGCCGCGCGCGTTGATCGCCCGGATGATGTTGAAGTTCTCCTTGACCAGGAGGGGCGAGAGCCCGAGCGAGGGCTCGTCCACGAGCAGGAGCTTCGGCGCCCGCATCAGTCCGCGCCCGATCGAGATCATCGCCTGCTCGCCGCCCGACATGGTGCCGGCGATCTGTGCGCGGCGCTCGCGCAGGCGCGGGAACGTGTCGAAGATTTCCTCGATGCGTTCGCGCGTCACCGTTTCCGACGGCTCCTGATAGGCGCCGACGCGCAGATTTTCCTCCACCGTCAGCTTGGGAAAGACCTTGCGGCCCTCCGGGATGCAGGCGATGCCGGCGGCGATCACCTTGTGGGTCGGCAGCCGCGTGATGTCGCGGCCGTCGAGAACGATGCGGCCGTCGCGCGGCGAGCGTCAGTCCCAGGATGGAGCGGATGAGCGTGGTCTTGCCGGAGCCGTTCGAGCCGAGCAGGCAGGTGATGCTGCCGGGCTCGACGGTGAGCGACACGCCCTGCAGCACGTCGGCCTTGTCGTAGCCGGTGGTGACGCCGTCGATCTCGAGCCTGCCCGTCATTCACGCCACCCCGAGATAGGCTTCTTGCACTTGGACGTCGGCGGCGATCTCGGCGAACCTGCCTTCGCTGATCTTGCGGCCGTAGTTGAGCACGGCGCACCGATCGGTGATGCGCTCGATCACGCCCATCTCGTGCTCGATGATGACGATGGTCAGGCCCGGGATACGGTCGCGCACCGACATGATGTCGTCCATGAGATGGCGCGTTTCCTCGTGCGTCATGCCGGCGGACGGCTCGTCGAGCAGCAGGAGACGCGGCCGGCTGACGAGCGCGCGACAGATCTCGATGCGCCGCCGATCGATCATCGGCAGGCCCGCCGCCGGCTCGTCGATGCGGCCGGCGAGCTCCGGATTGAACACCGTGATCAGCTCGCGCGCCTCTTCCCAATTGCGGGTGAGCTCGGCGGCGAATGCGCTACGCCGCAGCAGGTTGAAGACGAGGCCATGGTTCAGCCGCCTGTGGTTCCCGACCATGATGTTGTCGAACACCGAGAGCGGCAGGCACATGCGCGAACGCTGGAAGGTGCGCGTGATGCCGGCGCGATAGACCGCTTGCGGCGTCGCGCCGGTCATGTCGGTGCCGGCGAAGGTCACGGTGCCTTCGTCCGCGCCGTAGATGCCGGTGACGACGTTGAACAGCGTGGTCTTGCCGGAGCCGTTCGGGCCGATCAGGCCGACGATCTCGCCTTCGTTCACGTCGAAATCCACGCGGTCGAGCGCAACCAGCCCGCCGAAGCGGCAGGTCAACCCCCGGCATGCGAGCAGCGCAGTCGTCATAGCGCGCTCCGCCCTGCGCGAGATATTGGCGCAGGCGCCGCGGCAGCAGCCCCTCCGGACGGAACAGCAGGATCAGGATCACCAGTCCTGCATAGAGCACGAAGCGGTATTCCTGAATGACCTGGAATTTCTCCGGCAGGATCACCACGAAGGCGGCGGCGACGACCACGCCCCAGAGATTGCCGATGCCGCCGAGCAGGATGATCGACACCAGGATCAGCGAATCGCCGAAGGTGAAATTGTTGGGGGCGATGAAGCCCAGCACATGACCGTAGGCCGCGCCCGCCATTCCCGCGAGAAAGTTGCCGAGCGTGAAGGCCAGCACCTTCCAGCGCGCGAGATCGAGCCCGTAGCAGGCCGAGGCGATCTCATCGAGGCGGATCGCGTCGAGGCTCAGCCCGATCCACGAGCGTTCGAGCCGCCGCACCAGCACGAAGCTTGCGACCAGCAGCACCAGCGCGAGCAGCAGATAGGAGAAATAGAACGAGGCGGTGAAGTCGCCGATCCGGATCGGATTGTTGAAATTCCACCCGAACAGGACCAGCGGTTTCACCTGGATGCCCTGCGGTCCGCCGAGCGTGTCGTTCACCTCGAGAAAGACCTTGAACAGGATGCCGAAGGCGATGGTGACCAGCGCCGCGTAGTGCCCGCGCGTGCGCAGCACCGGCAGGATCAGGATCGATCCGATCAGCGCCGCCATCAACCCGCCGAGCGGAAGCGTGAGCACGCTCGGCAGCGGCGTGTACTTGGTGACGACGCCGGCGGTGTAGCAGCCGATGCCGAGGAAGGCAGCGCCGGCGAAGTTGACCACGCCGGCATAGCCGAACTGGATGGTGAGGCCGAGCGCCGCCACCATCAGCAGGAACGCCGTCGTCATCATCAGGATGATGAAATGCTCCTCGTGGAACCAGAGGGCGGCGACGAGGACGCCGGCGACCGCGGCGAGGTCGAAGGCGCGCTCGTTGCGGCCGATGCTGGCTCTCACCTTGTCGACGAGCCCGAAGCGTGCCCCCAGCACGATCGCGGCGGCGGCGCCCACCAGCAGCGTCGCCAGCGCCCGCTGGCTTTCGGCGTCGAGAAAGAGAATGCCGTAGAGCGTGGCGACGGCGACCCATGCGAGCGCGACGAGCGGCGAAGGCTTGGTCGGCGACGCCGTCATGCGCTCACACCCGCTCGCTCGTCTTTTCCGCGATCAGCCCGGTCGGCCGCCACGTCATGATGGCGATGATGACCGCGAGCGCGAACACGTCCTTGTAGGCGCTGGCGAAGGGGAGGGCGACCGCGCCGATGGTCTGCAGGCCCGCGAACAGGAAGCCGCCGAGGATCGCCCCGTAGATGTTGCCGAGCCCGCCGACCACGGCGGCGCTGAAGCCGAACACGCCCAGCAGCAGGCCCATGCCGAAATTGATCTCGTTGTAGTAGAGGCCGTTCATCACGCCGGCGAAGGCGGCGACCGCCGAGCCGATCGCGAACGTGGTGAGCACCACGAATGTGAAATTGATGCCCATGGTGCGCGCGGTCTCGCCGTCCTGCGCCACTGCGCGGATGGCGAGCCCGAGCTTGGTCCTGTTGATGAGCAGGTGGACGCCGACGATCATCGCCAGCCCCGCCGCCAGCAGGATCACGCTGTCGAGCCGCAGCGTGAAGTGGCCCCAGCTATAGGCATTGGTGGGGAGCAGCGCCGGGAACGGCTTGGGGTTCGAGCCGTCGGGGAAGATGAGCCGCACGCCCTCGCGCAGCACCGTCCCGAGCATCAGCGTGATGAGCAGCGTGTTGAGCGCCGGCGCGGAGGAGAGCGGCAGCACCAGGTAGCGGGCGATGACCGCGCCGAGCGCGGCCATCGCCGTCATGGCGACGACGGAGATCGCGATGAGCTGGATCAGCGGCGAGCCGACCTGCGCCGCCTTCAGGGCGAGATAGGTGGCGAAGCCGGTGAACACGCCAACGGTGAGCACGTCGCCGTGGGAGAACTTGATCACGTCGAGCACGCCGAAGAACAGCGTGAAGCCCACCGCGACCAGGGCGTACATGACGCCGAGCATCAGCCCGTTGATCAGGTATTGGAGCGCGATGTCCATGTAGCATCCGTCATGGCCGGGCTTGTCCCGGCCATCCACGACTTTGACACCCGGTCGAAGAAAGACGTGGATGCCATCAGAACTCGGGCCCGCCCGAGTTCTGTGTCGCAACTAAGCGCCGCAAGTCGGGTAAACCCGACTTGCGCTGCCAAGCCCGGGCATGACGTTTCACGGTTCGAACTCTCACTTCTTCAGCTTGCGCTTGCCGCTGCCGTATTCGCTGTCCTCCCAGATCACCCACTTGCCGTCCTGGGCGACGAACTTGGTGATCAGCGGGACCGTGTTCTGTCCGTGGTCGTCGAAGGTGACGGGGCCGATGATGAAGTTGTAGTTCGCCACCTTGCCCAGGGCCTCGGTGACCTTCTTGCGATCGGGGCCGACCCGCTCGATGGTGTCGAGGATCAGCTGCATCGCTACGAAGGCGAAGGCGCCATAGGCCTCGGGCGGCTCCTTGTAGCCGGCCTTGTCGTATTGCTCCTGGAAGTACTTGCCGCCCGGCAGCTTCTCGATCGGCGCGCCCTCGATGAAGCTCAGCGAGCCTTCCGCCAGCGGTCCCAGCCCCTGGATGTAGGCGTCGGACTTGATGCCGGACGTGCCCTCGAACACCGCGGCGAGGCCGAGCTTGTCCATCTGCGAGCGGATGCGGATGCCGATCGGCGTGAGGCCGCCGAAATAGATGACCTCGGGATTGAGCGCCTTGGTCTGCGTGAGCTCGGCGGTGAAGTCCTGCTGGTCCGCGGTCACGCCATAGGTTCCGACGATCTCGCCGCCGCCCGCCTTGACGTATTTGGAGAAGTATTCGTTGTGGCCCTTGCCGTAGTCGGTGGTGTCGTGAATGACCACCCACTTCTTGAAGCCCAGCCCGGTCATGAATTTTGCCGCGACCTCGTTCTGGTTGATCATGGTGCCGTTGACACGATGCACCTCCGGAAATTTGTTGCGGTAGGTGATGTCGGGAAGCACCGCGCCCCACACCACCATGGGCAGGCCCAATCGATTGTAAGTCTCGACCGCTGCGATTGCCGCGACCGAGCAATAGTGCGACGCCGACGCGATGATGCCGCGGTCGGCGCCCGCCTTGGTCGCCACCTGCACTGCGACGTTCGGCTTGCACTCGTCGTCGAGCACGGTGAGCTCGTATTCGTACTTGGCCCTGGGATCGGCATTGCGCAGCTTGACCGCGAGCTCGGCCGAGTTGCGGCCGCCGAGCCCGTTGGCGGACGTGCCGCCGGTGAGCGGGCCGATGAATGCGACCTTGACCTTGTCCTTGGCGGCGGCCGGAAACGAGTAGGATGTCGCGGCCAGGAGCGCCGCTAACCCGATGATGGACAGACCGTTTTTCCTGAGCATCTGACGTCCCCTGTGCTGGAAGCCGGCTCGATCAGGCGCAGAAGTGCTGGGCTTCTGGCGCTGGGACAGGCCGATTGAGGGCATGGTTGCGCAGCGCAGAGCCAGGGGCAAGTCCAAAGGACCGCCTTTCCTTGCGCAATTCGGTGTCAGAGGGCCTTTTGTTTCCGCCGGAATGGGCGGCAGCAGGTGCGACGGGTGCGCCGTGTCGCGACAGCCTATGTGTCAGTCCTGGCAATGCGCGACGTTCGATGCACAAAATCAATCTCCAAGCGACAATCGAGAAGCAGCTCGGTCCCTATGAGCACTTCTTCATTTTCCTTGCCCTTCAACCGTTCACTTCGTTGCTCTTCGCTCTCGATAAGGACGTAGGCTGTGATTTCTTTGGCCTCGTCAAACCACGACAATGTGCCTCTTCCCAAATAGAAGCTTTCCTCCTTCTGACTCGCTAGACGAACTTCCGCACGCTGATCTTGCTGCACGCCAAGACCCATCCGGCGCGCCTGTGCTTCGTCAACGATGAGCGCCCCGTTAAAGCCGGTATCAATGAAGGCGATGATCGAATCAGAAAAACCCGCAACGTCGATTCTGACATATGGCCGGTTGAGTTGATCAACAGCGCCTTGCAGGATTCTACGTTGTTGCAAAGACGGAAATTCCAATTCGAGTACACCATCCTGGCGCATCAATTCCAAATCGTTCAATGAACTTGGAGTGCACTTCCGATGTCGTGGCGCCCAGAACGTACTGCTCCGTTCGCGGGTCTATCATCACGTAGGCGCCATAGTGCCGGCTCTCCAATTTCTCCTTGAGCGAGTGATAAATTTCTTTTCCGTCTCGAATTCCGGCGGGCGATGGTTTCTGCTCTTCTCGAAAACCAGGCGCCACCGCGCTTTCCTGGACAGGGTAAGCCTGCGGGGATCGTGGCCGGGATTGCCGACGATCGGGGTGCGGATCATCGCCATCCTTTTTGTTGGTTTGGTCAGCCATCCTATGACGCCAGTGCTTCGAATTTTCTCTGCCTGATGGACTATATTCTGATTTGGTGCGATGTACACGGGCTTCGTCCCAAAACGGGCCCACTTCCTCCTTCGTTCAATTCGGTTTGAGCGGGCGCAGCCGACCTCACGCCGCGACGTCGGCGACCGCAACCTGTTCGACTACGAACCGATATTTTTTGCCGCGCGAGTCGGTCGCCCACCAGCAGTCCTGCTCCTCGTCGCGGCCGTAGTCGCCCCAGAGGCGTGAAGCGTCGAACTCCGCCATTGCCATGGCGTCGTCCGGCAACTCGAAGAGTGGCTGCAGCGGCCGTCGGACGACGACGTTGTCGGAGTCGTCAAGCGTGAGGCGAACGATCTGGAACATGGGCGGTTCCTCGATTCGAATGGAACGTGCGTGCGGTACACGCCGTCTCTTGCAGGAATTTGACGAGACCGCGTCGCCGGCTCCGAGCCGGTCCTGAGACGCGGTTGCCGCCGCGGAAGGAGCCAGAAGACCCTGGCACGACTGTGACTCTCCGGCGGCAAATGCGAGTCGGGTGCGTGTCATCGAACTGTCATGTCGCGGCGGCTATCTAGGAACGGTTCCAGACAACGCGTTGGAACAGGGTCACGCTGCGATGCAAGATCCAAAGCAGGGTCCGAAGTTTGCAGTGCCGCATGAGATCGACGAAATTCTCGATCGCCTGCCGCCGCAAATGACGCTCAACGTTCCCGATCATATCTTGGCGCTATGGTTCCCGCCGGGTCCGGTGGACGGCGTCATGGATGGGCCCGCGCTCGAGCGTGCGCAGAGCTATGCGCGGACCTGCGGATGCAAGTTCGCCTATCACCGCAGCATCCGCGAGGGCGTTTTCTACAAGCCGGTCGCGTCGGAAGATTGAGCCCTGGCAGCCGCGGTCATGAGCTCCACCGCATCTGCAGCTCTGATCAGTGCAATGCGGTCAGCTCGGCTTGAAAGACGACCCGGAACCGCGCCGACGGCGCCTCCTGGCGTGCCAGCACGAGCCGCGCGATGCGTAGCGCGTGGTTGCCGTTGACCCGATTGAAGCGGGCCTGCAACAGCGCAACGATCGCGGCGCGGCGGTCGGCGGCGATCGGACCGGTGAGCGTCATGTGAAATCGGAAGTCGTCGAAGACATAAGGGTAGCCCCAGCGGTCGAGGTTGCGGACCTGACCTTCCGTCAACCCGGCGGCGAGGCGTCTGTCCTTTTCCTGCGCCGTGAGCGGACGACGGAATCGATCGAAAGCCATCACGCAATCCGACGCCAGGCGATCGACCTTCTCGCTTCGCTCGCCGGGTACGATGGCGATGAAGCGCCCCAGCGGCTGGATCGCGGGCTCGATTGCAGGCAAGGCACGGCGGATGCCGACGATGCGCCGGAGCTCCGCGGTCAGATCCTCGGCGGTAACGCCCGGCGCCAGGTGGAACGGCGCCTTCAGCGTGGCGTGAAATCCGTATTTGCGCGGCTCGTGCGTGAGCTCGGCCCATTCCCCGCAGTCCAGCCCGCTATCGTCCGGACAGCCGAGGTCGGCGCCGGTGTAACAGTCGAACCCGAGAAACACGGCGCCGAACCGATAAAGATCGGAATTGGCCGGCGGCACGAAATAGATCGCGTATCTCGTGTCGTCCATCTTGAACCGTTTGCTCCGGTGCTCACCGCGACACGATAACGTCGGCCTGCGCGAGATGCACGACCCGGCCGGCGACGATGGTGGCGACGACGCGCGGGTGTCCATCGTCCGACGCATCGACGATGATCAGGTCGGCGCGCCGGCCCGGTGCGATCTCGCCGCGGTCGGCGAGCGCGACGGCCGCGGCCGGGGTCTGTGACACCAGCCGCCACGCCTGCTCGAGCGGCAGCACGCCGCGCGACACGAGCGCGAACGCCGCCAAGAGCGGCGCCGGATAGTAGTAGTCCGAGGCCAGCACCGAGCAAAATCCCCGTTCGATCATCTCGGTGGCGTTGATCCAGCCGGTATGGCTGCCGCCGCGCACGACGTTCGGGGCGCCGAGCACGATGTCGTCGCCCTGCGCCGCGGCGTCCTCGGCCGTCTCCACGGTGGTCGGAAATTCCGCCAGATTGCAGCCGAGCGAGCGATACCAACGCCGCTGCTCCGGGCTGGTGTCGTCGTGGGAAAGGAGCGGAACGCCGTTGGCATTGGCGACCGCGGCAAGCCGCGCGATCGAGGCCGGCACCTCGTCGGCTCGGCTCTTGGTGCGTTCGATCACTGCCAAGAATTCGTCCCGCGTCACCCCGGAGCGCTCGACCATCGGTGCGAACTTGTGATCGTGCCGCTTCGTCTCGATGATGCCCGACATGTGATCGTTGAAGGCGATCACGTCGATCCGCCGGTCTGCGAGCCATTCGCTGATCTCGGGCTCGGCATCGAGATTGTAGGTCTCGTGGCGCAGGTGGTAGCGGGTGTCGGCGCCGAGCCGCCCCCGCAGGCGCTCGATGCCGTCGAGGATGGCGCGCGCGTTCTCCGGGCCGCGCAGGCCCGGCTCCCACGACCACGTGACCCCGTGAAACACGGTCGTGATGCCGTTGGCGACGGCCTGCCGGTCGCTGTCGAGCAGGGCGATGTCGAGCGGAAACGCGACGCGCGGCCGCGGCATCATCTGGCGCTCGAACGCGTCGCCATGGATGTCGACGATCCCGGGCAGGACGAAGAACCCGCGGGCGTCGATGGTTTGATCCGCCGCTGCGTCCTCGCCGACGCCGGCGATGGTGCCGCCATCGGAATCGAGGTGGATGCTCGTCTCTTCAAGACGATCCGCCACGAGCACGCGGCCGCCTTCGATGCGAATGTTCATGCTGGCTCTCGGATTTGGATGCGATCAAGCATCTACGGTTTCTGCAGGAGCGAAGGCCGGCTCGTATTTGTCCAGGAAGCTCTCGACCGGCAGCTGCCGGAAATCGGGAAGCGCTGCCCGCAATTGCTCGTGGTTCCAGTCCCACCATGCGAGCCGTTGCAGGCGGGTCGCGACGCCCGCCGGAAACCGCTGGCGGATAACGCGGGCCGGATTGCCCGCGACGATCGCGTAGGGGGCGACGTCCTTGGTCACGACGGCGCCGGCCGCCACCACCGCGCCGGTGCCGACCGTGCGGCCGGGAAGCACGATCGCGCCATGCCCGACCCAGACGTCATGGCCGATGACGATCGGAAAGGCGCGCCGCCAGGCGAAGAACTCGTCCTCGTCACGCTCCCCGTCGAAATACGTGCTGGCGCGATACGTGAAATGCGACTGGGTCGCTCGATGCATCGGGTGGTTGCCGGGATTGATCCGCGTCATAGCCGCAATCGAGCAGAACTTGCCGAACGTGGTGTAGGCGACCTCGCTGTCGTTGACGATGTAGGAGTAATCGTCGAGCACGACGTCGAGCAGCTGGGTTCGCGCGCCGACTTCCGTATAGGTGCCGAGCCTGCCGCCTCGCACGTCGGCTGTCGGGTGGATCAACGGCGTGGTCGTGAGTTTTTTCGTGCTCATGAAGGAGGGCATTGCCGTCGTGACCGCGCCGCCATGCCTCTACGAGGCGCATGACAGGACGATGACAGGACGATGAATTGGATTTTGTGGGCGCGAAACCGGCGCCGAATATCCACCGCGGTTCGCCGGTGCGCCGTTTTCCCCCACCGCAACGGGTCTGTCACCGCCGTGTCATGTCTCTGTCATGCTGGGCGGCTTTATCAGCCGCTAAAGCATCCGAAGAACCAGCGACATGTCGAGGCCAATCTTGTCGACAACCGAGCGGGCGCGGCACGTCACGGAAGCGGGTACGGAAGCACCAAAAAGCCCGGCACGCGAAAGCAACAATGACGCGTGTCGCCGCGCGTCGCTGGCCGTGCTGGCGCAGGCGCGCGTTGACGAGATCGAGCAGGGCCTCGAGGCGGTCGGGCACATCGACCATGTCGAGCTGCGGGCGGCCGAGACCGGGCTCGTCATGTTGCGGGGCCGGATCGGAGGGGACGGCGATCCCTTCAATCTCGGCGAAGCGACGGTGACGCGCGCGGCCGTCCAGATCGCCTCGGGCGAGGTGGGATTCGCCTACATCCTCGGCAGGGATCAGAGGAAAGCCCGGCTATGCGCCGTCTGCGACGCCCTTTGGCAAAGCAAGAGGCATCGCGACGCCGTCGAGCGACGCGTGCTCGCGCCGGTGCGGGCGCGCCTCGAAGCCGAACGTTCACGTCAGCGTGCGCAGACCGCGGCAACCAAGGTGGACTTCCTCACCCTGGTCCGCGGCGAGGATTGAACGTCGTGCTGGCGCCCGCCTTCCCCGAACCAGTGCTCGCAAGTCAGGCGGTGTTCCGCGCGGTCATGGACGCCTTCGCGCGGCCGGGCGAGATCAAGCCGTTGCCGCATGCGACGGTCGCTCCGGCGCCGTTGAGCGCGACGGCCGCGGCGCTGGCGTGGGCGTTGCTCGATTACGAAACGCCGCTGTGGCTCGATACCGCCCTGGCAGAAGTGCCCGCGGTCGCCGAGTGGATCCGCTTTCATGCCGGTGCCCGCGTGACCGATGATCCGCGGCAGGCGTCGTTCGCGATCATCTCGGATCCGGCGCGGGCGCCGCCATTCGACCAGTTCGCGCTCGGCACTCCCGAATATCCGGACCGCTCGACCACGTTGGTGCTGCAGGTGAGATGTTTCGGCGAGGGGCAGCGCTGGTCGCTGTCCGGTCCCGGCATCGCGGACCGCGCGAGCTTGGCGGCCGACCCGCTGCCAGACGATCTCGTCGAGCGGCTTGCCGCCAACCGCGTGCTGTTTCCGCGCGGCGTCGATTTGATCCTGGTATCCCCGAATTCCGTCGCGGCGCTGCCGCGCTCGGTGACCTTGCAGCGAGGTTGACGATGTATGTCGCGGTCAAAGGCGGCGAACGCGCCATCGAGAATGCCCATGCGCTGCTCGCCGACGCGAGGCGTGGCGACCGGTCGGTCGCCGAGATCTCGCTCGAGCAGATTTCAGAGCAACTCACGCTCGCGGTCGACCGGGTGATGAGCGAGGGATCCTTGCATGATCGCGAGCTCGCCGCGCTCGCCATCAAGCAGGCGCGCGGCGACCTGATCGAGGCGGTCTTCCTGCTGCGCGCATTTCGTACGACGTGTCCGCGCTTCGGCGCGTCGGAGCCGCTCGCGACCGCCGACATGGATGTCCGGCGGCGCATCTCCGCCATCTTCAAGGATCTGCCGGGCGGCCAGGTGCTGGGGCCGACCTTCGACTACACCCACCGCCTGCTCGATCAGATGCTTGCCGACGGCGCCGACATCGCCGCGCCGGCGACCGCGCCCCATGACGGCGCGCCGGTGCGTCCGGTGACCGACCTGCTCATGCGCGACGACCTCATCGAGCGCTCGCCGGCGAGCGAGGAGGGCGGCGAGGTCGGCGATCTGACGCGCGAGCCGCTGGAGTTCCCGGCCGGGCGAGAGCTTCGTCTGCAGAACCTCGCCCGCGGCGACGAAGGCTTCTTGCTGGCGCTCGGCTACTCGACCCAGCGCGGCTTCGGCCGCACCCATCCGTTCGCAGGCGAGATCCGATACGGCGAGGTCGAGGTCGAGTTCTTCGCCGAGGAGGTCGGTTTCGCGGTCCCGCTCGGCCGCATCGCCTTGACCGAGTGCCAGATGATCAACCAGTTCAAGGGCTCCGCGACCGAGCCGCCGCGCTTCACCCGCGGCTACGGGCTCGCCTTCGGGCAGAGCGAGCGCAAGGCCATGTCCATGGCGCTGGTCGATCGCGCTCTGCGCGCGCGCGAGCTCGGCGAAGCGGTCAACGCGCCGGCGCAGGACGAGGAATTCGTGCTGTCGCATTCGGACAACGTACAGGCTACCGGCTTCGTCGAGCATCTGAAGCTGCCGCACTACGTGGATTTCCAGGCCGAGCTCGGATTGGTGCGGCAGATGCGCGAGGAGTTCCTGGCGGCGGCGGGCGAGGGCGGCGGCAGCATGCGGGATGCGGCGGAATGAGTGCACCGGTCTACAACTTTGCCTATCTCGACGAGCAGACCAAGCGGATGATCCGGCGCGCGATCCTCAAGGCGATCGCGATCCCGGGCTACCAGGTGCCGTTCGCCAGCCGGGAGATGCCGATGCCTTACGGTTGGGGCACCGGCGGCGTGCAGGTGACGGCAGCGATCCTCGGCCCGGATGATGTCTTGAAGGTGATCGACCAGGGCTCTGACGACACCACCAACGCGGTCTCGATCCGCAAGTTCTTCGCCAAGACCGCCGGAATTCGTACCACGACGCGCACCGAGGACGCGACCGTCATCCAGACGCGCCATCGGATCCCGGAAACCGCGCTCGGCGACGAGCAGGTTCTCGTCTATCAGGTGCCGATCCCCGAGCCGCTGCGGTTCCTCGAGCCGCGGGAGACCGAAACGCGGCGCATGCACGCGCTCGCCGACTACGGGGTGATGCACGTCAAGCTCTACGAGGATATCGCCCGCCACGGCCATATCGCGACGACCTATGCCTATCCGGTCAAGGTGGACGGACGCTACGTGATGGACCCGTCGCCGACGCCGAAGTTCGATAATCCGAAGATGGACAACTGCGCGGCGCTGCAGCTGTTCGGCGCCGGCCGCGAAAAGCGCATCTACGCCATCCCGCCCTACACGAAGGTGGTGTCGCTCGATTTCGAGGACCATCCGTTCGAACGTTATCGCTATCAGGGGACCTGCGCGCTCTGCGGCTCGGCCGAGAGCTACCTCGACGAGGTCGTGACCGACGACCAGGGCGGGCGGATGTTCCTCTGCTCCGACACCGATTACTGCGAAGCTCGCCGCGGGTCTGCCGACGGCGCTGCCCAGCCGGCGACCACGGAGACGCGTCATGCTTGACCAGGCCAAGCTCGTGATCCGTCCGGCGGCGGCGGCCGATTTGCGCAAGGTTCTCGATCTCTATGCCCAGCCCAAGCTCGACGCGGGGGTTGTGCTGCCGGTCGAGACCGCGACGCGGCTGCACGAGCGCTTCGCCGACTATCCCGATTACACGCTCTATGTCGCCGAGCGCGGCGACGACATCGTCGGCACCTTCGCGCTCCTGGTGATGCACAATCTCGGGCACCTCGGAGCGCCGTCGGCGATCGTCGAGGATGTCGCGGTCGCGCCCAGCATGCAGGGGCAAGGCATCGGCAAGGCCATGATGCAATTCGCGCTCGATCGCGCCCGCGAGAAGGGCTGCTACAAGCTGATGCTGTCCTCGAACGCCAAGCGCGAGCACGCCCATGCGTTCTACGAATCGCTCGGGTTCGAGCGTCACGGCTTCAGCTTCCGCGTGAACCTCACGCAAGTTGAAAGGGATCAGGTCGAACGCGACCAGGTCGCCGAAAGCGCGGTGACGCCATGACGCAGCGGGACGCCGATCGGCCGCTTCTCGTCGCGGAAGGCCTGAGCAAGTGGTACGGCAAGCAGCTTGGCTGCCGCGACGTCTCGTTTGCGCTCCATCCCGGCGAGGTGGTCGCGGTGGTGGGGGAGTCCGGCTCCGGCAAGACCACGCTGCTGCAGCTTATCTCCTCGCAGCTCGAGGCCTCCTCCGGCCGCGTGCTCTATTGCATGCGCGATGGAGTGACGCGCGATCTCGCGGAGCTCGGCGAGGCCGAGCGGCGCTTTCTGTTTCGCACTGACTGGGGTTACGTCCACCAGGATCCCGCCTGCGGGCTGCGCATGACCGTCTCGGCGGGTGCCAATGTCGGCGAGCGGCTGATGGCGCTGGGCTGGCGGCATTACGGCCACATCCGCCGCACCGCCGGGGATTGGCTCGGCCGCGTGGAGATCGATGATGCCCGCATCGACGACGCGCCGACGACCTATTCCGGCGGAATGCGCCAGCGGCTGCAGATCGCCCGCAACCTCGTCACCCAGCCGCGCCTCGTCTTCATGGACGAGCCGACCGGCGGTCTCGACGTCTCGGTGCAGGCACGGCTGCTCGATCTGCTGCGCGGGCTGGTCGCGGAGCTGTCGCTCGCGGCGATCATCGTGACCCACGATCTCGCTGTCGCACGGCTGTTGTCGCACCGCACTATGGTGATGAAGGACGGCGAGGTGGTCGAGATCGGGTTGACCGACCAGGTGCTGGAAGACCCGCGCGAGGCCTACACGCAACTGCTCGTGTCCTCGATCCTGCCGCCATGAGGTCGTGGATGTCGCCTATGTCGTCGCCAGTGCTCGAGCTCGCCGCGGTCTCGAAGACCTTCACCATGCACCTGCAGGGCGGCGTGCGGCTGCCGGTCGTCTCCGACGTTGACCTTCGCGGTCCAGGCGGGAGAATGTGCGGTGCTCGCGGGTCCGTCCGGCGCCGGCAAGAGCTCGATCCTGAAGATGATCTTCGGCACCTATCGCTGCGACGAGGGCAGCATCCTGGTCCATCGCAGGGGCGGCGCTGTCGATGTCGCCACAGCGGAGCCGCGGCGGATGCTCGATTTGCGACGGGAGACGCTCGGCTATGTGACCCAGTTTCTGCGCGCCGTGCCGCGCGTGGCGGCGCTCGACGTGGTCGCCGAGCCGCTGGTGATGTCAGGCGTGCCGCGGCAAAGCGCACAGCAGCGGGCGGCCGATCTTCTGTTCCGGCTCAACATTCCGGAGCGGCTCTGGCAGCTGCCGCCGGCGACGTTCTCGGGCGGCGAGCAGCAGCGCGTCAATATCGCGCGCGGCTTCCTGTCCGACCTGCCGATCCTCCTGCTCGATGAACCGACCGCGTCGCTCGACGTCGGCAATCGCGCGGTCGTCGTCGGCTTGGTGGCCGAAAAGAAGAAGCGCGGCGCGGCGATCGTCGCCATCGTGCACGACGAGGATGTGCGCGCGGCGATCGCCGATACCGTGATCGACGTCACCCGTTTCACCGCGGCTGCTTGAGGTTAGAGGTTAGGTGCCATGGGCGCTTCCGGCGTCATCCTGTCGAATGCCCGTGTCGTGCTCGCCGATCGCGTGATCGAGAGCGGCTGGGTCGCCGCCATGAACGGGCTCATCGTCGAGATCGGCGAAGGGAATCCCCCGGGGCAAGGCAAGGATCTGGCGGGCGATCTGCTGCTGCCGGGGCTGGTCGAGCTGCACACCGATCATCTCGAGGCGCACTACATGCCGCGGCCCAAGGTGCGCTGGGACCCGGTCGCGGCGGTCGTATCCTACGACGGCCAGCTCGCCACCTGTGGCATCACGACCGTGCTCGATTCGCTGCGGGTCTGGCGCGAGGAGGGCGCCGGCGACGTCGACGGCCAAGCCGAGCTCCTGGCCGACGCCATTGCGACCGCGCGCGCGGGCGACCTGCTCCGCATCGATCATCTCCTGCATCTGCGCTGCGAACTGCCGATGCCCGATACCGTCGTGGAGGCGAGGGGGCTGATCGGGCGTCCGGACGTCCGGCTCGTGTCGCTCATGGACCACACGCCGGGCCAGCGGCAGTTCCGCGACGAAAGCAAGATGCGAATCTACTACCGCGGCAAGAACGGCGGCATGACCGACGCCGAGCTCGACGTGCTCTTTGCCAAGCGCGTCGAGCAGCAGGCGGCGCACGCCGAGGCCAACCACCGCGACATCATCGCTCTCGCCCGCGCCCACGAGACGCCTTTGGCCAGCCACGACGACACCACGCCCGAGCACGTCGCCGAGGCGATCCGCGACGGCGTGTCGATCGCGGAGTTTCCGACCACGGTCGAGGCGGCGCACGCGCTGCACGCGGCCGGCATCCGGGTCCTGATGGGCGCGCCGAATCTGGTGCGCGGCGGCTCGCACGCCGGCAACGTGGCGACGGCGGACCTGGCGCGCGAAGGCGCGCTCGACGTGCTCTCCTCCGACTACGTGCCGGCGAGCCTGCTGATGGCGGCGCTGTGCCTGCCCAAGGCAGTGCCCGAGATCGCGCTGCCGGCGGCGGTCCGCACCGTGACCAAGAACCCGGCCGAGGCGGTCGGGTTGTTCGATCGCGGCGAGATCGCATTGGGCAAGCGCGCCGATCTCATTCGCGTGCACGTGGCCGGCGATGTGCCCGCGGTGCGCAGCGTGTGGCGCGGCGGGCGACGGGTCGCATGAGGTTTTTCGCAACAGCCCTGCGGTTGTTGACGAGCAGATCGAGATTGATCGGGCCGGGGCGGCTGGTGCTGGTGGTCGGTCCGAGCGGCGCCGGCAAGGATACCTTGATCGCGCGCGCCCGCGCCGCCTGCCGCGACGACCGCAGCGTGGTGTTTCCGCGGCGGATCGTGACGCGGCCACCGTCGGTCTCCGAGGAGAACGAGTTCATGCCCGCGGACGCCTTCGAGCCGGCTGCGGCGAGGGGCACCTTCGCGTTCTGGTGGAGCGCGCACGGCCACATGTATGGAATTCCGCTCGCGGTCGATTTCGATATCGAGGCCGGGCGCACCGTGGTCTGCAACGTGTCGCGCACGGTGATCGCCAGCGTGCGCGAGCGCTATGCCAATGTCGTGACCGTGCTGGTCACGGCGCCGCGCGAGGTCCTCGGCGCCCGCCTGGCGGCGCGGGCTCGCCGGAGCGACGGGGACGTCGCCGATCGCTTGAACAGGGGCCAGCCGACCGGCAAGGTCCGCGCCGATGTCGTCATCAACAATGTCGGCGAGCCGGAAACCGGCGCCCGCAAGCTTCTGGACGCGGTCTACGCGTCCGGCGTTTTCGCCGGTTGAGATAGGTCGCCGCGACAATCGCGAGTCTCTCCTGTGGCCGTTTACCCGGCCTAAACGACCTGCGACATCCCGGCATAGCGGGCCCGCGCGGAACCCGATAGAAAGGGAAAAACAAGCCGCGACTCAGCGCCGGCCGCATATCCCAGGGGTTGTCTCTGGGGTCCAGGGAGGAGACATGATGCTCACACGACGTGACGTTCTTGCCGGCGCGGGCGCCGTATTGCTCAGTGGGACGGTCGATGCAACGGCGCAGGAATGGCCGCAGCGGCCGATCCGCCTGATCGTGCCGTTCGGGCCGGGCGGCGGGAGCGACATCGTCAGCCGCATCATCGGCCAGTCGCTATCGGAGAAGCTCGGCCAGCCGGTCGTGATCGAGAACCGGCCGGGCGCCGCCGGCATGCTCGGCAACGAGGCCGTCGCTCGCGCCGAGAAGGACGGCTACACCATGGGCATCATGACCGCCGGGCAGATCATCGCGGCGGTCATGAACAAGTCGATCCGCTACGACCAGAAGACGGCGTTCGATCCGGTGGTGCAGGTCGCCACGGCCGGGCTGATCATATGCACGCGGCCGGATTTTCCGGCCAAGGACGTGAAGGAGCTGGTCGCGGCCGCCAAGGCCGATCCAGGCAAGATCTCGTTCGCGAGCCCTGGCTTCGGCGCCACCCAGCATTTCGCCAGCGAATTGTTCGCGCAGACCGCCGGCATCAAGGTGCTGCACGTGCCCTTCCGCACCTCGCCGGAAGCATTCGCCGCGCTTCTGGGCAAGCAGGTGGACGTGCTGTTCGAGACCGTTTCGGCCGTTCTGGGTCAGGTGCAGTCCGGCGCGCTCAAGGCGCTCGCGGTGACGGGCAAGGACCGGTTTCCGGCGGTGCCGAACGTGCCGGCGGCGATCGAGTCCGGCGTGGTTCCCGGCTACGACGCCACCACCTGGTACGGTTTCTTCACGCCGCGTGGCGTGCCGCCCGAGGTCATCGCCAAGCTCAACAAGACGATCAACGAGATCATCAAGGAAGAGGCCGTACGCGAGAAGCTCACCAAGGCCGGCGTAGTCGTGCAGGGCACCACGCCCGAGGCCTTCGGCAAGCATATGGAGAACGAGTTCGACCGCTGGAGTGCGGTGCGTGTGGCGGCAGGCATTCCGCAGCAGTAATCACGGCGCGATTCCATTCTCCCGCAGCACGTCGACCGCCACGCGATGTGCTTCGTTGGCCGCGGGGATGCCGCAATACATCGTGACCAGCAGCAGAATTTCCTGAATCTGCTCGGCGGTGCAGCCGTTGGTGACGGCACCTTTGACGTGGACGGCGAGCTCGTTGCTGCGTCCCGCGGCGGCCATCATCGCGATCATGGCCAGTGATTTCGTCGCCAGCGGCAGCGCGGAGCGGCTCCACACATCTCCATAGGCATAGGCGTTGATGATGTTCTGCAGCGGCTCGCCGAACTTGCCGAATGCCTTCATCCGCTTCTCGACCGCGTCGTTGCCGAACATCTCGCGGCGAAGCTTCAGTCCCTTTTCGTAGGCGTCATCCATCGGTTCTCTCCGGCAAGCTGCGGTGCAAGGCAGGTAGCTCCGATCGGACTATCATCTCCCATCCATACCGCCTAGCATTGGTCGAAGGGTCTCAACGAGCGGACCCGCCGACAGGGGGAAACGACACCCATGGCCTCCGGATCGTTCGACTTTGCGCCCGTGTTGGCCGCCGGATTGCCGCCGCCGGCGGCGAAGTGGGCGGGGTCCCCGAAGTACAACTTCACCGGGGGGAACAACGACGCCGATCAGGTCCCGCTCGATCGCCTGATCGCGGCAGCCAATGCCGTGCTCGCGCGCGAGGGCCGGACGCTCGCGACCTACGGCCTCGCCAGCGGCCCGCTCGGGTACCGGCCGTTGCGCGAGTTCCTGGCGGCAAAACTCGCGCGCTCCGCCGGCATTTCCTGCACCGCCGACGAGATCCTGATCACGTCGGGCTCCCTGCAGGCGCTCGATCTCGTCAACGGCGTATTTCTTGCGCGCGGGGATACCGTCATCATCGAGCAGGAATGCTATCAGGGCTCGCTGAACCGGTTTACGCGCCTCGGCGTCAACGCCGTCGGCATTCCGCTCGACGGCGACGGCATGCGGACCGACATCGTGGCGACCGCGCTCGCCGATCTCGCGCGCCGCGGCATCAGACCCAAGTTCATCTACACCATCCCGACCGTGCAGAATCCGACCGGCACCATCCTGAGCGAGCCGCGCCGTCGCGAGCTCTTGGCGCTCTCGAAGCAATACAACGTGCCGATCTTCGAGGACGATTGCTACGCCGACCTGATCTGGGACGGCCGGCGGCCGCCGGCCATCTACGCCATGAGCGAGAACGGCGGCGTCATCCATATCGGCTCGTTCTCGAAGTCGATCGCGCCCGCGCTACGCGTCGGCTACATCGTCGCGCCCTGGGATATTCTCTCGCGCATCCAATCGCTCAAGACCGACGCCGGCTCGGGTGCGCTGGAGCAGATGGTGCTGGGGGAATTCTGCGCCGCGCATTTCGACGAGCACGTGCCCAAGCTGACCCGCGGCCTGCGCGCCAAGCTCGACACGCTGATGGAATCGCTGGCGGAGCATTTCGGCACCGCCGCCGAGTTCGACGAGCCCAAGGGCGGCATCTTCCTGTGGGTGAAGCTGCCCGACGTGGTCGACACGCAGAAGCTGGCGCAGGCGTCGCTCGCCTCCGGCGTCGCCATCAATCCCGGGCCGGAATGGTCGACGGACAAGGCTTACGGCAGGAGCCGGCTGCGCCTCTGCTTTGCCAGCCCCACGCATGAGCAGATCCGCGAAGGCGTTGCCGCGCTGGCCGAGGTCTGCCACCGGGAATTCGGCGTGCCGTTGCGGCGCGCGAATGTGGAGCAACGGCCGGTCTGTTCCCCTCTCCGACCAAACCCCGGCCCGCCGGGGTTTGGTCACCTAAAATTTGCCGGAAGCGGGCAAGCCCGCCGCCGGCTGGGGAGGGGCTAGGGGTGGGGGTCCCGAGATCTTGCAGAGGTGGCGACAGCTGCACACCGCTGCACTACCCCCACCCCCAACCCCTCCCCACAAGGGGGAGGGGAGCGCACCGAGTTTGCAGCCTGATCTAATCCTCCATCTGCAGCGGCAGGCGCACGCTCTGTCCCGTCGTCACCGCGCGCTCGATGGCGATGGTCGTCTCCAGATTGATGCGCGCCTGCTCCGGCGTGCAGTGCACCGTCGGCGCGCCGGTCGCGAGATGATCGAGCCAGGCGCGCGTCTCGTTGCCGAGCGGCCCCCAGAAATCGCCGACCGCCCAGTCGCCCGCGGTGTTGCTGCCGAGAAACGCCATGTTCGACTGCATGGTCCGGCACATAGGCGTGCGGGATGCCTTTCTCCGAGAACAGCAGGTGATCCATGTGGTCGTCGTCGATGATCATGGTGCCTTCGCTGCCGAGCAGCTCCACGCGGTCGGACTGGCCGAGCGTCGGGTAGCGCGCGGGCAGGGCATAGCTCACGCCGAGATTGATCACGGCGCCGTCGGCAAAGGTCACGATCGCCCAGGTCACGTCGTGGGCGCCGTAGCCGGCTTCCTTGAAGATGCCGTGCTGGCCGCGCGCCACCACCTCGACCGGCCGGTTGCCTTCCAGGAACCAGCACATGAGGTCGACGTAGTAGGTCAGCACGTCGAGCACCGGCGTGGCATGGGCATCGCGCTTGAGAATGGCGAAGGCCTGGGCGCGCGAATTGTAGACGCGCGCGGTGCCGCCGACGACCTTGCCGAGGCGGCCGTGCAGCATCTGCTCCTTGGCGCGCAGGAAACAGTCCTTGTAGCGGCGGCTGTAGCCGACGCGGAGATTGCCCTTGGTCGCGCGCAAGGTGTCGAGGATCTTGTCGGCGTCGGTGAGCGAGAAGCCGATCGGCTTCTCCACCAGCACCGGCAAGCCGCGCTTGAGCGCCGTGAGGATCGGCTGCGTGTGCTCCTGCTCCGGCGTCGAGACGATGACGGCGGTCACGTCGGGATGGTTGATCACCTCGTCGTTGCTGCCGGTGTGGAGATCGGCGCCGGCCTCTTCGGCGAGGTCGCGGGCGCGCGCGGGGTCGCGGTCGGAAATCGCCAGGAAGCGGACGGACGGATGCTTGGCCGCGAGCCGCGCCCGCAGCGTGCCGATGCGGCCGGCGCCGACGACGGCGATGCCGATGTTGGAGTGCTTCATCTACTGCTACGCCACCTGCCGCACCGGGACGTCGCGCCGGTAGCGGCGCACGCGGTCCTCGTCGACGTCGATCCCGAGGCCGGGACGGTCGGACACCTCCACGTGTCCGCGCTCGACGCGGATCGGCCGCGCCGTCACGTCGTCGGCGAGCCCTTCATGAGACAAGGTCAGACCCCACGATATCTGCGGCAGCGCGGCGGCGATGTGCAGTCCGGCCGCGCCGGCGAGGCTCGACTCTCCGGTCTTGCACGACACGTTCACCGCCATCCCGAGCTGCTCGCACAAGACGCCCGCCGCCATCACGGCGCGCATGCCGCCGAGCTTGATGGTCTTGAGGCTCACGCCGCGCGCGGCCTTGCGCTCGTGGTGGCGGCGGATGTCCTCGAGGCTGTGGATGCTCTCGTCCGCGCCGATCGCGAAATCCGCCGCCGCTGCGACCGCCGCCATCCCCGCGATGTCGTCGGCGAGCACCGGCTGCTCGAAGAAATCGAGCCCGCTGCCGGCGACCGCGCGGGCATATTGCAGCGCCTCCTCCGTGCTCCAGCCCTGGTTGGCATCGGACGAGATCAGCAGGCCCGGGCCGAGCAATTGGCAGACCTGGCGCGTGCGCTCGCCGTCGATCAGCGGCTTGTCGATGCCGACCTTGATCTTGAAGGCCTGAAAGCCTTCGGCCTTCTTCTTCTCGGCGTCGCGCAGGTCGCCGGCGAGCTCGCCGTTGCTGATGACGCCGAGCAGCGCGATGCGGCTGCGCCGCTTCTCGCCGAGCAGCGCATAGACCGGCTGGTTGGTGGCGCGGCCGACGAGATCGTGGATCGCCATCTCGATCGCGGCCTTGGCGGCGCTGTTGCCGTACATGCGGCCGGCCATCGCCGCGCAGCGTGCCGGCGATGTCCTCGGCGAGACGGCCCTCGACCGCCGGCGTGAGATAGTGGACGGCCGCCGTCATGCTCTCGACGGTCTCGCCGGTCATGGTCGGCGCCGAGGCGGCCTCGCCCCAGCCGACGACGCCGTTGTCGGCCTCGACGCGGACGATCACGTTGTCCGCCTGCCTGATCTCGACGCCCGCCATGAAGACGGGCTTCTTCATGGGGAAGCTGACGGCGATCGGCTCGACGCGTTTGATTTTCACGGGTGCAGTCTCCTCAACCTTTGTGCTCTTCGAGTTCGACCAGGGCGCCGAGAAAATCGCCGGGATGGATGAAAGCGATCCGCTCGCCGGCGACGTTGTGCTGCGGCTTGCCGTTGCCCAGCACGCGGATGCCACTTTGGACTAAACCGCTCGCGGTCTTGTCCATCTCGTCGACGCTCAAAGAGAAATGATGGATGCCGCCCTTCGGGTTGCGTTCGAGGAACTTGGCCACCGGCGAATCCGGCCGCGACGGCTCCATCAGCTCGATCTTCGCGGCGCCCAGCTCGACATAGGCGAGGCGCACGCCCTGCTCGGCATTCACCATGCGCGGTCCGAGCCGAAGGCCGTATTTGTCATGGAGGTGTCGCGCCGCCGCTTCGATATCCGGCACGACGATCGACACATGGCTTAGTCCGGTAATCATGGAGGTTCCCGACCTTCAGCTATCAGGGATATCTAGTAGCATTTGGCGGCGACCTCGTCTCTACTGGGTCCATGCATCGCATAGAGCTTCCGGAACGGCCGCGCATCCTGGTGGTCGCCTTGCGCCGCCTCGGCGACGTGCTGCTGACCACGCCGCTGATCCGCAGCATGCGGCGCGCGTGGCCGGATGCCACCATCGACGCGCTGGTGTTCGCCGGCACCGCCGGCATTCTCGAGGGCAATCCCGATCTCGACCGGGTCATCACCATGCCGGCGCGGCCGACCGCGCGTGAGACGCTCGCCCTGGCCGCGAAATTGTGGAAGCGCTACGCGCTCGCGGTCACGACCCAGAGCGGAGATCGCCCGACCATGTTCGCGCTCGCCGCCGGACGCGCTCATGTCGGTCCGGTGGAAGCACGGCTCAGCGGCACCGTGAAGCGCCAGATGCTTCGCCGCAGCGTGCCGGTCGCTGCCGGCGTGCATCGCGTCGAGGAGATGCTCCGCCTCGTCGATGCGCTCGGCATCGCGCGGGTGCCCGAGCTGGTCTGCCCGGAAAGCGCGGCGACCGCTGTTCCCGACACGCCTTATGCAGTTATCCATGCGGCGCCGATGTTCCGCTACAAGCGTTGGACGCGCGAGGGCTGGCGCGAGCTCGCCGCGGCGCTGCGCAAGCGCGGCCTCGCGATCATCGCGACCGGCGGGCCCGACGAAACCGAGCGCACATATCTCGACGAGCTGTGGCAGGACGACCCGTCGGTTCGCCGCCTCGACGGGCGGATGGCATGGCCCGAGCTCGCGGCGCTGCTCAAGCGGGCGAAGGTGTTCGTCGGGCCCGATACCTCGGTCACCCATCTCGCCGCCGCCAGCGGCTGCCCGACCATTGCGCTCTACGGGCCGACGGATCCGCGGCTCTGGGGACCGTGGCCGACCGGCGGACTGCGCGACATGTGGCTCGCCGCGGGCCGGACGCAGCGGCGCGGCAACATCTGGCTGGTGCAGAATCCGCTGCCGTGCCTGCCGTGCCAGAAGGAAGGTTGCGACCGCCACATCGAGAGCTACAGCCGCTGCCTCGATGAGCTCGCGCCGCAACAGGTGCTCGCCGCTGTCGACGAGGCGTTGGCGGCGAAGCGTGTCATGGGTTGACTTTTTACTCCCGTTGTGAGAGAGACGCGGCCCTTAAACGGCTGCGGGCCAAGTCTCGCGGACCGATCGTCAGAGGAAGTGATGCTTTCGACCAGGTCATATACCGCGCTGAGCGTCGCCGCCGCGCTGCCGTTCAATCGGCAGGGCGATTGGCGGCGCGCGTTCGTGGCATTGGCATTCGAGCATCAGACGATAGCGAAGCCCGAGCGAGGGCTAGGCTTAACACCGGCGTAACCTGGCGGAGACCCGATAGTCCTCCGCCAAACAGGCAGGAGGACCAAGTGGTCCGCAACGACACCGAGCAGCGCAAGGCGACCCCGACCGCGGATGTACCGGCGGGTGCTCGCGCACGCTCGTTCGCCGGCACACAACTCGACATCGACGACAAGAACGTCGCCCGCGCCGTACTCGCGCGCGCGGACGACGACTTCGATCGGATCTTCGGGTCCGAGTGACTGAAATGCGCAGGCCGGCGCCCCCGGAGCATAAGGGCGCCACCTCGACCGGTAGTGGTCCCCTTCAGTGGGGCGGGCCCGAAAGGGACGCTGGTTTCGGCGGGGTGAGTAACGATGCTGGTTTAGCTCATCGGGCAGAGCGCCGATTTCGTAAGTCGGAGGCGGCGTGTTCGAGTCACGCAACCAGCACCATGCCCGTATAGCTCAACTGGTAGAGCCCCGGCCTTGTAAGCCGGGTGATGCAGGTTCGATGCCGTGCTGCGGGCTCCAATCCGCCGTCATAGCTCATTCGGCAGAGCACCTCGTTGGTATCGAGGAGGCGCCTGGATCGAAGCCAGGTGACGGCACCATGCGCCGGTAGCCCAACGGCAGGAGGCATCTCGCTCAGAACGAGAGCAGTGCTGGTTCGAATCCAGCTCGGCGCACCAATTGCCCGCGTAGCCCAATCGGTAGAGGCCCGGGCTTAAACCCCGAAGAGTGCGGGTTCGATGCCCGCCGCGGGTACGCGCTGGTAGCCCAATTGGCAGAGGCGGCCGTTTCAAACGCGGCATGTTGCAGGTTCAACTCCTGCGCAGCGCACCAACCTTTCTGCTCTTCATGCTCCCTTCGCCAAGCGGCAAAGGCATCGCTTTCACATAGCGACATTCCGGGGTTCGAGTCCCTGAGGGAGCACCAATCTCGAAGGTATGGCCGCGATGGCCACGCCTCGCGTCCGTAGCTCAATCGGGAGAGCGCCGCTTTGACATAGCGGAGGCACGAGGATCGAAACCTCGCGGACGCACCATTCGCGCACTTGCTCAGCACGCGTCTGTACCCCAATCGGCAGAGGGAGCGGTTTGAGAGGCCGTACAGTGTCCGTTCGAGTCGGACCAGACGCACCAATCAATGCCCCGTTACGCTTCCATCGCGCGTCTAGCTCAACGGTAGAGCCAACCGCTCATAACGGTTTCGATGTCGGTTCGACTCCGGCGACGCGTACCACCGCAACAGAGGAGGTCGACATGCAGGGTCACCCTGCGCTGGTGCTGAATGCCGACTTCCGGCCGCTCAGCTATTTCCCGCTGTCGTTGATGCCGTGGCAGGACGCGGTGCGCAACGTCTACGAGGACAAGATCTCCGTCGTGGCCGAGTACGACCGGGTGGTCCGCAGTCCGTCGATTGCCATGCGGCTGCCGTCGGTCGTCGCGCTGCGCGAATACCGGCCGATGCCGACGCGAGTGGCGTTCACGCGCTTCAACGTGTTCCTGCGCGATCGTTTCCGCTGCCAATACTGCGGAGGCGCCTTCACCGCGAAGGAACTCACCTTCGAGCACGTGACCCCGCGATCGCTCGGCGGCAGGACGGCATGGGACAACATCGTCGCGGCTTGCGATCCTTGCAACGTTGCCAAGGACAACAAGCTGCTGATGAAGCCGATGCGGGCGCCGCGGGAGCCGACGCCGGGCGAGTTGCTCGCCGCGAAGCGTTGCTTCCCGCCGAATTTCCTGCACGAGAGCTGGGCCGACTTCCTGTACTGGGATGTCGAGCTCGAAGTCGTAACGAGATGGGCGACCGCGTGCGCGCGGTCGCCCATTGTCCTCCCGTAGCTCAGCGGAAGAGCGCCACGCTTCGAACGTGGGCCTGCGCAGGTTCGATTCCTGCCGGGAGGTCCAATACGGATGGGGAGCCGGCGCGGCCTTGAAAACCGATGGCCCCTTCGGGGGTGTGGATCGTTCCCACCGCCTTCCGCCAATATGGAAAGTGAACCGGCCGGGTGGTCGGCGCCCGTTGGAAGCGGGCTGGGCGCGCGAGCGCTGCGGATCGAGACCGTCGCTTTCCGCCAGCTTGGAGAGTCAACCGGACAAGCGCGCCGGCACGGCTTCGAAACCCGATGGGGCCTTCACGGGCCTGAGAGGCGGGATCTCGGCTCTCCACCAATTTTTGACGCAGCGTCAAGAAACCAGCATGATCGCTGTTCAACCAAAATAGCCATCGGCGCCCCATCGATGATGGGGCGCCGACTCGATTGCCATCGACGCTTTAGCGTGGTGGACGCTTTAGCAACGCATCCAACACCCCTTTCTCAGCGCGGTCGTAAAAGCGCCCTCGTTCTCGATCGCGGGGCCGCTCGCGTCAACGCCGTTCACCGTCATGCCGTTTGTGGTGAGAGTGCTTGCGGCGAGACCGTTGATAGAGGTCTTGGCCTGAGCCGGCGCAACGGCAACGATGGCAAGGAGCACGGCAGTGGTGGTCAGAAGTCTAGTCATGGCTTTTCTCCTTTGGTTGAGGAACGTCGATCGTCCCACCACCATTGGGATCGACTGCTTTTGGTCGTGCGGGTGCACGACACAGTCACAACTTGCAACAATGCTGAGGATCGGGGTGTGACCAGACGCACATCACAAGCGTGCGCAAGGAACCCGCGGCGAGAGCCGCTGGGACCAACCATTTGACGCAGGATGTCGGAGCGGTAACCAGGCGCGCGCCGACGAGCCTTCTTCAGGCGAGTGTCATCAGCGCGTCCACGCGCGTCTTGCGACGCGCTATGCGCGCGCACTTGTGGAGTTGCCGCGCTGGCCGCTCCCCCGGATCAAGGCCGGGGTCGCCAGCGCGGCCCCGGATCAGGTTCATATCCTGAGAACGCGCGTTCAAATCGCGCTCCTGCAACCATTCATGGGCAGACTGGGCATTGGCGAGCCCAAGGCGCTGTAAACGCCCCGCATAGTCTGTGGCGGTTCGACTCCGTCTCTGCCCACCAATTCGCCGAGGAAGCTAATCTGGTGAAAGCACCGCGCTGAAAACGCGGGGAGGTTGGATCGTAACCAACCCTCGGCACCAATGGGGGAAGGCAGCGGGCTGCAGGTGATCCTTGCAAGATCGCCCTTATGGGTTCGACTCCCATCTTCTCCACCAGTTCACGCGACAGATGTTCCGAGAATTATTCCCAGATGGCGGAATCGGTAGACGCACCTGATTGTTAATCAGGCGCCGAAAGGTTTGCAGGTTCGAGACCTGCTCTGGGAGCCAACATGCGGCCGTCGTCTAAGGCAGGACTCTTCGTTCTCAGCGAAGATAACGCGGGTTCAAATCCCGTCGGCCGCTCCAATTCCTCACGTAGCTCAATGGACGAGCACCGCTCTACGAATGCGGACTGATGCAGGTTCGAGTCCTGTCGTGAGGTCCAGTCCGGCACTCAGTCGAATCAAAACAGGGTGTAGGGGAGTCTGGCCGTCCCCGCCTGCCTTGGAAGCAGGAAACCGGTGGTTCAAATCCACCCACCCTGACCATTCAGAGCAAAGGGAGCGTGTCGTGATCAACTGCGAGAGCGGTTGACTCCCAATCAGTGACAGATCAGTGACGCGTCGATGACAGCCGGATTGTTCAGCTCCGCCGAAAAGTCTTTTTCGCAGCACCGGTAGTTATCAAAGCTCGCCGCTCTGCCTACCTGAGAATTGTAACGCGATCAGACCCTGCGGCCGGCGGTTCGCGCCGGGTGAAGCAGTGGATTGATCCAGGAGCATCACGAATTGGGAGACTGTTATGAGACTTGTCGTGCTGGTTTTTTCGCTCATGGCTTTGGCCGTTTCATCTGAGGCTGCGCCGAACGCCAAGGGAAGAGCCGACAACGATGCGACGATGAAGCACTGTCGCGAGATGGCGGGCAAGGAGGTTGGCGAGGGCGAGATGAGAAGCGGCATGAACCGTCACATCGTGCAGCGCTTTAGCGACTGCATGATGGGGATGCCGCACGCGCAGTAAAGGGCCTGCAATTCTAGTCGCGAGCGCGCAATTGCGTGGGACTACACGATCTTGTCCCGGCGCAATTCCGCGATCGCCTTTGCGTCCAATCCGAGCTCGCCTGTCAGGATCTCGTCGCTGTGCTGACCGAGCGTCGGCGGCGGGCGGCGCACCGAGCAGGCGGTGTCGGAAAACTTGAACGGGATCCCGAGCATCTTTAGTGTGCCGATGACGGGATGCTCGACGGACTCGACCATGCGTCGCGCGGTGGTGTGAGGGATCGTCGAGCGCCTCGGCGACCGAGTTGATCTTCCCGCAGGGAATGCCGACCGCCTCGAGCTTGCCGAGCCAGGTTTCGGCGGCATCGTGCGACAGCGCCGCGTTGATCAAGCCGTCGATCTCTACGCGGTTCTCGACCCGCGTCCGATTGGAATTGAACCGCGGATCCTGTGCCCATTCGGGATGCCCGAGCACCTCGGCGCATCGGGAGAATTGCCGCTCGTTGCCGATCCCGATCGCCATCATTCCATCCTTGGCGTGATACGTGGTGTACGGAACGATACTGGGATGGCCATTGCCGAAGCGCCCGCCGTTGCGGCCGGCGCTGAGATAGTTCTGTGCGACGTTGATCAGCATCGCCAGCGACGTCTCGAACAGCGACAGCTCGACTTTCTGGCCCTTGCCGGTGCGGTGGCGGGCATTGATCGCCGCCAGAATGGCGTTCGACGCCAGCATGCCGGTGCAGACGTCCACGATCGCCACGCCGTATTTGGTCGGGCCGCCGTCGGGCTCGCCGCAGATGCTCATCAGCCCCGATTCCGCTTGCAGGATGAAATCGTAGCCGGGCAGCGCGGCTTTCGGGCCGGTCGTCCCGTAGCCGGTGATGCAGCAGCGCACGAGGCGCGGGGCGTGCTGCGCGAACCAGGCGTCGGTGAAGCCCCATTTCTCCAGCGTGCCGATGCGGAAATTGTCGATCAGCACGTCCGCCTTCTCGATCAGCCCGGCGAGGATCTTCTGCCCGGCCGGCACCGCCATGTTGAGCGTCAACGAGCGCTTGTTGCGGTTGACGCCGAGGAAATAGGCGGCCTCGCCGCCGGCGAACGGAGGCCCCCAGCTGCGGGTATCGTCGCCCTTCTCGGGCGGCTCGACCTTGATCACCTCGGCGCCCATGTCGCCGAGCATCATGGTGCAGAGCGGTCCCGCCAGGATGCGGGTCAGATCGACCACGCGGATCCCGGCGAGCGGGCCATCAGCGGCATCACTCATATTGCGTTCCTGGTTTACGTCTTGCGCATCGACGGCGGCGCGTTGAGGTCCTTGGCGCAGCCGTCGAGATAGTCGTCCAGCTCGCGCTTGTTGCGCATGCGGAACTTCTGGAAGTCGGGCTTGCGGCCTTCGAGGAAGGCGTCCATGCCCTCGAGGCTTTCCTCCGAGCCCCAGACATGGGCGAGCAGCTCCATGCCGTGCTGCCACGAGGCATAGAGCAGGTCGGACTCGAAGTTGAGGCTCTTCTTCGTCATCCGCAAGGTCTGCGGACTGTGGCCCTTGATGGTCTCGCACCAGGCGAGCGTCTCCTTCAGCAGGTCCTTCTGCGCCACGCACTTGTTGATGAGACCGATCTCGACCGCCTCCTTGGCGGTGAAGCGGCGCGCACAGAAGATCATCTCGCGCGCCAGCCGCTCGCCGATGATGCGCGGCAGGTATTGCGTGGCGCCCACGGTCGGGCAGGCGCCGACCTTGGCGCCGGTCTGTCCCAGCACCGCGTTCTCCGACGCGATGACGAGGTCGCACCACAACGCCAATTCATGGCCGCCGCCCATGCACCAGCCGTTGACCATGGCAATCACCGGGATCGGCAGGCCGCGGATCGTCATGGCGAGGCCTTGCATGCGGTCGTTCCACATGGCGCCGTTGATCCAGTTGAGGCGCTTCATGGCGTAGAAGTCGCCGCCGGCGGAGAACGACTTGTCGCCGGCCCCGGTCACGACCGCGCAGGCGATCGAGGGGTCCTCGCGCGTCGATTTCAGCGCATCGATCAATTCATCGAGCGACTGCTCGCGAAAGGCGTTGAGCACGCGCGGCCGATTGATCGTGACCCATGCGACCTGATCCTTCACCTCGTAGAGGATGTCGTCGTAGTGGCGCTCGTTCTTGCCGTTGCGCTTGTTCGCCGCGGGCTTCTTGACCGCGGGCTTTTTCGCCGTGGATGTCTTCGCCATGACTGTCTCGCTGAAGGGGAAGGGATACTACTGACTGAGCTTGAGGTCGACGTCCTCGACCAGCTTGCGGTGCAGCTCGAGCTGCTCGCGGACGAAGGCGGCGAATTCCTGCGGCTTGCTGCTCGCGGGTTCGATGCCCTGCACCCGCAGTCCGGTCATCACTTCCGGGCTGCGTGCGGCATCGGCGACGGCGTCGCTCAATTTCGCGACGATGCTTGCGGGCGTGCCGGCCGGGGCCATCAGCCCGAACCAGCCGACGGCCTTGTATTTCGGCTGCCCCGCCTCGGCCATGGTCGGGACATTGGGCAGGGAGGGGGACCGCGCATCTCCGCTCACTGCCAGCGCCTTGACCGATCCGACCTCGACGTACGGCACCATTCCCGCCATCGGCCCGAAATAGAATTGCGTCTCGTTCGCCATGGTGGCCATCACCGCCGGCGCGCCGCCCTTGTACGGCACGTGCACGGTCTCGTTCTGGATGCCGGCCAGCGCCACGAACATGGCGACCGCGAAGTGGCTGGTCGAGCCCGGGCCGCCGGACGCGTAGTTGAGCTTGCCCGGCTGCGCCTTGGCGAGCGCGATGAGGTCCGCGACATTGGTGACCGGCAATGCCGGGCTCACCACCAGCACGTTCTGCACCAGCGCCAGCAGCGAGATCGGCTCGAAGTCCTTGATCGGGTCGTAGCCGAGCCTGGGCGTGACGACCGGCGCGAACGAGTGCGTCGAGACCGAGCCCGCCAGCAGCGTATAGCCGTCGGGGGCGGCGCGCGCGACCGCTTCCGCGCCGATCTTGCCGCCGGCGCCGCCGCGGTTGTCGATGATGAAGGAGGCGCCGAGGATGCCGGTCATTTTCGCCGCGATGATGCGCACGATGGTATCGTTGGCGCCCCCGGCGGGATTGGGCGAGATCAGGCGGATGGGCCGATCCGGATAGGTCTGGCCGGCAGCGGCCGTCGAGCCCAGCACGAGCCCGAAAAGAAGGACGATTCCAACCCGCATTCGACGCTCTTGTTTCCCCGTTCTTCATGCCATCATAGAGCATGATCCCGAAAAGTGGATACCGGTTTTCGGAAACCGGTTCGCCGGGCAAGAGGGGTGGGCCACCATGCAGGAATTGATGCCACGGGCGGAGAAGGTGGGTCGTCTCCTCAAGGAGCGCGGCGAGACCATCGTGGTCGCGGAATCCTCGACCGGCGGCCTGATATCGGCGGCGTTGCTGGCCTTGCCCGGCGCATCCGCCTATTTCCTCGGCGGTGCGGTCGTCTACACGCAGGTAGCGCGTCGCGCGCTGCTCGACGTTCCAGACATATCGGCGCTCGGCATGCGGGCCTCGACCGAGCCCTATGCGCGGCTGTTGGCGCAGACCGCGCGGCAGCGTTTCTCCGCGACCTGGGCATTAGCCGAGAGCGGCGCCACCGGCCCGACCGGAAATCGCTACGGCGATGCCGCCGGCCACAGCTGCATCGCGGTGGCCGGCGCGACCGAGCGCGCGATCACGCTCGAGACCGGCAGCAGCGACCGCGTCGCCAACATGCGTGCGTTCAGCGCCGCCGCCCTCGATCTGTTGTTGGAAGCGCTTGCGTGAAGTTGTCGTAGGATGGGTGGAGCGCGCGCTCTTTGCGCGCGCGATACCCATCATCCCTCCGCGAGCACAGCCGTTGCGATGGGTATCGCGATGAGCGCGCAAGCGCCCTCATCGCTCCACCCATCCTACGCAGCCGGCAACGTCACGGTGAAGCAGCTTCCTCGCTCGCCGCTGTAGCCGACCTCGCCGCCGTGTCGGCGCGCGATCTGCCGCACCAGCGCCAGGCCGAGCCCGGTGCCCTTCGATCCCGATCTTCCTGGAATGCGGTAGAAGGGAGAGAACAGCCGTTCGCGGGCATTCTCGGCGATCACCGCCCCGCGGTCGGACACGCGGAGCACGGCTTGATCGCCGCGCCGTTCGACGGTCACCTCGATCGGCGGCTGGCCATGGAGCTTTGCATTCTCGACCAGGTTGCGGATCATCCGGCGCAGCAGCATCGGGTCTCCGCGGACCATGACCGACTTTCCTTCGACGCTACAGTCTTCGTATCGAGCACATTCCTCGGCCGCGAGCGCCGCAAGGTCGATGTCCTCGCGAACATCCAATTGCTCGGACGCGTCCAGGCGGCTGACGAGCAGGATCTCGTCCACGAGCTGATCGAGCTCGGCGATGTCGCGTTCCAGCTCCGCCTTGCGCTCGGGTTGCGCCTCGACCAACTCGAGACCAAGCCTGATGCGGGTGAGCGGTGTTCGCAGCTCATGGGACGCATTGGCGAGCAGCATCTTGTGCGCGCCGACCAGGTTCTCGATCCGGGCGGCGGCCTGATTGAAGCTTTGCGCCAGGCGGGCGACCTCGTCACGGCCCTCGACCTTCACGCGGGCGGCGAGATCGCCGGCGCCGAGCGACTCGACGCCGTGCTGCAACCGTTCGAGCCGTCCGGTGAGCCGCCTGACGATCGGCCAGGCGCCGAGCGCGACCGCGAGCGCGATGGCCCCGAGAAAGGCCGCGAGCATGAGCCCGCTCGGGCGCATGCGCATCGGCATGCGCACGACGAGCCAGCGCCCGTCCGGGAGCGACAACGAAACAGCAGGGCCAGCCGGTGTTCGCAGCCACCCGCCGCCACGAGTCGGAGCCGGAAGCGGACGGCCCGCGGCGGCCAGCGGTTCTTTGTTGCGGCCGAACAGTGCCAAGTCCGCATCGAGATTCGAGGCCAGCCGGTCGATGACCTGCTGCCGAACCTGAGGCGGCGCATCCGTCGGGGGCACAAGCTCGGCGATGACTTCGCGGGCAACCTCGAACGGTTGGCCGAATGGGGGCAGTCCCGCCATGAAGTGCCAGGTGAGCCCGGCCGTGAGCACGACGAGAACGAGGCTCGCCACAATCGTGAAATAGACTTGGAGATAAAGCCGTCGCATCTCAGTCTTGCGCCTTGGCGAATACGTAGCCGGTGCCGCGGACGGTGACGACGCGTCGCGGCTTTTTGGGATCGTCCTCGATCGCGGCACGGATGCGGGAGACATGCACGTCGATCGAACGGTCGAACGCTTCGAACTGCTCGCCCTTGACCGCGTCCATCAAGGCCTCGCGCGACATGACCCTGCCGGCATGCTCCGCGAGCGCCAGCAGCAGGGCGAATTGATAGCCGGTGAGGGGACACGGCGCGCCGTCGAGCCGCACTGCGCGCGATCCGCGGTCGATCTCGAGGCGGCCGTAGCGCAGCACGTCGGGGCTCGATCCGTCGCCCGATCTTGGCGCGGCGCGGCTGCGCCGCAAAATTGCACGCAAGCGAGCGAGAAGCTCGCGAGGCTCAAAAGGCTTCGGCAGGTAATCGTCGGCGCCCATCTCGAGGCCGACGATCCGATCCATCGGGTCGCCGCGGGCCGTCAGCATCAGGATCGGGCTGTCGGAGCGCGCGCGGATCTGCCGGCAGATGTCGAGCCCGTCGCCGTCCGGCAGCATCAGATCGAGGATGACAACGTCCACCGGCTCACGGGCGTGTAGCGCGAGGCCGCGTGCGCCGTTCTCGGCGTGAAGGACGTGATAGCCCGCCTTGCCGAGGTACTCTTCGACCATGCCGGCAAGGCGGGAATCATCTTCGATCAGAAGGATGCGTTCGTCCACGAAAGACCATCAACCCGGATTCGTCACCGATGATGCCAGCGCGCGAATGGACCGTATGCCGTCCAGTCCGCGATTTTCTTGCGCTGTTCGGGGTTCAGGACCTCGGCCGCATCGGCCAGCGCCTGCGCGATGCGTTTGCTGGCGGTTTCCGCAAGCCCGATCTGCTCCGCGCGCAGCCGCTCGATTGCACTACGATCGATGGTCGGCGCGGTCAAGAGCGCGACCGCCTGGCCGCGTGCGGCCACCGCCTTCTCCCGCAGCGGCCGCAGATCGCCCACGGCGGCCTTGGCGATGCCGGCGATCTTGACCTGCTGGTCGGTCGTCGCGTCGAGCTCGATTGCCATGTGCTTGGTGATGCGATCGATCCGGTCGTCGATCTGCGCCGGAGTCATCGGTCCGCCGAACATGCCGCCTCGGTGCCAGCTGACCTGGTGCCAGCTCTGGCCCTGGCCGAAGGCGGTGGACAACATGCTTCCGGTGAGGCCGGCGAGCAGCGCCACGGCTGCTAACGCGAACAAGAATGTCCCGCGGCGGCTGGTCCGCTGACTCGGAGCCGGCTCCGGGTTCGAGGGCGTGGTGTTGGTCTGGTCAACCATGCTGAGCTCCCAATCTCGTCTCAGGCGGCATTGCCTGTGCTGACCAAGTTAGGAGCTGACGTTTTCCCGCCCGTGTCGGGCACGTAAAGTTTTGTAAAGTTGCGCCCCGATGCAGCCTTTTGGAATGGTAGCCGGCTCAGGCGCCCTTGAACTGGAGAATGTTGAGCCCGGCGTTGGGGTCCGTCAGATACATGAGGCCGTTGCGATCGACATAGCAGTCGCAGGATTGAATCACCTGCGGCCGGTTCGGGCGCGGATCCATCATGCGCGTGGGATTGGGCGGGACGTAGAATCCGACCTCGCGCGGTTGGAACGGGTTCTCGATATCGTAGGCGCGCACGCCGGCATTGTAGTAGGTGGCGAAGACCAGGCGCGAGCTTTGGAACGCGCCAGGCCGGTTTTCGTGCAGGTTGTGCGGGCCGAAGCTGCCGCCCTTGGCGCAATAGTCCGCCTCCGAGGGCTGCGGGAAGGTCGCGATGCTGACGGGATTGCTCGGCTCGCGCACGTCGAACATCCAGACGTAGCGCAGCCCTTCGCTGCAATTGGCTGATGTCGGCTCCTCGCCGAGGACGAGCAGGTTGCGATCCGGCAGGGGCAGCGGCGAGTGCGTGCCGCCGCCGAACGGCGGGTCCATGTTGCGATACGCCAGCAGCTTGGGCGCGGCCGGATCGGCGACGTCGAGCACCGTGAGGCCGCCGTCGCGCCAGGCGCCGTAGGCGAGATTGCCGGCCACCAGCGCATGGTGCAGCGAATATCGCTTGCCCTCGCGCCAGGTCGGCGTCTCGCCGCCGGCGCGCCACATGCCGGGCAGCCAGAAGCGGCCGGCGACTTCCGGCTTGCGCGGGTCGGACATGTCGATGACCGCGAGGATATGGTCGGTGAAATCGGCGAAGTGGATGGAGGCATAGGCCTAGCGCCCGCCGACGTACCAGATGCGATGCGGTCCCAGCCCGTCGACCGGCATGAAGCCGATCTCGGCCGGCTTCTCGGGCTTGGAGATGTCGTAGACCCGGATGCCCGCTGTAAACCTGCTCTGGTCCTTCAGCTTGTCCGCCGGCGAGCCGCCGAAATAGGCCTTCTCGTTCTGGAACTCCTGCATGGTCCAGACGCTCGGCGCGTTGACCGCCAGCAGGAGATCGTCGTGGGTCTGCAGGTGAAAGGCGCGCGTGCCGGGCGGACAGGCGATGAAGTCGACGACCTTCGGGTGCTTGGCATCGCGCACGTCGACGGTGGTGATGCCGTTGCTGAAACCGTGGCCGATATAGGCGTAGCCGCGATGCACCATGACCTGCACGCCGTCGCCACGGCCGCCCAGATCGGAATGGCTGACGAACTCGATGTTGCGGGATGCAACGGCATTCATGTCACGCGCTCCTCTTCACCCGGACGGTCCTATGCCCGACCGGCTCCAGGCCGCCGCCGAGAAACAGTTGCCCGATGCGCGGATCGGCAAGGATTTTTTCCGCGCGGTCCGCGATGCGCATGCGGCCGAGCTCGAGCACGATGCCGTCATCGGAATTCTCCAGCGCCCGTTTGGCGTTCTGCTCGATCATCAGCACGGTGATGCCGCGTGCTCGCATGTCCTTGAGCAGGGCGAACAGCTCCTCCACCAGGATCGGCGACAGCCCGATCGAGGGCTCGTCGATCAGCATCAGCTTGGGTTCGAGCATCAGCCCGCGGGCGATCTCGAGCATCTTCTGCTCGCCGCCGGAGAGCGTCGAGGCCTGCTGGCGGGCCTTGCGGCGCAAGACCGGGAAGCGGTCCATCGCCGCCTCCATGCGCGCTTCGAGGTCGAAGCCTTTCGGCGCCGCGATGCCGCCGAGCTCGAGATTGTGGCGCACCGACAGTTCGGAAAAGATGTTGCGGCCCTGCGGCACGTAGCAGATGCCGGCGGCGATCAGCTGGCGCGGCGTCTGGTTGGTGATCTCGCCGCCGTCGAAGAAGATTCGCCCGCAGCGCACCGGCAGCATCCCGAACGCCGCCTTGAAGGCGGTCGACTTGCCGGCGCCGTTCGGGCCGATCACGGTCGTGATCGCGCCGCGCCTGACGTCGAAGGATAGCCCGTGCAGGATCGTCTCCCGGCCGTAGCCGGCGACGACGTCCTCGAAACGCAAGATGCCGTCAGTGGCCAAGATACGCCTCGATCACTTTCGGATCGCGGCGGACCTCCGCCGGATCGCCCTGCGCGATGATGCGGCCCTCGGCGAGCACGAGGATGCGATTGCACAGCGCCATCACGAATTCCATGTTGTGCTCGATGACCACGAACGTCGCGCCCTGCTCGGCGTTGATCGCCGTGAGTCGGTCGCGCAGGCTCGCGAGCATCGTGAGGTTGACGCCGCCCGCCGGCTCGTCGAGCAGCGCGAGGCGAGGGCCCGCCATGAACGCCATCGCGGCGTCGAGCAGCTTCTGCTGGCCGTAGCTCAGGCCGCCCGCGGGCTCCTCCGCCAGATGGCCGAGCCGGAAGAAATCGAGCATCCGCTCGGCCGGCGCGGAGAGCCCGGCATCGCGCGGGCCGATCAGGCGCGAGAGCATGGTGCCTTGGTGCTCCTGGCCCGCCAGGATCAGGTTCTCGCGCACGGTCAATTGCGGAAACATCTGCAGCAGCTGGAAGGTGCGGCTCACGCCCAGCCGATTGAGGTCGCATGCACGCATGCCGGTGACCGGACGGCCATCGAGATGCACGTCGCCGGCGCTCGGCCGGAGCTGCCCGAGGATGCAGTTGAACAGCGTCGACTTGCCGCTGCCGTTCGGGCCGATGATGCCGAGAATTTCGCCTTCGTTGACCTCGAAGGATACTCCGTCGACGGCGACGATGCCGCCGAAGTGCTTGCTCAGTTCGCGCACGGCGAGGACCGCGGTCATCGTGCGCCCTCGGGCTGTACGGCCGTATCGGCCTTCGCGGGCGCCGGCTTGAGCAGACGATCGACCAGGCCGAGCAGGCCCGCGGGACAGAACACCATCAGGACGATCACGAGCACGGCATAGCCCATGAGGTAGAAGCCTTGCGTGAAGCGCATCCACTCCGGTAGCAGCACCGCCACGATCGCGCCGAGGAAGGGGCCGAAGAAATAGCCGGAGCCGCCGACCACTACCATCAGCAGCAGATTGAGCGACAGCCCGAGCGCAAACGGCGTCGGGTCGACGAATTGCACCAGCGGCGCGTAGAGCGTCCCGGAAATGCCGCCGAGCCCCGCACCCAGCGCAAACGCCATCAGCGTGTAGCGGCGGGTGTCGACGCCGAGCGACAGTGCGCGCATCGGGTTCTCGCGGACGGCCACGAAGGCGCGGCCCCAGGGCGAGCGGATCAGCCACCAGGTTGCGAGCGACACCAGCGCGAGATGCGCGAGGCAGAAATAGTAGAACTCGCGGGGACGGCTCATCGACCAGCCCAGCACGTCCGGGCGCGGTACGTTGCTGATCCCATAGATGCCGCCGGTCAGCCATTCCTCGTTGCGGAAGAGGAGGTAGACCAGCGTATTGAAGGCGAGCGTCACGAAGGCGAGGTAGTGGTGCTGCACGCGCAGCGCCGGATAGCCGAGCAGCCAACCGATGGCGAAACACGCCACGCCGGCGAGAACGTAGGTGGTCCAGAACGGCCAGCCCCGGGTCGTCAGCCACGCCGTGATATAGGCGCCGATCCCGACGAAGGCTGCCTGTGCCAATGAAATCTGGCCGGCATAGCCGAGCGTCAGGTTGAGCCCAATGGCGGCGATGGTCATCACCGCCCACGTGGTGAGAATGAAGATGCCGTAGGGCCTGAACATGAACGGCGCTGCCACGAGAAACACTGCGGCAAGCGCGAGCACGCTTGCAGCGAGCACGGTGCGGCTGCGCCTCATACCGTGCGCTCCTCGATCCGGCCGAGCAGGCCTTGCGGCCGGAACAGGATGACGACGATGAGGATCAACAGTGGTATCGCCATTCGGTATTGGGAAGAGAGATAGGCGGCGGCGAAATTGTCGATCACGCCCAGCAGCAGGCCACCGACGATCGCGCCGCGAATCTGGTTGAAGCCGCCGACGATCGCGGCGATGAAGGCATAGAGGCCGAGCCATTCGCCGTTGGTGAACTTGGCGAGATAGATCGGCGTGAGCAGGATCGAGGCGAGCATGACAAGCGCGGCATTGATCAGGAAGGTATATAGGATCATGCGCTCGACCGGGATGCCGAGCAGGCGGGCGACGGTGGGGTTCTGCGCGGTCGCCTGCATGCAGCGGCCGGTGCGCGTGCCGTTGAGAAAGAGTTGCAGGGACACCACCGCGGCGATGCTGATCGCGAATACGATGAGGCTTTGCACGTCGATGGCGGCCCCGAGCACCGACACGTTGGTGACGGCGGCGAGCGGCGGGAAGGCCTGCGCGTCGGCGCCGTAGAATTCGCGCACCGCCTCCTTCATGAGGATCGCGAGCCCGATGGTGGCGATGACCAGCGGCAGCACGCCGTGTCGGATCATCGGATCGACCATCAGCTTCTTGAACAGGACGCCGAGCGTGATGACCGTCACGACCGTGCCGAGCGCGACCGCGGGCCAGAACGACAGGCCGAAATAGCTCATGCCGATCAGCACGAAAAACGCCGGCAGCATGACGAATTCGCCCTGGGCGAAGTTGATGGTCTGTGAGGTCTGCCAGAGCAGCGTGAAGCCGATCGCGACCAACGCATAGATCGCTCCGGTCGCGAGGCCGGCGACGAGCAACTGAGTGATGTCGGCTAACATCGGTGCGGTTTTAGGCGGCACACTCGGCGCAGCCGATGCTTCGCATCGGCGTTCTTAGCGCCAAGAACGGCGGCGGAAGGCCGCCTATGTCCCTCCCCCCTTGTGGGGGAGGGTTGGGGAGGGGGGTCGTCGTTGTTGCGCGAGTTATGTCCACAACATCCACCCCCACCCCCAACCCCTCCCCAACGCAAGTCGGGCACTGCCCGACTTGCGCACTTTAAGACGCGACCCAGGCAAGCCTGGCGCCCGTGGGGAGGGGAGCGCACCGAGATTGCGGCACTTGCTCGCTTACTTGCCGAGCTTCGGCAAGGTCTTCGTGATCTTCTGCTGGCCGCCGACGACCTCGGCGAGGAAGCTGATGCGATCGATCTCGCCGACATCGTCCCAGCTCGTCTCCATCAAGATTGCCGGCTCGTCCTTGGGCGTGATGGTGAGCCCGTGCATGGTCTTGGCGAGGGCCTTGCGATCGAACTTTCCGAGCTTCTTTTCGGTGACGTACTTCACCGCGTAGACGGCGGTGTAGCCCTTGATGCCGTTGTGATCGGGCTTGTAGTTGAACCGCTTCTGGAACCGGGCGGCGAAATCCGCGACCTCAGGGATCGGCGCGTCCGCGGTGAGGCCGACATGCCCGATCACGCCGTTGGCGGCGTCGCCGGCGAGCTCGATCGTCTTCTGGCTGAGCAGCGTGGTATCGCCGACGAACGGCCCCTTGAGGCCTTGCTTGCGCGCTTCGCGCATGATGCGCGCGCACTCCTCCTCGTTGCTGTAGACGAACACCGCGTCCGCGTTCGCCGATTTGAGCTTGACGACGTCAGCGGCGAAATCGGCCTGCCCGGATTCGGTGGAGATGTCGGCGACGATCTTGATGTTGCGCGCGGCCATTTCCTTCATGAGCCGGTCGCGGCCGCCCTTGCCGAAGTCGTTGTTCACCCAGATCAGCGCAAGCGTTTTCGCCTTGAGCTCGTCGCGGATATAGTTGGCAATCTTCGGCATGCCGATCTGCTGGCCGAACGAGGTCCGGAACATGTACGGATTGCCCAAGGTGGTCAACTCGGCCGCCTCGCCGCCGATGAATTGCGGGATCTCCGCATCCTTTATCAACTGCGAGGTGACCTTGACGTTGCCGGAGAAGATCGGCCCGAGGATGACATAGGGATCGCCGTCGATCGTCTTCTGCACCTGCGAGCGGGCGACGCCGGGATTGGTCTGCGTGTCCAACAAGCTGAGCGCTATCTTCTCCTTGAGAATGCCGCCCTTGGCGTTGATCTCCTCGACCGCCAGGATGACGCCGTCGCGGAAATTGCCGCCGGACACGGCGATGCTGCCGGATATCTCGCCGACATAGGCGAACTTCACGTCGGCGGCGTCCGCGCCCGACATCAGCATCGGCGTCGACAGTGCCAGCACAAATCCCAGTCGTCTCATCGAATCCTCCCTTTATGGACAAGGTACCCTTTGCGGGTCTTCGCATTTTGTCTTGCGCCGGTCCGGAAAGCCGTAGCCGATGCTTCGCATCGGCGTTCTTGGCGCTAAGAACGGCGGGCGAAGGCCGCCTGGGCCTCCCGCGCGGCTATCATGGACTTTGCGCCCCGACCTGCCAAGCGCCACCGGGGGTCTCGTGGCCGCCTGTGCGCGACCTAGAAATCCGAAATCCCGAAAATCCCATCGGTGAGGTCGGTGTCCATCAGGCGTTTTCCGATCAGGTCGCGCAACGTCTCGGAGGTGCCGCCGCCGAGGCTGCCGTAGCGCGCGCCGCGATAGAGCCGAGACACCAGGTATTCGTCTGTGAAGCCGTAGCCGCCGAACACCTGCAACGCGTCGCTGGTGACGCGGATCGACATCTCGTTGCAGAACACCTTGGCGGTGGCGGCGAGCATCGGATCGGGAAACGGGTCGGCGGTGGCGCAGGCGCGATAGAGCAGCCCGCGGCCGGCTTCGATGTCGTGATACATGGTCGCAAGCTTCCAGCGCATGCCCTGGAATTCGCCGATCGGCCGGCCGAAGGCCTCGCGCTCGCGGGCATAGCGCAGCGCCTCGTCGAAGGCGCCTTCGGCGAGACCGAGCGAGATCGAGGGGTTGAGGCAGCGCTGGGTGTTGAACGCGGAGATCAGCTGCTTGAAGCCGCCTTCGGCGAGCAGGAGGTTTTCCGCCGGCAGCTCGCAGTCCTCGAAGCGAACCTCCTGGAGATACTCGCCGCCCATGGTGTGATACTTGCCGGCGAGCACGAGACCCGGCGTGCCCTTCTCCACCAGAACGCAGCCGATGCCGTCGCGGCCGGGCCGGCTGTTGACGCGCGTGAACACCACGAAGGCGCCGGCCTCCTCGGCGCGGCTGATCAGCGTCTTCACGCCCTTGAGGCGCAGGGTGGCGCCGTTCACGACCGTGTTGGTGGCGTAGTTGCCGACGTCGGTGCCGGCGTGAGGCTCGGTCATGCAGATCGCGAGGATGCAATCGCCCGTGCACACGCCCGGCAACAGCCGCCGCTTGATCGGCTCGGGCGCATAGGTCGCGATGATGCGGGTCTGGACGCCGACCTCGCCCAGCACCGCCATCGCCGTGACGTAGCAGCCCTTGGCGATCTCCTCGAGCACCAGGGCGGTGTCGAACACGCCGAACTCCGATCCGCCATAGGCCTCGGGCACCGCCATGCCGAGAATTCCGAGATCGGCGAGGTTGCGGATGTTCTCCCAGGGGAACGTGCCGTTCATGTATTGCAGGCCGCGCGGCTTGAACTCCCGTTGGGTGAGCTCGCGCACGGTCGCGACGATGCGCTTCTGCTCGTCCGTGAGCTTGAAGCGGAACGGGGAGGGGGCTTCGGAGGCCATTATGCGTCCGACACCGGAGCGGTCACAGCAGGCAACCCGTGAGAAAGCCGACCAGTTGCGGCGAGGCGATCGCGCTCGCGGCCGGATTCGCCGGCGGCACATTGCGATGCATGAAGCCGTGCTCGGCGTCGGGGTAATACTGCCAGATCGTGGGCGCCGCGCGCTTGAACAATGTCTCCTTCAGCGTGGCATAGGTCTCCGGGCTCGCGACGTGATCGTGGCCGGGCTGCACGACAAGCACGGGGCAGGGGATGCTGGCGGCGACGGCGAGTGCATCCTGCTCCTGGTTGGGGTGCCGCGGCATGTCGATCGAGGGATAGACGGCGGCGCAGGCCTTGACGCGCCTATCCTGCGCGGACGTGATCAGCACGGAGCGGCCGCCGAGACAGAAGCCGAGCACGCCGATGGAGCCGAGCTGCAAATCGCCGGTCATGTAGTCGATCCATCTCCCGACCGCGGCCTGCATGCCGGCGTCGTTGAGCTTGCGCGCGCGGTTGATCGATTCCTCGTAGTCGGTGGTCAGCGGCAGGCCCTCGTAGTGATCCCAGACCGCGGCTGCGAGCCCGGCGCGGGCGAGGGTCTCGGCGTAACCGCGCACGAAGGCATTGACGCCGAAGATCGTCGGCAGGATGACAACGCCGCCCTTGGTGGGCGTATCGGGCTGCGCCAGAAAGCCGAAAAGGCCGGACTGCTTGATCTCTTGCGACCTGGGTGACACGGGAACCTCCGCTTTATTCTCCGACGATGTTATTATTCCGCGGCGACCGATTTCCGCAGCGCGGCGTTGACGGCGGGCATGACCTTCTCCGCCATCAGCTCCATGGATTTGCGGCCGAGCGCCGGATCGGCCCAATCCTTGCCGCAATAGAGCAGCGTGCCGAAGTCGCCGACATGCTCGTGCAGCTCGAGGATGCGGTCGACCACACGGTTCACGCTGCCGCGGATCGTGATGTTGTTGAAGATGTAGTCGAAGGTGATGTCCTCGTCGGGCATCTCGGCGTTCGGCTTGAACGCGATCATACGCCGCGCCTTCTTCAGCTTCGACGTCAACTGGCTCATATAGAAGCGGTAGGGGCTGTTGGGATCGTCGCCGCCGTATGCCTTGGCCACCTTGTCGTCCTCGGCGACGAAGATCGAGCGCGCGATGCGCCAGACGGCGCGATCGGGTTTGTGTCCGCCTTCGACGCAGCCCTTGGCATAGTTCGCCCACTGGCTCTTGAGGCAATTGGGGTGGAGGAAGTGCGACGAGATCGGCCACCAGCCGCGCCGGCCGAGTGCGATGAGCCCCTTGGAGTCAGGGTCGGTCGCCGTGCCGGCGATCGGCGGATGCGGCTTCTGATAGGGCTTCACGACGTCGCCGAGGCCGACCTCGGGCCAGACCGTCTTCACCGTCGAGATGTTCCAGTACTTCCCCTTGAGATCGATCGGCGCCGTCCCCGCCCACAGTGCGAGAATGTGGTCGATCGCTTCCGCGAACATGGCATTGCGGTCGGCCTCGAGCAGCCCCAGCGCCTCGGCATCGGTTCGCAGCACGCCGGCGCCGATGCCGAGGATGAACCGGCCCTCGAACAGGTTGTCGAGCATCGCGGCGTTGGAGGCGACCACCACCGGATGGCTGTGCGGAAGGTTGACCACGGCGGTCCCCACCTTCATCTGCGAGGTCACACCGAGCAGCGTCGCAATGAACATCAGGCTGTTGGGGATGTTCTCGGCGGCGTCGGTGAGGTGCTCGCCGCAATACCCTTCCGTGTAGCCGAGCCGGTCGGCGAGAATGAAGGCTTCGCGGTCCTCTTTGAGCGTCTCGACGTAGCTGCGCGCCAGGGGATGGACCGGCATCGTGAAATAGCCGAGCTTCATGCGTGTCTCCGACGAGCCGCGGAAGGCGCTGCTGGTGGGGCATTGTTGTCTTGCGCGCTCCGTTGCACAAGGGGATGCGTACGAACCACCTCGGAAGCATAGGGAATTGGTGATGGCACCGCGAAACGGAAAGGAATTCATCGAGGGCCTGCGGGCGAACCCTCGGGAGGTCTGGGTCGCCGGCCGCCGCGTCGGCGACATCACCACCGATCCGATCTTCCGGCGGCCCGTTCAATCCATCGCCGATCTCTACGATCTGCAGGCGCGGCCCGCGCACCGCGAGGTCATGACCTATGCCGGCGAGGATGGCCCTGCCGGCACCACGTTCATGATTCCGCGCAACCACGCCGACCTGGTGAAGCGCCGCCACGCGATGAAGATCTGGGCCGACGCCACCTTCGGCATGGTCGGCCGCTCGCCCGATTATCTCAACACGGTGCTGATGACCTGGGCGGAAGGCGCCGACTTCTTCGGCCAGCGCGGCGAGAGGTTCGCGAAGAATGTCGTGGACTATTACAGGCACTGCCGCGACCGCGATCTGTTCCTGACCCACGCCATCGTCAACCCGCAGACCGACCGTTCGAAGGGTTCGCATCAGCACGACGACGCCTTCGCGCATCTCGGCGTGGTCGAGGAGACGAAGGACGGCCTGATCGTCCGCGGCGCCAAGATGCTGGCGACGCACGGTCCGACCGCCGACGAGCTGCTCATCTATCCGCAACCCGGCATCCGCGAGGGCGAGGAGCGCTACGTGCTCGCCTTCGGCATTCCGACCTCGACGCCGGGCCTGCGCTTCATCTGCCGCGAGCCGTTCGACACCGGCACGCAGTCGGAGTTCGACCATCCGCTCGGCGCGCGATTCGAGGAGCCCGATGCGGTCTGCGTGTTCAACGACGTGCTGATCCCGTGGGAGCGGGTGTTTCTCTACGGCGACGTGAAGATGGGCAACGCGCTGTTCGCGCAGGCGAGCATCCGCAACCACACGGGACACCAGACCGCCGTCCGCGGCCTGGCGAAGTGCCAGCTCGTGACCGGCGTCGCAATTGCGATGACGCGGACGGTCAAGAGCGACGTGTTCCTGCACGTGCAGGAGCAGCTCGGCGAGCTGTTGGGCTATCTGCAGCTCATCGAGGCCGCGATCCTGATGGCGGAAGAGAAGGCCGAGCCGACCGGCCGCGGGGCGGTGCGGCCGGCCTATGCGCCGCTGCAGGCGCTGCGCTATCACCTGCCGAAAATGTACGAGCGCATGGTGCAGGTCACGCAGGTGCTGGGCGCCGGCGGATTGCTGATCAATCCCATGGAGGCGGACCTGCGCTCGGAGATCGGCAGCGACATCGCGCGCTACTATCGCGGCGCCGGCGTCGACGCGGAGAAACGGATCGCGCTCTACAAGCTCGCCTGGGACGTCACCGGCACGCAGTTCGGCCAGCGCATGCTGCAATACGAGCGCTACTATGCCGGCGATCCCGTGCGCGTGGGCGCCAGCTATTATCTCGACCACGACGTCGGGCACCTGCTGGCGCAGGTCGAGCGCGCGTTGAAGGGCTCGCCGTGATTACGGCGCGAACAATTTCAACGCCGCGGCGACATATTCCGCCGTCATCTCGCGCGGGAGATTGTGCCCGCAATTGGCGAGGAGATGCACGTCCGCCTGCGGAATGCGCTTGGCGACGACGAGGGTGGTGAGCTCGGCCGGGCAGGGCTGGTCGTTGCGCCCGTGCAGCATGACGACCTTGGCGCGCAGGTTCTGGAATTCGGCGTCGGTGACGACGCCGGCATCGATATAGCGCTGCCGCGGCCGCGCGAACATGGTCGCGAAGTACTCGGCGTAGTCACCCGCGTGAGCAGCTTCCAGCGATCGTCGATCATCGGCTCGGTGAGCGCGGACGCATCGTGCACCATGCGCTCCATGGCGGCGCGCAACGCCGCCCGGTCTGCGGGCGGCGTCCAGAATGCGTCCAGCGCCTGCGGCACCGGATAGGACACGCCGACCGAGCTCGAGGTCAGCACCTTGGAGATGCGGGGCGTGCGTCCTGCAAGTTTCAGTGCGAGCGCGCCGCCCAGCGAATGCCCGGCAACGCCGCAGGCGCCGTCCGGCAGCAGTGCGAGCATGGCCTGTGCCTGGCGCAGCCACAGCTCGACGTCGAAATAGGGCGGCGTCGGCTTGCGGTGTGAGCTGCCGAAGCCGATGAGATCGGGGGCGATGATGCGGCAGCGCGCGGCGAGCGGCTCGAGCACCGGGCCGTAGTTGCCTTGGATGGAGGTGCCGGGCCCGACGCCGTGCAGCATCAGGACCGGAAAGCCCTTGCCGCCCTCCCAGTAGTGGACCCGGATGCCCTCGACCTCGGTGAACTTGCTTTCCACGTTGTCAGAACCTCTTGGCGCCGGCCAACGCGGCCAAGGCGGCGTTGGCGACCTGGCGGTCCTGCTCGCCCGTGCCGGAGCCGACGCCGATGCCGCCGATGACGTGCCCGTCGACGATGATGGGAAGCCCGCCCGGCAGGTTGATGCGCTTGCCTTGCGTCGCGATGGCGAGCTTGAGATCGATCCCCGCCGCGATGTCCCCGGTCGGAATGCCGTAGGAGGCCGCCGTCATCGCCTTCATCAGCGACGTATCGATGGATTGCGAGAACGCGCCGTCCATGCGGGCGAACGCCAGGAGATGCCCGCCGGGATCGACGATGGAAATGCATTGCGGGACGCCCATCTCCCTCGCCTTGGCCATCGCGGCGTGCAGCAGCTTCATCGCGCCGTCCGATGTCAGCCTCAGCGAAGGCACCGTATCTTGCATGGATTCACCCTTTCCCCACTTGTTGAACATGATAGCCCGCGACCTTCTGGTAGCGCTCGAAGATCGCGCGCAATTCGTCCTGCCCGATGACGTCCTCGAGCTTGTCGAAGCGCCGTCCGCCGGTGCGCTGCTCCACGGTGTCCACGATCACGTTCGGCGGCGCGGTACGGTTCTGCAATACGATACGGCTCGTCGCCGGCAGCCGCGCAGCTTCATAGGCGCTAAGCGCCGCCGGCGCGTCCGGCTCGCTCGCCAGCAGCCGCGCCAGGGTGGCGGCGTCGATCACGGCCTGCGCGCCGCCGTTGCCGCCTTGCGGATACATGGGATGCGCGGCGTCGCCGAGCAGCGTCACGCGTCCGAAGGTCCAGCGTGCGAGCGGATCGCGGTCGACCATCGGGTAGGAGAAGATCGCATCAGCGTTGCGCATCATGGCGGGGACGTCGAGCCAGTCGAAGGTCCAGTCCTGGTAGACCGGGAAGAAGTCCTCGAGCCGCGCCGGCTTGTTCCAGTCGACCGGCACGGCCACCTCGCGCTCGATCTCCGCCACCCAGTTGACCAGCTGGTTGCCGTCGGTGTCGATATTGTTGCGGATCGAGTAGACGATCAGCGTCGAGTGCCGCGCGCCGATGCGGGCGATGCTGCGGCCCGTGAGGTAGGGCTTGTGCCGCGTCACCCCGCGCCAGAGATTGATGCCGCGATACACGAACGGGGCTTCGTCCGGATAGAACTGCGCGCGCACGGCGGAGTGAATGCCGTCGCAGGCGATCGCCACGTCGCCGTGCTGCGGCTCCAGCGCCGCTCCGTCGGGCCCGACGAAGTGCGCGGTCACGCGGGCATTGCTCTCGTCCACGCCGATGCAGCGATGTCCCGTGATGAAGTTGTCGGCGCCGAGGCGTTCGCGCACGGCGTCGAGCAGCACCTGGTGCAGGTCGGCGCGGTGGATGGAGAAGTGCGGCCATTGGTGTCCGGCCGCGAGCCCCCAGGGCTCGCGATAGACGAGCTGGCCGTGGCGGGTGAAGAATGCATAGTCCTGCGGCTGGCAGGCCACCGCCGCGAGCGCATCCTGGAGCCCGAGCGCGCTCAGCTCCTTGACCGCATGCGGTCCGAGATTGATGCCGACCCCGAGCGGGCGGATTTCCGGCGCCGCCTCGAATACCCGGATACGGCCTGCCACCTTGGCGGCGTGGACGGCCAGCGCCAGCGTCAACCCGCCGATGCCCCCGCCGATGATGATGACGTCCACGACCCGCTCCGGATGAAGGTATCAGGTGATATGGCACATTCCCGGCGTGGTGGGGAACCTCCGAAATGGGGCGGGTGGGGCCGCAATATTGCGTGTTGGATCAAGGACGTGCATTAATCCCTCGATCGCCCGCTGATTGCAGCCAGTCGACGGCGCGACCGCATGCGAGGCCGGTATTTATGCGCGTGAACGACGTCCGAGGCTTCGATTTCGGCCTGGGCGAGACCGCCGACATGCTGCGTGACAGCGTGCGCGGCTTCGCCGACGACAAGATTTCGCCGCGCGCCGACGAGATCGACCGCAGCAACACCTTCCCGCGCGACCTCTGGCCCGAGCTCGGCAAGCTCGGCGTGCACGGCATCACCGTCGAGGAGGAATGGGGCGGGGCGGGGCTCGGCTATCTCGAGCACTGCGTGGCGATGGAGGAAATCTCGCGCGCGTCCGGCTCGGTCGGGCTGTCCTACGGCGCGCATTCCAACCTCTGCGTCAATCAGATCCGCCGCAACGGCACCGCCGACGCAGAAGCGCCGTTATCTCGCGCAAGCTCATCTCCGGCGAGCACGTCGGCGGGCTCGCGATGTCGGAGCCGGGCGCCGGCTCCGACGTGGTCTCGATGAAGACTACGGCCGAGAAGAAGGGCGACCGCTACGTCCTCAACGGCAGCAAGATGTGGATCACCAACGGCCCGCAGGCCGAGACCCTGGTGGTCTACGCCAAGACCGATCCGGAGGCGGGGCCGCGCGGCATCACCGCGTTCCTGATCGAGAAGGGCTTCAAGGGCTTCTCCACCGCGCAGAAGCTCGACAAGCTCGGCATGCGCGGCTCCGACACCTGCGAACTGGTGTTCCAGGATTGCGAGGTGCCGGCGGAGAACGTCCTCGGCGGCGTCGGCGGCGGCGTCACCATCCTGATGTCCGGCCTCGACTACGAGCGCGTGGTGCTGGCGGCGGGACCGCTCGGCATCATGCAGGCCTGCATGGACGTGGTGATGCCCTACATCCACGAGCGCCGGCAGTTCGGACAGGCCATCGGCGAGTTCCAGCTGGTGCAGGGCAAGGTCGCCGACATGTATGTCGGCGATGAACGCCTGCAAGGCCTATGTCTATTCGGTGGCGAAGGCCTGCGACCGCGGCGAGACCACGCGCGAGGATGCCGCCGGCGCCATCCTCTACGCCGCCGAGAACGCGACGAAGGTGGCGCTCGACGCGGTGCAGCTTCTCGGCGGCAACGGCTACATCAACGACTATCCCACCGGGCGTTATCTGCGCGACGCCAAGCTCTACGAGATCGGCGCCGGCACCAGCGAGATCCGGCGCATGCTGATCGGCCGGGAACTCTTCGACAAGACGCGGTGAAGGCATCATGAGTGTCGCAATGAATGTGCAGCGAGCTCGGTGCGCCCTCTCCCCGCTTGCGGGGAGAGGGTTGGGCGAGGGCTCTCGGCGCGCTCGGTGCTGGAAGTCCCTCAGGCCGCTTCGGCGGCCGACCTCTCGCCGCAAGCGGGGAGAGGTGGAGCCCGCGGCGATGACAGCATCCGCCATCGACACGCGCTCGGACGAATTCGCCGCCAACGCCGCGGCGATGAAGAGCTTGGTCGCCGACCTGCGCGACAAGCTCGATGCCGCGGTCAAGGGCGGCAGCGAGGAGGCGCGGACGCGGCACGTCGCGCGCGGCAAACTTCTGGCGCGCGAGCGCGTCAACCTGCTGCTCGATCCCGGCACGCCGTTCCTCGAGCTCTCGCCGCTCGCCGCCTACGGGCTCTACGGCGGCGACGTGCATTCCGCCAGCATCATCACCGGCATCGGCCGCATCAGCGGCCGCGAATGCGTCATCGTCGCCAACGACGCCACCATCAAGGGCGGCACCTACTATCCCATGACGGTGAAGAAGCACCTGCGCGCGCAGGAGATCGCGCGCGAGAACCATCTGCCCTGCGTCTACCTGGTCGATTCCGGCGGCGCGTTCCTGCCGCTGCAGGACGAGATCTTCCCGGACGAGCGGCACTTCGGCCGCATCTTCTACAACCAGGCGCGCATGTCCTCGCTCGGCATTCCGCAGATCGCCGTCGTCATGGGCTCCTGCACCGCCGGCGGCGCCTACGTGCCGGCGATGTCGGACGAGAGCATCATCGTGCGCAACCAGGGCACCATCTTTCTCGGCGGGCCGCCGCTGGTGAAGGCCGCGACCGGCGAGGAGGTGAGCGCGGAGGAATTGGGCGGCGCCGACGTGCACAGCCGCCAGTCCGGCGTGACCGACTATTATGCCACCGACGACAGCCACGCGATCGGCATGGCGCGCCGCATCATCGCCAATCTCAACCGCGTGAAGCGGTCATATCTCGAGCTGCGGCCGTCGCGCGAGCCGTTGTTCTCACCGGAAGAGCTCTACGGCATCGTGCCGGCCGATCCGCGCACGCCCTACGACGTCCGCGACGTCATCGCGCGCATCGTCGACGGCTCCGAGCTCGACGAGTTCAAGGCGCTCTACGGCCAGACGCTCGTTTGCGGCTTCGCGCACATCCACGGCTTTCCCGATCGGCATCCTCGCCAACAACGGCATCCTGTTCAGCGAGAGCGCGCTCAAGGGCACGCATTTCATCGAGCTGGCGAGCCAGCGCAACATTCCGCTGCTGTTCCTGCAGAACATCACCGGCTTCATGGTGGGTCGCAAATACGAGGCCGGCGGCATCGCCAAGGACGGCGCCAAGATGGTGACCGCGGTCGCCACCACCAACGTGCCGAAATACACCGTGATCATCGGCGGCAGCTACGGCGCCGGCAATTACGGCATGTGCGGGCGCGCCTACGGCCCGCGCTTCCTCTGGATGTGGCCGAACGCGCGCATCTCGGTCATGGGCGGCGAGCAGGCGGCGTCGGTGCTCGGGCTCCTGCGCCAGGAGGCGACCGAGGCCAAGGGCGGCGCCTGGAGCGCCGCCGACGAGGATGCGTTCAAGGCACCGATCCGCGAGCAGTACGAGCGGCAGGGGCATCCCTATTACGCGACCGCCCGCATCTGGGACGACGGCATCATCGATCCCGCCGACACCCGCACCGTGCTCGGCCTCGCGCTCGCGGCCGCGCTCAACGCGCCGCCGCCCGAGCCGACGCGCTTCGGCATATTCAGGATGTGATGTGTCGCTCGCCCGTCGCTTCAACAAGCTGCTGATCGCCAACCGCGGCGAGATCGCGTGCCGGATCATCCGTACGGCCAAGCGACATGGATCTGCGGACGGTGGCGGTGTTCTCCGACGCCGACCGCAAGGCGCTGCATGTCGAGCTGGCCGACGAGTCCGTGCTGATCGGTCCCGCGCCGGCGAAGGACAGCTACCTCCGCATCGACGCCATCATCGATGCCGCGCGCGACACCGGCGCGCAAGCCGTGCATCCCGGCTATGGTTTTCTATCGGAGAACGCCGATTTCGCGCAGGCCTGCGCCGAGGCCGGGTTGATCTTCGTCGGGCCTTCGGCGGAGACCATCCGCCTGATGGGCTCGAAATCGGCGGCCAAGGCATTGATGGAAGCCGCCGGCGTGCCGGTCGTGCCGGGCTATCACGGCGAGGACCAAAGCATCGCCACCCTCGCGGCGAAGGCCGATCGCATCGGCTATCCCGTTTTGGTGAAGGCCTCGGCCGGCGGCGGCGGCCGCGGCATGCGGCTGGTCGGCCACGCCGACGAGCTCGCCGAGGCCGTCGCCTCCGCCCAGCGCGAGGCGGCGTCGGCCTTCGGCAACGACCAGGTGCTGATCGAGAAATATATCGCCAAGCCCCGCCACATCGAGGTGCAGGTGTTCGGCGACACCCATGGCAACGTCGTCTCGCTGTTCGAGCGTGAATGCACCTTGCAGCGCCGCCACCAGAAAGTCGTGGAGGAGGCGCCGTCGATCGCCATCACACCGGAGCGGCGCGCGGAGATGTCGGCCGCGGCTCGCGCGGCGGCGGAGGCCGTTGGTTACGCCGGCGCCGGCACGGTCGAGTTCATCACCGACGACGCCGGCTTCTACTTCATCGAAATGAACACCCGTCTGCAGGTCGAGCACGCCGTCACCGAGATGACCACCGGCCTCGACCTCGTGGAGTGGCAGTTGCGCGTCGCCGCCGGCGAGAAGCTGCCGCTGCGCCAGGACGACATCGCGGCCAGCGGTCATGCGGTCGAGGCGCGCATCTACGCCGAGGATCCCGACAAGGGCTTTCTGCCGCAGACCGGCGCGATCCTCGGATGGCGCGAGCCGAAGGGGCACGGCGTCCGCGTCGATACCGGCTTTCGCGCCGGCGACATGGTCACGCCCTACTATGATGCGATGCTGGCGAAGCTGATCGTCTGGGGCCCCGATCGCCCGCAGGCGCTGCGCCGCGCGGTCGAGGCCCTGGGCGAGTTCGAGATCGCCGGGGTGACTACCAATCTCGGCTTCCTCGACCTGCTGCTGAGCCATCCGCAGGTGGCGCGCGGCGAGATCGACACCGGATTCATCGAGCGGGAAATTTCCGCGCTGACCATGGCCGCGCCCTCGGTCGCGCCGCTCGACATCGCCGCCGCCTGCGTCGCGGTGCTCGTGCGCGAGCAGAACGAGCAGGCCGTGCCGGCTCCCTCGTCGGCGTCCGCGTCGCCTCCGTCACCTTGGGACCGCAGCGATGGCTGGATGGTCGCCGGTCCGCGCAGCCGCCGCCTGAGCTTCCGTCGCGACGAGCACCGGTACGACGTCGTGCTCTGGTACGGCCGCGACGGACTGTCCATGGAGTTCGGCGGCACCAAAGCCCGGCTGCAATTCGTCCCGCGCGACGGCGACACGGTCGACCTGTGCCTCGGCACCGCGCCGGAGCGGGCGTCCGCGATCTGGTCCGGCCGCGATCTCGATCTGGCGACCCCGCGCGGGCGTCTCGAGCTCGCATGGATCGATCCGTTCGTATCGGAGGTCGGCGAGGCGGCGGCGGCCGACCGCATCGTCGCGCCGATGCCGGGCACGGTGACGCGCATTCTCGCCGAGCCAGGCGTGGACCTGCCGCGCGGCGCGCCGCTCATCGTGCTCGAAGCCATGAAGATGGAGCACACGCTGCGCGCGCCCGTCGACGGCCACCTGAAGGCGCTCAAATGCGCGGTCGGCGACTTCGTTCAGGAAGGAACCGAGCTCGCCGATTTCGAGCCGGCTACGACGTAGATGGATACTCAGGTTCTCATCGTCGGTGCGGGCCCGACCGGCTTGACGCTCGCGGTCGATCTCGGACTGCGTGGCGTGCGCTGCACCGTCATCGAGCAGAAGGCGGCGCCGCAGTTCCTGCCCAAGATGGAGCGCTGCAACGCCCGCACCATGGAAATCTATCGGCGCATGGGCATAGCAGAGCGCGTCCGCGCCGCCGGATTTCCCGCCGATTGCCCGATGGACGTATTCGTCGTGCTCTCGCTGGTGGAGCCGCCGCTCCTGCATCTGCCCTATCCGTCGGTCGCGGAGGCCAAGGCGCAGATCGCGGCGACGCAATGACGGCACGTTGCCGCTCGAACCCTATCAACTGGTCTCGCAATACACGCTCGAGCCGTTGCTGAAATCGATCGCGGAGGAGCTTCCGACGGTGACGGTCCGCTACGGCTGCGAGCTGGTGTCGTTCGCCCAGCAGCCCGACCTTGTCACTGCCGACGTGAAATCCGGCGCCGGCGCCACAACGCAAATCACTGCGGCGTACCTCGTCGGGTGCGACGGCGGCGCGAGCGTGGTGCGCAAGCAGCTCGGCATCGCGTTGCAGGGCGAAGGCGACACCCTGCGGCTGCGGCAGGCGCTCTATCGTTGCGACGATCTGTTCGAGCGCATCCCGATCGGCAAGGGGCGGCACTATCACGTCGCCGATGATCGCGCGACGCAGCTCATCGTGCAGGACTCGACCCGGCATTTCACCTTGCACTCGATCGTCGAGCAGGATTCCGACATGGCCGTCATGTTCGAGCGGACCGCCGGCATGCCGATCGACTACGAGATGCTCTATGTCGGCGAATGGCGGCAGAACCTGCTGCTCGCCGACCGCTACGGCGAGGGCCGCGTGTTTCTCGCCGGCGACGCCGTCCATCTCGTGATCCCGACCGGCGGCCTCGGCATGAACAGCGGCGTGGGCGACGCCATCGACCTGTCGTGGAAGCTCGCGGCTGACCTGCAGGGTTGGGGCGGCCCCAAGCTCCTGCCGTCATACGAGGCGGAGCGCCGCCCGGTCGGCGCGAACAACGTGGCGGCGTCGCGCTATGCCACGCTCGGACGCCGGAAGTGGCGTGCCGCCTATCGGCCGGATATCCGCGACGATACGCCGGAAGGCGCCGCGACGCGCGAAAATCTCGTTCGGGTCGCCGACGTCGAGCAGCGCAAGAGCAACGAGATGATCGGCGCCGAGCTCGGTTATCGCTACGCCGGCTCGCCGCTCATCGCGTCCGAGCCGGGGGAGGGGCCGGAGTACGATTTCAGGGCGTACGTGCCGACCACCTGGCCCGGCGCGCGGCTGCCGCATGTCTGGCTGCGCGACGGCAGCGCGATGCAGGATCGCATCGGCTACGGCCACGGCTACACGCTGCTGCGTCTCGGCGGCACGCAGGCCGACACCGGCGCGCTGCAACGGGCGTTCGCGGCGCTCGGGGCGCCGTTGCAAGTCCTCGACATCCCGGACGAGGCGCCACGCGACGTCTATGGACACGATCTCCTGCTGCTGCGTCCCGATCTGCACGTCGCTTGGCGCAGCAACGACCCTCCGCCCGAGCCCGAAAAATTGGCCGCGCTGGCGACGGGGCACTGAGCCTTCGCAATTGGGTTAGGCAGCGCAGCGCGCTCGGTCTGCTCCCTCCCCCCTTGTGGGGGAGGGTTGGGGAGGGGGGTGGTGCGGTGAGATTGATGACGGCGCCACCTGCGCACCGCTGCGCTACCCCCACCCCAACCCCTCCCCATCGCAAGTCGGGCCTGCCCGACTTGCGCACCAAAAGTGCGAAACCCGGGCAAGCCCGGGTTTCGTGGGGAGGGGAGCACACCGAACTCGCGGCTATTTCGCCGTGGTGCCGCCGTCGATCGGAATGACCGTGCCGGTGATGAAGCTTCCCGCCGGGGATGCCAGCAGCAGCGCCAGCCCCTTGATCTCGTCGGGCTGCGCGATCCGTCCCAGCGGCACGTGGGCGGCGAATTTCTTCACCACCTCAGGCTCGCGATGCATCCGGCCGCCGGCGATGTTGGTGAGGAACGGGCCCGGCGCGATCGCATTGACCCGCACATTGTGAGGCGCGAGGTCGACGGCGGCCTGCCGCACGATGTTGGCGACGGCCGCCTTGGCCGCGACATAGCCGTAGCCGACCAGCGGATCCGCGCGCAGGCCGGCGATCGAGGCGGTGGCGACGATGCTGCCGCTCCGTCGCCGTTTCATCTGGGCGGCGGCGAAGCGGATGGTCATGAAGGTCGCGGTCAGGTTCAGCTCGATGGCGCGCTGGAACAGTGCCATGTCCATCGCATCGATCGTGCCGTTCGGAGAGATTTCGAAGCCGGGGCCGGAGGTGACGCCGGCATTGGCGAAGACCGCGTCGAGCCGGCCGTGGCGCTCCGCCGTCGCGTCGATCGCGGCGCGCAGCGCGTCGCTGTCGCCGATGTCGACCAGCGCCTGCTCCACCGCGCAGCCCATGGATGCGAGCCGCGCTATTGCCTTGTCGAGCCCGGCCGCGTCGATGTCGGCGAGCACGACCCGTGCGCCGTTCTCGGCCATCACCTCGGCAAAGGCGAGGCCGAGCCCGCTCGCCGCGCCGGTGACGAAGGCGACGTGGCCTTTGATGTCGAACAGGTCCTGCTGCTTCACGTCTGCTCCTTGTCCGTGACGCGTTCCAGCTCCCACCGCTCGCATTCGCCGATAGGCATCGCGAATGCGTTGGTGACGCTCGTCGAGCCAGTCTCTGGTCTCCATGTGGGTGAACACGAAGAACTCGCGTTGACGAATGGCGCGGATGACCCGCTGGCCGACCGTATCAGGGTCGAGCCCGCCCTCGAGCTGTGCCTCGAGCCGATCCTGCAGATCGTTGCCGGGAACCGCATAGGGCCCGCCGAAGCGCGCCGGCCGGTTTTCTCCCGAGCGATAGATTTGTGTGTTTACCGCGGCTGGCGCCAATACGGACACGCCGATTGGCGTGCCCTCCAGATCCTGCGCGAGCGATTCCGACAGTGCCACGACCGCGTATTTCGTCGTCGCGTAGGCGCCGCTGCGGCGTCCCGGCCGCACCTGGAATCCGGCAATCGAGGCGGTGTTGACGATATGGCCCTCGTCGCCGTGCGAACGGATCAACGGCAGGAATACCTGCACGCCGTGGATCACGCCGTAGAGATTGATACCGATCACCCAGTCCCATTCGCTCGGAGTAAGCTCCGCGACCGACTTGCCGTGCATGGTGACGCCGGCATTGTTGCAGACGACATGGATGGCGCCAAAGGCGCCGTGCGCCTCTTTGGCGGCGTGCTCGACCGCCGCACGGTCCGAGACGTCGGTGACCACGGCGATGGCGCGGGTGCCGAGGGCGCGAACCTCCGCGAGCGCGGCATCGAGGCGGTCGCCGCGGATATCGCAGAGCACGACCGCCATGCCGTTGCGCGCAAAAGTCCGCGCCAGGCCGAGCCCGATGCCGGAGGCGGCTCCGGTGACGACGGCGGTCTTCCCCTCGAGTTGGCGCATCCGCTCCCCCAGATGTTCGGCGCAGCACTTATACCGTCTTGCGGATGATCGCAGAACCCTTATCAATGTGCGCCGGCACTGACAGGGGAGGACATCTTGAGCGCCATTCCGAAAGTCCTGCACGAGCACATCAACACCGCCTATCCCGCGCATGTCTGCCTGATCGGGACCGCGCTGCCGAACGGCTTCGCGCAGATCACGCCTCGCGGCAGCACGATGGTCTACGACGACGAGCATTTCGCCTTGTGGGAGCGCGGCAAGGGCTCGACCACCGGCAATCTCGCGGACGGCACCAAGGTCACGATCTATTTCCGCAAGCCGCCGCTGCGCGAGGCCGGGCTGCTGCCGCGGGGCGGCATCGCACGCTTCTACGGGACCGCGAAAATCTACAAGTCCGGCCCAATCTACGAGGAGATCTGGAACCGACTGATCGAGCCGGAGAAGAAGAGCGATCCGGAGAAGAAGGGCTTCGGCGTGCTGATCAAGGTGGAGCGGGCGGAGGACCTGGGCGGGGCGCGCGCTGACGATTTGATGTGATGCGGGCTTCGTAGGGTGGGCAAAATCGCCTGCCGTATTGGTGCGGATGGAAACGGCTCGCGCGCGATTTTGCCCACGCGTGACCCATCTGACGTCACGTACGCGTGGGCAAAATCGCTTGGAGCGCGTGCTCACATGCGCCGATACGGCAGGCGATTTTGCCCACCCTACACCACTACACAACAAGAACGATCGATCCCGTCGTCCTGCGCTCTTCCATGTCGGCGTGGGCGTGCGGCGCGTCTTTCAGCGCATACGCCTTGCTGATCTCGATCTTGATCTTGCCGCTCGTGACCATTGCGAACAGGTCGTTCGCCGTCGCGTCGAGCTCGGCGCGGGTGACGGTGTAGTTCGACACGCTCGGATGGGTGAGGTAGATCGAGCCGAGCGCGCCCAGCCGCCGCGGCGGCACCGGATCGGGATCGCCCGAGGCCTCGCCGAACGACGCCATCACGCCGCGCCGGCGCAGGCATTTCAGCGAGCCTTCGAACGTGGCCTTGCCGACGAAATCGTAGACGACAGGCACGCCTTCGCCCGCGGTGAGCTCGCGCACGCGTCGGGCGAAATCCTCCCGGGTGTAGACGATGGCGTGGTCGCAGCCGTGGGCGCGCGCGACCGCGGCCTTCTCGTCGCTGCTCACGGTGCCGATCACGGTGGCGCCGAGATGCTTGGCCCATTGGCACATGATCAGGCCGACGCCGCCGGCGGCGGCGTGGATCAGGATCGTATCGCCGGGCTTGACCTTGTAGGCTTCGAACAGCAGCGAGCGCGCCGTCATGCCGCGGATCATCATCGACGCCGCCGTGCGCTCGTCGATGCCGTCGGGCAGGGCGATGAGCCGCGCTGTCGGCACGATGCGAAATTCCGCATACGAGCCTTCCGGCATGCCGGCATAGGCGACGCGGTCGCCGACCGCGAAGCCCGCGACCTCCGGTCCCGACCGCGTCGATCACGCCGGCGCTCTCGAGCCCGATGCCGGAGGGAAACGCCTTGATGGCGTGGATGCCCTTGCGCATCAGCACGTCGCGGTAGTTGACGGCGACCGCCGTGTTGCGGATGCGCACCTGTCCGGGACCGGGCGCGCCGATATCGACGTCCTCGAAGCGCAGCACCTCGGGGCCGCCGTGCTGATGGAAGCGAAAGGCCTTGCTCACGGCGCGAGCCTCAGTCGGCTCGAGGTCGAGCCGAAGCGCCTGCAGCACGCGCGCATTCATGTTGTAGCTGCCGATCAGCACGGTCAATTCCACGATCTCGCGGGCGTCGAAATGGCGCTCGACCTCGGCGAAGACCTCGTCCGGCACCACGATGTCGCGGGTCATCGTATCGGTGTAGGCCAGCGCTGCGCGCTCGCGGTCGCTGAACAGAATTCGAGCCGTCCCACTCCGCGATCGCATTGCAATCCTCGAGCGAGAGGCCCTCGGCCAGCGCGAGCGCCGGCACGTGCTGGCGCAAGATGTATTGCGAATTGGCGAGATGACCCATGCGGATGATGACGATCTCGCGCAGCCGGCCCGTCGAGGCTGGTCTTCCATCGCACCGTATTGGAGTGATTGAACCAGCTCTCGGCGAGCGGCGGGGCGTTGAGCAGCATGCGGTAGATGTTGAGCAGCTTGCCGCGTCGTCCGGCGCTGTATTTCGCAATGACCTCGGCGAGCTCGGGATGGTCTTCCTCCCGCAGCAGCGGAACACGCGCCATGGCTTTTCTATTCCATCTTGAAGTTCGCCGCCTTCATGACCGGCACCCAGCGCGCCGTCTCCTCGGCGATGAACGCCCGCGTCGCGTCCGGGCCGGAATCGAGGATCGGCTCGAAGCCGGACTTCAGGAGAATTTCCTGGAATTCCGCGTCCGCCACGACCTTGCGCGTGGCCTCGGCGATCTGGTCCACGATCGCCTTCGGCACGCCGGCCGGCGCGAACAGTCCGTTGAGGTTGCCGGCGACCATGCCGGGAAGCCCGGCTTCGATCGCGGTCGGGATGTCGGGCGCGGCCTTCATCCGCGCGGTCGCGGCCACCGCAAGGATGCGCACCCGGCCGCTGCGATGGAATTCGAGCAGCGGCCCGCCGACATTCGGCGTCATCATCGGAATGTGCCCGCTGGCGAGATCGGCGACGCCGGGCGCCGCGCCCTTGTAGGGAACATGCACGATGTCGGGCGCGCCGATCAGCTGCTTGAACAGCTCGCCGGCGAGATTGGTCAGCGTGCCGACACCGGCAGAGCCATAGGACAGCTTGCCGGGATTGGCCTTGGCGTAGGCGATCAGCTCGCTGAGATTGTCGCGCGGGCACGGATTCGTGCACCACGATCGACGCCGGCGAGTTGCAGAGAATGTAGATGCCGACGAAATCCTTGAGCGGGTCGTAAGGCGGTTTGGCCGCGATGGCCGGAATCAGCACCTGCGTGCTGGTATTGCCGAACAGGAAGGTGTGGCCGTCGGGCTGCGCGCGCGCCACCTCGGCGGCGCCGGTCAGGCCGCCGGCGCCGCCGCGGTTCTCCGTGACCACGGTGCCGAGCAGCGTCTTCATCTTCTCCGCCCACAGCCGGCCGACCACGTCGGTGGCGCCGCCGGGCGAGAACGGCACGACCAGCCTGATGATACGGTCGGGATAGGCGAGGGCGGTCAGCGGCGCCAGCGTCGCGGCGGAAAGAGAGGCCGCGCCAGCGGCGAGGAATTCACGTCGGTTCATGCGGTTTCTCGACATTGTTGTGGTGGGTCATGTTGGGCCGGATCGCCGGCATTGTAAATCGCCGCTCAGATCGTCGCCTCGATCATGGCGCGCAACTCCGGCGTGACCTCGGGCATGATCCCGAACCAGGCGCGGAACGCCGGGCGCGCCTGGTGCAGCAGCATGCCGAGCCCGTCCACCGTCGGATTGCCGCGCTTGCGGGCGGCGGCCAGCATCGGCGTCTCGCGCGGGATATAGACGATATCGCAGACCAGCGCGCTCTGCGGCAATGTGTCGAGCGGCAGATCGAGCGGCGGCTCGCCCACCATGCCCTGATTGGTGGTGTTGACGAGCATCGCGGCGCCGTCGAGCGCGGCCTGGCGCTTGTCCCACGCCAGCGCCTTGATCGGGCCGCCGAGCTCGCGCGCCAGCGCCTCCGCGCGCGCAAGCGTGCGGTTGACCAGGCGAATTTCGCGGGCGCCCTGGTCGATCAATCCGACCAGCACGGCGCGGGCGCCGCCGCCGGCGCCGAGCACGACGGCCGGGCCACGGTCGGCGCGCCATGCCGGCTGCGTCTCCCGGATGCTCTCGAGATAGCCGAAGACGTCGGTGTTGCGGCCTTCGAGCGAGCCGTCGGGCGCGACGACAACGGTGTTCACCGCGCCGACTCGGCGCGCCAGCGGATCGACGGTGTCGACGATGGCGAGCGCGGCCTCCTTGTGCGGAATGGTGAGGTTGCAGCCGGAAAAGCCGAGTGCCGGCAGCGCCCGCAACGCCGCGCGCAGGCCCTCCGGCTTGATCGCCAGCGGCACGTAGGCCCCCGCGAGGCTGTGGGCGCCGATCCAATAGTTGTGCAGCTTCGGCGAGCGCGAATGCATCACCGGCCAGCCCATCAGCCCGGCGAGCACGAAACGGTCGGGATGGGTCATTGCGGGGCTACTGCAGAATGGGCACGAGTTTCTTGACGGTCTCGATCAGGGCCGGCGGCGTTTCATAGAGGTTGGCGACCAGCCGCTCAAGGTCGTCCGGCGGCCGATAGGTCATATCCAACTTGATCCGCGCAGTCTCCGCGATCAAGGCCGGGTCTTTGAGCGTCTCGGCCAGGGCCTTGCGCATCGTGGCCACGCGCTCCTGCGGCACATCGGGGGGAAAGACGTAGGGCCGGCCGAACTCGGTGCTCGAAAAGATGAAGCGCATGAACTGGCGCTGCTCGGTGGTCTTGGCGAAGTCGAAGATCGACGGCACGTCGGGGATTTCGGGGATCGGCGCTTCCTCCGCGCGCACGAAAAAGATGAGCTTGCCGTCGCGAATGAGCTGATCGTAGGTCCGGAACTGCCCGTAGGACGCGCAGGCGCCCTGCACCTCGCCGCGCTCGATGGCGAGGACGACGTCGGATGTGCCCTTGTAGCCGACGACGAGACGGAATTTCGTGCCGAGCACGTGGTTGAAGACGGTCGGTAGGATGTTGAGCGAGGAGCCGGCGCCGGCGGCGCCGACGATGAGCTCCTGGGTGAAGAGGTCTGCCGGTGTCTTGACCGGGGCCGTGGCCGAGCGCACGCAGACGCGTGCCGGCCGCGAGGTCGCGCCCAGCCAGTTGAAGCGCCGGGGATCGGCCTCGAGGTTGGCCTGGCCCATCAGCGCCTGGCTCGGGATGTTGCGCGAGAACGAGCCGAACACGGTTCCGTCCCGGGGCGCCTGCGCGTAGAGGAAATTCACCGCTGGAATGCTTGCCGCCGCCGGCATGTTCTGCACGATGATCGTGGGCTGCCCCGGGATGTGCTTGGCGAGGTAACGCGCCAGCACGCGGCCGGCGAGATCGTAGTCGTTGCCCACCTCGTGGCCGATGATCATGCGGATCTGCTTGTTCTTGTAGAAATCCGTGCGACGCCTGTGCGGCTGCTTTCCCGCAACCGCCCGACGCGACGCAGAGCGCGACACCGGCCGCGGCGATTATCTTACGCGGTCGCATTGCTGTGGCCCCCTCATTCCGCCGCGCGCTTCTGCACCAGTGCCGCCGCGGCCTTGTCGTAGCTCTCCTCGCGCGCGAGCAGCGGCTTCAGCCCGACGAGCTCGTAGTAGTCGTCGAGCGGGATGAGATGCTCCTGGCAGGGCGCGAGCGAGTTGTCGCGCTTGAGCAGGCGCAGCACGTTGCGCACCGCGTTCGCCGCCGCGAACAGCGCGACCGAGGGGAAGGTCGCGGAGCAGACGCCGGCCGCTTCCAGCTCCTCGAGGCTCCGCGCCTTCGGGCCCGCCGCCTGCGACAGCGTCGCCATGTGCGGGCCGCCGACCTCGCGCAGCACCCGCTTGATCTCGGCAATGGTGTCGACACCCATGGGCTTCGCCATGTCCGCGCCGGCCTCCATGAACAGCTGGCAGCGCGCGATGGCGGCCTCGACCCCCTCGACCCCCGCGGCGTCGGTGCGCGCGGCGATGAACAGGTCCGGGTCGCGCCGAGCGTCGAGCGCGGCCTTGATCTTGGCGAGCATCTGCTCGACCGGCACGATCTGCTTGCCCGGCAGGTAGCCGCAGCGGTTCGGAAACACCTGGTCGCTGATGAACAGGCCCGCGACCCCCGCGGCCTCGAAGGCGCGCACCATCTGCCGTACATTGTTGACGCCGCCGAAGCCGGTATCGGCGTCGACATAGACCGGGATCTCGACCGCGGCGCAGATGCGGCCGTAGTGGTCGGCATAGTCGCGCATGTTGGACTGACCCATGTCGGCCTGCGCCAGCATGCTGCCGACCCCGGCATAGCCGCCGGCCACCAGCGCCTCGAAGCCCTCGGCCTCGATGATGCGGGCCGACAGCGCGTCGTATGCCCCGGGCATCAGCACCAGGCGCTTGCCCGCCATGATCGTTCTGAGTTTTTTTCTGACGGTCATGTTGTACTCCGAGGCTTATGTTCGGCTGTCGGCGGCGGTCTGCAGCCAGGGCTGATCGCCGGCCATGCGCTTTTCCCAGCGTGCGATCTCGTCGCGATGCTTGAGAGTAAGCCCGATGTCGTCGAGGCCTTCGAGCAGTCGCATGCGATCAGCGGCGGGGAGATCGAAGCTGAGGTCGGGACCGCCGGGGCCGCTGATGCGTTGCGCCGGCAGATCGACCGTGAACGGCGCTGATCCGTTCGCCGCCACGACGCGCTGCTCGAAGGCGTCCGCGTCCGGCGGCGCCAGCACGATCGGCAGCAAACCGTTCTGCAGGCAGTTCTCGCGATAGATGTCGGCGAAGCTGCGCGCCACGATGACGCGGATGTTGTTCGCCAGCATGCCCCACACCGCCGCTTCGCGCGAGGAGCCCGCGCCGAAATTGTTGCCGGTCACCAGAATGCCGGGCGCGCGGAACTGCGGCTGGTTGAGCACGAAGTCGGGGCTCCTCGCCGCGCGCGCGCGCATGAACAGCAGCACCTTGTAGTCCGGCTTGAGCGCGCGCATCGCCTGCACCGGCGCGATCTGGTCGGTGTTGATGTCGTCCTTGATGAGCGGGACCGCGATCCCGGTATGGCTGGTGAACGGCTGCATCAGGCACGCCCTGTCATCTGCCGCACGTCGGCGATGCGTCCGGCGACAGCGGTCGCCGCCGCGGTCGCGGGGCTCACGAGGTGGGTGCGCACCTTCGGGCCCTGGCGGTGCTCGAAGTTGCGGTTGGTGGTGGAGACGCAGCGCTCGCCCGGCTCGCCGCGGTCGCCGTTGCCACCTGCGCACATGGAGCAGCCGGATTCGCCCCAGAAGAATCCGGCGTCGCGGAACACGCGGTCGAGCCCCAAGGCCTCGGCCTCGCGCTTCACCGTGGTCGAGCCCGGCACCACCATCGCCACCACGCCTTCGGCGACATGCCGTCCGCGCACCACGTCGGCGGCGGCTTGCAGGTCCGGCACGCGGCTGTTGGTGCAGGAGCCGATGAAGACGCGATCTACCTTCAGGCCTGCGAGCGCCATGCCGGGCGCGAGCCCCATATAGGCGAGGGCGCTTTCGACCGCGGCGCGCCGGCTTGGGTCGACCGCGGCGGGATCCGGCACGCGGCCGGAAATGCCGAGCACCTGGCTCGGATCGGTGCCCCAGGTGATCTGCGGCTCGAGCGTGCCGCAGTCGAGCACGTGCTCGCGATCGAACGCCGCGCCGTCGTCGCTCGCGAGCGTGCGCCAATGCGCCAGCGCGCGATCCCACATTGCGCCCTTCGGCGCATAAGGCCGGCCCGCGATCCAGGCGAAGGTCGTGTCGTCGGGCGCCACGAAGCCCGAGCGCCCGCCCATCTCGATGTTGAGGTTGCACAGCGTCATGCGGCCTTCGATCGCCATCGCGCGTACGGCCGCGCCGGCATATTCCACGACGTGGCCGCGCCCGCCGGCGACTCCGAGCTCGGCGATGATGCGCAGCGCCACGTCCTTGGCGGTGACGTGCGGCGCCGAGCATGCCTTCGAGCCGGATCAGCATGCGCTTGGGCCGCTTCAACGCCATCACCTGCGTCGCCAGGATATGCGCGAGCTCGGTGGTGCCGCAGCCGAAGGCCATCGCGCCGAGGCCGCCCACGGTGCTGGCGTGGCTGTCCGGTACCGCGTGGGTCGCGCCCGGCAGCACCATGCCGAGCTCCGGCGCCACCACGTGCGAGATGCCCTGCTCGGGATCATCGATGTCGTAGAGCTTGATGCCGTTCTTCCGGCTGCCTTCGCGCATGGCCTTGAGAAAGGCCGCGCCCGACGGGTTGGTATCGTCGTCGCGGCCGGGCTTGGTGGCGACGGTGTGGTCCTGCATGGAGAAGGTGAGGTCCGGCCGCCGCACCGGCCGCTGCTGCTTCTCCAACTGTTCGAACGCATGGGGCGCGTGCAACTCGTGCAGCACGTGGCGGTCGATATAGATGAGCTCGCGGCCGTCCGCGCGCCGCGCGACGAGATGGGCGTCCCAGATCTTGTCGAACAGGGTTTTGGGCACGGCCCCTGAGCCTCCCGGCGGCTTGTTGATTGGGGTCGAGCTTACGCCGGAGCCGGGTGAGTGCCCACCCCCCGCGTCACCTTCGACAACCTCAACACCGCTTCGATCATGGCCGCGGGGCTGGCGATACCTTTTCCGGCGATGTCGTGGGCGCTGCCGTGCGCGACCGAGGAGAACAGGATCGGGGTGCCGATGGTCAGCGCCGCGGTGGCGTTCGGCGCCAAAAGCTTGGCGGTGATGTGGCCCTGGTCGTGCAGCATGACGACGAAGCCGTCGATGCCGCGCATGTGAAACATGGTATCGGCGCCGAACGGGCCGGTGACCCCTATGCCGCGCGCCGCCGCCGCGTCGATCGCCGGCTTGATGATCTCGATCTCCTCGCGACCGAACAAGCCGCCTTCGCCCGCGTGCGGGTTTAGGCCGCCCACCGCGATCCTGGGCGCCGCCGTGCCCATGCGGCGGAGCGCACGATCGGCCGCCTGGATGACGCTGCCGACCTTCTCGCGCGTGATCTGCTCGATCGCCTGCCGGACACTGCGGTGCAGCGTCGCGTGCACGATCTTCATGTCGCCGAAGCACAGCATCAGGTAGACGTCGTCTTCGTCGGTGCCGGTCTCGCGCGCGACGAACGAGGGATAGCCGTCGAACGCGATGCCCGCGAGCGCGATGGAGGTCTCGTTCTGCGGCGCCGCGACCACGGCATCGACCTCGCCCGCGAGCGCGGCCTTGATGGCGCGGCTGGCGAACGCGAGCGAAGCGCGCCCGCTCGCCGCGCTGCTCGTCCCGAAGTCGATCGTGGCGACATCCGGCCGCGGGCAGTGGAGCACGTTCACCGCGCGCATATCGAGCTTGATGCCGCAGGCCTTGGCGTGCCGTTCGAGCAGGCGCGCGTCGGTCACGATGACCGGCTCGCAGGCGTCGCGCACCCCGGGATCGAGTGCGGCCTTGAGGCTGACCTCCGGCCCGATGCCCGCGGGGTCGCCGGTGACGATGGCGATCTTTGCTTTGTCGCTCATGCCGGTGCCTGTCTTCCGCGGCCCGTAGGTTGGGTTAGCGCGGCCCCCGCACGTACCAATTTTGCCGTGTCTCTAGCTCCGCGCGTAACCCAACAAACTGGTCGAGATGTTGGGTTACGCGCGGAATGACGCCTCAGCATGAATTGCAGGCTCCCGGGCCGCGCTAACCCAACCTACGCCCACGGCATCAGCGATGCGTGGATCACGTCCGGCACGCCCTGGCCGCCGACCGACCGGATGGCGAGGTCCACGTCCTTCAGCCCGAACTTGTGGGTCGTGACCTTCTCCAGCGGAAAGCGCTTGGAGGCGAGCTGCGCCAGCGCGAGCTCGCACGCCTTGTAGCTGTGGCCGCGCGCGCTCTTGATGGTGATGAATTTCACCGTCACCTTCTCGAGCGGGAAGTTCGGGAAACTCCTTCATCTCGCCCTGCACGACGATGGTCCCGCCCTTGCGCTTGAGCGCTTCGACGCCGAGCAGGATCGGGATGGTGCCGGCGCCGGCGGTGCAGTCGAGCACGACGTCCACGCCCTTGCCGCCGGTGATCTCCATGATGCGCGCCAGCGGATCTTCCTTCTGCACGTCGATCACGTGGTCGGCGCCGAGCTCCTTGGCGACCGCCATGCGCGCGGCGTCCTTGGAGGTGCCGGTGACGATGATGAGCGAGGCGCCGGCCTGCTTGCAGATCACGGTCTGCGAGAGGCCCTGCTGGCCGGGCCCCTGAATGAGCACGGTGGAGTTGTAGCCGACGCCGCCGTCGAACAGCGACCACTCGACGCCGTTGGCCATCGGCGTCACCAGCCCGGCCAGCTCCGGCGTGACGCCCGCCGGCACGCGGTGCACGACCGCGTTCCAGGGCAGGTAGACGTATTGCGCGAAGCCGCCCCACAGATGCGGCGCGCGCTCGGCCGAGGTGTAGCCGTAGCGGATGCCGTCGGGATTGGTGCGCCAGTCGGTGTTCTCGCAGTGGCGATACTGGCCGAGATGGCACCACTCGCACTTGCCGCACATGACGTAGTGCTCGACGAACACCAGGTCGCCTTCCTTGAAGCCCTTGCGCCGCGTGAACTCGCGGCCGGCCTTGGCGATGTAGCCGATGTTCTCGTGGCCCATGATCACCGGGGCCTTGGTCGGCGGCGTCTTGTAGAGCTTGACGTCGGTGCCGCAGATGCCGGCGACCTCCATCTTCATGCAGCGCGCTGTCCTCCGGGATGTCGGGCATCGGATATTCGCGGATCTCGGTCTTGCTCGGGCCCGTTCGCACCGCCGCCAACACGTGTTCCGCCACTGCGAACGCCTCCAAATGATTGGAGTGGCAATCTAGGACTGGCCCGCAAGCGGTCAAGCCCTTATCCCTATGGGTGCATGACGCTGGCGGTGCATATGCTGCGGTCCCGCAAGAAGCGCCCCGAACGCGCGGCAGCCGTCGACCGGCTGACGGCCTGGACGCGCGGGCGCTTCAAGCTCCCGGACGATGCCGCGATCCTGGTTTCGGAGGTGGCCTGCGAGCTCCCGGGCTGTCCGCCGATCGAGACCGTGATTGCGTTCTGGACCGAGAACGAGACGCGCCACCAGTTCAAGCTGTTCAAGCCGATGGCGGAGGTGGTGCTCGACGACCTGCCCCCGACCTGGATGAAGCCCGCACTGGTCGCAATCGAGGGCATCGGTTTCGAGTGCTGCTAGAGGTCCCGTTTCCATCCGTAGGTTGGGTCGAGCGCTTGCGAGACCCAACGCTCTCGTGTCTGTTGGGTCTCGTGAAGAACTCGACCCAACCTACGAGCAATCGAGGGCGTCGGTTTCGAATGCTGCTAGACGGTCGATTCCGCCTACAGTGTCCCAACCGCAATAACCAATTCCGCCGGGAGAGAAGATGCTCAAGCTGAAAACCGCCACCCGCACCCAAGGCAACAACCGGGCGCTCAAGGACGGCAGCGTCAAGCCGAAGACCTTCGAGTTCGATTTCGAGGAGGTCGACCCCATCATCGCTGCGTTCCGGCGCATGGTGCGCGGCAACGAGTTCGACATCTGCGAGATGGCGATCACGACCTACATCTGCGCCAAGGCGCACGGCAAGCCGATGACGGCGGTACCGGTGTTCCTGGTGCGCGCCTTTCACCATGGCGCCATCCTGGCGAACAGCAAGGCCGGCATCGCCAAGCCGAAAGACCTCGAAGGCAGACAAGTCGGCGTCAACCGCGGCTACACCGTCACGACCGGCGTGTGGGCGCGCAGCATCCTGCAGCAGGAGCACGGCGTGGACCTGAGCAAGATCACCTGGGTGCTCTCCGGCGACGAGCATGTGGCGGAGTATCGCCCGCCCAAGAACGTGGTGCCGATCGAGGCAGGCAAGAAGATGGACGACATGCTGGTGTCGGGCGAGCTCGCCGCCGCCATCGGCGTCGATGTGAAGCATCCCGACGTGAAGCCGCTCATCCCCGATGCGCTCGAGGCCGGCCTCGCGGCGCTGCGCCGCGACGGCCACTACCCCATCAATCACACCGTGGTGATCAAGGACGAGCTCATAGCAGCCCATCCCGAGCTGGCGGCTGATGTTTTCAACGCGTTTGCCGAGTCGAAGCGCCGTTACGTCGAACGGCTCGAGGGAGACCAGATCGAGAAGCCGACCGAGGTCGACGCGATGCACAAGCGCGTGATGGCGATCACCGGCGATCCCTTGCCCTACGGTATCGCGCCGAATCGCAAGGTCATCGACGAGCTGATCGGGCACGCGCTGACGCAGGGCATCATTGCCAAGCCGGTGACGGCGGACGAGCTGTTCGCGCCGAGCACGCGCAGCCTGACTGCGTAGCTCTCTCTACGTCATGCCCGGGCTTGTCCCGGGCCTTGTTCGGCCCGCACCGCGCGGTGTGCTAGTATCGCCGCCGGCGAGCGTTTGCCGGCACCAACAGGTATCGGGAATTCATGGAAGCAGGTCGCATCGTGATGGAGCCGAGAAAATCCGGTCGGGGACGATGGCTGCGAACCAGTGCGGCCGTGCTTGCCGCGGCCCACATGGCCGCCGCCTGCACCGAGACCGACACCATCACGCTCGGCGCCAGCGTGCAGCTGACCGGAAATCTAGCCGAGACCGGGCGCATCTATCGCGATGCCTATCAATTCACGGTCGACCGGATCAATGCGCAAGGCGGCGTGATGATCGGCAACAAGCCGTACAAGCTCGCGCTCAAGGTCCTCGACAACAAATCGGATCCGAAGCTCGTCACCGAGCAGCATGAGAGACTGCTGACCAAGGACAGGGTCAATTTCCTGCTCGGGCCGTACTCGAGCAATGCGGTGCTTGCGGGCGCCGCGATTGCCGAGAAGTATCAGGTGCCGATGGTGCAGGGCGGCGGCGCCTCGAGCCGGATTTTCGACCGTAGCTACAAATACGTGTTCGGCACGCTGCCCGTGTCCACGGATTATTTCCGCAGCACCATCGCGATGCTGGAGCAGCTCGAGCCCAAGGCGAAGACCGTGGGGCTCGTCTCCGGCGACGACTCGTTCGACGTGACGTTGTCCAAGGAAACCAGCGAGCTCGTGAAGAACGCCGGCCTGGAGATCGTTCTCGACCAGCAGTACTCCGAGCGCTCGCCGAATTTCTTCAACATCCTCACGCTGATCAAGGGACGGGCGCCGGATGTGCTGCTGTGGAGCGGACACGAGGCAGGTGCGATCAACTTCATCCGCCAGTCGAAGAGCCGCAACATCAATCCGAATCTCCTCGCCTCTTTCACCGTGGGCGTGACGAGCGCCAGTTTTCGCAGCGCGCTCCGCGATGATGCCAACTACGCCTTCGGCATGACGCCCTGGCTCCCGGCCGAGCGTCTCAAGGACCGCTGGTTCGGCGATGCGGCCCAGTTCGCCAAGGCCTACGAGGAGAAGTTCGGCTACGCGCCGGATTATCACGCCGCCGCGGCCGTGGCCGCCGTCCAGGCATTCGCCGAGGCCATGACGACAGCCGGCTCGTTCGACCCCGCAAACGTACGCGATGCGATCGCCAAACTGGACTTCGAGAGCATCTATGGCCGGGTCCGTTTCAGCGAGAACGGGCAGATCGCGATGCCGCAGACGGTCGTGCAGATTCAAGGCGACAAGCTGATCGAGATCTTCACCGACAAGTTCATCAACCAGCCGCTCTACCCGGTTCCGGCGTGGGACAAGCGCTCGTAGGCCGGATCAATTCCCTTCGTAGGTTGGGTCGAGCCCCTTGCGAGACCCAACGTTGCCCTGTGCGTTCGCGGTCGTTGGGTCTCGTGAAGAACTCGACCCAACCTACACGCTCACTTCCCGATCAGGTCGGCCTTTTCGAGCACTGGCCGCCAGCGTGCTGTTTCGGCCTCGATGAACTGCTTCAATTGCTCGACCGACATCGTCTCGACGACCATGCCGTCCTGCCGCAGGCGCTGCTGCACCTCGGGCTTCGACACGGCGCGAATGATCTCGCGGTTCATCTTCTGCACGATGTCCAGCGGCAGCTTGGCCGGGCCCGAGATCGTGAACCAGGTGGTGGCGGTGAGGTCGACGCCCATCTCCTTGAAGGTCGGCACATCCGGAAAGTCCGGCAGGCGGCTCGTGTGCGAGTGCACGATCGGGTGGAGCGCACCTCCGCGTATCTGCGCCGCCGTCGACGAGACGGTCTGCGCCGAGAAGAAGATGTGGCCGGCGACCAGGTCCATGATCCCCTGCGCCGCGCCCTTGTAGGGCACGTGCTCGACCCTGATCTTGGCTTTCTGCCCGAAGGACTCGCCCACCAGGTGGCCGGAGCTGCCGACGCCGGACGAGGAATAGGTCAGCGGGTCCGCGGCCTTGTTCGCATACGCGATGAAGTCGTCGTAGGTGCGGAGCCCCTTGCCCGAGTTGACCGAAATCATGATCGGGGCGCCGGCGACATAGGCGATGTTGACGAGGTCGCGGTACGGATCGTAGCCGAGCTTGGGATTGCTGATCGGCAACAGCACCAGTTGCGTAATATTGCTGAGGACGAAATTGTAACCGTCGGGCGGCGAGTTCGCGACCGACTGCACGCCGATCGCGCCGCCGGCGCCGGCGCGGGTCTCGACGAAGAACTGTTGCTTGAATTCGGTGGTGAGATGGTCGGCCACCAGGCGGGTGAGAATGTCGGCGGTGCCGCCGGCGGCAAACGTGTTGACCATGCGTACCGGACGCGACGGCCATTCGTCGGCCGCCGCCGCCGTGGTCGTCATCAGCGCGCCCGTGACGAGCGCAGCACAAAGCCGTCTCATGTTTTTTTCTCCGAGGCTCGGTCGTGCTGAAAGTCTAGCAGGCCGCGCTGGCGTGCGGAACACGTGTGACGAAATGCCATCGGTAGACTGTAAATTGCGATTTGCGCTGCGCGACGTTGCTATGGCCGTTGCGACACGGTACTCGCGCTGTCCAGAAATTCCAATATCCGCGCCGGCGCCGTCTCCTCCGTCTGCTCGGCGACCGGGACGTCCCAGTATTCCGACCTGGGCAGGCATTCTTCCAGGTAGCGCGCGGCCGAGGTGGCGTGCGCGGCATCGCGGCCCGGAACGATCAGCGCGGGGATGTCGAGGCGCAGCAAATCCTCGGGCTCGGCGCCGGGCGCGGTGTCGCGGTCGAACAGGGAGCGCGCCATGCCTGTCACGACGAGCTTGTAGGCATCGACGTTCTGTTCGGCATAGGCGTCGGAAAAGGCGGGGTCGGACTTGATGACCGAGGCCCACGGCCCGCCACGCGGGTCCGCGCCGAACGGCTTGCCGTCTCCGGCCGCCAGCGAGACGACTGGTGCGAGGCCGTTCTGCTGCACGAACGCGAGATGCTCGGCGAAGCGCTGATGGCTGCTGATCCGATACTTCGCACCGCCCACCGGCCAATAGAGCACCATGCTCAACGTCGCCTGCGGATAGGCGACGGCGAACGCCAGCACCGGGCAGCACCCCATGCAGCCACCCATGATGTGCGCGCGCTCGAAGCCCAAGTGCTCGAGCAGCGCCTTGCCCTGCGTCACGTAGTGCGCCCAGGTCATGCGCTCGATCCGGCCGCCGGAGCGCCCGCATTCGCGCCGGTCGAACAGGATGCAGGTGTATTTTTTCGGCAGGTGATCGAGGAGCTTGATCCTGGCGTAGACGCCGAGCCCCGACCACTTCTCCACCGTGGCGTCGAAGCCGCCGGGCGCGTACATCAGGATCGGCGGCCCCGAGCCGACAACCTCGTAGCGCGTCGTGATGCCGTCGATGATGGCACTCGCCATTGATCACCCTTTGATCTGGCGTCCGGCGCGCACGTCGCCGATCAGCGTGGTGAAGGCGTCGAGGCTGATTTTGGCGACGTTGGCGTAGGTCTCGGTCTTGGAGTCCAGCCACTTCTCGCCATACCCAATCGCGGTATGTGCGAGCCGCACCCGCCCGTCGAGCCAGGGACCGCCGCCGAAACCGCCGATCACCGGAATCCTCACGGCCTTCACGACGGCGGCGCCCGCCACCGGGCCGGAATTGGTGAAGTCGAGCAGCGAGGCGCCCGCATCCTCGAGGAGCTTCGCCTCCGCGACGAGCTTCGCCGTCATCTCCGCGGGCACCTGCGCTCCGGGGGCCGACTGCGCGCCGTAGGGGATGCCGTATTGCAGGGCGGTCTGCGGCGTGATGCCGAATTGCGCGAACACGGGGATGCCGGCGCGCACCAGCGCGCGCACGGCGTCGGGAAAGTCGGCGGCGCCGTCGAGCTTGATCATGTCGGCGCCGCCTTCCTTCACCAGCCGGATGGCGGCGCGCAGCGCGCTCTCGGTCCCCTCCTGCAGCGGGCCGAAAGGGAAGTCGCAACTCACCAGCGCGCGGGTGACGCCGCGGCGGACCGCCTTGCAGCAGACCAGCATCTCCTCCAGCGTCACCTCGAGCGGATTGGAATGGCCCCACAGATTGACGCCGACCGAATCCCCGACCGAGACGAAATCCACGCCGGCACGGTCCGCGATGCGGGCGAGCTGATAGTCCCAGGCGACCACTCCAACGCTCTTCTTTCCGTCACGCTTCATCTGTTGCAGCGCCGGAATGGTCACCTTGGCATCCATGATCCCTCTCTCTTTCGTTCGTGCTAGCGCGCGTCCGGCAATGCGAACACGTAGATCGCGTTGTGGCCGCGCACCGGCTTGAAGCTGCGCACCACGCCGAGCAGGCCGGCAGTGCCGGATTGGGCGTCGCCGGTCATCACGGCGACGTATTGTCGTCCGTTCACCGTGTAGGTGATCGTGCTGGTCGAGATGATGCCGCCGAGCACGATCTCCCACAGAATCTTTCCGCTGTCGGCGTCGAAGGCGCGGAAGCGGCGGTCCATGTCGCCCCAGAACAGCGAGATCGCCGGCGGTCACCAGCGCCGATCCGTTGCCGGGGACGGGCTGCGAATGAATCGTATCGACCTTGCCGGTCGACAGGTTCACCTTGGCGATCGAGGCGAACTTCTGCGGATCGGCGCCCGGACGCATGACCTGCCGGCGCGGACCGAAGCCCGCCGGGTTGGCGTAGTTCTCGGTCATGTCGAGGCAGGCGTCGTGGTAGGGAATGTAGAGCGCGTTCTTGCCGGGATGATAGGCGGTGGACCAGAAGCTGCGGGTATTGTGGAAGCAGACCAGCACCCGGTCGCCGTCCTTCTTCTTCACCTTGTCCCAGTTCATGTGGGTGCGGCCGGTATCGACGTCGATGTGCGAGATATGGAATTCGGGAACGTCGAGCGGGAAGGGCGTGGCCCAGAGGAACTGCCCGGTCGCGCGGTCGAGCACCCAGATCCCGCCGGCTTCCGCGACCTCGACAACGACGTCGCGCACCTCGCCGCGCGTGATATTGGGATTGATCCACTTCACGACCGCGGGATCGGGATTGATCGCGGTGCGCACCAGCGTGCGTTCATGGATGTGATCGAGGTCCCAGTCGTCGCCCGGGAGATGCTGGTAGTACCAGACGAGCTTGCCGGTCTCGACATCGAGCGCGACGGTCGAGTTGCTGTAGAGCTCGGACGGTGCGGCGCGCGGGACGGCGTTGATGTCGCCGTGGCGCTTCCACCGCGTCCAGGGCTTGGGATTGGAGATCGCCCAGTAGAGCACCTTGCGCACGGGATCGTAGGAGCCCGGCAGCCCCCAGCTGCTCGCGATCCGTCCTTCGAGCGGCACATTGCCCCAGGAATTGCCGCCCGGCTCGCCCGGCGCCGGCGTGTTGTAGAACTTCCAGAGCTCCTTGCCGGTCTTGGCGTCGTGCGCGGCGATGAAGCAGCCGACGCGTTTTTCGCAGGTGCGGGCGGTGATCACCTTGCCGTCGGCAACGATCGGCGCCGACGTGGACTGGGTCTGGTCCTTGTAGTCGTGGAGCTTGGTCTCCCAGCGCACCTTGCCGCTCTTCGCATCCAGAGCGACCAGGAAGCCATCGGGCGAGTCGTAGAAGACGAGATCCTCGAAGATGGCGAGGCCCTTGGTTCTCGCCCGCATCGGCCCACCGATGACGTCGGCCATCTCCTTGGGTGTGTCGCGCCAATAGTCCCAGATGAGGTCGCCGTTGACAGCATTGATCGCGAGCACGCCGGCGCCGGGGCTGACCACGTACATCACCCCTTGCGCGACGATCGGCGTCGTCTCCGAGGTGCCCGGCGCCAGCCCACGCGTCCACGTCATCCTGAGCCCACCGACATTGCCGCGGTTGACCTGGTCGAGCGGGCTGAAGCGCTGCTCGTCGTAGGTGCGATTGAGCATCAGCCAGTCGCCCGGCGGCGGGTTGATGAGCATGTCGCGAGTGACCGGCTCGAAGCCGTTGCCCTGCGCGGCGGCGTGCGTTGCGGCTGCGCATAGCATCGCTGCTGCGATCGACGTCCTGATCATGGAGTGCCTCCCTTGCGCTGTTGCGGGCCGGTCGGCTCCTGCGGGAGCCGCCGACCTTCTGCGCGCAAAACTAGATCAAAGCCGGTTGTGCATGGCAAGGTCGTTCCCGGCGGGGTGGGTCGGCACCTCGAGTGCACGAAGCCGGTGCAGATAGAAGCCGATCGTCCGTACCCCCGCCTCAATTGCTCGCTGAATAACCGGTGGGGTGATTCGCCGGGAGGAGGTACGATATGACGATTGGGAAGCACGCGATCCGCATGGTCGTGTTCGCGGCGCTCGCGCTGCTCGCGGGCAATGCGCCGGGCCACGCGGGGAGCGCCGGCGAGATCAATGCCGGCGCCAGGGCAACGCTCGACCTGATGTATCGTCAGATACCGGGAAGCCGCGCGCTCGGCGCCAGAGCCGCCGGGATTCTGGTGTTTCCGACCATCGTCAAAGCCGGGATCGGAATCGGCGGCGAGTACGGCGAGGGCGCCCTGCGCATCGGCGGGAAGACCGTGGGCTACTACAATTCCGTCGCGGCGTCGGTCGGCCTTCAGTTCGGCGCGCAGGCGCGGTCGGTCGTCATCATGTTCATGACTCCCGATGCGATGGCGAGCTTCCAGCGCGTCGACGGCTGGAAGGTCGGCGTCGACGGCTCGATTGCGATCATCACTGTCGGTGCCGGCGGCTCGGTCGATTCCAGCCGTGTCGCCAGCCCGGTCGTCGGGTTCATCTTCGACAACAAGGGGCTGATGTACAATTTGACGCTCGAGGGAGCCAAGATCAGCCGCATCTATCGCTGACCTTTTGCGCAAAAAAAGCCCCCGGGTTGATGCCCGGGGGATGTCGAGACGGTTGCTTGTAGGTTGGGTCGAGCGCTTTGCGAGACCCAACGCTCCGGTCCGTGTCTGTTGGGTCTCGCGAAGGGCTCGACCCAACCTACGCCGAACGACAGATCAGACGAGTTTCACGTTCTTCAGCGGCAGGCTGCGCACCGGCTTGCCGGTCGCGGCATGGATGGCGTTGAGCACGGCCGGCGCCACCACGCAGATCGTCGGCTCGCCGACGCCGCCCCAGAAATCATAGGTCGGCACCACGACCGTCTCGACCTTCGGCATCTCGGCGAGCCGCATGAGCTCGTAGGTGTCGAAGTTGAGATCGACCATGCGCCCGTCCTTGACCTTGCACTCGCCGTAGAGCGTGGCGGAAAGCCCGTAAGCCACGGAGCCTTCGACCTGCGCGGCGATCTGGTCGGGGTTGACCGCATGGCCGCAGTCGAGCGCCAGCACCATGCGATGGACCTTGAGCTTCCCTTGCGGGCTCACCGACACCTCGGCGACGGCGGCGGAGTAGCTGCCGTAGCCCATGAACTGCGCGATGCCGCGGTGGACGCCCAGAGGCAGCGGCCTGCCCCAGTTGCCTTTCTCCGCGGCGGCGTTGAGCACCGCGAGGTGCTTGGGGTGCTTGCTCATCAGTGCGCGGCGGAATTCGAGCGGGTCCTTGCCGGCCGCCCTCGCCACCTCGTCGATGAAGCACTCCATGTAGATGCCGTTCTGATTGGTATTGACGCCACGCCACGGGCCGACCGGCACGTGGGTGTTGCGCATGGCGTATTCGACCAGCAGGTTCGGCACGGTGTAGCCGAGCTGCGCATCGCCCGGCTCCTCCCAGAAGCCCTGCAGCTGGCGGCGGTCCTTGCCGCCGACGATGCCGCCGGGATTGAGCGTCGCGTTGATCGACTGTCCCGACACCCGGAGATGCAGCCCCGTGAGGTTGCCTGCCGCGTCGAGGCCGGCCGACATCTTGCATTGCGAGATCGGGCGGAAGAAGTCGTGCGCCTGATCCTCCTCGCGGCTCCAGATCAGCTTGACCGGGATGCCCGGGAACTGCTTGGCGATCTCGGTGGCCTGGCGGGTGTAGTCCTGGGTGCCGCCGCGCCGGCCGAAGCCGCCGCCGAGGTCGAGGCGGTAAGCCTCGCACTGGGCGAGCGGAACGCCCGACACCTCCGACAGCGCCGCGAGCGTAGCCTCGATGTTCTGGCTCGCCGTCCAGACCTCGGCCTTGTCGGGCGACAGTTTCACCGTGGCGTTCATGGGCTCCATGCACGCATGCGAGAGGAAGGGCGTGCTGTACACCGCCTCGACCTTTTTCGCGGCGTCCGCGATCGCCTTGAGCGCGTCCCCGTTCCTGCGCTCGCCGTTGGTCTCGGTCGCGGTCAGCCCCTCCTTGAGATGCGCGGCGATGGTGGCGTCCGAAGCCGACGCGCCGGCACCCTCGTCCCAGACGATGGGAAGCGCGTCGAGCGCGGACTTCGCCCGCCACCAGGTATCGGCGACCACGGCGACGGCGGTGTCCTTGACCTTCACCACCTTGCGGACGCCGGGCATGCCCGCGATCTTCGCCTCGTCGTAGCTCTTCACCTTGCCGCCGAACACCGGGCAATCCTTGATCGCGGCGCACAGCATGCCCGGGAGCTTGACGTCGATGGCGTAGACCTTGCTGCCGTTGAGCTTGTCGGCGGTGTCGAGCCGCTTGAGCGGCTTGCCCGCCACCTTCCAGGCCTTGGGATCCCGGAGCTTGATGCCCTTGGGATCCGGCGGCTCGAGCTTGGCGGCGGCCGCGGCGACCTTGCCGTAGCTGGTCGAACGGTTGGAGGCGGCGTGGGTGATGACGCCGTTCGCCACGGCGAGCTCGCCGACCGGCACTTTCCATTCGTCGGCCGCGGCCTGCAGCAGCATCATGCGCGCGGCGGCGCCGCCGCGGCGGACGTAGTCCTGCGAGGTGCGGATGCCGCGGCTGCCGCCGGTCGACATGTCGCCCCAGATGCGCTTGCGGGCTAGGCTGACGCCGGGCGCGATCTGCTCCAGCGTCACCTTGCTCCAGTCGCATTCGAGCTCTTCGGCGACGAGCTGGGCGAGGCCGGTATGCGTGCCCTGGCCCATCTCCGAGCGCACGACGCGGATCACGCAGGTGTCGTCGGGTTTGATGGCGACCCAGATATTGACCTCGGTGGCCGCATTGCCCTGCGCGAGCGCCGGGCCGGCGGCGAATGGCGCGTTGAATCCGAGCGCGAACCCGCTGCCGGCGGCGGCGGAGCCGACGATGAATGTGCGGCGGGACAGCTTTGCGGCTTTGCCGCGGGTGATCGTTTTCATGGCAAGCCTCCCTACGTCCTGGACGTGTCGTTGGCGGCCATGTGCACGGCCGTCCGGATGCGCTGGTAGGTGCCGCAGCGACAGATATTGGTCATCGCTTCGTCGATGTCCTTGTCGGTCGGCTTCGGCGTCTTCGCGAGCAGCGCCGCCGCGGCCATGATCTGGCCGGACTGGCAGTAGCCGCATTGCGGCACGTCGACCGTGGCCCAGGCCTTCTGCACGGGATGCGAGCTGGTGGCGGACAGGCCCTCGATGGTGACGATCTTGTCGTTCTCCCTCACGTCTCCGACGCGGATGGCGCAGGAGCGCTGCACTGTGCCGTCGATGTGCACGGAGCAGGCCCCGCATTGCGCGACCCCGCATCCGTATTTCGTGCCGGTGAGGCCGATCTGCTCGCGGATGACCCACAAGAGCGGGGTATCCGGCTCGACCGCCACGTCGTGAACTCTGCCGTTGATGTTGAGCTTTGCCATGAGCTTCCTCGTGCGAGTTGCGTTCGGCGCAAGTCTTGCTGTTTTGCGGGCGCCGGGCGGAACAACTTGGAGCGACTATGAAAATATCTCCCAGGCCATTGTGAAGCATAGCGCATTTTCCGCGGCCTTGCCTATGCCGGTTTCCGGCATGCTACAGATGCGACCCCATCAGGGAATAAAAATGCGATCAGCGGCGGCAACACCGGCACGAGAGATCGTTCAACACGGCGACGTGCGGATCGAGGTTCTGTCACAAGGTGACGGGCCTCTCGTCGTGTTGCTTCCCTCGCTCGGCCGCGGCGCCGAAGACTTCGATCCAATCGCGGAACGGCTTGGCGGAAGCGGGATTTCGCGTGCTGCGGCCGCAGCCGCGCGGCATCGGCGCCAGCGTTGGGCCGCTGACCGGGATCGACATGCACGACTACGCTGCGGACGTGGCCGCCGTGATCGAGCACGCGGGCGACGGACCGGCCTTCGTCGTCGGCCACGCCTTCGGCAACCGCGTTGCGCGCATGCTGGCGACCGACCGTCCGGAGCTCGTTGCCGCTGTCGCGCTCGTCGCCGCGAATATCGGCAAGGCGCCGAGCCCTCCCGATGTCCGCGCCGCCATCCGCGACAGCGCCGACGCTTCGCTGCCGGAGCGAGCAGCGTCTCGCGGCGCTGCGTTATGCTTTCTTCGCGCCCGGCAATGATCCCAGCGCCTGGCTCGACGGCTGGCATCCGGACGTGCTGGCGGCGCAGCGCATCGCCGGCGACCGCACCTCGCGGGAAGAGGATTTCGCCGGCGGACAGGCGCCGATCCTCTACCTGCAACCTGGTCACGACCCGCTGGCGCATGTCGAGGATGCCGAGGCGTACAAGGCGCAGTTCGGCGCGCGCGTGACCATCGTGGTGATCGCGCATGCGAGCCACGCTGTGATCGCCGAGCAACCCGACGCCGTCAGCGATGCACTGATCGAATATGCACGGAAGCTATGGCCGAGCGCCGCGGAATGATGCGCAACGGCACCAATGTCTAACCCGTCATCCTGAGGCGCCCGCGCTCTTGCGCGGGCCTCGAAGGATGAACGGCCCCCGCCGCTGCCGTCTGCTCCCCGTGTGGCCACATACGGGCCGTCGCCCTTCGAGGCTCGCCCAAGAGGGCGAGCACCTCAGGGTGACGGTGCGAAAGTCGTTGCGGGTCACTTCCGCGCACCGGCGTTGACTCCATCCGCGCAATGCCGGCACTTCCAGCGCCGCACCAGATAGTTGAACACGTTGGTGTGCAGGTCCGTGCGATTGGCGCGCCGGCTCTTCTTCTGCAAATCTTCGCCGTCGGCGAATAGCTTGGGGCCGCCGGCGGCCTCGGCCAGGAGTTGCACGCGGCAGGCGCGCTCGAGCTTCAACGCCAGCCACACCGCCTCCTCGATGCTGCGGCCGGCGGTGACGATGCCGTGGTTGCGGAGAATCAGCGCCTGGTGCTCGCCGAGGCAGCGCGCGACCGCCTTGCCGCGCGCAGGGTCGATGATGAGGTCGGTCGTCTCCGAGAACACCGGCACGCCCGCGCGGAAGATCGAGCCGTCGTTGCCGACCGGCAGCAGCGGCCGCCCGAGCGAGGAGAACGCCACCGCATGGGCGGGATGGGTGTGAACGACCGCCACGATGTCGGGCCGCACGCGCAGGATCTCGGAATGGATGAAGACTTCGTTGTGGCGCGGCATGGTGCCGCCGACCCGCTCGCCCTCGGCATCGACGGTGATGATATTGTCCGGCGTCATCTCCTCGAGGCCGATGCCCGCCGGCTTCATCAGGAAGCGCCCATCGCCGCCGGGCAGGCGGGCGGTGACGTGTCCTGCGACATAGTCGCCCTGGTCCTCGCTGACGAGCACGCGCCCCGCATCGACGAGCTTTTCCCGCAAGGCATCTTCGGCCAAGGTTCCCTCCCGTTGTGGCTCTCTCCCGCCATGCCTACATACCACCCCTGACACCACCGCGAGGCGGTCATGGACCAGCGACCCACGCGACCCGAGCAGCCACGCTCCGAGCCGGAGATCATCCCGCCCGGTGACGCCGACGTGCGGGCGCGCTGGTCGTTCGATGGGCGCGGCACCCATCGCGTCTATGTCGCGCGGATCGGCCCGTTCGGTTTCGTCCTGCTGGGATTCGTGATCGCGACGCTGATAGGGCTGGTGCTGCTGTTCCTGCTCGGCGCCTTCGTGATCCTCATTCCGCTCGCCGGCCTGCTCCTGGCCGTGGCGGTCGTCACCAGCTTCCTGCGCGGATCGTTTCGGCGCTAACCGCCGAAATTATTTACAGCCGGCGGGTAGGGTGGGCAAAGGCGCGAGACCGCATTCGCCTCTTGCCAACCAAAGACTGCAGCGCCGTGCCCACGCGTCCATGGACTGTCTGCGATGCTTTTCCACGCGTGGGCACGGCGCTGCACCATTCGTGCGGCGAGGCCTGAGCTCTTGTCCGCGCCTTTGCCCACCCTACGAATCTGTGCCAACCCCAAAATTATTGACGGGCCGGCACCCGAGGTGTCGGCCCGTCGAGCCTTAATTCATGGACATTAAACGAAGGGCGATCGTCCGCAGGGGAGGGCGGCGCCGCGATCAGAGTGCGCTCACTCCAGACTGCTTCAGGAGGTCGGCCATCTTGCTCCGCGCATAGAACATGCGGGTCTTCACGGTGGCGGCCGGCACCCCGACGATCTTGGCGACCTCTTCCACCGACTTCTCGTGGTAGTACACGAGGTCGATGACTTCGCGGTGCGCCGGGGAGAGCTGCCGTCAGGCACTTCTGCACCATGGTGTTGCGGTCCTTGGTGTTGACCACGGTCTCCGGATTGTCGGCGGTGTCCTCGATGGTCGCGGCCATCTTGTCGTCCAGGTGCTCGTCGGTGCGGCGACGCAGCGCGGAGAGCGCCTTGTAGCGGGCGATCGCGAGCAGCCAGGTGGAGACCTGCGACTTCGACTCGAAGCCCTCGGCCTGCCGCCACACGTCGAGGAACACCTCGCTCACGAGGTCCTCGGCCAGCGACTGGTTGCCGGTCAGGCGGACGATGAAGCGGATACACCCGCACGTTGTGACGGGCGTAGAGCACCTGCATGGCGCGCTTGTCGCCGTCGGCGATGAGACCGATCAGTGCCTCGTCCGAAGTCTCCTGGACGGGTGCCCTGAAGTGCGGCGACGCAACGTCGCGCAGTGCATATCCGGTTTGCATGACGATCCCCTGTTAGTAAGCCCTTAAGGGAATGATTAACAAACCCCTGTTGCTTGAATGTTACGTGGGGCAGGAAAAATGGTTTCGTGGCGGGGTCCAATTATTTCTTGGGTGATGCGCCGACGACACAAAAGGTAGCATGGTAGGGGGAATTGTTTCGTCCCGTGCGGCAATATTGCATCAGTCCAGCGCGGATGTTTCGCCGGTCGGGGAGAACAGATAGCCGCCGCCGCGGACGGTCCGGATGACCGACGGGTGGGCGGGATCGGGCTCGATCTTGCGGCGAATCCGCATGATCCGCAGGTCGATGGCCCGGTCGAAGGCCTCGGCGTCGCGGGCATTGGCCAGTTCCAGCAAGCGGTCGCGCGACAGCACCCGCTTGGGATTGGCGGCGAACACCTTCAGCAGGCCGTATTCCGAGGCGGTGAGCGGGTGCTCGTTGCCCTCGTCGTCGCGCAGCGCCTGGGCGTCGTGGTCGAGCCACTTGGTGCCGAAGCGCACCCGGCTACGGTCCGGCGCCGGTTGCGGGGTCGCCGCGGGCGCCGCGGCTGCCGGCTGCTGGCTGCCGGCGCTCCGCCGCAGCACCGAGCGGATGCGCGCCAGAAGCTCGCGCAGCTCGCATGGCTTGGCCAGATAGTCGTCGGCGCCGAGCTCGAGGCCGACCACCCGGTCGATCGCGCTCGCGGTCGCGGTCAGCATGATGATCGGCACGCTGGTGCGCTGCTTGAGATCGCGGATGATCGAGAGCCCGTCCTCCTCCGGCATGTTGAGATCGAGGACGATCAGGTCCGGCATCTGCTCGGCGATGGACTTGCGCAGGCTGGCGCCGCCGTCGCACAGGCTGACGCTGAAGCCGTGCATGCGCAGATAGTCGCCGACCATCTCGCGCGCCGGCTGCTCGTCGTCGACGACGATGATGTGTTGCGCGACGCTCATCTTAGTGGCTCATCTCAACCGTTTCACGTCACCGGCAACGTCATCTTGAAGGTCGCGCCCTGTCCGGGCCCCGCGCTTTCGACCGCGATCCGCCCGCCGTGCAGATCGACGATGCGCTTGACGATCGACAGGCCGAGCCCGGTCGAGGTTTCGCCCGCGGTCGGCTTGGCCGATAGCCGCTGGAAGCGCCCGAACAGCCGCGAAATGTCTTCCGGCGAAAGGCCCGCCCCTTGGTCCTTGACCTGGACCATTATACCGCCGTCCGTCCTGCGCCACCAAGAGGTCGATGGCGCCGCCGATCGGGCTGTACTTGACGGCGTTGCTGACCAGGTTGTCGATCGCCTCGCGGATGCGGTCGGCATCGCACATCGCGGAGTGGTCGGGCGGAGCGGCGACGGTGATGGTCTGTTCCTTCCGGGCGGCGAGCGGCCGGTTCGCCTCCGCGACCTCCTGCACCAGGACCGCGAGGTCGACCGGCTCGCGCCGGATGGTGATGTCGAGCGCGTCGGCCATGGCGTCGGACACGAGATCGTCGACCATCTCGGTGAGCCGGTTGGCGGCGTCGCGGATATAGGCGATCTGCGCTGCGCACGGCTTCGTCGAGCGCGCCGGCCGTGGCGATCATCTCCTTCAGGATTTCGGTGCGGCCGAGGATCACGCCCAGCGGGTTCTTCAGGTCGTGCGCGACGGTGCCGAGGATCTCGCTCTTGAAGGCGTTGGCCTGCCGCAGCCGCGCCCATTGCGCCGCGAGCCGGCGATTGGCGGCGGTCAGGTCCTGCGTGCGCTCGGACGACGCGCTCCTCGAGGCGCGAATTCGCGCGCTGCAACTGCTCGTAGAGGATGACGTTGTCGAAGGCGATCGACAGCCGGCTGCAGAAGATCTCGACCAGCGCGCGGTCGGTCTCGGAGAGATGCCGCGCCGCCTCGAGCACGACGACGACCTCGCGGCCGCTCAGCGGTCTGGATGTAGAGCACCGAGCGCCGCGGCGAGAATTCGTGATGGCGGCGGGTGAAGGCCTCCTCGACCAGTTGCCGCAGGTCGACCTCGATCATCTGCGAGACGTCGGTGCCGATGAAGCGGCTGTAGCAGCCGGAGCCCGCCAGCACGGAGAAGGTCTCGTGCGCGTTCTGCGCTTCGCGCAGCACCAGGATGCCGGCGCAATCGACGTTGAGCAGCGAGGCGATCTGGGTGAGCACGCCCTCGGCCAGCCGCTGCATCGACTTGAAATCGAACAGGGTCGAGGCCGCCTCGATGATGATCTCGAGCCCGCGGCGGGTCTCGACCATGCGCTGGAGCTGCTGATAGCTGCGCAGCGCCGCGGTCAGCGAGGTGAACAGCTTGTCGGCGGTCAGCTCGGTCTTGGCCTTGTAGTCGTTGATGTCGTAGTCGACGATGACGCGCCGCTCCGGCGCCTGGCCCGGCTGGCCGGTGCGCAGGATGATGCGCACCGTCTCGTTCTTGAGGTCGTTGCGGATGAACTCGACCAGATCGAGCCCGGCGGTGTCGCTCTCCATGATGACGTCGAGCAGCACCACCGCGACGTCGGGATTGTCGCGCATGAGCTCGCGGCCCTCGGCGGCCGAATAGGCCGACAGGATCTCGAGGCCCTGGCCGTTCAGGCGGTAGTCGTGGAGCGCGAACCGCGTGCCGTCGTGCACCGCCGGCTCGTCGTCGATCACCGCGACCTTCCAGCGCGGACCGACCTCCGCCGGCTTCCTCGCCGGGATCGTCGATCAGGTGGACGATGTCGTCTTCAGCCATGCGCTCTGTCCGTTGTTGTTGTGCGGCCTGCAGCGGCGGCGATGTCGCCGGGTGCGACCCGCGGAATGCTGATGCGGAACCGCGTGCCCCAGCCGAGCCGCGATTCGAAGGTCAGCCGGCCGCCCAGCTGCTGGGTCACGAGGTTGAAGATGATGTGCAGGCCGAGCCCGGTGCCGCCCTCGTTGCGGCGGGTGGTGAAGAACGGATCGAGCGCGCGGCGCTGGATCTCCTCGCTCATGCCGACGCCGTCGTCGGACACGAAGATGTCGACGTCGTCGCGCGACCTGGCGCGCTTCGACGATCACGCTGCCGGCGCGACCGTCGGGAAAGGCATGGATGACGCTGTTGAGGAACAGGTTGGTCAGGACCTGCCCGTAGGAGCCGGGATAGCTGTCCATGATGATGCCGGCCGGCACGTCGACGGTGAGCGCGATCTGGGATTTCTTCAGCACCGGGCGCAGGCTGGCGATGATCTGATCGGTCGATTCCCGCAGGTCGAACTGGCGCCGGTCGGCATGGCTGCGGTCGACCGCGACCTGCTTGAACGACTGCACCAGCTCGCCGGCGCGCTGCAGATTGACGACCAGCTGGTTGGCGGCGTCGCGGCCGCCTTCGAGGAATTCGTCGAGCCGCGAGCGCCGCAGCGGCCCGTGCTCACCTCCTTGGCGAAGTCGTCGCAGCGCCGCGCGAAGCTCGACGCCACCGTGAGGCTGATGCCGATCGGATTGTTGACCTCGTGCGCGACGCCGGCGACGAGGCCGCCGAGCGCCGCGAGCTTCTCGGCGGCGATCAGGTTCTGCTGCGCCTCGCGCAGGTCGTCGAGCGCCTTCTCGGCGCGCTCCTTCGAGGCGCGCAGCTCGTTCTCGGCCTTGCGCTTGGCGATGGCGTTCTCGCGGAAGACCTCGACCGCGCGCGCCATCTCGCCGATCTCGTCGCGCGCCTGCGTCCCGCGGATCGGCTCGTCGTATTTCTCCGCCACGACGGAGTGCATCGCCGCCATGATCTCCTTGAGCGGCAGGCTGATGCTGCGGGCGATCAGCGCGCCGATGACGACGATGACGGTCAGGAAGATCGACCGCGACCAGCGCCACGTTCTGGTAGATGTCGGCGAGCGTGTGATCGAAGCTGCCCTGCGCCTGCAGCTCGCGCAGCGTCATCTGCGCGGAGAGCTTGTTGATCACGCGCGATCATGGCGGCCTGGTTGTCGTCGATCGCGGTCTTGCAGCAGGCTGGTGCGCGTCGCGAACTGCTCGGCCAGCGTCTTCAATCCGTCGCGAAACGAGCTGGCGCGCTGGGCGAGCGCCGTCAGCGCCGTGCGCTGCAGGTTGTTCTCGGCGAGATCGATCATGACCGGGATGGTCTGCTCGACCGTGGCGATGTTGCGGCGCGCCTCGTCGGCGGCATCGGAGGCGAGCGACAGATAGAAGGCATTGGCGGCGACCAGGCTGGCGGTGAACGCCTCGCGCGATTTTCCGAGCGAGGGCAGCAGCAGCGCGTCGCGCCGGCCGATGGCGCCCTCGATGATGGCGTAGAGCCCGGCCATCTCCTTGGCCGGCTTGAGCACCTCGTTCTCGTAGGTATGCGCGATCGTGGTCTGCACCTCGCGCACTTCGCCGAAGCCCTGCAGGAAACGTTCGGTCACCGCGCGCAGCTCGTCGGCCGATCCCGACAGAACCGGATCGACGGCGCCGCGATTGCGCAAGCGTGCTCAGAACCTCGCCGTGCAGCCCCAGGATCTCGGCGAAGACCTCCTGGCTCGGCTGGTTGATGTAGCGATGGATCAGGTTCTGCAGGCGGCTGGCTTCGCTTTCGAGCAGGACCAGCAGCTTGTCGGACTCGCGCACCTTGCGCACCTCGTCCCAGGCGCGGCTGAGCACGTTGGCGCCGTTCCAGATCAGCGCGGCGAGGATGACGGCGACGGTGGCGTTGAGCGCGGCGATCGAGAGCAGGCGCCAGCGGATCGGCAGCACCCGCACGACGCTCTCGGTCTCCAGATCAAGGCTGCGCCGCGGCCGTGCACCGGGCGCGGCGGCTCGTTCATCCTTGAGGGCGACCAAATCGAAACTCATTGGACCTGGCGAATACGCTCGATCAATTGCCGCAAGTCCGGATCCGTCACCGACTTCGTATAGATGGCGATCATCGCGTCCTCGAACGGCTTGCGGTCGAAATTCGCGACGATCGTGTTGCCCGCCGACCGCGCCTGCTGGCGCGAGCGCTCCTCCAGCCCGGTCCAGATGCTCACGCATGAACATGCTCGACTTGCGCGCGGCATCCCGGAAGATGTCCCTGTCCGTCGGCGGACAGGCTTTCCCACGCGCGCAGCGACATGACAAGTACCTCGGGCCCCATCGTGTGCTCTGTCAAGGTGTAGTAGGGGGCAAGCTTGTAGTGGCCGGTGGTGACATAGGACGGCCAATTGTTCTCCGCGCCGTCGATCAGGCGGGTCGCAGAGTCCGGTCAGACACCTGACCGTAGGGCAGTTCGATCGGCTCGGCGCCGAGCGCCTTGATCATGGCAAACATCAGCTCCGATCTGCTGGACCCGGATGCGCAGGCCCTTCATGTCGGCGAGGGTGCGGACCGGCCGCACGCTGTTGTAGATCGAGCGCGCGCCCGAATCGTAAGAAGGTCAACCCGATGAACCCGTGGCGCTCGAAGCCGGCCAGGATATCGTTGCCGATCTCGCCGTCGAGCACCTTGTGCAGGTGGTCGAACGAGCGGAACAGGAACGGCAGCGACAGCACGTTGGCGGCCGGCACCAGCGCGCCGATCGGCGCCACGTTGGTGCGATTGAGATCGATGGCGCCGACCCGCGTCTGCTCGATGGTCTCCTTCTCCTCGCCGAGCTGGCGCGAGTGAAACACCCGGATGCGTGTGGCGTCCGCTGGTGCGCTCCTCGATCGTGCGCGCCATGAAGTTCAGCGCCTTCACCGTCGGATAATCTTCCGACTGGGTATCGGCGACGCGGAATTCGCGCGCCGCCGCCGTCAGCGGCAGGGCTGCCAGGGCCGTTATGATGGCCGCAGCCTTGCGGAAATTCGCGTGCGAAATGAGGGACATGACCCCGTACCCACTACCAGCCGGCCCCCACCCCCGCGCGACAGTATTCGGTTCCGGCAAAGGCCGTCAATCGAGGGCCTCTACCGGGGCAGACTGGTCAACCGTGATCATGCCCGCTGGACGCGGCGGAAAAATGCCGAGTCCCGCTTTGGGCCGTACCCTATTGCGTCGGCTTGATGCCGAGCTCCTTGGCGATGGCCGCGATCTTGGCGCGCTGCTCGTCGGTCGCCGCGCCGAACTCGGCCGGGCCGCCGATGTTCATGACCTGCCCGGTATCGGCGAGCCGTGCCCCTATGCTCGGGTCGGCGACCGCCTTCACGTCGGCGGCGATGCGCTCGCGCAGCGCCAGCGGCATGCCCGGCGGCCCGAAGAAGCCGACCAGGCCGTCGAGCGTAAGCTCGGGATAGCCGGCCTCCTTGACCGTCGGCACATCGGGCGCGTTCGGCGCCCGCACGCTGTTGGTCATGGCCAGGAGCTTGATCTTGCCCGCCTGCAGTTGCGGCCGCACGATCGTCATCGCCGAGATGTACGCCTGCACGCGTCCCTCGCCGAGATCGTTGGCGGCCTCGACCGGGTTGCGATAGGGCACCTTCGTCATGTCCAGGCCGTTACTCTTGAGAAATCCGGCGAACAGGAAGTCGAGCGCCCCGGTCACGCCCGCCCAATTGAGCTTGCCCGGCTGCGCCTTGGCGAGCGCCGCGAGCTCCTTGACCGACCCGACATTGAGCGAGCTGGGCACGGAGAGGGCTATCAGCGTGTTGGACACCCGCACGATCGGCAGGATGTCGGCGGGCTTGTACGGCAGGTTGTCGTGGATGTAGGGATGCGCCGTGAACGACGAGGTCGGTGTTGCGAGCAGCACGTGATCGTCGCGCGCGCTCACCACCGCGTTGATCGCCACGATGGCGTCGCCGCCGGGACGATTCTCCACAACCACCGGCTGGCCCCAGCGCGCGCTCAGCCGATCCGCCAGCAGCCGTGTGCCGATATCGACGCCGGCGCCGGGACCGAGCGACACGATGAACCTGACCGTTCGTTGCGGCCAGCCCTGCTGGGGCACGGGCGGCGCAGCCTGTGGAGTCTGAGCCGGCGCAGGTGGCGCTCCCAGGACAAGCGGCGCAAAAAGGCTCAAGGCGAACAACGAACGCTGCACGCTATGCATGGGCGGCTCCCGGCGATGTCGTGCCACGATGGCACATCTGGGCGGTTCTGGGCGGATCATGCGAAAAGTCGCTGCCGCTGTCATGTGCCATGAACCGCGACAATTTGCACTTATTAGTGGTCGCATTTTCTTACGGAAAACCGGGGTCCACTTTTCCGGAAAATGCCCTAGCGGATCATGTCGGCCACCGCCGCGGCGACGTGCTTCGGCGTTCGATAGACCTCCTGCACGATGGCCTGCACCGCCTCGCCCGAAACCGGGTTGATCTCCAGCTTCATTCGCTCGGTTTCGGCGCGGAACTCCCGGTCGTTCAAGGTGTCCATGAACGCCTTGCGCAGTATGGCAACGCGCTCGGCGGGAATGCCGGGAGGCGCCAGGAAGGGCCGGCCCATGGGCTGGCGGGCGAAGATCAGCTTGAAGATCTGCTTCTCCTCGTCGGACTTGGCGAAGTCCATGATGAGGGGAACCTTGGCCAGGTCCGCGTGCTTGCTCAGCGAGAGCTGAACCAGCACGTTGATCTTCTTGTCGTCGATCCAGTGCTGGTGAGTTGCGACCACGCTCGACCATGACCAGCCGCAACGGCCCATCACCTCGCCGCGCTCCATCGCCAGGTCGATCTCGTTGCCGCCGGGATAGCCGGTGACGAGCTTGAACTTGGTGCCGAGCGTGCCATTGAGCACCTTCGGAAACTGATCGGTATCCGCCGCCGGACCGCTGCCGCCGACCGTCACTTCCTTGTGCTTGACCTGCTCGAGCCCGCTGATGCCGCTCGTGTGCCACGTGACGCACACGCTGACCTCGTCGTTCATGCTGCCGATCCAGTTGAACTTGCCGGCGTCGAATTGCGCCTTGGTCGAGCCGAGCAGGGGATCGAAGCCGGTGCCGCGGCCGATCATGCCGAACGCGGTGCCGTCCTTGGGCGCGACGTTGTAGAGCCAGTTGGCGAGCACGAGGCTGCCGGCGCCCGGCATGTTCTTCGACACGATCGTGGGATTGCCCGGAATGAAGCGACCGATGTGCCGCGCCAGCGCGCGGGCATAGACGTCGTATCCCCCGGCCGGGCTGTAGCCGATGTAGAGATCGATGTTCTTGCCTTTGTAGAAGTCCGCCGGACTTTGCGCGCGGCCGGCACGATCGCAGAGCATAAGGATCGCGACCGCGAGGCCGCGGCCCAAGATCGCACGACACATGGCATCCTCCCAGTCCGGCGTTTCCCGGTAACGCTGAAGCGACGGGGGAGGACGTCAGTTTGCTCTGGCTGCCGGAGACAAGCCAGAGCCGGCCGGGGCGGCGCACGGTCGCACGCCCTGGTGATCAATTCAGCACGTTCTTCTTCATCCATTCATCCAGCCAATGGAGAGTGTTTGCGCCGTCGTTGCCCACCCAAGTGGGCAGTTCGAGCAGCCCACTGCGACGGCTACTGGTCGCCGCCGCTAAAGGCAGTCTCGCGCTGCGACGCCTTGCTTCGGCTGGGCATTTTCTTCCACACTCCGGCAAAAGCCGGGAGCGGACTGCGATCCGGCAACACAAACGGGAGGAGCGTCGTGATCAAAATAGCTTCGAACACTGCGGTGGTATTCGCGGCTGCGCTCGGCGCGGCTCTCCTGCTCACGGCAGGCCAGCCGGCGGATGCCGCCGAGCAGTGGAATTTCTACATGCACCAGTCCGCGCCCAACTTCGCCACGTCGCGCGGCGCCAAGCTGTTCACCGAGGAGATCGAGAAGGCCACCGACGGCGAGCTCAAGGCGCGGCTCCATCTGTCCGGCACGCTGCAGATCAGCGCGAGCAACATCACCCAGGCGGTGGGCGAGAACGTCGTCCAGATCGGCGACGATCTGTTCAATTCCGGCAACATCCCGGTCGCCGGCATCCCGCGCCTGCCGATGCTGATCCAGTCCTACGAGGACTTCGCCAAGGCCGACGCGGTGCTCAAGCCCTATATCGAGAAGTCGTTCGGGCAGAAGGGCTCGACCGTGCTCGCGTCCTACACCTATCCGCTGCAGTTCATGTGGGGGCGCAAGAAGCTCAAATCGCTCGACGACCTCAAGGGCATGAAGCTGCGCGTCGCGCAGCCCGAGCAGGGCGAATTCGTGCGCCGCTTCGGCGGCACCTCGATCACCATGAGCGCGCCCGAGGTTCCCTCCGCGCTCGACCGCGGCGTGGTCGACGGCATCTTCACCGCCGGCGTCGGCGCCGTGCTGTGGAAGGATCTGCTCAAATACGGCTACGTGCTGATCGTGAACGTCAACAATTCCTACTTCATCGCCAACACCGACGCCTACAAGAAGCTCTCTCCCGACCTGCAGGGCAAGCTGCGCAAGGTCGCCGAGGACACCGCGCGCTGGAATCAGGACACGATGCAGAAGGAGGAGGCGGATTCGGTGCAGGTGCTCACCGCACGGCCGGCTATACCTTCACCAAGGCGAAGCCGGAGGAGAATGCCCGCGCGGTCGACGCCATGAAGCCCTATTGGGACGAATGGGCCAAGTCGCGCGGGCCGGAGTGATCGAGGCGCTCGGCAAGGTCCGCGCCGCGCTCGGCCGCTGACGGCACCCGGCGTGTCCGACGACGGCCGCCGCAACGCCCGAGCGGCGCCGCGCGCGCACGCTGCCGGAAGGTCCGGTCGAATGGACCTGCAAGGTCGCGAGCGAGGCGGCGCTCGCTCGTGATGCTCGTGCTCGATCGCGGTCGACATCGTGACCCGCTCGCTGCTCAATTTCTCGTTCGAGGTCTCGGACGAGGTCGGCGGCTACATGCTGGTGGTGATCTCCTTCGTCAGCCTCTCGGCGTGCCACGTGAACGGCAGCTTCCATCAGGTCGAGTTCGTGCAGGCGCGGCTGTCGCCGCGCGGGCGCTCGCTGTCGCAGCGTGATCTTCGACGTGCTGTCGCTCGGCGGCCTGCCTGCTGCTCGCCTGGCAGTTCATCCGCCTGGAAATGTCGTCCTGGCGGTTCGGCGACGTGGCGCCGACCTATCTCGCGACGCCGCTGTGGCTCGCCGCGGTTGCCGATGGCGCTCGGCGATGATCGCGCTGTGCTTTTCGCTGTGCCGGACGATCGTCGCGGAGGCGAGACGATTGCGCGCCTCCTGAGCGCGGCTGGCGGCGATGTCGCCTGAGCTCCAGCTCCTGATCGTGACGGTGCTGTTTCTCGGCCTGCTCATGGCCGGGATGGCGGTGCCGTTCGCGATCACCGTCCCGGCGCTGGTCTATCTGCTGCTGCAGGGCGGCTTCCCGGCGCTCAACAGTCTCGGCCTCGTGAGCTGGGGCAGCATGAACAGCTTCGTGCTCACCACCGTGCCGCTGTTCATGTTCATGGCGGAAATCCTGAGCGTGAGCGGCTTGAGCAACCGCATCTACAGCGGGCCTCGAAAAGCTGGTCGCCCGGCTGCCCGGCGGCCTGTTGCAGACCAACATCGCGGGCTGCGCGATCTTCGCCTCGGTCAGCGGCTCGAGCATCGCGACCGCGGCCTCGATCGGCGGCGTCGCGCTGCCGCAGCTGATCAGGCGCAAGTACAACCGCGCGCTCGCTGCCGGCTCGCTCGCCGCCGGCGGCACGCTCGGCATTCTGATCCCGCCGAGCTTCCCGATGATCATCTACGGCACCTTCACCGAGACGTCGGTGCCGAAGCTGTTCATCGCCGGCGTCATTCCCGGCCTGATCATGACGGCGTTGTTCATGCTCTATATCGCCGTGCACGCGCAGGATCGTGCCCGACGTCGCGCCGCGCGAGGCCGGGCCGCGCTCGCTCGGCGAATTCGTGCGGCGCGATCGCCGAGGTCGTGCCGTTCTTCCTGCTGATCGCCGGCAACGCTCGGCGGACTCTATTTCGGCGTCGTCACCACGACCGAGGCGGCGGCGATCGGCTGCGTGCTGTCGATCCTGCTCGGGGCGACGCTCGGCGAGCTGAACCTGCAACGCTTCATCCAGGCGATGCACAACACGATCTACTTCACCGGCAACATCCTGTTCCTCATTCTCGCCGCCTACATCTTCTCCGTGGCGCTCAGCTTCGGCGGCGTCGGCGAGAAGGTGACGGCCTTCATCGTCGGCCTCAACCTGAGCAAGTTCGAGTTCTACATCGCGCTGCTCATCCTGTTCACCATCCTGGGCTGCCTGATCGAAAGCCTCGGCATGATCGTGATCACGGTGCCGCTGCTGTTTCCCGTGCTGCAAAGCTACGGCATCGACCCGATCCTGTTCGGCGTCATTCTGGTGATCTTCGTCGAGCTCGGCCAGATCTCGCCGCCGATCGGGATCAACCTGTTCGTCATCCAGAGCATCTGGGACGGCAAGCTGAGCGAAGTGGTGATCGGCACGATCCCGTTCCACCTGATCATGTTCGTCGTGCTCGGTCTGGTGATCTTCTGGCCCGAGCTGGCGCTCTGGCTGCCGGCCCGGATGTCGAACTGAGCGGGCATAACAAGGTGAGGCAATGCAACGCAGCTCCGAGCGAATCCTGACCACCCATACCGGCAGCCTGCCGCGGCCGCGCGAGCTGACCCGGCTCTATTCGCTGCGCTCGCGTGGCGAGGCAGTCGATGCGGCGGAGATCGACCGCGCCGGCCGCGAGGCGGTGCGCGGCATCGTGCGAAACAGCGCGAGATCGGGATCGACGTCGGCAACAACGGCGAGCAGCAGCGCAATTCCTTCTTCCTCTATCTCAAGGGCCGGCTCTCCGGTCTCGGCGGGAGCTGGGAGCGCCCGTCGCGCGCCGACGTCGACCGCTATCCCGAATTCAAGCGCATGTGGACCGAGTACCACGCCGCCAAGACTCAGGTGTCTTCCTTCGGCGGATTGCCGAAGGCGATCGGCGAGGTGCGCTACCTCGATGCCCGCGTGATCGACGACGAATGCGATCACTTCAAAGCCGTGCTCGACGAGGATCGCTCCGCCTTCGCCGAGCCGTTCATGTGTGCGCCGTCGCCCGGCATCGTCGCCATGGCCGTGCGCAACGAGCACTACGACACGCTCGGGGCCTATCTCGCCGCGCTCGGCGCCGCCCTCAAGGTCGAGTACGAGGCGATCGTGCGGCACGGCTTCCTGCTGCAGATCGATGCCCCCGATCTCGCCCTCGAGCGCCACATCACCTACAAGGACCAGCCGGTTGTCGGCCTTCGTCGGCTTCGTCGAGCAGGTGGTCGCCACCATCAACGCGGCGATCGCCAACGTCCCGCGCGACCGCGTGCGGCTGCACGTGTGCTGGGGCAATTCGAAATCGCCGCACGACGCCGACGTGCCGCTCGACGATATTCTCCCGGCCTTGCAGCAAGCCAATGTCGGCGGCTTCGTGCTGCCGTTCGCCAATCCGCGCCACGCGCACGAATTCCGCTGCTTCGAGAAACATCCGCTCGCCGACGACCAGATCCTGGTCGCGGGGGTGATCGACAGCCTGACCAATTTCGTCGAGCATCCCGAGGTGGTGGCGGACCGCCTCGAGCGGGTCGCCGCCGTCGTGGGCGACCCGACGCGCGTACTCGCCGGCACCGATTGCGGGTTCGATACGTCCGCCGGCTGGGGGCGCGTTGCCGCGGACGTGGTGTGGGCGAAGCTCGCGAGCATGCGCGATGGCGCCCGCATCGCGTCGCAGCGATTGTTTCGGTAACGCTCACTTGCTCGGATTGGGGCTCTCGGTCGTTGCGACCCAGATGCCCACGAAGACCGCGACCAGCCCGACGATCAGGTTGAGCGTGATCGGCTCGTCCACGAGCCAGGCAGCCAGCAGCCCCGCCGCGATGGGGTTGACGGTCATGGTGTTGGCCACGCGCGTCGGCGTGGCCCGCTGCAGCGCCATGACCCAGAGAATGAACGCGAGCGCGCCGCCACCGATGCCCAGATAGATACCGGCGGTCCATTGCGGCGCACCGAAGTTCGCCAGCACGGCGACCGGTCGGTCAGCAGGCCCGCCAATATCAGAGCGGCCGCGCCGCACCCCATGCCGACTGCCAGAAATCCGAGCGCGCTCGATCGTTCGATGAACGGGCGGGACCAAACGTTGTAGAAGGCCATGCAGAGCACCGCGCCGGTCATGATCAGCTCGCCGCGCCACGCGCCTTCGGGGGCGGCCGACAAGCCGGACGCGAGGGCCGCGAAAACGCCGAGCACGGCGATGACGACACCGGCGGACTTGCGCGCCGTCAGCGGCTCGATGCCGAGGAGGGCGCCGACCACCATGGTCTGCAGCGGCAAGGTCGAGAGCGCGAGGCTCGCGCGTGCCGCCGTCGTGTAGCCGACTGCGATGTTGTAGAGGATGAAGAACAGTCCGAAGAAGGCAATTCCGAGCGCCGCGACGGCGAGCCAATCGCTGCGCCGGGGCCACTGCACGCGGAGAATGAGCGCGATCGGCAGCACGCAGACGAAGCCGATTCCCCATCGCAGAATCGCGAGGGTGAGGGGATCGGCATTGCCGACGAGATAGCGCGTCACCGCGGCGGCCGTTCCGCCGAGGCTGCTCGAGACGATGGCGATCAGCACCCCGAGCGTCTGGCTCACGTCGGTCTCCTGCCGTGGCCGCGTAGGATGGGTGGAGCGCGCGTTTTCGCGCGCGATACCCATCATCTCTCTGCGAGCACAGGCGTTTCGATGGGTATCGCCATGGCGCGCCGAAGGCACGCCATGCCTCCACCCATCCTACCGCCGTTCGCGCGCCAGCACCCGGTCCACCATCTCGCCGGCTAGCCCGAGATAGCCCGCGGGGTCGCACATCTTGTCGATCTCGGCGCGCGTGAGGTGCTTGGAGATGTCGGCGTCCTTCGCCAGCAGGTCCGACCAGCGGCTCGCCGGTCGTCGCCACCTTGCGGCAGATGTCGTAGACGAGATCGTGGGCGCGCTGGCGTCCGAGATGGGGCCCGAGCCCCATCATCACGGCCTCGGAGACGATCATGCCGTTGGTCATGTCGAGGTTGGCGCGCATGCGCGCGGCATCGACCTCGCAGCCCCTCCACCAGCAGCTTGGTCTGCTTCAGCGCACCCGACGACAGCAGGAAGATTTCCGGCAGCGAGATCCATTCGATCTCCCACGGCCCGGTGGAGCGCTCGTGGTCGGCGACCGCGGCTTCGAGCAGCGCGGCGACGTGCTGGCGCACCAGCGCGACGGTCGAGTGGATGTAGAGGCAGGAGACCGGGTTGCGCTTCTGCGGCATGGTGCTCGACGAGCCGCGCCCCTCGTGGAACGGCTCGTAGACCTCGGCCACTTCGGTCTGCATCAACAGCTTCACGTCCATGGAGATCTTGCCGAGCGTGCCGGTGACGAGCCCGAGGAAGCAGCCGACCTCGCCGATGCGGTCGCGCACGGTGTGCCAGGCGATCTCGGGCTGGCCGAGGCCGAGCTCCTTCATCAGCTCCGCCTGCACCTTCGAGGCCGTCGGCGCCGAGCGAGGCGAGCGTGCCGACCGCGCCGCCGAACTCGCCGACCAGCACGCGCGGGCGCAGCTGCGCGAGCCGTTCGCGGTGGCGCTGCATCGCCGCGAGCAGCGCGGCGGTCTTGAAGCCGAAGGTCAGCGGCACCGCCTGCTGGAGGTTGCTGCGCCCCGCCATCGGCGTGTCGCGATGACGGCGTGACAAGTCGGCCAGCGCCGCGGCGATCGCCTCCATGTCCTTCTCGACCAGCTCGAGCGCGGCGCGGATCTGCATGATCGCCGCGGTGTCGGTGATGTCCTGCGTGGTGGCGCCCCAGTGGCACCATTCGCCGAGACCGTCGGCGCAGAGGCCGACGATCTGCTGCACCACGCCCAGGATCGGATAGCCGATGCGCTCGGTCTGCTGCTTCAGGCGGGCGAGGTCGATGTTCTCGATCCGGCACTGCCGCACGATCTCCGTCGCGGCCTTCTCCGGAATGATGCCGAGGCGGGCCTGCGCGCGGGCGAGCGCCGCCTCGATCTCGAGGTAGTAGCCGGTGCGGGCCTCGTCGGAGAAGACGTGGCGCATCTCGGCCGTGCTGAAGATGTCGCGGAAGATCACGGAATCGAGCGCGGTCGCGGTCATGAATTTCTCCAAAAAGCGAATAGCGAGTAGCGAATAGCAAATAGCAAATAGCGAAAGAGCGAGGAACCCTATTCGCTATTCGCTATTCGCTACTCGCTAGATCACAATGCTGGGATTGCGCAGGTTCTGGTCGCAGTCGATCAGGTTGACCTGCCGCGCCTGGATTTCCCAGCGGTCGCGCGGCTTTCGACGAAGCGGTGGCCGCACCAGCCGGAGAGATAGCGGGTGCCGTCGACGCGGAACTCGCTGATCAGGAAGTTCGAGCGCACCATGCGGGCGTCGCCCTGCTTGGCGGTGAACACCTCGACGTTGGAGATCATGCGCACGGTGCGCGACTTCGGCGCCTGCGACCAGGCATAGCCGGTGCGCAGCCGGTAGATGCGATCCTCCATGCGCCGGCGATCGTCGAAGGAGATCGCGATCTCGCGGCGCGGATCGCCGGCCTCCGGCGTGCCCGGCACCCAGTAGATGCATTCCGGCGCGTACATCGCCAGCCATTCGTCGAACCGGAGCTGGTCGAGCAGGCGCGCCTCCTTCTCGACCAGCATGCGGAAGCGATCGCGCTCGGACAGATCGTTGACGGCGAGCTCGTCGCGCTGCCAGTCGGTGAAGTTCTCGACCAGCTCGCGGTAGAACGCGTCGCTGACGTAGTAGGAGCTGAGCGAGGGATCGTGGGTGAGTTGCATGCTTGAACCTGTTATCCTCGTGTACGGTCTCCCTCCGCCCTCAGCCTGAGGGCGCGCTTGCAGCAATCATTCCGCAAGCTCGAAACTCACGTGCGCGCGTCTCGAAGGATGGGGCGGCCCCCTTTGCGGCCCCATGCTTCGAGACGCATCGCAGCGCTGCGGCAAACGTGGAAACGCATGTGCGCGTGGCGCTGCGATGCTCCTCAGCATGAGGCCGAGCCCGCTCACGGCTCGCGTTGAATCGCGAGCTTCGGCGATGCCTTCATCAGCCGTTTCCACTCCTTGATGTATTCGCGCATGAACGCCTCGTCGGTGGCGGGCGCGGTGATGATGCCGTTGCTCGTCGGTCTTCACGCGGCCGGGAATGCCGAGCCCGCGATGCATGTAGACCCACTCGTCCTCCATGGCACGCGAGCCCGCGCTGGATCTCCTCGAAATTGGCGAGGTCGTCGACCTCGCCGAAATTCGGGAACTGCTCCTGCGTGCGCATGCGCAGCGCGTTGATCTCGTCGACCGCGCCGCCGAGCACGCCGTCCTCGTCGACCACCGCGGTGCCGTACCAGGTGACGTTGGTCTCGTCGACCGACACCGGCTCGAACACCTGGATGTGGTTGCCGAGCAGCGAGAAGTTCGGAAACACGTTGATGTTGACCGGCTCGGAGGAGGCGAGGTCGAGGATTTCCTCGGCCTTGGCGCCGAAGCGCCGGCGCAGCTCCTCGGCGTAGTGCTCGGTGCCCGGCGCGGGACCTTCCACCGCCCACAATCCGCCGGCGCGCTTCTCGATGTTCGGCCGCTTGTCCTTGAAGTGATGGCCGTTGCCCATATAGGCCATGTACATCGCCTTCGAGTCGGGCGAGCCCTTGTAGTAGGACATGCCCTTGTTGGCGACGTCGGCCTGGCGGTTCTCCATCTCCAGCAGCGAGCGGTGCGAGAACACGACGTGATAGCCGTCGCCGGAATTGTCGTAGGCGAGCTTCCAGTTGCCCTTGTACTTGAGCCGGTTCGCCTCGCAGACCGCGATCTTGCCTTTGGGCTGGCGGTCGAGCCATTCGTCGATCGGCTTGGTGATGGCGCCGAGATAGTCGAGCAGCGACGGCGCATCGGGATTGAGCGTCGCGAAGATGAAGCCGCGATAGCTGTCGACGCGCGGCACCTGCGCGACGTTGAACTTCGCGTCCTTGAAGTCGCAGGCATAGCCGTCCGGCCACGGCACCGCGCGCAGCTTGCCGGTGTTGAGATAGCTCCAGCCGTGATAGGGGCAGGTGAAGATGCGCGCCGAGCCCTTCTCCTTGCGGCAGAGCGTGGTGCCGCGATGGGTGCAGCGGTTGAACAGCGCGCGGATTTTGCCGTTGCGAATCGCGCAGCAGGATGATCGGGCGCAGGCCCAGCCGCGTCGTGATGTAGTCGTCGTTCTTCGGGATCTGGCTCTCGTGGCCGAGATAGACCCAGACCGCGCCGAAGATGTTGGTCATCTCGGCCTGGAAGATCGCGGGATCGGTATAGATCAGGCGGTGGACGCGATCCTCCTGCACCAGCTCGTCCCAGTCGTAGAGGTCGGCACTTTCGATCCGGGATCCATTGATCTTGTCCAGCATGGCGTCAGTCCTTCACGGCGCGCGTCCTTGCTCGCACGGGCCATGCAGTAGATGCATCCGCTCAGAAAAAATCGAAATACTCGTTCTGCTCCCAGTCGGTCGGCTCGTCACCCGGTTCGACCCCGGCGTCCTTGCACCATTGTGCAAAGCGGCCGGCCTCGTTGCGCTTGAGCTTGAGGTAGTAGTCGATGAACACCTCGCCGAGTTGCGTCGCGAAACAGCGGCTCGTGTTCCAGCGCATCGAGCGCCGCCGGCAGGCTCGCGGGCAGCATCGGCCGGTCGGCATTGTAGGGATCGTCGTCCTGCGGTCCGGGATCGCGCTTGTTGTCGATGCCGTCGAGCCCGGCGACGATCTGCGACAGGATGTAGAGATAAGGATTGGCGGCCGGCTCGCCGATCCGGTTTTCGATCCGGGTGGCGGGATCGCCGGGCGCGCCCAGCACGCGCAGCATCACGCCGCGGTGGTCGTAGCACCAGGTGGCGCGGTCGGGCGCCAGCGAGTTCGGCCGGTAGCGGCGATAGCCGTTGACCGTCGGCGTCGCGAACACCGTCGCCGGCGCGGCGTATTTCAACAGGCCGCCGAGCCAGGCGCGGCCGAGCGGCGAGAGGCATTCGCTCGCGTGCTCGGGCATGAACAGGTTGCGCCCGCTCTTGCCGTCGACCAGCGACTGGTGCAGGTGCCAGCCGCTGGAGTAGTAGCCCTTGAGCGCGGGGCGGGCCATGAAGGTCGCGAGATAGCCCATCTGGCGGCAGATCTGGCGCGTCGCCGTGCGGAACAGCATCGCGTGGTCGGCGGCCTCCAGCGCCGGCCGCGCGGCGAAGGTGCATTCGAGCTGGCCCGGTCCCCACTCGTTCTCGATCGACCGCAGCGGCAGGCCGATCTTCTCGAAAGCCTCGGCGAGCGCAGACAGCACCGGCTGCATCAGGTCCATGTTGGATTCGGAGTGATAGGAGAAGCCGGGCTCGACCGGCGAGGTCCTGACCGGCCGCCCGCGCACGCCGGGCATGCCGATGTGCTCGTCGCCGAGCTGCTCGTCGGCGACGCGCGCGAGATACCACTCGATCTCGAGGCCGACCACGCAGCCCAGGCCCTTGTCGGCGAGCCGCTGCGAGATGCTTGCGCAGCAGCTGCCGCGGCGAGAAATGAAACGGCACGCCGCTGTCGAAATATTCGTCGCACAGGATCCAGCCGACGCCCGGCGCCCAGGGCAGCACGCGAAACGTCGCGGGATCCGGAACGATGACGAGATTGGGCGAGCCCGTCATCTCGTCGAGACCCATCCCGCCGCCGCGCGTGAACGAGGCGAAGATGCGGGCATTGGCGGAATCGAGCGTCGTGGTCGCGACGTTGATGTTGTGGCCGGTGTCGAGCGCGGCCGCGAAGGCCGGCACCGTCACCGCCTTGGCGCGCGATGCGCCGTGCGGATCGGCCCAGGCGAGCCGCACGAGATGCAGCTTGTCCGTCTCGACCCGGCGCTTGAGCTCCTCGGCTTGCCGCTCGCTGCTCATCCGTCCAGAGGCCGTGTTTTTCGATGAATCCGAGGGGCTTTGTCACCTGCAATGTCCGTGCACCGTGCGTCGAGGAGGCCGGACTGTAGATGATGGTGTCGCGGGCAATCCAGGATCATCGGCGGTACCTTGCGCGATGGTTGCGGCACCATTGACGCGGGATCGGCTTGCCGATTTGATCCGCGATGCCGTGGTTGGGGGCTCAGAACGATGGGCGTGAGGGGATGAGAATTCGCGCGCCGAAGGATTTCTGGGCCGGTGTGATGTTCGGCGGCTTCGCCGTGGTCGCGATCCTCGCCGCGCGCGGATATTCCCTCGGCACTGCCGGCAAGATGGGGCCGGGCTATTTTCCGCTGCTGCTGGGGGGCGTGCTCGGCGTCCTGGCCGCGATCCTGATCGGCCGCTCCGTCGTGCTCGACGGCGAGCCGCTGCCGCGCTTCCACGTCTTGCCGCTCGCGGTCATCGCCGTCGCCGTCTGCCTGTTCGGGCTTCTCGATCGAGCCGTTCGGCCTCGTCGTCGCGCTCGCCGTGCTGACGGTGCTGTCGGCCTGGGCCGGTCCGCAATTCCGCCTGCCCGAAGCGCTCGCGCTCACGGTCGCGCTCATCGTCTTTTCGGTCGGCGTCTTCGTCTATGCGCTCGGCCTACCGATTCCCATCTGGGCGACCGGTTGGCCGAGCAACTGGCCGAGCCTGTAGGTCGCGATGGACGTCTTCTCCAATCTCGGCCTCGGCTTCGCCGTCGCGCTGACGCTGCAGAACGTCGCCTACTGCTTCCTCGGCGTGCTGCTCGGCACCGTCATCGGCGTGCTGCCCGGGATCGGCCCGGTGACGACGGTGGCGATGCTGCTGCCGATCTCGTTCACGCTGGCGCCGGAATCGGCGCTGATCCTGCTCGCCGGCATCTATTACGGCGCGCAATACGGCGGCTCGACCACGGCCATCCTGGTCAACATCCCGGGCGAGGCATCGTCGGTCGTCACGACCATCGACGGTCACCAGATGGCGCGTGCAGGGCCGCGCCGGCCCCGCGCTCGGCATCGCCGCCATCGGCTCGTTCTTCGCCGGCACGCGTCGCGACCTTGCTGATCGCGGTGGCGGCGCCGCCGCTCGCGGCCGTCGCCCTGCAATTCGGCCCGGCGGAATATTTCTCGCTGATGGTGTGCGGCCTGGTCGCGGCGGTCGTGCTCGCGCACGGCTCGCTCGTCAAGGCGATCGCCATGGTGGTGCTCGGGCCTGCTGCTCGGCCTCGTCGGCACCGACGTGAACTCCGGCGCACGGCGCTTCGACTTCGGCATGACCGGGCTCACCGACGGCGTCGAGTTCGTGGCGCTGTCGATGGCGATCTACGGCATCGCCGAGGTCGCCTACAATCTCGAGAAGAGCGCAGCAGACGAGCGTCGTGTCGGGCGCGGTCGGGCGGGTGTGGCCGAGCCTCGCGGATCTGCGCACTGCGCCGGCTGCGATCCTGCGCGGCACCGTGCTCGGCGCCATGCTCGGCGTGCTGCCGGGCGGCGGGGCGCTGCTGGCGTCGTTCGCGGCCTATACGCTCGAGAAGAACGTCGCGCGGCCGCCGCGCACGTTTCGGCCAGGGCGACATCCGCGGCGTCGCGGCGCCGGAATCCGCCAACAATGCGGGTGCGCAGACCTCGTTCATCCCGATGCTGACCTTGGGCATTCCCGGCAACCCGACCATGGCGATGATGATCGGCGCGCTGATGATCCACGGCATCGCGCCGGGCCCGCGCGTGATGACCGATCGTCCGGGCCTGTTCTGGGGCCTGATCGCCAGCATGTGGCTCGGCAATCTCATGCTGGTGGTCCTGAACCTGCCGCTGGTCGGATTGTGGGTGCGGCTGCTGCGGGTGCCGTACCGGCTGCTCTTCCCCGCCATCATCGTGTTCTGCTGCATCGGCGCCTACACCATCAACAGCAAGCCGTTCGACATCTCCGTGATGGCGTTCTTCGCGATCTTCGGCTACGTCGCGCTCAAGCTCGACTGCGAGCCGGCGCCGCTCATTCTCGGCTTCGTGCTCGGGCCGATGATGGAGGAGAACCTGCGCCGCGCGCTGCTGATCTCGCGCGGCGATCCCATGGTGTTCCTGCAGGAGCCGATCAGCCTGGCGTTTCTGCTGGTGGCCGTGGGCCTGCTGGTCGTGATCGCCGCGCCCGCGATCCGCAAGCAAGCGCGAAGAGGCGTTGAAGGAGTAGGCCTGCGTCTCCCGGCCCTCATGCTGAGGAGCCGCGCGCAGGCGAGTCACGGCGCTCCCACGTTCGAATGCGCGCGGCGTCTCGAAGCATGGGGCCAGCCGCCCGCCTTCGAGACGCGCGCACGCACCACCGATCTTGCGGAAAGAGCGCGGGATGCGCGCTCCTCAGGCTGAGGGCGGGTTGAGTCTTCACGGCCGCTTGAACAGGCCGCTGAACCAGCTCCAGATCACGTGCCACATCAGCGCGAAGCCCGAGATCGGTTGCCGCTGGCCGGCGCAGGCGTGGGCACGATCGACGGCGATGGCGGCGCGCGACGGCGAGGCGGTCGCGCACCGGCGCAGCCGCCGCGCCGTCCTGCGCGAGCTTGTCCTTCAGCGCCTTGGCGAACTGATTCATGATCTGCGTCGCGGTCGCCTGGATGATGCCGACGCCGCGGCCGTATTGCGCGACCGCGCCCGACAGCGTCAGGTTGGTGTGCACCAGCACCTTGCGAGCCGCTGCCGGCCGGCTCCAGGCGGAACACCGACGCCGCATTGGCGCCGCCGCGGCCCTTGGCGTCGGTGCCTTGCGCCGACACGCGCGCGGTGTGCTTGGCGTCGTCGATCTCCTCGAACTTGACGATGCCGGCGAAGGTCAGCGCCACCGGCCCGAGCCGCACGCGCGATCCTGCCCTTGTAGGTGTCCTTGTCGACCACCTCGGTCAGCTCCGCGCCCGGCATGCAGGGCGCGATGCGCTCGATGTCGAGCAGCACCTTCCACGCCTGCGCCGGCGGCAGCGGCACCTCGAATGAATTGTCGAATTCCATGACGCTTTACCTACGCGACGTCTCAGCCTTGATATCCGACCATCTCGGGCGCGCCGAGCTGTTGCCAGACCCAGCGCGCGCAGGCGAACAGGCCGCGATCATCGTATCGCGGCGCAACCAGCTGGATGCCGACCGGCAAACCGTTCGGGCCGCGATGGGTCGGCAGGGTGAGGGCAGGGGTGTGCAGGATGGTCCAGATCGCCTGGAAGCCGGGATCGCCGGTGTCGTCGAGTCCGCGCGGCGCCTCGCCGTTGGCGCCGGGCGTCAGCAGCACGTCGATGTCCTGCGAACACGTGCGGCAACTGCGCGCGGCAGTTCTCGCCGAGCTGCAGGGCGGCGAGATACTCGCCATGCGGCATGGCGCGGCCGATCTCGATGCGCTTGCGCAGCCGCTCGCTGATGCGGTCGCGATGCGTGTTCCATTCCCAGCGCCATCGCGGCCGCGCGCTCGTAATTGTTGATGGTCTCGCGCGCGGCGTTGCGCAGCCCGGCGAATTCGTCGGGCAGCACGATCTCGCGCACCTGCGCGCCGGCCTTGCCGAGCCGCGCGGCCGCGTCCTCGATGGCCGCGACCGTCTCCGGCTGCGCCTTGTCCCACATCGGCGTGCGGCAGAGCCCGATCCGCGGCGGCGCGATCGAGCGCGCGCCGGCTGCTGACGGCCGCGCGCAGCTCCAGCACCGTCGCTGAGAAGCTCGATGTCGTCGATCGAGCGCGCGATCAGCCCGATCGTGTCGAGGCTCTCGGCCGCCGGATAGACGCCGCGGCGGTTGAACGCGCCGAAGGTCGGCTTGAAGCCGAACACGCCGCAATAGGAGGCGGGCCGCAGCACCGAGCCGCCGGTCTGCGTGCCGAATGCCGCCGGCACCATGAAGTCGGCGACCGCCGCGCCCGATCCGCTCGACGAGCCGCCGGGCGTGTGCGCGGGGTTGTGCGGATTGGTGGTGACGTTCGGCGTCATGCCGGCGAATTCGCAGGTGACGGTCTTGCCGAGGATGACCGCGCCGGCCGCGCGCACCAGCGCCGACGCAGGCGGCATCCGCCGTCGGGCGATGGCCGCGATAGATCGGCGAGCCCATCTCGGTCGGCAGGTCGGCGGTGTCGATGATGTCCTTGACGCCGATCGGCACGCCATGCAGCGGGCCGCGCGTCGGGCTGCGATCGAGCGCGCGCGCCTGGCGCAGCGCGAGCTCGGGATCGACGATGGCCCAGGCGTGGACGTCGCTTCTCGCGCGCGTCGATGCGCGCGAGGCAGTCGCGCACCACGCCTCGCAGGTGATCTCGCCGGCCGATGGTCGCGCGCACGATCTCGCGTCGCGGAGAGCTCGTTCAAGCGCGACTCGCGGGCGCTCGACGTCGCAGCGATCTCAGTTCTGCCGGCGCGCGCGGCCGCCGTCGCCGGCGATGCGGCCGAACACCGCGCCGGAGGTGAGGCCGGAGCCGCCCGGATAGTTGAAATAGAACAGCCCGCCGACCAGCTCGCCCGCGGCGTAGAGCCCGCGGATCGGCTGGTAGTCGGTGTTCGACCACCTCGCCGTCGTTGGTGATGCGCACGCCGCCGAAGGTGAAGGTGACGCCGCAGGTCACCGCGTAGCCTTCGAACGGCGGCGCGTCGATGGTGTTCGCCCAGTTGCTCTTGTTGACGGCGAGCCCTTCGGTGCGGCGTCCGTCCTTGACGTTGGGATTGAACGGCATGTCGGCTGCGCACCGCCTCGTTGTACTCGGCGATGGTCTTGAGGAACTGCTCGGCGTTCACGCCTTCGAGCTTCTGCGCGAATTCCTCGATCGTGTTCGCGGTCACCTTGGTGATCTGCCGGATGCTGTATTCGTCGCGCTGCAGATGCTTCACCTTCTGGTCGAAGATCTGCCAGGCGAACTGGCCCGGCTGCTCCAGCACCACGCGGCCGTATTTGGCGTAGGTGTAGTTGCGGAAATCGGCGCCCTCGTCGACGAAGCGCTTGCCGGTGGCGTTGACCAGGATCGCAGAACGGATAGGAGTGCTTCTGGAACTGGTCGCCGACCGCGAGGTCGCCGAATTCGGGCGCGTTCATCTCCCATTGCACGGCGTGGCAGCCCGACCAGTTGCCGCACGGGCTCGCGCCGATGTCGATCGCCATGCGGATGCCGTCGCCGTTGTTGAAGCGCGTGCCGCGCACCTTGGCGAGGTCCCAGCCGGGGCCGAGATAGCGCGTGCGCCATTCGGCATTGGCCTCGAAGCCGCCGCAGGCGAGCACGACCGACTTGGCGTGCGAGCTCGCTCTCGACGCCGTCGTGACGGATGCGCACGCCCGACGACGCGCACGCCGTCGAAGAGCAGGCTCAGCGCGCGGGTCTGGTAGCGGATCTCGATGCCGCGCTTCTGCGCGGCCTCGGTCAGCATCTCGATGAGGCCGGGGCCGCCGCCGACCGACTTCGACCGTGAGCCCGCCCCAGAACTTGAACTTGCCGTCGATCTTGAACGCCTGGCGGCCGTAGATCGGGATGAAGCGGATGCCCTTGTCGCGCATCCAGCAGAAGCGTGTCGAAGCTCTTGGTGACCAGCAGCTCGACCAGATCGGGATCGGCGCGGTTCTGCGTCACGCGCGCCATGTCGTCGAAGAACTGATCTGCGGTGTAGGTGCCGAAATCGGTGTCGGCGATCTCCTGCGGCGGTCAGATCGGGCACCAGCGTCTTGATGTCGTCGACGCCGTTGTAGACGACGCGCATCGAGCCCGCGGTGAAGCGGCTGTTGCCGCCGGATTCGTCCTCCGGCGCCGCTTCCAGCATCAGCACCGAGGCGCCCTGCTCCTGCGCGGCCAGCGCCGCGCAGAACGCGGCATTGCCGCCGCCGACCACGATGACATCAGCATCCAACTTCTCAGCCATTCCAACCCTCTTACGCCACACTCACTCTTGTCGTCCCCGCGAAAGCGGGGACCCAGTATTCCAGAGGCCCGAGTGTTTGGCACGATGGATCCCCGCTTTCGCGGCGATGACAGCGGAGCCGATCAGCGAGCCACACTGTCCATATCACTCCGCCGCCACCAGCCGTCCCGCCATGCGCCTTCGACCAGCCCGCGGGATCGTGCATGAATTTCTCGACCTCGGCGAGCTTCGCCGCATCGAATTTGCCGCTCTGTCTTGGCGACCGCGAGCACGTCCCACCAGGTCGCGAGCGCAGTGCAAGCGTCACGCCGAGGTCGCTGAGGATTTTCCGGCCCTCCGGGAAGATGTCGTAGAAGAAGAACACGAAGCACGTGCTCGACCCTGGCGCCGGCCTCGCGCAGCGCGTTGCAGAAATTGACCTTGCTGCCGCCGTCGGTGGTCATGTCCTCGACCAGCAGCACGCGCTGGCCCTCGACCAGTGGCCCTCGATCTGGGCGTTGCGGCCGAAGCCCTTGGCCTTCTTGCGCACATACAGCATCGGCAGGCCGAGCCGGTCGGCCATCCAGGCGGCGAACGGAATGCCCGCGGTCTCGCCGCCCGCGACCGCGTCGAACTGCTCGAAGCCGACGTCGCGCATGACGGTGGCGCAGCGCCGAAATCGATCAGCGTCGCGCGCACGCGCGGGAACGAGATCAGCCGCCGGCAGTCGGTGTAGACCGGGCTCGCCCAGCCGGAGGTGAAGATGAAGGGCTTGTCCTGCATGAAGCGGACCGCCTCGACCTCGAGCAGCATCTTCGCCGTCAGCTCGGCCATCATCTTCTTGTCGGGAAAGCCGTGCCGGCTGTCATGATCTCGCATCTCGCTCGATGTCATCGCCCGGCTTGAGCCGGGCGATCGAGCCGCTGACCTCGCCGTGCTCTTCGGCGGCTACTGGATCGCCCGCTTTCGCGGGCATGACAAGCGGACGTGAGTGCTCGGCAACTGGATGTCAACTCGACCACCTTCCACTCGATGGTTTCGCCGCCGCGATAGACCAGCGCCTTCTCGTCCGGCCCCTCGACCTTGACCTCCTCCGGCGCCGTCCACGGCGACTTCTCCAGCGTGATCCTCTCCTCGTTCGGCGGCAGGCGATAATGCTTCGGGCCGTTGAGCGAGGCAAAGGCTTCGAGCTTGTCGAGCGCGCCTTCCTCCTCGAACACCTTGGCATAGGTCTCGATCGCGACCGGCGCATTGAACAGGCCCGGGATGCCGTTCACCGCCAGCTTCTTCGCCACCGGGTGCGGCGCGGAATCGGTGCCGAGGAAGTAGCAGGCCTCGCCCGAGGTCGCGGCCTTGCGCAGCGCCGCGCGGTCCTTCGCGGTCTTGATCACCGGCATGCAGTACATGTAGGGCTTGAGCCCCCAGCCCAGCCAGTCGGTGCGCGTGAGCATCAGGTGGTAGGGCGTGATCGTGCCGCCGACCTGCGGCGCCGCGCTCTTCACGAAATCGACGCCGTCCTTCGACGACAGGTGCTCCAGGATGAAGCGCAGGCCGGGGAACTGCCGCACCCACTTGGACAGATAGCGCTCGATGAACATCGCCTCGCGGTCGAAGATGTCGATCTCGGGATCGACGTCCTCGCCGTGCATCAGGAACGGCATGCCGATCTTTTCCATCCGCTCCAGCACGCGCATGATCTTGCGGTAGTCGGTGACGCCGGCGGCCGAATTGGTGGTGGCGTTGGCGGGATAGAGCTTCACGCCCGGTGAACACGCCGTCCTTGAAGCCGCGCTCGACGTCGTCGGGATCGGTGTCGTCGGTGAGATAGCAGGTCATCAGCGGCTTGAAGGTCGAGCCCTTCGGGCAGCGCCGCCATCACGCGCTCGCGATAGGCGATGGCGTCCTTGGTGGTCGCCACCGGCGGAATGAGGTTCGGCATCAGGATCGCGCGGCCGAAATGTTTGGCCGTGAACGGCATGACCGCTTTGAGCATGGCGCCGTCGCGCACGTGCAGGTGCCAGTCGTCGGGTTTGCGGATGGTGATGCGCGTGGTCATTTTTTCCAGCGAATTGGAAGCAACGCCGCCGCAAACTCGGTCTGCTCCCTCCCCCAATCAAACCCCGGCCTGCCGGGGTTTGATCGCCCTAAAAATTGCCGGAAGCGGGCAGGCCCGCAGCCGGCTGGGGGAGGGTTGGGGAGGGGGGTGGTGCGGTTGATGCAGCGACGTCGCCCCACAACAACGACCCCCACCCCCAACCCCTCCCCACAAGGGGGAGGGGAGCTCACCGAAATTGCGGCGCCGTTTCGCATCATGACTACCCGATCGGCGCGGCGGCGGCGGCAAAGGTCTCCGCCGGCCGCTCGTTGATCATGGCGCCGGTGAGATCGGCGACGCGGGCGAAGCCGCGCTTGGCGCACCACTGCTCCAGCCCGTCGATGATGGCGATCATGCCCGACGGATTGCGGAAGATCAGGTAGCCGATCATGACGGCGCTCGCGCCCGCGAGCATGTATTCGACCACGTCCTCGACCTTGACGATGCCGCCGCAGCCGATGATCGGGATCTTCACCGCCTTCGAGCACTGATGGACCATGCGCACGATGATCGGCTTGATGCCGGGGCCGGACAGCCCGCCGTAGCCGTTGCCGATGGCCGGCCGGAACGTCTCGGTATTGATCTTGAGGCCGAGCAGCGTGTTGGAGATGGTCAGCGCGTCGGCGCCGGCCTTCTCCGCCGCCATCGCGACCAGGTCGATCTCGCCGGCATTGGGCGAGAGCTTCGCCCAGAGCGGCTTCTTGGTCGCCGCGCGCACGCGCCGCACGATCTCGTAGGTGTGGTCCTCGTGCAGCGCGAAGTTGCCGCCGCCGGGCTCGCGCGTCGGGCAGGAGATGTTGATCTCGATGACGTCGACGTCCGGCATGTCGACTTCGCGCGCCATGGCCTCGAAGTCCTCGGCGGTGGTCGCGGTGATGTTGGCGACGAGCGGCGGCGTGAAGCGCTTGTAGTCGGGAACCTGGTGCTCGAGGAAATAACTCGATGCCTTTGGCGGGCAGCCCGATCGAGTTGATCATGCCGCCTTCGACCTCGGCGACGCGCGGCGGCGGATTGCCGATGCGGTACTCGCGCGAGACGGTCTTGGTCACCAGCGCGCCCAGCCGGTTGATGTCCATCACCTGCGCGAGATCGGTCGAGAACGCGCCCGACGCCGGCATGATCGGATTCTTGAGCGTCACGCTCCCGATCTTCACCGACATGTCTACCATCCGAGCGCCTCCTGCAGATCGAACACCGGGCCTTCGATGCAGACCCGGCGCAGCTCCTGCTTGCCGTTCGACCTCGAAGGTGCGCACGCACACGTAACAGGGGCCGAGCCCGCAGGCCATGATCTGCTCCATGGCGACCTGGCCCGGGATGCCGTGCTGCTTTGCCGAGCCGCTTCATCAGCTGGAACAGGCGGTTGGAGCCGCAGGTGAAGAACGCGTCGGCGCTTCCGCCGGCAATCAGGCGCAGCAGGATCGCCTCGACATTCTCCACCGCGCTCGTGCCGTCGGTGTCGAGCACGCCGATGACGTCGCCGACCTTGCCGAACAGGTCGTCCGCCATCACGAAGTCCGGGCTGCGCGCGCTGAGGATCGCGGTCACGCCGATGCCGTTCTCGGCGGCGAGCTGGGAGATCGGCGCCGAGCGTCGCGAGGCCGACGCCGCGGCCGAGCACGACGATGTGCTTCCAGGCGGGATCGACGGTGAAGCCGACGCCCAGCGGCCCGACCATGTTGAGATCGTCGCCGTGCTTGAGCGTCGCCAGCCCGTAGGTGCCGCGGCCGACGCACTTGTAGAGAAACTCGATGCGGCCCCGCGCGCGATCGATCCGATAGACGCTCTGCGGCCGGCGCAGCCACAGCTCGCCGGCGTCCGGCGACGGGCAGAGCAGGTTGAAGAACTGACCCGGCTTCACCGCCAGCGCCTTGGGCGAGGCATCGACGACGAGATGCTTGTATTCGGCGTTGACCCAGTCGTGCGAGACGACCGGGCACAAGGCCTCCTCCGCCGGAATGTGCGGATGCGCCGGAACGGGCTCGCTGCCGCCGACGACGAAAGGTGCCGATGCAAACGGCTGGTGCGCCATACCCCGAAGTCCTGCGTACGAACGTTTTTTCTATCCGGTAGCTATCCCGCGGACTGTCCCAAAATCAAGATTTTTTCCAAATTCTGAACAACCTCAAGCGGAAAACCCATATTATATTACCATCATTGCCGGTCGATCAGGCCCCGCATCAGCTTCACCGCCGCCGCGCCTTTGAGCGCGCGCTGCCAGAGGTCCTTGGCCATTTTCTCGTGCAGCGCCAGCGCCTCCGGCGCCGAGGTGATCATCGCGACGCCGACCCGGATATTGGGCTGCTCGCCCAGGCGGAACGGGCTGAGCGCCAGCACTTGCCGGTCGGGCTGGCGGAACAGCTGAAAGCTCGCATGCGGGAGCGTGTCCGGCACGATGCCGATCTGCACGCCGATCGGCTCGTCCTCCATCAGCGCGACGAAATGCTCGGCCTCGGCGCGCGCCAGTGCGCGCCGCTCGGCGCGGACTTTGTCCGGCAGCCCGAGGCGGCCGACCAGGCCGTTGCCGAGGAAGTGCTCCATCTCGATCGCAGAGATGAGGTTGACGATGCCGGGCGTTCGCCGGCGGTACTGCTCCTTGCGCTGCGCGCAGCACCGCGGTGATCTCGTCGACCTGGTCGAGCGCGCGCTTGCGGCCGGGGAGAGTGTCGGGGATGCTTTCGCGCAGGATGTCGCCGAGCGCGCGGTCGAAGGCGTCGGACGCGAGCAGGTAGGAGATCGGGCCGGCGAGCACGATGATGTGCTCGCAGCTCTCCTCGATCTGCCGCATGCGCTCGAAATAGCTCACCGCCGACGCCACGTATTCGACGCCGACGCCGAGCAGCGTCGGCACCGACACCGACAAGAGCTCCGCCAGCTTCTCCAGCGTCTCGATCTTTGCCAGCTCGCCCTTCTCGAAGCGATAGAGCGCGGTGCGCGAGATCCCGAGCCGGCTCGCGATCTCGTCGGCGCTGAGCCCCGATCCGAGCCGAAACGCTTTCAGGCGGTTGCCGATATCGTCGAAGCGAATGGCCATGACGGCCTAGCTTGCCGCTGCTTCCGCCCTCAGCCGCTTCGCGGCGTCGAGCGTCGCGATCACGATGTTCTGGTAGCCGGTACAGCGGCAGAGATTGCCGGAGATGGCGATGCGCACCTCCTGCTCGGTCGGATCGGGGTTGTCGCGCAGGAACTCGATCAGCGTCGTCAGCATGCCCGGCGTGCAGAAGCCGCATTGCAGGCCGTGATGCTCGTGAAAGCCTGCTGCAGCGGTGCAGCTTGTCGGCCGACGGCGCGATGCCCTCGACGGTGAGCAGCTCGTGCCCGTCTGCCTGCACCGCCAGCATCAGGCAGGAGCGCGCCGAGCGCCCGTCGAGCAGGATGGTGCAGGCGCCGCAGACGCCGTGCTCGCAGCCGAGATGCGTGCCGGTGAGGCCGAGCTGGTGGCGCACGAAATCGGCGAGCGTCACGCGGACCTCGACCTCTTCCTCGTAGCGCTTGCCGTTCACCGTCAGCGCGATTTTCCGCTTCTCGCCCATCGACTGTTCCTAATGCGCCCGCGTGCCGCCGAGATCGGTGCCGGTCAGGCGCGCATACGCCTTCTCCAGCGCGCGGCGCGACAGCACCGCGGCCAGATGCTGGCGATAGGACGCCGGCGCATGCACGTCGTCGATCGCTTCGAGCTTGCGGCAGCTCTCGCAGGCTTCGCGGAACAGCTCTTTCGTCGGCACTTGTCCGATGATCGCCTGCTCGACCTCGCGCGCCCGGCTCGGCGCCGTGCCCATGCCGCCGATCGTCACCGAGGCGCGCGTGATCTTGCCGGCGGTGTCGCCCTCGAGCAGGACGGCGGCCGACGTGATGGCGAAGTCGCCGTGCCGGCGCGCGAACTCGACGAAGGCATAGCCGTGCTTGTCGGCCCATTGCGGGAAGCGCACGCCGACCACGAGCTCGTTCAATTCGATCGACGGCGTCATGTAGGCGACCGGAAATTCGGCGAACGGCATCTCGCGCTGGCCGTTCGGGCCGGCGACGGTCACCGTCGCGTCGTAGCCGGTGGCGAGCGAGACCAGCTCCGCCGAGGGATCGAGATGACAGAGCGAGCCGCCGATGGTGCCGCGGTTGCGCGTCTGCCGGTGTCCGACCTGCAGCAGCGCCTCGTGCATGATCGGCCAGCGCGCGCGCACCGCGTCGGAGAATTCGAGGTCGCGCTGGCGCGTCATGGCGCCGATCTCGAGTGCGCCTTTGTCCTCGCGGATATAGGACAGGCCCTCGACGCGGTTGAGGTCGATGATGTGATCGGGCTGCACGAACCGGAAGTTGAGCATCGGCATCAGCGACTGCCCGCCCGCGAGCAGCTTGGCGTTCTCGAGGCTGCCGAGCAGCCCGACGGCATCGCCGACGGTTCGCGGGTCGTGATAGCGGAAGGGCGGTGGCTTCATCTCTGGTGCATCGTAGCTGAGGGGCCCGGCTTCTTTACATATACTCGCAACTGTGCATCAATCCAAAAAAAATGCAATTTCCCAAATATGGGACAGTCTCGCGGTTGTACTTTCCTGCTTCGACGGCCACCGTCTCAGCGGTGAGGACCGATGAAGCCCGCACCGTTCCGCTACCACGCACCGAAGACGATCGAAGAGGCGGTGCAGACCCTCGCCGAGGTCGCGGGCGACGACGGCCGCGTGCTGGCTGGCGGCCAGAGCCTGGTGCCGATCATGGCGTTCCGCCTGGCGCGTCCGTCGCATCTCGTCGACATCAACGGCATCGAGGCGTTGCGCCGCCTCGCGGTCGACGGCGACAAGCTCGCGATCGGCGCCTGCGTGCGCCATGCCGCCTTCCACAAGCCGGTCGTGCGACGGCCCGCTCGGACTGCTCCTGTCCAAGGTCGTGCGCCACATCGCGCATTATCCGATCCGCACCCGCGGCACCTTCTGCGGCAGCATCGCGCATGCCGATCCCGCCTCCGAATGGTGCCTGGTGGCGGCGGCGCTCGGCGCCGAGATGGTGGCGCGGCGCGTCGGCGGCACGCGCACGATTGCCGGCGCGATGATTTCTTTCGCGGGATCATGACCACGGCGCTCGAGGAGGACGAGCTGCTCACCGAGGTGCGACTGCCGATCCTCGCCGCCGATACGCGCTGCGGCTTCTACGAGTTCAACCGTCGCGCCGGCGATTTCGCGCTCGGCATGGCGCTGGTGACCTATCGCGTCGAGAACGGCGTGATCGGCGAGGCCGCGCGTTGCGCTCGGCGGCGTCGAGCCGCAGCCGCGCCGCATTGCGCAGGCCGAGCAGGCGCTGGCAGGAAAGGCGCCGGGCAAGCAGGCCTTCGAAGCGGCGGCCGATGCCGCCATGGCGGCGGTCGATCCGCTGGAAGATGCCATCACCAGCGCGGACTACCGCCGCGACCTCACGCGCACGGTCACGCGCCGCGCGCTGGAGCAGGCCGCGGCATGAGCGAGAAGCGCGAGATCACCCTCGACATCAACGGCCGCAGCTACGGCGTGCGCGTCGATGCGCGCCGCACGCTGGTGGACGCGATCCGCGACGAATGCGGCCAGACCGGAACCCATATCGGCTGCGAGCACGGCGTCTGCGGCGCCTGCACGGTGCTGCTCGACGGCGAGCCGGTGCGCTCGTGCCTGATGTTCGCGGTGCAGGCCGAAGGCCGCAAAATCCGCACCGTCGAAGGCCTGGCGCAAGGGCGACGAGCTGCATCCGCTGCAGCAGGCGTTCATCGACAACCACGGCCTGCAATGCGGCTTCTGCACGCCCGGTTTTCTGATGCTGGCGGCCGGCGTACTCGAGCGCGAGCCCGACATCAGCGAGGAGGACCTGCTCGACGTGCTCGTCGTCCAATCTCTGCCGCTGCACCGGCTACGAGAACATCGTGAAATCGGTACGCGCCGCCGCGGCCAAGATGACGGCCGCACGCCGATGACGGCATCCGACAACAAGTGGATCGGCCAATCGGTCACGCGGCTGGAGGACCCGCCGCTGGTGCGGGGCCACGGCCGCTTCGCCGGCGACATTTCCTTTCCGCACCAGCTCCACATGCGCGTCGTGCGCTCGAACCACGCGCACGGCCGGATCGTCTCGATCGACGCCGACGGCCGCGCGCGCCTTGCCCGGCGTGGTCGCGGTCTGGACCGCGGCCGACATCGCCGACGTGCCGCCGATCGACTTCCGCGAGGGCAGCATTCCCGCGCTCGATCCCTATCGCCAGCCGGTGCTCGCCACCGACAAGGTGCGCTACGTCGGCGAGCCGGTCGCCGCGGTGTTCGCCGAGCGACCCCTACGTGGCGGAGGACGCGGCCGATCTCGTCGCCATCGAGATCGAGGAGCTGCCGATCCTGCTCGCCGCCGAGGCCGAGCCCGGCGAGTTCGCGCCCGGCCGCAACACCGAGGTGACGATCATCCGCCAGGGCTACGGCGACGTCGACGCGGTGCTGCGCGACCGCGCCCCTGGTGGTCGAGCTCGAGCTCGCGATCGGCCGCCATTCCGGCGTGCCGCTTGGAGGCGCGCGGCGCAATCGGCCGCTACGACGCCTCGCGCGACCTGCTCGAGCTGCACGGCGCCGCCAAGGTGCCGCACCGCAATCGGAGCTGCTGTCGCGCATGCTCGGTCTAACGCCGTCCTCGATCCACGTGCACGAATCGCACGTCGGCGGCGGCTTCGGCATCCGCGGCGAGCTCTATCCGGAGGACGTGCTGGTCTGCGTCGCCGCCATGCGGCTCGCGCCGGCCGGTGAAATGGATCGAGGACCGGCGCGAGCATCTCATCGCCGCCAATCATTCGCGCCAGCAGCTGCATCGGATTCGCGCCGGCGTCGACGGCGAAGGCCGCATCCTCGCGATCGACGATCTCTACTTCCACGACCAGGGCGCCTATGTGCGCACCCACGCCGCGCGCGTCGTGCACATGACCGCGGGCATTCTTCCGGGCCCCTACCGCGTGCCGGCCTATCGCGCGGTCGGGCATTTCCGCCTGACCAACAAGACGCCGGCGGCGACCTACCGCGCGCCCGGCCGCTTCGAGACGACGTTCGTGCGCGAGCGGCTGGTCGACGCCATCGCGGTCAAGCTCGGCATCGATCCCAACGACGTGCGCCGGCGCAACGCCATCTCCAAGGACGAGATGCCCTATCACCGGCCGCTCGAGGCGCTGGGCGAGGAGATCGAGCACGATTCCGGCGACTATGTCGGTCTGCTCGACAAGCTCCTGGCCGCGCTCGAATGGGACAAGCTCAAGGCCGATCTCGCGCGCCGCCGCGCCGCCGGCGAGGCGGTCGGCGCCGGCTTTGCGATGTTCGTGGAGAAGAGCGGGCTCGGCCCCGCCGACGGCGTGCGCATCGAGGTCGACACCTCGGGCGCGGTCGAGCTGATCACCGGCGGCGCCTCGCTCGGCCAGGGCTTCGAGACCGTGATGGCGCAGGTCTGCGCCGAGGCGCTCGGCGTCGACTACCAGCGCGTGCGCGTCACCCACGGCCAGACCGACCGCATCGCCTTCGGCATCGGCGCGCATGCCTCGCGCGCCACCGTGATGACGGCGTCCGCCACCCACAACGGCGCGCTCAAGCTGCGCGCCAAGGCGATCGAGGTCGCAGCCGAGCTGATGCAGGCGCCGCCCGACGCGCTCGACATCGTCGACGGCAAGGTCGTGCGCAAGGATCGGCCGGGCGGTCCGTCGATGACGCTCGGCGAGATCGCCAGGCACCTCGCGCCGACCTCGAAGACGCTGGGCGACCGCGAGCCCGGCCTCTCCGCCGAGGGCTGGTTCCGCGTCGAGCATCAGGTCTATCCCTATGGCCTCCATTTCGCGGTGGTGAAGGTCGATCGCGAGACCGGCGGCGTCGAGGTCGAGCGCTACGTCATCGCCTACGACATCGGCCGCGCCATCAATCCGGCGCTGGTGCGAGGGCCAGATCGTCGGCGGCTTCGCGCAGGGCCTGGGCGGCGCGCTGCTCGAGGAGTTCACCTACAACGAGCGCGGCGATCCGCTGGCGACCACCTTTGCCGACTATCTGATGCCCGACGGTGCGCGAGACGCCGAAGATCGAGGTGCTGCTGCGCGAGGACTACGCGAGCCCGCTCAATCCGCTCGGCATCAAGGGAGCAGGGGAGAGCGGCATCACCGGCGTCGGCGCGGCGATCGCGTCCGCGATCGACGACGCCATCGGCATCCCGGGCGCGGTGACGCAGCTGCCGGTGACGCCGCAGCGCCTGAAGCAGATTTTGAACGGGCGGCGGTGATATCGCCGGCGCTGCAAGTTGCGCCGAGGTTCGTCGGGCGAGCAAAGGCGCGCATGCGTGCGCGCCGCGCGATACAGTCGTATTGCGCCCGTCCATCCGGGCTACAGCGCTGCTCCGCTCCGCGGAGACGAGGAGCTGTCCCATGACCGTTGCCGACCTGCAGCGCCAGGCCGCGAAGCGAGCAGTCCAGATGCAAGATGTCCCAGCCGCGCAACGCGTCGCGAGGAATTCGTCCAAGCAGGATCTGCGCGCCTGGCTGGAGGAGCTGCGCGCGGCCGGCGAGGTGCAGGAGATCAGCGGCGCCGAGCGCGAGACGGAGATCGGCGGCATCGTCGATCTCTACATGCGCAAGATGGGCAACCAGGCGGTGCTGTTCGACGACATCCCCGGCTATCCGCGCGGCCATCGCATCCTCGCCAACATCCTCACCTCGGTGCGGCGCATCAATCTCACGCTCGGCCTGCCGCTCGACGGCTCCGCCATCGAGCTCGTCTCCTATTGGCGCAAATACATGAAGGAGGCGAAGAGCATCCCGCCGGTCACGGTGAAATCCGGGCCGCTCCTGGAGAACGTCTTCACCGGCAAGGACATCGACATCCAGAAAATCCCGACGCCGCGCTGGCACGAGCACGACGGCGGCTACTACATCGGCACCGGCTGCATGGTGATCATGAAGGATCCCGACACCGGCTGGATCAACTACGGCGCCTATCGCGTGCAGTCGCACGGCCCGAACCTGGCGACCGTGATGTGCTCCAAGGGCAAGCACGGCGACCTGATCAAGCGCCGCTATCACGAGCGCGGCGAGCCGTGCCCGATCGCGGTCGTGGTCGGCATGCATCCCGCGCTGTTCATGGTGGCGGGGCTCGAAATTCCCTACGGCAAGAACGAGTACGACGTCGCCGGCGGCCTGATCGGCGAGCCGGTCGAGGTGATCAAGGGGCCGGTGCACCGGGCTGCCGATTCCGGCGCAGGCGGAGATCGCGTTCGAGGGCTTCGTGCATCCCGACGATCTGATCGACGAGGGCCCGCTCGGCGAATGGACCGGCTACTACGCCGGCGGCCAGAAGAAGGAGCCGGCGATCCGCATCGAGACCTTCATGCATCGCAACGACCCGATCCTGCTCGGCGCCATTCCCGGCCGTGCCGCCCGACGACAACTTCGTTCTATCGCGGCACCTACCGCTCCGGCGCGGTGTGGAACCAGCTCGAAGCCGCGGGCGTGCCGGAGGTGAAGGGCGTGTGGGCGCATGCCGCCGGCGGCAGCCGGCTCTGGCTCACGGTCGCGATCAAGCAGCAGTACGGCGGCCACGCCAAGCAGGCCGGGCTGATCGCCTCGCAATGCCACGCCGGCGCCTATGCCAACCGCGTCGTGGTGGTGGTCGACGACGACATCGATCCCGCCGACATGGACCAGGTGGTGTGGGCGATGTGCACGCGCTTCGAACCGCGCGAAGGGCATCGAGGTCCTGCGCGGCTGCTGGAGCACGGTGCTCGATCCGATGGCCTACGGCAGCGACGACCCGCGCAACGCGCGCGTCGTCATCGATGCCTGCAAGCCGTGGTCGCGCCGCGCGCACGTTCCCGATCGTGGCGCGCTCGAGCAAGGAGCTCGACGCCGAAGATCCGCGCGAAGTGGGCGCACGTGCTGCCGAAGGGGTGACCATCTAATTGTATGGGCCAACTTTTTTCGTGCGCAGGCTTCCGTGCTGTCTTAACTATGCGCATGTAAACTACTGCCATTGGCGAGGCCTTTCGGAGGCCAACGTGGTCGACAAGCGAGCTCAGCGACGGCTGTCAGCCATACTCCTCGCCGACGTGGCCGGCTACAGCCGCATCGTCGGGATGGACGAGGAGGGGGCGCTCGCACGCTGGAAAGCGCACTGGCGTGACCTCATCGAGCCCGAGATAGCCGAGCACGACGGGCGGGTGGTGCGGATCACCGGCGACGGCATGCTGGTGGAGTTCGCGAGCGTGGTCAACGCCGTGCGCTGCGCGGTCGAAATACAGCGCGGCATGGCTCAAGCGCAATGCCGACGTTGCAGCGGAGCAGCGCATCGCGTTCCGTATCGGCATCAATTTCGGCGATGTCATCATCGATGGCGACGACATGTGGGGCGACGGCGTGAACGTGGCGGCGCGACTGGAAGCGCTGGCCGAGCCCGGCGGGATCTGCGTGTCGGGGCGAGTGCAGGAGGATGTGCAGGGCAAGCTCGACGTCGCCTTCGAAGATGCCGGCGAGCGCGAGCTCAAGAACATCGCGCGGCCGGTGCGGGTCTATCGCGTTCGCGGCGAGGGGGGAGGGGCGGCGGTGGCGCCATTGCCGCTCCCGGACAAGCCGTCGATCGCCGTCCTGCCGTTTGAAAACATGAGCGGCGACCCGGAACAGGAATATTTTGCGGACGGCCTCACCGAGGACCTCATCACGGGACTTTCCCGGCAACCATGGTTCTTCGTCATCGCCCGCAACTCCACATTCACTTACAAGGGCAAAGCGGTCGACGTTCGCGAAGTCTCCCGGCAGCTGGGTGTCCGTTATGTCCTGGAAGGCAGCGTGCGCAAGTCGGCCAATACGGTTCGCGTCACCGGTCAATTGATCGACGCGGCGCAGGGAACGCATTTGTGGGCGGAGCGATACGATCGCGAGTTGCTCGATATCTTCTCGCTGCAGGACGACATCACCAACAACGTCATCGGATCGATCGAGCCGCAAATCCTCGCGGCTGAGACGGCGCGAATTCGCAGGAAACCGCCGCATAGCTTCGACGCATGGGACTTGGTCATGCGCGCATTGCCCCATCTCTGGCTGTTGAGCACGGAAGAGCATGAAAAAGCCCAGCAACTGCTGCGGCGAGCCATCGACCTCGATGCCGGCTATGCCCACGCGCATGCGCTGCTGGGATGGTCGTATATCAGCATGTTCAACCTTGATACGCGCAGGCCGATCGGTGAATTCACCGACCGGGCGCTCGACGCCGGCAACAAGGCGGTGACTCTCGACGATCAAGAGCCGTGGGGGCACCTTGTGTCCGGACTTGGGCACGCGCGACGACGTCGTCCCCAGCTGGCAATGACTCATCTCTCGAAATCCGTGGGCTTGAACCCGAATTTTGCGCTGGGGCATGCCGGGCTCGGCTACGGATTGGCGGTCGGGGGCGAGCCCGAGCTCGGGCTGGAATCGCTCGAATTGGCGCTCAGGCTCAGCCCGCGCGATCCGTTTCTTGCGATCTATGCGCCGACCGTACGGTACATGGCGCTCTTCGCATTGGAGCGCTACGAGGAGACGCTGGCGGTGTGCCGTTCAACGGCGGAGAAGCATCCCAATCACGCCGGCGCCTGGCGTCTGATGACGGTCTCGTTGGGAATGCTTGGGCGAATCGACGAAGCCAAGGAAGCGTTGGCCCGCGCGCGCCTTCTGCAGCCTGATTTGTCCAGTGCCCATGTCGAGAAGGACACTGTCTACGCCGACCCGGCGGATCGTTCCCGCTTTCTCGAGGGGCTTCGCAGAGCGGGACTGGAGGGATGAAGCACGGTCAGAGGCGGGCCGCGGAGTTCTCACCTGCCGTTCGCCTTCACGAACTTCGCCATCGCGTTGACCGCCTCCGCCTCGATGCCGAGGAAGCCGTGCTGCGACATCGCCTCGCAGGGTCCTGACCGCGGCGGCGCACCGCCGTCGAGCAGCACGACGTCCACCTTCCTGGCGCTGGTCAGCCGCTTGCTCAGCTTCGGCGCGTCGGCCGCGGGCGTGAGGTCGCAGCCGTCTCTCTTGTGCGAGACGATGAGCGCGGGGACGGTGACCTGCGGCAGCGCCATGCTGGCGACGGCGTCGGGATGGCTGCCCGCGATCTTCCATTCAGGTTTGGCGCGGGTGATCGTCGATGACAGCACCAGGCCGTCGACGCCCTTGGCCGCGATCGCGCCTTCCGCCGCCGAGAAGGTTCCCATGCTGGTACCGATCAGCCAGACCGGCGCGCTCGCCTGCTGCTTGAGATAGGCCGCGACCGCGCCGATGTCGCCGGCATGGGCGCCGCTCATGCGGAATACTGCGTTCATGCCTTGCGCCCGGTCCGAGGGGGCATCGACGACGGCCACCATGAGATCGTGCGCCGCGAACTTGTCGCGGCTGCGCACCAGGAAGTTTCCGGCGCCCCATTTCATCGCCGTCGCGCTCCGCAGGCCGAGCGCGCCGAGGCCGCCCGCGAAGAGGATCACCGATGCCACCGGCTTTTCGGGCTTGATCAGGATGAAGGCCTGCTTGGCGCCGCGCGGGGTCGCAATGGAGACCAGCGTGGCGCCGGCGGCATGCGCCGCGCTCGACGCGCTGGTCAGCAGCATCGCGACCGCCATAGCCGGCGGCAATAAGCGATTCATGGGCAAGCTCCCTCCTGCGGTCCGGGCGCATCCTAGCGCATGGATCTTCCGTGACGACACGGCGGTTCGGAGACGCAAAGTCGGCACAATCTCGCCGTATGGGCTTTGGGGACAGAGGGGTTGAACATGCGGCAGGATGCGCGTCGGCAGCCGAAGCGAAAGCTCGCGGTCGGGGCGCTTATTTTATTGAGCGTTACGCTGGCGGTCGGTCTCGGCCTCGCGGGCCGAGCCTCCGCGATCGATCTGACGGAGCAACTGAAAAAGGCTGCCAAGGACGCAGCCGGCAAGAAAGGCGCACCTGCCAAAGGGACGCCCGTCCCCAAGGCCTTGCCGCTCGCCAAAGGCGCGGCGCTTCCCAAGGGCGTGGTCCTGCCCAACAATCCCGCGCTCCCCAACAGCGCGGGGCTTCCCAGGGGTGTGGGCCTTCCGAAGGGTCCGACGCTGCCGAACAACGCGGCGCTTCCCAAGGGCCCGACGCTGCCGAACAACGCGGCGCTTCCCAAGGGTCCGACGCTGCCGAACAACGCGGCTCTTCCCAAGGGCCCGACGCTGCCGAACAACGCGGCGCTCCCCAAGGGCCCGACGCTGCCGAACAACACGGCGCTTCCCAAGGGCGCGACGCTTCCGAACAATGCGGCGCTCCCCAAGGGCGCGACGCTGCCGAACAATGCGGCGCTCCCCAAGGGCGCGACGCTGCCCAACAACACGGCGCTTCCCAAGGGTGCGCCGCTTCCGAACAACGCCGCGCTTCCCAAGGGCGCGACGCTGCCGAACAACGCGGCGCTCCCCAAGGGTGCAACACTGCCGAACAACGCGGCACTTCCCAAGGGTCCAACGCTGCCCAACAACGCGGCGCTTCCGAAGGGTGTGGCCCTTCCGAAGGGGGCCGCTCTCCCTCTTCCGAACAACGCGACACTGCCCAGAGGCGCGGCGTTGCCAAAAGGTTTGGATGTCAAAGGTGCGCCGCTACCTCAAGGCGTGCGGCCGCCGACCTTCCGTACAGCGACGCCGCCGACCATCATGAACCGGCCGGCGGCTGGCGTGCTCACAAGCCAGCGCCGCGATTTCTTCACGATGCCCGCACCCGACTATCGCCGGGTCTACCAGGAGCACCGCACGTCGATCATGCTGGCACAGACCAGGTTGCCGTTTCGGCCGTTGCCGGGCCAGAGCGGTTTCACCGGCGTGCCGGTGGTCGGCGAAACGCGCTTTGTGACGAACGAAATGGTGTTCCGGGTCGGCCCCAATACGTCGCAGCAGCAGATCGACGCCGTCGCCAACCGGCTCGGCCTGACCGCCGTCGCCACGGAGAGCCTTGGCGTGGCCGGCGGCACGCTGATCCATTTCCGCGTCGCCGGCACGCGGCCGGTCGCGGACGTGGTGCGCGACCTCGAGGCCGAGAACGTCGGCGTCGCCTCGCCGAACTACGTTTACCGGACGCTGCAGGACGAAAGCCTGGCGGCGCGAACGGCGTCCGGCAATCCCGATCAATACGTCGTGAACAAATTGCGCCTGGGAGAGGTTCACCGCGTTGCGACGGGGAGCGACGTGCTCGTGGCGGTGATCGATTCCAAGATCGACAGCGAGCATCCCGATCTCGCCGGCGCGATCGTCGAGCACTATGACGCGGTCGGCCGCAAGGAGCAGCCGCATTCGCACGGGACCGGAATGGCCGGCGCGATCGCGGCGCGCAAAGCCCTGATGGGCATCGCCCCCGGCGCCAAGATACTCGCAATCCATGCCTTCAGCACGGAATCCAGGGAATCCCCGCAGGCGACCACCCGGCACATTCTCGCGGGCCTCGACTATGCCATCAAGAAAGGCGCGCGCGTCATCAATATGAGCTTCGCCGGGCCCTATGACCCATTGCTGCAACTCGCGATCAAGAACGCCAGGGACAAGGGCGTCGTGCTGATCGCGGCCGCCGGCAATGCCGGCCCGAGGTCGCCGCCGCTGTATCCCGCGGCCGATCCGAACGTGATCGCGGTGACCGCGACCGACCAGGACGACAAGCTCTTTGCACAGGCCAATCAAGGTCCCCATGTCGCGGTTGCCGCCCCCGGCGTCGACATCCTGGAGCCCGCGCCGAACGGCACCTATCAGGTGACGACCGGCACCTCGGTTGCCGCCGCCCATGTCAGCGGTGTCGTCGCGTTGTTGCTCGAGCGCAACCCCACGCTCGACCCCGCGGGCGTGCACGAGCTCCTGACATTGAGCGCCGGTAAGAACGCGGGATCGACGGGACGCGACGACAAGCTCGGCTGGGGCGTGGTCGATCCGTCGCAGGCGCTGCTCGATCTCGATGCCAAGTTCGTCCAGGACCAGGACAGCCCGACCGCCAAGCCGCTTCCCAAGCCGGTTGCGCCCCCCTCGTCGTCGGTGCCGGTCGCCACCCGGTCGGCTCCTACGCCGGCCGCCGCGAAGCAGCCGGCCGGCCCCAAGCCTGCGGCCGCCCAGCCGACGCCCGTGTCGGTGCGTTGACTCGGAGAGCATAGACAACCTCTGGCGCGGGCGTACTATCGGCGAGCCAAAGGCCAAACGAAAAACACGCGATCTGGGAGGGTTCGATGCTTCACAGCGTTAGGACGGCTCTTGTTATCGCTGCGTTCGCCGTCATGTTGGTCGGCACGTCGCCAGTAAAGGCCCAGCAGGCCGTGACCCTGCACGGCGCGGTCCAGTTCAACGACGACCACGCCTTCAACAAGTCGCTGCTCAAGTTCGAGGAGCTGGTCAAGAAGTACTACGGCAAGCCGATCAACTTCGTGCTTCACCGCAACAGCGAGCTGGGCCTGGAGAAGGACTATTTCGCCTACATGAACCAGGGCATCTCGGTCGACTACGGCATCGTGTCGCCGGCGCACATGTCCACCTTCTCCAAGGCCGCCCCCTTCATCGACGCGCCGTTCCTGTTCCGCGACCTCGACCACTGGAACAAGGTGCTCGACGCCGACCTGCTCAAGCCGATCGCCGACGAGATCGCGCAGAAGGCCGACGTGATGCTGATCGGCTATGCCGGCGGCGGCATGCGCAACATCTTCGTCAACAAGCCGGTCCGCAATCTCGCCGAGATGAAGGGCCTGAAGGTCCGCGTGCAGGGCGCGCCGATCTGGAGCCGCACCTTCGCCGCGATCGGCATGTCGCCGACCGTGATCGCCTACAACGAGATCTACAACGCGATCCAGAACGGCGTCATCGCCGCCGGCGAGAACGAGGCCGCCGGCGTCGAGCAGATGAAGTTCTTCGAGGTCGGCCCCAACCTCTCGATGACCGAGCACGCGATCACGATCCGGCCGATCTGCTTCTCCGGCAAGACCTTCAAGAAACTGCCGCCCGACCTGCAGGCGGCGATCCTCAAGGCCGGCAAGGAAGCGGGCGCCTACGGCCGCCAGATCGAGTCCTCGGAAGACACCGCCAAGCTCGACGCCCTGGAGAAGGCCGGCAAGCTCAAGCGCATCGTCGTTCACCGATCGCGCCGAGATGAAGAAGCTGGTCGATCCGGTGATGGCGGCCTACGCCAAGGAGATCGGCGCGGACGCGATCTTCGCCAGGATCAACGGCATCAAGTAGCGGTCCGCTGCTGGCGCGGCCCCTCCAAGCGGGCCGCGCTTCATCAGCAGAATTGCCGCCCATGAAAAAGCTGATCGACGGCTATTGCCGACTGCTGACCTGGCTGATGGTCGCGACCGTGGCGATCCTGATCGTGCCGGTCTCGCTGCAGATCGTCTCGCGCTACACGCAGCTGATCCCGAGCTACATCTGGACCGAGGAGCTGTCGCGCTTCCTCTTCATCTGGATGATCATGCTCGGCGCCATGATCGGCATCAGGGAGGGCACGCATTTCGAGGTCGACGTCTGGCCGGAGCTCGGCCGGCGCGGCAACGCCGCGCTGAAGATCGTCTCCAGCTCGTTCGTGCTGATCTTCGCGCTGGTGTTCGTCTATTGGGGCATCAAGTTCGTGCAGTTCGGCTGGTACCAGGAATCCGAGCTGGCCGAATTGCCGATGCCGTTCATCTTCGTCGCCTGGCCGCTCGCCGGCGTCGACCTGGGTGCTCTTCCTCGGCGAGATCTTTCTCGACAATATCCGCGTGCTGGCCGGGAAGAGCGCCGCATGACCCAGCGGCGATGACCACGTCGCGCTGTCGCCGGGCATGGCCGCGCTGGTGCTGTTCGGCGCGTTCTTCATCCTCATCGTGCTGCGCGTGCCGGTCGCCTTCGCGCTCGGGCTCGCCTGCCTGCCGCCGCTGTTGTTCGAGCCGCGGCTGTCGCCGATGGTGCTCTTCAACGAGACCTTCAAGGCCTACAACTCGTTCATCCTGCTGGCGGTGCCGTTCTTCCTGCTGACCGCCAACCTGATGAACATCGGCGGCATCACCGACCGGCTCGTGCATCTGTCGCGCACCATGGTCGGCAACTGGCCGGGATCGCTGGCGCAGATCAACGTGCTTGCTGTCGGTGTTCTTCGCCGGCATCTCCGGCTCCTCGACCGCGGACGCCGCGAGCCAGAGCAAGATCTTCATCGAGGCGCAGACCAAGGAAGGCTACGACCTGTCGTTCTCGATCGCGATCACCGCGGTGTCGGCGGTGCTGGCGGTGATCATCCCGCCCTCGATCCTGATGATCGTCTGGGGCGGCGTGCTCTCGGTCTCGATCGGCGCGCTCTACCTCGCCGGCATCCTGCCGGGCCTGCTGATCGCGGGCGCGCAGATGGCGACCGTGCACGTCTACGCCAAGCTCTACAATTATCCGGTCTATCCGCGCGCGACGTTTCGCGAGTTCCTGTGCTCGGCGGCGCAGTCGGTGCCGGCGCTGATGACGCCGTTCATCATCGTCGGCGGCATCCTGCTGGGATGGTTCACGGCGACCGAATCCGCCGTGCGTCGCGGTGATCTATGCGGCCGTGCTGTCGATCTTCGTCTACCGCGAGATGGACCTGAAGCATCTCTACCACGCGCTCGCCGAGACCGGCCGGCTGTCGGCGGTCGCGCTGTTCTGCGTCGGCACCGCGTCCGCGTTCGGCTGGCTGCTCGCCTACTACCAGATCCCGCGCGCGCTGCTCGCCAACGTCACCACCTGGGGCATGGGGATCACCGAGGTCGGCTTCTTCATCGCATTCGTGTTCCTGGTCGTCGGCTGCTTCCTCGACGCGATCCCGGCGATCATCATCGTCGGCACCACGCTGGAGCCGCTTGGCGCGCTCGGTGGACATGCATCCCGTGCAGTTCGCCATCATCGGCATCGTCTCGCTCGCGTTCGGGCTGGTGACGCCGCCCTATGGGCTCTGCCTGATGATCTCCTGCGCGGTCGCCAAGGTGCGGCTGCGCTACGCGCTCAAGGACACGATGATCATGCTGGTGCCGATGCTGCTGGTGCTGGCGGCCATCATCATCTGGCCGGAGATCCCGCTGATCCTGCCACGGCTGATCTCGCCGGAGTTCCTGAAATAGGACGTTCCGACCTGCGCGCGACGAGGCTGTTCGTGTAGATCGCGTGCACGCGCTCCACGAATTCGTGCTGGCCGAATTCGGCAACGGCACGCTGGCGGGCCGCGTTGCCGAGGCTTGCGGCAAGTTGGGGTTCATCGAGCAGCCGGCCGATCGCCTCGGCAAGTTTCTCCGGATCGCCGGGAGGGACCGTCAGGGCTTCGATCCCGTCACGCGCGACCGTCGGCACGCCCGAGGGCAATGCGGTGTTCACGACCGGGAGCGCGGCCGCCATGGCTTCGAGCTGCGCGATACCGAAGGTCTCCGCGGCGGTCACCGAGGGGAAGGCGAATACGCGCGCGGCGTGAAGCAGGATTTGCAGCCGCTCGCGCGAAACGCTCCCGAAGAGCAACACCCGGTTTGCCATTCCGCGGCGTTCGATGAGGCGCCGCAGACGGCTCGACTGCGCTCCGTCGCCGACGACGACCGCCGTCGCATCGATGCGCGTGAGCGCCTCGACCAGCACGTCGAAGCCCTTGTACGCGACGAGCCGTCCCACCGCGAGCACGAGGCGCGGATGTGCCGACGCCAGCCGGTCCGCTTCGGCGCGCTCGCCGCCGTCGAGCTGGCCCCAGTACGCCGTATCGACCCCGAACGGCACGACGGCGCATTTGGCCAGGTGCGGCGCCAGGATCGGCGAACTCTCGAGCAGCCTCTCGTTCGAGACGATGATGCGATCGGCGCGGGCGAGCGTCGCGCCGAGAAGTCCGGCGAGCGGTCGCGAGAGCAGCTGCCGTCCCAAAATCTCGGCGTGCCAATGGACCACCAGGGCGGTCCGCTCCGGAATGCCGAACCACACGCCGATGTCGTTGAGCGGAAAGGGAACATGCAGCGCCACCACGTCGGCGCGCCGCGCTTCGCGCGCCAGCACGAAGGGATACGTGGGCGCAATCGGGGTAGAGGCGAGCGTGCCGAACGATCCGGCGAGCCGGATCGGCACATGCTCGCTGTCCAGCAGCCGGCCTCGCCCAAGGAGGCGTGCCGCCACGATCGCGCTGGTGGAGTCCGGCCGGCGCGCGCTCGCGAGGATTTTGATGGCCTCAGGTATGCCGCCATGTATTTCCGAATGGCATACCTTGTAGGCATGAAGAATGTGCATGTTCAGTGCAATGGCTGGGCGACGAAAATTATTTCGTTTTGGTTATCACGAAGGTGTTCGAGATGAACAGGTCGCGGCGTCCGGGCGCATCGTCCTCGCGCACCTGGATGAGCCGAGCTCCTTCCTCCACAATGAGCGAGAACAGCTCCGCTTGCGGATAGCAGTGCATGTCCATGTCGAATTTCTGCGGCGAGCGGAGAGCTTCCCTGGTGCTGAAGACGTAGCCGACGTAGTGGGTCGGGACCTGAAACACGCCGACACCGCCGCGCGCGAGCGAACGGATCAGTTTTCGGAGTATGTCCCCGATGATCGGCGGCGGATTGTGCTGCAGCACGATGCGCGAATAGAAGACGTCGCACGGCTCGAACTGCGCAGGCAGGCTGTCGCCGATCGCGATCGCGCGGATGCTCGTTCGTCCGAGCGCGGCGGCGCGCTCGCGCGCAAACCTCAGGTGCCGGTCGGAGATGTCGTACGCGATGACGCTTTTGGCGATGGCGGCCAACGGTATCGTCACCCGGCCGACGCCGCAGCCGAACTCGAGCAGCGTGGCGTCGGCGAGCTTCACGAGCCCGAGATCGGCAAGATAGTCGGCGAGCTGCTCGGCTTCGACTTCCCCGGAATGCCAGAATTGCGCTTCCGATTCGCTCATGCGCGACGGCAGGTAGCGGTCGTCCGTCAGGACGGAATGGAAGGGGCGCTCGTCGCCCAGACTTTCCCATGCCCGCCGCACGCGGGTCCACAGCCGGCGCAGGTCATCGGCATCCGCCGACGTCTCGATGGAACGGCGCGGCAGGAGGATCGGGTGCAGGTCATCGCGATTTCCGGCCGGGGCGGTCCTGCCCTTGAACTCCGCCGAAGCAAGGAAGATCTCGCACAAGGCGCGCAAGTCCAAGGCGCCGCAATGCTCTCGGACGACGCGGTCGTTTTCCGGCTCCCGCCCCAGAAAGGTGCGATAGGCCCAGATCACGTCGGACTTTGCCACCGTCATTGCCCGGCTCCCGCGGCGTTGGCGCGGCAATAGTCGAAGACCTCTTGCCATTGTCGGCGAATTCCGGACTTGTCGTACTTTGCGGCCTGCCGTGCGGCCTTGCCGCGCAATTCGCTCCGCACTCCTTCGACCGTCAGCAGGCGCACGAGAGCGTCGCCGATGCCGGCGCTCGAGTAGGGATCGAAATAGAGCGCCGCCTCGCCCAGGATCTCGCGGTGCACGGGGATGTCGGACGCCGCTACCGCGCCCCCGCAGCGCAACGCCTCGACGGCGGGTAGATCGAAGCCCTCCGACACCGATGGACAAACCACCGCTTCCGCGGCGGCGTAGAGCAGACGCAGCTGCGATGGCGGAACGTCGGAGAGATGAAACAAGTCCCCGCTCGACTGCCATTTCCGCATGGCGCGCAGCAGGCCGCTGTTGTTCCACCCGGGCGATCCTACGAACACGAGCGCGACCCGCGGCTTGATTTTCATTCGTGCTGCCTCCCAGGCGGCGAGCAGCCCGAGGTGGTTCTTGCGCGGCTCCAAGGTCGAAACCACGAGAATAAAGCGGAAGTCCTCCTGCCTGACATGAGAGTCGTAGAATGAATTGCGCTCACGCGCCGATCCGAAATCCGGCTCGCTCGTGGCATCGATGCGCGAGGTAATGATGTCGGTCACCGCCTCGTGCGCCGCCGTTTCCGGAAAATAGTCGTCGGCGATCTGGTCGTGGACGACAAAGGCCCGTTTCTCGACGCTCGGAAACAACTGGAGCAACTTCGTCCGCGAATGCTCGCTGACGCAGGCGAAGACGGCGGATTTGGCATTCTCCTGCAGTGCCGACAGGTGAAAGAACTGGTGCATCTTCGCTTGCTTGACGGTGTGAGGCAGGAAGACGGGCATGGAGTTGTGATAGCGGACGACCAGCCGTGTCTGCGGCCCGACGGTGGCGGGCCAGGGCGTCTGGGCCACCAGCACGTCGTACCCGGTGGTGTCGATGCTCGCGTATTTTCGCGGCCACGGCACGAGCGCGGTCCCATGCATCGCGCTCCATGGCGCCCACAAGGTCGCGTAGCGAGCGGTGCGGCAGCGCTCGAACTCCGCGGGCGGCAGCGACCTCCAGAACAATGTCTGCCAGAGAAAGTCGCCGAACTCCGCGCCGTCGAAGCGATCGAGTGGAAGTCGCACCCCGAGCATCGTCTGCAGTTGCAGCCAGGCAAAATAGACCGCAGTTCTCGCCTTGTCGCCCAGCGATCCGGCAAGGCCGACCGGAGGCGTGGTGGACGCCACGAACCGCGACAACGCTTTGATCCTCTGGGCGGGCGGGAGCTTCTCGTCGATCGACGGATCCGCGCTGGACGCCCGCGCAAGCATCCTCCCGGGATGGTTGATGAGCCCGGTCACGGTGAGGTCCTCGAATTCGTGGAGCAGCGGAAACATCAATCGCGTTTCCTGCGCAATGCCGTAAAAACCTTCGAAAGCGGGGCGAAGGTCGTACAGCACCGATAGAGAACGCCTATTCACTCGCCTCTCCTGCGGGGATCCTCGAACCGCGCACGCCTTTTCACAGGTTACGTTCGTGGATATCAAATTTTCGCCCGGGCCGCCGCATCATGCTATCAGGTCGCGGCAACCGATGGGGGCGCGCCGGCTCGCGAATGGCCCGAAACAGCACTCCTGAAGATGTCGCGACGAAGGCGATCGAACTCGAGCAGCAACCCGGCTCGGTGAGCTTCGTAGTGACCAGCTACGAATCATTCGAGCGCACCGCGACCGTCCTCGAGATATTGCGGCCGGTCGTGCGCTCGGACGATGAGGTCATCGTGCTGACCGGCGCCGCTCCGGTGCGGGCGGAGGCGGTCGAATCCTGGTTTCGTGTGGTCACGCTTCCCGGCGCATCGGAGTTCACGCTGCGCGCCCACATTCCGGCCGTTTGTCGCAAGGACTGGGTGATCCTGCTCGAAGAGCATGCCCTGGTCGATCGGCGCATCCTCGATGCCATCCGCGAATTGATCCGGACCAGGCCGCAAGCCGACATGATCGTATTTCTCGCCAAGAACCTCACGTCGACGTCCAAGTGGGCGTGGGCCGTCTTCCTTCATACCTTCGCTCTGGTCTGGGCGCCCGTCGTCCGGCCGCCGCCCTTTTGTCCCGTCACGTCGGCGATCGTGCGGCGTGCGAAAATGGGCAGCGAGGGGGTGATGGCGGATGGGGCATGGGAATTGCAGGTCATCCCCCGAATATTCGCCAGCGGCAAGTTCGAATACTCGAACGACATTTACGTTGATCACGTCAAGCCGATGAGCTTCGTCTCTGCGGTCCTCATTTCGTTTCACAACGCGCGCGCGGGCGCCGCAATGCAAAAAGTTCTAGGAATTCCAACCCGCAACATCCTGTATGAAGGATGGTATTGCCTCGCGCCGCGGCCGCGTCTCCTTGCCGCCGCCTTGACCCACCGGATGCACGAGCTGCCGGCCGGCTCCTTCCTGCGCCTGCACGTCCTCGGCTTTGCTCATCTGATCGGGAATTTCGTCGGCAGCTTTTTCGGCGGCGGGCGTTCCGCGCTCGAGCTCTGACGATCCTCCACCGCCATCGTCGGCAACGGCGTCAGGCCTTGCGTCCCGCGGCGCCGATCATCCCGAGGTAGTCCTGCAAGGCCGCGGCCGGCATCGCCTTGCGCTCCACCAGCAGATGGAGCGAGCGGTAGGCGAGGTCATAGGAGCGGAAACAGTAGTGGGCGAGCAGCGCCGTGTGCTTGAGCTGCTCGTCGGAGAAACCGTCCGCGCGCGCAAAATCCCGGATGTAGACGAGGTCGCCCTCGTGCAATTGGTTGATGCCGCGCCACGTTCCGGCCGGGGGCATCATCGGCGCCAGCATGCGCGTCATCAGGTCCACGAACATGTGAGGCACGAAGCCTTGCGATCTCAGCTCGAGATCGATGTCACCCAGCGTCGGTTGGTTCTCGTAGGTCGTGACGAAGGGGACTTCGGCCTGGATCGCCACCGCGCCGGCGAGCTTCTCGCGCCCGTTCTGCAGGACGGTGAGCTCGAAGCCCTGGACATCGATCTTGAAAAAGTCGATTGCACGGATTTCCTCGATGTCGTCCAGACGCCGCGTCGCCATCTGTTGCTCTTCCACGACCTGCCCCCATTGCATCATCGGCAGGAACTGATGCAGCTGGCGGGGGTCGGGCTTGAGAAAGCTCGACATCGGCATGTGGGCGCACAGACGCAGCGTATGCGTTTTTCCGTCGCCGAGGGCGAACGGAAAATAGGTTTCGGCCGCACGGTTCCGGCCGGCAAGCTTGGCGAAGAACGCCTCCTGCGGCTCGAATCCCACGAGGGTTGCAATCCCGAGATCGAGCAGCGGCTGGTACGACGTCGCGCCGACCTCCGACGCCCCGACATCGACGACCGCGGTCGGTCGTGTCGGCTTCAGCAGATCGAAGAGCGCTGCTTTGCCGGTCGGCATTCCGCTACGCCTTGGTGGGGACACATGTGGGTGATTGTCGACGACCTTGAACGAAGTCGCTCGTGTTGCAACTATCGATATCGCAAGGACATAGGCCTCGCAATGCCGCAGTCGACCAACTTGTGGTGATTGCAATGGTCAGGGATCAGCGATGACGCGTGATATCACATCGATGCCGGACTGTGCCGGGTGAGGGCGGGTCATGGCTGGCAAGCTGCCGAGATCGTCCAAGATCGAGCAATCGCTGGCGCAAGCCCGCGGCCTGCAGAGCCGCGGCGCGTTGCGCGAAGCCGAAAGACTGTACGAGGACATACTCGCCAAACGCCCTTTTGAATTCGACGCGCTCCACCTGCTCGGCGTGCTCAGAATGCAGCAGGGCCGGCCATCCGATGCCCTCGCCTTGCTCAGCGCCGCCCTCAAGGTGAAGCCGAATTCGGCCGAAGCGCTGTCGAACTCGGCAGTCGTCCTGATGAGCCTCGATCGGCATCAGGAGGCGCTGGTGGCGCTCGATCGTGTTCTTGCCGTGGCGTCCGCGAACGGCGGCGCGCACTTCAATCGCGGCGTTGCGCTCATGAATCTGGGGCGCAATGCCGATGCTGTCGAGAGCTATCGCAGGGCGCTGGCGATCATTCCGGATCATTTCGAGACGAATTTCAATCTCGGCAACAGTCTCGCGGCCCTCGGCCGCCACGACGAGGCGCTGGCCTGCTATGACAAGGCTCTGGCGCTCAATCCCGATTTTCTGGACGCGCACACCAACCGAGGCAACGCGCTCACGGAGCTCGCACGCTATCAGGAAGCGGTCAACGCCTACACCTCGGTGCTGAGCAGGCGTCCCGGCGACGTCCGGACCTTGAGCAACCGCGCAACCGCCTTCAAGCAGCTCGGGCAATACGAGCAGGCGCTGGCGGATTACGAACGCGTTCTTGCAATCGATCCGCAGCATGCCGACGCGCTCTACAATCGCGGGAACGCCTTGATCGATCTCGGGCGCTCGGACGAGGCGATCGTCAGCCTCCGGCGCGCCCTCGCCGCCAATCCGGCTCGATCGGATATTCACTCCAGTCAGGCCCATGCCTTGTTCGACGCACGGCGGCCGGACGAGGCGATCCGCGACTTCCGCCGCGCGATCGACATCGCCCATGACGACGCCGGCGCTCACTGCAGCCTGATCTTCGCGCTCAACTTCGATCCGGACGCGACCACCGCCGATCAGCAGGCCGAACGGGCGCGCTGGGCCGCGCGCTACGAGCAGGCGTTTCCGGCGGTGCATCGGCACGGCAACGCGGCCGACCCGGACCGTCGATTGCGTGTCGGCTATGTCAGCAGCCACTTCCGCCATCAGGCCGCGACCTACGCTTTCGGCGGCGTGATCGTCTCCCATGATCGCGCACAGTTCGACGTGACCTGCTATTCGGACACGGTTGCGGAGGATGACCTCACGGCGCGACTGCGAACCAACGTTGACCGTTGGCGTGAAACTTCCGGGCTGTCGGACGATGAGCTCGCGCAATTGATCCGGTCCGACCAGATCGACATTTTGGTCGATGTGGTTGGGCACATGCGCGGCAACCGCCTTGCGGTGTTCGCTCGTAAGCCCGCGCCCGTCCAGGTGACCGGCTGGGGCGAGCCGACCGGCACCGGGCTCAAGGCAATGGACTATCTGCTGGCCGATCCGGTGCTCGTGCCGGCGGCGGAGCGAAGCCTGCTGACCGAACGGGTCTACGATCTGCCGAATTTTCTGAGCTATTGGACGCCGGAACCGTTGCCCGAACCGGGCCCGCTGCCGGCGATGGCGAATGGATACGTCACCTTCGGGTCCTTCAATCGCTTCGCCAAGGTGCTCGATCCGGTCCTGCGCTGCTGGGCCGCGATCCTGCGCGCAGTCCCGCAATCGCGCCTCGTGCTCAAGGACCGTCTGCTCGACCAGGCCAGTCAAACCCGGCCGATGCTCGCCGTCTTGGCGGAGGAGGACATCGCGCCCGAGCGGGTCACGTTCCTCGATCAATCGGGCCGCGCCGGGCACTTCGCGGCCTTCGATGCGATCGATCTCGCGCTCGATCCGTTCCCGCATGGCGGCGGAATGACCACGCTCGACGCATTGTGGATGGGCGTTCCGGTGGTCACCTGGCGCGGCCGCACGATTTCCTCGCGCCTGGCCGCCGCCAACCTGAGCGCCGTCGGGCTGACGGATTTCGTCGCGTCCGATCGCGACGGCTATGTCGATCTGGCCGTTGCGAAGGCGGGCGACCTTCCGGCACTGGCCCAACTGCGCGCAACGCTGCGCGGCCGGATGGCGAATTCACCGGTCGGCGATCCCGTTCGCTACGCGCGCGCGGTCGAGGCCGCTTACCGGGACATGTGGCGGCGGTGGTGCAGCGACTTTGACCCGGAACAGACATAGGTTTCTCGGGTCCCTTCCGCTTACCGTGACTCCCTCACTTCACTTCCTCGATGTCAGGCAGCACCCACGTCTTCTCGAATAGCGGTTTCTCGGGGCCATAGAAGCGGAAGAGGACTTCGAACTTTCCATCGGGACGCGTTGGCACCCGCAGGAGTTATTCCGCTATGACCTGCCTCGGGACGGCTTGGTAATCGCCTGCCTTTGCCACCTTCGCGTCCCTTGCTTTCGTCCCCGGCATGATTTCGAAGCGCGGGTCGAAATCGACGAAGGTCGCCGCCAGCTGCTTCAAAATAGATGCGTCGCCCTGAAGCTTTGCGGTTCCGTCCGCAATCTGGGCATCGAGCGTTTTTACTCCCATCATCGTCTGCTCTAGATCGGAGCGATTGATCGTGAGCGTCAGATCGGGCTTCTCTGCCAGGAAACCTCTGAGATTGGTGAGCGTTGCGTTCTCCAACTCGATAAGAAACTTCTCTCCGTTGTCTGGCGTCACGAGATTCATCGTAAAGCGCATGCCATCTGCCTTGCGGCTGTCCATGCGGATCGCCAGGAAGTTCAGGAACAGTTCGGTGCTCATCGCCCGCACCACATCTGGGCTGCTTGAATCGATGGCTTGCCCTTCCGGAATTCCCGTTCGCAGTTCGTATGCAGCCGCGAGGAAACTGTTGCGATAACCAGTATTTTCCTGCTGGTAGCCGATTTGCTCGAAGATATCCGCCAGCAGGTCTTTCGCGGGCTGATTTTGCGGCTCGGCCTGTACCAGCGTGTTCAGGATTTCTTGGGCCAGGAGATACTTGCCCTGGTCGTGGAGGTCCCGGCCGCGGGCAATGACCTTGTCCGAGCCGCCCATCATTTCGACGAACAACGTCGCGGACTCACTCTGCGGCAGCGGGATCAGTGTGGCCGGATTGCAGTCCCAAAAACCCAGGAAGCGTTGCACAACGCCACGGCTGTTGTGCTGGGGTGCGCCGTGATAGCCCCGGCAGTACCACTTGTTCTGCAGACTCTTCGGTATCTCGTAGATGTTGTGAATCTCATTGATGGTCACGCCCTGATTGGCAAGGTGAAGCACCTGATTGTTCGCATGGGCATAGAGATCGCGATGAGCGCGCAGCACCTCCTGAATCCGTGCGTTGCCCAGCGCGGCCAACTGTGCGCGGCAAACATGACCTCCGCCTCAACTCCGAAGCGGTAGAGCGCCTGGCCGATGTACTTCGACCAATTCAACGGATCGCGCACCCGAGCGCCACGCAGCGTGTAGATGTTGTGCAACGATGCGAGGATGGTATCCGTCATCCAAAGCGCCTTCATCTCGGGGATATAGGTGTTCATGATCTCCGGCGCTTCGGTGTTCGGCGCGTTCTGGAACACCATCTTGACGCCATCGACCTCAACTTCTTCGATGTCGTTGTCGATGGTCTTGGTTGGGGCAATTAGCCCTATGGCGCCGCGCGACACCGTCGGGCCGATGCCCTGGCTGACAAAGCCGTGCGGGCTGACGGGTAGCAGCACCCCATACTGATAGAACAGCCGCCGGTTCATGGCGTTGCCGGCATAGACGTTCTCGGAAATCGTGTGTTGCATGAAGTCGCGGCAAGCGATGATCGGGATTTTGCCGGACCTCACATCCGCTTCATCGACGATGCCCCGCACCCCGCCCCAGTGATCGCCATGCGGGTGGGAATAGATCACGGCCGAAACGGGACGGCCCTGACCCACGTGCTGCTGGAACAGCTTCCACGCCGCGCGCACCACTTCCGCACTGACCATCGGGTCAATGACGATCCAGCCGGTCTTGCCGCGAACGAAGGAAATGTTCGCGATGTCGAACCCGCGGATCTGATAAATGCCCGGGATCACCTCGTAGAGACCGTAGTTGTTCTGCAGCACCGCCACGCGGTGCAGCGAGGGATGAATGCTGTCGAACTCGTCCTGCTTCTCCAGGAACTGAAAGCGCTCCATGTCCCAAGCCACATGGCCAGCGTCAGCCATGATTTTGAGCTCATTCATCGGAGCGACAAGACCCTTCTTCTGCTCGTCAAAGTCTCTTGTGTCGGAGAACGGCAGGCGGGCCCGGGCCTGCTTGAGAACATTGATCGTGTGTTGCGACGGCGCCTTGCCCTTCGGGTGGAAGTGCCCCTTTAGAGGGGCAGCCGCTGCCTGAGCCTGCGCCGGACTATCATCCAGCAAAACCTGGCTCGACACGGCAAACGCTGTTCCGATCGCGGGAAGGGACTGGATGAATTCTCGCCGAGTAGACATTGCGACCTCCCTTTACGCGCGTCGGGCTCAACCAACGAGTCCGACGCGCTAGTGTATGTCAGTCGTTTGTGTCCAATCGCCATCATACCATGCGACCGTGTCCGTTGTTGGCCCCGCTCGGACCTCCCGCCATGTCCGCTTTTCCGCCGCTTGTGGGGGCTAAGCGGACATCAATCAGCGATTGCCGGACGGTCGCGATTTATGAGTACGCGCCGTAGCAACTCTACGATTCTGGTGTGGCTTTGGATTTGACGTCCCTACGAAGGACTCGCAGCAATGGTGGTAGGAACGTCAAATCCACCATACTAAGTCCACCACACTGGAGCGTGTCCTCGACCGCGCGCCGGCAATGACCGGCCGTCACTCCACCAGCATCGCAAATCGCGTGCGTTGCGCCTGCGCGCACGTGATCGCGCGCGGCCTTCTCGGCCTCGTCGGGATCGCGGCGCTCGATCGCCCGCACGATGCGCCGGTGCTCGGCGTCGGATTCGCTCCGGCGGTTCGGCAGGCGGAAGGTGTTGCTGTTGAGCAGCGCCAGCGCATCGTGCATGCCGTCGAGCGTCGCGATCAGGTAGCGGTTGTGCGCGGCCTCGCAGACGGCGCGGTGAAAGCGCCGGTTGAGCGAGACCGAGAGGCGCGGATCATCCCGATGCTTGTCGAGCTCGTCGAGCAGGCCGTGCAGAATGTCGATCTCGGCCTCGTTGGCATGTTGCGCGGCGAAACGCGCCGCCGAGCCCTCGAGGATTTCCCGCATCGCGTAGAGCTCGAGCACCTGCTGCTTGCTCAGCTCGGCGACGACGAGCGTGCGGCCGGCGCCGACCGCCAGCATGCCGCGCTCCTGCAGCCGCCGCAGCGCCTCGCGCACCGGCGTGCGGCTCACCCCGAGCGAGCGCGCGATCTCCTCCTCGGGAATGCGTTCGCCGCGGCGCGAAGCGCCCGTCCCAGATCGCGTCGCGCAGCGCTCGCGAACACGAATTCGCTGCGCGACGTGTTGCGCAGCGCGTCCGCCGTCGCCGCCGTCCACTTGCGCGCCTTCGGCGGAACGATCTTGCTCGTGAGTTGCGATGCCATCGGTGTGGGGTCCGGTTCGCCTCGTGCTTTACAGAAGTATACAGATGTATACAATCGTAACAAGTGCTCGATTGATGGGGAGTAAGTATGGCCCGCACCGGCGCTGAAACGGTCAAACCACGCATGCAATATCGCGGGCTGCGCGGCTGGCTCGAGCAGGTCGACAAGCTCGGCGAGCTGCGCAAGGTCGACGGCGCCCATTGGGACGTCGAGATGGGCGCGATCACGCACATGCTCACCGAGAAGAGCCGCGGCACCGCGCCGGCGATCCTGTTCGACAACGTGCCCGGGCTACCCGCAAGGGCTATCCGCACGCTCTACGGCCAGCTTTCCTCCGCGCGCCGCATCGCGCTGACGCTCGGCCTGCCGCTCGACTACGAGCGCAAGGTCGACATCGTGCAGAACTATCACGCCCGCATGCAGGAGCTGAAGCCGCTGCCGCCGCGCTTCGTCAACGACGGGCCGATCTTCGAGAACGTGATCGAGGGCGACGACGTCGACGTGCTGAAATTTCCGGTGCCGCGCCATCACGAGCTGGACAAGGCGCGCTTCATCGGCACCGCCGATTGCGTGATGACGCAGGACCCCGACTCCGGCTGGTTCAATCTCGGCGCCTATCGCAGCCAGGTCTATGACGGCAAGACCGTCGGCTGCCAGATCACCGAGGGCAAGCACGGCCGCATCCATCGCGACAAGTATTTCGAGCGCGGCCAGCCGATGAAGGTGGTGATCCTGTGCGGCCAGGACCCGCTGCTGTTCATGCTGTCGTCGAGCCCGCTGCCGGAAGTGGGCGAGATGGACATCGCCGGCGGCTTGCGCGGCGAGCCGATCGACGTGGTGCGCGGGCCCTATACCGGCTTTCCGATCCCGGCCGATTGCGAGATCGCGATCGAAGGCGAGACGGTGCCGGGTCAGGTCAGGCCGGAAGGGCCGTTCGGCGAATGGATGGGCTACTACTCCGACGACACGCAGGCGCGGCCCTATGTGAACGTGAAGACCATCCTCTACCGCAACGATCCGATCCTCACCTGCGCGCCGCAGCACAAGCCGGTGGACGAGACCGGGCTGCTCAAGGGCATCGCCGGCGCGGCGCAGATCTGGCGCGCGCTCGATGCCTGCGGCGTGCCGGAAGTGCTGGGCGTGTGGAACCACGAGGCCGGGCCCGCGACGCGCTTCACCGCGATCCAGATCAAGCAGCGCTATCCCGGCCACGCGCGCCAGGCGCTGCACATCGCGGCCTCCTGCCAGGGCGGCGCCTATGCCGGCAAGTGGACGGTGGTGGTCGACGAGGACATCGACGCCGGCGATCTCGACCAGGTGCTGTGGGCGATGTGCACGCGGTTCGATCCGATCACCGACATCGACACGATCCAGAAGGCCTGGGCGTCCAAGCGCGACCCGCTGTTCCTGCCCGGCAACTTCAACAACCGCATCCTGATCGACGCCTGCATCCCCTATGACAAGAAGCTCAAAGGGCACGTTCCCGATCACGGTCGACGTCAGCGCCGACCTGCGCAGGCAGTTGCGGGCGAAATTCCCGCAGCTGTTTCCGAAGTCGTAACTCGTAGCCCGCGATGGAGCGAAGCGGAATGCCGGGCGCGTCATACCGCGCGAGTGACGAATCCGCGGATTTCGCTTCGCTCCATCCGGGCTACAGAGCATCGAGGTAAGTCATGTTCCTGATCCGCTGCAGTGCGCATCGCTGCATCGCTCTTCATTGCCGCTGCCCGCCCACGCCGCCGGCGCCTGAGGATTTCTACAAGGGCAAGACCATCTCCCTCGTCATCGGCTACAGCGTCGGCGGCGGCTACGACGTCTATGCGCCGGCTGGTCGCGCGGCATCTCGGCAAGCACATTCCCGGGCAATCCCAGCGTCGTGCCGCAGAACATGACCGGCGCCGGCAGCCTCAAGGCCGCCAACTACATCTACTCCGTCGCCCCGAAGGACGGCTCGGTCATCGGCACGTTCTCGCGCAGCCAGGGCATCGCGCCGCTGCTCGACAAGGCCGAGTTCGACAGCACCAAGTTCACCTGGCTCGGCAGCGTCACCGACGAGGTCAGCACCTGCGTCACCTGGCACGACGTCGCCGGTGAAGACCTGGAACGACGTGCTGACGCAGCGAGACGACGTTCGGCGGCGAGGGCGCCGGCTCCGATCCCAACATCTTCGCGCTGCTCTATCGCAACGTCTTCGGCGCCAAGATCAAGATCGTGACCGGCTATCCCGGCACCAACGAGATCCAGCTCGCGACGGAGCGCGGCGAGGTCGACGGGCTCTGCGGACTGTCCTGGAGCACGCTGAAGGGCCGCTATCCCGCATTGGCTCAAGGACAAGAAGGTCAACATCCTGATCCAGGCCGGCATCAAGAAGGAGCCGGAGCTGCCGAACGTGCCGTCGGCGAGCGAGCTTGCGACCACGGACCGGAGCAGCGGCAGATCCTTGAACCTGATCCTGATCGGCCAGGCCATGGCGCGGCCGTTCGCGGCGCCGCCCGGCATTCCCGGCCGACCGCAAGGCGGCGCTGATCGCGGCGTTCGACGCGCACCATGAAGGATCCGGAATTTCTGGCCGAGGCGAAACGGCTCAACTTCGACGTCAATCCGGTGCCGGCGCCAGGCTCGATGCGTTGCTGGCCGAGGCCTACGCCACGCCCAAGGACGTCATCGCCAAGGCCGCCAAGGCCATGTCGGATTGAAGCCCGATTGATGCCGGATGAAGCCCTGCGAAGATGAATGGATCGATCGGCGCGCGCATTCCGCGCCTCGAGGATCGGCCGCTGCTCATCGGGCGCGGCCGCTTCGTCGACGACATCGCGGCCGCCCGGCGTGCTGCATGCGGCGTTCGTGCGCAGCCCGCATCCGCACGCCGCGATCCGCGCGGTCGATCCGCACGCGGCGCTGCGCTTGCCGGGCGTGCACGCGGTGCTCACCCTCGACGATCTCGCGCCGGTGCTCGCGCAAGCGGCGCATGCTGCGCCATTCCAATTCCGGCGTACGCCGCTCGACCGCTTCTGGTCGTTCGCGCTCGCCGACGGCGAGGTGTCCTATGTCGGCGAGGCGGTCGCGATCGTGCTCGCCGACGACCGCTATATCGCCGAGGACGCGGCGGCGCTGGTCGCGGTCGACTACGACGTGCTGCCCGCGGTGTCGGACTGCCGCAAGGCGGCGCAGCCGGGCGCGCCGGCGGTCCGCCGCGAGCTCAACAGCAATATCGCGGCCGACCTACAAGGTCGCCTATGGCGATGCCGAGGCGGCCTTCCGCAAGGCCGCGCACGTCTTCCACGAGGAGCTCTGGCAGCATCGCGGCGCCGCCCATCCGATCGAGGGCCGCGGCATCCTCGCGCGAATGGCGCGCGACGACGCGCATGACGGTCTGGGCCTCGACCCAGAAGGCGCACGACCTGTTCCAGTCGCTGACCGTCGCTGCTCGATTTCGACGAGAGCCGGCTGCGCGTCGCGACGCCCGACGTCGGCGGCGGCTTCGGCCCCAAGCTCTGCGTCTATCCCGAGGACATCGCGGTGGTGGCGGCGGCCAAGCTCACTGCAGCGCTCGATCAAATGGATCGAGGACCGGCGCGAGCATTTCACCAACGCGGCGCAGGAGCGCGACCAGTACTGGTCGCTCGACATCGCGGTCGACGCCGACGGCAGGCTGCTCGGCATCCGCGGCAAGCTGCTCCACGATCTCGGCGCCTATGCGCTGCAGGACGTCAACATTCCCTACAACTCGGCCTCGATGATGAGCGGTCCCTATATGCTGCCCGCGCTGTCGATCGACGTCACGGTCGCCGCCACCAACAAGACGCCGGTGTCGTCGGTGCGCGGCGCCGGCTATCCGCAGGCGGCCTTCGCGATGGAGCGGCTGATGGACCGGGTGGCGCGCGAGCTCGGGCTCGAGCGCGCCGAGGTGCGCCGGCGCAATCTCATCCCGCCGGAGAAGATGCCTTACACCAAGCCGCTCAAGGCGCGCTCCGGCGCCAGCATGCAGTACGACAGCGGCGACTATCCGGCGTGCCAGGCGCCAAGTGCTCGCGGCCGCGCGCTGGGACGACTTCCCGCGCGCGCCAGGCCGCGGCGCGCGCAGGAGGGCCGCTATCTCGGCATCGGGCTTGCGCACGGCATCAAGGGCACCGGCCGCGGGCCGTTCGAATCCGGCGTGGTGCGGGTGTCGAACACCGGCCGCGTCTCGGTGTTCACCGGCGCCGCCGCGATCGGGCAGGGGCTCGCGCACCGCGCTGGCGCAGATCTGCGCCAGCGAGCTCGGCTTGCGCGCCGACGAGATCACCGTGGTGCCCGGCGACACCGGCGGCGTGTCGCTCGGGCTCGGCGCCTTCGCCAGCCGCCAGACCGTGACGGCCGGCTCGTCCGTGCTGCTCGCTGCGCGCAGCCGTCGCCGAGCAAGGCGAAGAAGCTCGCGAGCCACGTGCTGGAAGCGGCCGAGCACGATCTCGAGCTCGTCGGACGGCGAGGTGCGCGTGGTCGGCGCGCCGCAGCTCTGCGTCAAGCTCGGCGAGCTCGCGCGCATTCTCAAGGGCGCGCCCGGCTATGGCTTTCCGCCCGACATCGAGCCCGGCCTCGAAGCCAACGTCAACTGGCGCACCGATGCGCTCGCCTATGCCAATGCCTGCCACGTCGCCGAGGTCGAGGTCGATATCGAGACCGGCGGCGTGCAGATCCTGCAACTATGTCGCGCTGCAGGACTCCGGCATCCTGATCAATCCGATGCTGGTCGACGGCCAGGTGCGCGGCGGCATCGCGCACGGCATCGGCAACGCGCTGCTGGAATGGATGGGCTATCGACGACAGCGGCCAGCCGGTCACCACGACCTTCGCCGACTATCTGCTGCCGGGCGCCACGGAGGTGCCGGTCGATCGAGACGCTCTACAAGGAGACGCCGTCGCCGCTCAATCCGCTCGGCGCCAAGGGCGCGGGCGAGGTCTCGACCATCCCGACCGCCGCCGCGGTGATCTCCGCGATCGAGGACGCGCTGCAACCCTTCGGTGTGCGCATCGCGCAGACGCCGGTCACGCCGCACGAGCTGGTCGAGCTGATCGCGAAGGGAGTAAAGTCGTGAAGATGGATCAAGCGATGAAGCCGCCGCACGGGCAACAAGCTCGGTCTACTCCCTCCCCCTGAAAGGGGGAGGGTTGGGGTGGGGGTCAACTGCCGCATCGAAGGCGATCCCCTCCCCAACCCTCCCCTTTTCAAGGGGAGGGGGCGCACCGAATGCGCGGCACCATCAAGCATCAACTGACGAGGCGTCAATTCACATGCGAACCGGCTCCGACTATCTTGCCTCGCTCAACGACGGACGGCAGGTGTTCGTCGACGGCGAGCGCGTCAAGGACGTCACCGCGCACCGCGCCTTCCGCGAGGCGGCGCGCTCGATCGCGCGGCTCTACGACATCGCGGCGGCGCCCGAGATGCGCGAGCGCATGACCTTCGTCTCGCCCAAGACCGGCTCACCGGTGCTGCGCGCCTATCAGATTCCCCGAACTCACGCCGACCTGCGCGCGCGGCGGCTGTTTTCGGAAACCTGGGCGGAGGCGACGTTCGGCCTCATGGGGCGCTCGCCCGACCATGTTGCGAGCTTTTTTGCCGGTTACGCGGCGGTGCCGAGCGTGTTCGCGGCGGGCGGGCAGAAATTCGCCGACAACGTCGTCGCGTTCTACGAGAAGATGCGCGACGAGCATCTCTACCTCAGCTATGCGATCGTGCCGCCGCAGATCGATCGCAGCAAGCCCGCGCACAAGCAGAGCGATCCTACGCTCTACGCCGGCGTGGTGAAGGAGCGCGACGACGGCATCGTCATCTCCGGCGCACAGCAGGTCGCGACCGGCGGTGTGCTCTCCGACTGGATTCACCTGAGCTGCATCCATCCGCTCCAGCCCGGCGACGAGAACTACGCCAACTGCGTCGCCGTCCCGGTCAACGCGCCGGGCGTCAAGCTCATCCCGCGCCGGCCGTTCGCTCTGCACGCCGACAATTCGTTCGATTACCCGCTGTCGAGCCGGTTCGACGAGTCCGACAGCTATGTCGTGTTCGACAACGTATTCGTGCCCTGGGAGCACGTGTTCATCTATCGCAATCTGGAGCTCAGCCGCGACCAGTGGTTCAAGACGCCTTCGCATTCCTATGGCAATCACCAGGCGCAGGTGCGCTATGTCACCAAGCTGCGCTTCATGATGGGGCTGGCTCAACGCACGGTCGAGATGATCGGCAGCGCCGGGCAGCCGCCGGTGCAGATCGCCATGGGCGAGCTCGCGGCGCTGGTGTCGATCTACGAAGGCATGCTGCTCGCGCACGAGACCGCCGCGCCGATCAAGGACGGCGTGCTTTGGCCCTCGGTGGTCACGCTCTATGCGGCGATGGCGATGCAGTCGGAGTTCAACGGCCGAATGCTGGAAACGGTGCGCGAGCTGGTGAGCTCTTCGGTGATCTCGCAGCCGTCGTCCGCCGCGGATTTCGACAACCCCGAGATCGCGCCGATGATCGAGCGCTATATGCGCTCGGGCTCCATGGATGCGAGGTCCCGCACGGCGCTGGTGCGGCTGTTGTGGGACTTCATCGGCACCGAGTTCGGCAGCCGCCACCAGCAATACGAAAAATTCTACGGCGGCTCTTCCTTCATCGTTAAGCAGAACGTCTACCGCAACTTCGATTTCAAGCGCGCCACGGCCATGGTCGACGCCGCGCTCGCCCTGCCGCCGGTCGAGGAGAGATAGATCTGTTCTGCAAGCGAGCCGGCAGATTAGCGCTTCATTAAACACGCAACATTGACGTCGAAGCCGGGCGTAACCGAACCCTTACCATTGCGGCGGATCGGAATGCGCTTTTCGGCGATCCGCTAAGCCGTCGCACATTATTTCGCGGCAAGGTCGGCCGCCTCTATTCGACGGATTTGTTGAGCGGCGAACGATGACGACGAAAACCTTTGGCCGGCGTGGCGCAGCCCCACAGGTCGCGAGTCCATTGCCTCGCGTAAGTGCGGCTGCCCCCGTTCCGGATGTCGTGCTCGAGCATGACACCGGCGTCGCTCCGCCCGAGGAGACGATCGGCGGGAGAAGCCTGATCGCGGATATCCCGTTCCTGACCGGCGGCATGATTCTGTTTCTGATGCTCGTTTTCGGCGTGGAGCGCCGTCTGGCGTTCGACATCAACGGCGGCGATCTCAGCGTCGAGTCGCTCATCGCGTTCGGTGCCGTCAGCTATGATCTGGTCGTCGTGGCGGGAGAATGGTGGCGGGTCAGCCTCGCACCCCTACTGCACGCAAGCTACTCTCATCTATTCGGCAACTGCTTCGCCTTGCTTTTCGTCGGCGTGCGTCTCGAGCCGATGATCGGGAGAGCATGGTTTCCGATGATCTTCGTCGTCAGTGCCTTGGGCGGCGTGGCGGGATCGCTGATCGGCAACCCGCCCGGCATGCCGAGCGTCGGCGCATCGGGGGCGATTACCGGGCTGATCGGCGCGTTGTTCGTCGTGAGCTTCCGTCCCGCTGATCCGGTGGAGCAGCGCTCGATGCGGCGAACGTCGTTGTGGTTCGGCATACCGTCCCTGCTCCCGCTTGCATTTGCGGCTTCGGGCGACGTCGATTATGCCGCCCATGCCGGCGGCGCGATCGCCGGCAGCGCGATCGGATTGGTCTTGAACGCGCTTTGGCACCACGATCTCCGTCCGCTGTTTACCCGGCTGGCGGCCATGACGGCCGTGATGGGCCTCGTCGCCTCGACTGTCTCCACTGGCATCGCTGCCACGCGATACCCAACTTACGCCGCGAAGGCCGCGCAACTCGTTCCGTCCTCCGAAATGCCGTCGGATTTGACGAAAGCCGGCGAGCAGCAATCCGCGAAACTGTTGGCCCGCTACCCGAAGGATCCGCGTTCTCACCTCGTCCGGGCGTTCGCTCTCATGCGGGCGAATAGAAACTCCGAAGCGGAGAATGAGCTTCGGGCAACCATAACCTTGGCTGCGTCGGACCCTGTCGGTCGCCCAACTCGAGACTTGGCGCAAGCCGTTCTCGCCGCTCTCATCGTCGAGCAAGGGCGGCGCGGCGAAGCGAAAGCCCTGGTCGCCGACATGTGCCGTGCGAAGGACAAAGCCCGGATCAAGCGTATTCTGGAAGCGGCGAAATTGTGCGATTGATCTTGTTGCGGCCCGCGGCTGAGCTCATTTCCAATACTGCGACACCTGCGTTGCCACCACGCTCTCGTACGGCACGTCGCCCTTGAGAATCCCCATGTCGCGGGAGAACTGGTTCATGCCGGCGACGAAATCGCGCGAGATCGTGGGGTCGTAGTAGGGCAGGTCGCGGCGGATAAGCTCGGCGATCAGCTCGGCCTCCGACGGCGGAAACAGCTTCTTGCCGATCGCCGTCGCACGCGACACGTCCGCCTTCAGCGCCGCGTGCGTCTTCACCATCGCGCGCACCGCGGCCGCCGCCGTCTCCGGCGATTTCTGGATCAGCGCGTCGGTCGTTGCGATCGACGCCATCGTGTAGTTGAAGCACGGCTTCGGCCCGTCGCCGCGCCGCACGTCGAGCACGACGGTGCCGACGCCGCGCCGCACCGCCACCTCGGTGCCCATGCCGTTCGCCCAGAAGCCGTCGATCTTGCGGTCCTCCAGCGCTTTCGCCGCCGTCACGCCGAAATTCACCCCGGCGCCGACCGCGCCCGGCACCGGCGCGATCTTGACCTCATCGCGCGCGAGGTCGATGCCGGCCTCGATCAGCAGGCGGCGCAGCCCGATATCGACCCACGGCGCCGCGCCGATGCTCCTGCCCTTCACCACGCTCAGGTCGCCGCGCTTGCCGCCGAAATCCTTGTGCATGACCAGGAACCAGTACATGCCCTGGCCCTGCGCGCAGAGGAGCTTCGCGCCCTGCCATTGCGGAAACGCGGACAGCGCCGAATGCGCGGAGCCGCCGACGAAGTCGACGGCGCCGTCGCGCAGCGCCGCGTAGCATTTGTCCACGGGGTAGATCATCTCGAGCGAGACATCGAGGCCTTCGTCCTTGAAGCAGCCGAGCTCGATCGCGGCGATCGCCGGGAAATACGAGTTCGAGATCATGTCGGGGACCGCAAGCTTCATTTTCTTTTCTCCACCGGTGTGTTCATCGCGACGTCGCCGCGGCGTTCGTTGGCGAGGTTTTGGCCGAGCTCGAAATACTCGCTCTTCGCCGCCATCGCGGCCTGGCGCTCGAGCTCCGCCGGCCAATGGCCGAGATCGTAGCCATGCCACGGCGGCTGCGGCGTGAGCGGCGGCAGGCCGAGCCGCTCCCAGATCGCCTTGGCATTTTCCATGAACTCGCGCTTGGGCAGCGCGACCGGCGCGAAGGTGCCTTTGAGCGTGGCGTTGATCAGCACCGCCGCGCTCTCGCCGCCGTCGTGCGGACCACGCGGCCCGTGGCCGGGGTCCTTGTGCGGAACCACGTGCAGATCGTGCTGCGGCTGGCAGCGGTAGGACATCGCCCAGAACAGCGCGTCGGCGTTGTCGGGCGCGATGTCCTCGTCGACCGCGACGATCCATTTGCCGGCGAAGCGGTGCAGCGACGACGCGCCATGCAACGCGCGCCAGATTTCGCTCTCGGGCGCGCCGCGCGCGAACTGGATCGCGATCACGGCGTAGAGGCTGGTGAGCGGCTCGTGCATCGCCACCCGCCGCACGCTCTTGATGCCGAGCACGGATTGCAGGTGATGGAGATAGAGCGGCTCCATCGCCACGCGGCGGATCACGCTGGATTCGCTCGGTGTCACCTGGCTGATGAAGGAGGTGAGGATCGGGTGGCGGCGGCGCGTGATCGCGGTCACCTCCATGAAGGCGTTGTATTCCTGCAGGTTGACGTAGCCGTGCAACTCGCCGAACGGCGCCTCCGGCTCCAGCAGCTCGGTGTTGATCAGGCCCTCGATGACGATCTCCGCCTCCGCCGGCACCAGCAGGTCGACGGTCCTGGCGCGCACCACGTTGATCGGTCCGCCGGCGAGCGCGCCCGCGACCGCGATCTCGTCGAGATTCTCCGGCATCTTCTGCACCGACGCATAGGAGATCGCCGGCGGGCAGCCGACGACGACGGCGCAGGGCAGGGGCTCGCCGCGCGCCTTGCATTTGAGCCAATGGGCGTAGATGCCGGCACGCAGCTCGACCGACGGGTTCATGCCCAGCCGGCGCGGCGCCTTGAGCTGCCCGCGATAATTGCCGACGTTCTGGATGCCGGTGTCGGGATCCCTGGTGATGTAGTGGCCGGCCGAGAGATAGGGCGCGTTGTCCCAGCCCGGCGTCGAGATCGGAACGGGAAGCCCGTCGAGCGCCGCGCCATCCTTGTCGAGGTCGCGGCCCTCGATCACCACCTCCTGGCATGGAGCGTCGGCGACCACGCGCGGCGCAATGGGATTGGCGATGGCCTCGACCCAGGTCCGGCCGATCTCGTCGAGCGGCTTGCCGAAACCGACGCGGTAGACGTCGCGGTTCGCCGCAAGGCCCGCGACCAGCACGGCGACGTCGAAGCGCCGGCCTTTGGAGTCCGTCGGCTGCGTGAACAGGAACGCCTTGCGGTCCGCCTCGGCGATGCCGCCGCGATACTGCCAGCGCACCAGCGGGTGCATCTCGGTGTCTTTGTTGATGGGCTCCTCGACGACGACGAGCAATCCCTCGCGCGCCAGCGCCAGCACGTGCTCGTGCAGATCGGGATAGCCGCGCGGATGCCTCGGCGCGCCGTCACGGTAGCGATCGAGCGCGTTCACTTTAGAACAGCGCCTTGATCGCGGCGGCCGCGGCGAAGGTCTCCGCGTCGCGGTTGACGAAGCCGGTCACCTGCAGGCCGAGCGGCAGGCCTTCGTCCTGCAGCACCGGCAGCGAGATCGCCGGGATCCCGAGCAGCGACGCGTGCACCGTGCAATTGGGATCGCCGGTCGATTGCAGACCGATGGGCGCAGCCGCCGGCGCCGAGAGGCTCACGCAGACATCGCATTCCGCGGCAAGCTCGGCGTAGAGCGCGCGCACCTTGTCCCGTTCCGCGAGATCGTTGCGGTAGTCGTCGAGCGTCATGGCCTCGGCCTCGGCCAGCCGCGTCAGCATGACCTTGCTGATCTTGCTGGCGTCGCGCTCGCGGTAGGTGTTGAGCGGCCAGCGCGATTCCCAGCCGTTGATCCGCATCGAGAGCGGCCGCGCCTGCGCGATCGCGGCCTCGACGCCGGCCACGTTCACATCGGACTCGTGTCACGACGTCGATGCCGGCTGCCTTGCAGCGCGCCAGCGCATCGGTCATCGCGGCTCTCGCATCCGGCGACGCCGCGGCCCAGCCCGCGGTCTCCAGGAAGGCGACGCGGCGCGGCTTCTTCGCCGCCGGCATGCTCGCCGGTCCGAACAGGCCGGGATAGCCGGGATCGCCGCCGGCGCGCGCCGCGATCTCGTAGGCGACCTGCCAGGTGTCTTCCAAGCGTGGTGGCGAGCACGCCGGTCGCGCTCTGGCTCAGGCCGTCGTAGCTGCCGCCGCGGTTGAGCGCGCCGACAGTCGCCTTGAAGCCGATGCAGCCGCAATAGCTGGCGGGACGGATGGTCGAGCCGATCACCTGGGTGCCGAGCGCGGCGCTGAACATGCCGGCGGCCGTGCCGGCGGCGGAGCCGCTGCTCGAGCCGCCCGGCGTGCGGCGCAGATCGTGCGGGTTCTTGGTGCCGCGCGGCTCGGTGGCGGCGAATTCGGTGGTCACGGTCTTGCCGACGATGACGGCGCCGGCCTCGCGCAGCGCCGCGACGCTGGCGGCGTCGCGCTCGGTGCGGCAGCCCACGAACAGCGGCGAGCCCTGCTCGGTCGGCATGTCGATCGTCTCGATGATGTCCTTGATGCCGACCGGCATGCCGTCGATCTTCGACAGCGGCCGGCCCTCGCGCCAGCGCGCGGTCGACCGCGTCGGCCGCCGCGCGTGCGCGATCGAGGCTGAGATTGACGAAGGCGCCGATCTTCGGCTCGAACGCCGCGAGATCGGCGAGGCAGCGCTCGAGGAAATCGCGCGGCGTGTCGGCGCCGCTCGCAAAGCGCGGGGTCGCGGACAGGTAGGGCTTGGGCGAAAACTTCAACTTGTCGTCGGGCGCCAGCATGTCATTTCCGTTGTTATTCCCATTGGCGAGATTACGTGGCTTGCAGGAAGAAGTGTAGCCCGTGTGCGCACCGTGAGAAGCAATTCCGCGGCTAGCTGGGGTGCGTTCTCATAAATCGAGTTTGCTTGGTGTTCGTCTATCACCGATAGCGGCCGGCTAGCAGACTTCTCGGCAGGTCCGAGATGGGCCAGGAGCGGTCATTTCCCCTTTCGCTCATCCGCAAACCTGATGTAGCCTAGTTGGAGAGCTGCCGGCGGGACTTGCCGAAATCCCCCTTCACTTCAGCGGCAGCCTGGTGCCATCGGCCGGCAAGCAACTCCAAACGTCGATCTTAAATCCGGCTCGCGGTGGGTGCGCCGCTGTCCGCGTTTCCATCGTCGGGCTGCGTGCCTGGGAGGGAGCGCCAATGAAACTTCCCCGCAGTCGATTTCTGCATCTGGCCGCGGGGACCATGGTGCTCTGGCGCTTTATTTGGTTTCGGTACGCCGCCTACGGGGTGGCGCGGGCCGTCGGAGAAGCGCGGCGTTGGCTCGTCTCGGGATGGCGCCCGCACGCGATCGGCCTGGCAGCGGTCGGCGGCGCTGGCATGTTGCTTGACTACATGCAAACCCGCACGTTCAACGGCTGGACATTTGTCGCCTGGCCATTTGTCGCCAAGGTGGCCGCAGTCTACGGCTTGCTCTGGCTGATCGTCCACGCCTATCGCAGCCGCGGGCGCTTCGTCGTCCTCACCACGGTCAACCATGCCGGCAAAGACTTCGACAGCTTCGCCGCGGGACTTGCGGCGCATCTCGCCAACGAGCTCGGCCTGCTCAGCGAGCTTTACAAGACGATCGACGTCGCCAATCCACCGCCCCCGGGGGGCGAAAATCTTTCCTCGCTGAAGGTCGGGGTCAACAATCCGGGCGACGCCTTGGCGAATATCGTCGGCGAAAAATCCGACGTGCAACTTGGGCCTGTTAGCGTGTCGCTGCGACCGCTCATTGCCGCATTCGAACGTTCAATTCCCAAACAACGCCTGTCGAGCAGCCTGCACCGGACCGGCAACCGCCTGATCCTGCGCGCCGACGTTGCGGGCGCGGAAGGGCATTGGCGCGTCGAGGGCGATCTAACCGCTCAAGCTTCTGCGGAAAATACGGCAAGCGTACTCCGTAAGATGGCGGGAAGAGCTTGTTACCGGTGTTCACGACGAACAAGTGGTTCAGCGCCCGCGCCTGCAACCAACGGCCGAACAGGACGTGACAGCGTTTCCGGATTCATCTTATTCGCGGAGACAAGTACCCGGTGCGACCGCCAAGCTGCAATCCCGCGACCCGCTGAGTAATCCTGTTGCAGCCCGATCAGGAATGTCGCATCATCCGCGCATCACGGCAGCCGACTATTTTTGCTCGAATTCGCGGACTGCTGTGTGTCCGGCGCGGCCGGAGGGGAGGCAATGACGTCTGCAGCAGACGTCGATTTCTGCAAACTGCAGCAGGTGCTGCTGCCGTCCGGCGGCGACCATTCGCATCGGGCGCAGAAGTTCTATACCGGCGACGGCCGATCACGCATGGTGGTGCAACGTTCGCAGCACCGGTGGGCCGTCGGAGCAGCGCTCGGGCGTATCCGGTCGGTCCGAAGCGCTTGGGGCACGCGGTCGAGTCAGACGCATCGCCGATTGCAAATGTGACGGGCGCCGCCGGGCGACCTCGGCGTTGGCCGGGTCGCCCGCGCCGCGCCGCGACGCGCTGCACGATTGGTCCTCGGGCCTGCCGAAGCACTGCACGTCGTCAACGGCGCAATCTACGCGCTCCCGTACGACGTGTTGAATGATTTCGATCCGATCGCCGGCCTGACCAGCGAACAGCGCGCAGGTGATCGTTGCGAAGAAAACGAAGCCGGCGAATGATCTGAGCGGTCTCATCGCTTGGTTGAAGGCGAACCCAGCTGAGGCATCGTTGGGGCCGCCGGCGTGGGTAGTCCGCAGCACGTATTCGGCGTTTTCTTTCAAAATGTTACCGACACTCGCCTTCAGTTAGTTCGTTATCGCGGCGGCGCAGCTGCGATGCAGGACTTGGTGGCCGGAGATTCCGCAGGCGCAGCGAACTCCGCAGGCGCTAGCCGAATTTCATAAGGTGAGATCGAGAAGTGGTGGCCGATCATCAAGGCGGCGAACATCGAGGCTGAGTGAGCACTCCGGCGACACGCTGATGGCGAAACCGAGGGCGGCGAACAAATTCACGAGAGAGATCCGGAAACTCGGCAACGGGCCAAACTCGGAAAAGCTCACCACGAGCAAATGTTTTCCGGAATGCCCCCGATGATAGCTGACGTGAGCGGGCCGGGCCGGCAGTTCCGAGTCGTGCGCGAAGACTCTGGACATCGGTCGGATTATTCGATCACCTCATCGGCGCGCGCGAGTGGCGTTGGAGGCACATCGAGGCCACGCCGATTGTCGTTCGCCGCTTACTGTGCGGCCTTGATCCCGAGCGCTTGCGCGATCGAGGCGAGTTGGTCTCGGATCTCCTTGATTCCGGCTGCGAATTCGGCCGGGCCGCGGATATCGACGACTTGGCCGGTCGCCGCTAGCCGGCTCGCTATGGTCGGATCGGCCTCGACCACGGCACGGACGTCGGCGGCGACACTTTCGCGCAGCGCATTCGACATTCCGCGCGGGCCGTACATACCGATCAGGCTGTCCAGTCCGAGATACGGGTAGCCTGCCTCGGCGACGGTCGGAGTGTCGGCGGCGATTCCCACCCGCTTCCGGCTGGTCACCGCCAGCACTCTAAGCTTTCCGGCCTGAACCAGTGGAAGCATCGTCGCGTAGGATGACATTAGAAGGTGGATGCGTGATTCGGCCAGGTCGTTCGGCGCCTGCTGGATGTCGCGGTACGGTACCCGGGCCACCGGCAAGCCCTGGGTCTTGATGAAAGCCGACAAGATCAGGTCGGAATTGCCGGCGGCGGCCGCCACGTTGAGCGTATCGGGCTTGGCGCGGGCCAGCGCAATGAATTCGCCGAGCGATTTCACGTTCAGGGATTGCGGAGCCGAAAGCGCAATCACAATGGTCGTGACGTTCGTGATCGGAAGCAGGTCGCGCTCCGCATTGTAAGGCAGTTTTTCGTGCGCATAGGGGTGCGCCGTGAAGGTCGAGGCCGGAACGAACAACAGTGTGTGGTCGTCGTTGGCGCTGGTGAAGGCATTGATGGCAACGAGGCCGTCGCCGCCGGGACGGTTCTCGATCACCACCGGCTTGCCCCAGCGCGCCGCGAGCTTATCGCCGAGCATCCGGGCGGTGATGTCAACTCCGGCGGCGGGGCCAAACGGCAGGATGAACTTGACCGCGCGCTGCGGATAGCTCTGGGTGGAGGCGACCGTCACGCTGTTGACATTGGCGGCCAACCCGATGACGAGCACGATCATAAATCGCAGCATGGAATGCCTCCCGTCCTCGCAACACGGCCATTTGGCTCTCTCGTCCGGCGGCATCATAGCCCATTCTCGCCTTTCGCAGGTGCCGCGGCGACGCCGGTTCACGCGGTAAGGTCGGCTCACAGGGCGCCGCACTGATAGTCCAGTTTGCTGTTTGTCCCCGAATGCGGGCCGGACGCAATCCAGATCAGTTTCGCTTGCTGGCGAGAGAGTTGGTCGCATTGCACCCGACGTGCCGAGTTTGCCTCGATTCATGAAGTTCAGAACTTGAGCGGCGAGAGCCTCACGAACCAAGTCCGTCGGATGGAGTTCCTTCCTGGCTCTCATATGAATCCGCTTGCTAGCAATCATGCAAGCCGCATCCTACCGCGTCATAAACTACCCCGCATAGCCGAACAGGCGCGGCAGCCAGAGCGTGATCGAGGGAAAGCATACCAGGATGAACAGCACGACCGTGAGCGGCAGGCAGAACTGCCAGACCTCGCGGTTGATCTCGCGCATCGGTACGCCGGTCAGCGCGCTGAGCACGAACAGGATCAAGCCGTAGGGCGGCGTGATCATGGCGATCATGAAATTGAGGATCAGCGCCACGCCGAAATGCACCAGGTCGATGCCGAGCGCCTTGGCGGCCGGCAGCAGCACCGGCACGAACACCAGCAGCATCACCGCGCCGTCGAGCACGGTGCCGAGCACCAGGAAGATGACGTTGACCACGAGCTGGAAGGCGAGCGGCGACAGATCCATGTGCTGGATCCATTGCGCCAGCGCGAGTGCCACGCCTTCGCGCTCGAGCGCGAAATTGACGATGAACGACGAGACGATCAGCATCATCACGACGGTGGATTGCCGCGCCGACACCGCGAACACCGCAAACATCGTCTTGGCCCCGAGATTGCGGTAGATCGCGGCGCCGATGACGAGCGCCCAGAACGCCGCCACGGCGGCCGACTCGGTCGGGGTGAAGATGCCGCCCCAGATCCCGCCGAGCAGCACCACGGGAAGCGAGAACGGCACGACGGCGCGGCGAAGCACCTGCGGCATCTCACGCAGCGGGACCGCGCGGCCGACGGGGAGGCCGCGCCGCGCGCCGATCCAGGCGATCATGATCATCAGGCTCGCCGCCATGAGCAGGCCCGGCATCACGCCCGCGAGAAACAGCGCGCCGACCGAGACGCCGCTGAGGATCGCGTAGATCACCATCGGGATGGACGGTGGAATGATCGGGCCGAGGCACGAGGCCGCGGCCGTGAGCGCGACCGCGAAGCCCGCCGGATAGCCGCCGACCTTGCGCATCATCTGGATCGCGACCAGTCCCGCGCCGGCCGCGTCGCTGACCGCGCTGCCCGACATGCTGGAGATGACGACGTTCATGATCACGGTCACCTGGCCGAGCCCGCCGCGCATGCGCCCGACCACCGCATCGGCCGCGGCCCAGATGCGCTCGCTGATGGTGGCGGCGTTCATCACGTTGCCCGCCAGGATGAACATCGGGATCGCCAGCAGGACGTGGAGCTGGAAGCTCGAATTGAGCGTCTGGTCGACGAGGAGGCCGATGTCCTGGCGGCTCGTCCAGAGGTAGACGAGGCCGCAGCCGAACATCATCAGCGCGATCGGGAAACGCAGCAGCGCGAACACCACGAACGCCGCGCTCATGGCGAGGATGGGCGCGCTCATGGCGTCTAGCCCAGGATGCTGGTGCGCTCGTCGGCGCGCGCCGGCGCCACCTCGGCGCGCCAGTTCGGGCCGGCGAGGCGGACGAGCCTGGCGGCGGCGCGCACGATCACGCTGCACCAGTAGATGACGAAGCAGAAATAGACGATATCGAGCCGCCACAGCATGACGTTGGTGCGCTCGCGCCAGAGGAAGCGCACATAGTCGAGCACGGTCGGCAGCGCCGCGATGAACAGGCAGGCGATCGCGATGGCGCCGACCATCTGGATGATGCGCCGGCCGCGCTCGCCCAGCAGGTCGTAGACCGCGTCGAAGGTGACCTGCTCGCGGTCCTCGATGACCAGGGCCTCGGTCAGGAACACCAGCCAGAGGAAGATCACCATGATCAGCTCGTCGGTCCAGGCGAGCGGCCGCGCCAGCACGTAGCGCGCAAAGATGCCGACGAGGAACAGGACGAACATGACGGCGAAGGCGCCGGCGGATGCGGCCTCCGCGGCCTTGACGATAACGCGCAGCAGGCGGGCGATCACGTGTTGCCGATCATTTGGTGTCGATCGCCTGCTGCATCAGGTCCCGGCTCCAGGGCTTGGTGAGATCGGACGCCGCGTAGACCTTGTCGGCATTGTCGCGGAACGGCTTCAGGTCGACCGGGCTGACGCTCAGGCCCAGCCCCTTGATCCGTTCGGCGACCTGCTTCTCGTCATTGAGCCGCGCCTCGTCGTTGAACGCCGTGGCGGTCACGGCCGCGGCGCGCACCTTTTGCTTCAGGTCGGCCGAGAGGCCGTCCCACACCTGCTTGCGCAGCGCATAGAACACCGGCTGCACCAGGTGCGCGGTGAGCACCACCTGCTGCGTCACCTCGTGCAGCTTGGCGGCGTTCATGATGGTGAGCGGGTTTTCCTGGCCGTCGATGGCGCCGGTCTTGAGCGCCAGATAGATCTCCGGCATGGCCATCGGCGTCGGCGTCACGCCGAGCGACTGGCCCAGCAGCAGCCATTCCGGGCCCGCCCGGCATGCGCAGCTTCACGCCGGCGAGATCGGCCGGGCTCTTCACGTCGCGCGTGGCGCGCAGGTTGACCTGGCGCGTGCCGAGATAGGTCGGCGCCAGGATCACGATCTCCATCTTGTCGGCAATGTCCTTGGCGTAGCGCTCGCCGACGGGGCCGCGCAGCACCTTGGTGACGTGATCCCAGTCGCGGAACAGGAAGGCGCGATTGAGGAAGCCCCACTCGGGAATCTGCTGGGCGACCTCGAAGGTCGTCATGGTGCTCATCTCGAGATTGCCGCGCTGGATCGCCGGCACCTCGGTGCCCTGGCGAAACAGGCTCGAGCCCGCGATGCAGCTTGATATCGAACTGGTCGGGCGCCGCCTTCTCGAGCTCCTCCTTGAAGCGCTCCAACGATTTGCTCAGGAAGTCCACCGGCGGCGCGGCGGTCGAGAAACGGATGAGGATCTTGCCCTGCGCCGAAGCGGGCGCCGCGGCGAGCAGCGCGCAGGCGGCAAGGCCGGCGAACAGCGACAGCATGCGTGCGATCATGGCATCTCTCCTTTCGGGTGGCGGTCAGGCCGGCGGCTTGATCTCGACGGCCAGCGTACCGATCCCGTCGATGGTTGCGTCGATCCTGTCGCCCGGCTTGAGGAACGTGCCCTTGGGCACGCCGACGCCGGCGGGCGTGCCGGTCAGCACCACGTCGCCGGGATCGAGCGTCATGATCTCCGAGGCGCGCGCGATCTGCTCGGCGACCGAGTAGATCATCCGGCTGGTGTTGCTGTCCTGCTTGATCTCGCCGTTGACCGCGAGCTGCAGCGCGACGTTCTGCGGATTCGGAATGGCGCTCGCCGGCACGATCCACGGACCCATCGGACAGGCGGTATCGGTCGCCTTACCGGCGACCCAGTCGAACTTGTAGAACTGGTCGGGCGCCTGGTTGAAGTCGCGCGCCGACATGTCGATCGCGACCGTGTAGCCCGCCACGTGGTCGAGCGCTCGCTCCGCCGTCACATAGCGCGCGGTCTTGCCGATCACGGCGGCGAGCTCGATCTCCCAGTCGTATTTCACGGTGCCGCGCGGCATCACGCACCGTGGCGCCGGGGCCGACCACCGCGTTGCGCGGCGGCTTGAAGAAGAAGAACAGCCGCTGCGTTTCCTTCTTCACGTCCGGAAAGCCCATCTCGGCCATGTGGTCGTAGTAGTTCGCGCCGGCGCACAGCACCTTGCCGGGATAGAGCAGCGGCGCGAGCAGCTCGGTCTTCGCGACATCGTGCGCCGCGCCGGCCGAGCGCGCCGCGGCCGCCGCGAGGCCCGGCAGGACCGTCGCATAGGTCGGCCAATCCGCGAAGAGATCGGTCACGGTCGCGGGCAGCGAGCGGTCGAGGACGGGCAGGGGATAAAGCCGCTCGCCGACCACCAGGCACGCGGTCGGCCGGCCCTCGATCCGCGCGGTCGCCACGGCCCACATCGCACTCTCCCTCGCACCAAGAAGTCCCGATCGTGGATCGTCCGCCAGGTCCCGGCACGAGTTCAATAGATTTTGGAAAATCTAGCCTCAAGTTGGAAAATCTTGACGGGCCGCCCAATTCGCGCGACACCTCGCGCATGGTCACGATCTCGTCTCCCGCGCGCACGCTCGCCGAGCAGATCTACGGCGCGCTCAAGGGCGATCTGCTGGCCGGCGCGTTCGCGCCGGGCGCGGCGCTGCTGACGCGCGACCTGCTCGCCCGCTATGGCTGCGGCATCAGTCCGCTGCGCGAGGCGCTGGCGCGGCTGGTCGGCGAGGGCCTGCTCGTCGCGAGCGGCCATCGCGGCGTGCGCGTGCCGCTTGCCGTCGCGCGCCGACCTCGACGAGCTCTATCGCATCCGCGGCCTGCTCGAATGCGAGGCCTTGCAGCTCGCGATGGAGCACGGCGACGACCAATGGGAAGCCGTCGTGCTCGGCGCCTGCCATCGGCTGGAGCGCGCGTCGCTGCCGGGCCGCGCGGCGGCCGGCGATCGCGGCGAGCGCGTGATCGAATGGGAGGCGCGCCATCGCGCCTTCCATGCGGCGCTGATCGCGGCGGCGCCGGCACCGAAGCTGCTGCGGCTCGTCGATCAGATGGTCGACCAGACCGAGCGCTACCGCGCGCTGCGGCTCGTGCACAGCCCGACCGAGCGGCTGATGCGCGACATCGCGGCCGAGCATCGCGCGCTGGTCGATGCCGCGCTCGCGCGCGATGCACGCGCGACCGAGCTGCTGGCCGAGCACCTCGAGCGCACCCGCCGTTTCGTCGCCGGGCTGTTCGAGCGCGACGAGGCGGCGCGCGCGAAGAAGCCGTCGCGGCGGCGGTAGTGTCGTGTTTCTATCGGTTCGATCCGATCCATAGGCTGTCATTCGGGCTCGCGGGCTGAAGCCCGCGCCCGGAAAATGACTGCAACTGAATCAAGTGTCAGAAGCACAACGCTAGGGCTACTTCTTGTTGCTCTCGTCGTAGTAGTGGATCTCGTAGAGCAGGCAGCCGCGGTCGGACTTGAACGGCCCGTGATGGACGCCGGGCGGGCGGCAGGCATAGGTCGGCGCATCGAACGGCTCGCCGCCCTTGCCCTGCGTGTCGTTGCCGACGATGAGGTCGCCCGAGACAGGTAGACCTCCTCCCAATGGTCGTGCACGAACGGCGCGGTGGTGTAGACGCCCGGATCGAAGCGCAGCAGCCGCGTGCGGCTTCCCATCTTGCGGCTCTCGTCGAGGTCGCTCGCCAGAATCTTCTGCTTGATGCCCGCGGGATAGCCCGGCGGCGTCGCCCAGCCGGCGCTCATGTCGACGCGGGTGAATTCGAGATGCGGCTTGTTCATCGGCATGGTGCTTCTCCGGCAGTCGTCGATTCATCCCAGGATCGGAAGCGTGCGCACCCGTAGGCGTGCGCGATCTTGCGGCCGAGCACGGGGTCTTCGAGCTCGAATGCGAACTCGTTGGTGGCGCGCACGCCGCCGTGCGCGGCGAGCGTGCCGCAGAACATCAGCGTGCCGTCGGGCAGGCGGCCGTCGGCCGCGTGCCGGGCGATCAACGCGCGCGGATCGCATCATCGCGGTGACGCGCGCCCTCCTGGTAGAGCGCGCGCTTGCCGCTTCTCGATCACGTGCGCGCGCAGCAGCAGGCGATCCCAGTGCGGCGCGACGTCGTCGTAGGCCCAGAACGTGGACGCGATCGGCTTCTCGCACATCTGCTTGGAGACGGTGACGCCGTATTTCTCGACCTCGCGGTCGGTGTGGTCGGAGCCGGCGCCGACCCAGAGCCGCCCGCCATGCTGCAGCAGCACGAATTCGACCTCGCCGCCGGAGCTCTCGCCCACCACCTCGATCGTGTCCGTCGGTCGTGAGCCGCGCGGCCGACACGCGGTAGAAGATCGGCGTCGTCGCCGGCCGCTTCACGCCGAGCGCTTCCAGCTCCTTGATGTGCTTCTCGACCGCGGCCGGATCGCGTCCGGTCCAGCCGGCGATCACGGCCTGATCGATGGCGACCTCGGCGGGCCGGTGCCCGACCCGTCGTGCAACGAGAGAGAGAGGACGTGCGACACGAGAACTCCGGGAATGCGATGGACGCATTGCGCGGGCGAGCGTAGCAGGCGATGAAGGACGGTCAAAGCCGCTATTTCCCAGCAGGCCATCATCAATCTGCATAGGAGCGAGCCCCATGCACAGCATTGCAGCAGTCCGACCGACCTCGCCGCCGGGCCAAGAGCCGCGCCCTGGTCGAGGAATGCCTGGCGCGCATCGCCGATCCGGCCGGCGAAGGGCGCGCGCGTCTTTCTCAAGGTCCACGCCGAAGCCGGCGCTCGCGGCGGCGGACTATTACGACCACCTGCGCGCGCACGGCGCGCGCCGTCGCCCTTCGCCGGCATTCCGGTCTCGATCAAGGACCTGTTCGACATCGCGGGCGACGTGACGACCGCCGGCTCGATCGTGCTGCGCGACGCGCGCGCCGGCCAAGCACGACGCGCCGGCGGTCGCGCGGCTGCGCGCCGCCGGCTTCATCCCGATCGGCCGCACCAACATGACCGAGTTCGCCTTCTCCGGCCTCGGCATCAATCCGCACTACGGCACGCCGCGCAACCCGTATGACCGCAAGGCCGGCCGCATTCCCGGCGGCTCGTCCGTCGGGCGCGGCGGTGTCGGTCACCGACGGCATGGCGTTCGGCGCGCTCGGCACCGATACCGGCGGCTCGTGCCGCATTCCGGCGGCGCTGTGCGGCATCGTCGGCTTCAAGCCGACGGCGCATCGCGTTCCGACGCAGGGCGCGTTCCCGCTCTCGACCTCGCTCGATTCGATCGGTCCGCTGGCGCGCGACGGTCGCATGCTGCGCCGTGCTCGACGCGGTGCTGGCCGGCGAGCCGGTCGCCGACTGCCGCCGTTTCCGCTCGACGGGTCTGCGCCTGGCGGTGCCGCAGACCATGGTGCTCGACGGCGTCGAGCCGGCGGTCGCGCAGGCGTTCGAGGCCGCGCTGGCCGCGCTGCGCAAGGCCGGCGCGCGCATCGTCGATATTCCGCTGCGCGAGCTCGACGAGCTTGCGCCAGATCAACGCCAAGGGCGGCTGGCCGCGGCGGAGTCCTACGCGATCCATCGCGCGCTGATCGCCAAGGGCGAGAAACATACGACCCGCGCGTGCTGGTGCGCATCCTGCGCGGCAAGGAGCAGGACGCCGCCGACTACATCGATCTCGTCAAGGCGCGGGCGGACTTCATCCGGCGGATGCGCGGCGATCACCGCGCCTTACGATGCGCTGGTGATGCCGACCACTCCGATCGTCGCGCCGCGCATCGCCGATCTCGCAGCCGACGATGCCTACCGCCACGCCAATGCGCTGGTGCTGCGCAATCCCGTCGATCGCCAACTTCCTCGACCGCTGCTCGATCTCGCTCCCCTGCCACCGCGCCGGCGACGCGCCGGTCGGCCTGATGCTGATCGGCGAGCACGGCGCCGACCGGCGCCTGCTGTCGATCGCCGCCGCGATCGAGAAGGTCGTGTCGCCGACCTACGCGTAGATGCCGGCGTGTGCCGACGGGACGACCTCTCCCCTTGCGGGGAGAGGACGGGGCGGCGGCCGGGTGAGGGAGCCTCTTCAGGAGACGGATATCCGAGCGACCCCCTCACGCCCAACCCTCTCCCCACGAGCGGGGAGAGGGGGCGCACGAGCTCGTACTGCACGCTACAATGGCCGACGTACAACGGCAGAGATCACTCATGGATTTTTCACTGAGCGAGGAGCAGCAGCAGATCCGGGACGCGATCCTGCAAGCTCTGCGCGCGGTTCGACGACGCCTATTGGCTCGAGAAGGATCGCAGCGGCGATTTCCCGCACGAGCTGCATGCCGCGCTCGCCGCAGGCCGGCTGGCTCGGCATCGCCATGCCGGAGGAATACGGCGGCGCCGGCCTCGGCATCACCGAGGCCGCGATCATGATGCAGGCGGTCGCCGAATCCGGCGCCGCCATGAGCGGCGCCTCGGCGGTGCACATCAACATCTTCGGCCTGCAGCCGGTCGTGGTGTTCGGCACCGACGAGCAGAAGCGCCGCATGCTGCCGCCGCTGATCGCCGGCAAGGACAAGGCCTGCTTCGCCGTCACCGAGCCGGATGCCGGCCTCGACACCACGCAGCTCAAGGTGCGCGCCGAGCGCCGCGGCGACCACTATGTGCTCTCCGGCCAGAAGATCTGGATCTCCACCGCGCAGGTCGCCAACAAGATGCTCATCCTCGCGCGCACCACGCCGCTCGACCAGGTCAAGCGCAAGACCGAGGGCCTGACCCTGTTCTACACCGATCTCGACCGCAGCCGCGTCGCGGTCCGCGTGATCGAGAAGATGGGCCGCCACGCCGTCGATTCCAACGAGATGTTCTTCGACGGCATGGCGGTTCCCGCCGCCGACCGCATCGGCGAGGAGGGCGAGGGCTTCCGCTCGATCCTGCACGGCATGAATCCGGAGCGCATCCTGATCGCCGCCGAGGCCGTCGGCATCGGCCGCGCCGCGCTTGCAGCGCGCCGCCAAGTATGCGCGCGAGCGCGTCGTCTTCGGCCGCCCGATCGGCCAGAACCAGGGCATCGCCGCATCCGCTGGCGCGAGTGCTGGATGGAGCTCGAGGCCGCCAACCTGATGGTGATGAAGGCGGCGCGCCTCTACGACCGCGGCCGCGACTGCGGCGCCGAGGCCAACGCCGCCAAGTATCTCGCCGCCGAGGCGGGCTTCCGCGCCTGCGAGACCGCGGTCATGACCCACGGCGGCATGGGCTATTCGCAAGGAATTCCACGTCGAGCGCTATCTGCGCGAGGTCATGATCCCGCGCATCGCGCCGGTCACGCCGCACATGATCCTCAACTTCATCGCCGAGAAGGTGCTCGGCCTGCCGAAGTCGTATTAGCGCTTCGACATACCAAGAGTGGCTGCTTCCCCCGCTATTCTGGCAGTCCTGCGAGGCGTAGCGCGTCCGCAACTCTATTTCGTACGCTCTCCGCAAGGAACATAGACCGGGCGCTGAACTTAGAGATTGTGAGTTGCGGATCAATTTTGAGAAGTTCCTGCACCACGGCGGCCGCCTCATCCACGCGTCCAAGTCTTGCAGAGACTCGCCGCGAGTACGCGAAGCGCCGTAGCGAAGCGTGAATTTTGCACCAAAGCTCGCTTGAGGTCGGCTTCGGCCTGCTCAAATTGACCCGCGTGGAAGTGAGCCAATCCGGCGACCGTCGCCATGAACCACCCGCGGGGATCGCGCGGGCTCAGCCGCTCGGCCCGGCGAGCCAATTCCAGCGCCCTGGCGAAATTTCCGATGCCGACTTCAATCCAGGCCGAAATCGCCAGGGCGATCGCTGAATTCGGGTTCAGTTGAAGCGAACGATCAGCGAGTTGCTTTGCACGATGCGCATCCATCGCCAGATGCCGAACGGTGAAGGCGGCCATCCAGAGGACATTGCTGTCGTCTTTGCCGAGGTCGATCGCGCGTGAGGCCAAACGGAGGCCCTCCGCGGCCTCACCCGCGGGGTCTCGCGCCCACGCCTGATGGCGACGCTCGGCATAGCAGTAGGCCGCCAGCGCCATCGCCTGGGCATAGGAGGGATCGAGCGCTAGGGCGCGTTCCAGACATAGAATGGCCTCGGCAAGGCTTTGCTGATTGAATTGATATTCGAGCTGCTGCGCGCGAAGTAGCAGCTCATAGGCGCCGAGACTTGCAGTCGGCTTTTGCTTTAGCCGTTCGATTTCGGCACGTTGCAGGTTCGGCTCGATGGCTGCAACCACGCTTTCGGTCATGCGATCCTGAAGGTCGAATACATCGCTCGTCTCGCCTTCGAAGCGATCGGCCCAGATATTCGCTCCGCTGGTCGCGTCTATGAGCTGGCCGGTAGACCGAAGTCTGCTCCCGCTGCGCCGCACGCTGCCCACTAGCACGTACCGCACGCCGAGCTCGCGGCCGACCTGTCGGATGTCGACGGTCTTGCCCTTGTAGGTGAACGAGGAATTCCGGGCGATGACGAACAGCCAGTTGCAACGCGATAGTGCGGTGATGACCTCTTCCGCCACTCCGTCGGCAAAATACTCCTGCTCCGGATCGGCGCTCATGTTGGTGAACGGTAGTACGGCGATCGAAGGCTTGTCGGGGAGAGCAAGTGCCGGTTCCACCGCGGCGTCCGATACGCCCCGCGTCGGATGCTCTTGACCTTCCCGCACCACACCCACAAAGCGGATGCCCTTGCGCGGGAGAGTCTTGATCAGGGTTTGCTGATCGCCACTGTCGCCGATCGCCGACCGGGCTGCATTGATGCGCGTGGCGAGCGCCGATTCGGAAACGATGCGTCCGCGCCAGACTGACGCGATAAGATCGTCCTTGCTGACTACGCGATCCCGATTGCGTATCAGGTATTCCAGAAGATCGAACACCTGCGGCTCGACCAGGATCAATTCAGCCCCGCGGCGCAACTCCCGCCGGTCGGTATCGAGAGCGTAGTTCGCAAAACGACAGAGCAATTGCCGCTCCGCAGCCGGTCTATTACGCGTCGGCTACCTTACCGCACCATGGGCGGAAGAAAAGACAAGGAATTCGTAAGGATAAGCCAAAGCCATCTAAATGCGAGCCCGCCTCCCCACTGGCATCGTCGAGCAACAGGTGAATTTCACTCGGATTCGTCTCACAGGAGGATCCCATGTTGATGAGCGGCGAAGACTATCTGGAGAGCATACGCGATGGACGGCGGGTCTATGTTGGTGGCGAACAGGTCGAGGACGTGACGACCCACCCGGCGTTCCGCAGGGCAGCTCGAACCATCGCCATGATCTACGACCGCAAGCGCGCTCCCGAAGAACGCGACGTGATGACCTGCGAGGAGGATGGGGACACCTTCTCGGCCTACTACTTGCTGCCGCGCACCCGTGAGGACCTGCACCGCCGTTATGAGACGCATCGGCGCATTGCGTCGTGGACGCACGGCCTCATCGGCCGGTCGCCCGACAACTTCCCGAGCTACGTGAGCGGGCTGGTCATGGACCCGGCAATGTTCGACCGCATCCGCGAGGGCTTTGGCGACAACATTCGCCGCTACCATCGTCACATGCGCAAGAACGACGTCTTCGTTTCCCATACTGTGACCAATCCTCAAGGCTGGCGCATGGCCTCGGCCGGCGAGAACCCGAAGCGCCCGCCGGCGACGCTGCGTGTGGTCGATGAAGACGACAAGGGCGTCACCATCAACGGCCTCAAGATGCTGGGGACCGCGTCCGTGTTCTGCCATGAAACCTGGTGCGGCAACCTGCAGCCGGTCGCGCCCGGTCAGGAAAAGGAATCGATCACCTGTGCCGTGCCGTTGAACGCGCCCGGCGTGAGCATCTGGTCGCGCAAGCCCTTCGAGCGCCACGCCACAAGCGAGTTCGACAACCCATTGGCCGCGCGCTACGACGAGACCGACAGCGCCGTGCTGTTCGAGAACGTGAAGGTGCCTTGGGAACGCGTGTTCTGCCACGACAATGTCGAAATGACGCGCGCGATCTACATGCTCACGCCGGGCCATGCGATGGCCAACCACCAGGCCAATGTTCGATTTCTCGAGAAGCTCAAGCTCATCGTCGGTATCGCGCGAAAGGTCACCGACATGAACAATGTCGGACATAACCCGACCGTGCAGTTCACGCTAGGCCGGCTCGCGGCGATGCAAGCGATGCTGGAAGGCTTGATCATGGGCCAGATCAACTGCGGCGAGACTTCAAGTGCCGGGTTATCACACGGTCAACCGCCGCTATGTCTATGCCGCCCTGCACTGGTGCACCAACAATCACTCGGAGATTTGCGACACGGTGCGCGAACTGATGGGCGCCGGCGTGTTCCAGATGCCGGCCGACGCGTCCGTCCTCGACGACCCCGCGACATGCGAAACGTTCGAGACTTATTGGTCAACCCCTGGACAGTCGGCGAAGGAGCGAATGAAGCTTTTCAAGCTGGCATGGGACCTGCTCGGTTCCGATTTTGCCGGCCGGCACATGCAATACGAGAAATTCTACGCCGGCCCGAGCTTCGTCATGAACAGCTACAGCTATCTGACTGGCCCGTGGTCGGACTGGACCAAGCGGATTGACCAACTGATGGCGAGCTATGATTGAGTCGGCCCCTCGTTCGGCCGGCCGAAGTCGTATCAGCGTCCGGGCTCAATCACATTTTGCCACGGCCAGCCCGCCAAATCCTGCTTGAGAAATTCATAGCTCGTGGAACACGCGTAGTGGTCGAGCCGCATCAGGATTGATCATTGACTGCTGCCTCAGATTCTTAATTCGCGCATGTCCTGATCGGAAAACCGATTCCCACTTTTCCGGGACATGCGCTAGCCTTGCTCCGGAACCGTGCCACGGGGGCCGGACGGCGGGCGCATGCCCACACGCCGGCAGGGAGGGAAACAATGAAACGCAGCACCGACCGTATTCTCGTCACGCATGTCGGCAGCCTCGTGCGCCCGATGTCGATCCGCGACATCCTGTCGGCGCGCGACCACGGGCAGCCATACGACGAGGCCGCGTATGAAAAGACCCTGCGGGAGGAGGTTGCCGGCGTCGTCCGCAAGCAGGCGAACGTCGGCGTGGACATCGTCAGCGACGGCGAATATCGGCAAGGCCGGCTGGATTCGCTACGTCGCCGAGCGGCTCGGCGGCTTCGTCCATCGCGCCATCCGGCCGGGGGACCACGAGCACAACCCGGTCTACATCATCCGCGAGGCGCAGAAATTCCCCGAGTTCTACGCGGCCTACACGCCGATCCAGTATCTACGACTGGCTGCCGCCCGGGCAGTCGAAGACGCCGCTCAAGGCGGATCCCGACGCCCAGCGCCAGAACGCCATGGTCTGGGAGTGCGTCGCGCCGATCACCTACAAGGGGCAGGCCGCGATCGGCCGCGACATCGACAACTTCAAGTCGGCGCTCGAGGGCGTGAACGTGGCGGGCGCGTTCATGCCGGTCGCCGCGCCGATGAGCGCGCGCGGGCTGTGGCTCAACGCCTATTACAAGACCGACGCGGAGATCGTGGTCGCGCTCGCCGATGCGCTGAAGGAGGAATACAAGGCGATCGTCGATGCCGGATTCATCCTCCAGCTCGACGATGCGTTTCTGGCGCACGAGTACGACCGGCTGCGCGGCGAGATGAGCGACGCGCGAGGTGCACAAATACGCCGAAGCGCTGCGTCGACCTGACGAACTATGCGCTGACCGGAATCCCCGAAGAGAAGGTGCGCTATCACGTCTGCTGGGGAAGCTGGAACGCGCCGCACACGACCGACGTGCCGCTCAAGACTCTGTCCGATCTCATCCTCAAGGTGCGGGCGCAGGCCTATTCGCTGGAAAGCGCCAACCCGCGGCACGAGCACGAATGGATGGTGTGGAAGGACGTGAAGCTGCCGGATGGCAAGATTCTCATTCCCGGCATCGTCACCCATTCGACCAACGTGGTCGAGCATCCGGAGCTGGTGGCGTGGCGCATCAAGAATTTCGCCAGCGTCGTCGGGCGCGAGAACGTCATCGCCGGCACCGACTGCGGCTTCGCCCAGAGCTACAACATCGTGCGCTGCCATCCCTCGGTGCAGTGGGCGAAGCTCGAATCGCTGGTCGAGGGCGCGCGGATGGCGTCCAAGGAGTTGTGGGGGCGTTGACGAGAACGCCACGGTGGGACTTTATCCCCGCGCTCGTGACCTTGAACCTAAGCCCGTGTCGCGTTGGTGCCTGACATTGCGGACCATCAGGGATTCACCCGAGAAAGAGGCTAGCGCATGATCCCGAAAAGTGGACACCGGTTTTCGGAAAAGATCATGCGCCAGCAATAAGCTAAGTGTCCCGATTCCGAAGTTCGCACGCATTTGCAGCACGTTCTCATGCGAACTTCGGAATCAAAGGGACACTGGCAACTCTATGATTCTAGTGCCCCTTTTGAACCCGAAGTTCGCAAACGTCCTTGCCGCGATGTCTGTGCGAACTTCGGGTTCGGGGCACTAGGGAACCCCCCTAGCTTCGGCAGGATTATTCGCGGAACTCCCCTCTCGCCGCGAAGCGGTCACACTGAGGTGCGTAGCTGTACTGGTGCTGTCGGTCTGCCGTTGCGGCAAATGGGGGACTCGAACATGGGTATCTTCAAGCGTGAGACCATCGAACCGGAGCAGGCTGAAGCTCTAACCGATGCGGAAGCTGAAGCTGAGGTGGAAGGCGAAATCCGCGAATTCGTGCGTCGCGAGGTCGACGTCGCGCCGCGGCGCCCGGAGAACGACGGGACACTCCTGGCGGACAATATCAGCTCGCTGCTTCAGCGCGTTTCGGCGAGCTCGGTCCAGGAAATCGACGCGCTCATCAACGACCTCAAGATATTGCGCGAAAGATTGCACGATGACGGCAGGCGCGTGCAGCGCCAGATCGTCCAGTACGCAAGCCTGAGCCAGGCGGCCATGCAATCGACCAAGGCCATTTCAGATAGCCTGGGCCATTGGAAGAGAACGGCACCCGGCGCGCCCGCGCCCGGTATCGACGAAGGGGCCTAAACTCGCGATAGCCCGCCGAAGTCGTAACTAAGCGCCGATCACATTCGCCGCCGGTTTCCCGGGCGTCGAGTTCCGCTTGACCAATTCATAACTGTTTGGTTATATGTTTTCCTTGCGGCCGGGCGCTGTAGTGGGTGTCGCAACGGAGTTGAACATGAATCAGGTGTCCCGCTATCATCCGCTGCTGGTGGCGATGCATTGGCTGCTGGCCGTCCTGATCGTCGCGGCATTGCTCGTCGGATTCTTTGCGCTGGCGGCGACCCCCAACACCGACCCTGCGAAGATCGCCATTCTGCGCCTGCACATGGCCGGCGGCATGCTGATCCTCGCGTTGATGCTCATCCGCTTCATCGTGCGAATGCTGACATCGCGTCCGGCGGATGCGACGACAGGATATCCGCTGCTCGATCGGATCGCGCCGATCACCCACTATGGCTTCTATCTCCTGGTCGTCCTGATGGCAGGGAGCGGCTTTGCGACCGGCCTTGTCGCCGGGCTCCCGGAGATCGTGTTCGCGGGCTCGGGCGCCCCGCTGCCGCCCAGCTTCGCGGTTTATCCGACCTGGGTGGCGCACGGCTATATCGCGATTGTCCTCGTCGCTTTCATCGCCCTGCACGTGCTGGCCGCGCTCTACCACCAGTTCGTCAGGAGAGACGGTTTGTTCCGGCGCATGCTCTTCGGACGACGCCTGTCGAACGTCCCCGCTCCGGCGGAATGACCGACAGGGAGCTCCCTTGAACCATCGATGGTTCTCCCGCGACTGACGAGAGGCAGTCCCGACGAGCTACGAATAGAGCTCGCGCACATGAGGAGCGGAGCCATGCCCACGAAATTGATCCTGCTCGCGGCATCATTCCTCGTCGTGGCATTGGGCGTGGCCTTCACGGTCTCGAGCGGCCAGGCGTGTTGCAAAGAGCAATTCACCCGCACCAAGCCGCACGTGAACGTCTCGACCAGTCAATCACAGCAGAATACCGTGCGGACCGCGCCCCTTTGGGGACGATCGATCAAAAGGTGACGGCACGGTCCATGGGACCTGGGAAAATTCGCCGCCTGCCATCGTAGAATTTAGGTCGTATTGTCGGCGTACGCTCCGCTAGGGGGCACCCGAGACAGGAGTTAACTTGAGACAGGAGAAAAGGTGAGCATCGGATTGCTTGCCCTGCTCGACGATGTTGCGGCTATCGCGAAAGTGGCGGCAGCCTCCATCGACGATGTGGTCGGCCAGGCCGCCAAGGCGGGAGTGAAGGCGGCCGGTGTCGTCATCGACGATACAGCAGTCACGCCGCGCTACGTCGTCGGCTTCTCCTCCAAGCGCGAGCTGCCGATCGTCGGCAAGATCGCGATGGGATCGCTGCGCAACAAGCTGCTGATCCTGCTGCCGGCTGCCTTGGCGCTCAGCTACTTCGCTGCGATGGGCCATCACGCCGCTGCTGATGATCGGCGGAGCCTATCTCTGCTACGAAGGCGCGGAAAAGATCTACGAAGTCGTCGTGCCGCATGATGCGCATGCGCACGAGGCGCAACTCGGAACGGTGGCGTTGAGTCCGCAGTCGCTCGAGAACGAGAAGATCGCGGGCGCCATCAAGACGGACTTCATCCTCTCGGCCGAGATCATGGCGATCACGCTGGCGGCTGTTCCCGATGCGGGTTTCTGGACCCAGGCGTTCGTGCTGGCGGTCGTCGGGATCGCCATTACCGGCGCGGTCTATGGCGTGGTCGCCCTGATCGTGAAAGCGGACGATGCCGGCGTGGCGCTTGCCAGGAACGAGAGCGCGTCAATGGCGGGCGCTCTGAGCCGGGCGCTCGGCCGCGCCCTGGTTTTCGGCATGCCGGGTTTCCTGACGTTTCTCAGCGCCGCCGGCACCGCCGCCATGATCTGGGTGGGCGGCGGCATCATCGTGCATGGGCTCGAGAAATACGGCCTGCATTCGATCCACCACGCCATCGAGGCCGCCGGCCAGGCGGCCGGTCACGCGCTGCCGTGGATCGCCGGTGCGGCCGAATGGATCGTGACCGCCGCCCTGTCGGGGGGCGTTGGGCTGGTGATCGGCGCGGCGTCGATCCCGTTGGCCGGGTTCGTCATTGCGCCCGCCTGGAAGCTCGTGAAGAGCATGTTGCCGCGGCGCGAGCGAACGGCATGAGACGCCAGCAATTCGCATCTCAGTTGGCGGAGCTCTGCTCCGGCGCCTTCTTCATCGCGGCCTGAATAGCCTGCTCGCGGCGCAGCGTGAGCTCGCGCAGCGACTCGTAGATGGGTGGGTCGCGGAGCAGTATCGGCACCAGCATGGCGACGAAGCAGGCGCCCAGCATCGGCAACAGCATCGTCACGTTTGCGGTCATCTCGGTGACGAGCACGATCCCCGTCACCGGCGCGCGCACGACGCCTGTGAAGAATGCGGCCATTCCCACGACGGCGAATGCTTCCGGCTGGATACCCAGGCCCGGGAATGCGAGCTGGCAGATCGCGCCGAACAGGAGGCCGGATTGCGCTCCCAGCACCAGCAGCGGCGCGAACAGACCGCCGGGCGTGCCGGCCGCATACGATATCGGGCCGAGCGCGAACCTGATCAGAAACGCGAGCAGGACGATCGCCAGGCCGCCATGGCCGGTCAATGTACGCTGCGTGATCGAATCTCCGCCGCCGACCAGCTCGGGGGCGAACCAGGCCAGGATGCCGACGATCGCGCCGATCGATGCGGCGCGAAGCTCGACCGGCAATCTGCCGAAATCGATCGGCCGCGGCGATGGTGGCGAGCAGGGCACGGTTGTAGGCGACAGCCAGCAGCCCCGCGATCGCGCCCAGCACGAAAAACAGCGGTCCGGATTCGACGGCTGCATAGTTCAATGCCCCGACCTGGAAATCGGGCGCATCGCCGAGGAACAAGCGTGCGACCGCGATCGCCGTCGCGGATGCCGCAAGCGCCGCGATGGCGATGCGACGTTCGAACTTCTGCACCAGCTCCTCGAGAACGAATATCGCCCCGGCGATCGGTGCATTGAACGCCGTCGCCAGGCCGGCGCCCGCGCCGGCGGCGAGCAGCACCCGGCAATCCGACCAGCTGAGGCGACAAAGGCGTCCCATGAAAACCGCGATGCCGGCCCCCATCTGCACGGTGGGACCCTCACGGCCGAGCGCCAGGCCGGAACCGATCGCGAGCACGCCGCCGAAGAATTTCACCGGCACCAGCGCGTAGGGGGCGGGAGGGATTTGTCCGTGCAGGACCGCTTCGACATGCGGAATGCCGCTGCCCGAGGCATGCGGGGCAAATCGGCGCACGAGCCAGGCAGCCACTAAGGTCGCGGCGGCGCATGCGCACACGACGATCAGAAAGCCCCAGACGGTGTGACCGTGTGCCCAGGCGATCGATGCGTCGCGCGCCTGGTCTGCGCGCTCGAGCGAAATCCGGAACACTGCTCCGACAAGCCCCGTCGCCGCCCCCACCACAAGCGCCACCAAGGCGAGCACCAGCAGGCCGGGCTCGTCCGTCGTTTGCCCGTTATTCTCGGGTTCGCGGTTCATGGTGGTCCTTGCAACGGTGAAAAGAAGACTAGATCGACCGGTAGCCGCCATCGGCCATGATGATCGAGCCGGTGACGTAGGCCGAGAGGTCGGAGGCCAGGAAGACCGCCGGCCCGACGATATCCTCGGGCTTGCCGGCGCGGCCGAGCGGCGTGTGGTCCATGATGATCTGAATGAGCTCGGGATTGCTGGCGCGCACCTTCTCGTTGAGCGGCGTCTCGATCAGGCCGGGGCCGATGGCGTTGACCCGAACGCCGTCCTTGCCGAGCTCCGCCGCCAGCGCGCGGGTGAAGCCGAGCACGCCGTGCTTCGAGGTGGTGTAGGCGGGCGAGTTGGGCGTCCGCACGTGAACGAACGACTGGATCGAGCCGATGTTGACGATCCGGCCCTTGGTCGCGCGGAGCTGTTGCAGAAAGGCGTGCGTCACGTTGAACACGCCGTTGAGGTTGACCGCCATGATGTCCTGCCAGTCCTTGATCACCGCTTCGGGGTCGGCGGTGAAGGCATTGCGGCGGTTGATGCCGGCATTGTTGACCAGGATCGAGACGGCACCGATGCTCTCGGCGATCTGTCGCGGCAACCTCGCGACATTTGTCGCGCTCGGTCACGTCCACCATGAAGCTCGTGGCCTTGCCGCCGGTTGCCGTGATGGCCTTGGCGGTCTCGGCCGCCGCCTCGCCGTTGGCGTCGAGGATAGCGACCTGCGCCCCCTCCTTCGCATAGCCCAGCGCGATCGCGCGGCCGATGCCGGACCCGCCACCGGTGACCACTGCAATGCGTTCCTCGAGCAGCCCCGCCATGTCCTGCCTCTCCTCCCTCGCGCTCCAAGTATCACATTCCGGGCGGTTGACCGCCGCTTGCTGGCCAAGTGCTTTGCGGGTCAAGCGCTTGCTGGCTCACCTGCGCAATTATAAAGTGGCTTCGTCGCAAAGAATATTGTGTGCACGGGTCATGAATAGACGATCTGGCGCAGTTTCGATCGGTTGCACCATCGGCCTGTTGGCGCTGACGACAGTCTGTCTTCATCCCCCGGCCCACGCTCAATCCGCCGATCTCGTGCTTTGCGACCGGCTTGCCGCCGACCCCACTGACCCGGACAAGCCGAGGGACGTCAAAGGCACGCCCGAGATCGCCCGGTCCGATATCGCGACCGCAATCAAATTCTGCAGGGTCGCGTCGGCGGCATCGCGTCGGGCGCTGTATCAGCTCGGTCGTGCCTACGCTGCCAACCAACAGATGCCGGAAGCCATCGGCGCCTTCCGCAAGGCGGCCGACAAGGGAAGCACGTCGGCCATGGTCGAGCTCGGCGTGCTGCTCGCGATGGGGTCGGGCGTTCCCAAGGACGAAGCCCAGGCGCGCAAGCTGTTCGAGCGCGCCGCCGATGCGGGCAATCCGCGCGGCGTGGCAAATCTCGCGGCGCTCTCCGAGAGCGGCGGCGCGCCGTCGGATCCCGTCAAGACCAGGGCCTTGCTTGCAAGATCCGCGGAGACGAATTCGGCGGAAGCGCAGTATCAGCTCGGATTGATGATTGCGGAGGGCGTCGGCGGTCCGAAGGACGATGCTGCCGCGCGTGCGATGTTCGAAAGGGCCGCCGCGCAGGATCATCCCGGAGCATTGGAGCGGATGGGCGCGTTTGCGCAAAGCGGGCGAGGCGGAGCACAGGACGCAGGCGCCGCCAAGGCGTATTACGAGAAAGCGGCGGCGCTCGGCAATGAAGATGCCAAGGCCGCTCTCAAGCGCTCAGAATGCTCCGTAGTGATCAAAGACAAGCGCGGAAAGGTCGTGACCCACCTTTGCTTCTAGCAATGCTCGGTTAGTCGCAGTGCCCGAGGCAAAACCACGCTCAGCGCTGGCGAGCCATTGCCGCGCGGCAGCGCGCACTGACGAGGGTGCGCTTGCGCTGCATGCACGCCTGGATCTGGTCAACGCCCTGGTACTCGCTGCACAGCCGCATCGCATCGCCTTCGCATGCCGCGCGCTGCTCCGGGGTCCCCTGCGCCGCGGCTTGCGACCACGTCAGCGCAAGGCCCAATAGCGCGGCAACTCCAATGATCATGGGCAGATTCAGCCGTGCAATGCCGGTTCTCATGATACGCCTCCGGGATACACTGTCGTCCTCGCGCTGGTTCCGATCTATCGGGGATTCACCTGAATCCTGGCGGGGGATTCCCCTAAGTACCTTGGCCACATGCGCTGTGGTGCGTAGGATGGGTGGAGCGCGCGCTCTTGCGCGCGCGATACCCATCGCCCTCCGCGAGCCAGTGCCGCAGCGATGGGTATCGGCATGAGGGCGCAAGCGCCCTCATGCCTCCACCCATCCTACGTCAGCCCCGGCGGCACTATCTCGGAGGCGACCCCAATGAAACTCCCGCGTCGTCAATTTCTCCGTCTGGCAGCGAGCGCTGCCGCGCTTCCCGTCGTGTCGCGGATCGCGAGGGCGCAAGCCTATCCGTCGCGTCCCATCACCATGATCGTGCCGTATCCGGCCGGCGGGCCGACCGACACCATCGCGCGTCTCCTCGGCGAGAGCATGCGGGCTTCGCTCGGGCAGCCGGTCATCATCGAGAACGTCGCCGGCGGGGGCGGCAACATCGGTGTCGGCCGGGTCGCCCGCGCGGCCGGCGATGGTTATACGCTGGGCATCGGGCACTGGGGCTCGCACGTCGTCAACGGGGCGATCTACTCGCTGACCTACGACCTGCAGACCGATCTCGAGCCGGTGGCGCTGATCTCGGACGGCCCGCAGCTGATCGTCGCCGCCAAATCCGTACCCGCCAAGGACATCAAGGAGCTGATCGTGTGGCTGAAGGCCAATCCCGGCAAGGGCATGGTGGGGGCGACCGGCGTGGGCGGCGCGTCGCATCTCGCGGGCGTCCTGTTTGCGAACACCACCGGCACCGACATGCAGATCGTGCCGTATCGGGGCGCCGCGCCGCGCATGCAGGACCTGCTCTCGGGCCGGATTCATCTGGCCTTCGACCAGGCGGCGAGCTCGCTGCCGCAGGTGCGCGGGGGCACCCTCCAGGCCTATGCGGTCACGTCCAAGACGCGGCTGGCGGTCGCACCCGATATTCCGACCGTGGATGAGGCCGGATTGCCGGGGTTCTACATTTCGGTCTGGCACGGGCTCTGGTCGTCCAAGGGCACGCCGAAGGACATCATCCGCAAGCTCAATGCCGCGGCGGTCGACGCGCTGGCCGATGCGAACGTCCGTGCGCGGCTCACCGAGCTTGGGCAGGAGCTGCCGGCACGCGAGCAACAGACGCCGGAGGCGCTGAGCGCCTATCAAAAGGCCGAGATCGACAAGTGGTGGCCGATCATCAAGGCGGCCGGCATCAAGGTGGATTGATCCGGGACGATCCCGGCAGAAGGCGTGCCGGCATTTTTACATTCACATTCGTGCCAAGCGCGGATGCTATTGTCGGCGCAGACTTGGCGGCGTAGCCTGTAAGGCGAGCCGCTCCTGGAATGGGTCGTGCCGAGCTCCGTTCGGGTCTGACTGGCAGCAGCAATCGTGCCGTCGGCAGGCATCGCATTCCTGGATCAGCCCGCTTTTTTCAGCGCTGCCGATATTCATACGTTGCGGGTTCGCGCGCTGCTTTCGCCGCGGGGAGCGCGCATCACTTATCGAGGTGCAGCGGCGGCGGCGCGAAGGTTGCTTTTGGCGAACCGTTGGCGAACCGAGTAGCGTGGAGACGATCATGAGTGCGCCGATCAAAAGTGAAAACCGGGTTGACGACCCCTCGTCGAATCTGCCGCGATGGGTGCCGCAGTCACCCTCGGTCGCGCCGGGACTGTCCACGTTGACCACTGCGCCGCCGGCGGTACCCGAGGTTGCCAATTCGCCGTCGATGGCGCCCGGGATCGGAGGTCCCAACCTCGACCTGCCGCCGTCGAGGTTGCATCCGCTCGGAAGCGACGTCACGCCCGAGGACGTGCCGGGCCGCTGGCGGCTCGGTCAGGGTTTTTTCCGACGGCGGCCGATCCGAACGACAGCACAGAAGGCTGCGGGTGGGCGGATCGACGGGTTGGCATTCGTCGTCATCCTGTCCGCGATCATCGCTCTCTCCGTTACGACTCTCTTGACGTTCCTCGATCAGGAACGGAAGCAGGTGACCGACGTCGTCGGCATGATAACGCCGCGACTTGAAGGCATGTCTCGCACGGAAAGGCCGGCTCAGTCGGCACGCCTCGTCATCAAGAGTCAAAAGAGCATCGTGAACGAGCCGCTTCCGCTGGGCATTTCGCTCACCCATGCATCCGGCGGGGAAACAGTGACGCTGGCGGGCCTTGCCCCCGGAACTATTCTATCGGTGGGCACGCCGCTGGGCTTGAGTGGCTGGCAGGTGTCGGCGCGCGATCTCGGCAATGCGGTCGCTCACCCGCCCAAGGATTTCGTCGGCGTCATGGATGCGGCGGTCGATCTGCATTCGGCCAGCGATTGGCTCATGGACAGCCGGGTTATCCGGCTTGAATGGATTCCAAAAGACGCGGCGCTTCCGACCTCTCGGCTCGATCCGCGCTAGATCATGATCCGGTTCGATTGAATCGGACCATGGTCGAGCTTTTGTTTGAGCATGATCTCCATTATTCGCTTGTGGACTTCGTGCTTCGCCCGACGGTCATCTCATCCGAGTTGCGCTGGCGCTCCTTCTCCCAGGCTTTTGCCTGCTCCACCACCGCCTGAAAGCGCGCCGCCTCGTCGAGGAACGCCGCGCGTACCGCCGGATCGAGGTGCGCCGGCTCACCGCCGTCGTCCTGCGGCATCTTTTCGTCGCGCACCGACTTGATCACGCGCTCGATCTCCGCGGCCGCGTGCGCGGGCGATTGCAGCAGCACGAGACGCCGCATCCTTTCGGGATTGTTCGGCACGTGGCATCCGCTGCACGTGGCGCGCCGCATCTCGTTCGCGAAGTCCTGGTAGCTGCTTTCCAGCTTCAACAAGTGCGGATTGTCCTTGCGATAGAGCCCCTCGAACAGGGTCACGCGCGGCTCCATCGTGCCATCGGCGGCGGGCCAGCGCCATTTCCCGTCGAACGCGCGCGGGGCGATGTCGGGATAGGCCCCCGCGACCCGCTCGCCGTTCTTCGAGCGGAGAAACGCGACGATCCGCTCGCCGCTTTCATCGACGTGAATCTTCAGCGCGGTCGCGTCCTGCCAGTCGTTCCACTTGGCCGAAGAGTGCCAGAACGGATACGGATACTGGCCCGGGTCGAGCCGGTTGCGAAACTTGGTCTGCAGCAGAACGACGTTCTCGCCTTCGATCTCGTCGTAGACGACCTGCCATTCGCCGGTGAACATCCAAAGCGAGAGATAGAGACCGGCCCACATCTCCGAATCGAACTGGGTCAGCTCCATGTCCTTGACGAGCTTGCCCTTGTGCTCCGTTCCCCACACGACGATTTTTGCCAGAGGCAACGTCTTGGAGCGGAACAGGGTCTGCCGGCAGGTGTCGAACGCATGCTGGTCGTCGGCCTCGCCCAGGGGACATGCCTTCGCCAGCTCGGTCGCCAGCGACGCCGCCACACTGTAAATCGGCTGATTCCGATCATCGGCCGGAGGCATCGACCCGGCAACCGCAAACGTCACGGACGCAGCGACAGATACGAGGACGCAGCTCGAGATACGCAACATGACACAGGCTCCCGGCGGGTCATGCGACATGCCGGGCGGACTTCCTGTCCTCCCTGCTCGGCCCAGTCCATCCGCCGCAGGATGCCGGGCGGTAGCTATATACTTGGAAGTTCCTACCGAGGTCTGGGCAAAAAGGGTAAATTCGACGAAAACCTTACTCGCCTGTTGCTAAATAGCTGTTCAAATTCGATAAGAGCTTTAACGAGCAACGCGCAGACGCCGCCTGAGTCACCGCGTTGCGCGAGGTGGTCGATCCTTAGTCAATTCTCCCGCAGACGGTCGATCTCGCCAGGCCGGCACGATCGAGGGCCGGCGGGCATTCGCGCGTCGGATCGGCGACGCCCCCGCGCGCGCTACCGGACCGCGCGCAGGAGCTCGAGAGCGGGCCGAAACATTTCGCCGAGATCATGGACTGCCTCGGCAGCAAGGACGGCCCCGAGGTCGCGCTCCGTGCTCGACGAGTTGCGGTCGGTCAAGGATCTCGCAAAGAGCCGGAATTTCTACGTCGATCTCATCGGCTTCGTCGTCAGCGACGAGGACAGGGACGCGATCTATCTGCGCGGCGTCGCCGAGGCCTGCCATCATAGTCTCGTGCTCAAACGCGCGCGCGGCGAGCCCGAGTCCGAGCGTGTCGGCATGCGCGTGTTCACCGAGGAGGACCTGGAGAAGGCCAAGCATTTCTTCGAGAAGGCCGGTCTGCCGGCGAAATGGGTCGAGGTGCCGTATCAGGGGCGCACGCTGCACGTCTCGGACGCGAGCGGTGCGCCGACCCGCTGACCTCTCGGCTGGATTCGCGCTAGTGTGGCGCATCTGACCAACTCGATTTGTTTGGCCAACGTACTGCCCGGAAACCTCGCGTACGCCCTGTGCGCCCACCTCCGGCATTGGCTAGGATAGCGGCGATCCTGAATTGGGCTAACGACTAAATTGAAGGGGGGCTTTCCGTGAAAAACCCGATACGCGCGTGTTTCGCTGCGCTTGTGGCGGGCTCGCTGCCGGCTGTCGCGCTGGCGCAGTCCTGCAACACCGCCGACCGCTCGGTGCTGCTGATCCTCGATGCTTCGGGCAGCATGAACGCCAAGCTGCCGAACGGCGAAACGCGGATGGCGGTGGCGCAGCGCGCCATCAAGGGCGTCGCCGGCTTCATTCCCGCGCAGGCGCAGCTTTCGCTGCGCATGTACGGCGCGCAGTCGGCGGCGCGACAGAAGAATTGCCAGGACACCAATCTCGCCGTGCCGTTCGGTCCGGCGAGCGCGGCCGGCGGCGCCATCAATACAACGGTGGACGGCACGAAAGCGCAAGGCTACACGCCGATTGCTTATTCACTTGGGCAAGCGGCGAACGATTTTCCCGCCGAGGCCAAGGAGCGCGTCATCGTGCTGGTGAGCGACGGCAAGGAGACCTGCCAGGGCGATCCTGTGGTGGCGGCGAAGGCGCTCGCGGCCAAGGGCATCACCGTTCACACCGTGGGCTTCGTCGTCGATACCGCGGCCCGCGGGCAGCTCCAGGCCATCGCGCGCATCACCGGCGGCAGCTATTTCGACGCGCCGGTCGGGCCGGAATTGCCGGACACGCTGAAGTCTGCGCTCAACGCCTGCAAGAAGCGGGTCGTCACCCTGCCGCCGAAGCCGCAGCCGGGCAAGCTGCGCACGACGTCGGCGATTTATTCCCACGACATCGTCAATGCTGAGACCGGCCAAAAGGTCGCGACATTCGACCGTATGCGCACCCAGGTCGAGCTGCCTGCCGGTATCTACGAGGTCAAATTCGGACCGGGAAGCTGGAAGGGGATCGAGGTGCGCTCGGGCGAGACCACGACCATTGAGCCGGGGGAATTGAGGGTCGAGGCCAGCGGAGTGCTTGTCAACGCCAGCGTTGTCGATTCCGAAACCGGCGAGAAGCATGGAACCTTCGACCCCATGGCGTCGAAGGTGACCCTGATGCCCGGCGTCTATGACCTGCAATTCCGCACGGCGGTGTGGCGCTTCGTCAAGGTCGACGGCGGCAAGACCACCACGCTGCGGCCGGCCGCGGTCATCCTCGCGAAGGCTTGAAGTGGAAGTCAGCACGAGTCACGACGCAAGACGGCACGGAGGTCTGGCGCTTCGACGCAGTGTCAGCGGGCTGGCGGTTGGCGGCAGCGCTTCCGCCAGGCGACTACATCGTCGAGATCGACGGCAACAAGTTTCCGTTCCCCGCCACCGAAGGCGAGGTGTTCGAGGTGAAACCGCAGTAGCAGGAGATTAACAGGAGGCTGCCATGCGAAAGCGCGCACGATTCAAATCGGCGGTTTGGGTCATTAGCGTCGGTTTGGCCCATGTCGGCGGCATGTCCGCTCATCCCCCCAACCGCGGCGCTAAAGCGGACATCCCATGAGGTCGCATTCGTGCCAGGAAGAGATATCGTGTTCCTGGATATAGTCGCGTACCTGCGCTACTCGGACAGTCCAGCGAGGCGCAACCATCACAATGTTGGTTTCGAAAGCCAGCGTCCCAGGTCACGTTCGCGCGCAGCGCGGATACAGTCAGTTGCGGATCAATTTTCAGAATTTCTTGCACGACGTCGGCGGCACGCTTTCTGCGCCCCAGTCTTGCCAAGCCGATGCGAGGCTTTGTCAGATATCGGCTTTCGGCTCGAACTCAACGTCGAAGACGCTTCGGCATGGTGACGTGTCGCTGGTAGGCTTCAAGTTCGGCAAGAGGTGCGGCTGATCCCGGCGCTCGGGGTTGATGTAGCCGCCGTTGGCGGCTACGAGTCTCCACCCTCTTTCCTACCATCGCCGCTGGAGCGCCCATGAGCATTCCCAAGCCCGTCTACAACCCGCCGTTCAACGTCACGCGCGCCAGCCATTCGGTGCTCACCGTCAAGGATCTCGCAAAGAGCCGGAATTTCTACGTCGATCTCATCGGCTTCGTCGTCAGCGACGAGGACAAGGACGCGATCTATCTGCGCGGCGTCGCCGAGGCCTGCCATCATAGTCTCGTGCTCAAGCGCGCGCGCGGCGAGCCCGAGTCCGAGCGCGTCGGCATGCGCGTGTTCACCGAGGAGGACCTGGAGAAGGCCAAGCATTTCTTCGAGAAAGCGGGGCTGCCCGCGAAATGGGTCGAGGTGCCGTACCAGGGGCGCACGCTGCACGTCTCGGACGCAAGCGGCGCGCCGATCGAGTTCTGCGCGACCATGGACTTGAAGCCGCGCCTCGTCGTCTCGTTCGCGCATCACCACGGTGCGGTGCCGCAGCGGCTCGATCATTTCCAGCTGCTGGTGCCCGACGTGCAGAAGGCCTGCGAGTTCTGGATGAGCATGGGCTTCCGCTTGTCGGAATACATTTCTCCCGACGGCAGCGACGACCTGCTGTTCGTCTTCTTGCAGCGCAAGGGCAATCCGCACGACATCGTGTTCGCGCCAGGGCAGGGGCCGCGACTGCACCACGCCGCGTTCGCGATCCCCGAATCCTATCAATTCTTCTACGTCTGCGATCTCGCCGCCGAGATGGGCTACGCCGCCAATATCGAGTTCGGACCGGGCCGGCACGGACCGGGCCATGCGCTGTTCGTCTACATGCGCGACCCCGACGGCCACCGCATCGAGCTGTTCAACACCCACTATCAGGTGATGGACATCGAGAACGAGCCGGTGCGCTGGGACGCGAGCCAGTCGGCCAAGCGCCGCTGGATGCTGCCGGCGCGGCTGCAATGGTACACCGAGGCGAGCCGCTTCGCCGGCGTCGAGCCGCGCGAGCCCGCGAAGAAGGGCGATCCGCTGTGCCTGGAGAAATTCATCGCGGCCGGGATGCGGTGATCGGCTTTCGGTTCGAGCACAATATGAAGATATTTATTGACTACAAAACGAATATGTCTAGATTCGCTTTGCCTTGCTCATCGAGGGGCGTGTTCTCGAGACGATCCCTGAATGCGGAGGAAGGTGTGGCGTCCCGCGGCTGCGGCTCGTAACCGCAGGCTTACTCGGGAGGCCCGGGGCACCGCCCGCCAGGCACTACGACCTGGCTGCGAGGAGCTCGCTGCACGGGTTGCGGCGGATAATGCCGCAGACGGAAGCGCGGCCCCCGGCCACAAATCGCCACGGTGGAGCGCCGAAAGGCGCGCGTCCTACGTTATTGGACGCAGGGCGCTTCGCAAGCGCCCGGGCGCACCGCGTCATGGTGTGCCCGACCGGGTGCCGCTGCACCCGGGCGCCTATCGGCGCTCCGCCCACCCCTCAAGGTGGGAATTCAATTCACGACCCGGGCGCAATCGCGCCGCGGGAATAAATACTGCTGTTTGACAAGTGAAGACCTGACGTGAATGCCGCAACGGGGCGTGTTGCCGCGCGCCGCGCTGCTAGTTGCCGAGCCCTCCCCCCTTGCGGGGGAGGGCTCAATGGTCCGACCGCGAATCCGGATGGGTGAGGGGTCTTCTTTCGCAGAAAGAGCTTTCTTGCGAAGCTGAACCCCTCACCCATCATCGCACGTGGGAGCACCGCGCAGCCCTCTCCCGCAAAGGGAAGAGGGCGCGAAACGGCGCCGGCGTGCTCGCGGCTCCACCGTCACTGCCGTGAAATCAATCCCGCGCTCGCCGCGGCGGCGTCCCAGATCCGGGCATCGTCCCTGATCATCACGGCGAAGTCGGCGGGCGTATTGGCGATGGTCTCGAGCCCATTGTCGCCGAGCACCTGCTGCACCTCGGCCGAGTTGATGATGCGCACGATCTCCGCGTTGAGGCGCGCGGTGATCGCTGCCGGCAGGTCGCGCGGCCCCATCAGGCCGAGCCAGGCACGGCCGGGCACATAGCCCGGGACCTGCTCCGAAACGATCGGCACGTCCGGCAGCTTCGCGTACCGCTTGGTGTCGAACACCGTCAGCACGCGCAGTCGGGCGCTCTGGATGTGCGGCAGCGCCGCCGCAAGCGACACGATCGCCGCCGGCACGTGGCCGCCCAGCAGGTCGTTGAGCGCCGGCGCCACGCCCTTGTAGGGCACGTACATCATCTCGATGCCGGCGGCCTTGTTCAAAGCCTGGCCGTAGAGATGATGCGCGGTGCCGATGCCGGCGCTGCCGTAGGATATCTCGCCGGGACGCTCGCGCACGAGCGCCATGAACTCCTTGAACGAGGGGGCCGTAATCTTGGAATTGACGACGAGCCCCGCCGGATTGTTGGCGATCGCGGTGATTGGCGTGAAATCCGTGACGAGGTCGAAGGATGCCGTCTTGTTCTGGACGCGATCGATGGTCTGCGCGAGCGAGATGACGACGCCGAGGGTGTGGCCGTCGGGCGCGGCGCGCTTGAGCATGTTCATCCCGATGGAACCGCTCGCGCCTGCCTGGTTTTCAATGACGACGGGTTGCCGCACGCTTTCGCTTAGCTTCTGCCCGATCAGCCGCGCGCTGATGTCGCCGGCGCCGCCGGGCGGATTCGGCACGATGATGCGGATCGGCCGCGAGGGATAATCCTGCGCCTGAGCGGCGAGCGGCAGCACGGCAAGCGCAATGAGCAGGAGCCGGCGCATCTTGCGTCCCTCATCCTATGGCGGTTGATCCTTCAACGCCCATTCGCCGTCGCGCAACCGCGTCAGAATGCCCTGCTCGTGCAAGGCGTGCAATTCGAGCGCGACCTCGCGACCGTCGGTGCTGCCGAGCGCCTGCATGACCTGCGCAAAGTACATCGGTCCGGAAGCCAGCGCATCCCGCACATTGTCGAACCGCTTCTCCCCATTGAAGCGGGGCGCTCGTGGCCGCCGCGTTTCGATCGTATCCGGCACGCCGTAAGGCGCGGTGAGGTCGTATCCCGCCTTGTCGATCGATCCCTTCTCATCCATGGTCGGGTCCATGTAGAAGCCGGGATAGCCGGTCGCGATCACGATATCGCTCGATGCGCGGAACCGGGTCGACATCGCCCATTCCATTTGCTCGTCGGAAAACACGTCGACGTCGTCGTCCACGACGAACACGTGCTTGACCCGGGGAATCGCGTGCAGCGCCGAGATCGCGAGCCGCGCCTGGCCGCGGTGACCGCGCCGTAGCGCAACACGGGCATGCTGGCGCCCGTTCGATGCCGGCACCGCCAGCACGGCTGCTGGCTCGATGCCGGCGGCGCGCAAGACCTTCCACATCTGCAGCTCCGCATTGAGCCCGCCGAGATTTCCGGATTCGGTCCAGCTCAAGTGGCCGCCGCTGTGGAACACGGTCTGATGCAGCACGTCCTTGCGCATGGTGATGGCGGTGACGTGAAACACCGGGTCCATGTGGACGGGTCCGTAGAAACCGTAGAACTCGCCGTAGGGGCCTTCCTGCTCGCGATAGCCGAGCTCGTCGAAATAACCCTCGATGATCATTTCGGCGTCGGCCGGTGCCAACACGCCGTTGGTCCGCCCGCGCACCATCGGCACCGGCTCGCCGCGCAATGTCGCGACCAGCCCGAATTCGTCGCCGGGAAGCCGCAAGCCGGCGGCGAGATAGTCGAGCGGGTGCGAGCCGATGGCGAAGCTCGCCGGCAGCTTCTCGCCGCGCTCGACGCAGGCGATGTAGCTCTTCTTGAGGTCGGACGGCTGGGAGAGATTGGCGCGCATCGTGCGCCGGTCGCGGAACATCAATCGGCGGCAGCCGACATTGCGGCGGCCGGTCGCGGGGTCGACGGTGTAGTCGATCCCCGACGAGATATAGGGCGCTCCGTCGAGCTCGTGCTGAAGATGGAACGGCAGCTTGGAGAGGTCGATGGCGTCGCCCTCCAGCACGACCTGGTGCACCGGGGCATCCGCCGACGGCACTTCCACGACCGGCTGCGGATCGTTCATCCGCCGCATGTATTCGTGGATGACGTTGCGCTCGTCGCTGCCGAAGGCGGCGGCGAGGCGGCGGCGGCTGCCCGAGACAGCCGCCACCATCTCATATTGCTCGGTGCCGACCCGCTTGAAGTATTTGGCCTTCGGCGACGACTCGATCACCGCGCTGAGATCGGCGAGCGAAACCGCCTCCTCGTGCACCTCCATTTCACCGATTGCGATCAGCTTCGCGACGAAGGATCGCAACCGGAATTTGTCGAGGTCGACGTTGCGGGCCGACATCAGTTGTCTCTCTATTTTGTCCGCTTAGTTATGCGGCTTGGGAACCATCTCGCTCGACGAATTGATCACGGAGTGGATGCTGCGGGCGAACTCGACCGCGCCGGTGACATCCATGTCGAGCGCGGCGCGCGCATAGTCCTTGCAGCCGACCCGTGCCGGCCGCGGCGCCCGCATGATCTGCGCGCACAACGCCTCGACCGCGGCGTCGAGCTCGGCCGCGGGGAACACCTCGCTCACGATCCCGGCCTCGCGCGCCCGCTGCGGGCTGACGACCGCGGTCGACCACACGAGATAGGTCATGGCCTTGCGCGGCACGCGATCGACCAGCGCCGACATCACCATGGTCGGCATGATGTTGTGCGCCATTTCCGGCACCTGGAACTTGGCGGTGTCGGCCGCGAGCGTGATGTCGCAGACCGCGGCGATGGCGCAGCCGAAGCCGAAGGCGCGCCCTTTCACCACGCCGATCACCGGAATCTCGCAGCGCCGGAAGGCGCCATAGCAGTTGAACACCACGTCGTTGCGGCGGCGCAGCTCCAGCGCCTCCGGCTGCGCGCCGGGCGGGCGCTTGCCCATGGTCTCGCGGCCGACACAGAAATCGTCGCCGGCGCCACGCAGCACCACGATCTCCGAGGTCTCGCCCGCGCTTTGCAGGATCTTGGCCAGCTCGACCGCCATGGCGTCCGAGGCCGCATTGCCGATCTCCGGCCGGTTCAGCGTGATTTCGAGGATCGGGCCTTTGCGGGCGGTGAGAATTTGGTCGGCCATGCTTCTTGCTCCTAGGGTTGGACCATTCGTCGGCACGTTTCTCGCCAGACCCGCTCGGGGGTGACCGGCATTTCCATATGTTTGACGCCGAATTCGGCGAGCGCGTCAACCACGGCGTTGACCACGACCGCGAGCGCCGGGGTGGTGCCGCCTTCGCCGCCGGCCCGCACGCCCAGCGGATTGGTCGGCGAGGGCAGCTCGCTGATCTCGGTCGCGAAGGCGAGGAGATCGTGCGCCCGCGGGATGGCGTAATCCATGAACGACCCCGAGAGCAACTGCCCGCTGGCGCGGTCGTAGACGCAGCTCTCCAGCAGCGCCTGGCCCACGCCCTGGGCAATAGCGCCGTGGGATTGGCCATGCAGGATACGTGGATTGACGGCGCGGCCGACGTCGTCGACGGCGGCATAGTTCACGATCTCGATGGTCCCGAGATCGAGGTCGACCTCGACCTCGCAGACATGGCTGCCGTAGGGACAGCCGCCGACCTTCACGGTCTCATCGCCTTCGGCCGCAAGCGGTCCGCGCAGGTCGTCGGGGAGATCATTGCGTTGCATGGCTTCGCGTGCGGCCCCGAATATTCCGAGCGAACGGTCGGTGCCCTTCACGGTGAAGCGACCGCCGGCGAAATCGATATCGTGCTCGGCGGCTTCGAGCACGTGCGCGGCGATGCGCTTGCCCTTGGCTATCACGGCGTCGGTAGCCTTGCCGATGACGATGCCGGCGAGCCGCATCGAGCGGCCGGAATGGGAGCCGCCGCCGACGGGGATGATGTCGGTATCGCCCTGGATCAGCTTCACGCAATCGAAGGGAACGCCGAGCCAATCCACGACGAGCTGCGCGAAGCTCGTCTGATGTCCCTGTCCGCTCGACAGCGTGCCGATGGCGACATCGATGCGGCCTTCGGGCAGGACCGTCACCTTGGTCCATTCGCGCGGCGCGCCGGTCGTGAACTCGACATAGTTGGCCACCGCGATGCCGCGGCGTTTTCCGTTTCGGGTTGCCTGTTTGCGGCGTTGCGCAAAGCCATCCCATCGGCCGAGCGAGAGCGCCGCATCCATGGCCGTTTCGTAGTCGCCGCTGTCGTAGGTCAAACCGAGCGGATTGGCATAAGGCATCGCAGCCGCGGTGATGAGGTTGCGCCGCCGCAGCGCGACGCGGTCGAAGCCGTGAGTGGCGGCGGCGAGATCGATCAGCCGCTCGATCACGAACATCGCCTCGGGCCGGCCGGCGCTGCGATAGGGATTGGTCGGCGGCGTGTTGCTCATGACGGCGCGGGCGCGAAAGGAGGCCGCCGGGATGCGGTAGACGCTGGACATCAGCGCGATGCCCTTGGTGAGCGGCACGAACGAGACGGTGTGGGCGCCGACATTGCTCAGGTTCGAGCCGCGCAGCGCCAGGAAATTTCCCTCGGCGTCGAGCGCGAGCTCGGCGCTGACGAAGAGATCGCGCCCCTGGAAATCGCTGAGGAAGGCCTCGTGCCGCTCGCAGGTCCATTTGACCGGACGGCTGATGCGCCGCGCGGCCCAGGCCACCAGCGCGAATTCGGGATAGAACGCGTTGCGCGTGCCGAAGTTGCCGCCGACGTCGCCGGACACGACGCGCACGCGCTCCGGCGGCACGCCGAGCACGGCGGCGAGCTCGTTCTTCTGCCGCACGACGCCGCCGCTGCCGGCGTAAAGAGTGTAGCGGCTGCTCGCCTGATCGTAGCTGCCGACCGCGGCGCGCGGCTCCATGGGCACACCCGTGACGCGCTGCACCCAGGTTTCGAGCTTCGCGACATGGACGGCGCGCGCGAAGGCCGCCTCGGTCGCGGCGGCATCGCCGACCTGCGCATCGACGCAGATATTCGAGCCGGCGTCGTCCCAGACGCGCGGTGCGCCCGCCGCTGCGGCCGCAACCGTGTCGGTCACCGCGGGCAGCGGCTCGTAGTCCACGACCACGCGCTCGGCCGCGTCCTTCGCGGCCGCGATGCTGTCGGCCACGACCATGGCGACGGCCTCGCCGACGTAGCGCGCCTTGTCGTGGGGGAGCACGCGATGTGGCGAGAGAAACTTGTCGGAGGCATCGCGCTGACCGAGCGCCACGTCGGGCGGCCCGATGACCGGCCGGTGCGGGATCGGCGCAAGACCGTCGGCGAGCGCGTCCGCGCCGGTCAGCACCGCGATCACGCCCGGCAATGCTTTCGCCGCGGTTGCATCGATTGTGCGAATTCGGGCGTGGGAATGCGGCGAGCGCACCATGACTGCATAGGCCTGGCCGGCAAGTGCGAGATCGTCGCTGAAACGGCCTTGCCCGGCCACGAGATCGGCGTCTTCCTTGCGGATGACGGGCTGACCGATTCCGGCGGTGGTTGCGCTTTTCGTCATCGTATCCCCGCTGCTACGATAGCAGCCAACATGCCGGCCATCATAGGACTCCCATGCACGCCAGCGAGACCTCCGGAAAGCCGCCCCAGACCGAGCCGGCGCTGCGCGCCATCGCGATGCCGGCCGACGCCAATCCGCACGGGGATATCTTCGGCGGCTGGCTGCTGTCGCAGATGGACCTCGCCGGCGGCACCGCCGCGACCCGGCGGGCAAAAGGCCGCACCGTGACCGTGGCGATCACCGCCATGACCTTCCATCGCCCGGTCTTCATCGGCGACGAGGTCACCTGCTACGCCGACATCATCAAGATCGGGAAAACGTCGATCACCGTGAAGGTGGAGAGCTGGGCGCGCCGCGGCATCGGCGAGGAACAGGTCGCGGTGACCGAGGGCATCTTCACCTACGTCGCCGTCGGCGACGACCGCCGCCCGTGCCCGGTACCGCCCGAAGGCTGATTTCGCACCTTCCGTTAATGGCCGGATGATACTATCTGTTTTTCAGCTGGAACCTTCATCATGAGCGATTCCTCGTTTCGCCGGGACTGGATAACCAAGCCGATCTTCCGGTGGGCGCGGCACGTGCTGCCGAGCCTGTCCGACACCGAGCGCGAGGCGATCGAAGCCGGCGACGTCTGGTGGGACGCCGATCTGTTCACCGGCAATCCCGACTGGGCGAAGCTCCTGGCCTTCCCGCCGGCGACGCTGTCGCGCCGAGGAGCAGGCCTTCCTCGACGGTCCGGTCGACGAACTCTGCCGCATGCTCGACGACTGGCAGATCACCTGGGAGCTGCGCGACCTGCCGCCGGAGGTCTGGGACTTTCTCAAGCGCCACAAGTTCTTCGCGATGATCATTCCGAAGAAGCTACGGCGGCCTGGGCTTTTCCGCCTACGCGCATTCGGAGGTGATCCGCAAGCTCTCGACGCGCTCGCTCACCGCGGCCGTCACCGCCATGGTGCCGAACTCGCTCGGCCCCGGCGAGCTGCTGCACCAGTTCGGCACCAAGGCGCAGCAGGATTACTGGCTGCCGCGCCTCGCCGCAGCCGAGGAAATTCCCTGCTTCGGGCTCACCAGCCCGGAGGCCGGCTCGGACGCCGCCTCGATGATCGATTCCGGCGTGGTCTGCCGCGGCATCTGGGAAGGCCGCGAGGTGCTCGGCATCAGGCTCAACTGGCACAAGCGCTACATCACGCTCGGGCCCGATCGCGACCGTGCTGGGCCTCGCCTTCAAGCTCTACGATCCCGATCATCTGCTCGGCACCGACGAGGACATCGGCATCACGGTCGCGCTGGTGCCGACCAACCTGCCGGGCGTCGAGATCGGCCGCCGGCATCTGCCGCGCATGCTCGTCTTCCAGAACGGCCCGAACTGGGGCCACGACGTGTTCATCCCGATGGACCACGTCATCGGCGGCGTCGAGCAGGTCGGCAAGGGCTGGAAGATGCTGATGAGCGCGCTCGCGGCCGGACGCGGCATCTCGCTGCCGTCGCTGTCGGCGGCGGCCGCCGCCTTCGCCGCGCACACCACCGGCGCCTATGCGCGCATCCGCGAGCAGTTCCACGTTCCGATCGGCCGCTTCGAGGCGATCCAGGAGCGCCTCGGCCGCATGGCCGCCACCGCCTATCTGCTCGACGCCGCGCGCCGGCTGACCTGCGCCGCCATCGACCACGGCCACAAGCCCGCGGTCGTCACCGCCATCATGAAATCGCAGGCGACCGAGCGCATGCGCGTGTCGGCCAACGACGCCATGGACGTGCACGGCGGCAAGGCCATTCAGGAAGGCCCGCTCAATTATCTCGGCAGGCTCTATCGCGCGCGTGCCGATCGGCATCACGGTCGAGGGCGCCAATATCGTCACCCGCGCCCTCATCCAGTTCGGGCAGGGCGCGATCCGCAGCCATCCCTACCTGCTCAAGGAGATGACCGCGCTCGAGGACCCCGATCGCGCCCGCGGCCTCGACGCAGTTCGACCACGCGTTCTGGGGCCATGTCGGCCACAGCTTCGCCAATGCGTTCCGCGCCTGGGGCCGCGCCTGGACCGGCGGCGTGTTCGCGCCCGCGCCCGACGCGGGGGCGGCGAGCCGCTTCTACAAGCCGCTCGGACGCTACACCTCGGCCTTCGCGCTCGCCGCCGACATGGCCCTGCTGACGCTGGGCGGCGGGCTCAAGCGCAAGGAGATGATCTCGGCGCGCTTCGGCGACATCCTCTCCGAGCTTTATCTGCTCTCCGCCGTGCTCAAGCGCTGGGAGGACGAGGGCCGCCAGCAAGCCGACCTGCCGCTGGTGGAATGGTGCATGGAAGTCCGGCTTCGCCACCATCGAGGCGCGCTTCGACGAGATCTTCGCCAATTTCCCGAACCGGCCGGCGGCGTGGCTGCTGCGGTTCATGGTGCTGCCGTTCGGGCTGCGGCGCCGCGGTCCTTCCGATCGGCTGACGCGAGGCCTGCGCGAACATCCTGCTTGCACCATCGGCGACGCGCGACCGGCTGACCGTGGATATCTTCCACGGCACCGGCGACGACGGACTCGCGCGCCTCGAGCGCGCCTTCGAGCTCACCATCGCCGCGCAGCCGTTGCGCGATCGCCTGCACAAGGCGCATGTGCGCGACATCGACAAGGCGCGCAAGCAGGGATTGATCAACGACGCCGAGGCGGCGCAGCTTCACGCTGCCGCGGAGGCCGTTGCGGCCGCCGTCGCGGTCGATGATTTCGCGCCAGAGGAATTGTCACCGCCGCGATGTCCCAGGGAGACGTGCTATCGTCGAGCGATGTCACGACCGACGGCCGCGGAGTAGCGCCCGTCCGGTCTACATCGTCGACGGCAGCCGCACGCCGTTCATTCGCGCGCGCGGCCGGCCCGGCCCGTTCACGCCGGTCGATCTCGCGGTCGCCTGCGGGCGGCCGCTGCTGCTGCGCCAGCCGTTCGCGCCCGATGCTTTCGACCAGGTCATCCTCGGCTGCGTCAACGTGCTCGCCGACGAGATGAATCCGGCGCGCGTCGCGGCGCTGCGGCTCGGCATGGGCGAGGCGATGACCGCCTTCACGGTGCAGATCAATTGCGGCTCCGGCATGCAGTCGATCGACACCGCGTACCAGTACATCCGCGAAGGCCAGTCCGATCTCATCCTCGCCGGCGGCGCCGAGGCGCTGAGCCACGCGCCGCTCATCTTCCGCCGAGCGCGGTCGACTGGTACGCGCGGCTGTTCGGTGCGCGCGACGTCTGGTCGCGCCTCAAGGCGATCGCCGGTTTCCGGCCGTCGTTCTTCAAGCCGGTGCATCGGCCTCGAGCGCGGCCTGACCGATCCGGTGGTCGAGCTCAACATGGGCCAGACCGCGGAGATTCTCGCTCACTTGTTTCACGTGTCGCGGCGCGACGCCGATCAATACGCCGTCGAGAGCCAGCAGCGGCTCGCGCAACGCGCAGAAGGAAGGCTGGTTCGCGGGCGAGCTCGAGCCGACCTTCGCGCGCGACGGCAAGGTCTACGATCACGACGACGGCGTGCGGCCGGACAGCACGGTCGAGAAGCTCGCCGAGCTCAAGCCCGCCTTCGAGCGGCCGTGGGGCAAGGTCACTGCCGGCAACAGCTCGCAGATCACCGACGGCGCGTCATGGGTGATCCTGGCATCCGAGCAGGCGGTGAAGAAGCACGGCCTCACGCCGCGCGCGGTGATCGTCGACAGCGAATGGTCGGCGCTCGATCCCTCGATCATGGGGCTCGGTCCGGTGCTGTGCGCGACCGCGCTCCTGCGGCGGCACGGCTCAGCGCTCGGCGATATCGGGCTGTGGGAGATCAACGAGGCCTTCGCCGCGCAGGTGCTCGCCTGTCTCGCGGCCTGGGAGGACGACACCTTCTGCCGCGAGGTGCTCGGCCTCGACGGCGCGGCGGGCCGCATCGAGCGCGACAAGCTCAACGTCGACGGCGGCGCCATCGGCCTCGGCCATCCCGTCGGCGCGAGCGGCAACCGCATCGTGCTGCATCTGGTGAACGCGATGAAGCGGCTCGGCGTCAAGCAGGGCATCGCCACCGAATGCATCGGCGGCGGGCAGGGCGGCGCCATGTTGATCGAGACGGTGTAGGGCGCGGCATGGGCAAGGTCTTGGACGTTCTCGCGCCGCGCAATCTCGAGCTCGGCCCGGCCGGATCGGCAGAGCAGAGCCCATGGCGGCATTGGCGGCTCGCGCGCGACGAGAACGGCGTCGCCTGGCTCGTGCTCGACAAAGCCGGCGCCAGCGCCAATACGCTGTCCGAGGACGTGCTCATCGAGCTCGACGACGTGCTCGCCAAGCTCGAGCGCGACCCGCCGAAAGGCCTGGTGCTGCGCTCCGCCAAGCCGGGCGGCTTCATCGCCGGCGCCGACATCGGCGAGTTCCGCGGCATGACCGACGCGACGGAGGTCGAGGTACGGCTGACCAGGGGGAACGCGATCGTCGATCGGCTCGATCGCCTGACGGTGCCGACGCGTCGCCGTCATCCACGGCTATTGCCTCGGCGGCGGGCTCGAGATCGCGCTCGCCTGCGACTAGCCGGATCGCGGTCGAGGACGCGCGCTTCGGCTTCCCCGAGGTGATGCTCGGCCTGCATCCCGGCCTCGGCGGCACGGTGCGCCTGCCGCGCCTGATCAATCCGCTCGAAGCCATGAGCATGATGCTGACCGGCCGCAATGTGCACGCCCGGCGGGCGAAATCGCTCGGCCTCGTCGACGCGGTCGTGCCGGAGCGGCACGTGCACGCGGCAGCCACAGCCACAGTGACGGGGAAGCAGGCCAAGCGCGGCGGCCTGCTGATCGAGCTCGTGAATTCCGGCTCGGCCGCAAGCTCGCCGCCAAGCGCATGCGCGCGGAGACCGCGAAGAAGGCGCCGATCGAGCACTATCCCGCGCCCCACGCCCTGATCGATCTGTGGGAGACCCACGGCGGCAACGTCCAGGACATGCAGAAGGCGGAGATCGCGTCCTTCGCGCGGCTGCTGGTCACGGACACGTCGCGCAATCTCGTGCGCGTGTTCTTCCTGCGCGAGAAGCTCAAGAGCCTTTCCGACGGCAAGTTTGCCGGCAACCGCATCCACGTCATCGGCGCCGGCGCCATGGGTGGCGATATCGCGGCCTGGTGCGCATGGCACGGCTTCACCGTCACGCTCGCCGACATGAAGCCCGAGCCGCTCGCCAAGGCGGTCGAGCGCGCGACCGAGCTTTACGGCAAGATCGGCCACAAGCACATCGACATCCGCGACGCGCTCGACCGGCTGATCCCCGATCTCAACGGCGAGGGCGTGCATTCCGCCGACCTCGTCATCGAGGCGGTGCCGGAAACGCTCGACCTGAAGCGCAAGGTCTATGCCGCGACCGAGCCGAAGATGAAGCCGGGCGCGATTCTCGCCACCAACACGTCGAGCATTCCGCTGCAGGAGCTGCGCCAGGGGTTGCAGCGGCCGGATCATCTCGTCGGCGTGCATTTCTTCAACCCGGTGTCGCGCATGCAGCTGGTCGAGGTGGTGAGCCACGACCAGGTCGCGGCCGATGTGCTTGGCAAGGCGCGCGCCTTCCTCGGCCGCATCGATCGCCTGCCTGCGCCGGTGAAGAGCGCGCCGGGATTCCTGGTCAACCGCGCGCTCACGCCCTACATGCTCGAAGCCATGGTGATGCTGAGCGAAGGCGTCAAGCGCGAGACCATCGACGCCGCGGCGGTCGCGTTCGGCATGCCGATGGGACCGATCGAGCTGGCCGACACCGTCGGCCTCGACATCTGCCTGCACGTCGCCGAGACGCTCAAGGCCGGCCTCGACCGGCCGATGCCCGACGTGTCGCACGTGCTGCGCGACAAGGTGCAGATGGGGCAGCTCGGCCGCAAGACCGGCAAGGGTCTCTACGAGTGGAAGAACGGCGAGCCGGTGAAGGAGCGCGACGCACCCAAGCCCACGCCCGAGATGACCGACCGGCTGATCCTGCCGATGCTCGACGTCTGCGTCGCCTGCCTGCGCGAAGGCGTGGTGGCGGACGAGGACACGGTCGACGGCGCCATGATCTTCGCCACCGGCTTTGCGCCGTTCCGCGGCGGCCCCATGCACTATGCGCGCACGCGCGGCGTGGCCGAGATCCGGCAGCTGCTGTGGCAGTTCGCGCAACGCTATGGCGAGCGCTTCCGGCCCGATCCGGACTGGAACCATCTGACCTGATGCGTAGCGGCGGCGGTCCGATCCGGTTCGACGACGCCGATCGTCTCGCCGAGGCGATCGTCGCCCGCGTCGGCAAGGAGATCGTGCTCGCTCTGCCGCTCGGGCTCGGCAAGGCCAATCACATCGCCAATGCCTTGTTCGCGCGCGCCGCGGCCGATCCTTCGATCCATCTTCGAATCTTCACAGCGCTGACGCTCGAGAAGCCGCGCGCGCGGGCCGGCCTCGAGCGGCGCTTCGTCGCGCCGTTCGCGGAGCGCGTGTTCGGCGGCTATCCCGACCTCGCCTATGCCGCTGCGCTGCACGCCGGCACGCTTCCGCCCAATATCGAGGTCGACGAATTCTTCTTCCAGGCCGGCACGCGGCTCTGGGTCGCAGCGTCGCAACGCGACTATATTTCCGCCAACTACACGCATGCGCTTCGCTATCTGCTCGAGCGGGGCGTCAACGTGATCGCGCAGCTCGTCGCCAAACGGGAGCGCGGCGGCGAGACCCGCTTGAGCCTGAGCTGCAATACCGACCTCACGCTCGACCTGCTGGCGCTGCGCGCGCGCGGCGAGTGCGATTTCCTGCTCGCGGGGCAGGTCAATTCCGAGCTGCCGTTCATGCCGGGCGATGCCGACGTCGCGGCCGGCGAATTCGACGTGCTGCTGGAAGGGCCGACCGGACTTTCCGCTGTTCGCGCCGCCGCGCGAGCCGATCGATTTCACCGAATACGCCGGCGGGCTGCACGTGGCGCGCACGGTCGTCGACGGCGGCACGCTGCAGATCGGCATCGGATCGCTCGGCGACGCGGTCGTGCAGGCGCTGATCCTGCGGCACCGCAACAATGCCGGATTTCGCGACATCGTGGCGCGGCTCGATCCGGCCAATCGCGCGCCGGCGGGCCTGCGCGAAAGCGCGCCGTTCGACATCGGCCTCCACGGCGTGAGCGAGATGTTCGTCGAGGGCTTCCTCGACCTCCTGCGCGCCGGCATCCTCAAGCGCGAGGTCGACGGCACGTTGCTGCAGGCGGCGTTCTTTCTGGGCTCGCGCGCGTTCTATCGCGCGCTGCGGGAGATGCCGGAGAGCGAGCTCGCGAAGCTGCGCATGACCGCGGTCTCGTACGTCAACGAGCTCTATGGCGACGAGGCCGCCAAGCGGCGCGTCGCGCGTGAAGGCGCGCTTCGTCAACAACGCCATGATGGCGACCCTGCTCGGCGCCGTGGTCTCGGACGGGCTCGAGAACGGCCAGGTCGTGAGCGGGGTCGGCGGGCAATACAATTTCGTGGCGCAGAGTTTCGCGCTTGGACGACGCGCGCTCGGTCATCATGCTGCGATCGACGCGCGACGCGAAGGGGCGTACCACCTCGAACATCCGCTGGAACTACGGCCACACCACGATCCCGCGTCATCTGCGCGACATCGTGGTGACGGAGTACGGCATCGCGGATTTGCGCGGCAAGACCGATCGCGACGTGATCGCCGCCATGCTGGCGATAGCGGACTCGCGCTTCCAGGACGACCTGCTGCGCCGGGCGAAGGACGCCGGAAAGATCGAGAGAGACTTCGAGCTCCCTCGGGACTGCCGGGACAACACGCCGGAGCGGATCGAGCGGGCGCTTGCGCCCGCGCGCGAAAGCGGGCTGCTCCCGCTGTTTCCCTTCGGCACCGACTTCACCGAGACCGAGCAGCGGCTCATCCCCGCGCTGCAACTGCTGCAGCAGGCTTCGCCGCTTCGCCTGGCGGAATTGTTGGCGCGCGGGTTCTCTTCCGCTGCACCGTCGGCCGACGTGCGGGAGTGTCTCGCGCGCATGGGTCTCGACCGGCGATCAGGCGTGACCGAGCACGTCTATGCGGCACTCATCCGCGGCGCGCTCGCCTCGACGGCTTGACGTCGATAGTATCTCCACCCACTTGTTTCTTCCACGCAATGCAGGGGTCCGCGCAATGACCATTTCTCTCTACAAATCATCGGTTCCGATTTTCGTGCAGTTCCTCACCAGCCTGTCGGGGGTTCTGGACAAGGCGGCCGCTTATGCCGAGGCCAAGAAGGTCGACCCCGCCGTGCTTCTCAACACGCGGCTCGCGCCCGACATGTTCCCGTTGGTGCGGCAGGTGAGGGCGGCGACCGATCATGCCATCAACGCCGGCGGCCGGCTCGCCGGCGTGGACATGCCGACCTTCTCCAACAGCGAGGCGACCATTCCCGAGCTGAAGGAGCGCATCGCCAAGACCATCGATTTCCTCAAAGGCCTCGAGCCCGCGCAGATCGACGGCAACGAGGACAAGGAGATCAAGATCACGTTCCCGAGCGGTGCGACCCGCGAGTTCACGGGCCAATCGCTGCTCCTCAACAACTCGCTGCCGAATTTCTATTTCCACTGCACCACGGCCTACGACATCCTGCGGCACTGCGGCGTCGAGCTGGGCAAGCGCGATTTCATGGGCACGCCGGTGTCGCTGTAGGTCCCCTTCTCGGCCGTATTTTCAGGGTATAGCCTGTTCGACCAGCTGCCCCTGACGCGACGGGACGTGCCGAAGTTTCCGTCCGAAGCAACGGGCAGCGGTCGTGCCGTCGGCAGGCACCATTCCTGAAGAGATCGAGCTTTTTGCGGTCTCGTATCGGTCGTCACATTCCATAGGTACGCGCGCCGCGTCCGCCGCGGCGGGCGGCCTCGTGGCATATCCACACGGAGGACCACATGCCGACGTTCATATGTTCGTTGAGTTGGACCGACCAAGGCATCCGCGCGATCAAGGATGCTCCCAAGCGCGCCCAGGCCTCTCGAGAGCTCGCCAAGAAAGTGGGAGTCGAGATCAAGGAGGTCTATTTGACGTCCGGCGACGACGATCTGCTCTTGATTGTTGATACTCCGAATGGAGACAACGTCGCCAAATTTGCGCTTGCGCTCGGATCGCAGGGAAACGTGCGGACGCGCACCGCAAGGGCTTGGCCTCAGTCCGAATTCAACAAGTTGATATCCGAGCTTCCGTGACAGAAAGGTTCGGATGTGCTGATTTGGCGCGCTAGTGCGACGCCATGAATCCCACGATGGCGGTGAGCACGGATTGCTCGATACCGTTGAAGCCGTGGCGGTTGAATGCGCTGCACCTGGGCACGGCGATATTCGATGCTCCTCCGTTGGCAACGAAGCTCGCCTTCTGCGCTGCCGGGAGGCCGGTGAGACCGTTGAAGACGGCCTGCGCCGAAGCGCCGGCACTCAGCGCGCATTGATCCTGCGCGTGCCATGCCACCAGCGTCGGCACGCTGATGTTGGCGAGACCCGGATTGGCGGCGAGCACGGTGCCGCTCTCCTCCGGAGCGGTGCCCGGCGCGGTGATGGACGAGGTCAGCACGATTCCGCGCGGGAGATTGGATCCGGTCAGGCGCGCGGCCGCGTTCACGACCGAGAGCGTGCCGTTGCTCGTGCCGACGAGCCAGATCGGCCTGTTGGGCCATTGATTGCGAACCACGCCGATGACCGCGCCGAGATGGTCGGCATGGGCTTGCGTGAGCCGCTGATTGTTGAGTCCATTGGGACCAGGAAAAGCAGGCGCGGCGTCCAGCATCGCGACGTTGTACCGGGCATTGAGAAAGCGGCGCGCGGAACGGATCAGGAAGTTGCCTTGCAGCTCCCTGATGTCGCCGGCCTGGGCTCCGGTTTGGATCAGGTCGAGCACGCCGTTGCCGCCGGCAAGCAATATGACGGTCCCGCGCGCGATGACGAACAGCACGGGACTATAGGGGCGAGGCCGGACGGTGAGGTTGGAGTCGATCGTCACCGCTTCCGGTCCCTGTGCGGCGGCCGGCGGCGCCGTGGCGATGGCGAACAGACATGGAAGCAGAACGGCGGCAAGCAGCTTTGCGATTTGCGACATCGTCTCGGCTCCTTGTTTTCATGGTGCGTTTCCACGCAGCAATGTACGAGCGACCTCGATCGGGCTCGCGTCGCCCACGGTGATGCGCTCGATGAGCGGTTCGAGGCTCGCGGGCAGGGCGTCCGAGCCGGGCGCGCGCGCATAGGGCGCCAGCAGCAATGCAGAGAGTGCGCGCAGGACCTGCGCATAGGCTCGCTCGCGGCGGTGCGCGCGGCGCCGGCCGGTGTTCTCGCTCCAGGCGATGAAGGCGTCGATCGCCTGTGCCAGCTCGGGCACGCCGCGGTTCTCGGTTGCCGCGATCTTGCTGACCGGCGGAACCCAGGTCGATTCGTCCTCGCCCGCATGGCCGTGCCGCCGCCGCAGCGCCGCGAGTCCGGCAGTGACGGGAAAAGCGGCCGCGGCCGCGGCTTTCTTCTCCGGGCGCGGATTGACGCCAGGCTCGCCCATATAGGCAGCGGCGAGCGCGCGCTCGATCATGCCGGCGGCGTCGTCGGCGCCGGGCATGTCGGCCTTGTTCACGGCGAAGATGTCGCCGATCTCCATCAGGCCCGCCTTCGATGCTTGCACACCGTCGCCGAGTCCAGGCACGGTCATGACCACCGTGCAATCCGCTGTCGTATGGATCTCGATGTCGGCCTGGCCGGCGCCGACGGTCTCGATGATGACGCGGCGGAACTCGAACAGGCTCAGCACGGCCACGAGGTCGGTCGCCGTGTCGCTCAGGCCGCCGACGTGGCCGCGCGAGGCGAGGCTGCGGAAATATGTGTTGGCAAAGCCCGCGCTGCGGTTGCGGCGGATGCGGTCGCCGAGCACCGCTCCGCCGGAATACGGGCTCGACGGATCGATGGCGAGGATGGCGATGCGCTCACCCGATTGCGCCCAATGCGCGGTCAGTGCGTCGACCAGCGTGGACTTGCCGGCGCCGGGCGGGCCGGTGATGCCGATCACCTCTGCCCAGCTCGGCAGTCGGTAGGCGCGCGCGAGCACATCCTCGTAGCCTTCCGCCTGGTTCTCGACGGTGCTGATGGTGCGGGCGATGCGCCGCAGCTCGCTCGGCTCCATGTGGTCGTCCTAAACGACGCGTTCCCAGGCGAGCTCCTGGTGCTGCATCATGCCGGCGAAGAGCCGACGCGGCGGATTGAGCATCATGCGTCCGCCTTCGAAACGCACCTGGCGCACCTGCTCGCCGCCGATCCTGCTCGCCTCGGAGGAGGCATCGACCTTGGTCACCAGCGTCGCGCCGTCGAAGCGGTAGTTTCCGGCATACGACATGAACTGCCGCGGCTCGTCGGGCGGCAAGCTCGCGCGGCCGTCGCACAGCACCGCCATCATGCGTCCATCGGCCTGGAAGGTGACCAGACCCATCGGCCGCGGCCCGTAAGGCTCGGGCAGAGGCTTGCCCGCGTCGTCGTGCGCCTTGGTCTCGATCAGACGCCAAGTACCCACAATGCTACCGACAATGCTGCCTACAATGCTGCCGACGCTCTCCGTCATGTCGCTTCCTTCGGTTGCCGCGCGGATTCCCGGATCAGATAATCGACGATCTCGGCGATCGACGTGCCCGACAGGAAGACCTGCGCGACGCCCTTGGCCTGCAGCTCCGGAATGTCCTCCTGCGGAATGATGCCGCCGGCGATGATGCGAATGTCGCTCGCGCCGCCCTCGTCGAGCAAGCGCCGCAGCTTCGGCAGCAGAACCCCGTGCGAGCCCGACAGGATGCTCACGCCGATCCAGTCGACGTCCTCCTCGATCGCGGCGCGGACGACCTCCTCGGTGGTGCGTCGCAGGCCGGTATAGATCACCTCCATGCCGGCATCGAGCAGCCCGCGCGCGACCACGCGTGCGCCGACGTCGTGGCCGTCGAGGCCGACTTTCGCGATCAATACCCGGATTTTCCGGCGCCGTGCCGGGTCGGACGTCGTCGCGATCATCAGAAGTCCGTCGATGGTGCGAAAGTGCCGAACCGGCGCCGCCAGACCTCGACGATCTCGCCCACGGTGCCATAGGCGCGCACGGCCTCGAGTACGCTCGGCACCACGTTGCGGTCCTCGGCCGCGGCGCGGTCGACCTCGGCGAGCGCCGCCTGCACGCGCTTCGAATCCCGGGAAGCCTTGACCTGCGCGAGCCGTGCTTAGCTGACGCTCGGTCGCCTGCGCGTCGCCGCGGAAGGCGGTGTTCGGCACATCGGGCTTCTGCGGCCACATGTTCACCGTGACCCACGGACGCTCGCCGCTGTCGATGGCGCGCTGGCGCCGCACCGCGCCCTCGGTCATGGCGCGCCGGCCGAAGCCCGTGCTGATGACGGCCAAGGCGCCGCCGATCCGCTCGATCTGCGCCATGCCGTCGAGAATCTGGCGCTCAACTTCGGAGGTCAGCGTCTCGACATAGTAGGAGCCGCCGAGCGGATCGATGGTGTCGGCGAAGCCGTGCTCGTTGGCGATGATCTGCTGGGTGCGCAGCGCGACGCGCGCGGAATTCTCGTTCGGCGTCGACACTGCTTCGTCGTAGCCGGCGAGATAGACGTAGCTCGCGCCGCCCAGCACATAGGCGAGCGTGCCGAAGGCGGTGCGTGGAATGTTGTTGAGCGGCTCCGCCAGCGCCTCCTGGCCGTGACCGTAGACGGTGGTGCGGCAGGCCATCGCCTCCGCGCTCGTCGCGCCGTAGGTTTCCTTCATCAGGCGCGCCCAGATGCGGCGCAGCGCGCGCAGGTTCGCGATCGAGACGAAGAAGTCGTGGCGCTCGTCCGGGAACATGTGCAGGAGCGGCGCGACCTGGTCGATGGAAAGCCCCTGCGCCAGCAGCAGCTCGATATAGTGGCGCGCATTGGCGAGCGCGATCGCCGTGCCCATGCTCGATCCCGCGCCGCCGGCATTGATGTGGTTGACGCACACGGTCATCGGCGACCAGTTCGGGGCGTGCTCGGCGCACCATGCGACGCAATCGCTGGCGAGCTTCGCGGCGGGCGCGGGCGGCAAAATCTGCGTGCCGCGCGCGATGTATTCCTTGAGCGGATCGTTCTGCAGATTGACCGTGTAACGCTGCCAGGGAATGCCCTGCTTCTCGCCGAGCGCGGCATAAAGCGCCAGCACGATCGGTCCGATCGAGTTGCCGAGCGTGCCGATGCGCTTGACGCTGTCGGCGGGGATGCCGTCGAACATGAGCTCCATGTCCGCGAGCGTGTCGATCGCGACGCCGACATTGCCGACCTCGGCCGCCGCCATCTCGTGATCGGAATCGTAGCCGCACTGGGTCGGCAGGTCGAGCGCGACCAGGATCTGCTCGGTGCCGATCTCGATCAGCTTGCGGAAGCGCTGGTTGCTGGACTGTGCATCGCCGAAGCCGACATAGGCCGACACGACGAACGGATCGGTGCGGTTCATGCCGGGCCGGTCACCGCGAGTGAACGGGTACTCGCCGGGGAAGCCGAGATCGCGCAAATAGTCGAAACCGATCCGATCGAGATGCGCCGGCGTATAGAGCGGCTCGACCGGGATGCCGACATCGGTCGAGAATTTCTTGCGGTCAGGGCCGTCCGGCCGCGCCGGCTCGAACGTCTCCTTCGTCCAGCGCGCGCTTTCGCCGGCGATGTCCTTGTCGGCTTCGGAGTCGTTCGCGTCGAACGCGCCAGGAGGCTTGAAGATGTTCATTGCGCGGTCACTCCGCCTTTAATCCGAGCTGCTTGATCACCGGCGTCCAACGGTCGATCTCGCTGCGCAGGAAACCGCCGAGCTCTTCCGGCGAGGAGCCGACGAGATCGATCGCCGCCACGCGCTCGCCGAGCGGCAACGCCAGAATGCGTTTCATCTCGGCATTGAGCTTGGCGATGATGGGCTTCGGCGTGCCCGCGGGCGCGAGCAGTCCATACCACTCCATGGCCAGCAGGTCGAACCCCTGCTCGCGGAACGTCGGCACGTTCGGAAGCGCGGCATGGCGCTTGTCGGACGTCACCCCGAGCGCGCGCACGAGCCCGGCTTGGTATTGCGGCAGCGCCTGGGTGACGGTGGCCCAGGTCATCGGGATCTGTCCGGCGAGAACGTCGTTCAAGGCCGGCGTGCCGCCGCGATAGACCAGATGCGTCATCTCGATGCCGACCTGAATCTTGAATTGCTCGGCCGTGAGATGCGTCATGCTGGCAAGGCCGGCGGAGCCGAAATTGATGGTCCCGGGCTTGGCCTTGGCGAGCGTGACCAGCTCCTTCACGTCCTTGGGCGGGAACGAGGGATGCACATATGGCACGATGGGCGCGCGGCCGAGTAGGCTGATGGGCTCGAAATCCTTCAACGCGTCGTAAGGTAGCGTCGGATTGAGCGCCGGATTGGTGGTGTGATTGCTCACCACGATGATGAGCGTGTAGCCGTCGGGTTCGGCTTTCGCCGCCGCTTGTGTCCCGATCACGGTGGCGGCGCCGGGCCGCGTCTCGACGATCACGCTCTGCCCCCAGTTCTCGGTCATCTTCTGTCCGATCACGCGGGCCAGAATGTCGGTCGATCCGCCCGGCGCAAACGGCACGATGATCTTGATCGGCTTGTCCGGATACTTGTCGGCCGGCGATTGTGCGTCCGCGCCGGTGGCGACGAACACGGCCGTCGCCGCGCCGAGCACCACCGTGCGAACCAAAGCAACGCACCTCGCGAAAAATCCCTTCGTCACGTTTCTCTCCTTTGCGTTCCCGGCCCGGCTATGCCCGGGTTCCTTCTTGCATTCAGGCTAGTGCGGTGGCTCTGACGTTCCGATCAGTCTCGCGGCACGTTCTTCATCGGAACGTCAGAGCCAAAACCGCACTAGAACCATAAACTTGCTAGTGTCCCTTTGCTTCCAACGTTCGCACCCGAGCGTGCTGCAATGTGATGCGAACGTTGGAAGCGGGACACTAGCCGGATACTGGTTAGCGTCCGGTTCGCGTCTTGGCGGGAAAATGCCATGGATCATTCAACCTTCAAACCGGAAGCTGCGATGACACGCTCCCAGCGCTCGACATCCTTCTCGAGATAGGTGCGAAATTCCTGCGGCGTGTCACCGACCACGACGGCGCCGAGCGCCTTGAGACGTTCGACCGTCTCCACCTTCGCGAGCGAGTTTCGCGCCGCGTCGTTGAGTTTCTTCACGACGGCATCGGGCGTGCCGGCCGGCGCCAGCATTCCAACCCAGGGAGCGGTGTCCTCGAAATTCGCGATGCCCTGCTCGGCCATGGTCGGCACGTCGGGATAGTCGGGGTGGCGCTTCACCGTGCCAACGACGATCACCTTCAGCTGCTTCTGCGCGACCTGATCGGCGATGCCGATCATCGGATAGAACATGAAGCTCACCCGGCCGGCGATGACCTCGGCGAGGGCCGGCGCGTTGCCGCGGTAGGGCACATGCGTCATCTTCACGCCGGCCTGGCGTTCGAGCACGGCGGTGGCGAGATGTGCCGAGCTGAAATTCCCCGCCGAGCCGAAGGTGATCGTGTCGGGCTTGGCCTTGGCGAGCGCTATCAGCTCCTGGACCGAATTGAACGGCGCGCCGGGATGCGTGACGAGGAGCAGCGGCAGCGTCGCCGCCAGCGTGATCGGCGCGAAGTCTTTCACCGGATGATATTTCGCTTCCTTGCTGGTGATGCGATTGACGTTGTGCGAGAGCGAGGCGAACAGCAGCGTATAGCCGTCCGTCTCGGCGCGCGCGACGGTTTCGGTCGCCAGCAGCGCGTTGGCACCCGTCCTGTTCTCGACGATGACGCTCTGGTCGAAGGCAATGCTCATGTCCTTGGCGAGGAGCCGCGCGATCACGTCGGTGGGCCCGCCCGCGGCGAAGCCGACGATGATCCTCACCGGCTTGGCGGGATAGGTTTGCGCCGTGGCCGGGCCAAGGGCCGATATCGCGGCCAATGCCGCCAGCACGATTGCACCTGCAAGCCTCGCGGTTCTTGCCACGTCGTCCTCCCTCGGCGTTCCCTTCGGCTCGTCCTCGGCGTTCGGGACGATTGTTTCCGATTCGTGCGCGACGGTGCAGGTCTTGGTGCCCGCAATGGGTGTCGTCGCGCTTCGTTCGAGCCATATTGCACCGGGGCGCGGACGCGGCCAATATGCTGGAAATACGAACACATTGTTTCGAAATTGGAAACCGAGCCATGGATCGCCTGCGCTGCATCGAGGTGTTCGTCGAGGTGGCCCGCGACGGAAGCTTCACCGGCGCGGCCCGGCGGCTCGGCATGTCGAAGGGGACGGCAACCAAGCACGTGGCCTGGCTCGAGCAGTCGCTCGGCGCCAAGCTCATGAACCGGACCACCAAGCATGTCGGCCTCACCGAGGCCGGCGTGCAGGCGCTCGACCAAGGCCGGCTCCTGCTCGCGGGCTACGAGGAGATCGGCGCCGGCGCGCGCGATCTGGTCCGCAAGCCACGCGGGATCGTTCGGGTGGGCACACCGCCGTCGTTCGGGACCCACCATCTGCTGCCGCTGGTGGCGCGGTTCACGGAACGCTTCCCCGAGATCCGGATCCTGCTGCTGCTCGACGACGGTAGCGCCAACCTGATCGCGCAAGGTCTGGACCTGTCGGTTCGCATCGGGCCGGCGCCCGAGGACACCGGATATGGCGCGCTTGCGCTCACCAAGGCGCCGCAGGTGCTGGTGGCGTCGAAAGCCTATCTGCGGCGGCACGGCTCGCCGCAATCGCCGGCCGATCTGGCGCGCCACAATTGTCTCGTGCATTCGCTGAAATCGCCGACCAACATCTGGCGCTTCACGTCGGCCGCCGGCGAGGTGTCCATGCGGGTGCGTGGCACCATCTGCTCGAATTTCGGCGAGGCGCTCAAGCAGGCGGCATTGCTGGGGCACGGCATCTCGATGCACCCGACCTACATGGTGTCGGACGATCTGAAGTCCGGGCGTCTCGCGCTGGTGCTGCCGGACTACGAGCCGCTCGGGCTCGACATCTACGTCGTCTATCCGACACGGGAGCATCTGCCGGCGCGCACGCGCAGATTCCTGGAATTCCTGAAACGTTGGGCGAGAACACCGCCGGATTGGGCCGTGCCTACCTCCCGGACCAGGCCGTTCGCCAGCTAAGATGCGACAAACACCGGAAGCTGATGGTACGGTCGCAAGAACGGCAAGGCGCCAACAAGGAGCAATACACGCCATGGCACGCATTCGGCACATCGCCCTCGTCGTCAAGGACCTGGAGAAGACGGCGACGTTCTACGAGAAAGCGCTAGGCCTCATCCGCTCCGAGATGTCGGAAGGGCCGACGGCGCGCCGCATCTATATGAGCGACGGCGAGGTCAACCTGGCGCTGCTGCAATACAAGAGCGAGGTCGGCTCCGGCCTCAAGGACCCGCAGGATTTCGTCGGCGTCCATCACTTCGGCTTCCAGGTGGACGACCTGAAGGAACAACAGGCGGCGATCGAAGCAGCGGGCGGGGAGTTCTTCTTCGATCTCGGTGAGGAAGGCGACGAGGGCTTCGAGCGCAAGTTCAAGGATCCGGACGGAATCATCTTCGACATCAACGATTCCGGTTGGGTGATGACGTCTGGCAAGAAGTGACTGCTGCTGACGACGCGATCACCGCTGCGATGAACGTGACGTCAGATCCCTGACGACGTCGATGAGCTACTCCGCCGCGACGACGCGTATCCGTTCGGCGTCGCGTTCCCCATCCTGCTTGTCGCCCCTGAGCCAGACCTGCACGCGGTCGAGATAGAGATAGACGACCGGCGTGGTGTAGAGCGTCAGCAACTGGCTGAGCGCGAGCCCGCCGACCATGGAATAGCCGAGCGGCTGGCGCAGCTCCGAGCCGGTGCCGTGGCCGAAGGCGAGCGGAATGCCGGCGAGCATCGCCGCCGCCGTGGTCATCAGGATCGGACGGAAGCGCAACAGGCAGGCTTCGCGGATCGCCGCGATCGGCGGCATGTGACGGTCGCGCTCGGCACTGATGGCGAAGTCGACCAGCATGATGCCGTTCTTCTTGACGATGCCGATCAGGAGAATGATCCCGATGATGCCGATCACCGACAGGTCCATGTGGCCGAGGCTCAACGCCAACAGCGCACCGACGCCGGCCGATGGCAGCGTCGACAGGATGGTCAGTGGGTGGATGAAGCTCTCGTAGAGCACGCCCAGGATGATGTAGACCACGATGAGGGCCGCGCCGATCAAGGCCGGCTCGCTCGACAGCGACGACTGGAACGCCTGTGCGTTGCCCGAGAAGCTCCCGATGACCGACGACGGCATGCCGATCTCGCGCGCGGCCTGGGTGATGGCGCCGACCGCGTCACCGAGCGCGACACCGGCGCGCAGGTTGAAGGTGAGCGTTGCCGACGGGAACTGGCCCTGGTGCGACACGGACAGCGGTCCGACCTTGCTCGAATTGACGTTGACCAGCGCCGACAGCGGCACGGCGGCGCCGGTGAGCGGCGACTTCACGTAGATGCGGTCGAGCGACGCCAGCGTCGCCTGCAACTCGGGCGTGATCTCCAGGATGATCCAATAGGTGTTGAGCTGGGTGAAATACTGCGTGATCTGCCGCTGGCCGTAGGCGTCGTTGAGTGTGTCGTCGATCATCTGCGGCGAGATGCCGAAGCGCGCGGCCTGGTCGCGGTTGATGGCGACCTCGAGTTGCGGTGCGCTTGCCAGGAGATCGCTTGCGACGTCCGCGAGTTGCGGCAGCGTGCGCATCTTCTCCAGCATCTTTTGGGACCACTCGTTGAGCTCGGAGATGTTGGCGTCCTGCAGCGTATATTGGAAGCCGCCGCGCGAAATCCGGCCGCCGACGGTGATGTCCTGCGTGGGCTGCAGGTAAAGGTTCGCCCCTTGCACTTTGGCGAGCTGTGGCCGCAGCCGGTCGATGATCTGCGAGGCGGTCGCGGTGCGCTCGTCGCGCGGCTTGAGCACGATGAAGAACCGTCCGGTATTCCCGGCATTGGCGCCGCCGCCGCTGCCCGTCTGGGCGCCGAAGCCCGCGATGTCGGAGTCGCGCAGCAGCACCTCTCCGAGCGCGCGTTGCAGCCGCATCATTTCCTGCGGCGACACTTCCTGCGCGGCCTCCGACAGGCCGGAGATCAAGCCGGTGTCCTGGATCGGAAAGAACCCTTTGGGAATCTGGATTCCCATGACGACTGTCAGCGCCAAGGTGGCGAAGAACACGCCGAGCGTGATGGCCTGGTGGCGGAGCACGATATCGAGCGTGCGCCGGTAGAACGCCAGCATGCCGTCGAAGACTGCCTCTACAGCACGATACAGCCGGCCGTGCTGGTGCGTGTGCCTGTGCATGAAGCGCGCGCACAGCATGGGTGCGAGCGTCAGCGATACCACCGCCGAGACCACGATCGATGCCGTGACTGTCAAGGCGAACTCGCGGAACAGCCGCCCGATGATCCCGCCCATGAGCAACAGCGGAATGAACACCGCGATCAGCGAGCAGCTGATTGACAACACCGTGAAGCCGATCTCGCGCGAGCCCGTGAGCGCCGCCTCGAGCGGCGACGCGCCGTCCTCGATGTGGCGATAGATGTTCTCGACTACGACGATGGCGTCGTCGACCACGAAGCCGACGGCGATCGTCAGCGCCATCAGCGACAGGTTGTCGAGGCTGAAGTTGAGCAGGTACATCGCGGCGCAGGAGCCGAGGATCGCCAGCGGTACGGTGATGCTCGGGATGAACGTCGCCCAGAAATTGCGCAGGAACAGCAGAATCACCATGACCACCAGACCGATGGTGAGCGCCAGGGTGAACTCGACGTCGCGCACGGAGGCGCGGATGGTTATGGTGCGGTCGAGCACGGTCTCGACCTTGATGGAGGGCGGGATGTTGGCGGTGAGGCGCGGCAACTGCGCTTTGATCTGATCGACGGTCTCGATGACGTTGGCGCCGGGCTGCTTGAAGATGATCAGCAGGATCGCCCGTTCGTTGTTCTGATAGGCGGAGACGTTGCGGTCCGACGGCTCGAGCACGGCATGGCCCACGTCGCGCACCCGGATGGCCGCGCCGTTGCGGTAGGCCAGGATCACGTCGTCGTATTGCGCGGCAACGGTGAGCTGGTCGTTGGCGGCGATCGTGAAGCTGGTCTTGGGCGTATTGAGCGTGCCCTTGGCGGCGTTGGTGGTGGCGCTGACGATGGTGCCGCGGATGTCCTCGAGGGTGAGCCCGCTCGACGCGAGCTTCGCCGGATCGACCTGGATACGGATGGCCGGCTTCTGGTCGCCACCGATCACCACCTGCGCGACGCCCGGCACCTGCGAGAGTTGTTGGGCGAGAAAATTGTCGGCGAAGTCGTCGATCGTGGTGAGCGGCAGCGTGTCGGAACGTGCGGCGAGGATGAGGATCGGGGCGTCGGCGGGGTTGGTCTTGCGGTAGGTCGGCGGCGTCGACAGGTTTTGCGGCAAGGTCTTGCCGGCGGCGGTGATCGCCGCCTGCACGTCCTGGGCGGCGGCATCGATGTTCCGGTTGAGCTGGAACTGGATCACGATCGTGGTGGCGCCGAGCGTGCTTGTCGACGTCATTTCGGTCACGCCGGCGATCTGTCCGAACTGGCGCTCCAGCGGGGCGGCCACCGATGACGCCATCGTTTCGGCACTGGCGCCCTGGAAGGTCGCCTGCACCTGGATGGTCGGAAAGTCGACCTGCGGCAGCGGTGCGACCGGCAGGAACGGATAGGACACGATGCCGACGAAGGCGAGCGCCGCCATCAGCAGCGAGGTCGCGACCGGCCGCCGGATGAAAGGCTCGGAGAGGTTCACGAGTTTCTCCCCGCGCCCGCGACTGGCGGCGCCGATACCGCGACCGGCGCATCACGTTGCAGCTTGTATTGCCCGTCGGTGACGACGCGGTCGCCGGCGCCCACGCCAGAGGTGACGATCGTCTGGTCGCCGGCGCTCGGGCCGACCTTGATCGGGCGAGGCACCGCGGTGTTGTCGGCGGTCACGACCCATGTGAACAGGCCCTGCGGTCCGCGTTGCACGGCGGAGGAGGGGACAGCGATGACGCCGCTCCTGGTTTCGAGCAGCACGCGCGCATTGACGAACTCGCCGGGCCACAGGCTGTCGTCGTCGTTGGGAAACATCGCCTTGAGCCGGATGGTCGAGGTCGCCTGGTCGATCAGGTTGTCGATCAGCAGAAGCTTGCCGGTGGCGAGCGCGCGCCGGTTGTCCTGATCGAAGGCCGTGACCTCGACCGGCCCGCGTGCCATGGCGTCGCGAACATCGTCGAGAAACCGCGCCGGCAGGGTGAACAGGACCGCGGATGGCCGCGTCAGCACCAGCGTCGCGAGCGCGCCCTGGTCGGAGGCATGAACGATATTTCCGGGATCGACCAGGCGCACGCCGATGCGCCCGTCGCTCGGCGCGGTGATGCTGGTGTAGTCGAGCTGGGTCTGCGCGGTTTGGATCGCCGCCTGGTCGGCGTCCACCGAGGCCTTCAGCTGATCGACTTTGCCCTGCTGCTGGTCGACGATCTGCTGCGACGTGACGTTCTGGAGCACAAGAGTCTTGGAGCGTGTGAGGTCCTTGTCTGCCGAGACGAGCTGCGCTTCGTCCTGGGCCTTCTTGGCCTTGGCCTGATCGAGCGCGGCCTGGAACAGCCGCGGATCGATCCTCGCCAGCACGTCACCTTTCTTCACCTGCTGGCCTTCGGTGAACAGCACCTCTTGCAGCTTGCCGTCGACTTGGGAATGGATCGCGATCGTGAACGAGGCCTGCACGGCGCCGAGCCCGGTGGCGTAAAGCGGGATGTCCTGCCGGGTTGCAGTCGCGACGTTTACTGGCACGGCAGGGCGCGCCGGCGGCCGTGCCGCGTGCGCGGGATTGGGCCCTTGCATCCAATACCAGTAGACCGCTCCGCCGGCCGTGAGGATTGCGAGGCACGTCGCAACCAGCGCGACACGGCGGCTGCGTGAAGCTGCACCGTTCTTGCCGGCAGTCACGATGATCACCTCTATCGATTCTGCACCACGAATATCGTTGCGCGGTCGTCGCCCGGCAAATTACGAATTGGTAAAGTAAAATTTACCGCGCGTTTATGCGCGCCTTTCGGCCACACCCAGCAGCCGCGTCATGAACAACCGGCAAGCCTCATGTCGGATGTGATTGCGATCGCGAACGCGGAGATATCGCATCGTCAATTTTTCGAAATCGTGGGCAGATCAAGAAAAAAAGTCCATCCATCACCCGATCGTTGGTGTGATCTTTCTTTGTCGGTGTGGCGGAAAAAACTCATTCTGATCGCAACCGTTCTGACGGGGCGACGGCAGGACTCCCCAATGACGGCTCGCCTCTCCTTGATCTGCGAGCAAAGTTCCAACGCCAGCAGTGACGGTTGCTGTGAGTGGGCGCGCTTACTACACGCTACGTGCGTGTAATGGGCCGCTGAAATGTCGGAATTGGTCGCTGTCCTCTCAATCCTGCATTAACTCCCGTCTGGTGAGAAAGCAGCATTCGGAGGGCGATCGTGTTGCGTTGGCTTTGCGCCGTCATTGCTGCGTCGTGCGCTTGGCATGGGACCGCCGCCGCCCAGAGTGTCAACTTCGTCATCGCGAATTTTTCAAATGCGATGCTGCAGCTGTTCGAAATCCAGAATGGCCACGGTGAACTCGTTCGCAGTATGGAGTCCGGCTACTCCCACGGTCACCGGGGCGCGGCCGGATCGGTGTGGCGCATCAATTGGCCCACCGGACGCGAGGTCTGCAAGTTCGCAGTGCGCGAGCGCATGACGATCGTGACCGTCGACGCGCCTGCGGTGCCGGCAGGATGGGAGACGCAAACCATCTCCGGCTTTCAGGTGCTGCTTTCGCCGGCGCTGCTGCGCAACGAGGCGGCTTCCTCGCGGGCAAAGCAATTCATGCACGACCACCTCGACACGGTGACACGCATCATGCCGCCCGCGGCTCTGCAGCAACTCCGGCGCGTGCGACTATGGCTCGATCTTGATGCGTCCGGCAGCTCGCGAGCCCTGGCCTTCTACAAGTCGCCCCCATCCATCGCCACCGCATCGCCATCGGATCGTCCTACAGAGCACAACTTCGGATACGGCGGATTTCACGGAGCCATGTTTCTGGGAGTTGTTTTCCCGAATATCGCCGACGCAATCGCAATCAGTGAAGTTTCGCGGGCGCCCATGATCGTGCTGCACGAGTTGGCGCATGCCTACCATCATCAAGTGCTCGGAATGTGGAACCCCGACATCAAGCAGACCTATGAAGCCGCCAAAGCCAAGGGCCTCTACCGCAATGTGTCGTTCTGGAACGGCAATATCGCTCCGGTGGGATATGCGATGTCCAATGAGCGGGAATACTTTGCTGGGCTGACCGAAGCCTATTTCGGCCAGAAGGCCCAGAATCCTTTCGATGCCGCCGAGCTCAGGAGCCATGATCCCGATGGCTTCCGGCTGGTCGAGCGCGCGTGGAATGGTGCATTGGAGTCGATTGCTCCGATCAAGACCGTGGCTTGCCGATCGCCCGCTTGACCACGGACCGAGCGTCGCGTCGGCCAGGGAGGTCGATGATCACGCGCCCTGGGCGGGGGGCAGGAGGTCCTGGATCAGCTTCAGCAACTCGCGCGGCTTGTAGGGTTTGGCGATGTAGGCGTTGCAGCCGGCGGCGAGAGCTTTTTGGTCGTCGCCGCTGAGCGCGAACGACGTAACGGCCACGATCGGGATGTGCCGCAAATCCTCGCGCGCCTTGATCCGCCGCGCTGCTTCGAGGCCGGAGATGCGCGGGAGCTGAACGTCCATCAAGATGATGTCCGGATGTTCCCGCTCAGCCGCAGCCAACGCCGCCTCGCCGTCCACCACGTCCACCACGCGGTAGCCGCGGAAATGCAGCAAGTCTCGAACCAGCATGCGATTGGCGGGATTGTCCTCGACGTGCAGGACGGTTGCGCTCATGCTTCTGGCCCTTTCGTCGTAGTTACCCATGCCGGCACCACCACGTGAAAGGTAGACCCGAGGTCGGGTGCGCTCTCCGCCCAGATACGTCCGCCGTGCATGGTCACGAAGCGCTTGGCGATCGCCAAACCCAGTCCGGTGCCTCCGAACTCCTTGGTCACGGTGGAGTCGCCCTGGCCGAATTCCTCGAAGATCGTTTCCATCTGATCCGGACGGATGCCGATGCCGGTGTCCCTCACGATATAGTGGATGTGCCCGTTCGCCGCGGCCAGCCCCACATCCACCTGTCCCGTCCGCGTGAATTTGACGGCGTTCCCAACCAGGTTGAGGAGCACCTGGAACATCCGCTTGCCGTCGCCGAAGCAGGATCCTACCTTGCCTTCGATACTGGCGTGCAGCGCGAGGCCCTTTCCTTCCGCCAGCGGCCGCGCCGTGTTCACCACCGCCTCCAGGATCTCCACGGCGTTGTACTCGGCCAGGAACAGCTCCATGTGGCCGGCCTCGATCTTGGATAGATCCAGCACATCGTTGATCAGCCGTAGCAGGTTCTCGCCGTTCTGGTGGATCTGTTCCATGGGCCTGCGGACCCGTTCCTCGAGATCCCCGTAGATCCCGTCCAGCAGCAGATCGGTAAAGCCGAGGATCGCGTTCATCGGCGTGCGCAGCTCGTGGCTCATGTTGGCCAGGAATTCGGACTTGTGCTGGCTGGCTTGCTGGAGCGCCATGTTCTTGCGTTCCACCTCGTGAAACAGCCGGGCGTTCTCGATGGCGATGGTGGAGCCGTTGGCGAAGGTGCGCAGCAGCTCGACCTCGCGCTCCGTGAAGCCGCCGACCGCCTTGCGCGCCACCACGATGCCGCCGATCAACCGGTTGCCTTGCATCGTCGGAATGGCGAGGAGCGAGCGGTAGCCCTCCGCGACGATGGAGTCCTTGAGGACGTAGGAGGTATCCGCTGCGATGTCGGAGATCTGCTGCGGCATCCCGGTGACGGCCGCCCGGCCCACGGCGCTGTCACGGAAGGTCGGGGGCGCGCTCTCCAGCTTCGCGATGAATTCGGGCCGCAACAGATGCCCGGCCCTGAAGCGGAACACCTGCGCGGCCTCGTCGAACTCGTAGATCAGCCCGCCGTCGGAGTGCGACAGGTCGGTGGCGTGGATCACGATGGTCTGCAGCACATTCTGCAGATCGAGCGAGGCGCTGACGGCACGGATGGTGTCGCCCAGCGCCTGCACCTGTTCCAGCGATCGCTGCAGGGCTTGCGTCCGCTGTTCCACTTTCTGCTCGAGATCGGCATAGGCCTCCTGGAGACGGCTTGCCATCCGGTTGAAATCCTCGGCCAGCTCCTCGAACTCGTCCCCGGTCTTCAGCTCGAGACGAGCCTCGAGATCGCCGGCCTCCAGCCGCGCCGCCCCGCGACGGAGCACCTCGATCGGCCGTACCACGCGCCGTCCGAGCAGCACGGCGGCGCCGACCGCCATGCCACAGGCGACCAGAAGGAGTCCGCCCGTGCGCGCGAGCGAAGCCAGCAAGGGTGCATAGGCTTCGGCGAGCGGGCGCTCCACCATCACCGTCCAGCCGACGGATGGAACCGCCACATGGGCGACGAGCACGCGCTGGCCGGCGAGATTCTCGTGCACTCCGGAGCTGGCTGCCGCGCTGTTGGGATCGCGCAGCGCCGCCACCTGGGTCAGGTGGGAGAGGTCCTTGCGCTGCAGCACCAGATGGAGATCCGGATGTGCGACGAGAACTCCGCTCTCGCTCACGACATAGGCGTAGCCGGTTTCTCCCACCCGGATTTCCTGCACGACATCCCAGACGTAGCGGACGTTGACCTCGGCGACCAGGACGCCCACCACCTCGCCGCGGAAGGGTTCGATCGGCGCGGCGATGACAATGCGCGGCTCGAAGGAATCCGGAGGAAAGATGATCGGTCCGAAATAAGTCTGACCGCCGCGCGCGGCAACGAAGTAGGGCGCCGAGGCATGGTCGGCCTGGGGATTCGGCAAGGACGGACCGATCCGCGACAGACGGAGCGTTTCGCGCCCGTCCGGCCCAAGCGCGACGACGTCGCGGATTGCCGGCACGTTGCGCAGGAGATTGCGCAGATCGGCGACGTATTCGCTGCTGACGCGGCCCGCAACCAGGCTGCGCGGCTGCGCCGCCAAACGGACCGATTGCGCCACGTCCTCGATGTAGTTCCGGATCTGGAGAGCGGCCAGCTCCGCCATCTGCCGGTGCACGACTTCGAGATTGCGACGGGTCTCCTGGAAACGGAACACCATCTCCACGACGACGCTGGCGACGAGCGCGCCGCCGACGAGCGCTGCGAAGATCAGAAAATACCGGCGAATGATACGGCCGCGTCTGCCCGCGGCCGCTGCCGTAGAAGAGTTCGCCGAACTCTGCCCGGCTTCCATCCGCTGCACCCGTCGCTGCAATTGCCTGATGGCTAGTGTCCCGGTTCCGACGTTCGTATCACTTTGCAGCACGTGCTTTTACGAACGTCGGAACCAAAGGGGCACTAGCAACTCTATGATTTCTAGTGTGGCTTTGCATTTGACGTTCCTATGAAGGGCTCGCCGCAAATACTGATAGGAACGTCAAATGCGCCACACTAGCTCAGCCGACCACGCGATCGGCCGCCTTGATGACGTTGTCCGGGAGACTGATGCCGATGGCTTGCGCCACCGCCTTGTTTACCGCCCATTCGAAGCCGCCCACGCGCTTGATCGGAAGGTCGTTGGCGGACACGCCGTCGAGGACCTTGTGCATGTAGGGCGCGGCCGCCTCGCCGCAAGTTCTCTGCGGCACGCCGTAGCCGCCGAGCGCGCTGGGCGACTTCGCTCGCACCCAATCGGTTGCCGGGAAGAACGTCGGGATGCGCCGTTCCTGGCTCGCCTCGCAAATTTTCTGCGACGCGCTCAGCACGACGTCGTCCGGCAGCACGAACACACCCACCTCCGGCTTGCCGTCCTTTCCGGTCTGAGACAGGCGCGAGATCGCCTTCTCGATGTCCTTGAGGGACTTCACGAGCACGGGCTTGAAGGTGACGCGCGCCCGCTTGGCGGCCTTTTTGAGGTTCGACATTGCACGAGTAGCGGGACCGTAGGCAGGCTTTTGCAGCCCGTACACCGTTTTGAGGCTGGGGACGGTCACCTTGAACAGCTCCAGGCCGTCCGGCGCCGTCTGGCGCCGCATCGCGCGCACGCCGGTGGCATTTTTGCCCGGCGTGGCATTGGACTTGGCACCGCCGTCTTCCATGGGGTCGGAGATGCTGGGGAAGATGATGGGCGTCTCTTTGCAAACGGACATGGCGCATTTCAGCGCCGAGGTAGACATGGCGAAGATCGCATCGGGCTTCTGCTGGTCGTAGTATGCCTTCACCAGCTTCTTGAGGCTTGCCAGATCGCACGTCGCATAGTCGATCTCGTAGTCTTGGCCCCCCTTGCGTCCGAGCTTCTCCAATCCCGCGATCAGGCCGGCGATGTACGGTCGCAGCTCGGCCACGCGTCCGCCCTTGATGACGTCGCGCAACACTTCGGGGCGGTCCTTTCCAGGAGTCGTCCCTACTGCAATTGCAAGAATACGCTGCATCGCCTTCTCCTCTGCTCCATAAGCCTAAATGTGCTCCTATCGAATGACGCGATCCGCCTGATGCAGGAGCGGCAGGGGCACGGATACCCCGAGGCACTCGGCGGCTTTCAAATTCACGACCAGGGTGGGATCGATGGGCTCGACCGGCAGGTCGCCCGGCTTCGCGCCTTTGGCGATCTTGTTGAACGTAGCGCGCAACGCGTCCGCCGGCCTGATAGGTGCTCGGCCCGTAGGCCCCGAGCGCTCCCCAATCCGCCATGAAATCCTGCAGGCCGAAGGTGGGGACCCGTTGCTCCAGGCTGACCTCGAGGATCAGGTCCATGTTGGCGATGACGAGCGAGTCCGGAAGGATCATGATCCCGTCCGCGGTCTGTGGCCGCACCTGCGCCAGCGCGGTCCGCAGCTCCTCACGACTGCTCGCGGTCCAGTCGAGGATTTCAATCGAAAGCCGATCGGCCGCCTCTCGAATCTCCACCATGCTTTTCTCGGCCGGCCCGTAGCCGGGGCGGCGGACGGTGATCAGGCGCCGCAAGCCGGGGACCATCTCCTTGAACAGCTCCACCCGTTTGCCGCTACCTTGCACCTGCTGGTGGCTTACCCCGGTAATGAAACCGCCGGGTCGCGCGAGCGATGCAACGAAGCCGTCTCCGATCGGGTCGCTGATGCCGGGGAACAGGATGGGGATCGGGCGGTCCCGCGTTTCCTCCTGGGCGGCGCGAACCGCCGTGGTGGCGACCGCGACGATCACATCCACCGGCTTGCGGGCGAACTCCCGGGCGAAACCTTTCACTTCCGCCAGCGTGCCCATCCGCAGATCGACAACGAAGCGACGACCGGGCTTGCCCGCGTTCTCCTGCCGATCCTCGACGTATTTGAGCTTCTCGAGCTCGTCCATGAGCCCCGTGATGTAGAAGGGTTTGGTCTCCCGCCGGGACTCGTCGGACCCAAGCCGGGGCGCGCCGGGCCCGCAGCGCCAAGCCGGCATGTTGCGCGGCCCAAGCGCCAGCACGCCGATCTCGAGTGGCTTCTGCGCCTGCGCCGGGAAAGAACAGACGAGCAACAAGGCGGCGACGACGGCGCAAATGACGCCGCCGTTCCGGCCCCGATTGCTCGTGGACACGCGCGAGAATGGAGCTCGCATGCGACGGCCGGAGCCGTCGGTGTCGTCGATGGCCTTCATCACCCCAGAAAGGAACATCGGCTCAAACGCCCCGAACTCGCGAAAAACAACGATGAGAGATCAGCTTAGCACGTCCTTGCCATGTTGGCGCACGGCAGCTCGCGGCTGCGCGCCGGCCTTCGTGCATTCCCGGTCAGGGGTTGAACCCCATGCTGCCACCGCGACTGCTTCATGCGCAATAGACAGGTCGGTTCTTGGCCTGTCTGTGAAGTAGTTCACACAGTGGAGCGATGATCGTGGCTCAGATCTTTGCGGGGTGCGCGCGCACGACCGCTTCGTTGACCACCGTGCCCCAGCCCGGCCCGGTCGGCAGCAGAAGATCGCCGTTCTCGATCACGTACGGGTTGGTGAGCAGCTTCGTCTTCCAGGGCACCTCGTCGACATCGAATTCCATGATGCGGAAATTGGGGATGGCCGCGCAGAAATGCGCGCTCATGATGTTGGCGAGCGGGCCGTTGAAATTGTGCGAGGCGACGTTGACCTCGTAGGCGTCGGCCATGGCCGCCATCTTGACCAACTCCACCAGCCCGTTCCACTGCGCATCGATGATCGCGACGTCGACCGAATAGTTCTCCAGATAGGGCCGCAGGCTGCGGCGGCCGAGGATCGTCTCCAGCGAGCCGATCGGTGTGGTAGTCGATTGCCGGATCAGGCTCAGCGCCTTGGCGTCGTGCATGTCCATCTCCAGCCACAGCAGGTTGAACGGCTCCACCGCCTTGGCGATGCGGCGCAGCCCCTCGGGCTTGTAGTTGAAGTTGAGATCGACGAGCAGCCGCACGCCCGGACCGGCACCCTGGCGCAGCGCCGTCAGCTGCGCAACGAGCGCGTCGAGGATGTCGTCGGTGAGGTTGAGCTCGGGGTGGCCAGGGCCGGCGCCGGTCATGCCCGGCGCGAACATCCGGCCGCCCTTCTTGTCGAACAGCAGGAGGTTGGTCTTGATCGCCTTGAAGCCGCGCTCGCGCGCTTCGCGCGCCGCGCCTTCGAGGTCGTCGAGCGTGCGCACCGCCGGGGCCTGGATCACATTGCCGTCGAACAGGTCGGCACAGCGCGCACGCAACACCCCGCACCGCGACCAATAAACCGGCATCCGGTCGCGCACCGCGCCGCCGAGCAGCTCGTAGACCGGAACGCCCAGAGCCTTGCCCTTGATGTCGAGGCACGCATTCACGATCGCGGCGATGGCGTGGGACGTGAGCCCGCCCGCCGTCGGCCGCGACGGTGCGTACAGCGCCGCATCGATGCGGCCGATCGCGCAGGGATCCTGGCCGATGAGCGTCGCGCCGAGGCCGTGGATGACACCGGTCATGCCCCGGCGGCGGCTCTCGTTGAACTCGGACCAGCCGACCAGCCCCTCATCGGTGGTGATCTTGAGGAAGGAATAGGTGTCCCAGCCCGCGTCGGCGTGGAAATCCTCGAGCTTCACGATTTTCATCCGCTCCCTCGCATTCGTAATTTTTGATGGGTTATTGGACGCTGACAACGCGCCTGAAATTGTGCCATGGTTCGCGGCAGTCACCAACGCTAGTGTGGCGGATTTGACGTTCCTACCAGCATTGCCGCGAGTCCTTCGTAGGAACGTCAAATCCAAAGCCACACTAGAAGTCTAAGATTTGCTAGTGTCCCTTTGGTTCCGACGTTCGTAAGAGGTGTGCTGCAAAAGGATACGAACGTCGGAACCGGGACACTAGGCCGGGTCCTGGAATGGTCGGCATGCGACATCTGCGACGCAGCTATCTGCAACGTATCCTGCGTGCGAGCCTGACGGCGGTCGCGGTGCTGCTGCTCGCCGTCGGCCCGGCCGTTAGGCCCAAGGGTCTGCCCAAGGGCCCGTCCAAGGGACGCCGCCGAGCCGGGTGGCCGAGATCGCGAGCTACGAGGGGGCGGACCGCGAGCAGCGCCTGATCGAGGGCGCCAAGAAGGAAAAGGAGCTCACCTTCTACGCCTCGGTGCCGCCCGAAGACATTGCCGCGCTGGTCACCGCCTTCGACAAGAAATACGGCGTCAAGGTCAGGGTCTGGCGGGCCGATTCCGAGAGTGTCCTGCAGCGCATCGTGGGCGAGGCCCGTGCCCGGCGCTACGAGGTCGACATCATGGTCGCCTCGAGCTCGACGCTCGAGCCGCTCTATCGCGAGAACCTGCTGCAGGAGGTGAAGTCGCCGGCTCTCGCCGACATCATCCCGGAGGCGATCGCGCCGCACCGGCAATGGGTGGCGGTCTACCTCAATACGATCGTCCAGGCCTACAACACCAATATCGTGCCGAAGGAGAGTCTGCCCAAGACCTACCAGGACCTGCTGCGGCCGGAATGGAAGGGCCGGCTCGGCATCGAGGCCGAGGACTACGACTGGTTCGCGCAGGTGGTGATGGACCTGGGCGAGGAGCGGGGGTTGCGGCTGTTCCGCAGCATCGTCGCGGCGAACGGCATTTCCGTGCGCAAGGGCCACAACCTCCTCACCAACCTGGTCGCCGCCGGCGAGGTGCCGTTCGCGCTCACGGTCTACGGCTTTCTGGCGGAGCAGGCCAAGCGCAAGGGCGCGCCGCTCGACTGGTTCGCGATTCCGCCGGCAATCGCCCGGTCCACCGCCGAAGGGCTCGCGCGCAACGCGCCGCATCCCCACGCCGCGGTGCTGTTCTATGATTTCCTGCTCGGCGAGGGCCAGCAGATCCTCGCTGGCCGCCAGTTCGTCACCGTGAGCCGGAAGATCGAGCAGCCCTTCGCCAAGGGGCCGCTCAAGCTCATCGACTCCGCGGTCATGCTCGACCAGTCCCGCAAGTGGCAGGACCTGTTCCAGCGGACGATCATCGGCCCGTCGCGGTAGCTCTTTATCGGCCTCATGCTGAGACCGTAGGTTGGGTCGAGTTCTTACGAGACCCAACAGACGCGAGCCGTGGCCGTTGGGTCTCGCGCAAGAGCGCGCTCGACCCAACCTACTTCGTCCGCCCTCCGCTGCTCCGGACCGGGGCGCAGGATCAGCTTCTGCACGCGCCAGTTCAGGATCTCCGCGACATAGAGCTCGTTCTCGGATGGGCATGCGATCTCGTGGATCCATCCGAACTGCTTGAGCTGCTTGCCGGACTTGCCGAGATAGCCCAGCACCTTGCCGTCGAGGCTGAGCTTGTAGATGCGGCCGGGATGGGAATCGGAGCTGTAGAGCACCTGGTTCGGAGGCGGCGTGATGCAGAGCGCCCAGGGTGCGCCGGGGGCGAACGTGCCGCCGGTCTGCAGGTAGTTGGTCAGGTCCGGCTTGTTGCCGATCGCGGGCTTGGCGTCCGGATCGAACGGCACGTCGATCTTGATCTCGCGCTGCAAGTTGCCGTCGCCGTCGAACACCTGGATGCGCCGGTTGGTGCGGTCGCCGACATAGATCGAGCCCTGCGCGTCGGCGGCGATGCTGTGCACGAGGTTGAACTCGCCGGGGCCCGTGCCGTGCTTGCCCCAGGACTTCACCCAGTCGCCGTTCTTGTCGTACTTGGCGACGCGCGCGTTCACGTAGCCGTCGCTGACGTAGATGTTGCCTTGCGGATCCCAGGTCACGTCGGTTGGCTGACGGAAGCGGCCGTCGACGTGCGGCAGCGGCGGGTTCTTGTTGCGCTCGTGCGCATGGGCTTCGCGATCGGACGCTTCCGACTTGCGGCCGAACACCATCTCGACGCGGCCGTCCGGGTTGAACTTGACGACCATGTCCGAGCCCTTGTCGGTCGCCCAGATGTTGTCGTCCTTATCGACGCGCACGGTGTGCGCGTAGGCCCAGGCATAGAGGTTCTTGCCGATCTCGCGCAGGAACACGCCGTTGCGGTCGAATTCCAGAATCTGCGAGGCGGTGTTGCCGAACGCCGGGCCCTGGCTCGAGCCGCCGCGCGAATAGACGTAGATGTGCCCCTTGGAGTTGACCGCGACGCCGGCCACCTCGCCGAGATGCATGTCCGGCGGCAGCTTCAGGAGGTTGGGAACCGAGTCGTAAGGAATCTCCGGCGGCGACTGCTGCGCGAATGCCGATGTGCTCAAGAGCGCGACGAACCCGACGAGCCATTTTTTCATGGGAGTCTCCTTGGTCAGCGCGGTGTCGTGAAAGGTATGCATTCCCCGCGGTTGGTCCGAGTATACAAACGCCAAGTCTTGCAACACAATCGGATCACCGCCATTCGGTTTCGGCGTCTACCATCACGGAGCAGAGCACATGCGCTACATCGATGCGTTCAATCATTTCTTTCCCAAGCGCATCTACGAATTGATGCTGTCGTCGCCGGCGGGGCAAAGGGATCTCGGCAAGCGCATGCGCGGCATTCCCGCGCTCTACGACATCGACGAGCGGCTGCGGGTGGTCGATGACTTTCCCGACTACAGCCAGGTCATCTGCCTCGGCATGCCGGCGATCGACCGGCTCACGGGGCCCGAGCATTCGCCGGAATGGGCGCGGCTCGGCAATGACGGGCTCGCCGAAATGTGCGCGAAATATCCGGATCATTTCGTCGGCTACGCGGCCTCGTTGCCGATGAACGCGCCGGATGCGGCGGCGAGGGAGGCCGAGCGCGTGCTGGGGAACGGCGCCAACGCGATCCAGCTCCACACCAACGTGGACGGTGCGCCGATCGACCAGGACGCGTTCCTGCCGATCTACGAGATCATCGAGAGGTCGGGCAGGCCGATCCTGCTGCACCCGATCCGCACCCGCGAGATGGCGGACTACCGCAACGAGGACAAGTCGAAATACGAGATCTGCAGCGTGATCGGCTGGCCGTTCGAGACCGGCGCCGCGCTCGCGCGGCTGGTGTTCTCCGGCATCATGGACCGTTTCCCCGACCTGAAGGTGATCTCGCACCATCTCGGCGGCATCATTCCGTATTTCGAGGGGCGCGTTGCGCACAGCTGGGACCAACTGGGCGCGCGCACGTCGGACGAGGACTATTCGCTCATTCTGAAGAAGCTGAAAAAGCGGCCATTCGACTATTTCAAGAGCTTCTACGGCGACACCGCGCTCGCCGGCGCGCGCGCGCCGACGATCTGCGGGCTGTCGTTCTTCGGCGCCGATCACGTGCTGTTTGCGTCCGACTGTCCGTTCGACAAGGAGAAGGGCAGGGGCTACATCCGCTCGACCATCGCGGTGATGGAATCGCTCGACCTGCCGCAGGCGGACATGGAAAAGATCTGTCACCGCAACGCAGAAGCGATGTTCGCCCTGCGGTCGCGTTGACAGCCCGACGTTCAGGGCAGCCATTGAACGGCCACTGTCCTGCGGCTACGCTTGCGCACGACCGGGAGGACGGATGCTCGCGCGCTTGGTAGCGGCGGTGTCGGTGACCGCGGCATTGGCGGTGGGCTTCGCATTCGCTGCGCCCTCCAGGCAGTACGATACCGTCGCCGAGTTCTACCGCGGCAGGCAGCTCAATCTGATCGTCGGCTACGGGCCGGGTGGCGGCTACGACATCTATGCGCGGCTGCTGGCGCGCCATTTCGGCAAGTTCATTCCCGGCCATCCGACCGTGGTGGTGCAGAACATGCCGGGCGCCGGCAGCCTGCGTGCCGTCAACTACCTCTACAACATCGCGCCGAAAGACGGCACTGCGATCGCAACGTTCTCGCGCAACATGCCGCTCATCGGGCTTTTGGGCGGCAATGCCAACGTCCAGTTCAACCCGCGCAAGCTCACCTGGCTCGGCTCCCCGTCGAGCTTCGTCAACGACGCCTACATCCTGATCGTGCGCAAGGACGCGCCGGTGAAGTCGATCGACGAGGCGCGCCGGCAGGACAGGCCGGCGCTCGTGCTCGGCGGCACCGCCGAAGGCGCCACCGGCAACGACGTGCCGGTGATCCTGCGCGACACCATTGGACTGCACGTCAAGCAGGTCGTCGGCTATCCCGACAGCGCCGCCATCTTCGTGGCGATCGAGCGCGGCGAGGTGCACGGCCGCACCGTCGACCTCTCCTCGGTGAAATCGGTAAAGCCCGAATGGCTCAAGCCGGACAGCGGCTATCGCGTGCTGGTGCAGTTCGCGCGGGTCACCCGCCATCCGGATTTCCCGGACGTGCCGACGGCGCGCGAGCTCGCCAAGAACGAGGCGGCCCGCGCGCTGATCGAGCTGGCCGAATTGCCCTACACGTTGTCTCGGCCCGTGGCCGCTCCGCCGGACGTGCCCAAGGATCGCGCCAAGGCGTTGCAGGCGGCGTTCCTCGCGGTGAACAATGACCCGCAATATCTGGAGGAGGCTGCGAAGCTCAAGCTCGACGTCAGCCCGATCGGGGCCGAGGGCGTGCTCGGCGCCCTCGACCGGATCGCCAACGCTCCGCCGGAGCTGTTGGAATATGTCCGCAAGCTCCTGGCGGACCCGAAGGGTTAGCTGTTAACAATTTTCAACCGTGCGCGCCCAATACCTTTCCGGCCCGTTCGACTGGCTTCGCCGCCACCAGCACGAAGGCGATGATGCAGGGCTCCTTGCCGGGATTGGTCCAGTTGTGGATGGTGCCGCGCTGCACCAGCACGTCGCCGGCGTGCAAGTGCACGCTCGCGCCGTCGATCTCCATGACGATCTCGCCCGACATCACGATGGCGTAGTCGATCGAACTCGGTGCGATGATTGCGCGGCGCGACGCCGGGGTGGTAGCAGCCGATGCGGAACACCGTGCCGTCGGGATCGACGGTTGCGACCGGCCGCGTGCCGCCGTCCTCCGCGCCTGAATTGTCGGTGGGAAACGAGCCCGTAGACCAGATCACGCAGCTTTCGTGGTTCGGCCGCCGCGACATCACGTTCTTGCAGATTTCGTCGATCGAGATGACCGCGCGGCCGCTTTCGTCGTGACCTGTCACGACGCGCCTGATTTTGAGCGCCATTCTTAATCTCTCCAATCCAATGCTTGTTCTTGCCCACGCACACATTGTCACGTTTGACGCGTTTTCTGCGGCGAACCGGCATCCACTTCGCCGGAAAACGCTACGCCTGCCCACGCACGGCCTCACGTGACTTTCGTGATCTACACTATCAAACTAAGTCCGACGAGTAGGCTCATCGAGGAAACGGAAAGCGAGAACAGCAATGAAGAAAAGCAGCGATCGAATTCTCACCACCCATGTCGGCAGCCTGCCGCGGCCGCCCGATCTGCTCGCCACGGTCGCGGCCAAGGAGGAGGGCAAGCCGGTCGACGAGAAGGCCCACGCCGCCCGCGTGCGCGGCGCCGTCGCCGATATCGTCCGCAAGCAGATCGATCTCGGCATCGACGTCATCGACGACGGCGAATTCGGCAAGCCGAGCTTCGTCTCCTACGTCAACGAGCGCCTCGGCGGCTTCGAGATCGACACCGAGGTGCCGCGAGGAAGCCCGTGGGGAAGCTCGCGCGAAGCCAAGTCCTTTCCGGAATTCTACGCCGAGGGGCACGCTGCGGCGCGACAGAACCACATGGTCTGCACCGCGCCCGTCACCTATCGCGGCATGGCGCAATTGCGGGCCGACATCGACAATCTAAAGGCGGCGCTCAATGGCGTGATGCCGGAAGAGGTGTTCATGCCGGCGATCTCGCCGACCAGCACGGCGGATTGGCAGCGCAACGGCTACTACAAGACCGAGGAGGAATACCTGTTCGCGATCGCCGACGCGCTGCGCGAGGAATACGAGGCGATCGTGCAGGCGGGCTTTCTCCTCCAGGTCGACGATCCCCATCTCGTCACCTACTGGATCAAGGAGCCCGATCTCACCATCGCGCAGTGCCGCAAGTGGGCGGAGGTGCGGGTCGAGGCGCTCAATCATGCGCTGCGCAACATTCCGCCGGAGAAAATCCGCCATCACACCTGCTACGGCATCAATATGGGCCCGCGCATCCACGACATGGAGCTCAAGGACATCGTGGACATCATCCTGAAGATCCGCGCCGGCGCCTATTCGTTCGAGGCCGCGAATCCGCGCCACGAGCACGAATGGAAGGTGTGGGAGACGGCGAAGCTGCCGGAGGGCAAGGCGCTGATTCCCGGCGTCATCAGCCACTCCACCGTGCTGGTCGAGCATCCCGAATTGGTAGCCGAGCGGATCGGGCGTTACGCCAAGGTGGTGGGGCGCGAGAACGTCATCGCGGGCGCCGATTGCGGCTTCGCCACCTTCGCCGGCTCGAAGGAGGTGCACCCCAGCATCGTCTGGGCGAAGCTCGAAGTCGCTCGCGGAGGGCGCGCGGATCGCGAGCAAGCAGCTGTGGTCGTGAGTGTGGAAGGGTCTTAAGGGGCGTGGACGCCCTTAAGACCCTGCAAGGTCGATCACTGCTGGCTGGCGAGGCCGCCTTTGAGCAACGGCGTGACGCGCCGCGTCGTCACGCGGCGGTTCTCGCGGCTCGGTCCCTCGGTCGGAACCTTGAGGTGCTGCTCGCCGTAGCCCTGCGTCACCAGGTTCTCCGGCGGGATCTGGTAGACCTCGGTGAGAATGACGGCCACCAACTCGGCGCGCCGGTCCGACAGCGAGAGGTTGTCGACGTCGTTGCCGACCGCGTCGGTGTGGCCTTCGATCATGAACACCTCGTCGGGGTTGCGCTGCAGGACGCGCTGGATCGCCTCCGCCACCGCCTGCAGCTTCGGCTGCTGGTCCGGCGTCACCTCCCACGAACCGGACTCGAAGGTCACGGAGTCGATGTCGATGCGCCGCATGCGATCGCGCAGCGCCACGTTGTACCTCACTTCATCGAGCGAGTAGGGACGCTCGATTGCCACCAGCGGCGGCGCTTCGAGCGTCTCGTAGAGCATCGGCGCCGGGGCCGCACTGGTGGCGACGATGTAACGCTCGCGCGGGATGGTGATGACCGGCGCGCTGAGGCCGAGAATGACGCCGGCCGCAAGTCCCACGCCTACCCCGACCGCTATGCCCGGTCCCACCCGGTTCTCGACCAGGATGACGTCGCGCCCATCGGGCCCGCGGCGCATCCTGCGCAGCAGCCGGCCGTTGGCGTCGGTCACGGTGACGATCTGATATCCGCCCGGACGGCTGATATAGGCATATTGCTCGACGCCGCGGCGCTCGATCCGAGGCTCCCCGCCCCAGCGGCGGAAACGCTCGGTCTCGTCGTGGCGAACGAAGGCCCGGCCGTTCTCGCGGATGATGAGACGGTTGCCCGGCTCCTGGATCACGATCCGGCCGCCAGCCTCGCGGCGCTCCTGCCGCTGGCCGCGAAGCTGCTCGACATTGACGCTCGTCCCGGGCTGCACGCCTCCGGGCCGTACGCCCGGCGGCGGCTGAAAAGCTTGGCCGCCGGCCGGTCCCGGCGTCGGGCCGCCGAACTGTCGCGGTTGCACGCCTTGTTGCGGCGTGCCCTGACCCGGCACCGGAGCGACGCCCGGCGTTGGTCCGCCCGGCAGCACAGTCTGGCCCGGCACCGGTTGCACGCCCTTTGGTCCACCGAACTGTCGCGGCTGCACGCCTGGCGGCGTCGTACCCTGACCTTGCTGCGGTGTGCCCTGGCCTGCGGGCGGCGCTCCGCCCGGCTGCACGGTTTGACCCGGCAGAGGCTGAACGCCTTTCGGCCCGCCGAACTGTCGCGGCTGCACGCCCGGCGGCGGCGTACCCTGACCTTGCTGTGGCCCGCCCGCCGGCGGCTGTCCGCCCGGCGGCAGGGTCTGACCTTGCACCGGCTGATTGCCTTTCGGTCCGCCGAACTGTCGCGGCTGCACACCTGGCGGCGGCGTACCCTGACCTTGCTGCGGCCCACCGGCCGGCGGCTGGCCACCCGGCGGCAGGGTCTGACCTTGCACCGGCTGATTGCCCTTCGGCCCGCCGAACTGTCGCGGCTGCACGCCAGGCGGCGGCGCGCCTTGTCCCTGTTGCGGCCCACCGGCCGGCGGTTGTCCGCTCGGCGGCACGGCGAGTTGTCGCGGTTGCGTGCTGGGCGGCGGCGTACCCTGACCTTGCTGCGGTCCCTTCGGCGGCGCACCGGCGCCGGCCGGCGGCTGTCCGCCACCCGGCGGTGGTGGGGGCGGCGCTGTCTGGGCGCCCTTCGGCGGCGGGCCTTTCGGCTGCACGCCCTTCGGCGGCGGGCCTTTCGGCTGCGGCTCGCCCGTCGGGCCACCGGCCTGGGCGAGAATGATCGCGCGCTCCGTCGGGGCTGAGGTCGTCAGCGTGCTCGGTGCGCTGCCCGTTTCAACTGCCAAACCTGCTTGCGGGATGATCGACAGCATCGTGCCGGCAAGCAAAGCGTAGCGAAATTTCTGGTTGATCTTGGTCCCTGCGAACGGCCTGGACACATTCCCCTCCGAACGTTGTTGTGGCGTGAGATGATGACTGCGATACCCGTGCATTGGGGCCGGAGTTTGTTGCGGAACTCGCACGCGCGATTAACAAACGTTCAGAACTGCTGAACGTTTGGCCCCTTGAACAGTGCTGGAATTCGAGCGCGAACCGCTGCGGTGCTTGCCCCTTGGGAACACAGACGCGATCTTGCTAAACGCGCTCGCGGCAACCGAGTTCCCGTCGCCACCGCAAAGTTCACTTGCTTTCCAAGAGCGCCTTGGCGCGGGCGACGATGCCCGTCGGCGTTTCGATGATGACGGCGGCGATCTTCTGCGCCTCCTCGCCGCCTTCCGGCGTGATGTCCATCAGCGACGCCTGCGCCTCGGCCAGGAAATCGGAATCCCTCATCGTGGCATCGAACGCCCGGCGCAAGGCGGTGACGCGCTCGCGCGGCGTGTCCGGCGTGGTTACGATCGGGCGCGAGATTGCGGTATCGGCCGAGATGAAAGCGAGGACCTTGCGATCGTCTTCGGTCCGGCCGAGCTCCAGCATCAGCGGCACGTCGGCAAGCTCCGGATGCCGCCTGAGCCCGATCTGCACCAGGATATGAATCTGCTTGTCGCGCAGCCATTGCGGACGCGTCGACTTCCACGACTCCCAGGAATTGGAGCCGCGGCCGCCGACTTCGCCGCGCTCCATGGCGAGGTTGATGTCGTTGCCGCCGGGATAGCCGGTGACGATCTTGAACTTGGTGCCGGCGAGCGCGTTCATCGATGCCGGGTAATAATAGGAGCCGCTGCCGACGCCGGTCGAGCCGACGATCAGCTCGCGCTCCTGCGCGTCCTTGATCGAACGGACATTGGACGTGTGCCAGGCGACGACGGTGTTCGGCGTGTTGGTGGTGAGGCCCAGCCAATTGAAGCGGCGCACGTCGAAGCGGATGCTTTGCGCACCCGTCGCTTGCACCACGGGAAGGTTCTGCGTGATCATCAGCAGCACGCTGCCGTCCTTGGGCGCGATGTTGGCCAGCCAGTTGGCCGCCACGATGCCGCCGCCACCGGGCATGTTGCTGGCGACGATCGTCGGGTTGCCGGGAATGTGCTTGCCCATGTGGCGGGCGACCATGCGGGCGCGGCGGTCGTAGTCGCCGCCCGGCGAGGTCGGGATCACGATGCTGATCGACTTGCCGTGGTAGAAATCCGCGACCGGGTCCGCGACGGCAGGCGCGCAAAGCAATGCCGGCGACGCGCCGAGCGCCGTGGTGAACGAGAGCAATGTCGTGAACGACGCTCGCCGCATCGTGCGATTATGCCGGAGCGGGTGGCCGAAATCTTCTGCCGCGTTGCCGCGCTGATGGCCTGCACTATCTCCCGACACGCAGGCGCGCCAGCAGCTCAGCCGTCGGCCAGCCGTCGGCGGGCTGGCCGAACTTGCCCTGCATGTCCCGGATGGCGACGCGGCTCTTGAGCCCGAGCACGCCGTCGATGCGGCCGACATCGTAGCCGCGCTTTTGCAGATGCTCCTGCACCTCACGCGTTTCCTCGAAGGTGATCTTCGGGACGTTCGCGCCCTTGTTCATGGCCGGCGCGCCGTCGAGACGCGTCGAGTAGTAGGCGGCCGTCAGGGAATAGTTGAGCGAGTTGTTCCACTTCAGATAGGCCTGAAAATTGTCGTAGGCGAGGAAGGCCGGCCCGAACCGGCCGACGGGAAGCACCACGGATGCCGGCACGTTGTCGTTCGGCAAAGGCCTGCCGTCTGCGCGGGTGACGCCCCAGGCTGCCCACTTCGAGCGCGGATACTGAACGGAAAGATCGGCCTCCTTCCAGGGAAGGTTTGCGGGCACGCGCACCTCCTGCAGCCACGGCTCGCCGCGCTTCCAGCCGAGATGGACGAGATACTTTCCGGACGAGCCGATGACGTCGGGAACGCTCTTGATCAGGTTGCGCTTGCCGTCGCCGTCGTAGTCGATGGCGTGCGCCATGTATTCCGACGGCATCATCTGGGTCTGGCCGAGCTCGCCGGCCCAGGAGCCGATCATCTCCTCCGCGCGAAGGTCGCCGCGCTCGATCAGCCGCAGCGCGTCGAACAGGTGCCCGCGGAACATCTCCGAGCGGCGGCAGTCGTAGGCGAGGGTGGCGAGCGACTTGATTGCGTGATCCTTGCCTTGGCCCGAGCCGAAATCGCTCTCCAGTGCCCAGAACGCAGTGATCACCGAGGCGGGAACGCCGAAATCCTTCTCCTCCCGCGCAAACAGGGCCTGATGCTTCTTCATCTGCGGGGCGACCGCTCGTGATGCGCCCCACCAGCATCTTGTCGGACATCTCGACGAAGTTCTGGGCGAAGAATTTCTGACCGCGATCGATATTGATGATGCGCTGATCGAGCACGAGGTAGGGCGAGGCCGCCGCGATGGCGGCTTGCGAGATGCCCTGGGCCGCCGCCTCTTTCTTGAAAGCGGCGAGCCAGGGCTCGAAGGCGCCGGTATTGCGGCAATTTGCCTGGGCCCATGCGGTCGCCGGCAAGCCCGCCAGCAGCGCCCCCAGCACAGCCCCGAGAACGCTCGAAATCCGCGTCGCCTGCATCGTCATGGTCAGCATTTGTCCCATCCGTAGCAGATCATCGTCCGGAAAAGCGCGTTTGCACGCCGGTCTACCCGTGTTTCCAGCCGCGCCGGCCGCTGCTTGCTCGCCCAACGGCAACTCGCCTATCCTGCCCGAGGGGCCGCCGCAATCAGCGAATCGCGACCCTGCCGATAACCCCCGCAATGCGTGGGGTAGCCCACGGTCGGCCGGAGAGACGACGAATTTTCGACAACATCATGACGCCGCGATCAGGACCCAAATGGCGACAGCAGCTACGATGACCACGCTCAGGGCGACAAGATCTGGAGACAGGACGATGCGAACTCTTTTCGTGCTCGCGCTCGGCATCGGCTCGGCGCTGGCGATGGGCGGCCTCGCTGTCGCGCAGCAGCCGGCGCCGCCGACTGCGCCTGTTCGCTCCCGCCGACTATGGCCCGCCGATCACCAATGAGCAGGCGAAAGGCGGTCGCCGCCGCCGCCTTTGCCGAGGCGAAGAAGAACAACTGGCGCATGGCGTTCGCGATCGTGGGGCCTGGCGGCGAGCTCGTCTATTTCGAGAAGATGGACGGCACCCAGCTCGCATCGGCCGAGATCGCCCAGGGCAAGGCGCGCACGTCCGTGTTGTTCCGGCGCCCGAGCAAGGCATTCGCGGATCAATATGCCGCAGGCAACACCGCGTTCACGACCTTCCCGGAAAAGCCGGTGGCCTCCGAAGGCGGCGTGCCGATCGTCGTGAACGGCAAGATCATCGGTGCGATCGGGGCGAGCGGCGGCACCGGCCAGCAGGACGGCGTCGCGGCCGCCGCCGGCGCGAGCGCCGCGAAGTAGTCGGACGCTCCGAGACGGGGAATCACCACCTCCGCTCCGGGTCACATATCAACTGGCACGGGATACCAGCCGGGACGTCGCCCGCGGTTGCGGCCGGCGTCAGCCGACCCCATCGCGTAAGGTTTAAGTGCATGGCAGAACTGATTTTTTTCCGCGTTCGCGGGGGCGCGGCTCACGCCACATAAAATATCCGCGAGGCGCAACCCGGCGTTGGCCCGTCACGTATACTGAAGGAACTATCGACCCCCCATATTGGTTTCTCGTCACCGAACACCTCTCGATTGCTCCAACCCCGGGATTGGGCATGCTGCCCGCGACCTCCGCATCCGCCCTTCGTCGCAGCCGCGACGAAGGTGATACCGCAACAATTCAAACCGGCGCGCCGAACGATCCTCGGACCATGTGGCGCGAGGCCTTTCGCGTCGTGCGCGCGGAGACCGAACGTCGCGCCGCGCCGCTGGGTCCCGAGGACCAGGTCGTGCAGTCGATGTCCGACGCCAGCCCGACCAAATGGCACCGGGCGCATACCACCTGGTTCCTCGAGCAGTTTCTCCTGGTCCCGCGTCTTGCCGGCTACCGGGTGTTCGACGAGCAATTCGCGTATCTCTTCAACTCGTACTACGTGGCGGCCGGCCCGCGTCACGCGCGGCCGCGGCGCGGGCTGCTGACGCGGCCGGACTGCGAGGAGATCGCTGCGTTCCGCGCGCACGTCGACGAGGGGATCGGACGGCTCATCGCCAATGCCGAGGAATCGGAGCTTGCGGCGGTGCTGCGCATTCTCGAGATCGGCCTCCATCACGAGCAGCAGCATCAGGAGCTCCTCCTCACCGATATCCTGCATGCCTTCGCGCAGAACCCGATCGCGCCGGCCTACGATGCCGACTGGCAGGCGCCGCGCCCGCGGTCCTCATCGGACGAGTTTGTCGACTTGGCATCGGGCATTCATGACATCGGCTTCGCGGGCGATGGCTTCTGCTTCGATAACGAAGGGCCGGCTCATCAGGTCCTGCTGCAGCCGGCGCGCATCGGACGCGGTCTCGTCACCAACGCACAGTGGCTCGAATTCATGGCCGACGACGGCTACCGACGCCGTCGCTATGGCTCTCCGACGGCTGGGCAGTGGTCGAGGCGGAAGACTGGGACGCGCCCGGCTATTGGCGGCAGCGCGACGGCGTGTGGCTGTCGCTGACGCTGGGCGGACTACGGCCGGTCGATCCGGACGCGCCCGTCACCCACGTGAGCTATTACGAGGCCGATGCCTTCGCGCGCTGGGCCGGCAAGCACCTGCCGACCGAGGCCGAGTGGGAAGTGGCGGCGCGTGCCGATCTGCTCGACGACGCCTTCGGCATCGCCTGGCAGTGGACCCGCAGCGCTTATCTGCCCTATCCGGGCTACCGCGCGGCCGATGGGGCGCTCGGCGAATACAACGGCAAGTTCATGATCAATCAGATGGTTCTCCGCGGCAGCTCGCACGCGACGCCGGCCGGCCATGCGCGCGCGAGCTACCGGAATTTTTTCCCGCCGTCGGCGCGCTGGCAATTCAGCGGGTTGCGGCTCCTGGATTACGTCACGTGACGATTGGAGCTTCGTGATGGCTGCCCAGACCCAAGCCGCTCTCCGGTACGCACCGGTCGAAGCGGATTCGCCTTTCCTGCATGACGTCATTGCCGGGCTGACGGCGCGGCCCAAGCGGCTTCCCCCGAAATACTTCTATGACGAAGCGGGCGCGCGGCTGTTCGAGGAGATCACCGCACTGCCGGAATATTACCCGACGCGATGCGAGCTCGCGATCCTGCGCCAGCGCGCGGCCGACATCGCGCGCCTCTTCCCGGAAGGCTCGGCGCTGATCGAGTTCGGCAGCGGGTCGAGCAGGAAGGTGAGGATCGTGCTCGAGGCGGCGCCGACGATCGCGGCCTATGTACCGGTCGACATTTCCTCGCAGATGCTGGTGCAAGAAGCGGAGGAACTGCGGCGCGACCATCCGCGCCTCGCGGTGCTGCCGGTCGAGGCCGATTTCACGCGGCCGTTCGTCCTGCCGGCGGCGGTGGCGGGCATGGCGCATACCGGTTTCTTTCCCGGCTCGACCATCGGCAATTTCGAGCCGCACGAGGCCTGCTCGTTCCTGCGCCACGCCGGGCACGTACTGGGACGCGGCGCCCACCTCATCATCGGCGTCGATCTGGTGAAGGACCCGAGCATCCTCAATGCCGCCTACGACGACGCCGCCGGCGTCACCGCGAGATTCAATCTCAACCTGCTCGTGCGCATCAATCGCGAGCTCGGCGGCGACTTCGATCTCGACAGCTTCAGCCACCACGCCTTCTACAACTCGGAGCGCCATCGCATCGAGATGCATCTCGCCAGCAAGAAACGCCAGAAGGTGAGAGTGGCCGGTCGAACAATCGAATTCCGCGCCGGCGAGACCATCCACACCGAGAACAGCTACAAGTACACGCTCGAATCCTTCGGCGCGCTGGCGCGCGGCTCGGGATGGAATCCGGTCGCGGTGTGGACCGATGCCGGTGGAAATTTTTCCGTCCACGCGCTGGAGTTCGAGGGCACGTAGCTCGCACCCATGCCGATCTGCGAAGCCGACCCCTGGCGTTTGCAATATTTCGAAGGCGTCGCCTGTCCGCCGGGCGTGAATATCCCGACCGAGGACAGCGACGCCTGGCGCTGGTTTCCCGATCATAGCTGGGTCTATGACAAGGTCGCGGTGGCGCTGAGCCAGGGTCTCGATGCCGCCCCGCACGGCGTGCCGCCGCCGCGCTTTCCCGTCTTCTCCAAGCCGATCGTCAATCTCAAGGGCATGGGGATCGCGAGCCGCGTTGCTGCAGACGGAGGCCGAGTACGAGGAGAGCCTCACCCCCGGCCATATGTGGATGACGCTCCTGGACGGTCGGCATGTCAGCACCGATGTCGCCATCGTCGACGGCGAGCCTTGCTGGTGGCGCCACGTCACCGGCGAGCCGGGCGGGCAAGGTACCTTCGACGGCACCTTCGACATCTGGACGGTGCATGCCGCGCACGACGCGGCGATCGAGGATTATTGCGGCGCGTGGATCCGAAAGCATCTCGCGGGCTACACCGGCATCCTCAATACCGAGACCATCGGCGGCAGGATGATCGAGGTGCATCTGCGCATGAGCGACCAATGGCCCGATCTCTACGGCGCCGGCTGGGTCGATGCGGTCGTTCGCCTCTACCACGAGGGCAAGTGGCTGTTCGCCGATGCGGACCGCCGCGACGGCTACAGCGTGGTGCTGTTCGGCCCGCACGGGCCGCACTACCGCCATCCGCCGCCGGCGCTGGTGGCGAAGGTTCGCGACTTGCCGGGAGTCTCGAGCGTCCAGATCACATTCCACGAGGACAAGGAGCCGGGGCAACATGCCATGCCGCCTGGCGGTTTCCGCCTCGCGATCGTGAACGCCTTCGACCTGCCAGCCGGCCGCGCCGGGCGCGACATGCTGCGCGCGCATTTTCTCACGCACGCGGCGTGATGATTCGCTGTAGGGTGGGCAAAGGCGTGAGCCAATCCCCGCTCTCACCACCCGAACGCTGCAGCGCCGTGCCCACGCGTCGATGAACGGCGTATGCGGGACGGTCACGCGTGGGCACGGCGCGCAAGAGCGCGCCTTTGCCCACCCTACGGTGCCTCGTTATAGTCGCGCGCCTGCTCCACCCATCACCCGACAACCCCGGAGACCATCAGCATGCAAGACGACGCCGTGGCGCGTGGAGCGCGTGTCCTACGCCTCGACCGCAAGTTTCGCTGGCCGGGCGGGCGCCATGTCGCGGTCGTGCTCAACGTCGCCTACGAGGGCTGGTCGGACGGCAAGGCGCCGGGCATCGGCCCGATGGGCAATCCGCTGCCGGCGGGCGCGTTCGATACCAACGCGCTGTCGTGGGGCACCTATGGCGCGACGCGCGGGATCGAGCGGCTCTTGCGCGCGCTCGACCGCACCGGCCGGCGCGCGAGCGTGATGGTGAGCGGCGTCTTCGCGGAACGCACACCCGCGACTTTGCGCGCAATCGCCGATGCCGGGCACGAGATCGTCGCGCATTGCTACGCGCAAGACATCATCCCCGCGCAGCTCACGGCCGAGCAGGTCCGCGCCGACATCGAGAAGACCACGAATGCGCTGGAAGCGGCCTCCGGCCAGCGCCCGCGCGGCTGGATCAGCCCGCGCGGCACGCCCTCGGCCGACAGTGCGCGGCTTCTGCTCGAGGCCGGCTATGCCTGGCAGGGGGACGTGTTCGACGACGACCGGCCCTATCTGCAGGTCTTCGACGGCGGACGCATCGTCGCCATCCCGCTCACCATGGAGATCAACGACCTGCCGCACGCCATGCGTTTCGGCCGTTCGCCCGGGCAATATGTGGAGCTGTTCGACGAAGCGCTGGGTCAAATGCTCGCAGATGACAGCGAAGCCGTGATGATCGACGTCACCGCCCACGCTCATGTTTACGGTCGGCCGGCGGGCGCCTGGGCGTTCGCCGCGATCGCGGCCAAGGTCGGCGCCCGCGACGACATCTGGCTCGCCACCAGGGCCGAGATCGCGGCGCATGTCCAAGACAGTGTCCGGGAGGCGTTGGGGTGATTGATCGAATTGATACTGCTGTTACAAGGACGCCATCCAAGTGAGGGAGTGTTCATGAAAATCGTTGGTTTCGAAGCAAATGGCGGCCTGCACCTCGGCGTGGTCGAGGGCGATCAGGTGATCGATCTGCAGGCGGCAGACAAGGCCATCCCGGCCGACCTCGGCGAGGTGCTCCGCCGCAACAACGGCGACCTCTCCGCGCTCAAGGATGTGGCCAAGGGCGCCGGCGCGGCCGCGCGGCGTCCGCTCGCGGGGCTCAAGTTCGGCCTGCCGGTGGCGACGCCGGGCAAGGTGATCTGCCTCGGGCTCAATTATCTCGAGCACGTCAAGGAAGGCGCCCAGCGCGACAACATCCCGAAATTTCCCACCATCTTCATGCGCTGCAACTCGTCGCTCGTGCCCCATGGCCAACCGATCTTGCGCCCGAAGGCGTCGGAGCAGCTCGACTACGAGGCCGAGCTCATCTTCGTGGTCGGCAAGCGCGCCAAGCACCTGACCATGGACAACGCCTATTCCTGCATCGCCGGATATTCCTGCGGCAACGAAGGCTCCGTGCGCGAATTTCAGCGCAAGACCACGCAGTGGGACATGGGCAAGAACTTCGACCGCACCGGCGGCTTCGGCCCCTGGATGGTCACCGCCGACGAGCTGCCGCCGGGCGCCAAGGGGCTGAAGATCCAGACCAGGCTCAACGGCCAGGTCATGCAATCCGACAACACCGACAACATGATGTTCCCGATCGCCGAGATGCTGGTCTACGTGACCCAGGGCATGGTGCTCGAGCCCGGCGACATCGTGTTCACGGGGACGCCGTCCGGCGTCGGCCATGCACGCAAGCCCACTCCGGTCTGGATGAAGCAGGGCGACACCTGCGAGATCGACATCGAGGGCGTCGGCGTGCTCGTCAATCCAATCGAGAATGAGAAGTAAGGGAGCGAAGAAAGTGGCTGACCAACTCGATGTGCTCGTGATCTGCGGTTCCCTGCGCAAGGGCTCCTACAACGCGGCGCTGGCGCGCACGCTTCCGTCGCTGGCGCCGCCAGGGCTGAAGTTTCGCTCCGCGCCCTCGTTCGAGAAGTTTCCGATCTACAACTTCGACCTCCAGCAATCGGGCGGTTTTCCGGCCGAGGTCAACGCGTGGGCGGATGCTATCCGCAGCGCCGACGCGCTGGTCGTCGTATCGCCGGAATACAATTGGTCGATCCCCGGTGGGCTCAAGAACGCGATCGACTGGGTCTCGCGCATGAAGGAGCAGCCGTTCAAGGACAAGCCGGTGGCGCTGCAGTCGTGCGCCGGCGGCATCCTCGGCGGCTCGCGCATGCAGTATCACCTGCGCATGTCGCTCACCTCGGTCGACGTCGTGTTGTTCGGCCGGCCCGAGGTCATCGTGACGTTCGCCGCGCAGAAATTCGACGAGAAGACGCTGGAGCTCAAGGACCAGACCGCCATCGATCTGATCAAGCAGCAGCTTGCCGCGTTCGAGACGTTCGCCCGCCGGCAGATTGGAAAAGGGTAGGGCCATGGCGCGGCTCGCCGGTCGCACGGCCATCGTCACCGGCGGGGCAAAGGGCATCGGCGCGCACTACTCGCGCGCGCTCGCCGCGGAGGGCGCGCGCGTGATGATCGCCGACATCGCCGACGGCAAGGCGCTGGCGGCGGAGATCTCCGCCGCCCACGGCGCCAATTCCGTGACCAGCGCCGTCGCCGACGTCAGCGACGAAGCGTCGGTCAAATCGCTGGTCGCGGCGACAATGGAGCGTTTCGGCAGGATCGACGTGCTGGTCAACAATGCCGCGCTCTTTGCGCCGCTGCAGGAGACCAAGTGCACGGAGATCGACGCCGCGCTCTGGGACCAGGTGATGGCGGTCAATCTGCGCGGACCGTTCCTGATGGTGAAGCACGTTGCGCCGCACATGCAGGCGCGAGGCTACGGCAAGATCATCAATATCGGCTCGGGCACCGCCTATCGCGGCATCCCCTGGATGCTGCACTACGTCACCACCAAGGGCGGCATCATGGCGATGACGCGGGCGCTCGCGCGCGAGCTCGGCGAGCACGGCATCCGCGTCAACACGCTGGCGCCCGGCTTCACCTTGAGCGACACCGTGATGGCCGAAAATCCGGGCCACGTGAACACCGCCCGCGAGCGCGCGGTCCAGTCGCGCTCGCTCAAGCGCGACGAGCATCCCCAGGATCTCCTGGGCGCGCTCGTTTTCCTGTCCTCGGCCGACAGCGATTTCGTCACCGGGCAGACCATGATGGTCGATGGCGGCAACGTGAATACGTGACCCGCAGCAGTCGTCATGCCCGGGCTTGTCCCGGGCATTCCACGTCTTCTGCTATTGCTGGGCAAAACGTGGATGGCCGGACCAAGTCCGGCCATGACGTGGAGAGGGCGGAATACCTGATATTCCGGCCTTCCGCGGGGAGATAGTTTCATTATATACTAATTCTCCGATTTGGATTATGCTGCGCCGAAACGCCCCGATCCGACCTTACTCCGATCCGACCCCCAGGGAGAGAGCGCCATGACGAGCGCGACCGCCACTCAAACCGTCCCCGGTCCCAAGCACAATATCGAGGCCATGCGCGAGGAATACTACCAGCGCATCGCCAAGGAGAGCATGACGCCGCTCTGGAAGGTGATGAACAGCGTCGTCACCAAGGAGCCGGTGACGCGCTGCGCGCCGATGATCTGGCATTTCGACGACATCAAGCGCCTGGTGATGGAATCGGGCGGCCTGATCACCGCGGAAGAGGCCGAGCGCCGCGTGCTGATCCTCGAGAACCCCTCCCTGAAGGGCCAGTCGAAGGCCACCAATACGCTCTTCGCCGGCGTGCAGATGATCCTGCCCGGCGAGGTGGCGCCGGCGCACCGGCACGTGTCCTCCGCCATCCGCTTCGTGCTCGACGGCGAGGGCGCCTATACCGCGGTCGAGGGCGAGAAGGCCTACATGTCGCCGGGCGACTTCGTCATCACCGCCAACTGGGCGCCGCACGACCACGGCAATACGTCAAAGCAGCCGATGCTCTGGCTCGACGTGCTCGATTTCCCGCAGGTCAACTTCTTCGAGGCGTCGTTCGCGGAGCATTTCGACTCCGCCACGCAGGCGACCAACCGCGGCGACGGCGATTCGCTCGCCTTCTACGGCTCCGGGGTGCTGCCGGACGGCGCGCCCGCGCACATGAACCGCAGCCCCGTCATCAACTACACCTACAAGCGCACGCGACCGATCATCGAGCGCATGATGAAGGCGGGCGACATCGACAAGCGCCATGGCGCGCGCGTGCGCTACGCCAATCCGATCAATGGCGGGCCGGTGCTCCCCACCATGGGCGCCAACCTCGCGATGTTCCCGAAAGGCTTCAAGGGCGAGAAGTACCGCGCGACCGACGGCACCATCTTCGTCTGCGCCGAAGGCCAGGGCACGACCGTGATCGACGGCAAGGAGATGGCCTGGGGTCCGTGGGACGTGTTCGTGGTGCCGCCGTGGAAGCACTACGCCCACAGCGCCGCGAAGGACTCCGTGCTGTTCTCGATCTCCGACCGCCCCTCGCAGGAAGCGCTCGGCATCTGGCGCGAGGACACCACGGCGCATTAGCGATTCGGCACGGCGCCTGTAGGGTGGGCAAACGCGCCTGAAGATCTGTTCGTTTGACGCACGGAGCATGAGCGCGTTTGCCCACGCGTCGACCTTTGCACGCGTGGGCAAAATCGCGTGAGCGCCTGCTCGTATTGCCACGATACGGCAGGCGATTTTGCCCACCCTACGCAGGCTTGGCGGCCGCGCTCGCGCGCCGCAAGTGATCGACCACCAGCAGAACGATCCCGGCCACGATCCCGGCGAAATTGACATAGTGTCCGCCGGCGAAGGTTTCCGGCGGCAGCACGATCGGCAGCGCCAGCGCGCCGTAGACGAGGCGCATCGGCAGCGACAGCGGCGTCAGCGCGAAGCCGACGATCGCCGCGGTGCCGACGAACAGCCCGAACAGAATCCGCACGAGATTCCACACGATCAAGTAGGCCGGCCCGTCCATCAGCAGGCTCGGCGTCAGCACGAACAGGAACGGCAGGACGAACGTGCTCCAGCCGACCAGGCAGGCGATCCAGCCCGTGGTCCAGCCGTCGGTGCGCGCGATGTTGGCGGCGGCATAGGCGGCGAACGCCACCGGCGGCGTGATCATCGACAGCATGCCGTTGTACATGACGAACATGTGCGCGGCCATCGGCGTGACGCCGAGCTTGACCAGCGCGGGCGCGAGCAGCGTCGCGGTCAGGATATAGACGCTCACCGTCGGCAGGCCGATGCCGAGCACGAAGGCGAGCACCGCGATCAGCAGCAGCAGCAGGAACACGTTGTCGCCCGACAGCGCCAGCAGCTGGATCGTCATGCTGAAGGCGAGGCCGGAAATGCTGAGGATTCCGACCATGACGCCGGCGGCGGCGCCGATCAGAATGATGTCGAGCGAGATGCGGCCGGTCTCGATCACCGCCATCGCCAGGCCGGAAATGGTCGGCCGCTTGCCGCGGTAGCCGAAGATCAGCGTCAGCACCATCAAGATGCCGGTCGACACGATCGCGGCCTTCTCAGGCGTCAGCAGGAATATCTCGGGATAGATGAGCGCCAGGACGAGGAAGACGATCGGAATCAAAAAATGCCAGCCCGATTTCAGCACCTCGGAAATCGCCGGCGCGTCCTTGATCTCGGCCGAGCCGATCTTGTGCTTGGCGGCTTCGAGGTCGACGTGGACGAACAGGCAGGCGTAGTACAGGAACGCCGGGATCGCCGCGGCGACGCAGACCGCGCCGTAGGAGACCTGCAGGAACTCCGCCATGATGAAGGCGGCGGCGCCCATGACCGGCGGCATCAACTGCCCGCCGGTCGATCCGACCGACTCGATCGCCGCCGCCCGGTAAGGCGTGAAGCCCGACTTGATCATGGTCGGAATGGTCACGATGCCGACGGCGAGCACGTTCGAGACCGCGCTGCCGGAGATCATGCCGAACAAGCCCGAGCCAACCACCGCGATCTTGGCCGCGCCGCCGCGGAAGCGGCCCATGGCCGCCATGGCGATGTCGGAGAAGAAGTCGGCGCCGCCGGTGCGCGCCAGCACCTGGCCGAGAATCGTGAACGGAATCACGATCAGCACCGCCACCTGGAGGATCGCGCTGATGATGCCGTTGACGTCGAGCCCGATATAGACGACGAGCCGCTCCGGCGTCACATAGCGGGTCTGGAAGTCGCCGGGCAGGTACGGGCTGATGTAGATGTAGACCGCCATCGCCAGGATGATGCCGACGAAGCCCCAGCCCGAAATGCGGCGGCTTCCTTCCAGCACCAGGATGGTGAGGATCGCGCTGCCGATGATGCCCTCGCGCGGCAGCAGCGCGATCTCGTAGGTCAGGGGCTCGTAGCGCACCGCGATGTAGCCGCAGAGCGCGAGCGAGACGATGGCGGCGGTCCAGTCGATCGGACGCGCCGCCCAGACCCGGTTGCCGATGACCGTCCAGATCAGGGTCAGGGCGAGGCCGCCGATCGCCCACGGCGAAACTTCATCCGCCGCGACGTACCGGAACACGATATAGGCGGCGAGGAAGATCGACGACACCGCGCCGCCCCAGTCGATCGCCGAGGGCTTGCGCGTCCCGCCCGCGATGAAGGCGAGCGCAAGCGTGAGGCCGAGACAGACCGTGAGCAACTGCTCGGTATAGAACGAGACGTTGAAGCCGCGCCTGGGCACGTCGAGCACCCAGAGCACGACGACGGCGATCAGCAGCGCCTGCAGGATGTTGGCGCACAGCACGGTCGCGCGCGACGCGGCGGAGGCGAACTCCGCCGCGTCGGGGATGATGCGTTCTTCGGTCGCCGCGCCGTGAGGGACGGAACCCTGCTCGCTCACAAGATGTCCTTGGCGACGAGATTATGCTCCTGGAAGTATTTCACCGCGCCGGGATGATAGGGGATGGCGTATTTCTTGTAGCCGGCGGCAGCCGAGAAGTCGCGCAGCACCGGCTGGATGGCGAGCAGGTCGGGCTTGTTCTTCTCCAGCGTGTCGAGGAACTTGTAGACGAACGCGTCCGGCGTCTTCGCATTGGTGAACAGCACGTTGTCGAAGGTGTAGACCTTCATCGGCTTCTCGACGCCGACGAAGATCGCGCCCGGGAACGCTTCGGTCAGGTAGCCCCAGGGCGATATCTTGCGGGCCGCCGGCATGCCTTTCTCGTTGATCTCGAGCACGCGCGTGCCGCCGACGGTCGCGTTGACCTCGCGGACCTTGGGCGCGCCGAAGGCGAAGAAGTACATGTCCGAGGCGCCGGAGACGAAATCGTCGGCGCCGCGGATGACATTGGGCACCAGGACGGGCGACACGTCCTTTTCCGTCAAGCCGCCGGTCGCGAGCATGCGCGCGTCCGAGCCCGTCGAGCACGCGCATCGCAGAGTAGCCGAGCGCGACCCGCTTGCCCCGCAGGTCGGCGATGGTGCGCATCGGCGTGTCCTTGCGCACCCAGAACGCCGATTTCAGGGGATGCGCGGTGGCGATGATCCGCAAGTCCGTCTGCTTGCCGCCCGCGCCGGCGCCTTCGAAGGCGTTGTGCAGCTCCGGCGCGTTGGCGATGCCGATCTCGACCTCGGACTTGTTGACCATCGGAATGATCACGTTGTCGCCGGCGGTCGGTTGAACGAGCACGTTCAGGCCCGCCTTGTCCTTGAGCACCTTCGCGATCGCCGAGGCGGTGGTGTGGTTGAGCGTGCCGGGCTGCAGGGTGGCGAAGCCGTAGGTCTGCGCCGAGCCGGGCGTTGCGGCGAATGCGAGAGCCGCGATGCCTGCCAACGCGCCGAGACACGAGCGGCGGCGCGCGGATTTACCAACGCTGGATGACATGAGATTCCCTCCTGGTGGTGTTTTTTTATGATTTTGGCCGGTGGCCATCGCAATATTCGCACGCCGCCTCCGGCATGGCGAGACTGAATTGGTTGGGACGCTGCCCGCGCCAATGATGGCAAGCCTTCCCTCAATACGCCTTGGCCTCGATCTTGTTCTCCTGGAAGTACTTCAGCGCGCCGGGATGATACGCCAGCGTGTGCTTGCGGTGGATGAGGTCGCCCGTGAGATCGTTGAGCACCGGCGCGACCGCGACCAGGTCCGGCTTGTTCTTCATCATCGTGTCGAGGATCTTGTAGACCGCCTCGTCCTTCACCTTGGCGTTGGTGAACATGATGTAGTCCATGCTGTACGCCTTCATCGGCCGCTCGACCCCGACGAAAACCGGGCCGGGCTTGACCTCGACGAAATAGCCGTACGGAAAGACCTTGCGGCTCGCGTCCAGCCCCTGCGGCGTGTCGATGATCGCGAGCGCGCGCACGCCGCCGACGGTGGCGTCGGCCTCGCGCACCTTCGGCCCGCCGAACGAGAACATGAAGGTGTCGTTGGCGCCGGCGACGAAATCATCGGCGCCGCGCAGCACGTTCGGCACCATCACCGGCTTGATGTCGGCGAGCGTGAGGCCGGCGGTCGCCAGCATGGCGAGCGAATTGCGATCGAGCGTGCGCATGGCTGAGTAGCCGGCCGGCACCCGCTTGCCCTTGAGATCGGCCACGGTGCTGATGCCGCTGTCCTTGCGCGAGAAGAAGCCGATGCGCAGCGTGTAGATCGAGCCGATCACGCGCAGGTCGTTCTGCAGCCGGCCGGTCTCGACGCCGTCGACCACTTCCAGCATGTTGGCGATGCCGAGATCGATCTCGCCCTTGGCGACCATGGGGATCAGCACGGACTCGCCGGCGGTCGGCTGCACCAGCGTGTTGAGGCCGCCCTTCTCCTTCAGCACCTTGGCGATGGCGGACGCGGCGGTGTGCGCGAGCGTGCCGGGCGCCATGGTGGCGAGCCCGTAGGTCTGCGCGCCGGCACGTGCCGGCGCTGGCGAGGCTGATCGATGGCGCCGAGTAGCCGGCGAGCTTGCAAGATCGATGGCATGAGCTTCCTCCCTTGTCTTTGTTGGCGGGAATGATTGCACGCCGAACGGACAATGCGAGGTTGACCGCGTCGCTCCCCGGTGCACCGAGGTCGCATGCTTCCGCCGTTCGTTCATGATCTTCCGTCCCAGCGCGTCGTGTTCGCGCCCGGCGCACTCGCGCGGGTTGCGGACGAAGCCGCGCGGCTCGGGCTCGACCGCGCGTTGGTCATCGCGACGCCGGGCAGCGGCGTGCGCCTGGGCAGGCGGATCGTCGAGATTCTCGGAACGCGCGCCGCGGGCCTCCATGCGCACGCGGTGATGCACGTGCCCAAGCCGGTGGCGGACGCGGGCCTCGCGGCGCGCGCGCGATGCCAAGGCCGACGGTCTGGTCGCCGCCGGCGGCGGCGCCGCCATCGGGCTCGCCAAGATCATCGCGCGCGACCTGGGCCTGCCCATCCTCGCGGTGCCGACCACGTACTCCGGCTCGGAAGCAACGTCGATCTGGGGGCTGAGCGAGGGCGAGCGCAAATTCACCGGCAAGGACGTCCGCGTTCTCCCGCGCACGATCGTCTACGACCCCGAGCTGACGCTGCGTCTGCCGGCCGCGGTCAGCGCCGCGAGCGCCATGAACGCCATCGCGCATTGCGTCGAGGGACTCTGGGTCGCCGATCGCACACCGTTCCTGGTCGCGCTCGCAACCGATGCGACGCGGCGCTTCGGCGCGCATCTGCCGCGCGTGATCGCCGACGGCACCGATCTCGAAGCGCGGAGCGAATGCCTCGTCGCCGCCTGGCTCGCGGGCGTCGTGCTCACCGCCGGCACCGCCTTGCAGCACAAGCTCGCCCATGTGCTCGGCGGTCTCGGCCTGCCGCACGCCGAGACCCACGCGATCATCCTGCCGCATGTGACGCGCTTCAATCTCGCGGCCGCGCCCGATGCGAACGCGCGGCTCAGCGATGCGTTGGGCGGCGATCCCGCCGATCGCTTGGCCGCGATGCTGCGCGGCTTCCCGATCCCGCAGAAGCTGTCCGACGTCGGCTTCGATCGCGGCAAGATCGATTTCGTGGCGAGGGAAATGGCAGCGATGGAAATCAAGGTGCCGCGAGCGCAACGGCGGAGGATGTACGGGCGTTGCTTGCCGCGGCGTATTGATGACGTTTGGACAACAGCAAATTTACCTTACGGTGGCGACCCGCCTGCCGAGTCCAGTCTGAACGACCGTTCATCTGCTCGATCCGCAGCCGCCGGATTCCGCAAATCGCGGACAATCTTCTTTCCGCACCGCATCATATCGCGATGGAACTCGCGTCCGTGTTTTCATGGATTCGTGCCCGGCGTGTGAACGCGTTGGCGGTACCGCCCGACAACTAGCAGAGCCTCTCGAGGGCGCAATCCTCGGGAACTGCTCGGACACACAACTGGGAGAAAGAAAATGCCCAAACATAACATAACAAGAAACTTGCTAAGGGCGACGCTCCTTGCCTCGCTCGCGATGCCGGCCAGCGCGTTGCTGCCGGCTGCAAGTCCGCTACCGTTTGCCGCGACCAAAGCCTATGCCGGTATCCTCGCCGAGCACCGCGCCGTGCTCGAGCAATACGGCAGGTTCCAGCCGCACGGCAAATACGGCGAGGTCTGGGTGCCGACGGTGACGCCGCAAGGCTGGCATCCCTATCCGCCCTGCCACTGGGTGTACACGAAGCTCGGCTGGTACTTCGACGACAAGACGCCCTGGGGCCAGATCGTGCACCACCACGGCCGCTGGACGCACGACGACGGCCGCTGGATCTGGGTGCCGGGCGAGGAGTACAGCCCGGGTTGGGTGATCTGGAAAGCGAACCAGGAGTGGGTCGGCTGGGCGCCGACGCCGCCCGAGCAGGACATGAAGACGCTCGATGTCCAGGCGTTCAACTCGGACAAGATGTGGACCTTCATGGACGTCAAGAAGTTCGGCAAAAGCTGCGACGGCGGCATTGCACCGTCCGCGCAGGTGCCGATGCTGCTGACGCGCACTCAATACATTCGCGACGTCGCAGTGGTGGACGGCATCGTGGTGTTCGTGTTCCCGTCCTGGCTGTGGGGACCGATCGTCAACATCGATATCTTCAACATCAATGTCTGGTCGCCGGTCTTCATCGTGAACGTGATCAACATCTGGAACATCGTCTGGAACGTGAACATCGTCGTCAACATCGCCTGTAACAACACGCTGCCGGCGATGGCGCCGCCACCGCCGCCCTCGAATCCGCCGTCCCCGCCTGGACGGCGCACCGAGTTGCCGCCGACCACGCCTCCGGGCGGCAGCGGTCCGCCCCAGCAGCCGCCGGGCACCTCGACGCCCCCGTGGAATCCCCCGGGCGGCTACACTCCGCCGGGTGGCTACACTCCGCCGCGGCAGCCGCCGACGACGTGGACGCCGCCGTCGTATCCGCCCGGTGGAAGCTATCCGCCGCGGCCGCCGGGCACCGGGTCGACCAATCCGACCGGGCCGAAAGTGGTGATCGACACCTTCCCGCCACGGAGGCCGGGCAGCGGCATCACCCCGGGAGGCAACAACTTCCCGGGCGCCGGCAACGGCAGCGGACCTGGCCGGCCGACCGGTCCGACTGGGCCGACCGGCAACGGCAACATGTCCGGCGGCAAGACGATCGATCCCGGCTACGGCCGCGGCCGGTTGAACGGCAACGGTCAGGTCGGACTGAGCAGCTCGATCGGATCGCGCCTCGCTTCGCCGACCGGGCTCACGGTCGGCAGCGGCCGAGCCAATCTCACTCAGTCGAGTGGCAACAGCACCGCCAGCGCCAGCAAGTATCGCTTGCGCTGATCGAAGCAACCAACGCGAAGGCGCGGCCGCACGGCCGCGCCTTTTTTTGCATGCGAATTGTCTAGCCTTCCTGTCGCGGCGGCTCGACCCGGAACCCGCCGCCGCCTTCGATCGTGATGCGCCGCTCGGCCACGGCCTGCGCCCAGCGCGCGGTGCGCGCGAGCCCGCCGAAGGAGAAGAAATGCGGCACGACGTCGCCGAGATCGGCGCGCGCCTCGGCCAATGTGCGCAGCAGCGCGTCGGGAGCCGACATCGCGAACAGCTGACGCACCAAGCCCGCCTGCCGCGCCAGCCCTTGGGCGGACGCGCGCACACCGCAACGCTGCGCATAGCGCAAGAGCGTCGCGATATTGGTCGGGCCGGCAAGGCCGATCCGCACCGGATGCTCGATGCCGAAGGCACGCAACCGGGCGATCCATTTCAGCATCGATGCGCCGTCGAAGCCGAATTGCGTGACGAAGTGGACGGCCATGCCCGTGTTGTCGGCGGCGCGGACCTTGTCCGCGAGAGCGCGGTCGAGGTCCTGCTGTGAGATGCGGGGATGGCCGTCGGGATAGCCGGCGATGCCGATCTCGGTGAAACCATGGCGCCGCAGGGCGCCGCTGTCGATCACCTCGACCGAGCTGCGGAATTGGCCGGCAGGGTTGTCACGGTCGCCGGCGATCACCAGCACGCATCGTGCCTGCGCCTCGCCGCTCGCGCGCGCGAGAAATTCGTCGAGGTCCTGGGCGCTCGCGAAGTTGCGCACGGCCAGGTGCGGCACCGGCTCGAAGCCGGCCTTGCGCAAGCCCACCGCCGCGACGACCGCCTCTTCCGCCGGCCGTGTCGGCACCGCGCTGACATAGACCCGCGTGCCGGCGGGTGCGATGTCGGCAAGCTGGGCGACATCGTCGGCCGACGGGTGCGTCGCCTCGAGCGAGAAGCCACGGGTGAAATCCGCGATCGCCGCGACTGGCTCGCTGCGCGTCTCGGGCGGGGTCACGGCCGCTGCCGCGGTCATCGCCGTCACTCGCGCCGGCGTGAGATCACGAAGGACTCGTCGTAGAACCAGAGGCCGCCGTGCTCGCGCAGGACCTCGCGCGTTGCATCGAGGTAGCGTCCATCGGCGACGACCGGGCCGAGCCGGTCATCCTCGACCTGCGCCACGTAGATCGCCGCGTTCCAGGCCGCGAACAGCGTCGAGGTGCCGATCGAGGAGGATTCCGAGATCTCGGACGGCAGCGTGTGCATGTCGTAGCGGAACAGCGAACGATTGTCGGCGTAGACGTTGAAATTGAGGTCGCGGCCGGCGGGCCCGAGCTCGTGCTTCACGGCCTTCATGATCTGGTGGCGGTCGTGCATGAACGGATTGTCGCCCGGCCAGACCTTGCGGATGATCTCCATGCCGGGATCGTTGCCGTGGGAATGGATGGCGATCAGCCGTCCCCCCGGGCCAAGCGATTTTGCGAGCGGCGCGATCACGCGCTTGGCCTTGAAGTCGAGCGAGGCGCGCGCGCGGTAGGGCTGCGACGCCATGACCAGATCGTAATTGGCCACCGTGCCGCCGGGGCGCGGGATGATCGGATCGAGCAGGAACTTGTGGTCCTCGCGATAGATCACCATCACCACGGGCCGGTCGTAGACCGGATTGCCGGTCTTGGGCGACACCCCGGCTTTCCAGTTCTGCGACAGGAACGGCTCGAGGTCGGTGATCTGCTGTTCGAAGCGGTAGGCCGAATTGCCGGCGAGCGGAACCTCGTGCCAGACCAGGCTCGACGCCGCCGATAGCGACTTCACCGCGAGCCAGGGCGCGTCGGAATAGGCGAGGTTGGTCAGCACCAGCACTGTCGCGGGATGCTCGAAGAAGCGGTCCGACATCTTCTGCAGGGCGAGCCGGACGTCCTCGAGGCTGATCTCCTTGCCCACCACGTAGAACGGCGTATGCGGAAAGCGGTCGTGCATCGCGCGCATCACCCGCAGCAGCACGGTGCCGTCGCCGACGCCGGCGTCGAAGACGCGCATGGCCGGCGGCCGCGGATGAACGTTGGCGAGCTCGAGCCCGACGCGGCTCGCGACCACCCACTTTTCGCTGCAGGTGTTGACGAAGAGGAGATACTTCTGCCGGTTGTCGAAGAAGCGGAAGTTGCGCTGCGGATCGGGTTCGCCGGTGGGAGCCAGTGCCGGCGCGGTTGCCGGCGCAGCCGCAAGGGGGGCCGGGCCGTTGCCCTGGCGCGGCTCGCGCACGATGACGGTGGGACGCGCAAGCGCCGCCGACCGGTTGATCTCCATGAAGGCGCGGATGCGATCGAGCGTCTCGGTGGTGATGCGGCCGCCGTTGCGCAGCCGCGCGGTGAGCTTCCCGTCATTGACGGCGCGCCGGCCGAAGGTCGATTCCGCCAGCCCGCTGTGACGGCAATAGTCGGAGATTTCCTGCAGGAGTTCTTGCGCGCTCATGACCTACGCCTCGCTTGTGGTTTCACTCCGGTCTTCTTGTTCTGCCCCGACGTGTTCTTGGCGACGCCTTGCAAAACGGCACAGAAGTGGCCCAGCGAACCAAGCATGGCGAATTGCGTCAACCACAAAAGGTCCCACCATCGGAGTGGGACGGCTAATGGGCAATTGCCCCAATCTGAAGAAGCCTATGATTTATATACGGTTATTCAAGTGGCGGCCATCTTGATGTACTGTATCGTGGGCTACTCGCCTTGTCGTGGGAAGAATCCCATAAATTGGTCGTTGGGAGTGGGCAGAGGGTGGCTCCGCGGGATTGGACCGCGCGAAAGCTGTCCGCCGGACGGGTGGACACGTCATTCGATGCGACGATACGGTGGCCAAGCGGCCCTACTTTCTCCGCCGCGCCACCAGGACCTCCCCCACAGATGCCCCGCTTTGCCGCCAATCTGGCCTATCTCTTCACCGAGCGTCCCCTGATCGAGCGCTTCGGCGCCGCGGCCGCCGCAGGCTTCAAGGCGGTCGAGCTGCAATTTCCCTATGACCATGCGCCCTCGGCCGTCAAGGCCGAGCTCGACCGGCACGGCCTGACCGTGCTCGGCCTCAACACCGCGCCCGGCCAGGCGGCGTCGGGAGAGTTCGGCGTCGCGGCCATTCCAGGCCGTGAGCAGGAGTTCGCCACGCTGTTTGCGCAGGCGCTCGACTACATCACAGCCATCGGGGGCTGCCAGATCCACTGTCTGGCGGGCAAGGTGCCGCCGGAGCAGCGGCCGGCGGCGGAGACGACCTTCATCCGCAACCTCGCCCGCGCGGCCGACGCGGCGCGGGAGAAGAACATCACGCTGCTGATCGAGCCGATCAATCCGCGCGACCGGCCGGATTATTTCCTCACCCGCGCCGAGCAGGCGGCCGACATCATCGCCAAGGTGGAACGGCCGAACGTGCGCATCCAGTTCGACTTCTACCATGTGCAGATCGTCGGCGGCGATCTCATCCGGCGATTCGAGAAGCATTTCCCCGTCGTCGGCCACGTGCAGGTCGCGGCGGTCCCTTCGCGTCACGAGCCCGACGAGGGCGAGATCAACTATCCCGAAATCTTCGCCGCGCTCGATCGCGTCGGCTTCAAGGGCTGGGTCGGTTGCGAATACCGGCCGCGTGGACGAACGGAGGACGGCTTGGGGTGGGCGCGCGGATTTGGAATTGGCCACTGACGCTGACGTTGCCGCGGACTCGGTGAGCTCCCTCTCCCCGCTCTTGCGGGGAGAGGGTAGGGGTGAGGGGCGACGCGCGATGCGGGGGCCTGATAGAGGAAAGGTCCGCGTTGAGCGGCGCCTTCGGCGTGCACTCACCGATGCTGAAAGGAAACTTTGGTTTGCGCTCCGTGACAGAAGGCTCGACGGGAATAAATTCGTCCGACAGGAAGCCATCGGGCCTTACATGGTCGATTTCGTGTGCCGCGAGAAAAAGCTCGTCATCGAAGTGGATGGAGGGCAGCACGCGGAGAATGCTCGGGATCGCGTGCGCGACGAGGCGCTCGGGGCCGCTGGTTATCGTGTTCTTCGGTTCTGGAATTCAGACGTACTGAGTAACAGGGATGGGGTTCTGACTGTAATCTTGGCGGAGCTGCAAGGCGCTGAGCTTTGAGTTCGGGGCCCGTTCGCCCCTCACCCCAACCCTCTCCCCGCAAGAGCGGGGAGAGGGAGCGCACCGAGTCCGCGGCGCACCGTGACTTCAGAAGAAGAAGGAAAACCACATGCGTCTCGACAACAAGGTTGCGCTCGTCACCGGCGGCGCGTCAGGCTTCGGCAAGGGCATCGCCGAGACCTTTGCGCGCGAGGGCGCGCGCGTCGCCGTGGTCGACATCAACGAGCAGGCCGCGCGCACGGCGGCGGCATCAATCAGCAACAAGGCGATTGCCGTGCGCTGCGACGTCTCGCGTCGCGCCGACGTTGACGCCGCGGTGAAGGCCACGGTCGACGCCTTCGGCGCAATCGACATCCTCGTCAACAATGCCGGCATGAGCCATGTGCGCCGCCCGATGCTGGAGGTGGAGGAGGACGAGTTCGATCGCCTCATGGCCGTCAACGTCAAGTCGATCTTCCTCTTTGCGCATGCGGTCGTGCCGCTGATGCGCGACAAGAAGTCCGGCGTGATCATCAATATCGGCTCGACCGCCGGCATCCGGCCGCGGCCGGGATTGACCTGGTACAACGCGTCGAAGGGCGCGGTGAACCTGCTCTCGAAGTCGATGGCGGCGGAGCTCGGCCCGGACGGCATCCGTGTCTGCGCCATCGCGCCGGTCATGGCGGAGACGCCGCTGCTGCCGACCTTCATGGGCGGCGATTTACCGGAGTTGCGGGCGCAGTTCAAGGCCACGGTGCCGCTCGGCCGCTTCGCCACCATCGACGACGTGGCCAATGCCGCGCTGTTTCTCGCCTCCGGGGAGGCCTCCTTCCTCACCGGCAATGTGCTCGAGGTGGACGGCGGGCGTTGCGTGTAACGTAAGGGCGTTCACGCCCGTCTTCTACGTGTAACGTAAGGGCGTTCACGCCCGTCTTGTACGTGTAGCGTAAGGGCGTTCACGCCCGTCTTGTACGTGTAGCCCCTTTGTCACAGTGCAGTGCGAACCCCCGCTTTTCGCGGATGACTAGCCGCCAATGCTCTTGCCTTGCCCCCATCGCTTGGTACGCTGTGGGGCATGTGGGGACGTAAACGTCAAAGCGTCGTAACCGCTAATCCGCCTGCGCCGCCACGGGAGCGCCTCAAGGAGGCCTTGCGCAAGGCGCGGGTCGATCATGCCGAGCGCACCGCTGTCGTCGTCGATCTGCACGACGCCGAGGTGGCTAGGCTCGAGCTGCTGAACGAAGCGCTCGACCAGGTGTTCGAGGAGATTCCCGGCGAGGTCGATCTGTTCGATCGCGGCATCAGCCGGGGCGAGACGCCGCGGCTGTGGATCGACGCCGTCGCGCATGTCGCCATGGGCCGCGACAAGCGGATCTATCGTTTTCTGCAGGACACCCGCTATGGCCGCAAGGTGCTGGCCGAATCCGTCAACGTGCCCGACATTGTCGACGCGGTCACGAAATACGTCGCGCAGCGGCTGATCGAGCGCGAGCGGGCGCTTGCCGAAGGCTCGTTGCCGTCGATGCGCGGCCTGGAGCTGGAGGCGAAGCTCGAGCGGCGCCGACGCCGGCGCCGCGCGCTCAAGGCCTTCTTGTTCGGCCTGTTTGCCGGCTTCGCGACTTTGATCGTGGCGGCGCTGCTGTACACGCCGAAGCCTTAATCGACCAATTTCGTTCGCTGGATCTCGACAATTGTTTCGCCGTCGCGCGCGAGCCCGCGCGAGATCGCCTCGCAGCGCCACGCGCCGGGCTCGCCGTCGATGCGGTAGAGATTGTAGCCGGCGGGATCGTGCTCGCCGGGCGGCGCCTCCGACGCCGACGGCACGCCGACGACCGGGATGCGGCGCGCCGGTCCCGTCGAGCTCGATCAGCGAGCGCTCGTGATCGTGGCCGTGAATGACGAGCTCGGCGCCATGCCGCGCCAGCGTCGCGCGAAAGTCCGCGCCGTCGATCAGCCGCTTGAAGTGCCGCCCCGGCTTGCTCGCGGGCGGATGATGGATCAGCACGACGCGGAAGAGCCTCGGCGCAGTCGTCGAGCAGCGGCGCGAGCCGCGCGAGCTGCTCGGCGCCGAGGCGACCGGTCGCCATGAACGGCGGCGTCGGCACCGCGGTCGAGAGCCCGATCAGCGCGAGCGGGCCGCGCCGGCGCAGGAACGGAAACTCGCCCGCCAAGCCGCCGGCATCGTCGCCGCGCATGTAGTCGCCCCAGTGCGGCTGCGGAAGCCGCGCGGCGCCGCGCACATAGGCGTCGTGATTGCCGGGCACCAAAGTGACGTCGCGCGGCGGCCCGAGCGCTTCCAGACAGGCGCGCGCCGGCGCGAATTCGGCCGCGAGCGCGATGTTGACGAGGTCGCCGGTCACCGCGATGTGGTCGGGCGCCTGCGCCTTGAGGTCGGCGACGATGCGCGCCAGCACGTCGCGCGCGATGGATCAGCCGGCGCTTGCGCTGCCAGTTGAGATAGCCGGTCGCGCGCTTGCCGATGAGCTCGGACCAGCGCGGCGGCGGCAGCGGCGCAAGATGCGGGTCGGAGAGATGCGCGAGCACGAACATGGCGCATACTATGGGAATGCGAGCTCGTGTCGCGAATGCCGGCGCCGCTACGAGCTGCCGATCAGGATGCCCGCCAGGAACACCAGCACGCCGCCGACCACGACCTGGAACGCCGCCGAGAGGAACGGCGTGTCCATGTAGCGATAGCGGATATAGGAGATCGCCACGAGCTCGACCGCGACCACGATCACCGCCAGCGACGGTGGCCAGTCCAGAAATCGGGAATGAGATAGGGCAGCGTGTGGCCGACGCCGCCGATCGTGGTCATCACGCCGCAGACCGCGCCGCGCAGCCACGGCGTGCCGCGGCCGGTGAGCGAGCCGTCGTCGGACGCGCGCCTCCGCAAAGCCCATGGAAATGCCGGCGCCGACCGAGGCGGCCATGCCGACCAGGAAGGTCTCCCAGGTGTTGTGGGTGGCGAAGGCGGCGGCGAACAGCGGCGCCAGCGTCGAGACCGAGCCGTCCATCAGCCCGGCCAGGCCCGGCTGCACGTATTGCAGCAGGAACATGCGCCGCGCGGTCTCGTCCTCCTCGGCGCGCGCGCTCGGGGTCAGGAGCTTCTGCTCGAGCTTGTGCGCCAGGCTCTCGTGCTCGACCTCGACCTCGGCGAGCTCGACCAGCAGCTGGCGCACCGAGGCGTCGCGCGTGGTCTCGGCCGCCTTGCGATAGAAGCGCGCCGCCTCGAACTCCATGTTCTCGGCGAATTTGCGCACCTCGTCGAGGTTGAGCGGCTGCATCAGCCAGAGCGGCTTCTTCGTGATGAAGCCCTTGACGTCCTGGCGGCGGATCAGCGGCAGGTACTCGCCGAACTTGCTGCGGTAGAGGTCGAACAGCATGCCGCGATGGCGCACCTCCTCCTCCGCCATCTCGTCGAAGACCTTGGCCGAGGCGGCGTATTTCTCGCGCAGCCCCTCGGCGAAGCCGCGATAGATGCGGCTGTCCTCCTCCTCGTTGGTGATGGCGAGCGCGAGGATTTCCTGCTCGGAGAGTTCGGCAAAGCGCTTCACGGCAACCCCTGCGTTCGCATCATCCATAATATTAGAATTATTCTAAACAAGTAATTACAGGCTTTTGACAAGCCGGACGACATTGGCCTCATGGTGGATTGGGCGGCGGGGAGGCGCGCGGCGAGACCAGAATGAAATGGATCAGTCCCGATGGAGTGCGTCGCGCGCTCGAGCCGGCGCTGCGGCGCGTGCTGCACTTCTATTGGCGCTTCGCGCGCGGCCTGACGCTCGGCGTGCGCGCGCTGGTGATCGACGACAAGGGCCGCATCTTTCTGGTCAAGCACAGCTATGTCGCGCGGCTGGCACCTGCCGGGCGGCGGGGTGGAGGCCGGCGAGACGCTGGTCGAAGCGCTCACACGCGAGTTGCACGAGGAAGGCAATATCGAGCTGACCGAGCCGCCGCGCTTGCACGGCATGTTCTTCAACGACCGCGATTCCCGGCGCGACCATGTCGCGCTGTTCGTCGTGCGCGCGTTCCGCCAGACCAGCGGCGCCGGTGCCCGACCACGAGATCGTGGCGCACGGCTTCTTCGCCGTCGACGAGCTTCCCAACGACACCACCGCCGGCACGCGCGCGCGCATCGTCGAGGTGCTCGGCGGCGCCCCGGTCAGCGAACGTTGGTGAGATTCGGAGCGTGTCGACTTGTCTTCGCGCGCGACGAATCCGTGTATCGATCTCGTCCGTGCGCGAATCAGCTGTGGATGACTGTGATTCCGCAAGCCGGGATCGCAGGCGCAGCGAGCTCTGCGACGATGCGCGATCATCCCTCGCCTGCATGACCGGCAACGACAGCTTCGCTGCAGCGCTCTCCGACGCGCCCGTGCCCGGATTCCGGTGCCTGAGCGTCCACGGCTCGCTCACGTGACTCGCAGGCTCGCCGGAGCACGTTCCGCATCGGCTGCGCCGCTGCTGATCGCGGCTTGGCCGGCTGTCCTGGTCGCGCTGTCGGCGCGTTCCTGATCGGCCTCGCCGCGTCGGCTGCTGGCGCCGTCGTCGGCGGTTTCGATCTGGTACGCAGGCAACTCTGGCGCCCGGCCAGACCGCCGCTAGCGCTTCGACCACCAGCGCGGCGGGACTAGCCGGGCCGCCCGTAAACCGGGTCGAGACGTCGCGTGCATCCTCGTCTGCAGGCCATCTATCGCATCCGCAGCGATGCGCGCTCGATCGAGGCGCGCGCGCGCGCCATTGCGGTCGAGCAGAGCGTCGAGATGCCGCTCGCGGCGATCGACGGACGATTTCGTCCGCGCCGAGATCGTCGGCCGCGTCGAGGCGATCGCCGAGCAGGACACCGGTCTGTTCGAGGTCGCGCATTTCGCTTGCCGCGGAGACCGTCGGCGACGATCCCGGGCAACTCATCAACATGCTGTTCGGCAACAGCTCGCTGCACGAGGATGTCGTGCTGCACGACGTCGAGCTTCCCGACGAGCTTGGCCAAAGCGTTCGGCGGCCCGCGCCACGGGCTCGCACGAGTTGCGGCGGCGGGTCGGCGCGCCGGCACGCGCCTTGACCTGCTCGGCGCTCAAGCCGCAGGGCCTGCCGCCGGCCGAGCTCGCGGAGCTCGCCCGCGGCTTCGCGCAAGGCGGCATCGACTACATCAAGGACGATCACGGGCTCGCCGACCAGGCCTATTCGCCGTTCGCGGCGCGCGTCGAGGCGATCGCGGCGCGCTGCGCGCGCGTGGCGCGGCGGGCGCGCGCGCGCTACGTGCCGAGCCTGTCGGGCGATCTCGACGGCATGCGGCGGCAGATCGCCGCCGCCGCGCGACGCCGGCGTCGATACCGTGCATGATCGCGCCGATGATCATGGGCTTCGTCGAACTTCCACCGGCTGGTGCGGGAGAACCCGGACATCGCCTTCATCGCCCATCCGACCATGGGTGGGGCGGCGCGGATCGCCCCGCCGCTCCTCCTCGGCAAGCTGTTCCGCCTGATCGGCGCCGACGCCGTGGTGTTCCCCAACCATGGCGGACGCTTCGGCTACTCCCCAGATACATGCCGGGCGATCGCGCGCGCGGCGCTGGCGGAATGGCGACGGGCTGCGGCCCTGCGTGCCGGTTCCGGCCGGCGGGATGACCATCGATCGGGTGCCCGAGATGCTTGATTTCTACGGCGCCGACGTGATGCTGCTGATCGGCGGTGGCGCTGCTCGAGGCGCGCGAGCGCCTGGCCGAAGCGACGGCGGCCTTCGTGGCCGAGGTCCACAAGTTTCCGCATGGATGAAGCGATGACGACCGGCGACCGGACGATCCACCGCAAGGCGAAGGACTACCGCTGGGAAGGCGTGGACGAGCTTCCCTACAAGGAGGACGACCGCGCGCTGTTCAAGTCGATCACGCGCCAGGTGCTGTTCTCCGATCCGGACATGCACGGAGAGCTGCGCTATTTCGAGATGGCGCCCGGCGGGTTCTCGACGCTCGAGCGGCACGAGCACATGCACGCCGTGCTGATCCTGCGCGGGCGCGGCCATTGCCTCGTCGGCGGCGAGGTGAAATCGATCGAGACGCGCGATCTCGTCACGGTGCCGCCGATGACCTGGCACCAGTTCCGCGCCACGCAAGGGCGAGCCGCTCGGCTTCCTCTGCATGGTGAACGCCAGCGCGCGACAAGCCGCAGATTCCCTCGGCCGAGGATTTGGCAAAGCTCGAGCAGGATGCGAAGATCGCGGCGTTCCTGCGCAACGAACTTCCGTAACGGGGGGTGACCGATGCCGTTTCTTCTTGCGGCGATCCTCGTCGTCGGTGGGCTCTCCTGCGCGCAAGCCGACACGCGCTCGCCGGAGCAGGCGGCCTTCGTCGACATCTACCGCGAGCTGGTCGAGATCGACACCACCGATTCCGCCGGCGACTCCGTGCGCGCGGCCGAGGCCATGGCGGCGCGGCTGCGCGCCGGCGGGCTTCCGGCGCAAGACATCCAGGTCCTCTCCTCGGGGCCGCGCAAGGGCAACCTGGTGGCGCGGCTGCGCGGCACCGGCGCGCCGCAAGCCGCTGCTCCTCCTCGCGCATCTCGACGTCGTGGAAGCCAAGCGCACGGACTGGGACACCGATCCGTTCAAGCTGCACGAGATCGACGGCTATTTCCGCGGCCGCGGCGTGATCGACGACAAGGCCATGGCGGCGATCTTCGTCGCCAACATGCTCGCCTACGTGAAGGAGGGCTTCAAGCCCGACCGCGACATCATCCTCGCGCTCACCGCCGACGAGGAGCTGTCGGATTCGCCGCATAACGGCGTGCGCTGGCTGCTGGCGAACCATCGCGACCTGATCGATGCCGAGGTCGCCATCAACGAGGGCGGCGGCGGCGCCTTGCGCAACGGCCGGCCGTTCCGCCTCGCCGTTCAACTCGCGGAGAAGGTCTACCAGACCTACCTGCTCGAGGTGACGGATCGCGGCGGGCATAGCGCCGCGCCGCGGCGCGACAATCCCGATCTACCGCCTGGCGGAAGCCTTGCGTCGGATCGGGCAGTTCGATTTTCCGCCGCGTCTCAATCCGGTGACGCGCGCATTTTTCGAGCGCATGGCCGCCTCCGAGACGCCGGAGACCGCCGAAGCGATCAGGGCGCTGCTCGCCGGGCGCTCCGACGCGGAGGCGCTGGCGCCGCTGACCGGCCGGCCCGACTACAACGCACAGATGCGCACCACCTGCGTCGCGACGATGCTGGAGGCGGGGCACGCCGAGAACGCGCTGCCGCAGACCGCCCGCGCGACCGTGAATTGCCGCGTCCTGCCGGACGAGTCGGTCGAGGAGATCGGCCGCACGCTCGCGCGCGTGATCGCCGACGACAAGGTCGCCCTGATCGCCAAAGGCACCGCGGTGCAGAGCCCGCCGTCGGTGGCCGATCCGGAGGTCATGCAGACGATCCGGCAACTGAGCGTCGAGATGTGGCCGGGCGTACCGCTCAACGCCGCGATGTCCGCGGGCTACACCGACAATCGCTGGCTGCGCAATGCCGGCATCCCCGCCTACGGAATTTCCGGCCTGTTCAGCGACCCCGGCAACAACGGCGTGCACGGGCGCAACGAGCAGGTCGGCGTGAAGGCGGTCTTCGACAGCAAGGAATTTCTTTATCGGCTGGTGAAGTCGTTGGCGGGTCCGAAAAGCACTCCGTAGGGTGGGCAAAGGCGCGAGCTAAAATCTCCGCTCTCACCACCCGAACGCTGCAGCGCCGTGCCCACGCGTTGACGAACGGCGTATGCGGGACGGTCACGCGTGGGCACGGCGCGCAAGAGCGCGCCCATAGCGCGTCGCAGACGCGCGTGAACGCGCTTTCGGCCCACCCTACAGAGCTTTGACCACCGGCGCTCCAGCCACTCCGGTGAGCAGCTTGTCGTCCTTCTCGCCGACGACGCAATTGCGGCCGCTGCGCTTGGCGGCATGGAGGCAGAAGTCGGCGGCCTCGATCAACGCCTGCGGCGAGGCGCCTTTGTGGAGCGCGGCGACGCCGATCGAGATCGTCAGCCGCGTCTGCTTCTCGCCGGTCGAGCGGCGGATCAATTCACCTTTCATGACGGCGAGCCGCAACTGCTCGGCCACCTCGATCGCGTTGCGCAGCGGGGTTCGCGGCATGATCACGGCGAACTCCTCGCCGCCGAAGCGCGCCGCGGTATCCTTGCCCGGCAGCGTGTTCTTCAGCGTTGCCGCAACGAACTTCAGCACGCGGTCGCCGACCGTGTGGCCGAACGCTTCGTTGATCGTCCTGAAATTGTCGATGTCGGCCAGCAGCAGCGACAGCGGCGCGTTGTCGGCGTGGCATCTCGCGACCGTCTTCGCCAATGCGCCATCGAAGAACTTGCGGCTTCCGAGCGTGGTGAGCACGTCGGTCGAGACTCTCCTTGCGGATGGTCTCGAGGTGCCGGCGGAGAAGGCCGACCTCGTCCCACATGGCTTGCAGCTGACTTTGCAGCTTGAGATTGGTGCTTTCCATCTCCCGGGTGACGTGCACCAGGGCCTCGACGATGGCGCGGGCTCCCTCGCGGTCCTTCACCGCTTCGAGCTGCTTGGTGACGTCCGCTAGGTTCGCGGCGTAGTTCGTCGCCGAGTCTTCCGCCAACGCGATCATCGTCATGATCTGGTCGATCTCGTCGGCGATGCGGGCGCCGACCTTGTCGGCCTTCACCGCGCCGTCGGTCGGCGCGATGTGCGCGCTGTAGATCTTTTCGATATCCTTGGCGCTGAGCTTGCCGTCGCGATCCAGCCGGCCGTTGACCGCCGCGCACAGGAGGCCGCTGTCGCCGGCGGCGAAGCGGTACCAAACCTCGTAGCTGCGGGGATCGACGGGCAGGCTGCGGCTGGTCATCTGCGCCAGCGCCGCCTCGGCGATCGCCATGGTGCTGAGGTGCAAATTCAACGGATCTGCCACTCGGGGCACCTCGGCTGCGGACGGAATCGTCTCCATCCGACCATCCAACCTTTACGTCAAAAATACCTTAACCATTTGGCGGGTCGGCTCGCGCCACCCGAGGCTCCGCCGCCACGATGCAACTCATGTTTGCAACGCACATTTCATCGACGGCGTCGTTTCGCGACGCGTCCGGATCGTCGGGGTGGTCAGGTACCCGAGGCGGGCACGATCAATGCGTCGACCGCGATGCAGCCGGTGTCGTTGACGAGGAATGGATTGACGTCGATCGACCTGATCAGGCCATTGCTCGCCAGCACCAGCGTTTGCAGCGCCGCAAGCGCATCGGCGACGCCGTCGAGGATCGCGACGTCGGCCCGCGGTCTTGGCTCGAGCCTGGCGATCAATGCGCCGAGCCGTGAATCTGCGATACGCCGGCGGATATCGTCTCGCGGCATCGGCATGGGGAGGAGGATCGCGGTGTCGAGCAGCTCGGCGTGGATGCCGCCGAGACCGGCGAGCAGGAAATGTCCCAGCGGCGCCTCGCAGGTCGTTCCGATGATGAGCTCGGCGCGCGAGCGCAGCATGGGTTGCAGCAGGAACTGCGTCGTTGCCGGAGCAAGGCCGAGCGATTGCACCTGCGCCTCCATTCGCACGAAGGCCCGTCGCAGGGCCGCCGCATCGGTGAGCCCGACCGCGACCAATCCGGCATCGCTCTTGTGCGCGATCTCGCGGCTCGCCACCTTGAGCACGACGGGATAGCCAACGGCTTCCGCGGCGCGGACCGCGTCGTCTGCGGAGCAGACGACGCGGCTTTCGACCATCGGAACGCCGGCCCGTGCCAGCACCCCTGCGCTTTCGAGCTCCGACAGGAAACTGCCCGGCGTTTCTGCCGCGCGTCGCAACACTGCGAGCGTCTCGGCGTCCGGCGGCGGCGGCGGCGGCGCGTTCTCGGAGCGAGCCGGCTCGGCGGCAAAGCCGAGCTCGTCATAGAGGCAGCGCAGGCTGTCGAAGCAGGTGGCGAGATCGTGAAAGACCGGAATCCCTTCGCGGAAATATTGCTCTTCGATCTCGCTGCGCAGCCCGCCGGGAGCAACCACGACGCTGGGGCTCGCCGTCCGCGCTTTCCTCTGCGCGAGCGAATTGATGATGGTGCGGTTGACGGCGACCTGCGGCAACATGTGCAGAAAGGCGAGCAACGGCCCGCGCAAACCATCGGCTTCGATCGCCGCGAGGAGCGTATCGAGCTGTTTCCAGTTGCCGAGGTTTCCGCCGTCGATCGGATTGCAGATCGGGCCCGCGCCCGCGAACGATGCAATCGCCGCGGCGGCGGCACCGCTCCATGTCCCGTTCGCCGTTCCGGCGAGCGGGATGCCGTAGTCCATGGCGTAGTCGGCCAGCAAGGAGCCGCCACCGCCGGTGGAGGTGACGCACACGAGCGATGGATCACCGGGATGGGGGCCGCGTCCGGCGAGCAGGGCGCATGCGCCGGCCATTGCCTCGATCGTCGGCGCCGTGGTGATCCGGCATTCGCGCAGCAGCGCCGCATAGGCGCGCGCGCTGCCGGCGAGGCGGCTCGAATGCGCCACGGTCGCGCCGGCGCCGGCCGCGGAGCGTCCGAGCTTCAGCGCCACGATCGGTTTGCCCGCGGCCCTGGCGCGAGCGGCAAGCTCGCGCAGCCGGTCGCCGTCGGACAGCCCCTCGATGATGAGGCCGATCACGCCGGTGGCGTCGTCCGCGATGAAGAATTCGAGAAAGTCGAGCATGTCGAGATCGGCTTCGTTGCCGACCGGGACGAATTTCGAGAGGCCCACGCCGAACCGCCGCAGCCGCGGCGCGATGCTGTTGAAGAGCGCGCCGCTGTGGGCGGCGATGGAGACGGGGCCGGGATGGAGCGGGTCGCCGTGCGAGGTGTTGTAGCCGAGCGACAGCCGGTCGGTGGCGTTGAGGATGCCGTTGGTGTTGGGACCGACGATCCGCATGCCGCTACCGCGAGCGATCACGGTGAGCTCGGCCTGGCGCGCGCGGCCCTCATCGGTGCCGAGCTCGGCGAAGCCGTTGGCGCCGACGATCGCGCTGCGCACGCCGGCATCGGCGCACGCGCGGACCGCATGGATGGCGGCACCGGCCGGAACGACCAGGAACGCGCAGTCGACCGGCCCCGGCACGTCCTTGATCGAGGTGTAACAGGCGAACCCCTCGACCTCGCCGCCGTTGGGATTGACCGGCGAAATCCGCCCGCGATAGCCGGCGCGGACGAGATAGCGCATCGCGATATTGCCGTGCTTGTCCGGCGTGCTCGACGCGCCGATCACGGCGACATGCGCCGGCTGAAACAGCGGCCGCAGGGCATCGCGCATGCCGCCGGCACTGCCGATGAGACACTAGCGCCCCTTCCAGACCGGCGCGCGCTTCTCCAGGAACGCGCGCGCGCCTTCCTTGCGATCCTCCGATGCATAGGGGTCGGGACCGACATCGAGGCGCAGCCCGGCGTGCAGCGGCAGGCCGTGGGCCTTGCGATAGGTCAGCTTCATCCGCTGCAACGACAGCGGCGCCGAGTTGACGATATCGCCGGCCAGCTCCATCGCGACCTTCATCAGCTCGCCGGCCGGGGCGATCCGATTGACCAGGCCCCAGCGCGCGGCTTCCTCGACCGGAATATTGCGGCCGGTGTAGAGCCACTCCATGGCAATCCCCATCGGAACCATCTGCGGCAGCACCACGGAGGCGAAGTGCGCGCCCATGCCGCGCTTGGCTTCCGGCAGGCCGAAGAAGGCGGTGTCGGCGACGACCCTGAGGTCGCAGGCCAGCGCCAGCTCGCAGCCGCCGGCCATCGCCGGCCCGTTGACGATGGCCATCAGCGGCTTGCGCGAGTCGATGATCACCTCGGTGAACGCGCGCTCGGGCTCGTGCAGCGGTCCGCGATAGCGCTCGCCGCTTTCGTCGGTCGAGCGGGCGTCCTTGAGGTCGACGCCGGAGCAGAAGGCGTTGCCGGCGCCGGTGATCGCGACCAGCGACACCTCGGGGTCCGTGTCGGCGGCGATGAGCGCGGAGCGCAGTGCCGCCAGCAAAGCCTTGGAGAGCGCGTTGCGGCGCTCCGGTCGGTTCAAGGTGAGGAGCAGGATCTTGTTGGCGATGGTGATCTTGAGGACGTCGTCTTCCGTGGTCATGGTGTGCCCGTTGCCCGTGTGCGCATCCCTGTCGTGCAAACACGGACCCACCGTTGCAAAGATCGCTGCAAACGACAAGACTGTCGGTCTTCCTGGAGTTACCGCCGATGAGCTTGCCGAACACAGATTCGGATTTATGAGGAAGGCCCGCGCGAGGGCTTCCAGATCGAGAAGGGGCCGATCGCGACCACGCGCAAGATCGAGCTGATCGACGCGCTGTCGCAGACCGGGCTGCGGCATATCCAGATCGTCTCGTTCGTCGATCCGCGGCGCGTGCCCGGCATGGCCGACGCGGAGGAGGTCGTGCGCGGCATCACGCCGGCGCCGGGCGTGATCTACACCGGCCTGTGGCTGAACGATCGCGGCTTCGAACGCGCGGTCGCGAGCGGGCGTCTCGACATCAAGGGCACCATCGTGCTGTGCGGCTCCGAGACGTTCCTCAAACGCAACCAGAACCGCACCTGCGCCGAGCAGCTCGCCGCGCAGAGCGCGCTCGCGCGGCGCTACCGTGAGCTTGGCCTCGCGATCGAGCGGGGCATGATCATGGCGGCCTTCGGCTGCAACTTCGAAGGCGAGGTTCCGCCCGCGCGGATCGCCGACCTCGCCGGCCAGATCCTCGCCATCGCCGAGGAACAAGGCGTCGCGCTCGACTACCTGTCGCTGGCCGATACCATGGGCTGGGCGACACCGGAGGGCATCAAGCGCGTGGTCGGTGCCGTGCGTGAAAAATTTCCCGCGCTCGAGCTTGCGCTGCATCTCCACGATACCCGCGGCATGGGCATCGCGAATGCCTATGCCGGCATCGAGATGGGGATCACGCGCTTCGATGCCGCGGTCGCCGGGCTCGGCGGCTGTCCCTTCGCCGGCCATGCCGGCGCCGCCGGCAACGTCTGCACCGAGGATCTGGTCTTCATGTGCGAGGAGATGGGCATCGAGACCGGCATCGATCTCGACGCCCTGATCGGCTGCGCGCGGCTCGCCGAGGATATCGTCGGCCATCCGCTGCCCGGCTCGGTCATGAAAGGCGGCAGCCTGCGGCGGCTGCGCGCGCAGGCCGGCCGATGAGCGACTACGATCACTGGCAAGGCCGGTTCTCGGTGCCCGAATATCTCTTCGGCACCGAGCCCAACGTCTTCCTGGCGGCGCAGAAGGACCTGTTGCCGAAGCGCGGTCGCGCGCTCGCGGTCTCGGACGGTGAAGGCCGCAACGGGGTGTGGCTCGCCGAGCAGGGGCTCGATGTGCTGTCCACCGATTTCTCGCCGTTGGCGCAGGCCAAGGCCCGCGCTCTGGCGCAGGCACGTGGCGTCGCCATCACCACCGAGCTCGTCGATCTCGCGCGATTCGACTGGCCGGAGGCCGCGTTCGATGTCGTCATCGACATCTTCACGCAGTTCTTCGGCCCGGATGGCCGCGCAGCCAAGTTCGCCGGCATCCGCAAGGCGCTCAAGCCGGGCGGCCTGCTGCTGCAGCAGGGCTATCGGCCCGAGCAGATCGCCTATGCAACCGGCGGGCCAAAGCAGGTCGAGAACATGTATACCCGCGCGCTGCTGGAGCGCGAATTCGCGAGCTTCTCGCGCCTGCAGATCGACGAATACGACGTCGAGATGCACGAGGGCTCGGCGCATGGCGGCATGTCCGCGGTGATCGATCTCGTCGGCTGGAAATAACATCGTAGAGGCCGGAGAACGCCCGATGCAGGAGCAGGCCAAGTCGGAAGCACGCGCCAGGCTCGTCGCCAGGCTCATCGAGGAGGCGCTGGCCGAGCGGTTCGGCGAAGCCTTCGCCGTCGATCCAAATCTGCCGGGGCTGGACGAGCTTGCCCGCATCGCCGGCCATCGCGTGCACCGGCGCTTCCTGCCGCGCGCGGTCGAGCCCGCGCTTGTCCGGCTGCTCTGCGCCTGCGCGCTTTCGGCGCCCTCGAAGAGCGACCTCCAGCAGGCCGATATCCTGGTCGTGCGCGACAAGACCAAGCAGCGCGCCATCACCGCGCTGATCCCGGACATGCCGTGGATCGCCGATGCGCCGGTGTTTCTGGTGTTCCTCGCCGACGGCAGCCGGCTTCCGCAAATTTCCCAGTGGCGCAACAAGCCGTTTCCGAACGATCACCTCGACCTGTTCTTCAACGCGGCGGTGGACAGCGCGATCGTGCTCGCCACCTTCATGCGGGCGGCCGCGGCGGTCGGGCTCGGCTCGTGCCCGATCAGCGCCATCCGCGATCGCCCCGACGTCGTCAGCGATCTGCTGGAGCTTCCCGCGCGCGTCGTTCCGGTCGCCGGGCTGTGCGTGGGCTGGCCTGCGGAGGCGGGCGGCGTCACGTCGCGGCTCGGCCTCGCCACCACGCTGCACGAGGATCGCTACGAGGCTGGAGACCTCGCCCAACAGATCGACGCCTACGACCAGCGCCGCGAGGCGCGGTGGGCTTATCGCCGCCAGCGCGACCCCGAGCGCTGGGGGAGGGCGCCGGTCTATGGCTGGTCCGAGGACAAGGCGCGGCAATACGCCGATCCGCTGCGCGCCGACTTCGGCGCCTTCGTGCGCGCGAAGGGCTTTTGCTTGGATTGACGCAGCTCCGGCGTCAGTGCCTCGATTGGCCGATCGGACAAGTCTATTCCGCTGGCAGGACTTGAATTCGCGAATGTCGATCGGGTTGCGGCGCACCGAGGTCGCCGTCAACATCGCGTCCCAGCTCGTCACGCCAGGGTCGCCAGCGCTCGAGCAGGACCAGGATGACGACGAGGGCTGCGGCAAAGCAGAGCGCGCCGATCCAATAGGGGATTCCCAGCAAGTCAGAGAAAATGATCTTGCCGCCCCCGGCGGCGAGGAAGGTCGTGTCGAGTGCGGGCTTGGCATAGGAAAAGGCCACGGCCCCGGCGAGCCCACCCACCAAGGTGAAGATGGCGTCGCGATAGCCCACGCCGACTTGGGCGAGCGTCGTGCCCGGGCATGCCCCCGCGAGCGTAATGCCGACGCCGAGAATCAGGCCGCCGACAATGTCCGCCGCATAGAGCGCGGCTTTCGGCTGCAGCTTGACCAAGCCGAATCCATTCAATGCGGCGAGCACCACGGCACCGGTCGCAACCGCCGTCAGGAACACCTTCAGCATGATGAAGTTGCGCAGTTGCATCTGCCCGACGATCATGCCCGGTTCGAACACGCGCGACTTCTCGAGGGCGACCCCGAAAACCACACCCATGAGAATGCCGACGACAATGGCGAGGGGGAGGGACATGGGGAAATACTCCTGGGATCGCGCCTCAGATTCGCCGAAGTACGAGGAAGGCGGCAGCGATGCCGCCCAAGAACATGGCTGCAACGGCGACGGTCGAGCCGACGGCGAGCTGGGCCATGCCGGACAAGCCGTGGCCGCTGGTGCAGCCGTCGGCGAGGCGGGCCCCGAACAGCATCACGAACCCGGCGACGAACGCGACGAGATAGCGCCGGCCGGGCGAGGATGATCCGAGCGCTCGTGACCAGATAGGTGAAATGGTCTGGCGGGCGGCTCCGGAGAGCCGGGCCGAGAGCAGAGCCCCGATCGCGATGCCGCCGACGAACGCCACCTGCCACCAATTCTTAGCGGTGGCAGAGACATGCCTGGCGACGTAGTCGATCCGCAGGATGGAGGGATCGATCCACGATGTGATCAGTCCTCCCACCGTTACGTAGGACGATGATGCGCCGAGTGCGGTTTCGATGATGAGGAACGCCGGAATTTGCAGTAGACCGATCAGGATCCCCGCAAGGTACGGCGACCACGCCTTCTCGCCGAGAGAAAACACGTCGATGCCTCCGATCGCTGAATTCGGCACAAGTTGCGATTGGGCCGGGCGGAGGTCATTGATTTGGATCAACGAGCGGAGCTCGTCGGCGTTGCTATCCAAATCTGCCGCGATCATGCGGCGCCAGAAAGTCGAGCGCCGGACCCACCGGCACGATGCCGGTCGGGTTCACATGGCGCTGGCTGCCGTAATAGTGCCGCTTGATGTGGTCCATGTTCACGGTCGCGGCAACGCCGGGCTGCTGGTAGAGGTCGCGCAGGTAGTTCGAGAGATTTGGATAGTCGACGATCCGGCGCAGGTTGCATTTGAAGTGGCTGTAGTAGACCGCGTCGAAGCGCACCAGCGTCGGGAACAGCCGCCAATCGGCCTCGGTGATCTCCGCCCCGGCGAGATAGCGCTGGCGGGCGAGCCGCGCTTCGATCTCGTCGAGCGCGGCAAACACCGCGCGGAACGCCTCCTCGTAGGCCTCCTGCGTGGTGGCGAAGCCGGTGCGATAGACGCCGTTGTTGATGTTCTCGTAGACGAGCGTGTTGACGCGGTCGATCTCGCCGCGGAGCGCCTCGGGATAGTAGTCCGTCCGCACATTGGTGAAGCGGCCGAAGGCGCCGTTGAGCATGCGGATGATCTCGGGCGATTCGTTGTTGACGATGGTGCGGCGCTCCTTGTCCCACAACACCGGCACGCTCACGCGGCCGGTATATTTCGAATCGGCGCGCAGATAGATCTCAGCGAGCTCCCTCGCGCCGTTCACATCGTCCGGGATAGTGCCGGGGCTATTGCCGAACCGCCAGCCATGCGGACCGTAGAGCGGCTCGACCACCGACATCGAGACCACGTCGTCGAGCCCCTTGAGCGTGCGCATGATGATCGTGCGGTGCGCCCACGGGCAGGCGAGGGCGACATACAGATGATAACGCCCCCGCGCCGCCGCGAAGCCGTCGCCACCGCTCGGGCCGGCGCTGCCGTCCTCGGTCACCCAGTTGCGGAAGCGGGTGGCCGGACGCACGAAACGCCCGGCCGGCGTGCGCTCGGAATGCTGCTCGTCCCGCCAGACGCCGTCGACCAGAAGGCCCATCCCAATCTCCGTCATGTTTACGCGGCGCAGCTTAGCTAAACACAGGCGCAGGCGCTTTCACCCTCTGCGGATATCGGGGCTGGGTTGCCCCATATGCGGGCGATGGACCTCCCGGCTGCCAAATGCTAAGCGCGCTGCCGGGTAAATCATCGATGACCGACCTGTCTCTCACCATCCTGCCGGAATCGGCCGACGACGCGGTGCCGATCGAGCGCCTGCACGAGCGCACCTTCGGCCCCGGCCGCTATGCCAAATCGGCCTACCGCCTGCGCGAGCGGATCGACCATCGGCTGGAATTCTCGTTCACGGCCCGCATCGGCACGCTGCTGGTCGGCTCGGTGCGGCTCTCGCCGATCCGGGTCGGCGACACGCCGGCGCTGCTGCTCGGGCCGCTCACGGTCGAGCCGCCGTTCCGCGAGCGCGGCATCGGCTACGCCCTGATCGAGCGCGCCTTGGCCGAGGCGAAAGCCAAGGGCCATCGGCTGGTCGTGCTGGTGGGCGACGAGCCCTACTACGGCAAGTCGGGCTTCAAGCCGGTCCCCAAGGGCCGCTGCGCCATGCCGGGGCCGGTCGATCCGGCGCGGCTCCTGGTCTGCGAGCTCGTGGACGGCGCCTTCGAAGGCGTGTCCGGGGCGATCCGGCCGGATTGGAGCGCGGCATGAGCACGAAGATCGCAGCCGCTCTTTTCGTCGCCACGGTCCTCCTCGCGGCGAACGCGGCAGATGCCCAGCCGGTCGATCTCTCCAAGATGAAGTGCAAGGAGTTCATCGAGTTGCCGAGGGACACGGCCTACGCCATCACGGTATGGCTCGGCGGCTATTTCACCGACGAGGATGATCCTGCGGTCGTCAATTTCGACAAGCTGAAGGCCGTGTCCGAGAAGGTCGGCGCCTTCTGCGCGCAGAACCCGCGGATGGGCTTGATGAGCGCCGCCGAAAGCGTGATGGTCAAGTAGCCCCGGACGCGAGAAGCATATGACGTGGACGAGATCGATCGCGCTGCTTGCTTCGATAGGTATCGCCGGCCAGATCGGCGTGGCGGGCGCCTGCAATTACGACGGAGCTGCCGGCGCTGCGGCGAAGTATCCGCGTGCGATCGAAATAGCGACTGCTTTGCGCGACAAATCGAACGCGCCGATCCTGGACACGCGATTGGTCGCGCCGACCTTCGCCAACATGCTCGGTTATCACCGCGCCGTCCGGAGGCTGCAACGGCTGCGAGAGTCGCTTGAGCGTGCGGTGCTCGACCAGCGGCTGACCGGGCCCGGCTTTTCGCTGCTGCTGGTGGAAGCGGGCCTATGGAGCCGGTACATGCCCGACGCCGAGGGCGTCAGCATCGCCGTGCATACCGCCGGACCGCAGCCTGCGGACGCCCTGGTTTTCACCGGCGAAGCCGTGATCGAGGCGATCGTGTCGGGGCGGCTGGCGCCGGATGAAGCCTTCCGCCGCGGATTGATCGTCGTCGATGGCGCAGCTGTTGCAATCCGCGATGTCTCGGTACTGCTGCGCGCCGCACTCGTCCGGCTCGCGGACGAACTGTAATCGAACACAGTCGGAGGTCGCCTACTTCTTCGAGACGGATCGCTGCCGGATTGCGAGCCATGGAAACACGGACATTGGAATGGAGATGGCGCGACGAGACGGTTCACGTCGGCGGCGAATCAAACGGCACAGAGCCGAAGGTCCTTCTTCTCCCGGCACTCAGTTCGATCTCGACGCGGCACGAGATGCGCCCGTTGCAGGAGCGTTTGGCCAAGCAATATTCGACGCTATGTGTGGATTGGCCTGGTTTCGGTGATCGGGCGCGCCCGCGGGTCGATTGGACGCCCGAAGCCTATTCCGCCTTCCTGTCTTTTCTTTTGACCGAAGTGATCCCGCATCCCCACGCGATCGTCGCAGCAGGGCACGCGGGGACCTACGCCCTCGAACACGCCGCAAGGGGTTCGATCGGGCGGCTGGTCCTGATCGCGCCGACCTGGCGCGGGCCACTGCCGACCATGATGGGCGGGCATCGACCGTTCTTCGATCGGCTCTGCCGCCTCGTCGATGGTCCTGTGCTCGGGCCTCTCATCTATCGGCTGAACGTCAACCGGCTGGTCGTTCGTTACATGGCATCCGGCCATGTCTATAGCGATCCGGCGTTCCTCGAGGGAGAGCGGCTACGCGAGAAGCTCGATGTCGTTCGCGCGCCGGGGGCACGGTTCGCGTCGGTACGGTTCGTCACTGGTCGTCTCGATCCGCTCGACACCCGCGATGCGTTTCTCGATTTGGCGCAGCGAGCGGCGGTTCCGATCCTGCTGGTTTATGGAGCCGAGACGCCACCGAGGTCACGGGCGGAAATGGAGGCCCTCGCGGCGTTGCCCGGCGTTCGCAGCGTTCGGCTTCTTCACGGCAAGCTCTCAGTGCACGAGGAGTTCCCGGACGCGACGATGGAGGCCATCAGTCCGTTTTTGGAGCACTAGCACCCCGGCGCGTCGGCCGTGTGGCAATCGTCGAGATAAGGCGGGGACCTTCCGCGCGTCAACGGCGGTCACCGGGCAGGTCACGGTCGCGATGCGCGCAAAAAAAGAGCCCCTTCGAACGGAAGGGGCTCTCTAGGAAAACATGCTGCTAGGCAATGATAACCTTAGCTGAAAAGACGAGGCTCGCCAAGCAAATTGTAACGTTATAACGTTTCAAAGATTTCCTTTTAGCCGCAAGCATCTAGTGCGGCAGCCAGCACAAGTGGGGTGAGGAGGAGCGGTCCGACCGCCTGCATCGACGCGATCGCACGTGCCGCTCCTGACTGCCATCAGTACTTGGCCACCACCGCCCCCATCGGACCGAACCTGTAGTTGACGCCGACGCGCACGATGTCGTCCGAGATCCGGGTATTGAAAGCCGGCGCGACGGTAACGTCCGGCGCGATGGCCGGAAACGTCGCGATCGATCCGAAGTCCATGTGCAGGTACTCGATCTTGCCGGTCCAATTGCCCACCAATTGCGCTTCGAGGCCGGCGCCGACGGTCCAGCCCGCCCGCGTGACGTGATTGCTGATGCCGGTAGTGACGGGATTGCCGGCCGCGTCGAAGCCCGCAACCGTGCCGGCGACCGTGATGTCGGCGACGGCCACGCCGCCGGTGACATAGGCCAACGCACCCGGCGTGACGGCTGCGCCGAAGCGCCCGCGCAGCGTTCCGAACCATCCTAGCTTATGGTCGAGATTGACCGCGACCGGCGCATCGAGCGGGGCAAGCGCCGGATTGCAGACGTCGCCGGAGCAGACCGATGTCAGGCTTCCGCGCCGGCGCGCATACTGCAGGTCGCCTTCGATGCCCGCGACCCAGATGTCCGCTGTCCAGTTGTAACCGGCCTGGCCGCCGAAGATCGCGCCATCGCCCTTGGCCGAGATCGGACCGCCGAACAGCGGGTCTCCGGTCGCGGCGTCGCTGAGCCCGAGATCGGTAATAGACTTGCTCCAGCCGTAGCCGGCGTTGGCGCCGAGGTAGAAGCCGGCCCAATTCGAGCCCGTCGCAACCGGCGCCTTGTAGAAGACCGGCGCATCGTAGCCCTTGCGCGCCGCCTTGTAGTAGCCGGGCGGTCCGCTCGGCCTGTCCGCGCCATACTTGACGTTGAGGAAGAACTTGACGTTGCGCCCGGGCAGCAGGATTTCGTCTTTGTGGAACTGGGCGGAATTGCGCACGTCGGCGTCGAGCAGGTTGTCGCCGACGATGCCGGTCGTGACCTCGACCGGTCCCCACGGCGAGTACTGCCAGAATTTCCGGTGGACGACTTCGAGCTTGAGCAGGTTGTAGCTGGCGGTCGGCGTCTCGAACGCGCCGAGATCGGTCTGGGCGAAGGCGTGCAGCAAGCCCATGCGGACGAACCAGTTGTCGCTGCGCCAATATGCGCCGCCGCCGACGCGCGTCGGCGGGATGCGCGGGACATTGCTGCCGTCCGTGAAGGTGGCGCGCACGGTATCGAATTGGCCATCGAGTCCGAAGATGCCGGTCGAAAGCGGCGCCACGTCCCATTGCCAGGCCACCTCCGCACCCCGGAAGTTAGCGTCGCGCTGGGCGATGAAGGTCTGCAGCAGCTCGGTTTCCACGCCGCAGGTGGCGAATTCCTCGCCGCAGAAAATGCCGGTCGGCTGCTGGAAGATGAAGTTGTCGTAGCGGGTGTAGTAGGCCTTGGCATCGAAGCGGAAGGTCCCGTCGATCCGCTTCAGGCCGACCTCGACATTCTTGGCGGTCTCGATGGTCAGGCCGGCATTGCCGATGTCGAAGGTCTGCGTGGCGTCGTGCGGGCCCTTGGAGAACAGCTCAAGCGCCCGCGGCGCGCGCTCGATCCGTTGCAGGTTGAGGCTCGCCACCAGGTACGATGGCAGGTCCTTGATGACACTGAAGCTGATGCTCTTCGGCAGGAAGGTGAGATCCGCGGGCGAAGAGGTCGGATCGTCCGGCGGCGGTAGGAAGTTCGGCGGGAACGTCACTGCGGTGCCCGTGACGTTGTCCCGCTCGATGCGGCCCGCAAGTTGCGTTCGCAGCGTCGGCGTATGTTGCATCTCGTTGAAGAAATAGGCAGCGGTGGTCCGGGTGCGGGCGGGAAAGAGGAGAGCCTCGCCAGACGTATCGAGCTGGCTGTGGCCGACCTGCGCGCCGATGAAGCTGGTCAAGGCGCCGATCGGCGTGAGCACCGGTATCAATTCGACCTCGATCTTGCCTTCGCTCTCCCGGTTCTTGAAGGTCGCTGCGATCTGATCGAAGCCGAGGGCGGTGAGCCCGATCTCGTCATGCTTGTAGTCGGTGTAGCCGGCCCAATAGCGCACCGCCGCAATGGCGGCGGAGTAGGGCCGATACTCGCCTTTGCTGGTGATCTTCGTCTGCTCCAGCCGGATGTGCGTCTGGCTCGCCGCCGCCTCGAGGCCGGGGACATGATAGTCGCTGGCGAAACGTGAGATCGCGACGCCGGCATAGCCGCCATCGAACAGGTAGGAGCCGCCGACGGCGCCGCCCTCGGAATGGAGCGACGAGTTCGGCTGTCTGCCGTTGACGACCGGCGCCGGATCGGGCGGGAAGAGGTAGGGATAGCTCGGGATGCGGTAGTCGTCGGAGCGGCGGCCGAACACGTCGGCGTGGATCGCCGCATTGCGCGAGCCGGCGTCGAGCAGCAAGCCGGTTTCCCAGCCGTTGTTGACCGTGGTCCCGGCTGCCCTTAATTCGGCCGCGACGCCGCCCGGCGGTGCGAAGGTCGGAATGCGGTTGTTGATCGCTTCGACGATGCCGCCGACCGCCTGCGAGCCGAAGCGCAGCGCCGCCGGCCCGCGAAAGATCTCCGTTCGCTGGATCGTCAAGGGATCGATCGGCACGCCGTGGTCCTGGCCGAGATTGGAGACGTCGGCGGAGCCGATGCCGTTCTCCTGGATGCGAACCCGGAAATCAGCAAGGCCGCGCAGGATCGGCCGCGCCGCACCCGGCGCGATGCCGGCCGAGGTGGCACCGGGCGTTGTGAAGAACAGATTGCCGAAGCTCTGGCTCTGACTCGCCTGGATCTGCGTGCTCGTGATGGTCGACAACGGCGCATACGGCGGGTTGAACGGGGATGCCGTCGTGGGCTGGGGCGTTGGGGTCGGTGCGGGCGGCGGCGTCGGGGCCGGCGCCGGTCGTCGTGCCGTGACCTTCGGGGCCGGAGCGGAGGGAACGGTCCGCCGCGGGGCCGGCGGCCGTCCTCGCACGGTGACCTGCGGAATTTGGACCACGCCCGGCGTGGCTGGCGGCGTTGCGGGCGTGGTCTGGGAGGGTTGCGGTGCCGGGGTCGCGGGCGGCGTTTGCGACAATGCAACGCCGGAGAGATACAGCAACGCGAGCGCGGAGCTGCTCAGAAGAAGCAAGCGACTGGTACGGATAGACATGATTACCCCCCAACACGCCCTCACGGGCCCCCAACGTCAACACATGGCGGCGCAATGGCGCCGCCCGACGCATCGGCGCAGCCGTCGCCGTCGCGAGGCCGTGCCAACACGGTCGATGTCAGGCGATGGGAGGTGCGCGGGCCTGGAAGAGGACGTGATGGAGGTCGGCTAGGGGAGCTTCATAGCGGAGAGTGTGCCGTGCGCGGCCGACGCGCTGCGGCACCAGCAGGGCAGGCGGCGCGGCATGCTGAGCGGAGCCGATGAGGGCGTTGATTGCGTAAATCGCGCAATATTCGTCCTCATGCTCGTGGTGCGAGCCATCGCCACCTTGCGCCGACGTGTGTTGCTCGTCCGACAGCGAAGCCAGCGTCGATGCATCGATAGATGCCGACGAATGGGTCTCTCCCAGAACGTCCCTGAGATGGAGGTGCCCGAACGACAGCGCGAGCTGCATGGCCAGCGCCACTAGCGCCAGGCATGAAACCTCTCGCGAGCGTGTCCGGAACCAGCGCATTGTCCTGCACTTGGACGCCGTGACCGGCGGCACGCCGCCGCCGGATGAAATGTAACACTATAACAATTGCGGCCGGGCGCCATGCGCCGCGAGCGGCCATCGACGCAAAAACCGGGACTGTTGCAAAAAAGTCATCATCACGGCACTTGGGTAGGTGCCGAGATGCCAGATCACTCTGCAGGAAGCTTCAGCGCCCCTCGCGCATCCAGGTGGCGGCGAGCGCGCCGACCAGCAGCAGCAGTCCGATCAGGCCGGCGAAGACCGGCAGCACGCCGATGCCGCGCACGACGCTCGACTCGCGGATGCGCAGTCCCATCCAGTCGTCGCCCTTGAAGGTGTCGCTCGACCGCACCGCCACGATCCGCGGGAGACGAACGCCGTTGCCGTCCTCGACCCGTACCACGTCGCCGCCGGTGGCGTTGGACAGCGGCGCGAGCACCTCGGTGGTCGACGTCACCTCGGTGAATTCGCGCGGATTGGCGGGGCCGACATTGGCGAGCGCGGTGAGCGTGCCGTCGGTCGCGCGCCAGAGGCCCAAGTTCGTTGGCCTCGATGGTCGTGCGCCAGACGCCGGGCTGGGTCGGCGAGAGCGTCAAGGTGCGGGTCTTGCCCGACGGCGTCGTCAGCGTGACGTCGGCGACGGTGTCGGCCATGGTCTGGCGCTGCACCGTGAGATCGCGTCCGCGCACCATGAGGCGCAGCGCTTCCTCCTCGAGGTCGGGCTGCTTCATCAGCCAGTGCGACAGCCGCCGCAGCAGGTCGATATGCGGACCGCCGCCTTCGTAGCCGCGCGCCCACAGCCAGATGTGATCGGACAGCAGCAGCGCGACCCGGCCTTCGCCTTCGCGCGAGAGCAGCAGCAGCGGCTTGTTGTCCGGCCCCTGCATGACGGCGGTGCCCTTGTTGGCGCGGGTGTCGACCAGGCGGAACCAGCGGCTCCAGTGCGGCGGGTCCTGGTCGGCGCCTTCGAGGCCGCGGGTCACCGGGATGGCGCTTGCCGAGATCGGTGAGCTGAGCCCGGAACGCTCCGTCGTTCATCCGCCCGCTCGGCTCGGCCGGCAGGATGACGTCGAGCGGCGTGCGCCAGATGCTGGTCTGGCTCGCGTAGTCGGGGCCGGCCGCCACCAGCACCGCGCCGCCGCCGCGCACATAGCGCGCGATGTTGTCGAAATAGATGATCGGCAGCACGCCCTGGCGCGCGTAGCGGTCGAAGATGATGAGCTGGAACTCGTTGATCTTCTGCTGGAACAGCTCGCGCGTCGGGAACGCGATCAGCGACAGCTCGTTGATCGGCGTGCCGTCCTGCTTCTCCGGCGGGCGCAAAATCGTAAAGTGCACGAGGTCGACGCTGGCGTCGGACTTCAGCAGGTTACGCCAGGTTCGCTCGCCCGCATGCGGCTCGCCCGAAACCAGCAGAACGCGCAGCTTGTCGCGCACGCCGTCGATGGAGACGACCGCGCGATTGTTGACGGCGGTGAGCTCGTTCTCGAGCGGCGAGGCCTCGATCTCGACGATGTTCGGCCCGGCATGGGGGATCTGCACGCTGATGCTGACGTTCGCGCCGACGCGCACGTTGCGGTTCTCGATCGTTTCGCCGTCGCGGCGCACCGTCACCTGCGCCGCGCCCGTCGACGCGCCCTGATCCTCGACGCGGAAGCTGATGGTCTGGCTCTGCCCGACGATGCCGAAGCGCGGCGTGGCCGTGAGCACGACGCGGCGGTCGCGCTCGTTCTTGTGGCCGGTGATCAGCCCGTGCACCGGCGCGGCGAAGCCGAGCGCCGCCGCCTCGGTCGGCACGTCGTGCACGCGCCCGTCGGTGATGAAGAAGACGCCGGCGATGCGGTCGTGGGGAACGTCCGAGAGCGCGGAAGATAAAGCCGTAAACAATCGTGTGCCGTCGGTTTCGCCGTCGGCCTGTCCGGCCTCGACGAAGCGCACCTCGATGCCTTGCAGGCGCCCGAGCCGCTCGGCGAGCTGGGCGCGCACCGCCTCGGTCTGCTGCGTGCGGTCGCTGAAGTCCTGGCTCGGGCTCTTGTCGACGACCACGACGGCGACCGAGGTCAGCGGCTCGCGGTCCTCGCGCGTGATCGACGGATTGGCGAGCGCGAGCACGAACAAGCGCAAGCGCGATGGTGCGAGCGAGCGCGCCGCGGCTGCGCCCGAACACGACCAGCAGCGACACCGCGAACGCAACGGCTACCGCCGCCCAGACGATGTAGGTGGGAACCAGCGGCGAGAATGAGATGCCGAAATTCAACTGCTCGACCTTTTACGTTGTTACTGTCCCAGCCGTTCCAGCAGCGCCGGAACGTGGACCTGGTCGGCCTTGTAGTTGCCGGTGAGCGTGTACATGACGATGTTGACGCCGGCGCGGAACGCGAACTCGCGCTGGCGCGGCTCGGCGGAGACGAGCGGCAGCATGGCCTGGCCGTCCTGGCGCATCGCCCAGGCGCCGGCGAAATCGTTCGACGTGATGATGATCGACGACACGCCGTCGCCGGCGCGCGCCGGGCGGCTCGTCGGCTCCTCGTCGTTGTTCGCCGCGAGCGCCTCGACCCAGAGCTGGCCGGAGGAGAAGCGGCCGGGAAAGTCCTTCAACAGGTAGAACGTCTTGGTCAGCACATGGTCGCGCGGCACCGGCTCGAGTTCGGGAATGTCGAGCGAGGAGAGAATGTTGCGCAGCGCCTGCATGCCGGGGCCGCGGGTCGCGCCGCCGGGACCGGGCGGCGCCTCGACCGCGTCGCGGGTGTCGAACAGCACGGTGCCGCCCTGCTTCATGTAGGCGTCGATATGCTCGAGCGCCTCGCGCGACGGCTTGGCGCGCTCGCCACCACCGGCCAGTAGATCAGCGGATAGAAGGCGAGCTCGTCGCGGGCGGGATCGAGCCCGATCGGCTCGCCGGCCTCGAGCGCGGTGCGCTGGGCGAGGAACAGCGTGAGGCCCTGCAGCCCGGCCTTGCTGATGCGGTCGACCTCCGCATCGCCGGTGATGACGTAGGCGAGGCGGGTCTCGAGGGTGGACTTCAGGGATTGCTCGTCGACGGCGCCTGGGCGCGGGGCGTGCCGCTTGGTCCGATGATCCGGTCTTGGGGACGTTGCGGCACCGGGCTCTGCGCGAAGGCCTGCGGTGCGCCGATGATCGCCGCACCGAGGACGAGCAGCGCGAGCGCTGCCGCCGCCGGCCGCCGCCGGCGCATGAGCAGCGCGATGCCGCCGGACAGCAGGAAGACGATGAGCGCATCGAGCGCCAGCAGCGCGAGCGCGGCGAGCAGGATGGGCCCGCGCAGATCCTCCGGTTCGCTCATTCGATAGGCCTCCCGGCGTGCATTGAGTGCGGACACGTCGAGCGGCGCCAGGCGATCGGCTGGCGCCAGCGCGTTGACCGCCAGCAGTCCTTCCGGCGGACCATAGAAGCCGGGGGGATGATCGGCCGTGGCGCGTCCGGCGAAGCTCGCCGGCACCGGCCGTGCGGTCGTCGGCGGCGGTCCGAATATGCCGAAGCCGTCGAGCACGCGCGTCGGCGGCAATACTTCGCGCGCGGTTCGCGCGCTTGTGGCGGTGCCGTCGGCGGCCGCCGCGATCGAACCGGCAAAGGAGACGATTCGCTTGAGCATCTCGACGAATGTGCCCGATAGCGGCAGGTCTGACCAGCGCGTATCGGCGGTGACGTGGAACAGGACGATGAGGCCCTTGCCGCGGCGCTGGGCGGTGACCAGCGGCGTGCCGTCGGCGAGCGTCGCCCAGGTGCGATCGGTCAGCGTCGGCGTCGGGCTCGGCCAGCACCTGGCGGCTCACGGTGACGTCGGTCGGCACCGTCATGCCGAAGAACGGGCTTTCGCGGCTGAAGGCGGCGAGCTGCTGCGGCTGCTCCCAGGACAGCGACGCCGCCGAGAATGCGCCCGCCGCGCCGCAGCTTCACCGGCACGAGGTCGTCGTCGCCGGCGGCGAGCCGCGGACCGGCGAAGCGCACCAGCACGCCGCCCTCCTCGATCCAGCGCGTGAGCTGATCGCGCGCCTCGGCGACATTGCCGACGTCGGCGAGGATCAGCATCGGCAGGCGCTGCTCGATGAATTGGCCGACCGCCTGCGCCGGCGAGCCGCGATCGGCGAGCCGCACGTCGGCGAACGGTCCGAGCGCGCGGGTGAGGTAATAGGTCGAGGCCAGCAGCGGCTGCGCGGTGTCGGCGGTCGAGCCGGTGATCACGCCGATCGAGCGCCGGCGCCAGCGCTTGTCGAGCAGCTGCACCGCGCCGGCCGAGCGCTCGGCCGCGATCTCGAGCCGCGCGATGTCGTTGCGGATCTCGACCGGCAGCGTGAGCTCGGCCTCGGTCTCGCGCTCGCCGTCCTTGAAGGTGAAGGCGGCGTCGCCGAGCGGCAGGCCCTTGAGATCGAGCGCGCGCACGGTGCCGGTCTCGGTGCCGCCGCCGGTCGGCGCGCAGGATCTTCACGGTGAGCGCGCCGGCGGCGTTGTCGGCGCTCGACGAGCGCGCGGGCGCCGGCGAGGCCGCCCTCGACCACGGTGATGGGCCGTTGCTCGACGAGCCGGCCCAGCGCCGCGACGAATTCGCTGCCGCCGCCGAGATCGACGCCGTCGGTGAGCCAGACCAGCTCGACGTCGGGCGTGGCGGTGAGGAACCGGCCGAGCGTCGGCAGCGTGTCGGCGCGTTCGACCGCGTGCGGCTTCGGCTTGATCTGCTTGAGGCGCACGCGCGCCGCGGCCGGGGTCTCGAACGAGATGTCGCGGGTCGGCTCCGACAGCGGGATCAGCGCGACGCCGCGATTGTCGGCCTCCGCGCGCGCGATCAGGTCCTCGGCGGTGCGCATGCGCACGTCCCAGGTTCCGGCGGCGGGAAAGCCGTCGTCGATCAGAAGCGCAAGCGGCGCCTTGGCGGTCGAGGTCGCGACCGGCGGATTCCACAGCGGGCCGGCGGCGGCGATGATGACCAGCGCGGCGAGCGTCAGCCGCAGCAGCGTGAGCCACCACGGCGTGCGCTGCGGCGTCTCCTCCTTCGGCGCGATGTCGAACAGCAGCCGCGTCGGCGGGAAATCGATGCGCCGCGGCTGCGGCGGAATGAGCCGCAGCAGCCACCACAGCACCGGCAGGCTGAGCAGCCCGAGCAGCACCAGCGGCTGCGCGAAGCCGAGCGGGAGGCCCATCATGCGTGCCTCCCGACTGCCATCGCGCGCGGCGGCCGCTCACCACGGCGCCCGGCGGCGGCGCGCCCAGCGCGCATGCAGCGCCAGCAACAGCTCGGTCGCCGGGCGGTCGGTGCGGTGGATGGCGAAGCTCCAGCCGAGCTTGTCGGTCTCGGCCCGGATCGCGGCGCGATGGTTGCGCGACCCGCGTCTCGTATTCGCTCTTCCAGGCCTCGGCGCGGCCGGCGGTGATGGAGCCGGCGCCTTCCGGCTCGATGAACTCGACGCGGCCGGAATAGGGGAAGGTCTCTTCCGCCGGATCGACGATCTGCACGGTGTGGCCATGGGCGCCGGTCGCCGACAGCTGCGCAAGAGTCTTGCGCACCTCCGCCATCGGGCTCCAGAAATCCGACACCACCACGATCTCGGCGAGCGCCGACGGCGCGAAGGTCGGCGGCAGGCTCGGCCGCTCGGTTACGTCATGCACGATGGCGTTCGCCATCTTGTCCAGCACGTTGCGGCTGCCGGTCGGCCGCATCAGGCCCGGCATGCCGACGCGCTCGCCGGCCTGCACCAGCACTTCGGCAAGCGCGAAGGCGACGACCAGGCAGCGATCGAGCTTGGATGTCCTGCGCAAGGTTCGAGGTGAACACCATCGAGGGCGAGCGATCCGGCCACAGCCAGACCGTATGCGCCGCCTCCCATTCCTGCTCGCGCACGTAGAGATGCTCGTCGCGCGCGGAGCGGCGCCAGTCGACCCGGCGCGCCGGCTCGCCCGACAGAAAGCGCCGGTACTGCCAGAAATTCTCGCCGGGCCCGGCGCGCTTGCGGCCGTGCAGCCCGTGGATGACGGTCGCGGCGATGCGGCGCGCCTCGAGGATGAGGCGCGGCATGCTTTCCGCGAGCGTGCGAGCTTCGCCGCTCGCGTGCTGCGTTGCCTTGACCTCGTGCTTTTCGGCGCGTCGCGGGGCCGCCATCGACTATCCGATGCGGGTCTTGAGCTTGCCGATGACGGCTTCGACGCTTTCGCCGTCGGCGCGCGCGGCGAAGGTGAGCGCCATGCGGTGCTTGAGGATCGGCTCGGCCATTTCGAGCACGTCGTCGATCGACGGCGAGAGCCGGCCGTCGATGAGGGCGCGGGCGCGCGCCACCAGCATCAGCGCCTGGCTGGCGCGCGGGCTCGGCCCCCAGGAGATCAGCTTGCCGATCTCGCCGGTCTCGGGACCCGGGCGCGCCGAGCGCACCAGTTTGAGGATCGCTTCCACCACCGATTCGCCGACCGGCAGGCGGCGCACCAGCCGCTGCGCGGCGATCAGGTCCTCGGCAGCTCATGGTCGGCCGCGGCTTGCTCTCTTCCGTGCCGGTGGTGTCGAACACGATTTTCCGCTCGGCCTCGTGGTCGGGATAATCGACGTCGATCTGCATCAGGAAGCGGTCGAGCTGCGCCTCCGGCAGCGGATAGGTGCCCTCCTGCTCGATCGGGTTCTGGGTCGCGAGCACGTGGAAGGGGCGCGGAACGTCGTGCCGGTTGCCGGCGACGGTCACGTGGTGCTCCTGCATCGCCTGCAGCAGCGCCGACTGGGTGCGCGGGCTCGCGCGGTTGATCTCGTCGGCCATCAGCAGCTGGGCGAAGATCGGCCCACCGATGAAGCGGAAGCTGCGCTTGCCGCCGGCGCCTTCTTCGAGCACCTCGCTGCCCACGATGTCGGACGGCATCAGGTCGGGGGTGAACTGGATGCGACGGGCGTCGAGCCCGAGCACGATGCCCATGGTCTCGACCAGCTTGGTCTTGGCGAGACCGGGAAGGCCGATCAACAGCGCGTGACCGCCGCAGAGCACGGTGATGAGCGCCTGCTCGACCACCTTCTCCTGCCCGAAGATCACGTTGCCGATCGCGGCCTTGGCGGCGGCGACCTGCGCGCCGGTCGCTTCCGCCTGGCGCACGATCATGTCTTCGAGCTTTTCCGGGCTTTCAGCCGGCTACCGCCATGACGTCGCTCCTTGTTATCGAGGTGTAATCCGGGCCTGTTAGAGACCGGCCGCAAGTTCCGGGCCGGTTCCACGGCCTCTGACCCTGGCCGCCGGTTTGACCAAAAAACGTGCAACATTCGGGCCAAGATTGCACGCACGAGAGCTGCGGCGCGGGGTCCGGACCTCCGAATCCCCTCAACTGCCTGGAGATTACGCTATTTTTCACGGGGTGCGATCCTGCCTCCATGCAGGTCTGCCACGATCGCCCCGACCCGGCCGTGGTGAAAGGTCCGTGAACGCTTGATCTATAGTGCTTTTCCGCCGGGCCAAGGGCGCCTGAGGGCGTTCGAGGGCGGCGTAAGCCTGCCTGGGCGGCAGTGGATAAGCTTGCCTTGCGATCACGATCGCGGGGAAAACAGCCGGTCACCTGCATAGAGTTCCAGGCAAACCATGGCGAAGGAAGGGCGGCGAATCTGCCCTAGCCGGTCGTGCCGGGGCCGCGCCGGTTGGGTGCAAGTGCAGCCGCGGTGGGCAAAGTCGTAACCACCACCTGCGATAATGCCTGGACGGGTCTGCGCGTGGTCTGGAGTTTACGCCTGTGGATGCTGTCAGCAGCGGCGCCGCGTCCACATTGCCCGCCACGGGCTCGTCGTCGTCTCCGATCGGCGCCGATCAGCGCGATCTTGCGCGCCGCCCCGACAGTACCCGGCTTCTCGCGCTGACCGCCCTCGGTGTCGTGTTCGGCGATATCGGCACGAGCCCGCTCTACACGTTCTCGGTCGCGCTCGGCGCCGTCGGCCAGGGGCCGCCGGCGGCTGCCGACGTCCTCGGCATCGTCTCGCTGATCCTCTGGGCGCTGCTGGTGATGGTGTCGCTCAAATACGTCGTGTTCGTTCTGCGCGCCGACAATGATGGCGAAGGCGGAATCCTGGCGCTGTTGTCGCTGGTGGCGCCGACCGTCTCGCCAATGGCGGCAGATTTTCGATCCTGGTCCTGCTCGGCGTCATGGGCGCGGCGCTGCTCTACGGCGACGGCGTCATCACGCCGGCGATCTCCGTGCTGTCGGCGATGGAGGGGCTGAAGCTCGTTACGCCCGCCTTCGCGGACTTCGTGCTGCCGGTGACGCTCGCGATTCTGATCGGGCTGTTCGCGATCCAGCGGCGCGGAACCGCGACCATCGGCCGGTTGTTCGGCCCGGTCATGGTCGTCTGGTTCGTGGTCATCGGCGTCCTCGGCTTCGTCAACATCTGGGCGGCGCCGGCAATTCTCGAGGCGCTCGATCCGGCGCTAGGCGGTGCGATTCATGGCGACGAATCCGCTACTCGCATTCACGGTGATGGGCGCCGTGTTCCTCGCGCTGACCGGCGGCGAAGCGCTCTACGCCGACATGGGTCATGTCGGCCCGTCCGCCATCCGTCGCGCCTGGTTCGGCCTGGTGCTGCCGGCGCTGCTGCTGAACTATTTCGGCCAGGGCGCGCTCGTGCTCGCCGACCCGACGGCGATCGACAGTCCGTTCTACAAATTGGCGCCGGGCTGGGCGCTCATTCCCATGGTGGTATTGGCGGCGCTGGCGACCATCATCGCCTCGCAGGCGCTGATCTCCGGCGTCTTTTCGCTCACCCGGCAGGCGATCCAGATGGGGCTTTGCCCGCGCATGCGGATCGTGCCGACGTCGCACAAGGAAGCGGGCCAGATCTACGTGCCGACCGCCAATTGGCTGCTGATGGCGGGCACGCTCTTGGTCGTCGTGATGTTCAAGACCTCGAACAACCTGGCCGGCGCCTACGGCATCGCGGTGTCGGGGACCATGCTGATCACCACGATCCTGCTCTATCGTGTCGCGATCACGCATTGGAAGTGGTCGCCCGCGCTGGCGATCCCGGTCATCGCCGGCTTCGGGGTCATCGACTTGACCTTCGTCGCCTCCAATTCCTTGAAGATCATCGATGGCGGCTGGTTCTCGCTCACCACCGCCGGCGTGATCCTGGTGCTGATGCTGTCCTGGCACCGGGGCTCGTTCGAGGTGCGGCGCCGGCTGCAGGAGATGTCGATGCCGCTCGACCAGTTCGTCGACAATATCGACACGATGGTGGTGGCGCGCACGCCCGGCGTGGGCGTGTGGCTGACGAAAGTGGAGCACGGCGCCTCGCCGGTGCATGTTGCACCACGTCAAGAACAACTGCGTGATGCACCGGACCGTGATCCTGTTGACCGTGGTCTCGGACCGTCGCCCGCGGGTCCCGTTCACGGAGCGCCTTGCGATCGAGAAGCTCGGCCACGGTTTCCATCGCATCCAGTTGCGGCTCGGCTTCATGCAGACGCCGGACATTCCTCGGGCGCTCGAGAACGCACGATCGCACGGCCTCGATATCGCGCTCGATGACGTGCACTACTACGTCGCCCATGAATACGTCGTCCGCCGCGGAAAAGGATTCGGCGATGTGGACGGAGTCATTCGCGATCTTCGCGTTCCTTACCCGCATTGCGAGCCGGGCCCCCGACTTTTTCAAGATCCCGCTCGAGGGCCGGTCCGAGGTGGGCTTCCGCGTCGAGATTTGAACGTTGCCCGCTACTGCTCTAAAATCCGGTCCCATGACGCAAGAAACGAAGCAAGCGGCAGGGCAGGGCCTCGACGCCATCGCGGGCGTCGCGCGCGAGGCGTCGCGCAAGGGGCCGCCGCCGGTGCATCTGTGGAATCCGCCATTCTGCGGCGACCTCGACATGCGCATCGCCGTCGGACGGCACCTGGTTCTATCTCAAGACCCCGATCGGGCGGGCGGCGCTGGTGAAGCTGTTCGCCTCGGTGCTCAAGCGGGAAGGGGACAAGTACTTCCTGGTCACTCCGGTCGAGAAATGCGGGATCATCGTCGACGACGCGCCGTTCCTCGCGGTCGAGCTCGCGGTGGAGGCAGATGGCAAGCGCGACCAGGTGCTGCACTTCCGCACCAATGTCGACGACTGGGTGGCCTGCGGGCCCGAGCACGCGCTGCGCTTCGAGCCCGAGCCGGAGACCGGCGGGCTCAAGCCCTATCTGCATGTGCGGCGCGATCTCTGGGCGAAGGTGACGCGCGCGCTGTTCTACGACCTGGTCGAGCTCGGCGAGGAGCGCGACGTCGGCGGCGAGCGCATGTTCGGCGTCGCGTCGGCGGGCGAGTTCTTCGCCATGGCGCCGGCCGAGAGCTTGAAGGACCTCGTCTGATGGACGTGGCGATTCCGACCGACGAGACGGTGCCGAGCCATGATTTCTTCCTGCGCGCCCGCGCACGGCTGACGCTCGACGTGCCCGCCGCGCTCAACGACCACACTGCGGAGGGCAAGCGCGGCGACCTCGATCTCGATCCCGACGATCTGGGAGCGCGCCGGCGTCAAGGCGACGCGGCCGGCGGCGGTGCTCATTCCGGTCGTCGACCGCCCCGAGCCGACGGTGCTGCTCACGCTGCGCACGGAGCTGCCGAGCCATCCCGGGCAGATCGCCTTTCCCGGCGGCAAGATCGACGCCGGTGACGCCACGCCGGCTGCGGCGGCGCTGCGCGAGGCCGAGGAGGAGATCGGGCTCGTGCACGACCTGATCGAGCCGATCGGCTATCTCGACCTCTATCTCACCTTCTCCGGCTTTCGCATCCTGCCGACGCTTGCGCGCGTGCGGCCCGGACTACGAGCTGGTGCTCAACGAGCGCGAGGTCGCCGATGCCTTCGAGGTGCCGCTCGCCTTCCTGATGGACGTGCAGAACCACGCGCTGCACAGCCGCGACTGGAAGGGCATCCAGCGCAAGTACTACGCCATGCCGTTCGGCGAGCGTTACATCTGGGGCGTGACCGCGGGGATTTTGCGGAATTTGTACGAGCGGATTTACCAGCCGGCGTAGCGCTATCATCGCTCGAACGAGCATCCGAAAGCCGCGACGAATGACCCCGCTACATTTGCGACGGGACAGCGGGTATCCTGCCCAAGCTTCGCTCACGATTCCGTTCCAGGATGAGGAAACCGACCGCATGATCCGCCCCGTCCTCACCGAGCTGGCTCTGTTCCTGGCGCCGTTCGCGTCTACGCGCTTTTTCTGTGGGCGACGCGCGCCGGCGTGCTCGATCCGGAATCCTGGCCGCTGTCGCGCGATCGCCTGGCTGCTGATCGCGGCGCTGCGTTCTGATGATCGGCAGCTTCGTCGTGCTCGCGCACTGGGGCGGCGCGCCGCCGGGCTCGACCTATGTTCCGGCCCACATCGAGAACGGCAAGTTCGTGCCGGGGGAGACGAAGTGACGCAGGCGCCGCGCCGCCTCGATGCCGCCGTGGCTGCAGAGAGCCGCCGCTCGCGCGATCTGCTGGCGGTGCTCGACCGCGACGGCGAGGAGGCGCGCGTGGTCGGCGGCGCGGTGCGCAATGCGCTGCTCGGCGAGCCGATCGGCGATATCGACATCGCCACCACGGCCGTGCCGGACGAGGTGATCCGCCGGGTCGAGGCCGCCGGCTTCAAGCCGGTGCCGACCGGCATCGAGCACGGCACCGATCACGGTCGTCGCCGCCGGGCGGCCGTTCGAGGTGACCACCCTGCGCGAGGACGTCGAGACCTTCGGCCGCCACGCCAAGGTGGCGTTCGGCCGCGACTGGAAGCGCGACGCCGAGCGCCGCGATTTCACCATGAACGCGCTGTCGGCGTCGCGCGACGGCACCGTCCACGACTATGTCGGCGGGCTCGCCGACATCGCGGCGCGGCGCGTGCGCTTCATCGGCGATGCGGCCACGCGCATCGCCGAGGATTATCTGCGCATCCTGCGGTTCTTCCGCTTCCACGCCGCCTACGGACGAGGGCCCGCCCGACGCGGACGGGCGTCGCCGCCTGCATCGCGGCGCGCGCCGGTCTCGACCAGCTGTCGCGCGAGCGCGTCCGCATGGAGCTGCTCAAGCTGCTGGTCGCCAGGCACGCGGTGCCGTCGCTCGCGGTGATGACGGAGGCGGGATTGCTCGGAGCAGGTGCTCGGCGGCGTGCCGCTGCTCGCGAGCTTCGCCAACATGATCAAGCTCGAGGCAGCGCTCGGCGCTTGCGCCCGATGCGGTGCGCCGGCTCGGCGCGCTCGCGGTCGCCGTGGTCGAGGATGCCGAGCGCCTGCGCGAGCGCCTGCGGCTCGCCAATGCGGAGTACGAGCGCCTGGCGTCGATGGCGGACGCGCTGGTGGCGGATTTCATCGGCCATGGGCGAGCCGGGCGGGCGCGCCGCTGCTCTATCGGCTCGGGCCGGACGTACTTCACCGATCGCGTGCTGCTCGCCTGGACGCGCTCGCCGCAAGGCGCGGCGGACAATCCCTGGCGCGCGCTCGCGACGCTTGCCGGAGCGCTGGACCGCGCCCGTCTTCCCGCTCAAGGCCGCGGATTTCATCGCCCGCGGCGTGCCGAAGGGACCGCCGGCTCGGCGCCGCGTTGCGGGCGGCCGAGGAGGCTTGGATCGCGGCCGACTTTCCGGCCGATGCGGCGCGCTCGCGGCGATCGCCGATGCGGCGGCGCGGCATTGAATTAATCATGCCGACCACACGCGTTGCCCCGGGCGGAACACGACTCGCTCTGCGGGCCATTCCGCACTACATTGCGGGATGTGAGAGCCGCGCATGAGCACCGCCCGCCGCCCCGCCGATATTGCCCGCCGTTCCGCGCAAGCGCTGGCCGGTCGCACCGTCGCGCGCGACAGCTTCCGGCGCGAGACCTTCGCGCTGCCGCGCGAGGCCGCGCGCGACAAGGCGCGCGAGATGTTCCGCCGCTTTCCCAAGGCGGCCTACATGACCGAGATCGAAGTCCTGGCGCGTAGCTGCCGGGCGACCGCATCGAGTTCACCATGCGGCGGCTGCCGAGCGCGGATTGACGCCGGCAATCGTGATTACTGCTGACGCGGCCTTGAATGCCCGTGAAGCCGGACGATAGTAGGCAGAACCGAAACGGACACAGGGCTCGGCTATGACCAGATTCTGGCGCGGCATTGCGATCTTCCTGCTCGGCGGCATTCTCGGCACCGGCTTCGGTGTCGCGCTCGGCTTCTTCTTCTTTCCGTACGTCTTTCCGCCGCCGCCCGCGGCCGAGCAACTGACCGAGGCCGACCGCGCCAAGCTCGTCGCCACCGGCACCTTCATCCACGCCAATCCGTCCGACCCCGTGCATTGGGGCAGGGGCAAGGTCAGCGTCTACGAGCGCGCGGTGTTCCTCGAGCCCGATTTCGAGGTCGGCCCGGGCCCGGCCTTCCACGTGCTGCTGGTGCCGAAGGACAGGCATCCGCAGCTCGGCCGACGTGAAGGACCTGATGTATGTCGATCTCGGGGGCTTGCGCGCGTTCAAGGGCAGCCAGCGCTATCCGATTCCCGCCGGCGTCAAGCTCGCGGACTATCCGAGCGTGATCATCTGGTGCGAACGCTTCAGCGTGCTGATCTCGCCGGCGGATCTGACGGTCGGCGGCGGCGGCTCGGTAGCCGTGGCTGACCGGCGCGGCGAGGCTTCGGGTTTGGTGTAAGACTGCACCCGATGCTCGAATCGATCCTCTCCGCTTTTGCCGATCTTTCGCTCGACCGAGCTCGTGCTCATCGCCGGCATGGCGCTCATCGCCTCGGTGATCGGCGGAGTCGCGGGCTACGGCACCGGCGCGCTGATGCCGCTGGTGCTGGTGCCGATCGTCGGGGCCGGAGCCGGTCGTGCCGATCATCGCGATCTCGGCGCTGTTCACCAATTCCAGCCGGGCGGCGGCGTTCCGCCATCTCGTCGACCGGCGCCGCGCGCTGATCGTGCTCGCCGCGGCGGTGCCGACCTGCGTCGCTCGGCGCCTGGGGCTACACCATGCTCACCGGCAAGGGCGCGCTGATCGTGATCGGCGGAATGCTGATCGCGAGCGTGCCGCTGCGCCGGCTGATGCGGCGGCACGGGCTCGCGCTCTCCGACCGCGGGCTCGCGGCGGCGGCGTTCGGCTGGGGGCCGCTCGCCGGCGGCACGGTCGGCGCCGGCATTATGCTGCTCTCGCTGCTGATGGCGGCCGGACTTGAAGGCGCCGCCGTGATCGCGACCGATGCGGTCATCTCGATCGGCATCGGGCTCACCAAGCTCGCGGTGTTCGGGTTCGCCGGCGCGGTGACGCGAAGGTGATCGCGATCGCGCTGCTGATCGGCTGCGTGGCATTTCCCGGCGCCTTTCTCGCCAAGGCGCTGGTCGTCGCGCCTGCCGGTTCACGTCCACACCGCGATCCTCGACGCGGTCGTGGCCGGCGGCGGCGCTGTCATGATCTTCCACGCGTTCGCGCGATAAGCGGCTCAAGATCGCTCCAGCGCCTGCCAGCTCAGACGCGTGCTCGCTGCGCCCAGCGCTTCACCATCGCGACCTCGTTGGCATAGGGCAGCCGGTTGGCGAAGCCGCGGCATTGCACGATCGCGCCGTCCCTGCGCAGCTCGATGGTGACGCCCTTGTTGATGTGGCCGAGCGGATACTCGCAGGTGAGCGACCAGATCGAGACGTCGCCCTGCGTGCAGAGGAACTTGTAGCTGGCGACGCAGTGGTGCATGCGCTGACCCTCGCGGAAGAGATCGTTGCCGGTCTTGATCTGGCGGAAGCGCCAGATCGCCTTTCTGTGCTCGCTGCCGGCCTCGTACGCGACGTCGGGGATGGCGCGGCCCTCCCAGCTGCCGCCGCTGATCGCCTGCTGCTTGCGCAGCGCGCGATGCCACTCCTCCATGCGCCGCAGCAGCGCCGGCGAGCGTGCGGCCCTTGAGCGAGAAAGTCTGCGTCTTCCTCCTTGGCGGCGACGAGGAAGTCGATCAGGTCGTTCATCTTCTGCGATCGGCGACCGGATTGCGTGCGAAGATAGCGCGCCACGTCCTTCCAGAACGACGGACGCCGACGGAGAACTGCGCGAGCTTGGTGCGTGCGACCTTGAGCGCGACCTGCCGATCGTTCGGTCTGGGCGCGCGCGACCGCGTACCAGAACGCCTGCTGCGACGACGTGACCTCGGCCGGCGCCGTGAGGAAGTGGTGCGTCTCGGCTTTCGACAGCAGGCGATGCGCTCGCATGCTTGTAGAGCGAGCCGCCTTGCGCGCGCCAGGATATACCAGCGACGGATATCGAGACGGCTGCCATCGCGCGCATTCGCCGGCGGCCGCACGGCGATCGTCGACGAAATCGTCGTCGACTCCGCGATCCAGAGATTCTCCAGATGCGGCGCGACCGGAAAGCGAGCGAACGCGAATCGCACGAGATCGATGAAGCGACGCTCCTCCGACCGGCTCTTGATCCGGCAGCGCCACTCCTCGGGCGGGCGCATCGCAAAGCCGCCATGAGACAGCGATCTTCTTACGGAAGGTCGAAGGGAAGTCGTCGAAGCAAGCGATCGCGCGCGGACCTAGGTCACGCTTCGAATGCGCTTGCAGCACTGCGCAGACGGCATTCTCCGCCTGGCGCCGGCGCGCTTCCCTGAATTTGAGTTCTCTTTCCCATGGCACGTTCCAGACATGCGAAGGCGTTCCCGCCCTGTTGGGCGGAGCGATAAGCCGTGTGTGCTCTCGAACCGCATGTCCGTCTTCACGGTCTGTCTCCAAAGAACGCGCTGTCTCCAAAAGAACGTGCCAAAAGTCGTTCCTTAGTCCTTAGACGCGAATTTTATGGCGGATTAAGGACCGCGGACGGTGAACGAAGCGAATTGTGCCTGCTCACTCTTCGTCGTCGTCCTCGAACTCGCCGCCGAGCTTCAGCCCCTCGATCCAGGTCTCGCGGACCGGACGACCATCCGCACCAGTGGTTCGAGCAGCTCCGGATGGGCTCGTTCAACGCGATGAACGCCGGCAGCCGATAGCCGAGCAACGGGCCGGCTAGCGAGATAGCGCAGCATACCGTCCGACAATATGAAGGGATCGATAGCCGACGCCGAATTCGCCGATGCGCATGGTGCTCGCTCGCGGCCACCGTACCACGGGTGGCCGCAAGCAGTGCCGTTCAATCAGATTGCGACAATGCCCGCAGGTCGTTGCACGTGCGTTGTCGGTCAATATCCGTTCAGGCCGACCGCCGTTTGGCGTTTTCCTCGTCCTCATCGTCCTCGTCGTCTTCGTCCTCGTCGTCCTCTTCTTCCCCCTCTTCCTCTTCTTCTTCTTCCTCCTCCTCTTCCGGCGCTGCGGTCAGCGCGATGCCCGGGATGGTCTCACGGAATAATTCGCCTTCTTCGCCGATCCAGAGGCACTCGATATTGCCCTCGTCGACGGCCGCCACCGTCATCGCCTGTCCGCCTGACTTCAAAAACACAACGTCTCCGGGCTCGAACGCCATGGAATCCTCCTGTTCGTGGCTAGGAGGTCAACATAGGCGCTGACGATGACAAATCGATCACGGCCGGTTACCACCGGCGACATTAAAGAGATGTGTTGCATTCCGATCAGTCGCGCGTGCGCGCTCGTCGCAATGTCTACGGCCACTTCACCAGCGGCGGCAGCGAGGACAGGATCGAGTCGACATTGCCGCCGGTGCGCAGGCCGAAGATGGTGCCGCGGTCGTAGAGCAGGTTGAACTCGACGTAGCGGCCGCGCCGCACCAGCTGCTGCTCGCGCTCGGCCTCGCTCCAGGGCGTGGCGAAATTCCTGGCTCACCAGCTCGGGATAGATCTTCGCGAAGGCGCGGCCGACCTCCTGCGTGAAGGCGAAATCGGCGTCCCAGTCGCCGCTGTCGAGATAGTCGTAGAAGATGCCGCCGATGCCGCGCATCTCCTTGCGGTGCTTGAGATAGAAATAGTCGTCGCACCAGCGCTTGTATTTGTCGTAGGGCGCCACCGCGCGCATGCACGTCGCACGCCGCGTCTCATCGCGGCGTGAAACGCGATCGTGTCGGGATCGTCCTGCGTGCGGCGCTGATCCAGCACCGGCGTCAGATCGGCGCCGCCGCCGAACCAGGCCTTGGTCGTCGCCACGAAGCGCGTGTTCATGTGCACCGCCGGCACGTGCGGGTTCTGCAGATGAGCGATCAGCGAGATGCCGGACGCCCAGAACCGCGGATCGGCCTCGGCGCCGGGAATTTCCTTGCGGAATTCGGGCGCGAATTCGCCGAATACGGTCGAGACGTGAACGCCGACCTTCTCGAACACGCGGCCCTTCATCATCGACATCATGCCGCCGCCGCCGGGTGCGCCGGAGTGGTCGGTGCGGCTCCAGGGCGTGCGCACGAATCGGCCCGGCGCCTGCGACGGCGAGCGGCGCGTCCGCGGGCAGCGCTTCCTCCAGCGCCTCGAACGCCGCGCAGATGTCGTCCCGCAGCGTCTCGAACCACGTTCGTGCGCGCGCCTTGCGGGCTCCGAGCAGGCCAGCGTCCATCAGGCCAGCGTCCATAGAGATCTCCAGTATTTCCTTTATTCTATGACTCTCCCGCCGTCACCGTCGGGGCATATCGATACCACCACGTGTCCAATCCACCGCCTTCGCATGTGAGGCGTTTGCAACGCCATTGGACAGGGGAAAATTCGTCCCGGGCTCTTTTTTGCCATTGTTTCGCGAAACCCTGCCGTTGCGGGGGATGTCGGGGAGTGTGATGTCGCCCGCCGCTCGCGTGGGGATTTGGCGAGCGGCAGTTGGCGACGAGCGCCAGCGAGCGAGGCGGGTGAGGGGCAGCGCCCTAGGGGGGCGTGAGATTGTCCTTCACCCGCCTCGTGCTTTTCCAATTTCGATTTGCCGGATCGCCTCGCCCACCGCCATCGCGGCGGCGACCGCCACGTTGAGCGAGCGCAAACCTTCGCGCATCGGAATGACGAGCCGCGCCTCGGCGGCGTCGTGGACCTTGTCCGGCACGCCCGCCGACTCGCGGCCGAACAGCAGGACATCGTCGGACCGGAAGGCGTGGTCGAGATAGGGCCGGCTCGCCCGCGTGGTGAAGAGAATCAGCCGCGCGCCCGCGCCGCGACGCCAAGCCTCGAATGCCTCCCAGCTCGCGTGGCGCGCGATCTCGACCTGATCGAGATAGTCCATCCCGGCGCGGCGGAAGGCGCGGTCGGAGATCGGGAAACCCGCCGGCTCGATGATGTGAGCCTCGACCCCCAGGCAGGCGGCGAGGCGAAGAATCGTCCCGGTGTTCTGGGGAATGTCGGGCTCGAACAGTGCGATCCGCAGCATAGGGAACAGGCGCCCGGGACTGGGTTGATTTGGGTCCAAAACCTACGACCGGCGAAGCGGTTATGCGAGTTTTTGACACGGTTGTATTCGGCCACTTGCACTCATCCGGCAAGGGTGCCAATAGATCGGCGCCGGATCAGGTCGTTGACCCCCTTCCCAGGGGTGGAGAGCGGCCAGTCCGCCCGCCGCCGCCAGGCGGCGCCTTCGTGACGGGACGTCGGGCGGCAGCTCCGCGTGGAGGCAGTGCCGCAGCTCGTGGCGTTCGGCCGCGGGCGGACCGAGGGACAGAAAGGGATTGTTCACGTGACCACGATGACTTCGGCCGAGCCGACACGTCGCGACTTTCTCTATATCGCGACGGGCGCCGTCGCGGCGGTCGGAGCCGTCGGCGTGCTGGTGCCGCTGATTGCCCAGATGAATCCCGATGCCTCGACGATCGCGGCCGGAGCGCCGATCGAGGTCGATCTGACGCCGATCGCGGACGGGCAGGTGATCAAGGTGTTCTGGCGCGGCAAGCCGATCTACATCAATCACCGCACCAAGAAGCAGATCGAGGAAGCTCAGAACGTCGATGTGGCGAAGCTGCCGGATCCGCAGCCGGATTCGGCGCGGGTCAAGCCGGGTCACGACCAGTGGCAGGTGCTGATCGGCATCTGCACCCATCTCGGCTGCATCCCGATCGCCCATCAGGGACCCTACGACGGCTACTTCTGCCCCTGCCACGGCTCGGTCTACGACACGTCCGGCCGCATCCGCAGTGGGCCCGCGCCGCAAAATCTCGCCTTGCCGCCCTACGAATTCCTCTCCGACACCAAGATCCGGATCGGCTGACCGCCGCCGGACGTCATCCTCCAAGGTTCGATCATGAGCGGACATTCGACCTACCAGCCGCAAAGCGCATTCATGCAATGGATGGAGCGCCGGCTGCCGATCGCCGGCTTGGTCTATTCCTCCTTCATCGTCTATCCGATGCCGCGCAACCTGAACTACTGGTGGACGTTCGGCGGCATCCTCGCGTTCATGCTCGGCGTCCAGATCATCACCGGCATCGTGCTGGCGATGCACTACACGCCGCACGTGGACTTCGCCTTCAATTCCGTCGAGCAGATCATGCGCGACGTGAACTACGGCTGGCTGCTGCGCTACGTCCACGCGAACGGCGCCTCGATGTTCTTCCTGGCCGCCTACATCCACATGTTCCGCGGCATGTATTACGGCTCCTACAAGGAGCCGCGCGAGGTGCTGTGGATTCTCGGCGTGATCCTGCTGCTGCTCATGATCATGACCGGGTTCATGGGCTATGTGCTGCCGTGGGGCCAGATGAGCTTCTGGGCGGCGACCGTCATCACCAACCTGTTCTCGGCTATCCCGCTGGTGGGCGAATCGATCGTGACCTGGCTGTGGGGCGGCTACGCGGTCGGCAATCCGACGCTCAATCGCTTCTACTCGCTGCACTATCTGCTGCCGTTCGTCATCGCCGGCGTGGTCGTGCTGCACATCTGGGCGCTGCACATGGTCGGGCAGAACAACCCGGACGGGATCGAGCCGAAGACCGAGAAGGACACGGTCGTGTTCACGCCCTATGCCACCATCAAGGACAGCTTCTTCCTGGTGGTGTTCTGCATCCTGTTCGCCTGGTTCGTGTTCTACATGCCGAACTTCATGGGCCATCCCGACAACTACATCCCGGCCAACCCGGCGGTGACGCCGACGCACATCGTGCCCGAATGGTACTACCTGCCGTTCTACGCGATCCTGCGCGCGATCCCGAACAAGCTCATGGGCGTGATGGCGCTGGGCGCCTCGATCCTCATCCTCGCGTTCCTGCCGTGGCTCGACACCTCGAAGGTGCGCTCGGCGCGCTATCGCCCGCTCTACCGCCAGTTCTTCTGGATCTTCGTCGCCGTTTGCATCGGTCTGGGCTGGCTGGGCTCGAAACCGGCGGAAGGCGGTTACGTGCTGCTGGCACGCCTCTTCACCGTCTACTACTTCGCCTATTTCCTGGTCATCCTGCCGGTGCTCGGCCTGGTCGAGAAGACCAAGCCCCTGCCGAACTCGATCTCGGAATCGGTCCTGAAGAAGGGCGAGCCCAAATGACCATCGCGCGCACCATCCTCGCTCTCGCAGCTTCGCTGGCGCTCGCCGCTCCGGCACTGGCGCAGGATCACAGCCACGACGCGCCGGCGCCGCCGACCAACAAGTGGTCGTTCGCCGGGCCGTTCGGCAAATACGATCGCGGGCAGCTCCAGCGCGGCCTCAAGGTCTATCGCGAGGTCTGCCAGGTCTGTCACGGGTTGAAGCTGGTTGCGTTCCGCACCTTGGCTGATCCGGGCGGCCCCGGCTTCACCACCGCGCAGGCGGCCGCGATCGCGGCCGAATACCAAGTGCCCGGTGCGCCCGACGACCAGGGCGAGGTCAAGCCGCGCCCCGCCGGGCCCGCCGACTATTTCCCGACACCGTTCCCCAACGACAACGCGGCGCGCGCCCGCTACAACGCGGTGCCGCCGGATCTGTCGGTGATGGCCAAGGCGCGCGGCTACGAGCGCGGCTTCCCCACATGGGTGTTCGACATGTTCACCCAGTATCAGGAGCAAGGCGTCGACTACCTGACCGCGCTGATGCAGGGCTACCAGGACACGCCGCCGGCGGGCGTCACCATGCCGCCCGGCAACTTCTACAACAAATATTATCCCGGCCACGCCATCGCGATGCCGCCGCCGCTGACCGACAAGCGCGTCGACTACACCGACGGCGCGCCGATGACCGTCGAACAATATTCCAAGGACATCTCCGCCTTCCTGATGTGGACGGCCGAGCCGCACCTCGAGGCGCGCAAGCGCATCGGCTTCCAGGTGTTCATCTTCCTGCTCGTGCTGGCCGGGCTCCTCTACTTCACCAAGAAGAAGGTCTGGCGCGAGGTCGGCGCGCACTAGCCGGGAGGGTGGGCCTGAAGCGCGTTTACGCGCGTCTTCGACGCGCTATGGGCGCGCTCTTGCGCGCCGTGCCCACGCGTATCTGATTCATCGGCGGTGCTTTTCCGCGTGGGCACGGCGCTGCTCCGTATGGGCGGACGAGTGCAAACAACTTGGTTCGCGCCTTTGCCGCACCCTACAGATCCAGCCGCGCCCTGATCGCGGCCGGATCGTTCGACATCGCCTTCGGATCGATCGCCACCTCTTCGAACTCGCAGCGCGCGAAGCGTGCCTTTTCCGCGAACGGGACCGTCGCATCGATCCCGAGCTTCGTCCGGATGCCGTTCTGACCGACGCGGATGTATTCGTGGCCGCGCGCGGCGGGCATCACCACCAGGTCGCGCGAGGCTTCCATCCGCGTCGCCAGCGCGTATTCCACGTCGTGCGGATCGCGGATGTCGATGTCCTCGTCCACCACGATGACGAGGTCGAGGTCCTTGAGCGCGCCGAACGCGGCGAAGATCGCGTTGCGCTGGAGGCCGTCGTGCTGGGGCGTGGCCTTCTTCACCTGCACCACGGCGTGGAAGCGGTGCAGGCCGCCGGCCGTCATCTCGGCGTCGGTCACGATCGGCACCGCCGCTTGCAACACCTTCAACAGGCTCGCCTCCAACACGTACTTGCGCAGCATGATGGTCTCGCGGCCGTAGCCGTTGATGGCGTGGTAGATCGGCCGCTCGCGGTGGGTGACGGCGGTGACCTCGAACACCGGCGCTTGGTCCGCCGGCGACAGGTAGCCCACGAACTCGCCGAACGGCCCTTCGGTGACGGTCTCGTCAGTGAGCATGCGGCCTTCCAGGACGATCTCGGTCTCGGCAGGGATCAGCAGATCCTGCGAAACTCCCTTCACCACCGGCAGTGGCCGGCCGGCGAGGCCGCCCGCCACTGCCAGCTCGTCGGCATGCTCCGGCATCTGCGAGCCCATGGTCGCCGCGGTGTAGTGCAGTGCGAGGTCGGAGCCGATGCACACCGCGATCGGCAGCGCTTCGCCCTTGCGCTTGGCGCGCTCGAAGGCGAGCCGCAGGTGACGGCCGTAGTCGAGCTTGACACCGGTGCGGCCGCGACCCGTGAGCTGCAGGCGGTGATAGGAAGCATTGTATGTGCCGGTGTCGGGATCGCGCACGATCACGATGCCGGCGGTGACGAAGCGCCCGGCATCGGCGGCGGTGTGGTGCAACGCCGGCAGCAGGCGCGCGAGGTCGATGTCCTTGGTGTGGACGTGTTGCTGCGCCGGCGCCTTCTCCACCAGGACCGGCGGCTTGCGGCTCGCCGAGCGCGCGGCCGATGAATTGGCGGATGCCATTGAAGTCGATACCGAAGGCCGCCTCGCAGTTCGCCTGGCAGGAGAGCAGGTTGCCGATGACGGGGGTGTCGTAGCCGTCGACGGCGGTGAACAGCAGCGCCGGACCGCCGTCGAGCTTCTTCATGATGGCGGCGACCTCGAGGTGCGGATCGACCGGCGCGGTGTAGGCGGTGAGCCGCCCCTGCACCGCCATGCGGTCGAGGGCGGAGCGGAAGCGCGTGTCGAGGACGCCGGAATTGGACATGGTCGATGCCTTGATCACAGAGGGGACGGCCTTGTTCAGGAGCAGAGTTGCAAACTAGCGCGAAGCATGACAATGGCAAAGCCGAGGGGGTGCTCATGACCAAAGCGGTGCTCGGCATCATCGGCGGCTCCGGCATCTACGACCTGCCGGGGCTGGAGAAGGTGCGACAGAAGAAGATCAAGAGCCCGTGGGGCGAACCATCGGCGCCGTTGCGCGTCGGCGAGATCGCGGGCACGCCGGTCGTGTTCCTCTCCCGCCACGACAAGGGCCACCGGCTCTCGCCGTCCGACATCAACTATCGCGCCAATATCGACGCGCTCAAGCGCGCGGGCGTGACCGACCTGGTCTCGCTCTCGGCCTGCGGCTCGTTCAAGCAGGAGCTGCCGCCCGGCACCTTCGTGCTGGTCGACCAGTTCGTCGACCGCACCTACAACCGGCGCAAGCTCGTTCTTCGGCAAGGGCTGCGTCGCGCATGTGTCGATGGCGCATCCGGTCTCGCCGCTCCTGCAGGACCGCATCGCCGCCGCTGCCGGGCTCGAAGGGATCAACATCGTGCGCGGCGGCACCTATGTGTGCATGGAAGGGCCGCAGTTCTCCACCTACGCCGAGAGCATGACCTACAAGGGGCTCGGCTATTCCGTGATCGGCATGACCAACCTGCCGGAGGCGAAGCTCGCGCGCGAGGCCGAGCTCTGCTACGCCACCGTCGCCATGGTCACCGACTTCGATTGTTGGCATCCCGACCACGACGCGGTGACGGTGCAGGACATCATCGCCGTGCTCACCGCCAATGCCGACAAGGCGAAGGGCCTGGTCGCCCGCCTCGCCCGCGATTTTCCGCGCGAGCACGAGCCGTGCCCCATCGGCTCGGACCGCGCGCTCGACACCGCGCTGATCACGGCGCCCGAGGCGCGCGACAAGAAGCTTCTGAAGAAGCTCGACGCAGTGGCGGGGAGGGTGCTGAGGACCAAGCGCTGACGGGAGGCGGTCATGACAGGCGATCAGCCGACATCGGTGGCCCAGCGCTCGGGTGCGGTCACGGTGGCAGGTGTCGTGCTCCTCATCCTGACCACGCCCTATGCATTGCTGGCCGCGATCTTCGGAGCGGAGGCTTCGATGCCCGGTCTCGCCGTCAGTTTCGGCAAGCTGATCGTGCCCGCCGGCCGCGGATTCGAAGCCATGGTGTCGTGCCTGGTATTGCTCGCGCTCTGCGCCTATGCCGGCCTGGCGATGATCTTCCGCTGGCGCGGTTGGCGGTCTGTGGCCGCGACGGTCGCGTGGCTGACCATCGCGCTCGGTGCGCTCTGCGTCTGGATATGGCTCGCCGGTCGCATCGTCGGGTTCAGCCCGGTGGTGCCGGTGGCCCTGTTCGCGATCGCCGGCTTCGTGCTGTGGGCCGGGCGACAGGAGCCTGGGGCGGCGTGAGCGGTCAGGATCGGGGCGCGGTGCCGTGCGCGTAACGCCGCTGGATCTCGCGCGCCGCCATCGTGCCGCTGCCGATCGCGGTCGCGACGCAGGGGTGCGCCGGAAGGGCGACGTCGCCCACCGCGAATACGCCGCGGCACGACGTTTCCATGTTGCCGTCGACGATGAGATAGCCGTTGCGATCCTTCTCGAGCGGAAGCCCGGCGAGCCATGGCTCGCCCGCATTCGGCCGATAGCCGAACAGCAGCACGACATGGTCGACCTCGAGCTCTCCGCCGCCGCTCATGCGCAGGCGGACCCTGGTGCCGGCGTCGTCGAGTCGCCGCAACGGCGCGCCCCACCATGACCCGGGCCATGCCGGACGCCTCGTGCTTGCGCAGCTCCTGGACCAGGAGCGGCCGCGCGGTCGGTGACTTCGCCCGCATGACGACGGTCGCCCGCACGCCCTTGTCCGCGAGCATGCGGGAGACGTCGAAAGCGTTGTCGCCGCCGCCGATCACGGCGACATGCGAGCCCGGATCGGTCGCCCGGCTCGCCGATCCAGGACGGACCGAGGTGCACGCGGCCTTGCGCCGCCAGCCGCCGCGCGTTTTCGACCTGATCGAGCCACTCCTCGCCGCGAAATGACGTGCCGGTTGCGATCACGATCGCCGGGCAGGACAGGGACTGCGCCGCACGGCCGTCGGCAAACGCCACGTCGAGCCGGAAACTGCCGTCACGCTCGCGCCGCAGCCGCTCCGGTCGCGCCCGAAGCCAAGTCTCGACCGCCGCCCGCCTCTATGTGACGTGCGAACGCGGCCGCGTTCTCTCGCGCGCTCTCGCCCGGGCGCCCGAGCAGCCAATCGTTGGGATAGGGGCTCAGCCGCGCCATGCCGCCGAGCGCGCTCTCCCTCTCGATGATGACCGGGCGCAGCCCGTAGTTCACCAGCCACAGCGCACAGGACATGCCCGCCGGCCCGCCGCCGATGATCGGCACATTTGGCGATTTAGACATTGTCAGTCAGGCCACCACCGCCTATTGCGTTATTTGCGGGCCCCATGGTTCGCCAGAGTGGAGCCTCCCGCAAGCCTGCAAGTCCCTTGTTCTACGCGAGAATCTCATGGTCAGCACGCAATTCGAGCACGATCTCAAGGAAGCGATCCGCACCATTCCGGACTATCCCAAGCCCGGGATCATGTTCCGCGACATCACCACGCTGCTCGGCGATGCGCGTGCCTTCCGCCGCGCGGTCGACGAGCTGGTGCAGCCCTGGGCCGGCATGAAGATCGACAAGGTCGCCGGCATCGAGGCGCGCGGCTTTATTCTGGGCGGGGCGGTGGCGCATCAGGTGTCGGCCGGGTTCGTGCCGATCCGCAAGAAGGGCAAGCTGCCGCACAAGCGGGTCTCGATCGCGTATTCCCTGGAGTACGGCCTCGACGAGATGGAGATGCACGAGGACGCGGTGGAGAAGGGCGACCGTGTCATCCTGGTGGACGACCTGATCGCCACCGGCGGGACGGCGGAGGGTGCGGTGAAGCTCTTGCGCCAACTCGGCGCGCAGGTGCTCGCCGCCTGCTTCATCATCGATCTGCCCGACCTCGGCGGCGCCGACAAGCTGCGCAAGCTCGACGTGCCCGTGCGCACGCTGATCACGTTCGAGGGGCATTGAGGCGTAGGTTGGGTCGAGTTCTTCACGAGACCCAACATCCACGACCTCGGCTTCAGTTGTTGGGTCCCGCGCAAAGAGCGCTCGACCCAACCTACAAGCTCACCCCCGGCAGCGAGGTCCGCAGCTTGTCCAGCAGCAGCCGCAATTCGAGCTCGCGGAATTCGAGGAAGGTCCGCCGCGTCCACGCCCGCAGCTCGAAGGCGAGCTCGAGCGGGATAGCCATCGGCAACCGATCGTGGAGATCGGCGAAGGAATAGGTCGACTTGTCGATCTGCGCCAGCAGCATGGGCGCCAGCACGGGGATTTGCAGCGGCACCCCCACCGTCTGCGCGAACGGAAACTTTTCCCGCAGGTTGCGCCCCCGGACGATCGCCTCGTTGAGCACCGGAACGAGGAAGGCGCTTCGCATACGCCGTTGCAAATTGGCATAGGCCTTGACCGCCGCCGGGTGCGGGTCGGCGGCGAACAGGATCATCGGCTCGATCCCGCGCCGCCGGGTCTCCTCGAAAAAGCGAATTTCCTGTGTGATCGTGAAGAAACGCTCGAACGAGGCGTGGCCGACGTCGACGACCTTGGCGATCCCGTCGTTGATGATCAGCCGGTCGAACAGCGCCATCTGGCCCCTGACGTCGGCCAGGTCGGCCGCGGTGGCCACGTCCGGCAGATAGTCCCGCAGCGCCTCGCCCTCGGCGTTGAGATCGAAGGCCGCGGCCTGGCCGCCGTCGTGACGCAGGAAATCGGTCAGGAGGCGGGCAACGAAGGTCTTGCCGACCTGCGCCCGCGGCGACACGACGATGCAGATCAGGGCCCGCTTTCTCGCCTCTCTCGCCGGCTCATTCGAATCGACATGCCCACGCGTGTCGTCGCCTTGGGGCGCCGTCGCTTTCTGGCTGTCGCTCCTCGGCACGGCGTATTCGCGTCCTTGGCATTTGTAGCCCGGATGGAGCGAAGCGAAATCCGGGACAGCCGTCCGTTCGCCGAATCGTCATCGAGCGCGCAGTTCTCGCCCCCGGATTGCGCTTCGCTCCATGCGGGCTAGGTTCTGCGCCCGGCGTGGTTTGCCAGCCTTATCCGGTCGCCTGAATCTTCTGGACCGGGGTGGCCGTGGCCGCGCCCGAAGCAGGCGCCCGCGCGGCGACGATGTCGGTCAGGTTGATGCGGTCGTACTCGGCCCAGACATTGCCCAGCCAATGGCGGACATAGCCGCGCAGCACGAAGGAGTAGGAGGCCGGCTCCCCGCTCTGCTTCTTGTTGGCGATGAAGGTGAGATACGGCACGGAGGCCAATTCCACCTGCTCGGTCGCCATCTCGTTGAGCTTCGGGATCACGAGCTCGACCGCGTTGGGGATCTGCTTGAAATAGGACGAGTGCGTCGCCTCGTCCCATTCGAAGAAATGGGTGTTGTTGATGAAGTTCTTCACCATGAAATATTTTGCATCGCCGAGATAGGCGGCGGTCTCGTTGATCTCGTCGAGCGAGGCAATCGACGGCCCGAGAATGTGGAACACGGCAAAGGTGATCTGGCCCTTCTTGGCGGCCTCGATGAACCCGATGTCGCGCAGCGCCTTGAGGGTCGGGGACATCAGGCCGGCGCGCACGTCGATCACGGTGACCGAGGCGTCGGCGGAGTTGAGGGTGTCGAAGATCTTCATCTGATCGGCGATCAAAGTCATGTCCACGACTTCGGTCAGCGCCGGATGGAAGCGCTTGAGCGTGCCGCGCGGGGCTTCGGTGTCGAAGGCGCGGGTGGTGACTTGATGGGCGATGAAGTAGTCGAGCAGCGTGCGCGCGACCGTGGTCTTGCCCACGCCGCCCTTGTCCGCTCCGACGATGATGACTGCTGGCTTTGCCATTGGCTGCCCCCCTGATCACATGGTGTCGAGCCTTGGGCTAGACCATGACAGAACGGCGGTACTATTTGCACGTTTCTCCGCGCCGAAATCCGGAGTTCTGCACATGAATCCACAACTTCGATTATTGGTAGTGTCCCGATTCCGAAGCTCGCAAGCATTTGCAGCCCGCTCTCATGCGAGCTTCGGAATCGAAAGGGACAACTAGCAACTCTATGATCTAGTGCCCCTTTTGAACCGGAAGTTCGCAACGCACTCGCAGCAACATGTGTGCGAATGTCGGGTTCGGGGGCGCTAGCGCGGTCCCCAAGGTCCGGGAGGGGAGCCCGGAGCAGGACCACCGTCGCTATTTCCCGATGAAGTGCCGCCAATTTCGATCGGCGGTCGCGCCGGCAGGAACGGCTTCTCGCCTTCCTGGGCGCCGCCCCAGGGTCCGGGCTGCGCGGGCGGGTCCGTGCCGTCCTGCTGCCCATGCTCCTGGTCGCCTTCCTGCGATTCGTCGGGCTCCGGCAAGGCGATCGGGCCGGGATCGTGGCCGCCGGCGAACTTCACCAGCGCCGCCACGCGCGCGTCGATCGGCGGATGGGTGTCGAAAATGTTGGAAAAACCGGTGCGTGGATTGTCGATGCACATTTCCATGACCCCGGATGTCGCACCTTCGAGCTCGCCGCGGCCCTCGATCTTTCGCAGCGCGGAGATCATCGCGTCCGGGTTCTTGGTGAGCTCGACCGCGCCGGCATCGGCGAGATACTCGCGTTTGCGCGAGAGCGCGAAGCGGATGACGACCGACAGGATCCAGGCGACGACGACGAGCGCGACGGCGATGAGGATCGCGATCCCGGCGCCCTTGCGGTCGCCGCCGCCGCGCCCGCCGCGCCAGCTCAGTCCGACCCGGAAGACCAGCTCGGCGAAGAACGCGATCACGCCGGCGATGACCACGGCGATCACCAGCATGCGCACGTCGCCGTTGCGGATGTGGGTCAGCTCGTGGCCCAGCACCGCCTCGACCTCGGCGTCGTCGAGCCTGTTGATCAGGCCCGACGTCACCGAGATCGAATATTGCTTCTCGTTCAGGCCGGTCGCAAAGGCGTTGAGGTTGCCGTCCTCGATCACCTTGAGCTTCGGCATGGGAATGCCGCGGGAAATGCAGAGGTTCTCGAGTAGATTGTAGAGCCGCGGCTCCTCCTGCCGCGTCACCTCGCGCCCGCCGGTGATCGCGTCGATCATCGCCTGGTGGAATTTGTAGGCGATCAAGATCCACAGCGCGGTGCCGACCGTTGCGAACGGCGCGGCGTAGAGAGCGTCGGTCAGGGCGCGGCGCAGCAGCACGTTGACCGGCGCCGAGGTGGTGAGCGCCTCGCCCATGAGCGCGCCGGCATAGACCAGCAGATAGACCAGAAAGAACAGGCCGATCAGCAGCGCGACCGAGCGCCGCTTGTTCGACTGGATGTGGGTGTAGAGCCCGTAGGCGGCCATGGTCGCGTCAGAACTGGGCGCGTCAGAACTTCACCTGCGGCGCCTGCTCGAGCACCTTGCGCTCCTCGGCGCCGACGTCGAAGAACTCCTTCTGTGTGAATCCGAGCGAGCCCGCGAGCAGCACGGCGGGGAACTGCTGGATGCCGGTGTTGTATTCCTGCACGGCGTTGTTGAAGAAGCGGCGCGCCGCGGCGATCTTGTTCTCGATGTCGGAGAGCTCGCTCTGCAGCTGCTGGAAGTTCTGGTTGGCCTTGAGGTCGGGATAGGCCTCGCTCAGCGCGAACAATTGCCGCAACGCGCCGCTCAGCACGTTCTCGGCGGCGGCCTGGGCGGCGACTCCGCCCGCCTGCGCGGTGACGGCGGCGTTGCGCGCCTGCACGACTGCTTCCAAGGTGCCGCGCTCGTGGCTGGCATAGCCCTTCACCGTCTCGACCAGGTTGGGAATGAGATCGTGGCGCTGCTTGGTCTGCACGTCGATGTCGGCGAAGGCCTGGTTGACCCGTTGCCGCATCGCAACGAGCCCGTTGTAGATCATGATGATCCACAGGACGAGCAGCACGATCGCGCCGATGATGATCCAGGTTGTCATGGTAGAGGACATGAGGCGGCTCCTCGGAAGGCCTATGATTCTCGGCCGGCCACAATGTATGGGGTAGCGGCGTAGGATGGAAGCTGCGCCGGGGGAACGCGATCCGCTGACAAATCGTTGCCTTGATCGGATCCCGATGAGGCGATCATGGCACTGGCAGTACCCGCAGGAGCACAGAGCGCCACGATGGTCACGACGGACATCCCGGCGCGGCTCGACCGGCTGCCCTGGGGCCGTTTCCATACGCTCGTGGTCGTCGCGCTCGGCATCACCTGGATCCTCGATGGCCTCGAAGTGACGCTCGCCGGCGCCGTGTCGCCGGCGCTGAAGGAGAGCCCGCAGCTCGCACTTCTCCAACGCCGATGTCGGGCTGGCGAGCAGCGCCTATCTCGCCGGCGCGGTGCTGGGCGCGCTGTTCTTCGGCTGGCTCACCGACCGGCTCGGGCGCAAGCGGCTGTTCTTCATCACGCTCGCGGTCTATCTCGTCGCCACCGCCGCGACCGCGCTGTCGTGGAATCTGTGGAGCTTCGCGCTGTTTCGCTTCCTCACCGGCGCCGGCATCGGCGGCGAATACACCGCCATCAATTCGACCATCCAGGAGCTGGTGCCGGCGCGCTATCGCGGCTGGACCGATCTCGTCATCAACGGCAGCTTCTGGATCGGAGCCGCGCTCGGCGCGGCGGGCTCGATCGTGCTGCTCGATCCCGCCGTGGTGGCGCCCGACCTCGGATGGCGCCTCGCCTTTCTGATCGGTGCCGCGCTCGGCCTCGTCATCTTCTTCATGCGCATGTGGCTGCCGGAATCGCCGCGCTGGCTGATGATCCATGGCCGCGTCGAGGAGGCGAACGCCGTCCTCGATCGCATCGAGGGTCGAGTTCCACGGCCGCGGTCATCGCTTCGCCGACCGAGCCACTGGCGGTCATCCGCCTGCGTACCCGCCACATCACGCCGCTGGGGGAGGTCGCGACGACGCTCTTTCCGGTCGAGCGCCGGCGCACGCTGGTGGGCCTGAGCCTGATGGCGGCGCAGGCGTTCTTCTACAATGCCATCTTCTTCACCTACGCGCTGGTGCTGACCGATTTCTACGGCATCCGCGCCGATCACGTCGGCTGGTACATCCTGCCGTTCGCGGCCGGAAACTTCCTCGGGCCGGTGTTCCTCGGCCGGCTGTTCGACACCGTCGGGCGCCGGACGATGATCGCCACGACCTACGCGATCTCGGGCTTGCTGCTCGCCGGCGCGGGCTATCTCTTCGCCATCGGCGTGCTGTCGGCAACCGGCCAGACCATCGCCTGGATGGTGATCTTCTTCTTCGCCTCGGCGGCGGCGAGCTCGGCCTACCTGACGGTGAGCGAGACCTTTCCGCTCGAGATCCGCGCGCTCGCCATCGCCTTCTTCTACGCGCTCGGCACCGGCATCGGCGGCGTGGCGGGGCCCTGGCTGTTCGGCGCCCTGATCGACACCGGCTCGCGCTGGAGCGTCTTCGGCGGCTATCTCCTCGGCGCGGTGCTGATGCTCGCCGCAGCCGTGATCGCCGCGCGCTGGGGCGTGGCGGCCGAACGCAAGCCGCTCGAAGCAGTTGCCCGCCCGCTGGCCGCGTGCGATTGAACGGGAAAGCAGCGTAGAAAATCGCCCCATTTTCGGAGTGGCTGCCAGCTTGAGCTCACATTGCTCCAACGCTGCCATGTCGGCGCGCAAGCAGGAGGTCCGCCGCCTCGCCGACGCCAGCGCGCCCGAGCGCCGGAAATGGCTCGAGCGTGCGGCCTTCTTTCACGACGAGGACCTGCTCTACCTGAAGTTTCTGATCCCCCAGGGCGCCCGCGTGCTCGAGCTCGGCTGCGGCACCGGTGACTTGCTGGCCGCGCTCTCGCCCTCGTTCGGGGTCGGAGTGGATTTCAGCGAGGGCATGATCGCGCAGGCGCGCCAAGCCCATCCCGGTCTCACGTTCATGGTCGGCGACGTCGAGGACGCCGACTTCATCCGTTCCCTGCCGGGACCATTCGACGCCATCGTGGTGGTCGACGCGCTCGGCGCGCTCGACGACTGCCAGGCCATGTTCGAGGGCCTGCATGCCCTGTGCACGCGCGAGACCCGGCTCGTCATCGGCCATTTCTCGCACTTGTGGTATCCGGCCCTGAAAGTCGCCGAGGCGGTCGGGTTGAAAATGCCGCAACCGCCGCAGAACGTGCTTGCCCCCGCCGACGTGCACTCGCTCGCCGCGCTCGCCGACTTCGACACGGTCAAGAACGAGATGCGGGTGCTTTCGCCGGCGCGTCTCCTCGGCGTGGGGCGCCTCATCAACCGCTTTCTCGCGCCGTTCCCGCTCATCCGCCAGCTCTGCCTGCGGCACTACACGGTGTGCCGCTCGCTACGGCGGCAAGGCGCCGAGGCGAGATCGGCGACGGTCGTCATTCCCGCGCGCAACGAGCGCGGCAATATCGAGGCGGCGGTGAAGCGGATTCCGCGCTTCGCCGACGCGCTCGAGATCATCTTCGTCGAAGGGCACTCGCAGGACGGGACCTGGCAGGAGATCGAGCGGGTGGTCGCCGCCTATCCCGGTTACGACATCAAGGCGATGCGTCAGCCGGGAACGGGAAAGGGCGACGCCGTCTTTGCCGGGTTCGAGGCGGCGCGCGGCGATGTGCTGATCATCCTCGATGCCGACCTCACGGTGCCGCCCGAGCAACTGCCGAAGTTCTGGGACGCGATCCGATCCGGCAAGGGCGAGTTCATCAACGGCTCCCGTCTGGTCTATCCGATGGAAGACGAGGCGATGCGTTTCCTCAATCTCGTCGCCAACCGGGCCTTCTCGCTGCTGTTCACATGGCTGCTGTCGCAGCGCTTCACCGATACGCTGTGCGGGACCAAGGCGATATGCCGGACCGACTATGCGCGGCTCGCGGCCGGGCGCGGCTATTTCGGGAATTTCGATCCGTTCGGGGATTTCGAGCTCATCTTCGGCGCCTCGAAGCTCGGGCTCAAGGCGGTCGAGGTCCCGATCCGCTATGCCAGCCGCAGCTACGGCGAGACTCAGATCTCGCGGTTTCGGCACGGCTTCATGCTGCTGCGGATGGTGCTGTTCGCCTTCATGCGCATCAAGGCCATGTGACGACATGCCGTATCGTTTCATGGCATTTCGAATGCGCAGTAGATCGCCGCATGTCCTTGTCGGAAAACCGGTTTCCACTTTTTCGGGACATGCGCTAGTTATCGAGAGAGCGATGGAAAGCGAGCAGTGATTCGACGATGACCGCCAAGATATTCGACCTCGCCGGCAAGCGGATTTATGTCGCCGGGCATCATGGAATGGTCGGCTCGGCGATCGTGCGCCGTCTCGCCCGCGGCGGCTGTGACGTGATCACCGCCGGCCGCGCCGAGGTCGACCTCGAGCGGCAGCAGCAGGCGGAAGAATTCCTGGCCGCGCAGAGGCCCGACGTGGTGATCGTCGCCGCGGCCAAGGTGGGCGGCATCCATGCCAACAATGCCTATCCGGCGGACTTCATCTCCGACAATCTCGCCATCGCCCGCAATGCCATTCACGGCAGCTACCAGGCCGGCGTGAAGAAGCTGCTGTTCCTCGGCTCGTCCTGCATCTATCCGAAATTGGCCCACCAGCCCATGCGCGAGGAGGAATTGCTCACCGGGCCGCTGGAAGAGACGAACCAGTGGTATGCCGTCGCCAAGATCGCCGGCATCAAGTTGTGCCAGGCCTATCGTCGCCAATACGGCGCGGATTTCATCTCGGTCATGCCGACCAACCTGTACGGGCCCGGCGACAATTATCACCCCGAGAACAGTCACGTGGTGGCGGCGCTGATCCGGCGTTTCCATCAGGCGAAGCAGGACGGCGTCCCGACCGTGAAGGTCTGGGGCACGGGCAAGCCGCTGCGCGAATTCCTGTTCGCGGACGATCTTGCCGATGCCTGCGCCTTCGTGCTGGAGCACTATTCCGACGAAGGGCACGTCAATGTCGGCAGCGGCCAGGAGGTGACGATCGCCGAGTTCGCCAAGCTCGTCGCCGAGGTCGTCGGCTATCGGGGCGAGCTGGTGTTCGATCCATCGCGTCCGGACGGCGTGCCGCGCAAGCTGCTCGACAGCTCCAAGCTCGCGGGCATGGGCTGGCGGGCGCGCACGTCGCTACGCTCGGGACTGGAGCAGAGCTATGCGGCGTTCGTTGCGGGCAATTATCGCGTCGCCTGAGATGGCGCTGCGTCGGGAGAAGCCCGGACGCTTTTGGCATCCGAGCCCCTCCTTGGGGACGTAGAAGCCGAAGCTCCTACTTCCTCGTTTCCTGTTTTTGTTGGCTATGTGACAACGATCTAAGGCGCCGGCCGTTCCGTGCTTCGGCCCGGGCTCATGGTGCAGCGCGGAACGCGTCGCGCCCGATATCCCCTAGTTGCTCTGGACACCGTGGCCGGATGCCGCCGACGACGCGGGCTGGCGGCCGGGCGCTGTCGTCCCTACATCACCTTCGCTCAATCGCGAGGGACGCCCATGTCCGTTCTTTCCTTGTTGCTCAACCTGCTGTGGATCGTCTTCGGCGGCCTGTGGATGGCCATCGCCTGGGTGGTCGCCGCTGTCATCATGGCGATCACGATCATCGGCATCCCCTGGGCGCGGGCGGCGTTCAACATCTCGCTCTACACGCTGCTGCCGTTCGGCCAGAAGGCCGTGTCGCGCGAGGCTCATACCGGCCGGGAGGACTTCGGCACCGGACCGTTGGGGCTCCTCGGCAACATCATCTGGCTGGTGCTCGCCGGCTGGTGGCTGGCGCTCGGCCATCTGATCACGGCTATTCTGCTGGCCATCACCATCATCGGCATCCCCTTCGCCTGGGCGCACCTCAAGCTCGCGGGGCTCGCGCTCTGGCCGATCGGCAAGATGATCGTGCCGGCCGACGAGCCGCCGTGGTCCTACGGGCAGCGGCGCTGAGGCAGTTCACGCCACCTGATCGCTGAGCTGCTACGGCAAAATTCCCTCGTTTTGGCCAGGTTCGTCGCTTTCATGCCGGTCGCGAGCATCCCGCACGACCAAATGTCTTGCGAACGCATGAATAATAGAGTGACGCCAAAGAACCGGAGGGAGCAGCCGACGGTGCACTTCCATGCGCGCACATTCGAGATGTGCGGCGCCCGAGCCAAATCCGATCGATTGGACGACCTTGTTCGAGCCGGGTTGCTCGTCGTGATGCATGAAAACCAGGGGGTCTGCACCTGGGCGGTGCAGTTGGATGGCTCCGACAATCCGCCTGTTGTGGTGGAAGTGGATTCAATTGACAGCGCCGCCAGCCCTTCCGAGGTCAGATGGGAGCCGTGCGCCGACTCGTTCTCGACGTTCATGTACTGCCGGACCTGGGATCACGGTCACTGTCTCGCAGGCATTTCAGTTGCAGCGAGCGCGAACGATCGGCCCCTCGCGCCCGGGGACCTCTCGCTGCTGCAGTCTCATTTCTCGGAGGGCCCGCGGACGTATGGGCATCCCGGCGTCACGAACTATCGTTTCTTCACGCGCAATAGCGCGATCCTCATCTGGGACGGAGAGGACAATGAGTTGCGAGGAGGGCAGGCCGACTGGTGGCTGATCGCGACTTCGGATGAGGCGATGCTGGGCGTGCTCCGCCGGGTTTGGCATTGCGGCACTTTGCGTGAGACGTTGTATGCCGATGACGCGCGCGCACGGCAACTGCTCGACCGGCTGCGGCGGCAATAGGGGGTATGTTCCAAGCACCCGGGCCGGCGAGTACAATCGCAGCCACTGCCAAATGTTGCTCAATGCCACGGCTCCGCCAGAAGCTGGAGCGGCAGCTCAAAAATCATTGGCCCGCGCGATAACTGCCGGCCGTAGCGCGTCGTTCCGAGGTTGTGCCCACCGTCAACACGCATTGCGCGCCCGAAAACAGATCGAGCACCAAAATCATGCGCCTGCAGCTCTACGACTTTGGCAATCTTTTTGATCCTCGGCCGTTTCGTTGGGATGCATTCATCGCCGGCTTCGCGCCGATGCCTGTGTCACTGAACCCTGCCAACGGCAACCCTGGACATTGGCGCTTCGAGCACCCAACGCACCCGATCCGCTTTTACGCGCCGGTGGTGACGAAGATGATGAGGAAGATGGTATCGAGCGTGCACTTCGATGCGGAAGACGTCGACCCCGTGGGCTTTGAAAGCTGGTGGCTCGAGCACCCACTTTGGACCGGACTGTTCAATGCCGTAACGTCGGGTCCCGCCATTCTCGTCGTCGAGCCGCCCGGCATTGGAGGTCCGGTTGCGAAGGGGATCATTGTTGCCCGCCCGGAACTTCTCACCGAACTTCCGTCCTGGGCACAGAACTTGACATTCAACGATCACGTGTTCGTCGCACCGGAGCGGGAAGATTTCGATCGGCTGATTGCCGAGGCCTGGGATTTGAGTTTCGACGTTCGTTATGCGCGGCAGCCTCGCGACGGCTGGGCCGATGAGGTCGAGCAGGACGAGGAGGCCCGCGAGGCCTTCGAGAACTACATCGCCGGCAAGAGGGGAAAGGTTGCCATCTGGGGCGGGCAGGCGATAGAGCAGCCGGGCACGGGCGGATCGTTCCTCGACAAGTATGGCGTCTGGGTGGATTGGCGGGACTTCGATGATGAGATCGTCAAGCATTTTGCCAAACAGCTGAAGAATCCCAGGCTCGACGTGGAAATGCGAGGCGAGGATTTGCTGATTTCATTCGGCAGCGCGCAGCGGCTGCTCACATCTCAAGAGATCGGTAAAGAGCAATACCAAACCATTCGCGCCATGAACGAAGTGTTGGCGCCTGATTTCGAGGTCCGGTCGGTCAGGAAAGAAGCGGACGGCGACACGCATTGTTTTGTTTTCGCGCCGAGCAAGCTCTGGAAGCATCTCGAAGACCTCGACCGCGAGAAGCTGGAGCGCAAGATCAAAATCATCGATTCCCGCGACGGGTTCCGATCATAGCGCCAACGCGCTTTGGAGACCCGCAACGTCCGTAGCGGTCACGCCACCGCATCGCGCAGCTTCACCGCGCCTTCGAGGTCGACCGACACCAGCTGCGAGACGCCGCGCTCGGCCATGGTGACGCCGTAGAGCCGGTTCATGCGCGCCATGGTGATCGGATTGTGGGTGATGATCACGAAGCGCGTGTCGGTCGAGCGCGTCATCTCGTCGAGCAGGTCGCAGAAGCGCTCGATGTTGTGGTCGTCGAGCGGCGCGTCGACCTCGTCCAGCACGCAGATCGGCGCCGGATTGGTCAGGAACACCGCGAAGATCAGCGCCAGCGCGGTGAGCGCCTGCTCGCCGCCGGAAAGCAGCGACAGCGTCGCCGGCTTCTTGCCCGGGCGGCTTGGCCACGATCTCGAGGCCGGCTTCGAGCGGATCGTCGCTCTCGATCAGCTGCAGCTCGGCGGTGCCGCCGCCGAACAGCTCGCTGAACAGATGCTTGAAGTGGTTGTTGACCACTTCGAACGACGGCGAGCAGCCGCTCGCGCGCCTCGCGGTTGAGGTTCTGGATGCCCTGGCGCAGCCGCTTGATCGCCTCGACCAGGTCGTCGCGCTCGGTGGTGAGCGTGCCGTGCTGGGTCTCGACCTCGCGCAGCTCTTCCTCGGCGCGCAGGTTGACGGCGCCGAGCCGCTCGCGGTCGCGGCGCAGCCGCTCGAGATTGGTCTCGACCTCGGCGACGTCGGGCAACGCCCGGTCGGGCTCGATGCCGGCGAGGTTGGCGACCTCGGCGGGCTCGACCTCGAGCATCTCGCGGATCTCGTGGGCGACGTCGGCGAGCCGGCGCTTGCCGCCTTCGTAGCGCTCCTCGGCGCGCGCCGCCTCCTCGCGCGCCGCGCCCATGGCTTCGAGCGCGGCGCGCGCGGCGCGGTCGGCCTCGGCGAGCGCGTTCTCGCCTTGCTGCGAGACGATCGGCGGCGGCGCGGCGCGCGGCTTCGGCGGTCTCGATCTCGCCGATCAGCGCGCGGCGCTTCTCCTCGAAGATGCGCGGAGCGTCTTCCAGGCCCGCGCGCTCGGTCTTGGCTTCCTCGACGCGGGCTTCGAGCGTGGCGATCTGGGAGGCGGCGCCCTCGTGCGCGCTCGCTCCAGCCCTGCGCGTCGGTGGCGATGGTGGCGAGCCGGCGGCCGGAAATCTCCGCTTCGCGCGCGAGCGCCTGCGCTTCCGCGCGCACCTCGGCGAGCCGCGCGCGCTGGCCTTCGATCTCGCCGCGCACGGCGGCGAGCCGGGCCTCGATCTCGGCGGCCGGCGGCAGCGCGGCGAGCGCGTCGCTCGGCTTCGCTGCGGGCGGCGGCGGCCTCGTCGCGGCTCGCGGTCAATCGCGTCATCGCCTCGCCGAGCGCGGAGAGCCGCGCCGCGTTGCGGCTCGCCTCGCGTTCGGCCTCGGCATGGCGATCGCGCGCCGACGTCGGCCTCGTGCTGCAGCGTCGCGCCAGCGAGCGCGGGCCGCGGTCTCGGCCTCGGCGGCGGATGCGACCTCGGCCTGCGGCCGCGGTCACTGCTGCCTGCTTGGTCTCGACCTCGCGCGCGCACCGCCTGCAGCTCGGCCTCGATGTCGGCGAGGCGGTTCTTGCCGGCGAGGCGGCGGGCGGCGCCGGTCGGCGCATTGGCGGCGACCGAGAAGCCGTCCCAGCGCCAGAGATCGCCATCGCGCGAGACCAGCCGCTGGCCGGGCTTGAGCAGCGGCGTCGAGGCGCGGCGCATCCTCGCGCGCGATGACGCCGATCTGCGCCAGCCGGCGCGCCAGCTCCTCCGGCGCCTTGACGTAGCGCGCCGAGCGCTTCGACGCCCGTCCGGCAGCGCCGGATCGGTGGGGTCGATGGCGGCGCCGGCCCAGCGCATCGGCGCGGACGGATCGATCGGGGCCTCGAGATCGTCGCCGAGCGCGGCGCCGAGCGCGGCCTCGTAGCCCTTCTCGACGGTGAGGTCGTCGATGACCGCCGGCCAGAGATTCTTGGTGTCGACGTGCAAGCAGCTTCGCCAGCGTCTTGGCCTCGGTGTCGAGGCGCTGCGCGCGGCGCTCGGCTTCGGCGAGCGGCCCGCGGGCGACGTCGAGCGCCTGGCGGGCGCCGGAATGCGCGGCCTCGGCGCGCAGCGCGGCAGCCTCCGCCTCCGCGACCGCGGCCTGGTAGGTTTCGGCCGCGCTGGCGAGCGCCGCCAGATCGCCGCGCTGCGCCATCTCGGCACCGAGCTGCGTGAGCTCGGCCGTCGACCGCCGCGATCTCGCCGTCCAGGCGGCCGAGCCGGTCGCCGTGCTCGCGCGCGGTGCTTCTCCAATGCGTTGCGGCGCGCCGTGAGGTCGGCAAGCGTGCCGGTGAGCTCGTCGCAGGTCTTTTCCGAGGCCGCGAGCACGGCGTCGGCCTCCGCGACGCGCTGGTCGACGCCGGCGCGGCGCTCCTCGTTGGCCGCGGTCTCGTGCTGCAGCGTCTCCTCTTCGGCGGCGAGCCGCGTCAAGCGCGGCCTGCGCGTCGGCGGCCAGGCGCCGCTCGCGCTCGATGTCGTCCCCGAGCTGGACCAGCCGGCGATCGAGCTCGGCCATGCGGTCGCGGGCGCGCTGTCTCCTCGCGCTCGAGCGTCGTCGCGCGCCATCGACCAGCCGCTGCAAGCGCGGCGGCGGCTCTCGCCTCGGCCTCGCGCAACGCCGGCAGCTCGGCCGCCACCAGCGCCTGGCGCGTCGACGCCTCGGCCTGCTCGCCGGTGCGCTCGGCGACCAGCCGCACGGCCAGCATTCTTGGCCTGCTCGGCCTCGGCAAGCTCGGCATTGGCGGCGACCCAGCGCAGGTGGAACAGCGTGGCTTCGGCCTTGCGCACCTGCTGCGGCGACGGTGCGATAGCGGATCGCCTGCCGGGCCTGCTTCTTGAGCGCCTCCATCTGGGTCGCGAGCTGGCCGATCACGTCCTCGAGCCGCAGCAGGTTCTGCTCGGCCGCGCGCAGCCGCAGCTCCGCCTCGTGCCGCCGCGCGTGCAGGCCCGAAATGCCGGCCGCCTCTTCCAGCACGCGCCGGCGCTGCTCGGGCTTGGCCTGGATGATCTCGCCGATGCGGCCCTGATGCACCAGCGCCGGCGAGCGCGAGCCGGTCGAGGCGTCGGCGAACAGGATATGCACGTCGCGGGCGCGCACCTCGCGGCCGTTGATGCGATAGGTCGAGCCCTGCTCGCGCTCGATGCGGCGCGAGATGTCGAGCGTCTCGTGCTCGTTGAACTGGGCCGGCGCCTTGCGTGCGCTGTTGTCGATCTGGATCGCGACCTCGGCATTGTTGCGGCCGGGCCGGTTGTTGGTGCCGGCGAAGATCACGTCGTCCATGTCGGCGGCGCGCAGGGACTTGTGCGAGGTCTCGCCCATCACCCAGCGCAGCGCCTCGACCAGGTTCGACTTGCCGCAGCCGTTCGGCCCGACCACGCCGGTGAGCCCCGGCTCGATCATGAAATCGGTCGGCTCGACGAAGGACTTGAAGCCGAGCAGGCGCAGGCGCGTGAGCTTCATACTGGCACTGTTCCAATCATGGCTGGGTGGCCTTGACGGAATCCCTCAAGGCTCCGGCCCAGGGAGTGGGTCGACTCATGAATCATGGGTAGCCGCATCGGCCGGGAGAATGAATCGATGGTCGTGATTCCGCAACAGAAAGAAGACGTTGTCCCGTCTGTAACCAATCCGGGCCGCCCGGACGGCAATACCGGTTTCCGGCGGCCGCCGAGGGGTCCCGCAGAACGGAAAAAACCCTTATCAGCCCTTGAGATAGGGGGCGATCTGCTTGTCCAGCTCCTCCATCGTCAGGGCGCCGCGGAAGATCTTGCCGTTGATGAAGAAGGTCGGCGTGGAGCTGACGTTGAGCTTCTGCGACGCCCGGGTGCGCTGCTCCTCGATGCCGTTGAGCATCTGCTGATTCGCCAGGCACTCGTCGAAGGTCTGCTGGGTGAAGCCGGCCTGCTTGGCGATGGCGAACATCGGCTGCAGCGGCTTCTGCACCACCCAATCGCCTTGCTGCCTCGAAACAGCGTCTCGATCAGCGGGAAGAATTTGTCCTTGCCGGCACAGCGCGCCAGCATCGATGCGGCGGCCGCCAGCGGATCGAGCGGAAACTCCCGGAAGATGAAACGAACCTTGCCGGTGTCGATGTATTTCTTCTTCAGCTCGGGATAGACGGTCTTGTGGAAATGGGCGCAGTGCGGGCAGGTCATCGAGGCATATTCGATGATGGTGACCGGCGCATTCGCCGCCCCGAGCACCTCGTCGCCGAGCGGGCCCGGCTGCATGAGCTCGGCGAGCGGCACCTCGCCGCCGGCGGTCTGCGCCACGGCCGTGTCGGTGCGGCTCCAGTGGTAATAGCCGGCTCCGCCGGCCAGGACGACAACCACTGCGGCAGCGCCGACGAGCAGATTGCGCCGCGTGGTGGTCAATGTGGTCGACTCGGTCTCGTTGTCCTTGGTCATGGCCTGTCACGGTCCGTACGATTGAACGGATTTACGCCCTTCCGGCTAGTTCCCTTAGCCAGGACGTCGTCCCGGGCCAAGTCGCTATCCTGAAACGGCAAAAGTGGCAATGGCAGGCCGCCAGGGGTACATAGCGTTTTCCGGCGAAGTGGACTTCCGGTTCGCCGTAGAAAACGCGTCAACTCAATAACTAGCGTGGGCGGCGTGAGCCGCAGACGCGCCCGGTCACGACTGTTTGATGGCCGCCCCCAGCCGGGCGAGCGCGTCGCGCAGTCTTTCGTCCTTGATATCGGCAAGCTCGGCCGCCATGCGGGCGGTGGCGTCCGGGTCGAGGGCGGGGAGGGGTTTTGGGGTCTTGCGGCCGAGCGGCGCCTGCCGCAGCCGCAGGCTCCCGACCGCCTGCCAGCCGAAGAAGCGGTTCACGCGCTCCAGCATCACACCGGAGAGATGCTGGATTTCGATCGCGGCCGGGCCCTCGACCCGCAACACCAGCGTGCCCGGCTCCGGCGTCTGTCCGTTATAGGGCCGCGACCACTGGATCTTTTCCGGTTCCGAATGGGCGGCGATCTCCGCGCCCACGATCTCGGCCCAGCGGGTGACGAGCTCGGTCGAGGCGAAGCCCTGCTTGGCGAAGGCATCCGTGAGCGTCTTGTGCAGAAGGTCCTTGAGCGGACGCGGATAGGATTTGCCGGGCTTGTTCACGGGGTTCCGCTCTGCCACATCGGTCGGTCATGAGCGTAGCAGTCGGAACCGAGCGGCGGAAGCGCGATGCCGCGGAGCGGGAAGGCCCGCAGGCGGCTGCGCTCATCTCCTGGTACGACCGCCATCGCCGCAAGCTGCCGTGGCGCGCGCTGCCCGGCGAGACGGCCGATCCGTACCGCGTCTGGCTCTCCGAGATCATGCTGCAGCAGACCACGGTGACGGCCGTCGCGCCCTATTTCGCGCGCTTCACCGCGCGCTGGCGGTGATGTGCGGGCGCTGGCAGCGGCGCCGCTCGACGACGTGCTCAAGCTCTGGGCCGGGCTCGGCTACTACGCGCGCGCACGCAATCTGCACGCCTGCGCCAAGGCCGTGGTCGAGCGCCACGGCGGGCAGTTCCCGCGGAGCGAAGCCGAGCTCGGCACGCTGCCCGGTATCGGGCCCTACACCGCCGCCGCGATCGCTGCCATCGCGTTCGACGCGCCGGCCGCGGCGGTCGACGGCAATGTGGAGCGGGTGGTGGCGAGGCTCTTTGCCGTCGAGCAGGAATTGCCCGCGGCCAAGGCCGAGGTCAGGCGGCTTACGCAACACGTGGTGCCGGCCGCGCGCGCCGGCGATTTCGCGCAGGCCCTGATGGACCTCGGCGCCACCATCTGCACGCCGAAGAAGCCGGCTTGCGCGCTCTGTCCCTGGATGGACGATTGCGCGGCGCGCCGGCGCGGCGATCCCGAGACCTTTCCGCGCAAGGCGCCGAAGAAGACAGGACGCCTGCGCCGCGGCGCGGCTTTCGTCGCGATGCGCGCCGACGGCGCGGTGCTCGTGCGCACGCGTGCGCCGAAGGGGCTGCTCGGCGGCATGACCGAGGTGCCGACGACGGATTGGACGCATGATTTCGCGGAGGACACGGCGCTCGCCGAAGCCCCGATGCCGCGTGCGAAGCTGCGATGGCGGCGGCTTCCCGGCGTCGTCGCGCATGTGTTCACCCATTTCCCGCTCGAGCTCGCCGTCTACACGGCGAATGTCGCCGCCACGGACGCCGGCGCCGGCCGGCACGCGCTGGGTCGCGCGCGCCGATCTGGCCGGCGAGGCGCTGCCCAATCTCATGCGCAAAGTGCTGGTGCATGCGCTAGGATAGCGCCGACGATCCGCAGAGAGATCGGGGCCAAGCACGGGAGGACACGCCATGGAATTGACGCGACGCACGATGCTGACTGCGGCCGGGGCGACGGCGGCTGTCGCACTCACCCGCACTGCTTTCGCCGCCTGGGAGCCGAGCCAGCGCTATCCCGATCCCGCGATCCAGACGCTCGATCCGAGCTTCAACAAGTATCGCCTCGCGCTCGCCGGCGTGGAGCAGCTTACGTCGGGCATGCGCTGGTGCGAGGGACCGGTCTATTTCGGCGATGCGCGCTGCCTGCTGTGGAGCGACATTCCCAACAACCGCCTCATGCGCTGGGACGAGGGCACCGGCCGTACCAGCGTTTATCGCCGGCCGTCGAACAATTCCAACGGCAACACCCGCGACCGCCAGGGCCGGCTCGTCACCTGCGAGCACGACACGCAGGCGCCTGACGCGCACCGAGTACGACGGCAACGTCACCGTGCTGATCGACAAGTTCGACGGCAAGCCGCTCAATTCTCCGAACGACGTCGTGGTGAAGTCCGACGACTCGATCTGGTTCACCGATCCGCCGTTCGGCATCCTCGGCAATTACGAGGGCCACGTGGCGACGCCGGAGCTGCCCACGAATGTCTACCGGCTCGATCCCAAGACCGGCCGCGCCACCGTCGCGGCCGGCGACGTCAACCGGCCGAACGGGCTCGCCTTCTCGCCCGACGAAAAGAAGCTCTACATCGTCGAGGCCGGCGTGGCCCCGCGCGTGATCCGCGTCTATGACGTCGACGGCGAGAAGCTCGCCAATCCGCGCACCTTCATCACCGCCGAGCCCGGCGGCACGCCCGACGGCTTCCGCTGCGACTTCGACGGCAATCTCTGGTGCGGCTGGGGCATGGGCAACGCGCAGCAGGACGGGGTGAAGATATTCGATCCCACCGGCAAGCCGATCGGCTTTATTGCGCTGCCGGAACGTTGCGCCAATGTCTGCTTCGGCGGCGTCAAGCGTAACCGCCTGTTCATGACGGCGAGCCATTCGGTCTATTCGCTCTACGTGAACACGCAGGGCGCGCCCGGCGGCTGACACCGACTTGGCGCCAGTTTCCACAAAACCAGAAAGGACGAGTATGAGCATCGAACGTAAGGAAGTCGGGCCGCGGATGAGCCAGATCGTCATCCACGGCGACACCGTCTATCTCGCCGGCACCGTCGCACACGCAAATGCGGGCAAGAGCGTCACCGAGCAGACCCGCGAAATCCTCGCCACCATCGACAGCCATCTGGCGCAGGCCGGCACCGACAAGTCGAAGCTCCTCTCGGCCAATATCTGGCTCAGCGACATGGCGACCTTCGCCGAGATGAACGCAGTTTGGGATGCCTGGGTCGTGCCCGGACATACCCCGGCACGCGCGACGGTGGAGGCGAAGCTCGCCGCGCCTCAGTACAAGGTCGAGATCATGGTGGTGGCGGCGCGCTGATTCTTACTTAGGCGGCGGGAATCCATAAAGGGTGCAGGCATTGTCAATCGAGTGTGATCTTGGCCGACTGCGCCAGGTTCCGCCACTCGCCGATCTCTCTTGCGATCAAGGAGGCGAAGGCTTGCGGCGTGCCGCCCACGGGGTCGACGCCGTCGCGCGCGAGCCGTTCCGCCAGCTCGGGCGTGCGCACCGCGCGCCGGACCGACGCCGCGAGCTTGTCGATCACCGGCTGCGGCGTCCCTGCCGGCGCGACGATGCCGATCCATAGGATGCCCTCGTAACCCGGCAGATCCATCTCTGCGACCGTCGGGACGTCGGGCATCAGCGTCGATCGCACACGGCTCGCGAAGGCGAGCGCGCGCAGCTTGCCCTGCGCCACGTGCTGGTGCGCGGTGGCATACGTATCCATCTTGAGCTGCACCTGCCCGGAGAGAAGATCGGTCATCGCCGGCGCTGCGCCGCGATATGGAATGTGGGCGACCGCGATGCCGGTGCGCCGCAGCAGCAATTCCATGGTGACATGGGGCAGTGTCCCGTTGCCCGCCGAGGAATAGTTGAGCCTGCCCGGATACTTCCTGGCGTAGTCGATGAAGCCGGCGAAGGTCGTGAACGGCGCGCCCGGATGGCTCACCAGCAGTTCCGGCACCTCCGCCACGACCGCGACCGGTACGAGGTCCTTCTCGGTGTCGTAGGGCAGCTTCGGATTGAGTGCCGCGTTGATGGTATGATTGGGCGTGGTGAGCAGCAGCGTGTAGCCGTCGGGCGGTGCCTTGGCCGTTGCGTCGGTGGCGATGACGCCACCGGCGCCCGCCTTGTTCTCGATCACGAACGGCCGCCCGAGGTCTTCCGCCATCCGCGCGGTCACCAGGCGCGCGACGTGATCCACCGCCCCGCCGGCCGGGAACGGCAGCAACAGCCGGATCGGCCGCTCCGGATATTGCGCGGCGCACGGGGCCGCGGACGCCAACGTCAGACACAAGGCTGCTCCAGCCGGCCGTACGAAGCGGCGGAAAAATTCCAGCGTGTAGGTCATGCTCTCGTTCCTTAGGCTGGAAGGATCACTCTCTTGCTCAACCAAAATACAGCTTCAGCGCGGTCTCACCGAATATCTTGGCGCGCGCGGCTTGATCGGGGACGCAGTCGACCAGCCAATCGATCGTGTCCTGATAGCGCACATCCTTCTCGTGTCCGACGAAGGGGCAGTCGCTCGCCCAGACCAGTCGATCCGGCCCGGCCACGCGAACGAGCTCGCGCGCATAGTCGCACGCGGCGGCACCGAGCCGGTAGCCGCCGGAAACCTTGACCCAGGTGCGGCCCCGCTCGATCGCGCGCAGCATGGCCTTGAAGCCCTCGCTGTTGATGCCGCCCGCCGGCTCGGGGCGCCCGAGGTGATCGATCACGAGCTTCACGCCGGATGCTTCGATGGCATCGATCAGTGGCGGCAGCCGCTCACCTTCCACATGAAGATGAACATGCCAGTCGAGATCGGCGAGGCGGCGCAGGAAGCGGCGGTAGTCGAAGCTCGTGATGTCGGGCAGGGGATTGCCGATGAACGGCAGGCGCACGCCGACCACGCCGTCCCGCTTCATCGCCTCGAGTGTATAGCGCTCGACCGTCGGCGCGAGGATGACGGTGCCGCGCAGCCGCGGATGCGCCCGCAGTGCGGCGATGGTGTAGTCGTTGTAGTCGCCCCATGGGCTCGCCGCCGCAATGACGCCGAAGGCGACGCCGTGCGCATCCATGGTCGCGATCAATTGCTCCACGGTGAAGCTGTAAGTCGGCGCGTGCCGTGGGTTGGCGACGAGCGGCATGTCGCGTGTGAAGACATGCACGTGAGTATCGACGAGCGGAGTTTGGGTCATCGCGGCTCGAGCCCGGCCTGCTTGACCACCGCGGCCCATTTTCCGATGTCGGCGGAAAGCCGCGCACCGAGCTCCGCCGGCGTGCCCGCCTTCGCCTCGGTGCCGAGATCGATGAGGCGCTGGCGGAAGTCGGGCATCTCCACGATGGCGTTGATGTGGCGATTGAGCAGCGTGACGATATCCTTGGGCGTCTGCGCCGGCGCGACCAGTGCGTTCCAGCCCACGACTTCTGCCGCGACGCCGCTCTCCCGCAGCGTTGGGACGTTCGGCAGCATGGGCGAGCGGGTTTCTCCGCTCGCCGCGATGGCGCGAATTTGGCCGTCGTCGATCTGCGCTTTCAGCGCAGCGTAGGATTCCACCGCGATCTGGATGTCGCCACGCAGCAGTGCGGTCAGAACCTCCGGCGTGCTGCGGTGGGGCACCATCGTCATGCTCACGCCGGTCGCCGACTTCAAGAGCTCTGCCGTCAGGTTCTGCGTGCTGCCGGGATTGATCGTCCCGACATTGAACCCGCCGGGACTGGCGCGCGCCGCCCCCAGCACGTCGTTCATCGTGCGCAGGCTCGAGTCCGTCTTGGTCAAGATCAACAGGTCGAAGAACGCGACGGTCGAAATCGGCGCGAAATCCGCCACCGGATCGAACGGCATGCTCTTGAGCAGCGACTTGCTGATCGCGATGCCGCTGGAGAGCACGAACAGGGTATAGCCGTCGGGCGCCGCCGACGTCACCGCGCTCGCGGCCACGACGCCGCCGGCGCCGGGCCGGTTCTCGATTGCGACCTGCTGGCCCGTGAGTTCGGTCAGCTTCTGCCCGAGGAGCCGCATGGTGATGTCGGCGAGGCCGCCGGGGCCGAAACCGATGACGATGCGAACCGGCCGCACCGGATACGACGACTGCGCGTTTGCTGGCGCGGTGCAGACGATCAGCAGTGCGGCCAGCAAACCCATTATTTTCGCCACGGTGCGCCGTCTCCCTTGAACAATCTGCCACTGTTGGCCCGTAATGGGCTTGGCGGCTGCGCACATCCTACGCCGCGCCATCGCGCCTGCAATCCCAGCACAAGGAGAGATCGATCATGACCATCCAGCGATACGAGAATGGGCCGCGCATGAGCCGCGTCGTCGTGCACGGCGACACCGTCTATCTCGCCGGGCTCACGGCGGAGAAGACGGTGGGCAGCAGCCTCGCCGAGCAGACGAAGGAGATTCTGGCCCGCATCGACGGCCTGCTCGCGGTGGGCGGCACCGACAAGTCGAAGCTGCTGCAGGCCACGATCTGGCTGCAGGACATTCGTACCGTCAACGAGTTCAACAAGGTGTGGGATGCTTGGGTCGTCGCCTCGCAGGGTCCCGCGCGCGCCTGCATCGAGGCGCGGCTGCAGTCACCGGCGAAGGCGATTGAGATTCAGGTCACCGCAGCGCGGTAGAGCATTTGCGATTGACGCCCTGAATGCCCCGGATCACGATCCGGGGCAAAACCATCGCTGTTGGGAGGGAGGGTGTCATGCCGGTCGTATCGCGCCGCAATTTTCTTGCCACCACTGCATCGTTCGCCCTGACGGTAACCGCCGGCGGGCCCGCGCGCGCCGCCATGGGGCCGAACGACAAGTTCGATCTCGTAATCAAGGGCGGCGACGTGCTCGATCCGAGCCAATCGCTGCGTGGCAAGCGCGACATCGGCATCCGCTTCGGCATGGTCGAGGCGGTCGAGGCCGACATTCCGGCGGCGCGGGCGCTGCGCGTACTCGACGCATCCGGCAAGCTGGTGACGCCGGGATTGATCGACCTGCATGCCCACGTCTATCCCTACGGATCGGCGATCGGCATTCCGGCCGACGAGCTGGTGGCCAGCCAATGCACGACCACCTGCGTGTCGGCCGGCGACGCCGGCGCCAACAATTTCGCCGCTTTCCGCCGACACGTAGTGGGCCAATCGCGGACGCGGCTCTACGCCTTCGTGCATATCGCCAATATCGGGCTGGCCGGCTTCCCGGTCCCCGAGCTCTACAACATCGACTTCGCGCGCGTGGACGAGGCAGCCCGGACCATCGCCGAGAACGCCGACATGGTGCTCGGCATCAAGGTACGCATGTCGGAGAACGTGATCGCCAAACACGGCCTCGAGCCGCTCAAGCGCGCCATCTCCGCGTGCGAAAAGTCGGGCACGCCCGCCAAGGTCATGTGCCACATCGGCGGCGTCGAGACGCGCGAGTTGATGTCGCAAATCCTCGACCTGCTGCGGCCCGGCGACATCCTCACCCACGCCTATTCCGGCGCGCCCAATATCGGCGGCGCCTTCACCAATATCGTGCAGGACGGAACGCTGCTGCCGGCGGCGCTCGCGGCCAAGCGGCGCGGCGTGGTCTTCGACGTCGGCCACGGCGGCGGCAGCTTCGACTACACCGTCGCCGAGCCCGCGATCGCGCAGGGAGCCCCGCCCGACACCATCTCGTCCGACATCCACGTGTTCTCCGGCAACACGCCGGGCATGCCGTATCTCACCTGGGTGATGAGCAAGTTCTTGGGGCTGGGATTTTCGCTCGAGCAGGTGGTCGCGATGGCGACGGTCAATCCCGCCAAGGTGATCAACCGCGCCGGAAAGCTCGGGACACTGCAGGTCGGCGCGCCCGGCGATGTCGCAATCATGGAATTCGTGGAGGGTCCGGTGTCGTTCGTCGATACCCGCAACAACAAGCGCGACGGCAAGGCGCATCTCAAGCCGGCGCAGACCGTCACCGCCGGGGTGCCGTTCGGTCGGCCCTATAACGCGCCGTTCGCGGTGCGGTGAGGCGGCAGATGACCGACACAGCCTGGCAGCCGAGCGAGCGTTATCCCGACCCGGCGGTGCAAGTGCTCGATCCGAGCTTTGCGAAATACCGCTTGCTGCTCGCGAGCGTCGAGCGCCTCGCAACCGGAATGCGCTGGTCCGAGGGACCCGTCTATTTCGGCGACGGCCGCTACCTGCTCTGGAGCGACATTCCCAACAACCGGATCATGCGCTGGGACGAGGAAACCGGAAACGTGACCGTTTTCCGCAGGCCGTCGAACAATGCCAATGGCAATACCCGCGATCGCCAAGGCCGGCTCGTCACCTGCGAGCACGACGCGCGCCGCGTCACCCGCACCGAATACGACGGCACCATCACCGTGCTGATCGACAAGTTCGACGGCAAGCCCCTGAACTCTCCCAACGACGTCGTGGTGAAGTCGGACAACTCGATCTGGTTCACCGATCCGCCGTTCGGCATCCTCGGCAACTACGAGGGGCACGTGGCGACGCCGGAGCTGCCCACGAATGTGTACCGACTCGATCCGAAGAGTGGGAAGGCCACGGTCGTGGCCGGCGATATCAAAGGGCCGAACGGCCTCGCCTTCTCACCCGATGAAAAGAAGATGTACATCGTCGCGTCGCGGGCGACGCCGCGCGAGATTCACGCCTATGACGTGGTGGACGACGGCACCAGGCTCGCCAACGGCCGCGTGCTCATCACCGCCGAGGAGGGCGGCACGCCCGATGGTTTTCGCGTCAACGTCGATGGCAATCTGTGGTGCGGCTGGGGCATGGGCAATGCGGAGCAGGACGGCGTCAAGGTCTTCGATCCCGCGGGCAAGCCGATCGGCTTCATCGCCGTGCCGGAGCGCGCGGCCAATGTCTGTTTCGGCGGGCCGAAGCGCAACCGCCTGTTCATGGCGGCGAGCCATTCGGTCTATTCGCTCTATGTGAATACCCAGGGTGCGCGGGGTGGTTGAGGCCATCTCGGCTGCGAGAAAACGGACGGCGGGAGGGATGAGATGAAATCGGGCTCGGCAGGTTGCGTCGGGATCGCCGCGTCGGCACTTTGCGCGGTCGTGCTGTCGGTGGCGCCGGCCGTGACCCAACCTGTCCCGGCGCCGCCCACGGCCGACGCCGACCGCAATTCACCGGCCTATACCGTTTCGGTCAACATGCGGGTCTCCGTTCGGCCGGACCTGACCGCCGTCGCCGAGAACACGGTGCGATACAAGGTCCTGCGCGAGAGCGCGATCCGCACGCTCGGCCAGCAGAGCCTGTCGTACGTGGAGAGCCTCAATCCGCTCGAGTCGGTCGAGGCCTATACGGAAAAGCCCGACGGCAGGAAGATCGCGGTCGAGCCGAGCCACATTCTCACCCGCGACGCGGCCACCGGGCTCAACGCCGTCTATCAGCGCGATGCCAAGGTCAAGACGTTGATCTTCCCCGACGTCGAGGTCGGCGACACGCTCGTCCACAGCTCGCGCACGAACAGGATCGACAAGCGCTTCCCCGGGCACTTCAACTACCAGTCGGTTTTTTCCCGGTCGGTGCCGTATGACACCTATCGCCTGACGGTCGACGCGCCGCGCTCGCTCGCGCTGAGAGCTCACGTCAAGGGCGCCGGTCTGGTCCACGAGGCGATAGACGCGGGCGAGGATCAGCGCCACGTGTTCAGTTATCGTCCGAACGGCTGGCGGCCCGAGGAGCCGAGCGCGGTCTCGAGCTGGGATCGCGAGCCGCAACTCGTACTCACCAGCTTCAAGGACGCGTCCGAGCTCGGCGCCAGCTACTGGTCCAGCATGAAGGGCCAGGACGTCGTGGCTCCCGAAATCCAGGCGCTGGCGGAAGACGTCACCAAAGGCATCGACGACAAGCGCGCCCAGGCGGTCGCGATCGACCAATGGGTGAAGAAGAACATTCGCTACGTGCTGGTGTATCTGGGCTCCGGCGGCGTCACGCCCAACCCCGCGCCGGCCGTCCTCAAGAACAAGTTCGGCGACTGCAAGGACCACGTCGCGTTGATGGGCGCTTTGCTCGGCGCCAAGGCGATCGCCAGCGAGCAAGTGCTCGTCAATCTCGGCAGCGCGTACCGGCTGCCGGACCTGCCGGTTCCGTTCTTCAACCACGTGATGCTCTATCTGCCCGAGTTCGACGTCTATACCGATCCGACTGCATCATATGCGTCGTTCGGGATCCTGCCGGAAAGCTCCTACGACAAGCCGGTGCTCCATATCTCGAGCGCCGGCGGCCGGCCGGCGCGAACGCCACCCATGAAACCGGAGAATCACGTCACGACCGCCAGGACGACGGCATCGGTCGCGGCGGATGGCGTGATCAAGGGAACCACGCGGCAGACCGCGACCGGCATCTTCGCCACGTCCGCGCGCGGCAGAGCCGTGCAAATCCAGACGCAGGGCCGTGAAAAGTTCGCGGAGACCATACTGCGCGGCCTTGGCCGTCCCGGGACCGGTATCTTCGAGCCGGCGACGCCCTCCGACCTGTCGGAGCCCTACAGCCTCCGAGGGGAGTTCAGCCTGAACGAGAAGCTGCAGATGCCCTTGAGCGGAGCTCGCGACATTCCAATCGGCATGCCGATTCACGGACGCCCCGGCGGGGCGTTGCTGGGGCAACGCGTTGCCGACCGCCAGACGGACTTCCTATGCTATGCCGGCAAGCAGGTGGAGGAGATCGAGCTGACCTTCGCCGAACGCCTTCCGCTGCCCAAGGCCGTCAAGGAGGCGCCGATCGACAACAAGTATTTCAGCTATCAGTCGACCTTCACGATCAAAGGCCGGACGCTGACGATCCGCCGCGAGTTCACGTCGAAGGTGGCGGGCCAAGTCTGCGCGAGTGCGATGGAAGCGGAAATCTCCGAGCCGCTGCGGCGCGTCTCGCAAAGTTTGCGAAGGCAGATGTCGTTCTGAGCATCCCTTTCTGCCGGCGCACGCCGATACCGGCTTGCCGGACCGGGACGGCGGCACCCCCTAGCTTCCCTGCAACACCTGCCATTTCGTTCGTTCGCACGAGCGAGATCCGCTGCCGTCGACTCACTGTATATGATACAGCGGCGCCCGGAACCGCTCTGGGACGTATTGGGGTAGGGGAGATGGCCAACGTTGTCGCGTTCGACGCGCGACCCAAGCAGCTGAGCGAGAGCGAGGCTTTGGACTGGCTGCGCGCCCAACCGGATGGCCGCGCACAGGTAAGCAATGCCGCTCTGGCCGAACGCTGGGGATGGAACTCGCTATCGAGTCGCGCGGCGGTTGAAGGAATGGCAGACGGCCGGCCTGATCATCCGGCGCGGCAAGGCCTGGGCGGTCACCGTCAGGGACGACGCGCCAGTTGCGGTCGCCAAACCGCTTATCGCCCAACCGCTTGTCGGCAATGCGCCGCCGCCGGTCGCGCGTGATCTGCCGACTGTCTTTTCCGCTCCGGTCCCGACCGAGCCGCCGGCGGTCCCGGCCCCTGTGACACCGGCCGCGCCGACGATTGCGCCGACTGGATCGCGCACGACCGCCCTGATCGTGGGCGCCGCGGCGCTGTGCCTTGCCGCCGTCGGCCTCGTTCTCAATGCAAACTTCGCCGCCTCGCTCGGCCAGACCGGTTTGGCCGCCGTCCTGTTGGCTGCGATCGGGCTCGCCGTCAACATGCTGGCGGTGGCGTTGCCCACGGCCGCGAGCAAGCTGTGGCAGGGCCGCCACCGCCCCGCCGCGTTTGCCGCCTGGCTGATCTGGGCCGGCGCCTTGATCATGATGCTGCTCGCCGGCATCGGTTTCGCGAGCATGAACATCGGCGACACCGTCGCCGGCCGCGCCAAGCAGGCGAACGCGGGCGTTGCGCTCAATACCCGGTTCGAGCGGCTTCGCGACGAGCGTGCCGCCATCGGCGAGCACCGCAGCGTTGCGGCCCTCGAGGCCGAGCTCCAGCGCGTTCAGCCTTCGGCACAGTCGGTCTGGAAAGCCACGAACGGCTGCCGCGACGTCACGTTGGCGCGATCCGGCCAGGCGTGCGAGGCGGTCTTGCGCGTGCGCGAGGCGATCGGAACGGCGCAGCACCGCGATGCGGTCAACGCGGAGATGCGGGACGTCGAGCGGCAATTGGCGGCGCTGCCGGCGATCCGGCTCGACGATCCGCAGGCGCGAACGACCTCGGATCTCGTCGCCTGGCTCAGCGGCGGACTGGTCGCGCCCACCGCGCAAGATATTCATCGGCTGCGGATCGTCGGCTTGACCGTTGCCCCGGCCTGCGCCGGCCTGCTGCTCTGGATGGCGGTCGCGCTTTGGCGGCGGCGCGAGGATGACGGCGTGATGCTTCGGCAGCGTGCCTGAGGCCGACTAGGCTACGCCCATCTCCGCACGGATTTCCGCGCGCAGCGCGTCGATCGAGACGAGACCCTTGGCCGTCTCGAGGTGCCAGAATGCCCAGCCGTTGCAAGCTTCGAGCCCTTGCGCCAGCGCGCCGATGCGGTGAATGGAGCCGACGGTTTCGCCCAGCGAAACTGCCCCGTCGGCACGAACCAGCGCCTTGACCTTGCGCTTGGCGTCGACAAGTCGAGCGCCCGGCAGCACCAGCCCGCGCTCGAGCAGCGCCGAGAACGGCACCCGCGGCGCTTCGCGTGCGGTCATGAACGGGGCGAGCGTCGGCGCCGCCAGCGGCTCGACCGCGGCCATGCGCTGTTCCGCGGCCTTGGCATAGGCCGCCTCCCGCTCGACGCCGATGAAGCGCCGGCCGAGCCGCTTGGCCACCGCGCCGGTCGTGCCGGTGCCGCAGAACGGGTCGAGCACGAGGTCGTCGGGCCGCGACGTCGAGAGAATCACTCGCGCCAGCAGCGCCTCCGGCTTCTGGGTCGGATGCAGCTTCTTGCCGTTGCCGCCTTTGAGCCGCTCCTCGCCGGTGCAGAGCGCGATGGTCCAGTCCGAGCGCACCTGGATGTCCTCGTTGCCGGCCTTGAGGGCCTCGTAGTTGAACGTGTAGCCCTTGCCGCCCGGTTCGCGGCTGGCCCAGATCAGGGTCTCGTGGGCATTGGTGAAGCGCCGGCCGCGAAAATTCGGCATCGGATTGGACTTGCGCCAGACCACGTCGTTGAGAATCCAGAAGTTCAGGTCCTGGAGGATCGCGCCGACGCGAAAGATGTTGTGATAGGAGCCGATCACCCAGAGCGTCGCCGAGGGCTTCATCACCCGCCGGCACGCCAGCAGCCAGGCGCGGGTGAAATCGTCGTAGGCGGCAAAGCTCGAGAACTTGTCCCAGTCGTCGTCGACCGCGTCGACGCGCGAATCATCGGGACGCTTGAGGTCGCCTTGCAGCTGCAGATTATAGGGCGGATCGGCAAAAACGAGATCGACCGAGTCCGCCGGGAGCTTCGCCATCTCGGCGACGCAGTCCCCGATCAGAATTCGGCCGGATTCGATTGCCTTGAAACTGACGCGGGGCGTCCGAACGGACGCCCCGCGACGCGACACAACCATGACTCAGGACTCTGACTCAGGCGACGCGGCCGGTGACGCGGGACCTACAACCGACTGCGACGCACTATGAACATCCAAGGTAAAAATCGACTTAATCGAACGCCCGGAGGTACTGGGCAAGAAATGCCTAGCAACTATATTGCGGAAGGCGCGTTGATCCGCGCGGTGGTAGGATAGAGCGTTTTCCGCGGCGAACGGGGGCCATCCCCAGAGGTCCGGGACGGGCCTTCGCCGTAGAAAGCCATGGGAGGCAAGGCCATGCGCCTGGATGATCTGCAGGAAAGCGGCAACGTAGAGGATCGACGCGACGGCGGCGGCGGCTATGGCGGCGGCGGCGGAGGCTTTCCCGTCGGCGGCGGCGGCATCGGCATCGGCACCATCGTGGTGTTGGGAATCGTCGGCTGGGCGCTGGGCATCGACCCATCGCTCCTGATCGGCGGGGCGGAGATGTTGAACCGGCACCAGGAGCCGCAAATGCAGCAGCCGCCTTCCACGTCGCGCCGTACCGCGCCGCAGGACGACATGGGCCGCTTCGTGAGCAAGGTGCTGGGCAGCACCGAGGTGCAGTGGAAGCAGATCTTCTCCAAGGACGGCAAGAACTACCGCGCGCCGGTGCTCGTCCTCTACCGCGGTCAGACGCACGCCAATTGCGGCGGCGCCGCGCAGGCGGCCATGGGCCCGTTCTATTGCCCGGCCGACCAGAAGGTCTATCTCGACACCTCGTTCTTCGACCAGATCGCGACCCGCTTCCGCGGCTGCGACGTCGGCAGCAAGAGCTGTCAGTTCTCGCAGGCCTACGTGATCGCGCACGAGGTCGGCCATCACGTGCAGAACCTGCTCGGCATTCTGCCGAAAGCGCAGCAGGCGCAACGCGCGACCGGCAACAAGGCGGCGGCGAACCACATCCAGGTTCAGGTCGAGCTGCAGGCCGATTGTCTCGCCGGCGTCTGGGCGAACCGCGAGAACGAGGCCCTCAAGGCGCAGGGCAAGCCGGCGTTCATCGAGCCTGGCGACATCGAGGCCGCACTGCGCACCGCCGCCGCCATCGGCGACGACACGCTGCAGCGGCGCGCGCAGGGCTATGTCGTGCCCGACAGCTTCACCCACGGCTCATCGGAGCAACGCCAGCGCTGGTTCAACACCGGCTTTCGATCGGGCCAGATCGCGAGCTGCAACACGTTCGCGGCGGCGCAGCTGTAGAGACATGCGCGAACTCGTAGGGTGGGCAAAGGCGCGCTCTTGCGCGTAGCCCGCGAAGACGGGCGTGAACGCCCTATGCTGCCACGCGTGCTCGGTCCGCTTGCTTCTGTATTTTACGCGTGGGCACGGCGCTGCACCGTTTGTTTGGCGAGAGATGAAATCTCGTCTCGCGCCTATGCCCACCCTACAGGCCGTTGAGCAATGCCCGGTATCGACGAGACCAGACAATTCATCCCGCTGAAGATCGCGGTGCTCACCGTTTCCGACACCCGCGATCTCGCCGACGACAAGTCCGGTGCCACGCTCGCGGAGCGCATCGCGAAAGCCGGCCATGCAGTCGCCGACCGCGCCATCGTCACCGACGACGTGGAGAAGATCCGCGCTCGCGTCAAAGCGTGGATCGGCGATCCGGCCATCGACGTGATCATCACGACCGGCGGCACCGGCTTCACCGGCCGCGACGTGACCCCGGAGGCGCTCGAGCCGCTCTTTGAAAAGCGCATGGACGGCTTCGCCACGCTGTTCCTGATGGTGAGCCACGCCAAGATCGGCACCTCGGCGATCCAGACGCGCGCGACCGCGGGCGTCGCCGGCGCCACCTACGTCTTCTGCCTGCCGGGCTCGCCCGGCGCCTGCAAGGATGCCTGGGACGAGATTCTCCTGCACCAACTCGACTACCGCTATCGGCCCTGCAATTTCGTCGAGATCATGCCGCGCCTCGACGAGCATCTGCGCCGCGCGTAGGATGGGTGGAGCGATGAGGGCGCTTGCGCGCTCATCGCGATACCCATCGCGACGAGCGGAGCTGGCGGAGGGATGATGGGTATCGCGCGCAAAAGCGCGCGCTCCACCCATCCTACATTTTGCTCTGCACGAAAGTGCCGACGCGCGCGACGGCGGCCTGCGCCTCCGGCATAATGCGCGCCCAGAGGTGCCAAGCATGCGGCATCCGCGGCCATATTTCGAGCTCGATCTCGCAACCGGCGGCGCGCATCCGTTCCGCCATGCGCACGGAGTCGTCGAGCAGGACTTCGTCGCTGCCGACGTGGATTAGCGTCGGCGGCAATCCGGCCGGATCGCCGTAGACCGGCGAGGCGTAGGGCGTGCGCGGATCGGCGCCGGCGAGATACTGGCTCGCCAGCCGCGGCGCCTCCTCGCTGCGGATCATCGGATCGGCCTTGGCGTTGAGCTTGAGACGAATTTCCCGTGAACGCGAGATCGATCCACGGCGACAGCGCAACCGCGGCCGCGGGCAGGGGAACGCCTTCGTCGCGCAGCCGCAGCAGCATCGCCAGCATGAGCCCGCCGCCCGAGGATTCTCCCATGACCGCCATGCGCTGCGGATCGGCGCCATCGGCGAGCAGTGCGCGGTAGGCGTTGACGGCATCGTCGAGCGACGCCGGATACGGATGCTCGGGCGCCAGCCGATGGTCGACGATGACGACGACAGTGCGCGTCGCCGCCGCGATGCGCCAGGTGAAATCGCGATAGAGCGCAGGCTTGCCCGCCACATGGCCGCCGCCGTGGAGATAGAGGACGAAGCGGTCAGGGCGCGACTGTCTGGTCGCGACGCTGACCGCCTTGACCCCGTCGAGGTCGACGCGTTTCACCAGCGTGCCCCGCGGCGGCAGCGGCACCAGCCAGCCGAGGAGCGCGAGGCGCCGCCGCACGGCCTCGACCGTCGATTTGGGGCCGCTCGTGCGCTTGACGAAAAAGCGCAGCCCCAGACGCACGAGCTCGGCGCGCAGACTCAATTGATGCTCCTGTTCCGCGTCATGGCGCCCAGTTCATGCATTCAACGCATGTTTGCCGCAACTACGGACGCGACGTGGTGGGCAAAAATGCTCCGAACTTGACGTATGTCAAGAGCGATATTAAAGTGACACATATGGAGAAGACCCAGGTCTACCTTCGCAAGGAAGAGCTTGCGGCGCTGCGCAAGGCCGCCGCCCGGTCGGGGCGTAGCGTCGCCGAGCTGGTTCGCGACGCTATCCGCAAGGTCGTGCTCAAGCCGGAGGCCGCAGGTCCGGTTGCCATCTGGGACGGCGAGCCGAAACGCGCATCCTTCGACCACGACAGCGTTCACGACGAGCCCTGATGCGGCAGGGGGAGGCAGCTTTCGTCGATAGCGGAGCGTGGATCGCCCTTGCGCTGTCACGCGATCCACTGCACGCCCAAGCGCGAGAGCAATGGGACTTGCTGCACGGCGCAGGCGCGAAGCTTCACACCTCCGTTCCCGTTGTCATCGAAACATTCACATTTCTCGATCGCAATGCAAACCGGGACGTGGCGCTGACGTGGAAAGAATCCATCCATAAGCCTGGCACCGTAAAAATCTTGCCGTGCGAACTGCGTGATCTAGAGCACTCGTGGGAATACTTTCGGCGTGCGGATCTGCACAAGCTGTCGGCCGTCGATGCCACCAGCTTTGCCATCATGAAACGTGCGCGAATTCGGCTAGCATATACATTCGATCATCATTTCGCTGTAGCCGGGTTCAGACTTGTGACATAGCCATCGCCCCGATCGGGCTTCGGTCTGCCACCACCTCTCCGCGACATGGTCACAGCTCCAAGTCCCAGGTCTCCCCGGTGAGCATCTTACCGAATTCGTCGTGCGTCTTGCTGTCGATCAGCTTGAAGCCCGCCTGCTCGTAGATATGCCGTGCGGCGGTGAGCACGCTGTGGGTCCAGAGCGTGATCTTCTTGTAGCGCGCCTCGCGTGCGAACCGTACGCATTCGTCCACCAGCCGCGCGCCGATGCCGAGCCCGCGCGCCTTCGGCTCGACCAGCAGCAGGCGCAATCGCGCTATCTCCTCGGAGTCCTTCACCAGCATGACCGAGCCGACATTCTCGCCGTCGCGCTCGGCGATCCAGCAGCGTTCGCGCTTGCCATCGAAGTTGCGAACGAAGGCAGCGACAATCTCGGCGCACAGCGCTTCGAGACGTTCGTCCCAGCCGTACTCTTCGCCGTAGAGCGCACCGTGCCGGCTCACGATCCAACCCATGTCGCCGGAGCGCGGTGGCCGCAGGAGATAGGGGGCGTTCGCGGACGAGTTTTCGGCGAGCAGGCTTTCGATCGTGCGCATGGCGGCGACGACGCGGTCCTGGTCGGCCGCCGAAAGCTTGCCGATCATGCCGGCGACCTCTTTCTGCGAGCCTTGGTCGAGCGGTGCGAAGGCCATCCGGCCTTTCGCGGTCAGCGACAGCAGGCTTTGTCGCCGGTCGTTCGGCGATGCGGTCTTGACCACCAGCCCGCGCTCGCCAAAGGCGCGCAGGATACGGCTGAGATAGCCATGATCGAGTCCGAGCTCGTTCGCAATCTCCGTTGCCGTCACTTTTTCGCGGCGGGAAAGCTCGTAGAGCACGCGCGCTTCGGCCAGCGAAAAGGGGGTCCGCAAGAATCCGTCCTGCAGGACGCCGATCCGTTGCGTGTAGAGGCGGTTGAAGCGGCGGACGGCGCCGACGCGCCGATCGAGATCGCTGGTGCTGGTTGCTGGCATGGCATCGCTCGGACAACAATGTGACATAGTCAATTAATTACTTGACGGAGTCAAGTATCAGCTCGTGGCTATGGCGCCGGCGCGCAACAGCACAAGACGGCGGCGGCCGAGCCGGCGAATGAGATCACGCTCGGTCTCTTCGAGCTCGCGGTGGCCGCCGCACGAGTCATAGAGAGTCTTGGCGATCACCAGTCCCTGGCTCGGATTCGGTCGCGTGCCCAGCACGGCGCCCAACAGCGTGACCGCCTCGATCAGGGTCGGACGGAACGTCGAGGAGGCGGCGCGGAACACGGCCGCGTAGCTTCCGGCGCAGCCGCGCAGCTCGGACTGCTCGACGAAGCGCCTGACCTCATCGATCCAGGTAGCGTCGGGCACGGTGCCGGGCTGCAGAAACATGAGCCACGGGGCGCGGGCGACAGCGGCGGCGGCCCTGAGCCGGGCGCCACGTGTCGCTTCGGATATCACCACGCGGCAGCCGGCGCCCTCCGCAATCGTGGCGCTGCCATCTCGCGAGCCAGCGTCGGCGACGATCACCTCGCGCACGACGCCGGCGACCGCGCCCGCAACCAGCGCGGCCAGCGTCGGCAGCAGCGCGCGTTCGCTGTCCTGCGTGGCGATCACCACGCTGAGCATGGGTTCATTTTCCTAGAGCGCCCGGATCGAGCGCTGCTCAATACCGGTCGGCGCGCGGCTTTTTTCCACTCGGCCGGCGGTCGCTGCCATAGCCCTCGAAGAAGTTCTGCCGGCACCATCCGCCGGCGCCACGTACCGTCGCCAGGCATTGTTCGTAGCTGTAGAAGCCGCAGTTATAGGTCGAGAAGTCGTAGAAAGCGCACCAAGGCGCGGCTTTGGCGCCCGTTCCGGTTCCGGCGATCAGGAACAGGAGTGCGACCCCGCCGATCAGCTTGCTCATGGCATCTCCTTGTCGTCGGGCGCGCCTAGAGACGCGCCGGTCGAAATATCGGTTTTCCGGAGACTTGCGCGAGCACTTTTTTGCGATTATGTTCTTGTTTTGTTCACATCGTTCCGCTAGGATTGCTCCCATGGGTCGGTCATCCACAGCGGCCCGGCTCCCGCCGGCGCCAGAGGCTTCAGCGCTCGAGGTGTCATCGCTCAAGGCTTCAACGCCTAGGCCCTCCTTGCCAGAGGCCTTGGCGCGGAAGCCCTCAGCGCCGGCGGGCGGTTTCGCCCGCCGCGGCCAGCCATCGCCGATGCAACGGCGCGCCGTCGCCGTCGACCTAGATGCGCCGGCTGACGTCGAGGTCTCCGTCGAAGGCGATCGCCGCCGCGGAAGAGGCGCGCAGTCGAACGCCTCCGGGCGCTACGAGCCGCAGGCGCGCGTCACCTTCGACGACGGCTGGCAGACGTTCGAGGAACTGCCGCCGTTCAAGACCACGGTGACCATCGATTCCACGCGCAAGATCATCACGCGCAACGATTCGCCCGACATCGGCTTCGATCGCTCGATCAATCCCTATCGCGGCTGCGAGCACGGCTGCATCTATTGCTTCGCGCGGCCTACCCACGCCTATCTCGGCCTTTCGCCCGGTCTCGATTTCGAATCCAAGCTGTTCGCCAAGCCGGAAGCGCCGAAGCTGCTCGAGCGCGAGCTCTCGGCCGCGGGCTACGCGCCGCGCACCATCGCCATCGGGACCAATACCGACCCCTATCAGCCGATCGAGCGCGAGCACCAGGTGATGCGGCGTATCCTCGAAGTGCTCGATCGCTACGGTCATCCCGTCGGCATCGTGACCAAGTCAGCGCTGGTCCTGCGCGACCTCGATATTCTTTCGCGCATGGCGAAACGCAATCTGGTGAAGGTCGCCCTGTCGGTCACGACGCTCGACGCCAAGCTCGCGCGCGTGATGGAGCCTCGCGCCGCCACCCCTTCGCGGCGGCTGGAGGCGCTGCGCCAATTGAGCGCGGCCGGCGTGCCTGCGTCGGTGATGGTGGCGCCGGTGATTCCCGCGCTCAACGATGCCGAGATCGAGCGTATTCTCGATTCCGCCGCCGCCGTCGGCGTGCGCGAGGCCGGCTACGTGCTGCTGCGGCTCCCGCTGGAGGTGCGCGATCTCTTCCGCGAATGGCTGATGGCGAATTTTCCCGATCGCTACCGCCACGTATTCAAGCTCATCCGTGAGACCCGCGACGGCAAGGACTACGATTCGAGCTTCGGCAAGCGCATGACCGGCGGCGGTCCGGTGGCCTGGATGATCGGCCGCCGTTTCGAGGTCGCTTGCGACAAGCTGGGCTTCAACAAGGTGCGAACCAAGCTGACGACCGAGCACTTCGACCCGCCCCGACGCGGGCCGGACCAGCTCAGCCTGTTTTGACGGATCTTTCCCCGTCCTTCACACGGGGGAGCCAGCAACGGTTGACTTGTGCAGCGCGGCGCGCACCATCGCGCCATGAGTCGCGCAACATCCAGCCGTAAGGCTTCCATTCGCGTCGCGGCGACCGTGCGCCCCGTCCGCCTGCCGCTCGGAGAGGACGACATACGTCCGACCTTCCGCCGCGAGCGCGCGGCGATGAAGCGCGGCATCTGGCCGGTGGCGGGCTGCGACGAGGCGGGCAGGGGCCCGCTCGCCGGTCCGGTGGTCGCCGCAGCGGTCGTTCTCGACCCCAAGCGGGTGCCGCGCGGGCTCGACAATTCCAAGAAGCTCGATCCCGAAACGCGCGAGAAGCTCTACGCCAAGATCTGCGCCGATGCCCAGGTCGCGGTCGCCTTCGCGCCGCCCGCGCGTATCGACCGCGACAATATCCTGCGTGCGTCGCTGTGGGCGCTCGCGCGCGCCGTGGCGGCGCTGCCGGTAAAACCCAGGCTGGTATTCGTGGACGGCCGCGACCGCATCGAGGCGGACTGCGACTGCCAAGCCGTGATCAGTGGGGATGCCATCATCGCCTCGATCGCCGCGGCCTCGATCGTCGCCAAGGTGACCCGCGACCGGCTGATGACGCGGCTGGGCCTGCTCTATCCCGGCTACGGCTTCGAGCACCACAAGGGCTACAGCGTGCCCGCGCATTTCGACGCGCTGACGCGGCTGGGGCCGACCATTCATCACCGCCGCTCGTTCGCCCCGGTGGCGGCCTGTTATGGCGATCCGGTCGTGGACGCGATCGAGCCGGCTGTGTTGCCGCTCTAACTCCACCAAGCCAGTTGCTCTTCAATCGCTTGGGCCTTATCTCTGCCGGTCGCATCGAATAGCGGCGGGCTGATGCTTTACGTCTCCATCTTCGTCGAGCTCCTGCGTTCGCGCCCGTCGCTGGCGGTCTGGCTGGCGGCGCTGGCGCAGGCGCTGCTGTGGACGCTGGTGCCGACCATGTTCTACGCCGGGCCGCCTGGCGAGCTGCCCAATGTGCTCGCGGTCGGCCACGAGTTTCAGCTCGGCACCTATCTCGGGCCGCCGCTCGCCTTCTGGCTCGCCGCGCTCGCCTTCGACCTCGCCGGCCGCAGCCTGTTCGGCGTCTACCTGCTGTCGCAGGCCTGCGTGGTCGTGACCTATTGGGCGGTGTTCACGCTGGGAAGCGCCATCGTCGGCGCACAGCACGCGGCGCTCGCCGTGCTGCTGATGGTCGGGGTCGCCGCCTTCACGGTGCCGACGCCGGACTTCGGGCCGGTCATCCTGACCATGCCGCTGTGGGCGATCATCCTGCTGCACTACTGGCGGGCGGTCGGCGAGGGCCGGCGGGCCTATTGGCTGCCGCTCGCGGTCGAGATCGGGCTCCTGCTGCTCACCACCTATGTCGGCCTGATCCTGGTCGGATTGCTGCTGCTGTTCACGCTGGCCAACAAACGCGCGCGCGCCTCGCTTGTCTCCTACGACTCGCTGGTGGCGGCGCTGGTCGCCGCCGTCATCACCGGCCCGCACCTGATCTGGCTGGTGGACTCCGGTTCGGGCGAAGGCGTCATGCCGATGCTGGCGCGCCTGCGCACGCCGGAGGCGGTGACCGGAAATCTCGTCGCCTGGCTGCGGCAGATCGGATTGATCGTCGCGGCGCATGCCGGCCTGGTCGTGCTGGTCGCGCTGGTGGCGGGTTGGCCGTGGCCGCGGCGCGATCCGGCGCCTGTCATCGTGCGCCGTGCCATCGATCCGTTCGCCCGGCAGTTCGTCTACTTTTTCGCAATCGTGCCGGCGTTCGCCGGCACTCTGGTGGCCGTGCTGATCGGGTGGTCGGGGCCGGTCGGCGGCATCGCGCCGCTGGTCATCCTCTCCGGGCTGCTCGTGGTGGTCGCGGCCGGCGAGGGCATCAGGTTCAGCCGCCAGCATGTGGTCATCGCGGCCTGGTTCGGCCTGCTGATCATTCCGCCCATCATGGCGGCTGCTTCGCTCGTGGTGCTGCCGTGGCTCAATCTGGATCTGCGGGTGACGCTGCCGGCGCAGGCGATGGCGCGCTTCTTCTCCGAAAGCTTCGAGCGCCGCACCGGCACGCCGCTGCAGATCGTCACCGGCGATCCCCGCATCGCGGCGATCGTCGCCCTCGGCGCGCCGAGCCGGCCGAGCCTTTATCTCAGCGCCACGCCCGAGCGCTCGCCCTGGGTGACGCCCGATGCGGTCAAGGCCAAGGGCGCCATCGTGGTCTGGCCGACGACCGACACCGCCGGCACGCCGCCGCCCGAGATCAAGGAGCGCTTTCCCGAGCTCGTGCCCGAGGTGCCGCGCGCCTTCGAGCGCTCGGTGCAGGGGCGCCTGCCGCTCATCCGCATCGGCTGGGGACTGATCCGCCCGCAAGGGCAGCCGGTGCCGCCGCCGTCGGCGAGCGGGCAGAAACAGTAAGTGCGTTTAGTCGATAGGTGGTGAGGGCTTTATTCCGGCTCGATGCCGGCGTCCTTCGTCACCTTGGCCCACTTCGTGACCTCGCCCTTGATGTAGCCCGCGAAGTCTCCCGGCGTGCCACCCTGAATGTCGATGCCGTTGCTGTGTAGCTTGGCGCGTACGTCTTCGGTGGCAAGCGCCTTGTTGATCTCGGCGTTGAGCTTGGCGACGACGTCCTTGGGCGTGCCGGCCGGCGCCAGGATGCCGCCCCAGGTGTTGGCGTCGTAGCCGGGCAGGCCCGCTTCGGCGATGGTCGGCAGGTCCGGCAGCGCCGCCGAACGTTTCGTCGTCGTGACCGCGAGCGCGCGAACGCCGCCGGATTGGACGTGCGGCAGGATCGCGGTGACGGTGTCGAAGATCATCGCGGTGCGGCCGCCGAGCAGGTCGGGATGCGCGGCGGAGCTGCCGCGGTAGGGCACATGCAGCATCTTCGGGATCCCGGCCATGCCCTTGAACAGCTCGGCCGCCATGTGCAGCGAGCTGCCTTTGCCGCTGGTGGCGAACGACGCTTTGTCTGGGTTGGCCTTGATCCAGGCGATCAGTTCCTGCACGTTCTTGGCGGGAACCGACGGGTGCACGGCGAGCACCAGCGGCACGATGTGGGTGAACACGACCGGCTCGAAATCCGTCACCGGATCGAACGGCATCTGCTTGAACAGAAACTTGTTGGTGGCGTGGCTCGAGGCGACGATCACCAGGCTGTAGCCGTCGGGCGGACTCTTGGCCACGAAGTCGGTGCCGAGATTGTTGGAGGCGCCGGGCTTGTTCTCGATGACGATCGGTTGCCCCATGGACACCGTGAGCTTGTCGCCGACCAGCCGCGCGATCACGTCGATCGCGCCGCCGGGCGTGGCCGGCACGACGATCTTGATCGACCGCGCCGGATAGGATTGCGCCTGCGCGCTTGCGATCCCGATTGAAAGCGCGATGGTCGCCGTGATTGCCGCGAAGCCGCATACCGCGCGCATGATCTGCCCCCCGTTCGATCGTGGGTCGCCGTCGTGCGGCGACCCTTGCGCGCGTGAGCTTAGCACATCCGATTGCGTTCCCGGATCGGCACAGAAACCATGTCGGCCTGCTTCAAATCGGGACTCTCGCGCTCGGCGAACGTGCTTAGTCGTGGGTCCTGCCGAATTCGCAGCCCGGCGCGGCGTATTCGTAGCGGCTCACGCCGTAGCGATCCTCCTTCAAGACTGGGCGGCAGCGGGCGACCCATCTGCGTTCGCGCTGGGCGGCTTCCCTTTCCAGTTGCTCGTCACGGGGAGGCAAATAGCGGCGGATATGCGCATCGACTCGCGGCCCCCAATTCTCGGCACAGGCAAAGGCGCCGCGGGAGCGGACGCAGCTGACGGCCGCCGCGCCGTCGGCGCGAGCCGGCGCGAGGCCGATCGGCGTCGCGAGCACTGCAAACGCCATGACGCCGCCCGTCAACATCCGCGAGACGAAAGGCGTTTCGAACAACATTCTGGTTAACATCCGTTCCCTCCATCGGAAGACCACCGTCGTCCGACGAAGAGCAAGCGGGATGCCAGGCGCGCCGCATCGTTTTGATACACTCCGTGCCGGCAATGCATTGTGAAACTCGAAGCCCGCCACCGCATGCGATGCCGCGCTTGGAACCATGAAGACGCCAACGCGAAGCAGCGCCACGTATTGGCCGGATCGATGGCCGAACTGCGGCGAGCGGCGTACCCGCTCCTGCGCTCGACAACGTCGCCGTGATCACGCGTCGCGACAATCGGCAGTCACGTACCGAATCCAAAAATAATTTTTTGAGATCGGTGCTCACGGGTGGATGCGCAGCACTCAACTACCCGGCCCGCAATTGCGCTCTCGTGCATCGCGCCTATAACAGTTTGCACGGAGTCCGCAGGGGAATGGTTCGTGTCGGGCTCATGCAAGGATGGGGAGAGCGCGTGATGAAGAAGTTTCTGGTGCCGAGTATCGTGCTGAGCGCTTTCGTCGTCACTTCCGCCATGGCTGCTGATTTGCCGATACGCAAGGCGCCGCCGCCCGCGGCGGCTGCCCCCGTCGCCTACAACTGGAGCGGCCTCTATATCGGCGGGCATATCGGCTACGGCTGGGGCGAGACCGACATCACCGACCGTACACTCCTCGGCAGCGCGCTCCTGATCCCGACGCAGAAGATCGACAGCGACGGATTTCTCGGCGGCGTTCAAGCCGGCTGGAACTATCAATTCGGCCGCTTCGTGCTGGGCGCAGAGGTGGACTTCTCCGGGGCCGACGTGCAAGGCAGTGTGACGAGCACGATCATCGATACCGATGCCTCCGTGAATCGTTCATCCAAAGCGACATGGATCGGCACTGCCACCACGCGCCTCGGTTACACCTGGGATCGCGCTATGGTCTACAGCAAGATCGGCGCCGCATGGGCGCAATTCGATTACGACAACAACATTTCGGTTGGCGGCGTTCCGGTCTACAGCTCGACCGCATCCGAGATGCGCTCCGGCTGGACGGTGGGCACCGGCATCGAGTGGGCGTTCTCGGGCGCCTGGTCGGCCAAGGCGGAGTACAACTACATCGACTTCGGCCGCCGCACGGTCGACTTCGCGTCCTTTCAGGGGACCCCGGTCAATCTGGACGTCGATCAGCGCATCTCGGTGATCAAGGCCGGCGTCAACTATCGCTTCGGCGCGATGCCGTAGGCAATTGATCCGGTCGGGGCGACCCCTCCCGGCGCGATCACGATCGATCGAGCGGATCAAGACAGGAGTCCCGGGTGCGCGCCCGGGACTCTTTCTTTTTGGGCTGCGAGGAAACCTCGTCGCCTAGGTCAATGATACCCTTCGCCCTCACGCACCTTGCCACGGAACAACCAGTACACGAACACGATGTAGCCGAAGATGATCGGCAGCAGCGCGACCGTGCCGAGCAGCATGAAGATCTGGCTCGCCGGCGCGGCCGCGGTCTGCCAGATCGTCAGCACCGGCGGCACGAGATACGGGAAGGTCGAGATCGCGAGGCCGAGATAGCCCAGCAGGAATAGCGCGATCGACGCCAGGAACGGCGGGATTTCGCGGCCCTCCTCGATCCAGCGCCAGATCATCAGCGCGACGAACGCGGTGAGCAGCGGTACCGGCCAGAGGAAATAGATGTTCGGGGTCGAGAACCAGCGCGCCGCGATGCGCTCGAAGGCGAGCGGCGTCCAGACGCTGACCACCGCCATGAACGCCAGCACGGCGATGAGCAGCAGCTTGGCCTGGATGCGGGCGCGTTCGGCGACGACGCCGTCGGTCTTCATCACCAGCCAGGTGGCGCCGAGCAGCGCGTAGCCGGTGACGACGCCGAGCCCGCAAAGAACGGCAAAGGGCGTCGCCCAGTCGAACGACCCGCCCGCGAACACGCCGTTCTCTACCTTGATGCCTTCGAGCAGGCCCGCGAGGATCAGGCCTTGGCAGAAGGCGGCCACCGTCGAGCCGGCGGCGAAAGCGAAGTTCCAGTACTTCTTGCTGGTGAGCGCGACCCAGCGGAACTCGAATGCGACGCCGCGAAAGATGAGCCCCAGCAGCATCACGATGACCGGCAGGTAGAGCGCCGGCATGATCACCGCGTAGGCCTGCGGGAAGGCGATCCAGAGCCCGCCGCCGCCGAGCACCAGCCAGGTCTCATTGCCGTCCCAGAACGGCGCGACCGTATTCATCATCTGGTCGCGCTCGCGCTCCGCCTTTGCGAACGGAAACAGGATGCCGATGCCGAGATCGAAGCCGTCGAGGACGACGTACATCGCGACCGCGGTGCCGAGCAGCGCCGCCCAGATCACGGGAAGGTACCATTCCATGGCGGCGACCTCCCTCTCTTCACCGTTGTTGCGGCGACAGGATCTCGCGCCCGGCTTCCGTGGCCGACGACAGCGGCCGCACCGGCGTGCCGCGTTCGGGCGGTTCGACCGCGCGCCCTTGCGGCCCTTTGGCGATGAGGCGGTTGATGTAATAGATACCCATCGCGAACACGATGCCGTAGACGACCACGAACAGCGCGAGCGTCGAGGCGACGGTCGCGCCCGGGACCGGCGAGATCGCGTCCGCGGTGCGCAATATCCCGTAGGCGACCCACGGCTGGCGTCCGGTCTCGGTCACGATCCAGCCCGAGATCACGGCGACGAAGCCGAGCCACCAGGCATGCGACGCGGGCCAGAGGTACCAGCGCGTCTCGAACAGCGTCTTGCGCCACCACAGCCAGGCGCCCACCAGTCCGGCTGCGATGATGATGAGCCCGATGCCGACCATGACCCGGAACGCGAAGAACACCGGCACGATGGGCGGCCGCTCGGAGGGCGGCACGCTCTTGAGCCCGGGGAAGAGACCTTCGGGATCATGCTTGAGGATCAGCGATCCCGCCTTCGGGATCGCGATCTCGAAGCGGTTCATTTCCGCCTTTTCGTCCGGCCAGGCGAACAGCACCAGCGCGCCGGGCTTGCTGCCGTCCCAGTGCGCCTCCATGGCGGCGATCTTGATCGGCTGGTGCGCGAGCGTGTTGAGGCCGTGCTGGTCGCCGATGAGCAATTGCAATGGGCCGAGGATCGCCAGCATGCCGATCGCCATGCGCATCATGGTGCGCCCTTCGTCGAGGTGGCGGCCGGCAAGAAGATAGCGCGCGCCGACCGCCAGCACGACCAGCGAGGTGGTGAGATAGGCGGCGGTGAGCATGTGGGCGAGGCGATAGATGAAGCTCGGATTGAACACCACGGCGAGCCAATCCACCGGATAGGCGATGCCGTCGCGCACCTCGTGGCCGGTCGGCGTCTGCATCCAGCTGTTCGCCGACAGGATCCAGAACGCCGAGATCGCCGTGCCGACCGCCACCGCGATCGCCGAGAGGACGTGCAGCCAGCGCGGCACCCGGTTCCAGCCGAACAGCATCACGCCGAGAAACGTCGCCTCGAGAAAGAACGCGGTCAGCACCTCATAGCCGATCAGCGGGCCGATCACGTTGCCGACCACGACCGAGAAGCGGCTCCAATTGGTGCCGAACTGGTAGCTGAGCACGATTCCCGACACGACGCCCATGGCGAAGGACACCGCGAAAATCTTGGTCCAGAACCGGGCGAGGCGGTGGAGGTGCTCGCGTCCGGTCATCGTCCAGCGCACCAGCAGCGTCGCGATGAACGCGGACAGCCCGATGGTGAAGCTCGGGAAAATGATGTGGAACGTGATGGTGAAGGCGAACTGAAGTCGCGCCAGCAGGACGGGATCGAAATCCATCGGTCATTCCCCGGCAGCTAGAGCATTTTCCGGAAAAGTGGACACCGGTTTTCCGTAAGAAAATGCGACGACTCAAGGACTTCAGAGAGAATCGAACCGTTGTGACGGCATGATCGCTCAAGTGTCCTGCAGAGTCATGTAGGCCGCCGCAGTCAGCGGTGAAGATCAGGTAGCGAAAATGCATGGCTTCCCCGCAGTGCGGGAAAACGCGGGGCGGCGGTGGACAATTCGCCGGCCGCCGCGGGATTGCAGTGGGTTCGAGACCGGTTCGCCGCTATTCTAGCAGTCGGTGCGCTCCGGCCCCGGGTCTTGCTTGAATTGGGTCTCGCTTGATGACCGGCCGGCGGAGCGTTCAATCGGCTGGGGGATTTCAATGACCGACGCAACCAAACCGACGAGCGAGCGTCCATTCCTGGATCGCTATTTCGGCTTGACCGAGAACGGCACCAATGTCCGCACCGAGTTCATCGCGGGCATCACGACCTTCCTCACCATGGTCTACATCATCTTCGTCAATCCGACGATCCTGGCCAACGCGGGCATGGACAAGGGCGCGGTGTTCACCGCGACCTGCATCGCGGCCGCGGTCTCGACTTTGGTGATGGCGCTCTACGCGAACTATCCGATCGCGCTGGCGCCGGGCATGGGCCTCAACGCCTTCTTCGCTTTCACCGTCGTGCTCGGCCACAAATATACCTGGCAGCAGGCGCTGGCCGGCGTGTTCTGCTCGGGCGTGCTCTTCTTCCTCATCTCGATCTCCGGGCTGCGCGAATACATCATCAACGCGATCCCGAAGAATCTGAAATTTGCGATCGCCGCGGGCGTCGGGCTGTTCCTCGGCATCATCGCGCTGGAGCAGGCCAAGATCGTCGTGGCCAATCCGGCGACGCTGGTGACGCTGGGCGATCTCAGGCAAGTGCCGGCGATCCTCTGCCTGCTCGGCTTCGTGCTGATCGTCGCCCTCAATGCCCGCAACATCATCGGCGGCACGCTGATCGGCATTCTCGTCGTGGCGCTCATCGGGTTGCCGCTCGGGCACGCCCAATTCGGCGGCATCGTGGACGTTCCACCATCGCTGGCGCCGACCTTCCTGCAGCTCGATTTCTCCCGCGTTTTCGAACTGACCTTCCTCATTGTCATCTTCAGCTTCCTGTTCATCGACCTGTTCGACAATGCCGGCACGCTGATCGGCGTCGCCCATCGTGCCGGCTTCCTCGACAAGGAAGGCAAGCTGCCGCGCATGAAACAGGCGCTGGTGGCCGACAGCTTCGCCGCAATGTTCGGTGCGCTGATCGGCACCTCGACCACCACCAGCTATATCGAGAGCGCGGCCGGCGTCTCCGCCGGCGGCCGCACCGGCCTGACCGCCGTGTTCGTCGCGATCTTCTTCCTGCTGGCGCTGTTCTTCGCTCCGCTCGCCGGCATGGTTCCGGCCTATGCCTCGGCGGCGGCGCTGCTCTACGTGGCCTGCGTGATGACGCGCGGACTCGCCGAGATGGATTGGGACGACATCACGGAGTATGCGCCCGCCGTGGTCGCCGCCATCTCGATGCCGCTCACCTATTCGATCGCGACCGGCATCGGGCTAGGCTTCATCACCTACGCGCTGGCAAAGTTGATCGCCGGCAAGTTCAGCGAAGCCAAGCCCGCGGTGGTGATCCTCGCGATCATCTTCGCCATCAAATTCGCGTTGCCGGACTAGCCCGAAAGCCCCCGACGATCAGCGCCAGGGGCATGGAGCCGGGCTGGTTTGGGCCCGGCTTGGACGCGACTGACTTGGACGCAACTGGCTTGGGCGCGGCCGGCAACGGGATATTAAACGATTAGGCGGAAAGATGCCCCGCTGCACAGCACAGTTTGGCGGGATGCCGAAGCCATGGCTTCAGAGACTCCGACCGAAACCCCCGGCGAGAAGCGACTCGATGAACTCGAGAAACGCGAGGATCGCTGGGAGAACTTCCGCGAGTGGGTGACCGTCGCATTGCTGATTTGCACGACGGTCGGCGTTATCTGGCAGGTTCACGAGATGATGAAGGTCTACGGCCCGATCAAGGACCAGGCCGTTGCCAATCAGCAATCCGCCGCCGCCGCCAAGATGGCTGCCGAGGCGGCGCGCGATGCCGTGAACCTGGCCAAGACCAACGCGGAAATACAGTTGCGGCCTTACGTCTTCATCGAGGCCAACGGCCTCAAGGCGAGTGCCAACGGCCTGGAGGCCGACCTTGTCGCCAAGAACGTGGGGCAGACTCCGGCCTACCGGGCCCATGTGCGCGGGCTGGTGCGCGTCGTCGACTTCCCGATGAAGAGCGGCGAGGTGCCGGCGCGGTTCGATGACGGCGAGAAGAGCGCGGCCTTTCACATCCCTCACCACAACACCAATGTGCTGGGGCCGGGCCGGGAGCTTCGCTTCGCCGGCGCCACGCGCTCCTTTGACCCGCGCGACATGGCGGAGGTGAAGCGTGGCGGGACGAAGAGAATCCTCGTGGCCGGAATGTTTTATTATCGCGACGTCTATCGGGCCCTGCACTACACCAAGTATTGCATGATCTATGCGGGGCTGACTCTCGACACCATGTCGTTCTGCAGGGAGGACGACGAGGGGAAGTGATCCGTTTCGGATCAAGGCATGGCCGAAGCGTCCGCCACTAGTGCGGTGGCTCTGACGTTCCGATCAGTCTCGCAGCACGTTCTTCATCGGAACGTCACAGCCAAAACCGCACTAGAACCATAAACTTCCTAGTGTCCCTTTGCTTCCAACGTTCGCACCCGAGCGTGCTGCAATGTGATGCGAACGTCGGAAGCGGGACACTAGGACGGACCCAAAGAGGTCAGGTCGCGCGATTGAGCCGGCTGACCTATCCACGCATCTTGCGGCTTCCATCTGTGCATTTGTCCGCACGCCGGGCAGCGTAGCGGCACCGCCACCGAGGGGAGCGAATGAAACACGACCCATTTGGTCGTCAACCCCGTCGTAACGGGAACGCCGGTCGTCGGACAGTTGATGAAGATATTCGCAAGTCGCGAGCCAGTATCCCGATCGACACGAGGGCATTCGCGCGGCTCGGAAGCAATATCCGCTCTTGCGACCGGTTCTATCGGCTCAGTCGTTTGCATCTGGATGAAACCTTGGGTCGCTTCCCGTGAGCCTAGGGGCGGGGGCAGAATTCCCATCAAGCGTAGTGGTAATACCGTCCAGGGCGGCAAGTCCTGATGACAGCCGTGTGACTGTCCCCGTTTTCCACGCTGTCACAATCTTGATTCTGCGAAAAGAATCGGAGGGCGTTCCACTTGTCAGGAGATTTCACCACGACGACGAAGCGACCAATTCCGCCTCGACGTAGTGGAATTTCGGAGTCGGGGCCGGCCGCGAGACATGCGAGTGCCGAGAACCTTGCATGTCGCAAGCTCGCGGCTCGCTGTCATCCCATGGACATCGAAGCGGCGGATAAGAAGCGTTGCGTGATCGCGCATCGCCGCTTCGTTCGATGCCTTCACCTTTATCTCCGGCTGACCACATGACGAGAGTCTTCGAAGCGGAGCTGCAGGATCTCGCGCGGATGGTCGCCGAGATGGGTGGGCTTGCCGAGCGGCAAATCACCGAGGCGATCGAAGCATTGACCACGCGCGACAGCAGCCGCGCATGCCGGGTCATCGCCGCCGACGCGCCGATCGATCTGATGCAGCGCACCATCGAGGAGAGCGCTATCGAGACGATCGCGCAGCGCCGGCCGGTTGACAAGGACCTGCGGCAGGTCGTCGGCATATTGCGGATCGCGAACGAGCTCGAGCGGATCGGAGATCTCGCGAAGAATATCGGCAAACGCATCGTCGTCATCGGCGGCGTGGAAATTTCACGCCGTTCGATGCGCGGCATCCGCCACCTGGCGGACTTTGTCATGGCTCAATGCCGGGACGTCCTCGACAGCTTCGCGCACGGCGACGTCATGATGGCCCTCGACGTCTGGCGGCGTGACGAGGACGCCGACCGGCTGTGCACGAGTTTGTTCCGGGAGTTGATCGCGGACATGACGGAAGACCCGGCGGTCGTCCCGTCCGGCATTCATCTTCTGTTTTGCACCAAGAACCTCGAACGCATGGGCGACCACGCGACCAATATCGCGGAAGTCGTCCACTATATGGTGACGGGCTGCACGCTGCTCGGAGAGCGGCCGAAGGCGGATGCCACCAGCATGGTCTCCGTCGCAGCAGGCGGGGCAGGCGCAATGCTGCCCGTGCACGCCACCTGATGCTGGCGCATGTCCATTAGCGCGTTTACGCGCGTCTTCAACGCGCTATGGAAAAGCTTGCCCTCGGGCTTGACCCGAGGGTGGGAACCGGTTTTCCGATAAGGACATGCGCAAAATCAAGAAATCCGTTCAGTCGATCACCGCCACCGCGTTGATCTCGACCAGGCAGCGCGGATCGGTGGCGAGCCGCACCACCTGCACCGTCGTCGTGGCCGGCTTGGCGTCGCGGAAATATTCGCCCCAGACCCGGTTGAGCGCGTCCTGGTCGGTGAGGTCCGTGACGAAGCGGTCGGCTGTCACGACGTCGGCGAAGGTCGCGCCCACCGCGGTGAGACCGCGCTTCAGGTTCTCGAGCGCGGCACGGGCCTGGCCCGCCATGTCGCGCGGCATCGAGTTCGAACTCCTCCGGCCGGTGCGGGTGGTGATGATAGACCGGCGCGGCGGTGACGCCGGCGAGATAGATCGTGGTGCCGCCCCTGACCTTGATCGCCGGCGCATAGGGCATCCACATGTCGGGCGCGTCCGGCCAATGCACGTGCTCGATCGACTTTGCCATGTCGTAGCTCCCGTCGTTGATCGCGAAAGCGATGCTTACTTTTTGACTGTGCGCATGTCCTTTATCGGAAAACCGGTTCCCACTTTTCCGGGACATGCGCCACTTGTACTTGCTCGCCAGCGCCTTCTTGATGGCGAGAAAATCCCGCCAAGCCAGGCGCTTCTGCAACGGCTGACGCAGGAGATAGGCCGGGTGGAACGTCGGGATGGCCCTGATCTCGCGCGTACCGGTGCGGTAGACGAGCGAGCGACCGCGCGTCCTGGTGATGCCGTCCTTGGTCTCGAGCAGCGTTTGCGTTGCCGGCTGTCCCATGGTGACCAGCAGGTCCGGAGCGGCCAGCTCGATCTGCCGCGTGATGAACGGCAGGCAGATCGCGGATTCCTGCGGGGTCGGCGTGCGGTTGCCGGGCGGCCGCCAGGGCACGATGTTGGCGATGTAGACAGAGGTGCGGTCGAGCCCGATCGCCGCCAGCATGCGGTCGAGCAGCTTGCCGGAGCGGCCGACGAAGGGCAGCCCCTCGATGTCCTCGTCGCGTCCCGGCGCCTCGCCCACGAACATCACGCGTGCTTGCGGGTTGCCGTCGGCGAAGACGAGCCGGCTCGCGGTATTGCGCAACGCGCAGCCCTCGAAGCGCTCGAGGATGGCGCGCAGGTCATCGAGGCTGGCGGCACTTTTCGCAGCCTCGCGCGCCGCCATGACAGCGGCGTCGGAGGCGGGCGGTGCGACGGCCATCCGGCCGTTGCGGTCGAGATCGCTGGCGACAACCGTGCGGGCGGGAGTCTCGGAGTGCCGTTCGACTTGCGGACGAACAGCCTCGCCGGTCGCGGCAGGCGCGTCCTTGGGCGGACCGACTGCGAACCGGTCGATCGGAGCCTCGCCCAGGAGAGCATCGACGCCAGCCTCCTGGTAGAAGGCGAGCAACGCGCGGGCGGCGGAGGATTTTGTCAGGGCGTCGCGGTCCGTGGTCATCGCCTGGGACAATGCCTGCTGTGCGGCCGCATTTAAAGGGGCTTGCTTCCGCGGCGTCTGAGCGCCGGCTCCGGCTGGCATACGGCTTGCTCGAAAACGCGGTATCTTCGCCGGCGCGTTCGGACTAAACCGGCGCAAACCGTTCGAGGAAGCCGATGAGTGAAGAGCTGCCTGCCCGCGAGGCGATGGAGTTCGACGTGGTGGTCGTCGGCGCCGGGCCCGCCGGGCTCGCCGCCGCGATCAGGCTCAAGCAGCTGGCGCCCGACCTCGGCGTGGTCGTGGTCGAGAAGGGCTCCGAGGTCGGTGCCCATATTCTGTCCGGCGCCGTCATCGATCCCGTCGGTCTCGACAAGCTCCTCCCGGAGTGGCGCAGCGAAGACACGCCGATCAAGACCAAGGTGAGCGACGACCGCTTCTATCTGTTGACGGCCGTGGGGGCCTTGCGCCTGCCGAACCTGATGCTGCCGCCGCTGATGAGCAACCACGGCAACTACGTGGTCTCGCTCGGCAATGTCTGCCGCTGGCTCGCGACCAAGGCGGAGGCGCTCGGCGTCGAGATCTATCCCGGCTTTGCGGCCGCCGAGGTGCTGTTCGACGGCAACGGCGCGGTCGCCGGCGTCGCCACCGGCGACATGGGCCTCGCCAAGGACGGCCATCACAAGGATTCGTTCACGCGCGGCATGGAGCTGCGCGCGAAATACACGCTGTTCGCCGAGGGCGCGCGCGGCAACCTCACGAAGACGCTGCTGCCGCGCTTCGGCCTGGGCGAGGGCCGCGAGCCGCAAAAGTTCGGCCTCGGTCTCAAGGAGCTGTGGCAGGTCGCGCCGGAGAAGCATCGGCCGGGCTTGGTGCAGCACACCTTCGGCTGGCCGCTCGACAGCCGCACCGGCGGCGGCTCGTTCCTGTATCATCTCGACGACAATCTCGTGTCGGTCGGCTTCGTCGTCCATCTCAACTACGAAAATCCCTATCTTTCGCCGTTCGAGGAATTCCAGCGCTTCAAGACCCATCCGCTGGTTCGCGAGACGTTCGAGGGCGGCAAGCGGCTGGCCTACGGCGCGCGTGCCTTGACCGAGGGTGGCTATCAGTCGGTGCCGAAGCTCGCCTTTCCCGGCGGTGCGCTGGTGGGATGCGCGGCCGGTTTCATGAACGTGCCGCGCATCAAGGGGAGCCACAACGCGATACTGTCGGGCATGCTCGCGGCCGAGCACGCGGCCGCGGCGCTCGCGGCCGGCCGCGCCAACGACGAGCTTGCGGACTACGACGCCGCCTGGCGCTCCTCGGCGATCGGCGCCGATCTCTGGAGGGTGCGCAACGCCAAGCCGCTGTGGTCGCGCTTCGGCACCTTCCTCGGAATTGCGCTCGGCGGCCTCGACATGTGGACCAACACGATGGGCTTCTCGCTGTTCGGCACGCTCCGCCACGGCAAGCCCGATTGCGCGACGCTCAAGCCGGCGGCGGACTGCGCGCCGATCGTCTATCCCAAGCCGGACGGCAAGCTCACCTTCGATCGCCTCTCGTCGGTGTTTCTGTCCAACACCAACCACGAGGAGGACCAGCCGGTGCACCTGAAGGTCGCCGATCCCGGCCTGCAGAAATCTTCCGAGCACGACCGCTATGCCGGCCCGTCGGCGCGGTATTGCCCGGCCGGCGTCTACGAATGGGTGGAGGAGGGCGGTTCACCCCGGTTCGTGATCAACGCGCAGAACTGCGTCCACTGCAAAACTTGCGACATCAAGGACCCGAACGGGAACATCACCTGGGTTCCGCCCGAAGGCGGCGGCGGACCGAATTACCCGAATATGTGAGCGAGCTCTTAGTCATACACCTCCCGTCGATGCCCAACCGTGACGACGAGCACCACGAAGCGGTTGTCCTCGATCGAGGCGACGATGCGGTAATCGCCGACCCGGTAGCGCCATAGGCCCCTGAGGTCTCCGGTGAGCGCGTGCCCAAACCGACTTTCTTGTTTCGCAGGCTGCGTAGACTTGCCTGCGTGGTCCTCCTCGGTGGCGATGCGATCGCGCAGGTACCGCAGAATATGGCGCTGAGCCTGCGTATCCAGCTTGCGGAGATCGCGCGCGGCGTCCCGATCAAATTCGACGCGCCACACGGGCATTTGGTTTATCGGGACTTCGTAGTGCCCTGTTCCAATGCTTCAAGCGACACGCGCGGTGCGCGGCGCCCCAGACGGCGGCGGGCGAGGTGATAGTCCTCAAGATCCTCGATATGGCGCAGAATTGCTTCGCGCGCATAGAAGCTCTTGGTGCGGCCGGTCTTCTTGGCAAGCGTGTCGAGGCGCTTTTCGATCTCGGGTGGCAAGCGCAGCGCCAGCATGACTGTCTCCAAATTTATGATGCACTATTCCAGCACTATACATGTATAGCAAATTTCCTCTTTCTCAAGTCGGCAGTGGTATGCACTGATCGTTGCATTGCGAGATCACTGCGCATCCCACCCCAAGACCTGTGGACATCGAGGACCGAACGGGAACATCACTTGGATTCCGTCCGAAGGCGGCGGCGGACCGAATTACCCGAATATGTGACCCTGGGGTAAGCTTCCGTTACGCCAGGCGTCACGATGCTGCCCTTATCCGGGCATTCAAAGTCGGTGGACAGGTGCAAACGGGGCGGTTATTGCGGGGCGGGCCCAAACAGGCCATCCTGCACGCGATTCAGCCCAATGCGGCCGCGCCGAAGGCGTTCGACCGCCAAATGGAGTTGACCAGCCGTGATCCCTTCGCCCCGTTCTAGGCGTGCGGCCATCGCCGCACTGGCTGCACTCGTCATCACCGTGATTTGGCCGGGAATGCTGTTCGCGCGGGCGCAGGCACAGGCGCCGCAGCCCTCGAGCTTCTCCCGTACCTCCACCTCCGGCAGCTTCCTGGCCGCCCGCCACGCCGGCGGCCAGAAGGACGCCGCTGCCGCCGCCGCCTACTATCGCGCCGCGTTGCGCGGCGATCCCCGCAACAACGAGCTGCTCGGCCGTGCCTTCCTGGCGGTGCTCGCCAATGGCGAGGTCGACGAAGCCGTCAAGCTTGCCGAGCGCGTGCTGCAGACCGACAAGACCGACCGCATCGCGCGCCTCGTCGTCGGGGTGCGCGCGATCAAGCAGAAGCAGTATCCGGTGGCGCGCCGCGAGCTCCAGCAATCGATCCGCGGGCCGATCACCGACCTCGCGGCGACGCTGCTGTCGGCCTGGACGATGGCCAGCCCGACCGAGGCCAAGGCCGCGACGGATTCGATCGACCGGCTCGCCGGCGCCGACTGGTACTCATTGTTCAAGGATCTGCACTCCGCGATGATCCTCGACGTCGCCGGCCAGCGCAAAGACGCCGCCAAGCGCTACGAGCGCGCCTACAAGCTCGATCCGACCGCGCTGCGCGTGGTGCAGAGCTACGGCAGCTTCCTGTCCCGCCAGGGCAGCGGCCCCGAGGCGCTCAAGGTCTTCGCCACGTTCGAGGAAGCCCTGCCGCGCCATCCGCTGATCCTGGAGGCGACCAGCGAGGTCAAGGCCAGCAAGAAGCTGGCCTTGATGGTCGACACCCCGCAGGCCGGCGCCGCTGAGGTGCTCTACGGGCTCGGCGCCGCTCTCGGGCGCCGCGGCGGCGAGGATCTCGGCCTCATCTACCTGCAGCTCGCGCTCTATCTCGCGCCGACCCATCCGCTCGCGCTGCTCTCGCTCGGCGATCTCTACGAATCGATGAAGAAGCCCGAGCTCGCCAACAAGATCTACGAGCGGGTACCGCTGAATTCGCCGCTGCAGCGCAACGCGCAGATCCAGCTCGCACTCAACCTCGACACTCTCGAAAAGACCGACGAGGCGAAGGCCCAGCTGGAAAAGCTGATCGCCGCCAATCCCGGCGACCTCGAAGCGATCATGGCGCTCGGCAACGTGCTGCGCGGGCGCAAGCAGTTCGGCGAATGCGCCGACGTCTATTCCAAGGGCGTGGACACCATCGTCAAGCCCGAGAAATCGAACTGGGTGATCTACTATTTCCGCGGCATCTGCCTGGAGCGCGCGAAGCAGTGGGTGAAGGCCGAGGTCGATCTCAAGAAATCGCTCGAGCTCTTTCCCGACCAGCCGCACGTGCTCAACTATCTCGGCTATTCGTGGATCGACCAGGGCGTCCATCTCGACGAGGGCATGCGCATGATCAAGCGCGCCGTCGAGCAGCGCGCCGACGACGGCTATATCGTCAACTCGCTGGGCTGGGCCTACTACCGGCTCGGCAACATGGAGGAGGCGGTCAAGCAGCTCGAGCGCGCCGTCGAGCTCAAGCCCGAGGACCCGACCATCAATGATCACCTCGGCGACGCCTATTGGCAGGTCGGCCGCACGCTCGAGGCGCGTTTCCAGTGGTCGCATGCGCGCGACCTCAAGCCCGAGCCCGAGGATCTCGAGAAGATCCAGGCCAAGCTGAAGTCCGGTCTGCCCGACGACACGGCGTCGAAGGCCGAGGCCGAGCACAAGAAGCCCGGCGGCGGCTAATTTCGTGGCCACTGCGCGCGCCGAACCGGCGCCCGCCAAGGTCAATCTGACCCTGCGCGTGCTCGGCCGCCGTGCCGACGGCTATCACGACATCGAAAGCCTGGTGGTCTTCGCCGGCGTCGGCGACGAGCTGACGTTTGCGCCCGGCGCCGAGCTCGCGCTGACCGTCGCCGGGCCGACCGCGGGCGCGGCCGGCGATATCGCTGACAATCTGGTGCTCAAGGCCGCCCGCGCGCTCGCCGCCCAAGTGGAGGGGCTCAAAGTCGGCAGCTTCGCGCTGTCGAAGCGTCTGCCGGTCGCCGCCGGACTGGGCGGCGGCTCGTCGGATGCGGCGGCCGCCTTGCGGCTCCTAGCTGCCGCCAACGGGATCGTGCGCGGCGATCCCCGCCTGATGCAGGCCGCGCGCGCGACCGGCGCCGACGTGCCGGTCTGCCTCGATCCGCGCCCCCGCCTGATGCGCGGCATCGGCGACATCCTGTCGGAGCCGCTCGATGTGCCGAAGCTCGCCGCGGTCCTGGTCAATCCGGGCGTCGCGGTGCCGACGCGAGACGTGTTCGCCGCGCTGAATCTAAGGCCTGGCACGCAATCGGCCGACAGCGGTCCGCCGAATACGACAGCGCTGCTCGACGAGATTGCCAATGGCCGAAACGACCTCGAAGGCCCTGCGATCGAGCTTCAGCCCGTGATTGCGAATGTTCTCGCCGTGCTGCGCAAGCTCGAAGGCTGCCGGCTCTCCCGCATGTCGGGCTCGGGGGCGACCTGCTTCGCGCTGTTCGAGTCGACGCACGCGGCGCAGGCCGCCGCGCGGACGCTGCACGTCGGTTATCCGGAGTGGTGGGTACGCGCGACGGTGCTGGGGGAGCCGTAGCCCGCATGGAGCGAAGCGCAATGCGGGGCGGTCTCACCACGTGGCGAGAACCCGGATTTCGCCATAGCGCGTCGAAGACGCGCGTAAACACGCTAAAGGCTCCATCCGGGCTACAGGCTACCCGTTAATTCGACCGGCAGATGCAGAACTCGACCGTCTCTTCCAGCGCCGCCTTCATCGGCGAGGCCGGAAACAGCGCCAGCGCGTCGGTGGCGATGGCGCCATAGTGGCGGGCGCGCTGGATGGTGTCCTCGAGCGCGCGGTGCTTGGTCATCAGGCTGATCGCCTGCTCGAGGTCGGCATCGGTGGCGTCGCCTTCCTCCAGCGTGCGCCGCCAGAACGTGCGCTCGCTCTCGGAGCCGCGGCGGAACGACAGCACGACCGGCAGCGTGATCTTGCCCTCGCGAAAATCGTCGCCGACGTTCTTGCCGAGCTTGGCCGCCTTGCCGCCGTAGTCGAGCGCGTCGTCCACGAGCTGGAACGCGATGCCGAGATTCATGCCGAACGAGCGGCACGCCGACTGCTCGTCCTTGGGCCGGCCGGCGAGCGCGGGCCCGACCTCGCAGGCGGCGGCGAACAGCTCCGCGGTCTTGGCACGGATGACCGCGAGATAGTCGTCTTCCGTCGTGGCGGTATTCTTGGCGGCGCCGAGCTGCATCACCTCGCCTTCGGCGATGACAGCGGCGGCCGAGGAGAGGATTTCGAGCGCCCGCAGCGAGGCGACCTCGACCATCATCTTGAAGGCCTGGCCGAGCAGGAAATCGCCGACCAGCACGCTTGCCTCGTTGCCCCAGAGCATGCGGGCGGCGGCCCGGCCGCGCCGCATCTCGCTTTCATCGACGACGTCGTCGTGCAACAACGTGGCCGTGTGCATGAACTCGACCGCGGCCGCCAGCTTGACGTGGCCCTCGCCGGCGTAGCCGGCGAGCTGCGCCATGGCCAGCGTGAGGATCGGCCGCAACCGCTTGCCGCCGGAGGAAATCAGGTGGTTCGCGACCTCGGGTATCATCGTCACCTGCGATCCGGTCCGCGACAATATGGTCGTATTGACGCGGCCCATGTCGGCGGCCACGAGGTCGAGCAGGCGGTCGATATTGGTGGGCGAACGGCTTTCGAATGGGACGATGACGGCCAAGGCGGAGTGCTCCGAACGGAAGGACGCGCGACCATAGAAACGCTATGGTGGCGCGGCAAGTGCGTCAGAACGCACATATGCACTGGTGCGGTGGATTTGAAGTTCCGAGGAACGTCAAATCCGCCACGCGAGCGAGGTTTTGAAAGAGGCGAATTGATGTCCAAGGCCGAGACCATCAAGCCCGAGACGATCGTGGGGTTGGCCGAGGACGTGCGGCGGCCGGCCGGCCAGCGCGTGGCGGTGCTCGTGCCGTGCTTCAACGAGGAGGCGGCCATCGCCAAGGTGGTCGCCGATTTCCGCGCCGCGCTGCCGCAGGCCGTGATCTATGTCTATGACAACAACTCCACCGACCGTACCGCCGAGGTCGCGCGCGCGGCCGGCGCCGTGGTGCGCCGGGAGATGAACCAGGGCAAGGGCAATGTGGTGCGGCGGATGTTTGCCGACGTCGATGCCGACATCTACGTCCTGGTTGACGGTGACGCCACCTACGATGCGCCCAGCGCGCGCACCATGATCGCGCGCCTGGTCGAAGACCGTCTCGACATGGTGGCGGCGGCGCGCGTCGACCAGGAACAGGCGGCCTATCGTCTCGGCCACCGCACCGGCAACCGGTTGCTGACGGGTTTCTTCGCCTCGGTCTTCAAGGCGAAATTCACCGACATCCTCTCCGGCTACCGCGTGTTCTCGCGCCGTTTCGTGAAGTCGTTCCCGGTGCTGTCGCGAGGCTTCGAGATCGAGACCGAGCTTGCCGTGCACGCGCTGGAGCTCGAGCTGGCCGTGGCCGAGATCTCGACACCCTATTACGCGCGCCCGGCGGGCTCGGTGTCGAAGCTCAGCACCTGGCGCGATGGTTTACGAATCCTCGCCACCATCGTCAGCCTCTACCGCTCGGAGCGGCCGCTCGCCTTCTTCACCGGGCTCGGCGTCGCGTTCGCGATCGTTTCCATCGGCCTCGCCGTGCCGATCTTCGTCACCTATTTCGAGCAGGGCGTCGTTCCGCGCATTCCGACGGCGATCCTGTCCACCGGCCTGATGCTGCTGGCTTTCCTCTCGATCGTCGCCGGCCTCGTGCTCGATACCGTGACACGCGGCCGCCGGGAGGCGAAGCTGATCGCCTATCTGGAGCAACGGGCTCCCGGTGAAGAATGGGACCGGCGGCAAACCTGACGAAGACAAGCCTGACGGAGAGACAACCTTGCGCGAGCTCGTCCGCACCAATGACATCGTGCTGGTCTCCGCCGTCCAGGCGCTGCTCGACGGTGCCGGAATTGCGCATGTCGTGCTCGACGGCAACATGAGCGTGCTCGAGGGCTCGATCGGCATCCTGCCGCGCCGCATCCTGGTCGAGGACCGCAGCGTCGCAGATGCGCGCGCCTTGCTCCAGGAGGCAGGCCTCGGACACGAGCTTCGACCCGATGGCAAATGAGCGCAGGAGTGGACGCGACGAGACCGACGTCACCGAAGATGCCGTGCTCGGAGGCCGGCTGCGCCTCGCGCAGCCGAAGCGAGGCCACCGGGTCGGCCACGACGCCATTCTGCTGGCGGCGGCGTGTCCGGTGCGCGCAGGCGAGCGCGCGATCGATCTCGGGGCGGGCGTGGGCGCGGCGGGACTGGCGCTCGCCGCCCGCGTCGACGGCGTCGACGTCACGCTGGTCGAGATCGACGCGCGGCTTGCCGCCTTGGCGAGGGAGAATGTGCACCGCAACGGCCTCGGTGCGCGCGTGAGCGTGGCCGTCCTCGACGTCGCCGCGCCGGCGCGCGCCTTCGCGGCGGCGGGGCTCCCGTCCGAGCAGGCGGCCTGCGTCCTGATGAATCCCCCGTTCAACGATCCGGTGCGGCACCGGCCGTCGCCCGACCGCCGGCGGCGCTCGGCGCATGTCGCGTCGCGTGGCGGCGGAACCGTGCTCGCCGCGTGGGTCGCGAGCGCGGCGCGGCTCTTGCGTGCGCGCGGAACGCTCAGCCTGATCTGGCGCGCCGACGGCCTCGCCGACGTGCTGCGCGCGCTCGACCCTGCCTTCGGCGGCGCGACCGTGCTGCCGGTTCATGCCAAGGCGGGAGAGGCGGCGATCCGGGTACTGGTGCGGGCGACCAAGGCGAGCCGCGCGCCGCTTGTGCTGCTGCCCGGCTTCGTCCTCAACGACGGCGCCGGGCGGCCGACCGCGCAAGCCGAGGCGGTGCTCCGCGCGGCGGCGGCGCTACCGTTCTGCGCGTAGAGCATGATCCCGAAAAGTGGATACCGGCTTTCGGAAAAAGATCATGCTCCGGCAATAGTGCGATAGCGGTCAGGCCTCCCCCTCGGGGTCCCTGCGCTCGACTTTGATATGAGAGATGGCGGCAATTGCACCGATCAAAGCCATCAGCATGTAGATCTTCATGACGTCCATCACGTCCCCTTATCACGGTCTTGGGCTTTTCCTGGGCGCGCGGTATCACCCCGGCTGAATTTTCGTGCAATAAGCATTCATTCGTTGACGAACAGTAACGCGCAGCCGAGGCAAAAGTGCCCAAGAATGCGTCAATCCGAGGCATCAATCCGAGGTCAAGCAAGAATCGTGCAGAGATCATGAGGGGGTGTGAAGGGGCTAGGCAGCGTCATCGCGCCTCGCTGGAACCAAAGTCCGCGTATCTACCTATACGCTTGCGCTGAGCTATGCACTTGCGTTGAAATGAGAGCGAATCCTCATGGCTGACCAGGACATGTCCGAGCATATGCGGCAGCTGTTTGCGAGCGCGCGCGAGACGCTGCGCCCGCTGCTGCCGAAGCAGCTGCGCGGCGGAATCCCGGTCGTGCCGGTCGTCCGGCTCTCCGGCGTCATCGGCTTGTCGACACCGTTGCGGCCGGGGATCACGCTGGCGGGGGTCGCGCGCCCGCTCGAACGCGCATTCGGCATGCGCAAGGCGCGTGCGGTCGCGCTCCTGATCAACTCGCCCGGCGGCTCGCCGGCGCAGTCGCACCTGATCTATCGCCGCATCCGCCATCTCGCCGCCGAGAAGGGCGTGCCGGTGATCGCCTTCGCGGAGGACGTCGCCGCCTCGGGCGGCTACATGATCGCCTGCGCCGCGGATGAGATCATCTGCGATCCTACATCCATCGTCGGCTCGATCGGCGTGGTCGGCGGCTCGTTTGGTTTCCACAAGCTGATGGAGAAGGTCGGCATCGAGCGGCGGCTCTACACGTCCGGCGACCGCAAGGCGATGCTCGATCCGTTCCTGCCGGAGAAGCCGGAGGACGTGGAGCGGCTCAAATCCGTGCAGAAGGAAATTCACGAGGATTTCATTGCGCTGGTGAAGCAGAGCAGGGGAGCGCGGCTCACCGGCCCCGAAAATGACGTGTTCTCCGGGGAGTTCTGGACCGGCCGCAAGGCGGTCGAGCTCGGCGTCGCCGACGGTATCGGCGATCTGCGTTCGACGTTGCGCCAGCGCTTCGGCGACGATGTCGTCACGCCACTGGTGGCGCCCGCGCGCGGCTGGCTCGGCCGCACTCAGCCGGGCTTGGGCTCAGCCGGGGTCGATGGCTGGTTGCGCCCTCCGGATTTCGCCGAGCAGATCATCTCGGCATTGGAAGCGCGTGCGCTGTGGGCGCGCTATGGTTTGTGAGACGTCAGATCGAGAGGAGACGGTTCATGCCACCCCTCTTCATCCCGCCGCTGGTCAAGCTTGCGCTGGGCGTGCTCGGCGCGGGGGCCGTCATTCATTGGGTCGTGAAGGAGGTGCGGCGCATCAACGCCGAGCTCGAACGGGTGAGGACGGCGACCGCGATCGATCCCGAGACCCGCAAAGCGCTGCCGACCTTACGCCGCGATCCGGGCAGCGGTGACTGGCGCGTGAGGTGAGGCTTGCTCGTCCGTTTGCGCCGGACGCGGCGGCTTGGGTGCGAAGATCGCTTGCAGCAGCAGAACATGGCCGAAGGCGGCGATTGCGACGAAGGCGATGATGAACGTGGTCATGAGCGATTGAAACATGGCACCCTCCAGTAAGTCTCCCACCCATTCGTCAAACGAGCCGTCGAGCAGGTTCATTGAATTGGCGATATTCTTGTAAGTTATTGAGATAGAACAATATTATTCTTCATCGACCGTGGGCGGGCCGCTGCTCCCCGGCCCGCATCCCCAAGCCCGAAACGTAACGGGCCGGCAGATGCCGGCCCGTTACCGTTCGAGCGATAACGGTGCCCTCACTTGCGGCGACCCTCGTTGGCCTGACCGGTGACGAAGATCCGTGCGACGAGCAGTGTCATTTGCATTCTCCTGGTTGGCTTGATCGGCGGCGCCGATCGGACGATGGGTATTGGTGCGGGCAGCAGGGGATTCGGTTCAATCGCTCATCGGGAGCTCGTGTCGCTGCCTTGACCCCCTGCGGACCCGCCGATAGGGTCCGCGCCCGTTCATTTCCGCGGATTTTGCCGACGCATCAATGGCCGATCTGCCCGCCCACATGCGCCCTGAGCGCTCGTTCCAGGGATTGATCCTCGCGTTGCAGCGCTATTGGGCGGACTATGGCTGCGTGATCCTGCAGCCGTACGACATGGAGGTCGGCGCCGGCACGTTCCATCCCGCGACCACGTTGCGCGCGCTCGGGCCCAAGCCGTGGAACGCCGCCTATGTGCAGCCCTCGCGCCGGCCGAAGGACGGCCGCTATGGCGAGAATCCCAACCGGCTGCAGCACTACTACCAATTCCAGGTGATCCTGAAGCCGTCCCCCGACGACATCCAGGACCTCTATCTCAAGTCGCTCTACGCCATCGGCATCGATCCCAAGGTTCACGACATCCGCTTCGTCGAGGACGACTGGGAGTCGCCGACGCTCGGCGCCTGGGGGTTAGGCTGGGAATGCTGGTGCGACGGCATGGAGGTGTCGCAGTTCACCTATTTCCAGCAGGTCGCGGGCTTCGAATGCGCGCCGGTGTCGGGCGAGCTGACCTATGGTCTCGAACGACTGGCGATGTACGTGCAGGGCGTCGATCGCGTCTTCGACCTCAACTTCAACGGCCGCGAGGGCGCGCAGAAGGTCACCTACGGCGACGTCTTCCTGCAGGCCGAGAAGGAATATTCCCGGCACAATTTCGAGCTCTCCGACACCGCGATGCTGTTCGAGCAGTTCAAGATGGCGGAGGCGGCCTGCCGCAGCTACATCGACGCCGGCTGGGCGACGGTGGGCAATGCGAAGCGTCATCTGATGGCGCTGCCGGCCTACGACCAGTGCATCAAGGCGAGCCACGTGTTCAACCTGCTCGACGCGCGCGGCGTGATCTCCGTGACCGAGCGGCAGAGCTACATTCTGCGCGTGCGCGAGCTCGCCAAGGCCTGCGGCGAGGCGTGGCTCGCCACCGACGCCGGCGGCGCGGCGGCGTGAGCGGATTGCGCCGCAGGTTCGGTGCGCTCCCCCAAACTCGGTGTACTCCCCTCCCCCTTGTGGGGAGGGGTTGGGGGTGGGGGTCGGAGTTAGGATGCTGTGACGTGTCCGCATCTGACGAACCACGGCCTTGAGCCAAGCGTGATCGCACTGTCGTGCCCCCACAACGCAGGCTCGCCCGTCAGATGCGTGCGACGCCGACAGAAGCCGAGCGAAAACTCTGGTGGCACTTACGTCATCGACTGCCAACGCCGGGCTCACATTTTCGTCGTCAAGTCCGAATCGGTAGGTACATCGCCGACTTCGCCTGCCATGCGAAACGCATCGTCGTGGAGGTTGACGGGGGCCAGCACACAGCGAGATCGGCTGCCGACGAAGAGCGCACGAAAGTTCTCGAAGCAAATGGCTATCGCGTGCTGCGCTATTGGAACAACGACGTGCTGACGAATATCAACGGCGTGCTGGAGGACATTCTGAGTGCAATAACTACGACCCCCACCCCTAACCCCTCCCCACAAGGGGGAGGGGAACAGAGCACCGCGGGCGGCGCGGCTTGAGCCTCGCTGCGCGAGTACCCGTGGCGCGTCGCCATGCCTCACTGCTTGGCCGGCGCCGCCTGATCCTTCGGCTCCGGTCCGCCGACGAAGACGATGTCGCCCTTGATCAGGTCCTGCAGTTTCGGCCGGCCGGACTTTTGCGGCGCCAGGTAGGTGACGTGCAGCCACGTCGCCACTTCGAGGCGTCCGGTGCGCGGCGGCGTGATGTGGAGCGCCGCGTTCTGGACGTCGGCGTCCGGCTTCTGCGCCCAGGCACTGGGAAGCTGGCTCGCCTGCAAGATGCCCTGGACGATCGAGGTCGCGACCACCTTGACGAAGCGCGTGAGCTCGGGGTCGCGCACGACGAACTGCGCCTTGTCGAGCTTGGCGTCGTATTTGAGTACCCGCGGCAGCGCGAGCTTGGTCAGCGCGGGCTCGTATTTCTCGCCGAGGTCGATGGTGATGCGGGCGTTGGCGGCGTCGAGCGTGTCCCACAACACGCGGAACGGCACGGCGGGCGGGCCTTCGCTGCCGCGCAGGTACAACAGATAGGCCGTTTCCTGGGCGGCGGCCGGACCGCCGAGCGCCAACGCCGTAACAGCCGCGAGGGCGGCGGCATGCACATGCAAGCTGCGAAGAAGCATTTCCATCGGGCGTCCGGTCGAGGCGATCGGCGATTTCGCAGTCCGAATCTGCGCTGTGCCGGCCGATCCTGCAAGCCGGACGGGGGCCTTCGGGGATACCCACGCTTTTCGACTTAACAATCGCGGCTGCGCCTGCTACCTGCCGGGAGCATTTTCCGGAAAAAGCTTGCCCCGCACTTGATGCGGGGTGGAAACCGGTTTTCCGCAGAAAATGCGACCAATTGAAGAGGCTGGATGCCCGACCTCCTGCTCGAGCTGTTCTCCGAGGAAATCCCCGCGCGCATGCAGGCGCGCGCGGCCGAGGATTTGCGCAAGCTCGTCACCGACCGGCTGGTTGCCGCCGGGCTCGTCTACGAGGGCGCCAAGGCCTTCGCCACGCCGCGCCGGCTCGCGCTCGTGGTGCAGGGCGTGCCGGTGAAGCAGCCCGACGTGAAGGAGGAGAAGAAAGGCCCGCGCGTCGGCGCACCCGACGGCGCCATCCAGGGCTTCCTGCGCGCGGCCGGTCTCAAGTCGATCAAGGAGGCCAAGGTCCAGCCGGACAAGAAGGGCGACTTCTACATCGCGGTGATCGAGAAGCCGGGCCGGCCCGCGATCGAGGTGATCGGGGAGATCGTGCCCGACGTGGTGAAGAGCTTCCCCTGGCCGAAGTCGATGCGCTGGGGCGAGCGGTCCGCCAGGCCCAATGCGCTCGGCTGGGTGCGGCCGCTGCATTCGATCGTCGCGACCTTCGGGCCGGAGACCGAGGACCCTGACATCGTTCCGTTCGCGATCGACGGCATCGCGGCGGGCGACGAGACCCGCGGCCATCGTTTTCTCGCGCCCAGGCCTTTCAAGGTGCGCCGGCTCGAGGACTACGCGGCCAAGCTCGAGAAGGCCAAGGTCGTGCTCGATGGCGAGCGGCGCAAGGAGATGATCCTGGCCGACGCCAAGAACCTCGCCTTCGCGCAAGGCTACGAGCTGGTGGAGGACGCAGGTCTATTGGCGGAGGTGGCGGGGCTGGTCGAATGGCCGGTCGTGCTGATGGGTTCGTTCGACGAGGCCTTCCTCGCGATCCCCGATGAGGTGATCCGCGCCACCATCCGCAACAACCAGAAATGCTTCGTGCTGCGCGACCCGCAGACCGCGAAGCTCGCCAACAAATTCATTCTCGTCGCCAACATCGAGGCCGAGGACGGCGGCAAGGCGATCGTCGCCGGCAACGAGCGCGTCATCCGCGCGCGCTTGTCCGATGCGAAATTCTTCTACGAGACCGATCTGAAGACACGGCTCGAAGACCGCCTTCCGAAGTTCGAGCACATCGTCTTTCACGAGAAGCTCGGCACGCAGGCCGAGCGCGTCGCGCGCATCGAGGCGCTCGCCGGGCATATTGCAGATATCGTCGACGCCGATATTCAAAAGACCGAACGCGCGGCCAGACTTTGCAAGGCCGATCTTCTCACCGAGGTCGTGGGCGAATTTCCCGAGCTGCAGGGCTTGATGGGAAAGTACTATGCGGAGGCCCAATCCGAGGACGAAGCCGTCGCCCACGCCTGCGAGGATCATTACAAGCCCAAGGGGCCTGACGATCTTGTGCCCGCCGATCCGGTCTCGGTTGCGGTCGCACTCGCCGACAAGATCGATACGCTGGTCGGCTTCTGGGCGATCGACGAGAAGCCGACTGGGAGCAAGGATCCCTATGCCCTGCGCCGAGCGGCGTTGGGTATCATAAGAATTATCCTCGACAACAGACTTCGATTGCGGCTCCTCCCGACGATCGATGCGGAGATAAAGGGCGGATTGCTCGTCAGCGGCACTCGAGCGGGTTTGATCGATCGTCACCTCGTGGGCTCCGACTTGCTCTCGTTCTTCGCCGACCGCCTGAAAGTCCAACTGCGCGAGCAGGGCGCTCGCCACGATCTCGTCGACGCGGTGTTTGCGCTCGAAGGCCAGGACGATCTGCTGCTCATCGTCCGCCGGGTCGAGGCGCTGGGCAAATTCCTCGACAGCGAGGACGGCAAGAACCTGCTCGCCGGCTACAAGCGCGCCACCAACATCATCCGCATCGAGGAGAAGAAGGACGCGCGCCAGTATGTCGGCAAGCCCGACCCTTCGCTCTATCGCCAGGACGAGGAATGGGCGCTCGCCGAAGGCGATCGACGTCGCCAAGGAGGAGGCCGCCGCCGCCGTCGCGAAGGAGGACTTCGCGGCCGCCATGCGCGCGATGGCGAAGCTCCGCCCGCACGTCGATGCTTTTTTCGACAAGGTGACGGTCAACGTCGCCGAGGGCGCCGACAAGGAGAAGCTGCGCGAGAACCGGCTCAAGCTGCTCAACGAGATCCGCGAGGCGACCCGCACCGTTGCCGATTTTTCGCGCATCGAAGGCTAGGAGGCGCCTGCCTCGTTGGAACCTGCCGCCGCCGCCGTCATTATCATCCGATCGCAATCCAGGAGAGCCCGATGACCATCACCGTCGCCCACATCACGCCGATCGTAGCCCTTCTCGCCGGGATCCTGATCCTGATCATGCCGCGGCTGCTTGAACTTCATCGTGGCGATCTACCTGATCTTCATCGGCCTCGTCGGCCTCAACAATATTCATCACTTCATCCGCTGACGGGATTTTCGGCCGCTGCCCGCCGGGCTTGCATCGGCGGTTGCGGCCGTGATCATTAGGAGCCGGGCGCAAGCCAAATCGTGATGTCCATGGTCAAATCCACGTCCCGCCGTACCCGCTCGAACAAGAAACCGGCCGCGCTCGCGCGCAAGGCCGCGACGCTACGCAAGGCGCCCGTTGTCCGCCAAGCCAGTGCCCGCGAAGCCAATGTCGCCGAAGCCGGCGCAGCCGAAAGCGGCAGCCAAGGCTCCCGTCAAAGTTCCTGCCAAGGCGCCCACCAAATCGAAATGGGTCTTCGGCTTCGGCAACGGCAAGGCCGAAGGCCGCGCCGACATGCGCAACCTGCTCGGCGGCAAGGGCGCGGGGCTCGCCGAGATGGCCAGTCTCGGCCTGCCGGTGCCGCCCGGCTTCACCATCACGACCGCGGTCTGCACGCACTATTACGACAACGGCAACGCCTATCCGAAAAATCTACGCGAGCAAGTGAGCGCGGCGTTGATCGAGGTCGGTCGCATCACTGGAAGGACCTTCGGCGACGGCAACAACCCGCTGCTGGTCTCGGTGCGCTCGGGTGCGCGCGCCTCCATGCCGGGCATGATGGACACCGTGCTCAATCTCGGGCTCAACGACGCGACTGTGGAGGCGCTGGCGAAGAAGTCCGGCGACAAGCGCTTCGCCTACGACTCCTATCGCCGCTTCATCACGATGTATTCCGACGTGGTGCTCGGCGTCGGTCACCACCACTTCGAGGAAATCCTCGACGACCACAAGGATCGCAACGGCTACACGCTCGACACCGACCTCACCGCCGACGACTGGGTCGAGCTCGTCGGCCGCTACAAGGAGCGGCTCGAGGAGGAGCACGGCGAGCCGTTTCCCGCAGGACCCGCACGATCAGTTGTGGGGAGCGATATCGCGCGGTGTTCGGTTCCTGGATGAACCAGCGCGCCATCACCTATCGGCGCCTGCACAGTATCCCGGAAAGCTGGGGCACCGCGGTCAACGTGCAGGCCATGGTGTTCGGCAATATGGGCGAGACCTCGGCCACCGGCGTCGCGTTCACCCGCAATCCGTCGACCGGCGAGAAGCGGCTCTACGGCGAGTTCCTGATCAACGCCCAGGGCGAGGACGTCGTCGCCGGCATCCGCACCCCGCAGGAGATCACCGAGATCGCGCGCGAGGAAGCGGGCTCCGACAAGCCGTCGATGGAAAAGGCGATGCCGGCGGCGTTCAAGGAGCTCACGCGCATCTACGGCGTGCTCGAGCGCCACTACCGCGACATGCAGGATCTCGAATTCACGGTCGAGCAGGGCAAGCTGTGGATGCTGCAGACCCGCTCGGGCAAGCGCACCGCCAAGGCCGCGCTCAAGATCGCGGTCGAGCTCGCCAACGAGGGCCTGATCACGCGCAAGGAGGCGGTCACCCGCATCGATCCGGCCGCGCTCGACCAGCTCCTGCATCCCACTATCGATCCCAACGCCGAGCGCAAGGTCATCACCACCGGGCTGCCGGCCTCGCCCGGCGCGGCCTCGGGCGAGATCGTGTTCTCCTCCGACGAGGCGGAGACGCTCAAGGCCAAGGACAGGAAGGTCATTCTGGTGCGGGTCGAGACCTCGCCGGAGGACATCCACGGCATGCACGCGGCCGAGGGCATTCTCACCACCCGCGGCGGCATGACCTCGCACGCCGCCGTGGTGGCGCGCGGCATGGGCAAGCCTTGCGTTTCCGGCGCCGGCGCGCTGCGCGTGGACTACGCCGCCGGCACCATGAATATCGCCGGGCACACGTTCAAGGCGGGCGACGTCATCACCATCGACGGCTCGACCGGCCAGGTGTTGGCCGGCCGCGTGCCGATGACCGAGCCGGCGCTGTCCGGCGAGTTCGGCACGCTGATGGGCTGGGCCGACGCGGTGCGCAAGCTCGGCGTGCGCGCCAATGCCGATACGCCGAACGATGCGCGCGTGGCGCTGAAATTCGGCGCCGAGGGCATCGGGCTCTGCCGCACCGAGCACATGTTCTTCGAGGAGGACCGCATCCGCGCCGTGCGCGAGATGATCCTCGCCGACGACGAGAAATCGCGCCGCGCCGCGCTCGCCAAGCTTCTGCCCATGCAGCGCGCCGATTTCGTCGAGCTGTTCGAGATCATGCAGGGGCTGCCGGTGACGATCAGATTGCTGGATCCGCCGCTGCACGAGTTCCTGCCGCACACCGAGGCGGAGATCGCCGAGGTCGCGGCCGCGATGGGCGCCGATCCGCGCAAGCTCGCGGATCGTGCGCGTGACCTGCACGAGTTCAACCCGATGCTCGGCTTCCGCGGCTGCCGCCTGGCGATCGCCTATCCCGAGATCGCCGAGATGCAGGCGCGCGCCATCTTCGAGGCCGCGGTCGAGGCGGGCAAGCGCACGGGCAAGCCGGTGGTGCCCGAGGTGATGGTGCCGCTCATCGCCAGCAAGGCCGAGCTCGACCTGGTCAAGGCGGGCATCGACGCCATGGCGGAGGCGGTGGCGCGCGAGACCAAGGCCAAGGTGAACTACCAGGTCGGCACCATGATCGAGCTGCCGCGCGCGTCGCTGCGCGCCGCCGAGATCGCCGAGAGCGCGGAGTTCTTCTCCTTCGGCACCAACGACCTCACCCAGACCGTCTTCGGCATTTCCCGCGACGATGCCGCGAGCTTCCTCGGCACCTACATGGCGCGCGGGATTCTCGCGAGCGATCCGTTCGTCTCGATCGACCGCGAGGGCGTGGGCGAGCTGGTCAAGATCGGCGTCGAGCGCGGCCGCAAGACGAGGCCCAAGCTCAAGGTCGGCATCTGCGGCGAGCACGGCGGCGATCCCGCCTCGGTCGCGTTCTGCCACGAGATCGCGCTCGATTACGTCTCCTGCTCGCCGTTCCGCGTGCCGATTGCCCGCTTGGCGGCCGCCCAGGCTGCGCTCGGCAAGGGAATAACGGGCAGCGAATAGCTGTAGGGTGGGCAACGGCGTCTTCGCCGTTGCCCACGCGGCTGTCCGCCGATCATTCTCCAAATGCGCCAGTTATTTCGCGGACATCGCCTCCCCAATCTTTTGGCAGCAGCCCCCGCGTCACATAGCGGTGGAAGCTGCTATGTGGCCAATCGCAGACCTTCGTCGCATATCCGTGCTTCACCGGATTGAAGTGAATGTAGTCAACGTGACGTGCCAGATCGTTATCGTTGCGGATGGCGTGCTCCCAATAGCGGCGTTGCCAAATCCCCTTGTCGCGCTTGGCTATCTTGCTGGCGCTGCGATTTCCGCCGTCGCTGGCGAGCCCGCGGGAGAAGCCGCTCTTGATGAGGCTCCAGCGTAGGGGAAAGTTCGCGTCGCCTTCCGGCAAGGACCACACGGCGTGCAGGTGATCCGGCAGCAGCAGATCGCGATCGTTTCGAACGGGTATCGTGCTTGGACAGACATGTAGATGTGCCGCAGGTGATCTACCTGCTGCACCAGAAGATCACTTGAACGGTCAGCGAGAGTTACGGTGAAGAAAAAGACACCGCCCTCGACCTTTGCACGACGATATCGCGACATGGCGGGCTGAAGCTATCATGTCGTCGTTCGATGGGGACGGTTCCATTCCACGCGTGGGCAACGGCGAAGCCGCCGTTGCCCACCCTACAGAAAATACGATTTGTCCCTCAAGCCACCACCTTCGCCAGAAAATGCTCCACCTCGGTGCGCAGTTCCGCGACCGCGGTCTCGACCGCCTGCGAGCCGTCGAGCATGGTGCGCGCCGAGTCGCTCGTATGGGTGGCGGCGTCGGAGACCTTGCCGAGCACCGAGACGACAACGTTGCTTCCTTGCGCGGCGTTGGTCACGTTGGCGGTGATCTGCCCCGTAGCGGCGCCCTGTTGCTCGATCGAGGCTGCGACCGACGACGTGTAACGGTTGATCTCGAGCATGCGCTCCGCGATGCGACGGATCGTTTCGACCGCGCCCGATGTCGAGGACTGCACGGCCAGAATCTGCGCAGCTATATCTTCGGTCGCCTGCGCGGTCTGCACCGCCAGCGCCTTCACCTCGGCGGCGACGACGGCGAAGCCGCGTCCGGCTTCGCCCGCGCGCGCGGCTTCGATCGTGGCATTGAGCGCGAGCAGGTTGGTTTGTCCGGCGATATTGCGAATAAGTTTGACGACGTCGCCGATCTTCTGTGCCGCGGTCGCCAGCGCTTCGATCTCACCGTCGGTCGCCTTCGCTTCGCTCACCGCCAACTGTACGACGCTGTTGGTCAGCTGCAGCTGAACGCCGATCTCCGAAATCGACGTCATCAGTTCATCCGCTGCGATTGCGGCGGTCTTGACGCTGGACGAGGCCTTGCTCGACGCCTGCACGGCGCTCTCGGCGTGCTGCGAGGTCTCACTCGATGAGCCCGACAACGTGCTCGCGGTCGCCTTCATCGCATCGGCGCTGCCGCCGACCGTCTTCAGGAGTTTTTCCACGCGCTCGCGAAATGAGGAGATCGCGGCCTCGATCACGGTGCGGCGGCTTTCGCGCGCGGCCATGTCCTCGCGTTCTTTTTCAATTTGCTGCCGCTCGGTGATGTCTTCGTGCGTCCCGACCCAGCCGCCGTCTCCGGTCGGCCGGTTGATGACGGAGATGATCCGCCCATTGCCGGAATTGAGTACGTTGTTCGTGGTCTTGCCCGCCCTGATCGATGCCACGAGATTAGTGCGGTAGCTCTCGGCGTCGCCGACCAGCGTGCCGAGCGCGACGCGGTATCTCAGAACGTCGCGCAGCGTGCAGCCCGGCTTCACGACATCGCGCGAAAATCCGTACATCTCGATGTAGCGCTTGTTGCAGAGGCGAAGGCGCTCGGCACTGTCATACAGGCACAGGCCTTGCGACATGTTGTCGAGCGCCGTGGCCAATCGCTGCTTCTGCCAGCGGAGCCGGCTGGCTGCTATGCCGAGGGCGACAACGAGGCCGAGCGCGCCGATCGAGGCGACCGATTGCCAGCCCTGCCAGCTGTCGAAAAAGGCGAGCATGTCGGACCCGGATCCGAGATGATCGGCGATTATCGCCGGTTTCGCTTGCCACCGGGTTAAGGCCAAGCCAGGGGTAAAGACTTATGCGCCGGGCCGGCAACTGCGAACTAAGGCCTTAGACTTTCGATCAATTTTCACCCCTTCGCAGACAGCGGGCGGTGAAAGGTCTGGCTTTTCCGCGCCGGACCGGGCCTTATCGCGATCTACGGGCGACGGTCAGGACCAGGCAACAGGGTTCCAGAGCTCGAGGGGGACATGGCCGAGGACGCGACACAGACTGCGGGCGCAGTGCCCGTCGTTTCCGATGAGCAATTGCGCAAGGCCGAGGCCTATGTCGAGGCCGAGGAGGGCGCGGTCAACCGCCTCGTCGGATGGGCAGGAAGGCTCGTCACCTCGGTCGCGGTGGCGATGTCGCTGTTCCATCTCTATGCCGCCATCGCGGGCGCCTGGCCGTTCACCGATTTCCCGATCATCGCGACGCAGCCCCTGCGCTACGCCCACGTCGCCTTCGTGCTGATGCTGAGCTTCCTGCTGTTCCCGATGTCGGCGCGGTTCCGCAATCGCATCCGCTGGTGGGACATCGCCGCCGGCATCGCCGGCGCCGCGATCCTGATCTACGCCATCCAGGGCGGCGAGGAGTTCACCGATCGTGCGACGTCACCCGACAGGACCGACGTCATCCTCGGCGTCCTGTTCATCATCCTCCTGCTCGAAGCAACGCGGCGGACCACCGGCTGGATCGTTCCGGTCGTTGCGATCGCGTTCATGGCCTACGCCTATTTCGGCCCCTATCTGCCGCCGCCCTGGACGCATCGCGGCTTCGATGTCGCGCAGCTCGTCGGGCATCTCTTCATCACGCTCGAAGGCATTTTCGGCATTCCCGTTGACGTATCCTCCTCCCTCATCATCCTGTTCACGATCTACGGCGCGTTCCTGCAGCATTCCGGCGCCGGCAAGTTCTTCATCGACTTCTCGATGGCGGTGATGGGCCACAAGGCCAACAGCGCCGGCCGCACCGTTGTGCTGTCGTCGTTTTTGCTCGGCGGCCCGTCCGGCTCCGGCGTGGCCACCACTGTGACGATCGGCGCCGTCGCCTATCCGCTGATGCAGAAGGCGGGGTTCGAGAAGAACGCCGCGGGCGGCCTGCTCGCAGCCGGCGGCCTCGGCGCCATCATCTCGCCGCCGGTCCTGGGCGCTGCCGCCTTCCTGATCGCCGAGTTTCTCAAGATCAGCTACCTCGACGTGATCTGGATGGCGACCATCCCGACCTGTCTCTACTACCTGTCGCTGTTGTTCATGGTGGAGCTCGACGCCAAGAAGTTCCACGCGCAGAGCGTGAACTTCGAGCAGAGATTGACGCTGTGGCAGATGACGCGGCGCTACGGCTTCCACTTCCTCTCGCTGATTTCGATCATCATCTTCATGTTGTGGGGCTACTCGCCGACGCTGTCGGTGTTCTGGTCCACCGTGCTCACGTTCGGCCTGAGCTTCCTGACCCGCGAGACCGCGATCGTGCCGAAGAAGCTGGTGCGGACATTGTCCGACGGCTCGACCAGCGTGCTCACGGCCGCCACCACCTGCGCCACCGCCGGCATCATCGTCGGGGTCGTGACGTTGACCGGGCTCGGCCTGAAATTCTCATCGATCGTGATCGATTACGCCGGCGGCAGCCTGCTGCTGACCGCGGTCTATACTGCGCTGATCGTCTGGATCGTCGGCTTGGCGGTGCCGGTGACGGCCTCCTACATCATCTGCGCGGTCATTGCCGCGCCCGCCATGATCAAGCTCGGCGTGCCCGACGTCGCCGCCCACATGTTCATCTTCTACTATTCGGTGCTCTCCGAGGTGTCGCCGCCGACCGCGCTCTCGCCGTTCGCCGCAGCCGCGATCACCGGCGGCGATCCCTACAAGACCACGCTGCAGGCATGGAAATACACGCTGCCCGCATTCCTGGTGCCGTTCGTCTTCGTCCTGGATCCGCAGGGCCTCGGACTGCTGCTCAAGATTCCGAGCGGCGGCTCATGGGTCGACATCGTCCTGATCACGGGCAAGACGGCGCTCGGCCTGGGCGCGCTGGCGGCAGCGGCGCAGGGCTGGGCGCTGCGCAAGACCACTATGCCCGAACGGGCTCTGTTGGTGCTGGCCGGGCTCTTCCTGGTGTTCCCGAGCCTGCTCGAGGCGCTGATGGAGGCCATCATCGGCCGTGACATCAGCTACACCGCGACATTTGGCGTGGTCATCGGCGCCGCCGTCCTGCTAAAACAGGTCATGCAGCCGGCGCTATCGGCACAAGCAACCGGCCGAAATTAGGGAGAAACGCAATCATGCGACGCAAGGGACTTCTGGCTTCCGTCCTGGCATTGGGCGCATCGGCGATCGCCGGCGCGGCCTTCGCGCAAGGCTTGAACATCGCCATCGCGACCGGCGGCACCGGCGGCGTCTACTACCCGCTCGGCGGCGGCATGGCGAACGTGCTGTCCAAATATGTGCCCGGCGTGCAGGCGACGGCGCGCGTCACCGGCGGCTCGGTGGACAATCTCAAGCTCATCGGCACGCAGCAGAGCGAGGTCGCGCTGGTCATGGTCGACGCCGCGCTCGACGCGCTCAAGGGCGAGGACAAGTTCAAGGGCAATCCGGTCGAGGTGCGCACGTTGATGGTGCTATACCCGAACCGAATGCACGTGGTGACGATCGAAGGCAAGGGCATCGAGAAGATGGCCGACATCAAGGGCAAGCGCGTGTCAACCGGCTCGCCCGGCAGCGCCACCGAGGTGATGGCCTTCCGCGTCATCGAGGGCGCGAATCTCGACAAGGACAAGGACATGAGACGCGAAAGATTGGGCGTCGCCGAATCCGTCAACGCGCTCAAGGACGGCAAGATCGACGCCTTCTTCTGGGTCGGCGGGCTGCCGACCGCCGCGGTCACCGATCTCGGCGCCACGCCGAACGTGAAGATCAAGCTGATCGACCACACCGAGACGGTCAACAAGATGAATGCCAAGTACGGCGGCCTCTATACGACGGGCGTGATCCCGGCGAAGACCTATCCCGGCCAGGACAAGGACAACGCGATCGCGATCGTGCAGAACATTCTGGTCGCCAACGCCAAGATGACCGACAAGGTCGCCTACGACATCGTCAAGACCTTCATCGAGAAGCGCGATGAGCTCGTCGCCGTGCATGGCGAGGCCAAGAGCATCACGCTCGACAACCAGTCGCCGAAGAATTCGCCGATCCCCTGGCATCCCGGCGCCGTGACATACTTCACCGAGAAGGGCCTGAAGATGTGAGGAGGGGCGGACGGCTCCCGCTGCCGCGCACTCCGCGCTCTCTCTCCGTCACCCTGAGGTGCGAGCCGGCTTCGGCGAGCCTCGAAGGGCGACGGCCGGGAGCGGGGGCCGTTCATCCTTCGAGGCCCGCCCAAGAGGGCGGGCACCTCAGGATGACGGGTATAGATTCGTGCCGCCGGAATGACACCGCCGACCCGCCCCGCCGCCAGCCGCACACAGCCCTGCTGGTATGGCCTGATGGCGGCGGGCGGATTGCTGTTCGGACTGCTGGGCGACAAACGGCCGTTCGGCGCGAGCGTGCTCGCGCATCCCTTCGTGCTCTTCTTCGCGGTCGTCGCCGCCGCTCTCCTGATCCTGCGCGTCGCGCGTGGCCGGCCGGTGCCGGAGCTGATTCCGGAGCGCGCTGCTCGTCATCGGATGCTTCGTCGGCGGTATCTCGTTCCTGGCCGGCAACTGGATCGCGGCTCACATGCCGGTGGGATGGTATTGATCGTCCGCGCCGAGCCGACACAGAGCGTGAACATACGCGAACCCGCTGGAACGTCGTGCGGCAACTTCGTGGCAATCCACCGCGGTTAACCCGGCTGCAACGTTAATCCCAGAATAAAAAATACTGTCGCATTTGTGCCATCACGCCGCCTTTGGCCGACGCGACTATGTAGCGTTTTGTGGGGTCGGGGTAAGCCTGCTGATGGTTGCATCGCGCAATGGGCCGGAGGGGCTCAAGGCCTCCTTCGCTCTCGGCGTCCTGATGTTGCTGCTGGCGTCGAACGAGGTCGCAGACCAGGACCTCGCCGCGCTGATTGCGCCCCCTGTTGTCGACCGCACGCACAAAGCCGCCTTCGCCTCGCCGTTCGGCACGATCCACGCGGCGAATTTCGTCATGCCGCGTCCGGTCGGCGCGTCGATTCCGGGCTACACGCTGGCCGGCCTTGATCCCAACGACACGAACATCACGGGCTCGATCCGCGAACGGATCCTGGGCGAAGCGACCATGTTCGCAATCCCCAATGCGGGTCCGGCGGTCGATCGCAGTGGCAAGGGCGACTACGGCGTCGCGCAAATGGAGGATCGCCGGGTGGCGCTCAAGGGCGACCGCCTTCCGATGGCGCCGCAGCCCGAGGCGGCTGCGGACGCAAAGCCACCACCTCCGCAAGTCGCGCAACGCGAGTTACCGGCCGAGGAGCCCGTGCAACAGCCCGCCGGGTATGCGCTCGCGAGCACCGGAGACAATCGTATCGGTCTTGCGCCGGCGGACATCGATCCCACGTTGCGCGCCGCGCGGCTCTATTTCGGCGCCGATCCGATGGGCCAGAAGCTCGGCGCCATCGAGCCATGGGCGCCGGGGCAGGAACCGAGATTCGAGGATGTCGAAGTCGCGGTCAATCCCGACGCGCGGCCGGCGATCGCGGGCAGCGAGGCCAACATCAAGCTCGCGGCACTGCCGTCGGAAGCATGGGCACCCGACCAGCGCGGGGAACATCTCGATGCCCCGGTCGAGAGTGCCGACTTGCCGCCGTTGTCCTCCGGTTCACGCAGCGTGAGCCGGGAGGGCAGTCGGTCGCACCCAAGGGCCAGGTCACCGGCACCGACCAGCGGCCGATGACGCCGGCGGAACGGCTCGGCCTCGACGAGAACGGCCGCGCCAAGGCCGAGAAGTGCCTGACCGAGGTGATCTATTTCGAGGCGCGCGGCGAAGTCGTGCGCGGCCAGATGGCAGTGGCGCAAGTGGTGCTCAACCGCACCTTCTCCGGCAAATATCCCAACACCGTCTGCGGCGTCGTCTACCAGAACTCCCACCGTCATCTCGCCTGCCAGTTCACCTTCTCCTGCGACGGCATCCGCGACGTGGTGCGCGAGCCGGACATGTGGGAGCGCGCCAAGGTGATCGCGAGCGAGATGCTCGACGGCAAGCTGTGGCTGCCCGAAGTCGGCAAGGCCACGCACTACCACGCCTATTGGGTGCGGCCGAGCTGGGTGCGCGAGATGACCAAGATGCACAAGCTCGGCGTCCACACCTTCTATCGGCCGCGCAAATGGGGCGACGGCGGCGAGGCGCCGGAATGGGGCGACCCGGCCTCTACGCAGGAATCCGCGAAGAAGCTCGTCGAAGCCGCGAAGAAGCTTTGATGCGGTGACGCTGTAGGGTGGGCAAAGGCGCGGACGAGATTCGTGTCTCACCGCACAAACGGAGCAGCGCCGTGCCCACGCGTAATTGCCTGCCCAGTAAGCGGAGCCGCGTGGGCACGGCGCTGCTCTGTGCTTGATGCAATATTGAAGTTCTTGGCCCGCGCCTTTGCCCACCCTACGGCGCTACATCTCGATATCCAACCCGACATCGAGGTTGGGCGCGGAATGCGTGATCCAGCCCGACGACGCATAATCGACGCCCGTCTTTGCGATCTCGGCGATGGTGTCGAGCGTGATGCTGCCGGAGGCCTCGAGCTGGAACCGGCCGCCCACCATCTCCACCGCCTTGCGCATCGTGGCCGCGTCCATGTTGTCGAGCAGCACCGCGTGCGCGATCCCTACGTCGAGGACCTCGCGCAATTGCTCCAGCGTATCGACCTCGATCTCGATCTTGACGAGATGCCCGGCCACGGCGGCGGCGCGCTCGAGCACCGCGCGGATGCCGCCGGCGACCGCGATGTGGTTGTCCTTGATCAGGATGGCGTCGTCGAGGCCGAAGCGGTGATTGAAGCCGCCGCCGCAGCGCACGGCGTATTTTTCGAGCGCGCGCAGCCCCGGCGAGGTCTTGCGCGTGCAGCAGATGCGCAGGCCGCTGCCGGCGGCGCGGCGGACGAATTCGTGCGTCGCGGTCGCGATGCCGGAGAGATGGCCGAGATAGTTGAGCGCCACGCGTTCGGCCGCGAGCACGGCGCGGGCGGGGCCGGCGACCGTCATCAGCGCGGTCTTGGCCGCGACCGCGTCGCCGTCGCGGGCCTTGGCCGCGATTTCGATGTCGGGCGCAAGCTTGCGAAAGGTCGCCGCCACCAGCGGCAGGCCGGAGATCACCCCGGCCTTGCGCGCGGCCACGACCGCCCGCGCACGGGTGTCCTCGGGGATGGTCGCGGTCGAGGTGATGTCGCCGGCGCGGCCGAGATCCTCGGCCAGCGCGCGGGTGACCGCCGCGTCGATCTCGAGCGGCGAGAGGAAGGCATCGGGGCAGAGGAGGGAGGAGGGCATGCGGTAGAGTGGCGATGTTTCGCTACTTCTTCAAGCTCACCATCCGTTCGACCGAGCGCCGCGCGCGCTGCGCGATGGCGGGATCGATCACGATCTCCTCCTTGAGATAGACCAGGCTGTCGAGAATCTTCGGCAGCGTGATCCGCTTCATGTGCGGGCAGAGATTGCACGGCCGCACGAATTCGACGTCGGGCAGCTCGGCCTGCACGTTGTCGGCCATCGAGCATTCCGTCACCATCACCACGCGGCGCGGCCGGTGCTTGCGCACCCAGTCGATCATGCCGGCGGTCGAGCCGGTATAGTCCGCCTCCTCGATCACGTCGGGCGGGCATTCCGGATGCGCGATGATCTGCAGCGACGGGTCGCTGTCGCGATATTGGCGAAGCTCCTCGGCGGTGAAACGCTCGTGCACCTCGCAGGCGCCTTGCCACGAGATGATCTTCACCTTGGTGTGCGCGGCGACATATTTGGCGAGATACTGATCCGGCAGGAAGATGACGGTGTCGGCGCCGAGGCTCTCCACCACCTCGAGCGCATTCCCGGACGTGCAGCAGATGTCAACTTCGGCCTTCACGTCGGCCGACGTGTTCACATAGGCGACGACCGGAACGCCCGGAAACTTCGCGCGCAACAGCCGTACGTCCTCTCCGGTGATCGACGACGCGAGCGAGCAGCCGGCCTTCGAATCCGGGATCAGCACGGTCTTGTCGGGGTTGAGGATCTTGGAGGTCTCGGCCATGAAGTGGACGCCGCATTGCACGATGACGTCGGCATCGACCTTCATCGCCTCGCGCGCGAGCTGGAGCGAATCGCCGACGAAATCGGCGACGCAATTGTAGATCTCCGGCGTCTGGTAATTGTGCGCCAGGATGACGGCGTTGCGCTCCTGCTTGAGCGCATTGATCGCCTTGACGTAGGGGGCGAAGAACGGCCACTCGACCGCGGGGATGACGGCTTTGACGCGCTCGTAGAGGTGCGCGGTCTCGCGCTCGACCTGTGGCGTCCATTCCAGCGACGGCATCGGCAGCACGCCGTAGCGGCGCGCTGCCGCGGAGGGGCCGGCGGCCGGGGGCGGGATAGGCACGGGGGCGGCGGCGGAGGGACCGAACGCTTGCAGGATGGGCATCACAGCCTCCACAATTGATCGAGATATGCTCAAATTGAGCATATCTTAGGACGAAAACATCCCCTGCGAGCCGGGGTCAAGGCCGCTCGAACGAGCCTCTTATCCTCATTTCGAGCAAAAGAAGATATAGCACCCGCACCAACGAAATTCCACCCCCACCCCGACGATCTGCCATGCGCCAGATAGAGGCGGACGTGAGCAAGATTCGTTTGGGAATGGCTACCTCACGCCGTACAAGCACGACCGGGTAGGAATCATCGTCGGCGCTTTGGCCAAAAGAACCGGTGTCGCGATCAGGAGCGACGCGAGTTGCGCCGCTGACAACGCCGGATTTCGCCTCGATCTATGCGTCTGAGCTGCGGAGATCGTTGTCCGCGTCGAACAGGTTCGCTGTCATGACAATTTCGCTTGCCCCTGCTTCCCGTGTCGCGACGATCGGCTGGCGCACGCCGGTCGTGATCGTGCTGTGCGGCTGCCTCATCTCGATGCTCAGCTTCGGGCCGCGCTCAACGCTCGGCCTGTTCCTGACGCCGCAGTCGCAGGCGAACGGATGGGGCCGCGACGTGTTCGGGCTCGCGATCGCGATCCAGAACATCCTGTGGGGCATCGGTCAGCCGCTCGCCGGCATGCTGGCCGATCGTTTCGGCATCGTGCGCGTGCTGTGGGGTGGAGCGATCTGCTACGCCATCGGGCTCGCCATGATGGCGTATTCGACCACGCCGTGGATGCTCGATATTTCGGCGGGCGTCTTCATCGGTTTCGGGCTGGCGGGCTCCTCCTTCAGCCTCGTGCTGTCGGCCTTCGGCAAGCTCCTGCCCGAGCGCTGGCGTTCGCTCGCTTTCGGCGGCGGCGCGGCCGCGGGCTCGTTCGGCCAATTCCTCTATGCACCGGTGACGGTGTCGCTGATCGGCGCGGTCGGATGGCAGGAGACGCTGGTGATCTTCGGCGTCGTGATGCTGCTGGTCATGCCGTTCTCGCTCGCGCTCGCGACCGGCGGCAACCCCGAGGGGGCGCCCGGCGCCGCGCAGCAATCCCTGAAGGACGCGCTGTCGGAAGCCTTCGCGCACCGCTCCTATCTGCTGCTCGTGCTCGGCTTCTTCACCTGCGGCTTCCAGCTCGCATTCATCACCGTCCACATGCCGCCCTATCTGGTCGATCGCGGGCTGTCGGCGGACGTGGGCGGCTGGACGATCGGGGTGATCGGGCTGTTCAATATCGTGGGCTCGCTGACCTCGGGTTGGCTGAGCAACTACATGCCCAAGCGCTACATCCTCTCGTTCATCTATTTCGGCCGTGCGCTCGCGATCCTGGCTTTCATCATGTTTCCGGTCACACCGTTGTCGGCCATCCTGTTCGGCGCCGCGATGGGCTTCCTCTGGCTGTCGACGGTCGCGCCGACCAACGGTATCATCGCCTTGATGTTCGGCACGCGCTGGCTGGCAACGCTCGCCGGCTTTGCGTTCTTCAGCCACCAGGTCGGCGGCTTCCTCGGCGTGTGGCTCGGCGGCGAGGTGTTCGAGCGCACCGGCTCCTATGACGCCGTGTGGTGGCTTGCGATCCTGTTCGGCGTGCTCTCGGCCGTGATCAATCTGCCGATCGTGGAAAAACCGGTGGTGCGCGCGGTTGTCGCGCCTGCCTGAGGACGAAAGAGCAGACGGTGCAAAAAGAGAAGCCCCAAGCCGTCCGTCCCCTGCTGTCCTGGCGGACACCCACCGTCATCCTGCTGTGCGGTTGCCTGATCGGTATCCTCAGCTTCGGGCCGCGCACCGGGCTCGCGTTCTTCCTTACGCCGATGTCGAGCGAATTCGGTTGGGGCCGCGACGTGTTCGGGCTCGCGCTCGCGATTCAAATGCTGCTGTGGGGCGCCGCGCAGCCGTTCGCCGGCGCGCTGGCCGATCGCTATGGCGCCGTGCCGGTGCTCAGCGTGGGGGCGCTGGTCTACGCGCTTGGGCTTGCCGCCATGGCCTATGCCACCACGCCGGCCATGCTCCATCTCTCGGCCGGCGTGGTGATCGGATTCGGGCTCGCCGGCGCGTCGTTCACCATCGTGATCGGGGCGTTCGGCAGACTGATGCCGCCGGAGTGGCGCACATTCGCCTTCGGCGTCGGTACGGCGTCGGGCTCGTTCGGACAATTCCTGTTCTCGCCGCTCTCGGTAGCGCTCATCGACACCTATGGTTGGCAATACACGCTGATCGTTTTCGCAGTGGTTACACTGTTCATCATTCCGTTCTCGCTGGCGCTGGCGTCGCCGCGAGTCGCGGAAGCGCCCACGGCGGGAGCGCCGGCGCGGCAATCCGTGATGCAGGCGCTCACCGAGGCGTTCGGTCATCGCAGCTACGTGCTGCTCGTGCTCGGCTTCTTCACTTGCGGCTTCCAGATTTTCTTCATCGCGGTGCATCTGCCGGCCTACGTGGTGGATCGCGGCATGCCGGCCTGGGTCGGCGGCTGGACGATCGCCGTCATCGGTCTCTTCAATATTGTCGGGGCGATCACCGCCGGCTGGCTCTCCGCCGCGATGCCCAAGCGCTATATCCTGTCGGCCATATATTTCGGCCGGGCGGCAGCGATCCTGGTCTACATCATGCTGCCGCCGAGTGCGGCCACGACCTTGATTTTTGGCGCTGTGCTCGGACTGCTCTGGCTTTCGACCGTGCCGCCGACGTCCGGGCTCATCGCCGTCATGTTCGGCACGCGCTGGCTCGCCATGCTGTTCGGCTTCGCCTTCTTCAGCCACCAGGTCGGCGGCTTCCTCGGCGTATGGCTCGGCGGCATCCTGTTCGAGCGCACCGGCTCCTACGACGCCGTCTGGTGGCTCTCGATTCTGCTCGGCCTCCTGTCCGCGGTGATCAACCTGCCGATCGTCGAGAAGCCGGTCGAGCGTGCCGCAGTCGCGAGCGCCTGACGACGGACGAGCAGCCGGTGCAACAGGAAAATCCCCAACTCGTCCGTCCGCTCGCCGCGGCCGTCCGTCCACTCTCTTCCTGGCGCACGCCGGCCGTCGTCATCGTCTGCGGCTGCCTGATCTCCCTGATCGGCTTCGGACCGCGCTCGGCGCTCGGCTTCTTTCTGACACCGATGTCGGCGGCCCACGGCTGGGACCGTGAAGTATTCGCACTCTCGGTCGCGATGCAGACGCTGATCTACGGCGCCGCCCAGCCGTTTTCGGGCGCGATCGCCGACCGCTTCGGCACCGTCCGGGTGATCGTCGCGGGCACGCTGCTCTATGCCGCCGGCATATTCATGATGGCGCATGTTGCGAGCCCCGGAATGCTCTATCTTTCCTCGGGGCTGCTGATCGGCTTCGGCCTGTCCGGCTGCTCGTTCAACCTGATCATCTCGTCGTTCGGAAAGCTGCTGCCCGTAAGCTGGCGGTCGACTGCGTTCGGCGCCGGTACGGCAGCGGGCTCGTTCGGTCAATTCCTGTTCTCGCCGCTCGGCGTCTACCTGATCGACAACGTCGGCTGGCGCGCCACGCTCGAGATTTTCGCCGGCCTGCTGCTGCTGATCGTCCCGCTCGCCTTCGCGATCGCAACTCCACGTGCGGATGCACCCGCCGGCCCGTCCGAAACGCCGAGCGGGGCACAGACGCAGACCTACAAGCAGGCCCTGGCCGAGGCCTTCGGGCACCGTTCCTACATCCTGCTCGTGCTCGGCTTCTTCACCTGCGGCTTCCAACTCGGCTTCGTCACCGTGCATCTGCCGGCGTATCTCGCCGACCGCGGCATCTCCGCCGAGGTCGGCGGCTGGACGCTGGGCGTGATCGGGCTGTTCAACATCGTCGGCGCGATGTTGTCGGGCTGGCTGGGCGGCCGCATGCCCAAGCGCTACCTCTTGTCCGCGATCTATTTTGCCCGCGCGCTGGCGGTGGTCTTTCTCATCACGCTGCCGGCAAGCCCGGCCGTGGCACTGATCTACGGCGCGGTGACCGGCCTGCTGTGGCTGTCGTCGGTGCCGCCGACCGCGGGGCTCGTAGCCGTGATGTTCGGTACCCGCTGGCTCGCCATGCTGTTTGGCGTCGCCTTCTTCAGCCATCAGGTCGGCGGCTTCCTCGGCATCTATCTCGGGGGCGTAGTCGTTACGCAGACCGGCTCCTACGACGCCGTGTGGTGGCTCGGGGTCTTGTTCGGCGTCCTCTCGGCCGTCATCAATCTGCCGATCGTCGAGAAGCCGGTGCCGCGGGCAGCCGTGGCGGCGGCCTGACGGCGGCGCCGGAAACATTTCCCGGGCAAGCGTGGCTTTCAGGTCACGGTCGCGAGCGGCGCCGGAGAGGAACGGCTGCCGATCGGGCTCGCGAATGTGTTCCCGATGACACGCCGTGGCGTAAACGGTAGCGGCATGTGGATTTGCCGGTGACTTGGATTTGCCCGTCCCGATTCGGGCCACTATCTTTGCGCGGTGCTTCGGTCGGGGCGACGCGAAACATCGCGGGGCGGCCGGGGTCGAATCGTGGTCAAGATTCGGTAAACGATTTGGAGACCAAGCTTGGGCATGATCGTGCCCGATTCGCATGGTTAAAAGCCGGTTATCACCCAGTGACGAAGACGGTATTGGAGGGGGGATCAGTGATGATTGCGCGGTTCGCGATTGTGGTTGTGACTCTGCTCGCAGCCTTCCCGGCGCTCGCCGAGCCCATGAGTCCCGAGGCCGCTCGGCGCTTCGTGGCGGGCAAGCTGTTCGCCTTCAACTGTTTCGACGGCTCGCAGGGCACCGGCCGCATCTACGGCGACGGCTCGGTCATCGGCACCATCCAGATGCGCGGCGCAGGACCGATGCGCGCGGTATGGCTGCCGGCGGGAACGCTGGTCGTCAGGGGCGGCGCGGTCTGCGCGTCGCTCAAGGGCATGCCGTTCGAGCCGTGCTTCAATCTCAACAAGCTGGATGACCGCAGCTTCCGCGGCTCGGTATCCGGGCTGGGCTTCGCCTATTGCGACTTCACCCGGCGCGTGAACGTCGCCGGGAAGAGCTCGCTGCCGCCATCGCCCGCGTCGCCTTCGTCCGAGCCGACGACCGTCGCGTTGCGCGGCGCCAACTGATCCTTCCAGTCGGAGCATTCGATGATCCTGCGCCGCTGAGCGATCTCGGCGGTGCAGAAATCGAGGAACGCGCGCACGCGCGCGGTGTTGCGCAGATCCGGATGCGTGATCAGCCATAGCTCGCCTTCGAGCTCCGGCAATGGCGGGCTGAGCTGCGCGAGCCCCGGGATCGCCGCACCGACATAGCAGGGCAGCAGCGCCATCCCCATGCCGCCGGCGGCGGCCTCCGCCAACCCGATCATCGTGTTGGCCTTGTAGACGATCCGCTTCTCGCCGACGCGGTCCTTCAGCCATTTCATCGCGCGCGCGATCGAGACGTGATCCGCGAACGCGAGCCAGTCGCGCTGCCGGCCGTCGATGACGGGATCGAACGCCTCGGCCGCGAGCGTGTGCGGGCCGTAGACCGCCCAGGCGATGCGCGCGATCTTGCGCCCCGCCAGCGGGTCCGGATTCTGGTAGATCGCCCGCACCGCGACGTCGGCGTCGCGCTTCGACAGATTGAGCCGCTGGTTCGACGCCACGACGTCGAGCATGATCTCCGGATAGGCCCGGCGAAAGCCGACCAGGATATGGTTGAGGATATGAAGCAGAACCATCTCGCTGGTGGTGACGCGCAGTTCCCCGAACGGCCGCAGGTCGTGCCCGGTGACCTTGCGCTCGAAGCTCACGATCTCGTCGCCCATGCGCTCGGCGAGCTCGACCATCTGCTCGCCGCAGGCGGTCAGCGCATATCCGGTGCGGCCGCGCTCGAACAGGCGCGAGCCGAGCTGCTGCTCGATCTGGCCGAGCCGCCGGAACACGGTGGAATGGTTGACGGCGAGGGCTTCCGCCGCCCCCGCGAGCGAGCGGGTGTCGGCAATTGCCTTTACGTAGCGGAAGTCGTCCCAGGACAGCATACGGCCCGCATCACCGACGTTTGCACAATTGCAAGCTAATCATGCCAAAGCCAACAAGCTTCTGTAGAAAAAAGCAAGTAGCCCGCGGAGATTTATTCACATCCCTTATGTCTTATTTCGATCCTTTATGCCAGGGGTGTGCGGCGAGGAAATAACAGGCGCTGGTAGAGCCAGCCGATCCCCAGCAGCACGACACCGAGCCCGATGAAGGACAGGCCCTGGTAGATGCCGGTCAGGTCGCGCATGTCGATCAGGAACACCTTCAGGACGGTGAGGACGACCACCGCGGCGGACGCAAAGCGCACCGCCTGGGAACGCAGCAGCACGCCGACCGCCAGGAGCACGACGCCGAAGGCGAGCCACACCGCCGAATAGGTGTATTGCTCGGCGTCGCTGGTGGGATCGCGGGTCAGCACCTCGCCGTGGAACAGCGTTCGCACCTCGAGCGAGAGGTAGAGAAGCGCGAGTGCCACCGCGGTCACCGCTGCGGCGGCGCTGTATTGCCTGGGGCGCACGCCGCGCGAGACGAGGGCGAGCGCCGCCGCCAGCACCGCGGGCAACCCGTAGCCGAGCAGGATGAGATTGATGAAAGGGCCGCCGACCGGTGCGCCGGTGATCATGGGATTCTCCGCCAGCGCGAGCCCGAGCACGATCGCTGCGAGCGTCAGCGCCGCGATCACGAGCGCGCCGACGTTGTGGACGATGCTGCCGGTGCGCAAGCGCACGCGCTCGAGCCCGATGACCATGGCGAGCCCGACGCAGACCTGGAGCCCGAGCTCGGCCAGGCTCGACGAGGCGCGATAGACGTCGCCGAGATGGACGAGATGGCGGATTTCCAGGAACGCCAGCAACACGGTCAGCACGATCGCGCCGGAATCGACCGTGCGCGCGGGCACGTCGTCGGCGCGGCGGCGCAGGAGATAGCCGCCCAGCCAGAACGCCGCGGCGGGAACGCCGTAGCCGTAGAGCAGCCAGTTGAAGATCGGCGTCGTGCCGACATCTCTGCCGACGATGCGCGGCTCCCAGCCGATGCGCGCGAGCACCAGCACGCCGATCACGGCGGCGAGCCAGCGCAGCGCCGGCAACGGCCGTTTCTCCGCCACCCAGGCGATGCCCGGCACCATCAGCGAGAGCCCGATGGTGAGCCAGCCCTTCTCCAGCGTCATGGTGAGCGCCAAGCGCCAGCGCCGCGACCGCGCCGGTCGCGAACATCGCGCCCGCCGCCGCAATTCCGGGACGGGGCGGCTGCTTGTCCAGCTTTGCGGTCGCCAGCGCATAGAGCCCGGCGAGCACCAAGGCGGCCGCCGCGAACGGGATCGAGGGCTCGAATTTGCCGATGCGATAGTAGAGCGCGGCGAGGATGGCGGTCGGCGCGAGCACCGCCGATGCGCACCACAGCATCGGAACGATCGCCCGCTCCGAGCGTCCCTGCGCCAGATAGCCGGCGGCGCCGAACAGCACCGCGAAGCCCGCGCCGAGCACGAGATGCCATCCGACATCGGCCTTCGGCGGCTCCGGCACCGCCCCCGCCACCGGACCCGACGGCAGGACATACCGCTCGACGTCGAGGTCGAGCGCCCAGCGCACGATCACCAGAATTGCGAGCACGGCCGCGGCCGGGACCGCCGCGACCGCCGCGTCCGTTCGCCAGGCGATCGCGAGCGTCGCGACCACGAGCGCGACGAAGGCGACGAGCGCGACCGGATCGTGCCGGCTCGCAAGCGCGATCAACGCCGCGGCAACGAGGTAGGTCGCGAGCGCGGCCGACGACACGCCGTCGATCTTGCCGGGATCGGCGGTCGGCCCATAGAGCAGGCCCGACACCATCAACGCCGCCGCCAGCGCAAAGCCGGCGACCGCGTGGAAGGCGTGCGGCAGCAGTATCGCAATGTCGGTCTTGCCCAGGCCGGGGAACGTCCACACGAAGCTCAAGGCGAGCGCCGTGATCGCGAGCCAGCGCCACAGCCGGAAGCGCGCGAGCGCGAACGCCGCCGCCGTGACCACGGCGAGGTAGATGTAGAGCGCCCAGAAGTTCGGCTTGCCGGTAGACACCAGCGCCGGCGTGACATAGGCGCCGACCAGGCCTAGCCCCGCCAGCGCCGGTCCATGCAGCAGCGCGGCCGCGAGCGTCGCGAGCGCGACCAGGCCGAGCAGGATGAAGGCCGTGCCCGGCGCCAGGAAATCGTAGAGCGCGTAGGCGGCGTAGACGTCGGCAAAGGCGACCATGGTGCCGGCCGCCGTCAGGATGCTCGGAATATGCGCCGTCGGCAGGCCGGAAATCCCGGCAAGCTTTTCAGTCCGCCGCGCCCATTCGCCGGCAACGATCAGCGCGACCGCCAGCAGCGCCCCGAGCGCGACCCGCACGCCGGGGCCAAGCAGCCCCTGCTCGATCGAGTAGCGCACGAGAAAGACGCCGCCGAGCGCGACTGCGATGCCGCCGACCCAGACCGCCCATTGCGTGCCGAGCCGTTCCTCGAAGCTCATCGTCGGCGCCGCGGGCGCGGCTTGCGGCGGCGGTGCGGCCGGGGCCGCGGGTGCCGTCGGCGGTGGGGCGATCGGCGAGACGGCGGCGATGGCCGGCTCGGATTCGGGAGGCGCGCGACGGGCATCGCGGGTTCGGCGGGTCGGTTTCGGCAACCGGGGGCGCAGGCTTGGACGTCGGCTCCGGCGCGGCCGCGATCGGCGTCATCCCGGCCGAGACCCAGCGTTCGAGCTGTCGCGAGCCGCGCGTCGAGACGGCGCAACTGGTCGCCGAGCCCGACTGCCTTCACCAGCGCGACGATCGCGATGATCGGGAATGCCAGCAGCAACAGCACGAGCAGAATGACGAGTGCTTCCATTCGGACCCATCCCAGCCAGAGGGTCCGGCAATCTATCGAAGCGATGATGGGAACGAAAGGATCAGCTCCCGCCGCACGGCGCGGAAACAGCAGGCGCGGGTAGAGCCACCCGATACCGATCAGCACCGAGGTCGTGCGTCAGGCCCGCGCGCCGAGGCGCAGGCCCGGCGCCGGGCGCTCCTGCACGACCTCGCGGCGGAAGCGGAACAGCGCCGCCGGACGCCCGCCGGTCGTGGTCGAGGTCTCGCCGGTCGCCTCCACCAATGCGGCGGTCTCGACCAGGCGGCGGAAATTCTGCTTGTGCAGGCGCCGGCCCGAGATCGCCTCGACGGTGCGCTGCAATTCGGTGAGCGTGAACTCGCGCGCCATCAGCTCGAACACGACCGGGCGATATTTGAGCTTGGCGCGCAGGCGTGCGATCGCGGTGGCGAGAATCCGCCGGTGGTCGAAGCGCATCGGCTCGCCCAGCGCAGGGAAGGGACGTCGCGCCAGCGCGGCTTCGCGGCCGTCGCGCCGCGCCTCCTCGACGAGGCCGGCCTCGTAGAGCAGCTCGTAGCGGTCGAGCACCTTCTCCTCGTCCCAGGGGCTGCCGGCGACCGCGAAGCAGAACCGCACCCGCTCGCGGCGGCCGAGCGCGCGTCCGGGCTCCGGCTTGCTCGAGCGCGACGCCCATTCGTCCAGCAGCGGCAGGATCACCTTGTCGAGAATGTCGGGCCGCTTTTCCCGCCAATCCTCCCATGGGAAAAAACGGTACCACGGCTCGAAGCCGGCGCCGGCCGCGTGCAGCACCTCGACGTTCTCCGGCATGCGGATGAGCGCGAGATAGCCGATCGAGACCATATGCGCGCCGGTGTCGTCGGGCCGCGCGTGCCGCCCCCGATCGCCGAAGGTGTAGAGCTGCTCGACGTAGCCGACGCGCAATCCGGTCTGCGCCTCGACCCAGGCGCGCAGGCCGATCTCGAAGGTGCGGTGCGCGAGCGGATCGAATGGACCGAACGGCAGGCCCGCGCGCGTCTCGCTCCTGCCGGCGTCGCCGGCCACGAGAATAGCCGGCTCCTCGCCCTCGACGGTCACGATCGCGGCGGTGAGCCCGATCTCGATCGGGGTGAGGGCGGAGGAGGTCATGGGCCGCCGCTGAACCGCCTATTGCTTCTCCGGCACCGTGATCGGCTTGCCGCTTTCCGCCACGATGAACGCGAGCACCTTGGCCGGCTCGGTCTGGCTGCCGTTGCCTGAAACGGCGTGCAGCTGGCCCGGAGCCTCGTGGAAGGTTTGGCCTTTCGTCAGCACCTGTTCGGGCCCCTGGTCGACCTTGATCTTGTAGCTGCCTTCCAGCACGTAACCGAAAACGTGGTGCCCGGGATGACGGTGTGGCGGGGAGCTCGCGCCCGGCGGGATGTCGAGCGTGATGACGACCACCTCGCGGCCCGGGACATCGGCAAGCGTGTGCTTCATCACGGTAGTGACTTTGGTCGCGGGCGCCGGTTGCTGCGACGAGGCGGGGACGAGCGCCGCCGCGCCCATGATTGCAGTCAACGATGCCGCGAATGCGAACATGCGGATCTGTGCTGGCATGATTCTTCCTCCGCGTTTTGTGGGCCGTGGCGGAAGCTTGGCAGAAAAGCGAGGCCGCTCCAACCGGATCAATTCGCCGGTCTGCCCCGCGGATGTCACTCCAAATCGAGCCGGAACGGCACGCCCTCGTACGCGATCTCGCCGCGCCCGATCGCATCGATCGCCGCCACCATGCGGCCGTCGCGGCCGAGCATGCGGTCGGCGAGCGTCACGATGCGGATGTTGGGCGTGGCGGTCGCCGAGAGGCGGCGCAGCTCGCGCGCGATCGCCATCTCGTCGCGGCGCGGATTGAGCGCGCAGGCGGCGACAAAGGCGCCCGCGGTCGAGCGGCTGATGCCGGCGAAGCAATGCACGACCATCGGCTTGGCGCGATCCCAGCCGCGCACGAATTCGATCAGCCGCGTGACGTGCTCGTCGGCGGGGATGATGTAGCCGTCCATCGGCGTCGCTGATGTCGTCCATGCCGAGGATCAGGTGGTTGGCGGCCACGATGCTTCTCGGCCGCTCGACCCGGTCGGTGTCCTTGAGCAGCGTGACGACGTGGAGCGCGCCGGTCTCCTCGACCGTGTCGTGGAGGCGTGCAAGCGAGCAGACGTGGATCATCGTTGGTCCGAGGCGGTTGTTTGCGTCGTTATATGGGGTCAAATCGTGACGCGAAAGGGTCACTGCCGGAACAGCTTGCGCGAAGCGCTCGAGATAGCGCTCTTCGGCCATCTCCGCGGGCCAGGGCGTGAGATAGTCGCGCTCGACGGCGGCCGAGAATTTGGGCGGCGGCCCGAAGAACTTGCGGGCCTCCGTGCTGGCAAAACCGGCGAGCCGCGTCGCTTCGAGATAGGCGGCGGAGCGATCGGCGGCCTTGATCAAGGCCGTAAGCTCGCCCGGCAGCACCGGCGGCAGGCCGAAGCGCAGATGGATGGCGGCGAGCAGCCGCGCCTCGACCGCCTTGTAGGCGTCGCCGATCACCGCCTTGAACGGCGAGATCATGTCGCCGATCACGTATTCCGGCGCGTCGTGCAGCAGAACGGCAAGCCGGCTCTCGCGGTCGAGGCTCGCCGCGCTGGCGCGCCAGCGTTTCGACCAGCAGCGAATGCTGGGCGACGGAGAAGATGTGCGGGCCCTCGGTCTGTCCGTTCCAGCGCGCCACGCGCGCGAGCCCATGGGCGATGTCCTCGATCTCGACGTCGAGCGGCGACGGATCGAGCAGGTCGAGCCGGCGCCCCGACAGCATGCGCTGCCAGGCGCGGAACGGCCCCCTCCCTTTCCCTCCCCCAGCATCAGCGCGTTTACGCGCGTCTTCGACGCGCTGTGCGGGGAGGGCAGGGAGGGGGCCGGTTTCGGTTTCGCGGGCATCAGCGGCGCTTGTGCTTGGCGCAGGCCGCGTGCCGGTGGCAGGTCACCAGGTGGTCGTTGACCATGCCGACCGCCTGCATGAAGGCGTAGACGATGGTCGGCCCGACGAACTTGAAGCCGCGGCCGGCGAGCTCCTTCGACATCTGCTTCGACAGCGCGGTCTCCGCCGGCACCTGCTTGGTGCTGCGGAAGTTGTTCACCTTCGGCTTGCCGTCGACGAAATCCCACAGCAGCTTCGAGAAGCCCGGGCCCTTCTCCATCGCCTCGAGATAGGCGCGCGCGGAGAGGACGGTGCCTTCGATCTTCATGCGGTTGCGCACGATGCCGGCATCCTGCATCAGCCGCTCGACCTTCTTCGGCGTGTAGCGCGCGATCTTCGCCGGCTCGAAGCCGTCGAAGGCGCGGCGGAAGTTGTCGCGCTTGCGCAGGATGGTGATCCAGGAGAGGCCGGCCTGGAAGCCGTCGAGCATGAGCTTCTCGTAGAGCGCGCGGTCGTCGTATTCCGGCACGCCCCATTCCTCGTCGTGATAGGCGACGTAGAGCGGGTCTTGCTTCGGCCAGGGGCAGCGCTTGAGGCCGTCGGGATGGAGAAGGGGAGGGCTCATTCTCTTGATTTAGCCGAATCGCACCCGCGCGTACACGTGTTCGTTTCGCGGTCCTATTCCGCGGCTTTGGCCTCGCCGGGAAACGCGAAGCGCGCCCAGGCCGGCTTGACCAGCCGCATCTCGACGCCGCCGGCGAGGAGCGGCGCGCCGGCCGCGAGCGCATCGGCGGTGCGGTCGAGGCGCAGCATGGCGAGCCCGCGGCCCTGCGCGCTCGAGCCGAACGTGCCGATGGACTTCTCGCCGGCATTCACGGGCGTGCCGGCTTCCGGCGCAAAGCCGTCGTAGCTCACCGGCACGACGCGGTTGCGCGCGGTGCCGCGATGCTCGATGCGCGAGACCACCTCCTGGCCGACGAAGCAGCCCTTGTCGAAATCGACGCCGCCGAGCTGGTCCATGTCGGTCTCGTGCGGGAAGGCGTCGCCATAGATGAAGTCGAGACCGCCGCGCGGGACGCCGAGCGCGATCCGATGCGCCTCGTAGACGGCGGCGTCGACGAGCTCCGCGCCGAGATCGGCCGCGGCGGCGGCGGCAAGGTGCGGCGGCAGCATGCAGCGCGTGCCCAGCTCCGGCAGGCGCGGGTCGCCGTAGCACAGGCCGTATTCGGTCTCGCGCCGCGCCGTCCCAGATCGCCAGCACGCCGAGCGTCTCGGACAGGTCCTCGACAATGACCTTGGCGCGCAGCTTGTAGAAATTGAGCCGCTGGATCAGCGTCGGCGCGAGCGCGCGCGGGCAATCGAGGAAGAAGCCGCCGCCGTCGGCGGCGGGGGCCTCCGCCACGATGAAATCGACGATGATCTTGCCCTGCGGGGTGAGCAGCGCGGCAAAGCGCGGCCTGCCCCGGCGCCACCTTGGCGATGTCGCTGGTGATGAGGCCGTTGAGGAACTTGCGCGCGTCGTCGCCGGCGACCTTGACGACGCCGCGGTCCGGGAGAAGCGCTGCTTTCATGATCGGTGCTTGCCAGATGCCACGTGTAAACGTAAGGCCCTCCGTGCATAGTCACAAGGGCAGCAGAATGGGCGATATACTGGAATGACCCAAACCTACGACCTGATCCTGAAGGGCGCGACCGTCGTCAATCATGACGGCGAAGGGGTGCGCGACCTCGCCATCGCCGGCGGCCGGATCGCAGCCATCGGCGACCTGTCCGCGGGCGGCAGCCGGCGAGATGGTCGATTGCCGGGGCCTGCACGTGCTGCCGGGCGTGATCGACAGCCAGGTGCATTTCCGCGACCCTGGCCTCACCCACAAGGAAGATCTCGAATTCCGGCTCGCTCGGCGCGGTCATGGGCGGGGTCACGGCGGTGTTCGAGATGCCGAACACCAATCCGTCGACCACCAACGCCGCGGCGCTTGCCGACAAGGTCGCCGCGCGCCCATCACCGCATGCACTGCGATTTCGCCTTCTTCATGGGCGGCACGCGCGAGAACACCAAGGAGCTGCCCGAGCTCGAGCGCCTGCCCGGATGTGCCGGCGTGAAGGTGTTCATGGGCTCCTCCACCGGCTCGCTGCTGGTCGAGGACGACGACGGCGTGCGCAACATCCTCAAGGCGATCCGCCGGCGCGCCTCGTTCCATTCCGAGGACGAATACCGCCTCAACGAGCGCAAGCACCTGCGCGTCGAGGGCGATCCGCGCTCGCATCCGGTCTGGCGCGACGAAACGACGGCACTGCGATGCACGCAGCGCCTGGTGCGGCTCGCGCGCGAGACCGGCAAGCGCGTGCACGTGCTGCACATCACGACCGCGCAGGAGATGGAGTTCCTCGCCGAGCACAAGGACGTCGCCTCGGTCGAGGCGACCCCGCATCATCTCACGCTCGAGGCGCCGCACTGCTACGAGCGCCTCGGCACGCTGGCGCAGATGAACCCGCCGGTGCGCGACGGCGCGCACCGCGCCGGCATCTGGCGCGGCATCGAGACAGGGCATCGTCGACGTGCTCGGCTCCGACCACGCGCCCCACACCCGCGAGGAGAAGGCCAAGTCCTATCCGGCGACGCCGTCCGGGATGACCGGCGTGCAGACGCTGGTGCCGATCATGCTCGATCACGTCAATGCCGGGCGGCTGTCGCTGATGCGGTTCGTCGATCTGACCAGCGCCGGGCCGGCGCGCCTGTTCGGCATTGCCCGCAAGGGCCGCATCGCCGTGGGCTACGACGCCGATCTCACGGTCGTCGACCTGAAGCGCCGCGAAACCATCACCAATGGCTGGATCAAGTCGCGTGCGGGCTGGACACCGTATGACGGCGTGACCGTGACCGGCTGGCCGGTCGGCACCGTGGTGCGGGGTCATCGGGCGATGTGGGAGGGCGAGCTCATCGCGCCCGGGCGCGGCGAGGCGGTGCGCTTCGCGGAGGCGCTCGCGAACGCATGAGGACGCCGTAACGTTTTCTTTCCTTTCCCGAGAGAATTGCCGCGGAGTGAGCTGGCGCTACTGGAAATTTCTGAGTCGTTATCCGCCTCAACCAGCTTTTGGGAGCTTGGGCTCGAGCGGATGCGCGGTGACCTCGTTTCCGTGCGGATATTGGCCCTGTTCGGCTCGGCGCAGGACCGCGACCTGCTGCGGCAGGCTGCAGCCACGACGACGGTCCCGATCGACGTGGTCGAAGCGAACAGCGCCGCTGCCGCCTGCCATCTGCTCACGACGAACGATATCGACGTGGCACTTCTCGATGCGGCCGCGACGCTGGCCGAATTGACGCCGCTCGTCGCCGCGGCACAGTCCGCGCAGTCGCCACCCTTCGTCGTTCTGGTCGTGACGGACACCTGGGACCTCGGCCGCTGCAGGGTGGCGGCGCTTGCGGCCGACGGCCTGGTCGCCAGGCCGGAGCGCCTGGAGCAGGCGAAGGTCCTGATCGATCGCTGCATCCGGCTGCAACTGCCCAGCGACGTCCTCGTCGTCGACGACTTCGGCGTCACCCGCGCCATCGTGTGCAAGCTCCTGGCCGGGGCGCGATTTCCTCTCCATGTCGCCGAGGCGGAGGAGGGCATCGGCGCGCTCGCGCGGATCGCCGGCGGCAAGTTCGACGTCGTGTTTCTCGACTACGCGATGCCGGGACTGAACGGCATCGAGACGCTGCACGAGATCAAGCGCCAGTATCCGCACATCGCGGTCGTGATCATGACGGCGTTGCCGGACGAAGCGCTGCCGGAGCGCGCGCGGGCGGCGGGCGCGGCGGCATTCCTGCGCAAGCCGTTCTATCCTTCCGACATCGACGCGGTGCTGTGCCGCGTCTACGGCTTGCACGAGATGCAGCTTTAGTGGTCGCATTTTCTGCGAAAAACCGGTGCCCACTTTTCCGGAAAATGCTCCGCTAATCGCCCGGCGACGAAGAAATGCCAGGTGCCGTCCGGTCCGATCCCGAGCCGGTAGAAGGCATAGGCACCGAAGGCGATCATGTCCTTGTAGTCGGCGCCGGTGATGATCCGGAACAGCTCGACCCTCTGCGGCGCGGTGAGCGTCTTGAGCGGCATGCGCACGAAATAGGGCCAGACGTACATTTCCTGTGGGGTGCCTTCGTCGACGCGCACGAAGCCGGTCTCGAGGATGGTGATCAGGATCGAGAGCGCTTCGATGCCGTCGGAGTCCGGGTAGTTCGCCTTCCAGAAGGCAACCGGATCCTTGTCGTCGGTGAACGAGAAGATCGGCTTCGACTCGTTCATCAAGGTGGCAAGCTGCTGCAGATCGCCGGTCCGCGCGGTCGCCAGAATACGGTCGCGCGTGCGCGCCACCGCGGCCGGCAGGCGGGACAGATCGGTGACGATCTCGGGGACCGTCGTCGACGGCGTGAAACGGCCATTCGGTCTGCCCTTGTCGGCGGCCGTCGGCGGGGGCGCCGGCTTGATCGTCTCGGTGCGGATGGTGGATTCCGCAAGCGAGTCCCCGCTCGCGAGGAGCGCCAGGATCGAACACGCTGAGACAATGGCGCAGCAGCATGGCACCGCCGCCGGTTCCGGACAACGCCAGTCTAGCAGAATCCGTGAACGAGCTGGCGAGCGGCGCGATTCTATTGTCGGGCCACGGCGAGCGAGAATTCGCCGTTGCGGATGCGCAGCGCGAGGCCCTCCGCGAAGCGCGCGGCAGCCTCCTCGCCATAGGTCGTGACGAATTCGGCGAAAGCGGCGAACAGGCACGCTTGCGCCAGGCAGTCGCCATCGATGCCTTCGATGCGCGCCTCGACCCACGCCGCGTTCAGATAGCCGAGCGCAGCCCGCTTCTGGTCATGGTCCGGAGCCGGCTCCGGAGCCTCGGTGAGTTGTGTGGTCATGGCAGAGTGTCGCGCGCCCCGAAACGATCCCATGGCCGCGTCCCTCCGGCCATCTCGACAAAGCCACGTTAGCATGGGTTCTACGCGCGCCTAGAACGGACCTTTCGGAAGGGTTAACACGACGCCGGTCGGCGGCACTTATTTGAGCCGGCGGGCAAGTGGCGGGCTACCGGCAGGGTGGCCCGCAATCTCAATTCGCGTAGCGCGCGGTCATCTCGCGGGCGATCTTGGAACCTTCCTCGAGGTAGCGGCGGATCACCAGATCGGCTGCCGGCGTGCAGGTGCGGTAGGTCTGCTGGAACCCGCGATAGCCGCGATTGAACCCGGCGATCATGCGGGCGCGCCGATCGCCGGTTGGGGTCTCCGCGTCGACCAGGGCCTGCATCTCGTTGCGCCATTTCTGGCCTTCGTTGGAGCCGCAGATGCCGCGCAGATAATGCAGCGCGCCGAGAATCTCGGCGAGACGCTGGAGGCTCGGGTCGAAGGGGGCGGCCGCGACCTCGGCGCGCGCGGGTGCTTGCGCTGCGGCGAGCACGATCGAGGTCACGATCAGGAGGCGTCGTAACATGGGTGAATATCTGGTGCCGGAATGAAACGCGGCCAAGCGCGATGTCGGGGATTGTCGCGGCGTAACGCGACGGAAAAAAGGCATGTGGTTACCCGGCCTCGTTCAGCCGCTCGAACGCCGCCGCCACGATCTCAGCCAGGCCGGCGGTGGTCTCGAGCCCGGCGAGCTCCGCCGGGTCGATCCAGCGCGCCTCGTCGAGCTCCTCGTTGAGGACCGGATCGCCCGCCTGCCAGCGCGCGGCGAAGCACAGGATGACGAAGTGGCGTTCCACGCGGTCCTGGCGCGTCGCGCGCCACGGCTTCGCGGAAGCCCGCGAGCGCCACCGGCTCGACGGTCATGCCGGTCTCCTCGCGCACCTCGCGCGCGACCGCCTCGACGCAGCGTCTCGCCGACCTCGACCACGCCGCCGGGCAGCGTGTACAGGCCATGGGCCGGCGCCCGCGCGCGGCGCACCACGAGAATCTTGCCGTCGCGCACGATGGCGGCGCTGACCGCGAGGAAGGGACGCTGGGGATAAGCTCTGGCGTCGGACATCGTGTTCGCCTTGATGAGATATCGTTAGTGCCCATATTCGGTGGAGTCTTTCAATGATAAAGCCCGGCAAATGTGCGGACGCTATCTGATCATCTCCGCGCCGGAAGCGTTCCGGCGGCTGTTCGACTACGACGACCTGCCGAACTTTCCGCCGCGCTACAACGTGGCGCCGACGCAGCCGATCCCGATCGTGCGCGTCATGGAGGGCAAGCGCCGGTTCGCGCTGGTGCGCTGGGGCTTGGTCCCGCCCTGGGTCAAGGACCCCCGCACGTTCAGCCTGCTGATCAATGCGCGCAGCGAATCCGTGAGCGAGAAGCCGGCGTTTCGCAACGCCATGCGCCGGCGTCGCTGCCTCGTTCCGGCCGACGGCTTCTACGACTGGAAGGTGGAGCGTGGGCGCAATCGGCCTTATTGCGTGCGTCCCAAGGACGGCGGGCCGATCGCGTTCGCCGGTCTGTGGGAAACCTGGATGGGGCCGAACGGCGAGGAGATGGAGACGGCCGCCATCATCACCATGCCGGCCACCGGGGAGTTCGCCCGCCTGCACGAGCGCATGCCGGTGATCGTGCCGCCGGAGGCCTTCGATCTGTGGCTCGATTGCAGCAATGTGGACGCCACGACCGCCTCGGTCCTGTTCGCGCCGGCGCGCGAGGAATTGTTCGATACCTACGAGGTTTCGCCCGCGGTCAATCGCGCCGACAATGACGGGCCGCAGCTGATCGAGCCCGCGCCGGCGCAGCAGGCCCAGGAGCCCGAGCCGGCGAAAGCACCGGCCAAGCGCGCGAAGAAAACGGACGACCGGCAGTCGTCGTTGTTTTGAGAATGGCGAACGGCTGTAGGGTGGGCAAAGGCGCGGACCAGGAGCGATCTCTCGCCCAGCAAATAGAATAGCGCCGTGCCCACGCGTACCTTCGTGATGTTGTGAGATTGACGCGTGGGCACGGCGCGCAAGAGCGCGCCCATAGCGCGTCGAAGACGCGCGTGAGCGCGCTTTGGGCCCACCCTACAAGACCTTGCCCGGATTCAGAATCCCCTTCGGATCGAGCGTGCGCTTGAGCGTGCGCATCAGCTCGTAGGCCACGGGGTCCTTCACCTTCGGCAACATATCGCGCTTGACCACGCCGATGCCGTGCTCGGCCGAGATCGAGCCGCCGTATTTCGCCACCACCGCGAACACGACCGTCGTTGACGTCGTGCCAGCGTGCCAGGTACGCGGCCTTGTCCGCGCCGACCGGCTGGGTGACGTTGTAGTGGATGTTGCCGTCGCCGAGATGCCCGAACGGCAGCGGCCGCGCGCCCGGAATGAGCCTGGTGACGGCGTCGCTGGCCTCCTTGATGAAGGCCGGCACCGCTGCGACCGGCACCGAGACGTCGTGCTTGATCGAGCCGCCTTCGTGGCGCTGCACCTCGCCGAACAGCTCGCGGATGCGCCAGAACATCTTGCCCTGGTCGAGGCTCTCCGCGATGGTCGCGTCCTCGACGAGGCCGCGCTCGAGCCCCGCGGCCAGGATTTCCTCCAGCTCCGCGCGCAAGCCGGAGCGGGCCTGCGACGACAGCTCGATCAGCACGTACCAGGGATGCACGTCCGGCAGCGGATCGCGGCAGCCCGCGCCGTGCTTGAGCACCATCTCGACGCCCATCCGCAGCATCAATTCGAAGCTCGTCACGCCGCCGGCGGTGCGCTCGGTGGCAAGCCCGAGCAGCTCGAGCGCCGCCTCCGGCGACGGCACCCCGACGAACGCGATCTCGACCGAGCGCGGACGCGGCACCAGCCGCAGCACCGCGGCGGTGATCACGCCGAGCGTGCCTTCCGCGCCGATGAACAGGTTCTTGAGATCGTAGCCGGTGTTGTCCTTCTTGAGCTTGTTGAGGTTGTGCAGCACGCGGCCGTCGGCCAGCACCACCTCGATGCCGAGCGCGTGCGAGCGTGCGATGCCGTGGGCGAGCGCGGCGGTGCCGCCGGCATTGGTCGAGAGATTGCCGCCGATGGTGCAGGTGCCTTCCGACGGCAGCAGTTGCGGATAGAGCCGGTCGACGTCGGCGGCGGCCTCGCGTGCCCGCTGCAAGGTCACGCCGGCCTCGCAGGTGATGGTGTTGGAGACGGGGTCGACCTCGCGGATGCGGTCGAGCCGGTTGAGCGAGAGCACGAGCTCGCCGTGCTGTGGGGTCTGACCGCCGACCAGGCCGGTATTGCCGCCCTGCGGGACGATGGCGGTCCCGGTCTCGTTCGCGAGCGCGAGGATTTTGGCGACTTCGTCAACCGTGCCCGGCCGCAACACCAGCGGCGTGTGCCCGGTGAACATGTCGCGCATTTCCACGAGATAGGGCGCCTGCGCCTGCGGATCGGTGACGGCGTTTTTCTCGCCCACGATCGCAATGAAGCGGGCCAATAGATCGGCTGGGAGGAACTGCTCGGGCGCTTGGGCAACGTTCATCGCATCTGCTCGACTGTGGCGTTCGGGGCCGACTATAGCGCGCCCGCCGGACGATTTCCTACCTCATGGGCGCGGCGCCGCGGCCCGCTGGAGCCGGTCGTTGATCGCCTCGCCCAGGCCCTCGTGCGGCACCGGCATGACGGCGATGGTGGCGGCGCCGCAGCCGTCGAGCGCGCGCAGGTGGGAAAACAGGTTGGCGGCCGCCTCGATCAGATCGCCGTCCTGCGACAGGTTCAAGGTCGAAACCGCGTGCTCGGCGCCTTCGGCCAATGACGGGCCGAAGGCGAGCAGCGCCTCGCCGGCCTCGACGCGCTCCGCATCGAGCCGCAGCCGCGCGCGCGGGGCGTAGTGGGACGCGAGCTGTCCGGGGGCGAGCAATATCTCTTCATCGTCGGACGAGGGTGCGGTGCCCGGCGGCGGCTCCGTCAGGGCAACGATCCGCTCGATCTCGGCGCGGGGCAGGGCGCCCGGCCGCAGCAGCATCGGCTGGTCGAGACAGGCGACGATGGTCGATTCCAGCCCCATCGGCGCCGGTCCGCCGTCGATGATGAGCTCGATGCGTCCGCGCAGGTCCGCGAGCACGTGCTGGGCGGTCGTGGGCGACACGTGGCCGGAGCGGTTGGCCGAGGGCGCCACCACCGGCCTGCCCAGCGCCAGAAGAATGCTCCGCGCGACCGGATGGTCGGGGACGCGCACGGCGATCGTCTCGAGGCCCGCCGTGGCGAGCTCCGCCACCGGGCAATCCGGGCGCTTGGGCAACACCAGCGTGAGCGGCCCCGGCCAGAACGCCGCGGCCAGCCGTTCCGCGGCCGGCTCGAACCGGGCCAGCCGGCGCGCCGCCGCCAAGTCGGCCACGTGTGCGATCAGCGGATTGAACGAAGGCCTGCCCTTGGCGTCGTAGAGGCGCGCCACCGCCGCGCCGTTGGTGGCATCGGCGCCGAGCCCATAAACGGTCTCGGTCGGGAAGGCGACCAGGCCGCCCGCGGCCAGCGTGCGCGCGGCGCGTTCGACCGCCGCGCCGCCGGCCTCGATCAGCTCCGTCGATGGCTGCGCGGTCATTGGTTTGCCTGGGAAATACCTGTGCTTGCGGCCCTGGAAGTACGCCGTTATAAGACCGGCCACCAGTCGGAGTGTAGCGCAGTCTGGTAGCGCACCTCGTTCGGGACGAGGGGGTCGCAGGTTCAAATCCTGCCACTCCGACCATTACTTAGCCGAAATAGAAACCACCTTCGCCACAGGCTTCGCCACAGCTTGGAGGGACGAATGGGGAACTGCGTTGTAGAGGCGCGTAGCGTCCACGCACCGTGAGATGGGCGTGGTGGCGGATGCCGTATGGGCTCGTGGTGCCGGATGCGCTGTGATAGATCAGCGATGGCAGTACGGAATGGACGGCCCTTTCAGAGGGGCGATGGCGTGAACGTGGCGGCACGCCTGGAGGCGCTGGCCGAACCTGGTGGAATTTGCGTTTCCGGCCGGGTACAAGAAGACGTGCACGGCAGGCTCGACATCGCCTTCGAGGATACAGGCGAGCAACAGCTCAAGAACATCGCGCGTCTGGTTCGGGTCTATCGCGTGCGGCTCCACGGCGCCGCGAAGGAAGGCCGGCCCTGCCGCTTCCCGCATAAGCCGTCGATCGCCGTCTTACCGTTCAACAACAGAGCGGCGATCCGAGCAGGAATACTTGCCGACGGCATGGTGGACGAGATGATCACGGCGCTGTCGCGCATGCGCTGGCTGTTCGTGATCGCGCGGAATTCGAGCTTCACCTACAAGGGCCGCGCCGTAGACGTGAAGCAGGTCGGTCGCGAGCTGGGGGTGCGCTACGTGCTCGAAGGCGGCGTGCGCAAGGCAGCGAACCGCGTGCGCATCACGGCGCAGCTCATCGATGCGTCAACCGGGGCGCATCTGTGGGCGGACCGCTTCGAGGGCGCGCTCGAAGACATCTTCGATCTGCAGGACCAGGTGACGGCGAGCGTCGTAGGCGCCATCGCCCCGAAGTTGAAACAGGCCGAGATCGAGCGGCGAACCGCAAACCGACCGAGCGCCTCGATGCCTACGACTACTACCTGCGCGGCCTCGCGACCGTGTATCCAAGACCAGGGAGCTCAACGACGAGGCGCTGCGACTGTTCTACAAGGCTATCGAACTCGACCCTGAATTCTCGTCGGCCTATGGCATGGCCGCTTGGTGCTACGCCCAGCGCAAGGGAAGTCGCTGGGTAATGGACCGGGTGAAAGAGACTTCCGAAGCGGCTCGGCTGGCTCGGCGGGCGGTGGAACTCGGCAAGGATGATGCGGTCGCGCTCGCTACAGGCGGGTTTGCGCTCGCCTATGTGGTCGGTGATCTCGACGACGGCGCCGCGCTAGTTGATCGGGCGCTCGTGCTCAATCCGAACTTGGCAGCGGCGTGGACCTTCAGCGGCTGGGTGAGAATTTTTCTCGGCGGATGCCGGGCAGTTCAAGCGCGCCGTGGACATGAGCGACGACGAGCTGGCGCGCATCGCGTCCGGCGGGCAAGCCGCTGCCCCGGCTGAGCAGGCGCTTGATCCGAAGAAGGTGCATTGAGGTGGCTCCAGCGGGCTCACGCGCGGCCGCGAGAGGGTGCCTATGGCAACGATCAATCGCCGGGTGCTCGACATCTCGCACCACAACGACGTGACCTCATGGGATCAGGTGGTTGGTGCGGGCATTGTCGGCATCATCCACAAGGCGACCACCACGACCGTTCATCGGGGTGCCACCGCGCATCGCGAGCTTCACAGGCCGCGCAGACGAACTCGATCGGCTCGACGCCATCCTGATGCAGGACAAGCCCGCTGCCGTGACGCAGGCGTCGGTGGGTCGCGCGGCGGTGCAGGGCATGGGCGGTGTGGGCAAGACTTCGTTGGCCGTCGAGTATGCGCACCGCTTCCGCAGGTCTCTATGCGGGCGTGTGTTGGTGTCCGGCCGAGACGCGCACGGGCTCTTGAGTGCTCTTGCGAGCCTTGCGGTGACCTTGGGTGCAGCAACGGCAGAAGAAGCTGACGTTGAGAAGGCGGCGAAGGCTGCGCTGCGTCGACTTGCCGAGCAACGCGCGACTTGGCTCCTCGTCTACGACAACGTCACCGCGCCGGATCACATAGCAGACCTTCTGCCATCCGCTGGGGCGCGCGTGCTGATCACGTCGCGGTTCTCGGACTGGAGCGAGGTGGCCGATGAGGTCGCGCTTGACGTGCTGCCGCTTGAGGAAGCCGTAGCGCTGCTTCAGAGCCGCACGGGACGCAGCGATGCTGCGGGCGCAAAGACGCTTGCGGAGGCTCTGGGTCGCCTGCCGCTCGCTCTCGACCATGCGGCGGCCTACTGCAAGCGCACGCAGATGCAGGTTCGGCGACTACGCAACGAAGGCTTCGAGCCTCATCGCTGCTGCGCCGCGTGGCGCAGGCTATCCCAGGAGCGTCGCCGCGACCTTCGACCTCGCCATCGCCGAGGCCGTGGCGCAGTGCCAAGCGGCGGAAGCGCTCATGGCGTATCTCGCCCAGTGCGCGCCCGAGCGCATCCCGATGACGCTGGTCGAGGGCGCGGTTGAGGACGAAGCGGAGCGCCTGCAAGCGCTCGCCGCGCTCGCCGAAGTCTCGCTCCTGAAGCACGACCCATTCGAGGACGGCACGCCTGCGGTGACGGTGCATCGTCTCGTGCAGGCGGTGGCACGAGCACGGTCGGAGGCAAACGGTTCGGCGCAGGACGCCGTCGGGCGACTGATTGCACGGCTGGTGGCGACCTACCCCGAGGACGGCATCAGCGATCCGCAGTCGTGGCCGCTGTGCGCCAGCTCACGCCGCATCTGCTTGCGCGGCGCGAAGCGCGCTTCGATGACGCTTCGGACATTGCAGACTGGGCCAGTCTTTTGGACCGGGCGGCAGCTATTTCTACGGGCCGCGCAGCTTACTCCCAAGCCGCGCCGCTGCTTCGCGATGCGCTGGCGATGCGCGAAAAGGCGCTCGGCCCCGAGCATCCCGATACGGCGGCGAGCCTCAACAACCTCGCCTTCCTGCTCCGGACCAGGGCGACCTTGCGGGGGCGCGGCCGCTCTACGAGCGCGCGCTGGCGATCCGCGAAAAGGCGCTCGGCCCCGAGCATCCCGACACGGCGACAGCCTCAACAACCTCGCCATCCTGCTCCAGGCCAGGGCGACTTTGCGGGGGCGCGGCCGCTCTTCGAGCGCGCGCTGGCGATACGCGAAAAGGTGCTCGGCCCCGAGCATCCCGATACGGCGCGGAGCCTCAACAACCTCGCCAGCCTGCTCCAGGCCCAGGGCGACCTTGCGGGGCGCGGCCGCTCTACGAGCGCGCGCTGGCGATCCGCGAAAAGGCGCTCGGCCCCGAGCATCCCGGCACGGCGGCAAGCCTCAACAACCTCGCCAGCCTGCTCCAGGACCAGGGCGACCTTGCAGCGGCGCGGCCGCTCTACGAGCGCGCGCTGGCGATCCGCGAGAAGGTGCTCGGCCCCGAGCATCCCGACACGGCGACGAGCCTCAACAACCTCGCCGGCCTGCTCCAGGCCCAGGGCGACTTTGCAGGGGCGCGGCCGCTCTACGAGCGCGCGCTGGCGATCCGCGAAAAGGTGCTCGGCCCCGAGCATCCGGACACGGCGTCGAGCCTCAACAACCTCGCCATCCGGCTCCAGGCCCAGGGCGACCTTGCGGGGCGCGGCCGCTCTTCGAGCCGCCCGGTGGGGTGGGGTCACACGCTGAGGGCAAAGTGAGGTGGGGGAAATTCCCGGCCGCCAACAGGGCGGAGCCTTGTTGGCAGGAGCTATTCCTCGTCCAGCTCGCTTGCGATTGAAATAAGGTGCTCAGCGGCCTGCACCGTCTCATCGATGTCGTAACGGCAGCAGCTGTCGATCACCGATTGCGTTTCGTGACTGTAGAGCTCCAGCCACATCGGCGCGGCATCGGTAGGGAGGTTCGCACGAACTCGACAAGCCGCACCTCGTAATTGCCAAATCGCGCGAGCGAGACGGCCTTCACACCGATACGGTCTGCGGCGGCGTGGCAGAGGTGTTCGCGAATAGTTCGCAGATCGGCACGATCACCTCTGTCCTCTCTGCACATATCTAAATCTCCTGACGCGCCGGTGTTTGACGAGGTTCTGTTGCGTTGGGCCTAGCAGCAACGCCTCGTGTGTCCCGATGCGCGAGGTGATGTAGGCGACAGCAGTGCCTACGTCTTGCGATCATGCGCCAATCACTTGATGTTCTGCGCCATCCCATCTGGGACTGGGCCTCTGGCGAGCCCGCCTGCCAACAGGGCGGAGCAGGCGGCGCTACACCTCCGCGTGAACCAATTCGACTGTCCTAGCGTCTCAAGAAGTAGGGTGGGCACAGACAGACCTTAGGAGGTTGCCATGACCCTAGTAGCCATGCGCCACAGGCTCTCCGCCATTGCCGCCCTCGCGCTCGTCACCGCCATCGTGCCCGCTTCCACTTCAGCGATAGCTCAGACGTGTGTTCTGGTCGTCGAAGGTACGAAGGTTGGAATTTTGGATAGTTCTCCAGTCCGCAAAGGCACGGCGTACGTTGCCCCCGCAACGAAAGGCGGAACCGCCAGCGCCCACATTTACCGCCCCACGACCGGGCAATCGCTTGTCCGCCGTAGTCGTTAATTGAGGCGACGGGTAACCCGGTCTCTCCCCGCTCTCGCCCTAGCGCGCCTGCCCGGCATTGACGATCTGCACGGGCTGTCCCGTCCCGACCTGCGTGGGCGGGGCGGCTCATTCATGGTGGCTGGCGCGCGTCATGGTGCGGCACGGCGCCTTGGCAACGTCGAGCCGACGACGCTCGCGTGGATATGGCGCGCCAGATGCTCCAGCGCCACATGCGCTGTCGGTAGCTCGGCTCCGTGGACGCCGAGCCGATGCCGGATCACCCCATCCAATCGAAGCGCTGCAGACGAGCTCCGCGCCGATCGGCGATGGTATCAAATAGAGTGATTGCCGACGTCTCCACATTGAGACGATCGCGATCGACCCTGATTGGCCGAGGCAATCGCGCCTGTGCAACGCCGATCAGGCCAGCGGCAACGATCATCGTGAGTGCCGGAAGAGCTTTACTACGCATGTCCCCAATCCCCATTGGATTTGGGACGAAGCATATAGACAATGATCTGCAATCTCGTTGAAAGCTCAGTTCAAATGCATCGGGCCAGCGAAAGCGTTTCTTAACCGGCAGCCGACGGCGACGGATCGCGGTCACCTCACGGCGCCGGCACTCACCTCGCCATTGCGTTCGAGCTCGTCACGCTTGGCAGCTTTTGTTGACCGGCGTCTGACATTCACGATCTTGCAATCGCCCGCAGCACCACACATCGGTACGACGACACCTGATTGATCTGCACAGATCGCGGCATCGCTGACATGTGATTTTGTCTCGGCAGCCGGCCACGATGGAGCCGCACTTGCGCACTAGCTGAAGCTCGCAACACGTGAGGGTGTTGCACCTCGTCATTGCCCATCCTCAAACACCACGTCGACCGAGCCGATCTTGGAAAGGTGTGCGATGACCGCTCGCAGCCCGAGCTCTGCCATGCTGTCGCTCGCTCCTTCGGCGGGTATCGGTCTGGTGATCATTTCGTGAATTGGCACGTCTGCCAGTTCCATCTGCGTTGCTAGTGGTCTGCTCTGACGCTTGCATTTGTTCGACGCCAGGGCGGGGGATCATGCCGTCACGCAGCGCTTTTCACCGGTGACCGGATCGGCCGGCCATTCACCCGCACAAAGTACGGAGTTGCCAGCACATGACGCTCAAACGTTTCGTTGTTTGGTCTGCTCTTGCTACGGCATCGTTCGGTGTAGCCGAAGCGACGGCGCAGAGCATCGTAACGTCAAAGCCGGACGCCACACGGCGCGTCAATGAACTCACAAGCGGGTTGCGGCAAAGCTGCCGTGACTCCCCAGTGCGACTTGTATTCAAGTAGGGATGCTTATGGAAAGCAGGTCGGGCGGCAATAGTCCCTCGCCGCGTGTTCAGTCCGCTCTTCTGAGTGGCCAGGGCGGCGCAATCCGGGTTCCTCCGCGGTCCAGAGAGCCCGGCGAAGACGTGCCGGCCGACATGACGCGGCGGCGCCTCAATGCCATGCTGCTCTCTGTCGTAGTCACGGCCGCCGTCCCGACCCGGCTCGCGCGAGCGCAATCAGCCGCACCCTCTTTTCGCATCATCGATTTCGACTGGATCGACTCGACGCGTTCGCGGGGCGTCCCTTCGCGCCTGCATTGGCCCACGAATATCGCGCCGGGGTCGCGCGTGCCGCTCATTGTGTTCTCCCATGGCATGGGCGGCTCCCGCCGGGGATACAGCTATCTGGGCCGGTACTGGGCTGCGCGCGGTATCGCCAGTTTGCATGTTCAGCATGTGGGCAGCGACTCGTCGATCTGGGCGGGCAATCCTCTTACCGTTGTAGGACGTTTGCAGCGAGCGGCTCATGAGAGTGAGGCGCTTGCTCGGGCCTGGGATGTGCGCTTCGCCTTGGACACTCTGCTGTCGAGCGGCGCCGGTCCTTACGGCGCTCAGATCGACCGTCGGCGTATCGTGGCGGCCGGCCATTCGTATGGCGCAAACACGGCCCTTCTTGCCGTCGGCGCGCATGTGATGCGTGAAGGGCAATGGGTCGAGGCCCGCGACCGGCGCTTCGCGGCAGCGATCGTGATCTCCACGCCGCCGTTCTACGGCGAGCACGATCTGACTTCGGTGCTCGGCAAAATCACGGTTCCGAGCCTGCACGTTACCGCGACCGACGACGTCATCGAAATTCCCGGATACTACTCGCCCGCAGCCGACCGTCTCGCCGTCTTCAACGCCATTGCCACACCGCGCAAGCTGCTTGCCGTGTTTCAAGGCGGGTCGCACGGCATATTCACCGATCGCCCGTTGACCGGCGGCCCGGCCCTAAACCCGAAAGTGAAGGCTGCCACGGGGGAGCTCGCGCTGGCTTTCTTCGATTTTGCCTTCGACGGCAACGGGGCGACGCTGACGCGTTGGAACGCGACATGGCAGCCAATTTTGGCGCTGCCGCCCGGCGTCGCGCCTCCTCCTGTTCCGATCCCAGGTTCCCGGAGCATGGTCCACGGATCGACGATCGGCCTTGCTGCCTCGCGGTGACGCTGGAGGCGGCGCCATGCACAAACTCGGATTCAAATTCATATGAGATGGGCAATAGTAGCGACGTTGAGCTTGATGGCTGCAGGTTGCGCGACCGCACCGTTGGAACGGTCTGGTTCGTTGGCCTCTTACGACAATCTGACCACGTCCGACGGACTTCTGACGAAGTCGCAGGTTCGGGTCAGCAGAACCGATGTTCTCCGAGCGAGGTCGGTGCGGATCGAGCCAACCGCATTCGCGGTAGCCGCGGTCATAGAGCCCATCTCGGACGAGCAGCGCAGTCTGATCACGAATGCTGTAAACAGAGCGCTGTGTTTTGCGCTGAGCGAGCGCTTCCAAATTGTAGCACCGATGGAAGTGGCGGACTTGAGCGTCCGCGCGGTCATTACTCACATTGCTTCGACCGACGCGGTGGCGGCCGGCGTCTCCAAGGTTACGAGCGCCTTGCCGTCGGTCCTTGCTCCTGGCGTGCCCCTCCCCCCCGTGCCGCGGCTTCCGATCGGGCTCGGTAGCCTGTCCGTGGAGGCGGAGGCCCGTGCTCGGCGCGGCGGCCAAAAGGCTGCCATGCTCTGGGCGCGCGGAGCGAATTCCTTTACCAGCGCTCCGCGCGTGTCGAGCGACGGGGATGCTTATGATCTCGCCACCGCCTTCGGAGACGATTTCGGGAAACTGCTCGTTACTGGCGAGAGTCCGTTCGGCAAGGTCCCAGCACCGCCATCAATCGACAGCTTGAATACGTCTCTCGGTGGAGCGCCGAAGCAAGCTGCTTGTGAAGCATTCGGCCGAGCGCCGGGACTGGCAGGCATGATCGGACAAAGGATTGGGCTGCCGCCAGGCTGGACCGACCCGGGCGCGCCGGCGCCCGAGCTTCCACGGCATGCTGATGGCCTAACGCCCAGGCGGTAGGCGGCGCGTTGAGGCTGCGCGAAGGTTCGTTGGATTGAGGCGCGCGAGCGCCATATGCGAGCGCCAATTATGATGTGATTTCCAGGACCGAGTTTGATCGTGGGCGGCCACTTCCGCCGCTCGTTGTTCTCTCTGACCACATGTAAAGGAAAAGCCCAACCAGGAGAATCACGGTGGAGGCAATGAAACCCTCGTAACCGGGGACGTCCCACAGCAAGAAGAAGGCGACCGGATTAGTTAGAATTACGCCGAGAGCCGCTTGGAGTTGTCGCGACATGCGAACCTCCTAGGTGAGGTGGAGGTCGCCCCGCGCGATCACGCTCCTGCTCTGGCCGAATTACAAATAATTTTCCCGGACGAGCGCATTAAATGCGCATAAACCGCGTCACACGTGATGATCCGAGACACCCAAGACAATGCACGACACCAAGCACGACGACGGCAGATCAGCGGAAGTGCTAGCCGCCGCGCAGCTTCGAGAGCACGCGCCGGAACATGCCGGGAGCGGAGGCGTGCTCGTGCGCCCTTGCCGTCGGCGAAATGGGCGGCGCGACATGGAGCGGCGCGTCGCCCGCCGACATGACATGCACCGGCACGGTATCTGCCGGCACCGCTTCGGGGCCGGGTTGCTCGCTCGGCTTGGCGAAGACGAGCCGGTGCTCCACGTCATCGCAGCTCGAGCACATGAAGGTGTGGCGCTCGAAGCCGGGCACCGCCATCGTCTCGTCCTGGACCGTTTGCATCAGGAGCATCTCTGCTCCACACGACAGACAACGCATTGCACGTACTCACTTACCTGCAACAACTCATTGTGCACTGACCGCAGCGAATTGTCAGCTGCTCCCATTAAGAATGTCTGACATGCGCAGCATGATGGTGAATCCTCGGACGCGAAGCAGAACGGCGACGAGCCGGATTCGTACGGCGGGATTGCGGCGTTAACCAATTGTTGAATGACGCAAATGTGAGTGTCCACAGCGGCGTGATCGCAATCCAGGTCACACCGCCTGGCCGGCCTTGAACAGCCCATGCGGCGTGCGGTGCAGCGATTCGCATCCGGTCCTGGTCACGCGGACGAGCTCGCCGACCTGCACGCCGGCTTTCTCGTCCGGGGTGATGACGTTGGGCTGAACCACCAGGCACATGTTCTCGGCGAGCGTGAGCGTCGCCGGATGTCCGGCCGGGCGGCTCTTGGAGCCGAGGATCGGCGCGAAGTAGCCGCCGCCATAGCCGTGCACGAGGTCGTCGTAGGTGGTGAAGCCGTTCTGCTCGATGACCGCCGACGCCTCGATCAAGTCCGCCGCCGCGACGCCGGGGCGGATCGCCTTGGTGATGGCGTCGAAGGCGGCGGTCGCGGTCGCGTGCAGGTCGCGATAGAGCGCGGTCGGCTCGGCCTCGACGGTGAAGCCGCGCAGCACCTGGCCGGAATAGTCCCACCACGCGGCGGAGAGCTCGCAGAACACGAAGTCGCCGGGCTGGACCTTGCGGCGTGACGTGAATTGCCGCGGCACGCACACGTCGGGCGCCGCCATCGCGGTCGCGCCGATGAAGTGGATCACGGTGGCGCCGCCCAGGCCGACATAGGCGCGCTCGATCAGGTTGCCGAGCTCGTGCTCGGTCATGCCCGGCCTGGTGCCGCTCACCAGCGCCGCCATGCCGGCGTCGCTGAGCGCCGCGCCGACGCGCAGCCAGGCGATCTCCTCGTCCGATTTGTGGATGCGCAGCTCCGTGTACTCGGCGTCGAGGCTCGCCACGTGGAATTTGGCCTCGAGCGCTTTCCAGCGCGGCCCGGCGAGCGGCCCGATCACCCCGACACGCTTCGCGCCGCGGCGGCCGAGCTCCTCGATCACGGGCACGATGCCCTTCTCCTCGCCCCAGCGCACGTCGACATCGCGCGCGAGCACGCGCGCCTGCGGCAGGTGATTGTAGTACTCGACGTACATCGTCATCCGCTCGCCGGGCCGGAACACGAGCAGGGCCTGCGTGGTGCCGGGCCAGCCGGTCATCCAGCGGGTCGCGTTGCCCACGTTCTGCGCTGACACGATCAGCACATGGTCGAGACTCGGCCCGCTCCATCGCGCGCGCCAGCGCATCGTGCCGGCGCTTGTATTCAGCGTCGGAGAAGCGCGGGTAATTCTGCTCGATGAGCGCGCGCAGCTCCGGCGGCAGATCCAGGACATCTGATGTGGGCGCGACCGCCATTGCCTGCATGACCCGTAGCCGCGGTACGTGGTACCGCGGGAAGTGCCGATGCGTTCGACTATAGTCGACCGTCGGCGGCTCCAGAACCTCGCGAGTGTGACGCCAACGCCCCTTGTGCGAGGCCTGTGATGCCGCGTACCTTTCTGTAGATTGGGAAGAAATCCCCGGGCAAGCAAAAGCCGGACAAGATCCGGCTCACCGCAATTGGGAGGAACGTCATGACATCGACCATGAAAACCGTCGGACTGGGCCTTGGCTTGGCTCTCGCGCTCGCCGGTCCAGCGTTCGCGGCCGACCTCAAGCTGATGACCGGTCCGCAGGGCGGCGCTTGGGTGCCGCTCGGCGGCCAGCTCAAGGACATGTGGGAGAAGGCGGTTCCAAGCCTCTCCGTGCAGGCGCTGCCGGGCGCCGGGATCGCCAATGTGCGCGGCATCGAGGAGGGCAAGACCGACGTCGGCTTCGGCAACAGCATATCGACGGTCGATGCGATCGCCGGCAAGCCGCCGTTCAACAAGCCGCATGCCGACGTTTGCAACGTGGCCACGCTCTATCCGCAATATTTCCAGGTCGTCGTGCGCGTGGACGCCGGCGTCAACACGATCAAGGATCTCAAAGGCAAGGGCATCGCGGCGCAGCCGCGCGGCAATACCGCCGAGGAGATCACCAAGCAATTGCTGCAGGTGAACGGGCTCACCTACAACGACGTCAAGATGAGCTTCGTGTCATATACCGACGCTGTCACCCAGGTGCAGGACGGGCACGCGGTTGCCTTTACCGCCGGCACGACGATCCCCTCCAGCGCCGTGATGGATCTCGCCACCTCGCGCGACGTCAAGATCATCGATCTCACCGATCAGCTCGACGCCATGAGGAAGGTCAATCCCGGATACACGCTCAATAACATTCCCAAGGGGACCTATCCGAAGCAGGACAAGGACGTTCAGGTGATCGGCTACGCCACCCACATCGTCGCCTCCTGCAAGCTGCCGGAGGACACGGTCTACGGCATGACCAAGGCGATCTCGCAGAACACTCAGCAGCTTTCCAGCATCGTCAAGGATATCCGGGGACTGACGCCGAAAGGCATGGCCGAGAACATCGGAGTTCCGTTTCACCGCGGTGCGGCCAAGTTCTACAAGGAAGCCGGCATCGCCGTGCTGACCAACTGAGCCACAATGCCGACCGTGGCTGCCGCCGCGGTCGGCTTCTCCCCCGGCTGGATCACCTGAACATGAAGGTCGACCTGTCCCACGGCGGCATCGTCCGTCTCGCCGTGACGGTGGTGGCCGTCGCGATGGTCCTCTATCACATGTGGGTCATCGTGGCGGGGCAGCCGGAAGCGATCATCTTCCGCGGCATGCACCTCATGTTCGCGCTCGTGCTGGTGTTCCTGATCTACGGAAGCAGGGTGGGAGTGCAACGGCCGATACCGAGCCTGATCGACTATGTTTGGTTGGCGCTCGGCGTCGCTTCGCTGCTCTACCTGTTCGTCAACTACGAATACGTCATCACCCGCATCTATTACATCGACGATCTGTCCTGGGCGGACATGATCTTCGGCACGATCCTGATCGTCGTCGTGACCGAGGCGACGCGACGCTGTGTCGACATTTCATTGCCCGTGACCTCCGTCCTGTTCCTGCTGTACGGGCTGCTCATCGCCAAGCTCGAGCCGATGCGCCTGCTCGACCAGCTCTACATGACGACCGAGGGCATTTTCGGCCAGGCACTCGCCGTGTCGGCGTCGTTCGTGATCATCTTCGTGGTGTTCGGCAGCTTCATGGAGAAGACCGGCGTCGGGCAATTGTTCATGGACTTCGCCATGGCATTGACCGGGCACACCGCCGGCGGGCCCGGCAAGGTGTCGGTCGTCAGCTCGAGCCTGTTCGGCACGATCTCGGGCAGCGCGGTCGCCAACGTCATGGTCGACGGCCCGATCTCGATCCCGTTGATGAAGCGTTCGGGCTTCCCGCCGCATTTCGCGGCCGGCGTCGAGGCGACCGCCTCGACCGGCGGGCAGATCATGCCGCCGATCATGGGGGCTGCCGCCTTCGTGATGGCCGAGTTCCTCGCGGTGCCCTACGGCCAGATCGTCATCTGGGCGGTCATCCCCGCCATCCTCTACTACGTGGCCTGCTTTGCGGCGGTGCATTTCGAGGCCAAACGGCGCGGCATCGTCGGCGTTCCGCGCGCGGAGCTGCCGAAGCTGCGCATCGTCATGGCCGAGCGCGGGCACCTGTTCATTCCGATCATCATCCTCCTGTTCGTCATGTATTCAGGCTACAGCGCGCCGCTGGCGGCGCTGGCGGGCACGCTCGCCTGCTTCCCGGTGGCCGCGCTGCGCAAGTCGACGCGCGTCAATGTCACGCTGCCCAATATCATCGACGCGATGACGGAAGGTGCCAAGAACTCGCTCGCCGTGGCGCTCGCCTGCGCGTCGGCCGGCATCATGATCGGCGTGGTGACGCTCTCCGGGCTCGGCATCGTTTTCACCCAATGGGTCGTCGGACTGGCGCAGGACACGCTGTTCCTCGCGCTCGTCATGACCATGCTGGCGGCGATCGTGCTCGGCAGCGGCTTGCCGACGACGCCGTCCTACATCCTGCTCACGGCGCTGCTCATTCCCGCCATCATGAAGCTCGGCGTGATCGAGCCGGCCGCCCACATGTTCGCGTTCTACTATGCGGTCCTGTCAGCGATCACGCCGCCGGTCGCGCTCGCGGTGTTCGCGGCGGCCGGGCTCGCCAAGGCGGACATGTGGGACAGCAGTTGGGCGGCGATGAAGATCGGCGCCGCCGGATTCATCATTCCCTTCATGTTCGTGTACCAGCCGGCGCTGCTGATGATCGGCGATTGGCCGACCATCATCTGGAGCTTCACCACCTCTTGCATCGGAATCGCGTTGTTCGCGGGCGGACTGCACGGCTATTTCATCACGGCCGCTTCGTATTGGCAGCGGGCGCTTCTCACCGCGGGTGGAATCTGCCTGGTCTTTCCGGGTGTTTGGACTGATCTGGCCGGGTCCGGACTTGCCGGCATCGTCATTGCGACCCAACTGTTGGTGCGCCGTGCCGCACGCGCCGATTCCGCCAAGCAGGCGCAATGAAGCAGCAAATGATCCAGGCGGCGCCGGCGGCGAACGGGCCGATGAGGATGAGATTGTAGCGCGTGTAGTGGTTGGCGAGCGCGGCGTGCAACGCGAGCATCACCAGGGGCGGCGTCGCGTAGAGCAGGAACAGGGGTTTCGAGCGGCGCGCCGCCATGATGCAAGCGGCTGCGAACAGCGGCACCAGCGCGAAGCCCAGGAGCCCGCCGACCCATAGGCCGCACCACGCCAACGGCACGCTCACCAGGAGATATTGCCAGCCGCGCTCGCGCATCTCGTCGCGGATCAGGTCCTTGATCAGCGGATCGAGCCGGCCGTGGGCCTCGACCAGCTTGTCGCGGTGCGCGCGGCCGACATGGAAGAAGCTCTTGGGCGTGTAGTAGACGAACCTTTCCATCGCCTCCTTGCCGAACGCCCGGTCGATGACGGGCTCGCCGATCACCGGCAGGCAATAGGGAAACGCCAGCACGAATTCCCGCGCGCTCATATCGTCGTAGGCGAAACGCTCGATCAGCGCGGCCGAGCCGTATTCCTCGGTCAGCCCCCAAGTACCGACGGAGACCGCGTTACGCGCGAGCCATGGGCCGACGACCGCCACCCATGCCAGCGCGAACACGAGCGCGTGCGCCCCCACCGTTCGCCAGTGGGCGCGCAAGAGCCAGCGGCCGTTGACGACGAGCAGTCCGATCGCCGCCGGCGCCAGCACCGCGAACGACGCCCGCGTCAGGCACAGCAATCCGAACAGCAGGCCCGCCAGCACGATTCTCGGAGCGCGCGGCCTCTGAAGGGCCCAGAGGAGGGCCAGTGCGGCTACGCTGTAGACCGCGAAGGTGATGCTTTCGGTCATCACGAACGCGAACAGGTCGGCGTCGGGGATCAGCGCAATCGTCGCAAGAATCCCCGCGAGCCAGAACACCAGCACTGCTTGCGAATATGATCTCGGCGGACAGCGCTATGGCGATGACGCCGAGCGCGAGCAGGGCCGCATGGATGAGATGCATGGGCCGCGCATAGACCTCGCATTCGGTCCGGTCGCGCACCTCATGGTTGACCTCGACGCTGCAATCGACGGCCTTGGCGAAGCGTGCATCGATCTTGGTCGCCGCCAGCGACGAGCCACGGATAGACCGGGCCGAAAAACTTGCCCGCCGGCGGCGGCGCGCGCGTGCTGTTGACGTCGTCGAACACGCCGTTGCTGAAGACGCCGTGATGCTCGAGGTCGTAGGCGATGGTCAGGTAGAAGGACTGATCGAAGTCGCTGAGCCATTTTGCCGGCCGCAGCAGGATCGCCGTTGCCAGCACCGCGAAGACGAGCAGCGCGAAAGCGGCCCGGGCGCCGCAGGCGAGCAACATTTTTCTCATGGGCGCGGACGGTGCCACAGGAGCGCGGAGACGCATACCCGCCTGCGACAATGTCGGCAGGTCTCGCTCGCTTAGCCGGCGTCCGTCCGCTCCGACCGGATGCGATCCTCTTTATATCCTCTCTAATTCATGTTTAGTGGCGGGCAGGTACAGTGCTCACCCTCACGCCGGACCATCACCATGAATCGTAAGCGTCCCGAGGATCTCCGCAGCCATCGCTGGCTCGGCGTCAGCGATCTGCGCTCGTTCGGCCACCGCTCGCGCCTGCGCCAGTTCGGCTACGACGCCGACGACTGGGGCGGCCGTCCGGTGATCGGCATCATCAATACCTGGAGCGAGATCAACGCCTGCCACGCGCACCTGCGCACGCGCGCCGAGAACGTCAAGCGCGGCGTGCTGCAAGCCGGCGGCTTCCCGATCGAGCTGCCGGCGATGTCGCTGGCGGAGCCCTTCGTGAAGCCGTCCACCATGCTCTACCGCAATTTCCTGGCGATGGAGGCGGAGGAGCTCCTGCGCAGCCATCCGATCGACGGCGCGGTCCTGATGGGCGGCTGCGACAAGACCACGCCGGGACTGGTGATGGGCGCCATCAGCATGGGCATACCGGCGATCTACGTGCCGGCGGGCCCGATGCTGCGCGGCAATTATCGCGGCGAGTATCTGGGCTCCGGCTCCGACGTCTGGAAGTACTGGATGGAGAAGCGCGCCGGCAACATCACCGAGGAGCAGTGGAACGAGATGGAGGGCGGCATCGCGCGCTCCTTCGGCACCTGCATGGTGATGGGCACGGCGGCGACCATGATGGCGATCGCGGAGGCGCTCGGCCTCACGCTGCCCGGCGCCTCCTCGATCCCGGCCGCCGATGCCGGCCATCCCCGCATGTGCGCCGTGGCCGGCCGGCGCATCGTCGACATGGTGTGGGAGGATCTCACGCTCGACAAGATCCTCACCCCGGCCGCCTTCGACAACGCCATCAAGGTGCACATGGCGATGGGCGGCTCGACCAACGCCATCATCCACGTGGTCGCGATGGCGCGCCGCGCCGGCGTCGCGCTCGACATGCAGCGCTTCGACGAAATCTCGCGCGAGGTTCCGGTGCTCGCCAATGTCCGGCCGTCGGGCAAGTACCTGATGGAGGATTTCTTCTACGCCGGGGGGCTACGCGCGCTGATGCTGCAATTGAAGGACAAGCTCGATCTCTCCTGCATGACGGTGACGGGCAAGCCGGTGGGCGAGAACATCGCGGGCGCGGAAGTGTTCCTGCCCGACGTCATCCATTCGCTGTCGAATCCGATCTATGCCGAAGGCGCGACCGCCGTGCTCAAGGGCAACCTCGCACCGCGCGGCTGCGTGATGAAGCCCGCGGCGGCCGACAAGCGCTTCCTCAAGCATCGCGGGCCCGCGCTCGCCTTCGAGGACTACAACCACATGGCGCGCGAGGTCGAGCGCGACGATCTCGATGTCACGCCCGACCATATCCTGGTGCTCAAGAATGCCGGGCCCAAGGGCGGCCCGGGCATGCCGGAATGGGGCATGCTGCCGATCCCGAAGAAGCTGGTGCAGGCCGGCGTGCGCGACATGGTGCGCATCTCCGACGGGCGCATGAGCGGTACCAGCTACGGCGCCTGCATTCTGCATGTGGCGCCGGAGAGCTACGTCGGCGGTCCGCTCGCCTTCGTGCAGACCGGCGACGAGATCGAGATCGACGTCGACGCGCGCCGCATCCATCTGCATGTCAGCGACGAGGAGCTCGCCCGCCGCCGCGCCGCCTGGAAGCCGCCGGCGCCGCATTACGTTCGCGGCTACGGCGCGATGTTCTCAACCCATATCGGCCAGGCCGACGAAGGCTGCGACTTCGACTTCCTCGCCGCGAAGGGCCAGATCGCCGAGCCGGAGATTCATTGAGCGCATGTTCCGGCTAAAGCCTACCCCGGACTCCTCAGGTTACCCGCACCAGAATGCGCCTGTTCCACAGCCATGAGGCGATCCTGTCGCCGGTAGCTAACGGGATGTGATCTCGCCATATTTTCGGAATGTCGCAGTAAGCGAACTTTGGGGGGAGAGCGGAAAGCAATCGAGCCAAATCCGCGCCCTCGACGTATGCAACGGCACCATCGATGTTGGGGTGTCTGACGACGTGACGAACCTCCACGAAAATGCCGTCTATCACCGGCGCCGCATCGAGCGTGAGACAGGGCGACACGGCGACCTGATCCGATGGCGCTCGCGGCGACGGTTCCAAGGGTGGATGAGGGCGGTAGGTTTCGACCGCTGAGGCGTCGCCTGCGCGCTCGTGCCAAAATGCGTTCGGGCACATTGCCGACACACGCGCATACTCTTGCTTCGTCCTGCCGGTGTAACGGCCGATCCGTTCAGCGACGCGCATGCGGAAGAACCGCTGCGCGGCCTCCGTGTTCTCTGGCTTCCTCAGCATGGTGTTGACGACAATTGCGCCCTGTAGACCCGACTGCAATGCCAAATGCACGCCCTGCGAGGACAATGGATCCACGCTGAAACATGAATCCCCGAGCCGAATGTAGTGATCCCCGATGGGATCCTCAGCGTGATGACTGGCGGCATCGCATGCCTGTGGATCGGAACATTGCCGCCCCAATTGCTCCAGCTCGAGGGCGCGGAATTGCCGAAGCAAGCCGGAGTACTTCGCTTGCATGTCGCCCTTCTTGCTCACTCTGAGGCGGCGCGGATCACAGAAGACCGAGACGACCGCTCGATCGCGCGCGGTCTGGGCATACCAAAGCCAAGCGTCCTCCCCGGCCTCGATCAACCCGTCGAACTCGGCCATCCCCCGGAGCGCCCAATTCGCATGGACCGATACCAGCGGGGGGCCATCCTTGATGCGAGCTCCTCGGATCGCCGGGCGTCTTCCGGCTGCATCGACGATGAACCGCGCCTTCAGCAGTTGGCGCCGCTCGTCGGAAGCGATCGCTACCCGCCAGCCCGAGTCCTCCAGTCGTTCCACCTCCTGAACCTGGGCCGGCTGATAAATCTTCACTCCCGCCAAACGCGATCTGCACACCATGAGCCAGTCGAGGACTGCTCGATCCACATGATATCCTTCTTGCGGGACGATCCTTGTTTCCGAGTCCCCCACCTTACGGCGGTGAGACTGCGCCGCCAGAATCGCGCGTTGTTGAACTCATGGCCAAGGCCGAGGCAGTCGATCAGCGCGACTGTTTCATCCGATATGCAAATGCCGACATGGCTGCGCGGAAAGCGACGGCGCTCTACGACGCCGACGTCCAGCCCCATTTGGGCCAACCGAATGGCGGCTGAGGCTCCCCCTGGTCCCGCCCCCAGGATGACGACATCATGCTCGGCGGCAAACGTCATGCATTGTCCGCAGCACAAGAAAATCAGGGGCCAGAGCATGATCCCGAAAAGTGGATACCGGTTTTCGGAAAAGATCATGCTCCAGCAATAAGCTACAGCGGGATGACGATTCGAAGAAAAGTCATCCCGCTGTAGTCAGGACCTTTCTCAAGGCGTCCGGCTGCGCCCGCAACAGCTCGGTGTAGAGGCCAAGGCAGTAGGTCAACCACCCCCGAATGTAGTCGCACGCCGGGCGTCCGCGCTTGATCGCTTCGTAGTGGCAGCTTCCGGAGCAAAGGTAACGTGCCCAGCAACTGCCACAGGGAGATTGCTTCTGGAGATGGCGGCTATCGAGCCAGCTGGACTGCCTGTCTCGATCCACACCGCTGAATACATTGCCCATGAGGCCATCATCGTCATTGACGAAACGATGGCAGGCATACAGTCCACCGTCCGCCGAAACGCCCATGTATCCACCTCCAGCGCCGCAGGGATACTGTTCCCGCTCATAAGAATGAATGCGCTGCAGTGTCTTGATGACGTTTGAGAACGGCAAGATGCGACCTTGCCGCAACCCCTCACGAAAGCTCTCCCCACATCTGATCAGCTGATCGAGCAACCGATCCAGGTCGGCCGCGAGCATCTCGTCCTTGCCGGAGGGCGCGCTGAGCATAGGTGAGAACATGATGGCGTCGAAACCCATGTCCAGCAGACCGGTCATGATCTCGGGCAGGTCCAGATTCCTCGGCGTCACCGTCACGCGCGCCAATACCCGATAGCGCCGGTCGTCGACCGCCAGGAGGGCACGCACATTCTTTGCCACCTTCTCGAAGCTGCCGTTGCCCGAGCGGTACGGCCTCAATCGGTCGTGCGTTGCATGCAGGCCATCCAAGCTTATTGTCAGCGTGAAGCCGTATTCCTCGAAAAGCTCGATGTCCTCGTCGCATATCAAGGTGGCATTCGTCGTCATGGTGAAGCCAATGCGGATGCCGCGAGCGGCGGCCGCGCTGGCGGCATATCGGGTCGAGGCATGCAGCGTCCTGCGATTGACAAGCGGCTCTCCACCCATGAACGCCAAGGTGAGAGTTTCGCCGGGCTCGGCTCCTTGAACCAGCTGGTCGATCGCGGCTTTGGCCACATCGGGAGGCATATTGCCTGCTTCCCCCCCGAATGTTCCCTGCTGCGCATAACAGTAGGTGCAGCCGAGGTTGCACTTCTGTGCGACAGCGAGGGATATTGCCTTGACAGGAACGCTCTTCGGCGCCTCGACCTCCTGCAGAGCCGGGGTCACTATGCCGAACGCCAGAGCTGCGAGCTCGGCGCGGCCCAGATCGCCCAATCGCAATGTCGCATCCAGCGTGCTCGCGTGCTCGGCGGGAAGCTGATGGATCCTCCCAGTCTCTACATCCAGCGCGAAATGCCCTGCCTCGCTGTTGAAGAGATGGAGCCTTGCCGAGCGCGGCCGCGTATGGCTGTGGCGATCACCCTCCTGAATAAGCTCGGACATCGTCGCTTACGATGGTTCGAGCGGAAACGGCGCTACCGGAACTCCGCCTGCATCGTCGTTGCCGTCCCGCTCTGTCCCCTGCAGGAACTCGGGGTCATTCTCGACGTCACGTCCGATTTCCATCATGTCGATGTGAGTGTTGAGCCATTCGGGATCCGTAATCTGCGGCCCCGCGGACGCAAATTGTCTTCGTGCGAGGCTCCGCGTTGGCGGAGGCGCATCGAATTCAACTTGGTTGGGATATGTCGACGTCCAATAGTTCAGACAAGCATTCAGATCGGTTTGCCAGGCCGAGCAAAGGCCTGCAGTCAATTGACCGTGCTGCCCGGTCCCATAATTCGGCCGGATCTCATGCCTGTCGATGTGCTGCTGTCCCCGTGGAAAAAAGGCATTGGCGGGGTTCTGCAATGCGGGGCTGCGTTCGAGGCATATTTCCATGCCCGGGCTGTACTCCGCATTCATGGTTTTCATCATGGCGATGTCCATGCCATATCCAACTCCGACAAGAGCGGCATTTTCGGGTATATTCAAAAGCCGCCTCGTTTCCTTCACGAAATCCAGATTTCGGAAGTTATTGATCTGCTCCGGGTTCACATCGGGGGAGTGATCCTGTGGAGCGACGATGACACAAGCAGGCACTATCGGGAGGTTGCCGGCGCCGGCAAGGCTGACGCTTATCGAGCCATCGCACGTCGTGTCCAGGACGCCATTGTCCCTTTGGTGCGCACCGTAGGGCGGAATATCGTTGTTTTGAGTCTTCCGATATACTCCCCCCTTCGGGGGTATGAAGACGCCGTTGCCTGTGATTTCTCCAAGCCAGACTTTGCCTTGGCGCCAGGGATTGTCGCCCTCCAATCGCTTTGTCTCACCTGCAGTGGCGGAGGCCTGTGCCTCAACCGCCGGCGTTTGTCCTCCGGACCAAGCATTGAGTTTTCGATTGGCCACACTCGCGGTCCAAGTCGCGCGCAGTCCGAGCCGCTCCATGATTTCGTCCGTCAGCTCACCGATCTCGCCGCCGTCGGAGCGGTAAGCAAAGATCCTGAACCTCACGGCTTGCCGCATGATCCAGTGCTTGCCATCGCGCTGCGTCATGTATTTCAGGCTTTGCGCCTGTCCGGCCTTCCGCTTTTCTTGGTACTCGAAGAACTCATAGTAATCATCGTTGTTGGCAAGCCGCGTACAGCCGATTGCCGGATGGATCTTGAAGACCGCGACATCTGCTAGATCGTTCGGGAATGCCATGGGTTCATACCTCCGGTTTGGGATGCGTATTGATGGACGCCGTCAAGTGGTGGCCGGCCCGGCATACTCGAAAGGGATGCCGCCCTTTATGCCGCTCTCCTGCGCTTTCTGAACGATAGCACTGGCGTTGTTGGGCATGTTCCGCATGAAGCCCAGTGCTTCGTTGAAGGCGGCCACAGCCTGCTCTTGCTGCTCTGGCTTCGGACAGTTGAAAGCCACCTGCAACGAGTTGATCATACTGGTATATTCCCGGTTGAAACGTTCCATCCGCCGCACGACCTGTGGATAGGCTGCATAGTCTTTGGTCTTTGCGTTGGCATCGAATTCATGCACGCCGGCCGGATCGAACGGGAGATCGCCGCCCGAGAAGGAGTATTTCAGCGCAACGCTGTCATCTTTGATGAGAAAACGTTTTTTGAGGATCGACTCGAACCGATAGTGATGCCCTGGGATCCCCTCGGTGGCGAGCGGGTCATAAGGAGCCTCACCTTCGCCCTGATCGACGACCCATGACAAATGCCGGACGGCGGACGCGTTGTCCGTGATCCTGAAGTCGATGGCGGCCTCGAGCGGGTAGGTGTGGGTATCTTGATTGTTGATGTACGCAATCGGCGCAAAGGTCGGCGTCACCGTCCTTTGCTTGTACGCATCGCGCGCGGCGTTCTTGAAGAGGTCGGGGATCGTGTCACGCTCGATAATTTTGATGATTCCCCCATAGAACTGCCCGATCGTTCTGGGCCGGGGTTCCACCAGGGCCGCCGGGAATTCGACCCGCTCCTCCGGCGCCTCTATGCTCATGAAAAGCTTTTGGACGAGGTCCAATGAGAAGGAACGGAGGTCCAATCTCAGCGGAGGATCGAGAACGGTGAGGTCAAAAGGATAGCTGGGCACCGCGGCGACGATGTTGGGCGCGATGCCGATGGCGTTCATGAGATTGGCCACCGCGGTCATGTGCAGCATTTCTTCCACGGCGACCCGCAGGACCAGCTGATAGATTTTTCTGTTTGCAGTCAGACTGAAAGCTGCCGCGAGATACGGCGGGATGGTTGCAAATTCCAGCTGCAAGGCAGACTGCAGCAACTTACCAAGCGTTTGGCGAGCGTCTTCGTCCTGAATTGCGGCCGTTTGAATTCCGTGGAGGTTGTCCGCCAGATCGGGGTTGATGGTCAGGGGAGAGTAGGTTTGGGCCATAGTCGGAACTCACTTCTCCATTGCGGCCACTCGCGTATCGAACGGGGCCGAAGACCGATCTGCTGAACCGCTTGCATGTCCGTTTCGCCAAGAGCACGCACACGCGAAAACAGATTTCTACATCGAAGGACCACGCCCGAAGATTGCCAGAACGCGGTACAGGCATGAGCACACCGGCGCATCGGGGCTGGTCCCGCCACCTCCTAGCTCTCGGCAGAGTGACTCAACCTTAGAGGGAATGCAAGTAGATTCGCAACCTTACCTCCCTTTTTCGGCCCGGATTCAGCCACCTCCGCCTTTCCGCCCGGATCGGCGGAGTATCTACCGTTGCCATTCGCTGACGCCTCGATCTGAGCGGCGATGGTCGAGGAGGCAGGGGCATGGAGACGCTCAACTCGAAGGAGCATCAGCAGAAGGCCGAGCAGCTCAGCCTCGAGCCGCTGGTGATGAAAGGCGACCAGTACCGCAAGTTCCTCAAGGACAACGAGCAGAGCACCAAAAAGCTGATGCGTTGGTAGCGCGTGTGATTGCTGCCCACCTTCTGTCGCTGACACGACCTTGAATGCAGGCCTGCTTGTTGCCCGCCCACGGCCGAGCAGGCAGAGTGCCTTCCAATGCAACGGCAGCAAGGCCGGAGGTTGGGAGGTGCTATGAGGATCGTAAGCTGTCTGCAGGCTGGCGAAGAGCGTCTCGGGCTCGTGCATGACGACGCCATCATCGATCCGCTGGTCGCGTCGGGCGACCGCGCCTTGTTCGGCAGCGCACTCGCATTCATCAGGTCCGGCGAGCGGGCGATCGCGGCGGCGCAGGCGATCCTGGCCGACGCGCGGAACCAATCGTTGCTTTCGGCGACGCTGACCGCGCCGCTGCGGCCGTCGACCATCCTCTGCAGCGGCAGCAACTACCGGGATCACAACGCCGAGAAAGCCAACACGCCGATCAGCGGCAAGGAGCCCGAGTTTTTCGTCAAGACGGCGGACTGCGTGGTCGGCCCGAACGAGCCCATCGTGTTCGATCCGCTGCTCTCGAAAAAGCTCGATTGCGAGGTCGAGCTCGCCATCGTGATCGGCAAGCCAGGGCGCCACATCCCGGTCGAGCGCGCGCTCGATCATGTGTTCGGCTACACCATCGTGAACGACGTCACCGCGCGCGACCGCCAGGTGCGGCGCACGCCCGAGGGGATGACCTGGTACGAGCTGGGCAGCGGCAAGGCGTTCGACTCGAGCGCCCCGTTGGGTCCGAACATCGTGACCGCCGACGAGATCGGCGATCCGCAGAAGCTTGCGGTGCGATCGCGCGTCAACGGCGAGCTTCGGCAATCCAGCAACACGTCGAACATGATCTGGAGCTGCGCCGAGCTGATCCATTTCTTCTCGCGCAATTTCACGTTGAAACCCGGCATGGTCATCATCACCGGCACGCCGGCGGGAACGGCCTGGTCGGCGGATCGCGAGCTCGGCGGAAAGGGCGTGACGCAGCCGGGGTTGGTGCCGGCGACCCGCTATTGCCTGCCCGGCGATGTCGTGGAATGCGAAATCGAAAAAATCGGCGTGCTGCGCAACACGGTCGCTGCAAGTGAGGACGCATCTACACGGATGGCTGCTGAATGACACGACCGGCCAAAGCAGCCGGTCAGAGTAGGGAAGAAGACGTCCAAGGGAGGTTCCCGATGCATCGCCGCGGATTCTTCGTCGGCGCGATAGCGGCGCCGCTCGTCACCATGCTCGTCACGTTCGCGGCGCAGGCGCAGGTCTGGCCCTCGCGCAACATCACGATGATCATTCCGTTCCCGCCCGGCGGGCAGGCCGACCTGGCCGCGCGGCCGGTCGCGGCGGCGCTGGAGAAGGTCCTCGGGCGCGCGGTCGTGGTCGACAATCGGCAAGGCGCCGGCGGCGCGATCGGCAATGCCGCGGCAGCGCGGGCGGAGCCCGACGGCCACACGCTGCTGATGACGCTCTCCTCGGTCGTGATCCTGCCGGAAGCGGATCGGCTGTTCGACCGCAGGCCGTTGTACGAGCTCGATCAGCTCGTCCCGATCGCGCGGGTGTTGGCCGATCCGGGCGTGCTTCCCGTCTTGAACACTTCGCCGTACAAGACGCTGCAGGACCTCGTGGCCGACGCCAAGAAGCGGCCCGGCCAGATCACCTTCAGCTCGTCCGGCAACTATGGCGCCGCCCACGTTCCCTACGAGATGTTTCAGCAGGCCGCCGGCATCAAGCTGCAGCATGTACCCTACCGCGGCGGGGGACCGGCGCTCGCCGCTTTCCTCGGCGGTCAGGTCGACATCACCGCGCAGGCGCCGGGACCGGTGAAGCCCCACGTGGACGACGGTCGGGCACGGTTGCTGGCCAGTTGGGGCGGCAAGCGCACGCCGGAGCTCGCCAACGTTCCGACCTTCATCGAGCTCGGCTATCCCGGCGTCGAGTACTACATCTGGGCCGGCCTGTTCGTCCCCAAGGGCACGCCCGCGCCGGTCATCGCGCGGCTGCGCGACGCCATGCGCGACGTCATGCAGGACCGCCAGGTGACATCGGTGTTCGAGAAGGCGGGCAGCCCGCCCGCCTATCTCGATCAACCGGACTTCGTCCGCTTCATCGAGGCCGATGCCGCGCGCCTCGTTCCGGCAGTCAAAAAGATCGGCAAGTTGGAATAGGAATTCATGAAAATCGGACTGTTCGATCACGTCGAGCACGGCGAGCGCCCGCTCGCGACACTCTTCGACGAGCGCCTGAACTTCGTCCAGGCGGCGGATGAGGCAGGCTTCTATTGCCTGCACGTGGCGGAGCATCACGCCACGCCGCTCAACATGGTGCCGGTGCCCGGCGTCTATCTCGGCGCGGTGGCGCGCGCGACCCGGCGCATGCGGCTCGGGCCGCTGGTCTACCTGCTGCCGCTCTATTCGCCGCTGCGGCTGATCGAGGAAATCTGCATGCTCGATCATCTCAGCTATGGGCGGATGGAGGTGGGCGTCGGCCGTGGCGTGTCGCCGTTCGAGCTCAAGTATCACAAGATCGAGCACGAAGATTCGCGCGAGATCTTCATCGACGCCTTCAACTGCGTCAGCGCCGGGCTCAAGACCGACAAGCTCACTTATTCCGGCAAGCACTACCAGTACGAGAACGTGCCGATCGCGTTGCGGCCGCTGCAGCAGCCGCACCCGGCGTTCTGGTACGGCTCGTCCAACACGACCGGCTCGACCTGGGCCGGCGAGCACGGCATGCATTTCGTCACGCTCGGGCCGATGGCGACCGCCAAGGCCAATATCGATGCCTTCAAGGCGGCGCTGGCGAAACGCGGCGGCGCCGCGCAGCCCAAGGCCGAGTTTCCCGGCGGCGCCGCGATCGGCGTGCAGCGTCACATCTTCGTGGCGGATACCGACGCGGAGGCCAAGCGCTTCGCCAAGCCCGCCATGGACGCCCACCTCGCCAATCTCAACTGGCTGCGCAACATGCACGGGGTCACCGGCCTGACCTCGCGGCTCAACGTGCCGCGCGGCGCCGACTACGAGGCCTGCGTCGCCGACGGGACGGTTATTTCCGGCACGCCTGAGACCGTGCGGGCGGAGATTGAACGGCAGGTGAGGGAGCTTGGGGTCAATTACTTGCTCACCTACCTGTTCCTGGGAACCATGACGCTCAACGAGGCGCTGCGCTCTCTGCAGCTGTTCTCGACCGAGGTCATGCCCAAGCTGGCGCAGCTCTGATTTCAGCACGCATGCGGAACCCGTAGGTCGGGTCGAGTGCTTACGAGACCCAACAGCCGCGAGTGCGCCCGGTCAATGTTGGGTCTCGCAAAAGGCTCGACCCAACCTACGGACTGTGCGAAATTCACCGCCGAAAACGGTTCAAGAGGCAACTCATGGCATCTAGCAGGGTCACCGGCGTGCGCAGCATCGAGCTCGGCGTGCGCGATCTCCATCAGTCGGCGGACTTCTACACCAAGGTCTGGGCGCTGGAGGAGGTGTCGTCCGAGGGCGACAGCATGCATTTCCGGGCGACCGGCGGCGAGCACCACGTGCTCACCATTCGCGAGCGGCCGAAGCCCGCACTCCTCGGCGTGCACTTCTCCGCCGTCGATCGCGCGGCGGTGGATGCGCTCTGCGCCAAGGCCAAGGGCTACGGCGTCGAGGTAGGGGGCGAGCCGGCCCCGCTCTCCGGCGCCGCCGGCGGCGGCTACGGCTTCCGCTTCTGCACCCCCGACGGGCTGCCCATGAGCATATCGTCGGATAGCGTGCAGCATCCCAACGTGGTGCTCGACCGTTCGCGTCCGACCAAGATCAGCCACGTCGTGCTCAACAGCGCGCGCACCGACGACCAGGTGCCGTTCTTCGTCGACGTGCTGGGCTTCAAGGTTTCCGACAGCTCGCACATGATGGAGTTTCTGCGCTGCAGCGCCGACCATCACAGCATCGCGATTTTCCGCAACAATGGGCCCTCGCTCAACCACGTGGCCTACGAGCTGCCGAACATCGACGGGCTGATGCGCGGCGCCGGCCGCCTCAAGCAGAACGGCTTCGACATCGAATGGGGCGTCGGCCGACACGGTCCCGGCAGCAACGTGTTCTCCTATTTCATCGAGCCCAACGGTTTCGTGGCGGAATACACCACCGAGCTCGACCAGCTCGATGACGCCACCCACGTGCCGATGGATGCGGATTACTGGCAGAAGGTGCAGCCCGGCCCGGATCGCTGGGGGACGGCGGGGCCGCCGTCGAACCGCATGCGGGCCGCCATGTCGGGCGCGCTCTATCTCGGTGACGAGCGTTGCGAGGATGTCATCGGGCGCAAGCTCGGTTGATCCTCACGCCCGTCATGGCCGGGCTTGGCACCGTAAGTCGGGTCTACCCGACTTGCGGCGCTTCAAACTGCGAACCTCAGGCAAGCCCGAGGTTCGGTGCCATCCACGCCTTTCTCGATAGACCCAAGTAGACGTGATGCCCGGAACAAGTCCGGGCATGACGTGGAGAGAGCCGCATGCCCGACGACATCCCCTTCGACAAGAGCTTCGACCTCGCGCCCGACACGGTGGACGAGGTTGCGCCCGGCGTGCGGCGTGTGCTCGCCAATAATCCCGGCCCGTTCACGTTCAAGGGCACGCTGTCCTACATCATCGGCCGCGGCCAGGTCGCGATCGTCGATCCCGGCCCGCTCGACGAGGCCCACATCGCGGCGCTGCTCTCCGCCGTGCGCGGCGAGACCGTCACGCATATCTTCGTGACGCATACCCACCGCGATCATTCCCCGGCGGTGCCGGCGATCAAGGCGGCGACCGGCGCGCTGGTGCTGGCCGAGGGCCCACACCGCGCCGCGCGGCCGCTCAACGTCGGCGAGGCGCCGCGGCTCGATGCCAGCAACGACACCGACTTCCGCCCGGACCGCGCGCTCGCCGATGGCGACGTCGTCGCGGGCAAGGGCTTCACCATCGAGGCCGTGACCACGCCCGGCCACACCGCCAACCACATGTCGTTCGCATTCAGGGAGGGCAACCTGCTGTTCTCCGGTGACCACGTGATGGCGTGGTCGACACCGGTGGTGGCGCCGCCGGACGGCGCCATGAGCGACTACATGGCCTCGCTCAGGAAGCTCGCAAAGCGTTCGGAGCCGGTCTACCTGCCGGGCCACGGCGGCGCCGTGCGCGACGCGCCGGCGTTCGTGCAGCACTACATCAAGCACCGCGAGGGCCGCGAGGCCTCGATCCTGCACCGGCTCGCCAAGGGCGAGGCCGACATCCCCACCATCGTGCGCGCGATCTATATCGGGCTCGATCCGCGGCTCATCAAAGGCGGCGGGGCTTTCGGTGCTCGCCCATCTCGAGGACCTCTCCGCGCGCGGCCTGGTTGCGACCGACGGCCAGCCCTCGATCGAAGGTCGCTACCGCCTGGCGTAAGCGCAGCGCCTCGGCTGCATTGTCGCACACCGCTGGTAGCGCGCGGCGAAACATGCTTGCCTGCGCCGAGCAAGGGAGGAATCGATGAAGAAAATTGCGCAGGCTGCGGCCACCACGCTCGCCGTGACGTTGGCGTGGACGGCCGATCCGGCGACGGGCCCCGCGCGGGCACAGGACTATCCGACCGGCCCGGTGCGTATCGTCAGCGGGTTCTCCCCCGGCTCCACCGCCGACATCTCCGCCCGGGTCGTCGGCGCCAAGATGGGCCAAATCCTCGGCCAGCAGTTCGTGGTCGAGAACCGCACCGGCGCAGCATCGAGCCTCGCGGCGGCGCAGGTCGCGCGCGCGCCGAAGGACGGCTACATGCTGTACGTCGCCAACGTCGCCAACATGGTCAATGCGGCGATGAACCCCAACCTGAACTTCGACATCATGAAGGACTTCGCCCCGATCACGCTCATGACATCCACGCCGACCGTGCTGGTGGTAAAGCCCGAGCTCGGCGTGAAGAGCGTCAAGGAGCTCATCGCGCTCGCCAAGGCCAAGCCCGATACGATCTCGTTCGGATCATCGGGGGTCGCGAGCTCCACGCACCTCGCGCTCGAGCTGCTCAAGTCGCTGGCGCAGGTGAAGATCACGCACGTTCCCTATGCCGGGAGTCCCCAGGTCGTCACCGATCTGCTCGCCGGCCGCATCGACGGTTACTTCTCGCCGGCATCGGCGGCCATGGAGCATGTGCGCGCCGGCAAGCTGGTGGCGCTCGCCGTCACCGACGGCAAGCGGAGCAGCTTCATGCCCGATCTTCCCACCATGGTCGAGGCCGGGGTGCCCGACTTCGAATCGGTGCTGTGGTTCGGGCTGGTGGCGCCCGCCGACACGCCGCAGCCGGTCATCGACAAGCTTGCGCGCGCCACCAACGAGGCGCTCAAGTCGGAGGAGGTGGCCAAGGCCCTGGAGGCGCAGACCGTCGCACGCATCGGCGGCTCGCCGCAGGAGCTGCGCCGCTACATGGAAGCCGAGCACAAGCGCTGGACCGCCGTCGTCGAGAACGCGGGCCTGCGGAAATAGTCGGCGGAGTGACGGCAAGTGCGGATCGCCGTCTTCACGAAGAACCGCACCAATCCGGCCTACGAGGCCGCCCGGATCGGCGCTGACCGGACGGCGACGCGCCTCGGCGCGTCGACGATCCACTACGTGCCGGAGCGGCCGGACAACGTGGCGGAGCAGGTCGCGCTCATCGCGCGCGCCATCGGGGAGCGCCCCGACGCCACCGTCTTCGTCCCCGTGCACGAGACCGAGGTGAACGACGCCATCCTCGGCTTCGACGCCGCGCGCATACCCCTGTTCAACTTCATCACGCGCACGACCGCTGGACGGCGGGAGTGCTTCGTCGGCTCGGACGATCGCGCATTGGCGGCGGCCATTGCGCGCTATCTCTTCGCCAAGCTTTCCGGACGGGGCGAGATCGTCATCGTCGAAGGGACCCCGGCATCGGCGACCAGCCGCGAGCGGCTCGAAGGTTTTCACGCCGCACTTGCGGACTACCCGGATATCAAGGTCGTGATGTCGCTGCGCGGCGAATACCAGCGCGACGCCGCGCGCGATGCTTTTCTCGGCGCGGCCAAACAGTTGCAAGGCATCGATGCAGCGTTGTGTGCCAATGACGTGATGGCGCTGGGCGTGCTGGATGCGCTCGCGGCGGCGGGCGATCCCCGCCGGCCTCTGGTGGTCGGGGTCAATGCCATTCCCGAGGCGATCGCCGTGATCGCAGCCGGGCGGATGCTGGCCACGGCGAATTTCGACGCCATGGCGATGAGCAGCATCGCGACCGAGGCCGCGGTGCGGCACCTGCGCGGCGAGGCCGTTCCGCGCGAGATCGTCATCCCTGTGAAGATCGTCGACGCCGCCAACTGTTCGGCCTGGAACCTGCCGTTCGAAGCCCGCGCGTGCCCGAGCTGGCAGGAGCTGACCGGCTCGCTCTAGCGTATATTCGGTGAGATGGAGTCATAGCGAGCGGCGAGCTCGGTCTGCTCCCTCCCCCCTTGTGGGGGAGGGTTGGGGAGGGGGGTGGTGCGGTGATGAACCATGTTGCCTCACAACCACGACCCCCACCCCCAACCCCTCCCCACAAGGGGGAGGGGAGCCCACCGAATGCGCGGCGTTCTTGTGCGTCAGCTTCAGCGGAGCCTGCGCTAGCCGAGGCGGCCGTCACTTCTTCGGCTGGTCCTTCTTCGCCGGCGCGGATTTCTTCGCGGGCGTTTGCGCCGGCCGCTCCGGCTTCTGCGCGCGGATGGCGTCCTCGATCTCGTTGATCAGGCTGCGCAGGCGCGCGGCATTGGTGCCGAAATCGGACATGCCGTAGCGCGAGGAGGAGCGCGCGTCGATGCGTGCGCCGTCGGGCTCCGCCCGAATGCGTATGACGACGTCGTCGCGGAAGCCCATGATCGGCGTGCGCGCGACCGCCTCGATGTGGCCCTCGCGGCGGCCGGCCTGCGGAGGGCGCGCGTCGACCACGCGCCATTTGCGCTTGTTGACCACCGCGAGCACGGCGTCGTAGGCGTTCTGCGCCGTCGCGTTCGTTCCCAGCGGCCCGATGTCGGGATAGGCCGCGCGCTGCTGCTCGGCGGCGTAGAGGCCGGCATAGTTGACGGGGTGGGCGTCGCGCGGGCGCAGCCGCGCCACTGCCTCGTAGCGCGGCGGATCGATCGGATCGGTGGTGATGTCGTAGATCCGCGGCAGGCTATAGGCCTTGGTGCCGAGATAGGCCGGATAGGCGAGCAGCGCGAGCGAGATCAACATCGCCGTCAGGGCGGCGCCCATGCCGGCCAGTCCCTCCATCCAGATCACCACGAAAGCGGCGAAGGCGACGAGGAGCGCGAGGACGGCGATGGCGAGCGCGCCGGCGAAGGTGGCGAGCGCGGGCTGGATCTCGAGCAGGCCCGAGCGCACCACGATGATCGCCAGCAGCGACGCCACCAACGCGAAAAGCGCGATGCGCCGCGACCACAGCGCGAGCCGCGAGGTCGGGTCCGATTGGATGTAGCGGCGTGCCACCATGTCAGGTGCCCGAGCAGATGTTCTTGAGCGCCGCCCATTCCGAGCGGGTGAGCAGCGGCCTGGTCGGCGTTCCCGGTGTCGAGCCCGCTGCCGCGTCGATGCGGGCGACGCGTTCGCGGGTGTCGGGATGATCGGCGAGGATCTTCGGCCCGGGATGCGAGGTTCCGGCAATCCGCTGCAGGATGGCGCCGAGCGCGCGCGGGTCGCCGTCGATCTTCTTCATCAGCGCCACGCTTTGGCCATCGGCCGCGTTCTCGACCTCGCGGGTATAGCGCGTCTGCAGGATGGTCTTGGCCGCGAGCACGACGGCGCCGCCGCCGACGAAGTCTCCGAGCAGCATGCCGAACAGCAGTGAGAGTCCGGCGGTCTGCAAGACCGATCGCGTGCCGTCGCGGTTCGCGACGTGCCCAATCTCGTGGGCAATGACGCCGGCGAGCTCGTCGGGCGTCGTGGCATCGTCGATGAGACCCTGGAAGACGAAGATGTATCCGCCCGGCAGCGCGATGGCATTGGCCTCGGGCAGGCGCACGACGACAGCCTGCAGGGGAATGGGCAAGGCGGCGGTCGTCTCGAGCCGCTCCATGAGCTTGTCGAACGCCGCCCGGCCCGGCTGCTCGTTGGCGTTGTTGCCGCATTCGAAGGCGGCGCCGGTGTGGCGGCCCGCGAGGCTCGCCCGCACCTGCCGCTCGATGGCGACGCCGAGCTTGCGCTCGACGGAGTAGGGTACCAGGGGCGCGAGCTCGGTGGCGATCCGCGGCACGCCCCAGATCGCGACCAGCAGGAGCGAGGCGGTGGCCGCGAGGCTCCAGAAGACCACTCGCGCACGCATGCGCCGTTCGCCGCGGCCACTGCGGTCCACCGGCAGCGAGCGGTCGTCGATCGCGGCGGCCAGTTGCGGGTCGCGGACCTCGAGCCGCGCCAACACGGGACTTCCGGCCTGGCCGAGGCGCAGAGCCTCGTCGGGCGCGGAGCGGTGCTCGAGCCGGTCGTAGTGCCACTCGGCCAGCGCACGCCCGTCGGAGCCGAGGATGCGCAGGGCCTCCGGCGCGAGCTCGACGGTGACGTCGCGGCGGGCGCTGGTCACGCCGTCGAAGAAAGTGGCTTGTCCGGAGATCGTCATCCCTGTTCAGATCCCGTGTTCACACGCCGCCCCCGCCCAGCGCATCGGCGAGGCCCTCGCCCACCGGCGAGGCGGCATGACCGGCGGCGGACACATGCTCGAGCACGGCGAGATTGCTGAGATCGAGGCGATTCCGCGACACACCGCCACAACCCCAGCCTGACGGTCGCCTGATGGATCGTCGCGTAGCCCAGCGCGATCGCGACATAGGCGCCGAGGCCGGCGACGGTGGTGATGATCTCATCGCGTATCGTATCGAGCTCGCCCGTGAGCTTCTCGAGGCCGTACCAGCCCACGCCGACCGCTGCGCCGGCAACGAGCGTGAACAGGAATGCATACCAGAGAAAGCGGGCATAGACGCCGTAGACTTGGGCGGTACGCAGATGGGATTTCACCGCGATGTCGCCGAAGCGCAACCCGCCGGCCCACCAGCGCAGCACCATGGCCTGGAAAATGGGGTAGAGGACGGCAAGCGACAGCAGCAGCCAGATGCCGGTCAGCCCGGCGTAGATGACCGCCTTGTCGAGCCCGCTGGCTTCGAGCCAGCTCAACAGCATGTCGTCGCCGCCGGCGGCGGTCGTCAATGCGCTCCAATCGATGCCCAGGATGCCGAGAACGATCGCGGCGGCGAACGGCAGGACGGCGATGAGCCACAGCAGAAACACGCCGGCGAACAGCCTGGCGGCGGATCCCTCGAACCGGCCCGGCAGGTCGCCGTAGAAGGTATGGCGCATCTTGAAGCGCTCGAGGCGCGACTGGGCGAAGGGATAGGCGAGGCCCGCGGTCAGCGCGATCAGGCTCCACCAGAAGACGGCGCAGACCGCGTAGCGCCAGGCCGAGCCGGTCTGGTGAAAGCGCAGGCCGCGATAGACCGTGCGGCTCAGGCGATAGCGCCGCGCCCGATAGACCGCGTACTGCCCGAGCACGCCCAGCAGCACGAAGCTCAGCACGACGCTCGCGATCTCGCCGAATTCACCGAGACTGAGGGTGACGATGAACAGCCCGGCATAGAGCGGCAGCAGGATCGCGATCGCGATCAGGAAGCCGAGCAGGAGCTCGCGCGCGGTCCCGATATATTCGAAGCTCTCGCCGGCGAGCTCGGTGCTGGACCACAGGTGGCGGCGGATATCGGTGGTGAGCCAGAACCGGTAGATCCCGAGCGTCAGCATCAGCCAGACGGCGCCGTGGACGAGCAGCCGCCAGAAGGCCCGGGAACGGTCGCGGAAACGCACCGGCGCGCCCACGGGCGCAATGATGCGGGTTTGCGCCGCGGATACGGTCGCGTCGAGGGTGGTCATGCGGGGGACTATCTAGAACACCGCGGCGGTTCTGCCCAGCCTTCCGCGTAAGGGCCCGGAGAGGTCCCGGAACAGGCAACCGCCGGCGCCAGAGCATGATCCCGAAAAGTGGGAACCGGTTTTCGGACAAGATCATGCTCAAACGAAATGCTATCGTGTGGCGGCCGCGGCCATCGGCAGCACGAAGTCCTTGAAGCGTTCGCGCAGCGCCGTCTTCTGGATCTTGCCGGTCGCGGTATGCGGGATCTCGTCGACGAAGACGACCTCGTCGGGCATCCACCAATTGGCGATCTTGCCGCGCATGAATTGCAGGATGTCGTCCCGGCTGGCCGACTGATCCTTCTTGAGCACCACGATCAGCAACGGCCGCTCGTCCCATTTCGGGTGCTTCACGCCGATGACGGCGGCCTCCGCCACCTTGGGATGGCCGACGGCGAGGTTCTCGAGATCGATCGAGGAGATCCACTCGCCGCCCGACTTGATCACGTCCTTGGCGCGGTCGGTGATCTGCATGTAGCCGTAGCGGTCGATGGTCGAGACGTCGCCGGTGTCGAAGAAATTGTCGTCGTCCAGGATGTCGCCGCCCTCCTTGTAATAGGCCCTGGCCACCGCCGGGCCGCGCACCTTGAGGCGGCCGAAGACCTTGCCGTCGCGCGGCAGCTCCCGGTCGGCGTCGTCGACGATCTTCAGCTCCACCCCGAACGGTGCATGCCCCTGCTTGGCCTGGACGTCGAGCCGCTCCTCGCCGGTCAAGGCGGCATATTCCGGCTTCATCGAGCCGAGCGAGCCGAGCGGGCTCATCTCGGTCATGCCCCAGGCGTGGCAGACCTGGACGCCGTAGACGTCCTGGAAGGTCCTGGTCATGGCGCGCGGACAGGCGGAGCCGCCGATCACCACCTTGTTCAGGTGCGGAAGCTTCGCGTTGTTGGCCTCGAGATGTTGCAGCAGCATCAGCCATACCGTCGGCACGGCGGCGGTGAAGCTCACGCGGTAGCGGTCGAGCAGCTCGTAGACGGATGCGCCGTCGAGCTTGGCGCCCGGCATCACCATGGTCGCGCCCTGCATCGGCGACGTGAGCGCGAGCCCCCAGCAATTGGCGTGGAACATGGGCACCACCGGCAGCACGATGTCGCGGCTGGAAATCCCCATGGCATCGGGGGCGCTGGCGATCATCGAGTGCAGCACGTTCGAGCGGTGCGAATAGAGGACACCCTTGGGATTGCCGGTCGTGCCCGACGTGTAGCACATGCCGGCGGCGGTGCTCTCGTCGAACGAGCGCCACGCGAAATCGCCGTCGACCGCGCCGATCCAGTCCTCGTAGGGCACGGCGTTGCGGAGCGACGTCCTCGGCATGTTGGCGGCGTCGGTCAGCACGACGTAGCGCTCGACGGTCGGCAGCTTGTCGGCGAGCTTCTCCAGGAGGGGGACGAATGTCAGGTCGACCATCACCACGCGGTCCTCGGCGTGGTTGATGATCCAGACGATCTGGTCCGGAAACAGGCGCGGATTGACCGTGTGATAGATGGCGCCGATCCCCATGATGCCGTACCAGGCCTCGAGATGGCGCCAGGTATTCCAGGCCAGCGTCGCGACCCGGTCGCCGAGCTTGATGCCGTCCCGGTCGAGGCGCTGCGCGACCTTGAGCGCCCGCGCGCGGATTTCGGCATAGGTCGTGGTGTGGAACGGCCCTTCGATCGAGCGCGTGATGATCGGCCGGTCGGCATGGTTGGCGGCGGCGTGGTCGATGACGCGGTGGCAGAGCAGCGGCCAGTCCTGCATCAGCCCGAGCATGGCGTTTCCCCTATGGTTCTTGACTTTGCGCCTAGGTTACCGACGCGTCACGGCCGTGCAACCGGAGAATCGCCGGTTGCGGCGTGCCGGAGGGCAACCAAGCTACGCAGGCGGCTCGAACCCGGATGCATTCGCTCACCGCCCGTCGAGCCAGGCGGGCAAGTCCGCGACCGAGCCGATGAGCGCGTCGGCATGCGGGGCCAAGTGCTCGCGCGGGGTCGGTCCGCTGAGCACGCCTATGGCAAAAGCGCCCGCGGCGCGCGCGGCCGCAAGGTCGTGCACGGCGTCGCCGACCACCGCCACCTCGCGCGGCGCGATGTCGAGCGCCCGCGCAAAGGCAAGCACCGGGCCGGGATCGGGCTTGGCGCCGAAGCCGGAATCGTGGCCGGCGATGAATTCCACGAGGGGGTCGATCTTGAGCTGCGCGATCTGCGCGCGCGCATTCGCTTCGGCGTCGTTGGTGATGATGCCGAGCCGGTAGCCGCCGCGGGCGAGCGCGGTGAGCGTCGTGGCCGGATCGCCGATCGGCGCCAGGTGCTGGAGCCCCGCCCGCAAGAATAAGCGGTCGATCTCCGCGAAGAAATCGGGCGTCGCCGGCCGGCCGAGCGCCTGCGCCCACGACGGGCCGAAGTCAGGCGTCGCTCCAGCGATGAGCGGCGATCCCACCAGGAAGCGCTGCTCGGCGGCGAGAAAGCCGCTGACCGCGGCCAGCCGGCGGTAGGCGGCGTCGTCACCGGCGGCGAGCTGTTCGATGACGGCGTGGGTGGCAGGCCCCCAGGTCAGCTGGAAATCGACGAGCGTGCCGTCCTTGTCGAGCAAGATGGCGCGGATCGGCATGGCTCACCCGAACCGTGCGAGGGAGAAGCGCGCGATGTCGTGGCGCGTTGCGCCCACGGTCGCGAGGTCGGCGAGAATTTCGCCGACGACCGGCGCGAACTTGAAGCCGTGGCCGGAGCAGGGCGAGGCGACGATGATGTTCTCCGCGCCGGGCACGCGGTCGATGAGGAAATCGCCGTCGGGCGTCATGGTGTAGAGGCAGGTCTCAGCGGCGAGCAGCGCCCCGTTCGCCGCCGGGAGATGATCGGCGACGGCGGCGCGGATCAGCGCCTCGTCCTGCGCCGAAGCCGTTCGATCGTAGCGGTCGGGATCGACCGTTTCATCGCGGTGATGATGCTTGGCGACCTTGACGCTGGCGCCGATACCCGTCCCCCCTTGCGGCGGGAAACCGTAATGCATGCCGTGCCGGCTCTCCATGATGAAGACCGGAAACGCCGAAAACAGCTCGGTCTTAGTCGGCTCGAACCAGCCCATGACCTCGCGCGTCGCCCGCAACGGGGCGGCAAGTCCCGGAAGCAGCGATTTCGTCCAGGCGCCGGCGGCGACGATGGCCGCGCCGCCCTCGACCGCGCCGCGATCGGTGACGATGCGCACGGAGCCCGCGCGCGGCTCGATCGCCTGCACGCGCTCGCCGCTGCGGATTTGCGCTCCCGCGGCGGTCGCGAGCGCCAGGTGCGCCGCGATCGACGGCTCGACCTCGACGAACCCGCCGTCAGGCTGCACCACGGCGACGTAGTCCGGGGGCAGCGCGAAGGCCGGGAAGCGGCGCATCAGCTCCGGTGCCGCGAGCATCTCGTGGCGTAACCCGTGGAGGCGGGAGGACGCGAGCGTTCCCTTGACCAGGGCGCCCGCGGGCGGGCCGATCTCGGCGATGCCGGTGACGTGGAGCAGCGTCCGCCCGGACGCGGCCTCGAGCTCGCGCCACAGCGCATAGGCGCGCCGCAGCAGCGGCACATAGGAGGGATGCTCGTAGTATCCGAGCCGGATGATGCGCGTGCGGCCGTGGGAGGAGCCGCGGTCGTGGCCCGGCGTAAAGCGCTCGATCCCCAGCACCTGCTTGCCGCGGGCCGCGAGATGATGGAGCGCCGCGCTCCCCATGGCGCCGAGGCCGCAGACGACGACGTCGAACGATTTCATGAGGGCGAACCGGGCGTCTTGTCAGTTGCTCCGCGGCAGGTCAGAACGGAGCGCTCTGTGTCATCGTCTTGCGGCATCGTCGGGAGGTCGGGTCGTGCAGCCATCGGGCAAGCTGACCGTCTATCACATTCCGGTCTGTCCGTTCTGCCAGCGGCTGGAGATTCTTCTGGCACTCAAGGGCCGCGGGGATGCGGTCGACTTCCACGTGATCGACATCACCCAGCTGCGGCCGGCTTGGCTGACGGAGCGTACCCGCGGCACGACCGCCCTTCCGGTTCTGGAAACCGAGGATGGCACGATCATCAAGGAGAGCCTGGTGATCATGCGCTATCTCGAGGATCGGTTTCCAAGCCCCGCCGTCGCGCAGCGCGATCCGGCGCTCCGCGCGATGGAGGAGGAGCTGGTCGCCCTGGAAGGCGGCTTCGGCATGAGCGGCTATCGCTTCGTCATGAACCAGGACCCGAACGCCCGTGACGCGTTCCGCGGCGAGCTGTTGGCTCAATACCGCAAGCTGGACGATCTGCTGTCGCGGCACGATCCGGACGGGCCGTTCCCGTTCGGGCAATTCGGCTGGGCGGAGGCGGTCTTCACCCCGCTGTTCATGCGGTTCTGGTTTCTCGACTATTACGAGGATTTCGAATTGCCGGCGGATCTCACGCGCGTGCGGAGCTGGCGCGACACATGCATGGCGCATCCCGCCGCGCAGCAGGTGACGAAAGAGCAGGTCGTCAAGCTCTACTATGATTATGCCAAGGGCGCGGGCAACGGCGCCCTGTTGCCCGGCCGCACGAAATCGAGTTTTGTGTTCGAGCCGCACTGGTCGAGGCGACCTTGGCCGCCGCGAGACAAGTATCGGCACTCCGCGTCCGATCGGGAATTGGGCCTGGAGTGATTCGAGCCCCCATAAAGCCGTATTCTCTGCTGAGATCGATCACGTGAACCTCCTTTACGCGATAGTCCTGCTGGCCGCGACTTGCGACGTCGTGCTCGCGCAGACCGTGCCGTTGCCGCGGCCGCGGCCCGAGCAGGCTCCGGCCGCGCAGCCCGCGGACGTGACTGACGTCGAGGAGCCGCCGCCCCCGTCCGCCTGCCGGCTGCGGCTTACCTCCGATCTGGCGATCGCGCCGTCGGTGCCGGCGCTGGTCGGGGCCGGCGAATGCGGCATCGACGACGCGGTGCGGCTCGAGGCGGTGGTGTTGCCGGATCGCGCGCGCGTGACCCTGTCACCCCCCGCGGTCGTGCACTGCACTTTCGCCGAGGCGATCGTGCAGTGGGTTCGCCAGGACCTGGTGGCGGCGGTGCGGCCGCTCGGCGCCGCGCTGCGCAGCATCGACAACTACGCCGCCTACGATTGCCGCGGGCGCAATCGGGTCGTCGGCGCCAGGCTCTCCGAGCACGGCAAGGGCAACGCCCTCGACATGCGCTCGTTCAGGCTCACCGACGGCAAGCTGGTGAGATTGACCGATCCAGAAGTGGACAAGGACTTTCGCGAAGGCCTGCGCAAAAACATGTGCGCGCGGTTCACCACCGTGCTCGGTCCCGGCTCCGACGGCTACCACGAGGACCACGTGCACGTGGATCGCGCCGAGCGCCACGGCGGCCACCGCATGTGTCGCTGGGAGGTGCGCGAGCCGCCGGGTCCGGAGCTCACGGCCAGCGTCGAGCATGTGCCGTTGCCGCGGCCGCGGCCGGCCGAAGCCGACAAGCGGTGACGCAGGCCTTTTGACGCCGGCGCCGTTTAACGCCTATACCGCTGCAACGGGAGCCCAGTGTGGCGGTTCAGAAGTCCGCATCATTCTTGCCGCGAGTTCGTAATGCGGACTTCTGAACCAAAGCCACACTAGATCAATAAGTTGCTAGTGTCCCTCAATTCCGAAGTTCGCAAATGGGGACGCTGCAGAATGATGCGAACTTCGGAATCGGGACACTAGCCCATGCCGCTCAGCAATCTCGCCGTCCGCGACATCGAGACCCTGATCCACCCCTACACCAATCTCGCGACCTTCCGCGACACCGGCCCGCTGGTGTTCGAGCGCGGCAAGGGCGTGTTCGTCTACGACACCGACGGCAAGGCCTATATCGAGGGCATGGCCGGGCTGTGGTGCACCGCGCTCGGCTACGACAATCGAGGAGCTGGTCGAGGCCGCGGCGGCGCAGATGCGCAAGCTCCCGTTCGGCGCATCTCTTCACCGGCAAGAGCCACGATCCCGCGATCGAGCTCGCCGAGAAGCTGAAGGAGATCGCGCCGGTCCCGATCTCGAAGGTGTTCTTCTGCAATTCGGGCTCGGAGGCGAACGACACCCAGATCAAGCTCGTCTGGTACATGAACAATGCGCTCGGCCGGCCGAGCAAGAAGAAGATCATCAGCCGGCTGCAAGGCCTATCACGGCGTGACCATCGCGGCGGCCTCGCTCACCGGGCTGCCGAACAACCAGATCGATTTCGACCTGCCGATCGCGGGCATCCTGCACACCGGCTGCCCGCATCATTATCGCTTCGCGCAGGAGGGCGAGAGCGAGGAGGAGTTCGCGACGCGGCTCGCCGCGCGAGCTCGAGGAGCTGATCCTGCGGGAGGGCCCGGACACGGTCGCCGCCTTCATCGCCGAGCCGGTGATGGGCGCGGGCGGCGTGATCGTGCCGCCGAAGACCTATTTCGCGAAGATCATGGCGGTCTGCGCGCAAGTACGACGTCTTCATGATCTCCGACGAGGTGATCTGCGGCTTCGGCCGGCTCGGGCACGCATGTTCGGCTGCACGGCGCTCGGCTTCGAGCCGCACTCGATCTCGGTCGCCAAGGCGCTGACCTCGGCCTATGTGCCGATCGCCGCGCGTGACGGTGCCGGAGGACGATGTACCAGGCGCTGCTCGACGAGAGCCGCAAGATCGGCACCTTCGGCCACGGCTTCACCTATTCCGGCCATCCGGTGGCGGCCGCGGTGGCGCTCAAGACGCTGGAGATCTATGCGCGCGACACGATCGTCGAGACAGGCGGCGCGCAAGACGCCGCAGTTCCAGGCAGCGGCTGACGGCGCTCGGCGATCATCCGCTGGTCGGCGAGGCGCGCGGCCTCGGCCTGGTCGGCGCGGTCGAGCTGGTCGCGGACAAGGCGACCAAGCGCTCGTTCGACCCGAAGGCCGGCGTCGGCGCCGCGCGCGGTGCGCTTTGCCGAGGAGGAGGGGCTGATCGTGCGCTTCATCGCGGGCGACGTGATCTCGATCTGCCCGCCGCTGATCATCCAGCCGGCCGAGATCGACGAGCTGTTCGACCGGCTGGGCCGCGCGCTCGACCGCACGCTCGATTGGGCGAAGCGCGAGCGGCTTGCTGCAACGCCTGAGCGCCAAAACGAAACGGCGCCGGGACTTGCGCCCGGCGCCGCTTCCCAGCCCCCGCAACAAGTCTTCAGTTCATGCGCGGGTCGACCGCGTTGGCGACCCGCGGATTGCACGGCGAGTCGCCCTGCTTCGGCGCCAGCACCACCACGATCGAGCCCATCTTGACGCGGTTGTAGAGGTCGATCACGTCCTCGTTGGTCATGCGGATGCAGCCCGACGAGATCGCCTGCCCGATATATTCCGGCTGGTTGGTGCCGTGGATGCGGAACAGCGTGTCCTTGCTGCCCTGGAAGAGATAGATGCCGCGCGCGCCCATCGGATTGTGCGGGCCGCCTTCGACGAAGTTCGGCACATGCCAAGCGCTTCTTGATGTCGGCGGTCGGCGTCCAGGTCGGCCACTCTTCCTTGCGGCCGACCTTGGCGATGCCGTACCAGGACAGCGCGTCCTCGCCGACGGTCACGCCGTAGCGGATCGCCTTGCTGTCCGGCAGCACGTAATAGAGATAGCGCGCGTCGGTATCGACCACGATCGAGCCGGGCGCTTCCTTGCGGTGATACTGCACGATGTGGCGCTGATACGCGGTCGGGATGCTCGCCTTCGCGTACGGCGCATTGGCGAGCAGCTTCTTGTCGCGCGGAGTGAAGTTGGCCTCGGACGACTGGCTCCAAGCGTCGCCTGCATGCATCCGCCGAGCAAGAGCCCGATCAGAACAAATGCGATTCCCCGTACCGCCATAACTGCCCCTTTTTCACGCTTTCTGGCGAGCCCCAGCAATCCGGTCCCCGAGTCGATCAACAGTCCCAATTAGCTGAAAAGGATTGGGCGGTTCCAGGGCAACGAGCGCCGCCAATTCGATAGTCTTCGCAACCTGTTGCAGGAATGTCGCAGATCGGGACGCCCGCTGTGGAAAGTACCTATCGGGCGGGTCCGGATCGGAGGCACCGCTCACATCCGAGCCTAGCCGGAACCCTTAACCCCGGTTTACCAACGCGCGCTCATGCGTTGACGGGCCGCGCTGGCCCGGAGGGTCCTATCGGCCGAGGGGTTTGGCTCGAGGGGCAGCATGGCGGGAGGGCATGACCCACCGCGGCGTCGGGGGTCATACGTCAAGTGTCATACGTCACACGCCGCAAGTCGAATGTCACGATAGGACACGATTTGCTGCGTATTTCGGCCGCACTCGCACACCATCACAGTGAACTGCGAAGCGTCCAAGGACACCAAGACACTATCCCAAGAATTAAGAGTTCCAAGGAGCACGAAAATGACCAAGAAGAATGCGGCTCAATCCAACGAAGACAGCCGTCGCGGCGAGCCAAATCTCGACAGCCGCTATGGCCAGATCGGAATTTCTGCCGTTGCTGCTGCGTTGCAGTATCAGAGCGAGGTGAAGAACCCCGCCTATGCGCCGGCCGTCCACGAGCTCGACAAGTGGATCCGAGGAATCCGCCGCGGCTTGATCCGCCGGCGGGCGCGGTTATCGGCTCCCGCTGACGTTAGCCTGTCCCCGTACATAGTCCCGCAGCCGGTCTGGCGGGGCCCGTGTAACGCTCTTGCCATAACGGGCGTTGATGGGCCATCACAGGTCGAACATCGTTTGTCGCTGCGCGCGGCGGGCCGGAGGGGTCATGCTTTCGGTCTACGTTCCGCGCGGCACGTCCCTCGATCGCATCGCGGTAACGTCCGACGCCGACGTGCCCGACAACGCGGTCTGGTTCGACCTCGTCAATCCCACGCCAGCAGGAAGACAAGCTGCGTCGAGCGCACGCTCGGCATCGCGGTCCCGACGCGCGAGGAGATGCAGGAGATCGAGGTCACGAGCCGTCTCTATGTGGAGAACGGCGCGCGCTACATGACCGCGACCCTGATGTGCCAGTCCGACACCGATACGCCGAAGACCACGCCGGTCACCTTCATCCTGTCCGGGCCACCGGCTCATCACCGTGCGCTACGACGAGCCCGCGTCCGTTCATGATCGTCGGCAACAAGCTCGCCCGGGCCTGCCCGGCCGAACGTCAACGGCGAATCCGTCCTGATGGAACTGCTCGATGCCGTGATCGACCGCGCCGCCGACATTCTGGAGCGCATCGGCGCCGAGGTCGATCAGGTCTCGCACGACATTTTCGAGCCGGAAGCCGAGCAGAGCGCGCAGCCACCAGGACATCCTCAAGGCGATCGGCCGCAAGGGCGACCTCACCTCGAAGGTGCGCGAGAGCCTGGTCTCGATCGGCCGCGCTGCTGCTTTATCTCGCCAACGAAGCCGACAGCATGCGCTGGGCCAAGGAAATGCGCTCGCAGCTGCGCGGCATGCAGCGCGACGTGCAGTCGCTGTCCGACCACGCCACCTATCTCTCCAACAAGATCACGTTCCTGCTCGATGCCATGCTCGGCGTCGTCTTCATCGAGCAGAACAACATCATCAAGATATTCTCGATCGCCGCGGTCGTGCTGATGCCGCCGACGCTGGTCGCGTCGATCTACGGCATGAACTTCAAGCACATGCCGGAGCTCGACTGGACGCTCGGCTACCCGCTGGCGATCGTGCTTGATGCTGGTCGCGGCGGCGCTGCCGTATTTCTTCTTCAAATGGAAGAAGTGGCTCTGAAAACGACGCGGTGATACGGCATTCTCAAACTCGCGCATTTATCTTCATCGCGCCTTAACCAACAATTTTTGTTGTTTCTTGTTACTCGGCCTATAGCTCCGATGGAGGGACGGAAGCCGCCTACGCAAGCGCCGCGGTGCAAATGGATCGTGTCCTCTCGAGCCTGACTGTCCAATCCGAATGGCGATTGGTCGTTCTGGCCGGCGCACTGTGCTTTCTCGCCGGCCTCGCGACGTGCTTTTTCGCCTACCGTGCCCGGCTGGGCCGGCAGCGCGCGCGCCTCGACGCCGCGCTCAACAATATGCGTCACGGCCTCCTGATGTTCGATGCGCAGGGCCGGCTGCTCGTCTACAACCGCCGTTACCTCGAAATGTACGGGCTCTCGGCGGAGCTGCCTCACGGCTCGAGCGACGCCGTCTGCAGCATGAGCGACCTGCTGCGCCGGCGGGTCGCGGCCGGCACCTTCGACCGCGACCCCGACCGGTTCGCCGCCGAGCTCGTCGAGCGCTGCAAGGTCGAAGCGAGCACGATGGAGCTGCCCGACGGTCGCACTATCTCGATCAGGAACACGCCGGTCGAAGGCGGCGGCTGGGTCTCCACCCACGAGGACATCACCGAGCGGCTGCGGGCCGAGCAGGAGCTCACTCGCACCAAGACATTCCTCGATACCGTCATCGAGAACGTGCCGGCCACGCTGATCGTCAAGGACGCCCACGACCAGAGCTACAAGCTCATCAATCGCGCGGGCGAGGAACTCTTCGGCCTTCCGCGCGACCAGATGATCGGCAAGACCACCCACGAGGTGTTCAGCAAGGAGCATGCCGACCTCGTCGCCGCGCGCGACAACGAGGTGCTCACGACCGGCGAGCAGCTGTTCGTGGAGAATATTCCGGTTCCCACGCGTCACCACGGGACGCGCCTGGTCACGACCAGGCGGCTCGCCATCCCCGACGAGGACGGCGAACCGCGCTACATGCTGAGCGTGCTCGAGGACATGACCGAGCGGCGGCAGGCCGAGGAGCAGATCGTGCACATGGCGCGTCACGACGCCTTGACCGGTCTGCCGAACCGATCGGCGCTCACGGAGCACCTGGAGGCGACCCTCGCGACGGCGGCGCAGTCGGGTGCGGGCTTTGCCCTGCTGGGCATCGACCTCGTCCGTTTCAAGGAGGTCAAGGATGTCTTCGGCCACGTCATCGGCGACGAGCTCTTGCGCGCGCTCTCGCATCGATTGAAGGCCGTGGTGGGAAATGTCTTCCTCGCGCGCCTCGGCGGCGACGAGTTCATGCTGGTCCAGGCCGACGGCGCGCAGCCCGCCGGCGCCGCGGCACTGGCGGAGCGGCTGCTGGCCACGGTCGCGGACGATCTCGACGTCAACGGCACGCTGCTGCGCGTCGGCATGAGCGTCGGCATCGCGATCTATCCGTCCGACGGCGCCGACGCGGCGACGCTCATCGGCAACGCGGATGCCGCGCTCTATCGCGCCAAGGCGCAAGGGCGCGGCACGATCTGCTTCTACGAGCCCGGCATGGACAAGCGCCTGCGCGAGCGGCGCGAGATCCAGCAGCAGCTACGCACCGCCGTTCCGAACGGCGAGCTCGTCCTGCACTATCAGCCGCAGGCCAGGATCGGCGGCAAGGTCGTGGGCTTCGAGGCGCTGGTGCGCTGGAATCATCCGACCCGCGGCATGATCTCGGCCGGGACGTTCGTTCCGATCGCGGAGGAAAGCGGCCTCATCCTGCCGATCGGTGAATGGGTGCTGCGCGAAGCCTGCCGCGAAGCCGCGTCCTGGCCGCGGCCCTTGCAGATCTCGGTCAACCTGTCGCCGACCCAGTTCCACCACGGCGATCTGCCAGGCTTGGTCCATTCGATTCTGATGGAAACCGGGCTGAGCCCGGGCCGGCTCGAATTGGAGATCACCGAAGGCGTGCTGATCGGAGATTTCTCGCGCGCCAGCTCGATCCTGCGGCGGCTCAAGGCGCTGGGCGTGCGGATCGCGATGGACGACTTCGGCACCGGCTACTCCTCGCTGTCGTACCTGCACTCCTTCCCGTTCGACAAGATCAAGATCGACCGTGCCTTCATCGCCAACCTGGATTCGAATCCGCAGTCCGCCGCGATCGTGCGCGCGGTGATCGCGCTCGGGCGCGGGCTGGACCTGCCGGTCGTCGCCGAGGGCGTCGAGACCGAGGCGCAGCTCCAATTCCTGGCGCGGGAAGCCTGCAGCGAGATCCAGGGCTATCTCATCGGCCGGCCGCTGCCGATCGCGAGCTACGACGATGTGGTCGGCCGCGCCGTGACGGAACGGCCGACGAAGTTACGCCTGGCCAGCAGCCAGTAGGTTGGGTCGAGTTCTTACGAGACCCAACATGCGCCGACGGGCCCCGTATGTTGGGTCTCGCAAGAGCTCGACCCAACCTACGCGTCATACTTCAGCGCGCCTGAAACGTATCGCAGCTTGCGACTTGTCCCGATTTCAAACCGGTCATGAACCAGTGCACGCGCTGCTCGGATGAACCGTGCGTGAAAGCATCGGGAACGACGTAGCCCTGGGTCCGGCGCTGCAGGCGATCGTCGCCGATGGCGGAGGCCGTTTGCATGGCCGCTTCGACGTCGCCCGGCTCGATGAGCCGCCATTTTTCGTCCGCGTGGTGTGCCCATACGCCGGCAAAGCAGTCGGCCTGCAGCTCGACGCGCACCTGGAGCTGATTGGCCTCGGCCCGGTCCACAAGCTGCTGTGTCTGCTGCACTTGCGGCAGGATCCCGAGTAAATTCTGCACGTGATGGCCGACCTCGTGCGTGATCACGTAGGCCTGCGAGAACTGGCAGCTCCTGCTTCCGACATCGCAGCCGCGGAAACGCCGCTCGAGGTCCTGAAAGAACGAGGTGTCGAGGTAGATCCTCTGATCGTTCGGGCAGTAGAACGGCCCCATGGCGGACTGCGCCAGCCCGCATGCCGAGCTCGTCGCGCCGGAGAACATGACCAGCGTCGGTGGTTGGTAGGATTTCCCGGCCCGCGCGAAGATCTCCTTCCATTGGACCTCCGCGCTTCCCGCCACCGCCGACACGAACTCTTTCATCTGATCGGACGGTGCATCCGCCGTGGGACTCGCGGGGCTGGGTTGCGACTGTTGCTGCGAACCGCCGCCCATCCGGGACAGGACCTCGGCTCCGCCGATCAAATAAAGCGGATTGATGCCCAGCGCCCACGCGATGACACCGAGCAGGATGATCGTGCCCAATCCGATGCCGCCGCCACGGCCCATGGGAAAGCCGCGTGGTCCGTCGCCTCGCCGGTCTTCGACATTGTCGCTGCGCGGTAGCTGATCAAAGCGCATGAGAATTCTCCCCGCTAACGATTGCCGAAGAATCGATCGAAGACGCCTTGAATGTTGTCCAGATGCTCTTGCTCGACGTCCCGGCCAGGCTCGAGCCGCTCTCCGAACACCGCCGCGCCAACGCCACCCATCACGCCCAGCTGCTTGCTGAGATCCGACAGGTCCTTCATTTGCGGAGATTGCACGGGTCGCTGCGGCGCACGCCCTGGGCCGCCGGCTCCGCCGAGCATGTCGCGAAGAATCTGGCCGAGGATGTCGCCGCCGGGCATCTGCGTGTCGGCGGGGGCCGGCGCCGCTTGTCCGCCCGGCATGGGCATTGGGGCCGGTGCTCCTTGCCCGCCCGGCACGGGCGCCCGAATGGGTCCGCCTATGATCACCGGCTTGATGCGCCCCTCGCGAATGCCCTTTTCCATCTCACGCAATATCTGGCCAAGGAGATCGCCGCCGCCCTGCTGCTCGGCGCTCCCCGTCGGGACCGGAACGGGTGCCGGAGCGGGAGCCTGCTGAGGAAGCGGAGACGCACCGGCCGAACCGGGTGCGGCGCGTCCGAAAATCTGTCCCAGGACGTCGCCGAGGTTGCCGCCGGCTCCCGGCGAAGGTGGCATCTGTGGTGCCGCGGCCTTGCCAGGCTTGCCGCCCATCAGCGCGGAGATCAAAATTCCGGCGAGCACCGGCAGCATCTGCTTCAGAATGCCCGAGCTCACTCCGGAAAACCGCTGCGCCTGATCGGCAACGGCGCGACTGACGTCGGGCGAGCCGAATATCGTGGACAGCACGTCATTTCCGGCAGCACGCCCCGCCGGCGCGAATGCCACCTTGGGATCGTCGCAAATCGCGCGAAGGTCTTGCTGGTGCCCCATCATGGCGAACAGATTGCCGAGCCCTTCAGGCGTTGCAGTCGATCGCTTCAGGCCCGATGAAATGGCGGGAAGCAGCGCGGTCACCGCCGCCTCGGTTTGCTGCGGCGTGAGCCCGAACTCGCGGCTGAGCCGCGCCATCGCCTCGCCGTCTTCCGCGTCGGTCAAGACGTCATACAGACTTGTCATCGTCGCGCTCCTGGTGTGATTGAACAGATTCTTTCGTCTTCGAAACGTCCTCGCGCTTGGTCGCGCGCGCAGCAGGTGCTGCTCGAGATGGAGCCGGCACGACCGGTGGAGAAGCGATGTAGTAGGACGCGGGACGCCCTGTCTGTACGTTCTCGACGGTGTCTTGCTGCGCTTTCAGGATTGCAGCCGCGGCTTTGGCGTCCTCTTTTGCGTCCTCTGCGGCTCCAGAGGCGGCACTCTTCATTTCGCTGGTCGCCAGCATCGTGACCGTCTTCAAGTCGGCAAGTCCGCTCACAGCAGCCGCAACAGCCAGCGCCGGCTCGACCTTCTCATGCGAGGGTCCTTCGAAAATCAGAAGAATGTCGTAGTGGCCGGATGTCAGATAGGAGGCGATGAGCTTCCCTTCGACGGCAGTGATGAGACGGCCGACGGCCTGCGTTCTGTCCTCTGGCGCGGCAATCATTCCCGTTGACCCATCCGTCGCGAAGCGCGCCTGCGCAATGAAAATCGCCATGGCAACGTCTCCGATCCGCCGCTACCAGCGGTTCCAGGAATTGCCCCAATAGCGGTCCCGTTGATAGCCGTCATAGCCGTTGTAGCGGCGCTGCTCCTGGTAAGGAGTTCCAGCCCCCGTAGGACCAGTTCCAGCCGGAGGCGGGCGCGGACGGCCTGTGCACTTCGCGCGGCTTGCGGGCTTCGCCCGATTCGCGTGCGGCAGAGGCGCTCTCGCGCGAGACCAGCGCGTATTGGGTGTCCACGATCCTGCCCTTGGGGTCGATGCGGAAGCACTCCCTCGTCGACTGTCCTCGGTTCTTCGCATCGCCCGGTTCACCGCTGATCGATTTGCACGACAGGTGTCGCTTGGCTTCGTCCGATGGCGGTGCCAGCGCGGTCTTGGGCGCCACGTTCGCCCACGCGGCCTGCATGATCGGCTCGAAGATCGGAACCGCGGTGTGGCCGCCGGTCGCGCCGCCGCCGAGCGTGCGCCGCTTGCCGCCGGCATTGTCGTAACCGACCCACACCGCCACGGTAACGTCGTTCGTGAACCCTACGAACCAGGCGTCGTTCTCGTCGTCGCTGGTGCCGGTCTTGCCGGCGACGTACGGCGCCAGGTCCGCCATCGATCGCGCGGTGCCCCGCTGCAGCACGCCTTGCAGCAAGGTCTTGAGCTGGTAGAAGGCGGCGCGGTCCACCGACCCGACCGTGACGGATGCGTGCGGGTCGTGACGATAGATGATCAGGCCGTTGTGCTCGATGCGGTCGATGACGTGCGGCTCCGGACGCACACCCTCGTTGGCGATGGCGGCGTAGAAGGCCGCGAGATCGATCGGACGTACCGGCTGGGCGCCCAGCACGAACGGATAGAAGCGCATGCATTCGCGGTAGAGGCGCGCTTCCGTCGCGATCGCGCACAACCGATCGAGGCTCGCCTCCGGCTTGCTCTCGATGCCGCCGTCGAGCAGGTGCGCGGTCGCCAGATTGCGCGAGTTCTCCAGCGCCTGCCGCAAAGTCAGCGTGCCGCCGCCGCCGCCGTCGTAGTTCTTCGGCGACCAATGGTCCTGCTCGCGGGCGCGGCCGCCGCCGATCGGCGGCAACGTGATCGAGCCGTCACTGACGAGAGTGTTGGGCTGCAGGCTGTGCAGCGCCGCGAGATAGCTCAACGGCTTGATCGCGGACCCCGGTTGGCGCTGCGCCTGCATGGCGCGGTTGAGCTGGCTCATCGGATAGGAGAACCCGCCCGTCATGGCGAGGATGCGCCCGGTCTTGTTCTCCAGGACCACCGCTGCGCCCTGCACGACTGGCCTGACCCTGAGCTCCGCGCGCGCGGCGGTCCGGCTCTTACCCTCGCTCTTGCCGTCGGACAGCCGCACGTAGACCACGTCGTAGAGCGTGAGCTTGCGCTGGGCGGCACCGTTGTCGATCGAAAGCGGAACAATGCGCCCGTCGGCAAGACCGACGCGCCATGTCTGGCCCTTTCTGCCTCCCGGCTTTTCCACGATGACCGCCGGGGTCCAATGCACGTCATAGAGTGGCAGCCTGGCGTTCGCGAGCGCCTGCTGCCAGGGCGGCCTCTTGTCGGGTGTTCCGCCCGCTTCGATCCGTTGCACGGCTTGCGCGAGGCTCGCCTCGGCGCCCAGGAACTGCACCCTGCCGGCGCTGCGCTCGTAGCGGGACAGACCCTCCTGCAGGTTCGCTTCGACGACCCGCTGCAATTTGGTGTTGATCGTGGAGCGCACGGTGTAGGAGTTGCCGGTGATCGCCTCGATCCCGGCGGTAGACTTGGCTTCGCGCGCGACCTGATCGACGAAGTGGAAGCCGGTGTCGCGGCGCGGCTGATAGGTGGCAAGGACCGGCAATGCCGGCAGCCGCTTGCCGTCCTGCTCCGGAACGACGACGCCGTCCTCCTGCATGCGGCTGAGCACATAGGCGAGCCGCTCCTGCGCCCGTCCGGGATGGCGGTCGGGGCTGTAGTAGCTCGGCCCCTTGGTCAGTCCCGCCAGCAGCGCGCCTTCTTCGAGCGTGAGCTCCTTTGCCGGTTTGCCGAAATAGCTCTGGGCCGCCATCTCGATTCCCCAGGCACCGCGGCCGAGGAAGACGAAATTCAGGTAAAGCTCGAGGATCTCGTCCTTGCCGAGCGTGCGCTCCAGCCGGGTGGCGACGATCATCTCGCGGATCTTGCGCTCGTAGGTCAGGTTCTCGCCCACCAGCAGGTTCTTCACCACCTGCTGAGTGATGGTGGAGCCGCCCTGCGGCCGGCCGGAGCCGGCCAGGTTGCCGATGAAGGCGCGGATCAGGCCGCGCTCGTCGATGCCCTTGTGCGCCTGGAAGCGCTTGTCCTCCGCCGCGATGAACGCTTTCTGCACGTGCTCGGGGATGTCGGCGAGCGAGACCCAGACGCGGCGCTGGTTCTCTTCGAACACGTCGGCGAAGCGGCCGCCCTTGCCGTCGAGCACGACGCTGGCGCCGGGAAGCTTGAGCCCGCGCAGCCTGGTGTGATCCGGCAAGTCGCGGGCCGCCTTGTTGTAGAAGTCGATCACGTCGCCGAGCTCGACGGCCGGCCTGGGCACATTCTCGTTCTTGCAGAACTGCCGGTAGGCGGTGTGCAGATCGGCAAAGTTGAGGTCGCGGAACGCGCTGACTTCACCGGAAAGGGCCGCGGGGTCGTCCAACGCTGTCGCGATGAGCTCGTCGAGGTTGATGTCCTCGATGTCGAAAGCCTTGCGCATATGGGTGCAGCCGGCTTGCAGCAGCCGGGCGACGTGTTGCTGGTCGCGCGCACGGTCGAACTCGGTTTTCAACGTGTCCGGCGCCGTGGTCACCTGACTGAGCGCCAGGGCGGTGCCGAAGATCTTGACGAGGAGCGCTTCCATCCGGTGCCCTCGGTCTACTTGACGCTACTTGCGACCGAGCCAAGCTGAGCCTCTCCAAGGCATCGACCACGGTAGCGTTGAGGGTGCAATTGGGGATTCACCTGAATCGGCATCGGTGATTCCCTGACCCTGCAATCAGGGTCGCGGGAATCGGCGCTGATATGCCCATTTGAATCTATTTCGTCTGAACCTATTCTTGCGCGCGGAACTTCTTCCAACTTCGTGGACGTCATCCTCGGATTTTCTCACATCTCGATCTCAGATCGAGATGGACCTAGGTCCCATACGAAGTTCTATGGGCAGGACCACGGGTTGTCCGCGATCCGCTGCAATTCGCGCAGCTGGAGCGAAGGAAAAAATTAGTCTGACATCATCGTGAGAGTTCGATGAGACGGAATAGGCCAGCGTGCTCATCGGACTGGGGCTGGACCAATGCCGGACCTCGTTGACCGGATCGGACGAGCTGACGCCGGCATCCCCGCAGGTGCGTCATCTCTTATACGTGCTGGCCACCGTTGATGTGGATCTCCGCCCCGTTCACGTAGGACGACGTCTCCGTGCACAGCACATAGATGATCTTGGCGACCTCGTCAGGCGTGCCGAGGCGGTGCAGCGGAATCTGGTGCGCCACGATCTCCTCGGTGCCGGGTGACAGGATCGACGTATCGATCTCGCCCGGCGCGATGGCGTTGACGCGGATGCCGAGCGGACCGAAATCGGCGGCCATCTCGCGGGTGAGCGACGCCAGCGCCGCTTTCGAGGTGGCGTAGGCCGCGCCCGCGAACGGATGCACGCGCGAGCCGGCGATCGAGGTGACGTTCACGACCGAGCCTTTGGCGGTCCTGAGCTCCTCCATCAGCCCGCGCGCGAGCATGATCGGCGCGAAGAAGTTCACGCGGAAGACGTGATCCCAGACGTCGACAGTTGTCTCCAGCGATGACAGGCGCTTGCCGCCGTCGGCCTTGGGCGAGATTGCCGCATTGTTGACCAGCGCGTGCAGCTCGCCGTGCTCGAGCCGCTGCTTGATCTCGGCGATCGCCGAGTGGGTGTCCTGCGGATCGGCGAGATCGACCTGGATGTGATCCTCGGGCCCCATCTCCCAGGGACAATTCTCCGGAAACGCGTGCCGCGAGCAGGTGATGACGCGCCAACCGGCCGCCGAGAAGCGCTTCACGGTGGCGTGCCCGATCCCGCGGCTTGCTCCGGTGAGCAGCAAGGTACGGCGCGGCTGGTTCGAATGCGGTGTCGTCATACGATACTTTAACTCAAGGATAGAGTTGCGTCTTGCGCCATGGTGCGTCCGGCGCGTCGCGCCGAAACTCGACCCGATCGTGCAGGCGGAACGGCCGATCCTGCCAGAACTCGATCGCGAGCGGCTGCAGCCGGTAGCCGGTCCAGTTCGGCGGTCTTGGAATCGTTCCGACGGCGAATTTGGCGGTCGTGAGCGCGATCGCCTTCTCGAAGGCGTGGCGGCTCTCGAGCGGCGCCGACTGCTTGCTGGCCCAGGCGCCGATCTGCGCGAGGCGCGGTCGGGTAGCGAAATAAGCGTCGGCCTCCGCGTCTGCCACTCGCTCGACCGGACCGCGCAACCGCACTTGCCGGTTGGAGGACTTCCAATGAAAGAGCAGGGCGCCACGGTGGGTTGCGTCCAACTCCTGCCCCTTTTGGCTGTCGATGTTGGTGTAGAACACGAAGCCCCGATCGTCGAAGCCTTTCATCAGCACCATGCGGACATTGGGCACGCCGTCGGCATCGACGGTCGCCAGCGACATGGCGGTAGGATCGCGCGGTTCGGCCCGCGCCGCCTCCTCGAACCAGGCCGCAAACAACCGCAAGGGCTCGTCGGCCTGGGTGAAATCACCAGTCGTTAACCAGGTCGGGTGTTCTATCGGAGCCGATTCGGTCATCCCGCGGAGTACCCAAGTGGTGGCGTTGGCGCCAAGCGCTTTGTCCCGGCAGCCTCTATATAGGGGAAGGTTCCGCCGATGGCACGCGGCGCTGGGGCTCCCGCCGGTATTCGCGCTCGCCCTCGCCGTTGGCGGCTGCAGCTTCTCCTACCAGCTCGACACGATGTTCTCGAAGAAGGACGACCCGGCGCAGACCACATCCTTGCGCCCGGCCCCGGCGAGGACACCCATCGAGCCGCCGCACGAAGCCGACCTCGCCATCGCCCGCGCCGCCGTGAGCGAGGTCCTGGCCAAGGGCGGCCAGGATACCAGCATGCCCTGGGAGAACCCGAAGACCGGCGCCCGCGGCACCATCACCCCGCTCGCCCAGGCCTACCGCCAGGACGGCACCACCTGCCGCGATTTCCTCGCGAGCTACGTGCGGGACGGCAACGAATCCTGGCTGCAGGGCGAAGCCTGCCGCGCCGGGCGCGGCAAGTGGGAAGTGCGCAACATGCGCCCTTGGAAGAGCACCTGAGCATCGCCAGGCTGGCATCTCCCGGAAAGAGCCTGCCCCGGACTTGATCCGGGATGGGAACCGGTTGTGACGCGCTGGGCACTTCCGAGAATGCCAATTTCGGGTTCATCCACCGCAGCAAACGACGTCCACAGGTGAGCTGTTCGATCGCCTCGTCGGCGCGGATCAGCAGCATGTTGATTTAGGTCAATGACCGTGGACGAGCAAAGGACTACCGTTAAGCTGCAGGAAAATGTCTTTTTCAAAGGTTCACATGGCAGGAGAGAGTGATCAGGTTGATCGCTGTCGGCTTTGCCGCTGTCCCTCGCGACATCTGCGCAGGCTATGCCGCTCGCGTCGCCTCATCAGCATAAAATGAAATTTGCATGCCCCATGAGATTGGAGCGCTAAACTACACTGGGCAGCAACGTCATTCCGGCGCAACGCATCTTGCTGCCGTTGACGCGCGCGGGCCCGCACAACATTGATGCCGGCGGCTCTTTCTCGGGGGTGCGCGGACGGCGAGTCAATGGAGTGAGTTTTCGGAAGCGACAGCTATTGCCTGGAAGTCGCTTGGGTTGGACGAGAGCTTCGGATCGATGGACGATGGCCCCGAGTCCCCTGAGGGAGCGATAACATGAGCTATGTTGAACGCGTCCTGCAACCTGGTGAGCAGGTCAGGTACATCTCGTCGATTCATTGGATAGTGTACTGGCCCGGCGTTGTGGTTGCGCTCCTGGCGTTGGCTGCCTTTTGGTTTGGCGGAACGCGGTGGCTGCCGACAATGTGGCTGTACACGGCATACGGGCTCGCGCTCGTTGCCGTCGTTCTTCTGGTGCGGGAATGGTACCAGTGGTGGATCACTGAAATCGCAGTCACCAACCGGCGCGTCATCTACAAGAGAGGTTTGATCCGGCTGCACACGAACGAAATGAACATGGACAAGGTCGAGAGCGTCCAGGTCGGTCAATCATTCCTCGGGCGCGTGCTCGACTTTGGCACCGTGAAGATCCTCGGCACCGGCGAAGGCATCGAGGCGCTACAAACCATCGCGAGCCCGATCAAGCTGCGAAATAGCATCGTCACCGGCGCCTGAGGTTTGCGATTGCCGCCGACTTGAAGCGGCGCGTTTTCGGAAAGCAAGAGGCGAGGCCCCGGGGGGAAGCCGGGGCCTCTACGCTCTCGGACAAGGGATATATGGTCGTTAGTAACCCGGGCCCGCGCCGCCCCAGCCCCCGAATTTGTAGTTGATGCCGATGCGCGTGACCCAGGCCGAGCTTTCATGCTCGAAGCGTACCGGGCGGTGCGGGGCCGCAGAGGAGCGTGCAGGTGCCTGTGGTCTCTTCCGTTTCGAAGCGGGCGTAGAGCACCTCGCTCTTGAAGCTCCAGTTGGGCGCGAACTGCCACTCCGTGCCGAAGCCCATGATCCAGCCCCAGCGCGTCTTGTCGTCCGAGAAGGCCTCGCTGAATTCCGAGTCCGGGGATGTTAAGCGCAACGGTCCGCTCGGTGTTGGCGTAGGCGAAGCCGCCGGTCACGTACAGCAGGAGGTTGTCGACGATGACGCCCGTGCGCGCCCTGATGCGTGCCGAAGCTTTGAAGGCTGACGGACCCTGAAAGCGTAACAAGGCCCAAGGGGCCGGTGCGGACGAAATCATGGTCGATGTCCGTCCATTGGTAATCGGCCTCGATGCCGAAGACCGTGCAGCGGGATTGCCAGTTGTAGCCGCCTTGGACGCCGGCGACCAAGCCGTCCTCGCTCCGACTCACCTCGTTCGGAGCAAAGAACACCACCGCAAGGGCCCAATAGCCGTCGAGGCCTCTGAATGTATGGTCGCCGTAGCCCCAGCCGACATTGCCGCCGACATAGAACCCCCCGAATTGCGCACACGGTGGAGGCGGCGGCGGAAGCGGCCTGGCCTTCGCCGGCAAATCGGCCGCACTGGCGGAGCCTGCCGCGAGCGCAACCATTGCTGTCGTCGCAAGAAAGAGCCTTTTCATTCGTAACCCCCGTCCCTGATTTCGATCCGGTTCTCCAAGTTGCCGCCCTCGGCGACAACTCGAACCATCCCCTGTAGCGCGCTCACATGCGCCAAGTTCACGCGTCAAGTTCGCTACATGGATTAATCTACAACAAGTAGATGTTTTTTACTGTAACCGGCGGGCCACAGTCGGCAGCAAAACGCACTCGAAGGTATCTCGGTGGGTTGACAAGGAACTTTTTCTCCCCGTTGGCCAGTCGGTCGGCCAAGCATCTCGGCGCGCCGTCGCGGTCGATCTCGCGCCGAACTGATCGATGCGCCTTCGATGCTTTCGCCGCCCGGCACCTGGACCTACACGTGGGTGGCCGAGGCGTTCCACGCGCGCCGGCTCAACATGCCCAATAGTCACGGCGATCCCGACATCGCTGGCTGCGCGCTGCAAGTGTTGCCTGTTGACTTGCCGGGTAGGTGGTTTCCGGTCGCGGTCGTTACGTTGAAGAATTGAACTTTGAGCCCGGTCGTAGAGCCGTCTCATCTCATGCGCCCGCGAGGTCGGAGCGTCGGTCGCCAGATCTCAAAAGTGCATTTGCGGACCAGCAACAATAAGAAGTCCGGACACACCTACGACATAGGCCGGATCAGAAATTCGAAGCCATACTGCTCGAATATCGCTTTAGCGGTCATTGAGCGTAGATGTACGAGGTAGCCGACAGCTTTCGGCTTTGCCGTCACAGTGGCGGCTACGGCATAAGTAATTGGGGGGTGGGACTCCGCTGGGAAAGTACCAATTATCTTGACGTTGGGACTAATCTTAGCCTCGGTTGTGTAGACGATGCCGAGCGGCGCTCCTCCACGTTCGACCATTGTGAGCGTAGCGCGGACGTTCCGCGCCATCACGAGCTTTGGCGCGGCGGCTTGCCACGCTCCGAGCATCTCCAGCGCCGCCTTGGCGTATCTACCGGCCGGCACTTCCTGTACATCGGCGATGGCAATCGAACCGTCCCCCGCGAGCTTGGCAAGATCAAAGTTCGGGCCGATCGCGACACTATGGAGTTTGGAATCCTTTGGCGCGATCAGCACAAGCCGGTTGCCCAGCAGATTGACCCGCGCCTCCTTGATGAGCTCCTTTTTCAAACCCCAATCCATCCAGTCGAGGTCGTCGGAGGCGAATACGTCGGCCGCCGCTCCCTGTGCAATCTGCTTTATCGCCGTCGAACTCGCCCTGTAGCCCGCAATCACCTTGACACCGGTGCTCGTAGTGAATGCCGCATTTATATCGTCGAGCGCATTTTGCATTGACGAGGCGGCGAGAACGGTAAGCGCCTCGTCCTGCTTGGATTGCATCGACGAGGCGGTGAGAACGGTAAGCGCTTCGTCCTGCGTGGAAGCCGGCGATCCGTCGAAGGCCGCGGGTAGCGCGGCCAGTGCGACTGCCGCGCCGCCAAGGAGCCAGAGGAGCGGCGCCGGCGGCAGCTCGGGTTCGGTAGGCTCGTGCCGTTTCGGTTGATCGAATTGCACTATGTCACTCCCGCTGGAGCCGGCCACAATATCATATCCAATTCGTGAGGGTCAGTCAGGAGGCTGTGGAGCGACGTTGCAACCTGCCAGCCGATGGGCGAGGGAAGCGGACGTGTCCGACTTGGGCCGATAGCGGTCAATGATTTTCGTGCGGTCCGCCGTGCGGGGCATGTAGCAGGTCAATTACTCGCATGATTGCAAGGGTTGAACTGACATTGTGAACTTCTTCGCCAATGCCCTTCCTGCACGTCCAGGCGTATCCCTTCTTGGCGATAAATCTCATCCCATCGGAGTGCGTTACCAAAAGCTCTCCTTCTGGAACGTGGCAGATCATATCGTTGGGCTTGGAAGGCTCGGAGGTCTTTGCTCCGGGCTGATAGACGATATCGCGCATGGATACCGATTTGTATCCCGGAATTGTAGACTTGCTTGTGCCCCAGGTCTTTCGAGTTATGGGCATGGGCTGCGCGGCTTGCGTGGAAGTTGGCGCCTCTGCCGCCAATGCCGCAGTCGCCGCAAGCCCGAGCGATAGTGCTGACCTCCTATCGATGTTGTGCACGCTAATCCCCCCACCTTGGAGTTGACGGGCGCGGCCACTGATCGCCGGCATCAGAAGGGTATCATGGCCTGCGCGATTGTCTCGTATGCGCTGGTCGCGCACTATCGGGAATTTCCCTGAAATTTGACACGGGTTTCCCCTGAGCCTGCGGCTTGGCCGCATGTCTGGAACAGGTCAAACCGGAAAAACTCAGACTGGGCAAATATCTTCCGCGTTAGGCTCGGGAGCGGACATCGCAGCGACAGGACGGCATGTCGCGGTTTTTTGCCCTTATTCTCGGGCTGCACACTGGATATGGGTTAGAAACGTCCCACCCTCAACGGCTTGCCGTTTTTGCGCGCTTCGTCATGCCGCGATTGTTTGCTAATCCGCCGAGTTGCGTCTTCGCCCGGCCGCGCTTATCGGCATATTCTTTGCCATCGATCGGGGCCACATGCGGCGGATCCCGGTCGAGATACGGTCGGCCGATCCCAAGTTCTTTTTCGTGGTCATCGATCCACTTCCACAAAATTTCACTCCACTTGCCCCGCTCCGCACGTGTCTCGCCATTCACGCTCACGAGATCGGCCGCACGCCCATGGCCATAGCCACCGCGGCGGCTCCCACCATGATATGAGCTGTCCGTCGCGGCCTTGTTGCCGGTTGCGATCCCTTGCCGGTAATCATCGCGGAAGCCGCTGGTTATGCCAGGCGAAAGCCCGGCGTCGTCCATCGCGCGAAGCGCATGATACAGCTTCCGTTTGAAGCCCCGATCCATGCCTCCGATCACGTAGTCCTTGATCGACATGCTGGCTTTCTGCGCGGCTATCGGATCCTTCCACGCGAAGTCCTCGGTGACGTACTTCGTCAGAGTTTTGACGACGGTCTTCGTCTTGCCCTTCTTCTGGACCGTCACCTTGATCCGCTCCGTTACCTTGACGGTGTTGACCTTCGGCGTCCGCTCGTACAGCGACCAGAGGTATTGGTCGATGCAGACGTCCGGCTCGAGGCACGCATCGAGAGCTTCGAACGAGCTCGCGGCCGGCTTGGCGGCGTTCTGCACAGGATCAGGCGTGCCCAACGACGCGAGCCGCATGGATGCCGGGGCGGGGGGGATCGGATGAGGGTCGGGCAGAGCAGCGCCGCCGCTCCCCACATCGCGGACGGAGACAGCGACCTCGACCAGTATCGAGGCACCGTCATCGCTTAGTGCGGAGACACCGTCATCGCCCAGCGCAGTTGCTTGCGGTTCGTCGATGCGCTCGGCGCGGACGATCACAGATGTTGCCGGGCCGTGCTCGATCGGCGCTTTCGTGTTCTCGATGCCGGGCAACCGGAGGCCACCGAGTCCGGCAGCAACCCAACCGGTGAGAACGACCATTCCGCACAACGTCGTCCATACAGCAAGTTGCCGTGGGCTCTTCATCCCCCTCCTCCGCGCTGTCTCGTCGAAGGCTCCGCGTGAACCATGCTGCGCAGGGAGGCTCAAATGTGGTCACGCAAGGAAGAAAAACCCTAGACTGCTATTTTTCTAAAATGTGTTGCCGAAATACAACTCGTCGAGCCAGATCATGGTTGGCCTGTTGGGTCACTTTCCGCAAATGATGAGGTTACTGATTTGCGTTGCTGCATGGCCGTCCTTTGCTACTCGCTCCAGACAGCAACCAATGTGCTCCACAGATGGGAGACAAACCCCTTGGGAGTAATCTCTACTCGCCTATTTCGTCATGGACTGCGCCAATGACATCATATTTTGCGGAAGCACTCGAATGATCCCGCCACGCGGGCTGTCAATATCGGCGATGAGCAGGCATGCAATCGAAACGACGATCGGCAAAACAAACAGCAGCTTGCCTCGACGACGCGCGCCATAGCCGACCATCGAATTGGCGGCGACCGCGATCAACCCCATCATCGCCCATGCAGCAATGGGGATGCGGTTCCACCAGGCAGCCTGGGTATACCCCTGCGAATTGAGCACGTCGTTCATGCCCGATACGGCCAGCGCGGTCACGGGCGTCGGCTGTTCTTTCGCCCCGCGCAAGACCGCGGCCCAGAGTTCGGCCTGCAGTTTCGCGGTATCGTCGTTGATCTGCCCCAGAGAGCGACTACCGCGGGTCAAGTAGAACGCGATGCGCAGGTCGAGATATTTCTTCAGTAGCTCGCGTGTGCGGGCGGCATCCTCGGCCGGCAAAAGATCGGCGCGAACATATTCAGTCCCGATCGCGTTGGCTTCCGCCTCCTCGTAGTTCTTGCGCTGGTCGTAGCGCGTAACGGCCATCGAGAAGCTGAAACCGATAATAAGCCCCAGAAGCGTCAGAGTGGCGGCCTGAACAACATCAAAGTCCTTTCGCTCCTCCTCGCTCGGAGAGCGGCCTTTTTTTTGGCCGAGCAGGCGGCCGGCATGGGCCGCGAGCAATTGCACGATAAGCGCGATTGCGAAGACGACAAATGGACTATCGAGCACACTCATCGCATGGCTTCCTTTGGACATCAGCGCCCATCGTCGCTCCGCGGTTGTCGTGCAGCTTCTTCTTGCCCCGCGCGCGACGCTCGGCGCGCTCGGGTCGGCCCTCCGGCGGATTATTGGGCTATTTCGCAGCCCCAGAATGATGGTTACATCGCAACAACAGCTAGTTGCAAACTAATTGCGGCCGTTGCCGAGCCTAGGCCAAATAGATCGTACAACCATCTGCGGCGCGTGATCGCGCAAGTTAGCCCAGCGTCTAGCGCTGGGCTAACACGTCTAGTGCCAGTGCGATGCGAGGTGCGCGGTTCAGCGTCTGCCCGCGCGATCTTCCGGTCCGCCACGATTTGTCGGAGTTCCAGGTCGTACTGCCTCTCGAGCGATCGGCCGCGGCCGCAACACCACGCCGGCCCTCACCGTGCAACCGGTAGGATAGTTGACGTATTGGCAGTACACGACCGCGCTGGCCTCTTTGGTGCTTGCAGTGACGAATCCACCTATCGACAGGGCCAACAACGTCAACGAGAGCGTCATCTTGGAGAGCTTCATTTTGGTCTCCTCGCTTCGCGAGTTTGGCCCCCTCGCTATCCAAGTAGACCCCATGGAGCGATCTGACGCCTTGATGTGGATCAAGGCGCTATTCGGCACGACTATTGGACGAAAGTCATGGCCCCGGACTGCAGTTGGCAAACTCGATAGAGATTGTCCTGCTGGGGGATGAGCAGATCGTGGCGGCGATGCAGAAGGGCACCAGGCGCCCAAGCCTTACGGCACCACGGCGAAGAACAAGAACACTGCGAAGATGACCAAGTGCACGATGCCCTGAAGCACGGTGGTCCGGCCGGTGCCCAGCGTGATCACGCCGACGAGGAGCGTCAGCGCCAGCAGGACTTGGTCCTTCTCCCCCAGCCCGAGCTCGAGCGGCTGGCCGAGCACGATTGAAACGACAGCGACTGTCGGGATCGTCAGTCCAATGCTTGCAAGCGCGGATCCCAGCGCCAGGTTCAAGCTGGTCTGCAGACGGTTGGCCCGGGCCGCCCGCAGCGCCGCCAGACCTTCAGGCAGCAGCACCAGCGCGGCGATGACGATCCCCACCACGGCTTTCGGCACATCGATCCGGGCGATTCCGATCTCTATCGTCGGTGTTAGAAATTTGGCAAGGCCCACGACGGCGACGAGTGCGGCGAGCAGCAGACCGGCGCTGACGACGGTGGTCGTGTTCGAGGGCGGCGGCGCGTGCGCTTCCTCGTCGCTCGTTTCGACCGCGAGGAAGTAGTCGCGGTGCCGCACGGTCTGGATGAAAACGAACGAGCCGTAGAGCACCAGCGAGACTATTCCGGCGAAGACGAGCTGCGAGGTGCTGAACACCGGACCGGGCGCGGTCGTCGCGACGTTCGGCAGGATCAGGGTGAGGGTCGTGAGCGCGGCCAGCACGGCCAATGCGGCGCTCGCTCCGTGGACCTGAAATCCCTGTTCGTGATGGCGCGCGCCGCCCCAGAGCAGGCACAGCCCGACGATGCCGTTGCACACGATCATGACGGCGGCGAAAACCGTGTCGCGTGCCAACCCTGCCTTTTCCGCTGGAGCCGCAACCATGACGGAGACGATCAGCGCCACCTCGATGACCGTCACGGCGACGGCCAGGACCAGCGTGCCGAATGGCTCGCCGGTGCGGTGTGCAACCACCTCGGCGTGGTACACGGCCGCGAAAACGGTGGCGATCAAAACCGCTCCTGCGGCAGCGGCAATGAGGCCGCCGGCGCCGGCAAAGGGCGTCATCAGCAGGATGACCCAGGCCAATACGGGCCATGTCCATGCCCACCAAGGTGTCCGTGTTGCCGCCATGCCGAGAGCCGTCCCTTGAGCTGCCGACAGGCTAACATGACCGCCGACGTGGTGTATGCTGTCGAGCGGTTGCTCGCCGATTTCGAGCGCAAGGCTAGGTGGCGGATTTGACGTTCCTACCAGCATTGCCGCGAGTCTCTTTGTAGGAACGTCAAATCCAAAGCCACACTAGAACCATAGAGTTGCTAGTGTCGCTTTGGTTCCGACGTTCGCACGAGTGCGTGCTGCAAAGGCTTGCGAACGTCGGAACCGGGACACTAGCCGGAAAGACGCCGGCGCAACCGTGCACATAGGGAGGAGATGATAATGCTCGTCATCAGGACAGGCGGCGTCAGGTATGCGCTCGCGTCTTTTTTCTTTGCACTGGCGAACCTGTTGCCGGCGCCGGATGCGAACGCGCAGCAGGCAGCGGTCGAGCGCGGCAAGTATCTCGTTACACTGGCGAGTTGCACCGATTGCCATACGCCGGGATTCTTCTTCGGCAAGCCGGACATGGCGCGTTTTCTGGGCGGCTCGGAGGTCGGCTTCGAGATTCCCGGGCTCGGCGTGTTCGTGGGTCCTAATCTCACGCCGGACAAGGAAACCGGGCTCGGCAACTGGACCGACGATCAGATCGTGGCGGCGCTGACGAACGGTCACCGGCCCGACGGCCGCGTGCTGGCGCCGATCATGCCGTGGAAGGCGCTCGCCAGCCTCACGCAGGAGGACGCGCTCGCGATCGTCGCCTATCTGCGGAGCCTGCCGCCGGTGAAGAACAAGGTCGCCGGCCCGTTCGGCGCGAACGAGAAGCCGACGTCGTTCGTCATGAAGGTGGTGCCGCCGGAGGGAGCGCCGGCACCGAAATAGCGCCCTCATGTCCGCTTTGTCCCGGCCCGCGTGACCGATGGCCCGCACATACACAAGCCCCGCCGGTGGCGAGCGGGGGGTGCACTAGTCAGCACCGCGCCAAACGTGGTCATGTGCCTGCTCTGCATTGGACTCGTTTAGGTGAGCTCTTGCTGTGGCATTCCAGAACCACCACCCTTCACTGCGCCTATCGATGCTGGTCATTGCAGCGGGAACCGTTTCTACCTCTCTGGCAGCCCCTGATTTCCTGGACCTGCCGATACGTCATTTGCTCAAAGATGAGCTTCGTGTTTCCGAATCGCAGATGGCGATGCTTTTTGGCATCGGTGGGCTTGCTTGGTACCTGAAGCCGTTAGCTGGTCTTCTTGTTGACCATGTTGCCCTGTTCGGAACGCATCGGCGCTACTACCTGATTATTAGCGCGCTCCTAACGGCTGCACTTTGGCTCCTCCTCTGGCTCGTTTCGAGTTCCTATTTCTTGTTATTGATTGCCGTAGTTGCGCTGCAGTCAATGCTGGTAATTGGAAGCACTGTGTTGGGAGGCTTTCTTGTCGAACGGGGTAAACTTCTAAGGGCTGAAGGACGACTAGTCTCTTGCCAAATATTTGTTGAGTATGCATGTATTCTGATTGCAGGCCCCCTTGCAGGATATCTCGCCGGACTCCCGATTGGCGCGGCAGCAATAGTTGGCGCCGCGATTGCCGTTGTGATCGCGCCTATCGCAGCCGTGTGCGTTGCAGAGCCCCTTCAAGACAAATCCAAAATTGTTGGAACCAAACCCCTTTTACGCGATCTCAAGTCCGTGTTGCATTCACGCACTGTGTGGCTGGTTGCAATTTTTTTGCTCGTTTCCAACATTCCGCAATCGTTCGGAACGCCTCTTTATTTTTATCAGAAGAACGCACTCGCTCTCTCTGATATCGAAATTGGATACCTCAGGGCTATTCAGCCGGTTGGCGGCTTGTTGGCCTCCGTTCTCTATCAATTCTTGTGTCGAAAAATGCCAATGCAAGGGCTCCTTGTTCTGGGAACACTAGGTACCTCGATTGGAATAGCAGCCTACCTTTTTTATACGTCGGTTCAAGCTGCGTTCATCGTTGAATTTCTAAGTGGCTTCTTATTCGGGATAGGCGCATTAGCGTTGATGCATTCCGCGGTTTTATCAACGTTAGCTCCTTCTGCCGCATTTGGGTTTGCAGTGTTTATGAGCGCGTCGAACACGGGCGGCGCCATCGGAGACAATTTAGCGGCGTTGTTGGTAGAGCACGCGTCGATGACGCTATTTGACGTAGTCAAACTATTCGCGGTGGGTTCTGCCACATGTTGCTTGTTTGTCTTTTTCTTGCCTCGCGACCTATTAGGTCACAGGGAAGGCGCTCTGACCTAGCGGGCTCGCTGGCTCGTTGTTGGGGGCAGGGGGCGGTCGGAAAAATCGAGGGCAGCATGGCAAAACGGTGCTGTTTCGGACACTCTGCGGACACGGACGACGCAAGCCGTTGATTGTGCGGCTAGCTGTGTGGCTGCTTCCGTGGCGCTTCCCTGGCCGCGCCGTCGGGCAGCAACGCACGCTTAAAGCATTGATATTACGTTCTGATTAGAGGCGGTCTTGGCGCCGATGCGCCTTGTCCCGGAAAGTGGTCGGTGGTCCGATTCGTCCCCAAATGCAGGACGCCGTTGGGCACATCGCGGTACTTCTGGCGCCCATCAGGGTTTTCCCTGACCGCAATTCCGGGAAACTACCGAGAGCTACTTCCCGGCACAGCCAGTAAGCTTTCGCACGACGGCGGAGCCTTCGGCATCATACGGTGTCCCGGCGAGATCACACCCGAACCATGCGCCCATTCCATTGGATTGTCGTTTGGTTGAGCGCGTGCCTTGCGCCCGGGTACTGTTGGCTGCGGGGCCGACGCTCAATCCTCGTCGTCGATCGGTCGGATGCCAGCAAGCTTTTTTGCTGCGGCGGCGGATTCTTGGCCCAGCGCTCCGTCGTGACTTGCAGCGCGGCTGCAGCGATGATTTTCTTGCTTGTGACGTCGCTTGCTTGTTCGGCTGCTTTGGCGGCCGAGTCCAAGCGGGTGATGTTGCTTCATTCTTTTGGCCGGGATTTCAAGCCCTGGAGCGAATACGCCAAGTCCATCCGCACGGAGCTGAGCCGGCAATCGCCCTGGCCGGTGGAGATCATCGAGCATTCGCTGGTCACAGCCCGTTTCAGCGATGACAACCCGGAGGCTCCGTTTGTCGAGTATCTCCGTGCCGTGTTTGCCAAGCACCCTCTTGACCTGATCGTGTCCATCGGCGCGCCCGCGGCAAACTTTGTGCAGCGGCACCGGGAGCGACTTTTTGCCACCACCCCGATGGTGTTCATGGCAGTGGATCAACGTCGAGTGCAGTATTCCAATCTCACCGCGAACGACACCGTGGTCGCGGTAAGGATCAACTATTTGTCGGCCTTCGAGAACATCCTGCAAGTATTGCCGGACACCAAAGATGTGATCGTAGTCGTTGGGACTTCTCCGATTGAGAAATTTTGGAAGGAAGCGATAGCAAAGGAGGTGGAGCCTCTTGCAAACCGGATTAAGCTTTCATGGACGGATGAATTGTCATTCGAGGCGCTGCTGAAACAAGCCTCCGCGCTCCCGCCACACACCGCGATTTTCTGGGAGTTGATGATTGTCGATGCGGCGGGCGTCGTACACGAAGGCGACGTGCCATTAACAAGACTTCATGCCGTCGCTAACGCGCCGATTTTTTCTTATGATGAGTCCTTCTTCGGCCGCGCGATCGTAGGCGGCCCGCTTCTCCTGGTGGCCGATAGCAGCCGACAGGCGGCTGCCGTTGCCGTTCGCATCCTTGGCGGAGAGAAGCCGAGCGAAATCAGGACGCCACCAGTCCAATTTGCAAGCCCAGTGTTTGACTGGCGGGAAATGCAGCGCTGGGGCATCAGCGAGAGCCGTCTGCCCCCGGGCAGTGAAATCCGCTTCCGTGATCCGACGGTATGGGAACAGTATCGGTGGCAGATCCTGGCCATAGCCACGGTGCTTGTGCTCCAGGCTGTGATGATCGCCGGCTTGCTTTATGAGCATCGTCGCCGGCGCAAGGCGGAAATAGAAGCTCGCCAGCGCATGTCCGAGCTGGCGCATTTGAACCGGCACGCCACGGCCGGCGAATTGTCGGCATCGATTGCGCACGAGCTCAATCAACCGCTCGGCGCCATCCTCAACAACGCCGAGACGGGAACGATCATCCTCAACTCGCCGTCACCGAACCTGGACGAGATCGAAGACAATTCTCGATGAGATCAGGCGCGATGACCAGCGGGCGACCGAAGTCATACGGCGGCTGCGTCGCCTGCTTGGGAAGTCTACAATCGAGGCGCAGAATATCGATCTCAACGAAACAGTTCGCGAGGTGTTTGAATTTCTTGCGGTGCAGGCCGCAGCGCGCGATGTCACGCTGAGCAGCGGGCCGGTTCACGGGCCGCTGCGCGTGAGCGGGGACCGGATTCAGCTGCAGCAGGTCATCTTGAACCTGGTCGTAAATGGTATGGATGCGGTGGTCGGCGCAACCAATGGACGGCGCGAGGTGAAGAGCAGCACGTCGGTGGACCAAACGTCGGCGACGATCTCGATAACCAATTCCGGCCCCGGCGTCCCGTCCGACAAGCTGAAGACGATCTTCGAGCCGTTCTTCACGACCAAGGGCGACGGCATGGGCATGGGCTTGTCCATTGCGCGCACGATCGTCGAAGCTCACGGCGGCCGGATATGGGCCGAGAACAACACTGCGGGCGGCGCGATATTTCACGTCAGCCTGCCGCTGGCCAAGGCGAACTAGGGATGAGCCCTTTGCCGACTTGTTCAGATCGCTTGACGGCGCTGTCGATCTCGACGACCATCGGAGTCTCCGTGCGGTTGCGGGACCGTTCAATGAAATCAATGGGTTATCAAGTGCCGATGAGCTGCTAGAATGAGACTTGCCCGCACGGAGAGGTCTCGCTTCGAAATATGCGCGCTTCACTGATCGCGTTCGTGCTGATCGCGTGCATCGTCGGCGCCGGAGCCGATGGCCGCGGAGCCGATGCTCAATCCTTGTCTTGGATCAGTCGGATGCCGGGAGCGCTTTCTGCGGCAGTGGCGGTGCTCTTGGCACCACCGCTCCGTCGTAACTCGCGGCGATCCTGCAGCGACGATGTTCATCTTTGTGACGTCGCTTGCCTGTCTGCGATTTGGCGGCCGAACTAAACGGGTTTTGATGCTGCATTCGTTTGGGCTTCGCTTCAAACCATGGACGGATTACGCGCAAACTCATTCGCTCCGAGATAATCAGGAACGCGCAAAGACCAGTCGGATTTTCATGACCACTCGCTTTTGAATGCCCGGTTGAACGACGACACATCAGACGGCCCATTCGTCGATTATCTCTACGCCCTCTATGCAGCTGAACCTCCCGACCTCATCGTCGCTATCGGCGCGCCGGCCGCGAACTTCGTCCAGCGATATCGCCAGCGAATTTTTCCAGGAACGCCGATGCTCTTCACGGCCGTGGAGGCGCGCCGGGTGCAATACGACAAGCTGACCGAGGACGACACGGTTGTGGCGGTCGCTCACGACTTTCCTGCCTTCTTCGAAAACATCCTGCGCGTCTTGCCCCGGACAAAGACGATCGCAATCGTGAATGGGGCTTCACCCAATGAAACATTCTGGCTGGGGGAGCTGCGGCGGGAAACTCGCGCCACTGACCGGGCGGGTCGAGCTCAAATTTTACAACGAGCTGTCGTTCGAAGACATTCTGAAGGACGCAGCCAATCTTCCACCTCACAGCGCCATCTTCTGGCATTTGATGAACGTCGATGCGGCCGGCGTTGCCCACGAGGCTAATGCCGCGCTGAGCAAGCTTTCTGCCGACGGCCAACGCGCCAGTTTTCTCGTACCTTGATAATTTTTTCGGGGACACGACCGTCGGTGGTCCGATGCATTCGGTGGAGGAAGGGAGCGCGGTGGCAGCGGCTGTTGCGGTTCGTATCCTCAACGGCGAAAAGGCCGGCGACATCAAAACGCCTCCGACCAGATACGCATTGCCGAAATTCGACTGGCGGCAAATGCAGCGATGGGGAATCAGTGCGAGCGACCTTCCGCCGGGAAGTACGGTTCTCTTCAAACCACCCACGATGTGGGAAACGTACCGATGGCAGATCGTCGGAATTGTTGCGGTGATACTGCTGCAAGCTGCGTTGATCATCGGGCTACTGTACGAGCACCGTCGCCGGCGCAATGCGGAAATAGAAGCTCGCCAGCGCATGTCCGAGCTGGCGCATTTGAACCGGCACGCCACGGCCGGCGAATTGTCGGCATCGATTGCGCACGAGCTCAATCAACCGCTCGGCGCCATTCTCAACAACGCCGAGACGGCGAGCGATCATTCTCAACTCGCCGTCACCGAACCTGGACGAGATGAAGACGATTGTCGATGAGATCAGGCGCGACGACCAGCGGGCGACCGAAGTCATACGACGGCTGCGTCGCCTGCTCGGGAAGTCTGCAATCGAGGCGCAGGATATCGATCTCAACGAAACAGTTCGCGAGGTGTTTGAATTTCTTTCGGTGCAAGCCGCAGCGCGCGATGTCACACTGAACAGCAGGCCGGTTCACGGGCCGCTGCGCGTGAGCGGTGACCGGATTCAGCTGCAGCAGGTCATCTTGAATCTGGTCGTAAACGGCATGGATGCGATGGTCGGAGCAGCCAACGGACGGCGCGAGGTGACCAGCAGCACGTCGGTGGACCAAGCGTCAGCGAAGATCTCGATAGCCGATTCCGGCCCCGGCGTCCCGTCGGACAAGCTGAAGGCGATATTCGAGCCGTTCTTCACGACCAAGGGCGACGGCATGGGCATGGGCTTGTCCATTGCGCGCACGATCGTCGAAGCTCACGGCGGCCGGATATGGGCCGAGAACCACACGGCGGGCGGCGCGGTATTTCACGTCAGCCTGCCGCTGGCCAAGGCGAGCTAGGGATGAGCCCTTTGCCGACCCTCGTTCATATCGTTGACGACGATGCATCGTTTCGTACGACCACCGGCCGGCTCTTGCGGGTTTGCGGCTATGAGGTCGCGATGTATAAATCGGCGGAGCAGTTGTTGGAACGGCCGCCCGACGACGCCCGTCCCAGCTGTATTCTTCTCGACGTCAAGATCCCGGGCTTGAGCGGACCCGAATTGCAGGAGCGCTTGGCGGCGCTGGGATCGACCTTGCCGATCGTCTTTCTGACCGGCCATGGGGATGTTCCGACGACCGTGCGAGCGATCAAGGCGGGCGCGGAGGACTTTCTGACCAAGCCGGTACCGAAGGACAAGCTGATCGATGCAATCGAACGCGCCGTTGCCCATTCCCGGGCAACGCGGGAGAAATCCGATCAGCTCACCGCTTTGGGAACTCTGATAAGCACGTTGACACCGCGCGAGCGGCAGGTCTTTGAGCAGGTTGCCCGAGGGAGGATGAACAAGGAGGTTGCTCGTGACCTGGGTACGACGGAGCGGACGGTCAAGGCGCACCGCCAAAAGGTCATGGAGAAGCTGCGTGCCAATTCGTTGGCGGAACTCGTTCTGATTGCCGAGCGTTTTGGCATTCTGACTTCGTCGTCCGACAAAACTGCAAACGATGGATGAATTAACTTCCAACTCTTGTGCAATGCGGCTAGTGCGGTGGCTCTGACGTTCCGATCAGTCTCGCGGCACGCTCTTCATCGGAACGTCAGAGCCAAACCGCACTAGAACCATAAACTTGCTAGTGTCCCTTTGCTTCCAACGTTCGCACCCGAGCGTGCTGCAAATGTGATGCGAACGTTGGAAGCGGGACACTTGCGCGGCTGGCGGCGAGGGCTCCCGCTGACTTGCTCCGCTGTGGAATGCGCGCGTCGCTGCGTTAGGCGCCGGGTCCTACCGATGTCAACGCATCCTGTCCTTAGGGACAATAGTCACGGGTGTGCATTTTTGCATAGATTTGGGTGTTCAGGTAGCGATCACACGAGCCCTTTTCCAAATTGGCGCGACTGGCGCCTGCGATAAAATGAACAGCTCCCATTTCCGGATCGGAATGCGAAGTGCTCGGTCCCAGCCACCCCACACTATGTCAAACTCAGGGCAACAACTGGTGACGACACGAAAATTGGTACTTGTCGTAGATGATGATCCAAGCATCCTCGGAGCGGTCGAGCGTTTGCTCAGGGTACATGGATTCGATGCGGAAGTGTTCAGCACCGTCGAAAGTTTTCTTGCGCGCGCCAATCTTTGCGACGCCACCTGCCTGGTGTTGGATATCCACTTGAATGGAATGTCCGGAATTGAATTGAGGCGTCAGCTGGCGCTCTCCGGAATTGACCTGCCGGTCATATTCATCACCGCCAACGACAGCGAGGCTACCCGCAAGGCGGCGATGGAGGCTGGTTGTGTCGCATACCTGCCAAAACCATTTCCGACGAAATCATTGGTGGACGCAATCGAATCGGCGTTGAGCCAGACGAGGTCGATCGGATAGCGCTGATTCGGCTGCGCGCACGACCTCGAATTCGGCGTCGGCCCTCGCTGGTCAACGATTTCGAGGCCTGCGCTCCGATCTCTCCTTTGATCAACGCTGGCTGCAGCGCTTGGCGTCTGGCTGCAACCTGTACCCAAGGACAATGCCCGCAAGGACAATGGACGGAAGGACAATGCACTCGAAGACAATAGACTGAATATTTCCGCTCGATAGCATCGCGGTGCAAATCAAAAAAACGGGGACCGTCATGCACACAAATTCCACATCGAAGGTTCATCCGATGACACGCGGCGACGTCAGGCACGATACGCTGGACGTTTCATTGCTCAGGTCGGTGGCAAACGGCGATGGCGATGCGTTGCGGGTTCTTTTTACACGCCACAACGTGCGGATCTACCGTTACGTGTTGCGCCTGAGCGGCAACAGGTCGATCGCCGAGGAAACCGTCAGCGACGTGTTTCTCGAAGCTTGGCGACATGCCGCTCGCTTTGAGATGAAGTCCCAGGTCTCGACGTGGCTCTTGGCGATCGCCCGTTACAAGGCGCTTGCAGCAATGCGACGCCGCTCAGAGTCGCAACTGGACAATGAGGAGTTTCTATTGGCAATCGAGGATCCGGCCGACAATCCGGAGGAGTGCTTGGACAAGCAAGTTCGCGGCAACGCCATACGATGCTGTTTGAAGCGACTGTCGCCGGCGCACCGGGAAGTGATCGATCTCGTCTACTATCACGGAAAGTCGGTCGGCGAGGTTGCCGAGATCGTCGGAATCCCTGCAAGCACCGTCAAAACGCGAATGCACTATGCGCGGAGCCGGATGGCAGGTCTCCTCGAACAAGCAGGAATCGTGGACTAGCGAGCTCAACCTTCGCCAGGGGATTCGGCGGATCGTGCAACAAGGGCGTCATATTAGAGGGATGCGGACATGCTCATGGAAACTGAATTCCACACTGCGGCGCTTGGGCGTCCGGCCACGCCGCAGTGCGGTGTGCGATCAACCTGCGCCCACCCGTTCCTCGGCTCGACTGAGCTCATGGGATTCCTCATTTCCTATCCGCGGTATGCGGGGATTTATGGCGAAGAAGACAAGGCCGAATATTTTTACAAGGTCGTAAGTGGGGCCGTGCGGACCTGCAAGGCCCTGGAGAGCGGCCGACGCCAGATCGCGGCGTTTTATGTGCCGGGTGACGTTTTCGGACTCGAGACGCGAGACGAGCACACGCTGTCGGCCGAGGCCATCGCCGAGTCCAAGTTGTTCCTGATCAGGCGAGGCACGCTCGTCACACTCGCGAGGCGGGACAATGACGTCGCGGGTCAATTGTGGACGCACACCGCGGCCGAGCTCCGAAGAGTCCAGGATCACATCCGGCTGTTTGCTCTGCCGGCCCGCGAGCGGGTCGCCGGTTTTCTGGTTGAGATGGCTCAGCGCCTCTCGGCCAGCGACGAAGTCGAATTCCCAATGGTGCGCCAGGACATTGCAGATTATCTTGGGCTGACAATCGAAACAGTGTCTCGCTCGTTCACGCAATTGGAAGAGCTCAATGCAATCGAAATACGAGCATCACGGCGGATCCTGCTCCGGGATTACTCTGCGCTGGTTCGCCTGAGCGCCTGACGCCCAAGTACCGGCAGGCGCATTCCCGCGTTGCAGTACGCCCCGCCAAGGCGTCAGGCCGCTCACGATGAGACAACCCTCCAGCGATCGATCGTACGTCGCCGCCGTTGACTTGGCCCTTTGTTGATCGGGCGCGATCTCAATTCAGTCGGTATCAACTCTTTTGCAGTCCATAGAGTCTGCTTGAGGGCGACGCTCACAACAGGGCCTTTGACGACGTTACGCAAGTCGTGGCGATCATCAGGGAGCAACTGAAAGAAGAACCTGTGGCGACTGGGGGAAGGAGAGTTGTTGGCGCTCGAATGCAATAGTCAACGCAGGTAGTTCGGCACCGACGACTGCTGTTATGTTGGCTATGGCTTCAGGACCAAGTATAGAAGGGACTGACAATGCACATGCGTTTGTCGGTTGAAGGCAAGCTCCGACGCGTACTGAAGGCCTGCTCCGCGATGACAGCACGACGCGAGGGGCTCATCCATGCCTCCCGTCGAGTATAGACGCGATGTCCGTGACGGGTATCGCATGCGAGAGGATTATCACATCGTGTCAAATCATCATTCGACGTTGGTGACACTCGCGCTGATCATGGTGTCAGTGTTGCCGTCTTCTGCTCAGGCCCCGCAGGGGACCAAGGTCGGCACGCTCGCATGCAAGCTTTCGCCGTCGATCGGCTTGATCATTGGTTCCCAGCAGCGGATGACATGCCGGTTCATACCCGATGGCCGGTTTCCGGAGGAAACCTATGTGGGCGTGCTCAACAGAATCGGGCTCGATATCGGAATCACGGCGGGCGGCGCTTTAGCGTGGGCTGTATTTGCGCCCACAACAGGCCCGCTCCGCGGTGGACTGGCAGGCCGCTATGGAGGCGCCAGCGGCGAGATAGGAGTCGGCGTTGGCGTGGGCGCTAATGTCCTATTCGGCGGCTCGGGGCGCACGATCTCGTTGCAGCCGCTGTCGGTCGAAGGCTCGGTCGGCTTCAATTTGGCCCTTGGGGTTGCCGGTCTCACTCTCACCGCGGTGCAGTGAGGCATGAACATGGCGTCATGGCATCAGGTTCAGAACCACCTCATTGACTCGATCTTAGTCCATGCGAAAACGACGAGCATCATACGGAGTTCTGTCGAAAGCCGCTCGGTGCCGTTTCAAGAGCTGATCGCGAGAGGACAAGAGATGAAACGTATGATCCGCCTACTGGCCAAGATTGCACTCCTCCCCTTGGGCGTCACCGTTTCGAGCATCGCATATGCGCAAACGGACACGATGAATGCGATACTCGAAAGGTTGACGGCAGATATTCAAAAACTGGAGACTTCCTGCGGCGAGGATATCAAGAAATATTGCAGCACTGTCACGCCCGGGGATGGCCGCATCCTGCATTGTATGCAAGCGCATGAGGACAAGATAAGTCCCGCGATGTGAATACGATCTGAACGAAGTGGCATTGCACGCTCAAACGACCACTGACCAGTTGAGGGAAGCCGTGAATGCCTGTCGGGGCGATATAGATAAATTCTGTGCGAAGACGCAGCCGGGCCAAGGTCGTGTTGCGGCATGTTTGGCGGCAAACAGAACGTCGGTTTCGCAGAATTGTGTGGAGGCGGTTCAGAAGTTGCAAGGCAGGTGATCACTTTGGATCGCCATTTCTTGTCCTTGGCGTTGGGACCCGTCTTCCCGTTGGCGTGATTGAGGTTGACGACACCTCGATCTTCAAGACGGGGCGCGCGTGATTGGAACGTGGCCCGGTTCTGGCGGGACTGGGGCGCAGGCACCACCAACCGTGAAAATCAGCAAGCGCGAGGCACCTAGTTCATCACCACAACGCCGGTGCCGATGGCGACGCGCTTCTCGAGGTCGACCACGTCGTCGTTGATGAGCCGAAAGCACCCGAGCGTAGGCGCCTGACCGATGGATCGTGGCGCGTTGGTGCCGTGGATTCCCGGAATGCTGCTTTCGAAATAGAGGGCATAGGCCCCAAGCGGATTTCCAGGCCCGCCCACGACGCGAGATGGATAGCTGCCGCGCTTGAGGAGGGCAGGCGAGGGAGACCATTCCGGCCATTGCGACGACTTGCTCTTGATGCGGTATAGGCCCGGGCCGATGTCGCACTCGCCGCCAACGCCGATGCCGTAGCGCCAGGCTCTTGCCTGCGGCTGCACCAGGTACAGGTATCGCTGCGACCGGTCAACGACGATCATCCCATCGGAATAGACGGACCGGTAGTAGACCGCCTGCCGCCGGAGGTAATAAGGAAGACCGGCATCGGTCGAGCCGCCGTCCACGCCAGGCTCGAGATCGCTGCCGTCGAGGGTCGGGCGAGACGCGGTCGCGCCGGCTTGAGGCGCGGTAGCCACGGCAGCGCCGGGAGCCTTGGTGGAGGTCGTCGGCGATCCGCTGAAGGCGTAAATCGCAAGTCCTATGAAAAGAACGGCGCACAATCCCGCCGCGCTCAGTACAGCGATGCGACCAATGCCACGCTTCGGCTGATCCGAGGAAACAGCACGCGGCCGTGCTGGGGGCCGGTCGGATCGGCCGGCCGGCTGCTGCTGCCGATGCCGCCTTGTCGAATTGTTCGCCGTACGCCGCGCAAACTCCGATTCCACGCGGTCGGTGGCAGCGTCGAAATTGTTGATTTCCGCCAACGCCGCGTCGTTGGTCCAGCGTGCGCGGTCTTTCTCGATTTTGTCGATGAGCATGCCACGCGCGCGTTCGAACAGCGCGGCCCGCGCCTGCGCCGTATTTTTATCGAGCGCGGCGACGGCGCGAGAAAGGATGGAATAGTAGTCCGTCAACGGGATGCTCCGTTAGACAGGATCAGCGGATCGGCGGAGCGTACTGAATACCGCCATTGGTCCAAAGGCTGTTGATGCCGCGCGGTATGGCCAACTTGGAGCCGGTGCCGACGTTGCGTTCGAAGACTTCTCCGTAATTTCCAACGTGTCGGATGATGCGGATCGCCCAATCGTTGGTCAGGCCCATCTGCTCGCCGTAGTTCTGCTCGGTTCCGATAAGGCGCTTCACATCCGGCTTGCTGGACTTCTGGGCTTCCGCGATCGTTTGGGAGCTCACACCAAGCTCCTCGGCAGTGACCATTGCATAGTGCGTCCACTTCACGATGCTGAGCCATTGGTCGTCACCGAAACGTACATATGGGCCGAGCGGCTCCTTGGAAATGATGTCCGGCAACACGACGTGATCGTCGGGAGACTTCAGTCGAAGTCGCTCCGCAAACAGTTGTGACGTATCGCTGGTAAGGACCGCGCACTTCTCGTCGTCATAGGCCTTGCGCGCCTCGTCCGCATCCGCGAGTGCGACGAGTTGGTACTTTATGTTGTTGGCCCGGAAATAGTCCGCAAGATTGAGCTCGCTGGTTGTTCCTCTCTGGACGCAGACCGACGCGCCATCGAGTTCAAGCGCCGACGTTGCGTTTCGACCGCGCCGCACCAGAAATCCCTGGCCGTCGTAATATGTCACGGCTGCAAAATTCAGCTTGAGCGCCGCCTCACGCGAGAAGGTCCAGGTGGTGTTGCGCGAGAGAACGTCGACCTTGTCCGCCTGCAGCGCCTGCAATCGTTCCCCCGTCGCAAGCGGAGTGAACGTCACCTTGCCGGGATCGTTGAAGATCGCCGCAGCCAGCGCACGACAGAGGTCAATGTCGAAGCCGCTCCAGTTTCCTTGCGCATCGCGCGTGGAGAATCCCAGCAAGCTCGGGTTGACGCCGCAGGCCACGCTTCCGCGCGCTTTGACTTTTTCCAAGGTTTGCGCTGATGCGGCGGCGGGAAACAGTATTATCGATCCGCCAATTGCGAGCGCGGAAAGGATACGGCGGGCGTTCTGAGTTGCAACCATGGTAAGCCCTCGCTGTACGAACCCGAATGGCATGTGAACCTCACAAAGTGGGCCGTTGCCGCACAACGACCTTTGTTCCCTCGGGGACGCGCTCATACAAGTCAACCACATCGCCGTTCACGAGTCTGAAGCAGCCCGACGATACCGCGCTTCCGATCGTTTGCGGCTGATTGGTTCCATGGATGCGGTAGATTGTTGCGCCGAGATAAAGCGCGCGCGCCCCCATCGGATTGCCCGGACCTCCCGCCATGAAGCGCGGCAGATACGGCTGGCGCTGGATCATCTCCGGCGGCGGTGTCCAATCGGGCCATTCCGCCTTCCGGCTGATCCGCAGCAACCCTTGCCACTGGAAACCCTCGCGGCCGACGCCGATGCCATAACGGATCGCGCGGTTGTTTCCTTGAATGAGATAGAGGTAGCGATCGGCGGTATCGACGATGATCGTCCCCGGTGGCTCGTTGGTCCGGTAGAAGACCGCCTGCCGCTGCAACGCCGGCGGCAGTTGCTCGTCGCGCGCATCAGGTATGACGCCCGGCTGATCGTCGATCGGCATTGATCGACCCGGTTGCGCGGCGGCGCTCGCCGTAGTCGCTATCAAGCCCAGCATGACGCCGACTGGGATCCACGACAATTGCCGGATGATATTTCGCGATCGCATGCGCGCTCCCCCTGCCATACGGTCGGCACTATGGGGTGAAAACGGCGCGCACAATATCAGGGAAAACCCTGAATCCGGATGAGGGTTCGCTCAAGCTAGATGGTGCCTGCCGACCGCGCATTCCGCACGATGTCTGGATGGCGCACGCGTCCTGGTATCCTTCGATACTGAAGCTCGTCAGGCGTTACGAGCTTCGGAAATCGGGCACTCCCTTATACCCTCACGTCAGTCATGACCCCCTTGGGGAATATCTGCTCCGGCTTGGCGAGGCGATGCGCGATGCCCTGCTCGTGGGTGTAGCGCAGGAACTGCTCGAGCGTCGGCCGGTTCTCCTCGATGCCGTAGGGAAAGGGATCGCCGTCGAACAGGTCACGCATCTTGCGGGCATAGGTGGGAAGCCACGCCAGCGGATAGCGCGAGACGGCGGGATCGAGCAGGCGCTCGATGCTGCGGCGCTTGGCTTCGACGAAGGCGTTGTAGAGGTTGCGCGCGACCCAGGGGTTTTCGTCGAGGATGCGCTTCTGGATCGCGATGATGTGCATGATCGGCCACACCTTCGTGCGCGCGTAGTAGGCTCTCCTCCATCTCGAGATAGTTCGGAAAGAGCCGCACCACGTCGGGATGGCCCTGCAGGAAGCAGTTCGGCGGGCGCGCGATCAGCGCGCAGTCGATCTCGCCCGACGCGATCATCTCGCTCAGGGACTTGTCGCTGACGCGTGTGAGCTTCACGTCCGGCGGGAGGCTGAGCTCGACCTTCTCGATGCGGCCGGCCTCGTTGGCGCCGGCCTGATACCAGTGCACGTCCTGCAGCTTGATGCCGTGCTCGTCGTCAAGCCAGCCGCGCATGTAGACGGCGGCGGTGTGCGCCCATTCCGGCGAGCCGATGGTCTTGCCCTTGAGGTCGGCCGCGGTTTTGATGCCGCTCTTCTTGTTGACGTAGAACGACGAGAAGCGGAACAGCCGCGAGCACACCACCGGCAGGCCGATGATGTCGGGCTGCTCGCGCGTCACCTGGGCGCAGAACTTGGCGAACGACAGCTCGCTCACGTCCCATTCGCGGTTGAAGGTGAAGCGGGCGAACACCTCGTGATGGCCGAGCGTGAGCCAGGTGTGGTCGATGCCCTCGGCATTGACCAGGCCCAGCCGGAAATCCCGGAAATGATCGTAGTCGGTGGTGGCGATGGTAAGCTTGAGCCGCGACATTCGTTTTCCTGATTTTTTGGGCGGTGCGTTGACGGGCCGCCATCTCGGCACAGCCGATGCTTCGCATCGGCGTTCTTAGCACTAAGAACGGCGGCCGAAAGCCGCCTATGCTCTCCCCTTTAGCTTTTGGGGAGAGGTTGGGTGGGGGGTACAGGACCGTCGAGACCTTAACCGTGGCGAAACCCTTGGGACAGTGGCCTTTTCCTCGTTGCAGTCGGCGGCGGTCCTCCCCACATTGGTGGGATGAGGGTGGGGCGACTGCCCGGCATCACGAGAGGCGACCGCCCGGGAGGGATTGAAGATGCGTGACCCCTATGACGTGCTGGGGGTATCGAAGACCGCGAGCCCCGCGGACATCAAGAGCGCGTTCCGGCGGCAGGCCAAGAAGCTGCACCCGGACGCCAACAAGCACGACCCGAAGGCGGCCACGCGCTTCGCCGAGCTCAACGCCGCCTACGAAATCCTGGGCGAGGACGACAAGCGCAAGGCCTTCGACCGCGGCGAGATCGATGCCGAGGGCAAGCCGCGCTTCCAGGGCTTCGAGGGCTTCGGTCGCGGCGGCCCCGGTGGCTTCGGCGACGGCAATTTCGAGACCTTCAGCTTCGGTCGCGACGGCTTCCAGCGCTCCTCCGGCCGCGCCGGCGGCGGCGGCGGCTCCTTTCGCGGCTTCGGCGGCTTCGAGGACATTCTGAAGGAGGCATTCGGGGCGCGCGGCCGGCGAGGCGCGGGCGGCGGCTTCGACCAGGAAGATTTCGGCCGTGGCCAAGGCGGCCAAGGGGGTGACGTCGCGGCGTCGCTGACCATCACGCTCCCGGACGCCGCCAAGGGCGCCAAGACGCGCGTGCAATTGCCGAACGGCAAGGAGGTCGAGGTCAAGATTCCCGCCGGTTTGGCCGATGGCCAGACCATCAGGCTGAAAGGGCAGGGGCTCCCCGGTCCCGGCGGCCGCACCGGCGACGTGATGATCACGGTTTCGGTGGCGCCGCATCCGCTGTTCGCTCGCGAAGGTGCCGATCTGCGGCTCGAGCTTCCGATCACGCTCTACGAGGCGGCGCTCGGCGGCAAAGTGCGCGTGCCGACGCTCGACGGCGCGGTCGAGCTCGCGATCCCGCCCGGCACCAATTCCGGCCGCACGTTCCGCCTCAAGGGCAAGGGCTTCCCGGCCAAGGCCGGCACCGGCGACCTGCTCGCCACCGTGCGCATCATGCTGCCAGAGGGTGGCGACACGGACCTCGACGAGCTGATGCGCAAGTGGCGGGAGAAGAAGCCGTACGATCCGCGCAAGGGGATGGGGTGATATTGTCGTGCACGATTTGCATTTATTGATTGACTACGATTCGGGGTTGATGTAGACGTCACCCCGCCTTGCTCGTCGAGGGGCGTGTTCTCGAGACGATCCCTGAATGCGGAGCGAGGTGTGGCGTCCTGCGGCAACGGCTCGTAACCGTGCCCCGGGAGGTCCGGGGCACCGCCCGCCAGGCACTACGACCTGGCTGCGAGGAGCTCGCTGCACGGATTGCGGCGGATAATGCCGCAGACGGAAGCGCGGCCCCCGGCCACAAATCGCCACGGTGGAGCGCCGAAAGGCGCGCGTCCTACGTTATTGGACGCAGGGCGCCTCGCAAGCGCCCGGCCCGCCGCGTCATGTGCGGGCCAACCGGGTGCCGCTGCACCCGGGCGCCTGTCGGCGCTCCGCCCACCCCTCGAGGTGGGAATTTATTTCACCACCCGGGTGCTATCGCGCCGCGGGAACGAATACGGCTGTTTGACAAGTGAAGACGTGAACGTCGCAACGGAGTGTGTCGCTACGCGCCGCGCTGTTGCGGAACGCGCCCTCGCCCACGCGCCCCGGGCTTGCCCGGGTCGCGTCTTTAGCGTGCGCAAGTCGGGCAAGCCCGACTTGCGTCCGGGAGAGGGAGCAGGCGGCGCCTACGTTCCCGCGGCCTACGACCCGCGCCGCGAGATCAGTTGCGTTGCCGAGCTTCGTGTCGGCGAGCGGTTCTCCATCTGCTCGTAGGCGGTCTGGGCGATCTGCAACAGCCGGTCGCGGTCGGCGGGCCCGCTCACCACATATCCAATGTCGCTCTCGATCCATTGCACCGCCGCGACGTTCTCGACCGCCTGGTAGCGTAACGCGGTGCGCGGCGCCGCCGACTTGGAGCAGTAGAGCGTATACCGCTCGCCGGTCGGGCTCTCGTACATGAACAGCGCCGCCGGTCCGATCGGGCCCGGCAGCAGTCGGCCGCCGAGCAGCTTGAGCGAATAGGTCTCGAGGTCGGGCGCCCGCAGGGCGGTACCGACGCGGCGCGACAGCCACGGCATCAGATGCTGCTCGGCCGCGCGCACCTCGATCGGGTGGCGGACCTCGGCGATGTAGAGCTTGTGGGCGCTCAACGCACCGCTGGTGAGTATCTCGAAGGGCGACGGCGCATTCGCCGAAACGCCATGCGCCATCCAGCCGGCGGTGATCCCGGCGAAAAAGGCCACGCCCGCGACCGCCGCCGCGATGCCGCGCCACGAGCGCGTGCCGCGCGCGAGCTTGTCGAGGTTGAAGCGCGGCGGTACCGGCTCCGAGGCGACCGCGCCGTAGCGCGCGCGCATCGCGTCGGCCTGCGCCTGCCATGCCGCGACGCGGGCGGCGTCCTCGGGATAAGCGGCCAGCCATGCCTCGACCGCGCCGCGGCGATCCGCCGGAATCTCGCCGTCGACGAAGGCGTGAAGCTCGTCCTGGGTCACGGGTGAATCTCGATCGTTCATCGTCGTCTTCCTCGGCTACTTGACGCGGCGAAGCGCGGGGCGCTCGCCGTCGAGATAGGCCTTGATCTGCATTCGGGCGCGCGCGAGCCGCGACATCACGGTGCCGATCGGCACGCCTTGCACCTCCGCGACCTCGCGGTAGCTCAATCCTTCGAGCACGACCAGCAGCAGCGCCGCGCGCTGATCCTCGACCAGCGAGGCGAGCGCCCGCTCGATGTCGCGCGCGCCGGCCTCGGGGCCCGCCATGTCGGGCGCGTCGTTGTCGTCGATCGACTGCACCGCCGGCCGCCGCGCCAGCGAGCGCAGCCGGTTGCGGTTGAGGTTGGTCAGGATGGTGTAGAGCCAGCTGCGCAGTTCGCCACCGTGGAACAGGTGCTCCGCCCGCAGCGCCCGCACCAGCGTGTCCTGAACCAGATCGTCGGCCAGCTCGGCATTGCGGGTGAGCGCCCGCGCGTAGCGCCGCAGCGCCGGAACGGCGGCCTCGATCCCCTGCCGGAATCCGCTCAACGCGCTCTCCCTCGATCCTCGACTCGTCTCTCCTTGCACGAGAACCATATCACCGGGACAAACACTTTGGCCCCGGCGATATTCCGGCCACCCGGCCCACCCGAAAACGCCCGGTTGCGCGAAAATAGCCGCAAACAGCGGTCGCTTGTGGGGGCCTGCCCCCTGTGTCATAGGAGGCCGCGCGGTGGCGGCCGCGCAGCGGGGAAGATCATGCCGGAAACCTCGGCTCTGATGCGCGGCAAGCGCGGCCTGATCCTGGGAGTTGCGAACAACCGGTCGATCGCCTGGGGCATCGCCAAGGCCTGCCGCGGGCAGGGCGCCGAGATTGCCTTCACCTATCAGGGCGACGCGCTGAAGAAGCGCGTCGAGCCGCTGGCCGAGGAGGTCGGCGGGCTGGTGGTCGGACATTGCGACGTCACCGAGCCGGCAACCATCGATGCGGCCATGGCCGCGGTCGCCGCGAAATGGGGCACGCTCGATTTTCTCGTGCACGCCATCGCATTCTCCGACAAGGAGCAGCTCTCCGGGCGCTACGTCGACACCACGGCGGACAATTTCGCGAAGACGATGCTGATGAGCTGCTACTCGTTCACCGCGGTCGCCCAGCGCGCGGAGAAGCTGATGCCGAACGGCGGCTCGCTGCTCACGCTCACCTATTACGGCGCCGAGAAGTGGATGCCGCACTACAACGTGATGGGGGTCGCCAAGGCCGCGCTCGAGGCGTCCGTGCGCTATCTCGCCGCCGACCTCGGCGAGAAGAATATCCGCGTCAACGCCATCTCGTCCGGTCCGATCAAGACGCTGGCGGCGTCCGGCATCGGCGACTTCCGCTACATCCTCAAATGGAACGAGTACAACGCGCCGCTGCGGCGCAGCGTAACGATCGAGGAGGTCGGCGACACCGGCGATGTATTTCCTCTCCGACCTGTCGCGCGGCGTCACCGGCGAGATCCACCATGTCGATGCCGGCTACCACATCGTCGGCATGAAGCATCCGGATGCGCCCGACATCGTGGTCGGCAAGGAGTAAAGTCGACGTCGAGCGCCGCCTCCATGCCACCGCCCGTCATCTACTACGTCCGTCACGGCCTCACCGATTGGAACGCGCAGCAGCGGCTGCAGGGCCGCCACGATATCCCTCTCAACAAGGAGGGCTTCGCACAGGCGGTTCGCTGCGGCGAGATCCTGCGCGACCTGCTCACGCGCGACGGCCGCGCACCCGCTGACCTCGACTATGTGTCGAGCCCGCTCGTGCGTGCGCGCAAGACCATGGAATTGATGCGCACGACGCTCGGCCTTGCGCCCGCCGGCTACCGCACCGACGACCGGCTCGCCGAGATCGCCTTCGGCGAGTGGGAGGGCCTGACCTACGACGACGTGCTGGCGCGGGACAAGGATATCGTCGCCAGGCGCGAATCCGACAAATGGGGTTTCCTGCCGCCCGGCGGCGAGAACTACGCGCAGGTCACCGACCGTGTAAGCGCGTGGCACGCGACCGTCGTGAGGGACACCGTGGTCGCCGCCCATGGCGGCACCGCGCGGGCGCTGATTGCCCACCTCGGGATCGTGCCGCGGGACGACGCAACGCACTACGCCATCGATCAGGGCGTGGTCTACGTGTTCGCCGGCGGCGGCATCGCGCGTTACGGGTGAGCGGTGCCTCTTTGTTGGTTAGTCCGCGCTCTCCGCTGTTGCGGCACGAGCCCTCTCCCCTTGCGGGAGAGGGCTCAATGGTGTCGCAACGAAAATGAGCGGGTGAGGGGTAACGTCACGCGGAAGCGCCCCTCACCCATCAGAACTGGTGTCAGCACCGAACTGCCCTCTCCCGCGAGGGGAGAGGGCGCAAGCGGAGACGGCCAAGCGCGTGGCACCGGGCCATTTGACCCCGGCGGGTGCGCGGGCTACGACACGGCAGCCGGTAGAACCCCATGTCGTTCAACACCTTCGGCCACCTTTTCCGGGTCACCACCTTCGGCGAAAGCCACGGGGCGGCGATCGGCTGCGTGGTCGACGGCTGCCCGCCGCGCATCCCGCTGACCGAGGCCGACATCCAGCCCTATCTCGACAAGCGGCGGCCGGGCCAGTCGCGCTTCACCACGCAGCGCCGCGAGCCGGACACGGTGAAAATCCTCTCCGGCGTGTTCGTCGACGAGGCGACCGGCAAGCAGGTGACGACCGGAACGCCGATCGCGCTGGTGATCGACAATGTCGATCAGCGCTCCAAGGACTATTCCGACATCAAGGACAAGTACCGGCCGGGCCACGCCGACTACACCTATGACGCGAAATACGGCATCCGCGATTATCGCGGCGGCGGCCGGCAATCGGCGCGCGAGACCGCCATGCGCGTCGCGGCCGGCGCGATCGCGCGCAAGATCGTGCCCGGCATGACGGTGCGCGGCGCGCTCGTCCAGATGGGCGAGCACGCCATCGACCGCACGCGCTGGAACTGGGACGAGGTCGACCGCAACCCCTTCTTCTGCCCCGACGCGGAGAAGGCGAAGTTCTTCGAGAGCTATCTCGACGACATCCGCAAGCGCGGCTCCTCGGTCGGCGCGGTCATCGAGGTGGTCGCGGAGGGCGTTCCCGCCGGGCTCGGCGCGCCGATCTACGGCAAGCTCGACGGCGATCTCGCCGCTGCGCTGATGGGCATCAATGCGGTCAAGGGCGTCGAGATCGGCGCGGGCTTCGCGTCGGCCGCGCTCAGCGGCGAGGAGAACGCCGACGAGATGCGCATGGGCAACGACGGCAAGCCGATCTTTCTCTCCAATCACGCCGGCGGCATTCTGGGCGGCATCTCGACCGGACAGCCGGTGGTCTGCCGCTTCGCGGTCAAGCCGACCTCGTCGATCCTGACGCCGCGTCGCACCGTCGACCGCTACGGCGCCGAGACCGAGATCAGCACCAAGGGACGGCACGACCCCTGCGTCGGCATCCGGGCGGTGCCGATCGGCGAGGCCATGGTGGCATGCGTGATCGCCGATCATTATCTGCGTCATCGCGGCCAGATGGGCGAGCCGCCGGCTTGGCCGTTCGCCCGCGGTTGACGAGGCGACTGAAAAAAACCGCGGCAACAAGGAGTCCAAGAAAAGTGATCGACAACTATCAGCGCGTCGAGGACGTGCTCGCCGGCTTCGCCCAGGGCGAGATCGTGGTCGTTACCGACGACGACGACCGCGAGAACGAGGGCGACCTGTTCGTGGCGGCCTCGCTCTGCACGCCGGAGAAGATGGCCTTCATCATCCGCAATACGTCGGGCATCGTCTGTGCGCCGCTCTCCGCCGAGGAGCGCACGACGCCTGCATCTCGACCCGATGGTCGCGGCGAACGACGCGCCGCTCGGCACCGCCTTCACCGTGTCGGTCGATGTACGCCACGGGCTCACCACCGGCATCTCGGCCGAGGAGCGCACCAATACCGTGCGCGCGCTCGCCAACGGCAACAGCGGCGCCGCCGACTTCGTGCGGCCGGGCCACGTCTTCCCGCTGGTCGCCAAGGACGGCGGCGTGCTGATGCGCTCCGGCCATACCGAGGCCTGCATCGACCTCTGCCGGCTCGCCGGGCTGCCGCCGGTCGGCGTGCTCGCCGAGCTCGATGAACGACGACGGCACCGTGATGCGCGGGCCGGCGGGTGACGGCCTTCGCCGAGCGCCACAAGCTCAAGCAGATCTCGATCGCCGATCTCATCGCCTACCGGCAGGCGCGCGACAAGCTGGTCAAGCGCATCGGCGAATTCCCGGTGCAGAGCAAGATCGGCACGCTGCAGGGCTACGCCTATGTGACGCCGTTCGACGCCATCCAGCACATGGCCTTCGTCTACGGCCGCATCGGCGACGGCAAGGACATGCTGGCGCGGCTGCACCGCGCCGACATCATCCGCGACGTGTTCGGCGGCGCCAATCCGGTGCACTCGGCGCTGCAGCGCTTCAAGGAGGAAGGCCGCGGCGTCATCGTCTTCCTGCGCGACGGCGCCGCCGGCGTGCCGACCCATGCCATCCCGCAGTCGGGCTCGACCGGCTCGGAGGTCGCGCGCTCGCGGCAGTGGCGCGAGGTCGGGCTCGGCGCGCAGATCCTCAAGGACCTCGGCATCTCCTCGATCCGGCTGCTGACGTCGGCCAAGCTCACCTATGTCGGGCCTTGCCGGCTTCGGGATCGAGATCGTGTTCGACCGAGATGGTCGAGGTCTGAACAGATTAACCCTCGGATCATTCATGCTACTTATGGGTGAGTTTGCCTGACGGAAATAGCCTAATTTTATTGATGTTTTTGCTCGGCGCCTTGACGCCATTCTCTGTTGACGTATTATATTCTACGTATAGTTGTGTTTGGCTGGGGGAGTTCGACCATGGCGACGCCTCGCTACACCATCATCCACGGCCAATTCCGGATTCATCGAGAAGATCAGCCGCTGCAAGGGCCGCAGCCGGACGGCGACACGATCCGGTTCGAGCCCGACAATGTTCAGCTCTTGTATGGGTTGCCGCGTTTTTCCGGGCGGCCGCCGGACATCAGATCCGGCGGCATCAACGTTCGCTACGAAGGCATCGATGCCTTGGAGACCCATTTCCAAGGCTCCCACCAGAACGAGGAATGGGGCCGCGCCGCGCGCGACCGCAATCTCGCGCTGCTCGGTTACACCAACGTCGCGTTCTTTCCCGACCATCCGAACATTGTCTCGTCGGTCGATGTCGATCCGTTGCGCGGCTACGTGATCGCGAACGGCATCGAATCGAACGGCCGCTTGCTTGGGACTGGCCTATGCCGGGACGCCCACGGCCAATGACGGCGAGCCCATTTTCGTGGATGAGGCGATGCTGGATCGCAGCGTCAATGCGAAGTTGGTGCAGGACGGTCTCGTCTATGTCGAGCCCTACGACACGATGCCGATTGCCCTGGTCAACCGTCTGCGGGCGATCATGCGGAGCGCCAGAAGCGCGGGAGCCGGATTCCTGGGCGTGGAAGATGTCGGGGTCGGGACGTCGGCGGCGATCCCCTCGCTCGATGCCCTGCAGGATCTCATCATGTGGCCGAAACTGTTTCGGCGCCTGGTAACCTACTTCCAGGAAGGCATTGTCGGTCTTTCCGGCTTCGATGCCTGGATTCGAGAGGATCCGGTCAGGCGCGACGACACGCTGCGATTGCCCGACGGCGAAAAGGCCAATATGCACGATACCTACGACATCGTCGGCGATCGCCTGTCGCTGCGCTACAATCCGGAAGAGCTGTTGATCGCGCCCGATCCGGCGCCTTGAGCCTCCGCGTTGCTCCATGGGTCGGCGCTGTTGTCCTGTGCGGAATGAGCGCTGCCTTTCACGTTGCCCGCTTTTCTTGCCAAAGTGCGCGTGCCACCATGGGCAGAATCGCCTCGCGGCGGAGGAGCGAATGGGCAGGCATGCGTCGCTGATCTCGATCCTGGCGGGGGGCGCCGTCGCGGCGCTGGCGGCTGCCGCCTGGACCGGCGTGATCGCGGCGCCGAGCGCGGCGTTCCTGCTCGCGGACAAGAGCCCGAATGCCATCCCGGTCGACGTCGAGCTCGTGCTCGCGGTGGACGTGTCCTACTCGATGGACCCGGAGGAGCAGGCGCTGCAGCGCGAGGGTTACATCACCGGCATCACCTCGCGCGAGTTCATGCAGGCCTTGCGCCAAGGCATCAACGGCAAGGTGGCGGTCACCTATTTCGAGTGGGCAGGGCCCTACGATCAGAAGATCGTCGTGCCCTGGCGCATGATCGACGGCCCGGAGGGCGCCGACGCTTTCGCCAACGAGATCGCGCGCGCACCGTACCGCCGCGCGTCGCGCACGTCGATCTCGGGTGCGCTCAATTTCGCCAAACCCTTGTTCGACGCCAGCGGCTATCGCGGGCTGCGGCGCGTGATCGACATCTCCGGCGACGGCGCCAACAACAGCGGCCCGTTCGTCACGCTCATGCGCGATGACGTGCTCGCCGCCGGCATCACCATCAACGGCCTGCCGATCATGCTGAAGCGGCCGAATTCCTTCACCATGGATATCGAGAATCTGGACGTCTATTTCGAGGATTGTGTGATCGGCGGCCCCGGCGCGTTCGTCATCCCGATCCGCGAGCGCGACCAGTTCAAGGAGGCGATCCGCACCAAGCTCGTGCTCGAGATCGCCGGCCGTGAGCCCGAGCGCCGCGTGGTGCCGGTGCAAGGGAGAGCGCCGCGGGTGTCCTGCACCGTCGGCGAGCAGATGTGGCGGGAACGGTGGGGAAACTAGCGCGCGTCGCTGAACTTCAGCGGATCCGGCCGGCCCGTGCAGGTGAAGCTCGCGGCGGCGTTCACGTCTCCCGAGCCGTTGTATCGGGCATATGAAGGATAGCGACACGCGGGCATCGTCCGCAGCGTCTTCAAATTGACGGGATCGATGTCGTAGGCGATCTGGGTGTCGGCCGGCGCCTGCCCCTTTTCAACCCAATCCGTCAGCAGCGTGAGAATATCGACCTGGGACGCTCCGGTGACGTTGTGCCCGCCGCCAGGAGTGACGTAGAGGCGGAGCACGTCGTCGGCGGCCTGTTGACCGAGCTTCGCGACGACGCTGTTGTAATATTCGGCGACCATCGGCGTTCCGACCGCATTGTCCGCGGATGGTTGCAGAATGATGACCTTGCCGCCGCGCGCGCGGAATTTCGCAAGGTCGGGATCGGTCGCGTCGAACAGCCCCGACAGATACTGAATCCGCCTGGCGTAGGGGCGCGGATCGAACAGGTAGGGATCGAAAGCGGCGTCCTGCACGATCGTGTGGCGAATGAGCAGCGCGGCGAAATTGAGAATGGCGCCGCGACCGCGCTCGAAGCCGCGGCCGGGCGCGAGCGGGTAGGAGGGCTGCTCCGTTCCGACCGTGTAGAACGCATATTGATACCGTTCCGCGTCCTCGTCACCGGTCACGCCGAAGCCGGGATAGCGCGTGACACCGTGGGCCATGGGCACGGCCATGGACCACGGGTCGCGAATAGCGTTGACCGCCGCGATCTGCGCGTCGGACAGGCAGCCCTCATTCGGCTTCCCGTCCGGACAACGAAGCGCTGCCGCATCGTTCGGGCATTCGAGATAGCGCGCGATGACACCGTCCTTCAGACCGTCCGCCTCGTCGCACGCAGCCCTCGTCTTGCGTGCGATCAGGGCGACCGCTTTCTTGTCGAGCCAGCCCTGGATGAGCTTGTCGCGGATATTGTTGTCGGCGAGATGGATGTAGTACCAACTCAGCACCGGCGACGTCGCAATGATCCCGTCGTAGTCGTCCGGGAATTTCTGCGCGACAATCAGCGCCTCGCGCCCGCCGGCGGATTCGCCGGCGAAATAGACCCGGTCGGCGCGCCGCCCGAAGGCTGCTTGGGCGATGACGAGCGCGACGTCACGCGTCTTCTTCATCGAATCCGCCGCCCAGTTGCGGAGCGCCTCGTCGCTTTTCGTGAATGCGACGTCCGTGCCCTCGTGGCCGCCATCGCTGCCGAAGGTGACGTAGCCGAGCGTCAGCGGGTAAGGCCGGTCGAGCGGGATGGGATCGAAGCGGGCGGCGGCCTTCTTGTCCGGCGCGGTGATGACGACTCCGCCCATGCCGCCGCCGCCCGACTGCAGCCCGCGGCCGTTCCAATTCATCGGCAGGTTGACGTTGAACTTGATCGGCGGCGCGGCCGGATCGATCGAATTGATCTGGCCCTGCACGATGCAGCGTTCGGGAATTGGGAGGCCGAATTCGCCGTCCGGGTCCGGACGCGGCGGCGAAATCGGGGTTCGATCGGCCGAGGTAATCGTCGCGCCTTTGGTCGGCAACCTGATGTCGCCGACCGGGATGCTCATGCCCTTGAGGTCCTCGCAGCGTTGCAAGGGGATTGCGTTCACCTGCGCCCGAGCAGCGGGCGCGGACACGAGCGTCGCTGCTGCAAGCACCAGCGTCGCGACATGAGCTTTCGACCAGCGCGTACAATTCGATTGTATCATGAGCATCCCCTCGCTCGCCTGCCGGGCCCGGCGATTGTCCAACAAAACCCGATAAAAAGTCGATAGCGACCATTGACAAGAACTGAATAGGCCCGCGCATCGGGCCTTGCACACGGCGCCGCTCGCGCTATATGCAAAATCTTGCACAATTGCCGAGAGCGAGCGGGATGAGCACCGAAACCGAGACCATTGCCGAGACCCACCCCTTTCAGGCCGAGGTGGCCGAGCTCCTGCGCCTGATGGTGCACGCGGTCTATTCCGAGACCGATGTGTTCCTGCGGGAGCTGATTTCCAACGCGTCGGATGCCTGCGACAAGCTGCGCTACGAGGCGATCGCGAACCAGGCCTTGCTCGCGGACGGCGCGCCGCTCGCGATCCGCATCAAGCCCGATGCCGCGGCCGGCACATTGACTGTCGCCGACACCGGCATCGGCATGGACCGGCAGGAGCTGATCGACAACCTCGGGACCGTGGCCCGTTCGGGCACCCGCGCCTTCATGAGCCGGCTGGCCGAGGCCAACGATGGCGCCGGGCTCATCGGCCAGTTCGGCGTCGGGTTCTATGCCGCATTCATGGTGGTCGACCGGATCGAGGTGGTCAGCCGCCGCGCCGGAGCGAGCGAAGCGTGGGTATGGCGATCGTCGGGCAGCGGCGGCTTCGACATCGTGCCCGCGAGCGAGGAGCAGGCCGCGCGGGTGCCGCGCGGCACGGAAATCACCCTGCATTTGAAGGAGGACGCGAAACGTTACCTCGAGCCCGCCGAGATCGAGCGGATCGTGCGTACCTATTCCGACCACATCCTGTTTCCGATCGAGCTGGTGGAGAAAGAGGGCGCGCCGCGCCAGATCAATACCGCAAGCGCCCTCTGGCAGCGCTCCAAATCCGACTTGAAGCCCGAGGACTACGCCCAGGCCTACCGCTCGATCACCGGCGCGTTCGACGAGCCGGCGATGACGCTTCACTACAAGGCGGAAGGGCGCCAGTCCTACGCGGTCTTGCTGTTCGTCCCGACGCGACCGCCGTTCGACCTGTTCGACCCGGCGCGGACGAGTCACGTGAAGCTCTACGTGCGCCGCGTCTACATCACCGACGATGCGGGGCTGCTGCCGTCCTATCTCCGCTTTATGCGCGGCGTGGTGGACAGCGAGGACATGCCGCTCAACATCTCGCGCGAGATGCTGCAGAACAATCCGCAGGTGGCGCATATCCGAAAGGCGGTCACCGGCCGGGTCATCGGCGAGCTGGAAAGCCTGGCCGACAAGGAGCCCGAGACCTTTGCCAAGGTCTGGGAGGCGTTCGGCAAGGTGCTCAAGGAGGGCCTCTACGAGGACTACGAGCGGCGCGAGCAACTGCTCGCGCTCGCAAGGTTCGCGACAACCGCGGGCGATGGGACGCGCTCGCTCAAGCAATATGTCGCGGATCTCAAGCCGAACCAGACCGAGATCTATTACCTCGTGGGCGAGAGCGCCGAACGCCTCAAGGCCAACCCGAAGCTCGAAGCGGCGCGGGCGCGCGGCATCGAGGTGCTGCTGCTGACCGATCCGATCGACGCGTTCTGGACTGCGATGCCGCTCGATTTCGAAGGCAAGCCGCTGAAGTCGCTGAGCCAGGGCGAAGTCGATTTCGGCCTGGTGCCGCTGCTGGATGACAAGGCGCCGGCTGCCGAAGCCGAATCCAAATCGGACGTAACGGACGAGGCGGCGGTGATCGCCGCCGTGAAGGCCGCGCTCGGCGAGCGCGTGTCGGAGGTGCGGGCGTCGCAACGGCTGACCGACAGTCCCGCCTGCCTGGTGGCGGTCGGCCGCGGACCCGATCGCGAGCTCGAACGGCTGCTCGCCCGGCAGAACCGCGCCGCCGCTGCCAAGCCGATCCTCGAGCTCAACATGCGGCATCCGCTCCTGAAAGCGCTGGCGCGCGCCAAGGCCGATGCGCGCGAGGACGAGACGGCGGATCTCTCGGTGCTGCTGTTCGACGAGGCGAAAATCCTCGACGGCGAGGTGCCGGACGATCCGGCCGCCTTTGCCGCGCGGCTCAATCGGCTGGTCGTGCGCGGACTGCCGGCGGCGGACTAGCTAATGCTCGAATCGCGCAACCAGCTCCACATGCGCGGAATAGAGGAACTGGTCGACCGGCGTTACGCGCACGAGTCGATAGCCGCCGTCGACGAGAATGCGGGCGTCGCGCGCGAAGGTCGCGGGATTGCACGACACGGCGACGACGATCGGGACGTTCGCGGTGGCGAGCGCGCGCGCCTGCGCCTGCGCGCCTTGACGCGGCGGATCGAACACCACGGCGTCGCAGTCCTTTGAGGTCGAGGGCCGCAAACGGACGGCGGAAGAGATCGCGCGGCTGCGCCTCGATCGGTTTGAGGCCTTGCGTTCCCCGCGCGGCGGCGGCGAGGGCCGCAATCGCATCCGCGTCGCTGTCCGCCGCGACCACGCGCGAGCGCTCGGCCAGCCGCAAGGCAAAAGGTCCGACGCCGCAGAACAGGTCGGCGACTTTTCGCGCTGCCGCGCAATGCGTCTCGACCAGCCGCGCCAGCGCCGCTTCGCCCGCCGCGGTCGCCTGCAGGAAAGCGCCCGGCGGCAACACGACGTTGGCGCGTCCGATCTTGAGCGTCGGGCTCGCGCGCTGCGCGACGATCTCGCCGTGGCGCGTGAGCCTGGCGACGCGCCGGCGTTCGGCGATCTGCGCAAGCTCGGCCGTGCGCGCCGGCGTCAGCGGTCCCGATCCGCGCACGTCGATATCGAGGCCGTCGTGGTCGCGGTCACCTGGATGTCGAGCGGTTTGCCCGCGCCGCCGAGCGCCTCGGCGACGGCCCAGGCGGTCTCGATGGCACCGTCGAGCGACGGCGCCAGGATCGGACAGCGGTCGATCGCCACGACGTGATGCGCCTTCAGTGCGGCGAAGCCGACTTCGAGCACGTCGCGGGTGCCGCGCCGCGCGTGGAAGACGGCGCGGCGGCGTCCTTCGCCATGGGCATCGACGAGATCGTCCACCGGCGCGTCGAGGCCGGCTTGCGCCAGCGCGTCGACGACCAGGGCGCGCTTCCAATCGCGGTAGCGCGCGGTCGCCAAGTGCTGGAGCGCGCAGCCGCCGCAGATGCCGAAATGCGGACAGACCGGCGCGATGCGATCGGGGCTGGCGGCATCGACCTTGATGAGATGGCGGCGGTCGGGATGGCCGGGCCACGGATCGACCTCGACCGTCTCGCCCGGCAGCGTATAGGGCACGTAGCGCGGGCCTGCGTCGGTGTCTGCGATGCCCTCTCCGCGCGAGCCGAGCCGGTCGATGACGAGGCGCTCAACCATGCCGGCAGCGTTCGTCGATCAGCGGGTGATCGCTGCTGCGCAGTCAAGCCGTATTGAACCGCCAGATCAGCAGCACCGCGAACGTCGCGACGCCGAGCGAAAATCCGATCCAGATGCCGATCGCGCCGAAGCCCGCCGAAAAAGCCAGCAGGTAGGCGCTGGTGTAAGCCGATCAGCCAGAAGCTGATCGCCGCGAACAGCATCGGCACGCGGGTGTCGTTGAGCCCGCGCAGCGCGCCGGCGGCGATCCCTTGCACGCCGTCGGTGACGAAGAACGTCGCGCCGAGCAGCAGCAGCGTGCCGGCGAGCTGCGCCGTTGCGGCATTCGCCGGTCCGTCGCCGCCGAGGAACAGCACGGGGATGACGTTACGCAACGCGACGACGATCAAGGTCGTCGCCAGCATGAAGACAGCGCCCAAGCGCGATCGCGCCGAAACCGGCCCGGCGCGCCGCGGCCGGATCGCGGCGGCCGACCGCGTGGCCGACGCGCACCGTCGCGGCGAGCGAGATGCCGAACGGAACCATGAACAGGATGGTCGCGATCTGCAGCGCGATCTGATGGGCGGCGAGCGCCGTGGTGCCGATCCAGCCGACCAGCAGCGCGGCCGACGAGAACAGGCCCCATTCGAGCAGCATCGCGCCCGAGATCGGCACGCCGATCACGATGAGCTGCGCGCATCAGCGCCCAGTCCATCCGCCAGAAGCGGCCGAGCACGCGATACTTCTTGAACGGGCGGCAGGCGTAGCAGATCCAGACGGCGGCGGCGCACATGCGCGAGATTCACGATCGTGGTCGCGAGCCCGGCGCCGAGCAGATCGAGGCGCGGCAGGCCGAAGGCGCCGTGGATCAGGCGCATAGGCGAGCAGCCGTTGATCGGAATGGCCGCGAGCGTGATCCACAGCGCCGGCTCCGGACGGTTGACCGCGCCCATGAAGTTGCGCAGCGCGATGAAGCACCAGGCCGGGATCATCGACCAGGCGAGGCCGCGAGATAGCGGGCGGCAAGCGCCGCCGCGTCGGACGACTGCCCGGCGCCATGAGAATGTCCTCGCCCCACAGCTGCACCACGTTGACCGGGACGCCGAGGATGACCGCTGCCCACAGTCCGACGCGCAGCGAGCGGCGCACCATGCGCGGCTTGCGCGCACCGAAGGCCTGCGCGGCCAACGGCGCGACGGCGGAGACGAGGCCCATGCCGAGCACGAAGCCGCAGAACAGGATCAGGTGCGCGAGGCCGACGGCCGCGACCGCGTCGTCGCCGAGCCGTCCGATCAGCGCGAGGTCGGTCGTCATCATGGCGATCTGGCCGAGCTGAGTCAGCGCGATCGGCAGCGCGAGCTTCGATCGTCTCGACGATCTCGGCGCGCCAGATGGCGCGATCGTCGGGCGTCGCCAACGGCCGCTATGGTTCCCGGCATGTCATGGCGCGCACCATAGCGGATGCGGTGGCGAGAGGAAGGCCGATCGGCATTCAGCCGCGGTGACGCAGCTGATGAAGAATTCGCGGTTGCCGTCGCCGCCGGCGATCGGCGAGGGGACGACGCCAGCCACGTGCCAGCCGAGCGACGCGACGAAAGCGGCGATGTCGTCGCAGACCGACGCGTGGACGGCGGATCGCGCACGATCCCTTCTTGAGCGCATGCCGGCCGGCCTCGAATTGCGGCTTGATCAGCGCCAACGCGCTGGGCCGGGCGTCTGCGCGAGCGCAAGCGCCGCCGGCAGCACGAGCTTGAGCGAGATGAAGCTGACGTCGATCGTGACGAAGCTCTGGCGGCTCGGAGAGGAGCGCCGGATCGAGCGCGCGGATGTCGGTCTCTTCGATCGAGACGATCTCCGGCCGCGCGCGCAGGCTCGCATGCAGCTGGCCGCGTCCGACATCGACCGCGTAGACGCGCCGCGCGCCGCGTGCGAGCAGCACTTCGGTGAAGCCGCCGGTCGAGGCGCCGACGTCGAGGCAGACGCAGCCCGACGGGATCGAAGCGGAAATGATCGAGCGCGGCCGCGAGCTTCACGCCGCCGCGCGAGACCCATGGATGCGCCGGCTCGGCGCGCAGCACCGCACCGACGGCGATTTCGTCCGAGGGCTTGGCGACGATCACGTCGTCCGCGGTCACGCGGCCGGCGGCGATGGCGGCCTGCGCCTTGGCGCGGCTCTCGAACAGACCGCGCTCGACGAGCAAACGGTCGATGCGCATGCGGAGGACGACAATCGTCTAGTCAGGGCAACCGGATTTGCTACTGCACCCGCCCGAGCTTCACCGCTTCGCCGCGCAGATTCTGCGCCGAGCGCCTCGAACACCTTGGCGACGATGCCCTTGGCGTCGAGGCCGGCCTTGGCATACATCGCGTTGGGCGAATCCTGATCGATGAAGATGTCGGGCAGCACCATGGCGCGCACCTTGAGCCCGCTGTCGAGCACGCCGTTCTCGGCGAGCGTCTGCAGCACGTAGGCGCCGAAGCCGCCGATCGCGCCTTCCTCGATGGTGATCAGCACCTCGTGCTCGCGCGCGAGGCGCAGCAGCAGGTCGGTGTCGAGCGGCTTGGCGAAGCGCGCGTCGGCGACCGTGGTCGAGAGCCCGAGCGCGGCCAGCTCGTCGGCGGCCTTGAGGCATTCGGCGAGCCGCGTGCCGAAGGAGAACAGCGCGACCTTGGTGCCTTCGCGCACGATGCGGCCCTTGCCGATCTCGAGCGGCATGCCTTCGGCCGGCATCGGCACGCCGACGCCTTCGCCGCGCGGATAGCGCAACGCCGACGGGCGATCGTCGATCGCGACCTGCGTCGCCACCATGTGCACGAGCTCGGCCTCGTCGGCCGCCGCCATGACGACGAAGCCGGGCAGGCAGCCGAGATAGGCGACGTCGAACGAGCCGGCATGGGTCGGGCCGTCGGCGCCGACCAGGCCCGGCGCGGTCCATGGCGAAGCGCACCGGCAGCCGCTGGATCGCGACGTCGTGCACGACCTGGTCGTAGGCGCGCTGCAGGAAGGTCGAGTAGATGGTGGCGAACGGCTTGTAGCCTTCGGTCGCAAGCCCGGCGGCGAAGGTCACGCCGTGCTGCTCGGCGATGCCGACGTCGAAGGTGCGGTTGGGGAATTCCTTGGCGAACAGGTCGAGCCCGGTGCCCGACGGCATCGCGGCGGTGATGGCGACGATCTTGTCGTCCTTCTTCGCCTCCTTGATCAGGCTCTCGGCGAACACCTTGGTGTAGGCGGGCGCCGCCGCCTTCGCCTTCGCCTGCGCGCCGGTCACCACGTCGAACTTGACGACGCCGTGATACTTGTCGGCGGACTTCTCCGCCGGCTCGTAGCCCTTGCCCTTCTTGGTGACGCACGTGGACCAGGATCGGTCCGTTCTTGGCGTCGCGCACGTTCTTGAGCACCGGCAGCAGATGATCGAGATTGTGGCCGTCGATCGGGCCGACATAGTAGAAGCCGAGCTCCTCGAACAGCGTGCCGCCGGTGACGAGGCCGCGCGCATATTCCTCCATCGCCACCGCGCGCTGCTCCAGGAACGGCGGCAGCATCTTGGCGAGCTTCTTGACGATGTGGCGCACCGACCGGTAGGCGCGCCCGGAGACGAGCCGCGCGAGATAGGCCGACAGCGCGCCGACCGGCGGCGCGATCGACATGTCGTTGTCGTTGAGGATGACGATCAGGCGCGAGTTCATGGCGCCGGCATTGTTCATGGCCTCGTAGGCCATGCCGGCCGACATCGCGCCGTCGCCGATCACGGCGATGACGTTGTTGGACTTGCCCTGCGAGGTCGCGCGCAACCGCCATGCCGAGCCCGGCCGAGATCGAGGTCGAGGAATGCGCCGCGCCGAACGGGTCGTATTCGCTCTCGGCGCGCTTGGTGAAGCCGGAGAGCCCGCCGCCCATGCGCAGCGTGCGGATGCGGTCGCGCCGGCCGGTCAGGATCTTGTGCGGATAGGCCTGGTGGCCGACGTCCCAGATCAGGCGGTCGTCCGGCGTGTCGAACACGTAGTGCAGCGCAACCGTCAGCTCGACCACGCCGAGGCCGGCGCCGAGATGGCCGCCGGTGACCGAGACCGCGTCGATGGTCTCCTGGCGCAACTCGTCGGCGAGCTGGCGGAGCTGCTTGACCTCGAGGGCGCGCAGATCCGCCGGCGTCTTGACGAGGTCGAGCAGGGGGGTCTTGGAGGGTTGGGACACGTGCAAACTCCACCGACGAGACAACTGGTAACCTAACGGGTTGGCTAGAAATTAACCAGACGCGACGTCTGGACCAAATCGGGAACCCTACGAAGTGCCTAACACACTTGGGTTTTTCAGGCACCACAACGGGAACCCGGTACTCGGCTGGCGCGTTCTTCCATAGCACTCCGCGAGAGGTACGTCACCTCCACGGCAAATGAGTTCGAGTCATGGCACCGCGTGCGAACTGGAAGGGCTATCTCAAGCTGTCGCTGGTTTCGTGCGCGGTCGCCCTGTTCCCCGCCACGACGCACGCGGGACCGCGTCCGCTTCAACATCATCAACCGCGAGACCGGCAATCGGATCCGCAACGAGGCGGTCGACGCGGATACCGGCGAGGAGGTTCCGCAGGAAGACAGGGTCAAGGGCTACAAGGTCGATCGACGACAGTTACGTCCTGCTGGAGGACAAGGAGCTCGACGACGTCGCTCTCGAAAGCACCCATACGATCGACATCGAGAGCTTCGTCGAGCGCGACGAGGTAGACGAGCTCTATCTCGACGAGTCCTACTATCTCGTTCCCAACGACGAGGTCGGCAACGAGGCCTTCGCGGTCATCCGCGAAGCGATGCGGCAGGAGGGGCTGGTCGGGCTCGCCCGCGTGGTGCTGCTATCGGCGCGAGCGGCTGTTGATGCTGCGCCGCGCGGCAAGGGCATCGTCGGCGACCGCGCTGCGCTACAAGAACGAGGTGCGCGACGACGACGGACTATTTCGACGACATTCCGGACACCAAAGTATCCAAGGACATGCTCGACCTGGCGAAGCACATTCTGGCGACGAAGAAGACCAGGTTCGATCCGTCGAAGTTCGAGGATCGCTACGAGACCGCGCTCAAGCAGCTGATCACGGCGAAGCAGGCCGGCAAGAAACCGCCGACGTCGCCCGCGCCGAGCCCTAGCAACGTCGATCAACCTCATGGACGCCTTGCGCCGCAGCGTCCAATCCGAGCGGCGCGGCTCGTCGTCCGACACGCGCCGGAGCAAGGCGCAGAAACGCGCGGCACCGAGACGTGCCGTCCCGAAGCGCAAGAAGCTCAAGCGCGCGAGCTGAGGACATTTGCCGTGGGTCTCCAGCTCTATCGCAAGAAGCGCAAATTCGACGTGACGCCGGAGCCGCGCGGCGCGCCAGGCGCGGACCAAGGGAGACCAATTCGTCATTCAGAAGCATGCGGCGCGCCGGCTGCACTACGACCTGCGGCTGGAGCTCGACGGCGTGATGAAGAGCTGGGCGGTGACCCGCGGTCCGAGCCTCGTGCCAGGCGAGAAGCGGCTGGCGATCCACGTCGAGGACCACCCGATCGAGTACAACACGTTCGAGGGGACGATCCCGCAAGGAGAATATGGCGGCGGCACCGTGATGATCTGGGACCGCGGCCGTTGGTACCCGGAAGGCGATCCGCACGCGGGCCTCAAGAAAGGTCATCTCGACTTCACGCTCGAGGGCGAGAAGCTGCATGGCCGCTGGCATCTCGTGCGCATGCACGGTCGTGCCGGCGAGAAAAGAAGAACCGTGGCTCCTGATCAAGAGCAAGGACGAGGCGGCGCGTAGCCCGAAAGATCCCGACATTCTCGAGGACGAGCCGCTCTCGGTCGTCAGCGGTCGCTCCATTCCTGAGATTGCCGAGGGCAAGGGCCGCAGGCGGGTCTGGCATTCGAACCGGAATGTCAAAGAGAATGTGAAAGCAGGCGCGACCAAGGGCAATGGGTCGGCAGCGCGCGCGACTGCGGGCAAGGCGGCGAGAATGCGGGCGCGCGGCCCACGCGCGGCATCAAAAGAAGGCACGAAGAAACGCGCCGCAAAAGGCAAAGCAAAGGATAAAGAATCCCGGCCGCACGGTGCACCGCTGCCGGACTTCGTTCTACCTTCGCTCGCGACGCTACGCTCGGTAGCGCCCAGCGGCGAGGGTTGGGTCCATGAGATCAAGTTCGACGGGTATCGTATCCAGGCGCGTCTCGACCACGGCGAGGTGCGCCTGCTCACCCGCAAAGGTCTCGACTGGACCGAGAAATTTCCCAACATCGCGGCCGCGGTCGCCAAGCTCCCTGCGCGCACCGCGCTGATCGACGGCGAGATCGTGGTCGAGGACGAGAGCGGCATATCAAGCTTTTCCGGGCTGCAAGCCGCGCTCAAGGCCGGCGAGCGCGACCGCTTCGTCTATTACGTCTTCGATCTCCTTCATCTCGACGGGCGGGATTTGACCAAGTTGCCGCTCAGCGAACGCAAGGCGGAATTGGCGCGTCTCGTCGGGACATCGCAGCGGGGATCGATCAGATACAGCGAGCATTTCGAGGACAGCGGCGCGGTGGTGCTCGCTCACGCGTGCCAACTGTCGCTCGAGGGAATCGTCTCCAAGCGTGAGGATGCGCCTTACCGGAGCGGCCGGTCGGAGACCTTCATCAAAACCAAATGTGCAAATGCACAGGAGTTCGTCGTCGGTGGTTACTCGCCGTCGAGCGTACTGCCGAAGGCCATCGGTGCCTTGGTCGTCGGCTACTATGACCATGACCGGCTGGTCTATGCCGGCCGCATCGGCACCGGCTACACTCAGGTCGTGGCGCGGGACCTGTGGAAGCGGCTGCATCCGCTCGAGATCGACCATCCGCTGTTCGATCAGATTCCCCGCGCGGAAGCCCGCCGACGCGACGTGCGCTGGGTCGAGCCAAAGAGGGTGATCGAGGCGCAATTCCGCGGCTGGACCGCGGACGGGCTCGTGCGCCAAGCGGCGTTCAAGGGCGTACGCGAGGATAAGCCCCCGCGCGAAGTTTTTCGGGAGATGCCGGCTGTGGCCAATGGAAAGGGGAGCAACATGAGCAAACCCAGGATCGCGGCGAAAGCCGCGAAGTCGATGACCAGGACGTCGAAGCCGCGGCCGAGCGCGCGCAAGACCTCGTCCGGGGCCAGTGCGAAAGCTCGGTCAAAGGGCGACGTGCGCTTCACCCATCCCGATCGCGTCTATTGGGTCGATGTCGGCGTCACCAAGCAGGATCTGGCGGACTACTATCAGTCGGTGTGGGATTGGATGGCGCCGCAGGTGGTCGAGCGGCCGCTCGCCCTGGTGCGGTGTCCCGAAGGAACAAAGGGCCAGTGCTTCTTCCAGAAGCATGCTTCCGCTGGCCTATCCGAGAAAAATCTCCGCACAGTGATCGACAGCAAGAGACGCCAGATCATCGCGATCGAAGATCTGGATGGTCTCCTTTCGCTGGTGCAGGCGGGCGTGCTCGAGGTGCATGTGCGCGGCTCGACGATTGACCACTTGGATATCTGCGACCGAATCGTCTTCGACATCGATCCCGGCGACGAAGTTCCCTGGACCGGCGTGGTCGCGGCCGCGCGCGACGTGCGCGAGCGGCTCGCCGCCATCAAGCTCGAAAGCTTCGTCAAGCTGACGGGCGGCAAGGGCTTGCACGTCGTGCTGCCGATCGACGGTGCCGATTGGGACGCCGCCAAGAATTTTGCGCAGGCAGTCGCACTCGCCATGAACGTTGATGCTCCCGAGCGCTACGTCGCCAAGATCACGAAGTCCCTGCGCAAGGGAAAAATTTTCGTCGACTATCTGCGCAACTCATTGGAGCAGACCTCGGTTGCCGCCTATTCGACCCGCGCGCGCGAGGGCGCGCCCGTTTCGGTGCCGGTGACCTGGGAGGAACTCGCCCGAACCAAGGCCGGCAACCAGTATACCGTGCTCGACCTGGGTAAGCGCCTCGGCAGCCTGAAGCAGGATCCGTGGCGGGACATCGGTCGCATCAAGCAGAAGCTGCCGGACTTGCAAAAAGTTTGACTGAATTGCTGCTCGCGATCACAAAGAATTTTGTCCCACGCTCCCTAGAATCCACATAGTCGTTGGTGAGAACATATCCCGCTTCCAGCGGACGGAAAATGCTCGGGGAGATGCGAGATGTCCCTTGTCCTGCCGATGACCCTCCTGGCGGGCGGTGCCGGCCTCGGTTTTGCGCTGCTCGCCGCCACGGAGCAAGCGCCGGCGCAGGCGCAGTACCACTTCGATCCCGTGTTGAGTGGAGCACTGTGCGCGCCGGGCGCAGGTAATAGCGGGCGACTGCTCGCCTATTACCAGAAGGTCGCGGCGGCGACCGAAACGCGGCCTTTCCCGCCGCCGGTTGCCGGCGCGGGCGATGCCGACGACGACGCCCCGCTCTACGACAATCTCGGCAGCTTGAGCTATCCCATCACTACGAGGAGCCGGACGGCGCAACGTTATTTCAATCAAGGTCTGCGCCTCGCTTACGGCTTCAATCACGCCGAGGCGCTGCGCGCGTTCCGCACCGCGCAGAAGCACGATCCTGATTGTGCGATGTGCGCGTTCGGCGAGGCGCTGGTTCTCGGCCCCAATATCAATGCGCCGATGGACGCGGAGGCGGTGGCGCCGGCATTGGCCGCCGTGCGCAAGGCGCAGCAGAGTGCAGCTTCGGGGAACCCGCGCGAGCAGGCGTTGATCGCGGCGATCGCCGAGCGCTATTCGGATGATCCCAAGGCCGAGCGGCCCGCGCTCGACGCCGCTTTCGCCACGGCGATGGGAAAGGCGGCGGCGCGGTTTCCACAGGACGACAACATCCGGGTAATCTACGCCGAAGCGATGATGGATCTCTCGCCCTGGGATTATTGGGAGGCTGGCGGCGCCAAGCCCAAGGGCAGGACGCGAGAGATCACCAACGCCCTCGAAACCGTGCTCGCGCGTAGCCCCGATCATCCCGGCGCGATCCACTATTACATCCACATGATGGAGGCCTCGACGACGCCGGAGCGGGCACTGCGCCATGCGAAGCGACTTGCGGCGGCGATGCCGGGAGCCGGACATCTCGTGCATATGCCGTTCCACATCTACTATCGCGTCGGCGACTACAAGGCGGCGCTGGCGGCCAACAAGGCGGCGGTGGCGGTCGACGAGGCCTATATCGCGCAAGCAAAGCCTACCGGTGCGTATCCGAGCGGCTACTATCCGCACAACGTGCATTCGCTGATGGCGTCGGCGCAGATGGCCGGCGACGGCGCTACGGCCGTCGCCGCGGCCGAAAAGCTCGCGCGCCTGGTCACGGCCGCTGCCGCGCGCAAGTTTCCGATGGCGCAGTCGGTCGCCGCGGCGCAGTTCTTCGCACATGCGCAGTTCAGCCCGCCCGCCACCGTGCTCGCACTTGCCGCGCCCGACGATGGGCTCCCGTTCGTGATGGCGATGTGGCACTACGCTCGCGGCGTCGCCTACGCCGCGGAGAAGAACGTCACGGCCGCGCGCGCCGAGGCCGAGGCTATCGCACGGCTGAAGGCTAGCGATTTTTCCGACCTGACCACCAGCGGAATTCCGGCGTCGGATGTGCTCGACCTCGCGCGCCACGTGGTGCTGGCGCGCATCGCGCTCGCCAGGGGGCAGCTTCCGGCCGCCCGCGCCGCGTTCGAGCAAGCGCTGACGATCCAGGACAAGCTCGTCTATTCCGAGCCGCCTTACTGGTACTATCCGGTTGGACAATCGCTCGCGGCCGTGCTGCTGCGGCTGGGTGAACTCAACGCCGCGGAGGATGCCTTCCGCGCGAGCCTCGCGCGGGCGCCGAACAACGGCTTGGCGCTCTATGGCCTGAGCGAAGTCTATCGTCGTATGGGCCGCGCGGACGCGGCAGCGGAAATGATGCGGCGCTTCGACGACGCCTGGGCGGGCGACCGTGGCAAGCTCGACCTGTCGCGACTCTAGATCGCGCTTCAATCCGGCAGCGGGATGAACTCCGTGTCGTCGCCGGGCACCGTGTCGAAACGGGCGAGCTTCCAGTCGGCCTTCGCCTGCTCGATGCGTTCCTTGCGCGAGGAGACGAAGTTCCACCAGATGTGGCGCGGCCCGTCCATCGCCGCGCCGCCGAGCAGCACCAGCCGGGCGTCGCTCACCGCCGTTACGGCGAGCGCATCGCCGGGGCGAAATACCAGGAGGCGGCCGGCCGCGAACCGGTCGCCGGCGATATCGATCTCGCCCGCAATGATATAGATCGCGCGCTCCTCGGTCTCGGCATCGACGGGAAGTGTCGCGCCGGCAGCGAGCGTCACGTCGACGAACAGCGTGCCCCAGAGCGTCGCCACCGGCGAGCGCTCGCCGTAGGCGCTGCCGACGATGATGCGCGCCGTCTTGTCGGTATCGCTCACCAGCGGCAGCGCCGCGCTGTCGTGGTGGAAGAACGCCGGTGCGCTTTCCTCCTCGGCTGCCGGGAGCGCCACCCAACATTGCAGGCCGTGGATCGGCTCGCCGTCCTTGCGGTGGTCGGGCGCGGTGCGTTCGGAATGCACGATGCCACGGCCGGCGCTCATCCAGTTGACCTCGCCCGGACGGATTGCCGCGGCGGTGCCGAGGCTGTCGCGATGCATGATCTCGCCGTCGAACAGGAAGGTGACGGTGGCGAGCCCGATATGGGGATGCGGGCGCACGTCGATGCCCTGGCCGGTGTGGAATTCCGCCGGCCCGAAATGATCGAAGAAGATGAAGGGGCCGACCATGCGGCGCTTGGCGTGGGGCAGCGCGCGGCGTACGGCAAAGTGGCCGACATCGACGCTGCGCGGAACGATCACGAGGTCGATGGCATCGGCGGCGCGTGCATCGCCTGGGGCGGGATCCTTGGCCGGGAAGAAGCTCATGGCGACATACTCCTGTGCGGTTCCCCCGCCTGCATTCGCCCCGGAATACAACAATATCTTGTCATCACCGTGAGCATAGACCGAGGCGATGTTGACGTTCGAGCGTTTTTTGCGGCGAATGGGCCGTCGCGGCTAACTGAGACCCTCGCACCATGTCAACACTGCGGCCTGTCACGTTGATCACGGGAGCCTCGGCCGGGATCGGGGCGGCGCTCGCGAGCGTCTTCGCCGAGCACGGCCACGAGCTCGTGCTGACGTCGCGGCGCGCAGCCGAGCTTTCCGCCGTCGCGGACAAGATCGTTCAGGACGGCCACGCGCCAGACCGCGCGGCCGCATGTCCTGCCGGTCGATCTGGCGCAGCGCGGCGGCTCCGATCGCCTCGCCGAGGAGCTGGCCGGACGTGGGTTCGAGCCTGCCATCGTCGTCAACAACGCGGGCTTCGGGCTTTACGGGGAGGCGGCGCGGCTCGACCGGGCCGCGCAACTCGCGATGATCGAGCTCAACATGCGCGCCCTCACGGACCTGTCGTTGCGCTTCATCGACGGCCTAGCCCGCCATCGCGGCGGCATCCTTAACGTGGCCTCGCTCGCGGCCTTCGTGCCCGGGCCGAGCATGGCCGTGTATCACGCAAGCAAGGCCTACGCGCTGTCGTTGAGCGAGGCGCTTCATCAGGAGCTCGCGCCGAAAGGGATCAAGGTGACGGTCTTGTGCCCGGGTCCGGTCAAGACCGAGTTCCAGGCGCGCTCGGGCATGGACGAAAGCCTCTATCCGAGCTTTCTCGCGCGCTCGGCCGAGCGCGTCGCGCGGGAAGGCTACGACGGCTTCATGCGGGGGCGGCGCGTCGTCCTGCCGGGTTCGCACGTCAAGGTCGCAGCGGCACTGCTGCGTTTGTTGCCGGGCAGCGCTGCGGTCGCGCTCGCGCGCAGAAGTCGCACGCAGACCTGATCGGCGTGCGATGGTGTCGCAGGTGGGCGCGCCACCCGGTCCTTGTCCCGGCGAGTGCCATCGGCAATCCTAGGAGGTTGCCGTCGCGGGGGGTTGGCTCTGCATCCGCGGCCCATAACAACCATTGCGCCCAACGATGGCTCACCCGTCCGTCGAGCGAACTGCCATGCAGAACGTCATTCTTGCGATGCGCACATTCTTCCGGCTGGCGCTGCCCTATTTCCGGTCGCAGGACCGCTGGCGCGCTTGCGCCTTGCTTGCCGGTGTCATCGGCTCCGAGCTGTTCGTGGTCTTCGTGGCGGTCAAGATGAACCAGTGGAACGCAGGCTTCTTCAATGCGGTCGAGGCACGCAACGCCGATGCGCTACGCAGTGAGCTGCTCGTATTCGTGTTCATCACGGTCGGCGCGATCCTCTCGGGCATGGGGCAATACTGGTTCGGCCAGACGCTGATCATCCGGTGGCGCGAATGGATGACGCAGCGCTATGTCGCGCTATGGATGGCGGAAGGCCGCCACTACCGTATCCGCTTCGTCGATCAGAGCGTGGACAATATCCACCTGCGTATCGGCAACGACGTGCTCCTGTTCATCCAGCGCACCCACGAGCTCGGCACCGGCTTCCTGCAGAGCATCGTCACCCTCATCTCCTTCGCCTATATCCTGTGGGGCATCTCCATTGTCGCGCCGTTGCCGTTGTTCGGCGTCGACCTGGCGTTCCCGGGCTATCTGGTCGTGCTCGCGATCGGCTACGCGGCGGTCGGCACGCTGATCGCCCATTTCATCGGCTGGCCGCTCATCCCGCTGCAATTCCGCCAGCAACGCTTCGAGTCCGACTTCCGCTTCGCCATCGCCCGCGTGACCGATTACGCGGACTCCGTCGCCCTGATGGGCGGAGAAGGAGTGGAGCGTGCCGAGCTGCGCCGGCGTTTCAGCGCGCTGGTGCGCAACTGGACTGCGCTGGTCAGCCGGCAGAATCGATTGAACGGCTTCATCTTCGGCTACTATCACGTCTCGACGGTCTTTCCCGCGCTGGTCGTCACGCCCGCCTTTCTCCTCGGCGCCATTCCGCTCGGCGTGCTGATGCAGGCTTCGCTCGCCTTCATGAAGGTGGAGAGCGCGTTCGCCTTCTGCGTCACGTCCTATGCCAAGATCGCGGAGTGGCGGGCAGTGATGAACCGCGTGGCGCAATTCGAGGCGGCGATGGCCGAGGTGGACGAGCCCGGCCTCGAGGGCGCGGCGCTCGATATCGCAAGCTCGGCGGCGCGCGATCTGTCGATCAAGGACCTCGTCGTACGGCTCCCGGACGGCGAGCCGATCGCGTCGGTGCCGGCGGTCGACCTCGCGCCGGCCGATCGGCTGCTGGTGAGCGGCCCGTCGGGGGCGGGCAAATCGAGCCTGTTCCGGGCGCTGGCCGGTATCTGGCCGCTCGGCGAAGGCCGCATCCGCCTGCCGCAGCGCGCGCGTGTGCTCGCCTTGCCGCAGCGGCCCTATTTCCCGCTCGGCACGCTGCGGCAGGCCGTGAGCTATCCGATGCTGGCGGAGGAGGTCGACGACGCGCGGGTGCACGACGCCATGGAGGCCGCGGGTCTTGGCCATCTGGTCGAGCGCCTCGACGAGGAGGCGGAGTGGAGCACGGTGCTCTCCGGCGGCGAGCAGCAGCGTGTCGGCTTCGCGCGCGCGTTGATCCACCGACCCACCATCCTGCTGCTCGATGAACCGGTCACGACGCTGGAGGAATCGGAGGCGCGCGACCTCTACGACCTGCTCGCCGACAGGCTGCCCGACACCATCGTCGTCTCGAGCGGGCGCTCGGCGGCGCTCGCCGGCCTGCACCATCGCATCCTGCAGATGAACGGCGTGCCGGTGGCAGGCCGTGCGCGGCAGCCGACGCTCGCGGTGGTTCCGGCATAACGTTCACAATTCGGGGTAACTCATGCAGAAGATGAACTACTGGCATCAGAAATGGGACCTGCACGCGGACGTCTGTCCGTGCGACGTGCATTTCAACGAATGGATCGAGGCGAAGAAGATCGTCGGCAAGACGATCTACCACTTCGGCACCGGCACGCATCACGTCGTGGGCGTGCGCCAGGCCGAGCTCGGCAACGTGGTATTCGCCATCACGGCCTCGAAGGAGGAGTACGATTCCTACGTCGCGCTCGCCACCGAGAATTCACGCGTGGCAAAGTCATATCTGGCCTATTTCGGGGACATCTATCTCAGCAATCCGAAGCTCCTGCCGGATTTCGACGTCGTGACGATGTTTCACCTCTGCGAGTTCTTGCACCCCAACACGACCAGCGCCGAGTACGGCGGAGTGGACGACCGCGCGCTCCTCGACATGATGACCGCCAAGACGCGCCCGGGCGGGTATATTCTGCTGTACCGCGACTCGAACGGCCGGGGGGCGACGGGGAATATCCTGCCGGTGTGGGAAAAAGAGCAGCCGGTCGAGCGCGTCGACGATTTCAAGACGCTGCTGGTCTATCGGAAGAAGAAGTAGGGCGGCGCGTCACGCCACGTCGAGCGGCTCGGTTCCGGTCGGCTTGCCGCCGGCATCGAGCGTGATCTTCTCCACCCGCGCCTCGGCCTGACGCAGCAGCTCCTCGCAGCGGCGCTTGAGCGCCTCGCCGCGCTCGTAGATGGCGACCAATTCCTCGAGCGGCACCTTGCCCTCTTCGAGCCGCTTGACGATCAATTCGAGCTCCTCGATCGCCTTCTCGAAGGGCAGGCGCTGGACGTCGGAATGAGCGGTGTCGGCCATGATCGGGTTCCGGTGAGTCGCGCTCTATATAGAGCAGCGCGTCGCATGTGGCCACCGGCCCGGCGCCAGGGGCCGTGGTTACCCTTGCATCAGCGCCGCAACATGCGCGGCGGCCGAGCCCGCCAGGCCCTCGAGGTCATAGCCGCCTTCGAGCACCGAGACGACCCGCCCGCCGGCGCTGGCGTCGGCGATCTCCATGAGCTTGCGGGTCGCCCAGTCGAAATCGGCTTCCAGCAGGTTGAGGTTGGCGAGCGGGTCGCGCATATGCGCGTCGAAGCCGGCCGAGATCACGACCAGGTCCGGCCGGAAGTCGCGCAGCCGCGGCAGGATCACGTTCTCGAACGCAGCGCGGAACTGCTCGCCGCCGTCGCCCGGGCGCAGCGGCGCATTGACGACGGTGTTGTGCTCGCCGCGCTCGGTCTTCGCGCCGGTGCCGGGATAGAGCGGCATCTGATGGGTCGAGCCGTACATGACGGTCTTGTCGGACCAGAAAATCTCCTGCGAGCCGTTGCCGTGATGGACGTCGAAGTCGACGACCGCGGCGCGCTCGATGCCGTGCTTCTTCTGGGCGTGGCGGGCCGCGATGGCCGCGTTGTTGAACAGGCAGAAGCCCATCGGCCGCGCGGTCTCGGCGTGATGGCCGGGCGGGCGAGTGGCGACGAAGGCGTTCGTGGCCTTGCCCGTCATCACCTCGTCGACCGCATGCACGGCGCCGCCGACTGCGCGCAACGCCGCCTCGAAGCTGCCGGGCGACATGGTGGTGTCGGCATCGAGGCCGATGAGGCCCTCCTTCGGCGTCGCGTCGCGGATGGCGGTGACGTACTCCATGGGATGGCAGAGCGCGATGGTCTCCAGCGTCGCCGCCGGCGCCTGGACGCGCGCGAGCGTCTGGAAGCGCTCGTGCTCGAGCGCGCGGTCGATCGCGCGCAGCCGGTCGGGCCGCTCGGGATGGCCGGCGGCGGTGAGGTGGTCGAGGCAGGCGGGGTGGGTGATGAGCAGGGTGGACATCGGGTCACTCCCATCGCACGCCGGCGACGCTGACGCCGGATGGCGGCGGCGGGTCGTCCGGAACGAAGAAGGTGGGCGCGAGCGGCTCGCGCGGGTCCACGCGGTACTGCTCGAAGTCGGTGACGCCTTCGCCGGCGAGGAACGTGTCGTCGATGAGAAAATTGCCGGTGAAGCTCTTCGCCGGCTTCTGGAAGATGAGATAGGCGGCATCCGCCATGATCTCGGGCTTGCGCGACATCGCGCATCACCCGGTCGCCGCCGAGCAGGTTCTTGATCGCGGCGGTCGCGATGGTGGTGCGCGGCCAGAGCGCGTTGACCGCAATGCCTGCGCCGCGCAACTCGCCGGCCAGGCCGAGCACGACCAGGCTCATGCCGTATTTGGCGATCGAATAGCCGGTGCTGCCGGCGAACCATTTCTCTCGCATGTCGAGCGGCGGCGAGTTCATCAAGATGTGGGGATTCTTCGCCTTTGCGAGATGCGGGATGGCGTATTTCGACACCATGAAGGTGCCGCGCGTATTGACCTGATGCATCAGGTCGAAGCGGCGCATGTCGGTGTCCGCGACCGGCGTGCGTGAGACGGCGCTGGCATTGTTGACCACGATGTCGATGCCGCCGAAGGTCGCGACCGTCTGCTCGATCGCGCCTTTCACCTGCGCCTCGTCGCGCACGTCGACCACGAGCGGCAGTGCGTTGCCGCCGGCCTTGGCGATCTCCTCGGCAGCGGTGAAGATCGTGCCCGGCAGCTTCGGGTGTGGCGTGTCGGTCTTGGCGGCGATGGCGATGTTGGCGCCGTCGCGCGCGGCTCGCAGCGCGATCGCGAGCCCGATGCCGCGCGACGCGCCGGTGATGAAGAGGGTATGGTTCTTGAGCAACATGATTGCTAACCCAACGCCGCATCCGCCGTGTTGACGCTATCGGCGGCCTCGACCACGGTGCGCTCGAGCCCGCCCGCCTGCACCGCCAGATTCTCCGCGAAGAAGCGCGCGATCGCGGTGCGCCCGCGCGCATCGGCGCCGTTCCCGGCAAGCTTGCGCGCCGCCAGCGCTTCCTCGGCCAGAAACGCGCCGCCGGCCGCGAGCGCGAACAGCCGCAGATAGGGCGTCGCGCCGGCCAGCGCCGTGTCGAGGTCGTTGTGCTGCCCGCCCAGGAGCCACTGCGTCGCGCGCTCCAACGACTCGACGGCGTCCTGCAGCCGGGCGCCGGTCCAGCCGAAGGCCGGGTCGTTGTCGGCATTGACCGCATCGACCGTGCGCTTGAGCTCGCCGAGCATGGCCTTCACCGTGGCGCCGCCCGAGAGCGGCAGCTTGCGCGTCACCAGGTCGATCGCCTGGATGCCGTTGGTGCCTTCGTAGATCGCGGCGATGCGGGCGTCGCGCAAGTGCTGCGCTGCGCCGGTCTCCTCGATGTAGCCCATGCCGCCGTGCACCTGCACGCCGAGCGAGGCGACCTCGTTGCCGATGTCGGTCGAGAACGCCTTGGCGACCGGGGTCAGCAGCGAGGCGCGCTCGTGCGCGGCCCGGCGCGCGGCTTCGTCCGGGCTCCGCTGCGCGCGGTCGAGCGAGACCGCCGTCGCATAGGAGATCGCGCGCGCGGCGCGGGTGAGCGCGCGCATGGTGAGCAGCATGCGCTTGACGTCGGGATGCGCGATGATCGGGCTCGAGCCCTCTGCGCACCGGCTGCGCGGCCCTGCTTGCGCTCGCGCGCATAGGCCAGCGCCTGTTGCGTCGCGCGCTCGGCGATGGCGACGCCCTGCAGCCCGACCGCGAGCCGCGCCTGGTTCATCATGGTGAACATGCAGGCCATGCCGCGGTTCTCCTCGCCGATGAGGAAACCGATGGCGCCGCCCTTGTCGCCATAGACCATGGTGCAGGTGGGCGAGGCATGAATGCCGAGCTTGTGCTCGATCGAGTGGGCACGCGCGTCGTTGCGCGCCCCGAGCGAGCCGTCGGCGTTGAGCAGGAATTTCGGCACGAGGAAGAGCGAGATGCCCCGCGTTCCGGGCGGCGCGTCCGGCAGCCGCGCCAGCACGAAGTGAATGATGTTGTCGGTGAGATCGTGCTCGCCGTAGGTGATGAAGATTTTCTGTCCGGTGATGCGGTAGCTGCCGTCGGCGGCGCGCTCGGCGCGGGTGCGCAGCGCGCCGACGTCGGAGCCGGCCTGCGGCTCGGTGAGCTGCATCGTGCCCATCCATTCGCCCGAGACGAGCTTCGGCAGATAGGCGCGCTTGAGCTCGTCCGCTGCCGTGCTCCACCAGCGCATCGACGCCCGCCATGGTCAGAAGCGGGCCGAGGCCGAAGGCCATGGCGGCCGAGTTCCACATCTCGATGCAGGCGGCGTTGATGGCGTGCGGCAGCTCCTGGCCGCCCCATTTCGCGGGAGCCGCGAGCCCGTTCCAGCCGGCCGCCGACCAGGCGTGATACGCCTCCTTCCAGCCCGGCGCCGTGGTGACGGCGCCGTCCTTGAAGGTGGCGCCGTGGCGGTCGCCGACCGTGTTGAGCGGCGCGAGGATGTCGGTCGCGAATTTGCCGGCCTCCTCCAGCACGGCCTCGACCACGTCCTCGCCGAGGTCGCCATAAAGACCTTCGGCCAGCGCGGGCCCGAATCCGGCGGAGTTCTTGAGCGCAAAGGCGATATCGGCAACCGGCGCCCGGTAGGTCATGGTCTCGCTCTCCGGGTGGGGAATCGGCACGCTCGACGCCATGGCCGGGCGGGTCATCGCGGGTCGGTTTTACCCGACTTGAGGCATGTCATACTACGATATCGGCGCCGGCCAGCTACGGCCGTTGATTGGCTCACGACCCGCCGCTATGTTCCGCGCGCCGTGGCGGCAGACGAGCCGCCTGTTGGGGCGTAGCCAAGTGGTAAGGCAGCGGATTTTGATTCCGCCATTCCCAGGTTCGAAGTCCTGGCGCCCCAGCCAAGATAACATATTGATTTCACAGTAGTTTTTGTCTCAGGCTTTTTGCCGCGAATTGGCGGGCATTTCTTGCGTGCCGACATGTCGGCAGAGACAAATGTGCGCGTTCTCTCGGCGCGCGTGACGACGAAAATCTCTCCGGCGGCATTTCGTGGTTGACTTTTTTGCTGCTGTCGAGCGCGCCAAGACGCGTGCAAAGAGTGTTGAAGTCAGACGAACGTGTGCGAATCTTTCTGCGCTGCTCGGCAACTTTTCAGAATCCGAGCAGCGTGCGTTGCTCAGCCCAGTCGGCTGGCAGCCGCGCGGCCTTGCGCATCAACGTCTTGGCGTTGAGTTGCGGCGGTTGGCGACCGTTGACGATGGCCGTGGTGATGTCGGGCGCCAGCCAGGGCAGACGCAGGAGAGAATAGATGTAGGCTGCCGTCACTCGTTCCTCGCGCGCGATGTCGTGCACGGTCAGCTCGGTATTTTGACTGAGGCGTTCCTGGATGTCGTGCGCGCGAGCGATAATCCTGAGCAGGCTTGGATCGGCTGCGGCTTGGTCATCCGCGTTCTCGACCAGCATTCGCATTTCGCGACCGACGCGTTTGAGGCGTGCCGGCACTCGTCAAGGTCATGAGATCGTGAGGCGCGGGGACCGCACTTCTGAGGCTGTGCCGCGAGGTCGATCGATGCCCCGGCAAGCAAGGCTCGGCAGTGCAGCTGCGGGAAAGAGCGATTTCAATTCGATCGGAATGGATCGATACCCGGCACAGCAGTGCCATCAGCGTCGCTTTGACTTTGTCTGGCGTGTCGGCTCCAAGTTCTTCCGCGATCTGACGGCCACGCTCGATCAGTTGGCGTTGTCCTGAACCAGCGTGCGATTCATTGTCGACGGCATCGAGGATCGCTGCGGGGTCGGCAAGAAACGTGCGAAGCCTGTTGATCACCAAGCCTTCCAGATCGCCGGCCGGTATGCGCCAGCCGCCTGAACGGTTCCTTTTCGCTCCCGTCACGAGAGATGACGAGACATAGTACCGATAGCGCGTTCCCTTCTTGACCGCATAGGTTGGCGTCAGGCGCTCGCCGGTCTCGTCAAACACCAGGCCGCCCAGCAGACTCGGGTGCTTTGCGCGCGCGCCGGTTGCCCGCTCGACCCGGTTTTCGGCGAGCACCGCCTGGACCTCGTCCCACAATGGCTGGTCGACGATCGCCGGATGCTCTCCCGGATAGGAATTGCCCTTGTGGGTGATCTCGCCGCGGTAAATGCGGTTCTGCAGCATCAGATAGAGCGCGCCACGGGCGATCTTCTGGCCACCATACGTCGGTGCCGTCGGGCCGAACCCGGCGCTTGCTCCTGATCCCGGCGTCTGCAAGCTCGTCCTGCAGAGCGCGAACCGACTTGAGCGCGAGATAGCGCCGGTAGATATCGACGACGATGCGGGCCTCGTCGTCGTTGACGACGAGCTTGCGGTCTTTCACGTCGTATCCGAGCGGCGGCATGCCGCCCATCCACATGCCCTTCTTCTTGGAGGCGGCGATCTTGTCGCGCACCCGCTCGCCGATGACCTCGCGCTCGAACTGGGCGAAGGACAGCAGCACGTTCAGCGTCAGCCGTCCCATGCTGGTGGTGGTGTTGAATTGCTGGGTGATCGACACGAACGAGACGCCGCGGCGGTCGAAGACCTCGACGAGCTTGGCAAAATCGGAGAGCGCTCGCGTCAACCGGTCGACCTTGTAGACGACGACCACATCGATCTGGCCTGCCTCGATGTCGGCGATCAGCCGCTTCAGGGCCGGCCGCTCCATCGTGCCGCCGGAATACCCGCCGTCATCATAGGCGCCGGCAACACCGTCCAGCCTTCGTGCTTCTGCGACAGGATGAAGGCCGCGCAGGCTTCACGCTGGGCGTCGAGCGAGTTGAAGGCCTGCTCCAGGCCTTCGTCCGATGATTTTCGCGTGTAGATCGCGCAGCGGACTCTTTTGGCGGACCGTCGCGGCGTCTTTTCCGATTCAGCCATTGCGCGCCCCCATTGCTCGGGCGCTCCGTCCCGGCCGCAGGTAGCCCAAAGAAGCGCGGCCCCGACCAGTGCGCTCCGGTGATCTTTTTGGCGATCTTGGTCAGGGACGGATAGCTCGTCCCGGCATACTCGAACCCATCTTCCGTCACCGTGACGGTGTGCGTGCGGCCGCGCCATTCGCGAACCAGACGCGCACCGGGCTTCAGGCTGAGGCTCGGCGTCGGGCCAACCCGACCCGTTGTCCGCAAGGCCTTCGCCATCGTTTGCAGCTTGCGCCGGGTCGCCTTGCCGAGCCCGCCGTGCTCGATTTCCTGAAGTCTGTAACCGAGTGCAAGGACAAGGAGGTCGCGACTGATCCTCGGCGGTTCACTGTGGTACAGCCGCCGCCATTCGAGACGCAATTCCTCGAGGCCGAGCGACCGAATGCGATCGAGCTCGCGCTCGATCGCTCGGTGTATCACACCGGCCATGGCTAGGCGGCCGGTGGGACCGGAATCTTCGGTTCGACTTCGATTTGGTCGGCTTTCCGGCGGTCACACGATAAATGCGTTCGCCGTCGGCCTTCTCCGATGTCAGCGTCAAGCCGAGCTTCTTGCGCACCACACCGGCAAAGAAGCCGCGGACCGAGTGCTGCTGCCAGCCGGTCGCCTTCATGATGGCGGCGATCGTTGTCCCCTTGGGCTGTCTGAGCAGGGCGAGGACGGCCTCCTGTTTGGTCCCGCCGCGGGTCGAACCCGAGGGAACGTTTTCAGGCTTTGCAGGCTTCTTCGCGCGCTTGGCGGGCGCAACCTTCGTCTTTTTGGGGGTTTTGCTGTGCGACATCTTGGAGATCCTTTCGGTTGCGACGGCACACGCGCCGTCACCACCGAAGCCCCACAGTGGCGCCATCGCCAGCGGGGCAGGATCCCCAAGCGGAGGGTGATGTCTCGCCGAGGTGGGCTCAGTAGCGCTCTGTTTGCCGACGAATGCCAGTCGTTTTTGCGATAATCTTCTTGCGAATATCGAGCCGCAATGATCATGGTGTGATCCGCAAATTTCGGAAAAATGTGCCACAAGACGCGCGTTCCCGGACACTTCACGGGGCGTGCTGCGAGCATCAGACTACGAATCTGGGGGTCGGGAGTTGGAATCTCTCCGGGCGCGCCAGCACTTAGCCTGATTTTCGTATTGGATGAAAACGCAACGGGTAACAATAGGGGTAACGACGGGCGCGCTGCTCAATAGGAATTTGAACATGGACGTTTAGAGGCGGCCCCGGTTGTCGCACAATTTCTCCGCATCGATAAGTGGAGCGTCTGCCGGGGTTAGGCTGCCAAGCGGAGGGGCAACGGTTTGCAGTAGGCTCGATCAGGCGTCATGCCGTCAAGGCTCGAGCGTGGGCGTCGTCTGTTATAGAAGCCGAGGTAGCCTCCGATGGAGGCGCGAGCGTCGCTGACGCTGTCGTAGGCCCGCAGATACACTTCCTCGTACTTGACGCTGCGCCACAGACGTTCGACGAACACGTTGTCCCGCCAGTCTCCTTGCCGTCCATGCTGATCGCAATGCCGTTGTCGGCGAGCACGCCGGTGAAGGCCGAGCCGGCGAACTGCGAGCCCTGGTCCGTATTGAAGATGTCCGGCTTGCCGTGACGAGCCAAAGCATCCTCCAGGGTCTCGACGCAGACGCCGCTTCCATTGTGATCGATACACGCCACGACAGCACGCGACGGCTGAACCAATCCAGCACAACGGCCAGATAGACGAAGCCACGCGCCATCGGGATGTAGGTGATGTCCATCGCCCACACCTGGTTAGGCCGGAACATCCTCCATTCCGTGCAGCAAATACGGATAGATCTTGTGCCCCGGCTCGGGCTTCGTCGTCCGCGGATGGCGATAGAGCGCTGCTATCCCCATCCGCTTCATCAGCGTCTTCACGTGACGGCGGCCGACCTTGCACCCCTCGGCAGCCAGCAGGCCTCGCAACATTCGCGAGCCGGCGAAGGGGAACTCCAGATGCAGCCGATCGAGATGCCGCATGACCTCCAGGTCGGTCGCCCACACCGGCCGCGGCAGGTAGTACACGCTGCCACGGCTGACGTTCAGAACCTCCGCTTGCTTGGCGATCGGAAGATCGTGCTCACGCATGATCATCGCCTTGCGCTCAGCAAACCCGCTTTGCCGAGCGCGACTTCCGAAAATCGTTCTCCAGCGTCAGCTCTCCGATCTTGGCATGGAGTGACTTCACATCGACCGGCGGCAGGTTGGCTCCAGTGCCCGCCGCAGACCCGAACACCCCGGCAGCCCCTTCCTGAAGCTGCGCCTTCCATTGCGTGATCTGGTTGGGATGAACGAACCAACGCCGCGCCAGTTCCGCCACCGTGTTCTGGCCCCTGATCGCAGCCAACGCTACCTTCGCCTTGAATGCCGGTGTGTGATTCCGGCGGACTCGCTCGCTCATCGTGTCTCCTGATTCGTCGGGCACAGCGTGCCCGCTGTCAGGCAGAAACTCCACCTATCCTCCTGTTCAGATTTCCGGAGCCGGCTCTTTTTCAACACTAATTACTGCTGCCTTTGGGCAGGCATTCCAAAAATATCCTGCCCTTCACCAAGCCTGGATACAGATTCGATTTCGTTTCACTGGCCTGTTGCCAAACTCCCTTTTGTCGGTGTGCGTCCAAAGAGACGGCTGGCTTGATATGGTTCTGCGGTGCATGGAGGATGAATTCGCCGCACGCTTCAAGTGGGCGCGCAAGGTCAAGCAGACATGGCATTCCACTTTCAAAATTTGCTTTCCGTGTTCCCTGAGGCTTTCTCGGCACTGGATTTCTCCTAAAATCGAAGTTCTATTCAAACCGGAAAGCAGAAAGATAGCGGCGGGCTCCTCTGTAATCCAAGACAGCGAGAGGCTCGTAGTCTGTTTTTTCCCAATCTCGCACCAGCAAATTGGTCAAATTATCAAGGATCAACCATTCGCCGTCTTGATACACCGCAGCGACCATATGATCCTCAGCATGCCGGCGATTATGCACGATGACGAGCCTCACGTGGTCCGCCGAGATGCCAAGCTCTTGAGCCCCCGCATACTTAGCGATGGAGTCAGCTTTGCAATCACCATTTCTCATTGTGATTGCCTCAAGCGGACTGGTCCAAACGCTGAGCACAGGCTTGATCATGAGATTGACGGATATGTTGAGATGTCCGAGCAAAGCTTTGCCCCGATGATGGCGAATCTCATCGAGCTTTTGAACGAGCGGTGGTATTGATGGGCAAGGCGGCGCCTCGGAGTCCAGGCACTCATGAAAGTAGGCTTTCTCGAGCTGCATTTTATCTCTCAGCGACTCCCATATGCCGACGAGAGGAGCATCCTTGTTGAGTTCAGCCGTGTGATTTCCAAATGGGTCATTTGGGAGCTCGTCGGCGGGGGCCGGGAGCACTGAGCCAACCACAATTGCAACCGTGACGAATATCGCCAGAGCTCTGCTCGGCACGGACTTGTTGCGGGGAGGCGCCCAAGAATATCCGCGGTCATTGATCATCTGCAGTGCTCCGAAAGCAAAAATGAATTTCGGAAGCAGGGGCAGTTGCAGCTGTACATCATATCGCGGCATTCCTTCTGCTCCGGCTTCCAAGGCAAACATGCGCACAATGGATCGGCGGAGCAACGTCGGCTCACCGGCCGTGGCCGAGAACCATGATCGTGCCCCACATCGTCTTCACGATGTTGAGGATGGAGGTCGGCCGGCGGATCGGCAAGGCAGACGAAACCCCGGCCAAGCTGTTGCGAACCGGCGCAGTTGCACCTGTCCGCGCATGCCGCCGGCGGAAAGCGCCAGCAGAAGGGGACGGGTTCGTCGGGCGAAGTAGGCCGAGGTCGGCCCGACCACCTGCCGGCGGCCTGGTTACCACCACCATGCCGCCGAGCAGGAGGCCGATGCCCGCCTCTTTCACGGCCGCGATGAAGACCGGCCCCGCTTTGGATCCCGGTGAGCCCGACGAAAGCGGCAAGCCCCAGCGAGGTCATGAGGGGGGAATGGGGGCATCGGGAAATCCGTCCGAACAGCGGATGACGCGTGCGCAGAGCACCGACCGCAAGCCCGGCGAGCAGAGCGCCGACGCTGGTGCTCAACGCGATTTTCACGTTGCCGACCGGGAAGGCCAGGAGAACGCCCGCGAGGCCGCCGAAGAAAATTGCCAGCCCCAGCACGACGAAATCGATCTGGGTGCCAGGATCGACGATGGTGCCGATCCGGGCGGCCGCCCTCTGCACGACGGCGTCCGGGCCGATCATATGGCAGCAGATCGCCGCGGTGCACCGCGATGCCTGCCCCGATGGGGATGTCCTGGCCGCCGCGGCTGATTGATCGCAGGTAGAACCCACGTGTCCAGCCCTGCCGCGACGCGTCCTCAAGCGTTGTGCCCGCGAGCTTCGGATTGAGCAGGATGACGTCGGCGGCCCTAACAGGGACATCGAGCAGCTCTCGGTCCTCCAACTCCTCCGCGTGAGGTCCGATCCGCTCGACGATGACCTGACGCGGGCCGGAGAGCGCCAGCACGTCGCCCGTCTCGATGGTTGTGCCGGGCTTCCGCTTCGATGATGCGGTCTCCTCGGCGGGACCCGGTGGATGAACAACCGGTCCTCGGACGCCCGCGCCTCGGCAGCCGCAACACTCTCTCCGGCGAGCGGCGATCCTTGCGGCAACCGATATGCGCGCACCTCGAATTTCCGCCAAGCGGATGCCACGCCCGGCTTTGCGCGCATCATGCCCAATGACTGCTCGAGCTTCAGCGCCTCCGTCCGCAGATCGATCCTCAGGAGCGCCGGAGCAATCATCGATAGGAAGACGATAACGCCCGCATAGGCGAAGATGTAGCAGACCGCATCCGCCACTGCGATATGGGCCACGAACCGAGCGCGGTCCGCCTGGGGCAAGGGTAACGCGTTGATCGCGTTGGTCGCCGTTCCCATGGCGCTGCTCTGGGTCAGCGAGCCCGACATCAGCCCGGCCGAAAAGCCCGGATCGAGCCGCAACGCCTTGGCGATAAAAATCGCAGCCGCAAGGCCGGTGAAGCACACCGACCAGGGCGACCAACACGGGTTTCAACCCGTCGCGGTTCCATCGCCTGCATAAACTGCGGCCCGACCGAGTAGCCGATCCCGAACAGAAACAGCAGGAACAAAAAGGATTTCGTCATGGCGGAGACCGGCACATGGGCGAACTGTCCAACCAGCAGCCCGGCGAACAGAGCGCCGGTGACCGGGCCGAGGCTGAACGCTCTGATCTTGAAGCTTCCGATCCAGTAGCCGGCGGCGATCACCAGGAATAGGGCGAGCTCCGGGTAGCGGACTAAAAATTGCTCCAGCCAGACCAACATCGCGATTGCCTCCCTGTGGTTTCGCTCTCAGGCGTTAGGGCCCACGATGGGTGGGGACGGCTTCACAAATATCTCATGCGCGGGTAATCGCGCTAATGGACAAACGCTTAGGTGATTGGACAAACGCTTAGGTGATCGGACAAGCGCTTAGGCTGTCTTTTGATCTGACGGCTGTATTTTATCAAACAACTCCGGCGTGATTGGCGGGCCACCGCCAGGCGCTGGATCAATAGGCTGCACCGGGTTCACCGGATGCGGGCCGGGGCTGGTTTGCGTCGTCGCATTCAGCTTTGCCGCATCACAACGGAGGAATGACGATGGCAAACGCGACAAGACCTCAGGATAAGATCGACCAGTTCTTCTGCGGCCCCGGCGCGCGCGCCAATCGCTGGCGAAATATCCTGGACATTGCTCAGGCTTGGCGCGCCGGCAACGCCAATCGGGCAAG
>CAWFLQ010000002.1:0-290109 GCA_963816745.1 uncultured Alphaproteobacteria bacterium
CGTCCTGGGAAAGCACGGGCGAGCTGATCGATTTCCATTTGTCCCAGTCGGCCTGCGTCAGCACCTTTTTCTGGGCGTGCGCGATGGCCGGCACAGCCAGCACAGCCGTCAGCGCGATGGCGATCTTTTTCATGAGAACATCGTCGGTTTGGGGGAGGGCGCGGCAAGGCCGCCGGGACGACGGGATCCGTATCTGTAGTTACGACGCTGACACGGGCGGCGTTGGGACCTGAAGTATGGCTCGTGGCCGCTCCGGGCGAAACTCTCCGACGATGGCTCCGTATGATCCTTTGGATCATACCAGCGACCCGCCTCGATGACCGCCAACCCGCGCGCCTTTCTCCCGCTCCGCCCCGTCGAATTCCTGGTCCTGCTCTCCCTCGCGGAGGAGGACCAGCACGGCTACGGGCTCACCCAGGCGATTGCCGATCGGACGGACGGCGCGCTCCACCTCGAGCCCGGGAACCTCTACAAGGTGCTGAAACGGCTGGTCGCGGACGGCTTGATCGAAGCCGCCGACCGACGAACCGTGGCGGAGTTCGAGAACGAGCGCCGCCGATACTACCGCCTCACGAAACTCGGCGCACGCGTCGCCGCGCTCGAAGCCGAACGCCTCGAGACCCTGCTCGCGTCCTCCGCCGCTCGGTCGCTGTCGAAACGATTCGGCACCACATGACGACCCGACGCTCGTTCAGTGAGCGCGCGTATGCCGCGCTGCTGCGGATGTTCCCGCCGACTTTCGGCGCGATTTCGGCGACGACATGCAGGAGCTGTTTCGCGATCACCTGCGCGCCGCGCGACAGCGAGGCGGCCTGCGCGGGGTGACGGCGCTCTGGCTGCGTACCATTCCCGATTTGCTGTTCACCGGCGCCCACGAACACGAGGACGACATGTTCCAAGCGATCGTTCAGGACGCGCGCTACGCCGTCCGCATTCTCCGCAAGAATCCGGTGTTCACGCTCGTCGCGATCGCGGTCGTCGCGCTGGGCACCGGCGCGGTGAGCACGATCTTCAGCGTCGCCAACGCGACGATTCTGCGCCCCGTGCCCGGCGTGACCGACGCCCGACGCGTCGTCACGCTCCAGCGCACGATCCGCGATCGAGACGTCCTCGCGGTCGGCGTCGTATCCGTTCTACGAGCGACTCGCGTCGCGCGCGAAGACGATGAGCGGCGTCGCCGCGTGGGACATGGTTCCGATCACGATCAGCACGGGCGGAGAAGGAACGCTGGCGCAATCGAATCTCGTGACGGCGAACTATTTCGACGTGCTCGGCGTGCGCCCCGCGCTCGGCCGCTTCTTCGTGCCGGCGGAGGGACGCGTTGGTGAGCCGAGTCCCGTCGTCGTGATCAGCCATGAGCTCTGGCGACGACGTTTCGCCGCCGACAGCGGCATCGTCGGTCGACAGATCTTGGTCAACGGGCAGCGCTTCACGGTGATCGGCGTGACGCCCGTGCGGTTCAATGGGCTCTATCCGGTGATTCGCACGGACGCCTGGGTGCCGATGCCGATGCAGCCGATGGTTCGGCGCGGCGGCGACCTGCTTCGGTCACCGAAGGCCGCGTGGTTGGAGCTGGTGGGACGCACTGCGCCCGGCGTGTCGCGCGACGCGGCGCACACCGAGCTCGCCGCGCTGGCAAAGCAGTTCGTCGAAGAGGTCGAGGCAGGCCACTCGGGTGACGGGACATCGTTCGACGACGTGCAGCTCGCGACGATTTCGGGTCTTCCCGCGGACGCGACGAAGCCGGTGCTCGCATTCTTCATCGTACTGCTCGCCGTGTCCGGACTCGTTCTGATGATCGCGAGCGTAAACGTGGCCAGCATGCTGCTCGCTCGCGCCGTCGCGCGCCGGCGCGAGATCGCCGTGCGAATCGCACTCGGCGCAGGCCGCCGGCGCCTCGTGCGTCAACTGCTCACGGAAAGCGTGATTCTCTTCACGCTCGGCGGCGCATTCGGCGCGCTCCTCGCCGTTGTGGGGAACGCGAATGCTCTCACGCATTCCACTGCCGGTCGACGTCCCGCTCAGCCTCGATGTTTCGCCTGACGCGCGGGTGCTCGTCGTGACACTCGTCGTCGCGCTGCTCACCGGTGCAGTGTTCGGTCTCGCACCGGCGCTGCAGGGATCGCGCGCCGACATCGCGACGACCCTGCGCGGCGACAGCGCCGGGTCAGGGCGGAGCCGCTCGCGCTTGCGCAACGCGCTCGTCGCGGCGCAGGTGGCTGCATCGCTGCTGCTGCTCACGACATCGGGATTGTTCGTGCGCGCGCTCGCGCGCGGACAGGCGGTGCGTCCGGGCTATGACATCGATCACGTCGCCATCGCCACGCTCGACGTCAGCCTATCGGGCTACGACACGGTTCGCGCGCAGGTCTTCTACGCGGCGCTGCGCGATCACATGCGCGGCCTGCCCGGCGTGACGAGCGTCGGCTACACGCGCGTCGTCCCGCTCACGATGAGCAACACCGGCTACGACGTCGCCATTCCGGGTCAGCCCGCGCTGAACGGCGGGACATACGCCAATCTCGTCGACGAAGGCTACTTCGACGTGCTTCGTCAACCGATCGTCGCCGGCCGCGGACTACTGGCGTCCGACAACGCGACCGCGCCGCACGTGGCCGTGGTCAGCAAGATGTTCGCCGAGCGATACTGGCCGGGACGAGAGTGGACTCGGTCGAACGTTCAAGCTCGATTCGGCGACGACGATCACCGTCGTCGGCATCACGACGAATGTGAAGTTCTCAAAGCTCGACGAACGCCCCGCCCCGTTCATGTATCTGCCGATCGCGCAGCACTGGCGATCCGATATGAGTTTGCTCGTGCGGACGAACGGCGATGCAGGGCAGCTCATCGCGCCGATTCGCGCCGAGGTGCGCGCGCTCGACGCGACGCGTTCCGCCGCCCGTCACCGTGACGCTTCGAGCGATCGGCGGCCGGAGTGCTGCTGCCGCAGCGATTCGCCGTGATCGTCACGGCGTCGCTCGGACTGGCGGGGTTGCTGCTCGCGGCGATCGGATTGTACGGCGTGCTCTCGTTCTCGACGGCGCAGCGCACGCGCGAGATTGGGGTGCGAATGGCACTCGGCGCGGCACGCCGCGACGTCCTTCGCCTGATCCTGCGTGAAGGAATGCGCGTCGTGACCGTCGGTGTGGCGATCGGATTGATTCTCGCGACGCTCGCGTCCCGTGCGCTCGTGCCGTTCCTGTTCGGCGTCGATCCGCTCGACCCAGCGACATTCGTCGGCATGACGTCGGTTCTTGGGGCGGTGGCCTTTGCCGCGAGCTTTGTCCCGGCGCGACGAGCAGCTGGGGCGGATCCACTCGTCGCACTCCGTCAGGACTGACTGAGATCAGAAGACGAGTCGAGCAAGAACGTGACGGCCTGGCGTTCCGGTGACGAGACCGGCCAGGCCGCCCGGCGTGATCGACAAGCGAGGACCGCTCCCGCGAGTTCCCCGCTCGACCGTTCCGCCCGCGGACGAGACCCTCGACGCCGACGCGCGGAAAGGTGCTCGCGATCGCCGTCATTCCCAGACACGGCACCGCCGGCGGCGACCGCGTACGGCGTGGCGTTGTCTTCCCCGTCCATCAGCACCGGCACCGCGAGCCCAAGTAGCGCGCCGGCGACTGCGCCGACGTTCATCACGTTCGCCTGCGCCTGAGTGAGGTCGAAGCGGCGCGCGATCGAGAGATCGCCGAGCGCCAGGCCGGCCAGATAGCCGCCGCCGAGGAAGCCGGCGTACTGCGCCGGGCTCGGACGATCGAGTCCCGCGACGAACGCGCCGCCAGCCAGTGCCCCAACGAGACCGGCAGTGCTCGTCGCCTCGATGTCGCCCGCGGTGACGGTGTACGAGGCGCGGCGCGGGTAGTGGACGCCGATCGAATACCCGGCGCCGCCCGCGAGCACGGCGGCGATTGCCATCGCGCGAGGGTCGGCGCCCGCCACGCCGGCAACGCGTCGCCGCGGTCGCTGCCGCCGTCTCGATCCCCAACGTCGCGGCGTGCGCCTCGGCGTCGCTGAGTTTTTCGCCGAGCGCAACGCCCGCCGCGGTTCCGGCGATCGCCGAGCCGAGCGGCGAGCGCACGAACGCCCCTGTCGGCGTTGCCCGTCAGCGAGTAGCCAGTCAAAATTCCACCCGCGGCCGCGGCGAGACCGAGGCTCCCGGCGAGATCGCTCTGCGCACGGGTGAACGGCGTGTTCTGCGCCGAAGCCGTAGGAGATGAAGAATGCCAGTCCCGGTCGTCGCGAGGTAGATACCGCCCGCGGCGGCTCCGTCGTCGGCCAGCGATGCCGCGAGCGGACCGTAGACCGCCGCCGCCAGGAAGGTCTGGTGCCGGGCGAACGCATTCCCCGCCGGCTCGGAGACGAAATCCGACATCGCCTCGGCGCTCGGGCGGCCCGCGGCTCGCATGGCCGCGTCGATGGCAAGACCAAGCGAGCCCCGCTCCGCGGCGCTGAGCGGAAAGCGCTGGAGCGCGCCGCTCGGCAGTTGCACGACGAGAACGAATTGGCCGCCGGGTTCGATCGAGTAGAGGCGGGCCTCGCGGTAGAGGCCCGTCACCGGCCACGAAGGCGCGGCGAGCTGGAGCCGCGTGGCAACCGCGGGCGTGACGGCGATGACGCGTTGCGCGCTATCGAACGGAATTGGCGTTTCGGTCGACTGCGCCGCGGCGGCCGATGACGCCAGGAACAGCAGTGAGACAATTGGTGGTTCGCATCGACACATCCTGCGTTGCGTACGCGCCGTTCGCAAGGCATTCTCCGGAATGCTGCTAGAACGCTTGTACAACGACTGGCTGTCGCAGAGCAGCTATCTGCTCGCCTGCCAGGAAACGAAGACTCGCAATCGTCGTCGATCCGAACCGCGACGTCGACCGATACATCGCCGCCGCCGCACACGAAAAGCTCACGATCGCCTACGTCACCGAAACGCACATCCACGCCGATTTCGTCTCGGGCGCGCGCGAGCTCGCGCAGAAGACGGGCGCGACACTGCTGCTGTCGGCCGAGGGCGGCACGGATTGGCAATACCAGTTCGCGAAACAGCGACGGCGCGCAGCTCGTTCGCGACGGCGACGAGATCGAGCTCGGCCGGGTTCTCATCGACGTGCGGCACACGCCCGGCCACACGCCGGAGCACATCTGCTTCGTCGTCACCGATCGCGCGACGAGCGATCGGCCGATCGGCATGTTCAGCGGCGACTTCGTGTTCGTCGGCGACGTCGGCCGACCCGACCTGCTCGAGCGCGCCGCGAACGTTCGCGGAACGATGGACGCGATGGCGCGCTCGCTCTTTCGGTCGCTGCGCGCGCTCTCCGACCTGCCCGACTATCTGCAGATCTGGCCCGGACACGGCGCCGGCTCGGCGTGCGGCAAGGCGCTCGGCGCCATGCCGTCGACGACGCTCGGCTATGAGCGAATTGCCAACTGGGCATTTCAGACCGACGACGAAGACGACTTCGTGCGCCGAGGTGCTCGCCGGACAGCCGGAGCCGCCGAAGTATTTCGCGACGATGAAGGCGGTGAATCGCGACGGTCCGCCGCCGACGCCGCCGATGACCGACCTTCCGGAGATCGACCTCGCGGCGTTCGAGCGCGCGATCGAAGCGGGGACGCCGGTGATCGACGTGCGCAGCACGGCGGATTTCGCCGCGGGTCACCTTCCGAAAGTGCTCAACATCCCGACGGGCACGTCGTTCATCACCTGGGCGGGCATCGCTGCTTCCGCTACGACCGCGACATCGTTCTCCTCGCCGACGATCCGAAGCGCATCGTGCGAGCGCGGCACGGACTGTCGCTGATCGGACTCGATCGCGTCACCGCGTCGGGCCGGCGCTGCGTCTCCGCGCCGCGTGGCAGTCGCGCCACGGCGCGCTGCAGACGGTTCGCTGCTCGACGCCAAGCAGCTCGCCGCAAGCCGCGACCGACGCGTGATCGACGTCCGTGGCGCCGCGGAATGGAATGAGGGACATTTGATCAACGCCGAGCATCTGTTCCTCGGCGATCTCGCCGCGCGATCGACGACGATTCCGCACGACACGCCGATCGCCGTGCACTGTCAGGGCGGAACGCGGTCGGCGATCGCGGCGAGCATTCTGCAGGCGCAGGGTTTCACCGATGTCGCCAACGTCTCGGGCGGCATTCAGGCGTGGCAGGCAGCGGGCTTTCCGGTCGAGCGGTCGTGATTGTAGGTCAGGTCTCAGGTCCCAGGTCTCAGATCCGCGAATTCGGCAGCTTCACGAGGCCTGCTCCTTCTTCCGACTTCAACGCGAACCATCATGCGTAAGAGTTTTCTCATCGCCGTCGCAGTCGCGGTTCTTCCCGTCGCTCGCGTCGCGCAGGGTCGCGGCGGCCGCGGCGGCGCGGCGGCGCCCGCCGGTCCGCCGACGCTGCTCGTTCCCGACCGCGTCTGGGACGGCGATCGACGCGACGCCGCACGAAGGCTGGGTCGTGCTCGTGCGCGGCGAACGCATCGAAGCGGTCGGACCGCACGCGCAGGTGAGCGCGCCGGCCGACGCGACGACGATCTCGCTTCCCGGCACGACGCTGATTCCCGGACTGATCGAGGGCCACTCGCACCTCCTGCTCCATCCGTACAACGAGACGTCGTGGAACGACCAGGTGCTGCACGAGCCGCTCGCGCTGCGCGTCGCGCGCGCGGTCAACCACGCGCAGGCCACGCTGCTCGCCGGCTTCACGACCGTGCGCGATCTCGGCACCGAGGGCGCCGGCTACGCCGACGTCGGGCTCAAGCAGGCGATCAATCAGGGCATCATCCCCGGCCCGCGGATGGTCGTCGACGACGAAGGCGATCGTCGTCACGGGCAGCTACGCGCCGAAGGGATTCGCCACCGAGTACATCGACGAGATTCCGCAGGGCGCCGAGGAGGCCGACGGCCCCGACAAGATCAGCCGCGTCGTGCGCGACCAGATCAAGCACGGCGCCGACTGGATCAAGGTCTACGCGGACTACCGCTGGGGCCCGAACGGCGAAGCGATGCCCGGGTTCACGCAGGACGAGCTGAATCTCATCGTCGACGATCGCGAAGAGCTCGGGCCGCCAGGTCGCCGCGCACGTCGACGACCGCCGAGGGGATGCGTCGCGCGACGCTCGCCGGCGTGGCGACGATCGAGCACGGCGACGGCGGCACGCCCGAGGTCTTCAAGCTGATGGCCGAGCGCGGCGTGTGCTACGTGCCGACGGTGTCGGTCGGCAGCGCGAAACAAGCAGGCGGTGCTGCAGACTGGCGATGGACGCCGGCGTCACGATCTGCAACGGCGCCGACTCAGGCCCGCTCGCGCACGGCGACAACGCGCAAGGAAGTCGAAGGTCTCGTCGACGAACGGACTCACGCCGCTGCAGGCACTGCGCGCCGCGACCGTGAACGACGCGAAGATGCTCCGCTGGGAGGATCGCATCGGCGCGCGTGAAGGCCGGACTCTACGCCGATCTCGTCGCGGTGAAGGGCGATCCGACGAAGGACATCATGGCGCTGTCGAAGGTGCCGATGGTGATGAAGAACGGGACGGTCTACAAGCAGCCGTAAGACTCTATCGCGTCCAGACGGCGATCATTCCGCACCACTTCCCGCTTCCAACTCCGCCGTACTGCGGCGGAATCATCGCAGCGCCGGCGAAAACCTCGACGCCGTGAATCTCCTCCGGCCTGGGCAGCAGTCGGAGGTCGACCGGTCCATTGTGGTCGAAGCCGGCCGGCGTCTGCATGACTCCATCGACCATCACGGCGAGATAGCACGGGACGATTCTACCGTCCGGGGTCAGACGGTGCGAACGCGACGACTGCGCCGCGACGATGCTGCGTCTGCTCGATGTCGATCGACGGCACTCCTCTCAGCATCTGCCAGATGTCGACGGGATTGCGCTTGACGATGTCGTCGCGTGTGAAGCTGACCGTCGTCATGTGGTTCAACCGGCGCGTCTCGAACTCGTCGAGCCGGCCGATGCGCGTCGACCGCCGATGACGCGCATGGTGTCGAGCGTCGGCAGCGTGACTTCGCCGAGGATGATCGGCACAGTGTTGCGGCCCGGCTCGACGGTCACTGCGACCTGCCCTGCCTTGAAGCCGATCCGTCGCGCTTTGACCTTGAGCTGGCCTGGCTCGATTTGAGGAATGAGCGCGCGACCCGTCGGGCCTGTCACGACCGTGCGCACCGGACCCGTCGGCGGTTGTACATCAACAGTGACATCCGGGACAGGAGCACCGGCGAGATTGAACACCGCGACTTCGAGCACGGCAGCTTGTTTCCCGATTGCCCGAATACCGGCCAAGGCCTTCTCCGCCGCGGTCGCCGTGCTCTTGCCAAGTTCGAGATCGACGGCCGCGAAATCGGTCGTCAGTCGTCGTGCCGCGCGTGGCTGATCCCGAATCGGTGGCAACGCTGACGACGAGGGAAACATCTCTCGGGACGCCGCATACGCGCCAATGCCCGCGCATCGTCTGAGTAGCCGCCAATGCTCTTCTCTTTCGACCAATCAGCTTCGCCGGCGATCGACAAGTACGTTTGCCATGTCACGATCACCGCCGCGCGGTCGAGCGGAGCGCTATGCTGATCGAGCACGCTCCCGCGGAGCATGCCTTCGCCATGTGCGACCGAATCGCGCGGACATACGCCGGCGAGGACGTCTCGGGCGCGCGGAAGTCGCAAGCTGTCGACGCGCGCGTCCTCTCGCACCTCGACGTCGCGTGTCCAGCGGCGGCATGCCGAGGGAGTCCATCAACGACGTGTGAATCTGCGCCCGGTATCGACCGGCGAGCACCGGCGAGAGATCGACGCGGCCGTCAGCGCCCGCACGCGCGGTGTAGTCGGTCCCGACGAGGGCGACCAGTGCACCAGCCGGACGCATGATCGAGTCGTCGGCCTGAAGCTGCAGTCGTAGGTGCGGCCCATGCCATTCGTAGAACACGCTGTCGCGCCGCGACACGCGATTGACCTCTCCGCCAGTCACCTGCGTCCCGCGAACGACGGCGGAGCTTGCCAGTCACCATGGCCTTCACACCCGAGCGTCATCGGGCGGGACGTGACACCCAGGCGAGGCATGTGCACGCTCCATCGGTTGATCAGCCAGTTGCCGTCGCTCAGCCTCAGAAACTCGACTGATCCACCGGGGTGGGCAGCTTCCACCACGGAAGGAAGATTCGTATAGTTGATTTCAAGTGTTCTCAACTCCGACGTCTGGCGATCGACCCAGACCGTCCCCTCGATCTCGCGCACGTCGCGTCGATCGCGAGCGGGGGTGAAGGAGACGCCGATGAGGTCCGCCGCGCCTCGCGGGCGGCGCCTTGAGACGAAAGCAATGCGCGGCCGCGAACGTCGGCGAGAGCAGGATTTCAGCGTCGGGCAGGTAGTATGTCGTTCCGCGTGCTGTCGGTGACGATGTAGCCCGCCGAGTCGAGCGTGCCAATCGGTGGGCTGACGAAACGCGTGCGTCGTCGAGTTGCGCGTGCTACGGATGCGCTGCTCCCGCACGTAGCGCGCGGCGGAGTCGAGCGAGCGATCGTACTCGATCCACTCCGCGACGAGCGGTGCCCTTCGGCGCTCAGTTGCGACGAGAGCATCGCCTTGCGCGCTTCTTCCCAGACCCGTGCGACCGCGAGCCCGGTGTCGGCGCTCACACGACACGTTTCGCGCTCGCGCACGTTCATCGTCGCCAACGTCACGGCCGCGCCGGCGAATACGATGCGGATCGTCTCCGTCGCACTCGCACCGACCGCGATCGAAGGGACGCGCGTCGGACGAAACCCAATGCGCTGAACGATCAGCGCATAGCGGCCTTCCGATGGCAGACGGAGGGTGAACTCCCCGCGCACGGTCGTGAGCGCCCGCGCTGCCGTCGCACCGCGATCGTCGACTGCAGTGACGATCGCGCCCGTCACCGGCGTCGTGCTGTCAGGAAGGACGACGGTTCCGCGGAGTGTTTGCCCCGCGAGTGGCGAAACCGCCGCGATCAACAGGAGCGTGGCGGCTGCAAGCCGGTGTTCGAGTCTGCGCCTCACCGAGTCCAGACGGCGATCATGCCGCACCATTTCCCGACGCCGACGCCGCCATACTGCGGCGGAATGGACGCCGGCCCGGCGAAGACTTCGACGCCGTAGATCTCATCCGGCGGAGGGAGAAGGCGAAGGTCGAAGGCGTTGTCGTTCCCGGCGGAGCTCATGATGCTGCCGTCGACCATGATCGCGTAGTAGCACGCCTTGCGAAACGCGTCGAACGAGTTGGCCGAACCTGGGGTCGACGGAACCGCGAGACTGGATCGCGACGACTGCGCCGTGACCATTCCGGAATCGACGATCACCAGCGATGGCACGTGTGTGAACAGCTGCCAGATTGCCGACGGATTCCGCTTGACGATGTCTTCTCGCGAGAAGCTCGCAGTCGCCGTGCGATTGAGTCGGCGCGTCTCGAATCCGTCGAGGCGCCCTACTGTGTTGCGCCCACCAACGACACGCATCGTATCCAGCGCCGGCCCCGCGTTCTGGCCGAGGATGATTGGAATCGTGTTGCGGCCGCGCGTCGACCGTGACCGCGACTTGCCCTTCCTTGTAACCGACGCGACGCGCTTTGACCTTGAGCAGGCCCGGGGCGATTTCCGGAATCAACGCGCGGCCCGTCGCACCCGTCACGACACGCCGCGACGGCCCGCTCGGCGGTTCGACATCGACAGTCACCTCGGGAACAGGCGCGCCTGCAGGATTGAAGACCGCGACCTCGACCAATGCCGCGCGTCGCCCCATCGCGCCTGCGCCAATCATGGCTTCATCGGCGCGCGTCGTAGCACCCGAACCAAGCTCGAGGTCAACCGCACCGAACTCGCCCGCCAGTTCAGTCTTTCGAAACGCCGATCCGGCGTCGACGGTCACGCTAACGAAGAGCGGGACCTGCCGCGGAACACCGCAGATGCGCCAGTTCCCCGAATCGTCGGAGAACGAACCGATTGTTTTTTCCTTTCGATTCATCTGGTCGCCCGAGGCACCGCCGATGATGGAGAAGTCGGTTTGCCACATGACGACCACCGCAGCCTGCTTGAGCGGCTTTCGCTGCTGATCTACCGCGCGTCCGCGCAGCATGCCTTCACCGCGAGACACCGAATCGCGACACGCGACCGCGAGCAGATCGCGCGCACGCGGAAGTCGGAGCGTGTCGACGCGCGTTCCGTCGCGCACTTCCACATCCTGATCGACAGGCGGCATGCCGAGCGAATCCATGAGCGCCGTATGAATCTTCGCCTTGTATCGTCCGGCGAGCACCGGCGAAAGATCAACTCTGCCGTCTACGTCGGCGCGCTGCTCGTAGTCCGTGCCATCGAGCTCGACCTTCGCGCCAGCAGCGCGCATGATCGAATCATCGCCCTGCAACAACAGGCGCAGGTGCGGCCCGTGCCATTCGTAGAACAGACTGTCGCGGCGAGAGACGCGGTTCACTTCCCCGCCGGTCACTTGCGTCCCGCGCACGATCGCGGAGCTGCCGCCCATGACGCGGCCGCCTACCACGGTGGTCCGCGTCGTGGCGCCGAGCTGCGGCATTCGCACGTTCCAGCGATTGATGAGCCAGTTGCCGTCCTGGAGTCGGAGAAACTCGACGACCCGCCCGGGTGTAGCGGCCTCCAGCGATCTCCGGAAGATTCGTGTAATGGATGTCGAGGGTCTTCAACTCCGCGCTTCGTCGATCGACCCATACCGTGCCTTCGACGTCGCGCACGTCGCGCCGCGTCGCTCGCGCGCCGGGGTAAACGCGACGCCGATCAGGTTCGCCGCGCCACGAGGCGGCGCCTCGAGTCGAAAGCAGTGCGCCGCCGCGAAGCCGGCCGAAAGAAGGACCTCAGCGTCGGGGAGATAGTAGGTCGTCCCCGTAGCATCGGCGACGACGTAGCCCGCTGTATCGAGCAGCGCGAGCGGTGCGCTGCGAAACGCGTGCGTGGTCGGGTTCTTCGATGTTTTGATTCGCTGCTGGCGAACGTAGCGCGACGCCGAGTCGAGCGTTCGATCGTATTCGATCCACTCGGCGATGAGCGGCGCGCCTTCGGCGCTCAGTTGCGATGACAGCATCGCCTTGCGCGCCTCTTCCCAGACGCGCGTAACGGCGAGTCCCGTGTCTGCGCTGACGCGGCACGTTTCTCGGTCGCGCACGTTCACCGCAGCGAGCGTGATCGCCGGCCCCGAGAACACGATCGCGGATGGTTTCGGTCGCGCCGGCACCGACCGTGATCGGCGGGAGCGCGGTCGGTCGGAATCCGATGCGCAGGACCGTGATGCGAATAGCGCCCCTCGGACGGAAGGCGCAGCGTGAACTCGACCGCTGGCCGTCGTGAGGGCTCGCGCGGCGATCGTCCCGCGCGCATCGGCCGCGTTGACGATCGCGCCCGCGACGGGCGTCGCGCTGTCGGGCAGCACGACGCGACCCACGAATCGTCTGCGCCGCGGCGGGAACTGCGGCGCGCGATCAGCACGAGCATCGTGGCGAGAACGGTCAATGCTGCCTTGAGGTACCGCACGGCCCCTCCAACACTGCGAGTATTTGGTGGAATACCGCGGTCGAGCGCCGTCCTCGGACTACTGCGGAATTGCTAGTACTCTCGCGTCCAGACCAGAATGACGCCGCAGCCGCGATTGAATCCGTTGAACTGCGGCGGAATCGTCGCCGACCCGCATACACCTCGATGCCGGCAATCTCACGCGGCGACGGCAGCAGATCGAGGTTGAACGGAGTCGGCAGCGGAACTTGGTCGAGGATACACCTGCATCGGGCACGCGCCCAAGCTGCGGGTTCGCGCCCTCGCGGCGGCTCAGCGCGTAGTACTCCGTGATCGCCTTCGACTGGTTCGGCGACACGTTGACCGTCTTGAACCGGCGGAACAGCTCGGTCGGGTAGACCGAGTTGCTGCATCGATCTGCTCCGCGCGTCATGAACTCGCCGACCCCGAGCCGTCGCCGCTGCTCGAACTCGGCCAGCTTCGGCGAGCGGCGACTTCTCCGTGACGATCACCGGATCGAGCGTCTCGACCGCGCTGCTCGAGCGTGTACGCCAGTCGCAGCGTGTCCGACGACGGCACGTCGATGACGCTCGACGTCGGGCGATAGCCGACGCGCTTCACGATCACGAGATACTGGCCGACCGGAACCTTCGTGATGCGAAAGCGGCCGTTCGGGCCCGGTGCCAACTCGAATGTTCGTGCCGAGGATCGAGACGAACGCGGCCTGGAGCGGAACGAGGTTCGTGTCGCTGACGATGCCGTCGATCGTCCCGAGCGCCGGCCGACGATGCCGGGCCGGCCGCTCGATGCCGGCGGTCGGGTCGACCTGCGCGCGCGACTGGACAGCGGCGACGCCGACGAGCGACGAGCGGAAGAAGTACCGAAGAGCAGAGCTCGATGCATGACATCAACTCGGAAGTTGGAGCGAACGGGCTCCGAAAGTGTGGAAGCCGGAGACCGGATGGTACCCCGGTCTCCGGCTTCTGTTCTGCAACGTACTCGTCCTGCGCTACCGCATGAGGCTTACGGCGCGCAGTTGTTCAGCCCGTTCGGTCCGACGAAGGCGCCGCCCAGCGGAGCGCGAACCAGGCACTCGGCCTGCGGAATCGGCATCACCTTGGCGACGAAGTTCTTGTTCGGGCCCGACGCGATGTCGAGCGGCAGCAGGTTGAGCTTGTTGTAGCGGCGCATGTCGATCCAACGGTTGCCTTCCATCATCAGCGAGTAGCGCTTCTCGTACAGGATGCCCGTGAGGATCGCATCGTCCGACGACGCCGCGGTGAGCGTCGAGGCCGGCAGACCGCCGGAGTTCTGCGAACCTGTTGAGGTCGGCGATCGCGCCCGCCTTGTCACCCGTCGCCAGCTTGGCTTCGGCGCGGAGCAGGATCAGCTCTTCGTTGCGGATGATCGGAATCGGCGACGACGTGCGTCGGCCAGATGCTGAAGCCGAGCGTCGACGTGCCGCGCTGGTCGGGCCGTCGCCGGTGACCGGACCGTGCGCGACGGGAGACCCGTGCGGATCTTCGCCGTGTAGCGATCGTCCGGCGAGCCGTTCGCCTTGTGCTGCACGTCGGCCTGGAACGACATGTGGGCGTACAGCGTCGTGTTCGTCGCCTGCGTCGAGACCGTTCGGCGAATCCGGCGCGGCGCCGTACGTGTCGTACGACGCCGACGTCGAACGCGCGCGCGTCGTGGCACCCGCGTTCAGGAACGACGCGCCGAGCGCGGTGAGCGCCGCCTGCCACGCCGCCGCTCCACCACCCGCCGTCGCGTAGTGCGCCGCCGCCTTCGCCTTGACGCGCGATTGAACTGTGAACTCGCCGGCGTACGTGCGTCGGCGCTGGCGAAGCCGGCGAAGCCCGGCGCCGAGCGTGAACGGGAACGCCGCGCCGCCGGCCGCCAGCTTCGTCGCCGCGTCGTCGAGCGTGTTCAGGATGTACTTGTACATCGAGTCGCGCGACACGAACGGCGCGAGGTCGAACGGATTCTCCTTGATCTCGGTGATGCCGCCGAGCGAGTCGTGCGTCTGGACGATCTCGAACAGCATCAGCGCCTCGATCGTCTGCGCGAAGCCGAGCGCCGCCGACTTCTGCGCCGCGCGTCAGCGTCGCGGCCGCGTCGATCGTGTTCTTGAAGTTGTAGATGTCGCGCAGCGCGCCGTACTCGCCGCCCCACGGTGCCGTTCGCGAAGCCGGTCGGATCGAGCTTCGTGACGCCGCCGACGATGATGCCGATGAGGTAGTGCGTCGTGTTGCGGCCTTCGTTCGGCGTGAACGTGTACATCTCGCGGCCGAAGCATGCCGGTGTTCGTGATGAAGCCGCCGCGCGTGCCGCGCTGGTCGACGAACAGACCCGTGGCGAGCAGCTGCAGCGCCGTCGGATCGGCGATCGCGCCGCGCCGCCGAGGCGCTGTTCGGGTTCGTGATCTCGAGCTCGACTGCCGTGCACGCGACCGCCGACGCGGCGAGGGCGGCCGCGCCAACGAGTTTGCGCATCTGATGTGTGAGTCGTAGTCATGGCTCAGTACCCCAGGTCGACGCTGAAGAAGAACTGCCGGTTCGACGGGATACGGCGCGAGGTCGATGAAGCGGTTGAAGTTCGGTTGCCGAAGTTGTTGAACTCAGGATCGAAGCTCCAATAGTTGGTACTTCATCCCGAGGTTGCGGCCCTGGACCGCGATGCGCATGTCGCGCGCGCGGGCGAGTCGCGCCCAGCGCTTCGGCGCCTGGAACGAGAGGTTGACCTCGCGCAGCTTCACGATACGTGCCGAGCTCGATGTACGGCGCGATGTTGCCGGCCGCTGAACGTGCCGTAGCGGAACTGGCCGAGCGTCTGCGTCGGATCGGGCGACGGCGTCGTCGTAGTCGCGCGAGTTGCCGCCCTCGTCCCACAGGTTCTTCGTCATGTCCGACGTGTAGCCGCCGATGCGCCAGTCGACGAGACCCGTGATCGTGAACCGCTTGAAGCGGATCGTGTTGAGGAACGACGTCTAGCCGACGCGGGTTCGCGTCGGCGATGATCGAGTCGCGCACCGTGCTGCCGGCGACCGCCGCCTCGCCCGGGTAGATGCGGTGGCAGGCCTTGCCATCGGCGCCCGTGCCGACGACGAGCTTGCCCGCTGGCATCCGTCGTGTTGATGCAGCTGAACGGCACGTTGCCCCAGATGTACGTCGGACGCGTGCCGACGCGCGATGCGGTTACGGCCGTACGCCGAGCCGAACGAGTCCGGCGACGGCGAACGCCGGCACGCTGAGCTTGTCGATGTACTGCACGTTGTGCTGGTACGTCGTGCGCAGCGTCCACTCGAGATCGCGCGTGCTGATCGGCACGAGCGTCAGGCCCGCCTCGATACCGCGCGTCGACATCTGGCCGCCGTTGATCTGCTGCGTGCGTCAGACCCGGAGCTCGGCGGCGAGCGGGAAGTCGACGAGCAGGTCCTTGATGACGCGCTCGTAGTGGCTCACCTCGAGCGAGACGCGGCCGCGGAAGAACGCCGCGTCGATGCCGAACTCCGTCTCGTTCATGACTTCGGGCTTGATCGTCCGGATTGCCGACGCGTGCTCGACGCGACGAGCGAGCCGGCGCCGCCGATCACGCCGCCCGCGGCGATCGTGATGTCGCGCACGCCGTAGTTCGGGCGGTTGCCCGACTGACCGTACGACGCGCGGAACTTCACTTCGTCGATCTTGTCGTGAGGAAGCTGAGCGGCTCGACGAAGCGATAGCTCGCCGAGTACTTCGGGATAGCGTGTAGAACTTGCTCGCGATCGCCGTTCGCGCTGCCACGGTCGGCGCGCACGCCGACCGAGAGCGCCAGCTTCTCGTCGAGCGCGATGATCTGCTCGTTGACGTAGTGCGACTGGTCGCGGAACTCCTGTGATGTCGTCGCGTCGTCGCGATGTCCGTGCCGTTCGTCGGCGATCTGGCGCGTCGGCGTCAGGCCGCGCTGGCGCACGAAGTAGCTGGTTCGTCTCTGCGTCTCGTACGTGCCGCCGACCGACGTCTGCGCCGAGTTGAACCACTTGAAGCCCGGCGTGTAACGTCCAGACGCGCGTTGACGCTCTGGTTGATGAAGCGGCTGCTCGTCGTGTTGACCTGCGACGTGCCGAGGAAGCCGTCGGCCGACTCGATACTGCAGATAGTTCGGCGAGTACTGGTTGCCCTCGAACTGGAAGCGGTCGACGCCGCCGATGTACGTCAGCTGCACCGTGTTGTGCACCGTCGAGAGCGCCGAGTAGCCGAGGCGAACGTTGCCGATGCTGGCGCCACGTGTCTTCGTTGTTCACGATCGAGTGCACAGCTCGAACGGATTCGACGGCGCCGTTGCCGCCGCCGTTCATCCACATGTTGACCAGGCGGCCCGTGACCGGATCGATCTTGTGGAGATCGTAGATCGCCGGCGCGTAGCCGAACGTGTACATCGGGCTGATACCGGCGTTGTCGTTGTTGCCGATGCCGTCCTGCGTGAAGTTGTGCGTGACGTCGACGCCGCCGCTCACCGTGAACTTGTCGCCGATCGTCTGGTCGAGGTTGAGGCGGCCCGACGTGCGGCGCGCGCCGCTGTTCTGATCTGCATGCCCTTCGTCTGACGGTCGTTGAGCGACGCGAAGTACTTCGTGTTGTTGACGCCGCCCGACGACGACAGCACCGTCTCGAACGACGGATTGTGTTGTCGTAGAGCTCACCCTGCCAATCGTACCACTGGCAGACCGGCGTGCAGTTCGCCTTGGCGATCGAGTCGGCGTGCGGCCGAGGCGCCGAGCCACGGCTTCACCGCGTCGTAGCTCTGGAAGTGCCGCGAGCCGAGCAGCCGCGTCGCCTGCTGCGAGCCGACGCGCTGCGTGACGTTGTAGCGCGCCGCGCCCGCCTTGCCGCTCTTCGTCGTGATGACGACGACGCCGTTCGTGGCGCGCGAGCCGTAGATCGCCGTCGCCGCCGCCGACTTCAGGACTTCGATGTTCTCGATGTCGTTCGGGTTGAGGTCGGCGAGACGGTTGACCGTCTGGTCCTGGCTCGAGCGTCGTCGAGCCGCTCGAGCGCGAGATCGACGGCGAGACCGCCGTTGATCGACGCGTTCGAGACGATGACGCCGTCGACGACGTAGAGCGGATCGCCCTGGCCGAGAATCGACGTGGCGCCGCGGATCTGGATCTGCATGCCGCCGCCCGGAACGCCGCTGTTCTCGAAGATCGTCGCGCCGACGACCTTACCGGCGAGGTTGCCTTCGATCGACTTCGCCGGCGCGACCATGCAGCTCTTCCGCGGACACCGACGCGATGGCCGTCGACGCGTTGCGCTTGTCGACCGTCGTCGCCTGACCGGTGACCGTCACGCCTTCGAGCTGCGAGCACGTCCTTCTCGAGCGCGAAGTCGGCGGTCGCCTGAGCCCGCGGCGACGCGCACGGTCTGACGCTTGAAGCCGATCGCGCGGACGAGGATCTGGACGTCGCCCGACGGCACGCTGGCAGGCGGTACTCGCCGCGCTCGTTCGTGCGCACGCCGAGCTGCGCGCCGACGATGCCGATGGTGGCCTCGGTGATGGGCGTACCGGTTCCGGCCTGCGTCACCTTGCCCGTGATCTCGCGCGTCTGCGCCGCGAGCGGCGCAGCCGCGAGCACGAGAGCGAGCGAGAGGAGCTGTTCGACGAAACACTGAGACACCTCGAGAGAGGGAGTGGTGGGAGAACGCTGGTGTCTGCGTTGCGGACGGACCTGCGGCAAGCGGCGACGCATCGCACGCGTTGCAGCGTGCTAGCTTACAGTTGTACTGCGTAATCAACCCTGAAAGCGGCCTATTGGTCACACGACACGCGCGGGATGTATCACCGCGCCGAAGTTGTTGTCAAGTAGAGATGTAAGCGCCTTTACGCGATGCTGATTTTATCCAATTTCGGACTGGGACGATCGTTCAACGCGTCGCACTCGCGATCGACGATCCGCGACATTTCGACGCGCACGATGTCACGCCGCATATCATGCACGCATTCGCGCACCGACCGTCCGCGCCCAACGCACGCGTTCGCGCCTTCGCGCCCGGCAGCATCGGCAACCTCGGTCCGGGACTCGACATTCTCGGCTGCGCGGTCACCGGTCCGGGCGACGTCGTCGTCGCGACGCGTCGTCGACCAGCCCGGCGTTCGCATCGACGACGCCGGCCATCCCGACCTGCCGACGCGATCCCGAGCGCGCACGCGTCGGCGATCGCGGCCGCCGAGGTGCTTCGGCGCGCCGGCGCGACGATCCGTCGGCGTCGCGCTCCGCGTCGAGAAAGGACTGCCGCTCTCCGGCGGCCAGGGCGGCAGCGCCGCGTCCGCGATCGCCGGCGCCGTCGCGGTCAACGCGCTGCTCGGCTCGCCGCTCGACGACGAACGAGCTGCTGCTCGCCGCGCTCGTCGCCGAGGAGCGCGTCGCCGGCCGACATCTCGACAACCTCGCGCCGGCGCTCCTCGGCGGAATCGTGCTCGTCCGCTCGATCGATCCGCTCGACATCGTGCGACTCCCGGCGCCGCCGACACTGCGCGTCGTGCTCGTCCATCCGGAGCATGCAGCTCCGCACCGCCGACGCGCGCGCCGTGCTGCCCGCGACCGTCGATCGCGCCGACGGCGATCGCGCAGGCCGCCGCAGTCGCGGCGATGGTCGCGGCGTTCTGCGTACGGGCGACCTCGCGCTGCTTCGCGGCGCCATCGACGATCGCATCGCCGAACCGGCGCGCGCGCCGCTGCTCCCCGGATTTCGTCGACGCGAAAGCGGCGGCGCTCGACGCGGCGCGCTCGGCTGCTCGATCGCCGGCGGCGGCCCGTCGTCGTTCGCGTTGACGGATGGCGACGCGACCGCCGAGCGCGTCGCTCGCCGCGATGCTCGACGCGTATCGCGGCGAGCGGCATGCAACGCGACCGGTCGTATCGCGCACGTCGACGAACGCGGCGCGCGCATCGAGCCGACGCGACGTCACGCCCGTGACCGCGTCGACCATGACTGTCATCCTCGCGCCAGCGGTGCGAGCAGTGCGGCCACACGATCGGCGAGCTCGATCCCTCGCCGGCGTGCCCGACGTGCGGCGGACTGCTCGAGCTGCATCCACGCGCGACGTACCGCACGCGCAGCGAGCTGCGCGCGCGCTTCGCCGAGCGCCGGCGCGCGATGCGCGGACCCGACGCGTCGGGCGTGTGGCGCTATCGCGAGCTCGTGCTGCCGTCCGCCACCGACGACGACGATCGTCTCGCATCCCGAGGGCAACACGCCGCTGCTCGACCGCGACGCGCGTCGCCGAGTGGGCCGGCGTCGAGCGTTTGCTGATGAAGCACGAGGGACACAATCCGACCGGCTCGTTCAAGGACCGCGGCATGACCGTGGCGATGACGCAGGCGCGGCGCACCGGCGCGCGCGCCGTCGCGTGCGCGTCGACGGGCAACACGTCGGCGTCGCTCGCGGCGTATGCGGCGCAGGCCGGACTCCCGGCGCTCGTCTTCGTGCCCGCGGGCCAGGTCGCGCTGGGCAAGCTCACGCAGACGCTCGCCTACGGCGCGCGCACGCTGCTCGTGCGCGGCAACTTCGACGACTGCCTCACGCTCGCGCGCGACGGCGAGCGCCGCGCTCGAACATTCAGCTGCTCAACTCGATCAATCCGTTTCGGCTCGAGGGACAGAAGTCGATCGTGTTCGAGCTGCTCGATCAGCTCGACTGGGACGCGCCGGATTGGATCGCGCTTCCGGCGGGCAACCTCGGCAACACCGTCGGCGTTCGGAAAAGCGCTGCGCGAGGCGCAGCGCGCTCGGGCTCATCGCTCGCGTGCCGCGCATCGCCGCGGTGCAGGCGCGCGGGCGCGGCGCCGTTCGCGCAGAGCTTTCGCGATCACTTCGCGCGAGCGCGTCCGCGTCGACCCGGAGACGATCGCGACGGCGATCCGCATCGGCGCGCCCGCGTCGTGGGACCGCGCGGTGCGCACGATTCGCGAGACGAACGGCGTCGTGACGTCGGTGACCGACGAGGAGATTCTCGACGCGAAGGCCGTGATCGACGCGGCGGGCGTCGGCTGCGAGCCGGCGAGCGCGGCGAGCGTCGCCGGCGTGCGCGCAGCTGCGGCGCGAGGGCGTGATCGGCGCGACCGAGCGCGTCGTCGCGGTGCTCACCGGACATCTGCTCAAGGATCCGGGCGCGCTCGTGCGATACCATCAGGAAACGGAGCCGCCGCCGGCGCACGCGAATCGCCCGATCGAGATCGAGCCGAACGTCGCGCGCGGTCGAACGCGATGCCTCGAACGCGTCCTAGGCCGCGTGCGCCAGTGCGGCCTGCGGCGTACCTGGCGCTTGCAGATCGCGCGTCGCTGCGGCGAGAATCTTCGCGCCGACGCGGCGACCTCGGCACATCTCACCCTCCAAGAGGTTGGCATGCACCGATCCGTATTTCGTTTCGGCGGACTCGCGGCGCTCACGCTCGTGTGCGCCGCCGTTGCCGCTCTGACTGCTCAGGGCCGCGGCGGCGGGCAGGGCCCGGACAACCGCCCGGAAGTCACCTTCCCGGTGAACCTTCCGGCCGACGACGCGAAGCTGCAGGCGCTCAAGAAGGAAGCGATTCGCATGGTCGACAGCATGTCGACGTTCACGCAGCAGATGGTCGACATGGTGTTCAGCTTCGGCGAGCTCGGCTTCCAGGAAGACGAGACGAGCGAAGTACCTCACCGGCATCCTCGAGAAGAACGGCTTCAAGGTGACGCGCGGCTTCGCCGGAATTCCCACCGCGTGGATCGCGACGTGGGGCTCGGGCAAGCCGGTGATCTCGCTCGGCTCCGACATCGACGACATTCCGCAGGCGAGCCAGAAGCCGGGCGTCGGCTACAAGGATCCGATCGTCGCCGGCGCGCCCGGACACGGCGAAGGCCACAACGCCGGCGTGCCGATGAACATCACCGCGGCGATCGCGGTGAAGAAGATCATGGAGCGCGACAAGATTCCGGGCACGATTCAGCTCTGGCCCGGCGTCGCCGAAGAGCTGATGGCGGGCAAGGCGTACTTCGTGCGCGCCGGCATGTTCAAGGACGTCGACGCCGTGCTGTTCGCGCACGTCAGCAACGACATGGGCGTGTCGTACGGCCAGAGCAAGCCAGGCCGCGCTGATCAGCGCGCAGTTCCACTTCGCCGGCTCGAGCTGCGCACGCCGCCGGCGCGCCGTGGGCCGGACGCAGCGCGCTCGACGCCGTCGAGCTGATGGACGTCGCGTGGAACTTCCGCCGCGAGCATCTGCCGCTGCACGCAGCGGTCGCACTACGTGATCACCGACGGCGGCGACCAGCCGAACGTCGTGCCGCCGACGGCGACGCGTCTGGTACTACTTCCGCGAGCAGGACGCGCCGAAGGTGCAGGCGCTCTTCGCGCTCGGCGACACGATCGCGCGCGCCGCGGCGATGATGACGAGCACGAGGCTCGATCGGCGTCGACATCGTCGGCGGCGGATGGTCCGGTCACTTCAACAAGGTGATCGCGACGCAGATGAACGAGAACATCAAGGCGGTCGGCATGCCGGAGTGGACGCGAGGCCGATCAGCAGCTGGCGCGCGGCATTCAGCGCGAGCTCGGCCAGACGCCGCGCGGACTCGGCGGCGGACGCGGTGGTCGCGGCGGTCGCGGGCGGCGGAGGTGGCGGCGGTCCGGCGAGCTCCGCCGCCGCAGCCGCGAGCTTCCAGGGCGGCGGCATCGGACGACATCGGCGACGTGTCGTGGAACGTGCCGACGGTGACGCTCCGCTTCCCCGGCGAACATTCCCGGGCTGCCCGGGCACAACTGGGCGAACGCGATCGCGATGGCGACGCCGATCGCGCACAAGGGCGCGACGGCCGGCGCAAAGGTGCAGGCGCTGACGGTGCTCGATCTGATGACCAAGCCGACGCTCGATCACGCAGGCGTGGGACTACTTCCGCAACGTGCAGACGAAGGACATCAAGTACTACCCGCTCATGCGCCCGGAAGACAAGCCGCCGATCTGGATGAACAAGGTGATGATGGACAAGTACCGCCCGGAGATGCGGAAGTACTACTACGATCCGACGAAGTACAAGACGTACCTCGAGCAGCTCGGCATCAAGTATCCGACGGTGCGCGATACGACGAGGACGGTCCCGTGAAACTGCACTGACGGCCTCGGCTGACGGCTGACGGTGGAAGGCTGCGGCTGTCAGCTGCGGCCGTCAGCTGCGGCCGTGAGACCTAAACCGTCAGCCGTCAGCTCGAGGCCGATGCCGCTCGCTGTACGAGTGTCAGAATCGTGTAGACGGCCACGGGCTCGTCGTTTTGGTTGCGAACCTCGACGTCCCACGCGACGACGCCCTGCGGTACCTGCCCCTCACGCTTTTCTTTCGCCGTCTTCTGCTTCACGGTGAGCGTGGCCTGAATGGTGTCACCGGGGTAGACCGGTTTCACGAACCGCAGCGACTCCAGTCCGTAGTTGGCCAGCACCGGCCCTGGCGCTGCGTCGACGAATAGTCCAGCGGCGGCAGAGAGCACGAAGTAACCGTGCGCCACACGCTTCTCGAAGATCGATTCGCGCGCCGCGATGTCGTCCATGTGGGCGTAGAGTTCGGGCTAGGAAGCTCTACGTCGCATGAGCCAGCTGAGGAACATCGCAACCGAGGTCTTGAAGCCGCTTGAGCAGGCGGCGGATGGTCTTGGATCGATCCTGGCGGTCGAAGTGTTCGCAGCCGAGGTCGTTGTACTCGGTGCCGTCGCGCAGCATGTGGAAGGCGGCGGTGAGCATCGAGGCGGCCACGGCGAGGATGGCCTTCTTGGCGCCGCGGCGTGCCTTGATGCGCAGGAACTGGGCGCGCAGGTAGCTGGTCTTGACGCGCACCGCGGCCCAGGCGGCGGTCACCAGGGTGGTCTTGATCCAGGTGCCGCTCTTGCGCACGCGGGTCGAGCGGCGCTTGCCGGCGCTCTCGTCGCTGCGCGGGCACAGGCCGGCCCAGGAGATCAGATGGCCGGCGCTGGGGAAGCGCGACATGTCGACGCCGATCTCCGCCACCATGACGCTGGCCGTCAGGTCAGAGACCCCGGGCATCGTCGTCAGCAGGCGGGCGCGCTGCCGGATCGGCGCCAGCGCTTTTCCCACGGCCGCATCCAGTTCGGCGAGCGTGCGCTGCAGGGCATCGATCACCTGCAGGTGCAGCCTCAGCATCGTGCGGTGATGCTCGGTGATGCGCCCGCGCAGCGCCTCGCGCAGCTCGGCGGTCTTGTTGCGCGCCGTGCCCTGCGCCAGCGCGGCCAGGCGCGTCGGGTCGCTCTCGCCCGGCGACGATCGCATCGAGCATCGCTCGGCCGCTCTTGCCCAGCACGTCCGACAGGACGCTGCCCAGCTTGAGGTTGGCGTCCTCGAGCACCTTCTGGATGCGCAGCGAGTGCTGCGAGACCTCGCGCACGAGCTGCTTGCGGGTGCGGGTCAGGTCGCGCAGCTGCTGGATCGCCTGCGGCGGCACGAAGCTGGAGCGGATCAGGCCGTGCGCGAGCAGATCGGCGATCCACATCGCGTCGTTGACGTCGGTCTTGCGCCCGGGCACGTTGCGGATGTGCGCGGCGTTGGCCAGCACCAGCTCGAACTCGGCCTCGAGCACGTGCCACACCGGCTTCCAGTACACGCCGGTGGCCTCCATCGCCACGTGGCGTGCAGTCGTGCTCGGCCAGCCAGTCGGCCAGCGCGAGCAGCTCGGCGGTGGTGGTGCCGAAGCTGCGCACCTCCTGATGCATGGGCGGCGAGACGCAGCGCACGCAGGCCACGATGGTGTCCTTGTGCACGTCCAGGCCCGCACAGCGCGGGTAGAGCACTTGCATGAGAACCTCCTGGCGGTTGCCGGGCGCCGCAGGCAGTCCTCGTCATCGAAATCTACTAGTCGTGCTTCGGGGCGTCGCCGCCCTCTGCCACATTGCGGGGTGCTCGCAGGACTGCGGGTCCAACTACTGAACGGGCTCGTGGCACCAAGAAGAGGCCGACCTCGTCAGCAGCGCCCGATCTCATCCTACGACCGCCAGCCATCGCCGCACAACCTCGCCCCCAGCTTCATGCCTCGGGGTCGGGCCCGCCCGATGGCGAACTACTGAGCTTGCAGGCCGTCCCCGTCGGCTCGACGCCGAGCTGATCGCCCGCTTCTCCGGAGCTAGCCCGAATGGTTGAACTGAATTCGCTGCTGCAGGGCTTCGCCGTCGTCCTGACGCCGATGAACATCGGCCTGATGTTCGTCGGCATCACGCTCGGCGTGCTGATCGGCGTGCTGCCGGGCCTCGGCGGCGCCAACGGCGTCGCGATCCTGCTGCCGCTCACCTTCACGATGTCGCCGACCTCGGCGATCGTGATGCTCTCGTGCATCTACTGGGGCGCGCTCTTCGGCGGCGCGATCACCTCGATCCTGTTCAACATCCCGGGCGAGCCCGTGGTCGGTGGCGACCACCTTCGACGGCTATCCGCTGGCGCAGAAGGGCCAGGCCGGCCAGGCGCTGACGGCCGCCTTCACCTCGTCGTTCGTCGGCGCGCTTCGTCGCGGTGCTGATGATCACCTTCCTGGCGCCGCTGGTCGCCAAGTTCGCGCTTCGCTTCGGCGCGCCCGAGTTCTTCGCCGTCTACCTGCTCACCTTCTGCAGCTTCGTCGGCATGGGCAAGGGGTCGCCGTTCAAGATCCTGGTCTCGATGGCGCTCGGCTTCGCGCTCGCCGCCGTCGGCATGGACACCGTCACCGGCCAGCTGCGCATGACCTTCGGCCAGACCGAGCTGATGCGCGGCTTCGACTTCCTGATCGCCGTGATCGGCCTGTTCGGCATCGGCGAGATCCTGCTGTCGATGGAAGAAGGCCTGGCGTTCTCGGGCAAGGCGGCGCGCATCAACCCGAAGGTCGTCTGGGAGACCTGGAAGCTGCTGCCGCGCTACTGGGTGACCTCGGTGCGCAGCTCGCTGGTCGGCATCTGGATGGGCATCACGCCGGGCGGCGCGACGCCGGCCTCGTTCATGAGCTACGGCCTGGCCAAGAAGATGTCGCGCAACGGCGCCAAGTTCGGCACCGGCGAGCTCGAGGGCGTGGTCGCGCCGGAGACCGCGGCGCACGCCGCCGGCACGAGCGCGCTGCTGCCGATGCTGGCGCTCGGCATCCCCGGCTCGCCGACCGCGGCGGTGCTGCTCGGCGGCCTGCTGATCTGGGGCCTGCAGCCCGGGCCGCTGCTGTTCGTCGAGCAGAAGGACTTCGTCTGGGGCCTGATCGCCAGCATGTACCTCGGCAACATCGTCGGCCTGATCGTCGTGCTGACGACGGTGCCGCTGTTCGCCTCGATCCTGCGCATCCCGTTCTCGATCATCGCGCCGGTGATCATCGTCATCTGCGCGATCGGCGCCTACACCGTGCACAGCGCGATGCTCGACGTCTGGTTCATGCTCGGCTTCGGCGTCATCGGCTACCTGTTCAAGAAGCTCGACTACCCGCTGGCGCCGCTGGTGCTGGCGCTGGTGCTCGGCGACAAGGCCGAGGACTCGTTCCGCCAGTCGATGCTCGTGTCGCAGGGCGACGTCATGATCATGTGGTCGAACCCGCTGGTCGGCTCGATCACGACGCTGGCGCTGGTGCTGCTGTTCTGGCCGCTGATCTCGAAGCTGCTCGGCGCTGATCAGGCGGCCGAAGAAGGTCGATCCGATCCTGGCCGAGCAGGCCGGTCGATTGAGCAAGGAATCGCCATGACCGTCATCGCGCTGACCCAGGAGATGGGCTCGCTCGCCAAGGACGTCGCCGAGCAGCTCGCGGCGCGACCTCGGCCTCGCAGGTCATGCGCCACGAGGTCGTCGACCACGTCGTCGAGCCGGATGCACGTGCCGACGAGCCTGATCAACCGGCTGCGCGAGGGCAAGGCCGGCACGCTCGAGCGCCTGCGCGCCGACCAGCGCGAGCCTCGCCGTCTACATCGACCGAGGAAGTGCTCGAGGTCGCCGCGCGCGGCAACGTCGTCCTGCGCGGCTGGGGCGCGACCTGCCTGCTGCGCCCGGTGCCGCACGTCGTCTGCGTGCGCATCACGCGGCCGTTCGAGCAGCGCGTCGCCTGGCTGCAGGAGCACCTCGGCACCGACGACGTCGGCTTCGCCGAGGAGGAGATCCGGCGCAGCGACCGCGCCCACGCCGCGCGCATGCACGCGCAGTTCGGCGTCACCTGGGGCGATCCGCTGCTCTACGACCTGGTGCTCAACACCGATCGCGTCTCGGTCGAGAGCTGCGTCGCAGCAGATCGCGGCGCTTGCGCGGCGCGCCCGAGTTCGCCGAGACCGACGCGTCGCGCGCGATGCTGCAGAACATGGCGCTCGAGCGCGCGCGTTCGTGCCGCGCTGCGCGCCGACGAGGCGACGCGCGACGTCGACGTCACGGTCGCGAGCGACGCCGGGCGCATCGTCCTCGCGCGGCATCGTGCTCGACGCCGACGAGCTGCCGGCGGCCGAGCGGGTCGCCGCCGGCGGTCGCCGGGCGTGGCGGCGTCGACAACCAGCTGAAGGTGATGGCGCAGGTCGCGCCTGTTCCCGTGCGGCCTCTCAGCGCAGCCGGCGCGCGGCGCTCAGATCTTGCCGCGCTGCTTGAGCCGGCTCAGCGTCTCGGCCGAGAGGTTGAGGTAGGCGGCGAGCTCCTTCTTCGGAATCCGCTCGGCGAGCTCCGGGTGCTTGCGCATGAAGCGGCGCACGCGCCCGGGCGCGTCGAGCAGATGCAGCGTGATCGTGTGCGCCATGATCTCGCTCATCAGGCGCATCACCTCGTACTCGAAGGTCGCCTTGAACTTCGGGTGGCGGTCCATGAAGGCGACCCAGGTCGGCATCGGCAGCTTGGCGACGCGCGCCTTGGTCAGGCAGACGATGCTGTACGGCGTCGGCGTGTTCAGCCGCCAGGCGGCGTAGCTGGTCTCGATGTCGTGCTCGTCGGCGAAGCGAAGGATCATTTCCTTGGCGTCGGCGTTGGTGACGACGCGCTTCAGGATGCCGTCGAGCACGAAGTACTGCTCCATCTCGTGCACGCCCTGGTCGAGCAGGCTGTCGCCCTTGGCGCAATCGACGACGAGCAGGTGCGGCTCGAGCTCCTCGCGCTCGCCGTCGAGCATCTCCTTCAGGACGATGTTCTGCGCCAGCTGGGCGCGGATGATGTTTCGCTCCGGGTGGTTCGCGATGGCGATCGAGGGCATGGAGGGCGGCGGCGCGCGAGATCGGCGCTCGCAAACTGGAAAAGTTGACCCGGGTCAACGGTGTTCTGCGGGTCGATTCCTATGATAAGTCCGCGCTATTGATTCACGTTCGATCCCAAGGAGACATCGATGTCCGCCGTCATGAAACAGCAGCCGGGCACCGCCACGGCGAACGACGCGCCGGCGAGCGGCGAAGGCAGCGCGAAGACCGACGAGACGATCGACGGCTTCCATCTCGTCATCGAGGCGCTGAAGCTGAACGGCATCGACACGATCTTCGGCCTGCCCGGCATTCCGATCACCGACCTGACGCGCAAGATGCAGGCCGAGGGCCTGCGCGTCATCTCGTTCCGCCACGAGCAGCACGCCGGCAACGCCGCCGCGGCGGCCGGCTTCCTGACCGGCAAGCCCGGCATCTGCCTGACCGTGTCGGCGCCCGGCTTCCTCAACGGCCTGACCGCGCTCGCCAACGCGACCACCAACTGCTTCCCGATGATCCTGATCAGCGGCTCGAGCGAGCGCGAGATCGTCGACCTGCAGCAGGGCGACTACGAGGAGATGGACCAGCTCGCGATCGCCAAGCCGCTCTGCAAGGCGGCGTTCCGCGTGCTGCATGCCGAGGACATCGGCATCGGCATCGCGCGCGCGATCCGCTCGGCGCGTCTCGGGCCGTCCCGGCGGCGTCTACCTCGACCTGCCGGCCAAGCTGTTCGCGCAGGCGATCGACGCGGCGGCCGGCAAGCGCTCGCTGATCAAGGTCGTCGACCCGGCGCCGCGCCAGCTGCCCGCGCCCGACGCGGTCGAGCGCGCGCTCGACGTGCTGAAGGGCGCCAAGCGCCCGCTGATCATCCTCGGCAAGGGCGCGGCCTACGCGCGGGCCGACGCCGAGATCCGCGCCCTGATCGAGAAGACCGGCATCCCCTACCTGCCGATGTCGATGGCCAAGGGCCTGCTGCCCGACACGCACGCGCAGTCGGCCTCGGCGGCGCGCTCGTACGTGCTGGCCGAGGCCGACGTCGTGATGCTGATCGGCGCGCGCCTCAACTGGCTGCTGTCGCACGGCAAGGGCAAGACCTGGGGCGGCGCCAACGCCGCCGAGCGCAAGTTCATCCAGGTCGACATCTCGCCGACCGAGATGGACAGCAACGTGCCGATCGCCGCGCCGGTGGTCGGCGACATCGGCTCGTGCGTCGCCGCGCTGCGTCGAACGGCCTCGGCGACAACTGGGCCAAGCCGCCGCGCCGACTGGACCGGCGCGATCGGCGAGCGCAAGGACAAGAACCTCGCCAAGATGGCCGAGACGCTCGCCAAGAACCCGTCGCCGATGAACTTCCACAGCGCGCTCAACGTGATCCGCGACGTCGTCAAGGCGCAACCCCGACGCGATCGTCGTCAACGAAGGCGCCAACACGCTCGACTTCGCGCGCTCCATCGTCGACATGTACGAGCCGCGCAAGCGCCTCGACGTCGGCACCTGGGGAATCATGGGCATCGGCATGGGCTTCGCCGTCGCCGCCGCGGTGACGACCGGCAAGCCGGTGATCGCGATCGAGGGCGACAGCGCGTTCGGCTTCTCGCGGCATGGAGGTCGAGACGATCTGCCGCTACGACCTGCCGGTCTGCGTCGATCGTCTTCAACAACAACGGCGTCTACAAGGGCACCGACATCAACCCGCGCGGCGGCGACGTCGCGCCGACGGTGTTCGTCAAGGGCGCGCGCTACGACAAGATGATGGAGGCCTTCGGCGGCGTCGGCGTCCACGCGACGACGCCCGACGAGCTGAGGAAGGCCCTCGCCGAGGCGGTCGCGTCGGGCAAGCCGACGCTGATCAACGCCGTGATCGACGAGACCGCCGGCACCGAGAGCGGCCGCATCACGAGCCTCAATCCCGACCATGGCGGCGAAGAAGAAGTGACCCGACGCTCTTCGACATCGATCCCTCAGGAACCAACGATGAGCAAAGCACTCGACGGCGTCCGCATCCTCGACTTCACGCACGTCCAGTCCGGGCCGACCTGCACGCAGCTGCTGGCCTGGTTCGGCGCCGACGTGATCAAGGTCGAGAAGGCCGGCGAAGGCGACGCCACGCGCGGCCAGCTGCGCGACATCCCCGATGTCGACAGCCTCTACTTCACGATGCTCAACCACAACAAGCGCTCGATCACGGTCAACACCAAGGACCCGAAGGGCAAGGAAGTCGTCGACCGGCTGATCAAGTCGTGCGACGTGCTGGTCGAGAACTTCGCGCCCGGCGCGCTCGACCGCATGGGCTTCACCTGGGAGCACATCCACGCGCTCAACCCGCGCATGATCGTCGCCTCGGTCAAGGGCTTCGGCCCCGGGCCCGTACGAGGACTGCAAGGTCTACGAGAACGTCGCCCAGTGCGCCGGCGGCTCGGCCTCGACGACCGGCTTCGACGACGGCCCGCCGCTCGTCACCGGCGCGCAGATCGGCGACTCGCGGCACCGGCCTGCACCTCGCGCTCGGCATCGTCGCCGCGCTCTACCAGCGCAACACGACCGGCCGCGGCCAGAAGGTGCTCGCCGCGATGCAGGACGGCGTGCTCAACCTGTGCCGCGTCAAGCTGCGCGACCAGCAGCGGCTCGAGCGCACCGGCGTGATGACGGAGTACCCGCAGTTCCCCGACGTCGAGTTCGGCGACGCGGTGCCGCGCGCCGGCAACGCCTCGGGCGGCGGCCAGCCGGGCTGGATCCTGAAGTGCAAGGGCTGGCAGAACGACCCGAACGCCTACATCTACTTCATCACCCAGGCGCCGGTGTGGGGCGCGATCTGCAAGGTGATCGGCGAGGAAGGCTGGATCACCGATCCGAACTACGCGACGCCGAAGGCGCGCCTGCCGCACCTGAAGTCGATCTTCGCGCGGATCGAGGAATGGACCATGACCAAGACCAAGTTCGAGGCGATGGACATCCTCAACAAGTTCGACATCCCGTGCGGCCCGATCCTGTCGATGAAGGAGATCGCCGAGGAGCCGTCGCTGCGCGCCACCGGCACCGTCGTCGAGGTCGACCACCCGACGCGCGGCAAGTACCTGACGCGTCGGCAACCCGATCAAGATGTCCGACAGCACCACCGAGGTGACGCGCTCGCCGCTGCTCGGCGAGCACACCGAGGAAGTGCTGACCGAGCTCGGCTACTCGGCCGGCGAGATGGCGACGCTGCGCGAGGCGAAGGTCATCTGACGCTCCGGCGTCCGTTCCCGTTCCAGCTTCCAAGCGAGAGACCACCATGAGCAAAGACAAGACCAAGGTTCGCCAGCTCCTCGACGCCGTCAAGGCGGCGGGCCGCACCTCGCTCACCGCGCCCGAGGGCAAGCAGGTCTGCGACGCCTACGGCATCGCGGTGCCGGGGGAAGGCGTCGCCAAGAGCGCCGCCGAGGCGCAGCAAGCTCGCCTCGGGGATGGGCTTTCCGGTGGTGATGAAGATCGTCTCGCCCGACATCCTGCACAAGACCGAGGCCGGCGGCGTGATCGTCGGCGTCAAGAGCGCCGACGAGGCGACGCAAGGCCTACGACACCATCCTCGCCAACGCCAAGAAGTACAAGGCCGACGCGAAGATCGACGGCGTCCAGGTGCAGCAGATGCTGAAGGGCGGCCAGGAGGTCATCGTCGGCGCGGTCACCGACGGCAGCTTCGGCAAGCTGGTCGCCTTCGGCCTCGGCGGCGTGCTCGTCGAGGTGCTGAAGGACATCACCTTCCGCCTCGCGCCGGCGACGCAAGGACGACGCGCTGTCGATGCTCGACGGCATCCAGGCGGCCGAGATGCTGAAGGGCGTGCGCGGCGGCGACGCCGGTCAACCGCGACGCGCTCGCCAACCTGATCGTCGGCGTCAGCGAGCTGGTCAGCGACTTCCCCGAGATCTCCGAGATGGACCTGAACCCGGTCTTCGCGACCAAGGACAGCGCGATCGCCGCCGACGTGCGCATCGTCGTCGACTTCGCCCAGAAGCCGGCGCGCTACCGCCCGGCCGAGGCCGACGTCGTCACGTCGATGAACCGGATCATGCAGCCGAAGGCGGTCGCCGTGATCGGCGCCTCCGACGAGGCCGGCAAGATCGGCAACTCGGTGATGAAGAACCTCATCAACGGCGGCTACAAGGGCCAGATCTATCCGATCCACCCGAAGGCCGCCGAGATCATGGGCCACAAGGCCTACAAGAGCGTCAAGGACGTGCCCGGCGAGATCGACACGGCGGTGTTCGCGATCCCCGCCAAGCTCGTCGCCGGCGCGCTGATCGAGTGCGGCGAGAAGAAGATCGCCGGCGCCATCCTGATCCCGTCGGGCTTCGCCGAGACCGGCAACCACGAGGGCCAGGACGAGCTCGTCGAGATCGGCCGCAAGTACAACATCCGCCTGATGGGGCCGAACATCTACGGCTTCTACTACACGCCGGCCAACCTGTGCGCGACGTTCTGCACCGCCTACGACGTCAAGGGCTCGACGGCGCTGTCGTCGCAGTCGGGCGGCATCGGCATGGCGATCATCGGCTTCTCGCGCTCGGCCAAGATGGGCGTCTCGGCGATCGTCGGCCTGGGCAACAAGTCGCGACATCGACGAGGACGACCTGCTGCTCTTCTTCGAGCAGGACCCGAACACCAAGGTCATCGCCCAGCACTGCGAGGACCTGAAGGACGGCCGCGCCTTCGCCGAGGTCGCCAAGCGCGTCTCGAAGAAGAAGCCGGTGATCATGCTCAAGGCCGGCCGCACCGTCGGCCGGCGCGGCGGCGGCCAGCTCGCACACCGGCGCGCTGGCCGGCAACGACAAGATCTACGACGACGTGCTGCGCCAGTCGGGCGTGATCCGCGCCAGAGCCTGCGCGACCTGCTCGACTTCGCGCGCGGCGTGCCGATCCTGCCGACGCCCAAGGGCGAGAACGTCGTCATCATCACCGGCGCCGGCGGCTCGGGCGTGCTGCTGTCGGACGCCTGCGTCGACAACGGCCTGAAGCTGCTCAAGCCCATGCCCGCCGACCTGGACGCCGCGTTCCGCAAGTTCATCCCGCCGTTCGGCGCGGCCGGCAACCCGGTCGACATCACCGGCGGCGAGCCGCCGATCACCTACATGAACACGGTGCGCCTCGGCCTGGAGGACGAGCGCATCCACGCGCTGATCCTCGGCTACTGGCACACGATCGTGACGCCGCCGATGGTGTTCGCGAGGAACATGGTGCAGGTGCGTCGAGGAGATGCGGCCAAGGGCATCGACAAGCCGATCGTCGCGTCGCTGGCCGGCGACGTCGAGGTCGAGGAAGCGGCGCAGTACCTGTACGAGAACGGCATCCCGGCCTACGCCTACTCGACCGAGATCCCGGTCGCCGTGCTCGGCGCCAAGTACCAGTGGGCGCGAGGTGCGGGGCTGCTGTAGGACCATGAAGCGGCGGCGCGCGAGCCTGCGCTCCGCTTCTGCGCGCGCGAGCCGCTCGCGTGAACCGCCCCGTCATCGCGATCGTCCGCCGAGGGATCGACGCGCCAGCGCAAGCGCGAGGCGCCGCAGGGCCGGCGCGTCGACCCGAGGCGCGCGCGGCCGTGCGCGAGCTGCTCGGCGACGCGCCGCGCCGCAGCGACCTGCTGATCGAGCACCTGCACAAGCTGCAGGACCGCTTCGGCCACCTGCAGCGCCGCCCACCTCGCGGCGCTCGCCGAGGAGATGAAGCTCGCGCAGGCCGAGGTGTACGAGGTCGCGACCTTCTATCACCACTTCGACATCGTCAAGGAAGGCGAGCGCCGCGCCGCCGGCGCTCACGGTGCGCGTGTGCGACGGCCTGTCGTGCGAGATGGCCGGCGCGCAGGACCTGCTCGCGCGCCTGCCGGCCTGCTCGGCACCGACGTGCGCGTCATCGCGGCGCCGTGCATCGGCCGCTGCGAGCAGGCGCCGGCCGCCGTCGTCGGCCAGAACCCGGTGCCGCGCGCCACCGCCGACACGGTCGCAGGCGCTGGTCGCGGCGAAGCAGACGCGCCACGAGCCGGAAGGCTTCATCGACCTCGCCGCCTACAAGGCCGACGGCGGCTACGCGCTGCTGCGCCAGTGCATCGGCGGCGAGCTCGACGTCGACGACGTGATCAAGACGCTCGAGGCGTCGGGCCTGCGCGGCCTCGGCGGCGCCGGCTTTCCGGCCGGCCGCAAGTGGCGCATCGTGCGCAGCGAGCCGGCGCCGCGCCTGATGGCGGTGAACATCGACGAAGGCGAGCCCGGCACCTTCAAGGACCGCGTCTACCTCGAGCGCGACCCGCACCGCTTCATCGAAGGCATGCTGATCGCCGCCTGGGCGGTCGGCATCGTCGACGATCTACGTCTACCTGCGCGACGAGTACCACGGCTGCCGCGCGCTGCTCGAGGCCGAGCTGGCGAAGCTGCGCGCCGCGCCGCCGTACCCCGGCATGCCCGAGATCGAGCTGCGCCGCGGCGCCGGCGCCTACATCTGCGGCGAAGAGTCGGCGATGATCGAATCGATCGAAGGCAAGCGCGGCATGCCGCGCCTGCGGCCGCCGTACGTCGCGCAGGTCGGCCTGTTCGGCCGGCCGACGCTCGAGCACAACTTCGAGACGCTGTACTGGGTGCGCGACCTGCTCGACAAGGGCGGCGAGTGGTTCGCCTCGCACGGCCGCAACGGCCGCAAGGGCCTGCGCTCGTTCTCGGTCTCGGGCCGCGTGCGCGAGCCCGGGCGTGAAGCTGGCGCCGGCCGGCATCACGCTCGCAGGAGCTGATCGACGAGTACTGCGGCGGCATGCTGCCGACGGGCACACGCTCTACGGCTACCTGCCGGGCGGCGCCTCGGGCGGCATCCTGCCGGCGTCGCTCGCCAACATCCCGCTCGACTTCGACACGCTGCAGCCGTACGGCTGCTTCATCGGCTCGGCCGCCGTCGTGGTGCTGTCGGACCACGACAGCGCCATCGGCGCGGCGCGCAACACGATGCGCTTCTTCGAGCACGAGTCGTGCGGCCAGTGCACGCCGTGCCGCAACGGCACCGCCAAGGCGTCGGCTGCTGATGGCGAGCCGACGCTGGGACCTGCCGCTGCTCGCCGACCTGTCGCTGGTGATGCGCGACGCGTCGATCTGCGGCCTCGGCCAGGCGGCGCCGAACCCGATCGATTGCGTCGTCAAGTACTTCCCGCACGAGCTGGGGATCGCGCCATGAACGCCCTCACGCGCCAGGAGATCGCCCAGCTCGACGCCCCGGTCGTCCGCTTCGAGCTGAACGGCCGCGAGATCGAGGCGCCGGCCAACCAGACGCTGATCGAGATCGCCGACGCGCGAAGGCATCGAGATCCCGCGCCTTTGCTACAAGGCCGGCCTCGACAAGGTCGGCAACTGCCGCTCGTGCATGGTCGAGATCGCCGGCGAGCGCGTGCTGGCGCCGTCGTGCTGCCGCGCGCCGACGCCGGGCATGAAGGTCACGACCGACAGCGAGCGCGCGCTCAAGTCGCAGAAGCTCGTGCTCGAGCTGCTGCTGTCCGACATGCCGGAGGCCGAGTACACGCGCCACAACGAGGTCGACGAGTGGGCGGCCAAGCTCGGCGTCGGCAAGCCGCGCTTCGCGCGCGCGCGCGCCGGTCGCGCCCGACCTCTCGCACCCGGCGATGGCGGTCAACCTGACGCGTGCATCCAGTGCACGCGCTGCGTGCGCGCCTGCCGCGACGAGCAGGTCAACGACGTCATCGGCCTGGCCTTCCGCGGCGAACGACGCGAAGATCGTCTTCGACATGGACGACCCGATGGGCGACGTCCACCTGCGTCGCCTGCGGCGAGTGCGTGCAGGCCTGCCCGACCGGCGCGCTGATGCCGGCGCGCGACGTCGCGCTCACCGTGCCCGACAAGCAGGTGCAGTCGGTCTGCCCGTACTGCGGCGTCGGCTGCCAGCTGACCTACAACGTCAAGGACAACAAGATCCTCTACGTCGACGGCCGCGACGGCCCGGCCAACCACGAGCGCCTGTGCGTCAAGGGCCGCTACGGCTTCGACTACGCGCACCACCCGCAGCGCCTGACGCGTGCCGCTGATCCGCCGCGCCGACGCGCCCAAGCGCGCCGACGTCGACGATGGACCCCGACCGCGTCCTCGACGTCTTCCGCGAGGCGACCTGGGAAGAGGCGCTCGAGCTCGCCGGCGGCGGCCTGGCGCGATCTGCGCGACACGCACGGCCCGAAGGCGCTCGCCGGCTTCGGCTCGGCCAAGGGCAGCAACGAAGAGGCCTACCTGTTCCAGAAGCTGGTGCGCACCGGCTTTCGCAGCAACAACGTCGACCACTGCACGCGCCTGTGCCACGCGTCGAGCGTCGTCGCGCTGCTCGAGGGCATCGGCTCGGGCGCGGTCTCGAACCCGGTGATGGACGTCACCAAGGCCGAGGTCGTCATCGTCATCGGCGCCAACCCGACGCGTGAACCACCCGGTCGCGGCGACCTGGATCAAGAACGCGGCGAACAACGGCACCAAGCTGATCGTCTGCGACCCGCGCCGCTCCGAGCTGACGCGCCACGCGCATCGCTACCTGCAGTTCAAGCCCGACACCGACGTCGCGCTGCTCAACGCGATGATGCACGTCATCGTCGACGAAGACCTCGTCGACGCGGCGTTCATCGCCAGCCGCACGATCGGCTACGACGAGCTGCGCGCCAACGTCGCCGGCTACAGCCCGGAGGCGATGGCGCCGATCTGCGGCATCGACGCCGAGACGATCCGCTACGTCGCGCGCCTGTACGCGACCGTCGAAGCGCGTCGATGATCCTGTGGGGCATGGGCATCTCGCAGCACGTGCACGGCACCGACAACGCGCGCTGCCTGATCGCGCTGTCGCTGATGACCGGCCAGATCGGCCGCCCCGGCACCGGCCTGCACCCGCTGCGCGGCCAGAACAACGTGCAGGGCGCGTCCGACGCCGGGCCTGATCCCGATGATGTTCCCCGACTACCAGCACGTCTCGAGCGCCGCGGCGCGCGCGCGCTTCGAGAGCGCCTGGGGCCTGGCCGACGGCACGCTCGACGAGCAAGCCCGGCCTGACGGTGGTCGAGGTGATGCACGCGATCAAGGCCGGCACCGTCCGCGGCATGTACGTCATGGGCGAGAACCCGGCGATGTCGGACCCCGACGCGAACCACGCGCGCGAGTCGCTGGCCGCGCTCGAGCACCTGGTCGTGCAGGACATCTTCCTCACCGAGACCGCCTACCTCGCCGACGTGATCCTGCCGGCCAGCGCCTTCCCCGAGAAGACCGGCACCTTCACCAACACCGACCGCCTGGTGCAGATGGGCCGCCAGGCGATCGACCCGCCGGGCGACGCGCGCCAGGACCTGTGGATCATCCAGCAGATCGCCAAGCGCATGGGCCTGCCGTGGCACTACGACCACGGTCTCGGAGGTGTTCGACGAGATGCGCCACACCATGCCGAGCATCGCCGGCATCACCTGGGAACGGCTGGAGCGCGAGCACGCCGTCACCTACCCGTGCACGCAGGAAGGCGACCCGGGCGAGCCGGTCGTCTTCGTCGACGACTTCCCGCGCGAGGGCGGCAAGGCGCGCTTCGTCCCGGCCGACATCATCCCCGCCGACGAGCGCCCGGACGCCGAGTACCCGATGGTGCTGATCACCGGCCGCCAGCTCGAGCACTGGCACACCGGCAGCATGACGCGGCGCGCGACCGTGCTCGACGCGCTCGAGCCCGACCCGGTCGCGCTGGTCCATCCGCTCGACCTGGCGGCGCTGGGCGGCCAGCCCGGCGACGTGGTGACGATCGAGTCGCGCCGCGGCGAGGTCGTCGCTGTTCGCGCGCGCCGACGAGAGCTCGCCGCGCGGCGCGGTGTTCGTGCCGTTCTGCTACTACGAGGCGGCGATCAACCGCCTGACCAACGCGGCGCTCGACCCGTTCGCCAAGATCCCCGAGTTCAAGTACTGCGCGGTGCGCCTGTCGCTCGGCGGCACGCTGGCGGCGCAGACGAGCTTCGGCGGCGGCCAGGTGCTGGCGCAGGTGCGGGCGGCCGCGGGCGATCCATCAGCGAAGGCTGATGGTCAGCCAAGAAACTTCTGACTTTCATCGATGGTGCAGGCGCTCAAGAATGGCCGTGTCGCAACCCGACCCGCCAGGAGAGCTCCATGCAGCACAGCACCGATCCGCGCGGCCACGACAACGCCTCCGAAGTCGAGCGTGGCGCCTACAACCAGGCCTTCAGCGAGCTCGGCCTCGAGTGGTACTGGGACTCGCGCACCTATGAAACCCTCAAGACCTGCGCCGGCGACAAGCACTGCGTCCAGGCCTACATCGAGGGCCATCAGCCGCACCTGCTGCAGGCCTACGACAGCGGGTTCCTCGCCGAAGCCATCGAGAGCGTGCGGCGCCGCCTGAGCGGAGGCGTGCCGCACTGAGACCGTGTGAAGCACGCGACGCTGCGCCAGCTCAAGGTGTTCGCGTCGGTCGCCCGACACCTGAGCTTCGCGCGCGCCGCCGAAGAGCTGCACCTGACGCAGCCGGCGGTCTCGGGCCAGATCAAGAAGCTCGAGGAGCACGCCGGCGTCGCTCTCTTCGAGCAGGTCGGCAAGAAGACCCACCTCACCGCCGCCGGCGCCGACCTGCTCGGCATCGTGCCGCTCGATCATCGAGCAGTTCGAGGTCGCCGAGCATGCGATGACGCAGCACAAGGGCGTCTCGGGCGGCCGGCTCAACGTCGCGGCGATCAGCGCGGGCGACTACTTCCTGCCGCGCCTGCTGGTCGAGTTCATCGGCCGCCATCAGGGCGTGACGCTCAACTTCACGGTCCACAACCGCGAGGGCCTGCTCGCCCACCTCGCCGCCAACCTCACCGACCTCGCGATCATGGCGCGGCCGCCCGACGACGCCGACATGGTCAGCGAGCCGTTCGCGCCGCATCCCTACGTCATCGTCGCGGCGCCGTCGCACGCGCTCGCGGGCAAGGCGCGGATCGAGATGAAGCGCCTCGTGCGCGAGCCCTTCGTCGTCCGCGAGAAGGGCTCGGACACCTGGCAGAGCATGCGCGATGCGTTCGGCCCGCACCTCGACGAGGTGCAGGTCGCGCTCGAGATCGCCAGCACCGAGACGCTCAAGCAGGCGGTGATGGCCGGGCTCGGCGTCGGCTTCCTGTCCGCGCACACGATCGCGCAGGAGCTGCGCACGAAGAGCCTCGTCGTCCTCGACGTGCGCGGCTTCCCGCGCGTGCAGAGCTGGTACGTCGTGCACCGCCGCCACAAGCGCCTGCCGCCGGTGGCGCAGGCGTTCAAGGAGTTCCTGCGCGACGAGGGCGCGGGCTTGCTGGCGCTGATGATGGCGGCCTGAGCGGCCGCCGCCGCGCCCGCGGTCAGGGCCGCGGCGTTCGCCGGTGGCGACGCGCGGGCGCAGCAGCAGCCCGGTGGTCGAGACCATCAGATCGAGCTCGCGCCGGCTCGGCCACCGGAACGTACGACGCCGACCCGTATTCGGCGTCGAAGAAGTCGCGCAGCGGCAGGCGCCTGCCGAGCGCGACGAGATCGACCATCGCCGGCGTGCCGATCGAGTACACCGTTCGCCGCGCCGTCGTCTCCTGCTCGATCGCGCGGTAGCGGCCGGAGATGCGGTCGAGCCGGTACGAGGTGTGCAGGCCGAGCATGTTGGCGAGCGGCGTCCACTTGACGATGTGGCCGTCGATGTAGATGTCGTCGCCGGCCAGGTCGTAGGTCTGCGACGCGGCCGTCGGGGAAGGTGACGGTCGCGTCGTAGCGCTGCACGCCGGTCGGCACGACCTTGATCCGCGCCGCCGACTCTCTCCTTCGTCAGCGCCTGCATGCCCTCGATGCCGAGCGCGAACAGCGCCAGCACGGCGCCGGCGACGAGCAGCACGACCGAGACGAGCGCGCCGAACGACGAAGCGGAAGAGGCGCGCCCGCGCCAGCGCGCCGAACGCCGAGAAGCCGAGCGCGAAGCCGACGATGCCGAGCAGGGCGGCGATGGCGATCAGCATCGCGTGCGCTTCAGGCGACCGCGGCGAGCTCGCGCAACGCGCGCTCGAAGACTTCCGGAGGCTGTCCGCCCGAGATCAGGTGGCGGTCGTCGATGATCACCGCCGGCACCGAATGGATGCCGAGCTGCTGCCAGTGGCGCTCGCGCTCGCGCACCTCGGCGCCGTACTCGTCGGAGTCGAGGATCGCGCGCGCGCGCTCGGCGTCGAGGCCGACCTCGCCGGCAGCGCGCAGCAGCACGTCGCGCGCGCCCGGGTTCTCGGCGTGCGCGTGGTACGCCGTCAGCAGCGCGTGCTTGAGCTCGACGCGCCTCGCCCGTCTGCAGGCCGGCCCAGTGGAGCAGGCGATGCGCGTCGAAGGTGTTCCAGATCGCGCGGCCGGTCGCCGAACGCGAAGCCGACCGCGGCGCCGCGCTCGCGCAGGACGCGCGCGCGTCTTGCGCGACTGCTCGGGCGGGGCGCCGTACTTGCGCGCGATGTACTCGGCCGCGTCCTCGCCTTCGGCCGGCATCGTCGGGTTGAGCTCGAACGGCTCGAAGTGCAGCTCGACTCGACCTCGTCGCCGAGCCGCTCGAGCGCGCGATCGAGCGACCAGAGGCCGACCGCGCACCACGGGCAGGCGACGTCGGAAACGAAATCGATCTTCATGGCGCGCAGATGGCCGAGTCTAGCGATGCAAGGCCGCGCCGGTCGTTCTCGGCGCATTCGAAGGTCTTTTCGCCCGCCGCGACCCAGGCGAGCCTCCCTAGAATGTTCGCTCGCTCGCCAGGACCCTCCCGATGACCTCCGGCGTCATCCGCATCCGCGGCGCGCGACAGCACAACCTCAAGAACCTCGACCTCGACATCCGCACCGGCGAGATGACGGTCGTCACCGGGCCGAGCGGCTCGGGCAAGTCGAGCCTGGTGTTCGACACGCTGTACGCCGAAGGCCAGCGCCGCTACGTCGAGACCTTCAGCGCCTACGCGCGCCAGTTCCTCGACCGCATGGACCGGCCGGCGGTCGACAAGGTCGACGGCGTGCCGCCGGCGATCGCGATCGACCAGACCAACCCGGTGCGCAGCTCGCGCTCGACGGTCGGCACGATGACCGAGCTGAACGACCACCTGAAGCTGCTGTTCGCGCGCGCCGCCGAGCTGTTCGACAAGGAGACCGCGCAGCGGGTGCGCCACGACACGCCGGAGACGATCTACGCCGAGCTGATGGCAGCGCACCGGCCGCCGCGGCGGCGACGATCCGCGCCTGGTCGTCACGTTCCCGGTCGAGCTGCCGGCCAACACCAGCGCCGAGGAGATCGAGCAGTGGCTCGCCGCGAGCGGCTTCACGCGCGTGCAGGCCGAGCGCGAGGTCGCGTCGCCGACCGGGCCGCGCAAGGTGCTCGACGTCGTCGCCGACCGCTTCCGCATCCAGGCGACCGAGAAGGTGCGCGCGGTCGAGGCGATCGAGACGGCGCTCAAGCGCGGCAGCGGGCGCGTCAACGTCTACGTCGTCGCGGCCGCGGCGAACGGCGAGGCGAGCCGGCGCCGACGACCTCTGGCGCTTCTCGACCGGCCTGCACTGCCCCGAGAGCGACTGCCGCTACGCCGATCCGCAGCCGGCGCTGTTCTCGTTCAACTCGGCGTACGGCGCCTGCGAGACCTGCCGCGGCTTCGGCCGCGTCATCGGCGTCGACTGCGGCCTCGTCATCCCCGACCACCGCAAGACGCTGCGCACCGGCGCGATCAAGACGATCCAGACGCCGGCCTGGAAGGAGATGCCAGGACGACCTGATGAAGTACGCCGGCGAGGCCGGCATCCCGCGCGACACCGCCGTGGACGCAGCTCACCGAGGCGCAGCGCGACTGGGTGATCGACGGCTCGCCGAACTGGAACGGCAAGTGGAACAAGCAGTGGTACGGCGTCAAGCGCTTCTTCGAGTACCTCGAGAGGAAGGCCTACAAGATGCACATCCGCGTGCTGCTGTCGAAGTACCGCAGCTACACGCCGTGCCCGGCGTGCGGCGGCGCGCGGCTGAAGCTCGAGGCGCTGCTGTGGCGCCTCGGCACGAAGGACGACGCCGACGCGGTGCTGGCGCCGGCGAAGCGCTTCCTGCCGGTCGGCGTCGCAGTGGACGCGCGCGCAGCTCGAGGCGCTGCCCGGCCTCACGCGTGCACGACCTGATGCTGCTGCCGATCGACCGCATCCGCGCGCTTCTTCGATACGCCTGACGCTGCCGAGCGACGCTGCTCGACGAGGCGCTGAAGCTGCTGCTCGACGAGATCCGCACGCGCCTGCAGCTACCTGTGCGACGTCGGCATCGGCTACCTGACGCTCGATCGCCAGAGCCGCACGCTCTCGGGCGGCGAGGTGCAGCGCATCAACCTGACGACCGCGCTCGGCACCTCGCTCGTCAACACGATGTTCGTGCTCGACGAGCCGTCGCATCGGCCTGCACCCGCGCGACATGAACCGCATCGTCGAGGCGATGCACCGGCTGCGCGACGCCGGCAACACGCTGGTCGTCGTCGAGCACGACCCGGCGGTGATGCTCGCCGCCGACCGCCTGATCGACATGGGCCCGGGCCCGGGCGAGCGCGGCGGCCAGATCGTCTTCGACGGCACGCCCGAGGCGATCCGCAGCGCCGACACGCTGACCGGCGCCTACCTCGGCGCGCGCAAGCAGGTCGGCATGGGGCTCAAGCGCGCTGGTCGGCGATGTCGACGCCGCGGCTGATCGTCGAAGGCGCGCGCGACCACAACCTGAAGAACGTCACGGTCGAGTTCCCGCTGCAGCAGCTGGTCTGCGTCACCGGCGTCTCGGGCTCGGGCAAGAGCACGCTGATGCAGGACGTGCTGTTCCCGGCGCTGCCGCGCCACTTCGGCAAGGCGACCGAGACGCCCGGCGCGCACGACGCGCTGCTCGGCGCCGACTGGCTCGCCGACGCGGTGTTCGTCGACCAGACCCCGATCGGCAAGACCGCGCGCTCGAACCCGGCGAGCTACGTCGGCGCGTTCGACGAGATCCGCAAGCTGTTCGCCGCAGGCGCCGCTGGCGCTGCAGCGCGGCTACGGCGCCGGCATGTTCAGCTTCAACGCCGGCGACGGCCGCTGCCCGACCTGCGGCGGCTCGGGCTTCGAGCACGTCGAGATGCAGTTCCTCTCCGACGTCTACCTGCGCTGCCCCGACTGCGACGGCCGCCGCTTCCGCGCCGAGATCCTCGACGTGAAGATCGACCGGCGCATGCCCGGCGACGTCGTCCGCGAGCTCTCCGTCGCCGACGTGCTCGAGCTGACCGTCAGCGAGGCGGTGCAGCTGTTCCGCGACGACCGCGAGGTGCTGCGCGTGCTGCAGCCGATCGTCGACGTCGGCCTCGAGTACGTGAAGCTCGGCCAGCCGGTGCCGACGCTGTCCGGCGGCGAGGCGCAGCGCCTGAAGCTCGCCGGCTTCCTCGCCGAGGCGGCGCAGAGCCGCTCGGCGTCGCGCCAGGGCTGGCGAGGAAGGGCACGCTGTTCCTGTTCGACGAGCCGACCACCGGCCTGCACTTCGACGACATCGCCAAGCTGATGCGCGCGTTCCGCAAGCTGCTCGACGCCGGCCATTCGCTCATCGTCATCGAGCACAACCTCGACGTGATCCGCGCCGCCGACTGGCTCATCGACCTCGGCCCCGAAGGCGGCGACGCCGGCGGCGAGGTCGTGTGCGCCGGCACGCCCGAGGACGTGAAGCGCCACGCCAGCTCGCACACCGGCAAGGCGCTGCGCGACTACGACGCGCGCGCTCGGCTTCGACGGCGCCGCGGTCGAGGAGGGCGCGCCGCTGCAGTACCTGCTGAAGCCGGTGCGCGCGCGCCGCGCCGTCGACGAGATCGATCCGCATCGTCAACGCGCGCGAGCACAACCTGAAGTCGCTCGACGTCGACGATCCCGCGCGGCAAGTTCAGCGTCGTCACCGGCGTCTCGGGCTCGGGCAAGTCGACGCTCGCGTTCGACATCCTGTTCAACGAAGGCCAGCGCCGCTACCTCGAATCGCTCAACGCCTACGCGCGCACCATCGTGCAGCCGGCCGGCCGGCCCGAGGTCGACGCGGTCTACGGCATCCCGCCGACGGTCGCGATCGAGCAGCGCCTGTCGCGCGGCGGCCGCAAGAGCACGGTCGCGACGACGACCGAGGTCTGGCACTTCCTGCGCCTGCTGTACGTCAAGCTCGGCGTGCAGCACTGCGTCAACGACGGCGCGCCGGTCGCAGCCGCAGAGCGCCGAGAGCATCGCCGCGCAGCTGCTGCGCGACCACGCCGGCGAGCACGTCGGCCTGCTCGCGCCGCTGGTCGTGACGCGCAAGGGCGTCTACACCGACCTCGCGAAGTGGGCCAAGGCGCGCGGCCACACGCACCTGCGCGTCGACGGCGAGTTCATGAAGGTCGACCCGTGGCCGCGCCTCGACCGCTTCAAGGAGCACACGCTCGAGCTGCCGGTCGGCGACCTCGTCGTCAGCGCCGACAACGAAGGCGAGCTGCGCGACGCTGCTCGCCAAGGCGCTCGACCTCGGCAAGGGCGTGATGCACCTGCTCGCGCCGCTCGACGGCCTGCGCGGCGCGATGCTCGCCGGCACGCCGACGCGCAAGGTCGGCGCAGGTCAAGGTGTTCTCGACCAAGCGCGCCTGCCCGACCTGCGGCACGAGCTACCCCGAGCTCGACCCGCGCATGTTCAGCTACAACAGCAAGCACGGCTGGTGCACGACCTGCGTCGGCACCGGCCTGAAGCTGACGCGCGAGCAGCGCAAGGCCTACGACGACTCGATCCGCGACGACGACGACCGCGGCCGCGAGCAGAGCTTCCCGTCCGAGGAGGCCGAGGTCGAGGGCGTCGTCGACGAGCCGTGCCCCGACTGCGCCGGCACGCGCCTGAACCCGGTCGCGCGCACGGTGACGTTCGAGGGCCAGTCGATCGCCTGGATCGCGCAGTGGTCGGTGACCGACGCGCGCAAGTGGGTCGAGACGCTCGCGCTGAGCCGGCCGCGACGCCGAGATCGCGCGCGACGTGGTCAGCCGAGATCAGGAGCCGGCTCGAGTTCCTCGAGGAAGTCGGCCTCGGCTACCTGACGCTCGACCGCGCCGCGCCGACGCTCTCGGGCGGCGAGGCGCAGCGCATCCGCCTCGCGGCGCAGCTCGGCAGCAACCTGCAGGGCGTCTGCTACGTGCTCGACGAGCCGACGATCGGCCTGCACCCGCGCGACAACGCGATCCTGCTCAACGCGCTGCGGCAAGCTCGGCGACAAGGGCAACACGCTGGTCGTCGTCGAGCACGACGAGGACACGATCCGCCGCGCCGACCACATCATCGACATCGGCCCGGGCGCCGGCAAGCGCGGCGGCCGGCTGGTCGCCGAAGGCAGCGTCGACCGAGCTGGCGTCGCACGCCCGATTCGGTGACCGGCCGCTTCCTCGCGCAGCCGCTGGTCCATCCGCTGCAGCCGCGCCGGCCGGTGCGACGCCGACGGCTGCGACCGAGCGCAAGGAGAGCGCCGCAACGCGCTGCTGACGATCCGCGGCGCGACGCTGCACAACCTGCAGGAGCGTGACGGTCGACATGCCGCTCAAGCGCCTGGTCGCGGTCACCGGCGTCAGCGGCTCGGGCAAGTCGACGCTCGCGCGCGACGTGCTGCTCGCCAACCTGCAGTTCATCAACACGCGCGGCGCGCGGCCGAGCTGGCAGGGCTGCGAGAAGATCGACGGCTGGCGGCTAGATCGACCGCGTGCTCGAGGTCGACCAGACGCCGATCGGCAAGACGCCGCGCTCGTGCCCGGCGACCTACATCGGCTTCTGGGACACGATCCGCAAGCTGTTCGCCGAGACGCTCGAGGCGAAGGCGCGCGGCTACGCGCCGGCGCGCTTCTCGCTTCAACACCGGCGAGGGCCGCTGCCCGGGCTGCGAAGGGCAGGGCGTGCGGACGATCGAGATGAGCTTCCTGCCCGACGTGAAGGTGCCGTGCGACGTCTGCCACGGCGAGCGCTTCAACGCCGAGACGCTGGCGGTGAGCTGGCGCGGCAAGAGCATCGGCGACGTGCTGAAGATGGAGGTCGACGAGGCGGTCGACTTCTTCGCGTCGATGCCCAACATCGCGCATCCGCTGCAGCTGCTGAAGGACGTCGGCCTCGGCTACCTGACGCTCGGCCAGCCGTCACCGACGCTCTCGGGCGGCGAGGCGCAGCGCATCAAGCTCGTCACCGAGCTGAGCCAAGGTGCGCGACGACGTCACGCGGCGCGGCAACAAGGCGCCGCACACGCTCTACGTGCTCGACGAGCCGACCGTCGGGCTGCACATGGCCGACGTCGAGCGGCTGATCCGCGTGCTGCATCGGCTGGTCGATGGCGGGCACAGCGTGGTCGTGATCGAGCACGACCTGGATGTGATCGCCGAGGCCGACTGGGTGATCGATCTCGGGCCGGAAGGCGGCGTCAACGGCGGGCGCGTCGTCGCGGAGGCAGTGCCGGAGACGACTCGTCGGCGCTGGACGAGAGCCACACCGGCGCGGCGCTCAGGCCGGTGCTGGCGCGTGCTGCGCCCGTGGAAGCGCTGGCGGCCGCCTAGCGTGCGGCCCCCGGGCTAGCAGCGGTTCTTCCCCTAGGTCTGACGCGCGCTGGACTTGTGTGCCGTGCGCCAGCGCAGAAACGCCAAGCCGGCAAGAAAGAGCGCATAAGTCTCCGGTTCTGGAATCGGAGCTGTCTGCCGTAGTGAGGGGCCATCGGACATTAGGTACACCGAAACGTTGTCAAGGTGCGGGTAGTTGCCGAATGCTGCGGGACTGATCGGGTTCATGAAAGTCAGAGCCGTCGACGACGAGTCCGCGGTGAAGTCGAGAGTGTGAGAGCTATACCCATCGCTGCTCCCCACAAACGTGGTCCACATTGACCCGACGCCTACATCGACGAGTGATTCGCACGGGCACAGAGCGTTGCCCATTCCTGGACCTCCATAGTTGGTGTACGCCGACAAATCGAACGACAATCTGTAGTTCGCTCCGGCGGTCGTTTCGAAGGTTTGGCTGATCCAGTCACCGGGCACTTCGAGTTCCACCGCCTGCTTGCCTTCAGCAACGGGCATGAAGCCACCATTGAACAGGACAGGCCCCCCGTTGCTGGAGTACGAGGACCATCCGGTCAACTGCGTTCCGTTCGTATGAACAAAGTGCCAAGCGTTGTCGACGAACGTGGGATTCTCAAAGCCGCCGTTCACGACCAGCTGCGCCCGAGCACCAGTCGCCGCCGCGAATACTGTCAATGCGAACAAGAATTTTCGGTGAACGTTCCCTAGCTGAAGCATTTCCATTCCCCACGAACCTGATGGCGCATGGAATCACGGGCGAACGTTCTGCCGCAACACCGCAAACGCAGGGGTTCGAGTCGCGATGCAATACGCGAGTGAGGGAAACCGCACGATTCGACTGATCAGACGTACGAGCGGAAGTGTCGCCATCGGTTACGAGAGTTTGGCGAGGTCTCAAAGCTTGCGCGTTAGAGGTGAGTACTACCCGTGCTTGAGTGGCGCAAGGCCTGCACTGTTCTCACGACTTTTGCGACCCTTGCAGTCACTGAGACAGAAGCAGCTCATCTTCATGGACAGTCGTCTTTGCCATAACCTTGGTGAGGTTTCAACGGGCTTGCAATACTCGCAGCGATCGTATGCCACACCTCCGTCTGTTAGCGCGTTGGCTGGAATGCCAACCATCAAACGTCTCGTGGTTTGCGCTGGTGCTGTTGTGCTCTGTGTCGCCCCTGGGCCGAGCCACGCTTCCGATTTCGAGCTGCTGAGCGTCGGCGTACGCGCGCGAATCGGCGAGAAGCGGGTGCTTGGCGAGGAGCAACCGGAGTCGTTTCGCCAATACGACCTGACGACAACCATCCGAACGCCCTGGGAAAAAGAATTCGCTGCGGGTTGGGGAGTCGGCGTGAGGTTGTTGGCAAGCGTCGGAGTTCTTCAAGGGGCGGACAAGACGGCGCTCGTGGCTTCTTTGATCCCCGTGCTTGCCGTCGGCACGCAGGACCGGCGATTCACGCTCGATGCCGGCGCCGGGTTCGCTCTCCTGAGCAGGCACCGCTACGCGCAGCAAGACTTCGGCGGACCTCTCCAACCCGCGCTGACGATCGGTATCAGCGTTCCGCTGTATCGACGCGTCGGAGTTGGCTACAGGTTCTTGCACTACTCCGATGCAGGTGTCTACGGGGAGGACACCATCGGCGTCGATTTCCACATGATCGAGTTGACCTATCGCTTTTGAGGCCCTCGGCCGGCGGCGGTTAGCCGAGAGACGACATCTGGCTGGCGAGGTGACGGAGGCCCGCGACGCCGCGTGGTCGCACGATTCTTGCCAAAGCTACCACGAGCCTCGCGAGCTATCGCAGGACAGACACCATGACCGCCCGCGCCATCTGGAAAGGCAACCTCGTCCTCGGCAAGCACGAAGTGCCGGTGAAGGTGTACTCCGCCGTCCAGGACCAGGCGGTGCACTTCCATCTGCTGCACGAGAAGGACCTGTCGCCGGTCGAGCAGCGCATCGTGCGCAAGGACAACGGTCGCGAGGTGCCGAAGGAGGCACAGCGCAAGGCGTTGCCGCTCGACGACCAGCGCGCGGTCATCCTCGAGCCGGACGAGCTGGAGAAGCTCGAGCCCGAATCGGACCGGACGGTCGACCTTCTGCGCTTCGTGCCGCGCGGCGCGCTCGGCGATCAGTGGTTCGATCGTCCGTACTTCCTCGGTCCGGACGACGACAGCGGCGCCTACTTCGCCCTGGCGAACGTTCTCGGCGACAAGAACCGCATTGGCATCGCACGCTGGGTCATGCGCGACAAGCGCTACCTGGGCGCGCTGTCGGCCGCCGGCGGCTACCTGGTGATGACGACGCTTCGCCGCGCCGAGCAGGTGCTCGACGTGCCGGCGATCCGGCCCGACAAGGCGCGCACGCCGTCCGAGGCCGAAGTGAAGCTGGCGCAGCAGCTGGTCGAGTCGATCGCGGGCCCCTTCGCGCCGCAGGAGTGGCACAACGAGCATCGCGAGCGCCTGCACAAGCTCATCGAGGCGAAGGCGAAGGGGACCAGGCTGCGGCTGGTCTCGCCCAAGCCGAAGGAAGCGACCGGCGATCTCGCCGAGAGCCTGCGCGCCAGTCTCGCGGCGACGGCGAAGGGGAAGAAAGTTGCCTGAGCGCGCGAAGCAGCCGTCTGCGCCGGTCCGGCCGTTCTGGGCGGGAACGATCACGTTCGGCCTGGTGAGCATCCCGGTCGAGCTCGTCGCCGCAGTGGGGCGGCGGCAGAAGTCGATGAAGCTCGTCGACGAGGAGGGCCACCCGCTCGGCCGCCGCTACTGGTGCCCGAAGCACGAGAAGATCCTCGACAACGACGAGCTCGTGCGCGGCTACGAGACCGACTCCGGGAAGATGGTCGTGATCAGCGACGAGGAGTTCGCGTCCGCCGCGCCGGAGAAGTCGCGCGACATCGACCTCAAGCGCTTCGTTCCGCTCGACGAGATTCCGCCCTTCTTCTTCGAGCGCCCCTATTTCCTCGCGCCCGACGAGCGCGCGGGCAAGGCGTATGCGTTGCTCGCTCAGACGATGGCGAGGACCGGCAAGGCCGGGATCGGCAGCTTCGTGATGCGCGACCACGAGTACCTCGCGGCCATCCTCGCCGACAACGGCATCCTGCGCGCCGAGATCCTGCGCTACGCGGACGAGCTTCGCGCGCCCGAGACGATCGGCCTGCCGAAGCCCGGCAAGGCGGACGCGAGCTTGGTGCGCGCGCTCGGCAAGGAGATCGATGCGCTCAGCAAGCCCGGCCTCGACATGGCCGAGATGGCCGACCTCGAAGTCGAGATGCTGCGCAAGTTCGCGCAGCAGAAGGCGAAGAAGGGCGCGGGCGTGATCGCGATGGAAGAGCTCGAGGACGCCGACGACGATTCCGGCGGCTCGGCAGAGGTGATCGACCTGATGCAAATCCTGCGCAATTCGCTCGGTGCGAAGGCCGGCGCTGCAAGGGCGTCCAAGGCCTCGTCCGCGAAGACGACCGCGCCGGCCGGGAAGGCCGCCGCGAAGAAGACTCCGGCCCGGAAAGCGGCGGCGAAGAGGACGACGGGCTAGTCAAACCGGAGGAGATTCGCCCGAGCGGGGGACCTTTCTCTGCGGTGAAATCGGAGGGCCGCGAGTAGACTCGCCGCCATGACGAAGCCTCCCCGGTTCTCGGGGCTGCATCTGACCACTGCGAGATGAGTGCGATCAAGGCCCTGCTGCTGACCGACGTGGTCGACAGCACCCGGCTGTCCGAGAAGCTCGGCGACGAGCGCGATGGCCGAGGTCTGGGCCGCGCACGACCGGGTCGCGCGCGACCTGCTGCCGGTCCTGGCGCGGCCGCGAGATCGACAAGACCGACGGCATGCTGCTGCTGTTCGACGACGCCGCCGACGCGGTCGGCTACGCGCTGGCCTACCACCAGGCGCTGGCCGGCGCTGCCGGCGCCGCTGACGGCGCGCGCCGGGCTTGCACGTCGGGCCGGTGATCCTGCGCGAGAACAGCGCCGACGACGTCGCGCGCGGCGCCAAGCCGCTCGAGGTCGACGGCCTGGCCAAGCCGACCGCGGCGCGCGTGATGTCGCTGGCGCGCGGCGGCCAGACGCTGCTGACCGCCGAGGCGCGCGAAGCGCTCGGCGACGTGCGCGCGCAGGCTGGCAGTCGCACGGCCACTGGATGCATCAAGGGCGTGGCCGAGCCGGTCGAGCTGTTCGAGGTCGGCGGAAGCGGATGCGCCGCTTCGTCGCCGCCGCCCGACGGCGACAAGGCCTACCGCGTCGTCCGGACGGGCGACTGGTGGCTGCCGGTCAAGGAGATCCCGAACAACCTGCCGCAGCAGGCCACGTCGTTCATCGGCCGCGAGCGCGAGCTGGCGGAGGTCAAGGCGCTGCTCGGCGCGGCGCGCCTGGTGACGCTGCTCGGCATGGGCGGCCTCGGCAAGACGCGGCTGTCGCTGCAGGTCGCGGCCGAGCTGATCGCACGAGTTTCCCGACGGCGTCTGGTTCCTCGACCTGGCGCCGATCCGCGACCCGGCGCTGGTGGTCAGCGAGGCGGCGCAGGTGCTCGGCGTGCGCGAGGAGCCCGACCGGCCGCTGCTGCAGACGCTGTGCGCGCACCTGAAGACCGCGCCGCGCGCTGCTGATCCTGGACAACTGCGAGCACCTGATCCAGGCGTCGGCCGCAGCTGGCCAACGCGATCCTGCGCGGCCGCGCCGCACGTGCGCATCCTGGCCTCGAGCCGCGAGGCGCTGCATGTGCCGGGCGAGCAGAGCTATCCGGTGCTGCCGCTGCCGGTGCCGCGGCGCGACGCCGGCCTCGAGGCGCTGTCGCGATCGACCGCGGTGCGGCTGTTCGTCGAGCGCGCGCAGCAGCACAAGCCCGCGCTTCGCGCTGACCGAGCGCGAGGCGCCGGCCGTGGCCGAGCTGGTCGCGCGGCTGGAGGGCATTCCGCTGGCGCTCGAGCTGGCCGCCGCGCGCATGCGCGCGCTGTCGCGTCGCCGACATCAACACGCGCCTGAAGGACCGCTACAAGCTGCTGACCGGCGGCGGCCGCGTGCTGCTGGAGCGCCAGCAGACGCTGCGCGCGCTGGTCGACTGGTCGTACGACCTGCTCGACGCCCGAAGAGCAGATGGTGCTCGACCGGCTCGGCGTCTTCGTCGGCGGCTTCGACCTCGCCGCGGCCGAAGCAGGTGTGCGGCGCCGAGCCGCTCGCCGGCGACGACGTGCTCGACCTGCTGCAGTCGCTGGTCGAGAAGTCGCTCGTGATGCTCGACGAGCGCGACGACGGCACGCGCTACCGCATGCTCGAGACGATCCGCGACTACGCGCGCGAGAAGCTCGCGCAGCGCGACGACGCGGCGGCGACCGCGGCGCGGCACTGCGATCACTACTTCGCGATGGCCAAGGCGGCGCGGGACGGGCTGAGAGGGCCCGAGCAGGCCGACTGGATGCGGCGCGTCGAGGCCGAGCTCGACAACGTGCGCGCCGCGATCGCGCTGGCGCTCGCGGGCGGCGTCGATCCGATCATCGCGGTCAAGTTCGCGGTCGCGATGCAGGGCTTCTGGATCCTGCGCGGCTACTCGACGCGAAGGCCGCAAGCTCGTGCAGCGCGGCGCTGGCGCTGCCGGCGGTCCAGGCGTCGCCGATCGCGCAGGCGCATGCGCTGTACGTCGGCGCGGCGCTGGCCGAGAGCCAGAGCGACCACGCCGAGGCGCGCCAGATGCTCGAGACCTGCCTCGCGCTGCGCCGCGCGCTGGGCAATCGAGGTCGACATCGCGGCCACGCTGTCGACGCTGTCGCTGGCCCGCCTGCAGGCGGGCGACGCCGTCGCGGCCGCGCGGGCGAGAGCGAGGCGCTGGAGATCTTTCGGCGCCTCGGCGACCGCGATCGGCGAGGCGATCGGCCTGCTCCATCTCGGGCCAGATCGGGCTGCACCGGGGCGACGACGCGAGGCCCGCTCGCATCTGGAGCAGTGCCTGGCGATCGCGCGCGAGATCCAGCACCAGGAGCTCGAGGGCGAGTGCGAGCTGGTGCTCGGCGAGGTCGCGCTCGAGACGGGCGATGCGGCCCAGGCGCTGCCTCCGCTTCAAGCGCTCGCTGACGGTCTGCCGCGACGCCGGCGACAAGCGCGGCGAGGCGAACGCGCTGTGGTGGCTCGCGCAAGGTCGACCTGCAGTCCGGCGACCTCGCGTCGGCGCGGGCGCGGCTCTCGCGATGCGCTTGCGCGCCTTCCGCGCCTTCGAGATGCGCGAGGAACTGCTCGGCTGCCTCGAAGACCACGCCGAGCTCGCCGAGGCGGAGGGCAAGCGCGAGGTCGCCGTCGGATTGGCGGCCGCGGCCACCCGATCTCGCGAACGGCTCGGCTTGCCCCGTTCGCCCCGTGGCGAGTTGCGCTGGCAGGCGCTCCTCGGCCGGCTTCGGCGGGCGATGACCGAAGGGCCGTTCGACAGCGCCTGGGACGACGAGCAGCGATGGCAGATCGACGAGGCGATCGGCCAGGCGCTCTCTGCGCGCCTGGAGCGCGCCACCGCCTAGTCGGTCGGGCGGTGGCCCGCGTGCGGGGAGGGCGGGTCGCCGTCGACCCGCGCACTGGTGCCGCTAGCGGCGACGCCGGCGTGCGACGAGACCGATAGCGCCGAGGCCGGCGAGCAGCAGCGCGTAGGTCTCGGGCTCGGGGATCGGAGCGAACACGCCCACGGCATTGTTGGCCGAGGCCCCGCAGCTGGCGCCGGGGACGGGAAACATCGCGCACCCGGGCGAGGTCTCCGGCGGATTGGCAAAGATCAGCTGTGCCTGGGTGCCGCCGAACAGGATCAGGCTGAACCCAAAGCTGCCGCCGCCGGCGATTGGCAGGCCCGACACGAAGGCGTTGAAGAAGCCGGTGTCGATCCCGGTCAGCGCGCCGTCAGTCAGGTTGATTCCGTTGACGATGACGTTCGGATCGAGCGCGTTTGACTCGAGGATCGTGCTCATGTCGGCGACGTTCCAGAAGCTGACCTGGGCGCTCAGGACGTCGAAGCCCGCGCACGGGCCGCTGATCGGGATGTTGGTGCCGTTGCCGAGGGCGAGGCACGCATCCGGCACGTCGAACAGCGCCGACGCCTCCCAGCCGAGCTCGGGGAAGATCCCGCCGTACTGGGGATCCCAGGTGCCGGTGTAGAGCGCGGCCCGTGCCGATCCGGCCGTGCCGAGCATCGCCGCCGCACCCAGCAGCAGCACGGAAAGAACGGATCTAGCGCGGGTCGTCCACACGGTTGTCACCTCGTTCGTGTTGACCAGCGAGGGCGCCTCGCGTGGCTGCGTGCTCAGGAGAACGCCGGATCGGAAAGAATCCGCCGCAGGCCATTCTAGGAGCCGAAGCGCTCCTGGCGACCCCCCGCGTTGAAGGGGGTCGCAGGGCGAACGATGATCCGCGTTCGGTTGCATGAGGACACGAGTTCATGAACGAAGCTACCGCCTACACGCCGCCTCCGATCTGGACCTGGACCAAGGAGAACGGCGGCCGCTTCGCCAACATCAATCGTCCGACCGCAGGCGCCACGCACGAGCAGGAGCTGCCGGTCGGCCGCCACCCGCTGCAGCTCTATTCGCTCGCCACGCCGAATGGCGTCAAGGTCACGGTTCTGCTCGAAGAGCTGCTCGCTCTCGGGCATGCCGGTGCCGAGTACGACGCCTGGCTGGTCCGGATCAACGACGGTTCCCAGTTCGGCAGCGGCTTCGTCGCGGTCAACCCGAACTCGAAGATCCCGGCGCTTCTGGACCGGAGCGGGCCAGCGCCGGTCCGCGTCTTCGAATCCGGCGCGATCCTGCTGTATCTGGCCGAGAAGTTCGGTGGTGCCTTTCTTCCCGCTGGCGGGCAGGAGCGGGCCGAGTGCCTGTCGTGGCTGTTCTGGCAGATGGGCGCAGCGCCGTTTCTCGGCGGCGGGTTCGGCCACTTCTACGCGTACGCGCCCACGAAGATCGAATACGCCATCGATCGCTACGCGATGGAGGTCAAGCGCCAGCTCGACGTGCTCGATCGGCGCCTGGCCGAGAGCCCGTATCTGGCGGGCGACGACTACACGATCGCCGACATGGCGGTCTGGCCCTGGTACGGCACCCTCGCCAAGGGGCAGCTGTACGGATCGGGCGAGTTTCTGCAGGTGCACGAGTATGCGAACGTCTTGCGCTGGACGGACAGGATCGCCGAGCGGCCCGCCGTGCGGCGCGGCCGCATGGTGAACCGGACCTGGGGCCAGCCGTCGAGCCAGCTGCACGAGCGCCACGACCCCAGCGACTTCGACTTGAAGACCCAGGACAAGCTGGCGCCCGCGGGCTGACTCGCGACGCTCGCCCTACGCTTGCAGATATCAACCTCATGCCTTTCGCGGCCCGGCTCGACTATCTCGGGCTGCTCGACCTGTGGATCGCGAATCGTTCACGCGTCGGGGACTGGTGGGCGATGGCGCGAGAATGGCCGAGCTTCAAACGCGGACTTAGTGACCTCATTACCGAGGCGGAGTTTACGGAAATGCGGACTCACGGACCAAGGATACGAGAGGATGTGGCACTACTGCTTGCTGGACTTCGAACCAGGCCGTGATCGATGCCAAACTGAAGTTCGCACAAGAGTACCCGCAAGCCGTTGCGAACTTCGGAATCGGGACACTAGCGCGTCATGGTCTTGCTGAGCGTCGGCTGCGGCAGATAGGCGCCGGCGGCACGCAAGCGTCTCGACCAGCATCTCCGTGTCGAGATCGCAGGCCGGCTGGCCGGTGCGCATCGACTGCACGGCCGCGGTCGCGGCCGCCTGCCCCATCATGTAGGCCGCCGACTGCGCGCGGATCGAGCCGTGCACCTTGGTGTCGCTGGAATGGCAGCGGCCGGCGACCCAGAGGTTCTCCAGCCCTTCGGCACCAGGATGCTGTAGGGAATGCCGAGGCACTCGCCGCGCCGAGCTTGTCGGAAGCCGTCGAATGTCGTGCAGGAAGCGCTCGAACTCCTTCTCCGACGTGTTGGTCGAATGCACGTCGGCCGGCCGGTTGTAGACCGCGACCTGGTCGGGGAACTGCCGCGCCGACGCTGTAGTCCTCGATGGTGAGCTCGAACTCGCCGACGATGCGGCGGGTGTCGCGCACCCCCATCACCGGCGCCGTCGTGAGCGAGCTCGATGCGCTCGCAGCCCGGCACGTATTTGCGGAAGAACTCGAGTGTATTCGACCGCGAGCTTGCGGCCGACGATCATCCCGTCGGACAGCGACCGCGCGCTCAGCCCGTTGAGATCGAAGACGTGGCCGCCATTGAGCTGCGCGCCGTGCTTGCCGATCTTCTTCATGCCCGGCATGAAATGGTCGGCTTGCGTGAAATGGCCGTCGGCGATCGCCTGCGGCAGCTTCTTCTTGGACAACGTCTTGCACCGCGTCGATGCCGCGCCAGTCGGTGCCATAGGCCGGATCGTCCCAGTTCGATGCCGGCGAACAGTCGAGCACAGCGTGCTCGGCGCGACCGCGTCGAGTCGCGCAGGATCACCTTGCAGGCGGCGCCGCAGAGGTCGGCCAGCACGGCGTCGCCGGTCGCGTCGATGAAGGTCTTGGCCCGGACGAAGCGATAGCCCTTCGACGTTGCTGATGACCGCGCCGTTGACCGTGCCCGTCCGTCGACGTCGGCGTCGATCACGCGCGTGAAGAAGCGGACCTCGACGCCGGCGTCCTGCACGCATCTCGTCGAGCAGGCGCTTGAGCTCCTCGGGCTTGAACGGCATCCAGCGATTGTAGCTGCGCGTCCAGTAATTCCGGCATCACGTCCGGCCCGAGCGAGCCGCGCTGGTGCATGGATCTCGATCAGTTCGCGCGTGAAGCCGCCGACCAGCGTGCGCTTGCCGTCGCCCATCGGGCCGAACGTCGACACCAGGCCGGACGTCGCCCATGCCGCCGAGGCAGCCGGTCGCCTCGACCAGCAGCACCTTGGCGCCGAGACGCGCCGCGCAGACGGCGGCGGCGCTGCCGGCCGGGCCGCCGCCGGCGACCAGGACGTCGAAGCTCCTCCTCGACCGGTATGTCGCGCGTGAGCTTGTAAGTGTCCATCTGCTCGGATGCCTACTGTGCGGTGATGCCGGCGTCGGCGATGATCTTGCGATAGCGTTCCAATCCAAGCTTGAGCGTGCCGGCGAATTCCGCGGGCGTGCTGGTGGTGACGTCGAAGCCGTTGTCCGCGAGCGTCTTGCGGACATTGGGCGTGTTGACCGCCTTCACCAGCGCGGCGTTCATGCGCTGCGTCAAGCGCATCGCTCAGCTTCGGGGGCCCGAGAAATCCGAGCCAGCTCGACGGCATGGCGTATCCGCGCACGGTCTCGCCGATCGTCGGAATATCGGGCCGGCTGCGCGAGCGCGCGGCCTCGATCATGCCGAGCACCCTGATGCGGCCGCTGTCGATATGCGGCGCGGCGGTCGAGAGCGTCGCGAACAGAACCGGATTTGCCCCGCCAGCAGATCGGTCATGGCCGGGTTGCCGCCGCGATACGGCACGTGGATCATGTCGATGCCGGCTTGCGCCTTGAACAGCTCGCCGGCGAGGTGGTGGGTCGTGTTCGGGCCGGAGCTCCCGAACGACAACTTGCCGGGGTTCGCTTTGGCATAGGCGATCAGCTCCGCGATGTCGCGGACCGGCAGCGAGCGCTCGACCACGAGACAGACCGGCAGCTCGGCGGCGAGCGTCAGCGGCGTAAGGTCGGCGGCCGGATCGTAGGGCGAAGTTCCGCACCAGCACCGGCCCGATCGTCAAGGCGGCGGCGGTGCCCAGCAATAGCGTCGTGCCGTCCGGCTCCGCGCGGGCGACGGTCAGCGCCGCGAGCGCGCCGCCGCCGCCCGGTCGATTCTCGATGACGACGGATTGCTTGACGTCGAGCGCAAGCGCGTCACCCACGGCGCGGCCGAGGACATCGGCGGCGCCGCCGGCCGCGAGCGGCGTGAGAACCTTGATCGGCCGCGTGGGCCAATCCTGCGCCGACGCCGCCGGCGATGTCACGGACAAGGCGAGCAAGGCGCCCGCCGCAACGATGGAGAAAACGACCGCGCGCATCAATCGACCTTCACGCCCGTCGTCCTCACCACGTCAGCCCATTTCGGAACCTCTTGCGCGATGATCGCCGCGAACTCCTGTGGCGTCGTGATGGTCGGCTCGATGCCGAGCTTGGCGAAGCTCGCGCGCATCTCAGGCGATCGCAGTCCCTCGTTGATGACGGCGTTGAGCTTGTCGATCACCGCGGCCGGCGTGCCTCTGGGCGCCACGACCCCGAACAGCGCGTCGTAGGGCGCATCGAGATAGCCCGTCTCGACCAGGGTGGGAACATCCGGCAGATCGGGCCAGCGCTCCGGGCCGGTGACGGCGAGCGCGCGCAGCTTGCCCGCTTGAATATGCGGAAGCAGGACCGATTTGCCGTTGATGGTCATGTCGATCTGGCCGGCGAGCAGATCCGAGATCATGGGCGCGCCGCCGCGATAGGGAATATGGACGATATTGGCGCCCGACTTGACCTTGAACAATTCCGCCACCAGTTGCGGGCCGATGCCGATGGCGTTGCCATAGTTCAATTTTCCCGGATTGGCCTTGGCGAGCTGCACCAGCTCCTGCACCGTCTTCACCTGCAAGGTCGGCCCGGCGACCATGATGATCTTGTCGGTGACCGTCGTCGCAACCGGCGCGAACGCTTTGTGCGGATCGTAGTCGAGCTTGTACAGCAGCGGCTGCGTGCCGAAGGTGCCGACCGAGCCCATCAGCAGCGTGTAGCCGTCGGGCGCCGCATTCGCGACTTGCCGCGCGCCGATGCTGCCGCCCGCGCCGCCCTGGTTCTCGACGATCACGGATTGCCCCAGCGCTGCTTGCAGCCGCTGGGCAACAAGGCGCGACGTGGTGTCGGTCGCGCCGCCCGCCGGAAACGGCACCACCAGCTTGATCGGCCGCTCGGGGTAGCCCTGCGCGTGCACCACCGTGCCGGCGCTCACCCAACTTGCAATGAATGTAAAAAGAACGAGCCTGACCATCGCCTGCTCCCGGACCGATAAAAAAGCAGCCCTTCGCTTGCGGCGCAACCCCGGCCCAGTTGCTTCGCCTGTACTTGGCGGGTCGGTCGCTTTATACTTGCGGCATCACGCACGCATTGCCGCGACAGGATCAAACATGAACAAGATCGCAACCCCGCCGCGCGACCTCTCCGCCGTGGAGATGATGGAATCCGCCGAGAAGATCACCGTTCTCAATCCTGTTGGCTATCCGCCGAAGGTCGCGAAGAAATCGGCGGCGCCGCGGCTGGAAAGCCTCGACGGCAAGACGATCTATCTGGTCAACTGCCGCTTCGACAACTCGGTCGAGCTGTTGAAGCAGGTGCAGGCGTGGTTCGCCGAGCACATGCCCAACGTCAAGACGCCGATCATCTCGCTCTCCGCCACCTATCAGCACGACGATCCCAAGACCTGGGAAGAGATCAAGGCCAAGGGCGACGCCGCCATCGTCGGCGTCGGTCATTGCAGCACCTGCGCGCCGGGCGTCGCCACCCACTCCATCACTCTGGAGACCAGGTACGGCGTTCCGACCGTGGCGCTGCACACCGACAAGTTCGACAAGGTGGTGCAGTCCGTCACCAAGATGGCGGGACTGCCGGACGCACCGCGCGCCTTCGTGCCGCAACCGGTCATGGGCAAGACCGCCGAGGAGCTCAAGGCCTACGTCTACGGCAAGGACCCCATCACCGGCGTGCCGGTCATGCAGGAGGTCGTCGCCGGTCTCACGACGGTGCTCAACGGATGAGCACGGCAACGTTCGAGCGAACGACGCCGCGGCTGGTCGAGCCCGACACCGAAGAGAGCCTCCAGCAGCAGTTCCTCGAGAACAACTGGACCGACGGGCTTCCGATCGTCCTGCCGACGGAGAAGCGCGTCGCCGCCATGCTGGCGCACACCAGCCGCAAGCCCGACGAGATCGTCGGGCGCATGCAGGCGACCGAATTTCGCGTGGCCTGGGAATACACCGTCGAGAAGGTGGCGGTGAACGCCGTGATGGCCGGCGCGAAGCCGGAATACTTCCCGGTGATTCTCGCATTGGCGGCGTCGGAGATTTCGGCGCGCGGCTCGACCTCGAGCTCCGCCTCCGCCATGGTCGTCGTCAACGGGCCGATCCGCCACGAGATCAAGATGAACGCCGGCATCGGCGCGATGGGCCCCTACAATCACGCCAATGCGACCATCGGCCGGGCCTACGGCCTGCTCTCGCAGAACCTGCAGGGCGGCTCGGTGCCGGGCGAGACCTTCATGGGCTCGCAGGGCAACAACTACACCTACAACAACCTCACCTTCGCCGAGAACGAGGAGCGCAGCCCCTGGGAGCCGCTGCACGTGCAGAAAGGCTGCAAGCCGTCCGACAGCACCGTGAGCATCTTCTACGGCTGCCGGTCCACGACTTTCTGCCTCGGGCTGCGCGAGAAATACTGGCGCGAGCACGTGCGCGACATGCTGGCTGGGATCGATGGCAACTCCGCGCCCTGCCTGCTGCTCGACCCGATCACCGCCCGGCAGTTCATTGATCGCGGCGGCTTCGACAGCAAGGAGAAGCTGATCCGATTCGTGCACGAGACCGCCGAGATGCCGGCCGGCCGCTACTGGGACCTCCAGCTCGTGCAGAACTACGTCTATCCCTGGGCGACCTTCGGCAAGGAGCCGATGGCGACCTGGCTCAAGGCCGCGCCGGACGAATTGATCCGCCATTTTCCGCAGAACGAGATCAACGTGGTCGTGGTCGGCGGCGAGACCAACGGCTACTGGCGCATCATGGGCGCCAAGTATCGCAAGACGATCTCGATCGACGCGTGGCGATAGCGCATGTCCCGGAAAAGTGGGAACCGGTTTTCCGATAAGGACATGCGCAAAATCAAGACGTTCCTGGTGGCGACGATTATGAGCGTTCGAATGAAATCCATCCTTGTCGCATTGCTGGTGTCGATCTCCGCCGCGGCCGGGGCCGCTTCGCTCGAAGAAAGCTACTTCGCGGCGCGCGACGGCTACGTCGAAAAATTCAAACCGCCCGAGCCCAACGTCGATGTCAACGACAGCGTTCGCAAGCAGGAAGAGGCCGGGCGTGGCGACCTCGAAAACCAACTGCGGCGGATCATCGGGGCGTCCGACATCAAGGGTTTCTCCACGCCGGGCAAGAGCAACCTGGACACACTCTTCAAAGGCGACGCCGGTTTCGGGCTGCTGGACGCCCTCGTCTATTCGTCGGCGGACGACAAGACGCACATCATCGTGACCACCGAGCCGCTGCTCGAGCGCTGGCTGCGCGAGCACAAGGAGTGGTGGGGACCGAAGGTCGCGAACGTACCGCAGGACCTCGACGCCGCCCTGCAGTCGGAGGCTTTCTATACGCAGGCGCTCGCGACCGACGCCGCAATCTCGAAATACGTGGAGCTTCCCGTCGCCGTCCCGCCGCAGGCGAAGCACGCCTTCGCCATGCTTGCCGCGCGCAGCCAGGATTTCGGCCCGCGCACGCCCGATGAGCTCATCGTGTCCGTGGTCAAGGACGGCCGCCTGTTCGTGGTGACCGCGCCGGCGAACGCCAAGATCGATCCGATGCCGGCGTGCCAGCGGATCTGGCGGGACGCCTCGCGCAATGCCGCCAAGGCCCATGAGGCCTACGTGGCGTCGGGCATGAAAGACGACAAGCTTTTCGAGCAGTCCACGCGCATCGAGGAGGAAGGCGATGCCGCGTTTCACCGCTGCTACGCGCAGCAGGCCAAGGGCAAGAGCTTCGTCGCGGCGTTGACCCGGCAGGCGCAAGCGCTCATCGACCGCCTGCCGGCGAAGTAGGCTATATCCCGCTCCCCAACGCGAAGCAGAATACGGTGTCCGGCAGATACATCGAGCTCGGCGGCGGGGCGCACAGGTGATTGCGGCCATCCGGACTGTCGCGATTACGCTCGACCTTGCGGGACGGAATGAACAGCCATTTTCCGTCCTCGCGTCGCCGCGCGAAGATATTGGCCCCTTCGATCCTGATCTCGGTCGGGTAGCAGTCCGCCTTGTTGCAGCAGGATCTCGCGGGGTTGTCCGGCATGAACCAGGTCGAGTAGAACCGCTCGTGAATTGCCTCGTCCTGGGGCGGATGGCGGTGCTCCTGCGCCAAAGCCCTGGAGAAGACCTGGGCGAGAATGATCGCCGCGGTCGCGATCGCGGCGATCGATCCGAACAGCGCGAACTTCCGCATGGAAGCAGTCTCCCCGTGACGGGACTGACTGCGACATCTTGTCATGGGTGAACCTGATTCGGCATCGATCCCGGCCGAATCGGCTTGCATTATCACCAGATTACATTGGGCCGCCGCAGCAGCACGCGATTACCACCGCGCCCGATCAAAGCAGGATCAAGCCGCGCCGGATCCCGATGGCGACGGCATCTGACCTGTTGCGGGCGCCGAGCTTCGCCAGGACAGAAGCAACGTGAAACTTCGCGGTGTGAACCGAAATGTCGAGGGCGCGCGCGATGGATTTGTTGGACGCTCCGTGCGCCAGCAGCCCCAGCACCTCGCCTTCGCGAGCCGTCAGCACAATCTCGCCATCGTCCGCGCCGGGCGCGTCCGAAAATCCGCGCAACTCGTCTGCTTCCGAGATCATGAAACCGGCCGCGACCACCCTGATCATGGCCCGCAATAGTTCGCCATCGACGCTCGGCGGCAGAACCGCCCGAATGTCGGCATCCAATGCATCGCCGCCTTGTGCGCCATCGTCGATGACGATCGACGGCCCCGGCCGCGCGCCGGCATGATCGGCCAAAACCACATCCGGATCGCGACTGTCATCGAGGCCGAGAGCGACGTCGAGACCGGCATCGCCGACGAGCAGCCTGTTCATCCGTTGCGCAAGAATCGGATCGGAGATCGCGATGCAGACTCCGATGCGGCGCGCCGCAGCATCGCCGCGCCCAATCATGAGCTGATCGCCGTACGGATCATACGAGCCCTATTTATGCGGGCGCTCGCCGACCGCAACCTCGACCTTGATTTGCCGGCCGGCTCGCATCACGTCGAACGTGATCGTCGCGCCGACCGTGTCGGGCCCGAGCCTCCTGAATACGTCGCGCCCGCCGCGGATCGGCTCGCCGTTCCAGGCGATCAGAATATCACCGACCAGGATTCCGGCGCCCTTCGCGGGCCCATTGTCATCAAGACGTACGACGATCGCGCCGGATGCCCCCTCGCCCCGCAGCGGATGCAAGCCGACGCCCAGGTAGCCGCGCGCGATGGAGCCTGACGCCGCCAGCCGCTCGGCGATGCGATCGACCGTCTCCGCGGGAATGACCAATGCGCGATGGCGCGGCGCGAATGCGGCGAGGCCGATCAGGTCTCCCGCGGCATCGACCACCGCACCACCGTGAGCCCGACGATCGAGCGCGAGGTCGAGCAGAATCCTCCGGTCGATCGAACCGCCGGCCCAGCTGCGCCAGCTCCCGCCGCATTCCTTGACGACGCCGGAGGCGGCGATCTCCCCGTTGGCCGCGCGCCCGACGGCAACGGCCAGATGACCGGCTTTGACGACGCCGGCGGGCTTGAACGAGTCCAAATTCTGAGAACGAGCGTCAACCCGCAGCAGCGCGATGTCCGTCGAACGGGTCGCGGCCGGCGAGCGTCGCGGCCACAACGCCGCCGTCGGGCATCGTCACCTCGATGCCTTCGTCATCGTCGATGGCCTCGTCGGCGGTGACGATCAGGCCGGCACGCCACAGAATGCCGCTGGCGGCGTCGCGGCGGTTTGGATTCAGCGCCACCACACGCTGCGCTGTCTTCTCTACCAGCGCCTGCATGGCGTCGGAAATCTGGGATAGGACGGTCATGGTCGATCTCTCCGTTTCGACCGCATGGATATGACGGATCGGGAACCGCCGCCTACTGCCCGCATGGCTAGGCTGCGCCCGCAGGCGCTTTTCCGGGATGGGCCGGTTCCCACATCTGCGGAACGCGCTATAGTCTCGACCACCAACCAAAAAACGAGACAGGGAGGCGATCATGAAACAATCATTCGGCTTCGCGCACTTGTTCGGCTGCGCCGTGCTGGCAGTGGCCGCGCCCGCTGCGCACGCCGCCGACGTCACCTACGAGCGGCTGCTCAATCCCGAGCCGCACAACTGGCTCATGAACCACCACGACTTCGGCTCGCAGCGCTTCTCGACGCTGGACAAGATCAACAAGGCGAACGTCAAAGGCCTCAAGCTCGCCTTCGCGGTCGCGCTGCGGCGGCGCGTCTCCGAACGAATATCTCGAGGCGACGCCGCTGGTCGACGACGGGTTCATGTACATCACCGACGTCTGGGGCGTGGTCTACAAGATCGACGTGCGCTCGGGCACCCACGGCCGCATCCTCTGGAAGATGGATCCCGGCCAGCAGAAGCCGGACCGCAACCGCGGCGTCGCGCTGTGGAACAATCTCGTGATCTCGGTCACCGGGCTCGACGGCCGCGTCATCGCCACCGACAAGGAGACCGGCAAGATCGTGTGGGACAAGAACCTGCGCGACCAGGAGGGGATGGAAATCTCCGCCGCGCCGCTGGCGCTCAAGGACACCATCATCGTCGGCGGCTCCGGCGGCGACAACGGCGTGCGCTGCTGGGTGGCCTCGCTCGACGCCAAGACCGGCGAGCTGAAATGGAAGACCTACGCGGTGCCGGCGCCCGGCGAGCCCGGCAGCGAGACCTGGAAGGACAAGGCCAACGCCTGGGAGACCGGCGGCGGCGCGTTCTACGTCACGGGCTCCTACGATCCCGCGACCAATCTCACGTATTGGGGTTCGGGCAACGCGGCGCCGCGTTACGATTCCGCCTATCGTCCCGGCGACAATCTCTTCACCAACAGCAGCATCGCCTTCGACGCCGCGACCGGCAAGATCACCTGGTACTTCCAGCACACGGCGAACGACAACCGCGACTACAACTCCTCCGGCTCGCAGATCGTCATCGACGGCAAGGTCGGCGGCGAGGATCGCAAGCTGCTGGTGCACGCCAACCGCAACGGCTTCAACTACACCCATGACCGCCAGAACGGCCAGTTCCTCAAGGCCGTGCAATACGCCGACAAGGTGACCTGGACCAAGGGCATCGATCCCAAGACCGGCCGCCCGGTCAACTACGATCCCGCCAAGGACGTGCAGAATTTCGCGCTGCCCTGGAAGGGCGGCACCGACGTGCTCAAGAACGCCTGCCCCGACGTGCACGGCGGCACCAATTTCTGGCCGCCGGCCTACAGCCAGAAGACCAAGCTCCTCTACATCGGCGGCAACGAAGGCTGCGCCAACATCACGCCCGACCCGACGGCACACGTGAAGGGCAAGTTCGGCGGCGGCAACTACGTCAACGAGGACCGCATCACGGGATCGCTCGCTGTGGTCGATCCGACCTCGGGCGAGCTCAAGACGCGCAAGCTCCTCCCCTACCCCAACCACAGCGGCGTGCTTGCGACCGCCGGCGGCATCGTGGTGACCGCGATGCTCGACGGAACGATCCTGGCCTACGACGACCAGACGCTCGAGGAGCTGTGGAAGGTCAATGTCGGCTCCGGCTTCGTCGCGCCGCCGATGACCTACATGGTCGACGGCAAGCAGTACATCGCGATCGCCTCCGGCATCGGCGGCGTGGCACGCGCCAAGCTCGCCCGCTCGCCGGAGATGAAGACGCTGTCGAACGCCACCGTGCTGTTCGTGTTCGGGCTGTAACCGCGATGAAAACAACATCGGCCGCCGTCCCGGCAGCGCTCGCCTGCGCGCTGCTGGCCGGCACGTCATCCGCGCGCGCGGCCGACGTCACCTTCGAGCGCCTGCGCAATCCCGAGCCGCACAATTGGCTCATGAACCATGGCGACTACGGCGCGCAGCACTTCTCGCCGCTCGACGCAATCAACAAGTCGAACGTGAAGAATCTCAAGCTCGCCTTCGCCGTCGCGCTGGGCGGCACGTCGCCAAACGAGAACCTGCTGGCGACGCCGCTGGTGGACGACGGCTTCATGTACATGGTCGACGCCTGGGGCGTCGTCTACAAGATCGACCTGCGCTCCGGCACCATGGGCCGCATCCTGTGGAAGATGGATCCGGGCCAGGAGAAGATGGACCGCAACCGCGGCGTCGCGCTGTGGGGCAATCTCGTCGTCTCCGTCACCAGCCATGACGGCCGCGTCGTTGCGACCGACAAGGAGACCGGCAAGATCGTCTGGGACCGGAACCTGCGCGACCAGCCCGACATGACGCTCAACGCGGCTCCCCTTGCGCTGGCGGACAAGATCATCGTCGGCGCCTCGGGCGGCGACCAGGGCGTGCGCAACTGGCTGGTCGCGCTCGATGCCAAGACCGGCAATGTGCTGTGGAAGACCTACGCCGTTCCGGCACCCGGCGAGCCCGGCAGCGAGACCTGGAAGGACAAGCACAATGCCTGGCAGACCGGCGGCGGCGCGTTCTACGTCACCGGCTCCTACGATCCCGACACCAACATCACCTATTGGGGCGCGGGGAATCCGGCACCCAAATACAATTCGTCCTACCGGCCGGGCGACAATCTCTACACCAACAGCGCGCTCGCGCTCGACGCGGCCACCGGCAAGATCCGCTGGTACCATCAGTACACGCCCAACGACACGATGGACTACGACGAGAGCGGCAGCCACATCCTCATCGACACGAAAGTGAACGGCGAGGACCGCAAGATCGTGACGCGCGCCGCGCGCAACGGCTTCGCCTACACCTTCGATCGTCTCAGCGGCCAGTTCCTCAAGGCCACGCAATACGTGTCGAAGGTGACCTGGACCAAGGGCATCGACCCGAAGACCGGCCGACCGCTCGACTACGATCCGAACAAGGATCTGCAGACCTATGCCGAGCCGATCGCGAAGATCCTGACCGGCGCGACCGCGAGCTTCTGCCCGGGCGTGCCGGGCGGCAACAATTTCTGGTCGGCGGCCTACAGCCGCAGGACCAAGCTGCTCTACATCCCGGACCTCGAAACCTGCACCGCTGTCACGCGCGACCAGACCGCCCATGTGCGCGGGCAATTCGACGGCGGCAAGTTCGCCTATGACGGCCGCGTCACCAGCGATCTCGTCGTCCTCGATCCCTCGACCGGCGAGGTCAAGCAACGCAAGGCCATGCCCTATCCGAACGCGGCCGGCGTGCTCGCGACCGCCGGCGGCCTGATCGTCACTGCGCTGCTCGACGGCACCATCGTGGTGCTCGACGACCAGACGCTCGAGCAACTCTGGAGCATCAATGTCGGCACCGGCGTCAACGCCCACCCCATCACCTATGCGGTCGACGGCAAGCAGTACATCGCCGTCGCCACCGGCCTCACCCGCAACCAGATCGGGCGGATCGCCAACTCGCCCGAATTGAAGAACATGGCCAAGAACGCAACGATGCTGTTCGTGTTCGGACTGACGCGAGCCTCTAGGGAGGACGGAAACGATGAAAGGATCAAATGAAAACTCACCGCCGTTCCGACTGCGCTCGCGGGCGCGCTGCTGGCCAGCACCGTCCCGCTGCACGCGGCCGATGTCACCTACGAGCGGCTGCTCAATCCCGAGCCGCACAACTGGCTGAGCGTCCATCACGACTACAGCGCGGCGCGCTTCTCGCGGCTCGACACGATCAACAAGTCGAACATCAAGGGCCTGAAGCTCAAGTTCGCCGTGGCGATCGGCGGGACCTCGCCCAACGAGGCGCTGGAAGCGACACCGCTGGTCGATGACGGGTTCATGTATGTCGTCGACGGCTGGGGCGCGGTCTACAAGATCGACGTGCGCTCGGGCACTCACGGCCGCATCCTGTGGAAGATGGATCCGGGCCAGGCGCGGTACGGCCGCCACCGCGGCGTCGCGCTCTGGAACAACCTCGTCATCTCGACCACCGGCAAGGACGGCCGCGTGATCGCGACCGACACCGAGACCGGCAAGATCGTCTGGGACAAGAACCTGCACGACCAGCCGGAGGTGGAGCTTTCCTCCGCGCCACTCGCGCTCAAGGACGACATCATCGTCGGCGCCTCGGGCGGCGACCAGGGCGTGCGCGACTGGATCGTGTCGCTCGACCCGAAGACCGGAAACCTGAAGTGGAAGACCTTCGCGGTGCCGGCGCCGGGCGAGCCCGGCAGCGAGACCTGGAAGGACAAGAACAACGCCTGGCAGACGGGCGGCGGCGCGTTCTACGTCACCGGCTCCTACGACCCCGCGACCAACCTGACCTATTGGGGCTCGGGCAATCCGGTTCCCGGCTACGACGCCTCGTATCGCCCCGGCGACAATCTCTTCACCAACAGCGCGATCGCGTTCAACGTCGCCAACGGCAAGATGGAATGGTACTTCCAGTACACGCCGAACGACAACCGCGACTACGACGAGACCGGCACGCACATCCTCATCGACACCAAGGTGAACGGCGAGGATCGCAAGATCGTCACCCATCCCGGCCGCAACGGCTTCAACTACACCTTCGACCGTTTGAGCGGCCAGTTCCTCAAGGCCGGCCAATATGTCGGCAAGGTCACCTGGACGAAAGGCATCGACCCGAAGACCGGCAAGCCCGTGGACTACGACCCGACCAAGGACTTCCAGATCTACGCCGAGCCCGCCAACGTCAACGCCGACAAGGTGACGCGGCGCGTGTGTCCGGACCAGTCCGGCGGCAACAACTTCTGGCCGCCGGCCTACAGCCCGAAAACCAAGATGCTCTATATCCCGAGCGTGGAGGGCTGCTCCGACATCACGCCGGACCACAGCGCGCACGTGAAGGGCAAGTTCGCGGGCGGCAGCTACGTCAATCCGGAGCGGCTCACCAGCAGCATCGTGATGGTCGATCCAACGACCGGCGAGCAGAAGTCGCGCAAGGACATGCCCTATCCCAACTCCGCCGGCGCGCTCGCGACCGCCGGCGGCGTCATCGTGACGGCGCTGCTCGACGGCACCATCGTGGCGCTCGATGACCAGACGCTCGAGGAATTGTGGAAGGTCAACGTCGGCACCGGCTTCAACGCGCCGCCGATGACCTACTCGGTCAACGGCAAGCAGTACATCGCCATCGCCTCGGGCCTGTGGCGCAACGCCAAGAACAAGCTCACGCGCTCGCCGGAGATGCGCCCGCATTCGCAGGCCACGATGATCTGGGTGTTCGGGCTGTAGTATTGCGGCGCCACGGACGCGGTGCGCTCCCTCTCCCCGCCGTGCGGGGAGAGGGTTGGGGTGAGGGGGAGTTTCAACGAACTCGGTACGTGGAGAGTCCCCCTCACCCGCCAGCGCTAAAGCGCTGGCGACCTCTCCCCGCAAGCGGGGAGAGGTTGGAGTTCGTTGCCACAGCGGCAGCCAACATCACCGCATCAGCTCGAACCGCACCGTGCTCTCGAACTGCCCCTCGGTCTCGCGGTCGGTGCGCGGATCGTACTGAGTCTGCCCTTTCTTGCGGAAAAATCGCGTGAGGAGCGTGGCGTTGCCAACGCCGTCGAGCGTCTTGGCGCAATTCTGCTTGATGAAAGTGCGCAGCACCGGCGTCTCGCCATCCGTCAGTGGCTGATCCGTGCACGCCCAGCCGTCGCGGCCGAAGCGCGCGGTGATGAAATTGCGCAGCGCATGGGCGTCCTCCCGCCGCCGCGTAATGTCGCGCGGATCGCTGACGACGCGCAGGCCCATGAGCACGCCGCGCGCGTCGAACAGCGCCGACAGCACTACCGGGAAACCGTAGACCTTGGTGCCGGAGAATTGCTCGATCTCGGTGGTGAAGTTGTTGGCCTTGGCCCAATACTCGAGCTCGTCATCGTAGCGGAAATACACCTCGTGCAGCCCGCTCGGCTCCGCGCGGCAGCGGCGGAAATCGCGCCAGCCGGAGAGCGGCACCCCGGGCGGGCCGCCGTTCGAGCCGCAGGCATGTTCGGCGAAGCCATCGGGCAGCGCGTCGGCCACTATGCCGAGCTTCAGGTCCCACACCTCGGCCCGGGTCGGCCGCTCCTGCGCGCCCGCCACGAGCGAGCCACCCAGCAGGAGGCCCAACAGGCCGGTCATGATCGGTCGAGCGAGCATACGCGCCATGATATATGAGTGCCGGCGGCCGGAACATTCGGCCATCGAGGAAGAATGATGAAGACCAGGTTCCACCTGCGCGCCGGCGTGCTTGCCTTCATCGCGGTCGCCGCCACCGTTACCGCGCCCATGGCCCAGCCGGCGGACAACGCGGCCTTCGGGCGCCGCCTCTACCACGACAAGGCGCAGTGCTCGTACTGCCACGGCTGGGCGGCCGACGGCGCGGGCGAGCCGCAATCCAACGGCGGCGCCGCCGACCTGCGGCAGAGCCACCTCAATCGGGATCAGTTGGTCGAGGTCATCATGTGCGGGCGGCCGGGGACGCCGATGCCCTACTTCGACGAGGACGCCTACACCGACAAGCGCTGCTATGGCGTCACGCAGGCCGAGCTCGGTCCGCAGGTGCCCGCCATGCCCATGAGCACCACGCTGCAGAAGCGCGAGGCGGAGGCGATCGCCGACTACCTGCTCGCCAAGGTGATCGGCCGCGGCGCGGTCACGCGCGAGGAGTGCGAGGAGATGTTCGGCAACGGCGCGCGCACCTGCGGCGGTTATCCGGGCAAGCAATAGCGCGACGCATCATATTGAAAATCCACGGAAATCGCGGAGGCGCCGCGAGCCGCGCAGGGGCCGGCTGCCATGCGCAACAATTTCCGCGATGCAGCAACTAATTGCTGTCGCAACCGGCTCCTCCGGGTTGAAATCGGGCAACCCGCAAGGACTCAGATGTCAGATCTCACCCAGCCGGCCGGCGATGGCCCGCCATTCGATGCGAGCGCGGCACCGGAGACGGTCGTGCTCAAGGCCGACCGCCTGCGTCTGGGCTTGGCCTGGGCAAACGGGGAGGCAACCGAACTCGCGGCCGGACATCTGCGGGCGAAGTGCCGCTGCGCCTGGTGCACCCGTGCCCGCATCGACGGCTCGTTCGCGGCGTCGTTCGACGGCATCGCCATCGAGCGCGTCGCGCCGGTGGGCGACTACGCCATCAACATCGCGTTCTCCGACGGGCACGCCCGCGGCATCTATCCCTGGACCTACCTGCGCACGCTCGCACAGCCACAAGAACACGACGGACCATCCGCATGACCAGCGACGCCAAGACCGAAGTGATCGACACCGATCTGCTCGTCATCGGCGGCGGCACCGCCGGGCCGATGGCGGCGATCAAGGCCAAGCGAGACGAATCCGAAGGCCACGCGTGATGCTGCTGGAGAAGGCGAACGTCAAGCGCTCGCGGCGCCATCTCGCATGGGCATGGACGGGCTGAACAACGCCGTGATCCCGGGCTACGCGACGCCGGAGCAATACACCAAGGAAATCACCATCGCCAACGACGGCATCGTCGACCAGAAGGCGGTCTATAGATACGCGCAGAGCTGCTACCCATGATCCAGGAACTCGACAGCTTCGGCATCCGCTTCGAGAAGAATGAGAACGGCGACTACGACGTCAAGAAGGTGCATCACATCGGCACCTATGTGCTGCCGATGCCGAACGGCCATCACGTCAAGAAGGCGCTGTATCGGCAGCTGCGCCGCGCGCAGCGTGCTGATCTCCAACCGCTACATGGCGACGCGTCTGTTGACAGGCGGCAGACGGCCGCGTCGCCGGCGCGATCGGCGTCAACACCCGCACGGCCGAGTTCCTGGTGATGCGCGCCAAGGCGGTGATCCTGTGCTGGGCGCCGCCGGCCGCCTCGGCCTGCCGACCTCGGGCTATCTGTTCGGCACCTACGAGAACGCCGCCAATTCCGGCGACGGCTACGCCATGGCCTATCACGCCGGCGCCGCGCTCGCGAACCTCGAATGCTTCCAGATCAATCCGCTGATCAAGGACTACAACGGTCCGGCCTGCGCCTACGTCGCCGGGCCGTTCGGCGGCTACACCGCCAACAACGACGGCAAGCGCTTCATCGAGTGCGACTACTGGTCCGGCCAGATGATGCTGGAGTTCTACAACGAGCTGCAGTCCGGCAAGGGTCCGGTCTTCCTCAAGCTCAACCATCTTGCACGAGGAGACGATCGCCGAGATCGAGGTCATCCTGCACATCGGTCGAGCGGCCGACGCGCGGCCGGTTCCACGAGGGCCGCGGCACCAACTACCGCCAGCGATGATCGAGATGCACATCTCGGAGATCGGCTTCTGCTCCGGCCACAGCGCGTCCGGCGTCTTCGTCGACGAGTTCGCGCGCACCACCGTGCCCGGCCTCTACGCCGCCGGCGACATGGCGAGCGTGCCGCACAACTACATGCTCGGCGCCTTCACCAACGGCGCGGTCGCCGGGCGAGCACGCCGACCTACTGCGCCGAGGTCGACTTCGCCGCGCATCGACGCGGCCGACGTCGCGGCCGAGCAGGAGCGCGTGCTGGCGCCGACCAGGCGCGAGGACGGCATCCCGCCCAACCAGATCGAATACAAGACCCGCCGGCTGGTGAACGACTACCTGCAGCCGCCGAAGGTCACGCGCAAGTTCGAGCTCGGCGCAGGAGCGCTTCGCCGAGGTGCGCGAGGACCTGGACGAACTCATGATGCGCGCGATCCGCACGAGCTGATGCGCGCGCTCGAGACCGCAGTCGATCACTGGACTGCGCCGACATGGCGGCCGCCGCCTCGCTCTACCGCACCGAGAGCCGCTGGGGCCTCTATCACCTGCGCATCGATTATCCCGAGACGGACAACGAGAACTGGTTCTGCCACACGCATGCCTGACCAAGGACGACCGGCGGCGCATGCCCACCGCGAAGCGGCCGATCGAGCCCTACATCGTGCCGATCGCCGACGGACGAGATGTCGACGCTCTACGACAAGCAGCGCATCACGCCCGACCGCCGAGTCGCGGCGCGAATCGAAGAGGAACCGACATGCCGCTCGCCAATCACTCGACCAGCGTTCCTGTCGTCGTCGACGACGACAAATGCATCGCCGACAAGGGCTGCACGGTCTGCGTCGACGTCTGCCCGCTCGACGTGCTGCGCGATCGGCGAGATGCACCGGCAAGGCCTACATGAAATACGACGAGTGCTGGTACTGCATGCCGTGCGAGGCCGACTGCCCGACCGGCGCGGTCACGGTCAACATTCCCTACCTGCTCCGGTAAGCCGCCAAGGTAATCCGAAATGCCCGTATTCGACACCCTCGATTCCGATCTCGACGAGATCGCGCTGCGCTGCGCGGCCGACGATGCCGGCGTGCGGCGCGTGGCCATGCTCGAGCTCGCCGACATCACCGATGAGCTGGCGGCCGCCCTGCTGGTCCGCGGTCTGAAAGATTCCGACGCGGCGGTGCGCGAAGCGGCGGCCAAGGCGCTCGACGAGCATACCGGCGACGGCGTGGTGGCGGCGCTGGTGACGGCGCTCGAGGATCCGGTCGCGGCCGTGCGCGCGGCGGTGGCGGAGACGCTGGCGGAGAAGAAGGATCCGGACAGCGCGGCGCTCCTGATCGCGCGCGTCGATCACCCCGAGCCGTTCGTGCGAGCCGCGGCGCTGCGCGCGCTACGGGAGCTCTTAGCACCAAACGCGATGCCGGCGGCGCTGCGCGCGCTGAAAGACTCATTGCCGGAGGTGCGGCGCGAGGCGGTCGGCGTGCTCGGCTATCTCAAGGCCGACGAAGCGTTGCCGGCGCTGATGGCGGTCGCCGACGATGGCGATCCGTCGGTCCGGCGGGCCGTGATGTCGGCGCTGGTGTTCACGCGGCCGGGCGGTCCCGGCACATCGGCGCTGCTGGCGGGGCTCGACGACGCGCACTGGCAGGTGCGCGAGCAGGCGGCGGCATCCATCGGCAAGGTCAAGCTCACCGAGGCGATCGGTCCGTTGATCGCGACCATGAACGACGAGAGCTGGCAGGTGCGCGCCAAGGCGGCGAACGCGCTCGGGCGCATCTGCGCGGTGCCGGCGATCCCCATCCTCGGCGAGGCGCTCACCCACGAGGTCAGCAACCTGCGCAAGGAGGCGGCGGCGGCCTTGGGCGAGATCGCGAGCCCGACCGCGCTGGTGTTTCTCGAGCCGGCCGCCGGCGATCCCGATCCGGACGTGCGCAAGCTCGTGCGCTGGGCCATCGGCCGCTGCCAGGCGGCGGTGTAACACGATCGGTTGGTGCACAACGGCGCCGCGCGCTCCAACCTCTCCCCGCTTGCGGGGAGAGGTCGGCGAGCCGCCCTTGCGGCGAGCCGGGTGAGGGGGACTCTCGACGACCGAGCTTGCGGAACGCCCCCCTCACCCGACCGCCTTCGCTACGCTCGGCGGTCGACCTCTCCCCGCAAAGCGGGGAGAGGTTGGAGCCCGCGTCCCGAAAAAATTTCATTCCCCCACCGACGCCGCCCGCATGATTTTTTGGCACGGGCGTCAACGGCTTGCTTTCGCGCTCCCCTACGAGAGGAGAAAATTCGCCGCTTCCTCAATAGTTTAGAATAAGGCTTAGAACTGGCACACGTTATGCTCCTTGGTGCCCTGAGGAAACAAAGGAGCCCCCAATGCAGGATCGACCGGCGTTCGCCGAGCCCTTCCTCTCGCTCGCGCCCCGCGACCAGACGGCGCCGCGCGGACGGGATGGTCAGGCTCTGCTCCTGGTCGAAAGCCAGGCGCTGGTCGGCGGGCCGTCGCCGCTGCTGCAATGGCTCACGCCGCGCGAGCGCGAGCAGGTGCTCGCCCAAGGCCGGCGCCGCGTGCTCAACCGCGGGCAGACGCTGTTCAACCAGGGCGCCCTGCACGACGGCATCTATCTGATCGAGACCGGCCGCATCCGCGTCTTTTACACCGCGCCATCGGGGCGCGAGATCACGCTGGCCTACTGGCATCCCGGCAACTTCGTCGGCGGGCCGGAAGTCTTCGGCGCCGGCGTGCATCAGTGGTCCGGCGTCGCGACCACCAACAGCAGCGTGGTGCAGATTCCGGGCAAGGACCTTGCGCACGCTGGTGATGCAGATTCCGAACGCTTGCGATCGGCCTGATCGAAGGCCTCACCTTCAAGGGCAAGTGCTATTCCGGCGCTGGCGCAGATGCTCGGCACCCGCTCCATCACCGAGCGGCTCGCGCATCTCCTGCTGCATCTCGTCGATACTCTACGGCGTCGAGGACGCCCGACGGCATCCTGATCGGCGCGGCCTTCACCCATGCCGATCTCGCCCACATGGTCGGCGCGACGCGGCAATGGGTCACCATCAGCCTCAAGCGGCTGCAGGACCAGGGCGTCGTCGACTGCCGCAAGTCGCGAATCGTGGTCCGCCGCCCCGACGTGCTGCACGAGATGCGCGGACAGGGCGACTGAATTCCAGTGCCCACGGAAGCGGCGTTTCCTTGCCAACGGCTGCTGAAAATCTGCGCAGCAGCCCTGTTTTGGGCAACTAATCGACCGCGCCGGCAGACTCTCGGTTTGCCCGATCCCGCACGCCGCCCAAAGATGACGAAAATTGCCGAGGAAAGCCCAAGGCGCATCACGAACAGCAGGTCATGCCGCGAGAAAGGTTGAGCCATGGGAATCCGTCATTGCACAGGTCCGGCGATCGTTGCCGCAGCACTCGCTCTACGCCGGCGCCGCAGCCGCGCAGACCACCGTCACCATCGGCATCGGCACGCAGGACACCACCACCAACACGGTGACGACCGGCGACCATCATCCGCGAGCTCAAGCTGTTCGAGAAGCATCTGCCGAAGGACGGCAAGTACGCCAACATCAAGTTCCAGCTCGAATGGAACAACTTCACCTCCGGTCCGCCCGTCACCAACGGGATGATGGCGAACAAGCTGCAGATCGGAATGATGGGCGACTATCCGCTGGTCGTGAACGGCTTCACCTTCCAGAGCAATCCGGAGAGCAAGAGCCCAGCTGATCGCGGTCGCCGCCTACAACGTCCACGGCTCCGGCAACGGACTGGTCGTGCACAAGGACTTCGTCCTACTTCGAGCTGTCCGACCTCAAGGGCAAGGTGGTGAGCGTGCCGTTCGGCTCGGCCGCGCACGGCATGATGCTCAAGGCGATGCAGGATCGCAAATGGCCGGCCGATTACTTCCAGCTCGTCAGCCAGAGCCCGGAAGTCGGCTCGACCAACCTGCAGGAAAAGAAGATCGACGCGCACGCCGACTTCGTGCCGTTCGCCGAGCTGCTGCCGTTCCGCGGCTTCGCGCGCAAGATCTTCGACGGCGTCGAGACCAACGCGCCGACCTGGCACGGCGTCGGTCGTGCGCACCGACTTCGCGGAGAAATATCCGGAAGTCGTCGTCGCCTACATCAAGGCGATCATCGAGGCCAACGCCTGGGTGCGCAAGGATCCCAAGACCGCGTCCGAGATGATCGCGAAGTGGACCGGCATCGACAAGGAAGTCGTCTACATCTTCCTCGGTCCCGGCGGCATCATGACGACCGACCCGACCATCAAGCCGGAGCTGGTCGCAGGACGCGGCCGAGGACGCCAAGGTGCTGCAGAACCTCGGGCGCATGAAGGAGTTCGACGTCAGACAAGTGGGTGAACGACAGCTACGTGCGCAAGGCCTATCGCCGAGCTCGGCCTCGACTACGACAAGCAGCTCGCGAGCTTCGACAACTACGAGGTCAAGGGCGAGGACAAGTTCTGCAACAAGCCGATCACCGAGCCGCGCAAGGCCGGCGAGGTCTGGGTCGACGGCGAAGGCGATCCAGCCGTTCAGCAGCACGGCCTGCACGCTCGGCGCCTACGCCGATCTCAAGGCCAAGGGCAAGAAGATCAACATGGCCTACGTCTTCGACACCGCGCGCGGCATCAAGCTGTTCGCCGACCAGGCCTTCTTCACGCGTCGGCAGCGGCAAGAGCGACGATCGCGCCGTTCCTGCTCAAGAAGGACGCCGAGGCGTACGCCGCCAAGACCGGCGGCAAGGTCGTCGGCTTCGACGACGCGCTCAAAGTCGGCGATCAGCGGAGGCTGAGCGTGGAGCGCGTCGCCCTCAAGACCGGCGAAGCGGAGCCGATCGACATCGGCGCAGGCCGCCGCCGGGGTCGCGACCCCGGCGGCGGCGCCCGAGATGCGTCGGCGCCGAGAGCCGGCGCGAGCACCGCGACCTATCTCGCCAGGCTTGCCCGGCGCTGGTTCGCGCTGCAATCGCGGCAAGCTGCGCGCCATCGCTGCTCGGCGCGCTGTCGCTCGCTGGCTGTTCCTGCTTGGCCTGGCACCTGCTGACCAAGTATCGCGTCAACATCTACGTCCGCTTTCTCAACGTGCCCTCTCCCGAGCAGGTGTTCGAAAGCGCGCGGCGCGCGCGTTCAACGATCCGAAATTCTTCGCCCACGTGGCATGCTGAGCTGCCGGCGCATTCTCATTCGGCTTCCTGCTCGCCAGCGCTCGTCGCCGTCCCGCTCGGCCTGGTGATGGGCCGCTTCCGCGCTCATGCGCGAGATCGTCTTCCCGGTCTCCGAGGTGTTGCGGCCGATCCCCGCCATCGCCTGGGTGCCGATGTCGATCATGCTGTGGCCGTCGAACGAGGAAAGCATCGTCTTCATCACCTTCCTCGGCTCGTTCTTTCCGATCCTGCTCAACACGCTGCACGGCATGGCCATGGTCGATCCCGTGCTGGTGCGCGCGGCGCAGTGCCTGGGCGCGCGCGAGGCCGTCGATCTTCCGCGAGGTCTATTTCCCGGCCGCGCTGCCGCACATCTTCACCGGCCTGACCGTCGGCATGGGCGTCGCCTGGGTGTCGCTGATCGCGGCCGAGATGATCTCCGGCCAGTTCGGCATCGGCTACTTCACCTGGGAGGCCTACTCGCTGGTGCAGTACTCCGATATCGCGCTCGGCATGATCTGCATCGGCGTGCTCGGCCTCGCCTCGAGCGCCGCTCATTCGCGGCGTCGGCCGCCTGGTGATGCCGTGGGGGCGGGCGTGAGAAGGTCGCCAGCTGACCGGCGATCCGCAAAGGGCCGGGTCAAGGTCAACGAATTTCGGCCTGAGCTACGACACGCTGCGACGGCGCGGTCGAAGCGGTCACGGACGTGTCGATCCACGTCAATCCCGGCGAGTTCGTCTCGATCATCGGACCGTCGGGCTGCGGCAAGTCGACGCTGCTCAACGCGGTCGCGGGCTTCCTCAAGCCGACGGCGGCGACCGTCACCGTCGACGGCGAGCCGGTCGACGGCCCGAGCGCCGACCGCGGCATGGTGTTCCAGCAATACTCGCTGTTCCCGTGGAAGACGGTGCGCGAGCAATGTCGAGTTCGGCCTGAAGATGAAGGGCAAGGACCGGCACAGCCGCGAGGCCGCGGCGCGCACGCTGCTCGGCCTCGCCGGGCTGTCTGCAGTTCGAGAACCACTATCCCGATCGGCTGTCCGGCGGCATGAAGCAGCGCGTCGGCATCGTGCGCGCGCTGGCCACCGGCCCGAAAGTGCTGCTGCTCGACGAGCCGTTCGGCGCGCTCGACGCGCAGACGCGCGTGATCATGCAGCAGATCCTCACCAATATGTGGCAGCGGCTGAAGATCTCGGTGCTGTTCGTGACCCACGACATCGACGAGGCGATCTTCCTGTCCGACCGCGTCTACTGCATGACCGCGCGGCCCGGCACCATCAAGGCCGAGATCGCGATGCCGCTCGAGCGCCCGCGCCAGCAGTCGATGATGATGTCGTCGGAATTTCTGGCGCTGCGGCGCGGGCTGATGTCGCTCATCCGCGAGGAGAGCCTCAAGGCGATGGGCGGCGAGATCAACGACCTCGCCATGCAGGGGCTGAGCATCGACCTGCACGGGCAGAGCCTCGCCGACGTCCTCTAGCTCCATCGATCAACGAACCGGATTACGTCCATGACCTACGTCGTGACCGAGGCCTGCATTCGCTGCAAGTACATGGACTGCGTCGAGGTCTGCCCGGTCGATTGCTTCTACGAGGGCGACACCATGCTGGCGATCGACCCCGACGTCTGCATCGATTGCGGCGTGTGCGAGCCGGAATGTCCGGCCGAGGCGATCAAGCCCGATACCGAGCCCGGCGCCACCGCCTGGATCGAGTTCAACCGGGAGAAGTCGCGGCAGTGGCCGAACATCACGACCAAGGGCACGCCGCCGGACGACGCCGACAAATGGCTGGGCGTCGAGAAGAAATTCGAGGCCGTATTCGGCAGCGCGCCGCCGAGCGAGCCTTAGCGACAATCGAGTTCCGTAGGGTGGGCAAAGGCGCGTCGCTCGGTATTGACGCGTGGGCAAAATCGCTCAGGCGCCTTTGCCCACGCGGCGACGATACGTCAGGCGATTTTGCCCACCCTACGCCGCGCCCTTCGCATTGAGCGGCCGCGTGCGCGCGAGATCCCTGATCTGCGGCATCACCTCCTTGGCGAACAGCGTCATGCTGGCGACCGTGCGCTTGTGGTCGAGGAAGCCGGCCTGCTGCATCACCAGCAGATGGTCGAAGCCGCCGACCCGGTCGTAGAAGCGCCGCACCTGCGCCGCCACCTGGTCGGGCGTGCCGTACATCACCACGCCCTGCTCGCGCTGGAACTCGAGGCCCTGGGCGCGCATGGCCTCGGTCCGTCCGGAGAACGCGCCGCGCAGCGCCTGGACGTTGAGCTCGACCGGAACGTAGCCCGGCGGATTGCGGAATTGCGGCTCGGTCTTGGCGTTCATGTACCAGATGATCTCGCGCGCGCCGCTCTCGGCGTCGGCCTCGGTCTCGCCGGTATAGACCAGCGGCATGAACGCGGTGCCGCCGCCGCCCGGCAGGCCCTGGTCGAGATAGGCGCTGCGATAGGCGTCGAACAGCTCCCTCACCCTGTCATGCGGCTGCAGGAACGTGGCGAACACGTAGCCGCGGCTGGCCGCCTTCCTGATCGAGTCGAGATCGCTCGAGCCCGTGATCCAGACCGGCGGATGCGGCTGCTGATATGGCCGCGGCCAGAGGTTGATCGCACGCCGGCGCGTGAAGCGGCCTTCGAAGTTGAACGGCGCGTCGTGGGTGGTCCACGCCTTGACCGCGAGGTCGATCCCTTCCCACAGGCGTTCCACGGTCTGCGTGGGATTGGTGTTGGCGGCGAAGATTTCATAGGGCACGCCGCGGACGAAGCCGACGTCGAGCCTTCCACGGGAGATGCAATCGATCATCGCCATCTCTTCCGCGATCCGCACGGGGTCGCCGCGATTGGCCACCGGGTTGCCGAGGATGCAGATGCGCCCGTTGCGGGTCTGGCGCGCGAGGATGGCGGCGGAGAGCGGCGCCGCCACGTCGAGGCAGGTGGCGGTCTGGTGATGCTCGTTGAGCATGTGGTTGAAGCCGAGATCGTCGGCGATCATGTACTCGTCGAGATAGCGGTTGAAGAGATCGGCGCCGATTTTCGGGTCGAAGTGCTTGCCCGGCAGCGTCACCCGGATCGTGCTCAACTCGTCGAAGGGCGGCAGATGCGGGTACGGCATCTCGGTAAAGTGCCAGACGTCCATCGCGGCTCCTCTTACCCGAGAAAATCGCGCACGAGCGCCATGAATTCCGCCGGCTGCTCCAGATGCGGATAGTGTCCAGCGCCGCCGACCATCGCAAACCCGGCGCCCGGGATCATCCGGCTATAGGCGCGGCCATAGTCGGGCGTGACGATCCCGTCGTGCTCGCCCCAGACGAAGAGCGTGGGGACACGCACCCGATGCAGAAACCGTTTGAGCTTCGGATTGTGCATGTAGGGGTCCCAGCAGAAGCGCGCGAACAATTCGTTGTTGCGCGCGACGACCGTCAGCTCGTCGTCCGACATGGCCGTGAAATCGCGCCGGCCTTTGTCCTGGTCGAACCATTTGAGCGCCGCCACCGTCTTCGGGTGCAGCGTCCAGATGTCGGCGATGTCGCGGTCGGTGGGCCCGCCGATCTTCACGCCGTAGGGATCGACCAGCACCAGCTTCGCGAAGAAGCCGTCGTCCTTGGCGGCCATCTCCAGCGCGATCCAGCCGCCGAGCGAAAACCCGATCGCCGGCACCTTGCCCAATCCCAGGGTTTCGAGGAGATCGAGATAGACGTAGCTGATGTCGTCCGGCGTCTCGATCCAGTCCGGCCGCTCGGATTTCCCGAAGCCGGGTGGCGAGGGAATGATCAGCTCGTGATCGCGGCCGAGCTCGGTGAGAACGGGAGCGTCGAGCTCCAGCGCTTCCTCGCCATAGAGCACCAGCAGTGGGGTGCCGCGGCCGCGGCGCTCCACCTCGAGCTCGAGGCCGCCGACGCGCTGGAGGCTCGTCGTCCTCTCGGAGAGAGCGCTCATAGTCATCGTGCCGGGATTATTGCCCGCGGAATCGACGAAGAATACTCTAATTAATAGAGCGATTTCCCGCTATGCCGCGGCAACGTTCTCCAGGAACGCGTCAACCGAGCCTTCCAGCTCGGTTGCTTGCACGGTGAGTGCTTTCGACGCTTCGAGTACCGCGGAGGCGGAGCAATTCGTCTCTCGTATCGCATCCGCTACGTTCGCCATGCCTCCGGCGAGCTCATGGGCGCCGGTCGCCGCTTGCTGGACATTGCGGGCGATTTCCTGCGTGGCCGCGCTTTGCTCCTCGACCGCGACGGCGATGCCTACCGCAAACTTGCTCACGTCCCCCATGACATCGCCGATCGAACGAATGGCGCCGACTGCTTCGGTCATGGATACCTGAATGGCGCCGATCTGCGCAGAGATCTCCTCGGTCGCGCTGGCGGTTTCGGTGGCGAGCGTCTTGACCTCCGACGCCACCACCGCGAAGCCGCGGCCGGCCTCGCCGGCGCGAGCGGCCTCGATGGTGGCATTGAGCGCAAGCAGGTTGGTCTGCGCGGCAATATCGCGAATGAGCTTGACGACGTCGCCGATCCGCTTCGCGCTGTCCGACAGCTGGCTGATCCGCTGGTTGGCGGACAGTGCCATATCGGAAGCACGCTCGACGATGCCCTTCGCCTGCAACGCCTTTTCGCTGATCTCGCGGATCGAAATGCCGAGCTCGTCCGCCGCGCCGGCCACGGTGCGCACGTTCGACGACGTCGCTTCCGATGAAGCCGATGCCGCGCGGACCTCCTGATCGGCGCCGCCTGCTATGCTCGACAGGGTGCGCGCCGTCGTCTCCATGCGATTCACGTTGTCGGTCACGGCGACGATCACTGCCGTGACGTTGGCGCGAAACTCGCCGATCATCTGCTCGATCGCGGTGGCGCGCCGACCTTTTACATGCTGCTCGGCGCGCTCCCGTTCGGCCAAGCCGCGCCGCTCGATCTCGCCTGCCCGGAACACGCCGAGCGAGCGCGCCATCTCGCCAACCTCGTCGTGATCATCGACGGCTATGGCCTTGTAGCCCACGTCGCCGGCGGACAGCCGCCGCATGGCGTCCGTTATCGCGGTCAGCCGGCGCACGAGTCGCCGCCGAACGTAGAATACGCCGATGCCGACTGCCGCGAGAATGCTCGTCAGCGCGACGCCCAGCAACAGGGCCCGCTTGCGATCGAGCTCATCGACCAGCTCCGTCCCGCTCGATTTGACGCTCGCCTCGACTTGCCCGACGAGGGTGCCGACGGCGATGTCGAGCGCGCCTCTGGATCGCGACGTTTTCCCCGATTGTGCGCTCGGCGAGCGCGACGGCATCGAGCACACGCCTGCGCAGCACGAATACGTTGGCCTCGTCCCGCCCATAGCGGAGCAGCTCGTCGATCGTATTCTTCAGCGGCGCGTTCGTCAGCGCCGCGACGGCCTTGCCGAGCGTATGAGACGCCGCCTGGAAACGGTCCTGGATCGGCACCAGCGCAGCCCTTTCGGTGGCGCCCGCCCCTTCACTGATCAGGCTCGTGATCAGATGGGTCTGAGCCGAGATTTCCAACGCGTTGCGCAAACGGTCGATCTGGCCGGATACCAAGCTCCGCGGCGGAGCGTCCGGGCGCCCGGCGATAGGGCCACTTCCGAACTCTCCCGTGGCCATCATGACATCGAAATAGGAATCGTCGACAATCGGCGCCAATTGCTCACTGATCCGGGCTCGCATCTTGTGGACGCCATCGAGTCGTGCTTCCAGCCGCGTGCCCAGCTCCAAGCGCTCGGAGATCGCGTTTTCGAGCGCCTTTAGATTGATCTGGAGACGCTGCGATTCCGCCTGGACTTTCGCGTAGGCGGCGCCGTTGCCGACCTGCGTTCGAAGCCGCTCCATCAGTGTGGTGAGCTCGCCGCTCTTCCGATTGATCAGCGTGCTGATCGATCTCTGCTCGGCCGGGATCTTCGCGCTGACGAGCCGGGCCGCCGCCGCGGAAATTTCGCCCGAGATCGCGGAGAGGCGCATGGCCTCGGTCATCAACGGCACCTCCCGGCCCGCGACGTCCTTGAGGCCACGTTCGACTGCCGAGAATGACAAGATGGCAACGGCCGCCGCGACGAGCGTCGTCGCCGCGACGGCGCCGAAGGCCATCTGAAGCTTGGCACTGATGCCGAGTCTCAGGCCGGGACGGTTCATGGATGTCGCTGCTACGGAGCTGGAGGACTTACCCGCTGATCTCGGATTGCGGTTGATGGGCATCGAGTCCGTCTGCGGCGCCACGCCATTGCCATCCGATCTGCTCGAAAAGTTAAAACACGTTCACATTGATAAATTATCAATAGCCGCAAGCCGGTCATGAGACCGATCGAAAGACCCGATCAAAGCCTCATGAGACCGATCGAAAGACCCGATCGAAGCCCACCAATGATCTTAACCTGGATTGATTGTGCGCCGCGCGATCAGCTCATTCGCGACGACGTATCGCGGCGAGCTCCTCCGACAGGCGCAGGAAGGTGTCGACGTGACGCTCGTATTCCGTGATGCGTTCGGCGGGCGCGGCTGCCTGGACCGTCAGTCTTCCAGTCGATCGGAGGGCGGCCGCTGCTTGGTGTCGGTGAGCGCCAACCACATGTTGCCGTGATCAGTGATCAGGCACCCGCGACGGTAGGTGGTGCCCTCGGCGTAGACGCCTTTGTATTCGCAGAAGCCGCGCCCTTCCAATTCGGCAATGCGGGCTTGCAAGGTGGCGACCTTCGCATCAGCCTCGGCTTGCACGTGCCGGATGACGTGGGCCAACGTCTCGATCAACGTGCCCTCGGCGAAACTCTTGATCATGGCGGCGATCGTGTTGCGGTTGACTGGCATGGCGTCACCTCACGGGCCAGGATTTCATTTCCGCAGCCCTCGCTTGTCCTCCAGCGCAGCAACGCGCTGCTGCAACTCCTCGACCATCTCGATCAGCCGCGCGATCGTGAGCGGCGAGTCGGTGAAGTGAAGCGAGACGCCAAGGCGCTCGGCGGCGGCGATCTGCTCTAGTGTTGGTGCGTTCATGATCAAACCCCGGGGCTGTCGCCGGTGTAGTTGGCGCCGGTCAAGACCGCGACGCCGGTGGTCGTGAGCTTCTCGACGCCGAAATATCGCTCGGCCTTGAGGCCCGTCATGTTGTTCTGCCACAAGCTCACCATCGGTGTGCTCGCACTGATCGGCGAGTCCGGCGCGCTGTCCATCTGCACCGCCGCCTCATTGGTGGCCGACAACTGGATTGTTTCCGAGGCGGCTGCGACTTGCTGCGCGTCCACCAGCACGGCCGTGCTTGCCGGCATCCCGTCCGTGACCACGCATTGAATGCCGCCGATGCTGCCGCCGTTGTAGTTCATGCCCGGAAACGCCGGGCGGCCGGTGGTGTCGTGCATCACCGCGAGCGCCTTCGCGATCGTCGATGTCATCAGCAAGAACAATTGCGAGCGGGCGGAAGTGGTGATCGCCTGCAGCAGGCACCTGAGGTCGGTTGCTGACATGCTCGGCAGTCGCACCGCCGGATGCCACCGCCGTCGCGTTGAGGATCAATTGCACGATGAAGGTGTTCATCCGTTTCAACCGCCACCGCGTTCGACAGCTCGGTGGCGAACAGATTGCCGGCAACGCGGTCGCCGAACCGGGCCAACTCGTCGGTCACGACCATGATCGCGGCCGCCTTCCGCTCGTCGATCTGCGTTGCCGGCCAGCGTCAGCCGGCTGATCGGCTTCACAGATGCTTGCGAGACCGTCGTGCCGGTGGCGCCAGAGGTCGACGGCGCCGATGCGCGTCCGGAAAGGCACGCGCCTCATGCACGGCAGCATCGCATCGAATGCGGACCGAAGTTTCGCAGCGATTCCAAGAAAGCGCCGGCGAGCGTTTGATATTCCGCAAGTGGCAATGCCCAATCGCTTGCTGCCGTCGTGCCGGCCGCAGCCGCCGCTTTTTGGCGGGCCACCGTGCCGGGATCGAACGTGTAGACCTGGTGATGCGTGTCGAACACCGTCTTGACGATCGGCGCCAGGCGGATGCGATGGTCGTGACCAGCGCCTTGGCGGCGCCGATGTTGCCTCGGCTGCAAGCGACGATGCGGGCGACGTCGATGAACGCTTTTGCTTTCGCTGATTGCTCGTTGCCGGCGTGGAGTTGACTTTAGACGTTGCGGCGATCGTCATGGCGTAACCTTTCGTATGGTGCAGCCACCGTACGCCATCACAAATCGGGATTCGGAAACCGGTTTCAGCGGGCGGCCAGCCGAATCTAGTCGCATCTGAAACGACCGAGTCTCGCCAAACATTGGAAAATTCACCGCACATTGAACCGTGCCGCCACCTCGCCCGACTGATAGGTGCCCAAGAAAAAAAAGGAGGCATCTATGATCAGGACAATCGTAATCGCAACGGCATTGGTTTTGGCGACAACGGTCATCTCCAACGCTGCTCAGCACTCGGCCGAGCGTTCCTACGATCCCAGCGTCAGTGTCGGCTTCACGAAGATGACGCAGCAGTTCGCCCAGCGTCCCTACGATCCCAGCGCCGGCAGTGTCGGATTCAAGAAGTCGAAGAAGAAAAAGGCGAAGAAGTAAGGCTCATCCGGAGCGCGAACCCTTCTCCTCCCGGAAGGATAAGCATGGACGGCAGCGCGGATAGCGCTGCCGTCCACTATTGAAATTCGCTTTCCTTAGCGAGGGCGCGGAGCAGCGCCTCGGTGGCACGCTCGATCGCGGCGCGATCACTCATCGTCCCATTGCCCGAGCACGCCAGCAGCCACCAGCATGTCGGCGTGATCGAGCAAGCTTACCTCGATTCGCAGGATCGCCTTGCCATCGGCAACGCGTGCGCGATGGCGTTGCAGTGCAGTCCAGCTTGTGCGCGGCGGCAGTCATCTGGTTTTGCGCTGTCCCAAGGCACAACGCCAGGACGGAAATTTCCCAGCGCCGTCCCAGCCGTCTTCTCGTGCGCGCACAGAGGCTCGGCGTCAGCCGCAACTGGCGCGCACAGCCGAACGCCGCACGCGTCTCACGCTCCGCCATCAGCAAAAATTTGTTGAGCCGCTCGGGACCCCCCGCCAGCCAGCAACCATTCGGCTTCGAAAGGCCGCAATCTCGGCCTCGAGCGATCGCGCACGACAGACGTGCCGGCAGTAAGCCGCCATCAACGGGTAGGCGCCGGCGATAAGCCAATCCGGGGAGACCGCCCAACGTGTCTACCCACACCTGCTGCTGCTCGACGGATGAGCGTCGGGAGAGGAGGTGGCGGCGAGCCTGCTTGCCAGCCGGGGAGGAGCACCAGCTAAGTCGGCGATCGTCTTGCGGCCGCGCTTCATGTTCTTCACCTGCGAAACAGCCCGTATTAAGGCAGCTATAAGATTTTGTGCTCGCCCCACCGGGCCGAAAGAACAAAACGGTCCCATGTCTTCTTCACGCCCGCGCGGGTCCGCCGCGCGCGGCCGTCGTTTTTAAGGCGCAACAAGTGGCCGGACAGTCGACCCGGACATCGCCCGGACACAGCCCGGACATCCCGGACAAACCCGGACGCTGGGACCCAGACATTTTCGGACAGACATTAGGAACGTCCGGGGATGTCCGGCTGTCCCGATGTCCGGGCTCGGTTACGTCGTTTCGCCTCGTTCAGGCAGCCAGATCATGGTTGCCCCTTGCTCGGTTCGACGCATCTTTGCCACGCCGCGACTTTGCGCTTCGCCGACGGCGCGAACGAACGCCTTCTGGATTTTGGCCTGCCGCTTGCTGTTCGTCGTCCTCGGCCTCGGCGTAGGTGGCGTAGAACCGGTCACGCACCAGCCATTGGTCAACGGCGCGCACCGGCAGCACGCCGGCCTCGGGCTGAAAGGCCTGCCCGTGGGAGGCCAGCGCCGCCTTCAAGGCGGCATGAAACACGGCCAGGCCGCGCGGCCAGCCGTGCCGCTCTCCGGCGGGGCTGGCCTCGCTCGGGACGATGACCAGCGAGGTCAGGGTCTTGCCGTTCTGGTCCTGGCCGACCTCGACGACTTCGGCGGCACTGACGACTTGGGTGTCCTCGGGTCCGTCGCGCATCATTTCGACTGTCACGGTGATGATCTCCTCTGCTCGGGTGACTGCCAGTTGCGCGTCTACCGCTCCTGGCAAGGACGAATGCCCGCGCGGCCGGGTGTCGTCGTAGCCGCAATGGTGGACGATGATGACGACGCAGCCGAAGACGTCGCGGATGGCTTCGGCGGCGCGCACATAGGCGCCCATATCGACGTCCTTGTTCTCCGACCCGAACAGGCTTTTGTTGAGGGTGTCGAGCACGACGGCGACCGGCTTGGTGTCGCCGAGCTGCGCGGCGATATCGGCGATCAGCAGCTTATGCTCGGTGATCAGGTTGGCCTGTCCCGGCATGACGTAGAGCGGGACGTCGGTGCCGCTCTCGATGGTGTAGTGCCGCCGCAGCGCCTCGACCCGTTTCTTGTAGCCGTGTGCGCCTTCGAATGCGCAATAGACGACGGCGCCCTGGCGGACGTAGCGATCGCGGTACTCCCACCCCATCGCTACATGTAGCATCAGGTCGAGGCACCAGAACGATTTGTAGCATTTGGCCTTGCCCCAGACATCGACCAGGCCGGCGACCGGAATCAGCTCATCGACCAGATACAGCGGCTCGATCCCGGGCCGCAGCTCGCCGAACGGCACCAGCTTGAAGCGAAACTTGGGCGGCGAGTTGCCAGTCGCGGGATCGGCTTGCGTCTTCGCCTGGCGGCCTTCGCCGGCGGGCGCGTGCATACCTCGGACGAGGAACCCGCCGAGATTGAAGTGCATCGCCGGGCAGCGACCGTCTGCCAGCACCTGCAGCCATTTCTCGTGAAACTCCCCCGGCAGCCAGTCCGGAATGATGCCGGAAGCCGGATCGTAGTCCTTGAGCAGCAGGTTCCGGTACGTACTCAGGATACGCTTGATGACGGTCTTGGTTTCCGCGTCGCGATCCCACCCAAGGCGGTTGCCGGCACGCGTCATCGTCTCGGTTACCATCTGATCGAGCACGTCGCCCGGATGCACACCCTTGCGCAGCAGGCTGGCAATGGTGCGCATCTGGACGTCGTTGGTTGCGCCGCCGGCCTCCTCTGCGCTGACGTCGCTCAGGGATCCGAGCTTGGCCTCGACGTCGAACGGGGCGGCGACCTCAGCTGCGCCGGCCGTCTTGTCGTGCCCGTTGGCGCCGTGCTCCTCTACCCGCTCGAACCCGAACCGCTCCTTGAGCACGTCGGCGACGTAATCGACGAACTCGTGGGCCTCCTGCTCGGTGATCTCGACCAGGTCCGCGTGCTTGATATTCCACGGGCAAAGCCCGGCGTGCCACGCGTAGCGCTTGCCGGTGCCGGGATGGATGCCATGAACGACGACTTGCTGGCCCTCGCCCAGGAACTCGATCTTGTGCTTGCTGCCGTTGGGCGCAACGAACTTGGCGGCGATCTTGCGGAAGGGCGTGGAGGTGCGGAACAGCAGTGCCCGCCGGGGCGGCCTGCCGAAGCGCGTCGGGATTATTCCGCGGCCGTCGAACCAGTCGCGCGCAAGCTCGTCGATGCACGCCGAGGCCTCGGGGTCGTCAACGTCCGCATCGCAGCCGGGGGTGTTGCCGGTCAAAATTCCGGAGTTGCCCCCCGGCCACTTGGCGATCTCCTCCGCTGTCGCGTTGCGCCGGTTCTGCCATTCCGGAAGCACGGGGTTCTTGCCGACGCAGGCGACCGGGGTAAACCCGGCAGCTTTCAGCGCCAGACGGACCTCGGCCGGGCTCTGTCCTGTCATCGGGCTTGCTCCCATTGCCGCGAGCGAAAGAAGCCGCCGGCATTGGCGCCGACGGCAGTCGGGGTATTCAGAGGGTGTACGGAATTTCGTCGTTGAGATCGGCTTTCAACGAGGTGTCCGGCTTCACCACGCTGTCGGTCGGCGCGCGCCCGACAACGGCGAAGACCGGCGTCGGCACCCAGCCGATTCGCTCGTCCTTGTGCTGGAAGCCGCCGGTCTTGAGTCGTATCACGGGCAACTCGCCGGGATGCGTCCGCTGCATCCGATCGTAGTGGCGCAGCAGGTTGCCGACCGCGCGTCGGCCGGTCATCGACGACGTGGCAAACGTGTAAAGCTCCGCGGTGTCGGCGTGCTGGAGCACCAGGTAGATGTGATGCTTCCACGGATCTTCCGGCGCACCGGATAACCCGGCCGGCCAGCCGTCCTGATTCGTGTCGCCAAGCTCCTGGCGTGCCGGCATCCGGAAGCCGTCGTAAAGCAGGCCCATGATGCGATCCGGCGGCGCGTCGGCGTGGAACCTCAGCCAGCCGATCAGCGTCTGATCGCACAGCGCGGTGAATTCGGTACGCTCGGCAATCGCCTCGCCGTCGTCCGCAGTGACGAACGTGCACTCCATGCCGAACTTGAGGAGGCGGCCGACGATCGCAGCCGGCGCGATCTCGTCGAGGTATTGCTGCTGCGGCGTGCGATTGTCTGGTACGGCCGGAGCCGTGCTTTGGGCTGGCGCCAACGCCGTAGTGGCGGCGGGCTTGGGCGCTGCCGCCTTGGCGGCACGCTCGCGCTCGGCATCGGCGGCCTGTTGCTTTAGAACGTCACGGGTGCTCGGCGGGACGCGCACGCGCCTGCCCTGCTGGCTGGGTGTTGTCGTCATCTGCTTTCGTCCTTCGGTTTGTCGCGCAATGAAAGTCGCAACGGCGCGCTGCGCGTGGTCGCGCCGTCGTAGCTCAATCGTCGCGTAGTCGGATGTCGTCGCGCACCTGCCGCTCGATGTCGGCGAATTCTTCTCGGAGCAGCGCTTCGATCTGCCTGCGCGCAGCGGCGCGATCTTTGCCAGCGTCGGCGAAGACGCGCATGATGTCGGTGGCGACCACGGCGGCGCGATCATGCATGACCGGCCCGCCTGCGCCGTTTGGTCCCCCGCATCCGCCCAAGCATCCAGTCGCGCGCCGTCGGGACGTGCACGAGAATTCTGTTGCCGATGCGGGTGTACGGAAGGCCGTCTGGTTCGCTCATCGACCGGCGAACGGTGCGCGTAGAGCGCGCGACCTGATCCGCGAACGGTTTCAGGTCGGTGAAGTCGTCTAAGACATTCGGGGACATCTGTGCACTAACCTCGGTTACCGAGTGAAAGTGCACGTCACATTAAGCACGCCCGCAGGGGTGTCGAGAAATCTCAACGGAAATAAATGGCCGACTTATTTACGTGAGGATTGTCGGCGAGCGGCGGTGCGCTTGTTACTTCTTCTCGGCAGCGCCAGCGATGGTGAGGCCAGTTCCGGATGTGCGGTGACCGCCTTGTCTACCGTCGAGACGCCTTCGCCGTTGTCCTCTGCCGTCTTCGCGACCGCAGCCTTCCGCACCATGCCGGTACTCATCAGCGCCGCGACCTTGAGCGCGAGCACCAAGTTTTTTGTTTGTGTTCCGGGCCCCGGAGGCCGACGGCGTGGCCGCCTGATCTTCCGGTCGATGATGTCGGCGGCAACTTCGCGCTCGTGTACAAGCAACACCGTTGCGGTGCGCAACCGCTCGACCAGCGGCGCGAAATCGCCGCCTAGCGCTTGCTCGACGGCCAACTCGGCGGCCACACGTTCCTCCGGAGAAATCGGCGTGCCGCCGGCCACCGCTCGCTCAATCGGAAAGCGCCCGGCAAACTTCGGAAATTCGTCGGCGATCAGCGCGCGCCGTTCAGCGGCACGACCTCGGCCGTGGAGCCCGTGATGATCGCGCCGACGCGCTCGGTGGCCTGCCGCAACGGGTCGTCGAAAAGGTGGGCGTACCTGTGAGTTGTCGCCGGCTGCGAATGGCCGAGCAGTCCGCCGATGACGTGCAGCCCGACGCCGGCACTGGCGAGCTGGCTCGCATACGAATGCCGCAAGTCGTGGACGCGCAGCCCGGAGATCACTGCCGCCGCACAAACCAGGCCCCAGTCCCGTTTGAGATCGGTGTGGTGGCCACGCGGACCCGGCGCTGGGAAGACAAACCCCGACGGGTCGCCTTGCTTGCGGATCGTTACGAGCAGTTGCCGCGCCGGCGCCGACAACGGAATGCAATGCTCGCTACGCTGCTTGGTGGTCGATGCCGGTTTCGTCCACGTGCCCTCGACGAGGTCAAACTGGTCCCACTTCGCGGAAAGCGCCTCAGTCTTGCGCGCGCCGGTCAGCAGCAGAAGCCGGAACACATTGGCCGCCTGCCCGTTGCTGTGCTCGGCCAGCGCCTGCATGAGTCGGATAAGCTCATCGGCTGACAGGTAGCGCTTGCGCCGATGCTCCGGGTTGCGCTCGACACCGCGCGCCGGGTTATCCGCCCGCCACCGCCACTTAATGGCGAGCGCAAACGCCTTGGACAGAAGCGCGAGCACTCGGTTGGCCAGGTACGGCGCACGCCTGCTGATCCCGCGGAGCAGTCGGTCGATGTCCTCGTATTCAACCGCAGCAACTTTCATGGCCCCAAGCGCAGGCAGAACCTCGTTTGCGATGAGGGCCCGGTACATGGTTTGCGTGGATGGCCGCAGCCGCGGGAAGTGCTCGAGTTCGAACCGGGTACACAGAACAGCGACCGTCGGCGCCCCCCGCTCGGCCACACGTGCACCGACGGGATCGCCGCCATTGTCAACGGTGCGCCGAAGCTCCGCGGCCCGCTGACGTGCCGCCGCAACGCCCCAGGCCGGGTACGGACCGATCGTGGCCCGCCGCTCGCGGCCGTCGGCCTTGCGGCGGTAGTTCAACACGAAGCTGATGGCACCAGCCGCCGTGACCCGGGCGCCGAAGCCCGGCACCTGATGGTCGTAGGTGATACGATTGCCGGTGGCCGGTGGCGTCAGCGCCTTGACGACCCGGTCGGTAAGCCGCTCTGCCATGATCAATTGCCCTCCCGTGTCCGCACCATGTCCGCAGCCAACTGGGTATGCGGTGTCCGACAGTGTCACGGGAAGTCAGCGGACGTCAACGAGAGACGGCCGTTTTCCGGGGCCAAGTTGACCGCACGGTGGAAAACGTGTCCGCATCAATCACCTGGGAGAAAGCTATAAAATTCCTAAATTATCAATGGCCGTCGGCGGGTCATAAGACCGATCGAAAGACCCGATCGAAGCCACCAATGATCTTAACCTGGATTGATTGTGCGCCGCGCGATCGGCTCATTCGCGACGACGTATCGCGGCGAGCTCCTCCGACAGGCGCAGGAAGGTGTTAACGTGACGCTCGTACTCCGTGATGCATTGCGGCGACGGATAGATCAGCTTCTTGCGCTGGTCGGCGGGTGATTGGCGGAATTCCAGGTAGCCCTTGGCGTGCGCCGTCAGAATGATCTTGCGCGCGGTCTCGGCGGCGCAGGTGACGCTGCGCAGGCAGTCGTTGAGGCTCGGCGGCCGGCCGGCATAGTAGCCGCGCATGATCGTCGTCCAGATGATGACGTGATGGGTGGTCAGCCGGAAATATTTGACGGTCTTTCGGCGGTGCCGCGCCCGCTGGACGCCGAGCCGCCACTCCGCAAACGCCAAGTAAAGGTCACGCCGGATCCGCCGGGAGGAAGCACGAGGCACGGAGCACCTTCAGCCGAGAATACTAGGTGTTCAGTCCCGAAGTGAGGTGGGTTGGATCGTATCTGAATCGGCGTGGTTGGTCTGCCCAGGCTTTGCAGATGTGTTCATAGGGCGTCAGGCCCCTGAGGGTCTTTAGCCGCTTGGCGAAGTTATAGGCGTTCAGGAAGGCATCGAGGTGCTCTCGGAGCTGGCGGTGGGTCTCGTAGTGATAGCGTCGCACCGTCGCCTCCTTGAGGGTGCGGTTCATCCGCTCCACTTGGCCGTTGGTCCAAGGATGGTTTGGCTTGGTGAGGCGGTGCTCGATCCCATGCTCACGACAGGTGCGGTCGAACATATGCAGTCGATAGCGTGCGGTTGGGCCGGCGCGCCGTGACGGCATGTCGCCGAACTGCACGCCGTTGTCGGTCAGTACGGTATGAATCTTGTACGGCACGGCTTCGACCAGGGCCTCCAGGAAGCCGGTGGCAGTCTTGACGTTGGCGACCTCGTGCAATTGGACGAAGGCGAACTTTGACGTGCGATCAACCGCGACGAAAAGATAGAGCTTGCCCTCCTCGGTGCGAACCTCGGCGATGTCGATGTGGAAATAGCCGATTGGATACCGCTTGAAGGGCTTCTTGGCGGCCTTGTCGCCGGCGATCTCCGGCAGCCGGCTGATGCCGTGGCGTTTGAGGCACCGATGCAGGGACGACCGAGTGAGATGAGGAATTGTTGCCTGCAACGCGTAAAGGCAGTCGTCCAATGGCAGAAGCGTATGCTTGCGGAAAGCGACAATGATTTCTTCTTCCTCTGGCGACAGGACGGTCGAACGGGGTGCTCTGGGACCCATCGGGGCGTCATTGACGAAAGCGCGCTTGCGCCACTTCGCGACTGTCTTCCGGTTCAACCCATACCGTGTGGCCAAGTCTTTGAGCGGAGCCTTCGATCGCTGTATCGCAGCTCGGATGGCGTGCGTGGTCGTGGCGCTGCCGTGAAGTACCTGGCCCATATCGTCTCCCGGAATGTAGGATCAGCATGGCTGATTTCCCCACACTCCGGGACCAGACACCTAGTGTCCCGGTTCCGACGTTCGTATCCTTTTGCAGCACGCGCTCGTACGAACGTCGGAACCAGGGACACTAGCAACTACACGACACTAGTGTGGCTTTGGATTTGACGTTCCTACGAAGGACTTGCAGCAATGCTGGTAGGAACGTCAAATCCGCCACACTACTGCAATAATACAAGAACGCTCGCGCCGGCACACCGCCTGCCCTCACCTCTTGCCAGGAAGGGCCGATGGTCTATGACTGATTTGCACTCTCCGCGCCGCGCTTGCCAGGTTGGAATTTCCCTATAAGTCTCCCAATGCACTGCGACATCGCGATCGTCGGATACGGCCCGGTCGGGGCCACCGCCGCGGCCCTGCTGGGAGGCCAAGGCCTTAAGGTCATCGTCATCGAGCGCATGGCCGGCATCTACGACAAGCCGCGCGCGATCACCGCCGACCACGAGATCATGCGCGTCATGCAATTCGCCGGCATCGGCGAGGAGCTCGGCGCCCACATCCGCCCGCATCCCGGCACGCAATATCTCGGGGTCGACGGCGAGCCGATCAAGCGGACCGACGTCATTCCCCCGCCCTACCCGCTGGGCTGGCCGACGGGCATCCATTTCATCCAGCCGGAGTATGAGGCGATGCTGCGCGGCGCCGTCGCGCGCCACGACAATGTCGAGGTGCTGCTCGCCCACGACCTCGTCGGCTTTACGGATTTCGGCGACCGGATCGCGCTCGAGGTCACGGACCTGGCGAGCGGGCAATCCCGCGCGATCGAGACGCGCTACCTGCTGGCCTGCGACGGCGCCAACAGCATCGTGCGCAAGCGGCTCGGGATCGGCTACGAGGATCTCGCCTTCGACGAATGGTGGGTGGTGGTCAACGCCTGGCAGCAGCGGCCGACGCCGCTGCCCGACATGAACACGCAATATTGCTGGCCGTCGCGGCCGGCCTCCGCGATCGTGGGGCCGCGCAACCTGCGGCGCTGGGAGCTGAAGATATTGCCGCACGAGAAGCCGGAAGAGTTTCACGACCAGGCGCGCGTGCGCGAGGTGCTGGCGGATTTCGTCGACGTCGATGCCTTCGAGCTCTGGCGCTCCGCCGTCTATCGGTTTCATGCGCTGGTAGCGTCGCGCTGGTGCAGCAATCGCATCTATCTGCTCGGCGACTGTGCCCATCAGATGCCGCCGTTCCTCGGCCAGGGCATGTGCGCCGGCATTCGCGACGCGGGCAACCTGATCTGGAAGATCTTGCTGGTGGAGCAGGCCGGCGTCTCGCCGGAGTTGCTGCGCACGTATCAGGAGGAGCGCAAGGTCCATGTGCAGAGCGTGGTCGCGCAGGCAAAGGAGCTCGGCCTCGTCATCGGCGAGCTCGATCTCGAGGCCGCGAAGGAGCGCGATACGCGGCTGCGAGCGCAACGCGCCGGCGGCGAGATCCTGCGGCATCGGCTGATCCCGCCTTTGACGCAAGGCCTGATCGATCGCGATGATCGCGGACTAGCCGACGGCGGAAGCCGGCACGGTGTTTCCGCAGCCCCGCGTCGAAACGAGCGACGGCAAGACCGGCCTGATGGACGATGTCCTCCCGCCGGTCTTTCTGATCGTGTCCGCCACGCCGGATACGCTGTTGGACTTGAGCGAACGGGAGCTTGGCGCGTTGCGCCGCATCGGCGCGCGCCGCGTCGTGCTGCGTTCGCGCGGCGATGTCGCCGGCCGATTGGCCGACCCCGATGTCATTGCGCTGACCGCGACGGACGGCCTGTTCGCGGATTGGCTCGCCGAGACCGGCGCCGCGGCGGCGGTCGTGCGGCCCGATCGTTACGTCTACGGCCTCGCCCGCACGCAGGCGGAGCTGGCACGGCTCATCGACGATCTGTCTCGCAGCTTGTTTGGTTGACGAACTCGTCGGTGCGGTATCGCAAAGAATCCCTAATCTTCGGCGAGGGTTTCGACCGTGATTGGGGGCCGCCAGTGACCGAACAGCATACAGGCGTCTCGACCCGCGCATCGAGAGCTCATCAAAGGGCCGGCCCGAGGAGGTCTACGAGGCCTTCATGAATCCGGCCGCCCTCGTCCACTGGCTTCCGCCGGGAGAGATGACTGCCGAGATTCACGAGTTCGACGGGCAGGTTGGGGGTGGATATCGGATGTCGCTCTCATAAATCACAAAAAAACGCTATATATCAGTTGGATGCGAAAACCCGCATCCCGCCCTCTCGCCTTTTCGTACGTGAGAATGAGTACCGCGCAGCAACTGTTCGGAGAACGGCAACCGCGACGCTGAGCCATATGAGAAGCGTGGCGAGCATTTGAATTCACAGTGCGAGGGATGGCGACAACATCGACTCGTCTACTGTACAGCCCAAGTTTAGATGATCTTCGGGATTTTTATAGGCCCTCATCGGAGGCAACGATTCGGCACTGGCGTTTATGCTTCTTCGAAAAAAAAGGGCGGGAAAAACATCCCGCCCGACAACCGTTGAAGGACAAGTTTCGCGGGGGTCTTCTCGTAATGACGATATTGCTGATTTGCGGGCTGGTCGTGTCTATCGCGATCAATTTGCTACTCGGCAAGCCGCCATTGCCATGGCTGTAGCAGCAAGATGGTAGAGGGGAGACAAATCATGTGGACGCCACTTCGCGATATGTGTCAGCGCCTGCGAGAAAAGATAGGCTGGACCGTTCAAGACCGAATGCCAGCTGTGTTCGATCTACCCGAGAACCATCCGCTGCGCATCGCTCACAAGAAGCACATTTTTCACCGTGCAGAAATTGAAAATAGCCATCGATGCGGTTGCTTTCATTGCAAGAAAATCTTTGGTCCGGATCAGATCGTCGATTGGACTGACACGAATAAGCCAGGGGCGCAGCAAACTGCCCTGTGCCCCATGTGCGGGATTGACAGCGTAATCGGCGACGCCTCCGGCTTCGAGATCACCGAGGCGTTTCTGGCAGAAATGCGGGCGGCTTGGTTCGGTAATTCCTGAACTCGCGCTTCGAGTATTCTGAGTTTAGTCGCTCCGTCCTTCATGCCGTTGGCAACTTGCCAAGATTGGGATGGTGGTCAAAGAACTTCAGCGTCCGCCTGGTCACTTCGGCATTGCAAAGCGCCCGGGCGGCGCGCTGCCCGACCGCGCAAATCAGACTCGATGATGGTGAAGGGTAAGAAATATTCGCGGGCAGCGGTGTGCTGGTGTCTATCCGCCCACCGAGCGCTCCTTCCGCGGCAAGACTTCGGACCGGGAGGACATGGTCACCGTGCGGTTCGTGGAGCTGGCGCCTCCGCGCAGGATCGTCGAAGCAGTCAACTTCCACGCCACCGATCCCGCCTTGCTCGGCGAAATGACCATCGAGGTGATGTTCGAAGAGGTGTCCGGCGGAACGGAAGTCACCTTCTTGTGCAGGAACCTGCCGCCGGGCTTGCGGGCGGAGGACAACGAAGCCGGTTCGCGATTATCTCTGGAGCAGTTGGCCCGCCGCTTCGAATGACAGGACACAGACCTTGCGTGGGGGACTGATCGCGCCGTGGTCTCGGTGACACGATGGTCACTCGGTCACAGCACGACCACAGTCGCGCCCATCTTCACCCGGCCGTAGAGGTCGATCACATCCTCATTGGTCATCCGGATGCAGCCTGAGGAAATCGCCTGTCCGATGTATTCGGGCTGGTTGGTGCCGTGGATGCGATACAGCGTGTCCTTGCCACCAGCGTAAAGGTATAGCGCACGCGCACCCATTGGATTGCGCGCGCCGCCTGGGACGTAGCTCGGAAGCGGGCCAAGCCGTCGCTTCGAATCCTCAGTCGGCGTCCACCCCGGCCATTCCTCCTTGCGGCCAACGCTGGCCACGCCGGACCAATTCTGTCCAGCCTCGCCCACGGTTGCGCCGTAGCGAATCGCCTTGCCCCCCGGCATCACGTAGTAGACGAAGCGTCCAGAGGTATCGACCACGACCGAGCCTGGCGCTTCCCTCCGGTGGAATTGAACGATCTGGCGCTGATAGGTGGTTGAAATCGACACCCTCTGATAGGGCGGGTTCGCCAGTTGCTGCCGATCGCGCCCGGTGAAATTGGCGTCCGACGCCGGCGCCAAAGTACCGGACTGCAAACAGCCAGCAAGCAGCAGTCCGATCAAAGAAAACACGATGCCCCGCATCAACAACATGGCACGAGCGTCCCCCGGCGCGCCGCCTGAATTTGCACCATGAACGGTATTTACCGTTTTGCTGCTGTATTAAGAGGTTCCGGCGGATTTCCGGCAAATTACCTCCCACAACAAGAAAATGCTTGCTGAGCACATTTTCTTGGCGGCTGTTGCGCAAACACCACACCGCAGCGCGAAGCTATCGCTCTCGGACGAGGCTGTTCAAATCCACGCGGAAATCCTGCTTATTCGCCGGTTTTGCTTGGTCACGTCAGATCGCCAGGCTGAAACGGCGGGCCGAGCTCGGTTTTCCGCTACCACTGCGGCGATAGCCCCGCATCATCATGCCCTCCCAAGCGGTACCATCTTCGCCGCATTTGCCATGTTACCTGCCAGCTGAAACTGCGGGGAGACGGCGTGCTGTGAGCGTAGCCGCACGGCGTCGAATGTTGGGACGGGGGACTTTTTGATCCGAATCGGTGTGTGGACGGCCGCGGTACTCGCGGCGTTCGCGATTGGCTTCATCTCCTCTTTCTGGGTGCCGCTCGACACGGGGCCGGCGGACGTCGAATTGCGCGCCGAGGCTCACCGCCTTTTGGTTGCCGAGGCTCAGCGCCTTTTGGTTTCCGGCAGCATCCACCCAAAGACTGTCGATCTCGACACCGCCACGATCGGGTCGGATGGCCAAGAGAGCTCTCAAGAGAGCCCGCTTGCGCAGTTAGCCAGTCTTCCAACGCAAGTGATTCGAGTTCGCGTTCGAGGAGCTGGACAATCGGTCAGCGCCGCCGCCGGCACGCTTGCCCTTCGGTGAGCGTTTCTCGTTCGACGAGCCCGGTGCACCCAACCGGTTCCAGGGACCCGCGGACCTTTCGGCGTCCTCCGACGCGCGTTCTGCCGGCGAAGCGTCAGCGCCCGGAACCAGCGTTCGATCCGCCGCGGCTGCGCCGCGCGCCGCAGCTCCGCGCGTTGCGGTGCCAGTGCCTGCGCCGCGTCCGGCCGCGCGCTCCGCCGTCGCCCAAGCCGCGCCTAAGCCAGCCGAGCCCAAGCCGGCACCGGCAACCGGGTTCCGGCTCGCCAGTTTGTTCGACACTTCGCTTCCCCTCGGATACGCGCCGAGCGACCCGGTGAAGAGCTCGGTGGTCACGGGCTCGATTCCGAAAGAGCCGACATCGAAGGATTCGGATCCACTCGCCGGCCTCGATCCCAGCCACACCGCGATCTACGACATCGCGTCCCGCACGGTGTATCTGCCGAACGGGCGACGGCTCGAAGCACATTCCGGCTTCGGCGACCACATGGACGATATCCGCTATGTGAACCGGAGGGGCACAGGCCCGACGCCGCCGAACGTCTATGAGCTCAAGTTGCGCGAGGAGCTCTTCCATGGCGTTCGCGCCATCCGGCTCATTCCGACCGACAGCTCCAAAATGTACGGCCGCAGCGGCATTCTGGCGCATTCCTACTTGCTGGGTCCCAACGGCCAATCCAACGGTTGCGTGTCATTGAGCGACTACGAGGCGTTCCTCGACGCGTTCATGCGGGGCGATGTCAATCGCCTCGTCGTGGTCGAGCGTCTCGCGGACCCACCCCCTGCGCAGGCGGTGTCGGATTGGTTCTCCGACAAGCTCAAGGATTTCTTCCGGCGATCTTGATCACGTTCATGCGCTGCCTAGCGCATGATCTCGAAAAAGCCTGCCCTCGGGCTTGACCCGAGGGTGGATACCGGTTTTCGGAAAAGATCATGCGCCAGCAATAAGCTAGAGCGCGATGACAATTCGAAGAAAAGTCATCGCGCTCTAGCGGTCGGTGACCGCGAGCTTGGCGCCGAGCGCGACAAAGGCGGCGGCGAACGTGCGGCGCATCCAGGTCAACACCCGCGGACGCGAGATGACGTGGTTGCGGATCGAGGCGGCGAACAGCCCGTAACCGACGAAAACCACGAACGTCAGCAGCATGAACACGGCGCTCAGCACCAGCATGTGCGAGAGCGGATGCGGCTCGTCGGCGCTCACGAACTGCGGCAGGAAGGCGAGAAAGAAGATCGACAGCTTCGGATTGAGGATATTGATCAGGATCGCGGTGACCGTCACCTGCATTGCCGAGCGGGCGCTCACTTCCTTTTCCACGCTGAGCGTGCCGCGCTCCCGCAGCGCGCTCCACGCCATGTAGAGGAGGTAGGCCACTCCGAGATATTTCAAGGTCTGGAACGCCAGCGCGCTCGTATGCAGAAGCGCCGCCAATCCCATGATCGCCGCGGCCATGTGCGGGACGATGCCGAGCGTGCACCCGAACGCGGCGACGACACTGGCGCGGGAGCCGCGCGAGAGGCCGGCCGCCAGTGTATAAAGAACGCCGGTGCCGGGCGACACGATAACGATCAGCGACGTGACCAGAAATTCGATGCTCACGGGCGGTCCCCCTCGACGCAGGTTCGGCAGTATGGCGTCGATATGCTTGTCAGTCCACGATGAAGAGCTTGGCGCCCGTGCGGGTCGCGGAGCGGTGAGCGGCGTCGCCGAAATCCGAGACCTGGTAGCTCATGCCGGCCTTGAGTTTGAACGTGCGGCCGTCGCGCAGTTCGGTGTCCAGCTCACCTTCCAGGACGTAGAGCACGTGGCCGCGGTCGCACCAGTGATCGGCGAGGTAGCCCGGCGCGTACTCGACCATGCGCACGCGGAGATCGCCGATGTTCAGCGTGCGCCAGAACGCCTGTCCGGTCTCGCCCGCGTGCTCGGTGCGGGGCACGTTCGCCCAATCCGTCACTGTGAAAGGCAACTCTGGAATCTTCATGCCGGCTCCTGTCGGTGTGAGACCAACTCCAAATCACCGCCTAGCAGAAAAAATCGACGTGCGTGCGTCCGGACCGGACGTGGTGCCGCTGGCATGTCGCCTACGATATGAATTTATTATTGACTTCGTTTCGCATCTGGTCTAGAAGCCACCTGTCTCGCTCATCGAGGGGCGTGTTCTCGAGACGATCCCTGAATGCGGAGCGAGGTGTGGCGTCCTGCGGCTGCGGCTCGTAACCGCGCCCCGGGAGGTCCGGGGCACCGCCCGCCAGGCACTACGACCTGGCTGCGAGGAGCTCGCTGCACGGGTTGCGGAGGATAATTCCGCAGACGGAAGCGCGGCCCCCGGCCACAAATCGCCACGGTGGAGCGCCGAAAGGCGCGCGTCCTACGTTATTGGACGCAGGGCGCTTCGCAAGCGCCCGGCCGTGCAGCGTCATGTGCGGGCCAACCGGGTGCCGCTGCACCCGGGCGCCTGTCGGCGCTCCGCCCACCCCTCGGGTGGGAATTCTTTTTCACGACCCGGGCGCAATCGCGCCGCGGGAACGAATATGGCTGTTTGACAAGTGAAGAAGGGAATGCCGCAACAGGGTGCGTCGCCGCGCGCCGCGCTGCCGGTTGCAGCGCCCTCTCCCCTTGCGGGAGAGGGCATGTACGGCGGTGAGACGAATCAGATGGGGTGAGGGGTAGCCTTTTGCGAAGAACGCCCCTCACCCATCAGAATTCGCGTCAACACTGAGCTGCCCTCCCCGCATCCGAACTCGGGTTTACCCGAGTTCGGCACTTTAAGATGGCCGAAGTCGGATAAATCCGACTTCGGCTGGTGGAGGGCACAAGCAGCATCAGCGTGCCCGCGGAGACACCAGGCACACAACAGCGCCCGCTCAATCCAACCCCGACGCTTCCTCGATCGCCTTGCGCAATTGCGCGACGTCCGTGAGCACAATCGCGCCGCGCCGGCGCTCGATCAGCCCGGCGCGCTCGAGCGCCTTGAACTCCCGCGCCACGGTCTCGCGCCGCGTGCTCACCCGGGCCGCGATCTCGGCATGGACCGGCGGCGGCGAGACCAGCGCCTGCTTGGGCTCTTTCGGCTCCGGCCGCGACAGCCGGATCAGCTCGGCATAGATGCGGAAGCGAACGTCGAGCGTGCTGTACTCGTTGACGCGGTTGGCCAGCATCCGGATCTGGCTGGCGAGCAGCGTCAGGAGCTGGTCGCAGACGTCGGAATGCGCATGCACGGCGGCGCGGAAGACCGAGGCCGGCATGCGCGCGACCGTCACGTCGGTGACGGCGACGATCCCGGAGGAACGCGGCTGGCTGTCGATCGCGGCGAGCTCGCCGAAGAACTCGCCGGCGCCGATCTCGCGCAGCAGGATTTCGCGACCCGATACCGATTGAATTTTTACACGGACGGTGCCGCTGACGACGAAAAACACGTCGTTGCTGGCGTCCTGGTAGTCCAGGATCCAGGCATTGCGGGCGGCCCGACGCCACGAACATTGAGTATCAAGATGACGGATCGCCGTGCTATCCAGCGACCGGAACAAACTCACCTTTGATAATGTCTCGGCTTGCCGGCTCATGACAGTTCACTGGATCGACCAGGCACCTGGGCTGAACGAGGGCAAATGGCGCGCGATCGAGCGCCCGTTGCGGCTCACGACCGGGCTCATATTATTCTCCTATGCCACGTGCCATTTCATCAACCACGCCTTCGGCATCCGCTCCGTGGACGCCATGCAGGCGGCGAGCGCCTATCTGCTTGCGCCTTGGCAGACCCGCGTCGGCCTGTGGGCACTTTACAGCTCTTTTATTGTCCATGCCTTGCTGGGCCTCCATGCCCTGTTCCGGCGGCGCCACCTTCGCATGCCAGCGGGCGAAGCGTGGCAGCTGGGCCTGGGCCTGACCATCCCCCTGTTGCTGATTCCGCATGCCGGCGCAATCCGCATCGGCAGCGATGTCTACGGACTGGAGTTCAGCTATGCGCGGCTGATGTACCAGTTCTGGGTGACATCGCCGAATTTCGAGCTTCCCCGCCAGCTTCTGCTGCTGCTGGTGGTCTGGGGCCACGGCTGCATCGGCGTGCGGGCGTGGCTGCGCTGGAAACGATGGTACCCGCAGGCGTCGGGCTTTCTGGCATCGCTGGCGACGCTGGTGCCGGTGCTCGCCCTTGTCGGCATCGTCAGCGCGGGCTTCGACCTGCACGACATGGCGGCCCGCGATCCCGCGCTGCCGCTGCGCTACGGGCCGCCCGACCCGGCGACACCGGCCGGAGCGCGCACCGCGGCGCTCGGCCGCGTCATCGACGCGCTGTGCATCGGCTATCTCGCGCTCGTCGCCGGCACCCTGCTGTTGCGGGCGGCGCGCAACTGGCACATCCGGCGCTTTGGCGCCTTGCGCATCACCTATCCCGGCGACCGCGTGGTCACGGTCCCGGCCGGCTTTTCCGTGCTGGAAGCGAGCCGGTGGGCGGGCATCCCGCACGAATCGATCTGCGGCGGCCGCGGCCGCTGCTCCACCTGCCGCGTGAGCGTCACCGCCGGCGTGGAAGCGCTCGTCGCTCCCGGCCCGAACGAGCTGCGCACGCTCGATCGGATCGAGGCGCCGCCGCATGTGCGCCTGGCTTGCCAGATCCGGCCGTCGGGAAATGTCTCGGTCCGGCCGCTGGTGGCGGCCAAGATGCAGGCGGCCGCACCGGCGCGCTTCGCGGCCGCGGTCGAGGGCGGACGCGAGCGCGAGATCGTGGCGATGTTCGTGGACCTGCGCGAGTCGACGCGGCTCGCCACCGGGCGGCTGCCCTACGACGCGCTGTTCCTGCTCGACCGCTACATCCAGGTGGTGATCGGCGCCGTCCGCCAACACACGGGCCATGTTACCAGCGTCGCCGGCGACGGCGTGATGAGCGTGTTCGGTGCCGAGGGCAGCGCCGCGGCCGCGGCGCGCAACGCATTCCAGGCGGCGCTGGATGCCTGGAGCGGGCTCGCCGCCCTCAACGCGGAGCTCGCCACCGAGCTCGAGGCGCCGCTGCGCATCGGCATCGGGTTGCACGCCGGGCTCGCCGTCGTCGGCTGGCTGCCCTCGGGCGAAGCCGGAACCCTGCAATTTCTCGGCGACACCGGCAACGTCGCGGCCAAGCTCGAAGCCGAGACCAAGCAGCTCGATTGCACCCTGATCGCATCGATCGCCGCCCTCGACCTGATCGTGCCCGACACCTCCGGCCTCGATATCAAAGCGATCTCGATCTCGGGCCGGGTGGAGCCGATCCCGGTCGCCGCGTTCAGCGACCACGACGAGCTGCAACGGCTCATGTCGTAGCTCTCCAGGCGGTGCCCCGTCATCCCCGCGAAAGCGGGGATCCAGTATTCCAGAGATCTGCGTTCGGAGCACGATGGGTCCCCGCTTTCGCGGGGACGACACCGAGGTCGCTTTCCCGGTCAAAACCGCCGCATTGATCGTCGTACGGCCTTCGTCTAAACATGCCATCTCCATCGAGGTGGCAATATAACTCGTGTTTCCATCGTACTGGCGTTGATCTCAGCCCTCGCGTCCGTCACTCCCGCCGACGCGGACTATCCCGACAAGCCTGTCCGCGTCGTCGTGCCGGTTGCGGCCGGCGGCGGCGTCAACGTGATGGCGCGGCTGCTGTCGGCGAAGCTCAGCGAGCGCCTGGGCCAGCAATTCGTGGTCGAGAACCGCGCCGGTGCCGCCGGCGTCATCGGGGTGAAGTCGGTGCTCGCGTCGCCCAACGACGGCTACACGCTCCTTTATACGCCGAGCAGCCTGTCCTTGACCGTCGCCGTCCACAAGGTCCCGCCCTACGACGTGGCGAAGGACCTCACGCCGATCATCAACGTCGCGGTGAGCCCTTATGCGTTGGTGGTGCATCCTTCCGTTCCGGCAGGGAACCTCAAGGAGTTCATCGCCTACGCCAAGGCCAATCCGGACAAGCTCAGCTACGGCTCCGCCGGCGTGGGCAGCGCGTCGCACCTCGCCGCCGAGCTGCTCAAGAACGTCGCCGGCATCGAGATGGTGCACGTCCCCCACAAGGGCATGAACCCCGCGCTCATCGATCTCATGGGCGGCCAGGTGCAGGCGCTGTTCGCGAGCGTGCCGGGAATGCTCTCGGAGCGTTCCGAGCGGCTGCGCCCGATCGCGATGGCGGAGAAGAAGCGCTCGGCGCTGCTGCCGGACCTGCCGACCATGGACGAGCAGGGGCTCAAGGACTTCGAGGTCGGCAACTGGGCCGGCCTCCTCGCCCCCGCGGGCCTCGACCCCGCGATCGTGAAGAAACTGCACGGCGAGATCGTCAATATTCTCGCCGCCGCCGACGTGATGGCGCGCATCAAGACGCTCGGCTACGACATGATCGGCAGCACGCCCGAGGAATTCGGCGCGCAGGCGAAGAACGACGTGGTGCGCTGGACCGACGTGGTGAAGCGCGCCAACGTGCCGATGAACTGACGCGACGGTCCCAGTCTGCTCCCACGGCGAATTCGGTGCGCTCCCCTCCCCCTTGTGGGGAGGGGAACAGACCGAATTTGGGGCGCCGTATGCGAACTCGCCTCAATAAACCCGGTTGAGCGGCGGCTCGCCGCGCACCAACACGCGCTCGACGTTCTCCCACGCCGAACGAAAGAGAATGGCCGAGGACTGCCGCGTGACGCCGGCGATGTGCGGCGTCAACAGCAGCCGGCGCGTGCCCTCACCTTCCAGCGCGAGCAGCGGGTTGTCGTTTCCCGGCGGCTCGGTCGAATAGACATCGACCGCCGCGCCACCGAGATGGCCCGACGCAAGATGCTTCGCGAGTGCGGCCTCGTCGACAATGCCGCCGCGCGCGGCCTGGATCAGGATCGCGCCCGGTTTCATCGTCCCGAGCGCACGATCATCGATCATGCCGCGCGTCTCCGGGATCAGCGGCACGTGCAGCGTCACCACGTCGGCGGTGGCCAGCAGCTCGTCGAGCGGCATCGATCGCGCTCCCAGCGCCTGCGCCGCGCCGAGGTCGCGCGCCGCCGGATCGTGAAAACAGATGCGGCAACCCATGCCGTGAAACGCTCGCGCCACCGCCACGCCGATGGTGCCGAAGCCGACGACGCCCACCAGCAGGCCGTCGAGTCCGGCCAGGTTGTCGGCCAGCATGCGGGCACGAAAATCCACATAGCGGCCTTCGCCGATCTCGGTGCTCGCCCAGGCGAGCCGGCGCAGCAGCGTCGAGGCCGACGTCACGGCATATTCGGCGACCGCGCTGTTGCTCGCGCCCGCGACATTGGCGACCGGAATGCGAAGCCGCGTCAGCGCCGCCTCGTCGAGCCGGTCGACGCCGGCGCCGGTCACCTGCACGAGCGCCAGCGCGCAGCCCTCGAACAGCGCGGCCGGGAGCTTTGCGCCGACCGCGGGAATGACCAGCGCCGCCGACGCCTTGATGCGCTGCGCCAGCGCGGGATCGTCGGGCTTGGCATAGCTCACATTCAATGATGCCGGCGGCAGCGCGTCCACCCGCGCAAAATCGGCCTCCGGCCGCAAGCAGAGAACCTCGACGGCCATGTTCAGAAGCTCGGGAATTCGACGGTTCCGCCGCTGACGTCGGGGACCGGAAAGAAGCACAGGAGGACGAGCGGGACGTTGCCGGTGTTGCGGGTCATGTGCTTCTCGCCGGCGGGAATGAGCACGATGTCGCCGGGCACGATCGGGATCTCGCCGCTCTCCGCGACGGTCGTCCCCTGCCCCGACAAGACATAGATGCACTCCTCGAAGTCGCGGTGAAGATGGGGGCCGCGCGTGTCGCCCGGCTTCGGCACCGCGATCTCCGCGATTCGGAAGCTCACGCGCGAGCCGATCTCGCCCGACACCGGCTCGAGCGACGTCCGACCGGGCAGGCCCAGGCGCTTGGCCTGCGATTGCTTCAACAGCCGCGCCATCAGCTCACCTGTCGCAGTTGCTTCATCTCGGCAGTGCCGCCCTGCACGGCATCGAGCTGGCGGAAGATCGCCGACGCCTCGAGCGCGATCGCGGCGGCGATGTCGGTGAGCATCTTGCGGCCCTTGTCGGCGGTCGCGTGCTGCGGGCTGCCGAACCAGCCGGTCGGCGCGATCGAGCGGATATCGGTCAGCACCGGCTGGTAGCTGCGCGTGCGCCGCAGCTTGTCCATCTTGTGGCCGTGGCTGTGATCGGAGGAATAGTCGATGCGGTCGAGATGCACCAGGTCGGGCCGGTGCGCGAGGACGGCCAGCGCTTCGATCTCGCCGCCATGGGTGAGGCCGTTGCAACTGTGCCCGTAGAGCTCCTCCGCCACATAGCAGGCCTGCACGGTGAGCACCGTCATGCCGTGCTCGCGGTGCAGCGCCTCGGCGGCGATGGCGAGCGAGGGAATGTTGCCCTCGTGCCAGTTCATCAGCATGAGATATTTCGCGCCATGCCTGGCGGTGGACACGCAGGTCTCGATCACCACGCGCATGTAGGTGTCGGGGGTGAGCGTGATCGTGCCTTCGAACGGCATGTGCATCGGCGTGACGCCGAGCGGCGTCGCCGGCAGCACCAGCCCGTCCATCAGCTCGGCGACGCGGCCGGCGATGACATTGGCGGCGAGCGTGTCGGTGCCGGTCGGCAGATGCGGCCCGTGCTGCTCGACGCTGCCGGCGGGCAGGATGACGAGCGGATTCTTCTTGAACTGCGCCGCGATCTCCGGCTGCGTCAATTCCGAGAAAAACCGGCTAGGCAGCATTGCGGCTCCTTTCGGCAACGCGCGCCCGCGCCGCCTCGATCACCTCGGCGAGGCGGATGCCGCGGCCGTTCTCCTCGATCGAGCGCAGCGCGGCGTAGACCACCGCGAGCGCGATATTGCCGTTGTCGGCGCTGAGCTCGTTTCCCTTGCCGCTCTTGCAGCTCTGCGCGAACAGGTCGAGCTCGGCACGGAACATGTCGCTCTCCGGGACCTTCAGCTCCTCGCGCTTGGCGTAGCCGTCCTTGCCGCGCTGGATATAGAGAGTCGAGCTCTTGTGCAGCTCTTCCGGCGTGTCCCAGGTGCCGAAATCGATCTCGTAATGCATCAGTCCCTTGGAGCCGAAGACGCGCACGGCAAAGATGCCGGGCGACGTCCAGCACGAGCCGACATAGCCGATCTTGCCGTCGGCGAACTTGATCAGCGTCATCGACTGGTCGTCCACTTCGGCGCCGACCGGCGATAGCTTCGAGGCCATCGAACCTGCTTCCGCGATCTCGCCGCCGAGATAGTGGAGCACGTCGAACTGATGGATCGCGAGCTGCGAGAGCGGACCGCCGGGCGCGCGGTGCCGGTACCAGCGCCAAGCTTGCGGCGTGAGCTCGAGCGCGCGCTCGTTGGAGAAATTCGCCTCCATGAAGGCGACGCGGCCGAGCTCGCCCGCGTCGATCGCAGCACGGATCTGCCGGATGCCGGCCATCAGCCGCGCGCTGTGCCCGACCGTGACGGTGACGCCGTATCGCGTCTCGAGGCCGGCGATCTCGAGCCCTTCCTCGAGCGTGCTGGCGATCGGCTTCTCCGTGTAGACGTGCTTGCCCGCAATCGCGACCTCGCGCGCCAGCGGCAGGTGCTGCTCGTTGGGGACGGTCAGGATCACGCCGTCGATCGCGGGGTCGGCCAGCATGGTGGCGAGATCGCTCACCGCCGCGACGCCGAATTCGCGCGCGAAGGCCTGGCGCTTGTCCTCCGTCCGGCTATAGGCCGAGACGATCTTGAGCTCGCTCGATTTCGCCGCGGCCCGCGTGAGCACCTTGGCCCAGCGGCCGAGCCCGACAATTCCGACTTTGGCTATGTCCATTGGCTTCCGATCCGGATTTCGGCGGTGACCATACGACTATTGGAGGGTCGGTCAACCGTGCCGCCGTCCCATGAACGTAGCCCGGCTTTTCAACGCCGATGAGGTGATGTAACTGGGTCGAGCGCGGATCATCGGAAAGCGCCGTCGAAAGGGAGATCGTAATGCCGGAAGAAGCAACGCAAGCCCTGGCGCAATTCGCCGCCGCGCTGAGGTACGACGATCTTCCCGACAGCGTCAGGGATCATTGCAAGAACCTGCTCCTGGACGCGCTCGCCTGCGCGCTCGCCGGCCACCAGGGCGAGGAGACCCACCAGGTCGCGGCCTTTGCCGGGGCGCTCGCGCAATCCGATGAATCGAGCGTGATCGGCGGCGATCATCTGTCCCTCGCCGGCGCAACCCTGCTCAACGGCTTTCTCATCACTGCCGTCACCATGTGCGACGCGCATCGCTCCACCATGGCGCATGTCACGCCGGAGGTGGTCCCGCCCGCGCTGGCGATCGCCGAGCGCGACGGGCTCAGCGGCCGCGATCTCCTGGTGGCGATCGCCGCCGGCTGCGAGGTGACGACACGGATCGGGATCGGGCTCGACTATCCGGCGTTCCGCGCCCGCGGCTTTCATGCGCCCGGCGTGCTCGGCCCGTTCGGCGCCGCGGCCGCGGTCGGGCGGCTGCGCGGTTTCGACGCCGAGACCATGGCGAAGGCGTTCGGGCTGGCCGGCAGCCAGGCCGCCGGCACCTTCGCCGCCTGGGGGACGCCGACGGTCAAGTTCCACCAGTGCCGCGGCGCGCTGTCGGGGCTGATGGCGGCGCTGCTCGCCGAGCAGAAATTTCTGGCGACGCGCGAGTTCCTCACCGCCAAGGACGGCGGCCTCTACAACGCCTACAGCAACGGCGGCAAGCCCGAGCTCGCCACCGCCGATCTCGGCAAGCGCTGGGAGCTCGAGCAGATCGCGCTGCGGCTTTGGCCGTCGGCGTCGCTGATGCAGGGCATGAACACGGCGCTCTTCGACCTCGTGCAACGGCACGGGATCGAGACCGGCGACATCAAACGATTGCGCGTCAAGCTCGCCAAGACCGCATTCGAGATGCACGGCCAGCTGCCGCGCTACAAGGGCAAGTTCGAGGCGCTGATCTCCGGCCACTACACCGCGGCGGTGATCCTGCACGACCGCGCGCTCACACTCGCGCAGTTCGTGCCGGCGCGCTACGACGACCCGAAGCTGCGGCGGTTCGCGGAAGCACAGGTCGAAATCGACCTCGACACGACGCTCAACGGCGCCGAGGCCGTCGCGGAGATCGAGACCGCCGGTGGCGCGACTTTCACGGCGCGGTGCGATCACGCCAAGGGCGCACCGGAGAACCCGCTCACGCGCACCGAGATCGAGGACAAGCTCCGGGTCTACGCCGTGGACCGGCTGCCGGCCTCGCGCATCGACGAGGTGATCGCAGCGGTCAACGGGATCGAGGACCTCGGCAACGTGCGCGAGCTCATGGACCTGCTGCGCCACGGCCCGCAGCGCGCCCGCGGCGAACGCGCGGCATGACGCTCACGATCGCGGCGCGTACTTGCCCGTCAGCTGCGGCGTGGTCACCTCCTTGGCGCCGCGGTTGGCCACCTCGAGCCGCGTCTCGCGTCCCCAGGTGCGCTTGAGATCGTCGCGCACGTGGATGCGCAGCCGGCCGAGCCCTTCGGTCTCGAGCTCGACTATGTCGCCGTCCTGAAACGAGCTCAGGCCGCGGTGGTTGGTGCCGGTCGCCAGCACGTCGCCGGACTCGAGCGTGTGAATGGAGCTCACCCACTCGATGCAGCGCGGGATCTTGTGCGCCATGTCGTCGGAATTGAAATTCTGCTTGAGCGTGCCATTGACCCAGAGCCGGACCTGCAGCTTGTGCGGATCGCGGATCTCGTCGGCAGTGACGATGTACGGGCCGATCGGCGCGAAGGTGTCACGCGACTTCATCTGGTAGAAGACGTTGCCCGGTGGCGGCAGGCCGCGCGCCGATCCGTCGATGAAGTTGACGTAGCCGAACACGTGGCTCATGGCGTCGGCGGCGGACACGTTCCTCGCCCGCTTGCCGATCACTACCGCGAATTCCGCCTCGCCCTCGAAGATGGTCGCGGGGACGTCGGGCAGCACCATGGTGTCGCCGGGGCCGATCACCGCGGTCGGCGACTTGTGGAAGGCGTTGATCGGAGCGGGCTCGGTGCGGGTGCCGTCCTCCATGTAGTTGACGGCCATGCAGTCGATGTTGATCGGCCTGGGCAGTGGTGGGCAAATCTTGACGTCGGCCACCGGGACGCCCTTCTCGCGGCCGGCCGCCTCCTCCAGCTTGGGCCGGAATTCGGCAAAGCGCTCGATCAACCCGTTGATCAGGTCGTGCGGGCCGGTGTGCTTAATGCTTTGCACCACCGCCGACACATCGACCACGGCCTCGCCGTTGAGCACGCCGAGCTTGTAGTCATCGAAATACAGGATCTTCATGTTGTTCCCTCCCGGAGCAGCCGATACGAAATCAGTTCCACCCATTGGTATCGTGTTTGTGGCTCGTCGGCGACTAGGTCCGACGCGGCCGCGATTGACGAGGACCGCGCGGGCGACGTATTTTCGAACCTATAAGAACGCCGTTCCGCATAACAGAACATGGCAAATTCGAAACGGGCGATAACCTGATCGAAGTTTTGTCGCGTTTATCCTATTCTGGTTGCGCAGGCCGAGGAGAGCTCGATGCTGAGGAAAGAACAAAATGATCTGCTGACGCAGACCGGGCCCGGCACGCCCATGGGCCGGCTGTTCCGCAGCAACTGGATCCCCGCGCTGCTCACCGAGGAGCTGCCCGAGAACGACTGTCCGCCGGTGCGGGTGAAGCTTCTCTCGGAGCGGCTCGTGGCGTTCCGCGACAGCCAGGGCCGCTACGGCTTGATCGACGAGTTCTGCGCCCACCGCGGCGTGTCGCTGTGGTTCGGCCGCAATGAGGAATGCGGCCTACGCTGCCCCTATCATGGCTGGAAGTACGACGTGACCGGCCAGTGCGTGGACGTGCCGTCCGAGCCGGAGGAAAGCGGCTTCGCCAAGAAGATCAAGCTCGCCTCCTATCCGCTGATCGAACGCGGCGGCGTGCTGTGGACCTATATGGGCCCTGCGGACAAGCAGCCGCCGCTGCCGGAATGGGAATTCGCCACCGTGCCGCGCGGACACAGCTTCGTCTCGAAACGGCTGCAGGAATCCAACTGGCTGCAGGCCATGGAGGGCGGCATCGACTCGAGCCACGTTTCCTTCCTGCATCGCGGCGATCTGAATTCAGACCCGCTGTTCAAGGGGGCCAAAGGCAACCAGTACAACCTGGCCGACTCACAGCCCTATTTCGAGGTGGTCGAGAAGTCCCGGCGGCCTTTATATCGGCGCGCGCCGCAACGCCGAGGCCGGACATTACTATTGGCGGATCACCCAATGGGTGATGCCTTGCTTCACCATGATCCCGCCGCGCGGCGATCACCCGGTGCACGGCCACTTCTGGATTCCGGTCGACGACGAGAATTGCTGGACCTGGAGCTATGACTACAAGGTCTCCGGTCCGCTCTCGGAGGCCCAGGTCCAGGCGATGCGCGAGGGCAAGGGCATCCATGTCGCCTACGTCCCGGGAACGTTCCGGCCGCTCGCCAACAAGGACAACGACTACCTCATCGACCGCGCGTCGCAGAGGGCCGGCACGACTTTCAGCGGCGTGCACGGCATCGCCATGCAGGACGCTTCGTTGCAGGAGAGCATGGGACCGATCGTCGACCGCAGCAAGGAGAACCTGGTTTCCACGGACAACGGGATCATCATGGCCCGCCACCGGCTGCTGCGATCGGTGAAAGCCCTGATGGACAAGGGTGCCACCCCGCCGGGAGTCGCCCCCGAGCACCAGCGAGTCCGCTCGGCCGCGGTCGTGCTGCCGCCGGACCAGCCGTTCAAGGATGCCGCCAGGGAAGCGCTGACGGTGCAGCCCGGCGTCGCGCACGCGTCAGTCTAGGAGCAGACATGCTCAGTGAAAGCGCGCGGATGGCGAGTGCCGCGGAGGCCCGCTTCCGCATCGACGCGCCGAACTCGAAGCCGCGCGCCGTCAAGGTGATCGCGCTCGACCGGCCGAGCGAAGCGGCGATCAAGCAGCTCTCCGGGCCGCAATGGAGCAACGCGACCTTTCTCACGGCGTCGTCGTTCGCCGGCACGCCGGGGAAAGAAGCCTTCTCGGTCAGCGGCTGGCTGAGCGATCTCGCCGGCCGCACCAAGAACCTGATCGACGAGGTGAGCGCAGCGGATCTCGTGGTCATGGTCGCCACCGCCGGCCAGGACGACCAGGCGGCATCGATCATCGGCGAGGCCTGCGGCGCCAAGCACGTGATGACGACGGCGCTGGTGCTCGGCGCCACGGCGAGCAACGACGAGGCGCTGTCGCGGACGCTCGCAACGTTGCGGCCGCATGCGCGGATGCTGGTGATTTCCGGCAGCGACGACTACATCGCCGACATGCTCACGGCGTTGCGGGCGTGACGCTCGTCAGCGCCGTTTCCGAGCTTGCGAAGCATTTTCATGGCGGAAATGGTCGCGTTCACGGCGTCTGATATGTCGAGCGATGGACCATCCATCGGCGATCGGGCCCCGGTTTCGGACCACCGCTCGGCCTGAAGGGCCAGCTCTGCCACCCGCAAGGCACCTACATTGTGGCTCATCGATTTCAAGGCGTGGGCCGCCCGCGCGCAAGTCTCGCGATCGCCGGCTTCCGCGGCGCGATGCAATTGTTCGACGGCCGCCGGTGCATGCTCGATGTAGAGATCGAGCACCTTGTACAAGAAGCTGTGACCGTTCGCAGACGGCATCGATCGCAATTGACCGAGAATTTCGTCATCGAGGAGAGACGCGCGGTCCGGAGCGCGCTCTTGCTCGATTTGTTCCGGTGCATCCAAGATTTGCTTGCGCGGCAGGTGCGGCAACAGCTGCCCGATCGCCTGCGCAAGATCGGCAAGCGCGAACGGCTTGTACACGACGGCGTCCATTCCGGACTTGTCGCCATTCGTCGGCGCGCACTCCGATGACATGGGCGGTGAGGCCGACGATCGGGCGTCTGGTCTTGCCCGATAGCATTTCCGACTCACGGATGCGGCGCGTGGCTGCGAATCCGTCCATCTCCGGCATGCTGCCGTCCATGAAGACGATATCGAATTGCGACCTTGCGACGGCCTCGACGGCTTCGGCCCCGTTCTCGACAACATCGACCGTTGCTCCGAGTCGCGACAACGCCTCGGTGGCGATCTCGCGATTGACCGCGTTGTCGTCGGCGACCAGCGCCCTGAAGGCATGAAACGCGACAGCTGGCGGCCTGGAGCGAGCCTTCACCTCGACCGGCTGCGACATGGATCTGCCGTCGGCGATCCGACTTAGCAATTCCTCGACCTCGGAACGCAAGATGGGTCTTGTGAGGATCGCATCGGCCGCGTCCGCCGCAATCGGACCCTCGAGCGATCCGCCCGCCAAGTCCGTGACTGCGACGACGATCGGCTTCGGTCGCCCGTCATCGATCGCGAAAGAGTTGATCCGGTCGGGCTCCGCGCAAATCAATTGAGCTTGCCGGCAGCGATCGGGGGTGAGTGTTTCGTCGCGCGGAAATACGACGTATCCCGCCGCCGACAGATAACGGCTCAACGCCGACTGGGTCGCGCCGCCCGGCAGGTCCAGCACGCATATCGCCGGCCCCGACGGCGTCGGTTCGAAGCGCGGCCACGATGCCGGTCGGTCCGGCTCGCAAGGGATTGCGAACGAGAACGTCGAGCCCTCGCCCGACCGGCTGCTGACATGGATATCTGCGCCCATCGCGTTCACCAGCCGCTTGCAAATGCTCAATCCCAGGCCGGTGCCGCCGAATTGACGGGTCGTCGTCTGGTCGGCCTGCGAGAACGGTGAGAAAATGGTCACGAGCTTGTCGTCCGGAATACCGATGCCGCTGTCCTGGACGCGGATCTCGATCTTTCCGCGGTCCTCGGCCGACATTCCGATGTCGACGCTCACGAAACCGCGTTCGGTGAATTTCAACGCATTGTTGACCAGATTGGTGACGACCTGTCCGAGACGGACCGGATCCCCGAGAATGGATCGCGGCAGCGCAGGGTTGACGAAGGCGGCCAAGTCGATGTTGCTGCGCCGCGCGCGCTCGGAAAACAAGTTCAATACGTTTTCGGCGAGGTCATTGAGATCGACCGGCACGCGTTCGAGCTCGAGCTTGCCCGACTCGATCTTCGAGAAATCCAAGACATCGTTGATGACCGCGAGCAGGCTCTGACCCGACTTGGCGATGGTTTCGGCATAGCGGTGCTGCCGCCGCGGCATTCGCTCGGCCGTCAGCATCTCGGCCATCACCATGATGCCGTTCATCGGCGTTCGAATCTCGTGGCTCATCGTCGCCAGGAATTCCGACTTGGCGCGATTTGCCGCTTCGGCCACGTCGCGCGCCTCGCGAAGATCGCGCGTGCGGTCGGCTACTTCCGCCTCGAGGTTGCGGCGATGCGCTTCAAGTCGCTCGTCCCGGATCACGGAGATCGCCCAACATGTGATTGAAGCTGTCAACCAGCTCTCCGACCTCGCGATCGGACGCATCCGGAACCGCAACGTCGTAATTGTGGTTCTGCCGGATCGCGGCTGTTGCCCGCAGGAGCGACGCGAGAGGGCCCGTGATGCTGCGCTGAAGCCGCCAGGCGACCAAAAGACCGGCCAACAATGCACCGGCGCCCCCGATCAACGTGAATTTCAAAGTGTCGAGCAGTTTCGGCCAAAGATCGGCGACGCTGCCGATCAATACCAGCATCCCGACCTGCGTGCCGCCGTCGAGGATGGGTACGGTCACCTGCACCGTTCCGCTGGCCAGCAACGCCAGAAGAGAAACGTCTTCGTCTCCCTCGACCGCAACATCCCGCAACAAGCGTGCGGCATTGCCGGACGTAACGAGGCTGCGCCCTTCGGCGTCGAAGATTCCAGCGGATTGAACGCCGGGAACGCGGTCTATGGCTCGCAACGCGAGAAACGCGTCGCGTTCGTTCCTTGCCGCTGTCGCTGGGCCGGCCGCCGCGGCGAACACGTGCGCGGTCGCGACCAGCGCTTGCCTGCGCATCTCGGCGTAGTTCGACGCCTGCTGCCAGAGGGCGACGCTGGCCGCGACGGCCATGCAGGCGCCGACCGCCGCGAAAACCAGCAGTGCGAGCTTCCGATTTAGGGAGGGACGGCGTGGCATCCGCGTAAGTCACCGATGGAATTCGTAAACAAAATCCTAAGGCCATATCCGATAATTTTCTGTGAATTGTGAGGCTAATTTTATGTGTTGTCGCAATAATCGAAACAGATGGAGGTCAAGAAATGACTGCTCCTTCGGCGGCAAATGCCGGCGTGGTCCTATGTGTTGGACCAACCCGCGAGGATTCTGGTCGTCGATGACGACCCGATCTTCTGCGAGTTTGCGCGCGTGCATCTGTTGACGCCCGCGGCTAGCGTCGATGCGGCTCCGAACGGCGAGGTGGCGTTTAACCTGCTGACACACGACGATTTCGACATCGTCCTTTGCGATATCGAGATGCCGGTGCTCGACGGCTTCGAGCTGCTCGCAAAAATCAGATCGGATCCACGACTGAGCAATTTGCCGGTCGTCATGCTGACCGGAAAGGAAGACATCCTTTCGATCGATCGCGCGTACAACTTGGGCGCGACGGCCTTCACGACCAAACCGATCAACTGGCGCAACCTCAGCTACCAGATTCGCTACGTTCTTCGTAACTCGACGCCGGGATGCAATCCGCCGAAGACGAGCATCGACCAGGGTGAGTGGTCATACTTCGCCAAGCTTGCGTCGTTCAGGCGGAAATGCTTCGACGACCTGAACTCGATCCTGCAATCCATCAAGACGCTGCGAACCGCCGATGTGTTTGCCATCCCCACGCAGGTTGCGGTCGAGATCGAACGAATCGAGATGATGGCGCAGGCGCTGCGAGACCGCTGCGAAGCATCCCCGCTCGAGCAACAGAACGCCTCCGCTCAAACGGAGATCGGCTCGCAGCTGTCATGTTGAGCTCATTCATGCGCCGCACCACGACAAGAAACCCGGCACAGTGGCCATCGTCGTTGCTGGCGCTTCTGCGTGATGAGACCGGCAGCATTTCCATCCTGTACGCATTGATGATTCCGGTCTTGTTCGGCGCGGCCGGAATTGGATTGGACTATTCCCGCGCTGCGTCGGAAAGAAGCAAGATGCAGGCGGTGGCCGACGCCGCCGCAATCGCCGCGGCCCGCGAGCTTCAGATGGCCAGGGCCGATCCCGAAAAGATTTCCGCCGTCGCCAGGAACTACGTCGTCACCCAAATTGCCGATGCGGTCGTTGGAACGAAGGTCGATACCCAGGCTTTGACGGTCCGGGTGGACCTGGCAAAGGACGTCGAACCGACTATCGCGAAAATCATATGGCCGGGAAAAATTCATCTCACCGCCAGCGCCACCGCAGGCTTGAGCGGCGGACTGCCGCTATGCCTGATTGGCCTCGACACCAAGGCGCCAGGCACGATCAAGCTCGAGCAGAGCGCGTTGCTGACCGCGCCGGCGTGCGTCGTCTACTCGAATTCCAAGAGCCCGCAAGGCCTGAAGTCGATGGATGACGCCGTGCTCAAGGCTGGTTTCATCTGCTCCGCGGGCGGCAAGGTTCAGACGAAAAACACGAACTATTCCCCGTCGCCGCAAACCGATTGTCCGGTTATCTCGGATCCGCTCGCCGAAAGAAAGGCCCCCGCGATCTCGGCGTGCGACTACAAGAGCCTCGTGGTCGAGGGCACGACCACCACGCTCAAGCCCGGCGTCTATTGCGGCGGCCTCACCATCACCAACGGCGCGCAAGTGACGCTTGCCGCCGGGATCTACACGATCAAGGACGGTCCTTTGCTCGTGGACAAGAATGCGAGCGTCGCCGGCGACTACGTCGCCATCAACATGCTGGGCGCGGGTGCCCACCTCATCTTCCAAGCCGCAACGACCATCAATCTGACGGCCCCTAAGGATGGGCCGCTCACAGGGATACTCATCTACGACGACCCGAGCGGCGCGCCCGCGCCAGTGCACGCGAAATCGTACAACAAGCAAGGGAAGGCGCCACGCGAGCACCTGATCCTGAGCGACAACGCGCGCAAGCTCCTGGGCACGATCTACATGCCGCAGGGCCGCCTCATCATCGACGCCACCAAGCCGGTCGCCGACCAGTCCGCTTACACCGTTCTGGTGGTTCGGCAGCTCGATCTCTACAGCGGACCCAACCTCGTCCTGAACACGAATTACGGCGGGTCCGACATCCCCGTTCCGAGGGGCGTCGGCCCCTACGGCGGGAAGGTGCTGCTGACCAACTAGCGTAGTCCTCTCATGCCGCGCGCTCCTTGATCTCAACAAGGACGTTGCGATATTGCCAGTCACTCGCGTTCAAGAGCTCGTGGGGAATGCCCGGCTCGCGCCAGATCGTCTCTCCCGGTTTCTCGCGCGTCTCGCGCACGCGGCCGTCGTCGAAAGTCATCACATTCTTGCCTTCCGTCAGCGGCACGATGAGATAAGGCAGGAGATGCTGGTGCCAGGGCTGGCGCTTGCCCGGATCGAGTGTCAGGCTCCACACTCGGACGAATTCGTTTTCGAAGATGATCTTGTCTCCGATCGGCCCCAACTCACGTTTGCTCGCGGTTTCGGTCATCATCGCTCTCCTACAAGAGTATCGGCACGTCCGATCACTTTTCGATAGAGATCGCCGGCACGCATGGTCTGCATCGACGCGATCGCAGCGATATGATCGTCGGGACGCACCAAAACGAGGGTATCGGTCGGGCAGCCCATAAGCTCCCGAAAGCGGCCGCCGACATCGAATAGCGCGCGGTCGCGCAAGCCGCCGTCGAGCGGGGCGTCGCGGTGTGAAACGACGAAATGCTTCAAGCCGACCTCGTTCGCGGGAATATCGGGACGCCGGCGAACGTCGGTGAAGTAGAGCGCCAGAAAGCTGTCGTCGATCAGGTCGTGCAGCCGGACCGGACGGCCGTCGGGCCCGTGCAACACGGCGTCGGGAATGCGGTCGCCGACGCGGAACGGCCCGCGCTCGGTCTTGACCATCGACCAGTCGCCTGATTCATCGACGCCCAGCCGCACGCCCAGCATGGTGCGGGTCATGGCATTGGCCCAGGCGGTGCCCGACATCGCCTTCACCGCATCGGCCTGCCCGGCCATGTATTTGCGCGCGGCTTCGGCCATCTCGCCGGAGCCTTCGGCGGCGACCGGGCGCTGCTCGCGTGCATAGCCGTCGAGCAAGGCGTCGCCCGCCCAGCCGCGCGTCACCCAGGCGAGCCGCCACGGCAGGCTGATGGCGTCGAGAATGCCGGTGTTGAGGCCGAGCGCCCACATCGGCGTGATCAGGTGCGCCGCATCGCCCATCAGGAACACGCGGTCCTTCCGCCATTGCGTCGCGACGCGATGATGAATCCGGTAGACGATGGTGTTGAGGATTTCGAGCCGGTCGACCTCGCCGATGAAGCGCACGACCTTGTCGCGGAAGTCGCTCGCAGTCGGCTCGGGGATGCCTGGGCGCCAGCGGATAGAGAAAGCGCCAGCAGTGCGGCTGCCGCACCAGGATCATCCATTCCTGCGGATCGGCGAAGTAGGCGAGATAGGGGTAGTCGCGCGGATTGGCCACGTCGAGATCGACCTTGACGTCGACCAGGAGGCAGCGGACGTCGGAGCGACTCCCCTTCGACCGGCACGCCGAGTTGCGAGCGTACCGTGCTGCGCCCGCCGTCGCAGGCGAGCAGGTACGAGCCCTCGACCTCGCGCGGGCCGTCAGGCGTCTCGAAGCGCGCGAGCACGCCGTCATCGAGTTGCCGGAACGATGTCAGGCGATGCTGCAGACGGAGTGCGCCGGGCTTTCGCGCGTCGATCGCGTCCTTCAAGATCGGTTCGAGATGATGCTGCGGCATGTTGATGACGAACGGATAGCGGGTGTCCTCGCGCAGCAGCGCGGTCTGCACGGACGGCCGCGCGGTGTTGGTCGCGCGCTCGACGTCGCCGATCTCGTCCACGCGCAATGCCTTCGCCAACACCTGATCGGCAACGCCGTAGCGGCGGAACGCCTCGAGCGTCCGCGTCAGAACCGTTCCGGCCTTGGTGTCGCGCGAAAGCTCGGCGTCCTCCTCGAACAACGCGAACGGCAGGCCGTAGAAGTCGAGCCCCAGCGCCGTCGTCAGCCCGACCGGGCCGGCACCGACCACGATGATCGGTTTCATCGTCATCGCTCAGGGATCCTGCGCCGGATAGGCGAAGTCCCGACTGATGATCGAAGCAGTCATGGTCGCCTGGTCGGACAGGAGAAACATCAACGGGCCGACGGCGTCGTCCGGCTGCCCGACGCCAACCGAGCCACGCCAGCGCGCGTCGTCGCCGCCGGCGTTCGCCGCGCGATACTGTGGCGTGTCGATCACGCCGGGGGCGATCAGATTGAAACGCACGCGGTGCTGCGCCACTTCCTTGGCCGCGCTCTTCACGAAGGCAATCGAGCGCGGCCTTGCTCGCGGCATAGGCTGACGCCTCCGGCCAGCCCTGCTGCGCCAATCCGGACGTGAACGCGATGATGCTTCCGGAGCGCCGCGCGATCATGCCGGCGATCACGGCCTGGTAGCACCAGACCACGCCGTCGAGATTGATCCGCAAGACCCGGTCCCATTCCTCCGGAGGCATCTGGTGCACGGCTGTGCGTGGCTGAACCGCGGCCGCGCAAACGAGGCCGTCGATCCTGCCGAACTCGCGCTCGATCTTTTCGAACGTGGCGAGCACCTCGCTGCGATCCGAGACATCGAGGCGCCGCGTGGAAATTCCGGCAACGCCGGACAGCTGCGCCATGGCCGACTCGTCGACGTCGCAGACGACGACGCGCGCACCGGCCGCGGCGGCCGCGCAAGCCAGCGCGCGGCCGATGCCATTGGCGCCGCCGGTGACGACGATGACGTCTCCATCAGCTTCGAAGCGCGCCCGCATCGCCGCTACCTATGCGTCTGGGACCACCGCGATCGCGTTGATCTCGATGAGGTAATCAGGCGACGTCATCTTGCAGATCTCGACCATGGTCGAAGCCGGCGCCGGCGCCTTGAAATACTCGCGACGGACTTTGTGGATCTGCTCGAAATGCTCCATGTTGCGGACATAGACGTCCACACGAACGATGTCGTCCATCTTGCCGCCGGCTGCCTCGACCGCGGCCTTGATGTTCTCGCAGACCTGCTTGGTCTGCACCTCGATGTCGCCGACGCCGGCGATCGAGCCGTCGGCCCTGCGCGCGGTCATGCCGGAGATGAAGACGAGCTTCCCCCTCGCCTCGATCATGGTGGCCTGCGAAAAATGCCCGGTAGGTTGGCGAATCTTGTCGCTGGTGATCTGCTTCTTCATGTGTTGGCACCTTCCTCCGCGAACAGTGTGGATTCGAAATTGTCGATCCCCGCGCGAGCAGCGGTGTCGACGAGACTCTTGACCGTCTGGGCATCGAGACGGCAGATGCCGGCGCTGGCCTGCCGCGTCGCCCAGGCGAGCTCGCCCGGCGCATAGACGCGATCGACGCCAGGGCTGCGTTTCGAGGCTGTCACGCGCGCCGCCTGATCGCGCACGCGCTCGGCAAAGCGTTCGCCCGCCGGAAAGTGGCCGGCGTGGATCGCCAGGAAGAAATGAGCGCAGCGGTAGGGCTCCGCGGCATCGCCGTAGAGCGGGCGAACCTCCGAGCCGACCGCGCCGTCGGACAAGCCCCCGCACAAGAGATCGATGACGAAGGCGAGGCCGAACCCTTTCGGCCCGGCAGCCGGCAGCAGCATGCCCTTGATCGCCGCCGCCGGATCGGTCGTCGGCCGTCCGTCGGGATCGATCGCCCAATCCGGCGGAATGCTCTGCCCGGCCGCCGCGGCGAGACGGATTTTTCCCATGGCGGTTGCAGAGAGCGCCATGTCCGCTTCGACCGGAAAGTCGCCCGCCGATGGCAGCGCGATGGCGATGGGATTATTGCCGACCAACGGCTGCGCGCCGCCGGGCGCGGGCATCAGCGGACGCGTGTTTGACAGCACAATACCGACGCAGTTCTCAGCCGCCATCATGCGGGCGTAGCGCCCAGCGGTGCCGAAATGAAATCCGTTGCGCACGCTGACGGCCGCCATGCCGATCTCCTGCGCGCGCGCGACCGCAAGCCGAACCGCTTGCCGCGCCGTCAACTGTCCCAGCGCATTGCCGGCATCGATGACGATGGCGCTGCCGCGGTCGCTGACCACCTCGCCGGCGCTCGACCGCGACACCGAGCCCTTGACGATGCGATCAACGTACATCGGCAGCAACATCACACCATGCGAGGCGACGCCCTCGAGGTCGGCGGCAACGAGGTCCGCCGCCACCACCTCGGCGTCCTCGCGCCGGATGCCGACAGCGGTGAAGATGCCGGCGACCGCCGACACCAGCCGTTCCGCGCCGACCGCAACGGCTTGCGTCTTGGCGCCGGCCGCGACAGCCGCCATCAGCGGGCATCCTCATCGTTCGCGTACCAGGATGGACGCTGCGGATAGTGCGGACCGTCGTAGATCTCGACCACGATGGTCTCCTCGTGCGCCAGCGTCGGCCCGTGCACGTTGCCCTTCGGATTCCAGTAGAACGAGCCGGCCGTGAGGGTGACGCCGGTCTTAGTGTATTCGTATTTGCCCTTCAGGCAGAACATGAACTGGTTCGACGCGTGCAGATGCGGCTCCGGGATGCTGGCGCCTTTGTCGAACTTGATCAGCGCGATCGACGACCCGACTTTTTCATCGCGCCAGAGCATCTTTTCCGACACGCCCGGCAGCGATTTCGCGCGCCAAGGCATGTCGTTGCTCTGCAGCAGAACCTCGTCGAGGCTCGGCATTCCAGCGGGCATCGGCATCGCGGTCTTTTGATCGGCCATTATTTATCTCCCTTCGTTCCTTGCGATCAGCGCATCGGCGGCGGACCATAGCGCCGCGTCGCGTCCTGGAGTTGCATCAATCTGCTTTTGAGGCTCTCGATATGCTCGCGCATGGCCGCGGCCGCGCGTTCGCCGTCGTGCCTGGCGATGGCTTCGGCGATGGCCGCGTGCTGGCGGGTCGTCGCCTGCACGTCCATGGTCTGCCAGAGGTGAAGATACCAGTAGCGGATCGAGCGCTCGTGCAATTGCTGCGCAAAATCGCTCAGCACGGTATTTCCCGAGCGCTCCGCCAGCTTGCGATGGAAGGCGCGGTCGCAGGCGATGAAATCGTCCATGCCCGGGCCGCTCCTGGTGTTCCTGGTGGCACTGGCGAGCGCAAGCAGCTCCTTGCCGTCCTCGACGGACACACGTCCGGCCGCGGCCTTGGCAAGCTCGGCCTCCACCGCCGCGCGGGATTCGAGGATCTTGATGATCTCCGAGATGCTGTCGGGCAAAACGACGACGCCCTTGCGCGGCATGATCTCGACCAGGCCTTCAAGCTCGAGCCGCTGCAGGGCCTGGTGCACCGGCGTCCGGCCAACATCGAGCAGGCTCGATATCGCGGCTTCGTTGAGATACTGGCCCGGCAGAAAATAAAGCGTGATGATCTTCTCCTTGATCTGCTCGTAGGCTTTGGCGACCAGGGAGTTGGGCTTGGCCGGCTCCTTGTCCGCGATTTTGTTGCTGACGGCCTTGGCTCGAGGTGCGGCAATCGTCGGCGCCGCGGCCTGCCGTCGTCGTGCGTTTCTAGCCATTCGAACCTCAATGCCGCTCCGGCGCCGGCGGGAGCCATGACGACATCAGCCGCTCGCCCAGCCCCACCAGCGCATAAGCGAATATCCCGAGCACCGACAGGGCGAACAGGGCGGCGAATGCCAGCGGCGTGTCGAGCTGCGAGGTCGCGCTCAGCAAGAGAAAACCGAGCCCTTCGCTCGAGCCCACGAACTCGCCGATGACAGCGCCGATGACCGCGAGCGTGATCGCGACCTTGGCACCGGTGACCACGAACGGTAGCGCCGCGGGCAGCTGGACCTTGAGAAAGACCTGCATTGGCGATGCATTCAGGCTGTGGGCGAGCTCCAACAGCTCCTTCGGCGTGGCGCGCAGGCCGGCGGCGGTGTCGACGATGATGGGGAAGAAAGCGACCAGCCAGACGATCGCCAGCTTCGATTCGAGGCCGGTGCCGAGCCAGACCAGGATCATCGGCGCCAGCGCCACTTTCGGGACCGACTGCAGCGCGATCAGCAGCGGATAGAACATCAGGTTCAGCGCCCGTGAGTTGGCGACCGCGACGGCGAGCGGCAGCCCGACCGCGAGCGCGAGCAGGAATCCGTAGAGCGTTTCTTTCAGCGTGATCCAGCCTTCGCTGACGAGGAGGTCGGCGCGCACGATCATCGCGCGCAAAACCTTGTCCGGCGACGGCAGCACCACCGTCGGAATGTTGCCGAGCCAGCACGCCAGCACCCAGACCGCGATGATGACGACGACGCCGGCGAGCGGATAGAGGACTTGCGATGCGAAGCGCGCGCTCATGACGCCACCGCCTCCTCGGCGGCCGGCGCGACCACGCCGAGCGCCTCGCTGGCGATCCGCTCGGCCGTGGTGAACGCCGACGTGAAGCGGACCTTCTGGCTGCGCGGATAACCGAACGCGATCGGTATCTCCTTGGCGACCCGCGCCGGGCGCTTGCTGAAGATGACGACCTTGTCGGAGAGATAGACCGCCTCGGAAATCGAATGCGTCACGAACAGCACCGACGCCTTGGTTTCACGGCGGATGCGCAGCAGCAGGTCGTTCATCTCCAGCCGGGTCAGCTCGTCGAGCGCGCCGAAGGGCTCGTCCATCAGGAGGAGCTTCGGCTGGTGAATGAGCGCTCGGCAAAGCGCCACCCGCTGCTGCATGCCGCCGGAGAGCTGATGCGGCCGCGCCGTGAGAAAGCCGGAGAGCCCCACCAGATCCAGGAGCTCGTGCGCGTGCCGGCGCGCGGCGGCGTCGTTCTTCTTCAAGATCTCCATGGGAAACAGCACGTTGTCGAGCACGTTTCGCCACGGCATCAGGCTCGGCGCCTGGAACACGAAGCCATAGTCGCCCATCGGCCGCGTGATCTCGTGACCGCCGATCACGACCGATCCCGCGGATTTCGCGATCAGCCCGCCGACGATGCGCAACAGCGTGGTCTTACCGCATCCGCTCGGTCCCAGCAGCGCGACGAGGTCGCCCTCGCCGAACTCGAAGCTCGCGTCATCGAGCGCCACGACCGGTTCGAGCGCGCGCGAGCCGAGCTCGGCGACTTGAAACACCTTGCGCACGTTCCTGATCGTGCCGAACGCCATGCCTGTGCTCGATCTCCGTTATTGCGGCCTGGAACTTGCTTTTTTGAGGGGAGCCGCCCCAGCCGGCCGGCCCCACCCCCTCGACACTCTTGTGTATCACGTGAAATATCTTATGATATTTCCAACGTCAAATGCCGGTTTTCGCCAAGGGCTGCTCGCACATCAGGAGACCCACATGTTTCGACGACCGATCGCAGTTGTGATTGCACTCGCCGCTGCCGCCGCCTGGCTGCCCGGCACCGCGCAGGCGCAGGAGCGCGACGTCAAATTCGTGCTCGACTTCATCAGCCTGGGCCGGCATGCGCCGTGGTACGTGGCGCTCGGCAAAGGCTACTTCAAAGACGAGGGCCTCAACGTCACCATCATGCCGTCGAAGGGCACCGCGGACGCAATCCGCACGGTCGCGACCGGCGGAGCGGAGCTGGGCTTCATCGACATCCCGAGCCTGGTCGCATCCGGTAGCGCCGGCGCATCGGTGAAGATCGTGGCGGCCAACTACCAGAAGCCACCCTACTGCATCTTCACCTTGAATCCCGGCGCCAATGTCACCGAGCCCAAGCAGATGGCGGGGCTCGAGCTCGGCTCGAGCACCGCATCGTTCGTGCCGAAAATCTGGGCGGCGTTCATGGAGATGAACAAGGTCGACAGCAAGACGCTGAAGATCGTCAACATCGACGCGGCCTCACGCGTGCCGATGCTCGCCGCCGGCAAGGTGCAATCGATCGATCAGTTCCTGATGAGCGAGCCCGCCATTCGCCGCGCGGTGACGAGCGCCAAGCCGGTATGCCTGCTGGCGGGCGACTACGGCCTCGAAATCTATTCGAACTCGCTCGGCGTGTCCGAGGATTTCCTGGCGAAGAACCCGGATGTCGTAAAGAAATTCACTCGCGCCGCGCTCAAGGGCTGGAAGGATGCGCTCGCCAATCCGGAGGAAGCGGCAAAGATCCAAATCCAATACGTGAAGGCGCTCAATCCGGAGATCGTGGTCGAGGAAATCCAGATCCTCAAGCGTATCGCCATCACGCCCGACGTCGAGAAGAACGGCTTCGGCTACGTGTCCATGGACCGCATGAAGAACACCGTCGACTTCATCAACAAGAACATCGAGGTGCCGGGCGACAAGCTCACCGCCGATCAGATCTATCGCCCGGGATATCTGCCCGAGGTTCCGATCAAGCCTTGACGGTTGAGATGTCGTAGGATGGGTGGAGCGCAGCGATACCCATCGCGACAACCGCGCTCGCAGAGATAGATGATGGGTATCGCGCAAGCGCGCTCCACCCATCCTACACCGACGTCACGGCGCGCGGCTCAGCCGGCGCACCTGCGTGGCGGAGATCGCCTCGGTCGCCTCGTCGAGGACGATACGCTCGACGGTGTAGCCGACGTCGCGGCCGTAGAGCACGTGTGTGATGTTGGGAAGCGGCACGATCACGAAGCGGCCGTCATAGGCCGCAAGCGCGGCCTCGATGCGCTGCTTCACGGCGAAGAACGGCAGCGGATTCTTGTCGTCGATGCCGTGGGTATCGCGCACGGCGATGCAGACCTGTCCGACGCGCCGCAGCCCCTCCTCGATCAGGCGCTGATGTCCGGGATGGAACGGCTGGTAGCGTCCGATGAACAGCGCCGTCGGCTGCTGCGGATCGAACGCCGGCCGCAACCGCGCCAGCGCCTGCTCGGCCCAGTATTGCGCCGTCCCGTCGGCGCCCACGCGAAGATCGTAGTGCTCGGGCCCGACGAACATCCGGTTGGTGTCCTCGAAGCGGCCGGCGTTGATGCGATCGACCCAGATCGTGAAGGTGGCGCCGAAGGCCGCGCGCGTCTCCTCGGTCGGGCAGATGAAATCGGCGATCACGGTGCCACCGGCTTCGACCACCCGGTCGCACATCCAGCCCATGCGGCGGGCATGCTCGAGGCGATCTTCGTGGCTGAAGCCGAGATCGCGCGATAAATTGGCGCGCACCGCGTCGGCGTTGAACACGACCGCGTTGAGCAGTGGCGCGAGCGCGGTCGCGAGCGTAGTCTTGCCCGCCCCCGGCAAGCCCATGATCAGGATTTTTCGCCTTGGCATCCCAGCCCCGCTGTTCGACGACAGCGTCATGACAGCCGATGGCGGCAGGCGCAAGCCCGAAATTCGACGGGGCAGATAGTCAGAAAAACGCCAGCGTGCGGATCTCGATGCTCTCGCGCGGGCGTGCATTGGCCGGCGAGGTCGGATCGTCGAAAGCAGTGTGGGCAGACCAGCGGGCGCGGCCATCCTTCGCGGAATCGAACACCTTGAACACCAGCGCCTCCTCCCGCCGCATGCGCGGGAGCCAGTACCAGCGATGCGCGGGATTGTAGGTGATGGCGTAGGTCTGGCCGATGCGGTTCGGATATCGGCGCTCGTTCACCACGAAATCGTCGAAGGCGATGCTGCGCGCGTCGCAGATCGCGAGCGGATGCGTCTCGACCGGATGGCGGATCGGACGCCACACCTGCACGATGGCAAAGCGGCGCGTGAGCAGGTCGTCGGCCTCGTCCGGCAGCAGATCGCGCACGCGCTGCGGGCCCGACCATTCCGTGTAGTCGTTGTGAACGCGGCGCACGACCTCGCGGATCTTGCGCGCCTCGCGCTGCTCGTCGTCGGCGGTGCGCAGCGTGTGATCGAACACCACGACCCGCTTGGCGCCGCTCTCGGCCTTCACCAACGCTTCCATCTCGGGGTAGTAGACCTTGCGGATCTCATCTTCATTGAAGAAATCGACCACCTTGGTGTCGTGGCGGACGAAGCGGAAGCCGTCACGCTCGAGCACAAACGGATCGGTGTGGAGCCGCGCGTTGTGAATGGTCACGCGGTGCGGATCGACCGTGCCACCGGTGCGCACGTCGGTGCCGCCCGGCCCCGCGGTCTCGGTGAACAGCTTCTCGCCGTTGTTCGTGATGTAGTTGACCGAGGCCTCGATCGCCTCGTTGACCGTTTCCTGCTCGATGACCTCGACCATGGAATGCTCCTTCGAATTCGGCTTGTACTCGGTATGAGATATACGTCCGCGCCCCTATTGGCACAACCACGCGCGCCCCGCCGCTCGCCGTGACGTGATGAGGCGTAGACTGGAAATCGGTGGGCGGAGGCCCGCGCGTCGAAAAACTGCTCCTGCAAGCCGCGAGCGTGGAACGTTCTTTCCCGTGATCAGATCACACTTTCCCGGGCGACCGCGCGGCAATCCATCTCGTATTCGAGATCGCGTACCGGCGGCCGCGCGTAGTGCCAGGTCAAGCCGGAGCGGGCCGCGCCGCGCCGCACGATCTCGCCGGCGAGAAACGGATGGAGATCGTGCACGGTGTAGACCTGCGTTGCCGTGGTATCGGCCCAGCGGAAGCCGAGCGAGGCCAGCCGGCGCTCCATCTCGCCGAGCACGTGGCACGCCTTCTCGCGGATCGCATCGGGACTCGTGTCGCCATAGCGGATGATGCGCTCGCGATAGCTCGCGCTCCCTTCCCTCGCCTCGGCGCCGCCCGAGATCACGACGCTCGGCGCGGCATCGGCATCAGTCACGGTGAAACAGAAGGCGTGGAACGAGGGCTCCGCCGGTGGATCGATCTCGGGGCATACGTTGCTGCGCGCCACCGGGTTCACCTTGCCATCGAATAGACCCCATCGTTCGAGCGTAACTACGTAGACTTCGTTGAAGGCGCGGAAACCCTGCTCCGTGAACGGCGCCGGCGAACGCAGCTCGCAAGCACAGAACGACGTCAGCGGCCGGCCGGCATCCCTGATGATCCGCTCGATGCGCGCGAAACCCTGCACGAGCGGGACCGGCGTCCGGAAGCGCACGCGCTCAATCGCATGGCCCGGCAGCGCCGCGGCGCCGCCGGAATACTGGAACACGCTCGGTATGAAACGATAGCCGCCGGTGGAAAAGTCGACTGCATCGGGCATTGCATCTCCTCATGCGATACTGATTAGCCAGCGCAAGCTAGGCCTCGGGCGTCCCTTGGTGCAAACGCACAAGGGCGCGCCTCCCTTTATGGTTGTATCATAACAATTATACTACTATGATGCGAGTGTGATGTGGGTCGGGCTTTCCGGCCAAACCGACGACCGTGACCAGATCACGCGGAGAGCGCCACGATGGGACGACGAATAGTACTGCTCTCGGACGGCACCGGAAACGCAGCCTCGAGAGTCTGGCGAACCAATGTCTGGCGAATCTTCGAATCCCTCGACCTGACGAGCTCCGAGCAGGTCGCCATCTACGACGACGGCGTGGGCACGTCTTCGTTCAAACCTCTTGCGATCCTCGGCGGCGCATTCGGCTGGGGACTGAAGCGCAACGTGCTCGATCTCTACAAGTTCGTCTGTCGCAACTACCGCAGCGAAGACGACGAGATTTTCGCGTTCGGTTTCAGCCGCGGCGCGTTCACGATCAGGGTCGTCACGGGCCTGATCTGCAATCAGGGCCTTGTCCGTTACCAGACCGAGGCCGAGCTGCACAAGAAAGCCAAAGAGGCCTACCGCGCCTTCCGGCGCGAGCATTTCCACACGATCACGCGGCTCGAGGAAATACCTCGATCCATTCGCGATCTCTTCAGTTCCTACGACAAGTCCAAAAACCGGCCGGTCAAGACGATCCGATTTCTCGGCTTGTGGGATACCGTCGCAGCGTACGGATTGCCGATCGACGAAATGACGCGCGGCGTCAGCAAATGGATCTGGCCCTTGGAATTGCCGGAACGCCGGTTGGGCGAGACGGTTCTGCGCGCCTGTCACGCGCTGGCATTGGACGACGAGCGCACCACCTTCCATCCCGTCTTGTGGAACGAGCGCGGCGAAAAGCCTGTTCCCGCTGACAAGGACGGCGTCCGACGCACCAAGGATGAGCGCATAAGCCAGGTCTGGTTTGCCGGCGTGCACTCCAATGTCGGCGGCGGTTATCCCGACGACTCCTTGGCGCATATTCCGCTCAACTGGATCATGACCGAAGCGCACGAGTGCGGGCTGAAATACAAGACCCCGCCGATAGCCGATCCGGACGCGGTCACTCACGTCAAAGGTGCGCGCGACAAGGATGGGCGCCTCTACGACCCGCGCAAGGGACTAGGCAGCTACTACCGTTACGGGCCGCGCAAAATTTCGGACCTGTGCCACATGCGGTTCTCGCGGCATCCCGAGGACGAAGTCGAAATTGCGATGCCGAAGATCCACGAAAGCGCGCTGCGGCGAATACGCGAAGGCGCACACACCTACGCGCCGATCGGATTCCCGCCCGCTTACGAGGTCGTGACCGAGGACGGAAAAATCCTGTCGCAACACACTTTCGAGACGTCACAACAGGCGCAAGCGCGGGCCAAAGCCCAGGAGCGGGTCTGGAACATCGTGTGGCTGCGGCGGGTCGTCTATTTCGCCACCGTTGCGGCGACCTTGCACCTCCTTCTCTACCCGCTCGGGCGCGCGCTTCCGCAATCCCATGAATATTCCACACCCTTGCGGCCGGTGTCCGACCTCATCCGCCTGATCGGCTCGTTCCTGCCGGGCGCTCTCGATGTCTGGATCGACGCCTATGCCGCGGATCCCGGCAAGTTCGTGATCTCAGCCGGGATCGTAGCCTTGTTGACCTGGTGGGGCTCGGTTCGCCTCACCGGCAAGATCACCGACACGATGCGGACCTTCTGGAAATCGAGCCTGGCGTCCGATGACGGCAGCGTCATCCATCGCCTGATTTTCGGGCTGCGGACGAGCCGGCCTTACCAATTCGTGCTTTCCTCGTTCAAGTGGACGATCCTGCCTGCGTTCTTCGCGGCCGCGTTCCTCTATCTCGGCCTCACCTTCGCCAGCCACCTCGCTTTCAATTTTGCGGACGCGGCCGGACTCTTTTGCAGCAATACCCCGGTCCCGCAAACCCGGCAGCTCCCGCAGCGCGGCGACGAGATCAAGGTCACGTTCGGCACGCGCGACATGTGTGCCGCGACGGGCGTGATCGCAGAGGAAGGAGCTCGATACCAGATCACGGTCAAGCAGATCCCGCCCTGGAGCGACGACGGCGTCAATGCAACTCTCAGGGGCTTCTATCTCATCGACCTGGGTTGGACGCAGGGCGTCAAAATGGCGCTGCTCTGGCCATTGAAGCGCGCGTACCTGCGACCGCGTTTCAGGGTCATCGCTCGCTTCGGCACCACCGGCACCGATGAAGATTTTCTCGATCCAAGCGCCACCGAGCCGGACGACGTGCACACAGAGACCATCAGGGCCCGAAAGACCGGCGAATTGTTCTTCTATGTGAACGACGCGGTGCTGGCCATTCCGGCGGTCGCAGACTTCTTCTATCGGGACAATATCGGCCAGGCCGAGGTCACCATTCAGCGACGATGATCAGAACCGAGGCTCGAAACCCTTGCCGGTCGCCTCGATACGGCCGGCGAACGGCGCGCCGACGTGTCCCGGCAGGACCAGCGCCCCGCTCGATGCGCAAAGCTCCAGCACCTTGCGGCGGCTCGTGCGCGCCTCTTCGACGTCCGAGTTCTTGGGAAAATTCCAGCGCGGATAGTAGACCTGCAGGAGATGGTGGAACACGTCGCCGATGAAGACCGCGCCCTCGCCGGCGCTTTCGAGCTTGAACACGACATGGCCGGCCGAGTGACCAGGTGCCGGAAGAATCTCGAGATGGTCGTTGAGGCGATGCGGTCCCGTCACGAGATCCGCCCGCCCGGCCTCGACCACAGGCAGCACGCATTCGCGGAAGGTACCTTGCTCTGCCGGCCCGAGCGCCGGGTCCTGGTCGAGCTTGTGGAAATATTCGAAGTCCGGCTTGGAGAAGACATAGCGCGCATTCGGAAAGGTCGGCACCCAACGCCCGTCGCGAAGCTGCGTGTTCCAACCGACGTGGTCGTGATGCAGGTGCGTGCACATGACGAGATCGATCTCGTCGGGGCGCGCGCCGGCTGAGGCGAGCCGCTCGAGAAACGGCAGGTTCAGCATATGCCAGAACGGACGCAACGGCTTCGACTTGTGATTGCCGCAGCAGGCATCGATCAGGATCTTCTGCTTGCCGATCTGTAGCAGCCAGCTGTGAACGCTGAGCTTGAGGAGGCGCTTGTCGGCGTCGTAGTGGTTCGGCGCGAGCCAATGCCCGTGCTCGGCCAGCGTCGCCTCGTTCCATTCCGGAAAGATCTCGCCCGGCGGAAACGTCGGGCCATAGGTCTCCTCGATCCGCGCGATCGTGGCTTGGCCGATCTTGAACATGGTCATGCGCTCTTCCCCCTCCCCCGCGAATTCGGTGCGCTCGCCCTGCATCGCGGTACCTTGGCCCGCAGGTAACATTCCCATAGGCTTCGAATTCAAGCTCAAGGCCAACGATATTCCAAGATACAACTGGAGGAACCGAATGACCGACTACAAGTACGAATGCGTGAAGGTCAGGGTGCACGACGGCATCGCCTGGACGATGCTCAACCGGCCTGACAAGCGCAACGCCATGTCGCCCCAGCTCCACTACGATATGGACGACGCGCTGGCGCGGCTCGAGGTCGACGATGACGTCAAGGTCGTCGTGGTCACCGGCGAGGGCGGCAACTTCAGCGCCGGACAGGACCTGAAGAAGTTCTTCCGCGAGCTGGAAAGAAACCCGGGGGAGCGCAAGAAGGCGCAGGCCGCCGCCAATCGCTGGCGCTGGGAGCGGCTCTACGGCTACGACAAGCCCACCATCGCCATGGTGCACGGCTATTGCGTCGGCGGCGCGTTCATGCAGCTCCTGGCCTGCGACTTCGCTATCGCTGCCGAGGACGCGACCTTCTCGCTCTCTGAGGTGAACTGGGGCATCCTGCCCGGCGCGCTGGTGTCGAAGGTGGTCTCGGACATGGTGCTGCCGCGCCACGCGCTCTATTACGCCTGCCTGGGCGAGCCGTTCGACGGCAAGGAGGCGGCACGCATCGGCATGGTCAATTTCGCGGTGCCGCCGGCAAAGTTGGAGGAGGCCACTACCGAGCTCGCCGAAAAGCTGATGAAGAAGAGCGCGGCGGTGCTGCGCGCGACCAAGCAGGCGATCCGGCACGTGCGCACGATGGACGTGGCGCAGGCCTACGACTATCTCGCCGAGAAGGGCAAGGCGATCAAGGTGGCCGACCAGGAGGACTCCTACAACACCGGGCTGCGGCAATTCCTGGACGAGAAGTCCTACAAGCCGACCTTCGAGCCGTTCAAGCTCGGAACGATGTTGACGGACCAACGGGCGAAGCCGGCGGCGAAGAAATAACAGCTAGTGTGGCGCATTTGACGTTCCTATCAGTATTTGCTGCGAGTCCTTCATAGGAACGTCAAATGCAAAGCCACACTAGAATCATAGAGTTGCTAGTGTCCCTTGGTTCCGACGTTCGTAATAGTACGCGCTGCAAAGTGATACGAACGTCGGAACCGGGACACTAGCGCCGCCACAAAGGGAGGAATCGATGAGCGCAAGAATGCTCGCCGGACTGGTCGCGCTGGCCGCGGCCATCTGGACGCAGACCGCGCATGCCCAACTCTACCGGGGCAAGACGGTCACGATGATCATCAACTATCCGGCCGGCGGCCCGTCCGACATCGAGGGACGCATCGTCGCCCAGCACCTGCCGGGGCACATTCCGGGCAAACCGAACATCGTCGTCAGGAACGTCGGCGGCGCCGGCGGCGTGATCGGCACCAACCAGCTCGCCGAGGCTGCGCCCAACGGCGAAAGTATCGGCTTTTTCACCTTGGATATAATCGCGCAACTTGTCGGCAATCCGGCGCTGCGCGTGAACTATGCGGATTTCGCGATGATCGCGGGCGTTCAAAACCCGCTGGTGGTTTACATCCGCAAGGACACGCCGCCCGGCCTCAAGGCTCCTGCGGACCTCATGAAGGTTAAGGAGATCAAGGCGCTTTCGCTTAACGTGCAGAACACCAACACGCTGAGCCAGGCATTGTCGCTCGACCTGCTCGGGGTCAAGTACCAGGCGGTGCCCGCGTTCCGCGGCTTGAAGGAAGTGGAAACGGCAATTCTTCAGAACGAGGGGCAGCTGGCAAACACCTCGCTCCCGGGATGGCGCTCGGTCGAGGGCAGCATGGGCGACGTCGTGATGCCGCTGTGGCAACTCGCAGCACGCGGCAAGGACGGTAGCTTTCCCCGCAGTCCCGCGTTGCCGGATCTGCCGACCTTCGAGGAATTTCACGCCGCGGTGCTCGGCAGGCCGCCGTCCGGCTTCAACTACGAGGTTCTGCGCGCATTCAGCGACCCGCTGGCGGCGATGTTCCGAACTGCGCTGATGCCGCCGAAGACGTCCAATGAAGCGGTCGCGGTGATGCGAACTGCGTTCGTCGAAATGTGGAAGGACCCGGCGTTCCTCCGCGACTACGCCAATATCGTCAAGACGCATCCGATCATGCTCTCCGGCGAGGAGGCACAGGGCATCGTCGCGGCGCTGGGCAACGTCAAGCCCGAGATCAAGACGTTCCTGCTCGACTACAGCAATCGGCTGGTCAAGTAGCGCGGAGGCAACAATGATGGACATCCACCAGGCCGATGACTTGTTCGAGCCCGGCTACCTGCCGTTCGAATCCGGATATGCCGATCTCGGCGACGGACGAAAAGTCGTCGCCGCCCTCACCCGCATGCCCGGCTGTCGCGCCAAGATGGTCGACTGGTGGTTTTCGTGGCTCGGCGGCACCGATCAGTACAAACTCTGGCATCCGACCGACCATCTCTTCAGCGACTGGGAGAACCGGATCGACGGAAAATACATCGGAGGCGCCCATCTCGTGCACGAATACCTCGCCGGCCCGAGCGGCCCGGTCTACAAGCTGCGTATCGGATTCCATGAACCCGCCGAGTTGTTCGACGCAGCCAAGTACAAGGCGTCCGGCGCGGTAGCGGTGTGCGCGCGCATCGGCGACCTCGACCACCCCGTCGATTTCGCGCGCATGACGCATTTCGTCCGCAACACCGACTACGGTTGCGAGATGCGCAGCCGGTTCTGGCTCGGAATCTTCAGGAGCCGCGATCCCAACGTCACCATCAGCGAGGAGCGTGCGCGCGAGCTCCGAAAAGCCAACGTGAACGATGAGCTCGCACGCCGCCTGCACCAGCACGCGACGGAAGAGATGGGATATCTCGCGGAGATTCTCCCTACTCTCTACCGGCGCAACACGCTGGACACGACGTTCTGAGGCCTTGCTGAATCATGCAGCGCGTAGGGCGGATTAGCCTAAGCGCGTTAACGCGCGTCTTCAACGCGCTATGGCGTAATCCGCCGATCCATCCACTCATCGAGGCGGCGGGTTACGGCGAAGAACGCCTAACCCGCCCTACATGGCGCGACAGTCATGCAGGAAGTTTCGCCGCGCGCGCATGCGCGGCGAGCAGCGCCGGAAGCCGCGCGGGATCGCCGCGCGCCATGCCGCATTCGGTGGCAATGCCATCCACGCGCGTGTAGCGGCGGGCCGCGGCGAGGCGCTCGGCGTCGCCTTCCGCGTCGTCGTGGTGGATGAGGCCGAGATAGAGCTGCGTCTGCGGAGAGAGCTTCAGCTTCTTGAGCGGCGCGAAATAGGCATCGTCGGTGCGTCCCTTCGGCACCGGCATGTGGATGAACTCGATCGGGCGCTCGACGCCGGCGACGATCGCATTGGTCATCTCGACCATGATGCCGGTGTCCTTGGGCTGCACGCAGTGCTCGTCGGCCGGACTCCCGTAACAGAGGTGATAGCCGAGCTCGATCCCTTCCGGCACGGCGTCGCCGATCTCACTCAAGACATCGATGGTCTCGGCGCGGAAATCGACCGGTCCTGGCTCGTAGTAGCCTTCCCAGGCCAGCACCTCCTGGCACACGTCCCATTGCACGGCGATGCGGTCGTTGGGCAGCGCCTTGGCGATCTTTTCGACCTCGCCGATGAAGTGCCGCACGAGCGCCGGCAGAATCTTCGGCCGGTCGGCCGGAACCATATTGTTGTAGGTGGGCGCAATAGGGGTCGGGATCGAGATCTGGAATTTCACCTGCGCCGGGATCTCGCCCGCCTTCTGCAACCGCTCGAACCGGCCCCAGGATTCGATCGCCATGTCGGCGTAGCCGGTCTTGAAGGCTTTGGGGTCGGGCTTGGCGCCGGGTTTGACGCGCAGGCGCGGGATCTCGCGCAGCACCTTGCCGTCCCACTGCGTGAACTTGAACGGCGGCACGTCGCTCGCCGGCTCGATCGCCGGGTTTGCCGCCAGCACGTCCTGTAGGAAACGAATCCAGGTCTTGCGGATTCCGGTCTCGCCGTCCGGCAAGCGGACGAGGTGCGGCCCGACCGCGCTGGAGAGGGTGCGGAACACGGTTTCGGCATCCGGCAACGGAATGCTCCCGACGAAATGCACGATCGGATGGCTTGCGCTCATGATCCTTCCCCCAACTCAGGCCTCTTGCAGCACTCTTCTTGTATTTCACGCGTTTTCTACGGCACCATCGTAGCGCCCGGGCCACACTACTGAAAGGAATGTGAGTTCCAGCCACGATTCACTTAATAACAAGGCGAACCCGTGGTATGCTGCAACCATAGTGGCACTCTGTCGGATTTGTGGAGTGAGCCGCCATGGACAAGCGCTCGACCGATATGCCCGATCCGGCCCCGAAATTTGCTCCCCAGGACAAGCCGCGTGACGGCGACCCGACCGACCAGTCCGGCCGCGCGGTGGTGGCGATGCTGCAACAGGCAGCCAATCTGTCGAACGAGAATTGCGACCGGGCCATGAGCCTGGCTCACAAGCTCTCGATCCAGCTGCGCGACGCCGAAGACCGGATCAACCAGCTGCAGGCCGAGGTCAAGCACTTCCAGCATCGCGCCGCGCACGCCGAAAACTGGCTGCGGGTGATCGAGAAAGAGGTCGAGAAGAAGCTAATCGCACCGCGCTCGTCCGCGGGAGCCGACCGGGCATTGCTGCAATAGCCCCCTGGTTTTGCCGGGGTAGCCACGGCGTGATGTAGCGGGCGGTCCGGCACCGCGAACTCGGCGGCGATACGTCCAGCTCTGCGGGCACGCCGGCGCATTTTCGCCCTCTCCCCTTGCGGGAGAGGGCGTCTCGGTGCTGACACGAATTCTGATGGGTGAGGGGCTTTTCTTCGCAAAGAAAACACCCCTCACCCGGTCATGATTCGCTTCACCATCGTCCTGCCCCTCTCCCGCAAGGGGAGAGGGGCGCAGCAACCAGCAGCGCGTCGCGTAGCACCAGCGGCCGCTGCTCGCTCCAATTCGATCTTCACTTGTCAAACAGCAGAACTCGTTCCCGCGGCGCGTTGGCGCCCGGGTTGGTGAAACTTGCACCCACCTTTGAGGGGTGGGCGGAGCGCCGACAGGCGCACCGATGCTGCGCTGAGCACCGGTTAGGCCCGCCATGACGCGGCAGACCAGGCGCTTGCAAGGCGCCTCGCGTCCAGTGACGTAGGACGCTCGCCTCTCGGCGCTCCACCGTGGCGATTTGTGGCCGGGGGCCGCGCTTCCGTCTGCGGAATTATCCTCCGCAATCCGTGCAGCGAGCTCCTCGCAGCCGGGTCGTAGTGCCTGGCGGGCGGTGCCCATAGCGCGTCAAGACGCGCGTGAACGCGCTTCCGACCTCCCGGGGCTGCGGTTACGAGCCGCAGCCGCGGGACGCCACATCTCGCTCCGCATTCAGGGATCGTCTCGAGAACACGCCCCTCGATGAGCGAGACAAAGCGAATCCTAATCTATATTCGATTTGTAGTCAATATATAGATGCGTCTTGTAGGCAGTTACCACCCCGCCTATTGCCGACCCGGCTTTGCTATGCTGATCGCAGTTAGACAACAGTGAGGTGTTTCGTGCGCCTGCCCGCAAGTCCATTGCTCGGCGTCGCGATCGTGATCGCGTGCGGTATCACCGCCGTGATGGCGGCCGATGGCCCGCCGGAGCCCGAGATGCTGCCGCCGGTCAGCCGCTATTCGGCGACGCAATCCTATCTGCGCGGCGGCGAGGCTGAGCGCGCCGCGCTCGAGGCCGAGCAGGCGCGCATTCCGGACGCCGCCGCCGACGCCGTCGAGCTCGGTCCGCGCGAGGCCGACGGCAACCCGTCCTGGGTGCATTTCCGGCTCGAGGTCATCGAGGTGCAGGAGGAGGTCTATCCCGGCGAGTTCGTCACGTTCTGGGTCTATGCGCCGCTGGGCCGCGCCGCGGGGTCGCCGGCGCGCGTGCCGTCACCCACGCTGCGGGTGCAGCAGGGCGAGCGCGTCAAGATCACGCTCTACAACACCCACTATCTCCCGCACACCATCCATCTGCACGGGCTGACGCAATTCTACGACATGGACGGCGTGCCCGACATGCCGCGGCCGGAGATCATGCCGGGCGAGAGCTTCACCTACGAATTCACCGCGCGCTATCCCGGCACCTATTTCTATCATTGCCACGTGCACGAGCACGTGCACGTGCCGATGGGGCTCGCCGGCATGATCATCGTGGAGCCGCGGCGGCCGAACAATCATTTCGCCCGGCTCATTCCGGGCGCGGGCCGCATCGAATCCCTGGGCAAGGGCACGCGCGAGGCCTACCAGGGCGAATACTCGCTGGTCTACATGGACGTCGACGATCGACTGCATCGGATCCCCGCGGCCTACAAGGACCCGCGCGAGATCGAGAAGCGCATGCACCGCGACTACGACACGACGCAGCGCAAGCCCAACATATTCCTGCTCAACGGTCGCGCGTTTCCGTTCACGCTGCGCGACTCGTCCATCGTGGTGAAGCCGAACGAGACGACCAAGCTGCGCGTGCTCAACGCCGGCGGCCACACACTCCTGCTGCATCCGCATGGACATCACCCGACGCTCACCGATGTCGATGGTTACGCCGTGCCCGCCGGCGCCCGCGTCACGCGCGACACCTTCGACGTCGGTCCCGGCCAGCGCATCGACCTCGCACTTGCGACCGGCGACGACGGCTACCACGCCAGCGGTCCCGGCGTGTGGATGATGCACGACCATTCCCCGCATGCCTCGTCGAACAAGGGCATCGGTCCCGGCGGCAACCACACCGCGATCGTCTATGAGGGCTTCATGGGCAAGGACGGCCTGCCCGAAGGGCACGCCGCGCACGCGCGCTATTTCCACCCCGACTACTACCGCGGGACCGAGCCGGTGTTCGATCCAAAGCTTTTCGCCAGCACGCCGCGGAGCTACGAGACCGGCTGGGCGCGCGAGCCGCCCGCCGGCGGTGCGTTCGACTATCCGCGGCGCGAAGCTGCGCTCGGCGCGCTGCCGCGTCTCGATCTGATCGAGGCCGAACGCCACCGCATCGTCGCCAGCGCGTGCCCGGACCGCCCGCGCGGCGTGCGGCGCATCGCCATCAAGGCCGGGCGCGCCTACGCACGCGAGGGCGAAGTGTTCGGGTTCGAGCCGCGGCAGATCCATGCCGGGCGCTGCGAGGACGTGGAGGTCGTGTTCGAGAATGTCGATGCCATCCGCCACGACCTGATGATCCCGGGCTTGAGCCCGATGTTCGCGGTCAACCTGGTCGGCCCGGCCACCGTGTCGGCGCGCTTCGTCACGCCCGATACCGACATCACGCTGCCCTTCCATTGCCACGTGCCGATCCACGAGAAGATGGGTCTCATGGGCGAGCTCGTGGTCGGAAAGGGAGGCCCGCCGCCGCGCCTGGCGCAGGCGACGGCCGGCAACGACGAGCCGAAGGTGGTGCACGGAACCGGCGTGATCATCGCCACGGTGCCTCGCATGGGGCGCCTGATCGTGAACCACGAAGAGATCAAGGGCTTCATGGCGGCGATGGAGATGAGCTATCCGGTCGCGCCGCCGCAACTGCTCGACGGCATCAATCCCGGCGACAAGATCGAGTTCACGATCGATCCCGCCGCGTCACGGATTGTCGACATCAAGGTGATCGAGCGCGCGAAGTGACGCGAGCCACAAATTCGGTGCACTCCCCTCCCCCTTGTGGGGAGGGGTTGGGGGTGGGGGTAGTGCAGTTGTTCGCAGGCGGCGCCATCGTCATCTCGCTGCGCCACCCCCCTCCCCAACCCTCCCCCACAAGGGGGGAGGGAGCACACCGAACAAGTGGATAGGGAGCGCACCGAACTTGCGGCACGGCCGCACAGCGGCGCAGCCGGCGGACAAGACTCGCTACCTTGCGCCGGGGATCGGACGACCCTGCGGGATCGGACCCGTATAGCGCAGCACGGTGACCCCGCCACCGTTGCCGTCGCTGACATAGAACAGGTTGGTGTCGGGATCCTGCCAGATCTCGCGTGTGTGGCGATCCTCGCGTCCCGGCGCGGCGAAGCGCGGCGACAGGTAGTGCCCGGTGAAGCGCGGCGCCGACGGATTGGAGATGTCGAGCACGCGCACGCCCTCGTCGTACCAGTTGACGTAGACCAGGCTGAGCGAGCGGTAGTCGAGCATCGGCAGGTGCGTCGTGTTCGAGATCGACCGGTTGGGTACGGGCGTTCCCGGGCACACGAACTCCTTCTTCGCCCGGTCGAACACGTCCTGCACATGCTCGGCACGGAACGTGGATAGGAGCTGCACGTTGGCCGGCCGCTCGCCGCGCACCACTTCCGGGTTCTTCAGGTCGGACACGTCGAGGATGCGGCCGAAGCCCTGCGGGCAGTCGAAAATCTCGTCGGTATGGACGACGATGTCGGGATGCTCGGCTTTGTCGTGCACGATCGGCAGCGAGGAATGCGCGGCGCCGAGAAAGCCTCCGTGATAGGGCGGCACGTAGTCGTAGGTGGCGAGCAGCTTCGGCGCAGTGCGATCCTTGATGTCGAGCACCAGCATGCCGGCGTCGCGCCAGGCGAGATAGAGCCGGTCGTTGTGGTAGTTGATCTCGTGGCACTGGACGAGCTGCGGCTTGCCGTCGGGATTATTGCGATTGAGCGGTCCGAACTGCTCGCCCTTGATCTGGCCCGGGACATGCCAGGTCGCGACCTGCTTGGCCTCCTCGGGATTGCCGTAGTCGATGATCTGCAATCCCTCGCGGTTCATGTCGGGATGGAACGTGCCGCAGCCGTAGAGGTAGCGGCCGTCGATATCCATGCCGTGGGTCTTGCCGCCCGGCGTGGCCGGCACGAACGACAGCGAGCTTCGGACTACTCGGGTTCGATACGTCGTAGAAGGCCCAGCCGGGCTTGGTCTTCTCGCCCGCCGGCGCCTTGGTCGGATTGTCGCGCGGGTTGTCGTCGTGTCCCACGATGAGAAGCTTCTTGGCGCGATCGACGCGCAAATAGCCGCAGCGCGTGCCGGGATTGCACGGGATGAAGCTCAGCATCTTCATGGCGCGGGGATCGCGAACATCGGCGATCACCACCCCGAACAGCGTCTGCGGACTGTTGTAGCCGGCGAAATAGCCGATACCGTCGTAGACGCGCAGCGTGTTGAAACCGGAGCCGAGCTCAGGCCCGGAACGTCCCTGCCCCTTGGCATAGGGCGTGCGCTGGTCGATCTTGAAATAGCTGTGGCCGACGATCTCGAAATTCTGCACCGACGAGTATTTCTTGATCCCGTCGAAATCGAGATTGAACACGTCGACGCCGGCCGGGACCGGAACATTCTCGACCTTGGGCGTGACGACTTGCGCAGCCGCCGGTACGGCCAGAAGGACAAGCGCGGCGCTCGCACAGATCCGCAGAGAGGCTGTTTGCATCGTTTCCCCCTATTTTCTTTTGGACTATTTGACCGCCCGCAAGCATGGCACCGGCAGGATCAGTAGTCCAGGATGACTCACTCTCACCGTCACCCTGAGGTGCGAGCCCCCTGGGGCGAGCCTCGAAGGGGACGGCCCCGCTGTTGCCACGCGCGGCGATAGCCGGGCCGTCGCCCTTCGAGGCGCGCGAAGACGCGCGCACCTCAGGGTGACGGTCATTGAGTTGTGTCGGTGGCGCGAAGCGAAACGTGGAGCGTGTTCACGCCTTCGCGACGGGGGAACCTTCGAACATCCGGCGGCGGGCGTTCTCGATGTGACGTTCCATCGCGGCGCGGGCGCGGCGAGGATCGCGGGCTTCGATGGCGGCGACGATCGCGACGTGCTCGTCCTGCACCAGGCGCAGCCGCGCGGCGTTGCGGAGCGACAGATTGCGGGTCAGGTTCATGCCGAAGGCGATGTGCGCGTGCAGCGTCGCCTGTACCGCGATGTGGTACGGATTGTGGGTCGCCTGCGCGATCGCGCGGTGGAACGCGACGTCGGCGTCGACGCCGAGCTGGCGATTGGCGATGCGGTTCTCGAGCGCCGCGAGTGCGCGCTTGATCGCGGCGATGTCCTCCTCCTCCCAGCGCTCGGCGGCGAGCGCCGCGGCGGCCCCTTCGAGGCCGGCGCGGAACTCGAAGCCGCGCTGCACGTCGGCGATGGAGCCGACCGGCACGAAGCGCAGGATGGCCGAATCCGGCCGCCGCTTCACGTAGCTGCCGGAGCCCTGCCGGGACACGATGACGCCGTCCTCGCGCAGCCGCGCCAGCGCCTCGCGCACCACCGGGCGCGACGCGCCGAAGCGGCGCGCGAGCTCGGTCTCCGCCGGCAGCCGCGCATTCATCGGAAATTCGCCGGCGACGATACGCTCGAAGATCTGCTCGTAGATGCCGCCGCTGAGCTTGCCCTCGAGCGCGTCCGCGGTGTCGTTCCTCAGCGCCGGTTTCAGCGCCCTTGCGCTGCGCGCCATTGCTTGAACTCCTCGCGCGCCTCCGGAGCCGGCGGATAGATGCCGAAGATCGAGCGGCCTTCGTCGACCTTCTCCTGCACGAAGTCCTCGAAGGCGGTCTGCTCGAACGCCTCGTCCGCCACGGCTTCGGCGACGTGCTGCGGAACGACCACTACGCCCTCCCCGTCGCCCACGACGATGTCCCCGGGATAGACCGGGACCTCGCCGCAGGCGACGGGGACGTTGAGGTCCACCGCGTGATGCTTGATCAGGTTGGTCGGCGCCGCAGGCGCCGCGTGATAGGCGGGAAACGGCAGCTGCGCGATCTCGGGGGAGTCGCGGAAGCCGCCGTCGGTGACGATGCCGGCCGCGCCGCGCTTCCACAGCCGCGTGACCAGAATGCCGCCGGCGGAAGCCGCCGACGGATTGCGGCGGCTGTCGATCACGAACACATGGCCCGCCGGGCACTCCTCGACGCCTTTGCGCTGAGGATGGCTGCGGTCCTCGAACACGCCGAGGTGATCGAGGTCCTCGCGCGCCGGAATGTAGCGCAGCGTATAGGCCGGGCCGACCATCGCCGGCGCGCCGGGATTGAGCCGGTGAATGCCCTGGATGAAGGTGTTGCGAAAGCCGTGCTTGAACAGGACCGTCGTCAAGGTGGCGGTCGATACCGCCGCGAGCTTCTTGCGCGCACTCTCACTCAGAGACATGGACGTCCTCTTCGACGACAACCATCTGCTGCACGGACCAAGTTGTCAATACTTGTAAATAGCTGTACTTTTTTGTAGATCGGCGCCGACAAGCAAGAACGGTCATCGGGAGGACAACACGTGCGTAACCTGCGTCTCAGCCGTGGCGCTCGCCACCTTCGCGCTTTCGGGCACGACGCAAGCGCAGGACTGGCCGCAGCGCCAGGTCACGATCGTGGTGCCGTTCAACGCCGGCGGCACCACCGACATGTTCGCCCGCATCCTCTCGCAGGGCCTGGCGCAGAAATACCCAACGCCGTTCGTCGTCGAAAATCGCGCCGGGGCCGGCGGCAATATCGGCGCGGCGCTGGTCGCGCGGGCTCCGAAGGACGGCTACACCCTGCTCGTCGGCACGGTGAGCACCCACGCCATCAACCCGTTCATCTACAAGACGATGACGCACGATACCGAGAAGGACTTCCAGCCCATCAGCCTGATCGCCCGGCTGCCGAACATGCTGGTGGTCAACCCGAAGATTCCCGCCAAGACCGTGGCGGAGCTGGTCGAGCACCTGAAGAAGAACGAAGGCAAGCTGAGCTACGGCTCCTCCGGCATCGGCACCTCGACGCATCTGGCGTCCGAGCTGTTTCAGCTCAAGACCGGCACCAAGATGACACACGTGCCCTATCGCAGCTCCGGCGACGTGATGAACGCGCTGATCGGCGGACACATCGATCTCGCCTTCGACAACATCACGCTGGCCTGGCCGCACGCCAAGTCCGGCACGTTGCGCGCGCTCGCAGTCACCAGCACGCAAGCGAGCGCGACGGCGCCGGAGGTCCCGCCGGTCGCCGCCGCCCTGCCCGGTTTCGAGGCCACGTCCTGGCACGGCGTGTTCGCGCCCGCCGGTACGCCGCGCCCGGTCGTCGATCAGCTCGCGGCCGAGGTGAAGCGCATCTTCGAGCAGCCGGAGGTGAGCAAGACCCTGTTCGAGGTCGGCGCGGTGCCATCTCCGATGACACCGGCCGAGTTCGTCGAGTTCATCACGGGCGAGCGGCGAAAATGGCAGGACGTGGTTCGGGCCGCCGGGATTGAGCCGCAATAACGCCACTCAAGTCCAGCTCGAGCACCCCGGGGACCATGACCACCAGCTCGGGCCGGTCGCCGTTCTCGAACAGCGCGAACTTCCGGGCCGCGGCCTGGCTGACGAAGAGTCCGCCGCGCAGGCCGCGCTGATCCTGAACCACCCAGTTGCCGCGGCTGTCCTGACCGATCAGAAACAGCGGGGATTCCGACTGCGCGGGGGCGAAGGTCGTTTCGGGTTTCATGTTCGTCTCCTATCCCGGTTCTGGTGGGCGCCGATCGCGCCCTTCTATGGTCGGGGACACTAAGGAGACGGCCGTCGCGCCGATGTGCTGGCGATCACGAAATACCGCTTCTTGGCTTGGCGCCGAGCGACTTTGTTGCTCCGTCACCCTGAGGTGCGAGCCGTCTTCGGCGAGCCATCGCAAGTCGGCTGTAGCCGACTTGCGCATTTGGAATCCGATCTCGGGTAAACCCGAGATCGGCGGGCGACGGCCCGGACCTCGCCGCGCGAGGAGCAAGGGGTACCGGCGGGGGCCGTTCATCCTTCGAGGCTCGCCGAAGACGGCTCGCACCTCAGGATGACGGGTCGGGTGTGTGCCGGCGGCGCTAGGCCGCCGATCCCGGCATCGATAGGTGCCCGAATTCGGCAAAGCTGATTTTCGTGATCGCCAGCACATCGGCGTACCGGCCGCCTCCCTACTGTCCGATCCATGGACGGGCGATCACCGCCCCCGAGATTGGGACAGGAGACGACCATGTTGGACCGGCAGAACAGCACGAACTCGCAGGACACCGAAGTCTTCGGCCGCTTGGAGTCGAAGGTGCAATCCTATGCGCGCAGCTTCCCCGGCGTTCTCAGCCGCGCCCGCGGCACCGAGCTGTGGGATGTGCATGGCCGCCGCTATCTCGACTTCCTCGCCGGCGCCGGCTCCTTGAACTACGGCCACAACAACCCGCTCTTCAAGCAGGCGCTGATCGACTACATCGAGGAGGACGGCATCACCCACAGCCTCGACCTGCACACGGACGCCAAGGAGCGCTTCCTCGAGGCGATGCACGAAGTCATCCTCAAGCCGCGCGGCCTGACGACTACGTCATGCAGTTCACCGGCCCGACCGGCACCAACGCGGTCGAGGCCGCGCTGAAGATCGCCCGCAAGGTCACCGGCCGCCACCAACGTCATCTACTTCACCAACGGCTTCCACGGCGTGTCCATGGGCGCGCTGTCGGTGACCGGCAACGCGTATCTGCGCGCCGCCGCCGGCATGCCGCTGCAGGACACCACGCCGATGCCGTTCGACGGCTACTTCGGCGAGGACATCGACACCATCGCGTATCTCGAGAAGGTGCTCGCCGACCCCTCGAGCGGCATGGACGACTCCGGCGGCCGTGATCCTCGAGACCGTGCAGGGCGAGGGCGGCCTCAACGTGGCGCGCATCGAGTGGCTGCAAGCGGCTCGAGGCGCTCTGCAACAAGCGCAGCATCGTGCTGATCGTGGACGACATCCAGGCCGGCTGCGGCCGCACCGGCACGTTCTTCAGCTTCGAGCCGGCCGGCATCAAGCCCGACATCATCACGCTGTCGAAGTCGCTCTCCGGCTACGGCCTGCCGTTCGCGCTGGTGCTGCTCAAGCGCGCGCTCGACGTCTGGAAGCCGGGCGAGCACAACGGCACCTTCCGCGGCAACAACCACGCCTTCGTCACCGCGACCGCGACGCTCGAGCACTACTGGCCGACGGACGAATTCGCCGAACGAGATCCAGGCCAAGGGCGCGCTATCTCGACCAGCCGCCTGCGGACGCTGGTCGAGCAGTTCTCGCCCGACCTGGTCGAGGTGCAAGGGCCGCGGCATGATGATCGGCGTGCGTTGCGCCGATCCCAAGCGCGCCGCGGCGGTCACCAAGCAGGCCTTCGCCTACGGCCTGATCATCGAGCGCGCCGGCCCGGAGGACGAGGTGATCAAGTGCATGATGCCGCTCACGACGCACCTACGCACGAGCTCGATGAGGGCATCGACATCCTGGAGCGCGCGACTCGCCGAGGAGTTCGGCGAGCGCGGCGAGCAGGCCCCCGAGGCGGATGCGCCCGCTTCGGAGCCCGAGTTGCCGGCTATGCTGCAAGCTGCCTAGCCGCAACACGTAGCAGCTCTGCGCCCGGAGAGCCGGACGGCTCCCAGGGATGAGGCTGATCTCCCTCTCATCCCAGGGCCAGCAGAGCGGACCGCAGGTCGGCCACACGGCCGACCTGCGCGTTTTTCAGGCGATCGCCCTGTTGGTGCCCAAACCATATCGCGATAAAGAAAGGCCGTCGTCGGAGCTCGACGGAGCGAGACCCCCATGCTGATTTGCAAGCACGCCGACAACGCCATTCGCTGGAAGGAGGGCGAGCGGCTCGACCATCTGTTCGAGCAGCGCTGCGACCAGTTGCATGCCTCGGCAACGCGCGCCCCGAGGCGGTCGTCACCGACGACGCGGTCTTCACCTTTCGCGAGCTCGACGATCGCGCCAACCAGACCGCGCGGTTCCTGCTCGAGCAGGGCCTCAAGTCCGGCGACCGCATCGGTCTCATGTTCGACAAGACCGTCGACAGCTACGTCGCGCTGCTGGCGGTGCTGAAGATCAACGCCGCCTATGTCCCGCTCGACGCCGGCTTTCCGACCGAGCGCATCGGCTTCATCCTGAAGGACGCGAGCGTGAAGGCGATCGTTTCGCTGTCGGTCTTTCGCGCGAAGCTCGCCGATTTCCCGGTCCGGCCGATCTTTCTCGACGCCGCCGCGCGCGAGATCGACGGCAAGGCCAAGGCGCGGCTGGCCGATCACGAAAAATCCGCCGCCGGTCGATCAGCTCTGCTACATCATCTACACGTCGGGCACGACCGGCACGCCGAAGGGCGTCGCCATCGAGCACCCCAGCATCTGCAATTTCGTGAAGGTCGCGGCCGAGGTCTACGGCATCCGCGCAGGCGATCGCGCCTACCAGGGCATGACGATCGCCTTCGACTTCTCGGTCGAGGAGCTCTGGGTGCCGCTCCTCGCCGGCGCGACGCTGGTGCCGGGCAAGCCCGGCGCGAGCCTCGTCGGCGACGACCTCGCCGACTTTCTCGCGGAGCGGCGCGTCACCGTATTTCGCCTGCGTCCCCACCTTGCTGGCGACGATCGAGAGGGATCTGCCGGACCTGCGCATCCTGCTCGTGTCCGGCGAGGCCTGCCCGCACAATCTCGTGGTCCGCTGGCACCGCCCGGGCCGCACCATCCTCAACGCCTATGGCCCGACCGAGGCCACGGTCACGGCCACGTTGACCGAGCTCTACCCGGACAAGCCGGTCACCATCGGCGGACCGCTGCCGACCTACACGATCGTCATTCTCGACGAGCACGAGGACGACGCGCTCGTCGACGACGGCGCGATGGGCGAGATCGGCATCGCCGGCATCGGGCTCGCCGCCGGCTATCTCAACCGGCGACGGACCTCACGGAGAAGAAGTTCATCCCCGATTTCCTCCACATCGCCGAACAACCCTTCGCAGCGCATCTACCGTACCGGCGACCTCGGCCGCATCAACGACCAGGACGAGGTCGAGTTCCTCGGCCGCATCGATACCCAGGTCAAGATCCGCGGCTATCGCATCGAGCTGACCGAGATCGAGTCGGTGCTGATGCAGATGCCGCAGATCGCCCAGGCGGTGGTCAACACCTACGAGTTCGAGCCGGGCGCGGTCGGAGCTCGTCGCCTATTATTCGCTCAAGCAGGGCGCGACGGCGCTGTCGCCGGCGGTCATCTCGGAGACGCTGCGCAAGCAGCTGCCGCCCTACATGGTGCCGGCCTATCTCGAAGAGCTGCCCATCATCCCGATGACGTCGAGCCACAAGGCGGACCGCAAGAACCTGCCGCCGCCCAAGGGGCCGCGCGTCTCGGCCGGCAGCGGCAACGTCGATTGCGCCGCGCGACGAGACCGAGGCGGCGCTGCGCACGCGCGCTCACCGAGGTGATGAAGATCGAGCGGGTCTCGGTCGAGGACAATTTCTTCCAGGACCTCGGCGCGCATTCGCTGCTGATGGCGCGCTTCTGCTCCGAGATTCGCAAGCAGCCTGAAGTCGGATGTTTCGATGCGGGACATCTACCTCAACCCGACCATCGCCAAGCTCGCGAGCCATCTGGCCACGCAGACCGACGAGGTCGCGGTTGCGACGAAGCAGCAGCAGCCTGCATACACCCCCTCCGACCTTCGAATACTACGGCTGCGGCGCCCTGCAGCTCCTGTACTACGCCGCGTACAGCCTGTTCGGCGTCTGGCTGATCACGACCGGCTTCGAATGGACCTATGACGCGATCGACAACACGGCCGAGACCTATCTGCGCATCGTGGCGTTCACGCGTCGCAGCCTTCGTGGCGCTCAACGCCATTCCCGTCGCCGCGAAATGGCTCCTGATCGGACGATGGAAGGAAGAGGTCATCCCGATCTGGAGCCTGCGCTACTTCCGCTTCTGGCTGGTCAAGGACGCTCATCCGCAGCGCGCCGTTGGCGTTCTTCGTCGGCAGCCCGCTCTACAATGTCTATTTGCGGCTGCTCGGCGCCAAGGTCGGCCGCAACACGGTGATCCAGTCCAAGCTCCTGCCGGTGTGCACCGACCTGATCTCGATCGGCAGACAACACGATCCTGCGGAAGGATTGCGTCGCCACGGGCTACAAGGCGCAAGCCAACTACATCCACACCGGACCGATCCGCATCGGCGACAACGCATTCGTCGGCGAGGCGAGCGTGCTCGATATCGACACCGGCATGGAAGACGGCGCCCAGCTCGGCCACGCATCGTCCCTGCAGACCGGCCAGCGCGTCCCCAGAGGCAAGCGCTACCACGGCTCGCCCGCGCAGGAGACGACGGCGAACTATTGCACCGTCGAGGCGCGCGCCATGCACGCCGCTGCGGCGCGCGCTCTATTCAGCCTATCAGCTCTTCACCGTGTTCGCGGTCATCCTGCCGGTCGCGATCCTGCTGCTGTATCACCTGTTCCCGTATCTCTATCGCATCACCAGCGCGACCCTGCTCCTGCATGAGCCGGTCGAGGGGTTTCTGCTGCTGGCGGGCGAAATCCTGCTGGTATCGGCTGCGCTGTTCGTCGCCGTGCTCGCCATTCGGCTGCTGAGCGTCGTCCTGGTGCCGCGGCTGCTTCATCTGCTTCTTGCAGGAGGACAAGACCTACGTTCTCTACGGCGTGCACTACCTCATCCATCGCAGCGTCTCGGTGTTCAGCAATTCGCGCCGTTCTCAACCTTCTGTTCGGCGACAGCTCCTACATCGTCAACTATCTCGGCTGGGTCGGCTATCGCCTGAACAAGGTGGTGCAGACCGGCGCCAATTTCGGCCTCGACCAGCGCCACGACAATCCGTTCCTGTGCGACATCGGCAGCGGGACGATGGTCTCGGACGGGCTGACGATGATCAACGTCGCGATGTCGGCGAGCTCGTTCAAGCTCGGCAAGGTCAGGATCGGCGACCACAGCTATCTCGGCAACAACATCTACTACCCGGCCGCCGGCAAGACCGGCGCGAACTGCCTGCTCGGCACCAAGGTCATGATCCCGATCGACGGTCCGGTGCGCGAGAATGTGGGACTGCTGGGCTCGCCCTGCTTCGAGATCCCGCGGGTCGTCGATCGCGACAAGACGTTCGCGCTGGATGATGGCACGCTGCAACAGCGGCTCGGCGCGAAGAACCGCTACAACATCCTGACCATGGCAGGCTGTCCTGCTCAGCAACTGGCTTTGCCTCTTCGTGCTGATGCTCTCGGCGTTCGTGGCGGTCTCCTATTTTCACCTGCACGGCGAGCTTGCGATCTTCGCCTACGGCGCGTTCGCCTCGCTGTTCACGATCCTCTGGTTCGCCTTGGTCGAGCGCGCGAGCCTCGGCTTCAAGCGGCTGACGCCGCAGCTCGTGTCGATGTACGACGAGCATTTCTGGCATCACGAGCGACACTGGAAATTCTGCGGATCGCCGTTGCTGTTCCTGTTCAAGGGCACGCCGTTCAAGAACCTGGTCTCCCGCCTGCTGGGCGTGAAAGTGGGTCGCAAGGTGTTCGACGACGGCTGCCGCCTCCACGACAAGACGCTGATCGAGATCGGCGACTTGACCAACCTGAACGAGGGCTGCGTCATTCAGGGCCACTCGCTCGAGGAAGGCGTTTTCAAGTCCGACTACGTCAAGATCGGAAGCGGCTGCTCCATCGGCAACGTCGCGTTCGTGCACTACGGCGTGATCATGGGCGACAATGTCGTGCTCGATCCGGACTCCTTCCTGATGAAGGGCGAGATTCTCGAGGCCGGCAGCCACTGGCGGGGAAATCCCGCCAAGGCCGTTCGCGAGCGGGCCGTTCGCGACCTGGCGGCATAAGACGGCGTAGGAGTGCCGCTTTTTCCGCGCGCCCTTCAACACATCCAGCCGCAGCGGCAGCACGGCGCCGAACCAGACCGCGTGGTCGGAGTGATCGGCGTAGTCGTTGCCGGTGCCGGGGTGGAGCAGGATGGTGAGGTCGTCGCGGTTGAGCATCAGCCACGGCAGGAACGATGCCAGCATCGTGCGCGGGAAGGCGATCTGATACATCGATTGCGTATGCGGCCCGACCAGCTCGTCGTGCCAGCGTCCGAGCGTCGCCTCCGGGAACGCCGTCGCCACGCGTTCGCGCAGGCGCGCGGCGCGGTCGCGGCTCGACTCCGGGTCGTAGTAGATGTGGGCGTGGTAATCCCGGATGATGCCGGGATCCTCGGGCGGAGCCGCTGATGTCGGCGCGGGTTTGTTGGCCATCGGAACTCCTGATCGAGCGCGCAAGGGGTGTTATCCGCCAGTCGGAAGCGCGAAATCAATGCCGAGACTGCGCCCGCGGAAGAAGCGCACGCGCTCGAGCACGCCGCATTGCGCCGGCTCCTTGTCGGCAAGCAACGCAAGGGTGACAGCTGCCAAACGCGACGCGTGCACCGCGGCGCGATCCGGCATGGCGTCGGCGCGGTAGATCAACTGCTCGCCGAGCCACGCCATTACTTCGAGCAACGCCACGCCGGGGTCACCCTGGTTGCGCTCGGTCCAGTCCGGGGCCACCGACGCCAGCCGCGTGTGCAAATCCCCGACTACCTGTCGAAGCGTCTCGTGGTCGATGGAAACGGGAACCCCCTCGATCGGCTTGGCGGCATCCTCGATCTCCACGACATAGACGCCGGGCGCGAGATACTCGGGCATATCCCAATCTCCCTTCGTGCACTGGGGCAACGAGTTGAGCACTGTCGATGTCGCCCCGCCAGGATTCAGGCATCAGTTGCAAATCTGCATATATTCTTCTATATACTGCAAATACGGAGCAATGCAATGACTGCCCTTTCACCCCCCGTCATCGAGCGGATGCCTGCCGACCAGCAGCGCCTCGCCATCGAGGGCTTCTTCGGCATGATGGAGCGCTGGGGCGTGGACAACGATCAGGCCCGCCGGATCCTCGGTTTCCCCGCCGAGCGTACGTTCTACGAATGGAAGAAAGGCAAGGCGGTCCGGGTGCCGGAGGACACGCTGCGCCGCATCGGCTATGTCGCCGGCATCTGGAAGGCGCTGCAGATCGTCTATTCGGACGCAGAATTGGCCGACGGCTGGATCAAGCGGCCCAATGCATTTTTCGGCGGCCAGACGCCACTCGAGCGAATGGCGGCCGGCGACGTGACCGATCTCGCAGCCGTGCGGGCCTACATCGATGCCGCCCGCGCGCCCTGGTCCTGAGATCGCGACCGCGCCGGTCCGCTGGCGGCAGGCGTGGCGCATCATCGCCTCGCGCTATCCGCCGATCCATCTATTCGAGCGCGTCTCCGCAAGCCCGGCGGTGTGGGACGCGCTCATCGCGCTCGAGGCCGCGACCAATCCGCGGCTGCGCGACGAGATCGGCGAGATCAGCCTGGTTCCGCCGGAGCGGCGCGTCGGCGGTCCGAATGCATCCTGGGTAATGGCGCCGTTCACGCACGTCAATCCGAAGGGCTCGCGCTTCTCGGACGGCACGTGGGGCGTCTACTACGCCGCCAACCGGATCGAGACCGCGGTCGCCGAGACCGTCCACCACTTCGCGCGCTTTGCCCGCGACGCGAACGACCCGCCGCGCCGCGAGGACATGCGCGTGCTGCTCGGCCGCGTCGCGCGTACGTTCCACGATGCCGGCACCCTGCCCGCCGCCGCGCGGCGCGCCGTGCTCGATCCCGAACTCCTACGACGCCAGCCGCTCGCTTGGCCGCCGGCTGCGGGAGCACGGCAGCAACGGCCTCGTCTATCCGAGCGTGCGGGACGCCGGCGGCCGCTGCATCGCGGCATTCTGGCCCGATGTCGTCGGCATCCCGATACAGGAACGTCACCTGCAATACGAATGGGACGGGGAAAAGGTCGGGCGCTATTTCGACTACAAGCGCGACGCCTGGATCGGCTTGTAGAAAAGTTATTGCGATTTCGGCGCCGCGGCAGCCGGCGCGTCGGCCATGCATTTGGCGAGGAATTTCTTGCGCGCCGCGCCTGCGAGCTTCTGGTGGTCGGCGCCGAACTTGCAGATTTCCATCTTCTCCGCGGGCGTCAGCGCGACCGCTGGAGTAGCCGAGACGAAGACTGCGAGGCAGCCGCACGCGAATACCAAACGCATCAACATCGGAGCTCCTGTCACAAGCTTTGCGTGGGCCCGTGTCCCACGCATTCTCACATGTACATACTACTGCGAGCCGCGGGCCTTGCCTTTCATTTTTCGATAGTACGCCCACTCCTCCACTACCCGGCCGTCGGGCAGCCGGCAGACGCCGTATTGACCGCGCGCGCCGTTGCGAATCTCGCTCTTGCCGCCGCTCTGAACGCAGAACACCGACGCCGGATTGGCCAGTGCCCAGGCACGCTCCGCCCCGATGGCCAGCACCGCAAGAAGGATGAACCCGATCGATCGAGTCATGCGGCGCTCCGCTCGTTGCGCTCCCGGCCCAGTCACCGTTGCCATGCTATCACACGGATCATCATTTGGGAGCCGAGCGGATTCGTCGGCGACGGAACGCCGCCCTCAGTCGTGGAGGTTCGTGATGAGCCTCGACAGCAGGTCGCGCAACCGATCGATCTCGGCGGCGGACATCCCGCGGGTGGCCTTCTTGTTGATCTTGCCTCCCGACGGCAACACCATGTCCCTGAGCTGACGCCCGCGCGCCGTCAGGAAAATGTTGACCTTGCGGCGGTCGTCGGAATTGCGGCTTCGCACGATGAGGCGGTTGCCGGCCATGCTTTCCAGAACCGGCGTCAGCGAAGCCTTCTCCACCATCATGCGCTGCGCCAGCTCGACCTGGCTCATTCCTTCTTCCAGCCACAGCACCCGCAGAACCGACCATTGGCTGGTCGTAATGTCGTGAGGACCGAGCTCGACGGCGAGCGCCTTGACGAAGGCGCGGTACGCATACCGAACAAGGTAGCCGACGCTTTCCGGCCCCGCCGCGACGCGCGCGGTCTCCAGCCTCGCCGCAGCCGTCAGCTTCGCCCTGGCGTGGCGGCGGCGCTGAAGCGCTGGACTCATCGGCATGCTGTCACCCCCTGCGAAGCGCCGACTCGCGCGCTCCCGTTGCTGATTAGGCCGGATTTCAAGGGCGAGGCAAATTGCAAAAAGTACATGGTATCAACGGTCCAAGATCAGGATTTACCTTCTTGCGAGCCGACACTTGACTTGTAGGAACAAAAAGAGAACATTTTGCCGTCTGAGTCTAAGTACGAGGAAGCCATGGACCCGGACCAACGAAGCGCGTGGTTGCGCAAGCTCGATGAGGAATGCCCGTACCAGGTGGTGCTCCCGCGAGCGCAGCTCTCCGATGACAGCAAGATAATGAATTTTCTCACGTCGTACGTCGGCAAGTTCGACATGTACGTCGAAGACGAATATGCGGCCTTCGTGCGCTATTGCTTCGAGGACCCGCTCGACGCGGCAATCTTCCGGTCGCGCTTCGAGCCGAGAGTCGAGCGCCTCAAGCTGGTCGGTTGACCGATCCCGGATTTTCGGATTGCACAGAACCGGCGTGCGGTTTCTTGCCTCGCTCGTCGAAACTTGCAAGATGAACGGTCTCGGCCGCGCGTGCCGTGATCGTGTGGGGAATTGGACGAATGACCGACGTCGCGCCGCCAAAGGCCGATGCGACCAACGGCGGCGCGCCGATGTGCGCGGCGCCGATCCGCGACATGCGCAAGCCGAAGCTGGTGCTGCCGGCGAAGGCCGCGGACTGCCACGCACATGTGTTCGGCCCGCCGGACAAGTATCCCTACGCCGCGACGCGGCTCTACACGCCGCCGCCGGTATATCTCGAGGACTATCTCGCGATGCTGGGGACTGCCGGCTTCGCGCGCGGCGTGCTGGTGCAGACCGGCCTCTACGGCAACGACAACAGCTTCATCGTCGATGCGATCAAGGCAAACCCCGGCAAGCTGCGCGGCATCGCGCTGATCGGCGAGGACATCACCGACAAGGAGCTGCGGCGCCTGGCCGAGGCCGGCATTCGCGGCTTCCGCGTCAACCGCACTGCCAGGACCGGCCTGGAGTTCGGCGTGGCGCGCCGCCTGGCCGAGCGCGTCAAGGAATTGGGCTGGCATGTGCAGTTCCTGCTCGACGTCGAGGACCATCCCGATCTCGACACCATGCTCGGCAGCTTCGCGACCGAGGTGGTGATCGATCACATGGGCCGGCCGGATGCGCGCAAGGGTGTCAACGCGCCAGGTTTCCAGGCGCTCCTTCGCCTGCTCAAATCGGGGCGCGGCTGGGCCAAGCTCTCGGCGCCCTACCGCACGTCGCTGCGGGAGCCGCCCTATCCGGACATGACGCCGTTCGCGCATGCGCTGGTGGCCGCCGCGCCCGACCGCCTGGTCTGGGGCTCCGACTGGCCGCACGTGCTGCTGGAGAAGACCATGCCGAACGACGGCGATCTCGTCGACCAGATCGCGGTGTGGGTGCCCGATGATGCCGTGCGCAAGCGCATCCTCGTCGACAACGCGGAGCGGCTCTACGGGTTCGAGTAGGCTTGAAATCCAATGACGCGAAGCTGCACGAGAACGACCACGATGCGATCACCGTGCCGGCGCGGCGCATCCCGGTGGCCTACGACGCCGATGTGGTCGTCGTCGGGGCCGGACCGGGCGGCTTCGCGGCCGCGCTGCAAGCCGCGCGCATGGGCGCGCGTGTCGTGCTGGTCGAGCGGTTCGACATGCCGGGCGGGGTGCACACCTCGGGGCTGCAGGGCTCGGCCGGTCCGGGCGTCGGCGGCATTCATACCGAGCTGATGCAACGCTTCGCCGCCGAGGGATACATCTACACCGCGACCGAGGCGACGCTTCCGGACTGGGCGGGCAACCCGCTGTCGCACTACGAACGCTATCTGAAGCCGGATGCGCGCTTCACCCGCCAGAGCTTCAATCCGGAAGGCGCCGGCAGCGTCATGGCGGGGATGCTGCAGGACGCCGGCGTCGTCGCCCTCTACGGCACCTCGTTCGTCGACGCCGTGGTCGAGCCCGGCATCGGCAACGACAGCATCACCGCGATCATCGTGGAGAACGCCTCCGGCCGGCAGGCGATCGCCGGCAAGGTGTTCATCGAAGGCTCGGGCACGGCGCAGCTCGCGGCATGCGCCGGCGTGCCCTTCGTCTCGGGCGGCGGGCCGCAACCCGCGACCGCCGAGTGGGACGGCCGCAACCGTCCCATTCCCGGCGGCCTTCTCTGGATCATGAGCGGGATCGACTTCGCGCGCGTGGTGGCGCACCAGAAATCCGCCAAGGATCCGACGTTGTCCAAGCTGATCGCCGAGGCGGACGCAGCGGGCGACCTTCCGCCCGGGCTCTATCGCCCGCGCATGAACGGCACGGGCGTCTACGGCGACCTCTATATCGGCCATCCCACCATCGACATGAGCCCGATGCAGACGGACGGCAGCTTCATCCTGTGGCAGAACGTGCCTTACGAATGGGGCCTGCACATGGACGAGAGCGCCGACGACGAAGCCCGCGCCAAACGTGAGCTTCGCGGCTTCATCGATGCGGAGGTGAAATTTCTCAAGAAGTATGTGCCGGGCTTCGAGAACGCGGTGCTGAACAATATCGGACGCTTCGTCGGCATCCGCGACGGCCGGCATCCCGTCGGGGAGCATGTCTTCTGCATGGACGACGTTCTTGCCGGCCGGCAATTCAGGGACGCGGTCACCAAGCCGATGACCAAGCCTTTCTATTGGGATCAACATCGCAAGCATACATTCGAGGTGCCGTTTCGCTGTTTCCTGCCGAAGAAGATCAGCAACCTGCTGCTGACGGGCGCATCGCTGTCGTTCACCTACGACACCATCTTCATGGTGATGCGGAATTTCCCGTGGTGCACCCAGACCGGCGAAATCGCGGGCTACGCGGCGGCGCGGTGCGTGCAACGGAAGATTTCGCCGAAGGAGTTGGAGTGGAGCACGCCCTACTTCTGAGTGGGCGCGAACAACGCCAAGGACACCGATGAAACGCGTTCTGATCAAATGCGGCTGGCTGGTCACGCTCGATCCCGCGATCGGCGACTTCAAGGGCGGAGAGCTCTTGTGCCTCGGCAACCGGATCGAAGCCGTCGGACGACACCTCGATGCGGCCGCCGACGAGGTGATCGACGCGTCCGACAAGATCGTGATGCCGGGCCTGGTGAACGCACACATGCACACCTGGGAGACCGCGCTGCGCGGCATCGGCGTCGAGTGGATGACCGCCGACTACCTGCGGCACATGCATCTCAATCTGGCGACGCGCTACCAGCCGGAGGACAACTATCTCGGCAACCTGGTCGGCGCACTCGGGCAGATCGACGCCGGCGTGACGACGCTCGTCGATTGGTGCCACAACATCACCTCGCTCGAGCTGGCCGAGCGCGCGGTCGATGGTCTCATCGACAGCGGCATCCGCGCCGTGTTCGCGCACGGCACCGCCAAGCCGCCGACCGCGGAGGGCGCCAAGCCGTTCACCCACGTCCCGCATCCGCGCGACCGCATCGAATCGCTGCGCAAGGGCCGGCTCGCGAGCGACGACGGCCGCGTGACGCTGGCGATGGCGATCCTCGGCCCCGACTGGGGCGCGTGGGAGGTGGTCGAGCACGACATCCGCATGGCGCGCGAGCTCGGCCTGGTGTCCTCGTCGCACACGCGCCGGCGCGAGGACTGCGTCGTCCCCGACGGCTACGCCCGGATGGCCAAGGCGGGACTGCTCGGGCCCGACCACAACCTCGTGCACGGCACGAGCTACACCCATGACGACCTGCGGATCGTCACCGATTCCGGGGCGTCGCTCACCTCCACGGTGCTGGTCGAGTTGCATCACCATATCGGCGATACGCAGGTCGCCGCGTTCCGCGCCGCCGGCGGGATGCCGTCCATCGGCATCGACGTCGAGCCGTTCTGCAGCGGCCAGATGTTCCGCGAGATGCAGGCGGCGCTGCTGTTCGCGCGCGGCCGCGAGATCCGCAACAATGCGCTGCGCGGCAATTCCCCGTTCAAGCAGCTTCCGGTGCGCACCCGCGAGGCACTCGAATGGGCGACCATCGGCGGCGCCCGCGCCTTCATGATGGAGGACAGGATCGGCACGCTGTCACCGGGGAAGAAAGCGGACATCGTCATGCTGCGGGCGAACGACATCAACATGGCGCCGGTTTACGACCCCGTCTATTCGATCGTGGAGATCGCCGGCGCGGGCAATGTCGACACGGTGATCATCGACGGCATCGTGCGCAAAGAGAACGGCAAGCTCACGTTTCCCGCCGACGTTCTGGCTCGCCGCCTGCAGGAGCTCGGCGAATCCGGCGCCCGCATCATGCGCGACGCGGGTTATAAGGTAGAGACCGCGCCGGCATAATCGCGATATCAATTGGAGATCACGACCATGACGAGCTTGACCCGCCGCGCAGCGCTCACCGGCCTTTCGGCACTGGCCGTGGCTCCGGCCTTTGCCCAGAGCGGCCGCACCATCACGATGATGCACGGGTTCACGCCCGGCGCGAACGTCGACATCGTCGCGCGGCTCGTCGCCGAGCACCTCGGCAAGCGCCTGGGCCAGACCATCGTGGTCGAGCCGCGCCCGGGCGCCGGCGGCACTACGGCGGCCGCGGCCGTGGCCCGTTCGGCGGCGGACGGCACGACCATCGCGGTCATCCCGGGCGGGCACGCGGTGTCAGCCGCCATCTACAACAAGCTGCCTTACGACGCGGTGGAGGACTTCACCTTCATCGGCATGCTGACGGATTTTCCGTTCATTCTCGCGACCTATCCGGATCATCCGGCTCAGACCATCGCCGACGTGATCAAGAGCGCACAGGCACAGGAGGGCAAGCTGACTTGCGCCACGGCTGGCAACGGCACGGGCATGCATCTCGCCTTCGAGCTGTTCGCGGCGATGGCCAATGCGAAGATCCAGCACGTGCCCTACCGCGGCTCGCCGCAGGCGATCACCGACCTCCTGGGCAAGCGCATCGACTTCCAGGTGGACACGCCGGCGGCGCTCATGCCGCCGATCCGGAACGGGCAGCTGCGCGCGATCGCGATCACCGGGCCGAGCCCGTTCTTCATGTTGCCGGGCACGCCGCCGATCGGCGACACGGTGAAGGGCTATGCCGTCACCTCGTGGCTCGGCGTCGCCGCCCCGGCGGGCTTGCCGGCGCCGTTCGTGAGCAGGGTCAACGCCGAGCTGAAGGCGATCCTGGCCGAGCCGGCCGTGATCGAGCGGCTGCGCGAGCTCGGGAGCGATACCCGCCCGACCACGCCCGAAGGCTTCAAGGAGCGCGTCGCCGACGATGTCGCCAAATGGACGAAGGTGGTCGCGGACGCGAAGATCCCGAAGGTATGACCAGCAGTTGGACACTGGTCATCCAGGACGCACAAAGGCGCTATCCAATTACCGCAGCCAGTCACCCATTGATTACGAAAAAGGGGCGTTTCCGGCGAAGAATTTGAACCTAACACAGGGTTCGCTCGTCTAACCATCAAAGAACGGGTGGATGGTCATGAGCGAACAACGGATTGCGCGGTTATTCGGCTTGGTCCTGGGCGGACTGTTCACGTTCACCCTGGTTCTGAACGCGTTCGCTTACTAGCGCCGAAGCGCGAAACGACCTGTCCGGCATGGGTCGCGCCTTCATCGCGCAACCTTTCCGCTTTGATCAGCTCCAGCTGCCTCAGCCCCAATTCCTCGAGATCACGTAGCACTCGTCGTTGAACCAGAGGCCGTTGTGCCGGTGCAGCACGTCGTTCGTCACCTCGACGTATCGACCATCGGTCACGACGTCGGCCAGGCGCTCGTCCTCCACCTGCGCCACGTAGATCGCGGCATTCCAGGCGGCGAATGTCGTCGAGGTGCCGATCGGCCCTGACACCTCGTTCGGCAGCGTCTCCAGGTGATATCGGAAGATCGAGCGTTCGTTCGAGAGCGCATTCAGGTTGAGCTCCCGCGCCGCCGTACCGAGATCCTGCTTGACGGCGCGCAGAATCTGATGCCGGTCGGTCACGAACGGATTGTCCTCGGGCCAGACCTTGTGGATGATTTCCAGGCCGGGATCATTGCCGCAGGAATGGACGGCAACAAGCCGCCCGCCGGGCCCCAAGGCTCGCGCCAGCGGGCTGATCACCTTCTTGGCCTTGAACTCGGCCGACGTGCGCGCGCGATACGGTTGCGACGCGATGACGAGATCGAAATTCGCCTGCGCCCGGCCCGGCTGAGGCAGGATGCGGTCGAGAACGAAACGATGATCCTCGCGGTAGATGACGAGGACGACAGGGCGCTCGTAGATCGGATTTCCCGACTTGGGGCTGACCCCTGCCCTCCAGTTCTCCATCAGGAACGGCTGAAGATCGCCGATCTGCTCCTCGAATTCAGCGGCGGTATTCCCTCGCAGAGGAACATCGCGCCAGATCAGGCTGCTGGCGGCCACCTGTGACTTGACCGTCAGCCATGGCGCTTCGGCGTAGTACATGTTGGTGAGGACGAACACCGTCGCCGGATGATCCGCGAACCGATCCGACATCTTGTCGAGCGTCAGCCGCACGTCCTCGAGACTTATTTCCTTGCCGGCCACATAGAACGGCATGTGCGGGAAACGGCCGTGCATGCTGCGCATGACGCGGGTCAACACCGTCCCGTCGCCGACGCCGGCATCGAATATGCGCACGGCTGGCGGACGCGGATGGATGTTGGCGAGCTCCTGCGACACGCGCTTCGCCACCACCCTCTTCTCGCTGCACGTGTTCACGAACAGGAGATATTTTTGCCGATTGTCGAAGAAGCGGAAGCTGCGTGACGAGGCCTCCTCCGATGCAATCGGAGTGGACGGCGACGCCACAGCGTGATGCGCATTGCTCATGATCGGTGCCGTACATGCGTGGGGGTGCAAGTTTGGTGGAGGCTGGCGGCGCAGCAGCCCGGACGAGTAGTGCACGCTCGAATAGCGAGTCAAGAAAAATCAAGCCCACACTAATAGTGGGATATGTATTGGGATGCTTCCCAATAATAATTATCACCCATGGGCAGCATACTACTGACTTCTATACTACTTGGCTGTACGACGAATATTTTCGAGCAAAGAAGCAGTTGCCCACCCAATGGGATTTGCTCTTCAGCCCGTCGTGTGCGTGTCGGCGGCGTCAACAGGTGGGCGATCGTTGTGCCCAAATGGAGTCTCCAGCGCGAGAGATCGGCCGCCGAAGGCGAAAAGCAGATGGCGCGTGCTGTGGCGGGAGTGGCTCTCAAGTCGAGCGCCTGATGTGAAACGCTATGAAAACGGTAGTGCTGCGAAGGCCCGGCGGCCCGGACGTGCTGGAGACGGTGGACCTCCCGCTGCCGACCCCAAAACCGGACGAGATTCTGATCCGCACGAAGGCGATCGCTGTCAGCCGTCCCGACATCCTCATCCGCAAAGGCACCTACGCGTGGATGCCACCACTGCCCGCCAGTCCCGGCAGTGAGTTGACGGGTGTCGTCGAAATCACCGGAGCGGATGTCAACACGCTCCGGCCGGGGCAATCGGTATTGCTCAGCGCGCGCGACCTGCCGGTCAGGGGAGGCTGCTACACCGAGGCCATTGCCGTGCCGGCAGCGGCAGCGCATCCCCTCCCCGACGGCGTCGATCTCGATCAAGCCGTCGTGTTGCCGAGCTATCTGGTGGCCTACGCCATGCTCCACGACATGGGAGCAAGACCCGGGACGCGAAGCATCTTCGTCGCGGGCGCTGCCGGGAGTGTCGGCGGAGCGCTGGTGGAATTGGCAAAAGCCCAAGGGTTGATCGTCATCGGAAGTGCCGGATCGCCGCAACGGATAGCCTATGCGCGTTCGCTCGGCGCGGATCATGTCGTCAACTACAAGGACGAGCCGATCGTCGATCGTGTCCTTGAATTGACGCAGGGGCGCGGCGTCAACATCGCCTTCGACCACATCATCGGGCCGCAATTTGCCGACCTCCTGCACCTGCTCGCCGATTTCGGCACGTTGGTCTTCTACAATATTCACACTCCGATGCCGGAGAAGGACGTCTTCGACGAAATGCGGCGAGCCGCGGGGCGCAGCCCGGCGCTCCGCTGCTTCAATATGCACACGTACGACCACCATCCCGTTGCACGCCGTGACATGACGCGAAGTCTCATTCAGTTACTGGCCACCGGCCGGATTCGGCCGCGCATCGGGTTGCGGCTGCCGCTCTCGCAAGCAGCGGAGGCGCACCGGCTTCTGGAGCAGGGCGCGGTGTCCGGCAAGATCATCCTCAGACCCGAGGGCCAATGACGCCGCACGTCGCCCCGTCCTCATCTCTTAGGACTTCGCGGATCTCAGCCTGGGATCCGGACCGGGTCAGTCACAACATATGAGCGGGGATTGCGACATCTGGGCGGTGGTACCGGTGAAGGACACCGGTTGCGCAAAGCAACGCCTCGCTGGGGTTCTGTCCGCACACGTGCGGCAGCAATTGGCCCTCGCGATGCTCGAGGACGTATTGCAAGCCGTCGCGGCCGTACCGGAACTGACCGGCATCGCCGTCGTCACGATCGATCCCGCCGCCGCCGACATTGCCTTGCGCCTGGGCGCGCGCGTGTGCAGCGGCGGTGCGCGAGACGGCCACACCGGCGCGGTCACCGCGGCGGCCCGCCGCTTGGCCGCTCGCGGCTCGACCATGCTGACGATCCCGGGCGACGTCCCGCTGGTCTCGCCCGCCGACATCCGGCACCTGCTGGACATTCACCGCGGAGAACCGGGATTCACGATCGTACCCGCCCGCGACGAACGCGGATCGAACGCGATCGTGAGCTCGCCGGCAGATTTGGTACCATTGCGGTTCGGCGCCGACAGCTTCTTCCCCCATCTCGCAGCCGCGCGTGCATGCGGCGTCGAGCCGACGACGGTCCATCTGCCGCGCATTGCGCTCGACATCGACGAGCCTGCGGACCTTTCCGAGCTCATGAAGATCCCGTCCACGACGCGCGCCCGCGACTTGCTCGACCGGCTCGAGCTCGCAGCGGACAATCCGGCACTCCCATGAGCCGGTTCGAGGCCCTGATCCGCAGTGCGCGCGACGGCGACAAGCCTTCGCCTGCCGAGGCCATGACACTCGCCGGCTGCGACGACCTCGCCGCGATGATGGCGGCTGCGGCAGAGATCCGCGACCGTGGCCACGGCGACGTGATTTCATACTCGCGCAAGGTTTTTATCCCGCTCACCAAGCTCTGTCGCGACTGTTGTCACTATTGCACCTTCGCGCATCCGCCGCGTCGGGGCGAACGGAGCTATCTCAGGCCCGAGGAGGTGATCTCGATCGCGCAGGCCGGCGCGGCGGCCGGCTGCCGGGAGGCGCTGTTCACGCTCGGCGACAAGCCCGAGCTGCGCTATCGCGCCGCCCGCGAGGAGCTTGCGGCGCTCGGCCACCAGACGACGATTTCCTATCTGGCCGAGATGTCCGCGCTGGTGCTGGAGAAGACCGGGCTGCTGCCCCACCTCAATCCGGGCGTGATGTCCGCGCGCGAGCTCGCCGATCTGCGCCAGGTCTCGGTCTCCCAGGGTCTCATGCTCGAGACCGCGGCGGAGCGGCTGTCGCAGCGCGGCGGGCCGCACTTCGGATCTCCGGACAAGCGGCCGGCCGTGCGGCTGGACACGATAAGGGCCGCCGGCGAGGCCGCCGTGCCGTTCACGTCCGGAATTCTGATCGGCATCGGCGAGACTCGCGGCGAGCGTCTGCAAGCGCTGCTGCACCTGCGCGGCCTGCACGAGCGATATGGTCACCTGCAGGAAATCATCATCCAGAATTTCCGCGCCAAGCCCGGGACGCGGATGGCAAGCCACGCGGAGCCCGATCTCGACGATCATCTCTGGACCATTGCCGCCGCCCGCATCCTGTTCGGGCCGGACATGAACATCCAGGCGCCGCCCAATCTCTCTCCGGGAGCGTTGCAGCATCTCATTGCCGCGGGCATCAACGACTGGGGCGGTGTCTCCCCGGTGACGCCGGACCATGTAAACCCGGAGCGGCCCTGGCCGGAGCTCGATCGTCTCGAGCGCGAGACTGCCAGGTCCGGCAAGGTGCTGGTCGAGCGGCTCGCCATTTATCCGCACTATGCCAGCCAGCCGGATCGTTGGCTCGAACCAAAGCTGCGGAGCGTCGTGCTACGCGCGTCCGACGCGGAAGGATTTGCGCGCGTCGACCGCTGGAGCCCCGGCACGTTGGAGGCGCCTGCTCCCGAGCCTCTTCTTCCGACCGGCCGCAATCCGCTCGCATCGCTGCTCGATCGCGCCGCCGCCGGTCGCGCGCTCAGCGAAAATGACATCGTGTCGCTGTTTGCGAGTCGGGGCGATGCCTTTCGTGCCGTATGTGCAGCCGCCGATGCGTTGCGGGAGCAGGTTTCAGGCAATGCGGTGACCTACGTGGTCACGCGCAACATCAACTACACGAACGTCTGCTACTATCGCTGCAAATTCTGCGCGTTCTCGAAAGGCAGGCTCAGCGCGAATCTGCGGGGACGGCCCTACGATCTCAGCCTGGAGGAAATCCAGCGCAGGACAGTCGAGGCCTGGGACCGCGGCGCGGTCGAAGTCTGCCTGCAAGGCGGAATTCATCCCGACTACGACGGAACGACCTATCTCGCGATCTGCCGCGCGATCAAAGCGGTCTGCCCGGCAATCCACATCCATGCTTTTTCCCCGCTCGAAGTTTGGCAGGGCGCCGCCACGCTCGGCGTCCCCGTACGCGATTTCCTGATCGAGCTGAAGGCCGCGGGGCTCGGATCGATGCCGGGGACGGCGGCGGAGGTGCTCGACGACGAGGTCCGGGCGATCATCTGCCCCGACAAGGTCAGCACCGCGCAGTGGCTGGAGGTCGTCGAGACCGCGCACCGCCTCGGCGTCAGAACGACGGCGACCATCATGTTCGGCCACGTCGACGGCCCGCGGCACTGGGCAAGGCATCTCCTGCGCATCCGCGAGCTGCAGGCCCGCACCGGCGGCTTCACGGAATTCGTTCCCCTGCCATTCGTTCCGATGGAAACGCCGATCCATCTGCATGGCCGAAGCCGCCTCGGACCGACATTCCGGGAGGCGGTGCTCATGCATGCGGTGGCTCGTCTCGCGTTGCATCCCAACTTGACGAACATCCAGACATCCTGGGTCAAGATGGGCGGCGGAGGCGCTGCCGCTTGCTTGCAGGCAGGGGCGAGCGACCTCGGCGGGACGCTGATGAACGAAAGCATCACCCGCGCTGCCGGCGCCATGCACGGTCAAGAAATGCCGCCGGAGGCGATGGAGGAGCTCATCTGCTCCATCGGACGACAGCCACGGCAGCGCACGACGCTCTATCGACCCGTGGCCGTCGATCGAGCCTCGACATCGTTCGGCGCGGCACCCTTGTTGCCGCCGGTCGAAACCCCGGCACGGCGCTACGAGCGAGGAAGGATGCCGATCAGGTCGCACCACGCCAGCCGGGAAAACGCTGGCGGTCACTGATTTGGCGCGTAATCGCCCATCCCGGTAATTCTGATCCCCGAGCCCGGAATCTTGTACCGGCGATTGATGGAGATAAGGATCGAGGTCAGCGCTTCCGCAGCCGCGGAATTGCATACCGGCCCGGCGTCGATGCCGCGCAACCCGATGCTGGAGACAAGATCGATCACGATCTGCCGCGCTTCAACGTCGTCCGCGCAGATCAGGACGTCGCAATCGACGTCCGCTCCCAATTTGCGGAGCTTGTGAGCGGAAACGTTCTGAAACGCGGACACGACCCGAACCGTGTCACCCAACATCGCCTGGACCATCGCCACCGCCGAACCGCCTGCCGGAAGTTGCACCCGGCTCACCTTCGGCGGCACGAGCGGGGCTGTCGCATCGATCAGGATCTTGCCGCGGAGCGCATCGCGCATCCCCACCACCGTAGCGACTTGCGCGCTGTAGGGCACGGTCAATACGACGACATCGGCAGCTCCGGCCGCGCTCTTGTTGTCCTGCCACTCCAACGCGGAGGTGCCGAGCAACTGATCGAGCTCGGCGGCAATCTTCGCACCCTTCGCCGGATCGCGCGTTCCGATGATCACGCGATGACCGGCGTGGGCCAGACGCAGGGCGATCCCGCTGCCCTCGGCTCCCGTCCCGCCAACGACCGCGACCGTTTGCAATTTTGCATGCATTCCCGACCATCCCCTTTCGCGCTGCGCGACACGAGAGCCGCGATGATCCTCGAGCTCGGCGCGCATCCTAAAGGCTTGATTTGCGGCCATTTAGCGCCTTACCATGAAAAAAAGCGGCTTTGACTGGGGCACAAACGGCTCGTGAGCCTACGGCAAGCCATAAAATCAAATGGGAGGACGGCTGATGATGCTTCTGCGGGGAATGGCTCGATGCGTCGTTTGGTCGGCGTTGGCACTCGCTTCGGCGGGCCTCGTCGGACTCGTGGTTGCGATTGCGCCGGCCCATGCCGCCGATCCCATCCGCATCGGCATGAGCCTCAGCCTCACCGGACCCACGTCTCCGGCCGGCAAGCAGGTGCTTGCCGGTCTCGAAATCTGGCGTGACGACGTAAACGCGAACGGAGGTCTCCTCGGCCGGCCGGTTCAGCTTGTCTACTACGACGACCAGGGCAGCCCGGCCAACGCGCCGGCAATCTATGCCAAGCTCATGGGAGTGGACAAAGTCGATCTTCTCATCGGGCCGTACAGCACCAACGTGATCGCGGCGGCCATGCCTGCGATCATTCAGAACAACCGGACGACCATCGGCATCTTCGGGCTCGGCGCGAACAAGGCGTTCCGTTACCCGAAATACTTCTCCATGAACTCACAGGGGCCATCGCCGGCCAACTATTCGAAATGCATGTTCGAGCTTGCGCTCGAGCAGACACCGAAGCCGACCAAGCTGGCCTTGATCGGCGCCGACGTCGAGTATTCGCGCAACGCGCTCGACGGCGCCCGTGAAAACGCGAAGGCGCTCGGCTTCGACATCGTCTTTGAACGCACCTATCCGCTCTCGACGATAGAATTCACGTCCGTCGCGCGGGCTCTGCAGGCAGCCGCTCCCGACGTCGTCTACGCGGCCACGCTGCCTATCGATACGTCCGGCATCATCCGTGCGGCGAACGAGATCAAGTTCACGCCGAAGCTCATCGGCGGCTCGATGCTGGGCCTGCTGGTCACCGGCATCAAGCAGCAGCTTGGACCGATGATCAACGGCTACATCAGCAACGAGTTCTATATCCCCGCGCCGAGCCTGCAGTTCGAAGGCACCAGGCGAATGATGGAGGAATACCAGAAGCGCGCGGGCGGGCTCGGCATCGATCCACTCGGCTACACCTATCCGCCTTACGCCTACGCTGCTGGGCAGATACTGGCCAAGGCGGTGTCGGCGACAAAATCGCTGAATGACGACACGCTCGCAGCCCATATTCGCCAGACGACGTTCGACACCATCATCGGACCGATCTCGTTCGGCGCGGACGGGGAATGGACCACGCCGCGGATCATCTGCATCCAGTTCCAAGGCATTGCCGGCAGCGACCTCGAGCAATTCAAGGATTGGTCGCGCCAGGTCGTCGTCTATCCGCGCCAGTACAAGTCCGGCGACCTGCTCTATCCGTTCGAGAAGGCCCAAAAATAGAAGAGCTCATTCCGGCTCGATTTTTGCGTCGGCGACGATCTTCGCCCATTTCTTGATTTCGGAAGCGACGAAGGCGTTGAGCTCCTGGGGCGAACCGGCGGTCGGCTCGATGCCCGCCGCCACCAGCTTGGACGAGATCTCCTTATCGGCGACCGCAACGCGAAACGCCGAGTTGAGCCGATCGACAATTGCCTTCGGCGTTTTCGCCGGCACGAACGCTGCGAACCATGCGGTCAGGTCGTAGCCTTTCAGGCCGGCTTCATCGAGGGTCGGAAGGTCCGACGCCAGCGGCGAGCGCTGCAGGCTCGAGACCGCGAACGCCTTCAGCTTTCCCGCGCGCGCCGGCGGAAGCGAGGTCGAAACGTCGCCAAAGAACAAAGCGATTTGTCCGCCCAGCAAATCCGTCACGACCTGCGGATTGCTCTTGTACGGGACATGCAGCATGTCGACGCCGGCCATCGTCTTCACCAGCTCGGCGGCGGCGCGCGAGGACGTCGAGCCGGCGCCGAACGTCAACTTGCCGGGATTTGCCTTGGCATAGGCCAGCAATTCCTGAACGTTGTTGGCCGGCACCGAAGGATGACCGACCAGCGCGAGCGTAATCGTTCCGAGCTTCGAGATCGGCTCGAAATCGGCCACCGCGTCGTAAGGCACTTTCTTCAGCATGCTCTGGTTCGATGCATGCGTGGTGTTGGAAGTGATGAAAACGGTGTAGCCATCCGGCGCGGCCTTTGCCACGTTCAGCGCGGCGATCACGCCGCTGCCGCCGGCTATGTTTTCCACCAGGACGCTCTGACCGAGCGACGTCAACACATGGTTGCCAAGCAGCCGCGCCAACGTGTCTGTCGCGCTACCGGCCGCGAATGGGACGACGAACTTTATGCTTCGGCTCGGATATTGATCCTGCGCACCGGCATCACCCACAGTGGCGGTAACGGCCAGGACCAAGGCGGCCATTCCGATCAAGGCTCTCTTCATGTGCAACCTCCCGTTCATGTGCGGCTTCCCGCTACATTGAGACATCAGACGCTGTCGCATTGCGCCCTTGAGAAGACGTCGAATTCGATCTGCAGCTCAACGTCGAGCAGCAAGAACGAAAGCGACTTTCCATGCCCATCAAGGCCGAGGCTTGCGTTGACGCCCCCCTCGAGAACATCGTCGAGGACGAAGTTGAACGCCGCGAGCTTCGGCAGATCATATCGGACGACGCGCGACGGGCGCCGCGCGGCGAAGGCCTCGGCTACGCGTTCGGCCGTCACCTGTTCGGCGATTGCGGCGTAGTGGACGCCATCGCGGCAGACCAGCGCGATATTCAGCCGGTTGCCCTTGTCACCGGATCGGGCATTCGCGATCTCATGGAGCGTGACGGTTCGCAGAGTCATGCGCCCGCTCCGAGCATCGTCACGCGGGGCCAGACGAACGCTCGCTCAACCAAGCAGGAAGCGCTGGCTACCCTGGGCGTCAGGTACCTGCGAACGCCGCATCCGCCGGCGGGGCCCGCGCAATAGAGCGCTTCGACCTCGTCGAGGAGCAGCTCGACCTCGGCCGTGTTCATCGACTGCGCGGCAAAGCGCAGCCGCACATCGGTCGAGCTGGACGTCCAGGGACGTTCCAGCGCGCCCCCGTCGTGTCCGAGGACGCTGATCATGCCGATGGCGTCGGTACGAAAGACGAGGCCGGGAGCCCGCTTTTTCAAGCGCTCGTCGATGGTCTGCGCGGCGAGACGCGCCCGCGCCGCCGCATTCCTCCCGGCATAGGAAATTTCCGCCTCGCCCAGCGTGCCACCATTGACGCAAACGGTCGCCTTGAGCGTGTCCGGGGCCGGCTTGCCGCGCGCGCCGATCACGCGAACCCGGTCGACCGCGAGCTCCTCGACCGTCACGTCGCTCAGGTCGAGAATCACATCAGGCGCCAGATAGGCGGACGGGTCGTGAACCTCGTACAGCATTTGCTCGATCACGGTCATTCGATCGACGCGGCCGCCGGTTCCGGAGGGTTTGGTGATGACAATGCCGCCGTCGGCGTCGATCTCGGCGATCGGGTAGCCCAGCTCGGCCATGCCGGGCGCTTGCTTGAACGGCGGATCGGCGAAGTAACCGCCGGTGATCTGGCTGCCGCACTCGATCAGGTGGCCGGCGAGCGTGCCGGCCGCCAGACGATCCCAATCGTCACGCTTCCAGTCAAAAGCATGAAGCAGCGGACCCAACGCCAGCGCAGAGTCCGCCACGCGTCCCGTCACGACGATGTCGGCCCCTTGATCCAGGGCTTCCGCGATCGGGCTTCCGCCGAGATAGACGTTGGCCGCGATGATCTCAGTGGCAGCACGCAGGATCGCGCCGCCGGTTTCCCGATCCGCAAGCTCGCGGGGCGACAGGAGTGCGGTCAGGTCATCGCCTTCTATGACAGCGATCAGCGGCTCGCGGACTCCTTGCGTGCGGGCAATCGCGAGGATGCGCGCCGCCGCGGCCCGCGGGTTGGCAGCCCCGAAGTTGCCGACGATTTTGATGTCATCCCGCAGGCACCGGGCAAGGACCGGGCCGACGAGCCGATCCAGGGCGGGACTGAACCCGCGCGACGAATCCTTTTTGCGCTCGAGCTGCGCGAGGGCGAGCGTGCGCTCGGCCAGCGTCTCGAAGATCAGACAGCGGAAGCCGTCGAGCCGCGCCAGCGCATCGACGACAGGACCGGCGGCGTCCGTCCGGTCGCCGGCAAAACCCGCGCCTGCTCCAATATACGCCTTCTCGGTCATGCTTCCTGCGGGGACAGGCATAAGACGGCGGTATCTGTACAGGCGGCAGTCCTATAGGGTCAAATAATGACATACGATGAACTCATCGGATACCCCTATGAATATGACCTACCGGCAGTTCGAGATCCTCGTTGCCGCCGCGGACTCCGGAAGCTTCAGCGAGGCTGCTCAGCGCTTGGGCATTTCGCAGCCGTCGCTCAGTGAATCGATCCGCCGCATCGAGCATGAGGTCGGCTCACGGCTCTTCGAGCGGACGACCCGTTCCTTGAAGCTCACCGCGGAAGGCCGGTATGCGGCCGCCGTAGCACGCGAAATTGTCCGCGACTTCAAACGCGGGCTCGATCGGCTGGCCCGCACGGGCAGCAGAAAAGAGCGGATCACGATCGCGGCGTTGCCTTCGATCACCTGCACGGTGCTGGCCGCCGCCCTCCAGGAATTCGGCCGAGATCATGCGGAAATCGAGGTCGGCTTGCACGACGTCCAGCATGAGCGCGCGCTGTTGCTCGTTACTCAGGGAATTGCCGACCTGGCGGTCACGATCAGGCCGGCGCGGCACGACGATCTCGTTTTCGAGGAGATTGCGTCGGATGTTGCGCATCTGGTATGCCGCAGCGACGATCCGCTGACCCGCCAAAAGCAGGTTAGGTGGCGGGACTTGAGCGGCCTGCCCTTCATCGGCATCACCGGCAACTCGTCAGTCCGCCGTCTGACCGATGCTGCCTTCATCCAGGCCGAGGTCGCCATCGAACCGCGTTATGAGGTGGAGCAAATTCCATCCGCCGTTGCGCTTGTCGAGGCCGGCCTTGGAGTGACCGCGCTTCCTTCGCTCACATTCTCGATGTTCAAGGGGCGAAGCTTGGCGGTTCGGCCATTGCTCGCCCCGCGCCTGCGGAGAAATATCGGCTTCGTGACATTCGCGGGCCGAACCATGCCGGCTCATGCGGCGGCTCTGATGCAGTCGATTCGCGGTCGCTTGCGACGCGCGTTACCGCCGAAGACTCTCGAAACGTGAAACAGCCGGCAGGCCTGGATCGCATGCAAGGACCGCGCTTCGAACCCTGCCGCAATCATGGAAGCGGTCATTTCGGCTTGGCGGTGAGCTCTCTGATGAATGGGCCCAGCCGCTTGTTGTCCGAGTCCAGCGTCTGCTTGAAGTCCGCCGGTGAACCGGTGGCAATTTCGACGCCGAGCTGCGCCAGCTGCGGAGCAAGCTCGGACGAGTTCGTTGCCTTCACGAACACTTCATTGAGCTTGCGCACGATGTCCGGGCTGGTTCCGAGCGGCGCAACAATACCGAACCACAAATCGACGTTGACCTCGGGATATCCGAGTTCCGCCATCGACGAGATTTGCGGGAAGCTCTTGATGCGGCTGTTGCCCGCAACCGCCAGGACCTTGACCTTGCCGTCCGAAACGAACCCGCCCAGTGAAGCAACGCTGCTGAACACGAAGTCGAGCCGGCTGCCGACCAGATCGTTCATGGCTCCCGCCAATCCGCGGTAGGGAATATGCGTCATCGGCGCACCGCTCGCCTTCGCCAGCAGCGCCGCGGTGATGTGCGGCGCCGAGCCGATCCCTGCCGAACCGTAGTTCAATCCTTTTTCATTCTTGCGAGCCAACTCGAGCAGCTCGGGCAGTGAATTTGCCGGCGAGCTCGCGGGCACGGCCAGGAAAGTCGGCACCTTCACAAGCATGACCACCGGCTCGAAATCCTTGACCGGATCGTAGGGAATATTCGCCGTCGTATGCGGATTGAGCACGTGCGTGCTGCTGCTGACCTCGGCCAGCGTATAGCCGTCCGGTGCGGCCTCCTTGACCGCGACCACGCCAATTGCACCGCCCGCACCTGTCTTATTCTCGATCACGACTTGCGCGGCGCCGTCTTCGGCAACCTTCCGGCTGATCACGCGGGCGACGATATCCATGGCGCCGCCCGCTTCGAATGGAACGATGATGCGAATCGGTTTCGTCGGATAGGATTGCCCGAATGCCGGCATCCCCCACGGCCATATGAGCAGGGCCGCGGATGCAAACATAACGATGGATCTTTTCACGATAAGCTCCCTCACCCAGCTCGCAATCGTAAATTGTTGTCGTGAAAGAGGCCGATGACGAGCGCGTCAGTATGTGTCGGCGATACGACAGCATCAAGGGCCGAACGAGGAATTCAAGTCGGCTCATCATTGGACCAATACCGCACGGCCCGCTAACATGAATCGGCAAAAGATCCCGGGGCCAGGAAATCGTCGCCATGAGCGGAAGCGCCGCTGATTCTAGTGAATCTAAAGTACAGGCGCCTTCAAGTGACGTCGCTGCTCCTGTCATCATCGTCGGTGGCGGCCCGGTCGGAATGATGCTGGCGCTCAATCTCGATGCGCTCGGCGTCCGATCCATCCTGGTGAACACGCAAGCTCGACCGCAACGACATCCCAAGGGAGGGACGCACAATTCCCGAACGATGGAGCACTACCGGCGACTCGGTCTTTCCCATCGCATACGCAAGCTCGGCCTGCCGCCGGACCATCCAACCGACGTTGTCTACTTCACACGCATGAATGGATGGGAGCTGCAGCGCATCGCAATGCCGTCCGAGCTCGAGAAGCAGCGCATGGTCGCCGCGGCGGCTGTGACGGATCAGGTTCCGGAGCCGATTCTGCGCTGCAATCAAATGCAGGTGGAAGATCTTGTCTTCGATCACGTGACGACGCGGCGGAACATCGTGCTCCGGTATGGATGGCAATGCGTGGCGTTTGCCGATCATGAGGACGGCGTGACCGCCGAGATCGAGGAAGTCGGCACCGGTCGTCGCCAGACGTTGCACGGACAATATCTCGCCGGCTGTGACGGCGCGCAAGGCATGGTGCGGCGCAGCCTCGGCATTCAATATTGCGGCGATCAGCCGGAACAGCAGGCGTATCTCGGGGGCGCGATGGTCTCGACCTATTTGCGCGTGCCCGATCTGCACAAACAAATCATCCGCAGGAAGGGCTGGCAATACTGGACCGTGAACAAGGATGTCCGCAGCAACACGCTCTGCATCGACGGCCACACGGAATTCCTATTCAACACCAGGCTGCGGAACGACCAGGAGAAGCCCGACGACGCCCTTATTTCGCGTGCCTTTCTGGCCAGCGTCGGTCAGGATATCCCGTTCGAGGTCATTCGCCATTCGACCTGGATTGCGGGGCAGGCCCTCGTCGCGGACCGCTTCGCCCATCGCCGCGCCATTGTGGCCGGTGACGCCGTCCACCTCTTCACGCCAACCGGCGGATTTGGAATGAATACCGGGGTTGACGATGCGGTCAACCTTGCCTGGAAGCTTGCGGCGCTGGTGCAAGGATGGGGTGGGCCGCAACTGATCGGAAGCTACGAAAGCGAACGACGACCGACCGCTCTGCGCAATACCGCAGCCGCGAAACGGCTTGCGCGCAATGTCGGGGCAGTCCCGGTTGGAGACGACATCGAAAAAAATGACGACGTGGGCGAGGCTGCGAGGAGCGCGGCCAGCGCATTTCTCGCAAGTTTCGGTCAGGAGTTCGGATCGCTCGGAATACAGCTCGGCGCGCGATACGACGGCTCGCCGATCATCGTTTCGGATCGTGCGGCGCCGCCGCGCGATGATCCCGAAACCTATGTTCCGACCAGCGTGCCAGGCGGACGCGCGCCGCACCTTTGGCTCGCGGATCGCAGCTCGTTGTTCGACCGGCTCGGTCCCGGATTTACGCTGTTGTCCTTCGACGACGACGGCGCGGGCCGCGCGCTCGAAGCGGCGGCGCAACGGCGCGGCGTACCGTTTACGACTTTGCCGATCGTCCATGCGCCAGGACGCGAGCTCTACGGGTGCAAGCTCGCGCTGATCCGCCCGGATCAGTACATCGCCTGGAGGGGCGATCAGCCGCCGGAGGACTGCGACGCATTGATTGCCCGGGTTACCGGCTGGTAGTTCCCAAGCGCTAGGCCGTCCAACGGACAATCGGCGCAGCGACGGCTTCCACCATAATGTTGATGCATGCGGGTTTGCCGCTTGCCAGCGAGCGCTCAATCGCGCCTGGCAGGTCGGCGGCATGCTCGACAAACTCCCCGTGACCACCAAGGGCCACGACCACCTGATCGTAGCGGGCTCCCAGCAACTCACAGCCGTGCATGCGGTCGCGGCCGTACTCCCTCAGCTGAATCTGGCTCTCCGCGTTCCAGCAGGCGTCGTTGCCGAGCACGGCGACGAACGGCAACCGCCGTCGCACGGCCGTTTCGAATTCAGAGAGGTGAAAGCCGATCGTGCCGTCGCCGAGCACGGCAAATACAGGCGCCCGGGGCTCGAGCAGCCGGGCCGAGAGCGCAAACGAAAGCGAGCTTCCGATGGCGCCGGCAACGCCATTAACGAGACGTCGACGCACGGGCAGCATGCTCTGCCCCCACTGTGCAAATTCCCCGCCGTCGCAAACGAGAATCGCGTCGGCATTTCGGTCGATATGAGGATGCAGCGCTCGGAATACTTGCGCCGGGTGCAGCCGGCCCGGGGTCTGCGCACCCGTGGTGGCCCACGCCTCCGGCCGGTGGTCGAGTGCGGCCCGGGCCTCGACCAGCCAATCGGCCCCACGCGTCCCGACCTTCGTGGCCCGCCCGACCAGCATCTCCGCCGCACTCCGGACGTCCACGACACAGCCCATGAGCAGTCGATCGCCCATCTCGTTCGCGGCGCGCTCGACCATGGCCGCCTCGGGATCGATCGCAATCAGCCGCACGCCGGGATCGAATGCCGGACCCGAAGCCCACCGAATTGTGAAATCCAGGGCCTTGCCGAGAAGTACGATCAGATCAACTCGCCGCACCAGATCCGCAAACGCCCCGAGCGTAGCGTCGGCAATGCCGCGCGGGCTCTCCATGATCACGGCCGGCGCCTTGGTCGCGGCCTGCAGTCTGTTGAGAAGCGCGCGTCCGCCTACGCTCGATAGCTGAGGGCCCGCGAGAATCAGCGGCCGTTCGGCACCCGAGATCGCCGCGAGTATGGCGTCGGCAACCGGCTCGGCGAGCGACGGCACGCCCGCGCCGGCTCTCTGCATGCTCGGCCAGGCAATGGCATTGCTTTCGACCCGCTCCTCCAGAAGATCCGATGGCAGACTCAAGTGAACCGGGCCGGGCCGCCCGGACGTTGCGATCCGGATCGCCTTCTCGAGATCGCGTCCCAGATTTGCCGCGGATGTCGCCGTCCAGGAAGCCTTCGTGACCGGAGCAGCCATGTCCGCTTGCCGGATTTCCTGGAAGCCTCCCCGGCCGATTTCCCACGTGGCCGCGTGCCCCGACAGCAGCACCATCGGCGACTCGGCGCCGAGCGCCGTGAAGAGAGCACCCACCGCGTTTGCGTGGCCCGGTCCACCGGTGACCAGAGCGATGCCGGCGTCGCCGGTGAGACGTCCCCATGCATCCGCCATGTGGACCGCCGCCGCCTCGTGACGCACGTGCACGAGATCGAGATCCGTCTCGAGCGCCGCATCGAAGATCGACATGATGTGATTGCCCGAGAGGGTAAATACGCGGCTGCAGCCGAGGCTAGTCAGCGACCGCGCGACGATATCGGCGCCTCTCATGGGCTTGGTCATCGCCATTTCTCTCGATGCATGAGGAACGCTAAGAAGGCTATCCGCGCCTTTCGGGCAGAAGTTGAGAACAGCACCGCGAAAATGTGCGCTATCAGTCGGGCCGATGATGGGGCACCGGTGGGGTGCCGTGGGTGTGAAACGACTCGATCGTCTGTAGACCCCAAGCTTCTTACGCTCGTCCTCGGTCCTCGAGGCCTTGCCAGATTGCCCCCAGCTTAGCAAAGCGGATCGCACGCTGGGAGTAGCGGCAGTGCGGTAAGGTGGTCGTGACCGGCGGGCTTACCTGGTTCGCCAAACCGCTCTGCTGCACCGCCTGATTTGGTCTCACGCTCGACAAGACCACTGGCGCTCGCGGTTCCACCCGATCTCCAAGCAATCGTTGTGCGACTCGATCCCGTGCTCAGTGCGTCACGCGCTGGAATTCGGTTGGGAACGTGTGCATGCGGCGCGCGCCGGTCGGCGTGATCTCGATGGTCTCGGCGAACACGCAGCCGGTCTTGCCCTGGCGCCAGTTCGGGTCGAGCAGGTCGATGTTGAACGCGAACACCATGCCTGGCTCGAAACGATCGCCGATGACCTTGATCGCCTCGCGGTCGGCGGCGATCGCGTGGTGTCGGAAGCGCGGATATTCCAGCGATGCCAGGCCATGGCCGTGGATGCCCGCTTCACAGATTGCGAGGCCGCGCGCGTCGATTTCGTCTTTGACGGCCATGAGCGCGGTCGAGATCGTCTTGCCCGGTCCGAAGTGCTCGAGGCCGCACCGATAGGCGGCGAGGCATCCCTCATAAATCCTGAGTTGCTCTTTCTCCGGCTCGCCGAGGCAATAGGTGCGCTCGACATGGGTGAAGTAGCCGCCGTACTTGGGGTGCATTTCGCAGATGATGAGATCACCCTGCTCTATCGGTCGCATGGTCGGCATCCGGAACGGATGCGGATAGGGATAACGATCGCAGTTCCACAGGAACAAGGTCGGCTCCTCGCCACCGTTCGCCATCATCGTCTGCATCATGGCGGCATAGACCTCGCACTCCTTGACGCCGACGCGGGCGACATCGCGGCATGTCGCCAGCATGAGATCGCCCAAGGACGCTGCCCTGCGGAGGACCTCGAGCTCCTCCTCGCTCTTGATGGCACGGATCTTCTCCAGCATGTCGTCGAGGCCGCCGATGCTTGCATCGGGCAAGAGCGCGATGAGTTGCTTATGAACGTCGTGCGGCAGCCAGCCGTCCGGGTCCAGCGGGCCGGCGAGACCGTCCATTCCGATCTTGCCCCGCTCGAGCTTCAGCTCCTTGATGCGGCTTGCAACGGAGTCTGCCCACGTCTTGCTGCGCGGGCGGATGTCGCTCACCCAATTCTGCGCCGCCTTCCAACCTTCGAGGAATGTCGGCATGTGGATGATCGACGTGGGCTCTCCCACAGCGGGAAAGATGAGCACGTTGAACTCGGCATTGCCGCCGATCGGGGACAGATAGCGCGCATTGGCGGTGTAGAAGTCCCACATCATCGGCCAGCCCCACAGCACGATGGCGTCGAGGCCGCGGGCCGCCATTTGCTTCCTCACTGCGGCATAGCGCCGATCACGTTCGGCCAGGGAGAGGCGCGGAAGCTCAAGCGTGGAGCGCATGAATACTCCTCATAGTTTCTTGCACAATCCGGGCGTTTGCGACGCTGTCCGAGACCGAATTCCGACTAGGCGGCGGACTTCATCTGCTCGAGGGCCGCGAGATAGTCGGCGATCCCGCGCTCCAGATCGAATTCCGGCTTGTAGCCCAGCTCTTCGCGCGCGCGCGATATGTCATAGACGCCGGTCGCCGGATAGGCGAAGCCGTAGAAGTTCAAGCCACCGCCGATCTCCATCTGCGCATTCGGGATATGCTTCTTGATGACGCGCTCGAAGTCGCGGAGCGTGACGCCGACACCCGTTCCGATGTTGTAGACCCGGCTCTTCACTTTCTCGGCCGCGGTGGCGAGAAAAATGCCGAGCGCGGAGTCCTTGTTGTAGATGAAGTCGTCCTTGTCATCGCCGCCCTGCTCGAGCTTGAACGGCAGGCCATGCGCGGGGTTCTCGACGATGCGGCTCATCACTGCCATCGGGCCGTGCCGCGCAGTCTTGCCCGGACCGTAGGTCGAGGCAAAGCGAAGCGACACCGTCTCGACACCCATGTTGTCGTGGTAGTAGGTGCAGACGTTCTCGCCCATGAATTTGGCCGAGTCATAGATGCGCTTGGGCTTGGCCGGCAAGTCCTCGGACATCGGCTTCCAGGTCGGAGAGCCGTATTCGCCGGTCACCGGCCCATAGACGCCCTTGGCGCTGGTGAATACGACGCGCTTGACGTTCAGCGCCCGCGCCGCCTCCAGCACGTTGACGAGGCCCATCACGTTGACCTGGATGCTCAGCGCCGGGTTTGCCGCCGACACTGCGCCGACAAAGGCCGCGGCATGCACCACGTGGGTGACCTGGTGCTTCTTGATCGCCTGCAAGACGCGGGGCATGTCGAGCACGTCGCCCTGCTCGAAATCGATCTTGTCGGCAATATCGCCGATCAGGCTGTCGTCCCGGTGGCGCGCAAAGACCACCGGGCGGTGGCCTTCCCTGACGAACTTGCGGCTGGTCTCGGCGCCGATGACACCCATGCCGCCGGTGATCAGGACCTTCATGTTGCCCTCAGTCGATCTTTGCGCCGACGGCGTTGATCAAGGCGCTCCAGTGCTTCAGGTCGCCTTGAATGAGCTTGCCGAACTCCTGCGGGGAGAGATCGACGCGCTCGAAGCTGTTGGCTTTGAAGAACTGCTTGGTCTCCGGAAGCTCCAATGCCTTCGAAACGTCGGCGTGGATCTTCGCGAGAAGCTCGGGCGGCATTTTCGCCGGTCCCCACAGACCGAACCAGACCGACGTCTTGAAGCCGGGCACGGTCTCGGCAACCGTCGGCAGGTCCGGCAGGGTCGGAACCCTCGTTTCCGTTGCCGCCGCGATCAGCCTCACCCTTCCCGACTTGGCGTGCTCCTCGACGCTGGACAGGTTGAGAAACATCCCCGACACCTCGTTGCCCAGGAGCCCGTTCAACGCCGGCGCCGCCCCGCGATAAGGCACGTGCTGCATCTCGATCCCGGTCCGCCGCTTGAGGTCCTCCATGCTGAGATGGGCGTAGGTGCCGATGCCGAAGGAGCCGTAGCTGAGCTTGCCCGGGTTGGCCTTGGCGTAGGCTATCAGCTCCGAGACCGTCTTCACCGGCAGTGACGGATTTACGATCAGCATCGGCGTGCCGCGGCAGAGAACCGAGATCGGCGTGAAGCCGTCCGGATCGTAGATCAGCTTGGAGAACAGCGCGGGATTCGCAGTGAAGGTCGAATCGGGCGCAACGAGAAGGGTAAGTCCATCGGGTGGAGACCGCTCGACGGCCTGCGCGCCGACGCCGGAGTTGCCGCCGGGGCGATTTTCGACGACGACGGTTTGGCCCCACATCTCCTGCAAGCGCTGACCGACAATGCGGGCCATGACATCGGTGACGCCGCCGGCCGGAATTGGGACGATCAGCTTGACCGGACCGCTCGGGTAATTCTGCGCCGACGCCGTCGCCGCGAACGCCGCGAAGGCGACGCACACGGCCGTTCGTATGAAGCCGAGCATCTTGTTCCTCCCAACGTTATCGCGCCGATGTTATCGCGCACTGTGCGACCCGGTCACCGGGTTCCCGATCCCCAGCGGCTCCGCATCGACGAGCACGAACGCAACGCGGGCACGCTTGCCGCTGCGGTTCGCCCAGGCATGGTTGGTGCCGCGCTGGATCATGATGTCGCCGGCCTTCAGCTTGACCGTCGACGCATCCATGTCCATCTCGATTTCGCCCTCGATGACGATGACGTAGTCGATCGTCTCGGTGCGGTGCATGTGCGGTTGATTGCCCGGGGGAAAATCGATCACCGCGAAGCGCGTGCCGTTTCGCGGCGGTGCCGTACCCAGTATCCGGGCGCCCATATCCTCGGGCCGCTCGCCGATCGGAATAGCCGCCGGCGCGCCGTCTGTGCACCACATCATGGTCGAGACCAGACCCGACTGGGGATGCTTCGCATTCGTCGCGGGCTCGTCGAGCAGGACCTTCGCGACATGGGCCTCGTCATGCCCGGTCACGACGCGACGAATGGGCGGGTAGCCCGTCTGCATGCTCGCCTCCCTTCCAGAACTGCCAGCGTAGGCCGCTGGACGCTAGTTAATTAGCTTGCCGGCAACCTTACGGCACCAAAGCACGGGTGACGTCATCGAACAGCGCATCGACCGGGATTTTTCGCGGGATGAGCTTTTGACGCACGCAGTAATCGATGATGATCTCCAATGTCGGCCGGCAAACCTCGACCCCGAAGCGCAGCGGATCGAGCGCGGTGCCGTCGGCCGGCGATTTCACCGCGCGCTTGCTCGCAAGCAACAGCCGGAAGAGCTCCTTGGCCACGTCGGGGCGCGACTTGGCGATGTCCTCCCGCAGCACCACCATGTGGTTGATCGGCACGCCGCCATGGCTCTCCGCCCATTTGCGCGCGACGGCCTCGACGTCGGGAAAGAGATGTCGCAGCCGCGGATCCGGAAGCTTGTCGCCCACGACCGCGGCATCGAGCTCGCCATCGAGCAGCATCTGCACCAGCTCCTTGCCTGGCGGGGCGCGCTTGACCTTGTCCGGGTCGCGATATTCGGCAACGTGCGGATCCTCGAAGGTGACCCACTCGACCTTGTCGAGATCGACCCCGTAGTCCTGCTCGAGGATGCCCCGCACCCAGGTGCTGGTGGTGACCGTATAGGCACGCACGCCGACCCGCTTGCCCGCAAGCTCGGTCGGCTTGAGCACGCCGCGATCGGCATTGTAGGCAATGGTGTGGTGCTGGCCACGGCCGACGACGACCGCCGGCAGCAGCACATAGGGCTTGCCGTATGTCCTGGCCTGCAGATAGGTGACGATCGCGAGCTCGGCGAAATCGTAGGCCGCCTCGCGCACGACCTTCTTGAACAGCTGGTTCGCGACCTTGACCTCGACGAAATCGAAATCGAGGAGATCGGATCGAATCTCACCATCCTTGAGCGCCTTGGTGTTGGGATAGTTTCCCAACATGGTATGCAGCTTGAGCTTCGTTGCAGTCGTCATGAGCGTGGTTCCATTGTCACTTGGCCAGGCCGGGATAGAGCGTGAGCGCGGTCTTGCCGAAGATCAAATCCTGATCCGACGCCTTGGCGAAGGAGAACGCCTGGCGCGCGGCACCGAGAATCTCGGACAGTGTGCCGACCGAATTCGGAAAATTCGAGCCCCAGGCGATCCGGGACGCGCCGAACGTATCGATGACCTTGCCGAAAAACGTCTGCGGCGTGCCTTTGCCCCAGCTCTTGGGCGTTACATTGATGGGCGTGATCTTGAGATAGACTTGGTCGTATTTGGCCAGCTCGAAGAAGTCGGCCGCCGCGTTGTAGGGCGGGCCGTCCTCGAACGTCGCCCGGGACAAGTGATCGAGGATCATCGTGACTTTGGGGAAGCGATCCATGATCTGACGCAGCAGCGGCAAGCCCTGCTGCTTCATCTGCATGCAGACCGGAATGTTCTTCGCCGCCGCATGCTCCCAGAACGGATAGGTCTTCGGGTCGACGAACCATGTCGACTGATCCGGCAAGGTGCTGCCGGTGGTGAATAGCCGCATGCCGGTGCAGCCGCGGGCGAGCCACTGATCGAACGTCTTCACCGCATCCGGCGCCAGAACGTCGATGGAGCATACCGCCGTGAAGCGCGACGGCACGGCCGCAACCGCATCCGCCACATAGCTGTTGTCGTAGCCATAGGCGGTCGACGAATGCACGATCGCCGCCTTGTCGACGCCGGCGTCATCCATGGCCGCGAGCAAGTCATCATAGGTGGTCGGCCGCTCGCTCGACCAGGTGGACTGCACGCCGCCAAGCGGCGCCAACGGGTAACGTTGGGTATCGGGCGAGACGATGTGGGGATGGATATCGATGACAGGCATGAGCGTTCTACTCGCGTTCAGGTTTATGGAAGACGTTCAAGGATCGATGTCAACAAACACCTGAGCGAGCTCCGGACGTGACGGTATCAACTTCTGCTGCAGGCTATAAGTGACCAGGGCCTCGATGCTGGCGCGGTTCGCCGCCATGCCGTAGGGCAGCGGATCGCTCATCAGCGACAGGAAATTGCGATAGCGCTTATCCTCGGGGCTGTCACCAGGATCGCGCGCGAGTTGCTCGAGATAAGGCTTTTTCGCCGTCACGAAGGCGTCCATCAGCGAACGCGCCAGCCATGGATGGCGTTTGATGTGCTCGTCCTTCACCACGATCAGCCCGTGGATTGGATAGATGCCCGTGTCGCGAAACCATTGTGCCTCCACGTCCGGTACATCGGCGATGAGCTCCGGATAGGTCACCGAGCTGGCCTGATCGCGCTGCTCCCAGGCGCCGGTCGGCGGCCCTGCCCGGCCGATCCCGGCCGGACCGGAAAAGCCCGCCTGCAGTTCTCCGCTAGCCATCATGCTCGCCAGCGACTTGCCGTCCGGCGCGTGCACCACATTGGGCGGCAATTTGAGGCTGGTGACATGCTCCTCGTCATCGACCACCCAGGTGACCTTGGAGGAATCGAGGCCATACTCGTTCACGAAGATGCCCCGCGTCCACACCCCGGTCGTGACCGAATAGGCGCGCACGCCGACCTTCTTGCCCTCGAGGTCCTTCGGCTGCTTGATGCCGGAATCGGGACGCACGACGAACCCGCCGTGATGGAAGCGCCGCATCACGAAAATCGGCAGCGCAATGAACGGGGCGCCGAGCGCGCGCGCGATCATGTAGGTCGTGGGCGCCATCTCGCAGACGTCGAACTCGACGTCGCGCACCATTCGCCGGAATGCCCCGATGATGGGCACGACCTCGACGAACTCGGGCTCCACGCCCGCGATCGCCGCCGCGCCGCTTTTGATGTCCTTGGTATGGCCGGAGGTGGCGATCGCAATCTTCAGTCGCGGCTGTGTCATTGTTTTTCGATTCCTGCTTTCTCGATCACCGCCGCCCACTTCTGGATATCCGCGGCCATGCGGTCACGCATTTCGTCGGGCGTGCTGCCGCGGGCGTCGATGCCGAGCTTTGCCGCGGTTTCCTGCAGGGCCGGATCCAACAGCGCGGCGTTGATGTGGCCATTGAGCGTCGCGAGGACGTCGGCCGGCAACCCCGCCGCCGAAGCGAGCCCATTCCAGCTGGTCACGACGTATTGGGGGAATCCGCTTTCCTTCGCAGTCGGCACATTGGGCAGCAGGGGATTGCGTTGCTCGCCGGAGGTCGCAACGATCCTCACCTTGTTGTCGACGATCACGGGCTGCAATGCCGCGTAGAAGTCGAATCCAACGTCGACATCGTTGCGCAAGATGGCGGTTATCAGGTCGGGCGTGGTCTTGTAGGGGATGATGGTGACATCCAGCTCGCTCACCTGCTTCAACAGATGCGCCGATAGATTTTGCGTGCTTCCGGGATTGACGGCGCCAAAATTGAGCTTTCCGGGATTCTTGCGCGCGGCCGCCACCACGTCCTGCATGGTCTTGAGCGGCGAATCCGCCCTGACCGCAAGGAGCATCTCGAAGCGAGAGAGAATTGACACGAGGGTAAAGTCGGTCAGCACGTTGTAAGGCCGCGACTTGAACAGGGACATGGAGATCGCCTGCCCGTTTCCGATCAGCGCAAGCGTATAGCCGTCCGGGCGCGCCTCGAGCACGGTCTTTGCCGAAAGCAGGCCACCGGCTCCTGGGCGATTTTCGATCACAACCTGCTGCTTCGTTCTCTCGGTCAGCTTCTGCGCCACGAGCCGCGTGGTCAGATCGCCGACTCCCCCCGCTCCGAAAGGAACGGATATGAGGATCGGCCTGGCCGGAAAGCCCGGCTGGGACCGAGCGCAATCCTGCGCGATAGCGCTGACGATTGCCGCCAGCGAAACGACCAGCGGCACCCGATAGAACCGTCGGCGACTGTCCTTGGAACCCGCGTGCTGCGAGACCATGGCGAAACCTCCCTCATCTTCGTTTCTTGTCGTCGTTCATTCACGCCAGCGGCTTGCAAGGTTGCGCGATCTACCGCGTCCTTGATCCCTGGCGACGATGGCTGTCACTCGAACCAAAGCTCGCATATTCCCGCTTTGTTCACGCAATCGAAACCGCGCACCGGGTCATAAATTTTTGTTATTCTTGCGACCAGAGCTCCCCGGGACGAGGCATGCACGACCGACCTGATTTGCCTTCATTGCGGCAGCTGCGTGCGTTCGAGGCGGTCGCGCGCGGCCAGAGCATCGGCGCCGCCGCCAGGGAGCTTGGCTTGTCGCAACCCGCGGTGACGCAGATGGTTGCCCAGGTCGAGACCGCCCTCGCCGTGAACCTGTTGGAACGTCGACGAACAGGAACATATTTGACGGCGCTGGGATCCGTGCTTTTGCCACGGGTCGAGCGGCTGTTCGCGCACATTCAATCAGCGCTGCGCGATCCGGTCGTCGGCGCATCGCTTTCCGGCCGCGAGACGACGAAATCGGTGGAGAACAAGATCACCGATACGCACATCCGCGCTCTCGTCGCGATCGCAGAAACCGGTTCCTTCGAGGCGGCGGCGCGCAAGCTCGACATATCGCAGCCGGCGCTGCATCGATCGGCTCGCGATCTCGAGCGCGTGGTTCGAAGAACCTTGTACCAACGAATGGCGCGAGGATTAGCGCCCACCTCGCAGGCGCGCGAGCTCGCGCGCCGGCTGAAGGTCGCTCTCAGGGAGCTCGAATATGGGATCGACGAAATTCGAACGGTGCAGGGTATTTTCACGGCGCGGATAGCGGTCGGCAACATACCCCATTCCGGCGCGCATCTGCTGTCGAAAGCGATCGACCAATTTCTTGCGTTGTATCCGGCCGCGTCTGTCCACGTCCTGGATGGGCCTTACGAGCCGCTGCTCGATGCCCTGCGCGCGGGCGATCTCGACCTGCTGTTCGGGGTCCTCAGGCGCCCGGCGTGGGCGACCGACGTGAGCGAGGAGTTTCTCTTCTCGAATCCCTATGTCGTCGTTGTTCGGGGCCAGCACCCTCTCGCGCGCGTTCGCAACGTCACATTGCGAGACCTGGCGCGCTACGATTGGATCCTGCCGGCGCGCGGAACCCCGCGCAGGGAGGCATTTGAACGCCTTTTCGCCGGATCGCCTCGTTCGCCGACCGTCAGCATCGAAACCACCTCCCCGGCAATCTACAAATCGATCCTGGCCACAACCGACAGGATCGCCCTGCTCTCCACGCTGGAGACGCAATTCGCGGAACCTGAAGGCTTGACCATGCTTCCTTTCGATTCCCCGGTATTGGCCAGGGTCGACGGCGTCGCAAGCCGAGCGGATTGGCAGCCGACCCGTTTGCAACAACGGTTTCTGGACCTGCTGCGGGGGCAAGCGCAGGAATATCAAGAGGTCAGTCGCGCAGCGCCTGCGCTAATCCCGTGATCAGGTCTTCGGCATCCCGCAACCCATTCGATCGCGGCGATCCTGCCATGTGCGGGGTCAGGATCACGTTGTCGAAGGCAAGCAGCTCGTCATCATGGCGGCCGGGCTCCTCATAGAGCGGGTCGAGCGCAAAACCGCCGAGACGACCTGAGCGCAGCACCTCGATGAGGGCATCGCGCTCCACGACGTCCGCGCGCGCGACATTGATCAGACAGGCGCCCGGCTTCATCAGCGCCAATTGCTCGCCTCCAATGAAATGCCGGGTCGAGCGATCGCCGGGAAGCTGCGGAACGACCCAGTCACTTTGCGCGAGCAGAGCGTCCAGCGGCTGATAGGATGCACGCAGCGTCTCCTCTTCGCTCGGCGGCAGCCGCGTGCGCTGGCAATACAAAATGTTCATTCCGAATGCGGCGGCGCGCAAGGCGATCTCGCGGCCGATCTCTCCAAGCCCAATGATTCCGATCGTGCTGCCGTTCAAGCTGCGCGTGCCCGCAATGCGTCCCCAATTGCCGTTCGGCACATGTCTGCGGTCGAACGGCTTGTACGGAAATTTCGCCGCCGAAAGCTGCTCGATGCTGATCAGTCCATTGATGCGGTGGATGTGCCTTGCGAGCGCGAGCATCAGCGCAAAGGCGTGTTCCGCGCAGGCGATATTGGCTCGCCGGCGCACCCCGAGGACTTTCACCCCGGCAGCGCGGCAGGCCGCGACATCGATGTTTCGAAGCAGGGCGCCGTATTTGTGAACGACCTTGAGCTGCGGGCGCGCACGCAAGCTCCTGCGTTCCCACGGCGAAGGATTCGACGACCAGGGCGCGCGCGGGCGGAAGATTGGCGCGCAGCTCCGCATGCGAGGGCACGAGCCGGACCTCGCTGGGATAGAGGCCCCCTGCGCCGCGCTCTGAGCTTCTCGCACCAGCCCGCGAAATCGGGCTCGTCGGGCGACATGAAATCGGCAAAAGCGGCGCGTCTCTCCTCCGACGTCGTGGGGTCGAGCACCACGCCGATCAAGCGCGTCCAGGGATCGTCTTCAACGACCACGATTGGAGGATTTTCCAGATCGCGCGCACTCATGGCGCCTCGGCGTAAGCCGCCTTGATCGCACCGGCGAGACGCGCCTTGTCCGGGGCGCGGCCGTCGAAGGCCGCGGTGACCGTCTCCACCGCCTGCTCGACGCTGCGGCCGGCTCGCTTTTCAGCGGCCGTGCGGTCGCGGACTTCCGTCAGATAGGTGCGATAGCCGGTGATGAAGCCGGTGCCGTCAACCGTCGGGCCATGGCTGGGTACGATGATAGCGGGCCCAAGTGCCTCCAGCCGGTCGAGGTTCGCGAGCCACTGCCGAAGGCTCGAACGGGGGCTCGCAAAAGCCGGCGGAGCGCGCATGGCGAGATCGCCGGTAAACAGGACGCGCTCGGACTCGATCCAGATGATCGTGTCACCGACCGTATGGTTGGGGCCCATGGCCGTGAGCCTCGCTTTCACACCCCCGAGATCGAGGTCGTAGTCGCGCTCGAACGTGATATCCGCCTTGCGGAAATCCGCATCCTTGAGCAGCTCGGCATTGATTGGGGAACGGCTGGCGAACACCTTGGCGAGCTGCAGGCCGAACTCGGCGATCTCCTTCACCTGGTCGGTCGAGCGGATCAGCGTGGTCGTGTCCGGAAAGCCCTGGGCACCGAGGTCGTGCTCGGGATGAACGTGGGTGGTGACGAGATAGAGCGCCTTCGTGCCGGCGAGTTTCTTCGCCACCTCGTACACCGCCGCGCCGTTGCGCGGACCGAGGCCGGTGTCGATCACGAGCGCGGCGCGATCGCCGACGACGTAGCCGACATTCGGCACCATGGGGACGCTGTTGTCGGGGATGATGTGGACGTGGGCGGAGATCTGCCGGAGTCCCTCGACCTTGATGATCGGCCCCGGCGGCGTCTGCGCCACGAGCGGCGACGCCGTCCCGACGAATGTCAGTGCCGAGATGATGATCCTGACGGACGCGCGCATGGGACCTCCCGTTGTCTTGCGCGGAGACTTTGTGCGTGACCGCGCGACCCGAATTTAACGTGTTCGAATCCAAAGCTAAACCCATCGCGCGGCAAGATCACGGGCCAAGGCGGCAGCGGCGCGGACTCAACGACGGAGTGCCGTCTCCAGGAAATTGACAAAATCGGACGTCTTCGCAGGCAGCGGTTTCACTCTTGCGTAATACGCGCACATTCGTTCCGGCGAAAGCGAAACCTTCTTGAATATGACTTCGAGCCGCTTGTCGGCAATTTCCATCCTGACGGCATGGTGCGGCACTCTGATGATCCCGCAGCCGTCGAGAGCCATTTGGATGAGGACGCCATTGCTGTTGGACGACAACGATCCTTTGACCTCGACCAGCAGCGGCCGGGACGAATTTTGAAATGGCCAGGTTTTCGGGCCCGAATACAGGTCAGCAAGACAGTTGTGTGTCCGAAGATCCTGCGGCGCCTTCGGTCGGCCGAACTTTCGAAAATAGGCGGGTGAACCGCATATCACATGCCGGATTGCACCGAGATCGCGCGCGACAATGCCCGGCAGCGATGGCTTTTGACTGCTGACAATGATGTCAAACCCGTCTTCGGCCGAAATGAAATGTTCAGGCACGGCGGAGAGATGAACCCGGACGCCCGGGCGCTTCTGTACGAACTTGGTCGTCAGAGGTGCGAGAATGAAGCGGGCATAGCCGCTCGCCGCTTGAATGCGCAATGTGCCGAATGGCCCGGTCTCGATGTTTCTCCGCTCGGTTACGTAGCCGTCCAGCTTGTCGAGCATCTCCAGGCACTGCTGAAACAACCCCTCGCCTGCCTCTGTCAATACCAGGCCATGCGTCGAGCGGTTGAGAAGGCTGAACCCCAGGGATTCTTCCAGTTCCTTCATCCGTTTGCTGATGACCGAGGGCTTCGTGCGCAGGTCGGCAGCGGCTTTGGTGAAACTCCGGCGCTGCGCGACCCTCACGAATGTATTGAGCTTGTTGAGATCTCTCAGCGCTGCGGTCAGAGGCATTGCTCTATCCTTTTGAGCCGATCCGAGGAGTCAGATTTCAGATTCAGAGTAGGGGTTCGTCAAGCGGCGGAACATGAGCCGGCTGTGGTCGGCACCGATTCGGAACAACAGTTGTTCCAAGATCTTGGGTACCAGGACGACCACCTCGGCCCTACGATGATCTCCCATCAGAGCGATGCGGAAGAGAACTGGCTTCCGTTCCAGCCACTCGAGGATAGGCCATGCTGAAGGAATATCACTACGACCATCTCATCCGTTGGCCGCGCGGGGAGCGGGCCGCGGTCTTTCTGACCTTCGACTTCCAGGGCGGCGAGGACGTGAAGCCGGACAAGAACGGCATTCTGAATTACGAAATGTGGAGCCAAGGCGAATACGGCCCCCACCATGCGATCTACCGGCTGCTGCGCATTTTGAAGGAAGAGAGCATCAAGGCCACCTTCCTGACTTGCGGGGCAATCGCGGAGCGCTTCCCGGAGGCGGTGCAGGCCATTCTCGACCACGGCCACGTGGTTGAAGGCCACGGCTACAATCACGAGATCGCCCGCTACCTGCCGCGCGACCAGGAAGATCAAGTGATGAAGAAGGCCATCGCCATGATCCAGAAGCGCACGGGACGGCGCTGCTATGGCTGGCGCTCGTGCACGCAGAGCACGAATACGATCGAGCTCCTGATCGACAATGGCTTCGTGTTCAACACCAATTGCTTTCACGAGGAGCTGCCGTTCCTCTGGGAGAAGGACGGCAAGCTGCTGGTCGAGCTGCCGCGGCAGCCGTTCGGCGATGGCACGCTGTTCGGCCACCGCCATGGCGAATACGGCAATCCACATCACGGGCTCGAGACCTGGAAGGCGTATTTCGACGAGCTCTATTCGGAGAGCAGCCCGGAGCGCCCGAAATACATCCCGTTCACGATGCATCCCTATATCATCGGCCGGCCCGGGCGCACGCTGGCACTGCGCGGCATCATCGAGCACATGAAAAAGGCCGGAAACCTCTGGTTCCCCACCGGGATCGAGCTTGCCGAGTGGTGCCTCAACGACGTGTTCCAGGCTGAATGCGAGAAGCTTCGCGCATCCGCCGGATAGCGCCCGTTACTCCTTGCGGTCGCATCAATGAGGGCAAAGGGCATGGGGCGACGCTGGTAATCGGGCATCAGGCGGGGAACACCGCCAAAGTCCCGGGGAGGAAAAGCGATGGGCAAACCAATAGGGGTTGGCGTTGCGGTCGGGATTGCTGCGGCAATTCTGTTGTCCTCTCTCCCGACTCGAGCTCAACCGACCGCGGATTTCTATCGCGGCAAGACCTTGCGCATGCTGATCGGCTACGGCCCCGGCGGCGGCTACGACATCTACGGCAGGCTGGTCGCCGAGTTTCTGCCGCGGCATCTGCCCGGCAATCCGACGATCGTCCCACAGAATATGCCAGGGGCGGGCAGCTTCCTGGCGGCAAAATACATGTACGACGTCGCGCCCAAGGACGGCACGGTGCTCGGCAGTCTCGCCCAGACCCTCGCGCTGGACAGCATGACCAACAAGAATGCCAAGCTCGACGTGGCGAACATGCCGTATATCGGCCGCGTCGTGACAAACATCGATACCGGTGCCGCGCTGCCCAGGTCGGGCATTGAATCGTTCGAGGACGTCCGGACGAAGCAATACAGTGTCGGCGCGTCCGGCGGCGGCTCCACCACGGTTCTTTTCCCGACCGCGCTCAAGACCTATGCCGGAGCGAAGTTCAAGCTTGTCCGCGGCTATAGCGGCACGACCGACATCGTGCTCGCGATGGAAAGGGGCGAGGTCGATATTGTCGGCGCCTACGGGCTGCCCGGCATCCTGGTGAATCATCCCGGCTGGGTGCGCCGCGGTGAAGCGACGATCCTCTACCAGGCCGCGCTGAAGCGGCATCGCCTTCTGCCGAACGTGCCGACCCTTCCGGAGCTCGCGCAGTCCGACGAGGGCCGTCAGGTGCTGCACGCGGCATCCAGCACCGGCGAGATCGGCCGCTCCATTCTCACGACGCCGGGCGTGCCGCCGGAGAGGCTCGCGACGCTGCGATCCGCGTTTCAAGCGATGCTCAAGGACCCGGATTTCCTCGCGGCGTGTGAGAAACGAAACCTGACGGTCGATGCCGCCGCCGGGGAAGCGATCGATGACATCGTCCGCGAGACGCTGCGGTTGCCGCCGGCCGTGGCTGAGAAGATCGGGCAGATGATGCAATAGCTCGGCACGCGGATGGTTGTGCGGGTAGCAGGGTGCCCTTCGCGTTCATTTTTTTTGAAGTGTCGCCGGAAAACCCCGCTGCCGCCACCAAAACGTGCCGTCTTCGCCATATGTGGATGCTCGCTCACTCACACGACAATGGCGAGGACGACGCGATGACAGGAGCTCGACGATTGCTTGCCGGATTGACCGTCATTGCCGCAATGGTAGCCGCGGACGCCTCTGCACAAGATTGCCCCGAGTGGCTCAAATGGATCTGCCCCGACAGTGCGTCGTCGAACCCGGCCGCCAAGGAAGCGGTCCAACCCGGTTCCGCAGCGGGCAGCAAAACGAAGCAGACCAGACCTGTGGCTGCGGATACCGCCACCAATCCGCAATCGCAACAGACGCAAGCGGCGGAGCCTGCGCGCACGGCCAAGGCCGCCCGCCCCGCGCGCAGCGGCGACCCTTCCGGCGATCGGCCCCTTCCCCGACAGGGAGCGCGCCTTGATTCCGCGATGAGCGACCAGGAAAAAGATGCGCTGTTTCAGGAATTTCTTGTGTGGCAAGCACGACGCCCGAATGCCGCAACCAATCGATAACGATCAAATTGCTCCGAATGGACGTTCCGATCGTCAGTTTTCTTTTGCGCAGGAGCGGGCGTAACCTTCGAGATCCGCTCCGCTCAGGCCGGCTCTGCTGCCCTGATTCAAGCACTGGGTCATGCGATCGCTGTACGTATTCAGTGGCGGCGGCGTCACCGCCGTTGGCGGCGCGCCCGGCGTCGCCGGTCCGTCGATGACGGGCCCGGGCGGCAGCGACTGTGGCGCAGGAATCCGGACTTCCACATCAGGAGCCCGCGGCGGCACTTGCGCAGACGCGGCAGCACCTCCGATTACGCAGCCCGCCGTCAAGACGATGGCAAAAAGATGTTTCATGGTCGCGCTCCCTGCTGTGCCCTGATCATCTAGTCATTCGAAGGGACACTAGCAACTCGGCACCCCGCCGATGCGCTTCCTCGAAGTTTTCAAGAGCAGCTATTTCGCGGATGTGTCCCTGGACCAGTGGATGGCCGTCCGGACTGCGGAACGCGTCAGCGCGAGCGGCGACATTGCTATTTGGTCATGTTGGCCGATGACCGCAATTGCGGGCAAGACTCCGCAAGAGCGCACAAACCTCACGGAATCCGAACGGCAAATAAGCAGTGTGTGGTAATCCGCATCAACGATACGGAAACGACATGGAGATGAGACATGAAGATGCTCGTGAAGAGGACAATGCTCGTGGCTTCGGTTGCGCTCGCCACGCTGATCGTCGCTGAAGCCGCCAACGCCCAGGAATATCTGCCGAACGAGTCCGCCTACGCCCAGAGACACCACGCAACGCCTGCTCCGCACGTTACCGCGCCGCCGAACGGTGTCATGTCCGGGAATCGACAGATCGGCACCGATCCGGACCCGTTCGTTCGCGGAGAGATGCTGCGCCACTCCGACTCGGGTTGGCCCGACTGACCAATGCCCCTTCGATCAGGTCACGGCGCCTGGCCGCGATTCAGCACAACGCGGCCGAAGGACGGAGCCTTCGGCCGCGCGATGCTCTTGTCACCTTCCGGCATTCCAATCGTTTCTGGTGATCTCGTCGATGATCTGCTGGTCGCTCTTGAAGTTGTAATCCCTGACCCTGGAATGGTCAACGGCATCATACGACTGGGGCGCGGCATCGTATCTTTGCGCGTAGGCGGCCTCGGTGGCGAGCAATGTCGCGAGTGCCACTGAGGTCACGAGCGCAACTTTGGCAGCGAGCATCTTCATCTCGAATCTCCATCTAGCTGTGCATGCTTGCCGCCCTGAGATAATCGCTGGACCGAGGAATGCATTGCTTGCCCTTGCCGCCTCTTGACCGAAATTGCCGTTATCGATGCGCGTGCCGCGCCGCCGGCGTCGCTGTCGATCCATACGATCGGTTGCTTTGAAGCCGCGATATCTCACGCACTCATTGAATATTTGTCATTGCAGTTGGGCGGACGGCCGCAAGACCGCTCGGATCACGGCAATTCAGATGAAGCCGTTTCCCGTCGGACCATTAGATTGGAAGCACGCGGGAGGCAGAACAGATCGAGGACTACAGCCATGCAACGTCTTCTTGCAGTGGTGCTGGTGCTAACCAGTGTCGTTGGATCTACGCCCAGCTTTGCACGTGCCGGCCTCGCGCACGGATCAGGCGGCTTGAGACGCGATCCCACCATTCTCCTGGGCGCACCGGCCCCGCAGATGCCCACCTTCGAAAACCGAATTCCGGCTCCGCTCCCGGCACCGGCGCAGGCACCCATCATCAACGGTCCGGTGTCGCAGCCCGCGCTCCGGTGAGCGTAACCGCAGTGGCCAAGATCTGGCGTCCTGAGGCGAGCAATCCGACTTGATACCGACCCGCGCCTCAGTTCACCTCCGCGCCCGATGCCTTGATGATCGGCGCCCACTTCGCCAGCTCCGCCTTGATGAATTCCGAAACCTGCTCCGGCGTGCTCTCAGGCGTCGGATCGATGCCGACCTCCTGCAGGCGGGCGAATACGGCCGGGTCGGCCAGGGTCTTGTTCATGGCCTTGTTGAGCTGCGCGACGATCGGCGACGGCGTGTTGGCGGGCGCGAGGATCGCGTTCCAGGTATAGCACTCGAAGCCTTTCAGGCCCTGCTCCTGCAATGTCGGTAGATTGGGCAATGCCCGCATACGCGCCTTCATTCCTGCGCCGATCGCACGGATCGCGCCGGACTGGGCCTGGGGCAGCGCGGTCGGCGTCGCATCGAAGGCCATCGAGATCTGGCCGGCGATCAGGTCGCCCATCATCGGCGCGGAGCCGCGATACGGCACATGAACGATGTTGAGGCCGCCCGCGGACGCCTTGAACTGCTCGCCGCAGAGATGAAGGATCGAGCCCAGGCCCGAGGAGCCGTAGGTGTATTTCCCCGGATTCGCCTTCACGAGGGCGACGAGGCTGTTCACGTCGGTGGCAGGAACGGCGGGGTGTATCCCGAGGAGAGTCGGCGTGACGCCGACCTGCCCGATCGGCGCGAAATCGCGAACCGGGTCATACGGCATCTTCTTGTACAGTCCAGGATTGATGGCATGCGTGGATACGGTCGCCATCAGCAGCGTGTAACCGTCGGGCGGCGCTTTCGCGACCACGTCGGCGCCGATGTTGCCGCCAGCGCCCGCCTTGTTCTCGACCATGAACTGCTGCCCCAGCAGCTCCGCCATCTTGGCGCCCATGACGCGAGCGACGGTGTCCGTCGGACCGCCGGCGGAGAAAGAAACCATGATCCGCACTGGTTTCGATGGATACTGGTCCTCGGCGTTCGCGCCACCGCACACGAGCGCGGCAGCGCCGGCTGCGAGATGCAGGAATTTGCGGCGGGGAAGTATCTTCATGCTTCCTCCCGAAAAAAATATTGCAGTGCGGGAATTGAGGCATCCCGCCAACAGATGTCCGTTTGATTCAGAGTGCGAGCCCGCCGATGGCACCAGCTACTGCCGCTGAAAAAATGGGGCTTCGGCACACCCCCGCTGGTCCGCGCTGGTCTACATATATCATCGTCGCGATTTCGCTTCAGTCAAGCGATCCCTCGCGGGAGTTTTCCCTGCGATGGACAATCGCCGCCATATGAGGACGACCTAATTCCCGTGCAATGTGCACGGTGGCTGTTTCGGACACTTCAATCCCGGCGGGCTGCTCGTCTACGCGGCGCGCCGCCTTCTTCGTCGCAGAGAAGATCCAATTTCAAAAGGTGACGCTTGGATCATTGGCTCGGCGGGCAAGGCCCCGCATAGGGCGCGAGGGCCGCGTTGCCCCGGCAGATCATCACCGGTTCGGTCCTGTCCTCGGGACCAAGCGAGTACGAGCGTAGGCTGTAGTTGCCCGCGGCGTTGATGTAGTTGCACAGCGGCAGCACCGTCGTTCTACGGTCGACGAACCAGTTGCCGTCGATCTTATAGGGGACGCCATCAACGACGTTGACGACCTCGTGCGAGGGCACCGTCAACCAGCCGGGTTCGCCGAGCGCATCACAGGCGTGATCTGCACGCGCGGGTGATGACGCAACCAAGGGAATACCGGCTGAAAGCGCCAGACAAATCCCCAATGTCCTACACGTTCTCGGCCCCATCGCGCGACGCGCCCACCTTGATTCCCAATTCCGAAAGGCAGACACTAGCTTCTTACACTACAAGCAAGATAGCCAAAATCGGCATTGGGGAGGTCTGCAATGAGAAAGCCAACGCACATGTCCGGCAGCGCCGATGTCAACCGGCGCGACTTCCTGGCGCGAGGCGCGGTCGCCGGCGTTGGCGCGGTAGCGATCGGCGGAACCGGAGCGCACGACGCGGCCGCGCAAAACGGCAACGGGATCAAATGGGACTACACTGCTGATGTGGTCGTTATCGGCGCCGGCGTCGCCGGACTACCGGCGGCAATCACCGCGCGCGACAATGGCGCCTCCGTGATAATCGTCGACGAGAATTTCGACATCGGCGGGCGCGGAATCTTGAGTGGAGGCCGCGTGCAGGTCGGTGGCGGTCATGCATTGCAGCAGAAGCTTGGTATCAAAGACACGCCCGACATGATCTTCAACGACTGGGTGCGCTTCGACCACTCCGAAAGCCGCTTTAGCGACCGCGACCTGATCCGCGTATTCGCTGACGAGAATGTTCCGACCTACGATTTCCTGATCGAGAACGGCGTCGAATTCATTGAAAAGCCGATCCGGTCGCCGGATGCCTCGACGGTCAACCGCATCTTCGTGACCAAGGAGTGGCACATCCCAAGCCAGGTGATCGCTCCACGAAGGAACCGCAACGGCTCGGGCCTGGTGCGGCGGCTCGAGGAGAGCGCGCGCAAGAAGGGCGTGCAGATCTTCCTCAAGCACAAGATGCTCTCGATTGTGCGCGAGAGGCACAATGCTGGCCGTGTGCTCGGCATCACAACCGTCGCCGGCAGCAACCCGGTCAAAATTCAGGCGCGCAAGGGCGTGATCATCGCGACCGGCGGCCATAGCGGCAACGTCAACTTCCGTCGCATCTTCGATCCGCGACTCACCGAGGAATACCAGCAAGCGTGCGAACCCTACGTCCACCAGGGCGCGGACGGCGAACTGGCCGCCATGGACATCGGTGCGTCGCTGTGGTCGACCGCCAATCAAACCGCCGACGGCGCGGCCCAGATCACCAAGACGCGCCACATCGGTTGCCGCTGGGGTTACTCGTCGTTGGTCTACGAGCCCGACAGCCCAATGTTCCCGCAGGCGCGCGCCACCGGCCTCACGGTGCGCGACTGGCAGAACATGATTTTCGTCAACCAGAACGGTCAACGCTTTTGGAACGAGGCCGACGGGTCGCACGCATTCTTCAATGCGTGCATGGCCTACAACGGCGACAAGCAAAAGCTCAACGGCGGCGGCCCCATTTGGGCGATCTTCGATTCCGCTGCCGTGGAGCGAGAAAAGTGGAAGCCTGCGCCGCCGCACGTCGATCCGGACGGATACTTCTACAGCGCCGATACGATCGCGGAGCTCGCCACAAAAATCAAAAATCCGTACCAGAAGAGGCCGATCCCGGAAGCAGCGCTGCAAGAGGCGGTCAACCGCTACAATGGCTTTGTTACAGCCGGTGCCGACGCCGACTTCAAGAAGCCAACTCCGCTCCACAAGATCGAAAAACCACCGTTCTACGCGGCATGGGCGACACCGATCCTACACGACACGCTCACCGGCATCAGAACCAACACTGACTCGCAGGTGATCGACACGCGCGGCGAGATCATCCCCGGCCTCTATTGTGCGGGTGAGTCCCAGGGCGGTTTCGCCCAGCACGGGTTGACGCGCTGTATCGTTTTCGGTCGCCTCGCTGGCCGACATTGCGCGCGGCGGCAGGTCGCTGAGACATCAGGCACGCCTTGATGACGAAAGAGCCGAGCGGCTTGTTCGTTCACCTGACAGTGGACGGGCCGCTGCCGCTGGAAGCGAAGGCTGGGAACAGTGTAACGGTGACGGTACGTGCATCGTGCCCGGACGGCCGCGATCGCACTGGCATGGCGATCACCGTTACAGCGCCGGATGGGACAACGGCAACGCACGTGCTTTCCGGGCATGCCGACGGTGTGAGCGAAACAGCGATCGCACTCAAAACGCCACCCAGCGTCGGCGAGCATGTGTTTCGGTTTGCACTGCCGCCGCATGAGGTAGCGGGCACAAAGTATTCCGAGGCTGTGCTCGAAGTACCAGTGCGGGTGATGCCGCAGTCAACGAGCATCGCGGTCTGGGATGTGCCATCCCCCGTCGTTGCTGGTGCCGTCTTCGTCGTCAAAGCCGGCGTGAAATCTGCCGCGGATGCGACGCTCACGGGGTGCGCGATCGAGGTTTGCGACGATGCAGGCGAAGTCGCCGGGCGAGGCGTGCTTAGCGAAGCACCGCTCCTTGGCACCAGCGCGCTCTATTGGACCGATGTTCAGGTGCAAGCGCCTCGGAAAGAAGGCGTAGCGACATGGTGGGTGCGGTACGAGGCGTCCGAGGTCGACCTCCCACACGACGGTGCCGCGACCACGTTCAGCGTCGCGGTGGTGCGCCCACCCGAGCATGTGCTTAGCGTGAAGGTCATCGAGCAGGCTACTGCCGCACCGATTCCGGACGTGCAATTGCGGCTCGGTACCTACCGAGGCACCACGGGCGCGTCTGGGCTTGCGGAAATCGCACTTCCGAAGGGCCGATACGAGGTGCACGTCTGGAAGGTCGGCTTCGAGGCACCACCGCGACCGGTCGAGATTGACGCAGACGCGTTCGTCGAGATCGAGGCGCAGGTCGTTCCCGAGGAAGACCCCGACGCGCGATGGAGAATGTGAAATTGCAAGGCCGGAAAAGTTACGACAGTGCCGTGCGGCACGATCAGCGGCCGACTTAGCGGGAGATTTCAAATACTTGTCGCCGAATCCCCTGCCCGGCTCAACAGGGAATTGTTTTCGGCCTTAACCGTTAGATCGCGATCCTGCCGGAGATCCAACCCTCCAGGTATTCGCGAAGGTTTTTTGCCAGCCACGTGCGACTATCGTCTTCATGATTCCACACGAAGATGTCGGAACGTCGAACTTGGCCACCGGCCACAGCGAAAGCGAACTGGTCGCCGTTGCCCGCATCCGCAAAGAAAAGAAGCCCCTCGAACGGCATGTATAAGGTTCTGAACGACTTGCTCTCGCGAAACGATCGGTTGTCGGCAACAATTCGTTCTATGGGCCATATCAACGCCAAGTCATATTCCCCACGCACACCGTTGCTCTCGGCAAGCAGCTCGCGCAGCGACTGTGGCAATCGCATGCCGAGCTGTGTCTCTGCGGCAAACAATGCCTGCTCTTCGACAGGCGCAGAGAAGCTCGCGTGCGCGCTTATGGCCGCAATGTGCTCCTTCCAATTCATTGCTGAGACGCCCCCCATCGACAGCCAAACCCATCGGTTCGGCAGCCTTTAGCGCAAGTCTCCGCTCCTGCCGAGCAGGCCCGGGGAATTTCACGCCGCGCCTCTCACAGATCCGGACTTGATACTCTGGCCTCGGCCCCTGGGTACCGTTTGAACCTATCCCGCCCCCAGCGCGACTAATGACCTGAGGGCCTCTTGCCGGGGAATTGGTTGGCAAGGGGCTGTGCGATCAGGGGGGCATCATGCCCGCAAAACATGTGGCTTGGCTCGACTACGATCTCGGTGCCTTCGTGGCGCTCCTGATCGGGATCAGCGCAGTTTCCTTGCTGGCTTTCAGCGGCTTGTGACGCCCTGCCCACTCGACCTCGTCGAGAGCGCCGGCGGCTTTCTTCCGCGAGCCACGCGAACCGCACCTTGGGGAGAATTCCTATGAACAATCGACGTTATCGCATCCTGGCGAGCACCGCCTTAGCCCTCATCCTTACCGCCCCGCTCGTCATGGCGAAGAACAATGGTCAGAGCGCCGCCGTGCCTACGGCGGTGCCACCGGCGGAGCAGGCTTTGCCGGAGACTAGCCCCGCGACCGCAATGCCAGCCAACGAGGCGGTGATATCCAACGGCGCCGCCCCCGCTGATACGACCTCCGCCGCGCAGACTGCGGCGCCCCATCCTCTGGCATCGCTCGATCCTGCCGACCGCGCGGTTGCGGACAACGTCCGCGATCTCCTGGCCACCAAGGCGGACAAATTGTTCGCCAGCAAGAAGGAGCGCGCGGCGGTCGAGTCGTTCTACCAGAATCGCGATTTCGCGCCCCTCTGGCTCGAGAAGGGTGTCCAGAATGCGCGTGCCGGCTTGGTCATCGCCCGCCTGAAGGATGCCGATACCGACGGCCTGGAACCCAGCGAATACCGGACGCCGAATTTTGCAAGCCTTGGACCCGATGCACTGGCCGAGGCCGAGGTCAGGCTCACGCGCGCCGTGCTCACATTTGCGCGCCACGTGCAGGCAGGGCGTTTCTCCTATACCCGCGTGAGCCGCAACATCGAGCTGCCGCAGGCGGCGCCCGAACCCGCGGCTATCCTGAGCAACATGGCGGATGCCACGGATGCGGGCAAAGCACTCGATCTCTACAGCCCGCAGAACGAGCCCTATCGCAAGCTCAAGGCGATGCTCGCGGAGCTGCGCGGCAAGTCAACGAGTGCAAAAGGTGAAGCGTCCAGGCAGATCGAGACGATCGTCGCGAATATGGAGCGCTGGCGCTGGTATGCGCGCGACCTCGGCAACAGCCACGTGCTCGTCAATCAGCCGGACTTCACGCTCAAAGTAATGCATAACGGCGGCCAAGTGTGGACCACGCGCATCGTGATCGGCAAGCCCAGCATGGCGACGCCGCTGCTGAGCGAAACGATGAAGTCCATTACCGTCAATCCGACCTGGACCGTGCCGCAGTCCATCGTTCGAAACGAATATCTCCCGGCACTGGCGGAGGACCCGACGGTGCTCGAGCGCATGGGCTTGCGGGTGAGCTACAATGGCGGTGGCGTGACGATCACGCAGCCCCCCGGCGCTGGCAATGCGCTCGGTCGGGTACGATTCAATATCAACAACCGCTTCTCGGTCTTCCAGCACGACACGCCGGACAAGAATCTATTCGGGCACGAGGTGCGCGCTTACAGCCATGGCTGCATGCGGGTGCAGGATCCGGCCAAGTACGCCGAGGTTCTCCTCAACATTGCGCGGCCGAATGAACACTGGACCGCGGAGAAGATCGGGCGCATGTACGGCGGCTCGGAGCAGAACCTGCAAATTCAGCCGACCACGATCTGGGTCCACCTGACCTATCAGACGGCCTTTGTCGACAACGCCGGAAAGCTGCAGATGCGGCGTGACATCTACAATCTGGACAGCCGCACGCTCGCGGCCATCAAGACCGAACGTGGCAACCTCGAGCCTGCAACGGAGCGTAAGCGGGACGAGATCGCGGGGTCGAGCCCGCGCAAGCCGGCCCTGCCCGCCCGAACCGGCGCCCTTCCGCAGCCAATCTACCGGTAGAAACACGGCATCGGCCGGACGGCTATTCGGGCCCTGCAGAAAGGACGATCCGGCACAAGGTCGAGGACAACCTGGTTCGAGCTGGACGCCGCGCAGGACTGGACTACCTGATAGGCAGCGCGACTACGCGCTTCGGGACGTTCGTCGAACTGCGCGTGGTTCTTCTCAGGCACAGGTGAAATCTCCCGGCGACGCACCGAGCGCGCCAAACCGATGCCAGATCGTCAGGCTCATAATCCCGCACCAGGCGATACATGCGGATGCGGCCGTGCCTGATCGGTCGCCATCCATCAGCACGAACTGAATCCGCCCCTGCAATCATCATCTGCAGCACGGAGGACAGGGCGTCGGCTGGCATCAGGATAGTGAACGCCGCGCATAGAATTTTCGGGAGGACAAGGCCTTCGGCCTCCTCCAACGTCGAAACGGCGCAGGCCGCCTCGCGAGCCGGTCCGCGCGGCGTGCTATCGTTCCCATATTGACAAGTTGGGCTGCAGCCCACGGAGGGAATTGGCATGAGGCGGCGGCAGTTCATCACGCTGCTCGGCGGGACTGCGATCGTCTGGCCGTTTGCGGCGCAACTGGCTGCTGCGCCCGAGAACCTCATGGATAGTCAGATCGCGAGCTGGATGGAGAAACAGAACGTCCCGGGCCTCGCTGCCTGCATCGTCAAAAAGGACGAAGTGGTCTGGTCCAGCGGTTACGGTATGGCGAACCTGACGAAACTGATCCCGTTTACCCCTGATCAAAGCCTGTTCCAAATCGCCTCCGTCACCAAAGGCATCACCGCCACCGCCATCATGCAACTGCGAGATAAGGGACTGCTCAAGCTCGACGAAGATGTAAACAAGTTCCTGACGTTTTCAGTGCGCAACCCGAAGCACCCGGCCAAGCCGATCACTTTCAGGCACCTGCTCACACATACAGCGTCTATCAATGACAGTGATGCCATCTACTCCCTCTACGCCGTTGGCGATCCCACCACGTCGCTCGAAGAGGTGATAACTGAGTATTTCACGGCGGAAGGGACGCTCTGGAGGCGGGAGAATTATAGCAAGAATGCGCCCGGAGCCAGCAAGCGCTATTCAAATGCTGGCTTCGCCTTGTTGGGATACCTAGTGGAGGTGATTAGCAAGCAGCCTTTGGAAGAGTACCTGCAGCAGAACGTCTTCAAGCCTCTCAAGATGAACGAGACCTCTTTCTACATCGCCAAACTGAATCTTGAAAGACACGCACTGCCCTACACCTATGTTAGAAAAGCCAAGCAAAAATTGGTCCCAGGCCACGGCGATGGCAACCTGCTCCCTGAGGGGGCAGCGCCAAAGGTTGGATATAATGAACACGCGCTCTACAGCTACCCCACATTGGCTGATGGCATGATCAGAACAAGTGTCGAACAACTGGCGAATTTCATGATCGCCATGATGAACGGTGGCCGATTTGATGAAACTCGATTGCTTACCGAAGAAACAGTCAATGAGATGCTCGCCCAGAACGAGCAGGGGTTGGGCTGGTTCAAGACTGGCGACTACTGGGGCCACGACGGCAGCGATCCGGGATGTTCAACGGAGATGATGTTCAACCCCAAAACCAGGGTCGGGTTCATTGTCTTCGCCAACGCCGATGTAGAATTGAAGCAGTTGAGCGGTCTTCTTCTGGCAAAGGCTGAAAAGAAGACGCCGTAGCGCGAGCAAATCTGACATGCTCGACTCGCGACACCGGCGCCACACCGAGTATGCAAAGCGAGTCTCGACTGGGGATTATCCAAAGCGGTTGGAGCCCGATGTGCCTCGCAGACATGCCCAGTAGATCAGGACAAGCGTGCCGATGACTGTAGCCCCGATTAGGACCCACCAGCCTGTGCGGTCAATATCATGCAATCGTCGAACCGAGACGGCTAGGCTAGGCAGAATCAAAGCCAACACGACCGCGATGTTGACGTAGCTGAAGGGGCCTATATTTAATGGTCCCGGATGGAGCCATTCATCAATTGCACCGAACACGATCAAAACAATAGCCACGAAAAGATACCAGTACCAATACTCCGAACGAACGGCCCGCCCTGAGAAGTTGGCATAGTTGCGAAAGCATGAGCTGATCGCTTCTCCAAAATTCATGAGAGCACCCTTCCGGTTTGCGGTGTAGCAGCATTAGACAAGACTCCGCCATCCGGAGGTCTTGACCGCAGAGTGCGCGATCATCTGCCGGTCCGACCCCCGCGATGCTCTAGGTTGCTTCCAGCTGCTTCTACTTTTTGTCGCTGACAACAGCCGCTATTGAGGTTTTGCAACCGTCGCTGAGTTTGTTGAGGGCATCCTTGACGCAAGCCACTTTCTTACGGCGCTGTACGCTACCGCACTCCTTGTTCACCTCCTCGCGGCATGTCTTTGCAGCTGCCGCGACCTCGGCCAGCCGTGCCTTGCACCCGTCAGAAAAGTCTTTGAATTTTTCCTTGACGCAAGCGGCGATACGGCCTCCTCCAGGTTCGATGCTGGTGCATGCTCCTTTGATATCCGCCGCGCAGACACGCGATTGAGCCATCGCACTCGACACGAGCAGGAGTGACAACGCGGCGCAGATCGACAATATTTTCAGCACGTGAACCTCCCATAGCCCGACCCCTCCCCACTCTAACCGAAATGCTTCCACGATATTTTGATATAAGTCAGAATCGGAACCGACTTCCCGCGGTATAAGATCGTCGCGGCTTGGTGGCAGCGGCCTTCCCAGGCCGCGCTCCTTGGCTGTAAAAAAACCAGATGCCTCGCGGTTGCGACGCGTCTTCGGTCGTGAAAGAAGGGCGAGCCTTTGGCCGGCTGGACACCTCTCGATATCGCCGGAAGGCAGAATCAGTCGAGGAATCAGTCAAAAATACCGGGCTACGATCCGCCGTATGGCGCAACTCGGGCGTGCCCGGAAACGAACATCCGGCATCGGCACGAGCGTGAGACCAAAGGAGGCACGTTGGGTATGTCACGTGTATGGAGCTGCAATGAGTGGGATCAGCTGGAAGAAGTCATTGTAGGAAATCCGCTGCATGCGCGCTTTCCTACGGCGGACCGAAGCACCCAGTTGGCAGAATTTCCCGACCGGTCATTGGCCGAGATTCCACGGGGTCCTTTTCCACAGCAGATTATTGAAGAGACGGAAGAAGATTTGAACGAATTCGTTCGAACCCTGGAAAATTTGGGCATCACTGTCAAACGCCCAGAGACATGGCAACATGAGGCGAAATTTTCCACGATCCATTGGGAAGCTCAAGGGTACTACAATTATTGCCCCCGCGACATTTTGCTGGTGATTGGCGACCAAATTATCGAAACACCTAATGTCATCCGCAGCCGCGCCCAGGAAACCTTCAGCTATCGCAAATTGCTGATGGATTATATGAAGTCAGGAGCAAAGTGGTACAGCGCCCCTAAGCCCATGCTTCTGGACTCGCTGTTCGATGCTGATCTGAACAAGCCCACTCCGCGCAACGATGAACCAGCCTTTGACGCAGCAAACGTTCTGCGTTTTGGCCAGGATTTGATCTACTTGGTCAGCGCCACGGGTAACGAACTGGGAGGGCATTGGTTGCAATCAGTTTTGGGTGACAAATTTCGAGTTCATTTTTTAAAAGATGTGTATTACGGCAGCCATATTGACTCTACTCTTGTGGCGTTGCGCCCTGGCTTGATCCTCTGCAACCCCGCTCGTGTCAATGACGATGCCTTACCAAAAATTCTGAAGCAGTGGAAAATCATCTATAGTCCACCGATGGAAAATACAGACAGACATGATGCCGCGTATCTATCCAAAAGTATTGGTAGCGACTGGATCGACATGAATGCATTCAGCATCAATCCGAATTTGGTCGTGGTCGATCGAAATCAGCCGTCTCTGATCAAGCTGTTGGAACAGCAGGGTCTTGATGTAATCCCCCTGAAATTGCGCCACTCAAAAATGTTGGGTGGTGGGCCGCATTGCGTTACGCTTGACGTCCGTCGAAACGGAAAGCTCGAGCGATACTTCCGTTAGGCGTCGTGGTTGCGTCCTGGCCGCCGCCGCGGAGACTTGGCGTTTGAAGTCGAGGCCGCAAGTCCATTCCGAAAACTTGGCGTCCGGTTTACGAACATGCGAGTAGAAATCCTGACATCAATTTTTGTAGCCGGATTCGCGGTTTTCTGTTTGCTGACGTTTGCGGCCTGGAGGCGATATCTTTGGGTGGCGGAGAAGGCGCCGCGCGGGCAGGCGGATACGTCCCAATACAGCTTGACCGACGTCTTTGATGACCGGCAATTCCTGAACGTGCCGCATCAGAAGGGAATCCGGTGGCTCACAGAGGTGTTCAGCCGCTCCGCTGAGAAGTTTCCGCATCTCACGGCCTTGCAGATTCCGCACACCGGAGAGTCCCTGACGTTCGCTGAGCTCGACGCACGGGCGGAAAACCTGGCCGCGGCCCTTTCCCCCTATCTCACGGGACCCGATCAGGTCGTTGCCGTGGCCATGTCGCAGGACAACTGGCAAATCGTGGCCTCGCATCTCGGCATCCTTAAGGCCGGCGGTACCGTGCTTTTTCTCGATACCACGTTGCCCGAAGCCCTCGTCACCCACATGCTGAATGACGCAAAGCCGGTAGTCATTGTCACGCGCGGGCAAGACAAATTTCGCGACTTGCCGACGCTCGATGTCATGAAGTTGCCGGAGAGGATGCCGCGAAGAGAGCCGCCAACCTGGCTGGACGACCCCACGCAGCGCCTTGCGACCATCTTTTACACGAGCGGCACGACTGGGATGCCTAAGGGCGTGGAGTGCCCGCACGCGGGCTATGTCAACCTCGCCCTGAGCTACGCCGATTACTTCGATCTCATGCCCGGAATGGATGCGACCTCGCTCACTTCGTCGCTGGGTTACGACGGCTGCATCTCCGAGATGTACAGCGCCTGGGTGTCTGGCTGCGCCGTGGTCATGCTGACCAAAGATCAAATCCGGTCCGGCCCGGACCTCGTCGGCGTCCTCCGCGAAGCTGAGGTCACGGTGCTGTTCTGTCCGCCCGTCCTGCTCACCACCCTCACAGCGTCCCCCGAAGTGGACCTCCCCTATCCGCTTTGCCGCTACATCGTTCCAGCGGGCGAACCCTTCCCAAGCGCGCTCGTGGAGCCCTGGACCCGGGGCAGACGGCAGATCATCAACACATACGGTCCCACGGAGGCGAGCACCGACACGAGCCGCCAGAGTTTGCGGCCGGGGGAGCCCATCACCATCGGGTCGCCGTTCGCCAACGTCACCTACGTCATCCTCGCGGTCGATCAGCTGCGCCCACTTCCTCACGGCGAGGTTGGAGAGCTCTGCATCGGAGGGGTGCACGTCGTGCGCGGGTACCGCAACTTGCCGGAGCTCACGGCCACGAAGTTCATCGCGCATCCTCAATTCGGCCGCCTCTACCGCACCGGCGATAAATGCAAAATCGACATTCAAACACAGCGCGTACACTTCCTCGGCCGCCTCGACGTGCAACTTAAAGTGCGCGGGCATCGCGTCGAAGTGCAGGCCGTCGAGGACATTCTCCAGACGCAGTTCAGCGAGATCGAGGCGGCCGTCTTAAATTACCAGAACGAGACGCTTGTCGCCTTTGTCGCTGCGCCGTCCGTCTACGAAGGACAAATGTCGGGGGCCGCTCCAGCGCCGGCGGAATGGACCAGACGGGTGACGGCGACGCTCGCCAAGCAGCTTCCAGCCCCGTCGGTCCCAACAAAGATCTTTCTAGTGGACAAGTTCGTCATGAACCCGGTGTCGGGGAAGATCGACCGGAACCGCTTGCCCAAACTGTCTGATCTCATCAGAAACCGAGAGGCGGAAGCGGAGCGCACCGATCGAGACACACTGGCCAGCGCGCGGGACAAACGCGTAGTCGAGCTCCCCGATGCCGATGCGGGGATGGACTCTCACTGCGAGGAAGTGCTGGCGATCTGCAGGGCCGTGTTCGAGACGCAGTTGGGCTTGGATGATGGGTTCGTTGAGGCTGGTGCCCATTCGATCCTCATCGCGCGCTTGGCGCAGCAACTACAGGCTTCGGGATGGGTGGTGCCGGTCCGGGCGCTGCTCAGTGACTGCAACACTGCACGAAAAGTAGCGAGCCGCGCGCGAGCGCTCCGGCAGGACTCCAAGGTTGCTGCTGGCCCGGTGAGTTCCTTTGAGGCCCACCCCGAGCACGATCACGCTGCGGCGGAGGTGCTTCCCGTCGGATACTTCACCACCCTGCAGGTCCTCTTCGCATTGTTGATGTATTCCCCTGCCTTAGTGGCCTTCGTCGTCGCGCTGGACTTCATCGACGTCGGAGCCTTTTTCACGACTGCCAGCCTGTGGGCATTTATCATCGCGGGCCTCTTGCTGTATTTGCTCGGCCTCGTCACGCCCTTCGCCAGCCTGCTCTGGGTCATGACGATTAAGTTCTTCATGGGCGGTGGCGTCTACAACAACAACGTCAGCCCGGGTGTGTACCCCAAGTGGAGCAGAATGCATCTGCGGATCTGGTGTATCGGACGGCTGGAGAACATGGTGCTTCTCACGCTGCGCACGGTATACCGCAGCGCTCCGCTCATGGCATTTGTGATGCGGCAGCTTGGTGCCAGCGTGGGCGACAACCTTCAGTGCGCACATGATGCTCACCTGTCCGGGCCGCTGGATTTGATCTCGATCGACGACAATGTCGCCATCCAGACCGGAGCGTACATTCAAACCACGAGTTGGTCGGGACAGTCCCTGCTTGTCGGGCCTGTTCACCTCGCAAGCGGCTGTAAGATCGGAATGCGAGCCGCAATCGCCAACAATGTGACGGTTGGCCGGGGGAGTTGGATTACTCCGTTCACCCCCATTCTTGCCAGCGTGGGTTCTCACGAGATGTGGGAAGGAGCTCCCGCGCGCCTCAGCGGCCGCTGCACGGAGCTCAAGCGCACAGCGGACTATTGCCAGTACGCGTCTCCGATCTGGTTGCTGGAAGCGGCCAACATCGCAATGCAGATCTTCATATCCATTTGGCTCACTGTGATCCCAACAGCCGCGATCTTGTGGTTCGCAAGCGGCCTGCTACCCGCCGCGGTCGCAGAGCTTTCCGGTGACTACTTCGAGGTGACACCGCTGTGGGAGATACTCTGGCATGTGAGCCTCTACGCGTTCATCGCCACCGGGCTGACCCTCACCGTGACCTCTCTGCTGGACTGCCTCTTCATCCGCTGCACGGCTGCTTCGCCGGGCCTCTACCCTTCGCGCGGGCTCAGGGCAGCTCTCCTGATGTACAGAAAATATCTAATGAACCGCGTCCAGAGACGATGGACCTGGACCATAACCGGGCAGTACCTGCGAGCGCTCGCCGGCATGCGCTTCCCGCACGTGGGTGCGTCGGAGTGCGACCTCATGTTCAATCTCGTCCCGGAGGTTGCCAGTGCTGACTCCCAGGTCTTCTGGTCCAATGGCTGTTTCACAAACATGCTCGACTGTGGCGCCGAGCATTTCAAGCTGCGTCAGCTCGACATGCCTCGGAATTTCTTCAGTGGCAACAACTGCGTGGCAGAGTACGGTCATTTCCCGTCCAACTTCCTCATCGGCGTCTCCACTGCTGCCAGTGATATACAGTTCCGACAACAGATGCGGTCGCGGCTTGGCGAGCCCATAACGGTGGCGGGAAACCCGCCGGTGAAATTTGCGAGCACCTCGTTTGAGGCGACGGACAAAACCAAGCAACTTCCGACTTTTCCCCTCTTCGTGACCCGCATTTTGTTCTTTGATTTCTTCACCATCGGTATTCTGCCCATTACCGAAGGGCTAATCTTCACAATTCTGTATATTTGTTCGTTGCGAGCCGGCGTGGACCCGCTGGCCACTGCGGCGATTGCTTTGGTGTTCACAGAAATCAACCAGGTTCTGCTCTGCGTCGCGATCAAGAAGTTTTTGGTCGGCAACGAATGGGGCGCCGATGATCGGGCGCCCTTCTGGTCCTGGCGGCACTTCGCCTACTTCTTCGCACAGGACTGCTTTTTCGTCTGGTTCAGAATCCCTCTCGTGTTCTCCGCCGGGACTATACTGTCGAATTCCGTCCTGCGATGGATGGGATGTCGGATCGGGAACCGGACAATCGTGGTGCAGCCGACGCAATGCTCCGACTGGAACGCGGTGACCTTTGGCAACGACTGTGTTATTGATGGCGTCCTGCAGCTTCACACCTTCGAAAATATGGAGCTGAAGGTGAAGAGAACGCGAATCCAGGACGGCTGCACCGTCTGCTTTGGTGCCACGGTGATGGGCGGCGCAATCATTGAGCGGGACACCACGCTCTTGCCGTTGTCGCTGGTCCTCAAGGAGATGCATCTGCCGACGGCTACCTACGAGGGTAGCCCCGCGGAGCCTTCAAGTGTCACACGTTAGCGCGGGAATGCACGACGCCACGCGTTCGAGAACCCCGCCTCACGCGGTTGACAACGCCGACTGGCTGAAAACCTTCGCAATCATCTGCGTCTCGGCTGGTCATATCGGCTTCTTCTTCATGGAAGACGAGCAGTGGTGGAGTGTTTTCGGACGCTTTGCAGCCCCGCCGTTCTTCTTTCTTGTGGGCTACGCGCAGACCCGGACTGTCCCGCTTCACTGGATATGGATCGGCGTCATTCTGACGTTGCTCGAAAGCTGGAACGCCGACTGGACCTGGGTGGCACCGAACATTCTTTTGAGTCTCGCACTCATCCGCCTTGCCCGTCCCTATGTGCAGCTGTTTATGCAACGTCACGGCTGGGTTGCCTTCGTCTTCCTCGTCTCCACATTTCTCGCGGTGCTGCCGGTAGCGGGGATGATTGTCGACTATGGCGCGGAGGGATGGCTGTGGGCCCTGTTCGGCTTATGCCAGCGCCAATATGTGGACGGCATGTCCTCTGTCGGCAGCGTCGGCGGAACTCACCGCTCGTCAGCATCCATGCTGGCTGCGACCGGGACCGCCGGCCTGATGCGGCTTCTGGCCTGCTTGGTCGCTGCGGTCGTCTTCGTCTGGCAGGAACAAAAGGAGTTCGAGTTTTCGGCGGTTCATTTAGCCGTCGTTATTCTGGGCCTCGGCGTTCTGTCCGTCAGCCTGTGTCTATTCATGCGTGGCGAGAGCCGCATCCAACCTCCAGAGAAAATAGCTAGCATCGTTCGCTTCATCGGTCGGCACACTCTGGAAATTTACGCAATCCAGCTTGCCGCCTCTGAGCTCATTGTAAAGTTGGCGCCCGATCTCGGCCCCTGAGCAGGGACCGGAGCAAGAGATTCAAAATCCCATGATCGTTCGCGATCCTGAAAGAAATTTCGAAGCTCTGTGGAGGACCTTCCACAACAGATACCCATTTTTTAAATTGAGGGATGTTGACTGGAAGGCCCAGTATGACACCTACAGACCTAAAGTCACACCTAGGACCACCGAGGACCAGCTCTTCGATATCTTCTGCCAGATGCTCGATCCGCTGGATGACGGGCACGTCGAGCTGAAGGCTAGGCTAAGTGGGCGTCGGAAGGCACGACGTTTCACCCCTGAGAAGAAGCCCCGATTCCACCGAGAATTCTCAAAGCGAGACATAAAGCAGCTCTTCAAGACCAGCGAGAAGACCCTTGCCCAGCATGGTTTCGGTAAGCTGACGCAGACCGAGGCCTGGATGCTTCTTTACTGCAGGTCCCGGGAATTTGGCTACATTCGCATCCTGGAGCTGGAAGACGTCAAGAAGCGGAAATTGACTGCGGCTCTCGACAAGATTGCGCATGACTTCAACGCCCTGAAAGGTGTCCTCATCGATATCCGTGACAACCCCGGCGGAGAGGACGACATTGCGATCAAGATTATCAACCGCTTTTGCGACCGCAGGCGCGTCGCCTTCCGCAGGAAGACGAAGATTGGACCCGGCAAAAATGACTTTACACCCCTGAAGACCTGGTACCTCGAACCGCAAGGTGACGTTCGATTTACCGGGCCAATCGTGCTCTTGACCTGTGATTCTGTTTTTAGCGGTGGAGAGGCCTTTGCGCTCGCGATAAGGCAGCTGCCTCATGTTACGATTCTCGGTGATCACACCAATGGCATATTCTCGTATCAACTCGAGAAGAAGCTTCCCAATGGCTGGAAATACTCTTTGTCGTACCAAGTCTACTTTTCGGCTGACATGGTGTGCTACGAAGGCAAGGGCGTACCGGTCGACGTCGAGCTATTCAACAAGAAGACCGATCTTGAAAATGGTATCGATCCCTTGATTGCCCGCGCCCTTAAGATCCTTGAGGCCTGACAGCCAGTCCGCCTTCACCATCGCGTGGAATTGCTAAAGAAGTCAGGTAGCGCGATCGCCGTATTGGACGAGACTGTCGATTTGAGGACAAAGCTGCCGACCGCAATATCGAGAACGCCCAACCCAAACGGGGAGAAAATGCGAGGCCTGGCCCGATCCGGTTTGACCTTTTTCTCCAGGACGTCCACCAAAGTTCCCGAGACAAAGCTTCTGCTTCCCGTTGCCATCTCAGACAGGTGGAGCGATGTCCTTGCCTTCAGGCAATGGTCCACGTCATCGACGATGTTTTGCGATGCCAGAATCACGTTCACGCAAATATCGCGCAGGGACAAGTGCAGGACCGTCGGGGAGTGTTCGAACAGCCTCTCGTCGGCAAGATAGGGTTCCGACGCCGTGGTGGTAAACAGTATCAGGGAAGCGTCACATATCGCGTCCTCCAGCCGCCTTTGAATGTCCGCCTGCAGGCTGTGCCGATCGTGAAGCCACCGGCTGAAGCGTTCCGCCTCCTTGTGGTCCACATCGTACAAATTGATTTTGCGAAACTTCCAATTTCGAAATAAGAGCCACTCGACGGTTGCGCGGGCGATTAGCCCGGTCCCGACTATGCCGAGGATGCCTTCGAAGGGATTGAATGAAATATGCTCCGCCGCCAACGCGGCAGAGGCGGCAGTGCGCGTTGCGCTGATGAGCGATGCTTCGATACAGGCCAGCGGATAGCCGGTGGTGGCGTCGTTCAGAATCAAAACCGCGGACGCGCGAGCCAGGTTGCCGGCATTGTTGTCCGGGAAACTCGATATCCACTTGATGCCACTGATTTGAAAGTCCCCGCCAAGATGCGCTGGCAACGCAATGATCCGGGCGCTGGGCTTTTCCGGGTACCGGAGAAAGTAGCTGTCTGGGTTGACTGTGCCTCCGGCTGAGTGAAGACGGTATGCCGCCTCCACAACATCGAAAACACGGGCCCTGTTGTCGTCAATCGCGTCTTTAACAGCCGCGCCGGGAACAACGTAGAATGTCGGAGCAGTCAACACGGTCAAACGCCTTCAGCGCGCTTCATTCGGCCGCGGTGCGATAGGGCTGTGCGGGTGTCTTGCCCTTGGGCGCAATGACGTCCCTCACCCAGACCGGGTCATAGATCGTGTCCAGATACTTTTCGCCCAGATCGGCGGATATGGCGACAATGGTGTCGCCATCACTGAACTCTGACGCCAGATGTCGGACCGCGGCGAGGACCGTCCCGGTGCTTCCCCCCACGAGCACGTGATAGTCGCGAACGAATGAAAGACAAGCGTCAACCGTTTGCTCCTCGCTCACAGTTACGACTTTATCCGGGCTGACAAGCTCTGCAAGCTTCGGCCTCACGCTTGTTCCAATGCCAGGGATGTTTCGTTTCCCAGCCGCGCCGCCGAATGTGACTGAACCCACCGGCTCAACGGCAACAATCTTGATGTTCGGGCATACTTGACGCAGTCGCTCCGATATGCCCGCGATGGTGCCTGTCGTACCGGTCCCCACAAAAATCCAATCGACCTTATCGAACTCGCGCGCGATCTCATTCGCCGTTTGCTCGGCATGAACGTTCTTGTTCGCCATGTTGGCATATTGATTGAGCCAAACCGCGTTCGGCTCCGATTGCAGTATTTGATCGATCTGCTTCAGCCTGGTTCCCAGGTAGCCACCGGCGGCGTCGCGATCTTCCACCACAATGACCTTGGCTCCATAGACCTCCATCCCTCTTATGGTCGCGCGGTTTGCGTTTGGATCCGTGACACAAATGAATTTGTAGCGCTTGATTGCGCAAACCAAGCTGAGTGCAAGTCCAAGATTCCCCGATGACGATTCAACGATCACAGTCTCATTCGGTCTGGCAATGCCTCTTTTCTCCAAGTCATCGACCAGCCCGATCGCCGTCTTTAATTTGATGGAGCCGGTTATGTTGAACCCCTCCAATTTCAGGAACACGTCATGATTCCCCGCAAAGGCACGAAGACGATAGAACAAATCACGGAAGACGAGTTCCAGCGGCGACTCGACAATCATGGTGCACCGTCCTTGGGCAGAGTGACTTTGTTCTTTGTATTTGTTCTTGGGGTCAGATGCGCCGTCCTTATTTTTGGGTGCCGTCGGGAGCCGGTGTCGCGTACGCGCGAAAGCACCATCAACGGCGCTTACTCCGCCGTTTGGTTGTGCCCCTTCCGCAAATGATAAGCCGTTCAACGCCAAAGAGGTTTGATCATTGTCAAAAGGCGACGATTTGGCGCGTCCCTCCAGCCGGCCGTCGAGGTCCGCGCCGCGACAGGCTCTCGGCGGCGGCATTTCATCTGCTTTGTTAACCTGATGAAATCCCTGAATAATCCTCGATTTCGATGGGCACCATCGAGTTGCGAGCGAGGACCATGGTGGACCGGCTCGCCGCGGTCCCGAGCGCTTCTACAATACGCAACGCAGGCACTCGACGATCGGATATCTGAGCCCTACGGCGTCCGAACGGAAGGCCGGATTAGCTTAACCGCGTGTCGTTCAACCGGGCGCAAGCCAGCCGCCGCCCCACGGAACGTCGAACCGGTCTCATAGCGTCGCGCAAATCTTGGCAGCCGGACATGCCCCACTGAGACCGGACTGGTTGGCTGAGGACGCAGTCCGCGGCGAACCAGTCTCGACTTCCAATTCCCTCACAACAGGGAAAAATACAGGGAAATTTGCCACTCGGGCCTCGCATTACCCGATCAGAGCTGCCTTCCAGGCGAGAAGTCAACGACTTGCCGCCCAAATTCCCTAAGCGTGGCAATTGCGAATGTTGAAACGTTAGCAGACAATTATTCTGGCGAAGCAGGCAATTGACGCCGCGAACTCTTATCGGCACGTCTGAACCTGTATGAGAACGCCGGCGGACGCATGCTTGGCTGGGTGCGAAAGTCAACGAGAAGGTTCGGTTCGGCTACGGGCTCAACTACCTGATCGACTACGAGCATGGGTAACGTCAACGTCGAGATCACTGCTCCTGGCACCTACGACGAATGGCTGCGATATGATCGGAAGCGCCAAAGTGACCCTGGGTTCGAAGTCCGACGGCTCGCGGCCGACACGGCGAACAGGACGGCCAAATTCCCCCTTCCCCCGCTGGCTCGTCGACACCGACCAACGGCTTTGAGCGGCGGCTGCCCACCGCCGCAAACCTTGCGTTCCAATCGCCTGGCAAATCACTCGCCTCTATCCATCTGGATCGAAGCCGATCAGGCCAGCCCACATCAGGATCCATCAGTCATAAATATCTGTAATTAAACATCTTTTGGAAAGGAAGGGCTCCCCCTTGACTTCCGGGCGGTGTTAGAACACCGTAAGAATACTGACTAGGCCGCCCCGAGCGATGCTCGGCGGGGGGGGGGCGTGGTTCTGTCCGGGCCTGCGGGCGATGCCCGCCGGAGAGGTATCTCGGCGATGCCGAGACCGCGAACTGCCAAAAATGGCTGACAGTCAGACTGGCAGTGAGCGCCTGCAGATCCGCGATGCGGTCTGCGTGGATAAGATCCGAGCCTGAGCTCTCTCACACGATTGATCTGAAACCGACGTAGGTCAGAGCGCGTGCGCGCTCGGCCTCGACGTCATAGGAGACGCTCATGGTCACCACACAGCTCATCGCAATCGACGCGCTCAAGCCCTATGCGCGCAACGCGAGAACACATTCGAAGAAGCAGATCCGCCAAATCGCCGACAGCATCGTTGCTTTCGGATTTGTCAATCCAATCCTGGTCGACGAGGGCGGCGTCATTGTCGCTGGTCACGGCCGACATGCCGCGGCCAAACTCCTCGAACTCAAGCAGGTCCCAGTGATCGAGCTGCGGGGCTTGTCCGAAGCAAAGCGACGCGCCCTCGCCCTTGCCGACAACAAGATCGCGGAAAACGCCGGCTGGGACCGCGAGCTGTTGGCGCTCGAGCTGCCCGAGTTGGCAGAGATCCTGCTGGAGGACGACCTCGACATCTCCATCACCGGCTTCGCGCCAGTCGAGATCGATCAGATCACAACCGACTTCGAGGAGGACTCCTCGGATCCGGCTGACACGGTTGATCCCGAGTGGACCAAGGCCGCGCCGGTGAGCAAGCCGGGCGACCTCTGGGAATTGGGCTGTCACCGTCTCCTATGTGGCGATGCGCGCAACGCGGACCATCTGGCTCGTTTGATGGGAGAAACTCGCGCCGCGATGGCGTTCCTGGATCCGCCGTACAATGTGCGCGTCCGCGACATCGTCGGTCGCGGCCAAGTCCAGCATCCCGAATTCGCTATGGCATCCGGCGAACTCTCGCGCACTGGTTTCTTCGAGTTCCTGAAGGGCACGCTGGCGGCGGCCTCGGCGGTGTCCTTTGACGGCTCAGTTCATTTCGTGTGCATGGACTGGCGCCACGTCGGCGAGCTGCTCGAAGCCGGCGGCACCGTCTATGCCGACACGCTCAACCTGGCAGTCTGGGTGAAGTCGAATGCCGGCCAGGGCTCGTTCTACCGCAGCCAGCACGAGCTCGTCGGGGTGTTCCGTGTCGGAAATGGCCCGCATCTCAACAACATCGAATTGGGACGTCACGGCCGTTCGCGCTCCAACGTTTGGCACTATGCCGGCGTCAACACGTTCCGGGCCGGGCGCCTGGATGAGCTCAAGTCCCATCCGACGGTCAAGCCGATCGCGCTGGTGGCGGACGCGATCAAGGACTGCACCCGTCGCGGCGACATCGTGCTCGACACCTTTTCTGGGTCCGGAACAACCATCTTGGCGGCGGAGCGCGTCGGCCGGCGGGCCTATACGCTCGAGCTTGAGCCTCGCTTCGTCAACGTCGCCATCAAGCGCTGGCAGGCCTTTTCACGGAAGGATGCCATCCATACCGAGACCGGCCTCCCGTTCGACGAGCTCGCCAGCCAGCGCACCCGGCCGGCTCCCGCGGTCGCTGCACCGACCGACGTGCAATGAAGGAGGAGGCCATGACGCAGCAACCTCCCCTCCCCGAGAACTCTGGGTCCGACGGCAGCCATCCGCCCGGCGCAGCCCCTGGAGCCCAGCCTTCACCAACGCCGAGACCTAACGAGGTGGAACTCCTTCACGGATGGCGACACGAGCGAATACGAGGTCGGCTACGGCAAGCCTCCCCGCCATAGCCAGTTTCAGAAGGGACAATCAGGAAATCCAAGGGGCCGCAAAAAAGGCCAGGTCAACGCCGAAACCGCGCTGCGAACAGCAATTTTCGAACCGATAACAGTGAGAGATGCCGGCGGCAAAACAACGAAGATGACCAAATTCGAGGTCGCATGCAGGCAGCTGGCGAACAAGGCCGCCGCCGGCGACCCACGCTCGTTCAAGCTGATCATGCAACTGCTCGAAAAGTTTGGCAGTGACGACGACTTTCGCCGGCCCATCACTCTTGTGATGAGCAAAGAGGATATTGGCGTTTGTTGATTACAATGGCTTCCTGGATCCACCGTACTAATGTCCGCGTCCGCGACATTGTAGGTCGCGGCAAGGTCAAGCATGCCAAGTTCGCGATGACGTCGCGCGCAGATTTGTGGAGTTCCTCACGAGCACGCTGGCGGGCCGCAAAGGTCTCCCGCGATAGGGCCTTGCATTGCGTGCGCATAGACTGGCGCCCTATCGGCGAGCTCCTCGAGGCCAGGCGGCGCCGTCTATACGCCGACAACAGTTTCGCCCCCTCGGATGAGCCGGGGTCGGTCGGTGACACTATTGGCCCAACTCGACGCCGCATGCCGCCGTGTATTATCGAGGATCTCATCCGGCCGAGCGCGTCGGCCAGGAGCTGCTCTCCCAATTCCGCAACCTCGGACGTCGCACCATCACACTGATGTCGCGCCGTCACTCACCGTCCGCCCAGTCCAGTCTGCCGGATTCGTCTGCTTGATCCGCCGGCCGTCCTTTACCAACTCTTTGATGGCGCCTGCGATCGGCATCGCAAGACCGGCATTGTCGGACATCTTGCCGACAATTTGCTTATCTTCAGCGCCCATAGGAAAGAGACGATTTCCCAGTTCTTCAGGGCATCGGAGGAGCCCGAAACTCATCAGGAGCGCCTCGCGAATCTTGCTGGCACTGCCAGTGAACCGGGACTCGCAGCTTGCCGAGATGCGCCGAACGGTCGCGGAATGTCGGAAGTTTCCGATCAGCTTCACTGCGGACTGATGCCAGCTGCCTTGATGATCGGCCACCACCTTTCGATCTCGGCCTTGTGGAACGCGCCCAGATATTCCGGCGTCTGCTCCTCGCGCGGCCCAATCTCATAGCTCTGCTCGGCGAGCTTCTTGCGGATGTTCGGATCGTTCAGTGCATGCACCACAGCGGCGTTGAGCTTTGCGATGACGTCCCTCGGGGTGCCTTTCGGCGCCCAGACCGCTTGCCAAGGTGAGATGTGCAGACCGGGCGCGCCCGCCTCGTCCGCCGTCGGAATCTCAGGCGCGGTGGCGGTGCGGCTCTTCGCCGTCACGGCAAAAACTTTGATCCGGCCGCCGCGGAACTGCGGCAGCGAGGTGATCGGATCAAGGATCGCCATGTCGAGTGAACCCGAGACCAGGTCGGGGATCGACGGCGCGGTGCCGCGATAGGGAATGAGCTGAAAACGCGTGCCGGTGATGTTCTGGAACAGGATGCCGCCGAGATGCGACGGGCTGCCCGGGCCGGCGGTCCCCGATGACGCCTTGTCCGGGTTGGCCTTCAGCCAAGCGATAAGGCTTTTGAGGTCGTTCGCCGGCAGATCCTTCTTCGCGCAGATCAGCCAGGGCGTACCGGCAATGAACGCGACCGGCTCGAAATCCGTGAGCACGTCGTACTGGAGCTGATACACCGCGCCGTTGACGACGTGCGTCACGAAGGCCGCGTAGGTGATGGTGTAGCCGTCGGGCGCGGCGCGCGCGACCCGGCCGACCCCGATGCTGCCCGATGCGCCGGTCACGTTCTCGATCACGACAGCCTGACCGAGCGCGGTCCGCATGCCCTCGGCGACGAGGCGCGCGTTGGTGTCCATCGCCCCGCCGGCCGAAACCGGCACCACCATAGTGATCGGACGCGACGGAAAGGCTTGCGCCCTTGCGAGGCGAGACATCACCGGGAGCGCGGCAGCGCCCGCAGCCAGATGCAGAAATCGCCTTCGGTGGGGAAGTTTCATGGCGCTACCTTTCCGAATTGCTCGCGGCACGGCCAAGCAACACGCGGACGTGCGAAACGCGAGCGTCACGGCGCCTATAAAACATCGATTTCTATTTTTCAGAGTGCTTGCCTGCCGACGACATGAGCGCTGCCGCTAAAAGCCAGGACTTCGGCATATCCCACTGGCAGCTCTGGATGAGACTACAATACCCGCAGCTAGTGCGGAAGGGTCCGGCGTGATGTCTGCATTGGCACGACGACGAGCGAAAGGTGAAACTGGAATACGACGCGAACCTGAATAGCGCTTCGGGCTGTCCGGCTGTGCTGGCCACAACCGCATGTGAACGAGATCGAAGCTGCCTGTCCCTACTCAAAACTCGAAGCGACCTGGTCAGCGCCCTCACTTCGCGGATTTTCTCCCTGACCCACCGCGAGGCGCGATCCCGTCTGATCAGGCGAGACGCTTGCCCTCCGAAGGCAGAGGTCACAAGTTCGAATCTTGTCGGGCGCGCCCGATTTCCATGACTTAGCGAACGAAACCGGTCAGTTTCTGTTGTCGCGGAAGCACCACGGAAGCACGCGAGGGAAGGTAATCGCGCAGAGTATCACGCTGTCGTCGGCACCAGAGTGTTGGGCGATCCACAAACGCAAGCCCAAGCCGATCACCGCCGAGAGCGTGCCGTTGAGAATGGCGATCGCCCGCGGTGCAGCTGCGAGCGCCCACGTCATCGGCGATCAGAAAGGGTTCCCAGTGGGCCTCGTCGTCCCTTACAAGCCGCTCACCCGCGGCGACTGCCGTCTGAATGATTCGATCTGCCGCTCCGGTCGCGGCATCGATCGCCTCGCCGAGACGCTCGACGATCGTGTCGACCACGGCGGCATCCACGATGAAGGGCGGCGCCAGCAGCACGTGATCGCCGCGCGTGCCGTCGACCGTCCCGCCCATCGGATAGACCATCAGGCCGCGCGCCATCGCCTCGCGCTTCACGCGCGCGTGCAGCTTCAGCTTCGGATCGAACGGCTCCTTGCTGCCGCGATCGGCGACCAGCTCCAGGCCTTGAAGCAGGCCGCGCCCGCGCACGTCGCCGACGAAGGGATGATTGCCGAAGCGCTCGTTCAGCCGGCGCGAGAGATGCGCGCCCTGCGCCCGCACATTCGCCAGCAGGTTGTCGCGGCGGATCACCCGCTGCACCGCCAAAGCCGCGGCGCAGGCAAGCGGATGACCCATATAGGTGTGGCTGTGCTGGAAGGCGCCGGAGCCCGCGGCAACCGCGTCGAAGATCTTGTCCTGCATCAGCAGCGCGCCGATCGGCGCATAGCCGCCGCCGAGGCCCTTCGCGATCGCCATCAGATCGGGGCTGACCCCTTCCTGCTCGCAGGCGTGCAGCGTGCCGGTGCGGCCCATGCCGCACATCACCTCGTCGAGAATGAGCAGGATGCCGTGGCGGTCGCAGATTTCGCGCACGCGCTTGAAATAGCCCGGCACCGCGGGAACCGCGCCCAGGGTGGCGCCGACGACCGTCTCGGCGACGAAGGCGATGACGTTGTCGCCGCCGAGCTCTTGGATCTTGGCTTTCGAGCTCCTGCGCCAGGCGCTCGCCGTAGGCTTGCGGCGTCTCGTCGGCGCGGCGGCCGCGATATTCGTAGACCGGCGAGACATGGTGCGTCTCGATCAGCAGCGGAGCGAACTGCTTGCGCTGCCATTCCCGGCCGCCGACCGCGAGCGCGCCGAGCGTGACTGCCATGATAGCTCTGGCGCCGCGCGATGACGTATCGCCGCTGCGGCTCGCCGCGTTCGACGAAATATTGCCGCGCGAGCTTGAGCGCGGCCTCGATCGCCTCCGACCCGCCGCTGACGAAGAAGACATGGCCGATGCCCGTCGGCGCGTGGGCGACGAGATCGTCGGCCAGTTCCTCCGCGACCTGCGTGGTGAAGAAGCTGGTATGCGCATAGGCGAGCCGGTCGAGCTGCTCGTGCATCGCGGCCAGCACGTCCGGATGCGAATGCCCCAGACAGGACACCGCCGCGCCGCCCGAAGCGTCGATGTACTCCTTGCCGGCGGCGTCGCGGATGATGACGCCGTGGCCGCTCGCGGCGACGGGATAGGAATGGCTGGTCTGGCGATGAAGGATATGGGTCATGATCGCGCGCTGGCGTTCCTTGGATCCGAACGCGCCGTCAATGCCGTGCAAGTCCCTGACGCGCAATCTCGAGTCATGCAGTCTACAATAACTCCCCACGTCACCAAGGGAGAACGGCGTGCATGGCGTGGCGGATCGGGGTCGACATCGGCGGGACTTCACGGACGTCGCCTGGTCGACGATGCCGAGCGGACAGCATCGGCGTGGCCAAGGTGCCGACGACGCCCGAGGATCTCGCCGAAGGCGTGCTCGCCGCCTGGAAACGGCGATGAGCCGCTACCAGGTGGCCGCCGGCCGAGGTCGGGCTGCTGTCGCACGCGACCACCGTCGTGACCAACGCCATCCTCGAGGAACGCGGCGCGCGCGCGGCGCTGATCACGACGCGCGGCTTCCGCGACGTGCTGGAGCTGCGGCGCTCGGCGCGCGCCGATCTCTACGACCTGTTCCAGGACGCGCCGGCGACGCTCATCCCGCGCCGCCGCCGGTTCGAGATCACGGAGCGTGTCGGCGCCGACGGCGCCATCGTCACGCCGCTCGCCGAGAACGAGATCGACGGGCTGATCGCGGCGCTCGAGGCGGCGCGGGTCGAGGCGATTGCGGTCTCGCTCGTGTTCAGCTTCCTCAACCCGGAGCACGAGCGACGGCTCGGCGCGCGGCTGCGGGCGGCGCTGCCGGACGTGCCGATCTATCTGTCGTCGGACGTGCTGCCCGAGATCAAGGAGTTCGAGCGCACCAGCACGACCGCGGTCTGCGCCTATGTCGGGCCAATTCTCGCCTCCTATCTCGAGCGGCTGGGCGAGGTCACGCGCAGCCGCGCGCTGCCGCCGCTGTACCTGATGGGATCGAACGGCGGCATCCTCGAAGCGGCCGAGGCCATCGCCATGCCGGCGATGGCGGTGGAGTCCGGACCGGCGGCCGGCGTGGTCGCGGCCGCGCTGGTGGCGCGCCAGACCGGACGGCTCGACCTCCTCTCGTTCGACATGGGCGGCACCACCGCCAAGGCGAGCCTGATCCGCGACGGCCAGTACGAAACGACGCCGGAATACGAGGTCGGCGGCGGATCGAGCATGACGCGCTGGATGAACGGAACCGGTCATCCGATCCGCGTGCCGGTGATCGATCTCGCCGAGGTGTCGGCCGGGGGCGGATCGATCGCGTGGGTCGACCGGGCCGGAGCGCTGCGCGTCGGCCCGAAGAGCGCCGGCGCCGATCCCGGCCCGGTGTGCTACGCCCGCGGCGGCACCGAGCCGACGGTCACCGACTGCAACCTCCTGCTCGGCTACCTGGACCAGGGATCGCTGCTCGACGGCGACCTCGCGATCGATCATGCGGCGGCGGTCGCCGCCGTCCGCAAGCGGCTCGCCGAGCCGCTCGGCGTCGATGTGCGCACGGCCGCGCCGCCGTCATCGACGTGGTCAATCACGCCATGGCGGAAGTGCTGAAGATCGTGTCGGTCCAGCGCGGCCACGATCCGCGCGATTTCGTGCTCGCCGCCTTCGGCGGGGCCGGGCCGCTGCATGCCGCCGCGCTCGCCGGCGAGCTCGGCATCGCCGAGGTGATCTGCCCGCCGATCCCGGGAGCGTTTTCGGCGCTCGGCCTCATCGGCACGGATTTGAAGCGCGACTACGTGCAGACGCTGTACACCACGGCCGGCGCCGCCGATCCCGCATGCGTCCTGGAGGCCGCCTTCGTCGACGCTCGAGCAGCGAGGGAGCCGCGATGCTCGATCGGGCCGGCGTCGCGCCCGAGCGGCGGCGGTTCGAGCGCTCCGTCGATGCGCGCTATCGCGCGTCAATCCTATGAGCTCTCGGTGCCGGTTCCACCGCGCGCGGTCGACCAGGCGGCGCTCGCCGAGATCGCGGAGGCCTTCCACGATCGTCACCTGCAGACCTATGGCCACGACAATCGCGAGCGAGCCGGTGCAGATCGTCAGCGTTCGCCTCGCGGCGATCGGCGCGATCGCGCCGCTGACGATCCGGGACACGCCGGCACCGCCCGGAACGGACGCGGTCAAGTCCAGAGCGCCAGGTCTGGTTCCGCGAAACCGGCGCGGTCGACGCCGCGATCTATGACCGCAGGCGGATGCCGGCGGGACTGGAGGTGCCGGGTCCGGTGGTGATCGAAGTCGCTCGAGTCCACCATTCTCGTTCCACCGGGATGGCAGGCTAAGATGAACGAGGACGGCTTCGTGCTGCTGACGCGTCTGGCGATCACGGGACGGAGTAGACGCATGGACAGACACGGACGACGAAGGCGGCCGATCCCGCCACCTTCGAGATCATCAAGAACAGCCTCTACAAGATCGCCGAGGAGATGCGGGTGGTCCTGGCCAAGACCGCCTACTCTCCGCTGCTCAAGTCGGCCGGCGATTATTCCTGCGGCGTGTTCGATGCCCGCGGCGAGATGGTGGCGCAAGGACCCGATCTGCCGATCCATCTCGGCTCGATGCCCGACGCGGTCCGCGCCGTCGTCGCCGCGTTCGCGGCCGACGTGCACGAAGGCGATGTCTTTGTCCACAACGATCCCTACTTCGGCGGCAGCCACCTGCCCGACGTGAACGTGGTGCGGCCGGCCTTCTACGAGGGCCGGCTCCTCGGCTACACCTGCCTGCGCGCCCACTGGCCGGACGTCGGCTCCGCCACGCCCGGCAGCTACGGCGCGGTCACGGACATCTTCGGCGAAGGACTGCGCATCCCGCCGCTGCGGCTGATCAGCCGCGGTGTCGCTCAATGTGGACCTCGAGACGGCTGATCCTGGCGAATGTCCGTACGCCGGACGAACGCAAGGGCGATCTCGGCGCCCAGCTTGCCGCGACGCTGCGCGCGACCGAACGGCTCAAGGCGCTCGCCGCGCCGCTACGGCGGCGCGGAGCTCGTCGGCTACATGGCGCAGGTCATGGATTACTCGGAGCGGCTGATGCGCGCGACGCTCATGGAGCTGCCGGACGGGGAAGGGAGCTTCGAGGATTTCTGCGACGGCGACGGCATCGCGGACGACGAATCCGGCAACGACGCGCCGTTCCGCATCCGCCTTTCGGTCAAGAAGATCGCCGATCGGCTGATCGTGGACTTTGCCGGCACCGATCCACAGGTCAAGGGGCCGATGAACGCGCCGCTCTCGGTCACCGCGTCCGGCGTCTATTGCGGCCTCAAGACGGCGCTCGATCCCGAACAATCTCATTCCCCCCAACTCTGGCTGCTGGCGCACCATCGAGATCAGGGCCCGCAAGGGCTCCGTCGTCGAATGCTGAGTTTCCGGCGCCCGTCGTCTATGCCAACCACGAAATGTCGCATCGCGTGGCCGACATGGTGATGGGCGCACTCGCCAGCTTCATGCCGGAGCAGGTGATGGCCTGCAGCCAGGGCACGTCGGCCATCCTCACCCTGGGCGGCGTCGACCCCCGCAGCGGCCGGCACTACGTTTCCTACGAGACGGTGAAGGGCGGTTTCGGTGCCCGGCCGAGCAAGGACGGCATCAACTGCATTGCCAGCGGCATCTCCAATACGATGAACACGCCGGTGGAGATCATGGAGATGAGCTTTCCGGTGCGCGTCGACCGCTATGCGATCAACCCGGATTCGGGCGGCGCCGGGCGTTATCGCGGCGGCTGCGGCGCGGTCCGGGTGTGGCGGCTGCTGGAAGGCGCCGACGCGACCGGAGCGTTGTGCATGGAGCGGATGATCTCGCCGCCCTTCGGCCTGCTCGGCGGAAAGGCGGGAGCAGCGGCGGAGGTCAAGCTCACGACCGCCGGACGGCGCCAGCCATCGCCTACCGGGCAAGGGCGCTTTCGGCGCGCCGGCGGGCTCGGTCATCGAGATGATCACGCCCGGGCTCGGGCGGTTTCGGCTCGCCGGCCGAGCGCGATCCGGCGGCGATCGGCCGCGATCTGCTCGACGGCTATGTGACGGCCGCCTCGGCCGAACGCGATTACGGCATTGCGCGATCCGGAGTCGCTGCGCAAGGCCGCCGCATCGGAGGACGCGAGCGTGACCTATATTCCGAACTCGATCGCGGCGCGCGACGTCGCGAGCCTCGTGCACATGCAGACCAACCTGCGCAGGCACCAGCAGGAGGGCCCGCTGGTAGTGGTGCGCGGGGAAGGCGCGCGTGTATTCGACGATGCCGGTCGCGATTACATCGAAGCGATCGCCGGGCTGTGGTGCGCCTCGCTGGGCTTCGGCTCCGAGCGGCTGGCCAAGGTCGCTTACGAGCAGATGCGCAAGCTCGGCTACTACCATCTCTATCGCCACCGCTCGAACGAGCCGGCGATCGAGCTCGCCGAGACGCTGCTCAGGATCGCGCCGGTGCCGATGGCGCGCGTGATCTTCCAGTGCTCGGGCTCGGAGGCGAACGACACCGCCATCAAGCTCGCCTGGTATTATTGGAACGCCGTCGGGCAGCCGCAGCGGACCAAGATCATTGCCCGCCGGATGGCCTACCACGGCAACACCTGCGCCGCCGTCAGCCTCTCGGGAAAGCCGGACATGCACGCCGGCTTCGGCCTGCCGTTCGAACCGTTCAAGCACACCGAATTTCCCCACTACTACCGCAATCACGAGCCGGGCGAGACCGAGAAGGAGTTCTCGAGGCGCATGGCGGAACGGCTCGAAGCGCTGATCCAGGCGGAAGGACCCGACACCATCGCGGCGTTTTTTGCCGAGCCGGTGATGGGCGCCGGCGGGGCGATCCTTCCGCCGCAGGGTTATTTCGACGATATCCAGGCGGTGCTGCGCAAGTACGACATTCTGTTCGTCGCCGACGAGGTGATTTGCGGCTTTGCGCGCACCGGCGAAATGTGGGGCTGCCAGACCTACGGCATTCGCCCCGACATGATTACCTCGGCCAAGGCGTTGTCCGCCGCCATGCAGCCGATCTCGGCGGTGCTCCTCAGCGATCGCATTCACTCGGCGATGCTGGCGCAGTCGGACCGGTTCGGCAACTTTGCGCATGGATTTACCTATGCAGGTCACCCCGTGGCAGCCGCGGTCGCGCTCGAAGTGCAGAAGATCTACGCCGAGATGGACATCGTTGCGCGCGCCAAGCGCTTGGGCTCCGTACTCCGCGCGACACTCGGCCGGCTGAAGGCGCATCGACTCGTCGGCGACGTGCGTGGTGTCGGCCTCATTGCCGGCATCGAGTTGATGCGCGACGGCGAAAAGCGCATTCCCTTCGACAGCGGGCTCAACGTCGGGGTCCGCGTCGAGGAGGCGGCGCGGCGCCATGGCCTGATCCTGCGAGTCGTGGGCGACCGACTCGTGTTTGCGCCGCCGTTGGTCATCGAGGCGGACGAAATCGAGCAAATCGGCGAACGGCTCGAACGTGCGCTAAACGAAGTCGCCATGCAGCTCGACAGCGAGTGGTGTCGCTTCTGAAAACTGAGATTCGAGCGTATCGATGGTGGAGCCCGCCAAGGATCGGATACGCGACAATGTCTCCGAACTGCTCGATCGGGCGTGTGCAGGGCGCGTCCTTCCCAAGCGAAACGTGAGTTCGCACTTCATTATAGTAGGTGGCATATTTCGCAAGAATTCGTCGAAGGTGCTCTGCGTTGAAAACGATCAAGTGATCAGTGCACTCACGCCGGATGCACCAGGGGGCTGATCAAGAAAACGGCCGCAATGGCAACCTGATGAAATGGACGGGCCCCACGCCCGCCGTCGGGAGCTATCTGCCTTCATGAGGTCAAGCACGATGGCTTCCGGGTCATCGCCCGCAAGGATGACGAACGGGCACGAGGCCACTCGCGCGACAGGTCACTGCGACGGGCACGAACGCGCAAACGATCGCCAGGCCGCTGACGATCGGGTCAGTCATGGCTGTTCGTCAGTGCCGTTCGAAACTTGGGCGAGGAGTGCCCAGGACAGCAATCGCCCCAACCACCAGCAGCCATAATGGAAGCACCCCAAAGCCCGGGATCGCCTCCAGAGCCAGTCCCGGCAACAGCAGCCATTGCCGGCCCAATATCATGAACAGCAGCAGCGCTGTCCCAAGATCCACCATCCACACGATCGGGGGCAAAGGGGTCGCGAAAGCGCCGATGGCATCGGAGATGCCTGCGATGGCGAAGGCAAGGGCGAGTTGCTTTTTGGAGAATTTGAGAGTCTTCGGAATTGGCGTCGCTGCGCTGTTCGGCTGCTTGCTTGGTTCCGTAGACGGTAGCGTCATCATTCGATCACCTCGTCGGCGCGAGTGAGCAGTGTCGGCGGAATTTCGAGGCCGCGTACCTCGGCCATCTTGAGGTTGATCAGCAGTCCGAATAAGCAGTAGACTTTGCGCGCCGCATGCGCTTCTGCAGCGTGTCTGCATTTGAGGCTCCGGGGTCTTCGAGCGAACTCCGTAGCCCACTGGTCACTTAGGACGGGTGCCAACTCAAGCGGAACCGGCCGCAGGTCGGAACCTTCTACCCGCAGCAACGGACTTCGGCGGTGGGATCGCGTCCGACCGGTACGGCGTCGTCAGCCAAAATAGGGCGGCCATGCTAGGGCACCATCAGCACTTGGCGACAGGCCGGCGGCAGGTCGGCCATGGTCAGCGGCGGCTTCGGCTTCGACGGGATCGGCGAGGGCTTGGGATACAGGATCTCGTCGGTGAACCAATAATCGAGATCCTTGCCGCAGACTTCACCTGCCGGCACCGGATCTTGCGGTTGGCAATCAGGGCTGTCGGCCGGGCACTTGATGCGGACGTGGAAATGGTAGTCGTGCCCGTAATAGGGCCGCACCTTATGGAGCCAGCTTCGGTCATTGCCGGCCTCGCGGCACAGCGCCTTCTTGATGGCGGCGTTGACGAAGATGCGCTCGACGATCGGGTCCTTGGCCGCCGCCTTGATGATCTCCGTGTGCGCCGGCGTCCACACTGTGGGATCGACGTCCTTGCGATCGGCGGCAACCATCATGGTCGCCGACATCTCCTCGCGCTCGCGCCGGGTGAGCTCGCGATCAGGCATCGGCGTGAGCCAGATGTCGGCGTCGAGGCCGATCTGATGGCTGTTGTGGCCGGTGAGCATCGGGCCGCCGCGCGCCTGCGACAGGTCGCCGACGAGGAGCCCGCGCCAGCCGACCTTGGGTCCCTTGTCGGCGAGCCGTTCGAGGAATTGCACCAGGTTCGGATGGCCCCAGTTGCGATTGCGCGAGAGCCGCATCACCTGCCAGGTCTTGCCGTTGATCGGCAGCGCCTTGGCGCCGGCGAGACAGCCCTTGGAGTAAAAGCCGATGACGCGCGCTTCGAGTGGCGCCGGCCTAGGCCGGCGGCCGAATAATTCCTTGGCCGGGGTGGCGGGATCGTCGGGCTTCGCCAGCGCCGGCAATGGCTGCGGATCGAGCGTGCCCCTGGTTTGCGCGCTGACGGCCTCATGTGCAAGAAAAGCGACCGCGAACATAAACGCGGCGGCGCGCGTCTTTTGCTTCGTCGTCATGCGGTGGCATCCCCCCTGTCCCTGTCGTAAACTCAAATTACCGCACAACTGAAATCAAACTCGATGCCAATGGCCGTCTATCTCGACGACTCTGGCCTCAGTGCCCGGGTATCGTTTGAACCTATCCCTCCGCCAGAGCGAGCGGGTTCACTGCGCCTTGATGTTCGCCTCGCGGATGATGCGGCCGTAATGTTCGTATTGGTTGCGAAGAAAGGCCGCAAAATCCGCACCACAAACCCCGGCCGGAAACAGCCCCTGGACGTCGAGCTTCGCCCTCACCTCGGGCGCTTGCATGGCCGCGGTGAACCAGCCGGCAAGCTGCGCGACCTTATCTCCGGGCGTACCGACCGGCGCGAACGTGCCGAACCAGGCGGTCACCTCGTAATCCTTGAAGCCGGATTCCGCGACGGTCGGCAGGTCCGGCAACATCTCGATCCGCGCGCGTGTGCCGGCAGCGATCGCCCGCAGCTGGCTGGTTTTCATGAGAGCCGCGACGTTGGAATAGGTGCCGAACATGGAGGTGACGTGCCCGCCCAGGAGCGCGTTGACGGCAGGACCATTGCCCTGAAACGGCACGAAGGTCATGTCGACCTTGGCCGCAAGCTTGAGCTGCTCAAATCCGAGGTGGTACGGGCTGCCGGGTCCGACACTCCCGAGTGTTACGCTGCCTGGTTTGGCGCGCGCCGCGTCGAGGTATTCGGCGAGCGTCCGATACGGGGATGCGCTGTTGACGACGATGAGCGTCGGCGCGGTGACAAGGAGGCAGATCGGCTCGAAGCTGGTCAGGGGATCATAGCCCGCCTTTCGTAGGCTCGGATTGATGACGAACGGATTGGCCGCGAAGAGAACGGTGTTGCCGTCGGCAGGAGCACGCGCCACGCTCTCCGTTCCAATCACTTCACCCGCACCGGGACGGTTTTCGACTACGGTCGTGACTCCACGCGCGCGCGTAACCTCATCGGCCAGCAGGCGAGAGAGGATGTCGTTGACGCCGGCCGGTGCGCTCGGCGCAACGATCCTGATCGTTCGCGTCTGTGACCATGCGCCGTCTCCAAGCGGAGCAAGGACAGCAAGCGCGGCGGCGCCGGCGGCTAGCTGAAGAAGTTTGGGATGAGGAAGTTTCATTCCGGTCCCCCCGCGGCGCGCAATCCGTTGGAGTCTTACTCAATCTTGATCTTCGCCGCCTCGACCACCGATTTCCAGCGCTTCGTTTCCGCCACAACGTAATCGCGGAACGCTTGCGGCGACACATCCCAGTGCACCGCCCCTTCCGTGTTCAAGCGCTTGGCGATGTCGGGCGAAGCCATCGCCTTCCGGATCTCCTCGTGCAGCCGCTGCACCACCAGCTCCGGCAGACCCGCGGGGCCGACGATCCCGTACCACGCCGACAGATCGAAGCCGAGTAGCGTCTCGGCAATGGCCGGAATCTCCCGCGCGATGGAGAGCCGCTCGCGCGTCAACACGCCGAGCGCGCGCAGCGCGCCGGCGCGAACATGAGGCAGCAGCGAAACGCCGCTGGTGAACGTCGCCTGCACCTGCCCGGAGATGACGTCGCCCACCGACTGCGGCGTACCGCGATAGGGCACGTGGGTCATGGTGGTGCCGGAGGCCACGTTGAAGGCCGCCATCGCGATATGCGCCGCGCCACCGGTTCCCGCGCTGCTGAAGTTCAGTTTTCCCGGATTGGCCTTGGCGTAGTCGATCAGTTCCTTGATCGAGTTCACCGGCACCGACGGATTGACCACCAGGATGTTCGGCACGATCGCGAGCGGCGCGATGTAGGAGAATGCCAACGGATCGTATTGCAGGTTGGCGTAGAGGCTCGGGTTGACCGCCAGGATGCCGATGTGGCCGAGCAGTAAGGTGTGGCCATCGGCGGCGGCTCGCGCGACGAAGGTGGCGCCAATACCTCCGCCGGCGCCGGGCCGGTTGTCAACGATCACCGGCTGGCCTAGCGCGGGCGAGATTTTTTCGCCGACCGAACGAGCCAGGATATCCGTCAGACCGCCGGGCGTGAACGGCACCACGATCGTGATGTTCGCGGACGGCCAGCTCGTCTGCGCCCACACCCAACGTGGCGCGAGCGAAGCTGTCGCGGCGGCAGAAGCCAGGCCAAGAACGTGGCGTCGGCGCACGGTGCTCACTCTCATTTTGGGCGCCGATTTGCGCCTTCGGCCGCTGCAGTGGGCAAGTGGCGGCGACGTCATTCTAGCGCATGTCCTGGCGAAGTGGCAGCCGGTTCGCCAAAATGGACCTGCGCCAATGCAAGGAAGCGAGTGCCCATTCCGGTTCGATTGAAACCGGGCTCTAGAGCTTTCAGGCAACGCGGAAAAGTTGCTATCGTCCTACGCTACGGACTCCCGTTCGACGGCAGAAGGACAGAACAATGCACCGAAGCACGAGCCGGATTCTGACGACACATACCGGCAGCCTGCCGCGGCCGGGCGATCTGGTGGCGATGCTCAACGCCAAGGAATTAGGTGAACCTTACGACGCGAAGGCATTCGCCGCGCGGGTCGAGCGCGCGATTTCCGAGGTGGTGCAGGAGCAGGTCAACGCCGGCATCGACGTGATCGGCGATGGCGAGCACAGCAAGTTCAACTGGATGGCCTACGCGCGGGCGCGCCTCACAGGCCTCGAGGAGATCGACAGTCCGGTGCGCTTCCGCGGCGCCACGCGGGATTCCATTGAATTCGCGGACGCCTATGAGGACCTCAAGGTCATGCACGCCGCCCGCTCCGGCGCACTGGTGGCCAAGCGCACGGCCCGACCGAAGGCTTTGGTGTGCGCGGGGCAGATCGGATATGTCGGCCACGACGAGCTTCGTACCGATCTCGCGAATCTGAAGCGGTCGCTGGCCGGCAAGAAACACAATGAGGCGTTCATCACCGCGATCTCGCCGTCGAATCTCGAGCTGTACTACGAGAACCGGCACTACAACTCCGACGAGGAATATCTGGAGGCATTGGGCGAGGCGATGCGCGTCGAGTACCTCGCCATCGTCGAGGCCGGTTTCCTGCTGCAGATCGACGATCCCCGCATGGCGACGCACTACAACCGGGCCGTCAAGTCCACGATCCAGGATTGCCGCAAGTTCATTGCCCTGCGCGTCGAGGCGCTCAACCACGCACTACGCGGCATCTCGGAAGACAAGATCCGCTTCCACACCTGCTACAGCACCAATATTGCGCCGCGCGTGCACGATTTCGAGCTCAGGCACTTCGCCGACCTGATGCTTCAGGTGCGCGCGGCGGCCTACCTGATCGAAGCGGCAAACCCGCGCCATGAGCACGAGTGGGCGATCTGGCAAGACCTCAAATTGCCCGATGACAGGATCGTCGTGCCTGGCGTGGTGTCGCATTGCGTGCACCTCGTCGAGCACCCAGAGCTGGTGGCGCAACGCATCATCCGGTTCGCCGACGTGGTGGGGCGCGAGCGCGTCATCGCCGGCACCGATTGCGGCTTCGGCACCTCGGGCGCGGGCGACGAGGTACATCCGGATGTGGCCTGGGCGAAGCTGCGTGCGCTGGTCGAGGGCGCGCGGCTCGCGTCGCAGCGGCTGTTCTGACCCGAAGCTTCACACCTCGCCCTCGCTCGCAGGCACCGACACGACCAACGACCGCCCGTCTGCCTGCCGCAGCTCGCACGTGAAACAGTTGCGCAGAGGCATCGACCTTAAGCATGCGATGATTCTGCCTCAAGATGCGAATCATAAGCCGGATGGAGTTTTCGGGAAGGACAACGCCGGACAATGTCGGTGCAATACAATCGTTCCTGCGGAACCTCTTTGTCGCATTCCCCGCGGCGGCATTACCGACTATTCTGCGCGCAAAATATCACGATCGGAGGATGTCATGGAGGGTGTGCATCGCATAATTTGCGCATTCATCCTGGCCGCTCTGTTCACTTTGCTGCTTACAGCAGCGCCGGCATCCGCGCAGACATGGCCGATGCGGTCAGTCAAGTTCATCCTGACCCTCGGGCCGGGCAGCGGAGCGGACATCGGCGCGCGGTTGCTGGCGGACCGGCTGACTAAGAAATGGGACCAGCCGATCGTGATCGAGAACCGTCCGGGTGGCGACGGCATCGTCGCGATCAACGCCTTCGTCAGCGCCCACGACGATCACATCCTGCTGTTCGCGCCGAGCTCGTCCTTCATCGGCCACCCTTACCAGCACGACAATCTGCCTTACAAGCCGAACGATCTCGCCCCTATCGCGCGAGTGTCTAACACCGTGATTGGAATTTCGGTGCCGGTCGACCTGCCGGCGAAGACGCTTAGGGACGTGGTCGATTTGGCGCGGGCCAAGCCCGGCCAGCTCAACTGGGCCGGCCTGACCGGCGCCCTCGACATCATGTTCGAGGGTTGGCTCAAGAGTATCGGCGTTGACATCAAAAAAGTGCCCTACCGCAATCCGGTTGAGGCGGCTAACGATCTTGCCGCCGGCCGTGTCCAGGTCTACGAGTCGGCCTACGCCATCGCGCGCCCGCAGATTCAGGCCGGCAAGATCAAGGTGCTCGCGGTGACCAACACTGCGCGCGCAACGGCGATCCCGGACATCCCGACGGTCGCGGAGGCGGGCTACCCGGCGCTGACGATGGATGGGCTGGTCGGGCTGTTTGGCCCGCCAACTATGCCGATCGATCTGCGCGAGCGCATCGCCGCCGACGTTAAGGCGGTGATGGACGCCGATCCGGTCATCAAGGACCGCCTGATCATGACTGCCCAGATTCCCAATCCGGGCGGGCCGGCCGAGTTCGCCACGTCGATCGACGAACAGCGCGCGGTTCTGGCCAAGGCGGCGAAGGACCTCGGCATCGTGGCGAAATAGTACACGGCAGCCTGTTGAAGCCCGTTTGCGGTCCGGAAACCGCCGCGGCGCGCTGTCCGGAGGTCGATGAACATACCTCGCGCCACATTGACCGGGCCGCGTACCGCGCCTCCAATCGCGGATACGGCCGCAGGTTAACGGACCAACCAAGCGAACCTGACGTTGACCTAGTAAGCAACGTATCTACCGAGCAAGACCACTCGATTGGTGCAAACTCTATTGTCATGACCGCTCTACGCCCTGCGCCGATTGGCTCTTAATCCTAGGCTAAACGCCTACCGAAATAGCTTGAACAGGCAGATCGAGCGCAGCAGATTCAATTTGTCCCGCGTATCGCAAAGGATAGATCATGTTTCAGAAGCCTGATATCGCCGATCTGCGTGCCGCGGCGCAAAAGCTCGGTATGAATCCGACCGACGAATACCTTCTTGCTGTCGAGCAGATCGTCACTCCCCTTGCCAATGCCTACGCGACGCTAGACGCAACGCCGGACGAGCTTCCGGCAGTGAAATATCCGCGCGGTCAATTTCATCGGCCATCGATGGAAGAAAATCCACACGGCGCCTGGTACGTGAAGACCTCGATCAAAGGCAAGTCAATCGGCAAGCTCGCCGGCCGACGCGTTGCGCTCAAGGACAATGTCTGCCTTGCCGGCGTGCCAATGATGGTCGGCGCTCAGCTACTGGAGGGCTATGTGCCTGACGTCGACGCCACGATCGTTGAGCGCATCCTCGATGCCGGCGGTGAGATCGCTGGCAAGACGGTGTGCGAGTATTACTGCGTCTCAGGCGGCAGCCATACAAGTTCGACTGGCCCGGTGCACAATCCGCGCAAGCGCGGCTACACTACCGGCGGATCGTCGTCGGGCAGCGCGGCAGTCGTCGCCGCTGGTGAGGTCGACCTGGCGATCGGCGGCGATCAAGCCGGCTCGATCCGCATCCCCGCGAGCCATTGCGGTATTGTGGGTCTGAAACCTACCTTCGGCCTAGTCCCCTACACGGGTATCGGGCTCCTTGAGATCACGATCGATACCGCCGGGCCAATGACTGCGAACGTGCGCGATAACGCGCTGCTGTTGGAGGTAATCGCCGGGCCGGACGGCCTGGATACGCGGCAGCGTGGCGTTCAAGCGGGCCGCTACACCGAAGCGCTCGATAGCGGGGTGAAGGGAATGCGAATCGCCGTTATCAAGGAAGGCTTCGGTCATCCCAATTCGGAACCCGATGTCGATGCGCATGTGCGCGATGCTGCACAGCGATTCGCAAAGCTCGGCGCGACTGTTGAGGAGGTATCGGTTCCGACACACACGCTGGGCTTTCCGGTTTGGGCGGCAATCCGCGGCGATGCAGCTTGCATCATGCTTCTGGAGATGAACGGGGCCGGCATCGGGCACGAGGGCCTTTACGTTACCAGCCTGCTCGACCACGCCATGGGCTGGCGCAAACGCGCCGACGAATTCGCCGATACGCTGAAGATCGCGTCGATCTTCAGCAGGTACACGATGGACCGCTATGGCGGGCATTTCTACGCCAAGGCACAGAATCTTCGCCGCCGCGTGCGAGCGGGCTACGACGCGGTGCTGGCGACGCACGACCTGCTTCTCATGCCGACGGTGCCGATGAAAGCGACGCCGATCCCCGGCAAGGACGCGACCCCGCAGGAGGTCACTCGGCGCAGTTGGGAGCCGACCCGCAACACCTGTCCGATCAACGTCACCGGCCACCCGGCGATCAGCCTGCCATGCGGAATGGAGGACGGCCGGCCATCGGGATGATGCTGATCGGGCGTCATTATGCCGAGGAGACGATCTATCGCGCGGCCGAGGCGTTCGAGCGCTCCGGCGATTGGAAGACGTTCTGACAGATCACACTGCTGTGTCATTCCGGGCGCGGCGAAGACGCGAAGTCCGGAATCCATACGCTGCGCAGTATGAACTTTGTGGGGCTCCTTGCTGCGCTCGCCCCGGAATGACGCGGAGGCGCTCCCGGTGGCCTTTTGCCGAAATCGGTGCTTAAATTCGGACCGCGGGTTCTCATCGCCGATCATGAAGTGAGGACGACCCATGTTCACTCGCCGCCGCACTGTCCAAACTGGCCTTGCGACGCTGCTGTCCGCTGCGGCTCCGTTTCGTGCGGTTGCGCAGTCCAAGCCGCGCGTGAAGGTTCGCTATAGCGAAGTTGTCCACTCGCTGCTTTACACGCCGGCCTATGTGGCTCTCGCCAAGGGCTACTTCGAAGAGGCGGGCCTAGACGTCACGATGACCACCGCGCAGGGCGGCGACAAGTCGCTGGCGATCATGGTAACCAACCAGGCCGATATTGGTCTGATCGGTCCGGAGACGGCGATCTACGTTCAGAACAGCGATTCACCGACCAAGATTCCGATCTTCTGCGGCCTCACCGCGACCGACGGCTTCATGCTGGTCGGACGCGAAAAGGTCGACAAGTTTAATTGGAACATGCTCAAGGGCAAGGAAATACTCGGCTTCCGGCCGGGCAGCACGCCGCTGCTCTATCTTGAGGCGGCGCTGCGCAAGAACGAGCTCGATCCGCAAAAAGACGTGAAGCTCATGAACAACGTCGGCATCCCGGCGCGTGTGGGGTCATGGCTTGCCGGGCAAAATCAGTACGCGATTTTCATCGAGCCGGACGCGGCGCAGCTCGAGCTCGACGGCAAGGCACATTTCATGGCCTCGATCGGCGAGACCGTAGGCTTCGCCGACTACACTACATTCATGGCAACGGACAAATTCATCCGCGAGCGTCCTGAGACTCTCCAAAACTGGACCAACGCAATCGCCAAGGCGATGAAGTGGACCGCGGAAGCGCCGATCTCGGACCTCGTCAAGACGCTTGAGCAATTCTTTCCAGGCGTGAACCCGAAAGCGTTGGCGGCCGCCGCCGAGCGCTACCGCAGGCTCAGGATCTGGAAGACATCGCCGGTGATCGAGCAGGCGGCCATGGAAAAGTTCCAGGACATATTGGTCCAAGGCGGCGTGCTTGAGCAAGCCAAGCGCGTGAAGTTTCAAGATCTCGTTGTTACCGAGTTCTTCAACAAGGCGAAGTGATCCGTGGCGACATCGGGAAGCGCCGCTTCGCCGAAGGTCGAACTCCGTGATGTCAACCTTCGATATTTTAGTCGTGATGGCGAGACCGAGGCGCTCAAAGACGTCTCGATATCGGTCGCGTCAGGAGAATTCGTCGCGATCATTGGGCAGAGCGGGTGCGGCAAGAGCACTCTGCTATCGCTAATCTCGGGCATTCTCCGGCCAACCGACGGCACGGTCCTGGTCGATGGCAAGTCAGTTAACGGGCCCAGCCGCAAGGTTGGCTACATGCTTCAGCAAGACTATCTGTTCGAGTGGCGGACGATCCTCGAAAATACGGTACTTGGCGCCGAAATCCAGGGCGCCGACATGGGCAAGGCACGTGAGCGCGCAACGGCGCTCCTGACCCGCTACGGATTGGGCCAATTCCTGCACTATCTACCACGCCAGCTCTCGGGCGGAATGCGCCAGCGAGTCGCGCTCGCCCGCACGCTCTGCACGCAGCCGGAGATCGTGCTGCTCGATGAGCCGTTCGCGGCACTCGATTCGCAGACACGACTTGCGCTGGCCGACGAGATCACGATGATCCTCCGGCGCGAGGGCAAGACCGCGATCCTGGTCACGCACGATATCGGCGAGGCGATCAGCATGGCCGAACGAGTGATCGTGCTGTCGCGGCGGCCCGGACAAGTGAAATCGGATCATCCGATCCGCTTTACGACATCTGACGGATCCCGCCCGACTCCATTCGCGGCGCGCAACACGCCCGAATTCAACAACTATTTCAATATTCTCTGGCAGGAGCTTGAAGTCCATGTCGAAGGCTGACCCTATCGCCATCCCGGGTTCAAGCCCGCAGTACCGTGCCTGGCTCCATCGTGAACGACGCGGCCATCTTGTCGTGCGGCTCACCCAGCTTGCGATCCTGCTCGTGTTTCTGGTGCTATGGGAGGTGCTGCCGAAAGCGCTAATCGTCAACCCCGTGTTGACCAGCTATCCATCAGCTCTGTGGCCGACCTTTCTAGAATTGCTGAAGTCAACGCCGCAGCAGGCCAGCATCCTCACACACACTTGGTCGACGATGCTTGCCACCGTGCTCGGTTTCACCGGCGCGATGGTGATCGGCACCGCGGTTGCGGCGGCGCTGTGGTGGTGGAACGCGCTTTACAAGGTGCTCGACCCCTATCTCGTGGTCGCCAATGCGATGCCAAAGACAGCGTTCGTGCCGATCTTTTACATCTGGCTCGGTGCTACGATGTCGATCTACGGCATGTCGCTCGCAATTTCCGTGTTCATCACAATCCTGATGATCTACTCGGGCTTCCAGGGCATCGATCCCAACAAAATCAAGCTTGCCCAGACCTTCGGCGCCACTAAGGGTCAGATACTCACAAAGGTCGTCCTGCCCGGCAGCATTCCGACGCTAGTTGCAGCGCTCAAGGTGAACGCCGGGCTTTCGCTGGTGGGCGTGGTGGTCGGTGAATTTCAGTCAGCCAGTGTAGGGCTCGGTTATCTCATTCAGTACGGCAGCCAGATCTTCAAGATGAACATCGTTATGACCGGAATAACCATCCTAGCTCTCGTTTCATCCGTAATGTACCTCGCAATCTCCTGGCTGGAGGCCGCCGTGATGCGGCGCCGCTAATCGCGTTCGCACCGCGGCTCGCGACAGGCGAACTTGCTGGCTGACAACATCAGTTATCCGTGCCGCGGCAACAGCATCCCGGTCGGCTTCAACTTTCCAGCCGCGGACGCTCCAGCGTTTCCGTCGTGCCCGGCGTCCCAAACCGGGGGACACTCCGGAAAACATATGCTCGGCGTGAGGCTTTGATTGCGACATCTATTGCCTCCCGTAATCCGGCTAAAGCGGCCGGAGGTTTTTTTATATGTTCCCCACCTATCACCTTGTAGCGTCAAGAGGGTGGCTGGCCTTCACGGAACCGCAGCATCAAGGCACCTATGATGGATCGACAAGCCCGACCATCGTTGAGGGAAGAGAGCGGCGAACCGACCGCTATTCGACCTTTATCCCGGCGCGTTTGACAACCTCGGCCCACTTGGCAATCTCGGCTTTCATGAATGGCTCGATATCCATCAGCGCCATGGTTGACGGTTCACCTGCAGTGTCGGCAATGCGCTGCTGGATCGAGGGCTCGGCAAGCGCCTTTCTCACTTCGGCATTGAGCTTTTCGATGATCGGCTGCGGTGTGCCCTTGGGCGCCCAGAGGCCGAACCAGGTGTGGTACTCGTAACCCGGCACCCCGGATTCGTCGACGGTCGGTAGTTCGGGCATCAGCGCCGATCGCTTCTTGGAGGTGATGGCGAGCGCGCGCACCTTGCCGCCCTTCGCGAGGCTCATCGCCGTCGACATGTTGTCGAAGAACACCGGCACTCGTCCGGAGATCACGTCCTGATAGGCCGGCTGCGCGCCGCGGTAGGCGATGTGTCCCATGTTGGTGCCGGTCATCATCTTGAACAGCTCTGGAGCCAGGTGCTGCCCGGTGCCGTTGCCGGCCGAAGCGTAGTCGATCTTGCCGGGCTGCGACTTCAGAAGGGCGATGAGTTCCTTGATCGACTTCGCCGGCAGGTCGTTGTTCACGACCACCATGAACGGATAGGTGGCGAGCATCGCCACCGGCGTGAAGTCCGCGAGCGCGTCATAGGGCAGCTTGGCGAACAGACTGGGATTGACCGCCATGTTGCCGTTGAGCCCGACCAGCAGCGTGTAACCGTCCGGCACCGCCTTGGCCACCGCTGTGGTGCCGACCAGCATGCCCGCGCCAGTGCGGTTCTCGACGACGAATCCTTGGCTGAGCTGCTTTGCAAGCTGATCTCCGATCAGCCGCGCGATGGTGTCGGTCCCGCCGCCGGCAGCGGAGGGGACGACGAGCGTCACCGACCGGGCGGGATAGCTTTGCGCGTGCAGCGCGTCAGGCCCAGTGAGGCCGACAAAAGCAGCTAAGGCGCCGACAGCTGCGCGGAATGACGTGGTCATCACAGATGTTCTCCCGAACCTTTCTCGCTAGATTATCGGCGCCGAGCGAGGGGGTCCATGGCACGTGTTGCCGCAAGGCCATGGCGCATGGACACGCGGATTTCCCCCAGTATGACTATCCTGGGGCAACGGTTGAACATCAGCGGTTCGCGCCAAGCGTGAGAGGCGAAAGTGAACGGCGGCCCAAATTTTATTCAGTCACGTGGGCGTATTCTGGATCAGCCTCGAAAAGATTGTCGATTTCTACACGCGGGTGCTCGGCCGTAGCGATCGCGACGTGGTGAAGGACGGCCGCGAAATTGCCTTCCTGAACCTCGATCCGCGCGAACACCATCAGGTTGTCTTCGCCGACTCGGGCAAACTCCGATGCGAACCCCGACCCACGTGTCGGACATCGTCGAGCGGAAGCGCGGCGCCGGTGGCGGATTTCATGCTGCCGACCGCAGAAGGGTCATCCACGTCGAGCGACACAAAATGTTCCATTCGGTTGATGAGAATTCGCACCCCAATCTTCACTCGTGAGCCGATTTCTAGCCATTTACATTTTTGAGCAAGGACCTCCCCCGCTCCCTGCGATCTTGATTGTTGTTGCTTTCAGCGTAGCGTCTCCGGTTTCATCGCTCACCAGGTTTCCCTGGTTTGTCAATTTCCGATTGGGTCGATAAGCTGTCTTGAAACACAAACAACTCGTGATGGGAGGAACGTATGTCGCGAAGGCAACTTGGTCTGGTGGTCGCAACGTCGCTCGCCTTCGCATCCGGCGCGCAGGCAGCCGATATCCGCATGCTGTCGAGCTGGGACAAGACCAACCCGGCGGTCGCGGCTTTGGCGGATAGCTTCGCCAAAGGGGTCGAGACGGCGACCAATGGCAACACCAAGTTCATCATGAGTGGGCCGGAGACCGTTCCACCGTTCGAGCAGCTTCAGCCGGTGTCCACCGGCGTATTCCAGATGCTGTTCACGCACGCGATCTATCACTACGGCACCACCGGCATCGCCGTCGGCATGGACGCGGTGCGTGGCGATCTCGAAGCGCGCCGCAAGTCCGGCATGATCGAGGCGATTGACAAGCACTACCAGAAGCTCGGACTCAAGGTCGTCGCAGTCGCGATCTCGGCAACGAGGGGCTACCACATCGTGCTGCGTGCGCCGGTCGGCCCCTCAGGCGATCTGCAGGGACGGAAGATCCGCGGCACGCCGAGCTATCACACTGTGATCGGCATGCTCGGCGCGTCCCCTGTCGTGCTACCGGGCGGCGAGGTCTATTCCGCGCTAGAGAAGGGAGTTGTCGACGGGGCGGCGTGGCCGGCCTCGGGTGTGCTCGGCATGCGCTGGTACGAAGTCGCCAAATACATGCTGCGCCCGAGCTTCGGGCTCAGTCATTATCTGTTCCTGATGAACCTTAACGCCTGGAACCGCCTCACCGACGCCGAGCGCAACATACTCCTGGCAGAGGGGCGCAAGGCCGAGGAGATCTGGTTCAAGGAATACGACCGTATGGTCCAGGAGGAGGAAGCCGGCCTGATCCAGCGCGGGATGCAGATCACCGAGATGGGAGCGGCGCAGAAGACCAAGGTCCAGGCGGCCTGGGCGCAGGCGCAGTGGGACCTGGCCGAAAAGAAGAACGGCCAAGAAGCTAAGGACTTGCGCGAGTTGCTCAAGCGCCAGGGGCTGACGGACTAGGAGCTGCTGACCAACTCGCTTAATCGATTGGATTGCCACCCGACCTCCGTCGGGCGCCTGGGGGTGGCGGCATGGACACGACGGCTTCCGGCATACGCCTATTCTGGCGGAAGCTCGCCGGCCTGCACGACGCGATGACTTCCGCGAGCTTCGCCAGCGCCACGGCGCTGCTGGCCGCCATCGCCTTCTCGTTCTGCTACGAGGTGGTGGCACGCTATTTCTTCGCCGCACCCACGAGCTGGGCCAACGCTTTCGTCTCCTACCTGCTGTGCGCCGCGATTTTCCTCGCGGTGCCGGAGCTCACGCGGCGGCGCGCGCATGTCGCGATCAATCTTCTGCTCGACCGTGTGTCTCCGAAGCGCGCCGCCTTACTCAATCGCATCATCCACGCGGCCAGCGCCGCAGCCTGCCTGCTGGCCACCTGGATCAGCGCCAACGCGACGCTCGATCAGATCAACCTCGGCATCGACACGATCTCGACCTACCCGATCCCGAAATGGTGGGTCTCCATTGTCATTCCCTACGGGATGCTCAGCTCAAGCCTTTACTTCCTCCGCGAGCTCCTGAGCAACGATGCGGGCGGCGGCACCTTGAGCATCATGCCATGACCTGGTGGGTCGCGCTCTCGAGCGGCATTGGCCTGCTGCTTGGGCTGCTGTTTCTCGGCATTCCCGTGTTCGTGGCGTTCCTAATCCTCAACATCGCGGGGATTTTGGTCCTGATGGGCCCGGCGGGTTTCGGCCTCTTCGCCAACAGCATCTACACCACCGCAACTACCACCGCGCTCGCGACCGTCCCGCTGTTCATCGTGATGGGTGAAATCTTGTTCCGCTCAGGTGCGATGGAGGCGGTGTTCGACTCGCTCGACCGGCTCGTAGGCCGCATCCGAGGCCGACAGTACGTGCTGTGCATTCTGCTGTCGGCGATCCTCGGCGCGCTGTCGGGCGCCGCCATGGCGGTGGCGGGCCTGCTCGGGCGATCGTTGTTCCCGGAGATGCGGCGGCGCGGCTACAACACGCGGCTATCCGCCGGCACGATCTTGGCAGGCGCGTGCCTCGATCCGATCATCCCGCCGAGCGTGCTCGCCATTCTCATTGCGACGTTGGCGGAGATTTCAACCGCATCGCTGTTAATCGCAGGCATCATCCCCGGACTGTTGCTGATGTGCCTGTTCCTGATCTACGTGCTGTACCGGGTGTGGCGCGATCCCTCGCTTGCGCCTGACGTGGTGTTGGACATGGCCGACGTGAAATCGAAAACCAGCATGACCGTCGCCATTCTCCGCATCTTCCCCTGCGCCTTCGTGTTCTTCATGGTAATGGGGCTGATCATGTTCGGCGTAGCGACGCCGACGGAGGCGGCCGCAACCGGCGTGTTCGGCGCGATTGTCGTCGCGTTTATCTATGGCAAGTTTTCGCTTCGGATGATCGTACAGGCGCTCACCACCGCGGCGACTGTGTCAGCGCTGCTGCTCGTCATCATGTGCTGCGCCGTCATGTTCAGCCAGTTGCTCACCTTCACGGGCGCGACGCGAGCGGTCACCGAACTAGTCGCGCATCTCGACATGCCGGCCGTGGCCATGCTGTTCGCGATGATGGCGCTGCCGTTCGTGCTGTTCATGTTCCTGGACCAACTCGCGCTGATGCTGGTACTGATCCCGATCTACCAGCCGCTGCTCAAGCTCTACGCCTTCGACCCGGTCTGGTTCTGGACGTTGTTCCTGATCGTGGCGACCGTCGGCGGACTCACGCCACCCTTCGGCTACGTGCTCTTCGCGCTCAAGAGCGCAGCGCCGGACCTGCCGACGACCGAGATCTACCGTGCGTCCTGGCCGTTCGTCTGGCTGATCGTGCTGGGCATGGTGATCCTGGCCATCTTCCCAGATCTGGTGACGTTCTTGCCCAATTTGACGCGCCCCCAGTAACGCGCAAGGAAACCTAATCCGCGGTAGACAAGCGGAATACCTGTTCCTACTCAAACTCGAGGATTTCTTGGCGTTCTGAGTTTTGAGTAGGGACAACACGGCAAAGTCAAGCCTATGGCAGCGATTGCAGGAAAGCACGAATAGCGGCATTGAACTCCGCAGGCTTTTCCCAGTTCACGAAACGGGCCGCTCCCGGGATTTGCGGCGTTTCCCGGAAATGTGCCATGCCGCTAAGCACCTCGGGCTGGTCCGGATAAGGGTCGTTGGCGCCGCAGACGCCGAGAACCGGAATATCGAGCTTCTTGAATTCCGGAACCAGGTTCGGCACCGACAACCCGAATTCGAGCATGCCGCGCTGATATTCGCCAAGCGGATGGCTGCCGAACATCTGGATGACCTTCTCGCGCACCGGAGAATTCACCGGAATGACCTTGTAGATCGTCTTCCCGCCCTCTTTGCGCAACAAATTGATGAAGGCTTGGCGCCCTTCGCGCTCGAGCACATGTGCGGCCCGCAGCGAATACTGCTCCCAACGCTCGAAGTACTGAAACGCGTCGTGCATCTCGCTCCAGGCGCCGAGCACGATGCCGCGCACTTTATCTGGATGGCGGATGGCGTAGTTCGCGGCGATCGTTGTGCCGAAGGCGAGCGCGATCAGCACGGGGCGCTCGATACCGAGGCGCTCGATCACTTGTTCCAGATCACGGGTCTGGTTGTGCAGCGAGAATCCGTAATCGGTCCATTTCGTCCTGGCATGCCCACGGCGGTTGTAGACCAAGCAGCGATGATCGCGCGAAAAGTCCGCGAGCTGCTGGTCCCAATACTCCATGCCGTGGATCTCGCCGTGAATAAAAACGAGGTCACGGCCTTGGCCCCCCAGTTCGTAATAGAAGTCGCAGCCGTTGGCGCTGATCGTGGCCATGGGTCAGTCCGTGTCGCTTCAGGCTTCGATGCCGATCACCCGCGCCGGCGCGCCGTCCATGCCTTGCAGGTTGAGCGGCAATGCGACCAGCGTGAATTTCGGCGCGATGCTGTTGAGCCTGGTCAGCATCTGGATCATCGGAATGCCGGCCTTGAGCCAACGCTTGTGATTGGCGCCGCGCTCGGCCGGCGTAAGCGTCATCAGCCAGAACGGCTTTTCCGGGAAGCAATCCATCGCCACCGCGGACACGCCCTGCCGCTCGACCCATTCGCCGACGCTCGGCTCGAGATGGATGGTGTTGTTCCAGAACTCTGGCTTGCCAAAGGCACGGTCGGTCCACGACGTCTTGATCACGGCGATCTGCCCTGGGCCGGGCTTCACGCCGGTTTTTTCAAGATCATCTCCGGTCACGCCTTCGCCTGCGGACTTTTGGCTGACGTCAAGGACGACGGCCTCGCGCATCACGATGCGGTCAAGCGGGATGTCGCTGACCGATATGCCATCGGCATAGAAGTGTCGCGGTGCATCGATATGCGTACCGATATGGGTGTTGAGCGTGATCACCGTGTTCATGCTGTTGATCGCGGGCGCGTTGGGCAGACAGTCGACGCCTTCCGCCGAGAGCGTCGCGCGCTGCTCTTCGTTCACCACGGTGACGGCCTGGATGCGCGTCGGATACTGCTCGTAGAACGCTATCTTCGGGATGCCGGCCATGTTGGAGGTGACGGGAAGCGTCAGATCGACGATGCGAGACATGGTGAACTTAGCTCCGCTGCTGGGTGTAGCCATAGTGCCAGGCCAGGACGCGGTTCTCGATCAACAGAAACAACCTGTTGAGGATATATCCAAGCATCGCAAGGGTCAGCACGCCGGCAAACATGTCACGGATCTTGAACCCGCGCTGGGCGCTCAGGATGAAATAGCCGATGCCGCTCGATGCTGCGACCATTTCGCTGATGACCATGACGATCAGAGCGACTGCGAGGCTCACGCGCATGCCGGTAAAGATATAGGGCGACGCTGCGGGCAGCACGATCTTGGTCAGGAGCTTGCGGCCGGAAACGCCGAACGTGCGGGCCGTCTGCAGCTGGATCGGATCGACGCTGCGCACGCCACTATAAGTGTTGAGCAGCACCGGAAACACCGTGGCAAAGGCGATCATGAAGATCTTCATCTCGTCGTCGATGCCGAGAAACAGGATCATGATCGGCAGATAGGCCGGGCTCGGAATCGGCCGCAGCACTTCGGTGATCGGCTCCAGCAGGTTATAGAAGAAGCGCACATAGCCCATCAGCAGGCCAAAGCCCACGCCGAGCGCAACACCGATGAAGTATCCGGCGAACATGCGCCAGAGGCTCGACAGCACCTCGCCCGGCAGCTCACCCGAAATGAAGAGCTGCCACCAAGTTGCAAGGATCGAGCTGATGCGTGGAAAGCTCATCGGCGGGAAGATCGCGTTCACGGCGGCAATCTCCCAAAGGACCAGCAGCACCCCGATGAAGGCGACGCCAATGAGGCGCGTGTTCCAGGACCAGCCGGACCTTGCCGGAGACTGCTCGGGCGCAACGATGGCGGGGGGCGCCTGATTGGTGCGCGCGATATCGGTCACGCGGCCTCCGTGCTCTTCAGTCCCTCGTCGGCGAAGAGCTGGCCCAGCAGCCGTTCTCGATAGCCGAGGTAGGCAGGGAGTGCTCGAGTTCGCAATCTGATCGCGCGGGGTGGACAATTCGATCGGCATATCGATGGCAATTGCGCCGGGCGCGCGCGTCAGCGCCACCACGCGGGTCGACAGGTAAACGCCTTCGTCCACATCGTGCGTGACAAACACGACGGTCAGATGCAGCTCACGCCATAGCTTGCGAAGAAGCTCTTGGAGACCGACGCGGGTCAGCGCGTCGACCGCGCTGAACGGCTCGTCCATCAACAGCACCGCCGGGCGACACGCCAGTGCTCGCGCGATCGCAACGCGCTGCTGCATACCGCCCGACAATTGCCAGGGATAGTGACGCTCGAAACCGGTGAGTTTCACGAGGCCGATCATTTCGCGCGTGCGCGCGGCGATCTCAGCCCGCGACACCGCCCCTTTGTTCTCCAGCCCGAATGCAACGTTGCGCTCTACCGTCTTCCAAGGAAACAGCGAGCGCGTGTATTGCTGGAACACGTAGACCACGTCGGGCGGTGGGTCCTTTACCCGGTCTTGCTCACAGAATACGTCGCCGAACGTTGGTGTTGCGAGCCCCGCCATAATCTGCAGCAGTGTAGACTTGCCGCAGCCGGATGGCCCGATGATCGACACGAAACTTCCGGCTTCGATTTCGAGGTCGAGGCCGTTGAGTGCAATTGTCGTGCCGCCCGCGGCATCGAAGCTTTTGTGCAGGCCGCAAACGCGCAGGACCGCCCTGCCCGGCTGGCTCATGGACATGATCAGGGCGTGAAAACGCGTTTGGAGAGATCGACCGGCGCTTTCAACAGACCATACTTCTGCATCATCTCCATCGTGTGGTTCATTTCCTTCAGATTGATTGCGGTACCGAGACGCGGCAGCAACACTTTGTCTTTAAGGGTAGGGTTGAGATTGGTGAACTGCTGATTGATCTCGCGGGTCGCGGACTCATTTGCAGCGGCGAATTGTGCACCCTTGAGGACTGCTCGTGCGAACTTGGCGGCGGTGGCGCGGTTCTTCTGCGCCCATGGCGTAAGCGCGATATATTGCGTGATATCGGTGTTCGGCGCCGTCTCCACGTAAGGCCAGCCCACGATTTCCGCATTGCCAGTCGCCATCAACACTGAGCGGAACGGCTCGACCTGGACGATCGCGTCAATCTGTTGGTTCAGCAGCGGATCGTTCATCTGCGGAAATGGAACCTCGGTAAAACGGACCTTGGTGCGGTCCACGCCATGCTTCTCGAGTAAAGCCACAGCGTGCAGCCAAGCGGTGCTGTTGATGACGTTGACCGCGATACGCTTGCCTTCGAGCTCCTTGAGCGACTTGATGGAGCCTTTCTTGACGATCACGGCCGTCGTCGTGTCCGGCGGCGCCGCGCGTACAATCGCTCCGGGCGCAAGAACGATGGCATCCAGCCCCTGCTCGATCGCTTGAAATGTCGAAACCGTGCTGCTCAGCACAATGTCCATGCGGCCCGATTGCAGCACCGGCACGGCAAGCGCGCCGCTATCAAATTTCGCAGATTTCGACCTCGAGTCCCTCTTCCTTGAAGAAGCCCTGTTTGTCGGCAATGACCGCGGCCAGCGATTCAGAGAACGGCAAAAGGCCAAGCTTGATTTTTTCTTGAGCGGCTGCTGCATGAGGCGAAAGCAGCACGCCAGCAGCCAATGCGATAGCGCAAGACCATTGTCGAATGTCGATCACAGCAGCCTCCATTGTCCGTGCGCTGGCGCGCAGGTCAGCGTCATGCAGCCTAGCCTGAGACGCCCCATCGGTCACGTCTCGTCGTGAGCGCCCGCCTCTGCTCTTCCAGTCTTCCGATTGTTGTTGTCCGCAGAGCTTCGGCATCATTGCGGTTTGATGCAGTTCGACGGCGAAGGCTAACTATAAGGGGCAACGGAGCCGAGAAGCTAGGTGATGAATACCTTCGGACAACCGGCCCGTGCAGCGTACGTCAATCATTCCATGATGTACGGATCGTCGGGCCGATACTACCGAATGAAAGAGTTTTGCGTTTGCAGCTGCGGGCCGACGTCGATGTCGAGGTCAGCAGCGGCGGTCCTAATTCTTGTCCATTCCGGTATCCTTGATGACCTTGCCCCACTTGTCGCGTTCGGCGAGGTAGTAGGCGTCGAACTGCGCCGGGCTCATGATCAATGGTTCGAAGCCTTGCTTGGCCAGCGTCGCCACGACCGTCGGATCCTGTGCCGCCTTGGTTGCCGCCGCGGCCAGCTTGTCGATGATCGGCTTCGGAGTGCCAGCGCGCACAGTGATGCCGATCCAAAGCTTCGTCTCGAAACCGGGCAAACCGTCTTCGGCAACGGTCGGCAGATTTGGGAAGGCCGGATCGCGCTTGGCTCCGGTCGTTGCGATCCCGATCAGTTGGCCCGTTTGCACGTAGCCGATGACCGGCGCGATGCTCGAAAACATCATCTTGACCTGGCCCGACACGAGGTCCTTCAGTGCGTCGCCGCCGCCTCGGTAATGGACCGGCATGGTTTTGACGCCGGCCATGTTGTTGAACAACTCGCTGGTCAAGTGCGTGGCCGAACCGACGCCCGCGGTCGCGTAGAGCAGGCCCGGCTGCTTCTTTGCGAGCGCGATGAACTCGGCCAAGCTTTTCACGCCGAGCGACGGATGCACGACGAGAATGTTCGCGGTATCGGCGAGGGTTGCGACCGCAGCAAGATCCCTGCCGAACCGTGCCTGCAAGGTCTTGGAAAGGGACTCGTTACTGGGATTGGCCGTGGTCGTGTTCAGCATCGTGTAGCCGTCGGGCTCGGAGCGCGCCACATAGTCGGTCGCGACGGTGCCGCCCGCTCCGGTTCGGTTTTCGACTACGACCTGCTGTCCCAGTTCGTCGCCCATCTTGGCGCCGATAACCCGAGAGATGATGTCGGATGGACCGCCGGGGGCGAACCCGACGACAAAGTGAATGGGCTTGTTCGGAAAATCTGATTGCGCCAGAGCCGCGCCGGACGCAAGGACTGACCCGCCAAACGCGATGGCTATGAAGGCTTTCCGTCCGGGTTTGAGCCCGCGCGTGCGCTCTTTCGCCTGCCACATATCTGTTGCTCCACCGTGCGTGCACCGACAGCGTTAGTCTAGCACAGGCTTCCGCGCGCACTTCACTGCATGCGATTCGTCTCGACGCGACAAGTCAACGCAGTAGTGGTCGGCAATCGCACCGTCGGCTATCGTCCTTGCCCGTCTCAGGCTAGATCTGAATGAGTAAAGGCTGACACAGGCATTGCCACGATGAACGACAGACCTCTGATCGACACGCACCAACATCCGGTTCCAGATTTTTATAAGCGCGCGATGGCGAAGATCGGTATTTCTGGGAGCGGAGAGAACCCATGGCCTAATTGGAGCCTGCAGGCCCAACTTGATCTGATGGATGAGACCGGGATCGCCGCGGCGGTCAATTCAATTGCGTCACCTGGCGCATATTTTGGCGACGTCGATTTCGCCGTTCATGTGTCACGTGAGTGCAACGAAGGTCTGGCGAAGTTGGTGCAGGACCATCCTCACCGGTTCGGTGGGTTTGCGCTGCTACCTCTTCCGGCGGTCCAGGAAGCGATTCAGGAGGCCGTCCACGCGCTTGACAGCCTTAAGCTCGAAGGCGTTTGCCTGTTGAGCCACGCTGGTCAGCGCCATCTTGGCCACCCCGACGAGGACGAACTTTACGCCGAGCTCGATCGCCGCAAAGCGGTCGTCTTCATCCATCCTCTGCGTAACCAAGCTCAGAACGTGCCGGCTTATGGATATCCTGCCGGCGTGACGGAACTGGTGCTAGACACCACGCGGGCCGTCGTGAACCTGCTTTGGAATGGCACGTTTGGAAAATTCCCGAATATCCGCTGGATCATGCCGCACGGCGCGGGGACTGTGCCGTTTCTTGCCTATCGGCTCAGCGCGATGGACCAGAAGCCGACGATCCGCGTGCACTTGCCTGGCGGCAGCGTCGCCAGCGCGTTGCGCGGGCTCTACTACGATGTGGCCGAGATCGTATCACCAGCGCCCCTGAAATGCCTGATGGAGACCACCGATGCCTCTCACATCCTGTTCGGAAGCGACTTCCCGTTTTCGCGACACAGGAATCCCGCGCAGGACGTGAGAGACATGATCGGGGGCTTCGACTCGTTCAACGGTTGGGATACGTCTGCACGCCGGGACATCGAATACAACAATGCCGCGAAGCTGTTTCCGAGACTGGCGCGCGCCATTGAACGAGCCAACGTCTCCTAGATTGGTCAAGCACTTCCGTAACCGGCGACGCGAGCAAAATGGTCGTCAATTTCGATATTCGAACGCTACCGCTATAGGATCAGCTCGAAATTTTCCGCTCTGCCAGTGGCGGCCGGAAATGCGAATCGAAGACGGCTTCGGGCGGCAGCTGGAATCCGCCAGTAACGATATCAATGTGTTTTTTCAGACGCGCTTGATCCACGTCCCCGATGCCCGATTTACGGACGCCAAGCGTGACGACGAACTTGAGCGCCGACCTGAGGCTACATCAAGACGGCCGGCAAGAAACGCGACGAATTTCTTTTCACGGCCCCCGCGTGGGCCGGAACACGGTATTAGCGCGACTTGTCTCGATGGATTGCCTGCATCGGGCTAGACCCACATCTTTACGGCATACATTCCCTGAGGCGAACAAAGCGACCTTGATCTACCGCAGGACCGGCAACCTGCGGGCCGTCCAGCCTGAACAGGCAGGTCGGCTGGGGGTGCAAATCCACTTCCCGTGAGTGTGGCGCAGTTATCACTGAAATAGGCCAACTTCCTCCGGCGGCAGAATTTGTCTAGCTTGTCGGCTAGTCACAGTAGGACGACGGCTCGTGAGTCGTTCGTGAGCGCATCGAGACCAATAGTCGCAGTGTTGGCGACGATGGACACCAAGAGCAACGAGGCCCGCTTCGTTGCCGACGTGCTGGCGCGCGCGGGCGCGACGCCTTGGATCGTCGATCTGTCCATGAAGTCGCACACTGTGTCCGCTGCCGACGTGTCCGGCGCACGGGTTGCCGGAGCGGCCGGCGCGTCCTGGCAGGCGGTTAATGAGCGCTCGCGCCAGGAGGCAGCCGCCGTGATGGTCGAAGGCGGCACCAGGATATTGCTTGAGAAATATACCAAGGGCGAAATCGCGGGCGCCATCGGTATTGGCGGTGCGAACGGGACCAATCTCGTGTGCTCAATTCTGCGCGCACTGCCCTACCTCGTGCCCAAGGTCATGATCAGCACGGTTGCCGGAACGGCAGCCGTGCAATGGTACGTCGCAGAGAGCGATATCGCCATGTACCCCTCGATTGGCGACGTCTCGATCAACCGCATTACCAAGGCGGTCATGGAAAACGCTGCGAACGCGGTGGCTATTGCAGCCACTAACTGGGCGGCGAGACAGGAGGCGAGGACCATTCATTTGCCCCTTGTCGCGGTCTCCTCGTTCGGTGGCACGGCAGCATGCGTTGAACGAGTGAGCCAGCGGCTGGAAGCCTCGGGCTACGAAGTCATCCTGTTTCACGCCTCGGGCGTCGGCGGTAAATCGCTCGAACGGCTTGCGTCCTGCGGAGAGCTTGCCGGCGTCATCGATGTGACGACGCACGAGCTAGCGGATCTGGTCGTCGATGGCGTTTATTCCGCGGGAGGTGTGCGAATGACGGGCGCAGGCGCCGCCGGCCTGCCGCAGGTGATCGTGCCCGGGGCGATCGACCACTCCAATTTCTGGGTGGGTCAAGTGCCCGATCAGTACAAGACGCGCGAGTTCTTCCAGTACAACGCGCAAAACCTGCTCATGCGCACCAATGCCGAAGAGTTCAGGAAACTGGGCGCGGAATTCGCGAGACGGCTCAATGCGGCCAGGGGGCCGGTGCACATTCTCATTCCACTCGAGGGTTTCAGCGAGCATACCAAGCGTCGCGCACGCGATCTCAACGGCAACGACAAGGGGCCATGGAAAAATTCAGATGACTACCGGATTTTCGTCAATTCCCTCAAATCTCACCTGAAGTCCGTGCAAATCGAGGAGCTACCGCTGCACATCAACGACAGCGCCTTTGCCGACGCCTGCGTGGACGCATTCGCTAAAATCGCCACCAACTGATGCACCTAAATAGCACCAAGCAGAGCAAGCCAATGCGACTCGACGTTCCCATCAATAGACACAAGACCGACGTCCTGATTATCGGCGGCGGCGCCGCCGGAACCATGGCCGCGTTTGAATGCGCCGAGGCCGGCGTTGACGTCATCCAGGTGACCAAGGGGCGCGCCACTAGCGGCACGACTACGGTGGCGCGAGGCGGCTTCGCCGCCGCCATGGGTGAGGATGATAGCCCGGAGCTGCATCTTCAGGACATCCTCAAATACGGCGGCGAGCTGATCGATCCCGAGCTGGCCCGGGTCTGGGTCTACGACATTATCGACGTGGTGCACGATCTCGAATCCTGGGGGGCAGAATTCGTCCGCCGCGCCGACGGCCGGCTCGATCTCAAGGAATTTCCCAGCCACTCCCGAAACCGGGCCTGCCATCACTACGACACCACCGGCAACATGGTCACCAAGGTGCTGTCGAAGAAACTGCGCGCCGACGCGCGCATCAAGAAGCACTCGATCACCGCCATCGTCGAACTCATCAAGCGCGAGGGCCGCGTCGTCGGCGCCTGGGGCGTGGACTACCACAACGGCACGCTTGTCACCTACCACGCGCAGCAGATCATTCTGTGCACCGGCGGCGGCAGTGGGCTGTTCTACGTCAACGACAACCCGCCGCAGGTGACGGGCGACGGCTATGTGCTGGGATTCCGCGCCGGCGTGTCGCTGCTCGGCATCGAGATGATCGACTTTCAGGCGATGTGCTGCTCGCCAAAGGAGCTGTTCGGCTTCGCCCCGCATCCGACCGGCTTCATCAACGCGGGCGCCGTGTTCAGAAATCAAGAGGGCGAGGAGTTTCTCAAGCGTTATTTCCCCGACACGGCGGAGCAGTCGACCCGTTCGGAAGTGATCCTTGCCATGGCTAAGGAAATCCACGCCGGTCGCGCCGGGTCCACCGGCGGTATCTTCATGGACGCAACCAAGGTGCCCATGGAAGTCATCCAGAAGCAGATTCCGCACGTCTACAAGACGTGCCTGCACCGGCACATCGACATCAGCAAGACGCCGCTGGAGGTGGCGCCGGGAAGCCATACCTGGCTCGGCGGCCTTGAGGTCGATATCGACGGCAAGACCCCGGTCGATGGCTTGTTCGCCGCCGGCGAGACCGCCGGCGGCATCCACGGCGGCAACCGAATCGGCGGGTCGGCGCTCTCCGCCTCGCTGGTGTATGGCCGGCGCGCAGGCAAACGAGCGGCAACGCTCGTCAAAGAGCGAAGCGTCGATTTGGACAGCGGCGATAGCGAAGTAATCCCGGAATCCGAGCGCGCGTGGCTTGCGGGATTGCTGAACCGCGACAGCGGCCCGTTGCAATCCGACGTGCTCATGGCTTGCCGCGAATTGGCGCACAACAAGCTCGGTCCCATCCGGGAGGAACGGACGCTCAAGGAGGCGCTGACAGAGTATGAGCGCATCGAGCGCGATGACGTGCCCGCCATGCGCCTGGATGAGAAGGCGCGGAGTTCCGACAAGGTGCGCGGCGAGGAGTTGGAAAGCGCGCTGTCCGTGCGCAACCTCGCGCTCTTGGGGCGCATCCTTGCCGTCGCGGCGCTCAAACGCACGGAAAGCCGGGGCGCGCACTTTCGGCTCGACTATCCGGACACCGATGATGCGCGCTGGCGCGTGGTTACTCGCGTTCGATTGGGCGCGAATGCCGCGCTCGAGTTTCACACCGATCCGGTCAAGGAACCGGTAACGTCCAGCGCACGCGCCGAGGCACCGACTGCGAGATAGCGCCGCGACGGGGATTTCGTCTCGTCAACGATAGCGCACCGGTAGCGATCGGCCAGGCTCATTTTGGCCAATCGGGAGAGCGGTATGGCAGCAACATCGGACCGTGCGACTATCCTCGGACGCCTATGGGCAGAGATCGAGGGCGGGTGCGCCATCTACGATGCGCTGTGCGGCTCAGGCATCACCGCCAAGATGGCGGCCCGCGGCGGCGCCAGCATGGTCACGACGCACAGCCTGGCCTATTTCCGCATGCAGGGCCTAAGCTCGATGGCCGGCTATTTGCCTATCTGCGACGCCAATGCACTGACGCTGGAGCTCGGCGAGCGGGCGCTGATCAACGTGGTGCATGAGTGTCCGCTCATTGCCGGCCTGCTGTGCGTCGATCCGACCCGCGACATGAAGCGGTTCCTCGAAAAGGTGGCGGCGGCCGGCTACGACGGCGTGATGAACTGCCCGACGGTCGCGCTGATCGATGGCAAGTTTCGCAGCGACCTTGAAGAGACCGGCATGGGATTCGCGCGCGAGATCGACGTGCTGCAATGGGCATCCAGCATGGGACTGTTCACCAAGGCATTCTGCACCTCGGTCGATGAAGCCCTCGCCATGGCCGAGGCCGGTGTGGACAATATCATCATTCATTTCGGTAATAGTTCGGGCGGCACGATCGGCTCCAAGACAGTGCTCGACGACGATGCCGCGCTTGGTCGTGCCGCGGCAATCCTCGATGCGCTATCTGCGAAGTTCTCCAGCCGAATTGTGACCTGTCACGGCGGGGCGATCGAAACCCCTGCCGACTTCGAGCGGTTTCTGCAGGCCGAGCCGCGGTTGCATGGCTATGTCGGAGGCTCGTCGGCGGAACGATTCCCGATTGAGAAGTCCGTGATGCAGGCTACGCGCCAGTTCCGCAGTATAAGGCTTCCGAAGACCAGGTAGAATTTCTATCGTCTTGTCGGAGCTTAGGTAGGCGCGCGCGGACGGGGCTGGCTTATAACCTCTGGGCACCTGTCCATGGCGAATTCGTAAATCCTCGCAAAAAGCGGAGCGGCGCGGGCAACCTTGTGAGCTGCCGACATCGTGCTACCGTCCATGTCGATGATTCACCTGCTCATACTCGCCGCCCACCTGTTGGGCATATGAAGGATAGCCTGTGGAGCGTCGATTTGTTTCGCTGCGAATTGATACTCCTGCGCAGCCATTGGGTCATGGTGGTGATGGACGTGTTCACACGCCGGATCATTGGCTTTGGCGTTGAGCGCGCTGATCTCTGTGGCGTGTCGATTTGTCGGATGTTCAACCAGATCATCGCCGGAAAGTCGCTTCCTCGGCACCTGAGTTCCGACCACGACCCATTATTTCGCTTCCATCGTTGGCTCGCCAACTTGCGCATTCTTGAGGTCGAGGAGATCAAGTCGGTCCCGTTCGTGCCCGTGTCCCATCCGTTTGTGGAACGGCTGATCGGGACAATACGACGGGAGTTTCTTGATCACGTGCTAATCTGGAACGCAATCGACCTGGAGCGAAAGCTGGAAGAATTCAGAATTTATTACAACGAAAATCGCATTCACCAGTCGCTCGGTGGCAGCACTCCAGAAGAAAGATCTGGCAAACCGCCGCCCGCCCATGCCGTCCTTGACCACTACGCTTGGCGGTACCATTGCCGCGGTCTGTTCCAGATGCCGATCGCAGCGCAATTATGAATTCGCCATGGACAGGTTGCTAGCCCCTCATCTTCAAGACAGGACCTCCCGTGCGCTACCATCTTGGCTGTGTCGCCTGCCGCGGCGAACTACCGCGCGAGCGGTTTAGTCCTATGGCACTAACCGACGGTTCTAGAATGTTCGCTTTAGTGCCGCTGTCGGGGGATAAGCAGACTTGTTATGCTCGATCTGAGTTTTGTCGAGTCTGACCGATGCTGTCGAAAAAGTCGCCGCAGATAAGCTGTACGCAACAATCGAATCGGGGCGAAAAGATTTTTGAATGGCGGCTGATCTTGAACCAATCTTGCGCGCTCGAATGAGCAAAATCGTTTTCCGACAGCATCGACCCACAACGGACATGGCGCTAGTGCATTCGCGGAACGGCATTCATGGTATACTGAACGGCAGCGCCTTTCACGCAACTGGGACCACCAGCCGTACTGCGCGCCTTTCAGTTGGCTGTTGGCCTCAGTATCTCGCGGTGACTGGATACTTTCCGACCGGATATTTACCAGGCAGCTTCCCGATAGGTGCCTTGCCTACCGTAGCCACGGGCGGCGGCTCCTTACGCGGCAAGTCGGCAGCGGACGCCGCGCCCACCAGAGCGAACGTGGCGAATACAGCTAATACGAGTTTGGTCATGACCAAGCTCCTTTCATGCCCCCTGGAAGTTCATTCCACTTCTCGCGCGGTCAACAATAGTAGAATGGCCGTCTCTAACAATGTGAAATTGCTCGATGTGCCGTCCGGCGCCCTTCTTTTCCGAGAAGTGTTGCATAAAGGTCGCGGTGAGCTGTGGCCCAATGCATTTTATGGCCCCGCGGTCTGCCTGCTCACGGTCGGATCAACGATATCAAAATTCACGCTGCATCCGGCGGGCGAGCGCTTTCGCCGTCATGCCGCACAAATCGTAGCGGAGCCTGCGATCGCCTGGGCCGAGTATCAAGCTCGGTCAGATCTCATCAGCTTCTACAAGTTCGATCCGGTGAAATTAGCCAGATTCTATGGCGATCCCGGGCGGGCAAGCCGCTCATGCGGCGGGTGTGGATTCAGGATATGCTCACTCCGCGGACCTACTGGCGCATTCGGCTGAAGTTCATGCGCATGCATCATCAATTTGTGATGGCGAATGAAAGACGCTCGACCTACGATTATTTCATGATGGTTTGCGGACCGATTCCATTCACTCGCTCCACGCTGGCGCCAACCGGTCCCGTCGAACTGATCGCGTCGGATGGCGCCCTCCTCGATCAGCCGACCTTGCCAGTTTTGGAACATTCTTCTTGCCGCGCGTCGAAACGCGAGGAGCAGCTGACCGTCCAAATATCCGACATTAGTACCGCACCACAGTGCATTGGTGCACGTGTTGATCCGAGACTTTGTCAACTAAGTCGTTGCAGCTTGCCCACAACATGAACTCGTCGCCAATCGGCCGCCGCATTCGACTGTCCGTCGCTCGTCGGATGATTGCCGACTTCATGTGGGCGGGCTCCAACACCGGGAGAGTTTCCGTCACGCGCCCAGTGGCGTTCCGTGATCTGATGACCGCCCGCGGCGAACTTGGAGCGGCTCCCTCTTGGACAGCAATATTCGTCAAGGGCTTCGCGCTGGTCGCAGCCGAAATTCCCGAATTACGCCGTGTCTACCTCGGGCTGCCGTGGCCGCACCTGTACGAGTATGCCGACAGCACTGTGTGCATCATACACGAGCGCTGGATCATGGGCGACCTCGGTCTGCTGCCGCTGCGGTTCCACAAGCCCGACGCAGTTCCGATGCCCCAGCTCAGCGAGATGATACGGCGCGCCGCCGCCGCTCCAACCGAGGAAGCAAGATTTCATCGCAAGTTGATCGCCCTTGCCCGGCTTCCATTGTTGGCTCGCCGCCTGATCCTCGCCGTGTGCATGAATGTTCCACGGCTGCGCAGGGAGATGGGAACCTACGGCGTGTCGTCGGCCGCGCGGTGGCGGACTGACCTCGGCACATCGCGAACGCCGCAGCCGTGCCTGCTGAGCTACGGGCCAGCCGATGCAGACGGCAACGTCGTTGTTCGACTCACATTCGATCATCGCGTTTTCGACGGAGCATTTGCTGGTCGCGCCCTCGCACGGCTCGAGGAGGTCCTGAACTCCTCGATTCTCGAGGAACTGCGCGACCTCGCCAAATCCGAGTTTGTCAAGAGCGACGGGCAGGCCGGGGGCTGAAGGCATATGCGGGCGCCGCGGCTTTCTGCCATTCGGGCGCGAGCCTTGGAGCCATGATTTGCGACCGGAGCTCCACGCTCATTCGCGGTTTGTGATCCGAAGCGGCCGCGGGCTTCCGGTCGCGACGGGGCCCGCTGGGCCACGGCCGATGACATTCGGAGACAGGCGACTGAATTGGCCGTGCTGGCGCCGGACGTCCTCGTAGCTGCTACTGGCACCGCGACCGTGGCGCCATTGCTACAGGCGACCCGCACCGTGTCGATCGTGTTCGTGACTGTCATTACCCGGTCGGCGCCGGTTTCGTCGGGAGCCTTGCACGCCGGGCGGCAACGCGACTGGGTTCACGCTTTACGAATACGGCATGAGCGGAAAATGGCCGGAGACTCATCTGATATGGCCCCGATCTCATCGACCGGTTCCGGCGCGCGGCTGGCTACATCGACCGCATCCTCAAGGGTGAGGAGCCTGCCTCCTGCCGGTGCAGGCGCCGACCAAGTACGAGCTGTCATCAACCTGAAGACCGCCAAGACGCTCGACCTCGATGTGCCTGCCCCGCTGCTCGCCAGCGCCGACGAGGTGATCGAGTAGCGGTGTGTTGCTGCACTGCCCGCTCGACAATTGGCGGGGAATAAAAAAATGGTCCCGTTCCGGGGTCGTGAGGAACGGGACCAAAGTACATAGGGTATCTGTAGATTAGGCTAACACCTGTTTTCCGCCCCTTGCGGTACTGGACGACTGAAATATCAATTTGAGTTTGGTGTGACTGTTTTGCATCAGATTTTGGTGTCGCAGTAGTGAAGTGGTAGTGGACGGTGGGGCTGCGCTGAGTCGCGTCGGGATGTTCAAGCGGGTGGGTAGTATCAAAGTAGGCCGCCTCAGCTGATTGCCTCGCCTCTGGCGCTGGCCGGGTGTGAAATCTAAGATGGCGCGCATCGGGGCGTCTGCGTCAAAACTCCTGCCCGCCAAGTACTCTTCAGGCACCGCGAGCGGCAGCGCGTTCCCGATCGTTCAGTGACCGAAAAGCTACACCAGACGACTTTTGGAGAATTGCGTCACATTCTCCACAATTGTCGCCAATTCTTTTCGCACAACGCAGACACAGGGGTCGGCACAAAGCAAGACAGTCCAATGGGTGGTGCGATGCGTGAATCGTTGGAAAGCGAAATCCCCGACACAGCGCCCTACAAGGAATGGCTCGCAATGGTAGGTTCCATCGCGGTGGCCGTTGTGATTTTCGTAGTCCTATACTCAAATGGCGTCGTCGTAAGCTGACATCGCCCTGGCGCTCTGACTGCGAACCGCTGGAACTCTTGCGCGAGCTCATGCCCATGGCTGCATGTGCCCGCGCTCTGCAAGCTGACACTCGCGCTATCGCGGCCGCCGCAGCGAGCCAGGAGCCTCGCCGACTGTCCTCGAATATCCCCGGCTGGCGCCGAAGTGGTCTGCAGGTGTCGCTTTGAAACGTGAAAAAATGCTCCGCTACGGAGCCGGCCGCCTGCGCATACGCAAATGAAGCCGCGCAGAAAGCGGAACATTGATTGACTGGGTCGAGGCGCGTGTGAAGGCAGCGATCACGGGCGCCTGCTCCGCAGGCCGCACATCACCAGCCAGCCCGCCAATAATCGTGGCCGTAGCCGCGCCCGCGCCCGTAATCCGCGCGCGGTTGACGCCACGCATAAGCGTCGTACCAGCCTCGGTCGCGCCGGTTCTGGCGGTGCGCCGTTTTTTGCCGCTTCTTGGGAGGAGCAACAGACTGCTGGGATGTCTCTGTCGCTGCAGGTGTACCCGGCTCTGTCGCCGCTGTGGTAATTGCATCGATCAGTGCGCCTTGCGCTGAATTGGACGGCGACGCGGAATCTTGCCGGCTATTCGGCGCGCTCGCAGCGGGAGATGCCGTCGAGACGAGACTGGCGGAGAGCGTGGCGCTGGAATTGAGCGGCATCGCAGCAGTCACCGATCTACCGTTCATATCGAGCTCGTGCCCAGCTATTTGCATAACTACGCCGCTTGCGCCTGCGATCGATCCGAACACGATGAAAGCGAGAGCGAGCCCCGCCTTGCGACGGAAGCTGGAGGACAGGCAAAAATAACCAAACTCGGGATGCCGGTTGTACGCCGCGGGCATGGCAAACTCCTACAATCCCCCGCCATCCCCAGCGACCGGGCAACGATGCGCCTCTTTTGCCCGGCCGGCAAGATTGGATGTGACGGGAGTTTTAGCGGCCGTCGATTAAATTTGCAGGTAACCTGCTCCTTTCACCCAATTCACACCTGTTTCCCGTTTTCTGAAGTGACCTGTCCGCTGGAGGCCATGGATGAGCTCATCACCTTCCTTCTGCACATCCGCGTTCCAACGGGAGTGCGTATGATGGCTGTCCTATTGTCCACCCGCCCAAACACCCGTCGGCGTGCGCTGATCGCTCACTGCTCGCGGCATAGATGAAGATGCAGTTGTGTGGCGTCGTCACTTGACCCGCCGTGCCGCGTGCCCCTGTCCTTGTCGGAAACTCAAACCCGAACATATTCGTGAAGCCCACCCAGGATTGGCAACGGAACCACGCGGCCTGCCCTCTGGACGTCGCGCGGGATTGGCGTGCTTCTTCAACGATAGGTGACTGCGAAGTTCGTTGTAGTATTTTTGATACGAACTGAGCAGATGACGGAGGTGCTGCTCGCCGAAGACAACGGCATGATCGAGGCAGTCCCGTCGGATCGAACCGATGAGCCTTTCCGCGCACCCGTTTTGCCATGGCGATTGCGCCGAGATCAGTCGGTCTCGTATGCCCATTGCCCCGAGCCGCCGGACGAAGGCTTCGCGTTGCGCGATCGAAGCTCATCTTGCAATGACTTCAATTCGCGCGAGACGACGACATCGGCAGCCATGGCGGCACCCATTCAAGGTCTCAACGGCTTGGGCCGAAATCCGAGCGCAGGAGCGGGCTCAGGAAGCGCGCTGGAGTGCGTCCCACGCCTGCTGATTTGCTCGGTCGAACACTTTGCGCGACTCCGTCAAGGCACCGCTCAGCGCCGTCCAGGATTCCTTGCCGGCCTGCTTCAGCTTCTGGAAATGTGCTTCAGCCTCCGCCGCATCCGCCTTCATTTGCTTGACGGCGGCATCGACGTCAGCGCGTTTTGCTGCTGCCACCTTCGTTGCTTCCTGATGGAGCTTGTCGGCCGCCTCTCGCCAGGCCTTCACTTGGGCGGCGGCTACATCCCGGAATGTAGCCTGTTGCTGCTCGACCTGCTTGCCGAGAGTGTCGAAGTAGGTTTTGACCTCGGCTTCGAACCCGTGCCACTGTGATTCCAATTGCGTCTTGGTGCGCTGCCAGGCGGCCTCGCCCTCTGCAGCCTGTTTCTTGGCCGTGGCCTGGAACTCATCGCGCCGCTTCTTCAAATCGGCGATGAATTGATCGGCCTTCACCTTGGAGTCGGCCTGCACCTGGCCCGCTTTGGCTTCGAGCGAAGCCAATGCGGCGTCCATCTCGTCGATTCTCTCTTTCGTCCAATTCAAGTAAAAATGCATGCTGCTTTGCTGTGACATCATCGCCTCCGTTTGATGATTTGTACGATGCATTATTCATGAACTGCTTGATGCGATTTTGACCTGGATCAATATGCCGGGCGAGCCGGCGGACTTCTGCAGCTGACGCGCTGCTTCTTCAAATCGGTGATGAATTGATCGACCTTCGCTTTGGGTTCTTTTGATTTCGTGCACGCTGCTGCAAGCCTGGTATCAGGCTATGCAGCGCGCCAGATCGCGTGCCTAGCCAGCAGATCATTCCCGCGATAGACAGCGAAGCATTCCGCCACGAAGGCTCGCTTTGTTGACCTAGATCAATATGGTTGACTTGAAGAAAGCGTAGTCGTGCCCTCATTGGAGGGCCGTGCAATGAGCATTGCAGTCTCCGAGGTTGCGCCAAATTCAGTTCTCAAGAATTGCACCTTCGATGAGCTGAAGGTCGCCTTGTCACCCGGCCCGCTCAAGACCCGGGCCGCGTCAGGGATCGATCACTTCGACGAGCTGATCGACGAGGCTCGCTCGCGAGCCCCGGAGCGGCGGCTCGTCACCATCGAAGACGTCGGCGCAATGGCCGCGGGTCTCGTCAGCGATTTCGCCCGTAATGTCACCGGTAGCATCGCCTATGTGGATGCTGGATATCATGTGATGTCATGACTGCTCATTCATCGAGCTTCAGTGTCTTTCGAGCCGCGCTCTGTGGCGTTGCCCTGTCCATGGCTGGATGTGCGCTTTCCTTGTCGAGCGGCATCCGCCTCACCGACATCGCACAAGCCGAGCCGGCACGGCAAGGCCCGCTTGAGCAGGCCCACACGACGATAGAGACCCTGATCAACCGGCTGCGCGGCCGCGATATGCCCGAAGGCATCGTGAAATCGAACGGGCGGCTCGAAGCCACCGAGGTCGACGTCGCGGCGAAATACCCGGGCCGGCTGGCGACGCTGACCGTGAATGAAGGCGACGAGGTCACCGCTGGACAGGTCGTCGCGACCATCTCGTCGCCGGAAACAGAAGCCCAGCTGCGCGGCGCGCAGGCGCAGGTGCTGAAAGCCAAGCAGGCTTTGGCGGAAGCTGTCGCGCTTATTGCTCAGCGTAAAAGCGATTTGGACTTTTCCAGAGGAGATTATGAGCGGGCCAAGTTTCTCGTGGAGCGTGGTAACATTTCTCAGCAGGTCCTTGATCAGCGGCGCAACAAATTCGAAGCGGCGGAAGCCGGCTATGTTGCAGCCAATGCCCAGCGCGATCAGGCCGAGGCCACAATCAAGGCAGCAGAGTCGGACGTCGAACGGCTGCAGTCGATTCTCGTTGATCTGGTGCTCGTCTCGCCGAGAAGCGGGCGTGTGCAATACCGGCTTGCTCGCGCTGGCGAGGTGGTCAGTGCAGGGCAGCGCGTCCTGACGATCCTCGATCTGAACGACGTCTACATGACGATCTATCTGCCGGCGAAGGAAGCCGGCCAGCTCGCGCTGGGAGACGAGGCACGCACGATTCTCGACCCTGTTCCTCAATACGTGTTCCCCTCGACCATCAGCTTCGTGGCGACCGAGGCCCAGTTCACGCCGAAGAGCGTCGAAACCGCCGAGGAGCGGGAGAAGCTGATGTTTCGAGTCAAGCTCCAGGCCGATCCTCAGGTCCTCGATAAATACCACCGTCAGGTGAAGACAGGGATTCGCGGGCTGGGGTTTGTGCGCACCGATCCGAAGGTTCCCTGGCCTGCAGACCTTACCGTGAAGCTTCCGTAATGAGCGAAGGCATCGTCGCAAGTGTCGAGCGCGTAACGCACCGCTACGGAAAGACGTTCGCGCTCCACGATATCACCCTCGACATTCCTGCCAACTGCATGGCGGGAGTGATCGGGCCGGACGGCGTCGGCAAGTCCACCTTGCTCGCTCTCATCTCCGGCGTGCGCAAGATTCAAACCGGCAACGTCATGGCTCTTGCCGGCAACATGGCGGATGAGTCCCATCGCCGGGCGAGCTACGGCCGGATCGCCTATATGCCGCAGGGGCTCGGCCGCAATCTTTATCCGACGCTCAGCGTCTTCGACAACATCGACTTCTTCGGCCGCTTGTTCGGGCAGGGCGCGGCCGAGCGGCGCGAGCGCATCGACGAGCTTCTGAAAGCCACCGGGCTCGATCCATTTCCGGATCGGCCATGCGGCAAGCTCTCGGGCGGCATGAAGCAGAAAGTCAGCCTCTGCTGCTCGCTGATGCACGATCCTGATCTGCTCGTACTCGATGAGCCCACCACGGGCGTCGACCCGCTCTCCCGCCGGCAGTTCTGGGAGCTGATCGATTCCGATCCGCGCGCGTCGCCCGCTCATGAGCGTGATCGTCGCGACCGCGTACATGGACGAGGCGAGCCGGTTCGATTGGCTGGCCGCCATGGATGAGGGCAAGGTCATCGCCCAGGGCGCGCCGAAGGAGATCCTGGAGCGGTCCAAGAAGAGCACGCTCGACGACGCCTTCATTGCACTGCTTCCGCCGGAAAAGCGCGGCCAGCATCAGGAGGTGATCGTGCGGCCGCGCACCGAAAGCGATGACAAGACGCCGGCGATCGAGACGGAAGGGTTGACGCGCCGGTTCGGCGATTTCGTCGCCGTCGACCATGTGAGCGTTCGCATCGGACGCGGCGAGATTTTCGGCTTCCTTGGCTCGAATGGCTGCGGAAAGACCACCACCATGAAGATGATGACGGGGCTGCTGCCGGTCACCGAAGGCTCGGCCAAATTGTTCGGCAAGCCGATGGCGGCCGACGACATGGAGGCGCGCCAGAAAGTCGGCTACATGTCGCAGGCGTTCTCGCTCTACGGCGAGCTCACCGTGCGGCAGAATCTCGAGCTGCACGCGCATCTCTACCATCTCCCTTCGAGCGAGATCGAAAGTCGGATCACCGAGCTGCTGGAACGATATGAGCTGAAAGCTGTCGCCGATGCGAAGCCGGAAAGCCTGCCGCTTGGCGTCAAGCAGCGACTGCAGCTTGCGGTGGCCGTACTCCACCGGCCGCCCATGCTCATTCTCGACGAGCCCACTTCCGGCGTCGACCCAGTGGCCCGCGACGCTTTCTGGCGCACGCTGATCGATCTCTCGCGCAACGATGGCGTCACAATCTTTCTATCGACTCACTTCATGAACGAGGCCGAACGCTGCGACCGTATCTCGCTGATGCATCAGGGCCGGGTGCTTGCCGTCGGTGCGCCCAGAGAACTCGTCAAGGAGCGCAACAGCGCCTCTCTCGAGGATGCCTTCATCTCGTATCTGGAGGAAGCAAGCGGAGCCGGCAAGGACAAGAAGGCCGCGCCGCCGCAGCCGGCGGCAGCGCCAGCCGAGAAGGCCGCCTCGCCCGAGCCAGCGGCATCGGCCCGAACCACCACTGTGTCGCATGCTCCGAGGCGATTTGATCCTGGACGGCTTTGGGCCTATGCCCGGCGCGAAACGAAGGAGCTTCTGCGCGATCCAATCCGGCTGGCATTCGCGTTCGTCGGTCCCGTCGTGATGATGTTCGCGATGGGCTATGGCATCACGTTCGATGTCGAGAACCTGAAATATGCCGCCTTCGATCAGGACCAGACGCCGGCAAGCCGCAGGCTGCTCGAGAGCTTCTCGGGCTCTCATTATTTCACCGAACGCCCTCCGATCGGCTCCACATCGGAACTCGAGCAACGGATGCGGAGCGGTGAACTGGCTGTCGCCATTGAAATTCCATCCGGCTTCGGCCGCGATCTGACAAGCCTGCATTCGCCCGAGGTCGCCTTCTGGATCGACGCTGCCATGCCGTTCCGCGGCGAGACCACGAAAGGGTACGTCACCGGCTTGGCGCTGCGGTACGCCCAGGACCTCGTTACCGAGCGCTTCGGCCCGAATCCGGTATCCAACGTCTACCTGGGCAGCGTCCATATCGAAAACCGCTTCCGCTACAACCAGGCTTTCAAGAGCGTCTTCTCCATGGTTCCGAGCGTCATTGTGATCATGCTGGTCCTGATCCCGGCGATCATGGCGACCATCGGTGTCGTCCGCGAGAAGGAAACCGGCTCAATCGCCAATTTCCGCTCGACTCCCATCAGCAAGCTCGAATTCCTCCTGGGTAAGCAGTTCCCCTATGTCGTCGTGGGTATGCTGGCGTTCATCCTCTTGGTGCTGATGGCGTATGTGGTTTTCCACGTGCCGGTCAAGGGATCCTTCGGAGCCCTTGCGCTCGGGGCTTTGCTCTACGTTTTCTCCACGTGCGGCTTCGGGCAACTCGTGTCGACCTTCACCCGGACCCAGGTCGCGGCAGTCTTTGCGACCACGGTTCTCTCCCTCATCCCGGTCGTGAACTTTTCCGGTCTGCTCGTGCCCGTGTCCTCCCTCACCGGCCAGGGAAGGCTGATTGGCCTGCTGTTCCCGGCGGCTTGGTTTCAGCCGATCAGCGTCGGCACCTTCACGAAAGGACTCGGCTTTTCCGATCTCTGGTTCGATGCGATCGTCCTTGCCGTGTTCGCGGTCGGCTACTTCAGTGCCTCGCATATATTTCTGCGCAAGCAGGAGGCGTGACATGTCGCTCGCGAGCCCGGGGGCAGATCCACGAGAACAGGGGACAGCCACATGCCGTGACGAACGCAACGCGGCCTGGGAGTGATCGGTTTGCCAAGCTGCGGCTGCATCTGGCCAACATCTTCCGGCTGATGATCAAGGAGCTGCGCAGCTTCCGCTCCGATCCGATCATGCTGTTGCTTGTCGTTTATTCCTTCACCATTGCGATCTACGCCTCTGCCACTGGCGCTTCGACCGAAGCGACCAACCTGTCGGTTGGAATCGTCGATGAAGACCGTTCCGATCTGTCCCGTCGCATTGCGGATGGCCTCACGCCGCCCACTTTCAAGCCGGCCATAGAGCTTGACAGCCGCGGAAATCGATGCGGCGATGAATTCGCAACGTGTCCTCTACGTCATTGAGATTCCGCCCAAGTTCCAGGCGGATATTCTCGCCGGGCGACAGCCTTCGGTTCAAATCGATGTCGATGCCACCGCGGCTGCGCAGGCCTTCAATGGCATGACTTACATCCAGAATGTCATCAATGACTATGTGATGCAGTTCATTGCAAAACGCGAAGGAGCGATCGGTGCACCGGCCAAAGTGCTTATCCGGGCAAAGTTCAATCCGAATTTTAAGTCGAGTTGGTTCACCTCGGTGATGCAGATCATCAGCAACCTCACCATGATCACGGTCATGCTCACCGGCGCTGCGCTCATTCGTGAACGCGAGCAGGGTACGGTCGAGCACCTGCTTGTGATGCCTGTGGTTCCCTCCGAGATCATGCTCTCGAAGATCCTCGCCAATGGCATTGTCATTGTGATTTCCGCGGGCCTATCGCTGCTGCTGGTGGTGCAGTGGTGGCTGCAGGTGCCGATCACCGGATCGACTCTGCTGTTTCTGGGCGGCGCGTGCTTTTATGTGTTTACGGTCGCAGCGCTCGGCATTGCTCTCGGTACCATCGCTTCCACGATGGCCCAGTTCGGGTTGCTGTCGATCCCGGTGTTGCTGGTGATGATGCTGCTATCCGGCAGCACCACGCCCATAGAGAGCATGCCGGTCTGGTTGCAATACGTGATGAAGGTGATCAGCCCGACCCCGCATTTCGTGATTTTCGCCCAGGATGTGCTTTATCGCGGGGCGGATTTTCCCATCGTCTGGCCGGAGATCGTGGCCACGACCGTGATCGGCAGTATCTATTTTGCTGTCGCTCTGTACCGCTTTCGCCGCGTCATCTTCAGCGGCTGAGCCCCGTGCAGAGTGCTCAAAGGTTGATCAATGTCTCGCTTCATCTGCGGTGTGGTCGTTGCCCGGCATCAACGGTGAAGAGATCCGATCACGTCACCGTGAGCCCCGTCTCAGGTAACGATTGAGCAGCAGTCATGAATTGCGCAGCAGTGCTCCCAATGAAAGGTCGGGCGCTCGTGATGGTCGAACGGGATGGAGGCAGCCGCAACGCCCGCAACGTGCCGCCCTGTTTGCGGGCAGCGAGTGTTCGGCCATCGATGATGAATCGAATTCCGTCGCGTGTCTTGCTCAGGCACGTGATATTCCCTTCGCGGTGCTGCGCGCGGTTTCTGACGACGCGAATGCGAGCCTGCCAATGGCAGCGCGCCATGCCACCAATCCGGACGGCCGCGCCAATATTCAGTCCGTGCTGGAGGCGCTGCGCGCCGAACCCTCTCAATTCTTCGATTTGCACAAGACGGCCTTCGAATTCGTAAGGGCGATCGGTCGTCTATACGATGCCTATCGAGTGATCGGGCCCGATTTCTGCTTTCAATGACTTGCCGGGCGATGCCAATGCCTCCAAGTTTATCACGCCTCGCGCACCAGGCAGCCGGTTCACCCCTCCCTCCTCAGTAGTAATTGGGGATCTGCTCTCCCGCACCCAGACCCTCGGTAGCACCCTTCGGCCGCGGCTGCGGCTTGGGGATAGTCTTCGGCAGGTCTATGCCGACCTTCTTATAGGGGATGCTATCGAGCAGATGTCGGATCAGGTTCAGCCGGGCGCGGCGCTTGTCGTCGGCCGGGACGATGTGCCAGGGCGCCTCTGGCGTGTGGGTGGCCCCGATCATGCGCTGGTAGGCCGCCGTGTAGTCCCACCACCGCCGGACCGATTTGATGTCCATCGGGCTCAGCTTCCAGTGCTTGACCGGGTCGTTGACCCTGGCCTCGAACCGGCGCCGCTGCTCGTCCTGGCTGATATCGAGAAAGTACTTGCGCAGGATGACGCCGTTTTGGACTACCACCTCCCGCTCGACCGCGGGGGTCACCAACAGGAACCGCTCGGTCTCCTCTTCCGCGCAGAAGCCCATCACCCGCTCGACTCCGGCCCGGTTGTACCAAGAGCGGTCGAAGAGGACGATCTCGCCCGCCGCCGGGAAATGCGCCATGTAGCGCTGGATGTAGAGCTGCGTCTTCTCGCGGTCAGAGGGCGCGGGTAGTGCCACGTGCCGGTAGACGCGCGAGCTCGTGCGGGCGGTGATCCGGCTGATCACGCCGCCCTTGCCTGCCGTGTCCCGGCCCTCGAAGACGACGATGATGCGTGCCCCCGTGGCTTGGACCCAAGCCTGCAGACGGGTAAGCTCGACTTGGAGCTTCACGAGCTCCTTCTCGAATTCCCTGCGCCTCATCTTGCTGGATGCGGCCTTCGCCCCAGCTACGTCGCGCTTCTGTTGCTTGTCTTTTGCCATCTGGCAACGCTCCTTGCCACGACCGAAGCCACCTTCCCTGAGGCCGCGGTCTGCCAGCCAGTCCAACCGATGCGCGAGCCAAGATCCTGGTGCGCCATAGACTGTTACGCGCTCAGACGCGGCTGCCGGTACTCCTGCGATGCCGAGTGCTTCTGTCCAGAGCGCACCTCGTCCATGCGGAACCGGGGTGCGCAAGCATTCGCAGCTTTACTCGCAGACCAAAACGCGCCGCTGTTGACTGTAGCTGTAATAGCAGCCGTCGGAAGAGGAGTCGCTATTGCCGTAGACATAGACGCCATAATGTCCACGACCGTAGCCATAGCGTCCAGAGCGGCCATAGCTTCCAGCGCTAGAGTGCCCATTGCCATAGCCCGCAGCGCGACCAGCAGCACCAGCGACGCCAGCGCGACCAGCAGGAGCACCACCGGGCCCGAGGCGAGGAGGACCACCGGGGGCAAGGTGAGGAGGAAGACCACCCGGGCCAAGGTGAGGAGGAGGACCACCGACTCCGGGGAGAGGCGATCGTGGTGCGATCGGCCGATCCCGTATGCCCATCGCTCGGACACGATGGAGAAAGACACGCCATAGACGCAATCCCGGTCGCGAATAATATATCGCGGCGCCTGTTGCCACCCGTATGCCTCCGTGATTTGACGGGCAATCCATTCGGCGTTCGGATGCGCGGTTACACCCAGCCACAGAAGCTCACGACGACTGTGCCGCAAGATCAGGAAACCGTACACCAGCCGAAACGAGATCGTAGGGACCAGGAACAAGTCGATCGATACGATGCCGTCGGCATGATTGCGAAGGAACGTCTTCCAGCCCTGCGACGGCGGTCGCCTTCTCCTCGCCATGTATTTCGCAACCGTAGTCTGTCCGACATCGATGCCAAGCTTGAGCAGCTCGCCGTGTATCCGCGGTGCACCCCAAAGCGGGTTTGCGACGCTCATCTCGCGAATGAGGCGGCGAAATCCACCGCTGTCTCCGGCCTGCCACCGCGCGGCCGGGATTTCCAGCGCCAATAGGCTCGGAAGCCGGCGCGGTGCCAGCGCATCAGCGTCTCCGGCCTTACAATCTTCAGAGCGTCCAGCACCCCGGGAGCCAAGCGATAGAGCCCAACAAGCAACAGCCGGTCGATGCTGCTGAGGGCCACTCGCCTCGGGGATTTGCGCCGCAGGACATTGAGCTGGTGCCGAAGTACAAGAATTTCTGCTTCCAACGCGGCGCGCGACCGGAACAGCCCAATCAAGGCGCACCAGATCAACCTGCAAAGATCGCTCATCGATGGAACTATCAACCGATTCGCGGGCGTCAGTCAGCTGTTTTGGGTTTGCGGTAGGGACAGGTATCCGGACTGCCGAGTTACTTCCTTCGAGCCTTGGTCGCTCCGCGCTTTCGCTCCCGGTAACGACGCACGCGGTCGGACGTCGGCTCGCGCACATCGTCCCGAGCGGGTCGTCTATATCCTAGGGTCTTTTCAATGCGGGCCATGTCTTGACCGAGCCGAGTCAAAACAAGTTTGCGCTCTTTGCCGCGAGGCATTTCGGAGCCAAACAATTTAAAGATGAGCGGATAGGCCGCCTCGCGAACTCTCCTGATTGCTGCGTCGGCAGCCTCAGTTTCCAGGCGACGCAAGCCTCCGCGATCGACAAACGCCTTTGGATCCTCGCCTAGGGGAGCACAACCAAGCTCGGCAATTCGGTTGCTGGCCAAGCTCAAAATGATTGAAAAAGCCGATGAGAAGGAGGCCCAGCGAGGCGCATCATCGCTCATTGTAAACCTCCGAAAGCGGAACTCCCATCTGCGTTACGCTTCTGGTCGTATCCGCACGAGCTTGAATAGAACGCGCAGCGTCGATCTGAACATGATTTTAGAGGTGCCGAGACCGATCTGGAGCAAGCCCCAGTGCTGCCAGGAGGCCGCCCCGAAGGGTGCCTAGGCCAGTAGCCACGTCGGCGCCCAGATGTGCGCGCAGCGCGCGGCGATCGCGCTCCACCAGGACGTCAAAATCTCCTCGGGCCTGAGCCGCCTTGACCACACCGAAGGTGTACTTCCGTCCCGGCACTGGCACATCAACGGCGTTATCGCACGTGATCTGAAGGAAGACCCCCGTGTTCGGACCACCTTTGTAAGCCTGCCCAGTTGAATGGAGGAAGCGCGGCCCGAATTCGAGACATGTCGCGACCCGCCTGACATCGCGGACGGCCTGACGGATCTCCTGCAATACCCGCTCGTGCGCCTCGTTCATCTCGATGTACGCCAGAAGCGCAAAATAATCCCCCTCGTTGAGCCGGTTGAGATGCGCCTCGAGATACCCCGCTAGCGTGGGCGTGCCGTTCGCCATTTTCGCTAGTGCGGCAGAATTCTTCTCATCCGTGAAGAGCTCGATCCCATCGGCCGTGAAGATGGGCGTCTCCGACGGCAGCGCCCCGGTTTTCTCATATTCGTCCGTCAGTTTTCGTGTCGCAATCTTGCTAGCTTCCACGTCCGGCTGATCGAATGGATGGATGCCGAGAATCGAACCAGCGACTGCGGTGGCGAATTCCCAACGGAAAAACTCTTCCCCGAGATCGTACGGATCGTCTATCGCAATGCGAATCACCGGGTGACCGGCCCGTTCCAGTTCGTCCACGGCTGCGTCCTGCGCCGCGTCGGGTGCTGACGACAATCTCAGATAGACAAGCAGGCGGTCGCGGCCATAGACATCGGGCTTGCCGAGCGGTTCGCGATCGATTGGAATCAATCCCTTGCCTTCCTTGCCCGTGGACTCCGCCACCAGCTGCTCCAACCAAGCGCCGAGATTCAAGATCGGCGGTGACGCCACGATCGTCATTTTGTCGCGGCCGAATTCCTGCGCCGCCACGCCGAGAATCGTACCGAGCATGACGCCTGGATTTTCTGCAACAGGAACGGACGGCATGCAGGCACACACCATCTCCTCGGTTCGGTCCAGGAACTTCGCCACGTCCACGCCCATGATGGCCGCCGGGACCAGCCCGAAATCGGAGAGAACCGAGTAGCGCCCCCCGATGTTGGGCCAGCCGAGAAAGATGCGCCGAAAGCCGTCGCGTTCGGCAACCTGCTGCATCTTCGAGCCCGGATCTGTGATGGCGAGAAAGCGACGGCCGGCTTCCTTCGGGCCGACGAGTCGTGTGATACGGTCGAAGAAATACTGCTTGAAAACGTTAGGCTCGAGCGTCGAGCCAGACTTGCTCGAGACGATGAAGAGCGTGTTCCTCAGGTCGACTTTGTTCTCGAAAGCCTTCACCTGAGCCGGATCGGTTGAATCAAGCACGTAAAGTTCTGGGAACCCGCTGATCGTGCCAAAGGTCGTCTTGATTACTTCCGGACCGAGGCTCGATCCCCCCATTCCCAGCAACAGGGCATGGGAAAAGCCCGCACTCTTGGCGGCTTCTCTAAGAGCAGTCAGGCGTTCGATGTGAGCCAGCTGGTCGTTGGTAATGCCGAGCCATCCGAGCCACTGCGCTTCGTCCCTGCCGCTCCAGAGCGACGCATCCCCAGCCCAGAGCTTTCTCACCTTTCCCTCAGCGCCCCACTCCGCCAACGACGCTTTCACTGCAGCGGCGAGCGGCTCGGGCAGCGTGTACGTCAAGCGATTGAGGCTTCCCGCCCCTGCCTCCTTGGTTTGCTTCTCCACCGCTTTCAGCAGCTTCCCAAAGGCGTCGGAGAAGAGTTGCACGCCTTCAATGAGAAGCTTGTCGGTGACATCCTTCATGGAGATCCCGACTTCGGCGAGCGTAGCCATCGTGTCAGCGGCAGACTCCACATCCTCCACGAGGCTTGCACGGGGCCGTCCGTGGTCGCGAAACGCGTCGAAGGTCGCGGGAGGCATCGTGTTGACGGTATCAGGCCCGATTAGCTCCTCGATGTAGACCACATCGCGGTAGTCGGGATTCTTGGTCCCCGTGCTGGCCCAGAGCAGCCGCTGTGTTTGGGCGCCTTGGCCAGCCAGGGCCTGCCAACGGCGCCCGCTGAAGAGCTCCTGATACCGCTGGTAGGTCAGCTTGGCGTTGGCAATCGCGACCTTTCCGGTCAAGCCGCGCAACACGCTTGACTCGTTCGCATCCGTCCCCGCCTGCAGACGTGCCGCGATGAGCATATCAATCGCGGTATCAATCCGGCTGATAAAAAAACTGGCGACGCTGGCAACCTGCTTCAGGTCGCCACCCCGGGCCACGTATGTCTCCAGGCCCGCAATGTAAGCTTCCGCCACCCGCTCGTACGAGTCCTGAGCAAATAGCAGTGTCACATTGACGTTGATCCCCTCGCCGATGAGCTCGGAGACAGCTGAAATCCCCTGAGCCGTCGCGGGGACTTTGATCATCAGATTGTCGCGGTCTACGGCCCACCACAATCGTCGAGCTTCTTCGAGCGTGCCCGCGGTGTCGTACGCGAGGAGCGGCGAGACCTCCAGGCTCACGTACCCGTCACGCCTCGACGTGTCGTCGTACACGGGACGGAGGGCATCGGCGGCGTCGCGAATATCCTGAACCGCGAGCCGCTCGTAAGCTGACTTTGCATCCAACGCCCGGACGTCGGGCTGCTCGAGAACCGCGCGGTAGTCGGAGCTTCCGGTGATGGCCTTCTCGAAGATTGCCGGATTCGAAGTCACCCCACGCAATCCGTCCTCGTCGATCAGGCGGCGCAGCTCACCGCCGGTGATCAAGCTGCGGCGGATATAGTCAAGCCACACCGATTGGCCGAAAACCTGGAGCGAGCGCAGAGGGTTTTCAAGCGCGATCATCTTGGCGAGTCGGCGCCGATGTCGCGCCTCGCCGGTGAAGCGAGCGTTCAGGAATGCCTCCATCAGCTCGCGGGCAAGCTCGACACCGACGATACGACCGCCGAGCACCAGTACGTTCATGTCGTCGTGCTCGACGCCCTGGTGCGCCGAGTAGGTGTCGTGACACAGTCCGGCGCGAATCCCTGGAATCCTGTTCGCGGCCATCGATGCGCCAACACCGCTCCCGCAGAACAGGATGCCGCGCTCGGCCCGGTTCTCGCGCAAGGCTCGACCGACGGCCTCGGCATAGTCGGCATAGTCCACCGGATCGGTGCTGTGGGTGCCCAGGTCGAGGATTTCCCGATCGTCCGCGGTCAAGAAGGCTTTCACCGCCTCCTTAAGTGCAAATCCGGCATGATCGGAACCTATCGCGATGCGCATCGCTTACCTCGCTTTCGCGATCTGCTGCTTCGCCGCTGCGACGACATTCTCGGGGGTGAAGCCGAACTTCTTCTGCAGTTCCTTCAGCGGCGCGGAGGCGCCGAACGTCTTCATGCCGATGCTGTGACCGCTCGCGCCGACATACTGCGCCCAGCCGAGGGTTGATCCTTTTTCCACTGAGACGCGCGCGCTCACCGACTTCGGCAGTACCTGTTCGCGATAGTCGGGGTGATCGCGACAGTAGTGCTCGAACATCTCCCATGAGGGCATGCTCACCACGCGGGCCTTGATCCCTTCGGCTTTCAGCGTCTCATACGCCTCTACACAGAGAGCAACCTCACTGCCGGTCGCCAGCAGCAATACCTGTGGCCGGCCGTCGTCGGCATCGGCGAGAACATAGGCGCCGCGCCGCACGCCTTCCGCCGCCGCGTATTTCGTTCGGTCCAGCGTCGGCACTGCCTGCCGGGTCAGGATCAGTGCGACCGGTTCGTGGCGGAAGCCCGCAATGACACGCCAGGCCTCGACCGCTTCATTGGCATCGGCCGGTCGCAGTGTGATCAGCCCGGGGATGGCGCGTAGAGACGCCAGATGCTCCACCGGTTGGTGGGTTGGTCCATCTTCCCCCACTCCAATTGAATCGTGGGTGAAGATGTGGATCACGGGGATTTCCATCAGGGCGCTCAAGCGGATGGCCGCGCGCCCGTAGTCGCTGAAGATCAGGAACCCTGATCCGAACGGTCGGATCTTTGACAGAGACAGGCCATTAAGGATAGCGCCCATAGCGTGCTCGCGAATCCCGAAGTGGAGATTTCGCCCGGCGGGATTCTGCGCGCTGAAATCTCCTGCGCCTTCAAAAGTCAGCCGCGTTTTGCATGACGGCCCGAGGTCCGCGGAACCGCCGAGCAGCCAAGGGACGTTTTTGGCAAGTGCGTTCAGCGCCTGGCTCGACGCGTCTCGGGTGGCGACGGCTTTGCCGCCTGAGGAAAACGCCGGAAATCCCTTGTCCCAACTGTCCGGCAGCTCGCGGCGCAGCATGCGATACCCCTCATCGGCGAGCTCGGGATATTGGCGTCGATACTCCTCAAACTCAGCCCACCAGGCTCGGTGCAGCGCCAAGCCGCGCGCCCCGATGCCGTCCTGGAAATGCGCGAGTACCTCATCAGGGACCAGGAACTTCGCATCTGGCGGCCAGCCGTAATGACGCTTCGCCAGCCTGATCTCCTCCTCGCCCAGCGGTTCGCCGTGCGCCGCGCTCGTATCCTGCTTGTTCGGCGCACCGTAGGCGATGTGGCTGTCCACGATGATGAGGGTTGGTCGATCGCTCGTGCTCCTGAACGTCGTGAATGCACGCTCGAGCATCTCCAGGTCGTTGGCGTCGCCGACGCGCGTGACGTTCCAGCCGTGACCGATGAAGCGTGTGGCCACGTCATCGCTGAACGCCAGCGCCGTATTGCCCTCGATGGTGATGTGGTTGTTGTCGTAAATCCAACAGAGGTTATCGAGCTTGAGGTGTCCTGCCAGCGAGGCGGCCTCGCCCGAGATCCCTTCCATCATGCAGCCGTCGCCGCACAGGGCGTAGATGTCATAGTCGAATAGTTTGAACCCCGGGCGATTGAAGTAGCTGGCCAGCCAGCGCTCGGCGATGGCCATGCCGACGCTTGTCGCCAGTCCCTGTCCCAGTGGGCCAGTCGTCGTTTCGACGCCCGAGGTCCAACGGTATTCCGGATGGCCGGGGCATTTGCTGTCAAGCTGCCGGAAGAGCTTGATGTCGTCCAGCGTCACCGACAATTGTCCGAGCGTTTCATATTTCGGATTGACGGCCTTCACTCCGCTCAAGTGCAGCATCGCGTAAAGCAACATCGACGCATGGCCGACCGACAACACAAAGCGGTCGCGGTTCGGCCAGATCGGATGGCTGGGATCGAAGCGCAGCACGCGTTGCCACAGACAATAGACCACCGGCGCCAGCGCCATCGGTGTGCCGGGGTGACCGGAGTTGGCGGCCTGTACCGCATCCATCGCCAGCGTGCGGATGGTGTTGACGCACAACTGGTCCATCGGCTCGCTCATCGGCTTGATAGGACCGGATGCTGCGTGTGCAGCGGCATCAGTTAGGCTCATCGTTTCCTTACCTCCCGCACATGCCGACGGCGCTGAGGAGAGGACACCCGCCGGTGTGCTCCTGAACGACTTTAGGTCAAACCGGCCCGCAGCAACTCAGTACCACCTGATAAGCGCCGCCGAGTCGGTCGCGTGCTCGCGCGCGCGGAGATTGCCAATGACGGTTCGCGCGTCATCAATCCCGTCGGCGAGCTCATGTTCCGAGCCTCACGGTGTTTGGAGCGAGCCCGTCCGAGCGGCAGATTGGACGGCAGAACATCGGTTCCCGCCCACAAGCGAAATCCGCCGCGAAAAGCGTTGGCATTTTCGCCCGCACGACACCGCCAAGGCAGTGCGTCGAGCTTCTTGACGTTGCCTCCTCCGATCACCGTCTCATCCGGCCGCAGGGCGGCCATGAGCCGCTCGACGACGTCGGCCACATGACGCCGCCACTTCTTCTTACCGCTGCGCTCGAGGCCGGCACGTCCGACGTAATCCTCGTAGGTGCCTTTCTTGTACGGCAAGTGTCCGAGCTCCATCGGCTCTACCACGCCGTTGGCGATCAAGGCGCTGCCGAGTCCCGTTCCCAGACCCAGAAACAGCATCTTACCACCTTGGTAGCTCCCCAAGGCCTGCATGGCGGCATCATTCATCACTTTGACCGGACGACCGAACGCCTGCGCGAAATCAAACGCGATCCAGCCACGCCCCAGGTTCACGGGCTCCGCAGACGGCCGGCCGCCCAATACCGGGCCTGGGTATCCGATGGAGACCACATCATAGGTCCAATTCGCGGCAAGCTTTTTCACTCCTGACACCATGCGGCTCGGGGTGAGCTTTGGTCCGGATCGAAACGACCGACTTTCTGGTTGCCCGGTAGCGAGGATCTTTACCGAAGTGCCACCGACGTCGATGACCAGAACGCTCTTGACCCGGGGCCGACGTCCGGCCACGTCCTTGAGGGACGGCTTCAGTGCATCCGGTTGATCTTGCCGCATTGCCGCCCGCTTGCGCTTGCCGGCGAACGACGACTTGACGCTCATGGCCTCTCCGCCCAATTCATGTTCACTGTCGTCGCCATCCCAGCTCGCTCCAAGAAGTGCCTCTTGCGTTCCGCCCATTGCGTATTCAGATCGTCATCTCCTACTAACCGGTCGGACGATGAGCGGATTTTCCCAGTCAACTCGACTTCTTCCATCTCATGGCGGATCACAAGGCGTTCACCCTCACGCAGCGCATACTCCACCCTGTCCAGACCGATTTCGATTTCGAACATCTGCCTGCCCAAGGATATCTGCGGTCATTGACCGTCTGCAGTTCTCCGAAAGCAGACATGAATTTCGGAAGCGGTGGGCAGTTGCAGCTGGACGTCATACCGTGGTGTTCCTTCTGCTCCCGCTTCCATCGAACGTACCGAGGCGGGTCTTGAGGTCGTAATCCTCCGTCGCGGCCTCGATAATGACATCCGCCGGCTCGAGGGAATCGTATCCAGTCGTGCCTTTGATCCGTCGGAGCGCAGCATCCTTTTCAGCAGGCGTTAGCTTGCCCTTGGTGACCACGGCGCTGAGACGGCGCTCGACAGCGTTGACAGCCTTCTCGCTGACGTCGAGCAGAATCACATCGATGCCTTTCGTGGCCGCAACCTGGGCGATCCCACTGCCCATGACACCGGCCCCGATTACCCCAATTGTGCTTACCGACATCGACGTGCACTCCTATCCGTCATGTGCTGAGCGGGTGCGGCTTGGAGAAAGCCAAATAGCCTCGCGGACGTCACAGCAAACGCGCGCCTCTCACGTCAGTACGGCCGCGAGTGCAACGAGGACGGCGCTGTGATAGATCGTACCTGCTGTCAGGGCGATCACAAGTGAAATCCTAGTCAGGTCATTGTGCATAGCTTGCCTTCCGAGCCTGGGCGCAATTAATTCCATCCGGTGCAAAAAGCTCAATTCCACCCTGGGTTAAAAGTCTCATTCATTCGCTTCGACACTTCATACGAAGTGCTAGTGCTCTAATACTTTGGCTTATTCTTCTCGCGCAGACAGATCGGACGGCGGTACCGGAGCTGCTCATGGTGAGGACTCTATTAGCTTGCATCTCGCGCGTGCTTCTCTCGCCATTTTTGGGCCGGGGCCACGCATGTAGTGCAGCTCGGGCCGCCGATATGGATCGAACAGCGGGGCCGCGAGCCGGCGCCAGGAGCGCGCGGTGATCCCGGTTCAGGGACTCGGCTACGTCACGGCGCATAACTGAGCGTACATCGCACCCTTTGGGTGCCGCCGCCTGCCTCAGCTTGCTTGCGGGCGCGGCTCTTGGTCCAGGTTTCAGTCGGGGAACAGCTTATCGACCAGGAGCCTGGCGGCTGAGCACGACCTCACCGGCAATCCTGCAGAGGCTGCTGCAACATTCGGCTCCGGTCGCATGGCGTGGCCGGGGAATTCGCCGCAATGGAGCGCAACGGTCTTGCTCGAGCGCACTCGCACCATATGCATCGGGTACGGCTTGATTGCTGGCATGGGATGATCCTGACGGCGCAACCTGTCTCGGACGAGCCGTTGTTCACGAGAGGATCAAGACGCATGATTTGAAATATGTTAATTTTGCTGAAGCCAGCTGACGCAATGCGGAAGCCGAGGCCATGATCCGTTGCGTCAACAAATGCCGTTCTCGCCTGGGCCCCACGGACGCCACCGCTCTGGGGATGTTGACCGCACTGATACTTGCCGTTTCCGCATGCGCGCAATCCGGTGCGCCGATAAAGATCGGCTACAGCATGTCGCTGACGGGCGGTCTCGCGCCGAACGGCAAATCCGCCTTGCTCGCGCAACGGATCTGGGAAGAAGACATAAATGCAAAAGGAGGAATGCTTGGTCAACCCGTGAAGCTCATCTATTACGATGACAAGAGCTCGCCAAGCGAAATTCCATCGATCTATACCAAGCTTCTAGAGCATTCGGCGGTTGAGTTGAATCGATTGTGATCGTCGGGCGATTCCCTTGCCGGGGTTGTGTGAATCAATTGGACCATCTGATTCGGAGGGACAGATGGGACAAGCGGCCTATTCGAACGACCTTCGCAGCCGCGTTGTGGTTGAAGTGGCGGCGGGCATGTCGCGGCGGCAAGCGGCGCGACTTTATCGGGTGAGCGCGTCGTCTGCGGTGCGCTGGGCGGAACTGCATGACAAGACCGGGAGCGTTAGCCCGAGGCCGCGTGGCGGCAAGAGCCGCTCGCCACTGGAGCCGCATACGGATTGGCTGCTGAAGCTTGTGGCGGACGAGCCCGATCTGACCTTGCAGGAGCTCGAATGTCGGATCTCGGAGGGCCTTGGGCTGGTCACGACCGAGAGATCGATCCGCGGGTTCTTCAAGCGGCAGGGGGTCAGCTTCAAAAAAAAACGCTGCGCGCCGCCGAACAAGATCGGCCCGACGTCGCTGAAGCACGTCAGAGGTGGAAAGCCGACCAGCTCGGCCTCGATGCAAGCAAGCTGGTCTTCATCGATGAGACTGGAACTAACACCAAAATGGTTCGGACCCGGGGCCGCTGTCGCAGAGGCCGGCGGTTGATCGGCAAGGCACCTTGGGGCCATTGGAAGACCACTACCTTCGTCGCGGGCCTGCGCTGCAACACGATCAGCGCGCCCTGCGTGTTGGATGGGGCCATGGATGGTCAGGGCTTCTTGACCTATGTCGAGATGATACTGGTGCCGAGCTTGGCGGCGGGAGACATCGTCGTGATGGACAATCTGCCCGCACACAAGGTCGAGGGCGTGCGTCAGCTAATCGAAGCGGCCAACGCCAAGCTCGTCCATCTTCCGCCCTATTCCCCGGACTTCAACCCCATCGAGATGGCCTTCGCATACAACACGATCAGGCCTCACGCCTCAATCGGATACAAGCCACCAGCCGGCTGCGCTACGCCGACCAGCTCCGCCGGCCACGCTGGCGCAACGGCCAAGCTTAAACTAACATTCCACCTGGACCACTCAGCGGGGGCTGATCAGTGTTGCTGGCCGCCCATCGAAGACGTGCGTCAGCAGAGTCTGGAAGAAAAGCAGCAAGAGCAAGACGAAAGCGGCGAGAGCGCCATGGCGCTGATCCTTCCGCCGACCGAGGATTTTTGATTTTCGTCAGTACTTTTGCCCCACAAACTTCATTGCGTTTCCGAGGGAGATCGCGCGTTCACAGCACGAAAACGGGTATGGGCGCGTGATTGAGGATCGACCGGGTGCAACCGCCAAAAATTTCTTCTCGCAGCGGACCTGTACTATAGCTCCCCATGACGAGAAGATCGGCACTGCAAGCCTCGGCTGCCGACGACAGCAAGGCTGCGACTGGATGGCCGTCGGCTCTGATCGTTCGTGGTTCGGCTCGCAGGCCATGCCATCTTAATTGAGCCGCCACGGTGGCAGCGTCATTTGCCGACGGGTGACCTTCGACAATCTCTGCGACCACGACTCTTTCCGCTTCGATCAGAAGTGGCATCGCGGCGGTAAGGGCGCGCGCAGGCTCCCGCGCATCCTTCCAAGCGACCATGATCGTGCCAAGCCTGCGCGGCGCCTGGGCCGCGGCGATCAGCATCGGACGACCACATTCAACCAAGAGGAAGGAGAGCAGATTCAGCGGCAATCCGTTCGGACGGGTGAATCGTCCCATGACGACGAGATCATGGACGCGCGCTCGCGTAATGAACGGTTCCTCTCCGTTGCCCGCCTCCTCACGCCAGCTTGCCGAGATGGTGTGTAATCGATCGGGCGCGTCGGCCATGGTGATCTTGTGCTGGTTGCAGAAATCACGCACGTGGCATTGCGCCGCTTCCCATCGTTTCTCCGATTCCTCCTTCAGCTCCCGAAGCGCGCCGCGCAGCGCCTTTCCCCGCGCGAAGGATGCGTGCTGTCTGTATCTCAACGCCTCACCCGCGCTGACTCGGACGTGAAAGAACTCAAGATGGGCTTGGCACGGGCGCGCTGCGGCCAGCGCGGTTTCAAAAACGACCGCGTCCGTCTCGCTGCCGCTTGTTGGAACCAGAATGGTTCTAATCATGGAAAACTCCCTCACCGTATGCTCCAAGGAGTTCAACCAGTCGAAATCGCCTTTACCCGATTTCGAGCATTTTAATGCGCAAGCCGGATGACACCGGACTCGCGTGGTCAAGCGCGCGGCGACCATTTGGGTTTGGCTCCTGCCCAGTCACCCAAACCGAAGAATGCACCAAAGTTAGTACAAGGCCGACGGGCTCCGGCACGGCGTTGCACCCGGCAGTTCTCATCTTCTGCTCACCGGCCGGACGGCCCGTGGGTTTTCGCGCGTAAGCTCGACTTCTTCCGTTTCGTGGCAGATCACGAGGCGTTCGCCCTCACGCAACGCATACTCCACCTTGTCCAGACTGATTTCGACTTCCAGCAGCTGGCCGCGGTAGGTCACGGGAAATCGAAGGATGGCGTTGTCCTCGGGCGCACGACGTGGCCAGAATGACAACGTGCCATCATGGTCGCGCATCCCGGCGAGTCCATAGGTGAGCATCATCCAAGTGCCACCCATGGAGGCGATATGACAGCCGTCCTTCACATTACCCCCGACATCCGCCAAGTCCATGAGCAGCGCCGCCATTCCGTAACGAATGGCTTTATCGATGTCGCCGACCTGGGCGGCAATAATCGCCTCTGCGGACGACGACAACGATAAATCGCCTGTCGTCAATGGATCGTAGAAATCAAAATTACGCTTCTTCATCTCTGGGGGGAAAACATCGCCCAACAAGAACATGGCCAAGATCACGTCGGCCTGTTTGATCACTTGCTTCCGATAAATGTTCAACGGATGGTAAAACAACAGCAGGGGATAGTGGTCGGCCGGCGTGTTCCGGAAATCCCAGGGCTCCTTGTCCAGAAAGTCGTCATCCTGGGGAATAATCTCCAGCTTCTCATCATACGGCACATACATGTTCTCTGCAGCGCGGATCCATGCGTTGACCTCGGAGGGCTCGAGCGCCGTCTTCTGTACAAGCGCGTTATACGCATCCGGTTCCGTTGCCCGCAACGATTCGACGACATGAGTGGCGTAGCGCAGGTTCTCACGGGCCATCAAATTCGTATATGCGTTGTTATTGACGACCGCGTTGTATTCATCGGGCCCGGTGACACCGTTGATGCAGAACTTCCCCCCTTTTGTATCCGAGTAGAACCCCAGATCCAGCCACAGGCGCGCCGTTTCCACGAGCATCTCGGCGCCAAAGTCTCGCAGGAATACTTCGTCGCCCGTTGCCTGCACATACTTGCGCAGCGCGTACATGATGTCCGCATTGATGTGGTACTGTGCGGTTCCGGCGGCGTAGTAGGCCGATGCTTCTTCCCCGCTGATGGTGCGCCAGGGGAACATGGCGCCTCGATGTCCCAGTTCCTTGGCGCGCGCTCGTGCCTGCGGCAGCATCTTGTAGCGGAACGCCAGCAGGTTTCTGGCGATGCGAGGCGACGTATAGATCAAGAACGGCAGCAGGTAGATCTCGGTGTCCCAAAAGTAGTGCCCTTCGTAGGCCTGTCCGGTGAGGCCTTTCGCCGGCACGCCGGTGTCCTCCGCGCGCGCCGAGGCCTGCAGGATGTGAAAGAGGTTGAAGCGGATCGCTTGTTGGATCTCGACGGTGCTGCGCTTGATTCGGTCTTCCCTGATGTCCTTGATGCGGACATCGCTGCGGCGCCAGAAATCATCCATGTACTGCTCTTGAGCCGCGAGCAGCCGCTGGAATCCCTGGCTCACTACCCGATCCAATGTCCATTCGGCACGGCCGCAGAGCTCCTCGGCGGAAGCCGTCTGCGAGGTGTGATAGACCATGTACTTGGTGAGCTGGATTGGACAGCTGGGCTGCGCCTCGATGGTGAAGGCGACTTGGCCGAAGTCAGCGGTGTGGACGACCTTGTATGAGTGCGGGCAAGAGGTCTCCAGCGCGTTGTCGGTCGCACATGTCAGGGTGAAGCGGCTCTTGTCGGTCACGTGGCAGAGCACGATGCGCCGGTCCTTGGAATAGCTCGCGCGCGGATGGAGCACGCGGCCCAAAAAGGCTCGCGCCAGTCGTGGATCTGCCTCATTGCCGCGCGCGCCGGATTGATCCGCCGCCATCTCCGAAGAGAGCACGACAAAGGCTTGCGCGTTGAGGAGCGTCACACAGTAGGAGATGGCGGCCACATGTCGATTGGGAAGAGAGACCAGACGCCGAGATTTGATCGACACCTGTTTGCCGGCCGGGGTCTCCCAGAGAATTTCCCGGTCGAGCGTCCCCGACTTCATGTTGAGCCGCCGGTCGTATCTTAAGAGATGCGCATCGGGCAACCAGAACGGCTCGTCATCCACGAACAGCTTGATGATCTTGCTGTCGGTCACGTTGCAGATCGTCTGGCCAGTTTTGGCGAAACCATAAGCTTCTTCGCCATAGACGATCGGGCGTGTTTCATAGAACCCATTGATGAAAGTGCCATTCTCGGCGTTGGGGCCGCCTTCTTCCGGGCACCCGCGCATGCCGAGATATCCGTTGCCGAGCGCCGACATCGTTTCCAGCTGGGCCAAAAATTCAGGGTGAAACACTTTTTCGATGACGTTCCACTCATCGGCCGGATAATCATGGGATGGCGGCCTGAGGCGTTCATGGTGCAGCATCGAGCTGTTCCTCCCACGTCCGCGCGAGGCGTTGGTCACTCGACCAGTTCGCCCAAGTCGTCGACCACCAGATGCGCGCCATGATGCTTCAGTTCCTCCGCATTCCCCTTGCGTGCGATACCGATCACAAGTCCGAAGCGTCCATTAGCGCCGGCCTGCACTCCGGAGATGGCATCCTCGATGACAACGGTCCGTATCGGTTCAGTCCCCAGCAGCTTTGCCGCCATCAAAAACGTATCCGGGGCGGGCTTCCCGGCAAGACGTTGCGCATGGATCGTGTTGCCATCGACCTGCACCTCGAAGAAGTCGTCTAGCTTGGCGGCCTTCAGCACAGCCGTGCAATTTTGACTCGAGGTGACAACGGCAATTTTGAACCCATGGCGGCGGAGCTGATGGATGAATCGCACCGTTCCGTCGTAGGGCTCCACGCCCACCTCCGCTATGACGTGGTTAACCAAGTCATTCTTGCGGTTGCCGAGTCCGCACACTGTCTCGACCTCTGCAGGATCGTCAGGGTTCCCTTCGGGGAGTTGGATACCGCGTGAGCTGAGAAAGTCGCGAACGCCGTCGAAACGGGGCTTGCCATCCACGTAGAGCCGGTAGTCCGTGGCGAGATCGAAGGGGCGGAATGCTTCCCCTCTGTGCCTAGCACGCTTCTGAAGATATTCGTCGAACATCTGTTTCCAACAAGTCGCGTGGAGGCTGGCGGTGTCCGTTACCACGCCGTCGAGGTCAAAAAGGACGGCGTCGTACTGGTCGCGGCTGACGCGTTTGCTATCAGACTGCCGCATGGATCGCTCTCCTGTCACAACAGCACATCGTTACTGAGCTGCACCTGCCTGAACCGCTCGTATGCCCTCAGCAGCTCACCGAGGTGGTTCCGCAGAACTGGATCGCTGCCATTCTGTTCGAGTTCCCGGTCATTAGTGGTCCAGCTTTCTGATTGCCCGATCATCACGCGGCCTCGTCGAGGAGAGGCCCGTTCCAAATCCGCACAGCCGGTATTTCACGGTAGTAGCTGAGTACACATAGGGTCCCGGTATTCAGCAGAAAGTGTTGACCGCCGCTCGCGGGCAGCCCGATCCAACGCGCCACAAACACTCGCAACACGTGTCCGTGCGCAAACAGTGCGATGTCGCCGTCAGCCCCGCGCGACCGGGCTATCACCCGGTCCACTCGCGCACCCACTTGTTCCGGCGCCTCGCCACCCGGGCATCCATCCCGGAAGATCAACCAGCCCGGACTCGTCTTCTGGATTTGCTTGGTCGTCAGTCCCTCGTACTCGCCGTAGTTCCATTCGACGAGATCGGCGTCGATGACGGCCTTATCGCCCAAGCCTGCCAATTCGCAGGTGTCTCGCGCCCGCTGCATCGGGCTGCAGAGGACAAGCTCAAACGCCGTGGCGCCGAGTACCGGCCGCATCCGCTCCGCAAGCCGGCGGCCGTTGTCCGTCAACGGAATGTCGGTCGTACCAGTGTGCTGGCCACTGAGGCTCCACGCTGTTTCGCCGTGCCTGATCGCGAACACGTTCACGTTCGCCTCCCGCCAGCAGGGTCATACGTTATCGGCCTCTGTCGAACGAACCGCCGCGGAAGCCGCCTCCTGCCCCCAGCTCCAGCCGGTGATCTCGGGCATATCGTCCCCGTACCGGGCGATGAACTGCTTGTGCTCGATGAGCTTGTCCCGGATCGCCTGCTTGGCATAGGCGGCCCGCGGTCCGAGCTTTGGCACGCGGTCGATCACGTCGCTCACGAGGTGAAAGCGATCGAGATCGTTGAGCACACACATGTCGAAAGGTGTCGAGGTGGTGCCCTCTTCCTTGTAGCCGCGCACATGGAGGTTGTGGTGGCCCGTGCGTCGGTAGGTCAATCTATGGATCAGCCAGGGGTAGCCATGGAAGGCGAAGATGATTGGCTTGTCGGTCGTGAACAGCGCGTCGAAATCGTGATCGGACAGACCGTGCGGGTGTTCGCTCGGGGGCTGCAGCTTCATCAGATTGACGACATTGATGACGCGGACCTTTAGATCGGGCGCGTGCCTCCGTAGGAGGTCGACTGCGGCAAGCGTCTCCAGCGTCGGCACGTCACCGCAGCAGGCCATCACGACATCGGGCTCGCCGTCCCGGTCGTTGCTGGCCCATTCCCAGATGCCGAGTCCAGCGTCGCAATGCTTGACCGCCTGGTCCATCGTCAGCCACTGAGGAGCCGGCTGCTTGCCCGCGACGACGAGGTTGACGTAGTTTCGGCTGCGCAGACAATGGTCGGTGACCGAGAGCAAGCAGTTGGCGTCGGGCGGCAGATAGACGCGGATGACCTCGGCTTTCTTGTTGACGACGTGGTCGATGAACCCCGGGTCTTGGTGGCTGAAACCGTTGTGGTCCTGGCGCCAGACATGGCTCGACAAGAGGTAGTTCAGCGAGCCGATAGGCCGCCGCCACGGGATGTGATTGCACACCTTCAGCCACTTGGCGTGCTGATTGAACATCGAATCGATGATATGGATGAAGGCCTCATAGGAAGAGAAGAAGCCATGCCGGCCGGTCAGGAGGTAGCCCTCGAGCCAGCCCTGGCATTGATGCTCGCTGAGCATCTCCATTACCCGCCCGTCAGGCGCCAGATGATCATCCCAGAGATATGTTTCCGCAACCCAGGCACGATTGGTGACCTCGAGCGCATCCTGCCAACGGTTCGAGTTGTTCTCGTCCGGACTGAAAAGCCTGAAATTCCGTTCCTCCATGTTCAGCTTCATCACATCGCGTAGGAACCGGCCCATGATTCGCGTCGATTCGGCCGTTACGGCGCCAGGTGTGGTCACCTGGACAGCGTACTCGCGGAAGTTCGGCAGCCGCAGTTCGCGCAGGAGCAACCCGCCATTGGTGTGCGGGTTGGCACTCATGCGGCGGCTGCCTCGAGGGGCAAGGTCGGCCAACTCGGGTCGGAGCCGGCCGCTGTCATCGAAGAGCTCCGCAGGTCGGTAGCTTTTCATCCATTCTTCCAGAATGCGAACATGGGCCGGGTTCTCGTGCATCTCGCCCATCGGCACTTGATGCGAACGCCAGTAGTCCTCGGTGCGCTTGCCATCGATTTCTTTCGGGCACGTCCAGCCCTTGGGAGTGCGCAGCACGATCATCGGCCAGCGGGGGCGTTCCCTGAAACCATCTCGACGCGCGTCCGATTTGATGCGCTGAATTTCCCCGACCACCTTATCCAGGGTGGCGGCCATCAGCTCGTGCATTTTTTCCGGCTCATCCCCCTCAACGAAATGCGGCGTGTAGCCGTAACCGCGGAACAAGTGATCCAGCTCCTCATGGCTGATGCGGGCGAGAATGCAGGGATTGGCAATCTTGTAGCCGTTCAGATGCAGTATCGGCAAAACCGCACCGTCGGTCGCCGGGTCCAGGAACTTGTTGGAATGCCAGCTCGTTGCCAGCGGTCCAGTCTCCGCTTCGCCGTCGCCGACGACGCAGGCAACGATCAAATCGGGGTTGTCGAAGGCCGCCCCGTAGGCATGTGAGAGCGCGTAGCCGAGTTCGCCGCCTTCGTGAATTGAACCGGGGGTCTCCGGTGCAACGTGGCTCGGAATGCCGCCAGGAAAGGAGAATTGGGTGAACAGGCGCTTCATGCCCTCTTCATCGGGAGAAATGTTCGGATAGACCTCGCTGTAGGTCCCCTCGAGGTAGGCGTTCGCGACCAGACCGGGACCGCCATGACCGGGGCCGATGACGTAGATCATGTCGAGGTCGTGCTTCTTGATAACCCGGTTCAGGTGAACGTAGATGAAGTTCAAGCCTGGCGTTGTTCCCCAGTGGCCGAGGAGCCGCGGCTTGATGTGTTCCTTGGTGAGCGATTGCTTCAGCAGCGGGTTGTCATAGAGATAGATCTGGCCGACCGACAGGTAGTTGGCGGCCCGCCAGTACGCATCGATCAATGCCCGTTCTTTGTCGGATAGCGCGCTTGCCATCGTTGCCTCCTGATCCAGTGACATTGACTGCCCATCGCGCAGAGACGGCGCAATTGTCGCGCCTATCAGTCGTCGCGCCAGTCCCGGCGGTGCGGCGGATCATCAACGCTTGGCGATGCCTTCTCCATCTCATCCGTGTACTTCCCGACACTAGCCGCTCCGTTGGATCGGGCCCGGTGATAGAGGGCCCGCTGACCCGCGACCAGGTTCTCGTCCCGCCCATGCCACGCCTCCAGAGCCGGATCTTGAAGCGCCCGCCCATAGGAGAAACTGACCTTCCAAGGCTTCGGGCCTGGCAGCCGATTGATCGCGTTCAGGTGGACGGTCGCCAGGCGGTGCGTTTTGGCCGCCCGACAGGAACACGATGCCAGGCACCGCGGCAGGCACGTGCCGGCGCAAGCAGCGTAAGGTCGCGGTCGCGACCTCCTCCACAGGGGCTTGACGGTCGCACTCCGTGCCGGCAAGGACCATGTTGGGTTTGAGCAGCATCCCTTCGAGCGCGACACCTTGCTCGAAGAGTGCATTGAACACAGCATGCAGAACGATTCCGGTGACTTCCTCGCAGCGATCGATCGTGTGCAGCCCGTCCATGAGCACTTCCGGCTCGACGATCGGCACGAACTCCTGCTCTTGACAGAGGGCGGCGTACCGCGCCAGCGCGTGCGCATTTGCACTCACGCAGGCGAAACTCGGTAGAGGGTACGTGACATGAATGACCGCCCGCCACTTCGCAAAACGGGCACCCATGGCGCGGTACTCCGAGAGGCGATGTCGTAGACCGTCAAGCCCCTCCGTTACGGTCTCGTCAGGAGAGCCGGCGAGGGGCTTCGCGCCGGTGTCGACCTTTATGCCGGGAATGATGCCCTGGACAGTCTGAACCTCGGCGAGCGACATGCCGCCGGTGCTCTTCTGATGGATCGTTTCGTCATACATGATGACACCGCTGATGAACTCAGCGACGCCGGGGGAGGTAAAGAGCATTTCCCGGTAACTGCGCCGGCTCTGCTCGGTCGACTGGATCCCGAGGGTGTCGAATCGCTTCGTCAAAGTGGAAATGGTCTCGTCAGCCGCGAGGATCCCTTTCCCTCCGACACCAGCGTCAGCGCGACGCTCTCCAAATCGTGGCGCGTCATGCGGATCCTCCCTATTGCAGTGCGTGCGGGTGGTGATCGGGATTCCCTCTTCCGCTCACCGAGTCAAACTTCATGGGGCGGTGACCTTCGATGGCTTCACAGCTGCATCAGCGTCCTCGTTTAATTTCCGCATGCAATTGGCTCCGGCCGGTAGCGTCATGCAGGCCAAGCCGCCCGATTAGCTCGAGCGCGTCCTGGTCGCGCTGGCTTGTTACGTCGCACCCACAGCCCGTTTCAGTTCTAATCACGCACTTCTTGGGGTCGCCTTAGCAGCAGCGCTTGGCCTCCTCGTCCGGCCCGCGGCGTGCCGCGTTTTAGTGTTGCATTTCTCCGGCGCCGCGTTCCCTCGGCCGAGCCCCTCGTATGATCGATGCGGCCGCAGCTACCGCGTAGCATTCGGCGTTCTCCGCACGGCTCTGCAACTCGATTTTTCAGCGTCTGTCTTTCCGCTCGCCAATTTTTCGTTGCCGGCCGCCTTTGAATCTTCACGTCGGCTTGTTCGGTTTCCAGCTTAGTGCGGTCTTGCTCGATGCGCTCCCACTGTGTCCGCACCTCCTCGGCTGTTGCGGCTTGCTGTCGATTTTAGCCTTCAGCTGTTGTTTTCGATGCTCGTGAGCTCGATTACGAAGATTTTCACAAAACTGATCGATGCGTTCGCCCATTCTCCCTACACCCAACCAGTAAGTCTACTCGGCACCAAGGTGTGTTGTTTGATTTAGATCAATTTTGGTTGGCCACTCAGCCGGTTTCCGCACGACTTGCACGCACTTGCGAAAGGGTGGCCGTTCCAGCAGCGACAGCTCTGCTGCTCGTAAATCTTTCGTCGGCCAGCGTCGGATGATTCGAATGGCCCGGTCGGGCCGCTTCCCCGGAGAGATGCGTTCCGAGAAACGCGACGTACTCGCCGCGGTTGCAATTTGGCCTGAGCAGGTGGACAGGGGGATGCCATGATGAACGGGGGCAACGAAATTCGCGTTGGCGATGCGGCTTGCACTCGGCATTGGAGATTGAAACCAGCGGCATGTCGCTGAAACCGACGTAAAGCGGTGTTCCCATCGATTGGCCCGAGCCGTTCGGATTACCGATGATCGACGTTATGACTTGCGGCACCCCGCTGCTCTGCGCCAAAATAGCAAGCACGCGTGCATAGCTTCCATTGCTGTTCTGTGCTGAGATCATTGATCTGGTGATAACTGGTCACCAACCGCCACCATGGACGAGGCGATTAGGACGCTGCCCCCCAAGCGCTGGCGCTCCATCGCCGGGCGGTCCGGGCAGCGGTTCGAGCAGCGCTTCTCGGGGCGGCCCGCACGTCAGGTGTACCGTTCGTTGCTCAAACGGCCGTCGCTCACGGAGCGCGCGGCTGTCATGTTGAGGCCCGGAGCCGGACCTGAAAAAAAAGCATGAACTGACGAGGTTCTGTCGAGCAATGTTCCAAGGCCGCGATTGCATTCAGCGCAAAGCCCTTTCGCATCCCCCCAAGACCGTTGAGACCGGGGAGGGCTCTGAATATCAAGTGAACGGCTCCTGTAACTTCCTCCACCTAGGGCCAGTCCGGCGCGGGGGGGGCAAGGAGCACAGTCGCGGCCGTCCACTCAGCAGAAAAGGGGAATTATAATTAGTCCATCACTGCTAATCCAATTTGCTTGTGCCTCCGTGGCCTAATCATCACACCACAGCCGGTATGAGCGCCTGACTGTAGTAGGCATCTATTTGACGTGTGAACCAAACGCCATCCATCAGGGCGAGGCCGCGGGCATCGAACTCACACACATGTATCTCGTAATCGGAGCGGCGCGGCAGAGTAGTCCTGGAAACAGCACGCGCCGCTAAGCCCTCGTGACCGGTATGGACTCGCGGGAAATGGCAAACCTGGCCCTCAACCGCGATCCATCTCGCCGGGCGTCTGCCGCGGAGGGTTTCGATGCGCTTCGCGAAACAATCTATGAGTCGCGATTTTCGATCAGCAATGGCTTACTCGGGCTACGAGCCGGTCGAGCGGTAAGTCGTGGGGAGCGCTGGACGTTCCGCACCGAGCTTACGTCGCCGGTATGTTCGACATACCGGATCCCGAGCACCCCATACCTGCACTTGTTCCCGCCCCTGGGTGGCAGCAGTTCCGCATTACGCTTTCGGGGCGGGCCGCTCGTCCGCCACCCCGCCGAGGCGATTTCGCATCGCACGATACTCGACATGAGGCGGGGTGTATTGCTCACCGGATGTCGCCTGATTGACCGCCCCACCATAGCTGTCCAAGTGAGGACGCTGCACCTCCTGTCGCTAAGTGAGCGGGGAATTGGGGTTCAGGTGATCGAATTAAAGATCGAGGAAGGCGAGATTGAGGTCGCGGTGGAAGCATCGTTTGAGGGACTGGGCCTCGGGCTCAAGTCAGAGCGGATTGAGCAGGATCTCGGTATCTGGCGGACCAAGTATTCGGCAACTCATCGCGATGGCTGCTGTATTGTCGTTGCAAATCGACGGGTCCGAGGTTACCCCAACTATGCCCTGTCTGTTCATGTGGTCGGCATTGGAAGACGCGTCCGGGCCAGATCGTTTGTGTTGCGCGGCTGGTTGCTGTGGCCCGAAGCGACGCCCTGGATGCGGATCCCGGCCGCGTCGCATGGAAAAGGTCGGCGTAGCCGAACAGGTCGGCTGGCGCAAGCTCGTCCAAGAGCACGAGGGCGGTTGGTCAGATCGATGGCGCTCCAGCGATATCGAGGTTGAAGGCGAACCCGGCCGCTGAGCAGGCGTTGCGTTTCGCTGTCTACCACCTCAACAGCGCGGCCAATCCGGCCGACGAGCGCGTTTCCATCGGAGCACGCGGGCTCACAGGCGACTATTATCACGGGCATGTCTTCTGGGACACGGAAATCTACTTGTGGCCGTTCTACGTCTTCACTTGGCCTGAAGCGGCCCGCGCGCTACTCGATGTATCGTTTCCGGACCATCGACGGCGCGCGGCAGAAGGCGGCCCACATGGGATGGCGCGGCGCCATGTACGCCTGGGAGTTGGCGGATACCGGTGCGGAGGCGACGCCGGAGCAGGTCGTCGGTCAAGACGGCCAGATCATCGATATCCTTTGCGGCAAGCAAGAACAGCACATTACCGCAGACATCGCGTATGCGGTCTGGCAGTACTGGCAGGCAACCGAGGATGTAGACTTCCTCCTCGACGCAGGGGCCGAGATTCTCCTCGAGACGGGGCGGTTTTGGTCGAGCCGTGCCCAGCCGGAGGGGGACGGTTACTGCCACATCCGCGGTGTTATCGGACCGGATGAGTATCACGAGCATATAGACGACAATGCCTACACCAATGTCATGGCACGCTGGAACATTCGGCGGGCGCTTGAGGTGGCCGCGCTGTTGCGCGAACGCTGGCCCGACCGCTGGGCACGTTTGTCATACCGCCTTGCTATAGGATACGGAGCTCGTGCGCTGGCGGGCTGTGGCGGAGACAGGGATTTACTGGCTGGAATTCTAAACGGACTATTCGAGCAGTTCGCTGGTTTCTTTGGCCTTGAGGAGATCGATCTTGCGGGCTACGCGGGCCTGATCAGTGCCGATGGACGTGGTGCTTGGGCGGGAGCGAACGCAGCGCTCCAAGGTCATTAAGCAGGCCGATGTTGTAGCGCTTCTCGGGCTGTTGCCGGAGGAATTCCCCGGCGACAGCGGAGGGCGAACTTCCGCTACTACGAGCCGCGCTGCGGCCACGGCAGTTCTCTCAGCGGCGCGATGCATGGGGTGCCGCGGCCCGGCTGGCGACTCGGACCTCGCACTGCGGTATTTCCAGCATGCGGTGGCGATCGATCTGGCAGATAACCACACAACGATCGCTGGGGGGCTGCACATGGCGGCTCTCGGCGGCACGTGGCTAACGGCTGTCTTCGGCTTTGCAGGGTTGTCATTGCAGAGCGACGGGATCGCCTTCAATCCAAAACTGCCTGCAAGTTGGACAGCCCTGAAATTTGGAATTGAGTGGCGTGGCCGCCGTCTCAGGATCGGCATCTGATGGCACCGGGCAGCTTCTGGTGCGACCCTGGAAGCCGGTGACCCAATGGCCGTTTTCGTAAAGGACCGCCGCCAGGAGGTCCGATGCGACCAGGCAATGGTGTGTCCCCTCACATGAGGGATCAGTTTATTTGGAACGAGCTCACTCCGCGTTCGTCGAGCAGACGTGAAACGTGAACCACTGGTTCGTCAGCGATCGGAAGTCCCTGTGGTAGGGAGTACATTGCCGATGTCCGTGGTTCACGAGTTGAGCGCGTCTACGCGCTCCATAGTGGCACCTCGCGCGCTTTGAATTTCTTTAGCGGGCGCACTTTTCGATCTATTGTCAGCATCGGCGGCAGACGCGGCCTGCTCAACGAAGATCGCAACGAGCACGTCCTGCTCCGGCAC
>CAWFLQ010000003.1:0-372425 GCA_963816745.1 uncultured Alphaproteobacteria bacterium
TTTCTGGCCTGCCGACGCCGATGGCGTGTTCACGCACCAGATCGGTCGCCCGTCTTCGAGCACAGGCCACCACTCCCGCCAAAGTCGAGGTGGCGACTTACTTGCGCTCGAGGGTCGCCGCGATCGCCTTCACCTGATTGCGCGCATAGACCGGCAGGCCGGCGCTGATCGAATTGCCCGTATTGAACGAGCTCTTGCCCGCAAGCACCTGCGCGGGCACGAGATTTCGCAGCACCGGCACCTTCATGAACTCTTTCTTCTTGCCCATGAGGCTCGACTCGACCGCGAGCGCCACGAAGACGGTGACGACGGTCTGGTTGACGTCGGTCGGGTGCCGCTGGAACACCGCCAAGAGCTTGCCGAACTGCATCACCTGGTTGACGTAGAAGATGTTTTGCTCGAGCGCGCCGACCGGCGGCGTGGCAAGGTCGGTCAGGGCCGCAAGACCCATCTCGGTGACCTCCACCGCCGTCCGCAGCGTGAGCTCGCTCTCGAACTCGAGATGGTCGGCGATCTTCTTCGAGCCGTCTCTGAGCTTGTTGGCGATCTGGATGCCGACCGGCAGCTTGCCTTCGAACTGGTAGCGCGAGTGAATGCAGATCGTCGTGGATCTCGTCTCGCACCAGCGCCGTAGCGGGTGCTGGTTGTTCACCGTGCGCGGGTCCTTGGGAGACACCGCCTCGGCCGACGTGATCAGGCGATGCTTGATCGCGGAATCGATGCGCTCGACGAACGGCAGCGACACGAAGCTGGCGAGGTCGATCGAGCCCGGTGGACGCGCCAGCGTAAAGCGCGCCTCGCCCACATACATGTGGAGCTTTTCCTTGAAGCGCTTGCGCACGCCGTCGACAGTGACCTCGACGGTGGGCTCGAGATAGCTCGGAAAGGGGCTCAGGAATTGCTTTTCGAGAGGCCGCGACTGCGCCCAGTCCTCGAAGCGGATCAGGCCCGCATCCGGGTCGATGAGTTCCTCGCTCGGCCGGTCGACGAAGGCGATCGATTTCGGCTTGAGCTGATCCACGCCGAGCCCGGCCGCGGACGTGACCTCCGCGATCCGAAACTCCTGCGCGTTGGCTTGCGCGTAAACTTGGGCGCCGCCCATCGCGGCAAAGGCCACCAAACCTGTGATCAAGGCCGCCGGCTTCAGGCTCCGCATCATATTGTCTTTCAGTAATATCGCCGGTCGCCCCAAATATAACCGGGATCGACACGCTGCGGCGTCTGGTATTCGCGACCATACGGATCGCGCGGCGGCGGCGCCTGCACTCTCGGATCGCGACCGTAATATCCTTGCCCGAAGTACTGCCCGGGCGGCCGCCACGAATCGCGCGGTACCGGAGCATAGCGCCCGTTGCTGTCGTAATAATAGTACCCGCGTTGATCGTAGTAGCCGTTCCCGAACGGACTTGGATTCACGCCGTAATAGCCGCGCGACTCGCGCGCGCTATAGGCGTCCTCGCGCGAGACCAGTTGATGCTGGGTGTCGAGGAGCTGACCGTTGCGATCGATGCGAAAGCATTCGGTGATCGGCCTGCCGCCGGTATTCTGCATCTGCATCTCGCCAGTTTCGAGGTCGGTCGCCCTGCACGCCAGCTGGCGCTTGGCCTCGGGCGATGGCGGGGCGAGCGCGACTTTCGGCGCCACATTGGCCCACACCGCCTGGATCACCGGCTCGAAGATCGGAACCGCGACGCCGCCGCCGGTCGAGCCGCCGCCCAGCGTGCGGCGCTTGCCGTCGGCGTTGTCGTAGCCGATCCAGACCGCGACCGTGACGTCGTTGGTGAAGCCCACGAACCAGGCGTCGTTCTCATCGTCCGAGGTGCCGGTCTTGCCGGCGACAAAGGGCGCGAGGCTCGCGATCGAGCGCGCGGTGCCGCGCGCCAGCACGCCCTGCATCATGGTCTTGAGCTGATAGAAGGCGGCGCGGTCGACCGAGCCGATCGTGACCGCCGATTTCGGATCGTGACGATAGACGACGAGGCCGTTGCGTTCGATCGAATCGATCACATAAGGCTGCGGCCGCAGGCCTTCGTTGGCGATCGCCGCGTAGAAGGCCGCGAGATCGATCGGCCGCACCGGCTGCGCGCCGAGCACGAACGGATAGTAGCGCATGCATTCGCGATAGATCTGCGCTTCGAGCGCGAGCTCGCAAAGGCGGTCGAGGCTCGCTTCCGGCGTGTCCTCGATGCCGCCGTCGAGCAGATGCACGGTCGCCAGATTGCGCGAATTCTCGAGCGCACGGCGCAGGGTGAGGACGCCGCCGCCGCCGCCGTCGTAGTTCTTCGGCGTCCAATAGTCCTGCTCGCGGGCGCGCCCGCCGCCGATCGGCGGCAGCGTGATCGCATCGTCGGTCACCAGCGTGTTGGGCTGCAGGCCGCGGCCGAGCGCGGCGAGGTAGCTCAGCGGCTTGATGGCGGAGCCTGGCTGGCGCACCGCCTGGGTGGCGCGGTTGAGCTGGCTCAGCGGATAGGAGAAGCCGCCGGTCATGGCGAGGATGCGGCCGGTCTTGTTCTCCAGCACGACCACCATGCCCTGCACCACCGGACGCACGCGCAGCTCCGCGCGCGTGGCGCCCTTGCCCTTCCCTTCGATCACGCGAACGAAGACGACGTCGTGGAGCACGAGCTTGCGTTGGGCGGTCGCGTTGTCGACCGAGAACGGCAGGATGCGCCCGTCGGTCAGGCCGACGCGCCAGGACTCGCTCTTCTTGCCGCCGGGCTTCTCCACCACGATGGCCGGCGTCCAGTGGACGTCATAGAGCGGCAGCCGGGCATTCGCGAGCGCCTGCTGCCAGGCCGGCCGCTTGTCGTTCGTCTTGGCGCTATTGGCGTTGGCTTCGATCTTTTGAACGGCCTGGGCGAGGTTCGCCTCGGCGCTGCGGAACTGGACGCGGCCGGCGCTGCGCTCGTAGCGCCAAAGCCCCTCCTGCAATGCCCCCTCCACCGCCCGCTGCAATTGCACATTGATGGTGGAGCGCACCGTATAGGAGTTGGCGGTGATCGCATCGATGCCCGCGACCGACTTCGCCTCGCGCGCGACCTGATCGACGAAGTGGAAGCCGATGTCGCGACGCGGCCGTTCGTACGCCACCATGACCGGCAAGGGCGGCAATCCGCGCCCGGGCTCCTCGGCGCTGACCACGCCATCCTCCTGCAGCCGGCTCAGCACATAGGCGAGCCGCTCCTGCGCGCGGCCGGGATGGCGGTCGGGGCTGTAGATAGTTCGGCCCCTTGGTCAGGCCGGCGAGCATCGCGCCCTCCTCGAGCGTCAGCTCCTTGGCCGGCTTGCCGAAATAGCTGCGCGCGGCAAGCTCGATGCCCCAGGAGCCGCGGCCGAGATAGACGGAGTTGAGATAGAGCTCGAGAATCTCGTCCTTGCTCAGCGCATGCTCGACCCGCGACGCCACGATCATCTCGCGGATCTTGCGCTCGTAGGTGAGATCCTCGCCGACCAGCAGGTTCTTGACGATCTGCTGGGTGATGGTCGAGCCGCCCTGCGGCCGCCCGGAGTAGGCGAGGTTGCCGATGAAGGCGCGGATCAGGCCACGCTCGTCGATCCCCTTGTGCTGCTGAAGAAGCGCTTGTCCTCGGCCGCGACGAAGGCCTTGCGCACATGCTCGGGAATGTCGGCGAGCGACGACCCAGACGCGCCGCTGGTTCTCCTCGAACACTTCCGCGAAGCGCTCGCCCTTGCGGTCGAGCACGACGCTGGCGCCCGGCAGCTTCAAGCCCTTGAGCTTGGTGTGATCGGGCAGGTCGGCGACCGCCTTGTTGTAGAAATCGATCACGTCGCCGAGATCGACCGCCGGCGTCGCGACCTTCTCGTTCTTGCAGAACTGCCGGTAGGCGGTGAGCAGGTCGGCGAAATTGATGCCGCGGAACGCCTTGCTCTCGCTGGTGATCGCCTGCGGATCGTCCATGGCGGTGGCGATGAGGTCGTCGAGGTTGATGTCCTCGATGTCGAACGCCTTGCGCATATGGGTGCAGCCCGCGCCCAGGAGGCGCGCGACCTGCTGCTGGTCGCGGCTCGCGGTCGAACTGGGTCTTCACCGCGTCCGGCGCGGTCGTGACCTGGCTCAGCGCCAGCGCGGTGGCGAAAATCTTGACGAGGAGCGTTTCCATCGGACCTGCGGAGGCTCGAGAGGTAAGAGCAGCCCCTCGTGGAGTGAGCGTTACAAAAAGGGCTTTTTGGGGTGTCTAGTTCCTTATACGGATAAATTTAGTGACGAGTTTCACGATGCCCGCGGCCGAGCGCGCGCCGACTCGCTACTGATCGTACAAATTCGTTTATTGCCAGCAAACATCCTGTTGAAATAGTGTTAAAATTTGTCGCCGCCGCGATGGCGGGCCGCCGTCGCCGCAGGCCGAGGCGACGGCAATAGTGTCAAGATCATGGGGCTGCCGAAGGGCGACGCTAGCGGCGCGCGCCGTATCGTGGCCGCGGCGTGACGCATCACGACAAGTTGCTCACGTGCCGCGCTTGCGCTCAGGTGCCGCGCTTCTCAGATGCCGCCTTTGGGCCGCACGAAGCATTGCACCGTGCCCGCCAGCATGAACAGATACGGTTGTCCGTTCGGCGCGTGGTCCTTGACGATCTTCTCCGGCGGGATCGGAATCCACTGCTCGTTGATCCAGGCGTACCAGCGATCCTCCGGATATTTTTCGTCGCCGCTCTCGACTTTGAATTTCGTCTTGACGACGTCGGCCGCTCCGCAGCACGACCGCGACTTCTCGTCCCGGTAGGGATGCTTGTCGTTGTCCGGCCGCTCCAGCGACTGAAACCACTCTTTGTAGGGCCCATCGGGCCATTCTCCGCGAGCTAACGCATGCCCGGCCGCGGCGAAAAATAGCGGCGCGACGATCATCGCCGCCAACAACCTTGCTCCAATATCCATGTGTCTAGCCTGCACCTGCCTCCAATTGCCGGCGGGACAGGCGAAGCAAAATCTGGGCCGCACCCTCGGAACGACGCCCGGGCCGCGCAACGAGAAGGGGCCGCCCGGAGGCGGCCCCTGATGTCTCGACGACGCCCTCTTGGCGCGGACTATTCCGCCGCCGGCAGGGCCGCCGGCTCCGGTGTAGCCGCCGCGGCGGTCGCCTTTGCCGCGGCCTCCTTTTCGCGCTCCTCGAGGATGAGCGCGTCGCGCTTGCCGGCGACCTCGCGCAGCCCGTTCATCATGGCGCCGGTGCCCGCCGGGATCAGGCGGCCGACGATGACGTTCTCCTTGAGGCCTTCGAGCGTGTCGACCTTGCCGTTGACGGCGGCCTCGGTGAGCACGCGCGTGGTCTCCTGGAACGACGCCGCCGAGATGAACGAGCGCGTCTGCAGCGAGGCCTTGGTGATGCCGAGCAGCACCGGGTGGCCGGTGGCCTCCTTCTTGCCCTCCTCCCGCGCCCGGACGTTGATCTCGTCCATCTCGATCTTGTCGATCTGCTCGCCCTGGATCAGGTCGGTCTCGCCGGCATCGTCGATCTCGACCTTCTGCAGCATCTGGCGGACGATCACCTCGATGTGCTTGTCGTTGATCGCGACGCCTTGCAGCCGGTAGACGTCCTGGATCTCGTTGACGAGATAGGCGGCGAGCTCCTCGACGCCCTTGATCGCCAGGATGTCGTGCGGCGCCGGGTTGCCCTCGACGATGGAGTCGCCCTTCTCGATCATGTCGCCGTCCTGCAGGTGGATGTGCTTGCCCTTCGGGACGAGATATTCCCTCGGCTCCTCTTCCTTGTCGGCCGGCTCGATGATCACGCGACGCTTGTTCTTGTAGTCCTTGCCGAAGCGGATCGTGCCGGAGGTCTCCGCGATGATCGCGGCCTCCTTCGGCCGGCGCGCCTCGAACAGCTCCGCCACCCGCGGCAGACCGCCGGTGATGTCGCGCGTCTTGGCGCTTTCGGTCGGAATGCGCGCGATGACGTCGCCCGCCTTGCACGTGCGCGCCCGGGATCGACCGAGATGATGGCATCGACCGCGAGCTGGTAGCGCGCCTCGCCGCCGCGGGCGAGCTTGAGGATCTTGCCCTGCTTGTCCTTGATCACGATCGCCGGACGCAGGTCCACCCCGCGCGTGGTGCGCCAGTCGGTCACCACGCGCTTGGCGATGCCGGTCGATTCGTCGAGCGTCTCCGACATCGACTGGCCTTCGACCAGGTCCTCGAAGGCGATCGTGCCCTCGACCTCGGTGAGGATCGGCCGGGTGTACGGGATCCCACTCGGCGATGCGCTGGCCGCGCTTGATCTTGTCGCCCTCGTCGACCAGGACGCGGGCGCCGTACTGGATGCGGTGCACCGCGCGCTCGGTCCCGTCCGGATCGAGCACGGCAACGACCATGTTGCGGACCATGGCGACGGTCTGGCCGTCGGAGTTCTTCACGATGTTCCTGTTCTTGATCTTGATCTTGCCGTCGAAGTTCAACTCGATGAACGACTGCTCCGAGATCTGCGCCGCGCCGCCGATGTGGAACGTGCGCATGGTGAGCTGGGTGCCCGGCTCGCCGATCGACTGCGCGGCGATGACGCCCACCGCCTCGCCCATGTTGACCGGCGTGCCGCGGGCGAGATCGCGCCCGTAGCACTTGCCGCACACGCCCGTGGTGGTCTCGCAGGTGAGCACCGAGCGGATGCGCAGTTCCTGCACGCCTGCGGCCATGATCGCCTCGACCTGCGGCTCTTCCAGCAGGGTGCCTTTCTTGACGATCACCTTGTGCGAGGACGGGTCGCGCACGTCCTCGGCCGTGGTGCGGCCGAGGATGCGGCTGGCGAGCGAGGCCACCACGGTGCCGGCATCGATGATGGCGCGCACCTTGATGCCCGCCGACGTGCCGCAGTCTTCCGTGGTGATGATGCAGTCCTGCGCCACGTCGACCAGACGCCGCGTCAGGTAGCCCGAGTTCGCGGTCTTCGAGCGCGGTGTCGGCGAGACCCTTGCGGGCGCCGTGGGTCGAGTTGAAGTACTCGAGCACCGAGAGCCCTTCCTTGAAGTTCGAGATGATCGGGGTCTCGATGATCTCACCCGAGGGCTTGGCCATCAGGCCGCGCATGCCGGCGAGCTGGCGCATCTGCGCGGGCGAGCCGCGCGCGCCGGAATGCGCCATCATGTAGATCGAGTTGACCTGCGCCTGCGCGGCCGCCCTCGACCTTCTCGACCGAGGAGATCTGCCGCATCATTTCGTCGGCGATCTGGTCGGTCGCCTTCGACCAGGCATCGACCACCTTGTTGTACTTCTCGCCCTGGGTGATCAGGCCGTCGTTGTACTGCTGCTCGAATTCCTTGGCGAGCGTGCGGGTCTCGTCGATGATCTTCCACTTCGTGGTCGGGACCACCATGTCGTCCTTGCCGAACGAGATGCCGGCCTTGAAGGCGTGGTGGAAGCCGAGCGCCATGATCCGGTCGCAGAAGATCACCGTCTCCTTCTGCCCGCAGTGGCGGTAGACCTGATCGATCATGCCGGAGATTTCCCGCTTGGTCATGAGCTTGTTCACGACGTCGAAGGGAACCTTCGAGCTCTTCGGCAGCACCTGGCCGAGCATCACGCGGCCCGGCGTCGTCTCGTACCGCTTGCTGAAGGACTTGCCCTTCTCGTCGACGCCGATCCAGCGGTACTTGATCTTGGTGTGCAGGTCGATCGACCTTGGCATGCAGCGCATGCTCGATCTCGGCCATGTCGCCGAACGCCTTGAGCTTCTGCTTCTCGTCGCCCTCGCGCATGATCGAGAGGTAGTAGAGGCCGAGCACGATGTCCTGCGACGGCACGATGATCGGCGAGCCGTTGGCCGGGTGCAGGATGTTGTTGGTCGACATCATCAGCACGCGCGCCTCGAGCTGCGCCTCGAGCGACAGCGGCACGTGCACGGCCATCTGGTCGCCGTCGAAGTCGGCGTTGAAGGCCGCGCAGACCAGCGGATGGAGCTGGATCGCCTTGCCTTCGATCAGCACCGGCTCGAACGCCTGGATGCCCAGGCGGTGCAGCGTCGGCGCGCGGTTGAGCAGCACCGGATGCTCGCGGATGACCTCGTCGAGGATGTCCCAGACCTCGGGCTTCTCCTTCTCGACCAGCTTCTTCGCCTGCTTCACCGTGGTGGACAGGCCCTTGGCGTCGAGCCGCGAATAGATGAACGGCTTGAACAGCTCGAGCGCCATCTTCTTCGGCAGGCCGCACTGATGCAGCTTGAGCTCGGGACCGACCACGATCACCGAGCGGCCGGAATAGTCGACGCGCTTGCCGAGCAGGTTCTGGCGGAAGCGGCCCTGCTTGCCCTTGAGCATGTCGGCGAGCGACTTCAGCGGCCGCTTGTTGGCGCCGGTGATGACGCGGCCGCGGCGGCCGTTGTCGAACAGCGCGTCGACCGCCTCCTGCAGCATCCGCTTCTCGTTGCGGATGATGATGTCGGGCGCGCGCAACTCGATCAGCCGCTTCAGGCGGTTGTTGCGGTTGATGACGCGGCGATAGAGATCGTTGAGATCGGACGTGGCGAAGCGCCCGCCGTCGAGCGGCACGAGCGGCCGCAGATCCGGCGGGATCACCGGCACCTGCGTCAGGATCATCCATTCCGGCTTGTTGCCGGACTGCTGGAACGCCTCGACGATCTTGAGCCGCTTGGCGAGCTTCTTCTTCTTGGCGTCGGAATCCGAGCCCGCGATCTCCGCCCGCAGGTCGGCCTGCATCTTGTCGAGATCGAGCGCCTTGAGCATCTCGCGGATGGCTTCCGCGCCGATCGTGGCGGTGAAGCTGTCGGCGCCGAACTCGTCCTGCGCCTTGAGATACTCGTCCTCGCTCAGGAGCTGGCGATCCTCGAGCGGGGTCAGGCCCGGCTCGAGCACGACGTAGCTCTCGAAATAGAGGATGCGCTCGAGCGACTTGAGCGTCATGTCGAGCAGGAGCCCGATGCGCGACGGCAGCGACTTGAGGAACCAGATGTGGGCGACCGGCGCCGCGAGCTCGATGTGGCCCATGCGCTCGCGCCGCACGCGCGAGAGCGTGACCTCGACCGAGCACTTCTCGCAGATGATGCCCTTGTACTTCATGCGCTTGTACTTGCCGCACAAGCACTCGTAGTCCTTGATCGGCCCGAAGATGCGCGCGCAGAACAGGCCGTCGCGCTCGGGCTTGAAGGTGCGGTAGTTGATGGTCTCCGGCTTCTTGATCTCGCCGTAGGACCAGGACAGAATCTTCTCCGGGCTCGCGATCGAGATCCGGATCTGGTCGAAGACCTGAGCCGGCACCTGCGGGCTGAAAAGATTCATCAGTTCTTGATTCATCGCCGTCTCCTTGCCGGCCGTATCTCGGCGCGGCCAAAAATTCCTCGGTCGTCATCTCCCGCCTTCGAGCCATCCGGCGAAGACCGGTGTGGCGAAGCTCATCGGGCGAAGACTCGGCCGGCCGGACCTCGCACTACGGCGCGGCCCGGCCTGACGCAGGCTACTCTGCCGCCTCGGCGGTCTCGCCGCCGGGGCCTTGGCGTTGCTGCTTCGAATTGTGCAGATCGACGTTGAGGCTGAGCGAGCGCATCTCCTTGACCAGCACGTTGAACGATTCCGGAATGCCGGCCTCGAACGTGTCGTCGCCGCGCACGATCGCCTCGTACACCTTGGTGCGGCCGGCGACGTCGTCCGACTTCACCGTCAGCATCTCCTGCAGCGTGTAGGCCGCGCCGTAAGCCTCGAGCGCCCACACCTCCATTTCGCCGAAACGCTGGCCGCCGAACTGCGCCTTGCCGCCCAGCGGCTGCTGGGTGACGAGGCTGTAGGGGCCGATCGAACGCGCGTGGATCTTGTCGTCGACCAGATGGTGAAGCTTGAGCATGTAGATGTAGCCCACCGTCACCTTGCGATCGAACGTCTCGCCGGTGCGGCCGTCGTGCAGCGTCACCTGGCCGGAATGATCGAGGCCGGCGAGGTCGAGCATGTGCTCGATGTCGGCCTCCTTGGCGCCGTCGAACACCGGCGTCGCGATCGGCACGCCGTGGCGAAGATTGCCGCCGAGCTCGACCAGGTCCTTCTCGCCCAGCGACTTGATGGTCTCGTCGTCGCCGTAGATCTTCTTCAGCATCTCCTTGAGCGGCTTGGTGTCGTGCTTGGCGTTGTAGAGGTCGACCGCCTGCCCGATCCGCAAGCCGAGACCGGCGCAGGCCCAGCCGAGATGGGTCTCGAGGATCTGCCCGACGTTCATACGGCTGGGGACACCCAGCGGATTGAGCACGATGTCGACCTGGGTGCCGTCCTCGAGGAACGGCATGTCCTCGACCGGCACGATCTTCGACACCACGCCCTTGTTGCCGTGGCGGCCGGCCATCTTGTCGCCGGGCTGGATCTTGCGCTTCACCGCGACGAAGACCTTGACCATCTTCATCACGCCGGGCGGCAGCTCGTCGCCGCGCTGGAGCTTCTCGACCTTGTCGAGGAAGCGCTGCTCGAGGCCCTTCTTCAACTCGTCGTACTGCTTGCGGATGGCCTCGATCTCGGCCATCAGCTTGTCGTTCGGCGAGGCGAACTGCCACCATTGCGAGCGCGGATATTCCTCGAGCACCGCGCGGGTGATCTTGGAATCCTTCTTGAAGCCCTTCGGGCCCGCGATGCCCTGACGGCCCTCCAGCATCTCGGCCAGGCGGCCGTAGACGTTGCGATCGAGGATCGCCTGCTCGTCGTCGCGGTCCTTGGCGAGCCGCTCGATCTCCTCGCGCTCGATGGCGAGCGCGCGCTCGTCCTTCTCGACGCCGTGGCGATTGAACACGCGCACCTCGACGACCGTGCCCTGCACGCCCGGCGGCACCCGCAACGAGGTGTCGCGCACGTCGGACGCCTTCTCGCCGAAGATGGCGCGCAGGAGCTTTTCCTCCGGCGTCATCGGGCTCTCGCCCTTGGGCGTGATCTTGCCGCAGAGGATGTCGCCGGCGCGCACCTCGGCGCCGATATAGACGATGCCGGCCTCGTCGAGGTTCTTGAGCGCCTCTTCCGAGACGTTCGGAATGTCGCGGGTGATTTCCTCGGGTCCGAGCTTGGTGTCGCGCGCCATCACCTCGAATTCCTCGATGTGGATCGAGGAGAAGACGTCGTCCTTGACGATGCGCTCGGAGAGCAGGATCGAGTCCTCGAAGTTGTAGCCGTTCCACGGCATGAACGCGACGAGCACGTTGCGCCCGAGCGCGAGCTCGCCGAGCTCGGTCGAGGGACCGTCGGCGATGATGTCGCCCTTCTTCACCTGATCGCCCACCTTCACCAGCGGACGCTGGTTGATGCAGGTGTTCTGGTTCGAGCGCTGGAACTTCATCAGCCGGTAGATGTCGACGCCGGGCTTGGTCGGGTCGGACTCTTCGGTCGCGCGCACGACGATACGGGTGGCGTCGACCTGGTCGACGACGCCGGTGCGCCGCGCCGCGATCGAGGCGCCGCTATCGCGCGCGACCACGCCTTCCATGCCGGTGCCCACGAACGGCGCCTCGGCACGCACCAGCGGCACCGCCTGGCGCTGCATGTTGGAGCCCATCAGCGCGCGGTTGGCGTCGTCGTTCTCCAGGAACGGAATCAGCGCCGCCGCCACCGACACCAGCTGCTTCGGCGACACGTCCATGAAATCGACCTTGTCGGCCGGCACCATCTGCACGTCGCCGGCGTGGCGGCACACGATCATGTCCTCGGTGAAGCGCCCGCGATTGTCGATCGGGACGTTCGCCTGCGCGACCGTGTAGCGCCCCTCCTCCATCGCCGAGAGATACTGCACCTCGTCGGTGACGCGGCCGTCCTTGACCTTGCGATAGGGCGTCTCGACGAAGCCGTACTTGTTCACCCGCGCGTAGGTGGCGAGCGAGTTGATCAGGCCGATATTCGGCCCTTCCGGCGTCTCGATCGGGCAGATGCGGCCGTAGTGGGTCGGGTGCACGTCGCGCACCTCGAAGCCCGCCCGCTCGCGGGTGAGACCACCGGGCCCGAGCGCCGAGAGACGCCGCTTGTGCGTGATCTCGGAGAGCGGGTTGGTCTGGTCCATGAACTGCGAGAGCTGCGACGAGCCGAAGAACTCGCGCACCGCCGCCGCCGCCGGCTTGGCGTTGATCAGGTCCTGCGGCATCACGGTATCGATGTCGACCGACGACATCCGCTCCTTGATCGCACGCTCCATGCGCAGGAGGCCGATGCGGTACTGGTTCTCCATCAGCTCGCCGACCGAGCGCACGCGCCGATTGCCGAGATGGTCGATGTCGTCGATCTCGCCCTTGCCGTCGCGCAGATCGACCAGCGTGCGAATGACCGCGATGATGTCTTCCTTGCGCAGCACCCGCATGGTGTCGGGCGCATCGAGGTCGAGCCGCATGTTCATCTTGACGCGGCCGACGGCCGAGAGGTCGTAGCGCTCGGGATCGAAGAACAGCGACTGGAACATGTTCTGCGCGGTATCGAGCGTCGGCGGCTCGCCCGGACGCATGACGCGATAGATGTCGAACAGCGCGTCCTCGCGCGTCATGTTCTTGTCGACATTGAGCGTGTTGCGGATATAGGCGCCGACATTGACGTGGTCGATGTCGAGGAGCGGCAGCTCCTTGTAGCCGGCCTCGTTCAGCACCTTGAGGTTCTTCTCGGTGATCTCCTCGCCGGCCTCGGCGAAGATCTCGCCGGTCTTCGGGTTGACCAGGTCCTCGGCGATGTAGTGCCCGACCAGCTCCTGGTCGGACATGCGCAGCGCCTTGAGGCCCTTCTCCGCGAGTTGGCGCGCCGAGCGCACGGTGAGCTTCTTGCCGGCCTCCAGCACGACCTTGCCGGAATCGGCATCGACGAGATCGTTGATCGCCTTGTAGCCGCGGAAGCGGTTGGCATCGAACGGCACGCGCCAGCCGTCCTTCTGCCGCTTGTAGGTCACCTTGCGGTAGAAGGTGTTGAGGATTTCCTCGGCGTCCAGACCGAGCGCATAACAGCAGCGACGTCACCGGGATCTTCCGGCGGCGGTCGATGCGCGCATAGACGATGTCCTTGGCGTCGAACTCGATGTCGAGCCAGGACCCGCGATACGGAATGATGCGGGCGGCGAACAGGAGCTTGCCCGAGGAATGGGTCTTGCCCTTGTCGTGGTCGAAGAACACACCGGGCGAGCGGTGCATCTGCGAGACGATCACGCGCTCGGTGCCGTTGACGACGAAGGTGCCGTTGTTGGTCATGAGCGGAATGTCGCCCATGTAGACATCCTGCTCCTTGATGTCCTTGACCGACTTGGCGCCGGTCTCCTCGTCGATATCGAACACGATCAGGCGCAGCGTCACCTTGAGCGGCGCGGCATAGGTCATGCCGCGCTGGCGGCACTCGTCGACGTCGTATTTCGGCGCTTCGAATTCGTACTTGACGAATTCCAGCATCGAGGTGTTGGAGAAGTCCGAGATCGGGAACACGGACTTGAACACGGCCTGCAGGCCCTCGTCGGGCCGGCCGCCGACGGGTTCCTGCACCAACAGGAATTGGTCATAGGACGCCTTCTGAACCTCGATGAGGTTCGGCATCTCCGCGACTTCCTGAATTTTCCCGAAAAACTTGCGAACGCGCTTGCGACCGATAAACGTCTGCGCCATCTTTTAATCTCTCGCTTTGTCGAACCGCCGGGCCGGGACGACTCTCCGGAAGGCCGCCATCCATCGCGACCATCAGGACAGGCGTCGGGGCCCCTTTGTTATGCGATTCGGCCTGCCGCCGAACCGCCCGCCTCACCTAACGCTTGCACCACCGCCGCCATGCGGCGGAATTTGCCGCGGTTTGCGGCAGATATGGGCGATTTCAGGGGACTGAACCCGAAATCACCGCTTTGTGTCCGGCCATGGCCGGAACTGGTTTCCGGCCACAGCGTCTTTTTTGTTCGCCGGACGAGTGTGGGCACCCGTGGCGACCCCGGGATCTTGCGCCTGCGGCGCTCGCCCCCGGGGATTTCGCTGACGTGGGTATGCCTACTTCAGCTCGACCTTGGCTCCAGCCTTCTCGAGCTGGGCCTTGACCTTCTCCGCCTCGTCCTTGGTCACGCCTTCCTTGACCGCCTTGGGCGCGCCCTCGACCAGGTCCTTGGCCTCCTTGAGGCCCAGACCCGTGAGCGCACGGACTTCCTTGATCACCTCGATCTTCTTCTCGCCGGCCGCGGTCAGCATGACCGTGAACTCGGTCTTCTCCTCGACAGGCGCGGCACCAGCGCCCGGAGCGGCGGCGACGGCCACCGCGGCCGCGGCGGAGACGCCCCACTTCTCTTCCAGCATCTTCGCCAGGTCGGCGGCCTCGAGCACGGTGAGCTTCGAGAGATCGTCGACGATTTTCTGCAGATCAGCCATTGCACATCCTTATGGGTTCGAAACGGTAGAGCTTGCGAAGCGTGTCACGCCGCCTCGCCTTTTGCGGCATAGGCCTGGACCACGCGGGCGACCTTGGCCGCCGGGGCATTGACAACCTGCGCGATCTTGGTCGCCGGCGCCTGGATGAGGCCGACGATCTTGGCGCGCAGCTCGTCGAGCGACGGCAGCGAAGCGAGCGCCTTGACGCCATTGGCGTCGAGCGCGGTCTTTCCCATCGCCCCGCCCAGGATCACGAACTTTTCGTTCGCCTTGGCGAAGTCGGCGGCGACCTTGGGCGCAGCGATCGGATCGCCGGAATAGGCGATCAGGGTCGGCCCCTTGAGCAGGGGAACGACCACCGCTGCGTCCGTGCCTTCGAGAGCGATCTTGGCCAGACGGTTCTTCGCGACCCTCACCGCCGCGCCCGCCTGCTTCATCTGCTTGCGCAGAGTCTGCATCTGGCCAACGTTGAGACCTGAATAATGAGCTACCACCACGACATTGGTGCTTTTGAAGACACCGTTGAGCGTCGTGACGAGCTCCTTCTTAGCCGCTCGATCCACTGCAAGCTCTTTCCGGTTGGCGGCCCGCCTTCAATGCGGGAACCGCCGGTTGCGACCAGCCGTCCATCCCTGGCGTTGCACAAAGCTCTGCACAAACCCGGGCAGGACGACGCTCCTCAGAACAATCCTGCCCCCTGGCACGGACGAAGCCGCACCGGGCTCTCGAGGTTCGAACCGGTCGCAGGGCTTTTGGCCCCAAAACGGTCTTCCCCGTCTGTGCAGGCATTTTAAGCTGGGGTTCTTCGAGCGAAGCCCCGGCACCTGCAGTCTTGGACAGGATGGACTTCCGGAAACTTCCGGAAAGCCCTGACGCCCAAAGAAAAAATGCGATCGCCTCGCTTCCCTTCAGATAGATCCCGCAGGATGTCCAGAAGGAATAAGGTCCTAACCACCACGTTTTCCATGAAGCGCGCAAAGGCGCGCCGACACACTGGGCCGGCACGCCCTGGCCACTATGTAGAGGCTGGCACGGGATTTGCCAAGCGGAATCTACGGGCCGAAATGACAAAATTTGTCGGATTTTCGGCGCCCGTCAACGAGGCGTTTACACCCGCGCACCGTCGGCATCAATGCCTGCTGCCGGCACCCGGCCACCGGCAATAATTCATCCGCGACAGTCCAACTTTTGTCATCGGAAACCGTTAGCAGACCGGCCGTCGCAATCCATTCAGCTCGAAGCAACAGGCGGGGCTTACGCAATGCATCAGGTAGTTCGTACCGCGTTCACGGCCTTGGTGGCCGGCATTTTTCTCAACCTCGCCGGCTTCGCGGCCGCGCAGCCTGGGCTTCCGCTGGCGGTAAAGCAGATCAAGCTCACGGAGAAGCACGTCGAAGGCTTCATCGCCGCGCAAAAGGACATGTCGCCGATCCTGGAAAAGATTCAAGGCGCCGCAGCCGACCAGCTGCCGGCGAGCATCCAGGCCGAGCTCGAGGCGGCCGCCAAGAAGCACGGTTTCAAGGATTTCGGCGAGTATGACGAGGTCGTCGGCAACATCACGATGGTGATGGCCGGCATCGATCCGAAGACCAAGGCGTTCACCGAGTCCGCAGTCGCGATCAAGAAGGAGATCGCGGACGTCACCGCCGACAAGTCGATCCCGGCGGCGGACAAGAAACAGATCCTGGAGGAGCTGAACGAAGCCCTCAAATCGGCGCAGCCCATCCAATTTCCCAGCAATATCGAGCTCGTGAAGAAGTATTACGACAAGATCGACGCCGCTCTTACATAGCGGCCACTACATAGCGGCCACGATTTTCCCGCTACTGCCCGCGCGACCCGGAAGTGGTAAGGAAACCGGCGTGCGAAGAAGGTAAGGCAGCGAGGAGAAAATGGCCGGCAGCGTCGACCGCATCCTGACCACTCATGTCGGCAGCCTCGTGCGGCCGCCGGCGCTGGTCGAATTCCTGCGCAAGATCGAGGATCGGCAGGAGCACGACCCGGCCGCTTACGAGGCCTGCCTCGCGCAATCGATCGACGAGGTCGTCCGCCAGCAGGTCGACGCCGGCATCGACATCGTCAGCGACGGGGAGTTCAGCAAGGGCCGCAACTGGGCCTTTTACATTCACGATCGCCTCACCGGCGGCGTGCAGACCCGGGCGTTGAACCCCGAGGAGGCCAAGGACCCCATGGCATCGGCGGGCGGCGGGCAGGACCGCGCCGCCTTCCCCGAGTTCTACGCGGAGTACGACCGGGCATCGGGCCTCGGCAAGCGGCTCGGCTCGCGCTTCGTCGTCAACCGGCCGCTCGTCTACTCCGACGTGCAGGTCAAGCGCGACATCGCCAATCTCAAGGCCGCGACCGCCAAGGCCAAGGCGCACGACGCCTTCTTGCCGGTGGTCGCGCCGGCAAGCGCATTGCCGGGCGCCAAGAACGAGCAGTACCCGGACGAGCGGACGCTCTTCTTCACCCTCGCCGACTGCCTGCACCAGGAATACCGCGCCATCGTCGATGCCGGCCTCTACGTGCAGATCGATGACGCCTTCCTGCCCTACATGCACGAAAAGATGGTGCCGCCGATGACGGAGGCCCAATACCGCGACTGGGCGCAGATGCGCATCGACGCGCTCAACCACGCGCTCAAAGGCATTCCGCCGGAGCGCTCGCGCTATCACATCTGCTGGGGCAGCTGGAATGGACCGCACGCCTTCGACGTGCCGATGAAGGACATCGTCGATCTCATGCTGCAGGTGAATGTCGGCGCCTATCAGTTCGAGGCCGCCAATCCGCGCCACGAGCATGAATGGGTGGTCTGGCAGTCGGTCAAGCTGCCGCCCGGCAAGGTGCTGATCCCGGGTGTCATCAGCCACGCCACCAATATCGTCGAGCATCCGGAGCTGGTGGCGCAGCGCATCGTGCGGCTCGCCAAGATCGTCGGGCGCGAGAACGTGATGGGCGGCACCGATTGCGGCTTCGCGCAGAGTCCTTTTGCGCAGCGCGTGCATCCCAGCATCATGTGGGCCAAGCTCAAGTCCCTGGCCGAAGGCGCGCGGATCGCCAGCCAGGAGTTGTGGGGCTCGCGCTCGGCGGCGTGAGTGTCGCAGGGCGCTTCATCGTCACGCGCGGAAAGCCTGTGCTAGCCTACGGCCAAAGCCGTGGAGGAAGCGCAATGACCAGCCGTCGCAGGTGCCGCCTAGGCGTTATTGTCTTCGCCTTGCTGATATCGCCGGTTTTGGCCGGAGCTTTGTGGGCGCAGAGCGACAATTATCCGTCGCGCACGATCACCCTGCTGGTGCCGTTCCCGCCCGGCGGCAGCTCCGACACGGTGATCCGTCCCATCGCCCAGAAGGTTGCCGCGAGCCTCGGGCAGACGATCGTCATCGACAACCGCAGCGGCGCCGGCGGCAATGTCGCCGCGCTCGCGACGAAGCAGGCCGCGCCGGACGGCTATACGTTGTTCCTCGCCAATATGGGTACGCTCTCCGTCAACCCGAGCCTGTACGCGGACCTGCGGTTCGATCCGGTGAAGGACTTCCAGCCGATCACGCCGATCATTTCCTTTCCGCATATCCTGATCGTCAACGGCGAGAGCCCGATAAAGTCGGTCTCCGAGCTGGCGGCTTTGGCAAAGTCGAGGCCGGGCGGATTGAGCTTCGGCTCCCAGGGCGTCGGCTCCGGCGGGCAGATCCTGGGTGAAATGTTCAAGAGCGTCGTCGGCGCCCCGATGGTGCATGTGCCCTATCGGGGCGCGGCTCCCGCCGTCACCGACGTGATGGGCGGCCGGATGGATTTTCTGTTCACCTCGTACATTTCCGCGGGCGAGCAGGCGCAGGCCGGAAAAGTCCGCATCCTCGCCATCGCGGGAAAAAAGCGCATCGACGCAGCACCTGGTGTGCCGACTATGGCCGAGGCGGGTTTTCCCGGCCTCGACCTCGAAATGTGGCACGGCATGGTGGCGCCCGCGGGCACGCCGGCGCCGATCGTGAAGAAGCTCAACGAAGAGTTCATCAAGGCGTCCCGCAGCCCGGACATTCTGCGCATCGTCGAGCAGCAGGCGACCGACATCCTGCTCACGTCGCCGGACGACTTCTCCAAGATGATCGCCGCCGACACCGCGCGGCTGAGCAAGGTGATCCGGGACGCCGGGATCAAGCTGCAATAGAAAGCCAGCCCGAATTCGGTTCGGGGCTGGCTTCGGTAACAACGCGCTATTGCGTGCCGCCGGTCCCGAACAGCGACGCCGGCTCGACCTTCACCCCCGGGCCCATGGTCGAGGAGATGGCGACCCGGTTGATGAAATGCCCTTGGCGCCAGGGGGCTTGGCCTTCTGCACTGCGTCGGCGAACGCCTTGATGTTCGCGACCAGCTTGTCGGCGGAGAACGACGCCTTGCCGACGCCGGCCTGCACGATGCCGGCCTTCTCCACCCGGAACTCGACCGAGCCGCCCTTGGCGCCACGCACCGCGGTGGCGACGTCCATGGTGACGGTGCCGACCTTCGGGTTCGGCATCATGCCGCGCGGACCCAGCACCTTGCCGAGGCGGCCGACCAGCGGCATCAGGTCGGGGGTGGCGATGCAGCGGTCGAAGTCGATATTGCCGGCGTTGACCTTCTCGACCAGATCCTCGGCACCGACCAGGTCGGCGCCGGCGGCCTTCGCCTCGTCGGCCTTGGGGCCGCGCGCGAACACGGCGACGCGCTGGCTGCGGCCCGAGCCGTTCGGCAGGTTGACCACGCCGCGCACCATCTGGTCGGCATGGCGCGGATCGACGCCGAGATTCATCGCCACCTCGATCGTCTCGTCGAACTTGGCCTTGGCGCGCTCCTTGACCATCTTCACCGCCTCTTCGAGCGGATAGAGCTTGGCGCGATCGACGCCTTCGCGAGCGGTCGTGGTGCGTTTTCCGAGATTGGACATGGCCATTACTCCCCGACCTCGATGCCCATCGAACGGGCGGAGCCTTCCACCATGCGCATGGCGGCTTCGATGGTGTCGCAGTTCAAGTCCTTCATCTTCTGCTCGGCGATCTCCTTGACCTGCGCCTTGGTCACCTTGCCGACCTTGTCGCGGCCCGGGGTCTTCGATCCGCTCTCGAGCTTGGCCGCTTTCTTGATGAAATAGGACACCGGCGGCGTCTTCATCTCGAAGGTGAAGGAGCGGTCCTGGTAGACCGTGATCACCACCGGGATCGGCGATCCCTTTTCCATCTTCTGAGTCTGCGCGTTGAACTGCTTGCAGAACTCCATGATCGCGAGGCCGCGCTGGCCGAGCGCGGGTCCGATCGGCGGCGACGGATTGGCCGCGCCCGCCGGCACCTGCAATTTGATGTATCCGGTGATTTTCTTTGCCATGACTTAACTCCTGTGTTGGCCATGCGGCCTGGTTCAGGGTCCGTGGTGCGGATCTAGGCGGTTGGCAGCCGCCGTCACCTCCCACGTATTTGCTACTAGCTAAACGCTATTCGCCATTCCGTCTACAATTTCTCGACTTGCCCCATCTCGAGCTCGACCCGCGTCGGCCGGCCGAAGATCGAGACCGCGACCTTGAGCCGCGAGCGCCCGTCGTCCACCTCTTCCACCACGCCGTTGAAGGAGGCGAACGGACCTTCCGACACGCGGACCTGCTCGCCCACCTCGAACGAGACCGACGGCTTCGGCCGCTCGATGCCCTCCTGCACCTGGTGCAGGATGCGCTGCGCTTCGGCGTCCGAGATCGGCTTGGGCTTGTTGTCGGCGCCGAGGAAGCCGGTGACCTTCGGCGTGTTCTTGATGAGGTGATAGGCCTCGTCGGTGAGGTCCATCTTCACCAGCACGTAGCCGGGAAAGAACTTGCGCTCGGCGTCGACCTTCTGGCCGCGGCGCATCTCCACGACCTTTTCCGTCGGCACCATGACCTCGTCGAACAGGTGGTCGAGGTGGCGCTGCTTAGCCTGCTCGCGGATCGAATCGGCGACCTTGCGCTCGAAATTCGAATAGGCCTGGACGATGTACCAGTGCTTGTCCGTCATTCCGCCGGCTCCTTCAACCGCCGATGCCGAGCACGAGGGTCACGACAAAACGCATGACCTGGTCCGCCACCAGAAAGAAGACCGAGGCGACCGCGACCATCACGAAGACCATGGCGGTGGTGACCGCCGTCTCGCGCCTGGTCGGCCAGGTCACCTTCTGGGCCTCGGTGCGTACTTCCTGCAGGAACTTGAATGGACTGATCATAGTCTACCTGCCGCTGTCTCGGGTGCGCGGCCACATCCCATTGAAAATACTAAACTTTTCGACTGAGCCGGGCTACGCCTGGCAGGAGTGGAGGGACTCGAACCCCCAACCCCCGGTTTTGGAGACCGGTGCTCTAGCCATTGAGCTACACTCCTCCGGAAGCGCTTGCGGCGGCCCCGAGGCCCGCCGCGAGGTTGTAAATGCATGAACAGGGGCACCTTTGCAAGTCGTAGGTTGGGTCGAGCGCTTTTGCGAGACCCAACAGCCACGAAATCCGCTCGGGGGCGTTGGGTCTCGCTGCGCTCGACCCAACCTACCTCCGCCTCACTCCGTGATCGAGACCACCACGCCGGCGCCGACGGTCTTGCCGCCCTCGCGGATGGCGAAGCGCTGCTTCTCCTCCATCGCGATCGGCGTGATCAGCTCCACGTCCATGGTGGCGTTGTCGCCCGGCATGATCATCTCCGTCCCCTCGGGCAACGTGCACTGCCCCGTCACGTCGGTGGTCCGGAAGTAGAACTGCGGACGGTAGTTGTTGAAGAACGGCGTGTGCCGCCCGCCCTCCTCCTTCGTCAGGATATAGGCCTCGGCCTTGAACTTCTTGTGCGGCTTCACAGAGCCGGGCTTGCACAGCACCTGGCCGCGCTCGACCGCCTCCTTGTCCACGCCGCGCAGCAGGCAGCCGACGTTGTCGCCCGCCACCCCTTCGTCGAGCAGCTTGCGGAACATCTCCACCCCCGTCACCACCGACTTCTGGGTGTCGCGCAGCCCCACGATCTCAACTTCCTCGCCGACCTTGATCTTGCCGCGCTCGATCCGGCCCGTCACCACCGTGCCGCGACCCGAGATCGAGAACACGTCCTCGATCGGCATCAGGAACGGCTGGTCGATCGGGCGCTCAGGCAGCGGCACGAACGTGTCCAGCGCCTCGTACAGCTTGATGATCGCCTCGTCCGCGAACTCGCCCTTCTCGCCGTTGAGCGCCTTGATCGCAGCACCACGGATCACCGGCGCCTTGTCGCCCGGGAACTGGTACTTGGTCAGCAGCTCGCGAACCTCGAGCTCCACCAGGTCGAGCAGCTCGGGGTCGTCCACCACGTCCACCTTGTTCAGGAACACCACGATGTAGGGCACGCCCACCTGCCGCGCGAGCAGGATGTGCTCGCGCGTCTGCGGCATCGGACCGTCCGCCGCCGACACCACCAGGATCGCGCCGTCCATCTGCGCCGCGCCCGTGATCATGTTCTTCACGTAGTCGGCGTGGCCCGGGCAATCGACATGCGCGTAGTGGCGCTTGTCGGTGGCATATTCCACGTGGCTCGTCGCAATCGTCAGAATCTTGGTCGGGTCGCGCCGGCCCTGGCTCTCGGACGCCTTCGCTACCTGATCGTAAGGCACGAAGTCCTTCGTCCAGCCACGGTCCGCCGACACCTTCGTCAGCGCCGCCGTCAGCGTCGTCTTGCCATGGTCAACGTGACCAATGGTCCCCACGTTGCAATGCGGCTTGTTGCGCTCGAATTTCTGCTTGGCCATCTGCCTGCTCTCTCTCGTTTCCCCTCGACGGTATGGAAGGTATTTGGGCCACCCGTGCGGGGCCGCCTGTTAGATAGGATGGAGCGGTGGAAAAGGAAGAACTTTCGGCGCTCCAGCCGCGAGTCGCCGGAGCACCCGGGGCGGCGCGTCGGATAGAGCCCCTGGGCTCGTTTCGCAAGAGCCAAATGCCGGACGCGGGCACTTACGCAGTCCGGAGATTGCAATCCCCGGTGGAGGGCGCGCGCCGACTGTGCGGTCCGCGCTATTTGCCGTCCTTGCTGTCCGGCTTCTTGTCGGCCGCGGCCTTCTGCGCCGCCTGCAGCTGCTCCACGCTCTTTTGCAGGCTCGTCACGAGTGTCTTGAGCGCGACGACCTCGCTTTTGAGCGCGGCGATCTCATTGTTGGCCGTGGTCAGCCGCTGCCGCGTGTCGAGCGTGGCCTTGGTCAACAGCTGCTGGAGCACATTGACGTTGCTCTGCAGGCAACCCGTTCGCTTGTCGAGCCCCGCAGCCTTGGTGCAGTCCTCGACCCCGGCGATATCCTGCGCCGCTGCGAGACCCGGCGCGATTGCGAGCAGCCCCAGGCATGTCACCGCGATCCTGATCATCTTCACCTCACACTAGTGTCCCGGTTCGACGTTCGTATTATCTTGCAGCACATACTTTTGCGAACGCGAAGGACGCGCGGCAGCATTGGTAGGAACGTCAAATCCGCCGCACTAGCCGAAGCCGGCCGTGGGCGGCTTGATGCACCGGCGCGGTGGCGGCGGCAAGGCGGAAGAAGGCGACCCGCTCGTCCATGGCCGCGGCCTGGCTCTCGAGCGCCTTCGCAGTCGCCGCGTTCTCCTCGACCAACGCCGTGTTCTGCTGGGTGACCTGGTCGATCTGCGCGAGCGTCTTGTTGACCTGCTCCAGGCCGCCCGCCTGCTCGGCGCTAGCGGCGGCGATATCCGACACGATGCCGGCAACCTTCCCGATCGACGCGACGATCTCGTCGAGCGAGGCGCCGGCGCGGTTGACGAGCTCAACGCCCTCCTGCACCTGCCCGGAACTGTTGACGATCAGGTCCTTGATGTCCCTGGCCGCCTGTGCGGAGCGTTGCGCCAGGCTGCGGACCTCCGAAGCGACCACGGCAAAGCCGCGCCCCGCCTCCCCCGCCCGCGCCGCCTCCACCGCCGCGTTCAGCGCCAAGAGATTGGTCTGCCGTGCAATCTCGTCGATCACGCCGATGATGTCGGAAATCTTGCGCGAGGACTCCTCGATCCGCGACATGGCCGCGACCGCGTCACGCGCCACCGCGCCGCCGCGTTCGGCGACCGCATGCGTCTCGGTCGCGAACCGATTGGCCTGCCGGGCGTTCTCGGCGTTCTTTTTCACGGTCACGGAGACCTGCTCCATCGAGGCCGATGCCTCTTCCAGGCTCGCCGCCTGCTCCGCGGTTCGCCCGGAGAGATCGGTCGTGCTGGTCGAAATCTCCATGGCGGCGTTGGCGACCTCACGCGCCGTCTGCTTGATGTCGGCGATGGTCGCACCGATCCGCTCGGCCATCGCATTGGCGTCGTTCTTCAAGGTGGCGAACGCCCCCTGGTAATCGGCGTCGATGCGCCGTGTCATGTCGCCCCCTGAGAGTGCGCCGAGCATCACGACGAGATCGTCAAGCGCGTTCGCGACGTTCTCGCACAGCGTATTGAGCCCAGCTGCGATATTGCCGATGACGCCGCTCTTGCCCCCGATCGCGACACGCTGCGAGAAGTCGCCGGCGACCGCCGCCCTGACGATGCTGCCGAACGCGGCGTCGAGCTCGTCGGCGGCGCGGCGGTCCCTTGCGGCCTTCTCTTCCGCCTCGCCCTCGGCCTTTTCGGCGAGCATCGTCCTGATGCGATTGACCGCCCTGGCGGTCTCGCCGATCTCGTCCTTGCGCTCGGTGCCGGCGATCTCGATGTTCTCGCCCCGCGCGAGCCTGTCGAGATTGCCGACGAGCGTGCGGAGCGGGCCGGTGACCCCAAATCGGCAGATCAGGAAGGCGAGCGCGATGCCGATGGTCAGAATCAGAACCATCACGATCCAAGTGAGGCGGATCGTGGAATCGGTCTCCCTGCTCAGCTCCTCCGACCCTTTCTGGAGCTCATGGCCCAATTGGTCACGCACGTCGGCGATGGCCGCGATGATTTTTTCGGTCAGCGGATCGATGCGCGTCTGCATCAGTTCCCGCATCTTGTCGTCCGCGTAGGTGAGCCTCAGCTCGATCAGCGACTTGCTGATCCGCTGGAGGTCCTTGATGTCGGACTCGATGCTTTCAACCTGCCGGGCGTGCTTCGCGGCCTTCTCTCTGATCACGCCCGCCAGCCGAATGGCGTCTTCGAGCGTCGGGTCGAATCGCGGGATGAGCTTGCCGAAGTTCTCGTAGTTCGTCTCCGCGATCAGGCGGTAGCTGAGCATCTGGAATTGCGTGATCGCCTGGTTCAACTGCGGCGCCGTCGCCTCGGCCTGGGCCTGGTTGTCGATGAACGCCGAATAGGCGGTGTTGATGTGGGCCATGCGGCCGGCCGCGAACCACACTCCGCCCGCGACCATGACGCCAATCAGGACGAGAACGGCGACGATCTTGCTGAGAATGCGGAAACGAGTCAGCAGAATCATTTTTGCTCGTCACCGGTCCGGGGCGGAATTTTGAGTTGCAACGCGCTCCTGGTCGTCGCTCAGGCCGCCCGAGACCTCATCGAACCTGCAGCGGGCACCGCCGAAAATGCATGCGACATATGTAGAATACGCTAACGCGAGTTAACAGTTGTTTAACCATCGATGTCTGATCGGGAATCGCAATTGCTCACGCAAGGAGCGCGGCAAAGCGCAGTGGGCGCTACACCTTGTTGCGTGCAGGTGTCGGCGTGTGCGGCGCTTTGGTCGTCTATTTCGTGCTCAAGTCGGGCATGGTCGACGGCGCGCTGTTCCCGAAATTCGACAAGCTTGCCATGGAGTGGGTGCGCGTGCCGGATGGCCCTGTGCCGATGACGTTCGTGGTGCCGTCCAAGGACCTCGCGCTCTTGACCGTCTGGTGTTTTCTGGCGGGCCTCTCGGAGGTTCTGGTGCCGAGCATCCTGGCGGGTACCGAACGCCAGCTTTCCGAGGCGTCCGCGTCGAAATCGACCGCCAAGTAGAGTTCCGACATCTCGCCCGTAACGGACATCCACTTCAGGGAGTGCGAGCGATCCGCTCCAGCACCGGTTTCCAAGCTTGTTGCTCGGCATGGACGAACGCCAGCAGCTCCGCCGGCGTCATCGGATTGGGGTAGTTGCCGGTCGTTTCCAGCTTGGTCTTGGTCGCGGGATCGGTGACCGCCGCCCGCAGATCGTCGCTCAGCTTGCGCACGATGGCGTCGGGCGTGCCGACCGGCGCGACCAGCGCGAGCCAGCCGCGGGCTTTGAAGTCGGGCAGCGTTTCCGCGACGGTCGGCAGATCGGGAAAATCCGGCAGCCGCTTGGCCGAGCCGACGGCGAGCGCCTTGATCGATCCGGTCTGAAGCGCGCCCTGTAGCGGCGGAAGGCCGTCGATGATCAGGGGCACACGTCCGGCGATGACGTCGCTGAGCGCCTGCGCCGGGCCGCCGAGATAGGGCACCATGAGCAGCTCGATCCCCGCCCTTTCCTGCAAGGCTTCGCCGCTCAGGTGGGACAGCGTCCCGCGACCGGTCGCGACATAGTGGATGTCCTTCGGTCGCTTTTTCGCGAGCGCGATGAATTCCGGCAGCGTGGTCACGCCGAGCGAGGACGCCACACAAAAGAAGAACGGCTGCTCGCCCACGAACCCGACCGGTGAGAAGTCGCGCGGCACGTCGAGCGGCAGGTTGGCCTGCAGCCCCGGCAGCGTCACGAAGGCGGACGAGGCCGGCATATAGAGGGTGTAGCCATCGGGCGCCGCGGCGGCGGCGGTTCGCGCCGCGATGGAGCCGCCGGCGCCCGGGTGATTGAGCGAGATGACCTGCCGGCCCCACATCTGCGACAGGCGGTCGGCGACAAGTCGCAGGAGCGCATCGGGCGAGCCGCCCGGAGCCGAATGGGTGATGATCCGCACCGGCCTATTGGGGTAGTCCTGCGCTTGCGCCAGCGCGAGGCGCGATAACGCCGGCAGCGCGACGGCTCCCGCTGCCAGGCGCAGAAATCGACGACGTTGACGTTGCATGATGTCCCGCTGGAGTTGTTTTGCTGGCCCCAGCGTATCAGCGCGCGGCCACGGTCGCGAGACCTCATCGCGCGCCCGTTGGCCGCAGTGGATGGTGAGGCAGCGGATCAACCCGGCATGCGGCATCGGGTCCAAGGTCCTCTATTTCGCACAGAGAAACGGGCGAAAACATCCTTGCCGGATCGCGCGGGGCTCACTAGGATCAAGTGACCCGACCGGCGTGGGCCCGCGCGGCCGCAACTCCGATGTGAGGATGACCATGGCCATTGTCAACGTGGAGCATGCGCGCGATCTCGCGCCGTGGTCCGCCCGGGCGCTCGGCGCCACGCCGTGAGCGCCTCGCCGTTCATCACAGCCATCCGCCGGCATGCCGCGGAGCGGCCGCGGGCACCGGCGCTCACCTGCGGTGAAAGCCGGCTTGACTGGGCCGGCTTCGCCGCGTCGGTCGAGCAGGCGGCGGCCGCCTTTGCGCGCCATGGCGTCTCGCCCGGCGACCGCGTTGCGATCGTCGCGGCACCGTCGCCGGCTTACGTCATGCTGTTTTTCGGCGGCGTCGCGGCCGGAGCGTGCATGGTGCCGATGCCGAACAAATCCGGCGCGCGCACGCTCGAACGCCTGATCGCCGACTGCGGACCGAGGATCCTGATCGTGGATGCCGCGGCCGTCGAGACTCTACGCTTGGCGCATGTTCTTGTCGGCGAACCGGTATCCACTTCGCCGGAACATGCGCTGGCCGACTGCAGGCGGGACGGCGCCGCCGTGATCGCTCTCGACGCTGGACCGTGGTCGCATTTTCTGCGGAAAACCGGTGCCCACCCCGGATCAAGTCCGGGGCGGGCTTTTTCCGGAAAATGCTCCAGGGCCGTCGGAACGATCGCGCTCGACGACTTCCTTGCCGGGGCGGGGCACGCCCCGGAGCCGCAGTCATCGGGCGATGCGCCGTTCAACATCATCTATTCGTCCGGCACGACCGGCACGCCCAAGGGCATCGTTCATTCGTCGGACATGCGGTTCCGGCAGGCGTCGCGAGACACCTTCATGATCGGTGCCGACAGCGTCATGCTGCTGGCCACGCCACTTTATTCCAACACGACGCTGCTGCCGCTGCTCGCAACGGTGTTCCACGGCGGGCACACGGTGCTGATGCCGAAATTCGACGCGGAGGCGTATCTGCGTGTTGCGGAGGCGGTGCGGGCAACCCACACGATGCTGGTGCCGGTCCAGTATCAGCGCATCGTCGCCCACCCCCGGTTCGACGCAACCGACCTGTCCGCCTTCGTCCTCAAGCAGTGCACCGGCGCGCCGCTTCCGGTCGAGGTGAAGCGGACGTTGATCTCACGCTGGCCCGGCCGTTTCCTGGAAGTGTATGGGCTCACCGAGGGCGGCTGCACCGTCATACTCGACGCCACGGCCCACCCCGACAAGCTCACCACCGTCGGACGGCCGGCGCCCGGCACCGATATCCGCATCATCGACCGGCGCGGCAACGAGCTGCGAAGGGGCGAGACCGGCGAGATCGTCGGCCGCTCCGGCCTGATGATGACGGGCTACTACGGCAGGCCCGAGGACACGGAGGCCCTGCTGTGGCGCGACCGCGCGGGAAACGTCTTCTTCCGCAGCGGCGATCTCGGCGCCTTCGACAAGGACGGCTTCCTGAAAATCGTGGGCCGCAAGAAGGACGTCGTGATCTCGGGCGGGTTCAACGTCTATGCGTCGGACCTGGAATCCGTGCTGCTGCAGCATCCGGCCGTCCGCGAGGCGGCCGTGATCGGCATCCCGAGCGAGCAGTGGGGAGAGACCCCATGGGCGGTGGTGGTGCTGCATGACGGTCGCAGCGCGGAGCGCAGACGAGATCCGCGGCTGGGCCAATGCACGGCTCGATCGAATGCAGCGGCTCGCGGGCGTGGAAATCCGCCCCGCGCTGCCGCGCTCCGATATCGGCAAGATTTTGAAGCAAGAGCTGCGCGCCGCGTATTGGACGCCGGCGAGCATGGGCACGGAGCGGCAGTGACGATGCACGACGATCTTTCCGGGCGGGTTGTCGTGGTGACCGGCGCCAGCAGCGGCATCGGCGAGGCTACCGCGCGGCTGTTCGCGGCCGGCGGCGCGACCGTCGTCGTCGGCTACCATCGCGACCGGGCCGCGGCGGAGCGCGTCGTCGCCGCTCTGCCGGCTGGCGACCATATGGCGGTTCAGATCACGATCGACGACGGGGCCAGCGTGCGCGCGGCGGCCGACGCCGTGACGCAGCGTTTCGGCCGCACCGATGTCCTGGTCAACTCCGCCGGCAGCACCGTGATGGTGCCGGCGGGCGACCTGGACGCCTTGACCGACGAGATGTTCGACCAGGTCACCCGCACCAACCTGCGTGGGCCCTTCGCCGTCATCCGCGCGTTCCGGCCGCTGCTGGAGCAGACGCCCCAAGGCGTGGTCGTCAACATATCGTCGGCGGCGGCGCTGACCGGCGTCGGCAGCAATCTCGCGTACTGTGCCGCCAAGGCGGGCCTGGACGCGCTCACGCTGGCGCTGGCCAAGGTGCTGGGACCCAAGATCCGGATCCTGTCGGTGTCGCCGGCGGCGGTGGACACCGACTTCGTCAAAGGCCGCGATCCCGAGCGGCTGCGCAAGATCGCCGAAGCCACGCCGTTGCGCCACGTCACCACCGCGGACGACGTCGCGCGCGCCGTCCTGGCTTGCGTCACCCATCTGGGCAGCGCCACCGGCACAAGCATCATCGTCGACGAGGGACGCCACCTCTGACGGCGAGCCACGCGGAAATAACAGCTACGCCGTAGTGCGGATGTCATGGGCAGAGAACGATGGCTGCCGCACTTTGCGCCTAGCCGCCGCCGCAACCCCCTCCACCGCAGCCAGCACCACCGGCGCTACCGCAGCCGCCACCGCCTCCAACGCTGCCACTCCCGCAGGAGCTGGCCGCGGCAGTGTGACCGCCGCTTCCCGCGGCCCCGCAGCCACCGCCGCCACCGCAGCCACCGCCGCCGCGCTTGCCCGGGTCGGGCGCAGCGGTCGCGACATGGCGATAGGCGATGATACCGACAATCGCGACGATGATGAGCAGGGGAATGCTGGCCGCCTTGAACGCAATTGCCATACCGACAACCGTTCCGCCTGCGACCAGGAACTTCTTGCCAAACTTCTTGCCAAGCGCACCGAGCGTGGCAGGCTCGCGCACCGGCCAGATGTCCTTCGGCGGCGCCTCACCGAAGGCCGCCTTGTAGCTTTCGATCGTCTGCTCGTACTGGCGCTCGAACTTGTTGCTCTCGACCGTGCCGCCAGCGCTCGGCTCGTGGTGGAGCTGCAACCCCAAAATCTTGCCGCACAGTTCCTCCCAGTAGTGCCGCGTGTAGATCAGATGCAGGTGCCAGGCCTGATCGACCGTGTCCGACGGTGTCACTGGATGACCGGCGCGCGCGGCCAGATAGAGGAACCGGCGATACTCATAGGTCACCCGGGCGGCGAAGTCGTCGGTCCACTTGTTGTATTGCCTCAGGCGGTGCCGGAATTGGGTTGTGGCGTCAGGCGGGTCGATTTCCATGGTCTTTAGCCGGGCCCAGAGGTCCTGGTCGAACGGGCGTTGCTCCAACTCCGGGGTTGCCTCGCGCCCGAAGCTCGGAACAAATCCGCGGCTCAGGGTCATGTCCATCAAAATTGCTCCTTTGTTTCCAATATCTTGGCTATTTTTCGCTTTCTTTACGCATGCATCATGCCGCAAGGCATAAGCTTATGAAAAGTTGAATTTTTTCATCGATCAGTTTAAGTTCTCTCAACAATGAACCGGACCCTGTCCATCGACTTCCTGCGTACCTTCGTCGCCATCGCCGATGCGGGCACGTTCGCGGCCGCGGCCGAGCGCGTCGGGCGCACGGTGTCCGCCGTCAGCCTTCAGATCGACCGGCTCGAGGAGCAGATCGGCCGCGCGTTGTTCCAGAAGTCCGGACGGCGGATGGAGCCGACCTCGGCCGGCCAGCAGCTTCTCGATCACGCGCGCACGATCCTCGCCGCCAACGACGCCGCGCTCGGCGCCATGACCAGCGACAGGCTATCCGGCACGGTCCGTCTCGGCGTCCTCCACGACGCGATCGAGGCGGCCGCTGCGACCGTGCTCGCCGATTTCATGACGGCGCATCCTGAGGCGCGCATCGAGGTGGTGGTCGACACCAGCCAGGCGCTGATCGATGCGATGGAGGCGGGCAAGCTCGATCAGGCGATCGCGTTCCAGGTCAACACGCGGCTGCCACGCGACACGCTGGGCCTCGTACCGATGCGCTGGATCGGCAACCGGCAGCGGAGTCTCATCGACCAGCGCCCGTTGCCGCTTGTGATGCTGGAGGAGCCGTGCGCCTTCCGCCGGGCGGCTGTTGCAGCGCTCGACGAGGCTGGCATCCCCTGGCGCATCGCGCTCGTCAGCGCGAGCCTCGCGGCCGTGCGTGCTGCCGTCGGCGCAGGGCTCGGGATCACCGTGCGCACCGCCGAGTTCATTCAGTCGCTCGGCGGCGGGGCGCATGAGATCGAGCGGCTGCCGAAGCTGCCGCAGAAGCAGCTTTGCCTTTACCGGCGCATTCCGGTGATCACCTCGCGCACGGGCAGCGCATTGCACCGCGAGTGCCTGGAGAAGCTGAATGTCGGGTGAGGTCGGCGTCGCCGCGAACACGCTGTAGCACGTGTCGGCCGCGACAGCCGTTCATTCACTGCCCTGTCGTGCCCGCATTGCGCGCCCGCACCTGGCCGAGCGCATAATACGTCATCACCGTCTCGTCGCGCTGGTTCAAGACGGTCACGCGGGCGCGGATCACGCCGCGGTCCGGCTTGGACGCGGACCTGCGCACCTCGACGATCTCACGGGTGGTGCGGAGCGCGTCGCCGGGTCGCACCACCTGCCTCCAGCGCAGCTCGTCGATGCCGATTCCAACGATGGGCGCATCGCCGTAACCGCCGGCCTCGACGAAGAGCCGCATGGACAGCGCAGCGATCTGCCAGCCGCTGGCAATGATCCCGCCGAACGGCCCGTTCTTGGCTGCGTCCGGGTCGACATGGATCGGCTGCGGATCGTTCGCCTTGGCGTAGGCGACCATCTCGTCCTCGCCGATCACGATCGATCCGCTCTGCCAGACTTCCCCTTCGCGAAAATCCTCGAGGTACTTCGCCATCGCCCTTCCCGTTCGCGACCAGCGCGTCTCGGCGGGCCGACTCAATCCGTCATCGAGATGTTCGCTTCCTTCACCACCGGGCCCCATTTCTGCAGCTCGGAGGCGATGAAGGCCTTCAGATCGGCCGGGGGGCCGCCGACGGCCTGCATGCTCAGCTTGGCGAGCACTTCCTGCCCCTTCGGGCTCTTCAGGAATGCATTGGTGGCGGCGTTGAGCTTGTCGATGATCTCGTTGGGCGTCCCCGCCGGCGCCGCCAGAGCATACCAGGCGGTGGCCTCGAATCCCCGGAATCCGGCGTCCTGCACGGTCTCCACGTCCGGCAGATCGCTCGAGCGTTGGGTGGTGGTGACGGCGAGCGCGCGGATCTTGCCCTCGCGCGCCAGCGGCACGTACGACGGCATGAAATCCGTCGCGAGGTCGACCTGGCCCCCGAGCAGGTCGTTGATCACCAGCGCCGTGCCGCGATACGGCACGTTCGTCATGCTGATCCCGAGCTCCTTCTGCACCAGCACCGAGGTGATGTGGCCAAGCGTTCCGTTGCCGGGGACGCCGACATTGAGCTTGCCGGGGTTTGCCTTGGCGTACGCCGCGAGCTCCTTGATATCCTTCACCGGAAGCGACGCCTTCGCCGCGATGATGAGGGGCGACTTGGCGATCAGCACGATCGGCGTGAAGGCCTGCTCCGGATCGAACGGCAGGTTCTTGTACATCAGCTTGTTGTTCGCGAGCGGCCCGGGCGTGCCGAACAATATCGTGTGACCGTCGGGGGCGGCTTTGGCGACGGCACCGGCACCGATATTGCCGCCTGCGCCGGCGCGATTGTCGACGACGAACTGCTGGCCAAACCTCTCGCCGAGATCCTGCGCGAGCGCACGCGCCAGCAGGTCGGTCCCCCCGCCGGCGGCAAACGGCAGGATCACGGTGACGGGCCGCGACGGCCAAGCACCGCCGCGAAGCTCCTGAGCCCAGGCGACTGACGGTGCGACTGACGGTGCCGCCCAGAGGCCAGCCGCGGCGACGGCAAGCGCGACCCTTCGCGTGATGCGACTTTTCATGATGTCCTCCCGTGCCGCGCGGCGGAGCTGCGCCGGTTGTTTTGCACATCCTAGCCGACGGGATTACCGACCGTGCGCCTTTGTGCCTGCGTTTCGCAGAACGAAATAGGAGCACTCGCCCGCCGGCGCACGCTCCATATCGGCTAGCGTCGCCGCCGGAACGACGAAAGGAAGCGGCCAAAAGGAAGCAACCATGAGCGACAACAAGGCGGGGACAAAGGAGGCGTCGGTGGACGCCCTGATGCGTGGAGCCGTCGATCTGCACTGCCACAGCGGCCCTTCGGTGATGGCGCGGCTGGTCGATCACATCGACGCCGTCGAGCAGGCCGCCGCCGCCGGCATGCGGGCGGTTCTGTTCAAGGACCACTACTACCCGACCGCGCCGATCGTCGAGCTGATCCGTGAGCGCTATGCGCATCTCGGCGTGCAGCCGCTCGGCGCCATCGTGCTCAACAACGCGCTCGGCGGCTTCAACGCCTATGCGGTGGAGCACGCGCTGAAGATGGGCAGCAAGGTGGTCTGGATGCCGACCGTCTCCGCCGCCAATCACATCCGCGAAGGGCACAACAAGAAGCTTCTGGTCGCCAAGTCCGAGATGCGGCGCCCGACCGCGCTCTCCGCGGTGAACGAGCACGGCGACCTGCGCGACGAGGTGAAGCCAATTCTGGACCTGGTCGCCGAATATGACGCCGTGCTGTCCTGCGGGCACCTGCATATCAGCGAGGTGTGGCCGCTGTTCGAGGAGGCCAGGCGCCGCGGCTGCAAGCGGCTCCTGGTCAACCACCCGACCTACACGGTCGGCGCGGCGCTGAAGGACTTTCCCCGCCTGCTCGAGCTCGGCGTCTATATCGAGCACTCGATCTGCATGTTTATCGAGTCCCGCTTCAAATGTTTCACGCCCGAACAGCTCAAGAGCTATATCGACGCCGCCGGCGTCGACCGCACCTTCTTCGGCTCCGATCTCGGCCAGGAGAATTGCCCCTCTCCCGTCGAGGGCTTCCGCCAGATCATCCGCCTGCTGCAGCAGCTCGGCTATGGCGAGGAGGACATCCGCAAGATGGTGAGCCTCAACGCCATGCGCCTGGCCGGCCTTGGCGCCAACGAGGCGCCGGCCCTCGCCAAAAGCGCGTGACGAGAGCGCGTGACAACAGCACGTGACATGGCCGACCCCACTATGCTCCGCAGCCGGGTTCTCCCCCGCGCTGCCGCCGGCTCCATGAAATCGGTCCAAATGAAATCGGTTCATGTCCGCGCGCCCGGCGGCCCGGAGGTGCTGAGCCTGGTGGAGCGTCCGGTGCCCTCGCCGGGACCCGGCGAGGTGCTGATCCGGGTCGCCGCGGCCGCCGTGAACCGGCCCGACGTGCAGCAGCGGCGCGGGCTCTATCCGCCGCCGCCCGGGGCGTCCGTGGTGCTCGGGCTCGACGTGGCGGGTGTCATCGACCGCGTTGGGCCGGACGTGGCTTGGCCGCAGCCGGGCGAGGCCGTCTGTGCGCTGGCCAATGGCGGCGGCTACGCCGAGTTCTGCAGCTTGCCCGCGGTGCAGTGCATGCCGATCCCGAAGGGCTTCGGTTTCGTCGAGGCCGCGGCCTTGCCGGAGGCGTTCTTCACGGCCTGGAACACCATGATCTGGCTGGGCCGGCTCGGCGATGGCGAGACCCTGCTGGTGCAGGGCGGCACAAGCGGCGTCGGCATGGCGGCGATCCAGATCGCCCGCACGCTGCGCGACGCGCGCGTGCTGGCGACCGCCGGCAGCGAGGAGAAGTGCGGGATCTGCGTGGAGACCGGCGCCCACGCGGCCATCAACTACCGGACCTCGGATTGGCCCGCGGAGGTGCGGCGGCTGACCGAGGGCCGCGGCGTCGATGTCATTCTCGATGGTCAGGCCGGCCCCTATACCGAGCGCGAGCTCGCCCTGCTGAGGGACGACGGCCGCCTGGTGCTGCTGGCGAGCCATCTCGGCGCCACCGCCGAGGTCAATGTCCGCAACATCGTTCGGCGTCGCCTGACGCTCACCGGCGCGACCCTGCGTCCGCGCCCGCCCACCTATAAGGGCCGGATCGCCGCCGAGCTGGTGGCGCAGGTCTGGCCGCTGCTCGAGGACGGCCGCATCCGCGTGCATGTCTGTGCCACCTTCCCGCTGGCCGCGGTCGCCGAGGCGCATGCGCTCATGGACGCCAACGAGCAGATCGGCAAGGTGGTGCTCACGGTCGCCGAGGACCTCTGCCGTCCAGCGCGCGATCAGCAAAAGTGGGTACCGGTTTTGCGTCCGATCGCGCGCTAACTTCTTGAGTGGCGCATGATCTTTTCAGCGAACCGGATTCCACTTCGCTGGATCATGCGCTAGCGTGACAGGCAGGCAGACCTGCGGTAACAGCGGTTTCATGCCGTCCTTCCCACCGGTCCAGTCCGTGCAGCGCGCGCTCGCTCTCCTGACCGAGCTCAATCGGCAGCGCGCCACCAGCGTCGGCGAGCTGCACCAGCGCACCGGCCTGCCGAAGCCGACCATCGTCCGCCTGCTGGAAACCCTGATCGTGGAGGGTTTTGCCGCCAGCGACAGCCGGCTCGGCGGCTACCAGGTGACGTCCAAGGTCGCCGCGCTGAGCAGCGGCTTCCATGGGGCGCCGATGGTGATCGAGGCCGCACGGCCCTGGGCGATCGACCTCACTCGCAGGCTGAAGTGGCCGGCGGCGGTGGCGGTGCTGCAGGAAGACGCCGTGTTCGTCCGCTTCAGCACCATTCCGGACAGCCCGGTCTCGCCGTTCCACGCCACCATCAACATGCGGCTCAGCCTGATGTCGCGCGCGCTCGGCCGCGCCTACCTGGCCTACTGCCGGAAGGAGGAACGGCAGCTGCTGGTCCGCATGCTGAGCGCCTCCGGCCATGCCGAGGACCGCCCCAGGAACCTCGCGCGCGCGGTACAGCAGCTGGTCCGCTCGACGCGCAGCCGCGGCTTCGCCGAGCGGGACCCGAACGTCGAGCCCAGGAATTCCGGCACGATCGCGGTGCCGATCATGGCCCACGGCCTGGTGCTGGCGACGCTGGGCGTGACTTATTTTCGCTCGGCGGTCCGACGCTCCACCCTGATCGACACGCTGGTGCCGGCGCTCAAGGAGGCGCGCACCCAGATCGAGCAGAGCATCGAGGCGCTGCGCGCGCCGTGAGGGCGTCGGCGGCCCGCCTGTCGCCTCGGACCACGACCACGTCGGCATCGCGCCCCCGCCGCCCATAGGCAATGGCGTCGCGGCCCGGAAAACGGCTATAATTCAACCATGACAAAGGAACAGATCGACGTCGTGCTGGAAAAAGTGCGCTCCTGGCCGCGCGAGGATCAGGAGGAGCTTGCCGAGCTTGCCCGCGAGATCGAGGCACGCCGAACGGGCGTCTACGTCCTGAGTGACGAGGAACGCGCAGCCATCGAGGATGCCGAGCGGAGCGGTTTGGCCACCGAGGAAGAAGTGGCAGGTTTGAAGGAGAAGGAACGGAAGCAATAATGAAGAAGTGGCAGCGTTCTGGAAGCGCCACCGCATGACATGAAAGTCACATATCGGCCTCGCGCACTTGCCGACATCGACGAAATCTTTCGATACCTCGAGAAACGAAGTCCCACTGGCGCCCGCAACGTCATCAGCGCCATCTTATATTTTCGTTCGGCGGTCCGACGCTCGACCCTGATCGACACGCTGGTGCCGGCGCTCGAGGAGGCGCGCACCCAGATCGAGCAGAGCATCGAGGCGATGCGCGCACCGTAAGGCGGCCCCCGGCCTCCTCGCCTGTCGCCTCAGACCACGACCACCGGCGTGCCGACCGGCACATTCAAGTGATTGGAGCGGGAGAAGGGAATCGAACCCTCGTCATCAGCTTGGAAGGCTGTTGCTCTACCATTGAGCTACTCCCGCGAACTCGAACGCTCATTCTGCGTAAGAGAGCCCGCCTTCGCCAACCGCCTTCGCCCGAAGTCGGGCTTCAGCGGTCAAGGTGGCTTCGGCGGGTAGCCCCTCGCGCTCAGCTGGCTTGCCAGCCGAAGCGCCAACAGGCGCGAAGGCTGGTGGGGGAGGTAGGACTCGAACCTACGAAGGCGTAAGCCAGCGGATTTACAGTCCGCCCCCTTTGCCACTCGGGACACTCCCCCGCCGTCGAACACGTCGCCTTGCGGCGACGCATATATAGTCGTTGGCAGGCCGGGTTTATGGGGAGCGTCCGGCGCGGTGTCAACCGCGGCAGATCCGGCACCCGCCGGGGGCGCCAAACCATGGGCCGGCCACGACAAATCGCGCCAGCGCCCCCTCCCCTGACGTCCGCTCAGGCCTTGTGAAATTGCCGGAAATCGGGCTCGCGGTGGAACCAGAACTCGTAGCCGCCCACCGCCTTCTGCATCGCCACGTCGTGGATCGGGCTGGTTGAGCGGAACGATCGGCACCTCCTGCATGCACAAGGCGACGAACTCCTTCACCGCCTTTTCGTACTCGGCCTTGTCCTCGGTGAAGCGCGCGCGGTCGATGAGCTGGTCCATGGCCGGGTTCTTGTAGGCCGAGATGTTGAAGATCGAATTGTTGCCGTGGAAGTTCCAGAAGAAGTAGTACTCGGGATAGTCGAGCCAGCCGCTGAAGCGGTTGAGCACCATCGGCAGCTCCTTCTTGTTGAGCGTGGTGCGCCAGTTCGCCCCGGGGATCTTCTCGATCACGACCTTGATGCCGATCTTGCCCAGGCTCTCCTGGATCAGGATCGCGGTCGGCTCGCCGACCGTTGCGCTGCCGACGTCGAGCGAGATGCTCGTCTCCAGGCCTGACGCGAAGCCGGCCTCCGCCAACAGCGCCTTCGCCTTGTCGAGATCGGTCTTGTAGGGAAAAGCCTGCGGCCACACCGGCTCGACGGCCCCGGCCGTCGCGCCATACATCGGCTTCGCCCGGCCGAAAAAGGCGCTGGCCTGGATCTGCTCATAGGGAATGGCCCAGGCGATCGCCTGCCGCAGCTTCACGTTGTCGAACGGCGGCCGGGAGGTGTTGAGCGCCACGTACCAGAGCCCGTTCGGGATCGGCACGCCGACGACCTTGACCTTCTGCTCCTTGATCATCTGATCGAAATCCTTGGGCGGAAAGCCGGTCGAGACATCGGCGTCGCCGCGCTCGAGCATCGCGCGGCGGGTGCCGGCGGAGGGAACGTCTCGCGCGATGATGCGCCGGAGCTTCGGCAGCGGGCCCGCTTTTCCAATTGTCGAAGCGCACGAGGATAGTCTCGCTGCCGGGCTTCCAGCTTTCGACCCGATACGCGCCGCCGCCCGCCTCGTTGCCCTTGAGCCAGGCCAACGCCCACGGATCGGCTTCGGTCGCGTGCTTCCTGGCGAGCTCGGAATTGATCACGAACGGCACGACCACCGCGAGGTTGAACATCAGCATCTTGTCCTTGCGGATGAAATCGACCCGGAAGGTGTGGTCGTCGACCGCGACGAACTGCTCGCGCTTTTCGAGGCTGCCGGCGGACATCTGGAAGGTCGGGAAGCCGCCGACCGAGACCGAGCGATCGAACGACCATTTGACGTCCTTGGCGGTCACCGGCGCGCCGTCGTGGAAGGTCGCATCCTTGCGCAGCTTGAAGGTGCACGACATCCCGTCGGCGGCGACCTGCCAGCTCTCGGCCAGCTCGGGCGCGAGCACCGCGCGGTCATAGGAGAGCGTGCCGTCGGGCAGCGTCTTGGCCGCATAGGTCATCAGCCGGTCGTAGCAATTCCAGGCGAGCCCATTGACCGTCTGGTTCGAGCCCACGCCCTGCATGTCGAGGCTGTTGGGGCCGAGCTCCTGCACCAGGATGAGGGTCTCGGTCCGGCTCTGCGCGGCCGCTGGGATGCCGCCGAACGGCGCGGACGCTGCGCCGGCAAGCGTGAGGGCGAGGAATTCGCGGCGATCGAGATCGGGAAACGACATGGGGCCTCCGAGGGCTGGATGCATCACTTGTCGACCGTTTTCAGCAAGTCGGATGCCATCGCCGCCGCCGGTTTGGTGCGACATGAAGAATGTTGTTCAAGACGCTGCGGGAATTGAGTAATCCATCGGCCGACGATTGGCCGTGGCAAACCCACAGACCGGCGCTGGACAAATTACGTGCAGCCCGCTGCATTGATATTGAGCCGCCGGCAAAGGACTGTGCGGGCACGAGGAGACCTATGCGCCGGCACGATCAGCCAGACACCCGCAAGCCGCCATGGAAGAAGAAGGCGCGCCCGCGTCGCGACGAGCATCGCCGCCCGCCCCGCGGCGGACCGGCGCGGCCGTTGGCCGACGGCGAGGTCGTGCTCTACGGCTGGCACACGGTGAAGGCGGCGCTGGAAAATCCCGCGCGCCGCATCCGCAAGCTCCTCGCCACGGAAAACGCCATGCGGCGGCTGGCCGAGGACGGCGTGTCGCTCTCCGGTCGAGCCCGAGATCGTGCGGCCAGACACGATCGCGCATCGTCTCGGTCCCGACGCCGTGCACAACGGTCTCCTGGCCGAAGCCGATCCCCTGCCCTCGCCCGAGCTCGACGAGCTCGAGCCGCAAGGCATCGTGTTGGTGCTCGACCAGATCACCGACCCGCACAATGTGGGCGCGATCCTGCGCACGGCGGCGGGCTTCGCGGTGGCGGCGATCGTCACCACCGCGCGCCACAGCCCGGAAGCGACCGGCGTGCTGGCGAAGTCGGCGTCCGGCGCGCTCGAATATGTCCCGATCGTCACGGTGCAGAACCTCGCGCGCGCGCTCGAGGCGCTGCGCGAGCGTGGTTATCTGCTGGTCGGTCTCGACAGCACGGGAGATGCCGACCTCGGCGACGCTGAGCTGCGCGCGCCGCTCGCGCTGGTGCTGGGCGCCGAGGGCAAGGGACTGCGGCAGTTGACGCGCGCGACCTGCGACCAGGTCGCGCGGCTCGATCTTCCCGGCCGGATCAAGAGCCTCAACGTCTCGAACGCCGCGGCGCTCGCGCTCTATGTCGCCAGCAAGCGGACGGCTTAGAGCGCACTTGCTTCAACGCACCACGGCGCGCCGGTAGACGCGGGCCGGCCGCAGGCTCGTCTTGTAGTTCACGAAGGTGCGCAGGCCGTAGCGCCGCGCCGGCTCGGAATAGGGATAGCCGGTGTAGGGGCTGTACAGGCCGCGCGGATAGCCGCCGCTGCTTTGCTGGCCGTAGGGATAGCCGCTGTAGACGACGCCGACATAGGGGTAAGGCCCGGGTACGTTGTTCGGACGTTCGCGCGCGAGGTAGTGGCCCGGTCCGGTAAAGATCGGCCCCTGGTTCACCACATAGACGCCGGTGGAGATGTCGTAGGGCTCGATGAACTGCTGGCCCAGCGGCAAGGTCGGGCCGCATCCGCACCCGCCGTAGAGCACCGGGCAGCAGCCGCCACCGGCAGCAGCCTGCGTTGCGGCGGCGAGCAAAAGCGCCGTGGCGACGGCAAACGATTTGAGACGATGCTCGACCATGATACTCCCCCTCGAAACGGCTTCCCCGGGAAGCCGGTTGTCCAATTACGTGCGCGGTTCGCGCCTTTTGACTTTGCGCATGTCCTTGTCGGAAAACCGGCGCCCACTTTTCCGGGACATGCGCAGCGCCGGCCGCCGTGACCGCCGCCGTGGTGCCCCCCGCCGTGACGGTCCCAGCCGTGATGTCTTCGCCCTGGGCCCCACGGCCCGACATAGGGCGAGATCGACATGGGATAGGCAGGATCCGTGGAGGCCGGCAGCGGATCCGAATGCGCCTCCCAGGAGCGGTTGATGCTCCCTGGGGTCTGTGTCGTGCGGCGGCCGGGCGGCGGCAAGACCTCGTCGCGGCCGTAGGCCGGCATCTGCTCGGCGTGCGGAAAATAGTATCGCCGTGGCGGCATGATGGGCTGGAAGGGCGGCCCGACGATGATCTGCGTATTGTTCTGCGACGGCTTGTTGAGACCGAAGTCCCCTTCGATGATCGTGTAGGACGCGTCGAAGCCGTAGGGGTTCACGATCACGGGAACATCCGGCCGGCCCGGGATCACGACGACGGTGCCGCTGTCGGTGTCGGCGAGCGCCGGCACAATGCAAAGCATCCATCCGCATATGATGGCGCAGACGCGGGTACGCATGAACAAGCCCTCGACCTTACATCCGGGCGAGTCTAGGCGGGGCTGTTGGCCGATCCGTTAACCGCGTCTCGAAATGATCCGCTAAGGCTAACCAATCGTTACCAGCGGCGGGAACGGATGATCCGCACGCGGTCCGCGGCCGGACGTTAAGATTTGCAGGCTCGACCCCATCGTCGCCCGCTCAATCCTTGAACAGGAGATCGCGGGTGAGGTCGTCGAGATGGCGGACCGATTCGAGCGCCGCGCGCAGCCGCGCCCGGTCCCGTGACGACAAGCGCTTGACCGCGACCGCGTTCGATGGCGGCGTCCCGTGCGCGATATCCTCGATCTGCTGGCCGAGAATGAGCTCGAGCAGCGTCGCCTGCGCCTCGATCGAGGGCGTCGAGATCACTTTCCGCGCCCAGGCCCAACGCCTTCACGCCGGCAAGCCTGGCCGGCGTCGAGCGCTCCACGACGTGGTGGCGGATCGCGAGCACACGGGCGGCGGTCACGATGCCGAACAACCCCGCTCTCTTCAGGTCGATGCGGCCCGCGCTGGTCCTGAACCGCCCGAAGAGACCGAGACCGTTCTCCACGCCGCCGGCGGCCTCGGCCAAAAGCTTGGCGAAACCGATCTCGCCTGACGCGGCGTCGAATGCGTCGCGCCAGAGCGTCGTGCACAGGCTGCCGTCGCCGTGCACCGGCCGCATGTCGAAGAAGATATCGACCGACAGCAGGTCCTGCGCGCTCGAGCGGCGAATCCAATCGTCGATCCGCGCGCGCCAGGTCGCGCGCGAGCCGCGCCAGTTCGGGTTCTTCGCCATGATGCCGCCGGGGCAATAAGGAACGCCGGCCTCGTGCAGGATGTCGGCGATGTGGACGCCGAGCCGCTCGAACCATCGGTCCTCCGGACCGCCGGGCACGCCGTCGGCGAACACCACGGCGTTGTCCTGGTCCATCGCCAACAGGCTCTCGCCGCGGCCGGCCGAACCCAGCACCGCCACCGCGTAGGGACATGGCGGCGTGCCGCTCATGCGGCCTTCCGCGATGACCGCGGCCTGGCGCGTGAGCGCGCCGAGCTCGCGCGAAATGACCGCCGCGACATCGCGCGCGCTCACGCCTTCCGCCAGCAGCGCGGCCGCGACGTCGGGCAACTTGGCCCATGCCGCACGTAGCGCACGGACATCGCGGGCAACGTCGATCTCGTCGCCAAGCGCCACTGCCTCGCCGGCACGCAGCCGCAGTAGATCGCGGGCGGAGAGTGCGCCGACCACGCAGCCCGTCTCGTCGACAACCCCGAGGTGGCGCACCCCGAGCCGGCTCATCCTGCCGATGGCGCGGTAGACGAAAGCGTCCGCGGGGACCGCCGCCAGCGGCTTGCTCATGAATTGGCCGACCGGCATCCGCAGCGCCTCGCCGCCGTGACCAGCAAGCGCCCGCAACACGTCGCGCTCGGTGATGATACCGGCCTCGGATGCCGGCGGATGGTCGTCGTCCTGCGCCGGCCGCACGAAGAGCGAGGAAATCCGCTCATCCATCAGGCGCTTCAGCGCTTCGCCAAGGGTCGCGTCGGCCGCGACGAATTTCGCCGGCGCCCGCATGACGTCGCGAATGCGGTGCCGATAGGGATAGCTGTCGATACGGCTCAATGTGCGCTCGGCATCGAGCCGTGCCGGCGCCTCGGCCGAGCCGGCGCTATGCTGCACGTCGTCACCTACGGCGGCCATCGCCGGCGCTCCACCTACTGCCTCGCGGCGAATCAGGCGCCCTGCCGCCTCAGCATCGCCGCCAAAGCCGGCGCGTCCATGCGCTTGGTCAATTCGTCATGGATGTTGCAGAGCGTAACCTTGAGATAGTTGTGAATGGTCGGGAATTCGCTCCGCCGCAGCTTCTCGTGGATCGGCATCAGATCGAAGTAGGTCTCCGCGAAGGGCACGCAAATGTCGAAGGCGCGCTTGGGCGCATGCAGGCCGACGAGCTGCAAGCGGCGCGCAAGCTCGGCGCGCTCACCGCTCCAGGCCGCATCGCCGAGCGCCGCGGGAACGGGATAGCGGTCGAAGACCGCGAGGACGAGCGCATTGAGCCCGTCGAGCTGCTCGCGGCGATCAGCCGCATAGGGGCGCAGCACGCCCTCGACCAATTCTCCCACCATGGCGAGCCCGAGCGGATAGGCGCGCCAGCGCGACTGCTCGACGGCGTCCAGGAACCCCTGCTCCCGGAACAGGACCTTGGAGTAATGTCCGGCGCGGGCGCGTGAATATTCGTAAATCCCTTTTTGCATCAGGAACGCGGACTGCCGGTCGATGAAGTCGGCCAGCGCGTCGGCATCGCGAATGGGCGGCGGCCCTCGGAAAAAATCGAGAAATCCCAACGGTTCCTCCGAAACGGGCGACGATCGGCATCGGACTTTAGGCTAGGCGCCGTCACAGCAGCATTTTCAAGGGCATAACATCGCGCCTAGGCCGAAAGTCTTATAAGGGCGGCCCCTGCCGCAATGATACCTTATTTGGGACGTATTGCGAACCGGCTCCAAGACCGGGCCCGCAAGAGTGGCAATGGGGGTTGCCGCACCAGCCGATTGTCGGCGCCCCTGTTGATTTTCGCACCGGCCCCGATTTTTCGGATCCGGTTCATGATCAAGGGAGGGTACCGGCCCATGGCTCAATCAAGCACTCCAGCCAGCACGAGCGCCAACGATGAAGCTCACTGGAAGAAGACTACCAACCTGATGCTCGTGCATCTCGGGATCTGGTTCTTCTTCGGCTACATCATCCACATGTTCGTGGTTCCGCTGAACAAGATCATCATCCCCGTGCTCAACTTCCCGCTCGGTTTCTACATGGCCGCGCAGGGCTCGCTGATCGTGTTCGTGGTCCAGCTGTTCATGTTCGCGAAGCAGCAGGACAAAATCGACCGCGAGTTCGGCGTCGCCGAAGACGATTGAGGGAAGGAATAGACCATGGCTACTCAGACCTCCGCCGCCAGCTCCGATTTCATCAAGAATCTCGGGCGGATGTACGGCACCTATACCGGCGGCTTCATCGGCTTCATCATCCTCCTCGCGGTCCTCGAGCAGGTCGGGGTGCCGAACAAAGTCCTCGGCTACCTGTTCGTGTTCTTCACGCTCGCGGTCTACGCCATCATCGGGGTGATGACCCGCACGGCGCAGATTTCCGAATATTACGTCGCCGGCCGCCGCGTGCCGGCCTTCTACAACGGCATGGCGACCGGCGCCGACTGGATGTCGGCGGCCTCCTTCGTCGGCATGGCCGGCACGCTGTTCCTGTTCGGCTATGACGGCATCGCCTGGGTGCTGGGCTGGACCGGCGGCTTCGTGCTGGTGTCGATCCTGGTCGGACCGTACCTGCGCAAGTTCGGCGCCTATACCGTGCCCGACTTCCTGGCGTTCCGGTTCGGCGGCAACTTCGCCCGCTTCCTCGGAGTGGTCGTGCTGGTCTGCTGCTCCTTCACCTATGTGACGGCGCAGATCTACGGCACCGGCCTGATCGCCTCGCGCTTCCTCGGCATGCAGTTCGAGATCGCGGTTTTCGCGGGGCTGGTCGGCATCCTGCTCTGCGCGATGCTGGGCGGCATGCGGGCGGTCACCTGGACACAGATTGCCCAGTACATCGTGCTCATCATCGCCTACCTCACCCCGATCGTGATCCTGTCCACCAAGAAATTCGGGATCCCGATCCCGGAGCTCACCTACGGGCAGGCGATCGCGGACATCACCGCGCGCGAAGGTCAGATGTTGAAGGACGGCCTTGCGGTCCTGTGCACGGCCGCCTCATGTCCGGCGGGATCGCTCAAGCCGCACATCGAGCCGTTCATCAACTACAGCCCGCTGAACTTCTTCGGCATCATCCTCTGCATGATGGTGGGCACGGCGTCGCTGCCGCACATCCTGATGCGCTACTTCACCACGCCGAGCGTGCGTGAGGCGCGTCAATCGGTGGCGTGGTCGCTGCTCTTCATCTTCCTGCTCTACTTCTCGGCGCCGGCCTATGCGGCGTTCTCGAAGCTCGAGGTCTATACCAACATCATCGGCAGGAACCTCGAGGACATCCGGCCGTGGATGTTCACCTGGGGTGAGCTCGGCTTGATCCAGATTTGCGGCAAGAACGCCGCCAGTGTGGACGCGATCGTCGCGGCGTGTAAGGCAATCGCCGGTCATCCCGGCGTCGTTCGGCTGCAGGATTTCGTCATCAATACCGACGTGATCGTGCTCTCCACGCCTGAGATCGCCGGCCTTCCTTACGTGATCTCCGGCCTGGTCGCGGCCGGCGGGCTTGCGGCGGCGCTCTCCACCGCCGACGGCCTCCTGCTGGCCATCGCCAACGCGCTCAGCCACGACATCTACTACAAGATGCTCGATCCGAACGCGCCGACCATCCGTCGGCTCACGGTCGCACGCGTGCTCTTGTTCTTCGTCGCCGTGTTAGCGGCAGCTACCGCCGCGACGAGACCGTCGGACATTCTGGCCATGGTGGGCTGGGCGTTCTCGCTCGCGATGGCGGGCAACTTCCCGGCACTGGTCATGGGCGTCTGGTGGAAGCGCACGACGGCAACGGGAGCGATCTGCGGCATCATCGCCGGGTTCGGCCTCTGCCTGTTCTACCTGGTCACGACCCGGTACTTCCCCGGCGCCGGGGTCAAGTATTTCGGCATGAGCTCGCTGTACAACCCGATCACGGGCAAGCCGGTGATCGCGGACCTTGCGGCGGCGATGGCATTGCCGAACGCCATGGAGATCTTCCCGACGCTCGCCCATCCGCTGGCCAACAAGGTCGGGTGGTTCGACCTCAACAACATCAACTGCGGGATGTTGGGAGCGCCGCTCGGCTTCCTGGTGATCTACGTCGTCAGCATGATGGGCAAGGAGCCGTCGAGAGAGATGCAGGCCTACGTCGACGAGATCCGCAAGCCGCGCGGCCGGACGGTGCTGGAAGAGAAGACCTGACCGGCACGCTGCAAGCCAAGTCGGGAGCGGGGCCCTCCGGGGCCCCGCTTCTTTTTCGGCAGGGTCCCTTGCCGACCGGCGCGGCGGCGGTCATCCTTTAAAACCGCTCAGGGAGATCGTCGGCCGTGACCGGTTCGTATCCCATATCTGACCTATTGGTACTTCCACCTGCCGAACTTCGTTCTGGCGGCGCTGATGTACACGCTGCTCGGTCGCGTGCTGCTCGGACTGATCGTCGGGCCGGAATCCGACGAATTACATCTGGCGCTTCTTCTGCCGCATCACCGATCCGTTCATCGCGCTCATTGCACCGCTGACGCCGAAGGCAGCCGCGCCGGTCGTGGTCTGGCTGTTCGGGGTGGTATGGCTGTTCTGGCTGCGGGTCGGCTTGCTCTTTCTGTTTTTGTCGCTCGGCCTATTCCCGCGCGTGACTTGAGCCGTACCATGGATCGCACGCTCTATTACGTAGGCATCGCCTTCTTCGGAATGATCAACGGCCTGTTCAACCAGCTCTGGCTGCTGTTTGCGCTCATTCACGTGCAGATTCTTTCCCCGGCGCTGTTGTTCGGCAGCGTGCCGCTGACCTTGATGTTCTCGTCCTTGATGGTCTCGACCGCGACCATCATCCTCGGCGGCATTCCCGCAGCAATCTACGAGCGGATAGTCGGTGCGAAGGAGGATTCGACCGAAGCTTCGTTGTGGATCTGGCTCGCTGGAACCGCGCTGCTCACCCTGCCGGCAATGGGCAATTTCATCAATATCGGCCTTTAGGGCATATCCCCACGCTCGGATGCGCCTGCGAATGAGCGTCCGACAGTTGCAAGTCGAGAGCGAACGCGAGGCTCGATGCTCACCGAAGCAGATAGACAATTCCGAGCACCACAATCACCGCAGCCACAGCCCAAATGATCTTGGTCTGAGTGCTGCCCATCCACTCGAGCACCTCCCAGCGAGCCCTATTCTCCTGGAAAATTTCCTTCTTCATGATCGCCTCCAAGTCTTGCTTCATGAAGTCTCTTTTCATGAAGTCGTGGATCGCCTGCTCGTGCCATCCGACATAGAGTGACGTGAGGATACGGCTATCATCGTATGGGCGCAATCGATGACGGTGCGGAACCCGGCGGCGCCGGCGGATCGAGGCGGTCCGAGGTTGCGCTGTCAAACGGCATCGAGCGGTGTAAGCTCGCCGACAAGCTCATCCTCCGTGTCAGCCGTTCCGGCAAGCCCGCAAGGGAGGTCGACCTTTGCACTTGCAGACAAAGCTGTTTCGCGCTGTCGCCCGCGATCACATGGGGCCCAAGCCCGTGGAGGTCGCGCGCGCATCGAGCGTCGGCGAGGCCGTGAACAGCATGGCGCAAAGCGGCAGCCGCGTGGTGATCGTCACGGACTCCCACGGCCGGCCGGCCGGAATCCTCACCGAGCAGGACATAGTGCGGCGCGTCGCCTGGCGCGCCACGCCCGATCAGCCGGTCGAGACGGTGATGAGTGCACCAGTCGTTACCGTTTCCGCCGACGACCATCTCCTCGATGCGATCACGGCGATGCGCCGGCATCGCTTGAGCCATGTCCCGGTCATCGACGGAACCGGCCGGCTCGCCGGGCTGCTGGGGCTGCACGACGTGCTCCTGTTCCTCTCGGGCTGGCTCACGCGCCTGACCGATCAGCTCGTGCAGGATGACACCCTCGACGGCTTGAAGCGGGTCAAGGAATGGGAGGCCGACCTTACCAAGGACTTTCTGCGCGACGGCATGCCCATCGCCGAGGTGCAAGCGCTGCTCACGGAGATCAACTTCGAACTGCACCGGCGCGCGCTCGTGCTCGCAATCAATACCCTGGCAGCCGACGGCTGGGGCAAGCCGCCGGTGCCGTTCGCGCTCATCGTCATGGGTTCCGCGGGCCGCGGCGAATGCCTGTTGGCGCCCGACCAGGACAACGGGTTCATCCTGGCCGATTACGACGACGACGCGCACGCGCGTGTCGATGCCTATTTTGTCCCGCTTGCCGTGCGCTTCACGCAACTGCTCGATGCCATCGGATTCCCGCTCTGCCTGGGAAATGTCATGGCCACCAACCCGGTCTGGCGCAAGCGGATCTCGGAATGGCGCAAGCAGATCGCCGGCTGGCTGCGAAAGCGCACGGAGGCCCAGCTGCTGTTGAGCGACGTCCTAGTCGATTTCCAGCACGTGTGGGGCGACGCGGCGCTTTCACAGGCGCTGCGCCGCCACATCATGCAGGCGATCGCCAGAAGCCCGACCTTCGTCAGGGACCTCTTCTCCATCGAGGCTGACCACGGCGCGGCGCTCGGCTGGTTCGGGCGGCTGCGGAGCGAGCGAGACAAGCAAGACCGGCCGGGGATGATCAATCTGAAGCTGCGCGGCAGCTTGCCCCTGGTGGAGGCTGCACGGCTGCTGTCGCTCAGGGCGGGGCTGCCGGAGACCTCCACGCTCGCACGGCTCGACGGACTCGCAGCGAAAGGCGCGTTGCATCCCGAGGATCACGACAATCTGAGGGATGCGTTTCTGTTCATCTCGCGGCTGCTGCTACGCCAGCAGGTCGAGGATGTCGCGGCCGGCCGCGACATCGGCGACTTCGTACCCGAGGAGCGGCTGAGCAAGCGCGAAAAGGACCACCTCGTGACCTGCCTGCGGGGTATCGTCAACGTGCGCGACACGCTGGAGGTCGATCTCGTATCAGGTATCAGAACTCCTTGATGACCGGGTCGGACATCGAATCCGACTACCGACTCCTGGTCACTGGACCGCCTCTAGCGCGGTTGTGGGCAGCGCGGCAACCGCGTCGCGCATGCCGGCCCCCGGAATTCGGAAGGAAAAGGTCGCGCCCTTGCCGACCTCGCTCTCGACCCAGATCTCGCCGTTGAAGTGCCGGAGAATCTCGCGCGAGATCGGGAGGCCCAACCCGGTTCCGGCCGGCTTGTCCGTGAGCGTGTTGCCGGCCTGCTGGAATCGCTCGAAAATCCTGTTGTGGTCCTTCTTGTCGATGCCGATGCCGTTGTCGTGGACGTCGACGCGCAAGGCGCCGCCTTCCCGCCGCGCCTCGAGCCGAACCCAGCCGCTTTCCTTGTCGGAAAACTTCACGGCGTTGGAGATCAAATTGACGATGACCTGCATCAACCGGTCGGCGTCGACCCGAACGATCGGAAGGTCATCCTCGAGGACGGTTTCGAGCTTTATCTTGCCGTGCTTGCGAACGAGGCCCTTGGTGGCGGCGAGCGCCTGCTCGATGGCGGCGCGCGGAGCGATATCGGCTATGTGCCATTCGATCTTGCCGGCCTCCATCTTGGCCAGATCGAGGATATCATTGAGGAGCCGCGTCAGGCGCTCGCTCTCCTGCACGATGATCTGAAGGAACTCGCGGCGCTCCTCGATCGGCAAATCCGGGTTGTCGTGCACGATCTCGCTGAAGGAGCGGATCGAGGTGAGCGGCGTCCGCAGCTCGTGGCTCACCGTCGTCACGAAGTCGTCCTTGAGCTTGTCGAGCTCCTGAAGCCGCTCGTTCGCGGCTCTCAACTCATTGGTTGCAGCTTCGAGCTCCTTGCTCTTCTCCTCCAGCCGTCGGCTGTAGACGATGAGCTCGGAGGCTTCGTCCAGGATCTGCATGACCTCGTCGATGTCGTGCATTTCCTCGCGCAGCACCGAGGCGACCATGATGCGCGCCGAGGACGCGCCGATGGCGCCGGCGAGCTGGCGCTCGACGTAGGACACGATATCGGCATCGGCCGGGCTGGCGTCGTCGAGGCGGCGGTTGCGCTCGCGTGCGAGGCGATGGAACGCGGCTTCGGCCAGCGGCTCGCCGATGAAGCGGGCGAGCAGGCGCCGCAAGTCGCCGATCGTGGCCCGGCCGCGCCAAATCCGCTCTCCGGACGCCGCGCGAAAGATGTCCACGAACTGGTTGGCCTGGCTGCGCTCGATGATGGTCTGCGAGGTCACCAGCGAGACGGCCACGTAGAGCCCGACATTGACGACCATCGTCCAGAACAGCGCATGCGCGATCGAATCGAGGCCGGAAAGTCCGAACAGCTCGTAGGGGCGCAACAGCGCGAAGCCGAACGGACCGTCGTTCACGAAGCTTTCCCCGATCCAGCCGGAGCGGGCGAAGGATGGCAGGAGCAGCGTGTAGATCCAGATGAGAAAGCCGCCGGTCAGCCCGGCGAGGGCTCCGGCCTTGGTTGCTCCGGTCCAAAGAATGCCCCCGATGATCGCGGGGGCGAACTGCGCGGCCGCCACGAACGAGACCAGCCCGATGGTGACGAGGGCATAGGTCTCGCCGATGAGCCGTACATACGCGTACCCGAGCAGCACGATCACCACGATGGCGCCGCGTCGGATGGCCAGCAGGACACCGGTCAGATCGCGACGCTCCGACAGGTGCAGGCGGCCGACCCGCAGCAGCGTCGGCATGACGAGGTCGTTGCAAACCATGGTGCTGAGCGCCACGGTCTCGACGATGATCATGCCCGTCGCGGCGGAAAGCCCGCCGATGAAGGCGAGCAGCGCGATCGTCTGCTGATGCTCGGCCATGGGCAGCGCGAGCACGAACGTGTCGGCGTCCACGCTTCCTTGCGGGAAATGGAGCAAGCCGCCGAAGGCGATGGGCAGCACGAAGATGTTGATGAGGAGAAGATAGAGCGGGAAGAGCCAGACCGCCTTCTTGACGTGCCGCTCGTCGACATTCTCGACCACGAGCACCTGGAACTGTCGCGGCAACACGAAGATCGCCAGCATGGCGAGCACGGTGAGCGAGATCCAGCTCGTGTAACCGGTGCCCGCGTCGATGGTGAACAGCTTGGCCAGATCGCCCGAGGCAGCGGCGCGCGAGAACAGGTCGCCGAATCCCTGATATACCCCGAAGGTGACGAACACCCCGACGGCGAGGAATGCCAACAGCTTGACCACCAACTCGAAAGCGATGGCCGCCACCATTCCCTCGTGGTGCTCGCTCGCATCGATGTGCCGCGTCCCGAACAGGATGGCAAAGGCCGCCATGACGAGGGCCACATAGAGCGCGGTGTCCTGCAGGACGGGAGTGGAACCTGATTGCGCCGGCATCACGATCTCCGGATAGCCGAGCAGCACCGAGAAGCTCATGGAGATCGCTTTGAGCTGCAGCGAGATATACGGAAGAATCCCGACCACCGCGACAATCGTCACCAGGCCGCCGAGATTGGAGCTCTTGCCATAACGGGAGGCGATGAAGTCGGCGATCGAGGTGATGCGGTTGACCTTGCTGATGCGAATGATCTTCCGGATCAGGTACCAGCCCAGGATGAAAGTCAGGGTCGGGCCGATGTAGATCGGCAGGAATCCGACGCCGCTGGAGGCGGCGCGGCCGACGCTGCCGTAGAAAGTCCAAGACGTGCAGTAGACGGCGATCGACAGCGCGTAGATATACGGATTGCCGATGATGCTCTGTCCGCGATCCGCACGCTTGTCGCCGTAATAGGCGATGGCGAACAGGAGACACAGGTATAGGAACGCGACGGCGACGATCGTCGGCGCGGTGAGCATGCGCTAGGCTCCCGTCCTGTCGTTCGTCACCTCCGAGCCGCCCGGCGGGGTGTCTTCCGTCCCGGCGGGCTCCTCGTCGGCATCCGAGCTTTCGATCGCCAGTGTGACCAGAACGATGAGCAGCGTCCAAGCCGCGAACAGGTAGAGATAAAGACTGGGAAGACCGAGAATGCGGTCAGGGGTATTGAAAATGCCGAGGAACGGCGGCGTGAAGAGAAGCACGCCGAGGAGGAACAGCGCCACGAGCCGCTCATGGGTGAGTCCGGGTCGGGTCATGGAGTCATTCCTCGGTTTGCGTAACTCAGTTGATCAGAACTGCGCGAGCTGCCGGCGCTCCGCGACCAGACGGCTCGAAATCTTGAAGGCCTGACCCAACGTTCGTATGCCGCGCGCCTCCAACAGGTCCAGCAACTTCACCCAGATGGCCGCGGTCGCCATGGCGTCGCCGAGCGCGGTATGGCGGCCGGTCACGACGACTCCCAGCCGCTCCGCTGTCGCCATCAGCGAATGGTTGATCGGCTCGTTACTCAGATAGATGGAAAGCAGGAGTGCATCGAGAACCGGGTTGTTGAACCGGACTCCTGCCTCATCCTGCTTGAGCTCCAGGAAACGCATGTCGAAGGCGACATTCCACGCAATCAGAACGCCGTCCCCGACGAAATTCCTGAACTGGGGAAGCACGATGCGCGCCGGTGGCTTGTCGCGCGCCATGTCTTCGGTGATGCCATGAATGCGCACGCTTGATGCCGGGATCGGGCGGCCGGGATTCATCAGCCGCTCGAAAGTCTCTCCGGTGAGGATTCGCCCGTTGACGATGCGCACCGCGGCGATCGCGATGAGCTCGTCGCCTTCCGACGGCCGGAGCCCGGTGGTTTCGGTGTCGAACACGACGTAGCGCAGCTTCTTGAGCGGCGTATCGGCGAGCGCCGTGTCGGCGACCTTGAACAGGTCGAAATCGTAATATTCCGGCCGCGGCGCGACCGGCGGCTCGGCGCTGACGATCTGCGGGCGCTCGGGCAGGCGCAGCGGCAATCGCAGGCAGGCGCCGCCATCGCCCTTCGGCTTGCTCCACAGGTCGCTGCCATGCCGTTCCAGGATCTGCCGGGCCTTGCGGTTGGCGATCGTGCCTTTGAGCGGCTCATCGAGCCAGGACTCGATTGCCGCGGACGGAATCGGCGCCCCCTCCCAGGCAACCTCCACATAGCCGTAATTCTCTCCGGGCAGCGCCTCGATGTCGAAGGCCGTTTTGCCCGTGTAGCTCGCCACGGCGCGGATCAGATGCTCGAGCGCGAGTATCAGGGAGTGGCTGTCCGCCTGGAGCCAGATCGGTATGCCTACCGGTGTCAGCTCGATGCCGCCGTTTTCGGAAAGATGCCGCTGCAGCACCCTGAACAGATCGAGCGAGTGGATGTCGGACATCGGCCAGGGGCCGGCGGTGAGCCGCTCATAGCGGCGTGACGCTTCGAGGAAGCGGTCATTGAGGTTCTCGACCTCCTTGGCGATGATCTCCTCGAAGGCTGTGCGGTCCGCGTCCTTGAGGGCCGGATTGGCGAACAGAGTCTCCGTGGCGGCCCTGAGATTCGCCAGCGGGCGACGCCACTCCACCATCGTCTCGCGCAGGATGGCGTCGCGCAGCGCCAAGTTCTCGATCTGCTGTCCGATATCGGCGAACGATAGAACGTAGCCGGACGCCGCCCCGGACGGCTGCCGCACGAGGCTCAAGCGCGTCTCGAGGAGAGTTCCGACATCGACGGTCGCGCAGACGAAGCGATGGCTCTGTTGTTCGCTCACGCGCTCGCCCGCCTCGGCCCCGGTCTTGCCGCCCGCCTGCCCTGCCTGCTGCAACAACTCGAGCGTCTGCAGGATCGGCTCGCCGGTGAGCAGGCCGAACAACGACCGACCGAGACCCAGCGCATCGCGCATGTTGAGAATGCGTGCCGCAGCCTGGTTGTAGAGCAGGATGCGGTGCTCCAGATTGCAGACGATAATTCCTTCCGTCAGGTCGAGCAGGATCGCTTCGAGCCAGCTCTTCTGCTCCTCGGCGCGTTGCGTGGCGCCCACAATCGCCTCTGCGGTCCCGGCGCGCGCCGCCGCGAGCTTCCGCGCCAATTGCTCGACGGCACGCGGAAGCCGTTCGAGGGCATGGCGGGGTGGCATCAGCAGCCCGCGATTCTGCTCGGTCAGGGCGAGCGTTTCCGCCTCCCCCGTCAAGACCTGGATCGGCCGTACGACCCACACGTGAAGAACCGCCCAGGCCGCCGAGAACAGCAGCAGCATGCCGCCGAAGCTCGCCAACATCAGGTAGCCGATGCGCGGCAGGTGCTCTTCGATGGGCCCCCTGGCTTGAGTGATCGAGCCCAGCACCACGGCCAAGACCAGGAAGCACGCCCCCGCGAGCGTCCCGAGCACGAGCGGAACCAGCACATTCAAGCGCACGGGTGCGACGCCGTTGCGAGCTCGATCATTCATCGCGAGGTCCTTCGGCGGGACCGAGCAGCTTCTCGACCTGAGCCACGACGTCCTTGGTCGCGAACGGCTTGGTGATGTAGTCGTCGGCGCCCATGGCCATCCCTTTCTCGCGCTCGATGTCGCGGCCCTTGGCCGTGAGCATGATGACGCGCACGCCCGCCCAACTTGGATTGGCCCGGATGGTCTGGCAGACATCGAAACCGTCGCGCTTGGGCATCATCGCGTCGAGCAACACCAGAATCCGGCGGCGCCTTGGCGATTTCGTCCAGCGCCTGCTCCCCATCGCGCGCCACCCGGACGTCGTAGCCGGCCTTGGCCATGAGGAACTGCAACGACCGCACAATGTTCGGCTCGTCGTCGACAATGAGCACGCTGCGGCCCATGTTTCCTCCGTTCGCCTCCCGCGCCGGGGCTGGTTCCACAGGTGCGTTGCGCGCCGCCCGGGCGGCGGAACCCACCGCAAGCCCTCGCGTCGGGCGCGAAGCATTGATGTGAAACTTACCACATTGGCATGTCCGCCGGGATAGCGCGGGACCGCCCCACGGGGACGCAGGAGGGGCAGCAGGGACGGAATGGGCACCCCCCGCCCGTCTCCTCCTCTCGGGACACTCGCTTGTGATGGCGTCGCCGGCCAATTCACGGCAAAATGCCCGGGCCGGACCCGATCATCGGTTATTGGGGCCCCATGGAACATATGCGACAGGTCGCGTTCGAAACGGTGCTGCGCGCCTGCGGCTTCGGCTCGCTCGCCATCTTCTGCATCATGATCGGCTTGTCGTTCGAGCCACGCGTGGCGTTCCAGGCCGGCGGATTTCTGACCACGGCAATGGCATTGATCCTGATTTTCAAGGCCCGCGAAGCCTTGACCAAGCACTATCGCAAGACCGAGATGTGGCTGTACCTGCCCAAGGAGGTCCGCCCGCCGGAGGCCTATGCCCAATGGGCGAGCTCGACTGTGCTGCGCGAGACCTATCTCACCTTTGCAAAGTGGACATCCGCAATTTCCATCAGTATGTGGGTGTTGTCGCTGGCCTTCTCGCTGGCCGGAATGTGACCCGCCTCCTGAGACCGGCATGGTTCGAAGAGTTGGACAATTCCTGGCGATGCGCCGTAGGACCGCTCGGCCCGGCCTCACCTTCAAGGCCCGATACGAGGAAGCCGAGCGCCACCGCCTCGCCATCTTGCAGCGGCTGGCCGGACTGAACGATGCGGCGCGGGCACATCCCGCTTATCGGCGCGCATTGACGCTGCTCAATCAGACGTTCCGCAGGGCGTCCGTCGCCCAACGGCTCGCCACGCTGCAAGCGGCCGAGTGGCTGATCGATGTGCTTGAAAGCCTGACCATGATGCTTTGATCGCGGCCACGTTCAGATCATCCTGCTCACGATCCTGGTGATCTACGTGACGCTGGTCTACGCCCCGATCGCCGCCTGGCTTGTCGAGCTGTTCCCGACACGCATCCGCTACAGCGGCCTGTCGCTGCCCTACCATATCGGCAACGGCTGGTTCGGCGGCTTCCTGCCGGCGACGGCATTCGCCATCGTGGCGGCGACCGGCAACATCTATTCCGGGCTTTGGTACCCGATCGTGGTCGCCAGCATGAGCCTCGTCATCGGCTTCTTGTTTCTGCCGGAGACGAAAGACGTTGAACATCACGCGACATTGACACGCGGGGCGGCACCGTCTGCCGCCCCGCCCTCCCTACTTGCGGCCCCGCGCGAGCGGGGCCGTCTTTTTGATTAGGCTGTTCGGCTTACGACTAATTGCGCACCACAATACGGCACGGTTCTGTTCCAGCGCGCGGTGAGAAGAAACGTCGTCAAATCAAAGCAAATCACAAAGTTCCGACTTTCGGCCTACGACCACTTGCGCAATGACGGTTTGCGCGTCGCAACATAAAGCGTCCCAGGGCCAAGGCGTTCGAGACGCGCCACGGACCTGTCGATCACTGCGCAACCCAAGGGGACCACCGATGACGACGCTCACACTCACCCGCCCTCGGGCCGAGGGGATGACGGCGGACGAACGCCGGGTCATCTTCGCTTCTTCGCTCGGCACCGTGTTCGAATGGTACGACTTCTATCTCTACGCCACGCTGGCGCCCTTCTTCGCCGCGCTGTTCTTCCCGCCCGGCAACGACACCGCCGCGCTGCTCTCGCGCCTTCGCGACCTACGCCGCCGGCTTCCTGGTGCGCCCGTTCGGCGCGCTGATCTTCGGGCGCATCGGCGACCTCGTCGGCCGCAAGTACACCTTCCTGGTCACGATCGTCGTCATGGGCGTCGCGACCTTCGCCGTCGGCCTGCTGCCCACCTTCGCGCAGATCGGCTGGCTCGCGCCGGTCCTGCTGGTGACGCTGCGCCTGCTGCAGGGCCTCGCGCTCGGCGGCGAGTACGGCGGCGCCGCGACCTACGTCGCCGAGCATGCGCCGGCCGAACGAGCGCGGCTACACCACGAGCTTCATCCAGACCACGGCGACGCTCGGCTTCTTCCTGGCGCTGCTGGTGATCGGACTGTGCCGCTGTCTACATCGACGGCGACGACCTTCGCCGACTGGGGCTGGCGCATTCCGTTCCTGGTGTCGCTGATCCTGCTGGCGTTCTCGGTCTACATCCGGCTCAAGCTCAACGAATCGCCGGTCTTCCAGAAGATGAAGGCCGAGGGCAAAGGCTCGAAGGCCCCGCTGACCGAGAGCTTCCTGCGCTACCCCAACAACAAGATACGTGCTGCTTGCGCTCCTCGGCGCCACCGCCGGCCAGGGCGTCGTCTGGTACACGGGCCAGTTCTATGCGCTGTTCTTCCTGACCATCACGCTCAAGCTCGACTATCTCACGGCCTATGCCCTGATCGGCGGTCGTCGCTGCTCATCGGCACACCGTTCTTCATCTTCTTCGGCTGGCTGTCGGACCGCATCGGCCGGCTCAAGATCATCCTGGCCGGCTGCGCTGATCGCGGCGGTGACCTACTTCCCGCTGTTCGGGGCGCTGACGCACTACGCCAACCCGGCGCTGGAGTCGTTCCAGCAGAAGCACCCGATCACGGTCTCCGCCGACCAGCGACCTGCAACTTCCACATCTTCGTCGGTCCGTGGTCCAAGTTCAGCGAGTGCGACCGCGCGCAGGACTTCCTCACCAAGGCCGGCCTCTCGTTCACGCTCGCGTGGACGCACGCCGGCCAGCCGGTCGTCGGTCGAGATCGGCGCGACCAAGCTGCACGGGCTGGAACTCCGCGAAGTGGACGGCCGCGCTCACCGCGCCGGGATATCCGGCAAGCGGCCGACCCCAAGCAAGATCAACTAGTCATGGTCGAGCTGATCCTGGTGATCATGGTGCTCTACGTGACCATGGTCTACGGCCCGATCGCGGCCTTCCTGGTGGAAATGTTCCCGACCAGGATCCGCTACACGTCGATGTCGCTGCCCTACCACATCGGCAACGGCTGGTTCGGCGGCATGCTGCCGCTGCTCGCGACGGCCGTGGTGGCGGCAACCGGCGATATCTACGCCGGCCTCTGGTACCCGATCGGCGTTGCGGTGATGACGTTGATCGTCGGTGCGATCTTCCTGCGCGACACCAAGGGTGTCAACATGGTCACCAGTTCCGGGGTCGCGATCCAGAAAACTTGAGCGATCGAAACACGCGGGGCGGCACAACCTGCCGCTCCGCCGCTATCTCTTCAACCCCGCGGAAGCGGGGTTTTTTCTTGCGTTCGATCGCTTGCGCCAATGCAACCGCGACTGCCCGCGGCCGAATTCCACTTTCGTTGACCGCCTATGTTATCGAGGCCGGACGATTTCGACGGGCGACGCAGCACCTGTCCCGCCCCGAAACCGATCCGGCCAAGATCATGATAGTGAGCACTAATACGTAACGGACGAATGACCCACCCGCCGGTGTTGCGGCGATGCGGCACTGACCGCAAATTTTCGTCAAATGACTCTGTTGCCTTGCAATCACGAGCAGAATTGCTAGCCTGTGGGCGTAACCCCACATGCTGGTCACTGGGGGAGTACCTGTCGGGGTGACCACGGGTCCTGGTACATGAGTGAACCGATCATCTATTTGGGGATCGGGTTTCTCGTCGCGATCGTCCTCGTGTTGATCGCCAAAGCGCTCGTGCATTCGCGCATGGGGCGCTTCGCCATGAAACGTCTCGAAGCCGCGGCGCCCAAGCTGATGGCGGACATCGAGGCCGACATGGGCCAGCTTCACGCTCAAATCGCCATGGCGACGCGCCGGCTCGAGACCGGCGTCGAGCAGATGCGCTCGAAGGCGACCAGCCAGCTTTCCGAGATCGGCAAGACGAGCGAAACCATCGCCCGGCTCAAGGCCGAGCTCGGCGACAGGACGACGGCTGTGCAGACGCTCGTGGCCAAAGAACGCGCGCTCGACGAGCGGCTGCACCGCACCGAGGCCGAGCTCGCGCTCAAGACCGGCGCGCTGCAGGAAGTCGAGCGCAAGCTCACCAACGAGAAGGCCGAGCTCGACGATCTCCTGGCCTTCATCGACGCGCGCGACAAGCTGGCCGACGCCGACAACCGCCATGCCGCGGCGATCGCAAGCCTCAAGGCGGAGAATGCTTCGCTCGAGGAGCAGCTCGGCCAATCGTTCGACGACTACACCAAGCTCGAGCACGAGATGGTGACTTTGAAGCGCCAGGTCGAGGCGACCTGGGCGTCCGAGCGCATGGCCAACGCCGTGCTGCGCGAACGCATCAACGACGTCGCCGGCGAAGTCGTACGCGTTGCGCACGCGCTCGAAGGATTGGGCTCGCCGATCGACACCATGCTCGCAGGCAAGGCCGATGAATTGGAGGCGGCAATCGGCCGGCCCTCTCCGAACGGAGGAAACGGACACGCCCCGATCAGCAATGGAGGAGACGACACGAAAGGCTCGCTCGCCCGCCGCATTCGCTCGTTACAGAAGCGATCGGCGCGAGTGGCCTCCAGCGGAGGAACCTAGCCCCCAACAAAATCAGTCTGCCGCCTTGAAAGTGAAGAGGACGATCTTGAGGTAAGGTTATGTTGGTGCAGGCGAGCAGGAGGCGGCCCGCAGCGGCGCACGTCGTAGTGCTCGGCAACGAAAAGGGCGGCGCGGGAAAATCCACCATCGCCATGCACATCGCCGTCGCCCTGATGAGTTTCGGGCAACGGGTGGCCACGATCGACCTCGACCTGCGGCAGCGCAGCCTCACGCACTACATCGACAACAGGCGCAACTGGGCACAGCACTCGGGCAGCGCGCTGTCTCTCCCGATCCACTATTGCGTGCCGCGCGGATCGACTCAGAAGCTCGACGACAACGAGGCCATCGAGTTCACCGGCTTCGTCGACGCGCTTACCGCGGTCGAGCAGACCAACGATTTCATCGTCATCGATACCGCCGGGAGCGACAGCCACCTGACGCGGCTCGCCCACTCGATGGCCGACACGCTGATCACGCCGCTCAACGACAGCTTCGTGGACTTCGCCGTGCTCGGCACCGTCGATCCCGCGACCTATGCCGTCACCGGCGAAAGCCACTACGGCAAGATGGTGCGCGAGGCCCGCCAGCAGCGCCGCCTCGTCGACGGCGTCCTGATGGATTGGGTGGTGCTGCGCAATCGGCTGTCGATGCTGGATTCACGCAACAATCGCCGCGTCGTCCAGGTCCTGGGCGAGCTCTCGGCGCGGCTCGGCTTCCGCAGCACCGACGCGCTGGCGGAGCGCGTGATCTACCGCGAATTCTTTCCGCGCGGGCTGACCGCGCTCGACGATCTCGACGAGAAGACGCTCGGCACCCGTCCGGGCCTCGCCCATGCGACGGCCCGGCAGGAATTGATGGTGCTGATGCAGACCCTCAAATTGCCACTCAACGAGCGCGGCCAGCAAAAGGCGGCGGCGCTTGCGGAATGGATGGCCGCGCGGGTCAAACCGCTCGAGCTCGACGACGTCGTCGCGGAGTGATCGCCGCCAAACCGTGAGCCTGAATCCGAAGCCCCGGCGAACTTACGCTGCCGGGGCTTCTTCATGCCGCGTATCGCAGGGGGGCTGGGAGGGACGCGACACTGTCGGAAATCTAGGTATGGAACCGCCAGAAACAAGCGGGCGACTGCTTCAAAATCGCGCCGGGGTCGTTATCTGACGAAAGTTGTATTCGGTCCGGTGGGATTTTGGGAACGGAGCCGGCCTATCTTCCGATCGATGCTTGCAAAGCGGTGGAACCCATGGCCCAGACAGTTCGTGAGAGGGCGCGGATACGTCAGGGTCGCGAGGAAGGCCGCGCGACCGAGGATGATATCGCGCGGGCGCGGCTCGGACCGCGGGGCCAAGAGGGAGCTCAGGATACGGCGAAAATGACGGACGACAGCAAGCTGCAAACCCCCTCTCCCCTCGATCCCGGGCACGTCGCCTGACCCGTCGAGCAGCCGAATTCGTGAGGGCCACTATTGGACGACGTGGCCAGCCGTGGCGCCGACTTGGTATCCCGTTCCCGATGAAGTGGTGATCAGGGAGCCCGACAAGGCCGGTCACCCCGCCGTCTGGATCTACTTCGAGCAGGGCAAGATCAAGATCCGCTGCTACGCCCCCGGCGGAAAGGTCTGACGCCAACCCTTCGGGCGCCCGGCCAACACGAGGCGACGGCAAGCGCCCTCCCGACAAAAGAAAACCCCGCCGAAGCGGGGTTGGAGTTCTGGGACGAACGAGCTCAGAGGGTCTGGGAGCTCGTCCCATATTGCCCAATGCTCATCTTGAGGCTTGGTTCCGACCCGCGAGAAAAAAACATCTTGCTCGTCCATCCCACGCGGCCAAAGAGCCCGAGGATGCCTTCGGTGCTCGCGCGCAACAGATATCCTTGTCATTGAAGCAGCTCGCTTGCCGGCGTTACCCCAAGTCGCGGCGAGTAGGCCTCAAGTAATCCGGGTTCAATGTTTGCCAATATTCGGGGGCAGTGATATTTCGCGTGCGCAGCGGGCACCGCCGGGTGGCAATTCGCCGCCCCGCCCTTTCAGAAAGGCCCATTTTGCCGGGTTAGCTCAGTGGTAGAGCAGCGGTTTTGTAAACCGTTGGTCGGGAGTTCAAATCTCTCACCCGGCACCAGAATCCGACGTCGGACGACAGCGGGCGATCGACGGAACCACCCCTGCCGTCCGACGCGGATTGAACTGCTACGCCGCCTTCTTGAGCCGCGCCGCCGCATCGCCGAAAGCGTCGGCGAACGCGTGCAAGGCCTCTGCGCGGCCCATGACGTTGAGCACCGGATCGGTCAACTTCTCCGGTGCCAGCGGCTCCGGCAGCTTGGCGATATGCGCCCTGATGTCGAGCCTGCTTTCGACCGTGGCGAGAAACACAGGGCCGCTGGCCTCCAACAGCCGCGCCTGCACTTCCGCCTGTTCCACCAGCTTTTCGACCTCGGTTTTCAAATCGATTGATTGCCGCAACTGATACTGCGTGGCGACCTTCTGACATCGCCAGACCCACTGCTCCACCAGGCTTCCTAGAACCGCCGCGTTCATGGATCCCCTCCATGGTGTCCGACCAGCCGAATCGGCTAGTCTTGCGGAAGTCTAGCAGAGGCCAGTTGGTTGTGACGTATCCAGCATCGAGCGGCGTGGTCGAGATCGTAGAATTCGATCTTCGATCGTATTCATGAGGTCCGGATTTGTATTCGCGCCCTCGCAATGCGACGGCGAAGGGAAATTTTTGTTTCAACAGACGCCATCCACAGCGATGTTGCTGAAGAATTCCGCAAGCATTTCGCGCGGATGGCGCCCGTCGTGCAGCCGTCCGCTACAGCTTCTGAATGCCGGCGCGCTCGATCAGCGCCGCCCACTTCTTGATGTCGCCCTCGAGCCGCGCCTTCACCTCCTCCGGCGTGCTCGCCTTGGCCTCGATGCCGAGCTCGGCGTAGCGCTGCTTCACCTCGGGGATCGCGACGATCTCGCGGATCGAGCGGTTCAAGAGGCCGATGATCTCCGGCGGCGTCCCGGCCGGAGCGAACGTTCCGTTCCAGGATGTCACCTCGTAGCCCGGCACCCCGGCCTCGGCGACGGTCGGAACGTCGGTGAAGAACGGCGAGCGTTGCGGACCCGACGTGCCGACGGGCCGGATCTTCTTGTCTGTCAGCGTGGGCTTCATCGGGCCATAGAAGTCGATCATCAGCTGGATGTCGTTGCGCAGGAGCGCCACGATCACGTCGGGTGTCGTCCGATAAGGCACGATCTGGAAATTGAGGCCGGCCTGCGCCTTGAACAGCTCGGCCCCGAGATTCTGGGTGCTACCGACGGCGATGGTGCCGACGTCGAGCTTGCCGGGCCGCTCGCGCGCCGCCTTGAGAAAATCCGCCAAGGTCTTGAACTCGGAGTCCGCGTTGGTCGCGAACACCAGATCGAAATTGCCGATGAGCGAGATCGGCGCGAAGTCCTTGACCGGATCGAACGGCAGCGACTTGTAGATGGCGACGCTGATCGCGGTGCCGTTGGTCACCAGGCCGATCGTGTATCCGTCCGCCGCCTGCGACAGCACGGCGCGCGCCGCGGCGATGCCGCCCGGGCCCGGCATGTTTTCGACCACGAAGCGTTGCCCGAGCTTGTCGCCGAGCTTCTCCGCCGCCAGCCGCGCGGTGATGTCCGCCACGCCCGCCGCCGCGAACGGCAACACGAACCGGACCGGACGGCTGGGATAGCTCTGCTGCGCGCGCGCCAAGCCCGGACCCATCCCCGCCGTTGCGGCCGAGGCGCCGAGCAGCTTGGAAAATGCTCTTCGCGTGATGCGGTTCTTGATCATATCCGCCTTCCCTCTTTACCAAGTTTTGCGTCTGGCATTCGTTGCTCAACCGGAGCAGGCCTGGTTGTCGATCCGGATCAAGCACAGCCATGCGCTGTGCGCAACACCACGGCTGTCCGGCTCGGCCTGGATGATTGCTGCGGGTCCGCGCTGGCGCATGCCGCCGGAGAGCTGGCGCGGATGATAGCGCTCGAAGCCTTCGAGCCCGACGAGCTTCAGCAGCTCCATGGTGCGCCGCCGCTCGGCCGCGCCGATCGGGCCCGCGACCTCGCGCCCGATGATCGCGTTGGCGAACACCGTGCGCCACGGCAGCAGGCTGTCGGTCTGGAACACGAAGCCGCGATCGCCGCCGGGGCCGCGCACCACGCGTCCGTCGAGCAGCACCTCGCCCGTGCTCGCCTGCTCGAGACCCGCGACGATGCGCAGGAACGTGGTCTTGCCGCAGCCCGACGGGCCCGACGACGGAGATGAACTCGCCGCGCTCGACCGCGAGGTCGATGTCGCTGCAGCGCCTGCGAGATCGCCGAACGTCTTGCCGAGATTGCGCGATCGCGAGCTTCGGCGCCATGCTCAGTCCTTGGTCCAGGGCACCAGCTTGCCCTCGAGCCAGGTGAAGCCCGCGGTCAGCACGATGCCGGCGAAGGCGAGCACGACCACGCCGGCGAACAGCTCCGGCATGTTGAAGGCGTCCGCCGACTGGCTGATCAGGCGGCCGAGGCCGGCGCGCGAGCCGAACAGCTCCGCCACCACGACGCCGATCAGGCCGCGTCCGATGCCGAGCTTGAGCCCGGCCAGGATGAAGGGCATGGCCGAGGGCAGCGACACCTTGAAGAATATCTGCCGCGGGCGTGGCGCCGAACGAGCGCAGCATCTCGATCAGCCGCTCGCTGGTGGTGCGCAAGCCCCGCCTCGGTGTTGATGGTGACCGGAAACAGCACGAGGAAGATGACCACCAGCACTTTCGACCAGATGCCGATGCCGAGCCAGAGAATGAACAGCGGCGCGAGCGCGATGGTGGGCGTGGCGTAGAGGCCCGGAAATCCAAGGCTGCAGCGCTCGCTTGGCGGTCGCGCTGCTGGCCATGGCGAAGCCGAGATCAATGCCGATCACGCTGGCGATGACGTAGCCGAGCGCGAACTCGATCGCGCTGATGGCCATGTGCCGCTGCATCTCGCCGCTCAGGCGATCAGCCGCCAGATCGCCTGCGACGATCTGCGACGGCGCGGCGAGAAACAGCGGGTTGGCGACGAGGACGCGGCTGATCAGCTCCCACAGCAGCAACCCGCCCAGCACCGAGATGATGCCGGCGAAAGATCGCAGCCGGCGTCGCCTGAGCGGGGCGCTGCCGCGCGCCGGTCGCCTGCGCCGCTCCGCCATCTCCTGCATCGACGCACTCAAGCTCAGTCGGTCAGCTGCGTGACGCCTGGCAGGATCAGGCGCTCGATCGTCGAAGCCGTTCGGAATGTCGCCGAGCTGCTGCAGCGCACCTGACCAGGGCGCCGAGCTTGGCTCTTCGACACCTTGCCGGTCGGTTCGAAGAACTTGCCTCTTGTGCAGGAAATCGTAGGACTTCTCCACGTCGTCCGCCTGCAGCTTGCTCGACGTCGACCATGATCTGGACCGCCTCGGCGCGGTTCTCGTGCGTCGTAGAACCAGGCGATGCTCTTGGTTGTAGACGGCGAGCACCTTGTCGACGCGTCGCCTGGTTCGCGGCCGCCCAGGCGCGACGTTGACCACGGTGCCGGCGAACGGCAGGTCCTTGACGTAGTCGATGGTGAGCCCGAGATCGGCTGAAGCCCGCCGCCGGGCCTGGAAATTGAACGGCGGCAGCAGGATCGCCGCGTCGACCGCGCCCGCCAGCAGCGCCGACGACGCGCGCCGCGGTGGCGCCCGGCGAACACCATGTCGAACTCGCCAGGCTTCACGCCGTGCGGCGCGAGCATGCGCTCGACATAGATGCGGGTGATGTCCTTGGGGCCGCCGAGCGAGATCATCTTGCCCTTGAGGTCCGTCAAGGCGCTTGATCGCCGGCTTGGCCAGCAGCGCGTAAGGCGGCGCCTGCACCTCGACGCGCACGATCGCGATCGGCGCGCCCATGCCGATGGCGCGCATCGGATCGACCAGGCCGGTCGACATGCGAGATGTCGAGCGAGCCGGCGGTGATCTGCTGCACCAGCTGCGCGCTCGACTGCACGTAGACGACGTCGACTTTGAGGTCCTCGGCGGCGAAGAAGCCCTTCGTCGAGGCCGATGAAGACCGGCCAGATGATTGGCCGAGGCCTGCGCCCACCGTGCCGATGGTGACCGCTTCCGCCGCCGCAGCCGGCGGCGAGCCCGCACGGCCGCGCCCGCGCAGCAGCGATGCCGACGACATGCTCTGCAGCGAATCGATCCATCGTCATGACGCTACTCCTCTACGAGCTTGTGCGATCTGCGCGCGATAGTGTCGCGCGATCTCGCTGCCGGTCGCCTTCCAGACCCGTGCGTGGCGGCAGATATAGGCGAGCGCGGCGTCGAAGGCGTCGATGCGGTGCGGCACGCCGGTGAGATAGGGATGCAGCGCGATCGCCATGACGCGCCCGGATTCCGCGCCCTCGCGGTAGAGCACGTCGAACTGCCGGCAGATCATCTCCCGGAACTCGTCGGCGGTGCGGTGCTGGCGCTCGAACACCGGCTTGTCGTTGATCTCGTGGCTGTAGGGCATGGAGATGAGCCGCCGCTCCGCCGTCGAGGGTCATGACGATAGGGCTGGTCGTCGTTGGTCCAGTCGCAGACATACTCGCAGCCATTCGGCCGCGAGCAGGTCGAGCGTGTCCCAGGTCTCCTGCAGGCCGGAGCCGAGCCAGCCCACGGGCCGGCTGCCGGTCGCCTTCTCGATCGTCGCCAAGCGTGCGCGCGATGATGCCCGTTCTCCTCGCCCGGCGGCGCCTCATTGAGGCGGCGCGTGTTGCTCTCGCAGTGGCCCATCCACTCCCAGCTCAGCTTGCTGGCCTTCCTCGATGATCTCGGGATGGTGCGCGCAGAGGTCGCTGTTGAGCGCCACGGTGGCGCGGACGCCGTAGCGCTCGAGCACCTGCATCAGGCGGAATACGCCGACCCGGTTGCCGTAGTCGCGCGCCGACCAGGTCGGGATGTCCGGCGCCGGCGTGCCCGGGCCGCCGGAACCGGCCGGCACCTTCTCCATCGAGCGAGAAGAACTCGATGTTGGGAATGACCCAGAGCGCGACGTGGGCGCCGTCCGGCCAGATCAGCGCGGGCGCCGGATGATCGGCGAATAGGGAAACGGCCGTAGGGCCGGGCTTCATGGTCAGCTCGCCTTCTTGACTGCCATCCCGTCGAGATGCGCGACCACCTGGTCCACGTGCATCACGTCGCAGTATTTGTGGTGCAGGTCGAACAGGTTGACCTTGTGGGACAGGATGCTGCGGTCGAAGCAGCACTCCTCCACCAGCACCACGTGGAAGCCGTGCGAATAAGCATCGACCGCGGTTGCGCGCACGCAGCCCGAGGTGCTTTCGCCGCAGATGATCAACGTCTGCACGCCGAGCTGGGTGAGATGCGCAACGAGCGGCGTGCCGAAGAACACGCTGGCGCGCTGCTTGGTGATGACGACGTCCTGCGGCTGCGGCTTGAACTCCGGCCGGATCGCGTAGTCGGCCGGATCGACCGGCGGTTTGTTGCGCTTGGTCGCCGTCACCAGGCCGGGGCGGCTCTCCGCGCGCGCATCGCCGGTTGAATAGAAGATCGGGATACCCGCGCCGCGCGCCGCCGCGAACAGCCGCTTGGTCGGCTCGATCGCGGCATAGGCGTATTCGCCGCAGCTGTTGGGATGGGTCTTGGCGAGCTCGGCGGGCGGCCGCGGCCCGCCCCGATACACCACGTCGTAGAGATCGACCGCCAGGAACGCCGGGCTCGGGCCGACAAAGACCTCGCGGCGGTAGCAGGCATACACCTCCAGGACGTCGGGCGTGACGATGTCCTGCCAGCAATGGTCCTCGAAATCGTCGCTCATGACGGGGTTTCCGACAGTTTGCGTGGGCCTAACGGGGCATAGAGCTAATCTACATTTTGATTTAGGCTTTGGGGAATCGCAGAGATCCGCGGCCAACGCCGGCGCACCACTCCGGGAGATATCACGATGTCCACGCTTACACGGCGTTCCCTCATGCTCGGCGCGATGGCGGCGCCGTTCGCGGTCCATAGCTCAGGCAACGCCCAAGGCGCGTGGCCCGCGGGCACGATCAGGATCGTGGTCCCCTACCCGCCCGCGGGATCGACCGATGTCATAGCACGGCTCGTGCAAAACGATCTGCAGCAGCGGCTCGGTGCGACCATCGTTATCGAGAACCGGTCGGGAGCGTCGGGCAGTGTCGGAACCGCCACTGTCGCCAAGTCGCCGCCCGACGGCAACACTTGGCTGATCGTATTCGACAACCACGCCGCCAATCCGTTCGTGCTGCCGAGCCTGCCCTACGACACCGAGAAAGACCTCGACCCCGTGCTGTTCATCGGCACCGCGCCCTACGCGATCTCGACCCAGATGCCGAAACCGTTCAAGACGCTCGACGACGTGATCGCCGCGGCCAAAGCCAAACCCGATGCGATCAGCTACGCCTCGGTCGGCAGCGGCAGCATTGGTCATCTGGCCATGATGCTGCTGTCGAAGCAGGCCGGCATACGGCTCGCGCACGTGCCCTATCGCGGCGGCGGCCCGGCCATGAACGACACGGTCGCCGGCCACGTCGATCTTCTCGTCGGCAGCACCGCGCTTTCCATGCCGCAAATCCAGGCCGGAACGATCCGGGCGGTCGCGCAAACCGGCAAGACGCGCACGGCGACGCTCGGCCAGACGCCGACCGTGGCCGAGAGCGGCTTTCCCGGCTTCGAGGCCTATGCCTGGTGGGGCGTGTTTGCGCCCGCGGGCACGCCCAAGGCGATCATCAACCGCTTCGGGACCGAGCTGACTGCCTGCCTGCGCGAGGCGCGCGTCGCCAAGCAGCTCACGGAGACCCAGCAGGTATCGCTCGTGCTCGGTGGGCCCGAAGACCTGCGCAAATTCCTGGGCGAACAGATGCGGGTGTGGGGAGCGGTCGCACGCGAGCACAACATCAAGGCGGACTGAGATTACGCCGTACGCCCGTGGTTTGCTGACTGCCGATCACGTACATGAGATGCCGAACGCGGGATTTCCGCGTTCGGCACCAGCTTCTGTGCTGCTCCTCGCTCCGCGGCGCGAATGCTCGGAAGCCGTCCCAGACGCCGGCAAAGCTTCCGGTCAGTCTTCGTCGCTCAGCCGGATCGCCGCGATACCGGGAACGGTGTCCACCGCATTGGAATTCTCGGCGCCGTCCTCGTCCACGATCCGGGTGTCGGGCTCGACGGCTGGTGCAGCCGCGATGCCCGGAGCCTGGTCCGTGCCTTGCGCGGCGGTCTCGTCCTCCACGGTCCGGGTCTCCGGCTCAACGGCTGGTGCAGCCGCGATGCCCGGAGCCTGGTCCGTGCCCTGCGCGGCGGTCTCGTCCCCCACGGTCCGAGTCTCCGGCTCGACGGCCGGCGCAGCCGCGATGCCCGGAGCCTGGTCCATGCCCTGCGCGGCGGTCTCGTCCTCCACGGTCCGGGTCTCGGGCTCGATGGCCGGCGCAGCCGCGATGCCCGGAGCCTGGTCCATGCCCTGCGTGGTGGTCTCGTCCTCCACGGTCCGGGTCTCGGGCTCGACGGCCGGCGCAGTCGCGATGCCCGGAGCCTGGCCCATGCCCTGCGCGGCGGTCTCGTCCTCCACGGTCCGGGTCTCGGGCTCGATGGCCGGCGCAGTCGCGATGCCCGGAGCCGGGTCCATGCCCTGCGCGGCGGTCTCGTCCTCCACGGTCCGGGTCTCGGGCTCGATGGCCGGCGCAGTCGCGATGCCCGGAGCCGGGTCCATGCCCTGCGCGGCGGTCTCGTCCTCCACGATCCGCGTGTCGGGCTCGACGGCCGCTGCAACCGCGATGCCCGGAACCTGGCCCATGCTCTGCGCGGTAATCTCGTCAACAACGTCGAGATCGTCTAGGTCGTTGAAATAGGCCGGATAGTGGAGTGCTGTCGGATTATCCGGCGTCTCCACCGGGATGGCGAACGCGCGAAAGGACATGCAGACGAAGACGAGTGCGCAAAGAACTTTCATCGGAGGGACCCCTACCAGGTTGGCCGGAGCGCGCATATTGCGATTGCCGGGTTAAGATTGTTTGATCGACGGGACTAAGCGATTTCGCAGCGCGCGGTTGGGAATGTCCGATCGCGCGGGCGGGCACAGGTTTCAGCTTATCCAACTACCGCCTTTGGCGTGTTTGCTGCCCGGCACGTCCAACCCGATCGCGTGTGGACGCTGTTGATCGAAGGCGCGGCCTATCCCTTATGGCGTTTTGTCAAAGCGACAGATGGAGGATCGCGACGTCACAGGTTCAAATCATCCTGTACGCGCTATACACTCATGCGTTCATTTTAAATTCCGCTATCCCAAAAAGAGAGGGGCGTCATGTCGAAGGCAATTCGAGTTCGATGGATGACGGTGTGTGGCATCGCGATTCTGCTTGCTACGAGCGCGGTGTGCTTTGCGCAGGGACCCACGGACAATCCGTACCGTCCTGTCAGGGGATTGGCGGATGGCGGTGGCCCCAGCGTTCCCGGAGGTGAATGGGCAAGACTTCCCGGCGGGCGAGAGATGGGACCGCCGGCGTCGGTGCATGTCGACATCGACGGCGAAAGTGTCTGGGCCTTCATCCGCTGTGACGAGACGAGCCCGGTGCCGGTCGCACGCGGAGGTCGCTTCGGTATCGATTGCATGAATGCCGACGGCACGATCAAGCCGCACGACACGATCTACAAGTTCGACTCCAAGGGCAATGTCGTCAAAAGCTTCGGCGCCCAGATGTTCATCTGGCCGCACGGGCTGCATATCGACCGCGAAGGCAATGTGTGGGCGACCGACTCCGGCGCCGACAGCGCCGTCCAGACGGCAGCCAAGGCGGGGCTGAAAGTCGGGCACGTCGTCCGCAAGTTCAGCCCGGATGGCAAGCTGCTGATGACGCTCGGGGAACCGGGGGTCGGTGGAGACGACGAGTACCATTTCAGGTCGCCGGCCGGTGTGGTGACGGCGCCCAATGGCGACATCTTCGTCGCGGACGGCCATTTCACCAACAACCGGATCGTGAAGTACTCGAAGGACGGGAAATTCATCAAGGCTTGGGGCAAAACCGGATACGCGCCGGGCGAGTTTCAGGTCCCGCATTGCATCAACATGGACAAACGAGGCCGGTTGTTCGTGTGCGACCGGTCGAATGCCCGGATCCAGATCTTCGACCAGGATGGGAAGTTTCTGGCGAGGTGGTACCAGTTCGGGATGCCGAGCGGCATTGCCTTCTCGGTCAATGATGAAGACCTGATCTATGTCTTCGACTCGGAGTTCGGACAATTTCGAAAATCCGGGTTTCGAGCAGGGGATCAGGATCGGGGACGCGCAGAACGGCTGGGTGAAGTACTTCATCCTGGATCAGGGCGGCCACCCGGGCACGCGAACGGGAAGCGGGCCGGAGTTCGGTACTGTCGACAAGTTCGGCAACGTCTTCGCTGGAGAGCCCCGGCCGCGCGTTCTGCGGAAATATGTCAAGGTCAGGTAGTCATGGCCGCGGGCCGGGGTTCGCCGTTCAGGGTCCAATGCCAGACCTGCATTGGATCGTCGGTACGCCCCGGCCTTTGACGGCAGATTTGCAGGCGATTTGATCTGGAGCAAAGCACGCCCGCGCGGACAGTAACAATCTTCAACGAAGGTGGGAGAGCCAGATGTACAAGCGAATTCTAATCGCGACCGATGGATCGGAGCTTGCGGGCCGGGCGGTGACGCATGGTCTTGCGCTGGCGAAGGAGGTCAAGGCGCCGGTAACGCTGGTGACCGTGACCCAGCCCTGGTCGGCGCTGGAATTGGCGCACGAGGCCCGGATGGGCAGTGCCAATCCGATCAATCAGTTCGAGGACATGGCGACCGCCTCCGCCAAGGCGATCCTCGATGCCGCCGCGCAAAAGGCGAAAGCAGCCGGCGTCGCCTGCGACGTCGTGCACGTGGCGGACCAGCATCCCGCCGAGGGCATCATCGCAACCGCCGGGAAACAGGGCTGCGACCTCATCGTGATGGCGTCGCACGGCCGCAGGGCCGTCGGACGCCTTCTGCTCGGCAGCCAGGCGAGCGAGGTGCTCGCGCACAGCAAGGTGCCCACGCTGATCGTGCGGTGACGTCCGCTGCGAACAGCTTCATCGTCCCCTATTTCGGGCGTCGCGAGCCGCCTGCGCTTTTTTTGTGGCTTGTGACACGCTGCCGATCTTGGCGGAAGGCACTGTTGTTCGCAGCCGCTGACTGGGTAGCGGACTCATGCCTTCGTTGGCCTTGTCGCCGGCCGGAGGCCGCGGGGGAAACTGAGCCGCACGACGCATCGCGAGGGCGCGGCGGGCCGCCTCGACATGCGCGGACCGCGCCTCGAGCTTCTGCATGCGGCCGATCTCTTTGTTCACGCGCTTGAGCGCCGCGGCGAGGACCTGTTTGCGCTGCAAGGGATGCTCGGCTGTGCCGGGGAAGCTTCCGCCTCTCGGCTTTCCTTTGCCGCGCGTTTCGCGGCGCTTCTCGCGCGCCAGCGTCCGCTCCCGATCGCGCATCTCGCGCAGACGGTGGCGCAACGCTTTCAGGTCATCGAGCCCGACGTCGTAGATCCCGGGATGGTGACTCCGCAGGACGAGCTCGTACTCGTCGTGGCTGAGAATGCTGCGCTCGAATTTGCAGGGAATGGACATGGCAATCCCAGGGTTTCTGCGGTCCAGGTCGATCAGGTCGGGCAAGTCCCGCCACGCCGCCGCGGTTGGCGCATCAGCGCAACGCCTCTGACAGGACTCGCCCCTCGCAGCCGTTCGGCGGCCGAACGTTGAGAATGAAGGCGATCGTGCGCGCGAGGTCGACTACTTCCGAGTCGCCGTACTTCCCGGGATTGATCCAACTCGGTCCGTACATCGCGAGCGGAACGTTGGTGTCGTATGCCCACGGCGAACCGTGCGTCGAGGCATAGGTGTTCGGCTTGGCGAACAAGTACCAGTTCGGCTTGTTCATGACCACGATGTCGCCGCTGATCTGCTGGTGCCATGCAAGCGTCACCTGCTTAGCCAGCTTGGTCTGGGGTAGCATCCCTTGTTCCAGCTGCGTGCGGGTGAATACGGCCTCAACTCCGGGATAGGCGCGCAGGACCTCCTGGGCGGCGTTCTCGACCTCCATTCGGTTGAGCTTGCGGGAACTCGATGAGCTTGTAGTCCACATAGAGGTTGGGGTTCCACCACGCCGTGATGTACTTGCCGTCGCCGAACCTTGCGGAGAGCGACGTATTGACGGCCTCGATCATCTTGTCCGGATCGACGCGCCCGGAATCGAGCCTGCGGCTCGCGCTGTATTCGGGGACGTTCATAAAGCCGTGGTCGGCGGACAACGTAACCAGCACGTTCTGCAGGCCGATGCGCTGGTCGAGATAGTCGAACAGCTCCGCGAAGACGCGGTCGAGCCTGATGGTTTGATCCTGCGACTGCCGGCTCTCGGGACCGAACAGATGGTTGACGTAGTCGTGGGTGGTCCAGCTGATGGCCAACATGTCGGGGGCGCCCGAGGGATTGCTGCCGAGGTTCTCGCCCTCGATGGCGGCCTTCACGAAATCCAGCATGAGCAGGTCGCCGAACGGCGTCCACATCGTCGTATCGTAATGTTGCGGGTTGGGCTCCTTCGGATCGCCTGCGCTCGCGTGCGGGAATCTCGTACCCAGGCCCTTGTAGTTGATGGACCACGGTCGATTGTCCGCAACGGAGCGCGCGTAAGCGTCCTCCGGCAGCAGCGGTGTCCAGCTCTGGCCGAAATACTTGTTCTGCGGCTTGCCGGCATAGAACGACTTCCACCACGCCGGGTAGTCGCTCATGTAGTAGTCGGAGGTGATGAACCGGCCGGTCGACGTGCTGTGCATGTAGGCGGTGCCGAGCTGCCCCGCCAATCCGATCGAAGACCGGTCCTTGCCGGATATGGCGATAACCTTCGACTTGCCGTTGGCGTAGAGCAATTCGTCGCCGACCGTCGTGACCTTCATGTTGAACGGCGACGTGCCGGCATGCGCGGCGGTGCCCTCGTCCAGATACTTGTATCTCGCGTCCTCGGTCGAATAGAGCCGCTTGCCGGTCGCCTTGTCGATCCAGTCGTTGCCGACCACGCCGTGCTTGTAGGGATGCGCGCACGACAGCAACGTGGCATGACCGACGCCGGTGTAGGTCGTCGCGTGGCTATAGTGGTTGTTGCCGTACCAGGCGCCCTTGTCGAGCCACAGCTTGAAACCGCGTGGGCCGTACTGGTCGTAGTACTTTACCAATTGCTCCTGCGGGAAACCGTCGACCACCATGAACAGGACGAGCTTCGGCGACGGCCTGCCACCCGGGCTGCCTATCTGGGCCGAGCACGGTTGTGCAAGCAGCAACGCCACGCAGGCAGCAACAATGCCCCAACACAGACTGCGAGTTGGATACATGTTCTCCTCCCTCTATGGCGTTATTTTTCCCCCAGTCTGATCCAATTCCAGGTCGGGTTCAATCAACCGCGGGGCCTAGAGCGCGTGCAGTGCGGTAGGCGGCCCGAAAGACAAGCGCCATCGGAAGGACGCGGACTGACACCTGGCACACCCTACTCGGCGGCTGACACCATGCGCCGCAATGCCTGACGCGACGGCGAGCTTCTCATGCGGCACGCGGGTCTACCCGCGCCACCAAGGAAGGAGGCGCGGGCGACTGGATTGTCCGCCGGAATAGATCAGAACGTCACGCCCGCCTTCACCATGAAGGTCCGGCCGGGCAGCGGATAGGCGCTGTACCGTCCGACATTGGGCAGGCCGGTGAAGAAATCGATGGAGCTGACCGCGTACTCGAAGTAGCGCACGTCGAACAGGTTCTGCACCGAGAATGCCCAGAAGAACTTTTCGATCGTGCCCCCGATGCGCAGGTCCACCAGCGTATTGGGCGGGATCAGCACCTGCAGGTTCGCGGAATCGTTGTCCATCCGCCGCGCGCCGACGAAGCGCACGACCCCGTCGAACACCAGGTACTTCTTGATAGATGTCCCAGGAGACGCCGACGCTCTCCGTCCAGCGCGCGACCAGCGGCACGTCGTTGCCGGTGAATGGGCCTTCAACGAAGACCGCGCGGGTATAGGCCACGCCGAACTTGAACAGCAGCGTCTGCGTCGCCTGCCAGCTGGCGATGGTCTCGACGCCATAACGCCGCGTCGGGTCGAGATTGGTGTTGATGAAGGTCGCCGGGCTGAAGAAGATTTCGTTCTGCAGGTTCATCAGATACGCGCTCGTTTGCAGCTCGAAATTGGCGACACGAACGCGAAAGCCGGCTTCGTAGTCGCGCGAGGTCTGTGTGTGCAGATTGAAGTTGGTCGGCACGCCGAACGGCGCCATCCCCACCCGCTCGTCGACGTTCGGCACGCGGAAGCTTCTTGCCATCCGGGCGAACACCGCGAAATGCTGATTGACGCGGTGGTCGATGCCGAGATGCCAGGCGTGCTGCGTTTCGGTGCTGTCGAGCGGGAGGCCTTCGGGACCGGCAAAGAACCCGGCCGGCGCATTGGGATCGAAGCGGTCGCGCGCCGACAGGTCGATCTGCTGCACGCGCGCGCCGAAGCCGACGTCGGTGTCGGGCCGCACCTTGACGGTTTCCATGAAATACGCGGCGGCGGTGAGTCTGGCGCAGGTCGAAGCGGTGGATCGGGGCATCGCCTCGATGGTTGGCACGGTCCGATCCGTACATCGGCGTCGTAGACATCGACTCCCGCGATCAGCTTTCCCGGCATGCCAGCGAGGTTGTGATTGCTGACCAAGCGCGGCGTCACCGAATAGGTGGTGAGCGTGGCGTTGACGTCGCGGTCGACGTCCGCGAACCCCGCGATGAAGAAACCGGCCTGCTGCTTCTTCTGCCGGATGCCGCCGTCGACGATCAGCTCGGTGCCCGGAGCCAGCATCCGCGTGACGCCGAGGGTGGCGTTGAGGCCCTTCTTGTCGCCGTAGTCGAACGGGCGTCGCGGCGCCGCGTCGGTCGGTGACGAGCTCGCTGATCGTCAGCGTCACCAGGCGGCCGCCGGGAAAGCCGAGATACTGATTGTCGGCGGAGAGATTGAGATAGGCGCTGCCCTCCGGCCCGGTGATCAGCGGAGATCGCCGACGCGCGTTCTGCTGTCGCAGCTCGTTGTTCTGCGCGGTAGCCGTCGGAGCTGATGGCGTTGCCGTAGACCGAGGCGCGACCAGGGCCCCGATTCGAGCCGTTGGCCGACGCGTTGCCTTCGCGGTATTTGAACGAGCCGAAGGCGCCGTCGACGCGCGCCGACGGCGGCAGGCTCGACGCCGGTCTTGGTGACGATGTTGATGACGCCGCCGACCGCGCCGTCGCCGTAGAGCACGGCGCCGCTGTTGCCGCGGGTGATCTCGATGCGCTCGATGCTTTCGCGCGGGATGGCGCTGAGATCGACGCCGACGAGGTCGAGGTCGTTGATGCCGGCGGCCGTTGATCAGCACCAGCGTGTTGCGAGCGGCGGTGGCGCCGAAGCCGCGCATGTCGACGCGTCGATCGCGCGCCGTTGACGCCGCCGAACAGGCTGCGCGACCTGGATGCCGGGCTCGCGCGCCAGCAGGTCCTGCATCGTCACGCCGGGCGAGCGCTCGATGTCGGTCGAGGTGATGACGGTCGACGAGGCGCCGGTGATGATGGTGCCGGTGACGATGCCCGACGGAAGCTCGACGGCGACGTCATCGGGCGCCGGTCGCTGGCTCGGCCGCCGGTGCGGCGTGCGGGCGTCGCCGCGCCGGACCGGGGCGCCCGCTCGCGCGCCGGCGGCCGCTGGCGTGCGTCGTCACCAGCCGGCGTGGCCGTGACGTTGACGTCCGGCAGCTCGACCACCGCGTCCTGCGCGCCGGCCGAGCTGCAACCGAGCGCCGCGATGCCGCGCGAGCAGCGCCGCGCGTAACCGAACTCGTTCGATGGCGTCCCCATGACACGCGTCCTTCGTCTGCGGCGCCGCGCAGCATCGCGGGCACCCGGTGAACAGGGCCGACGCGAAGGACGCATGAGCGCGCTCGGCCGAGCTCACCGCCGGCACGATCCGCCGACAGCCGGAGCCCGGCACATCACTCATGCTTGAAGTCGTGAGAAACATCTCGCACGGCCCTCGCATCGGTCCCGTGTCACCGCTGCGAACAGCCGCTCCGTGTGGTACGCCCCGCCCACCGGTTGGGTGACTGCGCTGGCAGGTCTCCTGGCTCGCGGGTCAGTCGCCTGTCGTCCAGCCTTCCCAGTTTCCCAGTGGCCGACGCGGACGAAAGGCTCACCGCTTACAGTTGCGGGGGCAGCCACGGCTCGCGAGCCGCGACACCGTCGCAGCCGACCCGTGTTCCCTCTTGCCTCCCCGGTGCGACCCGGGGAACCAGCACGAGGTCAACATTCCGCGATCGAGCGAGAGCGTCAAGATTCCGGATGCGCACAGGCGCCGAGCCCGCCGCGCAAATCTGCCGGCTGTTGCTCCGCGGCTACAGAATATGACGGCGCGGCCTTGGCATAGTGTACCGGCGTGCGGGCCTTGGGGGCACCGCACGCCGGCTGCCGTGACCCACGCCGGCTACGCATACTGCCAGCTACGCGATACACAACTGTCAGTACAAATCGCGGCGCGGGCACGGACCTCGGGCAATGGAGCCCGTGCATCTGCACGGGCATCCGTTGTCTTGGCGGCCTCGCCCTCGCGGGCAGCGCCGTCGCGATCTTACTAGGTCGCTTCGCCAGCTCGTCCACCGTGCGCGAGCCGCCCTTCGGCCTCATGTCGAACCCCTTCTGACAAATCAGACTGATGAGGCTTAACGGTTGATGAATATGCCGTGAGCAGTAACGGCTTGCTCGCGGAAGCGCCGTCACCCCTGCCGCCGCCGGCTCGGTCTCCGCCATCAGCCAATCGAGATAGCCCTGGTCCACGCTCTCGATCGGGATCACCAGGATCGCCGGCGTGGTGTAGGAATGCATCTCCTTCACCGCCGCCCGCACGCGCTCGGCCAGCGAGGCGCGGGTCTTGATGATCATCACCACCTCCTCGCCGCGCTCGACCGCACCCTGCCACCGATAGTGCGAGATCATGCCGGGCAGGATGTTGACGCAGGCGCAAAGGCGACGCTCGACCAGCGCGCGGCCGGCCTGCTCCGCCTCGACAATCGAGGGATAGGTCGTATAGACGAAGACCGCGCGTTCCATGTTACTCCACCTTTGCCGGTCGCGGGCACCGCCTGCTGGCCCGATTAGCGCCTCGCGATCGAAAAACCGAGGTCCGAAGTGCCATGAGCTCCCGCGACCCCGAGCTACAAGCGCATCCACTTCGTCGCAAGCCCTATCCCGGAGGCGCAGGAGGCGCTGCGAGCGGCTCGTCGCGCGCTACGGCAACGTCCCGCCCGAGAACGCCGACGTCATCGTCGCGCTCGGCGGCGACGGGCTGATGCTGCAGACGCCTGCACCGGTTCATGAGCACCGGCAAGCCGATCTACGGCATGCACCGCGGCACCGTCGGCTTTCTCATGAACGAGTTCCACTCCGACGAGCTTGCCGGAGCGCCTCGCCAAGGCCCGCGTCACCGTCATCCACCCGCTGCTGATGCGCGCGCACGACGACGACGGCGACACGATCGAGTTTCACGCCTTCAACGAGGTCTCGCTGTTTCGCCAGACCTACCAGGCGGCGCGGCTGCGCATTCTGATCGACGGCAAGGAGCGGCTGCCGGAGCTGGTCGCCGACGGCGTGCTGCTGGCGACGCCCGCCGGCTCGACCGCCTACAATCTCTCCGCCCAGGGACCGATCATCCCGATCAATGCGTCGCTGATGGCGCTCACGCCGATCAGCCCGTTCCGGCCGCGGCGCTGGCGTGGCGCGCTGCTGCCCGACAGCGCACATGTGCGCGTCGAGGTGCTGGAGCCGGAGAAGCGGCCGGTCGCGGCGGTCGCCGATCACGACGAGGTGCGTTCGGTCTGCTCGGTCGACATCCAGATGGATCACGGCATCGCGATGCAGATGTTGTTCGATCCCGGCCACAGCCTCGACGAGCGCATTTTGCGCGAGCAGTTCGGGTACTGAACGCGGCTACGACGGGAAGAATGACGAGAGCAGCTCGCATCGCGGTGATCGGAGCGGGCATCGGCGGGCTGGCCGCCGCGTGTGCCCTGCGCGCAAAGGGCTTCGAGGTACACGTCTACGAACGCGCCGGCGAGCTCGGCGAAGTCGGCGCCGGTTTGCAGCTGGGGCCGAACGCCGTCAAGGTGCTGCGCGCCCTCGGAATCGAGGATCGGCTGAGGCCGCTGGCATGCGAGCCCACCAATATCGTTTCGGTGGCCTGGGATGATGCGCATCTGCGCTTTCGCGAGCCGCTGAAAGCAACGGCCGCGATCCAGTTCGGAGCACCCTACCTCACGGCCCACCGCGCCGACCTGCACGCCCTGCTGCAGGCGAAGCTGCCGGCGGACAGCATCCACCTGAATGCCCGCTGCACGGGAGCATCCTCCCTAGACGGCGCGGCGGTCGCGACCTTCGCCGACGGCCGGGAGGTCGAAGCCGACGTCGCGGTGGGCGCGGACGGTCTCAATTCCGCGGTGCGGGAAAGTCTGTTCGGCACGCAGCCTGCCCGCTACACGCAGCAGATGGCCTGGCGCTGCATCGTACCGATCGACTGCGTGCCGACCAACATCGGGCCCGGGAAGTCGGTCAGGATCGACCGCGACGAATATGTCGGCTGGATCGGGCCGGACGGCCATGTGATCTGCTACCCGATCCGCGGCGGCGAGCTCTACAACATCTTCGCCGGCCATGTTTCCGAGGAATGGGTCGACGAATCCTGGTCGGTGCCGAGCAGCGTCGACGAGCTGCTGTCCGGCTATCGCGGCTGGAACGCTGACCTCATCGAGATGCTCGGCCATGTCCGGCATTGCTACAAGTGGGGCATTCGCGATCGCGACCCGCTGGTACGCTGGACCAGCGGCCGCGTCACGTTGCTCGGCGATGCCGCGCATCCGATGATGCCGACGCTGGCGCAAGGCGCGGCGATCACGCTCGAAGACGCGTATGCGCTTGCGCGCAACCTGGCGCGGCACGAAAATTTAGACGAAGGACTCGAAGCGTACGAGTGCGAACGTCGGCCGCGCGCGAGCAAGGTGCAACTGCAGGCGCGCGAGCAGTTTCAGAACAATCGCAAGGCCCAGGCGCCGCCGCCCCTCTCGCGTGACTGGATATTCGCCCATGACGCGACGCTGGAGAAGATGACTGCGACGGAGTAGAGAAAGTTCAGGGAAGGATGGTGCAGCATGTCCCTCGCTTCCAGCCCGGAAACTCGATCCGTCAGTTGGCCCGGCCTGATGCATGAAATCGGGCCGCGCTTCGCGGCGCGGGCGGCGGACTACGATGCTGCCGACGCCTTCGTCGCCGAGAACTACGCCGACCTCAAGGCGCGACGCGCTTTTGCGGCCGGCGTGCCGAGCGAGCTCGGAGGCGGCGGGGCAACCTACGCCGAGCTCTGCGAGATGCTGCGCGCCCTCGCCCGCTACTGCAGCTCGACCGCCCTGACTCTGTCGATGCACACGCATCTGGTCGCGACCACCGTCTGGCGCTGGCGACGCGACCCCTCGCCGTTCGAACGGCTGCTTCGACGCATCGCCGACGAGCAGATCATCCTCGTTACCAGCGGCGCATCCGACTGGCTGACGCCGTCCGCAAAGGCGGAGCGCGTTGACGGCGGCTGGCGCGTCAACGGACGAAAACTTTTCGCGAGCGGCATTCCGGCCGGCGATCTGTTCATGACACAAGCCGTCTACGACGACCCCGAGGCGGGCCCGACCGTGCTGCACTTCGCGCTCCCGACCAGCGACCCTGCCCTCATGGCCCAGGACAATTGGCGCACGCTCGGCATGCGGGGGACCGGATCGCACGACGTGGTCATCAAGGATGCATTCGTGCCGGACGCCGCAATTTCGCTGCGGCGGCCCGCCGGCAAGTGGACCCCCCAGTTCCAGCTCTACGCCTCCATGATCCCTCTCCCGCTCGTCTACGGCGTCTATCTTGGCGCTGCCGAGGCTACGCGCGACACGGCGTTGGCGCTGGCGCGAAAACGACCCGGCGATCCGGGGCTGGCTTATGTGATCGGCGAGATGGACAACGAACTGGCGATCGCCAGGATGGCGCATCGGGACATGGTCGAGGCCGCCACGTCTTGTGAACCCGGCGACGAGACGACGAACCGCATCTGGATCGGCCGCACGCTGGTCGCGCGCGCAGTGACGCGCGTGGCCGAAAAGGCGCTGGAGGCCGCGGGCGGTATTCGATTCTTCCGGGCGTCAGGTCTGGAGCGCCTGTTCCGCGACATCCAGGGCGCGCGTTTTCACCGCCCGCAAGAACGCGTCCAGCTCCGATTCAGCGGACGCTTGGCGCTCGGGCTCGGCTTCGAGGAGTAGGACGAAGCTATCGGATCAGGCCGCCGGCCGTACCACCGGGAAATCCCGGCCGACCACCTGATCGAGCCGAAGCCACGCGGGAAGCTGCTGCGCCAGGTGGCGGTCGCCTTCGATTGTCAGCGCCCTGCCGGCCTTCTCGCGCCAGAGCGCATGACCGAGGTAGACCGCAACGAAATCCGCGATGTTTCCCCGGAAAATGAGATCGACCGGAAACCCGGGGTCCTTCGCGCATACGTCCACACCCGACCGCTCCAGCAGCAGCCACAGGATACGGAACCTGGTGCGGTTCGCCGGCACGCCGGAGAACTCGAAACGCACGACCACACGCCGGTCTGCCGGCAGCGCGCCGAGGACGGCGCGCTTGCGGAAGCCCCATAGCAAGAGGCTGGGGTCGAGATCCGACGGCTTGACGCGGTCGCGCGCGTGGACCAATCCCCAATGCCCAAGCGCACTCACGACCGAGCGGAACGCGTCGCCGGCCGGCGTCAGCCAATATTCATGCCCGTGTCCGTTCGCCTGCGGCCGTCGTTCGATGACTCCGTGGTCTTCGAGCTCGCGCAACCGCGCCACCAGCACTGCCCGCGAAATCAACGGCACACCACGATGGATGTCGTTGAACGTGTGCAAGCCGTACATCAGCTCGCGCATGATGAGCGGCGTCCAGCGCGAGGCAAAGACTTCCGATGCCTTCGCGATGGGACAGAACTGGTCGTAGCCGGTTTGCATGCCCGTCATTGAACCACAATCGGCGGTCCCGGCGCCAGTTCGAAAAACAGACTTGTTGGAGAAGCACGCCGCCTCCATACCGCGTTCACGATGAAGCCCGCCTCTGCACTAGCGCACCGCCCCGATGTCTGGGCCGCAGGCGAAGCCTACGAGCCCTATGTCGGGCGATGGAGCCGGCTGGTCGCGCGTGAATTCATCGATTGGCTCGCGTTGCCCTCCGATGCCCGATGGCTCGATGTCGGGTGCGGCACCGGCGTACTGACGCAGACGATCCTCGCGCATGCCGCCCCCGCCAGCGTCACCGGCGTCGATCCATCCGATCGGTTCATTGCCTACGCCCGCCGGCATACGGCGGAGCCGCGGGCCAGTCTTCGGACCGGAACTGCCGAGGCTCTGCCGTTCTCGGATGACCTGTTCGACGCCGTCGTGGCCGGCCTGGTCCTCAATTTCATTCCGTCTCCCCAGCGGGCGCTTGCCGAAATGAGGCGTGTCCTGCGTCCCGGCGGCACCGTTGCGGTCTACGTCTGGGACCATGCCGGCGAGATGCAGCTCATTCGACATTTCTGGGACGCCGCGATTGCCCTCGATCCCGCCGCACGCGATCTCGACGAAGGCTGCCGCTTTCCGATCTGCCATCCCGACCCGCTGCTCGCACTGTTCAGAGACGCCGGCTTCGATCGAACAGAGTGCCGCGTCATCGACGTGCCCACGGTGTTCACGAGCTTCGACGACTACTGGTCGCCTTTTCTCGGCGGACAGGGTCCGGCGCCGACCTATTGCAGCGCGCTCGACGACGACCGGCGGGCGAGGTTGCGAGAACAACTTCGCTCGACGTTGCCGATCCGACGAGACGGCACCATTCGACTGATCGCACGTGCATTCGCCGTTCGCGGCGTGCGCCCCGGCCAAACGGGGTCATGACGCGACCGCAAAAGACGCGGTTCGGAAAACGGACTTGTTGATTTCCGGCGTGGCGCCAGATTGGCGTCGTCGCCGAGCCGCGATGGCGAGAGCCATCGACCTTGCGAAGTCTCGAGAGGAGACAATCATGCCTTCGACCAAATCCTGGTTCCGCACCGCCCTCCCCGTCATCATCCTGTCGGCGGCATTCGCCGGTCCGACGCGCGCCGACCTGATTTCCGGCTGGAACGTCAAGGCCGAGGCCATCGCGATCGAAAAGCGAGTGCTGCCGCCACCGAATGCGCGCGGCATGGCTCTGCTTCACCTCGCGATGTTCGAGGCGGTAAACGCTGTCGATCGCAAATATGCGCCGTACAAGCTCAAGCTTGTGGCCGAACCGAATACCTCGAAAGAAGCAGCGGCGGCGGCGGCGGCGCATGCCGTCCTGATTGCGCTGCATCCCGACCAGCAGGCGGGTCTCGACGCGGCGCTGGCGGCCTCGCTGGGCCCGATCGCCGAGGGCGAGCCGAAGGCAAAGGGGATCGCGCTCGGGAAGAAAGCCGCGGCCGAAGTCCTGGCGCTGCGCGCCGACGACGGCGCCAATGCGCCGGAATCCTATCGCCCCTACACGATCGCCGGAGTCTATGTTCCGACGGTCGTGCCGGTCAGCTCGACCTATGGCGCAGTGAAGCCCTGGGTGATGGAGGAGGGATCGCAGTTCCGGCCGGCTCCTCCCCCTGCCCTCGAACTCCGCGACGTGGACAAACGATCTCAACGAGATCCGCGAATTGGCGGGCCGCACCAGCAGCAAGCGCACCGCCGAGCAGACGACCATCGCCCGCTTCTGGTTCATGACCGGACCGCACGCCTGGAATCCGATCGTTCGTCAACTCGCGACCGCGAAGAAGCTCGACCTTGTCGACAGCGCCCGGCTTTTCGCGCTCGTCGCGATCGCCACCGACGATACCTTCGTCGCCGTCTTCGACGCCAAGTATCACTACAATTTCTGGCGGCCTGTCACCGCGGTCCGCAACGCCGATCTCACCGGCAACAAGGCGACGGCGCGCGATCCGGCGTGGCTGCCGTTCGGCCAGTCGTCGCTTCCATTCGGCGACACGCCGATGCACCCGGAATATCCATGCGCGCACTGCATCTCGGCATCGGCCGCCGGCACCGTGCTCAAGAGCGTATTCGGCGACGAGATTCCGGAGGTCTCGATGACCAGCGGCGCGCTCCCCGGAATCACTCGCAAATGGACGCGCATCCAGGATTATGTCGACGAGGTATCGGTTGCACGAATCTACGCGGGCTTCCACTACCGCTTTTCGACGGTGGTCGGCGCGGAGATGGGGCGAAAGATCGGCGAGTTGGCGGTCGCCACCCAATTGCGCAGGACGCAAGCGGCGAACGAGCCGCGCCGTTGAGATTCATCTAAAGCCCGAGGGTCACCTCGGCCCAGCGCAGCACGGTCTTGCCGTTGAGGAACTCGATCACACCGGGCTCGATTGCCGCCGGCCGATCGTGGCCGAGCACGACGGTCGCGACGATCGCGTCGCAGCGGTCGTTGAACGCGACCGAGAGCGCGGACTTGACGCCCGCGCGCGCGGGCTTGGCGACCGCATAGGCGCGGCTGCGCCCCTTCATCCAGGCGACCGAAATCGGCCGTCCGTCGGCCAGCACGGCGATCTTGTCGCCCATCAGGTTGAAGTCGCTCAGGCGTTCGAGCTCCGCGTCGTCCGCGACGCCGGTCGTGCAGTTGCAGAAGCCGATTTTGGCGCGGATGTAGAGGTTCACGTCCGCCCCGCAGTCGGCGGCGCGACAATGGAAAGCCTTGCCCTTGCCCCACTCGTCGGGGAGGAAGGGCCAAGCTAGCTCGGTCCACACTGGTCGTGGCGCGATGGCGACCGCGCGCTGCGGCAGGCCGAACCACGCCAACGCCGCCACCAGCCCGCCCAGGAGGAAGGCGGCCGCGACGGCGATGGCAGTGACCGTTCTCATCGCGGCACCGGTTTTCTCTCCGGCCGAATTAGTTGCCGGCGAGATACTTCTTCGCCGCGGCGACTTCCGGCAGCTCTGAATCGGCGCTCGCGGCAAGCGCCACGAGCTTCTCGTAATTCTCCTTGGCCTTGTCCTTGTCGCCGAGCTTCTCGCCGGCCCTGCGCCGCGCCGAGGAGGCCGCGCAAACGGTTCGGCTCCTTGGCTTTGGTCGCCTCGAAGGCGGCGAGCGCTTCGGCAGCCATGCCGCGATCGAGCAGCATCTCGCCGTAGAGCTCGCGCGCGGGCGCGAGCGGTCCGGGCGTGACCGCGTGCTTCTCGGTCTTGTCCTCGGCGTCCGCGGCGGCGCTCATGGCCTTGAGCGCCTCGTCGTACTTGCCTTCCGCGTACAGCACCCAGGCGGCCGCGACCTGCCGCTGGATGTCGACGATTTCCGACCAATAGGCGTCCTTGGCGTCGCGCAGCTTGTCGCGCAACTCGGCGAGCTTGTCGATGTCGGCCTTGGCGGCCTCCGGCTTGCCGGAGCGCGCGGCGCCCGAGCGCCCGGGCGAAGTGCGAGATCGCTGTCACGAAGTGAAACGGAGTCGGCCGGACCTGCAGTTGTGACGCTGCGTTCCAGTCGCCGCGCTCGACCGCATAGCGTGCCGGCGCGGCCGCCAGCGCATAGTGGGCGGCCAAGACGGTCGCCTTGAAATCGGTCTCCCGCATCATCTCGTCCATGACGGCGCGCGCCTGCTTGTCCTGGCCGAGCTGGAGGTGGGCATAGACCATGTAATCCTGGGCGTGCAGGTAGTTGCCGACCGACTTCTCCGCCTTCGCCGCCTTGACCGAGGCGATGTTGGAATCGATCGACTCCTTCCAGTAGCCGACGCGGGTGTAGATGTGCGACGGCATGTGCTGGGCGTGCGGCGCGGCCGGAGCGACCTTGGCGTAGCGGTTGGCGGCGTCGAGGCCCTTCGCGGCGGTCTCCGGATAGTCGTAGAGGTGGATCAGGTAGTGCGTGACGCCCGGATGCCGCGGCAGGCGCTGGGAGATCGGCTCCAGGATCGCGGCACCCTTGCATCTGCTGGGCGTACGTCTTGTCGTTCAGGTCCGCCGAGGTGTTGAGCGTGATGGCGTAGGCGATCTGCGCCTCGTCGTCGTCCGGATACTTCGCCGCGATCTTCGCCTGTGCGTCGCGAAACGCGCGGATACGCTGGACATGGGTGAGCTTGTCGTGGTCGGCGTACATCAGCATGAGCGCGTCGATGTAGTCGCGCTCGCGCTCGGTCTTGGCGCCGATCTCCTTGGCTTTTTGAATGGCGGCGAGGCCGGGCGCCAGGTTGGGCCGCGGGATCGCGTTGTGTGGATTGTCGAGCAGCGAAAGCGCAATGCCCCATTGCGCCATGGCGCAGGTCGGATCGGCCTTGAGCACCTCCTCGAAGACCTCTTTGGCGGGGATGTACCAGAACGAGTGCTGATAGCGCATGGCCCGATCGAAGCGGCGCTGCGCCACCTCGTTGCACGACGTCTTGAAGTGTACGGTGCCGAGCTGCTCATCGACATCGCCTTGAGGCGATGCCGGCTGAGATGATGAAATCGCAAATGCCGCCACGCCCGCGACGGCAATCACCACGGATTTCCGCATGACCGACCTCCAGCTGATTCAAGGGCAGTTCGATTGTAGGTGGCTTCGGGGCAATTCTACGCTTTTAAGGCTGGGGCGGAAAGCCAAATGCAGCTCGTGTGACCCACCCGAATAGCTTGCCGCTATGCTCATCAAATCGATCGCGAGCTATTTCTTGCCTGGCTTGCGGCCCGGCTCCGGCAAATCGCCGGTGCGCATGTAGTCGAGCGCGCGGTCGGCGAAGTACGGAATAAAGCCGTAGCCCTCGAGCCGCTTCCTGGCGCGCTCGATCTCCTTGGGGTCGTCGAGATACTCCACCGCGAACACGGGCTTGCGGTCGGCGGTCAACAGCTTCAGGCGGGCGACATTCTCGCTGATCGACTGCGGCGTATTCGGTTGCTGCTCCTTGATCTCGCCGAACAGGAGATCCTCCTTCCCGAGTCCGTCGATGACAGCGCGATAAGCCTGGTCGGTGAGCAACTCCTCGGCGTTCTGCGGCACGATCAGGAAACCCGGCTTGAGGGCGCGGGCGCGCGCGGCCAGCGCCTGGACGAAGGTGATCATGTCGGCGCGGGCGTTGGCGTGCTGCTTCACCAGGTCGACGTATTCGTCGACCTTGTCGAGATAGACGCCGTCGAAGCCCGCTTTGATGATCCGTTCGAGATAGCTGTTGTCGCCGCGGAAGATGATCTTCTGCCAGTCGTCCTGCCAATAGCGGACGCCGTAATTGCCGCGCCACTCCGAGTTCTGCGCACCGCGCCAGGACGGCGCCAGCAGGCCGAAGAACCAGCCCCAATACCACTTCCAATAGTAGCGATACGTCTCGGCTTCGCCGATCGAGAGATAGCTGAGCACGATGCGCCGCTCGCCGTCCGGCTTGACCTTGAGCTTGTCGACGTCGTTCGCCGTCAAGGCTTCCGCGCCGCTACCGTCGCGCGAATAGTCGATCACGAGCACGTCGTAGGGCGCGGCGGCCATCTCGTCCGGATCAACGTCTTGCAGCTGGTAGCCCCAGCTCTTGGCCGCGGCGAGCAGGCGGGCTGCCGCCGGCGGCGGGGCGGCCGATGTCTGCGCGAATGCCGGCCGCTCGTGTCCGAGCAGCGCGAGCACCGCGAGCGCCGCAACGCATCGTTTGGTCGAAGACGTAGCCAAGCGCGTCTCCATAACGGCACTTCGGCTGAGCGCGGCCGACGGAAAGGCCATCGCACCCGCATCGCGCCGGACGCCGCGGAATATACCGCGGCACGACATAAAGCCAGCGACACGCGGCGCCCGGCTGGACCGACTCGCCGGAACCGCCTACGTTTTTCCGGTGCTAGCTAGCGAGGACTCAATGAAAAAGGCCGATATCGCGCCGATAGTTCTTGCTGCCGCTCTCGTCGCAATTTTGCAAGCGACGGGATGCCGACTTCACGCGGCGAAACACCGAGCTGCTCGCGAAGCTCGGCTATGTCGTCTTCGCGCCCGATATTTACGGCAAGACCGTTCGCCCGAAGACCGTACCGGAATTCGTCGAGCAATCGAAAATCTACAACGCAGACCGGCCGCTGATGCGTGCACGCGCCCAGGCCGGCCTCGATGTCTTGCGGCAGAGCCCTATGGTCGATGCCGGCAGGCTGGGCGTGATCGGCTATTGCTTCGGCGGCACGGTCGCGGTCGAGTTCGGCGGGAACGGGCGCACCGGTTCTCGGCACAGTCGCGATCCACGGCTCGTTCCGCAACCATGAGCCGGAAGCTCACAAGAACATCAAGGGCCGCTTTCTCATCCTGCATGGCGCCGAGGATCCGATCGCCCCGCTCGATGAGGTCAACAAGCTGATCAAGGATTTCCGCGCCGCGAAGGTCGAGTGGCAAATGGAGATGTACAGCGGCGCCGAGCACGGCTTCTCCACTCCCAAGAACAAGGCCGAGGAACGCGCGAACGCCCTTTCCATCGCGTTGACGACGAGGTTCTTCAGCGAAATATTCGGCAACTGACGCTAGCGGTCCACGCTGGCCCGGATGCTTAACCCTTCCTTAACAAGGGGAGCCATACCTTCACGGCAAAGGAGCCCGGCACAACCGTCCGGCTCCGGATTTGCCATGGTCCGAATCGATTTCAACAAGCTTCGCTTCCTCGTCATCGACGACAACGCACATATGCGGCGCATTCTGCGCACGCTGCTGCACGGCTTCGGCGCCCGCGACGTCTACGAGGCGGAGGACGGCGCCGCCGGCCTCGAAGCCTTCACCCACTACATGCCCGACATCGTGCTCACCGATTGGGCGATGCCGATCTTCGACGGCCTCGAGCTCGCGCAGATGATCCGCCAGCCCGGCGCCAACGCCAATCCCTACGCGCCGATCATCATGCTCACCGGCCATTCCGAGAAGAAACGCGTGGTGGCCGCGCGCGACGCCGGCATCACCGAGTTCATGGCCAAGCCGATCTCGGCCAAGGCGCTCTACCAGCGCATCCTCAACGTGGTCGCCAATCCGCGGCCTTTCATCAAGACCAAGAGCTATTTCGGCCCCGACCGGCGCCGCAACGTCAATCCCGGCTATATCGGGCCCGAGCGGCGCAAGGGCGGCAAGGCCGACGTCATCCGCCAGACGCCGTTGCTCGACAAGGCCAAGGTCGCCAGGCTGAGACTGATCAGGAACGCGCAACGCATGTCCCAGGCAAAGACGCAGAAGCCGTCGGTCGCCACCTACGCCGATCACGAGGTCATCACGCCGCCCAACAAGCTGCGCAACGCGATGTCGACCGCGCGGAGCGACGAAGCCGGTCGACGATCCGGTCGCGCGCGCCGAGCAGGCGCTGGCGCAGCTCTCGAGCGAATTCTCGGACTGGATGGATACGGAGTGCGAACGGCTCGACCAGGCCCGTCACCTGGTCAAGGCCGATCGGCTTCAACAGGGCGACGCACGAAGCCTTGTTCCACGCCGCCCACGACATCAAGGGCGAGGCCGCGACCTTCGGCTTTCCCTGGGTGGCGGCGCTCGCCGACAGCCTCTGCCGGCTGATCGAGCACACGCCGGACATGCACCGCATCCCGCTGACGCTGGTCGATCAGCATGTCGACGCGATCCGCGCCATCATCCGCGAGAGCGCCCGGCCGACGTCGCGAGCATCGCCGACACGCTCACGCGCCGGCTGCGCGAGGTCACCGACGAATTTCTTGTCGCACGAGAACCGCGAGCGGCCCGACTACCTCGATGGCATCGTGGCCCCGTCCATCGCGCCGAGCGACCCGCCGTTCTAGTCATGGCGAATGTAGGTTGGGTCGAGTTCTTCGCGAGACCCAATAACCACGATCTCTGCTCTCGAACGTCGGGTCTCGCGAAGCGCTCGACCCAACCTACGCCATCTGCCGAAATCAGGCCGCGCGTCGCTGCTCGAATTCCGGCTCGTCCTGCTGATCGTAGTCCGGCTCGTATTCCGGTTCGATGTCCCCGTCCGCCGCAACGAGCTCCTCGCAGAACATGCGCGCCTCCTCGCGCGCGGCTTCCGCCGCGAAGCGCCGCAGCAGCGTCAGCAGCGGCTCGATGTCGACGCTCGGACTCGTCGGCGCAGCGCGTGAGCACGCGCTCGACCATCCGCCGCTTGAGCCGCGTCGCGCCGCCCGGCTCGCCGACGAAACCGCCCTCGCGCATCGCCTCGACCGCCTCGCGGAACGCCGGATAGGTGGAGACCGGCAAGCCCGGCCTTGTCGAACAGCGCGCGGAAACCCGCGCTGCCCGCGGTCGTGCACGAGCGCGCTCACGCGCGCGAGCGACATGCCGGAGAGCTCGGCCAGCGCCTCCTCGAACATGTCGATATTGCCGGACAGCAGCGCGCGCAGGACCAGCCCGGCATTGAGCTGGCCGCTCTCGCGCAGATGGCGGATGAGCGGCCGGATCTCGCTGCCGGGCGATACGGCGGCGAGCGTGACGGTCGCCTTCTCGCAGGCTTCCTTGGCGACGCGCTGGGCGCGGTCCTGCGTCGAGCCATTCGCGCGCCGTCGACGAAACCGGCGAGCGTTTCGGAAAGCTTGGCGACGAGCGCCTGGCGCGTCGGCGCCGGCAGGTCGTCGCGCGACCAGCATGGCCTCGCGGATGGCGGCGAGATGGCCGTAGCGCGTCGACGATGCGGTCGAGCGAGAACGGCACGATCTCGGCCTGCGGATTCTCGATCAGGACCAGACAGGCCTCCGCCGCGCCGACCTCGGCGATGGCGGCGGACACCGAGCACGGCAGATCGGCACGGTTGGCGATCGCAGCTTGCGCCTCGCGGCCCGCCGGTCGCGACCGCGTCGACGAGATCGGCATCGACGAGCAGCGGCGAATGCTCGAGCACCCAGGACGCGACCTCCGGCTGGTCGGCGGCGAGCGCCGAGAATGACCGCCGGCGGCGCCTGCTCGCTGAAGGCCAGCGCCCGCGCGAGCTCGGCGCGCACCAGCGGCGACGGATCGTCGAGCAGCATGATCAGCGCGCCCTCGGCGGCGGCGCGGTCGTCGGGCGAGAGATCGGAATAGAGATAGGCGCGGGCCAGCGCGCTGGTGGCATCGCCGCGCTCGCGCGGCCGGCGCGGTGCGCACCCATTGGAGGAATTGACGAACGATCATGTTGCGACCGACGCGACCTAAAGGCTCGTTGCTACGACACCGGGCAACTTGGCAACCCGATGATTCCAAGCCTAGTGCGCGAGCCTTAACAAAGCGTTCACCATAAATCTTTGGAATGATTGCTGAGATCGTTAATGCGCGGACGACGCGATGCCGGCGTCTAGCTCGCCGCGCGCTTCCGCGATCGCGTCGCGCGTTGGCTCGCCGCTCCACAGCTCGCGTGATCGCGGGCGGCGATCGGCTCGCGTCGCTGCGCCGGTCTGAAACAGCGCAATGAAACATGGCGCGCCGGCGCTTGGCGTTCGGCGCCGGCCTGGGCTGTCGCCGGCGTCGATCTGGCGGTCGCCGGCTGCAACGACGCGAGCCGCGGTCGCGCGATCGCCGCGGGCGAGAGCCGCGAATCGGTCGATGCGCAGCCACGGCGTCGGCTGTCGGCGGCGCGACCGTTGTGCGCGCTCGCAGCGGCCAGCGGGCACCGGCGGCCGCGTCGGCATCTGCTGCGCGGCTGCGATCGCGGCGGGCGCGCTGCTCGGCGCGCGCGACCTGATAGCGGCGCGCCAGTTCGGCGCAGACGCCGGCGACGCTGCGCGCGTTGCCCTGCTTGTCGTAGAAGATCGACCGATTGGCGTCGCGCCGCCGCCGGGAAAGATCTCGGCCGCATTGGCGTTCGGATTGCTTGGCGCGAGCGTGATCGCCTTGGCGGCGCCGCAGGGTCCGAGGAAATGCGCGATGTAGAGCTCGCCCTCGCTCGGCGCGCGGCCGAGCCGCTGCGCCAGCACCGCGGCATTCTGCTGGGTGAACACGCCACCCATCAGCGCATTGGCGGTCGGGTCCTTGCGCAGCTGCATGATCTCGGCGCGCAACGCCGGATCCTCCACCACGTAGCGGCCGGAGGTCGTGCGCGAGATCGCATCGGCATAGCGGCCGTAGCCGAAGGCCGGCCCCGCCTGCTTCAAGGTGGCGAGCCAGGTCTGCTCGATGAACTGGAACAGGCCGGTCGCCGTCGACGTCCGCATGCGTCGAGATTGGGATTGAGATCGGACTCGACCTTGGCCGTGGCGAGCAGATATTCGAAGCTCGTGCCGGTCGCCTGCGCCGCCTTGCGGATGGCGCCGGCGACGGGGCTCGATGCCGACTGGCGTGCTGGCGTCGACCGCCATGGATTGCCTTCGTTTCCGCCGGGACGCGCGGACCTAGTATCCCGGCGTAGCGAGAGTTAACGATTATGGTAAACGAGATGTTAACGAGCGCCACCGATGGGAGGCGCCCGATGGCTCAGGACAGACCGCGGTCCGCCACAAGCGCGGCGGCATCTATTTCGACGATTTCGTGATCGGCCACCTCTACGAGCACCCGCTCACGCGCACGGTGACGCAGATGGACAACATGCTGTTCTCCAACATGACGCTCAATCCGCAGCCGCTGCACATCGACCGGCATTTCTGCGAGCAGGAGACCGAGTGGGGCCAGCCGCTGATGAACTCGCTGTTCACGCTCGGCCTGATGATCGGCATCATGGTCAACGACCTCACGGTCGGCACCACCATCGCCAATCTCGGCATGACCGAGGTGAAATTTCCGCACCCGCTGTTCGAGGGCGACACCGTCCACTGCACGACCGAGGTGATCGGCAAGCGCGAATCGAAATCGCGGCCGGGCGCCGGCATCGTCGAATTCCACCACCGCGCCTACAACCAGGACAACAAGCTGGTCGCCGAATGCCGCCGCCAGGTCTTCATGCGCATGCGGCCGAAGTACGCATGATGCGCTCGCTTCTGTTCGTTCCCGCCGACAGCGGCAAGCAAGCTCGACAAGGCGATGGCGAGCGGCGCCGACGCCGTGATCGTCGACCTCGAGGATTCGATCTCGCCGGACGGCAAGGCCGCGGCGCGCACGAGCGCGGCGGATTTCCTGCAAGCGACGCGGTCACGCAGCGACCGGCGCCCTCGCCTGCTGGTGCGCGTCAACGGCTTCGCGACCGGCCTCACCGATGCCGATCTCGACGCCGTCATGCCGGCGCGTCCCGACGCCATCATGCTGCCGAAGGCGGAAGGCGGCGCCGGCGTGATCCATGCCGACGCCAAGCTCGCCGCGCGCGAGGCGATCGCCGGCCTGCCCGACGGCCACATCAAGATCGTCGCGATCGCGACCGAGACCGCCGACCGCGCTGTTCCTCGCCGGCACCTATCGCGGCGCGAGCGCGCGGCTCGACGGGCTCACCTGGGGCGCGGAGGATCTCTCGGCCGAGCTCGGCGCCGAGACCAACCGCGACGCGCGACGGCCGCTTCCTCGATCCCTATCGGCTCGCGCGCGCGCTCTGCCTCGCCGGCGCGGCGGCCGCGCAGGTGCAGGCGATCGACACCATCTCCGTCGATTTCCGCAACATCGCGGCGCTGCGCCGCGAGACCGAGGAGGCGCGCCGCGACGGCTTCACCGGCAAGATGGCGATCCACCCGGCGCAGGTGCCGGTCATCAACGAGGTGTTCACGCCGACGCCGGACGCGATCGCCAAGGCGCGCGCCGTGGTCGCGGCCTTCGCGGCGCAACCCCGGCAACGGCGCGGTCGGCATCGACGGCGTGATGTACGACCGCCCGCATCTCGAACGCGCCAGGCAGTTGCTGGCGCGGGCGACGGCGGCCGGCGTTGTACGTACGCTGATGGGCGCTGAGGCGACGTTCACGCGCGTACGACCTCACCGCAGCTTCAGTCCTGCGCGCGCTAAACACGCGTCTGTCGGCATCGAACGGTCTTGTCTCGCCGTACACCGCCGGATCGAACGTCTGTCGCGTCGCGAATTCGAGCGTGACCGCGCCGGCTGGCCGAGCGGCACCGCGCGGTAGAAGCACGAGCGCCGGCCGGTGTGGCAGGCGCCGGGCCCCTCCTGCTCGACCTTGATCCACACCGCGTCCTGGTCGCAGTCGATGCGCATCTCGACGACGCGCTGCACGTGGCCGGAGGTCTCGCCCTTGCGCCACAGCGCCCGGCGCGAGCGGCTGAAGTACCAGGCTTCGCCGGTCGCGATGGTCTTCTGCAGCGCCTCCGCGTTCATGTGCGCGACCATCAGCACGTCGCCCGAGCGCGGCATCGGTCGCGACGCAGGTGACGAGCCCGTCGGCGTCGAATTTCGGCGCGAACGCGCGGCCTTCCTCGACCTCGCGGCCGAGGCGGTCGTGGCAAATGCAGGCGGATTGTCGGCCAAGAGTGCCTCACGCGATCCCTGACGCGTTATCGATCTCGACGGCGTCATACGCGGCTAACGACTGCCCAGCACTTCGCCGGAAAACGCTACGCGCGGGATCAGCGATCGGCCCCGCGCACCATCGTGATGAAGCGCACCTGATCGTCCGGGTTGTCGCGGAAGCTGCCGGTGAACTGCGTCGTGATGGTCGAGGAGCCCGGCTTCTCGACCCCGCGCACCGACATGCACATGTGCTCGGCCTCGAGCATGACAGCGACGCCGCGCGGGCTCGAGGATCTCCTCGATCGCGGTCGCGATCTGCGAGGTCATGTGCTCCTGCGTCTGCAGCCGGCGGGCATAGACGTCGACCAGCCGCGCGAGCTTGGAGAGCCCCACCACCCGGTCCACCGGCTTGTAGGCGATGTGCGCCTTGCCCATGAACGGCATCATGTGATGCTCGCAATGCGAGTTGAAGGCGATGTCGCGCACCAGCACGAAATCGTCGTACTTGCCGATCTCGCTGAAGGTGCGCTCGAGCACGTCGGCCGGGCATTCGCGATAGCCGCGATAGAGCTCGTCGTAGGCGTCGATCACGCGCTTGGGCGTATCGAGCAGACCTTCGCGGTCGGGATTGTCGCCGGCATAGGCGATGAGCGTGCGCACCGCCGCCAGCGCTTCCTCGCGCGACGGCTTGGGCACGACCGGCTCGGGGGCCGCCCGCACATGATCGGACAATGCCGGCTTTTCAGGTGGCGACGATTTGGGCCAGGGTTTGACGACAGCGTCCATCGCGGTCTCTCCGTTCGACCGGCCTCGAGGCCGGGGGTGTCACCGGGGCGGCCGCATCAGTCATACGCGCTCGGGGAGATTCGACCCATGCGCGACGACCGGACGCCGCATTCCCATTTTACATGGCATTTTTCCGTGGCCCTGCCCGCAATGACAGAACCTGCCCGCCGGGTGCCATGCTCGCGCCGGCGGGCCAATCCCTATATATTCCTTGCCAGGGGGTGCGCAATCAGGGTGGCGCAATCACGTAGCCAGCCGGTCAGCCGCAATCGAAGGCCATGTTGAACGAGGTCTACAACAGCCGAATCCTGGAATTGGCGGGGAATATTCCCCGCCTGGGCCGGCTCGGCGATCCCGACGCCAGTGCGACCGCCCATTCCAAGCTCTGCGGCTCGACCGTGACCGTCGACCTCAAGATGGACGGCGACACCGTCACCGACTTCTCCCATGACGTGAAGGCCTGCGCGCTCGGCCAAGCCTCCTCCTCGATCATGGCGCGCAACGTCGTCGGGGCGAAGGCCGACGAATTGCGCAGCTTGCGCGAGGCCGTGCGGCGCATGCTGAAGGAGAACGGCGAGCCGCCGGGCGGCAAATGGGCCGACATCGCCGTGCTCGAGCCGGTGCGCGACTACAAGGCGCGCCATGCCTCGACGATGCTGACGTTCGACGCCGTGACGGCCGCGATCGATCAGATCGAGGCCAAGCGAAAGGCCGCCATCGCGGCCGAATAGCGCCTTGATTAATCCGGCTTGACGCCGGGATGCCCGACCGTGACCAGCGACGTCGATGCCTTGGGCGGCGTCGAGCCGGTCACGTCGGCCTTGTCCAGCGTATCGATGGTGCTGAGCTTCATGCGTTGAAGCTCGTCGGCGGAGAGCCGATACAGCGGTTCCCACGGGGGAATCCGCAGCGCCGTCTCCAGAAGCTCGACCCCGCCGCCCATCTCGATGGTGTATTGCGCGAGCCGCCCGATGTCGCGCTGCACGACGTTGAGCTCCTCGGCCGAGTAGCTCGAACTCCAGCGCCTGCTTGCGCTTCTTGCCGAGCCAGATCTGGTGGACCAGGACGCGCGCCTGCGGCGGCACGTAGCGGTGCGAGCCGGCCAGCAGCAGGAACGCGCACATCGATTCGCAATTGCCGTTGGGTGTCAGCGTCGCACGCCGATCGCCGCCGGCTGCCGGCGGCAGCAGCGTGGTCTTGCCGATGGTGGTGATCATGTCGAGGCCGCGGATGGCGCGGCCGAGCGCGAGCGTGCCGAGCACCGAGCCGCCGTCGGAATCGAGAACCAGGACGGCGCCCCGGACGCTGGGATCCTTGGCGAAGCTCTCGAACTCGCGCGGCGTGTCGGCGGTGATGTAGCCGACCGCGGAGATCCAGACGCGGCAGTTCGGCGCGCAAGCGTCGGCCGGTCCTTCGCGCCGCCACTCGAAGCGCATCGGCGCGCTTCCGCTGTCATCCGGCAGACGGTGGCGAAGCGGCGAACGCTTGTGCGATGCCGCAGGCGAGCGCAAAAGCGCTCCCGAGCAATCGGAGCATGCTGACCCTCACCCAAGGCGCCGCGCCTGACGTTTCTTGATCGACGTCGGTCCGGTGGCGCCGTGTGTCCCAACTACCTGACTGTTTTAGAGGCGACGCAGAGTCGGGTCTAGTCCGAAAAAGCAGCCCGCCTCGCCTATTTTTGCCGCAAGATGAATGGCCCCGATTAATCCTAACCGAGGCGTGCGATGGAACTTCGATGACCCGCCTTGGTCGCATGAGATAATGGCCGCATGAGATTTGGCCGCATGAAATCGCTGCTGGACCATATCGCGCGTGCGCCGCGGCTTGCCGCACGCGGACTGATCAAGGGCTACACCTATTCGTTTTCGGCGCTGGTCGGGTTCCATTGCCGCCATCTGCCGACATGCTCGGTCTATGGCGACGAGGCGATCTCCCGTTTCGGCCTGTGGGCGGGCGGCTGGATGACGCTGGCGCGGCTCTGCCGCTGCCATCCGCTCGGGACGTCCGGGCTCGATTTCGTCCCGCAATCGCCACCGGACCGGGCGCGCTGGTACGTGCCTTGGCGCTACGGTCGTTGGCGCGGAACCAACGCCTGAACCGCGGCGAGACGGGCGGCCCCCCTTCCCGCCCGCCCGGCGCCGATGCCGATTATCTCCCCTTGCCCGGCAGCCGCTCGAGACGGCGCGCCGCCTCGCTCGATCCGAGTTCCGCCGCGCGCTCGTACCAAGCGCGCGCCTGCGCCACGTCCGGCGCGAAGCCGAGAACACCTTGCTCCGCCAGGAACCTCGGATCGAAGGTCACGCCGAGCGCCAGCGCGGCCTGCGCATGGCCGGCATTGGCGGCTCGCCGAAGAATGAGTCTCGCCGATGCGATGTCGCCGTTCTTCAGGAAATCCTCGCCCCGCCTCATCAGCGTGGCCAGCTCATCGGGATCGATGAGGTGGATCGCCGGCTGTGCCGGCCTGGGTTGGTCCGGTCGCGGCGGGGCTACCGGTGCCAGGCGGGATTCCTTCTTCGGCATCCACTCGAGCCGGACGAACTGGCTATCCACCAGCCGGTCGCGCGGGGAACGCAGATCGATCGCCGCGTCCATGACGCCGACGAAGTCCTTGGGAGCATAGGCCATGGCATTGCCGACCTCCCGCGCCGACATCTGCCAGCCGGTCAGGCCCAGCGGCGAGCCCGCCGACAGCTTGGTTCCGTTGGCGAGCCCGACCAGCGTCAACGTCTCCGAGCCTGAGGCGGCGTTGAGCGAAACGCCGAGCGGAATGGGTTCGTTGGCGAAGCCTTTGTGGCTTTCCACGACGAGACGCGCCGGCTGCAACGACGCCTCACCGCTGGCCACATTGCCGCCCGGGGCGCTGACGACGGGCGCGCTGCCGCCGGACGCATTCTCCAGCATTGGCGTGATCACGCGCGCAAGCGTACCCGCGTCCTTGCGCGTTTCACCGGGCAGCGTGATCAGCGTGACGCCGACGGCAATCATCGCCGCCGTGACCAGCACGAACAGCAGCCGGCCGAACCACGGCACCGCGGACGAATTGCGCTCCTGGTACGGCGGCTGCGGAACGAGATCGGGATCCATCGACAGGCGGCGGCGCAGGTCCTTGACCGCGACGTCGCCCTCGAATGGACGCAGCCGCGCCGGCGGCAGGCCGATATTGGGACCGCCTACCCCCGGCGCCATCGGCGGAGCGCTGACCGCTCCGAGCGGCGGCGGCGCGTGGGCGGCGATGCGGGACCCGGCCGGAGGTGCGTTGGCGATCTCCATCGCCCTCGCGGCCGCCATTGCCGCGGCAGCCGGCATCGGCGGCGCCTCGGCGACGGTTGACGGCTCGGCCAGGACCGACGGCGACCGGCGCGCCCATTGCGGCGCGTACAGCCGCGGATCATCGTCTTCATCTCGGAGCGGGGTGCTCATGATCGCCTCTCCCATATCGGAAGACGGACACCGGACGACGACAGCCAGAAAAAATTGCTCAGCGGTCCTGTCTGTCGTCGGTCGCCCGGTCCATCCCCCGTTTCATCCGTTTTTAGTCGTCGGTCTCAGCGGCGCTCGCGCGCCTGGCTCCACTTGAGGAATTCCTGGAACAGCCATCCGCCACCATGCTGTGGCCGCGTCCGGCAAGATAATGTCGTGAACTCGTCCCGACGTACATCTCCTCGTTGAACAGCTTGGCGATGTAGGAGATATTGTCGTCGATATTGCCGATCTCGCCGATGCGCCGAGCGGCGTTGAGCAGGCTCGCTTGAGCGATGCCGAGATCGCGAATATTCTGTCCGCCGCCCTTGCCGATGGCCGGCAGGACGCGAAACTCGTCGCCCGCATCGAGGACGGCGGACATGTCGTAGGCGACCGACAAGGAGGTGGCGTTGATATGTCCCGATACGATCGAGATCGTATCGGAATTTATCCGCTCACCGATGCTGCCGAGATTGGGTTTATCCGGCAGCGGTTGATTGCCGCCGCGGACCTGTTGTGCAAACGCGGTAGAGATGGAAAAGGCTGCGGCGAACACTACCGCGGCCAATACGCAAGTCACCTGAAATGGCCCCATCATGGGCCGCCGCAGACCTCCCCACATACTCACCCCCGTTTGCGGCGGGTCGCACTCTACGCAACACACTCAACTCGCGTAGCAGAACCCGAAGTAGGCTTAGGTTGCTGACGCTCGGTATCCGCGATTTGCGCAAACGTTGAGCTCGCTGCGCCCCCGTTGCGGACACTCAATTGTTCCGTAGGAATTTTGTCGCTGCCGTGATGCGAGTTTGATCATTGTGCGGCGGCCGCACCTTGCGCATACCACCGGAGCGGTATCCCCATCGGCGGTTGAATGTCACACCTGCGCGCCAAAGCTTCATTTTTAAGTTTCAAATCGTAATCCAATATACTGATTTAAAATAGATTCCGACGCCGTTACCGGTGACTGAATTGTGACAGGCTCAATCACGCGATGTTGTGTGGACATCACATACCGCACAAGTCGCGCCTTCTCTTTGCCGTAATTGTAAATTTGCCGCATGTTCAAGGTATGCAGGTGTGCACCAGAAGCATCGTCAATTTGCAAATTCGCCCATTCCGAAAACGCCCAAATTGCCTCTCTTTGCCCGCGCGCCCGGCGCCGCCGCAACGCATGCGTGGAGAGCTTCGCCGCAACCACGCGTCATCGCCCCTTCGATACGCCGGCCGCATCGGGATGCCCGGACTTGACGCAATCCGCGCGCAATTCCTCCAACGCCTTCGGCAGTCCGTTGGTCGCGAGCTTGATCACGCGCGACCAGCCGGTCGCGCTCCCCGCCGGCGTGAACGTCTCGGTGAGCACAATGCTCGGCGCGGCGACCGCATTGCGAAGAAACTCCGTGCTCGCCATGCCGCTGCGCAGGTCGTTTGCACCTTTGCCATCGACGCCCTGCAGCACCAGCTCGCTGTCGCCGGCCGCAATGCGCACGGTGGTTGCAGCCCCGACCTCGTTCGACGCAACTTCCCGGTGATATCCGAGCCAGATCCTGTCCGCGGCACCGAGGCATCGCATCCGCAGACTGCCGGTGCGATATTCCTTGCCGTCCGCGCCTTTGGCCTGCGTGATCAGCTTGAGCACGGTGAATTGCTTCCAGATATCCTCGTGCCGCATCCAGGCCAACTCGTAGAAACCGCGGGTCTCGAGGCCGAACCGCGCGATCTCATCGCGGTTCATGAAGCGGATCTTGGTCGGGACTGATCTTGGCGGCGGCGTCGATGAGGGTGGGGTCGACACCCATCTCGGCCAGGTAGCTCTTCAGCACGTGGTGGATGTCGGCTACGCCGGGCGCACGCCCGATCGGCTTGCGGCCTGGAATCGCGACGACGCGGACCGAGTGAATTCCGAGCTGCGCGTCGCGTGCCACCTGGCGGACGGTCGCGCCCATGAGCGCATAGACGCAGCCGGAGGCGCAGCGACTTCCCGCGGTGACCAGGCGCGCGCCGTGCTCGCGCTTGCCTTCCATCACGCGGCGGCACGCATCGTCGCTCGCCGCGGCGTTTCGGCATCCCTCGGGCACGGTGCGGCCGACCCCGGCAGTCATCCTGTTCTCGCGCAGGATGATCCCGAGCGCCACCGACTGTCCGACGCTGCCGCCGGTGGAGTTGAAGAAGATCGGAAGATCGCGGCGCGGCAGCGCGGCGAGGAAATCGCGAAATCGATGCGCGGCATCCGTATCGATGGTGCCTTCCGCCGCGATCCATTCGCGGCAGCCCACCCCGCAGGCATCGGGCGCGCCCTTTGCCACGAAAAAGATCATCGGCCGCCGCTGCAGGTCGGCGTGGGTGACCTCTGCATACGCGCCGGCGGCGGGCCGGCTCGATTGCGCCGCCGCCGGTCCACCAAGCACGACGAGAGTGGCGAGAAAAACCAAGATCGTCCGCATGTCAGGGGCTCACGGCCGGCGGCAGTGCTGCGCGAGGATGCCGATCGCCTCCGACAGCCCACTCGTTGACAGACGAGTCGTCAGCCGCGTCGGCGCCGATGCCTTGTCCGGCGCCGCGCTATCCGGCGCCTGCTTGATCTCGATCAGATCACCCGCCTCCTCGAAGAAGGCGATAGGCACGCGCGCGAAGCGGTCTTCGATCTCGAGGTCGTTGTAGCCGAGCGTAGGCTTGGCCCGGCGCGGCGGCGCCAGCACGAAGGCGTCGCCGCGCGTGGTCACGGCGATCGATCCCGGCCGGTCCGATGATGCGAGCTCGCGCCCGTACTCGACCCCGATTTCCGCCGCGTTGCGGCGGCACGTCAACCGGATGAAGGTGGTGCGGTACTGCTTCGCCTCGCCGCCCTTTTCGTTCGCCCTGGCGCCTCCTTTGGCCTCGACCACGAACTTGATCACGGCGAGCGGACCCGGGGGTCCCTCGTCCACCATCCACCGGCTCTCGTGAAACTCCCGCCGGTCGATGCCGAAGCGGGCGATCTCGTCGTGGCTGAGATAGCGGATGCGCTCGTGCACGATTTGCGTTGCCGCCTCGAACAGAGCCTTGTCGATGCCCATCTCGGCGACATACCGCGCGATCCGGGCTTCCTCTGCCCGCAGTTGCCGCAGCTGCTCTGCGGAGAGGGTTTTGCGGTCCAGCGGCGCGGGCTGTCCGCGCTCGTCAAAGCGGCCGAGCGCAATCTCATGGACGCCGATGCGCGCTCCCGCCCCGACTTCGCGCACGGACGCGCCGATCAGCGCATAGACGCAGGCGGAATTGCACAGCGTGCGCGCCGAGCGCAGCTCCGCCAGCAGCTCCCGGCCGGTGCGTTTGACGTCTTCGCAGGCGGCCTCTTGCTCCTGCAGGGGATCGCAGCCGCGCGGTATCGTCCGGCCGACGCCCGCGGTCATGCGGCGCTCGCGCATGAGCCGGCCGATCGCGAGCCCCCCGTCCACCGAGCCGCCGGGCGAGTGGAAATAGATCGGAAGCTTGCGCTGGCCCAGTCGGTTGAGCAGCGCGCGCAGGCGCACCGGCGCGTCCCGATCGATCGCTCCCTCCGCGACGATCCACTCGCGACAGCCGGGACCGCAGGCGTTCGGCTCGCCCTTGGCCACATAGAAGACCATGGGCAGCCACGCCTCACTGGGCGGCGGCTCCTTGGGTTGCGGCGCGGCGGTCGCGGGCGCCACGGCTGCCGCAATCGCCGCGGCGACGAAAACAGGAATTGAACGCAGGAGCTTCCCCCGAGTGAGACGCACCGACCGGAAAATAGCAGATTGCAACCTGGGATGTCAGCGTTGGTCCCGCTCGGTTTCAAATCTTCGAGCGGCGGTTGCACAGTACGCATTCTGTGATATTGGAGCGACCGACTGCGGCCCGTGGGCCGCACCAAGACCGCTTACCTGCGTTCGTAGGCAGCGAGTGAGCAACAGGAGTGAATGATGGTCGCGCTGACCTTTCCCGACGGCGCGCGTCGGGACTATCCCAACGGCATCACCGGCTCGACATCGCCAAGGGGATTTCGCCCTCGCTCGCCAAGCGCACGGTCGCCATGGCGCTCGACGGCGCCGTCGCCGATCTCGCCGACCCGATCGAGCGCGACGCGAAAATCGAATTCCTCACCCGCGAGGACCCGCGCGCGCTCGAGCTGATCCGCCACGACGCCGCGCACGTGCTCGCCGAAGCGGTGCAGGCGCTCTGGCCCGGCACCCAGGTGACCATCGGCCCGGTGATCGAGAACGGTTTCTACTACGACTTCTTCCGCAACCAGCCGTTCACGCCCGAGGATTTCGAGGCGATCGAGAAGAAGATGCGCGAGATCATCGCGCGCGACAAACCCTTCACCAAGGAGGTGTGGTCGCGCGACGAGGCCAAGCGCGTGTTCCGCGACAAGGGCGAGATGTTCAAGGTCGAGCTGGTCGACGCCATCCCGGCCGACCAGCAGCTCAAGATCTACAAGCAGGGCGACTGGTTCGATCTCTGCCGCGGTCCGCACATGACCTCGACCGGCAAGGTCGGCTCGGCCTTCAAGCTGATGAAGGTCGCGGGCGCCTATTGGCGTGGCGATTCCAACCGCGAGATGCTGTCCCGCATCTACGGCACCGCCTTCGCCAAGCAGGAGGAGCTCGACGCCTATCTCAAGCAGATCGAGGAGGCGGAGAAGCGCGACCACCGGAAGCTCGGCCGCGAGATGGACCTCTTCCACTTCCAGGAGGAGGCGCCGGGCTCGGTGTTCTGGCATCCCAAGGGCTGGACGCTGTTCCAGATCCTCGAGAACTACATCCGCCGCCGCCAGACCGAGGCGGGCTATGTCGAGGTCAACTCGCCGCAGCTCATGGATTCATCGCTGTGGGTGACCACCGGCCACATGCAGACCTATCGCGACATGATGTTCCTCACCGAGAAGCGCGAGGACGACGAGCGCGTCTACGCCATCAAGCCGATGAACTGCCCGGGCCACGTGCAGATCTTCAAGAACGGCTTGAAGTCGTATCGCGACCTGCCGCTCAAGCTCGCGGAATTCGGCAAGGTGCATCGCTTCGAGCCGTCGGGCGCGCTGCACGGGCTGATGCGGGTGCGCGCCTTCACGCAGGACGACGCGCACGTGTTCATCACCGAGCAGCAGATCGCCGAGGAATCGTTGAAGATGAACGATCTCATCCTCTCGATCTACGAGGACTTCGGCTTCTCCGACGTCACCATCAAGTTCTCCGACCGGCCGGAGAAGCGCATCGGCGACGACGCGGTGTGGGACAAGGCCGAGGCCGCGCTGATGCAGGCGCTGAAGGCGTCGGCACGGCCCGTGGTCGCTCAACAAGGGCGAAGGCGCCTTCTACGGACCCAAGCTCGAATACGTGCTGCGCGACGCCATCGGCCGCGACTGGCAATGCGGCACCGTGCAGGTCGATCTCAACATGCCTGGCCGGCTCGGCGCCTTCTACATCGACGAGCACTCGAACAAGGTGACGCCGGTGATGCTGCACCGCGCCATGTTCGGCTCGCTCGAGCGCTTCACCGGCATCCTGATCGAGCACTATGCCGGCCACCTGCCGCTCTGGCTGTCGCCGCTGCAGGCCGTGGTCGCCACCATCACCGACGACGCCGACGACTACGCGCGCGAGGTGATCGCCGCCGCGCGGCGCGCGGGGCTGCGCGTCGAGGACGATCTGCGCAACGAGAAGATCAATTACAAGGTGCGCGAGCATTCGCTCGCCAAGGTCCCGGCCCTGCTGGTCGTCGGCCGCAAGGAAGCGGCCGAGCGCACGGTCTCGATCCGCCGCCTCGGCAAGGAAGGCCAGACCGTGCTGCCGCTCGACGCCGCGCTCAAGGCGCTCGCCGACGAGGCGGTGCCGCCGGATGTGCGGCGGATGAAGCAGGCGGCGTGAGAACAAAAACGTCTGGCCGCGCGCCATCGGTAACCATTTCTTAACCAAAGAACTACATGTTCTACCTGTAAAATTTCGCGAATCTGAACCCGCGAAAAAGGGCCCCCTCATGAGCGCACCAGTCCAGCTTGTGCGTGCCCCGGCGGTCCAAGGGTCACAAGGCACCTTGTCCGATATCGGCGAACGGGGTGGCCGGCTTGGCGTTGAAATCGCCGACGTGGTGGGCCTGATCGGTGACCTCACTGCCCTTGGACAGGTCCAGTCTAGGCGTTCGCGCGGCGCGGTAACCGCGGCGGAACAGATGACGCAAACGAACGCCGCCCTCGCGGAATCAATGGCCGCGGCGCGAACGTCGGCGGATTCCACCCGAGCGACCTTGAGTGAAAGCGCCGGCAACGTGTCCGCGACGCTCACGAGCGCCATCGAAAAGATCGGGGCGCTCGGCGATCGGGCGATTGTCGCTGAAATCTTCGATCGAGAAGGTCGCCGCGACGATCAGGCAGGTCGAGGAAACCAGCGGCGCGATTCAGCAGATCGCGGACGATACCCAGCTGCTCGCGGTCAACGCCGGCATCGAGGCCGTTCGCGCCGGCGCCGCCGGAGCCGGCTTCGCGGTCATCGCGTCGGCGGTAAAGACTTTGGCGGAGCAGGTTCGCACCTCCACGAAAGCCAATCGGAAGCATCTCGAAGTGCTGACGCGCACGCTGACGGAGCTCCTTGCAGAAGCGGGAAACAACACGGCGATGGCGCAGGCAGCCAAGGCGGAATCGAGCCGTGCGCAGGATTCCATCGGGGCATTGCACTCTCTGGTGGAGTCGGTTCAGAGCGTAACGCGCGAGATCGACGCCATGTCGGCGTCGGTTGAAAAGAACAGCTCGAGCTATGCCACGCTGCAGGAAGAGTTGACGGCGCTCGTGGAGGCAGTCCACGCCGGCAGCGAAAAGCTTTCGCTCGCGCAACGTCGCGCCGATTCGATCTTGAGCATCAGCGAAGACTTCATTCTGTTCGTTGCAGATGCCGGCGTCGAAACGAAGGACACGCCGATCATTGCGCTCTGTCAAAAGACGGCCGCCGAGATCGCGGCCCTGTTCGAGCGCGCCCTCGGCCAAGGCGAGATCAGCATCAACGATCTGTTCGACGAGCGCTACGTGCCGATCCCGAACACCAATCCGCAGCAGCACATGACGAGATTCGTGACGTTCACGGATCGCAAGCTGCCGGCCATCCAGGAGCCGTTGCTTCAGGCCGATTCGAGGATCGCGTTCTGCGCCGCGGTCGACCGGAATGGGTTTCTGCCGACCCACAATCTCAAGTACTCGAAGCAGCAAGGCTCCGATCCCGCCTGGAACTCGGCAAATTGCCGAAACCGCCGGCTCTTCACGGACCGCACCGGCTTGTCGGCGGGCCAGAGCACTCGCCCATTCCTGCTGCAGACGTATCGGCGCGACATGGGCGGGGGAAATTTCGTTCTGATGAAGGATGTGTCGGCGCCCATCACCGTGCGCGGCCGGCATTGGGGCGGGTTCCGGATCGGATTCAAGGTCTGAGGATTAACTCGCGGCCGCCGGCTGCGCGCCCTCAGCAGTCCCGGTTTCGCCTGGCGCGCTGCTTCACGCGCGACGAGCCCGGGTCGTGACACTCCCAGCGAATGAGCGGCTCACGCTGCTGGTTGGGCTGCATGAAGCGATCGAGCGGTGACGGCTCGAAGCGAAACCGCTCGCGGCCGGGCAGATCACCCGGCGATACGGCCGGCGCGGCGTTGGCTGCCGACAGGCCGGCGAGCAACGCAAATACTGCAATCCGGAAAATCGCGATCGTCATCGTCGGCATTCCTCACGACTTTTTCGATATGGCCGAGGAACGTGGTCCGCGTGAGGCAAAGCATCAGGCCACGACGTACCATATTAGCATTCACGACACGTTAAATGTGCGACTTGGATAGCCGCGCAATCTCGCCGCGGTAGCGGCTACACCCGCGCCGGCGGCAGCGGCGCCCGGCCGCGGATCAGGTCGGCCGCCTTCTCGGCGATCATGACGACAGGCGCATTGATGTTGCCGCCGACGAGATCGGGAAACACCGACGCGTCGACGACCCGCAGCCCCTGCGTGCCGTGCACGCGCAGCTCGGCATCGACCACCGCCATGGCGTCGGTGCCCATGCGGCAGGTGCCGCACGGGTGATGCGCCGTCACCGCCGTCGCGCGGATATGCGCGTCGATCGCCTCGTCCGAGGTCGCGGCGGGACCGGGTCCGATCTCCGCCTTGATGAATGGCTGCAGCACCGACGCGCGCGCGAGCTCGCGAAACAGCCGGATTGCGGCGCGGATGCGTTTGCGATCCGGCTCCGTCGCCAGCAGGCTCTGCTCGATGCGCGGCGCCGCGCCCGGATCGGCCGAGGCGAGCGTGATCTCGCCGCGCGATTCCGGCCGCAGCACGACGAGGCGCCCGGCAAAGCCGTCGGCGAACGGTTGCGAGAACGGCGGCAGATAGGGACGCGCGTCGAACAGCGGCGCCGCGATGAACAAGAGCTGGATGTCGGGGATCGGCTCGCTCACGTCGCTCTTGAGGAACGCGGTCAAGCCTCCCGGCAGGTTGGTCGCAAAGCCGGTGCCGAGCACGTACGCTTCGGCAATGCCGGCGGCGAGCCGGTCGAGCCGCATGTTCGCGCGGAACGGGCCGCCCTCGCGGCGGGCATAGGTGACGAGCGCGGCGACGTGATCCTGCAAATTCTTGCCGACGCCGCGCAGCGGCACCTTCACGGCGATCCCGTGCGCGTCGAGCTCCTCGGGATCGCCGATCCCGGACAGCATCAACAGCTGCGGCGAGTTGATGGAGCCGCCGGCAAGGATGACCTCGCGCTCCGCCCGCACGACCGCCTTCGCACCGTCCTGCACGTATTCCACGCCCGCCACGCGGTTGCCTTCGAACAGCAACCCGGTCGCCAGCGCCTTGGTCCTGACGGTCAGGTTGCGGCGCGACAGCGCCGGGCGCAGATACGCCACCGCCCCGCTGCAGCGCCGGCCGTGCTCGATCGTCATCTGCATGCGGGCGAAGCCGTCCTGCTGCGCGCCGTTGTAGTCGTCGGTCACCGGCAGGTCGGCGGCGCGGGCCGCATCCAGATAGGCATCGCAAAGCGGGTCCTCGTAGCGCGACGTTTCCGTCGCGAGCGGACCATCGCCGCCGCGATAGGCATTGGCGCCGCCCTCCCACCGCTCTTGCCGCCGGAAATACGGCAACGTGTGCGCGTAGGACCAGGTAGGCAGCCCCTGCGCCGCCCAGCGATCATAGTCGGCGCGGTTGCCGCGCACATAGGCCATGGCATTGATCGACGAGGAGCCGCCGACCACCTTGCCGCGCGCGCATTCGATGCGCCGCCCGCCGAGGGCCGCCACCGGCTCGGTGTCGTACATCCAGTCGTGGCGGCGCTGCTGCAGCAGCCGGCCCCAGCCGAGCGGCAGATGGATCCACATATCTCGATCCCAGCCGCCCGCTTCGAGCACGAGCACGCTGACGTTGTCGTCTTCCGTCAGCCGGTTCGCCAGCGTGCAGCCGGCGGAGCCGGCGCCGACGATGACGTAATCGTAAGTGCGTGATTTCAAGATTGCCGATCCGGAATTCGTCACGTCATTCGGCGGCAACCTGCGCACGCGGAAAGGCATGCTCGATCAGCTGCTGCTGGACCGCGTTGAGATGCGCGCGCATCGCCTCCTCGGCGAGCGTGGGGTTGCGCCCCGCGATCGCCACCGCGATGCGCCGGTGCGCGGCGGCGTATTCCGCCTGCCGGTTGATGCAATGGGCGGTCTCGCGCCCGTGCCGCCAGCTTCCTTCCGACGCGATCTCCAGCACGGCGTCGAAGATCGCGATCAGCAGCGGATTGCGCGCCGCCGCCGCGACGCGGCGATGGAACGCCGCATCCGCCTTCTCGTACGACACGGGGTCCTTGGCGTTGCGGCTCGCTTCCGCCGCCTCGAACAGCTTGTCGATGTCGCCGGGCGTCGCCCGCAGCGCCGCCAGCCGCGCCTGCGGCGGCTCGATGGCGAGCCGGGCCTCCAGCGTATCGACGGGGTTGTTGAGCTTGGCAAGCTCGCGCACGAGGCTCTCCGTGCCGAGCCGCGCGTCGGTGACGAAGGTACCGCGGCCCTGGTGCCGCGTAATCCGGCCCTCCGCTTCGAGAATATCGAGCGCGTGCCGCAGCGAACGGCGGCTGACCCCGAGCTCGGCCGCCAGCAGCCGCTCCGCCGGCAGCCGCCCCGTTGTACCCATGCGATCCGTGCAGACCAGATCCCGCAAGCGCGCCAGCGCCACGCGATGCGAGTCCTCGGACGACGCGCCTTCGCTCGCCGCATCGGCGATCCTCGCCGTGACCGGCGCACGCTCGACGCCACGCTTGCCGATTTTCAGCTGAGCCACGTTCTCCATCTGACACTCTCTCTCAGGCTGTAAGCTGACGCCGAAACATGCAGCAACTGCTCAACTGCAAGTCACCCAACAAGCTACCTGACACGCTGGACCAATAAAGCAAATTGGTCCGGCAGAGTCGATTGACGCGTGAACCAATCCTGATAGTTTTTTTGCGAGCTCAGTTCAACTCCGCATGCGGAGGAGCCCCTCATGTCAACCCCAGGCAACGTACACCGTCTTCCCAACCGCGATGCCGCGCTCAAGTCGCTCTACGACGACATAGCCTCGAAGAACATGTTTCCGTTCTGGGCCACGTCCGCCGACGTCGCCAATGACGAGATCAAGCAGCTGATGGCGACCGCACGCGCCGTGCCATTCTTGTGGCGCTGCGCGGAGGATATCGAACCAATTCTGCACCAGGCGGTGGAATTGATCACGATGGACAATTCCGAGCGGCGCTCGCTCGATCCTGGTCAATCCGGGGCTCGCGCCCAAGCGCGCGACCGTGAGCACGATGTACACGGCCTATCGCCTCAACGACGCCAACGAGATCATGCCGCCGCACAAGCATTCGCCGAGCGCGGTGCGTTTCGGCCTCAAGGGCAAGGGCAATTTCACCGGCGTCGACGGCGAGAACATCGTCTTCGGGCCGGGCGACATGGTGCTGACCCCGAACGACACCTGGCACAATCACGGCACGGTCGGCGACGAGCAGGCGCTCAATCTCTCGGTGCTCGATTTCCCGCTGGTGGAGACGCTCAACGCCATCCATTTCGACCACAACTATTCCGAGGTCGAGAACGGCGTGGTCGTGCCGATGAAGCAGCAGACGGAGCGCTTCCCGTCGGACTATTCGCAGCGCATCTACGGCTATGGCGGGTTGATGCCGCGGTTCGCCAGCAAGGAGAAGCGCGGCGCCGGCTTCTCCTCGCCGATGTTCGTGTATCGCTGGGAGATGATGCGCGAGCTGCTCGAACGGCACAAGGATTGGGACGGCGATCCCCACGACACCCTGACGGTCGAGTACATCGATCCCGCGACCGGCCAGCCGGTGTTCAAGACCATCACCTTCCTGGTGCAGATGCTGCGGCCGGGCGAGCGCTCGCTGCCGGTGCGGCAGACCTCGAACCTGCTGGTGGCGCCGTTCGAGGGCCAGGGACATTCGATCGTCGACGGCCAGCGCTTCGACTGGAAGGAATTCGACACCCTCGCGGTGCCGGGCGGCTCCTGGTACGAGCACGTCAACGGCTCCGACAAGGAGCCGGTGTTCCTCTTCATCGCCAGCGACGAGCCGACGCTGAAGAAGCTCGATCTCTACAAGAAGTGGGGGCGCACCAAAGACGACGCGGTCGTCCGCCTAGGCTAGAGTTGTGACTTTGAGATTGATGCACAACGGGTGCCGCGCATTCGGTGTGTTCCCCTCCCCAACCAAACCCCGGCCTGCCGGGGTTTGGTCACGTATTGCCTTGCCGGAAGCGGGCAAGCCCGCAGCCGGGTGGGGAGGGGTTAGGGGTGGGGGTCCCGAGATGTGGCAAGGCCGGTGCCTCACTGCATCACCCCCCTCCCCAACCCTCCCCCACAAGGGGGGAGGGAGCAAACCGAGTCCGCTGCACGCGCTGATCCAACATCGCCGCAAACCGATCTAGAGAGTGAGTTCTTGTTGTCCCGATCGAATACGACGCTCGTCGCCCGCTTCGACTGCCCCGGCGGCGGGCAAGTCTGGGTCGACGGCACGACCATGTATGTCGGGCACATGCGCCCGACCAGCGGCACCACCATCGTCGACGTCGCCGATCCCAGGAATCCGCAAGATCCTGGCGAGCATCGACGTGCCGGACGGCTGGCATTCGCACAAGGTGCGTGTCGCCAATGGCATCATGATCGTCAACCACGAGAAGTTCGGCAAAGCCGCGCGCGGCGAGGTCGGCGGCGGCCTCGGCATCTACGACGTCTCGACACCGAGCGCGCCGAAGCTGATCACCAAGTGGCCGACCATCGGCGGCGGCGTGCACCGCTTCGATTTCGACGGCCGCTACGCCTACATCTCGCCGACGGTCGAAGGCTATATCGGCAACATCGTGATGATCCTCGATCTCGCCGATCCCGCGAAGCCGGTCGAGGTCTCCCGCTGGTGGATCCCCGGCCAGTGGGAAGCGGGCGGCGAGCCTTATCCGTGGGCCGACTGGGTATCGCCGCGCTGCCACCATCCGCTGCGCTACGGCGACCGGCTGTACGTGAGCTACTGGCACCACGGCCTGTTCATTCTCGACATCTCGGACCTCGCGCAGCCGAAGCCGATCGCGCACGTCAACACGTCTCCGGCGTTCCCGCATCCGACCCATACGTGCCTGCGCATTCCGCAGAAATTGCGCGGCCGCGACATCATGATTGTTGCCGACGAGGACGTGGCCAAGCTGTGGCCGTCGGCGCCGTCGTTCACCTGGGTCTATGACGTCACCAACGAGCGCACGCCGGTATCGATCGCGACCTGGCAGGTTCCCGGCCTCGATCCCGATGGCAGTCCGCAGCCGCCGATGACCGGCTGCCACCAGCCCTCGGAGCGCTTCCACGGCACCGTCATTCCCTTCGCCTGGTTCGCGCAGGGCCTGCGGCTCGTCGATTTCGCCGATCCGTTCCAGCCGCGCGAGGTCGGCCATTATCTGCCGGAGCCCGCGTCGGGGGCGGAGCGGGCCTCCTCCAACGACGTCACCGTCGATGCGCGCGGATTGATCTACCTCGTCGACCGCATCCGCGGCGTCGACATCATCGAGACCAGCACACTTGGCTGAGGGCTTAGATCATGGACGATGTCAGCAAGCCCGATCGCAAGGTCGTCTATTCGATCGGCAAGAAGAATCCGAACCTGCCGTTCCACCCCGCGGTGCGCGCCGGCGACTTCATCTTCGTCTCCGGCCAGGTGGCCAAGGACGCCGACAACAACATGGTGCACGGCTCGATCGAGGAGGAGACCGCCGCCACCATCGAAACGATCAAGCGCATTCTCGCCGAAGAAGGCGCGACGCTGGCGGACGTCGTGCGGGTCACGACCTATCTCGAGGATACCCGCGACTTCGGACGCTACAACAAGGTGTTCGGCGAATACTTCAAGGATGCCGTGCTGGCGCGCACCACCGTCGAAGCGCGCGCCGTCATCAACACCAAGATCGAGATGGAAGCGATCGCCTACAAGCCGCGCGCGGACTAGCACGACAGCGCCGGCGCTGCTCGACAAACCGCAAACAGGAGAACGTCACGTGATCAAATTGCTCGGACGCAAGACGTCGGGAAACGTCCAGAAGGTGCTGTTCCTGCTGGAGGAGTTGCGCATTCCCTATACGCGCGAGGACTACGGCCGGCAGTTCGGCAATACGCAGACCGACGCCTACCGCGCGCTCAATCCCAACTCCAAGGTCCCGACCATGATCGACGGCGACCTGGTGATCTGGGAGTCCAACACCATCCTGCGCTATCTCGCGGAGCTCAACGCGCCCGCCCTGCACGGGATCACGCCGGACGACAAGACCCTGGTCGAGCGCTGGATGGACTGGAACCTCGGCGCGCTCAATGCGCCCTATGTCGCGGTGTTCAAGGACGCCAAGAACGAGCCCGCGGCGCGCGCCGCCGATTTCGCCGAGCAGGTGAAGACGCTCGTCGAGCAGCTCAAGATCCTCGACGGCCAGCTCGCCAAGCGCGAATGGCTGGCGCTCGACAAGTTCACGCTGGCCGAGGTCTCGCTCGGCCCGATCGTCAAGCGCTGCCTCGAATTCCCGATCGAGCGCCCGGCCCTGCCGGCATTGGAGAGATGGCAGGCCGCGATCGATGCCCGGCCGGCCTTCCAGGTGGCGATCGGCGCCAAGCCGAGCGTTTCGGCAAGCGCGGCGTAGGTGATGCACGACCGTCCCGCATATTCGGTGTGTTCCCCTCCCCAACCAAACCCCGGCCTGCCGGGGTTTGGTCACGTATTGCCTTGCCGGAAGCGGGCAAGCCCGCAGCCGGCTGGGGAGGGGTTAGGGGTGGGGGTCCCGATTTGTAGCGGTAGTCGTGCACAACAGCACCACCCCTCACCCCACCCCTCTCCCCGCGAAGGGCGGGGAGAGGGAGCAGACCGAATTGGTTGCAACGCTGATCTCACCTGGCGTGGCGGCAACATACCATGACCGTGGAGGCGGAAGCGCCCATGCCGACGGCCACGGCCCCGCGCATCGCGCGTGTCGCCGTGGCGGCGACGCGGACGCTGCTCGGTGTCGCACTGCTCGTCATGGTGGCGATCAACGTGATCAACGCGGTCTGCCGCTATGTCTTCGGCGTGGTGCTCCCCGGCGCCGACGAAATCCTCGTGTTCATGATGATCTGGCTGGTGATGGTCGGCCTGATCCTCGTCACCGCGGAGCGCCGCCACATCGCGCTCGACTTTCTCGCCAGCCGCCTCGGCCCGCGGGCGCGGCTCGTGCTCGCCATCATTCAACACGGCGCCATGATGGCCGCGTGTGCGTTCGCGACCGTGCAGTGCTGGACCTTCGTCGGCCGCCTCGCCGCGATCGGGCAGACCAGCATGGCGCTCGGCATTCCCATGGCGATACCGCATTTCGCCTGGTGGTGGGGCTTGCCGGCACGACCATCGTGGCTGCGCTGCTGTTGGCCACCGACGTCGCGGCACTTGCGCATGCACCGGCGCGTGAGCGGGCGGAGCGCGCATGATCTGGACGCTCGCGGTCCTGCCGGTCGCGCTGCTGGTGCTCGGGACGCCGATCTTCGTGGTCTTTCTCGCCGGCGCAGTGGTGACCTTCGCGCTCTTCCTGTCGGTCCCGCCGGTCGCCCTGCACCAGATCATGTTCGGCGGGCTCGAGAATTACGCGCTGCTCGCGATTCCGTTCTTCATCTTCGCCGGCGAGCTGATGGGCGCCGCCGGCATCGCCGACCGGCTGATCGCCTGGGTGCTGGCGCTGATCGGCCGCGTGCCCGGCAGCCTCGGCGTCGCGACCGTCGGCGCCTGCACGCTGATCGGCGCGATCTCGGGCTCCAGCACCGCCACCGTCGCCGCGGTCGGCCGCACGCTCTATCCGAGCCTCGTGCGCGACGGCTACGGCGTGCGCTTCTCGTCGGGCCTGGTCAGCTCCTCGGGCTCGATCGACATCGTGATCCCGCCCAGCATCGCCATGATCCTCTACGGCGCCTCCGCCGAGCAATCGATCCCGAAGCTGTTCGCCGCCGGATTTCTGCCGGGACTGCTGATCGCGCTCATGATGTCGGCCTGTTCGTCGTCGCCATGGCGTTGCGCATGGGCATTCCGACCACCGGGCGCTTCGACCTCGCGCGCTTTCTCGCGCATGACGCTGCGGCGCCGGCCCTGCCCTGTTCATGCCGGTATTCGTCCTGTCCGGCATCTATCTCGGCTGGTTCTCGCCGACCGAAGCCGGCGGCTTCGCCTGCCTCTACGCCATCCTGGTCGGCCGCTACGTCTACCGCTCCATGTCCTGGCAGGACGTGCTCGACGCCGCGATCCATTCCGCCATGCTGACCGCGCAGATCCTCGTGATCGTGGCCACGGCGGCGCTGTTCTCCTGGATCCTGACGGTCAACGGCGTCCCCGCCGCGATCGGCAATCTGTTGACGGCGCTCGAGCTCAAGCCCTGGGCGTTCCTCATGGCGATCAACATCATCCTGCTGATCGTCGGCTGCTTCCTCGATCCGACCTCCGCGATCCTGGTGCTGACGCCGCTGTTCATGCCGCTGGTGAAGATGCTCGGCATCGATCCGATCCATTTCGGCATCGTCATGACGGTCAACATCGCGATCGGCATGTTCACGCCGCCGTTCGGCCTCAACATGTTCGTCGCGCAGTCGGTGCTCGGCATTCCGCTCGAGACCATCTATCGCGGCGTGCTGCCCTTCGTGGTGGTGCAGATCGTCGCCCTGCTCATCATCACCTACTGGCCGGGACTGTCGCTGATCCTCACAACCGCCCTCTGAGCCATGGGAGAACCCTTGAAATGACGTCCCTACCCTGCCGCCTGGCCGCGCTCGCGGTCGCAGCCCTCTTCACAACCATCGCCATCGTCGCACCGTCGTCGGCGCAGACCGTGATGAAGCTCGCCAACGCCACCATCAACGACGTGCAGCACGAGTGGCAGAAGGTGTTCGCCGCCGAGCTCGCCAAGCGCGCGCCCGGCAAGGTGAAGACCGAGATCTATCCGGCGAGCCAGCTCGGCGCGATCCCGCGCATGGTCGACGGCGTGCTGCTCGGCACGATCGAATCCTTCATCACGCCGACCTCGTTCCTGGTGCCGACCGATCCGCGCTTCCAGATCTACGACGTGCCGGGCCTGTTCGTGTCGCCCGAGCACGTCCACGCCGTCATCCACGACCCGGCCTACCGCGATCATCTGGAGACGCATGTTCCTCGACCGCGGCATCCGCGTGATCGGCGCGATCTACAACAGTCCGACCGTCGTGCTGACGAAGAAGCCGTCGCCGACGCTCGAAGCCCTGAAGGGCCTCAAGGTACGCACCTTCGCCTCGCCGCTGCAGATGGAGCCGATGAAATCGATCGGCACCATCCCGGTGCCGCTGGCCTTGACCGAGGTCATCCCGCAGCTGCAGTCCGGCGGCATCGACGGCGTGCTCGCCGGCATGCCGATCCTGACCGCGTTCAAGTATTACGACGTCGCGAAATACGTCACCGATCTCAACTTCGCGCAGATCATCTCGGTCAACGTCGTCAACGAGGCCTGGTTCAAGGCGCAGCCGAAGGACGTGCAGGACGCCATCCGCGCCGCGGGCCGCGCCGCCGAGCAGCAGGTGTTCCCCTGGGGCGTCGAGAACGTCAAGAAGTCGAACGCGCTGTGGCTGGCGAACAAGGGTGAGATACTCAAGCTTGCCGGCCGCCGAGCAGGAGGCGATGATGAAGTCGTTCGTCGCCGTCGGCACCAAGATCGTCGAGCAGGCTCCGGCTGTGAAGGCCGAGTTCGTCAAATTGCAGTCGCTCGTCGCAGCGAAGCAACCGAAGTGATTACTGTCCGGCGGGCAGGGACTTTGCCTATGCTGGGTCACCGCCGGGTCGAAGGAGAATTCCTATGACAACCGTGCTGCGTCTCACCATCGTTCTCGTTGCGCTCATCTGCGCAGATCTCGCCGGCGCGCAAACTGCGCCCTACCCGACCCGCCCGGTCAGGGTTCTGCTGCCGTTTCCGCCGGGAGGCGTGGTCGATGTCATGGGGCGCCTGTTGGCGCAGAAATTGTCCGAGAGTCTCGGACAGAACTTTTACGTCGAGAACCAGGGCGGCGGCGGTGGCAACATCGGCGCGGCGGCGGCGCAGGCCGCGCCGCCCGACGGCTATACGTTCATGATCACGAGCTCGAGCTTCCTGATCAATCCGGGACTGCAGAAGGTCCCTTACGATCCGGTCGGCGGCTTCGCGCCCATCACGATCCCGAGCGCGTCCGCCAGCGTGCTGGTCGTCAACCCGGCCGATCCCGCAAAGACCGTGAAGGACCTGGTGGACGCCGTGAAGAAAACGCCCGGCAAGCACAGCTACGCTTCGGCCGGCGTCGGCTCGACGCCGCACTTGCAGGGCGAGATGTTCAAGCTGGCACACGGATTGGACATGGTGCACGTCCCGTTCGGCGGCGGCGGCCCAGCGCTGCAGTCGGCGGTCGCGGGCCACACGCCGATCGCATTCACGGCGCTGCCGCCCGCCATTCCGCTGATCAAGGCAGGCAGCCTGCGCGCGCTCGCCGTCATCGGCCCGAGACGCGTTTCGGCGCTGCCGGACGTGCCGACCATGACCGAGGCTGGAGTGCCCGGTCAGGAAACCGAAACGGTGCTCTTGGCGTTGGCGCCGGCGGGCACACCGAAAGACATCGTGAACCTGCTCCATCGCGAGATCGTCAAGATCATCGCGATGCCGGACGTGCAGCAGAAGTTCGAGACACTGGGCTTCACGCCGGTCGGCACGACACCCGAGCAATCGTCTGCCCGGATCAAGGCCGAGCTCGACCTGTGGGCGAAGGTCATCCGCGACGCGAAGATTCAGCAGCAGTGACTCCCGACACTGCTGCCCCGGTTCCGGCGTTCTCGTGCATGGCCGCCGCAGCGCCGCCGCCACGCCCGGCAGCGCCGGCGAACGCAACTCCTCCGCCCGCGAAGAAATAATGGACGGTAGGGTGGGCAAAATCGCCTGCTGTGCTGTTGCCGCGTGGGCAAAGGCGCGCGCGATTTTGCCCACGCGTCGCAACCGAGCAACGCGCCTTTGCCCACCCTACAGGCTAGCTGCGAAGAAATAGGAACAGGTCAGCGCGCGATGACCTCGACCTCGCGGTCGACGCCGTTGACGACGCGGAACTCGCCCTCGAAGGTCTTGGCGTCGTTGCGGGCGATGGCGCGGTATTCGCCCTCCGCCAGGATCACGCGCGGGAAGGCGCCGATCAATTCCTTGATCACGTCGCCGCCGGGGGTCAGCACCGACCATTGAGTATTGGCGCGCGCCTCGCCGCCGCGCTCGTTCACCAGCTTGAGGGTGATGATCGCGGCGCGATGGTTGACGGTGGTGTCGGTGAGCTTGCCGACCTGCACGCGGATGTCGGACCGCACCGTGGCATTCGCATCGCCGTAGTTCGACACGATGTGATAGGTGCCTTCCGGCACCAGCACCAGGTCGCCGGTCGCGATCGAGGTCGCGATCGGGCGCTTGTCGCCGGTCTCGAACTGGCTGCCCTTGTAGAGGTCGAACGAAATCTGCCCCGGCGGAATCTTGGCGTCGCCGACCCGGCCTTCGATGCGCAGCCCGCCGGCCGGAATCTCGAACACGTCGGACATCCGCTCGGCGCGCAGTTGCACCGCCTTGGTCGCGCTCGCGAGCCCGAACCCGACATTGACCACATAGGCGCCGGGCGGCAGCACGAAGGTTGGGGACGGTCCCTTCTCCTCCTTGACGATCCTGGGAATGCCGTTGGCCTCGGTCCGATAGACCCGCCAATGCAGGCCGCTGCTGATGGCCGGCAGGTCGCGGCCGAAACGCGCGCTGACCGCAAATGCCGCCTGCCCGGCCGGCACGGTCGGCGCAGTATGGGTCTGCACGCCGGGATTGCCGGCCGGCGGCAGCGACTGCAGCATCGGTCCTTTCGGCGCCGCCGGCACGGGCGGCGACGCATTGCCGCTCGGCGGAATGATGTTTTGGGACGGGCCCGGCGGGACCGAAGGCACGTCATTGGGGGGCCGTAGCCCTGGAAAAGGGTTGAAAGACTGGGCATTGGCCACCCCGGGCAGACCCGCAAGCCACAAGCTCGCGAGCCAAATCCCCGTGGCCAAAACGAATTGGGCCCCCCGGCCCCGCCTCGTCCCCGCGCTCCTCATGCGGTAGGTTTTCGACCGGAATCGCGGCGAAAACAAGCCAAGGGAACCGGTTTGTCACACTCGGAACGGTGTGATAGGCGCTGGCTGGCGTAGCCGGGATGGAGCGAAGCGAAATCCGGGATCCTGTCCCACAGCAAGTCGCCCCGCATTGCGCTTCGCTCCATGCGGGCTACAAGTCCGATACCTTGGCATGCCCGACGCACTCGCACTGCTCAAGACCCGCCGCTCCATCAAGCCGATCGAGTTGTCCGGCCCCGGCCCGACGGCGGCCGAGATCGAGACCTTGCTGACGGTCGCGTCCCGCGTGCCCGATCACGGCAAGCTCGTGCCCTGGCGCTTCATCATCTTCGAGGGCGAGGCCCGCCTCGCCGCCGGCGAGGCGATCGTGGCGGCGTTTCGGGCCAAATACCCGGACGCCAAGCCCGAGCACGTCGAGGCCGAGCGAAACCGGCTCGCGCGCGCCCCGCTGGTCATCGCGGTGGTCAGCCGCGCCGGACCGCATGTGAAGATTCCCGAATGGGAGCAGGTGCTGTCCGCGGGCGCGGCCGCCATGAGCCTCGTGCTCGCCGCCCATGCGCTCGGCTACGGCGCGAACTGGATCACCGAATGGTACGCCTACGACCGTGGCGTGCTCGCGGCGCTCGGCCTGAAGGAGAACGAGCGCATCGCCGGCTTCGTCCATATCGGCCGGCCGAGCGGGCCGCCGGAGGACCGGCCGCGCCCGCCGCTCGACCAGATCGCCACGCGCTTCGCAAGGGGCGAATAGCGAATAGGGGCCTCCACTCGCTATTTCGCTATTTGCTATTCGCTGCTGACCACCCGCTCAAAAGGCACACGATGTTCTACGACACCGCCAAGAACGACCACGGACTGCCGCGCGATCCCTTCAAGGCGATCGTCTCGCCCCGCCCGATCGGCTGGATCACCTCGATGAGCGCGCGGGGCGAGATCAATCTCGCGCCCTACTCGTTCTTCAACGCGGTCTCCGACGAGCCGCCGATCGTGCTGTTCTCCAGCGAGGGCTTGAAGGATTCGATTTCCTTCATCGAGCAGACGAAGGAGTTCGTCTGCAACCTCGCGACGTTCGAGCTGCGCCACGCCGTGGTGCAGACCGGCGTCGATTTTCCGCGCGGCGTGAACGAGATGAAGGAAGCGGGCCTCGAGCCGGCGGCGTGCCGGCTGGTGCGTCCGCCGCGGGTGGCGGCGGCGCCCTGCGCGCTCGAATGCCGGCTCCTGCAGATCGTGCACCTCGCCGACCTCGGCGGGCAGTCGTCGCATCGCCACGTCGTCTTCGGGCAGGTCGTGGGGATTCACATCGACGACGCCTTCATCAAGAACGGCCGGCTCGACACCGCCGCCATGGCGCCGATCGCGCGCTGCGGCTACAGCGACTACGCGGTCGTGGACAAGGTGTTCTCGATCCCGCGGATGCAGCCGCCGCAGCTAGTGCGGCGGATTTGACGTTCCTACCAGTGTTGCTGCAAGTCCTTCGTAGGAACGTCAAATCCAAAGCCGCACTAGAATCATAGAGTTGCTAGTGTCCCTTTGGTTCCGACGTTCGTAAAAGTGCATGCTCCGAAAGGATACGAACGTCGGAACCGGGACACTAGCCAAGCAGACCGCCGCCGAGTGAGCGTCCGCTCTAAGCGGTCTGGATATAGTCGCGAAGCGCGGCCAACTCGTGCTCCATCTCCTGAAGCCGATACTTGACCACGTCGCCGATCGAGATGATGCCGATCACCTGATCCTGCTCGACCACCGGGACGTGGCGGAACTTGCCCGCGGTCATCCGCTCCATGACCATGCCGATCGTATCCGAAGACGTGCAGGTGACGACCTTGCGGGTCATGATCTGGGACAGCGGCTGGCTGAGCACGCCCGCGCCCTGCGCGGCGAGCACGCGCACGATGTCGCGCTCGGAAAGAATGCCGATGACGCGGCGGTCCGTGCCGAGCACGAGCAGCGCACCGATCCGGTGCTCCGTCAGCGTCCGCACCGCGGTTTCGAGAGTAGCCGTGGGCTCGATCGAGATCACGTCGCCGCCCTTGGCCGAAAGAATCGCCTTCACGATCATGCGTCGCCTCCTTTTAACCTGCGCCACTCATCCGACGAAAGACGGGCGTGAACGCCCTGATCATCCGACGAAAAGACGGGCGTGAACGCCCTGACCATCCTACGAAAAGACGGGCGTGAACGCCCTGATGGCCGCGCGTGGCGCCGGCGAGTTTTGTTAACGCTCGATTTGGGTCGCGAGTTCCGTCCCGTCAGCTGCGCCATGCGGCCACGAACGAGCCACTGGACTTTTGCGCCGCAACAGCGACCGGCACTGACGTGACTTCGAATATTATCGATCCGAATTCCGGCGGCCGCAAGGCTGTCAATGAATCGTCGATGACTGGTCGGGCCCTTGGCCGCCGTTCGACGCGGCCGCGGGCGGAACGGGATCGAAAAAAGCAAAGCCGAGAAGACCGGCCAGGAAGCCGCCGATATGGGCCTGCCACGCGACCGCCTGCGTGAAGCCGGAGCCGCCGAGCGAAACGAACCCGAACAATATGTTGACGCCGAACCATACCAGCAGGAACGCAAGCACGCGCGGATCGCGCAGGCTCTGGGCGAGCGGCGCCGCCGGCACCCGGTAGGCCTCCTCGCGATCGCGCCAGAACCCGAGCGGCCCCCCGCGCTGGAACGCAAATCGCATCGCCGCCGCCATGGCGCCGGAAACCGCCGCCGAGGCGCCGATCATCGGCAGTATCTCGCCGAAATGGGTGGCGAGGTGCATGGCCGCGCCGGCGGCCGCGGTCGCCGCCATGAAACAAAGGAATCGGGCCGTTCCGAATCTTTGCGCAACAGGTGAGCCGAAGGCCAGCAACCATATGCCGTTGAAGACCAGGTGGCTGATGTCGCCGTGGAGCAGTGCGTAGGTGACAAAGGTCCAGACGTCCGCGGCGAACCCTCCCGGCCAGACCACGTCCGGCAGCACGCTGGGGTCGTAGCGCGCCGGGATGAACGCGAAGAGCAATAGCGTCTCGGTCGTCTGCTCGGCCGTGAGCGCGAGCACGAGGAAGGCGTGAATGAGCCCGAGCGCCGCCAACAGCGCGACCACGACCACGGGCACATTGAGCATTCGTTCGCGGTGTGGCTGGTCGCGCATGGTCCGGCGGTGTCCCCGCCGTCACATAAGCCCGCACACGCCCCCGGGCAAGCCGGCCCGCGGAACCCTTTCTTAAGGCTAACGCCTCGTTGCCGAGGGCCACGATCGAGGTCCCGGCCCGGCCGGCACGCGCCCTGCTGATCCATCGCAAAGGCTCGAAACAAGCGTCCGCGCTGTCCCGATCCGGGACGGCGACGCGCGAGCGCCGGGACAGGGGGCGATCATGAAGCATCCTTCGATCCGCGAGTTGTTCGAATACTGGAACGCGCGGCGTGGCGGCCGGCCGGCGCCCGAACGCGCGGAGATCGAGCCGGCCGCGATCCGCCGCGTGCTCGCCGACACCTTCATTCTTTCTTTCGATCCGGCCGCGGGTCACCCGTTTCGCATCGCCGGCACGCGGGTCTGCGCGCTGTTCAATCGTGAGCTCAAGGGCGAGGCCTTTCTCGATCTCTGGTCGATCGAGAGCCGCCGCGACATCCGCGATCTGCTCATGATCGTGGCGGATGAATCGGTCGGCGTGGCCGCAAGCGCCTCGGGGATGAGCGCCGCGCAGGCAGGTCTGCGCAGCGTGCGTACGGCCGACAGCGTGCGGCTCGAGCTCGTGCTGTTGCCGCTGAGCCATCATGGCCGCACCGATGCCCGCTTTCTCGGCGCGCTCGCCCCGAGCGAGCCGCCCCCCTGGCTCGGAACGAGCCCGCTCGCGGGCCTGACGCTGGGAACGCACCGCTACGTCGCCCCGGCCGCCGGCCCCCCTCCGCCGCTCACCATCGCGCCCAAAGCGCCTTTTGGGCTGGGCGGTGGGCGCATCCGCCACGGATTCGTCGTCTACGACGGCGGACAATCTTGATTGCGCTGCGAATTCCAAGTCGCTGAACGGCGCTCTAAACGCACCGTTAACAGTGCTGCGCATAGGCTGCGTCGGATTGGGGGCAGCTGGCGTTGCGGCATGACTATTGCGCAAAAAAAGGTTGTGATTTTACCGCTGAGCGAGGAGCGCCGGCGGTTTCAGCGCGTGCGGGTCAATCTGCTCGGCCGCTACATGCTGGCGGACCGGCGTGAGTTTCCCTGCCAGGTCATCAATATGTCGCCCGGCGGCATGGCGTTGCTCGCACCGGTATCGGGCAAGACGGGCGAGCGTGTCATCGCCTATGTCGATCATGTCGGGCGGCTCGAAGGCGTGATCGCGCGCCAGTTCGAGAACGGCTTTGCGATGACGGTCTCGGCGACGACCCGCAAACGCGACAAGCTCGCCGCCCAGCTCACCTGGCTCGCCAACCGCCATATCCTCGGACTGCCTGAGGATCGCCGCCACGGCCGCATCATGCCGCGCAATCCGTCAGGCCGGCTGATCCTGCCGAACGGCGTCAACATCGCCGTGCGGGTGGTCGACATCTCGCAGTCGGGCGCCGCGGTCTCGACCAAGGAGCGGCCGGAGATCGGCTCACCTATCACCATCGGAAAGACAGCGGGGCGGGTGGTGCGTCACCTCGAGGACGGCATCGCAATCGAGTTCACTCGCCTGCAGCACCCGGACTTTCTGGAAGACAACGTCACCGGCGGATAACCCGGCCGAAATGGCAGCATCGCCTCGGAATTGCCAACCGTGAACGCGCCCTCCGTCAACATCTCCGTCCCGACCAAGAGCACCGGCGTGGCCTACCTGCTGTGGTTCTTCTTCGGCGGCATCGGGGCCCACAAGTTCTACCTCGGTCGTCCGGGTGTCGGCGCCCTGTACATCGGCATGTTCGTGCTGTTCTGGGCCGGCATGCTGTCTCTCTTGAGCTTGGCTATTGATGCACGGCACGCCGTCGCCATTGCAGCCCACCAAGGACATTCTTCGGGTCTCTTCGAAGGCGGATGGAGTCCGGGCATCATGCCGTTCGCCGCTCCCGCAATGATCGCGCCGCTGTCGCTCGCTCTCTTGTATGATCTGGTCACGCTGCCATCGCAGGTGCACGCTGTTAACGCCCGGCTCGGCTCGCAACAGGCGTTCGGCGGCGCTTCGGCGGGATCGGGATCGATGTTCGGCGGTGCCGATCGCGATGAGGAGCTCTCGGCCAAGAAGGCCGACGAGCTGGTCGCGCGCTATATCGCCCGGCAGTCACAATCGGCCGCGCCGGCAGGGGCAAATCAAGGCGCGCCGGCCAGCACCCCCACGTTCGGACGGCGAGGCCGCTAAGGCCCGGAGAAGCCTCGATTTCGAAGAGCGTCACCGGCGGGTAAACACGACGCCGTCGTTTCGACTCTGATCGGGGGGATTTGGGTATCCTCCACCCCCTTACCTTCTGCACATGAGTCCGCACTGGCGTGTCCCACCGCCGTTAACGGCGGACGCACTTCCACGCATGCCGGGCCGCCCGGCGGGCATCCGCCGGGTTAACGCGCGCATTTCGATCAAATTGTAGTATTTAAAATTTGAATCCAATTTGCGCGAAATAATCACAGTATTCGTCTCTTTCTTTATTTGCGTTGTCTTCAAAACAGCTTCGCGAGATTAGCGGCGATTGAAGCCGTTTGTGCGAAATGTGGCCTCAAGAACAGGGAAGGGGCCACAAGAACATGGAACGGAGTCCCACGGGAATACTACGAGCTGCGCTGGTCGCGGGCGCACTGGCCGGAGCGCTGGTGGTGCCGCAGGCCGACGCAGCGAGCGAGCAGCGGGCACTGTTCATCTCGATCGGCGCCACCGCGCGCGCACCGATCGGCTGGATCGAGTTCTGCTCGGAATACGCGCCGGAATGCGAGACCAGTGTTTTGGAAGCGCGCGACGTCGTGCTGTCCACGAAAGCATGGAAAGACCTGCTGCGGATCAACAAATGGGTCAACGACCAGATCAAGCCGGTCACCGACCTCGAGCATTGGGGCGTGGTCGAGCGCTGGAACTATCCCGACGACGGCAGCGGCGACTGCGAGGACTACGTGCTGCTCAAGCGGCAGATGCTGATGCAAGCCGGATGGCCGCGCCAGGCGCTGCTCATCACGGTGGTACGCGACAAGAAGGGCGACGGCCATGCCGTGCTCACGGTCAAGACCGACCGGGGCGAGTTCGTCCTCGACAACCAGAACCAGGACGTCCTGCTCTGGTCGGACACCGGCTACCGCTTCGTGAAGCGGCAGTCGCAGAACGATCCGAACGTCTGGATCTCGCTCAACGATCCGCGTCCGGCCACCGCCACGGTCACCGCCACGTCGCGCTGAGCGCGACAAGCGGAAACACGTCGCGCTGAGCGCGACGAACTGAAAGGAGTTACGCGAGCCCGGTCACGTCCCCACCCCTCCCCGTCCCCAGACCGGGTTTGCGCGCGGCCGGCCCTCCCCCCGGGGCCGGCCGCACCTTTTTGTTTTTTGGAGAAGCCACGCAGTTGCTGGCGTTTTACAGGCTCGGCTCGGACGTCTAACGACCGAACGAAGCAGCGTTGGCTCTTCGCCCTTGGCCTTGCACACTATTCTATGGGCCCGCGCCTCATTGTATGAAGTAACAACAGGCCCGTAAGGTGCGGCGCCGTGAGAATTGGATGAAACTTTCCCGTCGTCGTCTCGTCGCCGGAAGCGCAGCCGTGCTCGCCGCAATGGGTGGAGTTGCCATGTGGAACAACTCGCGCATGCGGTACTACGACGGCCCGGTGTCCGACCATTTCGACGGCCTGCGCTTCTTTGATCCCAATGGCGCGCCACCGAACAGCTCGGTGGGACTGCTGCGTTTTCTGGCGACGCGCGAGCGCGCGCCCTGGCCGGCCTGGGCCGCGAGCCCCTTCAGCGATCGTCCGCCGCGCCGCGTCAACGGCGCGGCGTGGCGGCTCGCGTTCGTCGGCCACGCGTCATGGCTGCTGCAGACCGCGGGCTTGAACATCCTGATCGATCCGGTCTGGTCGAAGCGCGTCTCCCCGGTGTCGTTCGCGGGACCGACCCGCGTCAACGATCCGGGGATCGCGCTCGACACATTGCCGCCGATCGACGCGGTCTTGGTATCGCACTGCCACTACGATCATCTCGACGTGCCGACGCTGTCCGCGCTGGCAAGCCACCGCGCGCGCCTGGTGATGCCGCTCGGCAACGACACGATTGCGCGAGCGCTGGATCCGGGCATCCGCGCCGAGACGCACGATTGGGGCGATCGCATCGTGCTGAGCCGCGACGTTGCGGTGACGCTTATTCCGATGCGCCACTGGTCGGCGCGCGGCCTGACCGATCGCAACAAGGCGCTGTGGGCGGCGTTTGTGATCGAAACGCCCGCGGGGCGCATCTATCACGTGGCGGATTCCGGATATGGCAGCGGCTGGCACTTCCGCATGGCGCGCGAACGTTACGGCCCGTTCCGGCTCGCCATCCTGCCGATCGGGGCCTACGAGCCGCGCTGGTTCATGCGCGAGCAGCATATGAACCCGGATGAGGCCGTACTTGCCTTCGCCGATTGCGGCGCGGAGCTGGCGCTTGGGCACCATTTCGGAACCTTCCAGCTCACCGACGAGGCGATCGACGCGCCAACGCTCGCGCTCGCTGCGGCGCGCGCCAAGGCCGGCCTCGCCGCCGACCGTTTTCGAACCATGCAGCCCGGCGAAATTTGGGAGCTGTAGCGCGGGAGACCTGTCGCAAGCGATCAACGCTCGCCGATGGCCTCCACGAGCAGAACCAGTCGCACCTGTGTTCTGTGCCGTTCAATCGATCCGCTTGAGCCCCTTGGCATATTGCTGCCAGCGGCGCACGTAGATGTCGGCGCCGCGGAGGATGCCTTCCCTGGCCTTGTCGTCGAGCGTGCGGATAGCGCGGGCGGGCGAGCCCACGATCAGCGAATTGTCCGGAAATTCCTTGCCCTCGGTCACCAGCGCGCCGGCGCCGACGAGGCAATTCTTCCCGATCTTGGCGCCGTTGAGCACGATCGCACCCATCCCGATGAGGCTGCTCGAGCCGATGAGGCAGCCGTGCAGCACGACGTTGTGGCCGATGACGCAGTTGTCGCCGATGACCATCGGGAAGCCGGGATCGGTGTGCAGCGTCGAGTTGTCCTGGATCTGCGAGCGCTCGCCGAGCTCGATCCACTCGTTGTCGCCGCGCAGCACCGCGCCGAACCATATGCTGCTATCGGACTTGAGCCGCACGCGCCCGATCACGCTGGCGCTGTCGGCGATCCAATAGCGGCCATCGGCCGGAAACTCGGGCGCCTGCCCGTCGAGCTCGAAAATCGCCATTCAGGTTCGTCCAAAGATTCCGAAGAAGGTCGAACTCACGGTTTCGGCTGGTAGTCCGCCGGCGTCATGTCGGGGAAGCACTCGATCTCGCCGAGCGAGACCCAGGCCACTTTCGAGCGCCCGAACACCTGGTAATTCGGGGTCACGCGGGCGGGCTCGTCGAGGGTGCCGACCTTGATGGCGACCAGGCCGGGACGCAATTCGATCTCGTTGAAGACGCCGGACCCGCAGGTTGGGCAGAAGTAGCGGGCGACGCCGCGACCGGACTCGCCTGCCGACCGGTAGGCCCGCGCCTCGCCGCTGAGGGTGAAGCCGTCGCGCGGCACCGTCAGGCCGACATGGAAGGCGCTGCCGCTCGAGCGCTGACAATCGCGGCAGTGGCAGACGAAGCGCCGGACCGGCGTTCCCGTGGATTTGTAGCGGACCGCGCCACAAAGGCATTGTCCGGTGAGCTCCATGTGCGCCCCCCTCGTGCGGAAACGGCCATTCGCGCCGACCCTGCGGCGGACAGCACGACCTTGCCATGACCCTCGAGATTTGGCGAGGCGATCAGCCGGCGGGAATGCCCAGCGAGGCCAGCACCATCATCACCACCGTGCCCGACATCAGGCTCCAGCCGCCGGCGATGATGGTCGCCATCATCACCATGCTGAAGGTGCGCTGCTCGATGCGGGAGCCGCGGATGGTGTTGCGCATGATGATGAAGGGCGCGGCGAAGACGATGAGCGGCACGGCGGCAAAGGCCGCGGCCCCGGGCCCCTGATGGAGCAGGCGGAAGCTCGCCGGACGCGACGTCGCGAGCTGATACGCGCTGGCGATGAGGCCGGCGAACGCGAAACCCATCGCAAGCGCGAAAAACGTCTCGATCTGATGCCCTGACATGACGCCCTGCTCGAACCCACCGGGCCAATTCTTTTGCAGAGGGCGGCGCCGCGCGCCACCGTATCCTTAATTAAGGGTTAACGTCCGCCACGGTCGCGGCGCGTCCCACGGCTCGCCAACGCCTGACACTGCGGTCCCGTTCACGCATACTCGCGGCTGATTCGCAGGGCCGAACCGCCGCCGCATGAGCACCCTCCCCATTTCCGGAGATCGCAGACTGCGCCGCCGCCCGCCCCGGCGCGGCAGCCATGGCCCGCTCGTGCTGCCGTTCATCGTATTCGCGGCGGTCGTGTTCCTGGCATTCGTCTATATCGGCTATGTGCTGTGGCCGCGCTGGCCGGGGCCGCCGGTCGGGCTCGATGCCCCGGCGCTGCCGATCACGGTGGGCAGCGTCACCTTCAACGTGCCGCCCGCCGCCATTCGCGTGCCGGTGCAGCGCCGGCCGGGGATGCAGGAGCGCGTCGATCTCGCCTTCGAGTGGCCCTCGCTCGAGCCGCCCGAGGCAAACGCCAAAGCCCGCTGCGCCCGCTCCGGCGGCGGAAGCGGCGAAGCCACCGACGATCGAGCGCGTCTTCGTGACCATCGCCGGCGCCGGCGACAACCTGGCGCCCGACGATCGCGTGCTGAACATCTATCCGCGCTATGCGGAGGCCGAGACCACGCCCGGCCCCGCCGGGCTCACGCTGCTCGCGTTTCGCGAGGGCTCGCCCTACCAGGGCGAGGACCTGATCTACGACGCGGAGACGCCGGGCTTTCTCGTGCGCTGCACCCGCAACGGCGCCGGTCCGACGCCGGGGATCTGCCTCTACGAGCGGCGGATCGAGACCGCCGACATCGTGGTGCGCTTCCCGCGCGACTGGCTCGGCGACTGGCGTGGCGTCGCCGAGAAGATCAACCGGCTGATCGCAAATCTGCGGCCGACGCGCTGATCGGATCGTCCGCTGACCTAGTCGGCCAGCGAACCGCTGGGTCAGCGAACCACCTCAGGTGCCCTTGAGCAGCCCCGGCTCGTCGAGATCGAGGGCGAGGATCGGCAGCTCGAAATAGGACGAGCGCGCGTCCTTCTCGTCGAAGAACAGCACGCCGACATATTCCTCGCCGACATAGACTTCCGCCGAATCCTTTTTCTTCACCCGCGGCACGACCCGGATGCGCTCGTTGTCGAACTTGCGCTTGAGATAGGCGTCGAGCTGCTTGATGTCGGGGGCCTTGGTCGAGGCGTCGCCGAGCGTGATCTTCATCTCGAAATTGTAGGAGCGCTCGTCGTCCTCGTCGTCCTCGTCGAGCACGAGCGCACCGACCTGCTCCTCGCCGACGAAGACGTCGGCCGATGTGTTCTTCTTCGGCACCACGCGGATGCGCGAATTGGCGAACAGGCGCTTGAGATAGGCGTCCAGCTTCTTGACATCTTGTACGTCCACCGCTTGCGCTCCTTGTTCACATGGCGTTTTCCGTCGAAGTGGATGCCGGTGCGACGGAGAAAACGCGTCAAACTCAACTAGCCGTCGTCGTCGGTAAACAGATGATCCATCGCCCGCGACGGCTCGGGGCAGCCGGCCTCGCCGATGACCCTGGCCGGGCACGCCGGCGACCGTGGTGTTGTGCGGCACCGGCTTGAGCACGACCGATCCGGCCGCGATCCGCGCGCAATGGCCGATCTCGATATTGCCGAGGATTTTTGCGCCGGCGCCGATCAGCACGCCGCGGCGGATCTTGGGATGGCGGTCGCCCGCTTCCTTGCCGGTGCCGCCGAGCGTCACCTCCTGCAGGATCGAGACGTCGTCCTCGATCACGGCGGTCTCGCCGACCACGAGACCGGTGGCATGGTCGAGGAAGATGCCGCGCCCGATGCTCACCGCCGGATTGATGTCGGTCTGGAACACCGCCGACGAGCGGCTCTGCAGATAATAGGCGAAGTCCTTGCGGCCCCTGCCCCACAGCCAATGCGCCAGGCGATGGGTCTGGATGGCGTGGAAGCCCTTGAAGTAGAGCACCGGCTCGATGAAGCGGTTGGTGGCGGGATCGCGATCGACCGTCGCCACGATGTCGGCGCGGAACGCGGCGCCGATCGAGGGCTCGTGCTCGATCGCGTCGACATAGGCCTGGCGGATCAGGTCGGCCGAGACTTCCGGGCGGTCGAGGCGCTCGGCGACGCGGTGCACGACCGCGGCCTCCAGCGTGTCGTGATGCAGGACGGTCGAATAGATGAAGGTCGCAAGCTCGGGCTCGCGACGCGCGATCTCCTCGGCCTCGTGGCGGATACGCGCCCAGACCGGGTCAACCTTGTCGAGCGTGCCCGCGCGCTCTTGCGTGTTGCTGGGCCATGACCGTCTCCCGCACAATTCGCACCGGGTCAGATTACCACAATCGACCCCATCATAGACCATATATGGAGAACCCGCTTCCGCACCGGAAGGGCGATTGGTCGCTATCCGCTTAGTCGCTACCCGCGAGAAAGGCCAGGACGGCCTGCTTGAAGGCTTTGTCTCCGACCGCGAGCATGTGATCGCGCCCCGGAATATCGAGCGCGCGGCCCGCCGGCAGCAGGGCCGCGAGCTCCTGTGCCGAGCCCGCGACCTCGTCCTTGGTTCCGACAGCGACCAATACCGGCGCCCGGATCGTCGCCACCTGCTCGCGCGACAACGTCTGGCGGGAGCCGCGGATGCAGGCCGCGAGTGCCTCGAGGTCGGACCGGGTCTGCTCGGCGAAGGCGCGGAACGTGCGTCCCATCGGATCGTGCACGTCCGCGAGCGTGGGCGCCTCGAGCGCGTCGGCGATGCTCTCCGGCAGTCCGACGCCGTCCACCAGGCGAATGCCCAAGCCGCCGAGCACGGCCCGGCGCGCCCGGGTGGGGTGAGCGAGCGCGAAGAAGGCGGTGATGCGCGCGCCCATGGAGTAGCCCATGACGTCGGCGCGACCGAGATCGAGATGGTCGAGGAGCGCGCGCACGTCCTCGGCCATGATGGCGGTGTGATAGGCGGCGGGATCGTAGAGCTTCGTCGAGGCGCCGTGGCCGCGATTGTCGAGCGCGATGACCCGCCGGCCGGCCTGGGTCAAGGTCGCGACCCAGCCGGGATAGACCCAGTTCACCTGCGCGGTCGAGGCGAAGCCGTGCACGAGCACGATCGGCTCGCCCTGCCCCTCGTCGAGGAATGCGATGTCGACCCCGTCGTGCCGGAAGCTTTGGGTCGTCACGCCCGCACGCGGCGGTCCGTTGCGAGCGCAGGCTGCAAATTCGGCACCAGGTCAGGCACCAGTGCGGGCGCGCTGGAGTAGATCACTGTCGGCTCTTGTGCCTTCGCGTGTGCCTTCGCTTGTGCCTCGGCGACGGCCGCCGCGCGCTGCTCGCGCTCGCACCGGTCGCGGGCGCGCGCGATCCGCCGCCGGCGGCGCGCGCAATGGCGCTCGGTCATCCGTTCGGTCGTGCTTCTTGAGCGACGACACGAAACCGAGCAGCGTCAGAAGCGCCCAGAATATCCACATGGTGAGATTGAACGTGCTGACCATGAGCAGGAATGCGCCGCGGCCCGCGAGCTTGAGGATCGCGCGGGTCTTGCCGCCCTTGGCCGCGGCGAGCTTGGAGATTTTCGCCACGTCGCGCGGTCCCTGCGCGAGCTTGAGGCCGTCGAGCGCGGCCCGCGTTCCCGCTTTCGCCTGCACGCGTCCCGACATCGCCGACCATGCGCACGAGACCCTTGGCCTTGTCGACCTTGACCGCCTCGCGCGCCGCCCGCACGGCCACCGCCGGCTGCGTGATGCTGGCAGCCCGGGCGACGCGCTGGAGCGCCGCCCAATCGATGATCTCGTGCACGGACCGGGTGATCCAGGCGGCCATCTGGCTGCTGATGCGGCCGGTCTTGCGCGCCGCCTTGACCACCGTGAGCCCGACCCGTGCCGGCGCGGCCGCGCCGACCGAGGCATAGGTTCCCGCCGTCACCGCCAGTCCGACGCAAGCGAGGCCGAGCAGCAACTGGTCCGTCTCCTGGCCGGTCGCGAAGCGCGTGCCTTCGCGCACCGCATCGCGGATGTCGCCGATCACGAACAGGTCGGCGACCGCGGTGCCCGCGAGCCCCGAGAGATCGTCGGGTTCGCCGACGACGACGCCGCGGGCGAAGTTTCCGAGCGAGCGAGCAGCGGTGGCGGCGGCGCTATTCGCGGCTTCGACCTTCTCCGCCAGCGCCGGATCGACCGGGAGCTTGCGCTCGCGCGCGAGCTCGAGAAAGCTGTTGGCGAGGTCGATATCGTTGGCGGCGAGCGCGGCCTCGATCTCGCGTGCGGCAACCTTGGCGTCGAACGTGCGGTCGACCGCACGGTCGGCCAAGGCGACCGGATCGTCCTGCGCGGCGAGCAGCCATTCCGCTTCGAAGGCGCGCGGCGCCAGCGCAAACGCCGCGATCGCCAGCGCGACGGCCAGACCGAGCGGCACTGCGATCTTCGCTCCGGTCATGGCGTCCTGGCGATCCTTCTGTTCCGCCCGCAACTTAGCATTAATTGCCCTAGGAATCGTTTATCCGGGTGGATATGGTGCCGCACACCCCCGGAACGCAAGCGCGAGTTTACCCTATTGGCGCAAAGTCTAACGGTGGTCGCAAGCTAATTGAAGGCAAGACATGACGGACAGAATCGTTCCCCATTTCCACAACACCCCCGGCGTCGCCGTGATCGAGATCGGCGCGCAGGAGTTCATGTGCGATGGGGGAGCTGCCTCCGTTCGACCATCCCCACGTGTTCCTGCGACATGGGCGACGCGACCGAGATCATCTGCCCCTATTGCTCGACGCTCTATCGCCACGACCCCGCGCTCGACCCCCATGCCGCGCGCCCGGCCGAATGCGGGCTCCGGAGCCAGTAATCAGTGCTCGGTCATCGGAGCAGACTGTCGCGGTTCCGATTGCTGACCACTGACGACTAGCATGGCCCCCGTCATCATCGCCGGCGCGGGGATCGGTGGGCTCACCGCCGCCCTGGCACTCGCCCAGCGCGGTTGCCGCGTCATCATGTTCGATCAGGCGCCGCGGCTGGAAGAGGCCGGCGCCGGCATCCAGCTCTCGCCCAATGCGTCGCGCATCCTGATCGCGCTCGGGCTCGGCGAGCAATTGCTGCCCCACGTGGTCGCTCCCGAGGAGCTGCGGGTGATGAACGCGCAGAGCGCGCAGGTGCTGGCGCGCGCGCCGCTCGGCGCGCAGGCGCAGGCGCGCTACGGCGCGCCCTACTGGATGATCCATCGCGGCGACCTGCAAACGGTGCTGCTCGAGGCGGTGCGCGCCCATCCCGACATCGTCCTTCATCTCGGCGCGCGGGTCGAGGACTTCGCGCTCCACAAGAACGGCGTCACCATCTCCGCGCTCGCCTCGCATCGCGCCGTCGAGGAGCGCGGCCTCGCGCTGATCGCGCGCCGACGGCTTGTGGTCGAAACTGCGCGCACGGCTCGGCCACCGCGACACGCCGCGCTTCGCGCGCCACACCGCCTGGCGCGCGCTCGCGCCCGCCGACGCAGCTGATCCCGGATCTGCGGGCGCCCGCGGTCAATCTCTGGCTCGGCCGCGACGCCCATCTCGTGCACTATCCGGTGCGCGGCGGCAGCCTGATCAATGTCGTCGCCATCATCCGCGACGACTGGCGCGAGGCAGGCTGGAACGAGCCCGGCCAGCGCGCCGACATCCTCGCCCGCTTTCCCGCCGGAGCGCTGGCCGAAGGCCGCGCGCGTCTTGCTCGCGGCGCCGCAGCGCTGGCACAAATGGGCGCTCTACGATCGCGCGCCGACTCGCCCACTGGGGCAAGGGTCCGGTCACCTTGCTGGGCGATGCCGCCCATCCGATGCTGCCCTATCTCGCCCAGGGCGCCGCCATGGCGATCGAGGACGCCGCGGTGCTGGCGCAGCGGCTCGCCGACACGCCCGGACGATCCCGCCGGCGCCATGCGCCGCTACGAGCGGCTGCGGCGCGCACGCACCGCGCGCGCCCAGCGCGCGGCCCGCCGCAACGGGCGCGGCCTATCACATGGGCGGCGCCGGAGCGGTGCTGCGCACGCTGGCGCTCCTCGCCATGGGTGGGCAGCGGCTGATCGCACGCTACGATTGGCTCTATGGCTGGAAGCCGGTGTGACGCAGTAAGATCATCCCCAAAACAGGGGGAGCGCCGATGTTTCCGACCACCATCGCCGGCAGCCTGCCGAAGCCCGCCTGGCTCGCCGAGCCGAACAAGCTGTGGGCGCCGTGGCGGCTCGCCGGCGCCGAGCTCGACGACGCCAAGCGCGACGCCACGCTGCTCGCGCTGAAGCTGCAGGAGGATGCCGGCATCGACGTCGTCACCGACGGCGAGCAGTCGCGCCAGCATTTCGTGCACGGCTTTCTCGAATTCGTCGACGGCATCGATTTCGCGCGCAAGGTCGAGATCGGCATCCGCGCCGACCGCTACAAGGCGATGGTGCCGACGGTGACCAGCGCGCTGCGCCTGAAGGGCCGCGTGCACGCGACGCGAGGCGCAGCTCGCGCGCGCGCATACGCAGGCGCAAGCTCAAGATCACGCTGCCGGGGCCGATGACCATCGTCGACACCATCGCGGACGCCCATTACGGCGACCGGGTGAAGATGGCGATGGCGTTCGCCGACCTGCTCAACGCCGAGGCGCGCGCGCTCGCCGCCGACGGCGTCGACGTCATCCAGTTCGACGAGCCGGCGTTCAACGTCTACATGCGCGAGGTCGCGGACTGGGGCATCGAGGCGCTGCACCGCGCGATCGAGGGCGTCTCCTGCGCCACCGCCGTCCACATCTGCTACGGCTACGGCATCAAGGCCAACCTCGACTGGAAGGCGACGCTCGGCGGCGAGTGGCGGCAATACGAGGAGATCTTTCCGGCGCTGGCGAAGAGCCGGCATCGATCAGGTCTCGCGTCGAATGCCGCAATTCCCGCGTGCCCATGAGCCTGTTGAAGCTGCTCGACGGCAAGGACGTGCAGGTCGGCGTGATCGACGTCGCGACCGACGAGGTGGAAACGCCCGAGCAGGTCGCCGCGGTCATCGCGCGAAGCCGACGAAATACGTGGCGAAGGAGAAAATCATCGCCGGCACCAATTGCGGCATGGCGCCGATGCGCCGCGACATCGCCGCGGCCAAGCTCGCGGCGCTCGGCAAGGGCGCCGAATTGGCACGGACGAAATTCGGGTGATCGTCACCGCACGACGGTGTTGCTGCGCCACTTGTCCGGCGTTTCGCAGTTCTTCGAGCGCGCCGTCGCCTCCAGCACCTTGAGCTCTTCCAGCGCCGCGACGTGATCGGCCTTGTAGGCGAGCACGTTGACGACCGCGCCGCCGGCGCTCTGGTCGGCCTTGTCCATCAGCTGCCGCAATTCCTGCTCGCGGGTCGTCCAGTTCTTCTTCTGCCCGGCGATCTGCTCGCAGGTGTTGTACTGATACTTGCCGGGGTCGGCGAACACGGTGATCGGATTGTCCGATATCGTGCACGCCTGCAGCAATCCGCCGGCGAGCAGCGCGACGCACAGGCGCGTAGAGACCTTCATGTGCGGACGCAACGTCATGCCCCAACCCGTCGCACGCAATTGGTTAACTTGCTCGGTCCCTTCACGGCTCGCATCTATGGGCGGAATGCGCCCTATTCGTGATGCGGTATACGGGCGATTCTACCACCGATCAGTTGATATGGACCAGGGCACCGCCGTCCACCGGCAGCGCCACGCCGGTAATGAAATTCGCCTCGTCGGAGGCGAGGAACAAGGCCGCGTTCGCCACGTCCCAGGCGGTCCCCATCTTGTGGCGCAGCGGCACCCGCGCGTCGCGCCCGGCCGCCACCTCCGCGCGGCTCTTGCCGGTCGCACGGGCGCGCGTATCGACCGCCATCGGCGTGTCCATCAATCCCGGCAGGATCACGTTGGCGCGGATGCCGTGCTCGGCGTTCTGGATCGCGACCTGCTGGGTGAAGGCGATCAGGCCCGCCTTGGTCGCCTTGTAGACCACGTTGGGATACTGCTCCCAGGCCGCGACGGAGGAGATCGTCACGATCACGCCCGAGCGCTGCGCGCGCATGACCGGCAGCACGTGCTTGCAGGCCATGATGGCGCCGCGCAGGTTGATGGCGGCGATGCGGTCGAACGCGTCCTCGGTGATCTTGTCGAGCGGCGCGTCGCCGCCGGCGATGCTCAGCCCGACGTTATAGTGCAGGATGTCGATGCGGCCCCAGCGCTGCCGCGCGTCCTCGGCCATCGCCTGCATCGCCTTCTCGCTCGGTCACGTCGGCCGCGAAGGCGACGCACTCGCCTCCCGCCTGCCGCGCCATGACCGCCGTTTCCTCGGCGGAGGCGAGATTGCTGTCGACCGCGAGCACCTTGGCGCCCTCCTGCGCAAAGCGCAGGACCGTGGCGCGGCCATTGCCCATGCCCTCCCCCGGCGATTGGCCGGCGCCCACCACGATGGCGATCTTGTCCTTCAAACGCATGCCGCAAACCTCCCGTTGTCCATTGATCCCTTGCGCCGATGCCGGATAGTCTTGTCCCCAACGATCAAATCGGGCGCGGCCGATACGCGCAAGAGCTTTACGTTTGACGCGTTTTCCGCGGAAAACGCTATGAGGAGGAAACATGGCGCAGCTGCAGGAAGTACCGTCGGTCCGCCAACGGGTCAGCGACGCGGAGTGGCAGGCGCGCATCGAGCTCGCCGCCGCCTACCGGCTGGTCGCGCACTACGGCTGGACCCACCTCATCAACAACCACATCTCGCTGCGGGTGCCGGACACGGAAGACCAGTTCCTGATCAACCCCTACGGCTTCCTCTACGAGCAGATCACCGCCTCGAGCCTGGTGAAGATCGACGTCGACGGCAACATCCTCGACGACTCGCCCTACCCCGTGAACCGCGCCGGCTTCGTGATCCACAGCGCGATCCACATGGCGCGCCGGGACCTGCACGCCATCATCCACACCCACACGGTGGCGGGCCAGGCGGTGTCGGCGCTCGACTGCGGGCTGCTGCCGCTCAACCAGACGGCGCTGCGCTACTACAAGCGCATCGGCTACCACGAGTTCGAAGGCGTGGCGGACGACCTCGACGAGCGCGAGCGCATCGTCGCCGATCTCGGCGACCACAAATGCCTCATCATGAAACATCACGGCCTGCTCACCGCCGGCGTCAATATCGGCGAGGCGTTCAACCTGATGTACTACCTGGAGAAGAGCTGCGAGACCCAGATGATGGTGCTCGCCGCCAATCAGCCCTACTCGCTCCCGAGCGAAGCCTCGTGCGAGAAGTCCGCGCAGATCTTCTGGGGCAACGGCCGCGTGCACGACCGCGACTGGCCGGCGCTGATGAAGCTCGCCGACCAGATCGATCCCTCGTTCCGGAATTGATTGTGAATTTTGGTCGCTTCGTAGGGTGGGCAAAGGCGCTCTTGCGCCGTGCCCACGCATCTATCTCGCAACTTCATGGCTCGGCGCGTGGGCACGGCGCGCGCAATCGAGTTTGTGGCGGCCGGACGGCGCGTCTTGCGCGCCTTTGCCCACCCTACGCGGCGGTGCTTTTGTCCATCGTCACAACCTCTGCACACGCCCAGGACTACCCCGCCCGCGCCGTCGAAATGATCGTGCCGTTCGCCGCCGGCGGCGGATCCGAGTTCCTGGCGCGCCTGGTCGGCGACGGGCTCACCCGGCGTCTCGGCCAGCCCTTCGTGGTGCTCAACCGGCCCGGCGCCAACACCAATCTCGGCACCCTCGCCGCCGTCCGCTCGAAGCCCGACGGCTACACGCTGCTCATCGCCAGCATCGGTCTCGCCGCCAATCCATCGCTCTACAAGAAGCTCGCCTTCGAGCCGCAGTCGGACCTCGAGCCGATCACGCTGATCGCGAATTCGCCGACCGTGCTGGCGGTGCCGCCGTCGCTGCCGGTCAACACGCTGCCCGAGTTCATCGCCTACGCGAAGGCGCGGCCGGGCGAGCTCAACTACGCCTCCTACGGGGTCGGCAGCGGGCCACACCTGGCGACCGAGCTGTTCCAGGCCAAGACCGGCGTCAAAATGGTGCACGTGCCCTATGGCGGCGGCGGCCCGGCCGCGGTCGGCGCCATGACCAACCAGGTGCAGGCGCTGTTCTCCAGCGTGCTGCCGGTGCTGGGCATGATTCGCGGCGACAAGCTCAAAGCCATCGCGATCGCCTCCGACCGCCGCTCCGAGCTGCTCCCGGACGTGCCGACCTTCCTGGAGAGCGGGCTCGACTACCGCACCGGCACCTGGTTCGGGCTGCTCGTGCCGGCCAAGACGCCGCCGGCGATCATCCATGCCCTGCACCAGGCGACGATGGCGGTGCTGACCGATCCGGGCGCGCGCGCAAAGATCGCCGAGCAGGGCGCCGAGGTGATTGCAAATTCGCCGGCGGAATTCCGCGCCTTCATCAAGGACGAGACCGCGCGGCTGGCGGACGTGATTCGCGGCTCGAACATTGCGCTCGATTGACCACACGCAATCGACATCCGGTCGAATATGACGACCGAGTGACACATACGTGACAGCGAATGTGACAACCAATGTGACAGGCGCTTCCCGGCGCCCAGAAGTTATTCACATGCCGTCCGAATTCTCAGCCGAGTGTCACATCTCTGTAGGAGGGAGCCGCTAGGCCTTGTCGCAGTCACATGAGGGCTGCGAATGCTTCAAGCCGAGCACGTCTGGCGGAAATTCGGCACCACCGCCGCTGTCGCCGATGCGTCGTTTGCGATCGAACGCGGCAGCTTCACCGGCGTGATCGGCCGTTCGGGCGCGGGAAAATCGACGCTGCTGCGCATGATCAACCGCCTGATCGATCCGAGCGGCGGCCGCATCCTCTACCGCGGAACCGACATCACCACGCTGCGCGGCCCCGAGCTGCGGCAATGGCGCGCCCGCGCCGCGATGATCTTCCAGCAGTTCAATCTGGTCGGCCGGCTCGATGTCCTGACCAACGTCCTGATGGGCCGCATCGCCGAGGTGCCGTCCTGGCGCGCGCTCGCCTGCATGTGGCCCGAGGAGGACAAGGCGATCGCCATGTCCGCGCTCGAGCAGCTCGACATCGCGCACCTCGCCGCGCAACGCGCCGATCAATTGTCCGGCGGCCAGCAGCAGCGCGTCGCCATCGCGCGCGCGCTGGTCCAGGAGCCCGATCTCGTTCTCGCCGATGAGCCCGTCTCCTCGCTCGATCCCGCCAACACCCGCGTGGTCATGGATGCCCTGCTGCGCATCAACAAGCACTTCGGCATCACCGTCATCTGCAACCTGCACTCGATGGAGCTCACCCGCGGCTATTGCGACCGCGTGATCGGCATGTCCGCGGGACGCATCGTGTTCGAAGGCACGCCGCACATGCTCACCGACGCGGTCGCGCGCGAGCTGTTCGAGCTCGATGCGCTGCCGCCCTCGCCCATCCCTGTGCAAGCGCCGATGCCGGGCCTCGTCGGCGTCGCCGCCGCGTGAGCCCCTGATCCCAACAAGGCCCTCCGCAAGCCGACAGAAGAGAGAGGACACTATGCTCAATCGCCGTCAGCTGTTTACCACTACCGTGATGCTGGCCCTCGCCGGCAGCACGGCGTCCGCGCAGAACTGGAAGTCGCAATACCCCGAGCTCGTCTTCGCCAAGGTCCCCGACGAGAATGCGTCCGGCACGAGCGACCGCTGGACCCCGCTCATGAGCTATCTCTCGAAGGAGCTCGGCACCAAGGTCACGCTGCGCATCGCCAACGACTATGCCGCCGTCGTCGAGGGTCAGCGCGCCGGCAACATCCACATCGCGATGTACGGCCCCGCCTCCTACGCCCGCGCCTATATCACCGGCGCCAAGGTCGAGCCGTTCGCGATCGAGGTGAGCGGCGACGGCACCAAGGGCTACTACTCGGTGCTCTACGTCAAGGCGGACGCGCCCTACAAGTCGATCCAGGACCTCAAGGGCAAGAACCTCTGCCTGGTCGACCCGAACTCGACCTCGGGCAACAACGTCCCGCGCTTCGCCATGGACAAGATGAACATCGACCCCGAGGCTTTCTTCGGCAAGGTCGTCTATTCCGGCAGCCACGAGAACGCGGTCATCGCCCTGACGCAAGGCACCTGCGACGCCGCCTTCAACTGGTGGAACGACGAAAAGGAATCGAACCTCCTGCGCATGGAGCGCAAGGGCATGGCGAAGGCGGCGGATTTCCGCATCGTCTTCAAGTCCGAGCTGATCGTGAACTCGCCGATGGCCTATCTCGCGACCCTGCCGCCGGATTTGAAGGCCGCGATCAAGAAGGCCGTGCTCGAGGTCCATAGCAAGGACAAGGCGGCCTTCGACAAGATCTACGAAGGCAAGCAGCAGCCGTTCGCCGAGGTCGATCACAAGGCCTATGAGCCCATCATCGACATGACCAAGTTCGTCGACGAGTTGCGCAAGAAGAAGCGTCCCTCCTGAGCCGACAACGCGCGGCGGCGGGGCTCGACCCGCCGCCGCGCCGTCGCAGACGCCGATCCCCCCGACGATGCCCGCCTCCCTTCTTCGCCTGCCGCCGGAGCAGCTCGAGCGCGCGCAAGCCGCCTATGCCGCCGCGGTCGCCGCCAAGCGTGCGCGCGTCGCGCTCGGCGTCGTCTGCCTGCTCATCGCCATCGCTCTGGCGTGCGTTGCGGGCGAGGTAGACGCGGTCAAGTTCCTCGCCAATATCGATCGTTTTCCAAATTACATCCGCAGCTTGGCGCCGAGCTTGTCGTGGGCCAATCTCGGCCCCGACATCGCGGAATGGTTCTGGAATCTCGACGAGTGGCTCAAGCTGCTCGCCGACACCCTGCTGATCGCTTATCTCGGCACCTTGCTCGGAGCGCTGGGCGCCTTTGTGCTCTGCTTCTCCGCTTGCGCCAATCTCGAGCAGCGCGGCTGGGTCCGCTTCATCGCCCGCCGGTTCCTGGAATTCTGCCGCACCGTCCCGGAAATCGTGTTCGCGCTGCTGTTCGTGGTGGCGTTCGGGCTCGGCGCGATGCCGGGCGTGCTGGCGCTCGCGATTCACTCCATGGGCGCGCTCGGCAAGCTGTTCGCCGAGGTCGTGGAGAATATCGACATGCGCCCGGTCGAGGGCGCGACCGCGACCGGCGCCAACCGGGTGGAGACCATCCGCTTCGCCGTCCTGCCCCAGGTGATGTCCAATTTCACCTCGTATGCGCTGCTGCGCTTCGAGATCAACGTGCGCACCGCCGCGGTCATGGGCTTCGTCGGCGCGGGCGGCATCGGGCAGGACCTCATGGTCGCGATCCGCAAGTTCTACTACACCGACGTGTCGGCCATTCTCCTGCTCATCATCGCGACCGTCGTGGTGATCGACCTCGTCACCGAGCGCGTGCGCCATCGCCTGATCGGAATGGAGCGCAAGCCATGAGCTCGTCGCTGCGCGAAGCCGCCCGGAGCGATCTTCAAGGCCTGCGTACGCGCCACGCGCAAGTCTTCGCCGTCGATTGGCACCGGCGCGCGGTGGTGGTCGGGGCGGTCGTGCTTGCCCTCGCGCTCGCCGCTTACGGGTTCTGGCGGCTCGAGTTTTCGTTCGCCCGTCTCGGCTCGGGCCTGGGGCAGATCGCGCACATCGTGGGCCTGATGTTCCCGCCCTCGTCCGGCGGCCGGCTGGCGCTCTACCTCCACGCGCTCGCGGAAACCTTGGCGATCGCACTCTTGGGCACGCTCGTCGCGGCGGTGCTGGCGTTTCCCGTGGGCTTCCTGGCGGCGAAGAATGTGATCCCGAACGTCTTCGCGCACTTTGCGGTGCGCCGCGTGCTCGATATCTTCCGCGGCGTCGACGTGCTGATCTGGGCGCTGATCTTCATCAACGTGGTCGGGCTCGGGCCGTTCGCCGGCATCCTGGCGATCGCGGCATCGGATTTCGGCTCGTTCGGAAAGCTGTTCTCGGAGGCGATCGAGACCGCCGACAAGAAGCCGGTCGACGGCGTGGTCTCCGCCGGCGGCTCGCAACTGCATGCGCTGCGCTTCGCGCTCGTCCCGCAGGTCATCCCTGTCATCGCCAGCCAGGTTCTCTACTATTTCGAGTCCAACACGCGCTCCGCCACCATCATCGGCATCGTCGGCGCCGGCGGCATCGGCCTTCACCTCGCCGAGCAGATCCGCGTGCTGGAGTGGAACGTGGTGGCCTTCCTGGTGCTGATGATCCTGGTCACGGTCGGCCTGATCGACTGGCTTTCGGGCCACCTGCGCTTCGCCATCATCGGCCGCACGCCGGTGCCGGTGTGACGCGGGCTGTCATTCGGGGCGCGCGTTCTTACGCGCGAGCCCGGAATGACACCGAATTGTGTGTTGCCCTCACCGCGTCGCGGGCGCCGGGGCGTTCTTCAAGATGCTCTGCGCACCCGCATTGATCAGCACCGTCTCGCCTGGCGCCTGGAAGAAGCTGAATCCCGGCCGCGCCTTCCAGGCCAGCGGACCGCCGAGCTTGATGTTGCGCGCCAGCGTCGCATCCTTGATGCGCGTGACCAGCGCTTCGTAGGGCGGATCGCCCTGCTTGTAGCCGGAGAAATTGGCGAGGTCGCCGCTGGCGGCGAAGATCACGTCGATCCCGGGCACCGCGGCGATTTTCTCCGCGTTGGCCACGCCCTCGGGCGTCTCGATCATGATCACGACCATCATGTTGTCGTTGGCGGTCTGCCCGATAATCGCTGCCCCAGATGTCGCGATACTGGCCGGCGCCCTGGCTCCTTCGCCCGAACGGCGGAAACTTGCTCCACTTCACCGCGGCTTCCGCCTTCTCGACGGTGTCCACCGTCGGCACGATGACGCCGAGCGCGCCGATGTCGGTCGCCTTCTGGATGTCGCCTTCGGTCGCATCCGGCACGCGGATGAACGGCATGCCAGCGGCGCCCCGACACGCGAAGATCATGCGCGCGACGTCCTGGTAGCCGAGCGGGCTGTGCTGCATCTCGATCCAGAGGAAATCGAACCCTGCATTCGCCATCGCGCAATATATGTTGGGATCGGGCGAATAGACCGTGCCGCCGACGACCTGCTTGCCGTCGATCAATTTCTGCTTGGCGGTGTTGTAGATTTTCGGCGCCTGCTGCGCCTGGGCTGCGAGGCCGCTGCCAAGGAACAGGATTACGGTTGCGAGGGCTGCGCGACGCATCATCGTCTCCTCCCGTGATTTTTTGATGCCGCTTGTAGCCCGGATGAAGCCGCGGCGCGTTTGCGCGCCGTGGCGTAATCCGGGACGGGTGCCGGATCCCGGATTTCGCTTACGCTCCATCCGGGCTACGATCATCCACAAAAAGCCACTCGGAGGAAACCGCCATGATCAACCGCCGCACCTTCAGCGCGCTGCTTGCCGGCGCGGTCGCAGCCCCCAGAAGCGCGTGGAGCCAGTCAGTGACAGCAAAGACCGTCTACTACACCGGCGTGGGGCCGGAGCTTTCCCTTTACGACATCGACGTCGCCGACGCTGCGCTGCAGAAGCGCGGCACGGTCACCCTTCCCGCCAATGTCCAATACGCCTGGCCGCATCCCTCGAAGCGCTATCTCTACGTGGTGTCGTCGAGCGGCGGACCCGGCGTCGCCGGCGACAAGCACGTCGCCAACGCGTTCCGCGTCGATCAAACCACCGGCGCGCTGGAGCCCCACGGCGAGCCGCAGATGCTCCCCTCGCGCCCGATTCACACCAGCGTGGATCGATCAGGCGAATATCTCCTCACCGCCTACAACAACCCCAGCAATGTCACCGTCCATCGCATCAAGAGTGACGGCACGCTCGGTGATCAGGTGAGCCAGCCGGGCAAGGTCGATGCCGGCATCTACGGCCACCAGGTGCTCACGACGCCGGGCAACCGGACCGCTCTCTTCGTCGCGCGCGGCAACAACGCCGCGGCCGGCCGCCCCGAGGATCCCGGCGCGCTCAAGGTCTATGGCTTCAAGAACGGAACGTTGAGCGACATTGCGTCGGTCGCGCCCGGCAACGGGCTCGGCTTCGGGCCGCGCCACCTCGATTTTCATCCCACGCAGCCGTGGGTCTATGTCTCGATCGAGCGCCAGAACAAGCTCTACGTCTACAAGCTCGCAGACGGACGGCACGCTCGGGCGCGACCCCGCATTCGTCAAGGACACCTTGGCCGACCCCGTCAACGTCAAGTCGGCGCAGGGCGCGGGGCCGATTCACGTGCATCCGAACGGACGCTTCGTCTATGTCACCAATCGCAACCAGGGCGAGGTCGACTTCGAGGGCAAGAAGATCTTCAACGGCGGCGAAAACAACGTCGCGGTGTTTTCGATCGACCAGCAGACCGGCGAGCCGGCGCTGATCCAGACCATCGACGGGCGCGGCATCCACCTGCGCAACTTCGGCATCGATCCGGGCGGGCGCCTGCTCGTCGCTTCCAGCATCCGCCCGATGCCGGTGCGTGACGGGGGCCAGATCAAGCTCTTGACCGCGGGCCTGATGGTCTACCGCATCGGCGGCGACGGAAAGCTCGAATTCGCGCGCAAATACGATGTCGATACCGCCAAGGGCCAACAGTTCTGGAGCGGGATGGTGACGCTGTAGCCGGAGTAACGCTTCCGTAGGTTGGGTCGAGCGCTTGCGAGACCCAACATCTTGGACCACGCTCCTTGAATGTTGGGTCTCGTGAAAAACTCGACCCAACCTACAGCCTGAGCGACGCTTCCGTAGGTTGGGTCGAGCGCTTGCGAGACCCAACATCTTGGACCACGCTCCTTGAATGTTGGGTCTCGTGAAGAACTCGACCCAACCTACAGCCTGAGCTTCAGGAAAAGTGGCCCCCGGAACGGCGGTAACGCTGATTTGTGGTTGATCTGACTGAACTTGGCCGGAAATGGGTGATAGAACATTTGTCAGCGGGAACTTTAGCCGTTGCGGCGAATTGGCCTGCTCGCGGTAACAGCTATTCTAGTCCCGGCTTCGCCGAAGACCCCAGGGAATGGCACCCAATCCGCGGCAAGTCGGGTTTACCCGACTTGCATACACTTAAAAGACGCGACCCGGGCAGGCCCGGGGCGCGCGGGAGGTCATCATGTCGAACATCATCTGGATCATCATCATCGGCTTCATCGCCGGCATCATCGCGCGCTTCCTTTCGCCCGGCCCGAACGAGCCCAAAGGCTTCATCCTGACGACCGTGCTCGGGATAGCCGGCGCGTTCCTCGCCACCTTCATCGGCCAGATGATCGGCTGGTACCAGGCCGATCAGGGCGCGGGCCTGATCGCCGCAACCTTGGGAGCGTTGCTGGTGTTGTTCATCTGGAACCGGCTGGTGGCGAGCCGCATGATCGCCGACCCCGGCGTCAGCCCCGGCGGACCTGCCGGACCGCCACGCTACTAGGAGCATGATCCCGAAAAGTGGACACCGGTTTTCGGAAAAGATCATGCTCCCGCGCTAGGAGCACTTTCCAGAACGGCAACGGCAGCGCATCGCCACGTCACACGACATAACAGGAGGCGCATATGGGACTTCAGGACATCCTCACCGGAATGATGAATGGCCCGCGCGGCGGCCAGCGCCAGCCGAGCAGCGACAGTAGCAGCGGCGGCGGCATGTCGCCGCTCATGATGGCGCTGCTCGGGCTCCTCGCCTACAAGGCGGTCAAAGGCATGGGCGGACAAGGCCGTCCGGCGCCGACGCCGCCGCAAGGAATGCCGCCCAAGGCGGCAACATGCAGGCGGGCAGCGGCGGCGGCGGGCTCGGCGATCTCCTCGGCGGATTGTTGGGCGGCGGCGGCCGGCCCGGCGCGATGCCCGGCGGCATGCCCCAAGGAATGCCGCAGGGCGGGCGGCCGGGTGGCAGCCTCGCCGACATGATCCCCGGCGGACTGGGCGGCCTGCTCGGCGGCGCGGCCGCCGGCACTGTGCTCAGTGGCGGCCTCGAGAATCTCATCAAGGGATTCCAGCAGAGCGGCCAGGGCCGCACCGCGCAATCCTGGGTCGACCGAGGGCAGAACGAGGAGATCGCGCCCGGCGATCTCGAAAGCGCGCTCGGAGCCGACACCATCGACGTGCTCAGCCGGCAGACCGGGATGGGACGCGGCGAGCTGCTCGCCGGCTTGAGCCAGCAGCTGCCGGACTTCGTCGACCAGCTCACGCCCGACGGCCGGCTGCCGACCGAGGACGAGGCGCAACGCTTGGTGTGAGGCGTAGTGGCGGTCGGGAGAAAGAGGCTCGGCAATCGTGCGATATGATCGAGACCGGCGTCATCTCCTGTCTGCTTTGACCCTCGCGCCCTTCGCGGGCATTTGGAACGCGTCGGCGGCAACCGCGCAGTCGGGCGCCGGGTTGCCGCCGCTCCCACAGCCGGCCGCTCCGACAAAAGCCGCCTTCCTGGCCCGCGCGCGCGAATTGCGTGACGAAGCCGTGCGCGAGGGCGACCAGGGCTATGGGGCGGTGGTGGTGCGCGACGGTGTAATTGTCGGAGAAGGCAGGAACTACGTCGTGCTGCACATCGATCCCACCGCACACTCCGAATTGTTGGCGGTACGCGACGCGGCGCGCCGGCTCGGCACCCGTGACCTTTCGCAATGCGAGGTCTATTCCACTGCGACGCCATGCGCCATGTGCCAGGGCGCTCTCTACTGGGCACGTGTGCGTCGGGTGTTCACCGAGAGCACGTTGGAGCATGGTTTCGTGCCCAGGCTCGGATGTTGAGCGCCTACAGCTGATGAGAATCAAACGTTCTGTGGCGACGGCTGGTTCGTTGCGATGGGGGGAGGCGGCGGCTTGTTCTGCGGCTTCGTCATTTCACCAGCCGCGCCACAAGCCGCTGCTGTTGCTTCGGATCGATGATCCCGAATTTTTCGATCCACTCCTTGAACGCGGTTTCCGCATCCGGCGCGTTGACGCGGCTAAGGATCGCCGCGGGAGATTCCCCAGGTGCGCATTGGTGGCCGCGGCCGGACTCGAACCGGCACTCCGGTTTCCCAGAAGCAGATTTTAAGTCTGCTGTGTCTACCGTTCCACCACGCGGCCACGCACAAGCGTTCTAGCATTGCTTGCGCACGCGCCGGAAGCGGACGCGCCCCGTTTGGTCAATCCTTCAACACCTCGCCCCAAAGCTCGTCCCAATCCTGGCCGCTGAGGTCGGTGACGCGGCCGTCGCGCTCGTGGAATTTATTGGGGATCTGGAACATCGCCAGCATCAGCCCGCCTTCGGGCGTCCAGGCGACGTGGCGGCTGCCGGGCTCGCGCCAGACGAACTCGCCGGTCTTGACCTCGAGCCCTTCGGCCGGGCCTTCCTTGTCCACCAGCTTGCCCTCGAGCACGTAGGTCTGCTCGATCTTGACGTGCTCGTGGTCCGGTAACACCGCTCCCGGCTCGAAGCGCATCAGTGCGGTGACCAGCCCGGTCGCGCGATCGAACAACAGCGGCTTCACCTCGCAGCCGGCAAAGCGCGTCTTCTGCCATGCCATGTTGGCGGGGCGCACGACGTGGGAATGCTGGTCGGCGGCTTTCTTGTCCTTCGGCGTGACGGCATCCATGGCGCATCCTCCTTGGCGGTCGCGGGGCGTGGTCGCGATGATAGCCGAACGCGGCGGGGCGCGCCGCACCATTTCACGGCCCCTCGGTTCACTGCCCCTCGGTGCCCCGGATCGGCGGCTGGAAAGCGAGCCCCGTGTCCCAGGGGAAATAGATCCAGGTGTCCTGCGACACCTCGGTGATGTAGGTGTTGACCATGGGCCGGCCCATGGGCTTGGCGTAGACGGTGGCGAAGTGTGCCTCGGGCAACAGCTCGCGCACCACCCTCGCGGTCTTGCCGGTGTCGACGAGGTCATCGACGATCAGCACGCCCTTGCCGCGACCGCCGCCGATGCCGACGATGTTCTTGGCGACATCCTTGAGCACCTTGAGCTCGCCCTGGGTGACGTGCTGGTAGCTCGCCACGCACACCGTCTCGATCAGCCGGATCTCGAGCTCGCGCGCGATGATGGCCGCGGGCACGAGCCCGCCGCGGGTCACGCAGACGATCGCCTGGAACGGGCCGGCCTCGGCGAGCCGCCAGACCAGCGCCCGGGCGTCGCGATGGAATTGATCCCAGGAGACCGGAAAGGCCTTTTGCGGCTGGGGTTGCGGCTGTGGTTGCTGAAGCACTTGCGCCATGGACACTCCTACCGGCGGGAAAGAGGTCAGCGCCTTCTACAGCGTTTTCGTCCGGGCGGAAATCGGGTGACGTGAAGACCCGGGGATAGTTTGGCTACGACATGAATTTATTTATTGACTACATTTCGGAGCGGATATAGAAGCGATTTGCCTTGCTCATTGAAGGGCGTCTTCCGGAGACGGTCCATAGGCGGAGCGAGGTGTGGCGTCCCGCGATGCGGCTCGTAACCGCAGCCCCGGGAGGTCCGGGGCACCGCCCGCCAGGCACTACGACCTGGCTGCGAGGAGCTCGCTGCACGGATTGCGGAGGATAATTCCGCAGACGGAAGCGCGGCCCCCGGCCACAAATCGCCACGGTGGAGCGCCGAGAGGCGCGCGTCCCGCGTCATGGGACGCAGGGCGCCTCGCAAGCGCCCGGGCGTGCAGCGTTATTGCACGCCCAACCGGGTGCCGCTGCACCCGGGCGCCTGTCGGCGCTCCGCCCACCCTTCGCGGTGGGGATCCAATTCACGACCCGGGCGCAATCGCGCCGCGGGAACGCGTTGGGCTGTTTGACAAGTGAAGACGTGGAATGTCGCAAAACGGGGCGTGTCGCCGCGCGCCGCGCTGTTGCGGAACGCGCCCTCGCCCACGCGCCCCGGGCTTGCCCGGGTCGCGTCTTTAGCGTGCGCAAGTCGGGCAAGCCCGACTTGCGTCCGGGAGAGGGCTCAATGGTGTTGCCACGAACATGATTGGGTGAGGGGTAGTCTTGCGAAGCAAACCCCTCACCCATCAGGCTTCGTGTGAGCTCCGAGTTGCCCTCTCCCGCAAGGGGCGAGGGCACAAGCGGCGCCACCGCGCCCGCGGCAGCATCGCCCCCACGCGTCGCATTGCCCGCATCGATTTTATCACCGCCCATCCACCACGAAGTCGAATTGTGCGGACATGCCGTCGCCGGCGTCGGCCGTACGCATCAAGAGCTCGCGGCGGAACAGGCCGTCGCGGCGGTTCGCCGCCTCGTCGGCGGGAAAATAAAGTTGCGTGGTGAGTACGCTCTGCTGCGGCGCCTGCACCTTCACATGATAGTGGCGGGTGCGGCCGGGATAGAGCGCCGGCAAAATGGTGCGGAAGCGGTAGCGGCCCTCGCCGTCGGCGAAGATGTGGCCGCGATAGCGGAAGCCCTTGTTGTCGTATTCGCCCCATTCGTCGGCGTGCCAGAGGTCGATGAGCGCGCCCGCCACCGGCCGGCAGGAGCGGGTGAGCACCTGGCCATTGAGATCGACCAACCGTCCCTTGGTGTTCGCCTCGACGAGATCCGCGCGCTGCGGCGAGCTCGGCTTGAAAAACGGCCCCGCGGTCTGCCGTACCGTCGGCTCGTCGCCGTCGGTGCATTGCGGCGTCGCCGGCAGCTGCTGGGCCGCGGCGTCGTCGAAGACCAGTCCGGTGACGGCGAGCGCGCTCGCCGCCAGCAGGCGGCGGCGGATGGGATCGAACGCGTTGGGCATGACGGCCTCCTGTTCAGTAATCGGTGGTCAGAATGCGGCCGACGACGCGCAGCCCCGCGGCGTTCGCCGGATCGCCCTTCACCACCACCACGCCGCCCTCCTCCGGCATAATGCCGGTCAGCGGCAGGATGTTGGCGCCGTGCGTCAACACCACCAGCGTGCCGGGCCCGCTCCAGGCCGCGACGATCGCGCGGGCGCCCGCGGTCAGCTCGGCGATGCGGTCGCGGAAGGTGAAGGCATTGTTGAAGGTGGGCGCAAGCTCGGGCGTTCCCAGGCCCATCAAGGTGACGGTCTCGATGCAGCGGCACCATTGCGAGCTGAGCACCTTGCCGACCTGCACCTCCTTGAGGCGAAGCAGCTCGCCCAGCCGGCGCGCCTCGCCCTTGCCCTTGAGGGTGAGATTGCGCTGCGACGCGCAGTCGTCGAGCGTGAACCCCGGCGGGTCGCCGGCGCCGCCGATGGTCCCGGCGTGCCGCACCAGCGCGACATGGCCGCCCGCGCGCAACGCCGGCCAGAGCGCCGCTTCTTCCGCGGCCGCGGACGAGACGCAGAGCACGACCAGCAGGATGGGCAGAAGACGCATCGGCACCGCATTCTTTGTACCGAGCCCCCGACGCCATCCTACCGCCGATCGGACACGGCGCGCATCACGAGAGCGTCAGGCGGAGACGGCTGACCAATCGACGATCGTCACCCTGAGGTGCGAGCCTTCTTGGGCGAGCCTCGAAGGGCGACGGCCCCCGCCCCTGCTGCTTGTTCCCCGCGTGGCGACATCCGGGCCGTTCATCCTTCGAGGCCCGCGAAGACGCGGGCACCTCAGGATGACGGGTTGAGAAACGCGACCGTCGATACAGTCAATGTTGCGCCGACTGCGCTCCCCTCACCCGCACCAGCATCTCCTCCACCGCGTGCTTGGCGACGGCGAGCTTCTGCGCGTCGCGGGCGCGCAGCACCACGTTGGTGTTGGGGCCGTGCTGCGGATCGAAGAACGGATAGGAGCCGATCGCCACCTCGGGATTGGCCTTGGCGATGTCGCCGAGCTGGGTGCCGATGTCGCCCTCCCGCAAGTCGGCGCGCACGGTCTCCGACAGCATGCGCACGCCGGTCTTGAGCTTCGGCGCCACCTCGTCGAGCATCGCCTGCATGATCGAGGGCACGCCGGCCATGACGATGACGTTGCCGATCCAGATGCCGGGCGCAGCCGACACCTTGTTGAGCACGAGGTCGGCGCCCTTGGGGATGCGCGTCATGCGCAGGCGCGCTTCGTTCATCTCCGCGCCGGTCGTCTTCAGCCGCTCCTGCAAGATGGCGAGCGCGCGCGGATCGACGTCGATCGACACCCCGAACGCCTTGGCGACGCAATCGGCGGTGATGTCGTCGTGGGTCGGCCCAATGCCGCCGGTGGTGAAGACGTAGGTGTAGCGGCTGCGCAGCGCATTGAGCGCATCGACGATTGCGTCCTCCTCGTCGGCGACCACGCGCACTTCCATCAGGTCGATGCCGACCGCGGTCAGGTATTCCGCGATATAGCCGATGTTCTTGTCCTTGGTGCGCCCGGACAGGATCTCGTCGCCGATCACCAGCAGCGCGGCGGTGACGAGCTCATTGGATGCTTCGACTTTCGCTTCCGACATGTTCCGACCGCTCCAAACGACGCCAAATCGACCCGGCCGCCTAACCTGCCATTGGGGAACCTGCTTCTCAAGGGCGCCCCCGGCCGGGTATTCCAGATTGTGCCGCTGCGCGGCGGTTGACGCTCGCTGGTGGCAGAAATGTTGTCTTTGACAATCATTGTCATTGCGACCTATTGCGTTTTGAATAGTATGCCGCGCAAGAACAACCCGGGATATTGCCGTTCCATTCATTCGGTCTCAGGATAGCGTGCGATGAACCCATCTCCACTCGCCGTGCAGGATGCCGTGAAGACATCGCCGCTTCGCCCGCTCGCGCTGGCGGCCGTGGACGTCGTGTGCGAGGCCGCGGCCGACGGCAGCACGCGCATGCGCTCGCGCGCGCCGCTCGCCCCTTATGATCCGAGCCTGGCGCGGCTCTTCCGCTCCGCGGTCGAGCGCAATCCGTCAGGCCTGTTCCTGGCCGAGCGGGATGCCGGCGGCGAATGGCGCAAGCTCACCTACGAGGCGGCGCGGCAGCAGGTCGACGCGCTCGCGCAGGGTCTGATCGAGCGCGGGCTTTCGGCCGAGCGGCCGGTGATGATCCTGTCGGCCAACAGCATCGACCACGCGCTGCTCACGCTCGCGGGCTACACGGCAGGCATTCCGGTCGCGCCGATCTCGGTCGCCTATTCGCTGCAGAGCCAGGATCACGCCAAGCTCAAGCACATCGCCGAGCTGCTCGAGCCCGGCCTCGTCTACGTCGCCGATACCGCGCCCTTCGCCAAGTCGCTGGCCGCGCTCGACCTCAGGGGTGTCGAGATCGTCGCAAGCCGCAACGGCGCGAACCTCGACGCGGTCACGAGCTTCGAGCAGTTGAAGCAGACGCGGCCGGGACCTGCGCTGGAGAAAGCCGCCGCCGCGACCGGCGCCGACACCATCGCCAAGTTCCTGTTCACCTCGGGCTCGACCGGGCTGCCGAAGGGCGTCATCAACACCCACGGCATGCTCACCGCCAACCAGCAGCAGGTCGTGCAGATCTGGCCCTTCATCACGGAGCAGCCGCTCGTGCTGATGGACTGGCTGCCGTGGAACCACACCTTCGGCGCCAACCACAATTTCAATCTGGTGCTGCGCCATGCCGGAACGCTCTACATCGACGGCGGCCGGCCGGTGCCGGGGCTGATCGAGCAGACCGTGCGCAATCTCCGCGAGGTGTCGCCCACGATCTATTTCAACGTGCCGGCCGGCTTCGCCGCGCTGCTGCCGCATCTCGAAGCGGACGACGCGCTGGCGCGATGCTTCTTCGAGCGGCTGCGTCTGATCTTCTATGCCGGCGCGGCGCTGCCGCAGGACCTGTGGACGCGGCTGGAGAACGTGTCGTTGCGCGCCATCGGCCAGCGCGTGCCGCTGACCTCCTCGTGGGGAACGACCGAAACCGCGCCGCTCGCCACCGCCGCCCATTTCATCATCGACGGCGCCGGACCCGTCGGCGTGCCGGCGCCCGGCGTCGAGATCAAGCTGGTGCCGAGCGGCGAGAAGCTCGAGGTGCGCGTGCGCGGCCCGAACGTGACGCCGGGCTACTGGAAGCGGCCCGATCTTACCGCCGCGGCTTTCGACGACGAAGGCTTCTACAAGCCGGGCGACGCGATGCGCTTGCTCGACGCGGCCGATCCCGGCAAAGGCATCGTGTTCGACGGCCGCCTGACCGAGGACTTCAAGCTCACGACCGGCACCTGGGTGCATGTCGGCGCGGTGCGCGTCGGCGCGCTCGCCGCCGCCTCGCCGGCATTGCAAGACGCGGTCATCGCCGGCGAGAACCGCGAGTTCCTCGGCATGCTCGCCTGGCTCAACGCCGCCGGCTGCTGCAAGCTCATCGGCGCGGAATGTCCCCTCCCCGAGCTTGCGCGCCATCCCGCGGTGCGCGAGCATGTCGCGCGCGCCATCGCCCAGTGGAACGCGGAGCATCGGGGCTCGTCGGAGCGCATCGCCAGGGTTCTCTTGCTTGCCGATGCGCCGTCGATCGACGCCAATGAGATCACGGACAAGGGCTATATCAACCAGCGGCTCGCGCTCGAACGGCGCAAGGCCGACGTCGAGCGGCTCTACGCGGGCACACCCGATGCGGAGGTGATTGTCGCGAGGCCGTCATAGAACGCAGGGAGAAGACGTGACCGACCGCTTCGCCAAATTTGCCATCGCCGTGGTGGTGCTCGTCATCGGTGGCTACCTCGCGCAGCCCTATTTCGACCGGTTCATGTATTCCGCGTCGACCCCGCGCACGATCGCGCCGCGCGGCTCGCTCTCCGAGCTCGAGCGCTCGAGCATCGAGCTGTTCGAGCGTGCCTCGCCGTCGGTGGTGCAGGTCGTCGGTCGCGCCGGCACCGTCGAGGCCCGGCCGGCGGAGGGCGAGAACGGGCCCGGCCAGTCCGGCACCGGCTTCGTCTGGGACGGCGCCGGCCACATCGTCACCAACGACCACGTCGTCCAGGGCGCGGGCCTCCTCGCGGTGCGCTTTGCATCCGGCCAGGTGCTGCGGGCGCAAGTCGTCGGCACCGCGCCCAACTACGACCTCGCGGTGCTGCGCGTGGACAACACCCGGTCGCTGCCGCCGCCGCTCGCGATCGGCACGTCCGCCGACCTCAAGGTCGGGCAATACGTGTTCGCGATCGGAAATCCGTTCGGTCTCGATCAGACCCTGACCACCGGCATCATCAGCGCCCTCAACCGCCGCCTGCCCACCGGCGCCGGCCGCGAGATCACCAACGTGATCCAGACCGACGCGGCCATCAATCCCGGAAATTCCGGCGGCCCGCTGCTCGACTCCGCGGGGCGCGTCATCGGCGTCAACACCGCGATCCTCTCGCCGTCCGGGACCAGCGCCGGCATCGGCTTCGCCATCCCGATCGATTTCGTCAATCGCGTCGCGCCGGAGCTCATCGGCCGCGGCTACGTGCCGACGCCGGGGATCGGCATCGTCGCGGCCAACGAGGCGGCGGCAACGCGGGCGGGCGTGGACGGCGTCGTCATCCTGCGCACCGCGCCGGGCTCGTCGGCCGAGCGCGCCGGCCTGCGCGGCATGGATCAGGCGACGGGCAAGCCCGGCGACGTGATCGTCGGCGTGAACGGCAAGCCGGTCCGCCGGCTCAGCGATTTCATCCAGGAGCTGGAGCGCGTCGGGGTCGGCAAGAAGCTGACGCTGGCGGTCAAGCGCGACGGCCGCGACGTGTCCATCGACGTCGATGTCATGGACGTCGGCCGCCGGTCATAGTAGCCAGAAGCGTCGATTTGCAAAAAAGGAACGACAACGTGATCGATCTCTACACCTGGACGACGCCCAACGGCCGCAAGGCCTCCATTCTGCTCGAGGAGCTTGGGCTCCCCTACACCGCCCATGCCGTCGACATCGGCAAGGACGAGCAGTTCAAACCGGAATTCCTGAAGATCAGCCCGAACAACCGGATTCCCGCGATCGTCGACCGCGACACCGGCATCAGCCTGATGGAGTCCGCCGCGCTGATGATCTATCTCGCCGACAAGACCGGGAAGCTGCTCCCGAAGGACGGCGAGCCGCGCTACCGGGTGCTGGAATGGCTGGAGTGGCAGATGGGCGGCCCGGGTCCGATCTTCGGGCAGGTGCACCACTTCGTGAAATACAACAAGGGCAAGGCGCCTTATGCCGAGGAGCGTTTCCTCAAGGAGGCGCAGCGGCTCTACGGCGTGCTCGACCGCAGGCTCGCCGACCGCGAGTTCGTCGCCGACAATTATTCCATCGCCGACATCGCGATCTGGCCGTGGGTCTCCCGCTACGAGTGGCAGACGATCGATCTCAACACCTATCCGAACGTGAAGCGCTGGTACACGACCATCGCCAAGCGGCCGGCGGTGCAGAAGGGCTACAAGGTGCCGAAGGACGTCGGCGAAGTCCCGATCCCCTGATGGACACCGCTCAACAGAACGGGCGATCCGCATGATGCTCCGTTCGTGTGTATCGCTGTGCGTTGCGTCCCTCCTGTTGGGATGGACGCAAGCAGGCCATGCGCAGTCGCCGGACACGATCGATCGTCCGGTGACGATCTATGTCGCCGGCACGGCCGGCGGCGGCATCGATCTCTATGCCCGCCTGGTCGGCCGCCATCTCGGGCGCCACATCCCGGGCAAGCCGTCCGTGACCGTGCAGCTGATGCCGGGCGCGGGCGGCATCCGGGCGGCGAATTTTCTCGCCGAGCAGGCGCCGCGCGACGGCACGGCGATCACGACATTCGCCGGCGGGCCGATCCTCGAGCCGCTGATCGGCGCGCGCAATCCCGGCTACGACATGAGCCAGTTCACCTGGGTCGGCGCCGTCACCAAGGACATCGGCTTGTGCATGGCGTGGGGCGCCTCGCAGTTCAAGACCATCGACGACGTCAAGAAGCAGCAGATGATCGTCGGCGGGACCGGCGCGGGCTCCGAGACCGACACCTGGCCCGTGGTCCTCAACGACGTGCTCGGCACCAAATTCAAGCTGGTGACGGGCTATGTGGGCAGCCAGGAGACCATCCTCGCGATCGAGCGCGGCGAGACCCACGGCCGCTGCGTGTTCAGCTATTCCGCGCTCAAGACCGCCAAGCCCGACTGGCTGCGCGACAAGAAGATCAACGTGCTCGTGCTGACCGCCCTCGAAAAGAGCCCCGACTTCCCGGGCGTGCCGGCGGTGGTCGATCTGGTCACCAAGCCGGAGGACCGGGCGCTGCTCGAGCTCATGGTCGCGCCCGGCGCCATGGCGCGGCCGTTCGTGGCGCCGCCGGGCGTGCCGGCGAACCGGGCCGCGCTCATCCGCCGCGCCTTCGACGCCACCATGCAGGACCCGGACTTTCGCGCCGAGGCGACACGGATCCAGGCCGACCTTGCGCCGACGCCCGGCGAGGACGTGCAGAAGCTGGTTGCGCGCATCTACGCGACCCCAAAGCCGGTGATCGAGCGGATCAAGAAGCTGCTGGCGCCCTGAGAAAGCCCGCCTGTTGGTCAGCCGCCGCCCAAAACATGGGCAATTGCCGGGACTTGGGCGCCATGCGGCGCGGGCCGAATACCTCTTGGGTTGGCGCGGGGCTTGCAGCTAGGATCGGGTCGCGCCTCCGGCTTGCGGTAGGTGGAGCGGTGCGCGCGACCCGGGACAACCCATGGCGGCCGTCGCGTTCGACGAGATGAAAGGTACCGACGGGACGCTGCGGCCCGCCTATGGCGAGCTATCCCGCTGGCTCGCCGAGGTGCCGCCCGACGTTCTCGACTACCGCCGCCGCGAGGCGGAGGTGCTGTTCCGCCGCATCGGCATCACCTTCGCGGTCTATGGCGAGGCGGACGCGCAGGAGCGGCTGATCCCCTTCGACGTGCTGCCGCGCATCCTGTCGGCCCCCGAATGGGACATCCTGCAGGCCGGCCTCGAGCAGCGCATCAAGGCCATCAATCACTACATCCACGACGTCTACGACCGGCGCGAGATCCTCAAGGCCGGCATCGTGCCGGAAGACCTGGTGTTCCAGAACCCGGTGTTTCGGCCGGAGATGAACGGCCAGAAGGTGCCCCACGACATCTACGTGCATATCGGCGGCATCGACGTCGTCCGGGTCGATGCCGAGACCTTCTACGTGCTCGAGGACAATGCCCGCACCCCGTCCGGCGTCTCCTACATGCTGGAGAACCGGGAGATCATGCTGCGGCTGTTCCCGGAATTGTTCTCCCGCCACCGCGTCGCGCCGGTGGAGAACTATCCCGACGAATTGCTGGCGACGTTGAACTCGGTGGCGCCCGCGACCGCAAGCGCCGACCCGATCGGTCGTGCTGCTCACGCCCGGCGTCTACAACTCGGCCTATTACGAGCATTCATTCCTGGCCGACAAGCTCGGCGTCGAGCTGGTCGAAGGCCGCGACCTGTTCGTGAAGGACGACGTCGTCTTCATGCGCACGACGCAGGGGCCCAAGCGCGTCGACGTGATCTATCGCCGCATCGACGACGATTTCCTCGATCCGCTCGCCTTCCGGCCGGATTCGGCGCTCGGCGTGCCGGGGCTGATGTCGGCCTATCAGGCCGGCAACGTCACGCTCGCCAACGCGGTCGGCACCGGCATCGCCGACGACAAGGCGGTCTACAGCTACATGCCGGCGATCGTGAAGTTCTATCTCGGCGAGGAGCCGATCCTGAAGAACGTGCCGACCTGGCGTTGCCGCGAGCAGGAGCACCTCACCTATGTGCTCGATCACCTCGAGGAATTGGTGGTCAAGGAGGTCCACGGCTCCGGCGGCTACGGCATGCTGATCGGGCCGAAGGCCGACAAGGCGGCGATCGCGATATTCCGCGCCAAGCTCAAATCGAATCCGCAGCAACTTCATCGCGCAGCCGACATTGGCGCTCTCGACCTGCCCGACCTGCGTCGAGGAAGGCGTCGCGCCGCGCCACGTCGATCTGCGCCCGTTCGTGCTCACCGGGCGCGACCGCGTCCGCATCGTGCCCGGCGGACTGACGCGCGTCGCTTTGAAGAAAGGCTCGCTGGTGGTCAATTCGAGCCAGGGCGGCGGCACGAAAGACACCTGGGTGCTGGATCGGTAATGCTCTCTCGCACCGCCGATAACCTCTACTGGCTCGCGCGCTACGTCGAGCGCGCGGAATACCTCGCGCGCATTCTCGAGGTGACGCAGCGCCTCACCACGCTGCCGCTCGCCTATGTCGGCTCGTCGAACGAATGGGAATCGGCGGTCGCGACCGCCGGCTGCGCCCACGCTTTCGCCGCCGCCTACCCGGAAGCGAACGAGGAGACCGTCACCGATTTCCTCTGCTTCTCCACCGCCAACCCCTCCTCGATCCGCAACTGCTTCGAGATCGCCCGCACCAATGCGCGCGCCGTGCGCACCGCGCTCACGGTCGAGATGTGGGACGCCATCAACGGCAGCCTGGCTCGAGCTCAAGCGCTTCGGCAACGGGCCGACCTCGCGCGAGGAGTTCATGCGCTTCCTGCGCTGGGTGCAGGAAAGCTCGCTGCGCTTCGACGGCTCGGCCTACCGCACCATGCTGCGCAACGACGCCTACTGGTTCTCCCGCCTCGGCCTCTACATGGAGCGCGCCGACAACACCGCGCGCATCCTCGACGTGAAGTATCACATGCTGCTGCCGGCGCACGAGCGGGTCGGCGGCCCGCTCGACTATTTCCAGTGGTCGGCGATCCTGCGCTCGGTGTCGGCGCTCACCGCCTATCACTGGGTCTATCGCGAGAGCGTGAAGCCGTGGCTGATCGCCGACCTGCTGATCCTGCGGGACGAGATGCCGCGCTCGCTCGCGAGCTGTTACGAGAACCTGGTGCTCTACCTCGACCATATCGCCCGCGCCTACGGCCGTCAGGGTCCGGCCCAGCGTCAGGCACGCGCCGTCCGCGCCCGGCTCGAGAACAGCCGCATGGAGGAGATTTTCCAGCAGGGCCTGCACGAGTTCATCGGCGAGTTCATCGACAGCAACAACCGGCTGGGCGGCGCCATCACCGAGCAATATCTGATGTAGGTGGGGACAGCGGGCAGAAATCCGAATTCCGCCATCTGGACTTTGTCGCCGGGACTATGTCCTCTGTCGTCCGCCATGCGCCTGCGTATCTCGCACCTCACCAGCTACCGCTACGAGCAGCCCGCGATCAGCGTGATCCAGATGCTGCGCCTGACCCCGCGCAATCACGACGGCCAATACGTGGCGCGCTGGCGGATCGACGTCTCCACGGATTGCCGGCTCGAGCAGCACGAGGATGCCTTCGGCAACGTCACCCACGCCTTCACCGCCGACGGCCCCTTCAGCGATCTCGCCGTGACGGTCGAGGGCGAGGTCGAGACGCGCGATACCCAGGGCATCGTGCGCGGCGCCGTCGAGCGCTTCCCGCCGGGCCTCTATCTGCGCGAGACGGCGCTCACCAGCCCCGACGAGAAGATCGCCGCCTTCGCCGCCGCGTGCCGCGACGAAGCCGACGGCAAGGTGCTCGGACTGCTGCACCTCATGCTGGAGCGCCTGCACGGCGACATGACCTACGATACCGATCCGACCCACACCGCCACCACGGCCGCGCAGTCCTTTGCGCTCGGCGCGGCGTCTGCCAGGACCTCACCCACATCTTCATCGCGGCCGCCCGCAGCCTCGGCATTCCGGCGCGCTATGTCGGCGGCTATTTCCACCGCGACGACGGCGTGCGCGAGCAGGACGCCGGCCATGCCTGGGCCGAGGCCTTCGTGCCGGAGCTCGGCTGGGTCGCCTTCGATCCGGCCAACGGGCTCTGCGCCACCGACGCCCATGTGCGGGTCGCCGTCGGGCTCGACTATCTCGGCGCCGCGCCCTTGCGCGGCACGCGCTACGGCGGCGCCGGCGAGGCGCTCGCCGTCAAGGTGCGCGTCGATCAGGCCGCCCGCCAATCTCAGAACTGAGGAAACATTGCCGGTCGGCGGTCGGGGCCGGTATATAGGGGCACCTTCGTGAGAGGCGGCTCGAACCCATGACCTATTGCTGTGGCATCCTGGTCCGCGACGGCCTCGTGATGTTCGCCGACACCCGCACCAATGCGGGCGTCGACAACATTTCGACCTTCCGCAAGCTCCACGTCCTGACCCAGCCCGGCGAGCGCATCATGGCGATCGCCACGGCCGGCAACCTGTCGATCAGCCAATCGGTCGTCAGCATCCTGCGCGAGGGTTGGGAAAATCCCGAGACCGGCGAGATCGAGACGCTGATGAATGCCCCCACCATGTTCCAGGCGGCGCAGCGCTTCGGTCGCACCATTCGCCACCTGCACGACGTCGAAGGCAGGGCGCTCGAAGCCTCCGACGTGAGGTTCGACGTCTCGTTCCTGCTCGGCGGCCAGATCAAGGGCGAGCGGCCGCGGCTGTTCATGCTCTATGCCGCCGGCAATTTCATCGAGTGCACTCAGGACACGCCCTATCTGCAGATCGGCGAGCACAAATACGGCAAGCCGGTTCTCGATCGCGCCATCACCTACGACATCGACCTCTACGACGCGCTGAAGGTCGGCCTGGTCTCGGTCAATTCCACCATGCGCTCCAATCTCAGCGTCGGCCTGCCGCTCGATATTCTCATCGCACGGCGCGACGCCTGCGACGCCGAGCTCAATTACCGGATCGAGCCGGGCGAACCCTATTTCCACGACCTGCGCGAACGCTGGTCGGCCGCATTGCGGGCCGCCCATGCCGGCATTCCGCGCCCGCCCTACAAGAATGTCCGCGGATAGCCCCGGCTGATTGCTCCGGCCGCCCCTGATCATCCATCCCGCGACTGTAAATCTTTACCCTTGATTAACGGCATCGCGCGAAATGCGGCGTCGGGACAGCGTGGATATGCGTAAAACGCCTCCCGCAAACCAAACGCAATAAATTCCAACCCTATGCTCCGGCCGAAAAATCGTTGTCCGCAAGACCCTTGTGACGCGAAACCCTTGGGGGACCCTTGACCGAAACGCGGTCGGACATCGGCGAGACACGCAAGATCGGTTGGAGCCACATACGCCTGAGCATCGTGGTGCCGATCGGCGTGATCGTGGCTGTCGCGATCGTCTGCGTCGTGGTGGCGGTGCTGAGCTCCGCGCGGCGCGCCGACGAGGTCGCGCTCGACGCCGAGCGGCAGCTGTTCACACGCGCGCTCGCCAATCACGGCGAACGAGTGCTGCGCGAGATCGAGAGCGTCTCCACGTCGGAGGCCGCCAATCGCCGGATCCGCGTCGCCTTCGATCGCGAATGGGTGCAGACCTATGTCGGCCTGCGGCTGCAGTCGTTCTTCGAGCACGATTTCGTGTTCATCGCCGACGCGTCCGACCGGTTCATCTATGCCTCGCTCGGCTCATCACAGCGTCGATCCGAATTGGTTCAACACGATCCAGCCGGACGTGCAGGGCGTTCTCGATATCGTGCGCAAGCGCTCCGGGTCCGACGCGGGCGGCCTCGATCTCTCCGCCACGCGACATTCGGGCCTGCACCGCGCCGTGCGTTTGCAGAGCTTTCTCGGCCGCCCCGCCATCGTCGGCGGCGGTAGCGGTCACGGCGCACGACGTCACGGCGCATGAGTCGCCTCGTCCGACGACGCTGGCGGAGCGCCGATCGTCCTGAGCGTCAAGTTCATCGACGACGACGTGCTCGCGGATATCGCGTCGCGTCTCCAGTTGCGCAACCTGCACAGGGTCGAGAACGCGTCCGCTCCCACCGGCGACTACGTCTCACAATCTGACCGATCCGCACGGCAAGGCGATCGCCTCGTTCGCCTGGACGCCGAAGCAGCCCGGCGCCGAGATCGTCCACAGCGTCGTTCCCTTCATCGCGGTCGCGCTCGCCGGCTTCACGCTGCTGGCCGGCCTGGTGCTCGGCCACATGCGCCGCACGGCCGCGACCATCGCCGCCGGCGAAATCGCGGCTGCGGCATCTCGCCTTGCACGATCCGCTCTGCGGGCTGCCCAACCGCATCTTCTTCGGCGAGCGCCTCGAAGCCATGATCGAGAAGGTGCGCCAAGGCGGCCCGACGGCAGCCGTGTTCTACATCGATCTCGATCACTTCAAGGACGTCAACGACACGCTCGGTCACCCGGTCGGCGACGAGCTCATCCGCAGCGTCACCCAGCGGCTGACCCGCACGCTGCGCGGCGACGACCTGGTGGCCCGCCTCGGCGGCGACGAATTCGCGGTCATCACGTCCGGCGGCTTCGATCACGCCACCTTGCAGGCGATCGCCACGCGCATGATCGCGACGATCTGCGCGCCCTACTCCATCGCCAACCAGACCATCGTCATCGGCGCCAGCATCGGCATCGCCGTCATCCACGAGCATGTCGGCGGCGCGGCCGACGTCATGCGTCACGCCGACCTGGCGCTCTACCGCGCCAAGAACGAGGGCCGCAACCGCGCCTGCATCTACGACTCGGCGATGGACGCGGACCTGGTCAAGCGCAAGCTCCTGGAGAACGACCTGCGCGCGGCGATCGAGAACGACGGTCTGCGCGTCGCCTATCAGCCGATCGTCAACAACAGCGGGGAGACGGTCGTCGGCGTCGAAGCGCTTTGCCGCTGGACGCATCCCGAGCGCGGCGAGATCCCGCCCGTCGAATTCATCCCGATCGCCGAGCACAGCGGACTGATCATCGAGCTCGGCGAGCAGGTGCTGCGCCGCGCCTGCCTCGACGGCAAGGCGTGGCCGGGCATCACCGTGGCGGTCAACGTCTCGCCGCTGCAATTCCGCCGCGCCGATTTCGTCGACGTGGTCGAGCGCATTCTCGCCGAGACCGAATTCGATCCCGCCCGGCTCGAGCTCGAGGTCACCGAGAGCACGCTGCTCGGCAACGTGGACACCGCCGAGCTCGCCATGTTCCGCCTCAAGGCGCTCGGCGTGCGGCTCGCGCTCGACGATTTCGGCACCGGCTATTCGAGCTTGCTCTATCTGCGCCGCTTCCCGTTCGACAAGCTCAAGATCGATTCGAGCTTCGTGCGCAGCATCGAGCGCGCGGCCGACGCCGCCGCGATCGTCCATGCCGTGGTGAGCCTCGGCCGCGGTCTCGGCATGAAGGTCACGGCCGAGGGCGTCGAGACCGCCGAGCAGCAACTCTTCCTGCGCGCGGCCGGCGTACATTCCATGCAGGGCTATCGCTTCGGCCGGCCCTGCGCGGCTGCCGACATCAGCGTCCGCGTCGCCAAGCCGGAGTCGTTCCGCATCGCCGACGACGAGACCGGCCTCGCGATGGCCGGACTAGCGCTCAGTCGAGCTTCAAGCCGATCGCCTTGATCACCGGCGCCCAGCGGGCGATCTCGTCCGCGACGAAGCGCCGCGCTCTTTTCCGGAGTTGACGCGGGATAGGGCTCGAAGCCCGACGCCGTCAGACTGCGCAGGAACGGCTCGTCCCCCATGACCGCGAGCGTCGCCTGCGCGATCTGCTCGATGATCGCCGGCGGTGTGCCCGTGGGCGCGAACAGGCCGATGAAGTTCTGCGCGATCATGCCGGGCAGTCCCTGCTCGACCGCGGTCGGAACATCGGGCGCGGCGCTGAGGCGGTTCGGCGACGTCGACCGCGAGGATGCGCAGCTTGCCGGAGCGGCTGAGCTCGATGATCTGCCCGGTCACGTTGACGCTGGCGATCGGAATCTGTCCGCTGATGAGATCGGTGAGCGCGGGACCAGCGCCCTTGTAGGGCACGTGCACGATGTCCTCGGTTCCTGTCAGCGACTTGAGCAATTCGCCGGTGAGATGATTCATCGAGCCGACGCCCGCGGATCCGTACGAAAGCTTGCCGGGATTACGCTTGGCGTAGTCGACCAGCTCAGGCGAGCGTCTTCACCGGCAGCGACGGATGCACCACGATCGCCAGCCCGGTCGTGACCAGGATCGCAATCGGATCGAAGTCGCGGATCGGATCGAACGGCGGCCGGCTCGCCGCGATCGGGGTGATCACGAGCGCGCCGCCGCCGCCAGCAGGATGGTGTAGCCATCGGGCTGGGCGCGGGCGACCGCGGCCGCGCCCAACGAGCCGCCGGCGCCGCCGATGTTCTCGACCACGATCGTGCCGAGCAGCGGCTTGATCCGGTCGGCCCAGGGTCGGCCAACGGCGTCGATAGACGCCGCCGGGCGGAAACGGGACGACGAGCCGGATCGCCCGCTCCGGGTATCTGGATTGCGCCGTTGCCCGGCGGAGCCCCGCGGCCGGCAATGCCGCCAAGGCCCAGCGCGAGCAGGTCACGTCGCTTCATCGGCGCTTCCCCATAATCGTCTCTGTCCCGCGCTCGGAGTACCAGCGTCCGATACTACCGCATTGCTTCCGGACGCGGGCAACGACGATAATGGCCGCAGTCGAGGAGGACCCAACGATGGCTGCGTTGCAAAAAGTTGCACTTGTCACCGGCGCCGGCACCGGCATCGGCAAGGCTGTTGCACTGGCGCTGATGAAGGAAGGTTACGCCGCCGTGCTCGCCGGCCGCCGCAAGGACAAGCTGGAAGAGACCGCGAACGAAGGCAAGGCTACGGGCGCCAAGAGCCTGGTGGTCCCGACCGACGTGAGCGACCCGGCCTCGATCAAGGCACTGTTCGCCAAGACCAAGGAGACGTTCGGCCGTCTCGATGTCCTGTTCAACAATGCCGGCATCGGCGCGCCCGCGGTGCCGCTCGAGGACCTGCCGTACGAGACCTGGAAGCAAGGTCGTCGACACCAACCTCACCGGCATGTTCCTGTGCACGCAGGAAGCGATCAGGATCATGAAGGCGCAGGACCCGCGCGGCGGCCGCATCATCAACAACGGCTCGATCTCCGCGCACACGCCGCGCCCGCGCTCGGCCGCCTATACCGCGACCAAGCACGCCGTCACCGGGCTGACCAAATCGACCGTCGCTCGATTGCCGCGGCTACGACATCACCTGCGGCCAGATCGACATCGGCAATGCCGCGACCCCGCTGACCGAGCGCATGGTGCAGGGCCAAGGCGTCATGCAGGCGGACGGCCACATGGCGATCGAGCCGCGCATGAACGCCGACGATGTCGGCCGCGCCGTGGTCTACATGGCCAATCTGCCGCTCGACACCAACGTGCTGTTCATGACGGTGATGGCGAACCTGATGCCGTTCGTCGGACGGGGGTGAAGCGTCAATCGATCCTGGTCACCTCGACCTTCGCCCCTGCCCTCACCTTCGCCAGCGCCTTCACGTCGCCGAGCGCCTTGGCGAAGATGTTGCACGGGCTCGCGAGCCGCGTCTCGTCGCCGCGGCTGATCGGCGTGCGGCCGAAGCCGAGCGCGATGCAGTGGCCGTCGGGCCAATAGGCGATCTCGCCCGGCGTCACCACGGCGCGGGCGCCGCTCTCGCGGGCGACCTTCACCGGGATCTCGAAATAGACCTCCTCGCCCCAGGTCATCGCCGACGACGAGATCGGCAGCGCCGCCGCGATCGCGTGCGCGGTCGGCGTGTCGAGCAGCTCGGCGTCGAGCGTGAGCGAGCCGAAATCGAAGCGAATGCGCGCCATCGCAACCTCCTTCGACTGCCGCCACTGCTCCATTGCAGCGAAGGCTCGGATGCGCCGGCCAATCTCGATCATGACGCAGTCGATGCCGGATGACGCTCGGAGCCATCCGGGCTACGGTCGTCCAGCCACGAGCCGTGTCCGAGGGGTTCATGCATGCAGCATCTGCAATCCGCGCTCGGCATCTTCGCCCTGCTCGGCCATCGCCTGGATCATCAGCGAGGACCGCCGCGCGGTGTCGTGGAAGCAGGCCGCCGATCGGCCTCGCCGTGACCTTCGCCACCGCCGTCGCTCCTGCTCAAGGTGCCGGGCGTCGACGCGCGCCTTCGCCGCCATCAACGATGCCGTCGGCGCGATCGCCGCCGCCACCCGGGCCGGCACCTCGTTCGTGTTCGGCTATCTCGGCGGCGGCCCGCTGCCCTACGAGCTCAAGGTCCCCGGCGCCGATTTCGTGCTGGCGCTGCAGGCGCTGCCGATCGTGCTGGTGATGAGCGTGCTGACCACGCTGCTGTTCTACTGGCGCATCCTGCCGCCGATCGTGCGCGGCTTCTCCTGGCTGCTCGAGCGCACGCTCGAGGTCGGCGGCGCGGTCGGGCTCTCGACCGCCGCCAACATCTTCCTCGGCATGGTCGAGGCGCCGCTGTTCATCCGGCCCTATCTCGCGAGCCTCACGCGCAGCGAGCTGTTCATCGTGATGACCGGCGGCATGGCCGGCATCGCCGGCACCGTGCTGGTGCTCTACGCCACCATGCTCGGCGCCGATGATCCCCGATGCCGCCGCGCACTTCGTGATCGCCTCGGTGCTCGGCGCGCCGGCCGCGATCCTGATCAGCCTGATCATGGTGCCGGAGCCGAGCGACAAGCGCACCGACGACGCGCGTGCTCGAAGCTGGGCCGGTCGCCTCGAGCACCATGGACGCGATCGTCAAGGGCACCGCCGCCGGCCTCGAGCTGCTGCTCAACATCTGCGCCATGCTGATCGTGCTGGTCGCGCTGGTGCATCTCGCCAACGCGATCCTCGGCGTGCTGCCGGAGGTCGGCGGCGCGCCGATCACGCTGCAGCGCCTGCTCGGCTATGTGATGGCGCCGGTCTGCTGGCTCATGGGCATTCCCTGGGAGCAGGCGCTGACCGCCGGCGGCCTGATGGGCATCAAGACCATCCTCAACGAGTTCATCGCCTATGTGGAGCTGTCGAAGCTGCCGGCCGACGCGCTCGATCCGCGCTCGCGGCTGATCATGCTCTACGCCATGTGCGGCTTCGCCAATTTCGGCTCGCTCGGCATCATGATCGCCGGGCTCGCCACCATGGCGCCGGAGCGGCGCGACGACGTCGTGTCGCTCGGCCTCAAGTCGATCGTGTCGGGCACGCTCGCGACCTGCCTGATGGGCGCGATCGTCGGGGTGCTGACGTAGCCGACCTCAGCGAATTGGGTCCAAGCTCGCATACGCTCAAGTGCAGCCGGAACTCGCCGTCGACGGCGCGGATCTCGGCCGGCTTGATCAGCCGCGAATGCGCGACCGTCACCGAATGCAGCGGTCCTTCGAGCTTCTCCAGCCAGAAGGCGAGAAAGCGATTGAGCACCGGAAATTTCGGGCAGAGGTCGTAGTCCTGCCAGACGTAGGTCTGCAGCAGTGACGGATGATCGGGAAGCCGATAGAGGATTTGCGCCGTCGTCAGACCATAGCCTTCGAGCTGGCGCCGGAAGTCTTGGGATGCCAGTCGCATTGCTGTGCCATGACGATGCCCTCCGATTCGGACACCGAGTGTGATCGTGTCACAGTCCGCACATGACAAGCTCAAAAAGTGAATAAAGTTCCTAAAATCAAGGCGTTAGCAGCATTGCGTCAGTAGTGCTGACAGCCGCGAGCTGCTGGCGCGTCGCGATCCCGTCGGCACGTCTTGGCACTCAAATCAACCGAGTGCCAATTTGCTGGCACTCGCGGTACGTCGAGTGCTAAATTTTTTTCGGACGCCTCTTGCGGGCCAAAATCGGCCCCCTATGTCGCGCCTGGAAGGACCGGCAAGGGCTATTCTTGCCGGCATCCGCTATCCGCAACAATCTCAAACTGTATCAGATAGCTTAGGAGGACACCATGAAGTTTCGTCCGCTTCACGACCGCGTCGTCGTCAAGCGCATCGATGCCGAGGAGAAGACCGCCGGCGGCATCATCATTCCCGACACCGCCAAGGAAAAGCCCTCGCAGGGCGAGGTCATCGCCGTCGGCCCCGGCGGCCGCGACGAGGCCGGCAAGCTCATCCCGATCGACGTCAAGGTCGGCGACCGCGTGCTGTTCGGCAAGTGGTCCGGCACCGAGGTCAAGATCGACGGCGAGGAGCTCCTGATCATGAAGGAGAGCGACATCATGGGCGTCCTCGACGAGGGCGTCGCCAAGAAGAAGGCCGCCTGACGCGAAACCCATCAGCTCGCAGCTGACAATACATTTCGGAGAGACAACAATGGCTGCCAAGGAAGTCAAATTCTCGGTCGACGCGCGCGACAGGATGCTGCGCGGCGTCGACATTCTCACCAACGCGGTGAAGGTGACGCTCGGCCCCAAGGGCCGCAACGTCGTGCTCGACAAGTCGTTCGGCGCTCCCCGCATCACCAAGGACGGCGTCACCGTCGCCAAGGAGATCGAGCTCGAGGACAAGTTCGAGAACATGGGCGCGCAGATGGTGCGCGAGGTCGCCTCCAAGACCTCCGACATCGCCGGCGACGGCACCACGACCGCGACCGTGCTCGCCGCCGCGATCGTCAAGGAAGGCGCCAAGGCGGTCGCCGCCGGCATGAACCCGATGGACCTCAAGCGCGGCATCGACCTCGCGGTCGAGGCCATCGTCGAGGACCTGAAGAAGAACTCCAAGAAGGTCACCTCGAACGAGGAGATCGCCCAGGTCGGCACCATCTCGGCCAACGGCGACGCCGAGATCGGCCGCTTCCTCGCCGAGGCGATGAAGAAGGTCGGCAACGAGGGCGTGATCACGGTCGAGGAGGCCAAGTCGCTCGAGACCGAGCTCGACGTGGTCGAGGGCATGCAGTTCGACCGCGGCTACATCTCGCCCTACTTCATCACCAACGCCGACAAGATGCGGGTCGAGATGGAGGACCCCTACATCCTCATCAACGAGAAGAAGCTCTCCGGCCTGCAGGAGCTGCTGCCGCTGCTCGAAGCGGTGGTGCAGACCGGCAAGCCGCTGCTCATCATCGCCGAGGACGTCGAGGGCGAGGCGCTCGCCACGCTCGTGGTCAACAAGCTGCGCGGCGGCCTCAAGGTCGCGGCCGTGAAGGCGCCGGGCTTCGGCGATCGCCGCAAGGCCATGCTGCAGGACATCGCGGTCCTGACCGGCGGCCAGGCGATCTCCGAGGATCTCGGCATCAAGCTCGAGAACGTCACGCTCGCCATGCTCGGCCGCGCCAAGAAGGTGATGATCGACAAGGAGAACACCACGATCGTCAACGGCGCCGGCAAGAAGGCCGACATCGAGGGCCGCATCACCCAGATCAAGGCGCAGATCGAGGAGACCACCTCCGACTACGACCGCGAGAAGCTGCAGGAGCGGCTGGCCAAGCTCGCCGGCGGCGTCGCGGTGATCCGCGTCGGCGGCGCGACCGAGGTCGAGGTGAAGGAGCGCAAGGACCGCGTCGATGACGCCATGCACGCGACCCGCGCCGCGGTCGAGGAAGGCATCCTGCCGGGCGGCGGCGTCGCGCTGCTGCGCGCGAGCGAGGCGCTCAAGAAGGTCCGCACGCACAACGACGACCAGAAGACCGGCGTCGAGATCGTGCGCAAGGCGATCCAGGCTCCGGCGCGCCAGATCGCCATCAATGCCGGCGAGGACGGCTCGGTCATCGTCGGCAAGATCCTGGAGAAGGATCAGTACGCCTACGGCTTCGACGCGCAGACCGGCGAGTACGTCAACATGGTGTCGAAGGGCATCATCGACCCGACCAAGGTCGTGCGCCAGGCGCTGCAGGGCGCGGCCTCGGTCGCCGGCCTTCTGATCACCACCGAGGCGATGGTCGCCGAGGTGCCGAAGAAGCGGGGCGCCGCCGCCGGCGATGCCGGGCGGCGGCGGCGGATGGGCGGAATGGACTTCTGATCCTGATCGCATCAAGACCGAACAATCGAAGGCCCGGGCAGAAGAGCCCGGGCCTTCGTCGGCCCTTTGTGCCTCACGCCGCGCTGCTCACGCCGTCTCGTCCGCCTTCAGGCGCACGAGCTTGGTGAGCAGCGCGTCGAAGCCCGCGCCGTCGCCGGCGTGGAGATCGATGCGGCCGACCTTCTCGACCAGCCGCTCGATCGACTCGAGCTCCTTGAGCCGCAGGAGCAGCGGGTTCTCCTCCATCAGCTTGGCGGTGTTGAGGAGCGAGCGCGTGGCCGCCGTCTCCTCCTGGCGGCGGATCAGGTTGGCCTTCGCCGTCCGCTCCGCCTCCACCACCTTGTTCACGAGCTCGCGGATCTCGCCGGGCAGGATCACGTCCTTCACGCCGAGCTCCGTCACCTCGATGCCGGTCTCCGCCACGCGCTCGCGCACGTAGGCGCGCAGCTCCGCGTCGAGCGCGTTCTTGGCCGAGAGCACCTCGTCGAGCGTGCGCGACGCCACCGCCTCGCGGATCGCGAACTGCACCAGCCGGTACAGCCACGCGTCCACGTCCGGCACCGCGTTCACCAGCCGCTCCGGATCGACGATCCGGCGGAACGCGGTCAGCGTCACGCGCAGCGCGATGCGGTCCTTGGTCAGCATCTCCTGCGCGGTGATCTCGACCGCCTGCGGACGCAGATCGAGGCGCTTGACCTCGATCTTGCGGCCCGCCGTCCAGAAGGCGTGCCGACCCGGCGCGAGCCGCTCCACGAGCCGGCCCTCGACGAACAGCAGGCCCGCCTCGTGGTTCTCGACCACGTGCTCGGCAACCAGCGTGTTGCGCTCACGCGCAACCATCGCCAGGTGCCGCGGCGCGATCTTCGGATCGCTTGCCACGTCGATGCGCTCGACATCGACGCGGGTTGCAACCTTCCAGAACACGCGCGTCTGCCACGGACCCATCAGGTGCGACGGACGGCCGTCGAGGCTCACGATGGCGACCTCGTCGGCCTTCGTCTCTACCGGCTCGAACATCTCGGCGGCGAGATCCGGCCGCGCCGCCTTGAGCACGGCGTGGCGCTCCGCCGGGAATTCGGCGCGCACGACCTGGTGCAGCTCGACCGCGAGGCCGCGCAGCGGATCGAACAGGCGGTGGCGGCCCGGGCCGAGCACTCGCTCGAACCGGCCGTTGCGCATGAGGAAGGCGCGCTCGCCGTCCTTCACGGTCAGGCGCAGCATCAGAAAGTGCCGGTTCATGACACACCTCTTCTTTCGTTGGCTTCGCGGCAGCGCCGGAAAGCCGGGTTGCAGTCACGAGGATCGGGTCCCGGACGCGCTCTTCCCTTGCGAACGGCGGGCCGAGGCTTGAGCCTGCGCCGAACGACGGGCACACGCGTTCGTTCGCCGTGCGCAAGCACGACGTCAGAGCGGTGGACCCGGCATCAGCGCGGGCGGTATCCGCCCCGGCGCAAAGCCGGTCTCACGGTGTCGGGGTTCGGGCAAAAGGCCTTTCGGCCGATGGACCGGACCGCGACTGAAGTGCGCGTCCGGTCCCCTTCATGGGAATCAGCTTTCGAGGCTGAATCGGAGCGCTGGAGCGGGATTCGAACCCGCGTCAGGATGATTAATCGTCATCTGCTCTACCACTGAGCTATCCTCGCAGTTGGTGAAACGACAGGAATCGAACCTGTGCCTCCGGGTCTCCCCGGCGCTCTCCATGAGCTACAGTCCCTGACCCTTCGTTTGGCGGAACACGGAGACGCATTGCGCACCGCGCCAGCCGGGATCTCACGAGCCCGGACACAAGGCCGCGCGAAAGGAGGCGCGCGAGTAAAGGCAAAGCGCGGCGAAATAAAGACGGCAGCGATGTTGGTGAAAAATTCTTTGTGCCGGTGTGGCACGGGCGGCACAGGCGCCGCTCCACGCCCCTGCCCCGAAAATGACTACGACCACGAACGAGAAGGTGCGCGTACATCCGGCGTCACCGACTTGATCGTGGTCGCACTGGCGACGGAGCCTTTCGACTGCAACATCACCGTTCGACGTAACGTATGAACGCGGCAAGGGTTCCGCAAGGGGTGGCCCTGAAAAAGGGGCTCACTCCGCTGGCGCCACCACCCGCGCGCGTTCCTTTTCCACGCCGTTCACCAGCAGCGCGATCAAGGCGGTCGCGACCACGAAACCGAGCGCGATCACCGCGGTCATCCCGAGCACGAGGCCGAAGCCACCGCGGCCGTGCAGGAACGCAATCGCTCCCACCGCCGCGCCGGAAACCAAGAAGGTGAGGAAATAACGCACGGCATAGACGCGACCGCGCCAGGCGTCCGCGGTGTAGCGGGCGATCACGAGATCATTGACGGTGACCTGCGCATAGATCGCCGCCATCGCCACCGCGAGCGCGACGATGAGCATCCTGCCGGTCGCCTGCGCCGCCCACAGCACGCCCAGGAATTGCAGGCTCGCGATCACGGCGAAGAGAATATGCGGCGGAAATTTTTCCACCAGCCGGCCGACCGCGAGCTGGGCGAGCGCTCCGCACATGAACACTGCCGATGCGATCCCGCCGACCAGGAGCAGCGGGACATCGGCACCGACCCGCTCGTCCACGATCTTCGGCAAGGCCACCGAGATGATATTGAAAACGAGGCCGGCGCAAAGCGCCACCACGATGAACAGGCCGAAGATCGACGCCGCCAGCCACACGGCGAGCGGAACGTCGGCCACCGTGCCGCGGCCCGCCGCCTTGCGCTCTTCATCGGGAACCAGGCGCAGATAGATGATGGCGGTCGCCACGCAGACCACGCCCGGAACGAAGAAGGCCGCGCGCCATCCCAAGCCGGCCACCAGCGCCGCCGTGATGCCGGCGGCAAGTGCCGCGCCGAGGTTGCCGCACACGCCGTTGAAGGCGAGCGAGCGCCCACGCGAGGTCGCCTGCTCGATCAGCATGGCGGTGCCGACCGGATGGTAGATCGCCGCGAACATGCCGAGCGCGGTGAGCGCGACGGCGAGCATTATGAGATCGGACGCGAAACCCGCCGCTATCAGCGAAAGCCCGCACCCGCCATAGAACAGCACCATCATGTTGCGCCGGCTCCAGCGGTCGGCGAGCCAACCGGCCGGCAGCGAGAAGATGCCGAACGCGACGAACGATGCCGTGCCGAGCGCGATCAGCTCGGCGTAACTCTTGCCGAAGATGAGCTCGAGACCGATCACCACGGTCGGAAAAATCAACATCACGTAGTGATCGATCGCGTGCGCCCAATTGATGAAGCCGATGGACAGCTTCGCTGCGCTTTCGTCCGTCGTCGCCAACTGTGACATGGGGTCCTTGGAACGTTGGCGGCTCGTTTCGGCCGCTTGTTCCGATATAGCGCGATTTGCCGCCGGATATCCATGCCGGCACCGCGGAGCAGGTGTTCCATCGCCAATCGGCCGTCGGATCGGGGCGCCGACCCCCTGCCCCGATGGAGATCGGTCCATACTTATTTTCGTATTTACTTAATTAAGCTATAGATTAATATCAAACGCATGCACAGCCTCACGGCATTAGCCGACCCCACCCGCCGGCAGATCGTCGAGATGCTCAGTCAAGGCGAGCGCGCCGCCGGCGACATCGCGGACAAATTCGCCATCAGCGCACCGGCCATCTCGCAGCATCTCAAGGTGCTGCGCGAAGCGAAGCTCGTGCAGGTGCGGGTGGAGGCGCAACGGCGCATCTACATGATCGACCCCGCCGGTTTCGACGATATCGAGACCTGGCTCCGGCACGTGCGGCAGTTCTGGAAAGGCCGGCTCGACGTCTTGGAGCAGGAGCTGCGCGGCACGAAACCCACGAGAAGCACAAGGAGTAAGCCATGAGCGAGTACGGGATCGTCACCGAGGCCGGCGCGCTCAGGTTCGAGCGCCTGCTACCGGGACCGATCGAGCGTGTCTGGGCCTATCTCACGGAGCCGGAGAAGCGGGGAACGTGGCTTGCCGCCGGTCCCATGGAGCTGCGCGTCGGCGGGCCGGTGGAGCTGAACTTCCATCACGCCGACCTCTCGGCCGAGAAGACATTGCCCGAGCGCTACAAGAAACTCGAAGGCGGGCACACCATCCAAGGCCGGATCACGCGCTGCGACCCCCCTCGCCTGCTGAGCTACACCTGGGGCGAATGGGGCGAAGTCACCTTCGAGCTCACGCCGCGAGGCGACGACGTGCTCCTCGTGCTGACGCATCAACGCCTCGCCGACCGCGCAGGCATGGTCAGCGTCGCGGGCGGCTGGCACGCTCATCTCGGCATTCTTGCCGACAACCTCGACGGCCGGGAACCGCGGCCGTTCTGGTCGACGCACGCCAAAGCGGCGGCGGAATACGAGAAGCGCATCGCGAGCTAGGGCCCGCCGCCATTGCGCATTCCCTTCTTGCCATGCGGCCTGCTCGCGACGCGCCGCGTCTTCATCACCAGCGCTGTGGCGGCTGATAATAGTTCCGATTGTTCTGCCGCGGATCGTAGTACTGGCCGCCGCGCCCGGGCGTATTGTTGAAACCCCAGCCACCCCAGCCGAAGCCGACGCGGACATCGGGCGAGCGAGCGCGGGTGATGATGCCGCCCTGCGGCTGGTTGTTCAGCGCAATGACGAACTCCGTGCGATAGTTGGTCTCTTTGTGCGGAGGCTCGTCCGAAATGATGAGCGAAGACCGCGGCAATGCGGTTAGCGCGATGCGATCGAGCACATCCTGCGGGAGGGTGATGCGGTCAAGCGCGGCCTTGGCGACGTCCCCGCTGTCGATCGTGACCGCGGTCCAGCGCAGGCCCCCGTCGGGGCGCGCCACGGCCGTAAACACATGTGTGCCGATCGGCTTGTCGGGATTGCGGATCGTGACCGGAACCTCAATGGTCGCATCGAACACCTCGCCCCCGTCCGGCAGCCGCTTATGCGTGTTGCGCCGCACGTAAAGCTTCTGCGTCGCGCGGCTGATGAAGACCGAGACCGGCTCGAGCGCCAGCTTTGCCTCGCTTGCCGCCTTGGCGGCGTCGGCCTTCCTGGTCTCGGCCGCCTTGGCGGCGTCCTGGGCCGCCGCCGCAGCGTCGAGCTTGGACTTCGCGTTGGCCTTGGCGTCGTCGAGCTGCGTCCGCAGCTCATCGACTTTCGCAGCGGCCTTCTGCTTCTGCTCCTCGGCTCGCGCCTTGCCCTGGTCGGCCTCGGCGGCGGCGAGCGCCTTCTCTGCGACCGCCAGCGCGGCATCGGCGCAAAGTCTTGGCCAATTCAAGCTTGCGCAGCGCCGCCGTGAGCGGGGCCGCCTCCTTCACCGCAACGGCGGCAGCATTCTTCGTCTGTTGAGCTAGCTTGGCGGCCTCGTCAGCCTCGCGGGCGAGCGTTTCGGCGCGCGCCGGCGCGGCCGCGATGGCCTCAGATTTCCCGATGAACAGCACCGGATGGGAAAACTCGACCGGCTCCGCGTCACCCGGCGAGACGAGGATGACGACATTCTCGCGACCTTCGCTGCAATGCGATCGAGCCTCCTACCCGGTGGCAAGGTGCTCGTCAGTGTTCGTGATTACGCTCGGCATCTGCAAGAAAGGCATACGTGCATGCCGCCCGTCTTCTACAGCGAACAACGGACAGCGACGGATCGTATTCCAGGTTTGGGATTGGATTGATGAACGCCGCTACGTTGTTCATCTATATGTGACGCAAGAAACGGGCGACGGCTGGATCGTTCATCATTTTACGGGCAAGTATCGGGCCGTGACACCAGAGGAGATAGCGCGGTTGGCAAGCCAAGCGGGCCTCCAAGAGGTTTGCGTTCTACCGTCCAGTAATACCGGATTCTATCAGCCCATCATTGTCGCGGAGGCTGCCTGATCCGCTGCCCGGACTGGTGCAAGCGCTTGCACTAAATGACTTTCGAGACGGCCTCTAAGGGACACAGCAGACATCAGCCAGCGATTTTATGAGTATACGCCCTGGTGCCCGGGGCGCTATCTGATCAGCACTTTGGCGTGACCCGGCGGCGCCGGCTGCACGACCGACACCGGGTCGGACGCGGGGAACGTATTCTTGAGTGCGTCATCGAGCTCCTCTTCCCGGCGCGTGCGCTCGCGCGTGTCGCGCTCCACGTCGTCCCGGAGAGGTTTGCGTTTCGGATCGGCAATCATTGCGGTTTCTCCGATCCAGCGCTCGGCAAGCAGGAGATATGATTTGACTAGCCGGTCCGCAACATCTGCCGCAGCGTGTCCTCGACCGAGCGCGGCGAAATGCCAAGCTCGCCAAATCCGGGCATGCCCGGCGATGCCACGGTGTCGATCTGCATCAGCTCCACTTGATTGCGAGTAAGCGGTGGATTCGGAAGCATTTCCGCAATCCACGCCAGCGCCCGCCAACCGGCAAACGGGAATGGCATCAGGATCGGCCCGAGGCCGGCTTCCTCTGCAACCGCCCGCAGCAACTGCTCGTAGGAGAAGACGCGCGGGCCGCCGCACTCGAACGTGACGGCGCGCAGGTCGATCCGCGCCAGCCCCCGTGCGACCGCCTCCGCCACGTCCTCCACATCGGCCGGCTGCAATCTGGTGCGGCCACCGCCGAACATCGGATAGATCGGGAGGCGGCGCAGCAGCCCGAGGAGGGTGGTGAGAAACGCATCGTCCGGTCCGAACATCACCGCCGGGCGGACGATAAGCGCATCGGCGAACGCGTCCCGCACCGCCAATTCACCCTCGGCGCGCTTGCGGATGTAGCGCGACGGCGAGGCGCGATCGGCACCAATTCCCGAAAGGTGGACGAGCCGTTCGACGCCGGCTCGCTGCGCCTCGGCCGCCAGGCGTTGCGCCGCGTCGACATGCACGGAATGAAACGTCTGCGCTCCGTGCTCGACGTAGAGACTGACCGCATTGACCAGGCCGAAAGCGCCGGCAACCGCCGCCGCGACCGTCTGCCGGTCGTGAATGTCGGCCCCGACCGATTGGAGCTGCGGATCGTCAGCGCCGAAAAATGCAAGGCTTCGATCCGGCTGCCTCGATGCAACCCGAACGAAAAAGTCGTGCTTGCGCAGATGCCTAACGATCCGACGGCCGAGAAAGCCGGTCCCACCGAACACGGTGACGACGCGGATGCTCATCACTAATCCAGCGTCCGGCGGAAACGGGTGATGGCGATGGTCATGGCGATCAGCGTCAGGCCGGCCAGCGCGAACGTGTCGAAATGCAAATCGGCGAGCGTCGCGCCCTTGAGCATGATGCCCCGCACGATGCGGAGATAGTGCGTGAGCGGCAGGAACTCGCCGATCCATTGCGCCCAGCCGGGCATCCCGGCGAACGGAAACATGAACCCCGAAAGCAGGATGTTCGGCAGGAAGAACATCATCGACATCTGCATCGCCTGCAACTGGTTCTGCGCGATGGTCGAGAATGTGTAGCCGACCGACAGATTGGTGGTGATGAACAGCGTGCTGAGCATGGCCAGCAGAACCAGGCTTCCCAGCAGCGGAACACCGAACAGGCCGATGCCGATGCCGATGATGAGCGCCGCCTGCACGAAGCCGACCATGATGTAAGGGACGATCTTGCCGAGCATGATCTCGACCGGCGTGATCGGCATGGACAGCAGGCTCTCCATGGTCCCGCGCTCGATCTCGCGCGTCACCGACAGCGCGGTGAAGATCAGCATGGTCATGGTGAGGATGGTGCCGACGAGGCCCGGCACGATATTGAACGACGTGTTGGCGGCCGGATTGTAGCGGGCGTGGGTGCGGATCTCGAACGGCGGCGAGGCGCCGTCGGGAACGGCGCGGTCGTGCTGAAGCGCGGTCTGCACCAGATTGCCGAGCGCCGCCATGGCGGAGCCCGCCGCCACCGGATCGGTGGCATCGGCGGCGACCAGCAGCGCCGGTCGGTCGCCGCGTCGCACCGCCCGCTCGAAATTCGCCGGGATCTCGACCGCGAACAGCACCGCGCCGGACAGCGAGCAGATGGTCGAACTCGTCCTCGGTCTTGACCACGTGGGTGACGTCGAAGTACTTGGTGTTCTCCAGCGCCTTGAGAATCGAGCGTCCGACGTCGGTCTGCTCCTGCAGCAGCACCGCGGTCGGCAGGTGACGCGGATTGGTGTTGATCGCGTAGCCGAACAGCAGGAGCTGGACGAGCGGGATCATGATGATCATCGCGAACGAAACGCGGTCGCGCTTGAGCTGGATGAACTCCTTGATCAGCATCGCCCAAGTTCGTCGCCAGAAGTCGCGGCTCCAGAGGCCTCGGCGGAAGGCTCCGGATGGGCGCCCGTTCGGCGCGACCGTCGGAGGACGCGCGCTCATTGGAAATTGTCCTTCGCCTTGCTCATGAGGTCGATGAAGACGTCCTCGAGCGAGGGCTCGGAGCGCGTCCAGGTGAGCCCCGGCCGCTCCCGATAGGGCGCGATCGCGGCTTCGAGCGCCGCCTCGTCGCGGCCCGACACATGCAGGCTGGTGCCGAAGGGCGCGACCATGTCGATGCCCGGTCGCCGGCCGAGCTCCTCGGCGAGCTGCGCCAAGCTCTCGCCGTTCGCGGCGCTCACCGTGTAGGTCACCAGATGCGAGCTCCTGATCACCTCGTCCACGGTGCCGTGCGCGAGCAGCACGCCGTAGGCGATGTAGGCGATCTCGTGGCAGCGCTCGGCCTCGTCCATGTAATGGGTCGAGACCAGCACCGTGAGGCCGTGCGCCGCGAGCGCGTGGATCTCGTTCCAGAACTCGCGCCGTGCCTTGGGATCGACGCCGGCAGTCGGCTCGTCGAGCAGCAGAAGCTGCGGGTTCGGCAGGGTGCAGGCGCCGAGCGCGAGCCGCTGCTTCCAGCCGCCGGAGAGCTCGCCGGCAAGCTGCTCCTCGCGGCCATCGAGCCCGAGCCGCTCGATCATCGCCCGCGCTGATCCCACGGGATCGGCGACGCCGTAGAGGCGGGCGACGAATTCGAGGTTCTCGCGCACCGAGAGGTCCTGATAGAGGCTGAAGCGCTGCGTCATGTAACCGACATGGCGCTTGATCTCGTCGGCCTGCGTGCGGATGTCGTAGCCGAGGCAGGTGCCGCGGCCCTCGTCGGGCGTGAGCAGCCCGCAGAGCATGCGGATGGTCGTGGTCTTGCCAGAGCCGTTGGGTCCGAGAAAGCCGTAGATCTCACCGCGCTTCACCCGCATCGACAGGTTGCGCACGACCGTGCGGTTGCCGAAGGACTTCGTCAGGCCTTCGACGTCGATGGCGATCTCGGGCGCTGTCGTCTCGTTCACTGTCCCTGTCCCAACGTGACGCTGACGGGCTGCCCGACGCGCAGCCGTTCCGGCCGCTCCGGACGCGCTTCGATCAGGAACACGAGCTTGGAGCGCTCCTCCATGCTGTAGATGACCGGCGGCGTGAACTCCGACGAACGGGCGATGAAGCTGATCTTGGCAGTGAGGCCTTTGTCACAGCCGTCGCAGCTGATGGTGACCGGCTCGCCGATGCTGAGCTTGGGCAGCATCGCCTCGTTGACGAAGAACCGCACCTTCAGGTTGCCCGGCGGCAGGAGCGCGACGATCGGCTTGCCGGCCGGCACCAGCTCGCCCGCGCGATAGTAGATCTGCTGCACGCTGCCGGTGACGGGGCTGAACATCTTACGCCGCGCCAGCCTGGTCTGCGCCGAGTTGAGCCGCGCCTGCGCCGTGCGCAATGCCGCCTCGGCATCGTCGAATGCCCGCTGCGTGCCGGATTGCGTCTTCAGCAGATCGCTTGGCGCGGTCGATAGGCGATCTGCGCGTTCTTCACCGACGCCTCCTGCATGGCGACATCGGCGAGCTGCAGATCGGCGTCGAGCGTGAACAGCGGCGAGCGCTGCTCCACCTGATCGCCCTCGCGCACCGAAAGCGTCTCGATGCGCCCGGTCTCGTCGGGACCGACGAAGATCAGCTCGGCTTCGATCCAGCCCTGGAAGGTCGGCTCCTTGCCGTTGTTGCAGCCGGCGACGAACACCGCGATCAGGGCAAGGAGCGATGTGAGGAAGGTGCGAGCGGCTCTCATGCCGCACTCCTTTCCCCGAACAGCAGATCGAGATGGGCTCGCATCAATTCCCGCACGTCGAGCGGCGCGAAGCGCTCGAAGAGGCCGTTCCACATGATCGCCATGAGGGCGGGCGCCACCAGCAATTGCGGAAAGCGCGCCAGCGCATCGTGGCCGAGCTCGCCGCGCTCCACCGCCCGCGTGAGCAGCGCGCGCATGACCGGCAGCACACGCGCGATCACCTCGCGATAGTAGAACTCGGCAAGCTTGGGGAAGCGCGGCCCCTCGGCCATGATCAACCGGATCACGTCCTTGCGGCGGGTGCCGTAGATCTCGTTCACGAACACGTCGACGATCATCTCGGCGACGGCGCGGATCGGCAGATCGCGCAGCGGCGCGGCTTCGATGACCCCGACGAGCGGGCTCAGCATCGCGCGCACGAGCTCCTGGAACAGGCTCTCCTTGTCGCGGAAGTAGAGGTAGATCGTGCCCTTGGCGACGCCCGCGCGCTGGGCGACGTCGTCGAGCCGCGTCGCGGCAAAGCCGCGCGCGGCAAAACTCCTCGAGCGCGGCGGCCAGAATGGCGTCACGTCTTTCGCTCCGGCGCGCCTGCAGATCCCCTCGCCGCCCGCCTTGGCGCGGGTCCTTTTCTCTACGTCCGGTCCGCCGTCCCGGCTTCGCCGCGGTGCGCCCGAGCATGGCATCCTCAAAATGACTGACTGGTCAGTCATTTTATAATGCGGATGACGCGCGAGCGCAAGGCCCCTGTTGGCACGCCAACAAAGAGAGAAAACGGACGTGACGCCGATGGTTCAGAGCAACCGGGGCCGGTCAGCCCCGGTCAGCCCTTGGCGTCGCAGGCCCAGGCGCGGATGACGCAATCCTTGCCGCCGTACTGGTAGCATTGACGCAGCGCAGTATTCTGCGCCTCGCCGAGCCGCGCCGCCACCGCATAGCCGTGCGCGCCGCAGACGTTCTTACCGTCGATGGCGATCGCGCCGCAGCCGCGCTTGACCGGCACCACCTTGCAGCCGCCCGCGCACTTGCCGAGCGCGGCCCGGTTCGCTGCTGCTTCCTTTGCGTAGTCGTAGGCGAAGCCGTAGGCGCCGCACGACCCGATCGCGAGCGCCCCGGCCGCCGGCGCCGTGCCGATGCCGCCGACCCATAGGCTCGCCGCCGCGCCAATGGCGGCCAGAGCCCGACCAAACCTCGTCATGAAAGCCCCTCCCCACCCGACATTGCCCGAGTTCGGGTGGAACCACGCGAAGGTAACCGAGAGGCGTTTCCACTTGGTGAACGGTCGCCACGCACCGTCCACATAGAATTGCCAAGATGCGCGCGTTGAATAAGCGAAGTGTGTCTGGAGGAGGGGCTGCTAATGGGACGGATTCTCGCTTCGCTGGTAATCGCGGCGGCCTTGCTGTCGGTGGGCACTTCGGAGGCTTCGGCTTGGGTCTGCCGGGCAACCGGTCTCGGCTCCGGCGGCTGGGGGCGCAGCTATTCGATCATCGATGCCAAGCTGTGGGCGTTGCGCAGTTGCGAGCGCCGCAGCCCGGTACCGGTGTGCACTCTGCTCTGGTGTCGGCCAGGTCGATAAGGACCTCGTCGCTGAAGCTCGACGACGCGACCGAAACGAAAAATCCCGGGCCCGAAGGCCTGGGATTTTTCATTTCGGGAACGCACCCTCGATCTCGGCCTTGACGCCGACCAGCGCCTCCGGCGTGTCGACGTCGATGAGCGCAGCCTTGCCGTCGACCGGCACCTCGACCACCGCCTCGCCGTAGCGGCCGATCAGGTGGCGCGCGCCGACGTCGCCCTCGATCGCCATCAGGTCGGGAAAGAACCGCCGCGACCACAGCACCGGATTGCCGCGCTTGCCCTCGAAGGTCGGCACCACCACCAGCGCGCCGCGGTCGGGATCGAAGGCGGCGATCAGCCGGTCGATCAAGGCCGGCGTCGACCTGCGGCATGTCGCCGAGGCAGACGATGGCGCCGTCGGCGTCCGCCGGCACGGCGGCGATGCCGGCCTTCGAGCGAGGTGCCGAGCCCCTGCGCGAAATCCGGATTGTGGACGAGGCGCACCGGCAAGCCGGCAAGCACCTTCTCGACGTGGTCGCGCTGGTGGCCGGTGACGACGATCACGGGCTTGGCGCGCGACGCCAGCGCCTCCTCGGCGGCGATGCGCACGAGCGGCCGCTGCGCGATCTCGGCCAGGAGCTTGTTCGGTCCGCCCATGCGGGTCGAGCGGCCGGCGGCGAGCACGACCGCGGCGATGCGGCGCGCGGGCGACGACCGCCGGCTCCGTCGCGCGGCTGCGGCCGCGTGACGATCTCCATCAGCAGCCCGCCCACGCCCATGCCCGGTGATCGCTTCGCGCGGCACCTCGAGGCCGGCGAGCAGGCGCATGAGCACCCAATCGAACCCGTTCTCCTTCGGCGAGCGCGCGCAGCCCGGCGCGCCGAGCACCGGACGGCCGCGCGCGGACGCCGACCAGCAGCAGATTGCCGGGATCGACCGGCATGCCGAAATGCTCGACGCGCCCGCCGATCGCCTCGACCGCGGCGGGGATCACGTCGCGGCGGTCGGCGATGGCCGAGGCGCCGAACACGATCACGAGCTCGGCGCCTTCGCCCAGCACCTCCTCGATCGCCTTGGCGAGCGCGCCCTGCTCGTGCGGCACGCGCCGCTCGGCCACGATGACGGCGCCCGCGGGCGCGAGGCGTTCTTCGGTCACCTTCAAGGTCTTCTCGATCACCTTGGGGGCGAGCCCCGGCAGCAACGTCGAGACGATGCCGATCTTGCGGATGCGATAGGGCGCGACCCGGATGAGCGGCGCGCCGCCTTGGCGACCGCGAGCGCGGCATCGCGCTCGCCGCGTGCCACCGCAAACGGAATGATCTTCACCGTCGCGATCATCTCGCCCGCGACCACCGGCTTGTAGGCCGGGAGCGTCGCGAAGGTGATGGACTCGTCGACCTGGTTGAGGCGGTCGATCGCCTCCTTGTCGACCACCAGCACGCCCGCGTTCTCCGCGAACAGATTGGCGCGCCCGGTGAAGGCGCGATCGACGCGTACCCCCTCGCCCGCCACCGCCGCCGCGATCTCGGCCGCGGCCGCGTCCTCCGAGACGTCGCCCGGCTCAATCCGGCCACGACGATCTCGGCGATGCCGGCGGCCTTGAGCGCTGCGATCTCGGCCTTGCCGATCAAGGTGCCTTTCTTGAGCACCAGGCCGCTCTTGCGGATGGAATGCACCGCGACGGCGCCCTCGGCCTCGGCGATCGGCACCGCGCCGAACTTCATGACGCCTTCTCCAGTGCCTTCTCCGCCGTCTTCTCCGGCGACTGCCGCAGCCGCGCCGTGATCTCGCCCATGATCGCGACCGCGATCTCGGAGGGCGACACCGCGCCGATGTCGAGACCGATCGGCGCATGGATGCGCGCCAGCGCGGCGTCCGATATGCCCTGCCCCTTCAGCCGCTCGAGGCGGCGCCCGTGCGTCTTCCTCGAGCCGAGCGCGCCGATATAGAAGCAGTCGCGCGCAAGCGCGTGGGTGAGCGCGGGGTCGTCGATCTTGGGATCGTGCGTGAGCGCGACGAAAGCGGTGTACTGATCGATGCCGAGCGGCGGCAGCGCCACGTCCGGCCATTCGGCGATCACCTTCACGTCGGGAAAGCGCTCGGGCGACGCGAACGCGGTGCGCGGATCGACGATGGTCACGTCGTAGCCGAGGAGCTTCGCGATCGGCGCCAGCGCCTGGCTGATGTGCACGGCGCCGGTGATGACGAGCTGCGGCGGCGGCACGTGCACGGTGAGGAAGACCTGGCCCTGCGGCGTCTCCTCCATGCCGCTCTTGCCGCTGCGGATGTGCTTCTCGAGCAGGTCTTTCAGCGGGTCGCGCGCCACGTCGGCGGCCTTCACCAGCCGCTGCTCGCCGCTCGCGACATCGGTGACGACGACGGCGGCGCGACGCGCCGCGCGTTCGGTGTTGAGGGCTCTAAGGATATCAAGTTTCATTTTCGCTCCGGCGAAATAGCAAATAGCGAATAGTAGAAAGCGGATAGCTCTATTTGCTATTCGCTTCTTTTTCCTCTCACTCCACCTTCTCTACGAACACCCGGATCGTGCCGCCGCAGGACAGGCCGACCTTCCAGGCGGTCTCGTCGGCGACGCCGAATTCGAGCGTCTTGGGCTTGCCGCTCTCGATCACGTCGAGCGCCTCGGTCACGACCGCGCCCTCGACGCAGCCGCCCGAGACGCTAGCCGAGAAAATTACCCTCATCGTCGATCACCAGGTTCGAGCCGACCGGCCGCGGCGCCGAGCCCCAGGTCTCGACCACGGTGGCAAGCGCCACGCCCCGCCCCTTCTTCTGCCAGTCCTCGGCCGCCTGCAGGATGTCCTCATCGCGTGCAAACATTTGCAAATCTCCGCTCTTGCGTCCCTCAAGATATGGTCACGCCACCTTCTCCGACCAAGCCTTCTCCAGCCACGCCTTGGGGTCACCGGCCCGGCCGCCGGCAGCCGAAAGCGCGCGCACCAGCTCGGCCATGGAATCGAGATTGTGGATCGGCCGCAACTCATCGACGTGTGGCACCATCGTTCGGATGCCCTTGGCCTTGGCCTCGAAGCCGGAGAACCGCAGCAGCGGATTGAGCCAGATCAGCCGCCGGCAGGAGCGGTGCAGCCGGTCGATCTCGAACGCCAAGCCGATCGTCGGGATCGCGCTCGAGCCCATCGGTGATGAGCAGCACGATCGCGCCCTGGGTCAGCACGCGGCGCGCCCACAGCTTGTTGAAGGCATGCAGCGAGGTGGCGATGCGCGTGCCGCCCGACCAGTCCGCGACGTTCGCCCCGACCGCGGCGAGCGCCTCGTCCGGATCCTTGGCCTTGAGCGCGCGGGTGACGTTGGTGAGCCGGGTGCCGAACAGGAAGGTGTGCACGCGCTTGCGCGCATCGGTCACGGCGTGGAGAAAATGCAGGAACAGCCGCGTGTACTGGCTCATGGAGCCGGAGATGTCGAGCAGCGCCACGATCGGCGGCGACTTGGTGCGCGGTCCCAGATATTTGAGGTCGATGACCGCGCCGCCGGCCTTCAGGCTCGCGCGCAAGGTGCGGCGCATGTCGACGATATGGCCATGGGGATGCGGCGCCAGGCGCCGTGTCTTTACCTCGTCGAGCGCGAGCACCAGCCGCTTGATGGCTTCCTTGGCGGCGAGGATCTCCGCCGCCGTCATCTGCGCGAAGTCCTTCTTCTGCAAAATCTCGCGGTCGGACACGGTGAGCCGCGCGTCGACTTCCATCTCGGGCGGCTTGTGCTCGGTCTCGCCCAACCCCGAGAGCAACGCCTCCTGGATGCGCTGGGCGCCGGGCGGCGGCTTTTCCTCCTCGCGCGGCGCCTGCGGCAGCATCGCCGCCAAAAGCTTGTCGATGGTGCTGCGGCGGCGAAAGAAGATGCGGAAGGCCTGGTCGAACAGCAGCGTGTGCTCGTGGCGCTTCACGAACACCGCATGCAGCGTCCAGTAGAAATCGTCGCGGGTGCCGACACCGGCCGCCTCGACCGCCGCCAGCGCATCGAGCACCGAGCCGGGGCCGACCGGAATTCCAGCCGCGCGCAACGCGCGAGCGAAGTGGACGATGTTTTCAGCGAGCTGTCCGTCCTGTTCGGGCATTCCATTCACCGCTCTCAATCCGTCACCCTGAGGTGCTCGCCCTCTTGGGCGAGCCATCGCAAGTCGGCTGTAGCCGACTTGCGCACTTTAAATCCGATCTCGGGCAAGCCCGAGATCGGTGGGCGACGGCCCCCATCGTGCCCGTCATCCACCCATCTCGGGTATACCCGAGATGGGAACATAAAGTGTGCAAGTCGGCTATAGCCGACTTGCGTGGCCCGCGAAGACGCGGGCACCTCAGGATGACGGTGAAAGAGTCACTCCGCCGCTCGCATCTCCGCGCGCAGCCCGTCGATCAGCTCCTTGGCCTTGCTGCCTTCGATGCGTGCGATGTCGTCCTGGTATTTGAGCAGCACGCCGAGCGTGTCGGAGACGGTAGCGGGATCGAGCGTCACCACGTCGAGCTCGGCGAGGGCGGCGGCCCAATCGAGCGTCTCGGCGACGCCGGGCGATTTGAACAAGTCCTCTTTGCGCAGCGCCTGCACGAACTGCACGACCTGCCCGGATAGCGCCTTGCCGATGCCCGGCACCTTGGCGCGCACGATGGCGAGCTCGCGCGCCGCGTTGGGATAGCCGACCCAGTGATAGAGGCAGCGGCGCTTGAGCGCGTCGTGGATCTCGCGCGTGCGGTTCGAGGTGATCACCACGATCGGCGGATGCGCGGCCTTGACGGTGCCGAGCTCCGGGATCGTCACCTGGAAATCGGCGAGCACCTCGAGGAGAAACGCCTCGAAGGCTTCGTCGGCGCGGTCGAGCTCGTCGATCAGCAGCACCGGGGCGCCGGCCGGATCGAGCTCGAGCGACTGCAGGAGCGGCCGCTTGATCAGGAACCGCTCGGAGAACACGTCGTGCTCGAGCCGCTCGCGGTCGTGCGTACCTTCGGCCTCGGCGACACGGATCGCGATCATCTGCGCGGCGTAGTTCCATTCGTAGACTGCCGCGGCGACATCGAGGCCCTCGTAGCACTGCAGGCGGATCAGCCGGCGCCCGAGCGTCGCGGACAGCACCTTGGCGATCTCGGTCTTGCCGACCCCGGCCTCGCCCTCCAGAAACAGCGGCCGGCCCATCTTGAGCGCGAGAAAGAGCACGGTCGCAAGCGACCGGTCGGCGAGATAGTCGGCGGCCTTGAGCAGATCGAGGGTTGTGTCGATCGAGGCGGGCAGCGGGCGTGGCGTCGGCGTCTTGTTCATGAACCGAGCTTATAGCCCGTCATTGGCGGGCTTGTCCCGCCAAGAACGCAGAGGTGTCCCGCCCCGATGGGCTTCGCCGGCACGGCCTGGAATCCGGTTGCGGCGGCATCTATGGCCTGTAGGGTCTGCGACAGGGCACGGACCCTCCGAACCCTCCTCGGCACGTGCGGTGATCGCCGATCGTCGGGTTGGCGTCGTGCGGATGGCGGACGGGATTTGGACCGGCCGCCGCAGAGTTATACAGCGCGTTGGGGGACCTGACGACGCCCGTCGCGCCTCGCCCTCTCACGCTGGGCTAGGCCGGCTTGTTGACCGCACCGCCGCCCTCGGCCCAGTCCTTGAAGGCTCCCAGGTTATAGACCTGGTCGTAGCCGAAATCCTTGAGCAGCTTGCCGCTCAGCGCCGAGCGCCCGCCGGACGCACAATAGACGATGACCGTCTTGCCCTTGTCGAAGTTCTTGTCGTGATAAGGAGACTCGGGATCGGCGCGGAATTCCAGCATGCCGCGCGACACGTTGATGGCGCCGGCGACCTTGCCGCTTTTCTCGACCTCCGGCGCATCGCGCACATCCGCGACCAAGGTATTGCCCTTCGCGATCATGTCCTTGGCCTGCGCAGGCGTGATCCGCGGGACCGCGGCATTGGCCGCCTCCATCATCTGTTTGACACTCGTGGCCATTTTGCTTTCTCCTTGCATGACATCTTATTGTCTATTGCCAACCATTAGCACGCAACATCACGGCCCGGGCAGATGCGTCGCCATCTCTCAGCCGCCACAGGACGACTGCCGCGTGTGCGATCATGCACACGCCCGAGCTGGCCAACCGGCCCGCTGCGGTCAGCCAGCACCTGACCAGCATCCGTCGGGCCAATCGGCGACGCCGCAGCGCTCGACGCCGATAAAAACTGAAGTCGATCGAGCCGTCACTGTTCCGACGCACGTCCAGGCTTGGCTGCATGGCTACCCTCCAGGAGACAAGATCATCCGCGCGTGCGCACAGCCTTTGAGCCAAAGTGCCCATTGCCGCAATGATCACGGCTCCGGCAGGCTTTGCCGAAACGCTACAGGCGCTTGACGCTGCCGCTACCGTGCTGAAAAGTCCTTGTCACGCTTGAGCGTGAGGGCCCACCAAGCGTCGCGGCACTTGGAGGACGTTCATGGACGTCTTGTCGGACGTACTGCGCATCGTACGACTCTCCGGCGCAATCCATTTTTGCGGCGAGTTCACGCGGCCATGGGCATTCTCGACGTCGCCGCCCGACATGCTGGCGGCGCGGCTGAAGGTGCCGGAAGGGTCGGTTACTCCCTTCCACGTGGTCGTCGAGGGCAGCTGCCTGGTCACCTCGGGCAAGCTGCCTCCGGTCCGTATCGAGGCCGGCGACGTGATCATCTTCCCACGCGGCGACCAACACGTGATGGCGAGCGATGCCGGAATTGCGCCGGTGCCGATCAAGGACATCTATTCACAGCCGGGCAGCGACCGCATCACGGTCCTCAAATACGGCGGCGGCGGCACGACCGCCCGCTTCATCTGCGGCTTTCTGCATTCGGATCAGCAGTTCGATCCACTGCTAAAATCGTTGCCGGCGCTGCTTTGCGTCCGCGGCCGCGGAGATGCCCTCGTCCTCGAGACGGTCAATGATAGCGGACGGCGCCTGCAACTGATCGAACGCCGGCAGGAGGCGGAGTGGTGGCAGGCCTCGTTGCGCTATTTGATCAGCGAGTTGGCTGCGCCCGGTCCGGGCAACCGCGCCGTGATCGCGCGATTGGCGGAATCGCTGTTTGTTGAAGTCCTGCGCTGGCAGTTCAGACATGCTGCGCAAGGTCACGGCTGGCTCGCCGGCCTGCACGACCCCCAGGTTGGCCGCGTGCTGAACCTGCTGCATGCGCTGCCGGAACGCGCCTGGACCGTCGAGGAGCTGGCAAAGGAAGCGGCGATATCACGCGCCGCGCTGGCAAAGCGGTTCGTCGACCTGGTCGGCCAATCGCCCATTCAATATCTCGCCGGCTGGCGGATGCATGTCGCGAGACACCTGCTGCGCGAGAGCACACTCGGAATCGGCGAGATCGCGGGACGCGTCGGATACGACTCCGAGGCCGCGTTCAATCGGGCCTTCCACCGGATCGTGGGCAGGCCGCCCGCAACGTGGCGTCAGGCCAACGACTCTTCACAACGCGCGAGCGCGCCAGCCGGCGGGGCCTGAGGCTGCCCGCATGCCGGCACAGCGCGCCGACCATGCCCGCCGGACGCTCACCATCCGTTGGCCAGCCAACCCCGCTCGTCTAAGCGTTGTCCGCGTGCCGCGGATGGCGAGCACTCACCCGGCGAGCCGATCACGCTGTCCGCCGGGAAGGCCAATCCCAGGACGGTGGCGAACTGCATGCACGAGAAGCAGAGCACTTGCGACCTCGCGATCCAGCACCGGTTGACCACGGTCACGACGGCGTCGTCGTTGTCATCCAATGGGCCGACTGGAGCGCGCGCCTCGGCGCGCTCAATTGAAAATCCGCGTGCGACATTTGGTTTTCTCCACATCACGGCCGTAGCCGCTGCCTACCCCCGAAGACGTGATGTCAGGGCCTATCACGCGGGCTTCGGCGGAATGCGGGGCTATCGGCGCGAGCGACGAGGCCCACCGGATTTCGCCAGAGCGGGCCGAACAGGCGCGCGAACGCGCGCAAGGCTCCAATCAGGCCGGCCGACCGCTCATCCTCCCCGCCCCTACCGGCATGGCGCACTGCGCCGCCGGTCACACTGGGCTCCGTCTCCGCAGCGTGCGCGACAAGGTCGTCCAGCGAGATTGCAATGCTGCTGGCAACCGGGGCCACGCGTCCGGTTGCGACGACCGGCCCGACACAACGCAGAAACTCGATCGGCTTCGCGCGCCCCGGGTTGAACAACCCGTCGCGCGATTCGAACAACTTGGCATCGCTGAAACCTGCGCCGCAGCGCTCGCAGTGGTTCATCACATAGCGACAGCCGCGCCGCACGTCATAGTTGACATGGAGTTGCACGACATCCGCCAGAGTGGGTGCAGAAATCTGCTGGACGTAGATCAACTGGAAATACCTGACCTCGTCCGAAGCCGGCACCGGACGTCGTGGGCTCTCGCCGCCCCGGCAGATCGTGCTGCTTGCCGGAAAGAGCAATCCCAGCACGGTGGCAAACCGTGCGCACGAAAAGCAAGGCGCTCGCGTGCTCGCGATCCAATACTCGTTGGATCGCACCGTCACCATCACCGCGTCATCGCCTACGGAACTGGTCAACTCGTGCATGCTGCCCGGCATGCCCAACGGGGGATCTGCGTGCGACATTTCGGTTCTCCACACCCTGGCCCTCGGCCGATTGCTCGGTGCCACGCGGTTAGCGCGACGATGGCTGACCGTAGCGAGGGGCGGGAAGCGTCGCGTCCACCATTCGATTGACAAGCCTTCCCAGGGCAAAACGCGATGGTCGCGCACGCCGGCGGAAAGCACGGCGTGCGCGCGCCTCGTGCTACCGCCTGTTGACCCTGGCGATCCCTCCGCCGAGCACGGGGTTTTTGGAGGCCGGCAGCCCGCCGCCGTTGGTAACCTTGGCGTTCAAAACGCCGCCGCCGGTTTTCACTGTGCCGCCGGACGTGGTCCGCTCCTTCGGGGGGTTACAAAAGTGGCAGGTACATGCGCCGCCGTTCTTGGGACAAGTGATCTCGTTGTCCTTGTACTTGATGCTCACATCCGCGTTGCCTCTGGCGTCGACCTGACACATCCCGTGCCTATTGCACAGTTTGAGCGCTTGCTTCAGGTCGGTCGCTTCACTGGGGCTCGATAGTCCGATTGTGGCGGTGACGAACGCCACGATGATCGGAAGTGCGATTGAAATGCGCATTAGTCTTCTCCTTTCATGACGCAGAGGTTTCTGCGAATGGAGCGACCATGCCGATGCGCGGTCGGCGTTACATCAATCGATCGGTTGAGCGAGACCGTGTTCAATGAGCTGTGATCGGACTGCGAGTGGATCGCGGAGAGCTGCGGTTGACGTTGCGCTGAGAGGAGAAATTTGCCGCCGCGTCCACTCGTTGCCTTTCCGGCTAGCGCTTGCTTTGCTTGGCGACTGGCGGCAGTCCGCCACCAGCAGTGCCGGTTGACTTGCCGATCATCGGTTCCTTCGGAGGCGGTTCGCCGCCCCCGGTTTTGTCATGGCCGCCGCCACCTTTGCCTGGCCACCCCGCCGCGCACTTCGCGAGACGGACATGGCACCGCTGTGGGCAGGGATAGGCAATGCAATTTACGACACAAGCGGCGCGTTCTGCCTTGCAGCGGGCGAAAGTCTTGGCCTCCGCTTGACCCAGAATTGGGCTCGATAGTCCGATTGCAAAGGCAAGCGCCGCCGTGATCGGCAGTGCGATGGACATGTGCATTGGTCTTGCTCCTTATGACGCAGAGGATTCTGCGAGTGGAGCGACCATGCCGCCGCGCGGTCGGTCGTGCGTCCATCGATCGGTTGAGCGCTGCCACGGTCACCAGCCTGTGATCGGATCGCTGGTGGAGCGGAAGCTTGCGGTCGGTTTCGCGCGACGAAAAAAGGGTGGCCGCGGCCGAGGGCCTCGCGGCCGCGGCCTGTCCGTTAGCGCTTGCTTTGCCTGGCGACCGGCGGCAGTCCGCCGCCGTTCGTGCCGGCTAATTTGCGGAGCACGGCGCCCTTGGGGGCTGGTTGACCGCCGCCGGTTTTCACTCCGCCGCCCTTCCCCTGCGTCCCCGCGGCACACTGCGCCAAGGTTGCGTGGCACCGCGTGTGGCAGGACTGTCCTGCGGGATACGCAGCGCAATTCCGCGCACAAGCGGCCCGCTCGGACTTGCAGGCGGCGAGAGGTTTACCCTGGGCCGGCACGATGCTCGACATTCCGATGGTCAACGTCGCGGCGGTCAGCAGTGCAATGGACACACGCATGGTCTTGCTCCTTTCAATGACGCAGAGGGTTCTGCGGGTGGCGCGACAATGCCGACCCGCGGTCCGCGTTGCGTCCATCGATCGATTGATGGCGTCGGGAGCTTGCTCGCCTCTTGACGACGACACGCGGCGCGCCATGTCCGACACTACTTCCCGGCGCGATGATCGCGAATCTTCACGCCCGGGCTTTGCGCCCAGGTGCTGACGCAACTGCCATCCGGAAGGTGGGTGTGGCTATTGGGGTAACATTTCCGGGGGGCCTCGTAGAGCCGTCGCGTGCCGCCGCGATGATCTCGCACGACACTGGGCGGATTGACTTTGGCGGCGCCCGTCGTCGGGGCCTTGACGCCGTCGCCCTGGCCGGCAGCCGCCTGATCGGCGGCGGCCAGCATCAGAGCCACGGCGCATGCAGTTGCGAACAGCGACTTCATTTGTGCTGCTCCTTCTGCATCAACAGAACCACCCGGCGCAGATGGTCTCGCGCTTCGGCCCTGGTCTTGTTGGCTTTGTCCTTGGCCCCGCGCCCCGGTGATCGCGGACAATCGGGGGTGGACTGACAACCGGATTTGGAATGGGCTGGTAGGTTCCTGTCGTTGTCGCCTTGTAACCTTCTCCCGAGAGCGGGCAGTTCGGTCCGATGCAGCGCAGCTTTCCCACTGCGGTAAGGGTGCGCGCGCCGGTCGTGACTTTCGCTCCGAGCGTTGCCTTTGCGCCGTTTGCTCCCCCGGCCGCGGCGGCCGGATGGATGAGCGCAAGCAACAGCATGCCTATGACAGCGACAGCTGCGGGGGCGAGACGTGGAGTAATCGATGGCGTCTTCATGGCTGTAGGCTCCGGTTGACCCGACATTCGGGACAGATTGGGAGATGCAAGGAGGGCGAGCGGCCGCCGTCAGCCTTGACCGCAGGTGCCGTATTGCTTGCCGCAGGTACGATAAACGCAGTTCATCCAATTGCTTTCGCTATTTCGCGCAGCGCACCGCCGCTCGCACGCCTGGGCTTTCTGCACGCACGTCATCTTCTTGGCTGCAGCCGGGCCGGTTGGATACAAGAGCATCATCGATGCCAAGCCGGCTAACGCGACGATCGAGCTGATGGATTTCCGCATATGAGTTCTCCTTTGCCTGAAATCGCCTGCGGTGTGCGCTACAATGGTCACGCTGCGACGTGGTCGCGTCCACCGATCGGTTGACAACGGGAAACAAAAAAGAATCTGAGTTGCGCGCCCACGTCGTTCGTGGACAGCAGAGCGGCGCCGGCGAAAATATCGCCGACGCCGCCAACGCTCATCCCTTGCCGAGATCAGGACGCTTTGCGCCGGAACGGGATGAGCATTCCCACCTGCGCACGGTAGCGCTTGTAGTCCTCGCCGAACTGCGCGACCAGGTCGCGCTCCTCCAGGAAGATGCCGACAAAAATGTAGGCGGTGGTGACGGCGGCGAACAGGAGATGGCCGACCGTCATGACCGGCGTCGCCCAGAAGGCGATGATGAAGCCGAGATAGATCGGGTGGCGCACGAGCTTGTAGAGCACCGGCGTCTTGAAGCGCGGCTCGGGCATCGTCCGACCCGCGAGATTGATGATGACCTGATGCAGCCCGAACAGCTCGAAATGGTTGATCAGGAAGGTGCTGGTCAGGACGAGCAGCCAGCCGACGAGCGACAGCGCGATGAGTGCCATGGCCGCGGCCGGATCGGCGACTTGCCAGACGATGTCGGGCATCGGCCGCCATTGCCAGAACAGCAGGATCAGCGCTGAGGCTCGCGAGCAGGACATAGACGCTGCGCTCGATCGAGTGCGGCACGAACTGCGTCCACCACCGCTTGAAGGGCTTGCGCGCCATGACGCTGTGCTGGACCGCGAACAGCGACATGAGCACGAGGTTGATGATCAGCGCCTCGACGGCGGGCACGACCGCTCCGTCGTCGATGCCCTTGGGGACCACCATGCCCGCCACGAAGCCGACGGCATAGGAGATCGTGCCGAAGAACACGAGATAGGCCACCGCTCCGAACAGGAATGCGGCGATCCGTCCCATCGTGCTTTGCTTGGAGGCTTGGCCGTCGCTCATGGCCTCCGACTGTCCCGTGACCGGGCAACCGCCCAGCGCGACGCTCGAGATTGTGGATTTCTGCATTTGGGTGCTCCTTTCTGCGAAATCGCTCGCATCCCGCGCTAGATGACAGGGCCGCCTCCCCGCCGCGTCCACCGATCGGTTGATGGCGGCCCGTTCAACGAGTTGTGATCGTCGCGGGAACGCCGCGCGGCTAGGCCGCGCGACCTCTCGCATTCACGCGGCGGCCGTGGCTCACCACCCATTGGATCTCCGACCGATACACTCCGATGTCCTTGAGCTCGAGGTCGCTGAACGCCCCTAGCTGCACCATGGCTCGCCGGCGCTGCCGCCGCTCGGCATGTGCTCGCCGCCAACGGACGAGAGCGGCGAGCAGGTCGGTCGCCAGATTCCGGATGGCGCTGCGGCCGGCGGCCAGGACCTGCTGCGGCTCCGGCGGCAGCGATCGGTAGTCGCTCTGCGAGAAATCCAGTTTGCTCGATGCCTGCATTTTTTTGTCTCCAATCGATCGTTCGGTTGCGGAAGGTCGCGGGCATCAGCCGCGCTTGCGGTAAAACGCGTAGTCGGCCGAATACGGCACGCTCAGGAGCGTGCCAGCCGACTCGCAACTTCCCTCGGCGACGCCACCCCGGGTGTTGAGCCTTTGGATCGTCGTGACGCGGGTGAGCTGGCCGGCTCTGCGCTGCGCGGCGACCTCGAGCTTCAGCAGCGGGATGTCCTGCGCGGTCGCGCCGGGCGCGCGCCCGGCAACCTTGGCGACGACTGCGCTGCCGTCGGCCAGCTCCCAAGTCGGACCGGCATAGTGCCGGCCAACGGTCCTGCCGTCGATCAGCAGCGCCGCAATCGGCTCCCGGAACTGCCAGATGAGCTTGCCGGTTGCGTCGGCCTTGCACTCGTAGAGCTGCGCGCCTTGCGCGTGGATGGTTGAGACCAGAGTTTCGCCGGGGGCGGCGATCGCGTCGGGCACCTCTTCGGCAGCGGCAGGCGGCGGCGAGATCGACAGCGCGAGGATGAGGCAGGGTAGCGTTGGGCGCATTGCGATAGCTCCATTCGATAGAGGGAAACCAGTCGGATGGGGGTCACATGCGCCTTGTCGGAGAGCGCCGCGTCCATCGATCGGTTGATACCGACAGGGACGCGTGGACTTGGCTGACAAAAGCCAAGGCCGCCCCTCCTCCCCTCAGCAGGGTTTTCCGATGCCGATGGTCAGCACAGGGCATCCGCCGCCCCGATCTGGAGGACGATCTGCCATCCGGCCGACGGCGCCGCGTCCATCGACCGGTCGATGCCGGCCGGAAAACCGGAAAAGTCGTCAGCTGACGAGGGGATTGGCGAAGCCGGCCACGAGCTTGACTAGGTCGGCCTGGCGGCTGGTCTCGGTCTTGGCGAACAGGTGGTGCAGGTGCGTCTTGACCGTCGCCTCGCTGATGCCGAGCGCCTCCGCCGTTTCGGGCACGCCGCCGACCTGGACGATGGCGAGCAGCACGCGCAGCTCGCTCGGCGTCAGCCTGTAGGTCCGCGCGATCATCTCCGGCGCCGCGGGACCTTCCAGCGCCGCCTTGTGCACGAATAGCGCGGCGACAGCCGCAAAGCTCGCACCGGTGCGGCGGCGCGTCCCGCCGGTGAGCGGCAGCACATGGGCAGCGTAGCGCTCACCGTCGCGCGCGTCGAGCGGCACCGCAATTCCCTTGGCGCCGACTGCCGCATCCCCATGGCCGGCGGACGCGAAGATTTCATCGAGCACCGGCGCGGCGTTCGCATGGTGCGCCAGCCTGCCGCCGACCGTGCGCAGCAGCGAGCCTCGGTCCAGCATGGCATGGCCGCTGACGTTGGCATGAACGATGCGCCCGGTGCCGTCGACCAGAAACATGCCGGCGCGGAGACCATCGAGGGTGTCGGCAAAGGTGTCCGCTTCGGCGGTCTTGAGAGCGATCGTCCGGCTGACCAGCATCGCACGGCGAATGTGCGGCGTGATCAAGCGCGTGCGCTGGCGCGCCTCGTCGTCGACGCGGCCGTTGCGCTCGTGCCGGAAGACACCGAAGATGGCGGCGCCTGTCGCCGATTTGTCGAGCGTGGCGCTCACGAAGTCCACGATGCGCTGCGGCCGCACCCACTCGTTGTAGACACGCGTTTCGAGGAACTCCTCATAGGGCATGAGGTCCGCGGTCGCGACCGGCTGCCCGATGTCGGAGAAGACGTGGCCGTTCGTGAGCGGATCGAGCTTCGCATATTCGTCGAAGTAGAGCTGCGTATAATGCGGGTCGATACCGCCATCGTGATAATACACGTCGAGGCTTTTCCTGGTGGCGTCTTTCGAAAAAACCGCCGCCGACACGCCGCCGACGAAATCGCGGACGTCACAGAGCACGTCGGCCCATAGCGCCGGGGCGAGCGCCGCGTCGTAGATGTCGCCGATGAGCCCTGAGAACTTGTCGTGCGTCTGCATGGTGGTTCCAGGCGGTGTCATCAGTTGACGAGGGGATTGGAGAAGCCGGCCACCAGCTTGACGAGGTCGGCCTGGCGACTGGTGTCGGTCTTGGCGAATAGCCGGTGCAGGTGCGTCTTCACCGTGGCCTCGCCGATGCCGAGCTCCTCGGCGACCTCCGACACGCCGCCGACCTCGACCACGGCCATCAGCACGCGCAGCTCGGTGGGGGTGAGCTTGTAGAGGCGGGCGATGGCCTCGGGCGGGCTCGGAGCATCGAGCCCCGCCTTGCGTACGAACAGCGCGGCGACGGCCGCGTAGCTGGCGCCGGCCCGGCGCCGCTCGCCGGAGGTGAGCGGTAGCGCGTGCGCGACGTAGTGCTCGCCGCCGCGCGCCGTCAGCGACAGCGCGATGCCCTTGACGCCGACCGCCGCGTCGCCGCCGCCGGCGAGCGCGAGGGTCTGGTTGAGCTCCCGATCTGCGCCCGGCGCGATAGCGGCGAGCCTGCCGCCGCCGGCGCGCAGCACGGAGCGCTCCCCCAGCAGGGCCTGGCCGCTGGCGTTGGCGTGGATGATCTGCCCGCTCGCGTTGACCAGGAACATGCCGGCGCTGATGCCGTCGAGCGTATCGGCGAATGCCGAAGCCTCGGCGGTCTTGAGCTCGATCGCGCTGCCGACCAGCATCGCGCGGCGGATGTGGGGCACGATCAATCGCATGCGCCGGCGCGCCTCTTCGTCGACGCGTCCATTGCGCTCGTGCCGGAAAACGCCGAAAATCGCAGCACCTGTCGCCGACTTGTCGAGCGTGGCGCTGACGAAGTCCACCAGCCCCTGCGGGCGCACCCACTCCCTGAAGGATCGCGTGTCGAGGAACTCTTCATAGGGCATGATATCCGCGGTCGCGACCGGTCGCTCGATCTCGGAGAAGACGTGCCCGTTCGAGAGCGGGTCGAGCTTCGCATATTGCTCGGAATAGAGTCGCGTATAGTGTGGATCGATACCCCCGCAGTGATAGTAGACGTTCAAGCTCTGGACGCTTACGTCCTTCGAAAAGACCGACGCCGCCGATCCGCCGACGAAGTCGCGGGCCGTGCAGAGCACGTCAGCCCACCGCGCCGGGGCGAGCGAGGCATCATAGATGTCGGCAATGAGCGACGAGACCTGATCAAATTCTTGCATTTGACGTCTCCAAATAGCGAAGACCTATCGAAAGACTTGCAACGTCGGGACTTCTTCGATTTCGGATTGCAGCGCCGGCCAGGATAAGGCAAATTATTTGTCTTAATCATTTTGATAAGCAGGACTTTGAGATGCGCAGCCTGAACCTCGATCAACTGCGGACCTTGCTCGAGGTCGTCGATCTCGGCAGCTTCTCGGCTGCGGCGCGCCGGCTCAACCTCACGCAGCCGGCCGTGAGCCTGCAAATCCGCGAGCTCGAGCGGCGTTTCGGCGTGCGGCTGATCGAGCGCATGGGCAAGCAGGCGCATGCCACCGCGCCGGGTCGGGAGCTGATCGAGGCCGCGCAACGAATTTTTCGCGACTGCGATCTCGCCGAAGTCCGCGATGCGGCGCTTTCGCGAGGGCTGGATCGGCCGCGTTCACATCGGCACGACCAACACCGCGTTGACCTACGACTTGCCGCCGATCCTGCGCCGGCTGCGGCTGGAGCATCCCGGCATCGACCTGCTCATTACGAACATGCCGACCCGCGACAGCGTCGAAAGCATCATTGAGAACAAGCTCGACCTCGCACTGGTGACGCTGCCGGTCGAGAGCCCGAAGCTGCGAATCACGCCGCTGCGCCGGCAGATGCTGGTGGCCATATTGCCCGCCGACACACCCGACGTGCCCGACGAGATCACGCCCGACTACATGGCGCGGCAGCCCATGCTGCTGGAGCAGACGCGTGGCGCCGTGCACGCGCTGGTGATGCAGTGGCTGTCCGCGCAGATGCCGTTGCGCGCCACCATGTACCTCGGCACGATCGAGGCGCTCAAGACGGCCGTCGAGTTCGAACCTCGGCATGTCGATCGTGCCGGACGTGTCTGTCGCCAAGCCCTCGCCGGACCTCATCGTGCGTCCGCTGCGGCCGGCGGTGCCGTGCACGCTCGCGCTCATCGAGCACCGCAACAAGCCGAACGAACCCGCACTCGACATCGTGCGCGCCGCCCTGCTCGCGCTGCGAGCGCAGCCGGACGCATCCGCGTCTCGTCGGCGCAAGCCGGCCCGCCGCGCGGCGCGCGGATGAGGCGGTCACGGTATTGACACCGAGGTGGCCGAAATAGTCGTCAGTTGAAGAGGGGATTGCAGAAACCGGCCACCAACTTGACCAAGTCGGCCTGGCGGCGGGTATCGGTCTTGGCGAACAAGCGATGCAGGTGCGTCTTGACCGTTGCTTCGCTGATGCCCAGCGCGTCGGCGACCTCGACGACCCCGCCGCGCTGGACGACAGCGAGCAGCACGCGCAGCTCGCTCGGCGTCAGCTTGTAGAGCTTGGCGATGGCTTCGCACGGAGCGGGACCTTCCGGCACCGCCTTGCGCACGAACAGCGCGGCGACCGCCGCATAGCCCGCGCCGGTCCGGCGCCGCTCTCCGGACGTGAGCGGCAGCGCATGGGCGACGTAGCGCTCGCCGTCGCGCGCGGTCAACGGCACCACGATGCCCTTGATGCCGACGGCAGCGTCGCCGCCTCCCGCCAACGCAACGACTCGATTGAGCTCCTGGTTTGCCTCGGCCTCGATGGCGGCGACTTTGCCGCTCCCCGCCCGCAGCACGGAACGCTGGTCCAGCATGGTCCGGCCGCTGGCATTGGCGTGCACCATCCGTCCGCACGCGTCGACCAGGAACATGCCGGCACTGACGCCGTCGAGGGTATCGGCAAACGCCGCCACTTCGGCGGCCTTGTGTTCCATCGTCGAGCCGATCAGCACCGCGCGGCGCACGTGCGGAGCAATGACGCGCATGCGCCGGCGCATCTCGTCATCGGCGACGCCCTGGCGTTGATCGCGAAACACCCCGAAGAACGTCACGCTCGTCGCCGATTTTTCGAGCGCGATCCTCAGATGGTCCACCAGGCCCTGCGGCCGCGCCCACTCCTGGTAGTGGCGCGTTTGAACGAACTCGTCGTAGGGAATGAGATCGGCGGTGGCGAGGGGCTGCTCGATCGTTGCGAAGACTTCAGCCGTCGTGGGGTCGTACTTCACATATTCGTCGAGATAGAGCTGCTTGTAGTGTGGATCGAGGCCCCCATCATCGTAGTAGATGCTTGCGTTCTTCCTGACCAATTCCTTGGAGTAGAGCACGGCGGCCGAGCCGCCGAGGAAATCGCGGGCCTTGCCGAGGAGGCCGGGCCACAGCGACGGGTCGAGCGCGGCGTCGTAGATGTCGCCGATGAGCGGCTGGATCTGTTCCGGCTCCCGCATGGAGCGTCTCCCAAGTTGGCCGGCCTCGTGTAAAGCCCGTCATCGCGAGCGCGAATGTAAGGCGCTTCACACACGCCCAGGTTTCTTGGGATGATGGCCAAGGGCAGCTCGGCTCGCTTTGAGGCGGCCTTGATTTTGCGTTGAGGCGCGCTTGATATTGCGCCGTTCCGGCTATAGCCGTCCACTATTCAACGCACGCCACGGCCGCCGACCCCTGCTCTCGAAGGCGCGGCGCATGTCGTGCGGGGAGATTCGAAATCGGCGGAACGCGGTGTGGGACCCCGATCGGCTCCGCGCTGCCGTCGATCCGGTTTCCTCAAGGAAAGATACTCAACGCAGCCGACGACCGCATCGCGCGCGATTGCGCGACGCCGGCCGCAAGCCGCTCTGATCCGGCCGCGGTCCGATCACGATTCCTTGACTGCCGCCTGCCTCAACCGATCGATAGACGCAACGCGGACTGCGCATCGGCATGGTCGCGCCACTCGCAGAAACCTCTGCGTCATGAAGGGAGCAAAGCAATGCGCATGTCTGTTGCACTGCCGATCGCCGCGGCGTTCGCCGCCGCCGCAATCGGTTTATCGAGCCCCGTAGCAGCGACGACGCTGAAAGAAGCGCTCGCGATTTGCAAGAAGCGCGGCACATGTACGATCGATCGGAGCCGGACTGGTGTGAACATCAAGCGTGGCGGCAACTATGTCTACTGCCCCAAGGGGGGCGGCCTGTGCCAGTGCGTTTGGTGCAGCCACCTGAATTGACGCCCGTGTCGCCCGGTCGTCGGTGGATCGACCGGCACGAAGTCCGGCACTAGCTGAGGCCGAGAGCGCGAAGGCCGGCGGCGCAAGCTCGCGGGCCTCCTGCGCCGTGCGCGGCCATCGCGGTGCGGCGGACGAGGCTGGCGACCTCGTCCGGCAAGCCGATGCGGAATCCGATACGGCGTGTCCCGGCTCCGACGTCGGAGCCGGGACACTAAATTGGCAACTCTACGATTCCAGTGTCGCTTTGGATTTGACGTTCCTTCGAAGGACTCGCAGACCGAAAAAGGTCGTCAGTTGACGAGGGGATTGGAGAATCCGGCCACCAGCTTGACGAGCTCGGCCTGGCGGGTGGTCTCGGTCTTGCCGAACAGGCGATGCAGGTGCGTCTTCACTGTGCCCTCGCGGATGCCGAGCGCCTCGGCGATCTCCGGCACACCGCCGACCTCGACGACGGCCAGCAGCACGCGCAGCTCGGTGGGCGTCAGCTTGTAGTGCCTGGCGATGGTCTCGGGCGCAGAAGGAACCGTCACCGACGCCTTGCGCACGAACAACGCGGCCGTGGCTGCGTAGCCGGCACCGGCCCGCCGGCGCTCGCCCGAGGTCAGCGGCAACACGTGCGCCACGTAGCGCTCGCCGTCGCTCGCCGTCAGCGGCACCGCGATGCCCTTGACGCCGACCGCCGCATCGCCGGCCCCTGCCGTCGCCAACGTCTGGCTCAGCTCGTGGTCGGCATCCGCCGCTATGGCGGCGACTCTGCCGCCGCCCGCACGCAGCACGGAGCGCTCGTCCAGCAGCGCCTGGCCGCTGACATTGGCGTGGACGATCCGCCCGCTCGCGTCCACGAGGAACATGCCGGCGCTGACGCCGTCGAGCGTATCGGCGAACGCCGCCGCTTCAGCGGTCTTGCAACCCATCACCGAGCCGATCAGCGTCGCGCGGCGCAAGTGCGGGCCGATGAGGCGCATGCGCAGGCGCATCTCGTCGTCGACCAGACCATGCCGTTGGTGACGAAAGACGCCGAAAAAGGCGATGCTGGTGGCCGACTTCTCGACTACGACCCTCAAGTTGTCCACCAGGCCCTGCGGACGCACCCATTCGTGATAGAAGCGCGTTTGAAGGAGCTCGTCGTAGGGAACGAGATCGGCGGTGGCGGCAAGTTGCTCGATCTCGGTAAAGAATTCGGTGCTCGCGGTGGGGTCGAGCTTTACATACTGGTCGAAGTAAAGCTGCTTGTAATGCGGATCGATGCCCCCGTCGTCGTAATAGAGGTTCCCGCTCTTGCGGGTGGCGTCCTTGGAATAGAGCGCCGCTGCCGAGCCGCCGACAAAATCGCGAACGTCGCAGAGCACGTCCACCCAGAGCGCCGGGTCGAGCGCCGCGTCGTAGATGTCGCCGACGAGCGACATGACCTGCTCAGCGTCTCGCATTGGCGTCTTCAAATTTACTGCTCCGCGTGTAAGCCCGTTGTCGCGAGTGCGAATGTAAGGCGCTTCACACACGCCCAGAGTTTCTTGGGACGATGGCAGAGGGGAGCGCGGCTCACTTTGAGGCGGCCTTGATTTTGCGTTGAGACGCGCTTGATATCGCGCAGTCCGGCGATAGTCTTTCGCTATTTTCAACGCATGCGACGCCGCCGCGCCCTGCTTTCAAGGGCGCGGGCGCGGTACGCCGAAGAGATTCGAAATCGACCGAAGGACGGCGGGGCTACTCCGCGTCCGTGTCCGGCCCCGCCGCGGCCGCCGCCACCGCGCGGCGCGCCAGCACGCCGATGAGATGGGCGCGGTATTCGGCGCTGCCGTGGATGTCGCTCGCCATGCCGTCCGCCGGCACGGTCATTCCTTCCAGCGATTTCGCGCCGAAGCGCTTCTTGAGCGCCTCCTCGAACGACGTCACGCGGAACACGCCGTTCGAGCCTGCGCCGGTGACTGCCACGCGGATTTCCGAGCCGCGCTTCGACACGAACACGCCGACCAGCGCATAGCGCGAGGCCGGGTTGGGGAATTTCTGATAGGCCGCCTTCTGCGGCTTCGGAAACTGCACCTTGGTGATGATCTCGTCGGCCTCGAGCGCGGTCTCGAACAGGCCCTTGAAGAACTCGTCGGCCTCGATGCGCCGCTTGTTGGTGATGATGGTGGCGCCGAGCCCGAGGGCGGCCGCGGGATAATCGGCGTTCGGATCGTTGTTGGCGATCGAGCCGCCGATGGTGCCGCGATGGCGGACGGCGGGATCGCCGATCAGGCCGGCGAGGTGAGCAAGCGCCGGGATATTCTCCTTCACGTCCGCGGAGGTGGCGACCTCGACATGCGGCGTCATCGCGCCGATCGTGATCGAGCGTCCCGCCAGCTCGATCCCGGTGAGGCCCTCGACCTTCGACAGGTCGACGAGATTTTTCGGCCCGGCGAGCCGCAGCTTCATCGTGGGGATCAGCGTGTGACCGCCGGCGAGGAGCTTTGCTTCCTCCTCCTTGCCCAGGAGGCTCGCCGCCTGCCGGACCGTGCCTGGCCGGTGTTGGGTGAATGCATACATCGTGATTGCTCCTATGCCGCGTTTTGCCTGTGGTTGGTTTTCTGCAACGCCTGCCAGACCGTCTGCGCGGTCGCGGGCATTGCCAAATCCTCGGTGCCGATCGCATCGGTGATGGCGTTGATGACGGCGACCGGCGCCGCGATCGCGCCCGCCTCGCCGCAGCCCTTGATGCCGAGCGGGTTCGACGGCGCCTTGGTCGTGGTCATGTCGACCTTGAGCACCGGCAGGTTCTCCGCGCGCGGCATGCAGTAGTCCATGAACGAGCCGGTGACGAGCTGGCCGTCCTTGTCGTAGACCACGCCCTCGAGCAGCGCCTGACCCACACCCTGGGCGATGCCGCCGTGGACCTGGCCCTCGACGATCATCGGATTGATCACGGTGCCGAAATCATCGACCGCGGTCCAGGCGACGATCTCGCTCTCGCCGGTCTCGCGATCGACCTCGACTTCGCAGATGTGACAGCCGGCCGGGAAGGTGAAGTTGGTGGGATCGTAGAACGCGCCCTCCTTCAGTCCCGGCTCGAGCTCGGCGCCGACGAACTTGTGCGCGATATAGGCGTTGAGCGCGACGTCGCCCCAGGCCGCCGACTTGTCGGTGCCGGCGACGGTGAACTTGCCGTCCTTGAACACGATGTCGCCTTCGGCGGCTTCGAGCATATGGGCCGCGACCTTCTTGGCCTTGGTCTCGATCTTGTCGAGCGCCTTGACGATGGCGGAAATGCCGACCGCGCCCGAGCGCGAGCCATAGGTGCCCATGCCGAACTGCACCTTGTCGGTGTCGCCGTGCACGACGCTGATATTGTCGATCGGGATGCCGAGCCGGTCGGAAACGACCTGCGCGAAGGTGGTCTCGTGGCCCTGGCCGTGCTGGTGACAGCCGGTGAGGACCTCGACCGAGCCGGTCGGATTGACCCGCACCTCGGCCGACTCCCACAAGCCCACGCCGCAGCCGAGCGAGCCCACCGCCTGGCTCGGCGCAATGCCGCAGGCCTCGATATAGGTCGAGAAGCCGACGCCGCGCAGCTTGCCGTGGCGGGCGGACTCGCGCTTGCGCTTCCCGAAGCCGGCATAGTCGGCGATCTCCAGCGCCTTCTTGAGCGAGGCGTGATAGTCGCCGGCGTCGTAGTTCATGATCACCGGCGTCTGGTGCGGGAACTTCTTGATGAAGTTCTTCTTGCGCAGGTCGGCGGGATCGACGCCCAATTCGCGCGCGCGCGATCTCCATCAGCCGCTCGACCACGAAGGTCGCCTCCGGACGGCCGGCGCCGCGATAGGCATCGACCGGCACGGTGTTGGTGTAGACCGCGTCGACCTCGCAATAGATCGCCGGGATCTCGTACTGGCCGGAGAGCAGCGTGCCGTAGAGATAGGTCGGCACCGACGACGAGAACGTCGACATGTAGGCGCCGAGATTGGCGATGGTCTTGACCTCGCAGCCCCGTGATCTTGCCGTCGGCGTCGAACGCCATCTCGGCATGGGTGACGTGGTCGCGGCCGTGGGCATCGGCTGAGGAAGGCCTCCGAGCGATCCGACACCCATTTCACCGGCCGGCCGATCTTGCGCGCCGCCCACAGGCAGACGACCTCTTCCGGATAGATGAAAATCTTCGAGCCGAAGCCGCCGCCGACGTCGGGCGCGATCACGCGCAGCTTGTGCTCGGGCGCCATGCCGACGAAGGCGGAGATGACGAGGCGCGCCACGTGCGGGTTCTGCGTCGTGTTCCAGAGCGTGAGGGAGTCGGTGCCGGAATCGTATTCGCCGATCGCGGCGCGCGGCTCGATCGCATTCGGCACCAGGCGGTTGTTGATGAGATCGAGCTTGGTGACGTGCTTGGCCGCACTTGAACGCAGCCTCGACCGCCTTCGGATCGCCGAGGTGCCACTGATAGATCGTGTTGCGCGGGCGCGACCTCGTGGATTTGCGGCGCGCCTTGGCCTGCGCCTTGGCCGGATCGGCGACCGGCGGCAGCAGCTCGTAGTCGACTTTGATCTTCTCGGCGGCGTCCTTCGCCTGCGCCAGCGTCTCGGCGACGACGACGGCGACCGCGTCGCCGACATAGTTCGCCTTGCCGTGCGCGATCGCCGGATGCGGCGCCATCTTCATCGGCGAGCCGTCCTTGGACTTGATCATCCAGCCGCAGATGAGACCGCCGATCTTGTCGGCGGCGAGCTCGGCGCCGGTGAGCACCGCGAGCACGCCCGGCATGGCCGCCGCCGCCGTGCCGTCGATTGCCTTGATCTTGGCGTGGGCATGGGGCGAGCGGAGAAAGTAGGCATGGCTTTGGCCCGGGCGGTTGACGTCGTCGGTGTAGTGGCCCTTGCCGGTGATGAAGCGTTGATCTTCTTTGCGGCGCACCGCCGCGCCGATGCCGGTCGCGCTCATGGCGGTCTCCTCCCTGGATGACGCCGTCAGCTGGCTTCTTCACTCAAGCTTTGTGTTGGCCGCTCCCCTTCTCCATCGCCTTGGCGCCGGCCGCGATCGCCTTGACGATGTTGTGATAGCCGGTGCAGCGGCAGAGATTGCCTTCGAGCTCGTGGCGGATGGTCGGATCGTCGAGGTCGTTGCCCTTGCGGTACACCATGTCGACCGCGGTCATGATCATGCCCGGCGTGCAGTAGCCGCATTGCAGCCCGTGATGCTCGCGGAACGCCTCCTGCATCGGATGCAGCGGCCCGTTCGGCTCGGCCAGGCCCTCGATGGTGAGGACGTCGGCGCCCTCGAGCTGCCAGGCGAAGACCGTGCAGGACTTCACCGCCTTGCCGTTGACGTGCACCACGCAGGCGCCGCATTGCGAGGTGTCGCAGCCGACATGGGTGCCGGTGAGCCGCAGGTGCTCGCGCAGGATATTGCACCAGCAGGGTGCGCGGATCGACGTCACCGGTGACGGCTTTGCCGTTCACCGTCATCGCGACGGCGGTCATGGCTTTCCTCCTCGAAATCCGGCCAAAGGCCTCGTTTTCGGCGCCGACGGCCGATGCCGGCGGCAGATCGGGTCAAAATCAGGTCGATTTTGCCCCGAAGCGTGATTTGGAACAAGTCAACTCTGAACCCCCGGCGCCCGGCCGGTCAAGGGTATTTGGGGCCTCGATACCCCCAAATCGCTGGATCGTTATCCGCCCGTGCCCACCGCGGCGGCGAATTTCACGAAGAAATCGTCGGCGGTCTTCTTCGCCGCGCTGTTGATCAGACGCTGGCCGAGTTGCGCGAGCTTGCCGCCGATCTGCGCATCCACGTCGTAGGTGAGAAGCGTGCCGCCGTCCTTGTCGGACAGCGACACCTTGGCGCCGCCCTTGGCGAAACCCGCGACGCCGCCCTCGCCCTCGCCCGAGATGCGATAGCTGTTGGGCGGATCGAGGTCGGAGAGCCGGACCTTGCCCTTCCAGCGCGCCTTGACCGGTCCGACCTTGACGGTGGCAGATGGCCTGGAATTCGTTCTCCGAAATCTTGTCGAGTTGCTCGCTGCCGGGAATGCAGCTCTTGAGCACCTCGGGATCGTTGAGCTTCGCCCAGACCACCTCGCGGCTCGCGGGAAGCTGGACTTGCCCGTTCATCGTCATCGCCATCGGCCTACTCCGTCGTTTTGAGCTCCTGATATAAAGCTTTGGCGGCCAACGGGGAAAGCGCTTTCGTCGAGGCCCGGCCCTGCGCACGCTGGGGATGGGCCGGGGGTTGGCGGGCGGCCTGCGGGCCGCTATTGGTGTGACCGCCTCCGGCGAAGCGCGATGACCGATCCCCTTGCCCCCTCTTCGCTGCTGACCCCGCTGATCTCGAGCGCGGCCATGCGCGCCATCCTCGACGATCGCGCACGCCTGCAACGGATGCTCGATTTCGAGGTCGCGCTCGCACGCGCGGAGGCCGCGGTCGGCGTCATTCCCGCCCTCGCGATCGACCAGATCGCCAATGCCGCCAAGGCCGAGCGTTACGACGTCAAGGCGCTGGGCGAGGAAGCCGTTGCCTCCGGCAATATCGCCATTCCACTGATCAACGCGCTGACCGCCGAGGTCGCCAAGAGCCGACGTATCGGCCGCCGGCTACGTTCACTGGGGGGCGACCAGCCAGGACGTCATCGACACCGCGCTGGTGCTCGAGCTCAAGGCGGTCATCGACGCTCTCATCGCCGATCTCAACCGCGCCATCGACGGCTTCACCGCGCTCACCGGGCGCCATCGCCGCACCGCCGCGGTCGGGCGCACCTGGATGCAGCACGCGCTGCCGATGCCGTTCGGGCTCAAGCTCGCGGGTTATGCGGCGGCGCTGGCACGCTCGCGCGAGCGGCTGCGGCGGCTGCGGCGCGAAGCGCTGGTGCTGCAATTCGGCGGCGCGGTCGGCACGCTCGCCGCGCTCAACGATCGCGGCCTCGACGTCGCCGAGCGGCTGGCCGCCCTGCTCGACCTGCCGCTGCCGGAGGCGCCCTGGCACACCCACCGCGACCGGCTGGCCGAGGTCGCGTCGGCGTTGGCGATCCTCGCCGGCACCTGCGGCAAGATCGCCCGCGACGTCTCGCTCCTGATGCAGACCGACGTGGCCGAAGCTTTCGAGCCGGCGGCGCCCGGGCGCGGCGGCTCGTCGACCATGCCGCACAAGCGCAATCCGACCGCCGCTGCCGCGGCGCTCGCGGCCGCGACCATCGCGCCCAATCTACTCGCGACCATCATGGCCGCGCAGGTGCAGGAGCACGAGCGCGGCGCTCGGCGGCTGGCAGGCCGAATGGCCGACCTTCCCCGCGCTCGCGCTCGTCACCTCGGGCGCGCTCAACGCCATCGTCGACATCGCCCAGGGCCTGGAAGTCGACAGCGAGCGCATGCGCGTCAATCTTGCGCAAACCCGCGGAGTGATCATGGCCGAGGCGGTGACGTTCGCGCTCGGCGCCAAGCTCGGCAAGCACGAGGCGCACCGCATCGTCGAGGAGGCGAGCCGCAAGGCGATCGCCGCCAAGCGCGATCTGCAGGACGTGCTCGCCGAGGACGATCAGGTCACCTTGTCGCTCAGCGTCGGAGAACTCGCCAAGCTGTTCGAGCCCATGGGCTATCAAGGCTCCGCGCAGACCTTCATCGACCGCCTCATCGGTTCGCTGCAGGGACGCGGCGGCAAACGCTAAGAACGAAACAAATTCTCGAAGGGGGAACGCCATGCCCGTGATCGACGCCGACGGCTGTCCGATCCATGTCGAGGTCGAGGGGCCGGAACGCGCGCCGGTGCTCATGCTGTCGAATTCGCTCGGCACCACGCTGCATATGTGGAACGGACAGGTCGCCCCGTTCACGCAGCACTTTCGCCTCGTGCGCTACGACCGGCGCGGCCACGGCAAGTCCGGCGTGCCCAAGGGTCCCTATACGATGGACCGTCTCGGCCGCGACGTGCTGGCGGTGCTCGACGGCCTGGGCATCAAGAAGATCAACTGGTGCGGCCTCTCGATGGGCGGCATGGTCGGACAATGGCTCGGCGCCAACGCGCCCGACCGCATCGAGCGGCTGGTCCTCACCAATACGTCGAGCCTATTTCGCCGACAAGAATGCGTGGAACGACCGCCTCAAGCTGGTGCGCGAGAAAGGCGTCGCGGCCTTCGCCGCGGCGAACATGGAACGCTGGTTCACCAAGGGATTTCTCGAGCGCGCGCCGCAGGCGGTCGCGCCCATCCGTGACATGTTCGCCGCGACACCGCTCGAGGGCTACATCGCCTGCGGCGAGGCGGTGCGCGACATGGACCACCGCGCACTGTTGCCGAAGATCAGCGCGCCGACGCTGGTGATCGCCGGCAGGCACGATCCGGCGACGCCGCTCGAGGCGAACGAATATCTCAAGAACAACATACCGGACGCCAAGCTCGAAGTGCTCGATGCCGCGCACATGTCGAATGTCGAGCAGGCCGAGGCCTATACCAAGGCGGTGCTCGGCTTCTTGACCGCGCGCTGACGCCGGGAGGAAATCATGGACGACAAGGAACGCTACCAACGCGGCGCCAATGCGCGGCGCAAGGTCCTGGGCAATGCCTGGGTCGATCGCGCCGATGCCAACAAGACCGCCTTCAGCGCGGACTGGCAGGATTTCATCACCCGCTGCGCGTGGGGCGAGATCTGGACCCGCCCGCACTTCGACGAGCGCACGCGGCGCGTGCTCGTCATCGGCACCATGATGGCGATCGGCCGGTGGGAAGAGTTCCGCATGCACGTGCGCGCGGCGCTGGTCGAGGGCGGCTTTTCCGCCGACGACATCAAGGAAATCATTCTGCAGCAGGCGATCTATTGCGGCGTGCCGGTTGGCAACCACGCCTTCCGCGAAGCGGGCGAGCTGCTCAAGGAGCTCGGCAAAGCCGGTTGAGGCGCAACGCCTTCGAGCGATTCAATTCGGTGCAATACTGGCCGCAGGGGGCGGCGGGTCGGGCCACTGCATGGTAGAGGTAAGGCGCGGCCACACATTGGAAAAGCCCCACATGCCCTCCTGCAAGCTCACCCGCGTGGCACTCGTTGTCGCTCTCGCCTCGACCATCGCCAGCTTCGGCGCGCCGAGCCGCGCCGAGCCGCTGATCACGCAAGGCATCGGCATCCAGAACTGCGGCAAGCTCGCAGCCGACCTCAAGCCGAGCCAAGGGCTCGACCATCCGCCCAATTATTTGCTGTTCTACTGGGTGCAGGGCTACGTCAGCGCCGCCAACTTTCTGCTGCTCAACGAGTACCACAACTTCGTCGACATGAACGGGGTGGACGTCAACACCATCGTCAAGCTTGTGTTCGACTTCTGCAAGGCGAAACCCAACGACAAACCTGTCAGCGCGATCGACAAGTTCATCCGCGACGCCAAGAAGATCGACGTGAAGGAAAAGGACGTCTTCAACCCGTGGGAGCAGTGAGCCCCGCCAGCGGCGATCGAGGTTCGCGGTCGCTCATGGCGATCGGGAGCTCTGCACGCTCCGCCTCCTCCTCCACCTCACGGCCCGCGGCGATGCACCGTTCCACAGCGATCACCATCGCCGCGCCGGTCAGCAGCAGACATTGAGCAGCCTGCAGGCGGATCAAGTCGCCGTCGCCACTGCCGAGCGCGGGCCAGACCGAAAACACGATCGAGACTCCCGCAAGCGCGAGGACGGCATCAAGCGTCTCGCGATTGGGCTGTCGGCCGATCACAAACGCGCGGGCAAAGTCGATCAGGTACGCCAGGAACCCAATCGCGACCACGAACTTGAGGCCGGACAGCAGGTACGACGTGCGCACCAAGCCCTCCACGCCGAAATCGAACAAGGCGCGATAGTAACCGGCGGCCACGACGTGCGCGCGGTCCTGGAGGCCGTAAACGGGCGAGGTCAGGACTCGCAGGGCATCCATGCCCCAGACCGGCGCGAAATAGACCGAGATGAGCGCCGCATTGACGGCGCCGAGCCGAGGCGGAGACCGCATCGCATCCTCCCGGCCGGCCGACGGACCATCGCCCGAGGGCAATGGAATCGCGTCGAACGACCACCATGCGATCTAAGCCTCGCGCAATTTTAGGCTCAATGGAAACCCTTTTTTAACCCTACCCGCCGACGGGGTTAACCTCCCCTGGCCGCCCGGAACTCGTGCGGGGTCGTTCCGGTCTGCTTGCGGAAGAAGCGGGCGAAATGGGAGGGATCGGAGAAGGCGAGATCGTAGGCGATCTCGTGGATCGGCTGGCTGGTGAACACGAGCTGGCGCTTGGCTTCGGTCAGCACGCGCTGGCGAATGAGGTGGCCGGCGGTCACCCCGGTTGCCCGCCTGACGTGATCGTTGAGGCGGTCCACGGTCATCGCCAGCTTGTCGGCATAGAAGGCGAGCTGCCGCTCCTTGTGGAAATGCTCCTCGACCAGCTTGCGCAGCGCGTCGACGGTGGCGCCGGTCGGCTCGAGCGCGACCGGCCCCTCCCCCGCCCGCCCGCGCGCAGCCGCCAGCCGTGCCACCTCGACCGCGATCAGCGCCAGCAGTCCGCGCATGGCAATGCGGAAACCCGCGCGGGCGAGGAAGCGCTCCTCGTGCAGTTCGACCGCCAGCTTTCCGATCCGGTCGCGCTCCGCGTCGCCGAGCGGCACGACCGGCTCGACGGCCAGGGCCTTGAGCCGGGCGAGCGCCTCGCCGCGGCGATCGCCCATCGCCTCGGCGACGTCCTCGGTGAAACTCATCACCCAGCCGTCGGTCACGGCCGGCCGGAAGCGGAAGCCGTGGGCGATGGTCGCCGGCATGATGATTGCGCACGGCGCCTCGAAGGCGATCGTCGACGCCTCGAACGTCATCTCGCCGCCGCCGCGCTCGATCAACAGGATCTGGAACAGGTTGCGGTGCCGGTGAGCGCGGATCGTCCAGTCGTGGATCGAGGATCGCGACGAGATCGTCTCGATATGAATGAAATCGAAGGCCTGATCGTCAGGCGGATCGCCGTAGAGATGGAACAGCGGGAGCGCGGCTGTGGCCATGCCAAATCATAGGCCAGCTCGGGCGCGGAGAAAACGTGTCACAACCGCTCAAACGGCCGCCGTTCACACCAATCCGCGTGAACGTCCCGGCCAGAAAAAATAGTGGCCCCGCCGTTCCGCGGGGCCACTATCAGAGAGCCTGAAAAACACGCGGCGGCTCGCGCCGCCTTTGCCCTACCTGTCTCTGTCGTGCTGCCCGCCCTGGCCCGGCTGCTGCGATTGCTGGCCCGGCTTCTGCTGTCCGCCGCCTTGCTGCTGCTGTCCGGGCTTGTGCTGGCCGCCGCCGCCCTGCTGCTGGCCGCCTTGGCCCGGGCGCGGAGTGTTCTGCTGTTGCTGGTTTGGATTCTTCTCGTTTGGATTGTTCATTAAATCTCTCCTCAAGGGTTGGCGTGCGTATCCACCCCCCGAACATCAACGTGCGGCCATGAACAAAGGTTCGCTGCAAAGCAGCAAATTTGGCGGGATCGCGTTGGCGATTTCGCGCCGCAATCGGGGCGAATTTTGCCAAATTCGTCGGCGGCGGGAACTAATGTTCCGCAATCCGAAATTCGCCGGAATGTGATTGCGAACGCCAACTCACACGCGCTTGTAGGCGCGGTCGTGATATACGAGCGCCGGGCCGCTCGGGCCGACGTGCACCGCTTCGACCGCGCCGAAGAACACGTTGTGGCTCCCGACCGACCTCACCTCGATGATGCGGCAGTCGAAGGCGATCACCGCCGAGGCGAGCACGGGGCTGCCGGTCGACAGCGTGGTCCATTCTCCGCTCGCAAAGCGATCGCTGCCGGTGACGCCGGTGCGGCCCGCAAAGATGTCGGCAATCTCCGCTCCGCCGTCGCCGAGCGTGCTCACGCAGAACACGCCGTTCTCCACGACCGCCGGATTGGTCTTGCTGCGGCGGTTGAGGCACATCAGCAACGTGGGCGGCGCGTCCGAGACCGAGCAGACCGCGGTTGCCGTCGCCCCGGCCTTGCCACCCGGGCCGGCGGTGGTGATCACGTGCACGGCGGCGCCGAGCCTGCTCATCGCCTCACGGAATGCACCGGGCTCGACCGTGCGCACGATGTCGGGCCCCACGGCCGTGAAGGCGCCGTCCATGGCATCATCTGGGCGTTGATCGATCCAGCTCATTGCATTCGCCGTTCCATCTTCTATGCATCTTGCGGACAATTGCGCCCCGGGGCAAGCTCACGATCCCGCATCGATAAGAACAACCAGCTCGAAGCGAGCGATTGCGAGCACATATGCATTTCACAAGGCGAAAGTGTATCACCGCCGCAGCAGCATATGCGGCGATGCCGATGCTACCGACGGCAGCGCAGGAATGGCCGTCGCGACCCATCCGTTTCCTGGTCGGAACCTCGGCCGGCGGCAGCGCCGACGTCATCGCCCGGAGTCTCAGCGATCTGCTCGCCGAACGTCTCGGACAGTCGCTCGTCGTCGAGAACAACACGCAGGGTGCCGGCGCCGTCGCGCAGCACGTGGTGGCCAATTCCGCGCCCGATGGGCACACGATGTTGATGATGACGGCCGGCTATCCGCCGCAGATGGCCATGAAGAAGCAACCTCCCTTCCATCCGCTCGACGGCTTCTCTTACGTCGTAATGGTCTGCGGCTACCCATTCGTCTATGCGGTGGCGCCGGATTCTCCGATCAAGTCGTTCAAGGATTTGCTCGCACGCGCTACGGCCGCGCCGCGCCAGCTCACCTACACGATCAATGCCATGGGCTCGATCTACCATGTCCTGACCAAGTGGATCGAGATGGAAGCCGGCATCGAGATGACCCCCATTCCGTACCGCGGTTCGCCGCCCGCCTTCGCGGACGTGATCGCCGGCCGCGTCAACATCATGGTCGAGCCCGCGACGACGGCATTTCCGCGGATCAAGAGCGGCCAGTTGCGCGTGCTGGCGCTCTCCTCCCCGGAACGTTTCCCGTTGATGCCGGACGCGCCGACGGTTGCCGAAACGCTGCCGGGGGTCGAGTTCATGTCCTGGCTCGGTCTCGCCATGGCCGCGAACACGCCGCGGACGATCGTCGACCGCATGAACAAGAGCGTCAGGGACATATTGGTCCTGCCCGAGATGCAGCGGCGGCTCGTCGAAGCCGGCAGCGCCGCGACGCCGTCGTCGCCCGAGGAGATGCGCCAGAAGGTCGCCACCGAGTTTGCGCGCTGGCAGCGGGTGCTCGCCGCTGCGGGCATCGAGCAGCACTGACGTTTCTTTTTTCGGAGATCCGCAATGACCAAGCTGCCCGAAGCCGAGCTCTGTCACTTCGGCCTCTACGCCCATGACCTGAACAAGATGGTGGACTTCTACACGCGCGCTTTCGGGCTGGTCGTCACCGATCGCGGGCGATCAGGCCGCGGATTCGATATCGCTTTTCTCAGCGGACATCCCGGCGAGCATCATCAGCTCGCCATCGCGGCCGGCCGGCCCGCCGAAGCGACGTTCTCGACCATCAATCAGGTCTCGTTTCGCGTGCGCAACCTCGACGACCTCAAGCGTTACTTCACCTGGCTCACGAACGAGCGCGTAAGGGACATGGAAACCCGCAACCACGGTAACGCGTGGAGCATCTATTTCAGCGACCCCGAGGGCAACCGCATGGAAGTCTACAGCCCCACGCCCTGGTACGTGAGCCAGCCGTTCGGGCAACCGCTCGACTTGACCGAGCCTGCCGACGTGATCCTCGCCAAGACCGAGACCATGGTTCGACAGGATCCGACGTCGTGTCCGATCGAGGCCTGGTCCGCGGACATGCGCAAGAAGCTCGACGACGTTCACGCCTGAAACGGCGCGTCACTCCGCGGCGCGCTTGGCGCCGGCCACGCCCGGGAAGGCGACATCATCCGGATCCAGCCAGGCGGGATTGCGCCAGCCGTTCTCATCGTAATCGGACAGGCATTGCTCGGCGAGCGCGATCATGCCGTCCAGCGTGCCGCTCGAGCGCGCGTTCCACATCGCCTGGATGCGGATGTCCTCGTGGTTGCCGGCGTAGTTCATCTCGTAGAGCTCATGGCGGCCGCCGAACTCGGTGCCAATGGCATCCCAGAGCAGCTTCATCACCTTGATGCGCTCCTTGTAGCCGATGCCGTAGGAGCCGCGCACATATTGGGCGAGATACTTGTCGATTGCCGGATTCTTGAAGTCCCTGGCCGATGACGGGAGATAGATCAGCGACGAGGCGATGATCTTCTCCACGATTTCCTTGACGCGGCCGTAGGCTTCGCCCGCGAACACGCGATAACTCGAGCCCGACTGCACGTTCGGCAGCACCGCGCCGTCGACCCACGGCGTCGGATTGGCCGCCATCGCATCGGTCAGCGCCCAGAACAGATTGCGCCAGGCGATCACCTCGCCCAGCATCGCCTGATTGCCGCGGAATTCGTCGGCACCGGCGGCGCGCAGGGCCTTGGCGATGATGCCCACCATGAAGTCGAGCTTGACCGCGAGCCGCGTGCAGCCCTGGAACTGGTAGCCCGCAAGAAAACCCGACTGCGGGAAGAAGGTCTTGAGCTTGTCGAGGTCGCGATGCAGCAGCACGTCCTCCCAGGGGATGAACGCGTTGTCGAACACGAAGATGGCGTCGTTCTCGTCGAAGCGCGACGATAGCGGGTAGTCGTAGGGCGTGCCCATGACGCTCGCCATCATCTCGTAGGAGGTGCGGCAGATGAGCTTCACGCCCGGTGCATTCATCGGCGCGATGAACATGACAGCGAGATCGGTGTCGTGCGTAGGCACCGCCGCATTCTGGCCGAGGAAATTATAGTGGGTGAGCGCGGACGAGGTCGCGACCACCTTGGCGCCCGACACGTAGATGCCGGCGTCGGTCTCCTTCCGGATGGTGATGAACACGTCCTTGACCTCGTCGGGCGCCTTGGCGCGGTCGACCGGCGGGTTGACGATGGCGTGATTCATGAACAGCACGGATTCCTGCGCGCGCCGATACCAGGCCCGAGCGTTTCCGGCGAACTTTCCGTAGAACTGATGATTGGCCCCGAGCGTGTTCATCAGCGAGGCCTTGTAGTCGGGCGAGCGCCCCATCCAGCCGTAGGACATGCGTGCCCATTGGGCGATGGCATCGCGCTGCGCAATGAGCTCGTCGCGCGAGCGCGCGGCCCGGAAGAATTTATGGGTGTATCCGCCCGAGCCGGTGTCGGTCGGCGACGTGAGCAGGTCCTTGCTCTTGGGGTCGTGGAGCGCATCGTAGAGTCGCGCGATCGAACGGGCGGCGTTGCGGAAGGCGGGATGCGTCGTCACGTCGTCGACGCGCTCGCCGTAGATATAGACTTCGCGCCCGTCGCGCAGGCTCGCGAGATATTCTGCGCCCGTGAACGGCCGCCCCTTCGCGCCGATGGCATCCTCTGACTTCACGGGACTCATATCGGCGGGTTCCTTCCACACGCAATGACGCCGCAGCAAGGCACCGGCGGAGACCGGTGTCAATGCGCCCGGGGGTCCGCCTTCGCGCCGGTCTCGGCTTACTTGCTGCCTTCGCCCGGCTCGCGGAACGGCTGCGTCAACAGGCGATCGATGCGCAGCTCGCGCGGATTTCGAAAGACCGGCAGACCGATGGTCATGCCGGCGTGGCCAGCTTCGGGCTGGGCGCGGTAGGTCCCGAACAGCCAGTCCCACCACGGCAGATTGAAGCCGAAATTGCTGTCGGTCTCGCGGCGCAAGACCGAGTGGTGCACCCGGTGCATGTCGGGCGTGACGACGACGAGGCGCAGGATGCGGTCGAGCGCCGGCGGCATCGCGACGTTGGCATGGTTGAACATCGACGTGGCGTTGAGCACCACCTCGAACAGCAGCACCGCCACGACGGGAATGCCGAAAACGATCACGGTCGCGATCTTGATCAGCATGGAGATGAGGATCTCGAACGGGTGGAAGCGCCCGCCGGTGGTGACGTCGATGTCGAGATCGGCATGGTGCATGCGGTGCAGGCGCCACAGCACCGGCACTTTGTGGAACAGGACGTGCTGGGCGTAGATGACGAGATCGAGCACCAGGAAGCCGATCAGTGCCGCCAGCGACAGCCGCAAACCGGCGAGGTGAAGGAGTCCCCACCCGCGCCCGGCGGCGAACAGTGCCGCCCCGACGGCGGCGGTCGGAATGAGGATGCGGACGGCGACGACATCGACCAGCAGGATGCCGAGATTGCTGGCCCAGCGCGGCTTGCGGCCGACAGTCAGACCACGGCGCGGCGCCGCGATCTCCCACAGCGCCATGGCCGTGAAGACGAGCGCGAAAGCGCCTACGCGGATCAGGAGTTCGACGTCCATGGACCGGCGACAAATCTTCGGGGACGCCGCGATGGCGCGGCCTCCCCGGTTATCGCTTGGATGGACTTGAAATACCAGCCGATCGGCTCGCCTGAGCCGGGCGGTCGAAGCGTCAGTTCAATCCGCCGAACGCCCAAATCAGAAGTAGAATCGGGATTGGCACACCCAGCAGCCAGAGCAACATGTAACGGCCCATCTTTTTGTCCATTCGGTTGCCGGCCGGACAACGCGTTACCGGAACCCTGATTCCGCCGTCCTCCCGCGCTCTCCCCGCCGCCCCTTCCCCACAGGGCATTGCGACACAGGGTCCCGCCGTTGCTGGCCATCCAGACCCCTGATAGACCACCCGTGCCGGATATTGGCTGATCTCGGGGGGCGCCTCGTGAGGGCGCGCGGGCATGGAAGTCTTCATCCAGCAACTCATCAACGGCATTACGCTCGGCGCGATCTACGGCCTCATCGCCCTCGGCTACACCATGGTGTTCGGCATCATCGGCATGGTGAATTTCGCCCATGGTGACGTGTTCATGGTGTCGGCCTTCATCGCGCTGGTCACCTTCCTCATTCTGACCACCTGGCTCGGCATCGGCTCGATCGTGGTCGCGCTCGTGATCGTGCTGATCGTCGCGATGTTGATGACATCGCTGGTCAACTGGGCAATCGAACGCATCGCCTATCGGCCGCTGCGCGGCTCGTTCCGGCTGGCGCCGCTGATATCGGCGATCGGCATGTCGATCTTCCTCATGAATTTCGTCCAGGTCGCCCAAGGCCCCCGCGTCAAGTCGATCCCGCCGTTCTTCAACGAGGTGATCGTGCTGATGACCCGCGAGGACGGCTACGAGGTCGCGGTGTCCTACAAGCAGATCGTCGTGTGGCTGGTGACCGCGGCGCTGCTGGCGGTGTTCTGGTTCGTGGTGACCAGGACAGCGCTCGGGCGGGCGCAGCGCGCCTGCGAGCAGGACCAGAAGATGGCGGCGCTGCTCGGGATCGACGTCGACCGCACGGTCTCCATCACCTTCATCATCGCGGCCGCGCTCGCCGCGGTCGCCGGCACCATGTACCTCGTGTACTACGGCGTGGTGAGCTTCGCCGACGGCTTCGTGCCCGGCGTGAAGGCCTTTACCGCCGCCGTGCTGGGCGGCATCGGTTCGCTGCCGGGCGCAGTAATCGGCGGCCTGCTCATCGGCCTGATCGAGACCATGTGGTCGGCCTACGTCTCCACCGACTACAAGGACGTCGCCGCCTTCTCCATTCTCGCCATCACGATGATCTTCCTGCCGCAGGGCCTCCTCGGCCGGCCGGACGTGGAGAAGGTGTGAGATGGCGGCCGAGGCGCCATCGCCCGCCGCGACGCGTCGACGTCGTACGCGCGCTGCGGCAGGGCGCGCTCGCAGGCCTCCTCGCCTTCGGGCTGTTCCTGCCGCTGATCGGCTTCAACACCGTCCAGAACATCCACAACGAGCTGGTGCTCGAGACGCGCTGGCCGTTGCTCGCGGCGATGGTCGCGATCATGGCGGTCGGCCGCTTTCTGTATGCGCTGCTGATCGCGCCCTGGCGCGCGCGCCGCGCACTGCGGCCGCGGCCGGAGCACATCGAGGTCGCGGCCTGGCGCGCCGGGGTTTCGCGCTGGCTGGTCCCCTTCGCGCTCGGTTTCGCGATCGTCTATCCGCCGCTTGCGCTCTCGCTCGCGGGCTTCCAGGGCGCGGTGAAGTGGATCGACAATTTCGGCGTCCAGATCCTGATCTACGTCATGCTCGGCTGGGGTCTCAACATCGTGGTCGGGCTCGCCGGCCTGCTCGATCTCGGCTACGTCGCCTTCTACGCCGTCGGCGCCTATTCCTACGCGTTGCTTGCCGACAGACTTCGGCCTCTCGTTCTGGATGCTGCTGCCGCTCGCGGGCTGCCTCGCCGCGTTCTGGGGCATCCTGCTCGGCTTTCCGGTGCTGCGGCTGCGCGGCGACTATCTCGCCATCGTCACGCTCGCCTTCGGCGAGATCATCCGGCTAGTCCTCATCAACTGGGTGGCGCTGACCAACGGCTATGCCGGCATCACCGGCATCCCGCGGCCGTCCTTCTTCGGCATCCCGTTCAACGCGTCCGACGAAGGTTTCGCCGCCCGCTTCGGGCTCGAATTCAGCCCGATCTACCGTACCATCTTCCTCTACTACCTGATCCTGGCGCTCGCCATGGTCACAGCCGCGCTGACGATGCGGCTGCGGCGGCTGCCGATCGGGCGCGCCTGGGAAGCATTGCGCGAGGACGAGATCGCCTGCCGCTCGCTCGGCATCAACACCACCAATACCAAGCTCACCGCGTTTGCCATCGGCGCGATGTTCGCGGGCTTCGCCGGATCGTTTTTCGCGGCGCGGCAGGGATTCATCTCGCCCGAGAGCTTCACCTTCATGGAATCGGCCGTCATCGTCGCCATCGTCGTGCTCGGCGGCATGGGCAGCCTGGTCGGAGTGGCGATCGCCGCCGTGATCATGATCGGCGGCACCGAGATCATGCGCGAGCTCGATTTCCTCAAGGTCCTGTTCGGCCGCGATTTCGATCCGACGCAGTACCGCATGCTGCTGTTCGGCTTCGCCATGGTGCTGATCATGGTGTGGAAGCCGCGCGGGCTGATCTCGACCCGCGACCCCTCGACATTCCTGAAGGAACGCAAGGCGATCGCGGGCTCGCATCGTGAAGGAAGGCCACGGATGACGCGGCGCCAGCCACGACGCCGCGCCCATATTGCGCGTCGAGCATCTCGACATGCGCTTCGGCGGCCTCGTCGCCGTCAACGACCTGTCGTTCACCGCCCGTAGCGCGGCGATATCACCGCGCTGATCGGACCGAACGGTGCCGGCAAGACCACGGTGTTCAATTGCATCACCGGGTTCTACAAGCCGACCGAGGGGCGCATCGCGCTGCAATACGGCGACCCCGGCGTGTGGGACGAGCTCGGCGCCTTGACCGATCGGGGCGAGCGCAGCGTCACCCGCGGGGACGGTGTGCTGTTCCTGCTCGAGCGCATGCCCGACTACCTGGTGACACAGCAGGCGCGGGTCGTGCGCACGTTCCAGAACATCCGCCTGTTCCAGGGCATGACGGTCCTCGAGAATCTGCTCGTTGCCCAGCACAACCGTCTGATGCGCGCCTCCGGATTCACCGTGCTCGGTGCGCTCGGGCTGCCCAGCTACGCCAAGGCGGAGCGCGCGGCCATCGACAAGGCGCGTCTATTGGCTCGAAAAGACCGCGCTAATCCGACCGCGCCGACGATCCGGCCGGCGAATTGCCCTACGGCGCCCAGCGTCGCCTCGAGATCGCGCGCGCCATGTGCACGGACCCTGTCCTGCTTTGTCTCGACGAGCCGGCCGCCGGCCTCAATCCGAACGAGAGCGCCGAACTCGGCCGCTATCTCCACACTATCCGCGACGAGCACTCGACCTCGATCCTGCTGATCGAGCACGACATGTCGGTGGTGATGGAAATTTCCGACCACATCATCGTGCTCGACCACGGCCAGAAGATCGCGGACGGCACGCCGGAGGCCATTCGCAACGACCCCAAGGTGATCGCGGCCTATCTCGGGGTCGAGGAGGACGAGGTCGCCGACATCGAGATCGAGACGCCGCGATGAGCGTGGTGCGGGGAAACCAGCGATGACTTCGCCGCTGCTCACGGTGCGCGGCGTGAAGGCCTATTACGGCCACATCACCGCGCTCAGGGGCGTCGACATCGACGTCGGCGAGGGCGAGATCGTGGCGCTGATCGGGGCGAACGGCGCCGGCAAATCGACCCTGATGATGACGATTTTCGGCAATCCGCGCGCCCGCGAAGGCCGCATCACCTTCGCCGGGCGCGACATCACGCAGCTGCCGACGCACGAGATCGCCCGGCTCAAGATCGCGCAGGCGCCGGAGGGCCGGCGCATCTTCGTGCGCATGACCGTCATGGAAAACCTGCAGATGGGCGCGGCGATCGATGGCGCCGTGCATTTCGATGCCGACCTCGAACGCGTGTTTGCGCTGTTTCCCCGCCTGAAGGAGCGCGCCGGCCAGCGCGGCGGCACGCTCTCCGGGCGGCGAGCAGCAGATGCTGGCGATCGCCCGTGCGCTGATGGGCCGCCCTCGCCTCCTGCTGCTCGACGAGCCGTCGCTGGGTCTGGCGCCGCTGATCGCGCGGCAGATCTTCGGCGCGATCAGGAAGCTCAACACGCAGGAGAAGCTCACCGTGTTCCTGGTGGAGCAGAATGCGTTCCACGCCTTGAAACTTGCGCATCGCGGCTATGTCATGGTGAACGGCCGGATCACGCTGAGCGGAAGCGGGCGCGAGCTCCTGGATCGGCCGGAGGTGAAGGCGGCCTATCTCGAAGGCGGCAGGCACTAACCAAAGCGTTTTCCGGCGAAGTGGCCTTCCGGTTCGCCGTAGAAACGCGTCAACTGAGAGCGAAAGAGATGGACTTTTCCATCCCGGAGTTCCTCTCCGACGAGCACTCGCTCGGAGTATTTTTTCTGGTGAGCGTGTTGATGGGCGGCGGCGCCGCCTGGCTCGCCGGCCGCGCCATCGCCGCCACTTGGCGGCCGTGGTGGCATGTTGCGCTCTATATGCTGCCGCTGAGCTTCGCAGTGCGCTTCATCCACTACGCCGTATTCGACAGCAAGTTCTTGTCGCTGCACTACTATCTCGTCGACTACGCGGTCTGCCTGGTATTTGGCTTCCTCGGCTTCCGCCTGACCCGGGTGGGCCAGATGGTCACCCGCTACAGCTGGATCAACGAGCGCGCGGGCTGGCTGCGCTGGCGCCGCCGCGACGATACGGCCGCCGGGGATACGTCAAAATCCGGGTGACAATTGCCTGATTTGCGGCTTGAATCCCGGCTCGAGGCGGCTCGCGCGCAACGACGGGCTGCGCCTTTGATGTTTCCATCCCAGGGGTAAACACCATGAGAAAATGGCTCACGCTCGGCCTCGCCTTCGGTCTTGGCCTTGCATTCGCAAATACCGCTTCGGCGCAGATCAAACTGGGCGTCGCCGGCCCGATCACCGGCGGCAGCGCCGCCTTCGGCGCGCAGCTCAAGAACGGCGCCGAGCAGGCGGTCGAGGACATCAACGCCGCCGGCGGCATTCTCGGCCAGAAGATCACCACGACCGTCGGCGACGATCGCGCCGATCCGAAGGAAGGCGTGTCGGTCGCCAACAAGTTCGTCGGCGACGGCGTGAAATTCGTCGTCGGTCATTTCAATTCCGGCGTCACCATCCCGGCCTCCGATGTCTATCAGGAGAACGGCATCCTGACGATCACGCCCGTCCGCCACCAATCCGCGCGTGACCGACCGCAACATGTGGAACATCTTCCGCACCTGCGGCCGGGACGACCAGCAGGGCGCGGTCGCGGGCGACTACATTCTCAAGAACTTCAAGGGCAAGAAGATCGCTGTCGTCCACGACAAGACGACCTACGGCCAGGGTCTCGCCGACGATCACCAAGGCGACGATCAACAAGGGCGGCCTGAAGGAAGTGCTCTACGAGGGCGTCAACAAGGACGACAAGGACTTCTCCGCGCTGGTGTCCAAGATCAAGGCGTCGCGGCGCCGACCTCGTCTACTGGGGCGGGCTGCACGACACCGGCGGCACTGATCCTGCGGCAGATGCGCGACCAGGGCGTGCGGGCGCCGCTGATGGGCGGCGACGGCATCACCGACGACGAGTTCGCCGCGATCGCCGGACCAGGCGCGGAAGGGCACGCTGATGACCTACGGCCCGGATCCGCGCAAGCGCCCGGAAGCCAAGGCCGTGGTGGAGAAGTTCCGCGCCAAGAATTTCGAGCCGCAGGCCTATACGCTCTACAGCTACGCCGCCGTCCAGATCATCAAGCAGGCGGCCGAGGCGGCGAAATCGCTCGACCCCAAGAAGGTCGCCGAGCAGATCAAATCCGGCATGAAGTTCAAGACCGTGATCGGCGAGCTGTCCTACGACAAGAAGGGCGACGTGACGCGGCTCGATTACGTGGTCTATGTCTGGAAGAAGGAACCGAGCGGCAAGATCACCTACACCGAACTCGAATAACGGCTCTGCCGGTTTGACCCGAGTCCAGCCCGCCCCGAAAACGGGGCGGGCTTTTGCTTTGCAGATCACCCGATGCTCTGCAGCACCGGAAAGGTCTCGATCAGCCAGCTGTTGAGCTGCGTGAAGAACGCCGGCGAGGAAGGCGATGCCGGTGAGCACGAGCAGCGCCGCCCATCACGCGCTCCATGTGACCGAGGTGCGCGCGAAAGCGGGCGAGGAAAGCCGCGAACGGCTCGACCGCGAACGCTGCGATGATGAACGGCACGCCGAGGCCCGAGCGAGTAGACCGCGAGCAGGCCCGCGCCCTTGGCGACCGTGGCCTTGGAAGCCGCGACCGCCAGGATCGCCGCCAGGATCGGCCCGATGCACGGCGTCCAGCCGAGCGCGAAGGCAAGCCCCATGACATAGGCGCCCCAGAGCCCGACCGGCTTCGGCATGTCAATACGCGCCTGCCGATAGAGGAAACGGATCGGCGTGAGCCCGAGGAAGTGCAGGCCCATGACGATGATGGCGATGCCGGCGACGATCGCGAGCTCGTTCGAGTAGAAACGCACCACGGCGCCGATGGCGCTGGCGCTGGCGCCGAGCGCGACGAAGACGGTCGAGAATCCCGCCACGAACAGGATCGCGGCGATCACCGTGTCGCGCCGCACCCGCGGCGGCGGCTCCGCTTCGGCCAGCCGCTCGAGCGAGGTGCCGGCGAGATAGACGAGATAGGGCGGCACCAGCGGCAGCACGCAGGGCGACAGGAAGCTCACGAGGCCCGCAAAGAGCGCGTAGAAGATGGTGACATCGGCAGCCATGGCCCCTTAATGCGGTCGATCGGCGTCTCGACGCAAGCGGGCAAACCGGGTCTCGCCGGGATGTGATGGCGGGGTAGTCTGTTCCCGCAAATCAGGAGCCGATAGCTTACGGGTCACAGCGATCGAGGTCACATGGCGCAGCGCAATCTCATCACCGACGTGGCGGGCATTCTGCGTCGGAAACGCGGACGACGCACGGCTCGCGTCCGGGGTCACCGCCATCGTGTTCGAGGAGCCGGCGGTCGCCGCGGTCGACGTCCGCGGCGGCGCGCCTGGCACGCGGGAAACCGACCTGCTCGAGCCCCACCGCACGATCGAGCGCATCGACGCGGTGGTGCTGTCCGGCGGCTCCGCCTTCGGCCTGGACGCGGGGTCGGGCGTGCAGGCGCTCCTGCGCGAACGCGGCCGCGGCTTCGCCGTCGGCGACGTCCGCGTGCCGATCGTCTCCGGGGCGGTGCTGTTCGACCTGCTCAACGGCGGCGACAAGAACTGGGGGCGCTTTGCCGCCCTATCGCGACCTCGGCTACGCCGCGGCGGCCGCCGCCGGAAGCACGTTCGCCCTCGGGACCGCGGGCGCCGGCTTCGGCGCTACGACGGTCAACCTCAAGGGCGGGCTCGGCTCGGCCTCCGCGGTCACGCGCGACGGCCACACGGTCGGCGCGGTGGTCGCGGTGAACGCCTGCGGCAGCGTCAATGTCGGCAGCGGCCCGCATTTCTGGGCGGCACCGTTCGAGCGCGACGGTGAGTTCGGAGGCTTGGGCTTTCCGGCCAGCGTGCCGCCAGCGGCGCTGACGCCCATCGCCAAGGGGCGGCCGGGCGAGAATACGACCATCGCCATCGTGGCAACCGACGCCGCCCTCACCAAGGCGCAGACCAAGGAGCTCGCGATCATGGCCCAGGACGGCTTCGCCCGCGCCATCTATCCCGCCCATACGACGCTCGACGGCGACACGGTGTTCGCGGCCGCGACCGGCCGTCGGCAGCTCGCCGACGCCGTCAACGAGCTCACCGAGCTCGGCGCGATCGCAGCCAACGTGCTGGCGCGCGCGGTCGCCCGCGGCGTATTCGAGGCTACCGCACTGCCCGGCGGCGTCCGCAGCTGGAGGGATTGTCACGGCGGATCACTTTTGCACCGTTAACCCTTGAAATCGTTGACTCCGCCTCGAATTGGCCACTTAAGATTGGGTTAAGGGGACAAGCCCAGGCTCCATCTGTGTGGCGTCCAAGGGGTCACGGCGTCCTAGAACGTAGCAAGCTGGCGCGAGTTTCCGGTTCCCAGGAATGGAAGCTGCCCCAGCGTTGGAGGTCGGTCCATGCGTCTGGCAGCAATAGCATCCGCGCTCGCGATTATCATTTGTGTCGCGGTTGTTGGCGTCATTCTCTCGCAAAGCACGTCCGTCGCCGTTCCGGCATCCGCGCCGACGGTCGGCTGCACCGGCCGCGAGGCGTGCCCCGGGGCCGGTCGTGACCGAGGTGCCCGCGGCGGCCGCCCCCAGTGCGTTCGAGGCGGTCGCCAACGCCCCCGCTCCGAGCGCGCCGGCGGTCATGGCGCAGGCAGCGCCGCGTGCTCCCGCGCCAGCACCGTCCGCCGTGCCGCCACCCCCGCCGCCACATGTCGCCGCCCCCGCCCCGGCCTCATGCCCGGGCAATCCCAATGCACTGGGCGTCACCCGCACGGTCGAGATCGACACCACCGGCGGCCCCGGCTTCGGCTTCGAGCACTTCAAGAGCCACGACTTCCTCCGCGAAGGCGAGGTCGTGCTGACCTTCGACGACGGCCCCTGGCCGAAGAATACCGTGGCCGTCCTCAACGCGCTGGCCGCGCACTGCACCAAGGCGATCTTCTTTCCGATCGGGACGCATGCGACGTATGAGCCCGGCATTCTGAAGCAGGTTGCGGCCGCCGGACACGCCGTCGGCTCGCATACCTGGTGCCATCAGGATCTCTCGAAGACCAAGGGCAAGTGCCTCATCAACGGCAAGGTTCAAGCCGTGGAGTACGACCCCAAGGAAGAGATCGAGAAAGGCATCAGCGCCGTGCGCTGGGCGGTCGGCGGCCCCACCGCGCCCTATTTCCGTTTTCCGGCCCTGCGGCAACCGCCGGAGCTCATCACCTATCTCGGCCAGCGCAACATCGCCATCTTCTCGACCGACTTCGACTCCTTCGACTTCAAGATGCGCAAGCCCGAGCAGGTCCGGCAGGCGGTGATGGCCAAGTTGAAGAAACACGGCAAAGGCATCGCCCTGTTGCATGATTTCCAGCATGCGACCGGCGAGGCTGCGGCGGGATTGCTCGCCGACCTCAAGGCTGGCGGCTACAAGATCGTCTTCATGAAGCCGAAGGAGCCGGTGAAGACCATCGCCTCCTATGACGAGATGGTCATGAAGGCAATGAAGGCATCGACTGGAGGCGCCGCCGACCGTCCGACCTCGAGCGTCGTACGCACGATCGAGTAATCGCCGACGATTTGACGTCGTCATGCGTGGGCTCTCGACCACGCATGGCGGCGCATCACTCGGCGGCGGGCCAATCACCTCGGCGGCGACGTCACGCTCCAATCTTTCGCCTTATGACGCTACCTCCGCTTCGTCAGCACAATGTGCGTAGCGTTCGCCGTGGGAACGTGCTCGGTGCACTGATAGCCGAGCTTGGGTGCGGCGATCCCGGCGAGAAGGTGTTCCCCGGAGCCAAGCAGGATCGGAGCAATGGCGAGGTGCATCTCGTCGATGAGTCCCGCATGCAGATATTGCTGGATCGTGGCGACTCCGCCGCCGAGGCGAACGTCTCGACCCTCGGCGGCTTCGGTGGCGCGTTTCAGTGCGGCGTCGATGCCATCGGTGACGAAGTGGAACGTGGTGCCGCCGTCCATGGCGATCGATGTGCGGGGATGGTGGGTGAGCACGAAGACAGGACAGTGGTAGGGCGGGTTGTCGCCCCACCACCCCTTCCAGGTGTCGTCGGGCCAGGGTCCTCGGACCGGCCCGAACATGTTGCGGCCCAGGATCCACGCTCCGATGTTGTCGAACCCGCGCGCCGCGAAGTCGTCATCGATGCCGGTCGTGCCACCCTCGCTTCCGAACATTTGTCGAAACGTACGGGTGGCGAATGCCCATTCGTGCAGCGCGATGCCACCGGCGCCGAGCGGGTTGTCGAGGTCCTGGTTGGGGCCAGCGCCGTAGCCGTCGAGGGATATGGTGAAGCTTTGGACGCGAAGCTTGGGCATGAACAGGTCCTTCGAACTCTACCTGAGCCGGCTGGAGCGGTAGCCAACACGTAGCCGCGGCGGGGGCGGAAGCCGGCTTTCGCGGAAGAGCCGGGCTGCCGGTGCTTGGGCAAAATATCTCGCGGATCAAACGCGTCAGCAGGCTCAATGAATAACACGTCAAAAAATGTGTGGCATGCGCGGAGATAAGCCCGCGCATGCCACACATGCGTAACCGTTGGGTCAGACGAGGCTATTGCTGCTCGATTTTCGCCGCGCGGGCGACCTTCGTCCACTTGTCCAATTCCGACTTGATCAGCGCGGCGAATTCGGCCTGCGTGCTGCCGACCGGCTCGGCGCCATCGGTGGCGAGCTTCTCCTTCATGTCCTCGGTCTGGAGCGCCTTCGTTGCCTCGGCGTGCAGGCGCACCATGATGTCCTTTGGCGTGCCGGCCGGCGCCAGCAGCCCATACCATTGCATCGCTTCGTATCCGGGAACGCCCGCCTGCGCGACCGGCGGAACATTAGGTAGCGCGTCAATTCGCTTGGGACCGGAGACCGCGAGCGCACGCAACTTGCCGGAATCCACCTGCGGCTTCGCCGTGAGCGCGTTGGCGAACATCGCGTGGATCTGCCCGCTGATGATGTCGGTCACGGCGGGCGCGGTCCCGCGATACGGGATGTGCTGAATGTCCAGCCCCGCCATGCTCTTGAACAGCTCCATGCTCATATGCGGCGAAGTGCCGACCCCTGGCGTGCCATAGGTCAGCTCTCCCGGTTTCTTCTTAACCAGCGCAATGAATTCAGCGAGTGTCTTGGCCGGAACCTGCGGATTGATCACCAGCACGTTCGGCGCGGTAGCGGCGATCGTGATCGGTGCGAAATCCTTGATCGGGTCGTAGTTGACCTTCTTGTACAGCACGGAATTCAGCGCGAGCGTGCTCGGCACCATCAGCAGGGTGTAGCCGTCGTTCGGCGAGCGCGCGACCAACTCGATGCCGATCATGTTGCCGGCGCCGGGACGATTTTCCACGACGAATTGCTGCCCGAACACCGTCGAGAACCGCTGCGCCAGCACGCGCGCGATGATGTCGGTTCCTCCGGCCGGCGGCGAGGGCACGATGATTTTCACCGGACGTGATGGATACTTGTCTTGCGCTTTTGCGTCTTGCGCTTTTGCGCCTTGAGCCAAACCCACTTGGACCAAGCCGATCTGCACGCCAATGCAAATCAGAACCGAAAAGATGACTCGCGACACGGACAACGCCTCCTGTATTGACGACAGCACACTGATACGAACGTCCGAACCAAGGGACACTAGCAGAGGGACACTAGCAGTGTGGCGGATTTGAAGTTCCTACGTAAGGCCTCTCAGAAATGCCGGTAGAAACGCCAAATCCACCACATTAGAGCGGCATCCGTTCCCGCGGGATCGGACGCCGCTGCAGCTTTCGCAAGTTCCCCGGCGGGCTTACGCCGGAAATGTTCTAGCGCGACCTCCCTCCACCCTGCTTGTCGCGCCATTGCAGGAACTGGCGAAACAAGGCCTCGCGTTCCGTTTGAGTGGGGTTCGGCTTGGCGTTCTCTCCCGGCCAATTCAAGAATGCCTGGAATTCGCGATTGAGGTCCTGCTGGTTCTGCCCGGTGGCGCCTTTGAGGCGATTCAATTCCTGGTCCGCGACCACGAACCGATTCCAGCCCTCGACGGTGGCCGCCAGGTTAATGTCTTTCCACTTCGGATGATACGGGGGCTGCAAGAGCTTGTCCCAGTTTGCGAACAGCCGTTCGACAAAACGCTCGACCTTGCGATAGCGGTCGGTGTTCTTCGGCCAGTTGTAGACGGCGAGCACGCCCGGCACGGAGATGGTGTCGATGCGCCCGCCCTGCGGAACGATGTTCGGGTAGTCCTCGTGGGTGAATTCGCCCAGCGCGTAATAGTCCGTGAACTTCTTGGAGAACGGGATCGGCACCAGGTGCAGACCCGAATTCGCCGGGATCTTCGTGACGTACGACACCGGCTTGCTGGTCACGCGCACGACCGCGTCTATCTCGCCCGTGGCAACCTTGTGCATGCCGGTCGGGTTATCCATGGTCCCCTCGACCTGCTGCACCTGCACGCCGAGCCGCTGGAACAGGATCGGACCGGTCAGGGTCCCCGACGCGCCATCCGAACCGAAGTGGACCTTCTTGCCGCGCAGATCCTCGATCGAGCGGATCTCCTTTTTCGCGACGATGTGCGTTTCCGACGGCGGGAAGCGGAAGATGTAGTGGATGCGCTTGTCGAGATTGGGCGTCGCACGCTCGGTGCGGAAGAATTCGAACACGTCCGACTGCGTCACGGCGACATCGACGCCCCGCAAGTAGAGCAGGTCTTCGAGGTTGGAGGCGGAGCCCTGGGAAATGAACGGCATCACGCGCATGTTGTCGCCATCGGCGACCACGCGCGCCATCTCGTCGACGAAACGCAGACGCGTTCCTTCGAGCAGACCGCCTGCAACACCTACGGTCCAACTGTTCTTGCGCTCCCTGACGACGGCTTCGGTTCCGCTCTCTTGAAGTGATTTTGGAATTGCTTGGGCGAGAGCCTGCCCATCTGCGGCGAAGGAGGCGAGCGCCAAGCCAACGACCACAGCAACACTCGTGCGGTGCATCTTTGCATCCTCTCCAGTTGTCAGATGAAATTCACGGCGACAATGACGCGAGGGATGATGTTGAACAGCTTTGCCGCATTTTGGCCCTGCAATTGCGGCGTTAATCAGATCATCGCGCGCGCATGCAGATACCGCCGACGTGAATCGGATGGTCGAACACGCGGATTGTGCGACGATTTGAATGACGGCCACTCCCTTGCGACGACGGCCGCCCAAAAAATATCCGTCGCAAGCTCCGCTGGCTATCGCACGCTTGGCAATATCGGTGTTTCGGTTAACGCACGCACCATTCTGTATTGTACATACTAGAATCGCTAAATAGCGTTGCGCCGATCCCGTCGTGCGCGATCAACGCGCGAACCGTTGCGCATTATACGGAATTGGATCGCAGAATGGCGTCGCGCCGGTCATCATCTCGGCGAGCAGTCGTCCCGTCACGGGACCGAGCGTCAAGCCCCAATGGGCATGGCCGATGGCCAGCCACAATCCTGCCTGACCTGGGGCACGGCCGATGACGGGGCGTGAGTCTGCAAAGCATGGACGGCTGCCCATCCAGGGCTCCGCCTCCACCGGTTCGCCCAGCGGGAAAAGTGCAGTCGCGGCCGGCAACAACCGATCGAGTTGCACAGGCGTCGGCGCCGCGTCGCGCGCAGCGAACTCGGCGCCGGTGGTGAGGCGCAGCCCCTGCTCCATCGGAGCGACGCAGTAGCCGAGCTCCGTATCCACCACCGGACGGTTGAGCCCGGCATTGCCGCGCGGGCGGAAGTGCCGGTGATAGCCGCGCTTGACCGCCATCGGGAAATCGAGACCCAAGGGCTTGAGCAAATCCGGCGCCCACGGTCCGAGTGCGACCACCGCGTCGGCCGCGTCGATCGGTCCTTCCTGCGTGTCGATCCGCCAATGCGGCCCGGAGCGATGCAGCGAGCGCGCATCCCCCATGAGCACGACGCCGCCGAGCGCCGTAAACCGTGCCGCGAAGGCGCGGGTCACCGCCAGCGGATTGCTCACGCTTGCCGCGCCCAGCCAATGCGTCGCCCGCTGAAAGACCGGCGCGATCGCCGGCTCGAGCGCGTGCACCGCGTCGACATCAAGGACCCGGAACGTGAGATCGTACTTGGCCGCCAATTCGCGCTCGGGCGCGGTCGCCGCGAAGGCCGCCTCGCTCCGGTAGAGCTTGATCCAGCCCTCTTTGCGCAGATAGCGCTCGGCACCCGCTTCGGCCATCAGTGCTTCGTGCTCGGAGACGGCGCGTGCGAACAGCGGCCGCATCGCCTCCGCAAATTCGATCCGCCGTTCCAGCGCGGAATTGGCCCGGTACGCCAACAGCCACGGCGCCACCTGCGGCAGGAACGAGAGGTGATAGTCGGCCTCGGTCGCTTGCTTCGCCGCCACGCGGAGCACGGCCAGCAAGGACGACGGGAACGGGTGCGGGAGGAGCGTATTGCCTTCGAGCACGCCGGCGTTGCCGTAGGAGGTCTCCTCGCCCGGGCCGCGGCGATCGACGAGCGCGACGGCGAGCCCGCGCTTGGCCAATTGCAACCCGATGGACGTGCCGACGATGCCGGCTCCGAGCACGATGGCATCGATGCGAGCCATGCTGTTCCTTCCGATACGATTGCGCCGCCCGCAGGCGGCCCGATTTTTCCGACCGATGCGCCAAGCTACGATATTCTGGCTCTTTATATGGTAGGCAGGCCCGATCACGGCAGGCCTTGACCCGTATAATCCGCATCAGCAAGTGGAAAGCGCGCAAGGCGCGTTGCCCCTGCCCTGCCCGCCGTGTTAGGCCGAACGGCATATTCGGAGGACCCGATGCGGCATCCGCTCCTCGTCGCCCCGTCGATCCTGGCCGCCGACTTCTCCCGGCTCGGCGAGGAGGTGCGTGCCGTCGATCAAGCCGGCGCCGACTGGATCCATGTCGACGTCATGGACGGGCACTTCGTGCCGAACATCTCCATCGGCCCCGATGTGGTGAAGGCGATCCGCCCGCACACCAAAAAGGTGCTCGACGTGCACCTCATGATTGCGCCTTGCGATCCCTATCTCGAAGCTTTCGCCAAGGCCGGCTCCGACATCATCACCGTGCACGTGGAGGCCGGGCCGCATGTGCACCGCTCGCTACAGGCGATCCGCGCGCTCGGAAAGAAGGCGGGTGTCACGCTCAATCCCGGCACCGGCGTCGAGACCATCGAGCCGGTCGTCGATCTCGTCGACCTCATCCTGGTGATGTCGGTCAATCCGGGGTTCGGCGGCCAAGCCTTCATTCCATCTTCGGTCGAGAAAATTGCCCGCTTGCGCGCGCTTGTCGGCGGGCGCCCGATCGACATCGAGGTCGATGGCGGCATCACGCCGGAGAGCGCGCCGCTCGTGGCGCAGGCGGGCGCCAACGTATTGGTCGCGGGCTCAGCCGTGTTCAAGGGCGGCAAGCCCGAGAGCTACCGCGCCAACATTGCCGCCATTCGCAATGCAGCCGCGCTGGCGCGCGGGGAAGCCGCCTGATGGGCGTCCTGATCGATGGTGTTTGGCACGACGGCGAGCTGCCGCAGGAAACCGGGGCGAGCGGCGAATTCCGCCGCGCCGACAGCCGTTTCCGCGACCGCATCACGGCCGATGGCTCCTCCGGCTTCAAGGCCGAGGCCGGACGCTATCATCTCTACGTCGCCCATGGCTGCCCCTGGGCGCACCGCACGCTGATCTACCGCTCGATCAAGAAGCTGCAAGGCGCGATCACCGTTTCCTATTCGATCCCGGGGCTGCGGCAGCAGGGCTGGACGTTCGAGAACGATCCCGCCTTCCCGGATTGCACGCCCGATACGGTCAACGGCTTCCACTATCTGCACCAGGCCTACACCGCCACCGAGCCGACCTACACCGGCAAGGTGACGGTGCCGACACTGTGGGACAAGAAGACCAAGCGGATCGTCAACAACGAGTTCCCCGACATCATCCGCATGCTCAACAGCGAGTTCGACGGCATCGGTGGCGACGACGCCGACTTCTACCCCAAGCCCCTGCGCGCGGAGATCGACCGTCTCAACGACACGATCTATGCCAACGTCAACAACGGCGTCTACCGCTGCGGCTTCGCCAAGTCGCAGGCCGCCTATGAAGCCGCGTATGACGGGCTGTTCGCCACGCTCGACGAGCTCGACGCACGGCTCTCGCGCCAGCGCTATCTGGCCGGTCGTCAGATCACCGAGGCCGACTGGCGGCTGTTTCCGACGCTGGTGCGCTTCGACGTCGCCTATTTCTCGCTGTTCCGCTGCAACAAGCAGCGGATCGCCGACTATCCCAACCTTTCGAACTACATGCGCGAGCTCTATTCGGTGCCCGGCGTCGCCGAGACGGTGACGCCGCGCTACTACGTGATCAACTACTGGTCGATCGCGCGGCTCAATCCGGTCGGCGTCATCCCCAAGGGGACGCCGGTCGACTTGACGCAGCCACACGATCGCGCGCGGCTGCCGAACTGAGCGGTTTGGCTTTCACTGGACAACTGCCTGGGCGAATTGAGCTTGCCGCTGCGATCTGCTACAGCGCGGCTGTTCAAATGCACCTGACCTGCCAAGGCCGCCGATGATCCCGCGCTACACCCGGCCCGACATGGCCGCGATCTGGGACCCGCAGACGCGCTTCCGCATCTGGTTCGAGATCGAGGCGCATGCGGCCGACGCCATGGCCGAGCTCGGCATCATTCCGAAGGCCGCGGCCGCGAAGATCTGGGACAAGGGGCGAAACGCGACGTTCGATGTCGCGCGCATCGACGAGATCGAGCGTGAGGTCAAGCACGACGTCATCGCATTTCTTACCCATCTTGCGGAGATCGTCGGGCCCGAAGCACGCTTCGTGCACCAGGGGATGACCTCCTCCGACGTGCTCGACACCTGCCTCAACGTGCAGCTGGTGCGCGCCGCGGATATTCTCATCGCCGATGCCGACAAGCTCCTGGCCGCGCTTGAGCGCCGTGCCATCGAGCACAAGATGACGCCGACGATCGGCCGCTCCCACGGCATCCATGCCGAGCCCACAACCTTCGGCCTCAAGCTCGCCTATGCCTACGCCGAGTTTTCGCGCGCACGCGAACGGCTGCAGGCCGCCCGCAAGGAGGTCGCCACCTGCGCGATTTCCGGCGCGGTCGGCACCTTCGCTCAAGTTGATCCTCGCGTAGAAGCTCATGTCGCCAAGGCCATGGGGCTGGCGATCGAGCCGATCTCGACCCAGGTCATTCCACGCGACCGCCACGCCATGTATTTCGCGACGCTCGGGGTGGTCGCTTCCTCCGTCGAGCGGCTGGCCACGGAAATCCGCCACTTGCAGCGCACCGAGGTGCTGGAGGCCGAGGAGTTCTTCTCCGAAGGCCAGAAGGGCTCCTCCGCGATGCCGCACAAACGCAACCCGGTGCTCTCGGAAAATGTCACCGGGCTCGCCCGCATGGTGCGCGCCTATGCGATGCCGGCGATGGAGAACGTGGCGCTCTGGCACGAGCGCGACATCTCGCATTCCTCGGTCGAGCGCATGATCGGACCCGATGCTACTGCGACGCTCGACTTCGCGCTCGCGCGGCTCGCGTCGATCATCGACAAGCTCGTGGTCTATCCCGCCAACATGCGGAAGAACATCGAGCGGCTGGGCGGCCTCGTGCATTCCCAGCGCGTGATGATCGCGCTGACGCAGAAGGGCGTGGCGCGCGAGGACGCCTACCGCCTGGTGCAGCGCAACGCCATGCGGGTGTGGCAGGGCGAAGGCGACTTCCTCGCGTTCCTGACCGCCGACAAGGACGTGCGCAAGCATCTGAGCGAGGCCGAGCTCAAGGAGAACTTCGATCTCGGCTATCACCTCGCGCACGTCGATACGATCTTCCGGCGGGTGTTCGGCAAGACGGGCTGATCCGGTGACAGCTGGTTCGGTCAAAGCTTGGTCCGTCGGCGCGGTCAGCCTCACCCGCATCGAGGAGCAGATCGGGTTCGCCACCTTTCCGCCGGAGCGCTATCTCGTCGGCTTCGAGCGCGAACTGCTGCAGCGGCATCTGTCGTGGCTCGTCCCCGACCACTATTCGCCCGAGCACGACCGGCTGGTCACCAGCGTTCACTCGTGGCTCATCCGCACCGCTCGCCACACCATCCTCGTCGATAGCTGCGCCGGCAACCACAAGGAGCGGCCCGGCTTTGCGCGTTTCCATCAGCTCGACACGCCCTATCTCACGCGCCTGCGCGCCGCCGGTGCCGCCCCCGAGGACATCGACATCGTGCTCTGCACGCACCTCCACGCCGATCACGTCGGGTGGAACACGATGCTGCGCGACGGCCGCTGGGTGCCGACCTTTCCCAACGCCAAATATCTGTTCTCGCGCACCGAGAACGAGATCGGCAATCCCGATCGCAATCCCGCCGCCGAAGTCGACCCGCAGCGCAACCGCGCCTATCGCGACAGCGTGCTGCCGGTGATCGAAGCGGGCCAGGCGGTGCTGCTCGAAGGTGCGCATGCCATCGACGACGCGCTGATGATCGAGCCCGCGCCGGGCCACACGCCGGGGCATGTCATCCTGAAGGTGACCGATCGGGATAAGCACGGGGTGGTCTGCGGCGACGTCATCCACCATCCGCTGCAGGTCTATGCGCCACACTGGAATTCGGGCTTCTGTGAAATGCCGGACCAAGCCCGGATCACGCGTCGTCGCGTGCTGGAACACTGCGCCGAGCATAACGCGCTGCTCTTTCCCGTGCACTTCGGCGCGCCGCATGTGACGGCAATCCAACAGGCGGGCGAGGCATTCTCGCTGCGCTTCGTCGCCGGCGGCGAGCGTGCGGGCCAGCTGCTTTGAGGGCGTTGCCCGGCGGCGGTTCTTTGCGTACGACGGAGCGGCTGTGTCTACTGCGCCGACCATTCTCGTCTTCGATTCCGGACTTGGGGGCCTCACCGTATTTCGCGAGGTCGCCAAGGCACGACCCGACGCGCGCTACGTCTACGTCGCCGACGACGCCTTCTTTCCCTACAACGGCCGCGGCGAGGGCGAGCTCATCGCGCGCGTCACGGCACTCATGGGCGAGTTGATCGAAACCCACCGCCCCGACCTCGTCGTCATCGCCTGCAACACGGCCTCGACGCTCGTCCTCCCGCATTTGCGCGCGGCCTATTCCGTTCCTTTCGTCGGCACGGTGCCCGCGATCAAGCCGGCCTGCGCCGGCTCGGTCAGCAAGCGCGTGACCGTGCTCGGCACGGCGGCGACGGTGAGCCGCGAGTATACGCGCGCGCTGATCCGCGACTTCGCCAACGGCAGCGACGTCGCGCTCGTCGGCTCGGCGCGGCTGGCGGAATACGCGGAAGCCGAGCTCCACGGCACGCCGGTCGCCGACTCGCTCATTGCGCAGGAGATCGAGCCCTGCTTCGTCGATGCGGACGGGCGGCGCACCGATACGATCGTGCTCGCCTGCACGCACTATCCGCTCCTGCTGGAACGGCTCGAGCGGCTGGCGCCCTGGCCGGTGACCTTCATCGATCCGGCTCCCGCGATCGCACGCCGGGTCGTCGATTTGAGCGGGCCGATTGCGGGCGACGGTCGCCCCCTCGCCCGCGCGGATCATCTTCACCTCCGGCCAGACACCCTCGGCGGCGCTCGGCGCGGCGCTCGCGGGCTTCGGTATCCGGCCGTAAAGCATCTCCGCAGAAAGCGCGTCAGAATCAATAGGTAAGGGCGGTTTCCGTTTCCATCAGATCGGAATCGCTCTACCATCGTCCGGGGCGGGGCCGGATGGGGAGGCGCGCAGCATGGCGAACCAAACTCAATCTCAGACGGTCCGACGAACCGTGCAGTTCAAATTCACGCTGCCGGCGGGCAATACCAGCCATTTCGCGTCAATGTTGAAATCGGCGGCACCGTTCTACGAGGCATTCGGCGGCCGGCGGGTCCGTCTGTTGCAGAACGTGGACGACCCATCGCGGTTCGTCCACGAGATCGAATACGACACTCACGAGGTCATCGAACTCAACCGCCAGCGGGTCGCCAGCGATGCCCGCGTGCAGGCCTATCTGCAGACCTGGCGGTCCATGTTCCCGGGCTCGGTCGAGATCGACGTCTACCAGGAGGTCGAATAGGAGCGTTTTCCGGAAAAGGCCTGCCCCGGACTTGATCATAAGCGCGTTCACGCGCGTCTTGACGCGCTATGGGTGGAAGCCGGTTTTCCGCAGAAAACGCGACCAAGCGGGAATCCAGCCCTGGGATGGGCGGTTTGACTTGACCGCGCTTTCCGCCTAATAACCCGGCGTTGCGCGGGCCTTTGGGCTCGCGCAGTGTTTCGCGACCCGCGGTTTTGCCCGTCGCTTCGGCCAAAACCTGTCGGTTCCGGCACTGCCGGGACAGAGGAGGGCGCGATCCTCAACAGCAACACAACATGAGGACGCGATGACCAAGCGCCACGAGGCGAAGTACAAGATCGACCGCCGTATGGGCCAGAACGTGTGGGGCCGCCCGAAGAGCCCCGTCAACCGCCGGGAATACGGCCCCGGCCAGCACGGCCAACGCCGCAAGGGCAAGCTCTCCGACTACGGCGTGCAGTTGCGCGCCAAGCAGAAGCTGCGCGGCTATTACGGCAATATTTCCGAGCGGCAGTTCCGCGGCATCTACGCGGAAGCGATCCGGATGAAGGGCGATTCCGGCGCCCACATGATCGGGCTCCTGGAGCGCAGGCTCGATGCCATGATCTACCGTGCGAAGCTCGTCCCGACGGTCTTTGCCGCGCGCCAGTTCGTCAACCATGGCCATATCAAGGTGAACGGCAAGCGCGTCACCATCGCGAGCTATCGCGTGAAGGTCGGCGATCTGATCGAGGTCAAGGAGAAATCGAAGCAGCTCGGGCTGGTGCTCGAAGCGACCGGTCTCGCCGAGCGCGATGTGCCGGACTACATCGAGGTCGACCACTCGAAGATGACCGCGAAGCTCACGCGCGTCCCCGCGCCCGGCGAGGTGCCCTACCCCGTGATGATGGAGCCGCATCTCGTGGTCGAGTTCTATTCGCGCTGACGATTGTCGTTCGCGCAGGCGTCACGCCGCCCCCGACCCCAGGTCGGGGGCGGTTTCGTTTTGACGAATCGGATAGAAGCGCTTGCATGCGATACCGATTGCTCGCGCTGGCACTAGCCTTCGTACCGCACGGCGCCGCAGCGCAATCGCCGTCGCTCGAAGCCGCCTATGTCGTGCTCGGACCGCAGGGCGCGATGGCGCGCGCGGTTCTCGCGAGCACGACACAATGTCCTGCGATCACCATCGATGGCGCCCGGCACGCGATGGCCGTACGCGCCCTACCCGATACCGGGCCGAATGCATTCTTTCCGATCCTGGTCTGTGAGCTGCCAATTCCGTCAGGCGCCGCCTCCGCCAGCATCGAGAACACACCGCTGCCCGTGCCCCGGACGGCTTTGAAGTCGATCGTGGCGTTCGGCGACACCGGTTGTCGCCTCAAGGCCAAGAAGGGATCCGTTAAAGCGAAGGATCAAGACGACGAGGATCGCGGCAAATTCCAGGACTGCAATGTCCCGACGCTGTGGCCGTTTGCGCAATTGGCAGCCAGCGTGGCCGCGGCCAAGCCCGACCTCGTCATCCACGTCGGCGATTACGTCTATCGCGAGAGCGCCTGTCCGCCGCGCGACCAGGGCTGCAAGGGCAGTCCCTATGGCGACGATTGGGCGACCTGGAAGGCCGATTTCTTCGCCCCGGCCGCGCCGGCTTTGCTCGCGGCGCCATGGATCGTGGTGCGCGGCAATCACGAAATCTGCAAACGCGCCGGCGCCGGCTATTTCCGCCTGCTCGACCCGACGCCCGCGACCGCGGCGCCGCCCTGCACCGAGCTGATGCGGCACTACACCGTCACGGTGGCTGGCCAATCATTCATCGTGCTGGATTCGAGCAACGCTGCCGACGCGTGCCCGTGCGATACCGCCGCCTACGCGGCGGACTTCGCGGCGATGCGGCCGGCGCCCGGCACTTGGCTCGTCAGCCACCGGCCGGTCTGGGGCTTCCGGTCGCACCGCAAGACCATCAATGCCACCCTGCAGCAGGCGCTGCCCAACGGCCGGTTGCCGGATGGCATCACGTTGGCGCTGGCCGGCCATATCCATGTCTGGGAGGCGCTGAGCTTTGCCGACAAGCGGCCGCCGCAATTCGTGCTCGGCACCGGCGGCACAATGCTCACCGGCAAGATCCAGGGCAGCCTTACCGGCGGGAAGATCGGCGGCACCACGGTGAGCTACGGCCGCGCCGATCGGCGCTTCGGCTTCACGACGCTCGAGCCCGCGGCGCAGGGCGGCTGGACGGCGAGCTTCCGCGACGTCGGCGGCAAGAGCTATTTCGACTGCAAGATCGCGGCCGGCGAAGTCAGCTGCAACTGACCGCCCTCAATGTCGCGCGAAGAAGGTCGGGAGAACGGCGTTTACGCCTGCGCGCCTTCCTTCACCGGCACGCCCTTGTCCTTCAACAGGCCCTGCAATTCACCGGCCTGGAACATCTCGCGGATGATGTCGCAGCCACCGACGAACTCGCCCTTGACGTAGAGCTGCGGGATGGTCGGCCAGTTGGAATAGGTCTTGATGCCGTTACGCAGATCATCCGATTCGAGCACGTTCAGGCCTTTGTAGGTCACGCCGAGGTGATCGAGGATCTGCACCACCTGCCCGGAAAACCCGCACATCGGGAACTGCGGCGTGCCCTTCATGAACAGCACCACGTCGTTGCCTTTGACCTCGTTGTCGATGAATTGCTCGATGGCCATGGAGTCCCTCGTCTGCCGGCGGAGCGCGGCGCCCCGCAACCCTTGACGCTATATGTAGCGTAGCGGCGCCCGGACCCCAAGGGCCTGCGGCACGGCCCGCTCACTTTTTCAAAGGGGCGTAGAAGGTGCCCTCGACCTCGAAAATATCGTCCTGATTGAGCCGCCGGACCTCGACAATGGTGCGTGGCGGATAGGGTCCATCGCCCCAAAGCTCCTCCTGAATCTTGTTCACGAGCGGGCGGAAGCGAGACATGTCGGTCACGTAGACGACGATGCGTACGCAATCGCGCAGGCAGGCCCCTTCCAATTCGGCGATCAGCTGCATGTTGAGGAAGCCCTGCCGGATGCGGGCCGCATCGCCTTCGACCAGCGTATTGGTCTCGGGGTCGATGCCGCGCATGCCGGCGACGTAGACGAAATCGCCGGCACGAGTGCCCAGCGCCCAGGTGCCGGTGCTCTTGATCGCGCCGGCGGGCGCCAGCGTCTTGACGCCATTGGGCGATCCATTAGGCGACATCGATTTAAGCGGCGCTCATCGAGCGGCGTCGGGCGTGCCGGTCTGCAGCGCGAGCGCGTGCAGCTTGCCGCCCATCTCGGCCTTGAGCGCTTCATAGACGATCTGGTGCTGCTGCACCCGCGATTTGCCGCGGAAGGATTCCGCCAACACGGTGGCGGCGTAGTGGTCGCCGTCACCGGCGAGATCGCGGATCGTCACCTCGGCATCCGGAATGCGCGCCTTGATCAGCCGTTCGATCTCGTTCGCGTCCATTGCCATGGCCTTCTCCTACAGATCAGGCAGGTCCGCCCGCGATATAGGCGGGCAGCCAGCCTTCGAAGCGCTCGCGCAGCTTTACGACCAGAATGGGGCGCTCGTCCTGCAGCGTCAATGCATCGCCGCCGGTGAGGCCGAGCTGGCGCGCGGGGATGCCGGCGGCACGGGCGCGCGCCATCACCTTCTCGGCCGCCCCCGCCGCGACCGTGACGACATAGCGCGCCTGGTCCTCGCCGAACCAGAAGGCATGGGCCGCGAGCGGCGCCCGGTCGAGCTCGGCGCCGATGCCGGAGGCCATCGCCATCTCGGCGAGCGCAACGAGAAGGCCGCCGTCGGCGACGTCGTGCACCGCGGTGGCGACGCCCTCGGCGATCAGCGCGCGCACGAGATCGCCGTTCCTGCGCTCGAGCGCAAGATCGACCGGCGGCGGCGCGCCGTCCTCGCGCTCGCAGATCTCGCGCAGATACAGCGACTGGCCGAGCCAGCCCGGGGTCTCGCCGATGAGCAGGATGGCCTCGTCCGGCGCCTTGAAGGCGAGCGTCGCCGATTTGGTGAAGTCGTCGATGCAGCCCGACGCCGCCGATGGTGGGGGTGGGAAGGATCGCGCGGCCATTGGTCTCGTTGTAGAGCGAGACGTTGCCGGACACGACCGGAAAGTCGAGCGCCGCGCACGCCTTCGGCGATGCCGCGGATGCAGCCGACGAGCTGGCCCATGATCTCGGGCCGCTCCGGGTTGCCGAAATTGAGATTGTCGGTGAGCGCAAGCGGCCGCGCGCCGACGGCGGTGAGATTGCGCCAAGCCTCCGCCACCGCCTGCTTGCCGCCTTCGAACGGATCGGCCTCGCAATAGCGCGGCGTCACGTCGCAGGTGAGCGCGAGCGCCTTCGGACCGTCGTTGACGCGCACGACAGCGGCGTCGCCGCCCGGCCGCTGCACCGTATTGCCCAGGATGACGTGGTCGTACTGCTCCCACACCCAGCGCTTGCGAGCAGAGGTCGGGCGCGCCGATCAGCCGCAGCAACGCATCCGCCGTCGGCACGGGCGGCGCCACGTCGGAGGCTTGCACCACCGCGGGCTTGGGCGCGTCCACGTACGGGCGGTCGTAGACCGGCGCCTCGTCGCCGAGCTCCTTGATCGGCAGGTCGGCCATGACCTTGCCGCCGTGGCGCACGATGAAGCGCTTGGTCGGCGTGGTCTCGCCGACGACGGCGAAGTCGAGGCCCCATTTCCGGAAGATCGCCTCGGCCTCCTGCTCCTTCTCCGGCTTGAGCACCATGAGCATGCGCTCCTGGCTCTCCGAGAGCATCATCTCGTAGGCGCTCATCCCGGTTTCGCGGCACGGCACGCGCATCGAGATCGAGCGTGACGCCGAGATCGCCCTTGGCGCCCATCTCGACCGCCGAGCAGGTGAGCCCCGCCGCGCCCATGTCCTGGATGGCGATGACGCAGTCCTTCGCCATGATCTCCAGGCAGGCCTCGAGCAGCAGCTTCTCCGAGAACGGATCGCCGACCTGCACGGTCGGGCGCTTTTCCTCCGAGTCCTCGCCGAACTCGGCCGACGCCATGGTGGCGCCGTGAATGCCGTCGCGTCCGGTCTTGGAGCCGAGATAGACGATCGGCATGCCGACGCCCGAGGCCGCGGCGTAGAAGATCTTGTCGGTCTCGGCGAGACCCGACCGCCATGGCATTGACCAGGCAGTTGCCGTCGTAGCGGGTGTGAAACCGCACCGAGCCGCCCACGGTCGGCACGCCGAAGGAATTGCCGTAGCCGCCGATGCCGGCGACCACGCCGGAGACGAGGTGCCGCGTCTTCGGATGCTCCGGCGCGCCGAAGGAAAGCGCGTCGAGGCACGCGATCGGGCGCGCGCCCATGGTGAAGACGTCGCGCAAAATGCCGCCGACCCCGGTCGCCGCGCCCTGATACGGCTCGATGTAGCTCGGATGGTTGTGGCTCTCCATCTTGAACACGACGGCCAGCCCATCGCCGATGTCGATGACGCCGGCGTTCTCGCCCGGCCCCTGGATCACCCAGGGCGCCTTGGTCGGCAGCGTGCGCAGGTGGATTTTCGAGGACTTGTACGAGCAGTGCTCGTTCCACATCGCCGAGAAAATGCCGAGCTCGGTGATCGAAGGCTCGCGGCCGATCAGCTTCAAGACGCGATCGTACTCGTCCGGCTTGAGGCCGTGTGCGGCGACAAGCGCGGCGCTGATTTTCGACTGTTTCGCGGGCTTCGATCGTGTGGCGGGCCGGCGCCGCTCCCCTTTGGCTTTTTGAGAGGCCTTCTGGGTGGCTTTGCGGGCCGCCGGTTTTCTGGTCGTTCGTGTCGTCGATTTGCGGGATGTTCTGGCCATAGGCCTAGATGTCATTGCCGGCGGGCCGCGGCAATCCACCGTAACGATGGTTCCACAGAAGGATCGTCCAGACGACCCGAGCGCCGCTCAATAATGAGGCAATTGCAGCGGCTTGCCCCGCTTGCTTGAAGTGATGCCGTCAGGTCCGGTCGGGCGGGCCACCGAGCGCGGCGGGCGTCGGCGGTTCCGGAGCCGGCTCGGGCCGGCCCGGCTCGACATCGACGATTTCCATGGCCTCGGTGAATTCGTCGAAGTTCCGCTTGGCCTCCGCCCGGTCCGACGAGGTGGAAATCAGCCGCACCCGGAAGAGGCCGATGAACAGCTCGCCGCGGATGACGAAATTGGCTTTGCCGTGGCTCGTCCGCTTCGATTCCGCGATGATGGCGGGATAACCGCGGACATCGGTCACGCGGCTCGACAGCGCCGTGATGCGCTCGTCGCCTTCCGAGGCCGCCTCCACCATCATGTCCTGGGCTCGGGTCTGAACCGCCAGCAGCTTCGCCGCCTTCTCCAGCGCCTTGCGGTCGGGGTGCCGCGTCGGGCTGGGCGAGTTCTGGGCGCCGACGGCGGCTTGCCCGCTGGCGCAGGCGAGCGGGCGGCAGACCCACATCATCATGTTGGCGGGCGTCTTCGGCTGGGTGGTCGAACGGATCGCCATCCATTTCGCGTTGTTGGGATTGCGGACGGTGATCTTCGTGCCGGGCCGGTCCGGCGTGGGGTCACCTTGCATCACCCCGGCGAGTTGGCCGGTGGCGCATCCCGCAAGCACGAGCGCGGCCGCTGCAAGGATCAGGAAATGTCGCACTGATACGCCCCCAACAACCCGGCGCGACAATACGGGACAACCGGGCATTGGTCGAGCGCGCGCGAACGGATTCGTCGCGAGCGAGGCCTTCGCGTTTGTCCGCCCGGGTAACGCAAAACCTCCCGGATCAAGTCCGGGTCAGGCTTTCGCCGGCAAGCGCTAGGCCGCCTGCTTGAAGTGGTCGGCCAGGCCGGCGAACAGCCCGCGGCCGTCGGTCGGTCCGAGCGCCGCCTCCACGTGATTCTCCGGGTGGGGCATCATTCCGAGCACATTGCCTTTGTCGTTGACGATCCCGGCAATCGCGTTGGTCGCGCCGTTGACGTTCCAGTCGGGGTCGAGCGAGCCGTCGGGCGCGGCATAGCGGAACAGCACCCTGCCCTCGCCTTCGAGCCGTGCGATGGTCGCGTCGTCGGCGACGTAGTTGCCTTCGCCGTGCGCGACCGGCACACGGATGACTTGGCCGGCATTGTAGCCGCGGGTGAACGGCGTATCGGAGCGCTCGACCCGCAGGTGGACGTCGCGGCAGATGAACTTCAGCGCCGCGTTGCGCATCAGCACGCCGGGCAGCAGGCCGGCCTCGCACGCGATCTGGAAGCCGTTGCAGACCGCGAGCACCAGGCCCCCCTTGGCAGCGTGGGCGCGCACCGCGGCCATGATCGGCGCCCGCGCCGCGATCGCGCCGCAGCGCAGATAATCGCCATAGGAGAAGCCGCCCGGCACCACCACGAGATCGGTGCCGGCGGGAAGCGCCGTGTCGGCGTGCCACACCATGGCCGGCTCGCGGCCCGAGATGAGCCTGAGCGCGCGCGCCATGTCGCGCTCGCGATTGATGCCGGGGAAAACGAGGACGGCAGATTTCATCAAAGCCCGAGCTCTCTCTCCGCCCAGCGCAGCACCAGATCGCCGTTGAGGAAGCCCAAGGCGGCGGGCTCGGCTGTGGGAATGTGATCGGCGACGACGGTCGCGACCACCACGTCGCATTTGTCGTTGAAGGCGATGGCGAGCACGCTGCGCGGCGCCGCGTAGGGGATCGCGACCTGATAGGGCCGGCTGCGCCCGTTCATCCAGCCGACCTTGATCGGCCGCCCGTCGCTCAAGCCCTTGAACTTGTCGCTGAGCAGCTCGAGATCGCCCACGCGATCGAGCTCGGCGTCGTCGGCGACACCGCTCGTGCAATTGCAGAAGCCGAGCTTGGCGCGCAGGTAGAGCTTGGTCTGCGCACCGCAGTCCCGGCATTCGAACGCCCGCCCGACGCCCCATTGATCGAGCGGGAACGGCCACTTGATCTCGGACCAAGTCTTCGATTCAGCGGCTGGCTTCGCTGCACTGGCTGGCTGCTGTTCGACGCCGACGGTCGCCGCGTCGCCGGCGAGCAGGCCCGCCAGGCCAACGCCGAGTGCGACCACCACGATGCCGGTGCGCAGCGAAGTCATTTCAGCTCGACCTGGTAGTTCTCGATCAACGTATTCGCAAGCAGCTTGTCGGCCGCCTGCTTGAGCGCGGCCTGCGCCTGCTTGCGGTCGCGGCCCTTGATCTCGATGTCGAAGACCTTGCCCTGGCGGACGCTGGCAACGCCATCGACGCCGAGCGATTTCAGCGCCCCCTCGATCGCCTTGCCCTGGGGATCGAGGATGCCGGATTTCAGGGTAACGGTGACGCGAGCCTTCATCGGGGGTCCTTCGAATTTCGTTCTCGATATGGCGCGAATCATCCGCACCGCAAGCGGGATCCGGCACGCATCCCCGGCTGAATTCGTGCGATCCAAGCGCGGGCCGAAGTTTACGCGCAAATCGCCTCAGTGCACAGGGGTCGCAGTGTTTTGGGCCGCGGCCATCGATTGCTCCAAGAGCCGGCCGCGGCCGGCCACATGGCCGCTTTCGCCCACGAGCCGCAGCGCCGCCCAGAACGCCGCCTGGGTGCTCGACACGACCGGGATGCCATGGCGGTCCTCCAAGGGCTTGGCCACGCCCAGCGTCCGCAGGCCGCCGCAGGAGATCAGCAGCCCTTCGGCTTCCGGCGCCAGCGCGCACACTTTCGAGCCGAGAGCGATGATATCGGCCTCGCTCTTGCTGCCGGGCTCGCCGAAGCCGAACAGGCCGAATCCCTCCAACGCCTGCACATCGAAACCTTGCGCCGTGAGAAACCCTTTCAACCGGTTATTGACGTCGTCGGCGTAGGCGGTCGCCACCACGATCCGCCGCGCGCCAAAGGCACGCAGCCCATCGACCACCGCCTGGCTCATGGTGCTCACGGGCAGGCCGGTCGCCGCGCGCAGCCGCTGCATGAGCTGGTCGTGGAAGTCCGAGCCACGATAGAACGTCAAGGAGGTGCCGATCACCATGATGGCATCGACGTCCTGCTCGGCGAGATATTCGGCCGCAGGGAGAATGGCCTCGCAGGCGCTGTCGTAGCCCTGCGGCGTGAGCGATCGCACCCCGACGCCGCGCGGGATGAAGCGCACGTCCGGATACATCTGCAGCCCTTCGTCCGGCACGGTGTCGCTGGCGAACGGAACCACGAGCCCGATGGTGAAGTCCTTGGACATGTCACTCTCCCTGTAAGCTAGTCTTCTACCGCGCCGGCGGCCTTGATGACCGGCGCCCATTTTTGAATCTCGGCCCGCAGATAGGCGGCGAATTCTTCCGGCGTGCTCGATAGTGGCTGCATCCCGAGCTTGAGGAAATGCTCTTTGGTCGCGGGCTCGGCCAGCACCGCCGTCAGCGCCCTGTTGAGAGCGGACAGCACCGGCGCCGGCAGGTTCGCCGGCGCGACCATGCTCTGCCAGGAATTTGCTTCGAAGCCGGCAAGCCCGGCCTCGACCAGCGTCGGCACGTCGGGAATGGTCTCGACCCGCTTGCCGACCGTGACGCCGAGCGCCTTGACGCGGCCGCCGCGATGGAGCGGCGTCGCCGGCCCGACATCGCCGAACATGATCGGGACATGGCCGGCAACCACGTCGTTGAGCGCCGGCCCGCCGCCTCGATAGGGAATGTGCTTGATGTCGGTGCCGGTCACGCTCTTGAACAGCTCCATATAGACGTGATGGGGGGCGCCTACGCCGCCCGACGCATAGCTCATCTCGCCCGGCTTGGATTTGGCGAGCGTGACCAGCTCGGCCACCGACTGGGCCGGCACGGACGGATTGACCACCAGGACGAACGGAACCGCCGCGATCAGCGAGATCAAGGAGAAATCCGTGACCGGATCATATGGCAGCTTCCTGTAGACGCTCGGATTGAAGGCCAGCGTCGAGCTCGTGGCGGCGAGCAGCGTATAGCCGTCCGGCGCGGAGCGCGCGACATAGGTGGCACCGGTCGCGGTCCCCTGCCCCGGCCGGTTCTCGATGATGAAGGGCTGCCCCAGCCGCTTCTCGAGACCATTTGCCAGAAAACGCGCCAGCGCGTCGGTCCCGCCGCCCGCGGCATAGGGCACGACGATGCGCACCGGCTTGTTTGGATAGTCTTGCGCGCCGGCTACGCCCGCGCAGACAAGACAAAGGGCGCCCACCACGGCGCCCTCGATCATCGTTCGGGACCAATGCGGCTTCATCGCATCGCCCTTCGCATTAGTGGGTCAGCATCAGCCCTTCACCAGGATCGGCCCGGTGCCCTGCGGGCGCTCGCCCTCGCTCATGATGCCGAGGCGCTTGGCGACCTCGGTATAGGCTTCGAGCAGCCCGCCGAGGTCTTGGCGGAAGCGATCCTTGTCGAGCTTCTCGTTCGATTTGATGTCCCACAGCCGGCAGGAGTCGGGCGAGATCTCGTCCGCGACCACGATCCGCATGAGATCGTTTTCCCACAACCGCCCGGTCTCCATCTTGAAGTCGACGAGCCTGATGCCGACGCCGAGGAACAGGCCGGAGAGGAAATCGTTGACGCGGATGGCGAGCGCCATGACGTCGTCGATCTCCTGCGGCGTCGCCCAGCCGAAGGCGGTGATGTGCTCCTCCGAGACCATCGGATCGCCGAGCTTGTCGTTCTTGTAGTAGAACTCGATGATCGAGCGCGGCAGCTGCGTGCCCTCCTCGATCCCGAGGCGCTGCGACAGCGTACCCGCCGCCACATTGCGCACCACCACTTCGAGCGGGATGATCTCCACCTCGCGGATCAACTGCTCGCGCATGTTGAGGCGGCGGATGAAGTGGGTCGGAACCCCGATGTCGTTGAGGTGCTGGAAGACGTATTCGGAGATCCGATTGTTGAGGACGCCCTTGCCTTCGATCGACCTCGTGCTTCTTCGCATTGAAAGCGGTCGCGTCGTCCTTGAAGTGCTGAATCAGCGTTCCGGGTTCCGGCCCTTCATAAAGGACCTTCGCCTTGCCTTCATAGATGCGGCGACGGCGGCTCATCGGAGTGTACCGTGGTTTGTTGATGTCCATCTGGATGCCGTGGCTCCGGTTTCGTGTGATGTCCGCGGCGGCGGGACGTGGCGGCGCTACAAAAAACGTGAACATGCGACGCGTCCACGTGGCCAAGCTACCCGATCGCGCTGCGCAGCACAATCGCGGCGAAAGGATTTGTTCCGCACGCCCTGCGCGAGCGAATCACCAAGGCATCGGTTGCCTTGCCCATCATGGCCCGCTATGCAAGCCCGCGCGTGGCACGGCAAGTGTACGGTTGTTCATGATGTCGAAACCACGCGAGATGAATTGATCGCAGCGTGCGTTCCAGCCGAACGGGCTCGAACAACGGGGTCGGATGCGAGTACGAATTCATTGCGCCGTGCAAATTGTGGCTCCGTGCGATATGGCGCCGTGCAATATCGCGGTGCAGTGCTATATATTCCCCCAGCAGCTCCCGACACAACGAGGCAAGCATGACCACGTTCGACAAGCGCGAGGAAGGTTTCGAGAAGAGGTTCGCCGTTGACGAGGAACTGAAGTTCAAGGCGAACGCGCGACGCAACAAGCTCCTCGGCATGTGGGCGGCGGAGAAGCTCGGTCTCTCCGGCGCCGAGGCGGAGACCTACGCCAAGGCAGTCGTCATGGCGGATTTCGAGGAATCCGGGGACGACGATGTCTTCCGCAAGATCCGCAAGGACTTCGACGATAAGGGCGTGAAGGAATCCGATCACCAGATTCGCCGCACCATGGAAGAGATGATGGCGAAGGCGATCGAAGCCCTCAAGGCGGCCGGCTGACCACGGCGCCACGCACCTGGGCCGCCTCGATGGGCGAGCAACTGGCGGAGGAGGAGGTCGCGCGCTGGTACGCGGACAAGTCCTTCTCCGCGGACTGGACCACTTGGCACTTCGCCACCTGGGCCGAGCTCTTGCAGCGGCAGCGAGGCGCGCCGGTGCGCGTGCTCGAGATCGGATCCTGGGAGGGCCGCTCGGCGCTGTTCTTCTTGAACTACTTCGCCCGGAGCCATGTTGTGTGCATCGATACCTTCGGCGGCAATATCGAACACGCGCGCAATCCCCACTTCGCCGCGCTCGTCGGCGACACCGAGCGCCGGTTCGACGCGAATGTCGCAGCCTTCGGGGGGCGCGTCGAGAAGATCAAGGGACCGTCCGCCGAGGTGCTGCCGCAACTCGGGATCGCCGCGCGCCGGTTCGACATTGTGTACGTGGACGGCAGCCACCGGGCTGCCGACGTGTACAGCGACGGCGTGCTGGCCTGGCCGATGGTTGCGCGCGACGGCATCGTCATCTTCGACGATTACGAGTTCGACGAGATCAAGGACGAGAGCGAGCGGCCCAAGCCCGGCATCGACGCCTTTCTCGCGGCGTTCGAAGGCCAGTACCGCCTCATTCATCGGGCCTATCAGGTCGCAATCGCCAAGCTGTGAACGCGATCGAGCCGACTCGAGATTAATGTCCTTCGATTCCGAAGTTCGTATCGGTGGGCGCTGCGAGGTCATACGAACTTCGGAATCGGGACACTAGCCGCTTTACAGCTTCACTGCGGATGGGTCACATTGCCGGGCGCTGAACTCACCCGGGTCACTTCCATGTCCTCTGGTCCTTCTTTCTCCCTCGCCCGCCGGCTACACGCCGGCGAGACTGTCTATAGCGGCTGGTGCGGCCTTGCCTCACCGATCGTTGCCGAGCTCGTCGGCCGCGAAGGCTTTCCCGCCGTCACGCTCGACGGCCAGCATGGGTTGTGGGACACCGCCTCGGTGGTGACCGCGGTCGGCCAGATCCGGCTCGGCGGCGCGGCGCCGATCGTGCGGGTGCCCGTCGGCGAGTTCGCGAGCGTGAGCCGCGCGCTCGACTTCGGCGCCGAGGGCATCATCGCGCCGATGATCAACACCGTGGCCGACGCGCGCGCCTATGCGTCGTACGCAAAATTTCCGCCGATCGGGGAGCGCAGCTGGGGCCCACACCGCGCCACCACGCTGGGCGACATGCCGGACCAGAAGGTGTACCTGCGCGAGGCCAACAACCTCACCGTCACCTTCGCCATGATCGAGACCCGCACCGCTCTCGACAATGTCGAGGCGATCGCCGCGACGCCCGGGATCGACGCGCTGTTCCTCGGTCCGGCCGACCTCTCGATCGCGCTCTGGAACGGCGCCGACGTCGATCCGATGGCGGCGATCGTCGACCAGGAGCTCGACCGCATCACCGCGGCGGCGACCAAGGCCGGCAAGATCATGGGCGCCTATTGCCACAGTGCCGAGCGCGCGCTCGCGCTCGCCGGTCGCGGCGTGCGCTTCATCGCCGTCGGCAGCGACATGGGCTTCCTGCGCGCGGGCGCCGCGGCCGCGCTGAAGGTGCTCAAGGGCTCGTAACCGAGATTACTTCAGCGTGATCTGGAAGCCGAGCTGCCCGTTGACGAGAAAGCCCTCGGCCTGACCCATTTGCCCCATCGGCTGCACCTGCCGATTGAGGTTGACCGTCACCGACTCGAGCCGACATTCGCCCGCGATGGTGTCCTGCAACACCCCGCATTCCCGTCCCGCCATCTCGTAGATCGTTCGGCGTGCGCGGTCGCGGATTTTGGTGGCCTCCTCGCCGTCGTTAGTGGGCCCGGGAAGAAAGAAATTGATTCCGAGTTGGACACGGACTCCGCGGCGTTCAGATTGGGCGGGTGCAATCGTGATGCGTTCGCGGACGAGTGGATTGACCTCCTGGCTTGCACCCGGACTGGTCGCGCCGCCGAGTGCGACGGTCGCCAACGACACAGCAATGAAACTTCGAACTATCGACATGAACTTCATCCTCCAACTCAGGAAGCTATTCGCACTAACACGTGAAAATTGTGTGCCCATTACGACTGGCGCAGGAACCCGAGGGGCTACGTTCACCCTTTGCTAGGCTCGATGTCCCGCGCCAAGCGGTCTAGCACTCCCGGCAGATCGGCCTCGACGTCGCCGGCCGACACCTCGAGCACGCGATAGCCGCGCTCGATCAGCCACGCGCGGCGATCGCTGCGCGATTTGCCTGCGACGTCACTTTCGCTTGCCGGTACGAGGTCGATCACCACGCGCAGCGGGAACGACACGAAGTCGACGATGTGCGTGCCGACCGGCGTCTGCCGCTTGAAGCCCCGTCCGGCGAAGCGCCGGTCGTTGGTGAGCGCATGCCACAACTCGCGCTCGGCGTCGGTCGGGTTTCGTCGAAGGAGCCGCGCCAGCCCGCGCACCGGACCGCGCTCGCCGGGCACGCGCCCCTCCCCGTATTCGGCCAGCAGCGCGCGCAGCGCCTTGGCCTCCTCGCCGTCGAGCACTCCGCCGCGCGCCGGTCCCTTGCGGCCTTCGGTCAGCGCCACCACGATGCCGTGCAGGGTCTGGATGTCCTGCCGGGTCGGCTGCATGCGCGCGAAGATGTTGCGCAGGTTCACCAGCATGGTGGCGCGCTTGTCGAGTGGCCGGAAATACTCGATGAGGTCGAGCTGGCGCTCGAGATTGGTGAAGAAGGCCTGCACCTGCTCCTTGCCGGCCGGCTCCGACTTCTGCGGCATGGCGAAGGGCAGCGCGCCGCCGGACGCCAGCTTGAACCATTCGTAGGCCACGAGCGCGACCGCCTGCGCCAAGTTGAGCGAGGCGAAGGCCGGATTGACGGGAAAGGTGACGATGCGGTCGGCGAGCGCGACCTCGTCGTTCTCTAGCCCGTAGCGCTCGCGCCCGAACAGCACCGCGACGTTCTCTCCCGCAGCAATGTGCGGCGCGACGAATTGGGCGGCCTCGTCGGGGCCGAGGACAGGCTTGGCCTGATCGTGGGCACGCGCAGTCGTCGCCAACGCCAGGGTGCAGTCGGCCATGGCGGCCTCCAGCGTGTCGAAAAGTGCCGCGTCGGCGAGAATGCGGTCGGCGCCGGACGCCGAGCGTTGCGCCTGGACGTTCGGCCAGCCGTCGCGCGGGTTGACGAGCCGCAGGCGCCCTAGCCCGAAATTGGCCATGACGCGGGCGGCCGCGCCGATATTCTCGCCGAGTTGCGGCTCGACCAGCACGATGATCGGCCCCGGCGTCTCGATCCAGTTTCTGGTCTTGTCGGTTCCGGCGCCGGGCATGGCGGCTCTATACTTGATCTGCGCGGGCGATGTCGCGTGCGATGTCGACCGCACGCTGCTCGACCATGCCCTGATCGTTCGTCGGCGCGGACGTCGCCACCGTCACAGCGCGCGCGCCTCCAGGAAAGTGATAGACCGCCACTGTGCTCGACGGCCCCCCTCCGGTGTGCCCAATGAAGCGGCGGACGCTGTCCGCCTCGACCATCAGGCCCAGGCCATAGCTCGGCGCCTGCCACGGCCGTCCCGGGATCGGCCCGCCGAGACGAAAGCCGTCCTGCATCGCCTGTAGCGAGTTGGGCGACAGCAGATCGCCCGTCATCAATCGATCGAGCAGCAGCGCGGCGGCCGCCGGCGGTCCGATCAGCAGGCCGTGATACACCCATCCCGGATGATAGCCCGCGGCAATGCCCGAGCGGACGCTTATGAGATCGTCGGGCGTCTCGGCAAAACCTGCATGCGAGATGCCGAGCGGAGCCAGCACGAGGCGCGCGACCGCCTGGCCGATCTCCTCGCCCGCGGCATCTTCGATCATCCGCCGGACGAACAGATACCCCACGTTCGAGTAGAGCCAGCCCTGTTCCGGCGCGAACGGCGAGCCGTGCGCTTCGACCCGTGCCAGCAACTCGGCGACCGGCCAGGGCGACTCACCCGCCGTCACCGCGGCGTGATAGGCCGCGAGCGCGCAGTAGTCCGGCACGCCAGCGCGGTGCTGCAGCAGTTGCCGCAGCGTATAGGCCCGGCCGGCGAGCGGAGCGTCGAGGGAGAGCCGCCCGCGCTCGACCAGCACCAGCGCCGCGGCGGCAAGAACGGTCTTGGTGAAGCTCCACCACGGCACCGGCGGATCGGCCAGGCCACCGGCGGCAAGCTTGCCGCCCACGACGATGGCGGTCGCCATCTCTGCGGCAGGTTCGGGGCTGTCGGTTCCGGCCGCGGGCATTCTCGTCCTCCAGCGCGGGGGTATAGCGCGAATGCCTGCGAAAAAGGCATCAAACGGGGCATGAGGCGGGCTTTCACCCCACGGGCGCGGGTGCTATAGGGCGCGCGCCGAACTCCCGTCAGTCGGATTCCCGGTTGGCGGTCTCCGCGCCGAGAACAATTCATTTGAGGGCCCGAGGGAGAAGCCATTCACCTCACCCATCAATGTCCAGTTTTCCGGTCGGCCCAAACAAGCACGGCGACCAGAGGTGCTAGCATGCCAAATCTCGAAATCATGTGGACAAAGGTCGATGAAGCCCCGGCGCTCGCGACCTTTTCCCTGCTGCCGATCGTCGAAGCCTTCGTGGGCGCGGCGGGTGTGTCCGTGAAGCTGAAGGACATCTCGCTGGCCGGCCGCATCCTCGCCAACTTCCCCGAGAAGCTCACCCCCGCGCAACGGATCAACGACGAACTCACCGAACTCGGCAAGCTCACGTTGAGGCCCGAAGCCAACATCATGAAGCTGCCCAACATCTCGGCCTCGATCCCGCAGCTCAAGGCCGCGATCAAGGAACTGCAAGGCAAGGGCTACAACGTTCCGGACTATCCGGACAATCCTGCGACGGACGCCGAGAAGGAGATCAAGTCCCGCTACGGCAAGGTGTTCGGCAGCGTCGTCAACCCGGTATTGCGCGAAGGCAATTCCGACCGCCGCGCCGCCGGCGCCGTCAAGCAATACGCCCGCAACAATCCGCACAAGATGGGCGCCTGGAGCTCCAGACTCCAAGTCGCACGTGGCGTACATGTCGGGCGGCGATTACTACGGCTCGGAAATCTCGACCACCGTCGCGGCGGCGACCAACGTCCGCATCGAACTTGTCGGCGCCGACGGCGCCGTCACGGTGCTGAAGGCGAAGACGCCGCTTCAGGCCGGCGAGATCATCGACGCGGCGGTGATGAGCCGCAAGGCGCTGCGCGCCTTCTTTGCCGAGCAGATCGAAGCCGCCAAGAAGGAAGGCGTGCTGTTCTCACTGCACGTCAAGGCGACCATGATGAAGATCGCCGATCCCATCGTGTTCGGCCATGCCGTTTCGGTCTTCTTCGCCGATGTGATCGAGAAGCACGCCGCCACGCTGAAGCGTCTCGGCGTCAATCTCAACAACGGCTTCGGCGATCTGCTGACGAAGATCGAGACGCTGCCGGAAGCCGAAAAAGAAGCGATCAAGGCCGACATCAAGGCCGAGTACGCGAAACGGCCGGGCCTCGCCATGGTCAATTCCGACAAGGGGATCACAGGCCTGCACGTGCCCAGCGACTTCATCATCGACGCTTCGATGCCGGCGATGATCCGCAAGTCCGGCCGCATGTGGGGCCCCGACGGCAAGCTGCACGACACCCTAGCCGCGATCCCGGATCGCTCCTACGCGAGGCTGTTTCAGACGGTCATCGACGACTGCAAGGCCCATGGCGCGTTCGATCCCAAGACCATGGGCTCGGTTCCGAACGTGGGGTTGATGGCGCAGCAGGCCGAGGAATACGGCTCGCACGACAAGACGTTCGAAGTTCCCGCGAGCGGAACGGTTCGCGTCGTCGCCGATGACGGCAAGGTGCTGCTGGAGCGTCCGGTCGAGACCGGCGACATCTTCCGCATGTGCCAGCTCAAGGACGCCGCCGATCCAGGACTGGGTCAAGCTCGGGGTGCGCCGCGCGCGCATCACCGGCGCCCCGGCGGTGTTCTGGCTCGACAAGAATCGCGCGCATGACGCGCAGGTGATCGCCAAGGTCGAGAAGTACCTGAAGGATCAGGACACCGCGGGGCTCGACATCCGCATTCTGGCGCCGGTCGACGCGATCAAGTTTTCGCTCGAGCGCATCCGCAAGGGGCAGGACACGATCTCCGTCACCGGCAACGTGCTGCGCGACTATCTGACCGACCTGTTCCCGATCATGGAGCTCGGCACCTCGGCCAAGATGCTGTCGATCGTTCCGCTGTTGGCGGGCGGCGGTCTTTTCGAGACCGGTGCCGGCGGCTCGGCGCCCAAGCACGTGGAGCAGTTCCAGCAAGAGGGCTATCTGCGCTGGGATTCGCTCGGCGAGTTCCTCGCCCTCGGCGCGTCGCTCGAACATCTGGCGCAGACCTACAAGAACGCCAAGGCGCAGGTTCTCGCCGAGACGCTCGACACGGCCATCGGCAAGTTCCTCGAGTTCAACCGCAATCCTGCGCGCAAGGTCGGCGAAATCGACAATCGCGGCAGCCATTTCTACCTCGCCCTGTACTGGGCGCAGGCGCTGGCCGCGCAGACCAAGGACGCGGAGCTGCAAGCCCGCTTCAAACCGCTGGCCGAGACGCTCAGCAAGAACGAAGCCAAGATCAATGGCGAGCTGATCGGCGCACAAGGCAAGCCGGTCGACATGGGCGGTTACTACCTGCCCGATTCCGCCAAGACGTCGGCCGCGATGCGGCCGAGCGCCACGCTGAACGCCGCGCTCGCCGCGCTCTGACACGGAGTCCGGCGGGCCGATGCCCGCTCTCAAAAGGTGGCTTCTTAAAATGGCGAAGATCAAGGTGAAGAATCCGGTCGTCGAGATGGACGGCGACGAGATGACCCGCATCATCTGGCAGCTCATCAAGGACAAGCTGATCCATCCCTATCTCGACATCGAGCTGCTCTATTACGATCTCGGCATGGAGAAGCGCGACGAGACGCGCGACCAGATCACCATCGATGCCGCGGAGGCGATCAAGAAGGTCGGCGTCGGCGTCAAATGCGCCACCATCACGCCCGACGAAGGCGCGGGTGAAGGAATTCAACCTCAAGGAGATGTACCGCTCGCCCAACGGCACCATCCGCAACATCCTGGGCGGCGTCATCTTCCGCGAGCCGATCATCTGCAAGAACGTGCCGCGGCTGGTGCCGGGCTGGACCAAGCCGATCATCATCGGCCGCCACGCCTATCGGCGACCAGTACCGCGCCACCGACTTCAAGGTGCCGGGCAAGGGCAAGCTGACGCTCACCTTCGTCGGCGATGACGGCACCAAGATCGAGCGCGAGGTGTTCCAGTTCCCCGGCGCCGGCGTCGCCATGGCGATGTACAATCTCGACAACTCGATCCGCGATTTTGCGCGCGCCTCGCTGAACTACGGCGCTCAATCGCGGCTATCCGGTCTATCTCTCGACCAAGAACACCATCGTCAAGGTCTACGACGGCCGCTTCAAGGACATCTTCCAGGAGATCTTCGACACCGAGTTCAAGGACGCGTTCGCGCAGAAGAAGATCACCTACGAGCACCGGCTGATCGACGACATGGTGGCGGCGGCGATGAAGTGGTCCGGCGGCTATGTCTGGGCCTGCAAGAACTACGACGGCGACGTGCAGTCCGACGTCGTCGCGCAGGGCTACGGCTCGCTCGGGCTGATGACCTCGGTGCTGATGACGCCCGACGGCAAGGTGGTCGAGGCCGAAGCCGCCCACGGCACGGTGACGCGACACTACCGCCAGCACCAGAAGGGCGAGCAGACCTCGACCAACTCGGTCGCCTCGATCTTCGCCTGGACGCGCGGGCTCGCGCACCGCGCCAAGCTCGACAACAACCCCGAGCTCGCCAAGTTCGCGTCGACCCTGGAGAAGGTCACGGTCGACACCGTCGAGGCCGGCGACATGACCAAGGACCTCGCGCTCCTGGTCGGCCCCAACCAGAAATGGCTCTCCACGACCGGCTTCCTCGACAAGGTGGATGACAACCTGAAGAAGGCGATGGCGGCTTAGCCCCGTCTTCCTCCGACAAGTATTGAAACGGCGCGGCTCGACCGCGCCGTTTTATTCAACCTTCTGATCGACGCCGATAGTTGTCGGCTATTCGCCGGCACCAAAGAACGCCGCGCCTCTACGTAGAATCGTCTTCTTGTGAATTGTGAACCGGTCTTGATTCCGATAGGACCACGCAATTCAAACATCCGTCTTGTGCCCTGCCAAATTCATCAAGGTTGGAGGTCGTCATGCTTCGGTCGAGATACTGGTTTGTGGTAATCGGATCAGCCGCCGCGACGATGCTGTCCGGCAGCGCCGTTGCGCAAATGCCGCCCGCGATCGAAGCGCCCGGCCAGACCGTGGTCGCCACCCTCCACGCCGAAGGCGCGCAGGTCTACGAATGCAAGGCCGGCGCCGACGGCAAGCTCGCCTGGGCCTTCCGCGAGCCGATCGCGACGCTTCTCCTCGATGGCAAGACCGTCGGCCGCCACTATGCCGGGCCGAACTGGGAGCACATGGACGGCAGCGCCGTGGTCGCCAAGGTGGCGGGCAACGCGCCCGGCAAGACGCCGAACGACATTCCCTGGCTCAAGCTCGAGGTCACGGCGCAACGCGGCAGCGGCGCACTGACCGGCGTGACCACCGTGCAGCGGATCAACACCCAGGGCGGCGTCTACGCCGGCGCCTGCGACAAGGCCGGCGCGTTCCACAGCGCGCCCTACGCCACGGACTACGTTTTCCTGCGCAAAGGGTCGTGACCGACCTAATCGGTGTGCAACTCGCTTGCGAGGTCGTCTGCGATCCGGACGTGGTCACTCCCGGTCTTTCATGACGTCCGTTTCCTCGATCTCCTCCGTGACGATATCACCGCTGTCGTGACACGATTTCGCGGCCCAACCTGCTGCGCACGACGTCCTGGACGCGCTCGACGAGCCGCGGGTCGCGATCCATCAAGGCGTGGAATTCGTGCGCATCGAGCACGAGCAGGCTGGTGCGCGAAACCGCTGTCACGTTGGCCGAACGGCGCGCCCGCCGCAGCACGGCGATCTCGCCGAAGAAGTGCCCGGCCCCGAGCCGCACCCGCTCGTGCGGAAGCTCGATCTCGACCTCGCCCTCGGCGACGAAATACATCGAATCGGCCACGTCGCCGCGCCGTGCGATCAAGCCGCCGGGCTCGACCTGCTGGGCGCGCAGGAGCCGCATGATGTCGCCGATCTCGGCGGCATCGAGCTCGGAAAACAACGGCACACGTGCGACCATTCCCCAGGTGACGACGAAATCGCGCCGGTGGATTTCTTCCGCGAAACCGCTCGCGATGATGCCGACCGGCAGCGCGATCATGATCAGCCCCAGGAAGATCGTCGCTCCGGCGATGAGCTTGCCGACCGCGGTGATCGGGACGACGTCGCCGTAGCCAATGGTCCCGAGCGTGACGATCGCCCACCACATGGCGTCGGGAACCGTTCCGAACTTGTCGGGTTGCGCGCGTCCCTCGGCCAGGTGCATCAGCGACGCGGCGATGAAGGTGGCCCCGACCAGGATCACGACGCAGCCGAACAGCGCGCGGCGCTCCCGATAGATGACCTCCAGCAGCGACCGCATGGCCGGCGAGTAGCGCGCAATCTTGAGAAATCGGATCGCGCGCACGACCAGGATGGCCCGCAGATCGGCGGGGAACAGCAAGACGAACCAGAACGGCAGGATCGCCAGCAGGTCGACGATGCCGGCGGCGCTGCGCATGATAGTTCCAGCGCGCACGCCAGGCCGATTGGTGCCGATAGGGCCGGTGCTCGACCGCGACCCAGATGCGCAAGCCGTATTCCAGGCTGAAGACAACGAGAGACGCAAGCTCGATTGCATCGAACCAAACGCCATAGCGCGATGCCATGGCCGGCATAGACTCGAGAGCGACCGAGACGAGGTTGACGATGATGAGCAGGACGAGCAGGCGATCGACGAGCATGCTCGTGCGGTCGCCGACCGGCCCCAGCTCGAGGATTTCGTAACACCGCCGTCTGAGGCCCGAGCGCCAATTCCGTCGTGCCATGATGGAAGGACCCCGGCTGTCTCAATTCGCGGGAACTGATCTTACCCGCCGCCGAGCGCGCCCTCGATCGCCTTCAGCGCGGCCTCGGCCTTGGACCCGTCGGGGCCGCCGGCCTGCGCCATGTCGGGTTTTCCGCCGCCGCCCTTGCCGCCCAGAACCTCGGAGGCCCTGCGCACCAAATCGACGGCCGAGAACTGCGCGACGAGATCAGGCGTCACGCCGACGACGATGCTGGCCTTGCCGTCAGCGGTGGTGGTGACGAGGGCAACGACGCCGGACCCAACTTGTTTCTTGCCCTCGTCCGCGAGGCCCTTCAAATCCTTGATTTCGATGCCCTCGACCACGCGCGCCATGAGTTTCACGTCGCCGACCAAGCGCACGCCGTCGGGGCCCTCAGCGCGGGCGCCGCCGCCCATCGCCAGCTTCTTCTTCGCCTCGGAGAGCTCGCGCTCGAGCCGCCGGCGTTCATCCAAAACTTGAGCGAGGCGTGCGGGCATTTCTTCAAGCGGTACTTTAAGCTCCGCCGAGGCCGCCTTGGCGAGCTCGCCGAGGTGCTGGGCGTATTTGCGCGCCGTGGTGCCGGTCACTGCCTCGATCCGCCGCACGCCGGCCGCGACGCCGCTGTCGCTCAAGCCCGCGATGAGCCCGATATCGCCGGTGCGCCCGACATGGGTGCCGCCGCAGAGCTCGACCGACCAGCCCATGGCATTGCCGCCGGCGCCTTGCGGATCGTTGCACCCATGGCGACGACGCGCACCTCGTCGCCGTATTTCTCGCCGAACAGCGCGCGCGCGCCGGAGGCGCGGGCGTCCTCGAGCGCCATCAGCCGCGTGGTGACCGGCGTGTTCTGCAGCACGACGTCGTTGGCGATGTCCTCGACCCGCTCGATCTCCTGCGCCGTCATCGGCTTGGGATGGGAGAAGTCGAAGCGCAGCCGGTCGGGCGCAACCAGAGACCCCTTCTGCGCCACATGATCGCCGAGCACCTGACGGAGCGCCTCGTGCAGCAGATGCGTGGCGGAGTGATTTTGGCGGATTGCGCTGCGTCGTGCGTGGTCCACTTCGAGCGCAAGCGGGGCGCCGACCTTCAGCGTGCCCTCCTCGACCGAGCCGGAATGCACGAACACATCGCCGGCTTTCTTCTGTGTGTCGGTGACCTTGAAGCGCAGCCCGTCGCCGAGCATGACCCCGGTGTCGCCGACCTGGCCGCCGGACTCGGCGTAGAACGGCGTCTGATTGAGAACGACCGCGCCGCTCTCCCCGGCCTTGAGCGCCGGAACTTCCTTGCCGTCCTTCACCAGCGCGGCGACCACGCCTTCGGCGCGCTCGGTCTCGTAGCCCAGGAACTCGGTGGCGCCGGCGGTCTCGCGTAAGCCGAACCACACCGCCTCGGTCGCGGCATCGCCGGAACCGGCCCAGGACGCGCGCGCCTTCTCGCGTTGGCGCTCCATCGCGGCCTCGAACGCATCGATATCGACCGTGATGCCGCGCGGTCTGAGCGCGTCCTCCGTGAGATCGCGCGGAAAGCCGTAAGTATCGTAGAGCGTGAACGCTGTCTCGCCGTTGAGCCGGTCACCCTGCTTGAGGCTCTTCGTCTCCTCGTCGAGGATGGCGAGCCCGCGCTCCAGCGTCTTGCGGAAGCGCCTCTCTTCGAGCTTGAGCGTCTCGCCGATCAGCGCCTCGGCGCGCGTGAGCTCCGGATAGGCCTGGCCCATCTCGCGGGTGAGCGTCGGCACCAGCCGCCAGATCAGCGGCTCCTTGGCGCCGAGCAATTCGGCGTGCCGCATGGCGCGGCGCATGATGCGGCGGAGCACGTAGCCGCGGCCCTCGTTCGAGGGCAGCACGCCGTCCGCGATCAGGAACGCGGATGCGCGCAGGTGATCGGCGATGACACGGTGGGATACGCCGCGCGGGCCTTCGGCCTCGACGCCGGTCAGGTCGGCGACGTGGGAGATGATCGCGCCGAACAGATCGATCTTGTAGTTGTCGTGGGTGCCCTGCAGCACGGCGGCGATGCGCTCGAGCCCCATGCCGGTGTCGATCGAGGGGCGCGGCAGATCGATGCGCTTACCGCCTGCCAACTGCTCAAATTGCATGAACACGAGATTCCAGATCTCGATGAAGCGGTCGCCGTCGGCATCGGGCGAGCCGGGCGGGCCGCCCGGAATGTGCGGCCCGTGGTCGTAGAAGATCTCCGAGCATGGGCCGCAGGGCCCGAGGTCGCCCATCTGCCAGAAATTGTCGGAGCCGGCGATGCGGACGATCTTGCTCTCGGGCAATCCCGCGATCTTCTTCCAGAGATTGAACGCCTGATCGTCGTCGACGAAGACGGTGACCATCAGGCGATCGACCGGCAGGCCGAATTCCTTGGTGATCAGATTCCAGGCGAGCTCGATGGCACGGTCCTTGAAGTAGTCGCCGAAGGAGAAGTTGCCGAGCATCTCGAAGAAGGTGTGATGGCGCGCGGTGTAGCCGACATTGTCGAGGTCGTTGTGCTTGCCGCCGGCGCGCACGCATTTCTGCGCGGTGGTGGCGCGCTGGTAGGGACGCTTCTCGAGGCCGGTGAAGACGTTCTTGAACTGGACCATGCCGGCATTGGTGAACATCAAGGTCGGGTCGTTGCGCGGCACGAGCGGCGACGACGGCACGATCTCGTGGCCGTTCTTGCTGAAATAGTCGAGGAAGCTCGACCTGATCTCGTTGACGCCGCTCATTGCCAAACGACTTCCAATGTTGTTCCTGCCCCCGAACACCCCGGCAGGCCCAGGTTTTGCTGCTTTTACCGGCGGCTCCGCGCCCTGTCCAGGAAGCCCCTCGAGGCTCGCCCTTTCTGTGCCTCGGCCCACACCCTGTGGCGCCCCCTCACGATTTGGTGGCGCGCCGCCGATCGATTATATAGGCGCCTCGCCCCACCCGCGCACCGCGCGTCCGTCCCGCCCAGCACCGGACAAGAGATGACCCCAATGCCGCGACCGCCGGCTTCGCGCCTCGAACAGCTGCTGCGATCGCGGCAATTCGTCATCACGTCCGAGATCACGCCACCAGTGTCCTGCGACGCCGGCGATCTCCTGCGCAAGGCGGAGCCGCTGCGCGGCCTTGCCGACGCCGTCAACGTCACCGACGGCGCCAGCGCCCGCGCGCATCTGTCCGCCCCGATCGCGGCCGCGCTGCTGGCGCGCGAAGGCATCGAGCCGATCCTCCAGCTCACCTGCCGCGACCGCAATCGCATCGCGCTGCAGGCCGACCTCATGGGCGCGGCCGCCTGCGGCGTGCGCAATCTCCTGTGCCTGACCGGCGACGACCCCAAGGCCGGCGATCAGCCGGAAACCAAGGCGGTGTTCGACGTCGATTCGACCACGCTCACCCGGATGGCACGCGATCTCGGCGAGCAGGGTGTGCTGCCGTCCGGGCGCAAGGTCGCGGGTTCAGCGCGCTTCTTCCTCGGCGCCGCGGACGCGCCCATTGATCCCCCGGTCGGCTGGAAGCCGGACAAGCTCGCGGCCAAGATCGCGGCCGGCGCCGAATTCGCGCAGACGCAATTCTGCATGGATGCCGGCATCGCGCGGCGCTACGCCGAGCGGCTGAGCGAGCACGCGGCGACACGGGACTTCTTTCTCCTGATCGGGATCGCGCCACTGCGCTCGGCCAAGTCGGCGCGCTGGATGAAGGAGAACCTGTTCGGGACCATCATTCCCGACGCCTTCGTGGAGCGGCTCGACCAGGCCGCCGACCCGGCGGCCGAGGGCCAGCGCATCGCCATCGAGCTGATCGCCGAGTTCGCGACGATCCCCGGCGTCGCGGGCGTTCACGTCATGGCGCCGGCAAACGAGGCGGCGGTGCCCGCCGTCATCGCCGAGGCGCGCAAGCGTTTGCCGCCGCGATAGAACGAAACGTGGGTTGGGCAACGGCGCACGTACGCGATACCGCGCAGACTGATCAAATTGCCAGCGCTCGTGCCGCCGTTGCCCAAGCTGCAAATTTCAACAAGCTGAAACTTGAAAACATCCCCTCCGTCACCCGCGGGTGGGACGCCGCGGGTCCATCGCTTCGCCAGAACTCAGGCACATCTGTCGATACCGATGGATTGCCGGTTGACCTCGGGCGCAAACCGGGAGCTCACGTCCGGGAACGGCAATGACGGTCGGGGAGCTGGTCGCGAAAGGCCTAGGGAAAGGCGCGCCGCGGCGCGTTATTCTTCCGCCGCGTCCTCGTCGCCGTCGTCCTTGTCGGCTTCTTCGCCGGCGAGGATTTTCTCGGCGATCAGGCCGGAATTCTGCCGGACCATCGCCTCGATCTTGCTCGCAAGGTCGGGATTGGCCTTGAGAAAGGTTTTGGCGTTCTCACGGCCCTGGCCGATGCGCTGGCTGTCGTAGGAGAACCAGGCGCCGGATTTCTCCACCACGCCGGCCTTGACGCCGAGGTCGATGATCTCGCCCATCTTCGAGATGCCCTCGCCGTACATGATGTCGAACTCGACCTGCTTGAACGGCGGCGCGAGCTTGTTCTTGACCACCTTGACGCGGGTCTGGTTGCCGACCACCTCGTCGCGCTCCTTGATCGCGCCGATGCGCCGGATGTCGAGCCGCACCGAGGCGTAGAACTTGAGCGCATGCCCGCCGGTGGTGGTCTCGGGGCTGCCGTACATCACACCGATCTTCATGCGGATCTGGTTGATGAAGATCACCATCGTGTTGGAACGGTTGATCGAGGCGGTGAGCTTGCGCAGCGCCTGGCTCATCAGCCGCGCCTGCAGGCCGGGCTGGCTGTCGCCCATCTCGCCCTCGAGCTCGGCGCGGGGAACCAGCGCGGCGACCGAATCGATGACCAGCACGTCGACCGCGCCCGAGCGCACCAGCGTATCGGCGATCTCGAGCGCCTGCTCGCCGGTGTCGGGCTGGGAAATCAGGAGGTCGTCTACGTTGACGCCGAGCTTGCGCGCATAGATCGGGTCGAGCGCGTGCTCGGCGTCGACGAAGGCGCAGATGCCGCCCTTCTTCTGCGCTTCCGACAGGCAATGCAGCGCCAGCGTGGTCTTGCCCGAGGATTCCGGCCCGTAAATCTCGACCACCCGGCCGCGCGGCAGGCCGCCGATCCCGAGCGCAATGTCGAGGCCGAGCGAGCCGGTCGAGACGGTGTCCACGTCCATCGACTTGTCGTTCTTGCCGAGCCGCATGATCGAGCCCTTGCCGAAACTGCGCTCGATCTGGGAGAGCGCGGCATCCAAGGCCTTCGACTTATCCATGGGGGAACCTTCGACGACACGTAGCGCAGCGGTGGCCATTGCACCCACTCCTTATGACCGGGATTCGGGGGACCGACAACGAACGGTCCAGTGAGAAAGCACTGTACACTGTTTGTTCCATGTTCGCAATATGTTCTTTTTCGGCAACGATATTTACACCACTCTCCTGTGAAATTTATTCCACCTCGGTTTTAGTGAATGAGCTACTTCGGGCATCGCCCTGAGCAATCGCCCGAAAACGCATCGCCAATTATGTGATGGCCAGCACGGCACCGGCAGCGGGACGCCGGCATGCTGCCTCCTCACCCTGCGCCGGAGCATTCCGGCGAACCGAAGGAGGCAGCCATGACGAAGCATTCGACATTCACAAGGTGCGCGTATTGCGGTGCGCCATTCCCGCTGGTGGAAGGCCAGCTCTATTCGTGGCGAGTCGGCCGCGACGACTACGCTTGCAACGAGTTCTGCGCCGAGGCGGTCGAGGATACGTCGCTAGCGCGCAAGGGGACGTGATGCCGCCGCTGCCGCCTCGGCGGCCCCCTGGGCGGCCATTGCCGGTCGCGACCGCAGCCGACGGACCACCGCCACGATCTCGTAGCGGCTGCACGCGATCGCCCCCGAGGCGATGGCGCGGCGGCGCTCGTAGCCCGTGAGATCGTAGTGCGGGATGGAGGTCTTCGGCGGCCCTTGATACGAGGTCCGGTGAATTCCAAGCCGCGCGGCGAAGCGATGCAACTCGTCGATGTCGTCGGCGAGCAGGTGCGCCCATTTGAGGCCGTGCCAGTCCCAGATCGGCTGGTCGATATATACCGGCATGGAGGGGTCGCCAAAACGGAAGGGGGCACCAAATTCGACTGCCCCATTTTTATCGCTGATGAGCTGGGAACCCCAGCAGGACGACGGCCGCGCGGCCCGGATTTCATGGATAAGCAGAGCGCGACCTCCGCGGCGGCGCCACGCCCTGGCCGCGCCGGCCGGATGGAGGCCAAAAGAAAAACCCCGCCGAAACGGGGTTTAAAGTCTAGGGAGGAAACGCCCATGATTAGGCGGTGACAAGGTACCAAATCCTTACTCCTTGCCAACTCACAAATCATCCGTGTGAATACATAAGCGCCACATGTGATCTTTTTGCCACAACTGGGTACCCCCTGCCCGGCCCGGCCGATGCCCGTCGGACACGGGGCAAACGCATGATAACTAACGACTATTATGATTTTTTCAGCGATCGGTTTGAGAACGCCGCAAGCTCTGGCTGGCAATGCTCTACCGTTATCGGTTCCGCGGTGGTTCGGGCCCGATACCCAGTCCCGGCCGCGATGTGGCTGTCCGGCCGGGACTGCGCTTCTCCGAATTCGCCCCCTGATTTCTCAAGAGATTTTCTCCTTTTGTCAAACCGAGCGACTGGTTTGACACTGGATGTTCGCGTTTTCACCTTCTTCATCGCGGCATCGGCGAGCCGCCTCTGATCCGCGGCCCTGGTGTAGCGGGCGACCTCGCGCAGACTGGCGTGGCCGGTGATGGCGGCGATCTCGTGCTCGGTGCAGCCGGCCTCGGCGACTCGCCGCGCCGCGGCCTTGCGCAAACCGTGTGCCGAGCAGTGGCGCAGGTTCGCCATGTCGCATTGCGCGCGGAACCAATTGGAGAACGAGCCCACAGTGAATGGCCGGCCCCAATCGTTGACTAAGAACGTGAGCCGGTCCGTGGCGCCGGCAACGAGCGCGGCCAGTTCCGAATGCACCGGGATGACCAGCTCGACCGCGGTCTTCTGTTGACGCACATGGAGCAGACCGTCGCGGACATGCTGCCGACCCATGCGCACCACGTCTGAGCGCCGCTGTCCGGTGTAGAGTAGGAGCGCCAGCGCCAGTCGTGCGCGCGAGCCCACCGGATGCCGCGCCTCGAATTGCGCGATCTCCTCCTCTGCCCACGAATGATAGCCGTCCGACTTGATGCGAACCGCCCTCACCTCCCGCGTCGGATCGTCGGCGCGCATCCCGATTTGGACGGCATGGCTCATCATGGCGCGCAGAACCTTCCGCAGCCGGTTTGCGCTGTTGGGCTTGCGCCCGGTCATCATCCGGAGAATATGCTCGCGATGCAGCATCGCCACGCGCTTGTCGGCGTGTTCTTGGCAGAACCGGTCTACAACGTAGCGATAGTCTTTCTGCGTGACCTGGCTCATCGAGCGGAACGCAGGCGAGTTGAAGTAGCTCACCGCCAGCGCGCGCATGGTGCCCGGCAATGTCTTTTTGCTACCGACCTCGAGCGGTGCTCCAGCGAGCGCCGCCTCGTAAGCGGTCATGAACTCAGGCGACCACGGCAGACCCGGCAGCGGCACCCGCTTGTGACCGGGGCGGCGATAGTAGAACCGCGGCCGGCCATGCCGGTCGATGAAACCCTGCACGAATTTCGGCGGGCGCGTCATCAGATGCGGTCCCATTCGTTGCCCTCCTGGCCAGCCAAATCTTGCGCCTCTGCCTTCGTGGTCTCAACCTCGATCTGGCCCTGTGGATTGATCCGCACCATCGCCACCGACAGGCCCGCAGCAACCACCGCCCGGATCGCCCTGGTTACGTCTTGCTGCCGGAAGGTACAGGGGCCGCGCGTCATTTGAAGTCGTTCAGGTCGTCGTCGGGGCCGGCGGAGATGGCGGGCTGTCCCATCCGATCCGGTCCTAGCCGGCCCCATGGGTCGTCTTTGGTCGAGTATTCCCTCAAATCCCCCTCTTGAACCGTCACACCGTCACAAAGCCCGTGGTTATTGGGTTTCTCGGGGGTCTCAAAGTGTAACACGCTTTCGGGGTGTGACGGTTTGAAAGTCCCAACTTGTGCCGATGTTTGCTGCATTTGTGACGGTGTGACGGTTTGAGCGGCCATATTGACCAGATATCGATCAAAGGCGTCGTCGAAGTCGGACAAGAGGTAGCCCTTGAATGTGCCCTGTCCGGTCCGCTTGGTGCCGGGTGTGATCTTGAAGTGAGAGAGTTGCCGGGCGAGCGCCGTTGCCGTCATCGGCTTCCCCGCCTTCCACTCCGCCCACGGCCGCCCCTCGATCGCCGCCAGCGCAAAGGCCAGCTCCGCCGATGGTAGCCGGTCGGTCTGCTTCGTCTCGAACACGTCCCGGATATCCGAGAGCAGCAGCACGCGAATCGACTGTGCGTCGGTCTGCTTGGAGGCTCGAGCCGCCGCCCTGGCCAAATCCGGCCATTCTCCGCCGGCCTCGATGGCGATGGCGAACAAGCCGCGCCAGTTGTCGGCCTCGCGGTTGAATAGCCCATCTGTCGCCGGGTCAGCCGTTTTGATCCTGCCGGCATGGTCTGCGCACCACCGCCTGGCCATGCGAGAGAGGATTTCCAACTCGGCGCAGCGGTCATGCCTGAACTGCTTCATGACCTCGCCGGGCTTTGCCCTGCGCAACTCGATTGCGATTGACCGGCTTTCGAGCGTGTCTGGTAGAGCTCCGATCAGGGCAAGAACACATGCACCGTAGACCTTGAATTGCCGGGGCTCATTGTTATCACCCTCGCACCGGATGACTTTTCCACCGCGGCGATGACCGGAATTGAGAATGCAGCGCACGCCGTCATTCTCGGCAAGGTTCATGGTGTCGGCCTCGTCTATTAACAAGGTCGGCTGCCACGACTCGACCACCCGGAAGATGCCGGCCTGCTGAATGCTCGGCGTGAGCAAAGGTCGCCATGCAAGCCGCTCCAGAACATCTAGGAGCGTGGTCTTGCCGCAGCCCTTCTCAGGCGAGCGGATCGCAAGCCGGGGCGAGATCACGAACGACTCGACCATGTAGGAGTGCAGCACCCATAGCGCGGTGGTGTTCGCGGCCGTCTCGGGCATGAAAATGTATTGCCGGATCGCCCAGGAAATTTCGGTGAGCAGCTTCGCGCCGTCTACCTGCTCGTGCCATGGCTCCGGTTCCGATAGCACCAACTCCCCACCCTGCGCTGTGCTGGGGTCGGATGCTTTGCGCTGGCGCACCACCTGCTTGTCGAGCGTGGCGATACGTACACCGAGCCGTTCGGCCTCGATCTCGCGCACGCGGTCGTATTCCAGCGGGGAGAGCCCGGCCAACTCCGCGACAGTGTCCCGGTCGATAACCTCCACATCCGAGATAGGGACCGGGTCGATGGTGGCGCCATTGATGGCGGCCACCGCGTCGTCGTCCAGATCAGCGAGGTTGAAGCTCATCGGCCCGACCTCCGCTTACGATTGGCGTGGTACTCACGCGCGGACGCGGCCCATCCGTCGTATTCCTTCCAGTCCGGAAGCAATGGCGCCAGCCGAGACACGCAGGCGCGTAGCTCGTGGTTCTCTCGGACGATAGCGGCCATCCGGACATGCGCCAGGGTGAGCAGCGCGGGCCAGTCGCCGGCAAGATCAGGCTCGATCTTGAGCACGGCCGCCCCCGTGATGTCGGGGGTCGTCACTGGGGCATTCATGCGGCGACCTCGGATTGGCGCATAGGCGAGGCACCCCCGCACGCGCCGTTGCCCCTTTCATCCGGCCCGGGTCGATAGGCGATGAACCGGGGCGTGCCGCGATTGTCCTCCTTCACCGTCAACTGGGCGCCTTCGCCGATGCTGCGGATGAGCAGCGCCAGCGTGGCGCCGCGGTAGACTTCGAGGGCCTGATCGGGATCGAGCCCAGCGGCGAGCAGTTGGCGACACAGCGCCAGTGCTGGCGCATGACTGCGTGCCGTGACGCCGGCCGCGGTGCAGGTGTCGTCGCCGATCAGCTCTGCGTTTAGAGGCAGTGAACTATTGCGGCCGATTGGCCCGTGTCGTACAATAGGCATGGTTCGATTTCCTTTTGCCCCGGTTCGCCGGGGCATTTTTTTTTGCCCGGCGCCAGGGTTTTCATTGATGATTTGTGAGTGATGGAGTCGGAGCAGCTCGAGCAGGCGAGCACAGCCAGCCTCCGCAGCCGCCAGCGCGCTCCTCCGCCTTGGAGTCGAAAGTCGTCAGAGTTGATCAAGCGACGACCTCTTCCGACACCTGCGGTGGGTTGTTGAATTCGATCAGCAGGGATGCGCCAGTGCGCCCCCGGGGCGAGCCGCACGCCAAAACCGTATTTGTGGCACCAATGGCGGATGGTCTCAGGGTGCATGCCGAGGATGGCAGCCGCCTCGCTCACCGTGAGATATTTGACGTATTCCATGGCCGTCTACCTCCTGCTGTTGCGGAGGCGCGACCGCGGCAAAGCCAAAATCCCATTGACCGTCCACAGGACGTTGGACTAGCTTTGCGCTGTTCTTCGGACCAACGAGGGACATTTTCTACCGGGACCGGTCGAGGCCAATCGATCGGTCCCACTTATTTTCCGAAGAGTGCGATCACACACTCCAACTGCGAAGCACTTACACGCCCGTGTTATAACACGGGGAAAGGCTGAAAACGAAATAACGCCTACGATTTCCGTGGGAGCCGTGGATAAGTGGGGCAAGTACGCAAATCAACACGTAAATAAAAGCATTTCGTCTGCCTGCGCTGCAAGGACGGGTGGCTGACCAGGCAGTGCCACACCACCACATCTATGGTTGCATTTGAAGCCCAACAAATGCGGCGTAATCGCCCCAACTCATTTGGTGGTGCTGGTAGCCCTCACAGGGCCACGCTTGCGGCCTCGGCAAAAGGGCCCGGCGACGCAAGCCTCGATATGGTCGCCTGCGATACGTCATAGGTCCGCGCAAGATCGGCCTGCGTAGCGCCGTCCTGAAGTCGCTGGAGAGCCTCCTGCCGCTGGTGCGCAGTCAGGGACGTCGGTCGTCCGAATTTCACGCCCTTGGCCTTCGCGCGGGTTCTGCCGTCGCTGGTGCGGGCGAGGATCAGCTCGCGCTCGAAAAATCGGCCCACGCCATCATCAACCGGCGCCGCTTCTCGACATCGCTGTTTGGTCCGGCTCGGCCGGTCGCGCGGCTCCCGAACAGCCAAAGCTCGCGAACGCCGTCCTTTCGGGCCGCCCATTCTTGTAGTGCCTCCATGGCATCGGCAATTAAAGCATCCGTGCTGATAGGCTTTGGCGTCGGCTCATCGTTATCCGAACCCATCGGCTAACCTCAGTCCAGGCACGATTTGCCTGATTGGTGGAGGCGATTGCTAACCGGCGCAAATGCCCTTACTTGCAGACTCACATTGAATCGTGGGCGTTGCGTCGGGAGTGTTTGCTCGAGCCGCCTTGAAAGGAAATAGACAAATGCAGACTTCCGAGATCGAGGGGCCGCAGGTGGAGCCCGCACGCCAAAAACGGGAAATCGGAATTGACGTTGCTGCGATCCGTGCTCGCGTCGGTGGAACGCAGGACAGTTTCGCTCGCATGCTGGGCATTCCGGCAGGCACGTTGCGCAATTGGGAATGCAGTCGGCGCTCGCCCACCGGGGCCGCTCGCGTGCTGCTCGATCTGCTCGCCAGTGATCCGGAGATTGTGTCCGGCATATTGCGCAAGGTTGCGGCAGCAAAGGCCGCGGCCTCGACTGAGCCAGCGACGCAATAACAACAGGCGACAAGAGCGTCATCGCAGCGCCAGCGGTGTAGAGCGATGTTGTCGGGTTCGCGCCGGACTTGAACAAAATTTCGGAGCGATCGCAAGCACGTCACCACTAAAATAGTCATTTCACGAATGTCGCAGCTCGCGGCGCCAGCGACGCGCCGTGCAGTGAGCCTACAGGCAAGCCGGGTAAAATCGGATGCTCGCGAACTGTCAACCACTTGGCGTTTCAAATGAGCGATCCATGGAGCCACGGAGTTGAGAGGTTGCCGACGCCAGCGGCACAATGGCTGCGCAATACGCGCGATAGTCGCCGAGGAATGCGCTCGACAGGTGAGGCATTTCAACAGGTTGCCATGCGTGCTCATGGCCTTGAGACGGCCCGCTCGCGCTCGGCGCCAGCGACTACTCATTTTGTCAGGCCTAAAGGATTGTGAGCAGCTAAACATTTAGCATTGTAGCAATGGCCGCTCGATTGGCGGCGACTTGCGCCAGTGACTTAATCCTCTCGTAGGACGCGCGGGGACAAGTCAGTTCAGCAATGTATGCTTGGACAACCGTTTAGGCATTTTGAAAATTGTGGCGCGGAGTCGTTCGGCGAGGTCAAGCTATCGCCAGCGACGCAACGAGCATCTTGCATTGAGAGCAATGAGGGTTGCGCGTTCCTACAGACGCCAGTGACGCTATTTCATGACTGGTACGCGCCCGTGCGCCAGAGGGGGAGGTGGCGGGGTTAAGCAGTTAAGGTCTTTGGTGAATTTCGATCTTTGGCGCATTTTGCGGCTTACAGCGCCAATCGTGGGCACCAAGCCCTGTGACGCAACTATTCGGCGGATTCGATTGCAGATGCCGGAAGGCTACCGCGGCTTGCCGACTGCTACGAAAAATCTTGACGGCTTTCTAATCGGCAAGGCGTGACGCCGCCGATGCTCTGTCTTTGGGTCCGCTTTTGGGGCATTGCGGAAGCGCATCGACTAGCACCCTTGGCCTAATGCGACGCGATTGACCCGAAGCGGACAATTTGAACTGACCGTTTCGGTGGTTGATGGTTGGTATGAATCATTCGCGCTGACGCGTCGGTCTGTTCGCGGGAATTGATCGAGCGCAATCGCGAAGGTGTGCCACGAAGCGGTGGACCACTGGGCTCATGGTTCGGTGCTTCAATGTAAAGATGGCGAACGGCCACGGCCGAGCCGGCAACTCGACTGGCAATATCTTGACGGGTAATTGGAGTGCGACCGACTTCGGCATGGCTGCGATGAATTCGCCCGTGACAAGAAAGTAGCTTCGGAGCGGCAAGGCGAGGGTCTCCAATTCGACCTTCGGCGAGGCAAGGCCACGGACTCGGAAGGCCGCCGCAATGTCCTCGTAGTTCGCGTTGCCGGGCGGCCCAAGAATCCAACGCTCACCAACCAGTTCACCGAGATCGATCTTCCGACGACGGGCCCATCGGGTTTGCGGCCCAGCCACCACCACCAATGGGTCGTCGAACAAGCATTCCACATTCACGTCGCTGCCGGCGAAGTCCGAGAATGGCCTCACGTGCCATTGCAACAGGAGATCGTGTTTTCGCTCACGCAGGCCGGAGTGCTCCCAAGCCGTGGTAGGCACATCGACGACGTGCAGGACTACTCCCGGAAAGGCCTCGGAAAACGCGTAGATGATCGGACGGAGGAACGTGACCGAAGCGCTCGTCGTACATCCGATCCGCACCTCGCCCTGCGTGGGGTCAGCTAAGACCTCGATGTCCTTGATACCCTGCCTCAACTCGTCGAATACCGCGCGCGTGCGCGTCAAGCAGTACATCCCCGTATACGGTCGGCTCGACACCGCGTGGGCGGCGATCGAAAAGCCGCGCACCCAACGTGTGTTCGAGATCGGCAATCACTTCCGACACGTTGGGCTGAGATATGCCAAGTTGGGAGGCGGCCTTCGCCATGCTCCCGTGCTGGACGACCGTGAAAAACAAGTGCAGGTCCCGCAGGCTGAGACGTCGGCCAATTTGACTGTCGAGAATCGAGCTTTCTAGGCATAGGAAAAACTAGATGCTGGTAAAGGAAATTGGGGAATTGTCCTATACCTAAATCGGCTTAGCGTCGCAAGCAAGCGGCATCGGCCGGGGCCGATGATCCTTTAAATCGAGCGAGACATTCGGGAGAAGGCCGTTGAGACTTGCGCGACGTCGATTTCTGCACCTCGTAACAGGCGCTGCCGTCGCTCTCGGCTCTGCCTCGCATCGCGAGGGCGCAAGCCTATCCGACGCGGCCGGTGCGCATCGTCGTCGGTTTTCCCGCCGGCGGCGCGAGCGACATCGTCGCACGTCTGATGCGCCAATGGCTGTCGGAGCGGCTCGGCCAGCCCTTCGTCATCGAGAACCGGCCGGGCGCCGCCAGCAATATCGGCACCGAGGCGGTCGTGCGTGCGCCGCCGGACGGCTATACGCTGCTGCTGGTCGGTTCGGCGAATGCGATCAACGCGACGCTCTACGACAAGCTCAATTTCAATTTCGTCCGCGACATCGCGCCGGTCGCGAGCATCATCCGCGCGCCCAACGTCATGGAGGTACATCCATCGGTTCCGGCCAAGACCGTTCCCGAGTTCATCGCCTACGCCAAGGCCAATCCGGGCAAGATCAACATGGCGTCGGCCGGCATCGGGACCGCGCCGCCATGTGGCCGGCGAGCTGTTCAAGATGATGACCGGCGTCAACATGGTTCACGTGCCTTATCGCGGCGCAGCGCCGGCGCTCACCGATCTGCTCGGCGGACAGGTGCAGGTCATGTTCGACGCCATGCCCGTCGTCGATCGAGCACATCAGGGCCGGCAAGCTGCGCGCGCTGGCGGTGACGACCGCGACGCGCTCGGAGGCGCTGCCGGACGTCCCGACCGTGGGCGATTTCGTGCCGGGCTACGAGGCGAGCACCTGGTTCGGCGTTGGCGCGCCCAGGAACACGCCCGCCGAGATCGTCGACAAGCTCAACAAGGAGATCAACGCTGCTCTCGCCGACCCGAAGATCAAGGCGCGGCTTGCCGACCTCGGCGGCACGGCGTTTGCGGGCTCGCCCGGCGACTTCGGCAAGCTCATCGCCGACGAAACCGAGAAGTGGGCCAAGGTGATCAAGTTCGTGGGCATCAAGCTGGACTAAGTCGCTGCGGGTTATTTCGTTGCGCGAATGCTGGCCAGCACCGAACTACGACACACGCGATCAATTTCTGCTCCTGGCACATCGCGTCATTTCGCGGCAGCACAACAATTTAGTCGCTTTCGGAGCGAAGCGGACATTCAGCGAGGCGCGCTTACCAACCGCCAGCTCGCGGTGTACGGAAAATCCCCACTGATTTTGCACGATCGAACTTCAATGAAATTGGGGTGATCTGACATCGTCGTTTGCTGTACGAAATAAGAGTTGTTTTTCCATACATACTATGATAGCCTCCCTGCTATTGAAAACGGGGGCATCAGCCATGAAACGCGCCGTTCTCTACCTTCGGGTCTCGACCATCGATCAGACCACCGCCAACCAGGAGCGCGAGCTGCGCGAGATCGCCGGCCGCGTCGGCTGCGAGATCGTCAAGGTCTACAAGGACCACGGCATCAGCGGCGCCAAGGGCCGCGACAAGCGCCCGGCCTTCGATGCGATGATGCCGCGATGCCACCGAGCGGCAGTTCGATGTGGTGATGGCCTGGTCCGTCGATCGCCTGGGCCGCAGCCTGCAGGACCTGGTGGCGTTCCTGTCCGAGCTGCACGCGCTCGGCATCGATCTGTTCCTGCACCAGCAGGGCATCGACACCACGACGCCGGCCGGCAAGGCGATGTTCCAGATGATGGGCGTGTTTGCCGAGTTCGAGCGCAGCATGATCCAGGAACGAGTCCGCGCCGGGCTTGCGCGGGCCAGGAGCTGAGGGCAAGCGGCTCGGGCGCCCGACTATCCCGCAGGCGAAGGAAGACGCCATACGGGCCGCGCTGAGCCAGCCGGGCCGTCCCGGCGTGCGGATGATCGCCAAGCAGTTCGGGGTCGATCCGTCTACGGTGCAGCGCATCAGTCGCCCTTTCGACGAGGCCGCAAGCGCCGTGGCGTAGGGCGCGAGCCGCTAGCCTGAGGGCGCGTCCGGTGGGGTTGAGGTTAGGTCGCCGCTGCCGCCCGGCAGGCGCACTGTGAAAATCGAACCCCTTGCCCAGCTCGCTTGTCACCGTCACGTCGCCCCCATCATGCGGGCGAGCTTGCGGCTGATGGCGAGGCTTCGCAGCGCTATATACAATGGAATATAGCAAGACCACAAGCGAGGGCGCGGCCGTGGCTTCGCTGTGAGCGTTTTGACCTGTGTCAATGCCTAGAACCGCTTCCTACGGTATGAAGCGCCGGGGAGGGTCGGATCGTGGGAGAGGGTCACATGCTGAAAATGTTGTCGATCTGCGCTGTGTTGTCATTCCCGCTCGTGTCGAGTGCAATGGCTCAATCGCGTGTCTGCGCGGCGGATATCAACGGAGCATGCGCCAACATCCAACCTGGAGGAGGCCGTATCGCCGCCTGCGTCAAGGAAAAATTCAAAGACTTTTCTGACGGGTGCAAGGCAAGGCTGGCCGAGGTCGCGGCAGCTGCGAAAACATGCCGCGAGGAGGTGAGCAAGGAGTGCGGTAGCGTAAAGGGCCTTAAGAAAGTGGCCTGCGTCAAGGATGCCCTCAGCAAATTCAGCGACGGTTGCAAAGTCTCAATATCGGCTGTTGTCAGCGACAAAAAGTAGGCCTGTCCTCTCAGGCCGCCAGTTCGCGGCTGATGCGCTGCACCGTGCCGCAGCCAACGCCATGCAGCTTGGCAGTCTTGAGCATGCCGGTGCCGCTCGCCAGCGTGGCCCTGATGGCCGCCTCGACGGTGGCGCTGATCTTCGGACGGCCGAGCGTCGTGCCTTCGCTTCGTGCTCTCGCCAACCCAGCCCGCACCCGTTCTTGGATCGCGGCGGCGCGCATGGCCGAATCTATCTAGGCGTATAATGTTCCCCGAGAGGGCGCGGCGCACTTCGTCTAGCGGGGAGGCCGGGGGAACCGCAAATGTAACCACATTTGGCCCCATCGCTGCAATTCCGAACGCCGGAACGAGGCTTACAACCCGGTACGTCAACCCAACACCCCCCGCCGCTTTCGCCCTGAACTCTGCAAAAGCAAGCACAATTCTGTTGTGCTGCTGCGGGGCTCGCGTCTGCAAAGGCTGCAATCGCTAGAAAGCAGACGGCCGACAAATAGCGCATTGCGTTGGCCCTCCCATTGACAGCTTACACTATTTGGTCAGTGCAAACGGGTAAATTCAATCTTGATCTCGCCTTCGCTCATTTCACCGGCCGCGCTACTAGCCGCAGTTGCTGCTCAGGATCGGTGATTCGGAATCTTTCGATGGCTGCCTTGATCGCACCCGAAACTTTGTCGTCGGTGGTCTCGACGCGGCCAATGACGGCAGCCGGTGTGCCTTTGATCCGGGATATCTCCCAGACATGCGTCCAGCGCCGAAATCGGCATGTCCTCCGGCAGCCAGTCGGCCGTAATCGTGGAAGCATGGTTGCACCAGGTCGAGGTGCGTTCAGGCACCGCGAGCGGCAGCGCGTTCCCGATCGTTCAGTGACCGAAAAGCTACACCACACGACTTTTGGAGAATTGCGTCACAATCTCCACAATTGTCGCCAATTCTTTTCGCACAACAGTCGCAGACACAGGGGACGGCACAGAGCTAGACAGTCCAAAGGGTGGTGCGATGCGTGAATCGTTGGAAAGCGAAATCCCCGACACAACGCCCTACAAGGAATGGCTCGCAGTCGTAGGTTCCATCGCGGTGGCAGTTGTGATTTTCGTAGTCCTGTTCTCAAATGGCGTCGTCGTAACCTGACATCGCCTGGCGCTCTGACTGCGAACCGCTGGAACTCTTGCGCGAGCTCATGCCCATGGCTGCCAAATCGCGGCCGCCGCAGCGAGCCAGGAGGTTCGGCGACTGTCCCCGAACATCCCTGGCTGGCGCCGAAGTGGTCTGCAGGTGTCGCTTTGAAACGTGAAAAAATGCTCCGCTACGGAGCCGGCCGCCTGCGCACACGCAAATGAAACCGCGCAGAAAGCGGATCATTGATTGACTGGGTCGAGGCGCGTGTGAAGGCAGCGATCACGGGCGCCTGCTCCGCAGGCCGCACATCACCAGCCAGCCCGCCAATAATCGTGGCCGTATCCGCGCCCGCGCCCGTAATCCGCGCGCGGTTGGCGCCACGCATAAGCGTCGTACCAGCCTCGGTCGCGCCGGTTCTGGCGGTGCGCCGTTTTTTGCCGCTTCTTGGGAGGAGCAACAGACTGCTGGGATGTCTCTGTAGCCGCAAGTGTATCCGGCTCTGTCGCCGCTGTGGTAATTGCATTGACCACCAGTGCGCCTTGCGCTGAATTGGACGGCGACGCGGAATCTTGCCGGCTATTCGGCGCGCTCGCAGCGGGAGATGCCGTCGAGACGAGACTGGCGGAGAGCGTGGCGCTGGAATTGAGCGGCATCGCAGCAGTCACCGATCTACCGTTGATATCGGGCTCGTGCCCAGCTATTTGCATAACTACGCCGCTTGCGCCTGCGATCGATCCGAACACGATGAAGGCGAGAGCGAGCCCCGCCTTGCGACGGAAGCTGGACGACAGGCAAAAATAACCAAACTCGGGATGCCGGTTATACGCCGAGGGCATGGCAAACTCCTACAGTGCCCCGCCATCCCCAGCGACTGGTCAACGATGCGCCTCCTTTGCCCGGCCGGCAAGATTGGATGTGACGGAAGTTTTAGCGCCGTCTCTCAAATTTGCAGGTAACCTGCTCCTTTCACCCAATTCACACCTGTTTCCCGTTTTCTGAGTGACCTGTCCGCTCAGGCACCGACGAAGTACGAGTTGGTGATCAATCTCAGGAGCGCGAAAGCGCTCGGTCTCACCGTGCCGGACAGATTGCTCGTGGCTGCCGACGAGGTGATCGAATGAGGCGCCGGGATTTCATGGCCGTTCTCGGCGGAGGGGCCGCTCTTGGCTCCGCCCGCGAGGCCGCGACGGGGGGGCCTCTAGTTCAATAGTACATACGGCACATTTCAGAGTCTCAACAGCGCGTGGACGATCGGGATCACGAAGCCCACGGCGGCCCCAGCAGCTGCTTGCGCGAAATAGAAGCGTAAGAACATTTCGGAGATTTTTGCGGCCTTCATTTTCTGCGTCCCCTTGCTCGTTTCGGGACTCCATCGTGCCGAATCAGTACAGCCGATCAGGGTTGCCGTGATCAGTGCAAGGGCCGCGCCAAGCAAGCACGTTGCCGCTACGCGGACATCCGTAGCCGTCATTTTAAGTGCTTGTCGCTTCATGACGCCTCGCTCAGCCCCTTGAACGACGGATGACGCACCATTCCATCGTCGGTGATCTCCGCGTAGACAACGTCTGCGTCGGAACGTTTCTCTGCGTTGGCCGATCCGACTCCGCCAGAGTTGCGAACATTCGGACCCCCAAAATGGGTGGTGCAGATTTGATTTGATGGCTCGTAGTCAACTGCCTAGAGTTGCGCCGGGCATGGAGTACAGAGTGTCATGCGTTCGACAAGATCCGACATCTACCGAGCTAACGCGGAGGCATGCAGCTACCAGGCGACATTGTCGGAAAATGCCGCTCAAAAGGATCGATGGCTTAAGCTTGCTGACGAGTGGACGAAGTTGGCGATAGAAGCAAAGAAGGATCGCGCCCGCGCCGTCGCGCTGTCACCCCGCTTACATATTGCGAGGATAGCTTCTAGCGGCCCGTGACACGCGGGCAGCCCAGCGCTTACGTCCCTTGAGCCCCGCCCGCCGGGGCTTTTTTTTGGGCGGCGGGCGGGAATAAATCCGGTTGGTTCACGCTCCTTATTTTTTGGAAGCCCACTGATCTGGGGCTTTTCCATACGCGAAGTCGAGTTTTCCAGGGGACCACGATGGCCCGCGACTTTCAGATCTTTGGTGACATCCAGGGTAAGCTCACCATGCTCCGCGTCGAATGCACCAGATGCGACCGTAAGGGGCGCTACAGCGTCGCCAAGCTGATCGAGAAGCACGGCCGCAGAGGCAACCTGACCAGGTGGGTGAGCGACCTCAAAGGCGACTGCCCCAAGCCCGACGTACACGCGCTGCATGAGCAGTGCGACCTGATCTGCCCGGACCTATCGAGGGAGTGGCGCGCAAGCCAATCGAGATCAGCAAATTCGCGCCGACGCAGCCGTGCATTTCCTCGCGCAGCCGAAGAAATACGGCCTCACCGATGCGATTCGCAAAGACCTAACCGAGGTCGTGGAGGGCCACACCGGTAGCTGCGATGAGACTGCCGCCAGACGAGGACTGGAGTGGATGCGCGAGCACTACCGCTGGAAGGGCGAGACACCGCGTTTCTGAAATGAGACCGGCGGCGATGCATGCGAGCGCCGCGGCGTTCAAGATGGGTCATCCGCTCGCGGATGTCGTCGTTCTGGAGTGTGAGCTTTCCGGCGCGCTCGAGCTGCCACAGGATGCCGCACTACGCAAACAGCGGGCGGCCAAATAGGCAGATATCACCGCGACTTGCGCGCCAACCTCGCCCGGTCATGCAACAGCTTTATAATTCCTCCTGTGCCTCCGGTGGCGGCTTCGTATCGCCAAGCGAACAGCCCAAACACCAGAAGGACGACAGCGGCAATGACGAACAGCGTCACCATGACGCGATCCCTCCAATGAAAATCGGAGGCATCGTGACGCGCACCGCCTGAATTCGCAATTTTTCTCGAACGGTACACACGACATTTTTACTGCCGCGCCGGTCCAACACCCTGTACCGAGGTTTCTCATTACCGACGACGTGACAAGGATACCGTCGCCGCGTTCGGAGCACTCGGACAGCGTCGGACGAGAAGAGATGTGCAAGCAAGCGATCATGCAAGTCGCTCTGTGAGACTAGTCACGCGCAGCGTGCGCATGATGCGATATTTTTTTCGCGTCTTCACTTTTGGCGATACGGTGGAGAGAGAGAGAGAGAGAGAGAGAGAAGAGCAATGCACACTGCGATAGCGGGCGATCCTTGTCCTAAGTGCGGCACGCCACTGCGGACCGTTTTATGCGCACGATGTTACGGAACGGGTAAATCGGGTAAACGCGACTGCAGGACCTGCGGCGGGACCGGGACAACGATAGGCTGCCCGAATATCCGCTCTCACAGGCTGTGGCCTTGGCGAAAGATTTCGTTTTTCGCCCGCACCTAGCGCACGACCACGAACGACATGCTCACGATATCAAGGCGCCAAGAAAACCCGCCGACGCGCGGCTGGGTGGGAACTCCCTCTTTGAACGCGACAGAAAAAGATAGAGCCACTTATGTGCGGCAAAAGCAAAAGTGGGGCGCGCGTGGATCGAGATCACACCGGCATGCAATCGTGCCGCAGCTGGGTACGCAACGAAAATTCGAATTTTTGCCGCGGCTGCGTGGCCGACAGTCGTGCTGTGCCTGTCTGATTGCCTGGGCCGGCCGCCCGCGCCTCATGCCGGAACATATACCCACGACAGCATGAGCAGGGTAGCCAGAATTGAATAGAGCAAGACCCAGAGGCCATCCGAAGTCCAGGTCATGACGTGTCCCTCCTTCCGAGCGACGTATCTGGCTGCAAGTATACGCGCGGCGTCTGGCTCGTCTGTGAACTAGGGCACTCCCTGCTCACGATTTGCTCTTTGCACGCCAGTGGCGCTTTGGCGGGACCGGAAGCCGCTGCGTGAGGTAGTTCACACAAGAACGCGTCTGCCTGTGCGATTAACGAGTCTGCCGAGCCTTCACTCTTGAAACAAAGGAGGCGGCAATGCTCGACGCGGCAAGAGAGGGCGATCCGTGTCCCATGTGCGCCACGCCATTGCGTTCCGGCTTGTGCGGGTCATGCCGTGGATCGGGCAAGGCTGGTCTTTTCTTCAATCGTGACTGCAAACACTGCCGCGGAACGGGCAAAGCAATAGGCTGCCCGAGTTTCTTCACTCACCCGGGTCTGGGACCGCAGGGACTGGTTCTCTGCGCGTCGAGGTGATGCCTTCCGCTTACCCGCCGCAAGAGCGGTGGTTAGGACTACGCGTTTTTCTGCTGGCGTAACGTTGCTCATTTGCCACACCGGGCCGCTATTCCGTCTCCGTCCAGAAATCCGACAACTCGCGGCCACCCTTTTGCCGGGATGGAAGCGCGCTGTAGGGATCACGCGAGGGAGGGGCATTAGGGGGGCATTATGAGCAGAGTCCTGAGTGAATTCTTGCAGTTCTCATGCCTGGGCGCGGTCTTGATGGCCGTCGTGATCGCTACGTCTAGCATGTTTGGCTGATTGAAACCGGGTACGCGAGGCGACAAGAAACGGCCTCCACCTGCAAGCGAACCCGGGGGCGATGTCCTCCCCGCCACTTATGCGGTCACTCGATTATCTCGCCGGCGCGCTGCTGCAGCCACCGCCACCTGCGCCTTCAGTCCTGAGATTAGTGACGAGTTCGTACTTGGTCGGCAACGCCAACGGCAAGTCAGCCGGCTTCTTTGCGGCTGCGTGGACGCCGACCTGGCGATACGCATCCGTCATGCTGCTCCCCGCCGGCTCGTAAAGAAAGCATCGGCGCTGACGATGAGCGTGGGCGCGATGCACGCGAGCGTGAAGGCGCTGCGGCGTTCAAGATGCGTCACTGTGCCGGTGAAGGGCACCCCGCAGCCGAGCGAGGATCGCGTCAAAATCGATCGATCCCGGGCCGCTCGCACTGTCCTTCTCGATTGCCTCTTGCGCTTCCTTGATCGCTGCCCGCAGGCGCTCGTTTTCGGCTGCGAGCCGCTCAATCTGTTCGACGTCCTCGTTTGGCGACTTCATCACTAAGCAACGATGCAGGCCAGCGCGAAAGCGGAAAGGGCGTCGCTTCAGAACTCCCCAGCTGTAGAGAACCCGTGCCCCCCATATGATCAGTACCCAGAGCCCGAGGCTGACCAGTATAAAAAGCGGCGGCCCATATCCTTTGGGGTTTAGTCTTCTGCGAACGTGCGTTTGATCGTGACGAATGAATGTCTGCGATGTGAGCATGAGCAGAAGTCCTCCATTTGGGTTTGGGTGTGTTCGGAAAGAGCTCCTTGGTTGAATTGGCCCAACTTCTGTTGACCGAAGCGATAGCGCTCCAAGCGACAAGTCCACTTTAAGTCGCGAAGCCATTGAGGGTTGAGGTAGAGCTTGACGCGCTTTCGAAATCTTCTGCGTTAATCTTAAGGTTGGAACCCGAAATCCGGTGCACACGCTCTGAAGACGCCAAGCAGCTTCACTAGGTTACCGGTCGCTCCATTACTGCAGGACGAAACGCTGGCGCAAGAGTGGGGCTGAACGCGATGCCTTCGGTATCCTCTTACGAACTTGTACGTACGCGAAATGTTCGGCCTACCAGAGATGATCTAGCCGTAGGTGCTTTGATACAGCTGGAACCTCTGAAATTAAAGGTGCGCCACTAGTTCGGTACCGCTGCGTTCGACGCGAATCACTTATCCTTCAGTGCGCTATTGAGGCCGGGGGTTGGGCTGATGGCGGCGAAGCGTGCGCTGATAGATCACCGGGACAAAACCGCACAGCCGTCGGTCAAGCATGTCATCGGACCGTGCGGAGATCGTTTGACCCTCGCCGATCTGCCATTGCCCGACACCAAGCGCTGGGTGATCCGGCGCAAGGCGGAAGTCGTCGCGGCAGTGCGCGGTGGTCTATTGTCTCTGGAAGAGGCCTGTAGCCGCTACGCGCTGAATCCTGATGAGATCTCATCCTGGCAGCAGTGCATCGATCGCTTCGGAATGGCGGGGCTCCGCACGACTCGGAGTCAGTTCTATCTAATAAAGAAGTGTCGAGACTGGAGAGTTTAGAACTCCTGCTCCTTTTTCTGCGGCGCCGTCATTTCACGGGTCGCGCCACCAACCGGCTCTGCTGCTCAGGATCGGTGATCCCGAATTTCTCGATCCATTCTTTAACGGCGGTTTCCGCATTCGGCGCGTTGATGCGGCCGAGGATGGCAGCAGGTGTGCCTTTGATCCGGGATATCTCCCAGGTGGGCATTTCGCGCGGCTTCCTCACGACTGACCTCGCGCGACAATCTCGGCGGCCTTGGCGCGCACTTCACAGACACTGCGGCAGAGAAAAACGGCGATAGCTTCGGGCGGGTCGCCCGCGGCCAGGCAGTATTTCAGATCCGGTCTTGGCGAGTGAAGGTATGATGATGTTAACTTGCTTGAATATGGTACCGCAAAAATCTGGGATGTTGCGAAGGGATCACAGGTTTGCACCCCACTAAGAGGTAAAGTGGCGTCCTCCCAAACCGGAGCTGACTTCAACGCCAACAATAGGGGCCGTCATGAAAAAGCTGTTCCTCGCAGGCGTCGCGTTCATTGCGTTCAACGCGGGCAACTCAGCACCGGCTGCCGACATGCCGGTCAAGGCGAGAGTACCCGCCCCCGTCCTTTACAGCTGGACCGGCTGCTACATAGGCGCCAACGCAGGCGGTGCCTGGCAGAAGGCCGACAACGCCTTGACCGTAACTAACGGGACGCCGGCCTACTTCGCGGTGTTCGTCCTTCCTGAGGTATCGAGGAACGGTACCGGCAGCCTCGAAAGCAACGGTTTCATCGGCGGCGTGCAGGTCGGCTGCAATTACCAATCCGGCCGTGTCGTCTGGGGCGTCGAGACCGACTTCAACTGGATGGACCAAGGCGATCAGCTAGGCGGCCGGTTCGTATATAGCAACGACCCCACATCGCCGTACTTCCTGGACGTGTCCGACGACAAGAAGTGGCTCTGGACCGTGCGCGGGCGTCTCGGATACACCGCCACCGATCGCGTGCTGCTCTATGTGACCGGCGGCTTCGCCGCATTGCGGATGGACTTCACGCAGACCTTCAACGAGCCCCCGTTCACGACACCTCCGAATGGAGCGCCGCAGATCGCGTCGTTCTCCAAGACCAAAGGCGGATGGACGATCGGCGCCGGCCTGGAAGCGGGCCTATGGGACAACTGGACCATCAAAGCGGAGTACCTCTACGCCGAGTTCGACGGGGAGAATGTCTCGAGCGTCTTGACCGGAGGGCTTGCCCCGGTTCCTCGCTTTGCAACCTTCTCCAACTCGCTCGGCGACATTCACCTTCACGTCGCTCGTGTTGGCCTCAACTATCGCTTGGGCGGTCCGTTCGTCGGCAGATACTGATCACCGCCCGCCTTCGAGCACGGCTTGCGCGTGAGAACCAATGCGGCGCCATCGTAGGGGCGAGGCTGCGGCGGGCGCTGCGCGGCAACAGAGGCGGCGGCGGGCGGGTCAAGATCCACTCCCTGACCGCGCTGTCCGCGTCCGCCGCCTTGATACGGCCGAGAATTGCTGCGGGCGTCCCCTTGAAGCACGGCCGCAGGGGCAATCTGACCAGGTGGGTGAGCGACCTCAAAGGCGACTGCCCCAAGCGCGACGTACCCGCCTTGCATGAGCGGTGCGACCTGATCTGCCCGGACCTGTCGAAGGTGCTGTAGGGGCGGGCAGACTTCGAGTCCGTCAGGGGTTGCAGCCGATCTGGGGGTGTGTGGCGAGCTTGGCTGGGCCAGCGCCAAAAATTCCTTGGCACCTGTGACGCCGGTCACAGCGCGTTGAAGCCGCTGTGCGCTACCAGTACCGCATGACCCGCCAATCTAGGGGAGATGACTATGATCGATTTACTGGCTTTCGCTCTCGTCGCAACCGCACTCGGCTTGCCGTGCATCGTCAATTTCCTGTGGGGCCAGTTCGAACAGCCAACTAGCCCCCGAGCCACCTAGGCTGGGCACCGGACTACACACGTCCCAATCGAGCCGACACTTCGAAAGAATGAAGTTCGGCTCACTAGGCTCCGATCAGTGGCCAACCTGATCGGAGCTTTTTTTGTCCATAAGTGGATCAGCAGCAACGCGGCTACGTCACTTAGGGTCTATGCCGTTTCGATCTGCGTCGGTCCATTGCAGATAATAAAAGAACGCAGCGAAAAAAGTGACACCGAGCACACTGGAGCCCAGCAGCCATAGGGCGTCGCTCGGCTTCGAGTACCACAGCAGTCCATTGAGCCCGAACCAAAGGATTGCGCCCGCGATCGCAACAATATGAATCATCGAGCCACGTTACGGCACGCACGACGCGCGGCACCGTGGGCTCATTGCCGCAGCGTGAACGCGCCGCGGCGTTCAAGATGGGTCATGGCTCCATCCGCTGGAATCGCTCGCGGATATCGTTAGTGGTCAGCTCTGCGGACTGCGGCGAGCCAGGGCGCGCCAGAGCTGTGCGTTGGCGTCGTGTCGCTCCAGCTCGTAAAGAGCTTCACAATGGGTCGAACAAAAGCGAACGTGAACCCAGCAACGGCCGTTCCACAAATTACGGGCGCGGACACCTAGTCCCAGCTTTCCGTAGCATTGGGCGCAACTTTTCATAACCGCTCCCACGCTTGCATCAGCATCGATAGATGTCGCGCTCATGGCTTACGCATCCCCTGCCTGTGCCTGTGCAGAAATGTGAGCGCCTCAGCCGACCCGCGGCGCTCGTTGTCATAGCTGCGCGCCAGAAAGAACCATTGTCCCTCTGTGTTCAGCCAAGACCGTCTCCGAGCTGGGTCTGTTGCCAGCTCGGCGTTGCGGCGGCATTCTGCGGCTCTGGCGAGACAAAACTTGACCATGAACGATGGGGGGAACGCATGGGCTTACTCTCATCAACCAGTGATGCTCGAAGGGGACACGACGAGCTGGCGTGCCGGTATGCTTCGGCTTCGTGAAAAGCCCCTCGGTTGCGCGAAGCACTGGATCGTGCCGGCCAACATGACGAGGTGGGCTTCCACTCAGGTTGGCTCAAACGCCGTATAAATAGTTCATGGGACGGCTAGAGAGCCTGTGACAAACGTCACAGGCTCTGCAAAGATTTTCTGAAATAATGCCGGGCTTGGACCTTCGGTCAGTCCGGCGCGTCCAACAAAGAAGAGCCAATCTAGACGGCCACCCCCGATCCCCCCGATCCCCCGTGGTTGTCCGGCATTAGGCCCAAATGCAATGAAATTGCCCCCGCGTTTTTCGCGGGGTTTTTTTCTGCCCAGGCTGTCGATCATCGGCCGCGGCGGTGCATTCTGTGGACAACTTCGCACCGGAAGTCTCCGGACACAACGGCATAGCCTACGATCAAGCGCGATGGCAGCGGGGGTACAGATGATGAGCGGACAAGAACTGGAGTTGCTCCGCAATCTCAACGCCAAGTCGCGGGAGATCGAATCAGTCGTCGCCAAGGCGTATGGCATCGGCCATGATCTTGATGCATCTGCGAGGCGACGACTCGAAGATGAGGTCGCCGCACTATCCTTCCGGCACTTCGCTGCCCACCAATGCGGCCGCGCTCGAGTTTGCGCTTCGAAGCGTCCGCAAACTGAAAGAGGGCGGCAAATACGACGAGCCAGGCATAAGCTTGATCGTTACGAATGAAATGGGCGAACAGATTTTCGTCATCCCATTTTAGTCGGATGCTCTTGTCCGTGAATCAATCTTGCTCATTTTGGTCGTGAAAATAGTTTTGCAACACATTCCCTCGGAAAGCAGACATGTGCGACCCTGCTTCGCCACGTCCGCTTCTGGGCCATGTGTGATCCTACGCAACAAGAGAAAAACCCCGTCTATGCGAGGCTGTACACGGCGATCAAGAACTGAGAGATTGGATGAGCGGTCAGTACATCGATCAGCTGCAGATCAGGATGAACGGCTGGCTGCACGACATCGGTGGATAGCGATGGCAGATGATGCCAGCTCGACAAGCTTTGGGTGCAACTAGATGCTCAGGGCGAGCAGTGAAACCACGCCGATGCCGACGACCAAGACCGTTACGGCAATCGGGTCGTACTCCAACCACTGCAACACGGGGAGACCCCTCTCTCCCCCGATCCGATTTAAAAATATCATGAGGATCAAGTCGAGAATAGGGCGCCACAGCCTTGGCGTCCGCATAGTGGCTCGCGTGAAAACCTGAGGTTGAGTTTGTGGTGGCCTTAGGCTTGATCGGCTCCGGGGCTGCCACTGACTGCACTGCGATGTAGGTCAACGACGGCCAAGCGTAGCCGCGCTCTTCGTTCATATGCTCCCACAACAAGACCGCAACCCGGACCGCGGCGCCGGGCGATTGCTCGTCTCGCACAACCTGACCAAGCCACTGATGCCGGCCGGAATTGAAAATGGTCTTGCGCGTTTGTTTAGGTGGCTCGCTATCGCCCGCAATGCCGTCCGTGGTCGTCCGCCGCGTCGAGGGCTGCTGCTGGAGTGCCGGCGACGCCAAAACCTCGCCGACGGGCTTCCAGGTGGCTGGGAGCCGCTTCATCCCTCGCAACGCCTCGACGAGGTATTATTTCTGGACGACGGGTACCCGACGCGACCTACGTCGGAGGCCTAATTTCGCGTTATTAGAATTATTTCGAAGAGCGCCGGCCGCGTCCGAAATTCCAAGCTCCTCAATTCCGTTGACGATGAATTCGCGCAGCTCGGCGGCCGTCATATTCTCGAGGTCATTCTCGACGGTCGCGACGTCGAGGCGGGCGGGCACCAAGCCTGCGATGACCCGTAAATAAACTACTGGGCTCGTTTCGCGAACCTGAGCGAGCACGGCAAGCGCGACGTACACGCGCTGCATGAACGGTGCGATCTGATCTGCCCGGACCTGTCGAAGGTGCTGTAGATGGCGCGCAAGCCGATCGAGATCAGCAAATTCGCCGCCGGTGCCGCCGTACATTTCCTCGCGCAGCCGAAGAAGTACGGCCTCACCGATGCGACTCGCAAAGACCTAACCGAGGTCGTGGAGGGCCACACCGGCAGCTGCGACGACACTGCCGCCAGACGAGGAATGGAGTGGATGCGCGAGTACTACCGCCGGAAGGGCGAGACACCGCGTTTCTGAAATGAGGCCGGCGGCGAATTTCGTCAGCGCGCTCCACAGTCGGTTTGCCACTGCGCGGAATACGCTTTGCGGGTCAAAGGGGGTGCGGGGTGTCGTTTGACACTGTAGGGCCTTGATTTTGCTTGGTTGGGATACACCGGCCGGGACTGCGATTCTCTCGCCCTCACTCTTTGATTCGCTTCTATGCCACGCTCGCCTTGGTGTCGGGCGGCGCCGCGCGGCCCACGACCGCGGCGTATTCGACGATCGGCAGCGGCCGGCCGATCAGGAAGCCCTGCACCTCGGAGCACGCCTCGCGCGCCAGGAAATCGAGTTGCGCCCTGGTTTCCACCCCCTCCGCCAGAACGGGCAGGTCGAGCCCGCGCCCGAGCGCGATGACCGCGCGCACGATGGTGGCGGCCTGGCCGCTACGCTCGAGAGCGGAGATGAACGAACGGTCGATCTTGATCTTGTCGAACGGAAACGCCTGCAGGTTGGACAGCGACGAATAGCCGGTGCCGAAATCGTCCATGGCGATACGGACGCCGAGCGCCTTGAGCCGGCGCAGCGTCGACAGCGCGCGCGGCAGATCGTCAACCAGCACGCTCTCGGTGATCTCGAGCTCGAGCCGGCCGGGCGCGAGCGCAGTGTCGATGAGCACCTGATGGACGAGGCCGGCGAGATCGCCCTGGCGGAACTGCACCGGCGAGAGATTGACGGCGAGGTGCAGCAGCTTCGGCCACGATGCCGCTTCACGGCAGGCCTCGCGCAGCATCCACTCGCCGATCGGGTGGATGAGCCCGCTCTCCTCGGCGATTGCAATGAACGTATCCGGCGGGACCTGGCCGCGGGTCGGATGTTGCCAGCGCGCCAGCGCCTCGAAGCCGATGATCTCACCGTCGATGCGCGCCTGCGGCTGATAGTAGGCCAGGAACTGACCCTGCTCGATGGCGGAGCGAAGATCGTGCAGCAGCGCGCGCCGCTCGCGCAGGCGCTGATCCATATCGGCCTCGAAGAAGCGGATCGATCCGCGTCCTTCCGCCTTCGCCCGGAAGAGCGCGGCATCGGCGTTGGCGAGGAGAGCGCTCCCATCCGCGCCGTCGATCGGGTAGAGCGCGATGCCCACGCTGAGCCCGACGCGCAGGCGATACCCTTCGATCTCGAACTCGTCGCCGACGGCGGCGAGAAGCCGCTCGGCCAGCCGCGCGGCGTGGGTCGGAGCCGGGCTTTCGGTCACGATGATGGCGAACTCGTCGCCGCCGAGGCGGGCAAGGAACGCGCCTTCGAGCATCGCGCTCAATCGCTGCGCGATCGCGCGCAGGAGCCGATCGCCGGTCGAATGACCGAAGACGTCGTTGATCTCTTTGAACCGGTCGAGATCGATGACCAGAACGGCGAAGCTCTCGTCCGATTTCGACGCCCGTTCGAGGACTGAGGCGAAGCACTGGTTGAATGCCGCCCGGTTGGGCAAATCCGTCAGCGAATCGTAGTGGGCGAGCCGCGCGATGCGCGCCTCCGCCCGCTTGCGCTCGGTGACATCCTGGGTCACGGTCAGGAGATATCGGGGCTCGCCGCCCGCGCCGAGGATGGGCAGGCGCGTGGTCACGGCGATGCGGCGCTCGTTGGTCTTGAGCTCGACCGGATGCTCGCCGAGATGCACCGCGCTGCGGCTCTCGATCACATGCTGGTCGCGCGTGGCGATCGTCGCCGCCGTTTCCGGCGCGAAGACGTCCTTCGCGGTCTTGCCGATCATGTCCGCGCGCGGCACGCCGTAGAACTCCTCGGCCGCCCGGTTGATCAGGACATAGGTGAGCTCGCGCGCATCCTTGACCACGATCGCCGACGGCACGTTCTCGACCACCGTGTCGAGGAAGTTGCGCGTGTTGACCAGGTCGCGCTCGGCGCGCCAGCGCTCGGTGACGTCTTCGTGCGTCACCACCCAACCGCCACCCCCCAGGGGCTGATTGACGACAGTGATGAAACGGCCGTCGGCCAGCTCGCGCGTCACCCGCGTCGGCCTGCGTTCGACGATCGACGTCATCAGGTCCCGGATGTATTGCTCCGGATCGGTCTTGAAGAAGGTGCCGGCGGCAAGGCGCGCCTCGACCAGCTCGCGCACCGTCACGCCCGGCTGCATGATCGCGCGGTCGAGCCGATACATGTCGAAATAGTGCTCGTTCGACAGCACCAGCCGGCCGGCGGAATCGAACATGTTGAGGCCCTGGCTCATGTTGTTGAGGGCCCCGTCGAGCAGGATATTGCGCTGGCGCAGCGTCTCTTCCGTTCGGCGCGCTCTGATGCCGCCGATCAGGCAGATGGCGACCACGGCCGCCGCCAGGACGAGACTGAGAAGGACGAAGCTGCTCATGTTCTGTCCGCTCGCGGACAGACTAGCAGCCACCGGTTGTCCGGTCGTTAATCCCGGAGTAATTCGTGTGGCGTCATTAAGTCATCACCTTCAGGTCTTGTTTACCAAGGCGCCGCGACCACGCCCGGAGTGGGCTAAGTAGGACTACGGAAAGGCGCCGTTACGTCGCCGTCAGCCGCATCTGCGCGAACACCGCGCGGCCGAGCAGGCCGTAAGGGTTCGCCAGCGTCTCCAGCATCTCGAAATGATTGTAGCCCTCGCCAACGAGCAGCTCGACCGGCTTGCCGGCCGATTTCACTGCGGCATGGAAGTCGCGCGTCTGGCGCATGAATTCCGGCGTCTCGTAGGTGCCGTAGGCGAGGATGAGCGGTGTATTGAGCTTGTCGATATGGCGCTGGGCGCTGAGCGCCTGCTCCATCTCATCCGTGAACTTGACATATTTCGACCGCTTCGAGAGCCGCACCGGCGCGAGGTCGTACATGCCGCTGCCCAGCGTCGCTCCCTTGAGGATGTCGACGGGCAGATTTTCCTTACGCCAATCATGGGTGACCACGCAGCCGCCGAGATGCGAGCCGGACGAATGCGAGCTGAGATAGAGCCGGTCGGGATCGCCGCCGAACGTCTTGGCATTCTTGTAGATGAATCCGACAGCGCGGCGCACCTGCTCGACCATCGCGAAGAGGCTGCCGCCGGCGTCGTCGACATTGGTGAAGTCGAGCACGACATAGTGCGCGCCCGCATTCACGAACGGCTCGGCCAGGAACGCATAGTCGGCCGCGCGATTTGCCCGCCACGCGCCACCGTGGATGAAGATATTGACCGGAGCATTCGCTTGCTTGGTGCGGTAGACGTCGGCCTTCTCGATCTCGGTCGGCCCATAAGCGACGCGCTCGGGTGCGCCGATGACGGAGCGCGCCCTGTCGCTGTTGGCGACCCGGCGCTTGCCAACCTGGTCGCGGTTGGGCGCATAGACCATTTGGTCGTAGGCGTCGTCGAGCTCCTGCTGGTCCATGTCGAGCCAGACGCGCGGCCCCCTGGCGCGGGCCGGCTGCGCCGGCGCGGCACTGCTCGCCGCCACGGCGGCGCCCGCGGCCAGGACCCCAGGTCGGGCAGCGTTGTCGTCGTATTGCATGGTTGTTCCGCTTTCGTGACGCCGATGAGAATGCCTGATGGCTGACGTTATCGCGCCGCCGCGCCGGCGCCGCAAGACGGGCAGGCAGACGATTCGGGCATGGGTGTCCCGCCTCGCCGTAAAACGCGAGGCTGCTACTTGCAGGTGCCGTCGATCGCGGTCTCCATCTCCGTTGATCGACTTGTCGAGCGAGACGAGCGCGGCGCGCTGCTTGGGGCCGCACTCGCCGGCCACCGCGCGGACCGCCCGCGAGGTGCCGAGGAGCTCGCCGCTCGCGCTGCAGAACTTGTTCTTGACCACCGCCTTGGTCTTGTCGTCGGCGGATTGGCTCATGGACTTCTTGAGCTCGTCCAGGGTCGTTTCGAGATTTCTTGGTGCCGATCGACATCGCTTCGTTGAGCGCGGTGACGACGGTTTGGCATTCCTCCTCGTCGGCGGCGGCGGGCACCGTCATCGCGAGGATTCCGGTCAGCATGGCCGAGGCCATCATCAGTCGTAACATTGCCGTTTCCTTTTCGGTCGTGCGGGCCGTTCCGGCGCTCAGTCGCAATTCTTGTCGACCTGGGTCTGCAGCGCCCTGATGCTGCGGTCGAGGCCCGCCAGCGCCTTGGTGCGTTCGTCGCCTTCGTCGAGGCATTCGTCGGTGACGATGCGAAACGACTTCATCAGTCCGAGCCCCTCGGCGTAGCCAGCACACAGGCGCGCATCGTTCTTGCCGCCCTTGGCAGCCGGATCGAACTTGTCGATCAGGGACTTGACGCTCTTGGTCATGGACTCGCATTCGTCGGCCTGCGCCGCCACAACCGCCGTGCCAACGAGGACCGCGACAACGAGGGCCGCGACAATGGCCGTGGCCCGCATCCAGTGGGTGATTGTCATGATTTCTCCTGCACGCGAATCGAATCCGGAATCGTGACGCAAAATACAGAGAACGCAGGCGATGTCACGCCGCGCGCCGCGCGACCGTAAACTTTCCGTATCCGCGAATGCCACCGACAGTGCATCACGGGCTGGCGTGATTGATGAATTTCTCCGGCGGAGCCTCGCCCCATTGCGAGATGAGCGCCTCGTCCACTGGCACCAGATTGGAGCCGTTCGCCAGGTTCAGGCGGTCGCTGTCGGCCCAATGCTCGTGCACGCGGCCCCAGGGATCAGCCCAGTAGTCGTAGACCTGGCTGCCGAGCACGTGCCGGCCGATTCCCCACATGTGCTCGTATTTGCCGGACTGCTTCAGGTGGTCGTGGCCCATGGCGACGTCGTCGATGTCGGGCACCTCGAACGACAGGTGGTTCAATCCGGTTTTCTCGTGCCGGAGGCAGAAGAAGACGTGGTGGTCGACATAGATGTCGCCGCGGTCGCAGCGATTGAACGAGCCGATCAGGTTGCTCTTGTCGCCGGCGTAGACGTCGTCCGAGCAGATGAAGCCCAAGGTCTCGCGGAACCAAGCCAGCGTCTCCTCGAATTTGGGCGTCATCAACACGCCATGGGCGACCCGCTTCACGTGCGAGGGCCCCCTGGGCAACCGCATCAGCTCGCCGGCGCGCGACAACGGCTCCTCGCCGGTGTTGAGCTTCTGGCGCCGGGTGACGATCGCCGGCAGCGTCGCAATGCCGTGCACCACCTCGATCTGGTAGCCGTTCGGCTCGGTGAGCCGCACGCGCTTGCCGCCGCCCGGCTCGTCGATCGCCTCGACCGCCGACGCGCCGGGCGCTTTGGCGAGGCGCGCGAGGTCGTCCTCGCTCGCAGCGTAATAGGCCAGCCCCACGACCTTCGGCTCGCCCTTCTCGGTGATATGGACGTGATGGGGCGGATCGGTGCCGCGCATGAAGAGCGCGGTCGGCGTCCGATCGCTGCGCACCAGGCCGAAGTTCGTGAGGAACTCCTCCATCACGTCGAGATCGGGGGCGCGAAACCGTCCATAGGCGATGTCAGTCGCTTTGATCCAGGCCATGATCTTCCACCCTTGATGTTTCTTCGTTCGACCGGCTACCCCAAATTCAATTCCTTGAAGAAGTCATTGCCCTTGTCGTCGATGACGATGAAAGCCGGGAAATTCTCCACCTCGATCCGCCAGATCGCTTCCATGCCGAGCTCGGGATATTCCACGGTCTCGACCTTCTTGATGCAGTGCTCGGCGAGGTTTGCCGCCGCGCCGCCGATCGAGGCGAGGTAGAAGCCGCCGTGCTTCTGGCACGCTTCACGCACTGCCGCCGAACGATTGCCCTTGGCCAGCATCACCATCGAGCCGCCGGCGGCCTGAAAGTCGCCGACGAACGAATCCATCCGCCCCGCCGTCGTCGGACCGAACGCACCCGAGGCATAGCCCTGCGGCGTCTTCGCGGGGCCGGCGTAGTACACCGGATGGTTCTTGAAATAGTCGGGGAGCCCCTGCCCGCTTTCGAGCCGCTCGCGCAATTTCGCGTGCGCGAGATCGCGCGCGACGACCATCGGCCCCGAGAGCGAGAGCCGCGTCTTGATCGGATACTTGGAAAGCTGCGCCAGAATTTCCTGCATCGGCCGGTTGAGGTCGATGTTGACGACGTCGCCGCCGAGCTTCGACGCGTCGACGTCCGGCATATATTTCGCCGGATTGTGCTCGAGCTCCTCGAGATAGACGCCGTCGCGGGTGATCTTGCCCAGCGCCTGGCGGTCGGCCGAGCACGACACGCCGAGCCCGATCGGCAGCGACGCACCGTGGCGGGGAAGCCGGATCACCCGCACGTCGTGGCAGAAATACTTGCCGCCGAACTGCGCGCCCACGCCGAGGGACTGCGTGAGCTCGAGCACCTCCTGCTCCATCGCGAGGTCGCGGAAGGCGTGGCCATCCTCGGAGCCTTGCGTCGGCAGCTCGTCGAGATATTTGGTCGACGCGAGCTTCACCGTCTTCATCGTGAGCTCGGCCGACGTGCCGCCGATGACGATGGCGAGGTGATAGGGCGGGCACGCGGCGGTGCCGAGCGTGAGCACCTTCTCCTTCAGGAACGCGATCATGCGATCATGCGTGAGGATCGACGGCGTCGCCTGGAACAGGAACGACTTGTTGGCGGAGCCGCCGCCCTTGGCGATGAACAGCAGCTTGTAGGCGTCCTCGCCGTCCGCATAGATCTCGACCTGCGCCGGCATGTTCGACTTGGTGTTCTTCTCCTCGAACATGGAGATCGGTGCGAGCTGCGAGTAGCGCAGATTGCGCTTGAGGTAGGCGTCGCGCGCGCCCTCGGCGAGCGCCGCCTCGTCGTCGCCATCCGTGAAGACCAGCCGGCCCTTCTTGCCCATGATGATGGCGGTGCCGGTGTCCTGGCACATCGGCAGCACGCCGCCGGCGGCGATATTGGCGTTCTTGAGAAAATCGTAGGCGACGAACTTGTCGTTGTCGGACGCCTGCGGGTCCTCGAGGATCGAGCGCAGCTGCTTCAAGTGTGCCGGCCGCAGCAGATGGTTGATGTCGGTGAAGGCCGCCTCCGCCAGCGTCCGCAGCGCCTCGCGCGAGACGACGAGCATGTCCTTGCCCATGATCTTTTCGACGCGCACCCCATCGGCGGTGAGCTTGCGGTAGGTCGTGCTGTCCTTGCCGAGCGGGAACAGCGGGGTGTGCTTGTAGGGCGGGACGATCTGGGCGGGGGCGTTCATGGAAAACCTCGGCGTGTGTTGCCGCGCGACACCGCAGCTTCGCTCCCGCCGTTTTTAGGCATTTTTGGAGGTCGAGTCACTGCGTCTTGGCCGGCGATTTTACCGATGCTCCTATCGCTTAGGGCCCTTGGGCTCGACGCGGCACCGATTGCAATCGTCGCGCCATCGGCGAATGATCCCTCCTCGCGACAACACCCAGGGAGAAACGTCCGATGAGCCTCACCGTCCGCCGCGTCGTTACCGGCCATGACGACAGCGGCCGCGCCAAAGTCACGATCGACGAGATCGCCAAGAACGTCGTGCAGGGCCGGCCGGGCGCGCACGCCGCCAACATCTGGACCAACGAAGGCTTTCCGGTCGACAACGACGGCAACGCGGACGCATCCGCACGCAAGACCGGCACCACGCTGCCCAATGGCATCGTATTCCGGGTGGTGAGCTTTGGGCCCGGGGTCGCCGCGCGCAACCACCGCACCGACTCGATCGACTATGCCACCGTGATTTCCGGCGAGATCGACATGGAGCTCGACGGCGAGAGCGTGCACCTCGAGGCCGGCGACGTGCTGGTGCAACGCGGCACCATCCACAACTGGGTCAACAAGGGCACCGCGCCCTGCGTCATCGCGTTCGTGCTGGTTGCCGCCAAGCCGGTCAGCGCTGGCGGCCAGACGCTCAACGCCGTAGGCTGACCGATCCCCGGGAGCATATGCATCATGGCACGCACAAGGACCGGACTGACGCGTCGATCCGTGGTCGCGGGCGCGATGGCGCTCGGCTTGCCGCGTTTCGTCGGCCGCGCCGCGGCGGCGGATGGCGTCGACATCGCCGCCGCCAAGAAGGAGGGAAAGGTCGTCCTCTACACCTCGGCGCCACTCTCGGCGGCGCAGAAATTCGTCAACGCCTTCCAGGAGAAATACGGCATCGCCGTCGAGCTTTTCCGCACCGGCGGCGTGCAAGTGCTCCGCCGCTTCCTGATGGAGCAGGAGGCCGGGCATGCCGGCGCGGACGTGCTGGTGACCTCCGACCTTTCCGCAGCGCTCGACCTCAAGGCCAAAGGCATGTTCGTCCCGTTCAGGCCGGCGGGCCTCGATCACGTGCCCGAAGCCATTCGCGATCCCGACAGCCATTTCGTCCCGCAGCGCGTGAGCATCATCTCGATCTACGGGCGCACCGACCTGATCCCGCCGGCCGAGATGCCGAAGACCTGGGACGACCTGCTCAATCCGAAATTCAAAGGCAAGCTGGTGATGACCAATCCGTCCTTTACCTCGCTGCAGCTTGCCGTGGTCGCCATGCTGTCGCGGGCGCGCGGCTGGGAGTTCTTCGAGCGGCTCAACAAGAACGACGTCATGGTCGTGCAGGGCAACGAGCAGGCGCTCAATCTGGTGAAGACCGGCGAGCGCCCGATCGCCGCCGGCGCCGACAGTCAATATGCCAACATCGCGCGCCTCGCCGGCCACAAGATCGAGAATGTCTTCCCCGCGGACGGCACCTTCGCCATCCCCTCGATGACCGCCGTCGTGAAAGGCGCCAAGAACCCGAATGCCGCGAAGCTTCTGGCGGAATACACGCTGAGCCTGGAAGCCGAGAAGCTGTGGCCGGAGAGCGGCATCTACGCCGCCCGCGCCGACGTCGATCCGCCGGCCGGCAGCCCGCCGATCAAGGACATCAAGGTCATCCCGATGGACTACACCTACATCCAGCGCGTATCGCCCGCGGTGAAGAAGAAGTTCAGCGAGATCTTCTCCGCCTGACCTCACGCGTCCAGCTCTTTGAAATAGCGGTAGATGCCCCACTGGCTGAAGGCGATCCGCCGTTTCGAGGCGAGATAGGCGGCGATGCGCGGGCGCTTGGCGACGCGGTCGTGCAGCGCGATCACGCGCGGCACTTTCTTCTCGAACCGCTTCATTCGGTTGGGGAAGGCGTAGCGCAGCCCCTCGACGACCTGGAACAGGGAGAGGTCCACGTAGGTGAGCCTGCGGCCGAGGAGATACGGGCCGCCGCTCTTGGCCAGCACGCGCTCGAAGTAGCCGAGGAATTTCGGCACCCGATAGCGCCAGAAATCCGCAGTGCGCCGCTTCGCCGCCGGGCGCTGCTCCTCGTAGAAGAGCCAGCCCGAGATCGGGTGATGGGTGTCGTGGATGTGGGTGACGAGATCGGCGATGGTGAGCTGCAGTTGATGCGCCCACAGCGCGCCGGCCTCGTCGCGCGGGGCGAGGCCGAGGCGCGCCCCGAGATAGAAGAGGATGTTGGCGGTCTGGGCGATGACCAGCTTGCCGGCCTTGAGGAACGGCGGCGCGTAGGGCGGACGCGCGACACGACTGCCGGTGAGCACCTTCTTCATCGCCGGCACCCCGCGCCGGCCCGGCCGGCGTGCAATGTCGACGTAGTCGGCGCCCGCCTCCTCGAGCGCGAGGCGCACGAACTCGCCACGCCCCTGGATCGTCGGCCAGTAGTAGAGCTCGTAGCGCATCGCTCAACGCGCCACGCAGCTGCGGCGGCGCTCGACCAGGTTCTTGCCCCCGACCTTCTTGTGATCGCCGCCGACCACACGCTTCACCTGTCCGGCGGGGCAGGTGCCGTCGTCGACGAGCACGACCTCGCCCGGCTTGAGGCTGCCCATCGGCGGCTCCTTCTTGGCGATTTCGGCGTGCGCGGACGCCGAAATCGCGACGGCGATCGGAGCGACAATCAGGACGCCGAGTTGTCGCATCAGAGGCTCCTTTCCGCCCCGCTACACCGGCCCCAGCCGCGGTAGTGCAAGCTTGGCGCGCCGTGCGGCACGCGGTCAAGGAGGCAGACGCAGGGAGGGAACTCAGGTCTTGATGTCGAGCAGCGACTTCATCATCCGCGCGTAGGTGCGCACGACCATGGCATTCATCGCGAAGGCTTCGCGCGCCAGCAATTGCTGCACGGCCTCGTTCGCGAGATCGACGTTCGGCGCCGACACCATCCCATTGGCGTCGGCATAGGGCGCGTTCGGATCGAAGACCGGCACGGTGCCGGGAGAATTCTGACTGACGATCGCCAGCGTGCCGCCGCCGGCAGCTTCGACCTGGTCCACGCGCATAGCGTTGTACGCGGCCGGGAAGTTCTCCTTGATCGCCGCTTCGGCATCCGCCGTCGGGCCGGACGACAAGGCGTTGGCGACATTGCGGGCGGATACCTCCAGCCTGCGCGCAGCCGCCACCAGTCCCGACGTTGCAATCGACAACACGACGCTCATGGCGTCTTTTGTAGCGGGCGCGAGATATCGGGCTCTTTCGGAATTCACTAAAATTGTACGGATTTTCTTGTGACCGGCTGCCGGTATAGACTGCCGCCTGGACACGAGCGGAGGAAACACAATGCCGATCGCCAATGTGCGCGGAGCCAACATCAATTACGAAGTCCTCGGCACCCACGGCCCGTGGGTCGCGCTGTCGCCGGGCGGCCGGCGCGCGCTCGAGAACGTCAAGCAACTGGCGCAGCACCTGGCCGGTCACGGCTACCGCGTGCTCGTCCACGACCGCAGGAACTGCGGCGTCTCCGACATCGTCATCGGCGGCGACGTATCGGAATACGAGGTCTGGGCCGACGATCTTTACGAATTGCTGACTCAGTTGAACGCGCTCCCCGCCGTGGTCGGCGGCGGCTCCTCCGGCTGCCGGCTCTCGGTGCTGTTTGCGTTGAAGTATCCGCAGGCCGTGCGCGCGCTGCTGCTGTGGCGCGTCACCGGCGGCGCCTTCGCCGCCGCCCGCCTCACCGAGAACTATTACGGCAAATATATCCGCGCCGCGCAGGACGGCGGCATGGCGGCGGTCTGCGCGCTCGACCACTTCAAGGAGCGCATCGAGGCGCGGCCGCAACACCGTGCCACGCTGATGGCGATGGACCCGAAGGCCTTCATCGCCGCCATGGAGCGCTGGCAAACGCAATTCGCCAAGGGCGCCGAGCTGCCGATCATCGGCGCCAGCGAGCGGGACATGAATTCCATCAAGGTCCCCACCTGCATCATTCCCGGCAACGACAAGACCCACAACCACGCCGTCGCCGAGACCGCCAATCGCATGATCCCGGGCAGCGAGCTCTTCGATCTCTTCCCCGGCGATCTCGACATCGATCTCGTCCCGATGGAGGATTGGGCGCACAAGGAACGCGAGATGGCCGCGATCTTCGCGGACTTCCTCGCCCGCGCGCAGGCGAAGGCGGCTTGATCGCCTATGCGACGCAGCACCGAGCGGATTCTCACGACCCATACCGGCAGCCTGCCCCGCCCCCAGGCGGTGGTGGACCTGCTGCTGGCGGAACAGAAAAGCCCGGGCGCCAAGGCGGCCGAGCTCAAGGACGCGGTGCGGGCCGCGGTCGCCGAGGTGGTCGAGAAGCAGATCGCCGCTGGCCTCGACGTGATCAATGACGGCGAGCAGGGCCGCACCGACTACACCACCCACGTCAAGGACCGCCTCACCGGCTTCGACGGCCCGAGCTCGCCGCCGCTCGGCACCGGCGAGCCCGACTTCCCCGAGCTCTCGGCGATGCTCGCGTATTTCGCCTCGCCCTTCCAAAATCGCCCGGCCTGCTCGGGCCCGGTGACGTGGAAGGATTTTGCGGCGCTCGAAGCCGACATCGCGCAGGCCAAAGAGGCGATGGCAGAGGCGATGGCAGGCGCCAAGACGCAGGAGCTCTTCTTCACGTCGCCGTCGCCGGGGCAGATCGCGCGCTATCTCAAGAACCAGCACTACCCCACTGAGGAGGCTTATCTCTATGCGCTCGCCGACGTGATGGCGCGGGAGTATCGCGCGATCACGGACGCGGGCTTCACCCTGCAGCTCGACTGCCCGGACCTGGCCTTGAGCCGCCACATGGTGTTCGCCCATCTGAGCCTGGAGGAATTCCGCAAGGTGATCACCGTCCACGTCGAGGCGCTCAACCACGCGGTCAAGGACATCCCGCCGGAGCGCATGCGCATGCACATCTGCTGGGCCTCGACCCAGGGCCCGCACCACAAGGACGTGCCGCTCAAGGACATCGTCGACATCGTGCTGAAAGGGCGGCCGCAGGCGGTGTCGTTTCCCGGCGCGAACCCGCGGCATGGCCACGAGTGGAAGGTGTGGAAGAACGTCAAGCTGCCCGACGGCAAGATCATCATTCCGGGCGTGATCGATTCCACGTCGAACTTCGTCGAGCATCCGGAGCTGGTGGCGGACCGCATCCGGCAATACGCGAGCGTGGCCGGCCGCGAGAACGTCATCGCCGGGGTGGATTGCGGCTTCGGAACGTTCGCCGGCCGGCTGCAGGTCGATTCCAAGATCGTGTGGATGAAGCTCGCCTCGCTCACCGAGGGCGCCCGGCTGGCGTCGATGGAGTTGTGGTGAGCTTGTAGCCCGCATGGAGCGGTGGCGCGTCTTGGCGCGCCACTGCGCAATGCGGGGCGGTCTCGCCGCGCGGCACCGCCGCCCCGGATTACGCCGTCGCGAAGACGCGACGGCTCCATCCGGGCTACGCATACCGCAACGCCTTGGTCGCGCGGTCGGCGCCTTCCACCAGCGACCTGAGCTTGGCCCAGGCGATCTGCGGATGCGAGCGGCCGCCGAAGCCGCAGTCGGCGCCCGCCATCACGTTCTCCTTGCCGACGAGCTTGGCGAAGCGCTGGATGCGCTGGGAGACGAGCTCGGGATGCTCCACCACGTCGGTCGAATGGGTGACCATTCCCGGCACGATGATCTTGCCCGCCGGCAGCTTCACCGTCTCCCACACCGCGTATTCGTGCTCGTGCCGGGCGTTGGCGGCCTCGAACAGATAGGCCTGCGCCTTCACGCTCAGCATGATGTCCACCATGTGGATCATCTCGATGTCGTAGGCGTGCGGGCCGTGCCAGCTGCCCCAGCAGAGGTGATAGCGGATCTGCTCCTCGGGGATATTGGCGAGCGCGTGGTTGAGCGCCTCGACCCGCATCATCGAGCGCTTGCGGAAGGCATCGAGGCCCATGGCGATCCCGATGCGGTCCCACAGCGCCGGCAGCCAGGCATCGTCCACCTGCAGGAGGAAGCCGGCCTTGGCGATGGTCTCGTATTCGGTGCGCATCGCCTCGGCGATGGCGAACACGAACTCCTCCTCGCTCTTGTAGAACGCGTTGTCGCGGTAGGGCTCGAAGCTCGCCGGCGCCGTGCTGGTGAGGAAGGCGTCCTCGGGCGCCATGTTCGTGGGCATGGTGGCGCGAAAGATCTCGATCTCGCGCGCGAGCACGGCCTGCCCGCGATAGGTGACCGGCGAGGTCGCGACCCAATACGGGCGCGCGTGCCTGATCTGGTTGCCGGGCGCGTAGAACAGCGTGCCGCGCTCGCTGGCGTAGCGATAGAAGTCGGCGAACTCCTCGCGGTCCTTGCCTTGCAGCAGCACCGGCTTGCCGCCCTTCGGCGGCCCCTGCGTGAAGCCCCCGAGCCGCTCGTCGATATAGGTGAGCCAGTCGCCCTCCTTGGTGTATTCGCCTTCGTTGATCACATCGAGCCCGACCTCGCACTGCCGCTTCACCACGGCCGCGACCTCGTCGCGCAGCCGCCGCGGATAGTCGGGCGCGGCGCGGTCGAGCCCTTCCGGGTCCGGCAGGCTGCCGATGTGGGTGGTCAGGATCTTGTGCGTGCTGCGTTTCATCGCGGCGTCTCTCTCCGGTACTGGAACCAAGGATGCCTTACGCATTCCAATTGTCTATTGAAAGCGAAACGGCCATAACGGAACCGGACAAATCGCCGAAGCCGGGCGATGAGGAGACAGCCATGGTCAAGGTCTGCGATTGCTTCCCCGAGTTGAAGGAGGTGACCGAGGCGCGCGAGCAGCGCTACCGCGCGCATCCGCAGAAGCCGGCGCCGGAGGGTCCGCAGAGCTTCGTCGAGGTGAAGGTCACGTCCATCGGCCAGCTCAACGAGCTGGTCGAGGCCAAGAAGAGCGGCTACAAATTCATGATCAGCGAGCCGGTGCATGTCGGCGGCCAGAATTGCGCGCCGACGCCGCTCGAATTCCTGCTCTCCGGCGCGGTGGGCTGCTACGCCGCGGTGTTCGCGTTCTACGCGGCCAAGCTCGGCGTCGTCTACGACAGCTTCGAGGCGGTCGCGCGCACCGATTTCGACGTGCGCGGCCACATGATCGCGGGCGCGCCCTCCTCGGCCTTCCAGAAGGTGATCATCACCATCAACATCGTGAGCGACGCGCCGGCGGAGCTGCTGGCGGAGGTCGAGCGCCTGTCGTTCGAAGGCTGCCCCGGCATCAGCACGCTGCGCGAGCCGGTGCCGGTGGAGACGACGCTCATGGTGACGCGCCCGCCGACGGAGCAGGCAGCGTAACGGCAGCCCCCTTCTCACGTCATGGCGCAGAAGAAGCCTTATCGCCGGAAGCCCTATCGTGTCGGCCGTTCCCGCACCGGGCTCGGCCTGTTCGCGACCGCACCGATCGCGAAGGGTGCATTCATCATCGAATACAAAGGGCGGCGCATCACCAACGCGGAGTCGGAGCGGCGCGAAGCGCGCGGCGCCCGCTTCATGTTCGAGCTCGACAGCCGCTGGACGCTGGACGGCTCGAGCCGCCGCAACCTCGCCCGCTACGCCAACCACTCCTGCCGCCCGAATGCCGAATCCGACATCGTCAAGGGCAAGGTGATCTTCCGCGCGATCCGGAACATCGAGCCCGGCGACGAGATCACCTACGACTACGGGGAGGAATATTTCGAGCTTTTCATCAAGGCCGGATGCAAGTGCGAGAAGTGCATGGAGGACCGGCGCAAGGCGCGCAAGAGGCGGCGCAACATCGCCAAGCGCTGATCGTTGTCGTGACGCCGCTGGCGGATGGTGAAGTGAATTTGGCGCACAGCGGCGCGGCGGACTCGGTGGAACTCCCTCTCCCCGCCGTGCGGGGAGAGGGTTGGGGTGAGGGGGAATCTCGACGACCTCAGTGCGTGGAGAGCCCCCCTCACCCGCCCGCGCTGAAGCGCGGGCGACCTCTCCCCGCAAAGCGGGGAGAGGTTGGTGCCCGCTGCACGTGCGGTGAGCTGACCTGATCGGGTCACCGCGCCGGCACGTCGATCGGCGGCAGGCATTTGCGGCCGCCCTGCGCCAGGCAATCGTCGAGCGCGCGCTGGCGAACCATGGCGTTGGCGAGCCAGATGCCGCCACCGACGATGACGACGAGGATGACCAGCAGGACGATGTTGGCGATCCGGCGGTCGCGCGGGGTTTCGACGTATTCGTCCGGCTTCGGCGGCTGCGGCTCGTCCATGCGTCGCTCGATGAATTTGGTGCACAATGGTGCAGCAGACTCCAACCTCTCCCCGCTTGCGGGGAGAGGTCGACCGCCGAGCGGCATCTTCGCCGCGATGGCGGGCGGGTGAGGGGGACTCTCCACCACCGCGCTCGTTGAGAGCCCCCCTCACCCGGCTCGCCGCAAGCGCGGCTCGCCGACCTCTCCCCGCAAGCGCGTCTAAGACGCGCGTGAACGCGCTGATGCTGGGGAGAGGTTGGTGCCCGTTGCACGCACGGTGCACCAACCGCACGGCCTCACGCACCGGCCGCCATGGTCTCCTTCACGACGGTGACGAGCTGCTTGAGCGTGAAGGGCTTGGCCAGGAAATTGAACTGCTGGTGGTCGGGCAGGCTCTTGTCGAAGGCGTCCTCGGCGTAGCCCGACACGAAGATGATCTTGATGTCGGGGATGCGCTTCTTGAGCTCCTTCATCAGCGTCGGGCCGTCCATTTCCGGCATGACCACGTCGGACACCACGAGATCGATCTGGCCGCCCTGCCGCTCCAGCTCCTCGAGCGCTTCCACGCCGTTGCCGGCCTGGATCACGGTATAGCCGCGCGACTGCAGCCCGCGCGCGTTGAGCGCGCGCAGCCCCTCCTCGTCCTCGACCAGCAGGATCGTGCCGTGGCCGGTGAGGTCGATGGCGGCGCTCTTCATCTCGTCGGCGGCGGAGAGGGTGCCGGCGAGCGCCGGCGCCGTGGTCTCGGGCAGTTGCGGCGCCTCGACGTCGTCGGCCGCCGGGATGTAGCGCGGCAGGAAGATGCGGAAGGTCGTGCCGCTTGCCGACCTCCGACTCGACATAGACGAAGCCGCCGGTCTGCTTGATGATGCCGTAGACGGTCGAGAGCCCGAGCCCGGTGCCCTTGCCGATGTCCTTGGTGGTGTAGAAGGGGTCGAAGATTTTATCGATGATGTCGGGCGCGATGCCCGAGCCGGTGTCCTCGACCTCGACCAGCACATATTCCCCGACCGGCATGCCCTTGTAGGGCTCGCGCACGCTGTCGTCGTCGGCGCCGACATTGGACGTGCGCAGCGTGAGCTTGCCGCCGAGCGGCATGGCGTCACGGGCATTCACCGCAAGATTGATGACGACCTGCTCGAATTGCCCGATGTCGGCCTTGACCGGCCAGAGGTCGCGCACCTGCGGGACATTGAGCGTCACGTTCTCGCCGATGAGGCGGCGCAGCAGCACCGTGAGATCGGACAGCGCCTCGCCGAGATCGATCACCTGCGGGCGCAGCGTCTGCTTGCGCGAGAACGCCAGCAGCTGCCGCACCAGGCTCGCCGCCCGGTTGGCGTTCTGCTTGACCTGCATGATGTCCTGGAACGACGGATCGGTCGGCTTGTGCGCGTTCAGGAGGAAATCGGTCGCCATCATGATGGCGCCGAGCAGGTTGTTGAAGTCGTGCGCGATGTTGCCGGCGAGCCGGCCGATGGTCTCCATCTTCTGCTGCTGGTTGACCTGGTTTTCCAGCGTGCGCTGCTGCGTGGTGTCGAGCGCGTAGACGATCACGGCCTCCTTTTCGCGCTCCCCCTCCTCCTCGATGGCGGTGACGAAGAAGCTCGCGAAGCGCTCGCCCGGCCCGGCGAGCGCGGCGTCCACCGGCGCGATCTCGCCCTGCCCTTCCGCCGCCTTGCGGATGGCGGCCTCGAGCGCGCCGCGGTCGCGCTCGGCGACGACGGCGAGGATCGAACGGTCGGCTTGTGGCGTGCCTTGCTGGCCCTCGCCCTTGAATGCCTGATGGAACAGGCGCGCGAATCGCGCATTCGAGTCCGCGATGCGGCCGTGCCTGTCCACGGTGGCGATCGCCATCGGCGTATTCTGGAAGAAACGCATGAAGCGCACCTCGGCGGCACGTTGCGGGTCGCTGCCGCCGTCGCGGGCCCGGTTGAGCACGAGCGTGCGCGAGGCGCCCGGCGCGCCGTCGGCGCCGAAGGCGACCTTGTGGAACAGCCGCGCCGGGACGGTGCGTCCGCCGCGGGTCTTGAGATCGATGTCGAGGATCTCGGTCTTCACGTCGCCCGGCACCGCGGCGAGCGTGGTCATCAGCGCCGCGCCCTCGCCCGGCCACGATGTCCTCGAGCTTGAGGCCGCCGGAGCCGACCTGGGCGAGATCGTAGTCGAGCCAGTTGGCGAGCGTGGCGTTGAGATAGGCGATGTTGCCGTTGCCCTCGGCCGAGAAGAAGCCGGCCGGCGCATGGTCGAGATAGTCGATCGCGTGCTGCAGCTCCTGGAAGACGTTCTCGTGCCGCTCGAGCTCGCGCGTGACGTCGGCCAGCGACCAGACCGTCATGCGCTGGTCCTGCTTGCTTTCGCCGAGCGGGCGCACGCGGATGCGCAGCCAGCGGCCGGCCTCGCCCTTGTGGGCGCCGACCCGCACCTCCTCCTGGCCGCGGCGGCCCTCGCGCGCCGCCTTGAGCAGGCGATAGACCGCCTCCGACACCCCGGGATCGCCGATGAACACGCGCTCGACCGGCCGCACGTCGTTGGGGTCGGTCGCCTCGACCAGGCTCATGTAGGCGGGGTTGGCATAGAGCACGCGCCCGCCCGCGTCGGTGACCATGATGCCTTCGTTGGCGTGGTCGACCACCGACTTGAGCAGCGGGCTCGCGGCCTCCTGGCCCGAGACGCGCAGGATGCCGGCGGCGAGCGCGAACAGCAGGAACACGCCGACCATGGCGAGCGCCGCGAGCAGCGCGAGGATATAGGGCTCGGCATGGGCGCGGCCGATGAACAGCAGCCCCGACGCCGCCCCCACGAGCGCGAGCGCGATGAGCAGCACGAGGCCAATGCTGCCGCCGCCGCCCCGGCTCGCCCGGGTGCGGTCGCTCGGCAGACGGGCATGGTCGTCGATCAGGTGCTGTTGCGTCATGATCGGCGTGGAATCGCTTTATTCGCCCTGCCCCTGGAGTGCCCCAGCCCCTGAGTCGGCGCAAGGGGGCGGGGTAAGGGGCTAGGGCGCGGGCGGGCCTTTGTGCGGCCGGGCTGCGCCGCGATCTCGAACGACTGGCCGAGGCCGGGGTAGTGCACGACGACCCGCCGGCCGCGGGGGCCGAAAGCGCCGTCCTTCTCCATCGCGATCACATCCCGGTCGGCGCCGCGTATCGCCTGGCCCGGCCGTCGCGCCGTCGCGCAGGGCCTGCAAGACGCCACGCACCCATGCCCAGCCTTCCGGAAAGCGGCGGGCGCCGCATTCGTCGACATCGCCGCAGCAGGTGCGGATTCGCCGGCAGGCTCTTGGTCGCGCATGTGCGCCAGAGCGCCGGCCGTATCATGGGCGATGCCCAGGAAATCCGCGGCAAACCTGCTGCTCCGCCGCGTCGCGCTCGCGATCTGATTTGCGCATTCGAGCAATACCTTTCGTTCCCGCGACGCGTCAGCGCCCGGGTTGGACCTTGTTTCGCCGACCCCGACCGAGGGGGGCGGAGCGCCGACAGGCGCATTGTCTCGTTTGTCGCGCTTGCGAGCGCGACGCGCCCCATGACGCGGGACGCTCGCCTCTCGGCGCTCCCACCTTGGCGATTTACGGCCGGGGGCCGCGCTTCCGTCTGCAGCATTTCCTCCGCAGCCCGTGCAGCGAGCTCCTCGCAGCCAGGTCGTAGTGCCTGGCGGGCGGGGCCCCGGACCTCCCGGGGCGCGGTTACGAGCCGCAGCCGCAGGACGCCAATCCCCGCTCCGCCTTCAGGATCGTCTCTAGAAGACGCCCCTCGATGAGCAGGGATGGGACGCTGTTACTATCAGCTTCATTATGAAGTCAATAAATATCTTCGTATCGTAGCTGATCGACCCGCTTGGCCTCGCGTCATCAACGAGTTGAAATCCACTCCTATCAATTTAGGTCATTGATTTTACTGAAATAACTCTATTGGCGAGGGGCTGTTCCCACCGGTACCCCCCACTCGACCGCCATTTTCTCAGCGATCCGCTCTCGAAGCGATCAGGCGATTGCCCTTGATATTCGGTGCAGCCTAAGGTTGATAATTGCCGTGGGCATGATCGCCATGTTCGGAAATCGCTCTCCGATCGAATCCATTAAAGACGATATTAGAGTCTCATCTCGGCGAGTCAGGACGGTCGAGAACTGAAACAATAGATGATGTCAGACCGCAACGTCGTTTTTATCAGCCATGCAACCCCAGACGATAACGAATTTGTCCGTTGGCTCGGTACCCGCCTGACCGGCTACGGCTATCAGGTTTGGGCCGACATATTTGATCTCGCCGGAGGGACGCCGTTTTGGATCAGCATCGAGCACGCGATTCGCAACAAGGCGGTGAAGGTCGTCATGGTGGTTTCGCGGGCGAGTTGCGACCCCGCGCGTAGCGGCGTGCGAACGAAATCTCGGTGGCGGATGCGGTCAGGAAGTCGTTGAAGGACCACGAGTTCATCATCCCGGCTCGGATCGACGACGTGCCGTTCTCAGATCTGCCGATCCAGATCCATCAGCTCAATGCCATCGACTTCTCCGCTGGCTGGGGCGCGAAGCTCGCCGATCTAGTGGACACGTCTCTCGAAAGCCGGAGTTCCCCGCGTCGTGACCGATCTGACGGCGGAGTTCGATCGATGGCGCGCGCGCTTCCATACGGTCGGACGTCGTCGTCGAACCCGGTGAGGAGCCGTTGCTGACCAACATTCTTCCGATCGTGCGGCTTCCCGAGGAGATCTCGTTCTATGAGTACGAAGGTGAGAATAGGAAGTTCGAGGCGGCGATCGAGGGCATCCCTCATCCGATCGCTTGGCACCTCCGCCTGCTCGTGAGCTTTGCGGCCGCCCACGAGATCCAGGCACATTTGCCGGCGGAATTCACTGTCGCACTGCGGCGAACGCACCGTTCTCGGCCCTCCTGGAAGGCACTTTGACGAACCCATCGGACCGCGAAGGCGCGATGCAAACAACGCGGCCGTGCGAATGCTCCGCGAGTCCTTTGAGACTCATCTCGCCGGACAGGGGGCTGCTCAGGTACGAAGCGTCCGCCGGCACCGTCATGTTCTTCCGAAAAGATCTGCTTCCCGATGACCGGGTGACCTACACGAACGCGAAGGGACGCGAGACCTACAAGCAGGTCGTTGGTTTCAGCAAGGTGCTGAACGCCCACTGGCATCTCGGGATGCGTGCGACCGTCAGGCTCGGCGAAGACGCTCGTCGTCCGGCTGCGGCCCTACGTGGTGTTCACGCGGGACGGAAGGGAGCCGCTGAAGGACGCTGAGGAGATGACCAAGATGCGCCGGCGGTTCTGCAAGAGCTGGTTCAACCACGTCTGGCGACCGCTCTTCCAGGCGTTCTACGAATTCTTCGGAAATGGGCTACCTAGCGTTCGCATAGATCTTGGCGAGCATCGGAGTTGGGCGGTTGCCGGCCAGGGACTAAAGGTGATGAGCCGTATGCGGATGCCCTTCGACCTGGACGCGATCGATACCGAGATCGAACCGGATGAGCCGGACGAGAGCGACATCGACGAGAGCGACGAGGAAGAGGAATGACCGCAGCGTGGCACGCGATCCATCTCGACGAACCAAAGCTGATGTTCGGTCATGACCAGACCGCTGAGCATCCTAAGGACGGTCTCTTTCTCTTCGGTCCGGTCGACTCTAACCAGAACCCAGTCCGCATGGACGTCGGTGTCATCGGCACGCCGGTAGGTCTGCAGAAGTACTTGAAGTGGGTGTCGTCGATCGAGAGATTCATCGACGTGCCGCCGCCCAATCCGAAGCGCAAACGCAACGACGCCAATACGTTCGTGTGGCCCGGTTTCGAGGCCGTCTACGGGGCTTCGTGGCCTAGCAAGCCTTTCGCGACGTGTCTTATTGATGCGGCCGAGCTTAGCCGCCGGATCCTCGACGCCGACCGGCACCAGGCGATCTATTCGGCCGTCGCGCTATACGAGGAGGCGCTGCGGAAGTACCTGCGCGAGGAGGACGCGAGGCCAGCACTGTGGTTCGCGGTGGTTCCGGACGAAGTCTTCAAGTACGGGCGGCCGCAATCGACAGTGCCGCCGAAGCTGCGGACGCCGGGAACCAGACGGCTGGGCATGAAGGCGGCCCGCTCCATCCTGAACAAGGGATCATTGTTCGCGGAGGAGATGGAAGCTGCTGCTATGTACGAATACGAACTGAACTTCCACAACCAACTCAAGGCGAGGGTGATGGACACTAGCCAGGTAATCCAGGTGGTAAAGGAGATCACGCTGGAGCCGCCGCTCCCGGCCGAGAACGCGCGCTCGACCATGCAGGATCCGGCGACTATCGCCTGGAATCTCTCTACTACCAGCTTCTATAAGACCGGCGGAAAGCCATGGCGTCTGGCGCGATTGCGGGACGGGGTGTGCTACGTGGGGCTTGTCTTCAAACGCATCGAGCGGCCCAGTGGTGGCGACAACGCCTGCTGCGGGGCGCAAATGTTTCTCGGATCTGGCGACGGGCTTGTCTTCAGGGGCGCTGTCGGGCCCTGGTACTCGGAGACGAAGGACCAATTTCATCTCGACCAGGATCAGGCGGCGAAGCTGATGGAGATGATCGTCCGCTCCTATAGGGATATCCACCGCGCTCCTCCCGCCGAACTCTTCATTCACGGCAAGACCAACTTCGATCAAAACGAATGGGCAGGGTTCGCGAGCGCAGTGCCGCAGACGACGAAGCTCGTCGGTGTGCAGATCCGGAATGGAGCGGATGTGAAGCTCTTCCGATACGGTGCAAATGCGGTGCTGCGCGGAACAGCTCTCGTTACCTCTCCGACGTCGGGATATTTGTGGAGCAGAGGCTACATTCCGCGTCTGCGCACGTACCCGGGGCGCGAGGTCCCCAATCCTCTGACAGTCGAGATCAGGCAGGGCACGGCCGACATCGAACGGGTAATCAATGATGTGATGTCGCTGACCAAGCTTAACTTCAACGCCGCCGAATATTGCGACGGCTTACCGGTGACACTGAGGTTCGCGGATCTCGTTGGCGAAATACTGACCGCAGGCCCCATTACGCCTCATGCGCCGCTTCCGTTCAAGTTCTACATCTGAGCCTGCGACTTGCTCCACGCGGTCAGCGTCCAAGCCCTGTTGCCGGATCGCGTGGCACCTTTCTATGTTAGCGCCGATCCGTGTACAAACCAGTATCACTAAACAAACCAAAGCCCTTTTCTGTCCGAATCGGACTCTACAACCCTCCAGCGCCGAAAGGACGCGGCCATGGGTCCAATCACACTTTTCGATAAATCGTTTGTCGAGATGCTGAACCTCGACGAAGCCACAATGTTTGACGTTCTATACAAATCGGTGATCTGTCCGATATTCTACACCGAAGTCCTCGCCGATCTTTCAAAGGTGCCACGTGATCAGCGCACTGTCGAACGCATCGTTGCTGACGTGGCCCGCAAAACGCCAATCATGCACGCAACACCGAATGTGTCGCACTCCAAACTCTGTCTCGGCGAGTTGCTTGGTCACTCGATTGAGATGCGCGGCGTTCCAGCCGTTGCTGGCGGCAGGGCCGTCAGGCAGAGCGACGGAAAAGTTGGCATTGTCTTCGACGAGGCAAGCGAGGCCAAGGCATTTGACCGTTGGCAACGTGGAAAATTTTATGAACTTGAGCGAGAATTCGCTTCCCGCTGGCGTGAGCAGTTGAAGGCTGCAAACCATGCGGACATGGCGAAGCTTGCCAAAACGGCCCTCAAAATCAGCGCCTCCCCAAAGACCTTGGATGAAGCTCTAGCGATCGCCAAAGAGGTTGTGCAGGGGGCTGGGCAACGGTTCTGGATTCTCAAGACCGCGTACGCGCTGCTTGGACTCGAACCGAGGCAATGGAATGCTGTACTGACTCGCTGGAAGGAAATGGGAGGACCACCGCTGCCGCAATACGCCCCATACACGGCATACTGCTTGTTGGTGGACGTTTTCTTCTATGTTGCAGTGGACAAAAGGCTAATCTCGCCCGATCGTCCAAGTAACCGAACGGATATCGCGTATCTGTATTATTTGCCGTTCGCAATGATGTTCGTGTCGAACGACAAGCTGCACAAGAAAACAGTGCCGCTGTTTCTTACGGATAGGCAGCATTTCGTCTCGGGAGACGAGCTGAAGAAAGACCTACAGGCGCTTGATGCGCACTATTCCGCATTGCCCGAAGCTGAGAGGGCGCAGGGCTTATTCCGGCTCGCGTCAACGCCTCCAAACGATGACGCATTTCTGACTACACGAATCTGGAAACGGTTCGGACTGAACTTCGAGCGATCAAAGCCGTTTGACCACAATGAAAACAAGGAAACGAACGACAAAATCGTTGCTGAGATGAAAAAGTTGATGGCCGCAGCGAAAACGCCCGAACCGGGAATGTTCACCCCAGGCGAGTTGAATGACCCCAACGCAATAACGATCCAGAGGCTTGTACCTCTACAGCGAGGCAAGTGGCGCCTGATGCCGCCGGGTGTTGAGGCGGACGCTTCATAATGGGACGGGCCTGGACGGGCGGGCGAGCCGATTGGGGCTAAGTGGGTCAGCCTCTGCGAACGAACACAGACGGCAAGGCCTTGGCAAACCACCTCAAGCCTGACTGTGAATTGCCTTCGGTCGCGACCACGACGGCAAGGCGAGGCTAAAATCAGGGTTTGACAGGGCACCCATGGCCGATCTCCAGAAAATAGTCGATGAGCTCTCGAAGCTCACACTTCGCGAGGCCACCGATCTCGCGAAGATGCTGAGAGAGAGATGGAGTGCAGGCGCGCTGCTTTTCGACGATCGCAAGAGGACGCGGACGGATCCTCTCGGTCTCGGCGAGAGCCTGTTCACGTTCTACGATGAGTGCGGCAGGCACGGCTACGACGAATTCAGATCGGTTGTGAACGGCTGGCTTGCAAAGATGCCAGCGGCCGATCGGGACGAGCTGATGACGCGTATGCGGGATGGCGGCAACCGCGAGTTCGGAGCTTCGCTCACCGAGCTTGCCAGCCACGCGTTCATTCTCGGTTTGGGGTATCGTGCCAGCGCCCACCCGGAAATCTCTGGGACGAAGAAGCGGCCCGACTTCGCCGCAACGGACCAGCAAGGCACCGAGACGCTCGCGTACATCGAAGTGACTACCGTAAACCCGCCCTCCGCCGAAAAGGCTGACAGGAACCGCGAAAATTCCGTCTACAACGCCATCGACCGCGCCGAAATCCCAGCAGGCTCGGCCCTCGGCTACAGTCTCGTTCGCGCGGCGAAAAACAGCCCTCCCCTCAAACGTCTCGTCTCCGATGTCGAACGCTGGGCCGCGGACAATGCCGAAACGGCGAAGACCGAGGAGGTGAGCAAGACCTTCACCGTCGGCGATTGGACGATCGAGCTCGATCTCTACTCCGGCGGCACCAATCCCGATCCTGGAGTCCATGCGATCGGCGTAGTCGATATGGGCGGCGGGATCATCTCACCGCATAAGGATCTACGTGCGGCTTTGGAGACCAAATCCAAGCGATATGGAGCGCTCGACAAGCCATATCTGATCATTGTCGCAGACGGAAAAGAGCAGCTCTTCAGCAAAGACTCGATCAAATCAGCGCTCATCGAAGCCGTGCTCGGAGATGAGATCGTCCAATTCAGGGGCGGAGTGCCTTACACCATCGCATGGCTCGGAGACTTCGGAGACCACCTCGAACTGCTGACGCGAGATTGCGATTTTAATCCTCGCAAGCCTCGACCTGGGAAGCTGCCGTTCTACGATCGAACTACATCTGCAAAAGCTAAGACCTTGTGCCGATTCTGTGCGGTCTTCTGAGTAATCCGTGCAACGTGCCCTACCTCACCGCGATGCTGGAAGGCGGCAACCTGGACTCGTTCCTAGCGAGCACCGGCGCCGACGCGCCCAAGGTCGAGGCGCAGGGATATGCATCGCCGAGCAGCGTCGTGCAGTAGGGTCCCGAGAACACCCTCGTAAGGTCGAGCGTACGAAGGCCATCGAGCGGTCGCATCGCTCGCCCCTCAAGCAAACGTCGCGGCCAGCTCGGCGAAATTGGCCACGATGAGGTCGGGCTGATGCGGCGTCTGGCCGAACGGCCGCTTGCGCCGGTCGATGAACGCCGTCCGCATGCCGTAGGATTTCGCGCCGATGCAGTCGAAGGCGTGATTGGCGACGAAGAGGATGCTCGAGCGATCGACGCCGATGATCTCGTCGGCCTTCGCGTAGGTCTTCCAGTGCGGCTTGAAATAGCCCGCCTCCTGCACCGAAATGACGTGATCGAACGGAAAGCCGATGTGCGGCCCGGCGGCCTTCAGCATGTCGCGGTCACCGTTCGAGAGGATCGCGAGCTTGTATCCCTTGGACCGCAGCTTCTCGAGTGCCGCGACGACGTCGGGAAACGGCTTCAGCTTCTCGATCTCGGCTACGAGCCAGCGCACCTCGTCCTGCGTGTAAGCGATGCCGCAGCGGTCCATGACATAGGAGACCGCGCGATGCCCGATCTGCCGGTACGGCGTGTGCCCACGATCGCACAGCGCGTCGATCATGGAGTTCTCGAAGTGGGTGCGGCGCCACCATGTGACGAAGCTGTTCGGCTAGCCGTCCCAGCCTTTCCGTTTGAGGAAGGGCGTGACGGCCTCCGTCAGTCCCTTCTGCATATCGACGATGGTGCCGTACTGATCGAACGCAAGCGCCTTGATTTCGCGCTTGAGGACCTCAGGCTTTTCCATGCGATTTCCACGGCTCGCGTGAGCCTCTCCTGATTCAGAAAATCGCGAACGCGACGGGGTGTTTGCGACCGACAATAGACCTGCAACCGCAATCTCGGCAACGCGAGCCGGGAATTTGTGGAATGACCGGTTGGGGTCTTATCGCAATCAAGCATTTTTCAATCTCGACCTGGCTCCGATCAGATCGGCGGTGTCAAAACCCTCGCTGAAGCATCCGTAGACCTCGGCGAGCTGCGGGCGATATCTGTCGGCGCTTTGTCTCAGCTCGTACAGGTCATAAAGACTCACGCAAGCTCTAAGTTCGAGGGATTTCGCTTTCTGTTGGCGCGCGACGTCAAGGCCCTTGCAGAGATAATGCTCCGCCTGATCCAGATCGCGGCGTGATCGTAAATATGCTTCCCCGAGCAGCCGATATATTTCCGCTGCGTAGAAGCGCACGGAGTTCTCATCATCAAGCCCCGATTGCGCCTGGTTCAAAAAATCGAACGCCTGCGCGTAACGTGCATTCGTTATGCACGCATCCGCCAGCAATCCCAGCGCATACGATTCAAACAACAAGGCGCCGGTGGCCCGCTGTTTTTCCAAACCGCCCTGGATCTCGGCAATACCTTGCTCAAACTCGCCTTGCTGGGCGATGGCCCATCCCCGCAAAATCAAAGCCATGGCCAGATAGTGCACGAACTCATGCTCTTCGCAGAGTGCGATTGCCGCCTCAGCCTGGCTCGCGACAACAGCAGCCTCACCGCGAAACTGATGGACCCGGAGGCTTATCGTTCGTGCCATTGCCTCGCTGAACGGATGCCGGGATGCATCCGCATGACGGCGCGCCTCGGCGCAAATCCGCAACGCCCGATCGGGATAGCCGAGCAACCACAGCGCGAGGCCGTCGTATAGTCTTACATGAACTCGCGGGTCTTGCGCCGACAGGTCAAGATACGCCGCGGCCTTGCCGTCTTCACACAAGCCGATGCTGCGTTCCAACGCGGCGTGGGCGGCGGCAAGTTTCCCGCGTGCAAACAAGGTAAAGCCCAGAGCCTCCTGGGCAAGAACCCCGGAAACCGAGTCATCTACATTCTCGGCTGCATTCACGAGATGCTCGGCAAGGATTTGCGCTTCACCAAGCGCCGCACGAAGGAAATTCCAGGACCACAAGCCAAACACCGCAGGCAAGGTGTGTTCGTCGAACCCGCCCTCTTTGCACAGCTCAAGTGCCCGCGTGTACGCCCGCTTCACACTGTCAACGCTCCAGCCCTTGGTGGCCCGCAGTGAGTGCCCCAGCGACGTTTGAAGCAGCAGCTCCGACTTGTTGCGCAGCAGCGGGTCGTCGATATTGGGAAGGAGCTCCAAACCACGAGCAAGATGGTTTTGTGCCTCGGCATTGGCCGAGCGCCGGGCTGCCTGCTGTCCAGCCTTGAGCCAGTAGTCGATGGCGGGCTCGACGAGGCCGGCTTCCGTGAAGTGATGTGCCACGATTTCCGGCTGGCTCGCCACGATGCCGGCAAACTTCTCCTCGAGCGCGCGCGCGATCCTGCCGTGCAATTGCTGCCGACGGGTCTTGAGCAGGCTCTCATAGGCCGCGTCTCTCACCAGCGCATGCTTGAAGCTGTAGACGGCTTCCGGCGGTTCGCCGCGGCGGAACACGAGCTCCGCCTGCTCGAGCTGGGCGAGCGCATGCTTCAACGCGGCCTCGTCGCGACCGGCCAACGCGCGCACCAAGGCATAGGAGAACTCACGGCCGATGGCGGCGCCGATCTGGCTGACCTCCTTCACCGGCGCCAAGCGGTCGAGCCGCGCCATCAAAGAGTCTTGCAGGGTGTCCGGAATGGCGAGGGGCGGCAGCGGGCCGTCGAGCCGGTAGCCCTCGCCGTCTGCGACCAGAATGCCCGCTTCCAGCACCGCTTTGGTGAGCTCCTCGACGAACAGGGGGTTCCCGTCGGTCTTGGCGACGATCTGTTGCATCACTTCGGCGGGCAGCGCACGGCCGCCGGTCACTCGCGTGGCCATGCTTTCAACGTCGTTGCGGTCGAGGCGACCGAGCCTCAACGTGCCGACGTTGGGGAGACCAATCCAGGGCGGCTCGAACTCCGGGCGAGCGGTGATGAGTGCAAGGACGGGCAGCTGGCGCACGCGCTCGACGGTCAGATCGATCAGCTCGAGCGAGGTCGCATCCGCCCATTGCGCGTCCTCGAACGAGAGCAGGATCGGTTGCCGGCGGGCGAGAGCCTCGAGCTGATCGAGCAGTGCCGCGAGCGTCCGGCGGCGTTGCTGCGTCGAGCTGAGCGCCAGCGGCGGATACCGCTCACCGGCCGGGATCGACAGCAGCGCGGCAAAAAGCGGCGCCACGGCCTGGACCGGCGCAGCGCCCGTGGCCAGGATCGCTTCGAGCTTGTCCAGCCGTTGCTCGGAAGTATCGTCCGCCTTGAACCCCGCCGCTCGCTCCAACTGGGCGATGACCGGACGAAGCGCGCTGCTGGCATGGTGGGGCGAGCATTGGTAACGCAAGCGCGCGTGCGGTTCGCCGGCGATACGCTCGGCGAGAGCCGCCGCAACGCGGGACTTGCCGATCCCCGGCTCGCCCGAGATCAACACGGTCTGCCCTTCGCCCTTCCAGGCGAGGCGTTGGCGTTCCAGCAGGAAATCCAGCTCGGCCTCGCGGCCGATGAGATCGGTCAGCTCCGCCACACGGACAGCCTCGAAGCGGCTCTCGGAATCCGATACGCCCTCGACCGCCCACGCTGCGACCGGCCCGGCAATACCCCTGACCTCGTGCCGGCCAAGATCCCGCAGACGGAACCAGTCCCCGAGCAGGCGGCGCGTGGAGGCGGCGACGACGACCGTCCCAGGCTCGGCCAAGGACTGAAGGCGGGCTGCAACGTTCGGCGTGTCCCCGACCACGGCGTGCTCCCGCAACGCGCCCTCGCGGCTGAGGTCGCCGACCATGACCAGACCGGTCGCGATGCCAATGCGGACCGCGAGCGGTTCCGCGGCGCGCGTCTCCAGCCGCGCAACGGCAGCAACGATATCGAGGGCCGCCCGCACGGTTCGCTCGGCATCGTCTTCGTGCGCGCGCGGATAGCCGAAATAAGCCAATATCCCGTCGCCCCGAAACTCTCCGATGAAACCGTCGTAGTCCAGCATGATCCGGGCGCAGGCGGCGTGATAGGCATCCATCACAGCGTTCATGTCCTCCGGATCAAGCCGGGCTGCGAGCGCCGTCGAGCCCACCAGATCGCAGATCATCACGGTGAGGTGACGGCGCTCGGCCTCCTGACGCGACACGGATTCGGTCGTTGTTTCACTCAGCGCCGGCGCGGCCCCACCAAGCTCGGCGATCGCGCGCAAAAGCTTGCGGCGATGCCCCAGCAGAACGCCGAGATCTTTCAGGTCTTGCTCCGTCACGTCGCGGATCACGGAGAGGTCAATGGCGTTGTCGGCGAAGCGTTGCGCGTACTCGGAGAGGCCGAGCTTTTCGAGCCAGTCCGCGATCTGCTGCATTGCGACCCCTCCCCGCGGATTCACCGCGGCCTAACGGCGCTCTTGGACGAGGCCGATGGAGAGCATTCAAAAAATTCTTCGCAAGTATCACTGCACCAGTCGGTCTGAACAACCGCGCAATCCGCGAGCCCGATGTCTTTAAGGATCAAAACGCGATCGAAGCGAGCCTATCGAGTCCGCTTGCTCCTGAATGCAACCGTCCGGCGAACATTCGGATCGCCAAGTTCGCGCCAAGAGCGAACACTGCCGCTTCCGCCAGTTGCATGATCCGATGTAGCCTAAGGTAGAGTTGCTCAATGGGACGTGCCGCGCTTGCAATTGACCCGCCGCGATCTTGCGAAAATTGCCGGGGCGGGAGCCGTCGGAGTGGCGGCGCCGGCCAGCGCGCAGCCGAGCGAGGGCGCCGCCCCCCAGCGCGAATCCGGGCGCGGCTTTCCAAATGGTTTTCTCTGGGGCACGGCGACCGCCGCCTATCAGATCGAAGGCGCCGTGAACGCCGACGGCCGCGGCCCCTCGATCTGGGACACCTTCGCGCACACTCTGGGCAAGACCCACAACAACGACACCGGCGACGTCGCCGCCGATCACTATCACCGCTGCCGGACGACATACAGTCGATGAAGGCGCTCGGCATGGCGGCGTATCGGTTCTCGATCGCCTGGCCGCGCATCTTTCCGCAAGGTACCGGCGCGCCCAATCCGAAGGGGCTCGACTTCTATAACGCCCTAGTCAACCAGCTCATCGCCAACGGCATCGAGCCGTTCGCGACGCTCTATCACTGGGACCTGCCGCAGGCCCAGCAGGATCGCGGCGGCTGGGAGACGCGCGACATCGCCAACGCGTTCGCGGGCTAGTTAGGTTCCCTGGGAGAAACGCCATGTCAGACGTCACCCGTCGTGGTTTGCTCAGCAGCGCGGCAGCCGTCACCGCGACTGCGCTCACATCGCCAGTCGAGCAAGTGTCCGCTACCGAAGTCTCGACGCTTAGGCCGGGCGAAGCGGTGATGCTGCTGCCAACCGCCGCGCACCGGAGCGAGGATGGCGCCCAATGGGTGGTGCCACTCCACGCCTGGGTCTACGTGCCTCAGAACAGCCACCTGCGACGCGGAGCGATCGCCGAGCTCTTGAAACGCCGCTACGGTCTCGACGTCACGTCGGCGAGCGCTCCGTATTTCGACACTCGGGTGAACCTACTGCTCGCCGACAACAAGGGCGGCCGGACTATCGTTGTCGACGTGGCCGGAGTACGCGTGACGTTGCCGCCGACGGCCGCCAATGGCCATACCCGGACGCTAGTCCGCATTCCAGTCTCGGCGGCGACACCCGACGGCGCGCGTCTGACAATCAATGCAGTGTTGCCGGCGCCTGTGTCGCGTAGAATCGAGACGAGCGCTCATCTGATCGGACCAGCGGGTTTGTCGATAATCTCGGACATCGACGACACCGTGAAGATCACCCATGTCCTCGACCGCCACCGCATGTGGGAGGCGACGTTCTACAAGCCGTTCGAGGCCGTCGGCGGAATGCCTGCCGCCTATCACCGGCTCGCAGCCACAGGCGTGGCCTTCCACTACGTCTCGTCGAGCCCATGGCATCTGGCAAAGCCGCTGTTGGATTTCCTGGATGCAAACGGCTTGCCGCTCTCATCGATCGCGCTGAAGCAGGTCCGCCTCAAAGATCGCACTAGGCTCGACATCCTCAGGCCCGGCCGCGAGACCAAACCGCCAGAAATCGAAGCCATCCTGACAAAGTATCCCGGGCGCCGGTTCATCTTGATCGGCGATAGCGGCGAGGACGATCCGGAAGTCTATGCGGATGCGCTGCATCGCCACCCGAAGCAGATCGCGCGGATCTACATCCGCAACATCACCGCCGCACGCCGCGACGATGCGCGCTTCGCGAAGGCATTCGCTGGCGTGGAGTCGGCGCAGTGGGTTCTGTTCGAGGACGCGGAAGAGATCCGGGGGGAGTGAAGGTGGGGGAAGCTCGGGTGGAGCGGAGCTGAAAGGCTGGCGACGAGCGCATCGTGTCTGCAATGCATTCACGCAACACTCGCGAATCCTAGTGGAATGCGCTTTACGCCCACTGCCGCGCCTGTGGTCTTGCGACAGGCAGCCCCGCAGCTTGGTTTTGTACATCGAGGCGGTACCACCTCTAGAAATTATCGGTGCGCTATGAAGCCCTCGGTCCTGGGGGCGCTCTTGTCAGTACCTGACCCCGGTCCCTCCCCCTGGGAGGACTGTTGCTGCACACTCCCAGGGGTGACCTGGTCGGCAGTCTGACAGGACCTTGCAATCTCCAAACTCAAGGCCCCGGAGCCCCCCTGATACCCCCCCCCGGGCTTTTTTCGGCTTCTCCATGACTGCAAATGTCGGTCGACCAGGCGCTAGGCGGCACCCAGGAACCGCTTGAATGGGCCGGACGCCGTGCCGCTATTGCAACACTCCTGGAATTTTCGAGCAGCGCCACATTGTGGGGCGGGTTGCTTGATCGAATCCGGAACGCTCAACGAATCGGGGGCTCATCATGACCTTCACTAGCTTGAGCTTCACTCAACGAACAGCCGCCAGGGAAGGCATCGAAGACGACGAGATCCGCGCGCTCGTTGCCAAGCATCTCGACGTCGATGCCAGGCAAGTCACGAATGAGGCGCACCTCAGGGACGACCTGGGGGCCGACTGGCTCAATCGTATGGAATTGCTGATACTGATCGAAGATCAATTTGTCGGTGTGGAAATCACGGACGATGATGCCGATCAGATCGAGACCGTTGGCGATCTCATCCGCTACATTGAAGATGTGCGGGTCGGGCCGATGACGGGGCGTCGTCGGGCCTTTGCGTAGTGACGCACGAACGATCGTCTGCGGCGCCTTCACGCTCGCATGCATCGCCGCGGGCGGAGTGGTCGGCTTGTTGCTCAGGATCGCCCCGTAGTCAGGACCAGGAGAGGTAGGCTGCTGCCGGCAAGCCCCGGGGCGCCGCAAACGCCCCTGGGGCTCTAACCACGATTGAGGGGGTTATCTTCAATCGTGGGTCCGGAGACTACGTCGAGCGGCAGTTTATTTCGGAACCTTCTGAAGGTTGCGCGATTTACGTGGTTGGGGAGTGATGGCGGACCGTTGCGGGTCCCCGCCAGCTTCTCCCCGGGGATCTCGGACAGATGTAACCCGTTACGCCGGGTTTTCCCCTCCAGGTCACTTTGGCCGCTCGGCAACGGGCGGCTTTTCTTTTTCCGCTGGCCTACTTGGCTGCGCGTCCGGCCTGCACGCTTGCGGCCTCGCGCGACGCTCGTTGTCATAGCTGCGCGCCAGAAAGAACCATTGTCCCCCTGTATTCAGCCAAGGCTCGTCTCCGAGCCCGAGTCTGTTGCCAGCTCGGCGGCATGCGACGGCTTTGGCGAGACAAAACTTGACCCATGAACGCCGCGCGGATACGCGGGCTCCGGGGCCTGCGCGGCCATGTTGGTCCAATGGCGCCAGCGATGCCATCCGGTGAATTACGTAGGGCCGACGGCCTTCCAGCACCTCAAAGCCCGAACCGGTGAGGATCGCGAGCCGGTCGTCAGGCGGTGCGGGTCCCTCTGACCGCTCTGACGATCCAGATCAGCAAGCACGCGCCGATGAAGCCGGCAATGAGGTAGCCGATCCATCCCCCAAGGACGATTCCAAAGAAGTGCAAAATGGCGCTGGCAACCGCCGCCCCGACGATGCCGAGCACGATGTTCATCAGCATCCCCATTTCACTCTTCATGAATTGCTCTGCCAGCCAGCCTGCAAACCCGCCGATGATGATGGCTGCGATCCAACCTATTCCAGCGTCTCCCATGGCTCATCTCCCAGAAAAGCGCACCCGATTCGCATTCTGCAACGTGCCAAGGCCGATATGGTTCAGCCGAGTCGCGCAGAGGATCATACCACTACGGCCGGGCGGGGTAGAGCCTGCTTCTTCGACACAGCATAATAAGATGCGCGCAGCCCAATCGAGGAGCCCACTCATGCCCATGCGATTGACCCGCCGCGATCTAGCGAAGGTTGCCGGTGCGGGGGCGCTCGGAGTGGCGGCGCCGGCCGGCGCCCAGCCGAGCGAGGGCGCCCTCCCCCAGCGCGAATCCACGCGCGGCTTTCCGAAAGGCTTCCTCTGGGGCACGGCGACCGCCGCCTATCAGATCGAAGGCGCCGTGAACGCCGACGGCCGCGGCCCCTCGATCTGGGACACCTTCGCGCACACCCCGGGCAAGACCCACAACAACGACACCGGCGACGTCGCCGACGATCACTATCACCGCTACCGGGACGACATACAGTCGATGAAGGCGCTCGGCATGGCGGCGTACCGGTTCTCGATCGCCTGGCCGCGCATCTTTCCGCAAGGGACCGGCGCGCCCAATCCGAAGGGGCTCGATTTCTATAATCGCCTCGTCGACGAGCTCATCGCCAACGGCATCGAGCCGTTCGCGACGCTCTATCACTGGGACCTGCCGCAGGCTCTGCAGGATCGCGGCGGCTGGGAAACGCGCGACACCGCCAGCGCGTTCGCGGACTATGCCGGCCATGTCGCCGACAAGCTCAGCGACCGGGTGAAGCACTTCTTCACGCTCAACGAGTGCGCGGCCTTCGTCGAGCTGGGCCACGGCAGCGGCGTGCATGCGCCGGGCCTCAAGCTGCCGCCCGGCCGGCTGAACCAGGCGCGGCATCACGTGCTGCTCGCCCATGGGCTCGCGGTGCAGGCGATCCGCGCGCGCTCGCGCGCGGGCACGCAAGTCGGGCCGGCGGAAAACATCAGCGTCGCCATCCCCGCCATCGAGACGCCGGAGCACATCCGCGCCGCCGAGCTCGCCACCCGCGAGCTCAACGCGCCCTACCTGACCGCGATGCTGGAAGGCCGCTACCTCGACTCGTTCCTGGCGAGCGCCGGCGCCGACGCGCCCAAGGTCGAGGCGCAGGACATGCAGGCGATCGGCAGCCCGGTCGATTTCGTCGGCATCAATATCTATGCCCGGCAGCTTACGTGCGGCGCGCTCCGACGCCGCGCCGCGGCTTCGCCTCGCTGCCCTTCCCGGCGAAGTTTCCGATGATGAATTCGTCCTGGCTGCGCATCGGCGCCCGAAGCGCTCTACTGGGGCCCGCGCAACCTGGCCAAGGTCTGGAACGTGAAGGACATCTACATCACCGAGAACGGCTGCTCCGCGACCGACGTGCCCGCCGCCGACGGCATCGTCTACGACACCGACCGCATCATGTTCCTGCGCAACTACCTCACGCACCTGCAGCGCGCGACCGCCGAGGGCGTGCCGGTGCGCGGCTATTTCCATTGGAGCCTGATGGACAATTTCGAATGGGCCGACGGCTACGGCACCCGCTTCGGCCTCCTGCACGTGGACTACGCCACGCAGAAGCGCACGCCGAAGCTGAGCGCGGTCCAAGCAGACCAAGCTATCCGACGACATTGAAGTGAACGTCTTCGTTCTGTTCAACAGCGAGACCGCCAAAACTCCGAGGCTGGTGACGCGCCGCAATGGCCGGGTCGGCTCGGCAACCGTGACTCTTGCCGAACTCGCCGAGCTCGAACAGACGATCCTTCAATCCAATCAATCGAGCTGGGCGAGACCCTGCGGGTTCCCGATCCGCAGGTCGGCATCGTGACTCCAGTGAAAGCGCCGGAGCGCCACGCAGCCCTCAACAACGGCAACATCACACGTCGGCGGCAATACCAGGACGCTCGAACAGGTCGGCCAGAACGTCCTGATCGGCATCATCGACGTAGGCGGGATCGACTTCGCCCACGAGGATTTCATGGACGATCAGGGAAACTCCCGCATCCTGCGGATCTGGGACCAGGGCGGGGACGCGTTCGATCCGCCGCGCCTGACCGTAACCGAGGCCGGGAGCGGCAAGTCGACCGGCTACGGATCCGAGATCACGGCGGAGCATATCGCCTTCGCACTCAAGGAGGCGGCGGCCGCGCGCGTCTCGCCCTATGACCTCGCCCCGCAGTCGCAAGAAGTCAGGGGTTCGCATGCAACCCATGTGGCAAGCATCGCCGCGGGCCGTTCGGGAGTTGTGCAAGCGGGCCAGGATCGCGGCCGTGCTGATCGCGCTTCCAGACGACGACGTGGAACGCAGCCGGTCGTTCTACGACACCACCCGCATCGTCGACGGCCTCGCCTATCTGTTCGCGCTCGCTGAATCCGAGAAGATGGATGCGGTCTCCATCAATATCAGCCTCGGCACCAATGGCGGGGCCCATGACGGATCCGAGATGATGTCGCGCTGGATCAACGCCGCGATGAGCAACCCCGGACGCGCAGTGTGCGTGGCTGCCGGGAATTCCGGCCAGGAGGCACCCGAATTCGAGGGCGATCTCGGCATCTGGTCGGGACGCGTCCACACGCAGCGGGCGCATTCCGGCCGCCGGGTTGCGGCGCGACCTGGAATGGCTGGTGGTGGGCAATGGCCTGAAGGACGTCTCCGAGAACGAGCTCGAGATCTGGTACGGCGCGGAGGACGAGTTCGACATCGAGCTGTTCACCCCGGGCGGTCAGCGCATCGGGCCGATCTCGCCGGGCAAGCGGGTCGAGAACCTGCTGCTTCCGGACCGCACCGTCGTCTCGATCTACAACCAGCTCAGCAATCCGAAGAACGGCGACAATCGCATCTGCCGTCTATCTCAGTCCCTCATATGGCCGATCCTATCGTCGGCGTCGCCGCCGGCACCTGGAGGGTGCGTCTGATCGGCAAGGTCGTTCGCACCGGCGCGTACAATGCGTGGATCGAGCGCGACGATCCCAGACGTGTCGGCGGCCGACCGCAGACCGAGTGGCGATTGCCGTCTTTCTTCGGGGCAGCCACCTATCGTGGACAACTCGACGCTCAGCTCTCTCGCTTGCGGTCCGCAGGTGATCGGCGTCGCCAATCTCGATGAGGCGCGGGAGCTGCTCAATGTCACTTCGAGTCAGGGACCGACTCGCGACGGGCGGCTCAAGCCGGAGATCGCGGCGCCTGGTACCGGCATCATCGCGGCCTGCGGCTTTGATCCGAATACGAAATGGATCGAGATGACCGGCACGAGCATGGCGAGTCCCTATGTGACCGGCGTCGCCGGCTTGATGCTGTCGCTCGACGCCGCAGCTGACCGCGGCGCAGATCGACGGCATCATCCAGCGCACCTCGCAGCCGCTGCCAGGCAGCAGCTACGAGTGGCACAACGGTACGGGCTTCGGTGTGATCGACCCACTCGCCTGCCTCAGGGAGGTGGTGCGCATCACCCAGCCGGTCGACGATCTCACGGAGGCGCTGCAGACATGATCATCGAGATATTTCCGAGCGCCAGCGGAGACTGCGTCCTCGTCACCTCGAGCGACGACAAGCGCCTGCTCTGCGACGCCGGCCTTCCCGCCGCCTACGAGGACTTCATCGCCGAGCCGCTCGCGGAGCTGCGCAGGCAGCAAAAGGCGATCGATGTAGCCTATGTGTCGCACATCGACCGCGATCACATCGGCGGCGTCTTGCGTATGCTCGATCACGAGGTGAAGTGGCGCGTGTTCGAGCACATGCAGAGCAAGGGCAGGACATTCAGGAAAGAATTCTACCGGGAGGTCGCGGCGGGAAATCGAGTGGTTTAGGGCGTGTGCTCATTAACGAGCAGGATGTCCGGTGTTGGGGGGTGAAGCGGAAATCTTGTGCTCAGCAAGCCCGTCAACTGAAGAAACCATGTCGCAGCAACTCGGCGCCCGCGGCAATGACCGCGATCAACACCAGCTTCTCGAATATCTCAGGTGCAATTTTATCGCGCATATGTTGTCCGACGTACATGCCGAGCACGACCGGCAACATCGCAGCCGTCGAGATTGAAACGTCAAGCCAATTGAACTGGCGGCTGGCCGTCAGAAGAATTGCCAGCAAGCCGGCGGAAACGACGAGATACAGCGATGCTGCCTTTGTGAACGCCTTTCCGCGCAGTCCCTTTGCAAGCAGAAATATGAAAACAAGCGGTCCCGGCATCGCTGCGATGGCTCCCAGAATCCCGCCGAAAAATCCGAATGTGATGCCGGTTGGTAAAACCAGGCGTGACTGAAGCTGCAGCTTCGGCGCGAGCAGCGTGACGCCGCCGACACCCATAACCACCAGGCCTGCGATAATCTCTGCAACGTTCGCATCGAGCGCCAACAGGACTCGAACTCCAAGGAGGAGACCGGGAATCATGCCGAGAATCACCGGCGTCAATTGCATGAGGCATCGTCCAGTCTTTCCGCCCTCCAGCGCCTGCGGCACGTTGCTGAAGATCAAAGGCATGCTCAGCAGCATGACCGCTGATTTGATGTCGATGAACAGCGACAGCAGCGGCAGCGCGACAACTGGCATGCCGACCCCGATTATCCCCTTCAGGAGGCCGGCGACGATCAGGCTGCAAACCACGGCAGCCATGATACTTGCCTGCTCGAAATAAAGGGTGCGGATCAACATGACGCTCAACTAACTCCTGGAGGATCATATTCCCTGCTCAGGCTTTCGCGCCGGCCTCCGAATCGAACGGAGGCAATCCCGATGCATAAGCGGTTTCGCCAGCCACAATCGCTGGATAGATCGAACCCTTGCGGCGTCGTTCGAGCTAAGTCGAAATCGGCTCGACGCGTATAGCAGTGCGCTTCATTCCGGCCTCCAAGTTGCAGCGCATTCTTGCTGCGAGGTTCGCAATTGTCTCGCGCGAACAGTTCGGCCCATGCCGAACTGTCTTCGACTGATATGCTTCCGGTATCAGCGATAGGGTTGAGGATGGTCGCGGTGGCAAATCTGGCGGACGTGGCCGCTCTCGTGGGTGACACTGCGCGAGCGACGATGCTCGCGCAAATGCTGCAGGTCACCGTTTGGCAGATCGGACCTTGAACGACACAATTTCAGAAATGTGCGGGTGGATGTATCGAACTGACCGCCACGCCACGAAGATTTCCTCCGGTTTGCGGCCGGATGAGCGGGAGCTTCAAGCGTTCGGCGCGCGAACTAGCCCAGGAGCTCGACACGTCCACTGTCGAGGTTATACACCGCGCCGACAATGCGGACCCTCTTCTCGGTGACAGCCTTCTCGATAATCGGCGTCGCGTTTTTCAGCTTTTCAACATTGATTGCGACATTCTGCTTGATCGCGTTATCGAGCGTATTGCCCGTCTTATCGAGCACCGCCTTGACCGCGGGAGCGAGGGCGGACACGAGCGAAGGAAGATGGCCCGGCAGCGTCGTGCCGTCCTTGATCGATTTGATTGCCGCATCGATCGCGCCGCAGGATCTGTGCCCCAGCACCATCAGGAGCGGGGTATTAAGGACTTGAACCGCGTACTCGAAACTCGCGATCACATCGTCATTCGAGAAATTGCCGGCCACGCGACACACGAACAAGTCGCCACGGCCGGCGTCGAAGGCATATTCGGGCGCGATGCGAGAATCCGCGCAACTCAGTATCCCGGCGTAAGGATTCTGCCCCTTTGTCAGCGCTTCGCGCTCGTGCTTGAAGTCGTGCCGCCTCGAGACGCCCTCGACGTAGCGGCGGTTGCCAGCCGTCAGGAGCTGCAACGCACCATCGGGCGAGACCTTGTTTTCCGGCTTGGGGGGCGCCTTCTGCGCGAAACCGCTGCCGGGCAACACAAGCCCCGCGGCCGCAGCACCGGCAAATGTGAGGAAGCGACGTCGGGTGGCAGGCGCTGCCGCATGATCCGCGGACAAATAATCACAGTGCTGGCACATGACGATCTCCTGCAAGCAACGATGGCCGACGGCATTGCAGCGGTTTCATGCCACCTCAACCAACGATTCGGTAGGGGGATCGCTCGGCATATGAGCGAGCGACGAGGACATAGTCGGCCGAGGAGCTGGGACGACGCGCGCCGCATGGCGCGTCGGGACATAGAGCGCACCGCTGCCGAAGAGGACGCCGCCGTCCATGCCGGCGCGTCGCGCGACCCCGATAATCCGCCGCTGACGAATGAGCAGCTGGCGCAGTTCCGGCGAGTGGAGGACGCGAGGCCCGATCTTGTGCGCCGCATGCGCGGCCAGCGCGGACCGCAGCGATCGAAGCCGCTCAAGGTGCGGGTGACGCTTCGACTCGATCCCGATGTGGTGGCGCGCTTCCGCCGGCACGGCAAGGGCTGGCAATCGCGCGTCAACACCACGCTGCGCAAGGCTTTGAATCTGCCGAAGGTCGCAGGCAAGCGGCGGTGACGCCCTCCCACCCATGACCCCCACCCTAGCCGATGCTTCGCATCGGCGTTCTTAGCGCCAAGAACGGCGGCCGAAGGCCGCCTAGCGCACGCTTCTTAATTTCGGGCTCGGTGGGGACGCGATAACCGGGATTGATCAGCAGCCTGAGGCGCGCGGCAGGCGGCCGCAATTCAAGACACGATCGGAATGGTCGCGGTTGCGGCTCATCCGCAAAAGTCGCTATCGTTACGTTTCCGGGCAGGCCCCGCGTGGGAGGGACATATGTGGCTGGTACGGTCTTGGCTCATCGGACTCGTCGCAGCAATTTCACTTCTGGCGCAGGGCGCATCGAAGGCCGAGCCGGTCAAGATCCGCGTATCCTGGATCGCGCCGCTTTCGAACTGGGCGTCGTTGCTCATGGAGAAAAAGGAGATCGCCCGGCACATGGGGCGCAGCTACATACTCGAGCCCGTCCGCTACGCCGGAACGCCACAAATGGTCACCGCGCTCGCAAACAACGAGCTCGAAATTGCAAACCTCGCCTTCTCGACACTGCCAATCGCGATTCACAACGCGGGCCTCTCCGACCTGCGGGTCATCGCCGATGAATTCCAGGACGGCGTGCAGGACTACTACTCGCAAGAATACATGGTGCTCGCCGACGGGCCGGTGAAGCGCCTCGCAGACATGAAGGGTCGCGTGGTTGCGATCAATGCCGGCGGCTCGGCCGTCGATGTCGCGATGCGCAAGATGCTGCGCACGGCGGGGCTCGAGCACAGGCGCGACTATGTCATGATCGAGGCGCCGTTGCCGGCGATGCGTGCCGTGCTCGCCGAGAAGAAGGCCGATCTGGTTCCCCTTGTCGTGCCGTTCTCGTTCGATCCGGAGCTGCGCCGCATCGCCAAGCCTCTCTTCCACAACCGCGATGTCATGGGCCTGACGCAGCTCCTGTTCTGGTGCGCGCGGCAGTCCTTCATCGACAAGAACCGCGCCGCGATGGTGGACTTCATGGAAGACACGCTGCGCATCACCTACTGGTTTCTCGATCCGGCGAACCACGCCGAAGTGGTGGCGATCGCCTCGCGCCTGACCAAGCAGCCCCCCGAGCGTCTCGGCTGGGTCTTCACCAAGCAGGATTACTATCACGTGCCGGGAATGCGTCCGGACCTCGACGCGCTACAGCGCAACGTCGCACTCATCAAAGAGCTCGGACTGATCGGCGCCGATACCGATGTGAAAAAGCATTCCGACCTGACCATTCTCGACGATGCAGCCAAGCGCCTGAAATAGCGGAGGGCAAATTGGACGCAACGAAGAGGTACCGCATCTGGGCGCAGGGCGCCACCGACCAGGTCGGCCACCGCAACTACCTGGCGCAACTGTTGCCGCACATGCAGGCCTGCACGGATCCCGACTTCGAGCTCGATTTCAAGACCATGACGCCCTCGGTGACGACGGTGCACGCGTTGTCGGAATTCCGCTTCTCGCGCGCGGTGATACGCGGCGCCATTGCGGCCGAGCGGGAGGGTTATGACGTCTTTTTCATGAACCACTTTCAGGACGTCGGCCTGTACGAAGCGAGAGCGGCGGTGAAGATACCGGTGCTCGGCCTGGGCGAAGCGACCTTGCTCCATGCCTGCACCATGGGCCGCAAGCTCGGCCTGATAGCGATCAACCCCGCCTTCATGCCGACCCATAACGAGCAGATTTGCCGCTATGGGCTGCAACAACGGATCGCTGGAATTCGCGCGATGGAAGCCAATATCGGCGATTACATGGAAGCCTTCACATCGCCCGCGAAAAAGTCGGAGCTGCAGGCCAGCTTCGAACGCGAGGCACGCCGCCTCATCGATGGCGGCGCCGATGTCATCGTGCCGACCGGGGGCATTCCGATGATGCTGTTCGGCAAAGAGCCGGACGCCAATGTGGATGGCGCTCCGATCGTCAACGGAGTGACGGTCGTGATCAAAGCCGCCGAAATGGCGGTCAAGCTGAAGCGTCTCGGCGTACCGGTCGCGAGCCGCATCCCGCAGTCGGGCTTTGCGCTGCCATCCGCTCAGACGCTCGACGAGTTTCTGCGCCATGGCTGATGACATCGTGGCCGGTCAACCGCCGAGGAGCTTGTCGAGAATGCTGCCGCCATTGGCCCAGAACACCAGCACCACACCCATCAGCGAGCCTCCGGCCACCACACCCGACGCCACCGGCAAGGTGAACTCTTCGGCGAGCTTCGGTTTCCGTCTCTCGAGCAGGAACGCAATGAGGGCGCCGAGGAAGAACAAGAGCCCATAGTACCAGTGAAACACCCAGGCCAGGCCGAACCCTGACGCCGAGGGAAGATACGCCTGGTATTTCGGCAGCAAAACAGGCGCGAGCGTGAGCACCACTCCGACAACAGCGCCGGCAAATATCAGCCATAGCTTGACGGACTCGAGCGAGGACAGACCCTGGCCGAGCGCGATGGCAACAGCGGCCCACGTCTGCGCGGCGGGCGCCGGGAACTGGTCGGTGCCGAGCACCTGCGCGTTGGGCACCAGGACTGCAAACGCGAGCACGCTGACGACCGTACCGACGAAGATGCCGGAGAACTGGGCCAGAAACTGCTGACGGGGGTTCGCACCAAGCAGGTAACCGCTCTTCAAGTCGGTGAGCAGGTCGGCCGCCGACGTCGCCGCACCGGCCGTGACGTTGGCGCTCATCAGGTTGACATTGACGTTGCCCGGGCTCAGCGCACCGAAGATGAGCTGGGTGACCTTACCCATTGCGCCGACAGGCGTCGTATCGGTCTCGCCCGTCACGCGGCAGGCGACGAGCGCCAGCCAGAAGGACAGCGCCACCGCGATGGCAGTTTGCCAGACCGGCATGTCGAAGCTTGCGTGCCCGAGCCAGGCAAGCGCAACAAGCGACACGATCTGGCCGGCGGCAAACCAGCTCATTGGCGCCTCAATGGGCGCCTCGATGCGGCCTCCTTCGCTCGCAGCCGACGAGCGGACGGAGAGGATTTGTCCGAGATCGCGGAACGCGCTCAATGCCGTGCGCCAGCTCAGCGCAAAGCTCAACAGTCCCGCGGCCACCATGCAGGACGCGCCGAACCAGAGCGTCCACTGCACGAGGGCGGCGAAACCCGCGCCTTCGATGAGGCCTCTCGCCTGGAGGACCGGCACGACCACGGCCCAACACAACGTGCCCGAGACGAACATGGTCGCGCAGACCCGCATGCCGGTGATGGCGCCGGCGGCGAGAAATATGAAATCCCAGGAAAAGACCACGGTGCGCCCCGACCAGGCTTCGTAGTGACTGCCGAGAAGCCACTTCTGCAGGTCCGTCAGAAGGGCCCCGCTGGAAAAGCGTTCGAGGCTCGCGCTCATCCCTTCGGCCCAGACCTTGTCGATCGCGGCAATGAGCCCGGCAAGACCCAGCGCCTTGGCCGCGCGCAGACCCTGCGAGCTTTTGGCATGCAGCGCGCGCAAAGTTTCCGCCGCCGCGATGCCGGACGGGAAGCGCAGCTGCTCGATGTTGATCATCTGCCGCTTCATGGGGATGGCCATCGTGACCCCGAGCACGGCGATGAAGAACACCCAGGCCAGCATCAGCGGCACGGACATCGGCTGGTGATTGACGATGATGTAGGCCGCGAAGGCCGAGACCAGAGTCCCGCCGGTGGAGTAGCCGGCCGAGCTGGCCGTCGACTGCATGCAGTTGTTCTCGAGGATGGTCATCGGCGTGCGCGCGAGGCCGACCTTGAGCAAGCTCGTCCAGATTGCGTAAGACAGGATGCTGGCCGTGATGGCGACGCCGAAGCCCCAGCCGGCCTTGAGACCGATGTAGAGATTGGTCAGCGACAACACGCCTCCCAGGCACGAGCCGATCAGCACCGCGCGCCAGGTCAGTTGCGCCATGCTGTCCCCGTGGCCGCGATACACCTGCTGGTACCACTGCCGCTCGATCTCTTCGGGCGTGCCTATGAAGCCGGCGACAGGCAGCGGCCGCTCTCGCCGATCCGTAGCTTCAACAGAGAGATCCATCGTTGGCGCCATTACTGCGGTGTTGAGGCTGATCGCAATCTCATGCGACCGGCCGATTTTGTCTGTGGAGAAGGGAGCTCGGCGTCACGCCGTTACCATTGTCGGCTGAGTTTAGCCCATTTGATCCTGCTGATGGTCGAGCTGGCCAGCGCCGGATTCGCGACCACGACCACCGAGCGCGTTGGCTGCGACTTCCGAGATGAATGAGTATCCGGCACCCGATGACCGATCAGCAGGATCAAGAGTGCACTGTGCCCGAGGCAGTCAGCGTCAGCGTTGCACCACTCGGCGACTTGCCCGACAAGCTGGTGCTGACCGTGTGGGCGAATGGCGCACAGCGTTTTGTCGTGAACGGAAGAATGGCGCACTTTCTCAGCAAGGCCATCGAGGACGCCATGGAGAAGGTCAATGGAGGCCTAGGCGTCCCGTGATGTGCTGCCAGAAGCGTCCGGCGCTCGGGAAGTGCGTGCAGGCGCGCTCAATCCGTTCGATGGCCTTGCGAGAATTCTGCAAGGAAATTTGATTGAATGGCGGCTTGAGCCCGGTACCCTCGATCGAGAGCGCGCTTCCTGCCTTCATCGCCTCGATAAGATCACGGGGCACTGCTTCGGCGCGCGTCGAAGACGGGAGCGGCGATCTGGGCGAAGCCGGCACCGAAAGTGTGAAGCTTTTGTCGTCGACCGACACTTTGATGTTGCCCTGGATATCTGCCCCTGGGGTGGAGAAGTGCAGACCTGGTGGCGAGCCAGGCTGGTCGCACCGTACGAGGATGCACGTCCAATCGCCGGGGTTGCGGGTCTCCCCGGCACAGCCTTGCGCGGCGCGATATTGCTCGCCCGGGATCTTGGCTTCCGTCCATTGGGCTTGCGCGCTCGTCGTGGAAGCAACGCCCATGCATGCGAAGAGAAGACTCGCAGTTGTCGATCGCATCCGATCCCCTCCGGAGGAGCCCCGTACCGCGCTGTGGGCGGCTCGAGATCAGGCCGGTCCCGAAAGCGGCCGCGGCGGCGGATAAGGCACACGCACCCAACCGTCACCCTGGCACTCCGGTATTATCAAATTGTTAAGTGAGCACGCTGGGTCGGGATGAAGTCGAGGATCGCCGATTGTCGCGTGCCTTGCGGCGACGACCGCCGCGGTTCCCGCTCCGACCCGGCTGCCGTTACCGGTTGAGATTGTAGCGTATGTAGGCGTCGCGGCCGGCGGGATTATTCCCCAAGCCACGGTCGAGTGGAAAAGAGTGATTCAATTGGTTGATCCGCTCGCTGGGGTTATTGACCGGCGGCGGAATGTAAGGACCCGCCGGCGGCTGGGTCAGCGTCAGCGATGGTGTGGGCTGCGGTGACGCGATGTAGCGACCGCTGCTGCCGCGCGGGGTGACGCGGGGGCGTTCCGCGCGCTGGGTTGGCTGCTTCTGCTCCTGCTGCTCGCCGCGCGCGGGGCGTCTCGGACACTCCATGCCCTGCATGATGATCGGCGTTCCATCATCGCACATCGTGGCCGACGTCGTTGTCCGCTCGGCGCCAGATTTCTTGGGAGCCGCCGACGCGGTCGCAGCCACCCCAAGCACAAGAACGGCGACGGCGAGGGTCACAATTCTCGATAGCGGGACTCTGGATAGCGGCACGCTCATGCTCATATAAATACACCTCCTGCCGGCACCCGCTACTGGCACGGCTCGGGAAAAACGCCCTTTTCAGTCACTTTAGCGCGACGGCACGTCGCCGGTTAGCGTGACCTCCGTTGGCGGCCTCCTGTTTGCCCTTGCCGCTTTGTTTCTTGACTTCGATCCTGGGGGTCTTCGATTTCGGCGCCGGGGGCGGCTCTTGCTTGCCGCCAGCCGCGATCTTGCCGACGCCGGTGGACGTCGCTTTGCCTTTGCCGTCCTGCTTCTTGACTTCGATCCCCGCGGTCTTCGACTTCGGCGCCGAGGGCGGCTCTTGCTTGCCGCCAGCCGCGATCTTGCCGACGCCGGCGGACGCCGCTTTGCCTTTGCCGTCCTGCTTCTTGGCTTCGACCGCAGGGGCCTTCGATTTCGGCGCCGGCAACGCCATCTGCCTGCCCGCTGCGCTCGCGCCGGAGCCGGCGGTCTCCACCCTGCCCTCTCCGTCACGCTTCTTGGCTTCGAGCGCGGCGATCTTCGTTTTGCTTCGAGCGCGACGAGCTTCGGTTTCGGCGCCGGCAGCGATCGACCGTCGGTGGCAGCGCGCGCGCCGGCGGGATCCGCCTTGCCCTTGCCGTCCTGCTTCGCGACCTCGACAGCGGCGATCTTCGGTTTCGGCACCGGCAACGGCATCTTGCTGCCGGCCGCGACCATGTCGAGCTCGCGTGGAAGCAGCATCGCGAAGCGACCGGGATGGCGAATGCGGCCGGCGAGGCGGCCGGCGTCGTCGCCGGCACCGAAATAGAGATCGGCGCGCGCCGGTCCGATGATCGCCGATCCCGTATCCTGCGCAATCATCAGGCGGCGGAAGGGTGACGCAGGCTTCACGCTCCCGATCGGCAGATTGGCCTCGATGAAGAACGGCGTCCCGTATTCATGCAGCCGGTCGACGGCAATGGAGCGGCCCGGCGTCAACGGCACGCCCTGCGCGCCGGCCGGCTCGCCCTCGTTCGTCAGCCCGGTCACGCGGAAGAACGCATAGGCGCGGTTGGTGGCACGCACCTTCGCGGCTTCCTCCGGATACGCGGCCATCCAGGCGCGGATGCGCTCTCTCGACATCTCCTTGCGCGACATGAGATTGCGCTCGACGAGTACGCGCTCGAACGAGCTGTAGTTATAGCCGTTGTGCGAATCGTAGCTGACGCGCAGCGGCGTGCCGTCCTCGAGGATCACGCGCCCCGAGCCTTCCATCTGGATCGCGAGCAGGTCGAACGGATCCTTGAGCCAGCAGATCTCGAGCTTCTGCCCGTCGAGCGCGCCGGCCTCGATGGCGCCGCGGTCGTGGTACGGCACGAGCTCGTTGTTGGCGGTGCGGCGGCCGATCCGAGCATCAGGGCGTTTACGCCCGTCTTCGCGGGCTATGCCCTTGTTCGGAAATGCGGCGGACCCGGGCTTGAAGCCGGCCGCGACCAGGTCGCGCGGCCGCCGGTAGAGCGGGATCGGGAACTCGGGATTGGGAAAGCGCGAGCCTTCAACAATCGGCTCGAAATAGCCGGTCAGAAGTCCCTCGGCCTCGCCCAGACGCGCAATGCGGACGGGTTGAAAATTCTGCTCGAAGAAAGCGCGGGCGGCCTGCGCATCCCGCGGCCGCAGGGCGATGGCCTTGCGGCAGACGTTCCCCAGGGCGCCATGGATCTCTTTACTATCGTCGGTGCGCGGTGTCTTGCGCAGAACGCGGCAGCCGGCCTGATAGGCCGCGAACGCTTCGAGATGATCATCGGCCGTCCAGCCCGCGAGCTCGCTCCATTTGACGGGCTCGAGCTGGCTGCCCGCGAGCTTCAGCGGCCCTTCGGCCGATGCGGCGCCGGCCGCGAAACACACGACCACGCCGACGAGGCCTGCGACCAGGCCACGCCCAAGTAATTGTGCGAACCCCGGATCGGTCCACATGCAAGCAAATGCGCCGCATGCGGGTATGGTTCCGTTGCACCTCTGGGTGGTCTAGGCGTGAGCCACCTGGTCACCAACGCGGAACTCGGGCGCGACCTCGCGCATGAAAAGATCGATGCTGGCCGCGGCGGTGTCGTACGGCATGGCACCGAGGCGAAACTGCATGAGCGCACCCCCGATGCCGATCGCCGCGAGCTCCGCCAGCTCCGCCGCGACGGTGGCAGGCGAGCCGCACAGGAAGCCGAGCAGTCCCGGCGCCAGATGCGGCGACAGCTTGACGCCCTGCTCCCGCTCGATCCGGTCCCGCAGTCGCTTGCGGTGCTCGATCATGCTCACGAATGCCGGCCTGCCCACGGATTCGGCGCTCGCGTCGGTGTCGCCCACATAGATGCTGCGCCACACCCAGATCTTGCCGACATTGCGCGCGATCTCCTCCTCGCTGAAGCCGGCCTCGCGCATCCCTTGGCGATACATGTCGACGCGCCGGCGGGTGGTCTCGTTGGTCTGGGGATTGAGCAGGATCGGCCGGCCCTGGCGTCCGTACCCGATGACCGAGTGCTCGCTCGATGTCGCCCGGTAGATCTCCGGATGCGGCTTGGTGTAGGGACGCGGACGCAGGATCGGCACCCGGAGATTCCAGAACTTTCCCCGGTGCTCGAAGGTCTCCTCGGTCCAGGCCCTGCGCAAAATTTCCTCGGCTTCCTCGAAGCGCTCCTGCGCCTCGTCGGCATCGAGCCCGTAGCCCTGATACTCGTAGATGTTGAAGAACGTGCCGCGGCCGAGGCCGAGGATGAGCCGCCCTTTGCTGAGATGGTCGAGCAGCGCAAGCTGCTCGGCCAGACGAACAGGATGGTAGAGCGAGGTCTGAATGACCGCGAAACCGAGCGCCGTCCGCTTGGTCGCGACCGCCAACGCGGCCGCGAACGTCAACGGATCGACATAGGCGCAATTGCCGTCGAAATGATGCTCCGCCAGCCAGATCGCGTCCATGCCGAGGTCGTCGCACAAGCGCGCCTCGGCCAGCGCTTCATCGATGACCGCCCCGTCGCGCCGGGGATCGCTGCTCTCCGGAAACAGGAAATCGCCAAACTTCATGTGCCACACCTATCCGCCACGGCCTGAAGGGCCATAGCTTATGCAAGCGACGAGCCACATCTTATGCAAGCGGCGAGCCAGATCCGTCTCGCCACCCGGTTGACAGAATCGAAATCTGCGCCAAGTGACATTGCAGCAAGCCATAGGTTCCGCAGACAGCCATGTTGCGCAGAAGATCATGGACCGCTCCCAGGTCATGGACCGCTCCCAGATCGACCCCAAGCTCAGCGAGGTCAGAGCGGTTCTGCAACGCCTGCAAACGTTCTCCGCGGCGCCGGACAGCGTGGAACCCCAACGTGAAACAGGCAGGACTATAGATCCCGACCAATCCATTGCCACGGGCCGGGCGCCAGCGGCCATCGCGCTGACAATAGCCGGCGTCTTCGCGCTTCTGGGCCTTGTCTGGCTGACGAACTCGCCCGCCGGCCGCACCGCTGCGCCCGCGGCCGCTACCCCTGATGTGTCGCTCACCGCTGCAATTCCCCCGGTGGAGGCTTCCGTCAGTCCGCCAGCGCTGCGACCATCGCGGCCGAGGGCCGCCACGGAAGTCGCTCAGGATCTCCTGGCCAGAGGCCACGTGCAAGCCGCGCGCAAGCAACTGCTCGGCTCGGTGTCCGAGGGCGCCGCCGACGTCGCCTGGATGCTCGCGCGATCCTACGATCCCAACTTCCTCGCGGCGATACCGGCGGCCGACGCGGATCCGGATATCGAGCAGGCAACGCGGTGGTATCGGGCATGGTACGCCGCCGCTGTGTCGCAGGGACTGGTCCCGAACAGCGTGTCGGTCGAGCGGATCATCGGATCGATGCGCTGACTAAAGTCCCATCGCAACGCTCATGGGGACGGAGGCCTCCGGAGTACGTTGGTGCCTCCGATCGCTTGCAGCATCCGTGATACCATCGACGCGCCGACAAGGGAGCTGTCCGTGATGCGTCGCTTGCCGTGGCGACTGATGGCTGCCGCGACGGGACTGCTGGCGCTGACCCTGACGGTCCATGCCCAGTGGCAAAGACCGCACGAGCGAGCAGGCTCGGTGACCATTCTCACGGATGGTATTGCCGAGCCCAACAGCCGCGCGACGCGGGCCATCAACGAGCTCGCCAAGGAAATCGGCAATGTGCGAGTCCTGCCGATCGCCGGCCATGGAGCCGCCGTCAACGTGCGCGACCTCGTCCAACTGCGCGGCGTGGACCTGGCTGTCCTCAACAGCGATATCTTCCTGTTCCTCGATCAGACTCGCCAATCCCTGGCGGCGCGGGACCACATTCGCTATGTAGCCCATATCTACAATCAGAAGGTCTACCTTCTGGCCCGCAAGAAATTCAACACGATCAAAGATTTCCGCGGGCGCAAGCTCGGCGTTCTGTCCAGCGGGACCGGCAGCCACACGACCGCGACGACGCTGTTCGGCCTGCTCCATATCGATGTGGCGTTGCACGCGCTGGACTCAGATGCGCACCTCGACGATGCAACTCTCGAAAGACTCGACGGCGTCTTGCTGCTGAGCGATGAGCTCGCGAGAGTCCGCCTGAGTGCGCAGGCGCGCCAGGAGCTTCGCGTCCTGCCGATCGGCCTGACACCGGCGATGCGAAGCGCCTATCGACCCGCCGTGATCGAACCGCAGGAGCTCCCCGGCCTTCCCGTCACGGCAAACACGGAGACCATCGCGGTATCTACGCTTCTGGCCGCATACAACTGGAAGGCTTCGCAAGCGCGGTTCGCCGACGTGTCGAAATTCTCGACAGGACTGTTCTCCGCCCTCCCAAAACTGCGCCAGAATGCAAACTCGGTCTGGCGGCAAGCGGATATCAACGCGCAGATCGAGGGATGGCCACGGCACAGCGCGGCTCAACCGCGCCGCGCGCTCGGCAAGGCGCCGCCCGCTGCGCCGGCCCTCGCCGAGGAGACTACCGCGGCGATTCCTCTCGCTGTTGCGCCCTCTCCTGCGGCGGCGGCCCCGCGCGCAAAGATCACGGTGTTGGCCATGGGCAGGGCACCGTTGGCCGACGAGCAGCTGCCGCAGGGGGGCCTGATACCGGAACTCTTGAGGAGCAGCCTCGGCAAGGCGAGGCCGAGTGGCGCGGGTTCGGAGATCGAGCTGCGGTGGACGATGGCGGCGCCCGTCAAATCGCTGCTGAGCGATGCCTCCGTGGACATCTCCTTGCCGTGGGACGGCGCCGATTGCGAGCGGCCCAATGACCTCGTCCAGGCCTCCGCGGTCTTGTGCGACAACGCACTCTATTCGGATCCGATCCTCGATGTCGTCGTCGGCCTGTTCACGCGGTCGGACAGCAACTTCAGGTTCGACACCGACGAGAGCATTTTCGGCAGGACCATTTGCATTTCCGGTGACCAGGATGTTTCCCTCCTCAACGGCCTGGGCCGCGGTTGGCTTTCGCAGAAGCGGGTCATAGCGGTCCGGCAACCGACGCTGCTCGATTGCGTAAGCGCGGTGCAGACGCAGGAGGTCGACGCCTTTGTCGCCAGCGATCTTGAAGGGCGGTATGTGCTCGACCGCCTGGGATTGTCAGGACATTTCAGGATGGCGGAGCGCCAGCTCGGGATACGCGGCGTCCACGCGGTCGCGTCCAGGGAGCACGCTCACGCGTCCGAGCTCATCGCTGCGGTGAACCGGGGTCTGAAGGAGCTCAAGGCGAGCGGCGCATACGCGACCATCGTCCGCAGCCATCTCACGCGACTATGGAATGCGCGGGCGGGCACGCCGTGAGCGCCGCGAAGTTTGCATGCTACTTCTCGATGTACGAGAGAGCGCGATGCGCGATGCGACCGGTCACCCCGAGCGCGGATTGCGCGCGCCGATCGCGCACGCTCAGCAGCAGCGCGGACAACGCCGCGTCGAGCGCGTCAGCGCCGCTGGCTTGCCACTCGGCTTCGGCCGGCGCGCGCTCATTTTCTCGCAGCAGGGCAAGCGCATTTACGGTCGAGACCATGACGATATCCCGGAACAGCGCGCCGCACTCGCCGCGCAGCCGGGTCGAGAGCTTCTCGCTGTCCCGGGCATTGGCCACAAGATCGGCATGGGTCGCGACCAGCAGACCGCGCGAGCGCAGGCGCGCGGGCATTTCGCCCCATGCCACCCGCTCGCTCTCCTTCCACGCCTGCGTGCAGACCGTGCACCACAGGACGGCGTCGACGGCGTGGGCGGCGAGATCGACATCTCCCGGGCCGGCTAGGCCCGGCAGATCGAGGACTTGCGCGGCGCGCAGTCCCGGCGACGGCAGCCCGACCTCGAGGCGAAAGACCGATTGCGGCAGCGTCTTTCGGTCCGCGCGCAGCTGAACCCGCCGGCCGGGGTGGGACACGGCCCAGATCTCGGGCTCATCGGCATAATAAAGAAGTGTGGGAAAGCGCGTGTTCGAGATTGCCGCCGTCGGCAGGCTCTCGATCCGCCCCAGCAGGTTGGCCAGGGAGGACTTGCCCGAATTGACCTCCCCACAGATGGCAAGGCGCAGCGGGCGATCCAGGCGCTGCTCCATGCGCCGCAAGGCGCGGATGGCCGGAAACAGTTTCGATCCGCGCGAGGCCGCCCGTTCGAGCCCGCCGCGTGCCTGTCTCAGCTCGGCGACGATCCTGCCGGTCAGCGGGTGATCCGACACGGCCCGCGTTCACCCGATTACTTTTTTGTGACCTCGGTGTTTGCCTGGGGAGCGGGCGCCGGCGCAGCGTCCTTTCTTGCCGCCGCCGACGCGGGGGACGCAGCAGGCGTGACGCTGATCGCCGGATTCGGCGCGCCCTGCGCCTCCCAGAAGCGCGCAAGATGCCGCTCGACGATCCGATCGTACTCGCCGCTGTCGCGCAGCTTCTCGAGCGAGCTGTTCACATAATAGAGAATGGTGCGCGCATGCGGATGCGATTTGGAGACCAGCGCATGGTAGGTGGTGAGTGCGATCGGCTGGTCGATCATGCTCACCTTGTCGCCGAGCCCGAGCGACGTGATGCTGGCGCGCCCCGCCAACTCCGCCTCCACCACGCCGTCGACCGTGCCGTTGTCGAGCAGGCGGAAGCACTCGTCGACCGTCGGCGGCCGCATCAGGACGACCTTGCCGTCCTTCACCCAGTTCCGTCCGTGGTCGTCGAGCTCATGGACCGGCTGACCGGCGGGAATGCACAGCGTCGCGCCGGCAATCTCTTCGCTGCGCAGCGACTTGATCCGCGAGTTTGCCCGCACGAACAATCCGGTAAACCCCTCGTAGAGCGGCTCGGAGAAAAAGAAGCGCTGACAGCGGAACTGTGACGTCGGCGCGAGATTGACGGCGTCGCAATTCGGGCGGGCCCAGGGAAAGCCGACGTCGAACGCACGCGTCAGCAGCAACGGATTGAGGTGCGCCGACCAATCGTTGACCCATGCCACCCCGTAGTCGAAGCGACCCTTGGCCTCTTCCTTGACCACGCCCATGGCCGCGGCGATCACCTGGGTCAGCATGCCCCCGGCTTCCAGCGAGCGTCCGGTGTAAGGCGCGAAGCCATCGGCCGTCAGAAACTCGACACGCCGCACCAGCGACGAAATGAAGATGGCCTGCTCGCTCGGCGTCTGCGTCTGGGCCGGCGTGGTGGCAACGGCAGGCAGGGACTGGGACTGCTGCGCTCCGCCGACACACGGCAGCCTGAGCGTAAAGCCCGGGAATCAGCAAGGACACGTTGCTGCCGAGACGGTCCTGATTGGCATAGAAGATGATCGTCCATTGTCCCGGGTTGCCGTAAACCCGAGCGGCGATCTGGGCGAGCGTCTCGCCCTCCTTGATCGTGTAGTCCGTGCCGCAGGTCTGGGCTTCCGCCGCCGTCGGCCGCAGCAGCCCGACCAATGCGAGTACGAGAGAGGCGAGCACAATAATTGCGCGCGGAAGGACGCCGCTGACGCCCGAGATCACTCGCACCATGACATCCCCCAATCACAAACTATGGACTCACGACAACCTGCTGATCTTCTCGGCGCACATCCTGATCAATGCTCTCCAGTCGGTCAGCCAGGAGGCTCATCTCCAGGCGTTCAGCCAGGAAGCTCATGTCGGACGCCCGCTGCTCGAGCTCGGCGACCCGGGCCTCCCGGATCCGCTGCAGCTCTGCCGCCTCCCGCTGCGAATCTTCGTCAGAGCTCGATGCGCTCGCTTGCTCGCGCCGTGCCCGGCTCTGCTCCTTGAGGAGATCAAGCAGGCCCACATATATGACGTTGGCTTCTTCAAGAGCAGACGACTGTCGCGCCTCGAGCTGCGTGCGAGCGGTCTGCGCAAGCGTGCCCGCAATCGCGGAGAATTCGTTCTCGATCAGGCGGTCGAGCGCAGCGGCGTGCCGTTCACTGCTTCGGCCGGGTTTCCACCAGCGCTTCCACCACGGTTCATCGAGCTGCAAGACGATGCTCGGTGTGCCGAGCGTGGGCAGCTCCAAGCTGCCGGGCTCGCCGCCGCCCCCCTCCGGGCTCGCCCATTGCGGATTGTATCGTTTCAGCACCTGCTGCAGCTGGAGCCTAAGCTCGGTCTCGAGCTTGCCCATCTCCTGCTCAGCCGCGCGATAGGCGGCGACCAGCGCCTCTTCGAGCTGCTGGCGCAGCAGCGCGAGGTCGCAGCTCCAGACACCGCTGCCGGCCTGCCCCTCGGCAATCGCGTCGCGCAGCTTCCGGCATTCCGCATCGGAAAAGCTTCGCATCGCGGCCTGCAAAGCGTCGGCGATTTTCGTGCACTGGCCTTCGATCAAAAGATTGCCGCGCTCATGCGCATCGGTCAGCACGGTCTTGACCTCGGCATCGGCGGCTCGCAGCTCCTCGTCGCCTTCCTCCTGGTCGGCGCCCCCTTCCACTTCCGTGAGCGCGTGCCGAGCCGCGTTCTCGCCTACCCCGGCCAATTCGCGGAACGCTCTCGATACCCGAGTCAGCACGCGACCCGTGTGACCCTCCAGCGCTAGCTGAGCGAGAACGTCGAACAGCGCCGGCAGCCCCGAGCAGAGGAACAGGCTGCGGGCGCGCTGCTCCTTGTCGGCGTCCCCTGCCCCGAGAGCCCCAGCACCTGCAGAGGACCCTGCCTGTTGTGACAAATACTGCGCATAGGCCCTCGTCTTGGCGGACCATGCCTCCTCGACATCGGCCTCCGAGCCGCGTAGCGCGGTGTCGGCCCAGAATGCGCTGCCGGCCACGACCGCAAACTCCGACTCTGGAAGCTCGCGGCGCAAACCCTCGCGGACATGCTGCACGATCGCCGCTGCGTCACGCGCGACGTCGCCGAGCTGGTCGATGCGGTTGAGGAACACCACGATGCGATCCTTGCTGAGTCCCCGCAGGATGCGGAGCAAGGCGACATCGGCGGGTGACAGGGCCTGCTGCGGAGTCAGCACCACGATATGGAGATGGGCGCTCTCGAGCGCGCGCCGGGCGATTTCGTCGCGGACCAGATACGGATCGTTTGTCCCGGGTGTATCGATGATGGTGGTCGGGAAGCCGAAATCGCTTCTGTCGAAATAGATATCCGCTGTCTTGATGACATCGGAGTAGACGCCTTTCTCTTCTGCCGCGGTGTCGGGCAGGCTGGCGCAGATGTATTTCTCGAGCACCTCTGCCGACAGCGTGGAAAACACGTGCTTGTTGCCGAGCAGGGAGTCGAGCGCAGGCCCCAGCCGCGATTCCGACCGCCGGCGCATGGCGTCCACCTGCTTGTGCAGCAGCTCGACCTTGAAGCCGGGCACCAGGCTCTGCGTGAGCTCGCGGAGCTGCCCGCCGCCATTGGCCAACTGCTCCCATTCATTGCGCTCGAAGAACGAGAACTCGGCGGCCACGTTGACCGGCGCATCGGCACGGCCGAAATGCAGGCGCGTCACCGCGGTCGTCCAGGGATTGACGTCGGTCGGAAGCAGACCCGGTTTGCCCACAAGGGCGTTGATCAGGCTGCTCTTGCCTGCCTTCACCTGTCCGATGACGCCGATGCGGCACGTCAATCGGCCGAGCATGCGCAACGTGTCATCGACGAAGGAGCCGCCCTGCAACAACGCCTGCGTCCACTGCAGCTCTTGTCCGCACGCGATCAGCTCCGACCGGAAGGTCGCGAGCTTGTCGCCGATCTGCCGTCCACCAAATTGCCTGACCTGCGCCTCGGTCGCGACCGCGGCGGCTGCGCTCGTACGCACTCGGAGAAACAAGCAGCGGATCCGGCACGATCATTCCCATGACGCTATCCGGAGAACAGCGACGCGCAGCTAAACAAGCAGGTCATGTCGCCCCTTCCCCAATTTTACACGAAGCTTAGCGGAGAGCCCAAGACCGTGCCAACAACTTACAAAGTGATGCCGGCATTTGTGCACCGACATCAGCGTTCGGTGGTGGCGAGATGCCACCCGGTTCCACGGAACTGCACATTGTTGCGCGTCGGTGCGTGCGTTTACCTCCGGGCATCGATCGCGTTCGCGAATGTTCCGTTCTTTCCAACCAGCGCAAGCGCAGCCATCCGACTGTCACGATCGCGCCACGATCGCGAAACACGATCGCGCGGATTAAATCAGCGGGAAAAAAATTATGCGGTGCGTGGTGGCATCGGCGCGATGCCGTGGCCTGTTGTTGGCATATCCGTTGTTGGCATCTCTGCTGTTGGCCCCCTTCGCAGCGCAAGCTCAGCAAGTCAAGCTCCGGCTCACATCGCAATTGCCCAGCTCGCACTATGCCGGCATCAACCTGGCGCAATTCAAGGACGAGGTGGAAAGGCGCACCGACAAGGCCCTCACGATCGAAATCTTCGACGACGGCCGCCTGTACAAGGACGACCAGGTCGTCGGCGCGGTGTCCTCCGGCGCCATCGAGATGGGTTTCCTCATCAGCGATTGGTTCGCCGAGAAGGTCGCGGCCGTCAGCATCTTGCAGCAGCCGTTCCTGTTCAATTTTGAAGCCTTGGTGAGGGCCGCGCTCAGCCCCGACCAGCACACGAGACGGCTGATCGACAAGGCAATTCTCGAATCGACCGGCAGCCGTGTCCTTTGGTGGTTGCCCTTTGGCTCCACGGTAATCTTGTCCAAGGGCCAACCCGCGGTCAGCCCCGCGGAAATAAGCAAGCAGAAGATACGCGTCTTCGGCACGGCGCTTGCGGCTTTCGTCGAGCGGTGCGGAGGCATCCCTGCGATGTTGAGCGCCGGCGACCAGCTTTCGGCGATGCAGGACGGCCGGGTCAACATGACCATGACCGGGGTCGTATCCGTCCCGGGGCGTCACCTTTGGAAGGTGACGGATACCATTACGCGAACGGATCACGCGGCAATCGAGGGGACGGTCATCATCAACGAAGCGGTGTGGCAACGGCTGAGCGAAGGCCACAAGATCGTCATCACGGAGGTCGCCCGCAAGGTCGAGCAAAAGCTGCGGGATGAGATCGCCCGGTTGGAGGATGATGCCTACCGCTTTGCGCGCGAAAAAGGCATGAAGGTCTACAATCTGGCGCCGCATCATGTGGCCGAGTGGCGCGCCTGCAGCGCCCCTGTCGTGGATGCCTTCATGATGGAGGGCGGGGAATTGGCGCTACAGCTGATGCGGGCCTACGGAAAACTGCGGACGTCACCCTGCTGCAGCGCGGGCCCGGCAGGCACCGCCCGCTAGCGAGGTTTGTTGTCAGTCCGCAGGTGCGGCGTCCGCTATTTGCACAGATACTTGCAGACGAAATTCTTGACCATGCTGAGCGGATTTTCAGACGCCCCTGAACTCTCGCGGCGCTCCACAACTCGCTCTTGTTTCTGTTTTCCCTCTGGCGCCGCGACCTTGCGCTCTTTCTGTTTCGGCGCTTTTTCCGCGATCACCATCGCCCAGTAGGTTTTGTAACGTGTCTGCTCGTTGCGGGCGAAGGCCACTCCGACGCTGTCGGCGCGCGCCTGCAGCAGATTCGAATTGTGGCCCGGCGAAGTCTGCCACGCACGGAACGTCTCGGCCCAAGTCTTGGTCCCGGCCGCGATGTTCTCAGCGGCCGCGCCCACATGCGCACCGGACATCCGCGAGGAGAACGAGCCGGCCACGCTGTGGTCCATCGTGCCGGACGCGGCCATCGCCTTTGCCTGCTTTTCGGCGATGGCCGTGAGCTGGGGGTCGGTCTTGACGGTAGACAGGCCGTGCTCGCGGCGGTACCGCGAGATCACCTCTGCCATGTCTTCCGCGTGCGCCACCGTGGCCGTGATGGCCATGATCACGCCAAGCAAGACCGTCTTCATTGCTTGCCCGTTTCCCCTGCAATGACCAAAATTCATCGCGGCTGGATAAGGCGAATATTAGGCGGCCCCTGACGCCCAGGTTGCGCCGCAGCAAGCGGGCCTGGGGCGATCTACGTGTGTGGGAGCAATCCGGCCAGCCCGGCGGGCCGTCCCCGATCCGCAAAATCCGGGACGGCCCTCACCCGCCACACAGGGTGCGTGCGACCATGTGGGGGCTACCTGGAAATTTAAGACAGCATTTGCGCAGCGGCCGGACGCATTCTTCTTAAGGTTAGCCCTCAACCCTAATTCCGCCGCCCAAGTCCCTGCTTGATGCGCATCACGTAGCTGATGACCTCGGCCACCGCCTGGTAGTGCTCGGCCGGAATCTCCTGCTCGATCTCGACGGCGGCGTGCAGCGCGCGCGCAAGCGGCGGATTCTCCACGATCGGGATTGCGTGCTCGCCGGCGACCTCGCGAATCTTGCGCGCGACCGCATCGACGCCCTTGGCGACGCAGAGCGGCGCGTTCATGCCGCGATCGTATTTCAGGGCCACGGCGAAGTGCGTCGGGTTGGTGATGACGACCGTGGCCTGCGGCACTGCCGCCATCATGCGCTTCCTCGCGCGCGCCAGGCGGATCTGCCTGATCTTGCCCTTGACCATGGGATCGCCTTCGCTCTGGCGATACTCGTCCTTGATCTCGCGCAGCGACATCTTCTGGCGCTGGAACCATTGGGTGTATTGGAACAGGTAGTCGGCAGCCGCGACCAGCGCGAGGATGGCGACCACGGCGCCGAGCATGTCGAGCGACAGCGATTTCATGAGCGCCAGCAGGCCGGCGGGGTCGATCGCCACCATGCCCTCGAGACGCATGCGCTGGGGCCACAGCAGCGCCGTCACGATGCCGCCGATCAGCGCGAGCTTGAGCAGGCCCTTGATGAAATTGGCGATCGCCTGCTTGGAGAACAGGCGCTTCAGGCCGGCAAGCGGGGAAATCTTGGCGAGCTTCGGCGCCATCGACTGGGTCGACCACACCAGGCGATGCTGGATCAGGTGGCCTATCGCCCCCGCGACCGCGAGCAGCAGCATCGGAATGGCGACGGCGGCGATCACCTCGAGGCCGAGCTTGGTCATCACGTGCAGGAAGCCGCGTCCGTCGACGCGGATGGCATAGGAATTGGCGAACAGGCCGCGCAACGTGCCGGCGAGCGAGCTCGCCATCGCGCCCGAGAAGGTCATGAGAATGAGCGTCCCGCCGGCGATGACGAACCAGGCGCTGACCTCCTGGCTCTTGACCACGTCGCCGCGCTCGAGCGCCTCGTCGAGCCGTTTCTGGGTCGGGTCTTCCGAGCGTTCGGCGTCGTCGGTCTGGTCGGCCATGGTCTACATTTCCAGTTGGCGCATGTCCTATCGGAAAACCGGCTCCCACTTTTCCGGGAGCACCAGGGCGTTCACAGCATCAGCCCGCGAAGCGTCAGGGCGTTCACGCCCGTCTTCGCGGGCTATGCTGTCTCCGCCCTTATGTCTTCGACGGGCCATGCGCTAGGAATTGGGCGTCAAGAGCTTGAGCACGGTCTCGACCGAGCCGAGAAACACGCCCATCATCGCGCCGACCGCGAGCACGAGGATCAAGAAGCCGACCAGGATCGACAGCGGAACGCCGACGAAGAACACCTGCATCTGCGGCATCAGGCGCGAGAGAATGCCGAGGCCGAGATTGAACAGCAGGCCGAACACCAGGAACGGCGCCGACAGCTGGATGCCGACGCGGAAGGCATTGGCGAGCGAGCGCGCCGTGAGCGCCGCGACGTCGCCGAGCAGCGGGATATCGCCGGGCTGGAACAGCGTATAGCTGTCGTTGAGCGCGGCGATCACGAGATGATGGAGGTCGAGCGCGAAGATCAGCGTGATACCGAGGAGCGTGAGGAAGTTCCCCAGGATGACGCCCTGCTGGCCCTGCGACGGATCGAAGGCGGTGACGAAACCCAGCCCCAGCTGCTGGGCAATGACCGAGCCGGCGACGTGCAGCGCGGAAATGGTGAAGCGCGCAGTGAGACCCAGCACGGCGCCGATGAACAGCTCCTGCGCCAGCATCGCGATCACCGGACCGGACGAGCGCAGATCCAGCGCATAGGCGTCGCGGTGGAGCGGCAGCAGCACCGCGGTGAGCATGAGTGCGATGGCGAGACGCACCCGCACCGGCACGGCGAGCTCGCCGAGGCCCGGCAGCATCATCACCATCGTGCCGATGCGCGCGAACACCAGCATGAAGGTCGCGGCCAGCGCGGGCAGGAAGGAGACGTCGATTTTCATGGGATGCGGCCCGGGGGAATGCTCAGCCCCCGACGATTCGCGCGGCGACCCGCATCATCTCGGCCTGCAACTGGTCGGCCATGAACGGCAGCGCGACCAGCATCGCGAGGAACATCGCGATGATCTTCGGCACGAAGACGAGCGTCATCTCCTGCACCTGCGTGAGCGCCTGCAGGAGCGAGATGACGACGCCGACGACGAGGCCGACCAGCATCAGCGGGCTCGATACCAGGACGAGCGTCACGATAGCCTCGCGCGCGACGTCCAACACTTCCGGGCCGGTCATTGTGTGTTCTTTCCCCTTCCCCGAATCTCTCTCCGACGTCATTCCGGGGCGCGCCGAAAGGCGCGAGCCCGGAATCCATGACCACGGCCTGGGCTTATGGATTCCGGGCTCGCCGCCATAGCGCGTCGTAGACGCGCGTGAACGCGCTTTCGGCGGCGCCCCGGAATGACAGCCCGCGTCAGATCGGCATCCGCATGATTTCCTCGTAGGCCGAGATCACCTTGTCGCGCACCGCGACCAGCGATTCGATCGCGACCTCGGTCTCCGACACCGCCGTCACCAGGTCGACGACGTTGGCCTTGCCCGTGGCCATGGCCTGCGTCTGCGCGTCCGATTTACGGCCGGCCTCGAGCACGTTGCCGATGGCGTCCTTGAGGAGCGAGCCGAAGCTCGGGCCCCCCGCGCCGTCGCCCGCGGCCTTGCCCAGCGCCGCGGACGGATCGGCGAGGCGTGCAAGACTGGAATAGGCACCGGCGGCGGCTGATGGCGTGGTCATGGCAATGCTTCTCCTGATCAGACCTTGAGGATGTCGAGGGTGCGCTGGATCATCCGGCGCGTTGCCCCGATCACGTTGATGCTGGCCTCATAGGAGCGCTGGGCCTCGCGCATGTCGTGCATCTCGATCATCGCATTGACGTTGGGATACTTGACGTTGCCGTTGGCATCGGCGGCGGGATGGCCGGGCTCGTGCCGGATGCGGAAGTCGGATGGATCGGTGCGCACGCGCCCGAGCGCGACGATGCGCGCGTCGACCGCGCGATCCATCTCGGCACGGAAGGTCGAGATCTTGCGGCGGAACGGGTCGCGGCCCGGCGCCTGCGCGGTCGAATCGGCGTTGGCGAGGTTCTCGGCGATCACCCGCATGCGGCCGGCCTGCGCGCGCAGGCCCGAGGCCGCGATCGCGATCGATTTCAAGAAGTCCATGGCCCCTTTCCCTCGGTCTTGATCGGCCCCGGCCCGCAGCGTGGGCAAAGGGGCGCATCCCGTGACCGCGCCGCGATCGACCGCTTGTTGAGATCGGTATTGTGCCCGGCGCCTTTGCCCACCCTACGGTGCTCCCCTTGGCTACCGTTTGCCGAGCGCGGACTTGATCAGCCCCAGCCCACGCGCATAGAGGGCGGTCGCGGCCTGGTAGTCCATCTGGTTGGCCGCGACCTTGAGCATCTCATCCTCGAGGTTCACCGCGTTGCCCGCCGGCCGCACCTCGAAATCGCTGCGACCATCGAGCTTGAACTGGCCAGCGCCGGCGCCGATGCCGGCCATATGATTTGGGCTGGTGCGCGCCATCGTCACCCCGGTGGACGATTGTCCCCCGTTGAGGTCCGGCGGCGCGAGGTCGCGCGGCTTGAACTGCGGCGTGTTGGCGTTGGAGACGTTTTCCGACAGAAGCTGCTGACGTTCCTGGTGCCACTGCATGCGGGTCCGCAGCATGGAAAAGATCGGAATCTGGGATATCGGCATGGCGCCCCCTCCGGCGGACGACGGCGGCAGATGATCCTGGCGTGGTAGGGCGGTAGAGGCGCGGCGATCCGTCCTCTCGTCCGTCCCCCTCCGTGGTCCGACCGGGCAGATTTTGCCGGGCACATGGTTAATGGCCGGTTAAGAGCGGTTAGGCGGAGTTCCGCAGATACCGCCTTCAAACCGCCGCTTACCCAGCAAAAAGTCGGGGACGGTGGATGGAGGCCCGCATGATGAATCTTCGCGCCCTTCTTTCTTAATTCTTTGTTAGTATTCAGGGCGGCAAATATTGCCGCTGGCGTTAACCATTTGGGCGTCGCCGACCGCCACGCCGGGCGTCTCGGACGCAAGCTCCTGGGGCGCAGGGAGGACTGATGTTGGACATCTTGTTCGGCGAGGGGCAACTGGCGGTAAAACTCGTCGTCGGCCTCATCGTCGTGATCGGCTTGCTGGCGGCATTCTTCTGGGGCTTGCGCCGATTCGGCGGCGAGCGCCTCGGCGCCGCCGGAGGTCGCGGACGCCAGCCGCGTTTGGCCGTGATCGACGCGGCCATGGTTGACGGGCGGCGCCGCCTCGTCCTCATTCGCCGCGACAACGTCGAGCACCTCCTCATCATCGGCGGGCCGACCGACGTCGTGGTCGAGCAGAACATCGTGCGCGCGGGCGGACCGCCGCGCGAAGCCGTGCCGGTGCGCCCGCCGACCGCGGCCGATGCGCTGCCGCGCCCGGTGCCGCTCGGCGAAGGCAACATGTGGCCGCTGCAGCCCGAGCCCGCGCCGCGAGAACTTGCACCACGAGACCCCTCGACGAGAGAGCCTGCCGCAAGAGAGCCGGCTCCGAGAGATTCTATTCCAAGAGATCCCATTCCGAGAGATCCCATTCCAAGAGATTCCGCGCCGAGGGAGCCCGCTCCGCGAGAGCTCGCAGCGCGTCCGGAGCCGCCGCTTCGCCTCGAGCCGACGATGCGCGCCGAGCCCGCCCCGCGCAGCGAGCCGCGGCCGCAACGTTCGGCTCCGCCGCCGCTGGCGATGCCGGTCGCCGAAGAGCCGATGGACTGGTCCGCCGAGCCCGAGCCGCCGCCACTTCCGCCGCCGCCGCGCGAGCGCAGGCCCCGCACCGCCGACCCGTTGGCCGGACTGGCGGAAGAGCTGGCGCGCGTGCCGGCAGCTCCCGTGCCGAGCGATATCGAGGAAGCGCCGCGTCAGCAGGAAGCGCCGCGTCAACCGCCGCCGCCGCGACGCGCCGCGCGGCCGCAACCGGCGCCGCCCGCGCCTGCGCCGGCTGCACAGCCCGCCCCTGCCCCCGCCGCGGCCGACGCGCAGTTCAATTCGGCCGCCGACCAGAATCTCGCCGAGATGGCGCAACGGCTGGAGGCGGCATTGCGCCGTCCGGCCAGAACCGACGACGCCCGGCCGCCCGCCCAGAGTGCGCCACAAGCCGCGCCAGCAGCCGCACCAAAGGCAGCGCCCGAGCCGCAACCGGCCGACGAGGCCGAGGAATTCACATTCGCGCCACCCGCGGCACCCTCCCCACCGCCCGCACGGGCGGCGGAAGCCGGGCGGCCCGCGCGCGCCGACGCGAAGCCTGGGCGCTCGGATGCCAAGCCGGCGCCGCAGAAATCGCTCTACGACAGCCTCGAACAGGAGATGGCTAGCTTGCTGGGCCGTCCGAACACCAAGCCTTGACGGCATCGGCAATCGCCCGCCGCGTTCGTCTCGCGACGGTGGTGGGCGGTGTAGCAGTCGTTCTCCTGACGGCGGCGTCGGCGGCCGTCGCGCAGGACATCAGCATCAATTTCGGCCAGGGCGCCGGGCAAGGCGGCGGCCTGACCGAACGCGTCATCCAGCTGGTCGCGTTCCTGACGGTGCTGTCGCTGGCGCCGTCGATCCTGATCATGATGACGTCGTTCACGCGCATCGTCGTCGTGCTCTCGCTGCTGCGCACCGCGCTCGGCACCGCGACGGCGCCACCCAACGCCGTCATCGTGGCGCTCGCGCTGTTTCTCACCGCCTTCGTGATGGGCCCGGCGCTGCAGCGCGCCTACGACGCCGGCATCCGCCCGCTCATCAACAACGAGATCACCGTCGAGCAGGCCTTCGAGCGCGCGTCCGAGCCGCTCAAGGTGTTCATGCAGAAGAACGTGCGCGAGAAGGACCTGGCGCTCTTCGCCGACCTGTCGCGCGAGCCGCGGCCGGCGACGCCCGAGCAGATGTCGCTGCGCATTCTGGTGCCGGCCTTCATGATCTCGGAGCTCAAACGCGCCTTCGAGATCGGATTCCTGCTGTTTCTCCCCTTTCTGATCATCGACCTCGTGGTGGCGTCGGTGCTGATGTCCATGGGCATGATGATGCTGCCGCCGGTCGTCGTCTCGCTGCCGTTCAAGCTGATCTTCTTCGTGCTGGTCGACGGCTGGAGCCTGGTGGCGGGAAGCCTGATCCAGAGCTACGGGACGTAAGCGTTGGTGCCACGATCTCGGTGCGCCCCCTCCCCCTGAAAGGGGGAGGGTCGGGGTGGGGGTCATCCGACAATCTAACGTGTCAACCCCACCCACGGCTGCACGTAGCCCAAGCAAAGACTTTGAGTGTCATCTTCGGTGCTGCAAGTCGCTCCGATGCGCTGCTCCGTGACCCCCTCCCCAACCCTCCCCCTTTCAGGGGGAGGGAGCAGACCGAGTTCGGGGAGAGCGAGCAGACCGAGTCTGCTGCTCGCACTCGAGTTCAGCTTACCGAAAGCGCTGGGGCGGCAGCAGCGAGTCGGCAACCGCCTTGGCCGGCGCGCGCGGCGTCACGTTGCGCGTCGCGCTGCCTGTCGTCGTCGGTTCGCCTTTTCGGCTTTGCGCCGCAAGCTCGTTGCGTGGCTGGGCCGGCGATGCCGCGGCGGCGGTCTCCGGATAGCGGGTGCGCAGGTCGCGCAGGAACGCGTCGAGGGTATCGATCGCGGCGATCGAGCGCGCCAGCTCGCGGAACTCGGAGCCGTTCGCCTCGATCGGCGCGGTGACGACGTCGAAGGCGTGGCGGTCGGGGCCGTTCCCGATCTTGCCGGCGTATTTCTCGCGCAGGCGGCCCAGCCCGATCGGATCCTCGCCCAGCACGAAGCCGATGCCGGCGCGCAGGATGTCGCGGCGCTCGTCGGCGGCGAGCGGCTGGAATTCGCGCCAGCGGTCGCCGTAGAGCAGCTCGAGCTCCTCGGCGGCTTCGCGCCAGCGCTTGCTCGCCCACAGAATGTCGGCCCGCAGCCTGATCTTCTCGCGCCCCGGGATGTTGGCGACGACCTCGAGCGCGACGTCGTTCCGGCCGAGATCGGACAGCGCGCGCGCCTCGAGCAGGAGGCGCTGGTTGCGTAGCTCGCTGGTGATGTCGGCCGTGCGGGTGGCCCGCAAGGTGGCGAGCGTGCGGTCGGGCTTGCGGTTCATCAGGTAGATGACGGCAAGGCGGGTGGCGACCTGCGCGCGCGCGGCGCCCTGCAGGCGATGGTCCACCTGGTGCTGCAAGAGCTCGGCCGCCTGCTCGAGCAGATCGACCGACACGAGCCGGTCGGCCAGCCGCCGGATCATCTCGTCGCCGCGCCGGCCAATCGGGGTGAGCTCGCGGAAATCGTAGAACAGGCTGAGCGCGCCGACCGCCGGCATCGCGTCACCCTTGCCGGCCAGGAACAGGCTGTCGAAGGTCTCCGCCGCCTCGTCGTGGATGCGGCGCGTCATGTCGGAATTGGGATGCGCGGCGAGCGCGATGCGCATGACATGGAAGGCGTCGCGATGGCGGCCCTCCTCGGCATAGAGGCGAGCAAGCAGATGCAGCGCCTCGACCTCGGTCTCATCGCCGCGCCAGGTCGTGGTGAGCGCCTCGAGTGCGGCGGTGGCCTCGGTGCGCGGGATCTTGCCGAGCGCGTACTGCAAGATGAGCTCGCGCAGCCGGCCCTGCGCGGCCACCGGGCGGTCCCATGAATCGGCGGCGGCCTGATAGGCCCGCAGCGCGTCGTCCTTGCGGCCGAGTCCTTCCGCGATGCGCCCCGAGAGCACCGAAAGCGGCGCCTCGAGCTCGCGCGGAATGCCGACCGCCTCGAACTCGCGCATCTGCCGCACCGCGCCGGCGATGTCGCCGACCTCGACCGCGGCGCGCACGATATCCTTGAGCATCATCCGCTGCACGTCGAGCGGCAGCGTCCCCATCGCGAGGCCGGCGGCGCTGAAGCCCTCGCGCGCCTCGCTCCATTTGCCCTGCCGGGCATAGACCACGGCCCGCCAGAGCGGCGCGTCGTGCTGATTGCCGACGAGCGGATGGGCAAGGTCCTTGAGCGCAGCGTCGAGCCGGCCGATCATGATATCGGCGAAGGCGCGCAACACGAGCGGGGTGGAATCCTCGGCGGTCGGCGGGCTGTCCGCGAGCGCGACGTCGAGCACCGCCTTGGCCTCGACGCCCATGCCGCGGGCGAGATAGAAGCGCGCAAGATCGGCGCGCGCGAGCGGGCGCTTGGGCTCCGGCGCCTCGGCGGCGAGGCGGACCAGTTGAGAGTAGCGCTGATTGAAATCGGCCTGGCGGTCGAGGTCCCAGACCTGCGCGTGCAGCACATGCGGCTGGTAGACGTTGTTGTCGCCCGCCCGCGTGCTGCCGTTGACGGCGGCCGACAGAACCAGCCCCGCCGGCCGCGTGATGACGATCTTGTCGAACGCGAGCTCGGCGCCGAGATCGTCCGCGATCGGCTGCACGACCACGCCGTGGGTCGAGGCCAGCGCGCGGAACTCGACGAAATCCTGGTTCTTGACGAAGCCCCGGGCGGGCCCGAGCGCGGTCACGACGAGCAGGGCATCGCCGGCCTCGGGATCGGCCACGCGATGGAGCCGGCGCGCATCATCGAACGGGATGGTGATGCTCGAACGCGTCGACCCGATGATGTTGCGGCTGATGCGGACCGGCCGCGTCGGCTCGATCACCTCGCCGCCAAGGGTGACGGTCCAGGTCGGGCCGTCGGTGGCGGCGCTCACCAGCCGCGGCCGTTCGAGCTTGACCCGCACCACGGCGGCGTCGTCCCGCCGCGTGACGGTCGCGCTCTTGACGGTGCCACTGGCGTCGCCGTCGATGCTGTCGAGCACGATCTCGGCGCCGGTGTCGAACACGAGCCAGAGCGTGTCGGCGCGGGAGAATACGGCGGCCGGTGTCGGGCTCGCGAATGGGAACAGCAGGTTCAAGTTGTCGCCTTGCCGCTTCATCGCGACATGGACGGGCGCCTTGTCGGCGGCAGGCGACGCGGCGGCGACCGCGGATGCCGGCGGCGGCAATGCCGGCGCGACGTCGGGCTTGGTCGCGCTTTCCTTGATCGCGCTTTCCTTCACGACGTTGTCTTGCGTCGCGGCGCGATGGCGCGGCCGCTGGCCGAGCGGGCAAGGCCGCCTCGACCGGCGGCGCAGGGACGGCAGGCGGCGCGGGCGCGGCCGCTTCGTCGGTCGCCCGCCCCGATGGCGTCGGCGGTGGCGCCGGCATGGTTTGCGGCGCCTCGAAGCCCGCGGGTGGCGTTCTGCTGCGGGCCGCCAGCTCCATGGCGGTCGCGGCCAATTCGTCGGGCTTGATCGCCCGCTCCTGCCGCTCGCTTCTCGACTCCATCGGCGTGACGTCAACGACATAGCTCAAGTCTTCGCGGAAGGTGCGCACATCCACCTTGCCCGCGAAGATGAAGCGCACTACGGCGGAGTCCTGGTCGATCTCGGTATCGACCGCGCCGATCACGCCCGGCAGCGCCGCCTTGGCGTCGGCGAGATCGAACTTGAGCAGCGCATCGAAGGTCAGCGTCAGCTTGTCCTTGCTGTTGTTGGCGGAAACGCCGATCAGCTCCGGCAATTCGAATACGTAGCGCGTGAACGTCGGCTGGGTGGCGATGCGGACCCGGATGGGCGTCAGCTTGCTCTGCCGGGTGAGCTGGCGCTGCTGGCGCACCTTCTGGTCGGCGTCGCGGGCACGCCGGGCGAGATCCTCGATCACCTCGCGCGGAAGGCCGGGCGGCAGCCCGCTCCAATCCTCCGGCAGCAGGTCGATGAACAGCCGCTCGGCCGCGGACATGGAATTCACCGTCACCTTGCGGGCGAGCGCGATGCGCAGTCCCTTGCCGTCGGGGTCGCGGCGCGCCGCGCTGACGATGCCGGACAGGTTCGTATTCAGCCGTTCGAGGACGACATCGACCGGACGCCGGAAGGTGACGACGATGATGCCGTTGTTGAGCTTGACCGTCGACTCGACGTCCTCGGCGAGGGTGAAGACGATGCGCGCAAAGCCGTTCTCGACGGTGGCGCTGACCTCGCCCTTGACCGGCTGCTGGGCGGCGGCCGGCAACGACACGGCGAGCACGGGCAGGAGAAGGAACGCGGCAAGCGAAAAAACGCGAATCGCGGCGTGCCGAATGGTACGCCGCGCGAACGCCAACTCACTCACCACGCGAAATTCTTTCACGTCAAAACCGCCCGGCCGGGGCGCCGTCACGCGCAGCGCCTGCCGCAGCTTCGAAGCCTAGGACCGTGCGTTTAATGGCACGTTAGCAAAAACACACTTTGCCGGCATGGCTACGTTATTGAATTGTTAAGCATTTTCGAGTTCGCCCGGCAGGCTATTGAATGCTGATTGAATCTAGCCCAGCCATGGCCGCGACTTGCACCGGCGGTGCCGGGCGCTTATGTTGGGGTTCTAAAGCCACGACCCCCGCCCCTGGCGATTTATTCGGGGCAGCCATTTCCCCCCGGCCTTCTGGCCCCTGGGGTTTGGTGCCCGGCGAGGTGGGTCCCTAAAGCGATCGACAAAAATCGCACGTTCGGCATTCGTGCCGGCGAAGGGACCATCCATGACGATATCCCCAATCTTAAGTCGGAGCCGAAGCGCACCAGCGCCATGTTGGTGCGCAAGGTCGAGGTCGCCCGCGTGCTTGGCGTCAGCGTCTGGTCAATCGACCGTTGGTGCCGGGCCGGCACCTTTCCCAAGCCAATCTTCATCACCGACCACGCGCCGGCACGGTGGAGGCTGCGCGACATTGAGAATTGGGTCGAGCAGAAGCGCCGCAGCCGCCGCCGCACCACCCACCCCGGCCAAGCCAACCTGAAACGGACTACGCGCCGGGATTCGACGACCCGCTCAAAACGGCGCGCCTAAAAATGCCCGGGAAGAATCTCGCAAAAGCTCTCGGCGGGGAAGTCACGCCCTTCCGTCCCCAGGACGCCAGAAGGCGCGAGGGGCAGGCCAATGCCATCAAGGAATATGCCCGCGCCGTGAAGGATTGGGCGATGCTCGACAAGGCCGTCAACCAGCAGATCAGCGACCAGCGCAGCTTGGTTTCGTGGTGGCGCAAGAATGTCTCGATGCGGCACGGGGCTGGCAGGGCGAAAAAGAACGCCGACCTACGTTCTTTAATTTCGCTGGAGCAGGCGGAAAAGCTGACCAAATTCTCGCAGCAGACAATCTCAAAGTTCGGCACACGGCTCCAAGACCTGCCGGCCTACAAGGAACTGTTGCGCGGTCCATCCTATCGCCGGGCCATGATGGAGCGCGGGTCGGGTTACTACAAGGCGTCGGGCACGGGTGAGTTTGAATGGTACACGCCGGCTGAATATGTCGAGCGCGTCCGGCAGGTGCTAGGCAGCGTTGACCTCGATCCAGCCACCTGTGCCGCCGCACAGAAGATCGTCAAGGCCAAACGTTTTTTCACCAAGAAGGAAGACGGGCTCAAACAGGAATGGCCCGGCCGGGTCTGGCTGAATCCGCCTTATGCACAGCCTGGAATCGCGCACTACGTGAGCAAGCTGTGCCGAGAATATGTTGCGGGTCGCACGGCCGAAGCAGTGCTACTCACGCACAATCACACCGACACAGTCTGGTTTCATGAGATTGCCAAGCATGCGGCTGCCATCTGTTTTACCCGTGGCCGGGTGAAATTCTATCGAGGCAAAACGATTGCGGCGCCGACTATAGGACAAGCCTTTTCCTATTTCGGCGATCACGTCGACAAGTTTGCCATCGCATTTGCCGATATCGGATTCATTGTCGAGCCAATGAAGATTGCGCAACGGCTGGTGGCTGACCGACCCCCGAATGCCAGGAGGCGGCGGGGCGGCGATCCGCTACGCAGGATCGAGATTGCACGTCGCCGCCGACGTGAGAAGCACAAAACGAACGGGAGCGCGTAATGCAATCCTGGTCGCCGCAGCAGGCCGAGGCGCTGGCAGTCATCAACGATTGGCTTGATGCTCGCGATCAGCCATCATTCTATCTGGCGGGTTATGCCGGGACCGGCAAGACCACGCTGGCCAGCACAATCGCTTACCAAGTCAACACTGAAGTCTGCTTCGCCGCCTTCACCGGCAAAGCGGCGGCCGTGATGCGCGCGAAGGGCTGCGCTGGCGCAAGCACCATCAATTCGTTGATCTATCGCAGCCTGATTGAAGTCTCGTGCGCCGCCGTCCCGCCCTGCGCCAAGCCACACTGCACGGAGCGTTGTCGCCATCGTCGTGAGCAACATGTTGGCCGGGTCCTGAATGACGACAGCGCCGTCATCAAGGCCGGTTTGATTGTCATCGACGAGGTCTCCATGGTCGGGACCAAAATGGGGGCCGACCTGCTGTCATTCGGCAAGCCGATCCTGGTCCTGGGCGATCCCGCGCAATTGCCGCCGATCCACGGTGGCGGAATTCTTCACCGAGCATGAGCCCGACCTGCTGCTGACCGAAATCCACCGGCAGGCACTGCGGTCACCGATCATCCAGTTGGCGACGCGCGTCCGGGAAGGGCGGCGGTGCAGATACGGCACCTACGGCGCCAGCGCGGTCACCGACACATTCCCGGAGGTCGGTGAGATGCTGGAATTCGATCAGGTAATCTGTGGGCTAAACGCAACGCGCCACCGATTGAACAAGCAGATGCGGCGCGTGCTTGGCTATCAAGGTCCGACGCCGCACGCGGGCGAGAAGTTAGTGTGTCTGAAAAACAATCACAAACTCGGCCTGCTTAACGGAACACTTTGGACTGCGGTCAACGCTCAGCCAGCGAGACGTGGCTTCGTCGAAATGGTGGTCAAGGACGATGACGGCTTCGAGGTCGAGGTGCTGGCGCCGGAAGCCGGCTTTTCCCAGCACAGCGGCACCGGCAACGACCTGCCCGAGCAGCCATTCGCATTCGGCTACGCGATCACCTGCCATAAGGCGCAGGGTTCGCAATGGGACTCGGTGCTGGTCATCGATGAAAGCGGCGCCTTCCGCGAGCATGCTGCGCGCTGGCTGTATACCGCACTCACCCGCGCGGCCAAGCGTGTGACGCTGGTTACAATGAGGTAAGGCGAAATGACGCATTGGGAAGACATGCAAAACGCGCGGCGGCAGTTCATCGAAGCGATGCGCAAGCGCGGCTTGGTGCTGGGGCCGCATGAAGACCTCATTGCCGATGGTCATATCCATCGCTGCGATGTGGCGGACAAGCCGGGCTCGCATGGCAAGGGTGATGGCTCCTATTGCTTCTTTGAGAACGGCAGCATTCCGGCCGGCTGGTTCTTGAATTGGACAGATGGCCGCAAGCCGGAAAGTTGGCATTACCAGGGTGGACGGCGGATCACCACCTCCGAACGAAATGCACTGGCGCGCTTGGCCAAGCAGAAACGCAAGGAATTCGCCGAGCACAGACGCAAGATCAACATGGCGGCGCGTAAGAAGGCGGTCCGACTGTGGCGCGATGCCGAGCCGGCACCCGATGACCATCCTTATTGCCGGCGCAAGAAGGTCAAGCCACATGGGCTGCGGATGCTGAATGCCGGCGACCAGCCGCTGCTGGTGCCGATGTACGACGAGCAGGGCAAGTTGCAGAACCTGCATTTCATCCATGCCAATAGAAACAAGCATCCGAACAAGCACGGGCTCAAGGACGGCAAGGTCGCGGACGCACACTATTGGATCGCGACACCGAAGCAGGCCGACAACGCCAACACGATCTGCATCTGCGAAGGCTGGTCCACCGGCGAGAGCATCTACCAAGCGACGGGCTACGCGGTGATCATAGCATTCGGCAGCAATTTGTTGCCGGTGGCGGAATGGGTGCGCACGCGCTATCCCGAGGCGCGCCTTATCATCTGTGCCGATGACGACTGGAAGACGACGGACAACGAGGGTCGTCCGATCAATCCCGGCATTGCCGCAGCCAAGAAAGCCGCCGATGCGGTCGGCGGCTTCGTCGCCGTTCCCAAGTTCGGCGCGGATCGCCGCGAGCGGGAGACCGATTTCAACGACATGATGATCGCGGCCGGCAGCGATGCTGTGCAGCGTGTTATCGATGACGCTGCCGCCACAAGCAACATCGAGGTGGTGGCGGGTGTGTCGGATGACCAGCGGCCCAAGCATAAGCGGCCGGTGATCGAGGTGGCAGGCGGTCAGATCGCGCGCATTGTTGATGACATACAGGCGGCGCTGCTGGCGGCCCGGATGCGTATCTTCGTGCGCGGCGACATGCTGGTCGTACCGGTGACGGTCGAACGGGCGGCAGCGCATAACCGCACCACCCTCGTGACCGTGTTCAAGGCGCTGACCGAACCCAAGCTGGCGTACATGCTCAACAAGCACGCCGCTGAATTTGTGCATTATGATGGGCGCAGCAACAAATTGGTGTCCATCGATCCACCGGCCAAGGCGACGAATGCATTGCTGGCGCTGGGACAATGGCAATTCCCCGAGGTGCTCGGCATCGTCAGCGCCCCGACGCTGCGCCCGGACGGCAGCATCCTGAGCAAGTTCGGCTATGATCCGGCGACCAAGCTGTGGTGCAATTCCAAGGTCAACTTGCCGGCAATCCCGAACCGGCCGACGCGGGCGCAGGCGGAAGCCGCCCTGCAAATGCTCAAGAAGCTGTTGGAGGAATTCCCGTTCGTCAGCGAGGTCAACCGGGCGGTGGCGCTGGCGGCAATCAGCACCGCCGTGCTGCGCGGCGGTTTCGACCGGGCTCCATTGTTCGCCGTGCTGGCGCATGAGATTGGCACCGGCAAAAGCTATCTGGTCAACGTGATCGCGACCATCGTCACCGGCCGCGATTGTCCGGTGATCACCGGCAGCAAGTCATCGGAGGAGATGGAGAAGCGGCTGGGGGCGCTGCTGCTGGAGGGTACGACGTTGACCTCGCTTGACAACCTGTCGCGCGATATCGAAGGCGACCTGCTGTCGCAGATCATAACACAGGACTTCATCAAGACCCGCGTGCTCGGCAAGAGCGAGATGCCGGAATGCGTATGGTCCGGCACGCTGTTCGCGACCGGCAACAATGTCAGGGTGGCCGGCGACATGGTCCGGCGCACCATGGTGTGCCGGCTAGATGCCGGGGTGGAGCGGCCGGAACAGCGCAAGTTCAAGTTCGATGCGAAACAACGGGCGCTGCAGAAGCGCGGGGAGATCATCGCCGCCGTGCTCACCATCGTCCGTGCCTACCTCGCCGCCGGCCGCCCGCAGGCGAAAGAAGCTACCCCGCTGGCCGGCTTCGAACGCTGGTCGAAGCTGGTGCGCGAGCCGCTGCGGTGGCTGGGCGAGCAGGACCCGGTCAATTGCATGGAGCAGGCGCGGGTGCTCGACCCGGAACGGGCTGCGGCGCGGGAGTTGATCGGGTATTGGAAGCAGCGTTTCGGCATCGATGCAGTGATCACCGCCGCCAAGCTGGCCGAAAAAGCCAATACCCCCGGCTCCTCGCGCCCCGATCGCTACCGCTACCCGCAATTGCGGGCGCTGCTGGTGGCGCAAGCCGGCAGCCGCAGCGGCGACCGCATTGACGTGTCCCGGCTGGGGCTTTGGCTGCAACGGATTCACGGCCGCGTTTTCGACGGATTTCGCATTGAGCGGCAGGAAACGCGGAAAGGACAAGCGAACAACTATGTACTGAAAGCGATCAAGCCGGGACGGCAATAATGACGGATAGGGCCGAAAACAAAGGGCGGGACGAAATGCTAGGGTGCTAGGTGTTCAGTCCCGAAGTGAGGTGGGTTGGATCGTATCTGAATCGGCGTGGTTGGTCTGCCCAGGCTTTGCAGATGTGTTCATAGGGCGTCAGGCCCCTGAGGGTCTTTAGCCGCTTGGCGAAGTTATAGGCGTTCAGGAAGGCATCGAGGTGCTCTCGGAGCTGGCGGTGGGTCTCGTAGTGATAGCGTCGCACCGTCGCCTCCTTGAGGGTGCGGTTCATCCGCTCCACTTGGCCGTTGGTCCAAGGATGGTTTGGCTTGGTGAGGCGGTGCTCGATCCCATGCTCACGACAGGTGCGGTCGAACATATGCAGTCGATAGCGTGCGGTTGGGCCGGCGCGCCGTGACGGCATGTCGCCGAACTGCACGCCGTTGTCGGTCAGTACGGTATGAATCTTGTACGGCACGGCTTCGACCAGGGCCTCCAGGAAGCCGGTGGCAGTCTTGACGTTGGCGACCTCGTGCAATTGGACGAAGGCGAACTTTGACGTGCGATCAACCGCGACGAAAAGATAGAGCTTGCCCTCCTCGGTGCGAACCTCGGCGATGTCGATGTGGAAATAGCCGATTGGATACCGCTTGAAGGGCTTCTTGGCGGCCTTGTCGCCGGCGATCTCCGGCAGCCGGCTGATGCCGTGGCGTTTGAGGCACCGATGCAGGGACGACCGAGTGAGATGAGGAATTGTTGCCTGCAACGCGTAAAGGCAGTCGTCCAATGGCAGAAGCGTATGCTTGCGGAAAGCGACAATGATTTCTTCTTCCTCTGGCGACAGGACGGTCGAACGGGGTGCTCTGGGACCCATCGGGGCGTCATTGACGAAAGCGCGCTTGCGCCACTTCGCGACTGTCTTCCGGTTCAACCCATACCGTGTGGCCAAGTCTTTGAGCGGAGCCTTCGATCGCTGTATCGCAGCTCGGATGGCGTGCGTGGTCGTGGCGCTGCCGTGAAGTACCTGGCCCATATCGTCTCCCGGAATGTAGGATCAGCATGGCTGATTCCCCCACACTCCGGGACCAGACAGCTAGGGTTACTAGGGTTTCCCATACCCCAACGGAAAACTGTCAGTCTGACAATATAGCAGGTACAGGCTGAAACCCCCCAGCAGACCCTAGCACCCTAGCACCCCGCAAACAGACATGGAAAAAGACGATGATAACGAAATCCAATGTCAATGATCCGCTGGCTTCTGCTGCATGTCGGCAGGCGTGGCGGATCGCTTGGTTGACCGAGTTGCTACTGACGGGGCATTCCCGGGCCGAGGTCCGCGATTACATGTTGCTGGATAAGCCCACGTTCGACGCCGTGCTGGGTGCAGCCGTCACCAAGGCGAGTCGAGAGGCTTCTCGGACGAGCGGTTTGACCGGATTGTTGCTGCGGGGATATTCCTGGAAGCAGGTGCGGGGGCTCATGCTGCTGGACAAGCCGGAATTCGATGAGATGTTGTTTGCCGCCGTCAACAAGGCCAAGGGCGAGGCTGAGCAGGCATTGAAGGAATGTGTGGCGATCCAGAATCGGGAAGAGGACAAGTCACCTGATTGATACAGGCGAGCATGTCCCTGGTGTCCTAGCCCCGGATTTTTGCCCCGGATTTTTGCCCCCACTCTCCCCTTGCCCTGACCGATCAAAGCAGGCCGCCGAAACGCACTGCGCAAGGCACCCTGAATCCACCCCCGAATCCCACCCCGAAACAGCCTGTTTCCGGCCCTTATTTTTAATCATCCGTTAAAAGCGAATTGACCAATTTTCCCGGCGAATCAACAGCTTGTGCCAGATCGGTTGCCTACACTTGAATCCTACTGTATGCTAGAGGCCGCTTAACGCCGGTTTTCGCTGTCTGAGGCGCAGTCGCGTTCCGACGGGTGCCGACATGGCTACACACAGCCGCAGCACCAAATCAGCACCGCAGCCGGTGCCGGCGCGTTCGGCGCGTGGCCGGGTGCGTGCGGTCCTCATTCCACGCAAAGGTCGCGGGCCACTCAAGACCAATAACGGCAAGATCATCAACAGCCGCTGCTACGACGCCAACGGCTACGGCCGGCTTGACGGCGCGAAGTGGATGCTGACTGGACGCGACCTGGATCAGCGCACGCGTGCAGCCCGGCTGTTCACCGCACTATGCAATGACATTGCCAGCGATCTCGGTGGCCGCGACGCACTTTCGACGGTCGAGAAGGCGCTGGTCGAGGCGTTCGCCGGTGCCGCCCTGTTCATGCACCACATCAATGCGCGGCTGCAGGCCGGCGAGAAGATCGACATTGCTGAACATACGCACGCGGTATCGTCGCTGGTGAAGGTGGCCAGCCGCATTGGCATCGCCCGCCGAGTCAAGGACATTTCGCCGGACGATCTGGGTGTCGTCTTGCGCGCCGGCCAGCGCATGCTGGACAGCGAGCCTTTGCGTATCCGGCCACAGCGACGAGACGACGTTGCGGAGGCCGCCGAATGAACCGTCCGCTGGCCCTGACCCAAGAGCAGCTAGACCACGTCATCGATGTGGCCACGCCACTGTCGCCAATCGACCGCGAGCGACTGCTGCATGGACTGAATGATCGGCTGTTCGGCCTGGAGGACGTCGACGACGATGATGTGCGCGACGCCTTGCGCTTCGTCCTGGCCCGGATCAGCCCGGAGGCAGCGGCATGACGATGCACGAATGGCAGCGTGAACTGTTGGTGCAGCGCGTTCGCGAACTGAACGGCGCCAAGTTCAGCGTCAACGGCATCGACTATTACGGGGCACCCGACGCCGAGGTCAACGACCTGATCAAGACCGCGATCCGCTACATCGACATGGACATGCTGGCGGTGGCCGAGCGGTGGTGCGAGCAGGCCGAGGCGGCGCTGCTGGCGGCCTTGGCACCGTTGCGTCGGAGGCTGCCATGACGCCGCAACGTGTCCGTGTCAAACAACGCGACGAGACCGGTGGTGACGACGGTGGTGCACCGTTGCTGCGCTGGCGGCGCTGGCGCCGTGATCCGATCCGCTTCATTGAAGAAACGCTGGTCGATCCCGAGAGCGGCCAACCGTTCCACCTACTCGATGCCGAACGCGCCTTCCTTCAGCACGCCTTCCAGACCGACGCCAGCGGACGGCTGTTGTATCCGGAGCAAATCTACAGTTGTCCCAAGAAAAGCGGCAAGACCACGCTGGGCGCTCTCATCACTATTGTGGTGGTGCTGCTGTTCGGTGGCAGTTACCCGGAGGCGACGCTGCTTGCCAACGACTTGGAGCAAAGCCGAGGCCGGGTGTTCGAAATGGTGAAGCGCATCATCGAATCGTCGCCGCACTTGAACCCGCCGCTACCAGCGCCGCCGCTGGCCAAGATCACCAACGACAGGATCACCTTCCCAACTCTCAACGCCACGATTACCCCGATCGCATCGGACGCTGGATCGGCTGCCGGTGGTGCGCAGAGCATCAGTGTGTTCGACGAACTTTGGGCCTACGTCAGCGAGCGATCACGCCGGCTGTGGGATGAAATGGTGCCGGTGCCGACCAAGCAAATCAGCCTGCGGCTGACCGTGACCTATGCCGGCTTCGAAGGCGAGAGCACGCTGTTGCAAGAGCTATACAAGCGTGGTCTGCAACAGCCGCTGGTCGGTCCCGATCTGCATGCCGGCGACGGCATCTTGATGTTTTGGAGCCACACGCCGGTGGCGCCCTGGCAGACCGAGGCATGGCTGGCCGAGATGCGCCGCAGCCTGCGTCCCAATGCCTTCCTGCGCATGATCGAGAACAAGTTCGTCACCACCGAGTCCACGTTCGTCGATCTGGATTGGTGGGACGATTGCGTGGTGCCGACCGCCACGCCGCTGGTCGCCGACAAGTCGCTGTCGATCTGGGTCGGCATCGATGCCAGCGTGAAGCACGACTCCACCGCCATCGTCGCCGTCACCTGGGACCAGCGTGCGCAGACCACGCGACTGGTGTTCCATCGCATTTACCAGCCCACGTCCGCCAATCCGATCGATTTCGAGCGCACGGTCGAGGCCACCGTCACCGATCTCAACCGCCGCTTTCATGTCCGCAAGGTGCTGTTCGACCCGTACCAGATGCACGCGTCCGCCCAGCGTCTCGCCAAGGCCGGCATCCCAATGGAGGAATTTCCGCAAAGCGTCCCCAATCTGACCGAGGCGTCGCAACATCTTTTCGAGCTGATCAAGGGCCGCAATTTGGTGGTCTATCCCGACGCCGACATCCGCCTTGCCGTCTCACGTTGCGTCGCGCTGGAGACCGCGCGCGGCTGGCGCATCAGCAAGGACACACAGTCCCACCGCATCGACGTGGCGATCGCCCTGGCGATGGCGGCGCTGGCGGCGGTCAAGAGCCAAGGCGAGTCGGATTACGACCTCAGCGGCAAATGGATTGACGGCGTTGGCCTCGTCAACAAGACGAGCAAGGCGAGCCCGACCGATACACCGTCGGTGACCGATCGACAACCTACGCCTCATGTGGGGCCGGTAGTGATTCACTAGACAACCAAGGAGACCAACCACATGCGCAACCACACTGACGATGACGATGACTACGACGAGAATGGCGTGCTCAAGGACGGCCGCAGCGTGCACGTGCCGATGCCGTTTCTGGATTCGCAGCAGCGCGAGAATGGCGTGCCAGCCAGGGCGAGTTGACCCCGGAACGCTTGGTCTTCATCGACGAAACGGGCGCGGCGACCAACATGGCACGTCGTTATGGCCGCTGCCCGCGGGGCCAGCGCCTCGTCACGAGCGTGCCATGGGGCCATTGGAAGACGACTACGTTCGTTGCGGCCCTGCGGGTCGACCAGGTCACCGCGCCATGTGTGTTCGACGGCCCTATCGATGGCGCGAGCTTCCGCGCCTATGTGGAGCAATGTCTGGTTCCAACGCTCCGCCCCGGCGACATCGTCGTGATGGACAATCTCGCCAGCCACAAGGTCGGCGGCATCAAGCAGGCGATCGAAGCGGCCGGCGCCAAACTGCGCTATCTGCCTCCCTACAGCCCCGATCTCAACCCGATCGAGCAGTTCTTCGCCAAGCTGAAAGCTCTGCTGCGAAAGGCGGCCGCCAGAACGCTCGATGCCCTCATCGCAGCAATCGCGGACGCTCTCACTAGCGCGCTCGACCCCGGCTTCCATGAGCCTGGCACCGGCATAGCGCTCGGCATCAATAAGCTCGTGTGGGAAAGCTTCAACGCGAGCGACCGGCGGGTCATCGAGGACGCAACTGCGGCCGAATACGCGCGATCCCTGGCCGAGTTTAACGCCAACAATGCGCTGGGGCTGCGCATGTTACGTGACGAAAGCACCGTGAAGATCCTGAAGTTCGACGACGCGATACTGAAGGAACTCTACCGCGTCAGCAAGGACGTGGTTGCAGAAGCCGGTTCCGGCGAGGATCTTTCACGGAAAATCTACGCGAGCCATCAGCAATTCCTCGCGTTGATCAAGGATTGGAGCGAAATCGCCGAAGGCGCCGTCCTGAGCAGTCGCAGGTTTGCTTAATCGACTTATCGGTTGCCTGGTAGAACACTTTGAATGCGGTGGCTCGGTGCTACCGGATGTCCGGTCATGGCACTTCGCGTGGATTTCACAACGCTCCGCTTCTCGGTCGATGTTAGTAGCAAAGCGGACATGCACCATCCACGGTCCGATCCCCTAATCCCAGCCGCGACGTGGGCACGAGATCGCGCGGTTGACGAGCCTGCTCGCCACCATGCGCGAGGAACGTGTCGCGAGCGCCGCTGCCGATGATGGCCGCGCCCTGGCGCCGCGGAACCTGAACTAAAGGGTTGAATAGCTTGCGGCGAATAAACGCCCGGACGGCACGTTTCCGTACCGAATTCTTTGTTCGCGCGAATTAGAATGCGCGCCATTGATCACCAATCGCTCGTGTTGCGACGGCATCAATCCCTGGAAATGTTTGAGGACTGCCGTAGCTCAGCTATCGTCATCCTTTTGGGCGAAGATTTCTATCTTGTTCTGTGTCGTTATCCGAGCGGTCCCGGCGAAGCCAAACCAGTTCGCCGACAAGGAAATGCGCCATCACGCGAGCCGGCGGCCGTTCAGATAGGTGCGCTCAGAGATATCGCTCCAATCCATGATCAAGCCGCGGAACCGCTGGTAGCTGGCGTAGACCTTCCTCGAGATATCATCGCCAGCGCCTGCCGCGGCGACCACGTCCCTGCCGATCTCGTGGAAGGCCTTCAGAATCGAGTCGTCGAATTTCAGGATCTTGACAGTGCCCTCGTCGCGCAGCTGGCGCAGCGACCGGGCGTTATTGGTATTGAACTCCGCCAGCATCTGCGCGTATTCGCCGGCGGCGCAAGCCTCGATCAGCCGTCTATCACCGGCATTGAGGCTCTCCCAGACTCGCCTGTTGATGCCGAGCGTCTGCGCGGTACCCGGTTCGTGGAAGCCGGGGTAGTAGTAATAGCCGGCGGCCTTGTGCAGGTTGATGGCCATGTCGAGCCACGGCCCGATCCACTCGCTCGCATCAATGGCGCCGGACTTGAGCGCCGGGCCGATTTCGCCGCCGGGCAGGCTGACCACGATCGCGCCGAGCCGCCGCAGGATCTCGCCGCCGAGCCCCGGCATCCGGTAGCGCAGCCCCTTGAATCGGTCGAGCGAGGTGATCTCGTTGTTGAACCAGCCTCCCATCTGCGCCCCGGTGCTGAGGCAGTAGAGCGGCTTGATATTGAACTGGCCGGCGAGCGTATCCCACAACTCCTGGCCGCCGCCGTAGCGCACCCAGGCGAACAATTCATTGGCAGTGAACCCGAACGGAACGCCGCAATAGAAGTTGAGCGCCAGCGTCTTCTTCTCGAAATACCCGTCGTAGGAATGATACATGTCGGCAACCCCCGCCGACACCGCATCGAAGGTCTCGAAAGCGCGCACGAACGCACCGGCAGGAAACACCTCGATCTTGATACGGCCGCCGGTCGCCTCGCCGATCGTCTGCGCCAGCCGGCGCGCACTCGGATAGAGGCCCGGCATGGTTTCGGGCCAGTCGGTCGCCATCGTCAGTTGTCGGATGCCCTGGGCGACGGCGGGCGCCGGGAAGCCCGCGGCCGCGCCGGCGGCCAATGACCCCGCGCCGGCCAGAACATCGCGCCGTTTCATGGCTGCTCCCTTTCTCCCTGCGCGATCAAGCAAGGGCCCGACTGTTCAAGTAGGCGCGCTCGGAGATATCGCTCCAATCGACGATCGACGCGCGGAACTGCTGGTAGCTCCGCGTAGATCCGCCTGGAAAGATCGTCACCGGAGCCCATCGTGGCTGCAACGTCCTTGCTGACCTCGGCAAACGCCTTGAGCAGCGAGTCGTCGAATTTCAGAATCTTGACCTTGTTTTCTTCGCGCAGCTTGCGCAGCGACAACGCGTTGTTGGCGTTGAACTCTGCCAGGGATTGCGCGTATTCGCCGGCGGCCACGGCCTCGATCAGCCGCCGATCGCTGGCGTCTAAGCTGTCCCACACGCCCTTGTTGATGCCGACCGAAAACCCGGAGCCCGGCTCGTGAAACCCGGGATAATAGTAGTACCCCACCGCACTGTGCAGGCCGATTGCCATGTCGAGCCAGGGACCGATCCATTCGCTGGCATCGATCGCGCCGGACTTGAGCGCCGGCATGATCTCGCCGCCCGGAAGGGTCACCACGGTAGCGCCCAGCCGCCGCAGCACCTCGGCGCCGGGCCCGGCCATCCGGTAGCGCAACCCCTTGAACCCCTCCGGCGAAGTGACCTCGCGGGTGAACCAGCCACCCATCTGGCAACCGGTGCTGCAGGCGAGCAGCGCCTTGATGTTGAATTGAGCGCTGAGCGCATCCCACAGTTCCTGGCCGCCGCCGTACCGGACCCACGCGAACAGCTCGTTTGCGGTGAAACCGAAGGCCATCGCCGAGAAGAAATGGAGCGCCGGTGATTTCTTTTCGAAGTAGCCCTCGAACGAATGATACATGTCGGCGACGCCGGCGCCCACCGCATCGAAGGTCTCGAACGCGCGCACGAACGCACCGGCAGGAAACACCTCGATCTTGATACGGCCGCCGGTCGCCTCGCCGATCGTCTGCGCCAGCCGGCGCGCACTCGGATAGAGGCCCGGCATGGTTTCGGGCCAGTCGGTCGCCATCGTCAGTTGTCGGATGCCCTGGGCGATCGGCGGGCGCCGGGAAGCCCGCGGCCGCGCCGGCGGCCAATGACCCCGCGCCGGCCAGAACATCGCGCCGTCTCATGGGTCGCTCCCTTCCTGCACTGTTGACGTGCAGTTGCCCTCGCAGGTTGTGCGTTGACGCCATTCGAACATGCAAGCAGGCGGGTGGCAACAACCGTCTCCTGCGGTCTGGGACGCGAGGTGCCGGAGTGGAACGGGAGCGACAATCTCGATATCGCGCGGTTCGTGCTAGTGTCTGCTCCGATCGTGCGGAAGGTGCCGGTGCCGTGACCGCATTGGAAGCGGAAAAGGCGGACGTTTCGACCCCCTTCTTCTCCTTCCTCGCTTGCGGGGGAGGGACGGGAAGCCGCTGGGCGTGCGCGCGCGATTGCTGCTCGCGTTCTTCGGGATCAGCGGTTTTTCGGTTCTCGCCGCCGCCGCGGGCATCTATGCGTTTCGCCAGGTCGGCGACCGCATCGAGTTGATCGACGCCCGCGTCCCGCAAATGGTCAGCTCGATGGAAATCTCGCGCGCGGCCAACCGGCTGATCGCGTCGGCCCCCGCGCTGCTCGCCGCCACGACGTCCAAGGAGCGTGACGAGGTGTCACACCGGATGCGACCGGAGGTCGATCGCCTCATCATCGGGCTGAACGAAATTGGCCGCGGTGGCGCGGGCGGCGAGGGAGTGGTCGCGATCCAGCTGCTGGTCGCCTCTTTCCGATCCAACATGGCGGAGCTGGAAAACCTGGTTGGACTGCGCCTCAAGACCAGGGAGCGTCTTGCCGGCCTGTTGCAGGCGGTGTTCCAGGTCAATCAGGAGACCCAGCGGCTGTTTGCGCCATGGCTCGAGGTCATGGGCATGCAGATCAGCCGCTCGCTCGACGAGATTCGCAAGCCCAATGCCGAGCCCGGCGCCCAGGCCGGGCGCGACCTCGCGGCCTTGATCGCACTCGACCGGTCGGCGCAGGCCGCGCAGCGCGAATTCTCCACTGTCGTCGATCAGCTCGTGCAGACCGCAACCATCGGCGAGAAGCGGCGCCTTCCGGTGGTCGGTTTCCAGCTGCGACGGGGTCTGGATGATCTCGACGCCAGGGCGAAGGACCTCGACCCGAAGCTGCGTACGCTCTTCATCGAGCAGGTCGGACACGTTCGCACGCTCGGCCTCGGGTCGGACGCGATCCTCGCCGTGCGCGGCCAGGAGCTCGATCTGATCGGCAACGCCGAAAAGCTGATCGCCGAGAATGCCGATTTGTCCGTGCGGTTGACCAAGGCCGTCGACCAGCTGGTATGGGAGGCCGAGACCGAGGTCAGCTCGTCGGCGCGGGGCGCGCTTTCGGTTCAGCAACTGAGTGCCCGCATCCTGCTGGTGTTCGCAGCCCTGAGCCTGGTCAGCTCGATCCTGATCGTCTGGCTCTATGTCGGCCGCAATCTCATCCGTCGACTTGACGCATCTGAGCAGCGGCATGCTGGCCATCGCCGGCGGCAGGTTGCACAGCCCGATCGACATTTCCGGCCGTGACGAGGTTGCGGAGATGGGGCGCGTGGTCGAGATCTTCCGCCAGAATACCTTGGAGCGCGACGAGTTGCTGGCGGAGCGCGCGCAGGCCGCCGACCGGCTCGAGCTGCAGGTCAGGGAGCGCACGGCCGAGCTGGCGCAATCGGTCGAGGAGTTGCGCGCGCTCGGCGAGGTGAGCCAAGCCGTGAATTCGACCGTCGACCTCAATACCGTATTGACCACGATCGTCGCCAAGGCGGCGCAGCTCTCGGGCACCGAGGCCGGCACCATCTACGTGTTCGACGAGGCCAACCAGGAATTCCGGCCGCACGCGACGTACGGCATGGACGAGGCGATGATCGCCGCGATCCGCGACCGTCATCTCCGCATCGGCGAGACCCTGGTCGGCAAGGCTGCCGAGCAGCGCATGCCGATCCAACTTCCGGACGCTCATGACGACCCATCGTCGCTCGCCTTCGAGGTCGTGGTCCGTGCCGGCTTCCGCGCCCTGCTGGCGGTGCCGCTGCTCGGTGCCGATCGCATCGTCGGCGCGCTGGTGGTCCGCCGCCGGCAGCCGGGCGAATTTCCCAGGAGCACGGTCGACCTGCTGCAGACTTTCGCAGCGCAGTCGGTGCTGGCGATCCAGAACGCAAATCTCTTCGCGGAGGTGGAGGACAAGAGCCGACAACTCGAATTGGCCAGCCAGCACAAGTCCCAGTTCCTCGCCAATATGAGCCACGAGTTGCGCACCCCACTCAACGCCATCATCGGGCTGACCGAGATGATGGCCACCAACGCGGCCCGCTTCGGCACCGAGAAGGCGAAGGAGCCGCTCAACCGCGTGCATCGCGCCGGCACCCACCTGCTCGGCCTCATCAACCAAGTGCTCGATCTCTCCAAGATCGAGGCCGGCAAGCTCGAGCTCGCCCCGCAGTCTGTGATGCTGGCGCCGCTGATCGACGACGTGATCGGCACCGCGCGCCACCTCGCCGAGCAGAACGGCAACCGGCTCGTCATGGAATGCCAGGACAACCTGGCGCCGATCACGGTCGACCCGATGCGGCTGCGGCAAATCCTGCTCAACCTGCTGAGCAACGCCTGCAAGTTCACCAAGCAGGGCGAAATCGCATTGCGGGTGAAGCGCGTGGCCAACGGCCGCGACTGGATCGAGCTGGCGGTGTCCGATACCGGCATCGGCATGACGCCTGAGCAGCTGGCGAAACTGTTCGAGGAGTTCAGCCAGGCCGAGGCCACGACCGCGCAGAAATTCGGCGGCACCGGCCTGGGCCTCGCCATCACCCGCAAGCTCGCGCACATGATGGGCGGCGATGTGACGGTGGCGAGCGAGCCGGGCCAGGGCTCGGTGTTCACGGTGCGCCTGCCGGGGAGCGGCAGTAGCTAAACAAGACCCAAATGCTACTCCAGACTTGTGCACTGCATGTGTCGCCTTATGGCACTAACCGGCGCTTTTAGAATGTCCGCTTCTCTAATCGGCCGTTTGGGGTCAAGCGCTTTCAGACTATCCACCATTACAGTGTCGATGTCGCTCGCAGGCTCGCGCTTCTCTTCGGAATTGGCGCCAAGGCCCTTCCATCATGGGATTCGAAGACGAGGTGGAACAATCTTTAGCGCGGCCTTGCCGTCGGACCGACGGTAGGTCGAAGCGGACATACGATCTCACCTCATCCATCGTCCCGCGAGGGACATCATTCCACCGCTGGGTGGAGCTCGAGTTTTCTCCTATTGCATTTGATCCTGCACGGTTTTCATGCTGCTGCTGTGGCCTGTTCCCGGGTCCACCTGAACTCGGTGCCGTCAACCCATATGCGGTGCATGATCACGGCCAACCGGCGCGCGAGCGCCACGATCGCCTTTTTCATCCCGCGGCGCCTGGCGATCTGCATCGCCCAAGCCTTGAGCCATGACCATTTCTTCGAACGCAACATGCTCTGGGCTGCTTCATAGAGCATGACCCGCATCATCTCGTCTCCGCAGCGCGATATTCTGCCGCTCCGATCGATCTCGCCCGATTGATACTTGGAGCACGTCAGTCCAAACACTGCCCCGACTGCCTTGGATTTTCTGAAGCGAGCGGGCACGTTGACCGTAGCGCGATAGGTCAGCGCCACCACGGGGCCGACACCAGGGGTCGTCATCAAGCGCCGACATACCTCATCATCCCGGACGATGACCAGCAAGCGGCGATGCAGGATGATGATCTGTTCGCGTAGCACCCGCCGGACAATGAGCAGCGGTTCGACCAGCCCGGCCAAGTCGGGGAGGTTCTCGACAAGCTCTTTGATGCGTGCCTCGAACTTCACCTTCCCGACCATTCCAACTTTGAGGCCGAAGTTTCGTAAAGTACCGCGCAGATCGTTCTCGATTGCGATCGCCTTCGACTGCAGGAGCTTGCGATGAGTTCAGCAGCATCCGCAGTTTCTGACTGCGTAGCGTCTTCACATGCACCGGACGATAAAGCCCTACCCGCATCATCTGCGCGATGCCGCGCGCATCGTTGCGGTCCGTCTTGTTGATCTGCGCCTTAAGAACCGCCTGCATATGCCGCGTTTCAACACAGACCACCGGCAACTCTGCTGCGGCCAGAGCACTGAACAGCCATTGCGATAGCGGCCCGGCTTCCAATCCAATTCGCTTGAAGTGGTAGGCGGGGTTCTTTAGCACCACCAACAGCGCTTCAGGTTCGCTCGCCACCTTCACTTCACGAATGATCTTGCCCGTGTCATCCACAATGCAGACGCTGGTCTCCTTGACCGAAACGTCCAGTCCAGCAAAATGGTCCATGCTGCGCTTCTCCTTCTGATGCTTGAGGCCGTAACCACGGACCTCGTTGAACCATCAGCCTGAAGCGCAGCACCAAAATCTTCAGCTATCCACAAGCTGCCGGCCGATTACCCCATCTCTAGCGCCGCTCCCGGAGGATAAGCAGACTTGTTATGCTCGACCTGAGTTTTGTCGAGTTTGACCCAACCGGTCATCGACCCGATTAGCTTTGGCATATGGAAGATACCGAATATCTCCGGTGGCCATCATTCCGACTTCGCGCCCGAAAACTTAATGACCTTGCCCCATTTTTCCGTTTCTTCGGCCATGAACTTCCCGAACTCCGCGGGCGAAACCGGGAACACGCTGGCGCCCAGGTCGGCAAACCGCGCTTTGAGCCTGGGATCGGCGAGGCTTGCGTTGATCTCCTTGTTGAGCTGGTTGACGATCTCGGCGGGTGTGTTCCTGGGCGCGCCAATGCCCTGAATCGCGCTTGCCTCGAAGCCGGGCACGGTGTCGCTCACGGTGGGGGTGTCCGGCAATGCCCCCGAGCGCGTTGCAGACGTCACCGCCAGTGGGCGCAGCTTGCCCGCTTTGATGAACTCCATCGACTCGGGCAAGGGGTTGAACACCACCTGTATCTCTCCGGCCATGAGAGCGGTCATCGCGGGCGCGCCGCCGCGATACGGTATATGGGTGATGTTGACCCCGGCCATCATCTTGAACAGTTCGCTGGCGACGTGGATCGACGTGCCGATGCCGCCCGATCCATAGCTGATCTTGCCGGGATTGGACTTAACGTGGTTGATGAACTCGGGGACGGTCTTCGCCGGAAGCGCCGGGTTCACCTGCATGACAAGCGGGTAGCGGATGATGCCCGCGACCGGCGCGATGTCGCGGATGAAGTTGAAATTGAGCTTGTCGTAGAGGGTGGCGTTGATCGCATTCGACGCCGTGACGAGCAGCAGCGTATAGCCGTCCGCCGGCGCACGGACGACGGCGTCGGTGGCGATATTGGTGGCTGCGCCCGGCCCGGTTCTCGATGACGAATTGTTGGCCGAGCCGCTCGGACAGCCATTGACCGATGAGACGCGCGGTAATGTCGGTGGTGCCGCCAGGGGCAAACCCGACCATCAGGCGCACCGGCCGCGCCGGGTAGGCTTGCGCTCGCGCGATGCGCGATACGAGCGGCAGCGTGGCGGCGCCTGCCGCCAGATGCAAGAATTTGCGGCGGGGAAGTTTCATGGGAGTCCAGGCCGAGCAGGGTTTCGGAAAGGACATGACGCGATCCTCCTAGTCCACAGCTTCACGAGTGTTGCGGCTTCCGAGATCGGGAACGAGCGGGATGTCATCGAGCTGCCCAAGGTCGGGCAGATCGCCGGCAGGCTGCGCGAGCCTCGACGCCGCGCCGAAACGAGCGAGAACGTAACTGGATAGCCGAGATCGCAAGTCCCGCCACAATTGCCGGACTTTGGGCAATTCGAACCAGACGAGCGCGACGAACTGCAGCGCGATGACGAGGCCGAACGCGACCTGATAGGCGATCGTCGGATAGTGCCCGTCGAGTCTCGGCCATTGATCCAGCACCAGGCCGATCGAATACTGCAGGACAAATGCCGCACCAAAATGCAGGACGTTCAGTGCGGCGTTTGCTCGCCCGGCGGCCTCCTTGGGAAAGTACTCGGCCAGGATCGTGTAACTGAGCACGTGGCCGGTTCCCGCGGCCGCCACGATCGTCCACGGCAAGTAGGATGGCAGCGGCAAACGCAGGATCAACGCAAGCTGCGTCGCGATGAATAGCGTTGCGACAACGGCCAATAGCACCTGTGGTCCGATGCCACGCCGGCCCAGCCGGTCTGCCACCGCCCCCATCAGGAATGATCCCGCGCAGACGGCGACGGCCATGACGAAAAGGTGCCGAACCAGCTCCGGGCGGTCGAGGCCTTCGACATCGGTGAGCCACGGCGCCGCCCACAACCCTTGCATCGCCCAGGCCGATCCCGCGCACACCGCCGAAAGCGGTGCCAATCTCCAGAACCGCGCGTCCGAATAGACGGTCTTCAGGCTGATCGAGGCCAACCGCTTCGATGCCTTTGCGGCCGCGGTGTCGGGGACAACGAGGTAGATCATTGCGGCAATGCCGGCGGTCGCCACGGCAAGCACCTCGAACAGCCCTCTCCAACCGGCCCAATCGAGCACCAGGTCCGCCGGGACGGTGGCCGTGACCGCGCCCAGTGCGCCCAGCATGACGATGGATCCATTGGCGAGCGCCACGCGCTCTTTCGGGAACCACTGGACGATGGCTTTCAACCCGGCTGTGAGCGCCGCCGCGACGCCCAGACCGATCAGCGCCCGGGCAATGACGAGCGCCCAAAATCCCTCCGACACCGCGAACATCGCCGCGCCGGCCGCCGCGACCAGCAGCAGCGCGCTCTGTACTCGCCGTGGGC
>CAWFLQ010000004.1:0-431706 GCA_963816745.1 uncultured Alphaproteobacteria bacterium
TCGCCGCGCCCATCCGCCCGAGACCGACCAGACCGATTTTCATTTGTAAGCTCCGATAGCGCAAATTGCTGACGCGTGGCGAGTGATCCGGCAAGCGCTGCGAGTTCGGTGCGCTCCCTCTCCCCATTTGGGGAGAGGGTTGGGGTGAGGGGGTTACCGCCGTCAGAAGGGCGCCCCTCACCCCACCCCTCTCCGCCGAAGTCGGATATATCCGACTTCGGCCACTCGATAGTGACCGAACTCGGGTAAACCCGAGTTCGGTTGCAAGCGCGGGGAGAGGGAGCAGACCGAGCCAGCCTCGCTATCGCAACCCCGCCTGTTGTACCAGTGGATAGACCCGCTTCTGGAACCAGCGCATGTCGTCGATGTAGCGCGGGAAAATCAGCAGCGTGCCGTCGAGTTCGATCTTCGACATGGTCTTGAGACCCTCGACCACCTGCTCCGGATTGCCGATGATGGGATAGCCGCCCCAGCCCGCGATGAAATGTTTCTTCATCTCGGCGAGCACCTCCTTCGGCAGGGTCTTGGCATTGGCGATCATGGTATCGACCAGGTTGGTCGCCGCTTCCCAATCGCCCTTCTGGTTGACGTAATAGTCGAAATAGTCCTGCGCCTCCTTCTCGGTCTCCGCCCTGCACCACATAGGCGTAGCTCCAGACCTGGATCTCGCGCCCGTATTCCTTGCGCGCGAGATTGCGGTAGGCATCGACCTTGGCCTTGCACTCGTCGAAATCGTGGCTGCCGAACACGACATAGACCATGTCGCAGTATTTGGCGGCGAAGTGCTGGCCCTTGGCCGATCCGCCGGCGTTCATGACCGGCGGAAACGGCTTCTGGATCGGCTTCGGCTCCAGATAGCCTTTTCCTGATCTTGTAGAAGCGTCCGTCGAAATCGAACGGGTCCTCGCGCGTCCACAGCTGCTTGATGACGTCGAGCGATTCCACCGCGCATTCGTAGCGCTCGTCATGCTCCATCAGCGGCGAGCCGAACATCTCGATCTCCGGGCGGTTCCAGCCGGTGACGATGTTGAGGGCGAAACGTCCGTTGCTGATGTGATCGATCGCGGCGGCCTGCTTCGCCGCCATGACGGGATGGATCGTCGGCACATGCGACGTGGCGAAGATGCCGGAGTAGTGCGTCGAGGCGCTCATGCCGGCGGCCCAGGAGAAGCATTCGAAGCCGGGGCCGTTGAAATTGGTCTGGCCGCCGAAGCCGTGCCAGCGGCCGATCGGCACCAGCGCCTCGAATTCCATCTCTTCCGAGATACTCGCCAGCGTCCGCGTGCTCGGCCAATCGATGCGCAGCACGCCGTCGATGGTGGAGATCGCGCAGCCGCGGTCGAGATTGGTGCCGAAGGTCCCGAGCTTGAGCTTGCGGTCGTTGAACACCGGATTGGTCTGCCGGCGGGTCTCGTCCCTTGTGGTCATTCCCACCTCCGATCGCTCTTGTGGGTGCAGTAGTACGACTAAAGATGCTCCGCCGATACCTCAGGCCTTGCAGCGATTGAACGCACGGCGGATACCGAACAGCCGCCGCTCCAGGATGGACTGGCCGGCGACGACGGTGAGCAGGAACGCCGCCAGCGGCTTCGGGATCGAATGAATTCGCGTAGGGTGGGCCGAAAGCGCGCGCATAGCGCGTCTGCGACGCGCTATGGGCGCCGCGATCAAGCATTGTCGGGCTTGGCAGTGTGGCTGGCGCCTTTGCCCACCCTACGGGACTTGGGCTTGATCGCCTCGGCCGGACACTCCGGCTCGCAGACGCCGCAGTCGATGCAGGGATGAGCACGTCGGCGAGGGATTGGCCGTGCAGGTCGATGTTGAGCCCCTGCATGCCGAGGTCGCTGATTTCGCCGCCCATCGCTTTCAGGCTTTCCTCGCGGATCAGCGACATCAGGCCGCGCCGCAGCGCCAGGAATTCCGACGACATCATCATCGATTGCTGGCGCGGCCGTTCCAGCGGAATCGCGAATCTCGGCCTTGATCGAGCCGGGGCGCGCCGTCATGCAGTAGACGCGGTCGGACAGGAAGATCGCCTCGTCGATATCGTGGGTCACGAACAGCACCGAGATCTTCAGCCGCTGCCACATGTTGGTGAGGATCTGCTGCATGATGACGCGGGTCTGCGCGTCGAGCGCGCCGAAGGGCTCGTCGAGCAGCAGCACCTTCGGCCCGGTCGCCAGCGCGCGCACGATGCCGACGCGCTGCTTCATGCCGCCGGAAAGCCGGTCGGGATAATGCTTCTCGAACGCTTCGAGGCCGGCCAGGCCGAGCAGGGTGCGCGCGGCGCGCTCGCGGCGCGAACGCTCCATGCCGCGCATCTTCAGTCCGAATTCGACGTTCTCGCGGACCGTCTTCCAGGGGAACAGCGAATATTGCTGGAACACCATGCCGCGTTCGGCGCTCGGGCCCTTCGACCTCTTCGCCGTCGACGGTGACCGTGCCGCGCGGTCGGCTTCAGGAAGCCCGCGACCGCGTTCAGCAGCGTGGACTTGCCGCAGCCGGACGGGCCGACGATCGAGACGAATTCGCCCGGGCTTGACGTGGATCTGTGTGTCGGTGACGGCCTCGACCGAGCCGTCGATCGTCTCGTAGCTCAGCGCGAAGTTCTTGACCTCGATATGGCCCTTCGGAGCGCCTTCGGCTCGATCTCGACTCATGTGCGCCCCCATGGCATGGCGAGCCGTCCGGCGGCCCGGATCAGCAGCGCTGCGACGCCAGGCCGAGCACGCCGATCGCGATCATGCCGAGCGCGATGTCGGCGTACTGGACCAGCGAGTAGGCTTCCCAGGTGAAATAGCCGATGCCGTACTGGCCGGAGATCATCTCGGCCGCGATCAGCGACACCCAGGCGACGCCCATGCCGACGGTCAGGCCGGTGAAGATGTGCGGCAGCGACGCCGGAAAATAGACCTCGCGGAAGATCGACGGTTTCCCGGGCGCCCGAGGCATCGCGCGGCGCGCACCAGAACCGGATCGACCAGGGCCATGCCGTGCAGCGTGTTCACCAGGATCGGGAAGAACGAGCCGAGGAAGGTGATGAAGACGATGCTCTGCTCGTTGGTCGGCCACAGCATGATCGCCATCGGCACCCAGGCGATGGCGGGGATCGGACGCAGCACCTCCGAGACCGGAAAGACGACCTCGCGGATCAGCTTGAAGCGGCCCATCACCAGGCCGAGCGGCACCGCGACGAGCGCTGCCAGCGAGAAGCCGAAGAGGATGCGGCGGCAGCTCAGCAGCGACGTGCATCAGGAATTTGGGGTCGTGGATGCGCTGTCGTGAAGCTTTCGTAGACCGGCGAGCGGCGAGGGCACGTTGGTGAAAGCGAACGAAGAACACGACGCGATATTTGGTCAGGAGGTGCCAGACAATCAGGAAAAGCGACGCAGCGAAAGCGCGCCGATCAGCATGGCGCGCAGACGGCCCTTGTTGAGCCGGAACCAGCGCGCGGCCAAGTCGCTGAAGCCGGACGGCGTCGCTGCTCCGGCGCCACGGCCGGGCTCGCGAGCCCGGCGGCGGCATCCGCGTGTGATCTCGTCGGCTCCGCCTGCTGTCGGGCTTGCAGAGCGACACTGCTCACGTCTTGCCTCCGCTCGACCGCCGACTTCACCGCGTCGTCGAAGCCGAGGACCTTGCCGCCGTTCTTGGCGGCGTAGGCTTCGGCGTCCTTCTTCAGCAGGAACGGCGCGATATCGCCGCCGCGCCGACCGCGAAGAAGGCCTGGTCGGCGAACAGCTTGATGCCGCGCGCCGTGTCGAAGACGTAGGCGACGTTGATCTTCTTGCCCTTGGCCTTGAAATCGGCATAGGCGCCGAGCGTGCAGGTGGCGCTGCTGAACGGCAGGATGCCTCGCCGTCGACCCAGACTTCGCCGGCCTTGCGGGGATCGGCGATCGGCTTCTTGCAGAACTTGTCCTCGCCCGAGATCTCGTAGTTGTTGGTGCTGGCGAGCTGGGCGTCGTAGTCGAGCTTCATCTCGGCATAGGCCTTGCGGACGTAGCTGTCGTCGACCCATTTCTTCGAGTCGAATTCCTTCATGCGTCCGAGATTCTGCAGCACCTTGACGTCCGCGGCCGCAGCGTCGATCAGGGCCGGCTTGATGGTCGGATCGGTGGTCATGTTGCCGCTCGGACCGAGGAAGATGTAGACGACTTCCTTGTTGATGCCGGTCCATTCCTGGATCTTCTCGGCCGCCAGTTTGGGATCGGCGCGCAGCCACTCGTTGGCGGCGATGATCGCCTTGATGTAGGCGACGACGACCTCGGGATACTTCTCGGCGAAGTCGGTGCGCACGACGACGCCGTGCCAGGTCGGCAGGTTGGTCTCGACGCCGTCGAAGATCTTGCGGGCGAAGCCGCGGAACGGCAGCAGTTCGGCGAACGGCACGAAGTCGGCGTGCGCGTCGATCTTCTTTTCCTGCAGGTTGGTCGAGCCGACCTCGGGGCTCTGGCTGACGAGCTGGAAGAAATCCGCCGGATAGCCGCGGTCCTGCATCGCCTTCAGCACCATGCCGTGCGCGGCGGAGCCGAAGGGCACGCTGACCAGCTTGCCCTTGAGGTCGGCCAGTTCGTAATAGGGCGAGTCCTTGTGGACGACGATGCCGTTGCCGGAGCCGTGACATGTTGTAGGCCGCGACCGCGATCAGGCGGCTCTTGCTCTCCGGATTGCTCTCGAAGGTGAAGCCGTTCACGATCAGCGGATAGTCGCCCATCATGCCGAACTGCAGCTTGTTGGCCATCATGCCGTTGGTGACGGGCGGGCCGGAGGTGAAGTTCTGCCATTCGAGTTCGAACTTGATGTTGGCGTACTTGCCGTCCTTCGGCAGGTACTTCTCCAGCAGTTGCAGCTGGCGGATGATCGTGCCGGTCGTCACCGTGTTGGTGGTGGTGTCCTGCGTGCCGATGCCGATGGTGACGGTGTCTGCGCGCTGGCGGCTGCCGGCGCAGAGCGAGGCGGCGGCAGACGATCGCGACGAGAGCTGCTCGACACGATGGCTGACCCATGGCTCATCCTCTCTCGGTTGGATGTGAGCTCACCTGGGCGTCTGCTCCCTGATGCATCTTGGGTCGGCGTCGCGCATCGGGCAAATCGAGACTTGCAGTCGCGGTCGATTAGTTGCCCTAAAAAGGCCGCTGCGCAGATTCTTGGGCAGTCGTTGGCAAGCAAGCGCCGCTTCCGTGGGCATATCGAACTCAGTCCGCGCCTGGCCGCGCATCTCCTCGCAGCACATCGGGCCGGCACACGACGATCTGCGACTTGCGTCAGACGACGATGCCCTTCTCCTGCAGCCGCTTGAGGCTGATCGTGACCCATTGCCGGGTGGCGCCGACCATGTGGGCGAGATCGGCATGGGTGAACGCCGCGCCGATCACGATGCCGTCGGGGTCCTCGACGCCGTAGAGATCGACGAGATGCAGCAGCAGATGCGCCAGCCGCTCGGTGATCGAGCGGGTGCCGAGCATCTGCGCCAGCGCCGAATAGCATTTGCCCTTGAAGGTCAGGCCCTTCGATCAGGCCGATCGCAAGGTTCGGAATCTTGCACGACGAGCGTGCGCAACTCCTTGCCCGGCAGCTGCACGACGCTGCTGTTGCTGGAGGCGACGCCGGACCATTGATGAATGCCGCCGCCGAACACCTCCGGCCCGCCGACGAAATTGCCGGGATGCCAGTAGGCCAGCGTGATCTCGCGCCCGACGGCGCGGTGTAGAACACGCGGATGCGGCCGGTCTCGATCAGAAAGATGCCGTCGTGCTTGGCGCCCTGGTTGAACAGCGTCTGGCCGCGATAGAGCACCTGCGGCGCCGGCCGTGGCTCGAGCACGATTTCGCGTTCCGCGGTGTGAGCGACTCCAGCAACGGCGGCGGTCCGCCGATCGCGCGTGGCTCTCGCCAGGAGGAAAGCCTGAGCAGCCCTCCTGCGCGGCGATGCGCCTCGCGTGGCGCAACCGAAAGACGACGTTCGGCGAGCGCCGGTCGATCGTGCATCGAGATGCTCCGTAGGCGTGCCATCACGGCTCACAAGGAGCATAAGCGCGTGCCAGTTCTAAGGCGCGTTCTAAACAATTGAGGAATGCGCGCATATCCTGCACTCCGACGCGGCTAAGGCAAGCCGGTGGCGCGGCGCCAGGAGACTATTGCGAGCCACGGAGTTGTGGAAGGAAGTTCTCGGCCGGCGGAGCTGCAGATGTTGCGCGAGTCGGCGCAGCGTCAAGAGCTCGCGGCGCGTTCCCGCGCGTACACAGCCGCGTTGCAGCGGCCGATCGCCCAGCGGCGAGCTTGCGCACGTCCGGATCGGGATCGCCGGCGCCGGCTCGAGAGGCGACGAGCGCCGTCGGATCGCCGATCTCGCCGAGCGCGACGGCGGCTTCCTTGCGCAGGTTGCTGATCTCGTGCGACGAGCGCCTCGCGAGCGCCGGGATCGCCGGCACCGCGCAGATCGCGCCCGAGGCTGCGCGCGCCTTCGCGCGCACCTGCCAGTACTCGTCGTCCATGGCCGCGATCAGCGGCCCGATCGCCCGGCGAGCCTCACCTTGCCGAGCGATGCCGCCGCCTCCTCGCGCACCTGCCAGGCGCGTCGTCGCAGACCGCGCGCAGCCAGCGCCGGCAGCCGGGACCGCCCGGCGCGCGCGAAACCGAGCGCGCCGACATCGCCAGCGCGGCGCACTTCGGCGTCGGCGTCGTTCGCGCGCCGCGATCAGCGCCGGCAGAGCCTCGTCGGCCTTGCAGATAGCCGAGCACGCCGACCGCCTCGCGCCGCACCTCGCGGCGAGCGATCATCGAGCGCGGCGCAGCGCCGGCGCGCAGCGCCTCGGCGCCGCGCAGCGCGCGCAGCGCGCGCAACGCCGCGGCCCGCACGAACGGATCGGGATCGCCGACGCGTGCGACAGCAGCGCTCGCGCTCGCCGGATCCTTCAGCTCGGCCAGCGTCTTCGGCGGCCGCGCGCGCGCACCGCCTCGTCCGGATCCTCGAGCGCGCTCGAGCAGCGCTCGCGACCACCGCCGGCTCGTCGAAGCCTTCGAGCGCCTTGGCCGCCGCCTCGCGCACGCAGCGCATCGGCGTCGCGCGAGCGCCGCGAGCGAGCAGCGGCAGCGACCGTCCTCGTCGCTGAGTCGGCCAGCTCCATGACGGCGATGCGCCGCACCCCGGCATCGGCGTCGGCGCAGCGGCCGACGAGGTCGTCGAGCTCGGCGTCGACTGTCGTCGAAGTCACGGCCATGCATCGCCGCTCAGCGCAGCAGGTAGGGAATGTCGACGTGCACCGCGCCGGTCGGGCAGTCCTTCTCGCACGGCATGCAGTACCAGCATTCGTCGAACTTCATGTAGGCCTTGCCCTTGACTCAGGTCGATGGCGCAGCACGTCGAGCGGGCAGACGTCGACGCAGACGGTGCAGCCCTTGTGCGGCGATGCACTTGTCCTCGTCGACGGTGACGGGAACGCTGGTGCGCATGGTGTGGCGTAGCGGCATGGTCGATTCCTTTCAGGCCGCGGCGGCCGGCGTGCTTGACGATGCGCAGGCGCTGGTAGGCGGTCTTCTCGTCGTCGTCGAGCGGCACGATGTAGGGCTCGACCGGCGCGCTTGACGCTTGCCATGCGGCCGTCGCGTCCTTGCGCAGCTTGGCAGTGGCACGAACCAGTTCGTCGTCGTTGCGCTCGGGGTAGTCGACGCGGTAGTGGTACAGGCCCCAGCGGCTCTCGGTGCGGTAGAGCGACGCGCGCGCCGCCATCTCGGCGCAGTCGCGGATGAGGTGCACCTCCATCGCGCGCATCAGCTCGTGCGGGTCGCGCGCCGTGCATGCTGCGTCGAGGTCCTCGCGCGATCTCGCCGAAGCGCTCCAGCCCGAGCTCGCATCTTGCGCGTGACCTTGGGCGGCTGCAGGTAGTCGTTGACCATGCGCCGCAGCTTGTACTCGACCTGGCTGGGCGGAATGCCGTCGCTCGCGCCGAGCGGCGCCAGCACGCGCGCGCGCTCGGCCGCGATCTGGCTCGCGTCGATCGCGGCGAAGTCGACGTGTCGGCGCAGTAGCCGGCGGCGTTCTCGCCGGCGAACCGGCCGTAGACGAAGGCGCCGAGCATGTAGTTGTGCGGCACGCAGGCCATGTCGCCGGCCGCGTACAGGCCGGGCACGGTGGTCTCGCGCGTGCTCGTTCGACCCACACGCCCGAGGCGCTGTGGCCGCTGCACAGGCCGATCTCGGAGATGTGCATCTCGACCATCTGCTGCGCGGTAGTCGGTGCCGCGGCCCTCGTGGAAGCGGCCGCGGCTCGGGCGCTCGTTGGTGTGCAGGATCGTCTCGATGCTCGGTGATCGTCTCCTCGGCGAGGTGGTCGAGCTTGAGGAACACCGGGCCGCTTGCCGCTCTGCAGCTCGCTGGTAGAACTCCAGCATCATCTGGCCGCTCCAGTAGTCGCACTCGATGAAGCGCTCGCCGTCGGCGTTGGCGGTGTAGCCGCCGAACGGGCCGGTCACGTAGGCGCAGGCCGGGCCGTTGTAGTCCTTGATCAGCGGGTTGATCTGGAAGCACTCGAGGTCCGCGAGCTCGGCGCCGGCGTGATACGCCATCGCGTAGCCGTCGCCGGCATTGGTCGGGTTCTCGTAGGTGCCGAACAGATAGCCCGAGGCCGGCAGGCCGAGCCGGCCGGCCGCGCCGCAGCACAGGATCACCGCCTTGGCGCGGATCACGAGGAAGTCGCCGGTGCGGCAGTCGAACGCCGATCACGCCGGCGATGCGGCCGTCGCCCGCCGGTCGAGCAGCCGCGTCGCCATCACGCGGTTCGACGATCTCGACGCGCGCGCGCTTGCAGCTGCCGGTAGAGGATCTTCTTGACGTCGTGCCCTTCGGGCATCGGCAGCACGTAGGTGCCCATGTGGTGCACCTTGCTTCACGGCGTAGTCGCCGGTCTCGTCCTTCTCGAACTTCACGCCCCAGCGGTCGAGCTCCTCGATCATCGCGAAGCTGTCGCTGCGCGTAGGCCGTAGACCGCCTTCTGGTTGACGATGCCGTCGTTGGCGATCGTGATCTCCTTGACGTACTGCTCGGGCGTGGCGTGGCCGGGGATGACCGCGTTGTTCAGGCCGTCCATGCCCATCGCGATCGCGCCGCTGCGCTTGACGTTGGCCTTCTCCAGCAGCACGACCCGCAGCTTCGGGTTCTCCTCCTTGGCCTTGACGGCGGCCATCGGGCCGGCGGTGCCGCCGCCGATCACCAGCACGTCGGTTTCGATCACTTCGGTCTTGCCGTCGCTTGCAGTCATGCGCGTTGCCCGTCGTGGGGAGCTGCGGCGGTGCCTTCGCGCGCTTCAAGAGCGCCGCGGGCCAGCAGCTGGAGATAAGGCCAGGGGTAGATGCCGCGGGCGTGCCCGTCGGAGAACGCAATGTTGATGGCGTAGTCACCGATCGGTGTCAGCCGCTCGATCGTCACGCCGTCGAATGTGGCGGTAAAGCTTCCGTCGATGCGGGCACGCGTGCACCAGGCGCAGCGGCACTTCTCGCGCAGGTGCTCGGCGCACAGCTGCGCCTCGTCCCCGTTCGGCCATGACAACCGCAGGCGCGAGCGGTCCGCCGCCAGCACGATGGTCTCGGGTGCCGCCGACATGTCGAACGGCGGGCCTTCCGCGGCAAAGCTTGACAGCAGTCGACGGGCATCGGGTTGCTTGATGGCGCTGCGCCTCGGTGGTCGCCCTGGCATTCCAGCCCGGACAGCGGCGTCGCGACAGCAATTAGTTGCTGCGGCGCGGAAATTTGTTGCTTGCGGCGCACGCCGGCCTCATGGTCAGCTGAGCCGCCTGGGTCGCTTTCCCGTCGATTTTCGCGGAACTTCAACATGATGGCAGCGGTGGCTCTATCTCCCGGGATATTCTCCGCAGGAGCGCGCGCCCTGGCCGAACATCTCTTCGCACTCCTCGCGCGTGACCGCGCCACGGCCGATGAATTTCGCGAGGAGATAGTCGGCGACCGCCTCGACCTCGCGCTTCTGCAATGTCGAACCGGGGGCAGCGTGGCATGCGGGCCGAGCTCCGCCTCGGTGATGTCGTAGCAGCGCTTGTCGGTGTAGGCGTCCTCGTCGAAGCGCGGCATCGGCGTGCCCGGACGGCCGCACAGGATCACCTCGACCAGTTGCTCGCGGTTCAGGAAGCTCTTGCGCAGGTTAGCGGCGCCGCCGTTCGACTGCGGCTCGCCGGCGCCGTCGCCCGCCCAGCCGTGGCAGAACGCGCACTGCGCCTTGTCGAGATAGAGCCTGCGGCCATAGGAATAGTCGGCCGCGGGGCGACGCGCAGCGCCGGTGGATGGCCGCGACGAGAGCAACCGCGCGAGCGCCGGATCTGGTCAAATGCATCCATCCTCGTTGCCCGTCGCCCCGGCGGCGGCCACTGTCCCGCCCTATATCATCTCGCACGCTCGTCGTCCGGTTAGCGGATCGTCGCATGAACCGTCCTGTTGGGCCTCGGCTGCTGGGTCGGCCCGCGCGCGCCGCCGCGCAGCAACAACCGAGCCGGACGGAAGTGTGGGACCTGCGAGCTCGGCGGCGGCCGACACACTGCCGGATGCGATTTTCCGACTATGCCTGCGGGACGAATGGCGGCCCGCCATCGACGCCACTGCGCGGCTGGAAGGATTTCCGCCGCTGCCGGCCCGAGCCGAGCGGGCTGCGCGAGGTCTATTTCCGCTACGACGACGAGCTCGAATACTGGGCCAAGGCCAACGATTTCACCACCGAGATCGAGCGGTTTTCCGGCACCAACGTCTACGACTTCCCGGTCGTGCTGTCGGCGCTGTTCGACGAGCAGGGTGTTCTCGCCGGGCTGCGCATCGTCAGCGATCCGCGCGACAGCTTCGCGGCGGCGCGAGGATGCCTCACTCGCTGCGCAATTTCCTCACCGCGCGCTTCGGCCGCGACGGCTGGGACTGCGTCGACCATCCGCTTGACGACGGCGAGGCGCCGGTCGGCCGCACCTTCATCAAGCAGCACTGCAGCAAGGCGGTCACTGGCGTCGGGCGGCTCGAACTGCGCACGCACTATTTCCGCAAGAAAGGCCAGAGCGAGTTCGATCCGCGCACCGGCCGGGAGACCAAGGACCAGTTCGAAAGCCTGGTGCGCTTTGAATTGATGTGGCCCGTACGGTCCGTAGCCGTCAGCTTCTAGGGCATCGGTGCTTGTGCTCCGAGAAACCGCTTCACGAATGGGCGATGGCGTGGACGCGTCATGCTTCCGCGGTAGGCGTACAGCCCGAACACGAAGATCATCGTCGCCTGCGAGTGCGTCTTCATCTCCGGCGAGCGGGACAGCTTGTTCTTGGCGTTGCGCCACAGGCCCGACGCGATGGCGATGTACTGCTTGCCGTCGACCGAATAGGTCATCGGCGGCGCATTGAAGCCGGTGCCGACATTGATCTTCCACAGCTCTTCGAGCGTCTGGTCGTCGAAGCGCGACGATGGTGCCGTCGAGCAGCGCGGTGACCACGACGCCGCCCGCGGTGGTGAGCACGCCGGCCGAGTTCGGATAGGGCAGCTCCTTGCGCTTCTTCTGCTCGCCGGTGGCCGGATCGACCATCGACGATGCTGCTGGTGAGCCGCTCCGGATTGACGTAGCTGCCGCCGCGCGAACTTGCCCTTCACGTGCGCGCTGTGATCGGGCGTGATGTCGGAGCAGCCCTCGACGCTCGGGATGTAGAGCATCTTGGTCTTCGGGCTGTAGGACGCCGGCCAGAAGTTGTTGCCGCCCGACTGGTCGGGGCAGACGCGGCGCGTCACCTTGTCGTCCATCACGTTGGCCGGCTCGGCGTAGATCTGCAGGTCCTTGGTCGGATCGTAGTCGACCGGCTTGCCGGTCTTCGGATCGATGCCCTTGGTCCAGGTGACCTTGCCGACATACTGGCCGGCCTTGAGGAACTGGCCGTTCAGCCGGTCGAAGGTGTAGTTGAAGCCGTTGCGGCCGGGATGGGTGACGATCTTGCGATCCTCGCCGTTCACCTTGGTGTCGATGAGGATGTGCGTGCCGGTCTCGTCGTAGTCGCGGTTGTCGTTCGGCGTGTACTGGAAGTACCACTCCATCTTGCCGTTCGCGACGTTGAACGCGATCGCGCTGTTGGTGAACAGATTGTCGCCGGGGCGGTAGACGGAATCGTAGCCGGGCACCGGGTTGCCCGAGCCCCAATAGGTCAGATTGGTCTGCGGGATCGTAGGAGCCGGTGACGTAGAACGCGCCGCCGCCGGTCTGCCAGGCGTTGTTCTTGTCCTTCCAGGTCTCGCTGCCGGGCTCGCCGGGCGCCGGGACCGCGAAGGTCTTCCATTTCAGGTTGCCGGTCTTCGGATCGAGCGAGACGATCCAGTCGCGCACGCCCTGGTCGCCGCCGGAGGCGCCGACGATGATGTCGTCCTTGAGCGCGAGCGGCGCCGAGGACAGCTCCACTTCCGGCTGATCGTGCAGGTTCTTGTCCCAGACGATCTTGCCGGTCTCCTTGTCGGTCGCGATCACGCGGCCGTCCTTGCCGGTGGTCGAGATCACGAGATTGCCCCAGAGCGCGACGCCGCGATGGCGGCCGTAGCGCTGCTGGCCGGGATCCATCTTCCACAGCGTGCGGCCGTGGGTGCCCGAGCGCACGTCGATCTTGTAGACCGCGCCCCAGCCGTCGACCACGTACATGAAGCCGTCTTCGACCAGCGGCGTCGCCTCGAGCGCCTCGTTGGGCGAGGTGCCGCCGATCGCGACCGCGAACTTGAGCTTCATGTTCTTGATGTTCGACTTGTTGATCTGGTCGAGCGCCGAGTGGCGCTGCGCGCCGTAGTCGCGATGCACCATGAGCCAGTTGTGCGGCTCGGGATTGAGCAGCCGCTCGTAGGTCACGTCGGCGGCGCGCACGAGGTCGCCGCAGCAGCGCGCAAGCAGCGCGGCCGAAGGGCCGTGGATTACGTCTTCAACGTCGCCTCCCTCCGTCATGGCTGGTACGGAGACGACGAGATTGCCCCACAGCGCGACGCCGCGGTTGCGATCCATCTTCTCCTAGCCCGGATCATCTTCCACAGGATGCGGCCCATGGTGCCGGAGCGCAGGTCGATCTTGTAGACGACGCCCCAGGCGTTAACCATGTACATAAAGCCGTCGTCCACCAGCGGCGTCGCCAGCAGGTTCTCGTTTGGCGACGTGCCGCCCAGCGCGACGGCGAAGGCGAGCTTGAGATTCTTCACGTTCGTCTTGTTGATTGCGTCGAGCGGCGAAAGTGCTGCGCGCCGTAGTCGCCATGGTTCATGAGCCAATTGTGCGGCTCGGGATTGCGCAGGCGCTCGAAGGTGACGTCGGCCGCGCGCGCGGATGACGTGCCGGCCAGCAGCGCGCAGGCGAGCGCTGCCAGAACGGTGGCGGATTTCATTTTCATCGTTACGCCCTTTTCGACTGATCCATCACTCGGTGTCGTCCCCGCGCAAGCGGGGACCCATGGTGCCTCGCACGCGGGCCTCTGAAGACTGGATGCCCGCTTGCGCGGGGATGACAGAACGGCGCGTCACAGCCCGAACACGAACAGCATCGTGGCGTTCGACAGCGTCTTCATCTCCGGCGAGCGCGCGAGCTTGGCGCGCGCCACGCCGCCGATGCCGGACGCGATCGCGATGTACTGCTTGCCGTCGACCAAGTAGGTCATCGGCGGCGCGACGAAGCCGGAGCCGACATTGATCTTCCACAGCTCCTCGAGCGTCTGGTCGTCGTAGGCCAGGATCGTGCCGTCGAGCAGCGCCGTCACGACGATGCCGCCCGCGGTCGCCAGCACGCCGCTGTGGTTGGCGTAGGGCAGCTCCTTGCGCGTCTTGAGCTCGCCCGAGGCCGGATCGACCACCGCGAGCGAGCTGGTGATGCGCTCCTCGTTGACGTAGTTGCCGCCGCCGAACTTGCCCTTCACGTGCGCGGTCGGGTCGGGCGTGATGTTGGCGCAGCCTTCGTTGCCGCCGATGTAGAGGAGCTTGGTCTTCTGGCTGTAGGCCGGCGGCCAGAAATTGGTGCCGCCGTGCACGTCGGGGCAGGCGCCCTTGAGCACGTCGGTGCCGCCCTTCCAGGGCAGCGCGAAGTTCTGCACGTCCTTGGCGGGATCGTAGTCGACCGGCTTGCCGGTCTTGGGATCGATGCCCTTGGTCCAGGTCACCTTGGCGGCATATTGCACGGCCTTGAGGAACTGGCCGTTCTGGCGGTCGAGGGTGTAGTGGAAGCCGTTGCGGTTGGCGTGCACCAGGAGCTTGCGATCCTCGCCGTCGACCTTGCCGTCGATGATGATCTGCGAGCCGCAGGAGTCGTAGTCGCGGTTGTCGTTCGCGGTGTGCTGGAAGTACCAGGTGATCTTGCCGGTCGCGGCGTCGAAGGCGATGCGTGCTGTTGGTGAAGAGATTGTCGCCGGGACGATAGGCGGAATCGTAGCGCGGCGCCGGGTTGCCCGAGCCCCAATAGGTCAGGTTGGTCGCGGGATCGTAGGAGCCGGTGACGTAGAACGCGCCGCCGCCGGTCTGCCAGGCGTTGGCCTTGTCCTTCCAGGTCTCGCTGCCGGGCTCGCCGGGCGCCGGCACCGCGTAGGTCTTCCATTGCAGCTCGCCGGTCTTGGCATCGAGCGAGGCGACCCAGCAGCGCACGCCGTTGTCGCCGCCGGAGCCGCCGACGATGATGGTGTCCTTGAGCGCCAGCGGCGCCGCGGTGATCTCCATCCCCTCCTGGTCGCGCAGGTTCTTGTCCCACACGATCTTGCCGGTCTCCTTGTCGGTCGCGATGACGCGGCCGTCGAGGCCGGTGACCGAGATCACGAGGTTGCTCCACAGCGCGACGCCGCGGTTGCGGTCCGGCTTCTGCTGGCCGGGATCCATCTTCCACAGGATGCGGCCGTGCGTGCCCGAGCGCACGTCGATCTTGTAGACCACGCCCCAGACGTCGGTGATGTACATGAACCCGTCGTCGACCAGCGGCGTCGCCTCGAGATATTCGTTCGGAGACGTGCCGCCGAGCGCGACCGCGAAGGCGAGCTTGAGGTTCTTGACGTTCGACTTGTTGATCGTGTCGAGCGGCGAGAAGCGCTGCGAGCCGAAGTCGCGATGGTTCATCAGCCAGTTGTGCGGCTCGGGCTTGAGCAGCCGCTCGTAGGTCACGTCGGCGGCGTGCGCAGCGGGCGCGGCCACTGCCAGCACGGCGCAGCCGAACAAGTGCGCGCCGAATGAGTTTTTCATGATCGCCTCCCTGTCTCGTTTTTTGGGTTGGTCGAGACTATAGCGCGTTCCGCAGATGTGGGAACCGGCCCATCTCGGAAAAGCGTCCATGCGCTCGCGGGCGCATCCTAGCCATGCGGGCAGTAGGCGGCGGTTCCCGATCCGTCATATCCATGCGGTCAAACGGAGAGATCGACCATGACCGTCCTATCCCAGATGTCCGACGCCATGCAGGCGCTGGTAGAGAAGACAGCGCAGCGCGTGGTGGCGCTGAATCCAAACCGCCGTGGCGCCGCCAGCGGCATTCTGTGGCGTGCCGGCCTGATCGTCACCGCCGACGAGGCCATCGACGATGACGAAGGCATCGAGGTGACGATGCCCGACGGCGGCGTTGTGGCCGCGACGCTCGCCGGCCGCGACCCTTCGACGGACATCGTGGTGCTGCGGGTTGACGCTCATTCTCAGAATTTGGACTCGTTCAAGCCCGCCGGCGCCGTCAAAGCCGGTCATCTGGCCGTTGCCGTCGGGCGGGCGGGCAACGGGGAGCTCGCCGCCTCCGGCATCGTCAAGGAATGCGGCGGGAGCTGGCGCAGTTGGGCCGGCGGCTTGATCGACCGAAGGATTCTGCTCGACCTCGCTCTCGATCGCCGGTCGCATGGTGGTGCGGTGGTCGATGCCGCGGGAGACTTGATCGGGCTTGCCGCATTCGCGCCGCGCCATCGCGCACTGGTCATTCCCGCCGAGACGGTCGACCGTATCGCCGAGCGGCTGGCGGCGTCAGGCTCCATCGCGCGCGGCTACCTGGGCGTCGGCTTGCATCCGCTGCGGGGCGAGGGCGCATCCGGCGCGATCGTCGTACGTCTTGATGACAATGGGCCCGCGAAGGGCGCCGGAATCCTGGTAGGTGATATTCTGATCGCCTGGAACGGCGAGCCGATTCGCAGCGGGCGCGACGTATTCAGCAGGCTCGGGCCCGACACGGTCGGCGCGACGATCACGTTCGACGTGATGCGAGCCGGCCGGCAAATCAAGGTCGAGGTTGCGGTCGGCGAGCGCCCCCATAAATAGGGCTCGTATGATCCGTACGGCGATCAGCTCATGATTGGGCGCGGCGATGCTGCGGCGCGCCGCATCGGAGTCTGCATCGCGATCTCCGATCCGATTCTTGCGCAACGGATGAACAGGCTGCTCGTCGGCGACGCCGGTCTCGACGTCGCTCTCGGCCTCGATGACAGTCGCCATCCGGATGTGGTTTTGGCCGATCATGCCGGCGCGCGGCCGGGGCCGTCGATCGTCATCGACGATGGCGCACAAGGCGGCGATGCATTGGATGCCGACATTCGGGCGGTGCTGCCGCCGAGCGTCGATGGCGAACTATTGCGCGCCATGATCAGGGTGGTCGCGGCCGGTTTCATGATCTCGGAAGCAGACGAGTTGCGCGGATTTTCGGACGCGCCCGGCGCGGACGAAGGCGAGATTGTGCTGACGGCTCGCGAAGGCGAGGTGCTGGGGCTGCTGGCGCACGGAGCGTCCAACAAATCCATCGCGCGCGCCCTCGACATTTCGGTTCACACCGCGAAGTTTCACGTTGCTTCTGTCCTGGCGAAGCTCGGCGCCCGCAACAGGTCAGATGCCGTCGCCATCGGGATCCGGCGCGGCTTGATCCTGCTTTGATCGGGCGCGGTGGTAATCGCGTGCTGCTGCGGCGGCCCAATGTAATCTGGTGATAATGCAAGCCGATTTCGGCCGGGATCGATGCCGAATCAGGTCGACCCATGACAAGATGTCGCAGTCAGTCCCGTCACGGGGAGACTGCTTCCATGCGGAAGTTCGCGCTGTTCGGATCGATCGCCGCGATCGCGACCGCGGCGATCATTCTCGCCCAGGTCTTCTCCAGGGCTTTGGCGCAGGAGCACCGCCATCCGCCCCAGGACGAGGCAATTCACGAGAGGTTCTACTCGACCTGGTTCATGCCGGACAACCCCGCGAGATCCTGCTGCAACAAGGCGGACTGCTACCCGACCGAGATCAGGATCGAAGGGGCCAATATCTTCGCGCGGCGACGCGAGGACGGAAAATGGCTGTTCATTCCTTCCCGCAAGGTCGAGCGTAATCGCGACAGTCCGGATGGCCGCAATCACCTGTGCGCCCCGCCGCCGAGCTCGATGTATCTGCCGGACACCGTATTCTGCTTCGCGTTGGGGAGCGGGATATAGCCTACTTCGCCGGCAGGCGGTCGATGAGCGCTTGCGCCTGCCGGGTCAACGCCGCGACGAAGCTCTTGCCCTTGGCCTGCTGCGCGTAGCAGCGGTGAAACGCGGCATCGCCTTCCTCCTCGATGCGCGTGGACTGCTCGAAAAGCTTGTCGTCTTTCATGCCCGACGCCACGTAGGCCTCTTGGGCCTTGGCGGCATTGCGCGAGGCGTCCCGCCAGATCCGCTGGCACGCCGGCATCGGATCGATCTTGGCGTTCGCCGGCGCGGTCACCACGAACAGGCGGCCGTCCTTGACCACGGACACGATGAGCTCATCGGGCGTGCGCGGGCCGAAATCCTGGCTGCGCGCGGCAAGCATGGCGAAGGCGTGCTTCGCCTGCGGCGGGACGGCGACGGGAAGCTCCACGTATTTCGAGATTGCGGCGTCGGTCGCGAGCGCCTGCGTATAGAAAGCCTCCGACTGCAGGGCGGCGTCGAGGTCCTGCGGCACGTTCGCGACCTTCGGTCCCCACCACTCCTTGTGCTCGCGCAGCCAGCGCTCGAGCAGCGGCTCGGTGGTCACGATGATGTGCGTCTTGTCGTCCGCCGACGAATAGACGAGGGCGTCCAGCAGCCCGAAACCGGCGTCGCCTTTGAAGAGTGTGTCCAGGTTGCTCTTGCCCGGCGTGGAGAAACCCTTGATGTCGGACGCCCCGATGATCCGCCGCAGTTGGTTCTCGAGGTCGCCACGCCCGGCCTCTTCCTGCTTGCGAACGCTGTCGTCGACATCGACGTTGGGCTCGGGCGGTTTGAATTTTTCGACGTAGCCGTCGCGCGCCGCGAAGTAGCTTTCTTCGAGCGAAGCGGCCCCGGCCGCGGCGGAGATCGACACCAGCAATGCGACAAGGATGGATTTCATTCGAACGCTCATAATCGTCGCCATCAGGAACGTCTTGATTTTGCGCATGTCCTTATCGGAAAACCGGTTCCCACTTTTCCGGGACATGCGCTATCGCCACGCGTCGATCGAGATCGTCTTGCGATACTTGGCGCCCATGATGCGCCAGTAGCCGTTGGTCTCGCCGCCGACCACGACCACGTTGATCTCGTTCTGCGGAAAATGGCGGATCAATTCGTCCGGCGCGGCCTTGAGCCAGGTCGCCATCGGCTCCTTGCCGAAGGTCGCCCAGGGATAGACGTAGTTCTGCACGAGCTGGAGGTCCCAGTAGCGGCCGGCCGGCATCTCGGCGGTCTCGTGCACGAAGCGGATCAGCTTCTCCTTGCTGTCGAAGCCGCCGCGATCGATGAACTGCCGCGCGGTGATCGGGTCGAGCAGCAGGCAGGGCGCGGAGTTGCCGTCGATCCCGGCCAGCATGTCGCGCACGTGCTCGCGCCAGTATTTTTCGCGCAGCCCGAGGCAGAAGGTCGTGGACCGGCAGCCGTAGAAGATGCTCACGGTGCTGTCGGACGGCTTGCAGCCTTTCTGCACGTGCAGCGGCTCCCAAGGGCTGCGCTCCTCGTTCTCGGCGAAGGTGAGGTTGTTGTAGGTGTAATTGTTGCCCTGCGAGCCCATGAAGGTCTCGCCCGGCACCGAGCCGCCCTGCAAATTCTGCGAGAGCAGGCCGTAGGCCCGGCCGATGGTCGCGTTGGCGTGATTGTAGGGACCCATCGCGCCGATGCCGGCATTCATCTTGATCTCGTGGCGGATGGGGCCGTTGACGACGACCATGGCGGAGGCCGAGCTCGAGGTCGAGCCGCGCGCCGAAATCTCCGACGCCGCCAATGCGAGAATCACCGGGAAGTATTCCGGCTTCGCGCCGGCCATCACGGCGTTCACCGCCACCTTCTCGACGGTGTATTCCCAGGCCACGCGAAATTCGGTCGCCTGCATGCGCCCGACGATCTCGTCGGGCTTGCGGCTGGTGTGCGCCAGCATGGCGGCGACGCGCTTCTCCGTCGGCAGGACGATCGGAAGCCCGTCGGTCCAGTTGTTCTCGAGGAACTGCTGCTGGAGGCTCTCTTCGGTGTCGGGCTCGACCAGCCGCGGCGTCGTTCGCTCGAACGTTGCCGTGCTCATCCGTTGAGCACCGTGGTCAGGCCCGCGACGACTTCTTGCATCACAGGCACGCCGGTGATGGGGTCCTTGCCGTAGACGTAGGCCTTGAGCTCCTCGGCGGTCTTGCCCATGACCGGTTGCGGCACGAAGGCGCGCGGTGCGTCCGGCAGTCCCGCCATCTTGGTGACGGACTGCACCACCTTGTCGAACTTGTCGGTGTGCAGCGCCACGGTCGGAACGCCGTACCTGGTCTCCAGAGTGATGGAGTGGGTGGCGACGCCCGGCGCGCAGGTGCTGCAATGACCGACGCCGACGATGGCGGCGTCGCCCTTGGCCTTGATCTCTTCCCAGGTCTTGGGATCGTCGTGCTGATAGGTGGCGGAGAGCGAGATGATCGGCGTCTTGACGTTGGGCATGTGCTCGGCGAACCATGCCTGCACTTGCTTCAACAGCTCGACCGAGTCGTCGAATCGGCAGTCGACCAGATAGATCGTCTTGCCGTCGAGGCTCTCCAGCCGCGGCGCAGCCGATTTCTTCGCCACCTTCGGCGGATAGCCGACGGGATTGAGAACGGTGATCTTCTCGGCGGGTTCCATCATCTCCACGGCGGAGACGTCGCGCGGAGGGGTTGCGATCTTGTTCATGATTGATCCTGTCGCGGCAATGCGTGCGTGATACCGCAAGTATAAAGCGACCGACCCGCCAAGTACAGGCGAGGCAGCTGCGCCGGGGTTGCGCCGCAAGCGAAGGGCTGCTTTTTTACCGGTCCGGGAGCAGGCGATGGTCAGGCTCGTTCTTTTTACATGCATTGCAAGTTGGGTGAGCGCCGGCACGGTGGTGCACGCGCAGGGCTACCCCGAGCGGCCGATCAAGCTGGTGGTACCGTTCCCGGCCGGCGGCGCGACCGACACCACGTCGCGCCTTGTTGCCCAGCGGCTGCAAGCAGCGCTGGGGCAATCCGTGATCGTCGAGAACCAGGGCGGCGCCGGCGGCAGCATCGGCGCGCGGCAGGTCGCGAATGCACCGCCCGACGGCTACACGCTGCTGATGGGCTCGGTCGGCACCTTCGGCACGCAGCCGCTGCTGTACAAGCTCGATTACGACCCGCACAAAGCGTTCGCGCCGGTTGCGACGACGGTCACCGACAAGATCATCATGGTCGCCGGGCCGACCTTGCAGGTGAAGACGGTGCAGGAGCTGGTGCAGCTCGCCAAGGCCAATCCGGGAAAATTGAACTATGGCAACGCCATCGGCATCGGCCCGCAACTGGTAGCGGAATTGTTCAAGGTCAAGTCGGGCGCCAATATCGTCCATATTCCCTATCGCGGCGGCGCGCCCATGATCTCCGATCTGCTCGCCGGCCAGATCGACATGACCATCAACGGCAAATCGGTCCTGCTTCCGCATATTCAAGCGGGCAAGCTGCGCGCGCTCGCCGTCACCGGCCCGGAGCGCTGGCCCGATCTGCCGGATGTTCCCACCCTGGTCGAGACGGGCTATCTCGATGCGCCCTACGACGCGCTGTTCGGGGTCGTGGCGCCCAGAGGCACGCCGGCCGCGGTGATCGACAAGCTCAACGCCGTCATCAACGAGGGACTGCGATCGCCTGAGATGCGCGCGAGCTTCGCCAAGCTCGGCATCGAGCCGACCATCACGACGCCACAGGAGTTCGCGGCGATCATCGCGCAAGAGGTTCCGAAATGGGCTGACGTGGTGAGGACGACGGGCGTGAAGGTCGATTGATGCGCGCGGTCGTTTTCTCCATCGTTGCGGCGGGCGCCTTGCTCGCGATGTCCCGATTTCGAAGTTCGCAAGGGCTTGCGGCGCACTCTGGTGCGAACGTCAGTTAGGCATTGGTCACGGCGTGGAGATGGGCCGCCCGGCGATGGCCGGATGCCATGGCCGCTTCAGTGGGGGCTCACGGTTCGAAGCCCAGCAAGCAGTAGTGCCACATCCTCTCGTATTCTTGGTCCGTGAGTCCGCATTTCCGTAAACTCCGCCTCGGTAATGAGGTCACTAAGTCCGCGTTTGAAGCTCGGCCATTCTCGCGCCATCGCCCACCAGTCCCCGACACGTGAACGATTCGCGATCCACAGGTCGAGCAGCCCGAGATAGTCGAGCCGGGCCGCGAAAGGCATGAGGTTGATATCTGCAAGCGTAGGGCGAGCGCCGACGATCCAGGGGCCGCTTTCAGCCAGCGTCTCTTCCAGCAGCTCGAATGCGCGCTCGTAGGCTGCGATGGCATACAACACGTGTGGCGAGCGAACGCCCAGCTCGTAGGTCGACTTGAATCGGTCACTCCGGCGTGGATCGCCGATGTTTTGGAAGCGTTTCTGCCGCAACTCCTCCGGCATGTTCCTCATGCGCTCACGGAACATGGCCGAAAAGCTGATTTCGGTAATCCCTTCGAACAGACCCTCGTCGACAATCTTGCTCCAAATTCTCATCCGGCTCCGCAGCCATGGATCGGCTGGAATGAGCGGCGGATCGGGAAAGGTCTCGTCAAGATATTCGCAGATCAGTGTCAACTCGATCACCGGCTTGTCGTCGTGAACAAGTGTCGGAACAACGCCCTTGGGATTGAGCTTGAGATATTTCGGGTCGTATTGCTCGCTGCGGAACAGGTCCACCTTGATGGCGAGTCCATTCGAGTCCTTTCTCCCGCAACGTGATGCGAACCTTCTGACAACACACAGAGTTGCCGAAGTCATAGAGTGCAATCATCACCTCCTCCTGAATCCGGCTGCCGTCCCGGCCGTGCTTCGCGGCAGCTGCTTCGAGCGCTCCTTCGTCTCAGCGCTGAGCCGCTGCACGATCTCGGTGGTCTTACGGATGTCCGCGTCGCTCAAATCGGCGCCCATTGTCAACGCGATCGCCAGGAACCGGGCGCTCATTTCACGATAGCGCGCATCACCCTTGGAAGTCAGGCGCACCAGCTTCGATCGCCGATGCCGCGGATTGTCGATGAACTCCACGAGCCCCTCGGCCGCAAGCTCGTCCGCGAGACGCTGCATTCGCTGGCGGCTGGTCGGCCGCATCTGAGCGATCTGCGGCACCGTGAGGGGGCCGATCAGCGCCACGCTGCGCATGAAACCGAACGCACCACCGCCCCAGTTGGTGATGAGCCCGGTTTTCTGACCAACGGCCCGCAACCGAAAAAAGAACTGCGCCACTTCGAGCATCAGGTCCGCTATCGCCTCGCCCTTGCTGCCGACGAGCCGAGCTGCCGCTGTCCTCTGTCGCACCGTGGCCATCCCGTCGCGCTCCGCGTCGTTGAAATCGTTTATTGACACCTATGTTGTCAATATCTACAATGACACCAAGGTTGTCACTCCGGCGCCGATCCTGACCTTCGGCGCATTGCCTGGCAAGTACGAGGAGCACGCATGAGCTCTGCCAGCCAACAGCCTCGTGACGTCGCGACCGCGAGCGTCATAACGCGGCCGCCGGTCATCTATCTCGCATGCCTGCTGCTGGGCCTTGCTTTGGATCGCGTGCTGCCTCTGCCGCTTGCCTTGCCGGGGGCGGCTCTGACGCAGTGGATAGTGGGCGGCGGCGTGATCCTGATCGGCGTGGCGATCATGGCCGCTGGAATTCGCGGCTTCTCTCGCGCGGCGACACCTGTGCCTTCGAGTTCAGCCTGTGCGCGTACTGGTCACGGGCGGCATTCACGGCTGGAGCCGCAATCCGATCTACATCGGCATGTTTCTCATCTATGCGGGCATCGGCATAGCTGCGGGCAGCCCATGGATCCTCATCCTTGCGCTGCCGCTGGCGATCATCCTGCATTACGGCGTCGTCCCCCGCGAGGAGGCATATCTCGAGCGGCGCTTCGGCGACGCCTACCGCGACTACAGGGCGCGTGTCCGCCGCTGGCTGTAGCCGCCGGCCCAATGGCCGGTCCGGGGGCCGGAGGCCGAAATGAAATCGGGCTTGGTCGTAGTCTGCATTTCGGCAATGGCGCTCGCCTCCTGCGCCACAGTCCCTACAGCCTTGGACGCCAACGACGCCGTCCTCATCCTCCGCAAATTCGACGCCTGGGCCTGGGCGGTGGGCATCGCTCTCATCTGGGCCGATCTGGTGTTGCCGATCCCCCAGACCGTCGTCATCGCGGCTCTCGGCATCATATATGGCACCCTTCTCGGTGGTCTCTTGGGCAGCATCGGGCTGATCACCGGTGGCCTTCTCGGCTATGTCCTCATGCTCACGTCCGTGCGGCGAATGCTGAGACGCTTCGTCGGTCTCCAGTCATTGAATAGAGTGGAGGGCTTGTTCGAGCGGTCCGGTGCCTGGGCGATCGTCCTCACCCGCAGCCTTCCCTACAGCATCCCGGAAGCCATGGTCCTCCTGGCCGGGCTGGCAGGCATGCCGCTGGCAAAATTCACCGCGGCACTGGCCGTCGGCAGCGTGCCCACCGCGTTTGCGTTTGCGGCCATCGGTGCCGGCTGGGCCGACCAGCCGGTCCTGGCACTTCTCGTGAGCTATGTGCTCCCGATCCTGCTGCTGCCCATTGCGCTTTGTCTCATGCGCCTCCGAGTGTCGTGAAAGTAGCATTGCTCTCCGTGCCTCCCCGCTGCTTGCTTTCGCGGCGAAGCCGTAGAGTGATAGCCTGATTTTCTGCGCTGCTTCGCGGCCACGCCAACAGCAATAGAGCGGGATACCCGCCGTCCGAACCCAAGACAGGGGGGAAAGCATGTCCGCAATGGCTCAATCCACCGCTCCACACTCCGCCTCGGCGGAGGAGATCGTTGCCCGCGTCGAGCGGCTGCCGGTGTCGTGGTGGCACGTCAAGACCCGCATCATCATCGGCGTCGCCACATTCTTCGATGCCTTCGATGCGCTCGCGATCGCGTCGGTGCTGCCTGCCATCGTGCCGATGTGGAAACTCACGCCGCCGCAGATCGGCATTCTGATCTCCGCGGGCTTTCTCGGCCAGCTTCTGGGCGCGCTCTTCTTCGGGTGGATCGCCGAAAAATACGGCCGCATGACCGGCATGATCTGGTCGATCGGCGTGTTCGCCGTGATGAGCTTCGTGTGCGCTTTCGCCTGGAACTATGAATCGCTGCTCGTGTTCCGGCTGATTCAAGGCTTCGGACTGGGCGGCGAAGTCCCGATTGCCGCGGTCTATATCAGCGAGCTTGCGCGCACCAATGTGCGCGGCCGCTTCGTCATGCTGTACGAATTGATCTTTCCCGTCGGCATCGTGGCCGCGAGCCTCCTCGGCTTGTGGGTCGTGCCGACGCTCGGCTGGCAATACATGTTCTTCATCGGCGCGATCCCCGCCGTCATGGTGCTGTTCCTGCGGCGCGTGCTTCCGGAATCACCGCGCTGGCTCGCCGGCGCCGGTCGCCTCGAGGAAGCCGACGCGGCGATGACGCACATCGAGCAGGAAACCCAGAAGGCGACCGGCCAGCCGCTGCCGCCGCCACAGCCGGTGGTGAAGGTCGAGGAGAAGAAAGCGTCGCTCTCCGATCTGTTCGGGCCGCTTTATCTGCGCCGCACATTGGTGGTGTGGCTGATCTGGTTCACGGCCTATCTCGTCAACTATGGCCTGTCGATCTGGATGCCGACGGTGTACCGGACGGTGTTCAAGCTGCCGCTCGATGTGTCCTTGCGCTACGGGCTGATCACGACCGCCATCGGCCTGATCGGCGCGACGATCGCCGCGCTGATCATCGACCATGTCGGGCGCAAGACGCTGTTTGCGACCTGCTTCGCCGGTGGCGCGATCTCGCTGATCGCCCTCTCGCAGATCGCCAACCCGACGCCCGAGCAAGTGCTGACCTTCATCTCGATCTCATACTTCTTCGTCAATGCGATCAATCTCGGCGTTTATCTCTACACGCCCGAGCTTTACCCAACGCGCGTGCGGGCACTAGGTGTGGGCACCGCGACTGCGTGGCTGCGCCTGGCGTCCATGGTCGGGCCGACCACGGTGGGATTCATGATTGCGACGGGACTGCAATCAGTGTTCCTGGCTTTCGGCGTGCTCGCAGCGGTCACGGCGGTGGTAACCGCTCTGTTGGCCATCGAAACCAAGAAGCGGATCCTCGAAGACGTGTCTCCCTGAGAGCAGGGCACAAGAGCGGGCTTTCAGCGCGGTCCGACCCGGATCGGCGCCGGAAGGCTGTCAGGCATTTTTCCAAGGGTCTGCAGAGCCGCCTGCATCGCGACGATGTAGCCATATGGACCCAGGCCCGCGATCACGGCTTTGACGGCTGACGACAGCTTGGAATGTCGATGGTGTTCATCACGCGCATGGATGTTCGAGATGTGCACCTCGAAGATCGGGCCCTCGAAGATCTTGAATGCATCCAGCAAGGCGATGGACGTGAAAGAGTAGGCCGCCGGATTGATGATGATCGCGTCGGCATCCTGGCGTGCCGACTGGACGAGATCGACCAGCGCGCCTTCGTGGTTCGATTGGTGAAACGACAGCGTCGCGCCCGCGAGCGCGGCAAACTCCTTGCAGCTTGCTTCGATGGCGGCCAGCGTCGTCGAGCCGTAGATGTGCGGCTCGCGCACGCCGAGAAGGTTGAGGTTCGGTCCGTTCAGGATCATCAGCCGCGCAGTCATCGTGTACTCCATATTGTCTTGATGCAGTTATGGGGGTCGCGGCCGCGGCTCCCGCGATCAGCCGCCGAACCACTTGGCCGGACCGGTGACGAGCACCGGAAAGAGGACCAGCAGGAAAAGCACGATCAGTTGGGCGATCATGAAGGGCCACACGCCCTTGATGATGTCCTCCATGGTGATCCGGGATACGCCGCAAACGACATTGAGCACGACGCCGACCGGCGGCGTGATCAGGCCGATCGCGTTGTTGATGATGAAGAGAACGCCGAAATAGACCGGATCGATGCCCGCCTGCTTGACGACCGGCATCAGGATCGGCGTCAGGATCAAGATCGTCGGCGTCATGTCGAGGGCCGTCCCGACGATGACCACGATGACCATGATTGCAAGCAGCAGCAGCGTCGGATTGTCCATGAATGGACGCACCAGCTCGACAACCTGGCCCGCGATCTCGGCGACAGTGATGAGCCATGACGACACGAGCGCGGCGGCGACCAGGAACATGACCACGCTCGTACTCAGCGCGGCTGAGACGAACACCTCATAGAGCTGGTTGGGCTTCAGTTCGCGATAGACGCAGGTTGCGACGAACAGCGAGTAGACCGCGACGACGACGGCGGCCTCCGTTGGGGTGAAGATGCCGAACCGCAATCCGCCGACGATGATGACTGGGAGCATCAGCGCCCAGAAGCCATCCACGATGGCCCATGCGATCTCGCGGAGCGATTTGCGCGGCGGAGTGACGATGTCCTCGCCGCGCGCGACCCACCACCAGGCGAAGCATAGTCCGAGGCCGAGCAGGATGCCGGGAAAGATACCGGCGAGGAACAGCTTGGAAATCGAAACGCCGCCCACGACGCCGAACAGCACGAAACCGATGCTCGGCGGAATCACCGGCGCAATGATGCCGCCCGCCGCGACCAGCCCCGCCGCATGCCTCTTGCTGTGGCCGGCGGCGACCATCATGGGAACGAGCAGCGCGGCGAGCGCCGCCGCATCCGCTGCCGCCGAGCCGGAGAGTGAAGCGAGCACGCAGGAGGCGAGGATCGTAACGTAACCTAATCCACCGCGAACGTGCCCGACGACGGCCAGGGCGATGTTGACGATGCGTTTGGCGAGCCCGCCCTTGTTCATGATCTCGCCGGCGAGCATGAAGAATGGGACGGCCATCAGCGGGAAGCTGTCCGCGCCATTGATGATGTTCTGCGCGACGATCTGCGAGTTGAAAATATCCAGCGAGTGCATCAGCGCGATGCCGCACACGATCAGTGCGAACGCGATCGGCATGCCGAGCGCCATCGCTCCGAGCAGCGAGAATGTGAAGATGGCGATGGTCACGCGACGACGCGCATCTAGTGTTCTTCCGACTCTTTCACGGGGATCAGGTCGTCCCCGCCCACCCGTCCGGTGATCACGCCCAGTAGGTCGTAGATCAGGATCACGGCGGCCGAAACGCCGAACACGACACCGGATGAATAGAAGAACAGGCCGACCGAAAGCCCCGTTGCGGGCGCCTGGTCCGCAAACGTGATGACGGTCTGCTTCCAGCTCCCGAGCGTCAGCAGCCAGTCGGCATAGAGCATCAGGAGATAGCTGGCGAAAAAGCAGACGAGCCGCCCCTTCGGGGGAAGCAGCCGCACCAGCGTGTCGACGCCGAGATGCGCGTGTTGGCGCAGGGCGACGATGGCGCCGAGGAACGTCAGCCAGACCAGCAGCCAGCGCGACAATTCCTCCGACATGGTGATGCCGGAATTGAAGATGTAGCGCAGCGCCACGTTGCCGAAGACCAGTACGACCATGACGGCGAGACAGATCGCGATGACGGCCTTCAACAGCTGGCAGTAGAGGTCGATGGCCTTCGCCATGGCCGTCCCCCTAGTGTCCCGGTTCCGACGTTCGTATCACTTTGCAGCACGTGCTTTTACGAACGTCGGAACCAAGGGACACTAGCAACTCTATGATTTTAGTGTGGCTTTGCATCTGACGTTCCTATGAAGGACTCGCGGCAGATACTGATAGGAACGTCAGATGCGCCACACTAGCCGATTGTCGCCTAGCGGTTAGTTTGTCTTGCCGCGGACGCGCGCCAGCTCCGCGTTGAACAGCTTCACCTTGGACTGGTCGTAGTCGGCGGAGAATTTCTCCACGACGCCCTTGGTGGCCGCCTGCATCCGCGCATATTCGGGCGGCGCGATCTCGTTGAACTGCATGCCCTTGGCCTTGAGCTCGCCCAGAGCCTTCTCGGATGCGATCCTCGTCTGCTCGCGCTGATAGTCCCGCGTCTCGGCGATCGCCTCGCGGATCATCTTTTGCTCTTCGGGCGAGAGCCTGTCCCAGAACTTCTTGGCGACCAGCAGGATGTTCTGCGTGTAGGTGTGGTTGGTCGCCGAGACGTATTTCTGCACTTCGTAGAATTTATTGGACAGAATGACGCTGTAGGGATTCTCCTGCCCATCGACGGTCTTGTTCTCGAGCGCCGTGTAGAGCTCGCCGAAGTTCATCGGCACCGGGTTGGCTTTGAAGGCCTTGAATGTCTCGAGATAGACGGGGTTGGGGATGACGCGCAGCTTCAGCCCGGCAAAATCCTCGAGCTTCGCGATCGGACGGCTGCTGTTGGTCGCGTTGCGGAAGCCGAGACCCCAGTAGCCCAGCCCGATGAGGTCCTTCTCAGGGAGCGCTTCGATCATCGCCTGCCCGAACGGACCGCTCGCCAGTGCCTCGGCCTGCTCGGTCGTGCTGACGATGAAGGGGAAGTCGAACAGGCCCAGGTCTTTGACCACGCCTGCCAGCGATGTGGTCGAAGCCGACATCATCTCCTGCGTCCCGCCGCGCAACGCCGACTGCTGCTGCATCTCGTTGCCGAGCTGAGAGGCCGGAAATTCGCGCACCTTCAGTTTGCCGCCGCTCTTGGCGGCGAGGTTTTCGGCGAACTTCTGCACGCCGAGGCTGATGGGGTGGTCGCTGTTGTTGAGGTGGCCCCAGCGGATAGTCCGCTCCTGCACCTGGGCGCTGGCGGGACCTGCGATGAGCAGCGCGAAGACGGCCACGGTAGCCGACAAGGCCTTGGCGTTCATACGTTTCCTCCCGAGTGCTGCTTGTTTTTTCATGACCGACGGGCAGCCGTTACCTCGCGATAAAGCACATGGTGAAATGAGAGTCAAAATATGAAATAAGTTTCATCATAGACTTTAATTTTCATATGATGCTAGCATCGGTAGCTTGCACCGCGGGCGAGTCCCGTGCGAACTCACGCTGCCGTCCTCGGTTTGGGCATTCCAGGTTCAGGAAACGCGATGACGCTGATCGAGAGAAACGACGAGGTCGAAACCATCGGCGACGATGGCTACCGGCGAATTCGCGCCGATATCGTGTTCGGTCGGCTGCCGCCGGGACAGAAGCTCAAGCTCGACAGTCTGAAGGAAAGCTATGGCGTCAGCGTCAGCACGCTGCGCGAAATCCTCAGTCGATTGACGTCGGAAGGCCTGGTGCTGGCCGAAGGACGGCGCGGCTTCGAGGTGACGCCCGTTTCAATCGAGAACCTGAAAGAGCTTGCCGAGCTCCGCCTGCTGCTCGAGAGCCACGCGATGGAAGCCTCCTTCGCGCGCGCCGACATGGAGTGGGAAGGCCGGGTTGTTTCCGCTCATCACAAGCTTGCGTCGACCGAGCGTCTCATGAGCTCGAGCATCGGCGAACCTGAGCAGTGGAAGCGTTACGACAGCGAATTCCATCAGGCGCTGATCTCGAATTGCGGTTCGCGCACGCTGATCGAGGCACATGCCGCCGTGTTCGACAAGTATTTCCGGTACCAGATGATCGTGCTGAACTATCGTGGCGATGAGCCCGCCCGGCAGCATCAAGCACTGCTTCAATGCGCGCTGGCGCGCGATGCAGCAGGGGCGAGGTCCGTGCTGGTGGCGCATGTCAGCGGATGCGTGGAACACGCGCTGGCGACGGGCGCGTTGCGCTAACCGGATTCGCGAGCACGAGATGCACGGGTCCGCTTCGATCAGCAGCGGACTGACGCCATGACCTAGCCCAGACATGCGTTAGGGGCGCTTGCCATCGAGATAGCGGAACGCCGATATCGCCGCGGTCGCGCCGTCGCCGGCGGCGGCCGCGAGCTGCGCGACCGAATGCTTGCGGATGTCGCCGGCGGCGAAAATGCCCGCTACCGAGGTGCGCATATTGATGTCGGTCTCGATGTGGCCGGCGGCGTCGAGCGCCAGCGCGCCGCGCAGGAACGCGGTGTTGGGCGCGAGGCCCACATACACGAAGACGCCTTTCACCGGCTGCAGGCGCGTGCTCCCGGTCTTCAGGTCGCGCAGGCGTACGCCGGTGACGGCATCGTCGCCGACGATTTCCTCGACTGTCGTGTTGAGCGCGATCTCGACCTTGCCGTGGGCCTTGTCCTGCAGCGCGTTCTGGGCATCGAGACGCTCCCCGCGGTGAAAGATCGTGACGCGGGAGGCATGCTCCGTCAGCAGCAACGCCTCGTCGAGGGCGGAGTCGCCGCCGCCGACGACGCAGACCTCGTGTCCCTTGAAGAATGCGCCGTCGCAGGCGGCGCAGTGCGACACCCCGCGGCCGATGAGCTTCTCCTCGCCCGCGATCCCGAGCGGACGCAGCGTGGAGCCGGCGGCGACGATCACCGCCCGCGCCCGCCAGCTCTCGCTTGCGCCGCGAACGACGTGGTGGGTGCCGCCAAGTTCGATCGCTTCGACGGTGTCGAGCATGAACTCCGCGCCTGCCGCTTCGGCCTGCTCGTGCAGCAGCGGCCCGAGCTCGTGGCCGCCCAATGCATTCGGGAAGCCCGGAAAGTTCTCGATCCTCTCGGCGTTGATGATCTGGCCGCCGACGCCGATCTGGTCGATCACGACCACGGTGAGCCCGTAGCGGGCGGCGAACATCCCTGCGGTCAGCCCGGCAACGCCGGCTCCAACGACGACAAGATCGAAATCGCGCATGCTTACTCTCTTTCAGGTACGCAAAGTGTTGTAGATCGCATGCGTCCGGTCCGGAAGCAGCGATGTCGCACCCGCGCGAATGGCATCCCGGCAATGCGCGAGACGGTGGCCGCGCCGACATGGTTGGTGCTAGGATGCGCGGGAACTTGTGGCAGACGCACAAGGATAATGTGGAAGCTGCGTGGGCATTTGCCCGCAGCTTCGGTTGCGTAGGGCGGGAGCGCGATCATGGGGGGCGAGGCCAACCCCGGCAAAGCGTTGCTCGTGTGATTGCGGTGCCATCGATAGCTCGACCCGGCGCGGTTTCTTTGCGGTGCTGTCGGCGTTTGCATGGAACCTGGCCGTCACAGCAGTCCCCGCTTTGGCGCAACCCGCGAGCGAGCGACCGAAGGAAGGTGACCTCCTCGTCGCGATCGAGGGCGAAAAGCCCGACGCGCTCGCGCCCACGGACATTCCCACCGGCGGGCCGCCGGTGCTGGCTTGGCCGATGGATGCCGCGGACAAGACCGTGCGCAAGGAATCGCGCCTCAACAAGATCCTTCTCGTGCGCCTGGACCCTTCGACGCTGGTCGGGGTGACCCAGGAGCGGGCCGCCGAGGGAGTCGTCGCGTATTCAGCGATATGCCCGCACGCCGGCTGCGAGGTGAATGTCTGGGGGGCGGAGCAGCAAATCCTCGAATGCTCTTGTCACTATTCGCACTACAATCCACGCGAGGCTGCCGCCGTCATCGACGGTCCCGCCACGCGCCCGTTGCCGGCGCTGCCGCTCAAGATCGTGGATGGGAAGCTTACCGTGGCGAAGCCGTTCACCAGCCGCGTCGGCATTGTTCCGAGTTGATGCCGCCAGGCGCGCGCCGGAAAACATCGAGCTGTAGAGGAGACGATCGCAAGCTGCCAACGAACGAAAAATCCCGCTCTTGTTCGGGACAACAGGGAGGAGGACGTCATGACCAAGCTTCTCATGCGAAGCGTGTGTGCGGCCGCCATTCTGGCGGCGACCGGCATGTCCGGGGCTTCGGCGCAACAGACCATCGCGCCGGCCTCGGCAACGCCGGTGCCGGGACCGATGCCGGAGATCCTGCAGAAATACACGCCGGTCACCGCCGAGCGACTGAAGAAGCCGGAGGACGGCAACTGGCTGCATTTCCGGCGCACCTATGACGGCTGGGGCTACAGCCCGCTCGCCGAGATCACGCCCGCCAATGTGAGCCGCTTGCAGCCGGTCTGGAGCTTCGCCACCGGTCAGGTCGAAGGCCATCAGGCGCCGCCGATCGTCAACAACGGCGTGATGTTCGTGGCCACGCCCGGCAACCAGCTGCTCGCGCTGAACGCCAAGACCGGTGACCTGCTGTGGCGTTACAAGCGTCCGCTCCCCGAGGACATGACGCCGCTGCATCCGACCAACCGCGGCGTCGGGCTGTGGGGCGACAAAGTTCTGTTCGCCGCCGCCGACGCGGTGCTGGTCGCGCTCGATGCCAAGACCGGCAAGGAAGTGTGGGCCACCAAGGTCGACGACTACAAGGTCGGCCACTACATGTCGCTGGCGCCGCTCGTCATCGACGGCAAGGTGCTGGTCGCGCCTTCGGGCGGCGAAGTGGGCATCCGCGGTTTCCTCGCCGCCTACGATGCGGAGACCGGCAAGCAGCTCTGGAAGACGTTCGCGGTGCCGGCGCCGGGCGAGCCCGGCAGCGAGACCTGGCCGGCAGGCGGCGATCACTACAAGCGCGGCGGCGCAACGATGTGGGTGACGGGCAACTACGACCCGGAAACCAATCTCACCTTCTGGGGCACCGGCAACGCCGCGCCGTGGTTCGGCGATCAGCGTCCCGGCGACAATCTCTACACCACCTCCGTCGTCGCCTTCGACGCCACCAGCGGCGCCATCAAGGGCCACTTCCAGTATCACCCGAACGATTCCTGGGACTGGGACGAAGTCTCGCCGCCGATCGTGCTCGACTACACTCACAACGGACGAGCGGTGAAGGGACTCGTGAACGTCTCGCGCAGCGGCTACCTCTGGCAGCTCGAGCGCACCAAGGACAAGGTCAACTTCGTCGCCGGCCAGCCCTATGTGCGTCAGAACGTGTTCAAGAGTCTCGATCCCAAGACCGGACGTCCCGACATCGACGATACGAAGAAGCCCGGCACCGGCAAGACCGCGGAGTTCTGCCCGAGCCTGTGGGGCGGCAAGGATTGGCCGCCGGTCGCCTACAGCCCGCAGACTCGTTTGCTCTACATCCCGGCGAACGAGAATCTGTGCACCGAGCTCACCGGCGAAGTGCCGAAATACGTACCGGGCGAGCGCTTCATGGGCGTGGCCAAGAACGTGATGAAGATGGTGGCCGGCGCCGACCATATCGGCGAGCTGCAGGCCTGGGACATCGACACCGGCAAGAAGGTGTGGACCACCAACTTGCCGTCGTTCAACTGGGGTCCGGTGCTCGCCACCGGCGGCGGTGTGCTGTTCGCGGGCGGCACCAACGACCGCATGTTCCGTGCGTTCGACGCCAAGACCGGCAAGATCCTGTGGGAGTATCCGGCTCCGTCCGGGGTCGCGGCGGTGCCGGTCTCGTTCCAGGTGGACGGCAAGCAGTACATCGCGGTGCAGTCCGGCTGGGGTGTCGATCCCGCCAAGATGCAGGCGCGCATGAACCTGATCTTCCCCGGCAAGTATCCGGACGTGCCGCAAGGCGGGACGATTTACGTCTTCGCGGTGAAGTGATTCAGTGCGACAAGTTCGGTGTGCTCCCCTCCCCCTTGTGGGGAGGGGTTGGGGGTGGGGGTCGCAGTTGTGATCCTCGGAATTTCCTCGAGCACACCAACTTCGACCTGAGCAGATCTCGACGCTGAAGTCGTTTGTGCGGAGATGTTACGGCGTCCTAACACGGACCCCCACCCCTAACCCCTCCCCACAAGGGGGAGGGGAACGCACCGAGTTTATGGGTCGGTGCGTGCCCATCCCACGACTTACGGAATTGGCAGCAGCGGCTCGCGTCCCTTGTGCAATTGCATGTTGACGGCCGCGAGCAGCACCGCCGTGCCGGCGTAGTTGCCCATCAGCATGACAAGCTCGACGAGCTTGTGCGGACCGAACAGCGCCTTCACCTTGGCGAACGTCTCCGGCGTCACCTTGTGGTCGCGGAACAACTGCCGCCCGAGCTCGATCACCGCCGCGTCGGCTTCACCGAGGCCGGCGGTGCTCTTGCGATGCTTGATGACGTCGATGACCGCCGGCTCGACGCCTTCTTTCAACGCCTCCGGCTCGTGCGCGACCCATTCGAACTGGCTGTCCATCTCCCTCGCGGTCGTCAAAATCGCGATCTCGCGGACACGCGGGGTGAAGCCGGCCTCGAAGCGCAGGTAGCGGTTGAGCGCGTGCGCGTGCTCGCCGGTCTTCGGACTGTAGAGCTGGATACCGGCCGGGCCTTGCAGGCCGGCGATGGTCGCGCCCGGCCTGGTCGCGCGGTCGTAGTGCCGCTGGCCGAGTTCGTCCAGGTCTTCGCGTTTGGGCAGCGGCAGGCGGCATCCGGATTGCGGGTCGATATCAGATGGCATTTTTGTCCTCGCGTGTCCTCACGCGAGAACTGTCGCCTATCTGAGCACGATCCGCCACGCGTTTTTCAGCGCCGGCCAGGGCCGCAGCGGGTAGCGCCGGTACACTCCGTAATGCAGCAGCAAGCGTTGCAGGAAAATCACGTCTTCGGCTCCGATCCCGTCCCCGACGCTCAACGCCGAGGTCGCGTCCCCGGTTCCGATCATTTCTGAGTCGGCGCCGACAGTCGAGAATCTTGGTTCAGGAAGGAGGCGCTGTTTTCAGGCCGCGGGGACGATGGTCCCGCGGCACTCGCCGAAGCCGATACCCGCATAGCCCTCGCGGCGGCAGTGCGCCCGCATGATCAACGGTGTCGCCGTCCTCCAGGAACCGGCGGGTTTCGCCCGAGGCCAGCGTGAGCGGCTGGCGGCCGCCGAGGGAGATTTCGAGGAGGCTGCCCAGGCTGTCCCCGGTCGGCCCGGAGATCGTGCCGCTCCCGAACATGTCGCCCGGCCGCAGGTTGCAGCCGTTGCAGGTGTGATGGGCGACGAGCTGGGCCACGGTCCAGTAGAGATGGCGGGCATTGCTGGCGGTGAGCTGGTGCGCCGGCAACCCCTTCGCGCGCAGGCCTTCCGTGACCAGCGAAACCTCGAGCGCGATGTCGAGGCCGCCGCCGGCCTGGTCCGACGCGTCGGAGAGGTAGGGCAGGGGCTCCGGATCGCCCGCCGGCCGCTTCGCCTGCGCGATTCGGAACGGCGCCAGCGCTTCGGGCGTGACCACCCAAGGCGAGATGCTGGTGAAGAAGCTCTTGCCGAGGAACGGGCCGAGCGGCTGGTACTCCCAGCCCTGCACGTCGCGCGCCGACCAGTCGTTCAGCAGGCAGAAGCCGGCGATGTGGTTCCCGGCGTCGGCAATGGGGATCGGCTGGCCGAGCTCGTTGCCCGGCCCGATCCAGACGCCGAGCTCGAGCTCGAAGTCGAGGTTGCGGCTCGGCCCGAAGCTCGGGATCGTTTCGGTCGCGGGCTTGCGCTGGCCGTTGGGTCGGCGGACGTCTTCGCCGGAGACTTTGATGGACGAGGCGCGGCCGTGATAGCCGATCGGCACGTATTTGTAGTTCGGCAGCAGCGGATTGTCGGGCCGGAACTGCTTGCCGGCATTGACGGCGTGGTTGATGCCGGCGAAGAAATCGGTGTAGTCGCCGATCGCGGCCGGCAGCTCCAGGCGGCAGTCATCGGCGCGGTGGACGAGCCGCGCGCGCAGCGGCTCGATCCGGGCGCGGTCGCTGCCGTCGGCGTCGAGAATGTCGACGAGCCGCTGCCGCAGTGCCACTCTCGCGTCGCGGCCGAGTGCAAAGAAGCGATTGAGCGTCGCGCCCGACGCGGCTTCCGCCGCCTCCCGGACGGGACCGTCGAACAGCCCCGCGTCCAGCGCCGCGGCGAGATCGAATATGTCGTCCCCGATCGCCACACCGCCGCGGGGGCCTTTGCCGGGACGAGCGAACACCCCGTGCGGCAGGTTCTGGATGGGGAAGTCGGCGTGACCGTTGGCCGAGGCGACCCAGCTCTGCCGCTTGGATGAGTGGGTATCATCGATCATGTTGACGTTTCTCCCGACGGTCTCACGCACCACCGGTTTATACGGACCTGGGGACGGCCTGCAAAGACCGGTGTGCGCGGGCCCGCTTCTGCGGCAGAATGCAGGCGGGAGGATGTGCGATGCTGCGGCAGATATTGCTTGGTGGCGGCGTGTGCGTCGTCAACATCGCCATTCACGTGGTGACGATGGTGGCGATCATTCAGGGCGGGCGCAAGGTCGTGGCGCACGGCCAGGCATGGCCGATTGCACGCGTGGTCAACGCGATGGTGGGGACCGTCGTAATATTGATGCTGGCGCATGTCGCCGAGGTCGTCGTCTGGTCCTTGGCTTATGCAGTGGCCGACGTCGCGCCTGAAGGCACCGACCTCTTGTACTTCGCCTTCGTCAACTACACGACGCTGGGCTACGGCGATGTCGTTCCAGCGGAGCGTTGGCGCCTGATCGGACCGATCACCGCGCTGAACGGCGTGCTGATGATCGGCTGGTTGACCGCGGTCATCTTCGAGGTGTTGCGCACCGCGGTGCACAGCGGGGACGGCAAGTAGCGCATGTCGCTGATCGTCGACCCTGCTAGGTACTTCAGTCGAATGAAAAGTCCATTGCCATGAACCTCCTGCTCAAGGAAATCCGTCACAATCCCCTGCTCTGGCTGCTGGCCTTCGTGCCGGTGCTATTCGTCGCTCACAAGCTCGCGCCGGAAGCGCACACGATGCTGTTCGTGCTGTCCGTGCTGGCAATCGTCCCGCTGGCGGCGCTGCTGAGTCATGCCACCGAATCCGTGGCGGCCAAGACCGGCGATACGGTCGGCGGCCTGCTCAACGCTACGCTGGGCAACCTGACCGAGCTGGTCATCGCGCTGACCGCGTTGCGCGCCGGGCAATACACCTTGGTGAAGGCATCCATCGCAGGGGCGATCGTCACCAACACGTTGTTCATGCTGGGCGCGTCGTTTCTGCTCGGCGGGCTCAAGCACCACGTGCAGGAATACAACCGGGTCGGCGCCCGCCTGCAAGCGGGCCTGCTTTTCCTGGCCACCATCGCGCTGTTGATTCCTTCGGCGGTCTCCGAAGCCGATTCCGTGGCGGGCTCGGCGTTCACCCAGCAATTGAGCGTGGGTCTGTCCCTCCTGCTCATCGTCGCGTACGGACTGGGCTTGCTGTTCTCGCTCAAGACACATCGCGAGTTCTTTGGCGGCGTGGGACACGCGGAGGCCGGCGAAGCGCCTTGGCCGCTGGGCCTGGCGCTCGCCACGCTGGCGGGCGTCACGGTACTGGTCGCGCTGGCGAGCGAGGTGTTCGTCGAATCCGTGCAGCAAGCCGCGGTGGCCTTCGGGATGACGCCCGCGTTCGTGGGCTTCATCGTCGTAGCCCTCGTCGGCGGTGCGGCGGAGATGGCCTCGGCGTTTTCCGGTGCGCGCAAGAACCGGCTGGACCTGAGCGTGGGTATCGCGCTGGGAAGCTCCACCCAGATTGCGCTCTTCGTCGCGCCGGTCCTGGTGCTGCTGAGCTACGTCATGGGCCCGGCACCGATGGATCTGCAATTCTGGCCGGGCGCAGTGGTCATGATGCTCATCGCCACCATGACTGCGGCCTTGGTGACCAACAGCGGGCGCTCGGCGTGGTTTGTCGGGGTGCTCGTACTGATGGTCTACCTGATCTTCGCCATGACGCTTTATCTGTTGCCGCCCCGAATACAGTGAGCTTCATCTGCGTTGATACGCAACGTTGAACTCGACCGGATCATCGGGCTTCGCCCCGGCCGGCACCACCGCACCCCGAATCTCGAGATCGCGCCAGCGCAGGGGCCCGTCGACCCCGTGAAGGGCGAATACCACGCGCTGCTTCGAGCTTTCGACGCGCACCTCCATGAAGCTCTGGAAGAACGGCGCGCGGTTGAAATTGAAAACCCCGGAGAGCCATTCGACGTCGAACGGCCAGGCATTGAGCCACTTGATCCAGTACAGGAACGGCCGTTGCCAGAGCGGCGTCTCCGCTTGCAACTTCGCGCGGAGCGCGGTCCCGCCGGGGTAGACGGCTGAATCTTCGACAGCCGGCCTGCTTGCGAAGTCGAGCGCGCTCCCGATGCTGAGATAAGCGCCGCCGCCGCCATTGACGAAATGGTGCACCACCCGCGCGGCGTCCCCTTGCCCGACGGGCTGGCGGTAGTATTCGAAATCGTGGGTGTCGCCGGCCATGGCGACGGCGACGCCGTTGCGGGTCAGGAGATCGTATAGCGCGGCGAATTTCTCGGTTCCGGCCGTCATGTCGTGGCCGCCGGTGAAACGGGGATGGCCGACGATGGCCATGGCGAACTTCCCGCGGCTGCGCGCCAGCGCGCGCTCGAGCCACGCCCATTGCCGTTCGTCGACGCTTTGCAAGATGCCGGTGTCGATGGCGATGAGCGCAAATTGCTCGGTCTGCAATTCGAAGAACGGCGCGCGCTGGCCTCCGGTCGCGATCCCGTAGAGCTGCCGCAGCCGGCCCGCCTCCCGCACCATGGTTTCGATCCGCTTGTCGGTCGTGCTGGTGAGATGGAGGTCGGCCTCGACGCGCGCTTCGATGGCGGCACGGGCGGCCTTCGGCTCCAGGAAATTGGCGTTGAAACCCTCGAGCGCGTCGAACCAGTCGTGATTGCCCGGAACGGCATAGATCGGCTTGGTGAAGCCCTTGAAGGGCAGATAGAAGTTGAACTCGTAGTCGCTCATCGCGCCGGCCGGATAGATGACGTCCGAGGCCACGACCAGAAACTTCACATCGTCGCGGCGGCCGAGCTCGAGATAGCGCGAGACCAGCGAATATTGCGATGGATCGCCTTCGCCGGTATCGCCGATGACGAGAAAGCTGAAGTCGCCGGTGCCGTCCACGCCGGCGGGGCGGATGCGGACGAGATCGTCGATGTCGCCGCCATAGGAGCGCACGACCGCATCGATCATCGCGACGCGCCAGGGATCGACGCGCAGTTGCGTCATTTTCTGGTAGATGCCGCTCGCCCAGTTCTCCGTGTTGAAATACCAGGTGAAACCCCAGATCGGATTGATCGCCACGAAAAATGCGGTCAACGGCAAGCCGAGGCGCAGGATCAGCAGCAGGGCGGCGGGAAGCGACGTGCGCGCCGCGCGCAGCCGGGCGGCGAAAGCAAAGCGCCAATCGAGCCAGTGACCGTTGAGCCAGGCAACCGCGGGGTTCATTCGCGCCTCCCCATCCGCCGCGGCGACACGAAGCGACCACGCCAGCCGCTCCACCGGCCGGGTCAATCGCCGCCAGAGGAGGCGAGCCGGAAGCAGCAGGAACGCTCCCACGGCGATGGTCATGAGCACATCGCCGGCGGTGGCGACGAAGGGTGAGACCACACCGAGCAGGGAATCGGCCGTGGGCATCCGGCCGAGGTGGATCAGGAAGAATACGACCGCGAGCGTCAGCACCAGCTCGACATCGCTCCTGCGCATGTCGTCCGCCCGCAGGGGTGCGTTGGCGCGCAAGCCGGCGAGGATCCGGTTGGGCGGCAATTGAAGCCTGGGATCCGGGTGAGTGCTCTCCGGCTCCCCGACCGCCGCCGCCGGCGCGCCTGTGTCCGGCGACAGCAGCATGCGCCAGCCCGCCGCAGCGACGTAGAGGCCGATGGCGATGCCGGCAGCCTGCGTGGCGCCAATCATGTTGTGCAGGAACCAAAACAGCAGCACGATCGCGACATCGATGAGCCCGTTGATCAGGAGCGCGACGCGCGCAGGGGTCTGACCGCGCCAGGCCGCGACGATCTTGCCGACGCCGTCGATGGCCAAGGCGGCGCCGAGCAGGATCAGGAGGCCATCGAGGACCAGCGCCGGGCTGTGGAAAACGACGACACTGGCGAACAGCGCGAGCAGGCTCGGCAGATATGCCCTGACGTCGGTCCTTTGCGCCGAACGAAAGGTCGCGCGCGCCTCGGCCGCACTCAACGCCACCAGGGGAACGGCGAGCAGCGAGAGCGACCACTCCCCGGTAAAGACCGGCGCGAAGAAGGCAAATGCGCCGAATGCGATCAGCGCGGCGCCAACGAGGCGCGAGTGCAACGATGAGAGCGCGAACGACATCGGCCTTTCCGCTCCTTGCCTCACAGCGAAACCGCTGTCGGCAGACTATCAAATTCCGTTGCTGACCAGGAACCGCTAGCGCATCGTCGCCGGCAGCCAGAGCGCGATCTGCGGGAAGATCATCAGCAGCACTGTCGTGATCACCATCGACAGCATCAGGATGCTGGTGCCCTTGTAGACCTTCATGAGGTCGACGCCTCCGGTCGCGCTCACGATGAACGCGATGAGGCCGACGGGGGGAAAGACGAGCCCCATCGCCACCATCATCATCGACATCACCCCGAACCAGATCGGGTCGAAGCCGAGCGAGGTGATCAGCGGGAACGTCAGCTGCAGCGTGAGCAGCAGGAGCGGGATCTCGTCCATGAACATGCTGATGACGAAATAGACGACCACGATGCCGATGATCACCACCCAGCGATTGAGATCCATCGCGGTGACGGCGGTGACCACTTCCTGCGGGATGCGGCTCAGCGCCATGTAGTAGCCGAAGATCGTCGCCCCCAGCAGGATGAGAAAGATCATCGCCGAGGTGCGGATGGTCGACCTCACCGCGTCCACTGCATCCGCGAAGGTAAGGCGGCCGAACACGGCGCCGATGATGCCGGCGAGCAACGCGCCGAGCGCACCCACCTCGGTCGGCGTCGCGATGCCGGTGTAGAGCAGCACCAGCACGAGGAAGATGAGCAGGAGGCTCGGCCAGATGCGCGCAAGGCTGGCCCAGCGCTCCGGCATGGCGACGCGATAGGTGGTGGGCGCGTGCTTGGGGCTGACGACGACCCAGAGATAGATCAAGAGGGCGAGCAGGACGCCGGCGATGAGCCCCGGTATGACGCCGGCGATCAGGAGCTTGCCGATCGAGGTCTGGGTGGCGATGCCGTAGATCACCATGGCGATGCTGGGCGGGATCAGAATGTCGAGCGTCGCGCCGATGCCGATCGCGCCCGCCGCCAGCTCGTCGGAATAGCCGTGGCGGCGCATTTCCGGCATGGCGATCTTCGACATGACAGAGGCCGCCGCGGTGCTGGCGCCGGACATGGCGCCGAAGATGCCGCAGGCGAACACGGTGGCGATGGCGAGCCCGCCCCTGATGTGCGAGAGCCAGTTGGCGGCGGCGGTGTAGAGGTCGCGGGCGAGCCCGCTCGACGCCGAGAAGAACGCCATCAGGATGAACATGGGAATCGTGGTCAGCGCGTAGTCCGCCACCGTGCTGAACGGCGCCAGGCTGACGATCCCCATCACCTTGCTGAAATCGCCGGTGACGAGATAGATGCCGAGCATGCCGGAGCCCGCGAGCGCGACCGCGATCGGCACGCCGAACATGAGCGCGAGAACCAGCACGAGCAGCGGAAGCGCGACCATGTGCGATCTTTCAGCCGACGCGAACAAGTCAGGCGGGAGGCGCCTCTTCCCGGAACAGATAGGACTGGCCGCTGCGCACGCGCGTGAGGTCCACGAGCATGATCGCGGTCAGCGCCAGGAAGCCCAGCGGGACGAGGCAATAGGCCGGCCCGACCAGGATCGGCAGCGAGCTCAACTCGGTGTCGTCGCGCAGCCCGCGCAACGCCTGCCCGGTGGTCGCCACCAGCACGACCAGGCAGAAGGCGAGCGACACCACGTGGGCGAAGTAGTTGGCGGCGAGCTTGAGGGTGGGCGGCAGGCGGTCGACCAGGAAGGTCACGCGGATGAACACGCCGCCGCGATAGGCATAGGAGAGCCCCAGATAGATCGCCGCCACCATCAGGTATTTTTCGGTGATCTCGTAAGCGCCGATGATCGGCCGGTTGAACGCGTAGCGGCTGAGCGCATCGGCCGACGTGAGCAGCATCATGATGACGGTGGCGAGCACGCCGGCATAGACCAGCACGAGCTCGCACCGCCACAGCCACTTCCCGATGGATTTCAGGGTGGTCTCCGCCGAATTACGAGTGATCCGCTAACGACACCACGATCTCGGTCTGCTCCCTCCCCCAACCAAACCCCGGCTTGCCGGGGTTTGGTCACTATTGGATTTGCCGGAAGCGGGCAAGCCCGCAGCCGGCTGGGGGAGGGTTGGGGAGGGGGGTGGTGCAGTGGGATGATGATGGCGCCACTTGCAAGCCGCTGCGCTACCCCCACCCCCAACCCCTCCCCACAAGGGGGAGGGGAGCGCACCGAGAATGTGGCGGCACGCTACTTCTTGAGCATCAGTTCTTGAGCATCGATACGGCCGAGTCGAGGACGGCGCGGGCGTCCTTGTGGCCCTTGCCCTCCATCTTCTTCACCCACTCGTTCCAGAGCGGCTCGCCGGCGATCTTGCGCCAGCGGTCCACCTCGGCATCGGGAACCTTGTAGCGGTTGATCTCGTAGTTTCCGGCCTTGGCCCGATCGAGCGCACCCTGCTCGGCGGTGTCGAAGAAGTTCTTGCCCCAGAATTTCGCGCCGGTGACGCCGCTGACGCTCATGATCTGGTCGCGCACGTCCTTGGGCAGCGTTTCCCATTTCGCCTTGTTCGCGCAGATCGAGAAATAGGCCCCATAGAACGGCGCCTCGGTGTAGCTCTTCGCCACCTCGTAGAGCCGGAAGGCGTGGATCGCCTCCCACGGCGCGGCGGCGCCGTCGACCACGCCCTTGTCGAGCGACTGATACACGTCCGGCATCGGAATGAGCGTGGGCACCGCGCCGAGCGCCTTGGCCATCTCGGTCGGCGGTCCGCCCAGCACGCGGGCCTTCAACCCCTTGAAGTCCTCCAGCGTCTTCACCGGCTTCTTCGAGACGATCAGGTTCGATGAGCTCGTATGCAGCAGCAGCGGTTGAATCTCGCCGTATTCCTTCTGCATCGCCGGGAATTTCTCATAGAGCTTCCACAGCACCTCGCTGCTCTTCTCGGCGGTGGTCAGCGGCAGGAACGGCAGCGACATCACGTCCGACAGCGGCGTCTGCTCGGGCCAGTAGCCCTGGACGCACCAGCCCATGTCTGCGATGCCGCTGCGCACGCCCTTCCACATGTCGATGCCCTTGATCAGGGTCTGCGACGGAAAGACCTCGAGCTTCACGCGGCCCTTGGTGGCGTCCTCGACCTGCTTGACCCAGGGCGCGAGCGCGTGCGATGGACCCCATCCAGCCGGGGAGTTCTGGTCAGCGAACGTGAGCTTGATCTGTTGCGCCGGCGCCGGACTCGTGCAGGCGAAGGACACGGCAACGAGCCCCACCAGGGCCAGCATCTTGCTTTGCGTCATATGTTCACTCTCCTTGGCGGCCCCGCGTTCTTGGATCGACGTTTTTGTGGGCGGTTGCCCGCGATAGTGCCGATCCCCTTGCCCCTCGTCAAACCGACATTGCGGAGAATTTCATGAGCGAGGCGTTCCACGGCCGGCGCGAGGACCTTCGCCTGGTTACGGGGCAGGGCCAATACACGGCAGACTGGAACTTGCCGGGCCAGGTTTACGGATACTTTCTGCGCGCCGATCGCGCGCACGCGGAGATCGTGACGCTCGACACCGCGGCGGCGGCGCGCTTGCCCGGCGTGCTCGGAATATTCAGCGGGCAGGACCTGGCGAAGGCCGGATTCAAGAGCCCACGGCCGATGTCGAATATCAAGGTGAGGGAAGGCACGGCCATCAAGATCCCGCCGCGGCCGGCGCTGGCGCAGGAGCGGGTGCGGTTCGTCGGCGAGCCGGTCGCGTTGGTGGTGGCGGAGAGCGAATGGGCAGCGCAAGACGCCGCGGAACGGATAGCGATAGATTATCGGGACCTGCCGGCGTTGACCGAGCCCGAGGACGCGCTCGCAGCCTCGGCGCCCGCACTGCACGCCGATGCGCCCGGAAACGTGGCGCTGGAATACGAGTACGGCAACCGCGCCGCCACCGATGCGGCCTTCGCCGGTGCGCGGCATGTCGTGCGCATCGAGCTGCGCGCGCAGCGCATCGCCGGCAATCCGATGGAGCCGAAGGCCTGCGTCGCGGCCTACGATGCCGGCAGCGGGACCTACGACATCTACATGCCGACCCAGGGCATGTCGGGCATCCAGACCGAGTTCGCCCACGTCACCGGGCTTCCGCGCGAGCGGATCAGGATTCACGCCCGCGATGTCGGCGGCGGGTTCGGCGTGCGCAACGAAATCTATCCGGAGTTCGCGGCGCTGGCGTTGGCGGCGCAATCGCTGGGACGGCCGGTCAAATGGGTCGGCACGCGGGCCGAGTCGATCGTGAGCGACCACCAGGGACGCGGCGCCGTGCTGAGCGGCGAGCTCGCGCTCGACCGCGACGGCATTTTTCTCGGCATGCGCCTCGGCTGGCTGGTCAATCTCGGCGCCTGGTGCTCGAGCGCCGGATTGTTCATCAACACGGTCGCCTCGCCGACCAGCATGGCGGCGAACATCTATCGCACGCCTGCGATCTACGGATTGAACCGGCTCGTGTTCACGACGATGACTCCGGGCACGGCCTATCGCGGCGCTGGCCGCCCCAACGTCGCTTATCTTCAGGAGCGGTTGGTGGACGAGGCGGCGCGGCAGACCGGCATCGACCGTATCGAGCTGCGGCGGCGCAATCTTCTTGCCCGGGACACATTTCCCTACAAGACGCCGACCGGCTTCACCTACGACAGCGGCGATCCTCCCGCGCTTTTGGCGCAAGCACTGGACGAAGCGGGCTGGAGTGGTTTCGAGCACCGCCGCGCCGAGGCGAAGACGCGCGGCATGCTGCGCGGCATCGGTTGCGCCACGTTCATCGAGCCGTCGGGCGGGGCAGGGCAGGAGGAGATCGCAATCAGGTTCGATGCCGAAGGCCGCATCGCGTTGTTCACGAATTCGGGGCCCTCGGGCCAGGGCCACGAGACCGTCTATCCCGATCTCGTCGGCGGCATGCTCGGGCTCGCGCCGGAGACGATCACGCTGCGCTACAGCGATCCCGATGGGCCGCCGCTCGCCGGCACCGGCACGTTCGGCTCGCGCTCGCTCATCAGCCATGGCGGCGCGCTCGCGGCCGGCGCGCAGGAGGTGATCCGCAAAGGCATGGCGCTCGCCGCCAAGGAGCTGGAAGTCGCGGCCGGCGATCTCGTGTTCGAGCGCGGCGCCTACCGCGTGCCGGGGACCGATCTCGCGGTTGGCCTCGATGAGCTCGCGAAGAAGCACACCAATGGCGGGGAGCATCCGCTCGACGCGACGGCCAAGATCAATACCGCGGCGGCGTTTCCGAGCGGGGCGCATGTCGCCGAGGTCGAGATCGACCCGGAGACCGGCGTCACCGACATCATCCGCTATGTCGCGGTCGACGATTGCGGCAACGTCATGAACCACACGCTGGTCGAGGGCCAGCTTCACGGCGGTCTCTTGCAGGGCCTGGGCCAGGTGTTCGGAGAACACTGCGTCTACGATCGCGACACCGGCCAGCTCATGACGGGCACGTTCCTGGATTATTTCATGCCGCGCGCGGACCTCATGCCGCCGCTGTCGCTGCTTCGATCGCCCGGTGCCGTCGACCAGCAACGCGCTCGGCGTCAAGGGCGCGGGCGAGGCCGGCACCACCGGTGCTGTTCCCACCGTCGCCAACGCCGTCATGGACGCGCTCGCGCCGCTCGGCATCTTTCATCTGGAGATGCCGTATACGCCGGACAAAGTCTGGGCGGCGATCGAGGCGGTGAAGGGCCAACATTGACCGGCTTTGCCAAGCGGCCCTAAATGGCCTTCAGCGGCAGGCTACGAACTGTCCGATCGAATTGGGGCCGCGGCGCATGGCTGACGATAGTTTCATCGAAACCGATCTCACCGGCCCGGACCTGCTGTCCAATCCGCTGCTCAACAAGGGAACGGCCTTCGCCGACGCCGAGCGCGACGCGTTCGGGCTGCACGGCTTCCTGCCGCCGCATATCGGCACGCTGGAGGACCAGATCCGCCGCCGGATGGACGCGTTGCATGACCAGCAATCCGATTTCGAGCGCTACGTCTTCCTGCGCGGGCTGCAGGACGCCAACGAGACATTGTTCTACGCGCTCGTCACGCGGAACCTGGCGGAGACCCTGCCGCTGGTCTACACGCCCACCGTCGGCGAAGGCTGCCAGCGCTTCAGCCAGACCTGGTCGAAGCCGCGCGGCCTGTTCCTGAGCTGGCCGCATCGCAACCGGATCAAGGACATTCTCGCGCATCCCCGCTTCGACAAGATCGAGGCGATCGTGGTGAGCGACGGCGAGCGCATCCTCGGCCTCGGCGACCAGGGCGCGGGCGGCATGGGCATCCCGATCGGCAAGCTCGCGCTCTACACCGCCTGCGCCGGATTGCATCCCGCGACCACGCTGCCGATCCTGCTCGATACCGGCACCGACAACGCCGACCGCCTCGCCGACCCGCTCTATGTCGGCTGGCGGCACGAGCGCATCCGCGGCCAGGACTACGACGATTTCGTCGAGGCCTTCGTCAGCGCGGTGCATGCGCGCTGGCCGCGCGTGCTGCTGCAGTTCGAGGACTTCGCCAGAGCCAATGCCGGGCGCCTGCTGGAGCGCTATCGCGACCGCCTCTGCACCTTCAACGACGATATCCAGGGCACGGCGGCGGTGGCGGCGGGCGCGCTGCTCGCCGCGGTGCGCGTGACCGGCGTGCCGCTCACGCAGCAGCGCGTCGTCATCGTCGGTGCCGGCTCCGCCGGCTGCGGCATCGGCTCGCTCATCCTGCGCGAGATGATCGATGCCGGCATGCCGGAAGCGCAGGCGCGGCGGCAGTTCTTCGCCGTCGATCGCGACGGCCTGCTGGTCGAGGGAACGCCGGACCTCTTCGGGTTTCAGCAGCCGTTCGTGCAATCACGTTCGGCCGTCGCCCACTGGACGTGCGAGCAGCCCGGCCGCATCGAGCTGCTCGACGTGGTGGCGAACGCCAAGCCGACCGTGCTCATCGGCGTCTCCGGCCAGCCCGGCATCTTCGATGAGCGGATCGTGCACACGATGGCGGCCAACGTCCCGCGCCCCGTCATCTTTCCGCTGTCCAATCCGGTTTCGCGCGCGGAGGCGGCGCCGCAGGACGTGGCGACCTGGAGCGACGGCCGCGCCGTGATCGGGACCGGCAGCCCGTTCCCGCCGATCATGCGAGGCGGCAAGCCCGTGACCGTCGATCAGACCAACAATGCCTATGTCTTCCCGGGCGTCGGCCTCGGCGCGCTGGCGGTCGGCGCGCGCCGCGTGAGCGACGGCATGTTCAAGGCCGCCGCCACCGCGCTCGCCGAAGTCTCGCCGGCCAGGCTCGACCCCGCCGCCAATCTGCTGCCCGCGGTCGCGGACCTTCGCCACGTGGCCGTTGCGGTGGCGCAGGCCGTCGCCCGGGCGGCGCGCGATGAGGGGCTCTGCGCGCCGCTCGACGACGCGGCGATCACGAAGCGCATCGCGGCCAAGATGTGGGAGCCGCGCTATCTTCCCTATCGGCTGCGGCGGCGAGGCTAACGGAACATCATGCCAAGCAAGAGCAAATTGCACGTCATTCAAAGCGCCGACCTCGCACGCTTCGCGAGCGCGCTGTTTCAGGCCACCGGTGTCGCGCGCGCGATGGCGGACGAATGGGCGAAGTCGCTGGTCTGGGCCAACCTGCGCGGCGTCGATTCCCACGGGGTATTGCGGATCCCGACCTATCTGCCCCGGTTGCAGAGGAAGACGATCAACCCGAAGCCGAACATGCGGGTGGAGAAACGCGCCGGTGCGATCGCGGTGCTGGAGGCCGACCGCGCGCCGGGGGCGGTCGCCATGGCCATGGCCATGGACGAGGCGATCGCGCGGGCGTGCGAGGTCCATGTCGGCTGGTGCGCGGCGAAGAACATCACTCATGCCGGCGCGGTCGGCTACTTCGCGCTGCAGGCGGCGAATGCGGGGATGGCGGGCATCGTGATGTCGGCGTCCGGACCGATGATGGCCTATCACGGCGCCAAGGTCGCCGGAGTCTCGAGCAATCCCATCGCGATCGCCTTTCCGGCCGCCAACCGGCGGCCGCTGCTGCTCGACATGTCCACATCGAACGTGGCGATGGGCAAGGTGATGAGCGCCCGCGACGCCGGGCGCGACATTCCGCTGGGCTGGGGACTGGATGCGAAGGGACGCGGCACCACCGACCCCGGCAAGCTCGCGACCCTGCTGCCGCTCGGCGGACCGAAAGGCTCCGGCCTCTCCTTCATGATCGAGTGCCTGTGCAGCGTGGCGGTGGGCAACCCGATCATCGCGCCGGCGCTGGCGGCCGGCGGCGCGCTCGACGCGCCGTTCCTCAATGGCGTCGCGATCGCGGTCGATCTCGCGGTGTTCGGCGATCGCGCGGGCATTCTCGCCGAAGCGGATCGCCTGGGGTCGCTCATCCGGGAGCTGCCGCCGGACGACGACGTCGAGCAAATCTATCTTCCGGGCGAGCGCGGCGACGCCATCCTGGAACAGCGCATGCGCGACGGCATTCCGCTGCCGCAGGGGACGTGGTCGAAGCTGCTCGCGGCCGCCAAGGACCTCGGTGTCGCTGTGCCGTGAGGCTCACTGCTTCGGTATCTTTGCCTCGTTCAACAATTTTGATCCAGGTCGCGAGCTCGCGCGCGACCCGATCGCGCATCTCCTCGGGTGTCGTGGGCCGCAAGTCGCCGATCGCCTCGAGCCCCTTGCTCACCGCGGGGACCGTCAACGCCTTGCGCACTTCCGCGTTCAGCCGATCGACGATTGGACGCGGCAGGCGCTCCGGCCCGGCGAGCGCGAACCAGGTCTGCAGGTTGAAGCCGTCGAGGGCGAGCGCCTCCTGCACGGTCGGGACGTCGGGAAGTTTCTGCGAGCGGGTGTCGGCGGTTGTGGCGAGCGCGCGGAATTTTCCCGCCTGCACGTTGCTGACGACCTGCGTCGGCGTTGCGAAGGCGAAATCGATCTCGCTCGGCGAGCAGCGCGGTGATCACGGGCGCGTCGCCACGATAGGGGACATGGAGAAACTTTCCGCCGGTCCTATTCGCCAACAGCTCGCCACCGAGATGATGGGTGGAGCCCGGCCCAGCGCTGCCGAAGCTGATCTTGCCGGGCGCGCTCTTTGCCTCCGCGATCAGCGCGGCAAGCGACTGGAACCTGGAATTCGCCGGCACGACGATGAAGAACGGGACGGTGATGACGTTGGAGATCCAGCTGAAGCTTCCGACCGTGTCGAACGGCACGGACTGGAACACGGCGCCGAACAGCGAATGCCCGCCGGGCGTGACCAGCAGCGTGTATCCGTCCGGATCGCTCTTTGCGACCTGCGCGGCGCCGATGGTACCGGCGGCGCCGGGCTTGTTCTCGACCACGACGGGCTGGCCGAGTTCGCTCGACATTCCTTGCCCGATCAGGCGCGCCACCGTATCGACGCCGCCGCCGGGCGGGAAGCCGGCGACGATCTTGATCGCCCGCGAGGGATAGTCCTGCGCCGGCGCCGCATCCGGGATCCAGGCGGCGGCTGCCAGTGCGACGAACGCGGTTATCGAGGTCTTGAATTTCATCGGATGTCCTCCCGTACGATCTTCTGTTGTTGTGAAATCAATCGGGTTGCGGCGTTGCGTCGCGCTCCAATAGACCGAGCTTCACCAGTCGAGATGTGATCGCGCCCCGCTTGCGCTGATGCGCCTCGGCCAGCTTCGCGATCGCCTTGCCCGCCACGAACAGGGTGCGCAGCCGGTCGTCTTCTTCTGCGCTCCAGGCAACGCCGTGACGTACCGGTGCCCCCGCGTTCCTGTTCTTGGCCATCCGGTCCCGCCCCTTGGTCGAGCGGTCTTTGGCCGCCCGGTTCCTTGGCGAGCGCCTTTTGGCGGGACGTTCGGGCGCCGGGTCCGGCAATGGGCCCTCGCTCAGGCGCTGGCGCTCGCGATCGGACAACAGCGGCAGACAACTGTCCGCTCCTTCGGAGCGCGAGTCCGTCCAGATGCAATGGCGCTGCTTCCTGCCGGCGAGCTCGTAGAGGAATTGCGAGGGTACGGCATTTTGCCGGAAACGGATGTTCGCGTAGGTGATGCCGAGAAGCCGTTTGGCGCGGGTGATCCCGACATAGGCCACCCGGCGCTCTTCCTCCAGGTCGTCATTGTTGGCGTGCGGCAGCACTCCCTCCTCCACGCCGACCATGAACACCGCGTCCCATTCCAGGCCCTTGGCCGAATGGATGGTCGAGAGTACCACGGCGTTCTCCGGCGCATTGCGCAGCGCGGCCGATTGCTCCGCGATTTTCGCTTCGAGCTCTTGCAACGACCGGCACGACATTGCCAATGCGGCGACCGCTTCGACCACGCCTGTCCATTCGGCCCGATCGCGGTCGGAGGCGCGACTCGGCACCGCCGTTGCGACGATCTTGCGGACCAGCTGGCACGCCTCCGGATACTCGAGCCTCTCGCCGGCCTCGTCGAGCTTCTCGCGCACGATGTCCGCGCGCTTGCTGCTCCCCATGCGGCTCATGGCCTCGACGGATTCTCCGTCGCGCAGATAGTAGAGAGATCCGACGACCAGCTTGGCCGCCACGCTCTGCCAGAGATCGCCGGCGCCGCGCACCTCGTAGGGAATATTCAGCGCCTGCAGCGCCGGCTGGAGAGCCAGACCGACGGTGCCGGTGCGATAGAGCACGGCGATCGTCCGCGGCGCCTGGCCGCGCTTGATGAGCTTGGCGACCGCTCTCGCCACTTGGCGCGCCTCGATGTCCGCGGCCCGGTAGCCGCGGATGACGATCTCCCCGGCGTCGGCGAGGACCGGCTGATAGTCCTTGTCGCGGCGCGCGCGGTTGTTGGCGATCAGCCGCTTGGCCGCGACGACGATTTGCGGCGCCGAGCGGTAGTTGCGGTCGAGGACGTGAACCAGCGCGCGCGGATGCTTGCGTGGAAACTCCAGGATGAACCGCACGTCCGCCGCCCGGAATGCATAGAGCGTCTGGTCGTCGTCGCCGACCACCCAGAGCTTCACGCCCGCTCGCACGAAGCGATCGATCAGCGCGATTTGTCCGGGGTTGACGTCCTGATATTCGTCGACGAGCAGATGGTCGTAGGCGCCGGTCATCGCCACCGCATAGGCGGGATGCTGGTCCATGGCGGCGACCACCAGAGGCACCATGTCGGCGAAGTCGATGGCGCCGGCATGCCGCAGCGCCTTCTCGTAGACCCTGAAGAAGTCGACCGCGCTGCGGAGAACCTCGTCATCCCCGTCGACTTGGGCGGCAAAACCCTTGGCGTCCAGAAGGCGCTCCTTCGCGCCGGCGATAATGTCGAGAATGTCGGTATCCTCGTTCCACCACATGCGCCGCGAATGGAAAACGTGCCGCTGCTGCGGCGTGTCCCAGAGCTGGAATTGCTCGGACAGGCCCGCGAGCTGCGGATTCCGCTTGAGATGCCGGTAGGTGAAGCCGTGAAAGGTCGCGACCGTCAGGTCGCTGGCGGTGTCGAGAGCGAGCGCCTGCGCAATGCGCTCTTTCATCTCGTCAGCGGCCTTCCTGGTGAAGGTCAGCGCCAGGATGCGCCGGCGATCGGCCCCCTGCCGCACCAGGTGAACGAAGCGGCCGGTAAGGGTCGTGGTCTTGCCGGAACCGGGGCCAGCCAGGACCAGCTGGATGCTTCCGGTTCCGGTGGCCGCGGCCAGTTGTGCTGGATCGAGGATATCCAATGTCGTCGCCGTGCTTGCTGCCGACCATTCTATCACTGCGATTCGGCCGCGGGCGGCAGGCCGCCGCTCTTTTCCAGCCGTGTCGCCCAATATTCCCAGGCGCGCGCCATCGGCCGTGGCTGCAGCTGATAGGGGCCGGTGAGCTCGGCTTCGCCGCGGGTCAAAGGACCGATCTTGCCGAGCATCATCGAGCGCAGTTGGATCTCCGCGTTGACATGCGAATAAACCGTGCGGAACACCAGCTCGCGCACGGTGGTGCCGGCGAGCGTCGCGCCGTGTCGCCGCATCAGCACCATCCAATGCGAGCCGAGCGCCTTGGCCAGCGACCGCCCTTCCTCCGGCTTGATGACCAGCATGTTGGTATCGCCGAAGTCGTCGCGGCTGTCCCAGAACGGCGCCGCAGTGCCGAGCGACGCGCCCAGGTGGAACACCGGCTGGAGCTCGATGCCGGTGATGCAGAACGGCAGCACCGACGGCGAATGGTGATGGCAGACCGCGTTGACCTCGGGCCGCGCCTGATAGATGCAGCCGTGGATGACGCGCTCGCCGTAATAGTTCACGGACGCCGTCAACACCGGCTCGGAGTCGAGCGTGAACTCGTAGATGTCCGACGGCTCGACCAGCTCCGGGCTGCGGGAGCGCGCGAGCAGATAGCGGCCCGGATCGGTCGGGTGGCGCATGCTGACATGGCCGAAGGCGTCGAGCACGCCTTCATGGGCGATGATGCGGTTGGCGAGCGCCAGCTCGTAGCGGGCCTCGTCGAGCGGATTGGGCATGGGAGCTCCTTTGGTTGCGGCGGCAGCATTTATTGTCCCGGGCGGACAAGTCGGTCCATACTCGATCGCATAAAACACGACCAATAACGGAAACCCCATATGGACTTCGAGCTGCCCGAGGAGCTGAAACTGCTCCAGCACACCGTCCGGACCTTCGTCGATCGCGAGCTCATCCCGGTCGAGATGCACGCCATGGACGGACCGAACATGCGCGCGGACATCCGGGCCGATCTCGAGCGCAAGGCCAAGGAGCTGGGGCTGTGGCTGCTCGACGTGCCGGTGGAATACGGCGGTCAGGGCCTCGGCCTGCTCGGTATGGTGGTGGTCTGGGAGGAGGTCACGCGCTCGATCGCGCTGCCGCCGCGCGGGCCCGGCGTGTTCGGCCCCGACGTCAAGCCGATCCTGTTCACGCTCAGCCCGGCGCAGAAGGAGAAGTACCTGTTTCCCGTGCTGCGCGGCGAGAAGACGACGGCGTTCGCGCAGTCCGAGCCCGACGCCGGCTCCGATCCCGGCGCCATGCGCACGACCGCGGTGCGCAAGGGCGATCATTATGTCATCAACGGCTATAAGCGCTGGATCACCAAGGCGCAGGACGCCGATTTTCTGCAACTGGTCGCCGCCACCGACCGCTCCAAGGGCAGCCGTGGCGGCCTGAGCATGTTCCTGGTCGACACCGATACCCCCGGCGTGAAGATCGTGCGCCGCACGCCCACCATGATGAGCGACATGCCGTGCGAGGTCGCGCTCGACGACGTTGTCGTGCCGGCCGAGAACATGATCGGCAAGGAAGGGGAGGGGATGCGGCAGGCGCAGTCGTGGATCACGGCGGGGCGGCTGTACCAGGCCTCGCGCGGGCTCGGCGTCGCCAAGCGCTGCATGGAGCTCGCGGTCAGCTACGCCAAGCAGCGCGTCACCTTCGGCGCGCCGCTCGCCGACCGCCAGGCCGTGCAGTTCATGATCGCCGACAGCTTCACCGAGCACCACATGACGCAGCTGATGGTCTACAATCTCGCCGCGCGCACCGACGCAGGCGTCGCCGCGCGGCACGAAAGCTACATGGCCAAGATCGCCGGCACCGAGCTCGGCTTCCGCGTCGCCGACCGCTGCATGCAGATTCACGGCGGCATGGGGCTCGCGACCGAGATGCCGATCTCGCAGATGTGGCGCGATGCCCGCAGCTTCATGATCACCGAAGGGCCGGTGGAGGTGATGCGAATGGTGCTCGCGCGCGATATCCTTCGCGGCCAGAACTAGACGCAAGAAACAGAAGTACGGGAGGTGAGATGTTCAAGGCCCTAGCTGCCGCGCTTGCCGTCTTGCCGGCGCTGGCGGCCGGCGTCGCCGCGCAGGACTGGCCGAGCCGGCCGCTCACCATGGTGGTGCCGTTCGCGGCCGGCGGGCCGCTCGATGCGATGGCGCGCGTCATGGCGCCGTCGCTGAGCGAAATCCTGGGCAAGCCCGTCATCGTCGAGAACGTCGCGGGCGCCGGCGGCATGACCGGTTCCAACCGCGTGGCCAAGGCGCCGCCCGACGGTTATCAATTCGTATTCGGCACGTCCGGCACCCACGCCTACAATCAGTCGCTCTACAAGACGCCGCTCTACAATTCGGCGACCGACTTCGCGCCGGTGGGCATCGTCGCGCAGTCGTTCTTCGCGTTGCTCGTACGCAAGGACTTCCCCGCCGATACGCTCCGCGAGTTCGTGGCCTACGCGAAGGCCAACGACGCCAAGATGCAGTTCGGCTCGGCCGGGCCCGGCTCTGCGACACACATCGTCTGCCTGCTGCTCAACGACGCCATGGGAACCAAGGTCACCCACGTGCCCTACCGCAGCACGTCGCAGGCGGTGCAGGACGTGATCGGCGGCCGCATCGACTTCGTCTGCGACGCCGGGTCAACCGCGCTGCCGCTGATCCAGGGCAATGTCGTGAAGGGTATCGCCAATCTCGGGCCGCGCCGCGCTTCGATGCTGCCCGAACTCGCGACCGCTAGCGAGCAGGGGCTTGCCGGCGTCGCGGTCTACGGTTGGAACGCGTTCTTCTTTCCGAAGGCGACGCCCGAGCCGATCGTGCGCGCGCTCAACGCGGCCGCGGGCAAGATGCTGGAGATGCCGACGGTCCGTGAGCAGTGGCGCAAGCTCGGCCTCGAGGTGCCGGCGCCGGAAACCAGAAGCCCGGAATATCTCGCAGGCCATGTCGCGCGCGAAATCGAGACCTGGGCCGGACCGATCAGGGCGAGCGGCGTAAGCTTGGATTGATGCGAGGCAAAAACATGAAGGCACTGACGCTCACCGGTTACGACGGTCTTGGGTCGTTGCGTTTCGCCGACGTGGCGACGCCCGAGCCGGGACCGAACGACGTGCTGATCAAGGTGCGCGCCGCGAGCGTGAACCCGGTCAACGGCAAGATCACCAACGGCTACATGCGCGGCCGGATCGACTTCGCGCTGCCGCACGTGCTCGGCCGCGATTGCGCGGGCGTGATCGCGAAAGTAGGGTCGGCGGTGACCGCGTTCGCGCCCGGCGACGAGGTCTACGGCGTCGCCGACCAGGCGCGCTGGGGCACGCAGGCCGAGTATCTGGCAACACAGGCGGCGACCGTCGCGTGCAAGCCCGCGGGCCTCAGCGACATCGAGGCCGGATCGCTGCCGGTGGCGGGGCTGAGCGCGCTGGCCGGTCTCGTGACCGCGGCCGATCTCAAGCAGGGGCAGCGCGTGCTCATTCACGCCGGGGCCGGCGGCGTCGGCACCTTCGCGGTGCAGCTCGCCAGGCATCTCGGCGCGGAGGTGGCGGCCACCGCCGGGCCGACCAACCTCGATTTCGTGCGCTCGCTCGGCGCCGATGTCGTTATCGACTACCGCACGACCGATTTCGCGGACGCGATCAAGGATTACGACCTGGTCTTCGACCTCGTCGGCGGCGAGGTGCGGCACCGCTCCTTCCGCGTGCTCAAGCCCGGCGGCACCATCGTGCATCTGGCGGTGCCGCCGATGACGCAGCCCGCGCCGCGCGACGACGTCGCGGTCAAGCCGGCGCCGGTGCGATACGACACGCACCTGCTCGACCGGATCGCGCAGCTCGTCCGCGACAAGGCCGTGAAGCCCACCGTCGGCGCCGTGTTTCCCTTTGCCGACGTGCACAAGGCCTACGAGCATGTCATGACCGGACATGCCCGCGGCCGCATCATGCTGGATATGACTTAAATACGTTTCCAGGTCTCGGTGCCCTTGGAGCCGCGATCCGCGCGCCGCAGCCACTTGCCGGACAGCGAGCCGTCCGGATTGACGTTCATGACCAGGATCACGGTGCGGCCCTTGATGGAGCAGGCCACGGCCAGAGTGTTGCCGATGACCTGGCCGACGCCGACATACTTGCCGCTGTCCCATTCCAGCTCAAGCGCACCGGACGGCGCCAAGGCGATATCCACGATGCCATTGCCGGCGTAGGGCTTGCCGTCGGGGTCCGTCCCGGTGACCGCATAGGAGCCGACGAGAGCAGGCTTGGCTGTCTCGAGCAGTTTCTTCGTGTCGCCGTCCTGCAGGGCCGCGAAGCGGGCGAGCTCCTCGACCGCCGCGGCCTTTGTCGCGAACAGGGGTGACGTCCCCCATCCACCCGCGAGGGCCGCGGCGAGCGCCGCGATGATGATGCCGGCATGCGCGCGCCGTCCGAGCGCCGCTGCATGCCTCAGCATCGATGTTTTCGTTGCCATAGTAGGTCTCCGTGTTCCGGACTTTTCGTCCGTAGGTCTGTGCGCCAATCGGCTGTTGTCCCGGACCATATGTCACCGCAAATCTTGCAGTGCAGTGAGCTTCCTCACAGACCCGGTCGATTTCACATCGAAATTCAGGAAAATTCAGCCCGAGGACCGGATTCCTGCATTTGAGCTGTTTCTCTTTGCAAAATCGCTTGCATGGCGCGCCAAATGGCACGGCCGCGACGCCCCAGCGTCCATCGATTGGTTGATGTCCGGCGGCCGGTGGAGAAAAATTCGGATCAGCTGGAAAGTGGAACTTCTGCCCGGATAGCGGCCGGCTATAAGCGGCAGCTACCTGCCGGCCGCCGGCGTGAGCACGCCCCCAGCCGTGGTGCGGATGCGCAGGGACGACGCCTTGGCGTCCCTGACCACCTTCTCGACGTCGTAGGCGACGAGCTTGCCCTGGCGCTTCACGATGCGGCCATCCACCAGCACGGTGTCGACGTTGGCCGGCGTCGCGGACTGCACAACGGTGGTCTCGATATTGGCGAGCGGCGCCACGTTGATGTCGTTCGCGCGGATCAAGATGATGTCGGCGCGCTTGCCGACGCTGAGCGAGCCCGTGACATCGCCCAGGCCCAGCGCCTTGGCGCCGTTGAGCGTCGCCATCTCGATCACCTCCCGGAAGCCGACCGCGGGCAGCCCCTCGGTCGGGGTGCCGCGCCACGGGATGCCCATGTTCCAGGTGAAGCGCATGGTCTCGAACATGTTGGGCGGCGCGATCGAGCTCGCATCGAACGACAGCGAAATGAGGACCCCGGCCTTGCGCATGCGCAGCAGCGCCGCGCGCGGATCGCCGGCGACCCCGAGGCGGAATTCGGAATGGGTCGCATAGCTCAGCGGGGTCTTGGTACGCGCCAGGATCTCGGCATCGATGTCGCGTGCCGGGATGTAGTGGCAGACGAGCAGCTTGGGGCCGAGCCAGCCGCGCTTCTCGTAGTCCTCGGCGTCGACGGTGTTGGGCGGTGCCTGGCTCGCATGGATGGCCACCGGCAGGCCGCGCTCCATCGCAGCTTTCATGTCCTGATGGTAGGTCGGCTCGGTGCTCTGAGACAGGCCGCGCAGGTTGACGCCGAAGGTGACGAGCCCATCGAACGCGCTGCCGCCGGCGAAGTATTCCCGCTTCACCCGGTCGATGTCGGTGAAGTCGAGCACCTGGTCGCGCGGCATCTGGTCGATGTGGCCATAGGCGTAGCGGGCGCGCAGCATGGCATCGCGATGCGCGCGCAACTCGGCATCGGCATGGGCGGGGGTGCGCGTGTTGTGCGACCAGTTGTGGACGGTGGTGATGCCGGCATTGGCCAGCTCCACCAGCCCGAGCATCACGCTGTTGTAGAAATCGTCGGCGCTGTAGAGCTTCGAGGTCGCGTTCTTGGCCGGGAAGTAGCCGAAGCCGCCGTCGCCGATGAAGTTGCGGCCGAGTGCGCTCCACATGTGATAGTGGGTATCGACGAAGCCCGGCATGACGATCATGTCCGACGCATCGATCACCTCGGCGCCGGCCGCGGCCAAGTCGGGCCCGACCGCTTCGATGCGGCCGTTGCGGACGAGCACGTCGGCGCGCGGCAATGTGCCGAGAGCGGCGTCCACGGTGATGACCGCGCCGTTCTTGATGAGGTAGTTGCCGCGAGGGGACGATGCGGGAGCGCCCTGCGCGAGAGTGAAGCGGGAGGGGATCACGCCGCCGAGCGCGGTCGTGCCCAAAAGGGTGGCGCCAAAGCGTGTTGCAAAGGTTCTGCGTGTCAGCATGGCGGCCTCCGAGAACGCGAACGTCGCCCAAGTCTACCGAGCCGCATACGGTTGTAGCAAGCAATGCGCGGTCGCGACGTCAGACCACTCACGCGGGAACATATTTGCGCCAGTTGTCCTGACGCATCGGCATCTCCGCGAAGGTCTTGCGACGATCGGCGGCGCGGCCCACGAGCCCGGCCGCGGTCACGTTCTTGCGCGTGAGGAACTCGTCGAATTCGGCGAGGGCGTCGGCAAGCAGGCCGTAGCCCCGCAGCATGACAGGCGATGCGATCGCCACCGCGGAGGCGCCCGCGAGCATCATGCGCGCGATGTCGAGGCCGGACTGCGCGCCGTTGATGCCGATCAGCGGCTTGTCGCGGCCGATCTGGGCGCGGGTGAGCGCGAGCCAGTGGCAGGTGAGGGGGAGGTTCCAGAATCCGCCGACGCCGAGCGTCGTGCCGAGCATGGGCTCGAAGGTCTCGACATCCGGGATCAGGCCGAGCAGGCGGCCCGCCATGACCACGGAGTCGGCGCCGGCGTCGAACGCCGCGCGCGCGAGCTCCGGCACGCGCTCGCTCTGGCCGGTGAGCTTGACCCAGAGCGGAATCCCGATCGCCGCCCGCACGGTGCCGACGATCGCGGTCACGCGCGCGGGATCGAGCTCGGTCGCGACCACGCCGCGCGCCTGGCTCGCATAGGGCGTGCCGATATTGAGCTCGAGGATGCGCAAGCCGGCCTGCTCGATGCGGCGCGCCATGTCGATCGCGGGATCGAGCGCCGCGAGGATCAGGCTCGCAACCGCATAGGAGTCGCAGGCTTTCGCCTCGCGATCGAGCGCGACGGTCTGCTCGAGCCAGGCATCGAACGGCAGCGGCGAGAGACCCGAGCGGCAGGCGATCGTCGCGGACGCGGGCGCCTGCGGTCCCCACGGCACCGGACGCCATTTGTCGTCCAGCACCATGTACTCCGCGCGCTGCAGCTGGTCCTTCGCGGCCTGGGATTCATTCGCCGATTTGACCACGACCGCGCCGACGCCGGCGGCGAGCGCGCGCCTGACGCCGTCCGCGTCGATCAGGTGCTCCGCCGCGGCGGCGATCAACGGATTCTTGAGCCGCACACTGCCAACCGTCGTCGTGAGCCGATCGGACATCCGCATCCTCGTTTGTGATGACACCTATTGCCCGGAACAGTCCTGGACCGGCGCCGACGGCGTGACAACCGGTTCTGTCGTTGCTGTGCGCGGGCCGGATGTGCGTTTTCAGTCTTGCTATTATTTAGTGTGATAAACTAGAATACACTTATAAATTGTGTGAGGAGGATATGATGAAACGGTGGATGCAAGCGCTGTTGCTTTGCGCGGGCGTGCTGTTCGCGGGTCTTCTCGCGTTCTACCGGCCGGGAGGTGAGGCCAAGGCGCAGTCGCCGTTCGACCCGAGCTACCGCGGAAACCTTTTGCTGCTGCCGGTGGACTTCACCTCGTGGATCTTTGTCGGCTCCAATCTGGGGCTGGGCTATGCGTGGGATGTAAGGACCAACACGCCCGCGGAGCGATCCCGACAGGAGCCGGCGAAATTTCACAACGTCTACATCAGCCCGCCGGCATACGCGGCCTACAAGCAGACGCGGCAATTTCCGGACAAGACCGTTCTGGTCATGGATGTCTACGAGGCGCAAAGCAGGGAAGCGCAGGGCGTGGTCAACCAGGGCACCTTCAACGGGGCGCGCCTTGGCGCCGAGGTCGCGGTCAAGAACAGGAACCGGCCCGACGGGCAAACAACCGAGTGGGCCTATTACAATTTCACCGGAGGCGGCCCCGGGCAGCTATTGCCGGAAGCGAGGGCCGCTCCGGACGTCGCCTGCTATGACTGCCACAAGGCTCACGCCGGCGACGACAACGTGTGGGTCCAGTTCTATCCGACGCTTCGACGCGTGAAGCAACCGGATTAGGATCGATTGACAGCGTCGTCGCCCGGCATCAGCCTCGCGCCTCCATGATCGCGACCTGGAGGAGTGCCGATGGCTGCGAGCGTCAACCGTCAAATCCTGCTGAAGAGCCGCCCCGAAGGTCCGCCCGGTCTCGAGAATTTCGAGCTCGCCGAAGGTCCGATTCCCAATCCTGGCGAGGGCGAGGTGCTCATGCGCATCCGCTATCTCTCGCTCGACCCGTATATGCGTGGCCGCATGAGCGCCGCCCAGTCTTATGCGAAGCCGGCCGTCGTCGGGCAGCCCATGGTCGGCGGCACGGTGGGCGAGGTCGTCAAGTCGCGCAATCCGAAGTTCTCCGCCGGCGATATCGTCGTCGGACACGGCGGCTGGCAGGAATACGCGCTCTCGAGCGGCGCGGGGTTGCGCAAGCTCGATCCCGCGGCGGCGCCGGTGTCGACGGCGCTCGGCGTCCTCGGCATGCCGGGGATGACCGCCTATGTCGGCCTGCTCGAGATCGGCCAGCCCAAGGCGGGGGAGACCGTTGTCGTCGCGGCGGCGTCCGGCGCGGTCGGCTCGGCGGTCGGGCAGATCGCCAAGATCAGGGGAGCGCGCGCGGTCGGCATCGCTGGCGGGGCGGAGAAATGCCGCTTCGTCGCGGGCGAGCTCGGCTTCGACGCCTGCGTCGATCATCGCGCAGGCGACTTTGCGCAGCAGCTTGCGGCGGCGTGTCCCAAGGGCATCGATGTCTATTTCGAGAATGTCGGCGGCGCCGTACAGCACACGGTCTGGCCGCTGCTCAACGATTTCGCCCGCGTGCCGGTGTGCGGGGTGATCGCGCAGTACAGCGCCACGAGCCCGATGCCCGGGCCCGACATAGTCTCGGTGTTGCGCAAGCGCCTGCTCTTGCGCGGGTTCATCGTCTCGGACTTCGCCGCCAAGCAGAGCGACTTCCTGCGCGACGCCGCCGAATGGGTGCGCAGCGGTCGGCTGAAATATCGCGAGGACATCGTCGACGGATTGGAGCGGGCGCCCGCCTCCTTCCTCGGCCTGCTGCAAGGCAAGAACTTCGGCAAGATGCTGGTGCGGGTGGCGGTATGAGTGGCGCGGTCATATGCCGGTTCGGAACCGCGTCATGATGATGATCGTGAGGATCTGCATCGTACCTTGTGCGGCCGTGAGGAAAAAATAAAACCGCATCAAGCGACCGATCTTGTCGAGGTCGGGACGCTCTTTCTGCAATTCGATGCAGACGATCACATTGGTCGGGGTGAGAAGTCCAAGGCCGACGATCGTCATCAGCGCGAGAAGAACGAGCGCGGCCGCTACCCATCCGTAGTGGGGCCAATCGAGCTGGGTGAAGCCCAGGTCCACCGCCAGGAACCAGCCGGTGGTGCCCGTAATGATGGAGATCGTCGGCATGAGGAACAGCGTGCGCGGCGTCAGTCTCGACGTGATCGTCCGGCGCATGGTGGGATCGAGGGTCTTCAAGATCGGCCCGAGAACGAAGCCCATGAACAGGTCGATCCCGGTCCACAGAAGACCGGAGAATACGTGAACGAAATTGAGGAACCAAAGGTTGGCGCTGACAATTGCCGCGCTCATGACCGCGAAAGCGCCAGCCGCATACCAAAGATAGTGCCAGCGAATGAGACGGCTTCCCTGGGTTGCCTCGCCATTCGCCATGGCCGCCAAGCCCGATCTCGGGACTAACCCGGCGCCCCGATTGCCGTTTCACGACGGAAATTTCTCGCGGCCACGATGCCGAGCCCAACGAAGACCACGAACAGAACGCCTTGAGCGATCGCGAACGGCGGCTCCGAGCCCCCCGGCGCCAGGGCGTGCAAGCTCGGTATCTTCAGGAACGCCTGCACAACCGCCACGAACGCGTCGAGATAGACCGTGATCACGAGGCCGACCACATAAATCCAGCGCCACGCGCCGGCGAGGTGAAAGGTGTAGCGCGCGAGAATGACGAGCAGCAGCAGGACCAGTGAGATGATCCCGAATGCGTGGGACGGCAGGAACTTGTCGACCGGGAAGAGAAACCCGGTCACGCTCGTCGCGATTGCGCTGACGAGATAGATCAAGAACCACGTCTTACTGTCGCGGGAGCCCATGAGCTCGATTACCACGACGATGCCGGACACGAGCTGCACCAGGCTCAGTGCCGTGTGAAACAATGTGAACGCCGCCAAACCGGACATGTGACACCCTCACCCCTTTTTCGGCCCCGGCGCATATTCCTCCCGCAACGGCGTGAAGATGTCCAGATTGAGCACGGGCTCGTTGCCCACCACCTCGCCCCAGTGCTCGACGTTGGGCGGAATATGCAGCAGCCCGCCGGGACCGAGCAGGTGGCTCTCGCCGTTCATGTGGAAGCGGATCTGCCCGGCGAGGATGTACACGATCTGCTCGTAGGTGTGGCTGTGCGGCCGCGGCTCGTGCTTGGGCATCAGCCGGTGCAGCGCCACCGTCGCACCTTCGCCGGAGAAGGCCTTGCGCTCGACGCCCTGGCGCACCGGCGTCCAGGGAATGGCGCTCCAGTCGATCTTGTGTGCGTCCATGGCGGTCTCCTTTGCGATTGCCTATTTGGCTTCCCCGAGAATGCCTCCGGGGCGAATGAATAGAAAGAGGAGCAGGACCGACAGCGCCGCCACGTTCTTGAGGCCGGCACCGAAGGCGACGATGGCGATCGCCTGCGCCAATCCCAGCATGATGCCGCCGACGAAGGCGCCGAGCGGCCGGCCGAAGCCGCCGACGATGGCCGCGATGAAGCCGGATATGGCGAACGGCACGCCGACATTGAAGGCGGTGTATTGGGTGGGCGTGATCAGCACCCCGGCAATGGCGCCGAGCGCCGCGCTCAACGCAAACGACAGCGCCAGCATGCGCGAGACCGGGATGCCTTGCAGCGCCGCGGCTTCCCGGTTGATCGCGCAGGCGCGCATGGCTTTGCCGGTTCGGGTCCGCTTGAAGAAGAGGTCGAGCAGAAAGATCAGGAGGAGCGAGAGCGCGACGATCCAGAGGAACTGGAAGCTGATCGCGATCCCGCCGAGCTTCAGCGGCGGCAGGTCCGTGAGCGGAGGCAGCGATTTCGGCTGGTCGCCCGCGCCGATCAGGGTCAAACGCTCGACCACGATCTGCACGGCGAGGGTCGCGAGGATCATGACGAACATGGTGGCGTGGCGGTCCCACAGCGGGCGCACGACCAGCCGGTCGATCACGACGCCCAATGCGGCCACGACCGCGATCGCGAGCAGGGCGGCGAGGAGCAGGTGGAGCCCAAGCTGATGGAAAGCGACATAGGTGAGCATGCCGCCGAGCATCACGAAGGCGCCCTGGGCGAAATTCACGATGCCGCTGGCATTGTAGATGACGCAGAAGCCGATGCCGATCAGCCCATAGATGCAGCCGACACCGATGCCGCTGAGCGCGATCTGCGGCAGATAGGAAAAGTCAGGCACGCGCCGCCTCCGTCGTTCCGAGATAGGCCGCGATGACGGCGGGATTTTCGCGCACGCTCGCCGGCGCGCCTTCTGCGATCTTCCGGCCGAAATCGAGCACCGCGACCGTGTCCGCGGTGCTCATCACCAGGTTCATGTCGTGCTCGATCAGCAGCACGGTGGTGCCTTGCGTCACGATGTTGCGGATGGTCGCCGAGAGCAGTTTCGACTCCTGGGAATTCAGCCCGGCCGCCGGCTCGTCGAGGAGGAGGAGCTTCGGCTTCGCGGCCAGTGCGCGGGCGATTTCCAGCAGCCGCTGCTGGCCATAAGGCAAGGCCGAGGCCGGCAGGTCGCCATGTTCCTCGAGGCCGACGAAGGCCAGAAGCTCGCGTGCGGTCGCCTCGACCTGCGCCTCGGCTTGGCGTGCGCTCGGCGGGCGGACGAGAGCGGTGACGAAGCCGCCGCGCGTCTGCAGATGACAGCCGACCTTGACGTTCTCGACCGCGGTCAGGTCGCGGAACAATTGCACGAGCTGAAAGGTGCGGACGAGACCGTGCGCCGCGATTTTCTCCGGCGGCGTGCCTGTGATGTTCTCGCCCGCGAAAATGACCCGGCCTTCGTCCGGCGTCTGGAAGCCGGAGATGATGTGGAACAGCGTGGTCTTGCCCGCGCCGTTCGGGCCGATGATGGCGGTGACGCCGCCTTGCTCCACGGTGAGGTCGACCGCGTCTACAGCGACCAGACCGCCGAACTTTCGCGTTACCCGTTCAAGCGCAAGCAGGGTCATGATCGTTTACTCCGAGGGAACAAGTCGCCGAGCGCGGCGAGACCCTTGGGCGCGTAGATCAGAAGGAGGATCAGGCCGGCGCCATAGGCGAGGTCCTGATAGTCCTTGAGCGCGCGGAACGTTTCCGGCAGCAGGCTGATGATGACCGCGCCGATGAGCGGACCGGCGGCGGTGCCGATGCCGCCGACATAGAGCATGGTGAAGGCGAGCACCACCATGTGCAGCCCGAAGACCTCGGGGCTGACGAAGCCGACGACGTGCACGAACAGCGAGCCCGCCAGCGCCGCATAGGCGGCGGAGATGAGGAAAGCCATCAGCTTGTAGTGCGCGACGTCGATGCCGAGCGCGCGGGCGGCGTCCTCGCTGCCCGCGATCGCCACGAGGGCGCGGCCGAAGCGCGACGCGCGCAGCCGCATTGCACTCCAGATGGCGAGAGCGACCATCAGCGCCAGGAACGCAAGCTGTGCGCGATCGGAGACGATCTCGAAGCGGCCGATGCCGAGCGGCGGGATGCCGGACAGTCCCATATAGCCGCCGGTCACCGCCTGCCACTGCACCGCGATCTCGTAGACGATGAGCCCGATCGCGAGCGTCGCCATGGCGAGATAGTGGCCCTTGAGCCGCAACGTCGGATAGCCCACGATGAGCGCGAGACAGAGCGCGCAGTGCCATGCCGGCGGCGAAGCCCCCGAGCGGCGGCCAGCCATACGCCGAGGTCAGCACTGCCGAGCCGTAGCCGCCGAGCGCGGCGAAGGCGTTGTGCCCGAACGTGACTTGTCCGGCATAGCCCATGAACAGATTGAGGCCGGTGACGAAGACCGCGTAGATCAAGGCGAACGACATGACCGTGACGAGATAGCCGCCGGCGATGAAGGCATAGGCGAGGATGCGCGAGCGCGATCGCCCACGGCAGCGCCGGCGCGAAAGTCCGCAGCCGATCAGGAGAGATAGAACTGCGCGATGTCGTCATAGGAGGTCACGGTGCGCGGATCGATCTCGGCGACCACCCGTCCGAGCGACATCAGATAGGCGCGGCTGGCGAGCTTCAGCGCGAGCGGCGCCTTCTGCTCGACCAGAAGGATGGTCAAGCCTTCCTTGTTCAACAGCGCGAGCGCGGCGAGGATGTCCTCGGTCACGCGCGGCGCCAAGCCCAGCGAAGGCTCGTCGAGCAGAAGAATGTCGGGCCCCGCCATCAGCGCGCGGCCGACGGCCAGCATCTGCTGCTCGCCGCCCGAGAGCGAGCCCGCGACCTGGTGCAGGCGTTCCGCGAGCCGCGGAAACAGGGTGAACACGCGCTCGCGCCGGCGCGCGAACTCGGCCGCGTCGTCGAGCAGATAGGCGCCGAGCTCGAGATTTTCCTCGACCGTCATCGGCGCGAAAATGCCGCGGCCTTCCGGCACCAGCACCACGCCGAGCGCGGCGCAGGCGTCCGGCGCGGCGCGCGGCAGCGCGTCGCCGCGGAAACGCACCGTGCCGGAATTTGCTACGAGCCCCATCACCGCGCGCATGAGCGTCGACTTGCCGGCGCCGTTCGGACCGAGGACGGCGACGAACTCGCCATCCGCGATCGACAAGCGTCGCGGCGTGAAGGGCTTCCACGCTGCCGTAGCGCGCCGAAAGCTCCTTCACGTCCAGGATGGGCGCCAGCCGCTCGCTCACTGCGCGACTTTGACCTGACCGTTGATGATGGTCGCGACCAGCAGCGGGTTGACGGTGATGCCCTGGTGCACGTTGTCGGGCGACATGTTGTAGACGCCGGTCGTGCCCTGGAAGCCGGTGATCATCTCGAGCTGGTCGCGGACCTGCGGTCCGTCGAAGGACTTGCCCTGCTCGATCGCCGCGGCGGTGAGCATGACGCCGTCCCAGCCGCGCGACGCCCAGTTCGGATCGCGGTCGCCGTGCTTGGCCTTCCACGGCCCAAGGAACTTGGCGATCTCGTTCTTGAGCGGGCTGTCGGGGAGCGCGTCGTAGACCTGCGACGGCGAGGCGACGAAGAAGAACTTGTCGCCGAGCACCTCCGCGACCGGGCGGAACACCGCGAGATCCTCGAGGCTAGTGAGCATCAGCATGTCGAGACCGAGCTGCTTGATGTTCTTGGCCGCGGTCAGCGTCGTGCCGCCGAGCCCGATCTTGAGGATCGCGCGCGCGCCGGCCGCGTTCATCTTGCTGATCTGGACGCTGAGGTCGGCATCGTCCTGCTTGTACTGCTCGATGCCGACGACCTCGATCCCATAGGTCGGCGCGAGCTTCTCGGCCGCCGCCTTCTGCAGCCCCGCATAGGGCGTCGGGATCGTGCAGCACGCCGATCTTCTTGATCTGCGTCTTGTCCTTGAGATATTCGAGCCGCTTCTCCACTTCGATGCCGGCCGGCGGCAGCGTGCTGAACGCCCATTTCACTTGGTCGGGCTGCTGCGGCAGGATCGAGCAGAGCACCATCGGGATTTGTGCGCGCACGACGATGCGGCGCGGCGGCGAAATTTCCGGCCGAGACGCAGCCGCTGATGAAGACGTTGACGTTGTCCGAGCTGATCATCTTGCGATAGACGGTCACCGCCTCCTGCGGCTCGGAGCGGTTGTCCTCGGCCACCACCGTGAGCTTGCGGCCCATCACGCCGCCTTTGGCGTTGAGGGTCGCCGCCGCGACCTCGACGCCGTCGCGCCAGGCGCGATCGACGGTCGCGGCGTAGCCGGTCAGGCCGGCCGAGATGCCGATCTTGTAGTCTTGTGCGCCTGCCGGCGCCGCCACCAGGGCGATCGCCGCGGATAAGATTGGCAGCTTGCAACGCATTGGACTTCCTCCCTTGTTCAGCCTTTTTCCTAACCTTTGGGCGGCGGGCCGTAGCCGCCGCCGCCCGGCGTTTCGAGCAGCACGACGTCGTCGGGCGCGAGCGTGAGCTTTTGCGCTTCGCTCACCGGCTTGCCGTTCACCAGAAAGCGCCCGGCCGCGCCCGCGCCGCCGCCGCCGAGGCCCTCGGGCCCGTGGTCGAGCCGGCTCGGCACTGCATTGAGCAGCCACGGGTCTTTCGGTCTGCATGCGGAACTGGATGATCTGGCCTTCGCCGCCGGGCGACCGGCCGGCGCCGCCGGAGCCGGGCCGCAGTTCCTTGCGGTCGAAGATGATCGGCATGACCGCTTCGAGAATCTCGACCGGCACCGCCGCCACGCCGGTCGGATAGCAGGTCGCGCTCGGCCCCGGCTTGGTCGCGCGCGCGCCCATGCCGCCGGAATAGTTGAACATCGAGGAGGTGAAGGGCTCGCCGTCTTCGCGCCGTCCCTGGATCTGCATCGTCCACACCGCGCCGGAGCCCTCGGCGATGCACGCGCTCCGGCATCACCTGTAGAGCGCCTTGAGGATCGGCATCGGCACGTACATGCCGACCACGTGGCGCGCATTCACCGGCGCCGGATAGCTGCAGTTCACGATCGAGCCCTGCGGCGCGCGTCACCTTGATCGGCGCCAGGCTGCCGGTGTTGTTCGGCAGGTCGGGATTGAGGCAGCTGCGCACCGCGAAGGTCGAATAGGCGTGGGTGTAGTTGAGCACGACGTTGATGCCGGTCGAGGTCTGCGGCGAGCTGCCGGCGAAATCGACCGTGATCTCGCCTTCGTCGGGATCGATGGTCACGGCGGCCTTGAGCGTGATGATCTCGCCGCCGGGAACGTCGAAGCTGCTCTCGCCTTGATAGGTGCCGGCCTTGAGCTTGCGGATCGCCGACGCGCGTCGCCGCCTCGGAGCGGCGGATGATCTCGTCCGACAGCTGCTCGATGTCGGTGAGGCCGTAGCGCCGGCACATGCCGATCAGCCGGTCGCTGGCGGCGCGCCCGCTCGACACCTGCGCGGCGAGGTCGCCGAACACGCGCGTCGGGCGTGCGCACGTTGGAGCGGATCATCGCGTGCAGGACCTCGCTCGGCTCGCCGCGCTCGTAGAGCTTGAGCGGCGGAATCCACAGGCCTTCCTCGTGCACGTCGCGTGCGCCGGCGCCGATGCCGTAGCCGCCGATATCGGTGTGATGGATGGTCGAGCCGATATAGGCGATGACCCGGTCGCCGTCGAAGATCGGCGTCAGCACCGTGATGTCGAAGAAATGCCCGGCCGACAGCCAGGGATCGTTGGTGATCAGCACGTCGCCGGGCACGATGCGGTTGTCGAAGCCGCGCGACCAGGTGAGCGCCGGCGAACGCGAGCGAGTTGATGTGGCCGGGCGTGCCGGTATTGGCCTGCGCCACCATGCGCCCGCGCCGATCGAACAGCGCGCACCGCGAGGTCGCCGGCCTCGCGCACGATCGGGCTGAAGGCGATGCGCTGCAGCGCCTTGGCGCGCTCGTCGACGATGCCGATCAGGTTGGACCAGAGGATTTCGAGCTCGATACCGTCCATGACGATCAATCTTTCCGGGCGATGATGCAGCCGACCTGGTCGATCGTCGCCGACCAGCCCGGCGGGATCGCGGTGGTGGTCTCGCGCTCCTCGATGATCGCGGGGCCGGCGATGGTCTGCCCGGCCGCGAGCGACTTGCGGTCGTAGACCGGCGTCTCGGCACCTTCGCTCCAGGCATGAACGGGCCGCGACGTGCGGACGTGGCCGGGCGTGTCGGGGAGCACGGTGGCGCGGCTGAACGGGATGATCGGACCGCGCGCGGTGACGCGCCAGGTCACCAGCTCGATCGGAACGTGCGACGGGTTGACGCCGTAGAGCTTGCGGTAGGCCTCCTCGAACGTGCTCACGATCCGCGCTGCGTCGCGGTGCTGCCGCGGATCGGCGTCGAAGGCGACGGTGAGCTCGCTCTGCTGGCCGAAGTAGCGCAGGTCGGCGCCGAAAATGAGCTTGATGCTGTCGTCGCTGCAGCCGGCTTCGACGAGCGCGGCAGACGCTTCGCGCACGAGCTCGCCGAGCAGCAGATCGACGCGGTCCCAGTCGAGATCGCCGAGCGCGCACGAGATCGCTGCGCACGAGATCGAGCCGCAGCGACGTCACCAGCGTGCCGAACGCCGACAGCACGCTCGGCTGCGGCGGGACGATCACGGACGAGCTCTGCAGCAGGCTCGCGACCTCGCAGGCATGAACCGGGCCGGCGCCGCCGAAGGCGAACAGCGGCATGCCGCGGTAGTCGACGCCGCGGTCGGTGGCGTGCGCGCGCGCCGCCGCCGCCATCGCCTCGGTGACGACGCGGAAGATGCCGCGCGCCGCCTGGCGTCGGGCGAAAGATCGAGCTCGCGCGGCGAGCGTCGCGATCGCCCGGTCGGCAGCGGCGCGATCGAGCTTCATGTCGCCGCCGAGAAAGTTGTCGGCGTCGAGCAGACCGAGCACGAGGTCGGCGTCGGTCACCGTCGGCTGCGTTCCGCCGCGGCCGTAGCAGGCGGGGCCGGGCGCGGAGCCGGCGCTCTGCGGGCCGACCTTGAGCAGCCCGAGCGCGTCGGCATGGGCGATGCTGCCGCCGCCGGCGCCGATCTCGATCATGTCGATGGACGGAATGGTGACCGGCAGGCCGCTGCCTTCCTTGAAGCGATAGCGGCGATCGACCTCGAACAGGCCGGTGATCAGCGGCTGGCGGTTCTCGATCAGGCAGGCCTTCGCGGTGGTGCCGCCCATGTCGAACGACATCAGCCGATCGATGCCGAGCACGTCGCAATAGTGGCAGGCGGCGAGCGCGCCGGCCGCCGGGCCGCTCTCGATCATGCGCACCGGGATTGCGCCCGGCGGTCTCGGCGCCGACCACGCCGCCGGAGCTGAGCATGATCAGCGGCGAGTTGGGGAAGCCTTCGCCCGCCAGCCGCTCGCTCAGGCGCCGCAGATAGGGCTGCGAGATCGGCATCGTGTAGGCGTTGACCGTGGCGGTCGATGCGCGCGGGAACTCGCGGATCTGCGGTGCGACATCCGAGGACAGCGTGATGAACAGGTCCGGGCATGAGCTCGCCGAGGCGCTGGCGACGAGCGCGCTCGTGGCTCGGGATTGGCGAAGCTGTTGAGGAAGCAGATCGCCACCGACTGCACGTTCTGCGCCTTCAGCTCCGCGGCCACGGCATCGAGCTGCGCCAGATCGGGCGCGGCGAGCACGCTGCCGTCGGCGCGGGTGCGCTCCGCGATCCCGAAGGTCAGCGTCCGGCGGCACCAGCGGCTCCGGAAATTCGATCTGCGGATCGTACATCTCGTAACGATGCTCGTTGCGGATGCGGAGAATGTCGCGAAAGCCTTGCGTGACGAGGAGCGCGGTCGCCTGCCCCTTGCGCTCGATCAGCGCATTGGTCACCACGGTGGTGGCGTGCACGACGACCCCGTCGATCTCGCGCGGCGCAAGTCCCGCGGACGCGAGCACGGCGTGAACGCCGGTGAAGAATCCCTCGATGAGGTCGTGCGGGGTGGTGAGCGTCTTGTCGACCGTCAGCCGGCCGGACGAGTGCCGCAGCACGATGTCCGTGAAGGTGCCGCCGATGTCGACCGCCAGCGAATAGGTCATGAGCTCAAGGCCTCTGACGCGCTTTCTGTGACGACCCCGCATCCGTCGCGGTGCGGGAGCGCGGCAGGCTGTCGCCGGCATCGCCGTTGCGATGCTTCCAGCCGAGCGCGCGCGAGATGCGCTGTGCCGCGCCGACGACGGCGTCGACCTGCGCGCGGCTCGGCTCCGGCGGGATGAATTGGGTCGCCCCGACGATGGCAATGGACCCGATCATGCGCGCGGAATGGTCGAACACGGGGGCCGCGAGCGCATTGACGCCGTCGATGACCTCGCTCGCGGCCGTCGCCCAGCCGCGCCGTCGGACCTTGGCCAGCTCCTGCACGAAGATCGGAGTCCTGCAGGAGCGGGATCGCGTCAGGAGCTGCTCGATGGCGGCGCCGGAGGAGAAGGCGAGCCAGACCTTGCCGTGCGCGCTGGCGTCGAGCGCGAGCCGCGTACCCGGCCGCGTGCCGAACTCGATCACGGTGTGCCCCTGGATGAGATCCAGCACGACGAGCGACTCCTGCACCATGCTGCAAATGGTCGCCGCCTGCTGCGTCTCATCGCGCAGCGCGATCAGCTCGTCGCGGGCGGCGCGCACGATGTCGAAGCGGCCGCGCGCCGCCTCGCCGAGCACGACCAGCTTGATGCCCACCTCGTAGTTGCCGGTGGCCGCGTCCTGGTGGACGAAGCCCTGATGCATCAGCGTCTGCAGATGACGATAGACCGTGGCCTTGGAAGCGGAGAACTCCTTGGCGATGGCGCCAAGCGACGCATTGTGGCTGCGGTGCGCGAGATGCTCGAGTATGCGCAACGCGAGCACGAGCGTGCCCGTGCCGGCGTTGCGGCGCAGCACCTCCTGCTTGCGCGAGTCGGCGACGGCCGTGTCGTGCGAGGGTGCAGCGTCGATGTCCAGGCGCTTCATCTCATTTCAAATATTGAAACGTGATTTTACTATTTGAAATGCACTTTTGCTGCCCGGGCGTCAAGCTTTCCTCACCCTGCATTTCATATATCGAAATGGAGTTTCAATATACGAATTGATTCTTTACAAGCCGCGCGGCAAGCGCGATGGTTGCAATCGCCCCCGATGCACACGGCGGCTCTGGCATTACCGCAGCTCCTGGCATGATGCGATGATCGAAAAGTTCGTCGTTATCGAGACGCCGGCCGGATGCATGGATGCGTTCGTTGCGCATCCGAACGGTGCGCCGCGCCCCGCCGTCGTCGTCCTCATGGATGCGTGGGGCCTGCGCGAGGAGCTGTTCGATGTCGCGCGATGGGTGGCAGATTCCGGCTACTACTGCATATTGCCGAATACCTACTACCGCCAGGGCAAGGTGCGGTTCGAGTACCGCAACGCGCGCGCCGAGATGTGCTCGATGAAGTCCCTGCCGTGGGGCGTTCAGGAAACCGTGCGCGCCCAAAAGCAGGCGCTCACCGACCGGATGGTCGTCGACGACATGCAAGCCGTGCTCGATTTTCTCGTGCACGAGCCGGTGCGCTCCGGTGCCAAGGGAGTGCTCGGCTATTGCATGGGTGGGCGGCACGCACTCGTCGTCGCCGGACACTTTCCGGAAGAATTCCGTGCCACGGCGAGCCTGCACGGCACGAACCTGGTGACCGATGGCGCGGATTCGCCGCACCGACTGGCGGATCGATTCCGCGGCGAGATGTATTGCGGTTTTGCGGAGCATGACCAGCTCGCACCGCCATCCACGATCTCGACGCTTGCGGATTCGCTCAGCCGCCGCAGCAACGTGCGCTATTATTCCGAGGTGCATCGCGACACCGAGCGCGGATATTCATTGCCGGACCGCGACGTCTACGACGAGTCGGCGACCAAGCAGGATTGGAAAAAAATATTCGCGATGCTGAAACGACAGCTTGCCCCGGCGATGGCCGGCGTGTGAATTCCCGACTTCCTGCCCCCGTTGTTTCCAGACGAATAGAGAGGGCTCCGGCGCTCGGGTTGCCCATGGAAATCGTATGCGCGTACTATGGCAGGTACCGGCCCGTTGTCGTCTGGAAATGGGGATAAAATGCAGGTCACTTACGCGCCGCTTCGTACGCTGCGCGATATCGAGGAATTGGAGCGCGTGCCGCTCGATGAGCGGATCTTCTCCTGGAATCTGAACGACTGGATCGCACGAGGCTGCGCGCTCGATCCCGCCAAGATCGCCATCCGCTATATCGCCGACGGCGATCCCGACGGCGAGACGGTCGCCATCTCGTATCGCGAGTTGCAAAAGCGCTCGAACCAGGCGGCCAATCTGTTTCATTCGCTCGGCGTGTCGGCGAACGACGTGGTCCTCTACGTGCTGCCGACCCTGCCGCAGCTCTATGTAGCCATGCTGGGCGCGGTCAGCGCCGGCATCGCCTGCGGCGTCAACTGGATGCTCAAGCCGGAGCAGCTCGCCGAGCTCGTGCGCTCGACCAAGGCGAAGGTCGTCGTCACGCTCGGGCCGACGCCCGGCTACGAGATCTTCGAGAACGTGCAGGCGGTCCGGGCGGAGATTTCACCTTCCGTGCACATCCTCACTGTGCCGGGCCCGGGCGGGACGCCCATGCCGGAGACGGACTTCGACACGCTCGCGGCGCGGCAGCCCGGCGACCGGCTGTTGTTCGAGCGCAAGATCGCGCCCGACGACATCGCGGCCTATGTCCATTCCGGCGGGACGACCGGCTCGCCCAAAGCTGGTGACGCTCACGCATCGCGGCTTTGCCTACAAGTGCTGGGCCAACGCTGTCGTGATGGCGCATACGTCGGACGACGTGATCTTTTCCGACTATCCCATGTTCCACATCGCTGGCATTTTCGCGCGCGGCTATTTCGCCATCGTGCACGGCATGTCGATCGTCATCCCGTCGCCGCTCGGCGCACGCGACAAGCGCTTCATCGAGAACTACTGGAAGTTCGTGGAGAAGTTCGGGATCACGATCTTCTCCGGCGTGCCGACGACGCTGGCGCAACTCGCCAAGAGCGGACCGCAGCGGCGAGAAGCTCGCGACGCTGCGCGACTATGCCTGCACCGGTTCGACGGCCTTCCCGGCCGAGGTGGCGCGGCAGATCGAGAAGCTGATCGGCGTGCGCGTGCTGCTGACCTATGGCGCGACCGAATACACGCAGAACGTCACGCAGGCGCCGCGCGACGGTGATCCGAAATTCGGCTCGCCCGGCATCCGGCTGCCCTACACGCAGGTCAAGACGGTCGAGCTCGACGGCGACGTGATCAAGCGCGAATGCGGCATCGACGAGATCGGCGTCGTCGTGGTCAAGGGTCCGAGCATCACGCCCGGCTATCTCGAGCCGAAATACAACGAGGGCGTCTTCACCCGTGACGGCTGGTTCAACTCCGGCGACCTCGGGCGCTTCGACGCCGACGGCTATCTCTGGCTCACCGGCCGCGTGAAGGACGTGATCATCCGCGGCGGCCACAACATCGACCCGTCGGTGATCGAGGAGACGCTGCTCAAGCACAACGAGGTGATGCTGGCGGCGGCGGTGAGCAAGCCCGACGCCTATGCCGGCGAATTGCCGGTCGCCTATGTGCAGCTCGTGCCGGGGCGCGCGCCACGGCCGAGGCGATCCGCGACTTCGCGCTCGAGCACATTCCGGAACGGGCGGCGGCCCCGAAGGACATCATCATCGTCGAGAGGATGCCGCTGACCGACGTGCAGAAGCCGGCCAAGGTCGAGCTTCGCCGCGACGCCGCGCGCCGGGCGTTCCGCGAGGTGCTGGCGGGCGTTGCGGACGGCAAGCTCACGGTCGACATGGTGGCGGATCCGGTCAAGGGCAACGTGGCGGTGATCGAGGTGGCCGGCGCGGCCGGGGGGCGACGCCACGTGGAGGACGTCATCCACGAACGGATGAAGGCCTTTGCGGTCGCCTATAACGTGCAATGGAGGGAATGAGCCGGGCTTGACCGGACGATCCTCCCGCCGTCAAACTGACAAACCGAAAAAAAGACGACAGCGGGAGGATAAATCAATGCAGGTCCGCAAGCTTCTGAGTATCGCGGTGGTCGGCGCCGCCACCGCCTTCGTGGCCGGCGCGGGCCTCGCGCAATCGGGCTATCCCTCGCAGCCCATCCGCGTGATCATTCCGCTGGCGCCGGGCGGGGCGATCGACGTGATGGTGCGCGCGCTCGGCAAGGCGTTCGAGCAGCGCAATACACATGGGTTCGTCGTCGAAAGCCGCGCCGGCGCCAACACCATCATCGCCGCCAATGCCTGCAAGGCGGCGCCGCCCGACGGCTCCACGATCTGCCTGCTGTCGCGCAGCTCCGTCTCGCTCAACCCGACGCTCTACAGGAACCTGTCCTATGATCCGCTCCGGGACTTCGAGCCGATCACCAACCTCGCCTTCGCGCACCAGGTGCTGATCCTGAACAAGAACGTGCCGGTGAACGATCTCAAGGAGCTGGTGGCCTATTCCAAGCAGCATCCCGACAAGCTCAATTTCGGCTCGTTCGGCATCGGCGGCGATACCCACCTGGTGGTGGAGTGGATCAAGCACGAGACCGGCGCCAAGATGACCCATGTTCCCTACAAGGGTGCCTCCGACGCGATGCTGGCGTTCAAGTCCGGCGACATCCAGCTTCTGTACCTCATCGTCGGCAATCCCGATATCGCGCGGCAGATCAACGAAGGCGAGATCAAGGGGCTGCTGGTGCCGGGAGCGAAAGCGCAATCCGCTCGTTCCGAACGTGCCCTCGTTCGGCGAATCCGGATTGTCGCCGGACCAGACCGCGTTCGAGACCTGGTTCGGCATGTTCGCGCCGAAGGGAACGCCGGCCGACATCGTCAAGAAGCTCAATGCGGAGTTCTCCGCCATCGTGAAGACGCCGGAATTCGCCAACCCGTACCTGATCTCGAAAGGCTTCACGCCGGTCGGCAACAGCAGCGAGGAGCTTGCGAAGTTCATCGTCGAGGATCAGAAGAAGGGAAAGCTCCTGGTCGACATCTCCGGCGCCAAGCTGGAGCAGTAGAGAGTTTCAGGACTGACATGGGTTTGAACTACGAACGGCTGATGGCCTACCGGCCTGCCGACATCGCCGTGAGCTATGGCGAGCGCGAGTGCATCCTCTATGCGCTCGGCATCGGGCTCGGCATGGACCCGATCGATACGGGCGCGCTCAAATTCGTGTACGAGCGCGCCGGGCTTGCAGGCCTTTCCCACCATGGCGGTGGTGCTGGGCTGGCCCGGGCGGCTCACCGATCCGGCCTTCGGCGTCGACGAGCGGCTGGTGGTCGCCGGCGATCTCAAGGTGGTGCTGCATCGACCACTGCCGCCGCAGGCGCGGCTCGTCAGCCGCCCGCGCATCAAGGACGTGATCGACAAGGGCTCCGGCAACGCCGCCATCATCCTGAACACGCGCGACCTTCTCGCCGAGGACGGGACGCTGGTCGCGACCGTGGACAGCAGCACCTTTGCGCGCAAGCACGGCGGCTTCGGCGGCAAGGTGACGGAGACGCCGACGCCGCCGCCGGTGCCGCAGACTCCGCCGGCGAAAATCTGCGACCTGCCGACGCCGCCCAATCTCGCGCTGCTCTACCGGCTCAACGGCGACGAGAACCCGCTGCATGCGGATCCGGAGCGCGCCAAGGTGGCGGGCTTCGATCGCCCGATCCTGCACGGCGCCGCGAGCTTCGGCATCGCGGCGCACGCGATCCTGCGCACGCTCGCGGACTATCGGCCGGAGCGGCTCGCCAGCATCGAGGCGCGCTTCTCCAAACCGGTGTTTCCCGGCGAGACCATCCGCACCGAGATGTGGGTGGAGGGCGATCGCGTCTCGTTCCAGTGCCGCGTGGCCGCGCGCGACGACGATCGTGCTCAGCAACGGGCTTGCGACCTTGAGGTCCGCCGTGAGTCCTGGGACAACACCACGCTGTTCGCGGACGACACTCCCGCCGACCGTGCCTTCCGCCAGGAGGTGCGCGACTGGATCGCGGCCAACCTGCCGGCGGAGCTGTGCAACCGCTCGACGCGCATCGATCCGCCCGAGCTCAAGCCCTGGCACCGCAAGCTCTACGAGCGCGGCTGGATCGCGCCGCATTGGCCGAAGGAGTACGGCGGCATGGGCGCGACGCTCACGCAGCAGATCATCCTGTTCGAGGAGATCAGCCGCGTCGGCGCGCCAACGCCTTATCCGCACGGCCTCAACTTCATCGGTCCGCTGATCATCGACGCCGGCACGCCGGAGCAGAAGGCGAAGCACCTGCCGCCGATCCTCACCGGCGAGACCACCTGGTGCCAGGGCTATTCGGAATCCGGCGCCGGCTCCGACCTCGCGAGCCTCGACGACGCGCGCCGAGCTCGACGGCGACCACTTCATCGTCAACGGCCACAAGATGTGGACGACCAACGGCCATTTCGCCGACTGGATGTTCGCGCTCGTGCGCACCGATCCGAAGGCGCAGCCGCGCCACGCCGGCATCAGCATGCTGCTGATCGATCTGAAATCGCCCGGCATCACGGTGAAGCCGATCCAGACCATCAAGGGCGACGCGGAGTTCGCCGAGGAGTTGCTTCGTCGATGTGCGCGTGCCGCGCGAGAATCTGCTGGGTGGCCTCAACGACGGCTGGAAGGTCGCCAACCGGCTGCTCGGGTCCGAGCGCTTCACCACCGGGACATCCGCGCAATGCCGCCGTCCTGCTCAACAAGGCGCGGCAGGTGGCGGAGCTCACCGGCGCGATGCGCGAGCCCGGGTTCCTGCAGAAGCTGGCGGCGCTCGAGATCGACCTCTTGGCGTTCTCCGCCTATTACCGCCACGCGGCCGCGCTGCACGGCGAGAAGCGGGCGCCGCTCTCGATGGCGCCGGTGATCAAGATCGCCGGCGGCGAGCTCGGCCAGCGCGCCTCGGAGCTGCTGGTGGAGGCGGCGGCGGGCTTCGGCCCGCTGCGTGGACGACATGACGGTCGGCAATCACGTCGTCAATCCGGCGGCCGAGATGTTCGAGATGCGGCGCGTCACGGTCGGCAGCGGCGCGGTCGAAATCCAGCGCAACATCATCGCCAAACGCGTGCTCGGGCTGCCGAGCTGATGCGAACGACCGGAGAATTGCCTTGGACTTGTTGCTGACCGAGCAGCAAAGCCTGTTCGCCGAGACCGCTGCGCGGCTGTGCGCCGATCACGGCGGGCCCAAGCGCCTGCGCGCGTTGCGGGCGGCCGGCGAGGACCTGGACCGCGACGCCTGGCGGGCTGCGCTCGACGCGCAATGGCTGGCGACTGTCGTTGCGGAAGATCACGGCGGGGAGGGCCTCGGCGCCTTCGATCTCGCGCTTGCGTTGGAGCAGGCCGGCCGGCAGCTGTTGCTGGTCCCGCTGCTCGAGACCGCCGCGGCTGCGTGGACGATGTCGCGGGCCGCGGACACGTCGCGCGCGTCGGGAGCGCTCGCCGACGTGCTGGGCGGCACCGGCCTGATCGTGCCCGCGACCGAGGCGGCATCCTGGCGGCCCGGTGGCCGCGCGTCCGGCATCCGCTACGACCACAGAGCCGGCGTGCTCGATGGCAGCATTCCGTTCGTCGCCTATGGCGGATCGGCGGACGCGTTTCTCGTTGCGATCGATTCCGGAGCGCAGCCCGTGCTGGCCGTCGTCCCGCGCAGCAGACGTGTCGGTCGCGACCGAAGGCAATGTCGACGGATCGTCGTCGAGCCGGCTTACCTTCGCGAAGGTCCACGTTCCGGCCGAGAACGTGATCGCGACCGGGGCGGAGGCGCGCAGGCTGGCATTGCAACTGCAGGAGTTCCTGATGCTCGGCGCGGCGATCGAGCTCGTCGGCCTCGCCGCCGCCGCGCTCGATGTGACGCTCGACTACGTCAAGCTGCGCCAGCAGTTCGGCAAGCCGATCGGCAGCTTCCAGGTGCTGCAGCACCGCGCGGTCAACGGCTTCATCGATATCGAGCTCAATCGCTCGCTCGTCTATCGCGTGCTCGCCGCCTACGACGCGGGCGAGCACCATCCGGCGATGGTGTCGGCGGCGAAGGCGCGCGCCTCGCGCTGCGGCCTTGGAGATCACGCGCGCTGCGCTGCAGATGCACGGCGCCATCGGCTACACCGAGGAGCACGACATCGGCCTCTACTACAAGCGCGCCATGACGCTGGCGGCACGGTACGGCGGCGAGCTCGGCCATACCGGCGCCTTCTCGGCGCTCACGCTCGAATCGGCGGGAGCAGCGCCGTGAGCGATGTGCTGGGCGATGCTCCGTTGCTGCGCGCCATCGATGGGCGCGGCATCGCCACGCTTACATTCAACCGGCCGGACAAGGGCAACAGCTACAACAGCGCCATGCTCGATACGCTGCACGACGAGGTCGCGCGCCTGGGCGCGGACCCTGCGGTGCGCGCGGTCGTGCTGCGCGGCAACGGCAAGCATTTCAGCGCCGGCGCGGAGGTCGGCGCCGCCCGCCAAGGAGAAGCCGCGCGCGACCATCCCGGCTGTGTGCCTCGCGCTCGACACGGTGAGCAAGCCGACCATCGCGCTCGTCCACGGCGCCTGCATCGGCGGCGGCCGTTGCGCTCATCTCCTGTTGCGACGTCGTCATCGCCACGCAGAACGCGTTCTTCTCGTTGCCGGAGGTGCGGCTCGGCTTCGCGCCGGGGCCGCTCATTCCGTTCTTTCTGCGCGCGATCGACGCCGCGCAGCCTGCGCCGCTATCTCCTCTCGGGCGAGCGCTTCACCGCCGAGGACGCCTTGCGCATCGGTCTCGTTCATCAGCTCTGCGCTCCCGAGGCGGCAGATGCGGCATTGGCCGCGCGTCATCGACGAGATGCTGCACGCCGGCCCGAGTGCGCGTCGCGCATGCCAAGCAGCTGCTCCGCCGGCTTGACGCACGCGCCGATATCGCAGGAGCTGCTGGCGGAGCTGCAGGACGAGTTCGACCAGCGCCTGAATTCACCCGAAGCGGCCGAAGGCCGGGCGAGCTTCCGCGAGAAGCGCAAGCCCAAGTGGTTTCCGCCGGCGCAAGACAAGTGAACGGGGAGGGGATCATGCATCTCATCCGATGGCTCGCATCTGTCTGCTCGCAACGCTGTGCATCGGCGCTGCGCCGGCGGCGGCGCAGAACTGGCCCACGGCGAAGCCGATCACCATGGTGGTGCCGTTCCCGCCCGGACCGGCGCTCGATCTGGTGGCGCGCCTCGTCGGCGCCAAGATGGGCGAGGCGCTCGGCCAGACCGTGGTGATCGACAACCGCAGCGGCGCCAACGGCACGATCGGATCGAGCGCGGTGGCGCGCGCGGCGCCTGACGGCTACACCTTGCTCGGGGCCACGGCCGGCACGCATGTCACCGCCGTGCACCTCCTGAAGAACCTGCCGTACGATCCGGTCAAGGACTTCACCCCGATCGTTGCGGCGGTCGAGCCGGTGACCTGCCTGGCGGTGAACAGCGCTGTGCCGGTCAACTCGGTCGAGGAGCTGATCGCCTATGCCAAGGCGCGTCCCGACGAGCTCTCCTACGGCTCATCCGGCGTCGGCTCGGTCTTCCAGATGATGGGCGAGCTGTTCAACCAGACCGCCGGCGTGCGGATCAAGCACGTACCTTACCGTGGCGTCGCGCCCGCCATGCAGGACGTGGTCAGCGGCCACATCCCGATGGTGTTCATCTCGGTCTCCAACGCAATGCCGGCGGTGCAATCGGGTCGCGTCAAGATTCTCGCGGTGCTCGAGCCCACGCGCTACGCCAAGTTGCCCGACGTGCGCTCGATGTCGGAGATCGTTCCGGCATTCAAGAAGCCGTCTTCATGGTTCGGATTTTTCGGGCCCGCCGGGCTGCCGCGCGAGATCGTGACTCGGCTGAACGCGGAGATGGTCAAGGCGCTCGCCGCGCCCGATGTTGTGGCCAAGCTCGACGACAACGGCATGGCGGTCATCGGCGGAACGCCGGAGCAGTTCGCCGCGCTGATGCAGGACGGCATCGCGCGCTACGGCGCGATCATCAAGGCGGCGGGCATCCAGGCGGAATGAGGTTGGCGGTCATCATGTGGATACCACCGCGCAGGATAGACAAAGTGCCACTCGGATCTAGATTTGTGATAGAAAGTGCCGAACGCGCCGGCCTTGCGCGAGATGCAGCAAACCCGAAGATCACGATCGGCGGCGTGTTCGAGGATGCTGCACGCGATGAACCGAAGAGCTCTCATCTGTGGTTTGGAGGCCCTTGCCACGGGTTTGTCGTCCTATGCTCGTGCGCAATCCCCGCGAAGCAATGCTCCCTCGTGGTCGCCGTGGAAGGAGATTCCGTCGATAGCCGTCGTGTCGGCCGAGGACGATTCCCGAGTTCCCGCTGTTTGGGAGGCGGTGGATTTCTGGAATGGTCAATTCTCGAGGCTTGGTAGCTCATTTAAGCTGGGCGCGATCGTGCATGTCGTCGGCATGTTCCCGGTCGAAGACCTATACTTGAGCCGGGATAGTGCACCCGCTCCACCGGCGAGCATTCAGCGAACAAACTGTGATATGATTGTTGTCCTGTCCGAGGCTGACATCAATTCATTCGCGATCTGTTGGAGAATTCACCGCAAAGTCTTGATCGCGATCAACAGTCTTCGAAGGTATTCACTCACGTCGCCGGAAGGCGCACGTAATGTTCGCCACGGCTTGGGCCGCGATTGGATTAGGTACAACGACGAGACGGATGTGCAGGCTCGGTCGCTTTGGCGACCAAGATCGGAGGAGCGAACTTCTGGACATGTTCCGTTTCGGTCTCGAGCAACCGCTCCAACGTGGCGCCGGTCTTGCGGCCGCCACCGAAGACGAGATTGCCGCTATTGAGCAGGGAGCGGACCTGCTCGAAGCCCAAGCTCGGTCAGGAGATCGCGCAGGTCGGACATCGCGACCTGGGTACGACCTCCGAGGTTGACGGCGCGCAGCAGGGCGACATGGACCGTCATGGCGGCCAGTCTACTTCGCCAATCGCCGCGTCGCCTTCATCCGCTGCACGCTGTCGCCCGCCAGATGGCTCCAGATGATGCCGTCGCGCACGAGCTTGTCGGCGCGCGGCTCGAAGACGCCGGCGCTCACGTGAATGTCGAGGTTGATCTCGGTCACCTCCTGGATCACGTCGGTCGACAGGTTCATGCACAGCCCGGCATTGGCCGAATGCACCTTGTGATCGTGCTCCCAGGCGATGCGCATCACGAACGAGCGCAGTGCCTCGGTAAGCATGTGCATCTTGTTGATCTTGAGCTGCACCAGCTGTTGATCGAACAGCACCCGGCCGCCCTGCTTCTTGGTGCGCGCCAGCGTCAGCGCCATCTCGCAGGCGTCGTCGCAGACGCCGAGCGCGTTGGCGGCGAGCTCGAGGTCGCCGAACAGGTCGCCGCCGGTGCGGTCGCCGGCCTGGTGCGGTCTTCATGTCGGAGCCGTTCACGGGGCCCACGACGTTGGCATGCGGCACGCGGGCGTTCTCGAAGATCATCTCGCCGTTCTGGTAGAAGCGCCAGCCGGCCTTGTTGAACACCTTGCCGATGCGGAAGCCCGGCGTGTCGTGCGGCACCAGGAACATGGTGGTGCCCTGCTTCAACGGGGCGTTGGGGTCGGTGCGGGCATCGATGAAGAACAGCTTGCCGACGCTGGCATTGGCGATGAAGCACTTCTCGCCGTTGAGGATCCATTCGTCGCCCTGGCGCTCGGCGCGCAATTTGAGCCCGGCCTTGGGATCGTCGCCCGGCGGCAGCCGGTTGTCGGAGCCCGCGCTCGGCTCGCTGATGCCCTTGCCGAGGAGATAAGTGTCGTCCTCCAGGAACGGCTTGAGGAAGCGGCCCTTCTGCTCGTCGGTGCAGGTGGCGGCGATCAGGTGGCTCCACTTCCAGCATTGGCTGAAAGTCTTCGAGATCGCGCTGTCGGCCTTGGCGAGCTCGGCCATCACCAGCGCCTGGGTCACGAAATCGGTGCCGTGGCCGCCCCATTCCTTCGGCACCGCCATGGTGCGGAAGCCGAGCCTGGAACCCTTCTTGACGATCTCCCAGTCGAAGGTCTCGCGCGGGTCGGAAATCTCGTCGCGTTCGAGCGAGATCGGGCGGATTTCCTCCTCCGCGAACTTGCGGGCGGTCATCTGCCAGGCGCGCTGCTCGTTGCTCAGCGTGAAGTCCATGGTTTTTTGTCCTTGCTTGCCTGTTATTCGGCCGCGAGCACGGCAGCGCCGGCCGGCCGCCGGTAGCCCGCCAGCGCCTCGGCGATGCGCAGCGTGGCGTCGCTGTCTGCCGGCGCCGGAATGCAGGCAGACGAGCGCGTCGTGCACGTATTTCTGCAGCGGCATGTCCTTCATCACGCCCATGGCGCCGAAGCATTCCGCGGCATCCTTGGTGGCGTGGTAGATCGTCTCGGACACGAACGCCTCGGCAATGGTCGTGAGCGGCAGGTCGGGGAGGCTGCGGTCCGCGATCGCGTCGGGATGGTCGGAGGCCCAGGCCGCCTGCCAGATCGCGGCGCGTGCAACCTCGAGCCGGACCAAGACTTCGGCGAGCTTTCCGCCGATCGCCTGGTGCTCGATGATGCGGACGGCCGCCCTGCACGCGCAGTTGCGCGTAGTCGAGCGCCGCCTCGTAGGCGGCGCGGCCGATCCCGAGATTGAGCGCCTGATCCTGCGGGATGCGGCGGCCGGCGTCGGTCGCGAGCGGGCTTCGGCCTTCGATGCCGAGAAGACTCTCCGCCGGCACGCGGCAGTCCTTGAACGTCACCGTGCCATAGGCGCCGTGGTGCCAGCGCTCGCTCGCGGCTATGTCCGTCACCGCTGAGGCCGGGAGTGCCGCGAGGGACCAGCAGCGTGCTGACGCTGCCTCCGGTATTCACCTGTACCGCAAAGAGTCCTGCGAGCGGCGCGTTGGCGACGCGGTCCTTGACGCCGTTGATGATCCACGCATCGCCCGATCGCGCGGCGGTTGTCTTGAAGCCTGCGTCGCTCGCTTGCGGACGGTGATAGTTGATGCCGAGCGTGCGCGTCGCGGTCAGGCTCGTGCTCGGCGAGCGCGAGGTGGAAGCGGTCGTCGTGCGAGGAATGACGGCAGGAAACGTTCGCGCTGCGCGTCCGTCATCGCACGGTCGAACAGTTCGTGGGCCAGCGTCGAGGTCTGCGCCAGCACGGCGGCGATGTCGGGGTCGCCGACCGCCAGCTCCTCGGTGACGATGCAGCAGGTGAGATTGTCGGCGCCGGCGCCGCCCGCGTCCTCCGAGAGCGCGAGCGTGCGCAGCCCCATCTGCGAGGCCTTGTCGAGCACGTCCAGCAGCAGCGGCCGCGCGCGCGCTTCGAGCCGCTTCGGCTCGATCGCCGGCGGCGCGACCTCCTGCGCGACGAAATCGCGGACGGTGTCGCGGATTTCCAGCTGCTCGGGGCTGAGGTGAAGATTGTACATTCAACTTGTCTCCGGAATGACCGCGCCCCGGTCAGGGGGATTTCTTGACGAATTTCTGCACCCGCCAGTTCAGCGTATCGGCGACGTAGACATCGCCTTTGGCGCTGACCGCGATGTAATGCGCCTCGCCGAATTGGCCGAGCGCCTTGCCCTGCTTGCCGGTGACGCCGAGCACCTTGCCGTCGAGATCGAGCTTGATCAGCTGGCCGGCATGCCCGTGCGCGAGCCAGATGTGCTGATCCGGGCCGATGAACAGGCCGCACGGCGTTCCCGGATGCTTCGATTCACGGACATATGTGCCGTCGCCGTCGAATACCTGGATGCGCTGGTTGTTGCGGTCGGCCACGTAGAGCAGGCCCTTGGCATCGACCGCGATCGAATGGGCGATGTCGAACTCGCCCGGTCCGGTGCCTTTCTTGCCCCAGGCCTTGATGAAGTTGCCGTCGCGGTCGAACTTGATCACCTTCGGCTCGCCGCGCCCGTGCCCCTGCACCACGTAGATCTCGCCGGCGGGTCCGAACGCCATGTCGTTCGGCTCGTTGAAGAGCCGCAGATGCCCATACGAATGCATTTCGCCGGCGGTCTCCCGCACGCCCAGCACCAACAGGACGCGGCCTTCGGGGTTCATCTTGTAGACCACGTGGGAGCGCACATCGGTCGTCCAGATATTGTCCTCGCTGTCGATGCGCAGGCCGTGCGGCCGGTCGAACAACCCGTCGCCCAGTGAGCGCAGGTATTTGCCGCTGGGGTCGAACTCGATCAGCGGCCTGGGTCCGCGATTGAGCACGAAGATGTTGCCCTTGGAGTTGATCGCCACGCCCGACGTGCTGCCGAAGGTCATGCCGGCCGGCAGGCTGAAGGGGTCGGCGACGGCAACATAGTCGAGCGGCGGGGGAGGGGCCGATTGCGCGAAAGCGGGAATGGACATCAGCGAGGTCACCAGCAGAATCGTCGAAGTTCCACGGATACGCATATCAGCACCGCCATGATCTAAAAATCACTCGGCCTTGATGCCAGCGTTCTTGATGACGGTCGACCAGCGCTCCAGGTCGCGCTTGATGAGCGCCTCGAACTCCTCCGGGCCCGTTGCCATCGGAGTTACCTGCTGCTCGGTCAGAAGCTTGATGACCTCGGGGTCGCGCATGACCGCGAGCGTCTCCTGCGTGAGCCGCGCCACGATATCCTTCGGCGTCTTGATCGGGACGATGATGCCGATCCAGGGCGCCATGGTGAAGCCGGGCACCGTCTCGGCGACGGCCGGCACGTCGGGCAGCGTCGGCACGCGCTGCGGCTCGGCGACCGCGAGCGCCTTCAACTGCCCGGCCCGCACGTTCTGCAGCAAGGTCTGGACGTTGTTGAATCCCAGCTGCACCTCGCCGCCGATCAGCGCGAGCGACGCCGGACCGGTGCCCTTGTACGGCACGTGCAAGAGCTTCACGCCCGTGGAGGCGGAGAACAACTCCATCGCCAGATGACTGAAGTTGCCGACTCCGGCGGAGGCATAGGCGAGGCTGCCGGGCTTCGCCTTCGCCAGCGCGATCAGCTCGGCCACGTTGTTGACCGGAACCGAAGGATGCATGGCCAGCACGCCGGGAAACCTGCACCAGCGTCGCCACCGGCGCGAAGTCGCGCAGCGCCTGATAGGGCAGCTTGTCGTAGAGCCAGGGATTGACCACGAGCGGCGTGTCGGAGGAGGTCGCGATGGTGTAGCCGTCGGGGTCGGCCTGCGACAGCGCCTGCAGCCCGACGCCGCCGTTGGCGCCGCCGCGGTTCTCGACGAAGACCTGCTGGCCGAGCCGCTCCGACAGGTGCTTTGCGGCGACACGCGCGATGAAATCGGTGCCGCCGCCGGCCGGGAACGGCACGATCATCTTGATCGATTTCTGCGGCCAAGCCTGCGCCAGGGCCGTTGCCGGCACCGCGCACGCGAGCATCAGTATTGCCGCGAGCTTTCCCAAATGAGTGCGCATGGACTTCCTCCCGATGAAGCAGTTGCTCCTGATGACGTGCTGCCGGTTTATTCCGGCATGCGTGTTCACACAGCAGTGGCGATCGCGTCTCCCATCTCCGTGGTGCTCGCGCGGCCGCCCAGGTCGCGTGTGAGATGCTTGCCCTCGGCGATCACCTTGGTGACCGCCGCCAGCATGCGGCTCGCGGCGGCGACGGCCTTGGGCTCGTTGCGCTTGCGGCCGAGCCAGGCGAGCAGCATCTGCCCCGATATGATCATGGCGTACGGGTTGGCGATGTTGCGGCCGGAGATGTCGGGCGCCGAGCCGTGGGTGGCCTGCGCCATCGCCTGCTTCTCGCCCACGCACAAGCCCGGGCGCCAGGCCGAGCCCGCCGACGAGGCCGGCGCCGATGTCGGTGAGGATGTCGCCGAACTGGTTGGTGGTGACGACAACGTCGAACCGCTGCGGCTCCGTGACGAGCTTCATCGCGATCGAGTCGATCATCATCTCCTCGAACGCCACGTCCGGGTAGTCGCGCGCGACCTTGCGGCACTCCTCCGCGAACATGCCGCAGGCGAGGCGGTAGACCGGCTCCTTGTGCGCGGCGGTGACCTTCTTGCGCTTGCGCGTGCGGGCGATCTCGAAGGCCTCGCGCGCGACGCGGTTCGATCCCTTGCGGGTGATCACGCGCATGGCGACGGTGATGTCGTCGTTGGGCCGGAACTCCGGCAAGCCGGCGACGACGGTCTCGGAGTAAAGCATCCCCTCGGTGAGCTCGCGCAGGAACACGATGTCCACGTCGCGGTGGACCGAGGCGATGGTCGTGTGGGACAGCGACGGCCGCACCGCCGCGAACAGGTCGAACTTCTTGCGCACCGGCGGCATCACCCAGGTGGCGTCGCCGCGCGGATAGGCGGCGTGCCCGATCGGCCCCATGACCCAGCCGTCGAGCTCGCGCAGGGTCTGCTCGGTCACCGCCGGCAGGGTGTCGCCGTGCTCCTCGTGCCCGCGCTTGCCGATCGGCAGCTCGCGCCATTCGATGTCGAGCCGCTCACGCTCGGCGGCCGCCTTCATCACCTTGATGCATTCCGGAACGACTTCGAGGCCGATATCGTCGCCGAGCAGAATTCCGATCTTCAACGTCAATCCTCCACGACGATGCCGGTGTCTTCGATATCGCGCTTCCAGCTCGCCATCTCGTCGCGGAGCCAAGCCTTGGGATCGTCGAGCCAGGATTGGCGCGGGACGACCATGCCGCCGCGCGCGAAGGCTTCCTGTATCTCGGGGACGGCCATGACCTTGAGGAACGCGCTGCGCAAGGTCTCGATGACGTCGGGCGGCACCGTGGCGGGCGCGAAAGCGGCCACCCATTGCGACGCGCGAATGCCGGGGAAGCCGACCTCGGCGAGGGTCGGCACCTCGGGATGCTGCGAAAGCCGCTGCTCGGAGGCGACCGCGAGTGCACGCACGCGACCCGCCTTCATCATGCCGATCGGGTTGGTGATGTTGAACCACGACACATGGATGTCGCCGTTGGCGAGATCGCGGATGATCTCGGCGCCGCCGCCCTTGAACGGGATGTGCAGCAGGTTGAGCCCCGCGCGCTTGGCCAGGATTTCGGTATTGATCTGCTGATAGGCGCCGATGCCGGCGCTGCCGTAGAGAAGCTTGCCCGGATGCGCCTTGGCATGGGCGAGGAATTCGGCGAAGGTCTTGAGCGAAGCGTTGTCGGGAGGAACGGCTGCCGTGGTTGCAAGGAAGAACACGGGGACGTCCGCGAGCGGGGTGATGATCTGCACGTCGCGCGCATAATCGATCTTGAGCTTTTTCGCGAACAGGACCGGTGTCAATCCGTTGGTGGAAATGTTGCCGATCATCAAGGTGTAGCCGTCGGGGCGGGCGCGGGCCATCTCCTCGATTGCGATGATGCCGGAGGCGCCGGGCTTGTTCTCGATGAAGACGCCCTGCCCGAAGCTCCGCCGCAAGTGCTCGGCATAGAGGCGCGCAACCACGTCGGTCAGGCCGCCCGGCGCATAGGGCACGATGATCCGGATCGGCTTCGATGGATACGGGCTCTGTGCCGACGCCGGCGCCGTGATGGCTGCAAGAAGCAATGCAAGAAACGCTGTGAAACAACACGCGAGCAAAAGCCCCCGCCCTAAGCGCCCCATTTGGTTTGTCCTCCGCCGGCGCCCTGAGAGCGCTCTCTGCTTATCGGCGGATTGTATGGACGGGCTATGGGATTGCACAAGCCTGAAAACGGACGTTTCCCGGACGGCGCGCGGATGGCGCACCGCCGGGAATTCGCAGCTTTGGATTTCTTGATTTACACGTGTCCTTGTCGGAAAAACCGTCCCACCCCATAGCGCGTCGAAGACATAAGGGCGGAGACGTCCGTCTTCGCAGGCTGATGCCGTAAACGCGCTATGATCAAGTCCGGGGCAAGCTTTTCCGGGAGATGCAGATTCTTGATTTGCGCATGTCCTTATCGGAAAACCGGTTCCCACTTTTCCGGGACATGCGCTACTGAGCGGGCAGCGGCGCCTTGACGTGGCCCGACATGGTCGTGCCGCCGGCTTCGGTCGTCTTCCGCCGGCCGCCGACATAGTCCTCGCGCAGGCAGCGATAGAGCGCGGCGACGAGAAGCGCGTGGCCCAGAACGACCGCGCCGACATATGCTATGACGAGAGCCATCATGATCAGCTCGACGAGCATTGCTGGCTCCCCGCGGACTGGTGAAACGCCGGCACCTCGGAATTCGTCGGGCGAACGTCGACCAGGGTCTGCGCGGCCTCTCGTGCCTGATCGGCGTTCTCCGCGATCGTGGTCAGATAGGGCAGGATCGCGTGGCCGAGCGCCGTCAGCGCGATGAGCGGCTTGCGCTGGAAGACGGCGCCGCCGAGCTCGCGTTCCAACGCAATGATCGCGTTGGTCAACGAAGGCTGAGAGACGCCGCTGCGCTTGGCGGCGCGGGTGAAGCTCAGCTCCTCACAAAGTGCCAGAAAGTAGCGAATCTGATGCATCTGCATGTTTCCACCTCGGCGCATGGGTTGCGCTTGCCGGGCGGGACCATGCCATCGGCGGCACCCCGCAAGGGTGAGGGACCTCACATAGCGAAGTCTTTTGGCGAAATCTTTTGTCATCGCGGCCAAGACTGAAGACGCCGATCGCGAAGGCGGCCGACGGCGCCTCTCCAAACGCCAATGGATCGGCCGTACGGCCGATCCATTGGGACAAGGTGAAAGGGTGGGACCCGGGCGGCCGGTTTTTAGTTGATGCTCGCCCGCACTCGAATGGTCGCGGCCTCATAGGCGGCGCGCGACCCGCCACGCAGGGAGAAATCGAATGCGTCGGCGCCCTTGAAGCCGGCCCGCGGCCGGTAGACGACGCCGGTGCGGCCGCGTGGCGTCAGCGTTCCTCGTTCGGGCGGTATGTCGATACGGAGGTTGTCGAGGGTCGCGCTGCCGCCCTGCACCAAGATGGTACAGGGCGTATTGGCCGGGAGCGCGATCGACACCTCGGTCTGGTGCCCGAGCGTGAGCGGAATCGGCGCGACTCGACAACCACGGGAACCGAGAATGCCAGCGCACACCATCGCGAGCACGCACAGCCCCGAGAGCCCGATGAAGCACCAGGCTACCGCCGTCGGGCGGGAGTCCATCACGTCGGATGCAGGCTCTCCGAGCTCCAAGGACCGCAACACGCGCGAGGCCACCCGCGTCGCCGAAACTGCCTCTGGCAATTCGATATGTGTCATGGCGTAAAGGCTCCGAGCCCTGTCTTCCGGTCCAAGTCGCGATTCCGATTCGCGTCCGAGATCCATTGTGAGCGGAGACTAGTACGAATGACGGTGACGCGCGTGTGAAGCGCGTCACCATGGATCGGATTGTCCGAGTTGTGGGCAGGCAAGCTACGCAACCTGCGTATACGACGACGGCAAATTATGATTGCAGCTTGCGCACGTTGAACGCCGGCACCGGGCGGCGGAAACCCTTGAGGGTGAGCTCACCCGCGGATTCGAGCTCCGCCTGCGCCTGCACGGCGGCGTGGACCTTGGCGTCGACCAGAATCTGGCCGTTGCGCGCCTCGTCGCACAGGCGAGAGGCGAGATTCGCGACTGTTCCGGTCGCCGAGTACTGGAATCGCCCCTCGAAACCGATGCATCCGAGCGTCGCATATCCGTGGGCTATGCCGATCCCGAAGCCGAGCTCATGGCCGTGGGTGCGCCACGTCGCGGCAAGCGCGGCGATCTCGTCGCGCATCTCGGTTGCCATCCGCACGGCTCGCAGCGACGGCTCCGGACACGGCAGCGGATCGTTGAACAGCACCAGGAGGCCGTCGCCGGCGAAGCGCTCGACCGTGCCTTCGAACTTGTCGATCAGGGCGCCGAGCGCCTTGTGATAGTCGCGCAGGACGGCCATCACCTCTTCGGGCTCGGCGGCCTCGGCGAAGGCGGTGAAGCCGCGCAGGTCGCAGAAGACGACGGTGACCTCGCGGCGATGGCTTTCGAGCACGCGCTCGTCGCCGGAGGAGACGAGCTGCGCGACCTGCGGCGAGAGAAAACGTTTCAACCGTCCGATCCGCTCGATCTCGGCGACCTGCTCTTCCACACGCTGCTCGAGCGTCCGGTTCCAATTCGCGAGATCGGCGGCTTGCGCCTGCACCTGGTCGTGCAGCGCCTTGACGCGCAGGACCGATCGCACGCGCGCGACCAGCGCCGCCTGGTCGATCGGCTTGGTCAGATATTCGTCGGCGCCGGCGTCGAGGCCCTCCACGACGTCCCTGGTGGCGGCCTTTGCCGTCACCAGGATGATCGGCATGAACGAAGAGGTGTCGCTCTTGAGCCGGCGGCAGGCCTCGAGACCGTCGAGGTTCGGCATCATCACGTCGAGCAGGACCAGGTCGGGACGGTGCTGCGCGACCGCGGTCAGCGCCTCCTCGCCGTCGGCGGCCTGCAAGGTTTTGTAGCCGTGGGACTCCAGCCGCGTCACGAGAATGTCACGGTTGATCTCGTTGTCGTCGACCACGAGGATGAGCGCGGGATTGTTCATGTCGTTGCCCCACTAGTGTGGCGCATCTGACGTTCCTATCAGGATCTGCCGCGAGTCCGTCATAGGAACGTCAGATGCAAAGCCACACTAGAATCATAGAGTTGCTAGTGTCCCTTTGTTTCCGACGTTCGTAAAAAGTGCATGCTGCGAGATGATACGAACGTCGGAAACGGGACACTAGAGCGGGATGACTTTTCTTCAAATCGTCATCCCGCCTAGCTTATTGCTGCAGCATGATCTTTTCCGAAAACCGGTATCCACTTCTCGGGGTCATGCTCTAGTGTGGTAGACGCTACGGCACGTATTCGCGAATCTTGGCCAAGAGCGCACGCGGGCTATATGGTTTGGTGACGTAGGCGTCGCAACCCGCCGCTCGCGCCTTGCCCTCATCGCCGCTCAAAGCGTAGGACGTGACCACGATAATTGGAATGCCGCGCAACGCCGGATCGGCCTTGATGCGACGGGTTGCCTCATAGCCATCCATGATGGGCAGCTGGATGTCCATCAGGATCAGGTCCGGCCGCTCGGTCGCGGCGGCGGCCACCCCCGCCTCGCCGTCGTCGGCCGAGATGATCTCGTACCCCACGCTGGTCAGCAGATCGTGCAGGATCTGCCGGTTGTCCGGTTGATCTTCCACCACCAGGATGCGCTTGCTCATGGCTTCTTGCCCTGTTGCTCGACCGTGACCGGAAGCGTGAAATAGAATGTCGACCCGTGACCTGGGCTCGAACTCGACCCAGATTTTCCCCGCATGCATCTCGACGATGCGCTTGGCGATCGACAAGCCGAGTCCCGTCCCGCCCTTCTTTTTCGTGGACGAGCCGTCCGCCTGCTGGAATTCGTCGAAGATCTTGGCCTGGTCGGCCTCGCTGATGCCGGGTCCGGAGTCGCAAACGGCGACCGTGAACGAGCCGTTCGTGGCGGAGGCCTTGATGGCGACTTCTCCGGCGTCGGTGAACTTGATGGCGTTGCCGACGAGGTTGAGCAGAACCTGCGCAATGCGCCGCTCGTCGCCGTATCCCGTCGGCAAATGCGTCGGGACCTCGGCCTTGAACGCGAGATGCTTCGCGGTCGCCAGCGGCTCCACGGCGCTCACCACGCCGTGCACGACCTCCTTGAGCGAGTAGTCCGCGAGCGACAGCGTGAGCTGCCCGGCTTCGATCTTGGCGAGGTCGAGCACGTCGTTGATGAGCCCGAGCAGGTGCCGGCCATTGGCCTGCACGCGCTCGAGCACATGGCGCATCTTCGCCGGGGCCTCGCCGTAGATGTCGTCGAGGATCAGCTCGGTGTAGCCGATGATGGCGTTCAGCGGTGTGCGCAGCTCGTGGCTCATATTGGCGAGGAACTGCGATTTGTGCTTGCTCTCGACCTCGATCTGGCGGCCCTTTTCGTCGAGCTCGCCGAAGAGACGCGCGTTCTGGATCGCCAGCACGGACTGGGCGGCGAAGGTCTTGAACAGCTCGATGGTGCCCTTCGGAAACCATCCCGGTTCCTTGCGGCGGACGATGAGAAGGCCGATGATGTAGGTCGGCCGCAACAATGGCGTGACCAGCAGCGCCCGATAGCCGGCGCGCAGGACGATGTCGTTGATCGGCGTCATCGGCTCTTGCTCGATGTCCGGAATCTGGATCGGCTCGCGCTGCCGGATCGCCGAAGCGACCGATGGATTGTCGAGCGTGACGCGCTGCTCCAGCAGCGCCGTGATCATGGTCTGGTCCATGCCGTGCGTGGCGCGCAGGCGAAATTCTTCCCGGATGTCGTCGTAGACGTAGATCGCCCCGGCGTCGGTAGTCGAGATCTCGACCGCTTTGGCCACGATCGTCATCAGCACGTTCTCGAGATCGAGCGTGGAATTGACCGCCTGGCTGACGTCGCCGAGTGCGCGCAGCTCGCTCACGGATTGCGCGAGCTCGCGCGTCCGGGTCTCGACCTTTCGTTCCAGATTGCCGTAGGAGTCGTGCAGTCTCCGGGCCATGTCGTTGAACTGATCGGCGAGCCCCTCGAGCTCGTCGCCGGTCTTGATCGATATCTGCTGGGTCAGATCGCCGCCGCCGATGCGCGCGGCACCGGCCTGCATCGCCTGGATCGGCCCGACCATCTTGCGCGCCAGGAAAATGCCCGCAAGCGCCGCCAAGCCCAGCGCTCCGAGCAGCACGAAGCCGGTCAGCACGATCGTTGCATAGAGCGGCGCGTAGCCCTCGCGACGCGGCAGCTCGACGAATACCAGCCAGCCGAGCGGCGCGATCTCGGCGTATGCCGTCAGCACCGGACGGCCCTGGGCGTTGTCGGCCACCTGCAACGGCTCCGACGCCTCGCCGGACGCGGCCGCGCGCGCGGCCCGTACCTGGGCGAGGCCCGAAAAATCGGTATTGCGCAGCACCAGGCTGAGGTCGGGGTGCGCAATGAGGCGGCCCTGCGCATCGACGACATAGGCCTGTCCCTGCTCGCCCACCTTGATCTGCGATACCAGGTCCCAGATCAGACCGAGGTTGACCTCGGCGATATTGACGCCGGCGTCGCGGCGGGTTCCGGCCAATGCCAGGCTCATATGCGGCTCGGACTCGTTGCGGAAATAGACCTGGCCGTAGTAGCGCTTGTTGGCCACCGCTTCGACGAATCTCGGATCCTTGGAGAAGTCGACCTTGCTGTCCACGATGTCGGTGGTCAGTCGCGAAACGCGCAGCCGTTCGAGACCGGAAGGGTCGATCTGGGCGAGCTCGGCGACCGCCGGCGCCAGGCGCAGCAGGCGCAAGGAGTCGATCCGGCGCTGCTCGAGCGTGCTCTCGGTCCAGGGCAGCTGGGTGGTCCAGCCGAGCTGCGCCTCGATGTCGCTGATGAAGTGGTCGATCTTGGTCGCCGCTGCCTCGGCCTGCTCGCGCTGGATGCGGATGAGCGAGGTCTTATGCTCGCGATAGAACATCCAGATCTCGAACAGGCCGTTGGTGATCAGCGCGACGCAGACCACCGCGACGAACAATATGACGTACTTTCGAAACAGCCGTCCGTGGGTCTTGAGCGGTGCGACCGACGAGGACATCGGGAGCCCTCGCGCCTTCTCGGATATCCATGCCGTGCCAGCGCCGAATATAGAGGGTGAATCCCTCCGGTTCATTCAATCACCTCGTCGGCACGGGCGAGCAGCATCGGCGGAATGTCGAGGCCCAGCGCCTTCGCACCCTTGAGATTGATCAGCAGTTCGTATCGCATCGGCCGCTGCACCGGCAGCTCGCCCGGCTTGGCCCCCTTCAGCAGGCGGCCGGCATAGACGCCGATCTGACGATAGGTTTCCTTGATGCTCGGTCCATAGCTCATCAGGCCGCCGGCCTCGGCGTACTGGCGCCAGGGGTAGATCGCAGGCAGACGATGACGGTCCGCGAGCGCGACGATCTCGAGCGCGCTCGCTGTTGAAGAAGGGATCCGCGCTCACGATGACTGCGTTGGCGTCATTTTTCACGCCTGGTCGAATGCTGTGGGCAAGTCGTTCGCGCGGCTGCCTCGAGGACGAGCAATTTCACGCCGGCGGCCTGCGCCGCGGCCGCCATGTCCTTGCGTTCGAGCTCGTTGGCGAATTTGCGCTCGAACTCGGCCGACGTGGCTCCCGGATTGACCAGCATGGCGATGGTCGAGGCCTTGGGCGCCAGCTCGCGCAGAAGCCCCAGCCGCTTCCCGACCATCTCGGTCGTGTACACGTTCACGCCCGTGGCGTTGCCGCCCGGCCGGGCTGAAGCTGGCGACGAGGCCGACCGCGACCGGGTCGGAGCCGGCGATGAAGAGGACCGGTATCGTGCTGGTCGCCGCCTTGGCCGCGAGCCCCGACATCGTCCCGCCGGTGGCCGCGATGACGGTCACCTGTCGGCTGACCAGCTCCGCGGACAACGCAGGCAGCCGGTCGTAGTCGCCTTGTGCCCACCGGTATTCGATCGCGACGTTACGGCCTTCGGTGTAGCCTTCTTCGCTCAAGCCCTGTGCGAAATGCATTCACGAGTGCCGCAAATGCATCTTCCGACCCGCTGTTGAGGAAGCCGATGACCGGCGTCGACCGCGACTGCGCGCGAGCGGCGACAGGCCATGCGACCATGCCTCCGGCGAGATGGATGAGGAACTCGCGCCGTCGCATTGATGTGATCACCCTGACCCGCCAACCGCGGTCAACACGCCCCATAGGCAGAAGTTATACCACAACCTGAAGACGTCAGTTGTGTGAACTACTTCACAGTCCGTAAGCAAGTCCTTAGCGGGAAGAGACAAATGGCGCCGGTCCGCGGCCAAAAGGGAAGCCGTTTCTGCTCGGTCAGCGGCGCGGGCGCCTGCCTGCCCGGGCGGTCCGCGCGGCCTGCAGCGAGACAAGACCTTCCGCGAAGATGCGCTCGATCCATGTGACGTCTCGTCCGGCCGAGAGGCCGGGTTCTCTACTCAGCGCTTGCAGGATGTCCGAAACCGTCCGGGTTCCGTCGCTGAGCTCGAGAATCCGCGCCGTCACGGCGTCGACAAAGAGCGGGCTTCGACGCGCATCGCCGGAGCGGCCGAAGACCACGACATGGCTTCGTCCCGGTGTCGGCGCGGCCGGAAGCTCGGCAGCCGGTTCGCCCTCCCGTGATGTGTCGAGATGTCCTGGTCGAGCTCGATCACGCGCAGCCGCCGGTCGCGGAGCGGCACCAGTCCGGCCAGGTCGGCATCGGCCATCGCCCATCGCCCCATGCGTAGCCGAAAGAGCGCATCGCAGTCCTTCGGCGAGCCCGACTTGTCGGCTTCCTTCTCGGCCGCTCCGATCACTACCCTGATCGCGGCAGCAGAGGCATCACCACCAATGTGTTGCTCGTCATCTACCGGTCCGTGTGTCGCGGGCTTGAGTGGCTTGCGCCCGGCGGCCGCCGCCAGAACGCGCTCCAGGGTCTGCGGAAAATTCACCTCACGCTGCAGATCGAGCGCGAATTTTCTGCCGCGCGCCCCGACCGCCGCAGCCGGAGCCGGATCCTGCAGGATTGCGGCGAGCCGCGCGCTCAGCGCCGCGATGTCGTTGACGTCCTCGATCGCGACGCAACCATAGCCGTCCGGCAAGCGACCGGAGCCGGGAAGCTTGCGAATGATCTCGGTCGATCCGACGAGGCAGGCTCCGCACAGTAGCACTTCCATGGCGATGATCGGCGTGTGAAATCGGATCGGGAAATCCTGCTCGAGGCAGCACACCGCGACGCAGCCGCGCAAAAACTCGGGCACGCGCCAGTGCGGAAGAAACGGCAACTGCAGAATGTGACCGGCGAGGCCGAGCTTGCTCGCCCGCGCGCGAAAGCTCGCGTCGATCTCCGCCGTGCCGTGCGCGAGAGCGACGAGGCCGAATTTCAGCCCGGCGTGCTTGAGCCGGCTCATCGCCGCGAGCAGCGCGAACGACCCCTTGGTCTCGCCGAGCTTGCCGTAGACGCCGAAGTATGGCCGGCCGCCGGTGAAACCGCCCCATTGCAGATCGCGCAGATCGGGATCGGCGGCGACCTCCTTGCGCATGCGTGCAAGGTCGAGCTTCGGTCCTTTCGGCGTGAACAGCTCCTCCGGCACCGCAAAGCCGCCGGCCGATGCGATCCGGCCGGGATCGACGCCGCGCCGGATTGCCCGCTCGGCGACCGTGCCGACGGCGATCACGATGTCCGCGGTGCGCAGGACGTGATCGTAGAGCGGCTCGAACTGGGGATGATGCCAGAGCCGGCCGGCGTCGCTTCCCGCCATGCGCACGACGTGGGGCACTCCTGCCATTTGCGCAGTCAGGTGCCCCGCCACTCCGTAGGGCTCCATGTAATAGGACAGGATGACGTCGAACGGCCGCTCCGCATGTGCTCGCGCGGCCATGCTGGCGAGCTTGGAAACGAACGGGCTCGCCATCGGAATGTGAAACTGGGATTCGTCGGCGGGGTCGGTCCAGTGCACCGTCACGGAGCCGGCGCCGTACGAGGCCTCGCAGCGCTTCCAATCCCTCGCCCGCATGTGCATCCGGAACGGTGGGCGCACTTCCTTTGCGTTGGTCACGACATGCACGTCGTGGCCGCGCGCGGCAAGGCTATGCGCGGTCCAGTAGGTGCGCATGCTGACGCCGCCTTGGATCGGAGGGTATTTGCCGATGACGCAAATTCTCAACTGCGCACCTCGAGCAGCCCGTGCCGGGCGAGCTCGTTAACGAGCTCGGTCGAGCGAGGCGTGGAGCGGAGGGCGGCCGGATCGCTCCAGTGGTCGAGCGCAGCGAGCAAATCGAAAATGGTCGCCGGCAGCTCGAATACCTGCGGCCGCGTAGTGCCGGGCACGATGGCGACGGCGAGCGGCGTGTCGCGCTTTGCCGGAACGGTGCCCGCCGATCCGCCTTCGAAAATCGCCCTGACATCGTAGCGGCAGCGCAGCAGAACGACGCTTTGTCGCCGGCGGATGGCGCCTCGCGGCACCGGCTTGCGGCCGTTGCCCTCCTCATGCGCGTTCGCTTCGATCGCCGCACCGACGGTAGCGCACGCGAGCTCGCAGGTCGCGACGTCGGGCAAATACGGCGGCTTGGGTCGCCGGCGCCGCCAGCGCGCGGACAGGAAGTCGTGAAACTGGCGCGCATTGGTGAGGTGCCCGATGTCCACCGGCGGGCAGGTCCGGACGAACTCGCGCACGATCGCGGTTTGATCGTGTCCGAGCAATTCGAACGCATTCGGGAAGACCCCGACGATCTTCTCCATGCGCTTCTCATACGAGAAACGGGCCTCGAGGCGGAGCAGGCCGACGTCCAATCCCTGCAGCGCCGGGTCGAGAGCGGCGCGGCGCTTGTCGCCGAATATGGCGGCGCCGCTCGTGAGGTAGTCGAGCAGGCTAATCTGCCGATCCAACAGCCGCTTTGCCATGGACCTTGCCGGATGAATTGGCCACACACGCGCGGATGCGCGCGACATCTTCGAGGATTTCGTCGGCGGCGTCGAGCCGGTCGTCGCGCTCCAGAATGATCGCGGCCGGGCTCTGGCGTTTGAGCACATGCGCCAGAAGATCGAGCGCCGCATCGGGAACCGGATGGCTGTGGGAATCGGCGAGCAGCGGGCGGGCGAGCGAGTCGTCGTTCACCGTGATGCCCCCGGCCATGTGCACTTCCTTGACGATGCCCGGGGGCAGGGCGTCCAGAAATGCATAGGGGTCGAAGCCGTGATTGCTGGCGTTCAGGTAGACGTTCTCGATGTCGAGCAGCAGGCCGGCGCCGGTCTCGCCGCAGATCAGGGTGAGAAACTCGGCGTCCGAGAGCTTCGAGTCCGGCCACTCGAACATGTAGGTGATGTTCTCCAGGAGGAAAGGCACCGGCACCCGCGAGCGGACGGTCCGAACTTTCGCGATGATCGATTCCGCGACCGCCTCGGTCTTCGGCAGCGGCAGAAGATTGGCGAGGTCGCGGCCGGGGACGCGGGTGAATGCGAGATGCTCGCTGTAGGCGGGCGCCTCGAGCCGCTCGACGACCGCGGCGACCTCGTCCAGATAGGCTAGGTCGAGCGGCTCGTCGGTGCCGATGGAAAGTCCGACGCCGTGCGCGGTCAGAGGGAGCCGGCCGACCAGATCGAAGATCGCCGAGCGCTGCGGCTTGCCGCCATAGATGCAGTGATCCACCGTGATCTCGAGCACGTCGAAACGATCGAGGTGCTCACGCGTCCAATCGCCGATGGCCGCACGGTACCCGAATCCGACTTGAGGGTACGGCTCGCCGTTCCTCATCAACACCCTTCGACTCATCTAGATGCCGATACGCGCCCGCGCGCGGAGCGCGCGGGCCATCACCGCTGGGCATACAGGCCTCGGGCGGTCCGGCGTTGGATTGCGCCGTCGATCGGACCGCCGCTGTCGGCGTTACTTCTTCTTGCGGGCCTTCTTGGCCTTCGTCTTCTTGGCGGCGCCCTTCTTCTTCTTGGCAGCGCCCTTCTTCTTCTTTTTGCCCTTCTTCAGCGGAGCAAGGCCGCCGCAGGCGCAGCCGCAATAGTGCGGCGATTTCGCCTGCCAGCGCGGATGCTCTTCGTTCGGATACAGCCGCCAAGCCAGCAGGAAGTGAGGCCCGTGCTCGTCGGTGGTCTTCACGGCTTCGACGGCGTCGCTGATCCGGATGGCGAGCTCACGGTTCTGCTGATAGCCGGTGCGGTCGCAGAGCGGATACTGCTCGGGATCGAGCGCCTGCACAGCCTCGGCATCCGAGGTCACGGCCGCGAGCGCCGCATGGTGGCGGCGGCCGTCGCGAAGTTTCACCGCCGATTGTTTTTTCAGGTCTGCCAGTTTCAGCTTAGGTCCTACTTCCATTGTAACCCCTCCATTGATGGTCGACATCGACCGACTGCTTCCGCACATTACCGTGCCACGATACCGCCGCGCCGCGCGCGACGTCAAAGACAGTTTGCTTGCCTTTGTTCGAGCCAGGCGCGCCACCCGGCTTGCAACTCCGTCAGGGACTTTCCATAGATTCGATGATAGCGAGCCGGATCTGCTTGTCTGGTTTCCATCGGGATCAATGGAGTCAGATCGTAGAGCGCCTTGAATTGATTTTGCCCGTGAGTGTGGATCAGGTACTTCACGAAAGACGCGGAGATCAGATACGAGTAGCCGCGGCGATCTCTTTCTCCGTCCTTATTGGCCGGGAAACCATCCTCCAATCCCATGCCGTCGCCGAGGAAGACCTTTCGCTTGGTCGGAATACGGTCGAACTCCTCGAGCTTAACCTTCCCGAGCGCCGCGCGATGGCGCTTATTGTAGGTTTCCACCCGGCATTCGATGCGGCTGCCCTCGGTGGGATATGCATTGATATCCCCCATTTTTTCTTCCAGGTAGGCCGGGAATCCCTCCGCCAGATAGCGCACCGCATTGGGTGCGTGGACGTGCGCGATCTCGTGCAGAATGGCGGCGGTCCTCTCCTTCACGCGACGAGGCGGAAAGTAGATGTGGCCGCGATTTCCGTCCCACACGAACAGCAGGGCCTCTGAGTGCACCTGGTCCTTTTCGAAAACTTCCACCTCGAACTTGCCCGAGAACAACGGCGTAAAATTCGACGCGGCCAGATACTGTTCCAGGGTCTCCTTCCTCAGATAAAAATCGTTCTTGAATTGCTTCTTAACATTCGCGTTTACGTCGTCCATTCGCTTCCAGCTGACGTCTTCAGCGGAGTTTGCCGAAGCTGCGGCCAGGAGTGAGATCAAGCCGACGAAAGCCAAGCCGAATAGACGACGGCGCATGCTCGGCCTCCCATGCCCCCGGCGATTGGACCGCGTCGTCTTGACGGGCACCGCGGGCAACCATGGGTTGGTCAACCATGGGTCGGTCAAATGTATCCTCCAGCCTGTAATTTTCGCTGATTCAATCTTAAGACGGTAGTTGCTTTTCTTGTATTAGTAAAGTGGTGCGTATCTGCTAAGACCCGGTTATTCGTGACCGTTCACGGCTATAGTTGTACGCTATGGTACTCGGGCGTAGCGAGCGGCCTCTCGTTGTCGGCGCGGTTATCAAGCCGCTCGGTTCGGCTTGATGCGAGGAGATATCCTCATGTCGGTTTCTAGTGATCGTCGACCGGCCGAACGCGCGCGGGACAAGCTGTCCCTTCTCCGCAACCATCCATTATTCGCCGATCTTCCGTCGACGGTGATCGAGCATCTCGGCTCTTACATGAAGACGCGCAGGGTCGCGAAGGGGGCGACGATCTTCGCGAAAGGCGACCCCGGCACCGGGCTGATGGGAGTTCTCACCGGACAGGTCAAGGTCAGCGTGGCCTCCGCCGACGGCCGCGACATCGTGCTCAACATCTTTCACGAGGGTGAGATCTTCGGCGAGATCGCCCTGCTCGACGGCCAGCCCCGCACCGCCGACGCCACCGCGATGTCCAATTGCGAGCTCATCGTCATCGAGCGGCGAGACTTCGTTCCGTTTCTGAGCGACCATCCGGACGTAACGATCAAGTTCATCGAGATTCTCTGCGCGCGGCTGCGCCGCACGAGCGAGCAGGTGCAGGACGTCACCTTCCTGAATTTGCCGGCGCGGCTGGCCAAGACGCTCCTCCTGCTGACGGCCGACACCGAGGCATCCGCGACGAGACGCAAGGTGGCGATCACGCAACGCGAGATCAGCCAGATCATCGGGCGCTCCCGCGAGAGCACCAACAAGCAATTGCGGGAATGGGCGAAGCGCGGCTGGGTTCGGCTGGAGCGGGGCGGCGTGAGCGTCATCGCTCCCGACAGGCTGGCCGCGGTCGCAGCGGAAGGGGCGGCCTTCGATCCGTCCTGAGTCCACGTGCTTTCCGCTCTAGATTCGCGGATTGGCGCATGTCCTTTGCGGAAGACCGGTTGCCGCTTTTCCGGGACATGCGCTACGACGAGGCTTCCACGATGCCTTGGGTTGCGAGCAGCTCCGAGAGCTTGCGGCGAGCGTAGAACATCCGAGTCTTGACGGTATTGCCGGGAATGCCGAGGATCTCGGCAACCTCCTGCACCGATTTTTCGTGGTAGTAGACGAGATCGATGATCTCTCCATGCTCCCGGGAAAGCTGCCTCAGGCATCGCCGCAGAATTTCGCCGCGATGCTTGTCCTGGAGGATGACTTCCGGATCATCCGCCGGATCGCTGATGTCCGCGCTCTCTTCGTTGACCGACTCCTCGGTCCGGTGGCGCAGCTCGGCGAGCGCCTTGTAGCGCGCGATGGCCAGAATCCATGTGGTGACCGCCGAACGTGCCTCGAACCGGTGCGCCTGCCGCCACACGCTGAGGAACGCCTCGCTGGTGACATCTTCCGCGATCGCATCGTTGCCGACGATCCGCAATACGAAACGGTAGACCCGGACATGATGCCGCGCGAACAGCACCTGCATCGCGAGCCTGTTGCCGGCCGCGACCTTCTCGATCAGCGCCTCATCCGAATGGTCCCGCCGCTTTGGCCACGGCCGATTGACTGACGCGGTCGGGTTTGGCCCGGCCATATCGTTATGCATGGGAAGCTCCCCTGTTTTTCTTAACCATCAATGTCAGTAGCCCCGCGATGGCTGCGTACTCTGTTAAGCGCTTCACACAGTCGGGGAGTTTTTGGGGGGCGGGGCCGTCGCGCGCGACGGAACTACGGGAGCGAAATTGCGATCAATTTGAAACGATTTCAGACGGCGGGGCCGAAACTTCGCCGAGCTGGCGGTAGATGCCGATTGCCCGGTCGTGCAGCGAATGCGCCTGCGGCAGATCGCCGGCGAACAGCCGGGCGGAGGCGAGCGCGCTCAGGCAGCGCGCCAGGGTCTTGGTGTTTCCGAACGGACTTACCAACGCATTCGCCCGGCGCAAAAGACGCTCGCCCTCGTCGAGGTTGTCCGGCAGCAGGCGCGCGGTGCCGGCTCGCAATAGTGCGCGCCCCTCGTGAAAGCCGTTTCCGAGCTTGCGATACAGGACCGCGGCGCGCATCGCCTCGTCGTAATCGGTGGGATCGTCGAGGTCGCGGACGTCGCCCGCCTGCCACGAGAGCAGCCGCGCCGTCACGTCGGGCGGTGTCGCCTTGGTGACCTTGGCGAGCGCTTCGTTCACCCAGCGACGATGCTCGCTCATCAATCCGAGCTCGGTCCATATGACATGGCTGCAACCCACGAGATCGAGCCCGACTGCGACGTCGCCGTCCGGCGCGAAAGCCCATTCCAGCGCGGCGCGCAAATTGTCGATGTCGGCCTCGTAGCGGGCGGTCCATTGGTGCGTAGGGGTCGTCTCCCACACCGCAGCCGCCTGTCCCAGGCGGGTCGCGAAGTGCTCGGCATGCCGCCGCTGGATTTCAGGCGCATCGCCCTGCGCGAGCTTCTCGCCGGCAAAATACCGGGTCGAACTCGAGCAGGCAGTAGCGGGTCTCGTCGCCGCTCGGATCGGCGAGCACCAGGGATTTCTCGACCAGCGACAACAGCAGGTCCGCGATCCGCTCCGGCGGAGCGTCCGCGCCGGAGGCGACGGCCGTTATGGATGCAAGCGTGGTGCTGCCCACGAAGACCGACAGCCGGTCGAGCAATATCCGCTCCGTATCGTCCAAGAGGCCGTAGCTCCAGTCGATCAGGGCATGCAGCGTCTGTTGGCGCGGCACCGCCGTGCGGCTTGCTCCGGTCAGCAGCCGGAAGCGCTCGTCCAGCCCGGCCTCGAGCTGCGGCAGCGACAAGACCTTGAGCCGCGGCACCGCCAATTCGATCGCCAGCGGAATGCCGTCGAGCCGGCGACAGATCGATGCGACGGTCGCTGCGTTGCCGTCGGTCAAGGCAAAACCGTGGCCGAGCGTGCTCGCTCGTTCGACGAAGAGCTGCACCGCTGCGAATTTGCGGGCGCTGGCGCCGGTCGCCGCGGCCGCTCCATCCGGCGCCGGCAGTGACGGGACGCGGAGCACGCTCTCTCCCGCGATCGCCAGCCGCTCGCGGCTCGATGCCAGGATCGACACGCGTGGGCAGCTCCGGATCAGCCGCTCGGTCACCCGGGCGGCCTCGGCGATGACGTGCTCGCAATTGTCGATGATCAGCAGCAGGTGCTTGCTCTTGAGCGCCGCTTCCAACGTCTCGATCGCGGTTGTCGCACCGCCGAGATGTATGCCCAGGGCGCCGGCGATGATGGCGGTGGCCAGCTGCGCGTCGCCGAGCGGCGCGAGCTCTGCGAGCCATACGCCGTCGGGATAGTCGGCAAGGACGCCGGCGCCGGCCTCGATCGCGAGCCGGGTCTTGCCGACACCGCCCGATCCGGTCAGCGTCACCAGACGGTGAGTCTTCAGGCGTGCCGTGATCTCTTCCAGATCGGCTTCCCGGCCGATCAGGGCGGTCGGTTGTCGCGGAAGATTGTGGGAAGGAACAGCGGCCGACGCGGCGGCTCCCTTTTCCGTGGCCGGCGCGCCACGGGCTTCGTCGCGCATCTCGCCATCGATCGGAGCCACGAATCGGTAGCCTCGCCCGGCAACGGTGAGGATGCAGCGCTGGTCAGTGCCGGCCGCGCCCAGCACCTTGCGTAACGCCGAGACGTGGACGTGCAGATTGTTCTCGTCCACCGCGATTCCGGGCCAGACCTCGGCCATCAGCTCGTCCTTGGTCACAAGCTCGCCATGGCGTCGCACCAGCGCCAGCAGGACGTCGAATGCGCGCTGACCCAGCGCGACGGGCACGCCGTGGGCCGAGAGCTCGCGACGCGCCGCCGACAGGCGAAATGGTCCGAACACGAAGGAGGCGGCCTCGGTCACGGGCGTCATCCTTGCCGGCTCGCGCGCGCATCCGGCGCGAGGAACCGCAACGTGAGCAGGTTGCGATGGTCGCGACGTTCGTAGTGCAGGCTGGCGGCGAAGCGGCGCATCAGAGGAATGCCGACGTCGCCGATCTGCACCTCCTCGAGCGAGGCCGCCGCTGGCGGCGAAGGGGCGGTAGTCGGGTCGAAATGGCGGCCATTGTCCTCGACGCGGGCGATCAACGTCCCGCCGTGGCGCTCCACCTCGACCGCGATCTCGAGCCGTTCATCGTCAGCGCTGCCGTGCATGATCACGTTGGTGACGGCCTCCTCGAGGCAAAGCGCGACGGCAAACGACACGTCGGGTGACAGCATGCTCTGCTGCGTCCAGCTGTCCAGCCATCCTGCGAGCCGTCGAAGCTCGGCGAGGTCGTTGTGCAACACAAGGCGTCCCGCTTGCGTGCTCGCCATCGGCGTCACCGCGATGCCAGGGCCGCCGCCGCGGCCTCCTGCGTTTGAAAGATCGGGATCAGTGCGTCGGTGCCGGCCGTCTTCAGGACCTTGGCGACGTTGTTCTCCGGGCACACGACGACGAGCTTGCCGCCTTTGCTCTTGACGATCTTGGCGGCCACCAGCAGCACGCGGATGCCATAGGAGGCGAGGAAGCCAACGTCGGACAGATCGACGATGATCGCGCGCTTTTCCGTGGCGATCTCGTTGAAGGGCAGCTCGACCACCACGGCCCCGGTCGTATCGAAGCGGCCGCGCAGGACCACCTTCGTGACACCTCCGGGAAGGTCCTGGACCTCCATGTCCATGCAGCCGCTTGTTGTGGTATGGCGATCTCGCCCGTAGAGGATGTATACTCGCAATCGTTCCCGGAGGGAATGCCCGACGCCGAGTCTTATAAAGAATCTGCACGCGTCATCCCAATCGTGAGGAGCGCCGGTGGCCGATCGTCAGCCGACAGGGCAGGGGCCCCGCATCCTCGTTGTCGACGACAACGACGACAACCGCTACACGCTGACGCTCTATCTCGACCTCGAAGGCTACCGCAATGTCGAGATCGCGTCGGACGGCGATGAGGCGATTGCACACCTCGAGACGACCGGTTTCGACCTCGTGCTGCTCGACGTGATGATGCCGAAGGTGGGCGGCCATCAGGTGCTCGCTTGGCTCAAAGATCAGCCGCGACTGCACGATCTTTCCGTAATCATGATTTCGGCGCTCGACGAGATGCACAGCGTCGTCCGCTGCATCGAGCTCGGCGCGGTCGACTATCTGCTCAAGCCGTTCAACCCGATCTTGTTGAGGGCGCGTCTCACGGCCACGCTCGAGAAGAAGCGTTTGCGGGACGAGGTGAACGCGCACCTCGCCCGATTGGAAGGGGAACTCGAGGCCGCGCGCAAGCTGCAGCTCGCGATGGTGCCGCAAACCGTCCCGCCGCCGAGCGCGGAATTTCCGATCGACCTGCACGCCAGCATGGAGCCGGCGCGGGAGGTAGGCGGCGATCTCTACGATTTCTTCGCGACCGCGGACGCGAGATTGTGCTTTTTCGTCGGCGACGTGTCCGGCAAGGGTATGCCGGCGGCGCTGTTCATGGCGCGCGCGAAGGCCCTCATCCATGTCGCGGCCGATCTCATGCGCTCGCCCGATGGCAAGACGGCTGCTCCGGCCGAGATCGTCGCCCGCGTGAACCGCGAGCTCTGCCGGGACAACGGCGATACGATGTTCGTCACGTTGTTCTTCGCGATGCTCGCGCCGCGGACCGGCGAGCTCGAATTCTGCAATGCCGGCCACAATCCGCCTTACCGGATCAATGGAGCGGCGCTGACGCCGATCGAGGGCGGCAAGGGCATCGTCCTCGGCGTGCAGGAGGATGCGGCCTATGCGACGGGCCGGCTGTCGCTGGCGCCGGGCGAGACCATCTATGTCTTCACAGATGGGGTCACCGAGGCCGACGGTCCGCAGGGAGCGCACTTCTCCGAGGAGCGGCTGGAGGCCGCGTTGCGCGCCGCCGCGGGCGGCACGAGCGCCGAGATCATAAAGTCGGTTGCCGAGGCGGTGCGCCGCTTTGCCGGCGAGACGCCGCCTTCCGACGACATCACGATGCTGGCGATCCGCCGCGTCGATCCGCCGCCAAAATAGCGTGAGGGTCCTCACACTTCCCGGGGGAGGATCTGGAGTATCTGGTCATCGGTTGGCACCGTCGCCGAGGTGACTGGATGGGACGAGGCGTCCTCGCAACGACGTGGACCGCGCTTGGTGGCGCGGCCGGGGATGGCGTTCTCGCTCGTACCGGCCGCAGCCGCCTGTTCGACAAGTACGTCGCGCTCTTCGTCGCCGTCGTGGCAGTGGCCCTGTTGGCCAACGGCGTGTTCGAAGGCTTCGTCTACTATCGGGAGAACCGAGCGTCGCTGCTGCGCATCCAGCGCGAGCAGGCGGAAGCCGTCGCGGCCAAGATCAGCCAGTTCATCAAGGAGATCGAGAGCCAGCTCGGTTGGACGACGCAACTGCCTTGGTCGACGCATCCGATCGAGCAGCGCCGGTTCGATGCGTTGCGACTGTTGCGCCAAGTGCCCGCCATTGCCGAATTGGCGCAGATCGACGCCGGCGGCCGGGAGCAATTGCGCGTCTCGCGTCTTGCCTTGGACGTCGTAGGGAGCGGCATCGACCGTTCGAACGAACCGGGGTTCACGGAAGCCACGGCACGCAAGATTCATTACGGACCGGTCTATTTCCATCGCGATTCCGAGCCGTACATGACGCTCGCGATCGCCGGCGCACGTCGGGACACCGGGGTAAGCGTTGCGGAAATCAATCTCAGGCTGACCTGGGACGTGATTGCGCGGACCAAGGTCGGTGAGCATGGCCATGCCTATGTCGTTGACGCGCGGGGCCGCCTGATCGCGCACCCCGACATCAGCCTCGTGTTGCGCAACACCGACATGTCCCGCCTTGCGCACGTGCGCGCGGTCAGGGCCGGCATGAATCGAGCGGGCCCGGACGGTCGCGATGCGGAGCCCGTGCAGGACGGGCAGGATCTCGACGGGCGCAAGGTGCTCGCCGCCCATGCGGCGATCGAGCCGCTCGGCTGGCTCGTCTTCGTCGAACTGCCCGTGGACGAGACCTATGCGCCGCTCAATGCGGCTTTGCAGCGGCACGCTTTGGTGCTGCTGGCCGCGCTCTGCTTTGCCGTACTGGCCGGAATATTTCTCGCCCGCCGCCTGGTCGGGCCGATCCAGGCGCTGCGGGCGGGCGCGGCGCGCATCGGCAGCGGCGACCTGTCGCAGCAAATTCGCATCACGACCGGCGACGAACTCGAGGCGCTCGCCGACCAGTTCAACGACATGGCCGGTTGACTACGAGAGTCCTACGCAGGTCTGGAAGAGAAGGTCGCGAGCCGAACGCGCGAGCTTGCCCGATCCGTGAGCGAGTTGCGAACGCTCGGGGAGGTCAGCCAGGCCGTCAGCTCTACACTCGACCTCGAGACGCTGCTCTCCACCATCGTCGTCAAGGCCGTGCAGCTTTCCGACACCGACGCGGGCGCGATCTACGTCTCGGACTCGGCGACCGGCGAATTTCATCTGCGCGCGACGCATGGCATGAGCGAGGACGTCCTCGCCGAGATCAAGCGGCGAGGCATCGGGCGCAGGGAAAAGCCGATCGCCGAGGCGGCTGCAAGCCGCGCACCCGTGCAGATCGCAGACCTGAAGGACGAGCCGCCGACGCCGGTACCGCTAATTCTGCTGCGGGCCGGCTACCGCGCGCTCCTGTTCGTGCCGCTGCTGAGCCCCGACGGAATTGCCGGCGTGCTGGTGGTGCGGCGCAAGCAACCGGGCGAGTTTCCCGCGCACGCGGTCGACCTGCTGCAGACCTTCGCGGCGCAATCCGTGCTGGCGATCCAGAACGCCAACCTGTTCACGGAGGTGGCGGAGAAGGGCCGCCAGCTCGAATTGGCGAGCCGGCACAAGACGCAGTTCCTCGCCAATGTGAGCCATGAGCTCCGCACGCCGCTCAACGCCATCATCGGGCTCACCGACATGATGTCCACCAACGCCGCGCACTTCGGCACGGAAAAGGCGGCCGAGCCGCTTCGCCGCGTGCACGGCGCCGGGATCCACCTCCTCGGCCTGATCAACCAGGTGCTCGACCTCTCGAAGATCGAAGCCGGTAAGCTCGAGCTCAGTCTGGAGAGGGTCAACCTGGCACTGCTGATCGACGACGTTGTCGGGACCGCGCGCCAACTCGCGGAGCAGGGCGGGAGCCGCCTCGCGGTCGAGATCGAGGCCGGCCTTGCCACGATGACCGTAGACCCGATGCGGCTGCGGCAGATCCTGCTCAACCTGCTGAGCAATGCCTGCAAGTTCACGAAGCAGGGCGAGGTCGTGCTGCGGGTACGCAGGGTGCGCGGCCGCTGCAATTGGGTCGAATTCGCCGTGTCCGACACCGGCATCGGCCTCACGGCGGAGCAGCAGGCGAAGCTGTTCGAGGAATTCATCCAGGCCGATAGCTCGACGGCGCGGCGCTACGGCGGCACCGGCCTCGGTCTGGCCATCACGCGCAAGCTCGCGCGCATGATGGGCGGCGACGTGACCGTGGCGAGCGAGCCGGCCAGGGGGTCGGTGTTCACGGTCCGCCTGCCCGACGGCGCCACCGGTGCGCCGGCATTGGAGCGGGCATCGTGATCAGGCTCCTGTACGTCGAGGACAACGATGACAACGTCTACATGCTCAAGACGCGGCTCGAGCTCATCGGCGATTTCGAGGTTCTCGTGGCCGAGGACGGCGCGACGGGATGCGAGATGGCCGCGGGCGCGCAGCCGGATCTGATCCTGCTCGACCTCGATTTGCCCGTCGTCAACGGCTGGGAAGCGACGCGCCGCCTGAAGAGCGATCCGCGCACGCGCGACATTCCGGTCGTCGCGCTGTCTGCCCATGCGCTCGCAGGCACGCGTGAAACAGCGCTGGCCGCGGGCTGCGACGAGTTCGACACCAAGCCGATCGACCTCGATCGGCTGGTCGCCACGCTGCGGCGGATGCTCGCCGGCAGGTGATAGGGGGCCCGCGTCGATCAGCCGAAATTCATTCTAGTGTCCCGATTCTGAAGTTCGCACGCATTCGCAGCACGTTCTCATGCGAACTTCGGAATCAAAGGGACACTAGCAACTCTATGATTCTTAGTGCCCCTTTTGAACCCGAAGTTCGCAAACGCCTTTGCCGCGATGTCTGTGCGAACTTCGGGTTCGGGGCACTAGTCGTTGTGCGTGTCGTGCACGGCGACGGCGCCGCGGCGCCAGTAGCCGGCGGCGCGCATCCATTTCGGATTGGCGCCGTGGTCGGCGATGAGCTGGGCGCGCAAAGCCTTGGCGGTGAGGGACTCGCACGCCACCCAGGCGTAGTAGTCGCCGCGCGGCAGGGTCAGCGTCTTGAGCGTCTGCGCCAGCACGTCCGTCGTGCCGGCTTCGGCGCCGTTGCGATGCGCCCAGGTGACGGTCACGTCGGCGGCGCTCTCGAAACGCACCTGATCCGCCGGGCCGTCCACCTCGGCCAGGACCACCACGCGCGTCCCGGCCGGAAGCTCCGCCAAGCGCCGCGCGATCGCGGGCAGCGCGGTGTCGTCGCCGATCAGCAGATGCCAGTCGAAATTGGTCGGGATGATGAAGGAGCCGCGCGGACCGCCGATCTGCAGCGATTGCCCGGGCCGCGCCTGCTCGGCCCAGCGCGTCGCCGGCCCGGCGTCGTGCAGGACGAACTCGATGTCGAGCGTATTCGCGGCGGGATCGTAGCGGCGCGGCGTGTAGTCGCGCGATGCCGTCGGCGTCTCGCCACCGGCGACCGCCGGCCCGTCCGGGAAGAACAGTTTGATGTGGTCGTCGAAGCCGAGGCTGGTGAAGCCGTCGAGATCGCCGCCGAGCGCGACGCGGATCATGTGCGCCGAAATCTTGTTGACCCGCTTGACTTCGAGTACGCGCCGGCGCGGCTCGTGGCGGACTCGGCGCGGTGCGCGCGAGGCGGGATCGACTTCCTGTAGTGCAACTGTGGGCGATGACATGCCTGAAACTCCAGCGTTTGCTTTGCTGTGTCGAGCACGTTCGCGATTGCGTTGCAAGAGCCAAACGTCCAAGATTTGAACGGTTTTAAGAGACACTGCGGCGCGCGGGGATAGACAATGTCCGAGCCAAATCTCGTCGGCGGATCGCAGGCCGACCGCGAGCAGATCCTGAAGCTGCACGCGGACTACCTCGACGCGAACGCTCGTTTCGACTGGCAGAAGCTCGAGCCGATCTGGAGCGCAGCGCCGGAGGCGCTGTTCTTCAACCTCAACGGCCATACCTACGCTGGGTGCGAGCACTGGATCCGGCTCTGGAAGTTCTACGGACAAAATGTGAATTCGAGCTATTGGACGCCGTTCGACATCGGCGGCGCGGTGTCCGACGACATGGGCGTAGTCTGGTGCCACCGTCGCACGCGGCGCAACTGGACCGGCAAGGAGCCGCCGCCGCGGGACATTCACTATGGCGGCGACGAGTTCATCACGCGCTCGACCATGGTGTTCCGCAAGGAGGCGGGCGAGTGGCGCGTCGTGCATGCGCACTTCTCCGAAGCAAGCTCCGGTCCGCGCCCGGGCGGAGTGTAGCGCGTGGTCGATTTGCCGAAACTGAGCGTGCGTCTCTCCGGTGGGATAGCTCCTCGTCGTTGCATCGACCTCGCCAAGGTCGCCGACGCGAACGGATACGACTCGATATGGTTTGCGGAGAACCCGTTCAATCGCGGCGTGCTGCCCGCGGCGTCGGCCTGCGCCGCCGCTACCGCCCGCATCCACATCGGCGTCGGCGTATTCAATCCCTACAACCGGCACCCCACGCTGATCGCGATGGAGATCGGCGCGCTCGACGAGCTGGCGCAGGGCCGCGCGCGACTGGGGATCGGCTCGGGCATCGCATCCGCCACCGAGCGCATGGGGCTGAGCACGGAGCGTCCGCTCGCCGCGGTGCGCGACGCCATCACCATCGTGCGCGCCATGCTGGCGGGCGAGGCGGTGAGCCATGCCGGACGTGCCTTCTCCGCGCGCGAGGCCAAGCTCGAATACCGGGCGCGGCCGGACATGCCGCTCCTGATGGCGGCGCGCGGCGAGCAGGCGCTGGCGCTGTGCGGGCGGATCGCCGACGGACTGATGATCTCGAACATGTGCCCGCCGGACTTCACCCGGCATGCGGTCGAGATCGTGCGCAAGTCCGCGCACGAGGCGGGCAGGCCTCCACCGGCCGAGGTCGTGCAATACGTGCCATGCGCGGCGCGGCCCGACCGGAGCGAGGCCGTCAGTCTGGCGAAGGAGACGATCGGCGACATGCTGCCGGGCTTCTGGTCGCTCAGCCAGCGCGTGCCGGCGGCAAAGGCGGCGCTATTGCGGGCAGGGGGCCTGGCCGAGGCGGACTTCATCTCCGCGGTCGAACGGCTGCAGGCAGGCGAGCGCCCGTTGGACGCGCTCGACGAGCGCTTCGTCGCGGCCTTCGCCATTGCCGGCACCGCGGAAGACTGTGTCGTCCAGGCGCGGCGCTACCGCGAGGCTGGCGCGAACGAGGTCGCGCTCACGTTCGTGGGTGAGCAGCCGGAGCGGGATATGGAGTATCTCGCCCAGACCGCCGCCGGCTGAAACGCCCGTGGCAGCGACCAATCATACTCCGGCGAACCAGTTATAACCGCGGTCCTCCCAGAATCCGCCGGGGAAACGGTTGGTCACGTACATCGCCGTGATCCATTTCGGGTTCTTGAAGCCGAGCTTGGTCGGGATGCGCAGCTTGAGCGGATAGCCGTATTTCGGCGCGAGGATCTCGTCGGAAATCTTGAAGGTGAGAAACGTCTGCGGATGCAGCGCCGAGGCCATGTCGATGCTCGAATAGTAGCCGTCGGCGCATTCGAAGCCGACATATTTGGCGCTCAAGTCGGCGCCGATACGCTGGAGGAAGGTGCGGAACGGCACGCCGGTCCATTTGCCGATCATGCTCCAGCCTTCGACACAGACGTGTCGCGTCACCTGGGAGTCCTGCGGCAGCGCGTAGAGCTCCGGCAAAGTCCACGGCTTGCGGTCGTCGATCAGGCCGGAGAGCCCGAGCTTGTAGGTCGCGCCGTCGATCTTCGGAATCTGGCTCGCGCCGTAGTAGGCGTTGTAGCGGAAGTCCTTGACCGCCTGGCCCTCCGGATAGGTCGGCATCAGCCGGTGTGGATTGAAGATCGCGGCCTGCGCGCGGTCGTTCCAGCGAGAGATGCCGTCGAGCACGGACTGCACGGCGCTGGTATCGGTGACGTCGCAGCCGGTCAGCAGTGTCAGCGCGCCGAGGCTCAGCCCCTGCCTGAGGAAGAGCCGGCGCTCGATCTGCCGTGCCGCGCCGCTCGCCCGCAGCAATTCCTTCGATTCGTCCTTGCTGCTCATCTGGACTGGTCCTCGTGTTGCGCTTCGTGCGCCGGCGCGCGTCCGGTGATCATGGCCGGCAAGGTCTTCGGAACGATGATGACGAGGGCGACATGCACGATCAGGAATGCGACGATCGCGGCCATGCCGAGAAAGTGGATGATGCGCGCGACGTCGAAGCCGCCGAACAGGAAGGTCAGCTCCTGGAACTGCCCCGGCTTCCAGATGGCGAGCCCTGAGAGCACCGTGATCACGCCGGCGGCCAACACGCCGAGATAGAGCGTCTTCTGCACGGCGTTGTAGACGCCGAGCCGGTGCGGCAGTTGAAACTTCAGCGCCGCCATGGCGTCGTGCAACACGGCACGCGGCCCGACCGGAAAGAACGCACGGCGAAAGTGCCCGGAGAGAATTCCATAGGCGAGATAGACGATGCCGTTGATCGCCAGCAGCCACATGCCGGCGAAGTGCCACTGCAAGGCACCGGCGAGGCCATCCTCGTTGTGGAGGTCCACCGATCCGTCGTAGCTGCCGCCCAGCGTGAGATCGACCGGGAAGTGGAAGGGGAAGATCGGGTCGGAATTGTAGATGCGCCAGCCGCTCATGATCATGATGACCATCGCGAGCGCGTTGAGCCAATGGGTGATCCGTACCGTCAGCGGGTGCACGATGACTCTGGAAACGTGGCGCAAACGTCCCGCGGTCATATCGGTCATTGCTGCCTCCCGGCGGTCGTCCCGTCGATGGGTTGCAGCCCCGCGGATTCGAACGCGGCCCTCGCCGGCGCGGATTGCAGGAACGCGAAGAAGGGCTGGGTATCCATCACGGGATCGCGGGCCTGCGCGACGACATAGTCGATCGGCGGCAGCTCCGAGGCCGGCAGCGCCACCAGGAAATCCCTCGTCGCGTCGGTGGCATAGACGATGCCGAGCCGCGCCTTGCCGCTCGCGAGCATGCTGACCACGCCGGCGGAGCTCTCGGCGATGGCGATCGACTTGTTGCCGTCGACAGGCACGCCTGCCCTGCGCAGCAACTCGGCGGCGCGGGCGCCGCCTGCGTCGCGCGTGGGGTCGGCGATGGCGAGCGTCTTGCCGGCGATCAGCCTGCCGATATCGGCGAGCGTCGTGCCGCTCGTCGGCGCCGCGGCCGGCTCGACGCCGATGAGGACCAGGTCGTTGCGCAAGGCGCGGCGAACCGTGCCGGCGTGGATGATCCTGTCTCGCGCGGCGTCATCGGTCGCGGCGCCGGCAAGCGCGAAGATCACGTCGCAGCGCGCACCGCGCTCGATCTGCGCCAGTGAAAGGACGGTGCGGGCGACGAAGACATTCACGCGTGTGCCGGTGCGCGCCTGCCACAGCCGGCCGACCGATCTCAGCGCCTTCTCGAGCGTAGGCTCGCCGTAGACCACGAGATCGCGCACCGATCGCTCCCGCTCTTCGAAATCGCGCCGCATGCATGAGCGCGATCACGCAATGAAACAAATCACGTTATGGCGAACCGCCGGTGATGCGCTTGTGATCACCGCGCGCTCGCAGCCTCCCGCCAGACCCGCGCGAAGGTCGCGATGATGCGCGAGCCGGCGCGGATCGTTCCGGGCAGGCTGCCGGCGACCTTGGAATGGCCGCCGCTGCGACGGCGATAGTCCACCGGAATCTCCAGGATGCGCAGCCCCGCGCGGGCGGCACGCATCTGCATCTCGATGTTCCAGCCGTAGGTCAGCTCGCGCATGCCCAGATCGAGCAGCACGGCGCGCCGGATGGCGCGGAACGCGCACATGTCGGTGTAGCGCACGCCGTAGATGAGCCGCATGCCCGACCCGGCCAAACGGCCGGCAAGGAGCTGGTGCCAGGCGATGCTGCCGGGCTCGCGGCCGCCACGGGCCCGGGACCCGATGACGAAATCGAAATGCCCGGCGCGGATCGGCTCGATCAGCCGCGCGATCGCTCGCGGATCGTCGGCGCCGTCGCCGTCCATGAAGACGACGATATCGGCGCCTTCGGCCGCCCTGGTCGCGGCCAGGCAGGCGCGGCCGTAGCCGCGCCCGGCGGCGATGACGTCGGCGCCGGCATCCATCGCGCGCGCCGCCGTCGCGTCGCTGCTGCCGCCATCTGCCACGATGATGCGGCCGACCACATCGCGCGGAATGCCGCGCACGACGTCGCCGATCGACTGCTCCTCGTTCAGCGTCGGTATCACCACGACGATGGAGGCCGTGGCGGTCATCGTCAAAGACTCCAGCGCAGACCGCAATTGGCGCAGGCGGCCGGCGGCTTGTCGGAGAGCAACGCCTCGCGGAACGAGTGGTAGGCGGTGCCGTTCCAGATCTCCTGCAGCGTCTGCTGGGTGGCGTCGCCCAGCGTGTAGTTCTCGTAGCCGCGTTGCGAGAACGGCGCGATGCAGCAGGGCAGGGCGCGGCCGTTGGCGGTGAAATACATGACCGTCCATGGCCGCCGGCACAGCGCCCAGGGCGAGCCGTCGTCATGGCGCGCAAGGCTCATGCCGGGCTCCGATGCGGCCCCGGACGCGCTGAACGCGATGCCGTAGGAGCGCGCCAACTCGGTCGCCGCCTCCAGATGAGCGGTCTCCTCCCGTGTCATGTGCTCGTAGAGCGCCTGGTCGGGGCGGGCGAGACCGACGGCACCTTGCTCGAAGAACACGAGGCGCTGCAGGTAGACCTCCTTCACGCCGATATCCGCGGCGACCTCGACGAAGGCCGGCAGCTCGGCGATGGTTTCCTTCAGTCCCGTGAGCCAGGCCGATACGCGCGGGCGGTCCTTGTTTTCGCGCTCCTGCAATTCGCGGAAGGCGCGGACGTTCTTGAGGATACGCCCGAAGTAGTCCTTGCCGCGAATGGCGCGGAAGGACTTGGCGTTCGCCGCATCGAGCGAAACGCGCAGCTCGTCGAGGCCGGCCTCGATCAGCGCGCGTCCGTTCCTCTCGTTGAGAACGGTGCCGTTGGTATTGAACAGCACGTAGCTGCCGCGGTCCTTGAGGTAGCGCACCATCTTCGGCAGGTTCTTCACCAGCATCGGCTCGCCGACGCCGTGCAGCACCGCGCGTTGCAGGTCGGGAATCTGATCGACGATCGAGGTGAACAGCGCCCAGCTCATGTCGGCGGGCGGCTCGAGCTCGGCATAGGTACGCGGGCAGGTCGTGCACAGCAGGTTGCAGCGGTTCGTCGTCTCGAGATAGACGCAGACCGGACGGCTTGCCACCTGATCGCTGCGCGGCTGTCCGGCGCTCTCGAAGTAGCGCCGCGGATCGATCTTCGTCTCAAGCTGGGACTGCACGACGCGCCTCCGATCTTTTTCGCGTCGAGTCCCGATGGCGGCGGTATGCAAATTCCGCGGCGAGAATGAGGACGCAGGGGCCGTAGATCACGAGGCCATCCCAGACGTTGGGCGGCCAGTGAGCGAAATAGAGATAGCTTGCCGCGCAGGTGAGATAGACGACGCCGATGACGGGGTTGAAGCACAGGAACGGGACCAGCCACGCGAAGTACCAGGCGTAGTGCGGCGAGAACAGGATGGTGAACGCGACCGCGAGCAGCATGGCGCCCGCAATATCCGCGCCCGGCGCGTGCGCGCGCATGACGACGAAGAGTGCGAGCACCGCCATGACCGTCGCTGCGACCGGCAGGTAGAAGGGAAGCGCTTGCGCCTGCAGCGGAACGATCGTTCCGAGCACCTGCCAGAGGAAGATGCCCGATCCTTTGTCGAAGCCCTCCTCGGTGACATACTGGCCGAGGAAGCCGAGCACCTTGGTGCCGGCGCCGAGATAGGGCAGGTAGAGAATTGCCAAGGTCGCGGCGAAGGCGACCGGCAGACGCCAATCCCAGCGCTTGTAGAGCGCCGGCCCCGCGACAACGGGGAAATATTTGACCAACACGCCCGAGGCGAGCGCGATGCCGGCGAGAATCGGCTTGCGCCTCTCGGCGGCCAGGAAGGCGAGCAGCAGAAAGGCGATGGCCACGATGTCGACGTGGCCGCTGCGCGCGAATTCCCACAGCGGGAGCGGATGCCAGGCATAGAGCAGGACGCGCGATCGCGGCAGGCCGCGCGCCGCGAGCAACTGCAAAATGGCCCAGACCGCGAGCCCCTCGAACGCCAGCATGGCGGCCTTCATGAAGATGGTCGCCTCGGATATGCGCGTGATCAGATAGAAGACGATCTGCGACGTCGGCGGGTAGATGGTCGGGGCGTAATCGGCGCGGTTGATGTAGGGATAGATGTCTGCGTCGCGCAGGCTCGTCAGCGTCGCGTCAGAAGGCAGATACAGGTACGGATTGATGCCCGCGCCCTGCACGCGGCCGTCCCAGACATAGCGGAAGATGTCGGTCGATACCGGCGTGCCCGGAAGAAGCACGAGCCGCATGGCAAAGCCGACGATGAGGATGCTCGCAAGCGCGCGATTGCTGTCGGCGCCGTCCTGCCGCGCGCGGACGACGAGCCATGCCGCCAGCGCGTAGGGCACCGCTTGCAGGAGCGGAATGACGCCGGCGTTGCCGTCGTCGAACGACGTGATCCAGAACGAGCCGGCGACCGTGAGCGCGAGCAGGCAGGCGGCGAGTGCCGCGAGCGGCCAGTCGAGCCCGGTGATCCGCTTCATTCCGCCGCCCTCCCGAATGCGTCATCGCTGGCGAGACGCTCGCGCAGCTCGGCATCGGCGATCAGCGACTGCATCAGCGCGCGGGTGTGCCGCGGTTGATTGGGGCGGAGAGCCGGCGCGAAGGATCCGCCGTCGAACAGTTCCGCCTGCAACATGCGCAGCGCCCGGACATCGTCCACGTCGTACCATTCCGGCAGCACGTGCACGGACAGGCCCAGCTCGGCGGCGCGGTCCAAGGTCTGACGCGCGACGTGCTCCGTGCTCCAGGCGATGTCCTGAAACATTCGGCGATGGGCGGCTTTCAGCCCGAGCAAGTAGTAGCCGCCGTCATGCGCGGGCCCGAGCACGACGCGGTCACCCGACTGCTCCAGCACCTGCGCGGTTTCGATCAGTAGCGACGTGGGTAGCGTAGGGCTGTCGGAATTGAGAACCACCGCGGAGCGATGGCCGCATTCGACAAGCCCGGCAATGGCCGCGAACAGACAATCTCCGAAATTCGGGTACCAAGCCTCGATCAGTCCGATCTCGCCGGGAAGATGCTGCTGAAAGAAAGGCTTCGATTGCGGCGGACCGAACGCCATGTGGCCGGCGATGGACGCTTGCACGGAGGCCGCCAGGATATTGTCGGCGATATCACGCAGGAACGCCGTGTTGCACCGTGCCGCTTCATCGAACGTGAGCGGTGGGACCAGGCGGGTCTTGCTGCGGCCGGGGATCGAAGCCTTGGCCATCACGGCGATCCCGCACGCCGGGATCGAGTCGTTTTCACTTTCGGCAGTTGCAATCCGCATGGCCTCTCCCAAGGCTTGCGACAAGCCAGGCGATGCGCGCTTGGTGCGCCGGGACAAGAGAAAGCGATTCATGTCGCGTGGCCAGTGCTTCGTTTGCGCAAAAGTCATCCGGCTTCGGCGCTTTCACGGAACCGTGAATGCAAGTTCCTCAGGCTTTCCGCTGTCTGCGCGACTTCGGCGCGCGCGTGAAACGACGAAATTGACGGCGACTTCAAATCTTACGCATCGGCGGCGACGTGGCTGCGGGCTTCCGTGCGGAGGCGTGAAGCATTAGCTTGAGACCATGACAGACGAAGACCGACCCACGCAGCAACGCCGTCGTGTCGTGATCATCGGGGCGGGATTTGGCGGGCTTTCGGCCGCCAAAGGGCTGGCGCGCGCGCCCTTCGAGATCACGGTCGTCGATCGCCACAACTATCACTTGTTCCAGCCGCTGCTCTATCAGGTGGCTACCGCTGCGCTGTCGCCCGGAGATATCGCGGGGCCGATTCGAGGCGTTCTTCGCCGTCAGCAGAACGCCAACGTCATCCTGGCGAAGGTGTCGGGGATCGACGTGGCCTCCCGCGAGGTCGTCGCCGAAGGCCGGCGCATTCCGTTCGACGAGCTCATCATTGCCACCGGCGCGGAGCACGCCTATTTCGGGAATGATTGGGCTTCGCATGCGCCGGGCCTCAAGACGATCGACGACGCGACCTACCTGCGCCGCAGGATACTGCTCGCATTCGAGCGCGCCGAGACCGAGCCGGACGCGGGCGAGCGCCGCCGCCTTCTCAACTTCGTGGTTGTCGGCGGCGGGCCGACCGGCGTGGAGATGGCGGGCGCCATCGCCGAATTGGCGAAGCGGGCGCTTGCCTCCGATTTCCGCTCCATCGACCCGCGATCCGCGCGGATCATTCTGCTCGAGGCCGGGCCGCGATTGCTGCCCTCCTTCGATCCGGCGCTGTCGGAGACGGCCCGGCGCTCGCTCGATCAACTCGGCGTGGAGGTGCGGCTCAACTCGGGGGTGACGGATTGCGACGGCGCGAGCGTTTCGATCGGGCGCGAACGCATCGAGACGCGGACGATCATCTGGGCCGCCGGCGTGCAGGCGTCGCCGGTGGCGGAGTGGCTCGAGGTCGAGAGTGATCGCGCCGGACGGGTGAAGGTGCAGGGCGACCTTTCGGTGCCGGGGCATCCGAACATCTTCGTGATCGGCGATGCGGCCTGCGCACTCGGGGCAGACGGCCAACCAGTGCCGGGCGTCGCTCCCGTCGCCAAGCAGCAGGGACAATATGTTGCCCGACTGCTGATCGCGCGCGCGCAAGGAAAGACGCTGCCGCCTTTCCGCTATCGCGATTTCGGCTCTTTGGCGACGATCGGCCGCAAGCGAGCGGTGGCGCAACTCGGCGTATTCAAGATCTCGGGCTTCGTCGCGTGGCTGCTCTGGAGCGTCGCCCACATCTACTTCCTGATCGGCTTCCGCAATCGCCTCGCGGTCGCCTTGCACTGGCTCTGGAACTACGTCACGTTTCAGCGCGGAACGCGCCTGATCACGGGCATTTCCGGATCTCGCATCGAAGATGTGCGATCGGAGATAGCAGCGGCACCGCCCGCAGCCGCCGCGCATCCCGGCAACGATCGCGGCTCACGTCCGGCGGTCGATGTCGGCGGGCAACGCGCGCAGTAGCAGCGTTCAATCTCGTCGAGGACGAACAACCGCAGGTCTGCGGTGCGCAGCGAGCGACGCACGGCTCGGTTGATGTGAGCGAGCCAAGAGCCGCCCGGTTGTGTAACCGACGTTACCTGCCCGTTATCTCGACGTTACATCCGAGCATATGTCGGGTCATACCGATGGAATCCCTCCAATCTCAGGCGTGATCGCGTCGCAACCACATCGGCTGCGGCGTCGAAATTGCGTGCACGGCTGGCCGTCGTTGCACCGATTTGCAGCGTCGCTTTCACGACTCACGTATAGGGGAACCGGGTAGCCGGTTCGTGGGGATATGGGAGCGATGCGATGACGGCGATGACGTCGGGAGTGTCGCTGAGCCAATCGCCGCGTTGGCGCGCGGTGATAGCGGCGTCGATCGGCAATGCGCTCGAATGGTTCGATTTTGCCGTGTACGGCTTTTTCGCCGTGACGATGGCGAGGCTGTTCTTCCCGGCCGCGAACGAGACGGTGTCGATATTGGTGGCGCTGGCGACTTTCGGCGTGACGTTCGTACTGCGTCCGCTCGGGGCCGTCGTGATCGGGACCTTTGCCGATCGCCACGGGCGCAAGGCCGCGTTCATCCTGACCATTACCCTCATGATGGCGGGAACGGCGATCATTGCGCTGGCGCCGACCTATTCGTCGATCGGAATCCTGGCGCCGATTCTGATCGTCATCGCGCGCATGATCCAAGGTTTCTCGGCCGGCGGCGAATTCGGCAGCGCGACCGCGTTTCTTGCGGAACAGAACCCGCAACGGCGCGGCTTCTTCGCGAGCTGGCAGTTTGCCAGTCAAGGTCTGACGACGATTCTCGCCACCGGCTTCGGCGTCACGCTGGCCAGCACGCTGACCACGGAGCAGATGGAAGTCATGGGGATGGCGCATCCCGTTCATTTTCGGGCTCATGATCGGTCCGGTGGCCTATTACATCCGGCGTCACGTTGACGAGACGATCGAGTTCCAGTCGACGCCGGTCAGCAAGACGCCGCTACGGGAGGCTTTTTCCGACGTCAAGACGAGGATGCTGATATCGTTCGGGGCGGTCGTTCTCGTGACCGTGGCCACGTACACGGTGCTGTTCATGCCGACCTACGCGACGCGGCAGCTCGGCTTGCCGCCGTACGGCGGGTTCCTGGCCGGTCTGCTCACCGGCTCGATTCAGCTGGTGCTGATTCCGATCGTGGGCACGCTGTCCGACAGGGTCGGCCGGCTGCCGATCGCTTTCGTTTCGGCGGCGGCAATCCTGCTCGCGATCTATCCGATGTTTGCGTGGCTGACCGCCGCACCGTCGATTCAAACCCTGCTGATCGTCCAGGCCATCATCGGCGTCCTGACCGCGGGTTACATGGGCGGGCTTCCCGCGCTGATGTCGGAGCTGTTTCCGACCCGCGTCCGCACGACCGGCTTGTCGATCAGCTATTCATTCGGCGTGGCGATATTCGGCGGCTTTGCCCCATTCATCAATGCATGGCTGATCGAGGTCACGGGCAGCAAGCTTGCACCGAGCTTCTATCTGATGCTTGCGGCCGTTATCAGCCTTGTCGCCCTGGGCGCGGCGCGCCGGCTCGGATACAAATGACGTCGACGTGACGACGAATTGAACGGTCCGACATCGTTAACGTCGCCGGGACCTGCGGGATGAAACAATCGTCTCCGGCGGAGGGCCGCTCTCATTGCTATCCGCGATCGTTCAGCCTGCTTCGGATCGTTCAGCCTGCTTTCGTGATCGTTCAGCCGGGTATTGCGAATTGAGCGCGACTTCGTGGTGAACGAAGTCTGAGTAAAACCTATCGCATTTTAATGACAGAGCAGATGGATACCTATCCGGTTTTCCTGTCCAGAGAGTGTTTCCTTAATAAATTTCCAGAATGATATTGTCGATTTCCGCCACGGCCAAAAAAAGGATAGGACTCGTCGGATACGCGTATGAGGATTCATGCTATCAGGACGGCAGACATCGATCGCCTGGGTTCCTCTGCCCCCGATCAGATGTTCTATTTTGAGCTCGTTCGCGCTCTCTACAGCACACCGAAATCGATATTCAGCGCAACAGCGGCCGCGCTGACGATCATCGGTTTGGCGTGGGCGTTGAGCGGCGACGATTTCTACCGGATCTTTTTCATCGGATTCCTCATCGTCGGCGTCGAGCGCACCGGAATAATTTGGCTTTATCAGCGTGCGCGGCACGATCCGGAGGATGTCGCCTCGATCAAGCGCTGGGAGCTCGGCGCGCTCCTCGGAGCATGGAGCTTTGCGAGCCTCGTCGGTTTGACCGGTGCGTACACCGTGACGATGCATCCCGGCACCGATCTCGAAATCCTCATCAGCTGTTGCGTCATGGGCTACATCGCGGGAATTTCGTCCCGCAATGCCAGCAGACCGCTGGTAACGATCGGTCAGATCAGTTTCACGTGCATCCCCTTCACGCTCGCTTTGATCGCGCGCGCGGACATCGTGCACGTCGCGCTGGCCGCTTTCATCGGCATTCTCTATGTCAGCACCGTCTTCATCTGCCGAACCGTGTTCGACAACATCGTGGCCAGGCACGATGCGTTCAAGAAAATCGAGACACTTGCGCAGCGGGACGCGTTGACCGAGTTGTGGAATCGGGCGGCCTTTCTGCAATTGCTCGATCAGCATCTCGCAACCGTTGCCGAGACCCGTCACACGATCGGCTTGATCGCAATCGACCTCGATCGATTCAAGGACATCAACGACACGCTCGGCCACCCGGCCGGCGACTCCGTCCTCAAGGAAGTCGCGGACCGCATACGGGCCGCCGTGCGACCGGGGGACGAAATCTCGAGGATTGGCGGCGACGAATTCCTCGTCATGTTGGCCGGCGTCGATGCCAAAGACGTGGAAGCCATGGCTCAGCGAATTCTCGTCCAGTTCGCCAACCCATTCACGATCAACGCGACCAACAGCGTCTGCGGCGCGAGCGTAGGCTATGCGATCGCGCCGACGGACGGCGCGACGCTCGACGCACTCCTGCGTAATGCCGACCTTGCGCTCTACGAGGCGAAGAGGCAGGGGCGCGGCCAGATCGTCCCCTATACCGCTGCTCTGTCCCACCGCTACGACAGCCGGGTGGCGCTCGAGCACGATCTGCAGTTCGCTCTGGCCAATGATGAGCTCGACATCGAATACCAGCCGGTCGTCGACCCCAGGTCGGGCCGAACGATCTGTTGCGAAGCCTTGCTTCGCTGGCACCATCCGGAGCTTGGAACGATTGCTCCCTCCGTGTTCATACCGATTGCCGAGGCGACGGGCCTCATTGTGCCGATCGGCACCTGGGTGCTCAACAGTGCGTGCGCCGAAGCGACCCGCTGGGGCGTCGACATCAAGGTCGCCGTCAATCTGTCGCCCGTCCAGTTCAGGCGCGGTCGCGAGATCGTCGACATCGTCATGAACGCGCTGGACAGCACGGGGCTGGCGCCGCGTCGGTTGGACCTCGAGGTCACCGAAATGGTCCTCATCGAGGACAGCGCGGCGGCGCTCGAGATCATCGAGGAATTGCGGCGCAAGGACATCGGCGTCTCGCTCGACGACTTCGGGACGGGGTTCGCGTCGCTGGCGTACCTGAATGACTTTCCGTTCTCGCAGATCAAGATCGATCGCAAGTTCTCCAACAATATCGATCACTCGCCCCGCACGTCCGCGATCATCAAGGGTATTGCGCAGACCACGCGCGATCTCAGGATCGAGCTTGTCGCCGAGGGCGTGGAGACCGAGCTCCAGCTCGAGCGCATGCGCAGTTTCGGCATCAACGCGATCCAGGGCTATTTGTTCAGCAAGCCACTGCCCGTCAATCAGCTGCGGCGTGTGATTGCCGAGCCTATTTTTCCGGCCTTCTCCCAGCCCAAGCGCGTTGCCAGCCTGGTGGAGAGGGACAGGGCGCGCCGCGCCGCGTCCTGATTCCGCTGCCGATCAGTTCCTGGAGAGCAGGCGGTTGAGCACCGCCATGCGCATGAATTTCGACAGGCGGACCTGCTCGAAGTACATCGCATTCGGCAGATCGTCACAGGACGGATCGATCTCGTCCTGCCGAGGCAGCGGATGATAGAGCAGGGTTCTTGAACGGGTCCGTTCGATCTTCTCGGCGGTTATGACGTGGCTTTCCGGCGTCGCATTCGGCGAGACGTAGCCGGAAGCGGCGGGTTCGCCGATGTCGGACATGTCGTAGGGGGCCATCATGACCGCGTCGCAATCGGTCAGCGCGTATTTGATGTCTCGAATCGTGCGGCAGCGGATCTGATTTTCACCGATCGCCGACAGGATATCGGCCGGCACCTCGCAATGCGACGGCGGGCAGAATACGATCTCGTTCGGCGTTTCGAACCGCAGCAGTTGAATGAGCGAGCGAACGGTGCGACCCCGCGGATCGCCGCCGAACGCGATGCTTTTGCCCGTGATGGTGCCGAGACCGCGTCGCAGCGCAAAGATGTCGATGAGAGCTTGGGTCGGATGTTCATTCCAGCCGTCGCCGGCGTTGATCACGGGCGTCTGTGATTTGGCCGCCATACGATCGGCCGCGCCATTTTCGTGATGGCGGACGACGAGAGCATCGCACAAGCGTGAGATGACGGCGGCGCAATCCTCGAGCGACTCACCGGTTCGCGCATTCGAGCGCGAGGCAGACATGTCTTCCACGCCGATCGAATGGCAGCCGAGCGCGACCGTGGCCGCTTCAAAGCCGATCCGCGTGCGGGTGCTGGGTTGAAAAAACAGAAGCGCAACCGTCTTGCCCATCGAGTCCGGCGCCGCGGGCAGGCCGACTTCGAATGCTTCCGCGGCTTGGCAAAATTCATCGACGTCGTCGCTGTCGATGGCTCGGGTGCTCAGCAGGTGCTTTTGACGGCCCGCGCGGCCCTTTCCGATGAAGTTTGGTGGAGTCTGTGGTGTTTTTTGTGCGGGCTTACCCAACGTTTCAAGCGAAACGAGCGCCATTCTTCCAACTCCCAACTCCTAACCCACCACCCACAGCAACTAAATATTAACTCAGTATGGCTGCTTTGTATGCATAATATAAAGACATTGTTAACTATCGCGTGAACGCGATTGACAAGGCCGCTATGCGCTATCAGGCGGCTAAGCCGCTATAATGCCAGCCGTGAAATGAAGAACGGGCGGCACAAACGCTCAACCCGATCGTATCGGACATGCGTCGGCGTTCATAAGCTGCGAATCGTTCGGCGGTTCGCCTGCTTCCGGTTGCGGTCGGTGTAATTATACCGGCGGCGTTTGCGGGTGCTGGTGCCACCTTTACTACCATTGAGTTGGTTGGCGTGAGATGCGCCGGGCCCAGAAGATCAGCGACGAGTTCTGCGCGGAAATAACATCGCTCGTTAGCTCCTCGCGCCGGCGCGTTTCTTCCTCGCCGTCGGCACGCCTTGCTTGCGCCGGCCGGTGAGGCCGAAGAGCAGCTCGCTGTCGAGCGGGGCGCGGCTGTAGACGTTGTTCACGTTGACGAGCTGCGTGAGCATTTCCATGAACTTGCGCCGATCGGATGGGCTGAGCGGCGCGAGGATCCGTTGCTCCGCTCGATCGATCATCGGTTGGATCTTTCTGACCACTTCGCGCCCTTGCGCCGTCGCGTTGAGGAGCTGCTTGCGCCGGTCAGTCTGCGAACGGGTCCTGGTAATGAGGCCCTTCTCGGCCAGGCGATCGATCACCTTGACCAGGGTGGTCGTGTCGAACGCGATCACGCTGCTCAGGCGCGCCTGGTCGATGTCGGGAACTTCATCGATCATGTGCAGCGCGGCATATTGCACGGTGGTCAGGCCGAGCGCGCGCGTCTCCTCGAGAAAGATCGCGACCGAGATCTGGTTCATCCGCCGGATGAGGTGACCGGCACGCGAGAAGAAGAGGTCCAGGCTCATGAATGGTCGCGGTCTCGAGTCGTTCTCGGCAAGGAATGATAGGTGGCATACCAATCAAATGCAAATTCGGCGACACGTCGTTACGTGCCCGCTCGGCTGCTCGCGCACCGCTGGATGCCCGGTATGCAAATCATCAGCATGCGACGTGCTGGTCAGGACTGCGGCGGTGGTTAAGATGCGCGTTGTCCACACCAAGGAGAGGACATGCGTACCAAACCCTGCCTGACGTCCGCGGACGCGCAGAAGATGATGGCCGCCTGCAAGGCGGAAGCGGAGAAGAACAAGTGGAAGGTATCGATCGCGATCGTCGACGATGCCGGCGTGCTGCTCCTGCTCGACCGGATGGACGGCGCCGGTCCCACCACGCCCGAGGTCGCGCATGGCAAGGCCCGCACCGCGGCGTTGACGAAGCAGCCCACGAAGATGTGGGAGGAGCGCGTGAAGGAGCGGCCGGTGTTCCTGAACTATCCCGCCGGCCTTGCGATCTGGGGCGGCGTTCCGATCATCTACCAGAACGAATGCGTCGGGGCGATCGGCGTCTCCGGCGTGCAATCCCAGGACGACGAGAAAATCGCGAACGCCGGGGTCGCGGCGCTGGGTTAGCGCCTTTTGGTCCGGCGCTTCGGTCGTCCCGAGCGCACCTTCATCGTCTTGGTGCCGCAGGACATGCACCTGCAACCCGAGGACCTGATGAAGGAATCGAAGTAGTCGCGGCCATAGTGGTAGGTAATCTCATCGCCCGGCTTGATGTTCTTGATCGCCCGGATCTTGATCACGTGCTTGACGAAATAGACCTCGGCGTTCGGCCGGCACGAATGGTTGATATAGCGGGCGCGGTTTTTCCGGTTGGAGCCGTCGATGGTCCAGCGGGAGTTGATCTCGAACAGGTACCTGGTGTCGAGCGCGTCGGCCGCCTCGGTCCGCAGCTTGCGACCGGTGTAGCGAACAATGAATTGGCCCTTCTTGATCGCGACGCAGGCGAAGAGACCCAATCCAGCTTTGGCTCGGCCGACCCGAAGGTGGCGCGACGGTAACAATTTCGCAGACATGTGGTTAGGATATGTTCCGGTAGGATTTGGTCCGGGTAGGAACTGGCGACCCGATGCGGGAATACGACGTCGTCATCATCGGCGCGGGTCACAATGGGCTGACTTGCGCAGCCTACCTCGGCATGGCGGGCCTCGCGGTCAAGGTGGTCGAACGAAGACCGGTTGTGGGTGGAGCGGCGGTTACGGAGGAGTTCTTTCCAGGCTTTCGCAATTCGCTTGCGGCTTACACCGTGAGCTTGTTGCACCCCAAGATCATCGCTGATCTCCGTCTTTTTGACCACGGACTAGAAATTGTCGAGCGGCGCGCGCAAAACTTCCTGCCGAATTTGGATGGCCGGTATCTCCTCGCCGCCGAAGGACACACCGAACGCAACATCGCCAAGTTCAATCCCACCGATGCCGAACGGTTCCCTGCCTTCAACCGGCAACTCGATGCCAGCGCCGATCTCATGCGCGATCTGGTCCTGCGGGCGCCGCCGAATCTCACACGTGGGCGCAACTTCGGAGCCCTCGGCGAGTTACTCAAAGCCGGACGTCTCGGCAACCGGCTGCGCGGGCTGTCCACGGAAAATCTGCGCACGCTGCTCGATTTGTTCACGAAATCCGCCGCCGACTACCTCGATGGCTGGTTCGACGGCGAGCTGGTGAAGGCCTGGCTCGGCTTCGATGCGATCGTCGGCAACTACGCCAGTCCGTACGCTCCAGGCAGCGCGTACGTTCTGCTGCACCATGCTTTCGGCGAGGTGAACGGCAAGAAGCGCCTCTGGGGGCACGCCATCGGCGGGATGGGCGCGATCACGCAGGCCATGGCACGGTCGGCGGCGAGCCATGGCGTGGAGATCGAGACCGGCGCGCCGGTGCGCGAGGTCCTGATCGAGAAGGGCAGGGCCGCGGGCGTCGTGCTCGCCGACGGGCGTGTCGTGCGCGGAGCCGCCGTCGCCGCCAATGTCGATCCCCGGCGCCTCTATACCGCCATGATCCCGGAAGGCGCGCTCGATCCGGACTTTCTTCGCCGCATGCGCGCGTGGCGCTGCGGCTCCGGCACCTTCCGGATCAATGTCGCGCTCTCGGAGCTGCCGAGCTTCACGGCGCTGCCCGGTCGCGACGTCGCGGATCATCACACCGCCGGGATCATTCTCGGCCCGAGCCTGCGCTACATGGACCGCGCCTATGGCGATGCACGTGAGCTCGGTTGGAGCCGCGAGCCGATCATCGAGCTTGTCATCCCGTCGACGCTCGACGATACGCTGGCGCCGCGCGGGGCCCACGTCGCCAGCCTGTTCTGCCAGCACGTGGCGCCGGAGCTGCCCGACGGGCGCGCCTGGGACGATCATCGCGAGCGCGTGGCCGACCTGATGATCGAGACCGTCGATCGCTATGCGCCGGGATTCAAGGCGAGCGTAGTCGGCCGCCGGGCGCTGAGCCCGTTCGACCTGGAGCAAGTGCTGGGCCTCACCGGCGGCGACATCTTCCACGGCGCCTTGACGCTCGACCAGCTGTTCTCCGCCCGCCCCGCGCTCGGCTACGCCGACTATCGTGGGCCGCTCAAAGGGCTCTATCACTGCGGGTCGGGCGCGCATCCCGGCGGCGGCGTCAGCGGGGCGCCGGGTCACAACGCCGCGCGCGCCATCATCGCCGACCGGCGCTGGCGGTTTCTGCGGCGCTGAATCAATCTTCCGCGACGAAGCCCGAGGCCTTCACGACCGGCGCCCAGCGCGCGATGTCGGCCTTCACGGTCGCGGCGAAGTCGGCCGGGCTCTGGAATGCCGGCGTGTTGCCGACCTTGGCCAGGCTGTCGATCATCGGCGCGGACTTGACCGCGTCGGCGATGGCCGCGCTCAGCGCGTTCACGATCCCGGCAGGCGTCTTCGACGGCACGAATACGCCGAGCCACGACTCCACCACCACGTCGTAGCCGGCCTCGCGCATGGTCGGCACGTCCGGCAGGAACGACGAGCGTTGCGATCCCGTCACCGCCAGGATCCGGATCGTCCCCGCTTTCGCCTGCGTCATGCTTTCGCTGATCGGGTTGACGGCGGCCGGTACGTGGCCGCCGATCAGATCCTGCAAGGCCGGTGCGCCGCCGCGGTAGTGTACGGGGCTCATCGCGATGCCGGCCGCGTTGGCAAGCATCATGCCGACGAAATGCGGCGTCCCACCCGCCGCCGTCGTGGCGTAGACCGCCTTCCCCGGATTGGCTTTGCACCACTGCACGAAGTCGGCGAGCGTCTTCACACTGTCGGGCACGCCCGGACCGACATTGTAGGTCAGCATCGACCGTGCCGCCGGCGAGACCGGCGTGAAGTCCTTGAGCGGCTCGTAGTTGAGCGAGCGGAAGCTGTGCGGATAGACCGTGATCGGAAAGTCCGGAGTGAACAGCATTGTGCTTCCATCCGGCTCCGCGTTCTTGACGAATTCGACCGCGACGCGCGCCGCGGCGCCCGGCTTGTTCTCGACCAGGACGGTCGCGGCGTAGGGTCCGCGCAGGCGCTCCGCCAGGATGCGGGCGATGACGTCGGTGCCGCCGCCGGCGGGAAAGCCCACGATGATACGGACCGGCTTCTGGATCGCCTGCGCGAAAGCGCGCGAGAGGAAGTTCGATGCGGCAAGCCCCGCCGCCGAGGCGGCGAGCACGTGACGTCGTGTCGGCATGGCGGATCGCTCCCTTGGACCAGGATGCGATCATATCTCATAGCTGCGCTGCGCGGAATGTGCCGGATTTAACTCGCCGCGCGGATATCCTCGGCGGTGGTGATCGCCTGTCGGCCCAGGAGCTCCGCATAATCGGCGATCGGCCGCGGCCTCCCGATCAGGTAGCCCTGCAGGTTGTCGCAGAACTCGGCCGCCAGGAACGCGCGCTGATCATCTCACCGACCTGCCGAACCGGGTGTCGTTCAACAACCATCTCGCCGCCACGCTGGCGTGGGCGACGGCGGCGAACGAGAGCTTCGCGCTGTTCAGCGTCAACCTCGACCGCTTCAAGGAGGTCAACGACGTGTTCGGGCACGCCGTCGGCGACGCGTTGTTGCGGGAAGTGACACGCCGGCTGGAACGGCGGCGCCAGGCGGATTCATTGCACGCCTCGGCGGAGATGAATTCGCCCGGATCGTTCAGATGGGTCCTATTCGCTCGCCGGCAACCGTGTGCGCAAGCGGTCGGCCGATTCCGCGAGCTCCACGAGCGCAACCTGGCGTGCCCGGTCCTGGAACCGCCCGATCAGCCCGGATATCGCGAGCGCTCCCTTGAAGTGGCCGGCGAGATCGAAGACCGGGACCGCGACGGACGCCACATGGGGGTCGCGTTCGCCGAGAGAGATGTAATGCCCGCGTTCCTGCACGGCCTTGGTTTTCGCGGTCTTGGCGCTCGCAATCTTGGTGCTGGGGGTTTCGGCATCGGAGAAGGCGAGCAGCACGTGAGCGCTGGCGCCGGCGTTCATCGGCAGGGCCGCGCCCTCGTCGAGATGGTGACGGGCCGAGTGCGGCGAATTGTGCCGGAACAGGCACACGCGGAATTGGCCCTCGCGCACATAGAATGATGCCGTCTCCCCGGTTGCCGTTACCAGCCTGCGCAGCTCCGGCCTGATCGCCTCGCCGAGATTAAATCCGGCGCGGTAGATCGAGCCCAATCGTACCAGCGCTGGACCTAGTCGAAAAACGCCGCTCTCATCCCGCACCAGGTAGCCGAGCCGTTCCAGCGAGGCGGTAAGGCGCAGGATCGTGCTCTTGTAGAAGCCGGTGGCGGTCGCGATCTCGCCCAGAGTCATGACAGGCTTGTCGGCCTGGAATGAATTCAGCACGGTGAGCGCTCGTTCGACTGCTTCGACCTTGTCGTTGCTCATTGCGCCTGGCTCACATAGTGGGACAGACACGGTTCATACTAGAACGCAGTTGCGTTGTACAGAACGTTATGTTAGACAGAATATAGTTCTGCTGAGAAGAATGAGGAGGGTGCGAGGAGATGGCTGGACTGCTCGCCGGTACGCGCGTCCTCGACCTGACCAATGTACTGGCCGGTCCGTTCTGCTGCTATCAGCTCGCCCAGCTCGGCGCCGACGTGATCAAGGTCGAGGTGCCGGGCAGCGGCGATCTCGCCCGTCAGCTCGGCGCCGATCCCGAGCTCAATCGCCGCGGCATGGGCGCCTCCTTCCTGGCACAGAACGCGGGCAAGCGCTCGATCACGCTCAACTTGAAATCTCCGAAAGGCCGTACGGCGTTCGAACGGCTCGTCGCCACGTCCGATGTCGTGGTGGAGAATTTCCGCCCCGGCGTCATGGAGCGACTGGGGCTCGGCTACGGCGCGCTGAAAGCTCTGAAGCCCGATCTCATCTATTGCGCGATCTCCGGCTTCGGCCAGGAGCGGGCCGCTCAAGCTCAATCCGGCCTATGACCAGATCATTCAGGGGCTGTGCGGAGTGATGAGCGTCACCGGCGACGCGCAGTCAGCGCCTTTGCGCGTCGGCTATCCCGTGGCCGACACCATGGGCGGCATCACCGCCGCGTTCGCGATCGCGGCGGCGCTGTTCCGGCGCGAGCGCAGCGGGGAGGGGGAGCTCATCGACGTCTCCATGCTGGAATCGTCCCTGGTGGCCATGGGCTGGGCGGTCTCGAACTGGCTGATCGCGGGCGTGAAGCCCGCGCCGATGGGCAACGAGAACATGACCGCCAGCCCCTCGGGCACGTTCCGCACCGGCAACGGGCTGCTCAACATCGCGGCCAACAAGCAGGAGCAGTTCGAGACGCTCGCCCGGCTGATCGGGCGCGACGATCTCGTGACCGATCCGCGCTTCGCCGCTCGCGAGGATCGCAAGACCCGTCGTTTCGAGTTGAACCACGAGCTGGAAAAGGCGCTGGCGGCGAGATCGGCGCAGGACTGGTCGGCGCTCCTGAACCGCAACGGCGTTCCCGCCGGCGAAGTCCTCGACGTGCCGTCGGTGCTCGAGCATCCGCAGATCGTCGAGCGCGGGCTGCTCAAGACCTTCGCATCGGTGCCCGATGTCGATCGTCCGGTCAGCGTCGTGCGCTCGGGCTTCCGCCTCGCCAGCGGCGATCCGGCGCCCGGATCGCGCGCCGCCGGCGCTCGGCGCCGACACTGAAACCCTTCATGAGCGAACTGGGTTATTCGAAGCACGACATGGACGAGCTCGCGCGAGACGGTGCCATATGACCGACGGCCGCAACACCAAGAGCCCCGAGGACTGGTGGTCGACGTCGATCATCGACATGCAGCCCGGCATGATCCGCTGTCGCGGCTATGCGATCGAGGACCTGATCGGCCGCGTCAGCTTTGCCGAGATGGTCTATCTCATGACGCGGGGCGAGCTTCCCCATCCGGAAGCCGCCAAGCTGCTCGAGGCCGCATTGGTGGCGGCGGTGGACCATGGGCCCGCAGGCGCCCTCGATCGCGGCGGCCAGGATGGCGATCACCTGCGGAGTCGGCATCAACAATGCCATGGCCTCGGCCGTCAACATGCTCGGCGACGTGCATGGCGGCGCCGGCGAGCAATGCGTAGCCTTGTACAACGCCATTGCCGATCGCCTGAACGGCACCCGCACGAGCGAGCAGCGGTTGGCCGAAGCCGTGCGCGCCGAAATCAAAGAGCTGGCCGAGCGGGGTGTCCGGCATGTCCCGGGGTTCGGGCACCGCTTTCATCCCGTCGACCCGCGGGCGCCCCGTCTGCTCGAGCTCGTGGACGCCGCAACCAAGAGCGGCGCCGTGAGCGGTCGCTTCGCCGCCATCAGCCGTGCGATCGAGGCGCAGCTCGCGGCGGCGAAAGGCCGGACGATCCCGATGAACATCGATGGCGCGACCGGCGTCGTCTATGCCGAGCTCGGCTTTCCGCCGCCGCTCTGCCGCGGCCTGTTCGTGCTGTCCCGTTCCGTGGGCGCGCTGGCCCACGCCTTCGAGGAGATGCAGTCCGGCGAGCGCAACAAAGGACCAATTCCCCGCCACCTGATCTGGACGTACACTGGCCCGCCTCCGCGCGTTCTGGGGGACAGGAGTGAGTAGACAGTAATCAGCAATCAGACCAGGATGTTGCCGGCCGCTCCGTTTATCGCCTACTGATCACTGACTATTGACTGCTGACACCAAAGGCGCCGGAGAGCGCCAGCGTCATCTGGTATCTTGGAAAGGAAACGCCATGCTCACTCGCCGTGATCTGCTGCGCAGCGCTGCGGCAGCCCCAGCCGCGGCAGCTTTGCCGCTCCTGACCATTGATGCCGGGCATGCGCAGACGCCGGCCCTGCCGATCGACCTGTTGAAAATGTTCGTCCCGGCGGCGCCGGGCGGCGGCTGGGACCAGACCGCGCGCACCATCGAGCAGGTGCTGCGCGCGACCCAAGCCGTGAAGGGCGTGCAGATCACCAACGTCGGCGGCGCCGGCGGCACCGTTGGGCTGCCGCAGTTCCTCAATCAGTGGAAAGGGCAGGGCAACGCGCTGATGGTCGCCGGCATGGTGATGGTCGGTTCGATCATCGCCAACAAGAGCCCGCTGCGGCTGTCGCAGGCGACGCCGATCGCCCGGCTCACCGGCGAGTTCCTGGCGCTGGTCGTGCCCGCGCCGTCGCCGTTCAAGACCGCCAAGGACTTCGCCGCCGCGCTCAAGGCCGACCCCACCAAGGTCCCGGTCGCCGGCGGCTCGGCGGGCGGCTCCGACCACATCCTGCTGGGCATGATCGCCAAGGCGCTCGGCGTGCCGCCACCCAAGGTGAGCTACGTCGCCTTCGCCGGCGGCGGACCCGCGACCGCGGCCCTGCTCGGCAACCAGGTGGCGGCCGGCATCTCCGGCTACGGCGAGTTCGCCGAGCAGATCAAGGCCGGCAAGCTGCGCCTCATCGCGATCTCGTCGGACAAGCGGCAGGATGGCATCGCGGCGCCGACCCTGAAAGAGGAGGGCATCGACGTCGAGCTGTTCAACTGGCGCGGCGTGTTCGCGCCTCCGGGCGTGAACGACGCCGCCCGCAAGGCGATGATCACGCTGATGGAGAAGATGACTGCGTCACCGCAATGGGCGGAGGCCTGCAAGACGCGGGAGTGGACCCAGATCACGCTGCTCGGCGACGACTACAAGACGTTCCTCGACGCGGAGACCGCGCGCATCGAAGGCATTCTCAAAGAGCTCGGGCTGGCGTGACATGACCGGGAGCTTCGGCGGAGCCGGCGGGCTGCGCAGGGCTGCGCCTGGCGCTCGGCGAGACCATCATCGCGTCGGCGTGCTCGTGCTCGCCGCCGTCATCTTCTGGCAGACGCTGAACATTCCCGGTCTCGCCGATCTACGCCAAGGTCGGGCCGACGGTCATGCCGATGATCACGGCGGCCGGCCTGGCGGTGCTCGGCGTGCTGCTGATGTTATCCGCGCTGACCGGCGGCTGGCGGACCGAGGAGGAGAGGAACGTCACGCCGGACCGCGTCGCTCTGCTCTGGATCGGCGCCGGTCTCGCGCTCAATGTCCTGCTGATAGGCAGCGCCGGTTTCACCATCGCGTCGATCATCCTGTTCGTGTGCGTCGCGCGCGGCTTTGGCTCGAAGGCGATCCTGCGCGATGCGGGCATCGGAGCTGCCTTCGCGCTGGTGGCTTATTTCGGCTTTGCTCAGTCCCTCGGCATCAATATCGGCGCCGGCATCGTCGAGACCGCGATCGAGCGCGTCCTCGGCATCGGCCAAGGCTCGTAACAAGGTTCCTAACAAGGCTCGTAACAGGCTTCGTCAGAAGGTTCGCGACATGGACGCCTTCGCGCAGCTCCTCAACGGCTTTGCCGTCGCGCTCACTCCGATCAATCTGATGTGGTGCCTGGTCGGCACCACGCTGGGGACCGCGATCGGCGTGCTGCCGGGGCTCGGGCCGGCGCTCACCATCGCGCTGCTGTTGCCGATCACCTTCAAGGTCGAGCCGACGTCGGCCTTCATTCTGTTCGCCGGCATCTACTACGGCGCCATGTACGGCGGCTCGACCACCTCGATCCTGCTCAACACCCCCGGCGAGAGCGCCACGATCATCACGGCGCTCGAGGGCAACCGGATGGCGCGCAACGGCCGCGCCGGCGCGGCGCTTGCGACCGCAGCCATCGGCTCGTTCGTGGCCGGTACGATCGGCACGCTGGGCATCACGTTCCTGGCGCCGGTCGTCGTGGACCTCGCGCTCAAGTTCGGGCCGGCGGATTATTTCTCGCTGATGGTGCTGGCCTTCGTCACGGTGTCGGCCGTGCTCGGCTCCTCGGCGGTGCGGGGACTGACGGCGCTGCTCATCGGCGTCTGGTTCGGTATGATCGGCGTCGACCTGCAGACCGGGCAGCCGCGCTTCACGTTTGGCCTGCCTGAGCTGCTCGACGGCATCAACGTCATCGTCGTGGCGGTCGGGCTGTTCGCCGTCGGCGAGACGCTCTTTGTCGCGTCGCGTTATCGCCTGGGCAACGACGAGGTCATCCCGCTCAAGGGCTCGATCTGGATGACGCGCGAGGAATGGAAGCGCTCGTGGAAGCCGTGGCTGCGCGGCACCCTGTTCGGCTTTCCGATCGGGGCGATGCCCGCCGGCGGCGCCGAGATTCCGACCTTTCTGAGCTATTACGTCGAACGCAAGCTCTCCTCGAAGCCGGAGGAGTTCGGCAAGGGCGCGATCGAAGGCGTCGCCGGCCCGGAGGCCGCCAACAATGCGTCGGCCGCGGGCGTGCTGGTGCCGATGCTCACGCTCGGCCTGCCGACCTCGGCGACCGCGGCGATCATGCTCTCCGCGTTCCAGAGCTACGGCATCAATCCCGGGCCGCTGCTGCTGGAGTCGCAGCCGCAGCTGGTCTGGGGCCTGATCGCGTCGCTGTTCATCGGCAACGTGATGCTGCTCGTGCTCAACCTGCCGATGATCGCGATCTGGGTGAAGCTCTTGCAGATCCCGGCGCCGCTGCTCTACGCCGGGATATTGGTGTTCGCGACCATCGGCACCTACGGCATCACCCAGTCGCCGATCGACCTGATCCTGCTCTATCTGGTCGGTGGCATGGGCTACCTGATGCGGCGCTACGATTTCCCGACCGCGCCGGTCATTATTGGAATGATATTGGGCCCGCTGGCGGAGCAGAACTTCCGCCAGGCCATGACCATCTCCGCCGGCGACTGGACGGTGTTCTTCACGCGGCCGCTGTCGGCGACGATCCTGGTGCTGGCGGCGCTCGCGCTGTTCGGGCCGAAACTCTATTCGCTCGCGGTGAAGCCCAAGCCCGAGCGCGTGCCAGGGGATGCATGACCGGGGCGGGACAAGCAACGGGTCGCGTGCTGCCCCGGCGAAAGCGTGTCATTTCATGTATTCCGTATCACTTCCTGCAGAACCATCTTGTCGATGGTCAGATCGAGTACCGCCTGACGCAGGCGTGCGTTCTCCAGCTCAAGATCCTTGAGCCTCTGCATCTGGTCAACGTCGGGTCCGCCAGGGGCCTTTCGCCAGCGATAATACGTTGCGTCTACGACACCGATAGCCTCGATCGCTTCACTCAAGGTCCTGCCTTGCCCAGTCAGTTCCTGCACTTGGCGTAGCTTTTCCTGAATTTCCTCTTGGCGTGTGCTTTCTCCCCGGCATCGCGCCCTCCTTATGCGCACCGAGGCCTGCGACGGAAGCGTCGAATCCGCCGCGAGAGCCTTTTTCAACACGGTCACCGAACATTCAAGCGTCACCGACATCGGCTCCACACCCAACTCGTCGGTCATCAGACGGCCGCGGTTATCACCAAAGCGCTGACCGAGGAGAGCTGCTCCTCCACGGTCAGAATCGACGATGCGACATCCACAAGCGTGTTCTCGGCCTGGGCCAAGGCGTTGACCTCGAGCACCGCCACGTTGCCGTCGATCTGCTGATCCCCGTCGCACATGCATTGGAGGAATTCCTCGAAGTCAACGTTGTTGATAACGATTGGTCCTCCGGCGAGATCAAAGTCTTCAAAATCGATGGCGACATAAAAGGTGTGGGAGCTCTCCGTAGCGGATGCCAAATCGTTCTCGGAACAGGTCTCCGACTGCTTTTCAGTCGAGATGAAGACGATGTCGGCACCTGACACGTCTGCGAACGTATCGGCAGCGGCGAAGGTCAAATCATTTTCGGAGACCGCGGTGGACTCGAATTCAGCCACACCGAAAGCCACGGTGATGGCCCCGAGATCGATCAGCCGGCAGAAGATATCCGCCTCGACCAGCGTCTCACTACCGACGGCATTGCCCTCGCCCCCGATCACGGCCGTCAGCGGGGTATCGTCGGGCTGCAACAGGCGGGCGTCCAGTTTCAGATCGACGTCGAGCGAACCGAGATCGATTTCTACATCCAACCATTTGCCGTGCCGGTCGATACTGACCTCGAGATCGATCCCGTCGTGACGCCGATCGAGATCGACATCGGGCTCGTGGCGATGGCCGTTGGCATCGTGCTTGTCATGACAGTCGTTTTTGTCGTGAGAGCCGTTTTTGTCATGAGAGCCGTGCTTGTCATGAGAGCCGTGCTTGTCATGAGAGCCGTGCTTGTCATGAGTGTCGTGCTTGTCATGAGAGCCGTGCTTGTCATGAGAGCCGTGCTTGTCATGAGAATCGTGCTTGTCATGAGAGCCATGCTTGTCATGAGAGCTATGCTTGTCATGAGAATCGTGTTTGTTATGAGAGTTGTCTCGCTCATGCCTGCTTCCGGGGGATGCCGTCTGCGCCATGTGCTCCTCCCTTGTCAGCAATGGGTACTGGGCGGGATAGCGACCTCGACGGAGGCAGGATAACGGGCTCTATCAAGGTTGGAATGTGTTCAATGAGCTATAAGACCATGGGGTTAGGCGACCATTGGGCGTAATACGAAAGCGTAGGCTCTCAAACGAGCACGTCGAATGAGTTCATTCGGGATGATGTATGTCTAGCGGGCCGCAAGGCGCCGCCGCTCAGGATGTCGTTTCCGGCTCCGCCATTGATGACGTTGGCGCCGCTGTTTCCGGTCACGGTGTCGTTGAACGCCGACCCGATGATGCTCTCGATATTGCTGATCGTGTCCGTTCCGGCGCCGCCCGTAATCTGCCCCGACGTCGATCCCAGGTTGATCGTGATGCCGGCCGTTGAAGACGCGTAGGTCAGCGTGTCGTTGCCTGCGCCGCCATCGATGACGTCGTTGCCGACGCCACCGTCGAGCACGTCGTCGCCGTCGTTGCCCTCCATGAGGTCGTTGCCGGCGCCGCCGAGCAGAATGTCGTTACCGGCGCCGCCGTTCAGGGTGTCGTCGCCGGCGTTGCCCGAAAGCGTGTTGTCGAGCGAATTGCCATACAGGATGTCGTCGAAATTCGAACCGCTGATGCCTTCGACATCGACCAGGACGTCGCCGGCTGCATCACCGGTCAATCCCATGTAACCCGGCGATCCATCGCTGCTCGATTCGACGACCACCATCACCACGCCGGAGGCCGCGGTCGAGTAATCCGCAGTGTCGTTCCCGGTGCCGCCGATCAGCGTGTCGGCGCCGGCGCCGCCGGTCAGGGTATCGTCTCCGGCGCCGCCGGTCAGGGTGTCGTTGCCGGCGCCGCCGACCAGCGTATCGTTGCCGGCCGCGCCATCGAGGACGTTGGCGCCGTCATCGCCGGTCAGCGTGTCGGCGAACGCCGATCCGGTCAGGTTCTCGAAACCGGTCGCCGTGTCGGTTCCGGCACTGCCGGTGTTCTGCGCCGTCGTTGTGGCCAAGCTGACGGTCACGCCCGCGGCCGCGGAGGAATAGCTCAAGGTGTTGACGCCCAGGCCGCCTTCCATGATGTCGTTGCCGGCGCCGCCTTCGATGACGTTCGCATTGTCATCGCCGGTCAGCGTGTCGTCGAATGCCGAGCCCGTGAGGTTCTCCACGCCGGAGATCGTGTCGGTCCCGGCACCGATCGTATCCTGCGCGGTGGTCGTCGCCAGAGTGACGGTGACGGCTGCCGCCGCGGACGCGTAGCTCGCGGTGTCGCTGCCGGTGCCGCCGATCAAGGTGTCGTTGCCGTTTCCGCCGTCCAGCGTGTCATCCCCGGCTCCGCCGTCGAGGACATTGTCGGTCGTGCTCAGCCCGTTGAGGTCGCCTGTGAGCGTGTCGTTGAACGCCGAGCCGATCAGGTTTTCGATCGTGCCGGAGACGCTGTCGCCTTGCGCGTCACCTCCCTGGCCCGTGACCGAGAAGCCTTGCGCCATCGCTACCGCGACTCCCGCCGAAGAGCCGGAGTAATCCGCGGTGTCGATGCCGGTGCCGCCGTTGAGCGAGTCACCGCCAGCCCCGCCGATCAGGGTGTCGTTGCCGGCGCCGCCTTGCAAGACGTCGTTGCCGGCTCCGCCGTCGAGGACATTGTCGGTCACGCTGCCAGCGATCGCGTCGCCGATGAGCGTGTCGTCGAATGCCGAGCCGGTCAGGTTCTCGATCGTGCCGGAGACGCTGTCGCCTTGTGCATCGCCGCCGCTCCCCGTGATCGAGAAGCCTTGAGCCACCGCTACCGTGACACCCGCCGAGGACGTCGCATAGCTGGCCGTATCGATGCCCGCGCCGCCGCTGAGCGCGTCGTTACCGGCGCCGCCGATAAGAAGGTCATTGCCGTCGCCGCCGCTCAGAATGTCGTTGCCTAGGCCGCCGATCAGCGTGTCGTTGCCGGCTCCGCCACCCAGCTGGTCATCGCCCGCGCCGCCGTCGAGCACGTTGTCGGTCACGCTCAATCCGTTCAAGTCTCCGACGAGCGTATCGTTGAATGCCGAGCCGACCAGGTTCTCGATCGTGCCGGAGACGCTGTCGCCCTGCGCGTCGCCGCCGCTCCCCGTGATCGAGAAGCCTTGAGCCACTGCTACCGTGACTGCCGCAGAGGACCCCGCATAGCTGGCCGTATCGATGCCCGCGCTGCCGCTGAGTATGTCGGCGCCCGCGCCGCCGGCCAGCAGGTCATCGCCTTCTCCCCCGGACAGCACATCGTTTCCGGCGCCGCCGCCCAGCGAGTTGTTGCCCGCGCCGCCCTCGAGGCGATTGTCCAGGGAATTGCCTTGCAAGCTGTCATTTAACGCCGAGCCGGTAACGTTCTCGATGCTGCTGCTGATGATGTCGCCTTCTGCGTCCCCACCCACGCCGGCGACAGGCGGATTTGGGTCGTCGATCAGCGTAATCTGCACGCTTGCATTCGAAGCCGAGTAGTCGACGGTGTCGATGCCGCCGTTGCCGATCAGGACGTCGGCGCCCGCGCCGCCGGTGAGATGGTTGTCGTGGCTGTCGCCTTCGAGCCAGTCGCTGAAGGAGGAGCCGATCAGATTCTCGATGCCCGTGAGCTGGTCTCCGGCGGCGTCGCTGTCGTCATCGCCGTCGCTGATGTCCCGGTCACTCGCGACCGCCGTCGCGAAATCCGTCGTCGCGTCGCCGAGCTGGATGAGCACGGCTGCCGCAGAGGTCGAATACTCGGCCGTGTCAACGCCGGCACCGCCATCGATGATGTCGGCACCGAAACCGCCCATGAAGGTATTGTCCAGTTCATCGCCGAGCAGCGTGTCGGCAAACGCCGACCCGACGACCCGCTCGATCAGGAACAGCGTATCGCCCTCGGCGTCGCCGCCGAGGCCGGTTCCCGCAATCGTCGTGTCGGCGACGGTGGCGTTGAGCTGAATCGTAACTCCAGCCGGCGATGCCGAGTAGTCGCTCGTGTCGAATCCCGGATCGCCGATCAAGACGTCGGCGCCGGCGCCGCCGATCAGCGTATCGTCGCCTGCTTGGCCGTCGATCTGATCGTTTCCGGCTCCGCCTTCGAGCCGATTGGCGAGATCGTTGCCGATCAGCCCGTCGTCGCCGACCGAACCGATCACGTTCTCGATGTTGATCAGCGTGTCGCCCTGGGCGTGCCCACCGAGGCCGATGCCGGTGCCGAGATCGACGATGATGTTGGTCGGAGAGGCCGAGTAATCCGCGGTATCGATTCCGTCGCCGCCGTCGAGCGCATCACCGATCACCGCTCCCGTATCAGGGTCCAACACGCCGGCGCCGCCGATCAGCACATCGTTGCCGCCGCCGCCCAAGAGCGTATCAACGCCGTCACCGCCGTCGAGCGTGTCGTCGCCGTCGTCGCCTTGGAGTACGTCGGTTCCTCCCTCGCCGCGCAGCGTGTCATTGCCGCTGCCGCCATCGAGGAAATCGTTTCCGGATCCGCCATAGAGCGTGTCGTCGCCGTCTTCGCCGAACAATTGATCGTTGCCCGAGGAGGCTATCAGCGTGTCGTTGCCGCTGCCGCCGCGCAGAACGTTGTTGCCGGAACCGCCCAGGACCATGTCGTCGCCGGCGCCGCCGTCGAGCACGTCGTCATCGAGACCGCCGTCCAGCAGATCATTGCCGGCACCGCCGTAGAGCGTATCGTTCCCGAACGAGCCGAGGACATTGTCCTCACCGTCGCCGCCATCGAGAATGTCGTTGCCGGAGCCGCCGAGCAGTGTGTCGTCTCCGGTCCCGCCGAACATCCTGTCGTTGCCGGCGCCGCCGTCCACGACATCGATGTTGGCGCCGCCGTCCATGAAATCGTTGCCGCCGTTGCCTCGGAGGATATCGTCGCCGAGACCGCCGAGCAGCGTGTCATTGGTGCCGGCCGCGGAGATGCTGTCATTTCCGGCGCCACCGTCGAGATGATCGGGGAGATCGGTGCCCGTGAAAACGGACATCGTGATCACATCGTTGCCATCGTGCGCATAGACTTCGAATGCGCCCGCTTGCGTGATCGTCCTGACGTCTCTGGTCGACGAGAGCTTTACCTTGGTGGCCATGGCCCGGGTCCCTCGGTGAGCGGTTGCAACTGGCTCTCGCGCACTGCCGCGGCGATCGACGGTTCCATGCTATGCGGGATGACCCGGAAGACAACGACACTATCGGACGACCTCCATTGGGTAGTAGGAACCTCTCCTAATGGATGAAGAAAAATTTCATGTTCTTGTCATGAGGCGGCGGCCGTCGCATGCGGGCGTGTGCAGCGCATGGCGGGGTGATTTGAATGCGGTCCCTCAAATATGGGAACGTTGTCCGATCCGGAGTAAACGAGTACCACAAATGGCCTCAAGACCCATGATGCAACGCATCGAGTTTGCAATTGTGCACGCTTGATCGACAAACCGGCGGCGGGGAGGAGCCTGCCTGGCCGCTAAAGGTCTCAGTGCATACGCTGAGATGAGTGGCGGCCGAGTGCCGCAGCGTGAATCATTGCCGCAGTGTGCTTGTTGCACCGGGCCGCCAGGAGCTGTCCAAGACCGTGGAGCGCGATCGGATCGCGAGGCTCCACCTCCAGGACCTGCCGGTATCCGCGCTCGGCGTCCTCGACTTCGCCGGCCTCGTGAAGCTTGGTCGCGTGCCGGAGCACGACCGGGACGCTTCGGCGGTCCAGCTTCTCACCGAGGTTGCGGGTCGTTTTGGTGGTTACGACGAAGCAGCTGATACGACGTTCCCGCGCCCCGAACGAGTATTTGTAGGCTTCGTTTCCGCGCAGGAAATCGTAGGTCTTGAAGCCGTTGGTGATGGCGTGTCGAATGCTGTAGGCGTGCAGGACGGTGCCCGGAGGCGGGCTGTCGAACAACTCATCGCGGCCGCCGATGTAGAAGAGCAGCGACCCTTTCTGCGGGTCGACCAGGCTCGCCAGGGCGCCGAGCGGAGTTTCCCCACGCCACAGCACGGGCAGGAACAGCGATCCGCTCTCGAAGCAGCGAAGCAGCATCGAAAAACTCGAATTGAGGATGATATCCATCCGGTCCCCTTTGCGCGCCCCCCACCTCGATGTCCAGAACCCGAACAGGATCTTCAAGTCGCGTTCGACGGTATCCGCCTGCGCATGGGTGATCCGGAACGCGGCGTCGTTCTCGACCGTCCGCAGGAACCGTCTGATCTTCTGCCGGGTATTGGCACTCAGACCGCCGAGGTAGCCATCCCAATCGCCGGGCAAGTTCACATGAGGGCATATGCAATTGTCGATATTATCGGACTCGTTGATGCGCCTGATCTTCTCAGTGTCGAACGTCCTGTCGGGAAAGTGCGCGAGCAACAAGCGAACTCGTGCATCCGACGCCCGGATGTTTTCGAGACGCATGCGAGCCCAGTTCAGCGTCTTCAGGCGTCTGGCGAGGGCAGGGATCGCCTGGCAGTCGGATCGTGGCTCGCATATGAGACCGGTATAGTCGGCGGTGTAATTGCCGGCCATATTGATCTCGTTGTAGAAGCCAAGTCCCTTCCTGAGCTTGGTCCGCAATCGCAACGGAAGAAATGCGACGTAAGCGGATGCGTCCACGTCCGGCCTCGCCGCCAGAACGAACCAGTTGCGTTCGGCGTCCGCAAACCATTGCGCCAGCCACGTCCACGACAGAAAGAATTGGGCCTCCGGGTCGGCCTCGTACACGGCGTTCCAGTTCTCTCTCACTCTCTTGAAGCCCTCGATGTCATCGATGATGTCGACATGCATGTCGTGGCTCCTCCTTGGCCAACGCGCCGGACTGACGATGCTCGCCGAATGCGCGTCCTATGCTGTCCTCGATCGGTTCGTGCCGGTTCCGGAGCAACTCCTCCCGGTCGCCTTGAATGAACACTAGCTCACGACCGCCAACAGCTCAGCGCTGACCGTCGACAACGTGTCCTCGACGGCAAGTACATCGGCCTGGACCTCGAGCAGCGTGTCCGGCCCGTTCGCCTGCGCATCAACTTCCAGCATTGCGATATTGCCTTCGATATCGAGAAATCCCTCCTCGCCGATCTCGGCGAATTCGCTTTCGGCCGCAGCGGTAAGAGCAGGGTCGGCTTCTGCGGAATCGGTCGCGGCAGTCGAGGCCGCCGCATCGAAATCCACCCCATAAAGCGTGGTCTGCGATGTAGTGACAACCAACGACTCGTCCGGTCCCTGATGGACGATCTCGGTATCGCCGGTGATGACGATGAGGAAGTCGGCACCGCTCAAGGCGCCGAAACTGTCGGCCGTGGCGAAAGCGATGTCGCCATCAGGCGATGCGGCAGCGGCGACGAAAGTCGCGCTGCCCTCGGCGGTAGCCACGGTTCCAGCTCCGTCGACCGACGCCGACATGCTGCCGATCGCCAGCGTATCCTCGCCGACGGCGGTGGCCTCGCCCGCGAGCAACAGGAGGAGCGACCCGTCGCTCGCGGCGGTGTCCGACATGGTGTCGAGCAGGAACTGTTCGGTGGCGTAGGAATCGACCGTCTGGGTATCGCCGGCGGTGGTGGCCAGGGTGGTCGATATCCCGACCGAACTGCTGGTCGTCACGTTGACGGTCATCGCACGATCCCTTCCGCTCGACGCGACGTCTCAGGCTACGCACTGCTTGAAGCTCGTGTGTGGCGCGCCCGAGCCTCCGATCACTTGTGCAAAAAGGACCGACGGCAACCAGAAGGGATGCCGTCGGTGCAGTGTCCCGAGGGATGTCACCTGTCGCCGGGTCGCATCGTGCGCTTGTTACCGCGTCGTGGGGATGGCCCCTCGGGCTACTCGGCACTAGTCGGCAGCTGAGAAGGCCCAGAGCGAGATGCTCGACAGCTCGTTGTCGACGGTGAGAACCGTGACAATGGCCTCCACGTCCGTGTTGTCTCCGATCGCCTGAACATCGAGAGTCAGTTCCGCCGTGTTGCCGTCGAGGTCAACGTCGGACTTCACGTCGATGTCGATGTCGATGTCCTTCTTCACGTCCACGTCCACGTCGACGTCGAAATCGAGTTCGACGTCTACCTTGATATCCAGATCCTTCTCGAATTCGAAATCATGGCCTGACATGATCGCTCTCCAGTTTGCGAACTGGCTGTATCGCCAGCCACGCAACGGTACGCTGAGGCGCGACGTGGAGGAATTCATCTGGGGACTGAGGCGACTTCGGGCGTAAAGATTGATCTCTCACTCGCTATGAGTGCCTCTTCCAGTCACATTAGTTCCTAAGTATGAACGCGTGGCGAGCCGCGTACTCCCAAAGGTGCTGACTGAATATCGCCGGCGGCATGGCGGTTCGCGCCGAGTGCGACAGGCGCGTAGTGGACTCACCTGCCGCTACGAAGCCGGGAGCGGCAGCAATAAATGCTCGTTGCGTCAGTCGATCGACACGCCGCTCGCCTTGACCGCAACGCCCCATTTCGCGATCTCGCTCGCGACGAACTCGCCGAGATAGCGCGGGCTGCGCCGCTCCGGCGCCACCAGCATGACGCCGAGGCCTTGCAGGCGCTCGGCCACTACGGCCGAGTCCATCGCGGCCACGGTGGCGGCATGGAGCTTGTTGACGATGGCTTCCGGCGTCGCCTTCGGCAGGAAATAGGCAAACCAGGGCTCGGCCTCGACGCCGAGGAGCCCTTGCTCCCGCGCGGTCGGCAGCTCCGGAAGCAGCGAGATGCGCTCGCGCGCCAGCACCGCGATGGCTTTGATCGTCTTGGCCTGGATGTGCGGCAAGGCCGACGAGCTCTGCTCGCAGCCGAAGTCGAGGCGGCCGGCCTGCAGGTCCTGCACGACCGGCGCCGAGCCGCGATAAGGAACATGCACGAGGTTCGTGCCCATCGCGCTGTTGAGCAGGATCGAGCAGGCGTGCGAGGCCGAGCCGATACCCGCCGAGCCGTAGGTGAGCGTCGGGTTCGCCTTCGCATGTGAGATGAAGTCGCGCAGGTTCTCGGCGGGGAAATCCTTGCGCGTGATCAGGATCTGCGCCTGGTCGGCGACCAGCGCCACCGGCGTCAGGTCGGTCTTGGTGTCGAACGGCGGCTTCTTGTAGAGCAACTGATTGAGAATGAAGGTGCCGAGGCCGCCGAGCACGAACTGGTAGCCGTCGGGCGTCGCGCGCGCCACTCGGCTGGCGCCGGTCATGCCGCCGGCGCCGCCCATGTTCTCGATCACGATCTGCTGGCCGAGGAACTCGCCCATGCGGGGCTGCATCATCCGGCCGATCAGGTCGGTCGGCCCGCCAGCCGCGAACGGCACCACCATGGTCACCGGCCGCGTCGGCCAATCCTGCGCTTGGGCGGGATTCTGGGCGGCAGCGAGCAATGCGCCTGCGATGAGCGCGCGGAACGCGACCAATCGTTTCACTGGCTCCCCCGGATAGCTGCCGCGATCGCACTCTGGACGCATAGCTCAGTAGAGCCATTGCCGGTCCCGCGTGCAAGCCGTGCCGGCGTTGCGATGAAAACGTCGCACCATTGCCGGCAATGCGCACTATGATGTTGCCATGAAATCAGCGCCGGAAAGAGCGCGCGATAGGTGGTGGACCGGAGCCCCTGAGAATTTCGGGCACGACATCGGCACGGAGGCGGGGACAGCGATGGCTGAGATTGCGATCCGGGTGCGGACGATCGGTCAGCTGTTCAATTCATTCGATCCGTCGCCGTTTCACGAGAAGGACCTCGACAACGACGCCGAGGACTACATCGTGAGCTGGGCCAGGGAGCTGCCGTCCGACCAGCCGTTGTCCATCGTGGTTCATGTGCCGGCGCAGGAAGCAGAGAGTCCGGAAGCTGCCGGTCTTGCCGAGGCGATGAGGAACTATTTCGAAAACCGCGCGCGGCGTCTCGAGCACGAGCTGCGCGAACTACTCCGGATCGGCTGGCGTTCGCTGGCGATCGGCACGACCGTGCTGGTCCTTTGCCTGACGGCGAGCCAGCTCGTCAGCAAACTGATGCCCAATCCCACCACGGCCCGCATCGTGGAGGAAAGCTTCATCCTGGTCGGCTGGGTCGCGAACTGGCGGCCGATCGAGATTTATCTCTACGACTGGTGGCCCATCCGCCGCCGGCTCCGCTTGTACCGGCGCATCGCCAAGGCACCTGTCACCGTCAGCGCGGCCTAGGATGAAGCTGCCACAAGTTTCGGTCTCAGTCGCCGTTCGCTAGCGGCGGCGAGGATATGGGCGCGATGTCCGGCGCGCAGCTGCGCCATGACCGTATCGATCCGGGCCTTGCTCTCCGCCTTCAATTCGACGAGCGGCAATCGCACGCGCGGCGACATCATGTTCAACAAGCTCAGTGCGTACTTGACCGGCGCTGGATTGCTTTCGCAGAACAGCGCGGCGGTCAACGTCGCCGCCGGCGTCGCCAGCCGCTGGGCCTGGGCCAGTTGGCCTTGCCGCAATGCCAGGTACATGTCCCGGCACAGGCCGGGCGCCACGTTCGAACGTGACGGAGATGCAGCCGTCGCCGCCGTGGAGCAGGAAGGCGAGGGCGGTCGCGTCGTCGCCGGACAGCAATCGAAACTCCGGTCCGAGCAATGATCGCAAGCGCAGCGGGCGCGTGACGTCGCCGGTCGCGTCCTTGAGGCCGATGATTTGCGGCAGCTCCGCCAGCCGCGCGATCGTGTCGTCCGCCAGGCCGCACACGGTGCGGGACGGGACGTCGTAGAGGATGAGCGGCAGGCCCGTCGATTCCGCGACGGCACGAAAATGCGCGTACATTCCCGCCTGCGTCGGCTTGTTGTAGTAGGGCACGACCGACAGGATGGCGTCGGCGCCGGCGGCTTCGGCATCCCTGCTCAATTCGATCGCCTGGCTGGTGGAGTTGGAGCCGGCGCCTGCGATGACCGGTATCCGGCCGCGCGCGGCGTTGACCGCAATGCGGACGATGGTGTCGTGCTCGGCCCGATTCAAATTGGGCGCTTCGCCGGTGGTGCCGCACACGACCAGAGCGCTGGCACCTTCCTGGATCTGACGATCGCAAAGGCGCTCGAGCGCGGCGGCGTCGACCTCATCGGCCTCGTTGAACGGCGTCGGCAGGGCCGGCGCGTAGCCCGATAATCGTGAAACGTCCTGTCGTCGGATGGAGGTCATGACACTCTCACGCGGCAACAGCCATTTGGGCTGCGTCTCGCCGCCGTGCCGATACCGCAAGGCCGTCCTCGCAACGGCTGCCGACCTCGACGCTGAAGCCCACCCTGTCCAGAATCGCAGCGAGCTTGCGGTTTGCGGCGCGCTCCTGGAAGATCGACCCAGATCACCATGACCGCGGGCGATCCCAGGTAATGCACGAGCCAATCCAGCGTGGTTTCGAGGGACTTGATGGAGCGTCCCTGCCAATCGACCAGGGCCACGTCGTATTGACCATGCGGCAGGCCGCAGGTCGTGGTCGTTGCGACGCGGACATATCCGCGCCGATGCAGAGCGAACATGAGCTCGGGGCTGTTCGCACCCGCGACGATGAAGCGGTGTTGCCTGGAGCAGCGCGCGAGCTCGACCAGGGATTCGGCGATGCGCTCGCGGGCGGGCGTGGAATTGCGGGTCATGAGCGGCCTCCCGTCGATCAGGCGACGCGCGCCAGCGCAGCATTCGCGCCGGCGTCGACATGGGGAACTGCTCGGGGTTTGGCGGACATATCGAGCTCGAGGACGCCGGGGACCATGATCACGGCCTGCGGGCGGTTGCCGTTCTCGAACATCGCGAATTTCAGGGCTTCGGCGCGGTCGACGAACAGGCCCCCGCATAGGCCTTGCTGATCCTGGACGACCCAGTTGCCGTGGCTGTCCTTGCCGATGCGGAAGAGCCGCGACAGTGAAGAGGATCGCGTAGAGGGAGGTTCCGATTGGCCCATGACACTTCTCCTTCGAGTTATGGTTTGGCGATCAGCGGACGATCGGGAGATCGTCGTCGTTCTTGGATGAGAGGTGATACCGGCCGCGGAACAGCTCGGCTTCGAGCATCTCGCGTTGTCTGCGCGTCTCGGCCATGGTGTCGCGCAACTGCGACAGGAGCGTGCGACCTTTCGCGACGGCTCTGGCCATAAGCGTTCCGGCGGCGTGAATGAACCTGAGCATGTGAGATGCTCCTCGGGCTGGTCCGGTCGGAGCGAGGGGCGCGCTCGTTGCGTGGTCGATATCGGATTGCGACCTGGTCCACCGCGCGCCCCTCGCCATGCCCCCTCGCCCTGTTGGTGTGAGCATGAAGGTCAACGGCCTTCCCGTTCCGTCTTCGCCGGCGATTTGTGATCGGAGTGCATCAGCCGGCGATAGCGATTGATCGCGCGATCGGCTTTGCGCAACTGTCGCTCCGGCACGGCATTGCGCATTCTGGCCTCGGCGAAATCGTCGAGCGCGCGCAGACACCGCAGGTAGGCGATCTGGAGCTTGGGCGCGGCCATCTCGATGAATGGCTTGGCTTGCAGGATCAGAGCGGTCATCGAAGTCTCTCCTTCGTTTGTTGTTGCTCTTGCGGGATGTCTCCCGTTTTGCGGATCTCTCGATCCGTGCCGCAAATGTGCCCATCGGCGCATATGAATTCGAGAGAGGCCCCCAGGCGATTTCATAAGTGCGGTATAAAGGTCGCCGGGATGCGGAAAGGCCCATCGAAGGAGCGCAGAAATCAGCCGACTGATTTCTGCGTTCTCGATCAGGCAAAATTGTCGCAACAGACTGCGCGGCCCGGCATGGAGGGCACCCGAGGCACCGTGGTCACACTCGTGGCCCCAGCGGCGGCGCGACGGGCTTGAACGAAAGCAATCAGAATTGCCAGAGGAAGGATTTCGTGACCGGCCTCAGCAAGCTCATCGAGGCCGAGCGGGAGTCGTGGCTCCTTGGAGAGGGAACAGAGCCATTCGCCGTCCTCGTAGACGAGGCGCCGAAGCTTCCATTGCGGCAGCTCGAGCTCGACCAACGCAAGCGTTGCATCCGTCCAAGCGCCGGATTCGATCAGTCGATCGACCCTGGCCTTCGCGGCGGCTCCGAGCGCGGCAAAGCGCAGGCAGGCTTCCGCGATCACCTCGGACATCAGTTCCGGTGTGACCGCCTGGGCGCGCCGAAGCTGCTTCTCCAGCCGGCCGAGGTGCTCGTCGTGTTTCGGATCGAACAACATGGCACATCTCGAATGGCCGCGGTCTGAATGTGCGGCCTCCCCTAAGATGGGCAAAACGCCATAAAGAAACGAGACGGAAGACATGCCTGCGGCATAGGGATTTCATAAAGGCTCGACAGGAGTTTCATAAAGGCTGCATTCGGGTTCATCTCTTTCTCGGCAGGCCTTCCCACAAGCCCCGGTCCTTTCGCTGTTTGCCTTTCGTATCCTGCTGCCGCGGTGCTGACGTCGGTCGAAGACCGACAGCGGCTTGAAACGCTCGTCGCAGTCGAGGGTCATCGATGCGTGCGATATGTCTTTGGAGAACAGCAGTATTGTGCCTGTCGCCGACCCCGAGAATGGCCGCACAGACCTCGTTGCTCGTCCGGAGAAAGAAGCTCGGTGCCGCCGGCCGCCACCCTATCCCCGCCGAGTCGAGCTCATCCGCCGTGGCGAGTACCGCCGTCTGATCTCTCGGCTCCCGCGTGACGGCAAAGCGGAGCAGGAGCAGCAGCCACTCCCGAACCTTGCGATCTCGCCAGTCGTGCGAGCTGAACGCGGCGGTCATCTCTCACGCTCGTCAGCCGGCGGTCTGAAATTGGCGGCCGCTCTAGATGCACCAGTCGCCTATAAGAAAACGAGAGGGACTCGAGGACTGGGAAATAAGAATTTCATAGTTGTGTCGTTGGCGGCAGGAACAATGTCGCCGTCGCAGGAGTCGAGACGCTAAAGCCTTGAGATGCTAGTGACGGCTGGGGGATTGTCCTAACTCATCGAGCAGCGGTCGCAGTGCGTCCAGTTCCGCGCCAAAGCCTGCCCAGTCCCCGGATTTCAATCGCTCGATCGCGCGGTCATAGCGACCAAGCGCCTCCCGCGCTCGATCGGCCTCGGCACCGCCGGGCGAATGTCCGGCTGTCCCCGGTGCAAGCGCGGAAGCCGGAGCGGATTCCTTGAAGAGGGCGAGCAGTGCGCCGGCGAGCGTCCCCTCCATGACCACGCGGTCGCCATAGACTGCGATCACCCGCTTGAGCTCTGGCAGTTGGCCCGTCTCCGCGCGGAGATACAGGGGCGACACATACAAGAGCGAGTTCTCGATCGGGATCACGAGCAGATTGCCGCGGATGACCCGCGAGCCCAGCTGATTCCAGAGGGAGATCTGCTGAGAGATCTCGGTGTTCTGGTTGATTCGCGCCTCGATCTGAAAGGGCCCGTAGACGAGCTTATCCTTGGGAAACTCGTAGACGATCAGCTTGCCGTAGTCGGGCGGATCGCAGCGGGCGGCCAACCACGCGATCATGTTCTCCCGCTGGCTCGGCACCATCGGGAGCATGAGGAAGAATTCGGCCCGCTCTTCTCCAGGTAGGCGCATGTTGATGTAGTATGGGGACATGTTGACGCGCCGGGCGTCGGCACCCGCCGGCTGGCGCGGGAATTGCCACAGGTCCTCCCGATTGTAGAAAACTTCCGGCGTGTCCATGTGGTAGGCGCGATAGGTCTGGGCCTGGATGAGGAACAGGTCCTCCGGATAGCGGACATGCTTTTGCAGATCCGGCGTCATGGCCGCGAACGGCTTGAACAGGCCGGGGAAGATGCGCCGATAGGTCTCGGCGACCGGGTCGGAGGGATCCGCCAGGTAGAGGTCCACCGTCCCGTTGTAGGCGTCGATCACGACCTTGACTGAATTGCGGATGTAGTTGATCCCCCGGTTGGGAAGCGCCTGTGCGTAGGGGAACCACTGGCTCGTGGTGTAGGCATCCTGCATCCAGAATATCCGCCCCTCGCTGACGACCGCGTAGGGGTCGTGATCCAGGCGGAGGAAAGGCGCGATCGTCCGCACCCGTTCTTGAATGTTGCGGCGAAACAGGATTCGACTCTCGTCGGTGATGTAGCCGCTGATCAGAATGTTCGGGTCGTCGAAATACCAGGCGAAGAGGGTCCTGCGGGCGGCGCCGCCGATCGCGACCCCGTCCCTGCCGTTATAGGCCGCATAGACATTGTCCTTGCCCTTGGGATAGTCGAATTCCGGGGTGCTTCCCTTCACGATCACATACGAATCCGTCGCTTGCCCGAAATAGAGGCGCGGCTCGCGAACGGCGGGGCCGCCGGACGCGACCGGAGGGATGTCCTGCAGGTAGAAGATCGGCAGCCCTTCCGGCGACTTGCGGGTGACCGGGGACATCACCACCCCATTTCCGTGAGTGAAGAGCAAATGGAGGTTGACCCATGTCTGCGCGTTGGGCGGAAGGAGCGCAGGCGAGAGCTCGCGGGCCGACAGCATCACCTGCTGATACGAACCGTTGAGCTCGTAGCGATCGACGTCGACGTCATGGAACTTGTAGTACGTCCGGATCTCCTGCAGTTGAGCGAAGGTGTCCATCAACGGCTGCCAGTCCCACAGCCGGATGTTGTCGATGGTTGCGCGGTTGTCCTGGAGCGATTGCAAGGTGAGGCCCTGTTCCGCGGGAAACGGTTTGACCGTGACCTTCCGGAGGTTATACGCCTCTCGCGTGAGAGCGATGTTCCGCTCGATGTAGGGCGCCTCCAGCTGCAGTTCGTTCGGCTTCACATAGAAGCGTTGGAACAGCGGAGGGAACACCAGCGCCAGAACGAGCGAGCTTCCAAAAACCAGCACCACCGCCGCCAGCGGAAGCTTGTATGTGCGCATCCGCACATTGGCGAACGAGGCGAGGGCGGCGGCGCAAGCGAGCCCGACCAGCACCCAGAGGACCGGCAGCTCGACATGGATGTCCGTGTAGCCCGCCCCCACGACCACTCCGTTGTCGCCGTAGAGCAGCAGGAAGCGGTCAAGTCCATAGGACCAAGCCTTTACCGCGAAAAAGAGGCCCAACAGGACGGAGCCGTGGGCGACGGCTGACGGTGACATCCACAGACGCTGGCCGGCGTCGAGCGTGATGTCGCCATGTGCCCAGTACACCGCGCCCGCCACGAGCGCGCTGACGACGAGTGTCACCAGCATCCAGTTCTTGAGCGCGACGTAGGCGGGAAGCGAGAAGAGATAGAAGCCGATGTCCTTGCCGTAGAGCGGATCGTTCTGGCCGTATGGCGCCTGATGGAGGAACCGGAGGACCAAGTCCCAGTTGTTGGCCTCGCCCGCGGCAATCAGTAGCCCGAAGGCGACGGCGGCCGCCGCGATGAGCAATCGCCACGACAGCCGCGGGGCTGCGACCCCGAACAGGTCGGGCATCGTATCGTGCAGGGTCGGGACCGTCGCGGATCCCCGGTCGCGGACTGCGGGAAGCCAAGGCCCTCGCCGCTGGGCGAGCCGGAAGGCCAGCGTTCCGGACACCCAGAGGCAGACGGCGGATGCCAGGAAGACCGCAATGAAGAGGACGGCCTTGGCGCCGAAAATGGTCCAGAACACATCGCGATATCCGACGGCGGAAAACCAGAGCCAATCGACCAGGACATCGCTCGCGAGGTTCAGCGCGATCAGGCAGGCCACGATGACGACAATCGCGACCGCAATACCTCTCCATCGCATGTCCCACCTCCGTCCTGTATTCCCGATTTTCACTGCCCAGGAATAAGTCGGTGCCGTGTGACCGGCAGAACCCTGTGCGCCGGTCGCTGCCGTTTAGTTTCAATCGTCGAAAGCACCCGGGCCTTCGGATAGGCGTGCCGCAAATATCAAACTAGAAACATAGAGTGAGGGAACCCGGAGAAAGTTGAGGCAGATCAAATCCAGCCATCCCCATCATTTTCGCAGCTACCGCGATACTTGCGCGCTGCTCTTCGATGGCAGGAGCAAATTCGGCAGGCTTGCCAGCACGTACTACTGAGCCGATCCTCGCACGGGGATGGCCGGAGGAGTATCGTTACTCAGATGAACCCTACCTACAAGCAGATGATCCGTTCGAGCGTGCTAGGCACGCTGGCGCTGGGCGCCATGGTGTTCATCCCGGCCGGTACGCTCAATTATTGGCAAGGTTGGGCATATTTCGGTACGGCCATTTTTGCTTCTGCACTCTATACGATCTATCTCGTAAAATATGACCCCGCTCTTTTGCAACGACGCCAGCAGGCGGGCCCGTCGCACGAAAAAGAACCAGCGCAAAAAATCATTGTCCTTTTTATTTTTGCGGCGTTTGTCACGCTCATCGCTCTGCCCCCGCTCGACTATCGCTTCGGCTGGTCGCCCGTACCGTGGTACGTTTCGGTCGTTGGCGACGCGCTCGTCGCGCTCTCCTTCTGTTTTTTCTATCTCGTGTCGAAGGTCAATACCTATGCGGCCGCCAACGTGCGCGTGGAAAAAGGCCAACGCGTCGTTGACACCGGTGTGTACGGTCTCGTGCGTCATCCGATGTATTTCGGCGCGCTCTTTCTTATCGTTGGCACGCCGCTCGCGCTCGGCTCGTGGTGGACGCTGCTTTTGACGCCCGTTTTTCTTCTGCTGCTCTATTTCCGAATCGCCAGCGAGGAAAAAGTGCTCATGCGCGATCTTGCGGGCTATGCGGAATATCAACGGAAAGTGAGATATCGCCTGATCCCGTTCGTTTGGTAAACCATATTGGCGGCAAGTGGCTGGAGCGGCTCAAGGATATTGTGCCGCGCGGCCCAGATGCGCGGGGGCGACGACAGGAGGAACTCATGATCATTGCCCTCTACGTAGCTGCAGCTGCCATCATGGCTGTCGGGAGCCTTTATCTCGCATGGCGAAACCGGGACATTCGCAAATTCCTGGCAGGCGCTTTCTTCGTGTCGTCGGGCACCTTGTTGTATCTTTATCTCGCCAATGTTTCGGTGCCTCTTTTGGGGACAGGTTTTGTCGAAACACCCCAGATCAGCGGTGGCCGTTCCATCGTCCATTTCATTCTCTTCCTGCTCTGTTTCTATTTCGGCTTCGTCAGGGAAGCCAAAGGCACAGCAGGTTCTTAGCGAGAGACAGAGTCCCGTGCAGGGGACGTTGAGATCGAGTTCGCTGAGCAGGGCGATTCGATTAATCGTCAGGCTGCGCCACCCGGCGTTGATCTTCGTCAAATGGCGTGATCGATATGGCTGCGGGCCCGGCTTGCGCAAATTGAAGGCACAGAATCGCTCGCCAATTTGATGCTGCTCAAGTTGCCGTTGGCAAGATTCTGGCTTCGTGTGCTCATTGTTGGCATGTGTCCCAGAGGTCCCGCCTCGAATGAGCGAAGCCGCTGCAATCAGGATTGTTGCCGGGTTTCTCGAACGCGAGCGCACTATCGCTGCGCCGGGCTTCAACCGATGGCTCGTCCCGCCGGCCGCGCTGGCGATCCATCTCTGTATCGGAATGGCTTACGGCTTCAGCGTGTTCTGGTTGCCGTTGTCACATTCTTTGGGGATGACGCAACCGGTCACATGCCCGGGTATCACCTTTGTCGCCGAATTGTTCACCACGGCTTGCGATTGGCGCATTTCGAGTCTCGGTTGGATGTACACATTGTTCTTTGTCGTGCTCGGATCTTCCGCAGCGATCTGGGGCGGCTGGCTCGAGCGAGTCGGACCGCGTAAGGCGGCCGTCGTTTCGGCATTGTGTTGGTGCGGGGGGCTCTTGCTTGGTGCTCTCGGCGTCATGGTGCATCAGCTCTGGCTGCTGCTGCTCGGTCCCGGAATCATCGGCGGTATCGGACTCGGTCTGGGGTATATCTCGCCCGTATCGACGTTGATCAAATGGTTTCCTGATCGTCGGGGGATGGCCACTGGATTGGCAATCATGGGATTCGGTGGCGGCGCCATGATCGGCGCGCCGTTGGCCGACATTCTCATAAACGCATTCAAATCGCCCACGTCAGTCGGCGTGGGGCAGACGTTGACCACTTTGTCCGCTGTCTACTTGGCGTTCATGCTGGCGGGCGCCTTCGGTTATCGACTGCCTCCGGCAGGATGGCGGCCTGAGGGCTGGTCCCCCAAGGCCGAGAGCGGCGCCATGATCACCACGCGCCACGTTCATTTCAAGAATGCGCACAAGACGGTGCAGTTTTGGCTGATCTGGCTGATGCTCTGTCTCAACATATCGGCGGGCATTGGCGTCATTGGTATGGCCTCGCCGATGCTGCAGGAGATTTTCGGCGGCTCGCTTATCGGTCAGTCCGGCACCTCCTTTGGAGATCTCAGCGCGGTCCAACTCGGCGCGATTGCCGCCATCGGCGCGGGGTTCACTGGTCTCTTGTCGCTGTTCAACATCGGCGGGCGTCTGTTCTGGGCGGCGCTCTCGGACAAGATCGGGCGCAAGGCGACCTACCGCACGTTCTTCACTCTTGGCATCCTGCTCTACGCCGCAGCGCCGTTCACCGCCCATATGGGCAACAAAGCGCTGTTCGTTGCTGCCGTTTGCATCATTGTATCGATGTATGGCGGAGCGTTTGCAACATTGCCGGCGTACCTTTCAGATATCTTCGGGACCCAGTTCGTCAGCGCCATCCACGGGCGCTTGCTGACGGCGTGGTCTACTGCCGGCATCATCGGCCCCGTGCTCGTCAACTACCTGCGCGAATTCGAAATCGCAGCCGGCGTGCCGCCCAACAGCGCCTATGACATGACAATGTATATCCTCGCCGCCGTGCTCGTTCTTGGCTTGATTGCAAACGAAATGGTAAGGCCGCTCGCACAACACTGGTTCATGACGGAGAAAGAGGTCGCTGGGCTTCGCGGAGGTTCGTCGGCCGCCGGCTCGGATTGGAGCGGCTCCTCCGACGTCGGCAGCGGTTCATTCGACGCAAAGGTGGTCTTTGCCTGGGCCGCAGTCGGCATCCCAATGCTTTGGGGCGTTTGGATCACCCTCGAAAGTGCAATGGTTTTGTTCCGCTGAGGCGCAGGCAGCGAGGCGCACAGGCTGTAGCGCATGCGCTTTGCGGTCATCGTGCAACGGACCTGGTCCGCGCCTGCGGCACTTATGCCGCACTTATAACAACGACGATCCGTCCGCCTCGAATTCCTATGCCCAGGCTCCACTACATTTCCGAGGCAAGGAGAATTCAGATGGACCAGCGACTCTCTGCCTTAGCCTCCGTTCTGGCCTCCGCGGCCGCGGGCGCCTGGACGTCCTTGGTGCATTCACTGCGTGCGCTGATCGCCTTCGATGTCAGAACCTATCGACCCGAGGCGTACTATATGCGCGGCCCCGGCCCGAAATGGCACCAGAAGCATGCTCGCGAGCGCGACTCCTAGGATCGCGTCCCTGTCTTAGACAGCATCCTGCTTCGCCAGCGGTGCACCGCGACCGCCGCCCAGATCGCCTCGACCACTCCAAACGGCCATGCGCCTTGCAGGAAGCCGTAGATCGAAGCGAGCGCGCACGCCCCTGCGAATGCCAGAATGAACCACGGGCTTCGATCTTCCAGCGCATAGAAGATCAGCATTGCCGTGACGGCGAGCAGGCCGAAAAGCGTGAGTTGATCCATCTTGGGGTCGCTTCGGTTCGAGGCGCCGCGCTTTGGTCCGGGCCAGTGCCATGTGGTCTTTATGAGAATTCCTATAAGGTCGCCATCGCTTCCATCTCGAAAACATACGCGACGAGTGGCACTTCTTGGGGCGCCAACGGGCGGATGCTTTCGCATTTTGATTCACCGCAAGGCGGTGTCCCGTAAGAGGCCGTTCACTGCATTCTGACGCGCTTCGCGTCGCAAGGAGCATCCGATGTTGGACATCATCCTGCTGGCCATCGGCCTCGGCTTCTTCGCGCTGTCGGTCGGCTACGCCATCGCCTGCGACCGGCTCTAGAAGGGAGGAGCTTCCCATGATCTTCGACTACTCGCTCGCCGCCCTCGTGACCGCGGGCCTGCTGGTCTACCTCACCTACGCTCTGCTGCAGCCCGAGCGGTTCTGAAGGGGTCACTGACCATGACCGTCATCGGCTGGATTCAGATCCTGCTCTACTGCGCGATCGTCGTCGCGCTCGTGAAGCCGCTCGGCGCGGTACATGACGCGCGTCTTCAACGGCGAGCGCACGTTCCTGTCGCCGGTCCTGCGACCGGTCGAGGCGGCGCTCTACTCGGCTCGGCGGCGTCGACGAGAAACGCGAGCAGCATTGGCTGACCTACACGGTCGCCATGCTGTTCTTCCACGTCGGCGGCTTTCTCATCCTCTACGCCCTGATGCGCCTGCAGGCGGTGCTGCCGTTCAATCCGGCGGAGCAGTCGGCGGTCGCGCCGGATCTCTCCTTCAACACGGCGGTCAGCTTCATCACCAACACCAACTGGCAGAACTACGGCGGCGAAAGCACGCTGTCCTATCTCGTGCAGATGCTCGGCCTGACGCACCAGAATTTCCTGTCGGCGGCGACCGGCATCGTGCTCGCGGTCGCGCTGATCCGCGGCTTCGCGCGCGCGTCGATGCAAGACGATCGGCAATTTCTGGGTCGATATCACCCGCTGCACGCTCTACATCCTGCTGCCGATCTGCATCGTCTACGCGCTGTTCCTGGTCTGGCAGGGCATGCCGCAGACGCTCGGCCCCTATGTCGAGGCGACGACGCTCGAGGGCGCCAAGCAGACCATCGCGGTCGGCCCGGTCGCCTCGCAGATCGCGATCAAGATGCTCGGCACCAATGGCGGCGGCTTCTTCAACGCCAATGCCGCGCATCCGTTCGAGAACCCGACCGCGCTGTCGAACTTCGTGCAGATGATCTCGATCTTCGCGATCGGCGCCGCGCTCACCAACGTGTTCGGCCGCATGGTCGGCAACCAGCGCCAGGGCTGGGCGATCCTCGCCGTCATGGGCGTGCTGTTCATCGCCGGCGTCATCGGTTGCCTACTGGGCCGAAGCGCACGGCAACGACGCCTTCACCGCGCTGGGCCTCACCGGCGGCAACATGGAGGGCAAGGAGGTCCGCTTCGGCATCGTCGCCTCCGCGCTGTTCGCCGTCATCACCACCGCCGCCTCCTGCGGCGCCGTCAACGCCATGCACGACTCCTTCACCGCGCTCGGCGGCATGATCCCGCTGATCAACATGCAGCTCGGCGAGATCATCGTCGGCGGCGTCGGCGCCGGCATGTACGGCATGCTGCTGTTCGTCATCCTCGCGATCTTCGTCGCCGGCCTGATGGTCGGCCGCACGCCGGAATATGTCGGCAAGAAGATCGAGGCGAAGGAGGTGAAGATGGCGATGCTCGCCATCCTGATCCTGCCGCTGATGTATCCTCGGCTGGACCGCGGTCGCCGTGGTCTATCCGCCGGCGGTCGCCTCGATGGCGAATCCCGGCCCGCACGGCTTCACCGAGGTGCTCTATGCCTACACGTCGCAGACCGGCAACAACGGCTCGGCCTTCGCCGGCCTCACCGGCAACATCCTCTTCTACAACATGACCGGCGCCATCGCGATGCTGGTCGGCCGCTTCTGGATGATCATCCCGGCCATGGCGATCGCCGGCTCGCTCGCCGCCAAGAAATCGGTCCCGCCGTCGGCCGGCACGTTCCCGACCACCGGCGGCCTGTTCGTCGGCCTGGTCGTCGGCGTGATCCTCATCATCGGCGGCCTGACCTTCTTCCCGGCGCTCGCGCTCGGACCGATCGTCGAGCATCTCGCGATGACCGCCGGCACCCTGTTCTCATCGAATTGATCCGGAGTCACTTCCATGGAAACCTCACAACATCCGCAAGCGCATGCCGGTCTCGGCGCTGCTCGACCCCAAGATCGTGATGCCGGCGATCGGCTCGGCCTTCGTCAAGCTCGACCCGCGGACGCTGATCAAGAATCCGGTGATGTTCGTGCTCGAGGTCGTCACCGCGCTGACCACGGTCATCCTCGTCCGCGACCTCGTGACCGGCGGCGCGAACCTCGGCTTCGAGTTCCAGATCATCCTCTGGCTGTGGTTCACGGTGCTGTTCGCCAACTTCGCCGAGGCGATCGCCGAAGGCCGCGGCAAGGCGCAGGCCGACGCGCTGCGGCAGACGCGCACCGAGACGCAGGCGAAGCTGCTGACCGGCGCCGACCGAAAGCAACTTCAAGCTGGTCCCCGGCACCAGCCTGAAGGTCGGCGACGTCGTGCTGGTCGAGGCCGGCGACACCATTCCGTCGGACGGCGAGGTGATCGAGGGCATCGCCTCGGTCAACGAGGCGGCGATCACCGGCGAGTCCGCGCCGGTCATCCGCGAGTCCGGCGGCGACCGCTCGGCCGTCACCGGCGGCACGCAGGTGCTGTCCGACTGGATCCACGTGCGCATCACCGCGGCGCCCGGCTCGACCTTCCTCGACCGCATGATCAGGCTGGTCGAGGGCGCCGAGCGGCAGAAGACGCCGAACGAGATCGCGCTCAACATCCTGCTGGTCGGCCTGACCATCATCTTCGTGTTCGCGACCGCGACCATCCCGAGCTACGTGGCCTATGCCGGCGGCGCGGTCTCGGTGGTCATCCTGGTGGCGCTGTTCGTCACGCTGATCCCGACCACCATCGGCGCGCTGCTGTCGGCGATCGGCATCGCCGGCATGGACCGCCTGGTGCGCTTCAACGTGCTGGCGATGTCCGGCCGCGCGGTCGAGGCGGCGGGCGACGTCGATACGCTGCTGCTCGACAAGACCGGCACCATCACGCTCGGCAACCGCCAGGCGACCGAGTTCAAGCCGCTGCGCGGCGTGACCGAGCAGGAGCTGGCGGACGCGGCGCAGCTCGCCTCGCTCGCCGACGAGACGCCGGAGGGCCGCTCGATCGTCGTGCTGGCCAAGGAGAAATACGGCATCCGCGGCCGCGATCTCGCCGAGCTGCGCGCCAACTTCATCCCGTTCACGGCGCAGAGCCGCATGAGCGGCGTCGAGGTCGGCGGCTCCTGGGTCCGCAAGGGCGCGGTCGACTCGATCCTCGAGCTTCCTCAACGCATCGGCGACGGCAGTCGGTCCGACCGGCGCGGTCCGCGTGCTCCAGCCGGCGGTCAGCGCCGACGCGGCGCGCGAGATCAACGCCATCGCCGACGCGATCGCCAAGTCCGGCGGCACGCCGCTCGCGGTCGCCAAGGACGGCCGGCTGCTCGGCGTCATCCACCTCAAGGACATCGTCAAGGGCGGCATCCGCGAGCGCTTCGCCGAGCTGCGCCGCATGGGCATCCGCACCGTCATGATCACCGGCGACAATCCGATGACCGCGGCGGCGATCGCGGCGGAGGCCGGCGTCGACGATTTCCTCGCGCAGGCGACGCCCGAGGACAAGCTCAAGCTGATCCGCGACGAGCAGGCCAAGGGCAAGCTGGTCGCCATGTGCGGCGACGGCACCAACGACGCGCCGGCGCTCGCCCAGGCCGACGTCGGCGTCGCCATGAACACCGGCACGCAGGCGGCGCGCGAGGCCGGCAACATGGTCGATCTCGACTCCAACCCGACCAAGCTGATCGAGGTCGTCGAGATCGGCAAGCAGCTGCTGATGACGCGCGGCGCGCTCACCACGTTCTCGATCGCCAACGACGTGGCGAAGTACTTCGCCATCATCCCGGCGATGTTCGTCGCGTTCTACCCGCAGCTGCAGGCGCTCAACATCATGAACCTGTCGACGCCGCAGAGCGCGATCCTGTCGGCGATCATCTTCAACGCGCTGATCATCATCGCGCTCATTCCGCTGGCGCTGAAGGGCGTGCGCTACCGCCCGATCGGCGCCGGCCCGCTGCTGCGGCGCAACCTGCTGATCTACGGCCTCGGCGGCATCATCATTCCGTTCATCGGCATCAAGGCGATCGACCTCGTGGTCACCGCCCTGCATCTCGCCTGAGGAGACAACGTCATGTTGAAAGAAATCCGTCCCGCGATCGTCTTCATCGTCGCCCTGACGCTCATCACCGGCCTCGCCTATCCGCTCGCCATGACCGGCATCGCCGGCGTCATCTTCCCGCATCAGGCGCAGGGCAGCCTGATCGAGCGGGACGGCAAGGTGATCGGCTCCGCGCTGATCGGCCAGGTCTTCACCGAGCGACAAGTATTTCCACGGCCGTCCGTCGGCGACCGTCGCGCCCGACCCGCAAGGACCCGACCAAGACCGTCGCCGCGCCCTACAACGCGGCGAATTCCGGCGGCTCGAATCTCGGCCCGACCAACAAGGCGCTGATCGAGCGCGTCCAGGGCGACGTCGACAAGCTGAAGCAGGAGAACCCCTCGGCGCCGGTGCCGATCGATCTGGTGACGACCATCGGGCAGCGGCCTCGATCCGCACATCTCGCCGGAGGCGGCCCTGTTCCAGGTGCCGCGCGTTGCCAAGGCGCGCAACATGCCGGAAGATCGCGTGCGCCAGCTCGTCAACGAGCACGTCGAGGGCCGCACCCTCGGCCTCCTCGGCGAGCCGCGCGTGAACGTGCTGGCGCTCAACCTGGCGCTGGATCGGCGCGGCGGCCCGCTGAGTATGCGGCAGGCACTGTTGCCCGCGGAGAATCCGATTCCCGATGGCGGATCAGCGGCGCGACTCTGACCAACGACCCTCGCCGGAGGCCCTGCTCGAGGCCGCCCGGCGCGAGGAGCGTCGCTCCGGCCGGCTGAAGATTTTCGTCGGCGCCGCCCCCGGCGTCGGCAAGACCTACGAGATGCTGCAGACAGGCGCGCGCCCGCAAGCAGGACGGCTACGACGTCGTCGTCGGCGTCGTCGAGACCCACGGCCGCAAGGAGACCGAGGCGCTGCTCGAGGGTCTCGAGGTCATTCCCCGCCGGCGGCTCGAGTACAAGGGGCAGTGGCTCGAGGAGATGGACCTCGACGCCATCATCGCCCGCCAGCCGCAGATCGTGCTGGTCGACGAGCTCGCCCACACCAACGCGCCCGGCAGCCGCCATCCCAAGCGCTATCTCGACGTCGAGGAGCTGCTCGGCCACGGCATCGACGTCTACACCACCGTCAACATCCAGCACATCGAGAGCCTGAACGACGTCGTCGCGCAGATCACCCATGTCCGCGTGCGCGAGACCGTGCCGGACTCGGTCTTCGACCGCGCCGACGCCGTCGAGCTGGTCGACCTCACGCCCGACGACCTGATCGAGCGCCTCAAGGAAGGCAAGGTCTACGTCCCCAAGCAGGCCGAGCGCGCGCTCGAGCACTACTTCTCGCCCGGCAATCTGACGGCGCTGCGCGAGCTTGCGCTGCGCCGCACCGCCGAGCGGGTCGACGAGCAGTTGCTCACCCAGATGCAGGCGCACGCCATCCCGGGCCCTGGGCCGCCGGCGAGCGCATTCTGGTCTGCGTCAGCGAGGATCCGCGCGCCGCCGGTCTCGTGCGCTACGCCAAGCGCCTGGCCGACCGCCTGCACGCCCCCTGGACGGCGCTCTACGTCGAGACCCGGCGCAGCCTGCAGCTCACCGAGGAGCAGCGCGACCGCATCGCCGACACGCTGCGGCTGGCCGAAGCGCTCGGCGGCGAGGCGATCACCATCCCGGGCGGCGACCGCCGCATCGCCGACGACGTCGTCAGCTTCGCCCAGGCCAACAACGTCACGCAGATCATCATCGGCAAGTCGACGCGCTCGCGCTGGTTCGAGATCCTGCACGGCTCGGTCGTGCACGACCTGGTGCGCCGCTCCGGCAATATCAGCGTCCACGTCATCGCCGGCGACGAGCTCACCGGCGAGCCGGTCCCCAAGAAAACGGTTCGCACGGCCGAAGAGACTTCGCTCCTTCGATCCCCGTCCCTACGGCTTCGCACTGCTGGCTGTCGCCCTGGCTCTCGGCGTCGGCCAGGTGATCCAGCCGCGGCTCGGCATCGAGAACGTCGATCTCGTGTTTCTGACCGCGGTCGTCGCCGTCGCGGTGCGCTTCGGCCTGTGGCCCTCGCTGTTCGCCAGCGTCGCCGCGTCGCTCTGCTACAATTTCTTCTTCCTGCCGCCGATCTACACCTTCACGATCACCGATCCGACCAACGTCGCGGCCTTCGCCTTCTTCATCATCATGGCGATCATCGTCTCGAACTTTGCGGCGCGCGTGCGCACGCAGACCGTCGCCGCACACGAGCGCGCGCGCACGGCCGAGCTGCTCTACGCCTTCAGCCGCAAGCTGGCCGGCGTCGGCACGCTCGACGACGTGCTGTGGGCCACGGCCTATCAGACCGCCTTGATGCTGAAGGTGCGCGTCGTGCTGCTGCTGCCGGAGGACGGCACGATCGCCGTGAAGGCCGGCTATCCGCCCGAGGATACGCTCGACGATGCCGATCTCGCGGCGGCGAAATGGGCGTGGCAGAACGATCGGCCCGCCGGCCGCGGCTCCGACACGCTGCCGGGCGCCAAGCGGCTGTTCCTGCCGATGCGCACGGGCCGCGGCGCGATCGGCGTCGTCGGCATCGACAGCGACAAGCCCGGACCGCTGCTGACGCCGGACCAGCGGCGCCTGCTCGATGCGCTGATCGATCAGGGCGCGCTCGCCATCGAGCGCGTGCATCTGGTCGAGGACATGGACCGGGTCAAGCGAACGGTCGAGACCGATCGCCTGCGCTCGGCGCTGCTGACCTCGATCTCGCACGATCTCAAGACGCCGCTGGCCGCCGTGCTCGGCTCGGCAGGGACGCTGCGCGACCTCTCGAATGCGCTCAGCGATGGCGAAAAGGCCGATCTGCTTGCGACGATCATCGACGAATCGGAACGGCTCAACCGCTTCATCGCCAACCTGCTCGACATGACCAAGCTCGAATCCGGCGCGGTCGTGCCCAATGCCGCCCTGCACGATCTCGGCGAGATCGTCGGCAGCGCCTTGCGCCGCGCCGGCAAGATCCTGGCCCGACACAACGTCGAGCTGGAGCTCGCGGCGGACCTGCCGATGCTCGAGCTCGATGCGGTTCTGTTCGAGCAGGTCCTGTTCAACCTCCTGGACAACGCCGCGAAGTATTCGCCCGCCGGCACGACCATCCGCATTCAGAGCTGGCGCGACGGCGATTCGGTCTGCCTGCAGATTCTGGACGAAGGGGACGGCATCCCGCCCGACGACCTGGAGCACATCTTCGACAAGTTCTACCGCGCGCAGAAGGGCGATCAGGTGCGGGCCGGCACCGGGCTCGGGCTTGCGATCTCGCGCGGCTTCGTCGAAGCGATGCACGGGACGATCACGGCGACCAACCGCACCGATCGCACCGGTGCGGTCTTCACGATCCGGCTGCCGGTGCCGGCGAGGATCGAGCAGCTGGACACCGCCGCATGAGCCGTCGTCGCCGCTCCGGGTTCTGGTCGTCGATGACGAGCCGCCCATCCGCAAGCTGTTGCGCATGGGACTGACCACGCAGGGCTATCAGATCCTCGAGGCGTCCAACGGCAAGACGGCGCTCGAGCTGCTGGCGCAGAAGCCCGACCTGGTCATTCTCGATCTCGGCCTTCCCGACATGCAGGGGCTCGATCTGCTGCGAACGATGCGCGCACGGAACGAGCAAGTCCCGATCGTGGTGCTGTCGAGCCGCGGCGACGAGGCCGGCAAGGTCCAGGCGCTCGATCTCGGCGCCGACGACTACGTCACCAAGCCGTTCGGGATGGACGAGCTGCTCGCCCGCATGCGGGCGGCGCTGCGTCATCAGCTGCAGGTCCACGGCGAGCGGCCGGTGTTCCACGTCGGCGATCTTTCGGTCGATCTGGTGCGGCGCATCGTCAAGGTGGGCGAAAAGGAAGTGAAGCTGTCGCCCAAGGAGTACGATCTTCTGCGCGTGCTGGTGCAGCACGCCGGCAAGGTGCTGACCCACAAGTTCCTGCTCGGCGAGCTGTGGGACGACCTGACCGACGCGCAGTATCTGCGGGTCTACGTGCGCCAGCTGCGACAGAAGATCGAAGCCGATCCCGAACGTCCGCAATACGTCCTGACCGAAACGGGCATCGGCTATCGCCTGCGCGCGCCGGATTGAACATCGGTCAATCCCCGCATCGAATGAAACGATCCGCCCGCGGAATCGCCATTGGAACTGCAATGGATGATCAAGGACTTTCTCGATCCATCCCACGTCATGATCGACGTGCGCACGTCCGACAAGACTCGTCTGCTCCGAGAGCTTGCCGGCCGGGCGGCGGTCGCGCTCGATTTGTCGGCCGATCAGGTGTCGACCGCGCTGTCGAAACGCGAGGAGCTCGGCTCCACCGGAACGGGCGGCGGCGTCGCCATCCCGCACGCGCGATTGGACGGTGTGAACAAACCGTTCGGGATGCTGGTTCGCCTCGCCAAGGCGATCGACTTCGACGCAATCGATGGTCAGCAAGTCGATATCGTGTTCTGCTGCTGCTGCCGGCGAAATCCGCAAGGCGAGCAGCTCAATGCACTCGCTCGTGCCGCACGGGCATTGCGGAACCCGGACACTCTCCGCAATTTGCGTCACGCGGGTGACGAAACCGAGTTGTATCGTGCGGTAGCAAAAAGCGCTTCGAATTCAAAGCCCGCGTAGGGTTGGCCGTTCGGATAGCGCCGTGGTTGGTCGTGCCGATCACGAATGCGAATTTATATATTGACTACATAACGAATGTGATCTAGAAGCTCATTAGTCTTGCTCATCGAGGGGCGTTTCCGGAGACGATCCTGAAGGCGGAGCGAGGTGTGGCGTCCTGCGGCTGCGGCTCGTAACCGCAGGCTTCTCGGGAGGTCCGGGGCACCGCCCGCCAGGCACTACGACCAGGCTGCGAGGAGCTCGCTGCACGGGTTGCGGAGGATAATTCCGCAGACGGAAGCGCGGCCCCCGGCCACAAATCGCCACGGTGGAGCGCCGAGAGGCGAGCGTCCTACGTTAGGGACGCAAGGCGCCTCGCAAGCGCCTGGTCCGCCGCGTTACGTGCAGACCCGACCGATGCGTAGCGCCGCATCCGTGCGCCTGTCGGCGCTCTGCCCACCCCTCAGGTGGGAATCTATTTCATCGACCCCGGGCGCAATTGCGCCGCGGGAACAAGATCGGCTGTTTGACAAGTGAAGAATGTGAAGGCCACGGCGCGAAAAACGCGCCAATCGCGGCTTGGCGCGATGATGAGGCCTGAAAGGGCAAGTTGATGCCTGATTGTGCAGTAACGTGAGGGTGTCCGCTACCGCGGCCGCCAGTCGAACAGGAGTTGTGCGGACCCTGCCGGCTGATCTCGAAGCAAGTCGCGGCGAACCGACTCGTCTGGTTCAATTCAGCGCAAACAAAATCGCTGAACTGTCGCGCGCCGCCCAATTCGGCGCCATCGCGCTCCAAAAAGCACCACCGCGCTCTCCCACTGCCGTCTGGCAAGTCTCTTGCTTGGTTCAGTAGTGACAACCTTGTCGGCTGGGAACATAGGAAGCTACCGACGCACGCAATGGCGCGCGCGGTCGTTTCGTACCGCGCGCGGACATGACCGCGGTGGTCACACAGCGAGGGCAACGGACATGGAAGCACGAGGCGAAATTCTCGCTTGGCCCGAACGCGACGGTCGGCCGGCGGTTGCGCAATCGGAGCCCAGGATGAAGGCCTTCATTCGCGTTGCGGAAATCTGGGTGCCGACCGAAGATCGTACGCAACTACGGTTGCTGGACGGGTTGTACGGGCCGCTCGGCGAATTTCGTGCCGTGAGCGAGCAGATGCGGTTCGGCTTCGACGAGGGCCTGCCGGGCAAGGCGTGGGCGGCCGGGCATCCGATCATCCTGAAGGGATTCGAGAACTCATATTTCAAGCGGACAGATGCTGCGAAAGCCGTCGGGTTGACCTGCGGCGTCGCCATGCCGGTGTTTGCCGACGACGTCTTGATGGCGGTGGTCGTGTTCTTTTGCGGCGACGACGAGGCCCATGTCGGCGCCATCGAACTGTGGCACAACGATCCCGACAAATCTTTCGAGATGCGGCTCGTCAACGGATATTACGGCACCGCGGATATGTTCGAATTCAACTCGCGCTACACCAGGTTCCCCCGCGGCTTCGGGCTGCCCGGGCGGGTCTGGAAGAGCAACATGCCGCTGATCATCAAGGACCTGTTCCGCTCCACGGCGTTTCTGCGCTGGCAGGAGGCGATCGAGATCGGCATCAACCGCGGTCTAGGAATTCCCTATCCGCACGCGTCCGGGCAGGTATGGGTGATGACGTTCCTGTCGGCGCGGGACACGCCGATCGCGCGGCGCTTCGAAATATGGGTGCCCAACGATGCGGGCGATGCGCTGGTCTTTCAGGCCGGCGATTGCGAGCAGAGCACGCACCTGGCGCTCGACTACCGATCCGCCAAGGTGGGTGCGGGCGAAGGTACGATCGGGCAAGTCTGGCGGAGCGGGGTTCCCGCGGTGCGCGCCACGATCGGCGACGATCAGTCGCCGGCGGGCCGATCCGCGGTCGCCGCTGGGCTGACCGCCATGGTGGCGGTCCCATTCATGGCGGAGCAGCGCGTGAAAGCGGTGGTCGTCTGGTATTTTTGAGTTTGGCGTAGGTTGGGTCGAGTTCTTCACGAGACCCAACAAATGCGAGCCGAGGCGTTGGGTCTCGCAAACGCTCGACCCAACCTACGCCCCCTTCACGTGCAGCCCGCACTCCTTCTTGCTTTCGTCCTCCCACCACCAGCGGCCGGCGCGCTCCGGCTCGCCCGGTGCGATCGCGCGCGTGCAGGGCGCGCAGCCGATCGAAGCGAAGCCATTGGCATGCAGCGGGTTTACCGGGATATCGTTGGCGGAGATGAAGTCCAGAAGCTGCTCACGGGTCCAATCGAACAACGGATTGAGCTTGATCAGCCCGCGGTCCGTCTCGGCGGTCACCAGCGCCATGTCCTGGCGGTGCGCGGATTGGTCGGCGCGCAGCCCCGCGATCCACGCTTGCGCGCCGGCAAGCGCGCGGTTGAGCGGCTCGACCTTGCGCACGGCGCAGCATGCGATGCGCGCCTGGCGCGATTCGTAGAAGCCGTTGATGCCTTGACGCTCGACGAGGGCCTCGAGGTCGTCGTGCCGGGGATGGATGGTGCGGATGCGCCGTCCGTAACGGCGTTCCACTTGCGCCCAGAGCGCATAGGTTTCGGGAAAGAGCCGGCCGGTGTCGAGCGTCACCACGTCGATGTCGCCGCCGTGCTCCGCCAGGAGGTGCAGGATGGCCTGGTCCTCGAGCCCGAAGCTCGTGGTGAAAACGATTTTGCCCGCGATCTCGCGACGCAATTGCGCGATGCGCTCCCCCGGAGACATGTCGGCCAACAGCCGCGCAAGCGCCGCGGCGCTCGCGCCCAGTTCGTCGGCGGTCGGGCCCGGGCGCTTGTCATGCGAGCGGTCGCCGGCTGCGGCGTCGGCGGTCTCGACCGCGAGCACGAGGCCGCCGCCGGCGATCCGCCCATCGAGCTCGAGCACGATGCGCCCGGTGTTCGGATCGGTGGTGTAGGGATCGGTCGCGAGCGGCGCCGACACTTCGATCTCGATCTCGCCGACGTGGTTCTGGCCGATGACCTCGGCGCCGTCCGACGCGAGCAATCCGGGATCGACGGCGTTCTCGATCTTCCTCACCACGCCCGGCGACCAGGCGGTACCGATGCGGGCGATGATCTCTCCGCCCACGGCGAGCGGCCGCGGATGCAGCCAGAACACCCGGGCGCGCAACCGCTTGCCCGACCTGGCCGGGCTGGTGGCCGCGGAAATGACGTCGCCGCGCTCGACGAAAATCTCGCGATCGAGCGTGATGCCGACAGATTGCCCGGCCCGCGCGACCCGCGGCGCGCTCGTGCCGTCCGGCACCGGCCACGCTTCGATGGATTTCACGCAGGCGCGCTTTCCCGACGGCATGATGAGGAGATCGTCGCCGATGGCGATGCGCCCGCTCTCGACCCGCCCCGCGATGATACGGCGATCGTCGAACTTGTAGACCGCCTGCACCGGCATGCGCAGCGCCAGATCGGCGGGCGTGCGCGCCGGCGAGAAGGCGTCGAGCGCCGCGAGCACGGTCGGGCCCGCATACCACGCCGTCGCCGTCGTGTGCCGGGCGACGCCGTCGCCGTGGCGCGCGGAGATCGGGATGACGGCGGTCGGCGTCAGTCCGAGCCCGGCGAGATGCGCGGTGATCTCGGATTCGATGCGCTCGAAGCGGCCGGCATCGAAATCGACGCGGTCCATCTTGTTGATGACCACCGCCACCTGCCGCACGCCGAGGAGATGCAGGAGATAGCCGTGCCGTCGCGTCTGGTCCCGCACGCCTTCGGTCGCGTCGACGATCAGCAGGGCAGCATCGGCCTGCGCCGCGCCGGTGATCATGTTGCGGAGAAACTCGGCGTGGCCCGGCGCGTCGATCAGCACGATATCGCGCGTGGGCGTCCGCAGCCGGATCTGGCTGGTGTCGATGGTGATGCCCTGATCGCGCTCGGTCTGCAGCGCATCGAGCAGAAACGCCCACTCGAACGGCATGCCGCGCCGCGCGCTCACCGCCTTGAGCGTATCGAGCTTGCCGTCGGGAAGGCCGCCCGCCTCGTGCAACAGGCGGCCGATCAAGGTCGATTTGCCGTGATCGACATGGCCGACGATGACGATGCGCACCAAGGGGCGCGGAGCGACAGGCGAGGCGGCGCGGATTTGACCGGAGATCTGAACGTTCATGGCGGCGTCGTGCTCAGTGTTTCTGTTTGGCGTGCAATGGGCTCATTACAGGTATCCGGCCTTGCGCAGGCGCTCGAAGGCGTCCTCGGATTCGTGGTCCATGGCGCGGCCGGAGCGTTCCGGAATCTTGGTGGCGTCGAGCTCGTCGATGATCTCGTCGATAGTGGCGGCGGTCGATGGGACCGGGGATGTGATGTCCGCGTCGCCGAGCGAGCGGTAGCGCTTGCCGTCGTGCGCCAGATAGAGCGGAATGATGGGAATGCCTTCACGCCTTGTATAGGCCCAGATGTCGTTTTCGGTCCAATGCAGGATCGGATGAATCCGCAAATGGGCGCCGGGCGGCGGCGAAGCGTTGAAGTGGTTCCAGAACTCCGGCGGCTGGTCGCGCACGTCCCAGAGGCCTTCGGCGCCGCGCGGAGAGAATACCCGCTCCTTCGCGCGCGTCGGCTCCTCGTCGCGCCGGATGCCCGCGATCAGGCCGTCGAAGCCGTGCTTCGCGAGCGCGAGCTTGAGGCCTTCGGTCTTGCGGGCGGCCGAGCGTGCGGCTGGCGGCAAGGTCGGATCGACCGCCTCGATCGGCGGACACGGCTCGACCACGAGGTCGAGGTGCCACTCCTTCGCGTAGCGTTCGCGGAAGGCGTACATTTCGGCAAATTTCTTGCCGGTATCGACATGCATGACGGGGCAGGGCACGCGGCCGAAGAAGGCCTTGCGCGCGAGCCAGATCATCACATTGGAATCTTTTCCGAGCGACCAGAGGATCGCGATCCGCTTCAGTCGCGCAAAGGCTTCGCGAAGGATGAAGACGCTCTGCGATTCGAGCTCGTCCAGGCGGTCCATGTTCGTCATTCCGACTTCAGCGCGGACCACCGGTACGCAAAGCAAAAGCCATCTCCATTTCGGATTTGATCTTCATTATTTCTTCCACGCTTACCATCGGAATTGGTAGAATATTTTTCTATTTGCTGCGCTGCTTTCCTTTGTATATGGAAAATAATTCTCGTCAATGAGGAAGTTCGCGCGATGGCTTTTGTTTTGCGGATCCTGGCGGCGGTCCGCCGACTGCGGCAGCGACACCCGCGAATGGGTCGATCCGATCGGGGCCCTCGTGCGTTATCTTCCAACGCGTCCGGAAGCCGACGATCCGAGCCGACCTTGTTCAGGGCGGTCGATCTACCGCGTTCATTCGGAATTTGACGATGTTCCAAACAAGAACCCGACTTGGGCCGCCCTATGCCGGCCGATGGAGATCGCCATGAAGCGTTTGATCGTCGTTTCCGTGCTCTCGGCTGCGTTGGCCGGAGCGGCACATGCCGCCGACGTCACGCTGCTCAATGTTTCGTACGATCCAACCCGCGAGCTTTACGCCGAGATCAACAAGGCGTTTGCCGCCAAGTACAAGGCGGAGACCGGCAAGAGCGTCGAGATCAAGCAGTCGCACGGCGGCTCCGGCAAGCAGGCGCGTTCGGTGATCGACGGGCTCGCGGCCGACGTGGTGACGCTCGCGCTCGCCTACGACATCGACGAGATCGCCGACCGCGGCGTCCTCGCCAAGGACTGGCAGAAGCGGCTGCCGCAGAATGCCTCGCCTTACACCTCGACGATCGTGTTCCTGGTGCGCAAGGGCAATCCGAAGGGCATCAAGGATTGGGACGATCTGGTGAAGCCGGGCATTGAAGGTGATCACGCCTAATCCGAAGACCTCGGGCGGCGCGCGCTGGAATTATCTCGCGGCCTGGGGCTATGCGCAGAAGAAATACGGCTCGAAGGAGAAGGCGCGGGACTTCGTTCACAATATCTACAAGAACGTGCCGGTACTGGATACCGGCGCCCGCGGCTCGACCGTGACCTTCGTCGAGCGCAATGTCGGCGATGTCCTGATCGCCTGGGAGAACGAGGCGTTTCTGTCGATCAACGAGTTCGGCAAGGACAAATTCGAGATCGTCGTGCCGTCGGTGTCGATCCTGGCCGAGCCGCCGGTCGCGGTGGTCGACAAGGTTGTGGACAAGAAAGGAACCCGAAGCGCCGCCGAAGATTATCTCAAGTTCATCTATACGCCGGAGGGCCAGGAGATCGCCGCCCGCGGACTTCTACCGTCCGCGCGACCCCGCGGTGGCGCAGAAGTTCGACGGCAATTTCCCGAAAGTGGAACTGTTGACGGTCGATGAGGCATTCGGCGGCTGGCGGAAGGCGCAGAGCGAGCACTTCAAGGATGGCGGCATATTCGACTCCATCTACACGCAGTGAACTAACGACCCGGTAGGGCAAGGGCAACTTCGGTGAGCGGGGCGACGTTTTTTCGACGGCCACACCGCGTGATTCCCGGATTCGGAATCACGATGGGCACCACGCTGCTCTGGCTGTCGCTGATCGTACTGATTCCGCTCGCCGCGCTGTTCCTCAAGACCACCGAGCTGACGTTCGAGCGATTCGTGCGCATCGTCACGAGCCAGCGCGTGCTGCATGCGCTGGAGCTCTCGTTCGGGCTGTCGCTGCTGGCGCGCGGCGGTGAACCTGGTCTTCGGCATGGCCGTCGTCTGGGCGTTGGTGCGCTACGAGTTTCCCGGCCGGCGCATATTCGATGCCATCGTCGATATCCCGTTCGCCTTGCCGACGGCGGTCGCCGGCATTGCGCTGACCAGTCTTTATGCCGAGAACGGCTGGCTCGGCCGCCTGCTGGCACCGCTCGGCATCCAGGTCGCGTTCACGCCGCTCGGCATCTTCGTCGCGCTGGTGTTCGTCGGCCTGCCGTTCGTGGTGCGGACCGTGCAGCCCGTGCTGGAGGACCTCGAAGCAGAGGTGGAGGAGGCGGCTGCGACGCTCGGCGCCCCGCGGCTGACCACCATCCGCCGCGTCATCTTTCCGGTCGTCCTGCCGGCGCTGCTCACCGGGTTCGCGCTCGCATTCGCGCGGGCGGTGGGCGAGTATGGCTCGGTCATCTTCATCGCCGGCAACTTGCCCAACGTGTCGGAGATCGCGCCGCTCCTGATCGTCATTCGCCTGGAGGAATTCCGCTACGCCGACGCCACCGCCATCGCCGCGGTCATGCTGGTGGCGTCGTTCCTCGTCCTGCTCGCGATCAATCTGTTGCAGCGCTGGTCGGAACGGCGCACCCGGGGATTTTGATGGTCGATCGGCCGCTGGCTTATCGGGTTGACGCGTTCGCTCCGGCGCAGCGAGCGCCCGTGCGCGAGCAAGTCCGGCGCCGGCTTTCGCCGGAAAAAGCCGTGCCGCGCCCGGGCTATCCGTCGAACGCCGGAGCGTTTAGAACAGCGTCGATGAGTCTACGCAAACCGACGCGGGCCTCCGACGCACGCGCCGACCCCCCGCTCATGCGTTGGGGCATCATCGGCGTCGCGGCGGCTTTCCTGACCCTGTTCATCGTCATCCCCCTGGTCAACGTCTTCGCGCAGGCCTTCTCGAAAGGCGTCGTGCCGTTTTTCTCCGCCATCAGCCATCCGGATGCGATCGCCGCGATCCTGCTCACCCTGATGGCCGCGGCGATCTCGGTCGGACTCAACCTCGTGTTCGGTGTGATCACCGCCTGGGCGATCACGAAATATCGAGTTTCCCGGCAAGAGCCTGCTGATCACGGCTGATCGATCTGCCGTTCTCGGTGTCGCCGGTGATCGCGGGACTGGTCTTCGTCCTGCTGTTCGGCGCTCAGGGCTATCTCGGACCCTGGCTGCTGGAGCACGACATGAAGGTCATTTTCGCGCTGCCGGGCATCGTGCTGGCCACCGTCTTCGTCACCTTTCCGTTCGTCGCGCGCGAGCTGATCCCGCTGATGCGCGAGCAGGGCACGCAGGACGAGGAGGCCGCGCTGTCGCTCGGCGCCTCGGGCCTGCGCACCTTCTTCCGCGTCACCCTGCCGAACGTGAAATGGGCGCTGCTCTACGGCGTGCTGCTGTGCAATGCGCGCGCCATGGGCGAGTTCGGCGCGGTCTCGGTCGTCTCCGGCCATGTGCGCGGCGAGACCAACACCATGCCGTTGCACATCGAGATTCTCTACAACGAGTACCAGTTCATGGCCGCGTTCGCGGTGGCGTCGCTCCTGGCGCTGCTCGCCCTGGTCACGCTTGCCGCCAAGGTCGTGCTGGAAAAGCGGGCGGTAAAGGATTGAACCCATGAAGATCGCTCTGCACAATGTCACCAAGCGCTTCGGCGAATTTCCCGCCCTGCACAACGTCGATCTCGACATCGAGTCCGGCGAATTGGTCGCGCTGCTCGGCCCATCCGGCTCGGGCAAGACCACGCTCCTGCGCATCATCGCGGGCCTGGCTTGGCCGGATGAAGGCGAGGTGCGCTTCGACGGCGAGGACGCCCTGCTGCGCAGCGTCGGCGAGCGCAATGTCGGCTTCGTGTTTCAGCACTACGCGCTGTTCCGGCACATGAGCGTGTTCGAGAACGTGGCGTTCGGGCTGCGCGCGCGACCGCGCCGGCTGCGCCCGAGCGAGTCCGAGATCCGCGCGCGCGTCGAGAAGCTCCTGGAACTGGTCCAGCTCGGGCCGCTCGGCGATCGACTTCCCGCGCAATTGTCCGGCGGCCAGCGCCAACGCATTGCGCTCGCGCGCGCGCTTGCCATCGAGCCGCGCATCCTCCTGCTCGACGAGCCGTTCGGTGCGCTCGATGCCAAGGTCCGCAAGGAGCTGCGGCGCTGGCTTCGCCAACTGCACGACGAGATCCACGTCACGTCCGTGTTCGTGACCCACGACCAGGAGGAGGCGTTGGAGCTGGCGGACCGGGTCGTGGTGCTCGACAAGGGACGCATCCGGCAGACCGGAACACCGGAAGAAGTGTACGAGCAGCCGGGCAGCGCGTTCGTGCACGATTTCATCGGCGAGTCGATGGCCGTTCCCGTCACCATCGAAGCCGGCACGGTGCGCTTCGCCGGCCGCAAGCTCGACCTCGATCCGCAGGGCCTGTCGAACGGACCCGCAAGCCTGTTCGTGCGGCCCTACGAGGTCACCGTCGTTCCGGATGCCACCGACGCTGCCCTGCAAGGGATCGTGCAGCGCGTCCACGGCTTCGGGCCGGCGCGGCGCCTGGAGATCGCGTTGCGCGAAGGCGATCGCGAGCACTACATCGAGGTGACCGCGCCGCGCCACGACACGATCGCCATCGGCCAGCACGTCGGTCTCAAGCCGCGGGCGTACCGGCTGTTCGCGTCGGAGATTTCCTCCCAGTCGTAAGTGGCACGCCGTTGACGGAATTGTGGCTGGCGCCCCCGCCGGTCTGACGATAGTCTTTGTGCGCATAACGTCGGCCCACGGCAGAGCGCGGATAGATTGCCGCAGGGAGGGCAAATGCGCCGGATAACCATCGTCTTCACGGCGCTGATCGCGACGAATGTCATCGCACCAAGCGACGCGGCCGCGGAGCTGCTCTCGTCGCGCCCGATCACGATCATCATTCCGTTCACGCCGGGAGCGAGCTCGGACACGCTGCAGCGCCTCGTCGGCAGGAAGGTCACGGAGAATACCGGCCAGACCCTGGTCGTGGAGTCGCGGCCCGGCGGCGGCGGCGCGATCGCCGCATCGGCGGTCAAGCAGGCGCCGCCGGACGGGCACACGCTGATGCAGGCGAATGCGGGATCGCACGCGGCCAATGTGGCGCTCTATTCGACGCTGCCTTACGACCCGATCAAGGACTTCCGGCCGATCACGCTGATGTGGAGCTTTCCGCAGCTGCTCTCCGTTCCAGTCGACAGCCCCGCGAAGTCGGTCGCCGATCTCGTCGCATACGCCAAGTCGAAGCCGGGGGGCTTGAGCTTTGCGTCGCAAGGCAGCGGCGCCGGCGGTCACCTGCTCGGCGAGATGTTGAAAATGCGGACCGGTACCAACATGGTGCACGTTCCCTATCGCGGCGCCGGCCCCGCCGCGGTCGATCTCGCCGCCGGTCGCGTTGACTTCTTCTTCGTCTCCTATTCGTCGGTGCAGGCATTCCTGCAGGCGGGCAAGGTGCGCGCGCTGGCGGTCACGTTGACGAAGCGCCTGCCGGTCATGCCGGAGACGCCGACGATGGCGGAAGCAGGGTTCGGCGGGATCGAGCTCGACGCCTGGTTCGGCCTCGTCGCCCCGGCCGGCACGCCGGACTCCGTGATCGCCAAGCTCAATGCTGCATTCATCAAGGCGACGCGCGATCCCGACGTCGTGAAGCAGATCACCGATCAGGGCGCCGAGGCGCTCGCGACCACGCCGGCCGAATTCGCGGCCTTTATCGCGTCGCAATCCGAGCAATACGGCAAGATCGTCAAATCGGTCGGCGCCAAGGCGGAGTGAGCACCGACGAGGGATTTCACAAGCATCCAGAGCTGCAACTCGAGCGAGGAGCACCAATGGCAACGTGGACACCCGACCCGACCTTCTATCCGTCGCCCCGCATGGCCATGAAAGCGCCAGCCGAAAAGCTGGCCTATGTCGCGGCCTTCGATCCCGAGCGCAAGGTGCCGGACGGCATCGCCGTGGTCGATGTCGATCCCGCCTCCAAGACCTATTCCAAGATACTGAGCACGGTGGCGATGCCGAATGCCGGCGACGAGCTGCACCATTTCGGCTGGAATGCATGCTCGTCGTGCCTCTGCCCGAACGCGCCGCATCCGCACGTCGAGCGGCGCTATCTCGTGGTGCCGGGGCTGCGCTCCTCGCGCATCCACATCCTCGACACCAAGCCCGATCCGAAGAACCCCAAGATCGTGAAGGTGATCGAGCCGCAGGAGGTGGCGGAGCGCGCGGGATATACGCGGCCGCACACGGTGCACTGCGGGCCCGAGGGCATCTATGTCGCGGCGCTGGGGAATCGCGAGGGCAAGGGACCGGGCGGCGTGTTCCTGATGGACCACGAGACCTTCGACGTGCGCGGCCAATGGGAGATCGACCGCGGGCCGCAGCATTTTGCGTATGACGCCTGGTGGCATCTCGGCCACGACACGTTGGTCACGAGCGAGTGGGGCACGCCCGATACCTTCGAGAACGGCTTGATTCCGGAAATTCTGCTCGGCGCCAAATATGGCCGGCGGCTGCACTTCTGGGACCTGCACACGCGCAAGCACCAGCAGACCATCGACTTCGGCGACAAGTATCAGCTGGTGTTCGAGCTGCGGCCCGCGCACGACCCGACCAAGGCCTACGGCTTCGTCAATTGCGTCGTGAGCCTGGAGAATCTTTCATCCTCGATCTGGACCTGGTACCGCGACGGCGACAAATGGGCGGTCAAGAAGGTGATCGAGATCCCGGCCGAGGCCGCCGACCCCGATCAGCTGCCGCCGGTGCTCAAAGGCTTCAAGGCGTGCCCGCCGCTCGTCACCGACATCGATCTTTCGATGGACGATCGCTTTCTCTACGTCGCCTGCTGGGGCACCGGCGACATGCAGCAATACGACGTGTCGGACCCGATGAACCCGAAGCTCACGGGCAAGGTGCGCATCGGCGGCATCGTCGCGCGGGAGGGGCATCCGAGCGGCACCGGACCGCTCAGCGGCGGACCGCAGATGGTGGAGATCAGCCGCGACGGACGCCGCGTCTATTTCACCAACTCACTCTACGGCGCCATCGATCCGCAGTTCTATCCCGACGGTATCGACGGCTGGATGGTGAAGCTCGATGCGCAACCGAACGGGGGGATCGCCTTCGATCCCAAGTTCTTCGTGAAGTGGCCCGCGCCGCACCGCCCGCATCAGGTGCGGCTCGAGGGCGGCGACTGCTCGTCCGATTCCTATTGCTATCCGTGAGCGGCCGTCCGCGAATTGCGCGGCGGACATGAACGAAACCTGGACTTGGCTCGCGCTCGCCGGCCTCGGGGCTTTTCATGGTCTCAATCCCGGCATGGGCTGGCTGTTCGCCGTCGCGCTCGGCCTGCACCAGCACGATCGGCGCATCGTGTGGCTGTCGGCAATCCCGATCGCGTTCGGGCATGCGCTGTCGGTCGCGGTCGTCGCCGGAGCGTTCTTCTGGGCAGGCCTCGTCGTCGATGCGCACATGTTGCGCATCGGCGCTGGGCTCGTGCTGATCGGCTGGGCGCTCTATCACTGGCGCTACGGCCATCGGCACCGCGTGCGCTTCGGGATGCGGACCGGATTGATCGGGTTGGGCGTCTGGTCGTTTCTGATGGCCACGGCGCACGGCGCCGGCCTCATGTTGTGGCCGGTGCTGATGCCGCTCTGCGTCGCCGCGGCCGCCGAGCCTGACAGCGCCGGACCGCTGGTCACGGCCCTCATCGGCATCGGCGTGCACACGCTGGCAATGCTGGCGGTGACGACGGCGATGGCAGTCGCGGTCTACGAGTGGATCGGCCTCGAACTATTGCGGCGCGCCTGGATCAATGTCGATCTCGTCTGGACCTGGGCGCTGGTCGCGGCCGGTGCCTGGCTGCTGCTCGGTTGATCCCTTATTGCGGCACCGTCATCAGCTCCAGCAGGTGGCCGTCGGGGTCGGTGAAATAGACGCCGCGACCGCCGCCCCAGTTGTTGAGCTTGCCGTTGTCGGTATGCTCGGGATCGCTGCCGTAGGTGAGCCCCGCCTCTTTCACGCGGCTGAAGATCGCGTCGAATTCTTCATCGCTCACGTGAAAGGCGTAGTGATGGCTTTCGAAGTCGGTGCCATCGTCGAACAGCAGCGTCATCTGGTCGTTCAGGCGCACCGGCGCAAAGTAGTCGCCGCTGCTGGCTTTCAGCCCGAAGATCTTGGCGAAGAAGCGCGCGGCCGCCTTCTTGTCACGCGTCGGAACGATGGTGTGGTTCAAGACGATCGTCATGGCACGTCTCCTCGGCGCAATGCTCACGCGCGATCCGCCAGATGAGATATGTCGCCCGTCCGATCGGGCAATACGATGTCACCACGGGATGCGAGGCAAGGTCCCAAGCACGATGAGAAGAATGACGGCGCCGGCGGCGATCGCCGCCAGGCTGGCGGCGTGGAATCGGGTCGGGGAGTGGCCATGACCGGTGGCTTGCGGGTTCGGCATCGAGACTGGCTTTCTATCAACGCAGCGCAGAAGAGTAGAACGTACTATTTCGATTTCGAAGAATGATATAATATTTTTCTCTTTGCGTGCGGTTTGGGACTATTATATGGAAAATAATACTAGTCAACGACCTCTCGGAGTTGGCGTGATGCGGTTTCTTCCCGTGTTCTTCGATACCTCGGCGGGTGTCTTTATTCTTGTCGGCGCCGGCGAAGCGGCGCTCGCCAAGTTGCGGCTGCTGCGCGCCGCTGGAGCGCGTGTGCGCTGGTTTTCCCGCGACGCCGACGTCGCGGAGGAGATGTTGACGGTCTCCGGCGCAGGCCAACTCGAGATCAGCCTCGGCGATCCGCTCACCGCCGACCTCAGCGACGTCGTCGCCATCGTTTCCGCTGCCGGGACCGAGCTCGACGCCGAAGTCGCGGCGCGCGCGCGGACGCAACGCATCCCGGTCAACGTCGTCGATCGGCCCGAACTTTCGACCTTCATCTTCCCCGCCGTCGTCGATCGTGGCGAGGTCGTGGTCGCGATCGGGACCGGCGGAAGCTCGCCGGTGCTCGCGCAGCGCCTGCGCGAGATGATCGAGGCCATGCTGCCGGCGCGCATCGGCGACCTCGCCGAGCTGATCGGCCGCCATCGCAGCCGTTTCACGGCGGTGCCGCGCGCGCTGTCGCCGCGCCGATTCTGGCGGAATGTCATCGCCGGGCCGATCGGGGAGGCGGCACTCGCCGGACGTGCCAGTGAGGCGGAGCGGCAGCTGGTGGCCGCCATCGATGCGACCAAGGTCAAGCATGGCGGCGGCAAGAGCGAAACCGTGTTTCTCGTCGGCGCCGGTCCCGGCGATCCGGATCTGTTGACCTTGCGCGCACATCATGTGCTGTCGGACGCAGATGTCGTGTTCTACGACGAGCTCGTGACTCCCGGCATTCTGGATCGCGCCCGGCGCGACGCCGAGCGCGTGTTCGTGGGCAAACGGCGCGGCGAGCCCGGCATCGGGCAGGACGAGATCAACCATCGCATGGCGGCTGCGGCGCGTTCCGGCCGCCGCGTGGTGCGGCTCAAGGGCGGCGATCCCTTCATCTTCGGTCGCGGCGGCGAGGAGCTCGAATTTCTGCGCCAGGCCAACGTTCCAGTGGTGGTCGTTCCCGGCATCAGCGCCGCGCTCGGTTGCGCGGCGGAGAACGGCCTGCCGCTGACCTTCCGCAACGAGGCGTCGAAACTGATCCTGATCACGGCGCATCGTGCCGAGGAAGCGGCGGCGGTCGACTGGTCCGGCCTCGGCGATCCGCAGACGACCGTGGTCGTCTATATGGGACTGGCGTCGGCCGCGGCGGTGCGCGACCGGCTGATCGAGGCCGGCCGCGATCCCGCGACCCCGGCCGCGGTGCTGGCGCGCGGGACGCGGCCGGATTCGCAGGCGGCGGTCGGCCGGCTCGACGGGCTTCCCGCGCTCGCGACCGAGGTCGGCGAGGGGCCCGCCATTCTCGTCATTGGCGAGGTGGTCGCGCGCTCCACGCCCTGGCGTGCGGCCGAGTTCGGCGCGGTGGTCGCGCGGGAGGCGGCATGACCTCGCCGTTGCAGCAGAAGCTCAAGATCACCGGGCCGGTGGTGGTGACCGCCAACCGGCTCGGCGACGGTGCCGTGATCTATCGCTCGCCCGACGGCGTCTGGACGACCGATCTTGCCACCGCGGCGGTCGTCACGACCGCGCCGGCCGCGCAGGAGCTGCTCGCCTCCGCGCTCGCCGACAAGCTCAGGGCCGTCGACCCTTATGTCGCGCCGGTGAAAGTGACGCCGGAACGGGGCGTGCTCCCGGGCAATCTGCGCGAGCAAATCCGCTCCAACGGACCGACCGTCGCGCTGCCGGGCGAAAGCGCATTAAGCGCAGTCTGAGGACGGACCATGTACATCTATGACGACTTCGACCGCACGCTGGTCGCCGAGCGCGTGCGCGAATTCCGCGACCAGGTGGATCGCCGCCTGTCCGGGGAATTGACCGAGGAAGAGTTCAAGCCGCTGCGGCTCATGAACGGCGTCTATCTTCAGCTGCACGCCTATATGCTGCGCATCGCGATCCCCTACGGCACGCTGTCGTCGGACCAGCTGCGGACGCTCGCGCATGTGGCGCGGCGGTATGATCGCAATTACGGCCATTTCACCACGCGGCAGAACATCCAGTTCAACTGGATCAAGCTCGAGGAGTTGCCCGACGCCATGGCCGATCTGGCGCGCGCCGGCCTGCACGGCATGCAGACCAGCGGCAATTGCGTGCGCAACATCACCACCGATCAATGGGCCGGCGTCGCGCCCGACGAGATCGAGGATGCGCGGATCTGGGCGGAGCTGCTGCGGCAGCATCTCACGCTGCATCCCGAGTTCTCGTTCCTGCCGCGCAAGTTCAAGATCGCGCTCACCGCCTCGGCTCACGACCGCGCCGCCGTCAAGGTTCACGACATCGGCCTGCGCATGCACAAGAACGGTGCGGGCGAGACCGGCTTCGAGGTGATGGTCGGCGGCGGGCTCGGGCGCACCCCCTTCATCGCGAAGACGATCAAGCCGTTCCTGCCGAAGCGCGACCTGCTCAGCTATGTCGAGGCGATCATACGCATTTACAATCAATACGGGCGGCGCGACAACATCTACAAGGCGCGCATCAAGATTCTCGTCCATGAGCTGGGCGCGGAGAAATTCGCCGCCGAGGTCGAGCAGGAATGGCAATCGATCAAGGACGGCGCGCTGGCACTCGATCCCGCCGTCGTCGCCGACATCGCGTCACGCTTCCGTTATCCCGACTACGAGGAGCTCGCGGACGATCCGCCCGAATTGACCAGGGGCAACGAGGACAAGGGCTTCCAGCGCTGGCTCGACAATTCGGTCGCGAACCACAAGATCGCCGGCCACGCCATCGTGACGCTGTCGCTCAAGCCGGAGGGCGAGCCGCCGGGCGACGCCACGGCGGCGCAGATGGACGCCATCGCCGACCTTGCAGACCGCTACAGCTTCGGCGAGATCCGTGTCGGGCACGAGCAGAACCTGGTGCTGCCGCATGTTGCGCAGCGGGATCTTCCGGCGCTGTGGCGGGCGCTCGACGAGATCGGCGTCGCCACGCCCAACGTCAGTCTCATCTCCGACATCATCGCGTGCCCCGGCCTCGACTATTGCAGCCTTGCCAATGCGCGCTCCATTCCGGTCGCCGAGGAGATCACGCGCCGCTTCAAGGATCTCGATCTGGCGCGCAATCTCGGACGGCTGCACATCAACATTTCAGGCTGCATCAATGCCTGCGGCCATCATCACGTCGGCCATATCGGCATCCTCGGCGTCGAGAAGAACGGCGAGGAGTTCTACCAGGTGACGATCGGCGGCCGCGCCGGCGAGGACGCCGAGCTCGGCAAGATCCTGGGTCCGGCGGTGCCCTACGGCGAGATCGCCGATGTGGTCGAGGACATCGCCGCCGCTTACCTGGAATTGCGAGAACGCCCGGACGAGCTGTTCATCGACACTGTGGGTCGCGTCGGCGTCGACCCCTTCAAGGAGCGGGTCTATGCCACTCGTTAAGTCGGGCCGCATCGTGGAAGACCGTTTCGTGCGCGTGCTCGACGACGCGCCGGTGCCGGATGGCGTGCCGGTGATACTGCCGGCGGCGCGGCTCCTCGCCGACGCCCGAGAGCTGGTATTGCGCCAGGCCCCGACCGGAGTGATCTGGCCGAACGACCGCAGGGTCGCGGAGCTCGCGCCCTATCTCGACTGGATCGCGCTGGTGGCGCTGGTGTTCCCGACCTTCAAGGACGGCCGCGCCTACAGTCAGGCGAGGTTGCTGCGGGAGCGATATGAGTTTCGCGGCGAGATGCGGGCGACTGGGCAGGTCCTGCGCGACCAACTGTTGTTTCTGCATCGCGCCGGCTTCGACGCCTTCGAGGTGACGAAGGACAAGGACGCTGCGGTGTTCGTCGAGGCCTTGCAGCGCTACAGCGTGTTCTATCAGCCGACCGGCGATGGCCGTCCGAGCACGCTGAAGGTGCGGCTCGCCCACGGGAAGCCATCGGCCGTTCGAGATCGGCGCGAAGTCGTCCGCTGAACTGCTGCCCGGTCGAACGGGACCGTGGTCGAATGATCGACGCACGGCGCGACAATTTGCGTCTACTATGGTGCGGGATGCAGCCGATGGGCGATCACCATGAAAGCAATGCTGCTGAGAGCGCCGAACACGCCGTTCGAATTGGTCGAGCTGCCCGATCCGGTTGCCGGTCCCGGTGAGGCCGTCGCCCGCGTCATCACCTGCGGATCGGGCTTGACCATCCAGCATATCAAGGCCGGGCGGAGGCAGGCGGAGTTTCCGCGCATCATCGGTCACGAGATCACCGGTGAGATCGTCGAAGTAGGCCCCGGCGTCACTGGCCTTGCGGTGGGCGACGGCGTGACCGCCTACTATTACCTCAACTGCGGGCATTGCCGCTGGTGCCTCGCCAATCTCGAGCCGCTGTGCGTGAACACCGGCGGCAATGTCGGGCTCAACTGCGATGGCGGCTACGCCGAGTACATCAAGCTTCCAGCCCATATCTTCATCAAGCTGCCTGCCGGGCTCGATTACAAAGCGCATCCGGCCGAGATCGGCGTCATCACCGATGCGCTCGCGACGCCCTACAAGGTGCTCCGCCGCGCGCGCGTCAAGGCGGGCGAGACGGTCGCGATCTTCGGCGCCGGCGGCGGGCTGGGAATCCATCAGGTGATGATGGCGAAATGGGCGAGAGCCCGGGTGATCGCCATCGACACCGCCAGCGACAAGTTCGACGCCTGCCGCAAGGCCGGCGCCGACGCGGTGATCGATCCCGGCAGCGTCGGGCGTCGTGGAGGCGTTGCTCGACCTGACCGATGGGGACGGGGTCGACGTGGTCGTCGACTACGTGTCCACCACGACGACGCTGGAAGCCGGCGCCAAGGCGCTCGGCCGCCGCGGCCGCCTGGTGACTTTGGGCGGTGCCGGCAAGCCGTTCCAGGTGTCGGCCATGGACCTGCTCACCAAGGAGCAGGACATCCTCGGCAGCCGATACGTCACTCGCGCCGAAGTCCTGGCGACCTGTGAGATCGTTGCGCGCGGCGAGGTCTGGCCGCTGGTGACCGAGGTCCGCCCGTTGCAAGAGGCCGAGGCGGTGCATGCCCGTGTGGAACGCGGCGAGGTCATAGGACGGGCCGCGTTGCGCGTCGGCTAAACTCTACAGCGTCTTACGCGGCGTGGGATCAAGCCCGAAGATGCGGGCCGCGGTCAGGCCGAGAATGTTTCGCTTCGCCGTCTCGGTCAGGAACGGCAGGTCGTAGATGACCGACGGCAGGTCGAAGTCGAAATGCGGCCAGTCCGATGAGAACAGCAGCTGGGATTCGGCGTTGATCATTTCCATCGTCACCTGCAACGCCTTCATGTTGCTGGTTTCCATCGGCTGCGTCGTGTACCAGCAATGCTCGCGCATGTACTCGCTCGGCAGCCGCTTGAGCATCGGCGCTTCCGAGGGCCGCATCAGGAACTGATCGTCCAGGCGCTGCATCAGGAACGGGATCCAGGCGAGCCCGCTCTCCACCCAGATCGACTTGAGCTGCGGGAAGCGTACGGGAATTCCGTTCAGGATCCAGTTGGTCATATGAACGAGATTGCACCAGACGAAGCCGAGCGCGTGCATGCCCAAGAAGCGGTTGATGGTCGCGAGCGACGGATCCTGCCAATGATAGCCGGCGTGGAACGCGACCGGCTTGCCGGTCTCCTGGATCATTGAATAGAGCCGCATGTAGTCGTTGTGGTGCACCGGCTTGTTGCGTGTGCTGGTGATGCAGAAGCCGATCACGCCCTTGGCGTCGGCGAACTCCTTGACCGTGCGCTCGGCTTCGTCCGGCGTATTGAACGGAAGGTAGACGAGCGACTTGATCCGGTCGTCGGCGGACAAGAGCTTGTCGACGAGCCAGCGATTGTAGGCGTTGCCGAGCCAGACCTCCATGTCGGGCTGCGGGTGCATGCCGAGAAACAGCATGGATGTCGGAAAGACGACCATGTAGTCGATCGCCAGCGACTCCATGGCCCGGCGCGTCAAGGTGACGTCGCGATGAACGTCGGTTTCCGTGACGACTTCGCGCGGGCCGTCCTGATGTGGGATGCGGCCGCCGACGCTCTGATAGCGCAATCCGAGCTCGCCGTTGAGGCCGTAGGGTGGGGCGCCGACGCGCTCGTTCTGGAAGTGGATGGCCTGCTGGCGAACGACGGGGTCTTCGATGTACTCGATGACCTCCTTCCACGACACCGACTCGACGTGGTGCGCATCGATGTCGCAGATCAGCCAGTCCTGGAAGCCGCGTTTGCGCGCGTCACGCTTGGCGTGCGCCAGCAGCTCGCGGGTATCGGTGTGGACGCTGACTTCTTGAGGAGACAACAACCCCGGGACCGAAGTGGTCGGCACATTCATGGCGGTGTTCCTTTGCAGCGATTTCCGTCGAAGTAGATACGTCGCAATCAGTCTTCATCCGGCCGGCGCCGGTACCAGAGCGCGAGCTCCATCGGCCCGAGGCGCAGCGCCCGCAGCAGCTCCGAAACGGCGGAGAGAACCTCGGTTGCGGTCAACGGCTCGGTTTCTTCGTGAATGACGGGTCGAAAGGTTCGTTCTTCGCCGTCGGCTTTCGCGAAATAGAGACGGATCGCGGCGGTCAGTAGCTGCGCGACAGCCTCATCCGAGACCCGGGATGCCTCGCCCGACTTTGCGAGCGTGCGCGCCGCCTGGTGCAGATCGGCGGCGTAGCGGTCGATCCAGGCATAGGGATCGTTCGGGAGTGCCGGCTCAGACGACGACATGCACCTCACCGTCGACAATCTCGAGCTTGGCCCGGCGCAGCCGCTGGGTTGCGCTGCCGGGATGCAGTCCAGTCTTCAGGTTGAATTCATAGCCGTGCCAGGGACAAACGATGTGGGTTTCGCTCTCGTCGAACTGGCGCATCCGCGTCCGCTGAAGATCATCGACCGGCTCGACCACCCGCTTGTAGATGCGGCCTTGGCAGACCGGGCCCTGCCTGTGTGCGCACTGGTTGTACCAAGCGACGAGCTCTCCATCGATCATGAAGACGCCGATCTCGGTGCCGTCGCAGGACACGACCTTCCGGCTACCTTCGGCGAATCCGTCGAGTTTCCCGATCGGATAGGACTTCATGGTCGTTTCGCTCCGTGCGTTTTCATCCGATGGCGCGGTTCTTTTTTCGGTGCGAATCTGAATACACGTTTGCGCGCCTTGAAGATAGCCAGGGCCGGAGGAGGGCGTACAAGCGACCGGATGCGGCGGGCGCACTTGCCGACGCCGTTCCCGCCGCCGTCAGGCGATGGCAGGCATTCGCTCATCGGCGACAGGTCAACTGAAAATATTTCCTGGCGTCTGAAAAAAGTTCATGGCCTCACGCCGCCAGCCGCATCGCCGCGTGCAGCAGCACGGCGGCGCCGGCCTGCAAGTGTTCCGGCTTGGTGTGCTCGCGGACATTGTGGCTGAGCCCGCCGACGCTCGGCACGAAGATCATGGTCGCGGGGCAGATGCGCGCCATCATTTGCGCGTCGTGACCGGCACCGGACGGAAGCCGACGGCAGGAAAACCCGAGCTCGTGCGCGGTTGTTTCAACTAGCGACACCATGTCGACCGGGAAGATGACCGGGTCGAAACGCGCAAGGCTGCGCGTCGCGATCGAGACCTGCTCCTGGGCCGCGAGGCGATCGAGAAAGGCGACGAGCTGCTGCCCGGCCTCTCGCAGCCGCGCTGCGTCGGTGTTGCGCAGATCGACGGTGAGGACCGCACGCTCGCCGACGACGTTGACGAGGTTCGGGAAGAGCTCGATGCGGGCGACTGTTCCCTTCTGGTTGCCGGCTATGCTTTGCGCGAGCCGCCGTACGAACACCGCGATCTCAGCGGCCGCATAGCCGGCGTCGCGCCGCAAATGCATCGGCGTGGTGCCGGCATGCGCGGCCTGGCCGCCGATCGTGACCTCGGTCCATGTGAGCCCGGTGATGCCTTCGACTGCGCCGATGACGAGGTCCGCATGCTCCAGCACCGGTCCCTGCTCGATATGCAATTCCAGATACGCGTGCGGCACGAGCCAGCCCGGCTTGGCGTCGCCGGCATACCCGATGCGCCGCAATTCGTCGCCGACCGTGGCGCCGTCGATGCCGCGGATCGCGTAGGCGTCATCGAGCGAGAGGCCGCCGACATGAACGAGGCTCCCCATCGCATAGGGCGCAAAGCGCGAACCTTCCTCGTTGGTGAAGGCAACCAGCGCCAGCGGACGGCGCGTGACGGCGCCGGCGTCGTTGAGCGCCTCGCAGGCTTCGAGGCCGGCGAGCACGCCGTAGAGGCCGTCATAACAGCCGCCGGTCCCGACGGTGTCGATGTGCGAGCCGAACATCACTGGGGCCGCGTCCTCGCGACCTCGGCGCACGCCGATGATGTTGCCGATCGCGTCGATGGTGACCGTGAGGCCGATCTCGCGCATCCACCGCACCAGCAGGTCGCGGCCCGCGCGATCCTCGTCGCTCAGTGCGAGCCGGCAAACACCTCCGCCCGGCAGGGCGCCGATGCGATTGAACGTCTCGAACCTGCCGAGCAGGCGATCGAGATCGATCCGAGGCGATGTCGTCATTCCGCGCGCACTCTTGCCCGAAGGCCGGGCGAAATTCAGCCGACCGCGGCGGGCGCAAGGGCAGCTTCGCCGGCGCGCGCCGGCGAGATTGCCGCCGCCGGCGTTCGCAAGCAACAGGAGAAATGGCCGTGTCTTAATACCACCGGATCAGGAACGGTTATTCGGCAGGCGTCGAACGCCTGACTGCAACGCGGGGCAAAGGCGCAGCCCGGCGGCAGGTTGGCGAGGTCGGGCGGTGAGCCGGGGATCGCCACCAAGCGCGCCCCTTTCGCCACGGCGTGGCCGGCGCGCGAGGCCAACAGCCCCTGGGTATAGGGATGCGCAGGCGTGCGAATGACGTCGGCGCATGGTCCCATCTCGACGATACGGCCGCCATACATGACAGCGATACGGTCGGCGACCTCGACCGCGACACCGATGTCGTGGGTGACGAAGATGACCGCGAGCCCCAGCTCGCGTTGGAGCTCGCGCAGAAGCAACAGCACCTGGATTTGCACGGTGGCGTCGAGCGCCGTGGTCGGCTCGTCGGCGAGCAGGACCTTTGGCCGGCACGCCAGCGCGAGCGCGATCATGGCGCGCTGGCGCATGCCGCCGGACATCTCATGCGGATAATTCTCGAGCCGGCGTTCGGGCGAGGGGATGCGCACCCGTTCGAACAATTCGAGTGCGCGGGCGCGACCGTCGCGGAAGGAGCTTCCGGTGTGCCGCACCACGGCTTCCGCAATCTGGTCGCCGACGCGGTAGACCGGATCGAAGGCGAGGCCGGGATCCTGGAACACCATGGAAACGACGCCGCCGCGATAACGCGCAAGCTCGCGCGCCGGCATCGCGAGCACGTCGTGGCCGTCGACGGTGATCGATCCGCCGATGCGGGCCGACTTCGGATGCAGACGAACGAGCGCGCGCAAGGTGACGCTCTTGCCGGAGCCGGATTCGCCGAGCAATGCCACGGTTTCACCCCTGGCGAGGCTCAGATCGACGCCGGCCACCGCCCGCACCGTTTTGGCGCCGGCGGCGAAGTTGACGGTCAGACGCCGGACGTCAACGATCGGCGCAGCAGGGCTCATCGTTGTCTCCTCACGCCGCTGCCAGCCGCGGGTGGCCTGAGGCGGGATTGGCCAGATGGCACGCCGCGAAATGTCCGCCCCCGACATCGTGCAGCGGCGGCTCGGCATGGGCGCAGAGCGTCGTGACCAGCTTGCAGCGGGTATGGAAACGGCAGCCGGGCGGCGGATTGATCGGATTGGGCGGGTCGCCGGAAATCGGCGCCTCCTGCGTGCGCTTGTCCGGATCCATCGACGGCATGGAGGCGAGCAGCGCCTCCGTATAGGGATGCCGCGGCTGGCTGAAAATCGCTTCCGACGGGCCGACCTCCGCGACCTTGCCGAGATACATCACCATCACCCGGTCCGACATGAAGCGCACGACGTTGAGGTCATGGGAGATGAAGATGAAGGTCAGGCCGAATTCGTCCTTCAGATCGAGCAGGAGGTTGAGCACCTGCGCCTCGACCGACTTGTCGAGCGCGGAGACCGCTTCGTCGAGGATGAGGAGCCGCGGCTCGAGCGAGAGCCCGCGGGCGATGTTGACGCGCTGGCGTTGCCCGCCGGAAATCTCGTGCGGGTAGCGCCCGGCGAAGCGCGACGGCTCGAGCCCCACCCGATGCAGGAGATCGTGGGCGCGCGAGACGGCGGCGCGCCGCGGCAGGCCGTGAATGCGCGGGCCGAACGCGACGGTGTCCTCGACGGTGAGGCGCGGATTGAGCGAGGCGTAGCTGTCCTGGAAGACCATCTGCACCTGCTTGCGGAATTGGGTGAGATCGAGCGCGATCGAGCCCACCGCTTCGCCATCGAACAGGATATCGCCGAGGTCAGGTTTGATGATCTGCATGATCAGGCGTGCCGTCGTCGACTTCCCGCAGCCGGACTCGCCGACGATGCCCAGCGTCTCGCCCTTGGCGACGTCGAAATCGACGCCGTTGACCGCGCGTACCACGGCGCCGGCCTTGGAGAGCAGGCCGCCTTTGCGGCCGAAATGCTTGATCAGGCCGCGCACCGAGAGCAGCGGCGTTCCCGCGCCGCCGCGATCTTCCGTTGCCGGCGCCATGCTGTCGTGAATCACGTTCATTGCTTGACTTCCATCGCCGAGCGCAGGCCGTCGGAGAAAAGATTGAACGAGATCGAGGTCAGAAAGATCATCACGCCGGGGAGAGCGGCGACCATCGGCTGGGTGTAGATCGCCGTGCGCAGCGTGTTGAGCATCAGCCCCCATTCCGGCTCGGGCGGTTTCACGCCCAGCCCGAGAAAGGAGAGCCCCGCGGCGAGGATCATCGAGACGCTGATCAAGCTGGTCGCATACACGAAGATCGGGCCCAGCACGTTGCCCAGCACATGGACGCGGACGATGGTGAGCGGCCCGGCGCCGGACACGCGGGCGGCTTCGACGTAGTCGCGCTCGCGAATCTGCGTGGTGACGCTCTCGGCGACGCGGGCGATCTGCGGCACGAACACGATCGTGAGCGAGACGATGGAATTGAGGATGCCGGCCCCGAGCGCGCCCGAAAGCGCGATCGCGAGCAGCACCGACGGAAAGGCGAAGAACACATCGATGATGCGCATCAGCAAGGTGTTGATCCAGCCGCCCAGATAGCCCGCGAAGATGCCGATGGTGGAGCCGATGACGAAGGCGCACAGCACGGGCGTCACGCCGATGAACAGCGACAGCCGGCCGCCATAGATCAGCCGGGTAAGCATGTCGCGGCCGAGTTCGTCGGAGCCCAGCGGATAGCCGGGAAATCCGATCGGCCGCAACCGCCGGATCATCGATCCCTTGATCGGATCGGCAGGCGCGATCAGCGGTGCGAAGATCGCGGCCAGGACGATGAGTAGAATGACGCCGAGCGCGATCATGGCAACCGGGTCGCGGGAGAGCCGCACGACGACACTCGCCCAATAGCCGCGGCTTGCGACGACCGGGAGCGGGGCCAAATGATCCGCGATCGCTGCCATGCTCTCAGGTCCGTTGGATGCGCGGATCGAGTGCGGTCTGCAGCACGTCGACCACGAGGTTGAGCATCACGAAGAACATCGCCAGCACTAGAATGGTGCCCTGCAACAGCGGGAGGTCGCGCTGGAAGATCGCGGCGTTGAGCAGGAACCCGGTGCCGGGCCAGGCAAACACGGTTTCGATCAGGATCGAGCCGCCCAGCAGATAGCCGAGCTGCAAGCCCATCACGGCGAGCGCGGTGGGCGCGGCATTGGTCACCACGTGTTTGAACACCCCCCATTCGCCGAGGCCCTTGGCGCGCAGCGCCTGCACGAACTCCTGCGAGAGGATATCGGCGACCAGCGCGCGCACCGTGCGCGAGATGATCCCCATCGGAATGACCGACATGGTGATGGCGGGCAGGATGATGTAGCGCAGATGCTCGGCGTCCGGCCGCCAATTGCCGGAGCCGTCTGGCCCGGCGCCGGTCGGCGGCAGCCAGCCGAGCTGTGCGGAAAAGATGATGACCAGCACGATGCCGAGCCAATAGTGCGGCACGCTGACGCCGAAGACCGACAGCGCCGAGGCGCCCTTGTCGAGCGGCGAGTCGCGGAAATATCCCGCGACGAAGCCGAAGAAGGTGCCGAAGGTGAAGCCGATCAGCGTCGCGACCGACGCGAGGATCAGGGAGTTGCCGACCGCGCGGCTGACCTCGCTCAGCACAGGGCGACCGCTGGCGATCGAATTGCCGAGGTCGCCGTGCAGCACCTTCCACAGCCAGATGCCGTACTGGACCGGCAGCGGCCGATCGAAGCCATAAGCTTGGCGCATCTCGGCCTGCTGCGCGGCCGTGGCATCGATCGGCATGATGGACGTGAGCGGATCGCCGGGCGCCAGATGCACGAGCAGAAAGCAGATGACGCTGACGCCGATCGCGACCGGCGTGACGTAGAGGATGCGCCGCAGGATATAAAGGAGCATCGATCCTCAAATTTTTGGGCTACTTCATTCGCCACTTCATCCATCGAATTGGCGCCCCGCCTAGCCAAGCGGGGACGACACAAGCTGTACCCCGTCAGTTGCCCATGCTGATCGGCGAGAAGTCCTGGAACCAGTTCTTGGCTTGGATGAAGTTCTTCACCTTGGGACTCAAGGCGCGCGCGTTAACGTCATGCGTGACCATCAGAAACAGGGCCTCGTCCACGACCTTCTCGTGCACCTTCTGCAGCACCAGGGACTGCTCCTTCGGATCGAAGGTGTTGCGGACCTGATCGAGCAGCTTGTCCATCTCGGGGTCGCAGTAGTGGCCCCAATTGGTGCCGGTGGGCGCCTTCAAGTTGCACTGCATGTGCCGGATGAAGCCGGTGAAGGGGTCCTGGATGAAGTAGGTGAAGTTGAGGCTCTGTCCGCCTTTGGCGCTGGCGTCGGCGGCTCCGGCGCGCCAGATATTGATGAGCTGATTCCACTCCACGACCTCGAAGTCGAGCTTGATGCCGACCTCGGCGAGGTTCTGCTGGATGAACTCGTTCATCGGCAGCGGTTGCATCTGGCCGGAGCCCGAGGGCGAGATCAGCGCCTTGAGCACCAGCGGCTTGCCCGGTCCGTAGCCCGCTTCCTTCAGCAGCTTCTTGGCTTCCGCCTGATCGAGCTTGAGCTTGAAGCTCGGCTTGCCGAACCATTGGTGGCCGGGCGGCATGAAGCCTTCGGCCGGGATCATCAGGCCGGAGAGCAGCTCCTTCATGCCTTCGCGGTCGACCGCCAGGTTGGCGGCCTTGCGCACCCGCACGTCGTTCCACGGCGAGCCTTCGACGCGCGAGAGATGCCAAGTCCAATTGTGCGGATAGGCGTTGGTGACGATCTTGAATCCCGCCGATTTCAGCGATGCTACCGCGTCGGGCGCCGGCGCCTCGATCCAGTCCACCTGGCCGGCGCGCAATGCCGCGACGCGGGCATTGGGCTCGGGCAGCGGCAACAGCACGAGCTTGTCGAGCTTGGGAAGGCGCGCCTTGTCCCAATAATCCTTGTTTGGAACCATCTCCGCGCGCTCGCGCGGGGCAAACAGCGTGAGCTTCCAGGGGCCCGTGCCCGACGGCGTCTTGGCGAAGGCTTCCCAGCTCTTGCCCAGTTTCTCCCATTGCGCTGGCGACGACATCATGATCCAGGCGAGCTGATAGGGAAGCGACGCGTCAGGCGACTTGGTGATGATCTCGAGCGTGTATTTGTTGACCGCCTTGTAGGACGCAACAGCCGGAATTCGCGAGCGGCCCTGTGCGGACTGACGCTGGTCGAATTGGGGGCTGTCGTTCTTGAGCAGCTTGTCGAAGTTCCAGACTGCGGCGTCGGCGGTGAACTCGGAGCCGTCGTGAAACTTGACGCCCTCGCGGATCTTGAAAACCCACCGGGTCTTGCTGGCGTCGGCGGGATCGACGCCATAGCTCGTTGCCAGCCCCGGCGCGAGATCGGACGGCTTGTCGAAGCTCGACAGGTCCCAATTGATCAGCCCGTCATAGACCGTATAGCCCATGAACCGCATGCCTTCGCCACCCTGGTCGGTCTGACCGGTGGTGAGCGGAATGTCGGATGCGGTCATTCCGATGCGGAGCGTTCCCTGTGCGAATGCGGCATTCGACGTCAGCGCCGCCATCGCCAGAGCGGTCAGGGCCGCGACCCATTTGATCGATGTCATATCTACCCCTCGGATTCGAGATGCGAGGCGCAGAGCCGCCTCGTTCATCAAGGTCATGAGGGTCTTTCTGCAAAGTCGGTGCCAAGATGGTGGTCCCTGTTGATTCGTGTGCCGACCTGGAATTGGTCGCTGCCTATTTGTGCAACCCGGCCCCCTTTGCTCACTTTGTCGGCAGATTCGACTGCGGCCGGTAACGGCCGAGCCTCACCGGACGCCGAGCGTGCGTACAGCGAGCGCTGCGGCGGAGGTGCGGTTTTCTACGCCGAGCTTGGCGTAGATCTGCTCGAGGTGCTTGTTCACCGTCCGCGGGCTGAGGCTGAGGATCTCGGCGATGTCGCGGTTGGACTTGCCGCGCGCGATCCAAAGCAGCACCTCGGCCTCGCGCTCGGTCACGAGCAGCTTCTGCTTGAGCACGGTCTGGTCGCTTCCCGTATCGCCTTCCAGCAGCCGCAGCAGGTTCTCATCGGGCCCGATCTGGCCGACGTAGAGCAGTTGCAACTTCAATGACGACGCGTCGGGCTCGAGATCGATCGCCAGCGGCAGCGAGGAGGCCGGCGCCGCGGCGCACTGCCGCAGCCAGTCCTGGACATCGCCCGGCAGGACGTATTCGTCGGTGTCGAAATCGCTGAACGCAGTCCCGAGCAGTTTCGCCGCTTGCGGCGTGCACCAGAGCACCCGACCGCCTTGGTTCGCCGCCAGGAGAAATCTACCGAATGCGTCGAGCGCCGTGCGTGCGCTGTGCGCGATGCGGGCATTGGCGAGATGCACGCGGATGCGCGCCAACAGCTCGCCCGGCACGAGTGGCTTGGTGACATAGTCGACGCCGCCGGCCTCCAGCCCCTCGATGATGTGCTCGGTGTCGCTCAGCCCTGTCATGAAGATGACCGGCACATGGGCCAGCGCCTTGTTCTGCTTCAAGCGGCGGCAGGTCTCGAAGCCGTCGGTGCCCGGCATCAACGCATCCATCAGGATCACGTCAGGCAGCACCCGCTCGATGATCGACAGCGCGTAGTCGCCTTCGCGCGCGACCAGCACGGTCATGCCGGCCTCCTCGATCGCGTCGGTCAGCATGCGCAGCGTCTCGGGCGAGTCGTCGACCACGAGCACGATATCGCGGGTCTCCTTCTTACGCATGGTTGCTGCTGGTCCGGCGGTCACGAATGGCCTCCAGCGCGGCCGCGTAGCGCTTCAAGTCGAAGGCGTTCACGATGCTCCGCATCTGTGCGACGAAGTCGCCGCAGTGCGGCGCGTTGGTCTCGATCTCGCGGAGCTTTTCGAGAATTCGCCGCACATGCCCGATCTGGCCGAGGCTGATCAATTCATCGATGTCATCACCGGGAGGAACGCCGACGCAGGAGGCGATCGCCGTGGGCGCAGATGGACGCGCGGCCTCGGTTTCGTAGATCCACTCGATATTCAAGAGGGCATGGATCTTCTTGAGCAGCTGGCGCAGGTCGATCGGTTTCATCAGATAATCGTCGTAGAGCGGCTCTCCGTCGAGCAGCCGGCTGGGATCGATGGCGTTTGCCGACAGCATGACGATGGCTGCGCGTTCGCGCGAAGCCCTGCGCAGGCGCTGCGCGACCTGCCAACCGTCCATCTCCGGCATGGCGATATCGAGCAGGATGAGGTTCGGCTTGCTCTCTTCGGCCAGCGCCAGGCATTCCCGCCCGGTCGAAGCGCTCAGCATGTTGAAGCCGAGCGGTGTCAGCAGTTCTCGCACCAGGTCGCGCTGGATTTCGTTGTCATCCACGACGAGGATCGTCTGGCGCGGGCCGGCATAGCCGCGCACACGATCCTCCTTCGTCGACGCGATGCGTGGGCGCGAGACCTCCGACAGCAGCAGCTTGACGCGGAAGCAGCTGCCTTTGCCGACCTCGCTCGAGACCGTGAGGTCGCCGCCCATCACGTTGGTCAGCAGCTTCGTGATCGTCAGGCCGAGGCCGGTCCCGGTGGTCGCCTTGGCGCGGGCCGTGCGGGCCCGTTCGAACGGGTGAAAGATGCGCTCCAGGTCGCTCTTGTGGATGCCGACGCCGGTATCCTCGATGGCGAATTCGGCGACCTGGTTGCGGTAGTTGACCGCAAAGCCGACATGGCCGGAATCCGTGAACTTGATCGCGTTCGACAGGAGATTGATGAGGATTTGCCGCAACCTGTTCTCGTCGGTGTGCACCACGCGCGGCAGACGCTTCGAGGGCTCGTATCGGAACTCGATGCCCTTGGCCGTCGCCTGCAGGCGGAACATATCGACGAGCTGATCGAGGAAATCGGACAGGTGCACCTCGTTGCGGTCGAGATGGAAGCGGCCGGCTTCGATCTTCGAAATGTCGAGCAGGCCGTCGATGAGGCCGGACAAATGCTCGGCGCTGCGGCGCACGACCTTGACGGCGTCGACCCGGCGCGCGGGAAGGGCGGGGTCGCGTTCGAGCAGCTGGGCATAGCCGAGGATGGCGTTGAGCGGCGTGCGCAATTCGTGGCTCAAGCCCACGACGTGGCGGCTCTTCGCCTTGCTGGCGGCCTCCGCGACCTCCTTGGCTTGCTGAAGCTTGGCGTCGGTACGCTTGTGCGCCTCGATCTCGTTCATCAGCAGGTCGGTCTGGCGCCGCGTCTCCTCCTCGGCGACGCGGCGGCTGTCCTGCGCCAGCACGAACAGCCAGGCGGCCACGCCGGCGATGATGGTGAGAATGAAGAAGACCGTCCAAAGGCTCGATTTGAGGAGCTCCTTGGGTGCGTCTGAATCGAGCGATACCTGGAAATAGACCAGCGACAGCACCGAGCCGATCACGCCGCCGAACAGCAGCAGCACGCCGAGATAGCGCCCGACGTCGGTGTTGAGCGGCCGGATGACCCAGTCCGGCAGGAGGCGGTCGAGCAGGGCGAGCGTCTGCGTCGAAATGCGCGCCTGCGGCTTGCAGCAATCGCGGCAGCGGGTCTCGAGCGTGCAGCACAGCGAGCAGATCGGACCGGAATAGGCCGGGCAGTGCGCCATGTCCTCGGTCTCGAACGGGTGCTCGCAGATTGCGCATCGGACGATCGCTTGGCCGCCCCAGTTCTGCCGCGGCGTGCGCGCGATGTAGAACCGGCTCTCGGTCACATAGGCGATGGCCGGGGCCATGACGAAGGCGACCGCGAGCGCAAGAAACGCCGACAGCGATTGCAGCGTGGTCCCGAGCACGCCGAAGAACGCGACGATGCCCGGCGATGGTCGCCGCGAGCATCGCGCCGACGCCGACCGGATTGATGTCGTAGAGATGGGCGCGCTTGAACTCGATGCCGGCGGGGCTGAGCCCCAGCGGCTTGTTGATCGCGAGATCGGCAACCAGCGCGCCGACCCATGCGACGGCGACGATGGAGTAAAGCCCCAGAATGTGCTCGAGCATCTTGAAAATGCCGAGCTCCATCAGCATCAGCGCGATCGCGACGTTGAACACCAGCCAGACCACCCGTCCGGGATGGCTGTGGGTCAGACGCGAGAAGAAGTTCGACCACGCGAGCGAGCCGGCATAGGCGTTGGTCACGTTGATCTTGATCTGCGAGATGATGACGAAGGCGCCGGTGAAGGCGAGCGCCAGCTGCGGCGAGGAGAACACGTATTGAAATCCGACGAGATACATCTGCGTCGGCTCGGCGGCCTTCTCCGGAGACACCAGATACTCGATGGCGAGGAACGCCAGGAACGAGCCTGCCAGCATCTTGAGAACGCCGGGAATGATCCAGCCGGGACCAGCCGAAAGGTAGGCAGCCCACCAGCTGCCGCCGCGCTTATCGCGCGGCGGCAGAAACCGCAGAAAATCGACCTGTTCGCCGATCTGAGCGATCAGCGAGAATACGACGGTCGCAGCGGTGCCGAACAGGATGAGATTGAACGATTGTCCCTCCGCGCCCGGGATCCCGGAAAATGCCGTCCATCGCTCGAACGACCCGATGTCGGCAAATGCGATAAAGGCGAACGGAAGGAGATGCAGGCCGATCCAGATCGGCTGCGTCCAAAGCTGCAAGCGGCTGATGAAGGTGATGCCGTGCGTCACGAGCGGAATGACGATCAGCGAGCTCAGCACGTAGCCTGCGAACAGCGGAACGCCGAAGCACATCTCCAGCGCAAGCGACATGATCGCGGCTTCGATGGCGAAGAACAGAAAGGTGAACGAGGCGTAGATCAGCGACGTGATCGTCGATCCGATGTAGCCGAAGCCGGCGCCGCGGGTGAGCAGGTCGATGTCGACGCCATAGGTCGCGGCGTAATAGGCGATTGGTATGCAGGTGAGAAAGATCAGCGCGCCAACGACGAGAATGGCGCTGGTCGCGTTGACGAAGCCGTAGTTGACGGTGATCGATCCGCCGATGGCCTCGAGCGCGAGGAACGAGACCGCGCCGATCGCGGTATTGGCCACAGAGAAGCTCGACCATCGGCGCGCACTCTTGGCCGTGAAACGAAGCGCGTAGTCCTCCAGCGTCTGGTTCGCGACCCACTGATTGTAGCTGCGCCGGACGCGAACGATGCGTTGTTGCGCTGTCATGGACGGTCTCGACTTCGTCGTTCGCTGGCGGTCGCTCTCCCCCGTGCTTCCTATCCCTGCCGCGCGACCTGTTGCTTCTTATGAAGTCGTCCGCCGAACTCTAACGTCCTCCGCGCGTCGGCGTATGACGAAATACCAAGCAATGTGCGCTGCAAAATAAAGCACGAAAGGCGCGCCAATCTAGGCTTTCGCCGCATTTACCACGATCCCCAGTGTTCATCGCATTTTGATACGACGTCTAGCGTAGGCATATACGTCAATCGACGTATGCTGCATCGCAACAAAGCAGCGCAGTCTTCCAGCCATGGCGAGCGCGACTCGCCCCCGATCACCAAGCTGGATAGAGGCGTCGCATGTCATCCCGAAAAGGAATTCCCGGACTTTCAAATCCCACCCGTCGCGAGCTTCTCCTCGGCGCGCGCGGCGCTGTCGGCGACCGCGATGCTGGCCCCGACGGCGTTCGCGCAGCAATTTCCCACGGCCAAGGTCAACACGACGGGCCTCGCGGTGACCGATACCGAAGTCACCGTCGGCATTCTGCATTCCGTCACCGGCACCATGGCCATCAGCGAGACCGGCTCGGTGCAGGCCGAGAAGCTCGCCATCGAGCAGATCAATGCGCAGGGCGGCGTGCTCGGCCGCAAGATCAAGTTCATCCAGGAGGACGGCGGCAGCGACTGGCCGACGTTCGCGGAGAAGGCGAAGAAGCTTCTCGTCAACGACAAGGTCGCGTCCGTCATGGGGTGCTGGACCTCGGCATCGCGCAAGGCGGTGCTGCCGGTGTTCGAGCAGTACAACGGCATGCTCTACTACCCGACCTTCTACGAAGGCCTCGAGGCATCCAAGAACGTCATCTACACCGGCCAGGAGGCGACGCAGCAGATCATCGCCGGCCTCGACTGGGTGCAGAAGGAGAAGGGCGCCAAGACCTTCTATCTGCTCGGCTCCGACTACATCTGGCCGCGCACGTCCAACAAGATCGCGCGCAAGCACATCGAGAACTTCCTCAAGCTGAAAGTCGTCGGCGAGGAGTACTTCCCGCTCGGGCACACCCAGTTCAACTCCGTCATCAACAAGATGAAGCTGACCAAGCCGGACGTGATCTACGCGATCATCGTCGGCGGCTCCAACGTCGCCTTCTACAAGCAGCTCAAGGCGGCGGGCTTCGATCTCAACAAGCAGACCTTGATGACGATCTCCGTCACCGAGGACGAGATCGACGGGATCGGCGGCGAGAACATCGTCGGCGGCTATGCCTGCATGAAGTACTTCCAATCGCTCGACAACCCGAACAACAAATCGTTCGTGTCGGCATTCAAGAAGATGTGGGGCGACAAGATCGTCATCGGCGACGTGACGCAGGCGGCCTATCTCGGGCCGTGGCTGTGGAAGCTCACGGTCGAGAAAGCCGGCTCCTTCGACATCGACAAGGTGGCGGCGGCGTCGCCCGGCATCGAGTTCAAAGGCGCGCCGGAAGGCTACGTCCGCATCCACGAGAATCATCATCTCTGGAGCAAGACGCGGGTCGGCCGCGCGCGCCTCGATGGCCAGTACGACATGATCTACGAAACGGCCGAGCTGATGGAGCCCGATCCTTATCCGAAGGGCTACCAGTAGCTCGACCGTCCGGGTGCTCCGGATCCCGGCAACCGGGGCACCCTCCTTCCTCTACTCACGATTGGCGATCGAAGGCTGCAGCGGAAACGGCAGCGACGGAGCAGCAAGATGTTCGGCGAATACACGCTTGCGGAGCTCGGCTCGATCCTGGCGATGCAAGGTTTCGCCGGGCTCATCCTGTTCTCGGTGTTCCTGCTGATGGCGCTCGGGCTCGCCATCATCTTCGGCCAGATGGGCGTGATCAACATGGCGCACGGGGAGTTCATGATCCTCGGTGCCTACATGACCTTTCTGTGCTCACATCTGTTCGAGGCTTATTTCCCGAGCTTGTACAGCGGCTATTTCTTCTTCGCGATGGCGGTTGCGTTCGTTGTCTCGGGGGCGCTCGGCCTGTTGGTCGAATGGGCGCTCATCCGTCACCTCTATGCTCGCCCGCTCGACACCTTGCTCGCGACGTGGGGCTTGAGCCTGATCATGCAGCAGGCGTTCCGCTCGACCTTCGGGGCGCGGGAGGTCGGCGTGGAACTGCCGCAGTGGATGATGGGCTCGCTTCCCGTCGCCGGCTCGATCGAGGTGCAGATCAACGGCCTGTTCGTGATGGGCCTGACCATCATCATCACCGCTGTCGTCGCGCTCCTGCTCTACAGGTCGCGATGGGGCTTGCAGGTGCGCGCGGTGGTCGCGAACCGCACCATGAGCGGCGCCGTCGGCATCGACACGCGCAGGGTCGATCGGCTGACCTTCGGCCTCGGCTGCGGCATCGCCGGCATCGCCGGCAGCGCCTTCACCATGATCGGCTCGACCGGGCCGACCGCCGGCCAGCTCTACATCGTCGATACGTTCCTCGTAGTCGTCTTCGGTGGGGCGCAGAGCCTGCTCGGCACTGTCGCCTCGGCGTTCACGATCTCGCAATCGCAATCGACACTCGAATTCTTCCTCACGGGCTCGATGGCCAAAGTGCTGACGCTGCTCCTGGTCATCGGCCTGCTCATGCTACGGCCGCAAGGACTGTTCGTCCTCAAGGTCAGAAGGTGACACGCTCCATGCCCACTGTCCGCGTCGATTCCCGCACGCTCGAGCTGATCGGCTTCGCGCTCATCGCCGTGCTGATTCTGATCGTGCTGCCGATGGCGCTCGACATCTTCCGGCTCAATCTGGTCGGCAAGTACCTGACCTACGCCTTCGTCGCCGTCGGCCTGGTGCTGTGCTGGGGCCACACCGGGATCCTGAGCCTGGGGCAGGGGGTGTTCTTCGGCCTCGGCGGCTACTGCATGGCGGCATTCCTCAAGCTCGAGGCCTCCAGCCCCGCCAATACCAAGATTCAATCGACCCCCGGCATCCCGGACTTCATGGACTGGAACCAGATCACGGAGCTGCCGTACTTCTGGATGCCGTTCAAGTCGCTGTCGTTCACGCTGATCGCGGTCATCGTGGTGCCGGCGATCGCAGCCTTCATTCTCGGTGCTGCGATGTTCAAGCGGCGGGTCGGCGGCGTCTACTTCGCGATCATCACCCAGGCGCTGGCCGCAGTCATGACCATCCTGATCGTCGGGACGGCAGGGTTACACCGGCGGCATCAACGGCATCACCGATCTGCGCACGCTCCTGGGCTGGGATATCAGAACCGACAGCGCGAAATATATCCTCTACTTCCTCTGCTGCTTCCTCCTCCTCGGCACGATGTTCCTCGCGCGCTTCATGGTCGTGAGCAAGCTCGGCCGCATCCTGGTCGCGGTACGCGACAAGGAGGATCGGGTGCGGTTCTCCGGCTACGACGTCGCCAATTTCAAGATTTTCATCTTCTGCCTCGCCTCGGCCATGGCAGCCGTCGGTGGCGCGATGTTCGCCTTGCAAGTCGGCTTCATGTCACCGTCCTTCGTGGGGATCGTGCCGTCTATCGAGATGGTGATCTTCTGCGCGGTCGGCGGCCGGCATTCCATCGTCGGCGCCGTGGTGGGAACGCTGGTCGTCAATTGGGGCAAGACGCTCTTTTCCGAGTCCTTCCCGGAATTGTGGCTGTTTGCCATGGGCGGTCTGTTCATTGCGGTCGTGCTCGCCTTTCCACGTGGGCTCGCGGGCCTGATGACCGATCAGATCATTCCAAGGCTTGGACGGATCCTGAGCTGGAGAGGCTCGGGTCACCGCCAGCCGAGTCCGGCTCCGGCGGAATGACGTCGGGAGGTACCGATCATGAGCAACACCGATTTTCTGCTCGCACTCGAGAACGTCAGCGTCTCCTTCGACGGGTTCAAGGCGGTCAACGGGCTCAACCTCTACATCGACAAGGGCGAGCTGCGGGTGATCATCGGGCCGAACGGCGCCGGCAAAACGACCGTGCTCGACCTGATCTGCGGGCGGACGAAGGTGTCGGAAGGCTCGATCAAGTTCAAGGACCAGGAGATCACCGGCCGCAAGGAACAGGAGATCGTGCGTCTCGGCATCGGACGGAAGTTCCAGACGCCCACGATCTACGAAGATCTCACCGTGTTCGAGAATCTCGAGCTCTCTCTGCCGCGCGGGCGCAATGTCGTGGGTGCGTTGTTCTGGAAGCGCACGGAAGAGGTCAGCGAGCGCGTGCGTGAGATCGCCGCCATGATCTTCCTGGAAGACCTTCTCGACCGGCCGGCGGAAACCTTGAGCCACGGGCAGAAGCAATGGCTCGAGATCGGCATGCTGCTGATTCAGGACCCTGAATTGCTGATGCTCGACGAGCCGGTCGCCGGCATGAGCGTGGCGGAGCGCGCCAAGACCGCCGAGCTGCTCAAGGAAATCATCAAGAACCGCTCGGTGGTCGTGATCGAGCACGACATGAAATTCGTGGAAAGCATCGCGCACCGTGTGACCGTTCTGCACCAGGGCCAGGTCCTGGCCGAAGGCGACATGCTTTCGGTTCAGTCCAATCCGAAAGTCAAGGAAGTCTATCTTGGTCATTGAGGAGGGAGGAAAAAAGATGTTCGAAGTCCGCAATCTCTCCTCGGCCTATGGGCAGAGCGAGGTTCTGCACGGCATCGATCTCTCGGTGGCCCAGGGCGAGATCGTTGCGCTCGTCGGCCGCAACGGCATGGGCAAGTCCACGCTGATGAAGTCGTTGATCGGCGTCATGCCGGCGCGCTCGGGCCAGATCATGGTCGACGGCGCCGACGTGACCGCGCTCGCCAGCCATCAGCGCGTTGCCCGTGGGCTCGCCTACGTCCCGCAGGGCCGGCAGATCTTCGGCACCATGACGGTCAAGGAGAACATCGAGACCGGGCTGGTGGTTACCGGCAAGACCTACATCCCGCGCGAAATCTACGATCTGTTCCCGATCCTGGCGGACTTCCAGCATCGGCGCGGCGGCAATCTCTCCGGCGGCCAGCAGCAACAGCTGGCGATCGCGCGCGCGCTCGCCAGCGATCCCAAGGTGTTGCTGCTGGACGAGCCGACAGAGGGCATCCAGCCGTCGATCATCAAGGATATCGCGCGGCTGCTGCGCGACATTCGCAGCGTCCGCAATCTCTGCATCGTCGTCTGCGAGCAGGTGTTGAGCTTCGTCCTCGACGTCGCCGACCGCATCCTGGTGATGGAGGGCGGCCGGATCGTGCACGCGGATACCCGCGAGAATGTGGACGAAGCGGCGATCGCCCGTTTTCTCGCGGTCTGATCCAAAGCACAGAACGCCACCTACAAGTCGTCACGTCCAACGGAGAGAAACCATGCACGAAGTCCTGGACAAGAGCCGCATATCGATGCCGAAGACCCTGATCGAGGTCGATTTGTCGGAATCGCCCTACAAGAACGACATGATCCACAACCGCTGGCACCCGGACATCCCGATCGTGGCCTGGGTCAAGCCGGGCGACGATTTCATCATCCAGACCTACGACTGGACCGGCGGCTTCATCCAGAACAACGAATCCGCGGACGACGTGCGCGACATCGATCTCACCATCGTGCACTTTCTGTCCGGGCCGATCGGCGTCGAGGGAGCGGAGCCCGGCGATCTGCTCGTGGTCGATCTGCTCGACGTCGGTGCGTTGCCGGAGAGCCTCTGGGGCTTCAACGGCTTCTTTTCGAAGAAGAACGGCGGCGGCTTTCTCACCGATCATTTTCCTCAGGCGCAGAAATCGATCTGGGACATCTCGGGCATGTATACGCATTCGCGCCACGTACCCGGCGTGAGCTTTGCCGGCCTGATCCATCCCGGACTGATCGGCTGCCTGCCGGACCAGAAGCTGCTCGACACCTGGAACGCGCGCGAGACCGCGTTCATCGCGACCGATCCCGATCGCGTGCCGCCGCTCGCGGCGCCACCGTTCGCTGCGACGGCGCATGCCGGCCGCGCCAAGGGGGACGCCAAGGACAAGGTCGCGGCCGAGGGGGCGCGCACGGTGCCGCCGCGCGAGCACGGCGGCAATTGCGACATCAAGGATCTCTCGCGCGGCTCGAAAATCTACTTCCCGGTCTACGTGAACGGCGCCGGGCTCTCGATGGGCGACCTGCATTTCAGCCAGGGCGACGGCGAGATCACCTTCTGCGGCGCCATCGAGATGGCGGGCTGGCTCCATCTCAAGGTCGACCTGATCAAAGGCGGCATGGCGAAGTACGGGATCAAGAACCCGATCTTCAAGCCGTCGCCGATCGTGCCGACCTACAACGACTATCTGATCTTCGAAGGCATCTCGGTCGACGAGCAGGGCAAGCAATACTATCTCGACGTCCACATCGCCTATCGGCAGGCTTGCCTCAACGCCATCGAGTATCTCACCAAGTTCGGCTACACGCGCGCGCAAGCCTACGCCATCCTGGGCACGGCGCCGTGCCAGGGCCACATCTCCGGCGTCGTCGATATTCCGAATGCTTGCGCGACCCTGTGGCTGCCGACCGACATCTTCGACTTCGACGTCATGCCGAGCGCGGCGGGGCCCACCAAGCATGTCATGAAAGCAGTCGATATGCCGTTGTCGCCGGACAGGTGATGTCCGCTCCGAAGGAGGCGGTTCATCGCCGCCTCCGTAGGCCTTCATCCTTGATGGGAGCTACCGATGCCAGTCTATGACTATCTCTGCGAGCGCTGCGGCCCTTTCACCCAAATGCGGCCGATGGCGGAATGCGAGGCGCCAAGCGATTGCCCGCGCTGCGGCTGCGAAGCCCAACGCGCCTTTCTCACCGCACCCTATCTCGCCGCGATGTCCGCGGAGCGGCGGTTGGCGCACGCGACCAACGAGCGAAGCGCCCATGCGCCGGCAACACTATCGAGCGTGAAGAAAAACCACGATTCCGGCTGTGCCTGCTGCACCGGAAAATCCATGCGCAAAACCAGGCGCGGCAAGAACGGCGCCAAGAGCTTTCCCGGAAGCCGGCCCTGGATGATCTCGCATTGAGCGATCAGCTTCGCCCGGCCGGCTCGAATCCAAGCGACATCCAGGCCTCGCGCTGCGCTGGGGCCGTCAGCATCGCGATGAAATTGCCGGCGGCTTCGCGATTGGAACTCGCCGCCATGACGCCCGCGGCGTAGGTGGTGGCATTTTCAATCGCTGCCGGCAGCGGCCCCACGACCTTCACGCCCTTCACCGGCACGATTTCGCTGATGAAGGTGGAGCCGATCTCCGCCGCGCCCGAGAGCACCTTCTCCACGACTTCGTCGCCGTTGATGCAGAGGCTCGTCTTGGCGCGGATCGCGTTGGCGATCCCGAGCCGCTCGAGCAGGCCGACGAGAAAGATGCCGGACGTCCCGCCCGCGCCCGGATCGGTATAGGCGAGCGAGCGGGCATCGAGCATCGCCTGCCTGAAGCGCTCCGGCGTCGAGATGTCCGGCATCGGCGCGCCGTCGCGCACGCAAACCCCGGTCAGCGTGCGGCCGAGCGCGGCGCGGCTGCCCGCGACGAGCACGCTTGCTTGCTCCATCTGCAGGATCGCCGGCGCCGTGCCGATGATGATGTCGGCGGTCTCGCCGTTCGCGAGCCGCTTCTGCACGGCACCGATCGTCCCGAAGGTGAATTCGATCCGCTCGCCGGTCTCGCGCGCGAATTTCGGAGCGAAGTCGGTAACGACGTATTTCACCGCGCCGGCGGACAGGACCTTGAGATGCGTCGCAGCGGACATGATGCAATCCTTGATACGACTCCTGATACGAATCCTGGACGACCCGCCGACATGATGCAATCCTCGATCCGGTTTCGTGACATTGAATCGGATGGAGAAACCGGGGATGCCTCGCAGCAGCATTTATGTCAACGAGATTGCGCATCAGTCTCCCATTCCCAACGCCTGCCGCATCGGCAATGTTATCGTCTCCGGTCTCATCCGCGGCGCCGATCCGGCAACGTCGAAGCTCGCGGCGACGTTGGAGCAGCAATGCGCTTTCATGTTCCTGCACATGCGCGGCGCGGTGGAGGCGGGCGGAGCCACCGTAGAGGACATCATCAAGGTGACGGTGTGGATGAAGGAGCTCACGCGCAAGCCGGTCAACGACGAATGGGTGAGGATGTTTCCCGATCCCGCATCGCGTCCGGCCCGCCAGATCCTGGAGGTGCCCATGGAGCCGGGCGTTCTCATCCAATGCGACTTCATGGCGGTGATCGAGCCCTGACATGAATTTCGGAATCACGCTTTCCAATCGCGGCGTGTTGGTCGGGCTTTGCAGTGCCCGCGATCTGCTCTTATTGGCAGATGCCGTCGAAGCATCGCCGGTGATGGATTCGGTCTGGTGCGGCGATGCGCTCTTCGTCAATCGCCGCCTCGACGCTTTGACGCTGCTCGCGGCGGTCGCCGGCCGCACCGAACGCGTGCTGCTCGGCCCGGCCTGCATGGGATCGTTCGCGCTGCGCAATCCGCTGGTCTTCGCCTACGAATGGGCGTCGCTCGACGTGCTGTCGAATGGGCGAACAAGGCTCGTTGCCTGCGCCGGCGGCGGTGCGGGCCCGCTCTGGGAGGCGGAGACCGCCGCGCTCGGCATCGCGCCCGGAGACCGGCGCAAGCGCATGATCGAGAACATCCACGTGCTCCGCCATCTCTGGACCCGCGACAACGAGCCGTTCACGGGGCAGTTCACGAGCTTCTCGAACGTCACGCTCGAGCCGAAGCCGGTGCAACGCCCATGTCCGATCTGGCTCGCCACCAATGCCGAGCGGCTGTCGAAAGGGCAGGCCGATTCCGGCGGCTCGGAGCTCGCGCTCACGCGCGTCGGCAAGATTGCCGACGGCTGGATGACGCATTCGGTGAGCCCAGACGGCTTCCGGCGCTCGTGGGATTTCATCCTGCGGATCGGCCGCGAGGCCGGCCGCGACATGTCGGGCTTCGACAATATTCTCTATCACCACATCAACGTGAACGAGGACAAGGACGACGCCTTGGCGGACTCGAAGAAGTTTCTCGATCTCTACTATTCCGCCGACTACAGCAAGGAGCGCATCGAATCCTGGCTGACCTACGGCTCGCCGCGGGATTGCATCGAGCAGATCCGGCTGTTCAAGGCGTCCGGCTGCCGGCGCATCACCTTTCGGATTTCGACCATGCGCGACCCGATGGCGCAATTCCGCCGTCTGGTCGAGGAGGTGCTGCCGCATGTCGGGTAGACCGGAGCGCCCGGAATGGATAAAGCATCGACGCGAAACGAGACCATGGTCACTCCGATGACAGAAAATCCGCCGGACCGCCTTTCCACCGATCCGAAGAGCCCTTTCTACAATGCCGAGTTGCTCGAGCGCGGCGTCGGCGTCCGCTTCAAGGGCGTCGAGAAGCACAACGTGGATGAATACTGCGTCAGCGAAGGATGGATTCGGGTCGCCGCGGGGACGGCGAAGGACCGAATGGGCAATCCGCTATTGATAAAGCTCAAGGGCGCGGTCGAGGTCTATTTCCGCCAAAACGAGAAGCAACAAGACGAAAAGCAACAGGACGAAAAGCAATGAGCGGGAGCAGGCCTTTGGTATTGCTCTGGCTCGACGAGGCCGAGCTCTATTTGCGAGCGGCCGACGATGCCGGCCTCACGCAATCGATCGAATTCATCAAGGTGCCGGCGGCCCAGCGGCCCGAACCGGAGCTTTTGACGCGCGCAGCCGGCGTACTGGCGTGGAACTTGCCGGCCGGCATCATTCCGTCGATGTCGAACCTGCGCTGGATCCAAACCCTGTCCGCCGGGGTCGAGAATTGGCTCGCCCGTCCCGATCTCGGTCCCGCCGTCGATCTGGCCTGCGCCCGTGGCGTCCACTACGAGCAGATGCCGGACAACATCATCGCCGCCATCTACTATGTGGCGAAGCCGCTCGATCAAGCCCGCCGGCAGCAGGAGCGCAGCGAGTGGAAGCGGCTCGTGCCGGAACCGCTCGCCGGCAAGACCCTCGGGATCATCGGCCTCGGGACCATCGGCACCGACCTTGCTCACAAAGCCAGCGTGCTGGGCATGCGCGTGATCGGCGTCAAGCGCGCGCCCGAGCCGGTGCCGGGCGTGGATGCCGTGCATACGCTGGACCAACTGGACGTCGTTCTCGCGCAGGCGGATTTCGTGGTCCTGCTGCTGCCGGTCACACCGGCGACGGAGAATATCGTCAACGCCGACGCGTTGAAGCATATGAAGAAGAGCGCCTGGATCTTCAACTTTGCGCGTGGAGCGCTGGTCGTGGATGCGGACCTCATCGCCGCGGCGGAGAACGGAACCATCGCCGGCGCGGTGCTGGACGTGTTTCGGGTCGAGCCGCTGCCGGCGGATCACCCCTTTTGGACCGCGAAAAATATCGTTGTGCTCCCGCATGTCGGGGGTGTGCATCCCCGGCGCGACAAGTTCGTCTCGGCGTTGTTCGTCGAGAACGCGCGGCGTTTCGCGGACGGCCGCCCCCTGAAGGCGCTGGTGGATCGGGCCCGCGGCTACTGAGAAGTCGAAGTCCGTCATTGAGTTACGCGCCGTCCAGGGGGCGCTGCCAGGAAAATTCCACTACGGAACGGGGTCGTCGTCCCGGCGGTTCGGGTCCGAGAGCAGAGTGCGGGAGAATTTTCACCTAAGCGCGTGATGTCCGCAGCGCTGGGAATTGTGGCGACTTGAGGCAAACATCGTGGCTGCTCGATAGCCCCGACGCGGCGTTAGCTTTATTTCCTATACGCGGTTGCGCTGTTAACTTAATGCGAATATCGGTTGGTGTGGTGCCTCGACACACAATGCGTGAGGTATCAAAAGCGGTCCTGTAAGTGTACCCGTACCTATCCGGAGTGCGGCCGTACCGAATTCGGCGTGCGGTCTGTCGATGCGGGTATGGACGTACCGAGAACGTCGGCTGTCACGAATGCAAGAATAAGAAACGAAGATTGTGGATCCCGAAAACAAGCGGCGCAAGAAACCGAATCAGATTTCCACCACAATTTTGACGGACGCGAGAGTCAGTTTCCGGTAGGGTCCTCAGTTGAGGAGGTGGTTGCATGCGCGTGCTGACGTTGTCGGGCACACTGTGCCTCGTCTTATCGGCTCTCACTCACACATTCGGCTTGAGTTCGCTCGGATTGGGCATGCTCACGGCCGCTCAAGCCCAGGCCGTGCCCAAGTCGCTCGAGGAGGGCGGCACCGATGCGGCCATGAGGGTGAAGAAGAACAACTGGACGGTCGGCATCGCCGGCGGGCAGCGGTCGGGCACCTACATGACCTTTGCCGACGAACTCGGGCAGGTTCTCGACGACGGCGACAACTTGCGCGTCGTCCCGATCGTCACCTACGGCGCGGCGTCGAATCTGGATGACCTGCTCTACCTGAAGGGCGTCAACATCGCGGTGACCCAGGCCGATGTCTTCGAGTATTTCCGCACTCAGCGGAAAGTCACCAATCTCGACTATCGGATCCATTACATCGTCCGTCTGCCGGTTTCGGAGCTGCACATCCTGGCGCGCGAGGACGTCAAGTCGATCGCGGATCTGCAGGGCAAGAAGGTCAGCTTCGGGCCTGCCGGAAGCGGCTCGAGCTTGACCGGCGCGATTGTCTTTCAGCGGCTGGGCGTTAACGTCGAGCAGGCGTTGTTCGACAATGCCACCGCGCTGCAAAAACTGAGGACTGGTGAGATCGCCGCGCTGGTCCGCGTGATCGGACAGCCGATCGACTTTTTTGCGAGGATCCCGCCGAATTCGGGACTGCACTTTGTGCCGATCCCGTTCTCGAAGACCTTTGCCGACTACTACACGCTCGGCGAGCTCACGAGCAAGGACTACCCGACCCTGATTCCGGAAGGGAAGTCTGTCGACACGATCGCGGTCCCGACGGTGCTCGCGGTGTTCAACTGGGCGAAAAGCACCGATCGCTACCGGCGCGTGGAAAGGTTCACCGAGGCCCTTTTCACCAAGTGGGACAAGTTTCTCCAGCCGCCACGTCATCCGAAGTGGCGCGACGTGAATCTTGCGGCGACCGTCCCCGGCTGGACCCGGTGGCCCGTCGCGGACGAAATGCTCAAGCGCCTCCGGCCGAAGGACGATGCGCAGGTGGCGAGCAGTGAATTCGGCGCGTTCTTGAGGAACAAGGGTCCCGAGGCTGCGAACCTTTCTCCGGACCAGCGCGATGCGCTGTTCCGGGAGTTCCTGCTGTGGCGGGACAAGCAGCGCGGCGCCGTGCAGCGTTGAGTGGTGAAAAGACGGCCCGAGCGCGCGGAAGCTCGCTCTGGCCTGAAAGTTGACGCGTTTTCACCGATCTCGGGTTTACCCGAGATCGGCGGTGTAAACTGCCCAAGTCGGCTAAAGCCGACTTGGGTGGCGACCCGGAAGTCTGCCCTGGCTCCGGTCAGGTGCAGGCTTCGCCCGAAAGCGCTCTACCCGGCCCGAATTGCGCGGGCGAGCTTGAGTCTTTGCGAATGGGTAAGGAGACGGACCCGTGAGCAGAGGCGCATGTAACGGAACGAGACTGCGAGCCGGGCGGGTCAGTAGGGGAGTGTCAGTAGATGAGTACCCCATCAGGGAAGCCGATTAATCCCTTGGATCTTTCCGCCTACGTGTCGCAGAAGGCGCGTGAGCAGGCGAACACTGAGAGATTTCCGGTCGAAAATGCCGACGATGCATTTCGCTCGCCCTATGCGCCGAAGCGGGCGGACGTCGGAGCACCGCCCCAGCCCGTCGAGAAGGACGCCGAGGCCCTTCGCTCGCCCTATGCGCCGAAGGCTCAGCAGGCGCGCCCTGCCGCGGAACCAAGCGACCTTGCCGGGCGGCACACCGACGACCCGCTTGCGCGTACGCCGGAAGGCTCGCGCGGCCCGTCCGCGCTGGAGCGGCACCCTTTCGGTTTCGATGAGGCCCAACGCCAATCGTATGACGCGCCGGCCGCCGCACGGCCGTTCTCGGGCGGTCCCGATCTCTCCCCGAACATGGCGTTCGAGGAGGTCGTGAAGGCGCATCCCGTCGATCTCGACGCCGCCGCCTCGCTGCAACCCGCTCACCCGACCGGCGAGCGGTACGAGCCGCCGGCGGCGGCCGGTCCGCATCCTGACGAGGTCATGAACGACCGCGATCTTGAACGGCTCGAGGCCAGCCTGCGCTGGCTGCAGCGCCAGGACACCACGACCACCACGCGGCTCCCCCGTGCGGTGCCTTTGGCCGCGGTGCGCGGGCTGCCTCCCGCCGAGGCGCGCGAGCGTCACCCCGGCGGCGACAACATGTACGGTGGCCGCGTCCCGCTCTCGCTCGAGCCCGAGCGCATGGCGCCTCCGCCCCGGGGATCACGCCACGACAGCCTGCGCTGGCCGCTGCGCATCTTGATCGCCAGCAGCGTCGCTGCGCCGGTCCTGTATTATTTGTCCGTCGGCTGGGGACCGGCGTCGGAGCCGGCGCCGCCCCCGCAGCTCACCGCCGCCGCTCCGGCGACCGCCATGCCGCCGGCCGCGATCAGGGGCCAGAGGGACCAAGCGCCGGCCAGGGACGATGTCCCCACGACGTTGTCCGGACGCAGCGATATGCTGCCGCAACCCACCAACAACTTGCCGCCGATCCAGCAAGCGCCGACGCAGCAACTGCCGATCCAGGCGCCTCAGCAGCAGGCTAGCCCGCCGCCGCAACCCGTGCAGCCGCCGCCGGCGAGAGTGCCGGAACGCGAAACGGTAGCGAGGCTGCCGGCGGTCGAAGCGCCGCCTGCGAGCAGGCCTCCCGCCCGCGCGTTGAGCCAGGACGACATCGTGCTGCTGATCAAGCAGGGCGAGCAATTCATCGCGGCGGGCGACGTGGTGACGGCGCGGATCGTATTCCAGCGCGCCGCCGAAGCCGGCGATCCGAACGCCGCCGTGGCGCTCGGCGCGACCTATGATCCAACGGTGCTCGCGAGGCTCGGCGTCGTCGGAATGGGCGCGGACGTGGAAAAGGCGCGCAACTGGTACCAAAAGGCCGAGAGCCTGGGATCGCCGGAAGCGGCGCGGCGGCTCAAGATTCTCGCCAATCGCTAGCTACGATCGCAACTCAGTTGCTGCAGTCTGCGTGGACTTGGCTTTAGCCCTACGTAGACTTTGGCTGTGTCTTTGCGCAGCCTGACTTTGCGCACCTGACTTTGCGCAACCTGACTTGGCCGCCTGACTTGGCCGCGTCTTTGCGCAGCCCGGCATCCACAAATCACATGATAAGGTCGTGGATTGCGGACATAACGCCTATAGGCGTGCGGCAATAACGGCTTTGTCCCGGAACGCAGGCGGCGAGGTTGGCGCCAATCACTTCGATGCGTTGGCGACTTTGTGCTTGCCGTTTTCCTTGCCGCGGCTGGCGGCCGCGTCGGCAACGCGGGTGCGGGCCTCGCGCAGCGCCAGCGCGATCTTGTGCCAGTCGCCGCGCTGCTGGACATGGGCCGGATCGTTGCCGGGCATCGGACGGTAGAGCCCGTATTTCGCGCCATGGGCGTCGAGCCAGCTCCACACCTCGCTCATCGAATTCTACGCCCGTGACGTCGACCGCGCGGCCGTGACCGTAGCCGCCGGTCCGGCGGCTCCCGCCGTGTAGCGAATTGCCGCCGCGCGCCTTGAAGCCGGTGGCGATACCTTGGCGATAGTCGTCGCGGAATGCGCTCAGCAACGACCATTGAACACCGGCGGCATCCATCGCCTTGCCGGCGTGGTAGAGTTGCTCGCGAAACTCGGGATCCATGCCCCCGATCACGTACTCCTGCAGCGACATGCCCACGCGCTTCGCCGCCGCCGGATCCTTCCAAGTGAAGTCGCCGGCGCCGTCCTTCTTGGTGGGGACGCGCTGATAGACCTCCCACAGATAGTCATCGACCTCGTTCATGATCGACGCGGCGCGCTTGCGGGGCTTCACCGCGTCGTCCGAATCCGGGGCATTTTTGGCCGGGAAGGCGATGAACCCGCCGACCTTGATCAAGCCTTGCGGGGCCGCTTCGCGCGCCGCGGCCAGCCGTGAATTGGGATTGAGGAAGCGGATCGTCTGCACCACGCGCGTATAGTAGGTCGGCGCGGCTGCAGGCTGCTGCTCCTCGTGATCCTCGGCGGCGTCAGCGTCGTCCGCATGATCGTGGTGGTGGTGGACGACGGGGCGCACCGCCGCCTGGCGGTAGATCACGGTTTCGTTGCGGGCAGGCTCGAATGCGGCGGTCGCGGCCTGATTACCATCGTGATTGTTCACGATGGCCAGGGCGGCTGTGGCGGCGGCGAGCGCGCCAGCGGCGAGCTTGAGACCGAATACGCCGTGCTGACAAATGGCCGCGGTCAGCGCGGCCGTCGGCCGGCGAGGCGATCGTGTATATCGCTTAGGTGCGCGACGCATTCCAACGGGCGCGCGCGAATAGCGCGTCACAGCGACGGACTGTGCAGTCAAATGAACGCCCCCCTGCCGATCACCCCAGGCGGAGACGTCTAGCTGGAACCGGCGTGCGTGCGGCCCCTTCCCCAGGGCAACACGACGTCAACGCAACGTGGCGTCAACGCCCGAACTTTCCTAGCCAGACGATAGAGAGTGATTCCCCGAACCCAGACGTGATCCCCGATCGATCCCCGATCAATCCATCGATCCCCGATAGATCCATGTCCAGTGTATTGGAGAATAAGGAGAAAAGTTGACCCTGCCGGGACCAATTGGCGGCGAGGGTAACCAGTTCGGGGGAAAATTCGGCAATGCTTTTCGTGATTTAGCGGGGTGACGCCGGGCGTCAATCCACAGCTTTGATGCTGGCTTTCTGCGCGACCTCCTTCCAATTGCGAATCTCGCTCGCGATCAGCGCCTTGAATGCTTCCGCGGTACCGCCGGCCGGGGCGGTGCCTTGAAGCGCAAGCTTCGCCACCACGTCGGGCTCTCTTAACACTCGGTTAACCTCGGCATTGATCCTCGCGACGATTTCTTTCGGCGTGCCGGCGGTGGTGAGCAGGCCCAGCCACTGCACGGCCTCGAAGCCCGGGAACCCGGATTCGGCGGCGGTCGGCAAATCCGGAAATTTCGGATCGCGCTCGAGCGCACCGGTGGCGAGCGCACGCACCATGCCGGCATCGATCTGCGGCAGGATACCGAGCGGCGACAGCAGCACGAGCTGGGTTTCGCCGGTGGCGACCGCGAGCGCCGCCGGCGCGCCGCCGCGATAGGGGATGTGCTGCATTTTGATCCCGGCGCGTGCGCTCCACATTTCAAGCAGCAGATGCGCCTGCGTGGAAACGCCGGCGGTTCCGTAATTGAGCTTACCGGGCTCGGCCTTTGCGAGTACGACGAATTCCTGCAACGTGCGCGCCGGCACCTTGGCATTGACCGCGAACAGCAGGGGGTTCTTGACCAGAACGGTGATCGGCGCGAAATCGCGTTCGAGATCGAACGTCAGCCGGGTATTCAATGCGGCGTTGACGGTAAAAGTGGTCGGCACGATCAAGAGCGTGTAGCCGTCCGGCGTCGCCTTGGCGACGGCGTCGGTTCCGATCATCGTGCTCGCGCCGGAGCGGTTCTCGATGACGATCGGCTGCCCGAGCGATTTTTCCAGATACGGTTGCAGCAAGCGCGCCAGGACGTCTTGCGCGGCGCCGGCCTGCGTCGGCACGACAATACGGATCGGCCGGCTGGGATAGGTGTCGGCTCGTGCATCACCGCCGCCGCCGAGCATGACGAACCCGGCGAGCAGACCGGCGAGTTTTGCGCAGCGGATTTCGGTTCAGTCGCACGGCGCATGCCCCAGGGAAGCTTGCGGGAGGCTGATGCGCGAAGATACCGGGAGCGATTGCCGCGCGCAAATAGCGGCTGGCTGCTCGTCTGGAAGACGGGTGGGCTGGCATCCCTGGGCGGCGGAAGCTAAGACATCCATGGCGGGACGCGTAAGCGGGACGCCGGCCGTCCGGGAGAGATTCAATGCAGACGCTCGGCCTCGGCTTCACCTGGGAGCAGTTGTCGCCCGGGCAGCGCTTTCGCACCCTCAATCGCACCATCACCGAGACCGACCTGGTCATGTTCACCGGCGTGACCGGCATGCTGGAAGTGATCTTCACCGACCACACCTTCGGCGGCGAGAAGGGCGCGATCGAGGGCCGGTTCGTGCCGGCCGCGCTGACCTACAGCCTGGTCGAGGGATTGCTCTGCCAGAGCATGATCCAGGGCACCGGGCTAGCGATGCTCGAGCTCAAGAAGCAGGTGTTGGCGCCAGTCCGGGTCGGCGACACCGTGCATGGCGAGATCGAGGTGACGTCGGTGCGCCCGACCTCGAAAGGAAATCGCGGCATCGTCGTCTCCCGGATCGACGTGAAGAACCAGCATGACGAGGTCGTGATGAGCTACGAGGCGACCCGGATGCTGGCGGGCCAGCCCCCTCCCTTACCCTCCCCCGCTCGCGGGCGAGGGTAGGGTGGGGGGAGCGGAGCAGCCATGCGCGGATTGAAGGAGCGCACTGTCGTCGTCACCGGCGGGGCTAACGGCATCGGCGCGGCGATCGCGCGTCGCCTGGCAGAAGAGGGCTGCGCCGTCGGCATCCTCGACCTCGATGCGGCGAGCGGCGAAAAGCTCGTCGGCGAGATCAAGACCGGCGGCGGACGGGTGAGCCTGCACGCCGTCGATATCACCGACTACGACGCCGTGTCGCGCGCGGTGGCAACGTTCGAAGCAGCGTTCGGGCCGGTGGCGTTTCTGGTCAACAACGCCGGCTGGGATCGCGCCGTGAGCTTCCTCGACACCGACGCCCGAGTTCTGGCGCAAGGTCATCGACATCAACCTGTTCGGTCCGCTCAACGTCAATCACGTCGTGCTGCGCGGCATGGCGGCGCGCGGATTTGGCCGGGTGGTCAACATCGCCTCCGATGCCGGCCGGGTCGGGTCGTCGGGCGAAGCGGTCTATTCCGCGTGCAAGGGCGGGATCATCGCGTTTACCAAGACGGTCGCGCGCGAGCTCGTCGGCAAAGGCGTCATCGTCAACACGATCTGTCCCGGTCCTACCGACACCGCCATCCTGCGCAGCTTTCTGGAAGGCCCGGACGGCACCCGCATCGCGGAGGGGCTCAAGCGCGCAATCCCGATGCGGCGGCTCGGCGTGCCCGAGGACTATCCGGGGCTGGTCGCTTTTCTGCTCTCCGATGACGCCGCCTATATCACCGGCCAGACGATCAGCGTCTCGGGCGGTCTCACCATGCACGGATAAGGCACATGGACACATATCGCGACATTCTCTTCGAGCTGCGCGACGGCGTCGCGCGCATCACCATCAACCGCCCGGAAAAATACAACGCCTTCACCGCGGAGACCTGCGAGGAGCTGATCGACGCCTTCCGCCGCGCCGGCTGGGACAAGAGCGTCGCGGTGATCGTGCTGGCCGGGGCAGGGGACAAGGCCTTCTGCACCGGCGCCGACCAGAGCGCCCATGAAGGGAGCTACGGCGGCCGCGGCACGATCGGCCTGCCGATCGACGAGCTGCAATCGCTGATCCGCGACGTACCCAAGCCAGTGATCGCGCGCGTGCAGGGCTTTGCGATCGGCGGCGGCAACGTGCTGGCGACGCTCTGCGATCTCACCATCGCTTCCGAGAAGGCGGTGTTCGGGCAGGTCGGCCCCAAGGTCGGATCGGTCGATCCCGGCTTCGGCACCGCCTATCTTGCGCGCCTCGTCGGCGAGAAGCGCGCGCGGGAAATCTGGTACCTGTGCCGGCGCTACAGTGCGAAGGAAGCCTGCGACATGGGCATGGTGAACGCGGTGGTGCCGCCGGAGCGGCTCGACGAGGAGGTCGACCGCTGGTGCGCGGAGCTCAAGGAGCGCAGTCCCACCGCCATCGCGATCGCCAAGCGCTCGTTCAACGCGGACACCGAGCAACTGCGCGGCTTGAGCTCGCTCGGTTTCGAGGCGGTCGCGCTCTATTACGGCACCGAGGAATCGAAGGAAGGCGGCCGCGCGTTCCGCGAAAAGCGTCCGCCGAAATTCCGGTAGCAGGCGGCGCCCATGAGCTTGCAAACCATGAACGTGCAATTCAGCATCGGCATCACCTCGAACCCGCGCACGTGGCCGGTCATCGACGGACAAATCAAGCCCGACGGGATCGATCTCGTCCCGACGGTGCTGCACCCTTCCGAGCTGTTCTGGCGGCAGCTGCGGTTCGCCGAATTCGACATTGCCGAGATGTCGGTGTCCTCGCTGATGATCGCGCGATCGAAGGGCGACGACCGCTTCGTCGGCATTCCGGTGTTCACGACCCGGCGCTTCTTCCACACCACCACCCTGGTCCGTCGCGGCGCCGGGATCGAGACGCCCGCCGACCTCAAGGGCAAGCGCGTCGGCGTGCCGGAATATCAGCAGACCGCGGCGCTCTGGTCGCGCGGCGCGCTGCAGCACGAGTTCGGCGTCGCGCCGAAGGACATGGAATTCTGGATGGAGCGCCCGCCGGCGCGCAGTCACGGCGGCGCGACCGGCTTCACGCCGCCAGCGGGCGTGACCGTCAACCAGATCCCGCCAGAGAAGAGCATCGGATCGATGATGCTGGCGGGCGAGCTCGACGCCGTTATTTTCTATCTGGTCGATCCCAATCTCATCGATCGCAGCACCGCCAACTTGCACGATCATCCCGACATCAAGCCGCTGTTCCCGAACCCGCTGGCCGAAGGCATCCGCTACTATCGCAAGACCGGGCTCTATCCCATCAACCACGGCATGGTGATCAAGCGCGAGCTGGCCGAAAAACATCCCTGGGCGGTCACCAACATCCTGAAGGCGTTCAATCGGGCGAACGATATCGCGAATCGGCAGCGCGTCGAGCAGGCGGAATATCATATCGAGACCGGAATGCTGCCGGCCGAAGCGCGCAAGGCACTGCACACACCGCTCGTTTCCCATGGCGTGGTCGCGAACCGGCTCGTGCTGGAGACGATCGCGCAATATTCGCTCGAGCAGGGGTTGACGCCGCGGCTCATGAAGCTCGACGAGCTGTTCGCCGCCAGTATGATGGCGCAATAGGAACTGCGGGATTCCGCAATGATCATCGACATCTTCAACCACTTCATGCCGAAGGCCTATCTCGATCGTCTCGAAAGCATCATCCCGGGCCACGTGGCGGTCACCGCGTTTCCACGGCTGCGGACGCTATGGGATGTCGATGCAAGGCTTTCGCTGCTGGACGAGTTCGAGGGATTGCAGCAGGTGCTGTCGCTCGCCAATCCGCCGCTCGAGCTGATCGCGCCGCCCGACAAGACGCCCGATCTGGCGCGGCTCGCGAACGATGCGCTGGCGGATGTCTGTCGTAAACACCCGGATCGATTCCCGGCCTTCATCGCCGCGCTGCCGATGAACAATGTCGAGGCGTCGCTTGCGGAAATCGACCGCGCCGTGAACGCGCTCGGCGCGCGCGGCATCCAGGTCTTCACCAATGTCGCGGGCAAGCCGCTCTCGGGCCCCGAATTCCGTCCGATCTTCGCCCGCATGGTGGAGCACGACCTGCCGGTCTGGGTGCATCCCATGCGCGGCCCGAATTTTCCGGACTATGCCGGCGAGCAGGGCTCGGAGGCGGAGATCTGGTTCAGCTTCGGCTGGCCCTACGAGACCACGGCCGCGATGACGCGGCTGATCTATTCCGGGCTGTTCGACGAGCTGCCCGACCTCAAGGTCATCACCCACCACATGGGCGGCATGATCCCGTATTTCGCGGGCAAGATCGGGCTGGGCTTTCGCCAGATCTTCTTCGGCACGACCGAGCGCAATCCGCTCGCCGAGGAAGCCGGGCTCAAGCACAAGCCGATGGATTACTACAAAATGCTCTATGCCGACACCGCGCTCAACGGCGAGATCGAGCCGACGCGCTGCGGGCATGCGTTCTTCGGAACGTCGTCGTGCCTGTTCGCGACCGACGCGCCGTTCGATTGCGAGCAGGGCCGTGCCTTGATCCGCAACACCATCAAGGCGGTCGCGGCGCTTCCCATCACGCCCGGCAGGCGCGACATGATCTTCGCGGGCAATGCGCGCTCGCTGCTCAAGCTGCCGGCTCCAGCACAGGCATTGGCATGAAAACGCAGAACATCAGGGTGAAGCTCCGCGACGGCGAGATGGGCGCCTATCTCGCGATCCCGGACGAGACGCCGGCCGGCGCCGTCATCGCCATCATGGAAATCTGGGGCGTCAACGACACCATGCGCCGGCACGCGCACGAATTCGCCGAGGCCGGCTTCATCTGTCTGGTGCCGGACCTGTTCTGGCGGCAGGAGCCGGGCGTCGAGCTCAGCGATCACAATCCCGAGCACGTCAAGAAGGCGTTCGATCTCTACTACGATTTCGACTACGACCTCGCCGTGCGCGACATGGAGGACACCTGGCATTTCCTCGCAAAGCTGCCTGAGTGCAACGGCAAGGTCGGGGCAGTCGGCTACTGCCTCGGCGGCAAGCTTTGCTACCTGATGTGCTGCCGCACCGACATCGACTGCGCGGTCGCCTACTACGGCACCTATATCGAGCATCGCATCCGCGAGGCGAAGAACCTGCACCGGCCGTTCGTGCTGCACATGGCCATGAAGGACCGCTGGGTGCAGGCGGAGGTGAACGATCTGCTGGAGCGGCGGCTGTCACCCAATCCGCTGGTGACGATTCACAAATATCCCGGCGCCGACCATGCCTTTGCGCGCCACGGCGGCAAGACCTACTCCAAGCCGGAGGCGGACCGGGCGCTCGCGCTGACGGTGGAGTTTTTCAGAAAGCATTTGGGCAGCAAATAGCGTGCGATCGCCATTCCCGCCGCAGGGAGCAAGATCGCTCCGGCGAATGCCCAGAGAAATGAATTGACGTTGTAGGAGTATGCGCCGATCGCCGCGTATGCCGCGGCGATGCCGAGATTGGAAAGGCCCGTTGCGACGAGGAAACGGTGGAACCGGAAACGGGCCACGCCCGCGAACACCACGCTCGCTTCCGCAAGAACGGGCACTGCCCGCGCCACGACCAGACCGTAGCTGCCGTAGCGGGCGGCAAGTTCTTGTGCCCGCGCCAACTCTAGATCCCCTACGACCTTGCGGACGAGCGGTGTTCCGCCGAACGCGCCGATCCAGTAGCCGACCAGGCCGCCGAACATCATGCCGGACCACACCGCCAGGAGCCCCATGCTGAAACCCAGCACATGACCGGCGAAGCTGCTGACCAGGCTCGAGGGGACGGGCAGTAGCACGTCGGATGCCAGCAGGCCGGCAACAAGGACGGCGAGCAGCGGCCTTCGCAGCTCGGATTGCAGCAGCGCCGTACCGAATTCGGTCAGCGCGTCCTCGAAGATGAAGAAGGGGCCGAGAATCAGGATCAGCATCCCCGCGAGCAGCGTGGTCCACCGGCCGAGCGAGACCGGGCCGGTCCGGTCGCCGTCCGGCCCGGTTGAAGACTGCGTTTGTGCGCGGACCCTTTCTTCCATGCTCATCATTCGAGGCTAAATTCGTCCCATTCTGAAATCCGACGTGTTACCAAGGAGGTCCGACAGGAGATTTGTGGGCATTCCGGCTCTCGCGGTAGCATCGGGCATCTCCAGCTTTCGGGCGGCTGCCATCAGAGCGGCCAACTCCGGGGCGTCTTCCGGGGCGTCCCCATCGAGGACCAACTCACACCAGCGCTCCAAGAGCTTGCGGCGTCCTGCGGACATGTCGCGTGTTATCGGCATGTGCTGAAAGCTTTCGAAGCTGGCTTTGGCTATGACACGTTTTATCGCAGACGCGAGATTCATCATGCGTTGGCGATCGTCCAACGGCTTGCTGATGGCTGCTCTCGCCATGACGGGGTTGATGATGTCATAAACCCGCAAGATCTGCTCGTAGATGAACGACCAACGAAGATTTTCGTCGGGCGTGCTTTGCGCCAAGTTGTCATCGAACGGCAAGGTTCTGACGTTGATATAGGCGTGTGCGATGGAGTCCAACCGTTCGGCGGGCGTCGGAACCGCCGCGCCGGCGGGAAACGGGACGAAGACGTAGCTAACGATTTCCGCTCGTTCGGCCCGCAGTTCAAATGACGCAGTCCCGTCGGCGCCCACGGTCAGTGTGCCGATCTGTCTCACGAACCTCCGTTGGCGGTCGTAAGCGCTTGCGAGTACTTGGTGTCCAGCCGGCGCGGGGCGGCCCTGATCAAAAACCCGCACCGGCAGGGTCTTCACCTCGCCTTGATCGATGTAGATATCCCTGTCCTCCACGGCGGCGAACTGGACCGCTTCATCGAGCAGGTGAATGCCGCTGGTGGCCGTGCGCAACTGCAGGCGGCCCGATTTGATCGCATTCAACACGTTGGCGTCCTGCGGAAGATCGACGTCCACGATCCCGGCTTGCGCTTCGTATCGCGTTCGGTCGTAGGCGGCGGGCGGGAGCGTTGCCAGCACAGTGACATTTCCGTCGTGAGCCACCTCGAGCTGTAGCGTACCGACATCGGCCTTTGTCAGGTCCGGGCTTCGCTCTGGAATGGTGGCACCGAGGTCGAGCGAGAGGCGGCGTCGCACCTCGTCCAGTTCGACCACCGCAGGCCCCAATGTGGCGGGCCGGGGTTGCAGACTGGCCTGTCCGTCGTTCCCGACAAAAAAAGCGTCCGCCTGGGTCGAGTCGCGTGGGAGAAGAAGCCTTCCGCCGGGGACGCCGCTCGGCTCGCCACCGGACCAGAGTCCGATAGAGCCGACCACGATGCTGTAGGCAGGGTTGGAGAAGTTGTTGCCTTGCACGTACTCCTGCTGCAGCTCAATGGATGTTCTTGGCGCCGGGCTGATCGAGTTTTTGATTCCGTTCTGGAAATACAGAGTACGATAGGTATGGAAACGGATCATCAGCCCGGCTGCTCCGTTGTCCAATCCCTCGCGAAAAAGTTTCAGCAGTGGCGAAATATCCGCCCCCGAGAAATTCAATCCGTCCTTAGCGACACAAGTCTGCCAGCTTGCGCCAGCGGAGCCTGCGATGGGCAACAAATTCGTCAAGTTACGACCAAAATTCAGCCATCGGCCATGCAATCGCTTTGAGCGCTTCGCTCGTACGCCCACCGTTCCATCGCCAATGGCGATGCTGTCGAAGAAGATCTGTGAACCGTTTACCGTTGCCGCATCAAGATCGACAAGTTTTCCCCGCAGCACCATTTGTCGGCCGATGATCGGATCGCTCTCTACGAAAGACCCATCACCGGCCGTGGCGCCAGTTATTGTCACTTTCTCGAACGCGGCGTCGTGCGTGCCGTAGAAATTCCAGATTCTCAACTCGTTGACGTTGGCAGCGATGAAACCCTTTAGCTGGCCAATGGTGACTCCATCCGGAAGTTTTACCTCTACGGCTTCCGGATCGAACAGCCCGGCCATATTGTTGGCAAGTCCGGGATCCCAGGAGATCTCGCCTCGGAAGTACAGGCGCGGGTGATCAAGCACGCTCATGTTTTGCCTCCTGCCAATATCTCCGATTGCATCGCTTGCATCAGCCAGCTTCCGTTTCCTGGATCCGCTCCGCGATATAGTTGAGCCTTTCCTGATCCCGGTCGCGCAGTTGCTGGAGAAAATCGTCGCTGCCGTGCTCTGCCAGATACTTGTCGATCAAGTTCAATGCGTGCGTCGCGAGCAGCCGGTGATGACGCCATCTGTCGACCTCGCGTGCCGGCAGGTTCAACGTGTAAGGGAGCTCGAGAGGAAGCGCCGCGACGCGAAGTACGGCATTCTCCGTTTGCGGCGATTGATCGCGCGGCATCGAGGTGAGCTTCTGGCTGAGGCCGCTCAGATGGTGCCGCATCTCCTCCAATGACCAGTTTCGCAGCCGGGCGCGCCACCTTTTTTGGGGGGCGATCTCCCGCTGCAGCAGGAGACCGTGATGAAGCTCTGCTAAGAGCATGCGATATCGCAGATTGGCGATGGCCCCGAGAGACCGAGCCTGGACATTTCCGATAAAGCCCGGGGCGGCCGGGTTGCGGATGGTGGGGTTGGTCGGCACGCCGAAAGAGGTGGCATGGCCGGATTGTCGGACCTGCCGGTAGATGTTGAAAAACTGGAGGAAATGCGAGTTCCCGCCGTGCTGCGGCGTGATCAGGCCTTCCCCCTGTTCGGCAATGTCCTTTAGAAGCTCGAGTGCGGTGGGTTTCCCATTGACGAGACGCAATGTCAGATTGAATAGCACGGCGTCCCATTCGGTGGGGTCGGCCTGCCATGCGGTGGAACGTTGATCGAAAGCGTCGTCGGATAGGCGGTCGACCAATGCGATGAGACGCTCGTAGAGCAATCCCACTCGATTGATCGTCTGGTCCATGCCAGCAATTCCAGCATCGCTCTGTACCTGGACGAGATCGAATCCGAGTTCGCCTGGGATCGAAGCCGCCGCCGGCATTTCCGCCAGCACGTAACGTGCGACCGTTTGCAGGCTGAAGGGCCGCAGTTCGAAGGGAAATGGATAAAACTGGCGGAACGGGTAGTCTTCACGTTCGAAATTCAGCGGTCCCGCGAGCGCCAGTAGCATGTTCTGGATCGCGACGAGATGCCCCATCTCCTGGCGCGCGATCGCCACGATTGCATTGCGCCAGTTGCTCTCTGCCCCGCCGCCCGCGTCCAGGGAATAGGCGGAATAAATGTACTGCGCGAGCAGGGAGTGCTCGATTTCCGCCGCCGTGTGCAGAAGCAGCACGATCTCGTCGAGCGCAGAGATAGGTTCCTCCTGCGGCATGAGGACTTCGCGTGCCGCAACCGCGGGGCCGGCAATGTCGAGCCCGAGCAAGGAGTCCGATCGTCCGCGGCCGAATTGAAATCTCACATGTCGCATCGGATTTCTTTCACGAGGTCGACCGATGCCCGCACAACTCCGGTCGAGACGAATCGGTCACCCCGCCGCGAGCCCAGCATCAGCACATCAACTGATCCGCAAATCACCTGCCGCCCGCCGCGGCGCCTCGATCCGCGGCGCCTGGCCGCCGCGCAACACGCTGTTGCCTTCGAACAGGGTGCGCTGGTCGAGCGGCGCGGGATCGAGCCAGTCCGCTTCCTTCATGCGCACCGGAAAGGCCGTAGACCGCGAGCGCGTTGTCGTAGGTCACCTGCCGGATCGCTGCGCGGGCGATGCCGCGCTCGGCCATCAGGGCGACGGTCTTCGGAACCGCCAGCGGATCGGACACGCCCCAGTCGCAGGCGGAGTCGACGATGATGCGCTCCGGACCGTAGTGGCGGACGATCTCGGTCATCCGCTCGTTGCCCATTTTCGTCTGCGGATAGATCGAGAAGCCGGCGAAGAAGCCGCGGTCGAGCACCTCCTGCACGGTCTCCTCGGTGTTGTGGTCGATCACGCAGCGGCGCGGATCGAAACCGTGCTCCGCGAGCACGTCCATGGTGCGCAAGGTGCCGCGCTTCTTGTCGCGATGCGGCGTGTGAATCATGATCGGCAGCTCGAGCTCCTTGGCGAGCTCGATCTGCGCCCGCAGATACTTGTCCTCGAGCGCGGTCTGCTCGTCGTAACCGATCTCGCCGATGGCGACGACGCCGTCCTTGGCGGCGAAGTGCGGCAGCACCTCCATGACCGCTTCGGCCAGCGTCCTGGTTGTTGGCCTCCTTCGAGTTGAGGCCGACGCAGCAGTAGTGGCGAATGCCGAACTGGCCGGCGCGGAATTTCTCGAAACCGATGATGGTCGAGAGGTAGTCGACGTAGCTGCCGAGGTTGGTGCGCGGCTGGCCGATCCAGAAGGCGGGCTCGATCACCGCAACAACGCCGGCGCGCGCCATCGCCTCGTAGTCGTCGGTCGTGCGCGAGATCATGTGCGCGTGCGGATCGATGATCATCGTATCCGGCGGCAGACGTACTGCCTCGACCTCGACGCGGACCGCGCCGTCGGGGCCCTGGAGCGCAAGCCGCGAGCCGCAGCACGGGCAAGCGAAGCGCCGATGAGCCGCCCCGTTGCCGCGACCGTTGCCGCCTGACGTGCCCATGAGCAGCTCCTCCCCCTCGAACTCGTAACCCGTCGAAGACATTGAGCTCTGCGTTATAGCAACCTATACGAGAATTTGCCGTATTGCAACCCCCGCGCGCGTATCCCAGCCGCATCACTCGAAAACGTGAGCGAGAACAATGTCCTTCACCGCGGTCGCAGCGACCGGCCCGTCCGGCAGCAGATGCGGCGCATTCGACATCAACAGCGGCGCGTCCTCGTTCTCGGTCGGGCGGCCGTGCGAGCCCTTCACCAGCGCGGCATCGAGCGGGATCACATCCATCGCGCTGCGGAATCCGAGCGCCCGCAGGCCGAGGCGCCAGCCCACGGCGAGCCTTGGGAAAGCGGATGGCGGGGTCGAGGAACAGCTCGACCGGGTCGTAGCCGGGCTTGCGATGAATATCGACCAGGCGGGCAAAATCCGGCGCGCGGCGGTCGTCGAGCCAATAGTAATAAGTGAACCACGCGTCCGGCCGCGCGATGGCGACGAGCTCGCCCGAGCGGGGATGATCCAGCGCGATGGCTCGCTGCGCCGTGCGATCGAGCACGCGCTCGACGCCGGGCAATGCCTGCGACGATCCGCCGCGCCTCTTCGATCAGGTGCGGCTTCGCGACATAGATGTGGGCGATCTGATGATCGGCCACTGCGAAGACATCCGACTGCGGAAGATCGAGCAACTCGCCGCCGTCCTCGATGCGCACGCGCAGGAGCCCGGCCTCGCGCAGCGCCCGGTTCACGTGGATCGGCGTCGACACCGCGGTGATGCCGTATTCGGACAGAACGACGACGCGCGCGCCGTCACGCCCGGCATCCGCGATCAAGCCGCCCGCGACTGCGTCGACCTCCGCGAGACTCTTCTTGATGCGTGGATCGTGCGGGCCGAGACGCTGCAGGTCGTAGTCGAGGTGGGGAAGATAGGCGAGCGTCAAGGTCGGCGCGCGGGTGCGACGGACATGCAATGCGGCGTCCGCGATCCATTGCGAGGCGGCGATCGATGTGGCCGGCCCCCAGAACTGGAACAACGGAAACGGGCCGAGCTCGTGGGTGAGCTCGTCGCGCAGCTCCGATGGCTGCGTGTAGCAGTCCGGCAGCTTGCGGCCGTCCGCCTTGTAGATCGGGCGCGGCGTGACGCCGACGTCGTGCGTCGCCGCCATGTTGAACCACCAGCAAAGATTGGCCGTGGTGAACGACGGATCACGCCGCTTGCCGGCTTCCCAGATCTTCTCGCCCGCGACCAGGCGGTTGGACTGCCGCCACAGCCACACCTCCATCAGATCGCGGAACAGCCAGCCGTTGGCGACGATGCCGTGGTCGCGCGGCAATGCGCCGGTCATGAACGTCGCCTGCACCGCGCAGGTCACCGCCGGGGTGATCGTCGTCATTGGCCGCACTGCGCCGGCGCGCGCGAAGGCGCTCAACCGCGGTGTACGCGGACCGAGGTGGCGCGGCGTCAGGCCCACCACGAGCAGCACGAGCGTCGGTCGCATGATTGACACAACCTGTGATTAATATAAGAATAATACATATTATAAAGGTAGCAAGCGGTGGTGAGCACGCGATGGCGGTGGCGACGGCAAGCACGGCCTCGCTGGTGACCTTGCTCAAGCTCGGGCGGGTCTCCAACCTGCCGACGGTGTGGACCAATGTGCTGGCCGGGACGCTCATCGCCGGCGGCGACTGGCGCAACGCGCGCACCGGTCTCGTCCTTGTTGCCATGACGCTCTTCTACGAAGGCGGCATGTATCTCAATGATTATTTCGACCGCGCGATCGACGCGCGCGATCGACCGGAGCGGCCGATCCCGGCGCAGGAGATTTCTCCGCGCGCGGTGGCGGCGATCGGCTTCGGCCTCATCGGCGGCGGGATCGTCCTGATGGCGTCGCTCGGGCTCGCGGCCTTCGCATCCGCAGTGCTTCTGGCGGCAGCCATCGTCGGCTACGATCTCTTCCACAAGGGCCATGCCTGGAGCCCGCTGGTGATGGGGCTCTGCCGCGCGCTGATCTATGCCGGCGCCGGCGCCGCGGCCGTCGGCGAAATCCCGCCGCCGATCGCAGCTCGCCGCGCTGGCGCTGCTCGCATTCGTCGCCGGCGTCAGCTACGCCGCCTGGCAGGAGCGCCTCGACCGGCCGGGCAACCTCTGGCCGCTCGCCTTGCTTGCGCTGCCCGTGCTGTTGGCCTGGCCGGCGCTCCAGCAGGGCGCGGCGGGGGCAGCCATCTACCTCGCGCTCGTCGGCGCGATCGCCACGGCACTCTATCTCCTGGCGAAGCGTCCGATGGCGGACGCGGTGCCGCGCGCGGTCGGTCTGCTGATCGCCGCCATCTCGCTGGTCGATGCTGCGTTTCTCGCCGGCATCGGCGCCATCGCGCCGGCGCTGATCGCGGTCTTAGGGTTTGTGCTCACCTTGACGCTGCAGCGATACATCACGGGAACCTGACATGACGCTTACCGCCGCTCGATTGCCGGTGCTCGCGCCCGATCCGGTCGCGGTTATCGGTGTGCTGCACGGATGCCTCACCCGCACACTGCGGCCCGAGGCGATGACCTGGCTCGATGCCGAGCTCGACCGACAGCGCCACGCCGTCGATGACCGTCGGCTGGCTATCGCGCTCGGCCTCGCCGGTCGCAAGGTCGGCCGCACCGACTTGTCATGCCCGGACGCCCATCTTGCCGCCGCGCGCGATTTGCGCCGAGGCTGGCAACCGGAGCGGTGGGGCGCCGACGAGGCGGCGCGCGTCGCGCTCGTGCTTGCCACCTATCGCGGCGACGACCACGCCTTCGCCGCGCGCATCGACCGCCTCTGCGCGGCCGCGGAGGTCACCGAGCTCGTCGCCTGCCTCAAGGGCTTCGCCGTCTTTCCGGCGGCCGCGGCGCTCGAGCCGCGCGCGCGCGAAGGCGTGCGCGCGTCGATGCGGCCGCCGTTCGAGGCGATCGCGTGCCACAACCCGTATCCGTTCGACTTTTTCGACGAGGCGGCGTGGAACCAGATGGTGGTGAAGTGCGTGTTCACCGGCGCGCCCATCGACACGATCGTGGGCTTACGCGATCGCCGCAACCCGGCGCTCGTGCGGATGCTCGAGGACTTTGCGGCGGAACGGCACGCGGCCGCCCGCCCGCTGCCCGCCGCCGTGCACGACTACATTGCGGCTTAAGCTCTTACGGCGCGTAGGCCCAGGCCTCGATCAGCACGGTCGCACCCGGCACGGGCAGGGGGGACGGCACCTCCACCGCGGAAAACGGCAGCGGCCGGCCGCCGAGTGCGCGCTCCCACATCTTGTAGACCGGATAGAATTCGCGGATGTCGGTGTGGAACTGTTGGACGCGCACGACATTGGCGAGCGATGTCCCGGCGGCTTCGCACAGCTTGGCGATGTTGCCGATGATGAATTCCGCCTGCGCCTCCGGCGATGACGAGAAGCACGGCTGGCGCGGGTCGGTGGCGGCCGAAGGCGCGATCCCGTCGCGGTCGGCGGCCATGAGGGCCGACATGAACAGCAGGTCTCCCGCCCGCACCGCCTGCGGCTGATGGCGGAACGCGGTCGCTACGCCGGCGTCGATATGGCGCTTCTTCGTGCTCCCGGCGGATTTCACCGCCAGCACGTTGATCTCGATCTTGCCGTCGTAGGGCGCAAGCCCATGCTCGATGCAGGGAATGATCGAGAGCGTCGGTCTCGACGCGCCGAAATGCCGCGACCAGACCTCGTTGAAGGCGGAATAGTCCTCCCGGTCGGTGAGATAGACCTGCGCGTGCACGACATCTTCCAGCTGCGCGCCGGCCAGCGCGAGCGAGGGCACGATCCGGCTCTTGATGATGAATTCGGTCTCGAGCTTGATCGGCTGGCCACCCCATTGTGCGCCCTGCGCCATCAGCGCCGCGGCGGCGACGCCATTGCGCTGTGGCTCGTCGCCGACAGCCATGGAGGTGATGCCGGGAACGAAGATGAAGTCGCCGACCGTCAGCGCGGGCGAGTAGCCCGAGGTCGGGCGCCCCTGCAATTGCTCGTGCTTGAGATGTTGCACCTCGAATCCCGTCGCCGGGATGACCGCCATGGCCTGAATGTTCATGTCAGCCGCGGGTAGCAGCAGGCGCTGCTGCGCGATCGACGTCGAGGGCGGGATGCGCCCGCGCAGGAACTCGCGCCGGACCTGCTGATAGGGCGGCACCGCCTTGACCGTCGTATAGTACTGGTCGGTGCGGACCAGATTGGCGCGATCGGTGCCGGCGGCGCGCAGAACCGCGTCGAGGTTCTCGAAGATGCGCAGGGCTTCCTTCTCGCGCTTGGGTGCCCCGGAATGCGGCGCGCGCTCCGAAAGAACATCCGGCGCGATGCCATTGACGAAGTCCTGCGCCATCAGTCCGGTCGCGAAGACCCACCGGCCGGCCTTCACGCCTTGCGCGAATTTGATCCCGCCCGAGCCGAGCTCGACCGGGAGCAGCGGCTCAACAGCGCATGTCGCGTTCTTGTCGGTCATCTGGCCTCCCGAGCTCGTCTGTGTCTTCCCACTTTTCCGTCAGAGGCGCTAGCCTTGGCCGTCGGTCCGGCATGCGTTGGGCGGATGTCACTCAGAGGTGAATTGGCATATCTTATGCAAGGTTTCTGCGGTCCCTGGACGTAGATCACGCAAACAGGAGCGCCACATGACGAACCGTCTGCAACTGGGTCTGCTCGGCGCTCTTCTTGTCAGTGCGATCTGGCCAGCGGCTGCGCCGTCGCAGAACTATCCAAACCGGACGATCACGTTCGTCGTGCCGTTCGCGGCGGGCGGCCTGACCGACGTCCCGGTGCGCATTCTGGCGGCGATGATGCAGGAGCGGATCGGCCAGAACATCGTGGTCGAGAACAAGGCCGGCGGCTCGGGCGTGGTGGGCGGAAGCTTTGCCGTCAAGGCCGCGCCCGACGGCTACACGATTTTCGCCAATTCGGTCGCCGATACGCAGAACCTGCACTACATCCCCGTGCCCTACAGCGCGGTCGACGACTTCGCCATGATCGGGACGATCGTCGAGGGGCCGCCGCTGGTTCTCGTCATCGACGCCAAGCTGCCGTACAAGTCGCTCGCCGAGCTGGTGGCCGCTGCGAAGGCCGATCCGAAGAAGATCAGCTTCGGCACCTCGGGGCCCGCCACCTCGCCGGCGATCGCGCTGACGCAGCTCAACTCGCTCGCCAAGACCGAGATCGTGGGCGTGCCCTATCGCGGCTCCGGCGAGGCTGCCCGCAACGTGGCGGCGGGCGGGATCGAGGGCGTCTTCGCGTACTATTCACAGGCCAAGCCGCTGGCGGACGACGGCAAGCTGCGCGCGCTCGCGGTCGCAAGTCCGCGCCGGATCGCGAGCTGGCCCGACGTGCCGACGATGGAGGAGCTGGGCTATCCGAATTTCGACCATCGCGGCTTCGTCGGCCTGGCCGCGCCCGCCAAGACGCCCGCGCCGATCATTACGTTCCTCAACAAGCATCTCAACGAGGTCGTGCAAACGGAGGCGTTCCGCCAACGCATGGACGCGCTCGGCATGACGGTGCCGGCCGACATCACGCCGGAAAAGCTCGCCGAGTTCATGCGGCGCGAAACGGCGCGTCAGGGTGAGTTGGCCAAGTTGTCGGGCCATCCGACGGCGGCGCCGCCGCGGTAGTGGTCCGCCGCGCGCTTGAGCAACGATCTCGCTGTCGTCCCCGCGCAAGCGGGGACCCATCGCGCCACACACGCGGGCCTGTGGTTACTGGATCCCCGCTTGCGATGGGACTACGCCGTCGGCTAACGGGGATGACAGCGGGATGTGTGGAGCGGCCATCCGCTCAATCGTAGACCGTATCCACATAGTGATCTGAATCGACCACCGCCTCGATCACGGTCGGGCCCTTCGCCGCGAGCGCGGTCTTCACCGCGGCCTCGAGCGCATCGGCGCTGTGCACGCCGACGGCGGGCACGCCGAAATAGTGCGCCGGCGGCTCGCGGTAGTCTTCCGCCTGCAGCTCGGTGCCGTAGAGCGGGAACTGGCGGCGGATCTGCTTCACCTTGATGAGCGCGAGCCAGCGGTCGTCGAGGACGACGATCGGCAGCGCGATGCCGAGCCGCTTGGCGGTGGCGACCTCGCCGCAGGTCATCTGAAAGCAGCCGTCGCCCAAGAGGCAGACCACGGGCAGATCGGGGCGCGCGAGCTTCAACGCGATCGCGCCCGGCAGCGCGAAGCCCATCGACGACCAGCCGTTGGTGATGTGGAAGGTCTTCGGCGCGTGCGCCGTCCATTGGCTCGCGATCTGGTGGGTGTGCGCGCCGACGTCGAATGCCAGGAGCCCCGCACGCGGCAGCGCCCGGCGCACGGCGTCGATGGCGGCATGAGCGGTGAAAGATTGCGCCGCCGGCCGCAGCGCGGCCTGGAAGCCGCGGCGGTGCTCGGCCAGAAGTGCCGCACTCCAGAGATTGGTGGCGGCCGGCAACGCGGCGAGCTTCGCGAGCGACGAATCCAGGTCCCCGCTCACCTGGTGCACGAGGTTGACCGACGGCGCGATATCCACGGGCTCGATGTCGATCTGCAGCAGCGGCCGGTCGTCGATCCAGGCCTCGTACTCGACCTCGATCGTGTCGTAGCCGAGACCGACAATGAGGTCGGCGCTACGCAGAAGCTTGCGCTGGATCTGCCGGCACGATCTCTCGATGCATCCCAGCGAGAGGCGATGATCCTCGTCGATCATGCCCTTGGCCATGGTCGTGGTGGCGAACGGCAGGTTGTGACGCTCGATCACCCGCCGCAGCAGGTTCGGATCGCCCACGCGCATCGCGCTCGAGCCGAGCACGGCGATCGGCCGCTTGGCCGACGCGAGGACCTCGGCCGCGCGCGCGAGGTCGGCGTCGGGGGCGGCCGTGAGCTTGCCCGGCGGCGCCGGTGCGGGGACCGGCTCGTTTGTGGTCGCCAACGCGACATCCTCCGGCAGGTCGAGATGCACCGGCCCCTTCGGCTCGCTCAGCGCCAGTTGAATGGCGTAGCTCACCGTGTCGGCGATCGAGCCGGCCTTGAGCTGCAACGTGGCCTTGGTGATCGGCTGGAACAGCGCGTGGTGGTCGATCCACATCTGGATGCGGCGGCCGAGCTGGTCGGTGTTGAGGTTGCAGGTGATTGCGATCATCGGCGAGCGATCGAGGTAGGCACAGCCGACCCCGGTCGCGAGATTGGTGGCACCCGGCCCGAGCGTCGCGATGCAGAGCCCAGGGGCGCCGGTCATGCGGCCCGAGACGTCGGCGGCGAAACCGGCGGAGCCTTCGTGCGCGGTGAGCACGAACTCGACCCCGCCTTTGCGCATCGCCTCCATCAGCGGCAGCACGTTGCCGCTCGGAATGCCGAAGCCGCGGGCGATTCCGTTCGCTTTGAGCGTTGCGACGATCAGGTCTGCGTTGTTCATGGGAGGGGAATCGTTTGATGAGGGGCGATCACTTTATCAACAATCTTCGCGGAAGAGGGATCGGATGAGGACCTTTTTCGTGGCCTGAGGTGACAGAAGACATCGTCGAGCCGGCGATCTTCCTTGCCTGCGACCTCTCGGCCTGCGTCACCGGGTCGATCGTCACGGCCGATCGCGGCTACCGGTCGATTTAGCACGAGCCTTCGTCTTGCGGCAGTGCCACCTTCCGCACCGAGTTGGTTGCTGTCATCTCGGTTTCCATTCACGCGCCAGATTCTGCGCTTCGGCGATCTGCTCGTGCGTCATCTTGTTTGCGACCAGGCCCCGGTTCCTGACAGCCATCTCGTGATTGCGGACATCGGACGCCGGGAAATGCGCGGCGGCAAGATTGAACCACATGTGCGCGGCGACGTAGTCCTGCGACACGCCCTCTCCATTGGCGTACGAAAGCGCAAGATTGTACTGGGCTTGGGCATGGCTGCGGTCGGCAGCGAGGCGATACCACTTCACCGCCTCGGCATAGTCCTGCGGCACGCCGCGGCCGTCGGCGTACATGACCCCGAGGTTGAACTGGGCGGGGGCATCGCCCTGGTTCGCAGCGAGGCGAAACCAATTCGCCGCCGCGAGGTCTTCCTGCGGCACGCCCCGACCATGAAGATACATGAGTCCCAAGAGGGACTGCGCTCGGGCATCGCCCTGATCGGCCGGCGGACGCACATGCCGCAGTGCGTTTCGGTAGTCGCCTTTCCTGTAGGCGGCCAATGCAGCGTCGGTATCCCTTAGCGGAGCTGCGAAGCCCAGCGCCTGCGCCAGCTCACCGACGGCTTGCTTGACCGGCGCAGTGCCGACGGCCAGCGCCAGGGCGAACGCCAGAATGAGCCCGACGATGCCCACCTTGAGCGTGGTTATCGAGTGCGCCCGGCGTTCGGCCAGGGCTTCGCACATGGCAAGCTCCGCCTGCAGGGTCGCTATGCGTTCTTGCAGGGCCGCTTCGCTCCGGTCGCCGCCCGCTGCGAGTTCGATGCCGTCCGGTCAACAGCCGAAACATGTCTGACCTCGATGCAGACAATGCCCACGCTCGCCTCCTGTCAGTCTGCTGCATGAACCGCAAACCTAACGCGGCTTCGGCGCATTGATCCACGTCAAGCTCTGGCATTGCGGGTTGGGGTGAGGCTCGTCGTGGTGCCGAAGAGAACCCCAGCTGAGCTGTTGGGCGTGCTTGCTGGAGGGCATCAATGGATGCGACAAGTTGTGGGAGCAACAGGAGCAAATCGTCCATGCGTGTCGTCGCGCTCGAAGAGCATTTCACGGTCCCGGCCCTGGTCCGCCGCATCGATCCGGGGGCCATCAGCCGCCGCGGCTTCCAGGCCGAGAAAGCCGCCCACGGATCGCCCGAACCCGCTCGAGCTCCTGCCCGAGATCGGCGAGAAGCGGCTCAAGTTGATGGACGAGGCCGGCATCACGGTGCAAGTGCTCTCGAACACCGGTCCCGGCCCCGATCTCGTGCCCGGCGCGGAGGGCGTCGCCATCGCCCGCGAGATGAACGACCATCTGGCGGCGGCCGTCGCGCGCCATCCCGATCGCTTCGCGGGTTTTGCCGTATTGCCGATGCAGAGCCCCGATGCTTGCGCCGCCGAGCTCGTGCGCGCCGTAAAGGACTTGGGTTTCGCGGGTGGGCTCATCAACGGCACGACCGAGGGCCGCTTTCTCGATCACCCGAGCTACGACGGCCTGCTCGCGGAGGCGGAGACGCTCGACGTCCCAATCTACATCCATCCACACCTCCCGCCCGAGCCCGTGCGGCAGGCCTACTACTCCGATCTCGAGCCGGGTGCCGGCCGCGTGCTCGAGTCCGCCGGCTGGGGCTGGCATTCGGAGACGGCGATCCATGTGCTGCGCATGGTGCTGGCCGGCACGCTCGACCGGCATCCGCGGCTCAAGCTCATCATCGGCCATATGGGCGAGATGCTGCCGGTGATGCTGGCGCGCATCGACGAGGTCTCCGCACTCGACGTCGATCACCTGAAGCGGCCGATCAGCCGCGCCATCCTCGACCAGGTCTGGCTCACGACCAGCGGCATCTTCAGCCAGCCGCCGTTTCTCGCTGCGTTGCAGACGTTCGGCATCGACCGCCTCATGTTCTCGGTAGACTACCCCTATGCCCCCAATGCGAAGGGGCGTGCCTTCCTGGACCGTGTTTCGCTCTCCCCGGCCGACATGGCCAAGCTCACGCATGGCAATGCCGATGCGTTGCTGAAGCTGAAGGTTGCGATATGACCACCATCGATATTCATGCCCATTTCGTCGACCGCCCGTACCTCGATGACCTCACGCGCGTGATGCGGCTGGTTGCCGAGCCGACGGCCGATGGCAAGACGTTGCTGCGCGAGCGCGGCGCTACCATTGCCTGGACCCGGCCGGACATGTTTCGGGTCGAGCATCGGCTCGCCGACATGGCACAGAAGAGCATCGACATGCGTGTGCTCTCGGTGAGTGCACCGAACGTCTACCCGTGGCCGGCGACCGAGCAGGTGGAGATCGCGCGCGGCGTCAACGACGCGCTGTCGCGCTACTGCCGCGCCCATCCGAACAGGTTCGTCGGGCTCGCCAGCCTGCCGCTCGCCGACATCGACGCTTCGTTGCGCGAGATCGATCGTGCCGTTCACGAGCTTGGTCTGAAGGGAGTGGCTATCGGATCCAACATCGGCGGCTTGGCGCTCAACGATGCGCGATTCGAACCGATTTGGGCAAAGATCAATGCCTTGCGCCTGCCGGTGGTCGAACATCCGGTGTTCCCGAGGGACACCTCCGACATGGGCGAATTCGAGCTGCCGCTGCGCGTTGGACTGATGTTCGACACGACGCTGATGGCGGCACGCATGATCTATTCCGGCATCTTCGAGCGCTATCCGGATTTCCCGTTCGTGCTGGCGCATACCGGGGCGGCGCTCATCATGTTGATGGAGCGCCTCGACAACGGCTACCGTCTGTTCCCCGACTGCCGCAAGTACATCGACAAATTGCCGAGCGAGTACGGCAAGCGGCTCTATTACGATACCTGTGCGTTCGGCCAGGACGCGCTGATGTTCGCGATCGGCGCCGTCGGTGTCGACCAGATCCTGTTCGGCACCGACGATCCGTTCATCGGCTCGGACACCGCGCATGTGATGCGCTTGCCGGTGTCCGACGCCGACAAAGCTGCGATCCTCGGCGGCAATGCCGCGCGTATGTTCGGTCTCGGCGCCTGATCGCTGGCTACCTGTCATTATTTATTCCTTGTCCCAGCGTATCAATTTTGGTGCAGTTCGACTGTAAGCACTCATGAAGCGACTCCCGGCCGTCTTTGTATACGTTGCCCACCGGCCGAGAGCCCGTTCGCGAATGGCTGAAGGGCCTTGATCGTGCCGATCGCAAGATCATCGGCGAAGACATCAAGGATGTGGAGTTCTCCTGGCCGATCGGCATGCCGCTCTGCCGCGCGCTGGGGAAGGGACTTTGGGAAGTGCGCAGCGAATTGACGCAAGGGCGCATCGCACGCGTGCTGTTCTGTGCTCACGATGGCCGCATGGTGCTCTTGCATGCGTTCATCAAGAAAACCCAGAAGACTCCGGCCAACGATCTCGATTTGGCAACGAAACGGAAGAAGGAAATCACATGAAAAAGAAGAAGGGCCGCATCGGGTCGTCCTTTGACGGCTTCCTAAAGGAAGAAGGCATCTATGAGGAGGTCACCGCGCGCGCCATCAAGCGCGTGATCGCCCGCCAGCTTGACGCCTTGATGGCGGAACAAGGGCTGACGAAGTCCGAGCTGGCGAAGCGGATGCAGACCAGCCGCGCGCAACTTGATCGCCTGCTCGACCCTGACAACGAATCCGTTACGCTCGGCACGCTCACGCGCGCTGCCCAGGCGGTCGGCCGCCACCTAAGGATGGAACTGGTCTGAGTTCATCTCCCGGCCGACAGCTCATCGCCAAGACAATGCGCATCGACCTTCACGGTTATCGCCCGTCCGAGATCGTGTGGAACGGGCTGCTCGGCAAGATCGTGCAGCAGTGCTGGGAGATGGGCGAGACCGAGCTTCAGCTGATCCACGGTCACGGCCGCGCGCGCGGCAAGACGCCAGGTTTCGTCAACACCAAGACCGGTGTCTTCGGGTTGGCAATTCGGCGCGCCTTTCGCCACCACAAAGAGCTGCGGCAATGGATAAAGTACACGACGCTGGACTGCCGAAAATGGGGCGCCACGACCGTCAAGCTGAAGCCGAATCCGGCTCCCAGCCGAACGCGGCTCGACGCAGGCCTGATCGAGGACCGCAGCCGGCTTATTGCTGGAGCATGATCTTTTCCGAAAACCGGTACCCACTTTCCGGGATCATGCTCTGGCCGGCTCAGCGCCGCCCCATTCTGACCAGCCGAAAGTTCGGCGAGGCGGTCGCCCGCGGCGCCGCCGACTGAGGCAAGCCACGCCGCTTCGCCTCCGCCTTGAGAAAGTCGATGAACGCCTGCAGCGCCGGCGTCACCTGGCGGCGGCTCGAATGATAGAGATAGAACCCGGAGAGGCGCGGCGACCAGGCTTCCAGTAGCGGCACGAGCTGGCCCTTCGCGATGTAGGGTGCAACGTAGTCGTACAGAATATAGCCGACGCCGGCGCCATCGAGCGTTGCGCGAATGACGAGGTCGATGTCGTCGGTGGAGAGCGATCCGCCGACGGCGACCCGGACGGCCTTGCCTTTTCGCTCGAATTCCCAGCCGAACAGGGCGCCGTTCGGTAGCCGCCCGCGAATGCAGTTGTGCTGCTGCAGATCGCGCGGCGTCTTCGGCGCGGGGTGGCGCGCCAGGTACGCCGGGGAGGCGACGACGACGAAGCGCGCCTCGCCGGTCACCCGCATGGCGATCATGTCGCGCTCGATCTGCTCGCCGAACCGGATGCCGGCGTCGTAGCCGCTGCCGACGATGTCGTCGGGGATTTTCACTACCGAGACGTCGAGCCCGATGGCCGGGTGCTGCTCGAAGAAACGTGCCAGCAGCGGTCCGATCAGCAGGGCGGCGACCGGCGGCTGTACCGCGAGCTTCAGGAGACCCGCGGGCCGATCGCGAAACGTGGCGACCTCGGCAACGGAGGTTGTCAGCTCCTCGAGCGCCGGGCGCGCGCGGGCGAGCAGTCTTTCGCCGGCCTCGGTCGGATAGACGCTGCGCGTCGTCCGGTGCAACAGCCGCACGCCGAGGCGCTCCTCGAGCGCGCGCAGGCTCTGGCTGAGCGCCGAACGCGACACTCCGATCTGCGTGGCAGCCTTGGCGAAGCTCCGCCGCTCGGCGATGGCGATGAAGGCGGTGAGCTCGGCGAAATTCGTTCCGCGCATTGGTTAGCCTGACTGAACAACCCCGTCGGATAATGACGGATTATCGCACAGCGGCGGCGGCGATAACAGTCACCCGCGCATTGTCGTTGAAGGAGCCGGGCGAATGAGCACCGTTGAAAATCTGGAGCGAGTTGAGCCGGTAAGCAGAGGCGGCGCCACTCCGCCGACCCTCACTGCGCTGGCGGCGGGACATTGGATCAGCCGGGCCATCCACGTGGCGGCCAAGCTGCGTATCGCCGATCTCATCGCCGACGGCCCGCTCGACTCGCACATCCTGGCGCGACGAACGGGTGCCCATCCCGATGCGCTGTTCCGTTTGCTGCGGGCGTTGGCGGCGGTCGGGGTCTTCTCGCAGCAGGGCGGCGACCGCTTCGGGCTCACGCCGCTCGGCGAGATGCTGCGGTCCGATGCCCCGGGCTCCCTTTACGACTATGTCACGATGCTGGGCAGCGCGGAAAGCTGGCAGGCGTGGCAGCACATGGAAGATGCCGTGAGGACGGGCACCCCCGCTTTCGACTGCGCATTCGGCATGCCGATCTTCGAGTATTTCGCGAGGAACCCCGCGTTGGGGCGCATATTCGACAAAGCGATGCGCAGCCGCAGCGCCGCCGACCACGATGCCGTCATCGCGGCCTACGACTTCTCGCGGGCCGGTCACATCGTCGATGTCGGGGGCGGAGAGGGCACCTTCCTGGCGGCGGTCTTGCAATCCGCGCAGCAGGCGAGGGGGACGCTGTTCGAACGGCCGCAGGCCGCTGCCTCGGCACGAGCCGCCATCGCGGCGAGCGAGGTCGCCGGCCGGGTCGATATCGTCGCCGGCGATTTCTTCAGTACCGTTCCGGCCGGCGCCGACCTCTACCTGATCAAGCAGGTGGTGCACGACTGGAACGATGCACAAGCCGTTTCGATCCTCGCCAACTGCCGAAAGGCCATGACCGCCAGATCGCGGCTGTTGATCCTGGAGTTGCTCATCGGCGCCGAAAACACTCCGGTGTTCGCCAACATGCTCGATCTCATGATGCTGGTGTCGACCGGCGGGCGCGAGCGCACGCTGGCGGAGTATCGGCAACTGGCAAGCACGGCCGGCCTCGAGGTGACACGCGTGATCCCGACCAGCGTGCCGCTCACGATTATCGAGGCCGTCCGGATTTAGCCAGCCGAGCGTGCGCCGGCGGCGTCGTGCGCGGCGATCTGCGCCTTCGCCTTGTTGACCAGCGCCTGGCGGATGCGGGCGACGCCGATGTCGTGCTGATAGAGCATCTCGCGCTTGCGGGCGTCGGCCGGCATGCTTTCGAGCATCTCGCGATCCTGCTCCAGCACGTGCCAGTGCCGCGCCTCCAGCGTCGCGCGATAGAGAAAGCGCCAGACCTCGCGCGGAAGCCCCGATGCCTTGCGCAGGCGCCAGAAGAAGACGAGGCAGTTGTCCTCGTCGACCGGCGTGGTGAAACCGATGATACGGAACGGCCCGCCCGGACCGGCGGCGGCGGGGTAGGGGATGTCGAGCCGGCAATAGGGTGCCGCGGTTTCCGTCACCATCTCGGTCCAGTCGAAGTTCTCGCCCTGCTGCTCGACGCGCGTGACGATGAAGCCGGTGGCGTTGCGTTCTATCCGCATCTGGTCCTGCTTGGCGCCGAACGCGAGCGTGAAGGAATTCGCGTGCAGGTAGGAGCCGTGCATGGGGTCGGCGAGATTGTCGAGCGCATAGCGATAGTTGCAGTTCCAGGGCGAGACACAGAGGATCGCCGTCCAGTCCGGATTGGTGAATTCCTCCGGCAGTGTCAGTGGCGCCGGCTCGGGGTGCTCGGCGCTGGCGAAGTAGACGAAGATCGCGTCCGCGGCTTCGGCCACCGGGAAGCTCTCGACCGGACGACGGCCCTCGAGCGCGCAATCCGGCATCGCAGGCACGCGCACGATGGTGCCGGTCCCGTCGAGCGTCACGCCGTGGTAGCGGCAGGCGATGTGGTCGCCCAGCACCTCGCCGCGCGAGAGCCTGGCGCCGCGATGCGGGCAATAGTCTTCCAGGCACTTGAGGCGCCCGCCGCGTCGCGCCAGAGCACGAGGTTGCGGCCGAGCGCCTTGACGGCGTGCGGCTTGCCCGGCTTCACCTGCACGGACTTCGCGACCGCGTACCACTGGTCGAGGAGGCCGCGATTGACGAGGTCGTCGATCCTTTGCCTGTCGTCCGCCATGGCGCCGCTCCGCCGATCAATGCGCCAGTCTATTTGATGAAGTCGTTGCTGTAGAGCTGGTCGACCGGCAGCTCGGCCTCGATGAAGCCCTGGCTCTTGTAGAATTTCTGCAGGTTGGCCAGCCGCTGCGGGTCCATCGCGCCGAGCGTCGCTCTGGCCCTTGTAGGTCCGCTCGGTGTAGTTCGCGAGGATCTGCTTCATCAGCTCCTCCTTGCCCTTGAAGGAGGGCGAGGCCTCGACATAGGCCAGCGCTGCCTTGTTGGGATCGTCCATGACGAACTTCATGCCGCGCAGCGTCGCCTTGACGATGGCGCGCACCATGTCCGGCCGCTCGGCGATCATCTTGTCCGAGGTGAGGATCGCCTGCGACATCGACTGGAAATAGTCCTTGGTGGGAAGCGACACCACGTCCTTCACGCCGTCCTTGACGTTGATTTCCCAGTCCGGGGTGCAGGCGCAGGCGTCGACGGTGCCGGCCACCACCAGGCTCGCGACCGCGGCGGGTCCGACCGCCTGCGCGTTCACGTCGTTCTTGGTGATGCCCTTCGACGCGAGCGCGCCCAAGCAGCGCGTAATAGGTCGTGTCCTGGAAGGCGAGCACGGAGATCTTCTTGCCGCGCAGGTCCTCGAGCTTCTCGATGCCGCGGTCCTTGCGGCCGACGACGACGGTGAGCGCGCCGCCGCCCATCAGCCCGACCGACTTCACCGGCACGCCGTTGCCGCGCACGATGATGGGCGTGTCGCCGATGGCGCCGCCGATCGGCGCGTTGCCGACGCCGATCTGCTTGGCGACATCGACGCCGCCGCGCGCCACCACGAACTCCACGTCGTAGCCGGCCTCGGTGTAGTAGCCGAGATGCTTCGCCAGCACCCACGGCGCAAAGGCCGGGAGGCTCGGCGGCGCGGGCAGGAGATAGGTGATCTTCTCCGCCGCGATCGCGGAGCTGCCGAGAACGGCGACGCAAACCGGCATCGCCAGCAACGGGGTCAAGAGGTGTTTCTGAAGCAGACCGAAGACTTTATCGAACGACATTGTCACTCTCCTTCACCCAATTCCTGTGTGTCGATCCAGTGGGCCGTGAGCTCACGCTCTTGCTTTAGATGAAGCTTGCTGCTTCGCCTCGCGCCACTCGCGCGCCAGCCGCTCCCGCACCGGGACGAAATCGTAGGTCGGGAAGAACTCGGTCGAGAACGCGCCCCAGGCGCAGCGCTCGATCTCGACGTTGACGACATTGAGCAGATGTGGGGGCAGCCGCAATGTGACGATCTGCCCGATGCCCATCACCACGTTCCAACTCACGATTTCGACGCCCTTGGGCGGGAAGCGCTCCCACCAGCCGGTCGCCGCCAGGTGCCCCTGGATTCCCTCCAGGTTCTTCGACTGATCGTGCTTGAGAAAGATCGTCAGGAGGATCGTCTCGGCTGCATCGCTGCTCACGCCACCGCCTCCAAAAACTCAAGAAAAACCGGCGCCGGTTGACTCTGCCGGCGGCAATGTTACCTTGTTCTTATTCGAACGCAAGGTTCAAAACGCAACTTTCACCCCTTCGGCGCGACTCGCAGGAGCAAGGGAAGGCGGAATGACCGACCTCCATTCCAGGTTGATGCATCAATCCCTGGGCCGTCCTCTGAGTGCAGAGGAGCGCGCGCTGGCCGACGCTTTGGAAGCGGTGTTCCGCAGCGGCAAGCACGACTTCGAGGAGGTCGCCCGCGCGCTCGAGCAGGGCGGCGTGAAACGTCCCTCCGGCGCCAAGGAGCCGTGGACGGCCGCGGCGCTGGAGCAGGAGCTCGCCACGATCAACGCCTCATTGGACGCCGCCTATGCTGAAAACGGCATCGGTGCTTGACCTCGTCGGCGTGACCAAACGCTTCACGGCGCCCGACGGCGTGTCGCCGCTCACCGCGATCGAGCGCGTGAGCCTCGACGTGCGCGCCGGCGAGTTCGTCGCCGTGGTCGGACCGTCCGGCTGCGGCAAGAGCACCATTCTCAACCTGGTCGCCGGCCTCGACCGCCCGAGCGAGGGCCGGATCATGCTCAACGGCATTCCGGTCGAGGGGCCCAACCCGACCGTCGGCTTCATGCTGCAGAAGGACCTGCTGCTGCCGTGGCGGACGATCGTCCACAATGTCGAGTTCGGGCTGGAGGCGCGCGCGATCAGCCGCGCCGAGCGCCGCGAACGGGCGCTGCGGGAATTGCAGCGCTGCCGGCTTGCAGGATTTCGCGCAGAGCTATCCCTACCAGCTGTCCGGCGGCATGCGCCAGCGCGCGGCGCTCGCGCGTACGCTGGCGATCGAGCCCGCGATCGTGCTGCTGGACGAGCCGTTCTCCGCGCTCGATGCGCAGACCAAGCTCATCCTGCAGAAGAGTTTCGCGCAGACCATCGCCTCCTCCGCGATCACGACGCTGCTGATCACGCATGATCTGATGGAAGCCGTGATCATGTCGGATCGCATTCTGGTCATGAGCGAACGGCCCGGCCGCATCGTCGAGGAAATCCCGGTCGACCTGCCGGACCGCGACAATCCCATGGCGCGCATCTCGGCGCCGCGGGCGCGCGAATATGTCGATCATCTGCTGGCGAGCCTTCACCTGCAGGAGAAGGCGGCGGCATGAGCACGTCCGATCTCACCACGGCGGCCGAGCGCCCGCGCACGCTGACGGCGGAGCCGGCGGCGGCGGAGCATGTGGCGCCGACGCCACCAGCCGTTCTCACATCGTCGACGTCGATCCTGCTCGGCAGCCTCGGCTTCGGACTGCTGTTCCTGCTCGCCTGGCAGTTCCTGCCGCCGGCGCTCGGCGTGCCGTCCTACATCATCCCGACGGTGAGCGATCTGGCCCGCGAATTCGGCCGCATGGTCCAGCGCGAAAATCTCATGGTGCACGTGCTTTCGACGGTGACCATTGCCACCGCCGGTTTCGTGATTGGAAGCTTCCTCGGCGCCGCCATGGGCTACATCCTGGGAATGTCGGTGTTCATCGAGAAGGTGCTCTCGCCCTATATCCTCGGCCTGCAGATTGCGCCCAAGGTGGCGTTCGCGCCGCTGTTCATCATGTGGCTCGGCTACAATGCCTGGCCGAAGCTGCTGGTCACCATCCTGGTGGTGTTCTTCCCGATCCTGGTGAACGTGCTGCAGTCGATGAAGACCGTCGACCGCGACCTGATCAATCTCGCGCGCGCCTACAGCATGAGCCGGCTGCAGATCTTCTGGAAGATCGAGGTGCCGGCATCGATGCCGGCGCTGATGGCGGGCTTGCGCATCGGCGCGACGCTGGCGGTGATCGGCGTCACCGTCGGCGAACTGGTCGGCGGCAATACCGGGCTCGGCTATCTCATCACCTTCGGCGAAGGCCAGGCCAATACCGCGATGGTGTTCAACGCCATCGTGCTGCTGACCCTGATCGGCATCGTGCTCTACGGCGCCGTCGCCATGATCGAGACACGGGTGCTGCACTACATCCCACGCGCCATGCGGTAATTGGATTTTGCAAGGAGGACGTCCCATGGAACACAAGCCCATCTATCCCGAGATCAGGCCCGAGAGCGTCGCCATCCCGAAGGGTGAGAACCTGTCCTCGTGGCTCAACTCCCGCATCGCGCGCTACGAGACGCGTGAGCTCGACTGGGACGCGCTCAAGTTCCAGGCCGACTTCGATCCGAAATATCGCCGCGCCCAGATGCGCTATATCGGCACCGGCGGCACCGGCGTCGCCACCGACGACAATGCGGTTCCGGCCGAGCATTTCACCTTCTCCACCATGGTGCTGCCGGCGGGTTGCGAAGGCCCGCTGCATCTGCACACCGACGCGGAGGAGGTGTTCTTCGTGCTGCGCGGCAACAAGCTGCGCTTCATCATCGAGCACCAAGGCGAGCGCTTCGAGACCGTGCTCAAGGAGCGCGATCTGTTCTCGGTGCCGCCCGGCGTCTATCGCGGGCTGGTGAACGAAGGCATCGAGGAAGCGCTGATGTGCGTCATCATCGGCAACAGCAAGCCGGTGACGCCGACCTATCCGCCGGACCATCCGGTCGCCAAGATCAAGCGCCCGAAGGGTGGCGGCGCGGGGTAGGGCGTTGTCGTGCTGGAGGCCCGTAGGGTGGGCAAAGGCGCGCCCGGCATGGTCAGTTGCGAAGACTGGAGCGCGCGCCGTGCCCACGCGTATCGGCTTCTACCTCGCGCTTCGTTGACGCGTGGGCACGGCGCTGCACCGTTCGCATGGCAAGACATGCATTCTCGGTTCGCGCCTTTGCCCACCCTACGAGACCAAGCCTAAGGAGTGGCGTGCCATGACCAGCATCGACAAGGACCGCCTCGAGGAGCGCCTGACCACGGGCATCCTCGGCCAATGGTACGCGGTGGGCAAATCGGTGCAGGTCAGGCGCGACAAGCCCCACGCGGTCAAGGCGCTCGGGCGTAATCTCGTTCTGTGGCGGGATACGCACGGCAAGCTCCATTGCCTGGAGGATTACTGCCCGCATCGCGGCGCCAGGCTCTCGCGCGGCGAGGTCAACGCGGACAACATCTCCTGCCGCTATCACGGCGTCACGCTCGACGGATCGGGCACCATCGTGCGTGTGCCGGCGATGCCGGGCTGCGCGCTCGAAGGCCGCAAGGCCGTCGACAGCTACTCCGTGATCGAGGCCAACGACGGCATCTTCGTCTACTTCCCGAGCAAGGAACGTCCGGAGCCGTGCGACCTCGAGCTGCCGGCTGAATTCTCCGATCCGGCCTGGAGCAGCATCCTCTGCATGGGACGGTGGGCGTGCAGCTACCGCTTCGTCTACGACAATTTCGCCGATCCCATGCACGCCTGCTATCTGCACGCCAATTCCTTTACGCTTGCATTTGGCGCCAAGCAGGACGTGATGCAGGTCGAGCAGCGCGACGACGGCTTCTACATCGCGCGCGTCGAGCAGAAGGACGTGAACCTCGACTGGACCCACGTGGTGCTCGACGGCACCCAGGTCTATTGCCGGCTCGATATTCCCTATCCGGACGCCGCCGGGCCGGGCGGCCCGTTCCGCATCATCGGCTACACCACGCCGGTCGACGAGGGCTCCTGCCTGGTGTTCTTCTGGCGGTTCCGGCAGGTGAGCGGGATCGCCAAGGAATCCTGGCGCTTCCTCTATCGTGCCACGCTGGAAGAGCGCCATTGGCACGTGCTCGAGCAGGATCGCGAGATGCTGACCAACATTCCTTCCGATGCGCACAAGCGCGAGATGCTCTACCAGCACGACGTCGGCGTCGCGCGCATGCGGCGCATGCTGTCGCAACGGGTGAAGCAGCAGCTCGAAGCCGAGGACATGTCCTCGGTGCGCACGGCGGTTTGAGCGTGCTCACCGGGCGCACCATCGTCGTCACCGGCGCCGCGCGCGGCGTCGGCCGCGCGATCGCGCACGCCTGCGCCCGAGCCGGCGCTTGCCTCGTGCTCGCCGACATTCTGGAGGAGGGCGGCCGCGCGGTGGCGGAAGAGCTGGGCCGGATGACCGAAGCGCGCTTCGTGCCGATCGATCTCGACGATCCGGCCTCCGTCCAGGCGTTCGCGCGCGACGTCGCGCAGCACGAGGGCGAGATTCACGGCCTCGTCAACAATGCGGCGATTGCGACCGACGTCGGCGGGGCAAGCCTTCGAGGAGATCGATCTCGAGCTCTGGGATCGTGTCATGCGGGTGAACGTGCGCGGCACCTGGCTGGTCACGCGCGCGCTCGCGCCGCTGTTCGCCGATGGCGGGAACGGCCGCATCGTCAACATCGCCTCCGATACCGCGCTGTGGGGCGCGCCGCGGCTCCTCGCCTATGTCGCCAGCAAGGGCGCGGTGATCTCGATGACCCGCTCGCTCGCGCGCGAGCTCGGACCGCGCGGCATCGGGGTGACCGTGGTCGCGCCCGGCATCCTGCGCTGCGAGGCGACCGAATACGTGCCGGCGGAGCGCCACCAGCTGTACGAGAACGGGCGCGCGGTGCCGGGCCCACAGCGTCCGGAGGACATCGTCGACACCGTCGTGTTCCTGCTCACGCCCGGCGCGCTCGCGCTCACCGGACAGGTGCTTCCCGTCAACGCCGGCTTCGTCTTCACATGAGCGACATCGCACAGCACTCGGCTGCCGGCTTCTCCTATCTCGCCTGCGGCGACGACGGCGGAATGCCGATCGTGCTGCTGCACGGGATCGGCAGCAATGCGCAGTCGTTCGTGCCGCTGATGCGGGCGTTCGAGGGCGGCCGTCCGCTGCTGGCGTGGGACGCGCCCGGCTACGGCGGCTCGCAGCCGCTCGTGGCCGACTGGCCAGACGCCTCCGACTACGCCACGGCGCTGAACCGTCTGCTGTCCCATCTCGACGTGTCGCGCTGCATTCTGGTCGGTCATTCGCTCGGCGCGCTGATCGCCGCGCGCTTCGCATTGGCGGCGCCGCGGCGGGTGGCGGCGCTGTTCCTGATCTCGCCCGCGCTCGGCTACGGCATCGAGAAGGGCGGCGCATTGCCGCCCGCGGTGGCGGCGCCGCATCGACGAGCTCGACCGCCTGGGGCCCGAGAAATTCGCCGCCGCGCGCGCTCCCGGCCTCCTCGCCGATGCGGCCGCGCGTCCGGACGTCGTGCAATTGGTGGAGCGCTCCATGGCGGCGGTTCGCCGTCCCGGTTACGACCACGCCGCGCGGATGCTCGCCGGCGGCCGGCTGCTCGACGACGCGGCGAAGCTCGACGTGCCGACCGCGGTCATCGTCGGCGCACAGGACCGTATAACGCCGCCGGCGAACGCGCGCCGCCTGTTCGATGCGTTGCAGGGCTCCGCGCAGCCGCGCGCCTTTCGCGAAATCGCCGGCTCCGGGCATGCGATCTGCCAGGAGCAGCCCGCCGAGATCGCGCGCGCCATCACCGAAATTGTCGAGAGCAGGGCCAGTGCGCATGCCTGAGAAAGCTAGAGCCGACAAGACAAAGCGCAAACGCGCCGCGAGGCCCGGCCCCTATATCGCGCCGCCGGTGCAGCGGGCGGTGCGGCTGATCCGCCATGTCGCGGAAGGCAATCCCGTGCTCAACATGAGCGAGACCGCGAAGGCGCTGAAGATCAACCGCACCACGTTGCTGCGGCTGCTGCACACGCTCGAGGTCGAAGGCTTTGTGGAACGGCGTCCGAGCGGCGCCGGATATCAGGTCGGCTTGTCGCTCCTGGAGGTGGGAGCGCGCGCGCTGTTCTCGCAGGATCTCGTGCAGGTGGCGGTCCCGGTGCTGACGCAGCTCGCCGAGACGTTGCAGCTGTCCGCCCATCTCGGTGTGCTCGACGGCACCGACGTGCTCTATCTCGTGCGCCGCACGCCGAATACGCCGCTCGCCAGCAACATCCGCGTCGGCAGCCGGCTGCCGGCGCACGCCACCACCATGGGCCGCATGCTGCTCGCCTACCTGCCCGCGGTGGAGATCGAGCGGCTGTATGCCGGCAAGGAGCTGCAGCGCTTCAGCGATCATACCTCGGTGACGCTCGACGCGCTGCGCGCCAAGGCCGAGAAGGACCGCCGCGCCGGCATCGCCTGGAGCGAGGCGCATTTCGAGCGCGGCATCGGCTCGGCGGCGGTGGCGGTGTTCGATTTCGCCGGAACGCCGCTCGGCGCGATCAACGTGTCGGGGCCGGTCGGCGCGTTCGCGGACGAGGCCCGGCGCGCGGTCATCGGCGATGAATTGCGCAGCGCCGGCGTGGAGATTTCCCGCCGGCTGGGCTGGATCGAGCCGGATAGCAAGACGCTTGGCGCGGCGCGGCCGCTCGCCGAAGCGGGGGAATAAGGGAACGCGAATGGATCTCGGACTGCAGGACAAGGTCGCCGTCGTCACCGGCGGCACCTCGGGCATCGGGCTCGCCACCGCGCGCCTGTTGCTCGCCGAAGGCGCCGCGGTCGCGATCTGCGGCCGCGACGAGGCGCGGCTCGCCGCGGCCAAGGCATCGCTCACGGGCAACTCGGCGGCGAGCCAACTGCTCGCCATGCCATGCAACGTACTGGACAAGGAGGCCGTCGGCCGGTTCACGAGCGCCGTCGAGCAATGGCAGGGGCGCTGCGACATCCTCGTCAACAATGCCGGCCAGGCGCGCATGTCGACCTTCGCGGATACGACCGACGAGGCCTGGCGCGAGGAGCTGGAGCTGAAATTCTTCAGCCAGATCTATCCGGTCCGCGCCTTCAAGCCGCTGCTCGACAAAAGCGACGCGGCGTCGATCCTGGCGGTGAACTCGCTGCTGGCCTATCAGCCCGAGCCCTACATGGTCGCGACCGCGGCGGCGCGCGCCGGCGCGCAGAGCCTGGTGAAATCGCTGGCGCGCGAATTCGCCCCGCGCATCCGCGTCAACTCGGTGCTGCTCGGGCTGATCAATTCCGGCCAGTGGGAGCGCCGCTTCGTCGTGCGCGAGAACAAGGCGCAGACGCGCGAGGACTGGTTCGCCGACATCGCCCGCAGCCGCCATATCCCGATGGAGCGGCTCGGCGACCTCCGACGAGGTCGCCCGCGCCATCGCGTTTCTCTGCTCGCCGGCGGCGGGCTTCATCACCGGCGCCCAGCTCGAGATTTCCGGCGGCATCTCGCGGCATATATGAGAGTGTAGAGAGTGCGATCATGACGCGTGCCGGACCACGACTGCGATCACGGAGCCCGTGGGCGACCTCATCGCACACGCGCTGGCCGAGATCGGCGTGACCACGGTCTTCGGCGTGATCTCGATCCACAACATGCCGATCCTCGACGCCATCGCGCGCCACAACCGGATTCGCTTCGTGCCGGCGCGCGGCGAAGCGGGCGCGATGAACATGGCGGACGCCTATGCGCGGGTATCGCGCTCGCTCGGCGTCGTCATCACCAGCACCGGAACGGCGGCCGGCAATGCGGCGGGCTCGCAGGTCGAGGCACTCACGGCCGGCTCGCCGGTGCTGCACATCACCTCGCAGATCGACCGCCCCTTGATGGACCGCGACCGCGCCGCGATCCACGACGTGCCGCGGCAGGCCGACATGCTGCGCGCGATCTCCAAGGCCTATTTCCGGGTCTGGGAAGGACGCACCGCGGTCGGCATGGTGGAAGCCGCCGCGCGCGCCGCGCTGACGGCGCCGCGCGGGCCGGTCTCGCTCGAAATCCCGATCGACGTGCAGCGGGAGAAAGTCCCGCGGCCGGAGCATATCGGCATCGGCCCGATCACGCCGCAGGCCGCCGATCCGAAGCTGCTCGACGCCCTGGCCGAGATGGTGCGGCGGGCGAAGCGCCCGATGCTGTGGCTCGGCGGCGGCGCGCGCGAGGCGGGCGCCGCGGCGCTCGATCTCGCCGAGCGCGGCTTCGCGGTGGTGACGAGCACCAACGGCCGCGCGGTGGTGCCGGAGGCGCACCGCCACACGCTCGGCGCCTACAACATGACCGCGCAGGCGCAGGCGATCTACGATCGCGCCGATCTCATGATCGTGGTGGGGTCGCGGCTGCGCGGCAACGAGACCCGCAACAATGCGACGCGGCTGCCGCGGCCGCTCGTGCAGATCGACGCCGATGCCGGCGCAGGCCGCGCGCAACTATGCCGGTCGATCTCTTCATCAACGCCGATGCCGGCTGCGGCGCTCGCGGGCTTGCGCGAGCGCCTGCCCGCGCAGGCTCGACGTCGACGCGAAATTTCTCGGCGATATCGCGCCTGCGCGCGCACAATCCGCGGAGAAGCTCGCGGCCGCGCTCGGTCCCTATCGCGTCGTGGCCGACGCGTTGCAGGCGCGCGTGGCCGAAGGCCGGCATCCGTTCGTCCGCGACGTCACGCTCTCGAACAGCACCTTCGGCAACCGCTATGTGCACCTGGCGGCGCCGCATCTCGGCGTGCATGCGCTCGGCGGCGGCATCGGGCAGGGCGTCGCCATGGCGGTCGGCGCGGCGCTCGCCGGCGGCCCGGCGAAGACCGTCGCGCTCCTCGGCGACGGCGGCACGATGGTCAATCTCGGGGAGCTCGCGACCGTGGTCGATGCCAAGGCCGAGTATCGTCTTCGTGCTGATGAACGACCGCGGCTACGGCGTTATCCGCAACATCCAGGACGCGCAGTTCGGCGGCCGACGGCACTACGCCGACCTGCACACGCCGGATTTCAAGCTTTTGGCGGCGGCGCTCGGCCTGCACCATCAGCAAGGTCAATCGCATCGACGACTTTCGCGGCCGCGCTCGATCGCGCGCTGCTGGCGGGCGGGGCGCAGATCGTCGAGGTCGACATGGACGCGATCGGCCCGTTCGCGGAAGCTTTCGCCGGACCGCCGGCGGGCGCGGCGGGCAGCACATGAGCGCGGTGTTGAACAGGCTCACCCGGCCGCTCCGCCGGGGAGAGGTGGAGGACTTGCGCGGCCTGGTGATCGACGAGCCGCTCGAGCTCGACGGCGTCGCGCTGCCCAATCTCGATTTCACCGGCGCGACCTTCAACGCCGCGGTGGCGTTGCGCAACGTCGTGTTCCAGGGCCTCGCCTGGTTCACCAATTGCACGTTCAACGCGGCCGCGAATTTTTCAGGAAGCCGGTTTCTCAGCGATGCCCGCTTCGACAAGGCGCAGTTCCGCCGCGGCGCCAGCTTCTCCGGCGTCGAGTTCCACGGCGTCGCCTGCTTCGATCAGGCGGAGTTCGGCGACGCGGCCTTTCTCGACCGCATGACCTGCTACGGAAATCTGTCGCTCGACCGGACGCATTTTGCCGGCGCGGCGAGCCTGCAGGACAGCGAATGCTTCGGCGGCCTCTGGTGCAACCGCACGGTATTCGCGGGGCGGGCCGACGTTCGCGGCCTCGAGGTGCACGGCCGCACGTGGCTGGTCGGCGCCGCTGTCGCCGACGAGGCTACTCCGTCGGCGGCCAATCGGCTGATGGGATCGATCCGCAGCTACGGCTATCGCTGGGTTTGAGCGCGGCGGCGCCCGCAGGTCAGGCCGCCGGCTTCTTCCCGGCTTCCGGCGCCAGTTCGGCAGCTTCCTTTGCCAATCGCAGGGCTTTCAACCGCTCGGTCTTTTTGCGCATGGCGACGCCGGCGGCCTCATATTCCGCCATGGCCTTGGCGCCATCGCGAGCGCGTTGGTCCTTCTTGAAGCTTGCTTCGGCCCGATCTTGGGCTGATTTTGAATTATTCGAATTATTCGCCAATGTTATCTCCTGTTCGCAATGCCCGGCGGGCTCGCGGTCCGTCCGCTCACTACGTACGCTCACTATGGGTACCTACCATATATATGCTTACCGGTGCGTAGAACAAGTTAATGCAACCCCGCCAGAATGCGCCCCTACCGATGGTTAAGTTACCGCTCATTCGTGCGTAAATTGAGGGGTCAGCGCGGTTCCGCTCGCGGAATGCCACCCTCGCCGAGGTCCCAGAACAAGCCCGCCATCATGCCGAGTCCCTCGCGCGCGATCGGCGCGAGCAGGTGCTCGTCGGGCGCGTGCTGCGAGCAGCCGGCATAGGAGTGCGGCACCCAGATCGTCGGCAGGCCCAGCACGTCGGAAAAGCAGTCGTTGGGGAGCGATCCGCCAAAATTGGGAACGATGATCGGTGCGCGGCCCGTGGTGTCAGCGATCGAGCGGGCGGTGAACGTCACCCACGGGTTCTCGGGATCGAGCCGGCTGGCATTGAAGAAGCCGCCGCGTGCCGCGGCGGACCTCGACGCGGGTGAAGCCGTGGCGGTCGAGATGGCGGCGCAGCGCCGGAATGATGTCGTCAACGTCGGTGCCCACCACGTAGCGCAACTGGCAATGCGCCCGCGCGTTGCCGGGAATGGCGTTGACCGGGCGCTCCGGCGTGCCGGTCGTGAAGGCCAGCACCTCGAAGCTGTTCCAGCCGTAGACGCGCTCGGCCGGCGTGAGCTCGGGCTCGCCCCAGTCGCGGTCGATGGTCGGACCGTTGCCGCCGCCGTCGACCTCGACGCCGGCCAGCGCCCGGCGCACCGACTCCGGCAGCGCCGGCCGCCATTCCGGCACCAGGATCGCGCCACGCGCATCGGTGATGCAGGCCAGCGCCTGCGCCAGGATGATGCCGGGATTGGCGAGCAGGCCGCCCCAGTTGCCGGAATGATGCCCGCCTTCGCGCAGGTCGACGGTCAACACGATCGGATGGGTGCCGCGCGCGCCGAGGAAGAGGGTAGGGCGATCGGGCGCGACGCGCGGGCCGTCGGATGCGATCAGCAGGTCCGCGCGCAGCAGTTCGCTCTTGTGTTGCGCGCAAAGCTCGTGCAGCCCGGCGGAGCCGACCTCCTCCCCCATCTCGATCAGAACCTTGACGTTGAAGCCGAGGGCGGCGCCGGCGCGTCCGCGCTCGGCGAGCACGGCGGCGAGCGCCGCGATATTGACGCCGTGCTGCCCTTTGTTGTCGGCCGTGCCGCGACCGTAGAAGCGCGTGCCCTCGACGGAAAGAGTCCAAGGAGCAAGTCCCGGACGCCACAGATCGTCGAGACCGCGCACGGTGTCGCCGTGGCCGTAGATCAGCACGGTGAGCAGCGCAGGGATCTTCGATGCGCTCCGCCACCAGGAACGGCGGCCCTTTGGGGTTGTCGAGCACGCGCGAGGAAAAACCGAGCGGAGCGAGGCTCGGCACCATCTCGTCGTCGAGATAGCCGCGCAGCGCGGCGGCGCGTTCCGGCTCCTGGCTGCTGCTCGGAATGGCGACCCGCCGCCGCAGATCGATGAGGAACGCGCCGCTGTCGAAATGCTCGTGCGCGCGGTCGATCGCGGCGGCGCGGCTCATGCTCGTGTACCTATTCCGCCGCCACCATCTTCGCCGTGGCCGCCCGCTCCTCCTGATGCAGCCGATCGAGGATGCGGCGTGCTTGGATGACGCCCGAAGTCGGCGTTGATGTCGGTCTGCGGCGGATTGGGGATCATCTGCAGATTGCGCTGCTGCGCTTCGAACACCGCGACGTCCTCGAGGAACGCCGTCCTGATCTGCTCGACGATCATGTCGGTCGTCTTCGGATTCTTGACGTCGAAATTGTGCGCCTGGCCCCAGAAGTAATGGCTGGTGGTCTCGGTTTCCGGTGTGACGGCGTTGAGGTTCCACATGCCGATGCCGCCCACGCGCTTGCCCTCGGGCGCGCCGGTGCCGGTCGGCGTGGCACCGACGTCGAGCCGCAGAAACGCCGGCGGCGCGAAGTTGATGATCTGCCAGCGATCGACGTTGGAGGTGAAGCCACCGGCCTTCACGAACGTGGGCGGCGCCGGTGCGTCCACGATCCAGCGGGTGACCGTGACGTTGTCGCCCGAGCGCTGCACCTTGACCTGCGCCTGATCGACCAGCGCCGAATTGCCGATCGTGGTCTCGTGCACGAAGGCGAGATGCGTGAGGTCGAGGAGGTTGTCGACGATGAGCTGCCAGTTCGATTTGACGTGAAGGTATTGGCCTTTTGCTCCCCAGTCAGGGTCGTCGAACCAGTGGAAATCGGTGATCTTGTCAGGATCGGCGAGCGCCGGATCGCCCATCCAGATCCACAGCCAGTGATAGCGCTCGACCACCGGATAGCTCTTGACCCGGGCCGAGCGTGGAATCATGTCCTGGCCCGGCACGCGCACGCAGGCGCCGGTCTTGTCGTAGCGCAGCCCGTGGTAGTGGCATTGCAGCTCGTCGCCGACCAGTTTTCCCATCGACAGCGGCAGGTGGCGGTGGGCGCAGCGATCCTCGAGTGCAACCGGCGTGCCGTCCTCCAGCCGATAGAAGACGATCGGCTCGCCGAGGATGATGCGGCCGAGCGGGCGCCGCTCGATCTCGTGGTCATAGGCCGCGACGTACCAATAGTTCTTGAGGAACATGGCGCTTTCCTCCATTCGTTGTGACGGCGCTTTTGCAGGCATGGTAAGCGCCGCGGCCTGCGCTTTCAATCCGCCGCCGTCACAGCATGTCCTTGATTGCGCGGATGAGGTTGCGATCGACGCTGATCATGTCGCCTTGTGCTGGGAGCGCCAGCGCCTGTCGCTCCTGCGGCGAGACCGCGCGACCTTGCAGGATGACGCGTCCGTCGGAGGTCAGAAAGATCGACGATGCCGCGCCTGCGTCCTCGTCGGTCCAGACCAGCTCCACCCGGAATTTCACGATCATGTCCTCATGAAAAGACGGACAATCCGTCATGGCTGCCCGTTGCGGTTGCAGGATCGAGAACGCGACAAGGTAGCGGGTTGAAATCGACCGATCGAAACGACTAGCATCTGCCCGCACGAAACAAAATACATCGAGGGAGGAACAACATGGCCATTCATCGATCCGGGACACGCGGGCAGGGCAGGCGCTTTCTCGCCACCGCGCTGACGGTCGTTGCCGGTGTCGTTCTCGCCGTCGAGCCGTCGCGGGCGCAGGAATTCACCATGAAGTTCGCGACCCAGACCATCAACGACATGCAGCATGAATTTATCAAGGTCTATAAAACCGAATTGGAGAAGGCGACCAACAATCGCATCAAGGTCGAGGTCTATCCCGCGAGCCAGCTCGGTGGGGCGCCGCGCCAGACCGAGGGCCTGCGACTCGGCACGATCGAAGCCGCCATCGCGCCGGTCGAGTTGTTCGTCGGCGCCGATCAACGCTTCCAGGTGCCGGCGCTCGCAGGGCTCTACAAGGACAGGGAACACCTGCGGCGCATGATCGATGTCCCCGCGTTCCGCAAGGCGATCTTCGACGTGGCGGCCGCGCGCGGCATGGTCGGCATGAGCGCGCACGCCTACGACATGCAGTCGTTCGTGTTCAAGGCACCGGTTGCCAAGATCGCCGACTTCTCCGGCAAGCGCGTCCGCGTGCTGGCCTCGGAAGGCGAGCAGAGCGCCATAGTGTCGCTCGGCGGATCGTCGGTGCCGATGTCGTTGCCGGAAGTGCTTCCGGCGCTGCAACAGGGCACGATCGACGGCGTCAACTCGGTGCTCGGCGTGTTCGTTGCGTTCCGGTACCACGACGCCGCGCAGAACCTGGTCGACACCGCGCTCTGGCCGATCCTGTCGGTTTCGCTGGTGAGCAAGATTTTCTATGACCGGCTGCCGCCGGATCTGCAGAAGATTGTCCTGGAAACGGGAACGAAGATCGAACCCCAGCTCGCGAAATGGCAGATTGAGCGCATCGCGAGCGACACCAAGGCCTGGACCGACAAGGGCGGCAAAATCGTCAAGCTTTCACCCGACGATCAGCAGGAGGCGGTGCGCCGCACGTCGGCCTCCGCGCAGGCCGTGGTGGCGAAGAGCGCTCCCTTGAAGGACCTCTACGATCGACTGAAGACCATTACGGCATCCGCGAACTGAGTTCGCATGACCGACCGGTCCAACGACGCCCCGGCGCCGAATGGTTTCATCATTCGGCTCTGCGACGGCATCGCTCACGCCTGTCTCGTCATCGCGGCGCTGTCGCTCCTGTGCATCGTCGCGATCAACGGCGCCAACGTGGTCGCGAGATATTTCTTCGGCCGGGCGTTCAGCTGGGCCGAAGAATTGATGCTGTTCCTGATGATCCTCGGGGTCTTTTCGGGGGCGGTTGCGGTGACGTGGCGCAATCTTCACATCCGCATCGACACCCTGGTCGAGCGCCTGCCGCCACCGATCCGCCGCGCCACGATGCTGGTCGCGTCGCTCGCCTCCATTGCGATTCTCACCGTCGTGATGGTCGCGAGCTTTCGGCTGGTGTCGCTGCTCCAATCCATGGACCAGCGTAGCGACGCGCTGAATGCGCCGAGCTGGCTGCCGCAGTCCTTCGTGACCATCGGCCTCGGCTTGATGGCATTGATGATGCTGGCCCGGATCGCGGTCTCGCTCCGTCGCGGCACGACGAAGAGCGCGCCATGACCGTCCTGCTCATTGTCGTTCTGCCGGCGCTGCTTCTGCTCATGGGAGTTCCGATCTTCGTGGCCTTGCTGGCTGCCGCCTTGGGCGGGATCGTGCTCAGCGGCAACCCCATACATGCCTTGCATTCCGCGATATTCGGCAGTCTCGACATTTTCCCGCTGCTCGCCGTCCCATTGTTCATCTATGCCGGCGATATCATGGCGCGCGGCGGCATTGCGCGGCGGCTGATCGAGCTGATCATGTCGCTGGTCGGCGCGGTGCGGGGCGCGCTCGGGATCGCCACGGTTGCCGCCTGCGAAGTGTTCAGCGTGATGTCCGGCTCGAGCGTGGCCTGCGTGGCCGCCATCGGCAAGCTCACCATCCCGGCGCTGAAGAAGAACGGTTACGGCGACACGTTCTCGGTCAGCCTGGTCACCGCGACCGGCGTGATCGACGTCATCACGCCGCCCTCGATCACGATGATCATCTACGGGATCGCGGCGCAGCAATCGGTGCCGCAACTGTTTCTCGCCGGTTTCCCGGCCGGCATTCTCATCGGCATCGCGCTCGCGATCTACGTGGTCTGGTATGCGCGGGTCGAGAAAATCCCCATCACCGCGCCGGCGGAGCGCAAGAACATTCTCGCCCATCTCAAGGACTCGATCTGGGCGCTCCTTGCTCCCATCGTAATTCTTGGCGGCATCTATGGCGGCCTGTTCACGCCGACCGAAGCCGCCGGGGTTGCCTGCATCTACGCCATCGTGATCTCGATGTTCGTCTATCGTGAGCTGAGTTGGAACGAGCTCTGGGACATCACCATCGAGTCGTCGGCGCTGATCGCGCAGATCCTGATCATCGTCGGCGCGGCCGGCGCCTTCGCCTGGCTGATCACCACTAGCGGTTTTCCCACAAAGCTGATCGCATTCGTTGATCAGCTCGGCCTGCAGACCTGGATTCTGCTGCTGGTCATCAACGTCATTCTACTGTTCGTTGGAAGCGTGCTCGAGCCGCCGGCGGCGATCCTGCTGCTCACTCCGTTGCTTACGCCGATCGTCTACCAGGCGGGGATCGACCCGATCCATTTCGGCATCATCTTCACGGTCAACCTCGCGATCGGCATGTTCATGCCGCCGTTCGGCCTGAACCTGTTCGCCTCGCACGCGCTGTTCGGCACGCCGCTGCCGAAGCTCTATCGCGGCGTGCTGCCGTTCCTGGCGATCTACCTGGTCATGCTGATGTTGATCACCTACGTGCCGGCGATCACGCTCTGGCCGCTGAAGCTGCTGCGCTGAGGCCGCCCAGGCACGGTTGTGCCGCGGAGTGGTTGCATTACACTGCCGGCCCACAAAAACAGTAAGCCTGGGAGGGCGCCATGCGCATGTTGCGGTTCACCCTGTTGCTGCTCGCCTGTTCGGTCGCGACCGGCGCCGCGGCGCAATATCCGGACAAGCCGATCCGGCTCATCGTCCCGCAGGCTGCCGGCAGCGCGACCGACACCGTCGCGCGCATCATGGGCGCCGAGCTCGCCAAGGAGATCGGCCAGCAGGTCGTGGTCGACAATCGCCCCGGCGGCGCGCTGACCATCGGTCTCGACCTGACCGCGAAGGCCGAGCCCGACGGCTACACGCTCTGCATGGGGCCGATCGGCGCGCTGGCGATCACCCGCCACATGGTGGCGAAGCTGCCCTACGACATCGAGCGCGACTTTCAGCCGATCGCGCTCGCGACCCGCGGGCACCTTCTGCTGGCCGTCTCGCCGACGCTGCCGTTCAAGTCGGTGTTGGAGGTGATCGACTACGCCAAGAAGAATCCGGGCAAGCTCCTGAACGCATCGTCGAGCAACGGTTCGCCCGGCCATGTCGGCGGCGAGCTGTTCAAGTACATGACCGACACCGACATCGTCCACGTTCCGTATCGCGGCGGCGCCGCGGCGATCAACGACCTGATCGCGGGCCGCGTGCACCTGATGTTCGAAAGCCTCAACTCGATCGCGCCGCACGCGAGATCGGGCACCGTGCGCGCGCTCGCGGTCAGCGGGGCGCGGCGCTCGCCCGGCTTTCCGGAGCTGCCGACGGTGGCGGAAGCCGGCGTTCCCGGCTACGAGGCGCCGACCTGGAGCGGCGTCATCGCGCCCGCCGGCGTGCCGCGGCCGATCGTGGACAAGCTCAACGCCGCCATCAACCGGGCGATCGCGTCGCAAATATTCAAGGACCGCTTCGCCGCGATCGGCGACGAGCCGGCGGGCGGCAGTCCTGAGGAGTTCGCAGAGACGATCCGCAAGGATTCCGCCAAATGGCGGGACGTGGTCAGCCGGTCCGGGGCGCGACTGGACTAAGACTTGACCCCAGTCTGGTCGCAACGAGCCTGCAATGATCCACTATCATCGATCGATGCAGGCGGCCCTTGGTCTTGCGCTGCCCGGTGAGATCCGCGAGGCGGCGGAATAGACCGAGTACGGCAATTTCCGGCCTTGATCGCCGCGCCCGAAACTGCCACATCCAGCCCACCATGAACCTGCCCATTCGCGCCCCCGAGGGCGCCCCGGCTCGGTCTCCCCATGCAACCGAGGTCGAGCGGCGCCGGACCTTTGCGATCATTTCCCATCCCGACGCGGGTAAGACCACGCTGACGGAGAAGCTGCTGCTGTTCGGCGGGGCGATCCAACTCGCCGGCCAGGTCAAGGCCAAGCGCGACCGGCGCACCACCCGCTCGGACTGGATGGCGATCGAGCGCGAGCGCGGCATCTCCGTCGTCACCTCGGTGATGACCTTCGAATACGACGGCCGGGTCTTCAACCTGCTCGATACGCCGGGTCACGAGGACTTCTCCGAGGACACCTACCGCACGCTCACCGCGGTCGATTCGGCCGTCATGGTGATCGACGCCGCCAAGGGCATCGAGGCGCGCACCCGCAAGCTGTTCGAGGTGTGCCGGCTGCGCGACATCCCGATCATCACCTTCATCAACAAGATGGACCGCGAGAGCCGCGATCCGTTCGACCTGATCGACGAGATCGAGAAGACGCTGGCGCTCGACACCGCGCCCATCACGTGGCCGGTGGGGCGCGGGCGAGACTTCGTCGGCACCATCGACATCGCGACCGGGGGCGTGCGCCTGCTCGACGGCGACGAAGGCTCCGCCGGCAAGCTGCGGGAAATGCCGGTGTCCGAGGTGGCCGCGCTCAATGCCAATCTCGACGCCGCGGCAATCGCGGGCGAGCTCGACCTGGTGCGGGAGGCGTGCAAGCGCTTCGATTTGGCGTCGTTCCGCGAAGGGCACCTGACCCCGGTATTCTTCGGCAGCGCGCTGAAGAACTTCGGCGTCGGTGACCTGCTCGATGCGCTCGCGGGCGTGGCGCCGCCGCCGCGCGCGCAGGCCGCCGACAAGCGCCTGGTGACCGCGGAAGAAGTCGACATGTCGGCCTTCGTGTTCAAGGTGCAGGCCAACATGGACCCCAACCACCGCGACCGCATCGCCTTCGTGCGGCTGTGCTCGGGCAAGCTCAAGCGCGGCATGAAGGTCAAGCAGGTGCGCACCGGCAAGCTCATCAGCCTGACCGCGCCGCAATTCTTCTTCGCGCAGGATCGCGCGCTGGCGGACGAGGCCCATGCCGGCGACGTGGTCGGCATTCCCAATCACGGCATGCTGCGCATCGGCGATACCCTGACCGAAGGCGAGGACTTCAACTTTGTCGGCGTGCCGAGCTTTGCGCCGGAGATCCTGCGCCGCGTCCGCCTGCCCGACGCGATGAAGGCGAAGAAGCTCAAGCAGGCGCTGCAGGAGATGGCGGAGGAGGGGGTGGTTCAGGTTTTTCGGCCGAGCGACGGCTCGCCCGCGCTGGTGGGCGTGGTCGGCCCGCTGCAGCTCGACGTGCTGCGGGTGCGGCTCGGCGACGAATATGGGCTCGAGGTGAACTGGGACGTGGCCGAATTCCAGCTCGCCCGTTGGATCTCAGCCGACGACCGCAAGACGTTCGATCAATTCGTGGCGGGCCATCGTGCGGCGATCGCCGAGGACCTCGACGGCGATCTCGTCTTCCTCGCGCGCAACGCCTTCAATCTCGACTACACCGGCCAGCAGAGCCCCGGCATCGTCTTCACCGACGTGAAGGACATCCACAAGAAGAAGACGTGAGAGCCGCTCAGTTGCGGCGGCCCTCTTTATCCTGCGTCGTCAGCCAATCCGACAGGGACACCGACTTTTCCGCCGCCTTGCCCGGCGACTTTTTCTTGGGCGCGGTGCGCTTGCCGGTCGTGCCGCTCATGCTGTTGTTGGCTGCTTCCTGTGCCAACCGCAGCGCCCGCAGGCGCGCAGTCTTTTCACGCAGGAGCTGTGCATCGATCTCGTGCTGCGGCACTGCCTTGGCACCCACCGGTTTGTCGTCGAAGATGTCGTTCACTTGCTCATGTCCTTGTCGGGAGTTCAAGTCTATTTTCCGGCGGCCTTGCGCAGCGCGTCGTTGATACGGTCCTGCCAGCCCGGGCCGTCCTCCTGGAAGTGATCGAGAACGTCCCGATCGATGCGCAGGGAGACGAGCTCCTTGGCGTTCGGAAGCGACGGCTTCTGCTGCGGAAGCGGCTCCGGAGGCTTGGTGGTCGCCGCCTTGAACGCCGCTTCGGCGGTGTCCCGCGGATCGCTTCTCCTTCGTGTTCGGTCGCCGCTCATTTCACTACCCAGGTTCTCGTACCCTGATTCAGGCCGCGCATCATAGCGCGGGCATTCCACTTGCAAAGCCGGCCTGCGCCGTCATGCACGACTATCTGCGCACGTTGATTTTGCGCATGTCCCTATCGGAAAACCGGTTCCCACTTTTCCGGGACATGCGCTATCGCTTGATCTTGTATCCGGTCTTGAATATCCACCACACCGTTGCCAGGCACATGACGAGGAAAGCGATCGTCATGGCCAGGCTGATACCTACGCCGACGTCGGCGCTCTCGAAGAAGCTCCAGCGGAATCCGCTGACCAGGTAGACGACGGGGTTGAACAGCGCCACCGTCTGCCAGATCGGCGGCAACACGCCGATGGAGTAGAAAGTACCGCCGAGAAATGTCAGCGGCGTGATGATGAGCAACGGCACGACCTGCAGCTTCTCGAAGCCGTCCGCCCAGACGCCCAAAATGAAGCCGAACAGGCTGAAGCTCACCGCGGTGAGCACCAGGAAGACCAGCATCCAGACCGGATGAGCGATCCGCAGCGGCACCAGCAGGGCCGCGGTCCCGAGGATGAGCAGGCCCAGGATGATCGATTTGGTCGCGGCAGCGCCGACATAGCCGAGCACGATCTCGATATACGAGACCGGCGCCGACAGGAGCTCGTAGATCGTTCCGACGAATTTCGGAAAGTAGATGCCGAACGAGGCATTGGCGGTGCTCTGCGTCAGCAGCATCAGCATGATCAGCCCCGGCACGATGAAGGCGCCGTAGTCGATCCCGTCGATCTCGGTGATGCGCGAGCCGATGGCCGCGCCGAAGACGATGAAATACAGGCAGGTCGAGATCACCGGCGACAGGATGCTCTGCAGCAGCGTGCGGCCGGTGCGCGCCATCTCGAAGCTGTAGATCGCCCAGACCGCCCGGAGGTTCATTGTTTCTGTCCCACCAGGCCGACGAAGATGTCCTCCAGCGAGCTTTGCGTCGTGTGCAGGTCCTTGAACCTGATTCCCGCCTGATTGAGATCGCCGAGGAGGGCGGTGATGCCGGTACGCTCGCCCTGGGTATCGTAGGTGTAGACCAGCTCGTGGCCGTCGGCCGCGAGGGTGACGCGGTGCTTGGCGAGCTCCGCCGGTATGGCGTCGAGCTTTCGCTGCAGATGGAGCGTCAACTGCTTCTTGCCGAGCTTGCGCATGAGCTCGGCCTTGTCCTCGACCAGGATGATCTCCCCGTTGTTGATCACTCCGATCCGGTCGGCCATCTCCTCGGCTTCTTCGATGTAGTGGGTGGTCAGGATGATGGTCACGCCCGCGGCGCGCAACGCCCGCACCACCTCCCACATGTCCTTGCGCAGGTTGACGTCGACGCCAGCGGTGGGCTCGTCGAGGAAGAGGATCTGCGGCTCGTGCGACAGCGCCTTGGCGATCATCACCCGGCGCTTCATGCCGCCGGACAGGGTCATGATCTTGCTGTCCTTGCGGTCGTACAAGGACAGGTCCTGGAGCACCTTGGCGATGTAATCGGGATTGCGCGGCTTGTTGAACAGCCCGCGGCTGAAGGACACGGTCGCCCACACCGTCTCGAATGCGTCGGTGGTCAACTCCTGCGGCACGAGGCCGATCAACGAGCGGGTGACGCGATAGTCCGTCACGATGTCGTGACCGGCGACCGCGATGGCGCCCTCGGACAGGTTCACGATCCCGCAGATGATGCTTATCAGCGTCGTCTTGCCCGCGCCGTTCGGGCCCAGCAGCGCAAAGATCTCACCGTGCCGGATGTCCAGGTTGATGTTCTTGAGCGCCTGGAAGCCCGAGGCGTAGGTCTTGGAGAGGTTGGAGACGGAAATGATCGGTTGCATGGGAGCGGCGACGGCGACGAATACGAGGGAGCGGTCTTCCGGGCGGCGCGGTTACGGTCGCGAAGGTTATGGTCGCGAATGAGTGCGCGACGACCAGGTGGCGCTGGTGGGGCCGGGAAACTCGTCCCGGAATATGGGTATATTGTGATGGTTTGCCCCAAATCAATCCGCGACCGCGGCTTCTGCGAACATGCGCCGCAGCCATTGGTGGGCGGGATCGCTGTCCATGCGCGGATGCCAGACCTGGATGTAGCGGAATTCCGCGAGCTCGATCGGCGGCTCGATCATCCGGATGCGCGCGATCTTCACGAGCCGCTTGGCGAGCCGCTTCGGCACCGTCAGCACCATGTCGGAGTACTCGATCGTCCAGGCGGCGGAGGCGAAATAGGGAATCTTGAGCTGGACGCGACGCTTCAGGCCTTTCTCATCCAGGGCCGCGTCGATGATGCCCTGGCGGCCCTCCGCGAGCGTCACCATGGCATGCGGAAAGGAGAGATAGCGCTCCAGCGTCAGCGGCTTCTTGCCCATCGGATGGCCATCACGGACCAGGCACATGAAGCAGTCGTTGAACAGCACCTGGCTGCGCAGCTCGTTGGGCGCGCTGTTGACCCAGAGCGCGAGATCGAGCGCGTTCGTCTCGAGGCGCCGAAAGACGGTGTCGGTGAAGGGGAAAATCTCCAGCGCCACGTGCGGCGCAAGCTCGGTCGTGCGCGCCATGAAGCCGGGGAAAACGACGCTGGTGGCATAATCGGTGGCGGCGATCCGGAAGGTGTCGGTCGCGGTCGCGGGATCGAAGTCGGCGCCGCGCAGCAGGCCTTCGAGCGACGGCAGCAGGCGCTCGATCTCGGCATAGAGGTGCATTGCCCGCAGCGTCGGCTCGTAGCCTTGCCGGGTGCGCACCAGCAATTCGTCCTTGAACAATTCCTGCAGCCGGTCGAAGGCCCGGCTCATGGCCGGCTGGCTCAGGTACATCCGCTCGGCCGCGCGCGTGATGCTGCGCTCCTCGATCAACGCCTGCAGCGTGGTGAGGAGGCCGAGGTCGATCTTACGTACATGTGTTTGGCGCATGCAAAAGATTACAAGAATGCATTGGCTTTATGAAGGGGGCGCCGCCAGGATTTTTTTCGGTGCCGGAAGAATTCGACGAAGTAAGATCGGGCGTGGGACGTTGGAGAGAGGGGCTTCATAGTGGCTGAAATCGTCGGTGCGCTGGGCGTTCCGCATACGCCGTTTTTTCCTTCGCTGGTGGAGCGCGAGGGTCCGCAATGCGAGACGGCGCGCTTTTTCGCTTCGGTGACGAAAGAGCTCGAGGCGATGCGGCCCGATCTCATCGTGATGTACGACACCGACCACCTCAACACCTTCTTTCTCGACAATCTGCCGGTGTTCGCGGTGGGGGTGACCGACGCGTTCAAGGGCCCGAACGACGAGCCGCGCTCGGTGCCGATCTACACCATCAAGTCGCGGCCGGACGTCGCCGCTCATCTGCGGCGTGTCTGCGTGGAGGCGGGCTTCGACCTTGCTTTGACGCAAGAGTTCACCGTCGATCATTCGGTGGTGGTGCCGCTCCACTTCATGACGCCGGCGATGAACATTCCGGTCATTCCGATCTTCGTCAGCGGGCACATTCCGCCGCTGCCGTCGGCCAAGCGCTGCTACGACCTCGGCGCTGCGGTCAAGCGCGCGATCGAGAGCTTCCCGGAGAAGCTGCGCGTCGTCGTCGTCGGCAGCGGCAGCTTCTCGCTCGAAGTATTCGGCCCGCGCATCGCGCCGGGCAAGTCGGACGGCGTGCCCGACCCGGAGTGGGCGCGGCGCGTCTGCTCGCTGATCGCGCAGGGATGGACGCAGACGCTGATCAACGAGGCCACTCAAGCCCAGATGCTGCGGGCCGGCAATGTCGGCGGCGAGCTCTTGGACTGGATCGCCATGCTGGGCGCGGTCGGCGAGCGCCGGCCGAAATTCATTACGCCGCAGATGGAGCAGGGGCACGCCTACGCCGCCTGGAACTGGAGCTGAGCCGGGAGCCAAATCATGTCGGTCTATGCGGTGAATTATCTCTGCCGGGAAGTGCTGCGCGATCACGCCTTTCGGGCGGCGATGAAAGCCGATCCCGCCGCGGCGCTCGCCAACTGCGATCTCACCGACGAGGAGCGCCAGGCGCTGCTCGCGGGCGACGTCGCCAAGCTTTACCGGATGGGCGTGAACGCATTCCTCATGGGCTATCTGCCGCGCTTCGAGGTGTGCGGCCTGACCATGCCGATCTACAATGAGCGTATCCGCTCGGCGGCGGACGTCGAAGGCGGGCACTAAGACCCGTACTGCAAAGAGAAGAAATGCACCTAAGGGAGGCACGCATGAGTGCCGTGGAAATATTGGCGTCCGCTGCGCCGGCAAAGGGCATCCCGAGCGGCGAGGAGCTGGTGCAGCGCGCCCGTGCACTGGCGCCGAAGCTCAAGGAGCGCGCGGTCGCGGCCGAGCGCGAGCGCAACATCCCGCTCGAGTCGGTCGAGGAATACATCCAGGCCGGTTTGCTGCGCACGATCATGCCGAAGCGCTGGGGCGGCTACGAGCACGACCACGAGGTCCAGTTCAACATCGCGATCGAGCTCGGCCGCTCGACCTGCGGCTCGTCGGCCTGGTGCCTGAACTACCTGAGCGACCATGCCGGCATCCTCGCGCACTTCCCCGACGAGGCGCAGCACGACGTCTGGAACGAGAACCGCGACGCCTGCATCGCCACCTCGGCGGCGCCGACGGGCAAGGCCGAAGTCGCCCCAGGCGGCTATCGCCTCAGCGGCCAATGGTCGTGGTCGAGCGGCATCCGCCACTCGCACTGGGTGATGATCGGCGGGCTCATCCACCGCGAGGGCGAGCACCATCCAGACATGCGGCTGCTGCTGGTGCCGGCCTCGGACCTGAAGATACTCGACACCTGGTACTGCGCGGGGCTACGCGCCTCGGGCTCCAACACGGTCGCGCTCGACAACGTGTTCGTGCCGGAGCACCGCAGCGTGTCGTTCAGCACGCTGCGTGACGCCTGCTCGCCCGGCTCGCAGGTCAACACCGCGCCGATCTACCGCACGCCGTTCATCGCGGTCCACACGTATGCGCTGCTCGGCCCGGCGCTCGGGCTTGCGCGCGGAGGCTATACCGACTTCGTGCAATGGACGCGCCAGCGCTATCTCACCTACACCGCGCTCAACGTCGCCCAGCACGTGCCGGTGCAGATCCGCGTCGCCGAGATCGCGGCGCAGATCGATGCGGCCGAGCTCTTGGCCCGGCGCTGCTTCCAGATCGCACGCGAGGACTACACCAAGGTGACGATGGAACAGCGATTGTTGCTGCGGCGGGATTTCACCTATGCCATGCGCATGGTGCGCGCCGCCATGGACGACCTGATCAAGATCAGCGGCTCGGCCGGTCTGCGCGACGAAAACTGCGCGCAGCGCTGCTGGCGCGACGTGCATGCGATCTCGTCGCACGTGGTGATGAACTGGGATGTCGCGGCGGAGAACTTCGGGCGGGTGGAGTTCGGCCTCGGCCGCAACGAGGCTTATCCGATGTTTTGACTTACAATCCCACCCACGTCTTCGCGAGGATGTTGGTCTGGATTTCCGACGTCCCGCCCATGATGCTGAAGGCGCGTGCATTCAGGTAGCGCGGCGTGGCGGCCAGGATCGCCTCGTCGTCGGGCGGCAATTGCAGCGTCTCGTAGAGCGGGCGCTCCGGAATCCAGCGCAGCGCGTCCTCGCCGATGACGTCCACCGCGAGCTCCGTGATCGACTGGCGAATCTCGCTCCAGCGCAGCTTGAGCAGCGACGAGATCGGCCCGGGATTGCCGCCGGCCTGGAGCGTCGAGAGCACCGAGATGTCGATCATCTCCATGGCGTCGAGGTCGGTGCCGATCTCGGCCAGGCGCATGCGGATGTCGCCATCGTCGGGGCAGCGCGCGCCGGTCAACTGCACGAGCTTGGTGAACTGCGCGCGCACCTGGCCGGCCAGCACGCGGCCGCCGCGCTCGAACTCGAGCAGGTACTTGGCGACTTCCCAGCCCTTGTTCTCCTCGCCGATCCGGTTCGCTTTCGGCACCCGCGCGTCGCTGAAGAACACCTCGTTGAATTCGTGGTCGCCGCCGTTGCCGATGATCGGGCGCACGGTGACGCCGGGCGTGTCCATGTCGATCAGCAGGAACGTGATGCCTTCCTGCCGCTTGCCGGTGCTGGAGGTGCGCACCAGCGCGAAGATGCGGTTGGCCTTGTGGGCGTTGGTGGTCCAGATCTTCTGGCCGTTGACGACGTAGTGGTCGCCGTCGGTTTCGGCCTTGGTCTTGAGCGACGCGAGATCGGAGCCCGAGCCCGGCTCGGAATAGCCCTGCGCCCAATAGTCCTCGCCGGAGCGGATGCGCGGCAGGTACTTCGCCTGCTGCTCCGGCGTGCCGTAGTGGATGATGACGGGCCCGACGAAATGCGAGCCCGACGCGTTGTAGGTCGCGGCGCCGGCGCTGCCGCATTCGATGTCGAAGATGTAGCGCTGCACCGGCGTCCAGCCGGTGCCGCCGTGCTCGACCGGCCAATGCGGCACCGACCAGCCCTTGCGGTGGAGCGCGCGATGCAGGTCGATCAGGACTTCCGGATCGACGATGAAGCCGGTGGTGAGATCGATCGCGCGGCCGATGCCGTGCGGCACGTTCTCGGCGAGGAAACGGCGCACCTCGTCGCGAAAGGCGAGATCGTCGGGGCTCAAGAGCAGATCCAAAGCGCTTCTCCCTAAGTCGTCTCTTTTAATTTGCGGGCTCCATCAGCAACCCTTTCGCGGCGACCTGCGGATCGGCGATGATGGCGCCGTAGCGGCGCAGATGCTCGCGCGTCGAGCCGAACAGGATTTCATAGGCGATCAGGCGCTTGGCGTAGCCGCCGAGCGACAGCTCGTTGGTGGTGCCGATGGCGCCGTGGAGCTGGATCGCATCCTGGTGCACGAAGCGCGCGCAGCGGCCGATCTTGGCCTTGGCGCCGCAGATGGCACGCTCGCGCATGTCGGGTGCGCCGTCGAGGCTGAGCGTCGCCAACAGCGCGGCGGCGCGCGCCTCCTCCTCCTTGATCTTCAGCTTCACCATGCGGTGCTGGAGCGCCTGGAAATTGGCGAGCGGCTGGCCGAACTGCACGCGGGTCTTGGCGTAGTCCACGGTCGCCTTCACCATGGTGGCGATCGCCCCGACGGCATCGGCCGACAGCGCCGCGATCGCGCGGTCGAGCACATGGGCAATGGCGTCGCCGGCATCCTCGTTGCCGCCGAGCAGCGCGGAGGTCGGGCACCGTCACGTCGGCGAGCTCAACATCGGCGGCACGACTGCCGTCGACCAGGCGATAGGGCCGCAGCGTGAGCCCGCGCGTTCCTTTCGGCAGGACAAAGACCCCGATCCCGCCGTCGCCGAGGTCCGCCGAGAGCAGGAGCGTATCCGCCATCTCGGCACCGAGGACGACCTTCTTTGCGCCGCGCAGCTTGTAGCCCGTGATAGTTTGCAGCGCCTGCGCGGGCGGCCCGCGGTCCTCGTGGGCGAAGGCGAGACGGCAGTCGCCGTCGATCACCGCCGGCAGCAGCGCCCGGCGCTCGCTCTCGGACCCGAGCGCGGCGATCAGCCCGCCGCCGAGCACGACGGTCGCGAGATAGGGCTCGATCACCAGGTGCCGGCCGAATGCCTCCATCAGGATCGCGAGCTCGACCGCGCCGCCGCCGCTGCCGCCATCTTCGAGTGCAAAGGGCAGGCCGAGCCAGCCGAGGGCGGCGAATTCGCCCCAGACCTCGCGGCTCCAGCCGGCGTCGCTCTGGGATATCCGCTGAAACGTGCGGTAGTCGTAGCGCTCGGCCAGGAACTTGTCGGCGCTGCTGCGCAGAAGCTCGTGCTCGGTATCGTAGCGAAGGTCCACGGCTGTCGTCTCGGGCTGCGGGGAGGGCGGTCGGGGTCGAACTTAGATCGCGGCCGCGCGCGAGTACAGTCCGGGAGCAATGACCGCATGGCATGGAAGCCGCGACCAGACCGCCGCTCCAGGCCATTGCAATGGGCGGCGGTTTTATGGAAGGTTACCTGATATTCAAGATCGAAAGGAACGCCGATGGCTGTCGAGACTGGCAAGGAGGCCTCAAGCAAAGAGGCTTCAAGCAAGGAACCCTGGGGCAAGAACGTCCTGGTGGAGTTCGAGGACCAGATCGCCTGGGTGACCCTGAACCGGCCGGAGAAGCGCAACTGCATGAGCCCGGCGCTCAACGACGAGATGGTCGGCGTCCTCGATGCGCTCGAGATCGACGATCGCTGCGGCGTGCTGGTGCTCACCGGGGCGGGGGATGCCTTTTCCGCCGGCATGGACCTGCGCGAATTCTTCCGCGCGACCGACGGACTTCCGTTCAACAAGCAGATGCGGGTGCGGCGTTCGGCCGCCAACTGGCAGTGGCGCCAGCTCATGAACTTTCCCAAGCCCACCATCGCCATGGTGAACGGCTGGTGCTTCGGCGGCGCCTTCACGCCGCTCGTCTCCTGCGACATCGCGGTCGCCGCGGAGGAGGCGACCTTCGGGCTGTCCGAGATCAACTGGGGGATCCTCCCCGGCGGAGTCGTCACCCGCGCGGTGCTCGGGTCTATGAACGTGCGCAACTCCATGTATTACATCCTCACTGGCCTGCCGTTCGACGGCAAGAAGGCGCTCGAGATGGGGCTCGTCAACGAAGCGGTGCCGCAGGCGAAGCTCAGGGCGCGCACGATCGAGCTCGCGAAGCTCCTGCTCGGCAAGAATCCGCATACGCTGCGGGCCTGCAAGCAGGCGGTGCGCGCCGTCCAGGGCATGCCCTACGAGCTCTCCGCCGACTATCTCGCCGCCAAGTCCGCGCAGCTCGAATTCTACGACGACGAGCAGGGCCGCACCCAAGGCCTGACACAGTTCCTCGACGAGAAATCCTACCGGCCCGGGCTTGGGACGATGCGGCGGAAAAAGAAATCCAACTGACGACCATGGCAAAATCCGCGCGAACGCTGCTGCTGGTGCGGCTGCTCCAGCTCAAGACCTACAACGAGCTGGTGGAGGCGCTGCGCCGATTCGACCTGACGCCGCTCCAGTACATGGTCTTGAGTCTCGCGAGCCATCGCGGCAGCTGGTCCACGGCCGACCTGGCACGCCGGTTCCACATCGCGCCGCAATCCATGAACGAGGTCATCGCGGCGCTCGAAGCGAAGAAGTTGATCGCGCGGCGAGAATCGCCGGGCCATCGCCGGATATTGCACATCCGCTTCACCGCCGCCGGTACCAAGCTGCTGGCGAAGTGCGAACGCGCCGTCGATCGGGTCGAGCGCTCGATCTTTCGCGACTTCGACCGCAAGGAGTTGACCTTCTTCCGCGGCATGATCTCCAAGGCACTCGCCGGATTCGAGGACGGCGCGGGTGCGGCCGCGGCCGCGGCCGCGTCGTCGCACGTCAACGGCGGACGGCGGGCGGAGGCGCGCCCGCAATAGGCTAGACTAGTAGACAGCGCTCGTCGCTGGTGCCAATTTCGTGCGCAGAAAAGGCGGAGGGGAGGGACCATGCCAGCAACGATGCGCGCGGCGCGCATGCACGCCGTGGGCGCCCCGATGTCGATCGACACGATCCCGGTGCCCAAACCGGGATCGACCGACGTGCTGGTCGAGGTCAAGGCCTGCGGCATGGTGCCCAATCTCGGCAACGTGCTCGCCAACTGGACCAAGTGGTTTCCCCACCTGCCGCTGCCGAAGCTGCCGGCGATCTTCGGGCTCGACCCGGCCGGCGTGGTGGCGGAGGTCGGCAGCCAGGTCATCGGCGTGAAGCCGGGCGAGCGTGTCTACGTGAATCCGTTGCGCTCCTGCGGCGCCTGCCAAATGTGCCGTGCGGGCGAGCGCACGCGCTGCCGCTACTTCACATTCAACGGCTATTTCGGCTTCGGCCCGGATGCGCAGAAGATCTACGATCTCTATCCCTATGGGGGCTTCTGCGAATTCATGACGGCGCCGCAATACGCGCTGGTCAAGCTGCCCGACAATGTGAGCTTCGAGGCGGCCGCGCGTTTCGGCTATCTCGGCACCTCCTATGGCGCGATGAAGAAGGCCAATGCGGTGGCCGGCCAGTCCATGCTGGTCGACGGCATCAGCGGCACGCTCGGGCTCGGCGCGGCACTGCTCGGCCTCGCCATGGGGATGACGCGCATTCTCGGCACCGGCCGCGACAAGAAGCTGCTCGACCGCGTGAAGGCGCTGGCGCCCGGCCGCATCGAGGTGCATGCGCTGGGCGATGGCTCGACCGCGCAGTGGGCGAAGCAGGCAACCGCGGGCGAGGGTGTCGACTTCATGATCAGCGCGCTCGGGCCGGGCTCGCCCGCGAGCACCATGCTCGAACTCGTTGCAGTCCGTGCGCCGCGGCGGCCGCGCGGTCAATGTCGGCGCCGTCGCTGAAGCGGTCCCCGTAGACGTGCATTGGTTGATGGACGAGCAGATCCAGCTCATCGGCTCGAACTGGTTCACTGCGGCGCAAGGGCAGGAGATGGCGGAACTGGCACGGGTGGGGCTGCTCGATCTCTCCGTATTCGAGCATCAGCGTTTTCCGCTCGAAGACGTCAACCGCGCGATTTCCGGGCTGCAGAGCCGCAACGGCGGGTTCAGCAACTACGTCATCGTGCCGTAATACGCGAGCACTCTCAGCTTGTCGGCGGCGCTGGCAGCGCGCATGCTGGAGAGGTCCAGGAACGATCTGCTGAGGAGTCCGCATGTCAATTGCAAGCCTTAGCACCGCGCCACCGAGCGTGGCCGAGCTGTTGTCGCGCGCGCGAGAGATTGCAACGATCGTTCGTGCACGCGCGGAGCAGACCGAGGCCGAGCGTCGCGTCGCCGCCGATGTTTTCGATCGCATGCGGGAGGCGGAGTTTTTCCGAATCCTGCAACCGCGCGCCTATGGCGGCTTCGAGTACGGCTTCGAAGTGGCCATGCAAGTGGCCATCATCGTCGGCGCCGGCTGCGGCTCGTCGGGCTGGGTCTGCAGCTTCGCGATCATGCATCAGTGGCTGGCCGCGAGCTTCCCGGCCAAGGCGCAAGATGAATTCTGGACCGATCGCGGCGCCATCGGCATGGGCTCCTACGCGCCGGTGGGCAAGGCGGTCGCGGTCGACGGCGGCTATCGCATTTCCGGATTGTGGAGCTTCGCCAGCGGCTGCGACAACGCGCAATGGTTCTTCCTCGGCGGCATGATCCCGCCGCCGGACAATGCCGGGCCGCCCAAGCCAGGTTTCTTCCTGATCCCGTGCGCGGATGGCCGGATCGAGGACAACTGGCACACGATGGGTCTCATCGGCACCGGCAGCAAGAACATCGCGGCTGCCGACCTGTTCGTCCCTGACCACCGCACCGTGATGTTTGCGGATCTGTTGACGGGATCGAGCCCGGGTTCACGGGTCCACGACAATCCGCTCTATCGGCAGCCGCTGCTCGCGGTCTTTCCGTACTGCCTCGTCGCACCGGTGTTGGGAATGGCCGAAGGCGCACTGGCGGATTTTCTCGACATGGCCAAGGTGCGCAGCACCCGCGGCGCGGTCGCCGGCGGCAACAATCGCATGGCCGAGTTCGGAACCATCCAGCAGCGCGTTGCGGAGGCCGCCGCGTCGATCGAGGCCGTGCGGCTCCTGATGTTCCGTGACCTCGAGGAAACCCACGAGGCGGCTGCCCGCGGCGAGCAGGTCAGCGTCGACATGCGGATGCGCAATCGGCTCGACCAGGGGTTCTGCATGAGGCTGCTGCTGCAGGCCGTGGATGCGCTGTTCCCGGCGACGGGCGGGCAGGGCATCTTCAGGGACAAGCTGCAGCAGCGGGTCTGGCGTGACGCCCATGCCGCCGCCACGCATGTGAGCCTCAATTGGGACGCCGTGAGCACGACCTACGGCCAATACGTGCTCGGGCTCGAGCCCAAGGGGCAATATTAAACAGACCGGCGGAGGAAATCCCATGGCCGACGTGATGGTTGCCGACCGAAATCAAAACCGCACCGAAGGCAAGGTCAAATTCTACGGTGTGCACCATCTGGCACTCAACACCGACGACATGAAGATGACCGTCGACTTCTATGTCGGCGTGCTCGGCATGCAGCTGGTGCACGCGATGAAGGTGCCGCCGGGGCTCGGCACCGGCCCGGGCAATCGCGGCAATCCGCCGTTCGAGGAAGTCCGGCACTATTTCTTCGACATGGGGCGGGACGGGCTGCTCGCGTTCTTCGAGATGCCGAAGGGGGCGAAGCAGAAGGGCGACCGTAACGCGCTCGGTGCCATGCAGCATGTCTCGTTCGCGGTCTCGCCGGAAAGCCAGACGCGCATCCGCGCCCGGCTCGACGCGCACAAGGTTCCCTACGATGGCCCGCTCGAGATCCTGCCGGGGATTTTCTCGATCTACGTGTTCGATCCGAACGATATCCGGCTGGAGTTCAGTTGCCAGCCGAGCAACGGCGAAGGCGAGCCCAGCATCGTGCCGCAGGTCACGCAGACCAAGGCGGAAGCCTTGCAGGAGCTGCGTTCGCTGACCCGCGACGAGCAGTGGCTCGCCGCGGCGACGGCGGGGCTCAAGGAGTAGAGTGGCGCGTCAACGTTTCAACGCGCCAAATTCTTGACCCGTCATCCTGAGGCGCTCGCGCTCTTGCGCGAGCCTCGAAGGATGCGGCCCCGCCGTTACCGCTTGCTCCCCCGTGCGGCGGCATCCGGGCCGTCGCCCTTCGAGGCTCGCCCAAAAGGGCTCGCACCTCAGGGTGACGGATAGAGAGAGTCCGGCGGCGCGGTCGAGGGTCCTACTGCCGATACTTGGTCGCGGCCGCCAACAGCGCCTGGTAATCCTCCTTCACCTTGGGATTCGCCGATAGCAACGTCGTGGCGACCGGCGTGACCAGATCGACGTAGCGCTTGGCCTCGGCCGGCGGCAGCGTGATGATCTCGCCGCCGTTCTTGCGCCAGACGTCCTCGGCGCGCTTGATGTCGGCGATGTTCCAGTCCGAGAACAGCACTTCGGCCTTGCGGGATTCCTCGCGCACGATCGCTTCGAGCTCGGGTCCCAGCGACTTCAGGAATTGCCGGTTGATGAGCATCGGCGCGGCGAAAGTCGTGGCCGGAAGATAGGTCATCGGCTTGGCGATGTCGTAATACTTGAAGGCGACGAAGGGGGCGGCGGCGGCCACCATGCCGTCGATGGTGCGGTTCTGCATCGCCGGCAGCGCCTCGCCGAGCGGCAGCGACACCGGCAGGACGCCGACCTTCTTGAGCGGCTCGACCTGGATCGGCGCGCCGCCCTGGGTGCGGATCTTCTGGCCCTGGAAATCGGCGACCGAGCGCACGCCCTTGTGGGTGAGCAGCATCAACGGGCTGTAGATGCCGGGCGCGAGAATTTCCACGCCCTTGTCGGCACCGAAGGTCGCGAGCCGGCTGCGGATCGCGGGATCGGTCAGAACGCGATAGCCATGCAGGACGTCGTCGAACAGGCCGGGCGCGTCGAGGATCTGGAAGCGCGGCTCGAGGCTCACCCAGAAGCCGTTGGCCGCGGAGCCCACCTCGATGGTGCCGAGCGCCACCCCCTCGACCACGGCGGGAAGCTGGCCGAGCTGGTTGGCGGGATAGATTTCCACCTTGATGCGTCCGCCCGAGCGCGCTTCGATGCCGGCCTTGAGCGCCTTGTAGTATTCATGCGTGACGTCGTTGATCGTCGGCTGCGACAGCTTCATGGTGAATTGCTGCGCACTCGCCGCCGTCATGGCGAGAACGCTCGCGCCAAGCGCGGCGACGAAGGCGGCAGCCAGACGGCCTATGATCTTGTTCATGTGCGTATTCTCCGTGGATGGTTCATCTTCGCAGGTTCAGCCGCGCGCCAGCAAGTACCGAACCCCGATCAGCGAGATGTCCGGTATGTATGTGATCAGCGCCAAGGCGATGAGATAGATGATTACGAACGGGATGATGCCGCGGTAGATCGTCTCGAGCTTGAGGCCGAGCACGGACTGCGCCACGAAGATGTTGATGCCGAACGGCGGGTGGAACAGGCCGATCGCCAGGTTGACCGTCACCACGACGCCGAAATGAACGGGATCGATTCCCGCGGCTTTGACTAACGGCACAAGGAGCGGGCTCAGCAGCAGGATCGCCGAGAGCGGATCGAGGAAGCATCCGACCAGCAGCAGCAGGATGTTGATTGCGAGCAGCAGCATCCAGGCCGTGACGTTGAGCGATTGCAGCCATTGGGTCATGGCGGCGGGCACCTGATTCACTGTCAACAGCCACGCGAAAACGCCCGCGCAGGCGACGATGATGAGGATCTGGCCGGTGAACAGCACGGTCGCGGCGGCGGCCTCGACGATGTCGCGCCAGCCGAGCTCGCGGAACACGAACGCGGTGACGAAGGCGGCGTAGACGCAGGCGACGGCGGCCGCTTCGGTCGGTGAGAACACGCCGCCGTAGATGCCGCCGAGGATGATGACCGGCGCGCCCAGCGCCCACAGGCTGCGACCGGTCGCGCGCAGGAACCTGCGAAGCTCGAACGGCTCGCCCGCCCCGAAGTTCTCGCGCCTCGCGCGCCAGACCACATAGGCCGCCAGCATGGCCGCGATCATCAGGCCCGGAATGACGCCGGCGGCATAGAGCCGGGCGACCGATTCCTCCGCCGCCGCGCCGTAGACGATCATCGGGATGCTGGGTGGGATGATGACATCAATGGCCCCGACCGCGGTGATCAGGCCGGCGGTGAAGGTTTCGGGATAGCCGGCCCGCCGCATCGCCGGCACCATCACCTTGCCGATGGTGGCGACGGTCGCGGCGCTGGCGCCGGAGATCGCACCGAAGATCGCCGACGTGCCGACCGCGGTCACGCCGAGGCTGCCGCGCACCGACCCGACGCCGCCCTGCACGAAATCGACCAGCCGCTGCGCCACGCTGCCGCGGCCCATCAGCTCGCCGGCATAGATGAAGAACGGGATGGCGAGCAGCGCGAACGCGTTGACCGACCCGAACAGGTTCTGATGCAGCACCGCGAGCGGCACGTTCATGAAGAACACGAGCGCCACGGTGACCGCCGTGAGCAGGACCATGAAGATCGGAAAGCCGAGCAGCAGCAGCACGACCGGCACGACGGCCAGGGCAAAAGTCATAGCTTGGCCTCGCCGCCGGCGGAACGTTCCGGCATTCGCCGTGCCATCCGCACCAGGCTGCAGATGGCGACGACGAGGATCAGGGCGAAGCCCAGCGCCACCGTCCCATGCGGGATCCACATCGGAACGCCGGCCATGTCGCTGGTGCGCCCGATCCGCAGCATCTGCCGTGCATAGAAATAGGACTGCGCCAGCACGAAGCCGGCGAGCGTGACCAGCAGCAGTTGCTCGACGACACGAAGCAGCAGTCGGACTGGCGCCGGCAGGAAGCGGAGCAGGACATCCATTCGCAGGTGCAGGTTGCGCCGGCTGACGACGGCCGCGCCGATGAACGTCATGCCGACCATGATGAAGATCTGCACCTCATCGGAGCCGAGCAGCGAGATGCCGAACAGATAGCGGCCGACTACGTTGGTGAAATTGAGCAGGACCGCGGCGATGAAGGCGAGCGCGAGCGTCACTTCGATGACGCGTGCGATCCGGTCGAAAGCCTTGTCGATCACGAATGTCCCACCCTGGAGGCGCTATGCCGACGGCTCTCGCCGGTGCGCCGAGATGCTGTTTTGCGGCAAAGCTTATGCGGGATGCCGGCGGCCGGCAACGACTCCAGATGCCCTGATCGGTTGCAATACCGGTCCCATATCGTGGGTCGCGCGACCGCCGATGAATGCGCGTGGAGCGAGTTGGCCACGCGCCTACCGGGCATCGGGCTATCTGGCAAAGCTCGGGGCTTTCGATACGATCGATCTTCCGTCCCTGACGAGTTCGAGCGAACGGCCGCAGACCCCGAGCACATCCTCGAAACGTCTGAAGCAACGGACATGCCCCATGGAACCCGCAAACGCGCCACCCAAGACTGTCGACCTGCCGATCCTGGAATTGACCGCCGAACGGTTCGCACCTTATGGCAGCGTGATCGTGCCCATGGAGGATGGCGTGCCGTTCGGCGTCGAGGACGCGCCGCTCGACCTCAGCGCCGGCACTCCTCGCTTCTACGCGATGCGGATTCCCGCGCGCGGTCTCACGGTGACGCAGATCACGCGCCATCGCCGCGTGACCCAGGTGCTGGCGTCCGTCGGCGGGCACACGTGGTTTCTCGCGGTCGCGCCGCCGCTCGCCGTCGACGATCCGAAGGCCGAGCCCGCCCTCGACGACATCAGCGCCTTTCGTATTCCTGGCGATGTTGCTGTCAGGCTGCACAAAGGAAGCTGGCATGCGGGGCCACTGTTCGAAGGTGGGGATCAGAGCTTCTTCAACCTCGAGCTGGCCGATACCAATGTCGTGGACCACCACACCTCGGACTTGGTCGCGAGGTACGGCTGCGCGTTGCGCCTGCGCGGGTGACCTCCAAAAAGATCAAGCCGTCTTGAGCTCGCTCGGGCGTTTCGGGTGCCACCATCGCCCGGCGATCACGACACCGTCCGAGACGATCCTGCGGTCTCCCGTCAGATGCTCGCCGACAACGTCGACATAGTCGAAACGCCCATCCTTGACGGACAGGATCGTCGCGTCTCCGACACTGCCGGGCTTCAGGCTGCCGAGCTCCGGTCGCTTCAACGCGAATGCGGCGTTGACGGTCGAGGCGGCAATGACGTCAGCGAGCGGCATGCCGAGGCACAGAAACTTCGACATGGTGGTGACCTGGTCGAAGGCCGGCCCGTTGATGCAGAGCGCATGAACGTCCGACGAGATCGTGTCCGGCAGGAAGCCATTGGCCAGCATCGCGCGCGCAGTCTTGAACGCGAACGAGCCTTTGCCGTGGCCGATGTCGAACAGCACGCCACGGCGCCGCGCGTCGAGAACGGCCTGCTTCACCGTGCCTTGCGCCGTAGCCGCCGAGTTCGGATACGGCCGGAACGCGTGGGTGAGGACATCGCCCGGCCGCAGGCGCGCGATCACCTCCTCATAGCTCGGCGGCGGCTCATCGATATGCGCCATGACAGGCATGCCGACCTCCTCGGCAACCTGCAGCGCGATGTCGAGCGGCACGGTGCCCGAGCGGCCCGAGGCGCGGGCGCCGACGCGCACCTTGATGCCGACGATGATGTCGCGGTTGGCGTTCGCGACCTCAGCCGCATCGATCGGCGCCATGAGGCGGAGTTCCTCGCTCTCTCCGACCATCACGCGGGGCGAGAAGGCGTAGATGCCGGCGAACGAGACGTGAAGGTAGGCGAGAATGCGCACCTCGCTGCGTTCGATCACGTGCTTGCGGAAGCCCGCAAAGTTGCCGGGGCCGGCGCTGCCGGTATCGACAGCGGTCGTGACGCCCGAGCGGCGGCAGAAATCCTCCGCGTCGATGCCGAGTGACGTGCCGCCCCAGTAGACATGCGTATGCAGATCGATCAATCCGGGCGTGACGATGGTGCCGGACATGTCGCGAACGTCGGTGGCGGCATCGGCTCTTCAATTCCGGTCCGATCCGCGCCACTTTGCCCTGCGAGAACGCGACATCGGTCACAGCGTCGAGCTTCTGCGACGGATCGATCACGCGGCCTCCCCGGAGGACGAGGTCGTAAGTCATTCAGGCACTCTCCTGGTTGATATCGCCATCAGGGTATTGGCCACGAACGTAGCGGCGGCCGCAGGTCTTCGTAGGCGCGGGCCATTCGCAAGACGCCAAGATCGTCGAAGCGGTGACCCACGATCTGAAGGCCGATCGGCAGACCCTCCAAGTCGTATCCCGCGCAGATGGATGCGGCCGGCTGTTCCGAGAAGTTGAACGGTGCGGTGAAGGCGATATGCTCGAACGGCTTTTCCGGATCGTTGCCAGGTGCGGGCTCGTCGGCCGCATAAGCGGTGATCGGCGAGGTCGGGCTGATCAGGAAGTCGTAACCCTGGATCGCTGCCACGGTCTTCTCGCGGATCGTCATGACCTGACCCAAGCCGCGCAATGCATCGACCGCGCTCGAGCCTTCCGCGGATCGGCACCATGCGGCAACGAATGGCAATACTTTGGCTTGCCGATCGGGCGATAAGAGCTGGTACTCCGCCAGCAAGCGCGATTTGAAGAAGCAATCGAGCCCGTCGAGCATATCTCGTGCAATAAAAGGCGAAGCCGGCTCGACGATGGCGCCGGCTTGCTCGAATGCCTTGGCTGCCGCCTCAATGGCCTGATGCACGGCCGCTTGCGGCTTGATGCCGACGCCGATGTCGAGCAGGAGGCCGAGCTTCTTGCCTTTGACGTCTCCGTCCAGTAGCCCCGGCCAGTCGATGTCCTGGTATGGCAGCGCCATGTAGTCGCGCGGATCGGGCTTGGTCAGCGCGGTCATGGCAAGCGCTGCGTCCGTCACGGTGCGGGTCATCGGACCAACGATGCGACCCAGATAGGGCGGGTAGATCGGAACGCGACCGAGACTGGGCTTCAACGCGAATATGCCGTTGTAGGCCGCCGGCAAACGCACGGAGCCGGCGATGTCGGTGCCGAGTGCCAGCGGCCCGTAACCGGCGACGATCGCCGGCGCCGGCGCCGGAGCTGGAGCCGCCGGTATTGCGCGTGAGGTTCCATGGGTTGCGGGTGATGCCGTGCAGGCTGGACACGCCGGAGACCAGCATGCCGTAATCGGGCATGGTGGTCTTGCCGAGGAGGACGCATCCAGCCTCCCGGAGGCGAGCCGACGGCGGCGCGTCGGCCGCGCTCGGGGTCATGTCGCCCGCGGCGGTGCCGACCGGTGTCGGTATGCCCTTTAAGGCGATGTTGTCTTTGATCGTAACGGGTACGCCGTCGAGCGCGCTCAGCGGCGCGCCATCGCGCCATCGCGCTTCGGACGCGGCTGCCTGTGCGAGCGCGCCGTCGGCATCGATGACATACATGGCGTTGATCTTGCCTTCCCACATGTCCATGCGGGCAAGCGCAGCGCGCGCGGCTTCGACCGGAGAGAGCCGCCGGGCCCGATAGGCCTGCGACAGCTCGTGGGCGGAAAGATCATGAAGGTCGGTCATGCGTTCAAATTACCGACCGCGGTGAACGGTGGTGGCCCTTGCTTCGATCAGCTCGATCAACGCATGCGTGATCGCGCCTTCGGGCCGTGAGATTTCGTCCAGAATCGAAAAGTGATGGTGCCCCGGCAAGACTGTCAGCGTCACCGGCAGCCCGCGTTCGCGCGCCGCCTCGACGTAGGTCGTGGACTGCCGCCGGAGCTCGGGCAATTCCTGCCCGCCGACGAACACCCGCAACGGCGACATGCGATCGGGCAATACCCGAAGGGGCGAGAGTGTCGCGACCTCGGTGTTATCGAGCCTGAGTTTCTCGTTCAGATAGTTGAGCGCGATCGGCTCCAGATCGAAGATGCCGCTGATGGGGATGCCGCCGCGACAGGCCGGGTGGTCGGCCACGGCTGCGGTGAGATGTCCTCCGGCGGACCAGCCCGCGACGAAGAGCTTGTCCCGATCGAACCCGAATTCGTCCGCGCGCTCGGATAGAAACGTCAGCGACTGGTGGATCTCCGCGACGATGTCGGTCAGGCGCACATCGGGCGCGAGCGTGTAGCCTGCCAGGGCGACGTCGATCCCATGGGGACGCGGTCCGTCGGCGACGAAGGCGAACATGTCCTTGTCGTTGCGCTGCCAATAGCCGCCGTGAATGAAGACGATGAGCGGCGGCTTGCTTGCCCCGGAGGAGAAATAGTCGAGGCGTTCGCGCGGGCGGGGGCCGTAGGGCACGTCGAGACGCGCACGTGGTCCGGCCCGGACGACGGCGCTTCGTTCGGCACCGCGCGCAATCCATTTCGCGCTGTCCGCAACGGCCACGCTATTGTTGTAGGCGGCATCGAGCGCGGCGCGGTCCATGCCGCGGTAGATCGTCGCTGCGGGCCGCTCGGATGCTTCCGCCATGTCACACCACCGATTCCATGATGCGTGCCGGCGACATATGGCTGGTGAGCCGTCGTGCCAGGTCGCGGCGCACCGCGTTGAACTCCGGTGATGATACGTCGCGCGGCCGCGGGAGGTCGATAGCGATGTCGCTTTCGATCCGCCCGGGCCCCGCGCTCATGACCAGCACGCGGTCGGCAAGCAGCGCCGCTTCCTCGACCGAATGGGTGACGAAGACGATGGTGACGCGGGTACGCACCCAGATCTGCAAGAGTTCTCGTTGCAGCTGCTCGCGCGTGAGCGCATCGAGCGCACCGAACGGCTCGTCCATCAACAGGATATTGGCGTTGTTGGCGAGCACCCGCGCGATCGCCACGCGCTGCTTCATGCCGCCGGAGAGCTGGCTCGGATAACGGTTGGCGGCGTGCTCGAGCCCCACCAGCCTGACGAATTCGTCGGCGATCTCCTCGACCTCCTTGCGCGGCAGGTGGCGCTGGCGCGGGCCGAAGCCGATGTTCTGCCGCACCGTCATCCAGGGAAACAGCGCGTAGTCCTGGAACACCATGCCGCGGTCGCTGCCGGGCCCGGTGATCGGCTTGCCTTGCACCGTGACGCCCCCGCTGGTCGGCTCCTCGAAGCCGGCGATGATGCGTAGCAAAGTCGATTTGCCGCAGCCGGAGGCGCCGATGAGGCAGACGAATTCGCCCTCGTTGATGGCCACGTCGACGCGAGCCAGTGCTTCGATCTCGCCGTCGCCGACCGCGAAGCGCTTGGTGACGCCCCGGATCACGACATGCGGCTTTTTGCCGTCACGCATGGTGCTGGGGACTCCATTGCAGCAGGCGATTGCTGATCACGACAATGATGCGGTCGGTGACGAAGCCACAGACACCGATGACGATCATTCCCGTCACGACCAGGTCGGTGCGCGAGAGCGTGCGGCCGTCCATGATCACCGAGCCGAGCCCGGTGGGGACCCCGGTCATCTCGCCGACCACGATCAGGATCCAGGCGAAGCCGTGGGCGATGCGCAGCCCGTTGAAGATCGAGGGCAGGGAGGCCGGAAATACGACCTGACGGAACATGGCGGAGCCGGAGCAGCCGAGCATGGCGGCGGCCTCGAACAGCCGCATGTCCACGGAGCGAACGCCGAAGATGGTGTTGAGCAGGATCGGATAGAACGCGCCGAGGAACACGAGAAAGATCGCCGCGTTCGGTCCGAGCCCGAAGAAGATCATCGACAGCGGCAACCACGCCGTGACGGGGATCGGTCGCAACAGGTTGATGGTGGGGTCGAGCAGCTGTCGCAGCAGCTTGATCCGCCCGATCATCAGGCCGAGCGGGATGCCGACCAGCGCGGCCAGGAAGAAGCCGCCGTAGACTCGCGTCATCGACTTCCAGACGTGCGTGAGGATGGTGCCGCTGAAGGCGTCGTCGTAGACGCCGCCGAAGGAGAAGTCGTACATCATCACGGCGACTTCGCGCGGGCTCGGAACGAGCCGCGTGCCGGTCACGGCGACGGCGCGATCCCAGAGAAAGATGAGCACCAGCGGAAAGCCGACGCCGAGCGCGACGGTGCGGAGCTTCTCGAAAAGCTGCCGGCGGCCCCGCGCGGCCGACGGCGCTTCCGGCGTGGACTGCTGCGTCGTGTCCGGAAGCGCCGTGACCTGTTCGCTCAAGAGGATCCTCGTCCGGCTACATGAACTGCTTGGTGACGTGGCGGTTGAGGTCGGGCACCTGGCGGATCTGCTTGTTCTCGAACATCAGCCGCGTATAGGCAGTGGCGCGCTCCATGAACACGTCGTCGAGCTTCCAGACGAGTTCCACGTTCGGCACCGCGAGCTCGATCGATTTCTTCTGCTGGCCGAGCTTCTTCATCGCCACCTCGACGATCTGCGGCTGATTGGCCATGGCATAGTCGACGGCCTTGCGGTGCATGTCGACGATCAGCTTGATGCGGGCGGGATTGTCCTTCACCGCCTTCTCGCTCGCGGACACGATCATGTTGAGCGGGCCGATTGGTGTGGAATACGGATACTCGATCAGCCGGCCGGTGCCGTTGGCGAGGCTGATGCCCGCCGCCGGCTCGGCGCCGACATAGGCGTCGACGTCGCCGCGCGCCAGCGCGCGCCGCGTGGTCGCTGAAAGCGAGCCGGATCGGCTGGATGTCCTTGATCGTCATGCCCTCCATGCGCAGCCGCTCGAGGATCACGGCCTCCTGCGTCGATCCCGGCCAGATCGCGACCTTCTTGCCCTTGAGGTCCTTGATCGTCTTGATGTCGGTATTGACGCCGGCCATCACGGCCATGCCACCGTTGTTGGCGTTGGCGACGATCACGACCGGCTCGCCGGCGGCGGCGCCGAGCAGGAACGCGGCAATGCCGTGAATGCAGGTGTCTACCGTGCCGGTGAGCACCGCGTTCTTGCCGTCGGTCGGGCTCTCGAACGGGATGACCTCGACCGTGTAGCCGGCCGGGACGAACTTCTCGTAGAAGTAGGCGGAGATGCCGTGGATGAGCTTCAAGGTGCCGACCTTGAGCACCTTGTTGTCCTGAGCGTGGACTGACGACGAGAACGCGAGAGATAGGACTGCGACCAGGATGGGTAGTGTAGACTTGATGAGCCGGGCGAGCATGGAAACTCCCTCTGGTTGTGGGGCATGCCCGGCAGCATGCGGCGGCAGCCTAGCGCAACAGCACGAGCCCGTGAACCTTTGGGGTTGATTACTTTGTGTGCAGCAGTTGGCGAGGTGATCCGGCAACTCTCCGGGCCGAGCTACTGCGCGTGATAAGCGCGGCCGATCCGCGCTCATCCGGTGACATCGTGGCGGGTCGCTCGGCATATTCGAGCACGGAGCCGGCGTCTCCGGTCTTGGGATTCTCTTGGCAGCCGCCATCATCGGAGCCTTCTGTCTGGAACTCGGCGAGCGGCTCTCGATTCCTGGCGTGCACGGTGTCGTCTCCCCGACCGAAGCCGTAGTCGGCCGCCCGCTGACGCCGGTGAGCGTCGCGGGCGCCGCGCGGAGGACGTCGCGGCGCTGTGCGGCAGGCGTTTATGACTGCTAGTTTTCCCACCTCTCCCATTCCGAGGAGAGGGAGCAGACCGAGCGCGCGGCGAGTTTGGTGCATCGATTGCACCGAAACGCGCGCTCGAGCCTGACGGTTCGCAAGTCAATCTTGTAGCCGTGCAGCGCCCATCATTTCGTTCTGGACGGCGTCATAGAGCGCGATCCAAGCTTCCTTCAGCTCCGGAGTGAACGCGGCACCGAACTGCCGTTCCAGGCTCCATACCAGCGCCTCGCCGAACGCAACGAAATGCGACAACCGCACGCCGAATTGCGCATGTTGCCGACCGGTATGGCTGATCAGCGAGTGGAAGAGCTCACGCTCGTCGAGCGCGCCGACGATGGCGGCGATCATGTCCATCAGCTTGAGGTGCTGGCGCTCCAAGTCGCTGGTGAACAGACGTTGCGTGTCGGGCGCGAGCTCGAAGAACCGGCGGTAGAATGATTCCGCGAGTTGCCGGCGGATCGGCCATATCGCATCGAATGATTGCCTGATCAGCCTAACCTGCTCAGGTGTCATGACGCAGGAGCCCGGCGTGCTTGATCGTGTAGGTATTCTACATAATATTTCTGTGATTTTTTTCCTTGTCGAGGCATTACGTCGCTCGTCAGGGGGCGTCGCGGGCCGCCGCGCCCTAGAACACCGTACCGTCGGCGGCGACCGTCCATCCGGCTGGAGCTCGCGCGCAATCTTGCGGCCGGGGACGAGTTCACCACCGACCACCCGGCCGATGACGAAAAGTTGAACGCAGGCGGCGCTGATGCCGAAGGGCACGAGTTGCGATAGGTCAAAGGATATTCACAGTGTAACGATGTACAATAACAAAAAAAATGCATTGGAATAGAAGCTTGACACGAGATGGTCCGCAATCGACGTGGCCAAGGCCGACGGTAAAATCGCGGGCCAAAGCGATGGCGTGGCGCCGCATTGAAGCCAACGGCGTCCCGTTCAGATTGGCAGGGCAGGTCGCCGCGTGGACGTTGGCATTCGCGCTATTGGTTCCCCATTGCTCTTCGCACGCCCAGGACTCGGCCAAACGCGTCCTCGTGCTCCTGTCATACAGTGTCACCTACCCCGGTATCATGAGCGTCGGCCAAGGAGCAATCGAGCGGCTGCGAGACAAATCGCCCGAGAAGCTCGAGGTTCTGAGCGAATTCCTCGACCTCGCTCGGTTCCCGGAACCCGGCCATGAGAGCCGGACCGCACGGTATCTGGCCGACAAATACGACGTCAGGAAACCCGACGTCGTGATAACGGCGGGCCGGGAAGCGTCGCAATTCATCTTGAAGCATCGCGACGCAATCGCTCCCGACGTGCCGATCGTCGTTTGCTGCCTGCCAGCCGAAACGTTTGCCGCGCTCGGCCGGTCGACCAAGATCACGGGCGTCATCAGCGGGCGGGATATTTCAAAGACGTTGGACCTTGCCGGGCGGCTGCAGCCCGGCGCCCGAGATATTGTCGTCGTTGCCGGTGCAACCGATTTCGATCGCCAGTGGGTGCAAATCGCCCGCCGACAGATCGAAAGTCAGGAGCGGCGTTACGCCACGAGGTATCTGGTCGGGCTCCCATATGATGCGCTCATCGAGGAAGTGTCACGCCTGCCGCGCGATACCATTGTGATCACCCTGACGTATTTCGCGGACGATCGCGGTGGGCGATATGTTTCCTCTGACGCCGTCAGGGGAATGTTGAAAGCGGCAAGCGCCCCCGTCTATTCGTCGTACTCCACCAATCTGGGCTTCGGCTTCGTGGGCGGATACTCGGATCTCCCCGACTCGATGGGAGCGCAGACTGCCGACCTGGCGTTGGAGATTCTGGCCGGCAAGAGCCCTGACACGATTGCTCCGCAATTGAGCACTGCGGGTGCATACAGGGTCGACGCGCGACAGCTCCGGCGCTGGCAACTCTCCGAGACCAATCTTCCCGGCGGCACGATGGTCTGGTTCCGGGAAACGACGCTCTGGGACGAGCATCGCTATCTGATACTTTCGATGCTTGCGGCTCTCGCCCTGCAATCGGCCGTCATCGCATACGTGCTGGTTCAAAATCGCAGACGCCGGCTGGCGGAAAGGACGCTTGCCGAGAACGAAGAGCGGATGACATTTGCCGCCGCATCGACGAATACCGGCTTGTGGCAGTTTCAGGCCGAGGACAGACCCATCTGGGCCACCAGCCATTGTCGTTCTATTTTCGGACTGGCGGAGAATGTGCCGCTGTCGCTCGACATTCTTTGCAGGTCCATTCATCCGGACGATCGTCATGCCTTTGTCAGAGCGATAAGGGAGGCCGCGTCGAGCGGTCGCCCGATCGACGGCGAGTTTCGCGTCGTCTTGCCGGGCGGTGAAATCCGCTGGATTGCGATGAAGGGTTATCCGCGCCACGGCGGGAATGGCGGGTTCGACCGCATCAACGGCATAGTCAGCGATATCACCGCGTTGAAAAATGCAGAGGGCGAGGCCGAGCTGCAACGCACGGAAATTGCTCGCCTCATGCGGCAATCGATTCTCGGCCAACTGTCGGGCACGATTGCGCACGAGCTCAATCAGCCGCTTACGGCCATTCTTTCCAACGCCGAAACGGCACAGGAGCTCCTCGGCCGGAAGACCATCGACCTGGAGAAGATTCAGGAAATCGTCGCGGACATCATCGAGGAGGACAGTCGGGCCGGCGAGGTGATCAGCCGCGTTCGCAAGCTGCTGAGGAGAGGCGAAAGCAAGTCCGAGCCGATCGATCTGAACCAGCTCGTGCAATCGACGTTGCGTCTCTTGCACGGCGAGCTTGTGCGGCGAAAGACCAGTGTCGACCTGGTGCTGGCCGAGGGCTTGCCGACGATTTCGGGCGATCCGATACAATTACAGCAAGTGCTGCTCAATGCGCTCATGAACGCGATGGAGGCGATGAATTCGAAAGCGCCGTCGCAGCGTGCAATAAAAGTAATGACTCGCGCCGATGACAAGCAGATCGAGGCCGTCATTGTCGATTCCGGACATGGGATTGCAGCCGAAGACAAGCCGCGGCTCTTCCAGCCCTTCTTCACGACGAAGGAGCATGGTCTCGGTCTCGGCCTGTCGATCTGCTCCACGATCGTCAAGTCGCACGGAGGAAAGCTCAGCATCGAAAACAGCGCCGGTGGCGGGGCCACAGTGACCGTTGCCTTGCCGACCCGAGACGTCCTGGTGCCGGCATGACCAGCGGGCAGCGCTTTGTCATCTTCCTCGTGGACGACGACCCCGGCGTGCTCAAAGCATTGACAAGAATGTTGAATACGCACGGTTATGAAGTCCGGGCCTTTTCCTCGCCGGTTGAGTTCCTCGCGCAGCACGATCGATCCATCCCGGGTTGCGCGATATTCGACGTATCGATGCCCGGCCTCGACGGCATCGAGCTCCAGGCGGCGCTGAAGGCGGGTGGCGTCGAGCGACCGGTCATCTTCATAACCGGCGTCGGCGATATTCCGGTGACCGTGCAGGCGATGAAGGCGGGAGCCGTCGATTTCCTGACCAAGCCGGTAAAGTCCCGACAACTGCTGGCAGCGGTTGCGCTGGCGGCGGAGAAGGAGATGCAGGCGCTCGAGCTTCACAACGAATTGGCATCGATCAACGACCGGATCTCGAAACTGACGCCGCGCGAAAGGGAAGTGCTGACCCACGTCATCGCCGGCCGGCTCAACAAGCAGATTGCGGCGGACCTCGGTACCGTCGAAAAGACGATCAAGCTGCACCGCGGTCGAATGATGCACAAGGTGGGCGTGCGGACGGTTCCGGACCTTGTCCGCATTGCCGAACGGGCAGGCATTCGGCCGACGCATTCGGCGTGATCGATGCGGCATGTAGGCCCAAGGTCCATCTCGACCATCGCGGCCTCCTGACCGAGAACTTCCATCGCATGAACGGGCCGGAGCACCGGAGCGGACGTCCGCCGCTCGTCTGAGATCCGGCGATATTCGATTCAAGAGGAGCATCGGAAACAATGGCGATGTCAGAGCAGACGACTGGGTCGCACGACTGGCTCACGAACTTGAAGAAATACGTCCCGCATGCCAACTACGTGGCGATCCACGGCATCGTCAGGCATCTCGCGATCGCGCTTCACGCGAAGGACGGCTCTTTCGTCGCGTGCACCGACAAGGCCGAGCGCGACCGCGTCCGCGATCATTTCTTGAAGCGAAAGCTTGGGCTCGCGCTGGACGACGCCGAACTCGATCGCGGCGTTGCGGAGGTCTGTCAAAAGATGCAGGGCGACCGCGACAAGCTTCGGGTCACGTTCTACTACCTGCTGGCGGAGAAGTACAGCAAGCTTTCGCTGTTCACGTGATTGAAGCGCCCTAAAAGCGACCCGTTCGTTTTCGTGAACCCTGGTCACTCCCCAACCCCCCCGAGACCAGGCTCACGCGCGGCCGGCTTCCCCAAAGCCGGCCGCACTTTTTTCTCGGACGGATGGATCAACCCGGCCGTTTTCTTCAGCGCCCCATACGATCGATGCGACGACATAGGCCCTAGGTCCATCTCGACGATCGATCCGCGCGCGCAGGATTCTCAATCGTCGAAGTTGTGTCCACCGCTTTCCGTCGCGAACTCGGCGGGGCGCTCGATCCAAAGTGCCGCAACGAGACAACCAAGAGCAATGGAGACAGGCCGATGATGAGATGGACGAGCCTTGCAATTGTCGCATGCGCGCTCGCGCTGCCCTTGCTGGCATCTTCTGCGGCGCATGCGCAGCAACCGCAAAAGCCAAACATCGTCATCATCTGGGGCGACGACATCGGCCAGTCGAATATCAGCGCCTACTCGCACGGCATGATGGGCTACAAGACGCCCAACATCGACCGCATCGCGAAGGAAGGCGTGATGTTTACCGACTACTATGCCGAGCAGAGCTGCACCGCCGGCCGGTCCTCGTTCATCACCGGCCAGTCCGGCTTGCGTACGGGCCTGACCAAGGTCGGCCTGCCCGGTGCCACGCTCGGGCTGCAGAAGGAAGACCCGACGATTGCCGAGTTGCTCAAGCCGCTCGGCTACGCGACCGGACAATTCGGCAAGAACCATCTTGGCGACCGCAACGAGTTCCTGCCGACGGTGCACGGTTTCGACGAGTTCTACGGCAATCTCTATCACCTGAACGCCGAGGAAGAGCCGGAACATGCCGGATTATCCGAAAGATCCCGCGTTCCGCGCGAAGTACGGCCCGCGCGGCGTGATGGACTGCAAGGCCTCGGACAGGGACGACCCAACAGTCGATCCGCGCTTCGGCAAGGTCGGCAAGCAGGTGTGCAGGGACACCGGCCCGCTGACCAAGGCGCGGATGGTGGTATCGACGACGACATCGCCAACCGGGCAGTGGACTTCATCCAGCGGCAGAAGAACGCCAACAAGCCGTTCTTCGTGTGGGTGAACTACGACCCACATGCACTTCCGCACCCACACCAAGCCGGCGAGCGTCGGCCAGTCTGGGCGTTGGCAGAGCCCGTACCACGACACCATGATCGACCACGACAAGAATGTCGGCACGGTCCTGAAGGCGCTCGATGACCTGGGCATCGCCGACAACACCTTCGTCATGTACGCGACCGACAACGGTCCGCACATGAACACCTGGCCGGATGGTGCGATGACGCCGTTCCGCAACGAAAAGAACTCGAACTGGGAAGGCGCCTACCGGGTGCCGTCCATGTTCCGCTGGCCGGGCAAGATCAGGCCGGGACAGGTGTCCAACGAGATGGTCGGCCACCACGACTTGCTGCCGACCCTTCTGGCAATTGCCGGCGACGCCGAGGTAAAGGACAAATTGCTCAAGGGCACAAGGTCGGCGACATGACCTACAAGGTCCATCTCGACGGCTACAACCTCGTGCCTTACCTGACCGGGCAAGCCGCGAAGAGCCCGCGGGAATCGTTCCTGTACGTCAATGACGATCAGCAACTGACCGGCCTGCGCTACGACAACTGGAAGATCGTGTTCATGGAGCAGCGCGCCCCTGGAACGTTGCGCGTCTGGGCAGAGCCGTTCACCAGCTTGCGGGTCCCGAAGATCTTCAATCTCCGGACGGATCCGTACGAGCGGGCGGACATCACGTCGAACACGTATTACGACTGGCTGTTCGACCACGCTTTCATGTTGGTCCCCGCGCAGGACTATGTGGGCCAGTTCCTGATGACGTTCAGGGACTATCCGCAGCGGCAGAAGGCGGCCAGTTTCAACCTGGATGAAGTCCTTGCGAAGCTGAAGGAAGCGTCGTCGAAGTAAGTCTGTCGGGTCTGACGCCAAGCTTCTGCGGCTGGTCGCGTTCTGCGGTCCGCTGCAATGGGAGAAGGGATCCAGCCGCAGATCTAAAGATCGAGACGGCGAGCCGACGTCAGGGAGAGCTACAATGATGGTTAGGCTTCCGCGGTGGCTGCCCTTCGCAGCGTTGTGCGCCTTCACGGCCGTATCCCCGGCCTCCGCTGAAGCGACGCGGCCATCGGACGGCTCCGTCCTGCCCTTCGCGTCGACACCGTCGGCGAGCGTCGCCGCGCCGAGGCTGCAGGATTCCAAGCACCAGCGGCGCGTGGAGCAGGAGCCATCTGCCCAAGGATGCGCCCAACATCCTCATCATCCTGCTGGACGACGTCGGCTTCGGCCTGCCCGACACCTACGGCGGCCCGATCCACACGCCGACGCTGACGCCGCGTCGCGAACCAGGGCATCAGCTACAACGCGTTCCACACCACGTCGATCTGCTCGCCGACGCGGGCGGCGCTGCTGACCGGGCGCAACCATCAGCGCGTCGGCTCCGGCACCATCGCCGAGCGCGCGGTGGACTGGGACGGATACACCGGGGTGATCCCGCGGACCTCCGCCACGCTCGCGAAGGTGCTGGGCGCCTACGGCTACAAGACCGCCGCGTTCGGCAAGTGGCACAACACGCCCGCGACCGAGACCACGGCGATGGGACCGTTCACCCTCTGGCCGACCGGCGAGGGCATCGGCTTCGACTACTTCTACGGCTTCCTCGCCGGCGAGACCTCGCAGTGGGAGCCGCGGCTGGTCGAGAACTTCAACGCGGTCGAGCCGCCGCACGACGAGAAATACCATCTGAGCGAGGACCTGGCGGACAAGGCGATGACGTGGATGCGCAAGCACCGCGCGTTCGCGCCCGACAAGCCGTTCCTGATGTACTGGGCGCCCGGCGCCGCGCACGGGCCGCACCACGTCTTCAAGGCAATGGGCCGACAAGTACAAAGGGCAAGTTCGACGACGGCTGGGATGCCCTGCGCGAGCGCATCTTCAAGCGCCAGAAGGAGCTCGGCTGGATCCCGGCCGACACGAAGCTCACGCCGCGCGCCGAGACCATGGCCGCGTGGGACGAGCATCCCCGAAGTCGGAGCGCCCGTTCCAGCGGCGGCTGATGGAGATCTTCGCCGGCTTCGTCGAGCACGTCGACGCCCAGGTCGGCAAGGTGATCGACGAGCTCGACCGGCTCGGCGTCCGCGACAACACGATCGTGATCTACATCTGGGGCGACAACGGCTCCAGCGCCGAAGGTCAGAACGGCAGCATCAGCGAGCTGCTGGCGCAGAACCAGATCCCCAACACCATCGCAGCAGCAGATCGAGGCGCTGAACAAGATCGGCGGGCTGGACGCGCTCGGCGGGCCGAAGGTCGACAACATGTATCACGCCGGCTGGGCCTGGGCCGGCAACACGCCCTTCCACCACACCAAGCTCGTCGCCTCGCACTTCGGCGGCACGCGCAACCCGATGGCGATCTCCTGGCCGGCGCGCATCAAGGCCGACAAGACGCCGCGCCCGCAGTTCCACCACGTCAACGACATCGCGCCGACGATCTACGACATCCTCGGCATCACGCCGCCGAAGGTGGTGGACGGCTTCGAGCAGGACCCGATCGACGGCACGAGCATGGTCTACACGCTTCGCCGACGCCAAGGCGCCCGGCCGCAAGCGCACGCAGTACTTCGACAACAACGGCAGCCGCGGCATCTACCACGACGGCTGGTACGCCTGCACGTTCGGCCCGTTGACGCCTTGGCTCACCGTGAGCCCGGGCCTGGCGACGTGGGATTCGAGCAAGGACGTCTGGGAGCTCTACAATCTCAACGCCGATTTTTCGCAGGCCGACAACCTCGCGGCGAAGGAACCCGCAGCGGCTGGAGGAGATGAAGGCGCTGTTCCTGAAGGAGGCGAAGGCGAACAAGGCCTTCCCGATCGGCGCCGGCATCTGGCTGCGCATCCATCCCGAAGACCGCATCAAGACGCCGTACACGAGCTGGCAGTTCGACGCGACGACGACCCGGATGCCGGAGTTCACCGCGCCGGGCCTGGGCCGCGAGAGCAACCACGTCACGATCGACGTCGAGCTCGGCGAGAACGCATCGGGCGTGCTCTATGCGCTGGGCGGCGCGTCCGGCGGGCTCGACGCTCTACATGGACAAGGGCGAGCTCGTCTACGAGTACAACATGATGATCATCGAGCGCTACATCGCGCGCTCGAAGGGCAAGCTCGCGCCCGGCAAGCACAGGATCGAGGTGGACACCACGATCGCCAAGCCCGGCGCGCCGGCGGAGGTGGTGCTCACGGTCGACGGCAAGGAAGTCGCCCGCACGACGGTCAAGCGCACCGTGCCCGCCGCATTCACCGCCAGCGAGACGTTCGACGTCGGGGTCGATCTCGGCTCGCCGGTGTCGCTCGACTATTTCGACCGCAGGCCCTTCAAGTTCGACGGCAGGATCGCCACCGTCAAGGTGGAGCTCAAATGAGCGACCTCCTGGCAGATGAGGCAATCATGAATGCATTTCATCGCGTGAGGTACCTGTCCTTGCTCTGCCTCGGCATCCTTGCCGCGAGCCCGGCGATCGCCGCCGAGAGCAGCCGGCCGAACATCGTCTTCATCATGGCCGACGACCTCGGCAATGCCGATCTCGGCTATCGCGGCAGCGACATCAAGACGCCGAACATCGACAAGCTCGCCAAGGATGGAGTCCGGCTCGAATCCTTCCACGGCATGCCGGTGTGCACTCCGGCCCGGGCGGCGTTGATGACGGGCCGCTATCCCATGCGCTACGGCCTGCAGACGCTGGTAATCTTTCCGAACCACGGTTACGGCTTGCCGACTGACGAGCGGACCTTGCCGCAGGCGCTGAAGGAGGCGGGCTACAAGACCGCGATGGTCGGCAAGTGGCATCTGGGTCATGCCGACGAGAAGTACTGGCCGCAGAACCGCGGGTTCGATCACTTCTACGGCAACCTCGTCGGCGAGGTGGACTATTTCACCAAGCTGCGCGGCGGCCTCGTCGATTGGCAGCGCAACGGCAAGTTCCTGCAAGAGAAGGGCTATTACAGCACATTGATCGGCGACGAGGCGGTCCGGCTGATCGACAAGCAGGAGAAGGGCAAGCCGTTCTTCCTCTACTTCGCGTCGCTCGCCCCGCACGCGCCGTACCAGGCGACGAAGGCCGATCAGGATCGCTACGCGTCAAGCATCAAGGACCCGACGCGACGCACCTATGCGGCGATGATCACGTCGCTCGACAACCAGGTGGGGAGGATCGTCGCCGCGCTGGACAAGAAGGGCTTGCGAGACAACACACTCGTTATCTTCTCCAGCGATAACGGCGGACCGCGCAGCGCGGTGGTCGCGAGCGGCGCGCACTCCAAGGAGGAGCGCGAAGCGGCCGGCGTCAAGCAGGAATCATTGCCGGCGAGTAACGGCGATCTCCGCGGCGGCAAGGGCAGCCTGCACGAGGGCGGTGTCCGCGTGCCGACCATCTTCAACTGGCCGGCCAAGCTCGGCCCACGCGTCGTCAACGAGCCGCTGCACATGGTGGACATCATGCCCACCGTTCTGGCGCTCGCCGGCGCCAAGGCGAGCGCCGACAAGCCGATCGACGGCAAGGACATCTGGGCGACGGTCGCCGAGGGCAAACCCTCACCGCACGACGACATCCTGGTCAACGTCGAGGCGTTCCGCGGCGCGGTCATCAAGGGCAACTGGAAGCTGGTGAAGCTTGCATTGTTGCCGGGCAAGACCGAGCTCTTCGACCTGACCGCCGATCCCGGCGAGAAGAACGATGTCGCCGCGCAGAATCCGGAGGTCGTCCGCGATCTGGAGAGCCGCCTGATCGCATACGCCAACCAGCAGAAGATGAGCGAATGGATGAAGGCGCAGCCGGACTATCTCGGCGCGCAGGGCAAGACACTGTTCGATCCCGACTTCGACATCGACGACGCTGGGCTGCCGCACCTGAAGCCGGTTCTGCCCAGGACGCGATGACATCGGATGGGACAATCTCTTGCCTGGCGTTTTGCGGAGGAGCGTCCACCAGCGGCAGATCGAATGTCGAAATCGAGCCATCGAATTGCGGTCGTGGACGACGATGCTTCCGTAAGGAAAGCGTTGCTGCGGCTTCTTGAGACGTCTTCGTACGAGGTGGAGACGTTCGAATCCGCATGCGAACTGATCGCCGCACTGCGTCACGGTATCCCGGATTGCATGATCGTCGATCTGCAAATGCCTGACATGACCGGACTTGAGCTTCAGCACCATCTGGCCCGCACCGGGATCAAGATCCCGACCATCATCATCACGGCCCATGACGAACCCGGCACCAGAGAAAGGTGCATCGCCGCGGGAGCGGTGGCCTATCTGCTGAAGCCGCTCCGGAGAGCCGTGCTCATCGCCGCGATCGATACCGCCAGTAAGATGCAAGTCTGATCATGCGGGCGTGAGCTCGCGCCGCCAGTCGGTAGTCCTTCAAAAAACAGTGCCATCGGCGGCGACCGGGATGGGCGACGGCCCGTCCGGCGGACGAAGCTCGCGCGCGATCTTGCGGCCGGCGCTCCAGGTGCCACCTTGGAGCATGTGAGGCATGGTGAAGGCGGAGCCGACGCCGAGCTTCGCGCGCACGAGATCGAGCAGCGGGTCCATCAGGGCGACGGTCAGTGCGCGCCATTCGACGATCAGCTCGGACGACACCTCGTGCCGCAGCTGCGGATCGATCGCCGCGCGCGGACGGATCACCGCCAGGTCGACCAGCAGGCCGCCGTTGCGATATTCCGGAAGCGCGGTGAGCTCGTCGAGCCGTTCCACAGCGAGATCAGCGCCTTCGAGCGGCTCCAGCAACGAATAGGTCAGCCATTGCGAGAGCTTGTGGAACGGCACGATGCGGTCGGTCGCGTCGCTCGTGCGCACGGCGGGGTGACGGCCGGCATCGCCGACGGCGAACCCGTCGAGCGTCAGTCCCGACGGCCAGATCGGCGAAAGCCCATCGAGCAGCGCGGCGAGGACCGTCGCGGCTGGAATGCGCCTGTCATCGGCGGCGCGGAGAAAATGATCGACCAGGTTGCCGGGACGTGCGGGCGTGTGCCCGAACAAATCCGCACGGTCGGCGAGCGCTTTGCCGAGACGGCGCAGCAGCGCGCTCCGCTGCTCCACTCCAATCAGAGGATTTGCGGCGTCGACCTGAAAGCGACGGGCGAGGGTCGACGCATCGATATTCGCCAGCGCGGCGCCGTCGACGCGACATGGCTGGCGCGTGTCGCTCGAGAACAGGCCCGCGCGGAACATGTCGAGGCTGGCGACGGCCAGCCCCTCGGAACGCGCGAAGGAAAGGTCCGTCGCTTGCTCGCGGTAGCGCCACGCATCGCCGGCGCCGGCGTCGAGCAGGACGCTGACGGTCGCGAGGTCGACGGCGATGCGCGCCCGCTCGATGGGATCGACGTCCAGCCGCGCCGCGAGCGCGGTCCAGCGGTCGATGCCGCCGGCCGAAAAGTGACGCCAGCGGCTGTGATAGGGAATCTTCAGATCGGGATAGGCCTCGCGCGTGACGTCGGCCACATAGGCGGCAACCGCCGCGAGCCGGCTCTCGTCGAGAGTGAAATGCGGAGAGCGGCCGTCGGCGACGTAGCGATGCACCATGCCGCAGCGCTCGCGCACCGCTGTGACATCGTGGAGCCTGGTGAGCTCCGGCGGTGGTCCGCTCTTGGCAGGCGCGGACGCTCGGCCGCTGACCGGCATCGCCGTCACTCGTTGAGGCCGCGTCCGACCGTCCCGGCATAGTCGCGGCGCGTGTTGTTGCCGTCGAAATAGCCGGCGGCGATCTTGGCCTCGATCTCCACGCGCGCATCCGGCGGGATCATGTCGTCGGGCAGCTGCACGCGCTCGTCGATCGCGATGCCCTGGCGGATGAGCGCATCGCACTTCATGTCGCTCATCGAAGCGAAGCGGTGGATGCGGGTGATGCCGAGCCAATGCAGCACGTCCGGCATCAACTCCTGGAAGCGCATGTCCTGCACGCCGGCGACGCATTCCGTGCGCTTGAAATAGCCGTCGGGACGGTCGCCGCCCTTCTGGCGTTTGCGTGCATTGTAGACCAGGAACTTGGTGACTTCGCCGAGCGCGCGGCCTTCCTTGCGATTATAGACCACGAGCCCGACGCCGCCGGCCTGCGCCATCTGGATGGCGATCTCGATGCCGTGGGCGAGATAGGGCCGGCAGGTGCAGATGTCGGAGCCGAACACGTCGGAGCCGTTGCACTCGTCGTGAACGCGGCAGGCCAGCGGAGTAACGCCGTCGCCGAGCTTTGCCGGATCGCCGAAGCAGTAGATCGTGGTGCCGCCGATCGGCGGCAGGAACACCTTGAGGTCTTGGCGCGTCACCAGCTCCGGATACATGCCGCCGGTCTGCTCGTGCAGCCCGCGCCGGAGATCGGTTTCGTCGAGACCGAAACGCTCCGCGATACCGGGCAGATACCAGACCGGATCGATCGCGGCCTTCATCACCCGAACGCTGCCGCGCGCGGAGACGATATCGCCGTCGGCGCGCACGCGGCGCGCCGCGATGGCGGCGCGGATCTCGGGCATGTCGATGTGGGCGCGGGTGACGGCGATGCTCGGCCGCACGTCGTAGCCGCGCGCGAGATGCTCGCGGAAGGCTTCGCCGACCAGATGTCCCCATGGATCGAGCGATACGATCTTCTTCGCGTCGCTCCATTGCGGGTGCGGGCCGATGGGTTCGACCGGTGCGGTGTCGGTCAAATCGGCGACATGGTCGTGGGCGAGCGTTCTCGCCGCGATTGCGAGCGCGCGATAGACCGAATAGCCGCCGGCATGGCTTCCGACCGCGTTGCGGTGGCTCGGGTTGCGCAGGGTCGCGATCACCGGGCCGCGTTCCGCCGCGGTTGCGGCGCCCCAATTGATTTGCGGCCGCTCCATTGTCGTTTCGATCGGCGTCACATTTGCCGTATTGAATAAATCAGGCTTCATAGCCGTACCTCTACGCGCGCCGACATCGCATTCTTCGATGACGGCGCCATGACTTTTTCGCGTTTTCAGCACCTTCGCTGAGCCGCGAAAAAACAAGTAGGATAATCGAAAAAGCGAATTAATGCAAGGTATTTCTATTGCGATGGCCGTCTTCGCGACTGCGAAGAATTCGTTAATGTTCCATTGAGCGCGTTAACGCGATGCAGCAGCCGCGGCGGATTGGCCCGTGTCGCCGCGCATCGCTTCGAGCACGCGCACGAGCTTCTCCGCGAACACCGCGGCGGGGATCGGCAGGTTGCGGGCGCGCAGCTGGCCGAGCACGAGGTTGGCGCGCGGCACGTCGCGATCGTCGATATCGCGCGCCACGAGACCGAGCTTGTTGTTCTCGGGCATGGTTCCGATCCGGATCTGGAACGAGATCAGGTTGGCGTGGGTCACCAGCCCGCGCAGCAGCTCGAACGAGTTCGATTCGGCGGCGAGCCTGAAGGTGAGGCCGCTGCGCGCCGACACCTCGTCGAGCAATTGCCGGCCGCCGATGGCTGCGCTCCGGCAGGGCGACGGGATAGGTCGCGCAGTCGCGCAGCCGGACGGTGCGCTTGCTGGCGAGCGGATGGCTCGGCCGACATGACGGCGACGAGGCGCTGCTCGAGGCTCATCAGCGGCTGGAAGTTCGGCAAGAAACGGCGGCCGGAACACCAGCACGAGATCGACCTCGTAGGCGGCGAGCGCCGCCATGGCCTGCTCGTGGTCGAGCACCCTGACGTCGAAGCTGACCAGCGGGTGGCGCTTGCGGAATTCGGCGATCTCCCGCGGCAGGAAATCGAGCGCCAGCGCCTGGCTGCAGGCGATGCGCACGGTGCCGCGGCGCAGACCCTTCAGATCCTCGATCTGCGACTTCATGCGCTCGACGTCGCCGTTCTGCTCGCGCAGGTAATGAACGAAAACCTCGCCGGCGGCGGTGAGCCGCACGCCGCGCGGCCGGCGCTCGAACAATTGCGCGCCGAGCTCGTCCTCCAGATCCATGATTCGTGCGGTTCACCGCCGACGCCGTGACGTTGAGGTGATCGGCCGCCTTGCGGATCGAGCCGGTGCGCGCGACCTCGTCGACGTAGCGCAGAATGCGCAAGTGCTTCATCGCGCAGGCCTTACCTCGTTGAGTGATGCCTTTCCGGCACCAGCCTAGCAAGAAATCAGCGGCAGATGTGAGCACTCATCTGCGTTACCGTTCTCCCCGAGCGGCAGGCACGTGGTTTGACACGGTCAAATCACATCTGACCAAAGATTGAGCTTCGCCGCCCAAGAAAGCGGCAGCGGCTATGACAGGAGTGCGCCAATGACTTCGAGCTTGCGATCCATGCTTCTGGCTCTGGTCGGCGCATCAGCGCTTGCCGTTCCGCTCGGTCTCGCGACGCCGGCCGACGCGCAGACCAAGCTCAAGCTGGTGCTGAACTGGAAGTACCAGGGCCCGCAGGGGATGTTCTTCCTGGCCGACGACCGCGGCTACTTCAAAGCCGAGGGCCTCGACGTGACGCATCGACCAGGGCAACGGCTCCGGGCGCGGCGGTGCCGCTGGTGGCCAACGGCACCTACGACGTCGGCTTCGGCGACATCAATGCGCTGATCGAGCTCGCGGCCAAGAAGCCGGACGACGCGCCGATCGCGGTCTACGTCATGTTCAACCAGCCGCCGTTCACCGTGGCGGTGAAGGCGGAGAGCCCGATCAAGACGCCGAAGGATTTCGAGGGCAAGACGCTTGGCGGCGCCGCCAATGACGGCGCGCTCAAGCTGTTCCCGGCGCTCTGCAAGCTCGCCAAGATCGACTGCGCCAAGGTCAAGATCACCAACATGCAGCCGAACCTGCGCGAGCAGATGCTGATGCAGGGCCAGGTCGACGGCGTGTTCGGCTACGTCAACACCATCCGCTTCTCCGCCAAGCTGATGGGCGTCGACGACAAGCAGCTTCGCTTCATCAACTACGGCGACTACGGCATGGACCTCTATTCCAACGCCATCATCGTCTCGAAGAAGCTGGTCAAGGAGAAGCCCGAGGCGGTGCAGGGGCCTCGTGCGTGCCATCAACAAGGGCATGTCGACTCGCTCAAGGATCTCGATGCTTCTGTGGCCGCGGTCGCCAAGCGCGAGCCGCTGATCAAGGTGCCGGTCGAGCGCGAGCGTTTCGTGCAGACCCTCAAGGACGAGATGAACCATCCCGAGATCGCCAAGATCGGGCTCGGCAACGTCGACATGGCGCGGCTGAAGAAATCGATCGACATCCTGGTCGATGCCAATGCGCTGCCGCGCACGCCGGCGGTCGAGGAAATCTTCACACCGGCCTTCCTGCCGCCGACCGCCGAGCTGCCGAAGAAGCTGTTCTGAGCGGCGCGTCAACGCGCCGCTGCTCAAGACGACGCGAGCGCACGCGGACGCGAGGCGGCCGATGCCAACGACCGGGAAACGACCATGGACTTGAACTCGAAGGGCGGGTCGCGGTGATCACCGGACCCGCCAAGGGGATGGGCGCCGCCATCACCAAGGCCTTTGCGGCGGAAGGATCGCGGCTCGCGCTGGTCGGTCGCGACACCGCCGCGATCGAGCCGGTGGCTGCGGAGGCGAGGCGCGGGCGGAGGCGAGGCGATCGTCGTGCCGTGCGACCTCACCGACCCGGCGCAATGCGAGCACGCCGCGCGACGCGGCCAAGCACGCTTACGGCCGCATCGACATCCTGGTCAACGTCGCCGGCGGATCGGGGCCGATCGGCAAGAGCGGCGTCGAGACCACGCCGGAGGAATTCGACGACATCGTCACGCTCAACATGAACGGCTGCTTCCACACCATGCGCGGCGTGCTGCCGACCATGATGGCGCAGCGCTACGGCAAGATCGTCAATGTCGGCGGCACCTTCGGCATGCGCGGCCGCGCCGGGCGCATGGCCTATTCGGCGTCCAAGTGGGGCCTGCGCGGCATCACCAAGAGCTTCGCGCTCGAGGTCGGCGCCTACAACATCAACGTCAATTGCGTGGCGCCCGGCATGGTCGACGGCCCGCGCTTCCGCGACAAGGTCTGCGCCGACATGGCGAAGCGGCTCGGCATCACCGTCGAGGAGGCGGCCGAGCGCCACGCCGCCGACTACGCGCTCAAGCGCGTCACCAGCGACGCCGACGTCGCCAATGCCTGCCTGTTCCTGGCCAGCGACGTCTCGCGCCAGATCACCGGCGTCGACCTGCCGGTCGACGGCGGCTGGGCGATGCTGTGAGGAGGCGACGATGAGCACAACGGCCGATCTCGTCATCCGCGGCGGCAAGGTGGTCGTCGCCGGACTCGCGTCATCGACGCCAGCGTCGCGATCAAGGACGGCGTCATCATCGCGGTCGGCGCCGACGCAGCGATGCCGCCGGCGCGCGAGACGCTCGACGCGCGCGGCCTCCACGTGTTGCCCGGCGCCATCGACGTGCACGTGCACTTCCGCGATCCCGGCTATCCGCACAAGGAGGATTTCGCGACCGGCACCGCGGCGGCGGCATTCGGCGGCGTCACCACCGTGTTCGACATGCCGAACACCATCCCGCCGACCGGCACCGCCGAGGTGCTGGCCGCCAAGCACCGCATCGCGGCCGCGAAGGCGCATGTCGATTTCGGCCTCTATGGGCTTGCTCGGCGAGGACACCATCGAGCACGTGCCGGCGCTGGTCGACGGCGGCGTGATCGGCTTCAAGCTCTATATGGGCAACACCTTCGGCAAGATTCCCTCGCCCGTCGACCGGCGCGATGCTGGAAGCCTTCGAGGTGGTCGCGCCGACCGGCAAGCGCGTCTCGCTGCATGCCGAGACCAATTCGATCATGGAGCGGCGCGAGACCCGCATGCGCAACGCCGGCCGGCTCGATCCGCTCGCGCATCTCGCCTCGCGCCCGGCGGTGGTCGCGGTCGAGGCCGTGAGCCGCGCCGCGATCCTGGCGGAATGGACCGGCGCCCGCATCCACATCCTGCACATTTCCTCGGCCGAGGAGTTGCGGCCCGCTGCGCGAAGCCAAGGCGCGCGGCGTCGACATCACCGGCGAGACCTGCCCGCAATATCTGTTGCTCTCGACCGACGACTATGCCCGCCTCGGCGGCGTCATCCGGGTCAATCCGCCGGTGCGCGAGGCGACGCAACCAGGAGCCGCTCTGGGCCGCGCTCGCCGACGGCACCGTCGACATGATCGCGACCGACCATGCGCCGCATGCGCCCGCGGAGAAGACGCGCAACGACATCTGGACCGTCGATTGCGGCTTTCCCGGGCGTCGAGACGCAGATGCCGCTGATGCTGACCGAGGTCGATGCCGGGCGCATGAGCATCTGCGACTACGTGCGCTGGAGCGCGGCCAATCCCGCGAAGATCTGGGGCCTGTATCCGCGCAAGGGCGTGATCCAGCCGGGCGCCGACGCCGACATCGCGCTCGTCGATCTCGGCCGCGAATGGACGATCGACGACGCCAAGCTGCAGTCGCGCTCCAAGATCACGCCCTGGCATGGCCGGCCGGTGTGCGGGCCTGCCGATCCACACGCTGGTGCGCGGCCGCTTCGTGATGCGCGACCGCAGGCTTGTCGCCGAGACGCGCGGCTGGGGCCGCTCGGTCCACGCCATCCAGCAGATGCCGGCGCCGGCGCCGCGCAATGCCGACCAGACCATGCACGCAATCGTCCGCGCCGGCCCGGCCGCAATCGGACCAAGCGGCATGATGCACGCCCCAATCCACGAGCCGCGCCGGCGCGGCTCGAGCCTTCGTCGAGCTGCAGAAGGTGACGCACACCTATGGCCGCGGCGACAAGCAGGTGCAGGGCGCTCGACGACGACCGACCTGCGGCATCGACAAGGGCGACTTCATCGCGCTGGTCGGACCCTCCGGCTGCGGCAAGTCCACCATCCTCAAGCTGGTGACCGGGCTGATCAACGCGTCGAGCGGCTACGTCTTCGTCGCCGGGCGCGAGGTCGGCGCCGAGCCGGTGCGGGTCGGCATGGCGTTCCAGAATCCGACGCTGCTGCCGTGGCTGACGCTTGCGCGACAACGTGATGCTGCCGCTGAAGATCGTGCCGCCGTTCCGGCAGGAATACCGCGCCAAGCGCAAGACCGAGTTCCGCGACCGCATCGACGCGCTGCTCGCGCAGGTCGGGCTCGCCGGCTTCGGCGACAAATATCCCTGGCAGCTGTCCGGCGGCATGCTGCAGCGCGCCTCGCTCTGCCGCGCGCTGGTGCACGAGCCGCAGCTGCTCATGCTCGACGAGCCGTTCGGCGCGCTCGACCAGTTCACCCGCGAGGAGCTGTGGGGGATCATGCAGGACCTGTGGATGACGCACCGGCCGACGGTGCTGCTGGTGACGCACGACCTCAAGGAGGCGGGCTATCTCGCCAACCGCATCTGCGTGATGCAGGCGCGGCCCGGCCGCATCATCGACGAGAGCGTGGTGCCGTTCCCGCGGCCGCGCACGATCGAGATGTCCTACGACCCCGATTTCGTCACGCTGACGCAGCGCCTGCGCGAGCTGATCATGCGTCGCGGCCCGGCCAAGGAGGCCGTGCAGTGAACGCGCAGCTCCGCCGGCGCTCGCGTCGGCCGCCCTCATCATCGGCTTCTTCGTGGTCTGGGAGCTGCTGTGCATCGCGTTCGGCATCAAGGACATCGTGCTGCCGCGGCCGACCCAGATCGTCGCGACGCTGTGGGAGCGCATGCCGGCGATCTGGCCGCACGCGATGCAGACGCTCTACACCACGCTGGTCGGCTTCGCGCTCGGCATCCTCGTCGGCGTCTTGCTCGGCGCGCTGGTCGGCTCGTCGAGGCTCGCCTATGACGTCGCCTATCCGCTGCTGATCGGCTTCTCGAGCATCCCGAAGGTCGCGGTGGTGCCGATCTTCGTGCTGTGGTTCGGCGCCGGCACCATCCCGGCGGTGCTGACCGCGATGATCCTGTGCATCTTTCCGATCGTGGTGAACGTCGCGACCGGGCTTGCCACCACCGAGCCCGAGCTCGAGGACGTGATGCGCGCGCTCAAGGCGAGCAAGCTCGACATTCTCACCAATGTCGGACTGCCGCGCACCATGCCGTATTTCTTCGCCTCGCTGAAGGTGGCGGTGACGCAGGCCTTCGTCGGCACCGTGATCGCCGAGACGGTCGCGTCCAATCGCGGCATCGGCAACCTGATGATGATCGCGAGCTCGAGCTTCGACGTGCCGCTGGTGTTCGCGGGGCTGCTGATCCTCGCGGTGCTCGGCGTCGCGCTCTACGTCATCTTCTCGTTCATCGAGGTCCGGGTGACCGGATGGGCCCTTCGCAAGGACGAATTCGCGATGGGTTGACCGTGCCGTCTGCAGCCACAGGAGTCTTCCATGTCTTCCGAGATATCAGCCTTGCCGCATTGCTCGCCGCGTTTGCGCTCTCGGTGTCGAGCTGCGGCTGCGCAGGACACGACCAAGATCCGCTTCACCCTCGACTGGAAGCTGCAGGGCATCCACGCCTGGTACTTCTGGGCGCAGGAGAAGGGCTACTTCGCCGCCGAGAAGCTCGACGTCACCATCGACCAGGGCGAAGGCTCGGCCGCGACCGTCACGCGCGTCATGTCGGGCGCCTACGACGCCGGCTTCGGCGACGTCAATGCGATCATCCAGAACGCCGCGACCAGAGCCCGGCGAGGCGCCGGTCATGGTCTACATGATCTACAGCAAGGCGCCGTTCGCGCTGCTGACCAAGGCCGCAAGCCCGATCCAGTCGGTCAAGGACATGGCCGGCAAGAAGACTGGGCTCGCCCGCCGGCGCGGCCGCGCTCACGGCTGTTTCCGCTGCTCGCCAAGAAGAACGGCCTCGACCCGGCCAAGGTGGAGATCCTCAACATGGCGCCCAACCTGCAGGAGCAGATGCTGCTGCAGGGCCAGGTCGACATCTCGGCGGTGTTCACGGCGACCAGCTACATGAACCTGGTGGCGCTGAAGCTCGATCCGGACAAGGATTTCCGCTGGATCTATTTCGCCGATTCCGGCGTCGATCTCTATTCCAACGGCGTCATGGTGTCGGCCAAGCTCGCCAAGGAGAAGCCCGAGGCGGTCAAGGGGCTGGTGCGCGCGATCAACCAGCGCGATGCAGCGACGTGATGGCCGAACCCGCGATGCCGCCATCGATCTGCTCGCCGCCAAGGAGCCGCTGCTCAACAAGGACATCGAGAAGCAGCGGCTGATCTACGTCTACAAGACCCTGATCGAGACGCCGGAGGCGCGCGAGCTCGGCGTCGGCGACATCAAGGATGCGCGCATGACCGAGGCGATCGACGACCATCGCGGAGTCCTACGAGCTGCCGCGCAAGCCCGCGGTCGGCGACGTGTTCAACCGCGCCTTCCTGCCGCCCAAGGCCGATCGCATGCCGAGACCGGCAACTGACGCCATCTCGGCATGGGACGAACTGAGCGATGCGCGAGCTCAGTTGCGCCCACGTGCTCACCGCCGCCGACGCGGCGGCGACGCCCGCGCGCACCATCCGGATCGACGGCGACCGGATCGCGGCGGTCGAGCCGGCATCGTCGGGCGAGCCGGTGCTGGCTTTGCCGGTGCTGGTGAACGCCCACGACCACGCCCGCGCGGTGCGCTCGAGCTCGTTCGGCGCCGCCGGCAAGCCGCTCGAAACCTGGCTGCACTATCTCGCGCTTGCTGCCGTCGGTCGATCCCTATCTCGCCAGCGCGGTGTCGCTTGCCCGCAGCGCGCTCGGCGGCGCCGGCGTGGTGATGGTGCACTACACTCGCGTGCAGGGGCTGACCGACTTGCCGACCGAGGTCTCGCGAGGTGGCGCGCGCCGCCGCCGACGTCGGCGTGCGCGTCGGCTTCGCCGTCGCGCATGCGCGATCGCAATCCGCTGGTCTATGGACCGTCGGAGCCGATCCTCGCGGGCTTGTCCGCACGCAGCGCGCGAAGAGATCAGCCGCAGATTCATCCGCGCGCCGCTGTCCGCCGGCGGAGCAGCTGGCGATGGTCGATGCGGTCGCGGCGGCGGCTGCCAGCCCGACCTTCGACGTGCAATACGGACCGCAGGGCGTGCAGTGGTGCACGCCCGAGCTGCTCGCCGCGATTGCCGAAGCGTCGCAACGCACCGGCCGGCGCGTTCACATGCATCTCCTCGAGACGCGCTATCAGCGCGGCTGGGCCGACGACGCGTATCCCGACGGCATCGTGCGCTATCTCGACCGGATCGGGCTGCTTGAGCCCGCGCCTGACGCTCGCGCATTGCACCTGGGCGCGGCCGGACGAACTCGAGCTGATCGCCGAACGCGGCGCCACCATCGCGGTCAACACCAGCTCGAACCTCGGCTCTGCGATCGGGCATCGCTCCGCTCGCCGAAATGGTCCGCCGCGGCTGCCGGGTGGCGCTCGGGCTCGACGGTCTCGCGCTCGACGAAGACGATGACGCGTTGCGCGAATATGCGGCTCGCGCATCTGCTGCACGGCGGCAGCGGATTCCGGATCGACGTCGATCGCTCCGACATGCTGCGAGATGGCGTTCGCGAATGGCCGGCGGTCGGTCCTCAACAGGGATGACGGCGGCGCGCTCGCGACCGGCGAGCCGGCCGACGTGCTGCTGCTCGACTGGAATGCGGTCGACGACGACCGCTTGCGGCCCGACCTCGATCCGCTCGATCTGCTGTTCGCGCGCACGACCGCGCGTCACATCCGCGAGGTCATCGTCGGCGGCCGCTCGATCGTGCAGGACGGTCGGGTCACCGGTATCGACTTTCCCGCCATGCGGACGGAGCTGATGGATCGGTTGCGCGCGGGCCTGCGGCAGAATGCAAGCCTTGTCGATGCGCTCGGCGAGCTCGAGCGCGCAATCGCGCGATCATTTCGAAACCCAGCCGCCCTGCTGCTAGCTCATCGTTCCGATCGATCATGCCGATCGCCAAAGTCCATCGCATCTCCGCATGCCGCGCCCGACGACGTGAGCGGCATCGAGTCGGCGATTGCTGCCGGACATATCGATCCCAAGGGCGTCATCGCGGTGCTCGCCAAGACCGAAGGCAACGGCCTCGTCAACGATTTCGCGCGTGGACACGCCACGCTCGCGTTAAGTTTGCTGTTCCAGCGCCACCTGCCGCCCGAGGAAGCAGCGCGTATCTGCCTGGTCATGTCGGGCGGCACCGAAGGCGCCATGGCGCCGCACTGGGTGGTGTTCGAACGCGCCGCAGGCGATGGTGCGAACGAGCCCGTCACTCGCGATCGGCCGCGCCCACACGCCGGCGCTGCCGTTCGAGCATCTCGGCCGGCTGGCGCAGGTCGATCAGGTCGCCGCCGGGGTGCGCGCGGCCATGGCCGACGCCGGCAATCGCCGACCCGGCCGACGTGCATTTCGTGCAGGTGAAGTGTCCGCTGCTCACCGCCCAGCGTGTCGCCGACGCCGACAAGCGCGGCGCCGCCGTCGCCACGCGGGACACGCTCAAGTCGATGGGCCTGTCGCGCGCGGCCAGCGCGCTCGGGGCTGCGGTCGCGCTCGGCGAGCTCGAGCGGAACGCGTTGTCCGAGGCCGACATCGGCGCCAACTGGTCGTTGTGGTCCGGCCGAGCCAGCGCTTCGGCGGGGATCGAACTGCTCAACCATGAGATCGTGGTCATGGGCATGTCATCCGCATGGTCGGGCCCGCTCGCCATCGACCATGCGGTCATGGCGGATGGCATCGACATCGAGCCGGTGCGCGCCGCGCTCGCGCGCGCTCGGTCTCGGCGCCAACGGCCAGCTTTCGCCGGCGCAGCGCGGCCGGCTGGTCGCTCTCCTGGGCAAAGCCGAGGCCAGCCATGACGGCCGGCTGCGCGACTATCGCCACACCATGCTCGACGATTCCGACATCGCCTCCACCCGCCACGCCCGCGCCTTCGTCTGCGGCGCGCTTGCCGGCCTCGTCGGGCACGCGGAGATCTACGTCTCCGGCGGCGCCGAGCATCAGGGCCCGGACGGCGGCGGACCGGTTGCGCTCATTGTCGACCGCGCCCAGTCATAGGCGCCGTTCAATCGTGGACGCTGAACCGCCCGTGCTTGGCCTCGGCCATCAACCGGGCGAATTGCGCCTGGTCCATGTGGACGAGTGTCGTGTGATCTCCGCCTTCGAGATACACGTCGGGCTGCGCCTGGATGCTGTCGTCGATGATGACGTCCAATTCGTAAGCCTCGCCGATCGGTGGAACCGCGCCCGGCGTGCAATCCGGAAACAATCGCTTGATCTCGTCTTCATTGGCGAGGTTGACATCGTCGCCGATTTGCACCTTCAGGTCCGCAAGACGGACATGATGCGTGGCCGGCAGGACGGCGAGCAGGTAGCGGCCGTCGTGGCGCAGCACGATGGCCTTGGCGAGGCGGTCGCCCGAGACGTGGCAGGCCTGGGCGGTGCGCGTCGACGACATGGTGGGATCGTGAGTGAGCACGTCGTAGGTGACGTTCCGATCCAGATGCTTCTGGAGTGTCGGGGCGATGGCCATGAGGCACCTCCGTGCGCTGCGCAAGCGCGCACTCGTGAGGGCCATGCTGCAGGCCGACGCCTCACGATGCGCGGCCGCGTGCTGTGGCCAGTAAGATAGGCCCGTTTTCGACGGACCTCAATGCCGGAAGACGCGATGCTCAGCTCGCGTGCGGCCCGCGCATCGCCTTCAGGGCCGCTTCGATATGCCGCCAGTTCTGGGCCTGCTCGTTGTTGCCCTGCTTTTCGAGCGCGGAAGCCTTTTGCGCGGCCTCGGCGACGGCCTTTTCGCCGTGTGCCTCCAGCAATTGCCGCGCGTAGTCGTGGATTTCGGTCTCCTGCATTCTCATGGCGTCGCACTCCTCTGCTGCCGGACTTAGAGTCGAGACGACAAACCACAGCGCATCACTTTTGTTCCGCCACGACGAAGGACCACCACGGCGCCGGGCTCGCGCCGAGCATGCTGTTCCAATACCACGCCGAAACATCCGGCCAGCTCGCACCATGCTCGTCGCGGACCAGCTCGCACACGGTCATGACATCGGCGCCGCGGCTGGCGCGGAAGCATCCCATCGCAGCGCCGGCTGCATCCTTGCCGACCGGCATTGGCGTCACGCCGTAGCCGCTGCCGCGAAAACAGTCGGCCGCCGGATGCAGGCGGCGTGTCGGCGCGCCGACCCACCGGATGATGATCTCGCGCCGGCCGTCGGAGAAGCGGCCGACGCGGCCGGGAAAGTCGTGCACGAATGCGAGCTCGCGTTGCGTGAGCGGCAGCTCCGTCAGCGCGCGCCCCTCATAGTGTGCGGGCCAACCGGGAAAAGCTTCGCCGGCAGCGGGTGCCGCGTTGCCGCGCGTGAGCAGCGGCGCAAGCGCCGCGGCCGTCGCGGCGACGAGGACGGCCGCGACTGCGATCGGTCTCATTTGCTCCATGCGAGCGTCTCCCGGTCGCGCAGGCGGCCCAGCAGCCAGAGCGTGACGGCGGCCGACAGCACGAATGCAGCGACCCCGATGCCGTCGTGCCACCATCCCGGCGCGTCGGGAATGAGGCCGGTCTCGACATAGAACAGGCTCGCCGCACGCAGCACGTTGCAGGCGATGGCGAGAACGACGGAAAGGGCGAGTGCAATCGCCACCTTCAACGCGCCGAGCCGGAGCAGCACGCACCCCATCAAGCGTCAGCAGTAGCCCGGCCCACAGCATGTTCACGCCGCTGCAGGGCGCGTCGAACTGGACCATCTCGTCGCGCCAGACCAGAAAGGTGCCTTGCCGCGCGATCACGAGGCCGTGGGTCTGCAGCAAGCCGACCGTCAGCGCGGCCGACACCACCCGCATCGGATAGCCGAGCGTGAACTGCAGCGACGGCAGCACCGGCAGTGCGAGTGCCACCAGGCCCCAGAATGCGATCGGCGGCCGCGTCCCGAAAGCGGCGAGGTGGAAGCAATAAAGGGTCGCGGACATCGCCAGCGCGGCGCGCACGATCGGCGGCAGGAGAACATGGCTCGCGGCATAGGCCGCGAGCAGGATGGCGACCGGCACGAGCGGCAGCGGATGCGGCGGCGCGGGCCGTGCGATGCGCGCGATGCCGAGCATGGCGAGGAACGCGACCGTCAGCGCGAGCGCCGCCGCTTCCTCGGGCGCGGCCGCCACGCGGGCGAGATACCAGCGCCACGCGTCCCATGTCGCCGCCGTCACCAGCGCCGCGAGCAGAAGCGGATGCATCACGCAGCCGCCACGAGTCTGGTCGCGACGGCGCCAGGCCCACCACGATCAATGCACGCGCACGCGATCACGAGCAAGGCCCACTCGTGCGGCTCCGGAACGGTCGGCACCGTCGCCTGGCTGACCGGCGTGAGGCGGCTCTCGTCGTATTGCTGCTTGGTTTCGAGCACGACGGCGCCGCTGACCGGCGTCACCAGCCGATATTGCGTCGCGAGCGTGACCGCCGCGGCGCGATTGCCGGTCGGGTCGGCGCGCATCAGCTCGAGCACGCGGTCGCTCGCCCACAGCCGCGCGATGTGATCGGAGCCTTTGGCCAAGCCCTCGGACGCCTGAGCCTGCTGCCGGCGGATCGCCAGCGTCGGCGCTTGGCCGAAGGCGCGCGCGAAGTAGCCGGAGAGATCGGCTTCGGGCGCGCCCGTTCGCGGCAGCGAACGCGCGGCCCAGGCCCAGGGCGCGTCGGGCAGCAATTCGTTCGGCCCCGGCTCGACGCTGTAGAGCACGACATTGGGCAGATGCGAGAGACGCGCGGCGGCCTGCTCGAGACGAGCGGTGCCGTCGCGGAAGCTGACGGGTTGCGGCCCGTGCACCCAGAGCAGCGTCGCCCGCGGCTCGGCTTCGAGCGCTTGCAGCGCCTCGGCGAGCGCGGGCGCGTTGTCCTGGCCGCCGACGAAAGAGGTGGAGCGCAGCAGGCGCGCGACGTTGCGCTTCTGCGCGTCGGACCACGGCGCCGAGCGCGATCCGCTGCGTCGGTTCCGACGCGATGATCGCGCCGACCTTGGTGCCGAGCGGGATGGCGTCGAGCGCTTCGATCAGCTTTGGGCCGGTGCCCGCAAGACGCGCCGAGCCGTCGATCACCAGCATCACGGCGGCCGTCGCCGGCGTGCCGCGCACGATCTCCTGCACGACGATCTCGCCTTCGCCGATGCGCGCGGCCAAGCGGCCGGCATTCGGATTGCGGTCGACCGTGATCGTCTGTCGCGTGCGCGACAAGCTCGCGATCGTTGACCGAGCCGGCGAGCCGGAACAGCCGGTCGTCGACTCGGCTGGCCGCAAGGCCCGCCACCGATGCCGAGCAGCGCCTGCCTGCCCTCGATCCACACGCTGTGGCTGGTGTCGGCGCCGAACGAGAAATTGCGATCGACCAGCGCCGGAAGCGTCAGACGCGCCTTGGTAGTCGCTGATCAGCTCCATCGGCGCTGTGATGCCGAGCTTGAACTTGATCGTGCCGCCGTTGCGCGGAACCGGGAAGGCCTGCGCCAGCACGCGATCGGCGCCTTTGCTGGTGACCAGCAGCGGGTCGCGCCGCGCGAGTCGCTGCTGCACGGCGACCCGCTCGTAGGCGGCGCGAACCTCGCCGCGTCCGCCATAGGCCGCCTCGCGTTCCTCGCCGTTGATCCACAGCGTCGCGCGCGACACCACGCCGCCGGGCGGCAGCGCCAGTTGCAGCCGCGCCTCCCGATCGGTCGGCTCGGAGTTGCGGAACTCGACCGTCCATTCGAGATAGGCGACGGCATCGTCGCCGCTGATCGAGCCGTCGATGCGCGAGGAGACCATGTTGCAGGCCCTTCAGCCGTCCGCCGACCCGCGTGCCGCCGTGATCGTCGTCAGACTGGAAGTCGGCCAGGCGAGACCACTGTCCTCGCTCGAACGGCGCGGGCCTGGTGTTGAACGGCTCGCCGTGGACGCGATAGTAGATCTCGCGCGCTTCGGCGGGCGACGCTGCCGCTTGCCGTCGCTGATCCTGAAGCCAGATGCTGCTGCCGCCGAACATGACGAATGCGCTCAAGCAGTCCGCTGGGCCGGGCGGCAGCGCCGTAGCAGAGACGCAGCAGCAGATCGTCGTCGCCGAGCGTTCGCAGCAGCGTCAGCCCGCGCTCGCGCTCCGACGGATCGCTGCTCGCGGCCCATTGGATGCCGAGCCGGGTCGCGGCCGACGGGACGTCCAGCACGAGCAACACCGCAAAGCCGGCAACCAGCCCGCCGAGGAGAGAACGGTAGGATGTGCGGTCCGTGTCTGCTTTCCCGGAGCGCAAAGCGAAGGCGCAGCGTGCATAGAAACGAGACGAGCGGCGCCATCGGCAGAACGCCGATCACGACGACGAGCGCAAGGATCGAGATCGGCAGCAGTGGAAGGAACAGAAGCGCGTAGCAACCCGCAATGGCCATTGCGACGCCGTTGGCGAAGGCCAGCCATTTGACGCCGAGCGGGGCCCCGTCGCGGAGACTCGACCAGACCAGGAGGTTGCCCGCGGGGACGAGGCTCGCCGCCGCCACGTGTCCATAGGTCGGCATGGGATCGAAGAATGCCTCGGCGCACATGCGCGAGGCGAGCTCGATCGCGATGACGACGGCAGGAAAGGCAACGCCGAAAACGAGGAGCCATTGACTGGGTCGGCGCGGCGGCTCGCGCGCCGGCACGGGCTCGAACCGCACGCCGCTGAGCTTGGATTGCAGGTTGCTCATTTGCCTTCTCCCGTGATGGTCACTCGGCCGCGATCAGCGAGCCGCCGTCGCGCAGCCCGCCGAAGCGGCGCTCGCGGCCGTGGAAATCGTCGATCGCCGCGCGCAGGTCGCCGGCGCCGAAGTCGGGCCACAAGGTGTCGACGAAGCAGAGCTCCGCATAGGCCGATTCCCACAGCAGGAAATCGGAGAGCCGCTTTTCGCCGCCGGAGCGGATGAGGAGATCGACGTCGCCGCCACCGGCGTCGAACGCGATCGCGCGTCGGCGAGGGCGCGGCGAGCCAGCGCGCTGCCGCGACGGCGATGGCGTCACGCGAGGAGTAGTCGATCGCGATCCGCAGATCGAGGCGCTCGCCGGATGCCGACGCCCGTTCCGCGGCGGCGATCTCGTCGCCCAGGCCGTCCGGCAGCCGGTCGCGGCGGCCGATGACGGTGAGGCGCGTGCCGCTGTCGACGAGGCGCGCCAATTCGGCCTGGAGATAGCGCCTGAGCAGCGCCATCAGCGCGCTCACCTCTTCGCTCGGGCGCCGCCAATTGTCGGAGGAGAACGCGAACAGCGTCAGCGTTGCGACTCCGAGATCGGGCGCTGCTTCCACCACGCGCCGCACCGCGAGCACGCCGGCGCGGTGTCCGGCCGATCGCGGCAATCCGCGCCGGGTCGCCCAGCGTCCGTTGCCGTCCATGATGACCGCGACGTGCAGACCTTTTCGACGCGCGTCACCTTTTCGAGCTACAGTACTTTGCATTGTAAAGTTTCCTCGCAAAAAAAACCGAAAAGATTTCAGACCGGCTTCAGGCTGCGGAAGCCCAGCGGCGGCGGCGCCCGCCTTCGCCGCGCTCGCCGCGTCGCGCACCACCTGCTCCAGCACGGCGAGATAGTCGAGATAGCGCCGGCGTCCTTGCGACGTGATCCGCACCAGGGTTTGCGGCCGGTTCTGGTCGTAGCCCTTCTGGATGTCGATCAGTCCGGCCTCCTCGAGCACCGCCAGGTGGCGGCTGAGATTGCCGTCGGTGAGACCGCACAACTGCTTGAGATCGCCGAACACCAGCCCCTTGGGATGGGCGACGAGCGAGGTCAGCACGCTTAGTCGCGCCTTCTCGTGGATCACCCGGTCGAGACCGTCATAGGCGAAGCGGCCGGCGTTCTTCTGATCAGTCTTCGGCATGGTTCGCTCCGATGGTCCGATAGAGAACGACCGCCGTGTAGAACTGTCCGAGACCGTAGGGAATCGCCATCGCGAGCGGCGAGAATGCGTGCGCGCCATTCGCGAAGGCGAGGCAGGCGAGGCCCGTCGCGAGGTACCACAGCGCCGCCGCGAACATGGGGCGAGGGAGGGAGCGGCAAGAAGCGAACAGACCGAGGCTGAACACGATCTGCCACAGGCCCGGCAGCATCCACAGGCTCTGCGGCGCGAACCGGTAGAGCACGACGGTGAGCAGCACGCCGGCGACGCCGGCGGGAATGAACTGCTCGGTCGCGGCGTGGATCATCTCGTCCGCGAGGCCTCTGTGGATGCGCCGCGTGCGGGCGACCATCTCGATGCCGATCAGCGTCGCGGAGATGGCGGCGGTCGCGACCCACAGGACGAGATAGGGGAAGGGCTCAGTGGCGGGATCGGGCAGGGCGAGCGCCTGGACCGTGGCGGCGGATATCGCGAGCACGCCGGTCGCGGCGACGGTCATGGGCCCGTAGCCGAGAAACTCGGCGCCACGCGCCATCTGACTGCGGATCGCCGTGATGTCGGCCAACGCCTTGTCCAGATCTCTCATGGCCCAGCCCGAGTTACTTTACATCACAAAGTACACTGGACCGTAAATGATTGTCAAGGTTCCGAAGGGAGGTTTCATTTCTTCCCGGCATAGGCCACGCATTCGAGCTCGACCTCGGCGCCGAGCGCCAGGCCGTTGGTTCCGAACGCCGAGCGGGCAGGCAGGCGGTCGGGATCGAAGTACGTCACGTAGATCTTGTTGAAGTCGCCCCACTTCGACATGTCGGCCAGCATCACCGTGCACTTGAAGATGTCGGCGAAGGACAGGCCGTTCTCCTCGAGCACCGCGCGGATGTTCTCCATCGTCTGTCGCGCCTGCGCCTCCATGCCGCCGGGCACGAGCTCGAGCGTGCCGGGAATGTTGCCGAGTGCGCCGGAGAGATAAAGCACGTCGCCCACGCGTACGGCCTGGCTGAAGGGAAGCTTCGCGGCCTTCGCCGCCGGTGAGGTGATGAATTCCATTGCATGTTTCTCCGGGAGCGCCGGCTGGAGCACAGTGCTCCAGCTTCGGCGCATCGGAGAATGCTTGTGCGTTAGACGCGGAGCAACTGGCGCTCGGTCAGTGGCAATGGCGCAGCCTGCGGCCGGCTAGTGTGGCGGATTTGACGTTCCTACCAGCATTGCTGCGAGTCCGTCGTAGGAACGTCAAATCCAAAGCCACACTAGAAATCATAGAGTCGCTAGTGTCCCTTGGTTCCGACGTTCGTAAAAGTGCGTGCTGCGAAGGGGTACGAACGTCGGAACCGGGACACTAGTGGGCGCGGCCGTCGTCAGGTACGGCCGCACGAGGTCTTCGCTCGCCGCCCACAGTTGACAGCGCCGCTCCGGCCGTTGCGCGCACGCCGGGACCCGACGCTGCATCAGGCGAGGGCCGAAAAAGTATCCACCGGTGCCGACCGCGCGGTCGTGTTGCGCCAGAAAGACCGGTGTCTGGGCGGCCGCCTCGGGCGACATCGCCATGAGCCGCTGCAGCTTCGGCGCGAGTACCTGGACGATCCAGGGCAGCCCGCGGGCGTTGCGGAAGACGCCCGTGTTCACGATGCCCGGGTATACGCACGTCACCTCGACGCGGGTATCGCGCAATCGCGCGGCGAGCTCGGTGGCGAGCAGGTCGTTGGCGAACTGGGTGCGTGCCGCCACTTTCAATCCCGGTCGGCCGCGGCGGTGCTGCAGGTCGTCGAAGTCCAGGCTGTCGCCGTACATGCCGGCGTTCGAGACCAGCACCAGGCGGCCGGAATGCGCCCGCGTCAGGGCTGGCAAGAGCTTCCGCGCCAACAGATAGCGGCTGAGGTAGTTGAGGACGAAGTTGCGCTCGAGTCCCTCGGCGGTCCACTCCGGCACGGTGGAAAGAATTCCGGCACAGCACACGACCGCGTCGAGGCGGTCGGTCCGGCTCGCGACGTGCTCCGCCATGCGCGCGGTCTCGGACAGCAGCGACAGGTCCGCGCGCAGGAAGGCGTGCTCGACGCCGGGCCGCGCCACGCGCAGCGCGGCCAGCATCTGGGCGCCCCGCTCTTCATTGCGCCCCACCAGCAGCACACGGTCACCCCCACGGGCGAGCTGCAACGCCACGGCCGCGCCGATGCCATCGGTTCCCCCCGTCACCAGCGCGACGCGCTCTTCCGCGGCACGCCGAGCGTTCTGAAGTCCTGTCTGCACTTTCTCCTCCGTGCTCTTGATTGGTCGCCGATGGCGCGTTGAAGGATGCAATGGGCCGCTCACGTCTGCGTGACCGACTGCGGCGTCTGCAGGCCGAATCGAAATCCTCTTTCCGCCGTCGGCCGGGCCCGTTGTGTGCAGACCCTGCGGGTCCGGTCGGACATTCATGGCAATCTCCTTCGTGATCGAACTGGCTTGCTAACCGCGGATCGGCCCCCGCGTCTGTGAACTAGCTCACACTCCGCCGAGTGGCTTGCGTTCTTGCGCTCGGGGGTTGCGCAGCGGCGGATACGTAGACGCTGTTGGCCTAGGAAGAAGGGCCAAGATTCGATAATCTGGCTGGGCCATGAATCGACCGCAGCGCGCCGCCTCCTCGCATCAGCAGGAAAATGTTCCGGCCTATCGCGGTCTCTATCAGCGTTTGCGTTCGGAGATCCTGTCCGGCCGGCTCGCCGCGGGAGCGCGCCTGCCGTCGTCGCGCACGCTCGCGAGCCAATTGGGCGTCGCGCGCGGAACGGTCGAGGTGGCGTATCAGATGCTGGCCGGCGAAGGCTACACGATCGGCGACGGCGCGCGCGGCACGATCGTCAATCCGGCGCTGCCGCGCGCCAAGCGGCCGAGGTCGTATGAAACCGCCGTGGAGCAGGGCGATGAGGCCGCGCCGGCAGCACCCGCCCATGCCAGTCCGCTGCTCTTTCAGCCCGGACTGCCCGCGCTCGACGCGTTCCCGCGCAAGGCATGGGCGCGGATTGCCGTCGCCGTCTCGCGGCAGCTCGATTTCGAGCAGATGGCTTTTCCCGGCCATCTGGATCCGATGGGCTACGCGCCGTTGCGGCGCGCCATCGCCAGCTATCTGCGGATCGCGCGCGACATTTCGTGCTCCGCCGAGCAGATCGTGATCACGGCGGGCTTCCAGGGCGCGCTCGGTCTGATCGTGCAGACGCTGCTCGAGCCCGACGACAAGGTCTGGGTCGAGGATCCCGGATATTTCCAGGCGCATTGGCTGCTGCGCGGCATGCCGATTCGCATGGTCGGCGTCAGGGTCGATGACGAAGGATTGGACGTCGGCGCCGGAACCGCTGCTCACCCGGACGCGGCGCTGGCGCTGGTCACCACCACCCATCAATTCCCGCTCGGCATGACGCTGCCGGTCGATCGCAGGCTGGCCTTGCTCGACTGGGCCGATCGGCAGCGCGCCTGGATCGTCGAGGACGACTACGACTGCGAGGTTCACCACCGCGGGCTTCCGCCGCCGGCGCTCAAGAGCCTGGACCGGAGCGGGCGGGTTCTTTACGTCGGCTCGTTCAGCAAGGTGCTCTTTCCCGGCCTGCGGCTCGGCTATGTCGTGGTGCCGGCGGCCTTGTCCGAGCGTTTCGCGCGCGCCGCGCGAGCGGCACAGCCTGCTCCCGCGATCATGACCCAGAAGCTGGTGGAGGGCTTCATGTCGGGCGGCCATTTCGCCCGCCACCTGAGCCGCATGCGAAGCCTCTACACCGAACGCTGCAAGGCGCTCGCGACCGCGCTCGAGGACGCGATGCCGCAACGGTTGCAGATCAGCCTGACCGACGGGGGCATGCACTTCGTCGCCCGCCTGCGCGGCAAGGCGAGCGCGACCGAGATCGTCGGCCGGTTGCGAGCCAAGAACATCGGGCCGTCGCCGCTCTCGCTCTGCGCGTTGCGCGGGGCCGGGCCCAACGGGCTGATCATCGGGTACCCCAACGTCGCCACGGAAGACGCGGCCGCCGCCGCGCAACGCATGCTCGCTGCCATGCGATGACACCAGGCAAGAAGGACAAGTGAATGACCGAGCCGTGCCAGGGACCCGATCCGCATCCGCGCAAGCCGCGCTTCGCAGTGCCGGCGGGCGCGATCGATGCGCATTTTCATCTGTTCGGGCCGTTGTCGCGCTACGCGATGGTGGATGAGCGCGAATACACGCCGCCGCCGGCGACGCCGCAGCAGGCGCGCCACCTGTTCGACACGCTCGGCATCGCGCGCGCGGTGGTGATCCAGCCGAGCATCTACGGCGAGGACAACCGCGCGCAGCTCGAGGGCGCGGCGGAGCTCGGCATTCCGTTCCGCGCCGTCGTGGTCGCGCCGTACGCGACGCCCGATCGGGAGATGGCGAAGCTGCACGAGCAGGGCGCGCGGGCGCTACGCTTTATTCTTGCCCATCCCGGCGGACTGCCGGTCGGCGATCTCGAACGCTCGGCCGCGCGCATGAAGGAGATGGGCTGGCACATCCAGCTGCTCGCCAAGGGACCGCAACTCGTCGAGCTCGAGCCGCGCATCGCCAAGCTCGCGTGTCCCGCGGTCATCGACCATATCGGCATGATGCGACCCGATGAGGGCGTGCAGCAGCCGGCGTTCCAGGCGGTGTTGCGATTGCTGCGCGCGGGACACTGGGTCAAGCTGTCCGGTGGCTACCGGCTGTCGCAGCAACCGCCGCCGTACCGCGATCTCGCTCCGTATGTGCGGGAGCTGGTCGCCGCCGGCCCCGACCGGATCGTATGGGCGAGCGACTGGCCGCATGTCTTCATCAAGGGGGCGATGCCGAATACGACGGACCTCTTGGACCTGCTGGTCGAGTGGGTGCCGGACGAAGCCGCGCGGCAACGGATTCTGGTGGACAATCCGGCGCGGCTTTATGGATTTTGAGCGGTAGACACCATTGGTTGTCATCCCCGCGCAAGCGGGGATCCACGTACCCCAAGAGGTCGCTGTGAGACACGATGGGTCCCCGCTTGCGCGGGGACGACAGCGGAGTGGCGGTCACTTCACCGGCGTCGGCGGCGCGACCGCGGCGTCGAGCTGGTTGCTCGCCTTGAGCGCATTGGCGACGAAGCCCGAGGCTTTCATCTCCTCGACGAACTCGCGCATATAACGCACGCCGGCCTCGCGGCCCTTGGGCGTGCCCATGGCCTGCTCGATGACCATGAAGCGGCCGGGGATGACGCGGTATTCCGGATGCTCCTTGGCGAACGCGATGATCGGCTGCTTCACGCCGGCGGCGACCTCGAGCTTGTCGCGGCGGAACATCGCCAGCGCCTCCGTTCCGCTCGGCTCCCGCACGAGCTTGGCATTCTTGATAGCGCGCGTGAGATAGAGGTCGTACGCGCTGCCGCGCGCGACCGCGATGCGCACCCCGTCGCGGTCGACGTCCTCGTTCGTTCGCAGGGCTGAGCTCGTCGGGACGGCGTAGGCGCCCTCGATCACGACATAGGGACCCGTGAACTCGATACCTTCGGAGCGCACGGGATCGATCGCCATGAACGCAATGTCCCAGGCGCCGGCCTTGAGCGCCTCGAATACCTTGCCGGCGGCGTCGAAGGTGACGTACTCGATCGGCGTGCCGAGCCGCTTCGCGAGCTCGCGCGCGAGCTCGCCCGACACGCCGCGCGGCACGCCGCCGGCGGGGTCCTTCTGCGCCAGCACGGTATTGCCGAAATTGATCGCCGCGCGCAGCGTGCCGCTGGGCGCGAGCTCTTTGACGACGTTGGGTGGAGCGTTCTGTGCCATGGCGCCTGTCGTGCAGGAGAAGATGAAGGACGATGCGAATGCGAACGATAAGAGTGCCTTGTTCATGATGCGGGTCCTCGGCAACCCCGCATCAGACTAGCTGTGAGCGCATCTGCATTGCAAGGCCGGTCTCCTCCCGATTACGATCCGTCACGAACAGCGGGAGAGAAACGATGGCGAAAATTACCAGGACCAACCCCGAGGGCATTTCGAAGCCGTTCTCGAACTATTCGCACGTGGTGACGGCGGAGGGCGCACAGAAGCTCGTGTTCTGCGCCGGCCAGGTGGCGGCGGACGTGGACGGCAAGGTGCTGCCGCCCGACGATTTCGACGCCCAGGCCAAGATGGTGATGGAAAATCTCACCAAGGCGCTGGCCGGCGGCGGCGCGAAAATCTCCGACGTCGTCAAGATCACGATCTATCTGTGCAATCCGCACGACGTGCCGAAGGCGCGCGGCATCCTGCAGACTTATTTCGCCGGACATCCGCCGGGCAGCACGCTGTGCATTTTGCGCGGGCTGGCGAATCCGAACTTCCTGCTGGAGATCGAAGCGATCGCGGCGGTGGTAGTGCCGCGGGCACGCGTGCGCCGTTTGTGCCCTCGCCCCTTGCGGGAGAGGGCGGTTCGGTGTTCACGCGAATTCTGACGGGTGAGGGGGTGCGCTTCGAAAAAAAAGCTACCCCTCACCCAATCATCTTCGTGGCAACACCATTGAGCCCTCTCCCGCCGCAAGTCGGGTTTACCCGACTTGCGCACCAAAGGGCGCGACCCGGGCAGGCCCGGGGCGCGTGGGCGAGGGCGCGTGCGGCACCAGCGCGGCGCGCGGAGACACGCTCCGTTGCTCCATTCCCGGCTCACGATGTCAAACAGCCCAACACGTTCCCGCGGCGCGATTGCGCCCGGGTCGTGAAATTGAATTCCCACCTTTGAGGGGTGGGCGGAGCGCCGACAGACGCACGGGTGTTGCGCTAAACACCCGTCGGGTCTGCACGTGACGCGGCAGACCAGGCGCTTGCGAGGCGCCTTGCGTCCAATGACGTAGGACGCTCGCCTCTCGGCGCTCCACCGTGGCGATTTGTGGCCGGGGGCCGCGCTTCCGTCTGCGGAATTATCCTCCGCAACCCGTGCAGCGAGCTCCTCGCAGCCAGGTCGTAGTGCCTGGCGGGCGGTGCCCCGGACCTCCCGAGTAAGCCTGCGGTTACGAGCCACAGCCGCGGGACGCCACACCTTGCTCCGCCTATGGACCGTCTCCGGAAGACGCCCCTCGATGAGCAAGGCGAATCGCTTCTAGGTCATCTGCGATATGTAGTCAATAATAAATTCGATTCGTAGGCGACGGGGCGGGTCGCATGCTTCCGCCGCGTGCATATATAAAGCCGGTCATTCGCCCGTTACGATGCCATTCCGAGCCGAGGAGCCACAGCATGGAAAACAAGACGTTTGCGGTCACCCACAGCGACGAGGAATGGCGGCGCCTGCTCACGCCCGAGCAATATGAGGTGATGCGCGCACATGGTACCGAAAGGCCCGGCAGCTGCGCGCTCAACTACGAAAAGCGTCCCGGCACCTTCGTCTGTGTAGGCTGCGCCCAGCCGCTGTTCGTGTCGAAGACGAAGTTCGAGAGCGGCACCGGCTGGCCGAGCTTCAACGATCCGGAGAAGGGCGCGGTCGAGACCACGAGCGATCGCACCTACGGGATGGTCCGCACCGAGGTGCATTGCAGCCGCTGCGGCAGCCATCTCGGCCATGTCTTCGAGGATGGGCCGCCGCCGACCCATCTGCGCTATTGCATCAATGGCGTGGCGATGAATTTCAAGCCGGAGTAGCGGCCGCAGGCGTGCTCAGCGGTCCGGGAACACCGTCGAATTCATGCCCGCCTCATACCACATTACCGCCCCACTACCTCCCTGCCATCGTCCAAAGTCGGGGGCACTGTTCGTGCCATCGGGACTAGGGCGTGGGAGTCGGGGATGTATTTCTTGGCCGTATTCCGAGCCGTCGTCGGCGCGTTCACGATGCGTCGGCGCTACCGGCCGGAGCTTCACTACATGCGCGGGCGTGGGCCGAAGTGGTTCGAGCGCCACGGCAGATAGTCTGAATCAAGCCGCCGCGGCCCGCTTGCGCACGCTGTCGATCAGCGAGGCGCGCAGAAGATAGGCGCGGTGCGCCGCGGGATCGGCGGCGGTCTGGCGCAGGGCGTCGTTGTTGCGGGCACGCGCCGCCGGGTCTTTCTCCTCCAGACGTTTCTTGTTGGCGACGGTCTGCTGCTGCACGTATTCCACGTTCAGCGGCCGGCGGAAGCGATCGTATTGCTCGAGCACATGGGCCGGCGCCTCGCGGCGCAGCACCTGGCCGATCAGCGTCGACAACTCGACCGCATCATGGATGCCGAAGTTGAGCCCGAGCCCGCCGAGCGGATTGTTCACATGCGCGGAATCGCCGGCGAGAAAAACACGGCCCTGGCCGAACGACGCCGCCACCCGCTGGTGCACGTTGTAGAGATTGCGGTGGACGACGGGGTAGGGGCCGCGCTTGGGAAAGAATTTCTGCAGCCGGCCTTGCACGCGTCCTCGTCCAGCGCCTGCGCGTCGCTCTCCTCGGCGCGGGTGGGAAAGAGCACGCGCCAGAGACCCTTGCCGTCGTCGCCGGTGACCTTGAACAGCGCACACCATTCGTCGGGATCGGAGAAATAGTTGCGCGAGCAGCTTGCGTATTCGAGGTCGAAGGAGAACGGCGTCGTCAGCACCAGAAATCGCTCCGGATGGGTGTAGCCCTCGAACGCGATGCCGAGCGCCTTGCGCACGGTGGAGCGTCCGCCGTCGGCGCCGATCAGATATGAGCCGCTGACGGTGCGCGTGCCCGACGCGCCTTCGACCTCGGCCTCGACGCGGTCGTCGAGCTGCCGCAACGACGTCACGCGCGCGGAAAACTCCACGCCGACATGGGCAAATGTCCGCAGCCGCTCGATCGTCATGTTGGCGAGCTTGTGCTGCTCGCATTGCACGACATAGGGAAAGCGGGTGTCGTTCGCGAGCATGCCGAAGTCGAACTCGACGATGACCTCGCGGCTGGCGCGGTCCCAGATGCGGAATTTCGGCTCGATCAGCCCGCGGCGGATCACGTCGTCCACCAGGCCCAGCTCGGCCAGCATCTCCAGCGTCGCGGCGTGGGTGGTGGCGGCGCGCGGACTGTCGTTCACGCGCGCCTCGGCCTCGAAGACGTGTACCGGGATGCCCTGGCGCGCCAGCGCGAGCGCGGTGATGCATCCGACCGGCCCGCCGCCGGCAATCAGTATGGGAAGGTGGTCAGGCATGGTGTTGGTCGGGACTTGGATTTTGGCTGCAGCGCGAGCGGTAAATTCGGTGTGTTCCCCTCCCCCTTGTGGGGAGGGGATAGGGGTGGGGGTAGCGCAGCGAGATGACGGCGGCGCCACCTGCCGACAATTGCACCACCCCCACCCCCAACCCCTCCCCACAAGGGGGAGGGGAGCTCACCGAGTTTGTGGGGAGAGTGGGCACCGAGTTTGTGGCGAGTGGCACTGAGTGCGTCGCGCGACGCGCGCTCACTCCACCTTGATCTTGGCGTCCTTGATGATCTTCTCGTATTTCGCCATCTCGTCGCGGATGTAGGTCGCGAACTGGTCGCCGTGCAGGTTCATCGGCTCGAAGCCGAACGAGGTCAGCCGCTCCTTCACGTCCGGCATCGCCAGCACCTGGCCGATCGCGGCCTGCAGCTTGGCGGAGACGTCCGCGGGCAGGTTCTTCGGTCCCCACAGCCCGTACCACGACACGAAATGGAAGCCCTTCATGCCGGATTCCTCGACCGTCGGGATCTCCGGCGCCGCGGCGGCGCGCTTGAGGCTGGTGAGGCCCAGCGCCTTGATCTTCCCCGATCGTGCGAGCGGCAGCGAGGAGAGCATCGGGTCGGCGAGCAGGTGCGTCTGTCCGCTCATCAGGTCGGTGAGCGCCGGCGCCGTGCCGCGGTAGGAGATGACCAGCGTGTTGAGGCCGGCATCGAGCTTCAACAGCTCGATCGCCAGATGGCTGGCGGAGCCGATGGTGGTGGCCGCGAAGGTGTATTTCTGCGGGTCCTTGCGGACGAGGTCGAACAGATCCTTGAGGTTGTTCGCCGGTATGCTCGGCGTGGTGCTGACGATCAGCGGTCCGTCCGCCAGCAGCGACACCGGCGTGAAGTCCTTCACCACGTCGTAGGGCACGGTCTTGTACAGGAATGGATTGATGACGTGGACCGAGGCCGACAGCAGGAAGGTGTAGCCATCGGGCGCGGCCTTGGCGACGGCCGCGGCGCCGACCGTTCCGGATGCGCCGCCGGGCCGGTTCTCGACGATGAAATACTGGCCCAGCGTCTCGTTGAGCTTCTGCACCAGGATGCGCGCGACGCCGTCGACCGATCCGCCGGCCGGGAAGGGCACCACGACGGTGACGGTGCGCGAGGGATAGGTTTGCGCGGCGGCAGGTGAGGGCGCGAGCGCAAGAAGCGCGAGCGCGAGCGCCGACACCTCCACGTCATGGCCGGGCTTGTCCCGGCCATCCACGTCTTCGCGGCCCCGAGAAAGACGTGGATGCCCGGCACAAGGCCGGGCATGACGACCCGAATTTTGCACGTTTGGTGTGAATTCATGGGAACGATCCTTTCGAGCATGTCTCAATACGTGCCGGGATAGCTTCCCCCGTCGACCAGCAGATTTTGGCCGGTGATGAAGCCGGCATGCTCCGAGCACAGGAAGGCGCAATAGGCGCCGAGCTCGGCCGGCCGGCCGTAGCGCCTGGCCGGATTGGCGGCGGCGCGCTCGCGCCAGATGTCGTCGAAGCTCTTGCCGCCGGGCTCGAGCATGCCGCGGATGTGCGCCTTCTGCGCGTCGCTGTCGAAGATGCCGGGCAGGAGATTGTTGATGGTGACGTTGCGCGCGACCGTCTGGCGCGCGAGCCCGCCGACGAAGCCGACGAGGCCGGAGCGCGCGCCGTTCGACAGGCCGAGCTCGGACTGCGGGATCTTCACGCTGCGGGAGACGATATTGAGGATGCGGCCGAAGCCGCGCGCCATCATGCCGTCCACGGTGAGCCGCATCATTTCGATCGGTGACAGCATCATGGTGTCCAGCGCGGCGATCCAGTCGTCCCGTGACCAGTCGCGGTAATCGCCCGGCAGCGGACCGTCGGCGTTGTTGAGCAGGATATCGGGCTCGGGGCAGGCGGCAAGTGCGGCGGAGCGTCCCGCCGGCGTGGTGATGTCGCCCGCGACGGTTGTGACCTTCACGCCGGTTGCGGCCGCGATCTCGGCGCCGGCAGCGTCCAGCACGTCGCGGGTGCGTGCGACGATGGTGATGTCAACGCCTTCGCGGGCGAGCGCGAAGGCGCAGGCCTTGCCGAGGCCGCGGCTCGCGCCGCTCAGCAGGGCTTTTTTGCCGCGGATTCCGAGGTCCATGGTTCTCGTCGTAGTGCCCGGTGCTCTCCACGTCATGGCCGGGCTTGTCCCGGCCATCCACGTCTTTACCGCCTCAACGAAGAAAGGCGTGGATGCCCGGCGACAAGGCCGGGCATGACGGCGGAGGGATCGCGGTTACTGCACTCACGCCGCGACGGCCGAGAGCGGGCGGAGCTTGTAGCCGTAGCGCTTGTCGAGGCCGAGCTCCTGGATGATGCGCACGCCCTTGGCCAATGCCTCGGCGTCGAGGTTGGTGAGCGGCTTGCGCAGGTCGCCGGCCGGGAGGCCGAGCGCCTTCATCAGCGACTTCACCGCCACCGGGTTGATCGCGGAATAGGTGAAGTGGAGGAGGGGAAGGAGATTCAGATAGGCGTTCTTGAAGCCCTCCGCCTCGGCGTAGCTCGCCCACGGCGTCGAGATGGTCGCGAGCTCGGCCGGCGCGACGTTGCCGGTCATGTTGGCGGTGCCGTGGCCGCCGAGCGACATGGTCGGCACGACAAGCCCGAGATTGGGGCTGTCGCAGCACATCACGGACACTTTCGGTTTCGCGGCGAGCACCTGCGCCACCTGGCCGACGCGCGCGGTCGATTCCTTGTGCACCACGTAGTTCGGATGCTTGAAGATGCGGATGAGATGATCCCAGTGCAGGTCGCTCTTCACCCGCGGCGGGTTGTTGTAGATGCCGAGCGGCAGATCGGTGGCATCGGCCACGTCGAGGAAGAAGCGCTCGATGTCGTCTTCCGGCGCGCAGATGTAGGCGGGCGCCGCGAGAATGGCCCCGTCGGCGCCGTTGTCCTTGGCGAAGCGGACGCTGGCGATGGTCGAGTCGGTGTTGTTGCCGGTGCAGCCGAAGAAGATCGGCATGTCGGCCGTCTTCATCTTGGCGCACTCGACGATGATCTGCTTCTTCTCCTCCGGAGAGAGCATGGAGGTTTCACCGGTCGAGCCCATGATCAGCACCGCCGAGGTGCCGTTGTCCTGCTGGAATTTCAGCAGGGTGCGGAAGGCGGCGAAATCGACCGAGCCGTCCTTGTTGAACGGGGTGATGAGGGCCACGAACGAGCCGGTGAGCAGCTTTTTGGACATTACGGTCTCCGATTGCACGCTGTCGTCCCCGCGAAAGCGGGGACCCAGTATTCCAGATGACGTCGTGCGTGGCACGATGGATCCCCGCTTACGCGGGGATGACACCGAATACAATAGCACCCAGTTCAACCCGCCGCGGCCAATTTTGGCGGCACGAATGCACGAATTGCGGGCGCGGGCGCGGTCCAGCGCTCGATCTCGACCAGCGCGGTCAGCGCGCTGGTGCCCTGCGCCAACGCGGAAGTGCCGATGTCGAGGGTGAGCACGTTCGGGTTGCCGTGACGTTCCGGCTCGCCCCGCTGCTTCGGAGGGATCGAACCAGGAGCCGGTCGCCATCACCACCACGCCCGGCATCACGCCGGGATCGAGCACGGCGCCGGCGAGGCAGGCGCCGCGGCTGTTGAACACGCGCACGAGATGGCCGTCGGCGATGCCGCGCCTGGCAGCGTCGGCGGGATTGATGCGTGCGGCCTCGCGCCCCGCGACCTTCTGGGCGCGCGACACCGGCCCCGGATCCTGCTGGCTGTGCAGCCGCGTCGCGGGCTGATGCGTCACCAGGTGCATCGGAAACTGCGCGGCCGTCGCGCTGCCGAGCCATTCCACCGGCGGAATCCACATCGGGTGCGGCGGACAGTCCGCGTAGTCGAAGCCGGCCACCGTGTCGGACATGATCTCGATCCGGCCGGACGGCGTCTTCAGGGGATGCGCCACGGGATCGCGGCGGAAGTCCTCGAACAGCACGAAGTCGCGATCGGGCGGCGGCAGCTCGACGAAGCCCTCCGCCCAGAACTGCTGGAAGCCCGGCAGCTCCACGCCGTGCGCGGTCGCGCTCGCGCGCACCCGGTCGTAGACCCACTGGCACCAGCCCATCTCGTCGCGGTCCTCGGTGAAGGTCTTTTCGTAGCCGAGGCGCTGCGCCAGCAGGCGGAAGATGTCGAAGTCGTTCTTCGCCTCGCCGACGGGATCGATGGCGCGGTGCATGGCCAAGATGAAATTATCGCGAGACGACCCGCCGACGTCGTTGCGCTCGAGCGTGGTGGTGGCGGGCAGCACGATGTCGGCGTGGCGCGCGGTCGGCGTCCACCAGCTCTCGTTGCACGATCACGGTTTCCGGCTTCTGCCAGGCGCGCTGCAGCCGGTTGAGGTCCTGGTGGTGATGGAACGGATTGCCGCCCGCCCAATAGACCAGCCGGATGTCGGGATAAGTGTAGCGGCGGCCGTTGAACGCGTAGCTGCCGCCGGGATCGAGCAGCAGGTCGGCCATGCGCGCGACCGGGATCACGGTGCGCGCGGGATTGAGCGGCAGCGGAATCTCGGGCCCCGCGATGTCGGAGCGCGGCGCGCCGATGCCGTTGGTCGAGCCGTGGCCGAAGGCGAAGCCGCCGCCGGGGAGCCCGATGCCGCCGAGCATGGCCGCGAGCGTGATCGCCGCCCAGTAGGGCTGCTCGCCGTGATGCGCGCGCTGCAGGGACCACGCGCAGGTGATCATGCTGCGCGTCGCGGCGGCGCGGCGCGCGAGGTCGCGGATCACGTCGGCGGAAACGCCGGTGATCGCGGCCGCCCAGTCCGCGTCTTTCGCGACGCCGTCATCGAGGCCGAGCAGATAGCGGCGGAACGTCTCGAAGCCCTGGCAATGGCGGGCGACGAAGTCGGCGTCGTAGGTCTCGTCCACCAGCAGCGTGTGCGCCATCGCCAGCATCATGGCGGTGTCGGTGTTCGGGCGGATCGGGATCCACTGCGCGCCGATGAAATCGGGCGCGTCGGATTTGAGCGGTGACACCGAAACGAACTCGGCGCCGGCGTCTTTCGCGCGGCGCAGCCACATCTCCAGGGTATGGGCGCCGGCGCCGCCCGAGGTGACCTGGCCGTTCTTGGTGGCGAGGCCGCCGAAGGCGATCATCAGCCGCGTGTGCTTGACGACCGACGACCAGTCGGTGATCTCGCCCGCCACCGGCGCGAAGGTGCCGATCACGCGCGGCAGCAGGAAATAGGCGGCGCCGAAGCTGTAGTTGGAGACCTGGTCGGTGCAGCCGCCGCCGAGGAACAGGAATTTCCGCAGCAGGCTGCGGGCGTGATGGACGCGCCCGGCCGACGACCAGCCGTAGGAGCCGCCGAGGATCGAGGTGTGGCCGAACGTTTCGCGGACACGCTTGACCTCGCCGGCGACGGTGTCGAGCGCCTCGTCCCAGGACACCTCGCGGTAGCTGTCGGCGCCGGTGCGCGGCTTGCCCTCGCGCCAGCCCTCGCGAATCGCCGGCCGCGCGATGCGCAGCGGCGAATGCACCATCTCCGGCATGGCGTCGATCATGTTCGACGGCGCGGGATCGCGCGCGAACGGCTCGCAGCCGACCAGCCGGCCGTTCTCGACCAGCGCGGTGAAGGCGCCCCAATGGGCCAGCGACGGGAAGCGGGCGACGGTCATGGGCGGGTCTCGGCGGTTGCTGATTTGGCCGGGAGAATGAGCCTTTTGCCGTGCGGACTTAACTGGCCACGAGCGCAAGGAGGTGCCACGGGCTCCAACCTCTCCCCGCTTGCGGGGAGAGGTCGCCCGCGCTTCAGCGCGGGCGGGTGAGGGGGACTCTCGAAGTGCTCGGTGCGCGGAGAGTCCCCTCACCCGCCCGCCATCGCGGCGAAGATGCCGCTCGGCGCATAGCCGATGCTACGCATCGGCGTTCTTGGCGCTAAGGACGGCGGCCGAAGGCCGCCTATGCTCTCCCCGCAAGCGGGGAGAGGTGGAGTCCGTGGCCCTGGCTTGGCTTGCTCTCGCATGCGGTTGCTTCGCCATGCTATGGGTGCCTCGCTCTCGCGCTTCAACACCAACCCCTCGCGCAACACCTGGTGATCACGCTCATCGTTCTGACCGGCGCCGCGGCCCTCGCCGCAGCCCTCAATGCGCTCGCCGGCGGCGGATCGCTGGTGACGTTCCCGGCGCTGCTGTTCGTCGGGCTCAACCCCATCGATGCGAATGCATCGAGCGTCTTGGTGTTGTTTCCCGCGACATTCGCCAGCGTCTGGGCATATCGCGGCAGCATCTTCAGCGTCACCGAAGTCAGCGTGACCGGTCTTTCCATCGTCAGCCTGGTCGGCGGGGTGTTGGGAGCGCTGTTGCTCTTGTCCACGCCGATCGCGGTCTTCGCGGGCCTGGTACCCTGGCTGGTGCTGGTCTCGACGATCATCTTCGCCGTCGGCAATTTCGCGCCGCTCGATGTGATCCGGCGGCTCGAGCTCGGTCCGCGCGGCGCGCTCGCCGCGCATTTCATCGTATCGCTCTACGGCGGCTATTTCGGCGGCGGCATCGGTTTCCTGCTGCTGGCGGCGTTGACGCTGTTCGGGATGCGCGACATCAATGCGATGAACGGCCTCAAGATGTGGCTGGTGGGCATCATGACCGCGGCCTCGGCCGTCATATTCATGGTGGCGGATGTCATACGCTGGCGCGAGGTGTTGCCGATGCTGGTGGGGTCCGTGATCGGAGGCTATGTAGCCGCGCGTGTCGCGCAGCGGCTCGACCAGCGGCTGATCAAGTGGTTCATCATCGCGTGGGGCATTGCGATCACGGCTTATTTCTTCTGGCGCGGAGTTTAGAGCGTGCAACCGCGTGAATTCGCCGAGCATCATCGGCCGGCCTTGGAGATCGACGAGGCAAGGCACAGCGTCATCCTGGCAATCCTCGGCCGGATCGCCAAGGACGAGCCGCCCGACATTCGCCGATGGACTTCTGGGTGCGCCGGGCCAGTGCGCGGTCCAGGTGCCTCCATATCCGATCGTGCTGGGCGCGCTCGATGACACGAATTGCCGCGCGCTCGCCGAACAAACCAAGGAGCTCGACTATCCGGGCGTCGTCGGCCCGGACCTGACCGCGAAGCGTTTCGCGGAGCGAGCCGTGGAGCTGGGCTTGGCGTTCCTCGAACCGATACCTCAGCAGATACATGCGATCAGCGACACGCCGAAGTATCCAGGCGCGCCGGGATCTGCTCGTCTGGTCAGCGCCGACGATGCAGATGTATTCGCGGATTGGATCATCGCGTTCGTGCGCGAAGCCGTTCCGCACGACCCGGTCCCTTTGCGCGAGAGCCTGGCCAAGGTGGCCGGCGAGGGTCGTCATTTATTTTGGATTGTCGACGGCGAGCCGGTCTCCATGGCGGGCATCGCACGCCGCACCCGGCATGCAGCCGCGATCTCGGCGGTTTACACGCCGCCGCAGTTGCGTGGCCGCGGCTATGCCGGTTCGGTCACCGCGGCGCTGGTGGAGCGCATCTTTGCGGAGGGCAAATCCGCAGCCTGCCTGTACACCGATCTGCGCAACCCGTTCTCGAACCGGTGCTATGCCAAGATCGGGTTCAAGCCCGTGTGCTACTCCTGGCACTGTCCAAGAGCCTAGCAGCCGACGCGCATTGCGGTGATCGGCGCGGCCGTTCAACAGCGGCGCCGCGGCATTGCGGTGACGCCTTACCCGTTGTTCCAGCGGTACGAAATAGTGGGGTCAAGGCAATGGAAAATCGTGCAAGGGTCACGAAATTCGTTCAGGATTTGCTTTCGCTATAAGTTCCACAACGACACGGATCGCCTGCCTTGGCTCGCGCCCTGAAATACCTCATCCAGCTCCTGGCGGTCGGCGCGGCCTATTATTTTGTCGCGCGATTTTGCCGCGAGCTGGTCTCCATCTACCCGGGCGCGGCTGCAATCTGGCTGCCGTCCGGATTGGCGTTGGCCGCTGTCCTGCTTGCAGGGTATCGGGTTGTGCCGGTGATTTTCGTGGCCGCCTATGCCGCGAGCACAAACGCAATATCGTTGGAGCCGGACTATGCTACCGCGGCGGTCGCGGCAGGCCACGCGCTCGCGGCATTCGCGGGCGGCGTTCTGGTCAATTGGTGGGCGGGCGGCCGCAACGTCTTCGCGGAGCCGGCCGGCATCGGCAAATTCGTGTTGATCGCGGTGATTGCCGCAGCGATCGGCGCGGGCGTCAGCACGGTCGTCGATCTCGGTGTCGGAGTCTCGACACCGATCGAGCAGACGGACTGGGCACGTTTCGCCGCGGTCTGGTCGCCGCGATGGTTGAGCGATCTCGCCGCGCTGCTGCTGATCACGCCGGTCCTGGTGCTGTGGGCGACGGACTATCCGCGCGCGTTCGATCTGCCCTCGTTTTTGGAAACGACCGCGATCTTCGCGGCGGCCGGCGCGTTCGGCGCGCTCGCCTTTGGCCCGTTGGCCGCCGACATGCGGAGCGCGGCGCCGCTTGCCGTTCTTGCCGTGCTGCCGCCGCTATGGGCGGCGCTGCGCTGCGGCCCGCGCGACACCGCCACGGCCGCGCTCATTCTCCTGGGCTTCGCGAGCTGGGAAACGATTTTCTTCCGCGGCGGTCCGTTGACGCGGAGCCTGCACGAGGGGCCGCCGGCGATCGTCATCGTCATCTTCATGATCGGCATCGCGACGCCGAGCCTCGTGCTGGCGGTCGAGGCCGCGCAGCGCCGGCGCACCGAGCGCGCGCTCCGCGACACCCGCAAGGAGCTGGGCGAGGCGCGCGAGCAGTTCGCGCAATCGCAGAAGATGGAGGCCGTCGGCCAGCTCACCGGCGGCGTGGCGCACGACTTCAACAATCTGTCTGACCGTGATCGTCGGCAACCTCAACATCGCGCAGCGTCACCTGGCATCATTGTCGGAGGCGCCGGCGGAGCGGCTGCGCCGCGTCATCAACAACGCCATGCGCGGCGCCGAGAAGGCGACGGACATCACCAAGCACCTGCTGGCGTTCTCGCGCAAGGAGCCGCTCAACCCGAAGCCCCTCAACGTCAACCAGCTCGTCCGTGGCCTCGCGGATTTCCTGCGCCGCACGCTGGGCGAGACGGTCAACCTCGAGATCGCCGGCGCCAAGGGATTGCGGCAGGTGGAAGCCGATCCCGTGCAGCTCGAATCCGCGATCCTCAATCTCGCCGTGAACGCGCGCGACGCCATGGCGGGCGGCGGCAAGCTGACGATCGCGACCGAGAACGTCACGCTCGACGAGAAGTACTGCCAGCAGCATGACGACCTTGCTCCCGGACAGTACGTCCGCATTGCCGTCGGCGACACCGGCAGCGGGATGCCGGCGCACGTGCGGGAGCGGGTGTTCGAGCCGTTCTTCACGACCAAGAAGGCCGGCCAGGGCACCGGCCTCGGCCTCGCCCAGGTCTACGGCTTCGTCAAACAGTCGCGCGGGCACGTCGAGATCGACAGCGAGGAGGGCAAGGGCACGACCATCACGATCTATCTGCCGGCGCTGACCGGAAAGGTCCGCGACGAGCAGCCGGCCGAACGGCCGCCAACTGCCGCCGATACGGCGCCGACGATCCTGCTGGTCGAGGACGATCACGATGTGCGCGCGTATATCGTCGAAATCCTGCGCGACCTGCACTACCGGGTGCTGGAGGCGCACGACGCGGATTCGGCGCTGGGGCTGATCGACCGCAACGACGTGCGGGTGGATCTGCTGCTGACCGACCTGGTGTTGCCGGGAATGAACGGCGGTCAGTTAGCGGAGGAAGTGAAGGCGCGCCAGCCGGGTGCGAAGGTGCTGATCATGACGGGATATTCGCGCGAGGCGGTCGTGGATCAATGGCCGGTCGATCCGAGCGTGGAGATGCTGCAGAAGCCGCTGTCGCAGGATGCGCTGGAACGGAAGCTGCGAATGGTGATGGGTGGGAAGAATTGATCCGCGCGCAATTTTGTCGAAACGGGTTTTACGGGGACACCAACAGGTGTCGAACCTTGGAGCGGCTAAGATGCGTCACTTGGCTGAACGCTGGTCCCGTCCAGCGCTGGAGGTCGCGGATATCTTCGGGACCACTCAAGCCGGTTATCTGAACATCCAACAGGATACAGCTCGGTCCCGCTTCATCCGGCAACTGCTCTAAAAGCTGCTTCGCGGACTCATAAAGCACGACTTCATACCCGCAAGTCCGCAGCAGACAGCCAAGCGTCGTTCGAAACGATTCGTCGTCGTCGACAACATGGATCAGGGCGGACAACTGAGTCGCTCCTAATGCGCTTTCGCCAGCGGCAGGCTGAGCCGGAATATCGCGCCGCCGCCAGCCTGATTCTCCGCCCATATCCGGCCGCCATGAGCTTCGATAATCGTCCGTGCGATGGACAACCCCATCCCCATGCCATGCTCCTTGGTCGTAAAGAATGGCTCGAACAGGTGCGGAAGCTTATCCGGCGGGATACCAGGCCCACAATCCGAGATCGAGATCTCGGCAGCGCCGTTTACTACGCCGGTGCTGCTCGTGATTCTTCGTTCGCCGGTGCTGGCATCTGCCATGGCATCCATGCCATTCACGACCAGATTCAATATGACCTGTTGAAGTTGAATTCGATCCCCTTTGACCCGGACGACCTGTGGCGACAATGTGCTAGGTAGAAGGATGTCGCGCGACGATGCCTGCGTGGATAGAAATCTCAGAACTTCCCGAATCGTGTCGTTGAGATCGATGTCCTCGTGCAGGACTTTGACTTTTGTAAGCAGACTGCGCAGCCTCTTAATGACTTCGCTCGCTCGCTGATCGTCGCGTTTGATTTCAGCGACAATCTCCTTTATTTCTTCCAAATTTGGCGATGGGGAGCTGAGCAGGAGCTCCGCAGTCTCGGTATTATTCAGAATAGCTCCGAGCGGCTGATTGAGCTCATGTGCAATCGACGCAGAAAGCTCGCCCGCCGTCGCATGGCGATTCATATGCGCCAGCTCCGACAGGCGTTGTCGCGATTCAATTTCCGCTTTGCGACGACGGCGCTGCTCGTAGATCAGCCAGCCGATCAATGCGGCCTGTGCTGTCAACGCCGCTATGGTCAACAGGATCCACGTACGATACTGTTCCCACGCTGTCAGATTACGAAAGTGGATTTCGCTTCCTGGCGGCAAACGGCTCTCGCTGATGTCCCAACGCCGTAGTTCCCTCCAGTCGTATTTGGGGGTTCCGAATCCTACTGGTTGTATCGTTATTTTGCTTGGCACTTCCCCGCGGAGGATGCGGTCAGCAACGCGGGCCACTTGGCTGGCGACGTCTACGAGAGGAACAAGCGGACCGCCCACAATTCCTTGGCCGAAGTCAAGGTCAATCCAGGAGAATATCGGAGCGTTGGCGACGGCGTGCAGCCGGTTCACCACGTTTTTTCCTTCGTGCGAAACCCCTGCCGCATCAACCGACATCAGAATGAACAAGATGACAGACCGCGGCGGAGGCGCGGCGGCGCGCTTGAGCATGTCCTCGAAGGGCAATTCATTAAGCCACGTGAAAGTCACACGGCCGGTGAAAGGCTTAAGCTCATTGCTTATCGACTCCACCCAAAACTTTTCATTGGGAGAGTTGCCCGTCACCACCGCAACATGGTCTGTTGCCGGCAATAGACGTAGAATATGGTCGACGATGCCTACATGATCGACTGTGCTCGGGACAACCGCGTCGTTCGTCGTAAGGTCAGAGAGTGATACCCGACGCTTTTCAACACCCGTGAAGATCATCGGAACCGTAGGAAAGATCTGTTGCCTAACCTTCAGAAAGAAGTTGGCGGCGGGCGCGCCGACGGTCACCACCAGGTCGAGTTTGTATCTGGCAGAAAGGGCGCCAAGATACTGTGCAAACGCATCGTCAAGGGTTTTGTCGGCAAGCCGTGCGGTTGCGAGCGAAGCCTCAAAGATCTCCAAAGGCTCCGGTAGTTGCCGACGCAATTCCGCGCGAATGTGATGCTCATATTCACGCCACGGTGAGAAATCCTGGGCGAAGGAATGAATCAGCAATATCCGCTTCGGGTCGGCCGCTTCCGCGCCACCTGTTGCGACGAGCAAAAGCATTGTACCGGCCAGAATCCTGCTGAAGGTCATGATCTTCATCGCCGCTTTTGACTGCACTCCGTGGATTTCGAAGGCCCCGAGGGTAAGAAGCCGCTCTCTTTCAAACGTTGCCTTCACTTCATCATCTATGTTTGGACCAATCAGCTTCACGGCATGCTCAGCGTCCTGATCGTCCTTCGCAAAATACACGACCCTGAACGAACGCGTCCAAGTTCCTCGAAGAGATTGAATCGGCCGCCACGAACGCCTACGAGCCCTTTGAGCATGGCTGCGCATCCTGACTACCGGGTGGCGCTGCAGGTCTCCTTGCCAGCTCAGCGGCCCGGCTTTTCTTCGCCCGTGGTCAGCTGCCACATCGTTACACGGAATTCAGGGTGTGCAAACACAGCAAGATCCATCGTCAAATGGCAGAGATGGCTCAAGATAGTCGGTAAAGCTCCGAGTGAACAGACGTTTTCCCGCATTGCCCGAAAGCGGACCCTTCCGTTCGCGCATTGGCGAATCCGCACCGCGCTAATATCGGCCAGGTCATCGTTGGGTCCTCCCTCGGCGGAACCGTGAGCGAGTAATTCGGACCCCGCGCTTTTTCCAATGAGGCCGTCGGAATATCGCCTCGAAGCTTTGGCTGACGTCCGCCGCGGAGATGTAAGCCATGTCGATCTGTGCAGTCCTTGCTTCAGCCAGGAATGCCGAGTTGGCCATCACCTCCTTGACGGCGTTTTGCAGCACGGCAACGCGGTCGGCTGGGGTACCGGGGCGCACCGCATAGGGGCGACCGATCGCGAGCGGCATGCCGCGGATCACCATCAGTGAGCGGCCGATGTCACTCTGCGCCAAATCCTCGTCAACCGGCAGGTCATTGAGGCCGGGCACCGGGGCGCTTCCCCGCACCATCGGCGCACAAGACCCTGCTCGGCAGCTTGTTTGACCGTGGTGGCGAGTGCGGTCCAGCCGTTGACTTCCTTGCGTTCGAGGGCGAGCCGGATATCGCCGTTGGCGGCGTACCCGGAAATGAGCCGCAACTTCGCGCCGGCAAACTGTTTGAGCAGCATCGGAGTGTCGTATGAGTTCGACCCCGGTGCGGTCGACCCCACGATCAATTCCGGATGAAAAATGGGGTCAGAGTGGATTTTCGCGTTGCGCTCGATCGCAGTCAGCCCGGCTATTCCCCGACCTTGAGGTACGTGTGCATCGCCTCCAGCGCTTCCGGCGGCTGGTTGAATATGGCCTCGAAGCTTTGGCTGACCTCCGCTGCGGAGATGTAGGCCATGTCGATCTGTGCAGTCCTTGCTTCAGCCAGGAATGCCGGGTCGGCCATCACCTCCTTGACGGCGTTTTGCAGGACGGCCACGCGGTCAGGTGGGGTACCGGGGCGCACCGCATAGGGGCGACCGATTGCGAGCGGCATGCCGCGGATCACCATCAGTGAGCGGCCGATGTCGCTCTGCGCCAAATCCTCGTCAACCGGCAGGTCATTGAGGCCGGGCACCGGGGCGCGTCCCCGCACCATCGGGCGCACAACACCCTGCTCGGCAGCTTGTTTGACCGTGGTGGCGAGCGCGGTCCAGCCGTCGACTTCCTTGCGTTCGAGCGCGAGCCGGATATCGCCGTTGGCGGCGTACCCGGAAATGAGCCGCAACTTCGCGCCGGCAAACTGTTTGAGCAGCATCGGCGTGTCGTATGAGTTCGACCCCGGTGCGGTCGACCCCACGATCAATTCCGGATGGGCGCTCTGCAAATCCTTGAAGGTCTTGTAAGGCAGGTCGCTCCGGATCGCGAACAACACGCCATCGGCGCCGGACGAGCCGAGCCAGGCGAACTTGCGTAGATCGAACCGCACCGCGGGCACCTTGAACAACTGTGCGATCGCGACCGCCGGGTTCGCCGCCAGGATGGTCAGGCCGTCGGCCTCGGCGACGTTGAACGCGTAGTTGGTCGCGTTGAGATGGGCGCCGCCGGGCATCTGCCGCAGGATGACGGTCGGATTGCCGGGAATATGCTTGCCCAGGTGACGGCTCACGGCGAGCGCGGAAATCCCCAGCGTCCCGGTCAGCCGAGAGCCGATCACCATGCTGATGGTCTTGCCGCGGTAGAACTCGGCCTGCCCCCAGCCGGCCGTCGGGAGCGATGCGGCGGTCAGCACCCCCAAAAAGACCGATGCGATGAACCGTGCCATGCGGTTTCCCCCGCGCACAGGCATGTTCGACTGCCGGCCGGATGTTGCCGAGCGGCCGGTCGAACCGAAATTCCTCGCCCGTATTTTGCCGTTTCTCCGCCCTGGCACAAGACGTCAACGCGCGCGCTCGCCTCCCCTTGAGGGAGGTCGGCGCGCGCGGCTCGGGCGAAGCGAAGCTCGCCCGTTCTCGACGGTTGGACGCTGCTACTTCACGGTCACGTGGGCGCGGATGACGGACGTGGCGGCCCCGTCATAATGGTTGACGCTCTTGCCTTGCATCGTGAATGCAAAGGAATCCTCGCCGCGGAAGTCGCCGTCCGACTGATAGACCACACCGGTGCCTCGCTGCACCAGCGTTCCATGCTTGGGCGGATCGACGATGTTGAGGTCCGCGATCGAAGCGGTGGCGAAGCCGGTGGCGATCGGGCACCGCGTGCGCGGACTCACCATCATTGTCGCTTCCGCATTCTGCCCGAGCACGATCGAAAGCGGCTGGGCCTCGCACTCGGACGCGCTCAGCAATGTACCGGTGGATCGCGTGGTCGTCACGGTGGCGAGCATGTAGGCCGCAAGGCCGACCACCACCAGCCCCGCCGCGACCCCGCCGATCAACACGCCGTGCTGGCGCACGCTGTCGGGCAAAATACGGCCGCCGGACATAGCCCCAGCATCGATTGTCTCGTGCATCGGTACCCTCCATGGAACCAAGTCGGATGAATTCTTCACCTCCGCGCGCACGGGCGAAATCTGCCAGGCACGCGCGGCGCACCGATACCAGGAGGTTAGAAATCAATGATTAATTTCTTACAGATTATTTTTAACGCTTGAGAACTGTGATTAAGCTTTGCTGAATTGCAGGCTTAGCGGCGCCAGGGCGCCCGCCTGCGCGGGGCCCCCTCAGCCGGTCGCGTCTCCCGATAGCGCGTCAGCAATCCCGCGCATCAGGCCGCCAGCAGCGATCGCGCCATCGATGCGGCTTCCTCGCGCTTTTGCGCGAACAAGGCGAGATAGTCCGGATTGAGCAGATTACCAATTCCCGCGGCGAAGCCCGGGCGCGCCTGGAGGCGCTCGCCCCAGGCGCGCGCACGCGGACCATAAAACGCCGCGCCGAGGCCGAGCTGTTCCATCCGCAGGAAATAGGGCGTGTAGCCGATATCGGCGAGCGAGTACGTGTTGCCGGCGAGCCAGGGACCGTCGCCGAGCGTGTCCTCGATCTGCCGGAACAGGCGGGCGAAGCGCTGGAGCGCCTCGACGAAATACGGGGACTCCATGCCTTTGGTGATGTTGGCACGTTGCCTCGTCCGCTTGTCCGCGGACGGCATGTTGGCGAGATGCGCCTCGAGCTTCTCGGGCGTGTCGAGCCGCGCGAGATACTGATAGCGGAAAGCGATGCACGAGCTCAGGGTGCCGGTGTCGGCGTGAGCCCAATCGTCGAGCTTCTTGGTCCACAGTCGCATCTGTCCGCGTGCGTAAGGATCGCTCGGACGCAGCGGCGGGTCCGGATAGGCGTCGTCGAGGTATTCGCAGATCAGGGTGGACTCGATCATCACCCGCCCGTTGTCGACAAGAGTGGGCACGACGCCGTTCGGGTTGAGCCGGATATAGTCCGGCTTGTGCTGGTCGCCCGCGCGCAAATTGAGGTGATGGCCGGACCACGGAAGGTTCTTCTCCGCCAGCGTCAGCCGGACCTTCTGCGCGCAGACCGACATGTCGTTGTGGTAGAGCTCGATCATCGGCCTGTCTCCTTCACCGCGGCCGTCGAGTCTGCCCGGAGCACACGGAGAGCGTCAACCTGACGCTCGACCCGGTCGGCCGCGCACGCTAGCCTCTCATGCAACAAGGTGCGCGAAACGGCGCCAGCCAGGGAGGATTTTCGATGCCGATGGATCGTCCGTCGTTTGCCGCGCATGGCTGCGCAGTGCTGGGCTTCTTTCTCGCCGCTGCGCCGCAGGCTGCGGCACAGCAATATCCCGCGCAGCCGATCACGATCGTCGTCGCCGCAGCCGCGGGCGGATTTGCCGACGGCGTCGCCCGCACCATCGGCGACAAGCTCAAGGAGAAGCTCGGGCAGAACGTCGTGATCGAGAACAAGGGCGGCGCCGGCGGCAATCTCGGCGCGCGGCAGGTCGTGCAATCCAAGCCCGACGGCTACACCGTGCTCGTGTCCACCACCTCGATGGCGATCAACGGCACGCTGTACAAGAACATGGGCTACGCGACCGCGGATATCAGGGCCGTCGCGATCGTCGGCACGGCACCCGAGACGATCGTCGTCCATCCCGGCAATCCGGCAAAAAATCTCGCCGAGCTCATCGCCGCCGCCAAGGGCAAGCCCATCGAATTCGGGAGCGCGGGCGTGGGCAGCGGCTCGCATATCGCGGCGGAATATCTCTTCAAGGTTCTTGCCAAGACGCAGGCCGTGCACGTGCCGTTCCCGGGCGGCGCGCCCGCCATCACCGCGGTGCTGGGCAACCACATCGGCGCGCTGGCCGCGACCGTGTCGCCGCTCATCACGCACATCAATGCCGGCGCGCTCCGGGGCCTCGGAATCGCGAGCGAGAAGCGGTTTGCGGTCGTGCCCGATGTTCCGACCTACGCCGAGAACGGATTCCCGAATTTCCATGCCGCGTCATGGGTCGGGTTCTTCGTGCCGGCGAAAACGGACGATGCGGTCGTGAGCAAGCTCAATGCCGCGATCAACGAATCCCTCGATGATGCCGGCGTCCAGGAGCGGCTGCGGAAATTCGGTCTCGAGCCGATGCGCGGCAACCTTGCGCAGACCACCGGATTCTTCAGGAGCGAGGTCAACCACTGGGGCAAGATGGTCAAGGCCCTCGACCTGTCGATCAATTGAGCGGCAAGTTTCGAGCGCCTCGCCCACTGTCCTCGCTGCGGTTCGTGGAGTGGCTGCGACAAACGTATCCATCCTGCCGCCACGCAGCGGCGGCGCAAGTCTGCTAACCTCCTCGATTGCACGGCTCGGCAAGGCGCGCGTCCACGCGAACCGACGCGCCGACGAACATCATCGCGACAGCCAGGGAGGAACCACGCATGAAAAAGTTGCTTCTCATTCTCGTGGCCGCCGCCGCGGCATTGTTCAGCCCGGCGCTCCGCGCCGACAACTATCCGAGCAAGCCGATCACCCTCATTGCCGCGTTCGGACCCGGCAGCGCCAGCGACACGATTTGCCGCGTGATTGCCCAGCCGCTCAGCATCGCGCTCAAGGAGACCGTCATCGTCGAAAATCGCCCGGGTGCGAACGGAGCGCTGGCCGCGCTGTACGTCGCGCGCGCGGCGCCCGACGGCTACACGCTGCTGTTGGCGACCAACTCCCCGCTTTCGGCCGTCCCGTTCCTGATGAAGAACGTGAGCTACGATGCGGTGAAGGACTTCACGCCAGTGACGCGGGTGGGAAGCTTCACGCTGATGCTGGTGATCAATCCGAGCGTGCCGGCCAAGACCGTCAAGGAGCTGATCGAATACGCCAAGGATAATCCCGGCAAGCTGTCGTTCGCCAGCGCCAATACCTCCGGCATCGTCGCCGGCGAGACGCTCAAGCATTGGGCCGAAATCGACATGCTGCACGTGCCCTACAAGAGCTCGCCGCCGGCCATCCAGGACGTGCTCGCCGGCCGGGTGTCGATGATGTTCACCGATCTCACGACCGGGCTGCCGCACGTCAAATCCGGGGCGCTGCGCGCGCTCGCGGTGACGCGCCTCAACCGCAGTTCGCTGTTCCCGGAGCTGCCGACGCTGGACGAGGCCGGGGTGACCGGCTTCGACATGGATTCGTGGGCCGGCATCGTCGCGCCGGCGCATACGCCGCCGGCGATCGTGACGCAGCTCAACACGGAGCTGCGCAAGATCATCGACAGCGCGGACATCAAGTCGAAGCTCGGCAATGTGGGCTTCGAGGCATTCTCGAGCTCGCCCAAGGAGATTCGAGGACTTCGTCGGGGTCCAGCTCGGCAAGTGGGGCAAGATGGTCAAGGACGCGCGCATCCAGCCGGAGTAGGCCGGAGTCGGCGCCTCGATCATCGCCGACGTCTTGGCCCCGAAACCGGCCGCAGCTCCCGATAGCGCGCCAGCAACCGCTCGAAGCTCGCGACCAGCGCGGTCTCGATCTCCGGCTTGCGCTCGAGCCGCGCCAGCAGCATGGCCGCCGCCTCGATCGTCGAAAGCCCGTCGCTGCGCGGCTCGCGCCGCAGCTTGCCGTAGCGCGACGGGCGCTTGGGCCCGAGCACCACGCGCTTGCACTTGAGCATCCAGCCGTTGCGCCACCACAGCGCCTTGGCCTGGCTCCAGGTGCCGTCGAGCAGGATGATGCCTTCGATCTCGCGCAACGCCGCCTCCTGGCGGTCGACCGCGTTGCCGTTCTTGTTCACGACCACGATGTCGCGATCGGGCAGGACGGCCGCGGCCTTGACCGAGCCGAGATAGAGGATCGCCCAGCGCTGCGGATCGGCCGGGCGGCCGAGAATCTTGGTGAGGCTCGGCCAGGACAGGCCGATCTTGATGAGCGCATCCTTGAAATGCAGCGCTGCGAGCCGGGCGGTGCCGAGCTCGCGATCCTGCTCCTGCGGATGCTGCAGGATGAGCAGCGATATCTTGTTGTCGATCCGCGCGATGCCTTCGCACACGCACAGCGCCGGCGGCTTGCGGCAGTGCGGGCATTCGGCGTTCGGATCGCCCAGGGGCGCTGGCGGCGCCCCGGCGGCGGGCTGGTCGGTCATCGCGGCGTTTTACGCCCGGCCGCGAGGGGCGACAATGCGGTGCTTCGCGCGCGGAGCGAAGCCCGCCGGTCGGCGCACGGTCGCTACTTTACCGTCACGTTGACGCGCACGACGGAGGTTTCGCCGCGGGCCGTTTCATCGGCGCCGACGGATTTGCCCCGCATCGAGAATGTAAATGAATCTTTGCCCCGAAAGTCGCCATCCGACTGGTAGACCACACCAGTGCGGCCGCGCTGCATCACCGTTCCATGCTTTGGCGCATCGACGACGTTGAATTCCTCGACCGAAGCAATGGAGAGGCCGCTGGCGATCTGGCACCGCGTGCGGCGGCTCACCGTCATGTTCGCCTCGGCATCCTGTCCGAGCACGACCGAAATCGGCTGAGCCTCACATTCGGGCGCGCTCAGCAAGGAGTCAACGGACGGCGTGCCCCTGATGGTGCCGAACGCGTAGGCCGCAAGGCCGACCAGCACAAAGCCCGCGGCGACGCCGCCGACCACTGCCCCATAACCGTGCAACCTGTCGGGAACGACACGACCTTCGGTCGTCACCCCCGCATCAAAAGGCTTGTCCATCGGTGCCCCCCAAGACAGACGAATTCTTCGTTGCTGCGCGCACCGGCAGGCCAGCCGGCGTACGCGCAGGTACAAATACTGAGGGACCGGTAATTGCCGCTTAAAATGTCTGCTTAAAATTCGTTCAGCAAGAATCGTGCTTAAATTTCGCTGAATCGAGGCTGCCCGCCTGTTCAGGCAGCGCCTCGGGGCCGGATAGGTCCCCGGCATGGATCAAATTCCGCTAGACTGACGTTATCACGACCGTACGCCGACCAGCCCGGAGGAGGAGCCGTCATGGCCAGATTTGTCCCGCGCGTTCGCGCCGTCGTCGCCGTCGTCCTGCTGGGCCTTTCGGTCTCGGCCTGCGGCTACAACACGATTCCGACCCTCGAGGAGCAGGCCAAGGCGAAATGGGGGGACGTGCAGAACAACTATCAGCGCCGCGCCGACCTGATTCCGAACCTGGTCGCGACGGTGCAGGGCTACGCCAAGCAGGAGCGGGAGGTGCTCACCGCGGTGATCGAGGCGCGCGCCAAGGCGACCCAGGTGCGGGTCGACGCTTCTCAGCTGACCGATCCGGAGAAGCTCAAGCAATTCCAGGACGCGCAGAACCAGCTCTCCGGCGCGCTCGGCCGGCTGATCGCGGTCAGCGAGAACTATCCCGACCTCAAGTCGAACCAGAACTTCCTGGCGCTGCAGTCGCAGCTCGAAGGCACCGAGAACCGCATCGCGGTCGCGCGGCGCGACTACATCGAGGCGGTGCGGGCCTACAACACCGAGCTCAAGACCTTCCCCGGCGTGCTGTGGGCCTCGACCTTCTTCCGCGCCAACAAGCCGATGGCGGAGTTCACCGCGGTCGAGGGTTCGCAGACGCCGCCGCAAGTGAAGTTCTGACGCGCCCCGCCCCGTATGGAAGGTGGGCACCGGGAGCCGCGGATTCCGGCTCGTGACTTCGCGCCCTCTCCACCGATCTCGGGTTTACCCGAGATCGGCATCTTGAAGTGGCCGAAGTCGGATAAATCCGACTTCGGATGCGGGAGAGGGCTCAATGGTGACGCAACGCATCGTGATGGGTGAGGGGGCTTCTGCACCGTGATGCACCTCATGCGAAGCGACCCCCTCACCCTTTCTACTGCGTTGGAGAACCGAGCTGCCCTCTCCCGCGAGGGGAGAGGGCGCAATAGCCGCAGTCGAACTCGTGGCATGCACAGCGCACTGGCCATCTTGGTGGCCTTGCTATGCGCTGTCGTCACCGCCATCGCGCTGACGTTTCCGGCGCTCACGGGCCGCATCGTCGACCAGGCCAATATCATTCCGGCCGACACGCGCGCCGCGCTCGAGCCCAAGCTCGCCGATCTCGAGGAGAAGTCCGGCATCCAGCTCGTGGTCGCGACCGTCTCCTCGCTCGAAGGGCAGGATATCGAGCCCTATGCCAACGAGCTGTTCCGCAGCTGGAAGCTCGGCGAGAAGGCGAAGAACAACGGCGTGCTGCTGCTGGTCGCGCCGAACGAGCGGCGCGTGCGCATCGAGGTCGGCTACGGGCTCGAGGGCACGCTCACCGACGCGCTGTCGAAGATCATCATCGCCAACGCGATCACGCCGCGCTTCAAGACCGGCGACTTCGGCGGCGGCATCACGCGCGGCGTCGACGACATCATCACGGTGCTCACCACCGACGCCTCGGAGTGGCAGAAGCGCCCGTCGCTGCGGCTCGACCATCGTGCGGACCCGGATCCGGCGGGCTGGGTTTTCCCAGCGGGGCTGTTCATCTTCCTCCTCCTGTTCCTCGTCTGGCCGGGCTTCCGCTGGTTCGTCCTGAACGTGTTGATGAGCATTCTCGCCAGCTCGGGCGGCTCGCGCGGCGGCGGATATTCCGGCGGCGGCTTCTCGGGCGGATATTCGGGCGGCGGGGGCTTCTCCGGAGGGGGCGGCTCGTCGGGCGGCGGCGGCGCTTCGGGGAGCTGGTGATGGTCATCTCGGAAGCAGATCGCGAACGCATATCGACGGCGATCCGCGCCGCCGAGACGAAAACCTCGGGCGAGATCGTCTGCGTGTTGGCGCAGACGTCCTCCGACGCCACGGGCTTGCCGATCCTGATCGCCGCGGTGGCCGCGCTGGCGCTGCCCTGGCTGCTGGTGGCGTTCACGGCGATGACGGTCTACCGGATCCTGTCGCTGCAGGTCATCGTATTCCTCGTGCTCATGGCGATTCTCTGCCTGCCGCGGATGCGGGTCGCGCTGATGCCGCGCCGGGCGCGCCGCGCGGTCGCGCACCGCGTGGCCAGGGAGCAGTTCATCAGCCGCGGCATTGCGCGAACCAAGGATCGTTCCGGCATTCTGATCTTCGTCTCGCTGGCGGAGCGCTATGCCCGCATCATCGCCGACGAGGGAATTGCCGCGCGCGTGCGGCAATCGCAATGGCAGGCGGCGGTCGATGCGCTGATCGCGCATATGCGCGACGGCCACATCGCCGAGGGCTTCATCACCGCCATCGACCTCTGCGGAGCCGAGCTCGCGAAACATTTCCCGCGCACCGAGGCGGACCGCGAGGAGCTGCCGGACCGGATCTATGTGATCTGAAGCGCCGGCACGCCCGGACATGGCTGAACGGCTGTGAACGCATTGCGCGGCCGTTGCCGCCGGTGCATCATGATCAATTCAATGGCGCATGTTCTTATCGGCGAACCGGTTCCCACTTCGCCGGAACATGCGCGGTCGCAACCCCACCGGAGCGGCTCCCATGCACGACATCGTTATTCGCGGCGGTACCATCATCGATGGCACCGGCAATGCAGCTTTTACCGGCGACGTGGCGATCGCGGACGGGCGCATCGCCGCGGTCGGCGGCAAGCAGGGACCGGCGCGCCGCGAGATCGACGCCGCGGGGCTCATGGTGACGCCGGGCTGGGTCAACGTGCATACGCACTATGACGGGCAGGCGATGTGGGATCCGCTGCTGGCGCCGTCCTGCTGGCATGGCGTCACCACCGTCATGTTCGGCAATTGCGGCGTGGGCTTCGCGCCGGTGAAGAAGCATCACCGCGACGCGCTGATGGATCTGATGGAGGGCGTCGAGGAGATTCCCAACCCGGTGCTGGCCGCCGGCCTGACCTGGGAGTGGGAGAGCTTCCCCGATTTCATGGATGCGCTGGAGCGCAGGCCGCGCGCGATCGACATCTGCGCGCAGGCCGCGCATCTGCCGATGCGCGTCTACGTGATGGGCGACCGCGCGATCGCCCGCGAGCCGGCGACGCCCGACGACATCGCGGAAATGCGCAAGCTGACGATCGAGGCGCTGCGCGCCGGCGCGTTCGGCTTCACCACCTCGCGCACGGATTCGCACAAGACGCCGGACTGGCGACATGGTGCCGTCGCGCGATGCGGACGCCGATGAGCTCGTCGGCATCGGCTCGGCGCTGGGCGCGGTCGGCGCCGGCGCCTTCGGCATGAACAGCGACTTCGACGACGAAGCCTATGAGCTCGCCTGGATGACGCGGCTCGCCAAGGAAACCAACCGCCCGGTCTGGTTCCTGCTCACCGACCGCTACGAGGATCCGCAGCGCTGGCGGCGGCTGATGAAGGCCACGCACGAGGCGCGCGCGCAGGGCCTGCCGCTGACCGCGCAGATCGCGGGCCGGCCGATCGGCGTGATGATGGGCATCGGCACCGCGCTCAATCCGTTTACCGTGCGGCCGAGCTACAAGGAGCTCGAGAGCCTGCCGATCGAAGAACAACGCAAGCGTCTGCGCGATCCCGAGCTGCGGCGAAAAATCCTCGCCGAGAAACCGTCGGAAGCCGAGGTCGAGAAGCTCGCGCAATTCCGCCAGGCCATCACCCGGCGCTGGGACAAGTTCTTCGTCATGGGCAACCCGCCGGACTACGAGCCGGGCCCGGAGAAGAGCGTCGCCGCGATCTCGGCCCGCGAGGGCCGGCCGCCCGACGAGGTGGCCTACGACTACATCATAGAGGAGGGCCAGTACCTCTACTTCCCGGTGGTGAACTATGTCACCGGCGATCACGGGCCGATCCACGAGATGATGAATGACCCGGCCTGCCTGCTCGGGCTGAGCGACGGCGGCGCGCACTGCACCTCCATCGTGGACTCCGGCCTGCCGAGCTACATGCTCGCCCATTGGGGCCGCGACCGGCACCGCGGGCCGAAGCTGCCGCTGGAGTTTCTGGTCAAGCGCCAGACCAGCGAGACCGCCGACTTCTTCGGGCTCACCGACCGCGGCCGGTTGGCGCCGGGGCTGCGGGCCGACGTGAACCTGATCGATTTTCCCCGCCTGCGCCTGCACCGGCCCGAGATCGTGCACGACATGCCGGCCGGCGGCCGCCGTTTCATCCAGCGCGTCGACGGCTACGAGGCGACGCTGGTCGCTGGCATGCCGATTTTCGAGCGCGGCGAGCACACCGGCGCGCTGCCCGGCCGGCTGGTCCGCGCCGGCAGCACACCCGATCTCGGGTTTACCCGAGATCGGGCAATGTTAGATGCGCAAGTCGGCTAAAGCCGACTTGCGTGCGCAACAGGCGGCGTAGCTCGCCGCTACGCTGCGATCCGCTTCCTGCCGAAGAGGCGCCGCCACCACGAGCGCTTGCGCCGCTCGGCATCGTCGCGATGTTGCCGGAGACTGTCTCCGGCCCGTCGGACCAGGGCGGCCATATCCAGCTCGAGAATGAGGCTGGCCGGATCGAGCGCCGCGCGACGCCGCGCCGCGGCCTTGTCGCGCGCCCCACGTGTCATTCGCCGCACGCTCATGCGCTGGCCACCGATGTTGAACGATGGCGTCATGTTCCGACACAATCATTACTGAATCCTTGGGTACCGACTTTCCGGCATCGACGCGCGTTTCCACGCGCCGCTGTTAAGGATACTGCTGATTATTTTCCGGCGATGCATCGCCGCCGGTACCGGGCCTTTAACGTGCAATTTAGCCGGCGTCGATGAGCTTGGGACAAGGCGCGCGGGGTGCGCGCGGAGGTATTCGGCGGAGGGGATCGCCATGCCACACGAAGACACGGATCGACGTCGGCTGAAGCGGGCGCGCGCGCTGCTCGAGATGTTCGAGGAGGATTGCGGACGACAGGCCGCCACGGTCGAGGAATTGCGCGACTGGATGGGCGCGCAATACACCGATCAGCTCCAGGTCAGGATGAACCGTCGCCTGCACGGCATCGACGCCGGCATGGAGCGCGACAAGAGAAAAGGCCTGGTTCTGGCGTGACTGTAGGGTGGGTTGGCCCTGCAGCGCGCTACGCTACGCGAATCCGCGCAACGCGCGGCCGGCCGGGGCGCCGATACGCCATGCGCGCGTGGCCCGGGCAATAGGGCAGTCCCTGCACCGGCTCGTTGCCGCAGAAGCAGAAGTCCGGGGCGCCGGGCGTGCTGATCGGCCAGCGGCATTGCGCCTGGCCGAGCTCGAGCAGCGTGCAGCCGCACCCGTTGAAGATCGGGACCTCTTCGACGTGCTCCGATGCCGGGAACGCCTCCGCCAACATTTCGTGCTGGGTGGAGATGCTCACGCGCGAGCGCCTCGGGCGCCAGTTTTTCGGAGACTTCGCCCGTGCGAGCCTCGCCGCGCGCCTTTGCTCCACCTGCGCGGTGGCCAATTCCCGGGGCCGCGTCAGGCCGAGGCGATGCATCTTGCCGATGACGGCGTTGCGGGTCACGCCGATCTCGCCGGCAATCTGGCTGCATGTCAGCCCGGCATGAAAGTGGCGCGTCATCTGCTCGATGAGCTCGGAACTCCAGGTCGCACGTTTCACGGACATGTTGACGCCCCTGCGGTGTGAGTAAGGCTCAGCCCGTTGGCCGGCGGCCTGGTGAATGAGCGCACGGGGCGGGGGCGTGTGCCTGGCACACGTCCTCGTTTGATGGCGAGGCCGGCGAGCCGCGCGCACCATCGGGCAGATCCGCAGATTCCGGGCCTGGATTGCCTCCGTGCCGTCCGGTCCGCGCCACCACCAAGGCCGCATTTTCCTTGCGGCGCGGACGAATCAACGCTCTCACGATTCGATTCGCTAAACAAGAGTTATAATGCCATTATAATGGCGTTGTAATTGTGAGGCGTGGACAATGGCGCGACCTGAAAACCGCTCGGAAGCCCGGCAGCTGAGCCTGACCTTGCCCGAAGAAGCATTCAACTACCTGGTGCTTCTTGCGACTCTCGGAAAGCTCGGCCGCACCGAAAACGAGGTCGCGACGCATATTCTCGTGCGCGAGGCCTATGCGATGCATCAGCGCGGATTCCACGAGCAGAGAATCCCCGTGGCCGATCAGACGTGACATTGCCGAGGATCGGTCGCGTCACCGGAACTGCCGCGTCCTGTCGAGCGTTGGCGTGCAGTCCTTTTCCGTGAGGAGGGGTCGATGGATCCAATCCCCGGCGAGACTGCGGATCAGCTGACGCGCGCACTGGGCGAAGCTGTCATTCGGATATGGAGCAACTTGCCGCAAGACGTGCAAAATCACCTGTTCCAAGAAGCGGTGACCTCGCAAGGCGAATCCATAAGGCCGCAGCTTGCGGTCTTCCTGCACGACAAGCATCCCCGCACGGCGGACCCGCTCGGCAAACCGCGCGAGATGACCGAGCCCGACAGCCTCGGGGGATAGCCTTTACAGTTTCGGCGCCTCGACGTCGGTCAGCTCGCTGAGATCCGCGGGCTCGGGAGCGCGCTTGCCGATGGTTGCGAGCGCCGCACGCAGTTGCCCGCCCGCGCGGTCGAGGACGTTGGTCGCTTCCCGCAGATCGCAGCCGTGCAGCAGCAGCACGGCGAGCTTCACGCTGCCGCTCGCCTGCCGTAATGCCTCGTGCGCCTCTTCGCCGCTGCACCCGGTGAGCCGCTTGAGGATGCCTTCGCTGCGCCGCACGAGCTTCTGATTGACGGCTTGCACGTCCACCATGAGGCCTTCATAGACGCCGCCGAGCAGGATCATGACCAGCGACGAGAAGACATTGAGGACGATACGTTGCGCCGTTCCGGCTTTCATGCGCGTGGAGCCCGCAATCGGCTCGGCGCCGGTGTCGAGCCAGATGGCGTGGTCGGCTTCCTCCAGGATGGGCGTGTCGGCGTTGTTGGCGACCCCGATCGTCAGGGCACCTCGCCGTCGTGCTTCCCGCAGGCAAGTCAGCGTGAACGGCGTCGTCCCGCTGGCGGCGACGGCGATGATCACGTCGTTGACCCCGATGTCGTGCTGCTGAACCAGACGGAAGGCCTGATCGACCGAGTCCTCGGCGCCTTCCACCGAGCGCAGCAAGGCGTCCTTGCCGCCGGCCATGAACAGCAACAGCCGCTCTTGCGGCCAGCTGAACGTCGGAATGAGCTCCGCGCCGTCCTGGACAGCCAGTCGTCCGGAGGTTCCGGCGCCGACATATACCAGGCGGCCGCCGTTTCTCAGCCGCTCCTCGGCGGCGATCGCCGCCCCCACGAGCGCGAGGCGGGCGGCCCGCACCGCGGCCACCGCCGTAAATTGGCCCTCGATCATCGCCTCGGCGATGTCGGCAGGGTCCCAAACGTCTATATCAAGATATCGCGGGCTCGCGCGTTCGGTGTCCATGGGCACGCCATATAGCCGATCCCCAGGAAAAACGCTTGTGATCCGGATTGGTTCTCATGCGTTGGGGGGTATCCTAATTGTTTCGGGTGCGTGGGGGGTTAACGGAGTCTTGAGCTGGTGAACGACCCTCGCGGCAACATGGAAGCGGAATGGCGGGAGGGCCCGGACGCCGTGCGGCGGCAGGCGCGGGCGCTCGCGGCTCCGCTGGCCGAGCTGCTGCGGCACGTCGGCCGCAATCCGCCGGGCTTCGTCGTCACCTGCGCGCGCGGAAGCTCGGCCCATGCGGCGACGTTCGGAAAGCACCTCGTCGAGCGTCATCTTGGCATCCCCGTGGGCGCCTTTGCTCCCAATATCGCCACCATCTACCAGCAGCGGCTGAGGCTCGATAGCCAGCTCTTTATTACGGTTTCGCAATCCGGAAAGAGCGACGACCTCATCGAGTCGACGCAGATGGCCAAGGCCGCCGGCGCGCTCACCGCCACCATCGTCAACGACACCGACAGCCCGCTGGCGCGATCCTCCGACATCGTGCTCCCGATGGCCGCGGGGCCGGAGCTCAGCGTGGCGGCGACCAAGACCTTCGTGACCAGTCTCTCCGCCTGGCTGCACGTCGTCGCCGGCTGGGCCGGGCTCGCTGAATTGCGAGCGTCGATCGAGCGCCTGCCGGATCGCCTCGCGGCGGCAACGCGGCTCGATTGGGGCACGGCCTTGCCGGCGTTGACCGGGGCGGCGAGCCTGGTGAGCATCGGACGCGGGCCGACGCTCGCGATCGCGCGCGAGGCCGCCTTGAAGCTGAAGGAGACCTCGAATCTTCATGCCGAAGCGTTCAGCGGCGCTGAATTCCTGCACGGTCCGATCGCGCTGGTCGAGCCGTCCTATCCTGTGCTCCTGTTCATGCCGACCGACCAGGCCGCGGACGGACTGCGCGCGCTCGCGGCGGATCTTCGCCGCAAGAACGCCAGCGTGTTCATGACGGAGCACGGCGGGCAACACGCCCTCGGCTTGCCCGCGCTGGTGCCGGACCATCCGGATACGGATGCGGTGTGCCTGATCCAGAGCTTCTACGGGCTGGCCATTCGCCTCGCGCAATGTCGTGGTATCAACGTGGACCTGCCACGGCATCTGCAAAAGGTCACGCGCACCCGATGAACGCCCCGCACGCCATAGCGGCGGACCATGTTTTCGACGGTGCCGCCGTGCGCGAGCGCACCGCGGTCGTCGTGGACGGTTCGCGCATCGTGGACCTCGTGCCGCGGGAGGATCTGCCGCGGACCATCGCCACTCGCGTCCTGCCGGAGGGCGCATGGCTCGCTCCGGGGTTCATCGACCTGCAGGTGAACGGCGGCGGCGATGTGCTGTTCAACGATCAGCCCACGGTGGAAGGCGCCTGCGCCATCGCGGCGGCCCATCGCAAGTTCGGAACGACCGGCCTGCTGCCGACCCTCATCACCGACAGCCCCGACAAGATGCGGTTGGCGTTGGACGCCGCCAATAGCGCCGCCGGTCGAGAGCCGGGGATCCTCGGGGTTCACCTCGAGGGGCCCTTTCTGTCTCCGGACAAGCCGGGCGTGCACGACCCGCGCCATATCAGGCCGCCGGGCGACGACGATCTCGCGATGCTGACGGCGTCGCGCAACGGCGTGCTGATGGTGACGTTGGCGCCCGAAGTCGTGCCGCCGGGTTTCATCGCGCGGCTGGTCGCGGCCGGCGTTCGCGTCTCGCTCGGCCATTCGATGGCAACCTATGGGCAGACCCGCGCCGCCATGGCGGAGGGGCTCACGGGCTTCACGCATCTCTTCAATGCCATGCGGCCGCTGGCGAGCCGCGAGGGCGGACCGATCGCGCAGGCGCTGGAATCGACCGACGCCTGGTACGGCCTCATCGTCGATGGCGTGCATGTCGATCCCGCCATGCTCCGCCTTGCCTTGCGCGGTCGCGGCCATCCGCTGCTGGTGACCGATGCGATGCCGCCCGTCGGTGGAAACCGCTCCAGCTTCGATCTCGTCGGAAAAAAAGTCACCGTCCGCGATGGCCGCTGTGTCACCGACGACGGGACGCTCGCCGGCGCCGCGCTCGACATGGCGACCGCCGTCAGGAACTGCATTCGCCTGCTGGACGTGCCCTTGCCGGACGCGCTGCGATTCGCGTCGGCGCATCCGGCCGCGTTCCTCGGCCTCGAGCGGACGCTCGGCAAGCTGGCCCCGGGATATCGCGCCGACCTGGTGGCGTTCGATCCGAGCGACATGACGGTGCTTGCGACCTGGGTCGCCGGCAGCGACGGCGTTTGAAGTTCCCGCGGAACTTTTCAAAGTTCCCTCATCACGTTTGTCGTCAACTTGAAACATCACGCGAATTGGCCGCGTGAATGTTTAGGTTACCGACGGGTTGATCACTCGCTTATGTCGCAGCCGCGCGGATCCGCGCGCGCACAATCACACTGTCAACCCATTCCTTAGTAAACGAGCCAAGTCCGCGATTGCGGACACTTAATCGAAAAATCAAAGAACGGGGATCTCATGCGATCAGTTTTCGCCACGATGTCGAATTGCGCCACGGGGCTGGCGCCGGCGCTGCTTGCGGCCGTCCTGCTGCCTGCCTCAACGAACGTCGCCCTTTCGGACGCGTCCGTGCCGGACGTTCCGGCCCCGGAAGTGTCCGAGACATGCAGCCCCAACGACGTGGTGCACCATGTAGAGCCATCATCATCCGACAGCGAGCCGGCCTGCGGAACCTCGTCGAGGACGCCGCCGGAGATTGCCGAAGCGCGAGCCTATGTGGTGGAGACCGCTACGCCGGGTTACACGATGACGCGGCAAGGCCCGGACCTTGCGACCGAGCGCCTGCATCCTGAATTCGTCGTGCGGCTGGCAAATGCGATCCGGCAAGCGCGCAACGCCGGCTTGCCGTTTGCAGGAGTCTTCTCGGCTTATCGCCCGCCCGCGTTCGGAGTCGGCGGCTTCTCCGACAAGTTCAATTCGCTGCACGCCTATGGGCTCGCTGTCAACATGAACGGGATCGGAAGGCCAGGCTCGGCCGAAGCGCGGCTTTGGCACGAGATCGCCGCCAGGAACGGCGTCGTTTGTCCCTATGGTCCGCACAACCGGGCCGAATGGAACCATTGCCAGCCGACAAGCGTGAAGATCATCCTGGCCAAGAATCCGCTGCGCGACACCGTCACCGCCCAGGGCCCATCCGACCTCGAAGACATGTTCGAAGCCGGCAATCGCGTGATCGAGAGCATGGCGAGCGCCGCCGATTCACTCGACAGGACCGAGTCCACGCCGTTGCGCAGATTGGTGGCGGCCGCCAAGGACCATGACTCGAAGACGGAGGTCGCCACCAAGCGCGGAAAGAAGCGCAATGCGCGCGTCGCGACGGCCCGCGCCTCCAGCAAAGCGGTACGGCACGCGAAGGCTGCCGCTCGCGCGGGCAAAGGCGGGAAGCCGACCGCCGCTCTCGAGGAGGGACGGCGGAAGTCGAAATCCGGGCGCGGCTAGTTCAGGGGCGACCGGTCGGGCGAGACCGGTCGGCCCTGGCCGCGCAGCTACGAGGCGGTCGCGGCGGAATTGCGCGCGTTGGGCATTTCGACGACGACGGTGTCGTATTCCGTTTGCATCGGAGCGCTGAGAACCGGCTCCTCCGGCATTTTCTCCGACGGCTCGTACCAGGGTCGCCGCTCGTTGACGCCGCCTTCGAGCGCCTGCGCGATCAGGCGGCCGATTTCCTCGCCCTGCAGCGGCACGAGCTTCTTGTCGGGGTCGTACCGAAAGAGCTGCGGACAGAAATACACGGCGTGGATTCGCGGATCGTATCCCTCCACGACGAGGAAGTGCGCCGCTCGCATGAAGATGTTGTATTTTTTGACGATCTTTCGCTCCAGCGTGGAGCGCGCGACGCGCAGCCGTTCGGGCGAAGGACCGACGATGGTCCCGGCCTCCAGCAGGATGACCCAGTCCTTCTTGTTGGCGTTGTCGCGATGGACTGGAATCAGGTGATTTGGCGCTTTTCGTCGGAAAATGCCCATGGCGACCCCAGCACGCTGGTACAACCGAGCGATCGTAGCAACTCGGGCGGCGTGGTCAATCGCTCCACCCGTTCTAGGATAATCGACGGTTCACCGTGACGGTGGCGCGCCGCCCGATCCGCGCGTCTCGTCCGGCGGGTGCCCCGCATTCGAATTGGGCGCGGTACGGGAGCGGAATTGGGTGTGGGTCTCGAATTGGGCGGCTCGGATGTCGAATTGGGACGCGCCGGGCGTGGTGAAACGTCGGTCCAGCGCCTGACCCCGTACCAACGGAGGGACTTGCGCCGGTCGTGCTGCCCGGACCGGTGAAGATCGCGCCGGTGTCCGGAGCTGGAGTGGCGCCGCTTGGGTTGCCGGGCGCGCTGTAAGTCGGTCCATGGGGGCTGACACCCGGATACCGGTCCTCCGCGATGTCCCCTCATGTCGTCAACCGGCCGCGTTGCGTCCCGTTTCCGGCTTTTGGAGTTCAGTTGCGGGAAGAGCTTCGAAATTTGGTTCGCATTTGAGATGTATTGGTCGCAATTGTGCTCGACAGTTCTTCTGCAAGCAACGCCGATGGCGAGCGTTGGACAAGCTATGCCGGCGGAGCCGAAAACATCCCGGAAGTCCTGTCCGACGCCACGCCCGACAACTATTGGAGTCCCGGGCGCAGACTACGCGGCGGACGGACATCATAAGTATCCGCAAGCCAACTATAAAAGAGGCCTTCGACATTCGATTTTAGGATGATGCCGCCTGAGAAAGTATTTGACGAGGCAAAGACCGGAAAGCTCTTTGTGTATTCGATCGACGGCAGGCGGCACGAAAATGACGCCCCTCACCGGCGCTACAATGCCGCGACGGCAGAACTCTTAAGAAGTTTCATGGCGGCGAACGGTATCGGCGGTCGGCCCGATCTCATGACTCCCGATCATGCGCGTGCGCTGCTGAAAGCGATTGATGCGTCGAGCGATCCTCGTATACGGTCTTATCGCGAACACATAGCGCGGTTCAGGCCGTTCTATTTCCTCCGTAGCGGCGCGCGTGGAACCGAATAGGAGCATCAACGTGACCGAGAAAGCCGATCCAGAGCAGGAGAAGGAATGGAATCTGCTCTATGACCGCATCAGCGAGTTGCTTCAACCCGCTGAAGAGGGGAGGGACTATTTATTGATGGACAATTTCGGTGCTTACCGGCACAGGATTGAAGGAGAAAGCCCGAAGTTGGTAATGCCGGATGTGGTCAAATCTTTACACAAGCTGCTGATCGAACATCCGAGCTGGGAGATCGTGATCGCGCTCGACGGCTCAGGAGGTGTGATCATTCGCGACGACGGAATCATCGACGGATTGCAGCGTCAGGAGTTGGCGGAAGAGTTTCAGACGATCGAATATGAGGGAAGCCGGCCGCTCGGATCGCAGTTTGGCGATATCATGTACTCTGATTTGTCTTTATCATTCAATTTGGGGAGCCCTATGAACGTCCACATACCGGAAGATGCCAGCATCAAGAAGCTTCTGAAATAGCCGACGGCTCGTGCGTGCGGCGGTCGGTTGAGGGCGCCGAGCGCGACGTCGTCGTGGCCGCAGCCGCGGCAACGCCGGCATCCGCCACGATCCGCTTGAGCTCCGGCAGGCAGGAGCCGCAATTGGTGCCGGCGCGCAGCGCCGTGCCGATGCCCTCGACGCTGGTGGCGGTGCCCGACAGGATCGCATCGCGGATGGTGGCGAGGCCGACGCCGAAGCAGGCGCAGACGATCGGCCCCGCGCTCGCGAGCCCGGCGGTGGCGTCGCTCCAATGGATCGGCGCGAACAGCGAGCCGCGGCGCTGGCGGTCGGTGAGCACGACCTTGAGCACGCACGCGCCCCAGCGGGTCGCGACCCGCGCAAAGCCGCCGTCGACGAGCTCCATCGCCTTGGCGTCGGCGGGATGCACCTCGACGAACGGCTCGGGCAGATGCGCGCCGAGCCGGGCGCTCAAGCCGGAACGCGTTATCGTGTGCCATTGGTCACGCACGCGCCCGGTGTTGAGGCGGAACGGGAACTCCTTGCTGGTCGGCGTCTTCGGCGCCGGCATCTTGGGCGCGACGAAACGGGCCTTGCGATCGCTTTGATCCACATCAAGACTTTGACGACAGCGATAGGGGCATATAATTTCAAGCGGCCATTGTGGCGTTCATACCCCGAGAGTTCCGATGCTCGAGTTCCGTGGCGTCAAACAAGGCAAACAGGTGGCTGCGAAGCGCAAGCTGACGGTGGCGGCACCATTCGCACAGGGGGCATTCGAAGAACTGAAAAGCCTTCCTGTCAGCTGCGCAGTCCTTGATACCTCCGGAACGATTGTCGCGGTCAACGAGGCGTGGAGGACATTTGGACGAGCGAACGGCCTGCGGATGTCCAATGATGGAATTGGTGCAAATTATATTGATTTCTGCGATTCACAACGTGGGGCACTGGCACAACTGGCGGCGGATCTCAGGAATTTGCTGGCCGGAGCACGCGACGTCGTTACTCTCGTTTATCCATGCCATTCTCCAAGGAAAGAACGCTGGTTTTCGTTGGTAGCCCTGCCTCTTTCGCTGCATGCACCCGCCGGCGTTGCCGTTCTGCACATCGATCTGACGACGCTTATTCGCGACCCGTCTGCCGCCTGCACTGGTCTGACGACAAACTCTGGCGAAGAAGATTGGCAGGCCTCTTATTCCCGCATGGTCAGCAGTGCTGTGGAGGCTTCCGCTGCCCAATCGCTGTCATCTCAACTCAATGAAATGCTGTCAGTTCAACCTCGCCGGTCGTCGCCCGATGCAAGGTCCAGGAAGAAGAACGAGGCGGAATTGATGCGCGTTCAGAAACAGCTGAGCAAGCGCCAGAGAGAAGTTTTTCGCCTCCTGGGGGAAGGCAAGACCAATGGGGAGATCGCCCGTGCGCTCTTTCGGTCGCCCAACACCATCAAGCTGCACGTATCGGCGATCTTGAAGCAGCTCGACATGCGGAACCGGACCCAGGCCGCTTTGCTGGCTTCCCGGCTGTTGCAGGGTTGACGCTTGCCCGGTGTGTCAACCGACGCATTCGACGGTGGTTCCGTCATCGTCATGACGAATAGTCGTTTCGGGTTATTGCTTGCGTTTGGCCGGCCGTGGCAAGGAGGACATAGACAAGAGCAAGAAAAGGAGATGATCAGTGGATCTAGACACATTCCTGAGGGACGAGAATATTAGACGCTACCGCAGACTGGTCGATCCATCGATAGGCTCGTCTGAACGACAAATGATTCTCAAGCTGCTGGCCGAAGAAATGGCCAAGCTGAAAAGTAAGCATCATAAAAAAAATGTCGCCGGGAATGATCGCCTCCAAGCGCCGCGCGAACGAACAGTCCGTGAACGCCCGCTCGCAAGACCAAGCGGCCGACGCATCATAAATGTCTTGGCGTAGCGCGTTCGCTCTCCAAAGGCGTAGGTCTCCGCGCCACGAGCGCCGAGCGCCACATCGGTCGCATCATCGTGCGTGCGCTAACAGCATGGCCGTCAAAATCAATGCAGATCATCCGGGGGTGATCCAACGAGACGGATTTGCTCGTTGCTGCGACCAAGTGGCAGGAGACGCCATCGCTCTGATGATTTGTTGTCCAGAAACCGGAAAGACGATTCCCGTCGGGATCGCCGATCCGTTATCATTTGCACGAATTCCCGAGTTCGTTTCGGTTGTTTACTGCCCGTTTTGCAAACTCGACCATCGATGGTCTCGGGCCGATGCCTGGTTTGATATCAGAGGCCAATCGACCTAGTGGTTGGCCAATCACGAATCCCTGCCGTCTCGGGTACGGATTCGAACTGGATTGACTAAATAGCCGACGGTTCGTGCGCGCGGCGGGCGGCTGTGCGCGTTGCTTGTGATGGCGCCGCGTCAGAAGCCGGCTTGGCCCCGGCATCGGCCACGATCCGCTTGAGCTCCGGCAGGCACGAGCCGCAATTGGTGCCGGCGCGCAGCGCCTGGCCGATGCCTTCGACGCTGGCGGCGGTGCCCGAGAGGATCGCATCGCGGATGGTGGCGAGGCCGACGCCGAAGCAGGCGCAGACGATCGGCCCCGCGCTCGCGAGCCCGTCGGCCGAGCGGCCCGACAGCAGCACGCGCCGCGCATCGTCGGCGACCGTCTCGGCCTCGAACAGCGCCTTCACCGCATCCCATTGCGGCGCCGCCTCGGCGGGGCCGACGAACAGGCAGCCCGTGAGCGCGCCCGCGACGAAAGCCGCCGCGCGGTAGACGCCGCGCTGCTCGTCGACATATTCCGCGAGCTCGACTTCCACGATCCCGGTGCCGGCGCCGAACAGCTCGCGTGCGCGGCTGCGCCAGACCTCGGGCCCGTCGTTGGTCGCCAGCAGCAGTCCCGATGCCTTCGCAACGGCGACGCGCGCCCACCAGGTTTCCGCCGGCAGATCGACCGGCCGGCGCGTCAAGGCAAATCCCCGATAGGCGAAACGCACCGGCGCGATCGACGCCGGCGTCGCCTTGGAGTCGGGCTGGCCGGAATAGCGATCGGTCTCCGGCATCACGAGGTCGCCGACGCGCGCGGACGAGGCGGTGGCGTCGCTCCAGTGGATCGGCGCGAACAGCGAGCCGCGGCGCTGGCGGTCGGTGACCACGACCTTGAGCACGCACGCGCCCCAGCGGGTCGCGACCCGCGCAAAGCCGCCGTCGACGAGCTCCATCGCCTTGGCGTCGGCGGGATGCACCTCGACGAACGGCTCGGGCAGGTGCGCGCCGAGCCGCACGCTCAGGCCGGAACGAGTCATCGTGTGCCATTGATCGCGCACGCGCCCAGTGTTGAGGCGGAACGGGAATTCCTTGCTGGTGGGCGCCTTGGGCGCCGGCATCTCGGGCGCGACGAAACGGCCCTTGGCGTCCGGCGTGTAGAAGCCGCCACTCGAGAAGAAGCGCCGATCCTGCCGCTTCTCGCCATCGCGCAGCGGCCACTGCACGGGATCGAGCGCATCGAAGGCGTCGTTATCGAGGCTGGCCAGGCCGCCGATGTCGAAATCGCGCCGGCCGCCGTTCTCGAACGCGGACAGTCGGGCGTGCTCGCGAAAGACGTCCGCCGCGGAGCGGTAGGCAAAGGCGTCGGCGAAACCCATCCGGCGCGCGACCTCGGTGACGATCCACCAGTCCGGCCTGGCCTCGCCGGGCTCCGGCAGGAACGCGCGTTGCCGGGAAATGCGCCGCTCGGAATTGGTGACCGTGCCGTCCTTCTCGCCCCACGCGGCGGCAGGCAACAGAATCTGGGCGCCGGCATTTACCGTGTCGTTCGAGAGCACGTTCTCGGACACGACGAACAGCTCGAGCTTGGCGAGCGCGTCGCGCACATGGCCGGCGCGCGGCAGCGACACCGCGGGGTTGGTCGCCATCACCCACAGCGCCTTGATCTTGCCGCGTGCGATCGGCCTCGAACATCTGCACCGCCTTGAGGCCTTCGCGCGGCGCGACCCGCGGCGCGTTCCAGAAGCGGCCGACGCGGTCGATGTCCTCGGGCACGAATGACATGTGCGCCGCGAGCTGATTGGCGAGGCCGCCGACCTCGCGGCCGCCCATGGCGTTGGGCTGGCCGGTGAGCGAGAACGGGCCCTGGCCGAGCCGGCCGATGCGCCCGGTCGCCAGATGGCAATTGATGATGGCGTTGACCTTGTCGGTGCCTTGCGCCGACTGGTTCACCCCTTGCGAGAAGCAGGTGACCGCATCGGGGGTCGAGCGGAACAGCTCGAAGAAGCGCGCGACATCGGCTTGCGGCAGACGCGTGGCCCTCGCCGTGGCGGCGAGATCGGGCGCGATCGCGCGGGCGCGCGCCAGCGCGTTCTCGAAGCCGGAAGTATGGGCGTCGATATAGCGATAGTCGAGCGCGTGCGTTTCGGCGAGATGCACCAGCAGCCCGCAGAACAGCGCGGTGTCCGTGCCGGGCGCCAGCCCCAGAAACAGGTCGGCGTCCTCGGCGGTGGCGGTGCGGCGCGGATCGATCACGACGATCTTGGCGCCGCGCTCGCGCCGGTTCTTGACCATGCGCTGGAACAGCACCGGATGACACCAGGCGGCGTTCGAGCCGACGAGGACGATGAGGTCGGCCGCCTCGAGGTCGTCGTAGGTGCCGGGCACGGTGTCGGCGCCGAAGGCGCGGCGATGGCCGGCCACCGAGGAGGCCATGCACAGCCGCGAATTGGTGTCGACGTTGGCCGAGCCGATGAAGCCCTTCATCAGCTTGTTGGCGACGTAATAGTCCTCGGTCAGCAGCTGGCCGGAGAGATAGAAGGCGACCGCGTCCGGGCCGTCACGCTCGACGATGCGCTTGAAACCGTCGGCGACGCGGTCGAGCGCGTCGGACCAGGGAATGCGCGCGAGGCTGCCGTCGGGTTGCCGAAACATGGGGTGGAGCAGGCGGCTCGTGAGGCGCGAGCGTCTCGCCGAGCGCCGAGCCCTTGGAGCAGAGGCGGCCGCGATTGGCGGGGTGGTCGCCGATCGCCCGCGATGACGGCGCCGCCATGTCCGTCCGGCTGCGCGAGCACGCCGCAACCCACGCCGCAATAGGGGCAGGTGGTGCGTACGGTCGGCGGACGGTGCAGGGGAGCGTTCATGCAGCGAGCTCGGTCTGCACCCTCTCCCCGTCCTTACGGGGAGAGGGGTGGGGTGAGGGGCGCAGTCTGTCACAGGTTCGCCCCTCACCCCCACCCTCTCCCCGCGAAGAGCGGGAGAGGAGTCCCACCGAGTCTGCGGCGCCGTTGTGCATCAATCTCATCGAACCGCTCACGCCGCGGCGCGGGTCGCGAGCGCGCGCCCGAACACGAGGTCGTCACGCACGCGCTCGACTGACGATCCCGCGCGGATCAGGTCGAGATACCAGAGGCCGTCGGCGGTATCGCCGAACAGCACCGCGCCGATCAGATGATCGTCGGCGACCACCAGCTTCTTGTAGACGCCGGTGCCGGGGTCGCTGAGCACGATCTCGTCGGCGTCGGCCGTGGCGCCGAGAAAGTCGCCGGCGGAGAACACGTTGACGCCCGACACTTTCAGATTGGTGGCGAGCACGCTGCCGGGATAGGTCGTCGCTTCACCGGCAAGACGTCGCGCCAGCACCTGAGCCTGCTCGTAGGCCGGCTCCACCAGCCCGTAACAGGCGCCGCGATGCTGCGCGCATTCGCCGATGGCGTGGATGCCGGCGACACTGGTCTCCAGGGCGTCGTCGACGACGATGCCGCGTTCGACCGCGAGGCCCGCGCTGCGCGCGAGCTCGGCGTTGGCGCGGATGCCGACCGCGACCACGACAGCGTCGGCGGGGATGATGGAGCCGTCCTTCAACTCGACCGCCTCGACGTGACCATTGCCGACGATGCGCGCGGTCTCCGCCGAAAGGCAAACGGTGATGCCCTTGGCCTCGACGGCGCGCTTGAGCATGAGCGCCGCGTGCGGATCGAGCTGCCGCTCCATCAGCCGGTCCATGAGATGGAGGACGGTGACATCGGCGCCGGCCTTGGCCAGACCGTAGGCGGCCTCGAGCCCCAAGAGGCCGCCGCCGATGACGACGACGCGCCGGCCAGCGGCCTTGCTGGCGGCGATGCTGTTGACGTCGTCGATGTCGCGGAAGGTGAGGACTTCGGGCAAATCCATGCCGGGGTTGGCGAGCTTGATCGGCAGCGAGCCGGTGGCGAAGACGAGCTTGGAGAACGGCAGCTGCGTGCCGTCGGCAAGCTGCACATTGCGCGCGACCGGATCGACCGCGGTCGCGCGGATGCCGTAGCGCAGCGTCACGCCGCGGTCGCGCCACCAGCGCGCCGGCTTGAGCTCGATGTCGGAGGGGCCGACCTCTTCCGCCAGCAGGGCCGAGAGCAGCACGCGATTGTAGGCGAGCCGCGGCTCCGCGCCGATGACGGCGACCGCGTAACGGCCGAGCGTCCGCTTCGCCAGCTCGTCGACCAGGCGCGCCGCGGCCATGCCGTTGCCGATGACGATGAGAGGCTCGCTCATCGCACTCCCTTCACGTTGCAGGATGCGCCGCAGTGCGCTCGGCCCCGCCGCGCTCGAATCGTTCGAGGGGGTGGCGGCTCTCGCGTCCCATCGCCGGTGATGGTGACTTGGGTTTGCCTATTTCAAGTAACGTGCCACCTGAGCCGGATCGGGTTCTCGCGTAAAATCAATTGGTTATTTGGACTTGCCACCGTTGGCCAAGCTGGCGGCTCAAGCGGTTCCTGCCCATTAAATGCGCGCTTGGCTATCGTTTATGCAGTGCAACATTTCGGTAACGTCAGCTCGGATGATGAATCGTCGGTGCCGCGCGCGTAAAGCTGCGTCGGCCGCGCTTGATGCCGAACAGGGGTTGCGCGAGCTCGGCCACTGCCATGGCGGGATCGCGGCTATCGAGCACGACGAGATCGGCTGGATGTCCGACCGCGATGCCGTAGTCCGGCGCATTGATGAGCCGCGCCGGCAGCGTCGTGACCATTTCGAGGCATGCATGCAGATCGTCCGGGCGACCGAGCTGGGCGACATTGGCATAGAGGTTCGCCATGCGAATGAGCGAGCAGTCGCCGAACGGAGTGAACGGGTTGAGCACGTTATTGGTGGCGAGCGAGCAGGTTACGCCGTGACCGAGCAGGCGATGCGCGGGTGCGACGCCGCGCGGCACGTGATGCTCGTGCGCCGCGCCCCATCAGGAACAGGTCGGTTGCCGGCAACACAGTGACGGCAACCCCGGCATCCGCCAGGCGCCGGCCGATCTCGGCCAGGCGGGAGTGATCCACCGCGGACAGCTTGGTGGCGTGGCCGATGGCGACGCGTCCGCCCCAGCGGTGCGCGTCGGTCAGCCGGCACACCTCGTCCAGGTGCATCCACGAGGGATCGATGTCGAAATCGAGATGGAAGTCGATGTCGAGATCGAAGCGGCGGGCGATGTCGAAGATGCGCGCAATGTGCGCCGGAGGATCGGTGTCGGTATAGGGACAGCCGCCGATGAGGTCCGCACCTTGCTCGCACGCCTCCACCAGCAGCTCGTCGGTACCGGGATCGTTGGTCAGGCCCTCCTGCGGAAAGACGCAGATCTGCAGATCGATCGCCCAATCGTAGTCGTGCGCGAGCGGCGCGGACGGCGTGGAAGCCGTTGAGCCCGATGCGCGGATCGACTTCGACGTGGGTGCGCATGCGCGTCGTGCCCTGCACGATCGCCTTCTCCAGCGTGCGCTGCGCGCGGGCGTAGATGTCGGCCTCGGTGAAGGAGCGCTTGGCCGCCGCCACCGCGGCGATCGCCTCCTCCAGCGTCCCTGCGCGGATGGGCAGCGGTCGAGGATGCAGGATTTGTCGAGATGGATGTGGGTCTCGACGAAGCCGGGGATCACCAGCCGGCCGTCGAGCGGTTCTTCGCGGGCGTCGCGGCGATCTCGGCTGCGATCGTCGACGATGCGGCCGTTCGCGATGCCGATGTCGAAGCGACGCCTCGCCTCGTTCGGCGAGCCGGCCCTGCGCAGGACGAGATCGAGCGGCATGTTACTGCGCCGCCTCGGCGCGGCCGAGATACGCCGCCTCGAGCTCGGGGTCGCCGGACAGCTCGGCGGCGCTGTCGGCGCGCACGATCCTGCCCAGATTCCAGCACGTAGCCGCGGTCGGCGACGGTGAGCGCCAATGCCGCCATCTGGTCGACCAGCAGGATGGTGACGCCTTCGTCGCGCAGACCCGGCGAGGATGTCGAACAATTCGTTGATCATGGCCGGCGCGAGCCCGAGCGAGGGCTCGTCCAGCAGCAGGATGCGCGGCTTCGCCATCAGTCCGCGCGCGATCGCCAGCATCTGCTGCTCGCCGCCGGACAGGAGCCCGGCGCGGATCGTGAGCCGTTCGCGCAAACGCGGGAAGCGGTGGAGCAGCGACTTCGATGTCGGCATCGCGGTCCGCATCCTTGCGCGTGTGCGCGCCGAGCACGAGATTGTCGAGCACCGTCAGTTCGGGGAAGACCTGGCGGCCTTCCGGCACCAGCGCGAGCCCGCGCCGGGCGATGCGATGGGTTTCGAGCTCGCCGATCGGCGCGTCGTCGAGAACGATGCTGCCCTCGATCGGTCGCAGCAGCCCGGTGATCGCGCGCATGGTGGTCGATTTGCCGGCGCCGTTGGCGCCGATCAGCGTCACCATCTCTCCGGGCCGGACATCGAGGCTGACGTCCTCCAGCACCGGCGCCGCGCCGTAACCCGCGGTGAGCTTCGCGGTGGTCAGGACGGCGTCGTGCGAGCCGCTCCATGGCGTCGTTCGCGGACGCGCGCGCATCTCGCCGCCGCCGAGATAGGCCTTGAGCACCTTCGGATCGTGCCGGACTTCGGCGGGCGATCCCGCCGCGATCGGCATGCCGGCATCGAGCACGACGATCGCATCCGAGATGCCCATGACAAGCGAGCATGTCATGCTCGACGAGTATGACAGCGAGGCCGAGATCGGCGATGCGGCGGAGGAGCCGGCTCAGAGCGTCCTTGTCGGCGCGCATCAGGCCGGCGGCGGGCTCGTCGAGCAGCAGAACGCGCGGGCGCATGGCGAGCGCGCGGGCGATCTCGACCAGACGGCGATCGACATGGGGCAGGTCGCCCGCGGCCGCCGAGAGCGAACCGTGATAGCCGACGAAGGCGAGCAGGGCTTCGGCGGCGGCGCGATCCTCGGCCGATGCCGCTGTTGCGACCATGCCGCCCAGCCGTCCCCGCCGCAGCGCGATCAGTACATTGTCGATGACGCTCATGGTGGCGAACAGCTCTGGTGGTCTGATAGGTGCGCGCGATGCCGGCGCGCGCCACGCGCCAGGCCGGCGCTCCGGCGAGCTCGGTGTCGCCGAGCCGGATGCTGCCGCCCTCGGGACGATAGAAGCCGCCGATCATGTTGAGCACGGTGGTCTTGCCGGCGCCGTTCGGCCCGATCACGCTCGTCACCTTGCCCGGCGGAGCACTGAACGCTGACAGCGGACGCGGCCCTGATGCCGCCGAAGGTGATGCCGATGTCGCGCACGTCGAGCACCGGCGGCGAGCCCGCTTGCGCGAGGAAGGCTGAGACGTCGAACGAGGTCGCGGCCGTCGACGGCCGATCCTTGCGCCGCCGCAAGCCCGCGAGCGTACCGAGCACGCCCTCCGGCGCGACCCAGAGGATCACCAGCAGCGCGGCCCCGAAGAACAGCAGCCGGTACTCGGCCAGGAACGACAGCAGCTCCGGCAGCACCACGCTGATCAGCGCGCCGACCACCGGACCGAGCGTCCAGCCCGCTCCGCCCACGACAACCGCGAACAGGAACAGGATCGACTGCGAGAACGGAAACGAATCCGGCGCGACGAACATGAGGAGCGGCGCGAAGATTCCGCCGGCGAGCCCGGTGAACAGCGCGGACAGCGCGAAGGCGGCGGTCTTGACGATGACGGGATTGAGCCCGATCGAGCGCGCGGCGACTTCGGCATCGCGCACCGCCACCATCGCCTTGCCCCAGCCGCTGCGGGCGAGGCGGTGAAAGGCATAGAGCGAGATGCCGGCGAGCGTCACCGCGAGCATCGCCATCTCGCGCTCGGCGAAGACGAGCGAGCCGATCGACGGCGGCGCAAGCCCCATCAGGCCGTTTGCGCCGCCGGTCAAGCCGCGCCATTCGATCGAACCGTGCTGGACGATGAAGGCGAAGGCGATGGTGACCATCGCGAGATAGGGCCCGGTCACCCGCAGGGCCGGCAGCGCCAGCACGAAGCCGACGGCGCCGGCGACCGCGCCCGCGAGCGGGAATGCGATCCAGAAGCTCACGCCCTTGAGGGTGAGGATGGCGACCGTGTAGGCGCCGATGGCGTAGAAGCCGACATGGCCGAGCGATATCTGTCCGGTGAGGCCGACCAGGATGTTGAGCCCGACGCCGACCACGGCGGTCAACGCGACCAGCGCCAGCACGAACGGCGTGTAGCCCGTCGGATTTCGCGGCGAACAGCAAGGCGGAGGCGGTCAAGGCGATGATCGCCATCGGCACCGCCGCTGCCTCCCATTGCGTTCTCCGCAGCATCGTTAAACCTTGTTCACGGCGGCGCGCCCCATCAGCCCGTTGGGCATGAAGGCGAGCGCGAGGATGACGACGCAGAAGGCAACGATCTGGGTATAGACCGAGCCGAGATAGGACGTGACCAGCGCCTCGATCAGGCCGTAGGCGAGACCGGCGAGCATGACGCCGGACGCCGAGGTGATGCCGCCGAGGATGGCCACGGCAAAGGCCTTGATGCCGAACAGCGTCCCCATGTCGGAGTGCACGCTGAAGAGCGGCGCGATCAAGAGGCCGGCGAGCCCGGCGAGCGCGGTCGAGATCATGAACGAGACTGATGATCGCGAGCCGCACATTGATGCCCATCAGCCGGGCGGCGTCCGGGTTCTGCACCACGGCGAGCAGGGCCTTGCCGAGGCGCGTGCGGGAGAATACCAGTTGCAGCAAAATGGCGATGGCGATCCCCACCACCGGAATGACGAGCTGCAGCGGATAGACGCCGGCGCCGAAGATGTCGACCGGCTTCGATGCGAGCACGGAGGGAAAGCCGCGCGGCTCCTTGCCGAAGGTGAACAGCACCACATTGTCGAGCACGATGCCGCCGGCGACGGTCGCCATCAGCCAGGCATTCGAGCCGCGATCGGCGAACGGACGCACGAGCGTGCGTTCGATCACGGCGCCGAACAGCGCGCACAAGGTAAGCGCCATGATCGCGGCGAGCGGCAACGGCCAGCCGAGCGTGACCGCGAAGGTGTAGCCCAGCACGGCGCCCAGCATCATCGCCGAGCCCTGCGAGAAATTGACGGTGTTGGAGACGACGTAGGTGACGTGGAAACCGAGCGCGATCAGCCCGTACATGCTGCCGAGGCCGAGACCCGAGATGATCGCGGAGGTGAGCATGACTTTCAGAAATCAGCGTAGGGTGGGCAAAGGCGCGCAATGCCGTGACCGCGCCGCGATCTCGGACGCCGGTATGCGCGCCGTGCCCACGCGTCTTCTTCTGGCGCGTGGGCACGGCGCCACGATCGACCGTTGTTTGGGGTTGGCATCTTCGCCGGCGCCTTTGCCCACCCTACAGTCGTTGCACTAATTCGTCAGCGGCAAGATTTCATCGCCCTTGAAGTAGGTGAAGATGTAGTCCGACGAGCCGAGCGCATCGTGTGTCGTCGGGCGTGAACGGCTTCTGATAGGTCTTGATCAGCCCTTCATACTTGTCGATGTCGTAGAATCCCTGGCGGATCTTCGGCCCCTTCGGTCGAGCCGGCCTTGGCGATGGCGAGCGCGGTGAGATGCATGGCGTCGTAGGCATTGGCGATGCCGACCGCCGGCGTGACGTCGGCCGAGCGACTTGATCTCGGGATATTTCTTCTTCAGCGCCGTCGAGCACGGCCGTCGGCCTTGGGGCTGGCGTTGCCGGAGAAGCTGAAGGTCTGGATGAAGTGCACTTTGGCGGCGCTCGCGCCGGCAAGCTCGGAGAAGCGTCCGCCCGCCGGACCCCAATGCGACACGATCGGCACGTTCCAGCTCATGCGGTCGAGCGATTTAACCACCTGCGCCGACGGCGCGACGTTGGCGACCAGCATACAGCACATCGGCGCCGGCCTGCTTCAGGCGGGTCAGTTGCGGCACCACGTCGACGTCGTTGGTCTCGAATTTCTCGATGCCGGCATAGGGCAGGTTCTTGGCCGCGAGCGCAGCCTTAGGCCCTTCTCGTTCGATTCGCCCCAGGGATTGTTGATCAGGATCATGCCGGGCTTCTTGGCGCCGTATTTCTTGACCGCGTAGTCGACCAGCGCGACGTCGACGAGGTCATCGACCGCGGAGACGCGGAAGACGTAGTTCTCCGCCGCGCCGTTCTGCGTGATCGGCGTGCCGGCCGCCCACACGCCCATGAACGGCATCTTGGTCTGATTCGCAAAGGGAACGATGGCGATCGATACCGGCGTGTCGAGGCCGCCGAAGAACGCCACCACCTTCTCGCGCTGCACCAGCTCGCGCGCGGCGACCACGCCCTTGGCCGGATTGCTCTCGTCGTCGCGCACCAGCAGCTCGACCTTCTTGCCGAGCACGCCGCCCTTGGCGTTGATCTCGTCGACCGCGAGCGACAGCCCGCGCACGATCGCCTCGCCCGACTTGGCCGACTGGCCGGACATCGCCGCGACCAGGCCGAGCTTCACGGTGTCCTGAGCCGGCGCCGGAGCGGCGGCGAACAGCGCGGCGGCAAGGGCGACAGGCGAGCGTGAAGGGCAGGGCGCGCAGCAGCTGGGGGAGTTCGAGGGCCATTCTGGCGGGACATCATGGCGAACCTCTGCGGTAGGGTGACTGAGGCCTCTCAACAGGCAAGCCGCATGCCAGACCGTATGCACTGAATTGTCGAATAAATCCCCGATTTTTCAGGGCGGAACGCTCATCTCATGGGCAATGTTGCGGCTGTCACGCACATATCGTATGCAAGAGTGTATACAATATCGAACGGTGATTGCATGCCGATCGCTGGCCCGGAATCATGCATGGCCAAAAGCGAGAGACCGTGCATGACCGGAGCGTGTGTCAATGAGCGCGACCATGCGCCAAGTCCCCGCACGACTGCGTTCGCACCGACGAAACCGCGCGCGGCCGCGGCCATCGTCGAGGCTTTTCTGCGTCGCCTCGATGGTGCCGGATCCGCAGACCGCGGCGCGCTACATCGCCGACGATCTTGCGATCACCTTCACCGGCGGGCGCAAATACGGCCATCCGCGCGAGACGCGCGGCGTTCAACGCCAAGCGCTACAAGTGGGTGAAGAAGAAGATGGAGCGCACCGACGTTGTTCCGGGGCGACGGCGAGACCATCGTCTACAATCTCGGCACGCTCTACGGCGAATGGCCGGACGGAACGCCGTTCGAGGGCAACCGCTATGTCGACCGCTTCGTCGTGCGCGGCGGCAAGATCGTGCAGATGGACGTGTGGAACGACAGCGCCGAGCGGCTCCTGCTGCGCGCCGGTATCGAGGCGTGAGCGTACCGATTGGCTGCGCCGCGAGTTCGGTGCGCCCTCTCCCCGCTTGCGGGGAGAGGGTTGGGGTGAGGGGGCCTCTCCGCGTGCGCGGTGGTGGAGAGTCCCCTCACCCGCCCGCGCTGAAGCGCGGGCGACCTCTCCCCGCAAGCGGGGAGAGGTTGGAGCCCGGGGCCGGCGCCGCGATCACGCTGAAAGATTATCTCTTCCCCCGCCCACCCGCGCGGCGGCCGGTCTCGCCAGCGTAGCGCGCGAGAATGTTCTTGATGTCGTGCTCGCGCGGCGGGCGCGACACGATCAGCGCGCGGCCGGCGACGGCTTCGAGATGCTGGTCCATCACGCGCGGTTGCGCGCGCCGCGTCGCCCTGAGGCGAGCGCGGCGATGATCGCGCGATGCTCGCTCACCGCGCATTCCGACGAATGCGGCCGGCTGTAGAGCGCGAGGATCAGGCCGCAGCGCGAGGCCACCTCGCTCACGTAGCGGGCCAGCACCGGGCTGCCGGTCATCTCGGCCAGCACGATATGGAATTCGGTCGCAAGCCGGATCGACAGCGGCTCGTCGGTGCCGCGGGCACGCTCCTCCTCGTCGACGTGGGCTTCGAGCCGCTTGATCTGCTCCGGCGTCAGATCGGCCGGCGAGCCGCGACATCGACCAGTCGCTCGAGCCCGAGCCGGACGTCGAAGATGTCGCGCGCCTCCTCCCAGCTCGGCGTCGCGACCGCGGCGCCGCGGTTGCGCCGCAGCTCGACCAGGCCCTCGGCCGCCAGCTGCCCGAGCACATGGCGCACGATGGTGCGGCTCGCCCCGAAGCGCTCGCCGATCGCGTCCTCCGGAAGCTTCGCGCCCGGCGCCAGCGCCTGCTCGATGATGGCATGGCGCAGTGCGCGATAGATCGTGGCGACGCGATCGCTGCTGCTGGCGGGCACTTGGCGCGCTGATTTCGACACGGCCGCAAAGGTGGCACGCCGGTGCTGCGCGCGCAAATATCAGAACTCGACGTCGAGCTCCTCCAGCTCGTCGGGCTCGGTCTTGGCGGCGGCGATCCATTCCTCCATGTGCGGCATCGCCATGACGGCCGCGCAATAGGCGGCGCAGTGGCGGTCGAGCTTGACGTCGTAGGTGAGGAAGCGGGTGACGACCGGCGCATACATGGCGTCCGCCATGCAGGGGGCCTGGCCGAACAGGTACGGGCCCTCGGAGGCGGCGAGGCATTCGCGCCAGATGGCCAGCACGCGATCGATGTCGGCCTGCGCGCCCGCCCACACCTTGAAGCCGGGATAGTGCGCCTTGAGGTTCATCGGCAGCGCCGAGCGCAAGTTGCTGAAGCCGGAATGCATCTCGCCGGAGATCGCCCGGCAGCGGGCACGCGCGGCGCGGTCAGCCGGCATGAGCATGGCGTCCGGCTTCAGCTCGTTGAGATATTCGGCGATGGCCAGCGTGTCCCAGATCTTGACGCCGTCATGGGTGAGGCAGGGCACCAGAAACGACGGCGAAAGCAGCAGAAGCTCGGCGCGGGTGGATGGGTCGTCGCTCGCCGCCTGCTGCTCGTCGAAATCGAGACCGGCCATCTTGCAGAGCAGCCAGCCGCGCAACGACCAGGAGCCGTAATTCTTGCTTGCGATGGTGAGCGTAGGCCGGGCCATGGTTAATCCCCCGATTGGCAGGCCACAGAGGGCCCCCCAAGAAATAATCTCGCACTGCAGCATAAAATGCACTAGCATTTTCTGGCCGGGACTTGGGAGCGGCGCCCGTTGAACGGATCGACGGGCGGCCGGGGGGGACTTTTGGGGAATGCTCTACCAAGTCTACCAGGCCCATTCCGACATCATGGTGCCGGTTCGCAACTGGGCGGGGTCGGCCCTGGCGGCGATCGGCCGGCCTTTGGCCGGGATCACCGACAACGCCGTCCTGCGCAACCTGACTGCGGCCTATGACCTCATCGCCCGGGCCGGTCTAACCCATGCACCGTCCCGCCTTCGGGATCGACAGCGTCATGGTCGGCAATCGCGAGGTCGCGGTCCACGAGCGCGCCGCGCTCACGACACCGTTCGGGACGTTGCTGCACTTCAAGAAGGACATCGAGGCGGCGCAGCCGAGCGTGCTCCTGGTCGCCCCGCTGTCCGGGCATTTCGCGACGCTGCTGCGCGGCACGGTGCGCACCATGCTGCCGGAGCACGACGTCTACATCACCGACTGGCACAATGTCCGCGACGTCGCCCTCGATGCACGGTCGGTTCGGCTTCGACGAATATATCGAGCACCTGATCCGCTTCCTCGAGGCGATCGGGCCGCGGCGCTCACGTCGTCGCGGTGTGCCAGCCCTGCGTCGCCGCGCTGGTCGCCACGGCCGTCATGGCGCAGGACGGCCATGCCGCGCAGCCCCGCAGCATGACCCTGATGGCGGGGCCGATCGACACCCGCGTCAACCCGACCAAGGTCAACGATCTCGCCAAGTCGAAATCGATCGAGTGGTTCGAGCAGAACCTGATCGCCACCGTGCCGCTGCGCTATCCCGGCGCGTTCCGCACGGTCTATCCCGGCTTCGTCCAGCTCGCCGCCTTCATGAGCATGAACATCGAGCGCCATCGTCAAGGCGCATCGCGAGCTCTACGACAACCTGGCGAAAGGCGAGCACGAGAAGGCGGAGGTGACCAAGGCGTTCTACGACGAATATTTCGCGGTGCTCGACCTGACCGCGGAGTTCTATCTCGAGACCGTGCGGCTCGTGTTCCAGGACCACGCGCTGCCGGCGGGCCAGCTCGACGTATCGGGGCGAGCGGGTCGAGCCGCGCGCCATCAAGCGCACCATGCTGCTCACGGTCGAGGGCGAGCGCGACGACATCTGCGCCGTCGGCCAGACCGCGGCCGCGCACGACCTGTGCTCGGGCCTGCGCCCCTATCTCAAGCGCCACCACATGCAGCCGGGCGTCGGGCACTACGGCGTGTTCAGCGGCAACCGCTGGACCAACCAGATCTATCCGCTGCTGAAGAACGTGATTCTCGCCAGCGAGTAAGCGCTGATCGCTTTGCGCAAGGAGGTTGCCCTGCCAATCCGGACCATCGCGGCGGAGCCGGCGCCGCTCGACGTCGATACCGGCCGCACCGCGCTCATCATCATTGACATGCAGCGGGATTTTCTGGAGCCCGGCGGGTTCGGCGCAGCGCTCGGCAACGATGTCTCGCGGCTCGAGGCGGCGGTCGCGCCGTGCGCGGCGGTGCTCGCCGCCGCGCGGCGCTCGGGCATGCTCGTCATCCACACCCGAGAAGGGCACCGTCCGGACCTCACCGACGCTCCGCCGCTGAAGGTCGAGCGCGGCGATCCGGCGATGCGCATCGGCGCACCCGGTCCGATGGGGCGCATCCTCATCCGCGGCGAGCCCGGCCACGACATCATCCCGGAGCTCTATCCGGCCGCCGGCGAACCGGTGATCGACAAGCCGGGGAAGGGCGCGTTCTATCAGACCGATCTGGAATTGATGCTCAAGAACCGCGGCATCGAGACGCTGCTGGTGTGCGGCGTGACCACCGAGGTCTGCGTCAATACCACGGTGCGGGAGGCCAACGACCGCGGCTTCCGCTGCATCGTGCTGGCTGATTGCTGCGCGTCCTACTTTCCGGAATTCCACGACATGGGTTTGAAGATGATCAAGGCGCAGGGCGGCATCTTCGGCTCGGTCTCCGCGTCGGCGCCAGTGATCGCGGCGTTGGCAGGGTAGGTTGGGTCGAGTTCTTCACGAGACCCAACAATCGACCCATTGCATGGCGCGGCCTCGAAGCGTTGGGTCTCGCAAAGGGCTCGACCCAACCTACACGCTCATGCCCACCCCGCATTTCACCCGAGCTCCTGCGCGCGGCGCAGGCTCGTGATCATGGAGACGCGCAGCAGGTAATCGTAGGTCCGTGCCTTGTCGGCCGCTATCTCCGTGAGGTTGCGCCCGAACTCGACGCCGTCGGATTCGAGGTTGCGCTTGTTCTGGATCGATCTGCTTCTCGATGTATTCGAGCGTCACCAGCCGGCGCTGCCGGTCGTAGCGGTCGAGCTCGGCGTCGGGCTTCGTTCCACGCCAGACCTCGACCAGGCGTGACGGTCAGGTTGATCGCGTCGTGGATGCCGCCGTTCATCCCCATGCCGCCGAGCGGATTGTTGATGTGGGCGGCGTCGCCGACCAGGAATGCGCGGCCCTGCTGGAAGGTCTTCGCGACCCGCTGGTGCACTCGGTAGAGCGTGATGTGGGCGATCTCGTAGCTCGAGACGCCCGGCACCAAGGTGCGCCATCAGCGACTGCGCGAATTCCGGGCTCGTCGCCAGCTCGTCGCTTTCGTCTGCCGCGATCGGAAACATCACGCGGCAGAGCCCGGGAATTTGCAGCAGGAAGTGCCAGCGCTGCGGGTCGGCGACGTAGCTCACCGCGACCAGGTCGGGAATGACGGTGGAGAAATCGAACGGCGTGCTCACCACCAGGAAGCGCTCCGGCCAGGTGAAGCCGTCGAACTCGATGCCGAGCGAGCGCCGCACATCGCTGCGCGCGCCGTCGGCGCCGATCAGCCAGCGGCCGGACCGCGTTTCCGTGCTGTCCTTCGCGCTCGACCGCGATCTCCACGCCCGACGCATGCTGCGTCACGTCCCGCACCTGGGCTGCCGAATTGCAGCTCGAAAGCGGGATGGCCGCGCAGCTGCTCGTAGCAGGATGCGGGTGAGCTTCGACTGCTCGCACTGCAGCCGGTAAGGGATGGCCGGTGACGTCGGCGATGGCGGCGAAGTCGAACTGCGCCAGCACGCCGTGCTGCCTGGTGCGATACTGGAACGCGGCGCGACCAGGCCTTGCGCGATCAGCGGCTGTGCGGCGCCCAGCCGGTCGAGCATGTCGAGCGTCGGCGGGTGGAACGTCGAGGCGCGCGACTCCTCGCTGAGGTCCGACCCCGCCTCGAGCACCGTCACCGGCACGCCGCTGGCGCACGAGATTGGCCGCCGCGACGAGGCCGACCGGCCCGGCGCCGGCGATCAGGACGCGATCTTCAATGGTCATGACGTTTCGTGCGCGTGTCGCGCGCGTCGCCGCTCAGCGACATCGAGCGCTATTGGATCTCTCGATGCCGGCCTTGTTGATGATGTCGCGCCACTTGGCGATCTCGGAGGCGATGAACTTCGTGAGCTCCTCGGGCGGTGGCGGTGACGGACCTCGGCGCCCTGCTCGGTGAAGCGTGCCTGCACGGCCGGATCCTTCAGCGCGGCGGTCGAACTCCTTGTTGAGCTTGCGCGACGATCGGCTTCGGGGTTCCTTTGCGGAGCCAGCATCACGAACCAGCCGGAGTTGTCGTAGTTCGGCAGGCCGGCCTCGGCGGTGGTCGGCACGTTGGGGAGCGCCGTCATCCGCGTCTTGCTCGCGACCGCCAGCGCATTGGCGCCGCCGCTGTTGAGCGCCGCCAGCACGTTCGGCAGCCACTGGAAGCCGAGCGGCACCGCGCCGGCGATCAGGTCCGGCGTGTATTGCGCGATGTTGCGATACGGCACGTGGGTGAGCTTGACGCCGACGACCTGCTCGAAATAGGCGCCCGACAGATGCTGCGAGCTGCCGATGCCGACCGAGCCGTAGTTGAGCTGGTTGGGACGATCCTTGGCATAGGCGATGAGCTCGCTCAGCGTCTTCACCGGCAGCTTGGCGCTCGCCACCACGACGATGGGGAACACGCCGAACATCGAGATCGCCTCGAAATCCTTCTCGGGGTCGTAGCCGAGGATCCTTGTAGAGCGTGCGTGTTGGAGGCGATGCGGGCCGGAGCCGGTCCCCACCAGGGTGTAGCCGTCGGGCGCGGCCTTGGACGCCTGCAGCGTGCCGATATTGCCGCCGGCGCCGGGCCGGTTGTCGACGACGAATGGCTGGCCCAGCGACTTGCCCGCGCGCTCGAGCAGGATGCGCGTGACCACGTCGCTCGCGCTGCCGCCGGCAAACGGAATGATCACCTGGATCGGCCGCGTCGGATAGGTCTGCGCGTCGGCCGCCGTGCCAGCGAGGATGGTGGCAAGCGCGGTGAGCGCGCCCAGCGCAATCCGGCTCCGTCGTGTCGTCGTCATGGGTTTCCCTTCGGTTGCAATCGAGCGCTGGTGGGACGAGTTGGCCCCGCCTCCCGGCTGATGATACATTCTTGTTACACCATTCCCATCGAGAGCAGTATGACCGACATCCGCCGAGCCATTCAACCCGCGGCAAAACCAGCGCCGGAGCGGACGCACGGCGACAATGCGCCGCAACCGATACGCTCCCTGCGCGACTGGCTCGACCATCTCGCCGCGCGCGAGCGCCTCGTCGGTGGTCAAGCCCGGCACCAACCTGCGGTTCGAGCTGGCGGCCATCGCCAAGCGCCTCGACGGGCAGCGCGCCACGCTGTTCCCGAGGCCGGACGGGCACGCGATCCCGGTGGTGTCCGGTCTCGTGTCCGATCGCGGCTGGATGGCCGAGGCCATGGGCGTGGAGCCCGCCGAGGTGCTGGCACGCTTCCAGGACGCCGCGCTCAATCCGATCCCGTGGCGGGAGACCACATCGGCGCCCGCGCAGGAGGTCGTGCACCGGCAGGTCGACCTCGCGCGGCAACTTCCGCTTCCCGATTCACAACGAGCACGACAGCGGGCCCTACGTCACCGCCGGGCTGATGATCACGCGCAATCCGCGCACCGGAAAGCAGAACGTCTCGATCCACCGCTGCCAGCTGAGCGGGCCGAACCGCCTCGGCGTGCTGCTGCTGCCGCGCCACGCCCACATGTTCTTCGAGATGGCGGAGCAGCGGCGGCAAGCCGCTCGAGGCGGCGATCGTCGTCGGCGTCGATCCGCTCACGCTGCTCGCCTCGCAGGCGATCGCGCCGATCGACGTCGACGAGCTCGACGATCGCGGGCGCGCTGCATCGGCGGCCGCTGCCGGTGGTGAAATGCCTGACCAGCGAGCTGCGCGTGCCGGCGGAGGCGGAGATCGTGATCGAGGGCCGCTTCCTGCCGGGCGTGCGCGAGCCGGAAGGCCCGTTCGGCGAGTTTCCGCAATATTACGGCGAGCGCGCCAACCGCCACGTGATGGAGATCGACGCGGTCACGCATCGCAAGGACGCGATCTTCCACACCATCGTCGGCGGCGGGCTCGAGCATCTGCTGCTCGGCGCGATCCCGCGCGAGGCGACGCTTGCTGGCGCATCTGCAGCGCAGCGTTCCCGAACGTGCGCGACGTGCATCTCGCGCGCGGCGGCGTGTGCCGCTATCACCTCTATGTGCAGATCCGCAAGCGCCAGGAGGGCGAGGCCAAGAACATCATGCTCGGCGCGTTCGCCGGCCACTACGACGTCAAGCACGTGATCGTGGTCGACGAGGACGTCGACATCCACAATCCGGCCGAGGTCGAGTGGGCGGTGGCGACGCGCTTCCAGGCCGACCGCGATCTCGTGGTCATCGCGCGAGAGCCAGGGCTCGAAGCTCGATCCGTCGACCCGCGACGGCGTCGGCGCCAAGATGGGCCTCGATGCGACCAAGCCGCTTTCGGCGCCGACGAGATGGTGTTCAAGCGCATCCGCGTGCCGGGCGAGGAGAAGGTCGACGTCGGCGCGCTGCTCGCCGGCACCGGCAATGCGAACTGGCGGGATGCACTGAAGCGTTAGACCGCGAGGAACCGCCCGGCGTCGGCGACGATTCTCGTGCCGGTGCTCACCTTGAGATGCGTGATGCAGGCCATCACCGTGCGCGCGATGTCCTCGGGCTCGACCACGCGCTTGAGCGGCGTGCCCTCGGCGATCTTCTCCAGTTGCGGGCGGCCGCGTCCGGCGACGAAGTCGGTGGCGACCGCGGCGGGCGAAACGCAGAGCACGCGGATCGCAGGACCCAGCACGCGCGCCAGCGACAAAGTCATCGTGTCGAGCGCAGCCTTGGAGGCGCAGTAGCCGATATTGCTGCCGGAGCCGGTGAAGGCCGAGATCGACGAGACGTTGACGATCACGCTGTCGCCGCCGACGCGCAGCAGCGGAACCATTGCACGGATCATGGAGAACGGCCCGCGCACATTGGCCACCAGGATGGAGTCGAGCAAGGCATCGTCGAGCGCGTCGAGCTGCGCATGCGGGACCGGACGGGTGAAGCCGGCCGAGTTCACCAGCACGTCCGCGCGGCCATAGGCCTTGCCGATCTCGTCGGCGGCGCGCCGCACCGACGCGGAATCCTCGACCGCGAGATGCTGCGCGCGGTGGTTACCCTTGGGCAGCTGTGTGATCAGCGCCCGCGCGCGATCCTCGCCTTTGTTGTAGCAGACGACCACACCAGCGCCTTCGTCGGCGAGCATGCGCACCGTGGCCGCGCCGATGCCGCTGCTGCCGCCTGTGACGACGGCGACTTTGTCCTTCAAGAGCATTGCGATTTCCTTGATTGTAGCCCGGATGGAGCGCAGCGAAATCCGGGGCGGGGGTGCCGCGCGGAGAGGCCCACCCGCATTACGCTTCGCTCCATGCGGGCTACGGCGATAGAATTTTGGAAAACTACCAGTCCTTGCGCTTGGGGTCGAAGTTCTTCTTCAGCCCTTTCCAGCAGTCCGGATAGCCGCGGTCGAGCAATTCCAGCTTCGATGCGAACGCCGTTGGGCTCAGCGGATAGCGCGTCTCGAACATGAATGCCATGGTCCCGGACAGTTTTTGCGGCTTGAGCGGCGCGCGCGACGCGCCTTCGAACGCCTCGGTGTCGGGGCCGTGGGCAATGAGCGCGTTGTGCAGGCTCATGCCGCCCGGCACGAAGCCGCCGGGCTTGGCGTCGTACACGCCGTAGATCAGGCCCATGAACTCGCTCATGACGTTCATGTGGTACCAGGGCGGCCGGAACGAGTCCTCCATCACCAGCCAGCGCTCCGGGAAGATGACGAAGTCAACATTGGCGGTGCCGGGCCGCTCCGAGGCCGACGTCAACACGGTGTAGATCGACGGGTCCGGGTGATCGAACAGCGTGGCTCCCACGGGAGCAAAGCGGCGCAGGTCGTACTTGCACGGCGCGTAGTTGCCGTGCCAGGCGACGACGTCGAGCGGCGACTGCTTGATGTCGGTCTTGTAGAGCTTGCCGCCCGACTTCACGTAGAGCTCGCACGGCTTCTCGATGTCCTCGTAGGCGGCGCAGGGGTAGAGAAAATCGCGCGCATTGGCGAGGCAGTTGGCGCCGATCGGTCCGCGTTCCGGCAGCTCGAAATAGGCGCCGTAGTTCTCGCAGATGTAGCCGCGCGCGACACCGTCGAGCGGGTCGACCGCGAATTTGAGGCCGCGCGGGATGACGCAGACTTCGCCGGGCGTGACCTCGATCAGGCCGCACTCGGTGCGAAGCCGCAGGCCGTTGAGCTGCGGGACGATGAGCAGCTCGCCATCGGCGTTATAGAAGTATTTGTCATCCATCGGCTTGGTGGCGAGGTAGACGTGGCTCGCCATGCCGAGCTGCAGTGAGGCGTCACCACAGGTCGTGATGGTGCGCAGACCGTCGAGGAAATCGAGCGGCTCGTCCGGCACCGGAATCGGGTTCCAGCGCAACTGCCCGATCGGAAGATCGCTCTCGTCCTGGCAGGGCGCGGTGCGCAGGTATCCGCGATCGACCTCGCGGAAGCCGCTCGCGTGCAGGGCGGAGGGGCGGATGCGATAGAACCAGGTGCGCCGGTTGATGGCGCGTGGGGCTGTGAAGGCGGTGCCGCTCAACTGCTCGGCATAGAGGCCGTAGGGCGCCCGCTGCGGCGAGTTGCGTCCGATGGGGAGCGCGCCGTCGAGGGCCTCGGTTTCATGGGTGCCGAGGAAGCCGGACTGGTAGGGCAGCGCAGCCCCCGCGGCCTTGGCCGACGCGCTGCGTGTGGCGGGTTTGTCGAGCATTGCTGCCTCCCATGACGGGCCAACTTCGTGAGCGTTGTCTGCCGGAAGATATAGCACCGAGCATGCCGATCAGACTATCCCTCGCGGGCGCGCAACTCATGCGGTCAGCACGCCGCGCTCGATCTGGTCCGCTTCGATCGATTCGAACAGCGCCTTGAAGTTGCCCTCGCCGAAGCCGTCGTCGCCCTTCCTCTGGATGAATTCGAAGAAGATCGGGCCGATCACGGTCTTGGAGAAGATTTGCAGCAGCACCCGCGTGGTGCCGCCGTTCACCACGCCTTCGCCGTCGATGAGGATGCCGTGTTTCTTCATGCGCTGGATCGGCTCCTGGTGGCCTTTCACGCGCGCGCGCGACATCTCGTAATAAGCGTTCGGCGGTCCCGGCATGAACTCGAGCCCGCGCGCGGCGATGGCATCGGTTGCCGCATAGATGTCGTTGGTGCCGACGGCGATGTGCTGGATGCCTTCGCCCTTATACTGCTTCAGGTATTCCTCGATCTGGCTCTTGTCGTCGGCGCTTTCGTTGATCGGGATGCGGATCTTCCCGCACGGCGAGGTGAGCGCGCGGCTGTGCAAGCCAGTGAGCTTGCCCTCGATATTGAAGAAGCGAATTTCGCGGAAGTTGAAGGTTTCGGAATAGAACCGGTACCACGTATCCATGTTGCCGCGCCGCACGTTGTGCGTCAGGTGATCGAGATAGTGGAAGCCCACGCCCTTGGGTTTCGGATCGCGCGCGCTGAGCCACCTGAAATCTTTGTCGTAGGCCGAGCCCTTGGCGCCGTACGTGTCCACGAAATAGAGGAGCGAGCCGCCGATGCCGATGACGGCGGGCACGTCCAATGTCTTGTCGGCGCCCGTGTATTCGGTGGCGCCGAGATCGACCGCGCGCTTGAGCGCGTGCCGCGCATCGACGACGCGCCACGCCATCGCGGGGGCGCAAGGACCATGCTGGGCGACGAAGCGCGAGGCATGCGTGCCGGGCTCGCGGTTGACGACGTAGTTGATGTCGCCCTGCCGGTAGAGCGAGATGTTTCGCGTCTTGTGCCTCGCGACCTCGGCATAGCCCATGCGCGCGAACAGCGCGTCGAGCTTGGCCGGCTCAGGATGGTTGAACTCCACAAACTCGAATCCGTCCGTGCCGGCGGGATTTTGGGCGCTGATCGTGGCGGGCGGTGCGTCGTGGGGGAACGGACCCATGCTGTGTCCTCGCGTAGGTTTGCCGATTGCAGCAATTTTGACGCATCGACACTGCCGAGAGGTGTGCAAAATGCGTGTTGTTTGCGACGAGCATGCAATATATGATCATATTTAAGTTGATATACGCGGGAATCGTGCATGGACGACTTCGACATCAAGCTGTTGAGTGCGTTGCAGGACGACGGCCGGCTGACCAACTACGACCTCGCCGAGCGGGTCGGCCTGTCGGCCTCGCAATGCTCCCGGCGCCGGCAGGCGCTGGAGGACGCCGGCGTCATCGGCAGCTATCACGCCGCGCTATCGGCGCAGGCGCTCGGGCTCGACGTGATCGTGTTCGTGCAGGTCACCTTGGCGACCCACTCGCCCGACAACTCCAAACGTTTCATGAAGCTGATCGAGGGTCTCGAGGAAGTGCAGGAGGCCTATTCGCTGACCGGCGAGGCGGACTACCTGGTCAAGCTGGCGGTGCCGGATCTCAAGGCGCTCTCGCACATTCTCAACGACGTGTTCCTGCCGCACGAAAGCGTCGCGCACGTGCGCTCGTCGATCGTGCTCGATCGCCTCAAGCAGACCATGCGGCTGCCGCTCGGGCATCTCGGCGACGACGTACGCTCCGAGAGGAAATCGCGGCCCAAACGTGCCGCGAAACGTTCTTAGATTGCGCGCTACGCCAGCCGATCGAGCGGAAACCGCGCCACGTCGCGCAGCAGCGCGATGAAGGCGTCGGCCTGATACTCCGCGGTGAGCCGGCCTTTTTCCGCCGTCGCGCGCGAGGCGTCGCCGACAGCGCCGTCGGGGTTGATGTCCTGCGCGATCCAACCGAAGCTGTGCGTGCCCGCGGGGCGCAGGTGCGTGTAGTCCTTCTCCATCTCGGCAGCCAGCGACGGAAACAGCTTGGCCTTGCTCATGTCGACGAGATCGGGCCGGAAATGCAGCATCAGCGAGGTCTCGATGTCGCCGGCGTGGATGCCGTGGGTGGCATCGAACGGCGAATAGACGTTGGCTGGCAGGCCGAAGCGGCGCCATTGCGTGGTGGCGACCAGCAGGCCGAGGCCCACGCGCAGCTCGCGCGCGACGATGCCGACCACATCCGTGTTGCCGCCATGGGAATTGACGATGACCAATTTGCGCAAGCCGGCGCGATGCACGGCCTCGCCGATCTCGACCCAGATGCGAATGAGATTCTCGGCCGAATAGGTGATGGTGCCGGGCGAGCGCAGATGCTCGTTGGATTTTCCGATCGCCTGAACGGGCATGAACAGCACGCGCAGATCGTCGGGGAGCCGCGCCAGAACGGTCTTGATCATGCCTTCCGCGATCGCGGTGTCGGTCATGACCGGGAGGTGAGGGCCGTGCTGCTCGGTCGCGGCCACGGGCAGGATTGTGACCGTGGCGTGGTGATCGAGCTCCAGGAACTCGGTCGACTTGAGCTCCGCCCAGAAACGTTTGGGGGTCATTTAAAATCCCCTCATGCGATCGCCCGCATTTCCTGCGCCTGCCAATGCGCGAGCTTGCCCGGATTCATCAGCCCGTGGGGATCGGCCAGACGCTTGAACTCCGCCTGCGGCGCATCGACCCGCTTCCAGCCGGCATTGTCGAGGACGAAGGTGTGCGGGTTGGAGACCGCCACGCCCTTGGCATCGAGCTCGGCCATGATGTCGTTGAGCCGCTCGGGCGTGGTGTAGCGCACCAGCGGCAGGCTCGAGCAGGTCACCTTGCCGAAGCGGCGCTGGAATTCGAGATGGAGCAGCACCTCGTCGCGGAAGCGCTCGGCGACCCAGTCGACCAGCTCGAGATTGTTGGCGGGCGGGAAGCGAAGCTGGAGATATGTGATCGTGGGGTCGATCCGGATGGCGTGCAACGTGGTGTGGTTCCAGGTGAACTCGTAGAGCGGCTGCAGGCCGGAGGTCTCGGCGAACGCGGCTTTGCGCGCGTCCTCTGCGGCGCGACGGAACGTCACTTTGCCGCCGTGATCGGCCACCAGCAGCTCGCAGGCCTCAGCTTGCGGCTCCGAGACCATGACGATCACCATGGCGTTGCCGATCTCGGCATGGGGGCCGAGGCGCCGGAGATAGGGCACGACTTGCGGGTCGTGCACGGTCACCAGCTTCTTGGCAATGCCGTCGCATTCGGTGAAGGCGTGGGCGAAGCGCGCGGCGGCCGAGAGCGACTCGAAACGTGGCGATCCGCTCGCACCAGGCGTGGCTCGGCGCCAGCGGCACCTCGACCTCGGTGATGATGCCGTTCACGCCATAGGCGTGCATCACCTTGAGCACGTCGCGGCCGCGCAGCTCGATGACCCGCGGCTCGTCCTCGACGGTGACGACCTCGACGCCGAGCACGGCGCCGGGATCGGAGATCTGTCCCCAGGTGCAGGAGCCGGCGCCGGCCGCGCCGCCGGCGACGAAGCCGCCGATGGTCGCGTGCTGGCGCGTGGAGGGGTAAAATCGCAGCTCGTGGCCGGCGGGCGCCAGCGCGCGGTCGATGTCGAGCATGCGCGCGCCGGCGCCGAAGCGCCCGGCGCCCGGCCGCTGCCAGATCACCTGATCGAGCCTGGTCATGTCGAGCACGACGCCGCCCGCGAGCGGCACCGCCTGGCCGTAATTTCCGGTCCCGCCGCCGCGCACCGTGAGCGGCACGCGGTGCTTGGCGCAGGCGGCGGCGGTCCGCATCACGTCCGCCTTGTCTCGCGGCACCACGACCAATTCGGCGCGCTTGTCCTCCAGCGTCTGCCTTGAGGATCGGCGAGAACCAGAAGAAATCGCGGCTGCGCATGCGCAAGGAGCCGGGGTCTTCCAGGACCGGAATGTCGGACAGGTCTTGACGCAGCGACGCAGGAATGGCCATCGGGCGGACTCACCTTCTCTACCGGCCGCATGCTATAGCAAACATCGTGCCTGTCGTCCGTCCAACCAGCCAAGTCTCCACTCTGACGTGTGCCGAGCCATGAGATACATCACTCCGCCCGCGATCCGGCCGCCGTTCGCGCGCTACAGCTACGGCGTGGAAATCCCGGCCGGCCACCGCATCCTGGTCTGCTCCGGCCAGCTCGGCGTCGCGCCCGACGACCACGTGCCGCCCGGCATCGAGGAGCAGACGCATCTTTGTTTCCGCAACATCGGCGAGGTGCTGAAGGAGGCGGGGCTGACCTTCGCCGACGTGGTCCGCATCAACTCGTTCGTGGTCTCGCGCGAGCACCTGAAGGGATACATGGGCGTCCGCGACCTCTACATCTCCGACCCGGCGCCGGCATCGACGCTGATGATCGTCTCCGGATTTTCCCGGCCGGAGTTCCTGGTCGAGGTCGAGGTGATCGCCGCGGCGCCGTGAGCTGGTCGGTGAGCTTGACCATGGACGTGACCGAAGCAATTCATGGCGAGCTGACCAAGTGCGGCATCAAGCTCGCCGCGTCGCTGCCGGACGATTGGGTCGCGCCGTTGATCCAGCGCATCGCGGCCGATAACAATATCCGCCACGTCCGGGTGGCGCGCGAGGCGGAGGCGATCGCGATCTGCAGCGGCGCATTCTTCGGCGGTGTGCGCTCGGTGGCGTTGATGGGCGCGACCGGACTGCTCACCTGCACCGGCGAGCTCGCCACGCTCAATCTGCGCCACCAGATCCCCGTGTTCCTGATCGTCAGCCAGCGCGGCTCGATCGACGACCATCGCATCTATCAGGAGGTGCAGGGCCGGCGCACCATCCCGCTGCTGCAGGCTTATGACTTTCCCTATCACGTGGTCGATCGGCCCGACGAAATCGCCTCGATCCCCGACGCCTTCGAAACCTGCCGGTTGCAGAAGCGGCCGTTCGTGCTGTTCCTGACCCGCCGGCTGGTGAAAGGGAGCGGAACAGCATGAAGGCGCGCGAGGCCATCGACGTGCTCGCGAAGCACCGCGGCGAAGCCGTCGCAGTGTGTGCGCTCGGCATGGCGGCGAACGAGTGGTGGGCCGCGACCAAGAGCGAAGACAGCTTCTACATGCACGGCGCCATGGGCTTCGCCGCGAGCTTCGCACTCGGGCTTGCGCTCTCGCTGCCGCAGGTGCCGGTGTGGCTGCTCAATGCCGACGGCTCGCTCTGCATGAATCTCGGCTGCCTGCTCACGGAGGCCTCGCAGGGGGCGCGGAACCTCAAGCACTTCGTGGTCGATAACGGCGTGTACCAGACCGTCGGCGGCCTGCCGATGGTGAACGATGCGCGCACCGACTATGCCGCGATCGCGCGCGCCGCCGGATTTTCGCGCGCACGCACCATCGACGCCGTGAGCGAGCTCGAGCGGCAGCTGCCGGGGATCGCGGCCGAGGATGGGCCCTCGTTCACGGTGCTGCGGGTCGAGCCGGAGCAGGGCTTCCTGCGCACGCCGCCGATGACCTACGAAGGGCCGGAGATGAAATATCGCTTCGGCCGCGCGCTCGAGCGCCGGTTCGGCATCGAGGTGTTCGGGCCGCAGGGCTATTGAGTTGTTATTGCCGGGTCCACAGCCGCCGCAACGTTGCGCGGCGTTCGCGGAACGACGTGGTCGAGACCGGCACGACCGGTGCAGACTCGGACAGCGATACCGCGATCGGCGCCTCCAAACCCGGCACCGTGATCTCGCTCTCGAAGCTCTGCTCGAGTCCTGCCGCGGTGTAGACCGGTTTCGAGATCGCAAACGGCTTGCCCTGCGCGGCCGCGGCCTTGCGCAGTTCGTTCGCCGCATCGATGGCCTCGCCGACCGCCATCACCAACGGCGGATCGGACGCGCCGATCTCGCCGGCCGCGGCGGGTCCGGCATGAATGCTGATGGCGATCCTCACTTTGCTGTCGCCCTGTCGCCCGAGCCGGTCGTTGAGGTCGGCAATCGAACGCTCGATGGCACCTGCCGCCCGCAGCGCCTGGTGCGCGGCCTGCGCCAGTCCGCATTCGAGGCCGAACAGCGCGCAGACGCTGTCCGGCCGGATGGAGCTGAGGGACCCGCCGGCCAGGCGGACCGCGTTGCCGATCGCATCGAGATAACGCATCAGCAGATACAGCAGGTCCTGCGGCATGTGATCGTTCGCGAGCTCGGCGCGATTGAGAAAGTCGCAGAACACGACCACGATCTCGCGCTCGGGGTTGCGCTGCGGCGGCGGCAGCCGGTAGATCGGCCGCTCGGTCTGCATCAGCGGGATGACCGAAATGTCGGCCTCCGGCCGCAATTGACAGGCGAGGCGCATGTCGGGCGGCGCGCCGATGCGATCGAGGGTGGCGCGTTCCTGCGCTTCCGCGCTCGGGCAGTCGTCCTCGCCGGCAGTCACCCGCACGCGGCAGGTCGAGCAGCGCGCCCGGCCGCCGCACATCGAGGCGTGAGGAATATGGAAGCTGCGGCTCGCTTCCAGCACCGACCATCCGCGCGGCACCCGCACGGTGCGTCCCGGATATGAAATCGAGATCAGGCGCCGGCGGCCGCGCTCGATCGCATTGCGGACGGCGCGGGCGGCGAAGGTCGCGCCGATAATGCCGAAATAGCCGAGCAACAGCCCATTGCGCCACTGCGCCATCGCGATCTGCTGCGCGGCGCGCGCCGGACTCAGATGATCCATTGCAACGGCGGCGACCGCCGCGCTGGTGGAGAGCTCCCGCCCCATGGCGATGAAGCCCAACGCCGAGAACACCGGTAGCAGCAGTGCCACCGCGAACAGCACATAACGCCCCTCGCGATACCACGGCCGCCGGCTGAAGATGAAATGCAGGCCCAGGCAGCCATGCAGCCACCCCGGCGCCAGCAGCCCGAGCTGCATCCCCTGCGAATCCGCCAGCCAGAGATTCGTGACGACGCGGGTGTAGTCCGACGACAGCGCGAACAGCTCCCAGGCGAGCCGGGTGGCCACGGCATGACCAATCAGGATGACCGGCAGCATGAAGCCGAGTGCGATCCGAAGCAGCTCGAGCGGCGGCAGGCGGAAGGTGCGCCGTACATAGACCGACCAGAGCGCGAGCAGGAAATGCGTCCCCGCGGCGCCATAGAGCAGCACCGTGCCCGGCAAGCTGTACCAGACGTGAACCGCGATCTCGAGACCCGCCTCCGCAACATCGAGCGAGATGAGGCCGAGTGCGTGGTTGATCAGATGCGCGGTGATATAGGCGAACAGGACGAGACCGGAGGCGAGCCGCAGATTCCGGATGGAAAGCTTCGCGGCCAATTCGGAGAGCAACGTCTCGCTCCAGGGTCGCGACGCCACTGCATCCATTCATCAAGTCCATTCGCTGCGTCGTGGAGGCGACGATAATGACAGAATCACCGGGAGGGTAAAGGCTGGGGAGGTAAAGGCTTGGGGTGGGTAAAGGCTCGGGCCAAGCCTCACGCTCAGGTCTCCGACAGCACGCCCAGCGCCAGAAAGTGCCGTCGGATCCGCTCCACATGCTCGACGAAGCGCGCCTCGCTGCGGGTGTGGGCGCCGCGCGGACGCGGCAGATCGTTCAGCACGATGTCGGCGATCCGCCCCGGGCGCGACGACATCACCACGACGCGGTCCGAGAGCAGCACCGCCTCCTCGATGCTGTGGGTGATGAAGAGAACGGTGTTGCGGTCGCGCAGCCACATGCGTTGCAGGTCGAGGTTCATCTGCTCGCGCGTGAGCGCATCGAGCGCGCCGAAGGGCTCGTCCATCAGCAGCAGGCCCGGGTCCTGAACGAGCGCCCGGCAGATCGCCACGCGCTGGCGCATGCCGCCTGACAGCTCGCCGGGATACTTCTCCTCGAACTCCGCGAGCCCGACGGAGCGGAGCAGGTCGCGCGCCTTCTGGCGGTGGATCGCCGGCTCGAGCTTCTTGATCTCGACCGGAAGCAGCACGTTGCCGAGCACCGTGCGCCAGTCGAGCAGCACGTCGCGCTGAAAGACGACGGCGACGTTGCCGACCGCGCCCTTCACCGGCGCGCCGCCCACGGTGATCGTGCCGGAGGTCGCCGGGATCAGCCCGGAAATGAGCATCAACAGCGTGCTTTTTCCGCAGCCGGACGGCCCGACGATCGAGACGAATTCGCCGGCCGCGATGGTGAGATCGATTTCGCTCAGCGCGTGGACGTCGCCGCCGCGCGCCGTCACGTAGCGCTTGGTCACGCCCGAAATCTCGATCGGCACACCCGCGCGCGCGTCCGCTGCGCGCCGCTCGCTTCCTTCGACCAGTTTGCCCACGATGCTACTCGGTCACTTCGGTCGCCACCCGGCTCCAGGGCAACGCGATCCGCTCGACCCAGGCGACGACGTTGAACAGCAGCACGCCCAGCAGCGAGAGCACGACCACGGCGGCGAACAGGAGCGGCGTGTCGAGCCGCACCTGGGAGATGAGCTGCAGGTAGCCCAGGCCTTGCTCGGCGGCGATGAATTCGCCGACCGTGGCGCCCACGACCGCCTGTCCCATCCCGACCTTGAGCCCGCCGAAGATCGAGGGGAGCGCCTTCGGCAGCCTGATCTTGAGGAAGGTCGTGAGCTCGCTCGCGCCCATGGATTGCACCAGGTAGATCATCTCCTTTTCGGCCGAGCGCATGCCGATCACGGAATTGATGACGATCGGAAAAAACGAGATGAGAAACGCGACCATGACCTTCGGCAGGATGCCGTAGCCGAGCCACATCACCAGGATCGGCGCCAGCGCGACCTTCGGGATCGTCTGCAGCGAGACCATGAACGGAAAGGCGACGCGCTCGAAGATGCGCGAATAGACCACCGCGATGGCGAGCGGGATGGCGATGAGCACGCTCAGCCCGAAGCCGAGCAGGATCTCCTGCAAGGTGACGAAGGCGTTCACCAGCAGGAGCTGCCAGGACACCACGATCTTGGTGACGATGACCGAAGGGCTCGGCAGGATGTAGTCGGGAATGCTCAGCGCGCGGACCGCGATCTCCCACGAGGCGAAGATGACCGCGAAGATCGCGAGCACCGGCGTGTTGCGGGTGATCCAGTCCGCGAATTTGCTGGATGCGACGGGCGCGGTGGTGGCGAGCGTGGTCATCGGTCCTCCACGCCGTAGGGTGGGCAAAGGCGCGAGCCAAGGATCCGCCTGTCGCCACAGAACGAGAGCAGCGCCGTGCCCACGCGCCACTTGCGTCGTTCGACAAACACGCGTGGGCACGGCGCGCAAGTGCGCGCCTTTGCCCACCCTACTGCAGAAAATCGTTGCTGAAGTACGTGCCCAACGGCTTGACCTCGGAGATGCCGCCGGTCTCCTTCAGCAGCGTGAGATTGGCCTGCCAGTCCGCGCTGTCCTGCCAGCCGACCGGCTTGCCCTGCGGCGCATTGGTCGAGACGACGGTCGCCTCGACCTGCCGGTCGAGGACCTCCGGGTCCTCGGGGACCTTCATGTACTTGGCCATCGCCTTGGCGGCTTCCTTCGGATCGGCGATGGCGTCCCGGTAGCCCTTGGCGGTGGCGCGCAGGAGCTTCTTGATGGTCTCGGGATTCTGCTCGGCGAAGGCGTTGCTGACGATGATGGAGGCGCCGAGCAGGTTCAAACCGAAATCCGACACCCGCAACACGTTGAACTTGACGTTCGCGCGCTTCTCGATCTGCGGCCATTCGTTGCTCAGATAGACCGACATCACGTCGATCTTGCGCGTCAGGAACTGGCTGGTGCGGGCGGACGCGTCCATCTGGATGCGCTGGATTTTTTCGATGTCGACGTTGTTGATCCGGGTGAACGGACCCAGCATGTCGCCGAAGGTCTCGCCGACCGATATCGCCAGCCGCTTGCCTTCCAGGTCCTTGGGGGTCTTGAGCGGCACGTCGGGGAAGGAAATCACCCCCATCGGTGCCTTGGTCTGGTAGAGCGCGACGACCTTGACCGGCAGCCCCTGGCTCACCGCCTGCGCGGCCGACACCGCGGGCCCGTAGCCGAATTTCTCGTTGCCGCTGGCCAGCAGCTTGAGCACGGTCTGGGCGCCGGAACCCTCGGCGAGATCGACCTCGAGCCCTTCGGCCTTGTAGTAGCCCTTGTCCAGCGCGACAAAGAGCGGCGCATACTCGCCCTTGAGCTTCCAGGTGAAGCGCACCGTCAGCTTTTTCGGGCGCTTGCGCAAGCGCCGGCTGCCAAGTTGCGGTTGCAAGCAAGATGGTCCCGATGCGACGATCAGCTTCCGCGCTGCAGGTTTCATATTGTCACCTCTCGAAGTCCCTGCTGGCTGCAAAATGCACCATCCGTCATGCCAGCCGTCGCAGCTCAATCTCGATGTTGCCGGACCGGCCCGACCATGCCAAGGGTCACGCGCCCGGTGACTGGCTGAAAAAGTGTGCCACCTTGGGCGTTTTTGCCGACGGGCGTCGGCGGCTGTCGCATCTGGTCCACGACTTGCAGTGTATGCTTGCGGTTGCGACGGCGCCCGATGGGACCTGAGAACTTGCCATGACCGCAGTGCGGTTTCTGTTGAACGGAAAGCCGGCGAGCGAGGACGGCGCGCCGCCGACCATGACGGTGCTCGACTGGCTGCGCACCCGCGCCGCATCTCACCGGCACCAAGGAAGGCTGCGCGGAGGGCGATTGCGGCGCCTGCACCATCGTGCTCGGCCGGCCGCGTCGACGGATCGATGCAATACCAGGCGGTGAATTCCTGCCTGATGATGCTGCCGCAGATCGACAATTGCGCCGTGCTCACGGTCGAGGGCCTGGCCGCCGCCGACGGCGCGCTGCATCCGGTGCAGCAGGCGCTGGTCGAGACCGACGCAACCCAGTGCGGCTTCTGCACGCCCGGCTTCGTGATGGCGATGTTCGCCTTCCACCACGGCGGCGAGCCGCGCGGACGACGCCGTCATTCACGACGCGCTCGCCGGCAATCTCTGCCGCTGCACCGGCTATCGGTCGATCGTGGAGGCGTGCCGGCGCATCGCGCGCGGGCCGGCCGACCGCTTCGTGGCCGAGACTGCCGAGACTGCCGCGGCGCTCGCCGCCTTGCCGCCGTGTCCGGACTATCGCGCACGGCGCGCAGGTCTTTCTCATGCCGCGCTCGCTCGATGCGCTGTTCGAGGCGATGGCGCAAACACCCGGATGCGCATCCTGCTCGCGCGGCGGCACCGATCTCGGGCTGCGCGTCAGCAAGGATCGCGAGGCGCTGCCGGCGGTGATCTCGACCGCGGCGGTCGAGGAGCTGCGGCGGATCACGGCCGGCGACGATGCGCTCGAGATCGGCGGCGCGGTCACCTATACCGAGGCTCTTGCCGCACCTCGACCAGCACTTTCCGTCGTTCGGCGCGCTCGTCCGCCGCATCGGCTCGCGGCAGATCCGCAATCTCGGCACCATCGCCGGCAATCTCGCGACCGCGTCGCCGATCGGCGACACGCTTCCCTGCCTGATCGCGCTCGACGCCACGGTGACGCTGCGCGTCGCGCGGCGGCGAGCGCACGCTGCCGGTGGAAGCGTTCATCACCGGCTATCGCAAGACCGCGCTGGCGGCGGGCGAGATCATCGCGTCGATCCGCATTCCCTTGCTTGCGCGCCGGCCAGAAATTCTCCGCCTACAAGCTGTCCAAGCGCTTCGATCAGGACATCTCGACCGTCATCGCCGCCTTCCGCCTCGAGCGCGCAGGACGGCAAGGTGCGCGAGTTGCGCGCGGCCTATGGCGGCATGGCGGCGCGGGCGATGCGGGCGGCAAGTCTCGAGGCCGCGGTGACCGGCCGCCCCTGGACGCCGGCCTGGCTCGCCGACATCGATGCGCTGCTGGCGCGCGACTTCACGCCGATGAGCGATCACCGCGGCGGCGCCGCCTATCGCCTGCGCGCCGCCGCCGGCCTGCTGCGCCGCTTCCAGCTCGAGACATCGCTCGACCGCGCCGATGCGGGTGGAGGCGCTATGAACGAGATCGCTCGGACGGATTCGCGGCGGCGTGCACGCGGCGGTGCGCCACGACAGCGCCGTCGGGCATGTCACCGGCGCGGCGCGCTACCTCGACGACGTGCCGAACGTGCCGGGCACGCTCGAGGCCGCGCTGGTGCTGAGCCCGCATGCCCATGCGCGCATCCGGCGCATCGACGTCGTCGCGCGCGCTCGCCGCGCCCGGCGTGATCGCGGCGATCACCGCGGCCGACATTCCCGGCAAGAACGACATCGCGCCGATCCGCAGCGACGAGCCGGCGCTCGCCGCCGGTCTGGTCGAATACGAGGGCCAGCCGGTGGCGGCGATCGCCGCGGCGACGCTCGACCAGGCGCGCGCGGCGGCGAAGCTCGTCGAGGTCGACTACGAGCCGCTGCCCGCCGTGCTGACGGTCGAGGAGGCGATGGCGCGCGAGAGCTATCGTCTCGCCGCCGCAGGTGATGATCCGCGGCGAGGTCGAGCCCGCGCTCGGCGTCGGCGACCCATCGCTCGTCCGGTGAGCTGCGCTGCGGCGGCCAGGATCATTTCTATCTCGAAGGGCCAGATCGCGCTCGCCATTCCCGGCGAAGCCGGCGACATGCACGTGTGGAGCTCGACCCAGCACCCGACCGAGGTGCAGCACGGCGTCGCGCATCTGCTCGGCGCTGCCGTTCAACGCCGTCACGGTGGAGGTGCGGCGCATGGGCGGCGCGTTCGGCGGCAAGGAGAGCCAGGCCACCATCATCGCCGGCATCGCCGCGGTGCTGGCCTGGAAGACGCAGCGGCCGGTGAAGCTGCGGCTGCCGCGCGACGACGACATGCGCGCCACCGGCAAGCGCCATCCGTTCCTGATCCGCTACGACGTCGGCTTCGACGGCGAAGGCCGCATTCTCGCGCTCGATCTCACGCTCGCCGCCAACGGCGGCAGCGTCGCCGATCACACGCCCGGCCGTGCTCACGCGCGCGCTCTGCCACGCCGACAATTGCTACTTCCTGCCGAACGTCCGCTTCCGCGGCCTGCCGTGCAAGACCAACACGGTGTCGAACACCGCCTTCCGCGGCTACGGCGGGCCGCAGGGCATGCTGGCGATCGAGACCATCGTCGAGCTCGTCGCCCGCCAGCTCGGCCTTGCCGTCGACACCGTGCGACAGCGGAATTTCTACGGCGTCGGCCGCAACGACGTCACGCCCTACGGCATGACGGTCGAGGACAACATCATCGAGCGCGTGGTCGACGAGCTCGACCGCACGGTCGACCTCGCCGCCTGGCGGCGCGACATCGACGATCTTCAACCGCCACAGCCCGGTGGTGAAGAAGGGCCTCGCCACCATGCCGATCAAGTTCGGCATCTCGTTCAACCGGCCGGCGCTCAACCAGGCCGGCGCGCTGGTCCACGTCTATACCGACGGCAGCGTGATGCTGAACCACGGCGGCACCGAGATGGGGCAGGGGCTGTTCGTCAAGGTGGCGCAGGTGGTGGCGGAGACCTTCGCCATCGATCTCGACCATATCCGGGTGTCGGCGACCAGCACCGGCAAGGTGCCGAACACCTCGGCGACCGCGGCCTCCTCGGGCTCCGATCTCAACGGCATGGCGGCGCTCAACGCCGCCGAGCAGATCAAGGCGCGCATGACCGAGGTGGCGGCGGAGCATTTCGCGGTGCCCGCCGGCGAGATCGTCTTCGCGTCGAACCGCATCTATGCCGGCAATCGCAGCCTGTCGTTTCCGGAGCTGGCGGCGATGTCGTGGGAGAAGCGCGTGTCGCTGTCGGCGGCGGGCTTCTACCGCACGCCCAAGATCCACTGGGACTTCGCCACCAATACCGGCCGGCCGTTCTACTATTTCGTCTATGGCGCCGCCGCCGCCGAGGTCGCGATCGACACGCTCACCGGCGAGTCGCGCGTGCTGCGCGCCGAGCTGATCCAGGATTGCGGCCGCTCGCTCAATCCGGCGATCGACCTCGGCCAGATCGAAGGCGCCTTCGTGCAGGGCATGGGCTGGCTCACCACCGAGGAATTGTGGTGGGACGCCGAAGGGCGACTGCGCACCCACGGCCCCTCGACCTACAAGATCCCGGGCAGCCGCGACGTGCCGCCGGTCTTCAATGTCGCGGCTGCTCGCCGACGCGCCCAACCGCGAGGCCACGATCTTTCGCTCCAAGGCGATCGGCGAGCCGCCGCTGATGCTGGCGATTTCCGTCTGGCTCGCGATCAGGGACGCGATCGCGAGCCTCGCCGACTACCGGCTCGCGCCTGACCTCGATGCGCCGGCGACGCCGGAACGGGTGCTGGCGGCGATCGAGGATCTGCGCGGCAGAGCCGCGAAGTAGGAGCACAGGCTCAACGCTCGATCGCGAGCTGCGCTTCGATGGTTGCCGCGCGATTCCCGGAGAGCTCGAATCCGAACCGCCGCGCCAAACGCTGCATCGGCACATTGCCTTTGTCGATTTGTGCCACGAGCACGTGGAAGCCGGCGCGCCTGGCATTCTTGATCACATCTGCGAGCAGCGTGGCGCCGATGCCGCGCCGCTGCAGATCGGAGCGGACGATGAGAGCGATCTCCGCGGTGGCCGGCTCGATCCAGGCGATGGTGGCGAGTCCGAGCAGCCGGCCGCTCAGGTCGAACGCGCCGACGGTTTCGATCTTGCCGTCATCGAGCCCGAACAGCCGACGAAAGCTGTCGCCATCTCCGAGCGCCGCCAGGCGTCCGAACCGCCGTCGAACGTCTTCGGGATGCAGAAGCCTGCCGAATTGGACGCAGCGCGGAAGATCGGCAATCTCGATCCGCCGCACGCGCACCCCGCCGAAACGCCCGAACGCTCCCTGCCGAGCAGCGGAATAGGCGATGGCGTGAAAGTCGCCGCGGTGGAGCCCAACGTCCTTCAGGGTGCGGGTATCGAGCGCATGCAATTGCCGCAACGACGCCGAATATCGCCATGCGCAATGCAGGCGATGCCAACAGTGCAGGAGCGCTTCCTTCAAGGCCGGCAGAAAGACGCTCGTGACAGTCTGTGCGCGCCTGGAGGTTTGGTCCGGTAACCGAATTGGGATTTCGCTCATGGTCGGCTCGCTTGCGTATGCTTGCGAGTCTTATGTCGTCCGTCATGCCTTACGGCTCAAACGAATAGTTTCCGCGCAGGAGTGAAATTGATTCATCGATTGCTTCGGCGAATGCTGATTCCCGTCCGCCTCATGCTGAGGAGCGCGCATGCACGAGCGTTGTTCCACAAGCAGAACCCTCGTGCGCGCGTCTCGAAGCATGCGGCGGCCCGGATCGTGCCGCGGCCCTCTGCTTCGAGACGCATCGCAGCAGCTGTGTTTGTGGAGGCCAGTGTGCTCGCGTGCGATGCTCCTCAGCATGAGGGCCAGGAGAGGGCGGTCACCGCAACCCGTTTTCCGCGCGATATTGTTTGGCTTCGTCGAGCAGCCAGTTTCGGAATGATCGAATGGCCGGGCGGGTCTCCTGGCCGGTCGGGCCGACCAGCCAGTATCCGGTATCGATATCGACGATCCGCTCGTCGGCCTTGACCAGCCGGCCGGCCTGCAGATCCGGAGAGACCAGCGGCATCCGGCCGACGGCTATCCCCATCCCGCACGCCGCCGCTTCGCTCACGTGCATGGTCGTGTCGAACTGCAGGTCGTCCGCGATCTCGATCCGGGCGCCGGCGCCTTCGATCCACGCGTTCCAGTCATATTCGACCGTCGACATACGCAAGTACGTCACCTTCGGCCAATCGATCGACCCATTTCTGGACACCGAGGCCAGGTAGGACGGCGACGCGACGAGGACAAGCCGCTCGCGGAACAGAAGGTCGGACTTGACCCCCGGCCATGCCCCTTTGCCCATTCGAATCGACAGGTCGACACCTTCCATCGGAAACAGCGCTTGCCGGTGCGACGTGTCCATGGACAGGCCAATGCCGGGATGGAGCGCGCGAAATCGCGGCAAGCGCGGAATCAGAAAGCGCTGCGCAAAGGTGGGAGCGACGCTGAGGACGACGCGCCGTTCGGCCCGGCGTCCGGGCAGCCGCTGCGTTCCGAGTGCGATCATCGACAGGCCTTCGGAGACGTACGGCAGCAGATGGCGGCCGGCCGGCGTCAGCGTCACGCCGCGCGGCCGCCGCCGGAACAGCTCGACGCCCAGCCATTTCTCGAGTGAATCGACCCCGTGACTGACCGCGCTTGCCGTCAGCCCGAGCTCCTCGGCTGCTTTCCGGAAGCTTTCGTGCCGGGCGGCGGCTTCGAACAGCCGAAGCGATGGGAGCGGCGGGAATTGAATCGGCATGGCTGCAGGCTCGCACAAGCAATGGGCGTTATGGAAGATCCGTCGCCGCGGTGCGATGGATGAGCGAAATTGTTGCCGAGGTGAAACGATCTCGCTTGACGTGGCGGGTGGCAGGCCTACGCCGCCGCGCTCATCGACGAGCGGAACGCCCAGCGCGTGAAATAAGTCTCGACATAGGCGAACACGGCGTACATCGCGATGCCCTCGACCGCGAGCGCGAGCAGGCAGGCGAACACCAGCGGCATCTGGAAGTTCGAGCCCGCCTGCACCATCAGGTGGCCGAGCCCGGCATTGGCGCCGACCGTCTCCGACATCACCGCGCCGACGAAGGCGAGCGTGATCGCGATCTTGAGCGAGCCGAACAGATAAGGCTGCGTGCGCGGGATGCCGACCTTGAGCATGATGTCGAGCTTCCTGGCGCCGAGCGCGCGCAGCACGTCCTCGAGCTCCGGCTCCATGGTGGCGAGCCCGGTCGCGACGTTGACGACGATCGGGAAAGAACGAGATCAGGAAGGCGGTGAGGATCGCCGGCACCTCGCCGATGCCGAACCAGATGATCAGGATCGGCACCACCGCGACCTTCGGGATGCGAGTTGAAGCCGATCATCACCGGATAGAGTCCGCGATAGATCGTGCGCGACCAGCCGACGATGAGGCCGAGCACGATGCCGAACGCGACCGCGAGCGCGAAGCCCGCCATGCGTGGTCCACAGCGTGACGAACGAGTTGCGCAGCAGCGGCCACCAGTACTGGCCCATCGCCACGAAGATCTCCGACGGCGCCGGCAGGACGAACGTGTCGATCGTTGAAGATGCGGCAGACGAGCTCCCAGAGCACGAACAGGCCGATGGTGAACAGCCAGGGCGAGAGCTTCTCCATCGTCGTCGTGCTCATGCCTGGCGCACCTCGGCGATCTTGGCGCGCAGCTCGTGCACGATGTCGGTGAAGCGCGGCTCGTAGCAGATGTCGAGGTCGCGCGGGCGCGGCAGGTCGACGGCCTTGGTCATGACGATGTGGCCCGGGCCGCGCGCTCATGACGTGGATCTTGTCGGCGAGGAACGCCGCCTCGCGCAGGTCATGGGTGACCAGGATGACGGTGAAGCCGAGCTTCTGCCAGAGATCGCGCAGCACGCACCACAATTCCTCGCGCGTGAAGGCGTCGAGCGCGGCGAACGGCTCGTCGAGCATCAGCAGCGCCGGCTGGTGGATCAGCGACGCGGCAGAGCGAGACGCGCTGCTGCATGCCGCCGGACAGCTCCCAGGGATAGCGCTCGCCGAAGCCGTCGAGCCCGACGGTCTTGAGCAGCGCGTTGGCCTGCTCGCGATATTCCTGCTTGTGCTGCCGGAACCGCTGCCGATGCGGCTCGCACGATCTCGAGCGGCAGCAGCACGTTGTCGATGACCTTGCGCCAGGGCAGCAGGTTGGCGTTCTGGAACGCCATGCCGGCGATCTTGACCGGGCCGCGCACCTTGTCGCCGAAGATGACGATGTCGCCGGAATCCGGCGGCACCAGCCCGGTCACGAGCTTCATCAGCGACGACTTGCCGCAGCCCGACGGCCCGACCACCGCGGCGAACTCGCCGCGGCGGACGTTCAGCGTCGTGCCCTGCAGGGCGAGCACGCCGCCCGACACGCCGCGGTAGGTCAGCGTGACGTTGCCGATGTCGACGGAAGCGGTCATGGATCCTCGCCGCGAACTCGGTGGGCTCCCTCTCCCCGGAGGGGAGAGGGTTGGGGTGAGGGGGGTCGAAACCTCTTGATGGACCTTAACCCCTCACCCCACCCCTCTGCCTAAGGGAGAGGGAGCCGACCGAGCCAGCCCCTCGAATGCGGCTACAGCTTCCGCTCCGCCGCCGGCGGCAGGTACTGGCTGGTGAAGATGTCCTCGGCCTTCGGCCGGTTCTTGAAGTCGTAGGTCAGCGCGATCTGGTCGATCGACTTCGCCAGCCGCGCCATGTCGACGCCGCCGAAGCCGTTGGCCTTGACCCACGGCGTCACGAAATTGTCGCGCAGCGACATCTTCAGGCGGTCGAGCTCGATCTTCTCGTCGCCGGTCTCGTTGCGCTTCATCACCGACTTGATCGCCGCATCCGGGTCCTTGATGGTGTCGAGCACGCCCTTGATGGTGGCGCGCACGAAGCCCGCCACCACCTTCGGATTGGCCTTGGCGTAGTCCGGATTGACCATGATGGCGTTGCCGTAGAGCACGAGCCCGTGGTCGGCCATCAGCATCGTCTTGATGTCCTCGGGCTTGAGGCCCTTCTGCAGCAGGTTGAAGTGCATCGAGAACGAGAAGCCGGTGATGGCGTCGACCTTGCCGTCGGCGAGCATCGGCTCGCGCACCGGGAAGCCGACGTTCTCGATCTTCACCTTGGAGGCGTCGATGCCGTTCTCCTTCACGAACGCCTTCCACTGCGCGATAGGCGCCGTCGGGCGCCGGCGCGCCGAGGACCTTGCCTTCGAGGTCCTTCGGCTTGGTGATGCCGGTCTTGGTCGTGGTGGCGATCGCGAACGCCGGCTTGTCGTACATCATCAGCACCGCCTGGACCTTCTTGTCCGGGTTCTGGTCCTGGAACTTGACCAGCGAGTTGATGTCGAAGAAGCCGATCGGATAGGTGCCGGCGGCGACGCGCGCGATGCCGGCGACCGAGCCCGGGCCGGAGTCGATGGTGACGTTGAGGCCCTCGGCCTTGTAGTAGCCCTTGTCGATGGCGACGAAGTAGGGGGCCGCCGGCCCCTCGAACTTCCAGTCGAGGGCGAACTTCACGTCGGTCTGCGCGGACGCCGGGGCTCGCCGCCAAGGCGGCAATCGCCGCGCCCGCGAGCATCCCGAAAAGCTTGGATCTGTGCATGTTTGACGCTCCCTGTGAGGCCGGACTGGCATCAGCGTGTTCACGCGCGTCTGACGACGCGCTATGCGCACTACGCGCGATCTCAGCAATCGGCGTGCCAGCCCGATCGGCATTGCGCCTCGGGCTACCACGCCGCATCTACGTTGCTTCTTGCCGCAAGACTAGGCATTTTGACCGCTTTTGCCTATTCCCCAGTCAGGTCGCTGTGGCAGATCGTCAGCTGCCGCGATAGGTGGAGTAGCTCCAGGGCGTGACCAGTAGCGGCACGTGGTAGTGGCCCTCCGCCTCGGCGACCGCGAAGGCGACCGGCACCACGTCGAGGAACGGCGGATCGCTGTGGGGCGCGCCGCGCCGCGCGAAATAGTCGCCGACGTGGAAGCGCAATTCGTAGCGTCCGATCGGGATCGGCCGGCCGCCGATCAGCGGCTGGTCGGTGCGGCCATCGAGGTTTGTGGTGACGCTCGCGATCATGCGCGGCTCGCCGTGGGCGGCCAGCTCGAAGAGCTCGATGGTCACGCCCGCGGCCGGATGGCCGGCATGGGTGTCGAGCACGTGGGTCGAGAGCCGCCCGTGCACCTTGAGCTTGTCGGCTGCTTCGACCCGCTGATCGAGGCGCAGCGCGCCGATGCGGAAGATTTCGGCGAGCGCGGCTTTGGCTTCGGCGGCGGCGTTGTGTTGCAGCCGGCGCGTCGAACTCGCGCAGGATCGAATCCTTGCTGTGCCGCCGCACGCAGACGATGAACGGAATACTCGAATTTCTCCGGTAGGCGTCGTTGAGGCGGTGGAATTCCTCGAACTCCGCGTCCGACAGCCGGTCGAGGCCGGCGCTCGCCTGCTCGGCCTTGGAGTCCGCCGTCATCGCGCCGGCGCGCGCGGCCTTGCCGGCGAGATCGGGATGGCCCTTGATCAATGCCGACCTCTGGTCGGCGGGCGCCGCCCGTACCGCGGCCGTCATCGCTTCGTGCAACGCGGCAAGCGTGGCGAACGGCCGCCGGCCGACGACGGCTTCCGCCACCCACGGCGCATGCTCGTAGATGTCGCCGAGCGCGGCGATGAAGCTCGGCCTTGTCCGCTGCGTTCAGGCTTTGCGAGCGAGACCGTCGCCATGCGTCCGCTCACCCGATCGTCGGCGCGCTTGCGGCGAGCGCGCGATGCTCGCGATGCCAATGGCGCGCGATGTCGAGCCGGGTCGCGACCCAGACCTGGTCGCGCGCAGCAATGTAGTCGAGAAAACGCACGAGCGCCGCCACGCGTCCGGGCCGCCCGACCAGGCGGCAATGCAGCCCGACCGACATCATCTTGGGCGCGCGCTCGCCTTCGGCATAGAGCACGTCGAAGGCGTCCTTGAGATAGGTGAAGAATTCATCGCCGCTGCCGAAACCCTGCGGATTGATGAACCGCATGTCGTTGGCGTCGAGCGTATAGGGAATGATCAGGTGCGGCCCTTTCGGACCGTTGACCCAATAGGGCAGGTCGTCGGCGTAGGAATCCGACGAATAGAGAAAACCGCCGTCGTCGAGGACCGATCTTCAGCGTGTCGATCGAGCTGCGGCCGGTGTACCAGCCGAGCGGACGCTCGCCGGTCGCCTCCGTGTGAATGCGGATCGCCTCGGCGAGGTGGGCGCGTTCCTCGGCTCGGTACGTCCTTGTAGTCGATCCATTTGAGGCCGTGGCTGGCGATCTCCCAGCGCGCCTCGCGCATGGCCGCGACCGCGTCGGGGCAGCGCGCGAGCGCGGTCGCGACGCCGAACACGGTCACCGGCATGTTGCGCTCGGTGAACAGCCGCCACAGCCGCCAGAATCCCGCGCGCGAGCCGTATTCGTACATCGACTCCACGTTCATGTGCCGCTGGCCCGGCCAGGGCACCGCGCCCAGCACGTCGGAGAGAAAGGCTTCCGAGGTGGCGTCGCCGTGCAGGATGTTGCGCTCGCCGCCTTCCTCGTAATTGACCACGAACTGCACGGCGACGCGCGCACCGCCCGGCCAGCGCGGATCGGGAGGATTGCGGCCGTAGCCGGCGAGATCGCGGGGGTAATCTCCGGGGGCCATCGCCGCGTCACTTCGCCGGCGCGCCGGCGGCGAGCCAGGCGGCGAGGATTTGGCGCTCCTGCGGGGTCATCTCGGTGATGTTGCCCGGCGGCATGGCGTCGGAGCGCACGGCGTTGATCTCGATCAGGTGCGCGTGACGGCGGATGTTCTCGGGTCCGTCGAGCAGGACGCCCTTGGGCGCGTCCATGCACGCCGGGCCAGACCGGCTCATCCATGTGGCACATGCTGCAGCGGGTGAGGATGACGTTGTGCGCGTCCGCGACATTGACCCGGTCGGCACGGGCGCCGGTCGCCGCGTCCTTCGGTCCCGCGCCGGAGAGCCACGCCACCGCGATCATGCCGGCGGCCGCCACGCCCCAGGTCCACCACGGGCTGCCCTTGCCCTCGTGACGCGAATTGAAGAAGTGGCGGATGACCGGACCGATCGCCAGCACGATCGCGACGATCAGCCAGTTGAAGCGGGTCGCGAACATCAGCGGATAGTGATTGGCGATCATCAGGAAGACGACCGGCAGCGTGAGGTAGTTGTTGTGCACCGAGCGCTGCTTGGCCTTCCTCGCCCCAGACCGGATTGGGCTCCCTGCCGGCAAGCAGCGCAGCCACGGTCTTCTTCTGGTTGGGGATGACGATGACGAACACGTTCGCCACCATGATGGTGCCGATCAGCGCGCCGATCTGGGTGAAGGCGCCGCGCCCGCTGAACACATGTGTGAAGCCGTAGGTGAGCCCGACGAGGAAGACGTAGCCCACCAGCGCGAGCGCGACCTCGTGCCGGCCGAGCGGGGAGCGGCACAGCGCCTCGTAGAGCAGCCAGGCGACGCAGCAGGCTTCCGAACGCCACCACCGCCGCCATCGACGCCGTGAGGTCGAGCACGGATTTGTCGATCAGGTAGAGCTCGGCGCCGAGATAGTAGACGATGACCAGCAGCGCGAAGCCGGAGAGCCAGGTGGCATAGGCCTCCCACTTGAACCAGGTCAGCTCGTCCGGCATGCGGGTGGGCGCGACCAGATACTTCACCATGTGATAGAAGCCGCCGCCATGGACCTGCCAGGCATCGCCCTTGACGCCCTCGGGCAGGCCGGACCGATGCTTGAGGCTGAGATCGAGGTGGATGAAGTAGAACGAGCTGCCGATCCAGGCGATGCCGGCAACGACGTGCAGCCACCGGACGATGAGGCTCAACCACTCGGTGAGCACGGATTCCACGATGGTACGCCCCTTTCTGTCGGCCAATTCTCCGGTGCAGGATGACAGACGCGTGTTGAAGGTTGCAAGAGCTGTGCCGACCAAATAGTTCATACTGATGGTCATGGAAGCGAAAAGCGCGGCCGGCGCCGCCGAGCAGGACGCGTTCGGCAGGCGCATCATCGACGCTGGCCGACGCGGCTCGCGCAGTGGTCGGAGATCCGCCGACGGGCTGACCTGCACCTACCTCACGCCGCCGCATCGCGCGGTCGCCGCCGAGCTGCGCGACCTGATGCGCGCAGCCGGGATGACGGCCGAGATCGACGGGGTCGGCAATGTCGTCGGCCGTTACGCCGCCGCCGATCCGGCCGCCAAGACGCTGATCATCGCCTCCCACTACGACACGGTCATCAATGCCGGCAGCTACGACGGCCGGCTCGGAATCCTGACCGGACTGTTGGTGGTGGAAGAGCTTCGCCGCAGCGGGCGGCGGCTGCCGTTTCATGTCGACGTGATCGGCTTCGCCGAGGAGGAGGGCGTGCGCTTCGCCGCGCACTATATCGGCAGCAGCGCGATCGCCGGCCGTTTCGACATGCGCTTGCTGCAGCAGCGCGACGCCAGCGGCCAGAGCGTGGCCGACGTCATCCACAAGGCGGGGTTCAACCCCGAGGCCATCCCGTCGCTGGCGCGCCGGCCGGCGGATCTGCTGGGCTATCTCGAGGTGCATATCGAGCAGGGCCCGGTGCTGCTGCAGGAAGGCCTGCCGGTCGGCATCGTCACGTCGATCGCCGGGACGGCCCGCTACGCGGTCACGGTCACCGGCGCGGCGGGACATGCCGGCACGGTGCCCATGGCATTGCGGCGCGACGCCGCCGCGGCCGCGGCCGAGATCGTGCTCTGTGTCGAGCGGCGCTGTGCCGCCGCGCCGACGCTGGTCGGCACGGTCGGCCGGCTCAACGTGCCGGGCGGCGCGATCAACGTCATTCCCGGGCGCTGCGATCTCTCGCTCGACATTCGCGCCGCCGATGACGCCACACGCGACGCCGCGGTCGCCGACGTGCTGGCCGAGATCGAGCGCATCGGAAAACGCCGCAACGTCACGATCGAGGTCAAGGAGATCCAGCACGGCCCTGCCGTTCCCTGCTCGCCGGGCTTGCAGGCGCAACTCGCCGCGGCGGTCGAGCGCGCCGGCATCACGCCCGCGCTATCTGCCGAGCGGCGCCGGCCACGACGCCGTGAGCTTCAGCGGCGTCACCGATATCGCTATGCTGTTCGTGCGCTGCGGCAACGGCGGCATCAGCCATTCCCCACTGGAGACGATTACCGCCGCCGACGCCGATATCGCGACCCGCATCGTGCTCGACGTCCTCGTGAACCTCGGAGCCGGCCATGGCGCTCGCTGACAGGATCGGCGCATTCGTCGACGAGCAATTCGCGCGCGAGACCGCGTTCCTCGCCGAATTGGTGAAGGTGCCGAGCGACAATCCGCCCGGCGATTGCGCGCCGCATGCGAAACGCGCACGGCAGCTGCTGGAGCAGCTCGGGCTTTCGGTCGAGGCGCACGAGGTGCCGCGCGCCGCCGTGGAAGCGGTCGGCATGAAGAGCGCGACCAATCTGATCGTGCGCCATCGCTTCGGCGACGGACCCGTGATCGCGCTCAATGCCCACGGCGACGTCGTGCCGCCGGGGCTGGGATGGCGGGTCGATCCTTACGGCGCGGCGATCGAGGACAGCCCGCATGGCCCGGTCATGTTCGGGCGCGGCGTCGCGGTCTCGAAGTCGGATTTCGCCACCTACACCTGGACGCTGCTTGCGCTGAAGGCGGCGGTTGCGCAAGGCAGCGTGTTTGGCGGCACGCTCGAATTGCACTTCACCTACGACGAGGAGATCGGCGGCGACGTCGGGCCGAAATGGCTGCTCGATCAGGGCCTGACCAAGCCCGATGCCGCCATCGCCGCGGGCTTTTCCTATGCCGTCGTGAACGCGCACAACGGCTGCCTGCATCTGGAAGTGACCGTCACCGGCAAGCAGGCGCACGCCGCCATGCCGGACACCGGCGTCGATGCGCTGGAGGCGGCGAACGGAATTCTCACCGCGCTCTATGCGCACCGGGCTGTGCTGGCGCGCATGCGCTCCAGCACGCCCGGCATCGTCTCGCCGACGCTCAATGTCGGGCTGATCAAGGGCGGCATCAACACCAACGTGGTGCCGGACCAGGTCGTGTTCCGGATCGACCGCCGCATGATCCCGGAGGAGAACCCGGCCGAGGTGGAGGCCGGGCTGCGCGAGGTGATCGCGGCTGCGGCGAAGCAGCGCCCGCAGGTCAAGGTCGATGTGCGTCGTCTCCTGCTGGCTACGCCGCTCACGCCGCAGCCAGGCTCGGAGCGGATCGCGGCTGCGATCCAGCGCCACGCCAAGAATATCCTGGGCGTCGATGTGCCGGTGACCGGCGTGCCGCTCTATACCGATGCCCGCCACTACGCGGCGGCGGGAATTCCGATCGTGCTCTACGGCGCGGGACCGCGCTCGATCCTCGAGGCCAACGCGCACAACGCCAACGAGAATCTGCGGCTCAATGATCTGCGCGCCGCGACCAAGATCGTGGCGATGACGGTGGCTGAGTTGCTCGGCGCCGGTTGAGAACGCGGACGGCGCCGCGAGTTCCACCTCTCCCCGCTTGCGGGGAGAGGTCGGCGAGCCGCTTCAGCGGCGAGCCGGGTGAGGGGGACTCTCCAAGCGCTGAGTCTGTGGACGGCCCCCCTCACCCCAACCCTCTCCCCGCAAGCGGGGAGAGGGAGCTCACCGAGTGCGTGGCGCCGAGTGAGCTCAACCCAGCAGCGCGGCCTCGAACGCGCTCGCGATCGCCTGCTTGCTCTTGCCCGCCTGCACAGCGTCGCCGATGACGACGACGGCTTGGCCCGGCTTCGCCAATCGCACGAAGCGGGCGGCCGTTCCGCTGCGCGCCTTGTAATAGAACCAGTCGCGAACCGCCGGCAGTGAAAACAGCTGGGAGATTCCCGGCCAGCGGCCGACGCCCCAATCGAGCATCGTCGTCGCGATCGGACCAAGGCCGTAGCGATATTGCGCCCCGGTCGCGATCACGATGCGGTCGAACGACGCGAGCAGACCGCGGCTGCTCCGTGACATCGGTGTCGAACCGGAACTCGACGCCCTTGCGGGTACAGTCGGCGACGAGATCGGCGATGTAGCGCTCGAAGCTGCGCTCGCTCGCCTCGACCTCCTGGAACAGCGGCGCCTTGCCGGCATAGCGGAAGGCGCCGCCGGGACGCTTCGTCCTTCTCGAACACCGTGACCTCGTTGCCCTCGGCGACCAGCGACGCATAGGTCAAGCCCGCCGGGCCGGCGCCGATCACGGCGATGCGCTCGCCGCGCGGCGGCTTGGGATCGGCGAACATCGTCTCGCGGCCGGCGGCGCCGTTGACCACGCAGCCGATGCGCGCCCCGCCGCGCATCTCGTTGATGCAGGTGTTGCAGGCGAGGCAGCGCCGGATCGGCTCCCCGCGCGCGACCTTCTCGACCCATTGCGGATCGGCGATCAGCGTGCGGCCGAGCGCGACGAAATCCGTCGTTCCGGCCGCCACCGCTTCGGCGGCGATCGCGGGATCGCCGAGCCGCCCGACCGCGATCACCGGAATATCGCACTGCGTTCTTCACGCCGGCCGCGAAGTGGAGAAAGGTCGCGTCCGGATACGCCATCGGCGGCAGCACGACCTGCGCGGACGGCAGCGAGCGATAGTGGCCGGCGGTGACGTGGAGCGCGTCCGCGCCCGCGGCCGCCGCCCAGACCGCGATCTGCCGGCCTTCGCTGAAGGTCAATCCGCCCGCGAAGATAGTCCTCGACCGAGAGGCGATAGATCACCGGCATTCCGTGCACCGCGACCTTGACCGCGCGCAGCACCTCGAGCCCGAAGCGGGCGCGGTTCTCCAGGCTGCCGCCGTATTCGTCGGTGCGGCGGTTCTCGAACGGCGCGTGAAATTGCGAGATCAGGTAGCCGTGGGCGGCGTGCACCTCGACGCAGTCGAAGCCCGCCTTCTGCGCGCGTATCGGCGGCGGCGGCGTGGGCGGCGATGGTGCGATCGATGCGCGCCTTGGTCATTGCCTCCGGAACGATGGTCTCGAAGGTGGTCTCGTAGACCGGATGCGGGAATGGCCGACGGCGCAATCGGCGTCTCGCCGCAGATATCGATGCGGGTATGTCCGCCGCCGTGGCCGAGCTGGATCGACGCCTTCGCGCCGGCGCGGTGAATCTGCTCGACCAGCCGCGTCAGCCCGGGGATGAAGCGGTCGTCGTAGATCCCGACCTCGTGGCGGCGGTGGCGGCCGGCCTTTTCCGGCGACGCCATCTCGACGGTGATGAGGCCGACGCCGCCGCGCGCCCGCGCGAGATAGTAGGCGACGCTGTCGTCGGTGACGAAGCCTTCCGCGTCCGCCGTCCGCGTGGTCATCGGCGGCATGACGATCCGGTTGGGGATCTCGACCGAGCCGATGCGCGCGGGCGTCAGCAGGATGTTCATGACATGACCGGTTGGATCACAGGACCGGAATCTCGCCGCCGTCGAGGTCGATGGTCGCTCCGTGCATCCAGGTGGCGCGCGCGGAGACCATGAAGGTCACGAGATCGGCCACGTCCTCGACGGTGCCGTAGCGCGTGATGTTCATCTCGCGGCAGAACTGCTCGCGCACCTTGGCTTCCGTTTCGCCGGTCCGCTCCACCTCGGCGCGGATGCGTTTCCATTGCCGCTCGGTCTCGACCAGGCTCGGATGAATGCAATTGACCTGCACGCCGTCGTCTTGCCGAGGTCGGCGAGACATTTGGTGAAGGCGGCGACGGCGGCATTGACCGAGCTGCCGATGGTGAACTGCTTCTCGGGTTTGCGCCCGCTGGTGCCGCCGATGGCGACGAGCGAGCCGCGTCGCGCCTTCAGCAGCGGCCAGGCCGCGCGCGCGAGCCGCACATGGGCGAAGAATTTCAGCGCATAGCCTTCCTCCCAGTCGGCGTCGGTCAGCGCGAAGAAATCGCCGCGCTTGGTGGTGCCGGCATTGTTGACGAGGATGTCGAGCTGGCCGAACTCGCGCTTGACCGCCTCGACCAGCGCAGCGGGCGCGCTCGGCGTCGCGCAGGTCGAGCACCTCGACGGCGACCTTGCGCCCCTTGGAGCGTATCGTCTCGGCGACGTCTTCGAGCGCCGGCACGTCGCGCCCGGTCAGCATGAGGTCGCAGCCCTCCTCGGCGAAGGCCAGCGCCACGCCGCGGCCGATGCCGCGGCTCGATCCGGTCACCAGCGCGACCTTGCCCTTCAACCCCAGCTCCATTCGCGTCCCCCAAGCTTCGGCGTGGCCCAGCGATTGCCGCGCCGTGCAGACAATAAAGACGTCAATGGCCGGAACAAGCCCGGCCATGACGACAGGAGGCAGATTGTCTGAACGCTTAGATCTTGTCCGGGGCCCAGACGATGAAGTTGTCCCGGTTCGGCATCTTCACCTGCGGCAAGGTCTTGGCGTCCATCACCTCGTTCTCGCCGATGATCTTGTTGAGCGACAGGATATAGGCGCTGAGCGCGTAGAGCTCGTCGTTGCCGAGCGTCTTCGGCATCTGGTACGGCATCGAGCGACGGATGACGTCGAACAGCGTCGTGGCATATTTGTAGTAGGGGACGGTCTTCAGCGTATCGATGCGGTCGAACTTGGCGGGACCGACCATCGGCGCATAGCCGCGCGCCGGATTCACCCCGTTCTCGCCGTGGCACATGGCGCATTTCTGCGCGTAGATCGGGGCGCCTTGCGCAGCAGTACCGCTGCCCGGCGGCAAGCCGGTACCGTCGGGCAACGCGTCGATGTTCCACGCCGCGATGTCGGCCTCGCTGATCGGCTTCCCCAGACCCGGCGTTTCGGCGGCCGCCGTTGCCCGCCGAACGCGAGGACGAGGACGCAGGCGAAAAGCGGCTTACGCGTAGACATGCTTGATCCCCCCTGAGCTGTCGATGCCCCAGCTGGTGAGGCTGTTGTAGTGCTGGTTGGGGAACGCCAGCGGGTTGGTCACCGGCTTGTCGGTCTGGCCGCGCGCGGCGACGAACTCGGCGCGCAGCGGCTGCACGTCGCCCGATTCGTCCCAGGCGCGGCTCTGCAGCACCACGGGTTGGCCGTCCCAGCGCCACGGCATGCGGAAGCGCGTGAACGCCTTCGGGTTGACCGGCTCCTGCAAGCGCCGCCTGCGCCCAGCTCTTGCCGCCGTCGGCCGAGACCGCCACTTTGGAGATGCGTCCGTTGCCGGAATAGGCGATGCCGGAAATCTCGTAGTAGCCCGGTCCCTTCAGCGAATGGCCGAACGAGGGATGGGTGATGAACGATTTGACCTCCTGCGTGAAGTGGAACAGCCACATCTTGCCGTTGGGCAGGATCTGCGAATAGGTCTTCGCTTCGTAGAAGCTCATGGCCGGCTGATCGATGAGCTTGATCCGGCGCACGTGCTTGACGTTCATGTTACCCTGATAGCCGGGCAGCAGCAGACGCATCGGATAACCGTTGCCGGGCTGGATGCGCTCGCCGTTCTGGTAGAGCGCGATCATGGCGTCGTCCAACGCCTTCTTCACCGGCACGCTGCGATGCAGCGCCAGTGAATCCGCGCCTTCCGCAAGCAGCCATTTCGCCTTCGGGTCGATGCCGGTTTCCTCAAGCAGCGTGGAGAGCAGCACGCCGGTCCATTCGGCGTTGGAGACGAGCCCGTGCAGCGCCTGGGCGTTGGCCTGCACCGGCTCGTTGGAGAACATCGGCGCGCTGTTGCCGCTGCACTCGACGAAATGCATGCGCGTCACCATCGGGTAGCGCGACAGCGACTCGACCGTGTAGACCAGCGGCTGCTTGACCAGCCCATGGATGACGAGCTTGTGCTGGGCCGGATCGATATCCGGCAGGCCGGAATGTGAGATCGAGAAGAACAGGCCGTTGGGCGTGACGGTCCCCTGCAGCAGATGGTGCGGGGTGCGCGCGTGCGAATTGCGGAATTCGTTATTGGGATTGCTGCGGGTTCGAACCACATCCTTCTCGAAGCGTGACGGTACCTGGTAGGCCGGTACGACCGTGCCCATTTCCAGGCTCCACGCATCGTTCTTGAGCGGTTCCGCGGCGGCGCTGGTGAGCGCGGTGCCGGCGCCGGTCGTCATGGCGCCCGCAAAGACGATGCCGCGTCCGAGCAGCGTGCGACGGTCGAGCAGGCCATTGCCGGCGACCGGCTCCAGCGGCGGCGGTTGGTTACGACTTTTGCGATTGGACATGATTCCTCTCCCTAGTCGTGAACGGCTTGTTGTTGCGCCGATTTTTGTCGGAGGCTTATCCGCGCGGAGCGATCCCGCGCGTCATGTTGTTCCTTTCTGTCTGCGGCAAACCCCGGCGTCCGGATCAAGAGACGCCGAAAGACTGCGCCTTTTCCAAATTCGTTGCAACGAATGGGACAGCGCGATTGACCTACTTGCCGTTACCGTCCAGCAGCCAGCCGAATTTCTCGCGCGCCTTGCGCGCGACCTCGGGGCTCGGCGCGTTGGTGGCGGGAAACTTGTCGCGCCAGCGCCACGGCTTGCAGGCATCGATCAGCGCCACCGAATGGGTCATGTCCCCGGCGGCGCGGCGCTCCGGCGGCAGCGCCGGGTCGGCGCTCGAATCCCATGAGCCCGTGATGAACTGGATCAACTCCTTGGGATCGGTGCGCGTGAGCATCGCCCACAGCAGCTGGTCGAGGTTGGTGACGTCGACGTCGTCGTCGACCACCACGATGTATTTCGAGGCATAGGCCGAGGCGCCGCATTGCGCAGCGACGTGCGCGACCTGAACGGAATGGCCTGGATAGCGCTGGGTGATCGAGACGGCGTGCAGCATGCGCGCACCGCCGACCTCGTGGCACCACACCTGCTGCACTCCGGGAACGCCGGCATTGGTGACGTTCTGCTTGATCGTCGCCGAGCGCATCACCGCGCGGTAGCGCGCCATCTCGTCCGGCCCGCCGCCCATGGGCGGCACGCCCAGCACGATCGGATCGTTGCGGTGGTAGATCGCCTTGATGTCGAGCACGGGAATCTGCCGCACACCGCCGGCGTAGTGGCCGGTCCACTCGCCGAACGGGCCTTCCGGGTGGGTGCGGTCGGGCGGCACGTAGCCTTCGAGCACGATCTCGGCATTGGCCGGAAACGGCAGCCCCGTCACCTTGCCCCGCACCATCTTCACCGGCCGGCCGCGCAAGCCGCCGACGAGGTCGAGCTCGAACACGCCATAGGGTGCTTCGAGCCCGCCGAAGAAGAAGGCGATGGGATCGCCGCCGAGCACCATCGCGGCCGGCAGCGGCTCGCCGCGCGCGAACGACTTGTCGCGATGAATGCGGCCGTGATGGCCGGCCGCCATCACCATCCCGACGGTCTTCTTGTCGTGCACCTGCGCGCGGTAGGCGCCGGCATTGAGCCAGTTCTCCTCGGGATCGCGGGTGATGGTGTAGGTGCCGGTGCCGATATACTTGCCGCCGTCCTTCTCGTGCCATTTCGGCGCCGGGAACTTGGTGACGTCGACGTCGTCGCCCATCATGATGTTCTGGAGGATCGGGCCATCCTCGACGATCTCGTGCGGCACGATACGCTGCTCTTTCAGGTATGCTTCACGATAAGCGTCGCTGAGCTCCCACTTGGTGAGGTGATCGGGAAAGCCGAGCGTCATGTTGCGGCGCGTGCCGGCGAACACGTTGAGCAGCAAACGAAAGCCTTTGGGGCAACCCGGGATGTCCTCGAACACGACGCAGGGGCCATGCTCCGCGCGCAGCACCGCTTCGGCGGCGAGCCCGATATCCTCCTCGCAATTCGCGCCCTTGACGGTGCGCACTTCGCCCAGGCGCTCGGCCATCGCGAGCCATTCGCGCAGATCGTCGTAGCCGATGTTGCCGGCGAAATTGCTCTTGTCGACCATTTGGACGTCAACCTCCCGTTATTTTGCGCGCGGACGCCGGTTATCATAATGTCTTCTCCGGACCGCGTCGCTGCTTGAATCCCGACTGCATGGACCATGCCGTCGGGGGCGCGTAAGCTCAACGAAAGCGGTCAAACGAGAGGAGGACACCATGATCGAGGCAGCAACGCTCGGCGCGCTTGCGTCACGCTTCATCGAGACCGAGTCGCTCCCGTGGATCGAGACCACGCCGGGCAACAAGATGAAGGTGATCTATCATGATCCGGCGACCGACATGCTGACCATTCTGGCGAAGCTCGAGCCTGGCGCCGGCATTCCGGCGCACGTGCACGAGGATCTGGAGCAGACATTCGTGCTCGAAGGCTCGCTGGTCGATCAGGAAGGCGAATGCACCGCAGGCAATTTCGTCATCCGCGCCAAGGGCAGCCGCCACGCGCCGACGGCCCCCAACGGCTGCACCATGCTCGTGTTCTTCCTCAAGCCGACCGCGGCGCTCAAGAAGGCGCTGCTCGCACAGGCTTAGCGCGCCCTCTACGCCGGGCGGGCTTTTGCGTTTATCTCGCTTCAGCGAACGTCAGGGCCCGGCCGGGCGATGGCCTCCAAAGCGACCACGAGCGACGGTACATATTTCTTGTCGAACTCTTTGCGAACGAAGATGCCGACCTTGAAACTTCCAAGCGGCGGGAGCGTGTCATCGTCGATCACAAAATTCGACGGAACCAATCGTCGTGTGAGTGGCAAGTAACCGAGACCGGCCGCAACGGCCGCCAGACGCGCGCCGAAATCGATCGCCGAGAAGACAACTTGATAGGATCGTTTGGCTCGTTTCAGTGCCTCGATCGCGATCTGATCCACCCTTAGGACGTTTGGAGAGCCGATCAGCGGGACCGGCTCGTACGACTGAATGGCAAAATCAGGAGCTCTCACCCATCCGATTTCCTCCGTCCAGAAGCATGCTGCATCCGCCGTGTCCTTTGCGTCGCAGTACACGAACACGATATCGAGGTATCCGAGACGAAAGATGCGCAACAAGTTCGGAGAATTGTCGCAACAGATATGCAATTGCGCATCCGGCACCTTGGACCGAATCTCCTTGACGATGTCCGGCAGCAGGTTGGTCGCGAACAAGCTCGGAACGCCGACGCGAATGGCACGCAAACCGACATCTTCGCCGCATTCGAAGATGATCTGATCATTGATCGACAGCATCCGTTGGGCGGATCTTAAAATCTCCAAGCCGTCACGAGTAAGAGTGATCCCGGACAGTGATCGGTCGATGATCGAGCTTCCGATAATGATCTCGAGCTTCTTGATCTGCTGACTAATGGCGGGTTCGGTGAGTTGGAGAACCTGAGCGGCCTTGGTGACGCTGCCGAGCTCGCAGACGGTAACGAGAGTTCGCAATAGATCGGTGGGGACGTTTGCTTTGAGGTTTTCACCGATCATTGTCCGCCTCTACATCGCAACCAAGTCGAACTGAACACCGGCTCGATCGTACGAGTGGAACAATTGGGAGCCGGTTTGCACACGCGTTCAAGCTTGCGCAAATCGCGCAAACTTGCCAGCGATAATGCGCTGCGTGGCTCGATATTATGCGCGAAGTCAGCGCGTCATGCCGGTTTCAGTAATGGACTATTACCGGTCTTTATGATTGCCCGGCTCAATCAAAAGCCGACGCGGTTTTCTCATCACTGAACGGGAACATAGTGCATTTCACTGCGGCTTCAGGTTGAGCTCTTTTGCCAGAGCGGAGTCCTTTGTGCGTTGGTTTCGGACGATCGCAGCGAATTCCTCCGGCGTGTCCAGGGTGGGAACCATCCCAAGCGCCAGGAAGCGCGCCTTGGTGTCCTGATCCTCCTGCGCGGCCGCCAATGCCGCGCGAATTTTGTCCACGATCGGCTTGGGCGTTTTGGCCGGAGCAAAGAGGCCGTGCCAAAGCTCGAAGTCGTATCCGGGCACGCCTCCCTCTGCGATGGTTGGAATGTCCGGTGCCAGGATCGAGCGCTTGGCGGTCGAGACGCCGAGGATGCGCAAGCCTTCGTTCCTCCGCGACAGAGCGTCCGGAGCTGCAAGCAAGCCGAACTGGAGCTCGCCGCTCAGCGTGTCGGTGACCTGTCCCGCCGAGCCGCGGTAGGGGATATCCACGAAGTTGGCGCCTGCCATCTTGTTGAACAAGACAGTTGCCATGTAGGTCACCGTTCCGAGACCGGGATGCCCGTAGCGGATTGTCTGGTTCGGGTCTTTGCCCGCAGCGATCAGTTCGCCGACCGTTTTCAATTTCGAGCTCTCGGGTACGACCAAAAAGAACGGCGAGGCCATTACGCGGGAGATCGGCTGGAACGCCGTCTCGACGTCGTAAGAGATCGGTGCGTTGAGCGCGTTCGTTACCGGCGCGGATACGGTCGTAAAAATCGTGTAACCGTCGGGTGGCGCGTTGGCCACGAATGCCGCGCCAAGAAATCCGTTCGCTCCGGGCTTGTTGTCGATGATGATCTTTTGGCCGAGTTGTTGAGACATCACCCGCTCGATCAGACGGGCCACGATGTCGATACCGCCGCCCGCCGGAGCAGCGACGACGAGCTTTATGATCCTTGATGGGTACTCGTCAGCGGCGACGAGGCTACACGCACTGGTGAGCATGGCAGCCGCCAGCAACGCTCTCGATGCGACACTCTTCATCAGTGACAACTCCATCTCGCGCTTGACCGATCCGCCCCCCGGCAGCTAACCAAGTCGGCCGACAGTATAATAGCTCGCGGATGTATCTTCACGTGCATTTGGTTGCTTATTGGTTTCCCTACCACCGATTGAGGGAAGCCGCCCCGCAGGATGTCCGGTAAGGATAAGCAGGGATGCCCATTCGGATCGGTACCGGCGAACATGGCGGCACGTTTTACACGCAAGGGCTTGCGCTGAGGAGCGTGCTCGAGCGAGCTCCACGAATTCCCGCGATCGAAGTTGTCGAATCGCCCCTGGGCATGAGCATCGAAAACGCCATCCGTCTGGACGCCGGCGAGATAGACTTCGCCTTCATATCGGCGCCATGGGTTGCGGCCGCAAGGAAAGGCCGGCCGCCTTTCACCCGCTCGATCGACCTGCGTGTTGTGGCGCCGATGAATCTCGGCCCGAATTTCTTCATTGCGCGGGCGGATTCGCAACTGCGAAGGGTCTCCGATCTGCGCGGCAAAAAAGTCGCCGTCGGTGCGCAGAATGGTGGCATGGCCCCGCATGCGGAGGCTGTCTTTTTGGCGCTTGGAATTGGCGCTGGCGATCTGGAGCGGGTCTATGTCGACTTCGCCGGGGGCGCCGATATGCTGGCTGCTGGAGAAGTCAACGCACAATTTCAATGCCCTATTCCGAACCGCGTCATAAACGAGCTCAGCGAGCGCGTTCACCTGCGCGTCCTTACCTATGATCCCGCGGACTTGGATGCGGCTCTGAAATCGATCCCCCACGATCGCTGTGTCACGATGCGAAAAGGCTCGTTTCGCGGCGTTGACGAAGACGTGCTGCAGCTTGGGGTGCTGAACCTATTGGTGACTCACGCGCGCACCGATCCCGTCACGGTACAGAATGTCGTGGGGGCGATCATCTCCGCGGAAAGCGAGCTTGGGCGGCTTGACCCGCTGTTCGCGGGACTTGGCGAGCTACTCGAGATGCTGAGGATCCCAAATCGGGCGGGACTGGAATTCGACGACGTGGAACTTCACGCTGGCGCGGTCCGCGCCTATAAGGAGACGAACCGCTGACGTAGGATTTCGCGAGGCTACTTTTAGGGCCGCGAGGAGAGCCGAGGGAAGCAATGGCAAATCTGGATCGTCCCGCCATCGTCGAGCTGCTCGGCCGGCTCGGCGAGGACAACGAGCAAGCGGTCGTGCAGGCCGCGCGCGAGTTGCATGCAATAGTCGCCCAGTCCGGTTTGAGCTGGGACGATCTGCTGCGCCCGGAATCGGAGATTGGCGGCACTGACGCGGACCGCGACGAAGTAGCTCCAGACGCCATGTCGGATGCCGAGCCGTCGTCAGCACCGGCGGGCGACCTTGCCGCCGCCGACAAGGCCGAGGCCGCGAGGATCATCGACCGTCTGCTCGCGCGCAAGAACCTCTCGAGCACCCTGCGGGAGGACCTCGCCGACATCAAGACCACGATTGTCGACGGCACCTTCGACGCGACGGACAGCCGCTACATCCGCGCCCTCGCCAAGCGTCTCGGCACCTGAACGCGCGCCGCGGCTTGCATCGATTGATGCTGCCGAGGAATGGCGCTAAGACTGAATTTGCGCGTCCGATCGTCGGCACACCTGAGAATATCGCCGGACCTCGGGAGGAAAGTTCATGTTCCATAGGGTGAGGCACGGCATCGCCGTCGGCGTGCTGGCGGCGATCGTGGTATCGCCGGTCGGCGCGGCCCACGCACTCGACAAGGTTCGCCTCGGCAAGGCCGTTCCCAATTCTTTCGCCTTCAGCGCCGCCGAGGTCGGGACCGAAGCCAGGATCTTCAAAGAGGAGGGCCTCGAGGTCGAGGTGACGGCGTTCCGCGGCGACGCGCAGCTCCAGCAGGGACTCACCGCCGGCAGCCTCGAGGTCGGTCTCGGCTCGGGCCCGGGCCTGGGCTTCCGCGCCAAGGGCGCGCTGTCGGTCGGCGTCGCCGCGATGTACGGGGCGCCGGCGAATCTCGCGCTCGCGCTGCCCTACGACACGCCGGTCAAGACCGTCGCCGATCTCAAGGGCAAGCGCATCGGCGTCACCACCGCCGGCTCGCTCACGGATTGGCTGGTGCGCGAACTGTCGCGCCAGCAAGGCTGGGGCAGCGACGGCATCAAGATCATGGCGCTCGGCCAGATGCAGGCGCGGCTCGCCGCCATCCAGCGCGGCGAGCTCGACGGCATGGTGATCGAGGCGGCGACCGGCTACGAGCTGGAGGAGGCGGGCAAGGCCAGGAATTTCATGTTGTTCGGCGACATCGCGAAGGATTTCTATACCCACGTGATCTTCTCGACCGACGACGTGGTCAACAACCGGCCCGAGTTGCTGCGGCGTTTCCTGCGCGGCTGGTTCCGCAGCGTCGCCTTCATGAAGGCGAACAAGGATTTCGTCGTGAAGGTCTCGTCCAAGGTGGTGGACGTCAAGCCGAGCGTCGCCGCGCGGATCTACGACGCGCAGATGGCGGGCTTCTCGCTGGACGGCGCCTGGGATCCGGTTGCCATCGACGCGATCAGGCATTCGCTCAAGGAGCTCGGTATCCTTCCCGTCGTGCCGGAGGCGAAGACGATCTACAACGACAAATTCGTTCCGGTGAAGTTCTGACGGGGTTGCGTGCTTCTTGAGTATCGTCGGCATCGACATCGGCGGAACGTTCACCGACCTCGTCGGCTACCAGGACGGCGCGATCGTCACGTCGAAATGCTCGACCGTGCCGGCCGATCCGACCGAAGGCGCCGCGCAGGCCTTGCGCATCGCCGGCTGCGACGTCGCGGCGATGCAGGAGCTGCTGCACGGGTCGACCATCGCCATCAATACCGTGCTGGAGAAAAGCGGCGCGCGGACCGCGCTGATCACCACCGCGGGCTTCCGCGACGTCTATGCCATCGGGCGCGGCAACCGTCCGGATGCGTTCAATCTCTTCTTCCATCGTCCGCGGCCGTTGGTCCCGCGCGAGCTGACGTTCGAGGTGCCTGAGCGCATGAACGCAGCGGGCGAGGTGCTCGTCGCGCTCGATTCCGCGGCGGTCGAGAAGCTCGGTCGCGAGCTCGCGGCGCTCGGAATCGAGGCTGTCGCGGTCTGCTTTCTGCATTCCTACGCCAATCCGGTGCACGAGATCGCCGCGGGCGATGTGCTGCGGCGGCATTTCCCTGACCTGTTCGTGACGCTGAGCCACGAAATCCTGCGCGAGTTCCGCGAATACGAGCGCACGTCCACCACCGTGCTCAACGCCTTCGTCGGTCCCCGCGTCAGCAACTATCTCGGCCGGCTCGAGAGCTTCGCGCAGGGGGCGCGCTTTGCCGGCAAGATCGCGATCATGCGCTCGAACGGCGGCACCATGTCGATCGGCCAGGCACGTCGCGAGCCGGTGGCGATGATGGAGTCGGGCCCGGTCGCCGGCATGATCGGCGCCGGACGGCTGGCGAGCCTCCTCGGCATCGAGCGCGCGATCGGCTTCGACATGGGCGGCACCACGGCGAAGTGCACGCTGATCACGTCGGGCGTCGCGCCGATCGAGGAGGGCTACGTGATCGGCGACGAATTCACCGGCCAGCCCATGCAACTGCCGGTGGTCGACATCGTCGAGGTCGGCGCCGGCGGCGGCTCGCTCGCCTGGTGCGACGGCGGCGGCGCGCTGCATGTCGGTCCGGTGAGCGCGGGCGCCGATCCCGGCCCCGCCTGCTACGGCCGCGGCGGCACTGCGCCAGCGGTGACCGATGCCGACCTGGTGCTGGGCCGGCTCAACGGCGAGCGCTTCCTCGGCGGCCACATGACGCTCGATCGCAAGCTCGCGGTCACTGCCGTCGGCACGATCGGAGCAAAGCTCGGCCTCGATACCGTGACGACCGCGCTCGGCATCACGACCATCGCGGACGGCGCCATGTCGCTCGCGGTGCGCGCGGTCTCGGTCAACCGCGGCATCGATCCGCGCGACACCGCGCTGATCGCCTTCGGCGGCGCCGGCCCGCTCCACGCCGTCGCGATCGCACGCGAGATTTCGATCCCGCGCGTGGTCATCCCAAAGCTGCCCGGGAATTTCTCCGCGCTCGGCATGCTGATGGCGGAATGGCGCCACGACTTCGTCCGCACGCTGGTCGGCGAGCTCGGGGCGATCAAGCAGGCCGACGCGGCGCGCGCCTTCGCGGAGCTGCGCGCCGCCGGCGAGGAAGCGCTTGCGCGCGACCATCTCTCTCGCGGCCGCTTCGACTTCGCCGCCGACCTGCGCTATCGCGGACAGGAGCACACGATCGCGATTCCCGTCAGCGGCGCCGACGATCTCGCCGGCAACACCGAAGCCACCCGCGCTCGCTTCGACGAGCAGCACGATCGTCGCTACGGCCATGCCGCGCCCGACCAGTCGATCGAGATCGTCAACCTGCGCCTCGTGGTCACCGTGCCGCGCATGGACGACGTGATCGCGCGCTGGCTGTCGGAGCCTTGGCGGCCGAGCGAGTCGATGCCCGAGCAGCGCCGCCCGGTCGTGTTCGACGATCCCGGGCGGCCGATCGAAGCGCGCATCCTGTGGCGGCCGGGGCTCGCGGCCGGCACCGAGATCGTCGGGCCCGCCGTGATCGAGGAGCCGAATTCCACCACGCTCATCGGCCCCGGCGACCAGCGCGAAAGTGGACGGCAGCGGGCATATCATCGTGACGTTGGCGGAGCGGGAATGACGCAAACCAATCCGATCACGGTCGAGGTCGTGCGCAACGCCATCAACGCCTATGCCGACGAGATGGCGACGGCGTTGTGCAAGTCCGCCTACAACATGATGATCTACGAGGTGCGCGACTTCTGCTGCGGGCTCATCGACGCCGAAGGCCGCATGATCTCGCAGAACAAGGGCGGGCTGCCGATCTTCCTCGCCGATCTCGGCATCGCGGTGAAGGACGGCATCGCGCGCTACGGGCTCGACGGCTTCGCGCCCGGCGACGTCGTGATCATGAACCACGGCCTCGTCTGCGGGCAGCACCTCAACAACGTGGTGATCTACGCACCCTGCTTCCACGACGGCAAGGTCGTGGCGTTCGCGGCGAGCCGCGCCCATTGGGTCGATATCGGCGGCATGCGGGTCGGCTTCGGCTCGGTCGAGACCACGGAAATCTACCAGGAGGGGCTGCAGTTCCGCTCGCTCAAGATCTACGACGCCGGCAAGCGCAACGACACGCTCTGGCAGATCATCAACGACAATCTGCGTTTTCCGGAGGCCGCGCTGGGCGATCTGCGCGCGCAGGTCGCCTGCTGCCAGCTCGGTGTGCGGCGCTTCGGCGAGCTCATCAAGCGCTACGGGCAGGCCACGGTCGAAACCTGCATCGCGGCGGTCTGGGACGCCACCGACCGCGAGGTGCGCGCCTTCGTCGCGAAAATTCCCGACGGCACCTACGAGGCCGAGAGCTTCCTCGACAATGACGGCCGCAGCCTCGACGTGAAGCTGCGCATCAAGGTGAAGGTGGTGATCGCCGGCGAGCGCATGATGGTCGATTTCTCCGAGATCAACGATCAGGTGCCCGGCCCGATCAATTCCGGCTATTCCGGCGGGCTCGCCGCGGCGCGCGTCGCGTTCAAGAACCTGACGCAGCCGGAAGCCCCGGTGAACGAAGGCTGCTTTCGCGCGCTGGAGCTCATCCTGCCCGAGGGCAAGATCCTCAATGCCAAGTGGCCGGCGGCGCTCGGCCTCTGGAGCATTCCGCTGCCGACCGTGATCGACACCATCCTCAAGGCGCTGGCGGTCGGCGTTGCCCGACCGTATCCCCGCCGCGCACAAGGGCGACATGGGCGGTTGCTCGATCGGCGGCTTCCGGCCGGACGGGCGGCGCTTCTTGTTGATGAACATCTTCGGCGGCGGCTGGGGCGGACGTCCGCACGAGGACGGCGAGTCCGCCTCGGTGTCGATCTGCCAGGGCGACGTGCGCAGCGCCCCGATCGAGCTGCAGGAGATCCAGTATCCGTTCCTGATCGAGAAGTTTGCGCTGCGCACGGACTCCGGCGGCGCCGGGGAGCATCGCGGCGGGCTCGGCGTCGATCTGACGTATCGCGCGTTGCAGAAGTGCGTCGCCAACGTGAACAACGAGCGCACGCAGGATCCGCCCTGGGGCCTTGCCGGCGGCAAGCCCGCGGCCGTGAACGAGGCGGTTCTGATCCGGCACGGTGGAGGCGAACAAAAACTCCGCAAGGCGACCGGCCTGCAGCTCGAGCCCGGCGACCGGCTCACCTTCGGCACGGCCGGAGGCGGCGGTTGGGGCGATCCGCGCAAACGTAGCCGCGAGGAGATCGAGCGGGACATCGCCGCCGGCTATATTTCGCCGGACGCGGCGCGGCGCGACTATGGCTATACGGGGTAAGGCGTCATGCTGGCAGACGAACGACGCCGACGTTTGCTCGATGCGATGGCGGAGGCCGGCATCGCCGAGATGGTGCTCTACGGCAATGCCTGGCAGGGCGACTATCTGCGCTATGCCGCCGATTTCGGGATTCTCGAAGGCCACGGCATCGCGGTCGTGTCGGCTGACGGCACGACCGAGCTTTATCTCGACAGCGTGACCGAAGCCGAGCGCGCCGAGGCGGAGGTGCCGGGCGCAAAGATTCATATTGCCACGGACATCGCCCGCGCCGTCGGCGCGCGGCTCGACCGCGTGGCCAATCATCGCCTTGCCGCGGCGCCGCGACGTTTCCTCCCGAATTGGCTCGCCGACACGAGCCGCAGCTTCGCGCTCGAGGACGGCACGGCGCTGCTCGACAGGCTGATGATGCACAAGCTGCCGGCTGAGATCGCGGTGCTGCGGCGCGCCGCGCAGATGGCCGACGACGCCTATGCGGTGTTCCGGCAGGCGGTGAAGCCGGGCCGCCGGCAATACGAGCTGGTGGCCGACATCGAGGCTTATCTGCGCGGACGCGGATGCCCGGACAATTTCATGATCATCGGTTCCGGCGGCAAGGACGTGCTCGGCATGACGCCGCCGTCGGAACGCCGCATCGCGCCCGGCGACCTCGTGACGACGGAGCTGACGCCCGCCGTCGAGGGTTACTTCGTCCAGATTTGCCGCACGCTGGTCGTCGGCAAGGCGAGCGACGCGCAGCGCCGCGCCTTCGACTTGTTCCGGGAGGCGCTGGAAGCCGGCATTGCGGCAGTGCGCCCCGGCGCCACCGCCGGCGATGTCGCGCGCGCCGAGAACGATGTCTTTCGCAAGTATGGACTCGGCGACTACACCACCAGCAAGTGGACGCGCGTGCGCGGCCACGGGCTCGGTCTGTTCTGCGATTCCAAGCCGCATCTGCTGGAGGATGTCGAGACGCCGCTGGTGCCGGGCATGGCGCTGATCGTGCACCCCAACACCTATCATCCCGAGGCCGGCTATCTCGTGCTCGGCGACGCGCTGGTGGTGACGGAGCAGGGCGCCGAGGTGCTGTGCAAGACGCCACGCGAGCTGTTCGAGGTATGAGGCTTCGATGCGACGCGGCCTGATCTCGCGCTCCCTGACGGAGCTGCCCGACGCGGCGCTCGACGCGCGCCTCGCGCGGCTGCGCGCCGCCATGGCCGAGGCGCGGCTCGATGCATTGCTGGTCTACACCAACAATACCCGCGCCGCCGGGGTGTCCTGGCTCATCGGCTTCGTGCCGTATTGGTCGGAAGCGCTGCTGGTGGTGCCGCGCGAACGAGAGCCGGTGCTCGTGGTCGCGCTCACTTATCGCGTCAAGAGCTGGATCGAGCGCACCAGCCGCGTGGCCGACGTGATCCACACCCCGCGCATCGGGCTCGAGGCCGCGCGCATGATCGCGGCAACGCAGGCCGATGCCGCGGTCGGGATCGCCGATCTCGACGGGCTCTCCGCGGGCATCGTCGACGATCTGCGTGAAGGCGGCCCGCGCCTGATCCTGAGCGACGCGAGCGCGCCGTTCGCACGGCTGCGCGCCGAGGCCGATCCGGCGGAGATTGCCCTCGCCGTGAAGGCCGCGACGATCGCGCAAGCGGCGCTGGCCCCGCGACCCGGCGCAGGTTTGGGAGAGATGACCGCCGCCGTCGAAGCCCGGGCGCGCCTGCTCGGTGCCGAGGAGGTCTACGTCGCCGCTGCTCCCGATCTCGCGCACGACCGTCGTTTGCGGCGCATCGAGGGCGGGGCGACGTTGGGGGACGACTTCGCGCTGCGCGCGACCGTGGCCTACAAAGGCGCGTGGGTCCGCCTGGTGCGCACGTTCGGGTCGGCGAGCGCCGCGGCGACGGAGGCCGCCGCGCGGTTCGCGCGGCGGTGGCGCAGCTTCCGGACGCGCGCGGCTTCGCCGGGTTTTCATCCTGGCTGGTCGAGGGCTGCCGGATCGCACAGCCGCTGGAGCCGTTGATGGGATCGCGTGTCGGCGATCCCAATCCGCCGACGCCGCGCGCGCTGGTGTCGGTGCAGGCGTGCCTGGAGATCGACGGCCGGCCCGTGCTGCTCGGGGCGCCCGCCTTGCTCGGCGGTCGCGGAGAGGCGGCGAGCCTGCTCGTTCAACCTTAGGCCTGACTGTTCGTCAGGCGCTCTTCGGGGTGCCGGACGCCGTCGGCGCTGCCGCCTCGCCGCGCGCGTGCAACGCCATCGCAATCAGCGATGTGCCGCCGAACAGCATGTTGATGCCGACCAGCAGTCCGAGCGCCCAGGCCGCCGTTCCGGGAAGCCCGGTCCAGATCAAGGCCGCCAGAATGAGGTCGATGATGCCGCTCACCAGCATCCAGACCCATCGGCTGGAAAGGTCCTTCTTGTGCTCGAACGCATACATGATCGAGGCGACGCCCTCGATGATGAAGAACACGATCAGCAGCAGCGTCAGCGAGACGACGCCGCTGACCGGCCAGAGCAGCAGCACGATCCCGGCGGCCGTGGCGAGCACGGCTGACACGAGCGCCCACCAGAATCCCGGTGCGTGGCGCGCCCAGAAGGTGGTGACCAGGCCGACGACGCCGCTGACGAGGAACAGCCAGCCCAGGATGATGGTGACGGCGATGCTGGCGGCCATCGGGATCAGGATCGCCAGGATGCCGAGCACGACGAGGACGATGCCCTCGATCAGGAACAGCTTCCAATGCTCACGGACCGCTTGCGCGAGCGCCTGTTGCATATGTTGAACGTCGCCCGGATTGATCGACATGTCAGATATCCCTCGCCCTTGTGTGAAATACGCCGGAAAATTCCAACATGACTACGACTCGCCAAATATTACTCGCCCGGCCGCATGACCGTGACATAAATCCGGCCAGCGGGCGGATCACCGAATCAGCCACGTGGAGCGCGGCCGATTAAATTCCTATAAACGGGGATGGCAAGCTGCAACGCTGCTCGGCGAAGAAAACATGGCAGCATTCAGCGATAAAGTTATCGGTGCGCGAGGTCGGTCACGACGCGGCGGGCGTCTCACTTGAACAAATAGACAATGTCATAGGCCAGAGCGCCGATGACGCAGGCCGCAATCGCGCTCCACAGGATGCCCAGCAGCAACACCCTGTTCGCGCGCTCGACGAGATGCTTGTCGACCAGATGGGCCATGGTCGGCCTCTTCGAGTCGCCCCCGACCCGTGTGACGATCCTTAAAGACCTATTGGGCGGCGTAGCCAAGACCACGACGGCACAGCAGGGTTGCAACCTACGCGTGGCTGGAACTCTCGTTTACGCGTGGTTTATGTCGTCATCACGTTATTCCTGCGAAGTGACGACAGTTTACCGCGAGAAATGCGTCAAATGCGAATTGACGACGGTAGTCCGTGGCCTTCGTGACACCTCTTGCCCCGGTTGCTAGGAAGCGTGATCAACAAATGCGAGCGGGGGAAGCACGTCATGCTGCCGAAGCTGAAATGTCCGGTGATCGCGCTCGAGGAGCACTATTGGGACAAGGAGATCGCGGCGCAATTCGTCGGCGCCGAAGGCACCCGCGATCCGAAAATGCTCGAGCGCCTCTACGACCTCGGCGAGCTGCGCCTGAAGGAGATGGACGAGGCCGGCATCGACATGCAGATCCTCTCCCATGGCGCGCCCTCGGCGCAGAAGCTCTCGGGCTCCGACGCGGTCGACATCACGCGGCGCGCCAATGACCGGCTCAATGCCGTCGTCGCCGCCAATCCCAAGCGCTTCGCCGCCTTCGCCGCGCTGCCGACGATCGACCCGAAAGCCTCCGCCGACGAGCTCGAGCGCACCACCAAGCTCGGCTTCAAGGGCGCCATGATCCACGGCCTCGCCAACGGCGTCTTTCTCGACGACAAGCGCTTCTGGCCGATCTACGAGCGCGCTCAGGCGCTCGATGTGCCGATCTACCTGCATCCGTCGGTGCCGATGCCGGCGGTGATGGAGGCCTACTACCAGGACTACGCCAAGGACTTCCCGATGGTGGTGCGCGCGGCCTGGGGCTACACGGTGGAGACCGCGACGCAGGCCATTCGCCTGGTGCTCAGCGGGGCGTTCGACGCCTATCCCCGGCTCAAGATCGTGCTCGGGCACCTCGGCGAGACGCTGCCGTTCCTGGTCTGGCGCGTCGACCAGGCGCTCGCCCGCCCGGGCGCCGCCAAGCCGATGAGCTTCCGCGATATCTTCTGCGGCCACTTCTACATCACCACCAGCGGCAACTTCTCCAACCCGGCGCTGCTGTGCTGCGTGATGGAGATGGGTATCGACCGGATCCTGTTCGCGGTCGATTGGCCGTTCGTCGCCAACAAGCCGGCGGTGCAATGGATGGAGACCGTGCCGCTGTGCGACGAGGACCGCATCAAGATTCTGAGCGGCAACGCCCAGAAGCTGTTCCGACTGTAGACCGCGCCGCGTCTAACCGCCGAATTGCGAGTTCGAGCGCGGGTAGGGCTGCCCGAAGGGATCGTTCTGCGACGGCCGCTGCGCCGGCTGGCGCGGCGCATATTGCTGCGGCGGGTATTGCTGCTGCCAGTTCTGCTGTTGCTGCCAGCTTGGCCCTGCTGCAATTTGTTGCGTCGGCGCGGCGACGCGCGGCTTAGGCGCCGGCGGCGCGCGGCGCGCGAACCACTGGCTTCGCCTTGCGCTCGGCCGGGGCGGCCGCGGGCTTGGCCGGAGCTACCGCGCCTGACGGGAGGACAGGCACCGGCGCTTCGATCTGCTGTCGGTCTTGCTTCGGTCTTGGCGGCGTCGCCGTCGCCAGCGTCGTTCTTCACGGCGTCGCTTTTGGGGGCATCGGTCTCGGTCGCGTTCGCCGGCGCAGGCGGGGCTGGCTCGGCCGCGGCCGGCGGTTCGTCCGGCGCGATCAGGGGCGGCTGCTCGTCCCGGCCCGGTGTGCGGGCGTCCGAGGCGGGCGGCAATGCGCCGGTCTCGCGCGGCTCGTCGGCGGGAGCAGGGGTGGCCTCGGGCCGCCGAGCGTCTCCCGTCTGTATTGCACTCGGAAATTCTGTGGAATCCGAGATCGGCGGCCGGTGCCGGCAGGTCCGCCGGCGGCGTGGCCGCAATCTCGGAAGCCGCACTCGCGGCCGGTGCGGCGTCCGCGCGGTGGGTCGGCAGCCGGCTGCGCCGAGCCGTCGGATTTGCGCGCCAGCTCTTCGAACCTCCGCGCGCTCTCGGGATCGTAGAACTGGTTCCAGTCCGAGCGGTCGTCGAAGGCCAGGTTGCGGGAGGTTTCGAGCGGCCCCGGCTTTGCCTGATGCGTCAGCCGCGTTGCCGTGAACAGCCCAAGCGTCGTCACGGCGAGCATCGAGGTTGCCAGGATCGCGCCGATGGCGAAGCGGAGATCAGGCAGCATTCGTCTTCACCGTCCCACGCCCGGCTTGCCTCGCACGACAGGCGAGACGCGACCGGGCGATTGCAGGCAGGACGCCGCACGGCGCCGCCCCCCGACGTCGATTCGGTCATGCATAGCTGAGTCGACGCGAGGCGGCGAACAAAAGCCGTGCGCGATCATGGCCTTGCGCGGCCGGCGGCGGAAAGCCGCAGGCACATAGGATAAGATGCCCGTGGCTTGGCCGCGAGATTGCCGGTGGCGGCCCGGCATTGTATGGGGACGGCCGCGCGGGCGTCGCCGCCGGCCCCCGCGCATCGGGCCCGTAGCTCAATGGTTAGAGCCGACCGCTCATAACGGTCTGGTTGGAGGTTCGAGTCCTCCCGGGCCCACCACGCAGTCTCGCGAATTTGCGGAATGTTCCTGGACATTGCGCCAAATGGCCCCGAATTGGCGGGCTTTGCCGTGGTGCGATCGGTCTCTGCAGACGGCTGAATTCCGGCGCGGAGGCGATTTCGGCCGCGTTTGTCTCTGGCCTTGAAATCCGGTTCCCGGCAACGGAGACCGTGTCAAGCAGAGACGCGGTTCGAATGCGGCGACGATTACGAGTTGAAGCCGAGCATCTGCGCGTTGGCGAGACCATTCGGCCGGCACATCGCGCAGCCGGGCAACGCCCATGCCGTGCGGAAGCCGACCATCGATGGCAGCCTTGACGAGGTCGGGCGCGAGGAAGGCAAGCGAGATCGTCATGTTGACCTTGCCGCACGCTGCATCCTCTCGCGGTCTGCGATGCTTTCGACGTTCGCAGTCGGATCGGTGATGAGCTCATTGAGCCATCGGCGCCCCCGCGCAATCGATGCGACCAAGGTCGCGCGGTTCTCGGAACGGATCGGACGGAGCGTTTGAGGCTGGATCGGAGTCAGGCAGAAGAATCTCACGGCGTCGCGTTGGATGGTGTCTTGTGCCACGGCACATCGAAGCACGTTGCGGCTCTTTCGCTTCCGCTTTGATCTGACACCTTTGCGTTGGCCAGTTCGATGACCAGCTGATCCGAGTTGGACCTCGACGCGCGCGACGTGGGCGCTGATGAGGTGCGGTCCGTCGATCGGCGCCGCTGGTTTGAGATGATCCCGAACCGACCTTGATGACGAGCGCCTCGATCTCGGCTGCCGGCACCCGGCGCACGATCCGGCGCGCTCAGGGCGGCCCTGCAGCAGGGCAGATGAGAGATAGTACCGATACTTGATGCCGCGCTTTCGCGCATGGCTCGGTGTCATCCGATTGCCTCGGTCATCGAAGATGCGACCGACCAACAGGGCCTCTGACTTCATCCTCGTAGCTTTATGATTGCTCACCTGTTCGCTCAGCTTGGCCTGGACGGCTTCGAACAGCTCCCGATCGACAATGGCAGGCTGCTCGCCTGCCAGGACCTCACCCTTGAAGACCACCTCGCCAATGTAAAACCGATTGCGAAGCAGATGGGCGAGTGGACCCGCGTGTGAACGGGATGCCACCGACGGTTTCGCCGGTCTTCAGAGTCCGCACCTTGGTGACGATGCCTCGTTTGCGCAGGTCGGCCATCAGCAGGTTGAGGCTGCCGAGCTTGAGATAGCTGCGGAAGATGGTCGCGGACCCGTTCGGCCTCGGCTTCATTGACGGTTATCTTGCGGTCCTTCGTGTCGTAGCCAAGCGGCGCCATGCCGCCGACCCAGAGCCCCTTGCGTTTGGAGGCGGCGATCTTGTCCCGGATGCGCTCGGAGGTGACCTCGCGCTCGAATTGGGCAAACGACAGCAGCACGTTGAGGGTCAGCCGGCCCATCGAGGTGGTGGTGTTGAACTGCTGGGTGACCGAGACGAACGACACATTGTGCTTGTCGAACAGTTCGACCAGCTTGGCGAAGTCCGCCAGCGAGCGGGTCAGGCGGTCGACCTTGTAGACGACGATCACGTCGATCTTGCCGGCTCCGCACATCCTCCAGGAGCCGCTGCAGGGCAGGGCGGTCGGTGTTGCCGCCCGAGAAGCCGCCATCGTCGTATTTGGCTCGCAGCAGCGTCCATCCGGCATGCGCTTGGCTGCGGATATAGGCCTGTGAGGCATCATACTGGGCGTCGAGCGAATTGAAGTCCTGCTCGAGCCCCTGGTCGGTGGAGACGCGGGTATAGATCGCGCAGCGAACCGGCTTGGCTGACCCTAGTCTTCATGATCGTGGCTCCTTCGATGGCTTGTCCGCAGGCCGAAGAACCTGGGCCCGTTCCAGCGGGTGCCGGTGATGGCGAAGGCGACCTTCGACAGGCTGGGATAGGTCTTGCCGTTCCAGGCAAAGCCATCGGCCAGTACCGCGACCCGGTGCATCTGGCCGTTCCATTCGCGGCCCAGCATGGTGCCCGGCCTCAGGTCCGCGGTCAGGCGGTTCAGGTCCATCGCGCGCTTGCCGGCATCTTCGGCCGGTCCCGCGCCATCGAGGAGACGTTGGCTCTCGGCATCCAGATCGCCGAAGCAATCCTGTGTATCCTCACAACTTGCGCCAAGCACCTCGATCGACGGAGGACTAGCAAACATGGCGTGGTTTTCTGGCTCGGCGCGGCTGTCAGTGCTCGTGCGAGAAGCTGTAGCGGAACGGTTTTAACGAACTCAGCCGGCGCGGCCGCGACAGCCGAATGATCGTGCAGACCTCGTGAATGCCGACAGCTTCAGACTGGGTGATGCCCTGGAGCGATACGGAGAAAGCCGTCGGCTGGCAATATTCCCATGGTCGCCGCCTGTAGCGATGCGCCGCGGACGGACCGGCCTGCAACCACCACGTATGGTGCGTCGATCCGCGCGATGGGCAGTCCACGGTGGCTCAGACAGCCTGCAAGAGATGCCATCCCGCACTTTGGGGGCGCACGGGACAATCCGCTCGATCCATCCGCGGAAGAGAGTAAGAAGCTGGTCCGATATCCGACCTGCTTCACCAGGTCGTCGTCCGTCCCAGTGCCTGATTCCGCAGGAAGCTGCGGCCGGCTCTCGGAGGAGAGTGGCCGCCGTCGCGGCATGTACCGGGACACAGTCGCTTGCAGGACGAAATCCACAGCTTCGCAGCTCGCCGTAAATCCGTGGCACGCCCCATCGAATTCTCTCGGCTCATCCGCGCGATCAGCGCACGCACCTCGCTGCTAATCCTTGGGCGCCCACCACGCCACGCCCGCATCGAGCCGGACACCCAGATCGCCCATGAGCCACGACGGCGCCAACGCAGAACAGTCGCGGGCTGGATGATGATCAGATTACGTTACCATCGGCCCACCATCGCGACAGGAACACCCCAAAACATCACTCACTCGTGCGGAGCACGGACGTCGCGTGCCTGTTCGCTGCAGCACCGCGAGCTGATGGTGCAGGACGATGGATTCCAACAGGAGGTCACGGCGCTGGCCAAGCCGCTGCCGCGCCCAGAAAGCCATAAAGGCCCCATGCCGTCATGATTTAGGCTGTCCGACGATGCCCAACGACACAATTTCTCGGGTGGATAATGTTTTGAGAATGCGCGCACTCGGCGATGCCGTTGAGAACCCGGAGAGGCCTGATGAAGGCATTGGTGGGCACGTTCCTTCTGTTTCTCTCGGGCGCTGTCGCGTTGGCTCGGTTGCCAATGCGATCAGGAGCAGTCTCGACTAGAAATTCGAGATTTTCAGATGCGGGAGCGATCGTCTCCATAGATCGATTCCACCATACGTATCCGTTTCGTGGTAGAGCGCGGTTCGAGTCGGAGCAATCTTGACGCACACAAAGCTGTCGCACAGGCACGTGGATTCGCCGATCGCCGAAGATCGGCAACGACCTGCTCGAACGGTGTATTCCGATCTAACCAGGGACAATGGGTGCTTGCGTTTACTCACGAACGAGTTGAAGATCCCATGATTCTACCGACCCGGTGCATCACAGGATCGTGATCGGTACGATCTCGCCAGCACGATTGAAGGTGGGCCTCGGCAGACGCTGTCCCTACTCGAAAACTCCGAAAGCCAAGGATCCTCGAATTTCTCCGGCGTTCAAGTTTCCATTCAGGCAACCGATGCCCCGCGCCGTCCACACCGTCGGTGACACCTTGGCCGTGTAATTCTGGGCGGGCTGCCCACCAATACGTAGAGTGTCAAGTTACCGACAGGGACAGGTCAGTACATCGATCGACTGCAGATCCGGATGACCGCTGGCTGCGGCATCGGTGGATAGCGATGGCAGATGATCCAGCTCGACAAGCTGGGTGCGACTGATGCTCGGGCGGGCAGTGAACCACGCCGATGTCGACGACCAAGACCGTTACGGCGATCGGGTCGTACTCCAACCAGTGCGAACGGGGAGACCCTCTCTCCCCCGATCCGATTTAAAGATGTCGTGCGGATCAGTCGAGAATGGGCGCCACGCCCTTGGCGTCCGCACGGTGGCTCGCGTGCAAACCTCGGTTCAGGTCTGTGGTGGTCTGCCTGCTTCAGAACTCCGAAGGCCAGAATGCAGGGAGTCTTCGGTATCTCAGAGTTTTGAGTCGGGACGATGGCTCCCGCTTTATCGCTCTTGGCCGCGATGCGTCTTCAGCGGCGGCGGCAACGACAGTAACGGCTCGCCGGCATCTTCGTGTCAGCGCTTCGCGATACTTTGCCGCGGTTGCAGTGCTTGATGCCGAGGGCGCGATGCCCATGGCGGAGCCCCGGCGGGCCGGGCAACCGGCAATGCGCCAGAAATAAGTTGGCCAATGATTTCTTGAACATAGCCTGTGAATAACGGGGGCAAACCTGTGCGTCTCCTGGCTGCCACGGGAGTGGTCGCCCTTTATACCGGCCCCATTTGTTGTGCCGAGGTGGTTGCACGATGGATCAGGAAGAAGGCGTGCTGACGTACAAGTGCCCTGACAGTGGCCGCGCGGTTCGAACGTCAATTCTGACTAGCAGCAAGATACTGAGGAGGCTTGGTGCCTTCAAACTTTCCGTGTGGTGTCCTCATTGCGGAGCTCCACACCAGATCGCAGGCAATGACGCCTCGCTCACTCATTCGTTGCTGGCCGGATAGCAAGCCCGCCGAGGAAGAGGCATGTGGCGACTGAGTATCACCGGGGTCAGGCGCTTACACTTGGCAATCTCGCTCAATTAACGAGCGATCCTGGCACCGCTGCATCGTTGATGCGGCTCGCAGCCAAGCATGAGGAGCTGGCCGACGGGCCGAGAGCAAGGGGCTGGATGAGGCGGAGAGCGAGCGGGTGAAATTCGTTTCGCCATTTGCGAACCGAAGGAAGCGGGGGTAGCGAGGAGTTGGTTCTCGTCCATTGCTGAGCGGAGGGATGGGATAAGGAGTTGTGGCCAGGTAGGACGGTCGATGTCGATCCGGCATCCTGATTGGCGACCATCTGTCTTCCGCAACGGAACACAGAGGAGCAGCGACACGGAGGCCCAGGACCACGAGGTTTCCCTCTGTCGCTGCTGGAACGCCGAAACGCGCCGAAGACCTCGAGATCTTTGCGTCGCTGACATGGTCGGTGCTTGGCGACTACGTTCGGCGCTCTACACAGGTATGGAAGTTTCGGTCGAGAGATCGTCGCGACTACGGAGTATCATGTGGGATCTTCGGCGACGGCATTTGCGACGGGTCCTGACTTTGTATTCACTCTGTTACGACGACGACGCGCACCACTTGGGGTTCGGCAAGGACACACCGCTATCTTCGATGCTGCAACGTCAACGGATCGCGCGAGGGCTTCAGTCGAGAGAAGTTGCTGAGGTGGATCGCAGGAAACGGGGCGGCCTTCGAACGGCCGACCGGGTTTTTTTGCAACCATCGAGCTCTCCATCACACTTCGCTGATGTGACTGGCGCCGCGACCGCAGTGGCGGAGGCGGAGGACAAAGCCACCGCTGAAGTAGAACTCGATGGGCAATTTCAGGTCAGTGTTCTTTCCACGATTTCACCTGACCGACGAGGAAATTCAGCGCCGACACAGTGGTGAGGGCTCTGTTCAATGATTTCTGGAGCGGAGGCGGCGACGTACCGGTGGACATTCGTGGATCGGCTCGATGAGCTGAGACGTACCTAGATGAGCGATTGACTGCGCGCGTCAGCCCTGGCCGCTCGACGCTGAACTCGCGAAATGCTCCAGGATTACCGCCGCGAGCAAACTGCGTCGCGAGCGTAAACAGCGCCCCGGCGTGTGGACCCGGCATGTCACGTCGAACCCCGCGGCGGTTGTCACAATCGCTCCCCTCGATGCCTTCGGTGGTCCTGGCGCAGCCTTTCCCACCAAGCCCGATCGGAGTCGATTACTCCCAACAGCGCTCGTCGCACCAGCGGCATCTTCGTTCGTGCGCTCGTCGAAGAAATGCAGAGGCGGACTTGGTCAGCCGGATTGTGGTTCGAGAACCGCTGTCCCTACTCGAGACTCTGAATGCGGCAGAATTTCCAGGATCTTTTGGCTTTCCGGAGTTTTGGTGGGGTCAGCTCCGCCGCTATCGACGCACAAAGTCACCGGGTGCCGCTGGTTCTCTGCTGAAGCAACGCTGGCTTGCCGGCTTTCGCAAGGCGTATGTGCGCACGGGCATCGGTCAGACGGCGATTGAGGCGGCCAAATGTGGCGCGTCGGGATGAGGTGATTGCCATGTCGTTCGATGCACCATCTCGCCATGGCGCCGCCTCGACGGCATCGCGAACTTCACTTCGTCCATCGCGCTGCTGCCGGGTGACCCGTTCGTCCGCGACACTATCCGCGACGACGAGCTTTTCCGTTATCCCGATCGTACGTAGTCCAGCGCGTCCAGCTAGCGATCAGACACGCGGCCCATGCGCACGTTTGCGCTGATCAGCCCCGCGTGCGGTGCAGATCATTCGCGGGTCGAGATCAGCAGCGGCAACATACCGTCCGAGTTGTTCCTGTGTGATGCTCTTCATATGTCCACATCGAACACTGTCATCAGTTGCAGAAGCGACGGTCGGCACAGGCGGAGGGTCATCGTACGCGTGCTGCGGGCATTGATCGCTGCCGTCGCCAGTCCGGCCGCGCGTTGTCCGGCTTGCTAGGCGGCCTCTCAAGGTTCCGCCACGGCGAACTGCAAGTTCGTCCTTGCGCTCGGTCTTGGTTCCGGCACCGATGTAGGCGCGCGCTTGGTCGCAGAGAGCTCGGCGCGCACTCGGGCCGGCCGGTGATGGTCGAGAGTTCGCCTGGGCGCGGACAGCCTCGTAGCCACCCCTCGATTCACCGAAGCTTGCGACGACGGCATTGTTCTTCGGCCCTACGTCGGCGTCCACGGCGCATCCCTACCTGCCGACAAACTGCCCTTCGACCCGCGCGACCTGTCGCCGATCGCGCGCGTCTCGGCCACCCTGGTGGCCGTCTGCGTTCCAACATCGCTCGATGTCAATTCGCTGCCTGAGCTAGTGGCGATGGCGCGCGCGCAGCCGGGCAAGCTCAATTGGGCGACCATGACCGGCGCAACCGATCTGATCTTCGCCGGCTTCCTCAAAAGCGCCGGCCTGGAGATGGCGAAAATCCCGTATCGCGACACCGTGCAGGCGGTCAACGATGTCGCCAAGGGCAGCCTTCACTTTTATCAGGCGGCACTGGCCGTTGTGCGTTCGCAGGCGCAGGCCGGCCGGGTGAAGATCGTTGCGATCACCGCGAGCAGCGCGCCGGCGGCCTGCCGGACGTCCCTACGGTCGCGGAGACTGGTTTCCCGGCGCTGACCTTCGACGGACTTGTGGGTATCTACGGCACGTGCGACATGCCGGTCGGCCTGCGCAAGCGCATCGCCGCCGACGTCAAGACCGCCCTCGCCGACCCGGCCATCATGACGCGGCTCACCGCCACCGGGCAGGTCGTGATGCCCGGCTCAGCCGCCGAATTCACCGCCGCGATCGAGAAGCAGCGCGCGAGCGTGGCCAAGATCGCCAAGGTGCTCGGCATCCAGGCAACGACCGGACAACTCGCCGCTGCGGGTAGTGAGCTTATTTGAATGTGGCAGGTCGTGACCTGACCCACGCCGACGGTTGTCCGCCAGTTCGAGCTAGTGCGGACCTCAAAAATCGCATGATCGAGACAAAGGCTTATGGCCATGTCCGAACAGGCCCCCCTCGAATTTGAACGCGAGAAGTGGCTGGGTGACCATGAGCTTCGCAAACGTGAAATTGAGATCAAGGAGCGAGAGCAATCCCGTTCGCGGTGGTCAAGTCCAGTTGTCCTTGCTGTACTAGCGGCTGCGCTAGCCGGTCTTGGCAACGCGGCGGCAACCTGGCTGAATGGGATAGAACAGCGGAAGCTTGAAGCCGAAAGAGCAGCGCAGGCCAGAATGATAGAAGAAACCAAAGCAGAAGCCGCGCGTATCTTTGAGATAATCAAACCGGTGACGCCGACAAATCGGCTGCTAACCTCAAGTTTCTCGTAGATACGGGCCTTATCTCCAATCCTGATAGAGTAAGAAGTATCGAAGCATTTCTTGCTGACCGCCCAGCCGGAGGAGGACCCGCGCTTCCTGCAGGTCAATCGTCGGAATCCATTTCGCAAGCGCTAACAATTCTTATAGACTATGATTCAAGAGGAAGAGAAGCGAAAGGCATCAGAAGGGGGGCGCGCGCCCCACCCCCACCACCACCTCCACCACCCAACCCTAGTGCCAGATAACTCGGATTGAACGCGCACGGGGAAACGCGACGTGCCTGATCGGCCGTGAAAGTTCCTCGAGGAGGAAAGCGCGCACGTCGGCTCTCGAGCTTCGTACCGTCGGCCGTTTGAATGCAAAACACCTTGCAGCTTGTGCGATACGTCACAGCTGCCCAAAGGTATTCGCGATATTCTTGAACAAATAACAACAAACATAAGTTCAGTCACCCCAACAACAGGGTGGAGGAAGCGATGCCATTGAAACGAGGCAACGCACATCAGCCGAGCATAGAGTGGGACACTTACACTGTTCGCTTCCCCCTCACTGATGGAGACGAGCACATCATCTGGGGCGAGGTAAGCGACATTGCGTTGCGCGAGCGCGCCTTCCGCGACGAACTCCAGAATGACCTCGGAAAGCGCGCGCTCTTTGATCACTATCGCCCAGTTCTCGAACGTCTCGCACGCGACCTGTTTGATGAAGGAAAGTATCAGAACAAGCATGGACGCACCGTAGTCCGCGTTCCGGACCGTACATTTTAGGCGGTAACTGTCCGGCGCGCTCCCGATTTATCCCTGAGATCGGCGCTCGGCCCTTAGAAGGTACCGCGCGCATCTTGCCTTTGGTGATAAATCGCCCACCAGGGCTACGCTGCAAATCGCAGAGTTGTGCTAAGCATTCAGCCGTAGCGTGCGCCTTTTCCAGGAGACGAACCTTTCAGGGAGACGAGCCTTGGAAGACGCTAGAGTA
>CAWFLQ010000005.1:0-312103 GCA_963816745.1 uncultured Alphaproteobacteria bacterium
CTGAAGTGCGATACGTGCGGGGGGACGACCGGCTGTTCGTGAGCCGGCCCAGCGATGCCGAAACCAAAAGGGCGGCCGCAGGCCGCCCTTAACGTCTCGAGAGCATCGGCCTCGGCAGCCCGCTCATAGTCGGTGAGTTCGTAGCGCATGATTCGAGCCCTCGGTTTAGGGCTCGATTCCGGGGCCGCGTTAGTTCGGCGTGATGCCGGCGAATTTGACCACCTTGGCCCACTTCTCGGTCTCATCGGCGATCAGTTTCCCGAACTCGTTAGGCGAACTTGCAAAAGCTCCGCCACCCAGGTCGTCAATTCGCGCCTTGATTTTGCGGTCGACGAGGCCTGCGTTGATCTCCTTGTTGAGCTTCTCGATGATGTCAGCAGGCGTGTTCCTGGGCGCGCCTATACCAAACCACGTGCTCGCCTCGTAGCCCGGCACGAACTCACCGACGGTCGGAATGTTCGGGAGAGCTTCCCAGCGCGTTGCGGTGGTCACTGCCAATGGCCGCAACGTGCCCTGTCTGATGTACTCGATCGACGAGGAAGGAACGGGAAACATCACCTGCACCTGCCCTGCAAGCAGGTCGGTGAGTGCGGGCGCTCCTCCGCGATACGGCACGTGAGCAAGGTCGACACCAGCCATCATCTTGAACAGTTCACCGGCGATATGGAGGCTGGTGCCGTTGCCGGACGATGCCATGTTGATCCTGCCCGGATTGGCCTTTGCATGGGCGATGAATTCGGAAACGGTCCTCGCCGGAACCGATGGATGCACTAGCATAACCTGGGTTTGACGAACGAGGCTCGCGACCGGCGCGATGTCGCGGACAAACACGAAATTGAGCTTGTTGTAGAGCGTCGCGTTGATAGCGCTGCTCGGGGCGAACATGAGGAGCGTGTAGCCGTCCGCCGGCGCGCGTACGACCGCTTCGGTGGCGATATTCGTGGCCGCACCGGGCCGGTTCTCGATGATGAATGGCTGGCCAAGCCGATCTGACAGCCACTGACCGATCAGGCGTGCGAGGATATCGTTTGCGCTGCCCGCGGCAACGCCGACAACGATGCGCACTGGTCGCGACGGATAGGCTTGCGCCCAAGTATTGGTCAGGCCGAAGTGCGACGCGGCCGGAAGCACGGCAGCACCCGCTGCCAGGCGCAAGAATTGGCTACGAGAAAATGTCATGTCGCCCTCCCGGGCCTGTCCTGCAGCCGACACTCGGCACCAAGGGATCGGCACCAAGGCAGGAGTCTTGTCGTGCGCCTCTCAGCGTGATTGCAGCCATAGAGGAGGCCGACTATAACCAATAGTCCCTATTTGGTTTCATCGGTGAAAGCGCGCGCTTGTGGCAAAGATAGCCGATTGGGACGACCACATCGGACGCCGGTTGCGGCTGCGGGACCTGCGCGTTTTTTTCGCGGTCATGCAGTCGGGAAGCCTCACGAGAGCTGCCTCCCAGCTTCGTGTTTCGCATCCGGCCGTGTCGCAAGTCATCGCCGACCTGGAGCATACCTTGGGCGTGAAGCTTTTCGACCGCAGTTCGCGCGGCGTCGAGCCAACCCTCTATGCGCGCGCACTGCTCGCGCGCGGCCGCGCGGCATTCGATGAATTGCGGCAGGGGATCAGGGATATCGAGTTCCTAGCCGATCCCACAGCAGGCGAGTTGACGATTGGATACACCCTGTCGATCGCGGACACCCTTCTTCCCCGGATCGTTGCGACATTCTCCGAAAAGTATCCGCGGGTTGTCATGCGAGCGAACATCTCGCCTACCCCTGCCTTCAAATTCCCGGGATTGCGTGACCGCACATATGATCTCATTCTCACGCGAATTCCGGCGCCGATTCCGGAAGACGACGCGTTGAATGACTTGAATATTGAAGTCCTTTTCGACGATCCATGGGTTCTTGCGGCTTGCACCAACAGCCGATGGGTGCGCCGTCGCAAGGTCGATCTCGCCGATCTTCTCGACGAGCCTTGGATCATGCCGCCGTCCGATACATCGGCCTACGCGGTCGTCGCGGAGGCTTTCAAAGCGCGCGGCCTCGGCATGCCCGCGGCAACGCTGGTGAGCTATTCGATGGACCTTCGGGTGAAATCGTCAGCGCGCGGCCGGTTCATCACTGTAGTCCCGAGCTCGGTACTCCGCCATGGCGATGACCGACAAAGGTTGAGAAAGTTGGCTGTCGACATCCCGATCCGACCTTGGCCAGTGGCGATCTTGACCTTGAAAAACCGAACCCTGAGCGCGGTAGTCGACCGTTTTATCGAATGCGCTCGCGAAGTCGCGAAGACGATGGCGAACAAGAAATAGTGGTCACTGGCCACGTCGTCTTTTGGCGCTTATCGGCGCCGGGTGGTGCGCCACCCAGTGGCGCGCGATGTCCACACCGCGGCAGATCCACACGCGGTCGTGTTCGAGCACATAGTCGAGGAAATTCGCCAGCCCCTCGGCGCGGCCGGGGCGTCCGGTGAGCCGGTCGTGCAGCGCCAGCGACATCATCTTCGGCTCGCTCTCGCCTTCGCGGTAGAGCATGTCGAAGCTGTCCTTCATGTAGGTGAAGAAGTCCGTGGCCGTCGCAAAGGCCAGGTTGCAGTCGAACCGGTTGTCGTTGGTCTCGTAGGAATATGGGATGACCAGGTGCTGGCGGCCCGCGACCTCGACCCAGTACGGCAGCTCGTCGTTGAGCGCGTCGCGGTCATAGAGGAAACCGCCCTCCTCCACGATCAGCCGCCGGGTATTGGGGCTCGGCCGCCCGCTCATCCACCCGACCGGCCGCGTGCCGACGATCTCCGTGAGCGTCTCGACCGCCAGCCGCACGTGCCGGCGCTCGACCGACGTCGGCACGTGCTGGTAGTCGATCCAGCGGTAGTGGTGGCTCACGATCTCGTGCCCGGCCTCGACCATGGCGGCGGCGACCTCGCGGTTGCGGGCGAGCGCGGTGGCCACGGCCAGGATGCCGATCTTGATCTTGCGTTCCTCGAACAGGCGCAGGAGCCGCCACACCCCTCGCCTGCTGCCGTATTCGAAAACGGATTCGACCAGCATGCTGCGCGCGCCTTTGACCGCCGGATATCCGATGTCGGTCAGATTGGACTCGGAGCTGCTGTCGCCGTGCAGCACGTTGGATTCTCCACCGCCCTCGTAGTTGAGCGAGATCTGGAGCGCGAGCCGCGCCTGTCCCGGCCACTTCGGATCGGGCATGCGCTTGCCGTATCCGACCATGTCACGCGGATACGCCGCAGCTTTCGCTTTCTTCCGATCTTTCGTCTTCATGGATAGCCCTCCGAACGATCAGTGCGCGCGCAGATTACCTGGAACCGAAATAGTCGTCTTCTATGCGAAATTCGAAATAGTCATCCGCTATACGAGATCGGAGGTATCGTCGCCCCTCCACATATTTCAATCACGGGTGTAACCTCCCGCGCGAGCTGCCAGTGGAAATGCCGAATTCCCAGAGACCGTGAACGGCAGCGCTTGATGCCATCGGCGAGCATCTCATTCGCACATCATGTCTGAGCCATCCGCTACGGCGGTCGTGAGATCTCGCACGCGCATGGAGGTGCCTATGAAATCGAAATTCAAATCGACGTGCAAATTGCTGATGCTCGCCGCCGCGATGTCGGTGGCGCTCGGCTCCAGCGCCCTCGGCCAACAGGACGAGAAGCTCGGCAAGCTGAGCTTCCCCACGTCCTGCGATCCCAAGGTGCAGGCCGAGTTCGAGCGCGGCGTCGCGATGGTCCATTCGTACTGGTTCCTGATCGCGCGCCGGACGTTCGAGGGTGTCCTGCGGCAGGATCCCAATTGCGCGATGGCGTATTGGGGAATTGCTCTCGACCGGCTCGGCAACACGCTCGCGGTGGTGCCGCCCGCGGGCGGATGCGGAGGCCGGCTGGGCCGCGCTCGAAAAGGCGCGCGAGATCGGCGCGAAAACCCAGCGCGAGCGCGATTGGATCGAGGCATTGAGCGCCTACTATCGCGACCATGACAAGGTTCCGGTCAATACCCGGCTCGCCGCCTACAACAAGGCAATGGAGCAGGTGGCGCAACGCTACCCCGACGACTACGAGGCGCAGGTGTTCTATGCGCTGACCTTGCAGGCGTCGGCATCCCCGGCGGACACGACCTATGCCAACCAGCTCAAGTCAGCGGCAATTCTGGAAAAGCTGTACGAGCAGAACCCGCAGCATCCGGGCGTGACGCATTTCATCATTCATGCGTACGACTACCACCCGCTCGCGGAAAAGGGCGTTCCCGCCGCCCGGCGCTATGCCGGCATCGCGCCGGCCGTGCCGCACGCCCGGCACATGCCGTCGCACATCTACTCGATGGTCGGGCTGTGGGAGGAATCGATCGCGTCGAACGCTTCGGCGATCGAGATCCAGCCCGACTACTATCACGCGGCGGATTTCTCGGTCTACGCGCACTTGCAACTCGCGCAGGACGCCAAGGCCAAGGCGCTGACCGAGAAATCGCTCGCCACGGCGGACCGTGGCGATCGCCCCATCACCTTCGTCAACTGGACCGCCAAGAACGCCATGCCGGCACGTTATGTGCTCGAACGCGCCGACTGGGCCGGCGCCGCGGCGCTCCCGTTCAAGCCGAGCCAGTATCGCGCAGCCGGATTCGCTCACGCGCTTCACGCGCGGTCTCGGCATGGCGCGCACCGGCGACGTCGCCGGCGCGAAAGCGGAGATCGAAGCCATCAAGGGCCTGCGCGCCACGCTCGAGAAGGCCAACCAGTCCTACTGGGCCGACCGGTCGGAAGAGCAGATATTGGCGATCTCGGCCTGGATCGCGCTCAAGGAAGGCGCGCAAGATCAAGCGTTGAAGCTCATGCGCGCGGCTGCCGACGGCGAGGACGGCAGCGTCAAGCACGTGGCGATGGAGAACAGGCTCTATCCGTTGCGCGAGCTCTATGCCGAAATGCTGCTCGAGACCGGCCAACCGGCCGCCGCGCTGACCGAGTTCGAGACCGCGCTCCACCAGACCCCCAACCGCTACCGGACGTTCCTGGGAATTGCCCGCGCCGCGAATGCAGCGGGCGATCGCCAGAAGGCGTCCGAGTATTACGGCAAGCTCGTGGAGCTGACCAAGAACGCCGACACCGAACGGCCTGAAAGCCGCGAGGCGAAGGAATACCTGGCGCGGAAATGATGACGCGGGCGCGCGGCAGCACCCGCGCGCCAGCGGCGCACAGAGAGCAACGATGATCCGCTCGATCGCATTCGGCCGCGGTGCTCGGCGCGCTGGTCGCTGCGGCGGGCCTGTGGGCGGCGAGCGAGTCGTCGTGGCGAAGCTCGATCGCGGCGTGGCTCGGCGCGCCCGACCGGACGGTCGAGACGAAGCTCGCGGGCGAAAGTTGGCCGATCTGCACGCACCATGGGGGACATGGGATCGGAGGCCGACTGGGCGCAGCTCGATCCGGATTTCGCGGCGGGCAAGCAGGCGCTGGTCGCCGAGGATTGGAACGGCGCGATCGCGGCGCTCAAGCTCGCGGCGTTGCGCGACCCGCGCAACGCCGACATCCAGAACTACATCGGCTATGCCTATCGCCGGCTGCGCCAGATGGGGCCGGCGATGCAGCATTACCAGCAGGCCCTGCTGCTCAATCGCCGTCACCGCAGCGCGCACGAGCACCTCGGCGAGCTCTATCTCGCGCTCGGGGAGCCCGCCAAGGCCGAGCAGCAGCTTGCGACGCTGGAAGACATCTGCCTGATCCCCTGCGTGGAAACCGACGACCTCAAGCGCGCGATCGCGGCGTACAAGACGCTGGTGATGCGCTAATGTAGGCGGGAAGTCCGGGCGCCGGTGATCCGGACACAACACAGGGAGACGCCCATGCTCACACGACGAGGATTCGCGGGCTTTGCGACCTGCGCACTCTGCGGAATTACGGAGTTCATTGCCACCGCGGCTTCGGCCCAGGGTACGCCGCCCGCGGCGACGGGCGGCGTCACGCGCAAGATCCTGTCGCAGACGGACGGCCCGACGCCGGGCTATGTGACGATGCTCGTGGAAGCGACGATCGAAGCGGGAGTGCCGGTCGGGCGGCACACGCATCCGGGAGTCGAATCCGCCTATGTCCTGGAAGGCGGCTTCGAGCTTCCCATACAAGGCCAGGCGACGCGCATGCTCAAAGCCGGCGATGGCTTCCAAATCCCGCCCGATACTCCACACGCTGGCGGCAAGGCTGGCGACGCCAAGACCAGGGTTCTCATCACCTACGTTGTCGAGAAGGGAAAGCCCCTCGCATCTCCGGCCTAGGGGCTTCGCCCGTTTGCTGCCCCGTGGTCGGATATCGGCTCAGGGCGCAACCCTGGGCCGACACCTTCTTCGTGGCCGCCTGAATTGTGCTCCGCTGGCGTCACGCGCGGCAGGACAATCCGGAATTTCGTCCCCTGCCCGGGCGAGCTGTCGAGATTGAGCCGGCCGCCCAGACGATTGGTCACGATGTTGTAAACGACATGCAGGCCGAGGCCTGTGCCGCCCTGATCGCGACGGGTGGTGAAGAACGGATTGAAGGCCTGGCTCTTGACCTCGACACCCATGCCGCAACCATTGTCGGCAAATAGAATTTCGACGTGGTCGTCTCCGCAAGTCCGCGCCTTGATGTCGATCGTGCCTCCCTCGCCGTCCGCAAACGCGTGCGCGACCGAATTGACGACGAGGTTGGTCAGCACCTGCCCATACGGGCCGGGATAGCTGGTGACCAGCAGGTTCGGCTGGCACTCGACGTTGAGTGTCACATTGCGCTTGCGCAGGCTTGGACGAAGGCTGAGCAGGACCTGGTGGGTGAGATCGCCGAGGTCGAAAGTGCGCTGGTCGGAACAATTTCGATCGACCGCCACCTGCTTGAACGCCTGGACCAGTTCGGCCACGCGATTGAGATTTGCGACCAGTTGCGCTGACCCGTTCCGGCAGGCCGCGAGAAAATCCTCCAGACTCGATCGTTTGACATCGCCGCGCGCCACCTCCGCGGCAAACAAGGCGCACCTGCGCTCCAACGACGTAGCCACGGTCACACCGACGCCCACTGGATTGTTGATCTCGTGCGCGACACCCGCCACCAGCCGCCCGAGCGCGGCATGTTTTTCCGCCTCGATCAAGGAGGTCTGAGTGTCCCGCAGATTTTGCAAGGCCGCCTCGGCGGCGTCCTTGGCGCTGCGTATTTCCTGTTCACCGCGCTTGCGCTCGCTGATATCGATGTGGGTCCCGATCCAGCCATAGACGGCGTCGGCTGAATCGCGCAGCGGGACCGCGCGAGTCAGGAACGGACGATACTCTCCGTCCTTCCCGCGCAACGACAGCTCCATCTCAAACGGCGTTTCCGCTGACAAGGCCTGTATCCAACGATGCCGGGCTTCCTGCAGGGAGGTCGAGGCAAGAAGTGCCTGCCAGTCGCAGGCATCGGTCTCGCCGGCGGTCGTCCCCGTGTAATCGTGCCAATGACGGTTGAACCAGAAAATCCTGCCGCCTGAATCCGCCATCCACACCAGCTGCGGAATGGAATCGGCCAAGGTATGAAACTGGCTTTCGCTCGCCCGCAGCGCCGCCTCCGCGCGCTTGCGTTCGGTGATCTCCTCGGCGGCGACATTGACGCCGACGATTTCTCCGGTTGGAGCGCGTAGCGGATGCCAATAGGTAATCCAAGAGCGCTCGTCGGTCTGATCGCCGCGTTGGCCGGTGACTTCGATACCAGTCACCGGATTGCCGGTTTCCATGATCGACCGGACGATATTCTCGACTGCGTCGGCGAGAGCCGGCACGCATTCCCGGACGGAGCGTCCCAAATGATCCTCGACCGAGATGCCGCATATGTCAGTGAGGCGTTTATTGATCTGCACGTAGCGGCAGTCGGGAGAGAGGAAGGCGAGGCCAATCGGCGCCGTGTCGTATATCAGCTGTAGGGCGGGCTGCTGGCGAAGCGTGAAGTCCAAGATCGGTGAGGATTGCTCCACCAGCGGATCACGATTTGGGTCCTGCAACGAGGAATGCCCCGACGTGGTCGTTATCTCGTCCAGAAACTGCATGTTCATGAGCACCGACCAATCCGAGAACGGAACGCGACCTCCGAGTGATCAAGAAACGCGGTAGCTCTCAAGCTGGACTTAGGGCCAGCTCCGTTCATTCCGTTTGAATTGGGGTGATGTGAACCAACTGCCAAACGTATGCAATTATGCTCGCTTCGCGCGCCCGGCCGCGTGCGCCCCCTTGCCGGGATTACAGGCAACCCGCTCGGACAAATCAATGCGGGTTTACCCTGAAGATGGCTGCGGGTTTGCCCCTATCGTTTTCTGAGCAGCGCTCCCTTGGCCAGGCGACGACGCAGACGTCATCGCAGCAACGGCCGGCGCTATAATACCTTCGACAGGCGGTGCAAGCCGTGCTGGGCGCTCAGCGGAAAGGGATAGCGAGCGATGTCGCGTTCGCAAGCGGCGGCGCGCAATTTTCTCTCCGCCATTTGCACTTTGCACGCAGCTGGTCGGCCCGCGCGGCTCGGCTATTCCTCCGGCTCGGTGGTGAAGAACAGCGGATAGCCCTTGTTCTTGCCGAGTTCGGTCGCTTCCTTGGCCTTGGTCTCGGCGACGTCGCGCGTGTAGACCGCGATGACGCAGGCGCCGCGCCGGTGCGCCGTCATCATCACCCGGTAGGCCTGGTCCGCGTTCATGCGGAACACCGCCTTGAGCACCAGCACGACGAATTCGCGCGGCGTGTAGTCGTCGTTGAGCAGGATGACCTTGTAGAGCGGCGGCCGCTGCGTCTTCGTCCGGACTTTGGTGCGCGGTTTGACGACGGTGTTGTCACTCATGGGGCCCCTCCGGCGCCGATGCCGGGGCAAGAGCCGAAATATAGTTCAACACCCTCCGCCGTCCCAGCAGCGTCGAAAGCGATAGTTATGACTACCATTCGAATTAGATATTGACTACATAACGCATCTGGATTAAATGCAAATCAGCCTTGCTCATCGAGGGGCGTCTTCCGGAGACGGTCCATAGGCGGAGCAAGGTGTGGCGTCCCGCGGCTGCGGCTCGTAACCGCAGGCTTACTCGGGAGGCCCGGGGCACCGCCCGCCAGGCACTACGACCTGGCTGCGAGGAGCTCGCTGCACGGGTTGCGGAGGATAATTCCGCAGACGGAAGCGCGGCCCCCGGCCACAAATCGCCACGGTGGAGCGCCGAGAGGCGCGCGTCCCGCGTTATGGGACGCAGGGTGCTTCGCAAGCACCCGGTCTGCCGCGTTATGGCGGGCCCAACCGGTGCTCAGCGCAGCACCGGTGCGCCTGTCGGCGCTCCGCCCACCCCTCAAAGGTGGGAATTCAATTTCACGACCCGGGCGCAGTCGCGCCGCGGGAACGCGTTGGGCTGTTTGACAATTGAATACGGGAATGCCGCAACGGGGCGCGTCGCCGCGCGCCGCGCTGCCGCCGAACGCGCCCTCGCCCACGCGCCCCGGGCCTGCCCGGGTCGCGCCCTTTGGTGCGCAAGTCGGGTAAACCCGACTTGCGGCGGGAGAGGGCTCAATGGTCCGTCAACGGACTGGAATGGGTGAGGGGTTGGCCTCGTATAAAAGCGTTTCTTGCCAAGCCGACCCCTCACCCATCATCGCATGTGGGAGCACCGAACTGCCCTCTCCCGCAAGGGGCGAGGGCACAAGCGGCGCCGGCGCGCCCGTGGCGAACGACCGTCTAGCCGCCGCGCGAGAGCGCCCCGCCGCTACCCCAGCCCGAGAAACTCCCGCATCGTCGCCGCTGTCGCCTGTGCGTCCTTCTTGTCGGCGGCGGGCAGCGCCCATGCCGCGCCGGCGCGCGTGATCAGCATGGTGTTGCAGACTTCGATGCCGGAGGCGCGGTCGACGCCGGCATCGACGTCGATCTGCGCCACCTCGGCGAGCGGCATCTCGAGCGGCTTGAGCGCCCAGAACAGGAGCTTGCGCTGCATCACCGCCTTGCCGGCGTCCTTGTCGAGCGTGAGCTTGGTGGAACCTGATTGCAGCACGAGGCGCTGCGGCGCGCTGTCGACGATCTTGGCCATGGCAGTCCCCCTGGATCTGTCGCCGAGCACATTCGGTTACAGCGGACATCGAATGTGATCGAGCACACGCCAGCATAGCACCGGCGTGGCCGCGCATCCGGCAGACACGGTGTCGCGGCGGGATTTCCCGCCAAACGTGCCATCGGTTTGAATAAATTGATCCGCAATAGATTGAGTAGTTTCACATAGTCGCTCCGCTATAAGGCCGCCCCTGGGCTTGGGGGGCGCGCACTGAAATGGGGCTCGCCCGTCACCGCCGAAATTCGTGGAGGCTGAACGTGGGTACGAAAACCCGGCGATCTGCATCGGCTGCCCGCGCGCCAGATACCCGCAGCTTCGATTCTCCCTCGTGCCTGAAGGCTCCCGCGGGGATGAACGGCGAGTTGCTGCTCGATACCATCCTGAACAACATGTCCCAGGGCGTGCTGATGTTCGATCAGGACGCCCGGCTGATCGTCTGCAACCAGCGCTACATCGAGATGTACGGCCTGCCGCCCGAGGTCACGACGCCAGGCTGCACGCTCCACGATCTGCTGCGGGCTCGCATCGCGGCCGGCAGCTTTTCCGGCGATCCGGACGAGTACACCCGCAACCTCCTCGCGGTAATCGCGAAAGGCCAGCCGACGAGCGGCATGACGAAGTTGAACGACGGCCGCGTGATCGCCCTCGTCAACAAGCCGATCGCGGACATCGGCTGGCTCGCCACCCACGAGGACGTCACAGAGCGCAACCGCGCCGAGGAACGCATCGCGCATATGGCGCGCCACGATGCGCTCACCGACCTGCCCAACCGCATCCTGCTGCGCGACCGCCTCGAGCACGATCTCAAGCGGGTCAAACGCGGCGAGTGCCTGGCGGTGCTCTGCCTCGATCTCGATCATTTCAAGGGCGTCAACGATACCCTCGGCCATCCCGTCGGCGACGAGCTGCTCAAGGTCGTGGCCGATCGCTTGCGCCGCTGCACGCGCGAGCCCGACACCATCGCGCGCCTGGGCGGCGACGAGTTCGCCATCATCATGAACGGCATGGAGCGGCCGTCGGATGCCGCCGCGCTGTGCAAGCGGGTGCGCGACGCGATCACCAAGCCGTTCACCCTCGACGAGCATCAGATCGTGGTCGACATCAGCATCGGCATCTCGATCGCGCCGGACGACGCCACCGAGCCCGACCAACTGCTGAAGAACGCCGACATGGCGCTCTACGGAGCCAAGGCCGACGGACGCGGTACCTATCGGTTCTTCGAGTCGGAGATGGATGCGCGCATGAAGGTGCGGCGCGAGCTCGAGATGAACCTGCGCAACGCGCTCGTCAACAACGAGTTCGAGCTCTACTACCAGCCGCTGGTCAACCTGCAGAACAACGAGATCACCGCCTTCGAAGCGCTGTTGCGCTGGCACCATCCCACCCGCGGCATGATCTCGCCCGCCGATTTCATTCCGATCGCGGAAGAGACCGGCCTCATCATCCCGATCGGCGAGTGGGTGCTGCGCAAGGCCTGCGACGAAACCGCGAATTGGCCGAACGACGTGAAGGTCGCGGTCAACCTGTCGCCGGCGCAGCTCAAGAGCCGCAACCTCGTGCAGGTGGTGCTGAACGCGCTCGCGAGCTCGGGCATGGCGGCCAACCGGCTGCAGCTCGAGATCACCGAGACCGTGCTGATGCAGAACACGTTCACGACGCTCGCCACGCTGCACGAGCTGCGCAAGCTCGGCGTGCAGATCGCGATGGACGACTTCGGCACCGGCTACTCGTCGCTCGCCTATCTCCGGAGCTTCCCCTTCGACAAGATCAAGATCGACCGCTCCTTCATCCAGGATCTCGCCAACGGCGCCGAGCCCTACGCCATCGTGCGCGCCGTCACCGGCCTCGCCAACAATCTCAGCATCATCTCGACCGCCGAAGGGGTCGAGACGCAGCAGCAACTGGACACGCTGCAGAACGTCGGCTGCACCGAGATGCAGGGGTATTTCTTCAGCCAGGCGCGGCCGGCCAGCGAGGTCGCCGAGCTGTTCCTGCCGGAGGCGAAGAAAAGGCGAGCCGGCGCGGCTTGACGCGCGTTCCTTCCCTCTTCGCCTGCCCTCTTCGCTGCACCGCAACAATCAGGCAATCGCCGATTGTTTACCCAATATTTTTGTTTTTTTTGAACACTCCCACCAGAGCCAGCTTTACGCGTTGCGCGGACAACCTGCGCATGTGAGTCATGCCCATGGCCGCCTACGCCAGCCGAGAGTCCTACCTGCTCATCGATGAGCTGGAGGAGGCGCTCGCCTCGGGCGGCGGCCGCGATTGCGAAAAAATCATGCAGCGTGTCGCCGACCTGTTCATGGCCGGCTCGCGGCGCTATTCCGACCAGCAGATCGCGCTGTTCGACGACGTGTTGCTGCGGCTCGCGACCGAGATCGAGATGAAAGCGCGGGCCAAGCTGGCGCAACGGCTGGCCCGGGTGGACAACGCGCCGCCCAAGCTGATCCGCACGCTCGCCTTCGACGAGGCGATCGACGTGGCGAGGCCGGTGCTGTCGTTCTCCCCGCGCTTGAGCGATGCCGACCTGGTCGAGAATGCCAAGGCCAAGAGCCAGGAGCACCTCTATGCCATCGGCCGGCGCCTGACGCTGAGCGAAGGGGTCACCGACGTGCTGGTCGAGCGCGGCAACGAGCGGGTGGTCCGTGCGCTGGCGCGCAACACCGGCGCGCACTTCTCGGCGCCCGGATACGACAAGCTCACCGCCCGCGCGGTCGACGACTGCGTGCTGGCGTTCGGCATCGTCCAGCGCGACGACGTGCCCCGCGAATACCTCATCAAGCTGATCGAGACCGCCTCGGCGAACGTGCGCGAGGTGCTCGAGGCGGCCAATCCGGAGGCGATCGCCGCGATCCGGGAGACGGTCGACGAGGTCGCCGGCGCGTTGCACCAGGAGGCGCGCGACGCCTCGCGCGAGCATGCCGCCGCGCTGCGCGACGTCGGCCGCCGCCTCAAGGGTGGCGAGATCACGGAAGACAACGTGCGGGTGCCTGCCCGCTCGCAGAATTTCGAGAAGACGGCGGTCGCGCTGGCGAAGCTCGGCCCCTTTCCGATCGAGCTCGTCGAGCGCGCGCTGCTCGACGAAGGCGGCGACATGGTGCTGATCCTCGCCAAGGCGGCCCGCTGCTCCTGGCCGACCACCAAGGAGCTGCTCCTCATGTTCGCCGCCAATCGCTCGATGTCGCTGGGCGACCTCGACGCCGCCTACGCGGGCTTCGAGCGGCTGAGCCCGGAGACGGCGCGGCGCATCGTCAATTTCCGCGAGGAGCGCGCGCGGCTGCGCGCGCAGACGAACCCGCAAGGCTGAACGAAGTTCCGCAGCCGGGCTGAAGCCTCACGCCGCCGGCCACGATGTTCGCTCCATGACACCCCTGAAGGTGCTCAGCGCCGGCTCGACCCTCTACGGCCTGCGGCCTTGCGCCGAGCTGTTCACACGCAATTCCGGAATCCCGGTCGAGGTCGCGACCGATCACGGCCACAACATTCATCGCGCCGCGCTGCGCGGCGAAGCCGACGCCGACCTCGTGCTGCTTCCGGCCGACATGATCGCCTCGATCGTCTCCGCGGGTCTCGCCGAACAAGCCTCTGTCGTCCCTATCGGCACGGTGCGGATCGGCGCCGCGGTGCGCGAGGGAGCGCCGCGACCGGACATCGCGACGATGGAGGGGCTGCGCCGCACGCTCATTGCGGCGGATGCGGTTCTGCTCACGCTGGCGCCGACCGGCGATCATCTCATGGGCGTGATCGCGCGGCTCGGCCTCGCCGCCGCGGTCGCAGCCAAGCTCGAGCGCTTCGAAACCGCAACATTGCTCAACCGCCGTCTCGCCGCGGCCGGTGCGGGCGCGATCGGTTTTGCTCCCGCGACCGAGATCCTGTCCTGGCGTAACGCGGGCGTCGCCTGGGCGGGCGCCATTCCCGATGAGATCCAGGTCGTGCTGCCGTACGCCGCCGCCATCCTCGTCCGCACGCCGGCGCCCGAGCAGGCGCGCGCGCTGCTCGCCTTTCTCGCGACGCCGCAGGCACGGCGGCATTTTCTCGACAGCGGCGTGGAGTGAGGCCGACGCTTCCGCTACAGTGGCGCCGGCACATGAGGAGATCGCCGTGGCGCGCGTGAAAATGATCAAGCCGGAGGAAGCCGACGCGGACACCCGCAAGGTCTATGACGGCGTCGTCAAGCAGTGGGGACGGATCAGCAATTTCTCCCAGGTGCTGGCGCATCAGCCGGCCGCACTTGCGGGCTGGATGCTGCCGAACGAGTCGATCCGGCTCGTCAACGTCAAATCCGACCCGGACTACGTCAAGATCCAGCAGCTCGTCATCATCAAGACGTCGGCGCTCAACCAAAGCGCCTATTGCATGTCGCACAACGTGCCGCTGGGCAGGAAGCTCGGGCTCACCGACGCGCAGATCAAGGCGGCGCAAGGCAGCGACTACATGGCCTCTCCCGACCTCGACGACCGCCAGAAGGCGGCGATCCGCTGGGCCGAGGCGGTCACGCTGATGCAGGCGCGCGACGACGACGATGCCTTCGCGGCGATGAAGCGGCATTTCAGCGAGAAGCAGATTGTCGAGCTTACGGTGTTCTGCGGCATGTGGAACTATTCGAACCGGCTATGCGAGGCCTTGCACGTCGATCTCGAGCGGCCGGACAAGCGGATCGAGTTTCAGGACAAGTAGAGGCAACCATGGCTGAGACCAAGAATTATACCGGCGGCTGCCATTGCGGCGAGGTGCGCTTCGAGGTGACGGCCGACATCAGCAGCGTCGTCTCCTGCAACTGCTCGATCTGCCAGAAACGAGGCGCGCTGTGGTCGTTCGTGCCGGCGGACAACTTTGCGCTGCGCGCGGGCGCCGAGGACCTCAAGGACTACCAGTTCGGAAAGAAAACCATCCATCATCTGTTCTGTGCGCAATGCGGCGTGGCCGCCTTCTCGCGCGGGAAATCGCCGAAGGGCGGCGGCGAGATGATCGCGCTCAATGTGCGTTGCCTGGACGACGTGGACATCGCCACGCTCAAGGTCACGACCTTCGACGGGCGCTCGTTGTAGGGCGCAATAGCGAAGCGTAACGTCAAGACCGAGATCCCGCTGATCGGCATCCCGAAGCTGAGCCCGATGGATCCGGTGCTCTATCGAAGCGTGCGCAAATACGGCGCCGGAATCGGCCTCACCATCGGCGTCGTCACCGAGATCCATGCCAGCGTCACCCTCGATCTGAACACCGGCTCGTATCTGTTCGCCGACGTGATCAAGGTCGTCGGCGCCGGCGGCCCCTTTTCCACCGGCGGCGATTCCGGTGCGCTCGTGGTTGACGCGCTCACGCAGCGGCCAATCGGCCTCATCATCGGCGGCAAGGGAAACCGCTCGTTCGTGAGCCCGATCAAGCTGATTCTGAAACGCTTCGGGGTTCAACTCGCGGGCAAGAGGCGAGGTCGGACCGCGGCTCGATAACAAGGCACCGGAGGACCAGACATGCTGTTGCGATTTCAGACCCGGCTGAAACGAACATGGCTTGCGGCCACGTTGAGCCCGTGGGTCTTGCTTGCTTCTCCGATCGGCACGGCCGACGAGCTGCAGCCCCAACATCCGCGCCGTCATGTCACGGGTGATGCCTTCATACGCGGCACCTTGCAGGTTGCGGGAGGCAATGAGCAAAGCGCGCGAGCATACTACCGCGGCGTCGTCGCAGGGCAGATGAAGTTCATGACGGCGGACACCATCGAAGGCAGCTCCATCAAGGATCTGCTCGCCTATTTCGGTTACCCCGCCGTCAATGCGAGAGACCTGCATCAGCTCTCTTCGGATCAGCTGATGGCGTTGGGTTCCGACGGCGACATTCTCGCCACGGCCTTCTTTGCACCGAAGATCTCGAAGGTGGAAACTCCGCCTTCCGCGAACCCGACATTCGGCTGGCGCAAGCTCGTCCGCTTCAAGGCGAAACCCGGCTCGGCGGCCGACGCCAACGGCATGGAGCTACTCTTTTTCCTGCAGAACGTCTTCGAGAGATCGCCTACCGACAATCCGTTCGAGGCTGGACGGAACGTCTCCCTGTTCAACCAGGCGATCGCCACCCGAAAGGTCGGAACGGGGGACTACACTCCGTCGAAGCGCGCGCTCTACTTCTTCGCCTATGGCCCACTGGTGAAGTGCGGCGACGCCGCTGCGCCGAAGTCGTGCGAAGGCGGCGACGCTCCCATCATGGTGGAGGGGCAATTCCAGGACGACGGCGCGATCGGGTTCGGTCTCAAGGCGACATTTGACGCGCGCAATCCTGAAACCGAGGCACCCGGCAGAGGCTTCTACTACGTGCCCGGCTCGTGCCAGGACTGTCACGGCAAGTCGATACCGCGCGGCAAGGTCAACTACCTCGACACCGACCACTGGTTCGACCGCGTAAAGCCGAGCTTCGGGCTTGCCGACGGCAGGTTCAGCCAGGAGGATTTCACCGCGCTGAGCCAGCTCGAGACCTTGAGCCCGCCACGCCACGGCATCCTCTATGACGGCGGGCCGGATGTCACGACCGCGCAATTCAAGAAGGCCTTCGAGGTCATCCGCAAGCTCAACACCGAGATCAAGGCGCAAAATTCAGACGCCGCCTCCAATCCTGATGTTGACGCCGACGAGAACTTCCCGCTCAGGGCCGTGACCAAGTGGCTGCAGCTGCACGACCCGGCGCTCCCCGAGGCGACCAGGCACGTGCCGCCCCATCAACGGGGATTTCGGGCCGCAGCCATGGGATCCAGCGAGCGAACAGGATCGCATCCTTCTCTACTACCTCGATCGCTACTGCTACCGGTGTCACAGCTCGATCAAATACAACGTCTTCGAGCGCCGAGCGGTCAAGGACAAGAAAGACGACATCGAGTTTCGCGTGACCGAGCTCCAGGACCCGACTGTCTGGATGCCGCAGGATCGTCTGTTCCCCGGCCTGACACAGACGGAAGGCGTCGCGACCCCGACCGGCGATCTCAAGCAGTTCCTCGATCTGCTGCGGCAGCTGCAATGACCGGATCGCGCATGTCACACGATCCCGCCTGCACGACCGACCCACCTGAGCCCTAGGAGGACGACATGGCGTTTCGCATCTATCCATCGATCGGATTCGCCCGGTTGGGCAACGATCTGACGCAATTCTACATCGGCCCGGAGATTCCCGGCCATCCGGGATTCGACGTCGACGCGCTCGGCAATGAAACTCCGGTCAAGGAGTACAAGGTCGATGACGACCAGATCAAACGGCAGGCCGCCCGCTTGCGCCTGTTCGAGGTGGATGGCGGCGGCGTCCCGCGTCCGGCGACAGCTTCCGCCCGGCGCGACGATCGAATGGACGGTGCACCTCGTCAACAAGAAGGCCGCCGTCCGGCGCGGCGGCTCGCCCCCGGCGACGCCGACCCGGCCTCAATTGGCGGCAAATTCGGCGGACCTCCTGATCGATCCGGGACCGCGGACGATCGCCGGCGCAAGCGCCAATGGCGTCAAGTTCGACACCGGCACGTATCAGGGCCGCCAGGTCCCGCTGGGCGAGCTGCGGACGGACAAGAACCAGAACCTGCTGGTCCTCGGCGGCTTCGGCTTCTCCTCATCGCCGACCAACCGGGAGCTGCCGAGCTTCTACACCAACCCCGGTTGGCACGACGACTCCTCGGACGGGCCGGTGACGGCACGCATCCGCCTGGCCGGCGGGAACACCATCGACGACGTTGCCCCGGCTTGGGTCGGTGTCGGCCCTCCTGATTATGCTCCGGAGATCCAAGGCTTGGTCAGCCTCTACGACATCATGCTGCAGGCCGCCATCGACGGCCTCGGGGTGCCGCGGCCCAACCAGGTGTCCTTCACGCGCGACATCCATCCCATGCTTCTGCGCACCAGTCGGTACCAATGGGTGAACCAGATTGCGGACTGGGCAACCGTCAGCAACGACTGGCCGGCGCTCGCCGATTCTTCTGCCGCCTCGGCGGCATTGCGCGAGAGCAATGCTCAATTCGTCCGCGACGTCGAACTCGAGGGTGTTCTCAACCGCTTCCGCCTCACCGCCTTGCAGCATTTCCAGCTCCAGGAGTGGGCGGCGGGACGCTTCCAATCCGATTGGCAAGGCGTGCCGCAGCCGGGAAATGCCGTCACAGCGGACGGGATGACGCGCGCCGCACTGCAATCGACGGTCGGCCAAGGCTTCTTCCCGGGCATCGAGGCAGGGATCGTCACCAAGGACCCGACCCTCTATTCCCAGCCCTTCGACTTCCGTCTGAACCACGCGCAGGCGCGCCCGGGCGACCTGACCGCACTGATGGCAGTGCCCTGGCAGGCGGACTTCATGGATTGCTCCGGCGACTGGTGGCCGTCGCAACGGCCCGACAATGTGCGTCGCGTCGCGTCGTCTGACCAACACCGTGGCCTGGGATCGCGGCGTGACCACCCATCTGGAGATGGTGCACAATTTCTCCAAGCTCGCCTTCATCACGGCGCAGAAGGACGCCGCCGGAAACGTCGTATTCGCCGAGAACCAGCGGACGGACCTCATCGCATGAGCCGCGACACGCCGCTCGACGTCGATGTCCTCATCATCGGCGGTGGGCCGGCCGGCAGCGCTTGCGCAATCCGGCTGACCCGCGGCGGCGCGCGGGTCGCGATCGTCGAAGCGAGCGACTTCTCCCGGTTCCGCATTGGGGAGACCATCGAGCCATCGGTCCGCTCGCTTCTGACGAAGCTCCGTATCGATATCGGCGCGGACTGCACGTGGTCGGCGCCCTCGACCGGAGTTGTCGCGGCGTGGGGACGGCGCCCGCCGGCGCAGCGGCCGAGCGTGCTCAACCCATACGGCCGCGGCTGGCGCCTCGACCGGAAAGCCTTCGACCTCGCACTGTTCGAGCACGCGCGGCATGCCGGCGCGCTGGCGTTCACGCAGTGCCGCCCGACGTCCGGAACCCGCAGAAACGGCGCCTGGAGCTTCTCGCTCGACACCCCCGCCGGCCCGGTGCGCGGACGCGCGGGAGCGATCGTCGCGGCGACCGGACGCAGCGCGAGCGCACCATTCGCTCCCTGTGAGAAGCGGCTATGGTTGGACCGGCTGGTGGGCATTGCCGTAATCGCCGGCGCTGACGGCGCTCACACCGGGGCGCGCTCGATGCCGCCGTCGAATTCGTCGCTGCAGAACGGACCGCCCTGATACCAGTCGCCGACCGGATCGGCCGGCAGCTTCGCATCGGCGGCGAGCGCCTGCGCACTGTAGTCCTCGGCGCGGCCCTGCGGCCGGTAGCCCAGGCGGAAGGCCGCGCTGTTGTCCCACCACGCCCGCGCATTGTCCGACGCGCCGAAAAAGATCTCGTGCCGGACGTCCGGATGCTCGAGGCCGATCCGAATGAGCTGCACCAGATCCTCCGGCGAGATCCAGATCGCGAGCCGGCGCCGATCGACCGGCGCGTCGCCGAAATTGCCGATGCGAATGGAGGTGACCCGCAGCCCGTGCTTGTAGGCATAGAGCGCGGCGAGCGCCTCGCCGAAGGCCTTGCTGACGCCATAGCGCGAATCCGGGCGCACCGGCGCGTCCGTTCCGATGCGCCGCTGGCGCGGATAGAAGCCGACCGCGTGGTTCGACGAAGCGAACACGACGCGCTCGACGCCATGGCGGCGCGCCGCCTCGAACAGGTTGTAGCAGCCGATGATGTTGGCCTGGAGGATGGTGTCCCAGGGTCCCTCGACCGAAAAACCGCCGAGATGCACGATGCCGTTGACGCCGGCGACCACGCGTTCGACCTGCGCCATGTCGGCAAGATCGGCCGGCACGAACGTCTCGTCCGGCGCGAGGCCGGCGGGCGGCTTCACGTCGCTCAGCCGTAGATCGGGATAGACGCCCTTGAGCAGAGACCGCAGCCGCGTGCCGATGCCGCCTGACGCGCCCGTGACCAGAACCGTTTGCATGATGCGCTCGTTCGAAGGATGAAGAAGAAGAGAAGATGTCAGCTATTGCCGAGCTTGGCGGCAAGCCGTTGATACCGCTTTCGGCTGTTGCTGAGATGCCGGCGCATCGCCGCGCGTGCCTGCGACACCGCGCCGCTGCGGATGGCCTGCACGATGTCGCGGTGCTCCTGTTGGAATGTCTCGTTGTAGGCGCGCTTGGGGATTCCCGGCCCGCCGGGGATCGTCTCCCGCGGGATGACGAAGCGGCCCAGATGCTCCAGAAAGCGCCGGAATTGCGGGTTCCCGGTGGCGTCGGCGATGCTGCAATGAAGCTCGAAATCCTGCGCAATGGCATCCTCGCCGCGCTTGATAGCGGCGCTGACGGCATCGAGGCAGGTGCAGATTTTGCGTATCTGCGCCGCCGAGCCGCGATCGGCGGCGAGCCCGGCGGCTTCGATCTCGATGCCGGTGCGCAACTCCATGACGTCGAGCACCGTGCGCAGCGGCGCCAGCGGGTCGAAGTCGATCCGCAGCGGCCGGCGCGCGTTTTCCGGCACGAAGGCGCCGACGCCTTGCCGGGTGACGACCAGGCCGTCCGCGCGCAAAGCGGCGACGGCTTCGCGCACCACCGTCCGGCTCACCCCGGTCGCCGCGATCATTTCCTGCTCGGTCGGCAGGCGCGAGCCCGGCGGTATCTTGCCGCTGGTGATGTCGTCGGTCAGCCGCGCGATGAGCTCGCCACTCAATGAGCGCGGCGCCGCGAGCGGTCGCTGCGCCGAAAGGCTGGTGGTCGGCCGGCTCATCGCACTTGACACCTTTGGATGGGAAGTCATCATATGATATGACAAGTGCGTAACACGCGCCGGTCGGCTGATCAACCAAGCGATCGCGCAGTTCCGGCGAAGTTCGGGCCGCCAGGCCCCCACGAAAACAATCAACAACGATCAACCTCGGGAGGATTCGATGAATCGTCGTACTGTGCTCGGCCTCGGTGCCGTGACCGCCCTCGGCGCGCTCGCCGGCGATTGGCGCGTCGGCGCTTTTGCTCAGCAGAAACTCGTGCTCAAGGCGACCGACGTGCACCCGCTCGGCTATCCGACCGTCGAGGCGGTGCTCGCGATGGGCAAGCAGCTGGAGACCGCGACCGGCGGCCGCCTCAGCGTGCAGATGTATCCGTCGATGCAGCTCGGCGGCGAGAAGGAGATGATCGAGCAGGCGCAGGTCGGCGCGCTCGCGATCGCCCGCATCAGCGTCGGTCCGATGGGCCCGCTGGTCCCCGAGCTCAACGTGTTCAACCTGCCCTTCATGTTCCGCGACGACGCGCATATGGAGAAGGTGATCGACGGCCCGATCGGCGACGAGCTGCTCAAGAAGCTGTCGGACCATCCGACCGCGGGGCTTATCGGGCTGTGCTGGATGAACGCCGGCACGCGCAACGTCTACAACAGCAAGAAGCCGGTCAAAGCGATCGACGACCTCAAGGGGCTGAAGATCCGGATGATGGGCAATCCGATCTTCGTCGACACCATGAATGCGCTCGGCGGCAACGGCGTCGCCATGGGTTTCGACCAGCTCGTCAACGCCATGCAGACCGGCGTGGTGGACGGCGCGGAGAACAACTACCCGAGCTATGCCACCGGCCAGCATTACCGCTACGCCAAGTACTACTCGCTCACCGGCCACCTGATGATCCCGGAGATCCTCGTGTTCTCGAAGAGAACATGGGGCACGCTCTCCAAGGACGACCAGGCGCTGATCATGAAGCTCGCCAAGCAGGCGCAGCTCGACGAGCGCAAGCTCTGGTATGCGATGGAGGAGAAATCGATCAAGCAGATCCAGGAGGCCGGCGTCGAGATCATCAAGATCGACGACAAGAAGCCGTTCCAGGAGGCCGTGAAGCCGGTGTGGGACAAATACGGAAAGCAGCACGCCGAGCTGATCCAGCGCATTCAAGACACGAAGTGAACGGCTGAGCGGTTGCACGGGAGCCGGCCGATCGGGCCGGCTCCCGTGCTGTTCGTCGGGAGGGCTGGAATGAAGCAACAATACTTTCGGGCGATGGACGCCGTTCACAACGCCTGCCTGTTCGTCGCCGGCTCCTGCCTCGTGATCATCACCATCATCGTTCCCTACGGCGTCTTCACCCGCTACGTGCTCAACAGCGCGGCGTCCTGGCCCGAGCCGATGGCCGTGCTGTTGATGATCGTGCTGTCCTTCCTCTCGGCCGTCGTCTGCTATCGGGAATATCTGCATATCGGCGTCGGCATCCTTCCGGCCTTTCTGCACGGAGCCGCAAAATCGGCGCTCGGCTGGGTGCTCGAAGTCTGCATGCTCGTGACCAACCTCTTCATGCTGGTCTGGGGCATCAAGCTCGTCCAGACGACCTGGTATCAGAGCATCGCGGAATTCCCGATCGTCACCGCCGGCATGGCCTATCTGCCGATCCCGATCGGCGGCGCGCTCACCGTCCTGTTCGTGATCGAGCGTCTCCTGACGCAGAAGTTCTTCCAGGAGCCCGAGCCCGAAACCGTCAGCCAGATCGCCACCGAGTAAAGGCGGCCGCAGGCAAGTTTACGCAGCCTGCGGAAACCAAGAATCCCCTTATGGACGTTCTCATTCTCGTCGGCGGCTTCGCGGTCCTGTGCCTCCTGGGCATGCCGGTCGCCTATGCGCTCGGCCTCGCCGCCATCCTCACCGCGCTGTGGATCGACATCCCGCTCGAAGCGGTGATGCTCAAGGTCGCCGGCGGCATGAGCGGCTTCTCGCTGCTGGCGATCCCGTTCTTCATCCTTGCCGGCGCGATCATGGCCGTCGGCGGCATGGCCGAACGCCTCGTCAACCTCGCCAAGGTCTTCGTCGGCTTCATTCGCGGCGGCATGGCGCTGGTCAACATCGTCGCCTCGACCATGTTCGGCTGCCTCTCCGGCTCTTCCGTCGCCGATACCGCGGCGGTCGGCTCGGTGATGATCCCGCAGATGATCAAGAACGGCTATCCGCGCCTGTTCGCCGTCAACGTCACCATCTCCGGCTCGCTGCAGCCGCTGCTGCTGCCGCCCTCGCACAACATGATCATCTATTCGCTCGCCGCCGGCGGCACGATCTCGGTCGCGCATCTGTTCATGGGCGGCGTGATCCCGGCGCTGCTGCTCGGGCTCTCGCTGATCGTGCTCGTCCTCATCATCGCGCATCGGGAAAAATTTCCGAAGGGCGAGGTGGTTCCGTTTCGCCAGGCGCTCAAGATCGCCCTCGACGCGATCTGGGGCTTGATCACGATCGTGATCATCCTCGGCGGCATCATTACCGGCGTCTTCACGCCGACCGAGTCGGCGGCGGTGGCCTGCGTCTACGCCTTCCTGGTGACGATGTTCGTCTATCGCGACTGCAAATGGCGCGACCTGCCGCAAGCTGATCGCGCGCGTGGTGCGCACGGTCGGCATGGTGATGATCATGATCGGCTTCTCGATCGCCTTCGGCTACATGATGGCGATCATGCAGATTCCGGCCAAGGCCACGGAGTTCTTCGTCGCGATCTCGAGCGACAAGTACACCTTCCTGCTCTACGTGAACGTGCTCCTGCTGCTGCTCGGCACGTTCATGGATCTGGCGCCGATGCTGCTGATCTGCACGCCGATCTTCCTGCCCGTCATCAAGACCTTCGGCATCGATCCCGTGCACTTCGGCATCATCATGATCCTCAATCTCGGCATCGGGCTGCTCACGCCGCCGGTCGGCCCGACCATGGTGGTCGGCTGCGCCATCGGTCGCGTGAGCATGGAGGCGGTGTCGCGCAGCATCCTGGTCTTCTACATTCCGATGCTGATCGTGCTTGGGCTCGTGACCTATATTCCGGAGCTGTCGCTCTGGCTGCCGCGGCTTCTGCTGAAATAAATCCAACGTAACGGCGACGTTTACGAAGAATTTCTTTTACGAAGAATTTTCGTAGCCGGCCGAAAAATTTCTTTGAGCGATCTCTTGAACGGCGACATCCTGATTGTGGGAGCGACGTAATTGAAAGGGACACGCCGTGAATAAGCTCACATTGACCGCGGCCATGGCTGCGGCGTTTCTGTGTGCGGGTTTCGCGTCACATCAGGCCAAGGCGGAAGACTGGAACAATCCCCAGCCGCAGAACTATGCGGCGCCGGTGCTCGGCGAGAAGGGCGCGCAATGGGCGGGCCAATGCTGGGTCGAGACCTGGGGAGGAGGCTCCTCTTACTTCGGCTACTGGACGGCGTGCGCCCCGGCGCAGCAGCCAAGGACCGCCAGGCGCTGAGAACAGCCGATCTGATCTGGACATGTGAGAGCCTTCGGGAAATCCTCGGAGGCTCTCGCGCACGCTCTACAGCGAATAACCGCCGTCCACCACCAGCGTCTGCGCCGTGACCATGCCCGGCGTCGGCGCAGAGGAACACGATCGCTGCGGCGATGTCGGCCGGCGTGCAGGCACGCTTGAGCAGCGTGCGCTCGATCGAAGCCTGCTTGCGCGCTGAGGGCCATGCCCGCGTCCATTCGGTATCGACGAAGCCCGGCGCGACCGCGTTCACACGCGCCGCGGGCGCCAGTGCGCGCGCCAAGTTCTGGGTCAGGCTGATGAGCCCCGCCTTGCTCGCACCGTAGGCCATGCTGGAGCCCGGCATGTTGCGGCCGGCGACGGAGGCGGTGTTGCACACCGCGCCGCGGGCAGCGATGAGCGCCGGCGCCGCCGCGCGGGTGCAGCGGAACGGGCCGAGCAGATTGGTGGCGAGGATCGTCGCCCAGAATTCCTCGGTCAGCCGGTCGAGGTCGCTCGGCGGGATCGGCTCGACGGTCGCCGAAGTGCCGGCATTGTTGGCGAGAAAGTCGAGCCGACCGAGCGCCTCGATCGCGTTGCGCACCATGTCTTCGGCGGCGCCCGCCTTCGCCACGTCGCCGGGCGCGCCGATCACGGCAAAGCCCTGCGCGCGCAACTGCTCGACCACCTTCGGCCCGCGCGGATCGTCGGGCAAGTGATTGAGCGCGACCGTGGCGCCGCGCCGTGCAAACAGCTCGACCGTGGCGAGCCCGATGCCCGACGCCGCGCCCGTCACCAGCGCGGCCTTGCCGTCCAGATCGCCCATGGAACCCTCCGATTACAAAAAGTTTCGCCCGGCTGAACCGGGCGAAACGCTTCCGTACGAAACTGGTCGGGGCTCACCGGCGCATTTCGCTGAATAGCACGCCGCCTTTCGCCTTGGCAGTGGGCTCGGATTCCACGATCTCGACCGTAACGGCTTCGAGCGGAACGGAAAAATTCTTCACCACCGCGTCGGTGATGTCCTTCACCAGCGCGCGCTTCTGGTCGAGCGTGCGCCCCTTGACGGCGTGGACGTAGATTTCAGGCATATCGGTCTCCCTGTCGCTGTGTTGCGCCCGGCACTATAGCGACTGGGACAAACATGGAAAGGCGCAGGGCACCCGTCGTGAGCAAGACGACGCGCCACGCAAGGGCCGCCGAAGGAGTGCTGGTCGGCTACCCTCGGACCCGCCTTACCGGAAGAAGAAGAAGCCTCCTCCGAATGGGCCGTGGCGCTGGTCGGGCACGCTGGCATAGCCGCGCGCCGGCGCCGGTGTCATGCGGACGTCCAGTTGGCGCCGGCTGTTCTGGCTGTGTGCCGTCCTTTGCGACTTCTTGGGCGTAGCAATTGGCTGCTGCTGGGCGGGCTCGGTCGCATCTGCGGCCGCCGCGGCTTGCACGGGCCTGGACGGGGAGAAGTCGCCTTTGCGGCCATCGGCCACGAGCGCGGAGGCGGGTTCGGCCGCACGGGCGGCGGGAGCAGAAGTGCGCCCGAGCGCAATTGTGGCCATCGCCGGACGATTGGTCGGCACGCGCACGATCCGCAGCTTGCGCTCTTTCCCGGCAGCACATTTGCCGTCGAGATAGGCCCAGGTATTGTCCTCGCACGCCCTGGGGCTTTGGCTCAGTGCCGGCCGTAGTCCGAGCGCGACCGCCTGCGATGCCCGACCCGCCTCAGGACCAATCTCGGTGGCGCTGACGACGCGCGCCATCATGGCGGCGCTGCCGGACGCCGGCGAATGGGCGGAGCTGAGGTCCGGACCTGCCCGCAGCAAGGCGACGCCGATCGCGCCGAGAACCATGCCGGCGAGCGCCACGCACAGCTTGCGCCGGAAGCGCGGCGTAGGACAAAAATAACCAAACTCGGGGTGCACATAGCGCGCCGAGGGCATGGCAGCCTCCTGTGAGCTCGCCATCCCCAGCGCGCCCTCGGCCGGCACTAAATACCAGAAGCTTTAAAGCGTTGCTTATGGTGCGCCCTCAAGTTGAAGGGCCTGAGTTACCGACCTTAACGAACTCGCGTCCGGTTAGGTAAGGGTTCCTGCTTCATCGCCGCGGCAATTGCGCTACCATCCCCGCCACAGGGAGAGGGGAGAAAAAGCGTGGCGGAGGAAACCTCATGGAGCTCCGAACTGCGAGCCCTCGGAAATACGCCTACAGCAGACTGTTGAACCTCTGCGCACAGTGCGGAGAGACGATCTTCCTGCCGGAATGGTCCGAGTACCTGGACCGGCAGCGCGTGCGGCATCTGTGGGAATGCGAAGCGTGTGGCTACAAGTTCGAAACGCTGGTCTCGTTTCCCGACCCGTAGGTCTCCGCACCCGGCCGCCATTTGAGTGGGACAGAATGGAAGAGCCACCGGCTGTGCCGGTGGCTCTTCGTTTCACTTGCATTGCGACGCCGATACGAGCGACCGCGATCAGCGCGAGAGCATGGGTTCGCGCTGCTGCGGCGCCGCATCCGCCTCCTCCGCCGGCGCGGGACGGGCGGCAGCCGGCAACTGCAGCACGGTCGCGCGCTGGCCCTCACACAGGCGCGTGAGCAGCACCACTTGACCGTCCGGGAATTCCAACGCGTCGTGATGAGTTACGGCGTTGTCCATATTGATTTGCCGGAAACGCGCGAGCCGCTGGCCGATTTTCTTGTTCGGCAGAATACCAATGCCGAACGACGGCTCGAATTCGACATTTTCGTCGAAAGCGATCTCGGTCCCGGGCAGCAGGCAGACCGCGACTTGCGGCTCGCCGACCGCGGCGAAGCCGCGGGTGATGGAATTATTGAATTTCGTGGCAACCAGCTTGTCTTCGATCTTGGCAGGCCGGGTCGCAACGTGATGCAGACTATAGTCACACATCGAAGGGACTCCTTCTCCTGTGAACAGCCGGGATAGGTGCCCTCCTCGGCGCAACCCAGCAGATCATGGTGGCGATCCCTTGTCGGACATTGTCCCGACTTCTGCGCAATGTCGCCATGGCGTCACCTGGAGCGAGAGATCCATCAGCGGCGGGTGCCCGACCACTCGAGGCTGATCGATATCAATAGTCTCCGCTCTATATCGGTCACCGAGGAGCTAACCGAGGAACGCCGGTCAGACGCAAAGGGTTCCTGAGTTCGATCTAGGAAGGGAGCAATACTGCGAAAGAGCGGCCCTGCCGCCGGTCGGGGCCGTGCGGCAGCCGGAAAGCAATTCCCAGGCGCGTTCAATGGTGAGCAAAGAGGTATTTCAACCTGCGCAAATTGCGGGCAAGTTTAGGTAGCCGGCGCCACCGCGGCAACGCCGCGTGCGTTCAAACTGTGGCGGCCGGCCGACCGGCCGGCTATTGCAACCCCGCTGCCTGCAAATATTGCAGGTCGACGAAACGCTCCACCCGCGGCGGCGGCCCGGCGATCTGGCCGGTCTCGGCCAGCATTTCGACCACCTTGGCCATCCCCGCCATGTTGATCTCGGCCTGTCTGGGCATGACCCCGCGGTCCGGCTCGTAGTAGAGCGCCAGGACCCGGCGCGCGACTTCTACCGGAGCGCCGGTCGTCTCGGCGATGAGAGCGGCGATCTCGTTGCGATTGGCGGGATCGCGCAAAAACCTGAAGGCGGCGCCGTAGGCGCGCGCCATCCGCGCCACTCGGTCCTTGTGCGCCGCCGCCCAGGCGCGCCGCGCGGCGAGCACGTTGAATTGCTGCACGGGCAACACTTCGAGCGAATTGCCGAGCTTGCGGAAGCCTCTTTGCTCAAGGACGACGTCGTCGGGCTGGCCGAGCGGCACGGCGTCGCATTCTCCGCCGACCAGACAGCCGCCGCGGGCATTGCTGCCGATGATCTCTTTGGTCCGAAAGTCGCCCTGCTTGACGCCGTGCTTGGCGAGCAGCATTCGCGTGGACAGCGAGATCGTATCGGCCGGTGTCAACATCGCGACGAGCTTGCCGCTGAGTTCGGCGGCGGTTGCAATCTCCGGCTTGGCGATCAGGCTGTAGACCGCATTGGCGGGCCCGCCGACGACGGCGACCGCGTCCGAGCCCTTGAGCGCGGCCTGAATCAGGTAGGGCGTGGCCGTGCCGGTGACGTCCACCGCGCCGGCGTCGAGCGCATCGACCATGTGGGTGGTGCCGGGGAGCCCGACCAATTCGACGGCGAGCCCTTCGCGGGCGAACAAGCCCTGGCGCATGACGATGTGGAGCGGCAGCGCGCCGAGGGTGCGTACCGAATTGGCATTGTGGCCGAGCCGGATCTTGTCCTGGGCCTGTCCCGGCTGGGCCAGCGCCAGCGATGTCAGCAGCGCAAGAATGGGCGAGACCCAGCGGGTCATCTTCCCCTCCCCTAAGGCCGGTGGTATCGGCGCCACCCCACCGATGTTAGCCGCACACGGCCCGCCCCGCCATACGCCTCGATTTCGGCTAGAAAAGATGGTACCAGCGCGCCGTACTCGAAGGTGCCGTCATTGGTCACCTGATAGTGCGCGCATTGGGGGGCCTCGGCCTGCGCACCGCATGATCACCTCATGATCATCGCGGCGGCGGGTCTCAGCCGGTGGTTCTGGAATTCGATCAATGGTGTCGCACGGCGGAAAAGCCGCGGCGGCGCTGCAACATGTCACGACCGCCGCGCTGGCGAGCTAAGCGAGCGCCCAGGAAAGGCCAACGATGTCCCGCAAAGTCGCCCTGCTTGTTGCCCTTCTCGTCGCCTGTGCGACGCCGTCATTCGCGCAGCCTCCGCTGCCGTTTCCACCCCTGCTGCCACTGCCCTTGCCGATGCCGCAGGGCACGCCGGAGGAGCGGGCAGCCTGCGCCCCCGACGTGCAGAAATATTGCGAGGCGGCCCTTCCGGACACCATGCGCGTGCTGGCATGTCTGCAATCCAATCGGTCCCGGATCAGCAATGCCTGCAATCGGGTCTTGGTGAGCCACGGCCAATAGGCCAGGACGAGACCGTGTGGCGCCCTCGCGCCCACGACTACACGGCCTTGTCACTCGTATCTGGCGGCGGTTTTTGGTAGATCTCCGGCGACGGAGTGAACCATGCTGGCTGATCGCAGACATGTCCTTGCGCTACTGTGCAGCGGTTTTGCGACACCTGCATTGGCACAAGTCCAACAAGCTCCCGCCATGAGCCGCATCACTGCCTATGCGTTCTCCTTTGCCGGGCTCGACGGCGCCGACATCAAGCTCGCCGACCATGCCGGCAAGCCGATCCTCGTCGTCAACACCGCTTCGCTCTGCGGCTTTACGCCGCAATATGCCGGCCTGCAGCAGCTCTGGGCGCGCTACCGCGAGCGCGGCCTGATGATCGTCGGGGTGCCCTCGAACGACTTCGGCGGCCAGGAGCCGGGCGGCACGACCGAAATCATGAAGACGGCGCATGCCGAATATGGCGTCGGCTTTCCGCTCGCCGCCAAGGCGCAGGTGAAAGGGTCGAGCCCGCATCCCTTCTACAAATGGGCCGCCGCCGAGCGCCCGCTCGACACGCCGCGGTGGAATTTTCACAAGTACCTGGTCGGCCGCGACGGCCATATCGCCGCGGTGTTTCCGACCAACATCGAGCCGATGGACGCTCGCGTGATCAACGCGATCGTGAAGGAGCTGCCTTAACCGGAATAAAGCGCCGCGCGCGGCGTTGACAGGCTGTTACATGATCGGCGTATCGCCGGTCCCGAGCAAGCATCCCCAACCCCAAACGGGAGGTTCCGTATGTCCGCTCAACCCAAGCTCGCGCCCGATATCGAAGGGCTGGCGCATCAGGTCGATCCGCTGTCGCGGCGCGGCTTCTTCATGACGGCCTCGGCCGCCGCCGCGGCCGGCTATACGCTCGCCGCCGGGCCGGTGCGCGCCCAGGTGGTCACGACCGATACGTCGGGGCTCACCGTCGGCGAAGCCAAGGTGAAGGTAGCCGACGGCGATATGCCGGTATATTACGCCCGCCCAGCCAACGTCGCGAACCCGCCGGTGATCCTGGTCGCGATGGAGATTTTCGGGCTGCACGAATACATCAAGGACGTCACCCGCCGCCTCGCCAAGGCGGGCGCCTTCGCGATCGCGCCCGACTATTATTTCCGCAAGGGCGAAGACCTCACGAAGATCACCGAAATCCCGAAGCTCATGCCGCTCGTCAACAGCAAGCCGGACGCCGAGCTGCTCTCCGATCTCGACGCCACCGCGGCCTGGGCCAAGTCGCAGGGCGGCGACACCAACCGCCTCGGCATCATGGGTTTCTGCCGTGGCGGGCGGACGGTGTGGGAATATTCCGCACACAGCAAGGACCTCAAGGCCGGCGTCGCGTTCTACGGCTCGCTGGTCGATCCGCCCGCGCAAAAGGCGATCTGGCCGAAGAGCCCGACGCGAGCTTGCGCCGGAAATCAAGGCGCCGGTGCTCGGCCTCTACGGCGAAGCCGACCAGGGCATTCCGGTGGCGCAGGTCGAAGCGCTGAAGGCAGCCTTGCAGGCCGCCAACAAGACCGCCGAGATTCAAGATCTATCCGGGCGCGCCGCATGGTTTCCACGCCGACTATCGGCCGAGCTACCGCAAGGATGCGGCCGACGACGCCTGGAACCAGATGATCGCCTGGTTCAAGAAGTACAAAGTGCTTTCCTGATCGGCGACCGCATTTGCGACGAGGCGCGGCGCCTTGTGCGCCGCGCCTTTTATTGAGGGAAACTCAGCAGGCCGCTTGGCGTTGACCGCGCATGCCCGCCGTGGATTCCTCAGCCATTCTTCGCATCCGGTACCAGCCGAAAGGCGAAACGTTGCTGGTGACGTTCACCACCGGCAAGACCTACGCCTATGACGGCGTGCCCGCGCCGATTTACGATGCCTTCCTGGCAGCCGGGTCCTACGGCAAGTTCTTCAACGCTCACATTCGCGACCGCTATCCTGTATCGCGGCCGTACGCGGCTTGACCACCTCGTTGACCATCCCTCGGCTATTGCGGGATCTGCACCAGCTCCCTCACCTGCTCGGCCGTCAGCGGTGCGGACAGGAATTTCAACGCCACCGCCTCGGAGATGATCTGGTCGACCCCGACGAGCTTGATCGGGCGCCATGGTCTCCTTCGGCAACAAGTCGCGTACCTTGACCACGACCTTTTCGGGCAAGCCGGAATACTCGCTGAAGAGCTTGAGCGCGGCCGGATCGGAATACATCCAGTCGACCGTCTCCTTGTAGGCGCGATGGAAGCGCAGGAGCGCGTCCTTGCGGTTCTGCAGTGTGCTCACATTGGTGAGGTTCACACGGCCGGTCCGGCTTCGCAACGACGCCACCTCGCCGCCGGTCGCGATGATGCGAATCTTGCCATCCTCTACCTGGTCGAGGAAGAACGGGAGGGCCGAGAAGCCGACATCGACCTGCCCGGTCATGGTCTGCGTGAGCGTCGCGGTGATGCTGCCGGTCGAGGTCGGCTTGGCAGTGAGCTTGTGCTGCGCAATGAGCGCGAGCAGCCCGGCATGACTCGACGAGCCGGTGAGCGAAAACGCGACCGTCTTGCCGTTGAAATCCTCGACCTTGCGGACCGCGGAGGCGGACGGGACATACCAGTAGAGGTCGGGCGATCCGATGATCTCGCTGCCGATGATGCGGATCGGCGCCCCCTTCGCGAAGGTGCCGAAGGCCGCCGACACGCCGGACGCGGTCGCGATGTCGATGCTGCCGCCGATCAGCGCCTGAATCGATTCAGGACCGGCCTGAGTGTAGAGGATCTCGAGGTTGAGCCCGTGCTTCTTGAAGATGCCGCCGCGCTGGCCGAGATCGGCCAAGCCGGCATCCCAGGCACCGCGCTGCGGCACCGCGACCTTCAGAGTCTCTTGTGACCATGCGCCGCTGCCCGTGCCCGCGATCATGACGAGCGCGCCGAGCGCAGCGATAAATCCTGCCCTTGTCGTTGTCATTGTTGTTCCTCCCGTGACCGCACGAATGCGACCAGGAGCATTTGAACCGATAGACGGAGGCCCTTCAAGCAACCATCGGCGCGAGACCAGCCCGCCATCTGCGACCTTTTGGACGCGATGCAGGGAGCAACACCGTACTCGACACGATGATGATCGTCGGTGAATGATGGTGGTCGAGCCCGACGAAACGACGCGATGTCCAACCGCAAGATCAAGCAAGCACCCGCAGACCTGCTCGAGCACGAATTCGCGCAGGAGATGGCGAGCGCGCTCGGCCGGCTCGGGCGCGCGCTCGAGGCCGCGCTTGCGGCATTGGCCGAGTTCGACGCCGAGCCTGCGCGAAGCACATCCGCCGACCGCCGGCAGTTGCGCGCATCGCTGGTAGCGCAGGCGAGCCTCGCGCTCTGGTATTTCGTCGTCCAACGCGAGGCCTGCGGGCTGCGCGATCTACGCGCCGTGCTGCGCGACTACCGCGTGCCGCCGGAGGTGGCGGCACGCATGGGCGCACAGCCTACTCGGCCGCTCCGGCCCCACTGACCCGCCAGCGTGCCGACCCGTGCTGGGGACGGAATATATTGACGAATCAGCCCCGTGATGAGCATGAGAGCATTGCGGACAGAGGCTGAGAGCCTGCGGCTTTGGGCGCTGTCTTGCTCCTCCCTTGTGGCGTAACCAAACTGGGCGGCTCTCGCGGGTCGCCCAATTTATTTACTGATGTTCACCTGTTGTTTCTCTTTTGCCCTTCGAGTCGTCCCGCTTCACCGATCGTTTACCGTTCCACCCGGCTCGCGGCCGCGCCGGCTCGCCGCAATCCGCCCAGCCCCGGGACGCAATCGTTTCTTCATCGTTATGGGAACATGGTGGGAGGTAACTGCATAGCCGGCCATGAGCACCACCCAGTCGCTGATCGACCAACTCGAGCGTGCGCTCGCCGCCGGCACCAACGCGCAGCGCATCACCATGCTCTCGCGCGTCACCGATCTCTTCGTTGAAGGCGCCGGTCACTACACGCCGGGCCAGATCAACCTGTTCGACGAGGTCATCCTCAAGCTCGTCGCGGCGATCGAGGCCAAGGCGCGCGCCAAGCTCTCGAGTCGGCTTGCCCCGGTCCACAACGCGCCGTCGGGCGTCGTCCGCATGCTCGCCTTCGATGACAATATCGACGTAGCGCGCCCCATCCTGACCACGTCCGAGCGGCTCGACGACGCCGACCTCGTCGCCAATGCCTCGAACAAGAGCCAGCAGCACCTTGCCGCCATCGCCGAGCGAAAGTCGCTGAGCGAGGCGGTCACCGAGGTGCTGGTGGCGCGCGGCGACCGCCAGGTGGTGACGTCCGTCGCCAGGAACGCGGGCGCCCGCTTTTCCGATGCGGGCTTTCGCATGCTGGTCAAGCGAGCAAGTGGTGACGATGCACTGGCGATGCACGTCGGTGCACGACGGGACGTTCCGCGTCAGCACTTCCTGCGCCTGCTGCAGGAAGCTTCGGCGGCGGTGCGCGAGCGGCTCGCGGCCGAGCACCCGGATGCCGACGGCGCGGTCGAGTCGGTCCTCGGCGAGGTCGTGGGCGGCATTCGCAACGAGACCCGCAAAGTGTCGCCCGAGCACGTCGCGGCGCGCAGCCGGGTCGAGCAGCTGCATCAAGCGCGCCGTCTCGGCGAGACCGAAATCTACGGTTTTGCGCGCGAGCGCAAATTCGAGGAAACCGCGATCGCGCTGTCGTTGTCGTGCGGAGTCGAGCTCGACGTGGTCGAGCGCGCTTTGCTCGACTCGAACCACGACATGGCCCTCATCTTCGCCAAGCTCGCAGGCTTCTCCTCGACCACCGCCAAGGCCATCTTGCTGCTCAAGACGGCCGATCGTGGCATGTCGGCGCAAGACCTCGACCAGGCGCTGACGAGCTATGGGCGGCTGCAGACCGAGACCGCGCGCCGCGTGCTCGGCTTCTATCGTACGCGGCAGAACCGCCCGGGCACCCTCGCCGCCAACGGCTAGTAGTAGGTCTGCTTGCGGGTCTTGCGCGGTGGCGGCTGCCGATACGGGTCGAATGCCACGCGCGGATTGGGTGAGCAGTATCCGCCGAGCCCCCTCGCCGTCGCCATGCATTGCTCGAAGGTGTAGTAGCTGCAATCATTGCCGCCGTCGCGCCCGCCTAGCGCGGCGCACCAGGGTGCCCGCTGCTGCGCCGTGGCGGTGGTCTGGGCGTCGAGCAACTCCGCACCCGCGACGGCGCCGAGCGCAACGGCAATGCTCAATACGGACAGCCGGCGGCGGGGGCTATCGTGGGCCATGAAACCACTCCAATGATCTGCCAACCCTGTGACGACTCGTCGGTCGGGACATCCCCAATCTCGCCCGCGATTGCGGCGAGCACAAGCCGGGTGCTCGTCATGGCCCTTTTTTCGCGATAAGCTTGCGGACACAAGCATCAGGAGAAAGCCTCATGAGCATGAGCGTCGGTGTGCTCGACCATTACAATGTCTCGACCCGCAACCTCGGCGCCACCGTTCGCTTCTACGAGGAGGTGCTGGGCTTCGTGAACGGCCCGCGGCCGCCGTTCGACTTTCCCGGCGCATGGCTTTACAGCGAGGGGCACCCGGTGCTGCACCTCAACGACATCTCGCCGACCGATACGCCGCAACGGCCGGATTCGGGCGTCATCGACCACGTCGCCTTCGGCAGCCGCGGCTTCGAGGCCATGAAGCAACATCTCGAGCAGAAGGGCGTCGAGTTCCGCGTCAACGTGGTGCCGAACAGCACGCGCCGGCAGATCTTCGTCAACGACCCCAACAACGTGCTGATCGAGCTCAACTACGACATCTCGAAAGAGGCCGCTGCGTAGCGTTTTCCGGCGAAGTGGCCTGCCGGTCCTCAAAAAACGCTAGCCTACGCGGCGGCACGACTGTTCGGCGCGAGCGCCGGCTGATCGGATGCCGGCGACATCGGATCGATCGCCTCGATCAACCGCAAGAACGACTCGGCCGGCAGCGGCGGCGAGAACACGTAGCCTTGCGCCGCGCGAACGCCGAGGTCGCGCAGGAAAACGACCTGCTCGAAGCTCTCGACGCCCTCTGCGATGATGTCCATGCGCAGGTTGCGGGCGAGCTCGATCAGCGTCTCGATGATGGCCGCCGAGTTGCTGTCGGTGCCGATGGCGTCGATGAACATCTTGTCGATCTTGATCATGTCCACGCCGAGCTTGAGCATATAGGACAAGCCGCTGTGACCGGTGCCCACGTCGTCGATCGCGATGCAGACGCCGAGCCCCTGCAGCGCCGCGATGATCCGACGCGTTTCGGTCAGGTTTTCCAACGGCTGCCGCTCGGTCACTTCCAGCGAGACTTGGCTGAGACGGATCGATGAATTCTCGAAAATATCGCGTACGTCCTGCACGATCGTCTCATCGGCGAAATGCGAGGCGGCGAGGTTGAAACCGATATTGAGATCGGGGCGGCGACCATAGGCTGCACCGACCTGGTCACGAGCCCGGCGCATCAGCATGCGCGTGACCTTGATGATGAGCCCGCTGGATTCGAGCAACGGGACGAAGGATCCTGGAAGCACCAGCGAGCCGTCCGCCTTGCGCCAGCGAATCAGCACCTCGGCGCCACGCAACCGGCCGGTCGTGATGTCGACCACCGGCTGGAAATAGGGCACGAGCTCGCCCGCCTTGAGCGCCCGCTCGATCTCCGCGACCGGATCGATGCCCCGGCGTGCCGGGAGGATGAGGGACAGGCCGACGATCACCAGCGCGATGACGCCGCTGGCGATGGTGCCGACCATCCGCAGGTTGGCGTAGCTCGCCAGGACCTGCTCTCGCGACAGGGAGACGGTAGCGACGAGATTGTAGCGGTCCGAACGGATGGTCGCGACGAAACGGTCGGCGTCGTTGTGCGCGTTCCGCTGCGGCTCGCCGCCTTCGGATATGGGATATCCATCCCACGTCGTGATCGCCAAGGCCTTGATGCCCGATCCGTCCGCCTTCATAGCGGTCAGCGGCAGAAAGAGCTCGGTCGGCATCAAGGCAGCGAGCGCGTTGGCATTGCCGGTTCCCACACGCCGTATCCGGATCATGGATCCCGGGCGATCGCCGAAGCGCAACACCTCGATCACGACGTCCCCGTCGGCCGTGAGCGGGTGCGAAGAGATCACCTGGCGAACGCCGAGCGGAATTCCGAGATCGGTGCAGACGGTGTGGCCGGCCGGATTGATGACCGACACCTCCTTGATGGGGGTGGTCGAGAAATTCGCCTCCCGCATCGCCTCGATCTGGGCGGGAGCACAACCGTCGACCCCGCGTTGCGCGAGATCGGCGAGGGTCTGGGCGACCCGGGAGGCCCGCCGGTCGGCCAGCATGAGCGAACGCTTGGCCACCTGCTCCACTTCACCGCGGCCGCGCTGCTCCATGAACCAGTCGGCCCAAAGGTTGAACGCCACCGCCGGCACGCCTGCGAGCGTTACGCCGATCAGCACCGCCAGCAACTCTTTGCGTCTTCGGAATGGCACCGCGACCTCGTGGAACGAGATCACGTTGGCCCACCGCCGTAAAGGCGAGCTTAAGCATAGGCTGCTGGGCGCCGACAGGCGCTGCGACGGAACCGGCGCTCACGGTCATGGTTAGGGAACCATGAATCATGTGGCCGGCCATCCCTGGGGACCGGCCAAAGTGCACCAGGTGCACAGGATTGATGGTTATCTATCCGTGAACACGACGCGAGCGCGGACGGAATCAGCGTTTGCGCGCCTTCGCCACCTTTTCGGCGATGAAGCGAGGCAGCGCGAAAGCCGCCACGTGAACCTCGGGCGTCCAGTATCTGGTCGAGAAGCTGCCGGCCTTCCGGTAGCGACCGGCGATGGTCTTGACCGAGGCCCGTCGCAATTTGGCATTGTCGGTGGCGAAGCCCATGGCCATGTGGCCGCCCACATAGGTCGGGATCGCCGCGACATAGCAGGTGCCGTCGGCGAACAGCCTGCGAAACTTGGCGATGCCCTCGGTGAGCTCGTCCGCTTGGAAGATCGGCACCCCGTTCTGCGTGACCAACACGGCGCCCTTGGCCATGCAACGCCGGCAGGCAGCGTAGAACTTGTCGCTGAACAGCACCTTGCCGGGCCCTTGGGGGTCGGTTGAATCCACGATGATGACGTCGAAGCGCCGGTCGGTCTTGGCCACGTACTTCATGCCGTCGTCGATGACGAGGTCGAAGCGCTTGTCGGCGAGCACTGGTTTGGTGAATTCCGGAAAGTGCTCTTTGGCGAACTCGACCACCGAGGCGTCGATCTCGACCTGGGTGAGACGCTTGACCGACTTGTGCTTGAGCACTTCCTCCGCGATGCCGCAGTCGCCGCCTCCGACGATCAGCACGTCCTTGGCGTTGCCGTGGGCGAAGATCGGTACATGGGTCATCATCTCGTGGTAGACGAACTCGTCCGCGGTCGTGACCTGGGTGGCGCCGTCGAGCATCAGCATCTTGCCGAAGAACGGATGCTCGAACAGGACGAGATGCTGGTGCTCGGTCTGCAGCTCGTAAAGCACCCGCTCGACCTCGTAGGTCATGCGGAAGCCGAGCTCGTCGAAAAGCGTCTCGGGAAGCCAGCGCTTCTGGGCCATCGGGCGTCGGACGACCCGGCGACGGACGAGCGTTGGATTCCGTCCTCCGTCCCGCGTTGTCCGTCCTCTGATTACGCTTCCTGCCCGCGCAAGATCTCGTTCACTTCGACGCGCTTGGCCTTGAATGCCTCGCGCAGGACGGGGATGCAGGCGTCCGGGCTTGCCTTGCCGCACATGAATACGTCGAGGGCAGCATAGCCCGCATCCGGCCAAGTGTGGATCGAGATATGGCTTTCGGCCAGCACGGCCACGCCGGAAACGCCATTCGGCTGGAAGTGATGCAGGTGGATGTGCAGCAGCGTCGCCTGTGCCGCGTCCACGCAATGCCGCAGCGTCGCCTCGACGAGATCGATGTCGTCGAGGCCCTCGGCCCCATGCAGATCGACGATCAGATGCACGCCCGCGCAGCGCACGCCGTTGCGGACGGCGAAATGGTCGGCGCGCTCGTCGGCGGGCGCGGCCTCGACCACGGCGACATGGGCCACTTTCTTCCGGGCGGTGTTTTTTCGGGCGGAGCTTGGGTTCCCCAAGCCCTTCCCCGATCGCAAGAGGGCGTTCTGGCGCATCGCCGTCCTCCCCAACCGAGTGATCCAACCCGAATACCGACAAAGCGGCGTCAGGCAAGCGAATGCCGCTCGATCAGCCCGAGCGCGGACAGATCACAGCGGCTCGTCCCCACATAAGGCCCGGGTCCCCGGTGTCAAGTAGATTCTGCATGACGGAAGTTTAGAAATCCCTCTCATCCCGGTGATCGCATTGTCGGATCGCTGCATCGAGCGCCGCGCTGGCGAGCGAAGCGAGCGCCCAGCGCGGCAACTCTTCTGGAGTGCGCGCGCCGGACACTCGCCCTGAAGCGGGCTCGTCGGCGCACGCCGACCGTCGGGAGGTTTCGCGCCTCTCGAACACGAGCTAAGCTCGGCTGCGCCGTCGATGGCAGCGGCGCCACAAAACGACAATTCGGGGAGGAAGCGATGAGAGCCAACCGACGCAGATTCTTTCAGGGCTGTCTGTGCTGCGAACCGTCAGCCCCGCTCGCCAGTCCAGCGCGGCGAAATTTCCTCGCCGGCGGCGCGGCCGCACTTGGCCTCGGCGCCATGGGCCTTTCCGCGATCGGCCGCACGCCGGCCGCAGCCCAAGCTCCCGCCGCCAAGACGCGGATCGATGTGCATCATCACTACATCCCGCCGTTCCACGCCGATGCCCTGGCCTCTCGACGCTCCGGCGGGCGGCCGCCGCAATGGTCGCCGGCCAAATCGCTCGAGGACATGGACAAGAGCGGCATCGCGACTTCGATCGTCTCCGTCGTCCAGCCCGGCATCTGGTTCGGAAACAACGAGGAATCGCGCAGTCTCGCGCGCCAGTGCAACGAATACGGCGCCAAGATGGGCCAGGATCACCCCGGCCGCTTCGGACTGTTCGCCATCATCGCCCCGCCCGATGTCGAGGGCAGCCTGGCGGAAATTGCCTATGCGTTCGACGTGCTCAAGGCCGAGGGCATCGCGCTCCATACCAGCTACGGCCCGAAATACCTGGGCGATCCCTCGTTCGACCCGGTCTACGAGGAGCTCAACCGGCGCAAGGCCGTGGTCTACGTGCATCCGACCACGCCGGACTGCTGCCGCGGCGTGGTGCCCGGCATACCGCCCAGCTCGATCGAATACGCCACGGATTCGACGCGCACCATCGCACACATCGTCTTCAGCGGCACGGCGACGAAATTCCCGGACATCCGCTGGATCTTCTCCCATAGCGGCGGCACGCTGCCGTTCCTGACCAGCCGCTTCACCCGGCTCGCCCAGGAGCGCAAGCCCGCGCACCTGCCGAACGGCCCGCTGCCCGAATTCAAGAAGTTCTACTACGAGCTCGCGCAGGGCAACGCGCCGGGCCAGATCGCCGCGCTGCTCAAGATGGTGTCGATCTCGCAGGTGATGTACGGCACCGACTTTCCCTTCCGCGACGGTGCCGAGGTCAATCAGGGCATTGCGGACTGGGGCTTCAGCGCCGCTGATCAGCAGGCCGTCGAGCGGGAGAACGCGCTCAAGCTCATGCCGCGCATCAAGGCGAGCTGACTCCCGAAGGAGGCCCCATGCATCGGGATCGGCGCTGGCGCGGCGTTCTCGTCCTGACCGGGACGCTGTGGGCGCTATGCGCCGGTGCGGTCGCGCAGCCATATCCGGGCAAGCCGGTGCGCGTGATCGTGCCATTCGCCGCCGGCGGCACGCCGGACTTGGTCGGACGCATCATCAGCCAGCAGCTCGCCGCCCAGACCGGCCAGACCTTCGTGGTGGAGAACAGGCCTGGCGCCGACGGCGTCGTCGGCGCCCAGACCGTGGCCGAAGCGCCGCCCGACGGCTACACGCTGCTCGTCACGTCGAGCTCGTTCGTGGTCAATCCGAGCTTCCACAAGAAGATGCCGTTCGACGTGGTCCGCGATTTCGAGCCGGTCAGCAACGTCGCCGCGACCGAGGCCTATATCCTCGGGGTCAATCCCAACCTGCCGGCGCGGTCGGTGCCGGAGCTGGTCGCGCTCACGCGCGGGGGCGACAACAAAATCTCGTTCGGCTCGCCCGGCGTGGGCAACGGGCTTCATCTGGCCGCCGAGCTCTTCAAGTCGCTCACCAGGACGCAGATGGTGCATGTGCCTTACCGCGGCGCGGCGCCTGCCATCACCGGGCTGATCGCCGGCGACGTGCAGGTCATGTTCATGACGCCACCGTCGTCGCTGCCCTTTGTCGAGGCCGGCAAAATCCGTGCGATCGGCTATACCGGCGCCAGGCGCTTCGGGCGCCTGCCCGACGTGCCGACACTGGCGGAAGCGGGCGTGCCCGGCATGGAGGTATTGTCCAGCTGGACCGGCATGTTCGCGCCGGCAAAAACGCCCGCCGCGGTGCTGGCGCGGCTCCATGAGGAAATACAGAAGGCAACCTCGACCGCGGCGTACCGCGATCGCTTGACCACGATCGGGGTCATTCCGGTCGGCAATGCGCCGGCCGAGTTCAAGCCGTTCGTGGCGGACCAGGTCAAGCAGATCGCCGAGATCGTGAGGGCGGCCGGGATCGAGCCGCAGTGAGGGTTGTTCCCTCGCCCGGAAGCAGCCGGGCGAGGGAAAACGATGGTTAGCCGGCGACCGTGCCCCAGTTCGCCGCCAGTTGCTCGGCCCCGCGCAGCGACACGGCAAGGATCGTATAGGTCGGGTTCGAGGCACCTTCGGTGGGGAAGATGCTCGGCCCCGCGACGTAGAGGTTCGGCACCTCGTGGCACTGGCCGAAGCTGTTGACCACCGAATTTGCCGCGCCCGTGCCCATGATCGTGCCGCCGTGCAGGTGGGTCGTCGGTATGGCTGCTCGGCCCGCCCAGACTTCCTTGGCGCCGGCGGCCTTGGCTGCCTTCTGGCCCTCCTCGAGGTTGGCGTTCCACACCGCGACCGCGTCCTGATCGAAGGTGTGAACGAGGCGGGCGAGCGGCATCCCGAACTCGTCCTTGTCGGTCGCGAGCTCGATCCGGTTCTCGGCGTTGGGCAGTTCCTCGCCGAACATGCTGATCCGGGTGAAGCCGCGGGCCGCGCGCTTCATGTAGGCGTGCAGTTCCTCGCCAAACAGATCGGGTCGGGAATTGGCGAAGTCGTGCGTCTTCTGCGCTGCACCACAAGTGATGTAGGTGCTGCCGAACGCGTCCTTGTAGCTCGTCTTGCTGTAGCGATCGTACGACATGTACTGCGCCCCGATCGTACCCAGATGGTTCTGGATGTCCTCGTCGAAGAGCGCGCTGATCCCCGCGATCGAGTGCACCATCATGTATTTGCCGACGAGTCCGCTCGAGTTGGCGAGTCCCTTCGCGTGCTTGTCGGTCGCCGAGTTGAGCAGGAGGCGCGAGTTCTGCCCCGACCACGCCGCCAGCACGACGACGTTCGCTTCCTGCACTTGGCGCTGCTTTTTTTCGTCGTAGTATTCGACGCCGATGACCTTCGTGCCCTCCGCGTTGGTCAGCACGCGCGTGACGGTGCAAAGAGCGCGCACCTCGGCCTTGGCCTTTCTGGCCTCGCTGAGGTAGGTGACCGTCGGATTGGCAAGCGCGCCGGTCGGGCAACCCACGTGGCACCAGCCGTCATAGATGCAGGCCGGCCGACCCTTGAACTCGGTCGAGTTCATCGCGACCGGTGCCGGTACCATCTGGATGCCCAGCGACTCGAAGCCCTTCACCCAGATTTCGCCGTGGCGGAAAGTCTTCATCGGCGGCATCGGATAAGGTTGGCCCGCCGGGCGCCACTTCTCCTCCGCCTTGGCATCGCCCGACATGCCGATGTCGTGAGCGACCTTGTCGTAGAACGGCGCGACATCCTGATAGGAGATCGGCCAATCAAGCGCGCGGTTGTGCTCGCTCTTGATCTTGTAGTCGTTCGGCAGAAAGCGTGGGTGATTGGCGAAGTAGTGCAGCGCCGCCCCGCCAGTGCCCCAGCCGGCCTGGCCGGCATAGCCGAATGGATTCTTGCCTTCGAGCAGGAAGGGGGCGCCAGCCGGCCTGATCCGCCGTCCCCACATCTCCGAGCTGATCAGGTCGGACATCTGCCAGTCGGGACCGGCCTCCAGCAGCGCGACCTTCTTGCCGGCCTTGGCCAGCACCGATGCATACACCGAGCCGGACGCGCCGGCGCCGACGATGACGACGTCTACTTTTTCGTTCGCCATGTCACCACCTCCTCGTTGGCACAATGTGCGCCTGGTAGGGGATGCCGAGGGCGGCGTAGCCCTCCATCGTCCCGTACACGACATCGACGGCATCGGTGCGCAGGATGGTGTAGACGAAACCTCCGCTCGGTCCGGTCCAGCCTTCGATCTTGTTCTGACGCATATTGCTGACGAAGTCGCGCTGCTCGGTCTCCGACAGCGCCGCAAATTTCCGGCCGGTGACCTTCTCGCTGCCGCGATCGACCGCGCCGATGGCGGCGCGATAGAAATTCGCAAATGGCGGGCGCACGTTGAAGATGCGCGCCTGCAGCAGCGCCTCGCCCGCCGGCACCGAGATCTGGTGATCGATGAAATGCGCAATGCCGGCCTTGCGCGCGCCGGGCACCAGCGTCTCGCCCAGAGCCTCGATGATTTCGCCCTCGTTGGCCTTGAGCAGCCGGAATGGCACGCCTTGCGCCCGCGCCGCACCCGGCGTGAGCATGACTTCGGCACCGCTCACCGTGAAGGCGAACGCGCCCATTGCCGCGCCTTTCATGAAGGCGCGTCGTTCGATGTCGTGCATGTTGTTTCCTCCGTCCCGGTGCGTGCGCACCTCTGCGTGCCAGCGCGTTGCGCGGCGCGGCGATCCGTCAGGACAAAGGAGAACGGGCCTGCACGGCCACCGTCTTCTGGAACGCTTCCAAAATTCAACGCCTAATCGGAATACGAATCAAGCGGCTCGCAGCCGTCGGTGGAAAGTCACTCGACCTTGCCGCCGAACAGCCGTTCGGCGTTGCCGTGCGCGATGCGCCTGGCTTGATCGTCCGGCAGCTGCGCGAGCCAGCCGCGGTAGATCTGCATGATGCCGTCGTAACCGAACCAGCGCTCATTGATCCAGGTATCGGAGCCGAGCACAAAGCGGTCGGAATGGCGGGCAAAGAGCTCCCGCCATTCCGCGGAGAGCTTGCCGCCGCCTTCGGTGATACCGCCGCGATACGACAGCTCGCCGGTCAGCGCCGGATATTGCTCCAGAAGCTCCCTCACCCGCCCGGGCGCGTCGAGAAGCCGGTATGAGCCCAGATGATCTTTGCCTTGGGATTGTGCCCATGCAGGATCAGCAGCGCCGGCTCGTCGCAATGGGCGAGCAGATAGAGGTCTCGCGCGACCGCGAAGTCGACGACCTTCTTGACCAGCGGGCCCTGCGCGGCGTTGCCGTAGATGTGGAATTCGCCGACGCCGCGGAAATAGCCGCGCTTGTATTCGCTCTCGATCAGATCGTAGATCGCGGGATCGGTCGACCAGTTCTGCACGTCGTCGCGGGTGCGATAGGGCCGGATGAACGGTACCACCCAGAGCCCCGGCGCCTTGGCGTCGACGAGCTGATGGGTGCCTTTGTTCGGGCGGCTGTTGGCGATGATGCCGGCCACGTTGTTGCGCCGAAAGACATCGAGCACCCGCTCGAGCGGGTAATAGGGATTGGGCTCCTGATTGTAGTGCAAGTGCGCGTCGAAGATTTTCAGGGATGATTGCGCCACTGCGCCGGCCGGCGCCAGCAGGGCGAAGAATGCCGCCACGCAGCCACGCAGGATCAGGGATGTCAACATGATGAGCCCCGCCAAAATACCGGCCGAACCGCCGGGACGGGCTCGATCTTACCTCATTTGATGGACGCGGATTGCCGGCAAGGTGCCGCAGAGAGGGTTCAGCCCTTCTCCGGCAGATTGAGCCTGATGTGGAGCTCTTTCAGCTGCTTCGGCGTCACCTCGGACGGCGCGCCCATCATCAAATCCTCGGCGCGCTGGTTCATCGGGAACAGCACGACCTCGCGCAAATTCTCCTCGCCGGCAAGCAGCATCACGATGCGATCGATGCCGGGCGCGATGCCGCCGTGTGGCGGCGCCCCGAGCGACAGCGCGCGCAGCATGCCGCCGAATTTCTGCTCGAGCACGTCTTCCGGATAGCCCGCGATGGCAAAGGCCTTCTTCATCACGTCCGGCCGATGGTTGCGGATGGCGCCCGACGACAGCTCCGTGCCGTTGCAGACGATGTCGTATTGGATCGCCTTGAGACCGAGAATTTTTTCGTGGTCGGCGGGGTCAAGGGCCAGAAACTCCTCGACGCCCTGATTCGGCATGGAGAACGGATTGTGGGAGAAATCGATCTTCTTCTCCTCCTCGTTCCATTCGTACATCGGGAAATCCACGATCCAGCAGAGCTCGAAACGGTCCTTGGCGATCAGCCCGAGCTCCTCGCCGATCCTGGTCCGCGCCGCTCCCGCGAGCTTGGCGGCGCCGGCGGGCTTGTCGGCGGCAAAGAACACCGCGTCACCGGCCTTGACGCCGGCCTTGGCCATGATCTTCGCCTGCACGTCGGCGGGGATGAACTTGGCAATCGGGCCTTTGCCGCCGTCAGCCTCGAACACGATATAGCCGAGGCCGGGCGCGCTCATCTCCGTGCGCGCCCAGTCGTTGAGCTTGTCGAACCACGAGCGTGGCTGCGTGGCCGCGCCCGGCGCCGGAATGCCACGCACCACGCCGCCTGCCTTGATGACATTCTTGAAGGCGTTGAATGTGACGCTCGCGTCGTTGAATTCCTCGGTGAGGTCTGCGATGACCAGAGGATTGCGCAGATCCGGCTTGTCGGAGCCGTATTTGAGCATCGCCTCCTTGTAGGGGATGAGCGGAAACTTCTGCGTCACCGGCTTGCCGCCGGAGAACTCCTCGAACACGCCGCGCATGACCGGCTCGACCGCGTCGAATACGTCCTGCTGGGTGACGAAGCTCATCTCCAGGTCGAGTTGATAGAACTCGCCGGGGGAGCGGTCGGCGCGCGCGTCCTCGTCGCGAAAGCACGGCGCGATCTGGAAGTAGCGGTCGAAGCCCGACATCATGATCAGCTGCTTGAACTGCTGCGGCGCCTGCGGCAGCGCGTAGAATTTGCCGGGATGGATGCGCGACGGCACGAGGTAGTCGCGCGCGCCCTCGGGCGTCGACGCGGTCAGGATCGGCGTCTGGAACTCGAAGAAGCCCTGCTCCTTCATGCGCCGCCTGATCGAGTCGATCACCGCGCCGCGCAACATGATGTTCTTGTGGAGCTGCTCGCGGCGCAGGTCGAGGAAACGGTACTTGAGCCTTATGTCCTCGGGATATTCCTGGTCGCCGAACACCGGCATCGGCAGCTCGCCGGCGGGTCCCAGCACCTCGATCTCGCTGATATAGATCTCGACGGCGCCGGTCGGGAGCTCCGGGTTCTCGGTGCCGGCGGGCCGCTTGCGCACCTTGCCGTCGACCCGCACCACCCATTCCGAGCGCAGCTTCTCGGCCTCCTTGAAGGAAGGCGAATCGGGGTCGGCCACGACCTGGGTGATGCCGTAGTGGTCGCGCAGGTCGATGAACAGCAGGCCGCCATGGTCGCGGATGCGGTGGCACCAGCCGGATAGGCGCGCCTGCTTGCCGATGTCGCTCTCGCGCAACTCGCCGCATTTGTGGGTGCGATAGCGGTGCATGGTGATGAATCGAGCCTCTGTGTGGCGCGGAAAGGCACATGCACCGGCTCGCTTGTCAAGAACGGGGGAGCTACAATGGCCCCCGAGAATTCAACCCCCTGGTCCACATCTGAAAACATCGGCGGATCGCCGCCGAGGGAGCGTCCGATGCGTTCTCGAGCCCTCCGTGCGCTGCTGCCGCTGCTCGCGGCGGCCCTGCTCGCCACGCGCCGGTGCCCGCGCGGCGGACGAGCCGCCGCTCCTGCCCCTGACCGCCCTGTTCGCCAATCCGGGCGCCAGCTGGGACTATCGGGTGTCCCCCGACGGCACCCGGCTGGCCTGGGTCGCGATGAGCAAGGGGAAGGCCACGCTGCATTTCCGGCGCCTCGACGAGACCACGGCGCGCACGGTCGAGACGCCGCGCGAGGCGCGCGCCCCCTGGCCCGGCGCCGACAGCTTCCTGTGGAGCCGGGACGGCAAGCGCCTGCTGTTCCTGATGGACGGCAACGGCGACGAGAATACTCATCTCTTCGCCGTGGACGTCGAGGCCGAGCAGCCGGTTGCCCGCGATCTGACTCCGCTCGAGGGCGCGCGGGTCGAGTTCGTGCGCGCGATCAACGATGATCCCAACTCGGTCGTCGTCCGTCACACCGGCCGCACCGGCCGGATGTTCGACCTCTACCGGCTGAACCTGGCGACCGGGCAGATGACGACGCTCGCCGAGAACCCCGGCAGCATCTGCGGCTGGTCGGTGTCGCCAGTCGGCCGACTGCGGATGCGGATCCACTGTCTGCCGGACGGCGGCTGGAGCGCCGAGGTCCCCGACGGGGTCGGCGGCTGGCGCGAAATAATTCGCGGCGCCTATGGGGATCATCTGCGCATCCTCGGCTATCCGATCAATCCGCGCTATGCCTGGGCGCTGTCGAACCGCGGCCGCAATCGCGTTGCGCTGGTGCGCGTCGACCTGCGCAATGGCAGCGAGGATCTGCTCTACGAGCATCCGACGGTCGATATCGACAACGGCCGCGTGCTCGAGAACGGCGGGCTTGGCTACGTCTGGGCGTGGCCTGGTTTCCAGGAGTGGCAATTCTACGACGCCTTCCTGCAGGCCGATCTCACGCCCTACCTCGCTCGCGAGCGCAGCACATTGCGCATCTTGAGCGAGGACCGGCAGCGCCGGTGGATGACGTTCACCGTCGGCTCGGACCGCGGCGATGGGACGGCCTATCTGCTCGAACGCCCGACCCGCGAAACCAAGGTACTGGCGGCGTCGCCGCTCGCGTCCTATCGCGATCAGTTGGCGCCGATGGAGCCGGTGACATTTGCCGCCCGCGACGGGCTCACCATTCACGGCCAGCTGACCGTCCCGCTCGGCGCGGCCGGACCACGGCCGATGGTGCTGCTCGTTCACGGCGGCCCTTGGGCGCGGGATCATTGGGGCTTCGACCCGACGGTGCAGTTCCTCGCCAATCGCGGCTATGCCGTGCTGCAGGTCAATTACCGCGGCTCCACCGGCTACGGCCGCGACTTCCTGCTCGCCGGCACCCGCGAGTTCGCCCGCAAGATGCACGACGACCTGATCGACGGGGTGCGCTGGGCGATCGAACGCGGCGTCGCGGATCCCAAGCGCGTCGCCATCATGGGAGGAAGCTACGGCGGCTATTCGGCGCTGTCGGGTGCGGCCTTCACTCCTGACGTGTTCGTTGCCGCCGTCAACCGGGTCGGCATCTCCGACATGGTCAGCCTGATCGAGGACTGGCCGAAATACTGGCGGGTCGGCGACATGGGCTTCTGGTCGCGATTCTTCGGCGATCCGCGCAAGCCGGAGGAGCGCGCCCTGCTCGCCGAGCGATCTCCGCTCAATCACGCCGATGCGATCCGCGCGCCGCTATTGGTGGTGCAAGGCGCCAACGATGTGCGGGTTCGGCGCGACCACTCCGACCGCATCGTGGCTGCGTTGCGCGGGCGCAACCACGACGTCGAATATCTGCTCTTCTCCGACGAAGGCCACGGCATCAATCACACGGCGAACCGGATCGCCTTCATGCGCGCAGTCGAGCGGTTTCTCGCCCGCCATCTCGGTGGCCGCGACGGCGGCGACCCGCGCGATTGAGCCGGACGGAAGCAGCCAGCGGACAAGCAATCCGGCGCGACGATGACGCTCGACAGAACGCCGCCGATCTGCACAACTCGGGGCCCTGCCCCTCTGAAACCGAGCCTCATGCCCAAACCGAAACAGTCCAAGAAGCCGCACGCCGATGCGACCGCGCGAATGACCACGGGCGACGCGACCGTGGGCGGGCTCATCGCCCACGGCATCGAGACCGTCTACGCGCTGCCCGGCGTGCACAACGACCACCTGTTCGACGCCCTGTTCAAGGCTGGCGACCGGCTCCGGACGGTCCATACCCGGCATGAGCAGGGGGCGGCCTATATGGCGCTCGGGGCGGCGCTGGCGACCGGAAAGCCGCAGGTCTATTCGGTGGTGCCGGGGCCGGGACTGCTCAACTCCGCGGCCGCGCTGCTGACCGCCTACAGCATGAACGCGCCAGTGCTGGGGCTGATCGGGCAGATTTCGCAATCCGCGATCGGGCGCGGGCTCGGCCATCTGCACGAGATCCGCGACCAGGCCGGCATCATCTCCCGTCTGGTCGATTACTCCGCCCGAATCCGCGAGCCGGCCGAAGCCGCCGGCCTGGTGGCCGAGGCTTTTCGCGCGATGGGGAGCGGCAGGCCCGGCCCGGCCGTGCTGGAATGCGCCATCGACGTGTGGGGCCGCAGCGCGCCGGCCGTCGCGCCGGCATCGCCCGCCCCTGCCCCGCAGCCGCCGCTCGACGAGGATGCCATCGCTGCCGCCGCCAAGCGCCTTGCCGGCGCCAGGCGCCCGCTGATCGTGACCGGCGGCGGCGCCCAGGGTGCCAGCGCCGAGGTCACCGAGCTGTCGCGGCTGCTGCAGGCGCCCGTGCTCGGCTATCGCCGCGGCCGCGGCGTGCTCGACAGCCGCGATCCCCTCAGCGTCACCCTTCCGCTCGGCCGCGAATTGTGGGGAGAGGCAGACGTCGTGCTCGCGGTCGGGTCGCGTCTCTTTTACGGTTTCAACCATTGGGGGATCGACCCCGACCTCGCCATCATCCGCGTCGATGCCGATCCCGACGAGCCGGAACGTTTCGCGAAGCCGGCCAACGCGCTCATCGGCGACGCCAAGCCGATCCTGCGCGGACTGCTCGATGCACTCGGCGGAGAGCAGCGCCCCTCCCGCCGCGCCGAGATGGAGGAGCGGCAGGCGAAAACGCGTGCACGTCTCGACAAGCTCAGCCCCCAGATCGGATTTCTCGACGCGATCCGGAACGAGCTGCCCGAGGACGGCATCTTCGTCGATGAGGTGACGCAGATCGGCTTTGCCGCGCGGCTGCTGTTTCCGGTCTACAAGCCGCGCACGTTTCTCTCCCCCGGCTACCAGGACAATCTCGGCTGGGGCTATGCGACGGCGCTCGGCGCGCAGCACGCGCGGCCCGACGTGCCGGTGCTGGCGATCTCCGGCGACGGCGGCTTTCTCTTCACCTCGAACGAGATCGCCACCGCGGTGCGCCACCGCATCCCGCTCACCGTCGTCGTGTTCAACGACGGCGCCTTCGGCAATGTGCGGCGCATCCAGGAGGAGGCGTTCGGCAACCGGCTGATCGCCAACGACCTCGCCAATCCCGATTTCGTACGCTACGCGCAGAGCTTCGGCGCCGAGGCCGAGCGCGCACGCAATCCGCAGGAGCTGGGCGCCGCGCTCCAGCGCGCGTTCAAGCGCCGCGACTTGCCCACGCTGATCGAGGTGCCGGTCGGGCCGATGCCGTCGCCGTGGGAATTCATCCATATGCCGCCCGTGCGCGGCCAACGCTGAGGTGCGACATGGAAGCACGCGTTGACGCACAGACGGACCTCCGCGAACGCGAGCCTTTGGTCATTCGCCGGGTCGACGTGATCCCGGTCGGGCTGCCGTTGCAGAAGCCGGTGGCGATGGCCGGCGTCACGGTGAGCCGCGCGCTGAACATCCTGGTGCGCATCGAGGCGGCCGACGGCACTGTCGGCTGGGGCGAGGCGGCCTCCGCGCCCACCATGACCGGCGACACGTTGGGCGGCCTCGTCGCGGCCGTGCGCGATCATCTCGCTCCTCTGCTAATCGGCGAGGACGCCTGGATGCGGGGCGCCTTGTGCCGCAAGCTCAAGCACGCGCTCTACGGCAACACCGGCGCCCACTCCGCGATCGAGGTGGCGCTGCTCGATCTGGCGGGTCGATCGTCCGGCCTGCCATTGTCCGATCTCATCGGCGGCGCAGTGCGTCGCGCAGTCGCGCCGATGTGGCTGCTCGGCAATGCCACGCCGGAGCAGGACATTGCCGAGGCCCATGCCAAGCGCGCGGAAGGCTTCGGCTTCTTCAAGCTCAAGATCGGCACCAAGCCCGTGGATTCCGAGATTGCGTCGACCCTGGCTCTGCGCCAGGCGATGGGCGCGGCAATGCCGCTCTGCGCCGACGCCAATTGCGGGCTTTCCTTCGCCGACGCCCGCCGCTATGTCGAAGGCACGCGCGCGGCCGGCCTGATGTTCGTCGAGCAACCGCTCGCCCATGACGATCTCAACGCGCTTTCGCGGCTGACGCAGGTGTCCCCGGCGCCGATCGGGGCCGACGAGGGTATCCACTCGCTGGCCGACATCGCGGCGCACGAGCGCTGCGGCGTCGGCGGAGTCTCGCTCAAGCTCATCAAGCTCGGCGGCATGAGCGCCGCGGTCGAGGCGGCGCAGCTTTGTGCGCGCCTCGGCCTCGCGGTCAACGTCGCGGCCAAGATCGCCGAATCGAGCATCGCGTCGGCGGCGGCGATCCACCTCGCCTGCGCGGCGCCCGCCGTCGATTGGGGCGTGAGCCTGACCCATTTCTATCTGGCCGAGGACGTCGCCGAGAACGCCCTGCCGATCGGCGACGGCGCGGTCGCGCTCCCGGCCCGACCGGGGCTGGGAATCGACGTCGATGAAGGCGCGGTCGAGCAATTCCGCGTGACAGGCTGAAAGGGATTGGCAAGGGTGATATGCACAATTGGCGCAGCAGCAACGTTCATCTTGTCGCATTTGACATGCCGTCCTGCGAGATGCCCCCTCGCCCCCGGACACTAGCCCTGACAAAGCCACCCATCTACGCTATCTAGCCCCCCATGCAGCCGATCACGACGACCAACAAGCTCGCGGACGCCTGCGCCCGCATGGCGCAACATCCATTCGTGACGGTCGACACCGAATTCCTGCGCGAGAGCACCTACTACCCGCAGCTCTGCGTCGCGCAGATGGCGAGCACGGACGAGGCGCTCGTCGTTGACGCGCTTGCCGAGGGCATGGATCTCGCTCCCTTCTTCGCCCTGATGGCGAACGAGAACGTGATGAAGGTCTTCCATGCCGCCCGCCAGGATATCGAAATCTGCTGGCACGAGGCGGGCATCATTCCGAGCCCTATCGTCGACACCCAGGTCGCGGCCATGGTGCTCGGCTATGGCGATTCGATCTCCTATGACCAGCTCGTGCAACGCATCACCGGCGACAGTCTCGACAAGTCGCACCGCTTCACGGACTGGACGCGGCGGCCGCTGAGCGAGGCGCAACTCGCCTACGCGATATCCGACGTCACTCACCTGCGGGACGTCTATCTGAAGCTCTCCGCCGATCTCGACAAGCGCGAGCGCAGCGATTGGATGCGCGAGGAGATGAAGGTGCTGACCTCGCCCGACACCTATCGCTTCGAGCCCGAGCACGCCTGGGAGCGCCTGAAGACCCGGGTGCGCAAGCCCAAGGAGCTCGCCGTGCTGATCGAGGTCGCCTCTTGGCGCGAGCGCGAGGCGCAGGAGCGCGACGTGCCGCGCGGCCGCGTGCTCAAGGACGACGTCATCGGCGATATCGCGATCCAGGCGCCGACCACGATCGAGCGGCTCGGAAACCTGCGCTCCTTGCCCCGGGGCTTCGAGCGCTCGCGCTGGGGCGAGGCGATCGTCGACGCGGTCCAGCGCGGGCTGGCGCGCGATCCGAAGACGCTGCCGCGGCTCGAACGCCCGCGGCCGGCGGTCAACGGCCAGGCCACGGTGGAGCTCCTCAAGGTGCTGCTGCGAATGACCGCGGAGCGCCACGGGGTCGCCGCCAAGGTGATCGCCACGGTCGACGATCTCGACCGCATCGCCGCCGACGACGACGCCGACGTGCCGGCGTTGACCGGCTGGCGGCGCGAGCTGTTCGGCGAGAAGGCGCTCGCCCTCAAGCAAGGCCGGCTCTCGCTCGCGATCGAGCGCGGCCGCGTTGTGGCGGTGGAGCGCGCGGGCGCGGCGGAGAAGCCGGGATCGGCTTGAGCTCGTCTTGGCGTGCTTTTGGCAATTATCGTATCGCGGCGCCATTGCGTCGATTTCTCGAGGGAGCAACTCTCGGGTGCAGGAACTCGCACATTGTGCGTGCTGGACTTGCGTCGCGCGCTATGTTACGCAATCCACGAAGCTGTGATGTTCAATGAAGGGGCACCAGTGGATCTTCCAGGCGATTCTGCCGTTTCGCAGGCAAGTTCATCAGCCCGCTGAATATCGGCATTAGTCCCTCACGATGCCGCCGCGATTCTCCATCGTCATTCCCACGCTGCGACGCCCGGATACGCTCCGGCACGCTCTCGCAACTGCGGTCGCGCAGGCGTACGAGGACTTTGAGATCGTCGTCCAAAATAACGGTGCCGACCCCGAGACCGCGGCGCTCTTGCACGAGCTCGATGATCCCCGCGTCCGCCATTTTGCGTCCGAAGCGGTCGTCCCGATGACCGAGAATTGGGAGGTGGCCCTCGCCAATGCTTCCGGCGAGTTCATCACCTTCATCGGCGACGACGATGGCCTGTTTCCGGATGCATGCCGATCCGCCGCCGATATTTTCGATCGCACCGGTGCGGAGATCGTGAGCTGGCATCCCTATTGCTACTATTGGCCCGATTACCTGCACCCGGAGCTGCGTAACCGGCTGGTCGCCATGGTCAACTACGACTTTCACATTCAAGTCGTGTCTTCGCAGGATCAGCTTCAGAAATTCTATCGTTTCGCGATCGACTACTCGCGCCTCCCGATGATCTACAACTCGTTTGTCCGACGCTCGGTCATCGAACGGGTCACGACGACGATCGGCCGCTATTTCGTGGGACTGAATCCCGATGCGACATCCGGCATCGCGAACGCCGCGCATACGCCGCAGTTCGTGCACGTGTCGAGACCGCTGTCGATGACCGGCCTCTCAGAGACACAGCACCGGACACAATACTTTTTTCTCCGACCGCGCACAGGCTTCCGCGGACCAGGTCAAGCGTGATTTCGGAGTCGTCCGAATGGACGATCGACTCGTTCCAATCGACAACCTCCAGATTTATCTGGCCAATGACATGCTTCTTCTGCGCGATCGTATTCCATCGATGCCGATCGGACGCAATTCGATTTCTATCGATTGATCCAAACGATGGCCGCCGCCATCAATGACCGTCTGGAGTTTTACGAAGACACGCTTGCAGCAATCCGGCGCCTGGCGGAGCGCCATCATGTCGATTTGGCCGACATCGCGATCCCTGCACCACTTGGAAGGAGACGCACGCTCGAGTGTGGCACAGCCGTCGTCGGCCCCAACCGCATTCAGTTCGTGATCGACGGGAACGCAATTCCCCTCGCCAACGTTGCCGACGCAATTCGATTGATGCAACAATTCATGCCGCCTGCGGCCGACATTGGCAGCGGTCGTGATCAGGGACGCGAGGGGTGCCGGCGAGATAGTCGTCCAGCGTGGCGAGATCCCTTGCGTTCGGATTCGGGGGCAACGGCGTGCTTGGCCTTGCCGACGGTTGGGGCGAACCGGAGGATTGGGGCACCTGGTCCGTTTCCAAGCGAGCCCGCATCCGGTTGTCGGTCGGGAAAGCCGGCAAGGGACCGATCCACGCCGAGCTGCGGTACCGCGCCTTCGTGCATGAGAGGCACCGCTCGTCTCGACATCGCGTGCAGAGTGGAAGGGCAGGATGTCGCCGCATGGAGCTGCATCGATGCCGCTCCAGTCCGGACCCAGCGCTTGACGATACCGGCCGACGTCGTTTCGGCAAACGGAACCATCGACCTCGAGTTCTCGATCTCCGAGCCGCGTTCGCCGGCCGAAATCGGAGCGAGCTCCGATGTGCGCCTGTTGGGCATCGGAATCGAAACCTTGAGCTTCCGCTAGGCGGTAGGCAAATCGAATTCGACACTGGCCGACGTGCCGGCGCAGCTCAGCCGGCCCATCAAGAAATGGTTGACGACGACTGAGCGACAGCAAGTCTATACCTTGCGGTGTGCGGCGCCCCGCACCAATTGCGGTTGCCGAACAGCCCCGGCAACGCCTGGGTTTGGTGCAGCGCCACCTGCAAGCCTGGCAATCACACCCGGATTTCACCCGTCTCGGCGCGGCAGCCGGCGACGAAGCGAGCGCATGGCTGCCTTCAACGCATGGCTCAGTAGTCGATCCGACGAACTCAGCGTCCGCGTTGCTTTGCGAATTGCGTCGATACCGATGACATCCATCATCGAGTCCGTGCGGGTTGATCTGTCACCTGGGCTGTCTCGGCCGGCCAGTGCCGGCGGCATGTCGGCAAACATCGTGCTCAGCTTTACAGCCTCGTTACGAAACGCGGCCAAGACCTCCTCGTTCGCAGCTTGCTTCCAGGTCTTGAAGCCGTCGAACATATTGGGAGGAAGCTGAAAGTGCACCCCGAGATCCATCCGTTCACTGGGCAAGTAGAATCGGCTGAGGCCGTCAAAATGCACCGCCGCATAGTCCGACCCCGCCAGAAGATACTCCCATTTCGAATGCGAACTCGATGCGGGTCTCTGCAATCGTCGCTTCCACGACAATGACCGTCGGCCGATAGCGCCGTAAATCGAGGCCCGCTAGAACTTCGCGCTCCCAGCCTTCGACGTCGATCTTGAGGAAATCGATGGGACGATTTCCGCAGTGGTCGTCGAGAATGCTCGTCAGCGGCAACACCGCGACGGTTCGCGGCATGACGGTCATGCCTTCCGCCCGGGCACGCACGCAACTGTCCGAATCGAATGAAGACAATTCATTCACCGACATCTGGAAATACGGCGCGTCCCCCTCGAGCGCGCCCGCCCCACAATTCAAATTGACGTCACGCACCCGCTCGGCCACGAGCCTTTGGTAGAATGTCGGGTTTGGTTCGATGTTAATGCCGCTCCAGCCGAGGTCGTAGAACCACTTGGTGACACTCAGCTCGACGGGATCGCCCGCACCCACATCGACATAGAATCCCGTCGGTTCGGTCGCGGAAGACCCGCGCAAGCATGACATCCTCGAAATTTTGCGCGTACGTAATCATGGGAAAAAGGTGCACTTGCCGTGAGCGTACCTACTCGAAACGAGATGAGCCGCGCGGGCCGATCGCGAAGCGTCGGCCTTCTGACGACCGAGCGGCGCTCTCGGATCGCCTCGCGGCCAGTCCGGATTCGCTCCTGATCCTCGGCACGCGGCCGTTTGACTGGCGACGGGCGATCGTGATCGTGGTACATGCAGCATGGAACTGGCCCAAAGCACCACCGGCTCATGGCAATAGACGACAATTCCAGAGCTCGCCCGCCTCGCCGAACGGCTCGACCAAGCTCGAGAAACGTCTCGCGGGCATCGAGCGGACCGCCGACCGCATCCACGACCTCGTTCAGACCCGATTGCGGCGGCCCTGGCGCGACAAATTCCGACCAAGGCTTTGGCACTATCGGCAGTATGCGCCACAAGCGCTGCATAGTGCCAAGCGTCTACGCGGCACAAACGGTGCCGGAGAAGGCGCCACGCATCGCTGTCGTTACGCCGTCCTACAACCAGGTGAGGTACCTGCGAGCGACGATCGACAGCGTGCTCGCGCAGAACTATCCGAACGTCGCCTACGTCGTCGAGGACGGCGGCTCGACGGACGGAACGCGGCAGCTGCTCGAATCCTACGGCGACCGGGTCGCGTGGCGGAGCGAGCGGGATGCCGGCCAGGCAAGTGCCATCAATCGCGGCTTTGCCCGGGTCGACGGCGAGATCATGGCCTATCTCAACAGCGACGATATTTTGCTCCCGGGCGCGCTCGCCTATGTCGCGCAGACCTTCCTGGCCAGCCCCGGACGTCGACGTCGTCTATGGTCATCGGATTTTCATCGATGAGGACGGCGCGGAAATCGGTCGGTGGGTGCTGCCGCCGCACGACCGGAAGACCCTCAAATGGGCGGACTATATCCCGCAAGAGACCATGTTCTGGCGCCGCCGAGTCTGGGACAAGGTCGGGACCGATCGACGAAAGTTTTCACTACGCCCTCGACTGGGACTTCGCTCTTCGCGCGCAGGCGGCAGGATTTCGCTTCAAGCGCTGCCGCGATTCCTCGCCTGCTTCCGCGTCCACGACGCGCAGAAGTCGACCGCGATGATGGACGTCGGCAGCAACGAGCAACGTCGATTGCGCCGAAGGCTCACCTCGGATATGATCCGGACGGAGCGGAGATTCACCGTGCGACGCGCGGATATTTGCGTCGCCACGTTCTGTTCCATGGGCTCTACCGGTCGGGTCTGTTCAAGTACTGATCTACAATCCAGACGACACGTCACAAAAGGACGGATCGTGATCATCTGGCTTGCGTCATATCCGCGCTCGGGAAATACGTTCTTCCGTGCACTGCTGAAGCACGTCTACGACGTCGTCGTTTATGAGCCGTATCCTTCGGACCCCGCCCACGCGGCGCCGTTCAAGGAAATCATAGGCGACGGGCAATTGTCGCTCCCCCTCGCGGAGATGAGCCGGCGAGATGATCGCTACATCGTAAAGACGCATGACATGCCCTCGGACGACTATCCTGCTATTTACCTCGTGCGTGATGGACGTGACGCATTGCTCTCCCACGCCCGGTTCGTGCTCGACTACGACTGTGCATCGGCCAGTCCGAATGGATATTACGGGACGCTACGACAGCTGATCGAGACGCCTCCGTTCGGCGGGTGGAGCGCCAATGTCATGGCGTGGACCACCCGGCGCGCGTCAACGGTCGTGGTGAAATTCGAGGAGCTGATCGTCGCGCCCCTGCGACGAGCTGCGGCGAGCCATGTCGGCCATCGGCGTTGCGCCTGCGGAAATCCGTTCCATCGATCCGCCCAGTTTTGACGATCTGCATCGCAAGATACCGCAATTCTTCCGCGCTGGACGCGTTGGCGCATGGCGGCAAGAAATGCCGGACGATCTGCACGCGCTATTCTGGCATCGGCACGGAGATGCGATGCGCAAGATGGGCTACACGGATGGTGAGCTCTCGGCGCTGGAAATTTGCCAGGCCGAAGGATCCATTCGTCCAGCCCGTACGCGCAGGCACAACGCTAACGTTCGGAAACTCTGGAAATGGGATATTCGCACTGGTGCATGGTTGGGGCGTGCCTGAGAAATGGGGAACCTGGTCGGTGGCGGAGCAGGCATCACTGAAGTTCACACCCGAACCGGACCAGGATTTTCCCCTTGAGGCTGGTCTGAAGTACCGCTCATTCATTCCCCATGCCGACTGCACGCTTCGCGTCGCATGTCGCGCGAGTGGCATGGAAATAGCTTCATGGACGTGCACACCCGCGGCGCGGTCGGGCGTGCAACGTCTGACCATACCCGCAGACTCGCTTGGTCCCGACGGCGCCATCACGCTGGAGTTCGTGATCTCCGAGCCACGGTCCCCGGCCGAGTTCGGGTTGAGCCCGGACAGCCGATTGCTGGGGATCGGTGTTGAATCATTCCATTTCACCGCTTAGCCGCCGGTGCGCAGACGCCATATCCGATACTGTGGCGTCTCGAGCACGACCTCACTATTTGGATCTCGCTCGCTCCGGTGCGTCAAACGAAAGAAGCCCGTGTGTCAAATCGGCGTGGCCAATTTCGACAGGCACATACCGTCTTTCTAACCCTGCCTTTCTAACCCTGCGCTATCGCAGCAGCAGACCGCGTCAACGCGAGGGTCGCCTTGATGCTGCAGTCGATCTGCGGGGTCAAAATGCAGATTATCCATTTGTCAGGTCGCCGGCCCGTCGGATAAATCGCAACCCAGCGCCTTTTTCGTCAATTTTCCAGCTTGATCGACTTCAACAAGACGGACACAAGGCGGCCATCCGGCGCAGGCAGCCGAACCGACTTATCGGCACGAATCTCGATCCAGCGTGGTCCGCTTGCCTGCAGGCAAGCCCGCGTGCAATTCGAAATCTCCGGGCTCGACTTTTCGACGCGCGATCGGTCGACCATCCACCGTCAATTCGATGGTGAGACCTGACGCCAGTTCGGCAATGTTGGGAACGCTCCCTTTGACTCGAACGGTGTAAGTATCATCCGCGCTGAGCCGCACCCGAGCGATGGCGGCCATCCAACCGTCTTCGGAGAAGCCGGAAAACAACAGTCCTTGCTGGAACAAGCCGGCGGGAAAGCGATCGATGGCGGCAGGAGGCGTCATGGCGCCCGCCTCATCTTCCGTCAGCAACGAGATATTACGCACCCATCCGACGATGATCCGGGGATCGAGGCTGAGATGACGATTGTAAAGATTGGCCAGTCCGCGTCGAGACGACGTGATGATCTTCTGCGGAGCAACGCCCATATCGATAGCCACATAGGTGCGGTCCTCAATTGTTCGCGCCGTGAGGGGAGCGGAGAGCATTCGCGCAGCTCCGTGCCCCACAAATCCGACTTCGGACCGATCGGCGCCGAAGACCTCGACTGGTGGCAAGCCCCGTCCGTCGGCGGCGAGCGGACCGTGCGAGAAATCCAGCAACAGACGCGAACCTGGACGGGCATTGAAGACTTCGAAGAGAACATGCCGTCCTATGGCTTGCATGCCTTCCGAGCTCGCAAAATCCCGCTCCCGCTGCCATAGAGCGGTGTTGTCAATCACGCCGGGAATGATGGTTCGGCCGAGGGTTGAATCGACGAGGCCCAGATGATTCGAAACATCTGCGACCGGCACAAGATAGTATCGCCCATCTTGAGGACGTTTGTGACTGTTGTTGACCACGCTCTGATCTGCGGACGGCGCCAGCAGGATTGTGTTCGCTGCCGAAGTTTCATCCTGGCTCTTGGATCGGCGGAAACGGTGTACTGGCGAGTTTTCTGCCAGCTTGAATTGACGCGGCTGTTCCAGGGTCGCCGCAATGCCCTCCAGACGAAAAATCTCGTTTCGTGCAGCGCTGGCAAACAGCGGGGAAACGCCACCAACAAGACGTTGGATCCCGTTCCAGGCTGCCTCACCGGAGACAGTCGTTGCGGTGCGACCGCGCGTGAACGAAGCTATCAAAGTCGCCTGTCCGAATTCAGGTACGTCTAGCAATACGGGCGTGTCGGCGGGCATATGAGCGAGTTCTTGCAGGCGAACGACTGCGGTTTTCAATCCCACACTCTGTGGCACTGTCGAAGCGATGTGGGCAAACTGGGTCCGCAGGTTGATCGCGATGAGGCCGGCAACGACCGCTGTCACGAGCAGTGCCCGCGGAGTGCGCTTCGTCGAGATACGCAATAAGAGGCAGGACGACAATACGGTGGTGGTCAGTAGAAATGGCTGCACATACATCGCGAGCTTGAACGTGCCGAAGCCCGAGCTATACATGAAAAGAATAATCCCCAACGCAGCCATCACGATGGTTACGACTGCGGCCGGCTCCCGACGCCGAGCGAGCCGGACCGCGCTTATCAGTGCGAAGATCGTGAGACCGGCGCCGCACAAGATGCCGAGCGGCAGCAAAGCACCTCCGCCGGCATAAAACGGCTGGAATCCCCAAAGCGTCGCCAACCCGGAGGGGACCAAGAAAAATGGAAACAATTCGGCAAGGCGCATGACATCTATCGACGCTTGGGCTTGGCGAAACATGAATGCCAGAACAGCGATTGCATCGGGCGCAATCAATACGATGGCAAGAGTTCCAATTGCGAAAAGCGCGAGAAATCCACGAGCGACGAATGGGCGAATGTCGCGCGCGCCGATGGAATGATAGACAATGAACGACAACGCCAGAAAGGGCAGCGCCTCCGGATAGCTCAGGACGAGCAGCGAAAGGACGGCCGATGCCAGCACGCCAAATCGGACCAACGCGTTCCATCCCATCCGGTAGAAGGGACCGAGGTAAAACGCGCAGCCAAGTGTCAGCAGCAGCAGCCCCAAGACTTGGCCGAGCAATTGCAGAACCACGCCGAGGCTGATCATCGCCGCCGAAGACATCAACGTCGCTGCCAGAACCCTGGCCAAGCGATGCGGCGTGGAGATCAGCGCCGTCGCGGCAAAGATGAGCGAGACGTGGAGCACGACCATGAGCGACATGAAGACCATCGCTCCGTTTTCGCCGGTCAGGGCGATCACCCAGGCGAGCAGCAGATCCGATGCAGAACGCACTCCGAAGGCCGGGAAAACCGCGAAATAGGCGGCCCAGTCGCTCTGGCGCAGCCAAACATCCTGGGCCGGCAAGTGAATAAAAGGCTGGTCCACAAGTCGAAGGGCGTCGAGCACGTAGTTCGCCATGTCGGGGTTCACCGCCCCGAGCCACCCTAAACCAAGCGTGAGCAGCGGCCAACCAACGGCGCCGAAGGCGAAGATGACGATAAAGATGTAAGGCAGGAGACGTGCACCGGGCAGCAGCGGGCGCCACCATGCCCATCCCATGATCGCAAAGACGATTGTCGCCCCCGTCAGCGCATGGGCGAATGTTCCGACCGGGAAGCCAAGCCAACTCAGGACATAGATCGGATAGATCGTCGCCACAATGCCGACTGCGGGCGCCAGCAGTGCGCTGCGCACGAGGTCGCGACGGGTGTACAGCACGAAGACGATGACATAGCCGACAACCCAAAAATAGACGAATAGCGCGGCCGACAGTACAAATGCCATCAAACCAACCCTCGCGAATTCATGGCATCAACACGCATGGTCCAGACGACCGATTTCGTCGGACCGGTCTGTTATTGCTCGGGCCACTAGACCGAGAAGATTCCGGTGTTTCGAGGACGGGATACTATTCGAAGTTTGGCGGGGCCCGGCTAGTCGATTTTGCGGTCGCAAAATGTCGCGTCCGATATCTTCTATTCGGGTACGCGGTTCGTTGACAAGAGCAGGCTTTTGATCCAATCAAGTCCAGCCAAGGTGCCAATCCTCGATCGATAAATGGAGCTGCCCGCGATATCTGCTCGCAATTTTGAAGATGTTCCGCGATGATGCACCTCCCGCCCAGCCCGTCCGATCAGGGCCAGACCAACGTAGGTCCGGACGCGCCGCTGATCTCGGTCGTGGTGCCGGTTTACAAGGAAGAGAGCAGCATCCGCCCTTTTCTGGCGCGCACGGTACCTGTGCTCGAGCAGCTCGGGACATACGAAATCATCTTCTGCCTGGACCCGGCGCCGGATCGGACTGAAGTCAAAATCCTCGAGGAGGCCGCGCGCAATCCGCGTATCGGCCTTCTGGTCTTCAGCCGCCGCTTCGGACAGCCGGCCGCCACCATGGCCGGAATCTTCAATTGTCGCGGCGATTGGTGCGTCGTCATCGATGTGGACCTGCAAGACCCTCCGGAGGTCATCGGGACTTTATGGTCCAGGGCGCAAGAGGGCTTCGACGTTGTCACCGCGCGTCGTGCTCACACGCGAAGGCGAGACGTGGATCAAACGCGCGGTCTCGCGTCTCGGCTACAGCCTGATCAACGAGATCGCCGAAGTCCCGATCCCACGCAACACCGGGGATTTTCGCCTGATAAGCCGGCGTGTGGTCGAAGAATTGCGCGGGTTGAGCGAGACGCATGGCTTCTTGCGCGGACTTGTCGCGCTCGTCGGGTTTCCGCAGACCGAGGTGCTGTATGAACGCGACGCGCGGCACGCCGGCCAAGGCAACTACAACCGATATCTCGGGTCGTTGAAGATCGGCTTCAACGGCGTGTTCGGATTTTCCACGTTCCCATTGCAAATCATGATGTGGGCGGGATTCTTGATCGCGACCCTGAGTGCGTGCGGGGTTTTGATCATGGTCACGCTCAAGATCATTTACGGCGATGACTATCCCCTGGGTATTCCGACCATCACGGTGCTCGTGCTTTTCATCGGCGGCGTCCAACTCGCGGCAATCGGCGTGCTCGGCGAATATGTCGGCCGCATCTACGATGAAGTTCGCCGCCGTCCGCCTTACATCGTCGACCGCGCGGTCAATGCGGTTGTTCGCGACCCACGTGGACCGCATTCCGGAAAGCCCGCGTGAACGGAACGCCAGGACAATCGGAGGTCTCGGCCGCCGCGAATGCGGCCTATTTCCTTGAGCACTTGCGCGAATATCATGATTCCGTGGCAACCATCGACACCTACAAGACCTTGCACGATTTCGTATCGAAAGAGGTCGAGGGGGTGAACGAGCTGCTCGACGTCGGCAACGGCGGTGTTTTCGTCTACGACACGTCGCGGATCGGAACAATTACGGCGGTCGACCTGTTTCTCGAGGACTTGCCGCCTGAGATTATCAAGACATATTTTCCGGGCAATGCACGAGCACAGCGAGGAAGCGCCCTGGCGCTACCCGCAAACGACAACACGTTCGACATGGTCTTGATGGTGATGCTGCTCCATCACCTGACCGGAACGGATTGGCAATCGAGTTGGCTGAATGCCCGCCAAGCCATGCGGGAAGCGTGGCGGGTGCTCAAACCGGGCGGGCGGCTATTGGTGGTCGAATCCTGTGTTCCGAGGTGGTTCTTCCAACTCGAAAAACCCGCGCTTTGGCTTTTGTCACGTCTCTTGAAAACGATATTCTCTCACCCGATCACGCTGCAGTTTCCAGCCGCGATGATCGCGGATGAGCTTCGAGATAGATTTGAATCCGTGCAAGCTCGTTCCATTCCGAAAGGGAGGTTCGTACTGCAGTTCGGCATCAAGACAGCCTCATTTCTCACTCCAGCAATGCCGTTCGCCTTCAGTGCAATAAAAAGACTTCGGGACCCCGGCGAGATGGACCGGAGCATTTCCGGTGTCGCCTAGCCTGGACGAAGAGCCCTCCCGCCGGCCAGCGCCAGACCTGCTGCTGCCCCATCCAACCGATCGTTCGCGCATGGTTCGCTGGACGGGAAATGCCTTCGATGTCGATGGCAAGCCTGTGCGCGTCCTTGCTTTTGCGGTCACGCCGTCCGGCTGGACGGACGAGTTGACGCGGCTGCACGAGGACGCAGGCGGCAGCGACCATTTCATCGATGTCGCATCGCGCGCTCACGCCGTCGATGAAGCCGCACGGATCGCGGGGCCCGCCCCGTCCATGATCGTTGAAATCGGTTGCTCGTCGGGCTTCCTGCTGCGCGATCTGATGGCACGCCTCCCCGACCACTTCTTTCTTGGCGCGGACTACACCTATGGAACGCTGGAAACGCTCGGCAACCATTTGCCCGCCGTTCCGCTCGTGCAATTCGATTTGACGCATTGTCCGCTGCCCGACGCGTTCGCCGATGTCGTCGTCCTGCTCAATGTGCTCGAACACATCGAGAATGACGAGGCTGCGATCGCTGAATTGTTCCGCATCGTGCGGCCGGGCGGATCGGTCATCATCGAGGTGCCGGCGGGTTCCTCTCTGTTCGACGTCTACGATCGCGTGCTGCTGCATCATCGCCGTTATGACATGCCGGCGCTGCTCGCGAGTTTGCGGAATGCGGGCTTTCGCATCGAGCGAAAATCGCACCTCGGATTCCTGCTCTATCCGGCATTCTACTTCTCCAAGCGCCTCAATCAGTTGCGCTATCACCCGGGTTCAGACATCGATGAGCAAGCCTTGATATCGCAGATGATTGCAACAACCGGGCAAAGGAGCCGCTTACTCGGATTCGTAATGACATGCGAACGGGCGATGCGTCGCTACATGTATTTCCCGTTCGGAATTCGCTGCTTGGTGACCTGTCGGAAGGCCCCGGAATAAGATGGCCATGTGTACGGCTTGCCGGACGTCGTCGGTTGATATTGGATGGCACAACGCAAACACGCGACGACGTTCTTATCGAGGCTGGCATGATCGTTCAAGGCGCGCAACCTACGATCGGCTCCGATCGGCTCGACGTTCGGCGCGCCTTCGTCACCGGTGCCGCAGGATTTATCGGCAGCCATCTGGTCGATCGCCTGCTGGCGGCGGAAATCGAGGTCGTCGGCTATGACGATTTCTCCACGGGCGTGCCGGAGTTCCTCGAAAAGGCGCAAGCCAACCCCGCCTTCACGCTCGTCAAGGGTGACGTGCTGGATCAACGGAAACTGACGGAGGCGATGTCGGCAAGCGACTTCGTCTTCCATTTCGCAGCCAACGCCGATGTGCGCTTTGGCATCGAGCATCCGCGCAAGGATCTCGAGCAGAATACGATCGCGACATTCAACGTACTCGAGGCCATGCGCGCCAATGGAGTCAAGCGGATCGCCTTCGCGTCAACCGGCTCGATCTACGGCGAGGCCGGGATCATCCCGACGCCGGAGGACGCCCCCTTCCCGCTCCAGACCTCGATGTACGGCGCCTCGAAACTTGCCGGCGAGGGATTGATGGCGGCCTATTGCGAAGGCTTCGGCATGCGAGCGTGGATTTTCCGTTTTGTTTCCATCCTCGGCGAACGCTATACACACGGCCATGTGTTCGACTTCTACAAGCAGCTGCCGCGCAGATCCGACGCGCCTGCGCGTGCTCGGTGACGGTCGCCAGCGCAAATCTTACTTGTACGTGCAGGACTGCATCGATGCGATATTTCACGCAATGAGCCACGCGCCACACAAGGTGAACGTACTCAATCTCGGCACCAACGAGTATTGCGAGGTGAACGACTCGATCGGCTGGATCACATCCCATCTCGGCCTCGCGCCCAAGCTCGACTACACCGGCGGCGACGCGCGGCTGGATCGGCGACAATCCGTTCATCTTTCTCGACACGGCGCGCATTCGCGCGCTTGGCTGGCACCCGAAGCTCAGCATTCGCGATGGCATCGAGCGTACTATTGCCTGGTTGACGAAGAATCCCTGGGTGCTCGAACGTCGAAATTGACGCGACTACGCTGTATGACACGGCCTGAAATCAGGTGATGGGGTGACTAAGTCATGAAGCTCGGCGTCATTGGCCTCTGGCATCTCGGCACCGTGACGGCCGCCTGCGCCGCTGCCGCGGGAATTCGCACCATCGGGATCGATGACGACCCTACAAATGTCGAGCGCCTGGGCCGCGGCGAACCGCCGGTATTCGAGCCGGGCCTGGCCGAGCTCGTGAAACAAGGGTTGGCAACCGGAACGCTGTCATTCGCCGCTGCTGGCCCGGTGCTCGGCGATATCGACGTCTTGTGGGCGTGTCATGACACGCCGGTCGACGATGCCGATCACGCCGACGTGGAATTCGTCGTCCGAAAGCTGGAAGCGACGTTTGCCTACTTGCAAGACCAAACCGTTGTGCTGGTCTCCGCGCAACTGCCAGTCGGCACCGTCGCGGCGCTGGAGCGTTCCTTTGCGAGCGTCGCACGCGGCCGCACGGTGAGCTTCGCGTGCTCACCGGAGAACTTGCGGCTCGGCCACGCCATTGAGATTTTCCGCAATCCAGGCCGCATCGTCGTTGGCGTTCGAGACCTCCGCGCGCGTGAGATCCTGCTGCCAATTCTGTCCCGCTTTTGCGAAAATTTGATCTGGACGTCGGTCGAGACCGCGGAGATGGCCAAGCACGCTCTCAACGCCTTCCTCGCGGTCTCCGTCGGCTTCACCAACGAGCTCGCCGCGATATGCGAGAAGGTCGGCGCCGACGCGACCGATGTCGAGAAGGCACTGCGCAGCGATCCGCGCATCGGACCGCATGCCTATGTTCGACCCGGACCGCCCTTTGCCGGCGGTACCTTGGCGCGCGATATCCGCTTCCTGTCGCAGGTTGCCGAGCGGCACAAGCTCGACACCCCGCTGATTGCGAGCGTGATCGCAAGCAATCACGCTCGCAGGACCTGGACCATTGATCATGCGCGCGGCCAACTCGGCGCGCTCGCCGGCCGCAAGATCGCGGTGCTCGGACTCGCATATAAGCCCGGAACGGATGCCATTCGCCGCTCCTCCGCGATCGAATTGCTGCGCGCGCTTGTCGGCGAAGCAGCCAAGGTATGCGCCTTCGACCCGGCAGTGCGATCGTTGCCGGCCGAGTTCGATGGCGCAGTGACGTTGACAGCGGACGCACGCAGTGCCCTGACCGGAGCTTCCGCGGCCATCGTTGCAACCGAATGGCCGGAATTCCGGAGCCTTTCAGCGGACGACTTCGCCTTGACGATGGAACGCCGCCTCATTATCGATCCCGGCCGATTTCTTCATCCGGCCATCGTTCAGGATGGGCGCATCGAGGTCATTTCGATCGGAACGGCAGCATGAAACTCGCGGGCCGTAGCGCCATCATCACTGGCGCCAGCCAGGGATTGGGAGCCGTCATCGCCGAACGATTCGTTGCCGAAGGCGCGGCGGTCGCGCTGTGCGCGCGCACCGACGCCGATCTCGCCGCCCATTGCAAACAACTGCTCGCGGCGCACCGGTCGGCGACCATCTTTGCGCGAGCAGCGGACATCGCCAGTCGCGAGCAGGTCGATACGTTCTTCGACGAGGCGCAGGCTGCGCTGGGACGAATCGATATCCTCGTGAACAACGCCGGGGTTTACGGCCCGATGGGATCGATCGACACCATCGATTGGCAGGATTGGATCGATGCCATCGCCATCAATCTGGTCGGCACCGTCTATTGCGCACGCAAGGCCGTGTCGCTGTTCAAACCGAACGGCTACGGCAAGATCGTCAACGTATCCGGCGGCGGGGCGACCAGCCCCCTGCCCGGTCTCAGCGCCTATGCCGCTTCGAAGGCTGCCATCGTACGGTTGACGGAGACGCTGGCACTCGAGGCCCGCGAATGGGGCATCGACGTGAATGCGGTTGCCCCGGGCGCTCTCGCGACGCGACTGACGGATGAGCTGATCGCGGCTGGGCCGCAACGGGTTGGTGCCAGTTTCCACGCCAGGATGGTCAAACTGAAAGCGGACGGAGGAACGCCCCTCGAGCTCGGCGCGGAGCTCTGCGTTTACCTCGGCTCGGCCGACAGTGATGGACTGACAGGTCAACTGATCGCCGCGCAATGGGACCCTTGGCCATTTGCCGACGACATGAAACGTGAAATTGCGGAGTCCGATATCTATACGCTGCGTCGCATCGTCCCCAAGGAGCGCGGAAAGTCCTGGGGAGATCGTTGATGCGGCTCGCCATCGTCGGCTGTGGACTGATCGGCGCCAAGCGCGCCGCCGCGGCAAAAGGCCACGAGATCGTGACAGTCTGCGATATCGACCCGGCAAGACGCGAGGCGCTCGCGCGCGAAACCTCGGCGCGGCCTGTCGCCGACTGGCGCGAGGCGCTTGCAGCCGATATCGACGCGGCCGTGATTGCCACACCCCATGACAGCCTCGCGGCCATCGCGCTGGCGGCGGTCGAGGCGGGCCGTCATGTGCTGATCGAAAAGCCCGGCGGACGAAACGCACAGGAGGTCAGACCTGTCGCAGAGGCTGCGCGGCGGCTCGGCGTCGTCGCCAAGGTCGGCTTCAATCACCGGTTCCATCCGGCCATCGCTCGGGCGCGGGCACTCGCGGCCGAAGGCGCAATCGGGCCCATCATGTTCATGCGCGGCCGCTATGGGCATGGCGGGCGGGTTGGATACGAGCGGGAATGGCGCTTCGATCCCGCAAATTTCCGGCGGCGGCGAATTGATCGACCAGGGTTCCCATCTCATCGACCTGGCGCGCTGGTTTCTCGGCGACTTGACTGTCGCCTTTGGCGTCACGGCCGAACTATTTCTGGCCGGGCCAGGTGGACGACAATTGCTTCCTTGCATTGACCAGCACTACGGGTGAGTTGGCTTGGCTGCACGCATCCTGGACGGAATGGAAGAACCAGTTTTCGCTCGAAATCATGGGCCGTACGGGTAAGCTCACGATTGACGGTCTCGGCGGCAGTTACGGACTCGAGCGCTTGACCTATCATCGCATGCTGCCGCAGATGGGACCGCCCGAGACCAGCCAATGGGACTATCCACTGCCCGATCGTTCGTTCGCTGATGAGTTCGAGAATTTCGTTGCCGCCATCGAACAGGGCGCGACCCTGATCGGCGACGTCCACGATGCCGTGGCGGTGCTCGAAATCGTTCAAGCCGTCTATGAGCGAACGCCATGATCATCGTCCGTTCGCCCTTGCGTATCACCCTCGGCGGCGGCGGTACCGACCTGCCGTCGTACTATCGCGATCACGAGGGGTTCCTGATCGCCGCCGCGATCGACAAATACGTCTATGTAACGGTCATCAAGCCGTTCCAGCCGGGCATCTATCTCAAGTATTCCGAGATCGAACGCGTGGACCGGGTCGAAGCGGTGCGGCACCGAATCGTGCGTGAGACGCTCAAGCAGTTCGCGGCGGAAGCGGCGCAGATCGAAATCACCACGCTCGCGGACATCCCCGCCGGGACCGGACTCGGCTCATCGGGCAGTTTCACCACGGCGTTGCTGCGGGCGCTGCACGCGCATGCCCGAAATATCATTCATCCGCGCGAACTTGCCGAGCAAGCTTGCCATGTCGAAATCGACCTGCTTCAGGAGCCGATCGGCAGGCAGGACCAATATATCGCCGCCTTCGGGGGTGTGACCTGCTTCACCTTTCGTCGCGACGGAACAGTCGATGCCGCGCCGCTCGCGCTCCCCGAGGATGCCCGACACAATCTCGAGGACAATCTTCTGATGTTCTTTACCGGATTTTCCCGCGCCGCGTCTCAAATCTTGCAGGACCAGGATGCACGAACCAAGCGCAATGACAGCGCCATGATCGAAAACTTGCATTGCGTCAAGGAGCTCGGCGTCCGCAGCAAGCGCGCGCTCGAGGCCGGCGACCTCATCGCCTTCGGCAAGCTCATGCATGAGCATTGGCAGAATAAGCGCCGGCGCAGCGGTGGAATGTCGACCCCGCAAATCGACGAATGGTACGATCTCGCCATAGCGAACGGCGCCATCGGCGGCAAGCTCATCGGAGCGGGTGGCGGCGGTTTCCTCATGTTCTACGCCGAAGACAAGGCGCGCCTGCGCCACGCCATGCGCTCGGCCGGACTTCCCGAGGTGCGCTTCCGCTTCGACTTCGAAGGCACCAAGATCGTCGCGCAATAGAGGCCGTCGATGATACCGGTGGCGATCCTGGCGGGCGGGTGTCGCGACCCGGCTGCGGCCGGTGAGCGAGAGATTGCCGAAATCGCTTGTTGCGGTCGCCGGCGAGCCGTTCATCGCGCACCAACTCCGACTTTTGCGCCGTGAAGGTCTCGAGCGCGTGGTGCTATGCGTCGGCCATCTAGGCGAAATGATCCGCGAATTCGTCGGTGACGGCGCCCGCTTCGACCTGACGGTCGAGTATAGCTTCGACGGAGATCGGCTCCTTGGTACCGGCGGGGCGCTTCGACAAGCGCTTCCGCTGTTGCCGGACACTTTCTTCGTGCTCTATGGCGACAGCTACCTCGACATCGCCTTCGAGCCGGTGCTGGCTGCTTTCCGACGCTCCGGCGCGTCCGCCCTGATGACCGTGTTCCGCAACGAGGGCCGTTGGGATACGAGCAACGTTCTGTTCGACGGACAGCGCGTCGTGCGCCATGACAAGCGGGCGCCTACGCCGGATATGCAGTATATCGACTATGGACTCGGTATCTTCACGCGTGACGCCCTCGCCGACCGGATGTCCACGGTGCCGCTCGACCTTGCCGACGTCAACGCCGCGCTGGCAGCCAGCGGCCGTTTGGCGGGCTACGAGGTTACGCAACGCTTCTATGAGATCGGAACGCCGGAAGGTCTCGCGCAGACCGACGCCTATCTGAGCAAGGGAGGCCGATGAGCCGGCCAGGCCACTGCACCACCAGCACCAATGCATCCACGACTTACGTTCTCAAGGCCGATCTGACGTATCGTTTCATTCATTCCCCTCGCCGGCTGCACGCTCCGAACCACGGTCCCCGGCCGAGATGGGGCTGAGCCGGACAGTCGGCCGCACGGATCGGCATCGAGTCGTTGCATTTACTGCCTGGCTGCCGGTACGCGCAAACGCCATAGCCGATACTGCGGCGTCTCGAGCACCACCTCATTTGGGTCGGGCGCGCTTCGGTGCGCCAAACGAAAGCCGGCCTGCACAGTATAGGTCGGTGGCGGCCACTTTCGATAGGCCAGCACCGTCCTCCAGGCCTCCGGCGACCACTGCACGTTCATTCCGCGCCGACCTAGCTCGACCAAGGCGGCGATCGCAGGCAGCGGCTCATGCAAGTCGATCCGAACAATACCGTCCGGCCCGACGATTGCAGCGATCTTCTCGAAATCAGATGCCGAATAACGTTGCTGATCCGCGACGTTCAATACATACCGATCTATGGCGCCCCAGAATCGTGGAACACGAATCGCAACGAACGCGGCAGCGGCCGTCATGACAGCGAACAGCACCGCTCGCTTCGACACGACGGTCGGTTCATCGCTAAGATACGCAATCCCGCACAGGGCATAGGGGAAGAGAGTGCCTACAATCTGATAGGCGATCCAAGCATGTTCGAATGCATAGAGTAGCGCCAACAGCGCCAGCGGCCCACCGGCCAATGCGAGGACGACGGCGTTACGAGCTGCCCCTGCGGCAATCACAATTGCCAAATGAAGCACAATCGCGAGCGCCAGCATGGCGGTGAACCAAAACGACGACGCCTGGACGACGTCCACCGCATGGATTCTGAAGGTCGATGGCGCGCGGCAAGATCCAGGTCCACGAATGGGGGAATTGAATTCCGAGAGGAGCGATGGCCAAGCGACCGAACATGCCGGAGGTGGCAAACGCGGTCAGAAGAGCCGTCCCGATTATTACCTCGTCAGACGTCAGGGCTTTTGCCTGCCGCTTGTCGATGAGCTCGATTGCAGCCGCGGCAGCGACGTACGTGCAACCAACAGCGCCGATAAGCAAGGCCGTAGCGAAGGCCGAGTGCAGGGTTGCAGCACCGATTGTGACCAGCATGGCGGCAGCGACAAATTTCACGTCGCGCTTACCGTCGGTCAGAAGGATTCCGATCACAAACAGGGTTGCAGAATATCCTGCGAGCTTGCCGAAATAACCGGACCTCCCCAGGTCGAACCAGGCGCAGATGGTCAGGCCCACCGACAGCAGGACCAAGGTACGGGGAGTTCGACTGAAAACGCACGCGACGCCGAGCACGGCCGCTGCGAAGACTACCGTGCAGCCTGCGTCATAGGCGAACAGGCCCGGCAAGCCGCGGGCCCACGCCACGAGCGCATTGACCACGAAACCGCCCAGCCTCGGGTCCAAAGAAAGCACGAGATGCGGCCAGCTTTCGTATGGCGCGTCGGGACTCATCGTGGGCCGCTCATGAACCCTGTGGTTCAGCAGCCAATCGGCGGCGTGAGCGTAGCCGGCATGGTCGGATCCATCGATGAACAGCAGGCTTGGAGATCCGTTGTAGATGCTGCTGGACATCGACAGCGCAGCGGCGAGCGCCGACAGGACTGTGACGAGCAAAAGCGACCAGCCAACATCCTCATGCGACGGCCGCCATCGGATCGACGTCGCAATCGAGACCGCGCTCGTGATCAAGATCGCAATGATCGCCGCTCGCGAAAAAGATGTCTTGCCGAAGGTATAAATGAATGTCGTGACGATCGGGAGAACGAGCAAACCGCACATCGGTGCGAGCAACAGCACGAAACGTCGCCCTTGGCGAAAAGCCGGCAGAACAAATCCGCCGGCAAGCGCCAATACGAGCAATGCAGCAAGCGTGAATGCCCATTCGACCAGGAAGACCGTCATATGCGTTACGTCCGATCCGCTCAAGCCGGCCTGCTACATCGCCGCCCTGCCCCGATGACCGACCGTCTGGCGTCTTGCTTGCTCAATTTTCCAGCTTGATCGACTTCACCAACATGGACACAAGGCGGCCATCCGGAGCAGGCAGCCGCGCCGACTTGTCAGCGCGCAGCTCGACCCAGCGCGGTCCGCTGCCCGCGGGTATTGCCGCCTGCAACTCGAAATCCCCGGGCCCCACCGTCCGACGCCCGACCGATCGACCATCCACGGTCAATTCGATCGTAACCCCCGAAGCCAGCTCGGACACGCCAGGGACGCTCCCCATGACGCGAAGAGCCTTTGCATCATCCGCACCAAATCGCATGCGGGCGATGGTGGCCATCCAGCCGTCTTCGGCAAGACCCGAAAACAGCAGCCCCCGATGGAGTAAGCCGGCGGGAAAGCGATCGATCCCGGCGGGCGGCGTCATGGCGCCCGCCTCGTCCTCGGTGAGCAGCGAGATATTCCGCGTCCATCCAACGATGTTCCGGGGATCGAGGCTGAGCTGTCGATTGTACAGATTGGCCACCCCGCGTCGAAACGTCATGATTTGTTGAGGAGCAACGCCCACGTCGACGGCGACATAGGTGCGGCCTTCAATCGTTCGCGCGGTGACGGGAGCGGACAGCATCCGGGCGGCACCGTGGCCCACAAATTCGAACTTGGACCGGCCATCACCGATGATCTCGGCCGGCGGCAAGGCCTGTCCGTCCGCGGCCAACGGGCCACGCGTGAATTCGAACAGCACACGCGAACCCAGCCGGGCATTGAAGACCTCGAACAGCACATGCCGTCCCATGGCTTGAATGCCGCCCGAACCGGCAAAATCCGATTCTCGCTGCCACAGCGCGACGTTTTCGATCAAGCCGGGAATGATGGGTCGGCCAAGCGATGAATCCACCATACCGAGATGATTTCGGACGTCCGTAGCCGGTACGAGATAGTATCGCCCGTCCAGGGGTCGTTTGTGGCTGTCGTTGATGACGCTCTGATCCGCGGCGGGCGCCAACAACACCGGATCCGGCATCCGTGTGCCATCCGGACTTTTGGTCCGGTTGAAATGGTGCACGGCCGAGTCGGCTCCCAGGTCGAATTGAAGTGACTGCTCCAGGCTCGCATCGACGCCCTGCAGACGAAGAATTTCATTGCGTACATCGCTGGTAAACAGCGGCACAATGGCAAGGTTGGCACCGCGGACCCTGGACCAGGCGGCCTCCCCGGAAACGGTTGTTGCCGCGCGACCGCGCACGAAGGACTCCATCAAGTTCGCTTGCCCGAATTCGGGTATGTCCAGCAGCACTGGAGTGCCCGCAGGTGCGCGAGCAAGGTCTTGCAGGCGATTGGCTGCAATTTTCAGCTCCTCGCTCCGACGCACTGTCGCAGCGATGTGGGTGGCCTGGACGTGCAAATTGGCTGCAATCATTCCGGCAACGATCGCCGTCACGAGCAACGCACGCGGAGAGAACTTGTTCGATGCCCGCAACAACAGGCAAAACGAGAGAATCGTCGTCGTCAGCAGGAACGGCTGCACATACATCGCAAGCTTGAACGTACCGAATCCGGAGCCCCCGCTGAAGAGAGCGATTCCCAGGGCACCCATTACGATGGTTACTATCGCGGCGGGCTCCTCACGCCAGGCCAGCCTTATCGCGCCTATCAGCGCGAATATCGTCAAGGCGGCACCGCATAAGATTCCGAACGGCAGCAAAGCGCCGCCGACGGAATAGTAAACGTTGAAACCCCAAAGCGTTGCCAAACCTGATGGGACCAGGAAAAACGGAAACAGCTCCGCGTGCAGCCGCTGCCCTTGCGACGCCTGAGCTTGACCAAGCATGAACGCCAAGAGCGCGCCTACATCGGGCAGAATCAACAGGATTGCGACACCTGCAATTGCGAGGAGCGCCAGAAATCCGCGACCGACGAAAGGGCTGATATTGCGAGCGCCGATGCCGTGATGAACAACGAACGCCAATACCAGGAACGGTAACACCTCCGGATAGCTCAAAACGAGCACGGCGACGACGATCGACGCAAGCACGGCAAACCGGGCCAAAGCACTCCGTCCCAGTCGGTAGAACGGCCCGAGGAAAAGCACGCAAGCAAGGCACAGCAGAAGCAGGCCCAGGATCTGGCCGAACAGTTGCAGAACGATGCCGAGGCTCATCATCGCGGCGGCAGACAACAAAACCGCCGCCAGAATCCGTGCCGTGCGATGCGGCGTGGAGATCAGGGCAGTCGCGGCAAAGATGAGCGAGACGTGGAGCGGAACCATCAGCGACATGTAGACCATCGCTCCGTGCTCGCCGGTCACGACAATGAGCCACGCAAGCAGCAGGTCGGTCGCGCAACGTACCCCGAAGGCGGGAAAGGACAGGAAATAGGCGGCCCAATCGCTCTGGCGCAGCCAGACGTCGGCGTCCGGCAAGCGAACAAAGGGCTGATCGACAAATCGATGAGCGCTCAGCACGTAGTTCGTCATGTCGGGATTGACCTCGCCGAACCACCCAAAACCAAGCGTGAGCAGCGGCCAACCCGCGGCACCAAGGCCGAAGACAACGAGAACGACGTAAGGCAGCAGACGTCGAGCGGGCAGCAGCGGACGCCACCACGCCCATGCCACGACCGCGAAAATGATCGTCACAGCCGTCAGCGCGTGGGCGAATGATCGGACCGGGAGACCGAGCCGGCTCAGGACGTAGAGAGGGTAGATCGTCGCCACGATGCCGACTGACGGCGCCAGCAGTGCACTGCGCACGAGGTCGCGACGAGTGTACAGCACGAAGAGGATGACATAGCCGACAGCCCAAAAATAGATGAATAGCGCGACCGACAGTACAAATGCCATCAAACCAATCCTCGCGAATTCATGGCGTGAACACTCATGGTCCGGACGACCGATTCCGTGAGATCGGTCTGCGTGGCTCGGCCACTGGACCGAATGTGCCGGTCTTCCGACCGCGAGATATTATTCGAATTTTGGCAGCGCCTGGCTAGTTGATTTGCGGGCCGCAAAATGCCGCGTCCCATGCCTTCTATTCGCCTGGACAGTTCGTTGACAAGAGCAGGCTTTTGATCCAAGTCAGTCCGGCGAAGGTGCAAATTTCCTCGATCGGCGATGGAGCCGCCGCGATATTTGCGCGAAATCTTGAAGAGGTTCCGCGATGATGCGCGTCTCGCCCAGCCCGTCCGATCAGGGCCGCACCAACGCGGGTCCGGATGCGCCGCTGATCTCGGTCGTGGTGCCCGTCTACAAGGAAGAGCGAAGCATCCGCCCTTTTCTGGCACGCACGGTGCCGGTGCTCGAGCGGCTCGGAACATACGAGATCATCTTTTGCCTGGATCCGGCACCGGATCAGACTGAAGCCAACATCCTCGAGGAGGCGGCGCGCAATCCGCGCATCGGCCTTCTGGTGTTCAGCCGTCGTTTCGGCCAGCCCGCCGCGACCATGGCCGGAATCCTCAATTGCCGCGGCGATTGGTGCGTCGTCATCGACGTGGATCTGCAAGACCCTCCGGAAGTCATCGAGACTTTGTGGCACAAGGCGAAAGAGGGATTTGACGTCGTCACCGCGCGCCGCGCCACGCGCGAAGGCGAGACATTGATCAAGCGTGCGGTTTCGCGTCTCGGCTACAGCCTGATCAATGAGATCGCGGAAGTCCCGATCCCGCGCAACACTGGGGATTTTCGCGTGATGAGCCGGCGGGTCGTCGAAGAATTGCGCGGCTTGAGCGAGACGCATGGTTTCTTGCGTGGAACTCGTCGCACTGGTCGGTTTTCCGCAGACCGAGGTACTGTACGAACGCGACGCGCGGCAAGCCGGCGAAGGGAACTACAACCGCTATCTCGGGTCGCTGAAAATCGGATTCAACGGCGTATTCGGATTTTCCACGTTCCCGTTGCAAATCATGATGTGGGCGGGCTTCCTTATCGCTTGCCTGAGCGCTTGCGGAATACTGATCATGGTCACGCTCAAGATTGTACTCGGCGACGAGTATCCCCTGGGCATTCCTACGATCACGGTGCTCGTGCTGTTCATCGGCGGCGTCCAACTCGCGGCCGTCGGCGTGCTCGGCGAGTATGTCGGGCGCATCTACGAGGAAGTTCGCAGGCGCCCGCCGTATATCGTCGATCGGGCGGTAAATGCGACCGTTCGTGATCCGCGTGGACCGCGTTCGGGGAAACCGCCGTGATCCGAACACTCGCCGTTCGCCGCTCGAAGGCGTCGGCCGCGGCAATGCAACTTGGTCGCGGGACAATTGCACGAACGTCGCGATGACGAAACAGCCGCGCAACGTGCACGGATGACCCCCGCGCCATGGACATGGACACGAAAGTACCCAACATCGAACGGTTCAAGTGGCCGAAGCCGCTGCCTGCGCTGTCACCCGAGCAGCAGGCAATTGCCGACGAGTTCATGCAGTACTGGCATCAAGTGCTGCCACGACGCTATGGAGCCATCGAGAAGTTCAATCACAGCTACCCACTGCGGCACGTGCCGGCAGGCAGGAGATGGCGAACTCTCGAGTTGGGAGCCGGCATCGGAGCTCATCTCGAGTTCGAGCCGCTCGATCGCCAGGAGTATCATTGCATCGAACTACGGCCTGATATGGCAGACGAAATACGCCGCAAGTATCCGTCGGTCGCGACGGTCACCGGCGATTGTCAGCAACAAATTCCCTATGGTAGCCGCTATTTTGATCGCGTTGTCGTCGTTCACGTGTTGGAACACCTGCCGAACCTGCCGGCCGCGATGGCCGAAATCGATCGCGTCACGAAGCCCGGCGGTCTTTTCTCCGCCGTGTTGCCCTGCGATCCCGGACTTGCATACGAGCTTGCTCGAAAATTTTCGGCCGAGCGGCTGTTCAAAGCAAAATACAACATGCCGTATCGGTGGCTGGCTCGACGCGAACACGTAAATTCACCGGGAGAAATCCTGCAGGAGATCAGGAAGAAGTTCGAGATTTTCGACCTGGTGTATTTTCCTCTCGTGGTGCCGGTGGTCAACTTGAATTTCTGCATCGGCGTGACGGCCAGAAAGTCGCGGCTGGCCTTCCCCGAAATGACGCCAGAGCCCGCCGCGCCGGTGTGACGATTTCTCTTCCGGCATGTTAGAGTTCGGTACGGGCGCGGCCGGACCATCCAGCACAAATGCATCCGAGACTGTTGTTCCACCTGGTTTGCGTGGCGGCGACACCGCTGGTCGCCGCATCGAAGGCATACGACGCCGAATTCGTGGCGCGGCAAATCGGGCGAGAAGCCAACACGCTTGCAACGTGTTGGCGCTACCTACGTTGGTTTGGCGTGAGCGGGCTGCCCGCCCAACCGCAGCTTCGATCCGATTCGGTACGTCGAGCGCAATCATCCGTTCGCTCCTCATGCGATACATCCGCTGATCGCTCATATCCTCTACGGGGAAAGGCTCGGCTACGATCCCGCGGGCACCGTCTGGGGCTGCGCCGGTTTCGCCAACCCAGCCGAGACGATCGATGCCGCCTCGCCGCTGCGCCTCGGCGCCCATGCCCATATCTATCATTCCGAGTTGGTACCGGAAATCGCGGCGCGCCTTTCGCGGCTCCCGCCCGAGAGCGCGATTTTCGTGACGATCGCGGATGACGCCATCGGCCGGCAGCGCGGACTTGCGTCGCTCAGATTGAACGTCATATCCCGCGGTCGACCATCGTGCGCGTGCCCAATCGCGGACGCGACATATGGCCGTTCATGATGCTTCTGCGCGATGGTGCGTTTCGTGATCGTGACGTCGTCTTGAAGATACACTCCAAGACATCGCCGACACTGCAGCCTGCCCCGATCGCAGGGGCGGCCTGGCGGCGCCGGATGCTGTTCGAGCTTCTGGGCAGCGCGCCCGCGATCCGCGCGATCATCGAACGGTTTGCGCAAAAGCCCGATCTCGGACTCATCGGCGCCGCGGGTTTGCGCGTGCCGTCGTACCTGTTATCCCGGCGCGAGGCGTTTGACGCAACCGCATCCGTCATCGGGCAGCTGGCCCACCGAGCCGGCATCAATCCTGTTGCCGCGGATTTTTTTGCCGGTTCGATGTTTTGGGTTCGACCGCGCGCCCTCGAACCGCTGCTCAAGCTCGATCTCTCTGCCACTGATTTTCCCGCCGAGCAGGGGCAGGCTGATGGCACCTTGCAACACGCCCTCGAACGCCTTTTCGTGGCCGCGGCCGATTGTTGCGGATTCCGGGCGGAAGACACGCTGGATTGCGCGCCGACCGACGGCACGCTGCTGGGTGAGACCGCGGTCACGCTGCCGGAATATCTGGCCTTCGGCGACCAGGCCATCCTGCAGCGCGCCCGATGACGGCAGTTCCGCTCCTTACGAATTTGCGATACTTGGCGTAGAGACTACGACCAGCCGCCACATTCGGCGGATCCTGCCAACCGGGTCATCTTCTTGCGCCACCGCCTCACCAGATTCACGCAAAAGATCGCAGATAGATTTCCAGCGCCCGCTTGGCTCGTGCGAGCCATGCTCAAGCTCGCATGGTGGACGATAACGCTTCAGCTTGCCTCGCGCCTTCGGCTCCGCACGCATCGAATTTCCGACGTGAGGTTGATCGCATCGTCGGACCTCTTCGACCGCGAATGGTATCTGAAGGAAAATCCGAACCTTCGGGCCGGCGTCCCGCCGGCACTGCATTATCTCCTGTTCGGCGCGGCGGCAGGCCGGGACCCGAGTCCGCTGTTCGACGGAGAGTGGTACCTGAGCCAACACCCCGATGCGCGACAGGCGGGCGCCAATCCGCTCGTCCACTATTTGCGACATGGCGCCCGCGAGGGCGCGCCGCCCAATCCGGTGTTCGACAGCGGCCGGCCTGCCGCGGTCAATCTCAATCCACGCGGAGCTGGACGAGAAACCGCCCAGAATTCCTCCGCCTTCAACATCGTTCTCATCAACTATGGCTCCTTCAACAACAACAGCGCCGGTCACATCGTTGGATTCGCCAATGCGCTCGCCGAACGCGGGCATAACGTGATCATGTGTGCGAACGGCGACCCTCACAAGGTGGCAGACTATGGCGTTTCGCAATTTCGATGCGTCAGCCGCGCCGCGTTGATGGCCAGACCGGAGACGTTACGTGACCTCCTCGGCGAAGGAGGGCTGGGCGACGCGCCGACGCTGATTCATTGCTGGACGACGCGGGAGAATGTTCGACGTGCCGCCGTTGCAGCCATTGGCGGCCTTGGATGTCCGTATTTCATTCATCTCGAGGACAATGAAGAGCTGGTCACGCGTTCTCTGCTGGGCGTTACGGCCGCCCAGGCCGGTCGCATGTCGAGCAGCGACTGGGATGCGCGCGTTCCTTCCGCCCTGTCACACCCCTTCCGCGCGCGATCGTTCGTCTCAGGCGCTGCAGGGATCACGATCATCGTCGACGCCTTGCGTACGCTGGTTCCGGACAACCTGCCGGTCCATCTGTTGGAGCCTGGATCGGACGCAACATTGCTGAGCTCCGGACTCGATCAGGCCGATCGAATTGGGCTTTGCCGAGAAATCGGCGTACCGTCCGACGCCCGGATCATCGTGTACACAGGCAATGTCCACGCTGCGAATGCCGAGGAAATGCTTTGCCTCTACGAGGCCATCCACCTGCTCAATCGTCGCGGGACGAAGGTTCATCTGATTCGCACGGGGGCCGACTATCATCCCCACCTCAACTATGAGTTCGGACGACTTTCGAGGCAGCACATCACCCACCTGGGCGTTGTCGACCGCCGCCGTTTGATCGAAATCCTCAAACTGGCGGATGTTTTCGTCCAACCTGGTACGTCCAACGAATTCAATGACTATCGGCTACCTTCCAAGCTGCCGGATTTCATGGCCGCAGGGCGCCCCTTGATCCTACCGGCCACCAATCTTGGGCTGCGACTGCGAGACGGCGTCGACGCCCTCCTCTTGCGTCGCGGCGACGCGACTGAAATTGCCGAGCGCGTGACCGATGTTCTTCGCAACAATGAACTTGCGGACCGGCTCGGATGGAATGCGCGTCGTTTCGCGATGGAGAATTTCAACTGGCAGCGGAGCGCATCGGGCCTCGATCGCTTCTACCGCGACAGCCTTACGGCCAAAGCGGCCTCCGCAATTCCTGCCCCGGGTGCAAGAAATTCCGGCCGCTGAGTGCCGGCGGCGAGCTACTTCGCGCCGCTTTTTGCGGCAAGTTCGTCACGCATGTTGGCTAGTGCGATCCGCCAATCGGGCTGCCTGATCCCGAAAACTCGAAAGATTTGGCTGCAATCGAACACCGAGCTCGCCGGTCGACGCGCAGGTGTCGGATGGTCCGTCGTGGCGATGGGGAGCGCCACTGCGCCGCTGTCTGCCAAGATGGCACGCGCAAACTCGTACCGGCTCACCGCCGGTGCTCCGCTGAAATGATAGGTCCCCCAATCGGCGAATCGTGGCCCTGTGCTGGCGGCGACTATGTCGAGGATCGCTTTCGCGACGTCATCGGCCGCCGTTGGCCCGCCAACCTGATCGTCGACAATTCGCAATTGAGCCTGCTCGGACGCGAGCCGGATCATCGTCTTGACGAAATTTTCCCCGTTGGCGGAAAAGACCCAGCTCGTTCGTAGAATAATGTGCGAACTCGAGACAGGTCCGCACCGCGATCTCGCCGCCGAGCTTGCTGCGACCGTAGACATTGAGTGGCGCGGTCGGATCATCCTCCCGCGCGGGCCGGGGACCTGCGCCGTCGAAGACATGATCGGTCGAAAGATGAACCAGCGGTAGGCCGGCCGCGGCGCAAGCCTTGGCAAGATTCTCCGCTCCAACCGTATTGACGCGATAGGCTGCCTCTACCTCTGTTTCTGCACGGTCGACGGACGTATAGGCCGCGCAATTGATCACCATGCGGCTGGTCTGGACGGCCCGCTCCACTGCGAGCGGGTCGGTGATGTCGCATTGGGTGCGCCCCAACGCGACATGGGGCATGCCCGCTCGCCCCGCGCGCGCAACAAGCGCTCGGCCGACCTGCCCCTCCGCTCCGAGAATCAGCAAACGAGTCATTAGCCGTGCCGCAGTCTATCGAGCTCGCAGGACGCTATGGCATGCTGGAGAATGTTCGACCAACTTGGGGGCATTGCACTGCACGGAATAGATCGCTTCGGCACGCTGTCTGGCTGCGAGCCCTAGCTTTCGCGTACGCTCCCGGTCGGCGGCCAGCGCTTCGAGCGCGGCAACCCACTCCTCGGCCCCGTCCGCGAGAAATCCGGTCTCTCCAGGCACAATGATGGACGTGCTTGCCCCGAAGGCTGATGCCACGGCGGGCCGCGCGGCCGCCATGTATTGAATCACCTTGTAGCCGCACTTTCCCCGTTCCCAGGGCCCGTCACGTAACGGCATGACACCCACGTGGCAACGCGCGAGCTCCATGGCTTCCGTATCCTCGCGCCAAGCAACGTTGTCTATTGCCACGTCCTGGATCGAAAGGCTGCCGGTGCCGCCGATCAAGCGCAGCCGCGCACCATAAGCCGCGTGAAGGCGGCGCAGCGGCGCGGCGATGAGCCCCAGATAGGCATCGTTCATCGGCGTTCCGATCCAACCGATCGTAAACGGTCCGTCCGGGGGTGGCAGAACAGGATATCGATCTACATCGACTGCGACGGGCATCTCGATCACGTGCGGCGCGTGCGAAGACTTCGCCCAATCCGCCAGCATCGAATTGCCGACGGTAACGACTTTCGCCCCAGCCGCGACGGTTTCGAGCTTGCGCCCCAACAAGAACCGGACCGCTGGATTTCGATGGGTCGCATAGCGTAGGTGCCAGGCATCGTCGAAATCGATGACAACTGGTCGCCCTCTGAGAAACGCAAACTCCAGGACAGCCGGAAGCCAGGGCAATGCTTCCTTTTCAACCCAGATCAGGTCGTATTGTCGCGCACTCGCGATTTGACGCAGTCGGCGCCAATAGGCCCTGATGAGAATTTGTGGGTTGCTCGATTTTCCGCCAAACAGCCGCTCGATGTATTCGTCGTCCAAGAACGGCGCGCACGTCACGCGGAACCCAGCCTGTTCGAGCGCCGGCAGATAGTCGTAGTGACGCACCCGACTGCTTGGTCCCTTCCGCGTATATCGGCTCAACAACAGGATAGAATGGCTCATTCCTGCACGTGCCGAACTCGGTTCAAGAGAATCCCCAGATTCCGCCAGAAGAGCGCCATCCCCCGAATAACCAGCCGACCCTCGTGGGGGGAGCGAGTTACCGTCGCATGAAGCCAACGAATTGGCATTTCTACCCCCAGTAGCAGAATAACAAGCATGATTGCCGCCACCCGTCCATGGTATTTGGCGCAGTACTCTACCCTGCTGCTCGCATGATGGAACAGACGGCGGTCCTTCACCGCCGCCGTCGTCCCCTGCCCCTCGTGGAAAGCCTGCGCGCCCGCGTAATGGACGACGGACCACCCGGCGTGACGCGCTGCCACGCACAAGTCGACGTCCTCGTAGTAGAGGAAGAAACGCTCGTCGAAGCCTCCGAGCCGATCGAACAGTTCCCGCCGTATCAGGAGAAACGCCCCCATGACCTGGTCAACCGGCCGGGTGTCGCAGTGGTCCCACTCGGCAAGAAAATGCGGCGGCACCCATGCGGGACAAAGCCGGTCCAGAAACAGGGTCCGCAGCAGCAGCGTGGCGGCGTTCGGAGCGCGCGCGCAACAGCGTTGAACGCGACCCTCGGCATCGAGCAACTGGATCCCTACGATGCCGACGCCGGAATGAACACGGTCGTTCAGGTAGCGCGCGGCGCTTGCCACCGTGTCATGCTTGACCCGCACGTCCGGATTGAGGAACAGCAAGAATGGGGCGGAGCCCCTCTTGGCTCCCTGGTTGCAAGCTGCGGCAAATCCGCGATTTTCTCGATTGAGCACGACGTCGAGCAAGGCTCGCTTTCCCGCCAGCCCTTCGGTTGAGCCATCGGTAGAAGCATTGTCGACGACGATGATCTTCAGTCGCTCCGCACCATCGCCTTGATCGAGCGCGGCTACGCAATCCCGCAACAGTGATCGCGAGTTCCAATTGACGACAACGGCGTCAACGCTCGGGCCAAGTGTTCGCTCCTTCGCGGAACTGTCGGAATCGCTCTCCATCGAGGGCCGACTATCCTGCGAGCCCGAGCCGCCGCGTCGTCACTGCCCGGAGCGGCTGCCACCAGCTCTCGTTTGCAAGATACCATTCGACGGTCCGGCGCAACGCAGTGTCGAAATTCGACTCGGGGCGCCACGCGAGCTCTTCATGAATCTTGCGCGCGTCGATCGCGTAACGCGCATCATGCCCGGGCCGGTCGGCAACGAAGGTGATCAGCTCTCGTCGCGACGCCCCGCCAGGCAACGGATGCGTCGCCTCGTCGAGCAGGTCGCAGATCTTTCGCGCCGCATCGATGTTGCGAACCTCGTTGCCACCGCCGACATTGTAGCACTCGCCGACCCGCCCGCCGTGCAAGATCGCCAGTAGCGCCTGCGCGTGGTCCTCGACGAACAGCCAATCACGGATGTGATCGCCTTGCCCGTAAATGGGCATCGGCCTGCCTTCACGGCCATTGATGATCATCAATGGAATGAACTTGTCCGGGAATTGGTAGGGCCCGAAATTGTTCGAGCAGTTGCTGATGATCGTCGGCAAGCCGTAGGTCCGGTGCCACGCGCGCACGAGATGGTCCGCGCCCGCTTTGCTGGCAGCGTAGGGCGAGCTTGGCCGGTAATTTGCGCTCTCGTCGAAGAAATCCGTTCCACCGAGCGAACCGTAGACTTCATCGGTAGACACGTGGTGGAAGCGAAACCGCGCCTTGTAAGCCGGCGCAAGCTTGCGCCAGTAGCGGCATGCGACTTGCAACAACGTAGCCGTTCCGAGCATGTTCGCCCGTACGAAGACAAGCGGATCATCGATGGAGCGATCGACGTGAGTTTCGGCGGCCAGGTGAAGCACCGCCGTCGGGCGATGAACTGCGAAGATTCGTTCAATATCGGCGGCAGAGCAGATATCGACCTGCTCAAAGCGATAGCGGGGATTGCGTTCCACCTCCGCGAGGTTGGCGAGATTGGCCGCGTAGGTGAGCGCGTCGACATTGACCACGGTCGCCGCGCTCTCGCGGATCAGATGCCGGACAACCGCGGATCCGATAAATCCGGCGCCTCCAGTCACCAATATGACGTCGTCGTCCATCTCAGTCCGGAAAGCTGTGGAAGGGGAAGAATTCGGGAAGCTCCGCAAGTCGCGGAAACATGCGGTCTCGTTCGGTCATGACGGCGAGATCCGGGGTAACCGGCCACACGATTCCGATCTCGGGATCATTCCACACAAGTCCTCGCTCGGAACTGGGATCATAGTAGGCGGTCACCTTGTAGATCACTTCGGTGTTCGGCTGAAGCGTGCAATAACCATGCGCAAAGCCCGCGGGCACGTAACACTGTTTCCAGTTCTCGTCACTCAGGATCACGGCCGCATAGCGCCCATAGGTCGGCGAGCCGCGACGAATGTCAACTGCCACGTCGAGAATGCTTCCCCGCGGGCAACGGATCAATTTCGCTTGGGCCGACTTGCCGACCTGGAAATGCAGGCCTCGGACCGTACCCGTGGCGCCGGAGAGAGCGTGGTTCTCCTGGACGAAGCGGAGACTTATTCCGGCGCCCGTCATCACGTCCTCACGCCACACCTCGGAGAAGAAACCACGAGCATCCTGTTGACGACGCGGCAGGATTATCCGCACCGCCGGTAGCCCGTCAGCAGAGACGATCTCCAGGGACATTGTGATCCGCTACTCTCGAAGCTCAGCCAATTGGAGGAGATATTGACCGTACTCCGTATTCGAAATCGGCCTCGCCTGCGCTAGAACGCGGTCGATGTCGATATAGCCGAGGTTCAGCGCCACCTCTTCCAGACAGGCAATCTTGAGCCCCTGCCGCAGCTCGACAATTCGCACGAAGTTGGCGGCCTGAAGCAGAGCGTCGGGATTTCCGGTATCGAGCCAAGCAATTCCTCGCCCGATTCGCTCGACTGTCAGCGTCCCGCGTTCGAGATAGGCCTTGTTGAGGTCGGTGATTTCCAATTCACCTCTCGCCGATGGGCGCAAGCGAGATGCAATGTCGGCCGCCTCGCCATCGTAAAAATAGAGACCGGTAACGGCATAGCTCGATTTCGGATTTACGGGTTTTTCCTCGAAACTCGTGGCACGGCCGCTGTCGTCGAAGCCGACCACCCCGTATCGTTGCGGATCCCTCACGCGGTAGGCAAAAATAGTGGCGCCTTCGGTGCGAGCCCTCGCCCGCGCGAGAAGCGGTGTGACGCCGCCGCCGTAGAAAAGGTTATCGCCCAGAATCAAACAAAACGGCTCCCCGACAAGGAAATCAGCGGCGATGATAATGGCCTGCGCAATTCCTTCGGGGTGTGGCTGTGCCGCGTAGCTGAATTTTAGGCCCCATTGGCTTCCGTCTCCGAGCAGCGTTCGAAATTGCGGCAAGTCATTCGGTGCCGAGATCACGAGAACATCTCGGATCCCCGCTAGCATGAGAACCGACAGAGGATAATAGATCATCGGCTTGTCGTAGACGGGGAGGAGCTGCTTGGAGATGACCTTGGTGACCGGGTGCAGACGAGTTGCCCTACCGCCCGCGAGCACAATTCCACGCATGCACCGCCCTTTTGTCTGTCCAACTCCAGCCTGCTCTGGGCTGGCTGGCCATCGCTTGGACGGCGCAGCAACGACACGCTGTCCCCGCTGTCGTCAACTACGCCCCGTCTCACATTGGCAAGCGTGCACACAGAATACTAGCGTGCCGCCAAGAACAACAACAGAAAACTGTGAAATCAGGACATCGTCTGCGAACCGCGCAAGCCCGCTCGCGATCGCTTGCGCTCGCTCCAACGCATCTTGAGCTGTTCGTTCATTCGCTGCTCGCCGGCGTGGGTATGGGCCTAAAAAAGGCTTTTTGAGCAGAGACAGATCGGCGCCCTCAGCTTTCGAACGCATGTATGACATGATTAGATTGCACTTGATGGCCGCCCCATGATTTGCCGAGTAGGTTCCTTTCTTCGAAGCCGTATGGAACGGCAAAGTCTCGATTGAACCCCAATGTCTATCATGTCCGAACCGTTGTTTTCGGTCGTCATCCCCCTGGAATACCACCGCGGCCAATGGGAGCAATGCTGGCTCGGATGGCAGGCGCAAACGCTGCCGAAATCCCAATATGAGTTGATCCTGGTCGTGCCGCCGGACTTCCCCGAGCAGGAGAAGTTGTCGGCGCGGCTCGGGCCGCGGGATCGCCTGGAATATGCAAGCGAACGCCACGATATCGGCCTCAGCGCCGCCGGGGCCGCGCGTGCACAAGGCCGGTTCTTGTTCTTTACCGAATCGCATTGCTGGCCGGAGACGGACGTCTTGGAGAAATGTCTGCACGCGTTCACGACGCATCCCGAATGGGTCGCGCTTTCATGCCGATCGATGCGCGTCACACACAATCGGCTCTCGATTGCCGAGGCCGACATGTATGAGACCGACATCGAATACGGCATGACAGAGTCATCCGTGGCGCAAAGTCCTCGACCAATGTTTCGTCACGCGCCGTGATATTTTCAACGAATGCGGCGGAATGAAATCCGAGTTTGGGCACTTTGCAGAATGGGTTCTTGCCGCGAATTACCACGAGCGGGGGCACGCGATCGAGTATCTGCCCGAGGCAGTGATGCACCACTACTATGTCGGCGATCTTGCCGAGTTGCGCGCGTTCACCCGCGATTTCACGACCGGAGAAATGCGCTACTTCGCGAGCGAAGCGAACGACTCCGGCAAGTGTCTGCTCGACGTGCCGCCGCAATGGGTTTGCCAAGGCAGTTGGGACCGTCGCCTGGCGCGATGCCTCTTGCGGATCGCAGCGCGCAACGTTTTGGCGCCGCCCACGGGGCGGTTGCGGGGGCCTCGCATGTTGGCCCGGACGCTCATGCGTTGGTTGGTGCCCGCCGTCGTCCACGAGGGCGCCGCACGATTCGGCGCCGCGGCGAAAGTTTGCTGGACGTTTTCGATGGCGAAGCTCTCCGGCCTGATCGCTCCGGAGGCGCGGCTCAGCGCAGCATTCAGGAACTACGTCGCGGCGCTGATCGACCATCAACGATTGGAATGCATCAAGTCGGCACGCTGCGCCCGGACAATGACGGATGACCATCCGCAATGTGAGCGCGCCGCGCGGTTGGACGTCTTTGCACCGGGGAACGCCGGTTTCTACCCGATCGAAATATGCCAGGGAACCAGATTCCGGTGGTCCGAAACGGCCGCGATCATGTCATCTTGGATGCCGGCGGGGCAGCATCGTATTCGCATTGAATGCCTCCCGGTCCGTTCCTTGACGCATGGAGCGGACTTGCGGTTCTACCTTGACGAACAGCTACTTCCCGCTCGAGATGTAACGATCGGGCCTGGCACCGTCGAGATCAGGCTCGACGCGGCCCAATCCGGCCACTCCACGCTGGCGTGGACCTGCCTCCCCTTCCCCGCCACAGGCGACCGGCGATGGTTGGGCCTGCCGATCACGCGGATCGTATGCAACCCCTGCGATTCCTCTCCCGCAACATAGCGGACGAGGCTAAGATGGCCGGTCCCCGAATGACGGAGGCGGCGCATGACGAAGGATCGCAAGGCAACGTTCCTTCGCAATCAGTGGTACACGGCCGCGACTTCCGCCGAGCTCGGCGCGACCCCGTTGGCGCGCACGATCTGCAACGAGCCACTGGTGATCTTTCGCGGCCAGGATGGCGACGTCGCCGCGCTCACCGACCGCTGCCCGCACCGCAAGGCGCCGCTCTCCTCCGGCGAGGTCGTCGGCAACGACATCCAGTGCGGTTACCACGGCATCCGCTTCGCCGCCGACGGCGCCTGCACCCATGTGCCGGGCAACGCGCTGGTCGGGCGCAGCTTTCGCGCCCGCAGCTTCCCGGTCCGCGAGGTCCACGGGCTCGTATTCGTCTGGCTGGGCGAAGCGCTCGCGGACCCGGCGCTGATTCCCGACTTCGGCGAGAACGTGAAGCCGGGCTGGACCGGCGTGCACGGAATACTGCACGTCAAGGGCAACTACCAGCTGCTGATCGACAATATCCTCGATCTCACCCATGTCGTCTTCGTGCACAAGACGACGCTCGCCGGCGGCGGCGTGGCGGAGACGCCACTGGAAGTGACGATCGACGGCGACGTGGTGCGGGCGCAGCGCCTGATGCGCAATGTCGATACCGCGCCGATCTATCGGGCAGCACTGAATCTGCATGGCAAGATCGACCGCTGGCAGTTCCTGGAGTTCCGCCCTCCGATCTACGCGCGGATCACGCTCGGCGCGCGCGAGGCGGGCACTGACGTGCCGTTCGGCACGCCGACGCATATCGTGCTCAACAGCTTCACGCCGGAGACCGAGCGCACCACGCACTATTTCTGGTCCACCGTGCGCTCCTGGGGGCTCGATGACGACAACGTGTCGAAGATCTACAAGGATATGACCGATCTCGCCTTCGCCGAGGACAAGCGCATCGTCGAGGGTCAACAGTCGCTGATCGACAGCGACCCGTCCGACGCTCCGCTCGTGAGCCTTGCATTCGACCGCGCCGGCGTAGGCGCCCGGCGCGTCATCACGCGCAAGCTCGAGGAGGAGGCGCAGGCGCGAGCACGCGTGGCCTCCACTCAGGCGCAGGCCCGCTCGGGGACGTGATCCGGCGTCCGCTTACCCTGTCTCCATCACCGGCTCGCGGCCGACGAGCCGCGCGAGCTGGCGCAGCCGTACGAATACGCGCTCGCCCGCCAGCGCCTTGAACCCGTTCTCGAAACGCAACACCAGCCGGCCGCGCTCGACCACCATCGGCGTCTTCGGCAAGACCCCGGTGGTCGAGGCCGAGACGATGTAGGCGACGCGCAGCGCGGCGCCGAGCACGCGCGCGCGGTCGAGCACGCGGGTCGAGGCGAGCTCGCGCAGCCGCGGCGAGAGCTCCTCGTCCACCAGGCCGACGTGGCGGAAGAATACCGCCAGCGCGATATAGGTGCGGCCGGGATGATCGATGGCGACGAAGGCGCCGTTGGCGATGATGTTGAGCGACTGCTCGCCGCGATAGTCCGGATGCGCGCGCCAGCCGATATCGGCCAGCAGGCATGCGGCATGGCGCAGCCGCCGCTCCTCGGTCGTCTCGTCGAGACCGGACGACGCCATGAAGCGGTCGGTCCAGGCCGTCAACTCCTGGCCGTGTGCGGGCGAGCGCGAGCGCAGCACGTTGAGCTCGTTCGCGGCCGCGATCAGCGGGTCCTTGGCCCGCTCTTCGGCGTCGAGCAGCGAATAGAGCAGGCCCTCGCGCACGCCGAGCGCGGAAATGACGACGTCCTTCGGCCGCGCGATCCGCACCAGGTTTTCCAGCACCAGTGCGGCATAGGCGAGCAGCGGTCGGCGGGCATCGGTGACCACCTCGATCTGCGACAGCATTTCGGGATCGATACGGTGCACCAGGCTGGAGAAATCGAACGCCTCTTTCGCCGGCAGCACATAGCCGTGCATGACGTGGAGCGGATAGCCGGTCTGCCACATGTGTAGCCGCGCAAGCGCGCGCCAGGTGCCGCCGATAGCGTAGAAGGTGCGGCCTTTGCCGCCTTCGAGCAGGCGGGCGTCGTCGAGCGCGCTGCGGACGATCTTTTCCGCCTTCTTGATCGACTTCGACGAAATGTCCTGCAACGCGAGGCCGCCGAGCGGCAGCGTCAGGCCGGGCCTGACCCGGTGCCCGTGGACCTCGGTCAGCTCGAGCGATCCACCGCCGAGGTCGCCGACGAGGCCGTCGGGCTTGTGGAAACCGGATACCACCCCGAGCGCGGACAATTCCGCCTCGCGCTTGCCGGAGAGGATATCGATCTTGCAGCCGCAGATGCTCTCGGCCTCGGCGACGAAGGCCTTGCCGTTCTTGGCGTCGCGGCACGCCGCCGTGGCGATGGCACGAAGCTGCGCGACCTCCATGCGGTCGCACAAGGCACGAAAACGCCGCAGCGCGGCCAGCGCCTTGTCGACCGCATCGGCCGCGAGCATGCCCGTGGTCTGCACCTCGCGTCCGAGCCCCGCCAGGACCTTCTCGTTGAAGATCGGGGTCGGGCTGCGGGTGAGGCCTTCATAGACCACGAGCCGCACCGAGTTCGAGCCGATGTCGATGACGGCGATCGGCGGCCCGTAGTCGAGACGACCTTGCGCGATGTCCATGGGCAAACGTCGCCGCTTACGGGCGGTCGAGACGGCGTATAAGGCTACGCGGGGACGATTCCTTGAGCGATTTGCCACGGCCCGACAGGCTCGGATTGGTCATGAAGTATTTGTGGGCGTTGAAGGGTTCTTCGCCCTCGGCCGCTTTTAAGCGATTCGAGGTCCCGTCGGGCAACAATTTCCAGCTCTGTTCATTGTCCTTGAAATTCGCCACCATGATCTGATCGAGCACTTGCTCGTGCACGGTCGGATTGAGGATGGGGCACAAGACCTCGACGCGGCGGTCGAGATTGCGCGGCATCATGTCGGCGGACGAGATATAGACCGCGGCCTTGGGATGCGGCAGCCCGTGGCCGGCGCCGAAGCAATAGATGCGGCTGTGCTCCAGGAAGCGGCCGACGATCGATTTCACGCGGATGTTCTCGGAGAGCCCCGGCAGGCCCGGACGCAGGCAACAGATGCCGCGCACCACGAGATCGACCGCAACGCCGGCGCGCGAGGCGTCGGTAGAGCATGTCGATGATCTCGGGATCGACCACCGAGTTGTCCTTCATCCAGATCGCCGCCGGCCGGCCGGCCTCGGCATGCGCGATCTCCTGCTCGATATGCTCGCAGATGCGGGCCCGCAGCGTGAGCGGCGACACCGCCATGCGTTCGAGCTCGGCCGGCTCGGCATAGCCGGTGATGTAATTGAAGATGCGCGCGACATCGCGGGCGATGAGCCGGATCGGAGGTGAAGAAGGAGAGATCGGTATAGATGCGGGCCGTGACCGAATGATAGTTGCCGGTCCCGACGTGGACATAGGAGGCGAGCGCCCCGCCTTCCCGGCGCACCACCATCGACAGCTTGGCGTGCGTCTTGAGCTCGATGAAGCCGTACACGACCTGCGCGCCGGCGCGCTCGAGCGCGCGCGACCAGCGGATGTTGGCCTCCTCGTCGAAGCGGGCCTTGAGCTCGATCAGGGCGGTGACCGACTTGCCGGCTTCCGCCGCCTCGATCAGCGCCCGCACGATCGGCAACTCGGCGGAGGTGCGGTAGAGCGTCTGCTTGATGGCGACGACGTCGGGATCGCGGGCGGCCTGGTTGAGAAACTGCACCACCACGTCGAAGGATTCATAAGGATGGTGGATCACCACGTCCTTCTGGCGGATGGCCGCGAACAAGTCGCCGGCGTGGTCGCGAAAGCGCTCCGGGATAGCGCGGATTGTAGGGCACGAATTCGAGGTCCGGCCGGTCGAGGCTCATGAGCTGCGACAGCTCGTTGAGCGCCAGCACGCCGTCGACCAGGAAGACCTCGTCGTCGCCGCACGCCATGGCGCGCTGCACGAATCTGCGCAGCTCCGCAGGCATGGCCGCCTCGAGCTCGAGCCTTATGACCGTTCCGCGCCGGCGCCGCTTGAGCACCGTCTCGAACTCGCGCACCAGGTCTTCGGCCTCTTCCTCGATCTCGATCTCGGAATCGCGGATGACGCGAAAGGCGCCCTGCCCCTTGACCGTATAACCGGGGAACAGCCGGCCGATGAACAGACCCGTCGCCTGCTCGAGCGTGACCACCCGCGCGGCCGGCGCGCCCTCCGGACTCGGCAACCGGATGAAACGCTCGATCTTGTTGGGAATGCGGATCAGCGCATTCATCGCCTTGCCGTCGCTCGTGCGCGCGAGCTGCAGCGCGATGGTGAAGCCGAGATTGGGAATGAACGGGAACGGATGCGCCGGATCGATGGCGAGCGGCGTGAGCAAGGGAAAAATCTGCCGCAGGAAATGATCCTCGAGCCAGGTCTTTTCCTTTTTCGTCACGTCCGGCCCGTCGACCAGCACGACGCCCGCGGCGACCAGCATCTGCCGCAACTCGTTCCAGCGCTTCTGCTGATCGCTGGCCAATATCGTGACGGCGTCCGAGATGCGCGCGAGCTGCTCGGCCGGCGTGAGCCCGTCCGGCGACTTGACCGTGATGCCGGCGCGCTGCTGGCCCTTGAGGCCGGCAACGCGCACCATGAAGAACTCGTCGAGATTGTTGGCCGAGATCGACAGGAAGCGGACGCGCTCGAGCAGCGGCTGAGCGTCATTTGCCGCCTCCTCGAGCACTCGGCGATTGAAGTGCAGCCACGACAATTCGCGATTGATGAACCGCTCGGGGCTTGCTGCGAGGTCGAACGCCGCCGGAGCGGCCGCAACGGGCGCCGATTCCGAGATTTCCTCTTTAATAACAGTCGCTTGGCTGCGGTCAGCCATGTCTGGAATACTTCATTTGGTGGGGCAACATCGCCGTGCTTGGTGACGACTTCATGACATCATAAGGCGCTGCGCCTAACGGACCGTCAAGCCGTCAGGTACGCAGGAACTCGGCGGCCAAGGCCCTGGTTATTGGCCGTTTTTGCCGCATCGCCTCGTCGTCGAGCAGGCCCACCACGTGGCGCGCGGCGGCAAACGAACGCTCGATCCGCATCGCCACATAGGCGATCAGGCTTTGGTCGACCGCGAGCTGGCGGTCGGCGAACAGCTTCACCAGCACGGCGCGCAACAGCGCATCGTCGGGCGGCGCGAGCGCGACGACCGGCAGCGCCTTGAGGCGGGAGCCGAGGTCGCGGATGGCGACGCTCATGAGCGCGGTGCGCGCCGTGAGCAGCACGAATGCCGCCTCCTCGCGGGCGAGATTGAGCAGGTGAAAGAGCGCCCGCTCGTCGAACGCGCCGGTGGCGACGTCCTCGACCACCAGCGCGCCGGTGGCGAGCGCGCTCGGCACCGCCGCCTCGTCGAGCGCACGCGCGGCGATGCGCCGCGCGCCCGCCACCTGCGCCCATATGGCGGCAAGGTGGCTCTTGCCGGAGCCTTCCGGGCCCGTGAGCATGACGGTGCGATGCGGCCAGCCCGGCCAGGAATCGATCAGGGCCAGCGCCTGCGCATTCGACGGCCCACTCAGGAAATCTTCGCGCGCAGAGCTCTCCGCGTGATCGAGCGCGAGCGCGAGTTGACGCGGGCCGGTCGACATCAGGGCGGCTTTTCCCCCGTATAGAGCGGGCTCGCCAGATATTGCCGCATGCCGAACCGGAACAGCACCGCGATCGCGGCCGCGAGCGGCACGGCGAGCAGCAGGCCGACGAAGCCGAAGAGGTAGCCGAACGCGAACATGGCGAAGATCATCCAGAGCGGATGCAGTCCCACGCGCTCGCCCACGAGCTTGGGCGAGACGATGTTGCCCTCGACGAACTGCCCGACCAGGAAAATGAGGACCACGACCACGATGCGCTTCCAGTCCGGCCAGAATTGCGCGATCGCCACGCTCGCCGCGATCATCAGCCCGGTCATCGAGCCGATATAAGGAACGAAGGTGATCAGACCGGCGACGAGGCCGATGAGCAGGGCGAAATCGAGCCCCACCAGCATCAAGGCGAGTGCGTAGTAGGACCCGAGAATGAGGCACACGCCGAATTGCCCGCGCAGAAAGCCGCCGATGGCGGCATCGATTTCGCGGGCGAGCTCGCGCACGGTGTCACGCTGGCGCACCGGCACCCAGCCGTCCATGGCATTGACCATCGGATGCCAGTCGCAGATCAGGTAGAAGGTCACGACCGGCATCACGATCAGGATCGAAGCGAACGAGACCAGTGCCTTGCCGCCGGTCCAGAGCGAATAGGAAAAGCTCAGGAGCCACGTGGCGGCCTGGCTGACGAGCTCGGACACCGTTTGGTTCTTGTTGCCGGAGCCCAGCCAATTCAGCCAAGGGAAGCTCGGGTCGACGAGCATTTCCTGAACGCGCTTGAAATAGCCGGGAATGTTGGAGATCAAAGCCGACGCCTGTTGCACCAGGAGCGGAACGAAAAGCAGTACCGCTGCAACCAGCGCCACGACGATGACGCCGACGATCAAGAGCGCCGCGACGGTGCGGTTGATGCCGCGCCGCTCCATGCGGTCGGCGAGCGGCGACAGCACGTAGGCGAGCGCCATTCCGGCCACGAACGGAAGCAGAATCTCGTGCAGGAGCCACAGCAGCAGAGCGAGCGCGACGAACGTCACGAGCCAGAACCTGAGCGGGCGACCGTACATCATCGCTTTATCGCCTCCGCCCGTCAGGGCTCCATCTCCGCCGCGTTCATATGGCGAACCCACTCGGCGACATAGAAGGCAATGGAAACCAGGGTCAAGGCTGCGACCAGCGCCGTCAGCGCGACAACAGCGATGTGGGCATTGAAGCTGAACCCGAGCGCGGCCATGACCACGAGGGCGAGCACGATCTGCGCGACGGTGTTGAGCTTGGAAACCATCAAGGGCTTGAGCGGCACCGGCTTGTCCACCAGCCAGGACAGGATCACCGCGCTGACGATCATGATGTCGCGGGAGACAACGAGAATGACCAGCCAGCGCGGGACCGCCTCGGTGATCCCGAGCGCGACATAGATCGAGACCAGCATCGCCTTGTCGGCGAGCGGATCGAGGTAGGCGCCGAGCTCGGTCGCCATGCCGAAGCGCTTCGCCAGGAACCCGTCGACGGCGTCGCTGATGCCGGCGGCGAGGAACAGGGCGAATGCGATCTGCATTTGGCCCGCGGTGATCGCCCAGACCACGACCGGCACCAAGAGGATGCGGCCAAGCGTAATTAGGTTCGGAATACTCAAAGCTCAGCGCCCCGACCAGTGTGGCGGATTTGACGTTCCTACCAGCATCGCTGCGAGTTCATCGTAGGAACGTCAAATCCAAAGCCACACTGGAATCATAGAGTTGCTAGTGTCCCTTTGGTTCCGACGTTCGTACAAGAGCGTGCCGCAAAAGGATACGAACGTCGGAACCGGGACACTAGGGCCCCGCGCTTCGCCATCTCGGCGATGGCCTGCGCACGTGGCCATACGGCGTCAGTATACCCACGATCAAGCCATTGCACAGTCGCGGATTCCCAAGTACCGAAACGGCAGTCTCGCCCGGTGATCAGATGCCCAAGAAGCGCGTTGCCATCCTGATTTCTGGTCGCGGCTCCAACATGGTGGCGCTGATCACCGCGGCAAAAGCGCCGGACTATCCCGCCGAGATCGCGCTCGTGCTCTCCAACCGCCCCGACGCCGGCGGGCTCGCCCGGGCAAGCGCGGAGGGAATCGCGACGGCGGTCGTCGATCACACCACATTCGGCAAGGACCGCGAAGGCTTCGAGCGCGCGCTTCAGACGGCGCTTGAAGAGCGCTCGATCGACATCGTGTGCCTCGCCGGCTTTATGCGGCTGTTGACGTCGTGGTTCGTCCGCCGCTGGGAGGGACGGCTGATCAACATCCATCCGGCGCTGCTCCCGGCCTTCAAGGGCCTCGATACCCATGCGCGTGCGCTTGCGGAGGGCGCGACCTTTCACGGCGCCACCGTCCACTTCGTGGTGCCGGAAATGGATTCCGGGCCGACGATCGTCCAGGAACGCCTGCGAATTCATCCCACCGACAATGCCGACACGCTTGCCGCACGAGTGCTCGAAATCGAGCATAGAATCTATCCACAGGCGCTCGCGCTCGTCGCCTCGGGTCGCATCGCAATGGTCGATGCCCGAAAGGAGGTACCATGATCACGCTCTACACCTTCGGCCGCAGCTTCGGCCTGCCGGATCCGAGCCCGTTCGTCACCAAGGCCGAAGTGCTGCTCAAGATGTCCGGCCTGCCCTTCCGCATCGATACCGAGGGTTTCAACAAGGCGCCCAAAGGCAAGCTGCCCTATATCGACGACGACGGCGAGCGCATCGCCGATTTCGACCTTCATCCGCTGGCACATCGAGAAAAAGTACCGGGTCGACTTCGATCGCGCGCTCGACGCGGGTGAGCGCGCAACCGCCTGGGCCTTCGAGAAGATGGCCGAGGACAATCTCTACTGGACCCTGCTCGATTCCAGGTGGACCGACGATGCCAACTTCTACAAGGGCCCGGTGCACTTTCTTCAGCAGGCTCCCGGCACCGTTGCGGCCGATCGCGATCGCGATGGTCCGCCGCCAGGTCCGCAAGACGCTGAAAGCCCATGGCCTGGGGCGACATTCCAACGCCGAGATCGTCGCGATCGGCACCCGCTCGATCGACGCCATCGCGGAGCATCTCGGGCAGAAGCCGTATTTCATGGGGGGCGAGCCGAGCGGGGTCGATGCCACCATGTTCGCCTTCGCCGCCGGCGCGCTGTGCCCGGCCTTCGACACACCGCTGCGCACGGCCGCCGAGCGTCACGGCAATCTGCGCAGCTATGTCGCCCGGATGACCGCGCGATTCTACCCGGAACTCGGAGAAGTCGCCGGCATCAGGGCGGCGGCGTGAGCCGCGAAACACAAACCCCCGGCGCGTGGGCCGGGGGCTACGGGAAACTCGCTTGCCGGATTGACCGGCCTTCCCGCCACGTCAGGACACCTTGAGATTTTCCGCTGATGTCTTGCCGCGATTGGTCACGAGCTCGTACTCGACGGTCTGACCTTCGTTGAGGCTGCCGAGGCCCGCACGCTCCACCGCCGAGATATGGACGAACACGTCCTTGTCGCCGCTGGAAGGCCGAATGAACCCGTAGCCTTTAGTTGGATTGAACCATTTGACGGTGCCCTTTTGCATCGTCTTTCTCCTGAGCAAGTTTACGTCTCGAGTGGAGTGCCGCGAACGCATCGCTGCGAGCCGCGCCACAACCCGGGTTTTGGGGAGATCCGAAGCGAATGCTGCCTCTCGGCACGCAACGGCCGGAGCGGCCAAAATCCGAATTATGGCAAAACAAATATGTAAAATGCGGCTGCAGCATGACTATGGCGCCGCACGGCACGATCCATGCACACCGATTCATGCACACCGATCCATGCACACCGATCCATGCACATCGTTACCGCACGGCAGGGGCGAGCGCCGTGCATTCGTCGATGCTATCATCCGGCACGGCTCGCGCCTTTCGGAAAGCCGACACGGCATTTTCGAAGGCACGCGATAGAGCCGAACAAGGGGGAAACGCATGAGCACGATCACATCCGAATCACATGTACCGGCGAGCGAGCCCAGGCCGATCATTCCGGCGCTCGCTTCGTTCTACGCCCACAGCCGCGACCTCTCGTGGCTGGTCGTCCGCCTCACGGCGGGCGGGATGCTGCTGGTCCACGGGATTCAAAAGGCGATGCCGATGGCCGAGAAGGGCTTCGCCGCCACCATCGAGGCCTTCGCCGCCGGCAGCATGGCTCGCCGCGGGATCGAGCCCGCGCTGCCCGCCGCCTACGCCGTGTTCTTTCTCGAGACCATCGGCGCGGTCCTGATCATGCTCGGGCTGTTCACGCGCTTCATTGCGGCGGCCGCGGCGATCCAGTTCGCGGTCATCACCTTCGTTGCGCACTGGCCGCAGGGCTTCGTCTGGAGCCGGGGCGGATGGGAGTATCCGCTGTTCTGGGGCCTCATCCTCTTCGCCATCGCCTTGCGCGGCGGCGGCCCCTACTCGCTCGACCGCAAGCTCGGCTGGGAGCTGTAACGGTTCGTCGGTGATCGGATTTCCCGATCACCGACTTCGGCCCTCGTCCCTACGCCTTCTCGGCCTCGACCTGGCGACGGCTGCGCGACATCGCGTAGCCGATGACGAGCACGACGGCGATGACGCCGCGCGCCAGCCAGACCTTGAGAGCCTCGTTCTCCGGAATGATGGCGCCGATCAGGAGGTCGCCGGCGATCCAGACGGCGAGGCCGATGGCGGCCATGGTCTCGTCCAGGTGGAACGGACGATGCCGGCGCACGAGCAGCATGCCCAGTCCGACGACGATGACGGCGCCGACGGGGCCCGCCCAGGCATGCAGGCTGTGCGCCGTGGCTTCGCTGACCCGGCCGACGATGAAGGGATCGGTCGACATGATGTCGCCGGCGACCCATCCCAGCAGCGCGCCGCCGGCCCAGACCAGGATCCGGAAGCGTTCGAGCAGGGCCATCAGGATCGCGCTGCCCGCGATGATGAGCGGGACGCTGGTCGCGAGACCGAAAATGATGAGCGTGGTCTTGATGGCGGCGGCGTGGGCGATGTCCACTTTCGCCGCCGCGACCTCGGCCGACGCCGCGATCGCGATGACGTTGTCGAGGCTCATCACGATGTCGGCGATGGCGACGATGCGCACGGCGCGCCAGAGGTTTTCCGCCGCCTCGATGTTGCCTTCGCCCTCGGCGTCCTCGGTCACCAGCTTGGTGGCCACCCAGAACAGCAGCAGACCGCCGACGAGCTTGAGGAAGGGGTAGGTCATCGCCTGCGCCACGACCAGGGTGAACAGCACGCGCAGCAGGACGGCGACGCCCGCTCCCAGGATCATGCCCCAAAGCCGCTGGCGCGGCGGCAGCCGCATGCAGGCGAGCGCGATGACCACGGCATTGTCGCCGGATAGGATGATATTGACGCCGATGATCTGAACAGCGGCAATCCAGATCGGCGCGTGCGTGATGTTGTCGAGAAGAAAGCCCACCTGGCACCCCTTGATTTGCGATTTTTACAGCGCCGCCTGGCCCTTACGGCCCTGCCCGGCACGGCAAAGCACCGCCTCCGCCGGACGAGGCCAGTCTACAGGCGCCTCCCGAGCCTTGACCAGCAAGGCTTGACCAGAGCGCCAAAATGCCACGCGGAGCCCTCGCCTCAACCGACAATCTCATTGCCGGAAAAGAACTGCGCAATCTCTTTTTGCGCCGTATCGGGCGCATCCGAGCCGTGCACCGAGTTCTCGCCGATCGACCGCGCGTGGGTCTTGCGGATGGTCCCGGCCGCCGCCTTGGCAGGATCGGTCGCACCCATGATGTCGCGATACTTCGCGATTGCATTCTCGCCTTCGAGCACCTGCACCACCACCGGTCCGGAGATCATGAAGTCGACCAGCTCGCCGAAGAACGGCCGCTCGCGATGGACCGCATAGAAGGTTTCCGCCTGCTCGCGGCTGATGCGGGTGCGCTTCTGCGCGATGATGCGCAGGCCCGCCTGCTCGATCATGGCATTGATCGCGCCGGTGAGATTGCGGGCGGTAGCGTCAGGTTTGATGATCGAGAAGGTACGCTCGCGCGACATGGACTGCTTCTTTTCCAGGAGGGAGACGGGAAAGCCCGATTGCCGCGGCTTATAGCGGCCGGGCCGAAGCGCGGCAAGACTGGGAACACACATGGACTTGCCGTGCCGGGGCGCTGGCTTCGTTTGCCAGCGCCAGACCGGCGCCTGACGCCCCGCCCCGACCGGGGCCCTGTTTTCCCCGAGCGGCTTTGAACCCGATGGAACTCCCGCCCGACTGATGAGCGGGATGTGAGAGCACATCCAAGAAAAACAGGAGAAAACCCCCATGTTCCGCAAGACCATCCTCGCCGCCGCCGCCGTTGCCACCGTCACCGTCGCCGCGCTCGTTCCGACCACTGCGTCCGCGCACTACAAGGGCTGGTGGGGTGGCTGGGGCTTCCGCACGGGCGTCTTCCTCGCTGCCCCGATGGCCTACGGCTACTACAATTACAACCACAACTGCGTCGGCTACGTCCCGACGTACTCCGGCTACATGAAGAAGGTCTACGTCCCCTGCTACTGATCCCTCCGATCATTCCTGAACGAAAGCCCCGGTCTCGCGCAGCGAGTCGGGGCTTCTCGTATTGCGGATCGCAGGAGCGCAACAGCGGCGGCTTTCGCCATCAGACCAGCGCGATCAGCCGCGCCGGCCCGCCGGTCGCGTCCTTCACCTTCGCCAAGCCCACAACCAGCGTCGCGCCGGACGGCGGCACCTTGTCGAGATTGGCGACGTTCTCCAGCCCCCAGCGGCCCGACGGCAGCCACGCGTAGTGCACCTTGAAATCCTTCGACGGACCGTTGTCGAGCGACAGCGTGTCGACCGCGAGGCCCAGCGACCTTCCGCTCCTTCATCAGCCATTCGGCCGCCGCGGGACCGACGCCGGGGAAGTGGAACACGCCGGCGCCATCCTTGCCGGTGTACTTGGCGGCATCGCCGACGTGCTGCGCCCAGCCGGAATGCATGGCCACGCAGCAATTGTCGGGCAGCCGCCGGTGCTTCTTCTCCCAGGCGGCGAGATCCTCGCGCGTGAGCAGGTAGTCGGGGTTCTGCGCCGCCTTCGCCGCCACGTCGACGACCGCGAGCGGAACGACCAGCGTGTCGGCGGGAATCTTCTCGGCGGTGGCGCCGTTTTCCGAGAAGTGGATCGGCGCATCCAGATGCGTGCCGGCATGCTCGACGATCCGCCACCAATAGAGATTGAACCCGTCCTTCTTGAGGTCGAACTTCTTCTCCATCTCGATGCCGGGCACGCCGAAGAAGGTCGGAAAGTCCGGCGACATGGTATGGGTGAGATCGACGGTCGCGCTGAACCGGCGCGCCGGCGCGGCCGACGCCGTCTCCGGCGTCACCGCCGCGGCAGCGAACGCAGGCGGCCGCCGCCCCCTTGAAGAAGCCGCGCCGCGAGAGCGCGTGCCGCACCGCCTCCTGACATCCGGGAACGCACATGGCAATCCTCCGTCATTGCGTAGCGAATAGCGAGTAGCGAATACGAAAGCGACACTTGGCCGCCACTCGCTACTCGCGATCGCACTCGCCATTCGCCGTTCGCTGCTGTTAACTAGCCCCGCCATGCTCGCCCTCGACGACATCACCTACGGTATCGGCGGCCGCCGCCTCTTCGACGGCGCCTCGGTCGCGCTGCCGGCCGGCGCCCGGGTCGGCCTCGTCGGCCGCAACGGCGTCGGCAAGACCACGCTGTTCCGCATCATCGCCGGCGAGCTCGCGCCCGAGCAGGGCGAGGTGCGGCTCCCCGCGCAGCGCCGCATCGGCCGGCTCGCGCAGGAGGCGCCGGACGGCCCCGAAAGCCTGCTCGATGTCGTGCTCGCGGCCGACACGCGAGCGCAGCGCGCTTCTGGCCGCGGCCGAGACCGAGCACGAGCCCACGCGCATCGCCGAGATCCAGACCCGGCTCGCCGACATCGGCGCGCATTCCGCGCCCGCGCGCGCGGCCGAAATCCTCGCCGGGCTGGGCTTCTCCCACGCCGAGCAGCAGCGCCCCTGCACCGAATTCTCCGGCGGCTGGCGCATGCGCGTCGCGCTCGCCGCCACGCTGTTCGCCGAGCCCGACCTGCTGCTGCTCGACGAGCCCACCAACTACCTCGACCTCGAGGCGACGCTGTGGCTCGAAGAGCATATCGCGCGCTATCCGCGCACGGTGATCGTCATCAGCCACGACCGCGACCTGCTCGACAACGCGGTCGATTGGATCCTCCATCTCGAGGCCGGCAAGCTCGCGCTCTATCGCGGCGGCTACACCCGTTCGAGCGCCAGCGCCGCGAGCGCCAGATGCTCGACGTCAAGCTCGCCAGCAAGCAGGAGGCCGAGCGCAAGCGGCTGCAGGCCTTCGTCGATCGCTTCCGCGCCAAGGCCACCAAGGCGCGCCAGGCACAGTCGCGCGTCAAGCTGCTGGCCAAGCTCGAGCCGGTCGCGGCCGTCATCGCCGACGAGGTGCGGCCGATCGAGATCCCGCCGCCGGCGAAGCCGCTGTCGCCGCCGATCATCGCGCTCGACGACGTCGCCGTCGGCTACGAGCCGGGCCGCCCGGTGCTGCGGCGCCTCACGCTGCGCATCGACGACGACGACCGCATCGCGCTGCTCGGCGCCAACGGCAACGGCAAGTCGACGCTGGTGAAGCTCATCGCCGGGCGCCTCGCGCCGATGTCCGGGCAGGTCACGCGGCCGCAGCGGCTGGAGGTCGGCTATTTCGCCCAGCATCAGCTCGACGAATTGCGACGCCGACGAGAGCGCCTACGCCCATCTGCGCCGGCTGATGCCCGACGCGCCGGAGGCCAAGGTGCGCGCGCGCGCCGGAGCCGTCGGCTTTCCGCAGGCGCTCGCCGACACGCCGTCGGGGCAGCTCTCGGGCGGCGAGAAAGCGCGGCTGCTGCTCGGGCTTGCGACGTTCGCCGGGCCGCATCTCCTCGATGCTCGACGAGCCGACCAACCATCTCGACATCGACAGCCGCTCCGCGCTGATCGCCGCGATCAACGACTTTCCCGGCGCGGTGATCCTGGTGTCGCACGATCGCTATCTGATCGAGGCCTGCGCCGACCGCCTCCTCCTCGTCGCCGACGGCGCGGTCGCGCCCTTCGACGGCGACCTCGACGACTACCGCAGGCTCGTGCTGGCCGACCGCGGCGCGAGCGGCAAGAGTGCGGACAGCCGCGCCGCCGCCGCGCCCCGCGCGGGACGCGCAGATGCCCGGCGAGCCGCCGCGGAAAAACGCATCGAGCTTGCGCCGCTGCGCCGGCGCATCGCGCAGGCGGAGGCAACCGTCACGCGCCTCACCGCGGAGATCGCGCGCATCGACGCGGCGCTGGCCGAGCCCGGGCTGTTCGCACGCGACCCCGCCAAGGCCGCAGCTCTCGCCAAGGCGCGCGCGGACCATGCCGACGCGCTGGCCAAAGCGGAGGAGGAATGGCTCGAAGCGAGCGCGTTAAACGAGCGCATGGCGAATGGCTCGTAGGGTGGGCACCGCGCGGACCGAGCTTCAGGCATCACCCAGCAATGGACATAGCGCGGTTGCCCACGCGCCAGCACGCGTGGGCAAAATCGCTTTGTGCACCGAATTCATGCGGCGAAGATACGGCAGGCGATTTTGCCCACCCTACCCGATCACGTGCCCGCGGGCTTCTTCGGCGCCGTCTTCTGCTTGGCGGGTGCGGGTGGCGGCGCGGGCGCGCCTTCGATCGAAGCCAATCGTCCGCCGGCGAATTGGTAGATGCCCGGCGACGGCCCGCGGCTATACGTCAGCGTCACCGTGCGCTCGCCGCGGTCGTTGACACCGAAATCGACCTTCTCGGCCTGGCCCGCGCGCCGCACCACGTCGCATTCGGTCATCTGCAACGCGATGCCGCCGGCCGCGGCGGGAGCTGAGCCCGCAGTCTTCGAATCGGTGAAGCCGCTGGCTTGATCGGCCGCCGCAGCGGCGCATTGCCCTTCCGGATTGACGAGATCCGCCGGCGTGATCGGACGCAGGTCGAAATCGTTCTTGCCCCCTGAGTAAGTTGCCCAATCCGGCTTGCGCATCAGCGTTTCGGGCTTGGGGGCGAGCGTGACGTTGCTCAGGCTGAGATCGGACGAGCAGGCGCCGACGGCCGCGCCCAGCACCGCCAATGCAACCACGCGCCATGCAAGAGCGCTTTGCGCTCTAGCGTCTTGGCGTTTGTCGCATTTCCTGCGGAAAACCGGTGCCCACCCCGAATCAAGTCCGGGGCAAGCATTTTCCTGGAAATGCTCTATCCGCCTCGATCGTCGCATCGCCAAATCCCGGCTTGCAATCTCGGCCTACGAAGCCCTCGGCCCGCTCAGGTCGCGGCTTTTGGCGACTCCGCCCTGGGCGCCGTGACTCGGACCGCGATCACCCAGGCGACCCACAGGAACACGAAATACAGCGCGAGGAAGGCCGGCAGGCTTGCCGCCGGAACCGCCCGCTCGATCACGAGCCCGATCGAATAGGCGATGACATCCCCGATGATCACCAATGCGAGATAGACGGCGAGCAGCGCCATGATTCGATTCCCTCCGGTGCCCGGTAGCCCCGGGTTGGAACGATATTCCAACACTTTCGCGCCGGCCGCAACGGCTTACGCACGGCTCGTGCGGGTAGGAAAAGACGGGCTGTCCAGCGATAAAAGTCGAGGCTGCACAATCACATACGTGCACTGTGGAATTGTTGATTAACCACTACAGTTGCTCAAATATCACAGCCATAGCCCAGGTTCCCTGTTTAGATTGTCGCCGTGCCAGTCGAAACGATTCCAGCTGGGCATGAACGGGGACGAACGGGGATTTTGGGGGCACTCATGAAGAAGCTCTTTATTGGAAGCATGGCGCTCGCGGCGATGATCGCAGGACCTGCGATGGCTGCGGACATGCCGGTGAAGGTCAAAGCGCCTCCTCCGGTCGTGGTCTATGACTGGTCCGGCGCATATGTCGGCTTCAACATCGGCGGCGTGTGGGCGGACGTGGACCGCTTCTACCCGCAGGCGTTTGGTGGGGCGCTGACGGCATCCACCCGCACCGATGACGCGATCTACGGATTCCACGCCGGCGCGCAGGGACAGTGGGGGGGCTGGGTGCTCGGCATCGAAGCCGCCTACAGCGCCTGCTTCCGCGAATGTCAGGGCAGCACGGCATTGCCGACGCCGCCGTTCGCCGCCGACACCTCCGCCTACAACAAGATCACCAACCTGTTCACCGTCGGCCCGCGGCTGGGCTACGCCTGGGATCGCTGGATGATCTTCGCCACCGGCGGCTACGCCACCGGGTCGATCAAGGGGCAATACACCTTCACCAGCACGGGCATTCAGCGCTTCCCGACCTTCCATGGCCAATCCTGGCATGACGGCTGGTTCGCCGGCGGCGGCTTCGAGTACATGGCGCACAAGGGCGCGCTCGTGGACGTCATCCTCGGCGTCGAGTACCAGCACTTCGATCTGCGGGAAAAGAACACCTTCTGCTTCAACCCGGGCTGCGGCGTGGCCAACGCCGAAGACTATCGGTCGAGCGCAGTCGGCGACATCGTCCGCGCCCGCCTGACCATCAAGACTCAGGGCTGGGGTTGGACCGGACCGTGGGCGGCGGCGCCTGTGGTCGCCAAGAACTGATCTCTCGACAACACCTGCTACAAGGCCCCGGGCAAAACCCGGGGCCTTTTTCATTGAGCGATCGCGCTCATTTTCAGACGACGTCGCTCACTTGCGGCGCTTGCATTTCGGCCCTGCGTCCGAGCTCTGGCTGTGCTGTGGCCAAATACCGAATCCACATCATAGTGACGTAAATATCACAGCCAAACCACTTACCGTCTGTTAAACATGCCCCACTGAATTCTTGAACGGGGGGTTCAAATGAGGAAGCTTCTTGGAACCATGGCGCTTGCGGCGGTGATCGCAGGACCTGCCATGGCTGCGGACATGCCGGTGAAAGCGCCTCCTCCGGTCGTGGTTTATGACTGGTCGGGCGCATATGTCGGCTTCAACATCGGCGGCGTGTGGGCGGACGTGGACCGCTTCTACCCGCAGGCGATCGGTGGGGCGCTCACCGCGACCACCAGCAACGACGACGCGATCTATGGCTTCCACGCCGGCGCGCAGGCACAGTGGGGCATCTGGGTGCTCGGCATCGAAGCCGCCTACAGCGCGTGCTTCCGCGAATGTCAGGGCAGCACGGCTCTGCCGACGCCGCCCTTCGCCCTCGACACCTCCGCCTACAACAAGCTCACCAACCTGTTCACGGTCGGCCCGCGGCTCGGCTGGGCCTGGGATCGTTGGATGTTCTTCGTCACCGGCGGCTACGCCACCGGCGATATCAAGGGGCAATACACCTTCACCAGCACGGGCATCCAGCGCTTCCCGGCTTTCCATGGCCAATCCAGGAATGACGGCTGGTTCGCCGGCGGCGGCTTCGAATACATGGTGCACAAGGGCGCGCTCGTGGACGTGATTCTGGGCGCCGAGTACCAGCACTTCGACCTGCGGGAAAATAACACCTTCTGCTTCAACCCGGGCTGCGGCGTGGCCAACGCGGAAGACTATCGGTCGAGCGCGGTCGGCGACATCGTCCGCGCCCGCCTGACCATCAAGACCCAGGGCTGGGGCTGGTTTGGGCCGGTGGGGAAGGCGCCCGTGGCCGTGGCCGCGAAGTACTGATCTCTCGACAACACCTGCTACAAGGCCCCGGGCAAAACCCGGGGCCTTTTCGTTGCGCGGCCGCCGACGACGATGATGCCAATCGCGCCGGCCGCTCACTTCATGCGCTGCCAGCGGCCTTCTCGTCGGTCTGCCAATAGGTGACGTCGAAGCCTTTCGCCCTGCGCCTCGCTCCAGCGCTCGCGCGCGGCGGCGACCGCGTCGGGATCCTCGCCGTCGAAGATCAGCACGATGCGCTCATAGGCCTCGGCATCCGCCGGCATCGGCGCGCCGTCGACGAGAAATCGCACGGCGGCGCCGTTGGGATTGTCGTCGGCGACGGTGAGCAGGATCGGCTGCTCGCGCGCATCGGCCTCGCGGCCGTGCCGTGCGGCAGGAAGCTGTCGTCGCGGATAGGTCCACAGATGCGCGTCGAGCGCCTCGAGGCGCTCCTCGGAGGCCGCCTGCACCACGACGCGCCAGCCGCGCTCGAGCGATTTCTCGAGCAGCGCCGGCAGCACGCGCTCGAGCGGCTGGCGTTGCAGATGATAGAACAGCAGCTCGCGTCACTTCACTTCTCGTAGTGGTCGGCGACGAGCCGATCGAGCAGCCGCACGCCGCAGCCGGAGCCCCAGCTCCGGTTGATCTCGCTCTGCGGCGAGCCCATGGCGGTGCCGGCGATGTCGAGATGCGCCCACGGCGTCTTGTCGACGAAGCGCTGCAGCAGCTGCGCCGCGGTGATCGAGCCGCCATGGCGGCCGCCGGTGTTCTTCATGTCGGCGAATTTCGAATCGATCATCTTGTCGTATTCCGGCCCGAGCGGCATGCGCCAGACCCGCTCGCCGGTCTCGTTGCCGGCCTTGACCAGGCGCTCGGCGAGCTTGTCGTCGTTGGCGAACAGGCCGGCATATTCCTGCCCGAGCGCGACGATGATGGCGCCGGTCAGGGTCGCGAGATCGACCATGAATTTCGGCTTGAAGCGCTTGTTGACGTAGTGGAGCACGTCGGCGAGCACGAGCCGGCCCTCGGCGTCGGTGTTGATGATCTCGATGGTCTGCCCCGACATGGTGGTGACGATGTCGCCCGGGCGCTGCGCCTTGCCGTCGGGCATGTTCTCGACGAGGCCGATGGCGCCGACGACATTCACCTTGGCCTTGCGCGCGGCGAGCGCATGCATGAGGCCGACGACGCAGGCCGCGCCCGCCATGTCGCCCTTCATGTCCTCCATGCCGGCCGCGGGCTTGATCGAGATGCCGCCGGTGTCGAAGCAGACGCCCTTGCCGATGAAGGCGACCGGCTGCGTGCCGCGCTTGCCGCCGTTCCAGCGCATGATCACCATGCGGCTCTCGTGCTGCGAGCCCTGCCCGACGCCGAGCAGCGCATTCATGCCGAGCTTCTTCATCTCCTTGACGTCGAGCACCTCGACGGCGACGCCGAGCTTCTTCAGGTTGCCGGCGCGGCGGGCGAATTCCTCCGGATAGAGCACGTTGGCCGGCTCGTTGACGAGATCGCGCGCGATCAGCGACGCCGTTCGCCACCGCGCCGCGCGGCGCGAACGCCTTCTCCACCGCGGCGACGCCGGCAACCGCGATCGTCGACCTTGACCTGCGCCGGCCGTCTCCTCGCCCTCCTTGCGCTTGGTCTTGTAGCGGTCGAAGGCATAGGCGCGCAGCCGCACGCCGAGCGCGATGTCGGCGACCCGCTCCGGCTTGATGCCGCCGCCCGGCAGATCGGCGACGATGAGTCGCCTCGCCCGCCGCCGACGGAATCTTGCCCATGGCGATGCCGCCGAGCTTGACGAAATCCTGCGCCTTGAGGTCGCGCGCCTTGCCGACCCCGACCACCACGAGGCGCGACACGTCGAGCCCGAGCGGCGCCACGATGTCGAGCGTCGAGCCGTTCTTGCCCTTGAACCGGTCGGCCGCCGCGGCCCGCCCGACCAGATCGCCGGTCGGCTCGAGCGCCCGGCGGGCGGCGGAGCCGAACTTGAGCCCCTCCTCACAGAACACAATAAGAACGCCCTTGGCGGGCGTCGAAAACGATGCAAATTCGAGCTTCAGGGCGCCGGACATGACGGCTGGTGTCCTTCTACGGTTGGGCCTTGTAGTTCGGCCTTGTACACTAGGCCTTGGCCGACCCGCAGCGGGCCACCCAGGTGGGGAACAGATATGACCCGGCGCGGCGCGCCCTGCAAAGCCCCTCGGACCAGGCCGGCCCGGAGGCGCTCCGGAGGGCCATCCGTTGGCGGTATCAGCGGCCGCAGAGACGGGGCAAGTGTGGCCGCTTTGCAACGGGTCCGAATTAACGTTTTGTTGTGCATAGCTCAAAGGGTTTGCCTTGGCCAAGCCACTTTGTTGGCCGATCAAATAAAGGCTACAAAGGGGATCGACATCGGGCGCATCTGCACGGGCACGGGGGCCCTGCGCGTCCGATGATTCAGTGTGCATGTCGGGCCTAACCGGCATGTGTGTGTTTGCCGCGACGGGGACGCGCGAGTCGGATGGGGTCGATCGGGCGCTATATCTTTCGCACCACGTTCGGTGCGTTCCTGGTCGATGTTGCGCCAGCGTGACCGCGCTGATGTGGATCACGCAGGCGCTGCGCGACATCGACCTGATGACCAATCAGGGCCAGAGCATCTTCGTCTTCGTCGGCATCACCGGCCTGATCATTCCGCTGCTGGTCCATGATCATCGCGCCGATCGCGCTGATGATCGCGGTCGCGCACGTGCTCAACAAGCTCGGCAACAATTCCGAGCTCATCGTGATGAACGCCGCCGGCATGCCGCCCTGGCTTCTGTTCCGTCCATTCCTGGCGGTCGGGATCGTCGTCTCGCTGCTGGTGGCCGCGATCAGCGTCTATGTGTCGCCGTGGGGCCTGCGCGAGCTGCGGCGCTGGGCGACGGAGGTTCGCGCCGACCTCGTCGGCAACATCGTGCAGCCCGGCCGCTTCACCAAGATCGAGGACAAGCTCACGCTGCACATTCGCGAGCGCAAGCCGAACGGCCAATTGCTCGGCATCTTCATCGACGACCAGCGCGACCCGAAGGAACGCGCCACCATTCTCGCCGAGCACGGCGACATCGTGAAGAACGAGCGCGGCATGTTCCTGGTGCTGGAGAACGGCAGCGTGCAGCGGCACGAGACCGGACAGCGCGATCCCGCGATCGTGCTGTTCAACAGCTACGCGCTTCGACCTGTCGCGCTCACCGAAGGGCCCGCAGAACCTCCAGCTATTCGGTGCGCGAGCGCTATCTGTGGGAGCTCTACGACCCGACCCGGACCGACCCGCAGTTCGCCGACCAGCCGGATCAGATCCGCGCCGAGTTCCACGACCGCATCACCGCGCCGCTCTACCCGCTCGCCTTCGTCGTGCGTGACCTACGCCTATCTCGGCGCGCCGCGCACGACGCGGCAGAGCCGCACCATGTCGCTGCTCGGCGCGATCGGCGTGGTCGGCGCGCGCTGCGCGGCCTCGGCTTCGTCGGGATGATCGCGGGCGTCGCACACGCCGATCGCCCTGCTGCTTCCCTACCTCGCGCTCGGCGGCGGCGTTCGTGCTCGGATATTTCGCGATCTCGCGCGGGGTCATCATCGAGCCGCCGGCCTTCATCACCAATGCCATCAACGCGATCACGGAGCGCATGGCCCAGCGCAGCCAGCGCCCTGATGGGGCAATCGCCATGATCGCCGGGACGCTCTCGCGATATTTCGGAATGCGCTTCCTCACCGCGGTGCTCGCGGTGTTCGCGGGCACTCTGGCGCTGATCGCGATGATCGATTTCCTCGAGCTGCTGCGGCGCACCGGCGACCTCAAGGACGTCTCGGCTTTCTTCGTCGCCAAGATCACGTTCTATCCGCGTGCCGTTCATCACCGAGCGCGTGATGCCGTTCGCCGTGCTGGTCGGCGCCATGTTCTGCTACCTGAACCTGTCGCGCCGCCTGGAGCTCGTGGTCGCGCGCGCCGCCGGCGTCTCGGCCTGGCAGTTCATCGCACCGGCGATCATCATCGCGCTGGCTGCTCGGCGTCGTCGACCACGACCGTCTACAATCCGATCTCGGCGACGCTTGCGCGAGCAATCGACGCGCCTCGAAGGCGAGCTGTTCGGCCGCGACAGCGGATTTCGCAATGTCGGCAGCGGGTTCTGGCTGCGCCAGCGCAGCGAGGACGGCCAGGCGATCATCAATGCCAAGATCGAGCCGCCAGCAGGGCGTCGCAGTTGGGCGGCGTGAGCATTTTCCAGTTCGACCACGCCGGCCGCTTCCGCGATCGCATCGAGGCCAAGAGCGCGACGCTGGAGCCCGGATATTGGCGGCTGGAGGAGGCCCGCTTCTATGCCAGCGGCGCCGCGCCGGCGGAGCACGAGACCTTCCGGCTGCAAGACCAACCTGACGCCGCGCGCAGGTCGGCGAAAGCTTCGCGACGCCCGAGACCGTGCCGTTCTGGCAGCTGTCGTCCTATATCGAGCTCGCCGAGAACGCCGGCCTGGCCGCCGCCGGCTATCGCCTGCAGTATTATCAGCTGCTGGCGCAGCCCTTCTACCTCGTCGCCATGGTGCTGCTCGCCGCCTCCGTCAGCCTGCGCTTCTTCCGCTTCGGCGGCGTGCAGAAGATCGTGCTGGGCGGCATCGGCGCGGGCTTTCTGCTTTACGTGCTGGCGAAGATCACCGGCGACTTGAGCAAGGCCGGGCTGATGCCGCCCATGGCCGCGGCCGCGTTGCCTCCCGCCATGGGCGGGGTGACCGGTTTGATCGCGCTGCTCTACCAGGAGGACGGGTGATGACGCCGCCCGCCGCCCTCCCCGCATTGCCGCGTCGTCGCCGCAGCTTGCTGCGGCGCGGTCGTCATTGTTGCGGCCGCCGTCGCGCTCGTCGCCGGCTCCGCCGGCGTATCGCCGGTCGCTCGCCCAGATGCTCAGCTTCCCGGCGCGGCCGAAGCCATCCGCGCGCCGCAAGCGCCGAGCGCGCGCAGGAGCAGATGCTCGTTCGCGCCGAGGAGATCAATTACGACTACACCAACGAGCGCGTCTCGGCCGTCGGCAACGTGCAGATCTACTATCGGCGACTCGACGCTCGAAGCCGACCGCGTGATCTACGACCAGAAGACCAAGCGTCTGCACGCGCGAAGGCAATGTCCGGCTGACCGCAGGCGGACGGCACGCGTCACCTACGGCGAGATCATGGATCTGAGCGACGACTTCCGCGACGGTTTCGTCGATTCGCTGCGCGCTCGACGCGCCCGAGCAGACCCGCTTCGCCGCCGCGCGCGCCGAGCGCATCGGGCGGCAACTACACGGTCTTCCAGAACGGCGTCTACACCGCCTGCGAGGCCTGCAAGGACGATCCCAGGAAGCCGCCGAAATGGCAGGTGAAGGCGGCGCGGATCATCCACGATCAGGGCGAGAAGATGATGTATTTCGAGGACGCCCGCCTCGAGTTCTTCGGCGTGCCGCTCGCCTATCTTGCCGTACTTCTCGGCGCCCGATCCGACGGTCAAGCGCAAGACCGGCGTGCTGATCCCGACCTATCAGCACGAGCACCGTCTACGGCGTCGCGGTCACGGTCCCCTACTACTGGGCGCTGGCGCCCAACTACGATTTCACCTTCACGCCGACGATCACGACCCGGCAGGGTCCGCTGCTGCAGGGCGAGTGGCGCCATCGGCTGGTGAACGGCTCCTACACGATCCGCGCCTCCGGCATCTTCCAGCTCGACAAGGATGTCTTCGTCCAGAACGGCGTCGCGACGCCGGGCTATCGCGATTGGCGCGGCAGCCTGGAAACGTCGGGCCAGTTCAATCTCTCGGACAAATGGATCTGGGGCTGGGACGGCACCCTGCTCTCCGACAAGACCTACTATGCAGGACTACGGCCTCTACAAAGTCGTACAGTCCGCCAACCTGCTGCAAGTCGACGCCGGACTACGCCTTGTCCCAGCTCTACCTCACGGGACGCGGCGACCGCAGCTACTTCGACGTGCGCACGCATGTACTTCTACGGCTTCTCGCTGGCCGACGACCAGAAGCAGATCCCGATCATCCATCCGGTGATCGACCACGACTACGTCTTCAAGTCCCCGATCTTCGGCGGCGAGCTCGGCTTCCGCAACAATCTGACCAGCCTGTCCCGCGACAGCGCCAATTTCGATCCGATCTCGCAGGCCGCCATCAATGGCAGCCTGTGCGCCCCGACGACCGCCGATCCCGCCGTCAAGAACACCAACAATTGCCTGCTGCGCGGCGTCCCCGGCAACTACACGCGCGCTTCCACCGAATGCGACCTGGCGGCGCACCATCATCGACCCGTTCGGCCAGATGTTCACGCCGTTCGTGACCATGCGCGCCGACGTCGCGGACATGACCGTCACGGACCAGACCGGGCGTGTCCAACTACATCAATGTCGGCCAGACCGATGTCGGACGCGTCATGCCGACTGCCGGCGTCGAATATCGCTATCCGCTCATCAGCGTGCAGTCCTGGGGCACGCAGACGATCGAGCCGATCGCCCAGCTCGTCGTCCGCCCGAACGAGACCAATGTCGGCTCGTTCCCCAACGAGGATGCGCAAAGCCTGATCTTCGACGACTTCGAACCTGTTCAAGGTGCAACAAGTTCTCCGGCTGGGACCGCGTCGAAGGCGGCGGCCGGCGCGAATGTCGGCGTGCAATACACCGCCCAGTTCAATCGCGGCGGCAACGTCAACATCCTGTTCGGACAGTCCTATCAGCTGTTCGGGCAGAACTCCTTCGCGCTTGGCGGCACCGACCAATACCGGCCTCGACAGCGGTCTCGACACGGCGCAGCTCCGACTACGTGGCGCGCGCGTCGTACCAGCCGAACTCGACCTTCACCTTCACGTCGCGCTTCCGCTTCGACGAGAACGACTTCACGCTGCAGCGCACCGAGCTCGAGACCACCGCCAACTTCGGCCGCTGGACCACCTCGGTGATGTACGGCAACTACGCCGCCCAGCCCGCGCTCGGCTTCCTCGACCGCCGCGAGGGCATCCTCGGCAGCGCCCGGCTGAAGGTGAACCCGAACTGGGTCCTGCTCGGAGCGGCGCGATACGACCTGCAGGCCCACCAGGTCAGCCAGACCCAGATCGGCGTCGGCTACATCGACGACTGCCTCATCTTGGCCCTGAATTACATTACAGATTATGCTTATAGTGGCAGCGTATCGGTCAACCATACCGTATATGATGCAGGTCAGCTTGCGCACGCTTGGCGGAAATACGAGCAATGGGGGCGCCTCCGCCTCCGCCTCGGGGTACAATGCCGGAGCATTCGGTCAGCGATAGCCGCGCGAATAGAATCGCGGCAGCAGTGTGGAGATTGCCGCACCGGCCGGAGCACGACGCAAGCCGCCATTGTTAGGAGCGACGCTGCGAGCAGGCGACGCGGCAAGAAGCGGACGGAACGACGATGTTCGACAGGATCACGACACACAGCAGGCTATTGGCGGCCGAATCCTTGGCGGCGACCATGCTCGCCCTCGCGGCGGCCGCACCGGCGACCACCGCGCGCGCGCAGCTGGTCGTCGTCCTCGTCAACGGCGAGCCCGATCACCGCGCTCGACATCGAGCAGCGCAGCAAGCTCACGCAGATGTCGACCCACAAGACCCCTCCCCGCCAGGAGGTCATCGACGAGCTGATCAACGAGAAGCTCAAGGTGCGCGAGGCCAAGAAATGGGGGCTGGAAGTCACCGACGTCGGAGGTCGACCAGGCTTACGCCACGATGGCGAGCCGCATGCGGCTCTCGTCGCGACCAGTTGACCCAGCAGCTCGGCGAAGTCGGGCGTCAACCCCGGCACGCTCAAGCATCGCATCAGGGCCGACATCGCCTGGCCGCAACTCGTGCGCGGGCGCTATCGGCGCGGCCTGCAGATCGGCGAAAAGGACATTCTCCAGACAATGGAATCGAAGTCCGACGATACCGTCGGCTATGACTACACCTTGCGGCCGATCCTGTTCCTGGTCCCGACCGGATCGTCGGAATCGTTCGTCGATGGACGCAAGCGCGAGGCCGAGGCCCTGCGCGGCCGCTTCCAGGGCTGCGACGAGGGCATCGTCTTCGCCCGCGCGCTCAAGGACGTGGCGGTGCGCGACCAGGTGATCCGCAGCTCCGCCGACATTCCGGCGGAGCTGCGCAAGGTGCTCGACGGCATCGAGGTCGGCCGGCTGACCTCGCCCGAGGTGACCAAGTTCGGCGTCGAGATGTTCGCGATCTGCGGCAAGAAGGAATCGGCGGCCGACAACACGCCTGGCAAGCGCCAGGCCCGCGAAAGTATCGCAGCCGAGCGCTTCGAGCAGGAATCGAAGCAATATCTGCAGGAGCTGCGTCGCAGCGCGATGCTCGAATACAGGCAAGTAGGCGTCGATGCCACGGCCTTTGGCGCTGACGCTCGGCGAGCCGGCCGGGATCGGACCCGACATCACGATCGCCGCCTGGCGCCGGCGCGCCGAGCTCGACCTCCCGCCCTTCTATCTCCTCGCCGATCCGAAATTCGTCGCGCGACGTGCGCGAGCAGATCGGCGCCCGACCTGCGCATCGCGGTGGTCGAACCGGCGGCCGCATCGGCGGCTTTCAAGACCGCGCTGCCCGTCGTCGATATCGGCGTGCCGGTCAGCGCCGAGCCCGGCAGCCCCGACCGACTCGAGCGCGCCGGCGGCGCTCGCCGCCATCCGTCGCGCGGTCGCCGACGTGGGCGCCGGCGCGGCGAGCGCGATCGTCACCAACCCGGTCGCCAAGAACGTGCTCTATCGCTCGGGCTTCGCCGAGCCCGGACACACCGAATATCTCGCCAAGCTGGCCGAAGAATCGACCGGCGTCGCGCTGCACACCCGGTGATGATGCTGTGGTCGCCCGAGCTCGCGGTCGTACCGGTCACCATCCACCTGCCGCTGAAGGACGTCGTCGACCAGGCTCACCGGCGATCTGATGGTCGAGACCGGCCGCATCGTGGCGCGCGATCTGCGCGACCGCTTCGGCATCGCGCAGTCCGCGGCTCGCCGTCGCCGGCCTCAATCCGCACGCCGGCGAGGATGGCGCGCTCGGCGAGGAGGACCTCACCGTGGTGCGGCCGGCGGTCGAGCGTCTCGTGGCCGAGGGCATCGACGCCCGCGGCCCGCTGCCCGCCGATACGCATGTTCCACCAGGCGGCGCGCGCGAGCTACGACGTCGCGCTCGCGATGTACCACGACCAGGCGCTGATCCCGATCAAGACGCTGGCGTTCGATCATGCGGTCAACGTCACGCTCGGCCTGCCGTTCGTGCGCACCTCGCCCGATCACGGCACCGCCTTCGACATCGCCGGCACCGGCCGCGCCGATCCGAGCAGCCTGATCGCCGCGCTGGCGCTGGCGGCACGACTCTCGGCGCGGACCGACGCGACTCAGCTTGCGCGCCGCGCATGAGCGCCGTCGACGACCTTCCGCCGCTGCGCGAGGTTATCCGCCGCCACGGTCTGCAGCGCCAAGAAGTCGCTCGGCCAGAATTTCCTGCTCGATCTCAACCTCACGGCGCGCATCGCACGCGCGGCCGGTCCGCTCGACGGCGTGGACGTGGTCGAGATCGGGCCCGGGCCGGGCGGGCTCACCCGCGCGCTGCTCGCCGCCGGCGCCCGCCGCGTGATCGCGGTCGAGCGCGACGAGCGCGCCCTCGCCGCACTCGCCGAGATCGCCGCAGCGCTATCCCGGCCGCCTCGAGATCGTGCCGGCCGACGCCCTCGATTTCGATCCGCGCCCCCGCATCGCCGACGCGCCCGGCGCGCATCGTCGCCAACCTGCCCTACAACATCGCCACCGCGCTGCTCGTCACTTGGCTCACGCTCGAGCCGTGGCCGCCCTGGTACGACCGCCTGGTGCTGATGTTCCAGCGCGAGGTCGCCGAGCGCATCGTCGCCGCGCCCGGCTCCAAGAGCTACGGACGCCTGTCGGTGCTCGCCGGCTGGCGCAGCGAGGCGCGCATCCTGTTCGACGTCGCCGCCAGCGCCTTCGTGCCGCCGCCCAAGGTGACGTCGTCCCTGGTCGAGCTGATCGCCGCGCGAGCACCCGCTCGCCTGCGACCGCGGCACGCTCGAACGCGTCACCGAGGCCGCCTTCGGCCAGCGCCGCAAGATGCTGCGCCAGAGCCTGAAATCGCTCGGCACCGATCCGCTGCCGCTGCTCGCCGCGCGCCGGGATCGAGCCGACCGACGCGCGCCGAGGATATTCCGTCGAGGGCTTCGTCGCGCTCGCGCGCGCACTCGCCACGACAAACGAGTAGGATGGAGGCATGACCAAGCTCCGCCGCCAATCGCTCACGGCCTACGGCGCGCCGCTGTGCGAGACCATCGTCGCCTGTCCGCAGCCCACGGCACCGAGGTCCTGGTACGCATTCATCGCTGCGGCGTCTGCCACTCGGACCTGCACATGCAGGACGGCTACTTCCTGCTGGGCGACGACAAGAAGCTCGACGTCCGCGCCGGCCGCGCCTTGCCGTTCACCCTCGGCCACGAGATTGCGGGCGTCGTCGAGCGCGCCGGCGAGGCTGTCGAAGGCGCAAAGCCCGGCGACGCGGTCGCGGTCTATCCCTGGATCGGTTGCGGCGATTGTCCGGCCTGCCGCCGCGGCGATGAAAACATCTGTGCCGCGCCGCGCCATCTCGGCATCACTGTCGACGGCGGCTTTGCGTCCCACGTGCTGGTGCCGCATCCGCGCTACCTCATCGACTACGCGCCGCTGCCCGCCTCGTTCGCGGCGACGCTGATGTGCTCCGGCCTCACCGCCTATGCGGCGCTCGAGCGACTCGAGGCGCAGGCCGCGCTCGGTCCGCTACTGCTCGTCGGCATGGGCGGCGTCGGCATGATGGGGCTGGCGCTGGCGTGCGCGATGTTCGCGCACGCGCCGCTCGTTGCCGACGTCGACGGCGAGAAGCGCGCCGCGGCACTCGCGGCCGGCGCCGCGGCGGCCTTCGACCCGAGCGACGCCGGCGCGCGCAAGACACTGCTCGCGGCGACCGGCGGCGGCGTCTACGGCGCCTGCGATTTCGTCGGCTCGGACCGTTCGCTCGCGTTCGCGACCGGGGCGCTCGCCAAGGGCGGCAAGGTCCTCGTGACGGGACTGTTCGGCGGAACCTTCACGATGCCGGTCGCAATGTTCGCGCTGAAGGCGATTGCGATCGAGGGCATCCAGACCGGGACGCTCGCCGAGGCGCGCTCGCTCGTGGCGCTGGCGCGCAGCCGCGGGCTGCGCGCGCCGCCGATCGCGGAGCGTCCGTTCGGCGAGGCTCAGGCGGCGCTCGACGCTTTACGCGGCGGCCGTGTCGTGGGGCGCACAGTGCTCACAGCCGGGCCATAACTAGCTGAAAGTACGTATTTATTCTGCTAATTACCGCGCCCGAATCGCCCTGAAGAACAGTTAAGAGATGGTTGAGGGATACTATAGTTAACGGATTGTTAGCGTTTCCGGGCGCAGCCTTCGTCCCCGCAGAAATGGAGCGGGGTCATGAACTTGTCACGCAAATCGGTAACGCGTGTCACGCTTTCGGCCATCCTCGTAGCGGCGACGCTGTCGCTTGCCGGCGCGCATGGTCCGGCGGAATGGATCCAGCGCGGCGGGTATCGCAATGCCGCCGGCGAACTGTGTTGCGGCGACCGCGATTGCTTCGAGATTTCCGGGGACGACGTATCCATCACCGGCAGCGGCTATTTCGTCCGGAGCATCCGCGAGACGGTACCGTTCAGCGAGGCCCTGCCCTCTCCCGACGGTCACTACTGGCGCTGCCAATGGGGCGGCATGCGCAAGTGCTTCTTCGCGCCCCCGCCGAGCATCTGACGACGCGGCGGTAGGTTGGGTCGAGTTCTTCACGAGACCCAACAATCGCGAGTTGCGCGTTGGGTCTCGCCATAGCCCGCCATGAGCGCGTTTACGCGCGTCTTCGACGCGCTATGGACGGGCGTAGACGCCCTTATGGCGCTCGACCCAACCTACGGCGGGCTACAGCTCCGCCTGCAGCTTGCGCACGAAGGCGGTCAGGCCGGTCTGCCGCTCGCGCTTGAGGCGTTCGGCCGCGAGGATCGATCGCACCTCGGCAAAGGCGCGATCGACATCACTGTTGATCACGACGTAGTCGTACTCCGCCCAATGGCTCATCTCGTCCGCGGCCTTGGCCATGCGGGCGTGGATCACCTCGTCGGAATCCTGCGCCCGTGATGCGCAGCCGCCGCTCGAGGTCCGGGATCGAGGGCGGCAGCACGAAGATGCTGACGAGATCGCGGTCGGCCTTCTCGCGCAGCTGCTGCGTGCCCTGCCAGTCGATGTCGAACAGGACGTCGCGTCCCTGCGACAGCGCCGCCTCCACCGGCGCGCGCGGCGTGCCGTAGCGATTGCCGAACACTTGCGCCCATTCGAGCAGCTCGCCCTTCTTGACCATGGCGTCGAAGCGCGCCGCGTCGATGAAATGGTAGTCGCGGCCGTCGACCTCGCCCGGCCGCTGCTTGCGCGTCGTCACCGAGACCGAGAGCTCGACCGTGCGGTCGGCGTCGAGCAGCTTGCGCGACAGCGTGGTCTTGCCGGCACCCGAGGGCGAGGAGAGCACCAGCATGAGCCCGCGGCGGGCAATGGCATCGCTTTGTGGGGGAGCGCCACTCGCCATCGGCTCATTCCAGATTCTGCACCTGCTCGCGGAACTGCTCGACCACGGTCTTGAGCTCCAGCCCGATATTGGTCAGCTCCACGTCGTTCGACTTCGAGCACAGCGTGTTGGCTTCGCGGTTGAATTCCTGCGCCAGGAAATCGAGCCGGCGACCGATCGCGCCGCCGTCGGCGATCAGACGCTGCGCCTGCGCGACGTGCGAGACAAGCCGATCGAGCTCCTCGCGGATGTCGGCCTTGCTCGCGATCAGGATCGCCTCCTGGTGCAGTCGGTCGGGATCGAAGCCGGTTGGACGCGTCGAGCAGCATCGCAACCTGCTCGGCGATGCGCGCCTTGATCGCTTCGGCGCGACGGCCGGGCGCGGCGTCCGCGCGCGCGGCGAGCGCCGCGATCTCTGTCACGCGCTGCGTCAGGATCTGGCCCAGCGCCTCGCCCTCGCGCGCGCGCATGGCGACAAGCTCCGCCACCGTCGTGCTGGAAGCCGGCGATCACCGCGGCTTCGGCGGCGCGCCGATCCTCCTCGCTCTCGTCCTCGTCGAGGACCTCGATCACGCCCTTGAGCGAGAGAATGCCGTCGAGGCGCGGCTCGGCCGCTTCGCACCCGCCCGGCGAGCGCCTTGACGGTCGCGAGCACGGCGTTGAGCACCGGCTCGTTCACCCGCACGATCGGCGCGACGCCCTTGCGTTCGGCGGTGAGCGTCCCATAGACGTTGCCACGCGCCAGCACTTGCGCCGCGCTGGCTGCGCACGGGCCCCTCGACCGCGTCCCAGCCCGCAGGCAGCCGCAGCCGCAGGTCGAGACCCTTGGCGTTGACGGATTTGAGCTCCCAGGACCAGCTATAGGCGCCGCTCACGCCGTGGCCACGCGCGAAGCCGGTCATGCTCGAGAGCGCCATAAACCCGCGTGCTCCAAGAAGAATCCCGGATGATGGAATCGGCCGCGACCTTATAGCGGTTTTGCGGTCACAAGGGGAAACCGTCGCGGCGCGGCCTATTGCGCGGCGCCCGCCGACTTCGACGAGCCGCTGGCGCTGCGCTTGCCGCGCCCAGGCGCGGTTGCCGGCACCCCGCGCCCCGGATCCGAGGCCGCCGGAGCCGGGCCCGGATCGCCGCCCTGCTCGATCACGCGCAGCCGCGCGACGTTCTTCAGGTGCTGGTCGTAGGTCTCGGCGAATGCATGCCCGCCGGTGCCGTCGGCGACGAAAAACAGCTCCTTGGTGCGCGCCGGATTGGCGGCGGCCTCGATCGATGCGCGGCCCGGATTGGCGATCGGGCCGGGCGGCAGGCCGTCGATGACGTAGGTGTTGTAGGGCGTCGGCTGGGCGATATCCGCCTTGCTGATCGGCCGGCCGAGCGAGCCTTTGCCGAACACCAGGCCGTAGACGATGGTCGGATCCGATTGCAGCTTCATCTTCTGCTTCAGCCGGTTGGCGAACACGGCGGCGACGCGCGTGCGCTCCTCCGGCTTGCCGGTCTCCTTCTCGATGATGGAGGCGAGAATGACGAGCTGATCCGGCGTCCTGAGCGGCAGATCGGGATTGCGACGCTCCCAGACTTCGCGCACCAGCCGATCCTGCGCCTGGCGCATGCGTTGCATCATCTGCTCACGCGTGAAGCCGCGGTTGATGTGATAGCCGTCGGGCAGCAGGCTGCCTTCTCTCGGCACGTCCTTGATGTTGCCGGAGAGCATCTCGTTCTCGAGCAGCCGCGCGACGATCTGCTCCGAGGTGAGGCCTTCCGGAATGGTGATCTGGTGCTGCACCACTTTGCCTTCGACGATGGTCTCCACCACGTCGCGCACGCTGGCGCGCTTGGGAAAGACGTATTCGCCGGCCTTGAGATCCGATGCGCGCCTTGAGCGCGATCACGCCGCCGACGAAGATGAGGCGGTGCTCGTCGATCACCCCTTCGCGCTTGAGCAGGTCGGCGATGTCCATCATGCCCGAGCGCGGCGGGATGGTGACCACCTTGTCCTCGGCCAAGCGGGCCCGGCGCTTCGAACCGGGTCTTGCCGATGACTGCGGCGCCGCCTCCGACGATGAGGACGAGAACCAGCAAGGTGAAGATCGCGTTGCCGACGATCACCAGCGGATTGCGGGTACGTCGCGACGGGCGGGAGGAACGGATGGGCACCGGCACGTGATCGGGCTCCAGGGCGGCGCGCGGACTGCGCGGCGTGATGCGTTTCTGATCCAAAAGCGACGCGGCGCTGATCGGGCTGGTGGAGAGGGAGCTGCCCGCGAGCAAGCCGGCAACCCCCTCCGGCCGCCCGGGTATCGGCGGCTCAGGCTCGCTTGCGCCGAGCATCGCCCGCGCCGCCGACACCGGCTGCGACCTGGACGCCGGCACGTTGGGCGAGGACGCGGCAGCCCCGAGCTTGGCCGAGCCTTTCCGCTCCGGCATCGGCAAATCGGTTCTCGTCTGGGTGCCCGCGGGTACCGGCGGCCGATTCGACCCGGTTGCGCTTCCCGCTGACGCTGCGGCGGAAGGGTTCGAGCTGGCCCGCAGGAGACTAGCCGCAGTCGGGCTGAGCGTAGCCATGCCTTTCGCGGCGCCGGTGCTCGGTTGATCCACGCGGTTCGTGGGTCGGGCTCCAGCCAGCGGCGGTTGCGGCGGCAAGCCGGCCGCGATCCGGTGGCGCGCGAGCGATGCGTCGCGCCCATCCGGGCTGCCCTGTTGAAGCGACGGGTTGCCTGCGGCCGGCGGCGATGACGGTCCGTTGGACGCGCGCGGTGCATGCGTCGCCTGCGGCGCTTCGCGGCTGCGGCGCGGTTGCGTTCGGCTGCGGCGCGGTTGCGTTCGCCTGTGCGCCTGTCTTGGCCTGCGGCGGGCTTGCCTTGGACTGCGACGCCAGCGGCGGCGGCCCCGACAGCTCAACGATCGTCCGCTCGGGTTGCGGCATCGCCGGTGCGGCGCGCGAACCCGTGGGATCGTTGTTCCCAGGCGGTGGGTTCTTCGAATTCACCGCCTACCTCCCCGCCTCGACGCCACCATGGCCGCAACCACCAAAGTCTACGTATAGAAGTTGTATCCGTATCAGAGTTGTCTACGTGCCAGAAAATGTCACGTGCCAGAGTGTCCCGACATCGACCCCGCGCCCCCGCGGGCCTCAGTTAGCGCATCTTGCCGGCCACCGATCAAATTCCAAGCGGAATCGGAAGCCGAACCCATCCACATTAGTGGGGAATATGGCCAAAGGTAGGACCTGAGCAGCCGGTAGTTGCGCTGGACGAGCTTCGATCTTCCGCATCGCAAACTACTCCAGCGTGTTGAGTTGGCGCGCCTTCTGCACACAAACGGGAAGTCCACCTCGGACAGTTTTTCGCGGAAGAACGCGCTCTAATCCACAAGGCGGCGAAACACCAGCGAGGCGTTGGTGCCGCCGAATCCGAACGAATTGGAAAGAACCACATCGATGTCGCGCTTTCTCGACTGGTGCGGCACCAGATCGATCGGCGTCTCCACCGACGGATTGTCGAGATTGATCGTCGGCGGCGCGACGCCGTCACGCATGGCGAGGATCGAGAAGATGGCTTCGACCGCGCCCGCCGCGCCCAGGAGGTGGCCGATCGAAGATTTGGTCGACGACATGCACATGCGGCCGGCGGCGTTGCCGACCAGCCGGTGCACCGCGCCGAGCTCGATCTCGTCGCCGAGCGGCGTCGAGGTGCCGTGCGCATTGATGTAGTCGATCTCCGCGGCCGAGATGCCGGCGCGCTTGATCGCCGCATTCATGCAGCGCAGCGCGCCATCGCCGTCCTCGGCCGGCGCGGTGATGTGATGGGCGTCGCCGGACAGTCCATAACCGACGAGCTCGGCATAGATGCGGGCGCCGCGGCTCTTGGCGTGCTCGTAGGCTTCGAGCACGACCGATGCCGGCGCCCTCGCCCATCACGAAGCCGTCGCGGTCGCGATCGTAGGGACGCGACGCACGTTCCGGCGTGTCGTTGAACGACGTGGACAGCGCGCGACAGGCGACGAAGCCCGCCATGCCGATGCGCGAGATCGGCGATTCTGCGCCGCCGGCCACCATGACGTCGGCGTCGCCCAGCGCAATCAGTCGTCGCGGCGTCTCCGATGGCGTGCGCTCCGGTCGAGCACGCCGTCACCACGGCGTGGTTCGGGCCCCTTGAGGCCGTGCGCGATCGAGACATATCCGGATGCCAGGTTGATCAAGCGGCCGGGAATGAAGAACGGCGATACCCGCCGCGGCCCTCTCTCCTTCAACACGATCGCCGTTTCGGCGATGCCGGTGAGACCGCCGATCCCGGAGCCGATCATCACGCCGGTCTTGATCTGGTCGTCATGCGTCGCGGGCTTCCAGCCGGCGTCGTCGAGCGCCTGACGCGCGGCACTCATCGCGAAGATGATGAAATCGTCGACCTTGCGCTGCTCCTTCGGCTCCATCCATTGGTCGGGATTGAAGCTGCCGTCCGAGCCGTCGCCGCGCGGGACCTGGCAGGCGATCTTGGCGGCGCAGGTCGGAGACGTCGAAGGTCTCGATGCGCCTTGCGCCGCTGTCGCCTTTGACGAGCCGCTGCCACGTCGGCTCGACGCCGCAAGCGAGCGGCGTCACCATGCCGAGCCCCGTGACGACGACGCGTCTCATCGGTCTCTCCCTGCACGACTCTCAGCGCATCTCTCGGCGCGCCTTTTGAGCCGTGCGGCCAATATCATACTCCCCCGACGCCACAGCGCGCCAAGGCCCTGTTCCGATCGCAGCAACCGTGAGGAGCCGCCCGAGCCGGCGACTGTTCAGCTTTTTGCGTTCTTCTCGAGGAACTTGATGGCGTCGCCGACCGTCAGGATGGTCTCGGCCGCATCGTCCGGGATCTCGCAACCGAACTCTTCCTCGAACGCCATGACGAGCTCGACGGTGTCGAGGCTGTCGGCACCGAGATCGTCGATGAAGCTTGCGTTCTCGGTCACCTTGTCGGCTTCGACGCCCAGATGCTCCACGACGATCTTCTTCACCCGCTCGCCAATGTCGCTCATCGCTATAACCTCGTGTCCTTTGAATTGGGCTCGATCGGTCGGCGCCCCCGAGCCTCGTGGTATGGGCATTGTAGTTCGGGCTTTCGTGGTATCCGGCGTCGGATCATCGGGTCGCGAGCGGACCCGCGTGATGATTGAACCCGTCATGCCGCCCCAGCTAAACCGACGTCCGGTTACCATACTTCAAATGGCTTGACCAGCGCGGCCACGCCGCATCGGCAACCGTTGCTAAGCCATTGGACTACGCCGTCAAATCATCGCCATCCCGCCGTTGACATGCAGTGTCTGGCCGGTGACGTAGGCGGCTTCGTCGGAGGCCAGATAGACCGCCGCGGCGGCCACGTCGGCCCCGGCGCCGAGCTTGCCCGCCGGTACCCGCGCGAGGATGGCCTCGCGCTGCTTGTCGTTGAGCTTGTCGGTCATGGCCGTGGCGATGAATCCGGGCGCGATCGCGTTCGCGGTCACGCCACGCTTGGCGTATTCGGCCGCGACCGACTTGATCATGCCGATCATGCCGGCCTTGGTCGCGGTGTAATTGCCTTGGCCGGCATTGCCGGTCACGCCGACCACCGACGTGATGCCGATGACGCGGCCGAACCGGCGGCGCATCATACCGCGCACGGCCGCCCGCGTCAGCCGGAAGGTCGCCGTCAGGTTGACCGCAACCACCTGGTCCCAGTCCTCGTCCCGCAGCTGGACCAGGAGATTGTCCTTGGTGATCCCGGCATTGGCCACAAGGATGTCGAGGCGGCCCATGCACCTCCTCGGCCTTCGGCACCAGCGCTTCGACCTCGTCCTTGTCGGCGAGGTTGCAGGGCAGCACGTGGACGCGGTCCTTGAGTTCGCCCGCGAGCTGGTCGAGCACGTCGCGGCGGGTGCCGGAGATCGCCACCGTCGCGCCCTGCTGGTGAAACGCGCGTGCGATCGCCCCGCCGATCCCGCCGGTCGCTCCGGTGACGAGCGCGGTCTTGCCGGTCAGATCGAACATCCCATCAGTTCCTTGGTTCTCGTGTGTGATGGCGAGCGAAGCTATGAGCGCGCGGCCTTGAATGCCGCGACGTCGTCCGGCGTCCCGACGGCGGTACCGCTGGCGCCGTCGGCAATGCGCTTGACCAGACCGCTCAGCACCTTGCCGGCGCCGATCTCGTAGAATGTGGTGACGCCCTGCCCCGCCATGAAGGCGACCGACTCGCGCCAGCGCACCGTGCCGGTGACCTGCGCCACGAGCGCGCGCACGATTGCGACCGGATCGCTGACCGACGCGGCCAGCACATTGGCGACGACCGGCACCGCCGGCGGCTTCACCGCAACACTCGCCAGCGCTTGCGCCATGGCATCGGCCGCGGGCTGCATCAGCGCGCAATGGAAGGGAGCGGAGACCGGCAGCATCATCGCGCGCCGGGCGCCCTTGCCCTTGGCGATCTCGACCGCGCGCTCGACCGCCGCTTTGTCGCCGGAGACGACCACCTGCCCGCCGCCATTGTCGTTGGCGGCTTGGCAGACCTGAGCCCCGGCGGCCTCGGCTGCAACAGCTACCGCCTGCTCGAAATCGAGGCCGAGCAGCGCCGCCATGGCGCCGGTGCCGACCGGAACCGCCTTCTGCATGGCGCGGCCGCGGATGCGCAGGAGCCGCGCCGTATCGGAAACGCTCAGCGCGCCGGCCGCCGCTAGCGCCGAATATTCCCCGAGCGAATGCCCCGCGACGAATTGCACGTCACGCGCCAGATCGACGCCGGCCTCGGCTTGCAGGACGCGCAGCGCCGCGAGCGACACCGCCATCAGCGCGGGTTGCGCGTTCTCGGTCAGCGTCAGCGTCTCGGCCGGACCTTCCCAGATGATGCCGGTGAGCTTCTCGCCGAGCGCCGCATCGACCTCCTCGAACACGGCGCGTGCCGGCGCGAAGGTGTCAGCAAGGGCCTTGCCCATGCCGACCGCCTGGCTGCCCTGGCCCGGAAATATGAAAGCGAGCGACATTCAGCGTCCCCATAGAATCCGGCCCTAAGACACCGTGGCGTCCCACCGTGTCAAGCCACGCCTGCGCGGCGGTAACCAAGCGCCAAGCCTGTCTCATAACCAACGGGAAACCTTAGTTCCTAACCCGCCGACAACCCGGCGCCCCTAGGCTCGGTGGGATGGGACGGTGGTAACGACCGAATACGGTGCCCCATGAGCAAAATTCGCCTGGTTACGGACGACGATCTCGCGCGTGCCCGCCAGGACCCGGCGTTTCGGTACCGGCTCGTGGTCGATAATCTGCGGCTGCTGCTGGACGAAATCCATCACATGCGGACGGCACGCAGCGACGCGGTCGATTGCGTGGAAATCCGTGAGGGCGTCAAGCTCGCGGTGAAGCTTTCAGAGCTGCTGCAGCGGATCGCCAACAAGCGTTCCGAGGGCCCGCGCGCCGCCTGACCGGCGGGCTTGCCCCGCAAGGCCGTACCTTGCCTTTTCGCCGAAACCCCGTATAAGGCCCGCTTCCGCTCGATCCCGGCTGGGAGCTGAACGGACGGCACATGGTTGAAACGCCATGCGGCAGGGCCATTTCGCCCGGCGTCCCGTGCTCCCACCTTCTGAGCTTTCGAGCCTTCCCGAAAGGGCTCGAGGGGCTTTGCGCCGAGAAGAGCATGACACGAGGAGAGGCATCCGCATGCCGCTTTACGAACACGTCTTCCTGACGCGCCAGGACGCCAGCGCGCAGCAGGTCGAAGAACTGACTGCGCAATTCAAGGGCGTCATCGAGCAGATGGGAGGCAAGGTCGCCAAGACCGAGCAATGGGGGGTGAAGTCCCTCTCCTATCGCCTGCGCAAGAACCGCAAAGCGCACTACACGATGTTCAACGTCGAGGCGCCGGCGGCCGCCCTCAACGAGATCGAACGGCAGGAGCGGCTCAACGAGGACGTGCTGCGCTATCTCACCGTTCGCGTCGACGAGCACGAGGAAGGCCCGTCCGCGATGATGCGCAAGGTCGATCGCGACCGCGAGCGCGACGACCGCGGCTTCGGCTTCCGCGACCGGGATCGCGGTGGCGGCGGTTTCCGCGATCGGGACCGGGGGGATCGCGGCGAGCACCGTCGTGACCGCGACGGCCGTCCGCCGCGCGAAAGCCACGACGAACCCACTCCCACGGTCGAGGAGTAACGGTCATGGCATTTTCCGCTTCTTCCCAGCCGCAGACCCGCCGGCCGTTCTTTCGCCGCCGCAAGACCTGTCCGTTCTCCGGCTCCAATGCCCCGAAGATCGATTACAAGGACGTGAGGCTGCTGCAACGCTACGTCTCCGAGCGCGGCAAGATCGTGCCGAGCCGGATCACGGCAGTCTCCGCCAAGAAGCAGCGCGAGCTCGCGCGCGCCATCAAGCGCGCACGCTTCCTCGGACTGCTGCCGTACGTGATCAAGTGACGCAAGGAGCGAATAGCGAGTAGGGTCAACCTCCCCTATTCGCTCCTGATGGTTGGGCCGGACGTGATCCGGCTCTAACCGCTGATGAAGCGGGACAGCTCGCGATGATACAGATCGTACTGGTCGGACTGGGAGCTGGCGCGGCGGCCGCGCTGCTGTTCGCATCGATCGCGTCCGGATCGATGCTCGCGACCTTGCTGTTCTATCTCGTCCCCGCTGCCGATCCTGATCGCTGCGCTCGGCTGGAGCCATTGGGCGGGGCTGTTGGCCGCGCTCACGGCGGCGGCCGGCCTGGGGAGCGTGCTGGGCCTGTTTTTCTTCGCCGGCTTCCTGCTCGGTATGGCCTTGCCGGCCTGGTGGCTCGGCTATCTGGCGCTGCTCGCCCGCCCCTCGCCCGGCCAGATCGAGTGGTACCCGATCGGCCGGATCGTGCTCTGGGCGGCGGGGCTCGGCGCCGCCATTGTCACGATCGCCATTCTTCAGACCGGCACCGATCAGGAGACGATCCGCACCGCGTTGCGCAAGGGCTTCGACGAGATCATCCGCGCACAGATTCCGGCCTCCGCCGGCGGGGCCGTGCTCACGCCGGAGGAGCGCGGCCGTCTGCTGGATGTATTCGTGGTACTGTTCCCACCGGCCGCCGCCGTGAGCCTGCTGGTCATCAACTCGTTCAATCTGTGGCTGGCAGGCCGTATCGTGCTGGTGTCCGGCCGGCTGTCACGCCCCTGGCCGGATCTCCCCACCCTGACGCTCCCGTTCGCCGCGCCGATCGCCCTGGCAGTGTCGGTCGCCGGCTCGTTCGCGCCCGATGTCGTCGGCATGCTGTGCGGCATCGTGGCGGCGAGCTTGCTCATGGTCCATGTGATGGTCGGGCTGGCGGTGGTCCATGCCGTGACCATCGGCATGAATGCGCGCGTTCTCATTCTCGCGAGCGTGTATGCGGGCTTCGTCATCCTCAGCGTGCGGACCAGCTGGGCGTCGATCGTGCTCGCCGCGCTGGGCTTGGCCGAGACCTTCTTCGGACTGCGCGGGCGCTTCGCGGCTTATCGCGGCCCGCCAAATCCACCCTTGAGCCCACCTACAAGTCCACCGACATGAAACCCCGCCGGTTTACACCGGCCCGATTGAAGGAGATGCAACAATGGAAGTGATCCTGCTGGAGCGCGTCGCCAAGCTCGGCCAGATGGGCGAGGTCGTGCGCGTCAAGGACGGCTTTGCGCGCAACTTTCTGCTGCCCAAGGGCAAGGCATTGCGCGCCACCAAGGAGAACCGCTCGCGCTTCGAGAACATGAAGGTCGAGCTCGAAGCGCGCAACCTCGAGCAGAAGGGCGAAGCGGACAAGATCGGCCAGAAGCTCGACGGTCAGAGCTTCACCGTCCTGCGCCAGGCGGCGGAGGGCGGCCAGCTCTACGGTTCGGTCTCGCCGCGCGATATCGCCGCGCTCGTGGTCGAGAAGGGCTTCTCCGTCAGCCGCGCCCAGATCGCGCTCAACACGCCGATCAAGACGATCGGACTGCACAAGGTGCCGGTGTCGCTGCATCCCGAGGTCGAGGTGACGATCAAGGTGGCGGTCGCGCGCAACGCCGACGAGGCGGAGCGGCTCGCCCGCGGCGAGGACATCACCGTCGCCCGTGACGAAGCCGAGATCGCGGCGGAGGAAGCCGCGGCCGCGGCGGAGGCGTTCTTCGACCCGGAGGGTGCCGAGGCGCGCCGTACGCGCGAGGCCGAAGCCGGCGCGGAGGGAGCCGAAGCCGAAACCGAGAAGAAGAGCTAGGTCATTCCTCGAAGTCGTGAGCGGGACTGGGCGGCGACGCGGCGGCCGGCGACGGGGCAATGTCGGCATCCGACAGCCTGCCCGCTTCCACGCTCTCCGAGGGACGCCGCGGCTTGACCGCGGCTGTAGCCGACCCCTGCGGCGACCTGGCCTGCTCTGACGGCGCCCGGCGGTTCGGCAGGGCCGCCTGGCTGTCCTGACCCCGACTGTCTTGGGGCCGGTTATCTTGGGGCCTGCCCTGCTCGCTTCCGCCGGGCAATCCCTGGGGAGGCCGGGGGCCGTCGGTCGCGGCCGCCTGGCCGGCGCCAAGCGTGGGAGGCCGCCGCTGCTGCACCGCGCGCGGATCGCTGCCTACCGAGGCCAGATAGGCCGCCATCGCCGCGGCTTCCTGCGCGCCGGTGGTATAATGTTCCCGCAGAAATCCGGCGCTGGTCGGCTTGAGCTCGCGCGCACTGCGGTGGCAGGCGTTGCAGGTATTGGAGAATATCTGCGCGGGCGATTTGCCGGCATCAATGTTCGACTGGGCCTGCGCCGAGGTGGCCGCCGCCACGGCGACGCCGATGATCCACCACAGGCCACGAGCAGTCCTCGACACCATGCGCCTCCGTCACAGCCGGTCCGCCACCGGTCACCGCCCCCATGCGTGGGATTTTTGGCCAAAAAAGGATGCGGCCGAGGCCGGCCGTACCTGGGTCCTACCCTGCCCGCCTGCCACATGTCCTGCAACTCTAACGTTCGATCGACGTTGCCGTGGCGAAAAGACTTTGTTTAAATTCGGCATCCGGGAGGGGCGCCCGGTCAGAGACCGGTCCCCCACCCGTTTGCGCCGACGCCGCTGAGCACCAATTTGGGTCTCGGGCGTGACGAGGCGAACCTAACGTGCGGTAGGAGGCGGCCGATGGATCGGTTGCTTCGGGCGGCATTCGAGAAGATGGTCCACGCGGGGAATCTTCGGGTTACCACCGCGGCGGGATCGACCTTTACCTGCGGGGACGGGACCGGCAAGCCCGTGGCGATCCGCTTCACCACGCGCGCGGCCGAACGCCGCGCCCTGCTCGATCCCGAGCTCAGATTTGGCGAAGCCTATATGGACGGCGAGGTCGTGGTCGAGCAGGGCTCGATTGCGGATTTTCTCGATCTCGCCGTCAGCAACCTCAGCCGAATTCCGCCGACCGTGTGGAACCGCTCGCTGCGCGCATTGCGATCGCTGGCACGCTGGCTCTTCGAGGACAACAGCCTGTGGCGGGCCCGCCGCAACGCGATCCATCACTACAACATCGATTATCGCATCTATCGCTTGTTCCTGGATGCCGACCGGCAATATTCGTGCGCATATTTCGAGAACCGGAACGCCTCGCTCGACGACGCGCAACTCGCCAAGAAGCGGCACATCGCAGCCAAGCTGTTGCTGAAGCCGGGCCTCAAGGTTCTCGACATCGGCTGCGGATGGGGCGGCCTCGGCCTCTATCTCGCCGCAGCTCCCGGGTTTCGGTTGTCGGCATCAATCTGTCCGACGAACAGGTGAAGATTGCGCAGCAACGCGCCGCTGCCGAGGGCTTGCCCTGCGACTTCCGCATTCAGGACTACCGCAAGGTCTCGGAAAAATTCGATCGCATCGTCTCCGTCGGCATGTTCGAGCATGTCGGCAGCGGCATTACGACGAGTTCCTTCGCAAATGCCGCGACCTGCTGACCGACGACGGCGTCATGCTGCTGCATACGATCGGCCGCTGGACCGGCCCGACGGACACCAATCCCTGGATCTGGCGCTACATCTTCCCCGGCGGCTACACCCCGGCCCTGTCCGAGTTGCTGCCGGCGATCGAGCAGTCAGGCTTGCTCGTGACCGATATCGAGGTGCTGCGCCTCCACTACGCCGAGACGCTGCACGCCTGGCGGGCCAACTTCCTCGCCAATCGCAACGAGGTCGTGCGGCTTTTCAAGGAAGACTCGAACCTGAAGACGCGGTTCGGCAGCGCCGAGCGTTTCATCCGGATGTGGGAATACTACCTCGCCGGCTTCGAGGCTTCGTTCCGGTACTACGGGCTCGTCGTGTTCCAGGTCCAGCTCACCAAGGACATCAACGTCGTCCCGCTGACGCGGGGCTACATGTACAAGGACAAGGACGACCGAACCTCGAAATTGAAGATTGCCGCGGCCGCCGAGTAGTCGCGGACCGGAACTCGTGACGCAAGCTCTTGCGAACTTCGGCACCGGGACACTAGCCCTCGTGGTCAAGTGGTGCGCGGGCGATTTCAATAGTTATTTCCACGCAGTGAGTATCGGGGAAAGCGGCAATGAACGGTCGCACCGAATCGGCGCGGGGTGTAATTGCGCCTCTCTTTCGCCCGATTGGAAGGGGATCGCTCCGGAACCATGGCACCACTCGATTCGGCTGCACGCAAGCAACCGGAAGCCGCTCCGCCGACTTATCGCGCTGCTCCGCACAATATCGAGGCGGAGCAGTCGCTGCTGGGCGCGATCCTCGTCAATAACGAGGCGCTCTACCGCGTCAGCGATTTTCTCGAGCCGGAGCATTTCTTCGAGCCGATCCACCAGCAGATCTACGACATCGCCCGCAGCCTGATCCGCACCGGCAAGCTCGCCTCGCCGGTGACGCTGAAGACGTTCCTGCCCGCCGACGTCGACATCGCCGGCCTGACGGTCGCGCCAATATCTCGCCCGCCTCGCCGCCGAGGCGACCACCATCATCAACGCGGCGGACTACGGGCGCACCGTCTACGACCTCGCGATCCGGCGCGAGCTGATCCAGATCGGCGAGGACATGGTCAACGTCGCCTTCGACGCGCCGGTCGATTTCGCGCCGCGCGACCAGATCGAGGACGCCGAGCGGCGGCTCTACGACCTCGCCGAGATCGGGCGCTACGGCGGCGGCTTCCAGAAGTTCGAGACCGCGCTCACCACCGCCGTCGACATGGCGGCGCGCGCCTATCAGCGCGACGGCAAGCTCTCCGGCCTCGCGACCGGGCTGCGCGACCTCGACAGCAAGATGGGCGGCCTGCAGTCGTCCGACCTGATCATCGTCGCCGGCCGTCCCGGCATGGGCAAGACCGCGCTCGCCACCAACATCGCCTACAACGTCGCGCGCGCGTGGCGCGGCGAGGTGCAGGCCGACGGCCACATCAGCACGGTGAACGGCGGCATCGTCGGCTTCTTCTCGCTCGAAATGTCGGCCGAGCAGCTTGCCACCCGCATCATCGCCGAGCAGAGCGGCATCCCCTCGAGCACGATCCGGCGCGGCGGCATCAACGAGCGCGACTTCGAGAAGATCAAGGACGTGGCGATCGAGCTGCAGCACTTGCCGTTCTTCATCGACGAGACCGGCGGCCTGACGGTGGCGCAGCTTGCCGCCCGCGCGCGGCGCCTGAAGCGCCAGAAGGGCCTCGATCTCCTGGTCATCGACTACATCCAGCTGCTGCGGGCTCGTCCGCCGCTCGCAGGAAAACCGCGTGCAGGAGGTGACCGAGATCACCACCAACCTCAAGGCGCTGGCCAAGGAGCTCAACGTGCCGATCATGGCGCTGTCGCAGCTCTCGCGCCAGGTCGAGAACCGCGACGACAAGCGGCCGCAGCTCTCCGACCTGCGCGAATCCGGCTCGATCGAGCAGGACGCCGACGTGGTGATGTTCGTGTTCCGCGAGGAATATTACCTGAGCAACAAGGAGCCGCGGCCCGGCACCGACGAGCATACTCAAGTGGCAGACCGAGATGGCCGCCGTGCACGGCAAGGCCGAGATCATCATCGGCAAGCAGCGCCACGGCCCGACCGGCACCGTCAACCTGCAGTTCGACGCCGCGGTCACGCGCTTCGACAATCTCGCGCGCGACGATCAATTGCCCGGAGCAAGCCGACCCGCTACTGATTGCCGCGATACTGGTCCTGCGACGGGCTGCGCCGCGGGCCGCCATAAATGCCCGTGGCGCGTCGCAGACGCGCGTAGAACGCGCTTTAGCGTCATGACCATCCATGATCCCGACTTGCGGCCCGTGACGGCGGCGCCCGCGGCGTCCGACCGCAGCGGAAGCCGGCGGCATCCTGACCATCGACCTCGCCGCCATCGCGGCCAATTGGAAGATAGCTCTCGAGCATGACCGTGCCGGTCGAGTGCGCCGCCGTGGTCAAGGCCGACGCCTATGGCTGCGGCCTCGAGCCGGTGACGCGCAAGCTCGCCAAGGCCGGCTGCCGGACCTTCTTCGTCGCCGACGTCGCCGAGGGCCGCCGCGTGCGGGCGATCGCGCCCGACGCCGTCATCTACGTGCTCAACGGCGTGATGCCGGGCACCGGCGCCGGCGTTCGCCGACGCCAATCTGCGGCCGGTGATCAACAGCACGACCGAGCTTGCGGAGTGGGACGCTTTCGTCGCCACCAAGCAACTGGCGCGGCGGCGCGGCGCTGCACGTCGACACCGGCATGAACCGGCTCGGCCTCACCCCCGACGAGGCGGTCGCCATCGCGCCGCGCATCCAGTCGGAAAACCACGGCTTCACGCTGCTGATGAGCCACCTCGCCTGCGCCGAGACGCCCGACCATCCGATGAACGACCGGCAGATCCGGCTGTTTCGCGAAATCCGCATCCTCTTCCGCGGCGTGCCGTCCTCGCTCGCCAATTCGTCCGGCATATTCCTCGGCGGCACCGTGCATTGCGACCTGGTGCGGCCGGGCATCGCGCTCTACGGCGGCAATCCGACGCCCGGCGAGAAGAACCCGATGCGCCCGTGGTCGAGCTCAAGGGCCGGATCATCCAGGTGCGCACGCTCAAGAAGGGCGACACCGTCGGCTACGGCGCGAGCTTGGACGCGCGGCGCGGCCGAGCCGCATCGCCATCGTCGCGGTCGGCTATGGCGACGGCTATCTGCGCGCCGCCGGCGCCGCCAAGGGCAAGCCGCCGGCCGAGGTGATCATCGCCGGCAAGCGCTGCCCGATCGTCGGCCGCGTCTCCATGGATCTGCTGGCGGTCGACGTGACCGACCTGCCCGACGGCGCCGCGCGGCGCGGCGAGTTCGCGACCCTGATCGGCGACGACATGAGCGTCGACGACCTCGCCGCCGGCATGGGCACCATCGGCTACGAGGTGCTGACCAGTCTCGGCCGGCGCTACCACCGGGTTTACAAGGGCGCGTGACTCGGTCCTCATGACTGGGAGCCGTAGGTTGGGTCGAGTCTTCACGAGACCCAACAATCGCGAACCGAGGCGTTGGGTCTCGCAAGGGCTCGACCCAACCTACGAGCACCAACGACGCATGGCCCGGCGCGATCCTAGCTTCATCTGCCAGAACTGCGGCGCCGTCTACGGCCGCTGGCAGGGCAAGTGCGACGCCTGCGGCGAATGGAACACCATCGCCGAGGAAGGCGCCGCCACCGCGCGCCCGCCGATGCCCGGCCGCGCGCCGCGCAAGGGCCGGCACGTTCGCGCTCGAGCCGCTGTCCGGCGAGACCCACGACGCGCCCCGGCTCGCCTCCGGCATCGCCGAGTTCGATCGCGTCACCGGCGGCGGCTTCGTGCGCGGCTCGGTGCTGCTGCTCGGCGGCGATCCCGGCATCGGCAAGTCGACGCTGCTGATCCAGGTCGCGGCCGCGCTCGGCGCGCGGCGAACAGCGCGCGGTCTACATCTCGGGCGAGGAGGCGGTCGCGCAGGTGCGGCTGCGCGCCGAACGGCTCGGCCTCGCCGGCGCTCCGGTCGAGCTCGCGGCCGAGACTTCGGTCGAAGACATCATCGCAACGCTCGTCGAGGGCGAGACGCCGCGCCTCGTCATCATCGACTCGATCCAGACCATGTGGACCGACATGGTCGAGTCCGCGCCCGGCACGGTCACGCAGGTGCGCGGCAGCGCGCAGACGCTGATCCGCTTCGCCAAGCGCTCGGGCGCCGCCGTGATCCTGGTCGGCCATGTCACCAAGGACGGCCAGATCGCCGGCCCGCGCGTGGTCGAGCACATGGTCGACGCGGTGCTCTCGTTCGAGGGCGAAGGCTCGCACCAGTTCCGCATCCTGCGCGCGGTCAAGAACCGCTTCGGCCCGACCGACGAGATCGGCGTGTTCGAGATGACCGGCGCGGGCTTGCACGAGATCGCCAACCCGTCCGAGCTGTTCCTCTCCGAGCGCGATCTCGGCTCGCCCGGCACCGCGGTGTTCGCCGGCATCGAAGGCAGGCGGCCGCTGCTGGTCGAGATCCAGGCGCTGGTGGCGCCGACCTCGCTCGGCACGCCGCGCCGCGCGGTGGTCGGCTGGGACCAGAGCCGGCTGTCGATGGTGCTGGCCGTGCTCGAAGCCCATTGCGGCGTGCGGCTCTCCGGCCACGACGTCTATCTCAACGTCGCGGGCGGCTTGCGCATCCAGGAGCCGGCCGCCGACCTCGCCGCCGCCGCCGCGCTGGTGTCGTCGCTCGCCAATGCGCCGCTGCCGGCCGACGCGGTCTATTTCGGCGAAGTCTCGCTCTCGGGCGCGGTGCGGCCGGTGGCGCAGACCGCGGCGCGGCTCAAGGAAGCGCAGAAGCTCGGCTTTGCCCGCGCCGTCGTGCCGGAGGTCGCGCGCGCAGACGCAGTCGGCGACACCGGCCTGTCGCTGCAATCCGTCGGGAGCCTCGCCACTTTGGTCGCCGACATCGCGGCCAACGGACGACAGCGGACGGACGCCCGGCGTCCGCAGACGGTGGCCGCCCGGCCGGTTTAAAATCGAATATCGTTCGTCTATCGTATTCGGCCGAAGCCCCGCATCTATGTTGCCGCCGGCAACCCGGAGATGGAAATGATCGCGTCAGCCGTTCGTCCAACGGAAATCAACCCGGCAAAGCTCGCCTTCCTGTTCAAGAAGCAATTCGAGCTCTCCAAGGTGAAGCCGGGTGAAACGATCGTGTGCGTCAGCGACCTGGCGACACGCAGCGAATATGTCGAAGCGGCCTTTGCAGCCGCCGAGGCTCTCGGCGGCGACATCTACGAGATGTGCGTCAATTCGATCCCCTCGTGGACCAAAGTCGGCGTACCGACGATCGGCAAGTGCAAAGGAACCCTCGACGCCGTCAAAGCAGCCGACCTCGTCGTGATCTTCCACGTGCCGCTGTTCACCAAATGGCTCAAGGAGGTGATGGATGGCGGGACGCGCGTACTGATGATCATCGATGCGCCCGACGATCTCGAGCAGCTGATGGCTCCACCCGGCCTCAAGGAAGCGCTGAAGCATGCGGAGCAGCGTTATCGCACGACGCGCGAGGTCCGGGTCGTTTCGGATGCCGGGACCGACTTCACTTACACCTGCGGCGAGTATCCGGTGATGACCCAATGGGGCTTCGCCGACGAACCCGGCCATTTCGACCATTGGGGCGCCGGACACATCCACACCTTCCCGAACGAAGGCTCCGCGAAAGGCACCGTCGTCATTCAACCCGGCGATATCGTCATCCTGCCGTTCTGCCGCTACGTCCAGGATCCGATCCGGCTCAAGATCGAGAACGGCTTCATCACCAGTCTCGAAGGCGGTCTCGACGCGAAGCTCATGCGCGACTGGCTGGACGAGGGCAAGGCCAATGCCGACGATCGCGATCCCTATGCCGTGTCGCATCTCGGCTGGGGTCTCAATCCGCAGGCCCGCTGGTACGGCCTGGCGATGAACGGCGACGAGCCGGAGCGCAGCCGCGCCGCGGCGCGGGTCTTCGCCGGCAACTTCCTGTTTTCGACCGGGCCGAACTCGCAAGGCGGCGGCAAGCGCACGACCCGCGGCCACTACGATGTGCCGATGCGCGATTGCACCGTCATGCTCGACAACGAGATCATCATCGACAAAGGCAAGGTCGCGGACCCGAAGATGCGAGTCGCTCGCGTCGCCTTGGCTTAATCGGTTGACTAGATGCCTTGATTTTGCGCATGTCCTTGTCGGAAAACCGGTTCCCACTTTTCCGGGACATGCGCTATCGCGGATCGACGATCCGGCCCTGGAACAGGATCGCACCGGTCGCATCGTCGACGATGTAGAACAGGAACGGGCGATCGACGCGAAACACCTCCGGATTTTCCGGCCGCGGTGCGCTGACGACCGCGAATTCGACGGCGGTCGCCGCAGCCGCCTCGGTACCGTCCTCCATTACATCGATAGTGGCGCGATGCACGATTTGACTGATCTTGAGCCGAACCTGGGTCGGCGGCAGACCGGTTATGCCGCTGAAGTCGGCGTTGTCCCGATCGAACGCCCTGATCATTCCCGCCTGCTGGAAGAGCTTCACGAGCTCGGCCCTGAAGCTCGTCTTGAACCGTGGCATGGCGAGATCTGTCCGCTTGCTCGCGTTGGAGGCGCGCAACGCCGCGAACAATTGCGACAGTTCCTCCGTGCCGAGGCGGTGGCTGAGATCGTTGATGCCGTCGACCGCGTCCGGCAGGAGGACGACCATGCCGAGCGCTCGCACCTCATAGGGTAGACGGACGGCGCGATAGCCCGTGCGCGTGATGGTGCTGAAGGTTCCCAACTGACGCATCATCGGCACCGGGACCTTCTGCGCGGCGGTCAGGTTGAAGGGCTCGTCCTTGGTCGCATTCTTGCTGAAGACGGCCGCCCATTTGGCCTTGAAGTAGACGGCGTTGAGCAGGACGGCGACGCTGTCGGGATCGAGCTGCTCGAGAATGCGGTCGATCTTGCCTTCGGTCTTGCGGCTGACCCAGCCGTTGACGTCGTCAAGGGTGGCGTTCCGAAAGACCTCGGCGGCGTATTTGTCCTTGAGGAGTTCCTCGTAGGACCTGGCGACGAGACCGCCGTGCTTGGTCAGCATCAGCGCATCGGCGACCGCGAGCTTGGCGGACAGCGGGTAGGTCGGCGCCGTGACGCACAGCTCGCCTTCGCGCTGCGCCGGAAACTGACAGCGGCCGTTTGCGCCCGGGCTCGCCTCGCAGCGCCGGTCGTTCACCCTCATCCCGGCCGGGCAGGTCGGCGGTGCCGCGCTCTTGTCGTAGCTGTTGAGGATCGACAGGACAGCGGCATTCGCCACATCGATCTCGGGGCGGCTCAGGCGCTGCTTGAGCGCGGCGATCATCTCGCGCTCGGTCTCCCCGCGAGCCCCCGCGAGCGCCATGGCCATGGCGGTGCCGATGGAATAGGGCGAGAACACCGCATTGCCGGGCGGAAACTGCTTGAACAGCCCCTCGCCCGACGCATTGTAGCCTGCCGTCAGCATCTGGGCCTGAGCGGTGTCCTGAGCGGCCACGCCGTCGGGGTGCAGCAGCACCAACGACATAGCGGCGGCGCAGCCGGCAATGAGTGCCCTTCTCGCGCGGTCCATCATGGTCTCCCTGGGTGGACGCCTCGGCGTTGGCCAATCCTGTTCCGCCGAATTGCATCGAAATCATGAATTGGTCGGGCTCCCGGGCGCCCCGGCGACCGCTGGTAACCCGGATTCCGGGCCACGGTCGGCCTCGCCGACGGCTAGTGTCCCGATTCCGAAGTTCGCAAGCACTTGCAGCACGCTCTCATGCGAACTTCGAAATCAAAGGGACACTAGCAACTCTATGATTCTAGTGCCCCTTTTGAACCCGAAGTTCGCAACCGCCCGTGCAGCACTATTGTGCGAACTTCGGGTTCGGGGCACTAGATCGGGCCCGGACAAATAAGCAACAAGGTGGGTGACGGCGCAGCGCCGTCCGGCTATACAGCGGCCGAACTGCCGACCCCGTTTGGCGCCGCTCTTCGCCCGCGCCGGCGGGCGGACAACGGCGGAAATATTAACAGGTTATGGCGATTCCTCGGCGGGGGCTTGTAGGCGCCTCGGGACGGTCGGAGTTTGGTGGCACGGTGCTCGTCGATTCGGTCGCAATAGTCCTCGATCAGGCAACGCCCGCGCCGACGAGCCCGGTTCAGGGTGAGTATCACCAGCGCGTATACGCGCGTCTTCGGACGCGCTATGCGCGGGCACTAGTAGGTCGCCGCGCTGGCCACTCGCTTCGCTCGCCAGCGCGGGCCGCGCCGGACCCGATCCGGCGCGGGAGCCATTTCGCCGTAGCCGAAGGCGTCAAACGCAAGGTTGTCAGCGTCCTGGAAGCGTAGAGAATCCGAACCCGCTCATGCCCATCACCCTCCTCGACATCATCCTGATCGGCGTCATGCTGGTCTCGGCCCTGCTCGCCATGATCCGCGGCTTCATGCGCGAAGTTCTGTCGATCGCATCCTGGGTGATCGCGGCCGTGGCAACGCTCTATTCCTATCACCAAGCGTGCTGCCGTTCGCGAAATCCTATTTCAACAACGACATCGTCGCGACGGCGGTCGTGCTCGGCGGCACGTTTCTCGGCACCCTGCTGATCGTCTCGATCATTACGGTGCGCTTCTCCGACATGGTGCTCGACAGCCGCGTCGGCGCACTCGACCGCACGCTGGGGTTCCTGTTCGGGCTCGCGCGCGGGTTGATCATCGTGGTTGTAGCCTTCCTGTTCTTCGCCTGGCTGGTGCCCGATCGCAGCCAGCCCGAGTGGATCCGCAGCGCCAAGTCGCGGGTCGTGCTGCAGGGAACCGGCGACTGGCTGATCTCGATGTTGCCGGAAGACCCCGAGAACACCATCTTGAAGCGGTTCAAGAAGCCGAAGCCCGACGAGGAGGAGCCGACGCCGGGTCAGCGCTCCAGCCTCGAAGGGCCGGCCTCGCGTTAACCTTAGCCCGAGGAATCGATGAGGCGATGAAGCAGATGACCGAAACTCCAAGCGATGCCGGGCTCGACATGGATGGCGACCGGCTGCGTGAGGAGTGCGGCGTCTTCGGCATCTTCGGACATCCGGACGCAGCCGCGATCACCGCGCTCGGCCTGCACGCCCTCCAGCACCGCGGCCAGGAGGCGGCCGGCATCGTCTCGTTCGACGGCAAGCGCTTCCATTCCGAGCGCCGGCATCGGCCTGGTCGGCGACAACTTCTCCCGCCGCGAGGTGATCGAGCGCCTGCCCGGCACCTCGGCGATGGGCCACGTGCGCTATTCGACCACCGGCGAGACCATCCTGCGCAACGTGCAGCCGCTGTTCGCCGAGCTCGACGGCGGCGGCTTCGCGGTCGGCCACAACGGCAACCTGACCAACGGCCTCACGCTGCGGCGCCAGCTGGTGCGCGACGGCGCCATCATGCAGTCGACCACCGATACCGAGGTCATCCTGCATCTGGTCGCCAAGGCCAAGCGCAACCGCTTCATCGACCGTTTCATCGAGGGCCTGCGCCAGCTCGAAGGCGCCTATGCCTTCGTCGGCGCTCACCAACAAGAAGCTGATCGGCGCGCGCGATCCGCTCGGCATCCGCCCGCTGGTGATCGGCAAGCTCGACGGCCACCCGATCCTCTGCTCGGAAACCTGCGCGCTCGACATCATCGGCGCGAAATACGTCCGCGACGTCGAGAACGGCGAGGTCGTGGTGTTCGACGAGGACGGCATGCATCGCCACAAGCCGTTCCCGCCGCACTGGCGCCGCGGCCCTGCATCTTCGAATACATCTATTTCGCGCGGCCGGATTCGATCGTCGGCGGCCGCAATGTCTACGACGTGCGCAAGACCATGGGCGGCGAACTCGCCCGCGAGGCGCCGGCGGCAGCCGACGTGGTGATCCCGGTGCCCGATTCCGGCGTGCCGGCGGCCATCGGCTACGCCCAGGAGTCCGGCATCCCCTACGAGCTCGGCATCATCCGCAACCACTATGTCGGGCGCACCTTCATCGAGCCGAGCCAGCACATCCGCCAGCTCGGCGTGCGCCTCAAGCACAGCGCCAACCGCGCGGTCGTCGCCGGCAAGCGCATCGTGCTGATCGACGATTCCATCGTGCGCGGCACGACCTCGGTCAAGATCGTGCAGATGATGCGCGAGGCCGGCGCCAAGGAGGTGCATTTCCGCATCGCCTCCCCGCCGATCACCCATTCCGACTATTACGGCATCGACACGCCGGAGCGCGACAAGCTGTTGGCCGCCACCCACGACCTCGAAGGCATGCGGGCGTTCATCGGCGCCGACTCGCTCGCCTTCCTGTCGGTCGAGGGCATCTATCGCGCCATGGGCTATGAGCAGCGCGACCCGCTGCGGCCGCAATTCACCGACCACTGCTTCACCGGCGACTACCCGACGCCACTCACCGACCAGACCGGACAGGACGCATCGCCGCGGCAATTGTCGCTGCTCGCCGAGGCGAGCTGACGACAAAGCGTCAAGACGTGGATGCCCGGCACAATCCGGGCATAACGGAGCATGCCCCCTCCCCTCGCCGATCGTATTGCGCTGGTCACCGGTGCCTCGCGCGGCATCGGCCACGCCACGGCGCTCGCGCTGGCGAAGGCCGGGGCGCATGTCGTCGCGGTCGCCCGCACCGTCGGCGGGCTCGAGGAGCTCGATGATGCGATCAAGGCCTTGGGCGGCTCGGCAACGCTGGTGCCGCTCGATCTCAAGGACTATGCCGGCATCGACCGGCTCGGCGCGGCCTTGCGCGAGCGCTTCGGCCGGCTCGACGTGCTGGTCGGCAATGCCGGCATCCTCGGGCCGCTGTCTCCGCTCGACCATGTCGAGGCGAAGGCCTGGGACGATGTGATGGCCGTCAACGTGACCGCCAATTGGCGGCTGCTCTGCGCCATGGATCCGCTGCTGAAGTTTTCCGACGCCGGTCGCGTCGTGTTCGTCTCGTCGGGCGTGGCGGCGCTGGCGCTGGCCTATTGGGGCCCGTATGCGGTCGTCCAAGGCCGCGCTCGAAACGCTGGCACGCACCTACGCGGCGGAGACAGCCACCACCAATGTCCGCGTCAACCTGTTCACGCCGGGCCCGGTCCGCACCCGCATGCGCGCGCAGGCGATGCCGGGCGAGGATCCGATGACGCTGGAGACGCCCGACGAGGTGGCGGAAAAGATCGTCGAGCTCTGCCTGCCGAGCATGCTGGAGAGCGGCAAGCTCTACTCGTATTTGAAGGGCAGGTTTCTCGATTTCCGGCCGCCGGGCTGACGCGGCGCGGCCCTTTAGACGTAACGGAACGTCGCGAACATCCCCGCCTCGAGGTGATACAGCAGGTGGCAGTGGAAGGCCCAATGCCCGGGGTTGTTGGCATCGAACGCGACCACGACCCGCCGGCCGGGCGGCACCAGCACGGTGTCGCGCACCGCGCCGGGGAAGCGCTTGCCGTCGATTTCGACCACCTGATATTCGTGCCCGTGCAGGTGCATCGGATGCGGCATCATTGTCTTATTGATGAGGACCAGCTCGACGCGCTCACCTTTGGCGAGCGGTAGCGGCGGGGTGTCCTTTGTCCAGGCCACATTGTTGAGCGACCAGCGGTAGCCCGTCATCTCGCCGGTGAGATTGATGGTGTGCACGCGGTCGGCCTTGCGCGGCTTGAGCGGCTGCAGCGCGCGCAGGCGGCTCTCCAAGTCGAGTGTGAGCGCGGGAGACGCCATGCTCGCTTCGCCCGAGATGCGGGCAATCGGCGCGCCGCCCGCGACCAGCACGATGCCGGTCCGCTTGTTCTCGCCTTCGAGCAGCGCGAGCACGGGATAGGCGCCCGTTCCGCGCGGAATGGCCAGCCGGATATCGAGCCGCTGCGCCACGGCAATCGGGAAGCGCCGCCCCTTGACCGGTGCGGTCCGGAAACCATCCACCGCGATGAGCTCGCCTTCGAGTTGACCCAGATCGACATGGAAGGCGCTCATCGAAGCGCTGTTGATCACCCGCAGCAGCACCCGCCCGCCGGGCTCGACCTTGACCACCTCGGGATCGGCGAGGGTACGGTCATTGGCCAGGAACGCGTCGTATTTCACGTCGTTCAAATCGGGCTTGGCGTCCGCGCCCATCGCCATGCCGGGCATGGAGCCGGACTTGGCCCCGGACTTGGAGGAAGGCATGGACCCTGATTTGGGCATCGCCATCGCGCCGCCCTGCCCCATTCCCTTCATCTCGGCTGCAGCCGGCGCCGCTTGCGGCATGCCCGCCATAGCTGGCATGGCGTCGCCCTTCCTGAGCTGCTCGAAAATCTGCTCGGGCGGCGTGAAGCTGAAGTCGGCCAGCATCACGATCACTTCCTGCTGGTCCGGCCGGTCGCGCTGATCGCGGATGATCAGCGGCGCGTCCATCATCAGCTGCTCCTGAAACCCCCAATGCGAATGCATCCAATACGTCCCGCCGAAGCGCAGCGGGAAGTCATAGTCGGCGCTGCCGCCCGGCGGGATCGGCGGCCCGGAGATGCCTGGGACGCCGTCCTGCTGCCACGGCGGCGTGAGGCCATGCCAATGGATCAGGCTCGGCTGGTCGATCCGGTTCTCGACACGCACGCGGAAACGCTTGCCCACCTCGGTCCTGATGCCGACGGTGCCGTCCGGCTGACGAATTCCAAAGACCGATGCGGCCTTGCCGTTCACCTCGATGCTGCGCCGCTCGAGCCGCAGCACGGTCGGCGGTGCGCCGTCGCCGCGCGGGCTTGCACTCTGCGAATGCGCGAGTGGGGGCAGCGCCGTCGAAGCGGCGAGCGTGGACAGCAGGAAGGCGCGGCGTGAAAGCATGGGGGCCCTCGGGCGGATGCCAATGGCGCTGATGGTGTTGGCCGCAGGCTATCGTCTGCACGTTCTGCCGTGAAGCCTGCGCGTCACGCTCAAATACACCAACGATTTTCTGTTAAATGTGCGCGCGGAGCCGATCTCCCCGCGCGTTCAATCCGAGGACGGCGGCAATTTTCCGAACGCGTCCGCGAGATCGACGGTGACGGGCACCTTGTCATCGAATGCTCCCGGCTGCTTCCACGTGCTGGCGACCAATGTGTGCGGCCCGGTGAAACTGAAATCGGGCGACACCGTGGGATTGCCGTTGATCACGTCGCTGAACTTGGCGATCTGATTCTTGTCGCGGCCGTACACCGCCATCGGATAGGACCAGGGCGAATGGCCGCCCGACGACGACATGCTGTAGACGAAGAACTGCGAATCCGGCGACCATTTCGCATTGACGACATAGTATCCGTTGCTGCCGCGCGGCGAGGAATAGTCCTTCGACGTCAGCGTCTCCCCCTTGCTGCTGCGGAACACGACGCGGCTTTCCATGTCGGGCGTGGCATGGAGGCTGATATCGACGGGATACACCACGGCACGGAGCGTCCCATCGGGCGACGGATAGATCTTCGGCTTGACGTTGGTGCAACTCGACTCCGGCCGCGGCGACGGCAGCAATTTGTGTCCGCTGCAGGGAACCTGCGCGACGGCGATGGCCGGAAGCAACGCCAAGCCCACGAGCGCAAGCAAAGGCGGTATCACTTTGCGATTCATAGTCCTCCTCCGGGGCATAAGGCCTGGATAAAGTTACCCCTGGCGCCTGCGACTTGCTACCGCAGCCGGACCGCTCGCCCTTCGTTGCCAGCGCGGACGCGGAGGATCATGCTGCCCTGGAACGAAGCCGACGAGAGCTTCGATGCAAGTCTCACATCTCCAGGAGGTTCGGATGACGTCACTTCGCGCATTGCGCGGCGCCCTCGCGGGCGCCGTCCTCGTGGCCGCAACGTCAACGGCCGGTGCACAAGCTTGGCCCACCCGGGCGATGCAGGTGATCAGCCCATTCAGCGCGGGCAATGCCAACGACATCGTCGCGCGCGTCGTGCTCGACCAGGTGTCGAAGCAGATCGGCCAATCCTTCGTCATCGAGAACCGGCCGGGCGGCGGAGGCAGCCTCGGCGCCAACGCCGCGGCCAAGGCCGATCCGGACGGCTACACGCTCCTGCTGCACTCGTCCTCGCTGAGCTCTCAGGTCGTGCTGCACAAGAGCCTGCCTTACGACCCGGTCCGTGATTTCGCGCCGGTGATCTTGTTCGGAATCCAGCCGGCCGTTTTGGTGGCCGCGCCGTCGAAAGGCTTCAAGACGGTTGCCGACCTCGTGGCCGCCGCCAAGGCGAAGCCCGGGACGATGAATTTTGCCTCCGCCGGCATCGGCTCCGCCTCGCACATGGCGGCCGAGCGGCTACGGCTCGCCGCCGGGATCGACGTCCAGCACATCCCGTTCCGCGGGCCGGTCGAGGCCTTCACCGAGGTTATGACCGGGCGCATCGACTACTATTTTCTTCCGATCGCGCCCGCGCTCCCGGTGATCGAGCAGGGCAAGGTGGTGGCGATCGCGGTGAGCACGCCGAAGCGTGCGCCGGCCTTGCCGGACGTGCCGACCACAGCGGAAGCCGGCTATCCCGACGCGGCGTATCTGTTCTGGGGCGGGCTGTCCGCGCCGGCGAAAACGCCCCGCCACATCATCGACAAGCTGCACGAGGAAGCCCGAAAGGCCTTGGACATGCCAGCCGTTCAAGAGAGATTAGCGAAACAGGGCGTGCAGCCGCATCCGATGAACGTGGAGCAAACCGACAAGTTCTTCCGGGACGATCTTGCGGCGACGATCAAGCTGGGCAAGGACGCCAACATCGTGCCGACTAACTGACGGGGTCTACGTAAGCGATTGAGTCGCGTAGCGGGCGGTCGACCGCCACGCGACCACGATGGCGAAGACGACGATCAGCGCGGCGAGCAGGAATGCCGCGCCCGACCAATACCCACCGCCTCCGGCAATCGAGAACGCCAGCGTCTGCGCGAACAGTGCCGGCCCGAGCAGGTTGCCGATGCCCATGATGCTGGCGTTGGCGCCCTGCAGCCGGCCCTGCTCGGTCGCGGCGACCTGATGGCTCATCAAGCCGAGCGCTGCCGGGTTGGCGAAGCCCCACAGCGCGAGCAGCGGGATGCCGGCGAGAAATGCGATCCCGGTCTCCGCCAGGCCGAAGACCGCGAAGCCGAGCACGCCGAACACCAAGCCCGCGATCAGCGTGGCGCGCTCGCCGAAGCGTGCGACCGTGGGCCCGATCAACGCTCCCTGCACGATCATGGAGCAGACGCCGACGCCCGCCATGGTGAAGCCGACGGCGCGCTCATCCCAGCCGTAGCGGTACATCATATAGAGCACGCCGATATTCGGCAGGCTGGCATGGGCGAGACCGTCGAGAAAATTTACGGTCGCGAGCCCCCGCAATCGCGGCTGCGACCGCAAGAGCGCGAGCGCGCCGAGCGGATTGGCCCGCCGCCACGCGAACGGTGCGCGCTGCTCCGGCGGCAGCGACTCCGGCAGCACGAAAACTCCGTAGAGCGTATTGAGAAAGCTCAAGCCCGCCGCGATCCAGAACGGCAGGTGTGGATCGATGCTGCCGGCGAGCCCGCCGAGCGCGGGGCCGAGCACGAAGCCGGCGCCGAAGGCCACACCCAGCATGCCGAAACGCGCGGCCCGCAACTCCGGCGCGGTCACGTCCGCGACATAGGCGTAGGACGTCGAGATGCTCGCCGCGGTGATGCCGGAGATCACGCGCCCGACGAACAGCCACCACAGGTTCGGCGCCAACGCCATCAGGACATAGTCGAGCGCGAGGCCGCAATTGGAGAGCAGGATCAGCGGCCGGCGTCCGAAGCGGTCGGAGAGCGCGCCGTGCAGCGGAGAGAACAGGAACTGCATCAGCGCCCAGGCCGTCCCGAAGATGCCGTAGATCTCGGCCGCGCGCGCGGTGTCGCCCGACAGAAAATCGACCACCAGCTTGGGCAGCACGGGAATGATGATCCCGAGCGCCAGCATGTCGAGCAGCACCGTGATGAAGACGAAAATGAAGGCGGCGCGGCGCGGCGGCGCGGGGAATCGAGCTTCGGCCATGAAATCGCGGAACCATCCGGTGGTCATGCGCTGGCGTGCGCCGACCCAATCCGACACCCGCTGAGAGTCAGGATATCACGTCGAAACATTGCAGGAGACCACATCCAGGTATTGGCCCGCCACTCGCCACGGGATCTCAGACTGGCGTTCGGACAAACAGCGACCTTGACAGAAAGTCTACATATGTTGATTATTAGACATGCCGCGCAAGCCCAATAACTCACGCCAGACCCGCGCCTTGTTGGCCGTCCTTCTGGACCGGTCCCAAACATGGCGACATGGATATGACCTCTCGAAAGAGACGGGCCTGAGATCGGGCACCCTCTATCCATTGCTCATGCGCCTGAGCGAGCAAGGCCTGTTGGAGTCGCGCTGGCAAGAGCCGGAACGTCCTGGCCTGCCGCCTCGTCATGTCTACCGGCTGACCGCGTCGGGCCTCGCTCTTGCTCATGAGCAGGAATTGGCAGCGATCACGGCCGAACGCGCGGGAGCCTTGGCATGAATGCCGCGCCCAACCGATGGCGACGATTGGCCGTGAAGCTCATGCAGCATGCCGCACGGATCCTGCCCGGTGCACGATCGCCTTGGGCTGACGCGATGCGGCGCGAACTCGACTATATCGGGGACGATCCGGCGGCCGTGCGCTGGGCGCTCGGCTGCATCTTGGCAAGCTATCGGGCCAGATTGGCCGATCGGCCGAGTTTCCGCACGCCCGCCACTTGGCAGCACGTCGCGGCGAGCGGCGCCCTGATAATCCTGATTGGGCTGACGCTCCAGGAAAATGCAGGGGGCCAAACGGCGCCGCCGCACCCTGCCTTTGACGAGACGACGTGTGATACGGCCCGTGCATCGCCGGAGCTTCGTCCTCGCGGAGCCAAGATCTCGACCGACGTCATCGACCGCCAAGCGCAAGCACCCGACACAGCGTGTGCCGATCGGTTCGGGCCCGTCCCCGAAGAACCAAGAAACCGATGACCATAGCCACAGATGGAAGGCGCAAGGAGAGCTGGCTCGCGGAAGCCGGCCGCGCGGTTTTTCAGGGCCTGCTCGTCGCGCTCGTGATCCGCGTCGTGCTGTTTCAGCCGTTCAGCATTCCGTCCGGATCGATGAAGACTACCTTGCTGATCGGAGACTATCTGTTCGTTTCGCAATACAGCTACGGTTACAGCCGTTATTCGCTGCCGTTCTCGCCCCCGCTGTTTTCCGGCCGCATCTTCGGCTCGGCGCCGGAGCGCGGCGACGTGGTGGTGTTTCGCCTGCCGAAGGACGTTTCCACCGACTACATCAAGCGCGTCATCGGCCTGCCCGGCGACCGCATCAAGATGCTCGACGGGCTGCTTCACATCAACGGCGTGCCGGTCAAGCGCGAGCGCGCCAGCGACTACATCGACGATGAAGACGGCCGCGCACACCGCGTCCGGCGCTGGCGTGAAACTTTGCCCAACGACGTGACCTACGAAACGCTCGATCTTCAGGACAACGGGCCTCTCGACAATACCGAGGAATATGTGGTCCCGCCCGGACACTACTTCATGATGGGCGACAATCGCGACAATTCGAGCGACAGCCGCGTGCTGTCCGAGGTCGGCTACGTGCCGTTCGAAAACCTGATCGGCAAGGCGCAGATCATCTTTTTCTCGACCGGCGGCGACGAGCCCGCTTGGCACGTCTGGAGTTGGCCATGGTCGGTGCGCTGGACGCGGCTGTTCACGATCGTCAGATGAGGCCGCAAGTTTCGAGAATATGCGCGAGGCCTGCGAACTTCGGCATCCGGACACGCCGGAGCGACTACCGCTTGCCGCGTTTTGCAAAGGGATTCTTCTTTTCGCGCAGCGTGAGCCGGATCGGCGTGCCGGGCAGGTCGAAGCTTTCGCGCAGGCTGTTGACGAGATAGCGCCGGTAGGCGTCCGGCAGCGCGTCGGCGCGGCTCATGAACAGCACGAAGCTCGGCGGGCGGCTCTTCGGCTGGGTCAGGTAGTCGAGCCGGATGCGCCGGCCCGACACCGCCGGCGGCGGATGGGACGCCGCGACGTCGGCGAGCCAGCGATTGAGCGCGCTCGTTCGCCACGCGCTTGTTCCAGACCGCATGGGCGTCGACGACCGCCTGCATCAGCCGGTCGAGACCCTCGCCGGTGAGCCCGGAGACCGCGACGACCGGCACGCCCTTCACCTGCGGCAGCCAATGGTCGGTCTCTTCGCGCAGCTTCGTCATCGCGCCCGGCTGCGCGCTCGACGCAGGTCCCATTTGTTCATGCCGATCACCAGCGCGCGGCCCTCGCGCTCGACCAGATCGGCGATGCGCAGATCCTGCTCCTCGAACGGCTTCTCCGCGTCCATGCAGCACGATCACCACCTCGGCGAAGCGGATGGCGTTGAGCGCGTCGGCGACCGAGAGCTTTTCGAGCTTCTCCTCGATCCGGGCGCGGCGGCGCATGCCGGCGGTGTCGTGAACGCGGAAGCTGCGGCCCTGCCACGTCGACGTCGACCGCGATGGCGTCGCGGGTGATGCCGGCTTCGGGGCCGGTCAGCAGCCGCTCCTCGCCGAGCAGCCGGTTGATCAGCGTCGACTTGCCGGAATTCGGCCGGCCGACCACCGCGATGCGGATCGGCCGCTGCTCGGCGACTCTTCGGCGTCGCCTTCGTCGTCGGCGTCCTCGACCTCCACGGGCGCGGTCGCTCCGGCAGCGCCGCGCGCAGCGCGTCGTAGAGGTCGGCGAGACCCTCGCCGTGCTCGGCCGAGATCGCAACCGGCTCGCCGAGGCCGAGCTCATAGGCTTCGAGCACGCCGCCTGCGCCCGCCCTGCCCTCGCTCTTGTTGGCGACCACGATCGCGGGCTTGCCCGATCGGCGCACGAGATCGGCAAAGGCGCGATCGGCCGGCGTCGAGCCGGCGCGCGCGTCGATCAGGAACAGCACCGCGTCGGCGGCGGCGATCGCCGCCTCGGTCTGCGCCTGCATGCGGCCGGTCAGGCTCGCGGGCGCGGCCTCCTCGAGGCCGGCGGTGTCGATCACCGTGAAGTCGAGGTCGCCGAGCCGCGCGCGGCCCTCGCGCCGGTCGCGGGTGACGCCCGGGCTGGTCGTCGACCAGCGCCAGGCGCCTGCCGACCAGGCGGTTGAACAGCGTCGACTTGCCGACATTCGGCCGTCCGACAATGGCGACCGTGAAGCTCATGACGCGGGCTCGAGCGCGTTTACGCGCGTCTTCAGCGCGCTGGTACGTTGCGGATATCGCTGTCATGCGCCGGCGGATCAGGCCAAGTTCAATCAGCGGATCGGGCGCGGATCGGGCCAGGCGACCCCGCCGGACTGCGACCGCTGCTGCTGCGGCGGCGGGCGGCGGATCGGGCCACTGCGATTGCGGCGACTGCTGCGGCTGGGGTTGCGACGGCCGGACCGTGACCGCGGTCGGGGTCGACTCGGCTCTGCCGGCTTCGCCACGACCTTCGGCTTCGGCTTGGGTTTCGGCTTTGCCTCCGGCTCGGCGGCGGCCTGCCGGCTGGCGCTGGTTCCGGCTCGGCGGCAGGCTGATAGCCCTTGACCAGCTCCTGCGGCACGCCCTGCGACACGCCCGGGGTGCCCTCCGGGAACACCGGCCGGCGCTCGCCCGGCAGCTTCTTCTTGGTGTTGAAGATCTCCGGCGTCGAAGATCGTCGGTCGGATCGAAGGTCTCGCAGCCGGCAAGCAGCGAGGCCGAGCGACAGCGCCGAGACGATCGAGCGCGACGCGTGCGAAGCGGTTCATGGCAGCGCGCCCCTCAACTCTTGCTCTCGGCTCGCGCCCAGCGCCATCAGCATCTCGACGCGGGCGCGGGTAGCGGCCGGCGTCTGCGCGTCGGTCGATCATCATGTCGAACCAGCGCTTTGCGCCGGTCGCGTCGCCGGCGCGCCAGGCGGCGAGCACGAGCAATTCGCGCGCGGTGTGGCGGAAGGTGCGATCGTTGCCGGTCAGCGGCTCGAGCTTGCGACGCGCCTCGTCGAAGGAGCCGGCGTCGATGAGCAGCGCGCCGGCGCGCAAGCGCCGCGAGATCCTGCAGCACCGGGCCGACCGCACTGTCGGCGGCGATCTTGTCATAGGCCGCGAGCGCGGCCTTGGCATCGGTCTGGGCGAGTTCGGCCGCCTCGCGCATGCGCGCGAGATGGCGATAGCCGGAGGTGCCCTCGGCGGCGATCTTGGCGAAGGCCGCCTCGGCTTCGGCATGCTTGCCGGCTTCGGCCAGCGTGCTCGCGGCCTCGAAGGCGGCGCCGACCTCGGCCGCCTTCTTGGCTTCCCACCAGTCGTAGCCGCGCCAGGCCGCGATCGCCGCCACGAACGAGGACGGCCGCCGCCACGACAAAGATCGCCGTAGCGCTCCCACAGCTTCTTGAGCTGTTCGCGCCGGACTTCCTCGTCGACTTCCTGAAAGATGTCGGACACGAATCTTCCGCCAATTCTCCTCGCCAAATTTGGGTCTCGCCAAATTCGGGCTTTCCGCCAAAGCTGCGGCTTGGACGCACCCCGTACGATGGTGCGGGTTACCCTACCGATGTGGCACGGGCAAGGCAAAACCGCCGTCCACAGGACGTCGTTAAGTCATTGAGGACGCAGCCTACTTTCCCTTTGTCCGCATCGGATAGACGTGCTCCGGGCCGGGGAAGGCGCGGCGTGCGAACATCGGCCGCATAGGCCGCGACCGCCGTCTCGATCGCCGGGCCCGAGGTCGCCGTAGCGCTGGACGAATTTCGGCACCCGCGGCGACGAGCCCGAGCATGTCCTCGAGCACCAGGATCTGGCCGTCGCAGGCCACGCTGCCGCCGATGCCGATGGTGGGAATCGCGATCTCGGCGGTGATGCGGCGGGCGAGCGGCTCGGCCACCGCCTCGATCACCACGCGAGAAGGCGCCGGCCTCGGTGACCGCGCGGGCATCGTCCTCGATCGGCGCCCAGTCCGCCTCGTCGCGACCCTGCGCGCGGAACGAGCCGATCGTGTTGATCGACTGCGGCGTGAGGCCGATATGGCCCATCACCGGCACGCCGCGCTCGACCAGGAACGCGATGGTCTCGGCCATGCGGCGGCCGCCTTCGAGCTTGATCGCGCCGCAGCCGGTCTCCTTCATCACCCGCGCCGCCGACATGAAGGCCTGCTCCTTGCGAGGCCTCGTAGGAGCCGAACGGCATGTCGACCACGACCAGCGCGCGCTTGCGAGCCGCGCATCACCGCGTGGCCCTGCAGGATCATCATGTCGAGGGTGACCGGCACCGTGGTCTCGAGCCCGTGCATCACCATGCCGAGCGAATCGCCGACCAGGATGAGATCGCAATGGCGATCGAGCAGCCGCGCGGTATGGGCGTGATAGGAGGTGAGCGAGACGATCGGCTCGCCGCCCTTGCGGGCGCGGATATCGGGCGCGGTCAGCCGCTTGATCTCGTCCTGCACGGACATCGGTTAGCCTCCCGAACGCCGGCACGCCGATCGACGTAGCGGATGGAACCAGAAGCCGAGCGCGAGATAAAGCAGCGTGCCGACCACGACCGCGATGATGTCGTTGCGCCAGCCGCCGACCGGAATCGGCGGCGCGCCGGGATCGCTGCGGCGCTTGAGCGTGATGCGGTCGTAGACCGCCCAGGCGAGGATCGAGCCGAACAGCACGATCGAGCCGAGATCGCCGTTCGAGATCAGATGCGCCACCGCCCAGGTCTTCACGCCGACCAGCATCGGATGCTTGAGCGTGCGCCAGATGTTGCCGCGGCATGTAGGCCGCGACCACGCAGATGATCGCGGGCCACATCAGCGCGACCGTGACGTGGCGCGTCCACGCCGGCGGATACCAGACGTCGATCCAGCCGGTCGCGCGATACTGCGCGAAGCCATAGCCGATCAGGATCAGGCCGACGAGCGAGACCAGCGCACATGACGCCTTGTAGGGCCACTCCCCGATGCGCGCGATCACGGCGGCGCGCTGCGGCCGCAACGTCACGAAGACGTGCGCGCCGATGAACACGACCAATCCGACCACGAAGCAGGCCCATGGCTCCTCCGGCCCCGGATCTGGAAACGTTCCAAGCGGGCGCACTAGAGGCCATGGCAGGTCCGAAGGCAAGGCGGCCCTCGCGGCGTCTGGTCACGCTGCTGCGACCCGGTCAAAGTCGGGCTTGACACCGCACGTCGGGTTACCCGACTTGCGGCGCTTGTAAGAGGGCAACTCGGGCAGGCCCGAGTTGCTTGGCGGCCATACCGGCTTTACGCTTGTCCCGGAGCAACGATAGAGGAAACGCGGATGGGAAGGTTTACGCTCGCATTGCTTGGTATTCTGCTCGCGCTCGCGCCGGCCGCGGCGCAGGACTGGCCGACCAAGACCGTGCGGATCGATCGTGCCGTTCGGCCCCGGCTCGACGCCGGACATGATCGCGCGACTGATCGCCGACCACATGCAGCAGAAGCTCGGCCAGTCCTTCGTGATCGAGAACCGGCCCGGCGCCAGCGCCATGACCGGGACCGACATCGGTGGCGAAGGCCGAGCCCGACGGCTACACCATCGGCGTCAGCCTCGGCGGCGCGCTCGCCATCAACACGCTGCTGTTCGCGAAGATGCCGTACGATCCGGCCAAGGACATCGCGCTGATCACGCATGCTGGCGACGCAGCCGAGCGCGCTCGTGGTGCATGCCGAGCCTCGGGGTCAATTCGGTCGCCGAGCTGGTCGACGCTGCTGAAGAAGAATCCCGGCAAATACAATTACGGCTCGATCGGCAACGGCTCGCTGTCGCATCTCGCCATGGAGGCGATCGCGCTCAAGAGCGGCACGCAAGATGGTGCACGTCCCCTATCCCGGCTCGCCGCAGGCGATGACCGCGGTGCTGCGCAACGACGTGCAGATGGGCTGCCTGCCGGCGATCGCGGTGACGCCGCACGTCGCCTCCGGCCAGGTGAAGATCCTCGCCATCTCGCTCGGGCAGCGCTCCGCGCTGATGCCCGACGTCCCGACGCTCAAGGAGGCCGGCCTCGACGTCGAGGCCGACGCCTGGAACGGCCTGATCGCGCCGGCGAAGACGCCGGAGGCGATCATCGCGAAGATCCAGGGCGTGGTGGTCGAGGCGCTGGCGCGAGCCGGCGATGCGCGAGAAGCTGGCGACGCAGTTCATGGAGCCGGTGCCGCACCACGCCGGCGCAGTTCCGGGCCAAGATCGACGCCGATCTGGCGCGCTGGGCGCCGGTCATCAAGGCGCTCGATCTGAAGATCAACTAGAAGCGCGGCGCCCTGCCCCATTGCATCGCATGTACGGGCCGGCGGAGAATGGCGCCAAAAGCTCGTCCGTATTGGCGAGCCGCCAAAGCCAGAGGGAAACGCCATGTTTCGATTGTTGGGACGTTGTACGCTCACCGCGCTTGCGTTCATCGCGACGGGGTCATTTGCGCTCGCGCCTTTGACGCCGGCTCAGGCGCAGGCGCAGAGCTATCCGTCGAAGCCGGTCACCATCATCGTGCCGCTCGCCGCCGGCACCGGCATGGATTCGCTGGTGCGGCTCTACGGCGAACGGCTCGCGCAGGCGCTGGGCAAGCCGGTTGTCATCGAGAACAAGCCGGGCGCCGGCCTGATGCTGGGAACCGCGGCCGATCGCCGCGGCTCCGCCCGACGGCCATACGCTCGGCATCTCGACCGCGACGCCGATGGCCGTCAATCCGGTGCTGTACAAGAAGATGAGCTACGATCCGAACAAGGATTTCGTCGCCGATCTATCTCTATGTGAAATCGCCGTTCGTGCTGGTGGTCAATCCGGCGCTGCCGATCAAGTCGGTGCCGGAGCTGATCAAATACGCCAAGGACCGCGCGACACCGATGAGCTACAGCACGCCGGGCGCCGGTTCCTCGCATCACCTGTGGACGGAATTCATGGCGCAGCGCTTCGGCCTCAAGTTCACGCACGTGCCCTATCGCAACTCGCCGCAAGCCATCGCCGACATCGCCGCCGGCCACGTCGACTTCGGGTTCGCGGAGGCCGGCGCCTCGCTGCCGGTGATCCGCGACGGCAAGGTGCGCGCGCTCGCCGCCTCGTCCCTGACGCGCCTTCCGACGCTCGCCCGACGTGCCGCCGTTCGCGGAAGCGCGCCGGCGCGCCCGACTTCGAGGCGGTGTCCTGGCACATCCTGTTCGCGCCGGCGGGCACGCCGAAGGAGATCGTCGACCGGCTGCATCAGGAGATGCAACGCATCATGTCCGCGCCCGAGATGAAGAAGCGCGCCTCCGATATCGGGCTCCTCCCGATCGACTCGCCGTCGGTCGACGGCATCAAGAGCTACATCAAGTCGGAGCAGGAGAAGTGGGGCATCGCTGGTGAAGAAGCTCGGCCTCGAAGGGTCGCTGTCAGCTACACCGACCGGTGAGCGGCCGCCGTCGATATTGATCGCGGTGCCGGTGATGTAGGAGCCGGCGTCGGAGGCGAGGAAGCAGGCCATGTTGGCGAACTCCTCGGCCTTCCCGATGCGGCCGAGCGGAATATCCTTGGCGCGCGCGGCGACGTAGTCATCGAGCGCGATGCCGGCTTTCTTCGCCGACTGCACATGCTGGTCGGCCTCGATGAAGCCCACCAGCAGCGCGTTGACCAGCACGTTGTGGGGGCCGCCTTCGTGCGAGAGCACCTTGGTCAGCGCCATGCCGGCGGCACGCGTGATCGAGGTGGGCGCACTCCCGCCGCGCGGCGCCTTGGCGCCGATATTGAGAATATTGATGATCCGCCCCCAGCGCCGCTCCTTCATCTGCGGCCATACCAGCCGGGTGAGCCGGATCGCCGCGAACAGCTTTTGATCGAAGTCGTGCTGCAGGAATTCGTCGGTCAGCTTCTCGAAGGAGCTGGTGGCGGAGGTGCCGGCATTGTTCACGACGATGTCGATCTTGCCCAACGCCTTGACCGCCTCGTCGTAGACCCGCTGGATGTCGGCCGCGACCGCGACGTCGCCCGCAAGCCCCACCACGCGTCCGCCGCCGCGCGCGCCGATCTCCTTGACCGCCTGATCGAGCGCCTCGCGTCCGCGCGCCACGATGGCGACATCCGCGCCGGAGCCCGCGAAGGCGCTGGCAATCGCAAAGCCGATCCCTTTGCTGCCGCCGGTGACCACGGCCGTCCGGCCGGCAAGATTGATATTCATTTCCTGCTCTCCCACTGTGCGATACCGCCATCCTTAGTCGGTAAAAATACTTATTGTCATAAAAACCTGTTCTTTCCAGTGATCAATCCAATACCAACCAGCGCCCCGAACAAAGTTCGCATGCAGGTGCTGCGCATGCCTGCGAACTTCGAAATCGGGACACTACGGCAAGCATTAATCAACGTCTTTGGCGGATGCTGCCGGCTGCAATTCGCTGCCCAAGTCGGCGCGCGCCGACGAGCCCGGTTCAGGGCGAGTGTCCGGCGCGCGCACTATAAAGTTCCGCGCTGGCCGCTCGCTTCGCTCGCCAGCGCGGCCCGCGCCGACTGTCCGATGCCGTGGCTTTTCCGGCCAGAAGGCCCTCGAAAGCGGACGAGGATTGCGATGCTCAACATCTGGATGCGTGGCGCGGTCATCGCGCTTGCCCTGCTGCCCGCCGCCGCCGCTGCGGAGCCGATCAAGCTCAAGCTGGCGTTCTACACATCCGACCGCGCGAGCGTGTATCACGCCGCGGTCAAGCCCTTCGTCGACGCGGTCAACGCCGAGGCCAAGGGTCTCGATCGAGATCGAGGTCTTTTTCAGCGGCGCGCTCGGCAAGTCGCAGGCGCAGCAGCCGCAACTGGTGCTCGACGGCGGCGCCGACATGGCTTTCGTCATTCCGGGAATGGCGCTGGATCGCTTCGCCGACAACGCCGTGATCGAGTTGCCCGGCCTCGTACCGGAGCCTGCGCGAGGCTACGCTCGTCTACACGCGGCTGATCGCGGCGAACCGGCTGAACGGCTACGATGAATTTTTCGTGATCGGCGCCTACGGTTCCGAGCTGGAGAGCGTCCACGCCCGCCGGCCGGTCGACGTCGCTCGACGACCTCAAAGGCAAGAAAATCCGATCCAACAATTCGACCGAAAGCGGCAGCGCTGGAGAAACTCGGCATGCAGGCCGGTAGTGATGCCGGTGAACCATGATCTCCGAGGCGATCAGCAGCGGAGAGATCGACGGCGCCGCGGTGCCGGCCGTCGATGCTGTTCGAGTTCGGTATCGCCCGCGTCGCCACTTATCACTACGCCCTCCCGATCAGCCCGGCGCCGCTCGCGCTGCTGATGAATCGCAAGAAGTTCGACAGCTCTGCCGGCGCGGCGCAGGAGATCATCCGCAAGCACAGCGGCGAATGGGCGGCCGCGCGCTTCATCGAAGGCTCGCTCCGCGACCGAAAATCAGGTGCATCGAGCAACTCAAATCCGACGCGCGACGCAAGGTCGATATTGCCGTCGCCGTCCGACCTGGAGCAGGCGGAAGCGGTGTTCAAGGCGGTCATCGACGACTGTCGTGAGCAAGAGCGCGCACAATCGGGAGCTGTTGCAAGGCTGCCACATCGGAGCTTGCCAAGCTGCGCGCGTCCGAGTAGTCTCGCAATGCAGTTCCGCCGAACGACGTGCACTTATCGTCGTCGTGCTGCTCGCGCTGATCGCGCGGGACGCTCGCGACCGTCAAGCTCACCACCGATCATCTCCTGTATCAGGCCGCGACCTCCGATGCGCCAGCATTGGGCGCGCTACGTCGCCGAGAACGTGAATGATCTCGAGCAGATCGCAGGCGGCGAGCGGCCTTCGAGCCGCCAGCATGGCGTTCTTCGAGGGCGCGCAGCGGGTGCGGGCTGATCTTTCGCTACGAGATCTTCAACCGCGAAGGCTATTCGCAGCTCGTATCCGACCGACAAGGCACTGCGCTGGTCGACCTGTCCGAGTTCAATCCCGCCGCGGCGCGTCCGCGGTCAAGACGAACCGCCCGATCGTGGCGGTCAAGGAATGCGACGCAGCGCCGACCGCCCGTCGTTCTTCGCGGAAGCCTATGTTCCCGTGCTCGACGGCAGACGGCCGATCGCCGTGGTCGCGGCCTATGTCGATCAAACGGCGGAGCGCGACGCGATTACTTCAGGTCGTTCCTGATCGCGGCCGTCGCGCTCTGCTCGCTGACGGCGCTCGCCTTCGCCATTCCGGCCGCCGCCTGGCATCGCCGCACCAAGGAGAAGGAGCGCGCCGACGCGGAAATCCACTTCCTCGCCAAGCATGACGGCATGACGCGCCTCGCCAATCGCGGTCACCTCAACGAACGATTGGACGACGCGCTCACCAAGGTCGCGGCGATCGGCAGCCGGCTGGCCGTGCACTACATCGACCTCGACCACTTCAAGGAGGTCAACGACACGCTCGGTCACCAGGCCGGCGATACGCTGATCAAGCTGGCAGCCGAGCGGCTGCGGGCCTCGACGCGCGTGAGGGACATCGTGGCGCGGGTGGGAGGCGACGAGTTCGTGGTGATACAGGCCGATATCCTGGACGACGCCGAGGCCGCGGGCCTGGCCGAGCGGCTGCTGCACACGATGGCGAAGCCGTTTGTCGTCAACGGCCACGACGTGGCGACGGCCGCGAGCATCGGCGTCGCGCTCGCTCCGCAGGACGGCATCGAAGCCGAGCGGCTGCTGAAAAGCGCGGACCTCGCCCTCTACAAATGCAAGTCGGACGGACGCGGTTGCTTCCGATTCTTCACGCCCGAGATGGACGCCGAGCTGCAGGCCCGTCTCAAGCTGGAGCGGACCATTCGCGACGCCGTCCAGAACGAGAGCTTCGCGCTCAACTTCCAGCCGCTCGTTGACGTGCCCTCCGGCCGCCTGACCGGCTTCGAGGCGCTGCTGCGGCTGCGCGACGCGGACGGCAACGACATTCCCCCGGCCACCATCGTCCCCATGGCGGAGGACATGGGGCTCATCGGCAAGATCGGAACCTGGGTGATCCGCAAGGCCTGCCGCGCCGCGGCGCAATGGCCGAAGCATCTCACGGTCGCGGTCAATCTGTCTCCCGCGCAGTTCTATGCCGGCAGCGTGTGCGACGTCGTCAGCTCCGCACTGGCGCGGATCCTCGCCGAGGTCGAACGCAACTCGGCGCGATGGGATCGCGCGGCGCAGGACAGGCTGCGCGTGATCAAGTAGCATTCCCCTCGCCGATTCCCCGCACGGAGCGCCACGATGGAATTCGCCGCGCTGTTTCTCGCCGTCACCGTCGTGATGCTCGCTGCCTGGTGGGGATCGCGTGCGTTGGCACTGGCGCTGTTCGCCGTCACGTTCATCGCGTCGGTGGCGACCTACCTGCATCATGCCACCGATGTCCTGAAGCTGTCTTTCTGAGACACGCACGATGAATCGATCGCTCGCGATGACGGTCAATGCGCTCGGTCTTTACGCCGTCGCGCTGGTGCTCGTCGCGGCCTTTGCCGCGCAGCTGTGGCTCGAGGAGCTGCCCTGCCCGCTGTGCCTGCTGCAGCGCATCCAATTCGCGATGCTGGCGATCGGGCCTGTCCTCAACATCCGCTTCGGGCCGCGCCCCAGCCACTACGCCGTGTCGCTGCTGGCCGCCATTGCCGGCGCGGCCTTCGCCATGCGCCAGATTCTGCTGCACATCATGCCGGGCGATCCAGGCTACGGCTCGGCGCTGCTCGGCTATCACTACTACACCTGGGCATTCATCGGTTTCGCCGTGGCCATCGTCCTGATCGCGCTCGTGCTCGCGTTCGATCGCCAGTTCGACGCGGACAGCAAGCCGATCGAGGTCGGCGCGTTCGCCCGCGCCGCCGTGTGGCTGGTGATCGCGCTGACCGCGCTCAACGTGCTCTCGACGCTGCTCGAATGCGGCTTCGCCGCCTGCCCGGACAATCCGGTGGAGTACGAGTTGCTCAAACGGAGACCATGAGGCGGGCGCAATCAGCGCCGCGCGCCGAATGACTTTTCATATAGCTCCGGCTTGAAGCCCACCAGCAACTTGCCGCCGACGTCGAGCACGGGCCGCTTGATCATCGACGGCTGCGCTGCCATCAGCGCGATCGCCTTCTTCTCGGTGAGCCCGTCCTTGTCCTTCTCCGGAAGCTTGCGGAACGTCATGCCGGCGCGGTTGATGAGCGTCTCCCAGCCGACGTCGCTCGACCAACGCTCGAGCTGGCCGCGCTCGATCCCCGCGGTCTTGTAGTCGTGGAATTCATAGGCGACGCCGCGCTTGTCGAGCCAGGCGCGTGCTTTCTTCATCGTGTCGCAGTTCTTGATGCCGTAGATCGTGACGCTCTTCGCCATGTCTCTCTCACTCAATTGCCTCACGTCCACTATGCCGTATCAGCGAATGGCCGCTCAACAGCGGAATGCATGAAGGCCTGCGCTGGTTGAAACGCAAGGCGGCCTTGCTCGTCACCTCTGAGAGTGTTCACCGGCGAGGAAGGTTCGGCACCGCTCGATCTGGCGAACGCCGGATCAGGACCGGTGGGCACCGCTTCGTCGGCTGGAGATCAGCTTCAACCAAGGCGCCGAATGGAAGGCACTCATCAGCAAGTACATCGGGACCATTCCAGTCAGCGGTGACGCATCTGGCGCGGCCGAGCAGAGCACATCCTGCGGGCCGCCACCAAGAACACCCGTCAGCAGCGCCATGATTGCGAAGGTCGGCGTGGCCGCAAGGCATAGCCAATCGGCTGCGCCAAGGGCGGCCGCATCGTTCCCGTCCGGCACGAGCGCGCGAGTTTCACGCTGTCAACCCTCATCGTACTCGCCGTGGCGGTGGCAGCAGTGCTTCAATACTCGATCGTGCCCTTGGGGGCGCGGTCGAGCCACGGGTACATGCCGAGGCCGTCCACTCCGCGCGCATTAGGTCAATAGGCGTGGTAGACGCGCCGTCCTCGAGCGCGAACGCGCTCATGCCCGACCATCGCGATGGTACGTGCCACGTCGGTTCCGCACATAGGCCGCGACACCTGGCCTCCGCACCCTCGCCGCCGCCCTCCTGACCCTGCGCGCCACTCATCATCGCCTCGCGCCGGTAGTTGTAGTACGCCTCGCCCTCGGTGATCTGCTCGGGCGTGAACGACACGTGATAGTCGAAGTTGAAGTCGCTGCCGTACGACGACACCCACGGAAAGCTCCAGCCCATGCGCTTCTTGTAGGCGTCGATCTTGGCCAGCGGCGCGCGCGAGACGGCGGTAAAGTGTCACGTCGCGATGATCGAGGTGGATCGGGATGCCGTTGAAATTGTCGGCCCAGAACGAGCATGACTTGCACCCTTCCTCCCAGTCGGGACCGAACATGAAGTGATAGACGATCAGCTGGGAGCGCCCGTCGAACAGATCGGCGAGCGAGAGCGGCTCCATTCGGCCCCTCGAACCGGTAGGCCTTTTCCACGCGCTCCCAGGGCATCGCCATCCGGCGCGCGCGTCAGCTCATCGCGTTGGCGCGTGAATTCCTTCTCGGCGGCGAGCAGCTCGAGGCGCGCCTGCAGCCATTCCTCGCGCGAAACGACTTGATTCTCGCATAGTCAGCCTCCTGTGCTGTTGTCGTGACGAGATAGACCTAGGACCGGATATCGAATGGCGGGAGTTACAAGTGTGGCGGGAACCCGATGGACTCGCTGATCACCGCCGCGGCGCGCGCACTCGCGGCAGGCGATCCCCTCGGCGCGCTGAAGCGGGTCGCCCTGCGTGACGACGCGCCCGCCCTCGCGCTTCGCGGCATCGCGATGGCGCAGCTCGGCGATCTCGATCGAGCGAAGGCCCTGCTTGCGACGTGCGGCGCGCGCCTTCGGTCCGAGAGAGGCGGTGGCCCGCGCGAGGTGCGTCGTCGCCGAGGCCGAGATCGCACTCGTCTCGCGCGACCTGGGCTGGCCCGCCAAGACGCTCGACGCCGCGCGGGCGACGCTCGAAGCGCACGGCGACCGCGTCAATGCCGCGCATGCGCGCAATCTCGAGGTCCGGCGCCTGCTCCTGATCGGCCGCCTCGACGAGGCCGAGCATGCACTCGCCGAGCTCGACCCCGCGCCCTTCCCGCCCGCGTTGAAGGCCGCCCACGAGCTGGTCGTTGCGGGGATCGCGATGCGGCGCCTTCGGACGAAGACGGCGCGCGCGGCGCTCGCCCGGGCCGAGCGCGCCGCGCGCGACGCAGATATCCCCGCGCTGACGGCGGAGGTCGAAAGCGCATCCCTCGTCCTGAAGCACGCCCGCGGCGCGCCTGATTGCGCGCGGCGAGGAGCGCCCTCTCCTGCCCGAGGACGTCGAAGCGCTGCTGGCGTCCGGCGCGCTCGTCGTGGACGCGTGCCGTCATGTCGTGCGTGATGCAGGCACGGTGGTCTCGCTCACGACGCGCCCGGTCTTGTTCGCGCTTGCACGCGCGCTGGGCGAAGCGTGGCCTGGAGACGTGCCGAGGGGCACGCTCCTCGCACGCGCCTTCCGGGCGAAGCACGCCGATGAATCGCATCGCGCGCGGTTGCGGGTCGAGGTCGGGCGGCTGCGCGCGGAGCTTCGGACGCTGGCCAACGTGAGCGCGACGAAGCGAGGCTTCGCGCTGGCGCCGCGCCGCGCACGCGAGGTCGTCGTGCTGGCGCCACCCGTCGAAGACCAGAATGCGGCGGTGATTGCGTTCCTCGCCGACGGCGAGTCATGGTCGAGCTCGGCCCTGGCGCTTGCACTTGGAGCCAGCCCGCGCACCGTGCAGCGGGCGCTCGACCAGCTTGCGGCAGCAGGCAAGGTGCAGCCGTATGGTCGCGGGCGAGCGCGTCGCTGGATGACCCGGCCCGTGCCGGGATTCACGACAACCTTGTTACTCCCCGGTCCACTACCGAGCGGCTAGAATTGACGCATGAAACAATCAGCAGCCGAAATCCTCCGCGAGTATGGACCCTTTCCGGGTGCCGACCAGGTGCATGGAGTCACGTTTGACGGTCAGCACGTCTGGTTCGCGTCCGGAGACAAGCTGAACGCCTTCGATCCCGCGAGTGGGAAGGTGCTGCGCTCGATCGAGGTCGCCGCGCACGCGGGAACGGCCTTCGACGGCCGGCACCTCTTTCAGATCGCCGAGGATCGCATCCAGAAGATCGATCCGAAGACCGGCCGTGTGCTCGCGACGATCCCGGCGCCCGGCGGCGGCGGTGACTCGGGGCTCGCGTGGGCCGAAGGGACGCTCTGGGTGGGGCAGCATCGGGGCCGGAAGATCCATCAAATCGATCCCGAAACCGGGGCTGTTCTTCGCACCATCGAATCCAACCGCGTCGTCACCGGGGTCACCTGGGTCGACGGCGAGCTCTGGCATGGCACCTGGGAAGGTGACGAGAGCGACGTGAGGCGAGTCGATCCTTCGACGGGCGAGGTTCTGGAGCGGCTCGAGATGCCGGCCGGAGCGGGCGTGTCAGGGCTCGAGTCCGATGGCGGCGATCAGTTCTTCTGCGGCGGCGGAGACAGCGGGAAGGTGCGAGCCGTCCGCCGACCCAGGCGAGGCTCCGCGACCGGCAGCGACTCCGAGACCCCCGGCAACTCTAGGAAGAAGAAGTAATCGGAGCGGCCCTCGCCGTCGCGGCAATCTGGTCCAGCCGGTCCACCGTTTCGGGCGGAAGCCGCAAAGTCGCGGCGTTGAGGTTTTCGCGCAGATGGTCGGCCGAGGACGTGCCCGCGATGATCAGGATGTTGGGCGCGCGGTGGAGCAGCCACGCCAGAGCGACTTGCCGCGTGGTGGCGCCCAGCGCGGCCGCGGCCTTATCCAGGATGGGGGACTGCAGCGGCCGGAACCCGCCCAGCGGAAAGAACGGCACGAAGGCGATGCCCTTGCCTGCCAGATCGTCGATCAGAACGTCATCCAGCCGGTGCGCGAGATTGTAGTGGTTCTGGACGCACACGATCTTGGCGATCTTCTCGCCTTCTGCGAGCTGGCCGGCCGAGATGTTGCTCAGCCCGATATGCCGGATCAGCCCCTGTGTCTGAAGCTCCGCGAGCACCGAAAGCGGCTCGGCGATGGAATTGTCGTTCGGCCCGAATTGCCCCCCGACGCGAAGATTGACCACGTCCAAGGCATCGAGGCCCAGGTGCCGCAGATTGTCGTGCACGGCATCGGTCAGTTCCTGCCTGGACAGCGCCGCTGGCCAGGATTTGTCCGGACCGCGCCGGGCGCCCACCTTGGTGACGATCGTCAGGCCTTCCGGATAGGGATGGAGAGCCTCCCGGATGATCTCGTTGGCGATATGGGGGCCGTAATAGTCGCTGGTATCGATATGGTTGATCCCCAGCCGGACGGCTTCGCGCACCACCGCCACTGCCGCCTTGCGATCGTTCGGCGGACCCCACGCCATTGGGCCCGTGAGTTTCATTGCGCCATATCCAATCCGGTTGAGGGCGAGGCTGGTGCCGGCCGGCGCGAACGCGCCGCCAAGGTCGGGGGACGAGGACATGGGTTTCTCCAGGCATTACATAACGGGGCGTAAACTAACGCATGTTAGCTTACATCTGTCAACCCTTGGCCTAAGCTGCGGAAAGTCTCGAATCGCGAGGTGTATTGGAAATGGTGGCAGCAAAAACCCGGCAGACCGGGGCCCCGCGGTCCCGCAACGCCCGGGGCGAGGGCGAAAAGCTGCGCGGCGAGATTATCGATGCTGCGGTCAAGGTCTTGTCGGCGCTGGGCCCGGAAGATCCATTCTCGCTCCGGTCCGTCGCGAAGATGGCGAAGATCGCAGCGCCCTCGGTCTATATCCATTTCTCGGACCGCAACGCGTTACTTTTGGCTGTGCTGGAGAAATTGTTCGCCGAGCAGGTGGCGATCAGGGCGGCAGCCGAGACGGACGCGGCCAAAGCAGGTGGCGGGCCCTGGGAGCGCTTGTTAGCCAGGTCCGTGGCGAGTGTGCGCTTCGGCCTCGAGCATCCTGGCCACTACAAGGTCCTGTTCGAGGGCCGTGTCGTACCCAGGCTCAACGATCCGCGCATCGCCAGCTTCGGCCGTCCGCTACTGGTACGTTCCATCGAACTCATCCGTGAAATTCCATCTCAGCCGGGACGCGTCTCCGACGATCCCGAACGCCTGTCTCTTCTGCTGTGGTCCGGCCTGCATGGCGTAATCTCGCTGCGCATCAACAAGCCGACGCTGGATTGGCCCCCTGCGACCGAGCTTGCCGAGCAGATCACGCGTACGATTATTCAGCCCAAGGTCCGCAAGCAAAGCCCGGCACGCAGATAGTGGCCATCACGCTGCGCTTGTCAGCGAATCCAGCCTTACTCACTCCCACTCGATCGTGCCGGGCGGCTTCGACGTCACGTCGTAGACCACGCGGTTGACGCCCTTGACCTCGTTGACGATGCGGGTCGCCACGTGGCCGATGAACTTCATGTCGAAGGGATAGAAATCGGCGGTCATGCCGTCGGTCGAGGTCACCGCGCGCAGCCCCACCACGTAGTCGTAGGTGCGGAAATCCCCCATCACGCCGACGGTGCGTACCGGCAGCAGCACCGCGAAGGCCTGCCAGATGTCGTCGTAGAGGCCGGCGCGGCGGATCTCCTCGATGTAGACGTCGTCGGCGCGGCGCAGGATGTCGAGCTTCTCGCGCGTGATCTCGCCGGGGCAGCGGATGGCGAGCCCCGGTCCCGGGAACGGATGGCGGCCGACGAAGGCGTCCGGCAGCCTGAGCTCGCGGCCGAGCGCGCGCACTTCGTCCTTGAACAGCTCGCGCAGCGGCTCGACCAGCTTCATGTTCATGCGCTCGGGCAGGCCGCCGACATTGTGGTGCGACTTGATCGTCACTGAAGGTCCGCCAGTGAACGACACGCTCTCGATCACGTCGGGATAGAGCGTGCCCTGCGCCAGGAACTCCGCGCCGCCGATCTTTTTCGCTTCCGCTTCAAACACATCGATGAAGAGCTTGCCAATCGTCTTGCGCTTTTGCTCGGGATCGGTGACGCCGGCGAGCGCATCGAGGAAAAGGTCCGCCGCCTCAACATGTACCAGCGGGATGTTGTAGCTGTTCTTGAACAGCGCCACGACCTTCTCGGCCTCGGCCATTCGCAGTAGTCCGTGATCGACGAATACGCAGGTCAGCCTGTGGCCTACCGCCTCGTGGATCAGCACCGCGGCGACAGCGGAATCGACCCCGCCGGAGAGGCCGCAGATCACCCTGCCCTCGCCCACCTGGGCACGGATCTTCTCGATCGCCTCCTCCTTGAAAGCGCGCATGGTCCAGTCGCCCTTGCAGCCGACGATCTTGCGCACGAAGTTGCGCAGCAAGGCGGCGCCGTGCGGCGTGTGCATCACCTCGAGATGGAACTGGGTGGCGTAGAATTGCCGCGCCTCGTCGGCGATCATGGCGATCGGCGCGTTCGGCGAGGTGCCGACCACGCGGAAGCCCGCGGGCGGCTGCGTCACGCGGTCGCCGTGGCTCATCCAGACGGGATAGCGCTCGCCTTTCCGCCACACCCCCTCGAACAGAGGCGTATCCTCGGTCACCAGGACCTCGGCGCGGCCGAATTCGCGGTGGTGCCCGGCTTCCACCGTGCCGCCGAGCTGCTGCGCCATGGCTTGCTCGCCGTAGCAGATGCCGAGCACCGGGACGCCGGCCTCGTAGATCGCCTTGGGGGCAAGGGGCGCGTCCTTGTCGAGCACCGAGGCGGGCCCGCCGGACAGGATCACCCCCTTCGGCCGCATCGCCTTGAAGGCCTCGTCCGCCTTCTGGAACGGCACGATCTCGCAATAGACCTTCTCCTCACGCACGCGCCGGGCGATGAGCTGGGTCACCTGCGAGCCGAAATCGACGATGAGAATCTTGTCGTGGCCGGCGAGCCGGTCGAAGCCGGCGCCGCGCACGAGCGAGGAATCTTGGATGGTCATCTGCAGTATTTGCAGGGCGCGGCGCCTGCGGTCAAGGCCGGTCCCGCCGGTTCATCACAGGCCCGCGCAGGCTGTGGACGGCCGCCCGCGTAGCGCATGCCCCGGAAAAGTGGGCACCGGTTTTCCGGCAAGGACATGCGCAAACTCAAAGAATCTAGAGCGCATCCCAATTCGACCCGAGCGGGATGCGCTCTAGCAGCGCGTCACCGTAACCGCACGCTCGCCGCCCCTTTCCGACGGAACCTTCATGGTCCGCGAGCTGCAGATCGCGGGACGCTCGATGTCCGAGATCTGTCGCGGCGAGGAAGTGGTTGCAGCGATGGGGTATGCGGTCGGGTCCGGAAGTGAACTGTAGGGCACGAGATAGTAGACGGGGGGCACGTATTGCATGCCGGACCAGGCGGGCTCACCCCACACCGCCGGCGGCATACCGTAGCCGAACCCTCGGCGATGGTGCAGCGGCCCCGGGCGCGCGTGGTGCATATGGAGGGCCGGCGCGCGAAAGCCACCGGACGCACGCGCGAAGCCCCCTCCCCGCGCGAACGCGGTCTCGGATACGAGCATCGATCCGATGCCCAGAACAACAATGGAAACCGACGCCAACACCCGATGGGTCATCGCACGTACTCTTCGCCTACGCTGTCACGACCGCATCGCAGGAAGATTAGCGCAATGTCGCCGGCCTTTGCCAGACCACGGGACTGAATCCGGACGTCTTGCTTAAGATGCGAGGACATGCGTCCAAGTGTCTCGCGTCGCGGCTCCGCGCGGCCCGCCCCATCGGTTTCGAGGCTCGAGTCGCAATTTCACGCCAGGCATTCGTTCACTTGCGTGATTTTGTGTGGAAGAGCCGCAACTTTTCGCAATCATCTTGCGCCGGCGGCCGATTGCCGTTCGCTCCGGACGCGGAGCATTGCCAATCGTTAATCCCGCCGAAAGCTGTCGGCAATGCGGCGCTCGCCATCAAGCCGCGCAAAGCGGCACTGCCGCCAATCACCCCAGAGGAGACATCATCGACATGATTAATCGTCACGCACGACGGCCGCTCACTGCGCGCCGCATCGTTCTCTTGGCGACCGCTTCCGGCCTTGCGGCGGCGGCGATCTTCACCGGCGGCAGCCTGCCGGACGCACGCTGGTCATCCGCCCACGCGGCGGAAATCGCCCAGCGGCCGGCCGGCTTTGCCGACCTGGCGGACAAGGTGAAGCCCGCCGTGATCTCGGTGCGGGTAAAGATGGACGCGGATGCGAAAAAGGCGGCCGTCGACGGCAACTCGCCGAACTCGCGGATGGAGCAATTCTTCCGTCGCTTCGGCCAGCCCGATGCGACGGCATGATGCCGCAAGCACGGCAGCTTGCGCCGCGCGATCGTTCCATGAACGACCAGGGCTCCGGTTTCTTCATCAGCGCCGACGGCTTCGCCGTCACCAACCATCGCCTGGTCGACCGGGCGCAAGCGATCGAGATCATCGCCGATGACGGCAAGACCTACAGCGCCAAGATCGTCGGCACCGATCCGCGCACCGACATCGCGCTGATCAAGGTCGACGGCCGCAACGACTTCCCGTTCGTCACGCTCGCCGAGCGCGCCCCGCGCGTCGGCGACTGGGTGCTGGCGGTCGGCAATCCGTTCGGCCTCGGCGGCACCATCACCGCTGGCATCGTGTCCGCGCGCGGCCGCGACATCGGCGCCGGCCCCTATGACGACTTCCTGCAGATCGACGCCTCCGTCAACAAGGGCAATTCCGGCGGCCCCACCTTCGACATGGATGGCAACGTCGTCGGCGTGAACACGGCGATCTTCTCGCCGTCCGGCGGCTCGGTCGGCATCGCCTTCGACGTTCCCGCCGACGTGGTCAAGCAGGTCGTCGCCCAGCTCAAGGACAAGGGCATGGTCACCCGGGGCTGGATGGGCGTGCAGATTCAGCCGGTCACGGCCGACGTCGCCGAGGGCCTCGGCCTCAAGGCGAAGGAGGGCGCGCTGGTGGCCGCCCCGCAAGCCGGCAGTCCGGCGGCCAAGGCCGGCATCCTGTCGGGTGACGTGATCACCGCGGTCGACGGCAAGGCGCTCAAGGATGCGCGCGACCTCGCCAAGCTGATCGGCGGCATGATGCCCGGCACAACCGTGAAGCTCACGGTATGGCGCAAGGGCGAGGAGAAGAGCATGGCGGTCACGCTCGGCGAGCTGCCGAAGGAGCGCGAAGCCCGGGCCGCCACGCCGGCCACCGATGCTTCGGTGACCGACGTGCCGAAGCTCGGGCTCATGCTGGCACCTGCCGGCCAGGTCGCCGGCAGCGGCTCCGAGGGACTGGTGGTCACCGCCGTCGAGCCGGGTTCGCTCGCCTCCGGGCATGGCGTGAAGACCGGCGACGTGATCCTCGAGGTCGCCGGCAAGAAAGTTGCTACCCCGGCGGACGTGCGTAATGCCGTCAGTGACGCCCATAAAAACGGCAAGCGCACCGTGCTGATGCGGTTGAAGACGGACGAGACGACGAAGTTCATCGCCGTCACGATCGCTCGCGCCTGACCGGGGTGGGGCGTTCTCCCTGGTCCGCCGCACGAACCGGGAGAGCGAACGCCGGGGACGGACCTCGTGTCTGTCCCCGGCTCCCGACGTCTGCGTCGGCGTTACCTGCTACACCGAGGGCGCCGGCGGCTTCTGCACCGCCAACGGGGTTTCTGCGGGATCGGACGATACATATTGCTGACCGGCGAGCACGGCGTCCGTGGCGGCAAGCAAGTCGGTTGCGATCGCGCGTTTCACGACATAACCATCCGCGCCTGCCTCCAGGACCGAACGGCTTACGCTCGCTCCGTCGTGGACGCCGACGGCAATCACCTTCATATCGGGAAAGTCGCTGCGCAGCCGGCGTATCAAATCGAGCGCGTTCCCGCGTGACAATGCGAGATCGACCACCGCCAGGTCGCTTCGCAGCCGCCCGGCACTCTCGAACAGCGAAACCTCGTCGGCAACCATGACGACGGCCTTGAACGCCGTGGAAAGGAGACCGCGCACGCCCTCGCTCAAGCCGTGATGGGCGTTCGCCAGCAGCACGCAATGCGTCTCTGCCTTGCTCATAAGTCGTATGCATCCGCCAAAATCGACGCGGCGCATGTCGCCACCAGGGTCAAAGCCTAGGCCGAAAAGTCCGCGACGTGACCTCGTAAAGTTGCGAGGTAGCGGAGCGAAAAAATACCAGCGCATCAAGTGCGATCACCGAGACCAAATTCCTTCTCTGTCACTCCCGACTCTGCGAAAAAGACAGGGCCAGGGACGCCGTCGTTTGCGCCGTGAATTCGGACAGAAAGACTCATATACAGAAAACTCATATAAGGACGTCGTCGAACGCCAGGACAGGCAAGAAAGGGACCGGTCAACGCCTTGCAGGTAGGCCCGAAAGTGTGCACGTTGGGATGGAAAATACGCATATAGCTTGCTGAAAATGTCATGACCGGGCGAACCAGGACGCGATCGCTGTGCGTTGCACCCATGTCGCTCTGCCGACCGCCGCCCTCCGGATTTGCAGCCGTGGCCTATGCTCGGTCGCCGCGACGATTTGTTGCCTGTTGGCGTCTTTGCAAAGCCCAACAGCCTCCGCCGACGAACCATTGCCACGCTCGGTGCTCGTCATCGATCAATTCGAGCCGGCCAGCGCGGCCTCGGCAGCGCTGCTTTCAGCTTTTCGCTCGACCCTGAAGGACGGCGCCGCGGCGCCCATTTCCGTCTACATCGAAAATCTCGACCTTGGCCGCTTCCAAGGTCAGCGATTTGAAGATGCCGTTTACGCATACTTCCACGAGAAGTATCGGGACAACCCCATCGGCATCATCACGGCCTTCGGCTCGCGGGCGCTTGAACTGGCGTTGCACCTGCGGCCGCGGCTGTGGCCCCAGACGCCGGTGATTTTCGCCGTTGTCGATCAGGACATCGCCGACACATTGGCACTCCCTCCCAAGGTGATCGGAGCGACGGTGAAGCCACCTCTCAGCGATGCGGCGTCGGTGGCCCGCACCATTGTGCCCGGCCTCAAGCGCATTGCAGTCGTAGGCGATCCTCCGGAACGACAATTCGTCCGGAGAAACGTACAGGCGCAGCTGGATGCGCTGGCCGCCGACCTCGAATTGATCGACCTGACGCGTTTGAGCATGGCGGAATTGAAACAGCGAGTGGCGTCGCTGCCATCCGATGCCGCGATCTTGTACATCGGGCTCACCCTCGATGGAGCAAATGTCTCCTATACGTCGCATGAGGCCCTGACCATCCTCGCAGGCGTGGCCAACCGACCGATCGTCGTTCAAGCGGAGACACATCTCGGCACCGGGGCTGTCGGCGGCATCGTCGCCAGCCCAACGTCAATGGGTCACGAAGCGGCCCGGCTTGCATCGCGTGTTCTCAACGGCGAGGACCCTTCGGGCATTCCCATTGTGGCAAGTGCAATGACGCCCGTCTTCGATTGGCGCCAACTGCAACGCTGGAATATCGCGAGCATCGGCTGCCCGCCGGGAAGCGACGTGCGATTTCGAATGCCCACCATTTGGGAGCAATACAGGTGGTACATCGCGGCCGCCGTCGCACTTTCTCGTCATCCAGGCAGCCCTCATTCTCGTGCTGCTTTTGAACGGTCGCCGCTTGCGCCGCGCCCACGCCGACCGCCGCCGGGCGGAAGAAGCCGCGCATGAATTCAGTGGACGATTGATCAAGGCGCAGGAGGAGGAGCGTTCACGCCTCGCACGTGAGCTGCATGACGACGTCACTCAACGCCTGGCTTCGCTGGCGATCGACGCGGGCCGCGAGGAGCGCAAATTGCTGAGTCCAGCCGACGGCAGCGCAATGCGGACGATACGCGAAGGATTGGTTCGATTGAGCGAGGACGTGCACGCTTTGTCGTATCGGCTTCATCCTTCCATCCTGGAGGACCTAGGCCTGGTGGAAGCGTTGAAATCCGAGTGTGAGCGCTTTTTGATAACCTGTCCGGTGCGGCTTGCGACCAGCGTGCAGGACGTTCCCGATAACGTGCCGCGAGACGTAGCGCTTTGTCTTTTTCGCATCGCGCAGGAAGGATTGCACAACATTGCCCGCCATGCCCGGGCAACGCAGGCCGAGGTTTGGCTGCGGCCACTGGACGACGGGCTGCAGCTCGTCGTCAAGGACAATGGCGTGGGCTTTGATCCCGCAACGCATCGCCCGGGCGCAAGCCTCGGCCATGCCGGCATGCGGCAAAGGGCCTTTTTTCTCGGGGGCACGATTGAGATCGATAGCAGCTTCGGGCACGGTACAATGATTGTTGCTTGGGTGCCGCTGCAAGGAGACCATCGTGAGCCGACCGCGCGTGCTGCTGGCTGACGATCACCGGGTCGTCAGCGAAGGCCTGAAGCACCTCCTCGCCGAGGATTTCGACGTCGTCGGAATGGTCGAGGACGGACGTGCATTGATCGCCTCCGCCGCGGAGCTGCGACCCGACGTCATAGTTGCGGACGTATCGATGCCGCATCTCAACGGAATTGAAGCCATTGCTCAATTGAAGAAGAGCAATTCTGCCGTCAAGGTCGTAATGCTGACGATGCACCAAGACCCGGCCTATGCAAGGCGCGCGCTCGCCGCCGGCGCGGCGGGATTTGTGATAAAGCACTCTGCCCCGGCGGAGATCGTCATGGCTATTCACGCGGCCCTCAAAGGCCAGACGTTCATTTCGCCCGCGCTGGCCAGTGACGTGCTGCGACAAGCCGCGCACGGCTCGGAGGAAAAACGCGACGATTCTCGCCAACTGACGCCGCGACAACGGGAGATTCTGCAGCTGGTGGCGGAAGGACGTTCCGCCAAGGAAATTGCTGCAGAGCTTTCGATTTCGCCGCGCACGGTCGAATTTCACAAATATCAGATGATGGAAATGCACGGGCTTCACAGCAGCGCCGAGCTTATTCATTTCGCGATCAAACACGGCGTCGTGTCGATCTAAATTGTGACAATCGCGTTACTTTAGACAAACGTGTCATCTTTGTCACTTCAAAGTGACCTCTGCCGGTAAATTTTCAGGCGGCGACCTCGCAACTTTACGAGGTCACATCGCACTGCATTCCTTCTATGTTTGCTACGCTACCAGTACGTTAGTGCGTGGCCCGGCGGAGGCGCCCATATGCTGACTGAACTGGCTACCCCAGGGCAGCTGTTCCACCGGCCAATGCGCGGGTTGCCGGTGGCCACGCCCGCCAGCTCGATCGAGCTTGCGGGCTCGCTCGCGTCATTCGCACGCAACGCCCAAATCTATCGGGAAAGAGAGCCCGCGGACCATCTCTACAAAATTACCAGTGGAACGGTGCGCACCTGCAAGGTGCTGGTCGATGGAAGGCGCCACATCGGCGCCTTTTATCTGCCCGGCGACACGTTCGGACTGGAGCCCGGCGAGCGGCACATGGCATCCGCGGAGGCCGTCGTTGACGCGGAGGTATTGACCATCAAACGCAGCCTCGCGACCACGTTCCCATCCTGGGACGACGAGGTGGCCCGGCTCATGGGCCGCGAGTTGATGCGGACCCAGGAGCATCTTCTCCTGCTCATCAAGACCGCACCCGAGCGGGTAGCGACCTTCCTCATCGAAATGTCGGCGCGTGTTCAGTCCGACGACGAAATCGAGCTTCCCATGTCGCGCCGGGACGTTGCCGACTATCTCGGCCTCACCATCGAGACCGTCTCGCGTACGCTGACGCAGCTCGAGAACCAGTCCGTGATTGTGCTACCCACTGCCAAGCGAATCGTGCTGCGCAATCGCGCCGCCCTGAAGCGGCTGATCGCCTGACTTGGCTGCCGCGTCCTGCTGTGTCGGTCATGGCGCGGCGTGCTCTTTCACGATCTGCGCGCAAATAGACCGGACGCCTTTCTCCAGCAATGTGCGATAGCCGACCGGAACGGTCGCATTGCCAGCAAGTACACGATCAGCACGATCAGCATCAGGCCGAACATGGCCCGGATCAGCGCGAAATTGGGAGAGTCTTCGGATACGAGCAAGGCCGGCACGAATGTAACTATCGCCCAGACCGTGTCGCTGATCCAATGGGGCACTGGTTCGCTCCGCAATCCGAAAAGTATGCTGATCACGGGAGCATCAGTCCTCCTCGACTTTTGTCAACGCCGTTTGTCGTGATTCGGAACCCTTCGAATATCGCCGAGGCGCAAGTTGACGGTTGCGTTTGGGACGATTGCGCCGGCTCGCCGACGGCGATGTTCTCGTGGGCATGAACCTCTGCGACGCAAGACCGAGTTTTCCACAAAAGGCGTGTTGATTATGCAACAGATCAATTCAAACCAAGCGTGAACACCGCTTTGGTCTTTGGGGACCAAGCCCACGACCCTATAGTTGCAACCAACGTCAACCCGCGTCGGTCGATGCGCTTGATGTCAATGCCTCGAGACGGCACGGCGGGCCTGACAGAACGCCGTAAAAAAACAGGACCGGCAAACCGATCCCTCCTGCGGCAATGAGGAGGTTGCAATGAAAATCGTGACAGGTTTTCTGCTTGGCGCCGCAGGGCTCGTTGCGGCCGGAGGAGCACAAGCCGCCGACATGCCGGTGAAGGCAAAGCCGGTGCAATACGTGAAGATCTGCAGCCTCTATGGAGACGGCTTCTACTACATCCCAGGCACCGACACCTGCCTGAAGATGGGCGGGTATGTCCGCACGCAGGCCGAATACAATACGGGCTCCGGCGCCATCGCAGCCGGCAACGGCGGCACCATGTCGGCGCAGGCCCGCTTTACGCGCGACAACACCAATGACGTCAACTACCGCACCCGGGCGGTGATCTCCTGGGACGTGCGGCAGCAGACCGAATACGGCGTGCTGCGCAGCTTCATCCGTACCGGCATCCAGGTCACCACCCCGGGCGATACAGAAGCCGGCAACCATTACTGGGATCGGGCGTTCATACAGTTCGCCGGCTTCACGGTGGGCAAGACGCTGTCGTTCTTCGATCTCTTCAATTATTGCGGCTACGCCTATCACGACTCGCGGGTCACCGGCGACACCTGCGTCTCCAACGGTGTCACCGTGTGGGCCTACACCGCCGAGTTCGGCAACGGATGGAGCGCGACGGTTTCCGCGGAAAGCCCGACGGGGCACATCCGTCAGCCGGTCGTGGATGCCAGCACCCCCGGCTTCTTTGCGGTCAACGGCACCATCGTCGCCGACACCGCGTTCGCGCAGCAGGCGGCCGGCCTCAACGGATGGCGGCTGCCCGACATCATCTTCAATCTCCGGGTCGATCAAGCCTGGGGCTTCGCTGGCATCAGCGCCGCAATCCATGAGGCGAGCGGCGGCTATTACGGCTTCCCCAACAGCGTCAACAACGGCCATCCCGCCGACAAGCTCGGCTGGGCAGTCCAGGCCGGCGGCCAGTTGAACCTGCCAGGCGGCGACATCGTCGGCATCAACGTGTGCTACGCCGATGGCGCCCCCGCCTTCTGCACCCGTCAAGGGGTGGCGCAGCTCTACAATGCCTCCACGAGCGTCGCGGTCGGCTGGATCGCCGACGGCGTCTTCGCCCCCGGCACCGAGGTCGAGCTGACCCGCGCCTGGAGCGTGCAGGCGGCCTATCAGCACATATGGAGTCCGCGCTGGAAGACGTCGTTGGTCGGTGGCTACGCCCGCGTCGATTACAACGGCAATGCGACGGGGATTCTCAACTCGGCGCTCGTGGCCGGGTCGGTATGCGCCCGGCCGTTCGCAGGGCTCGTCGGAACCCTCTCGGCGGTCAGGGCCGATGCCGGCAACAGCTGCAACCCCGACTACGCCTTCTGGGAAATCGGTACCCGCACGCAGTGGAATCCGGTGCCGCAGCTCGACATCGGGTTCGAGCTCTTCTATTCGCATCACCTCACCGCCTACCAGGGCGCAGCGTTGTACACGGCCAATCCGTCGCGGCCGGCGGTGCCCCTCATCGATGACGGGGGCGTGTTGTCGGCGATCTTCCGCTGGCAGAGAAACTTCTATCCGTGATCGCATAAGTCCGATCGTCTCAAACCTCCATTCCCCCGGCCTGTCCCCGGCCGGGGGAATGGCTGCTCCATTGTTTGACTTTCCTCAAAGCCTGTCGGCGTCGAGCTTGTTAGAAATAACGAAACTCGGCACAGCGGCGGAGGAAACACCCAATGTCAAAGGGAGCCAGCTCGCATCCCGTTCGAATCGATCAATTTTTTGCAGGTCCCGGAGCGCGCGCCGATCAGTGGCGACATCTGGTGGAAGTGGCCGAGGCCTGGTCTGGCGGCTCCGGCAACCGGGAGACATTCGAGGCGGCGCTCGCCGAAATGACGGCGACCGAGGAATTCCACGCCTATCCCGGTCTCCGGCTGCTGACCGCCCTGCGGGATCATGCCGCGGCCGGTGATGCGTCCGCGACCGCGGCCCTCGCCCGTCGCATCACCCGCGCCGTGCTCACCCGATCGTTCCGCCAGAACGCCGGCGAGTGGGACGCGCACGAGGATGACGAGGGCGTGCTGCCGGATGTATTGCCGCCGACGCTTGGGCGCGCGGATGCCCGTCGGCCTTATTTCGAGGTCTTGATCGTCACAGGCGCGCCGGCCGCCCGCTGGCCGGCTCTTGTCGCGGAGTGGCGCCGGCTGCGCCGGCCACTGGATGCGTTCATCTACGAGCCGGTCTTCGTCGGCAGCTTCGAGGACGCGTTCTGCGCGACGATCCTCAACCCGGATCTCGCCGCCGTCATCATCCACGAGGGCTTCCCGTTCCGATCGCGGCATGATGCGCCGATACTGCGGTCGCTGGTCGAGGCCGCCGACCAGAAAGAGAGCGCTGAGGTATCTGCATTGCACCTGGCGCAAGTGCTGAAGCGCGTGCGCCCGGAGCTCGATCTTTACCTCGTATCGAATGGACGGGTCGAGGAGATCGCCGGCAGTCCGAATGCGAACGCGGCGCGCCGCGTCTTCTATGCGGTCGAGGAACTGCTCGAATTGCATCTCGCCATCCTCGAGGGCGTGCAGGCTCGATTCGAGACGCCGTTCTTCGACAATCTGAAGAAATACGCGCAGCGACCGATCGGCACCTTCCACGCGCTGCCGATCGCGCGCGGCAAGTCGATCTTCAAGTCCGACTGGATTCGCGACATGGGCGAGTTCTACGGCCCCACGCTGTTCCTGGCCGAAAGCAGCGCGACCACCGGCGGCCTCGACAGCCTGCTGGAGCCGACCGGCAACATCAAGAAGGCGCAGGAGATGGCCGCGCGCGCGTTCGGCGCCGACCACGTCTTCTTCGTCACCAACGGCACGTCCACGTCGAACAAGATGGCGGTGCAGGCGCTGCTGGCGCCGGGCGACATCGTGATCGTGGACCGCAACTGCCACAAGTCGCACCACTACGGAATGGTGCTGGCGGGCGCGCAGCCGCTCTACGTCGAGGCATTCCCGATGACGGAATACTCGATGTACGGCGCGGTGCCGCTGCGCACGATCAAGCAGGCGCTGCTGAACCTGAAAGCGGACGGCAGGCTCGACCGCGCCAAGATGGTGGACCTGACCAACTGCACGTTCGACGGCCACATCTACAACACGCGGCGGGTGATGGAAGAATGTCTGGCGATCAAGCCGGACCTGATCTTCCTGTGGGACGAGGCGTGGTTCGGATTTGCGCGCTTCTCGCCGTTCCTGCGGCCGCGCACGGCGATGGGCGCCGCCAACGACATCGAGGCCTGGCTGCACGATCCGAAGTCGGTCGCCGCGTATGAGAAGCAGCAGGCGGAGCTCGGCGAGAATCCATCGGACGACGTCCTGCTGAAGACACGCCTGATCCCCGACCCGCGCAAGGTCAAGCTGCGGGTCTATCAGACGAACTCCACGCACAAGTCGATGTCGGCCCTGCGGCAGGGCTCGATGCTGTTCGTGAAGGACGTCGAGTTCCACACCGTGGAGGCGCAATTCAAGGAAGCGGTGTTCACCCACGCCTCGACCAGCCCGAACCAGCAACTGATCGCCAGCCTCGACGTGGCGCGCCGGCAGATGGAGCTGGAGGGATACGGCCTGGTGCACAACGCGATCGAGGTCGCGTTGGCGATCCGCCAGGCGGTCGCCGAGCACCCGCTGATCTCCAAGTATTTCCACAGTCCTCGGCGCCGACAAGATGGTGCCGGCGCAATATCGCGAGAGCGGGTTCACCGACTACCTCGATCCCAAGTCGAACTGGGCGGCCGCGCGCCGCAGCCTGCAGGAGGACGAGTTCTGTCTCGATCCCGACGCGCATGACGCTCGTGTGCGGCACCGCCGGATTCGACGGCACGCAGTTCAAGGGCCTGCTGGCGAACAACTACAACATCCAGCTCAACAAGACGTCGCGAAACTCGGTCCTGCTGCAATCCAACATCAACAACACGCGCAGCGACGTCGCGCATCTGATCCGCGTGCTGGTCGAGATCAGCAGCGAGATCGACCAGCGTCTGGCCCAGGGCGGCCCCAACGTCCGGCAGGCATTCGAAGCGCGGGTGAAGAGCCTGATGACCGACGTGCCGGACCTGCCGAACTTCTCGCACTTCCACGATGCGTTCCGGAAGGACGCGGGCAAGCGGACGAACGAGGGCGATATCCGCGGCGGATTCTATGCCGCCTACGATGCCGCCGGCTGCGAATATATCCGGCTTGCCGATCCGGAGATCGACCGGCGACTGAAGGAAGGTCCCGATCTCGTCTCTGCCAACTTCGTCATCCCCTATCCGCCGGGCTTCCCGATCATGGTGCCGGGCCAGGTGATCACGCAGGAGACGATCGACTTCATGCGCAAGCTCGATGTGAAGGAGATCCACGGCTACGACGCCGCCCAAGGCCTGAAACTGGTGCGCGCCGACGCGCTGGCGAAGCTGACCAAGACAGTGAAGCGTGCAGCGTGAATTCTGCTGGGGTCTGATGACGGCCGGCGACAGGCCGGCGCGTCACATCGCATGAAGGGGTGCCGCCATGATCGATTGGTTTTTCCAAACGCTCAAGACCTATCCGGAGATCGCCGATCTTCCTTTCCTTGGCCCTCGGGTACTACTTCGGCTCGTTCACCTACAAAGGTCTCGGCCTCGGGGCGGTGACCGCGACGCTGATCGCCGCCGTCATCATCGGCCAGATCGGGATCACGATCTCAGGTCCGCTCAAGCCGTTCTTCTTCCTGATGTTCCTGTTCGCCATCGGCTACGGGGTGGGACCGCAATTCGTGCGCGGCATTACCAGGACGGCATCCCGCAGGCCATATTCGCCGCGGTGGTGTGCGTGTTCTGTCTGGCCGCCCCCGTTGTCGCCGCCAAGATCGCCGGCTATGACCTCGGCTCCGCCGCGGGGCTCTATGCCGGTTCGCAGACGATCTCGGCGTCGATGGGCCTTGCCACCGATGCGATCAACCGCCTCGAGCTGCCGCCGGACGAAACCAAGAAGCTGCTGGATGCGATGCCGGTCGCCTATGCCGTCACCTACATCTTCGGCACGGTCGGGTCCGCGATCGTCCTGGCGCTGCTCGGCCCGGCCCTGCTCCGCATCGATCTCGAGGCCGCGTGCAAGCGCTACGAGGAGAAGCACGGAGGCGGGAAGAAAGAAGCGGGCGGTCCCGGCACGGCCTGGCACCAATTCGAGCTGCGTGCTTTCCGCGTCAAGGAGGGTGCACGGATTGTCGGCAAGACGGCGCAAGAAGCCGAAGCTCTGCTGCCCGAGCACCGGGTATTCGTCCAGCGCATCCGCCGTGGCAACCAGATCATCGATGCAACGGCCGATACCGTGATCCAGGCCGGCGATATCGTCGCGATCGCCGGGCGGCGCGACGTGCTGGTCAACCTGATCGGTGCCGCGGCCGATGAGGTTGACGATCGCGAGCTGCTGGCGGTGCCGGTGGAAGGCGTCGATGTCTACGTGACCAGCCAAGGACGTCGACGGCAAGACGCTGGCCGAATTGGCGCAGCGTCCCGCCGCGCGCGGCGTGTTCCTGCGCAAGATCACCCGGGGAGCGACCGCGACCGACATCCCGATTCTTCCGGACACGGAGTTGCAGCGGGGCGATATCGTCAATGTCGTCGGGCGCACCCAGGACGTAGCGGCAGCGACCAAGATGCTGGGCGTTCCCGACCGCGAGACCGACGTGGCCGATGTGGCGTTCATCGGCGCTGCAATCGCCATCGGCGCGCTGGTCGGCGCGATCGTCTACAAGATCGGCACCGTGCCGCTCACGCTGTCCACCTCCGGCGGCGCCTTGATCTCCGGCCTGTTCTTCGGCTGGCTGCGCTCGGTGCGTCCGACCTTCGGACGGATCCCGTCGCCGACCGTGTGGTTCATGAACTCGGTCGGCCTGAACGTGTTCATCGCCGTCGTCGGCATCTCCTCCGGGCCGGGTTTCGTCGCCGGGCTGCAACAGCTCGGCTTCGGCCTGTTCCTCTGGGGTGTCGTTGCGACGACGGTGCCGCTGATCCTGGCGATGTACGTCGGAAAGTACCTGTTCAAATTCGACGACGCCATCTTGCTGGGATGCGTGCTCTGGCGCGCGCACCACGACGGCCTCGCTCGGCATGGTCAACGACCGCGCCAAGAGCCAGATTCCGGGCCTCGGCTACACCGTCACCTACGCGGTCGGGAACACGCTGCTGACGATCTGGGGAATGGTCCTCATCATGTTGATGACCTAGCGCGAGGGGGGCGGAAGTCCGCCTCCCAAATCCCCCTACCTGATCAGCGGGCCAACATTGATCATCTACGAGATCGTCCGCTCTTTGTGTGAACACAGCCAGAACCTGGAGCAAGTCATGGCCGACATTCTTACGCTGAAGAAGTTCGAGGCTTTGGGCCCGTTCGAGATCAAGAACGAGCTGATCGAATTGGCCAAGAAGACCTCGCGGACCACGCAGTCCGCCTTCCTGAACGCCGGCCGCGGCAATCCCAATTGGATCGCGACCACGCCGCGCGAAGGCTTCTTCCTGCTCGGCCAGTTCGCCATCACCGAAAGCAAGCGGGTGATGGAGCAGTCTCCCGGAATCGGCGGGATGCCGCAGGCCAAAGGCATCGCCGCTCGTCTCGACGCTTGGCTCGCGAAGCATGGCGACATGCCCGGCGCGGACTTTCTGTCATCGATGGTGAAGTTCGCGATCAAGACGTTCAAGTTCGATCCTGACGCATTCGTCCACGAGCTCGTCGATTCGATCATCGGCGACAACTATCCGGTGCCCGATCGCATGCTGGTCCACAACGAGCGGATCGTGCACGAGTACCTGATGTGGGCGATGTGCGGCAAACCGCGGCCGTCCGGCAAGTTCGACCTTTACGCGGTCGAGGGCGGCACGGCCGCGATGTGCTACATCTTCAAATCGCTGAAGGCCAATCGATTGCTGTTTCCCGGCGACACGATTGCGCTCGGCACGCCGATCTTCACGCCCTTATCTCGAGATGACGCACCTCGAGGACTACGACCTCAAGGTCGTGAATATCGCGGCGCCGCAGGAAAACCGCTTCCAATACACCGATGCCGAGATCAAGAAGCTGGAGGATCCGAAGATCAAGGCGTTCTTCGTCGTCAATCCCGGCAATCCTACCGGCATGGGGATGAGCAAGGAAACGATCGGCAAGATCACGAAGTCTGGTGAAGAACAAGCGTCCGGATCTGATGCTGCTGACGGACGACGTGTACGGCACGTTCGTCGAGGATTTCCGCTCCCTGATGGGCGAGCTCCCGCACAACACCATCGGCGTCTACTCCTATTCGAAGTATTTCGGCTGCACCGGCTGGCGGCTCGGCACCATCGCCGTTCACGAGGACAACATCTTCGACAAGATGATCGCCAAGCTGCCGGACAATCATTTGAAGGCGCTGGACAAGCGCTACGGGCCGCTGACGCTCGAGCCGCGCAAGATGAAGTTCATCGATCGCATCGTCGCCGACAGTCGCGACATCGGTCTCAACCACACTGCGGGGCTCTCGCTGCCGCAGCAGGTGATGATGACCATGTTCTCGCTGAACGAATTGATGGATACGAAGAAGGACTACCAGAAGGCGTGCATGGAGATCGTCCACCGGCGCGCCAGGACGATGATCGAAGGCATGGGCCTCGAGATTCCCCCGAACCCGAACTTCGATGCCTATTACGGGCTCATCGATTTCGAGTTCTGGGCGCGCAAGAACATCGGCGATGACGCGGTCGAATACCTGAAGAAGAATATCCACCCGCTCGATCTCGCGTTCCGGCTGGCCGAGGCGCACGGAATCGTGCTGCTGAACGGCGGCGGGTTCGAGGCGCCGAACTGGTCGCTGCGCGTGTCGCTGGCGAACCTGCCCGACGAAGCTTACGAAGACATCGGCCGCGGCGTCCGGACGATTGCACGCGGCTATCGCGATGCATACGAAGCGTCGAAGACGGCGCCCAAGAAGTGAATGAGAGATGACGTAAATTAACAAGACAGGGGAGCGCGGCCGCAGATTCCCGCGCTCCCGTGTGCGAGGATTGCCATGGCCTGGATACAGCACGCCGTCACGAGCTCGCCCGAGAGCTTCATCCTCCTGGCGGTGGCGATCGGCACGTTGCTGGGGCGCATCCGTATCCGCGGATTTGCCATCGGCGCGACGGCCTGCACGCTGGTCGTCGCGGTCATCATCGGACAGCTTGGGACATTCGTCATTCCGTCGCTCCTCAAGTCGATACTGTTCGGGCTCTTCGTGTTCACCATCGGCTATCGTTGCGGGCCGGAATTCTTTGCTTCGCTGAGTTTCAAGACCCTTTCGCAAGTCGTGTTGGCGCTGGTCATGGGGGGATGCGGGCTCATCGCTATCCTCATTTTCGCCTACACGTTGCACCTCGATCCGGGCACGGCCGCCGGTCTCGGCTCCGGCGCCCTGACGCAGACCTCGATGATGGGCACGGCATCGGGCGCGCTGGAGGGGCTTGCGGTGCCGGCCGACCGGCTGGCGCAAGAACAGGCGAACATGGCGGCCGGCTACGCGGTCACCTACATCTGCGGCTACATTATCGTGTTGCTCTTTGTGCCGCTCGTCGCGCCGCGGCTGATGGGCGTCAACCTCAGAGACGAAGCCATAAAGCTCGAGGCCGCGCTGTCCGGCGGGGCTTCGGCGAAGGCGGGCAATCTCCTCTACCGGAAATTCCAGGCGCGCGCGTACCAGGTTTCGGCAGCCGCCGGGCGCACGGTGAGCGAGCTCGAGGCCCAGATCGGCCGGCGCACCATCGTCGAGCGCATCCTCCGCGGCGGCGAGGATGTAGAGCCGCGCGCCGATGCGAAACTGCAAGCCGGCGACGAGATCCTGTTCGCGGGGCCGTCGGGGGCAATCGTTGCGGCGGCGCCCATGATCGGCCACGAGATCGAAGGCGAGCATGTGATGCGCGCGGTCCCGGGTGACGTGCTCGAGGTGTATGTGACGGCCCGCAATCTGCACGGCCTGACGCTGTCGGAGATCGTCGAGCGCTTCGGCGATCGCGCGCGCGGCGTGTTCATGCGCTCTTTGACGCGGCGGGGTCAGGAAGTGCCGATCACTCCCGGCACGCAAATCTACGTCGGCGACGTCATGACGCTCATCGGCCTCTACGATGACCTCAAGAGAGTCGTGCCGCTGGTGGGGCAGCCCTTCCGCTCCAGCGACCGTACCGACATTGCCTATCTCACGGGCGCCCTTGGGGTCGGATTGCTGCTCGGGTTGCTCAGCGTCAAGATCGGCCCGGTTCCGCTGACGCTCGGCGGAGGCGGCGCTGCATTGATCGCCGGGCTGGTCGCCGGGTGGTTGCGCTCGCGCCGGCCGACCATGGGGGCATTTCCGCCGGCAGCACAGCAATCCCTTGCCGATCTGGGGCTTGCCGGATTTGTGGCGGCCATCGGTCTGGCGGCCGGTCCGGCCGCGGTGGCAGCGATCCAGGCTCAGGGGCTCACGCTGTTGGGCGCCGGTATCGTCGTGACGCTCACCCCCCTCATCATCGGCACACTCTTCGCGCACCGCGTTCTACGCATGAATCCCGTCATCGTCTGTGGCGCTCTCGCCGGGGCCATGACGGTGGACGCAGCCGTCGCCGGCACCTGCGACGTCGCGCAGAGTCAAACCCCGGTCCTTGGCGTGGCCGTGCCCTATGCCATCGCCAATGTCGTCTTGACCGTCCTCGGACCGATCATCGTTGCTCTGACCTTTGTTGGCTGAGTTGCGAGCCGCGCAATGATGGTCGCCGCAGGGACAGGGCGTGTACTCATTATTGCGAGATCGGAAAGCAGGCGTGACTGAGTGCCCGCAAAGATTTGCTCTCATCGAGCCCTACCGGTTTTGGACCGAAATCGCGGATTAGTGAGTACTCGCCTCCGTCGAAGGCACACGCCAGACTTATCACCGACAACGGCTCAGCTTCCTTCGGGTGTAAGCCTCCGGCCAAGGGCATCGAACTTCAAAAACATCGCGACCTCGCTCTTCATATCTACTGAGGTAAGACCATTCGCGCTGCGGAATATGAGTGGGCTTGCGGTTGACTTTTCAGCCATTACAATTACGGCTTCAGGACTGGGGCGAGCCGTGAAACCTTTCATTCTGACTGCAGTGGTCGTTCTTGTTTTAATCGCTCTCGTTCATTTGGTCCGGCTCTTCACAGGCTGGGAAGTCGTCGTAAACGGGTTTGTGGTGCCGGTCTGGTGGAGCGCGCCGATCATCGTCATCTTCGCGGGGCTGGCATTCCTGGTCTGGCGCGAAGCACATCAGTGAAGGGGCAGCGACCGTGAGGAAATTCATGGCTGTGACAGCCATCGCCATTCTTCTGCTGGGTGTGGCGTGGCGGTTCGCGGGATGGATTCTGGAATGGATCGGCCGCCTCCTCGGCGTGCGCGGCCTGACTTCGAGCTACGAAGCCTTCGTTGAAGGTTACGTGGGGATGCTGATGACGGAGGGCAGCCTGGCGAAAATTCTCGGCCCATGGTTGTTGATGGGCGTCGGGCTGATCCTTCTTGCCGTACTTTATTTGCCGGTCCGCAAAGAGTTGGCGGGCGGCGGGAGAGCAAAAAATGCTAACCGTATTTAGTGGTGCGGGTGGGGTGTTACTACGTCAAAAAAATAGCTCAGGCGGCATGGCGTGCCGCGCAGGCTTGGGCGCATCGTGGGTGTGCGGCGGAAAGAGTGCTGCGTCGCAATGAAAGAGTTTGTGCGCCGCCGCGAACCGTCCGCGCGAACACGAGCCAGTGACGACGGGAGAAACTGTCTTGATTGGGTCATTAAACGCGTGTCTAGTACCTCATCTCTTGACAGCAAGTGTTGGTGGCCGCAGGAAACCCGGCCGCCTTCAGCGCGTGAACAGGTGGGCGAATGAAGACGCTCTCAGCATTCGATGATGAGACGACCACAGCCATGAGCGAGGCTTTCGAGAAGGCATGCCGGTCCATGCACGACTGGGGACAGCCGGACAACATCAAGGAAACTATTGCCAAGCGTATCGTGAAATTGGCCGGCAGAGGCGAGCGCGATCCGGATCAACTTTGTGAGCAAGCCCTGAAGTCGTTGGGCTTCAACGAGAGTCCCAGTTTGCAGCCACGCGACTCCGTTGCGTGACGCAGAGAAACGCTCGGTGGTGCCGATATTTGGAGCATGATCGTGATCGAGCCTGTGGTTTTCGCCCTAATCCCTGCCGCGCTCGGATTGCCCGCTCTTGACATGGCGGTGTTCGTCTCAGATCTGCATCGTCCTTGTGCGGCCGAGTAAAAATCAATGTTAGATCCCCGCCATCTTGCTCAGGAGGCGCTACAGCGCGAGCGGCGGGCCTGGCTGTACGTCTCCCTTACCACCGTGATGCTCCTGGTCCTCGGCTTCGGACTCATATGGCTCACATGGTGATGGGATCGTCCGAGATCCAGCAGGTAAAGCTTGTCCTTGAAAACGCAGAGTCAACCAGGCAGCCGGCGACGAATTCTTGCGCGTCGAACAGCGTCTGTCCCAGCTCAGCCGGCGATGACAAGAACTATAATCGTGCCCCAAGTCGTCAGGAGGATGTTCGCGACCGGATATGCCGGCGCATAGCCCAGCACCGCGACGGGGCTCCCCGAGCGCTCTTGGACGGCGGCCATCGCTGCCGTGACTGTTTGTCCTCCGGTCAAAGCCCCGAGGAGAAGGATCGGGTTCATCCGCAATACGAAATGGCCGAAGAACAACCCAATTACTTGCGGCAGCAGGGTCACCACCATGCCGCCGAACAGAAGCCCGATCCCTACCTCCCTCAAAGCTGAGAGGAAGATCGGCCCCGCATGGATCCCGGTGAGCCCGACGAACGCCGCCAGCCCCAGCGACGTCATAAAGGTGATGGCGCCATCGGGAATTCGCCCGAACAGCGGATAAAGACTGCGGAGATAACCAACCACAAGCCCAGCGAGCAGCGTGCCGACGCTAGTGCTCAGCGAGATTTTGACGCTTCCGACGGAAAAGGTCACGAGAACGCCAATGACGCCCCCGAGGAAAATCGCAAGTCCCAATACGACGAAATCGGTACTTGCGCTGGGAGCCACAACGGCGCCGATCTTCGCCACCGCCCTTTCCACGACGGGTTCGGGGCCGACGATGCGAAGTAAATCGCCGCGCTGCAGCACGACGCCGGCCCCGACGGGGATCTCCTGACTACCGCGACGCACCCATCGTAAGTAGAGACCTCGCGCCCAGTCCTCCCTCGACGCATCCCCGAGATTCGTGCCTGCAAGCTTCGAATTCATCAGGAGAACATCGGCGCTCGTGACCGGCACATCGAGGAGCTCCTTGTCCTCCACCTCCTCCGCGGAAGGTCCGATCCGCTCGACGATGAATTCGCGCGGCCCAGAGAGCGCGATCACGTCGCCCGCCTCGAGCGTCGTGCCGGGCTCTGCTTCGAGCACGCGTTCTCCTCGGCGCAGCCGGTGGATGAATAGCCGCTGATCGGGCACACGCGCCTCGGCAGCGGCGACAGTTAATCCGGCAAGAGGGGATTCCTCAGCCAATCGATAGGCGCGCAGCTCGAATTTCCGCCAGGCGGATGCCAAGCCTGGTTTAGCGCGGGTCACTCCCAATGCCTGTTCGAGCTTGAGTGCCTCCGTCCTCAGATCGATCTTCAGGAGCACCGGGGCGACCATTGTGCAGAAGATGATCACGCCGGCATAGCCGAAGATGTAGCAGACCGCATCCGCCACGGCGATGTGCGCAACAAACAGTGCGCGATCCGCCTCGGGCAAGGCCAACCCGTTGACCGCGTCGGTCGCAGTTCCCATGGCGGCGCTCTGGGTGAGGCTACCCGACATGAGACCAGCCGCAAAGCCCGGATCCAGCCGCAACGCCTTGGCAACGAGGATCGAAGCTGCAAGGCCAGTCATGCACACGACGACCGCCAGCAGCATCGGCTTCAGCCCATCGCGCTTTAGCGACTGCATGAACTGCGGGCCGACTGAGTAACCGATCCCGAACAGGAACAGCAGGAACAGGAAAGATTTGGTCATGCCAGAGACGGGCACATGCGCGAAATGACCGACGAATAGGCCAGCGAAAAGAGCGCCTGTTACCGGGCCGAGGCTGAAAGCCCCAATCTTGAAGCTTCCGATCCAGTAGCCCGCGGCGATTACCAGAAACAGCGCGAGCTCCGGGTAGCGGACCAGAAACTGCTCCAGCCAAGTTAACATTGGGATCTGCCCAATAGTGAGGCCCTGGTCCCGCCAATGTACAACGTGCGGGAACTACCCGCCAGCCGCAGCAGCGGGATGGTGCCGCACCAGATTTCTGGGAATTGACTTTCAGGATTGTTGCGGTTCAGCCGGCGGTTGCCGAACATCGCGATTTACGAGTACACGCCCGCCCTAGTTAGTGCCTCGAGCCGTGTCGCCAATGCAACACGTCGTTGCAAATCAAGTGTGAACAGCACTCAGCTCTTCATTGGCCATGCATTGCGACGTCTAATTGATGCATTCGCCGAGGAGGGCGCTATGCCGTCGGCCGCCCTGGCCGGATTCGCTCGTGCACGCTCGCGCGCAGTCGCGAGTGTCGCGATGGCCGTCGCCGCGCTCTGGCTCGTGTCCGCGACCGGCGGCACGGCGCGCGCGGAGCCGCGCGACAACAATACGGTCGGCGGGATCGGTCTCGGCTTGCGCGGCGGGCCCGCCGGCGAAGCCCCGGTCCACACCACCTCGCCCAAGGACGGCGCGGAAAGCCCGGTCGAGTTCAGCTTCCGCGCCGGACTTGCATCCGACTACATCTACCGCGGCACCACGCTCTCCGACCGCAAACCGGCGGTGGGCGCCGCCATCGAAGCGGCGTTCAGCGTCTTTTACGCCGCGGCCAGCGTCGCCAGCGTCAAGCTGCCGACCCAGCCCGCCGCCGAGATCACGATGACCGGCGGCATCCGTCCGACGGTCGGGGATGTCTCGTTCGACCTCGGCTGGACCTATTTTCTGTATCCCGGCGAGGTCGCGCCGATCGGCGGGAGTGCAGGGATCGAATACTGGGAAGCCCTTGCCCGCGCCGACACCACGATCGGCGACCTGCTGCGCGTGGCCGGCGGCTTCGCCTATTCGCCGAACGTCTCGAACACCGGCGCGTGGAGCAAGTACGCGGCCTTCGGCCTGGGCATCGACCTGCCGAGCGGCGCGCTGCCGCAGAATGTCACCGCATCGCTGACCGGCGGCGCCGGCTACTTCTGGTTCGGCAATCAGTCGGCCGAGCTGGGCGGCTTTCCGTTGCCCGCCTATCTCAATTGGAATGCGGGCGTGACCTTCTCCCGCAACATGCTCAACCTCGATCTGCGCTATTACGACACCAATCTGTCGAAGGAGGACTGCTTCGTCTTCACCGGTGATCCCGGTGCCACGCCCGGCGGGAGCATCGACCCCGTGCGGAACCCGGAGGGTCTCAGGTCGCGCTGGTGCAGCGCCACGATCGTCGCGAAGGTCTGGTTCGCGTTGAACTAACCCCCCGGCTTCCACCGCAATTGCGATCGCGCCCATTCGGAGTTGCTGCCGCCCTCACCCTCCGAGCGCTATGGTGATGGCCACGAGCACGCCGCCGATGGCGACCATCGCAAGGCCCGTTGGCCATGGTCGCAGCCCTGCGTAATGCCCGAATGCATAGCCGCACAGGAACAGCATCGCGATGGCAACCGCGTTGGAGACGCGCAGCGCCGGTAACGCTTCGCCGATGAAGAGGAACGGAATCGCGACGGGGAAAGTGGACAGGAAAACCAGCAGGCAGATCCCCAGTGCGCCGAGCCAGTCGCTTTTCGTCAGCCGAGGACGCGCGGGCGGCTCGACCGTTTGAAGCAGCTTCTGCCGCACCAATTCCAAGTGCTCCTGCGGCAGGACCGCCGCCACCTGCGGCGGCAAGGCGTCCGCGATGATGCGCCGCGCCGCATCGGGATCGGTCGCCTTGCGCATCTCGGTGAACATCAGGATGTTGCGCCCCCGCTCATGGAGGCGAGCCAAGAGGTACAAACCTCCGTCGATGATCCCCCAGGCCAAGTTGCAGCCGAGTGCGCCGATGAGCATGGTGCGGACGTCGGCATGGTTTGCCGTCGCGACGCTGAGCGTGCCGGTATAGGTGAGGACCATGATCAGGCCGAACAGGACCTCCGAGATCCTGTCCATGGGGTCGAGCACGCGATGGGATGTCTCGGTTGAGGAGTCCAAGGCTTTAAGTCTCCGGGCAACGAGCAGCTTTCTTTGATCAGGCTCTCCGCGGGAGCCGCCTCGCCGGTGCCAGGATAAAGCAGGCAAAAGCGATGTGGACAAGGTCCGCAATATCGATCGCCGGCTGATCGCCGCTCCGGAATGTCGCTTGCCGCACCACTGGAACTTCGCGTCGCGGACCGTTGATCTGAATCAATGCGTCGTTCGCGGCGACGGCTAGTATTTTCAGCTTTTGCGGGGCGACCAAGGAGGCGGTCATGACGATGAAGCGCTCGCTTCTGGCGCCCGGGATGGGACGTTGCAGGCTGGCGCCCGGGATTGCGGCCCTGGGGTTGGCGTTATCCCGTCGCGGCGGGTCTGCTTGCCGCAGGAGCGTTCGGCTACGGTTACGGCTACGGTTATGACCAGTGCCTGGCCTGGAATGGCTACAGCTGGGTGAACATCTGCTATCCCCGTACGCATATCAGTACGGATATTGGTAATCTGCCGGCGAGCGGCTAACGGGTGCAGGGTAAGCGGGCCTGCACAAGCTCGTCGAAAGCGGCGGCGCCTGCCGGCACGAACCGGCTGGCGCCAAGCGAATGTCACGGGAAGGAGGCGGCCATGACGACTCGGTTGTCGCGACTGATCACAATCGCACTGTTGTGCCTGATCCCCCTCGGTGCGATGGCCGAGACGTCGCAGCCCGCAGCGCCGGCGCAACCGTTGCTCAAGCAGCCGGAGGTCGACCAGTTGGTGGCGCCGATCGCGCTCCATCCCGATCCGCTGCTGTCCCAGATTCTGATCGCGTCGACCTACCCGCTCGAGGTCGTGCAGGGAGACCGCTGGGCCAAGTCCAACAAGAACGTCAAGGGCGATGCGCTGACCGCCGCGCTCGCCAAGCAAAGCTGGGACGACAGCATCAAGTCGCTGGTCCAGGCTCCGGAGGTGTTGTCCATGATGGCCGAGCAGCTCGATTGGACGCAGAAGCTCGGCGACGCCATGCTCGCGCAACAGGCGGACGTCATGGACGCGATTCAGCGTCTGAGAGGCAAAGCCCAGGCGAACGGCAAGCTCAAGACAACCAAGGAACAGACGGTCTCGGTCCAGACCGAAGACCAGAAGCAATACATCGCGATCGAGCCGACCTCAACCAGCGAAATCTACGTGCCGTACTACGAGCCCGCCGTCGTCTACGGTGATTGGCCCTATCCGGACTATGCGCCATATTACTTCGCGCCACCCTACGGCTATTTCCCCGGCGCCGCACTCGCGACTGGCATCGCGTTCGCAGCAGCGGGGATCGCCATCGGCAACAATTGGGGCTGGGGCCGCTGCGACTGGGGTCGCAACCAGATCAACCTGCTCAACAAGAACGTGAACATCAACAATATCAACCGCAACGACCGGAACAATTTTTCGAACTGGCAGCACAACGCCGATCATCGTCACGGCGTGAAATACAATAATGCCGACGTGCGCCAGAAGTTCGCCAAGAACGACCTCCAGGCCGGCAAGGGAGCGCGGCAGGATTTTCGCGGCAAGGACGGCCAGCAGGTGCTCAACCCCGATCGCGATCGTCCCGGTGCGGGCGATCGAGATCGCCCGGTGCAGGCGACCGAGATCGTCCCGGCGCGGGCGATCGAGACCGCCCCGGTGCCGGAGATCGTGACCGGCCAGGCGCCGGCGATCGCGATCGTCCCAGTGCCGGTGATCGCGACCGCGGCGGCGGTGGCCAGAAGGCGGGCCAGGGCCAGAAGGGCGGCGGTGGCCAGAAGGCGAGCCAGCGGCCGAGCCAGGGCCAGAAATCGAGCCAGCGGCCGAGCCAGCCGAAGCGCGACACCGGTTTTTCAAACGTCCAATCAGGCGCCAGGACGCAGCAGCACGCCAATCGCGGCCGTCAGAGCATGGGCGGTGGCGGAGGAGCGCCCCGGGTGTCGCATGGCGGTGGCGGACCGCGCATGGGTGGTGGCGGCGGCGGCGGCCGCGGTGGTGGTGGCGGCGGTCGCGGCGGCGGCGGCGGCCGGCGCTCCGACATGTCGCTGAAGCACGACATCACGCTGCTCGGCCGTCTCGACAACGGCCTCGGCTTCTATCGCTTCAGCTATGTCGGTAGCGACAAGGCCTATGTCGGCGTCATGGCACAGGAGGTGCAAACGATCATGCCCGCGGCGGTCGTGCGCGGCCGCGATGGCTACCTGCGGGTCTTCTACGACAAGCTCGGCCTGGAGCTTCAGACCTACGACCGATGGATGGCGTCGGGTGCACGGCTCCCGGCAGCCATTCCGATCCAGCACTGAAACACCACCTTCGATGCGACCGAGGACGTCATGATCAAGATTCCGGCAGCACACCGATCCAGCGTTTCGTCGTCGTTGCGACAATGCGTGCGCGTGGCGGCGACCATCGCCTTTCTCATGACCGCGACCGGCGCCCCGGCACAGGAGTACAAAACTCCCGAAGAAGCCGTGGCAGCGCTGATCGTCGCGGCCAAGGCCTCCGACCGGCCCGGCTTGATGCGCGTGCTCGGCCCGGGCAGCGCCGACATCGTATCCTCCGGAGACGAGGTCGCCGACGCATCCGCGCGCAAGCGCGTGGTCGAGGCCTACGATACCAAGCATCGGGTGGTCATGGAGGGCGCGGACAAGGCCGTCCTGATCATCGGCAACGAAGACTGGCCATTCCCGATCCCGATCGTGCGTCAGAACGCCGCCTGGCGGTTCGACACCGAAGCCGGTCGCGACGAAATTCTCTTCCGTCGCATCGGCCGAAACGAATTGAATGCGATCCAGACGTCTCTCGCCTATGTCGACGCGCAGCACGAATATGCCGAGAAGGGCGTCGGCGGCACCGGAGTCTACGCGCAACGCATCGTCAGCCAGCCCGGAAAGAAGGACGGCCTCTATTGGCCGACACAAGCCGGCGAGGACGAAAGCCCGCTCGGTGAGCTCGCGGCCGCGGCATCGGCGGCGGGATATCGTGCCGGCCAGCAGCGCGCGCCCTATCACGGCTACTACTTCAAGATTCTCACCCGGCAAGGGCCGAACGCACCCGGCGGAGCCATCGACTACATCGCACGCGGCAAGATGATCGGCGGATTCGCGCTGGTCGCCTATCCCGCCGAGTACAAGAACTCCGGCGCCATGACGTTTCTCGTCAATCACCAGGGTGTCTTGTACCAAAAGGATCTCGGCCCGAGCACGGCCAGTATCGCCTCCGGCATGACGGCCTTCAATCCGGACAGCACCTGGGGGCGCGTGACCGACGCGGATCAGGCCGGAACCGGCTCGCGATGAACGAACGTGAGCGAGGCAAGATCGGGTAAGTCCGTGGCAGACCCGGCCCTTCCCGGATCGCGCATCAGTTGGATTCCGGCACTCGGCTGGTTTCGCGTCTATACCGCAAACCGGTTTCGTCTCGACCTGGTGGCCGGCCTGTCGCTGGCCGCGTTCGTCATTCCGGAATCGCTCGCCTACGCGTCACTGGCGCAGCTTCCACCCGTCACCGGCCTCTACTGCTACCTGGTCGCCGGCATCGCCTATGCGCTGTTCGGCACCAGCCGCCAGCTTGCCGTTGGCCCTACCTCGTCGCTGGCGCTGGTGATCGCGACCAGCGTGGTGACGCTGAGCAGCGACGATCCCTCCCGGGCCCTCGCGCTCGCATCGGCGGTCGCATTGATCGTCGGAATAGTCAGCATTGCCGGCCGCTTCGTCGGACTGGCCAACATCGCTTATTTCATCTCCGATCCGATTCTGATCGGCTTCAAGACCGGCGCAGCGCTCTACATCGCGTCCACCCAACTTCCCAAGCTGTTCGGACTCGAGGGCGTGACAGGCAACTTTTTCGAACGCGTCTGGCATGTGGTTGTTTCGCTTCCCGAGACACACACTCCGTCGTTGCTGATGGGACTGGCGGCGATCGCGCTGTTCGTGATCTTCGAAAAGGCCCTGCCCGGCCGGCCGACGACGCTCGTCGTCGTTGTCGCGGCGATCGCAGTCATGGCTATTTTCAATCTCGCCGACATCGGCATAAAGATCGTCGGCGACCTTCCGAGCGGCCTACCAGGGGTAGCCTTTCCGAGCATCCATGCATCCGATATCGCAACGCTGATACCGATCGCACTCGCTTGCTTCATGCTCGCCTACGGCGAGGCGATCTCGGTCGCGCGCAGCTTTGCGCAAAAACACGGCTATGAGATCGATCCCGAGCAGGAGCTCACGGCGCTGGGCGCCGCCAACATCGCGACGGGAATGACCCACGGCTTTCCGGTCGCGGGCGGAATGTCGCAGACAGCCGTCAATGACATGGGCGGGGCGACCTCGCCCGCGGCCCTGATCGTAACCTCCGGCGCCATCGCATTGACGCTCATGTTTCTTGCGAAGTTCTTCTACTATCTCCCCGAGCCTGTCCTCGGCGCCATCGTGCTCATGGCCGCGTCGCATCTGGTGCGCCTGGAAGACCTGCGCCGATTGCGCGTCGCATCGCGCGCCGAGTTTCGGATTTCCCTGCTCGCCTTCGCCGGCGTCCTGTTGTTAGGACTGCTCGACGGATTGCTGCTCGCCGCCTTCGGCGCGTTGATCATGCTGATTGCGTATGCATCGCGACCGGCGGTCGTCGTCCTCGGGACGGAACCGGGCAGCGGACGCTTCGTCAACCGTGCCCGATATTCCGACGCCGGCGACACGCCCGGTGCCCTTGTCGTGCGCAGCGCAGGCGCGTGGCTCTACTTCAACGCCGAGCATATCCGACGGCAGATCGTCGAATTCGTCGAGAAGGCGCCGGCCGGGACGACGACCGTGGTGTTGGATTTCTCCATCGTGCATGCCATCGACGTCACCGCCGCGGCGATACTGCGTGCGCTGGCGCGGACGCTGAAAGCGCGTGGCATCGCGCTCGAGCTTGCCGAGTTGCGCGACGACGTCGTCGAAAACCTGAAAGGCGTCGGCGCGGAGCAGGACCTCGGTCGGATTGTTGCCCACCGCAGGATCGAGGACTGCCTTGCGCGGCGCGCGGAGCAGCCTGCCTCCCCGCCGGCGCCGGCGTAGCCACCAATTTACGGGGGCGTCGCCTTCCCGCTTCGTCGACCCCACCAGACGGCGACCAACAGCGATCCGAGCACCTCTACGATTCCATAAGCCAGGGCGGCGGACACCGCGGGCGTGCCCGGAAAGTTCGCCGTGACGATCACGAGCCCGACGCCAACGTTGCGCAGCGCTGTCGTGAGCGCCATCGTCCTGCGGATTTCGCGTCCCGCGCCACCGGCGAGCCAGCCGATGACGAGGCTTGCGATCAGCAGCATCAGCATCCCGGCGAAGCCGCGTATCTTGATTGTCATCAGCATCTGGAACTGGGTCGCCAAAATCAGCGCCACCACGCCCAGGTTCAGTACCTTGCTGACGAGCTCGAGTGGACCCAGCAGCCGGTGCGCAAGCTCGGGACGCCAATGCCTCACCAGAAGCCCGCAGAACAACGGGAGCAGTTGCGTGATGAGCAGAGCGCCCAGCACGCCCAGCAGATCGATGCGCGGCGCCTCGCCACCGGATATCCACGGCAGCAGCAGTTGCAACAACACCGGTGAGACGACCGCCGACGATCCCGCCAGGATCACCATCAGCCCGGCCGCAACGGGCACATTCGCCCGCGCAATCTCCGCAAACGGCGGGCCGAAAGGCGCTCCGGGACACACTGCGAGAATCAAAAAGCCGGCAGCCACCATGGGATTGGCGTCGAACGCGATGAGCAGTCCGACCGCCACCGCCGGCACGAGCACGTAATTGGCCGCCGCCGCCCGTCCGACCAGACGCCAGTTTCGGGCGACGTCGCCAAGCTCCGCAAACGTCACTCGCAGCCCGATCAGCACCATCATTTCGATGAGTGTGATCGTGACCAGAATGTTGACTAGCCGATCGAGGGACATTGCGATTCAGTATTTCTCGGCGACGACTTTCATTCCCTTCAGGGAGGACTGATCGTCATATTTGCGCTTGTCCGACCGCTTCGGCAATTTGACTTTGGCGCGCTTTATCCTGCTGAACGGGATCAGCCTCAGAATGTGCGAGATGCAATTGAGACGCGCCCGCCGCTTGTCGTCCGAGCGTACGATGTACCACGGCGCATGCTTGCTATCGGTTGCCTTCAGCATCATGTCGCGCGCTCGCGAATAGTCGTACCAGCGACCGTACGATTCGAGATCCATCGGGCTGAGCTTCCATTGTCGCAACGGATCGTTGACCCGCGCCGCAAAGCGCTTTTCCTGCTCCTCCTGCCCGACCTCGAGCCAGATTTTGATCAGGATGATGCCGGCATCGATGATGTGCTTTTCGATTTCCGGACAGAGCGCGAGAAAGTGGCGGTGCTGCTCCTCCGTGCAGAATCCCATGACGTATTCGACGCCGGCGCGATTGTACCAGCTGCGATCGAGGATCAGGATCTCGCCAGCCGCCGGAAATTGTTGGATATATCGCTGGATGAACATCTGCGTTTTTTCGCGATCCGAGGGCGCCGGAAGCGCCACCACGCGGAACACACGGGGGCTCACCCGCTCGGAAATGGCCTTGATGGTGCCGCCCTTGCCGGCCGCGTCGCGGCCTTCGAACGCGATGATGATCCGCGCCCCCTTCTCCTTGACCCAATCCTGCAGATGGCAAAGCTCGACCTGGAGCTTGAGCAATTCCTGCTCGTAAGCCTTGCGCTTCATCTTGCCGTTCTTGTCTGCGGCCGATTTCGGAGCCATGACGTCGTCCTCTCGCGGAAAATCGTTTTCAATATGAGCGGCTCAATCGATGATGTGGTAGCCGCCGTCGATGTAAAGCGTCTCGCCGGTGATGAGGCGAGCCGCGTCGTGCGCCAGGAAAGCGGTCGCGGCGCCGACATCATCGATGCTGACGAGGCTGCGGGCCGGTGCTTTGGATTTGGCCTTGTCGAGCAGCTCGTCGAATTCGGGAATCCCGGAGGCAGCCCGGGTCGCCAGCGGTCCTGGCGAGATCGCGTGCACGCGGATGCCCTTGGGCCCGAGCTCGGCGGCCAGGTAGCGCACGGCGCTTTCCAGCGCCGCCTTGGCAACTCCCATGATGTTGTAGTTCTCGACCACCATCTGGCTGCCGTAGTAGGTCATCGTGAACAGCGTCCCGCCCCGCTTCATCAGCGGCTCCGCCAGATGCGCCATGCGGATGAAGGACCAGCAGGAAATGTCCATCGTCGTGAGGAAGCCATCTCTCGGCACGTCGACCACCCTCCCCTGCAAGGTGTCCTTGGGCGAGAAGGCGATGGAATGAACGGCGAAGTCGAGCTCGCCCCAATCCTTGCCGATCCGCTCGAACACCGCCTCCATCTGGCCTGGCGCCTGCACATCGAGCGGCAGCAGGATCGGCGCCTCGAGCTCGCGGGCAAGCGGCTCGACATATTTCTTTGCCTTGTCGTTGAGATAGGTCACCGCCAGATCGGCGCCGAGCGCGCGAAAGGCCTTGGCGCAGCCCCACGCGATCGACTGATTGTTAGCGATGCCGACGATGAGGCCTTTCTTGCCTTCGAGGAGCTTTGCCTTAACCGGGGGGATCATTGACCAGTCCTCTCGCTATCGCTTTCGAGTGAATGCCGAATGCGGCGCCGTGGCCGGCAATGCGCCTGGTGCAGGGTTTACAGCGCCATTGCCGGAACATGTGGAGGAATCACGAGCTCGGCCTCGGTCGCGGCGGCGACCTCGGCCGTGGAAATTCCCGGCGCGGTCTCGCGCAAGGTGGCACGACCGTCTTCGAAGGCGATCACCGCCAGCTCGGTGACGACCAGATCCACCGGACGTATCGAGGTGATCGGCAGCGTGCATGTCTTGACGATCTTCGACTTGCCCTTTGCGGTGTGCTGCATCGCCACGATCACCCGCTTGGCGCCGGACACCAGGTCCATGGCCCCGCCCATCCCCGGCACCATCTTGCCGGGGATCATCCAGTTCGCCAGCCGTCCGGACTGATCGACCTGCAGGCCGCCGAGGACCGTCAGGTCGAGATGACCGCCGCGAATGAGGCCGAACGACATGGCGCTGTCGAAGGTGCTGGCGCCGGGCAGCGCGGTGACGGGACGGCCGCCCGCATCCGTCAACGTGGGATGCGCCATGCCTTCCTCGGGGGGCGCGCCGGTGCCGATCAGTCCATTCTCGGACTGGAAGAACACCTGCATGCCTTCCGGCACATGGTTGGCGACCAAGGTCGGAATGCCGATGCCGAGATTCACCAGCATGCCCTGCGAAAGCTCCCGGGCGATCCGGCGCGCTATGATGGTCTGCGGCTCCATCGGATGCTCACGAATTGGCGACGAGGTAGTCGACGACGGGCGCCGGCGTCACGACATGATCGGGCGCAAGCACACCGACGGGAACGATATTGTCCGCGCTGGCGATGACGGTCGCGGCGGCCATCGCGATCACCGGATTGAAATTGCGCGCAGTCAGCGCGTAGCTCAGGTTGCCCAGATAGTCCGCGAGGAAGGCCTGAACGAGCGCGAAATCGGCGCGCAACGCGGTTTCGAGCAGATAGTCCTTGCCGTCCACCTTCACGCGTTGCTTGCCGTTTTCGACGGGCGTCCCGATTCCGGTTTGCGTGAGGATGCCGCCCAGTCCGTGCCCGCCGGCGCGGATGCGCTCGATGAGGGTTCCCTGCGGCACGAGGTCCACCTCCAGATCGCCGGCAACCATCTGCCGCTGAGTTTCCGGATTGAGGCCGATGTGGCTGACGATGACCTTGCGCAGTAGCTTGGCATCGACGAGCTTGCCGATGCCCTTGCCCGGCACCGCCGTGTCGTTGGCGATCACGATGAGATCGCGTTTGTTCTGGCGCACGATTTCGTCGATCAGGCGCTCCGGCGTGCCCACGCCCATGAAGCCGCCGATCATCAGGCTTGCGCCATCGGGGATCATCGCGACCGATCGATCGAGAGCGAGAGTTCGCATGGGAACTTCGGGTTCGCGGCACTAGTCGGTGCTGGACGGCTCGGCCGACACGATGCACTTGTCCTCGGGAGGCAGCGTGCTCACGGCCAATTCCAGGCGCCGCGCTTCGTCCTCCAAGCCGATCCAGCGCAGCTTGCGTATCAATTTCGCCCATTCGCACGGCGATCGCTCGTTCATGGAGACGACCTTGGTCTCGGATACCTGTGGCATGGACGTCTCTCCCATTCAGGCGCCCCCGGCTTCATGTGCTTCCGGACGGCCATCCACCGGAGAACGACTGGGTGATCTTCTGCGTGATCTTTTGGCACTCGTCGAACAGCCGTCGTCCGTCCTCCGCCGTCATTTGCATTCGCTGCGACACGCACTCCTGATAGGCTCCAAGGGCATCGGGAAACGTCTTGCTCGCCGACAGCTTGGCGGCGAGGTCCGACCAGAGCTCCGCCTCCGACTTCGCGCGCGCAAGCCAGGCACGACTGGCTTGCTCGTACGCGTCGAGCAGCTCCTTTTGCATGCCGATCATCGCCGCCGTCTGCTCTCTTCCCAATTCGCCAATTGAAGCCGGGCCCGGCTTCGCCGAAGCCGAACTGGTTTCGCCCGCTGGCTTGCTGACCATGACCACCACTCCTTGAAGATGATGATTTTTTTGCACTTTTTGCGCTTGGGATCATTGATGTAGATCAACGACCATGGGTAGCTCGCGGCGATACTTTCTCTGGCCGGTGCGAACATCCGCTGCGGGAGAACTGCATGACGAGCCGACCCGACGACCTGCTGCCGACCGCGGGCGATTTCATGAAGAAGCTCGCGCTCACCGAAGCCGAGGAGGCTGCCAAGCAGGCGCGCAAGCTGGCCGAAGAAGAGGCCGAGAAAAAAGCGCTGCTCGATCACTATATCAAGCCGTCGGGCGTTTCCGACGAAGAGGGAATTCGGCGCGCGGTCAAGATCATCGAGCGGGCGGTGAGCAACGGCCGGACCGAAGTGCAGGTCTACCGCTTTCCGAACCAACTGTGCACGGACAAAGGACGCGCCATCAACCAGCAGGAATCGGGCTGGGAAAACACCCTGACCGGCGTGCCGAAGGAAATCTACGATTTGTGGGCGAAGTACTTTCGGGAGCGCGGATACAAGCTGAAGGTCGAGATCATCGATTTTCCGGGCGGAATGCCGGGAGACGTCGGAATGACGCTCAAGTGGGGTTGAAGAAGCACGGAACGTCGAAAGGCGAACAGTCCATGTCGGCGAAGCAGAGCATCCGAGCCGCGAGATCTGCGACGCCCCCTTCTGAGCGGTTACAGGAGCGAGCAAAGACCGGCCGGCCGCATCCGGAGGACCTGCGGTCGCGTGTCGTCGCGGCCATTGAAGCAGGCGCATCCTATCGCGAGGCGGCGGCGCGCTTCGGCGTGAGTGGCAGCGCGGCCGTGAAATGGGTGCAGCGCTTCCGTCAAACCGGAAGCACCGCCGCCAAACCCATGGGCGGCGATCGTCGCTCGCGCCTGAAAAACGAGAGGGACTGGCTGCTGCAGCGGATCGCAGCGGAGCCCGCCGTGACACCGGCCGAGCTGCACACGGAACTTTGCGCCCGCGGCATTCAGGTCGGCTATCTCACGGTGCGCAGGTTCGTCAAGAAGCAGAAAGCCCAACTGAAAAAGGAAGCCGCGCGCCAGCAAATCCGGCGGCCCGCCAGGACGAAATCCGCTCCGGCTGTCACGGGAACGACACGAAAAGGGCGGACCGTTACGGCGGCGCAAACCAGCCAAACCCTGAGCGCCCGCCTGCTCCTCGAAACCGAGCAGAACGATGGGCGATAACGAAACGTGCGCATGAGGCGCTGGATCGCCGCTAGACCAGATCTCGAGCACCTCCGGCGCGCAAGACCAAGGAGCACCGATGATGTCGTCCAGTTTGGAGCAATCGAAAGCGACCGACGTGGGTCTATCGCCATTTGGCGTGTTTGCCCCGGCGATCGAATACATGATCGACGCCGGCCAGCGCACCGTGCTGTTCTGGGATGCGATGCGGCAGCGCGGCAATCAGTACCGCGAGCACCTCGCCGAGACGGCGCCGCATGTTCTCGACTACGAGGTCGAGGTGGTCATCGACGGCCGCACCCTCGACCGGCCGGTCAACTATGCGCTGGTCAGGGTCATTCCGCCGCCGGGCATCGAGCTTGACGCGACAAGGCGCCCCTTCATCATCGTCGATCCGCGGGCCGGCCACGGTCCCGGCATCGGCGGGTTCAAGGCCGACAGCGAGATCGGCGTCGCATTCAAGGCCGGCCATCCCTGCTATTTCGTAGGGTTCCTGCCGGACCCCGTGCCCGGCCAGACCATCGGCGACGTCGCACGCGCGGAAGCGGCGTTTCTGGAAAAGGTCATCGAGCTGCACCCTGACGCCGACGGCAAGCCCTGCGTCGTCGGCAACTGCCAGGCGGGCTGGGCGATCATGATGCTCGCCGCGCTGCGTCCCGAGCTGTTCGGCCCCATCATCGTCGCCGGATCGCCTCTGTCATATTGGGCCGGCGTACGCGGCAAGAACCCGATGCGCTACAGCGGCGGCCTGCTGGGCGGAAGCTGGTTGACCGCCTTCGCCAGCGATCTCGGCCACGGCAAGTTCGACGGCGCCTGGCTCGTGCAGAACTTCGAGAATCAAAATCCTGCGAACACCTTGTGGACCAAGCAGTACAACCTCTATTCCAAGATCGACACGGAGGCCGAGCGGTACCTGGGTTTCGAGCGCTGGTGGGGAGGTCACGTCAATCTGAACGCCGAGGAGATCCAATTCATCGTCGACGAGCTGTTCATCGGCAACAATCTCGCCGCCGGACGAATTCAAACGTCCGACGGCGCGGCGATCGACCTCCGCAGCATTCGCTCCCCGATCGTGGTGTTCTGCTCGCACGGCGACAACATCACGCCTCCGCAGCAGGCGCTCGGATGGATTCTCGATCTGTACGAGAACGTCGACGAGCTTCGATCCTACGGACAGACCATCGTCTACACCATTCACAAGACCGTCGGCCATCTCGGCATCTTCGTGTCGGGCGGCGTCGCGAAAAAAGAGCACGGCGAGTTCTCGAGCAACATCGACCTGATCGACACGCTCCCACCCGGCCTCTACGAGGCGGTGTTCGAGGCGATGACCGAAGACACCGCCAATCCCGATCTCGCGACCGGAAAATGGGTGATGCGGTGCGAAACAAGGACGCTCGACGACATCCGCGCGCTCGGCGCGCAACGATACGGCCGACGAGCGCTGCTTCGCGACCGCCGCGCGCGTGTCCGAGACCAATCTCGCCCTCTATCGCACCTTCGCCCAGCCGTTTGTTCGCGCCCTCGTGGACTCGCCGCTGGCGGAATTCGCACAGCAGATGCATCCGCTGCGGCTGCAATACGAGCTCTTTTCCAACGCGAATCCCTGGATGGCCCCGGTTTCCGAAATGGCGGAGCAGGTTCGCCAGAACCGCCAGCCCGTCGCCGCCGGTAATCCACTCGTTGCAATGCAGGAGAACGCATCGCGCCAGATCGTCGCCGCCCTCGACGGGTGGCGAGATCAGAGCGAGAAAATCGCCGAGCGGCTGTTTTTCAGCGTGTACGGCTCGCCGACGCTCCAGGCCGCCGCCGGCATCGATCGCGCCTCGACGCGTCCCTTGCGGAGAGCAAGCCAAAATCCGCTGCATGACGAGCTCCTGCGGAAGCGGATCGCCGAGCTCAAGGCGCGCATTCCGGCCGGCGGCCTGAGCGAGGCCGTGATCCGCGGGCTCCTGCATGCCGGCATGACGCGGGCGGCGGTGGACGAGCGCGGGTTCGAGGCCGTGCGCCGCATCCGCCGGACGCATGGCGACATGCCCCTGTCGGACTTCAAGGCCCTCGTCCGCGAGCAGTACAACATGCTGCTGCTCGACCCCGAGGCCGCGCTCGCCGCGATTCCCTCGATGCTCCCACCCGACGCGGAGACCCGGGCGAAGGCGTTCGACCTGATCAAGCAGGTGCTTTCCGCGCGCGGTGAATTGTCCGCGGACGACAAGAAGAGGTTGGCCGATATCGCCGGGCTTTTTCGCACCGACGACCGGCCCCGCGAGGTCCGACCCCTCTCGCCGCCTTCGCCTCGAGCAGGGCCCCACGCGCGAGCATCCTAGCCCGGCGCCTGCTCAGCGCCACGGATGGCCTGACGAAGGAACGTTCATGCTCACCGGACGAGACAGCGAGATCGGCACCTTGGCGGCGATCGACCCGTTCGGCGAACCGCCGCCTTCGAAATACGAGCGGCTGATCGCACGGGCGAAGGAGGGCCCCGCCGTCACCACCGTCGTGGCGCATCCCTGCGACGAGACTTCCCTGCGCGGCCCGATCGAAGCGGCGAAAGCGGGCATCATCGTCCCAATCCTCGTCGGACCGGCCAAGAAAATCTCCGCTGTCGCGCGCGAGCACGATCTGGACATCGGCGGCGTCCAGATCGTCGACGTGCCTCACAGCGAGGCTGCGGCGGCAAAGGCGGTCGAGCTCATTCACCAATCCGCGGGCGAGCTCCTGATGAAGGGCAGCCTGCATACCGACGAGCTGATGCGCGAAGTGACCTCGGGCAAGACTGGACTGCGCACGGCGCGGCGCATCAGCCATGTCTTCATCATGGACGTACCGACATATTCCGAGACGCTCTTCATCACCGACGCCGCGATCAACATCTTCCCCGACCTCGATGCCAAGCGCGATATCGTGCAGAACGCCATCGATTTGTTCACGCAGGTGGGGCTCGGCACCCCCCGCGTGGCGATCCTGTCGGCCGTCGAGACGGTGACCGCCAAGATCCCGTCCACCATCGATGCGGCCGCGCTCTGCAAGATGGCCGACCGCGGACAGATAACCGGCGGCGTCCTCGATGGCCCGCTGGCTTTCGACAACGCCATCGACCCGGAAGCGGCGAAGATCAAGGGAATCGAGTCCGCCGTGGCAGGCCGCGCGCAGATTCTGGTCGTGCCCGATCTGGAAGCCGGCAACATGTTGGCCAAGAATCTCATTTTCCTCTCCAAGGCGGACGCGGCGGGGCTGGTCCTCGGTGCGCGGGTGCCGGTCATCCTGACCTCACGCGCCGATTCCGTGCGTTCGCGAATGGCCTCCTGCGCGGTCGCGGTGCTGTACGCGCATGCGCGCAGACGCACGGCTGCGTTGCCCGCTGCGTGACCGCGATGAGCACGATCCTCGTGGTCAATGCCGGCTCCTCGAGCGTCAAGTTCCAGGTGTTTCGGGTCGACGGGGACGGCGAGCCGCAGCGCCTCGTCAAAGGCCAAATGGACGGCATCGGCACGCGCCCGAGGCTGCGCGCCGAGGCAGCCGACAAACGCCGCTTGATCGACCAATCGTACGGGCCGGAGCAGGTGCCGGACGTGCCGGCAGCCATGCAAGCGGCGGGATATTGGCTGCGCGAGACGCAGCAATTGGAGCCGATGGCGGTGGGGCACCGTGTCGTGCATGGCGGCCCGAAATACGACCGGCCGGCGCTGATCGACCATGACGTGCTCGCCGATCTCGAACGCTATGTGCCGCTTGCGCCCCTGCATCAACCGAACAACCTCGCGCCGATTCGTTCGATCCTGGCGAGCTCCCCGGATCTTCCTCAGGCCGCCTGCTTCGACACCGCGTTCCATCGCAGCCATGACGCGCTCGCCGACCACTACGCGATTCCGCGACGCCTCCATGACGAGGGCGTGCGCCGATACGGCTTCCATGGCTTGTCGTACGAATACATTGCGGGCCGCCTGCCGGACGTGGCGCCGGAGATCGCGTCCGGCCGGGTGATCGTCGCGCATCTCGGCAGCGGGGCTTCGATGTGCGCGTTGAAGGGTGGACGCAGCGTCGAAAGCACGATGGGCTTTACCGCGCTCGACGGTTTGCCGATGGGCACCCGGCCGGGTAGGATCGACCCCGGCGTGGCGCTCTACCTTATTCAGCAGAAGGGAATGAGCGCCGGCGACGTTCAGAACTTATTCTATTACGATTGCGGATTGAAAGGATTGTCCGGCGTCAGCAACGACGTGCGCGAGCTCGAAGCGAGCTCGGACCCGAACGCTCGTTTCGCCCTCGACTACTTCGCCTACCAGGTCGGCCTGAACACCGGCTTGTTGGCCGCCGCGCTGGGGGGCCTCGACGGCTTCGTGTTCACGGCCGGCATTGGCGAAAACTCACCCGGCATGCGCGCGCGTATCGCGGAGAAGCTCGCATGGCTGGGGGCCGTGCTCGACCCGGCGGCCAATGCGGCCGGTCGCACGTCGATCGCCGCGCGCGACGCTCGTGTTGGACTCTACGTCGTCCCGACTGACGAAGAAATCATGATCGCGCGCCACACATTGGCGCTGTTGACGGCGCGTCGAGCGGGTGTGCAGCGCGCATCCGCTCATTGATTGTCGGCCGCGACCGCAGCCGTCAGGCGGCAGTGCGCCCTACTTCGTAATTCTCGGCTTGGGTGGCGCCGGGGTCGGCGCCGCCGGCGAGATCGCGAAGGTGAGCCACACGTTCCAGCCCTCGGGCCGATTCTTTGCTTCGAACTCCTTGTAGCCCTTGAGGTTCAAATAGCCCTGATCGTGGTGCTGAGCGGAATCACGTAGCCGATCTGCGGCCCGATGCCGAACACCTGCGACTCGAAGCAGCCGACCCGGTCGCCCGATCCACTGTCGCAGGAGATCTGCTTGTAGGCGTAGCCGACAATGCCGAGCTGCAATTGCTTGGTCACGAACTTCGACGTGGCCCAATCCAGGTGCATGTCGACGCCGTTCTGGTATTGCGTGTGCTCGTTCTCGAAATTGTAGGTGAAGCCGAGCACCGCCGAGAATTCGTTCCCGGTCTGCGGATTGAAATAGGTGTAGCCGCCGCCGCCGTCGATCGCGTTGTGTCCGATGCCGAGATTTATCAGACGCGCCTGGTCGTAGGCGCCGACCGTGGCATTGCCGGTGATATAGGTCATCCAGTTGTGGACGCCGTCGTTCCAGCGCACATTGAACTGCGGCACCAGATCTCCGAACCCCCATACCTCGTCGGTGCGGCTGCCGCCTACGGTAACGCCGAACGGCCCCAGTGACGCCGTCAGCGTGCCGTCCACCGTAGCCCTGCCGTAGCCGTACGGCACCAGCAGAAGCACCGAGGCCTGACCGCCCAGGAACGGCGTCGCGAACACATATTGCGGAATCGCTATGCCGAGGTCCACGTCGGCATTCAGGTTCAAGTTGAGGTTGGCGTTGAAGTTCGCCGTGAGCCGGCCGCGCGAGACTTGCCGCGCGAAGGCGACATCGGCACCGGCACTGACGGACGTGTGATAGTAGATCGTCGCGAACGAAAAGCCGGGCTGCTGCGGCGTCGCCGCGAGGCTGCCGAAGAAGCCGGGGATCCAGAAGCTCACGCCACCTTCGTCGGCCACCGCGACCGGCGGCGCGGCGATGACTGCGCCGAGCATGAGCGCCGCGGCGAAGGTCCGCCCTTGAGCACGCCGTGTGATCGCCCGTGGTGTCATTTATCGCCTCCCCTTGCGCATTCGATTCTTGTTTGCCGCCGGCGCTGCCGGTCGTTTCGGAACAAGGAAAAGTGCCGCAGCGCAAGCGACGAGCAGGTCGACGACGAATTGTCTCAAGTGCGGCACGGCACGCCCCCCATGGCCAGTTTTGACACTCGGGCATCAGCTTATGGCGCGCGTGGGACACGGGCACGCTGCATCCACTCTTCATCGCAGGACGAGGCGTGATTTTTCACAGGTGTGACCCGTGGATCACTCAGGGTTTGCCCTAGTCGGACCTCAGGGCCGTCCCTGATGGGCCCTCGCCAGAAGGAGACATTAGCCTCTAACCGTCGGTTGGGTCTCCATGCACGCGGATGTCGCCCTTAGCCGCTTCGCGCCCTGGCGAACGTGGCAGAGGGCAACTCTCCGAACTGGCGCTGATAGACCGCCGCGAAACGCCCGAAATGAGTAAAGCCGTACAGTGCGGCGACCGCAGTGACGCTCGTTTCCTTCCGGGGATGCAGCAGCGCACGGTGAGCCGCGTTCAGCCGCAACTCGGTGAGCAGCCTTGCCGGCGGACGACCAAAGGCCTCCACGCAACTCAGGTGGAGCGTGCGTTCCCTGGCGCCCACGGCGAGGCACAGCTCCGTGATGCTCGGCGGATCATCGAGCCGCTCGTGAAGCACGGCAAAAACCGCCCGCGCGATGCTGGCGCGGTTGTGCAAAGGCTCAATCACTTCGGCGGATGGAATCATGCCGAGGATGGCGTCGAAAATTTGCGCCTCGATCCGCGACAGCCCGCGGTCGGTCAGGAAATCGTCCGATTGCGTCGTAAGCGCTTCCAGCAAGCTGGATAGCGTCTGGGCGCGCCGAGTCATCTCGTCAGCAGCTACCTGCCAGCGGGGCGAAGGAAGATCGACGTCGAACCGGTCGAGGCCGCGCCGCGTCTGCACCCAGCGATCGATCAGTGGCGTCGGCAGCGCGACGATCATGAGGTCGGTTGGTCCGGTCGCGGCGAAACCCACATCGTCTCGTGATGTCGCCGCAATGAGTTCGCCCGGAGCCGCTGGCCTACGGCGCACGTGCAGGGAGCCTTCCGCGACGAGCGGCAGGCCGAACACCCAGGTGCCCGGGGGGGGCGCTGCCGCGCTGCAATACGCCAGGCGACCAGACTGCTCGGGCCAATTGAACTTTGTCCAACAGAAGCTGGGTAAGTCGTCCCTGGAAGCGACCGCGCCCGATCTGCTCGTATTTTTGATCCCACGCCAGCGGGCTTGCCGCCATAGCGTCTATGTCGTCGAAACGCCCTTCGACAATTCGGTGACTGGAGGGCAACGACGGCGCCATGGCGGGCCACGTTTGCAGGATTCGGATAGTCCGCACGCAATTTTGCAGAATCCGGATAGGCCTAGTCCAGTCCCCACGAATAGATGACATCCGAGGCTGACGGCTCAGCCCGCGCTATTCCCCGGGTTTTGTTCCTGCTCGATCCGGGCCATTCGCTGCTTGCTGCTTCGTTGCAACGGAGAACGCCATGACCAACGATCGATCCAAGCAGAACCCGCAAGGGAACTCTTCGCAGCACCACGGTGTGGAGCTCTACAACACTGCCCATTTGGACCAGCGCACGATCGTCCGCGACTATCGGGACGAACGCTGCAACCAGTTTGATCGGCAAATGGCCTTTGCCTTGGAAACGTGGCAAGCTGGATCGCGCAGCAGACTTCATAAATCAGGCAGCCGGTGAGCCGACGGGCACGACATCCTCGCCGCTGAACCCGCGCGCGAAGAGGTTCCGGTTCTCTGCTGTCTACGACGTCAACCCGCCTTTTCATCGCGCGCGGCATCGGCAAAGGGCAGCTTGCAGTCTCCGGTGCGCTCGCACGGACCGTACAATACGGTGATGGCGAAAGGCTTGCAGGCACCGCGCTGCTCGAGATGTACGACGGAAACGACCGCCTCGTGCTCGATCACGGCTCCTCGGGAGCGCCGGTGTTCGACTGCACGGGCCGAGTGGTCGCGGTCGTCAACAATCTGTTCACGACGACCATGCAGTTCATGTCACGCACGATACGGATCTCGACAGCCTGGGGATATCCCAACGTCGTTTCGGTGCCTGTTCCAGTGCTGAAGGATCTTTCCCGGGTCGAGTGAGGCGCGCGGCACTATCGGCACACTGGCCAGGGGCATCATGCTTCCGAATGCCCGGGGCGCGCTTCTCTTGCGTCAGCGATCGCAGCGAGCAGCGTCGTGTCCTGCAAAGGCTTGGTCAGGAATGCGACGGCGCCTGCGGACTCGCAGCGCTCGCGCACTCCGACATCGTCGTGTGCGGTAATGATGATGGATGGAATTTGAATGTCACTTCGGGCCAGATGTTGAAGAAGCTCCAGACCGTTCATCTCGGGCATTTGCAGGTCAACGATCAGACACTCGGGCAGCCCCGCCGCCAGCGACGCAAGAAACTCCTTGGCTGACCCGAAGGTCTTTGCGTGAAATGCGCGTACGCGCAGCAGCCGGGTCAGGGCCCTCAGCACGGACGGATCGTCGTCCACAATGGCGATCCAACGCGAGGTTTCCGCCATGTATAGAATTATGGCGGCTGCGATGAGCGATCGTCGAGTTGGCCCTTGGGCCAATAATTCGCACCGCCACCCTGCGCTATTTCGAGACGCCGGCCTTTTCCGCCATGCGCACGAGATCGGCGACCGAGCGGACCCCCAGCTTTTCCATCATCCGGCTGCGGTGCACCTTGACGGTCTTTTCGACCGTTCCGAGCTCCCCGGCGATCTGCTTGTTGAGCCGCCCTGCGACAACATGCGTCAGAACTTCGCGTTCGCGGCGGGTCAAAGTCATCATCTTCGCCTCGATCGACGTCAATTCGGCGCGAATTTGCCGAGACTTGGCGTCCTGCTCTTCGGCGCGTGCTAGGGCTGCCAACAGGTTCTCGTCACTCACCGGCTTGGTGAGGAAGTCGACGGCGCCCGCCCTCATGGCGCGCACGCTCGTGGGAATATCTCCCTTTCCGGTGATGAAAATCACAGGCCGGTGAGACCCTTCGGCCGTCAGCGCCTGCTGCAGCTCGAGGCCGTCGAGACCGGGCATGGCGACGTCCAATACGGCGCAGCCGGGAACCGCCGCATCGTGCTGTGCGAGGAATTCCTGCGGCGACACGTACGAACGAACATCATATCCCTTCGTGCGCAGAAGGCGCGACAACGCCTTGAGCACCCCGGCGTCGTCATCGACAATGAAGACCATGAACATCCTGTCCATCACTGGGCCGCCATGAGCATTTCCTGAGCCGGCAGCGAAAACGCTGCCACGGCACCGCCGCCGTCGTGGTTCGCCAGCGTAAGATGTCCGCCGTGGGACTGCACAATCGTCGCACAGATCGTCAAGCCGAGGCCAAGCCCGTGGCTCTTGGTGGTGAAGAAAGGCTTGAACAGCCGGTCCTGCTCCACGGGACGAATGCCGGTTCCATTGTCCTTGACGAGCACCTCGACGGTTCCTGCTCGTGTCGCGCGCGTTGTGATCGTGATGAACCGTTGCGTCATCGGCGTCGAACCCATCGCATCCATCGCGTTCATGAGGAGGTTGAGCAGCACTTGCTGCAACTGGACCGGATCACCTGACGTCGCGGGCAGGGTGTCCGCCAGATCCGTTGTGACGTTGATCCTGCGGCCGATCAACTCGCTGTTGAGCAGCGCGATTGTCGAGTTGACCAGATCATTGACATCGACCCGCTCCGATTTCCGCTCACCCTTCTTCATGAGGTTGCGCAGCCGCTGAATGACCTCACCGGCTCGATTGTCCTCGTGAACGATGTCCTGAAGCGCATCGCGAACTTCGGCGAGGTCGGGCGAATTCTGCGCAAGCAGATGGAGCGCCGCCTGCGCGTTCGACAGGATCGCGGTGAGCGGCTGGTTGATCTCGTGCGCGATCGAGCCGGAGAGCTCGCCCAGAACGGAAACACGCATCAGATGCGCAACTTCCTGGCGTTGCAAAGCAGCCTCGTTTTCAGCAGCCTTCTGGTCGGTGATATCGGCGAAAATTCCACTCAATTGATTTGCAGCGCCACGGTCAACGGCATGCGAACGAGCGCGAATGCGGACCCAACGCACCTGGTCATCCGGCAGGACAACGCGAACGTCGCTGATGGTGGACTGATCCGCGCCTGAAGCCTCTCGCAGCGAGGCAATGGCGATCTCCCGATCTTCCGGGTGGATTGCCGTCAGGAACGTGTCGCGCGTGAGCGGGACATCGCTTGCGAGGCCGAACAGTGCGCGGCAATGCTCGGTCGCCCACAATTCGTTGGCCGCCCGGTCGAATTGCCAAAGTCCGATATTCGCGGACGCGGCTGCAAAGGTCATGCGCTCCTCGCTCTCCTTGAGGAGCGTTTCGGCGCGCTGCCTGCGCCGCCGCTGTATCAGCAAGGCGCCGGCGAATGCCGTCTGCAAAGCGAAGATAGCGAGCGCGGCAAGGACCAAATCGTGGTGCCGGTCCCAGATGCCCGGTTCCTTGAACAGGACATTGGTGCCGGGCGGAAGATTGCTTTCGCGCAGACCCCACCGTTGCATTGCCTTGTAATCGACCCGGTAGACTTGTCCGGGATTGGTTCGTGGCGGAAGCGTCGCGGGGTCCTTGCCTGCAATGAGTTCGAGCACCATGTCGGCCGCGGCGATCCCGACCAACTCGAAGGTCTCGACAAATCCACCCACCGTGCCGTTCCCCAGATAGGTGTCGTAAGGCGCATAGATTGGCGCGGGCGATTTCGCGGACAGGGCGGCCGCCACCTCTGCGGGAATGAAGGTCTTTCCTTCGCTGTCGGCGAAGACCGTCAGCAGGACCACAATTGCGTCGCGCGGCACCTGCGACAGTTCGGCGACGAGCTTGTCGTAAGGAAGCTCGTAGAGGTAGGTCGTCTCGAATTTCCGATCGCGGTTTTCAATGACCCCCCGGGCAACTGTCTGCCACCGGCGATCGGTAGCCCCACTTCCGGCGATGACAAACAGCCGGCGCGCATCCGGCTGAAGCCGTTCCGCGAGCGCAAGGGTTTTGTCCAGATTGAACTCGGTTATGACCCCCGTCACGTCCGCCGGCATTTGCAGAGCAGCATAATTTTGCGGAGAGATCGCCGTGAATACGACCGGGACCTTGGGCACGATGCCGTCGCGGTGCCTGATGATGAAAGGCAAGGCTGCGCTGCCCAGCGTCATCACCACGTCAGGGGGCGTGCGTGCATATTTTTCGCGGAGGAAGGCGGCCGTCCGCATCTCGTGCCCGGGATCGGTGATCCGCGCAAGGTCGAGATAGTCGGCATCGATTTCGATTTTTTGCGAAGAGCGTTCCAGCAGTCGCTTTCGGGCAGCTTCTGCGACTTGGGTGGTGGCAGGGAACGTGTAGTTGAAGGCGTGCAGCATCAGGACACGTCGCGGGTCTGCGGCGTGAGCTTCGATCGCGAGCAATATCAGGACCGCCGCGCTCGACCAAGTCGCATGCGTTCTCGTCATCATCGAGAAGGGCTCGGCATAGAAAATAAAATTAAGGAGTCTCCCTCGATCCCTGAGCGCGTCCCACTGAACTATCTTCCTATGTCAATGATTTTGCTCCGGTCCCTTGGCATGGACTATCGGGGTTCTCCCTGAAATCAGACCAGGGTTTCCCCTGACGTGCACAGCGGAGGACGGCGGCCGGTCCCGCGCTAAGGGACGACGCAGGCCACGGGAATCAGCAGAAGGGATACGCCGCACGTTCCGAGCGCGCGTTTCATGACGAGGGCATGACAATGACTGGCAATTGCGTCCGGCGCCGCGCGTCGGCTCCGCCTGCGCCATCGTGTTGCCCCTAAGGCCAATTTCGCCCCGGAAAAGGGTCTGAAAAACTCGCGGCTGCTGAGGACCGTCTTCGTCGAAAGGAGGACGCAGACCGCCGAAGGCCGCGTGTCGTTGTTCACCTCGTACGAGGAGACAGACCATGAGAAATGCAAACAGGTGGCTCATTGCATTGTCGGCAGCACTTTCGGTTGCTGCCTTCTCATCACCAACGGTGGCCCAGGACAGCCCTGCAAGGGACGCCGCCATCGCAAGGTGCGTAAAACAGGCTCAGACCGCTTTCCCAGACGATGGGGACGACCAGGGCCGGAATCGCACCGCGCTGTACAAGTCCTGCATGACGGCTGCGGGGTTCAATCCGTAGCCGGTCGCGGTGCGCACATGCGCGGACGGTCCGAAAATCGCCATCCGCGCACGCCGATCAGCACTGACTCACTTACTGACTCATTGAGGAATCAGACCATGAGAATATCGCAAAGGCTATGGCTCGGCTTGCTCGCATCGTTCGCCGCCATGACCGTGGCGTTCACGCCGGCAGCCGCGCAGCAGCAGCAGAAGCCCAACATCGTCTTCATCATGGGCGACGATATCGGCATTATGCAGCCGAGCATCTATCACCGCGGCCTGATGGTCGGTGAAACGCCCAACATCGATCGCATCGGCAACGAAGGTGCGATCTTCATGACTTACTATGCCGAGCAGAGCTGCACCGCCGGGCGGAATGCCTTCTTCACCGGCATGCATCCGCTGCGCACCGGCATGATCCCGCCGCAACTGCCAGGTAGCCCGTCCTACCTGCGTCCCGGTACGCCGGCGGTCGCCTGGTTCCTGCGCGATCTCGGCTACAACACCGGCGAGTTCGGCAAGAACCACCTGGGCGACCACACCGATGCCCTGCCGACCGCCCACGGCTTCCACGAGTTCTGGGGCTACCTCTACCACCTCGACGCCATGCAGGGGGTGAGCTTCCCCGACATCAACAAGTCCCCGACCCAGCAGACGGTCGCGCCACCGTGCCGCAATACGCCGATCCCGGGCCTCCCCGAGGTTCCCGGCGCCGTGGACCCCAGGACCACAGTCTGCCTGACGCCTCCGCGCCCGGTGCTGTGGTGCAGGTCCTCCGACGGCACTGCCGCAAATCAGACATGCCAGGATCAGGGTCCGCTGACGTTGGAGCGCTCGAAGACCGTGGACGAGGAAATCTCTGCCAAGGTCGTCAACTTCCTCGACCGCAACGATCCGCGGCGGACCAACAAGCCCTTCTTCGTCTGGTACAACCCGGCGCGCATGCACATCACGACCGTGCTGCCCGACAAATACCTGGGCATGGTGGGTGAGCCCGGCGGCAAGGACTGGGGCCTCAACGAAGCCGGCATGAAGCAGATGGATGACAACATCGGTATCGTGCTCAAGAAGCTCGAAGACATGGGTCAGCTCAACAACACGATCGTCGTCTTCACCACCGACAACGGCGCCGAGACCATCACCTTCCCGGACGGCGGCACCACGCCCTTCAAGGGCGGCAAGCTGAGCACCTGGGAAGGCGGCATGCGCGCGCCTCTCCTCGTCCGCTGGCCGGGCACCATCCGGCCGGGCACGGTGAAGAACGACATATTCGCATCGCTCGACTGGCTGCCCACGCTGGTCAACATCGCGGGCGGAGACAAGGGCGATGCGCTGAACAGGCGCATCATGGCCGGCAGCTATCCGGGCATCGTCAAGACCAAGCTCGATGGCATCGACCAGACCGAATACTTGTCCGGGCGATCGGAAAAGTCAGCGCGCGACACGTTCTTCTATTATTCGGGCAAGGACCCGTCGGCGGTACGTTACAAGAACTGGAAGATCTACTTCTCGATGGTGTCCGACGCACCGGCTGGCTTCATTTCGGGCGTGCTCCCGTTCCACTGGGCCCAGGTCGTCAACATCAAGCGTGATCCCTTCGAGACCTCGATTGGCTCACAATACAAGACACTCCTTGGTTTGGGTGGCTCAATCGGCTCTCCGTCCACCGCCTACATCTACGATTGGAACATGCTGCCAATCGGCCAGGCGCTGTGGCTGAAGGAGTTGGAGTCCTACAAGGAGTTCCCGCCGATGCAGGACCCGGCGAGCTACAACCTCGACCAGGTGCTGCAGCAGATCAAGAACACGAAAACCCGGTCGGACTGACCGCTGACACAAACACGGCGGGCGCCTCACAAGGCGCCCGCCCGCCGACGGGCCCGATCGAGAACCCTTCATCAGGAGATCGACCATGAGCAGAAGCTGGATCCTCCGGCTCGCGCTGCTGGCATCGCTCGCTTGCGCGATGGTCACGCCCGCGTCGGCGCAGCAGCCACAGCAGAAGCCCAACATCCTCGTCATCATGGGCGACGACATCGGCTACTGGAACATCAGCGCCTACAACCGCGGCATGATGGGCTACCGCACGCCCAACATCGACCGCATCGCCAACGAAGGCGCGATCTTCACCGACTATTACGGCCAGCAGTCCTGCACCGCGGGGCGCGCGGCGTTCATCACCGGCCAGAGCCCGTTGCGCACCGGGCTGTTGAAGGTCGGCCTGCCGGCGGCGAAGGAGGGGCTATCGGCGAAGGACCCGACAATTGCAGAGCTGCTCAAGCCGCAGGGCTACGCGACAGGACAATTCGGCAAGAACCATCTCGGCGATCGCAACGAGTTCCTGCCGACGGTGCATGGCTTCGACGAGTTCTTCGGCAACCTCTATCACCTGAATGCCGAGGATGAGCCGGAGCATCAGGATTATCCGAAGGACCCAGCCTTCAGGGCGCAGTTCGGTCCACGCGGCGTCATGAAGTGCGTCGCGACCACGACCGACACCCCGGGCGACGACCCCCGTTTCGGCCCCTGGGGCAAGCAGAAATGCGAGGACACCGGCCCGCTCACCAAGAAGCGCATGGAGACGATCGACGAGGAATTCCTCAAGGCTTCGATCGACTTCATCGACCGCGCGAACCGGGATCGGAAGCCGTTCTTCGTCTGGTTCAATCCGAGCCGCATGCACATCTGGACCCGGCTCAAGCCCGCGTCCCAGGGCAAGACCGGGCTCGGCATCTATCCGGACGGAATGGTGGAGCACGATGGGCAGGTCGGCGAGATCCTGAAGAAGCTCGACGATCTCGGCATCGCCAACAACACCATCGTGATCTACACCACCGACAATGGTGCCGAGGCCTTCTCGTGGCCCGACGGTGGCACCACGCCGTTCCGCGGCGAGAAGAACACCAACTGGGAGGGCGGCTACCGCGTGCCGGCGATGGTGCGCTGGCCAGGCCTGGTGCCGCCGCGCACCGAGATCAACGACATCTTCTCGGCCGAGGACTGGGCGACGACGCTGGTCGCGGCGGCCGGCGAGCCGGACATCAAGAGCAAGCTGCTGCAGGGCTACAATGCCGCCGGCAAGAGCTTCCGGGTTCACCTCGACGGCTACGACCAGCGTGACCTGCTCGCCCGCAAGGGTCCGAATCCGCGCAAGGAATTCTTCTACTGGACCGACGACGGCAACCTCGCCGGCCTGCGTTACGAGCAGTGGAAGGCGGGATTCCTGGAACAGAAGGCGCACGGCTTCGCCGTCTGGGCGCAGCCGATGGTGCAGCTGCGCTTGCCCATGCTGTTCAACCTGCGCTCGGACCCGTTCGAGCGGGCCCAGCACGAGGCCGGCGACTACGTGCGGTGGTTCGTCGAGCATGCCTTCGTGCTGGTCCCGGCGCAGGCGCTCGTCGGGCGGCATCTCGCGAGCTTCCAGCAGTTTCCGCCGCGCCAGAAGCCCGGCTCCTTCTCGGTCGAGCAGGCCATGGAGAAGCTGAGGAATCCGCCGTCGAGCAACTAGGCGAACTCGATGAATTCGGTGCACGTGCCGCAGACTCCAACCTCTCCCCGCATGCGGGGAGAGGTTGACCGCCGAGCGGCGTCTTCGCCGCGATGGCGGGCGGGTGAGGGGGACTCTCGACATGCTCGAGTTCGTGGAGAGCCCCCTCACCCGGCTCGCCGCTGGGGCGGCTCGCCGACCTCTCCCCGCAAGCGGGGAGAGGTTGGAGCCCGCGGCACGTGTCGTGGACCAACTTCGTCGGAATGTGCGTTAGCGTCGTCATCTCTCATCTGAAAGGGACCGAAGATGAAGCCGCTCAATCCGCCCCCCGGCATCGACCGCCGTACGCTGCTCTCGACCTTGGCGATGCTTCCGGTCTTGTCCACACCGCTCTTTCCCGTCTCCGCTCCGGCGCAAACTCCGACGGCGGGCGGCCCCCTGCCCTCATGGAACGACGGGCCGGCGAAGCAGGCGATCGTCGACTTCGTGCGCGCCACCACCGAATGGTCGGGCCCGAGCTACGTCCCTCCGGAGGAGCGCATCGCGGTGTTCGACCAGGACGGCACGCTCTGGGTCGAGCATCCCATGTACACGCAGGTCGTCTACTGCCTGGAGCGCGTGCCGGCGGTGGTGGCGAAGAAGCCGGAGCTCAAGAACGTCGAGCCGTTCAAGACCGTGCTCTCCGGCAACCGGGAGGCGATGGCCAAGCTCCCGATGCGCGACCTCGAGAAGATCCTCGCTGCGACGCTGACCGGCATGACAGTGGACGAGTTCAACGCCGAAGCGAAGAAGTGGATGGAGACGGCCAAGGATCATCGCTGGAAGCGCCCGTACACCGAGCTCGCCTATCAGCCGATGCTCGAAGTCCTGCGCTACCTGCGCGACAACGCCTACAAGACCTACATCGTGACCGGCGGCGGCCAGGACTTCGTGCGCGTCTACGCCGAGAAGGTCTACGGCATTCCGCCCGAGCAGGTGGTCGGCACCGCGGGCGGAACGAAGTACGCCTATGCCAGCGACGGCAAGCCGTTCCTGACCAAGGAGCCGAAGCTCATCTTGAACGACAACAACGCCGGCAAGGCGGAGGGTATTCACCTGATGATCGGCCGGCGGCCCTACGCGGCGTTCGGCAACTCGACCGGCGACCGGCAGATGCTGGAATACACCAAGGCGGGCGGCGGCGCGCGGCTCGCGATGCTCGTCCTGCACGACGACGCCAAGCGCGAATACGCCTATGGCCCGGCCGCCGGCCTGCCCGACAGCAAGGTCGGCACCTTTACGCCGGCGCTCTACGACGAGGCCAAGAAGAACGGCTGGACGGTGATCAGCATGAAGGACGACTGGAAGCGCATCTTTGCGTTCGAGCAGTGACCGCGGGAGCCGGAAGGTGGTTCATTCACGAACGCGGAGAGAGTCCATGACCAGATTGATCGGCGCCATCGCGATGTTTGTCCTCCTCGGTGCGATCGGATCAAGCGCGCGAGCCGACGGCCCCTGGTGCGCCTTTTACGACTACTCGACCTACAACTGCGGCTTCTATAGCTACGAGCAATGCTATGCGACCGTGTTCGGCAACGGCGGTAATTGTCGACCCAATTTCTTCCAGGGCTATGGCATCACCCGGCCGGTCGTCGATAAACCGGCGCGCAGCCGCAGATACTGACCGGAGCCGGCTGGTTGACACGATCGCCACGCAACCGATAGTGGGCCAACGCCGGAGCGCGCTCATGAACCGACGAGCTATTGTGGCCCTTGTCGTCTTCGCCGCCCTATGCCTCGGCGCCGCGCCGGCGCATGCCGGCCCCTGCACCAGCCAGATCGCACAATTCGAGCAGGCCGTGCGCCAGTCCGCAGGCAATCCGAACGCCGGGCCGATGGCACCGCAATCGATCGGAGCGCAGCTCGATCGGCAGCCGACGCCAGGCTCGGTCAAGCAGGCCGAAGCCACGCGCACAAGCGGCGTTCGACGCGACCATGGCGCGGGCCAAGCGATACGACGCCCGCGGCAATCGCACCGGGTGCACGCGGGCGCTCGTCGCCGCCAAGCGCATGTACAATCTCCAATGATCGAGTAGTGCTTGGCGGGTGATCGCGCGTGGCTCGTTCCAAACAGGGTTCCGGGAAAAAACGCGGATCGCAAAGATCGCCCGCCGCGCCACCGCATGTCGACGGCGCGGGCGCACCACAAGGCGACGCGGACCGCGGGCGCGTTTCGAGGCGGACCATCTTCATCGCGGCGGCGGTCGCGGCGGCGATCGTCGTCGCAATCGGTCTCGGATTCCAGCTCTGGAATAGCGGACGGTCAGCCGGGACCGCGCCCGGCGCTTCCGTGGCAAGCTTCGTCGGCAGCGAGACCTGCGCCGGCTGTCACCGAGCAGAAGCGCAACTATGGCGCGGCTCGCAGCATCAGCTCGCGATGCAGCATGCCAGCGACAAGTCGGTGCTCGGCAACTTCGACAATGCGAGCTTCGATCACTACGGCGTGCATTCCCGCTTCTTCAAAAAGGACGGAAAATTTCTGGTCGAGACGGATGGGCCCGACGGGAAGCTCGCCGTTTTCGAAATCAAGTACACGTTCGGCCTCGATCCGCTGCAGCAATATCTCATCGAGTTCCCCGACGGGCGGCTGCAGGCGCTGTCGATCGCCTGGGACAGCCGGCCGAAGGACAAGGGCGGCCAGCGCTGGTTTCACCTCTATCCGAACGAGGAGATCAAGCACGACGATATCCTGCACTGGACCAAGCTGAACCAGAACTGGAACTTCATGTGCGCGGAGTGCCATTCCACCGGCGTGCGCAAGAACTACGATGCGGCCAACGATCGCTTCGCCACCAGCTTTGCGGAAATCAGCGTGGGCTGCGAGGCCTGCCATGGGCAGGGATCGCGACACGTCTCCTGGGCGCGCGCCCGGGAGAGCTGGTGGCCGTTCGGCAAGAGCGAAGACCCCGCCAAGGGGCTGCTCGTTCGGTTCGACGAGCGGCGCGACATCGTCTGGCCGATCAATGCGAGGACGGGCAACGCCGCGCGCAACTTCACGCCGCCGCTGGTTCGCAAGGAGGTCGAAACCTGCGGCCTGTGCCACGCGCGCCGCGGCGGTTTCTCCGAGGATTGGGTCCCGGGCCGGCCGCTGTCCGACACGCACCGGGTCTCGCCGCTCTCGCGTGGGCTCTATCACGCCGACGGGCAGATGCTCGACGAGGTCTACAATTACGGCTCGTTCAAGCAGAGCAAGATGTTCGCGGCCGGCGTCACCTGCGGCGATTGTCATGAGCCGCACGGCGCCAAGCTGCGCGCCTCCGCCGACGGCGTCTGCCTGCAGTGCCACGCCTCCGACAAGTACGCCGCGGTCGCGCACCACCGCCACGAGGGGGCAAGCCCGGCACTCGGCTGCGCGTCATGCCATATGCCGTCTCGCACCTACATGGTGGTGGACGAGCGGCACGATCACAGCTTCCGCGTTCCGCGGCCCGACCTGTCGGCGAGGCTCGGCACGCCCAATGCCTGCAACGATTGTCACCGCGACAAATCTGCCGGAATGGGCGGCAACGGCGGTCGAAGGCTGGCACGGCCCGACCAGAAAGGGCTTCCAGGCCTATGCCGGAGCGTTCCATTCCGCATGGAGCGAACCAGGCGGATGCGGCCGCGCTTCTCGTCCGCGCTGGCGTCGGATCGCAATGCGCCGGCCTTCGCGCGCGCGGGCGCGCTGACCGAGCTCGGGTCGCGCGTCTCGCCCGCCAACATCGAGCTGGCACGGGCGGGACTGTCGGACCCCGATCCGATGGCGCGGATCGCCGCGCTCGGCATGCTCGCAGGCATGCCCCCCGCACAAGCCTGGCGGCTCGCGGCGCCCCTGCTCTCGGACTCCAGTCGCGGCGTCCGCATCAGGGCGGCGTCGCTGCTGGCAGCGACGCCGACCGCAAGTCAGCCCGCCGCCGACCGCGAGCGCTTCGAGCGCGCGGCCGCCGAGTTCGTCGCTGCCCAGCGGCTGAACGCCGACCGGCCCGAGGCGCGCTCCGAGCTCGGGAATTTCTTCGCAAGACGCAACCTTACTGCCGATGCGGAAGCCGAGTACCGGGCCGCACTGCGGCTGAGCCCGCAATATGCGCCGGCGGCGATCAACCTCGCCGACCTTTATCGCCAGCTCGGCCGGGACGGCGAAGGCGAGAGCGTGCTGCGTGCGGCCATCGATGCCTCGCCGCGGGACGGGGGGCTGCATCACGCGCTCGGCCTCACGCTCACCCGGCTCAAGCAGTCCGACGCTGCGCTGGGCGAGCTGCGCCGCGCGTCCGAGCTCGAGCCCGATCGTGCACGATATCTTTACGTCTACGCGGTCGCGCTGCATTCCAGCGGCCGCAAGGATGAAGCCATGACGGTCCTGCGGGACGGCCTGGTGAGACATCCGGATGATCGCGATGTCCTGCAAGCGCTCATGAGCTTCAGCCGCGACGCCGGCGACATTGCCGTCTGCCTTGGAATACGCCGAGCGGCTGGCCCGGATTGCACCCAACGACCGCGACCTCGCAGGTCTCATCCAGGATCTTCGGCGGCGGGCAACCAAACCGAATTGAGGCCATCGGAAGCAAGCTGTCACTCCAGGGTTTCCCTCGGCAAGTTTCAGGGTTTCACCTGATGCGCGAGCACCTGCTCCTAAGGCCAATATCCTGTGCGCCGTCCGCGGCAGGCTCGTCGGATCACCAGAAGCGAGGAAATCAGGAGACGACATGAACAGAAATGCGATCGCACTGACACTGGGCATGTTTCTCGGTTCAGTGCCGGCGACAGCGGCCCAGGCCCAGAGCACGCCGCCGGCGATCACCGAAGCGGAGGCGCGCGACATCGCCACCGACGCCTACGTCTATTTCTACTCGCTGGTGACGATGGACGTGACGCGGAGGCAGTTCACGAACTTCGAGCCGGGCAAGGTGCCGGGTCGTGGTCCGATGAACATGTTCAACAACGTTCCGACCTATCCGCCGGCCGATGATCGCGGCGTCGTGCGTCCGAACTTCGACACGCTCTATTCCGTGGCCTATCTGGACATGACGAAAGAGCCTGCGGTCGTCTCGGTGCCGGACACCAATGGGCGCTACTATCTGCTGCCGATGCTCGACATGTGGTCGGACGTCTTCGCCTCGCCCGGCTGGCGCACGACCGGAACGCAAGCCGGAAACTTCCTCGTGACCCCGCCCGGCTGGCGGCCCGATCTGCGCGAGCGGTTCATCGACGAATTCAAGCTTCCGAAAGACACCCGGCGCATCGACGCGCCGACGCCGATCGTCTGGATCATCGGCCGGACCAAGACCGACGGCCCGCCCGACTACGAAGCGGTCCGCAAGATCCAGGCAGGCTTCAAGGTCACGCTGCTGTCCGAGTGGGGCAAGCCGGCGAAGCCGGCCGAAGCGAAGATCGATCCGAGCGTCGACATGAAGACGCCGCCCGAAGATCCAGGTCGACACCATGCCCGCGGGCAAGTACTTCGCCTACGCCGCCGAGCTCATGAAGGTGAACCCGCCGCACGTCACCGACGAGCCGATCATTGCGCAGATGAAGCGCATCGGTATCGAGCCCGGCAAGAGCTTCGACATCGATAAGGTCTCCCCGGCGGTGAAGAAGGCGCTCGAAGCCGCGCCGGAGGCGGGCCGCAAGCTGATGGAGTGGAAGGTGCCGACGCTCGCGCGCGTCGCCAATCACTGGTCGATGAACACCGACACGATGGGCGTATACGGAAACTACTATCTCAAACGCGCCATCGTCTCCCAGCTGGGGCTCGGCGCCAACCTGCCCGAGGACGCCATCTATCCGCTCAATCTCGGCGACGAAGCCGGCCGGCCGCTCGACGGCGCCAGCAAGTACACGATCCACTTCGACAAGGAGGCGCTGCCGCCGGTGCACGCGTTCTGGTCGATCACGCTCTACGACCCGGACGGCTTCCAGGTCGCGAACCCGCTCAATCGCTTCGCGGTGAGCAGCTGGATGCCGTTCAAGTACAACCCGGACGGCTCGCTCGACCTCTATTTCCAGAACGAGAACCCGGGCAAGGACAAGGAGGCCAACTGGCTTCCCGCGCCCAAGGGAGCCTTCAACCTGACCATGCGCCTCTATGCCCCGAAGTCCGAAGCGCTCACGGGGCGATGGAATCCACCCTCGGTTACCAGGGCCCAGGGGTTGCCGGGCTTCGCCGCCCAATGAACCCCTGAGCCGGCACTTGATCCAAGTTACGATCGCCGGCACGGGCGGCCATTTACCACGGCGACGCGGGAAATTAGCGGCGAGAACGGCGGTGCGGTAACATGAGCCCGCAATGCAACGGCTGCCGCCGATCCCCGACGGCGGGCAGGAATTGCGGCGTTCAATTTCTGAGGAGATAAGCAATGAAAGTGGTAGTGAGTGCGCTCGCCTTGTCGGCGGCGTTGGTCGCGACCGACGCGTCGGCGCAGGTGAACCTGACCGGCCGGTGGCGATGTGTCGAGCTGTGCGCGGCCACCGGTCCCAACCAGTTCGGCTTCATCACGCAGAACGGCTGGGAGCTCAACGTCGTGAACGATGCCGGCGAGGCATCGCGCGCCTGGGTGGATTACCCCGGCCGCCTCTGGATCCAGCAGGCGAACATGGGCGCGATCTATTCGCCCGACGGCATGACGATCCAATTCGACCGCGGAACGGTCTGGCAGCGCGCCATCGACCTGCCGCCGCCCCCGCCGCGCAGGCGTTACAAGTAGGATGGATGAGCCAACGGTCACAGCGCCCGGGCGATCCCATCGCCGGAGTCGGCTCGGGGATAGGTGATGGGTATCGCTACGCTCCACCCATCCTTCACTCGGTACAAACAGTTATTGGTTAACCAAATATTTGCCCGTAGCAGCTTACCCTCCGCGCCTTGTTCGTAGCGTCGCGTGCGTGAGGCGGTTTCGTGCTCGAGCCGATGATGTATGCGGGCCTCGGCTTCCTTGCCGGATGCTTGCTGATGGTGGTGTTCGTTCCGCTCGTGCACGAGCGCGCCGTGCGGCTCACATCGCGCGGAAATTTCTCGCCGCGACGCCCTTATCCTACGCCGAGATGCAGGCGCAAAAGGACCTTCTGCGCGCCGAGTTCGCCATGTCGATGCGGCGCGTCGAATTGTCCGCCGAGGCGACGAAGGCAAAAGCGGTGGAGCAGCTTTGCGACGTCGGCAAGCGGGTCGCCGAAGTCCAGCATCTCAAGGTCGAGCTCGCCAAGAAAACTGCGCTCGTGCAAGGCCTGAAGGCGCGCCGGCGGGCGCACGGGTCGGTCACGCGAAGGGTCGCAAGGCTGCTGCTGTATGTCTTCGTGCGCTCCCGCCGCGAGCAGACGCAGGTGTCGCTGCTGCCGGCCGGCAGCGGCAACGACGAATGGGAAACGCTGCTCGCCCGGTTTCGCGCGTCCCTAAATAAGGCCGAGATGGCGCCTAGCGCCCGATAGCGCGTCCTCAAAAAGCCAGGGTTTTCACCCGTCGTTTTCAGGGTTTTCCACGATACGAATACGTTGAAGCTTCTCTATTGTGTTACCTTCCCTGGGCCGGCTCGCGCTTGAATGGGCCTCGAGGGGGGCAGCATGACCCGCATCCTCATCGCCGACGACCACGAGGTGGTTCGCTCCGGTTTGCGTTCGATCCTCGAGGCGCACGACGGCTGGCAAGTGGTGGCGGAGGCCTGCGACGGCAAGGAAGCGATCGCCAAGGCGATCGAGACCAAGCCCGACGTCGCGATCATCGACTACTCGCTGCCGATGATGAACGGCGTCGAAGCCACGCGGCAGATTCGCTCGCGCGTTCCCAGCGCGGAGATCCTGATCTTCACGATGCACGACAGCGACGTCTTGATCGGCGAGCTCCTGGAGGCCGGCGCCCGCGCCTACCTGCTCAAGTCGGATGCCAAGCAGTATCTCGTCGCCGCCGTGGAATCGCTCGCCGGCCACCGGCCGTTCTTCACCGGCAGGGTCTCCGAGCAACTGCTCGAGACGTTTCTCGCCAAGCATCAGATCAAGACCGAGGCGACGCTGTCGCCGCGCGAGCGCGTCATCGTGCAATTGATCGCCGAGGGCCACAGCAACAAGGAAATGGGCGAGATTCTCAATCTCAGCGTCAAGACCATCGAGACGCACCGCGCCGCGGCGATGCGCAAGATCAACGTCACGTCCACGGCCGCGATCGTGCGCTACGCCATCCGCAACAAGCTGATCGAGCCCTGATATTGCTTTGGTAACTTCGCGTTAGCCATTGCCACTCCTACTTGCATACCGTCGCTATCACAGATAGTTCATGTGTATCGCCTACAATGATTAGTAGGATGGGATTGATCCCAACCGGGGGTCTCAAGTCCGTCGTCGCCGACCCCCGGCAATTTCGGAGCGAAGACGTGTCCTCGCTGCCGACCGTCGTGTCGCAATCGATGCTGTCGCGGATGCGGTTTTCGATCGCGCCGCTGCGAGGTCCGCTGCTGCTCGCGCTCGCCTATTTTCTCGGGGCGCAGGCGGCCTTCTACATCGGCACGCTGTCGGACCAGATCTTCGCGCTGTTCTGGCCGCCCAACGTCATTCTGTTCTGCGCGCTGATGATCGTCCCGCAGCGGGACTGGTGGCGCTACATCGTCGCCGCGTTTCCCGCCCATGTGATCGCGGAGCTCGGCGTCGGCATGCCGGTGCCGCAATTGCTCGTGGCCTTCGCCACAAATTGCATGGTGGCGCTGCTCAGCGCCTACGCGGTGCGCCGTTTCGTCGGCGATGCGCCCTGGTTCGGCAATTTCCGCAAGGCTTCCATCTACATCGTGATCACGGCCGGCATCAGCCCTGCCGTGTCGGCCCTGGGCGGCGCCTTCGTGCCGATCCTGGGCGGCGGATCGTATGGCGACTATTGGATGTTCTGGTCGCACTGGTATCTCGCCAACGCGTTGCCCAACCTGACGATCGGCCCGGTATTCCTGATCTGGATTTCCGACGGCGCGCGCTGGACGCAGTGGCGGCCATCGCGCCGCCATATCGAGCCCGCCGTGCTCGCGGTGCTTCTCGTCGGCATCTGCGTGGTCGCCGCGACCGCGGCCGGTCGCTTGACGGCCAACAGCCTGCTCCCGGCGGTGCTGTTCCTGCCGCTGCCGGTCGTGCTGTGGGCGGCGGTGCGGTTCGGCGAGAAAGGCGCGAGCGCCGCCGTCCTCATCGTCGCCGTCATCCTGACGTGGCGCACCTTGCACGGCAGCGGCCTGTTCCCCGACGAGGACCCCGAGCGCAGCGTGCTGGCGCTGCAGATGTTCCTGACCGGCCTTACGATCCCGGTCCTCATGCTCGGTGCCCTGATCGACGAATTGCGTGGCGCCGAGCGCACGACGCATGCGCTGGCGGCCTCGCTGGTGCGGGCGCAGGACGAGGAGCGCCGGCGGATCGCGCGCGACCTGCACGACAGCACGGGGCAGAACCTCATCGCCGCCACCCTGATCGCGGGCCGCCTCGAGCCGTTGCTGCCGGCCTCGGCGGCGCCGGCGCTGCGCCAGCTCGAGGACATGCTGCAACAGTCGATCCGCGAGGTTCGCACCGTCTCCTATCTGCTGCATCCGCCGCTGCTCGACGAGGCCGGCCTCGGCCTGGCGTTGCGCTATTTCGCGGAGGGCTACACGGAACGCAGCGGCATTGCCGTCGCTCTCGATATTGCGCCGGACATGGAGCGGCTTGCGCCCGACACCGAGTTGATCTTGTTCCGCGTGGTGCAGGAGGCGCTGACCAATGTCTCGCGGCACTCCGGCAGCCGGACCGCACGCATCGGTCTCGAGCGCCGAAGCACGGCGAGCGGCCGGGACGTCGTGCTGACGATCGAGGATGACGGCAAGGGCATGCCGGACATGCGTCGCCTGCGCCCGGCGTCCCGCATGAACGGAGCCGGTGTCATCGGCGTCGGCCTTGCCAGCATGCGCGAGCGTCTGAACCAGATCGGCGGCCGGCTCGAGATCGATTCCGCCACCGGGCATACGACGCTCAAGGCGATCGTTCCGATCCGGGAGCGATCCCCGGACTGAGGACCACGGCCGCTGCCATCCGCAACCGGCGCTAAGGGTCCACCGAGAGCGCGGCCGGTCGATATGTTAATCAATTTCAATGAAGAATGGCCGCATGGCCGCCAGAGATTTCCTGCGGGCCCATTGGCCTGTCGTCACAATCGCGGCCACCGCGGTCGCGATCCTGGCCGTGGCTTTCCTGCTGCTGCGCACGATGCCGCCGCGCACGCTCGTGATGGCGACCGGTCCCGAGGGCGGCGCCTATCATGAGATCGGCAGACGCTATCGCGAGCTCCTGGCGCGCGAAGGCGTCACGCTTCGCTTGCTGCCGACGTCGGGTGCACTGGAGAACCTGGCGCTGCTGCGCGACCCCCGCTCCGGCGTCGGCGTCGCCCTGATCCAGGACGGCACCGCGGGCCCGGACCAGGCCGGCGACCTCGAGTCGCTCGGCACGGTGTTCTACGAACCCTTGTGGATGTTCTATCGCAGCGAGCTGCGCGGCGATCGCGCTGCATGGGCTGCACGGCCGCAAGGTGTCGATCGGACCCGAGGGCAGCGGCACGCGCGCTCTGTCGCTCGAATTGCTCAAGCGCAACGGCGTTGACCTCAACGCCGTCGAGCTGCTGGCGCTGTCGCCGCAGGCAGCCGGCGAAAAGCTCTTGGCCGGCGAGATCGACGTGGTGATGATGCTGATCTCCTGGGACGCTCCCGTGGTCCGCACGCTGCTCGGCGGACGAGCGCGTCGAGCTCGCGAGCTTCCCCTACGCGGACGCCTATGTCGCGCTCTATCCGTTTCTGAACAAGGTCGTGGTGCCGGCCGGCGTGGGCGACCTCGCCAAGGATCGCCCGCCGTCGGAGGTGACGCTGTTGGCACCGAAGGCGAGCCTCGTGGTGCGCAAGGACGTGCACTCCGCGATCCAGTACCTGCTCTTGGACATCGCGACGCAGATCCATTCGCCGCCGGGGATTTTCCAGCGCGCCGGGCAATTTCCCGCCGCCGAGGCGATCGAATTTCCGCTGAGCGACGACGCGTTCCAGTTCTACAAATCCGGGCAGCCGTTCCTGCAGCACCTATCTGCCGTTCTGGATGGCCTCGTTGACGGGACGGCTGCTCATCCTGCTCATTCCCATCGTCGGCCTGCTCTACCCGATGATGCGATTCCTGCCGATGCTGTACGATTGGTTCATGCGCCGGAAAATCACACGGCTGTACGGTGAATTGCGGTTTCTGGAGCACGAGATGGAGACACGCGGCACGACGGCCAGGAACGGCGACGGCAAAACCGACGATGTGCCGGCGCGCCTCGATCTGCTCGAGAAGCAGGCCAACAGCCTGCGGGTTCCAGTGGCATATGCGAGCATGCTGTACATGCTGCGCAACCATATCGCCCTGGTGCGCCAGCGCCTGCAGGAGCATTGACCTTCCCGCAGCTGACGCCTGCGTTTTTGCCGCCTCAGGGAATTCCCACGTCGCATTTCAGGGAATACCCTGATGGTACGTGACACTTCCTAAGGCGAACATGGGCCATGGCTGACACCGACCTGGCCGCAACGCGGCGACCCGAACGTCCGCTGCAGGCGCCATCGAACGATCGGGGCCTGATCTGGATTCCCGGCGGCACCTTCCGCATGGGATCGGATCGGCATTATCCGGAAGAGGCGCCGGTCCACAGCGTGACGGTGGATGGCTTCTGGATCGACCGCACGCCGGTCACCAACCGTCAGTTCAAGGAGTTCGTCCGGGCGACCGGCCACAAGACCTTCGCCGAGATTCCGCCCGATCCGAAGGACTATCCCGGCGCGCTCCCCCACATGCTCTATGCCGGCTCGCTGGTCTTCGTGCCGCCCGCGGCGCGCATCGTCGATCTGCGCGACTGGAGCCAGTGGTGGACGTTTCTCCCCGGTGCGGACTGGCGGCATCCCTATGGTCCCAAGAGCAACATCAACGGGCTCGACAACTATCCCGTGGTGCACGTCACATTCGCGGACGCGGTGGCCTACGCGACGTGGGCGGGCAAGGACCTGCCGACCGAGGCCGAATGGGAATTCGCCGCGCGCGGCGGCCTGACGACGCCGAGTTCGCGTGGGGAAACGAGCTCACACCCGGCGGCCAGCAGATGGCCAATACCTGGCAGGGCGATTTTCCCCGCCAGAACCTGTGCGACGACGGCTTCGACCGCACCTCGCCGGTCACGGCCTTCCCGCCCAATGGCTACGGCGTTCACGACATGATCGGCAACGTCTGGGAATGGACGACCGACTGGTTTTCGCAGAAGCACGAGGCCGACGCGCCGAAGGCGTGTTGCATCCCGGAGAATCCACGCGGCGGGCCCGAAGGTGCGAGCTACGACCCTTGCCAACCCAACATCCGCATTCCGCGCAAGGTGATCAAGGGCGGCTCGCACCTTTGCGCGCCCAACTACTGCCGCCGCTACCGACCGGCGGCGCGGCATGCGGAGGCCGTCGACACGTTGACCAGCCACGTCGGATTTCGGTGTATCGTGCGCAGCCGGTAGCCGCAGCGGTCCCCCGCGCGGCGGGCAAAGAATGGCACGGGGAGGCACGATGACGAGGCTGTCACGCACGATCGGTCGGCTTCGCGGGCTCGCGATCTTTGCGTCCTTGGCGACCTTGGCGATCGTGCTCGTCGCTGGCCTCCATGCCGCTCCCGCGCGAGCGCAGAGCGCGGATGGGCCGCGCACGGAGGCGCAGCTCGAGCAGATGGTGGCGCCGATCGCGCTCTATCCGGACGCGTTGCTGTCGCAGGTGCTGATGGCCTCGACCTATCCGCTCGAGGTGGTCGAGGCCGCCCGCTGGTCACGCGAGAATTCCGCCGTCACCGGCCAGGCGCTCGAAGACGCCATGCAGGAGCAGCCGTGGGACCCCAGCGTCAAGTCGCTCACGGCGGTTCCGCCGACGTTGCAGATGATGAGCGACAAGGCCGACTGGACGCAGCAGCTCGGCGACACTTTCCTCGCGCAGCAGAAGGACGTGCTCGCCGCCATCCAGCGCCTGCGGGCGCGCGCCGACGCGGCCGACACTCTCAACACGACGCCGCAGCAAAAGATCGCGAAAGTCGCGGCGCCTCCCCCACCCGGCTCGAGCGCCCCGCCGGCGACCGTCTACACGATCGAACCGGCGACACCGGACGAATACTACGTACCCATCTACGATCCGGGCGTGGTGTACGGCGCCTGGCCCCACCCCAACCATGTTCCGTTTTATTGGCATCCGCCCGATCACGTCGCCGGTGAAGCGCTGTCATTCGCGGCCGGCGTCATCACCGCGGCGGCGATCTGGGGCCGTGTCGACTGGTGGCAGCACCGCGTCAACATCAACGTCGCCCGTTTCAACCGCTTCAACCGCACCAGCATCAAGAAAAACACGTGGGTCCATGACCCCGCGCACCGCGGCAACGTCCCGTACCCGAACCGCGAGATCGCCGCGCGGGTCGCTGAACAGCGCAAGGCGGAGGCCGACCGGGCCGAGGCCGAGAAGCAGGCCAAGACAAAGCAGCCCGAGGCGAAAAAGAAAGCGACCAAGTCAAGAACCGCCTCGAAGACGAAGAAGGTGACACGCACTAAGCAAGCCGCGAGCAAGAAGACTTCGAAAACCAAGCAGGCCGGGCGGTAAGAGCTCGCCGCCATCAGCGACGCTACGTGGCTACGGAGATGCGAAGGGTCGGAGAATAACCGCAGCCGCAACTAGGGAGCACGCGACGAGCAACCGCGTGGATTCCGCCGCATGAAGAAGGCCGCGCCCGTATGACCAGCGACATCGCACCGCGTAGTGCGCGCTATTTGGCTGGGCTCGCGGTCGTGCTTGTGGTCGTTCTGATCTTGTTGGGTTTGCTGTGGTACGGCTTTTCAGCCGAGGTTCATCACCGCATCTGGAAAGATATCTTCGACCGCTCCGGCGGTCCGATGACGTTCCGGTTCATTCTGCAGCCGGTCATGGCGTCGATCGCCGCGCTCCGCGACGGCATCCGGGATGCCCGGCTCGATCGTTCGCCCTATCTCTGGACATTGCTGACCAATCCGGCCGAGCGCGCGGGCCGCCTGCGGGAGGGGCTGTTTTCCACTGGGCGGATCATCCTCCTGGGTCTCGGGATGGATGCGATCTACCAGTACACCGTGCTCAAGACCTTCTATCCGGGCGAGATGGTGCTCATCGCGCTCCTGCTCGCCTTTGTTCCTTACCTGCTCTTGCGCGGGCTGGTCGCCCGCATCGCGCGCCACTGGCTCGCTCACACATCGGACAGCCCTGCACGCTGAGAAACATGAGATCGCGCCATGACCGACCAGCGCATCACCTCGCAGTCCGATCCCAACCGGATTTCCGTCGAGCTGGCGTCGCGGCGCACCGGCATGTCGTTCCAGCGCACGCGCATGAGCGCCGACCGCACCTTGATGTCGGTGATCCGCACCTCGCTGTCGCTGATCACCTTCGGCTTCACGATCTTTCAGGTGTTCGAGAAGCTCAGGGACCAGAACGTGATCACTCACGCTACGGCGCCGCGCAATTTCGGCATCACGTTGGTGGCGCTTGGCATCCTGATGCTTGCGGGAGGCATCGGCTATCACGCGCAATTCATGTACGGGCTGCGCGAGCAGCGTAAGGCGATGACCGAGACCGGCCTCGTCCATGGCGAGAGCAGTTTCCCGCTATCGCTGACCCTCTTCACCGCAGTGATCCTGCTGCTGATCGGTGTCGCCGCGATCGTAAGCATGGTTTTTCAGGCTGGACCATTTGGCTGAGGCAGACGTCGCAAAACGCATGGAACAGAGCAAAGACCCAAAAAAGGGAGTAAGCGCATGGTCAAGACACCGAAGTCAACACCCAAGTCGACACCCAAGTCCGACAAGCCCAATATCCTGGTCATCTGGGGCGACGATATCGGCATTTCGAACCTGAGCTGTTATTCGCACGGACTGATGGGCTATCGCACGCCCAACATCGACCGGCTCGCGAAGGAAGGCATGATGTTCACCGATTCCTACGGTGAGCAGTCCTGCACCGCCGGACGTTCGTCCTTCATCACCGGACAGAGCGTGTTCCGCACCGGCCTGTCCAAGGTCGGAATTCCCGCCGCGCCGATCGGCATGTCGGAGAAGATCATCACGATCGCGGCCGCGCTCAAGAACCAGGGCTACGCCACCGGCCAGTTCGGCAAGAACCATCTCGGCGATCTCAACCGGATGCTGCCGACCAACAACGGCTTCGACGAGTTCTTCGGCAATCTCTATCACCTCAATGCCGAGGAAGAGCCGGAGATGTACGACTACTATCCGGAGAAGGACTTCGCCGATTTCCGCAAGGCGATCGGGCCGCGCGGCGTCATCCATTCATGGGCGACGGACAAGGACGACACGACCGAGATGCCGCGCTGGGGCAAGGTCGGCAAGCAGAAGATCGAGGATACCGGACCGCTCAACAGGAAACGCATGCCGACCTGCGACGACGAATTCGTCGCCGCCGCCAAGGATTTCATCAAACGTCAGAACGACGCCGGCAAGCCGTTCTTCGTGTGGCTGAATACGACGCACATGCACTTGTTCACGCACACCAAGAAGGAAAGCCTCGGCCAGGCCGGACGCTGGCAGTCGCCGTATCACGACACCATGATCGACCATGACAAGAATGTCGGCCAGATGCTCGATTATCTCGACGAGCTCGGCATGACCGACGATACCTTCGTCATGTACTCGACCGACAACGGTCCGCACCGCAATTCCTGGCCCGACGGCGGCATGACGCCGTTCCGCAGCGAGAAGAACACCAACTGGGAAGGCGCATTCCGCATTCCGCTGATCGTGCGCTGGCCGGGCCACATCAAGCCGGGCAGCGTGTCCAACGAAATCGTGCAGCATCACGACTGGTTCCCGACCTTCCTCGCCATGGCCGGCGAGCCCGACATCATGGAGAAGGTCAAAAAGGGCTATCAGGCGATCGGCCGCACCTACAAGAACCACATCGACGGGTTCAATCTGGTGCCTTACCTGACCGGCAAGGCCAAGGAGGGCCCGCGCAAGCTGTTCATGTACATCAGCGACGACGGCGACGTGCTCGCGCTGCGCTACGACAACTGGAAGGTCGTGTTCATGGAGCAGCGTATTCCGGGCACGATGCAGGTTTGGATGGAGCCGTTCGTCGCGGCTGCGATTGCCGAAGATCTTCAACCTCCGGACCGATCCCTACGAATTCGCCAACACCACGTCGAACAGCTATTTCGACTGGTTCATCTACCACGCCTACATTCTGTACGGGGCATATGCGATCGCCGACAAGTTCGCGGCGACGTTCAAGGACTTCCCGCCGATCCAGAAGCCCAACAGCTTCACCATCGACGACGCGCTGGCGATGATGGCCGACGCGTCGGGCGGCGGGGGACACTGAGAGCCGAAGATCGTGCATGTCGCCGCCAGTGCCGCGCACGAATTGAAGCAAAGGCAAGGAAGTTTCTACATGAAATGTGGATTGAATCGGCGGACGCTGCTGATCGCGTTACTGGCCGGATTCTGCGGCCTGGGCGGCGCGTCGGCGCGGGCGCAGGCGCCATCCGACCCCCTGCCCTCGTGGAGCGACCGGACGAAACGCGTGATCACCGATTTCGTCACGCGCGTGACGACGCAAGGCGCGCCGGATTTCGTGCCGGTCGACCAGCGCATCGCCACCTTCGACAACGACGGCACCCTGTGGACCGAGCAGCCGATCTATTTCCAGGTGGCGTTCGCGATCGACCAGGTAAAGGCGAACGCGTCGAAGCATCCGGAGTGGCGAACGAAGCAGCCGTTCAAGGCGGTGCTCGAGGACGATCGCAAGGCGCTGGCGGCGGCCGGAGAAAAAGGCCTGCTCCAGATCATGGCGGCAACGCATGCCGGCATGACCACCGAGGAGTTCACCAAGACCGTCATGGACTGGATCGCCACCGCGCGCCATCCGCGCTTCAACCGGCCCTACACCGATCTCGTCTACCAGCCGATGCTGGAGCTGCTCGCCTATATGCGTGGCAACGGCTTCAAGACCTTCATCGTCTCCGGCGGCGGCATCGAGTTCATGCGGCCCTGGACCGAGAAGGTCTACGGCATCCCGCCCGAGCAGGTGGTCGGCTCGTCCGGCGTCACCAAGTTCCAGCTTCGGCCCGACGGCACGCCCGTGCTACTGAAGGAGGCCAAGGTCGAGTTCGTCGACGACGGCCCGGGCAAGCCGGTCGGCATCAACCGCTTCATCGGCCGGCGGCCGATCTTCGCCTTCGGCAACTCGGACGGCGACCAGCAGATGCTGGAGTGGACCGCGGGCGGCGGCGGCGCGCGCTTCATGGGGATCGTCCACCACACCGACGCCGAGCGCGAATGGGCCTACGACCGCAAATCCCACGTCGGCAAGCTCGACAAGGCCTGGGACGAGGCGGTTCGGCGCGGCTGGCTCGTCGTAGACATGAAGCAGGACTGGAAGGTGATCTACCCGTTCGAGAAGTGAACCGAGTGAGTGGAGGACGTCATGAACCTCGCCGCAATATCTCGACCGCACTCCTTTACGCTCGTCGCGGCGGTCGCAACGATGCTGGCCGTCACGCCGAGCGCGCACGCGCAGGATGCCGGCAAGATCGTGAAGGCGATGGCCGACTACGTCGCGGGCCAGAAGACGATCTCGATGACCTTCGATTCCGACATCGAGGTGATCACGTCCGAGCTGCAGAAGATCCAGTTCACCAGCTCCGGCCAGGTGCTGCTGAGCCGGCCGGACAAGCTCCGCGCCACGCGGGCCGGCGGCTACGCCGACGTCGAGCTGGTGTTCGACGGCAAGACCGCCACCGTGCTCGGCAAGAACATCAACACCTTCGCGCAGGCCGATGCCCCCGGCACCGTCGATCAGCTGATCGACCGGCTGCGCGACCAATACAATGTGGCGATGCCGGGCGCCGACCTGCTGCTCACGCGCGTCAACGAGGAGCTGATGGCCGACGTGCTCGATGCCAAGCACATCGGCCACGGCGTGGTCGATGGCATCGAGTGCGAGCACCTGGCGTTCCGCAATCCCGACCTCGACTGGCAGCTCTGGGTCGAGATCGGCCCTCAGCCGATCCCGCGCAAATACGTCATCACCAACAAGGCGGTGACCGGCGCGCCGCAATACACACTCCGCATCAAGGAGTGGCGCACCGACGCGCCGGTCGCCGCGGACGCGTTTACGTTCAAGCCGCCGGCCGACGCCAGAAAAGTCGAGCTCACGGCATTACGCGAGATCGACGAGATTCCGCCCGGCCAGCCCAACGTTCAAACGACGGGAGGCAAGCGATGACCCCCATGCACAGGAGAGTTCTTCAGCTCACGCTGGCCGCCGCCGCCGGCTTCGTCGTGCTGTTCGCGGCCGACAGGATTTCGTCGACCAAACCGGATACCCTGGTGGCCACCGCCGATGCCCGCATCGGCCGGCCGCTCACCCCGATGAGCTATGCCGGCGTTGCGCGGCGGACGGTGCGCCGCGGTGCCTATGTCGGTGCCGGTGCGGCCGCGGTCGGCGCCTACTACGGCAGTGGCTGCTATCAGACGACGGACGCATACGGCCGTGTCTACACCCAGTGCCCATGATCGCCGCCCCCGTATCCCCGCTGGAGCGGCTGAACAAGTGCTCCAACGCTCAATGAAGGAGAACGCCATGCTGACCACCCGCGAAATGACTGCTCCGCTGCCCGGCCGGCCGATGCTGCACGCGCTCGCCAAGAGCTGGTGGATTCTGCTGCTGCGCGGAATCGCCTCCATCATCTTCGGCGTGCTCGCCTTCATCTGGCCCGGCCTGACCCTGGTCACGCTAGTGCTGCTCTACGGCGCCTTCGCGCTCGTCGACGGCGTGCTGTCGCTGATCGCCGCCTTCACCGGCAGCGCCAAGCCGGTCCCGACCTGGTGGCTGGTCGTGGTCGGGATACTCGGCATCGCCGCGGGCATCGTGACCTTCCTGTGGCCCGGCATCACCGCGATCCTGCTGATCCTGTTCATCGGCGCCTGGGCGCTGGTGCATGGCATCTTCGAGATCATCGGCGCAATTCAGCTGCGCAAGGAGATCGACAACGAATGGATGCTGATCCTCGGCGGCGTGCTGTCCGTCGCCTTCGGCGCCATCGTCCTGATCTCGCCGGGCGCCGGCGCCCTTGGACTGATCTGGGTGATCGCCGGCTATTCGATCGTCTTCGGCATCCTGTTCGTCGCGCTGGCGCTGCGGCTGCGGTCGCATAGCCATCCGGCCGGATCACCCGCCACGGCGTGACAGGTCCGGGACATGCATCGGTGACGCGGCGCGGCTGGCCGCAGGGCGTCGAGATTCCGTAGCTCGACGCCCACTGGCCAGGCCTCCCGGCCCGGCGGGCCCCCTGCAGGTCGCGGACTCTGCTGAGGTAATTTCCCCAGTGTGTTGCCCGAATGTCACAGATTCCCGTAGTTTATTTTGGTATTTGATATGCATTAATTCGGGGACATAGGGGTGGCTACATGAAAAGACTCGCACTCTCGACTGTTGTGCTCGCGGTGTCGTTCGCGGCTCCCGCGATAGCGGCCGACCTGGCAAGGAAGGCTCCGCCGCTGGCTCCGGTCTACGTGTTCAACTGGTCCGGCTGCTACATCGGCGGCAACTTGGGCGGCATGTGGGTCCAGAAGGACTACTCGCTGACGTCCGTTAACACCAACCTCGGTGGCATCGTCTTTGCGAATCCGATTGGATTCGGCGGCCACGACGCCAGCAGCTGGTTGGCCGGTCTCCAGGCCGGGTGCAACTATCAGGCCCCGGGGAGCAACTGGGTGTTCGGCATCCAGGGCGACTACGACTGGGCCAATGCGGACGGCAGCCATGCCGATCCGTTCGGCGGCCTCACCACGCTTCAGTCAAATACCAAGTCGCTGGCCTCCGTGACCGGCCGCGTCGGCTATGCCTGGGACCGCTTCCTCGGCTACGTGAAGGGCGGCGGCGCCTGGGAACGGGACAATTACACGTGGTTCGTCACCGCGAACCCTGGCATATCGACCTCGGCCAGCGAAACCCGCGGCGGCTGGACCCTCGGCATCGGCGGCGAGTACGCCTTCACCGATTGGGTCTCGGGCTTCATCGAATACGACTACTACTGGTTCGGGACCCGCTCGGTCGGCTTCCCGGTCGGCCCTGTCTCGGTCAATTTCGACGTCGAGGAACGCAAGAGCGTGATCAAGGCCGGCATCAACTTCCGATTCGGTGGCGGCGCTGCGAGGTACTGATCGCCCAATCGAAACGAATCGAAAAACCCCGGGCAATCTGCCCGGGGTTTTTTCGTCGGGGGGAGCGCCTGCCGGATAGGGTGGGCAGGTCGAGCTTTACGTCAACGACAGAAAGCTCGGCGAAGGGCGGCGTGGAAACGACGCCGGCCGGATTCAGGCGGCTGACTAAGACGGCGCATTGATTCCATTCGGCGGAAACTCCCATCCGAATCCATCTGCTCACCGCCCCACGTCCTGGTACACCACCGCCAGATCCCTGGCGCCCGGCAGTTGCGAGGTCTGATCCATCTTTGTCTCGGTGGCCGCGAACAGGGCCGCGACGACGCCGGTCCGGCGCGCGATCGGGTTGCGCTCGTAGCCCGACTGCTGGAAGAAATTCGCCGTGGGAACCCGCTGGCGCAACGCCGGCGGCATGGTGACCATGTCGAACCCGTTGCCGTCGCCGGTGAGATTCATCATCTCGAGCTCGGCCGCGGTCAGCGGCGTCGTGTATCCCCGCCGGCGCGCGAACAGCACGGAGTTGAGCAGCTTCTGGGTCTGCAGCAACGGACCGATATCGCGATCGAGAATCGCGGCGTGGATGCCGAGCCCGCCGGGCGTGTTCTTCGCGAGCTTGTCATGCTCGCTCCATTGGTTCGGCACCGTCCGGCTGAACGCGATCATGCGACGGAGCGCCTCGATTTTGCGCTCCATCGCCGTCTTTGCATCGCCGGTCAGCTCGGCCGCCTGCTGCCGCAGGATCTTGACGAACTGATCGCCGTGCTCGGCCAGCAGCGAGACGCTGTTGGTGCTCAGGAGCTGATTGTATCCGATGGCCGGCGAGATCGCCCGCGCGCCCGGCCGCGGATGGGTCAATCCGGCCTGCACGTCGTAGGTGCCGTTGCCGCCGGTCTCGAAGCCATAGACCCGGACGACTTGATCCCTGGTCAGGCCGGCGGCCGCCGCGACCTTCACGTAGGCGCGCTTGAATGCGAGCTCGCTCTCCGGCCGGTCCGGCACGAAGCGGAACTGCTCGGCCGCCGCCTTGAGAAAATCGGCGACGACGGGAATGTCGGGCTTGCGCGGCTCCGTCGGGTCCTTCTCGGGCGCAGTCGGATCGACCGGCCGCGGCGGCCCCTGGTAGACTGGCGGCTGCGTCAGCACGTAATCGTCGAGCCCGATCGCTTCGTTGTTGCGACGCTTGGCATTGCGCACGGCCCGCTTCTCGGAGATCGATTTCCAATAGGCGCCGGCCTCCTCCTCGAAGGCGCGGCGGGCGCGCGCATATTGCTCGGCCCTCGCCTGATAGTCGCCAGCCTGCGCGGCTTTCGGTGCGCTTGTCGGGCTTTGGGCGAACGAGCAATCCGCCGCCAGCAACAAACCGGCGGCGAGCAACCAGCGGATTGTCCGTAGGGTGGGCAAAACCTGTCCCCGGCTCCGACCGGGGATCGCCTGCCGGGCTGGCGCGGCGCTAGCACGGCTCGCGCGCGATTTTGCCCACGCGCTCATGCTTGGTGTGTGATCCACGCGTGGGCAAAATCGCGCAAGTCCGGCGTTCATCCTGCAACACCTCGGCAAGCGATTTTGCCCACCCTACGCACCACCTCGGGCATCGGAGCGGAAACGGTCCGCCGACCTGGCGCGGGCCTTGGCGGCCTCCACCTCGCGATCACGCGGCGGGGCGTTGGTGACGAGCGAGTCCAGCAGATGATGGGCCGCATGCGCCACCTGCTCCACCGCGCGGTTGAAGGCTGCCTCGTTGGCTTTGGAGGGCCGCGCGAACCCGCTCAGTTTTCGGACGAACTGGAGGGCGGACGCATGGATCTCCTCGTGCGTGGCCGGCGGCGCAAAATTGTGCAAAGTCCTGATGTTGCGACACATACGAAAGCCTCCTTGGCGACCGCCGACGACCGACGCCACCATGTAACATTGCGTGACTACACCATACATCAATATGGCAATTGGCACTTTTGCGTGAAGTCCCAACCGATGAACCGCTCCATCGCCGAGCCGGTGACCATCGCGGTCGATGACGCCCGCGGCGTCTCCGGCCTGTTCCTCGCGCCCGCGCGGGCGCGCGCCTGCTACGTCTTCGCCCATGGCGCGGGCGCCGGAATGGCCCACCCGTTCATGGAAAGCGTCGCGAGCGATCTCGGCGAGCGCGGCATCGCGACCCTGCGGTATCAGTTTCCTTACATGGAGCAGGGCAGCAAGCGGCCGGACCCGCCCAAGCTCGCGCAGGCAACCGTTCGGGCCGCCGTCGCCGCGGCCGCCCGCCTCGCGCCCGCGCTTCCTCTGATCGCCGGCGGCAAGTCCTTCGGCGGACGCATGACGTCGCAGGCGCAGGCCGCGTCTCCCCTGCCCGGGGTGCGCGGCCTCGTCTTCCTCGGCTTCCCGCTGCATCCGGCAGGCAAGCCGTCGGACCAGCGCGCCGAGCATCTTTTCGACGTGCAGGTGCCGATGCTGTTCCTGCAGGGAACCCGCGATGCGCTGGCGGACCTGGCGCTGCTCGCGCCGTTGGCGGAACGGCTCGGCGAGCGCGCCACGCTGCGGCTACTTGAAGACGCCGATCACTCCTTCCACGTGCCGGCCCGCACCGGACGCAAGGATGCCGACGTCAGAAGCGAGATGCTGGACGCGTTCGCGGCCTGGGCTGTTTCGTCCCGTGCTTTGCTGTAAAGAGACGGCCAGACCGAGGGTAGCGGCAACAAGGGAAATCAGATGAACTCGCTTCAAGGAACCCAGCTTGACGGAACGGCAGAGCGCGGCCGCGAAAGCCAGGAAGGCGGCGCTCGACAAGTATCTCGCCCGGCCCGGCCCCAACGATCCGGAAGTTGTCGCCCGGCAGGCCGAACGGGTGGCACGCGCCGCGGACCGGGCCACGGCCAAGCAAGCGCGGGACGTCGAGAAGGCGCAAAAGAAAGCACGCGAGGCCGCAGCGGCCGAGCAAGCTGCCAAGGCCGCCGCCGAGGCCGCGGCACGCGAGCTGGCCGAGCAGGCCGCCCGCAAGGCAGCTCTGGACGCCGAACGCAAGGCGGCGCGCGACGAGCGATATGCCGCCCGCAAAAAAAGAAAGCGGTAGCGTTCCGCCAAAAGGCGCCTCGGTCGCCGGCGGAGATAGGATTTTTTTCACAATGGAACCCGCGCCGTGCCACGGCATTCTCAAGAAGGAGAATGTCGGAGTGCGTTGCGATGCGCGGAATGTCGGTCCCGCATTGTCGGGATTCGGCCCGACATTCGATAGAGCGTTTTCCGGTCATCGATCGCGCAGTCGCGTGCTCCGCGACCGCGGCATCACGCGCGGCCCTCGCCGCGGGTGTTGTCGGCTCGCTGGCGCTGTTGCCCATCGCGTGGGCGCAAGGTAGGGCAACCCGCCGGCGCGTGCCGCGTCTGCCTCCCGCGAAGCCGCCATATCAGGGATCGGTGCCCGGTGCCGGGGCCCCGATCCGCGTGCTCGCGATCGGCGAATCGACGATTTGCGGCATCGGCGTCTCGCGCGGCGACGAGACGGTCACCGCCGCGACGGCCCGCGCGCTGGCGCGCTCGACCGGCCGACCGGTCGCCTGGCGGGCGCATGGACTGTCCGGAGCAACCGCGCGGGACGGATTGGAGCGGCTGCTGCCACGCATCGCGCCCGAGCCGGCGGACCTTCTCATCGTTGCCTTCTGCGTCAACGACGTGACCGCCTATCGATCGCCGGCGGCCTTTGCCGACGATCTCGCAGCCATCGTGACCGCTGCACGCCACCGCGTCGGCGATGCGGCGGCGGTCATCGGGGGCGTCGCTCCCCTCGGCTCCTTCCCGGCGCTGCCGTGGCCGCTGCGCTCCATCCTCGGCTGGCGTTCCGCCGCATTGCGGGCGGCAGCCGATCGGCTCGCAGAGCGCGTGCCGAAGGTCGTGGTGGAACGATTTACCACTCCGTTCGAGCCGGCCCTGTTCGCCTCCGACGGCTTCCATCCCAATTCGAAAGCGCACCAGCTGTGGGGCGAGAAGATAGCGGCGCTGGCGCTCCCGTTGGTTCGCTGACCGACGCTAGCGCATGATCCCGAAAAGTGGATACCGGTTTTCGGAAAAGATCATGCGCCAGCAATAAGTCTAGCGCGCATACCGATGAGCTTGGCGCCCAAGAGGCCCGCTGCGAACTCCACCTCCCTACCCCCAATGCGTCTACGTCTGCTACTGGGCGCATCTCGGAAGAGATATGCTCAGGGTGAGTTCTTCACATTTTGACCCTTAAGCGACATCCTCTCCAAAGCCCGAGTCAGATCGGTCATCGAAGACATCGAGACTTTGGAATCGATCCTGCGGAACAATGACCACTGAACCTTCAGCGGAGAGTGCCATGATCTTGAAAGAAACGATAGTTGCGTGCGCCGCCCTCCTATTCGCCGGCACTTTCTTGGCCGCGACCTGTCACGCCCAAAGCAATCCAGCCGACAATAATGAAGCCCGAATCGCAGATATCATCACGGCAAGTCATGTTCTGGCGAACGAAGGAATCTTGGACAGTTTCGGTCACATCAGCGCGCGCTCCGCTGAGAATCCCGAGCACTTTTTTATGCCGCGAGCCATGGCGCCCGCGCTCGTCACACGTGCAGACATTGTCGAGGTCGGGCTCGACTGCAAACCCGTCACACCCGATGCGCCTCGGCTGAACGGGGAACGATACATCCACTGCCAAATCTATAAGGCCCGGAGCGATGTCCAGTCCGTGATCCATACGCACGATTTGGCAGTTATTCCGTTCGGTGTCGCCGGTGTCCCACTGAAGCCCGTCGTGGCCCAAGCCGGGTTCCTGCCGCCGGAAACGCCGCTGTTCGAAATCCGCGATGCAAATACGTCCGAGAAGCAGCGCGGCATGCTGGTCCGCAATGCACATCTGGGAGACGCACTCGCCAAGAAGTTGGGCGCGAACCCGGTCATCTTGATGCGCGGCCATGGGAACACGGTTGTGGGAGGTTCAGTGCGAGCGGCCACCGTTCGAACCATCTACACCCACATTAACGCGCAGGCGCAGAGCGCCGCGTTGGCGCTCAGTTCGAAGATTACGCCCCTGAACGAATCGGAACTGGAAATCAATTCAACTGAAAATTTCGACGCGGATAGGCCATGGCAGAACTATCTGCAGAGGCTATCGGCAAAACGCTGAGCGCGAGGCCCGACAATATTCAGGCCGCTCCGCTGAACGGCGCTTCCTGCCTCACGCCCCTTGCCAACGTTGCCGGCGGCGAATTCACCGCTACGGCAAAGCCTCAGCTCGACGCCAACTATGACGCCGCGGCGGAGTTGGTGTCTGCATAGGTGGCCGGAATGATCGGATCCTTGTCCCAGCAGCTGACCGGGTCGTATCCCCAGACCCAGTCGGAACTACCGTGGACGCTGCTTTTGCCCGAGGTGATCAACTCCTTCTGCGCCGCGCTATCGCGCATGTGCTTGAAGCGAGCATTGGAGAAGGAGAGCCGCTGCACCCCATGCACGCGCGGGATGCGGATACGGCGGAAATTGGCAAAGGCTTCAACCGGATCGCGGCAGGCATCGAGCCAGCGCGCGAGAATGCAGGCGTCCTCGAAAGCCTGGCAGGCGCCTTGCCCGGCATTGGGCAGCATCGCATGCGCCGCGTCGCCGATGAGCTGAATGCGGCCGCGGCCCCAGTTCTGCGTGAGGGGCCGCGTGAACAGGCCCCATTTTGAGCACTCGGTCACGAGGCTGAGGAGCTTCTTGAGGCGCGGCTCGGGGTTGGGGAAGCTCAACCGCATCTCGTCGGGATCGCCGCGAGTCGACCAGCCTTCCTCGACCCATTTGTCCGTGTCCTCTTGGGTGACGATATTCACGAGCTTCCCACGGCGGATGTAATAGGCGATGAAATGGCAACCCGGCCCGACCCATTGGGTATGGCCCATCGGCTCGAGCACTTCGGCCGACACATCGCTGGCGTTCAGGAGCGCACGCCACACCATCTGACCGGTATAGGTCGGGTTGTCGTCGCCATAGAGCGCCCGACGGATGACCGAGCGCACGCCATCGGCGCCGATCACGATTTCGGTGTCGACTTGAGCGCCGTTGGCGAAAGCGAGCACGATACGGTCGCTGTGCTCCTCCAGTCCTGTCAGGCGGTGCCCCAGATGAATGGCGCTGTGATCGAGCCCGCTTGCGAGCGCGTCCAAGAGATCGGCGCGGTGAAAGGTGTAATAGGGAGCGCCGTACCGCTCCGCAGCCTTGTGTCGATCGTTGAATTCCAGGAACTCTCCGGTTTGCATGTTGCGCGTGTAGATTCCGCGCGACAAATGGGCGACAGCGGCGACCTTGTCGCCGAGACCGATCGCTTGCAGCGCCTTGACCGCTTGCGGGCTTACGTTGACGGCGGCGCCGATCTCGCCCAGAGCCGGAGCGGTCTCGAAGACCTCCGTCTTGATCCCGAAAGTCCTCAGCGCATTCGCGGTGGCGAGCCCGGCAAGACCGCCGCCGACAATCGCTATCCGACAGCTTGATGACATTCGTTCCTCCGGACACTCGCCACGACCGAGCCTTCTATCGTAGACTGCCACTTCGGCTCATCGGCGTCAGCCCCTCGTCGCTCGGATCAGCATGTCCTTCGGGAGAAATGCTATGAAGCGAAAGATGCTCACCGCATTGGTCGTGCTGGTCGCACATCTCCCGATATTTCAAAGCGCGCAAGCGTTCCCGGATCGGCCGATCAAGCTGGTCGTACCGTCGCCCGCAGGCGGACCTCCCGATGTCATGGCGCGTCTCCTGTCGGACAAAATGGCGGCTGCTCTCGGACAGCCCGTGATCGTGGACAACCGTCCTGGAGCAGGCGGCACAATCGGAGCCAGATCGGTGCTCACCGCGGCGCCGGACGGCTACACGCTGCTGATGGGAAGCACGAGCACGCTTCTCATCGCGCCGTCGATCTACAAGAACGCCGGTTACCATGCGGGATCATTCACGCCGATCGCTCGTGTTGCGAACAGCAGCGAAGTCCTCGCCGTGCATCCGTCGGTGCCAGCCAAATCCGTAGCCGAGTTGATCGCCCTGGCGAAGTCCAAACCGGGTACGCTGAATTTCGGATCGGCCGGGATCGGAACGCTTCCCCATATCGAAGGCGAGCTTCTGAAGGCGCGCGCGCAGATCGACATCAGCCACGTTCCCTATCGCGGCGGCGGTCTGGCACTTACGGGCCTGATGGGTGGCCAGGTCCAGATTCTCTTCTCTACCCTGACCCAAATGCTCCCGAATATCCAGGAGGGCCGTGTGCTCGGATTGGCTGTTACAAGCGCGACCCGAAGCAAGCTGGCGCCGGACATTCCGACCATGGTCGAGAGCGGCTTCGATCAGTTCATCGTGACGTCCATTTCAGCGATCGTCGCCCCTCCCGCCACTCCGATCGACATCAGACGGCAGGTGAACGAAGCTGTGGCAACTGCGCTCGCCTCAGAGGAAGTCCAGCGGTCGCTATCGAGAATGGGCGGCGAGCCGCAACCGGCATCGCCGGAGGAACTCGCTTCTTACCTGGGAGGGGAACAACAACGCTGGGCTCGCATCATAGCGACCACGGGAGTTTCGGTTGATTGAGGGCCACCCCGGCGCCGGCAAGTCACGGCCACCAAAATCCTTCCGAGAACAACGACCCGCGCGCACCGGTAGGTTCATGCACAACAATGCCACGGGCTCCACCTGTCTCCGCTTGCGGGGAGAGGTGGAGTCCGTGGCACACACACGGCTTAGCGGGCAAGACTTGCGGAAATCAGTGCGTGCTCTTATTGCGTCTGCGCCTGCTCGGAGCCATCCGGGCTGAAATAGACGTCGACCTGCTCGCCGACGACCAACGGTCCGGGGCTGGCCAGGTCGACGACGACCTCCAGGACATCGACGTCGCTGAACTTGCGCGGACCGCGCGAATTGATGCGACCCGGCCCGACGATGCGGGCGATGGCGGAAATCTTGCCGTCGAATTCGCGGCCGCGGAACGCGGCGGCGCGCACCAGGACGCGCTGCCCGACGCGCAGCTTGCCGAGATATTGCTCGTCCAGCTCCGCCCGCACCCGGAGCGCCGACACGTCGCCGAGCACCATCAGCGCCTGCTCCGACGTCGGCATCGCCAATTCGCCCTTCTTGGCCTCGACCTGCAGCACCGCGCTGTCGGCCGGCGCACGGATGCGCGTCTTCTCGAGCGCTGCCATCGCCAGCGTCCATTCCGCCCGCGCCACGTTGAGTTCGCCTTCCAGCCGGCTCGGCAGTGCCGAGTCGGGCGCCTTGGCCTTGGCGAGCACATCCTGGCGAAGGCGCAGCTGATCCTTGGCGCGCGACAAGGCGGAACGCGCCGCGTCGAGATCGGCCGGCGATCCGTTGCCGGCGCGCCGGTCGGCAGCAATCTTGTCCAAAGCGGTTTGTGCGTCGCCGACCGCACGCTCGGAATCGTAGGCCGCATCCTCGGCCTTGCGCCGGTCCGCCGATGCCGCCGGCGTAGCCTGGTCGTTGCGGGCGCGCTTGCGCAGCGCGACCTGGGCATCGGCCGCCGCCACGCGCGCCAACGCCTCATCGTCGTCGAGGCGCACCAGCAACTCGCCGGTGAACACGTCGTCGTTGGCCTTGATCGGCACATCGGCAATGCGCGCCGGCAAGGGCGTCCCGATCTTGATCTCGCGCGAGCGCGGCTCGACGCGTCCGGGCGCGACCGCCGCCCAAGAAGCCGAGTCGGTCTGAGCCGCCGCGATCTCGACGGCGCGGAACCGCTGTGCAAACTCCGGACTCGTGGCGGCCACGGCCGTCAGCACGACTACCGCCAGCAGGGAAATCTTTCTGTTTCGATTGAACATGCTAGTCCCCATCAGCTTGCTTGTTTCAGGGCATGAACAGTGCCGGCGTGCTCGTCACGCCGCTGGTCGTCGACGATCCGGCCGTCCTCGATGCGCAGGATCCGGTCGGCGAACGGCATGATGCGCGGGTCGTGCGTGACGATGAACAGCGCGCGCGCCGGATCCTTGGCGATCTCCGCCAGCATCGTCATCACGGCGTGACCGTTCTCGCTGTCCAGCGCCGCCGTCGGCTCGTCGGCGAGGACGACGGAGGCGTCTCCCACGATCGCGCGCGCGACCGCCACGCGCTGCTGCTCGCCGCCGCTGAGCTCGCGCGGAAACGCGTTCGCCTTGTGCGAGAGGCCGACCGTCGCCAGCGCCTTGGCCGCCTTGTCGCGCGCGAGCGGCGCGCGCTCGCCGCGCACGTCGAGCGCCAGGCGGACGTTTTCCGCCGCCGTCAGGGTCGGAAACAGGTGATAGGATTGAAACACGAATCCCACATTCTCCCGCCGCAGCTTGGCCAGCTCTTCCGGCGACAGCCCGGTCGTCGAACGCTCGCGGATGCGCACGGTGCCGCTGGTCGGCGACATCATGCATCCGAGCACGGAGAGCAGCGTGGTCTTGCCGCTGCCGGAGGGCCCCATCAGCAAGGTCAATTCCCCGCCCACGAGCGACAGGTTGATGCCCTTGAGCGCATCCACCCGCCCTGCCCCTTCGCCGAGCACCTTCACGATGTCGGTCGCCTCGATCATGATTTTCGTCATCGCGCGAACACCGTGGCGGGATCGATGCGGGTCACGACCCGGATAGCCGAGACGGCCGCGATGGCGCACATGACGACGGTTAGACCGAACAGGCCGAGCGTCAGCTCGGGCGTCATGACGATCGGCAGCGCCGCATCGGTGGTCGCCTTCACCAGCGCCAGCCCGATCGAGGCCGCGATCGAGAAGCCGATGACGGCGCTGAGCAGCGCCTGGCCGAGGATGACCGTGAGGATGTAGCGCCGCGACGAGCCGATGGCGCGCAGCGTCGCGAACTCCTTGAGATGGTCCTTGGTGCTGGAATAGAGCGTCTGCGCCACGATGATGGTGCCGACGATGACGGCGAGGATGGCGCTGCCCAGGAGAGCTGCGCCGGCGCCGGTATCGGACAGCCAGAACAGCCGGCTGCGGTTTCGGAACTCGTCGGAGGTGAGCACCTCCGCGTCGGTGAGGCCGGCCGCGAGCCGGCTGCGGACCGCCGCGACGTTCGCACCGGGCGCGACGCGCACCATGAAATAATTGACCTTGTTCGGCGGCACGTTGAGATAAGCACGCGCCCGCTCGAGCGACGTGAACACGTAGGGCGTCGTGGTGAACGAACGGATGCCCTTGGTGATCGCGACGACGCGGGCTTTCTGATTGCCGATCTCGGCGTTGGCGCCGATGCCCATGACGCCGAGCTGCTCGAAGTACGACTTGTCGACCGCGACCGCGTCGGGCATCGACAGGTCGCCGAGATTGCCCTCGATCACGTTCCACGGCCGCAGCGCGCCGGCAGCCGTGGGCGTGCCGAGGACGAGGATCGGCGTCGCCCCGCCGCCATGCGGCTTGCGCCAGGACGCATAGCCGATGATGACCGGTGTCACCTCCGCGATGCCGCCAACCGACAAGGCCGAAAACCGCTCGCGCCCGGTCAGCAGCGAGGAGCCCTCGAAGCTCTTGGTCTCGTTGGGAGCGATCCAGAGATCGACCTGCGCGCGGTCGATCATCATCGTGATCATGCGCTCGAAGCTCACGAACACGCCGAGCTGAACGGTGACCAGCACGATCGAGAAGACGATCCCCACCACTGTGGCGACCAATCGAACCCGGTCATGAAACAGGTTGCGGGATGCGAGCGTGAAGATCAGGGACATCGCGCCCGGCGGGGAATTGTGATTGTCGGAAAATCGCGGAACGTCATGGCCTTCAACCAATCCTCTATGTCGATGCGATCGTAGTGTGGGCAAAATCCGCGGCGTCGCCGGAACGAATTTTCCGGCTGGTCGCGGCGCCCGCTGATGATCACGGGATCAATATCGCCGATGTCGCGATCGGTGAGACCGAACTCACCTTGTTTCGCGCGTCGCGGTCAACCCGGTTCGTCGCGTTGGGGTTAACCGGCGTCCGGTTCCATTCCGGACAAGGCGCCACTCAAGGATGGTTAAGACGCCTTCTAGCGTATGGCGGATGTTTGCGCAATCAAATGAGGCGATAGGAAGGCGATACCGCCAGATTGCCTATAATGCCGAGAGCCACGATTTCTTTCGTTGTCTTTCAAAATGTTACGAGCGGGCCTCGAGAAACAGCGATTTAATCCCGCATCAACTTGTCGAGCGTGATGGGCAGATCGCGCACGCGCTTGCCGGTGGCATGGTAGACCGCATTCGCGATCGCCGCCGCAGCGCCGACAATGCCGATCTCGCCGACGCCCTTGATGCCGAGCGAATTGAGCTCGAAATCCTCCTCCTCCACGAAAATCACGTCGATCCCATGTACATCGGCATGCACCGGCACGTGATAGTCGGCGAGATTGTGGGTCATGAATCGCCCGAAGCGATCATCGGTGAGCGTCTCCTCGTGCAACGCCATGCCGATGCCCCCGACCACGGCGCCGAGGATCTGGCTGGCGGCCAGCTTCGGATTGAGGATGCGGCCGGCCGCCACGGCGCTGACGACGCGCGTGACCCTGATGACACCGAGCTCTTCGTCGATCTTGACCTCGGCAAACGCCGCCGAGTGCGTGAAGTACGAGTACTTGCCGTCCCGGCTGGGCGCAACGCTGGCCTGCTTCTCGATCCGATCGACTTTGCCGGCCCGCATCGCGTCGGCGACCGAGACCTCCCGGCCTGCATCGTCCTTGCGGCGCAGCTTGCCGTCCGCGAACATCACGTCGTCGAGCTTCGCGCCGGCGAGCGGCGATCCCTTGATGGATTGTGACAGCTTGAGAAGATCCTCCTGCACCGCCCGGCAGGCCGCGTGAATGGCGGACCCGACCGATGCCGCGGTGAACGACCCGCCCTCGACCGGTGCATCCGGCAGCGCGGAATCGCCGAGCTTCACCGTCACGTTGTCGAGCGGCACGCCGAGCAGCTCAGCGCCGAGCTGGGCCATCATCGTATAGGTGCCGGGACCGATATCGGCGGTCGCGCTGGCGATCTCGACGCTGCCGTTGGCGGTCAGCACCGCGCGGGCGCTCGCCGGCACCTGCAGCGCCGGCCAGATGCCGGTCGCCATCCCCCAACCGACCAGCTCGTTGCCGTCCCGCATCGAGCGCGGTTGTGGCTTGCGCTCGGACCAGCCGAACCGTTCCGCGCCCTTCAGATAGCACGCGCGCAGCTCCTTGCTGCTGTAGGGCTTGTCCTGGAACTGGTCCTTGTCGGAATAGTTGATGAGGCGCAGCTCGAGCGGGTCGATGTTCGCGGCATAGGCGAGCTCGTCCATGGCGCATTCAATCGCGTAAAGGCCTTCCGCTCCGCCCGGCGCACGCATGTCGCCGGGCGTGTTGTAGTCGAGGCTGACGAGCCGTTGGTCGTGCGCGCGGTTGGCACAGCGATAGAGCATGCTCGACCAGCCGGCCAAAGTCCGCTGGAAATCCTCGAATTGCGAGGTCATCGCCACGGCGTCGTGACGGAACGAGACCAAGCCCCCATCTCGGTCGGTGCCGAGCGTCAGCGTCTGGATGGTCGGAGAGCGAAAGCTCAGCGTGAACATCTGCTGCCGGGTCAGCGTCACCCGCACCGATCGCTGGAGCGCCAGCGCCGCCAGCACGGCCAGCGGCAACTCGTATTGCGGACGCAAGCCCGCCCCGAATGCACCTCCCACATACGGAGACAGCACGCGCACCTTGTCGCGCGGCATCTCGAACGCCCCGGCGACATAGTTTCGGCAGTTCTGCGCTCCCTGCGTCTTGTCGAAGACGGTGATCCGGCCGTCGCCTTCCCAGACTGCTGTGGCCGCGAACATCTCCATGGGATTGTGGTGCTCGGCCGGCGTGCGATATTCCGCTTTGACGCGCGCGGCCGCCCGCTCGAATGCCTCGGCGGGTTGGCCATGACTGTAGGAGAGCGGCGGGCCTTCCTCTCCCGGCTTGCGATGGGTTGCGCGTTCGCGTTGCCCTTCGAAGTCGGTGACGTGCGCCTGCTGATCGTACTCGACGCGGACCAGCGAGGCCGCGAACCGCGCGATCTCGAACTCCTCCGCCACGACCAGCGCCACCGGTTGGCCGTTGAAATGAATCCGATCGTCGTAGAGCGGGCGGAAGGGCGCGCCGTGCGGCGCGACCTCGTCCTTGTAGTTCTCGTCCGACGACGCCAGCTTCGGCCGGTGCTCATGGGTGAACACGTCGAGCACACCGGCGACCGACAGCGCGTCCGCGACGTGAATGCGCTTGATGCGGCCCTTGGCGATGGCGGATGAAACCACGACGCCGTGCGCGAGAGCAGACGCCGAGAATTCGGCGGCATATTTGGCCGCGCCGGTCACTTTCGCGCGCCCGTCGATGCGGGAGGCCGGCTTGCCGAGATAACTGGTGGCACTGGTGGCGGTCATGGCGGGCTCCCGTTCTTACTTGATCCGCTTGTCCGACTGCGACTGCGGAGTGCCGCGCGCCGCCTGCGTCAGCGCGCGCAAAATGACGCGCCGCGCCAGCTCGATCTTGAAGTCGTTGTGGCCGAAGCCGCGGGCATCGCGCAGCAAGGTGTCGGCCGCGCGGAGAAAGTTTTCGCGCGTTGCGGTAGCTCCGCTGAGCTGTGCCTCGGCTTCACGGTTCCGCCACGGCTTGTGCGCCACGCCGCCGAGCGCGAGGCGCGCCTCCTTGATCGTGCCGCCCACGATCTCGAGGCCAACCGCGATCGACACGAGGGCGAACGCGTATGACAACCGATCGCGGATCTTCAGATAAGTGTAGTTGTCGGCAAAGCCTTTCGGCGGCAGCTCGATCGCCGTGATGATCTCGTCCGGCCGCAGATTGCTGTCGGTCTGCGGCGTGTCGCCCGGCAGGCGGTGGAAATCAGCGAACGCGATGCTGCGCTCGCCCCCCTTGCCGGTGACCAGCACACGCGCGTCGAGTGCGGCGAGCGCGACGCACATGTCGGACGGATGGGTGGCGATGCAATGCTCGCTGGTCCCCAGGATCGCGTGCCCGCGGTTGATTCCCTCGATCGCCGAGCAGCCGCTGCCGGGCTCGCGCTTGTTGCACGGCGTCGTCGTGTCGTAGAAATAGAAACAGCGTGTTCGTTGCAGAAGGTTGCCCCCGGTCGAGGCCATGTTGCGCAATTGCTGCGAGGCTCCGGCGAGGATCGCGCTGCCCAGCATTGGATAGCGCGCCTCGATCTGCGGGTGGTAGGCGAGGTCGCTGTTGGGAACCAGCGCGCCGATCCGCAACCCGCCGTCGGCGGTGTCCTCGACCTTCCTGAGCGGCAGATGCGTGATGTCGATCAGCCGCGACGGACGCGCGACATTCTCCTTCATGAGATCGATCAGATTGGTGCCGCCGGCGATGAATTTCGCACCCGGATCGGCTGCGATCCGGCGCACGGCGTCGGCAACGTCAGTTGCGCGCGCATATTCGAAATTGTTCATCGCGCCGCCTCCCCGGACTTTGCCGCAGCCTTGCCGGACATCACCTCTTCGATGGCCGACACGATTTTGGGATAGGCGCCGCAGCGGCAGATATTGCCGCTCATCAGCTCGCGGATTTCATCGGCGGTGTGCGCCCTGCCCTCCGCGATCAGGCCGACGGCGGAACAGATCTGGCCAGGCGTGCAGTAGCCGCACTGGAAGGCATCGTGCTCGATGAAAGCCTGCTGCAGCGGATGCAGCGCGTCTCCTTGCGCCAGGCCTTCGATCGTCGTGACCTGCGCGCCGTCCTTCATGACCGCCAGCGTCAGGCACGAATAGACCCGCCGGCCGTCGAGCAGGACCGTGCAGGCGCCGCATTGCCCGTGGTCGCAGCCCTTCTTGGTCCCGGTGAGATCGAGATTGAGACGCAGCGCATCGAGCAACGTGGTCCACGGTGCGATGGTCAACTTGTGCTGTACGCCGTTGACGACAAGCGTGACCGTCATCTTGGCCGGCGTCGGAAATTTCTCCGGCGCCTGGCGAGCGGTTGAGGATGGTTGAGCCATTGGAATTCTCCGGGGCAAACGGCATTGCTTGAACGCCGGCGTTCGTGACGGGAAACGCCTGCAATCAGGAGCGGAAGAGAGGAAACCTCCGACCGGGCATGTTTCAACGGGGCGGTCTTTGAACTTGTTCCAAATAGCAGCCAGAAAAAAAGAACGGACAAGACGAAAGAATGGGCAGGAATGCGAAGGTTTTGTAAATCCAAACTCCGATCTTTAACCACACGATTGACCCTGTAGTTTCGACCACGAAACGAATATATTTATTGACTACATATTGAACTTAGCGTAAGAGCGCCCCACCTCACTCATCGAGGGGCGTCTTCTAGAGGCGATCCTGAAGTCGGAGTGAGGTGTGGCGTCCTGCGGCTGCGGCTCGTAACCGCGCCCCGGGAGGCCCGGGGCACCGCCCGCCAAGCACTACGACTTGGCTGCGAGGAGCTCGCTGCACGGATTCCGGAGGATAATTCCGGAGACGGAAGCGCGGCCCCCGGCCACAAATCGCCACGGTGGAGCGCCGAAAGGCGCGCGTCCCGCGTCATGGGACGCAGGGTGCTTCGCAAGCACCCGGGCGTGCAGCGTTATTGCACGCCCAACCGGGTGCCGCTGCACCCGGGCGCCTGTCGGCGCTCCGCCCACCCCTCAATGGTGGGACTCTATTTCACCACCCCGGGCGCAACCGCGCCGCGGGAACGAGATGTGCTGTTTGACATTGTTAGACACGAGAGTAGCGAGGCGTGCCGCGGTGCCAAATCGAGACACCCACCTTAACCAAGCGTAGCCGCGCCCCTCATGCCAGCGTGAACCTCCGCGCGCCGCCAGCCGACAGATACGCACAACGAAGAACGGGGCACGCAGTCCAAGAGGCCTGCGAAGCCACGCTCTCCGCTGGACTTCACAAGGGGTGGAGCACCAGAAGGAGAACTATCATGTCGCCCCGCAATCCCTTGCGGTCTACAGGTATGGCACTCGCCCATGCCTTCCTACTCACCACCACCGTACTCACCGCCACCGCACTGCTCCCGACCCGCCCGGCCCTCGCACAAGACGCGATCCAGCCGGGCGAAGGTTATGTGACGCGGTTCTCCGGAATCCGTCCCAGCGTCGGCGGTCCGGTGATCGACACCAATGGCACCGTCGGCAGCATCATCGACGTGCGCGCGCCGCGCACGCCGCCGCTCGGGCAGCATTGGGTGGACGAGCCGCAACGCAAGCCGGTCACCGCCGGCGAGGTCGGCCAGGTGTTCGGCGTCACGCTCGACGACGCCAATCCGCCCAACGTCTACCTGAGCGCGACCTCGGCCTTCGGGCTGCATCGCGCCGGCAAGGACTGGATGGCGGGCATGTGGGGTCAGGGCGGTGGCCCCGGCACCATCTACCGGCTCGACGCCTCGACCGGCTATGCGCCGCGCGTGTTCTCGCAGATCACGCTCAACGGCCGGCCCAACACCGGTGCCGCGCTCGGCAACATGGCCTACGACCGCGCCAACAAGCAGTTGTTCGTCTCGGACATGGAAACCGGGATGATCCACCGCATCCGCGCTGCCGACGGCGCCGACCTCGGCGTCTACGACCACGGCGCGCAGGGCCGGGCCGGCTTCGTCAACGCGGAGAACGGCGAGCGCACGAGCTTGCCGCCGATCGCGTTCAACACCAACTCGCGCGCCCGCATCGAGGATTGCGGGGCCAAGTTCGACACCAGTCCGCAATGCTGGAACTTCGCGGAGAGCGGGCGGCGGGTGTGGGGTCTCGGCGTGCGCCGCGATGCCATGACGAACCAGTCGCGGCTGTTCTACGCGGTCTGGTCGAGCCCCGCCTTCGGGCAAGCCGGCTGGAACCAGACTTCGGACGACGACAAGCGCAACACGGTGTGGTCGGTGCGGCTCGATCCGAACGGCGGCTTCGACACGTCGGACGTCCGGCGCGAGTTCATCCTGCCGGACTTCTTCGAGCGCCACGCGGACGTCGCGCGCGCCGGCTTCAGCCAGCCGGTGAGCGACATCTCGTTCTCGGAATGCGGCCAGCGCCCGGTGATGCTCGTCGCCGAACGCGGCGGCATCCGCAATCTCGGTCTCGGCATGGAGAATTCGTTCGCCACGCCGCACGAGTCGCGCGCGTTGCGCTACGAGGTCGACGACAAGGGCACCTGGCGCCCGGTCGGCCGCTACGACGTCGGCTTCTACGACCGCACCAAGGAAGGTGCGCCGTACATGCGGGCGAACTGCTCGGGCGGCATCGCCTTCGGTCTTGGCTACGACGCCAATACCTGGGTCGCCGACCAGAGCAAGCCGGATCAGTTCGTGTGGACGTCGGGCGACAAGCTCTGCTCCCGCGAGGATCCGTGCAACCTGCCGAGCGGCCAGCAGGCCGAAGCCAGCTCCGAGGAGGCGCAGCAGGCCGCGACGCGGACCGGCGGCGACGGTTCCGAGGTCAGCGGCATCCAGGGTCTCTCGGAGGGCGCCTTCGAGGAGCTCGCGCCGGAATCCGCCTTCGCGCCGAAACCGACGGTGGGCGGCGCCGGCGGTCCCAGCCAGGCCTACATGATCGACACCGACGTCAACGTTGACGGCAACGGTCGCATCATCGAGCAGGAGCTGGCCCGCAACGACGCCACCAAGATCGGCGACGTGGCGATCTACCAGATCTGCGAGCCGCCGAAGAGCTACGCCTTCATCCCGTGGACGCCGCCGCCGGTTGGTGCGGTCCATGCGGATGACGTCAGCCACGCTCGGCTGTACTCGCACGGCCGCGCCGGCAGCCACTATCGGTGGGGCTCGCACGATCCCTACTGGAGCCACAACCGCTGGGGCTCGCACCACTACTTCTGGAGCCACTGGCGGTTGGCCTCGCACAACCGCGAGCGCAGCCACTACCGGCACTCGTCGCACCACCGCGACCGCAGCCACTACCGTGACGGTTCGCACCACCGCGAACGCAGCCACTGGAGGGAAGGCTCGCACGACAAGGAGCGCAGCCACTGGCGGACCAGCTCCAAGGAGCACAGCACCCTGCGTAGCCACTGGCTGCACAGTTCCAAGGAGCACAGCACTCTGCGCAGCCACTGGAAGCACAGCTCCAAGGAGCACAGCACCGAGCGGAGCCACTACAAGAACAGCTCCCAGGGAGCACACTACAAGAACAGCTCCAGGGAGCACTCCGAGCCTGAGCCACGTTCAGAAAGGCTCGCACAGCAAGAACCTGAGCCACACTCCGATCGGCTCACACAACCAGGTGCGCAGCCACTCGGCTAAAGGCTCGCACAACACGACCCTGAGCAAAGGTCCCACGGGTTCGACGACCAATCCTGGCCTCCACCGTCGGCACGGCTCGTTCGGCACCCACGACGGCGCGCGCAGCCACGCGGTCAAAGGTTCGAATGTGGTCAAGCGGAACCTCGGCCCGACCGGCTCGCAAGGCGGCTCGCAGGGCAATATCGGGCGCATCCCGCAACTGCGCTCGCTCAGCCTGCCGAAGACCCAATCCTTCCAGGGCCTGAGTGGCGGAAGGATCGGCGGCCAAGGGTTTGGCCGGCGGTGACGACAATGCGGGCGGAGCCACGGCTCCGCCCGCACCCACTGATCCAGAGACACAAGAAGAAGAGAGAGGAGACCTCCCATGCAACGCCAGAAGAAATTCAGCTGGACCGCCCTCGCCGTCGCCGGGCTGGCCACCGCGACAGTGTTTGCCACGGCGGCCAAAGCCGAGACGCAGCCGCGGCTCTATCTGCACCAGACCTATGCCGAAGACGCCATGCGGAAGCCGACACTCGACGTCAAGGACCCGATGTCGGTGTTCAAGTTCGTGCTCGGCAATCTGCCCGACCGCGTCAAGGTCTACCCGACCGAGAACTACTTCTATTTCTCGTTCTTCCATAACAACATCCGCTACGCCGGCAACCTCCGCCTGGACATCATCGACCGCGACGAAGGCAAGGTGCATTTCGCCTATTTCGAGGATCTCTCGGAATGGACCTATTACGACGAGTCGATCACCCACCGCATCCTCGACGACACCTTCGGCGTGAAGGTGGAGAAGGTCGATCCGCTGCTCTACCGCATCTCGCACGGCGGCAAGTCCGTGGAGTTCGCGCTCAACGATCTCACCAACGTCAAGCCGCCGCCGGGCGCGTTCGGGCCGGACGAGGTCTATCTCGGGCCGATCTTCGACGAGTCCGCGATGCGGTTCTTCCTCGTCTTCAACAAGAAGCTGAAGCTGTTCCACTACGTGCTCGACGAAACGGCGGATGTCGCCGACCAGTTCGTCGCCGCGGTCCCCACCGACCGCATCCTGATCGGCAAGCGCACCGGCTTTGCCTATTACCGCGACCACAAGCTCGATCGCAAAATCCTGATCGGCGTGTTCGAGGGCAATTCACGCGTCAACAACTACTTCGACGGACCGTTCGATCAGCTGCCGGACAACTTCATCGAAGGCGAGTCCTTGCGCGACGCCATCATCGCGGTCGAGCCGCGGCTCAAGGGCAAGATCGACCGCTACGGCATCACGCCGGGCAGTGCCAGCCGCTACATGATCGGTCCCTACCGGCACTACCGCATCGAGGAGGATCTCATGGTCTTCCACAGCTGCGCGACCGACAAGAAGGTGTCGGCGGCGAACTACTACGCCTGCTTCGTCTACGACGAGGATTCCAACCTGGTACAGGCCCGGATGCGCCGCGGCCCCAACAATCCGGCCCGCAAGCCGAATTGAGCTACGCGTGACGGGATGGGTGCAGCGGATGCAGCACCCATCCCGCGCATTTTGACCGTCCATGGAGGCGCCGAACCCGCGACACGAACGCCTGGAAAGCTGCCTTCGAATGCGGGGGTAGTCGCCCGCGACCGTGTCGGGTAAGTTCGGTGCGAGGTCGCCGGGATGGATTTCGCCGACTATCCACTGTTGTTGATTTTCTTCGTCAGCACTGCCGCCATCCTGGTCGCTTGCGAGGCTGGTCTTCGATTCGGCCTGATATCCGGCGAAGGGGGCAAGGAAAATACCGCAACCCTCCAAGCATCCGTGCTGGGTCTCCTGGCGTTGATGATCGGCTTCACGTTTTCGATGTCGCTCACCCGCTTCGAGGGCAGGCGTGACGCCGTGCTGTACGAGGCAAATTCGATCGGGACGACCGCATTGCGCGCACGCCTGCTGCCGGCGCCTCACGATATCGAATGTTTGAAGCTGTTGCGCGAATACGTGCAGGTTCGGCTGGGCATCACCGGTCGCATTCCGTCCCCGGAAGAGTTGCGCGCTGCGGTCAACCGCTCGAATGCCATCCAGGAAGCGCTTTGGCAGCAGGTCAAGGCGGTGGCCGCGAAGGACAATGCATTGGTGCCGACGGGGCTCTTCATCCAGACGCTGAACGAGATGATCGACAATCAGGAAAAGCGGATAATCGCGGTAGTCAATCGCGTGCCGAACATCGTCCTGATCGCGCTTTATGGCATCGCAATCGTCGCCAGCGCCTTCACCGGTTATTCGGCCGGACTGGCGGGACAGCGATCCAGAGTTCCGCCCTACACGTTGGGCGTGCTGGTGGCAGCCGTGATCCTCATCATCCAGGATCTCGATCGTCCGAACGCCGGTTTCATCAAGGTCAGCCAACAGCCGATGATCGATACCGCCGCCAGTATCGCCGCGTACACGAACTGAGCCGTGGGCGAGTCTTCGCTCCACCCATCCCACAGGTTAGTCTAGGGGGCATGACCATAGACCAACAGAAAACCACCACCGCAGCCGGCCCCGCCATCGCCTTCGGCCCGCTGCTCGCCGTCTTCACAGCCGCGATTTTCCTCAGCGCCGCGCTCCTGTTCGCGGTGCAGCCGATGTTCACCAAGATGGTGCTGCCGCAGCTCGGCGGGTCGCCCGCGGTGTGGTCGGTGGCCATCGTGTTCTTCCAGGCCGCGCTGCTGCTCGGCTATGCCTATGCCCATCTGCTCACGCGCTACGTGCCGGCACGGATCGCGCCGCTCGTCCACGTCGCCGTGATGGCCGCGGCGGCGCTCACCTTGCCGCTCGCCATCGCCGCCAGCTGGGGACGTCCGCCCACCCAGGGTGAAGCCCTGTGGCTGCTCGGGCTGTTCACGGTCTCGATCGGCCTGCCGTTCTTTGCGCTTTCCGCCAACGCGCCGCTGTTGCAGGCGTGGTTTGCCCGCAGCGACCATCCCCGCGCCAAGGATCCGTATTTCCTCTATGCCGCGAGCAATATCGGCAGCATCCTGGCGCTGCTCAGCTATCCGTTCGTGGTCGAGCCGTTCACGAGGCTCGGCCAGCAGACCGCGCGCCTGGTCGATAGGCTTTCTCGCGCTGATCGTGCTGATCGGCGTCTGTGGCGTGCTGTCGTGGCGCTCGGGCGGCGCGACGCGCGACATCGAGGTCGCCGAGGAGGCCGGCGCGCGGCCGACGTGGCGCGATGCCGCGACCTGGATGGCGCTCGCGGCGGTCCCCTCGGGCTTGCTGATCGCCGTGACGGCGCATCTGTCGACCGACATCGCGCCCTCCCCGTTCCTGTGGGTGATCCCGCTCGCGCTCTACCTCATGACCTTCGTCATCGCGTTCCAGGCGAAGCCGATCCTCCCGCACCGCGCGATGGTCCTGATCCAGCCGGCGCTGCTGGTCGCCCTCGTCGCCACCATCGTCTACAGCGTTCACGACTATTTGCCGTTGCTCATGCTGCTGCACGTCGTGGCGTTCTTCGTCATCGCGCTGGTGTGTCACGGCGAGCTCGCCCGCCGCCGGCCGGCGGCCGGGCACCTCACCGCCTTCTATATGTGGATGTCCGCCGGCGGCGTCGCCGGCGGCATCGCCGCCGCACTGATTGCGCCCCACACGTTCTCCTGGGTGGCGGAATATCCCATCCTGATCGTGCTTGCCATCTTGTGCCGGCCCGGACTGACGCTCGCCGACTGGCGGCAGGTGCTGGCGGTCGCGGTGGCCTTCGTCGTCGCCGCCGCGATCATCGTGGTGCCGGCGCTCGGGTTCGACGTCGGCCTGACCGACACGGAGTTCTATTGGAGCCTCGGCGTGCTGCTGGCGCTGGCGCTGGCGGCCTCGTTCCTGCCCAACCCGCTCGCCTTCGCCGCGCTCGTCGTGCTCACGTTCATGGTGTGGCGCTTCTACGAAGTCGACCTCGACCGCGTCCGCAGCTTCTTCGGCGTGCACAAGATCGTGGACCGCGGCGACGGCATCCGCGTGCTCCAGCACGGCACGACCATTCACGGCGCCCAGCTGCTGAGCGACATCGAGGCGGGACCCGGGGTGCGGCCGCTACCCGCTGACCTATTTCCACGCCAATGCCGCCACGGTGCAGACCATCGCGGCCGCCCGCGCGCGCACGGGCGGGCCGATCCACGTCGCGATCGTGGGGCTCGGCGCCGGCACGCTCGCCTGCTACGCCGAGCCGGGCGACGACTGGACCTACTACGAGATCGATCCGGCGGTCGTGGACATCGCGCGCGATCCGAGCCGCTTCACGTTCCTGGCGGCATGCGCTCCCGACATGCCGATCGTGCTCGGCGACGCCCGGCTCACGCTCGCCGACGCCCCGGACGCAAGCTACGACGTCATCCTGCTCGATGCCTTCGCCTCCGATACGATGCCGGTCCACCTGATGACCAAGGAGGCGATGGCGCTCTACCTGCGCAAGCTCAAGCCGGACGGCATCATCGCGCTGCACGTATCCAGCCGTTACATGGAACTCGTCTCGGTGGTCGCCGGCATCGCCCATGCGAACGGACTCGTGGCGCGCCTCAATCCGCCGGAAGAGGTCGATCCGGAGGCCCACCAGTACCAGTCGGCGGTGGTCGCGACCGCCCGCAAGGACGAAGATTTCGGTACCTTGGTAAGCAGCGGCAATTGGATTCCGGTCAAGCCGGATCCCCGGCAATGGGTCTGGACCGACGACTATTCCAACGTGATCGGCGCCATAATCCGCCACCTGCGGCTGCGCGGCTCCTGAAAAAGCCCGAAACTACCCACCGTTACCCGTGTTCCGCCGACTTCCCATCGGCGCAATAATGGCATAGCGTCGGTTCCGTGGATGGCGTCGCTACGGCGGGGAGGCCCTTCGTGCGTCCGCACGGCTTTCGAATTCGACTGGCGCTCGCGCGCGCCTGCGGTACTCTGCGGCCGGCGGCGCTCACGGCGCTGTTGCTGCCGCTCGCCGCCGTTCAGCTCACGTTCTCGCCGGCGCTCGCTCAGCAGGGACCGCTGCAACCAGGCGAGGCTGTGGTAACGCGGTTTTCAGGTACCACCAGCGCGCCCGGCAGCGCCGGTGACGTCACCGTCATCAATCCGGAAGGCCCGTCCGCGAGCATCATCGACGTGCGCTCGCCCGGCCGCCCGCCGCAAGGCGAGCACTGGATGAACGAGCCGCAGCGCATGCCCGTGACCGCGAGCCAGGTCGGGCAGGTGTTCGGCGTCGCCATCGACAACGAGAGTGCGCCGAACATCTACCTTTCGGCGACATCGGCTTTCGGCCTGCATCGCTTGCCTGACAACTCGCAGTGGATGCCGGGCATGTGGGGCGCCAGCGGCGGCCCGGGGACGATCTACAAGCTCGACGCGCAGAGCGGATATCGGCCTCGCCCGTTCGCCAACGTCACGCTCAACGGCCGCGCCAACACCGGCGCCGCGCTCGGCAATGTCGCCTACGACCGCTGGAACCGGCAATTGTTCGTGTCGGATCTCGAGACCGGCATGATCCACCGCATCCGGCCGAGCGACGGCACGGACCTCGGCTTCTATGATCACGGGGTGCGCGGCCGCGGCAACTTCATGGATGCCGAAAGCAAGCAGCAGCGCAACCTGCCGCCGATTCCCTTCGATCCGGCATCGCGGGCACGGATCGAGGATTGTCCTTCCGGTCAATTCCAGTATTCGCCCGAGTGCTGGAACATCGCGCAGAACGGCCGGCGGGTGTGGGGGCTCGGCGTCGGGCGGGTCGCGGCCGGCGGCGAAATCCGCCTGTACTATTCGGTCGCGAGCAGCCCCGACTTGGGCGAGGCCTCCGCCTGGAACAGCCTGCCGGACGAGGAGAAGCGCAGCTCGGTGTGGTCGATCGGGATCGGTCCCGACGGCGACTTCAACGGCGCGAGCGTGCGGCGCGAACTCACCGTGCCGGATTTCTTCTTCAGCCCGCAGGACGTCGCACGCGCGGGGCTGAGCCGCCCGGTCAGCGATATCTCGTTCCCGGTCTGCACCGACCGTCCGGTGATGCTGATCGCCGAGCGCGGCGGCATTCGCAATCTCGGGCTCGACAACGAATACCCGTTCGCAACGCCGCACGAGTCACGCGCGCTGCGCTACGAGCTGCATCAGGACGGCGTGTGGCGTCCGGTCGGCCGCTACGATGTGGGGTCCTACAACCGGCTCGCCGAAGGCGCACCCTACTTATTCGCGAACTGCGCCGGCGGCGTCACCTTCGGCTACGGCTACACACCTTCGTGGACGATGGACCCGCGCCAGCCCGATCAGTTCGTCTGGATCACCGGCGATGCGCTGTGCTCGCCCAAGGGCTTGTGCAAGGCGCCCGCGGGAGGTCCGCAGGCGGAGGGCGACTCCTCGGAAGTACACGGCATCCAAGGGCTGAAAGAGAGCACGTTCGCAGAGCTCGCGCCGACCGCGGCCTTCGCCGAGCTCAAGCAAGCGACCGGCTACACCGGCGACTCCATCGGCCTCGATCAATCCTATTTCATCGACACCGACATCAACGTCGACGCCAACGGCAATCTCATCCAGGAAGAGCTCACGCGCAACGATGCCACGCGGATCGGTGATATCGCGATCTACGAGGTGTGCGAGGTGCAGCCCGCGGGCTTCGTCCCGGTGATGGCGCCGCCGCCGGTCTATATCTTCGAGGAAGGGCACTCGCCCGACGCCAGCCACGCCCGCTTCTATTCGCACCGCACGCAATACAGCCATTTCCGCTATGGCTCCCACTGGCCGGCCATGAGCCACAATCGCTGGGGCTCGCATTGGCCGCAGGGCTCCTACGGCCATTGGCCGCCGGGCTCGTACAGCCATTGGCCGCCGGGCTCCCGGGTCCACTGGCCCCGGGGTTCCGTCACCCATTGGCCGCCGGGCTCGTGGAATCATTGGCCGCCCGGCTCGCGTACGCACTGGCCGCCCGGCTCCCGCACCCATTGGCCCCCGGGCTCGCGCACCCATTGGCCGCCGGGCTCCGTGACGCACTGGCCGCCGGGCTCGGTGAAACATTGGCCGCCGGGCTCCGGCACGCACACCCCGCCGGGCTCGCTTCAGCATCGCCCGCCGGGTTCGGTCACACACTGGCCGATCGGATCGCTGAAGCACACGCCGCCGGGCTCGCTCGGGCAGCACCTGCCCGTGGGCTCCGTCGTGCATCGGCCGATCGGCTCGGTGAAGCATTTCCCGCCGGGCTCGGTGACGCACGTTCCGGTGGGCTCGCTCAAGCAGCACCTGCCGCCGGGCTCGCTCAAGCACCTCCCGGTGGGGTCGCTGAAACATGATCCGCCCGGCTCGGTGAAGCATTGGCCGGCGGGCTCGGTGAAGCATCTGCCGGTCGGCTCGACGCACTTCCCCGCCGGCTCGGTCAAGCAGCACCAGCCTCCAGGCTCGTTGAAGCAGCACCTTCCCGCGGTGTCTCTGCCTGGTCACAGCCCTCCGGGCTCCGTCAAGCATCTGCCGCTGGGCTCAGTGAAGCAGCATGAGCCGCCAGGCTCTACCAAGCAGCACCTTCCCGCGGTGTCTCTGCCTGGTCACAGCCCTCCGGGCTCCGTCAAGCATCTGCCGGTCGGCTCGGTGAAGCAGCACGAGCCGCCGGGCTCGATCAAGCAGCACCTGCCAGTGGGATCGGTGAAGCAGCACCTGCCGGTCGGATCCGTGAAGCAGCATCTGCCGGTCGGATCGGTGAAGCAGCACTTGCCGGTGGGCTCCGCGCCCAAGCATTCGCCGCCGGGCTCCCAGCCCCAGCATCGGCCTGTCGGCTCGGTGAAGCAGCACGTGCCGGCGGGGTCGGTGAAGGTGAAGCAGCACGTGCCGGCAGGGTCCGTGAAGGCGCATGTGCCGGCAGGATCGGCGGCCGCCGTAAAGCAGGCGCCCGTGATAAGGCAAGCGCCGCAGGGCATCCAAAGGCAGCAGTCGCCGCAGGGCCGTTGAAGAAGTAGCGTGATCGGTATCGTCGGCAAAGAGTGGAAGCACAAGCGGCGCACGGCAAAATTCGCTGTCGCGCTCGCTTGCGCGCTTCATCTCATGGCTGCGACGGCGGCGGCCGGCGAGCGGCCGCGGCTCTATCCGCACGAGCGCTACCTCGAGGACGTCCTCAACGAGACGGTGCTGCCGCTCTCCGACCAGAAGGCGATGCTGTCGTTCGTGCTCGAGAGCCTGCCCGACCGGGTGAAGGTCTATCCGACCGAGAACTACTACTATTTCAATTTCTATAACCAAGGCGTGCGCTACGCCGGCAACATCCGTCTCGACATGATGGACCGCGACAACGGCAAGCTGCACTTCGCCTATTTCGAGGATCTGCAGGAGTGGAAGGAAGACGCTCCGCTCACCTACAAGGTGTTCGATGGGTCGGACGGCGTGCTGGTCGAGAAGATGGGTTACCTGGTCTACCGCGTCACCCTCGGCGAGAAACAGGTCATCTTCGAGCTCAACGACCTGTCGAAGGTCGTGCCGCCGCCGCACGCGATCGGACCGGACGAGAAATTTCTCGGCCCGATGTTCGATGAATCCGGCATGCGCTTCTTCCTGATCTTCAATCCGAAGCTGAAGGTCTTCCACTACATTCTCGACGAGACGGTCAAGGTGGCGGATCAGTTCCGTCCCTCGGTCCATACCAACCGCATCCTGATCGGGGTCCGCACCGGGTTCGCCTACTACCTCGACCTGCGCATGAACCGGAAAATCCTGATCGGCGTGTTCGAGGCCAATTCCCGAACCAACAGTCCGTTCGACGGTCCGTTCGACCAACTGCCGGACAACTTCGTCGAAGGCACCGAGTTGCGCGACGCGATCCTGGCGGTGGAGCCCTCGCTCGAGGGCAAGATCGACCGCGTCGGCGCGTCGTTCGACGGCTCCGGCCGCTACCTGATCGGGCCGTATGCCACCTATCGCACCGAGGATCAGCTCTATCCGTTCCACTATTGCGCGACCAGCAAGAGCGTGCCGAGCGCGAACTACTATCAATGCTTCGTGGCCGAGCAGGAATACGGCGGCTTTCCGGTGCCGCTGCCGCTCAAGCAGCAGACGCCGCCGCCGACCCAGAAGGGCAAGAAGAAGCGCAAGACCGGGTAGCCCTCAGGAATTCGGCAGCCTCACTGTTGATGCATTTTGGCGGTATCCCCTGCCGAACCGTTGGGGTCGGGGAAGCAGCAATGGCTGCGTCGAGATTGGGGATGCTATGCTTGGCGGTTGCCATCGCGATGGCGGCTGCGGCGCACCACCCCGCGCGGGCACAGGCCGTTCACACCTATATCGATCCCATTGATCAGCAGCCGCGCGACTGCTACGCGCGCCCGCGCAGGGGCGGCGATCTCGTTCTGGTCAGGGGCCGCAACGACAGTAGCTTGCGGTTCTGGGGTTATTCGACCTGGGATGCCGCCGGGCAGCCACAGATCATTCTCAACATGCTGGCGCTCGGGCAGCTGCCGCCCATCATGACGCGCTTCACTTTCTATCATGAATGCGCGCATCTCGTTCTCCGCAGTGCCGACGAGGTCCAGGCCAGCTGCGAGGGCCTCACGTTGATGCGCGCCAAAGGCGAATTGGCACACGGCGACGAGCTGACCATCAAGCGCGAGCATCAGCGGCTCACCTTCCTGGGCGTCAAATATCTCGGCACCGGCAAGGCGCTGTGGGACGCGACGTTCGAATGCGCGCGCGCCCGGCAAGTCAGCGCCGCTGCGCGCTGACCAGCATCGAGACATAGAACCCATCGGTGTCGGTGCGGCGCGGGGTCATGAGCAGCCCCTCCTCCGACGTCAGCACCGCGCGCCGAAAAAGATAGGCCCGCTCGCCGAGCGCATTCGCCGTCTCGGCCGGCGGCATGATCGCGAAATCCTCATGGCGCGAGAGAAACGCACGCACCTGATCGCCGTTCTCCTCGGCGAGCAGCGAGCAGGTGACATAGGCGATGCGGCCGCCGGGCTTCACCAGGCGGGCGGCGCGGTCGAGCACCTCGGCCTGCTCCTTGAGCCGCACCGCGAGCGCGCCCGGGCGCACGCGCCACTTGGCGTCGGGGTTGCGCCGCCAGGTGCCGATGCCGGTGCAGGGCGCATCGATCAGCACGAGGTCGGCGCGGCGTTCGAGATCGGCGAGTTCGTTGCCGACGGACTTCGGCGTGCGGACCTGCACGTTGCGCGCGCCGGAGCGCGTGAGCCGGTCGTGGATCGGCGCCAGCCGGCGTTTGTCGGCATCGGTCGCATAAAGTTGGCCGCGATTCTGCATCGCCGCGGCGAGCGCGAGCGTCTTGCCGCCGGCACCGGCGCAGAGATCGACCACGTGCTCGCCCGGCTTGGCGCCGGCGATCAGTGCCGCGAGCTGCGAACCTTCGTCCTGCACCTCGATCAGTCCCTTGATGAAGGCGGGCTCCGCGTGGATCGCCGGCCCCTTGGCGTCGGCCGCGAGCGCGATGCGCAATCCGAACGGCGACCAGCGCGTCGGCACGGGATCGAGATCGGCAAGCGCGGCCGCCGCTGCGTCGCGGTCGGTCGCCAACGTATTGACGCGCAGATCGAGTGGCGCTCGGCTCGCCAGCGCCGCGCCTTCGGCCGCGCGGTCCTCGCCGAATACGCGGGCGAGATGCGGGTCGAGCCATTCCGGATAGTCGCCGGCAACCCAGGGCGGCGCGCCGGCGAGATCGGTAGCGTCGATCCGCGCCCGCTCCTGCTCGCTCAGCGGAGAAGGTGCAAAGCGCGCCCCGTCGGCGAGCACCGCGATCGCATCGGGATCGAGCTTGCGCTCGAGCCGCAACATGCCGAGCACGACCGCGCGCGCGCTTCCCTCACCCATGATGTGGGCGCTCGACGCGCGCCGGCGCAACGCGTCGTAGACGAGGCCGGCGATCGCAGCGCGGTCGCCCGAGCCGGCGAAGCGATGCGAGAGGCCCCAGTCCTTGAGCGCATCGGGCGCCGGCCGCCGCCGCGCGTCGATATCGGCGATGATCTCGATGGCGGCGGACAGGCGGGCGGCGGGCGTCATGCGCCTCAGTGAGCGGTTCCGGCGCCAATTGCAAGTGTCGTTTCAACGCCGGCGCTTGTCGTGCCGCCCTAATCGACCCAATCGTTGACGCGCTCGCTCAGGTCCTGGGGTAGTGCCAGGCCAATTCGGGAAAGCGCCTGCCGGCTGACAGTGAAATCCACCTTCTTGGTCGGCGCCACTGGGAGGTCGGCCGGCTTGGCCCCACGGAGGATCTTGTCCACATAGCTTGCAGCGCCCTCGTATCCTTCCTGATGGCCTGGCCCGATCGACATCAGTCCACCAGCGAGCACGTACTCGCGGTCGGTGAAAATCATCGGCAGTTTCGCTTGAGCGGCCAATCTGGCGAGCACAGCGCGTTGTGAGTTCATAAAGCTGTCAACGGCCTGGAACAATCCTTGCGCGCCGTCCTTCTCGGCTTGGCGAAATGCCGGCTCGACATCCGGCGGCGTGCGCGCGTCGAGCTGCGCGGCCTGCATGCCGACAGCTCGTGCCTCGGAGTCGAACAAGGCGAATTGCGCTGGATTGTTGGCGTTGTTGCCATTGACGAACATGGCGACCTTGACCGCGGCCGGAACGAGCTTCTTCAGAAGTCGCACCCGCTCGCCGATCAGATGCGGCGCATACATCGTCGTACCTGTTACATTGGCGCCGGGCCGCTCGAGGCTCTTCACCAAGCCGAGGCCGACCGGATCGTTCACGGCGGCTATCACAATCGGGACTGTGTCGCTTCCCTTCTTCGCCGCGACGGCCGCAGGTGCGTTGGCTGCCACGATGATATCGACGCGGCGGTCGAGCAATTCGGCGATGAGCTTTGGATAGTCGCTGTCCAATTTCGCCGATCGATACTCGACAACGATCGACTTTCCTTCCGTGTAGCCCAGGTCCGCCAATCCCTTTTTGAAAATGGCAAGCCGAGCCGGATTGACGTTCTCGTTGGCCACGTAGCCCAGCACTGGCATCGGCTGCGTGCGCCCCGCCGTAGCGTTGAACCAAGACGATCCAACGAAAAGAAGAATGGCAAGCAGGGAGCGGGAACGCATTGGCATCTCCGGCGGTCACCTCGTTTCGAGGTCAAAGATAGAGGCCCGACCAATGGAAAATCCAATGCATAAAATAATGCACTTTACATGCCGTTTTGGCATAATTGAAACATGAACCTCAAGCATGTGCGCACCTTCATCGCCGTGGTGGATTACGGCGGCGTGTCTGGCGCGGCGGCTCATCTTCGGATCACGCAGCCCGCCCTATCGCGACAGATTCAATCCTTGCAAGATGAGGTCGGGCTCAAGCTTTTCGACCGCGTCAACCGCCGGCTGGTTCTCACGAGCAATGCCGAGGAATTCCTGCGCCAATGCCGTGGGCTGGCGGCTCAAGCCGACGCGGTGCTTGACAGCGCGCAGTCCCTCGGTGGCGGCAAGACCGGCGTTTTACGCATCGGCGCGGCACCACAGACAATTGCACGCTTTTTTCCCTCGTTCCTGCAACGTTATGAGCGCGAATATCCGAACGTTCGCGTGACATTGGTCGAAGCCAGCGGCGCACGGCAGGTCGAAATGGTCACGAAGGGTGAACTTCACTTCGCTGTCACCATCGACTTCGGCGGACGGGAGCGGCTTGCAAGTCATCCGCTGCCGCCGGTCCCTTTGCTCGTTATTTCACACAAGCGTTACGGATTGGGCACCCGCGGCATCGTGGACCTGCGGCGTTTGAACGGAATGCCCCTTCTCCTGGGCGAGCGCGAGTTCGCAGCGAGAACGATCTTCGACGCTGCCTGCCGCCTTGCCCGCATCGCACCCAATGTACGGTTCGAGGGGAGCGCACCCCATACGCTTGCGGCGCTGGCCGAGACCGGCCATGGCGTCGCCATCGTGCCCGGCACGCTCAAGTTCAACAGCAGGCGCGTCCGGATCTCGCGCCTGCAATTCAATGGCGAGCCGGTCGTACTCTCGATGGCCGTCCATTGGCAGGAGCAACGACCGTTGCCTCATCATGCGCGAGAGTTTCCCACTCTCTTTGCCACGCATGTTCGGAACGTCTTGCACGGACCCAGGCCCAGCAAACACGTCTCCTGATCAGCTCGCAATGAAGAGCCGGCGGCGCGCTTCAAATTCCGAGCAGAAGGCGCACGGCAAAGATCACCCACATGACCAGGAGCACCAGGGCGCTCGCTGCGAAGGCCGCGAACCGCTGGCCGACTTGATTGCTTGTCAGGTGGATATAGGCGTGCACGAGGCGCAATACGACGAACAGCCACGCCATGACCACGAACAGGAGATCGGCGTGGCGCGTGATGATTGCCAGGATGGTGAGCACATAGAACAGGACCGGCAGTTCGAGCTGGTTGTGATAGGCGTTGGCGATCTGGGTCTCTTGCTTCGGCCAGTTCGGCTGGCGCAGCGCTATGTCGCGCGGATGCACGTCACCGCGCCGCACCGCCGCCACGCGCGCGCGGCCGGTCCAGAACAGCAGGAAGAGCGTGAGCGCGACCTGAACGAAGAGCGGCAGCAGGATGGCTTGAATGGACATGGATCTCGTCAACCCCCTCACAGCTTGATGCTGATCGCAGTCTCGCGGTCCTCGTCCACGAAGGCGGTGAGCCAGGTCCGCTCGTCGAGCAGCGCCTCGCAGACCGCGTTGGCGGTCCCGCCGTGGTTGAGGTTGGCGGTGACCAGCACGCCACGCGGCCGCAAGAGACGATGCAGCTCCGCGTGCAGCTGCGGTACCGGCGAATGGCCGTCGAAAAACGCCAGGTCGTAGCCGGGCTCGAGCGTCGGCAGCACGTCGCCGAAGTCGCCCTCGTGCACGGTCACGCGTTTATCCATCCCGGCAGCCACTATGTGGCCGCGCGCAAGCCGCACGTGGTCCGGATCGCGCTCGACGGTATCGATGCGGGCGCCGGGCGCGCCTTGGGCGAAGTTCAGCGCGGTGTAGCCGAGCGCGGTGCCGAGCTCGAGGATGCGCTTGGCGGCGGTGGCTGCGGCCAGTGTGGCGAGCAGCGCGCCGTTGCCGTAGGGCCAGGTACCGCAGCCGTGCTTGGCACGATGCGCCAGGGTCGCGGAGCGCACCTGCGCGAATGGATCAGCCGGCTTCTTTTGCGCCATGAAAATGCTGAGAGCTACACTCTACTGGGATAATTCGGGCTCTCGCGCGTGATCGTGACGTCGTGCACGTGGCTCTCGCGCATGCCGGCGCCGGAGATGCGCACGAACTCGGCCTTCTCGTGCAGCTCCTGCAAGGTCTTGGCGCCGACATAGCCCATGGCGGCGCGCAGGCCGCCGGCGAGCTGGTGCAGCACGGTCGCGGCCGCGCCCTTGTAGGGCACCTGGCCCTCGACGCCTTCCGGCACGAGCTTGAGCGTGTCCTTGATGTCCTGCTGGAAGTAGCGGTCGGCCGAGCCGCGCGCCATGGCGCCGACCGAGCCCATGCCGCGATAGGTCTTGTAGGAGCGGCCCTGATAGAGGAACACCTCGCCCGGCGTCTCGTCGGTGCCGGCGAGCAGCGAGCCGACCATGGCGCAGTCGGCGCCGGCGGCGAGCGCCTTGGCGAGATCGCCGGAATACTTGATGCCGCCGTCGGCGATGACCGGCGTGCCGGTCTTGCGCGCGACCTCGACCGCGTCCATGATGGCGGTGAGCTGCGGCACGCCGACGCCGGCCACGATCCGCGTGGTGCAGATCGAGCCCGGGCCGATGCCGACCTTGATCGCAGTCGGCGCCGGCGTCGATCAGCGCCTTGGCGCCTTCGGAGGTCGCGACATTGCCGGCGACCACCTGCACGGCGTTGGACAGCCGCTTGATGCGGCTGACGGCGTCGAGCACCGAGCGCGAATGGCCGTGCGCGGTGTCGACCACGACGAGATCGACGCCGGCCTCGATCAGCCGCTCGGTGCGGCCGAAGCCCTTGTCGCCGACCGTGGTGGCGGCGGCGACGCGCAGCCGCCCCTGCTCGTCCTTGCAGGCATTCGGATTGGCGACCGCCTTCTCGATGTCCTTCACGGTGATCAGCCCGACGCAGCGATACTGGTCGTCGACCACCAGCAGCTTCTCGATGCGGTGCTGGTGCAGCAGGCGCTTGGCCTCGTCCTGGCCGACGCCCTCGCGCACGGTGATGAGCCGATCCTTGGTCATCAGCTCCGCCACCTTCTGGCGCGGATCGGTGGCGAAGCGCACGTCGCGGTTGGTGAGGATGCCGACCAGCTTGCCGGCCCGGCCATTGCCGCCGCCCTCGACCACCGGGATGCCGGAGATGCCGTGCGCCTGCATCAGGTCGTGCGCATCGGCGAGCGTGGCGCCGGGAGCGATGGTGACGCGGGTTGACCACCATGCCGGATTCGAACTTCTTGACCTGGCGCACTTGCGCCGCCTGCTCCTCCGGCTCGAGGTTGCGGTGGATGACGCCGAGCCCGCCGGCCTGCGCCATGGCGATGGCCATCTTGGCCTCGGTCACGGTGTCCATGGCCGAGGCGACGATCGGGATATTGAGCGTGATTTCGCGGGTGATGCGGGTGCGGATGTCGGCGTCGGACGGCAGCAGCTCGGACAGTCCCGGCTTGAGCAGGACGTCGTCGAAGGTGAGCGCTTCGCGCAGGTTTCCGTTGCTTTTTGGGTCCATCGCCAACTCCAGTGCCCGGCTCGGGCTTTATCGGCGGGCCGTCCGGAACCTTAGATAGGTTCCGATTCTGCGGCGAAACAGCGGTCCCGCGCGCGATTGACGGCCCGTTTTGGGTTGGCGCCGGTCGATAGCACGGCTCGCCCGCGAATCCTAGCGATTTGGCGGCAATTCACCGAAAGGTGTGGATTCTTGCGTGGAATGCTCACCGGAACGGACTATACCCTGCCGGCGCAAAGTCCGTCCGAGAGGTCCAGCTCTGCAATCCATGCCGGCCAAACGCATCGTGCCGCTGATCGTGGCGGTCGCCCTGTTCATGGAAAACATGGACTCGACCGTGATCGCCACCTCGCTGCCGGCGATCGCCGCCGATATCGGCACCAGCCCGCTCACGCTCAAGCTCGCGGTCACCTCGTATCTCCTGTCGCTCGCGGTCTTCATCCCGGTCAGCGGCTGGACCGCCGACCGCTTCGGCGCGCTCACGGTGTTCCGCGCCGCGATCGCGGTCTTCATGCTGGGATCGATCGGCTGCGCGCTGTCGGGCACGCTCACGCAGTTCGTCGCCGCGCGCATCCTCGAAGGCATGGGCGGCGCGATGATGACCCCGGTGGCGCGCCTGATCCTGGTGCGCAGCGTGGACCGGCGCGAGCTGATCAACGCCATGATCTGGGTCACGCTGCCGGCGCTGATCGGGCCGCTCATCGGCCCGGCGCTCGGCGGCTTCATCACCACCTACATTTCCTGGCACTGGATCTTCCTCATCAACATCCCGATCGGGCTCGCCGGCATCGTGTTGGCGACGATCTTCATCGAGGACGTGAAGGCGGAGACGCCCGATCCGTTCGACCTCGTCGGCGCGGTGCTCGCCGGCCTCGGCATCGGCGGGCTGGTGTTCGGCGGCTCCCTGCTCGGGCTCAATTTCCTGCCGACCGGCGTGGTGATCGCGCTCATCGTCGCCGGCGCGGTCGCGACCTATGCCTATGTCCTGCATGCGCGGCGCACACCCGCGCCGGTGCTCGACCTGTCGCTGCTGCAAATCCCGACCATGCGCGCCGCGGTCGTCGGCGGCTTCATCTACCGTGCCGGCATCGGGGCGATGCCGTTCCTGCTTCCGCTCCTGCTCCAGCTCGGCTTCGGCCTCACGCCATTCCAGTCCGGCCTGATCACGCTCTCGAACGTCGTCGGCGCCATGGGCATGAAGACGGTCATTCCGATCATTCTCCGGCGCTTCGGATTCCGCCAAGTTCTGGTGGTGAATGCATTGATCAGCGCGGTGTTCGTCGCGGCCTGCGCGACGTTTACGCCGGGCGTGCCATTTGCATGGATCGTCGGCGTTCTGCGTCATCGGCGGCTTCTTCCGCTCGCTCGAGTTCACCAGCCTCAACACCATCGCCTATGCCGACGTCGACAACCGCCGCATGAGCCGCGCGACCTCGCTGGTCGCAGTCGCCCAACAGGTATCGATCTCGGTCGGCGTCGCCATCGGCGCGCTTGTGGTGGACCTGACGCTGTTGGCGCGCGGGCGTACCACGATCACCGCCGCCGACTTCCAGCCGGCATACATCACCATCGCCCTGATCTCTGCCTGCGCGTTTTTCTTCTTTGTACGATTGCCGACTGATGCCGGCGCGGAACTGGCGCGGCGCACACCGGCGGCAGGGCCGACCGAGGCGACCGACCAGAAGCTCAGCTAGCCAGCAGCCGCGCTTTGAGTTGGTCCACCCAGCCCTCCCCGCGCAACCAGGATTGCAGGGTGGATGCGCGCGGCGCCTGACCATCGATCGCTTCGACGGCGCGCCACGCCAGGCACAGATTGCAGGACATCACGGGCGCTCCCGCCCATCCGATGGCGCTCGCGATCGGCGCGAGCGTCGGCATGCCGGTGCCGAGCATGACGATCGCGTCGAGCGGCTTGTGCTCGAGCGAGCGCAGGGCCTGCGTCGCGCTCGAGCCGGCAAGGCTGTAGATCGGATGGAAGGCGCTTTCGGCATTGAAGACGTTGGCGACCTCGATCACGTCGAGACCGTGACTTTGCCAATAGGCGATGCTCGCACGGTTGAGGTCGTCCGGATAAGGCGACACAAGGCCGATGCGGACCGCCTTCAGTACGGTCAGGGCGTCAACGACCGCCAGCGCCGCGGTAATGAAGGGATAGCCGTTCTGCGCCGCAAGCTCCCGCACCACGCTCGCCTCGCGCTCGCGCCCGGCCAGATAGGACGCGCCGGTGCAGGCGGCCGCGACCACGCTCACCGGCGCATTGGCGAACTGCCGCAGGGCGGCGCCGTAGTTGGCGAAGTAGTCGATCAGGCGCGCCGAAATCGTGCCCTTGTCGCTCATCAGCCGGGCGTTGATCATCGCCACGCCGGGCGGCCACAGCAGATTGAACTCGGGCTCCACCGTGGTGTTGGCCTGCGGCGTGAGCATCCCGACCAGGCCGCGCGGGGCGTATTCAAGCGACATGCCGGAAATCTCTTCTCATTGCGGCGCCTGCGCTCCGGATTCCTTGACGACCTTGCCGAGCCGGACGACGTCGCGGGCCACGATGGCCCCAAGCTCTTCCGGTGTGCCCGGAATGACGGATACCACCTGCGGCAGCAACTTGTTCTTCACATCGTCGCTTTGCAGTGCCTTGACGAACTCGTCGTTGAGCTTGCGGACGACGGCGGCCGGCGTGCCGGCGGGCGCGAACAGTCCGAACCACTGCTCCATCTGGACCTCGGGAAATCCGGCCTCGGACATGGTCGGAATTTCCGGGATGCGCGGATGGCGCTGCGTTCCCGCGATCGCCAGCAAACGGAGCTTGCCGCTTTCGACGTGGCCGCCGGTCGAGACGTAGGACGCGAACAGCATGTCCATCCGCCCCGCGACCGTGTCAGTCACGGCGGGTGCAATGCCACGATACGGCACGTGCACCAGCTTGGCGCCGCTGTGCTTGGCGAACAATTCGCCGAGCAGGTGCCCGCCGGTTCCGACCCCTTGCGATCCGTAGCTCAGTCCCTCCGGCTTCGACTTGGCGAGCGCGACCAGCTCGGCGGCTGACCTCGCCGGGCTCGCCTCCGGAACAGTCAGGATGTTGTTGAACGAGATCAGCGCAGTAATCGGCTGGAAGTCCTTCACCGGATCGAACCGCAGGTCGGCGTAGAGGGAGGAATTGATGGCGTGCGTGCCGGTGTGGCCCATCATCAGGAGGTAGCCGTCGGGCGGCGCATTCTTGATCGCCATCGCGGCAACGTTGCCCGCCCCGCCCGGCCGGTTGTCGATGACGATCGTCTGCTTGAGGCTTTCGGCCACCTTCTGCGCCAGGAGCCGCATCACGATGTCGGAGCTGCCGCCGGGCGGGAACGGCACGATCAGCGTGACGGTGCGCGAGGGGTATTCGTCCGCCTGCGCGATGGTGGCTGGCACGATGGCGAGGAGAGCCGCACATAGCGCGAGAGTTGTGCCACGCAGTACCGGTTTGATCGCCAAATTCATCTTCAACTCCGTTTGTCTGTCGTTCTGCCCGGCATATTCATTCCGTGGCCGCGGCGCGCCGCAGCCCTTCGATCATGGAGGATTTCAAGAGATAGGCTTTGAGTTTCGGCGGATCGGCGATCGTGCGCTGGAGGTCCGCGAGCATCTCCCGGCGCCGCTGCGGATCGCGCTCCTGCATGCGGGTGCGGTTGCGATGCGACTGCTGGATGATCTCCTCCTCGGCGATCGGCCGCCGCTGCCGCTCGTAGCGGTCGAGGATGCGCTCGTCGGCGCCGTCCTGGAGCACGGCCGTGAGCTTCTCGGCGAGGTTGAAGGCGTCGTGAATGCCGCCGTTCATGCCCATTCCGCCCGAGGGGCTGTTGAGATGCGCGGCGTCGCCGGCGAGGAAGACGCGGCCCTTGCGGTAGGTCGCCGCGAGCCGCCGATGAATACGATACGGCCTCGTTTCCAGCACGTCGATGTCGGCATCCGGCACGATGTCGTGCAGCAGGTCCTGGAGGCCTTGGTCGGTCAGCGCCTGCTCGGTGCTCTGGCCCTCGCGCGCGTAGAGGCTGGCGCGCCACACGCCGGGCAGGCGCAGCAGGCTGAACGTCCCGCTCGGCTTCCAGCAATAGGACACGTTGGACAGGCCTTCGAGCCGCTCGTGGAACGGAAACCGCGTGGTCGCGAGGATCGTGGTCTCGGGATAGATGTCGCCCGACAAGTCGATGTCGAGTGCCTTGCGCACGGCGCTGCGCGCGCCGTCGGCGCCGATTACATAGTCCGCCCCGAAGGTTTGCTCGCCGTCCGGCGACGACGCGTGGACTTCGACCCTGTCGCCGGTCTGCCGCACGCCGGTGACCGGGGTCGAGAACAGGAGCGTGACGCTCGGCAGTGTACCGAGCGCCGCCAGCACGAACCGGCAGTACTTCGACTGCTCGCATTGCAGGCGATAGGGATGGTCGGTCTCGCCCGCGAGCATCGCGAGGTCGAACACCGCGCGCTCGCCGGATGGATGCATGCGGATCTGCCAGGTCGGGCAGATCAGGCCCGCCGCCACCATCCGCTCGGTGATGCCGAAGGGCGCCAGCATGTCGAGCGTGGGCGGATGGAAGGTCGAGGCGCGCAGCTCCTCGGATATCGCCTCCTCGGCTTCGAGGACCGTGACGGAAATGCCCTTGGCGCCGAGCAGCAGCGCTGCGGTCAACCCGACCGGACCGGCGCCCGCGATCAGCACATGCGGTTCGTGGCGATGGTCCATTCAGCGTACTGGCTCATGACGTGCCCCGGCCGGCATCTGTCGTGAAGGCCGAGTGTTGTGAATGCCGAACTTTGTATGATAAATAATACCAAGGAAGGCGCTATCGGCGCAACCGAGGATGCTGCATGGCTGAACGTCTCAGCGAGGCCAAGGCGCGGCAGGTCTACCTGGTGTTGCGGGATCGCATCCTCAGCAGCGCCATTGCGTCCGGCGCCCGGCTTCCCACCGAAAACGATCTGGCAAGGTACCACCGCGTATCGCGCGTCACCGTGCGCCGCGCGTTGGCGGAGCTCGCGCGCGAGCGGCTGATCGAGCGGCGCCGCAGCCGCGGCACCCGCGTGATCTATCAGCCGTCGTCGGCGCCGATGACCGCCGACATCGCGGGCGTGCTCGCGAGCCTCGTCGAGATGGGCGAGCGCACGTCGAGCAGGCTCCTGGCGTTCGACAACGTCCCCGCGACCGGACCAGCCGCCGAAGCGTTGCGCCTCGCGCCGAACGAAACCATGCAGCGCTCGGTCCGCATGCGCGCAATCAGGGGAATGCCGTTCTCCTACCTGACCGCCCACGTGCCGGCGCACATCGGCGCCACCTACACCAAGCAGGAGCTGGCCACCCTGCCCCTGCTCGCATTGCTCGAGCGGTCCGGCGTGAAGATCGATCGTGCCTCGCAGCGCATCAGCGCGGTGCTGGCGACGCCCGAGACCGCGCGCGCGCTCAAGGTCCGCGTCGGTTCGCCGCTGATCGAGCTGGTACGCGTGGTTTATGATCGCAACAGCCGCGGGGTCGAGCACTTGCACGCACTCTATCGGCCCGACCGCTACAATCTCGAAATGGAGCTGGTGCGCTCGGGCAAGGGCAATGCCGGAACCTGGGCGCCGGTCGGCGGCGTCAAAGGCCGCAGCAAACGTCGCAGCAACGGCAAGATCAACGCAGAAAGTACCTGACAAGGGAGCAGTCGTCATGGTGAAGGATCGTGCAAGCTTCAATCGCCGTAAATTCCTCCAGACCTCGGCACTGGGCGCCGCTGCAGCCGCGACCGGGATCGTCGCGGCGCCGTCGGTGCTGCGCGCGCAAGGCGCGGCAGTGAAGCTCGGCGTGCTGCATCCGGTCTCGGGCGCCTTCTCCTATTCCGGCCAGCAGGGCCGTCTCGGCGCCGTGCTCGCGGTCGAGGAGATCAACGCAACTGGCGGCATCAAGGCGCTGGGCGGTGCCAAGATCGAGGCCGTGCTGGGCGATGCGCAATCGACGCCGGACGGCGGCAATGCCGAGGTCGAGAAGATGAACGCGGCCGGCGTCGCGGCCATCGTCGGCGGCTATGCCAGCTCGATCTGCCTCGCCGCCAGCCAGACCGCGGCACGCTATGATCTGCCCTACATGGTCGATGTCGGCGTCGCCGACAACATCGTCACGCGCGGGCTGAAGAACACCTTCCGCTTCGGCCCCGGCTTCGGCGTCGTCGCCAAGACCGCGCTCGACAATCTCGTCACCATCAACGACCAGGGTGGCAAGGCCGCAAAGACCGTGATGATCGTGCACGAAGATTCCCTGTTCGGTTCGGGGCTGGCCAAGCTCCTCAACGCGCAACTGCCCGAGCGCGGCTTTCAGGTGTTGGAGACCATCCCGCATCCGACGCCGACGCGCGATTTCAACAACGTCGTGCTCAAGATCAAGGCGCAGAACCCCGATCTCGTCATCCCGGCGAACTACTACAACGAGTACGTGCTGCTCGCGCGCACCATGCAGCAGCAGCGCGTGCGGCCGAAGGGCATCTATTCCGTGCTGGGCGGCGCGGCCTCGTCCTACAAGTTCGTGAAAGAATTCCCCGAGGCGGCGCAATACATCATGGACTGCAATCATTGGTTCGATCCGCGCAATCCCAAGGCGGTCGCGCTCAAGAAGAAGACCGAGGACAAGGGCGAATTCTACACCTACGAGGTGTTCATGAACTATTCCTGCGTGCTGCTGGTCGCAGACGCGATCGAGCGCGCCGGCAGCGCCGACCGCGCCAAGATCATCCCGGCGCTCGACAGCTCGACCTTCTCCGGCCACGTGATGCCCTACGGGCCGACCAAGTTCGTCAACGGCCAGAACCAGGGTGCGGCACCGGTCAACACACAGGTGCTCGGCAACGACATCCAGGTCATCTATCCGGCGACGTTCGCATCGGCGAAGCCGGTGTTCCCGATGCCGCGCGCCTGACGGCATGCGGCGGCGCCCTTGTGGCGCCGCCGCGCTGATCGCACATGCTGTCGCCGACCATCCTGGTACCCGCGATCCTCAACGGGCTCATGACCGGCGCCGTCTATGCGCTGGTCGCGCTCGGCCTGACGCTGATCTACGGCGTGCTACACATCATCAATTTCGCGCACGGCGCATTGCTGACAGCCGCGATGTTTGCGGCTTTCTTCGCGCACCGGCTGCTCGGGCTCGATCCCTATCTCGCCGCGATCGTGCTCACGCCGCTGTTCTTCGCCTTCGGCTACGCCTTGCAGCGCTTCGTCATCGGGCCGGCCTCGCACGGCGAGGACCGCAATATCCTGCTGGTCACGCTCGGGCTCGCCGTGGTGATCGAGAACGCCCTGCTCTACGCGTTCCGCGCCGACACCCGTACGATCAATCTCGACTACGCCTTCGACGTCGTCGATCTCGGCATCGCATATCTTGCGGTGCCGCGCGTCGTCGCCTTCGGCGTCGTCGTCATCGTGGCGCTGATCCTGTGGCTGGTCATGAGCTTCACCGACACCGGCAAGGCCATTCGCGCCGTCGCCAAGGAGAAGCTCGGCGCCGAGCTGTCGGGGATCGACGTCGCGCATATCTACGCGGTGACGTTCGGCCTCGGCACCGCTTGCCTCGCCATCGCCGCCTGCCTCCTGATCCCGACCTATTACGTCAATCCGCATGCCGGCAACGCCTTCGTGCTCATCGCCTTCACCATCGTGGTGCTCGGCGGCATGGGGTCGGTGGCGGGCGCGCTCCTGGGCGGCCTGTTCGTCGGCGTGGTCGAGAGCCTGTCGGGGCTTTGGCTGGGCGAGTCGCTCGGCCAGATCGGCATCTTCGTGATGTTCATTCTGGTGTTGCTGTTCCGCCCGAGCGGCCTGTTCGGGGAGCGCGCATGACGGACCGCGCGCCGCTCCTGCTCGTCCTCGCCGCGCTCGCGGCGGTGCCGCTCGTCACGTCGTCAAATGTCGTGCTCAACTTTCTGGTCATGGCGCTGGTGATCGCGCTGGTCGGGCAAGGCTGGAACGTGCTCGGCGGCTATGGCGGGCAGTATTCCTTCGGCCATTCGGCGTTCTTCGGCACCGGCGCCTATGTCACCGCGATCCTGCAGGTGCGCTACGGCATCAATGCCTGGATCGGCCTCGCGATCGGAATCGCGGCCGGCGCACTGGTCGGCGCCGTCATCGGAGCGCTGAGCTTCCGTTCGGGGCTCAGGGGCTCCTACTTCGCGCTCGTCACGCTCGCCTTCGCCGAGGTGCTGCGCATCATCGCCAGCGTCGCGCCGATCACCGGGGCCGGCGTCGGCACCTTGATCAAGCTCGACCTGCGGCCGGAGGCGTTCCAGTTCCAGAGCCGGGCGCCGTTCTATTGGATCATTCTGGCGTTCGTCGCCGTTTCGTTGATCGTCGTGAAGCTGATCGAGGCGAGCCGCTTCGGCGCCTGGCTCGTCGCCGTGCGCGAGAACGAGGATGCCGCGCGCGCGCTCGGCGTGGACGTCACCCTGGTCAAGCTCGGAGCTATGACGATATCGGCGGCGATCACGGCGGCGGCCGGCTGCTTCTACGCGCAATATTTCCTGTTCGTCGATTCCGGCATCGCCTACGGGCCGTGGATCTCGGTCGAGGCGCTGCTGGCGCCGATCATCGGCGGCATCGGCACCGCGATCGGCCCGCTGCTCGGCGCGCTGGTGATCAAGACGCTCGGCGAGGTCACCAAGCTCGTCACCGGCGATGCGCCTGGGCTCGATCTCGTCATCTACGGCGGCGTGCTGATCCTGGTGGTCGCGTTCGCGCCGCGCGGCATTGCCGGCGTGTTCACCGATCTGCGCGATCGCTTCTCACGCTCATGGACCAAGTCGCCGGAGCGCGCCCATGGCTGAGCCGCTCCTGCGCGTCGATGCGGTATCGAAACGCTTCGGCGGCCTGCTGGCGGTCGACCATGCCTCGTTCATGGCCGACGCGGGATGCATCACCGCGCTGATCGGACCGAACGGCGCCGGCAAGACCACGCTGTTCGCCATCGTCACCGGTTTCCTGACGCCGAGCGCCGGCCACATCTTCTATGCCGGGGACGACATCACCGGCGAGCCCCCTCACCGCCTCGCGCGGCGCGGCATCGCCCGTACGTTCCAGATCGTGCAGCCCTTCGCCGGCCTGACCGTGCACGAGAACATCGCGGTCGGCGCGCATCTGTCGCGGCCGGCGCGCGCGGACGCGCTGGCGGCCGCCGCCGATGTCGCCCGCGCCGTCGGGCTCGGCGACCTGCTCGACCGTCCGGCCGCGAGCCTCACCATTTCGGGGCGCAAACGGCTGGAGCTCGCGCGCGCGCTCGCGATCGAGCCGAAGCTCCTCCTGCTCGACGAGGTGCTGGCCGGGCTCAATCCGTCCGAGATCCGCGACGTGGTGCCGGTGATCCGCGCCATCCGCGACCGCGGCGTCGCCATCGTGATGATCGAGCACGTCATGCAGGCGGTGATGAGCCTGGCCGAGCAGGTCTTCGTGCTGGCCGAGGGGCGCATCATCGCCGAGGGCTCGCCGCAGGCGATCGCCGGCGATCCGCGGGTGGTCGAGGCCTATCTCGGCCATGGCGCGGCCGGCCGTCTCGCGGCCGCGGGAGGCGCGCATGGCTGAGCCCGTGCTCGCGATCAGCGGCCTGCACGCCGGTTACGGCGCAACCGAAATCCTGCGCGGCGTCGATCTTGCGGTCGGCGCGGGCGAGATCGTCGCGGTGCTCGGCTCGAACGGCGCCGGCAAGTCCACGCTCAACCGCGCGATTTCCGGCGTGTTGCGGCCCTGGCGCGGCTCGGTCCGGTTCGCGGACGTCGCCATCGAACGCGAAAAGCCCGCGGCCATCGTCGCACGCGGCCTCATTCACGTGCCGGAAGGCCGACGTATCTTCCCCAACATGACCGTGCGGGAGAACCTCGATCTCGGCGCCTATCGCCGCGCTCGCGCGCGCCGCGAGCACAATCGCAGCCGCGTGTTCGCGATCTTCCCGCGGCTCGCCGAGCGCCAGTCGCAGCGCGCCGGCACGCTGTCCGGCGGCGAGCAGCAGATGCTCGCGATCGGTCGCGGACTGATGGCGGAACCGAAGCTGTTGATCCTCGACGAGCCCTCGCTCGGGCTGTCGCCACTCCTGGTGGAGGAGCTGTTCCTGCTGATCAAGCGCATCAACACCGAGGGCATCGCGCTGCTGCTGGTCGAGCAGAACGTGGTGCAGAGCCTCGACGTGGCGCAGCGCGCCTACATCCTCGAAAACGGCGCGTTCGTGCTGGAGGGAAGCGCCGCCGACATCCGCAACAACCCCGATCTCAAACGCGCCTATCTCGGACTATGATCATGACCGAAACCGACACGCTTCGCGCTCGCCTGAGCCGGAAACCGATCGTGGTGGCGCCCGGCGTCTACGACGCGATCACCGCGCTGATCGGCACGCAGGCGGGCTTCACGACGCTCTACGTCTCCGGCGCCGCCCTCGCCTACACGCGGCTCGGTCGGCCCGACATCGGTCTCGTGAGCATGAGCGAGGTCGCGGAGACGGTGACGCTCATCCGCGACCGCGTCGATGCACATCTGATCGTCGATGCCGACACCGGCTACGGCAACGCCCTCAACGTCGAGCGTACGGTTCGCCTGTTCGAGCGTGCCGGTGCCAATGCCATCCAGATCGAGGACCAGGATTTCCCCAAGCGCTGCGGCCACCTCGACGGCAAGGCACTGATTTCGGCGGATGAGATGGCCGGCAAGATCAAGGCCGCGCTCGATGCGCGGCAGTCGCGCGAGACGCTGGTGATCGCGCGCACCGACGCGGTCGCAGTCGAGGGCCTCGAGCGCGCCATCGAGCGCGCCGAGCGTTATCGTGACGCCGGCGCCGACATGCTGTTCGTCGAAGCGCCCAAGACGCGCGACGAGCTGCCCCGCATCGTGGCGGCGCTCGGCGGCAGCGTGCCGCTAATGGCGAACATGGTCGAAGGCGGCAAGACCCCGCCGATGTCCGCGCCGGAACTGGAGCAGATCGGCTTTGCGCTGGTGATCTTCCCCGGCGGCATCGTGCGCGCGCTCGCGAAGACCGCGAGCGAGTACTACGCCTCGCTCACGGCGCACGGCACGACCGAGCCGTTCCGCGCGCGCATGCTCGATTTCGACGGGCTCAACGCGCTCATCGGTACGCCCGACATGATCGCGCGCGGCAAACGCTACGAAGCGGCGGCACCGCCTTCCGGCCAGAAAACGGGTGGCCGCCGGTGAAGCCGCTCGACCCCGTCACGCTCGCGGTCCTCAACGGCCGGCTGGTCCAGATCGCCGACGAGATGGACGCGACGCTCTACCGCTCGGCGTTCAATCCGATCATCGCCGAGGCGCACGACGCCTGCCACGGGCTCTATCACGCCGAGACCGGCGCGACCCTGGTGCAGGGCACCTCCGGCTTGCCGATCTTCGTCGGCGCCATGGCGTTCGCGGTCAAGGCTGTCATCGACAAGGTTGCGAGGGACGGCGGCCTCGAAGCGGGCGACACGTATCTGTTCAACGACCCCTATGACGGCGGCACACACCTCAACGATGTCCGGCTGGTGCGCCCGCTGATGCGTAGGGGACGCGTGTTCGCCTGGCTCGCCTCGGTCGGCCATTGGCTCGACGTCGGCGGCAACGTGCCCGGCAACTTCAACGCCAAGGCGACCGAGAGCTTCCAGGAAGGTTTCCGCGTTCCGCCGGTCAAGCTCATGCGCGCCGGCGTTCTGCAACAGGACATCGTCGATATCCTCGCCGCCAACTCGCGCGTGCCGCTGTCGAATTGGGGCGACCTCAACGGCCAGATCAACGCGCTCGATCTCGGCGAGCGACGCCTGACCGTGCTGCTCGACGAGTACGGCGACGATACGATCACGTCGGCGCTGGAGGCGCTGTCGGCGCGCGCCGAGACGCTGATGCGCGCCAATATCGCGGCATTGCCGGACGGCACCTATAGCTGCGACGACTTTCTCGACAACGACGGCGTCACCGACAAGGCCCTGCCCATCGCGCTCGACCTCACGATCGCCGGCGACCGCATGCGGCTCGACTTCTCCCGTTCCGCGCCGCCTTGTGACGGGCCGCTCAATATCGCACGCTCGACCACGGTCGCGTGCTGCTATGTGGCGCTCAAGCACCTGTTCACCGACGTCCCGGCCAATGCCGGGTGCCTCGCGCCGATCGAGTTCGTCATTCCGGAGACGACGCTGCTCGGCGTATCGGCGCCGCGGCCCGTCGGCGGCTATACCGAGACCATCCTGCGCGTCATCGACGTCATCTTCGGCGCCTTCGCCAAGGCGGCCCCCGAGCGCGCCAACGGCGCGCCGTTCGCGACCATCAACGCGCTGTCGCTCGCGGGCTGGCGCGAGCACGGCCGCCGCTGGGTCATGTTCTGCTTCTTCGGCGGCGGGCTCGGCGGCAATCCCGCAGGGCGACGGGCTCAACCACGGCAACAATCCGATCTCGACCGCCACCATTCCGCCTGTGGAGATTCTCGAGGCGCTCTATCCCGTGATGTTCACGCAATGGGCGCTGCGTCCGGATTCCGGCGGGCCCGGCCGGCATCGCGGCGGACTCGGCGCGATCTACGAGATCGAGGCGTTGGCCGACGACGGCGCCGAGGTCTTCCTCCTGGGCGAACGCGGCAAGTATCCGCCGTTCGGCGTCGGCGGTGGCAAGGCCGCGGCGCTCAATCGCTTCGTGTATGAGACCGACAACGGCGAGGCTACGCCGCCGCTGGTCTCGAAGGTCACCGACGTCAAGATCCGCCGCGGCCAGAAGGTACGGCTGGAGACGCCGGGTGGCGGCGGCTTCGGCGACCCCGCCGCGCGCGAACCCGAGCGCGTCGCGCGCGACGTCCGCCTCGGCTACGTGTCACGCCAACGGGCCCTCGGCGACTATAAGGTCGCGCTGCGCGACGACCTGTCGATCGACGCCGCCGCTACGGCGGCGGCGCGCGGGCGGACATCGGCATGAGCGCGCCGGGTGCGATCGTCGGCGTCGACGTCGGCGGGACCTTCACCGACCTGTTTCTGCTCGATCCGGCGGCGGGAACGTTCCGCACCGCCAAGGTGCCCTCGCGTCGCGGCGACGAGGCGCAAGGTTTCCTCAACGGCCTGCGCGCGCTCGGCGGCGTGAGCGCCATCGGCTCGATCGTGCACGGCACCACCGTCGGCACCAATACGCTGCTGGAACGGCGCGGGCCGAAGATCGGCGTCATCACGACGCGAGGTTTCCGCGATGTTCTCGAGATGCGCCGGCGCGACCGCCGGCGCACCTGGGGCTTGTGGGGCGATTTCGTCCCGATCACCGACCGCGACATGCGCATGGAGGTCAACGAGCGCACGCTCGCCGACGGCAGCGTTCGTATCGCGGTCGATGCCGACGAGGTGGCAGCCGCAGCACAGCGGCTCGTCGCGAACGGCGCGCAGGCACTCGCCATCACCTTCATCAACGCCTATGCCAATGCCGGACAACGAACGCCGGGCGCTGGCCGCGGCGCGCGCGGTCTGGCCGAACGAGCATGTCATCGCTTCGCACGAGGTGTTGTCCGAGATCCGCGAGTTCGAGCGTTCCTCGACGACAGCGCTCAATGCCTACCTGCAGCCCGTCGTCGGCTCCTACCTCGGCAAGCTCGAGGCGGCGCTGGCGCAGCAGGGCTTCGGCGGCCAATTCCATATCGTGCAATCGAACGGCGGCATCATGTCGACCGCGACCGCGCGCCGGCTGCCGGTGCGCACCGCGCTGTCCGGTCCCGCCGCGGGCGTGGTCGCGGGCGCCGCAATCGCCACCGCCGCCGGCTTCGACAACCTCATCACCTGCGATCTCGGCGGGACGTCGTTCGACGTGTCCGTCATTGCCGGCGGCAAGGCCGCGGTGGCGGCGCAGACTACGATCGATTTCGGCCTCGTGATCCGCACGCCGATGGTCGAGATCGCCACCATCGGCGCCGGCGGCGGCTCGATCGCCTCGGTCGATCGCGGCGGCCTGCTCCAGGTCGGCCCCGAGAGCGCGGGCTCGGTGCCGGGACCGGCCTGCTACGGCCAGGGCAACGAGCGCCCGACCTTGACCGACGCGCAGGTGGTGCTGGGCCGCATCAACGCCGCGCGTCCGCTCGGCGGCGAGCTCAAATCGCTGGACGTCGAAGCGGCGACGCGCGCGATCGCCAGCCACGTCGGCGCGCCGCTCGGCCTCGACATCGACGCTGCTGCCGCCGCCATCGTGCGCGTCGCCGATGCGCGCATGGCCGGCGCCATACGGCTGGTCTCGATCGAGCGCGGGCACGACCCCGCGAAATTCGTCGCCATGCCGTTCGGCGGCGGCGGCGCGCTGCACGCCGGCGCGCTGATCAAGCAGATTGGCCTGAAATGCGCCCTGGTGCCGCGCTTCCCCGGCATCACGTCCGCGCTCGGCTGCGTGCTCGCTGACTTGCGTCACGACATGGTGCAGACCGTCAACCTCATGCTCGACGGCCTCGACGCGGCAGTGCTCGAACAGCGCATGCGTGTGGCCGCTGCCGAGGCGAGCGGCGTAATCGCGGCATCCGGCATTGCGGTCGAGCGCATCGACGTCGTCTACGAGCTCGACATGCACTATCTCGGGCAGACCCATACCGTCGCAGTGCCGCTGCCGGTGAGCGGACCGGGCGACCGGCTCGACCTCACCGCGGAGATGATCCGCACGGCATTCGATGCCGCGTACTCGGCCTCGTTCAGCCGGTTGCTGCCCGGCATTGCCACGCGGATCGTCTCGTTGCGCGTCGCCGCGATCGGACGCCGGCCGGCATTCGACTTCAAGGTGTTCGCGCCCGGCCCCGCGGCATCGCTGGCCAAGGCGGCGCTCGGGTCGCGTCAGGTCTGGTTCGAGGGAGGATGGCGCGAGACCCGCGTCTGGTCGCGCCTCGATCTGCCGGCCGGCACCGTGATCGAGGCGCCCGCCGTTCTGGAGCAGCCCGACGCCACCACCGTGATCGAGCCGGGGCTCGTCGGCCGCATCGATCCGCTCGGCAACCTGATCGTGGAACCCATATCATGAGCGTCCCCTCGACCGCTCTTGTTCTCGGCGATCTGCAGAACGACTTTCTGCATCCAGACGGCGCCTATGGCCGCGCCGGGCAGACCAGTCCCGCCATCGCCGCGCTCCCGGACAAGCTCGCACCGCTGGTTCACGCCGCGCGCGCGCATGGCGTGCTCGTGGTGGCGACATTGTTCACGCTCGTTCCCGGCCGCGGCGGCGAGCCGATCATCTCGCCGCATCTCAAGAAACTGCGGCCGTTCCTGAAGGCCGGCGATTTCGCTCCGGGTGGATGGGGCCAGCAACTTGTCGACGTGCTGGCACCGGCGGATGTCACGGTCGAGAAGGTCGCGTACTCGGCGTTTTACATGTCGCGGCTCGAATGGGTGCTGCGCAAGTGCGGCATCGAGCGGCTCTACGTTACCGGCATCGTCACCAATGGCGGCGTGGCCTCGACGATTCGCGATGCCCATGTGCGTGAGCTCGACTGCACCGTCATCGCGGACGGCTGCGCCGCCTTTTCCGAAGATGTCCATCGCGCCGCCATCGAGGGATTGCGGCCGGTCGCTCGCATCGTCACGATCGTGGAAGCCATGCAGGACATCGCAGCGGCGCAGGCCCGATGAACCTCAGGCGCTGACGTCGATCAGGCCGCTGGCGCCGCCGCTCTCCCGGGCGGCCGCGGCGGCATGCATCCGCTCCGCCTGTTTGTACTGCGGCATGTCCTCGAGCAGGTTTGATGGATCGTCAGTTGTTGCAAGCGCCTCGAGCGCGCCTTTGATCATCTTCACGATCGGATTCGTGCTATCGAGGATCTCCGGCTCCTCGCCGTCCCGCCGCATGAGCACTTCGTATGCATATTGGCTGGCCGCCCGCTGCGCCGCCCACTCGAAACTTGCTTTTTCCTCCTCGCTCACACTGTCGAGGAAGGCAAGGCCGGCCTTGTAGCCGGCGGCAGGATCACTCTGGAATCGGATGGCGCCAAGGTCGAGGCCCATGGCAGCGCCTTGCTGCTGAGCCATGAGATACTTCGCGGCCCCCTGTTCGTCCTTGCTGAACTGTCCACCTTCATCGCTCGCGACTACATGGAGCAAACTCCGGTCCATCCCGCCGAACGCCGTCTTCCACTCCTGGGCGGTCGTGTAGATGTCGCCCATCTTGCCGAGCTTGCGATAGCCGGCATCGAGGGTAGCGCGCGCTTCCTTGGCGACAGTCACGAAATCCTTCTTCGCGCCGCTCGCCGTGGCGGCCTTGGCCGAGAAGCCGACGATGATTGCCCCACTTCCGGTCGTTGCCTCCGGCTGGGCGTCCGAAACGGTCGGATTCGCGCCGAGGGCTTTGGCAAGCTGGGTGAGGGTGCCGTTGGCACCAGTCGGCAATATGGAAATCGCGGCCATCTCCGCCCCCGAGCGATACACCGGTCAACCGCAACGCACTTAAAGCCCAGCGCCGGTTGAAGAACGATTAAGAGGCGCATCGGTCGAGGTCGCACACCAATCACAGTGTGCGCTCGTAGAATGATCGACTACTGAGAGGGGCTTAAAGCGCGGCGCGACCGCGAAATCCCGTCGCCAGGAGATAGAGCTCGGCCGAATCCGTCCGGCTCGCCGCCGGTTTCACGTGCTTCACGCTGGTAAAATCCTGCTTCAGTCCGGCGAGCAGCGTCGCCTCGGTGCCGCCTTGCAGCACCTTGCAGAGAAAGGCGCCGCCGGGCGCGAGCACCTCGCGCGCGAAGTCGGCGGCGGCTTCGGCGAGCGCCATGATCTTGAGGTGGTCGGTCTTGCGGTGGCCGGTGGCGTTCGCCGCCATGTCCGAGAGCACGACGTCGGCCGGACCGCCGAGCATTTTTTTCAACTCATCCGGCGCGCCGGGGTCGAGAAAATCGAGCTGGGCGAAGTCGACGCCCGCGACCGGCGCCATGTCGAGGAGATCGATCGCGACCACATGTCCCTGTCCCGCCCCGATGCGCTTCGCCGCCACCTGGCTCCAGCCGCCGGGCGCGGCGCCGAGATCGACCACGCGCGCCCCCTTCTTGAGGAGGCGGTGCTTGTCGTCGATCTCGATCAGCTTGAAGGCGGCACGCCCGCGAAAGCCTTCGCGCTTGGCGCGCGCGACGTAGGGATCATTGAGCTGGCGCTCGAGCCACAGCTTCGAGGAGAGCGACTTCGCTCCTTTCACCCGGACCTTGAGCTCGCGCCCGCCGCCGCGCGTCGTGGTCACGGCGCCCTCGCCTCGCCGCCGCCCCAGACGCCGTCCTCGCGCATCATCTGCACCAGCATGCCCTCGCGCAGCCCGCGATCGGCGACCCGCAGGCGCTGGCAGGGAAAGGCGCGGCGGATGGCGTCGAGGATGGCGCAGCCGGCGAGCACGAGGTCGGCGCGCTCGGCGCCGATGCAGGCATTGGCGACGCGATCCTCGTAGCTCCAGGTCAGCAGGCGCTCGATCACGCGCGTCACCTCGTCGTCGATCATCCAGCAGCCGTCGACCCGGCGGCGCTCATAGCGCTTGAGCTCGAGATGGACGCCGGCGATGGTCGTCACCGTGCCCGACGTTCCGAGCAGGTGCACCTGGCCGTGATCGAGCCCGCCATGCTCGGCGACGAAGCGGTCAACATAGGCGGCGACCTCCGCGATCATCGCCGCGTAGATCTCCGGCGTGATCACGTGTCCGCCATGGCGTTCGGCGAGTGTCACCACGCCGAGCGGCAGCGACACCCAAGCCTTGATCTTCGGCAGCGGCGGCCCGCGCCGGCACGGCGGCGACTGGTCGAGGCGCACCAGCTCGGAAGAGCCGCCGCCGATGTCGAACAGCACGACCCCGTCTGCCTGGGGGTCAATGAGCGGCGTGCAGCCGGTGGCGGCCAGCGTCGCCTCGGTCTCGCGGTCGATGATCTCGAGCTCGAGCCCGACCTCCTCGGCGATGCGGGTGCGGAAGTCGGCGCCGTTGGCGGCAGCCCGGCAAGCCTCGGTCGCGATCAGGCGCGCCCGCGTCACCCCGCGGTTGCGCATCTTGTCCCGGCAAATCGCCAGCGCATCGACGGCGCGCGCGATCGCGGCATCGCTGATGCGGCCGGAGCTCGATACCCCCTCGCCGAGCCGGATGATGCGGGAGAACGCATCGATCACGCGGAAGCTGTCGCCGGTCGGGCGCGCGACCAGCAGCCGGCAGTTGTTGGTGCCGAGATCGAGCGCGGCATAGGTCGGGCCCTGGTGAGGGGCGCCGTCCTGCCCGCCGTTGTGACGCGGGAAACCATAAGGCGACCGCCGACCCCACCGGGACCGCCCCTGCGGCTCCCGCCCACTTTCCCGCTCATGGGCACGGTCGAGGCCGCCGGTCGCCCGGCCCTCGTCCTTCATCGGTTCCTTCCTGCCGCGCCGAAGCGGTCCTTCCCCGCTCGACGGCAGCGGCTATGTCCAATTCACGATCGGGACCAAGTGTAGCATGCCGGTGGCGCGCGCAACAGATGCGCGTCGGGCGCATGGCTAGTGTCGCCCATTTGACGTTCCTAGCGGGTTGTCCTTGTCGAAGCGGCCGGCGTCCTTTATTTCACATAGCCCGCGAAGAACGTCAGGGCGTTCACGCCCGTCTTCGCGGGCTGTGCTGTCAACGCCCTTATGTTGAATTCGCGCCCGTTCGAGCCCGAATACACCCGGCTGGCGCGTATACCGATGTGGAGCCCGCGCCTGCGGCCGGACCGGCTTGCAGGCGATCATTTGAGCAAGGCGCTTTATTCATGAATGTGCAGGACGACCCGCAAGCCCTCGCCCTGATGAAATTCGGCATCGGCCAACCGGTGCCCCGCACCGAGGATCCGGTGCTGGTCCGCGGTGAGGGCTGCTACACCGACGACATCGCGCTTCCCGGCCAGGCCTATGCGGTGATCGTGCGCAGCCGCCTCGCCCATGGCGTGATCAAGGGCATCGATACATCCGCCGCACGCAGCATGCCGGGCGTGCTCGGGGTCTATACCGGCGCCGACCTCGCCGACTACGGCACGCTCAAATGCATCGTGCCATTCAACAACCGCGACGGCACGCCCATGATCAAGCCGCCGCGGCCGGCGCTGCCGACCGACAAGGTGCGCTATGTCGGCGATCCCGTTGCCTTCGTCGTGGCCGAAACGCCACTGGAGGCCAGAGACGCCGCGGAAGCGGTCGAGGTCGATATCGACCAGCTACCCGCCGTGGTGCGGCCGGAGGAAGCCGCGCGCCCCGGCGCGCCGCTGATCCATGCCGAGGCGCCGGGCAATGTCGCGCTCGACTACCACTACGGCGACAGCGAGCAGGTCGCGGCCGCTTTCGCCAAGGCCGCCCACGTGACGAAGCTCAAGATCGTCAACAGCCGCGTGGTCGTCAACGCAATGGAGCCGCGGGCCGCGATCGGCCTCTACGATGCCGCCAGCGGTCGCTACACGCTCCACGCCCCCTCGCAGGGCGCGTTCGGCATGCGCGGCAATATGGCGGAAATCCTCAAGGTCGAGCCGAAGCAGGTTCGCATCCTGACGCCCCACGTCGGCGGCTCCTTCGGCATGAAGTCGGCGCCCTTCCCCGAATATGTGTGCGTGCTGCATGCGGCGCGCTCTGCTCGGCCGCCCGGTCAAATGGACCGACGATCGCTCCGGCAGCTTCGTGTCCGACAGCCATGGCCGCGACCACGAGCTCACCGCCGAGCTCGCGCTCGACGCGGACGGCACCTTCCTGGCGGTGCGCATCAACAATTACGGCAATATGGGCGGCTTCCTGGCGCAGGTGGCGCCGATGCCGTCGACGCTCAACACGGTCAAGAACGTGCAGAGCGTCTACCGCACGCCGCTGATCGAGGTCTCGACCAAGTGCGTGTTCACCAACACCTCGCACGTGTCCGCCTATCGCGGCGCCGGCCGGCCCGAGGGCAACTACTACATGGAACGGCTGATCGACGCCGCCGCCGCCGAGATGGGGATCGACCGCATCGAGCTGCGGCGGCGCAACCAGATCAAGCCGCGTGAGCTCCCGATCAAGGTGGCGTCAGGCAGCAACTACGACAGCGGCGACTTCCCGGGCGTGCTCAAGCACGCGCTCGAGATCGCCGATGCCGATGGCTTCGCGGACCGCAAGCGCGAGAGCCGCGAGCGCGGCAAGGTGCGCGGCCTCGGCATCGGGAGCTTTCTCGAGGTGACCGCGCCGCCGTCGAAGGAGATGGGCGGCATCCGCTTCGAGCCTGACGGCACCGTCACCATCATCAGCGGCACGCTCGACTATGGCCAGGGCCACGCGGCGCCGTTCGCGCAGGTGCTGACCGAGAAGCTCGGCATTCCCTACGAGCGCATCCGCCTGCTCCAGGGCGACAGCGACGAGCTGCTCGCGGGCGGCGGCACCGGCGGCTCGAAATCGATCATGCACACCGGCACCGCGATCGTGGAAGCTTCGGCCAAGGTGATCGAGCAGGGCAAGCAGATCGCCTCGCACGTGCTGGAAGCCTCGGCCTCCGACATCGAGTTCGCGCACGGGCGCTTCGTCATTACCGGCACCGACCGCGCGATCGGGATCATGGAGCTCGCCGAGAAGCTGCGCTCCGGGATCAAGCTGCCCGAGGGCGCGCCGACGTCGCTGGACGTGCGCCATGTCAGCGACGGTCCCGGCGCTTCCACCTACCCCAACGGCTGCCATATCTGCGAGGTCGAGCTCGACCCCGACACCGGCGTGATCGAGGTGGTGAAGTATGCCTCGGTGAATGATTTCGGCACCGTCATCAATCCGCTGATCGTCGAGGGCCAGCTGCACGGCGGCGTGATCCAGGGGATCGGCCAGGCGCTGATGGAGATGACGGCCTACGATTCCGAGGGGCAGTTCCTGACCGGCTCGTTCATGGACTATGCGATGCCGCGCGCGAGCGACTCCCCCGAGGTCGCCGTGGTCAATCACCCGGTGCCGGCGAAGACCAACGTGCTCGGCGTCAAAGGCTGCGGCGAGGCCGGCTGCGCGGGCTCGCTCACCTCGGTGATGAACGCGATCGCCGATGCGCTGTCCGAATTCGGCATCCGGCACATGGACATGCCGGCGACGCCCTATCGGGTGTGGCGCGCCATCCAGGACGCGCGGGCGGCAGCCGGCGTGATCAGGTGCAGGCAGGCGCTGATCCACGTGCACGTGCAGGCCGCGCCGTGCCCACGCATCGAGATGAACGTGACCGCAGAGCGTGGGCACGGCGCGCAAGTGCGCGCCCACTCGAAGATCCTCCACCGCCGAACCTCGCGCGCGCGAGCGAGACCAAGCTTGTCGCCGGCGTGTGCCTCGCGCACCTGGTGAGCCACTACTACATGATGCTGCTGGCGCCGCTGTTCCTGTTCATACGGGCGGACTTCGGGGTCAGCTACACCGAGCTCGGGCTTGCGCTCACCGCCTTCAACGTCGTGTCGGCGGCGCTGCAGACACCGGTCGGCTTCTTCGTCGACCGCACCGGCGCGCGCATCAACCTGATCGGCGGCCTGCTCTTGGGCTCCATCGCGATCGCGATCGCGGGGGCGGCCGATTCCTTTTGGCTGTTCATCGCGATGTACGCCGTCCTGGGGCTGGCCAACACCGTCTATCATCCCTCGGACTACACGCTTCTTTCAGAGCACACCGCTCCGCAGCGCATCACCCAGGTGTTCTCCTATCACACCTGCGCCGGCATGATGGGCTCCGCCATGGCACCTGGCATCCTGCTGTTCATGCAGAGCATGGTGGGGTGGCGCGGCGCCTTTCTCTGTTCGGCCGCGCTTGGCGTCGTCGTCGCGCTGTTCCTCGCCTTACAACGCGAACCGCCCGCCCGTCGTCCGGTGCATGCGACAAAGCCGAAGAGCGACGAAGCAAAGGACGCTCCCGCAGACGGCTGGCAGCTTCTGCTGTCGCGGCCGATCCTGCTCAACCTCGTCTTCTTCGTTGTGCTGTCGATGGTTGGCGGCGGCCTCAACCAATATCTGGTCGTGGGACTGGGCGCGCTCTACGGCACGCCTCCGGAGCTCGCCAATACCGCGCTGACCGGCCTGCTCGTCATGAGCGCGATCGGTGTGCTGGTCGGTGGCGTGCTCGCCGGCCGCACAGCGCGTCACAATCTGGTGGCCTCGACCGGCCTGCTGGTGACCAGCGCCGTCGCCACGCTCATCGGTTTCGTCGATCCGGGCGCGCTTCTGCTGGTGTTGGTCGTCTCGCTGAGCGGCCTCGCGAGCGGCATGGCCATGCCGTCGCGCGACATGATCGTGCGCGCGGTGACCCCGCCGGGATCGTTCGGCAAGGTGTTCGGCTTCGTCACCACCGGCTTCCACATCGGCGGCATGGTGGCGCCGTTGATCTTCGGGCAATTGCTCGATCACGGCTACCCGCGCGCGGTGTTCTTCTACATCGCGGCCTGCGCACTGGTGGCGATCGCCACGGTGGTCTTCGGGATGTCGGGCCGACGCGCAGCATAGCGTTTTCCGGCGAAGTGGCCTTCCGGTTCGCCGCAGAAAACGCGTCAAACTCAACAAGGCGGCGTGCGACGCATTGGCCGCATCCAGCTCCTTCCGTCCTGCTGTATGATCGGGACAAGGCCCGCTCGAACGGGGCCAGGACCGTCCAGGGAGCACCAAGTGCGATCGCGCGCCTACATGGCCATCGCCATCTGCCTGATCGCAGCGCCCGCGGCAGCCGCGGACTACTACGCCGGCAAGACCATCGACTTTCTCATCGGCGGCGATGTCGGTGGCGGCTACGACATCTACGCCCGCGTGATCAGCCGGCACCTCCCCCGCTTCATTCCGGGCAATCCGGCCATCGTTCCGAAGAACCAACCCGGCGCGGGCAGCGGCCGGGCCGCGGCCTTCATCTTCAGTGTCGCGCCCAAGGACGGCACGGTGATCGGCGCGGTCTTTCCGGGCGCGATCATGGGGCCGCTGCTCGATGACCGGGCGCAACCGCTCTACGATCCGACCAAGTTCCAGTATCTCGGCAGCGCCGACAATGCGACCCGCGTCTGCATCACGCATGCGCGCTCCAGGGTCAAGACCTTCGACGACGCGCTGGCGCAGAAGGCGATCATGGGTGCGAGCGCCGCCGGCGGCTCCACGCGCGACTACGTCAACATGCTGAAGAAGACGACCGGCGTGCTGTTCGACCTGGTCGGCGGCTACAAGGGCACCGCCGACATCTTTCTCGCCATGGAGCGCGGCGAGGTCGACGGCATGTGCGGCCTCGACTGGGCGAGCCTGAAATCGCAGCGCCCGGACTGGGTTCGCGACAAGACCGCCAATATCCTCGTCCAGATCAACCTCGAGCCGGAGGCGGAGCTGACCGGGCTCGGGGTCCCGCAGATCTGGAAGTTCGTGAAAAGCGAGAGCGACAAGCGTGCCATCGAGCTGATCATCGGCCAGCAGGTGTTCGGCCGGCCCTACCTCGCGCCGCCCGGCGTGGCGGCGGAGCCGCTCGGCCTTCTGCGCGCGGCGTTCACCGCGGCCATGCAGGACAAGGACTTCCTGGCCGATGCGCAGCGCACGCGCATCGACGTGGTGCCGTCCTCGGGCGAGCGGGTGCAGCGGCTGGTGGGGGAGCTCTACGCCTCGCCGAAGGCGACCGTCGAGCGGGCGAAGGAGCTGGTCAAACCGTGACGCGGTGACGTCGTTGAGCGCATTTGCGTTTCGCGCTTGGAAAGCCGGACAAGATGCCCTAGATGTGCGCGGCGCCGCATTTGACGCGGGCGGCCCGAGGAAGCAGGCTACGAGGTTTAAGCGACATTTACAAACGATTGATAAACCTACACAATTGGGGGATAGTTCAATGGTAGAACATCGGACTTCTGACTCCGAGAATCTGAGGTTCGAATCCTAGTCCCCCAGCCACGCAGTGCGGTCTCTGTGCAGCCGACGCCGGCTTTGGAGAAACCCGCGACACTCCGCGGGGTTAGGCCGGCGCAGGCCAGTCTCTGGCAACGCATATGGCGAACGAATGTCGTGTGACCGCTCCATTCGGGCCGGAGTCTCTGCTCGGCAATTTTCAATTTCCTTTGCATCATGCGAGAGACCGGTTCGAACTCGACCTGAGACCGGTTGTGGTGTGCGAATGCGCCGTTCCGGCTTCGCTTGCTGAGGCGAGCTGTCCTCGATCACGCTTGACGGCGATGGCGACGGTTCGATCAGGGCATTAGAGTCGTGGACGCGACTTGCCGCGGAAGACCGCGCGGTTCGTGCGTAGGGTTATCCGATCTGGCGTTCCTGCTCGGCCCAGGAATGGGACAGTGATTTTGCCAGTCCGCGTGATGGTGAGGTCGGCAGACGCCGTGCCGTTCGTGATTGCCGTTATGATCCGCGGCGAGATGAACGCGAGCGTCGCCTGCATGCGGATGAGCCGCTCCACCCTGCCCTCACGCGCCGCAATCTCGGCAAACGAGGCGACGCGGCCGGCGACAAGGTCATCGACCCAGCGCCGAGCCTTGGCGATCGCCATCAGCAAGGCCTCGCGCCGTTCCGTGCTCAAGGTCAGGCCCTCGGCGGGCGCATGGACGATGCCCTTCACGGCGGTGAGGCTCGCGGCCGCCCAGGGCAGCTGAATGGTAATCGGTCCGGGATCGCTCACGTCTCGATCCATGCCGTCAGCGTGAGCGTCGTCCGAGGTTGCGGGCTGGTCCTTGGCTAAGCCAAGCCGCACCTCGATGGCATCCGGCTTGACGACGACGCGCACGACATGACGTTGGACCAAATCGCGGTCATCAAGGGCGACCGGTTGGCCCTCACGGCCATTCGCTTCCAGGTAGCTGCGGACCGCGGCGAGCACCATGCTCTCGATCTCGGGGGCGGGTGCTCGCACGACACTGCCGGCCTCTTCCTTGCGCTGCTGAACGAGTGCCTGCGAGACATAGTAGCGGTAGCGGGCACCGAGCTTGATTGAATGGGTCGGCGCTCATCCGGTTGCCGCGGTCATCGAAGATGCGGCCAGCCAGGATGGCGGGCGAGGCCTTGAGCCGAAGTCGCCGCTCAACGGCACCGGCGGCCAGCTTGGCCTGCACGGCCTCGAAAATGGCGCGTTCCACTATGGGGTCATGCTCACCGTGATGGAATTCACCGCGGTAGGCGACCTCGCCGATGTAAAGGCGGTTCTTGAGCAGGTAGGCGAGCGCCCCTACGCCAAAACGGAAACCGCCGCCCATGTCGCCTTTTGCGCCCGCCCGCCGTTTGGTCCGGATGCCGCTGCGATCGAGTTCCTGGACCAGGGCGCCAATCGACCCCAATTCAAGATAGCGATTGAAGATCGACCGGACGGTCTCGGCCTCTTCGGGCACGACCACGAGCTTCTTGTTGATGCTCGCATAGCCGAGCGGAACCGGACCCCCGACCCAGATGCCCTTGCGCTTGGAGGCGGCGATCTTGTCGCGCACCCGCTCGCCGATCACCTCGCGCTCGAACTGGGCGAACGAGAGCAGCACATTGAGGGTGAGCCGACCCATGCTGCTCGTGGTGTTGAACGACTGGGTCACCGACACGAACGAGACCGCATGCTGGTCGAACAGTTCCACCAGCTTGGCGAAGTCGGCGAGCGACCGGGTCAGCCGGTCGACCTTGTAGACCACGATGATGTCGACTCTTGCCGGAGCTGACCTCAGCCAGGAGAGACTGCAGGGCGGGGCGGTCGAGCGAGGCCCCCGAGAACGCGCCATCGTCGATAGCTGTCACGGATCAGACGCCAGCCCTCGTGCGCTTGGCTCTTGATGTAGGCCTCGCAGGCCTCCCGCTGGGCATCGAGCGAGTTGAACTCGAGGTCGAGGTTATGCTCGGTCGACTTGCGGGTGTAGATCGCGCAGCGCAAGACCTTTTTGGGGGAGCCATTCATGTCGGGACCTCGCTCGGCTGGTCCGCTCGGCGACGATGCGATGCTGGGCGTGGCGAGCGTGCTGGGGGCTTGGCCCTTGGCCGGTCTGGCCCACCGCTCCTCTGGTCTGCTTCCAGGGCCGCGCAACCCGAAGAAGCGCGGCCCACCCCAGGCGGTGCCGGTGATGGCGCGGGCGATGGTCGAGAGGCTGCTGTAGGTGGTCCCCCGCCAGAGGAACCCGTCCGGCACCACCGTCACGGTGTGACGCTCGCCCTGATATTCACGGACCAGCACGGTGCCGGGCTTCAGCCGCCGCTTGACCGCGCTGGCCGGTTTCTCGCCTCGGGCCAACCCGTCCAGCAGCTTGACTGTCGCCCGGTCGAGCCCACCGAAGGCTTCCTCCTGAAGCCGATAGGCAATCATCCGGGCAAGTCAGGTCCTTGGTCAGCGCCGCGGGCGGCGCAGCTCCGAACATCGAGCGCCAGCGGGCGCGCAGCGCGTCGAGGCCGAGCGACCGGATGCGGTCGATCTCGGCCTCGATCGTCGCCGGGTCTAGCGACCGTGACGCCATGGCTATGCGGCCTGACGGTCGGCGCCCTCGATCTTCGATTTCGGCTTGGCGGGTTTGCCGGTGACGATGCGATAATGCCGCTCGCCGTCCGTCTTCTCGGATTCGAGGGTAAGCCCAAGCTTCTTGCGCACCACACCCGCGAAGAAACCGCGCACCGAATGCTGCTGCCAGCCGGTCGCCTTCATGATGGCGGCGATCGTGGTGCCCTCGGGCTCGCTCAGCAGGGCGATGACGGCATCTTGCTTGGTGTTCGACCCGGCGCTCGGACTGCGGCCGCCTTTGTTGCCGGTGCCCTTCTTGACCGGCCCCTTGACGCGCGAAGTCTTGAGATTTTTCGGAGAGTTGCGTGACATCCTGGGATCCTTTCGGTTGCGACGGCATCTGGCGCCGTCACCACCGAAGCCCCGCAATGGCCGCATGGCCGGCGGGGCAAGATCCCAGAACAGGCAACAACCCCTGCCCCGGCCCGCACAGTAGCGCTCCACTCGCGAGCGAATGCCAGTCCTTTCTGCGATAATCTTCTTGCGAAGTTCGGCGTTCGCCGATCATGGAATGATCGGCAACGTCCGGGCAAATACGCCAAGAAGCTCCTGTTCTTGCTCAGAACCGCCCGAACGAGCCTCTCGGTCGAATTGACCTGGTTAGGGAGAGACTTCTGAGACTGCAATTCCGCGACCTGCTTGATTTTCAGCCCGCCAAGAGCGGTGGTCCTCTCATGCGCGACATCTTACCCCTGGTCGAAATGTACCTGACAGCCGAAAGCGCCCTGGTCGCCGCCGTTGATGCGGCTGGCGGCACGGTCTCGCTGCCGGACGGGCGAACCGTCTCGGTAAGCGACGCGGAGGACGCCACCGTTCCAACGAATACCGCATTGCGTGGGGTTCGATGGACGAAGACCACGAGAATGACGGCCGCCAAGGTTGACGGTCGCACCACGGCAACGAAACGGTCGCACCCAGGCAACGAAACGGTCGCAGCCAAGCACCCCAATAATAGTAAGACTGGGTGTATTAGAATTGGAGTCTTGCTAACGAGGCAAAACTGAACTTAAGCGCGCTTCATATTTTTTGGCGCGTTTCGCGAAAGGGGGAGGACGAATAGCCAGAACCACATGGCTTGGCAGCACCTCCTCAATTCAGAACAATTCAGGGCTGCCCAAGGACTTGCCGGCCTTGGGGAAGCGCTCTCAAGGTGGACGCTTTTTTGCGACGCGGCGTCTCGCTCTTTGTGCTGACACGTTTCGGACGGGCAGTGGTTGATATCGACGGTTGTGTCGGCGCCGATAGCGTGGGCGTCGTGGCCGTTGTCACCGACTGCGCGCTGTCAGCTTCCGAGTTCCCGGGTGGTTGCTGCGTGGGCTCATGATTGGCAGCCAATCCGAGCACCCTGGCTTTCTCGAAAGCCAGCTGCTCGCGAGCGTCCTGTGCGCTGCTCTCGGCGGCTTCTCTTGCCTGCCGCTCGACAGCTAACTCCTTGTGCGCTTCCTTGATCGTTCGATTCGCAGCGGCCAGCGCGGACTGCGCGTTGTCAGCTTCCGAGTTCCCGGGTGGTTGCTGCGTGGGCTCATGATTGGCAGCCAATCCGAGCACCCTGGCTTTCTCGAAAGCCAGCTGCTCGCGAGCGTCCTGTGCACTGCTCTCGGCGGCTTCTCTTGCCTGCCGCTCGACAGCTAACTCCTTGTGCGCTTCCTTGATCGTTCGATTCGCAGCGGCCAGCGCGGACTGCGCATGAGTCAGCTCCGCTCGAGCAACATTCGCGGCGTTCAGTGCCGCAGCGTTCGCTGACCGCGCTTGTGCCAATTCCTCCTCATTCGTAGCGCGGTCGAACGCGATGCCTTGCAGGGCAGAGATTTTGCTCTCCAAGGTGTCGCGCTCACGACCGACCTCCTGAATGACGTGCCACTCGAAGGCCAACATCGCTGCGAGGACCAGCATAAGAAGGGACTTCAAAATTGTCACCTGACTTGGCTGGCTGGATGACATGGCCTCTGGCACTATCGACTGGCTATCAGGGCCGTTGCTTTGAATGACAGCGAGCGGACCCGATCTCAGTGCAGCAAGTAGCCGACGCGATTCAATATCCTGCAGTTGAACTACGTCCCTTTGCAGCCTAGTCACTTGGGCTTCGATGCTGCGGACTCTGTTCCATGTTTTCCAAAGCAGCACTAAGACAGCAACTAGAGCAGCAAGCGCTGCGTAGGGCCAGTACTGATCGAAGAAATCAACCCAGTGCTGATCGAGGAAATCGACGCCTGCACCTAGCCACATGACGCGCACTCCTGCGACAAGTGGGGCCTCCCAGCCCAGCGGGCCGTCCCAAGACGCAATACATCATCCGAGACGGCTCTGACCCGCCAACACAGGTGTCAGTGACTATGTCGGCGGGCTTAGATTGAGAATTTAAACGACAATCTGCCGAGCGGATGGACGCTCTGTTCTTATGGTTAAGTCAGATGTCTCGCCCGTGCTCGGATACCGCTTCGCGCCGCCGCGTGGACAAGCCGGTCCAGCCGAGTTGCCAACCGACCGGATGACGGCGCGATAGTCGGAACGGCGCGGGTCCAGCCGTTGCCGCGCCTCATGGCCCGCTTTCCCGCAACTCCCTTATGGGGCGCGCCTCGCTTCATGCCCCTGCGCTCGGCGAAGGTATGAAACACGGATAGCCTACAGAGAACGAGCGGCTGCGGGCTGTACTGAAGGAAGCGCAAGAGGGTACGAGCTGGTGATCAACCTCAGGACCGCGAAGGCGCTCGGCCTCGAGATTTCGCCAATGCTGCTCGCTCTCGCCGACGAGGTGATCGAATGAAGCGGCGCGAGTTCATCACGTTGCTGCTCGGGGGCGCTGCGCTGGCCTCGCCGCGCCTTGCGCTCGCCCAGCGTGCCGCCAAGCCCGTTCCGCGGGTCGGCGTGCTGCTGTTCGGCACGCCCGACAACGATCCGAACTATGGCTCGTTCCGCCGCGCCCTGCGCGAGCTCGGATATGTCGAAGGCGAGACCATCGTGGTCGAGCCGCGCGCTGCCGAAGGCAAGCCCGAGCGATTACCGGCGCTCGCACGCGAGTTGGTTGCGGTGAAGCCTGATGCCATCTACGCGCTTGGCGGCGACGTGGCGCCGTTCGCGCGGGCGGCCACCAGCACGATCCCGATCGTCATGTCGGTGAGCAACGATCCCGTTCAGTCCGGTCTGGTGGCGAGCCTCGCGCGCCCCGGTGGCAACGTCACCGGTGTGACCTTCGTCTCGTCCGATCTTGCCGCCAAGCGCCTGCAGTTCTTGCGCGAGTTCGCGCCGCAGCTCGCGCGGGTCGCGGTGCTGTGGAATCCCGATCACGTCGATCCGGAATATCGGGAGACGCAGGCTGCCGGCAAGACCTTAGGCATCCAGGTTCACTCATTGGAGGTGAGGACGCCGGCGGACTTCGAGAGCGCCTACCAGACTGCGCTGAGCGTACGCGCAGAGGCGCTGATTCCGGTATCGTCACGGCTGATGACGCTGGACCGCGCCGGCATCATCGGGTTTGCCGCCCAGCACCGTCTGCTGCTCGCAACCGGCTGGGGACCGTGGGCGCGCGAGGGCGCACTCTTGAGCTACGGGCCCGACCTCGACGATATCATGCGGCGTTCGGCAGCTCATCTGGACAAGATCCTACGCGGCGCCAAGCCGGCGGAGCTTCCGGTCGAGCAACCGACCGCCTTCCAGCTCGTGCTCAACGGCAAGACCGCCAAGACGCTCGGCCTTGACAATGCCGGAGAAGCTCGTCGCGTTGGCCGACGAGGTGATCGAATGAGGCGGTGCGAGTTCATCTCGCTGCTCGGCGGCGGGTAGCGGCGTGGCCGCTTGCGGCACGCGCGCAGCAGGCGGGCAAGCTGCCGACCATCGGCTTCCTAGTCTAGGAGCGAGCACATCGAATTGGAGCCTTGGACAACCGCCTTCGTGCGGCGACTGGGGGAGCTCGGCTGTGCCACGGTTGGGGCACTGTGTAATTCCAGCCCCTCATGATCGGCAGGCAGTTGTGCAGCGGATCAGCCGCCGTTTTGGGCGAGGCCGCAAGCGTGTAGGCCGGGCGCGCAGGTGAGTCTGCCAGCGGCCTTAAGACCGTCTTACTTCTTTGATCGGTTCCGTGTGGGGTTTTACGCGCGGGGGTACAATGGCTCGATTTTGTTTTCCGGTGGGATTACTGATCGCGACGCTTGTCCTTCCCGGATGCGCGAGTCGGCAGCAAGCGGATTTGTCTCAGTGGCGCGACTACCGTGCTGATACGGAAGAGGAGCCGCCTGCACGCACTAAGGCGGCTTCGCGATCGCGGGAGGCACCGGGTGCAAAGTCAGCAGCTTCATCTGAGGTTATGGAAACGGGCGGCACAGTCGGCCGAACCCCCGCAACAATAGATGGACCCAGACATTTGCGGCCGTTTCCCGCGCGCGGCACGCCAGAGCATGAGCAGCTTCAGGCGGAAGAAATTGAGCAAGAAAAAAGAGTGAACCGGGCGGTCAACGGCATTTGCCGGGGCTGCTAAAAAGTCTCGCGCTGGCCGCCCCTTTTCGTTGTGCTGGCTAGTAGGTCGGCGCGCCGTTGATTGTCATAACTGCGGGCTAGAAAGAACCACTGGGCTTCAGTCTCCAGCCAGGATTGTCGGCGAGAGGGGTCCGCTGCCTGCTCGGCGTTGCGACGGCATTCGGCAGCTTTGGCGAGGCAAAGCTTGAACGACGCGTACATAGGCATGGCGGGGTTATGCTTTTACAGGCGTGGTCGATCCATTCAATGGGGTCGTCCGCGCAAAGGTCTACAGTCGAAGCATGAAGATTTCCTAAGCCGCTACTCTCGTTCAACCCTCTGTCTGGCCCCAGAGCAAATGGACAAGGCCGGGCGTTGCGAGTGCGAATGCGACCACCGCGAAAGCCATCAAATCGATCATGGTCATCTTCCCTCGATTGGGGTGGGCGATGCGTACATCATTGCGCATGAGGATCGCGGATGCCTGTGACGTTTCTCACAGGTTTTGCAAAGATTTTTTGCCCACTCTCTTGGACTACCCGCCGTCTTTGGGCGCAGGCCGGAGGCCCATAACTCCCGCTCGTGCTCGGACAAGGACGCGCCGCGTCCACAACATATTACCTACATCCCTGAAATTCGACGCGAATTTTGCGCTCCTTCGGGAACAATCCTGCGAAAGCGCCGTTTGTGCGGTGACCGACAAACGGTCGCAGGAGGGCCTCGCCCAGTGTCGCCATCCGCAGAGTTCCGTCCGCGCCCCAGAGTGCTTTCGATGGGGCGACGGAACACTGAGGGTTTGCTGCGGAGGGCAAGCCGCGCACGACTCCCCGGATCGACAGCTTCCATGGCGGGCAGGAAAAAACATACCGACACCGTGATCGCGGCGAAGCTGACGCAAGCAGATGCTTTGGCGACCGAGGGAAAAATACAGAGTGAAATTGCTCGCACGCTGGACGTGAGCGTGATGACATTGCATCGCTGGCGCAAACGGCTGCTGAGGGCTCATGTTGCAACACCGGTAACGAACGAGCCGATCGATCCCGGTCCAGGCGCCCGCGAAATCTCCGAACTTCAACTCGAAAATTCGCGACTGCGGCGACTGGTGACCGACATGCTTCTTGAGAAGATGAGGCTGGAGGAGGAGAGTCTTCTAACCCGCCACGCCTTCCGAGGATGGGGATCGAAATAGCCGTACCCACTCGATGGTGCGCCAGCAGCTCCTAAAAGCACTCCAGCACAGGGACGACCACTGCGACGTGCTCGCAAAGTCGTGGAGGGCTACACCGGCCGCTGCGATGAGACTGCCGCCAGACGATCCGCCGGGAAAGGCGAGACGCCGCGCTTCTGAAATGATGCCAGCGGCGATGCACGCGAGCGTGAAGGCGGCGTTCAAGATGGGTCATGGCTTCATCCGCTGGAATCGCTCGCGGATATCGTTAGTGGTCAGCTCTGCGGACTGCGGCGAGCCAGGAGGGCGCGCCAGGCTCGCCTTCTCAATCGCAAATCCGCAGCTAAGAACCAAATGTAATGCGCAACTGAGACGGCCCAGCGTGAAGGCGCCGCGGCCTTAGCTGCGCGCCGCTCACCGCCCTTGAAGATCATCGGACCGCGGGTGGAGACAGTTTGCCGATGATCTCGATCGGCTGTCCCAGCCAGTCCTCGACGTGCTTACGGTGCCACAGCAGGAAGCCGCGCTCATCGGTGGCCCAGTCCCTTGCCGGTTCCTGCGGGAACTCGCCGTGCCACTTGCCGATCGTTGGATCGCAAGCCGAGCACACGGTTGGCATTTCCCGCAGCCGGGCCGACCAGAAATGACAGAGCGCCGTGTCCTCGACGCAGCCGCATCGGCTGCACGGGAAGAGCGCCATTGTTCCGGATCCTTACGTGGTGTTGTCCGCAGATGGCCTCCGCATTGAGTCGAAGTTCGGCCGTTGCCGGTAATGCGGGACGGCGGCGCGCGCTTTTCCACAAGAGAAAATTTCGCGATCAAGAGAATGGCCGCCAGCGACGCCATCCGAATAACTACGTAGATATGCTGACACGCTACAGCTGGAACCTCTGAAATTAAATGTGCGCCACTAGTTTGGTACCGCTGCGTTCGACGCGAGTCACTTATCCTTCAGTGCGCTATCGAGGCCGGGGGTATGGGCTGATGGCGACGAAGCGTACGCTGATAGATCACACGGTGCGGGACAAAACTGCACAGCCGACGGTCAAGCATGTCATCGGACCGTGCGGAGATCGTTTGACCCTCGCCGATCTGCCATTGCCCGACACCAAGCGCTGGGTGATCCGGCGCAAGGCGGAAGTCGTCGCCGCAGTGCGCGGTGGTCTATTGTCTTTGGAAGAGGCCTGTAGCCGCTACGCGCTTAATTCCGATGAGATCTTATCCTGGCAGCAGTGCATCGATCGCTTCGGAATGGCGGGGCTCCGCACGACTCGGAGGCAGTTCTACCTAAAGAAGTGTCGAGACTGGAGAGTGTAAGAACTCCTGCTCGATATTTTTCTGTGGCGTTGTCATTTCACGGGCCGCGCGACCAACCGGCTCTGCTGCTCGGGGTCGGTGATGTTGAATTTTTCAATCCATTCCTCGACCGCGCGTTCTCGCGGTGGGGAGCGCTGGATTTGAATCGGGGCTTGTTCGCCTCCGTCAGTGGTAAATCGGTCACTAGCGATGCGCGGCTTACTCCCCAAAAACTCCCCAAACCCCGCCGGGGTGGTCCTCGAGGCGACTTACGGCGGCAACTGTGTCGGCATCGCCAAGGGCAACGTGACCGAGTTCGTGGCCTCGAAGTGCAACGACACCTATCTTTGCAATTATCGTGTTTACTACCAAAGCATGGGCGGCGACCCTGCGGAAGGCTGCGAAAAGGCCTTCAGGGTCACCTATAGCTGCGGCCGGAGGACGAAACCCGAAACCTGCGCGCTGGCGGCGGAGGCCGGCATGGGCGGCGAGGAAGGCGTTTGGTCAAAAAATTGAACCGACCGCAAGGAGGCCGTTGCACGCTTGCGGGGACGGCGGGTAGTGGAGCGAATTTTGGCTGCCTAATGCAACGCGACGTCCGGCGCCCCGTGGCAGTGCTTGAACTTCTTGCCGGAGCCCGTAAGGTCAAAAAAATCATCTGGGGCGCCCTGCCCGCTCATGCCGCCTCTTGATGGTAATAACGCAAGAGCCCGCCGAGGCGCTCGCGGCATTGCACGGGCATGTCCTTGTCTGGAGGGAACAGCAAGATATTGCCCTTCCCCTGATGATTCCGCTCAGCATGGTAGTGCTCGACATATTCGCTCAGCGCCCGTCGCAACGAGCGCTCACCAAAGAGGATTACCTTGGACAGGCACTCGTGCTTGACCGATCTGACCCAGCGTTCCGCATAGGCATTCAGGTTCGGGCTTCGGGCGGGCAGCACGAGCGGCTCGACCCGGCCTGACGCGATGATCGCTCGGAAGGACTGGGTGTACTTCGTGTCGCGATCATGCAGGAGGTAGCGGCGGCCCCGCAGCGCGCCGCATCCCTCCATGGTCACGTTGCGGGCGATCTGCCGCATCCATGGCTCGTCCGGGTGAACCGTGACCCCGGCGATATCCACCCGGCGGCTTTCCAGATGGATGAGAAACAGCACGTAGTAGGTCACCAGACCGCGCAGCGTCATCACCTCCACGGTGAAGAAGTCCGTCCCCGCCAGCAGCGCCAGGTGGGTCCGAATGAAGGCCGACCAGGTGGTCGTGCGCTTGCGCTCGGGTGCGGGAGTCAGGCCGTGGCGTTGCAAGACATTGCCCACCGTCTGATCGCAGACCTCATACCCCAGATTAGCCAACGCCCCCGCAATCCGGTCATAGCCCCAGTCACGGTTTTCCTCAGCCATGCGAACGATCAGTTGTTCGACCCTCTCGCCTGATCCGAGGCCTGCCAGGGCTTCGACCGGCCTTCGAGCCATCGAACTTGCGCGCGACCAACTTGCGGTACCAGGCCAGGATCGTGTCCGGCCGGGCCACATTGGCCACTTCGCCCAGGATCTTGCGGCCCAGTCGATGACCGATCTCGCCGAGCGTGGCTCGCTCGGCGTCCGAGAGCTTCGGCTGCCCTTTCAACTGGGCTTTCAGGATTCGGTTTTCGGTGGTCAGATATTCGTTCCGCGCCAGCAGCTCCTGGTCCACCATCCCCGTGACGTAGACCAGGATGCGTGCCCAATCCATCAGTCTCACCCCTTCCCTAACAGCCGCCTCGAGCATTATGGGGGGCCCGCAAAAAGCGTATCGGATGAGATCCCGCGCTGCCATGCCGGGAATGGATAAATCCCCGTCATTTCTGCAGTTTCAATTTTTTGACCTTACGGGCGTCGTCACCGTCTATCGCAAGCACCACAAGCCTGAGCTTGGCCCGGTGGGCGATTCGGTGGACGACTCCGATTGGCCGACGACCTTAGCGGGCCATTGTGGGAACTCAGTGATGCTGTGAAAATGCCCGAAGCCTGGAAGGGCGCGGCTTGACTTCGCTACGGTTCACCGTCTGAGCCTCCACGCGGTCCGCCGTCTTGCTTAATTCTTGCGCCAATTCGGTAAGCGCCGTCTTCACGTAAACATAGGTGGACACGTTTGCGAGTTCCAAACACTCCTTGGCGTGCTGACGATGTTCCTTCGGTGTTGGCATGGCGCTGCTCCTAAGTCGTCAAGCCGTCACGCCTTGAGTCGTTCCAATGGAACATTGCCTAGGCGTATGCTGACTACCCAAACAGCAAACCACAGGAGTTATCGACCTTACAGCAGCGAGAGTTCAATGAAGCGCTTGCTCATCGTCGCTTCGGCCGCCCACTCGCTGTTCTCGTTGCAGCTCGGCGACGCCTACGCTGGCGGTCCCTATGACGGCGAGTGGACCGGTTCCGCGACATCGACCGGCGGGCGATGCAAGCCAGCCATTGTTACGCTGACCGTCGAAGGCAAGGTCGTGACAGGCCAAGCAAGGTTTGACCTCGATGCGCCAAACATCAACGGGACGGTTCGGGAAGACGGTGCGTTTGGAGCCACGATAGGCTGGCAGCCCCTCACGGGGAAGTTCATCCAGGATGAGTTTGAAGGGACCTTCAAGGGTTCCGGTTGTGTTTGGAAAATGCTTCTCAAGCGCACGAAGTAGCTGTGCGCCACCACCGGGCGGGACCACTTCAGCCGTGGTCCTGCGACCTGTCGTCCACGAAGCGGGCGAGCATCGAGAGCGTGGGAGGCGCTTTTTTCTCTTCGCAATATCTCTTGAATTTTGCGCCGTTGACTAGAACGTTGCGAGCCTCGAACGATCCGCCTTCCGAACGGCGGTCTTTTCTCTTTTTTCTTTCTTGATCAGCAACCCAGTGCTCATAGGTCTCCGGCAAATCGGACAAGATATGCCGGAACACATTGTAGTTATCACGCGGAATGCATGCGTAATACACAATGGCCATGGCGGTTGCTCCCTGCGATGAACAGCAAGCAATCCACGGATCATGCGCTGCCCCGGTCTGGGTTGCAACGACTAGACGCCCGGACTCACTTGGCCGATGATGGGCGATACCGCGTACGCGAGAAACAACCTTCCAGCCTGTGCCTGCTCAAAATTCCAAATCGGTGGAAAAGAATAGAGATCTCCGCGTCCGCACCATACCGTCGTGGGCATGATCACGATTCTTTCTGCCGTCGTTTCCCTGCTCTCCTTCCGCCTTCGACGTCGTGCGTCCCTGGAACTTGAGCTCGTCGCCCTTCGGCATCAGGTGAGCGTCCTGCGGCGGCAGCGCAAAGGTCGCCGTCAGCTCTTCGCCACAGATCGGCTGCTTTGGGTTTGGCTGTACCGGGTCTGGCCGCAGGTCCTGAACGCCATAGTGCTGGTGAAGCCGGCAACCGTGATCCAGTGGAATCGCAAGGGCTTCCGGCTCTATTGGCGGTGGCGATCAAGATCGCGCCAGATTGGTCGGCCGAAGACGAGCATCAAGATCCGTGATCTGATACGCCAGATGAGCATGGCTAATCCGCTGTGGGGCGCACCCCGCATCCACGGCGAACTGCTCAAACTCGGCATTGAAGTCAGCCAAGCCACCGTCGGGAGGTACATGCCGTGGCGACCCAAAGTGCCCTCCCCGACCTGGCGCAGCTTCCTGCGCAACCACATGTGCGACACGGCCGCGGTCGACATGTTCGTTGTCGCAACCGCGACATTCCAGCTTCTCTACGCCCTGATCGTTCTTGGCCACGACCGTAGAAGGGTCATCCACTTCGAGGTCACTCCAAATCCTACGCAAATCTGGCTCGCGCGCCAAATGACCGAGGCCTTTCCTTGGGACACGGCGCCGCGTTATCTGCTGCGGGACCGGGACGCATCATATGGTCAAGCCTTCCGCGACCGCGTCCAGGCGATGACAATCAAGGAGGTCGTCACTGCAGCGCGATCACCTTGGCAGAATCCTTACGTCGAGCGCATCATCGGCTCGATCCGTCGTGAGTGTCTCAATCACGTCATCATCTTCGATGAGCGTCACCTGCGCGGCGTGCTGTCATCCTATTTTTGCTATTATCACAAGACCAGAACGCATCTCTCGCTCGATAAGGACTGTCCGGAGAGCCGCACCGTTCACCTACCCGCTAAAGGCAAGATCATCGCGTTCCCAGAGGTCGGTGGACTGCATCATCGCTACGAGCGCCGGGCAGCGTAAACTCTTGCGACGACCGAACGTACCCGCCGATTTCCCTGTCGAGGGTCATTCCGCTCTGCAATCACGGCGTACGAATACAATGCCGTCCAATTGGATTCAGACACCCAGCTCGCACCAGCGACACCAAATGTTCCATTTGGTTGATGAAAATTCGCATCCCAATCTTCACTCGTGAGCCGATTTCCAGCCATATTACATTTTTGAGCAAGGACAGGGCTTCGGTGTCGTCTTCATGGCTGCGTCGCGCGCCAAGCGCAGTGCTCGCAACCTTGCGGTCTTCTCGCGCACCGCACCCCCGCTGGTTTGGTATTCGGCCATTGCTTCCTGGCCATCCCGCCGCCGCTCTTCCTTCTTGAACAGCGCTTCGGCCCGATCGAGATCCGTACGCAACATCGTAACTCCTTTGCGGCCAGCTTGCCGAGCGGCATGCCCTTTCGCTCGCCCGGACGCCATCGGCCAATGGGGGGTGATCAACTGAACCGTCGGAGCGCTGACCTCGACTGACTTTCAGCGGCCGACGCTTATCGCTGGTGGGGCTTACGGCAATATATATAGGTACGAAGCGACCGCTTGGCCAGTGCGGTCGGGACGATCGTCCTGGCGGCGCCCAAAGCATGATCCCGAAAAGTTGCAGACGTTGCAAACTTTGCGGACAAGATCATGCGTCGAAACGAAGCGATAGAGCGCCCAATCTCTTCAACATGAAACGATGGCGCTCCAACCCCGGTCCGATCAGGAAAAAAGCTTGTCCAGGAGCTTCTTGAGCGCCTCTTTTCCGGCGCGTCGGGCCGCCATCACGGTGTCGAAATAGATCGGCGATTGTCTGATCGAGCTTGCATTGCCGGCGCGATAGATCTCCCACCGCCACGCCTTCGGCGGCGGCGCCCGGTTCTTCACCACGACGGAATAGTCGGCGCGGTCAAATTGCAGCTTGTCCATCGGGGACTTATGCGCCTGGCGGCCACCAAACGCCAGCCGGTTCCGCCGCGTACCGCGTGTGGTCGAACCGTATACCGGACGGTCAGGCAATTGGCGAGTGCCGGCATCGTCCCGGGCTCGCCCTGGCAGAACGGCTTCGCCGAGAGGCTGATCGGATCGGTCCGTCGCGAGTGCGTCGATCATGTCGTCGCCTTGGGCGAGAGGCACTTGCGCCGGATCCTTCAATCATATGCGCGCTATTATAATGAATCGCGGACGCATCGCGCCTTGAACAAGGACGCCCCCGTTCATCGAGCGATCGAGAGCCTTGGTGCCATCATCTCGCGACCGGTTCTTGATGGGCTCCACCACCGATATTGCAGAATCTAGTTTTCGGTACACACAGGGACAGGCACGAAATGAGCGCGACCGGGACCGGGAAGCGGTGCGCTTTGACGATGGACACGGGGCAAATTGAGCGGCAGTGAATCGCGCTTTGCCGCCTATGTCCAGGAACTTGTGAGCGTGATCGGGCACAAGGACCGTGCCGGACCGCTTCGAGACTATTGCACGGGCCTGATGCTGCCATGCGAGCGCAAGAGCGTGGAGCCGATGGCGGCTGTGACGGCCCCGGATCGGACGGCGGCGCAGCACCAATCGCTGCTGCATTTTGTTGGCGAAGGGCGCTGGTCGGACGAGGCGGTTTTGGCCAAGGTGCGCGAGATTGTGCTGCCGCAGATGGAGCAGCACGGACCGATCGAGGCGTGGATCATCGACGATACCGGTTTCCCCAAGCAGGGGCGGCACTCGGTCGGGGTTGCGCGACAATACTGCGGCCAACTCGGCAAGGAAGATAACTGCCAAGTGGCGGTATCGCTGTCACTTGCCAACAGTCATGCCAGCCTACCGGTGGCCTATCGCCTGTACCTGCCGCAAGAATGGACGACGGATCGCGAACGTCTGCGTAAGGCGGGTGTTCCCGAGGACATCGTCTTCAAGACCAAGCACGAGATCGCGCTCGATCAACTGCATTGGGCCTGTGCGGCCGGACTGCCGCGCGGCGTGGTGTTGATGGACGCCGGCTACGGCAACAACAGCGATTTGCGCGCGGACATCACGGCATTGCAGCTGACTTATGTTGCCGGCATTCAATCGAACACCACCGTATGGGCACCTGACACAGGGCCGCTGCCGGCGAAGAAGTGGTCGGGTCGCGGACGACCGCCAAAGCGCTTGCGGCGGGATGCCGAGCATTGGCCGGTCTCAGTCAAGGACCTCGCGTTTGGCTTGCCCAAGCGCGCCTGGCGCACGATCGAATGGCGAGAAGGCTCGGCGGAGCGCCTATCCTCGCGCTTTGCTCGTGTGCGTGTTCGTGTTGCCCGGCGCGACGAGAAGCGCACCGAGAGCCGACCAGAGGAATGGCTGCTGATCGAATGGCCCAAAGGTGAGAAGGAGCCAACCAAGTACTGGCTCTCGACCCTTCCGAAGGACATTACTTTCCCTCGCCTGGTGGACCTCGCCAAGCTGCGCTGGCGCATCGAGCGCGACTATCAAGAGCTCAAGCAGGAAGTCGGTCTCGGGCATTTCGAAGGCCGCGGATGGCGCGGTTTCCATCACCACGCCACGCTGTGTATCGCCGCCTACGGATTTCTGATCTCCGAGCGGGAGACGATTCCCCCCTCAGGAGCTCGTTCCCCCGCGTTGTTCTCGCCGCCTCCGGTTCCCCCCGGTTACCGACCCAGAGGATCCGCCATTGCGGCCTGAGCGACACATCCCAAACTCGATCGCGACCCTGCGACGAAGACTGACCGTCGCTGTTGCCAGGACGCTTTCACGATGCCCGTGCTGCAACCAAAGCGTCAAACAAACACCGCAGACCAAGCGTGCTAAGCTCGGTCTGCCAACGCTTTCTTCTGGAGTGCTGCCACCGAGCGACTGGTGAACCGAGCGTCACCTGCGCCGCGTACTGTCGAGCTATTTTCAATATCATACATGACGCCAGAACACATCTCTCGCTCAACAAGGACTGCCCGCGGCCTCGTCGCGTACAACTTCCTTCCGCAGGCTATATTATCGCCTTCCCCGAGGTGAGAGGCCTACATCATCGTTACGAACGTTGCGCGGCGTGAGGTCGGCGAGTTGAACACGCCTTTGTTGCCGCCCAATTTGCCATCAATTGATTTTTGAGCAAGGACAGCAGATAACTGAGATTAAGGAGCTGGACGGAGCTTGATCGCCGTTCGAGATGTGGCAGGTAGACGAGCAGCGCGCGGCAGCCGTCGTGTGCGACCCGATCATTAGCCCCGCGTCGTGACGGCCGAGGTTCATTTCTTATCCACAGGCCAGGTCGCGTAGATCGTGTTAGTCGGCCATAGTGGTGGCATGGACGATCGCCGGATTGCCACTTATGCTTTGAACACGGTGACGCTGATTAGCGCCGTCACTGTGTGTCTCGCCCTTTGGTCGTAGGCACGTGGCCCGGCCTTCCGCGCTAGCCAGTGACAAGTTTTGCTTTGACTTGGCTCTCCAACTCGGCGGCCTCCTTGGTCAATCGGAGTGCTTTCAGCCGCGCGGTCTTTTCACGAAGCGCGACGCCGGCAGCCTCATATTCCATCATGGCCTTCGCGCCATCCTGAGCCCGTTCCTGTTTGATCTTAAATCTTGCTTCGGCCCGATCCCGGGCCTCCATTGAATTCATCGTCAACAGCTCCTCCATTATTCATACAGCCCACCTCATCACGACTAATGACATAGCCGTGTTAATTGAGTGGTGACGACGCCCCGATGGGCCGCCGACTCCGAAACAGCGGGGGTTGTGAGGCCTTTTATCTAGGATCGCAGCGGCCTAATTCAAGGGCCGGATTAAATCGGTGGCCTTGACGGAACTTCTCGGCGGCGAAAGACGCACAATTGAATAATCGGATTGTGCGCGCGCCACCGCCTGATCCACTCACAATCGGCGCGGGACCGGCGAGGCCAGCCGTTGCCGAGCCTCACAGCTGCGCTTGCCCCGCGCTGCTTGTCGTGTTGACCGCTGCGGGCCTGCACCTGCCCACTAGTTCGACCGCTGGCCTCATGACTTCTGAATCCGGTCAATCGCGTCATTTCGAGCTCGCGCATGGTTGAAGCGCACAGGCGAAGCTCAGGGCTGGGGTGCGACCTTGATCCACTCGGCGCTCTCACGGCGCTGCGCATCCTCGAATTTGACTTCGACTTCCTGGCCGACCTTGAGGTCGGCGAATTTGCCGGCAATGTTCCCCTTGCCCTGTTTGGACCGGTCGATCCAGATTCTGGTCTGCTCGGTGATCGTGACGCTCTGGGGCCCAGTCCGATCCGACACTCTGATCGTCTGTCGTTGTGGATCGACTGACTCGATCGCACCCCGATAGGACTGCACGCCGGAAATCCCGGGCGACCGACCAATCGGGATGAACTGCTCCGTCGCTTTCTGCGCCGGCGCCGACCCAATGCCGGCCATCAGCATGGCCGTTCCGGCAAGTCCGCCAATGAAAGCTCGTCGCATGGCACCTCTCCGACTGTTGCGATCAGCCCGATCGACCGCCGCTCCCGACCTCGATCAACTCCGCCCGGGCCATGTGCTGCTTCTCGATCGCGAGGCGGACGAGGCGTCGTCGTAGGAATCCGCCCTGCGAGGCCTGCTCGGCCAGGCGTTGCGCCTGCCTGAGAAAATCCACCGCCTGGGGATGCAGGCCGCCGCCGTCGAGCACCTTGATCGCATCGCCCGTCTCCTTCGCGGCGAGCCTCAGCGTCGCTCTGGCGTGGCGGTCGTTCTGGCCGCGGCTCTGCTCGAGCAGCCCCACGGTCTGGCGGATGTTCTCGAGCGCGTTGATGGCGCGCAGGAAGGCGGCGACCGCCATCACCTGCGGCCGTCGGTTGATGCCGCCGGCACCTGGCCGGACGGCGAGTTGTTGAAGGCATCGCTGTTGTAGAACGCCACCGCCTGCTCGATCGTGGCGCGGGCGTTGTTGTGGAAGAACGGCCCGGTGTCGGCGGCCTCGACCAGGGGCGGCGTGTTGAAGGTGCCATCGCCCGGGATGCCGAAGCCGTCGTCGCGCGGCACGCGCTCGCCGGTCAGGCGGGCCGGATGATCGGGCAGGTTCTCGACGCCGGTGTTGAAGTTGCGGTTGCCGGCGTCGGCCGAAAATGCCGGGATTGGCGTTGGCGCCGGCGTTGAAGTGGCAGACGTTGCAGCTGCCGACGTTGTTGTCGAGGAAGAGCGCCTGCCCGCGCAGCACGCGTTCGTCCGTCAGCGGCAGCGGCAGCGTGAGGTCCTCCTGGCGGCCCGAGCGACAGCATGAACGCTTCGAGCGCGTCGAGCTCCTCGTCGGTCGGCAGGCGGAAATCGACGCCGGCGACGCGGTTGAGTGGTCTTGGGGAAGTGCTGGATCACGGCGCCGACCGCAAACGAGCGCAGCGTGCGGTCGCCCGGCGCGCCGTCGCCCCCCAGCCGGTGCGCGGACCGTCGGGGCTGCGATGGAGGTCGCGCAGCGCCAGCACGTGCGGCACGCCGCGCAGGGTGAACTTGTCGTCGAGGTCCTCGAAGCCGTCGAGGTTCTCCAGGATGACGCCGTTGGCGCGCATCTGCCGCGGCGCCTCGAAGCCGCGCGCCAAGCGCGGAGCTTGGTCTCGGCCACGAACAGCGGATCGTTGGGCGGCAGCGTGGCGATGAAGGCGGTGGAGAGGCCGAAATTGTCCTCGGCGCGATGGCAGGTGCCGCAGGTGCGCCCGTTGCCGCCGAAGGTCTCGTTGAAGAAGATGGTTCGCCCTTTGGCGATCAGGTCCTTCTTTTTATCCGGTCTCGATGGCGACTTGCCGGCCAGTGCATCGGAGCCGGTAGATTCGAGGCGGCCAGCGCGAGCAGGCCGACCAACAAGAACAGCCACAAGGCCGGGCATCGGTGCGCCCGCGAGCCACGTCTTCCATCGGTGCGCCGCGTCATGCCGCCCCCCCAACTCGCAACTTCAGCCGACCTTCCCCAGATGACTCCTCACCGGCATGAATTACTGGCAGTGTTTGAGGTGCTCTTGTCCTCCACGCCATGTCGCGTGAGCGAGCGAGCGTCCACGTATGACGGAGACGGCGCGTTTTGGAGGCGGCAGCGGGGTTTTCCCGCGGCATTTCGGACGGCACCCTGCTACCCGGATCACAATCCGCGTGCTGTCAATGCTGCCGATTCTATGCAGGCGACGTCGA
>CAWFLQ010000006.1:0-2040540 GCA_963816745.1 uncultured Alphaproteobacteria bacterium
TCTTCTGGTCGGCAGCATTCCGCTCGACACCGTCGAGGAGGTCATGCGCACGTTCGGTGCGCCGCTCGGCCGCTATCTTCCGGCCATGCCCGACGGCGAGGTGGGCGAACGCAGATCGTGGGTGAACCGGTTCTCGTATCTGCTGTTCAACGGCCACTGCGATCTCGAGACCCTGCGGCGGCCCCCAAAGGTCGACGGCGTCGAGCAGCTCCTGCCAGCCAAACGCGGCGAAAGCTGGCAGTTCCGGGTCCGGCCGGGGGTGGAGCGTGTCCGCTTCGGTCTTCCGGGTCTGCGGCTCGGCTACGCCCGCGACGCGACCAATTCGTATTTCATCTTTCGGACATTGCGTGACCAAGGGCTGTTTCCCGCGGACGTGCGTTTTCAGGTCTCGATCCCGATGGTCAACAGCGTCGTCAGGCCGCTGTATTTCCCGCAGCCCGGCGACATCGACAAAGTCCGTCCGGGATTCGAGGACGCGCTCGCAGCCGAGGTCGAGCTGATCGTGCGCCGTATCCCGGCGAAGGACCTCGCCATCCAATGGGATCTCGCCGGCGAGCTGTTGGCGGTGTACGGCCAAGGCGACCATCCGCCGAGCGAGGCTTCGATCGAGACGCAGGTCGCTCCCGTCCGGCGATTGTCGGCGCTGCTGCCGGCCGGGGCCGCGCTCGGCTTTCACTTCTGCTTCGGGACCTTCGGCGGGTGGCCCGCCTTCGCGCCGCCGGATCTGGGACGGGCTGTCGAGCTGATCAATGCCTCGGTTGCGGCGGCCGGACGACGAACGGACTGGATTTATATTCCGACGCTCGACCGTTCCGACGAAACGTTCTATGCGCCGCTGGCCCGGCTCGAGCCCGGCGATGCCCGCATCTACCTCGGGATGATCCACAGCATGCACAGTTTCCGCGAACGGCTGGCCGTCGCGCGCAAGTTCGTGCCGAGCTTTGGTTTGGCAGCTTATTGCGGCTTCGGCCGCACACCTCCGGAGGAACTGCCGCAACTGCTTGCCGACCATCTTCAGGCCGTCGAACTGCTCGAGGCCGCGTAAGCGGAAACGCTCGCCGCCATGCCTGAGACCTTGTTTCAAATCAGACCGGTCAGATCGGCCGCCGATCTCGAGGCCACGCTGCAGTTATTCAACGCATACGCGTCGTCTCTGGAGGTCGATCTCAGCTACCAGAACTTCGCTACGGAACTGGCGACGCTCCCTGGCAAGTATGCGCCACCCGCCGGCGAAATCCTTCTCGCGCGCGACAGTCATGGAGATTTGCTGGGATGTGTCGGCCTCAGGCCGATAGCGCCTGAAGGGTGCTGCGAGATGAAACGCCTCTATGTCTCTCCCAAGGCGCGTGGCTTGGGTCTCGGCAAGACGCTGATCGATGCCATCATCGCAGAAGCGGTGCGGATCGGATACGGCGAAATGCGGCTGGACACTCTGCCGACCATGACCGAGGCAATCGTGCTTTACAAGAAAGCAGGGTTCGTACCGATAGATCCGTATTACGACACGCCGATTGCGGGCACATTGTTCTTCGCGAGACCGCTCTCAGCGTGATCCGGCTGACACGCATTCACCGCCCGCTATGCGGCATGAAACAAGTTCAATGCAGAGCCCGCCCGGAACCACTTGAGCTGCGGCGCGCTGAACGAGTGCGCGAGCGCCAGCGTCTCGGTGGCGCCGTCCGCGTGCCGAACAATGCAGGCCACCGGCCGGCCGGGCGTTAGATCGGCCATGCCCACGAGGCTGATGCGGTCGTCCTCCCGAATGCGCTCGTAGTCGTCCGGGTTCTGGAACGTCAGCGCCAGCAGCCCCTGCTTCTTCAGATTCGACTCGTGAATGCGCGCGAAGCTGCGGGCGATCACCGCCACGCCGCCGAGCAGCCGCGGCGAGAGCGCGGCGTGCTCCCGGCTGCTGCCTTCGCCGTAGTTGAAATCGCCGACCACCACCCAGCGGACGCCGCGCGATTTGTAGTCACGGGCGATCTTTGAAAAGGACTGATCGGCCTCGCCCGACAAGACGTTCTTGCCGTGGCCCGCCTTGCCGGTGAAGGCATTGGTCGCGCCCATGAACATGTTGTCGCTGAACTTGTCGAGGTGGCCGCGGTAGCGAAGCCATGGACCAGCCGGCGAAATGTGATCGGTCGTGGTCTTGCCCTTGCTCTTGAGCAGGACCGGCATGTCGAGGAAATCGCCGCCGTCCCAGGCCGGCCAGGGCTCCAGGCGCTGGAGCCTGTCGCTGTTGGCGTCGATCTTCAGCTCGATGTGCTCACCGCCCTCCCCCGGAGCGACGTAGGCAGCTTGCCCGCCGGCGAAGTTTCTCGCCGGCACCTCGGGCGCGGGCTTCGGAGCATCGAGCTTGAACGGCTTGCCGTCGCCGCCGGTCAGCGTGTCCTGCATCGGATTGAACGACAGGCGTCCCGCCAGCGCGAGCGCGGTCACGATTTCGGGGCTGGCGATGAAGTTCATCGTCGTCGGCTGGCCGTCGTTGCGGCGTGGAAAGTTTCGATTGTATGACGTGACGATCGTATTGGGTGCGCTGGCCGCTTCGCTCGCCCTGCGCCATTGTCCGATGCACGGGCCGCAGGCATTCGCCAGCACGGTTGCGTCGATGTCCTTGAGCGTTTGCATCTGCCCGTCGCGCTCGATGGTGGCGCGCACCTGCTCCGAGCCCGGCGTCACCAGCAGCGGCACGGCCGCCTTGATGCCTTGCGCTGTCGCCTGCGCGGCGATGTCGGCGGCGCGGCTCATGTCCTCGTAGGACGAGTTGGTGCAGCTTCCGATCAGAGCCGTCGAGATCTTGTCCACGAAGCCGTTGCCGCTGTCCGCGATCTCGGCGGCAAACCTGGAGATGGGACGCGCGCGATCGGGCGAATGCGGCCCGACCACATGCGGCTCGAGCGCGCTCAGATCGAGCCTGATCACCCGGTCGTAGTACGCTTCGGGATTCGCCTCGACCTCCGGGTCCGGCACCAGCAGGTCCTGATGCTGTTGCATCAGCGGCACCAGGGATTGGCGGCCGGTCGCGCGCAGATAGGTCGCCATCCGCTCGTCGGCCGGAAACATCGAGGTCGTCGCGCCGAGCTCGGCGCCCATATTGGTGATCGTGGCCTTGCCCGTCGCGCTGATGCTGCGCGCGCCGGGGCCGATGTATTCGACGATGGCGTTGGTGCCGCCCGATACGGTGAGCTGGCCGGCGACATATAAGATGACATCCTTGGGCGCGGTCCAACCGCCGAGCTTGCCGGTCAGGTACACGGCGATGTGCCTGGGATAGAGCACTTCCCACGGCAGGCCGGAGATCACCTCGACCGCGTCGGCACCGCCGACGCCGACCGCGCAGGCGCCGAGCCCGCCTGCGTTCGGCGTGTGCGAATCCGTGCCGATGATCAATTCGCCCGGAAAGGCGTATTGTTCCAGCACCACCTGGTGGATGATCCCGGCGCCCGGCTCCCAGAAGCCGCATCCGTATTTCGCCGCCGCGGAGCGCAGGAAATCGTAGACCTCCCTGCTCTCGTCGAGAGATGCGCGCAGGTCCGCCTCGCCGTTGGTCCGCGCCTGAATGAGATGGTCGCAGTGGATCGTAGTCGGCACCGCGACGCGCTCGCGCTTCGTCTGCATGAACTGCAGCATTCCGCTCTGGCCGAGCACGTCCTGAAAGACCACGCGATCCGGGCGGAGCGCGAGATAGCTGCGGCCGGGATCCAGATCCTGCGTTTCGGGGGTGTCCAGATGGCCGAGCAGCACCTTGTCCGCCAGCGTCAACGGCTTCTGCAATCGGCGGCGGACCACGGCGAGGTTTTTGCGCATCGTCGCGTACACCTTGGCGACCATCTCAGGCGTGGATTCGATTGCAACCATCGGCGGGTTCTCCTCTCTTGTTTGGAAGAGAAATAGCCTTCACCGGACCAGCGAGCTATTATATGATAACAGCATTATTCATATCTATTGGATATGGCAGATGGAGCTCCGGCACCTTCGATATTTCATCGCCGTCGCCGAGGAGAAGCATGTCACGCGGGCGGCGGAACGGCTCGGCATGCAGCAGCCCCCGCTCAGCCAGCAAATTCGCGCGCTGGAGCGGGAGCTCGACGTTCAGCTGTTTCGCCGCAAGCCGCGCGGCGTCGAGCTGACCGACGCCGGCACGGCGCTGCTCGCCGACGCCCGCGCGATCCTGGCCCACATCGATCATGCGTTCGCGACGACCAGGCGCACCGCGCGCGGCGAGCAGGGAAAAATCTCCGTCGGGTTCACGAGCTCGGCCCCCTTTCATCCCTTCGTACCGCGCATCATCCGCACGTACCGGGACACGTTCCCGCTGGTGTCGCTCACGTTGGAGGAAAGCGGGACGACCGATCTCATCGATTATCTGCGCCACGAGCGGATCGACGCCGCGTTCATCCGCACGACGATTCCAAACCAAGAAGGGCTCGCCGTCGATTTGCTGCTGCAGGAGACGATGGTGCTGGCCCTGCCGCAAGCTCACGCCCTCGCCGGGCGCGCAAGCCTGAACAAGGCGCTGCCGTTGAAGGCACTGGCGGACGAAACGTTCATCGTCTACCGGCGTCACAATGGTCCGGGGCTGTACGACGCGATCCTGTCGGCCTGCAACGCGGCAGGGTTCAGCCCGCGCGTCGGACAGGAGGCGCCGCGCATCGTGTCGACGCTGAACCTCGTTGCCGCTGGGCTGGGAATTTCCCTCGTCCCGGAATCGCTGCAACGCATGCGCATGGACGGCGTGATATTCCGCCGCCTGGCCGGCGCCGCTCAGCCGAAGGCTGCGCTCTATCTCGCCACGCGGCGTGGCGAGCCATCGGCGGCGGTCCGGAATTTTCTGGCATTGGTCAAGCGGCTCGCGCGCAGCGCGTAGAGCGCGCCATATCTGCAAGAAGTCCTAATCGATTTTGATGCCGACCGACTTGATGACGGCGCTCCATTTGGCGATTTCCGACTTGAGCAGCTTGCTCGAGGTCCTCGGGCGAAGAGCCCTCTGCCAGGTAGCCGGTCTTGGCCAGCTTGTCCTTGATCGCCGGGTCGGTGAGAGCCGTATTGGTATCGGCACTGATCTTGCGGACGATCGCGGGCGGCGTCCTGGCCGGAACGAACAGCGCCTGCCAGGCCGTCACGTCGTAGCCGGGGACGCCCGCCTCGGCGATCGTCGGCACATCCGGCGCTGCCGCATCTCGCTTTGCTCCGGTGGTCGCCAGGAGGCGAACCTGCCCCGACCGTGCATAGGACAGCAATGCGCCGCTGCCGAAATAGCAGTCCACGCGACCCGGAAGCAGGTCTGCGAAGGCGGGCGTAGCGCCGCGATAGGGAATGTGCGTCATCTCGATGCCGGCCATCTGCAGGAACAGCATCTCGGCCAGGAACGGCGCACTGCCGGTGCCGGGCGATGCCATCGTGAGCTTGCCGGGTTGAGACTTGGCGAGGTCGATCAGCTCCTTGATCGAATGGGCCGGCGAGGAGTTCGGCACGAACACGAAATAGGCAAGCTGGGTGACAAGCGAGACCGGTGCAAAATCCGCAATCGGATCGTAGCTCAGCGAGCGATAGAGGCTAGTGTTCACCGCGAGCGACGCGGTGGCGAACAGGACCGTGTATCCGTCGGGATCGGAGCGCGCGACGTATTCGTTGCCGATGTTGGTGCCGGCGCCTCCCTTGTTCTCGATGAAAACCTGCTCACCCCACATCCTCGACAGCCTTTCGGCGAGCATGCGTGCGACGATATCCGTCGGGCCGCCGGCAGCGACCGGCACAACGAGGCGCACGGGCCTATTCGGGAAATCGGCAGTAGGCGCCTGCGCGCTCCCCTCCCGAACGAAGAGGTTGGGCGCGAGTGCCTGTGCGGCCGACAGGGCAATCAGCTGACGACGGGTGAGCATGCCGCTACCCCCGCTGTCTCGATGCTGACACTCTATCCCTCGGCCGGGGCAGACACACCCGGCGAAAGGTCGCGGTTGCCGACCGACTCGCGACGCTAGCCGATTGCGAAATCATATCAGCGACGTAGCGGGGACGATTTTCTCCCGCGTTTTTGAGTACCGCGCTAGTGTCCCGTTTCCGACGTTCGTATCATCTCGCAGCATGCACTTTTACGAACGTCGGAAACAAAGGGACACTAGCAACTCTATGATTCTAGTGTGGCTTTGCATCTGACGTTCCTATGACGGACTCGCGGCAGATACTGATAGGAACGTCAGATGCGCCACACCAGTGTCCCTTTGGGTCCGACGTTCGTAAGAGCACGTGCTGCAAAGTGATGCGAACGTCGGAACCGGGCCACTAGCGAGGCTTCCATGGTCTTCGTCTACATCGTGCGCTGCAACTTCACTGAACCCGCGAAGGAGCAAGCGTGGAATGCCTGGTACAGCGGCCCGAAGATCGAGCAGATGCTGGCCAAGCCGTATTTTCGCACCTGTCAGCGCTTTCGCCTGGCGTCGGGCACGGGTCGCAACTATCTCGCGCTCTGGACCGTGCAGTCGCCCGCGGCGTTCGAGACAGTGGAATACACCTCGGACTGGGGCTTCTCGGACTGGGCGCCCTACATAACCGACTGGAGTCGCGATCTCTTCGACGGCGGTGCCGCATCGGAGCGAACCGTGTCGGAGCAAGCCTTGGCGGTGGCGCCCACAGGCTTGCTCCATGCGGTGTCGTTCGACGGCGTGGACGAGGCGGACGCGCAGGCCGCGCGCGCCGTCCTCGCGAAATCGGAACCGGACATGATGTGGTTGCCGGCCATCGGCCTCGACCGCCACACGCCCTTGATCGGCCTGCAGCCGCTGTCCGATCCGGCCGTGTTTCGAGCGTCGGATCATGGTCGCATGGCAGGAATGCAGGAAGCGCTCTACCGCCCGCTCTGTCATCAATACGAGCGCTGACCCGCGGCATGGAATTGTCGACGCTCGCATCGCCGTGTCCCGCCCCCTTGCGCTCGGTCTGCCCACCCGCTCAAATCGACACGAACCGGTCGCTCAACGCCGGAAAACTGTGAATTTGGCTGGGATGGAGACGCCCACGTGCTGACCAGGCGTTCGATCGTTGCGGCGGGAGTCTTGGCTCCGGTTGCCGCATGGGCCCAATCATCGCCCTCGAAGATGATCCGGATCATCAATCCGTTTCCCGCCGGCGGCGCATCCGACGCCATCGCGCGCCTCCTGCAACCCGGCCTGCAGGATCGCCTCGGCGCGACCATCGTCGTGGAGAACAGGCCCGGCGCGTCTGCATCCATCGGTGCGACCGTGGTGGCGAAGTCGCCGCCCGACGGTGCCACCTGGCTGCTGACGTCGGACACGTTCGTGGTCAGCTCGCTGCTGATGGGCAACCTGCCCTACGACGTGCAGAAGGATTTCGAGCCCGTGACGATGGTGGCGCGCGGGGCGATGGTGCTGTGCACATCTCCCTTGCGGCCTTACCGCACGCTGGCCGACGTGGTCGCCGCGGCGAAGGCGCAGCCCAATACGCTGAGCTACGCGACCACCGGCATCGGCAGCAACGGACACCTCACCGTAGCCGCGCTGTGCCAGCTCACCGGCATGCGGCTGGTGCATGTGCCCTACCGGGGCGTGGCGCCGGCGTTGAATGACGCCGTTGCCGGTCACGTGGACATGGTCGTCAGCTCGACCGCGAGCCTCGCGCCGCAGATCGAGGCCGGGCAATTGCGTCCGCTGGTTCAATGCGGCGACAAGCGCGCGACGTTTCTGCCGGACACGCCGACCGCCATGGAAAGCGGCCTCCCGAATTTCCATGCCTATTCCTGGTTCGGCTTCTTCGGCCCCGCAGGAACGCCGAAACCGGTCATCGACCGGTTCTACCGCGATGTCGTCGCCACGGTGCGCGACGAGGCCACCGCCAACACCTTGGTCAACAAATACCGGGTCGAGGTACCGCTCCCGACACCCGAGGACCTGCGCAAGATGATCGTCGAGGAGCTGCCGTTCTGGGCGGGGATCATCCGCGACAACAACATCAAGGCTGGAACCTGAGCGGCCACCGCATTATGAATGCGATGAAGCCATTACGAACCATTGCAGGGACTTGATCGTGCTCGCTCGCATCGAAAACCCAAACATCACAGAGCTCGCCGAGGACAAGCTGTTCGCGTTGCAGAACGGCATGCTGCTCGATGGCCGGGTCAGCTCCTATCCGGGCAGCGCGAGGGGGCATTCGGTATCGAACTGCTACCTGCTGAGGCAGCCCGACGCGGCGTGGCTGATCGACACCGGGTTCGGCTGCCATGAGCCGGTGCTGCGCTCGCAGATCGAATCGCTCATCCCGCGCACGCTGCCGCTCTCGCTGTTGCCGCTCCGCCTCAACGAGTTCATGTCGATCCAGAACATCGATCCGTTCACGCTCTACTTCAATGTCAAGGAATGCTTCACCGGCAATCCGGACGCCGCCTTCTGGTTCGATTTCGGCGCCGGATCGGATTCGGGACAGAACACGCTCGACAAGCTCAACGTCACCACCATCAGCCGCGAAGAGACTATCCCGATCGGCAATCTCGGCCGCCCGGTCGTCGTCTACCAAGCGCCGATCCGGCTGATCGCGACGCGCTGGATCTACGACGAGGCGACCAAGACGCTGTTTTCCTCCGACATGTTCACGCACACGTGGCGCGACCGACCCGAGGGCCCCTGGATCATCGAGGACGGAGACGACGACCCAACCGATTTCGACCATGTGCGCTCATTCCTGCTCAACACCCGCTACTGGTGGCTGGAAGGCGTCGACACCGCGAAATTGCGCGCGGCCATCGACAAGATCCTGAGCAGGCACGACATCGAGACGATCGCGCCCGGCTACGGCTGCATCCTGCGCGGCAAGAAGACGGTCGCGAGGCACATCGCGCTTGTGGACGATGTGTTGAAGTCGCTGGATAAGTCGGTCGCGACGTCGCGCTACGTCGGCCGCGACGAGGAGAGGTAATGGCAAGGCGTCATCAAGGTACCCTCGACCGTCCCAACCCGCTGCCACGCGAGGTGGCGCCCGGCGTGTTCTGGCTGGGCGAATGCCTGGAGCAGCGCCAGCAAGGCAAGATCTATCACGGCTGCAACGCCTGCTTCCTGGTGATCGGCGCCACCGCGTCGATGCTGGTCGAGACCGGCCACCCCAAGGACTTCCCGATCATCGAGCGGCAACTCAACGCGCTCCTCGCCGGCCGGCCGCCGCTGAAATATCTCTTCGTCACGCACCAGGAGACGCCGCACTGCGGCGGGCTCGGCCGCGTGCTGACGCGCTATCCGGAGGCGATCCTCTGCGGCGACGTGAGCGACTATCACCTCGCCTTCCCGGAACACGAGCACCGCATGCGCATGATGCAGGAAGGCGACGAGATCGACCTCGGCGGTCGTGGCTTTCGGGCGGTCGAGCCGGTCGTGCGCGACATGCGGACGACCTGGTGGGGCTTCGAGACGCGCGAGCGCGTGCTCTTCCCCGGCGACGGCTTCGCCTACAGCCACTATCACGAGGACCATCACTGCGGCCTCGTCGCCGAGGAGGCGACCTCGCTCGACCTCCAGGACACCACCGCGGTGTTCGCGGATCTCGCACTGTGGTGGACCAAATGGGCCGATATGCGCAACTACTGCGACCGGCTCGACCGGCTGATCGAAACACTCGGCGTGCAAACCGTGTGCCCGACGCACGGCCTGGTCATCACCGACGTCGCCCGGACGCTGCCGAAGGTGAAGGAGGGCCTGCTCTACGGCGCCAGCGTCGGCGAGCGCGGCACCAACGACGCCTCGTTCGGCAAGAACGTCGTTCCAGTGCCGGAAGAGACCGTGGGTGAAATCGCTCCGACGAGCTTGCCGAGCGCCGGGGCTCAGGCGGCGAGCTGCGCGCTCGGCGTCGATCGGGAGATCTCCAGCTCCTCGGGGGTCATCTCCGCCGGCACGTTGGCGAATAACGGCGTGCTGAGATAGCGCTCGCCGGTATCGGGCAGCATGCAGAGGATGTTGGCGCCCTTCGGCGCGTCCGCGCATACGCGCAGCGCCGCGGCAAACGTGGCGCCGGCGGTGATCCCCACGAATATGCCTTCCTTCCGCGCCAGCTCGCCGGCGTAGCGGATCGCCTCGGCGCCCGGGACCGTGATGATGCGGTCGATGACCTTCAGATCAACGGCATCCGCGGTGAGCTTCGGGATGAAGTCCGGCGTAAAGCCCTGCATCGGATGCGGCTTGAACGCCGGGTGCGGCGACGCGGCAGACCCGTCGGGCCTGCGTGCCTGCTCGATTCCGCTGCCGAGCAGCGGCGCGTCCTCGGGCTCGCAGACGACGATCTTGGTGTCGGGCATCTCCTTCGCGAGCACCCGCGATACACCTTTGAGCGTTCCGCCCGTGCCGTATCCGGTCACCCAATAGTCGAGCTTCTCGCCCTTGAAGTCCGCGATGATCTCGCGCGCGGTCGTGCGGGAATGGATGTCGGCATTGGCCTCGTTCTCGAACTGGCGGGTCAGAAACCAGCCGTGCGTGTTGGCGAGCTCGACCGCCTTGGTCACCATGGCCAGGGCGCGCCCCGCCGCCGGCGTGAGCACGACCTTGGCGCCGAGGAAGCGCATGAGCCTGCGGCGCTCGACGCTGAACTGCTCCGCCATCGTGACCACCAATGGGTAGCCCTTCTGCGCGCACACCATGGCAAGCCCGATCCCGGTATTGCCGCTGGTCGCTTCGATGACGGTCTGTCCGGGCTTGAGCTGCCCGGATTGCTCGGCGGCCTCGATCACGCCGAGCGCCAGGCGATCCTTGACCGAGCCCAAGGGGTTGAAGGCCTCGATCTTGGCGTAGAGATTGACGCCTGGAGGAGCCAGCCGATTGATGCGTACGACCGGCGTATTGCCGATCGTTCCCAGGATGTTTTGGAACTTGCTCATCCGTGCCTCCTCATGTGAAAGGACATTGTTGCCTCAAGACGGTTTCTGGACAAGCCGCAGGCGCGCCACGGGGGCCGAAGTCGGATAGATCCGACTTCGGCCAACAGGCCGGATGCGTGGGCCAGGCAGGTTGCTACTGCTTGCGCGGGTCGTCCTTGGGATCGACGTAGTTCACGTCGAAGGGCCCCACGCCGTTGATCTGCACGACGGTTTCGCCGTCGGCCCAGGCGTAGTGCGGCATGCCGGCCGGGAGGTGGACGAAACTGCCCGCCGGCAGTGGCTTCGCCGCCGCGCGATCGAGCTTCTCGCCCGACGCGACCCCGAACTTGCCCGAGATGACGGTGACGAACTCGTCCTTCGAATGACGATGCGGCGGCACCGTGAAGCCGGAAGGAAACTTGAGGCGGAGCACGAACGGTCCTTCCTTGCGCGGGGCTGCCGAGTAGGACGGCGGCCTGAGCGCCGGGCGGGAGCGACGGCGGCGCCGGTCCCCATTTGATGGAATCGCCGGCCACGACGGTGTGGTGCGCCTCGGCGGCTTGTGCCGGTGGCAAGACGCAGACGATGGCAGCAGCGCCAAAGCACAGAGCAACGATGTTTGCGCGCGCAGCATTTTTCATGAGTTCAGTCCTTTCCGGTTGCATCGGGAGTCATGAGGGCGGGAGACATGGGGGCGGACCGCGAGATCGACTTGGCCGGCCGGCCGGCTTTGACTTGCCGCGACGGCGAATGTAACCATGATCGTTCTCGGTTCGTACCGCGGCCTCGATCTCGACCGTAACGGACCACTCGTGGAGACGAGCGTGGTAGCCGGCGTGGAAATGCGCGTGGAATCGGATCGGCCGGGCAGCGGCCCGGCGCTGCACGTCCGGTTGCTCGGACCCATGACGATCAGCCGGGCGGGCGTCGCGCTGGCGCTGCCGACATCGCGCAAGGTGCGTGCGCTCATCGCCTATCTGTCGCTCGCCCCGCGCGCGGTCCCGCGCACTCAACTGTGCGAGCTGCTTTGGGATGTGCCGAACGATCCGCGCGGCGAGTTGCGCTGGTGCCTCAGCAAGGCCAGAAGCATCGTTGACGACCCCGGCCGGCAGCGGGTGGACACCCGCGCCGACACCATCGGGCTCGACCTGTCGGATTGCTTCGTCGATGCGATCGAGGTCGCCCGCGCGGCCCAGGACGGCATCGAGACGCTCGACGCCGGAGCGGCTGCGGGCACTGTGCGCGCTGTTCGCCGGGGATTTTCTCGAAGGGCTGGAGATCGACCGCAACCCGCTCTTCAACAGCTGGCTGACCGGACAGCGGCGCCGTTTTCGCGGCTGCCAGGTGGCGCTGCTGGAGCACCTGGCCGCCGGCGCTCCCGGTGACGAGGTCTTCGGCTATCTCGAGACGTGGCTCCAGCTTGCTCCGTTCGACCCGCGTATTCACGAGGTCCTGCTGAACGCGCTGGCCCGGCGCGGCCGCGTTCGCGAGGGCGAGGAGCATCTGACTGCGACAGTCCGGTTGTTCGAGGACGAGGGTCTCGATTGCACGGCAATTCGCGAGGTGTGGCGGGCCGCCAGAGCACAGGCAACCACGGCACAAGTGGACGTTTCGGCGCCGATCGCGACGGCGGCCACCGTTGCGACGACCGCTCCGGCCGGCGGCAGTGAAAGGAGCGCCTCGACCGAGCCTCGCCGCGCATCCGTCGCGGTGATGCCCTTCGTCGATCAGAACGCCGAAACGAATGTCCCCGGCGGACCTGCCGACGGTCTGGCCCACGACGTGATCACGCGCCTCGCCAAGCTGCGAAGCCTGTTCGTCATCGCGCAGGGCACGGTCTTCGCGCTGCGGGAGCGGCGCATTGCGCCGGAAGCGGCCGGCCGGATGCTGAACGTGGACTATGTCGTCAGCGGATCGTTGCACGTGCGCGGCAAGCGCTGCACCGTCACGGTCGAGCTCGCCGAAACTCGCTCCGCCCGCATCGTCTGGGCCGAAGTCTTCAATCAGACGCTCGACGACGCCTTCCTCGTGCTCGACGAGATCGGCAACAGGATCGTCGCCTCGATCGCGAGCGAGATCGAGACGGTCGAGCGCAACCGCGCGATCCTGCGGCCGCCGAGCTCGCTGGACGCATGGGAAGCGCATCACCGCGGACTGTGGCACGCGTACCGGTTCAACCGGGCCGACAACGAGCGGGCACAGCATTTCTTCGAGACGGCGGTGCGCCTCGATCCCACCTTCGCGCGGGCCTATGCCGGCTTGTCCTTCACGCATTTCCAGAACGCCTTCCAGGGCTGGGCCAAGCGCGAGCCGGAGATCGAGCGGGCCTTCGACATCGCCGGGCAGAGCCTCATGGTCGACGATCGCGACCCGGCGGCACACTGGGCCATGGGCCGGGCGCTCTGGCTGCGCGGCCAGCAGGACGAGTCCGTGGTCGAGCTGGAGCAGGCGATCGAGCTCAGCCCCAACTTCGCGCTCGGTCACTACACGCTGTCCTTCGTCCAATCGCAGGGCGGCGATCCCCACGCCGCCATCAAGTCCTCCGACCACTCGCGCCACTTGAGCCCGTTCGACCCGCTGCTGTTCGGCATGCTCGGCGCGCGCGCGATGGCGCTGGTGCGACTCGAGCGGTTCGACGAGGCGGCCGAGTGGGCCGTCAAGGCAGCCGCCCGCCCGAACGCCCATGCGCATATTCGGGCGATCGCGGCGTACTCGCTGGCGCTCGCCGATCGGCGCGACGAGGCGCGCGCCTACCTTGCCGCGATCCACAAGACCCTGCCACGCTATGGCGTCGAGGATTTCCTCACCGCGATGCAGTTCGCGCCCGAGGGCCAAAGGCTATTCCGGCTGGCTGCGAAGCGCATCATAAAGGCGTGACGGCGGAAGAGCCCGGCACGTACGCGCCACGCGCGCGGCGTACCATCCGATGTCGCCGGTACCAGATCAGCGTTGCAACGATCAGCAGGTTCAGGATCCCCCCGATCGCGGCGTTCGCATAGGACAGGAGATAGCTCGCGCTGAGATCATAGAGAAGGCCGGCCTGATAGCTCCCGACACCCATGCCGATCCAACCCGCCGTCGAGACGATGGCAACGGCGGTTCCGGACAGGCGCAGCGGCGCCGCCTCGCGGGCGCAGATCAGGAGGCATGTCATCACGCCGGCAAAGCCGAATCCGAATAGAACCGAAAGCTGGAACAGCGTCGCGATGTTGTCCGTCTGGGTAAACCAGAAGACCACCGAGGTCTGCGCCAGCGATGCAAGGAAATAGGCAAGCAGGCCGCCGACGCGATCGGCAAGCCATCCGAAGAAGAGCCGGCCGAACACGCCTGAAATCATCAAGGCCAGCAGCAGGCCCGCCGCGGTCTGCGGCGTGCATCCGAGATCGATGCCGAGCGGCACGAGATGCACCAGCGGAACGGCCATGCAGATGCAGCAGAACAATCCGGCGAGGCTGAGCCACGGGATGGTGATTGCGTGGGGCATGTTCCAGAGGTTGTCGTCCGATCGGCCGGCCTGATCGGACGGCCGGCCAGCCGAGGGAGCGGACCTCAGCAGGAACATGAGCGGAAAAAGAATCACGAAATAGCCGACGCCCAGATAAAGCATGGCGTCGCGCCAACCGAACTCCGTGATCAGGAGTCGTCCAAGATAAGGCACAACGCCCTGACCGATGGCACCGCCGGCCGTGACGATGCCGATTGCCAGCCCCTTGCGCTCGTTGAACCACAGTCCGACAAGCGCAATCAACGGCGCGAACAGGCAGGCAAATCCGAGCGCGCCGATCAGAAAGTAGAGCGCATAGAGCAGCCACAGATCGCTTTGCCATTTCAGCGCAATCAAGCCGGCGGACATCGCGACGGCGCCGATGAATGCGATCCTCCTCGCACCGATCCTGTCGGAAAGGCCGCCCCAGACGAGACCGCCGAGCGCGGCGCCGATCGTATGGGTGGTGTAGGCCATGGAGATGTCGGCGCGAAACCATCCGAATTCCTGCTCGAACGGCGTCATCAGCACGGAAACCGTGCCGCCGGCGCCAAACCCGAGCGCGAGGCAGACCGTCGATACCGCAACGATCGTCCAACCATAGGGCTGCTCGCTGAAACGGTCCTTAGCCACCATGCTCATTGCCGATGTCTCTCGATCGTCCGCAGCCAGTCCGCGCAGCGTCCCGGAACCGCCGCCTCCAGGAGACCATGTGCCGGCGGCCCGTGGAGCCGAGCGTGGTAGCCGGCGTGGAAATGCGCGAGGAATCGTCGATCGCCGGGCACGATCAGCGTGCCGGATCAGGACCGGCGCGTCGGAAGGACCATGCCGGGAGTCCTGGCTATCCGCTTGGAGGCGGCTTCCATTTTTTCTTGAGAAATGATTGATTTTACGCGGATCGGCAAAGCCGTGCCATTTTCTGTTGTTTAGCAAATCCGTGCGCTATTTGGTGGAATAGACGATTGATTCTGGAGCTTGAGACCGGGTCCCGTCGGACGATTTTTAGAGGTGCGGCATGCTCTCGCGGATCAAAGCTGCATTGATCCATCTTCGGTCGATGAGGAACATCACGATATCGAGCGCTGAAATCATTCATCTCATGACCTTTGCCGGGTTCATCTGGTCTGCGTGCCTGCTGAATGCAACAACCGTCAGGTCCGCCGAGCCGATCAAGATCGGCGCGGTATTGCCGTTCTCGGGCGGGGTCGAGCTTTACGGCGCCCAGGCGAAGCTCGGCATCGACTTGGCCGTCAAAGAGATAAACGCAGGCGGCGGGATCCTCGGCAGGCCCGTTGAAGTGATCTACGAGGACGACAAGACCGATCCAGCGGCCGCGGTGGACGCGACGCGCAAGCTGATCGAACGCGACGGTGTGCTGGCCCTGGTCGGGCCGATCACGTCGAGAAACCTGAATGCAATCGCGCCCGAGGCCGAGCGCCGCAAGACGCCGCTGCTCTATGCCACCAACTACGAAGGCGGCAAATGCAGCCGGTACGTTTTCTCGTTCAGCACCGTCCCCAACCAGGAGCTCGCCCAGCTCCTGCCCTACATGACCCGCACCTTCGGCAAGACCTATTTCATGCTCGGGGCCGACCGGGCCTGGCCGCACAGCATGTTCGAGGCCGCGGAGCCGATGATCCGCAAGCTCGGCGGCCGCGTGGTCGGTACTGAGTACACCGAAGGCAAGGAAAAGGATTTCAGCCCGCTGATCGCGCGCGTCGCCGCGAGCAAGGCGAAGGTCTTGCTGTTCGCACTGAAAGGCGACGGGCTCGATTTCATCCCGCAGGCGGATGACCGCGGACTGCTGAAAAACACGACAATCGCGTTTCTCGGTTTGTCCGAGGCCGACCTCGGCGTCTTCGGCGGCAAGGGTCAGAACATGTTCGTCGTCGTGCCGTTCGTCGCCACCAGCGACACACCATCGGTCAAGGCCTTTGTCGCCAAGGTCAAGGCGGAAGCGCGTGCCGGCACCCCGGTGTCGAACTACGTGATGACTCACTACAACGCACTGATTGCGAGCAAGGCGGCGATCGAAAAGGCCGGCAAGGTCGACAAGGAGGCGATGATCAACGCCCTCGAAGGCCTGGTGGTCAAATCACCAACGGGGCCTTTGACCATGGGCAAGAATCATCACGCGACCATGAACATGTTCCTGGCCAAGACGAAGGGGCGCGACCTCGTCACGGTCCGCGCGCTTGGAGAGATTGCGCCGGACCCGGGGTGCCGTTGAAGCGAACAAAACCTCGAGACTGCAAAGCTCGGTGTCGGCAGGCTCGTGGGCGATTCGGACATTTGATATGATGGTCCTCAACCGGTTACCGGGAGGAACGTCATGGTCAGGTTGCAAGCGAAGCCCGAGCCCCTCGATATCGACCTCGAGCGCACCGCCGTCGTCGTCGTGGACATGCAGAACTCCTTCGTCTCGAAGGGCGGCATGTTCGACCTCGCCGGCTTCGACATCACGGGCTCGGCGCCCGTGATCGAGGTGCACCGGCGCTTGCTCGCGGCAAGCCGCAAGGCCGGCGTCAAGGTGGTCTACCTGGCGATGTCCTTCAAGCCGGACTTGAGCGATGCCGGCGGCGATCCGTCCTCGCCCGCCTATCACAAGGAGCTCGCCTTGCGCATGATGCGCAACCGGCCGGAGCTGGCCGGCAAGCTCCTGGTCGACAACACCTGGGACGCCGCGATCATCGAGGCGCTGGCGCCGCAGCCGGGCGACAAGGTGGTCCGCAAGACGCGCTACGACGGCTTCACCCGGACCGAGCTCGACGGCTACCTGCGGGCGGAGAATATCCGCTACCTGCTGTTCACCGGCGTCGCCACCAATGTCTGCGTCGAGAGCACTGCCCGCCACGCCTTCTTCAACGAGTTCTGGCCGATCCTCATCGAGGACGCGATGAACAACTCCGGGCCCGATTTCAACAGACAGGCAACGCTGTGGAACTTCGAGCATACGCTCGGCTGGGTGACGCAATCCGATCAGGTGATCGCGGCTCTGCAGGCGCATGCATTGGCTGCCCAACCGGCTTGAGCAGGCGTGGAGTGGGCATAGCCATCTCGCCGCACCACCCGCGACGCCTTTGCGAAAAACTGGTGGCTTGATAGGTTTGACGAAATCGACACGGGTGGCGCGCTGCCGCAACCCGCGCACACGGCGCAAAGCTCGTGGCGACAATACGGGGAGGAAAACATGGCTGACCGGATACTGACCACGCACGTGGGGAGCCTGCCGCGCCCGGCAAAGGTGATCGAGCTCAACCATCAGCGTGCCACAGGCGAGAAGGTCGACGAGGCCGCGTTCGATCGCGAGCTCAAGGGCGCCGTGATCGATCTCGTCGCGCAGCAGAAAAAAGCCGGCGTCGACCTCATCAACGACGGCGAGTTCGGCCACACGATGGGGTGGGACTACGACTACGGCTCATGGTGGTCGTATGTAGTCCGGCGCCTCGACGGCGTGGAGGTCGAGCAGAAACCGCTCTGGATGCAGACGTTGACGGCGCAGATCAAAGCGCCCATGGCGCCCAATGATTTCGTGGTCGGCGAGTGGTTGGATCGCAGGGACTGGAAGATCTTCGAGCAGGCCTACATGGACCCGCGCTCCGGGTGTGCGCTGCCGGAGCAGTTCATGACCCACTACAGCCCCGTGGTCAAAGGCCCGATCAAATACAAGGGCCAGGACGCGATCAAACGCGACATCGCGAACCTCAAGGCCGGGCTCGAGGCGGCGGGGATCAAGGACGGCGGCTGGATGAACTCGGTCGCTCCGGCAAGCTGTTCGCGCATGGCGAACGAGCACTACAAGACCGAAGAGGAGCTGATGTACGCCTGCGCGGACGCGATGCGCGAGGAGTACAAGGCGATCGTCGACGCCGGGCTGATCGTACAGCTCGACGATCCGGCGATCGGCGAGAACTGGGATCAGCAGAAGGAGGAGCCGAGCGTCGAGGGCTACCGGCGCTATTCGAGGAAATGCATCGACGTGCTCAACCACTCGATCCGCGGGCTGCCCGCCGACCGCATCCGCTTCCACCTCTGCTGGGGCAGCTGGCACGGCCCGCATACCACCGACATCCCGATGAAACACCTCTTGGACCTGATGCTGGCGGTCAACGCCAACGCATATTCCTTCGAGGCAGCGAACCCCCGCCACGAGCACGAGTGGAAGCTGTGGAAGGACGTCAAGCTGCCCGACGGCAAGGTGATCATGCCCGGCGTCGTGACCCACTCGACCAACCTCATCGAGCACCCCGAGATCGTCGCCGACCGGATCGTCCGTTTCGCCGAGGCGGTCGGCCGCGACAAAGTCGTCGCCTCGACCGACTGCGGGCTCGGCGGCCGCGTGCATCCGCAGATCGCCTGGGCGAAGCTCGAAGCACTCTCGCAAGGCGCCGAGCTCGCCACCAAGCGCCTCTGGTCCTGAGCGGGAAGTAGTAGCCCGATGAGGAAGCGATATCCGGGAATCGCTGTCCGGAGGTAGCGGCGCCGCCTTGTTGTTTGCCAATCGATGAAGCACCTTTGCGTCGCACCGTTCAAGCGGAAGCCGGAGTGATGCGAGATGGGAAGCGCTCAGATTGGGGCGATCCGCCGAGTCGTGCTCAGTCTGGTTCACGCACAGGAACGAAATGCACGCAATGTCGAGAATCTATGCGCAAGCATAGCGGTTTCCGGGCGCGCCGACAGCTGCTGGGTCGAGATCGCGCTGGGAGAGATCAACTTTGCCTATCCGCATCGCAACAGCCCTCTTGGCTTCTTGAAGCGCCGCAAGGTCAAGGCATTGCAGGGGCTTGCGGTTGACGCCTTCGAGCCGCAGCAGTACGCGACCTTGTCGTTCGATCCCTGCGAGATTGAAAGGCTCGCTCGCTTCGCGGACGCGCTGCTGGTTGCCGTCCACGCCCTGCCGGCGAAGGACTACGACATCGACGCCCGGCTTGCGTATCTCAACGTCCGGACACAGTACGATTGGTACTTGGCAATGCCCCGCCCGCGCTCCCGCGGCGCCCCCAAGTCGCGCGCGAGCGAGGCACGCGGACCAACGGCCCTCACATACCGCAACCGGAGGCCGCCAGCGTCAACGGACCTCGTTGCTCGGCTGGAGGAGCACGTGCGCCGTGCGCTCCCTCCCCCCTATCGCGACTATCTGCTGGAGCAGGACGGCGGACGCCTGTCCGACAATTCGGAGGCCCTCCAGCAGATCCTCGGTCTGGGTGACCTGCCCGAGTTCGCGAGCCTGTGGCACAAGCTCGACGTCTATGCGGATCGCGTACCGTATTGGCTGCTCCCCGTCGCCACCGACGCATTTGGCAATCTGTTCGCGGTGTCGTTGCGGGACGAGGACAATGGCTCCGTTTGGTTCTGGCACCACGAGGAAGAGGCCGACGAGGGCGAGCCGCCGACAGAAGACAATATCAAGCTGATGGCTCCCGACTGGCCGATCTTTCTCGCCTCGCTGCAGCCGGCCGACGAGGAATGACGGCAGGAGGCATGCCCGCCGGGCGAGGCGCGCCGCTCGTGCGGACCTCAGGGCGCCGGAACTGATTTGAAGTCGGCACGCGCGTTGCGGCCGCCGTCAGGGCCAGCGGATTGTGCCGCATGGAGCGGTGCTACGCGCTCCAGCCGGCTGCGCCATCCCAATTGAAGGACCAGAAGAACGCTGCGCACGACGTCCTTGAGCCTCATCTTGGAATGACCGTAGGTGCGCGCCGGCAGCTTGATCGCGATTTGTGAAATCGTGATGCCCTTGACGTTCAATCGATGGAGCGACTCGAAAAAGAACGAATAGCCGTTCGATTGCACTGTCTCGAAAATTTCGGCCGGTACGCGATCGAGCCGGTAGACACGAAAAGCGTTGGTGCAATCGTGCGGCATTCGAAGCAGCAAAGTGGTCAACAGATGACCCAGATGAGTCATCAGCTTTCGATGCCAAATCCACTCTTCGAGGCTGTTCGCTTCGACGAATCGCGATCCCACCACGATGTCTGCGTCATTGCTGGCGGCCAGCAGCCGCGGAATGTCGGAGGGCGAGTGGCTGAGATCCGAATCCATCGTCACCAGCCGCGCATACCGGTGCTGGTATGCCCACTGGATGCCCGCCTTGTGGGCGGAGCCCACCCCCAGCTTGGCCGGACGGTGCAGGACCTTGAGGCGGGGATGCTCGGAGGCCAGCCGATCGAGAATGACGCCGGTGCCGTCGGGCGAACCGTCGTCTATGAAAAGAAGATCGGCATCGATCCCGGTCGCCAGGATGCCGGACAATATGACTTCCACGTTTTCCGACTCGTTGTACGTGGGAATCATCACGAGAGTTCGATTTTCCGATATCACATCCCCCTCACTCTCATCGTTCACGTCCTCATCGTTCACGTCCTCATCGTCACGTCACCTGGACGATCTCCAACTCGGGCAATGGAAAGATCAGCTTTCCTCCTCTGTCGAGAAAATCGGCCTCCCGCGCGATAATTTCGCCGCGAAAGTGCCAAGGCAGGACAACAAAATAATCCGGCTCGGCGGCCCGGCATTCGCTCTCGGACAGAATAGGAATGCCCGTCAGCGGCGTCCGGCACCCCCATTTTTCAGGGTTGCGTTCGGCCGCCGCGATGATCTTGCCGGCGTCGAGCTCGCAATACTGCAGCAGAGTGTTGCCCTTGGTGGAGGCACCGTACAGATAGAAGCGCTTGCCGGCGGCCCGTTCGGCCGCGATGAACCCGACAAGGTCATTCCGCGCTTTCTCGACCCGCCGTTGGAATGCGTCGTACGGCGCGCGCGAGCCGAGCGCCATCCGCTCTTCCGTCCGGCGCAGGTGTCCAATGCGCTCCGCCCGCGTCGGATGCGGTGCATCCTTCCGGCAAAGCGCCACTCGAAAGCTTCCGCCGTTGCACGCGTTGAGCTCGGCATCGAAGACACGCAGCCCGGCGACGTGCGCGAGCCATTCCATCTGTCGCAGAGCATAGTAGGTCAAGTGCTCGTGACAGATCGCGTCGAATCCGTTGGTTTCCAGCATCGTCGGTAGATAGCTGTGCTCGACCACCCAAATCCCATCGGGCGCCAACACCGACGTCACTGCTCCGGCAAACTCGACGGGTGACTCCACGTGGTTGAACATGGCGATGGATGTCACGACTTTGGCAGCATCTCCGCCGCACAAGGTGTGCAAAGCGGCCGACGAGAAGAAGCCTTCGTGCAGCCGGACATCGGGCGGGTAGGTGTGGCGGAATTTTCCGGCAAGCGGGTCGATGCCGGTACGACGGAGGCCGAGGACGGAATAGCATCCGAGCAGGGTGCCGTCGTTGCAGCCGACATCGATGACGATATCGCCCGCCGTCAACGGACAACGTTCCTCGACCCAGGTCGCGAGCCGAGCCAAATGCTCGCGCATGGTGGCATTGGTGCCCGACTTGTAGCCGTAATGGCCGGTATACATTTCTCCGGGAGCCGCCGAATGCCGCAATTGGACGAGGTGGCAATTCGCGCAGCGTACCAGCGTCAAAGGTGCCTGTGGCGGGTCGGCTTCGCCCTTCCTGGGAAAGCGGCTGGAAAGGGCCTGAACGCCGAAGTCCAGCAGCGGCTGGAGACCGCAGCCACCGCAGATCCGACACGCCACGATTTCCTTGCAGACCGAGTGCGTCGTCTCCTCGACCGCGCTCGCTATCGCGTTGACACGTGGCATGGCACCCCGCGCGCACCAATAGACATCCGAGCGCTAGAACTACGATCGGGCCGAATTCCTCGAACCCCGCATCACGCGACAGCAGCGACGATCGGAACAGAGCTTTGCTGGCTCGGCGAAAGATAGAACGGATTGCTCGCCTCACCCGCGGCGACGGGACAAAAGGCGCTCGCATGCCGATCGAAGACGAAAGGACGATATCCAAAAGGCCGAAGAAATTCGGCCACGCTTTTCGCAGTTTTTCGATGATACTCGATCATGAATGCCGGCCCGCAGCGGTCGATCGTCGCCGCCATCCCGCGCAGTACTTCGAGCTCGAACCCCTCTACGTCGATCTTCACGAAATCCGGCGTGAGCGTCAAGTCGTCGATCGGGACGACCGGGACCATCGTCTCGACGTATCTCGCTCTCTTCGCGTAGTTGGGCATATCTTCCTGCACTTGCCGCTCCACATCGCGTCGATCCGTGGACGCGTAGGCGGTCAAGGCAATTCCACGAATAACCGGCGTATAGAGCGCCAGCTCACCGTGCCGATCGCCGGCGGCAATCAGCTTGTAGTCGAACAAGTCGACAGCCGCTTTGGTGCGTTGGAGCGCTTTGTCGTGGCACGGATTGGGCTCGATCGAAAGAATCGGTGTGGTCTTGTTGAACAAGCGGAACGACCGCGCGGAGATGCCGTCATTTGCACCAATGTCGAGGAAGAGGCGATCGGTCGAAGGCAAGACACCAAAGGCATGGAACTCAGGCTCGAGCGGCAGCATGAAGCTGAACCGCCCGACATAGGTACGAAACAATTGGTAGGCGTAGATGTTTTTTCTGATCGCCCGATCGACGTTCAAGGCCTTGACGATCGGCATCAGTGAAGGGCGATGCATCGTCGTATCAACCCCCCGCCGTTCTCGAAAAATTCCGGCGCATGTCGTCGCCGTCCTGCCTCCGGCAGCTCGAGTTCAGCAAGCCGAAGCCAAAACGCAAATCGACGTCGAGATCGCCTCGGAAGTATAGTCCGGTTTGGACGATGTTCGCGCGGAAAATGCCGACTTTGCCCGTTGACTTCCCCACCAGTTGCCAACAGTGGGAAAACTGCACCGGAAGCACCAGAAGCGACGTTCCCGAGCTCCGAGCTTCGACATGATAGCCGCCTTTGATCACGGTCAGGTCCGCCCGCTGGGCCGGGACCGGATCGCTCGGCAAAGACGTCGCGTCGAGCACGACGACCGTATCCCGACTTCGCAAATCTCGTAAGCGCGAAACGGCGTCGGCGTAGCTATCCGCGGCAATGACCTTGGTGGGACTTAGATTGCCGAGATTGGCATTCAGGATCTCGTATAGCCGAAGGACCGTTCCAGCCGCGCTCGCTTCTTGCAAAACCTCGGTGGCCAGCGGGCTTTTGAGAGCTGCATCGGTCACGATATAGCGGACGCCCAGCATTGCCAGGATGTCCGGGCTAACCCTATAAAGGTGCGTTGCAACGCCATGTAAATCTACGATGTCGCCGGGCGCGGCCAGCAGGTCGCGATCGAACATGAACATCTGCCTCGTGAGCCACTGCCCGTAGTCCTCGATGGTCGGGATGTTGCTGTTCCAGAGATCCGTCAACTGAAACATATTGCCGAACTGCTGCGCCAGCAGCTCGCGCGCATGGACGTAGATTTGGTGAGCACTTGCGCCGGTCGAGCTCGGAAGGGACTTGCTCACGAACCCGTCGTCGGGATCGAGATAAAGGCCGGCGTACCCTCTGAACTTTTCACCGGGAGTCACCGCAATGTGTTTTTCGAGATATTGATGAATTGCGCCCTTGCCCACAGGGACATGAGCAATCGGCCGGAAACCGAAAACACTTTCACCGGCGAAAACGGGTTGGCGGACGTATATGACACCGACAAACAGTATCAAGAGAGCCGTCGCAATGGCGGAATTTGCCACGGCCGGGATCCATCGCCCGATCGCTGGATGATGTCTCGAGCCGTGTCGAACGATCGTCTCTATCCCCGCGACCGCAACCCCGAACACCAGCGGAAACAGCGTCCAGTAGAGATAGGGATAGCTCACGATGTGCAGAGGCCCGAGGACCCTGTCCAGGCTGATCAAAAAGTAGAAGTACAGGAAAGCGATCATTGTCACGACGGTAATTGCAAGCGCGCGGCGCCTTCCTTCGTCGAAGACAATCATGACGGCGCCGCCGAGCAGGGCGCCGATTTGAACCCACCCGACGGGTGCCATTGACGGGCAAATGAAAAAGACACCGTGCAGCTCGGAACAGACCGAAAACTGCGACACCAATCCAGCCCAATAGTCCAGGGTCAGCAACGCCATTCCTGGATGCAGGAACGGCGGAGAGTCGATGTCGCGCGCCGACACCGCTGCCGTCGCCGATAAATAGCTAGGCAGGCCAATGATCGAGAATGCCGCAACCGTAAACAGCACCAGGCCGATCCGGGCAGCAAGAGCGTTGCGGTCCGACTGCGTCGATAAGACGAGCATGGTCCAGAGCATCGCGTAGAGGGGAACGTAGATCAGATTGAACATGGGGGCCGACGAGAAAGCGCTGAACAGGCAGACGACGAACACCAGCCCCCAAACCAGGCTCCGCCTAAACGTCGTCAGCCCGCAGCGAAGCAGCGCGACCGTGGCCAGATTCATGGCAGCGGCTTGATGGGCGAAGAATGGCCCCAAGCTGAACCAGCTCGGCACGTCCGATATGGAATTGAAGGGCAGAAAGAAGAACGAGATATAAACCAGCACCGCCGTGAATGCATATCCTCGTTCGATCTTCAGCTCCCGGAACAGCACGTAAAAGGATAAAGTCAGCTCAGCGAGATACACAATGTAGGAGAACAGATGCTTGTATTCGATCGGCGCGGGAATCGCCAATGCCAAGGCACCCGGATTCAACCATGGAAGGTTCGGGAGAAACAGCGAGCCGCCGCCCGACAGCGGGGAATAAGGGCCGAAGTCCAGGACCGACGACCACGCCAGGATGCTACGATGATTCCAGGACATCCATTTGCCGTCGACATTTCCATACATGCCGAACAGGCCATCCGGGACTATCCAAAGACCACAAAAAATAATCCCGCCGACAACAAGCAAAGGCAGGATGTACGTCATCAGGATGCGCAGACAATACGTCATGGCACAAAACCGGCGAGTGCATTCGTCACTGAGGGAGATGAATTCGACTGCCCTTGCCGTACAAGGGTCATGGCTTGGCAATGCCAATGAGATTCACGTACTCGCCGCCCTCGAGACGGCGTGTCGCGTCGAACCTGAGCGGCGAGAGCTGTTTCCGCTCGAGGTGGAACAGACCAAGCCCGAGGTCTTGCAGCAGCTCGAGATAGCGCTCCGGCGCACAACCGGCTTGGCGAATGCCGTCCGGCCAGAATTCGCTCATCAACACCATCCCCGGTGAATTTCGGATGGTCTTCGCAGCGCCTGCGATGGCGGAAAGCTCGCTGCCCTGCACGTCGATCTTGAGAATGTCGACCCTGTGAAGGCCGAGCTCGTTCAGCACGGCGTCGATCGTGCGCAGCTCGACGGAAGCGGATTGCGCGGACGGAGTGGCATCGGATCGATACAATCGATTGTCGGCCTTGTTGTGTGGATTGACGAACAGTTGCGCCGTTCCCTCCCGATCCGAAGCGGCACAATCGAAGACATGCACCGGAGTCTCCTGTTGCCGCGTTTGCTTTGATGGTCAACCTGAGAAACTGCAGACTTTCGGCGTGAGGCTCGATTGCAACGACGGTTCCATCGCCGCCCGTCAGATGCATGGCGAGCGCGGTATAGACCCCCACATTCGCGCCGACGTCAACGACGGTCATCCGTTGGCGGCAGCTGCGCATGAAGAACGCCAGCTCGCGGCGCTCGAAAACACGCAGTGCAAGCGCGCCGGACATGACGGGATCCGACGGGTTGAGGTGGATGGTTGCAGGTCCAACCCGGACGGTTTCGGGCACGATGGAAAGAATGATTGTGTTGGCCGCCTGCCTAAGAGGAGGTGGCCGCAGCAGTCGCGTATAGATGAACTCTGCGAGGGTCGCCATTCGGCGAACCTAGCGCACGGAAAGGCATTCCTACAACGGCTGGTGGCAGGCCAGATAGTTGATATCGTCCACTAGTTGCTTTAAACCATCAACTGTCATCGGAGCGCAGCCCCATTCTGACCCGCAACCGCAACGGCACGCGAGAGCCAGGCCCGCCCGAACGCCGCGCGCGCGCCGCCGCGCCGCTGACGATCAAGGGCCTGCTCTCCTACCAGCTGCATCAGGTCGCCAACCTGCTCTCGCGCGGCGCGGCCATGCGCTACCGGCGCGAGTTCGGCGTGAGCCTGTGGGAATGGCGCACGATCGCGTTGCTCGGCGCCCACTCGCCGCAATCGCTCAACGAGCTCGCCAATGCCGCGGCGCTCGACAAGAGCCAGATGAGCCGCGTGGTCTCGGGCCTGATCGGGCGCGGCCTCGTCTCCCGCGCGGCGGACACCCGGGACGGCCGCGGCATCCGGCTCGCACTGACCAAAACCGGCACCGGCGTTCATCTTGCGCTGATGCGCGCCGCCAGCGAGCGAAACGACGCGTTTCTCGGTTGCCTCGGCAAGTCCGAGCGCGCCTGCCTCGCCCGGGCGCTGACAAAGATCGCGGATGAGGCGCGTGCCTTCATCCATCATGAGAACGAGTTGGCGAAAGCCCGCGTCAAGCGGGCAAGCTGACCGAATGTGGGAGGTAAAGATAATGAACCGACGTTCCCTGACTTCGGCAATTGTTGCGGGATTGCTGTCGGCGGCTTTGTGGCCCGCGACGGCAAGCGCCCAATCCTATCCGAACAAGCCGATCAAGCTGATCGTGCCGTTCCCGGCCGGCGGTCCGGCTGATCTGTTCGCGCGTGTGCTCGGCAACGGGCTCACCGCCGAGCTCGGCCAGCAGATCATCATCGAGAACCGTGCCGGCGTCGGCGGCATGGCTGGGGTCGATGCCTTGGCCAAGAGCGCGCCCGACGGTTACACCATCGGGCTCAACGGGGCGGCGGCGCTCTCCGCGATCCCGTTCATGGTCGCCAAGATGCCGTTCGATTGGCAGAAGGATCTTGCGCCGCTCTCCCTGGTGGTGCGGGTGCCCGAGGTTCTGGTCGTCCACCCGTCGGTCAACGTGAGCACGTTGCAGGATCTGGTCGCCTATGCCCGCGCCAACCCGAAGAAGATCAACTACGGGTCAGCCGGGACCGGCACCATCACCCATCTCGCGGTCGAGCTCCTCAAGACCGAGGCCAAGATCGATCTCGTCCACGTTCCCTATCGCGGCGCGGCTCCCGCGGTGAACGACCTGCTCGGCGGCCACTTCGAGATGATCGTGCTCGATACCCCGGTGCTGCTGCCGCATATCCGCGCCGGCAAGGCCAAGCCCCTCGCGGTGACGTCGACGACACGCAGCGCAGCACTCCCCGACGTGCCGACCACCGGCGAGGCCGGTTTCAAGTCCGTCCTGTCCGACAACTGGTACGGCATCTCGGCGCCAGCCGGCGTAGCGCCCGACATTCTCGACAAGCTGCACAAGGCGATCACCACCACATTGCGGTCGGCCGAGCTGAAGAAGCAGTTCGACAGCCAGGATGCGATTCCCTCCCCGACCACGCCTGCCGAGTTCTCCGCGTTCATCAAGGCCGAGCAGGCGAAGTGGGGTCCAGTCGTCACAGCGACCGGCGCCAAGCTGGAATGATGCAGCATCACTCCGCTGCAAGAGATCAGGTAGCGATGAGTTTTTCCACCCGCGTCACCGAGCTGCTCGGCATCCGCTATCCCATCCTCCAGGCGGGCATGAGCTGGGCGTCGTCGAATGCCGAGCTCGCGCTCGCGGTCTCGCAGGCCGGCGCGCTCGGCGTGATCGCCGCCGGCCCAATGTATCCGGACGCGCTGCGGACCGCGATCCGCAGCGTGAAGGAGCACACGGACAAGCCGTTCGCGGTCAACGTGCCGCTCTACAATCCGCGCTCGGCGGCGTTCCTCGATATCGTGCTCGAGGAGAAGGTGCCGATCCTCGTGGCGTCGCAGGGCGGACCGAAGCAGCACATCGCGCGCTTCAAGGACCGCGGCGTGACCTGGCTGCACGTCACGGCCTCGCCCGAGCACGCCGCCAAGGCGGAAGCCGCGGGGGTCGACGCGGTCATCGCGGTCGGCACTGAGGCCGGCGGCCATCCGCCGCCGGACGAGATCGGCACGCTGGTGGTGGTGCGCGCGGTGGTCAAGGCGGTGAGCGTGCCGGTGATCGCCGGCGGCGGCATCGCGGATGGCGCCGGCATCGCCGCCATGTTCTGCCTCGGCGCCGACGGCGTGCAGCTCGGAACGCGCTTCCTGCTCACGCCGGAATCGAACCTGCACCAGGCCTACAAGTCGCGCGCGCTCGCGGCCGGCATCGCCGACACCACGCTGATCGGCCGCGGCAAGCTGCCGATCCGCGTGCTCAAGAACGATTTCACCCGCGCGTTCGAGGCGGCGGAGCGGTCCGGCGTGTCGGCCGAGGACCTCGCGACGCTCGGCGCCAGCCGCACGCTGAAGATGGCGGCGTTCGACGGCGATACCGAGCAGGGCAAGGTCGAGGTCGGCCAGAGCGTCGGCCTGATCGACGAGTTGCTGCCGGCGGCCGAGGTGGTCGCTCGGCTGATGGTCGAGCTCGAGGCCGCCGTCGAACGCGTTTCACGGCTTCGAGCTTGAGCCGAAAAGACGAGGCTGGTCATGTCCGAGTTGCTGATCGAAAATCGCGCAGGCGTGCGCATCCTCACGATGAACCGCCCGGAGAAACGCAACGCACTCAATGTTGCGCTCACCGAAGCCCTGCTCGCCGGTTTGCGCGCGACCGAACGGGACGAGAGCGTGCGCGCGATCGTGCTCACCGGAGCCGGTCCCGCCTTCTGCGCCGGCGCCGACCTCTCCGAGTTCAGGGACTTGAACCCCGACAACAAGCATCTGGTCGAAACCCGGGCCGAGCTGACCATGGATCTGCATGGCATCTTCTCGCGCCTGTCGAAACCAATCGTCACCGCCATCAACGGCTACGCCATGGGCGGCGGCGCCGGCCTTGCCCTCGCCGGCGACGTCGCGCTGATGGCATCGACGGCGAAGCTCGGCTATCCGGAAGTGAAGCACGGCATCGTCGCCGCGATCGTGATGGCCAGCCTGGTGCGCAATGTCGGGCGCAAGACCGCATTCGAGCTCGTCGCCAGCGGCGAGCCGATCGACGCGGCGCGCGCCTGCGCCCTCGGCTTGGTCAACCGCGTGACCGCGCCGGAACGGCTGATGGAAGAAGCCTGCGGCATGGCGGAAAAATTCGCCGCCGTCGAGCGGCCCGCCATGGCCGCGACCAAGGAGCTGTTCTACCGCGTGCTCGACCTGCCGTTCCCGCTCGCGCTGGAGGAAGGCCGCGACATGAACAAGCGCATGCGCGCATTCCGGAAGTCTCGCGAATGAAACCGCTCCAGCACATCACCATCCTCGATCTGTCGCGGGTGCTCGCCTGCCCGTTCGCCAGCATGATCCTGGCGGAGCTCGGCGCGACCGTGATCAAGATCGAGGAGCCCAGCCGCGGCGACGAGACCCGCAGCTTCGAGCCCTTCGTGGAACGCAACGGCGCCTCCGAGAGCGCCTATTATTTCGCATGCAATCGCGGCAAGCAGTCCGTCACCGTCAATCTGCGTTCGGCCGATGGCCAGCAGATCATCCGCGACCTTGCGCGCGGCGCCGACGTGTTCCTGGAGAACTTTCCGGTCGGGACGCTCGCGCGCTACGGTCTCGACTACGCGAAAATTCGTGCGCTCAATGAACGCATCGTCTACGTCTCCTGCACCGGCTTCGGGCAGAGCGGGCCCTTCGCTCATAGAAAAGGCTACGACACCATCTTCCAGGCCATGGGCGGGATCATGAGCCTCACCGGCGAGCGCGATGGCGCGCCGGTCAAGCCTGGCCTGCCGTTCGCCGACCTGACGTCGGGTCTGTGGGTGGCGATCGCGATCCTTTCGGGATTGCAGGGCCGCGCTGCCGAAAACCGTGGCTGCCACATGGATTTCTCCATGCTCGACGGGCAGATCGCCCTGTTGACGCTCGCGGCCGCGCGCTACTTCGCGCTCGGCGAGGTGCCGCCGCGGCTCGGCACCGAGCATCCCGGCCGCGTTCCGTCCGCGAGTTTCCTGTGCGCCGACGGTGGCTATCTGCACATCACCGCCAGCGACCAGCATTGGCTTCCGCTCTGCCACGCGCTCGGGCTCGAGGAATGGGGGAGCGAGACGGAGCTACAGAGCAACCGTGGACGGCTCGAGCGGCGCAACGAGGTCATGGCGCGGCTCACCGCTGCGTTTGCTACGCGCCGCCGCGACGACATCGCCGCCGCGCTCGATAAGGTGGGCGTGCCGCAGGGGCCGATCCGCGCGGTCGACGAGATCCTGACCGACGCGCACGTCGCCGCGCGCCGGCTCGTGGAAAAATTCCCCCATCCGACTGTGGGCGAATTCCCCGCGCTGGGCGTGCCGCTGAAGCTCGACGGCTGGGACGATCCCGCCGTTTTGCGCCCTCCCCTCCTGGGCGAGCACACCGAAAGCGTGCTCGCGGATCGGCTCGGGTTGTCGCGTGAGCGCATCGCAGAGCTCAAGGAGGCAAAAGCGATATGACGTTCTCCACCATCACCTATGGCGTCGACGGCGGCGTCGCCACCATCACGCTCAACCGCCCCGACGCCCGCAACGCGCTCAACCGCGCCATGTGCGAGGACCTGGTCGCGGCCACGTCCGCGGCGGCCAACGACGACAACGTCCGCCTGGTGCTGGTGCGCGGGACCGGACCGGTGTTCTGCGCCGGCGCCGACCTCAAGGAACGCAAGGACATGAGCGTGGACGAGGTGCGCAACCGGCGCCTGCGCGGTTTCGCGGCCTACAATGCGCTCGAAGCACTGCCGATGCCGGCCATCGCCGTCGTGCACGGAGCGGCGATCGGATCGGGCAGCGAGATCGCCGCGGCGTGCGATTTCATCGTCGCGACCCCGGAAGCGACATTCGCCACGCCGGAGGCACTGTGGGGCACGGTCGGCGCGACGCAGAGGCTCGCGCGCGTGCTCGGCAAGCGGCTGGCCAAGGACATGATGTTCACCGGACGCAAGCTGACCGCCGAGGAGGCGAAGATCGCGGGGCTGGTGACGCGCATCGTCGAAGCCGGCAAGCTCGATGCCGCGCTGGCCGAGATCGCCGCGACCATTGTCGGCAAGGCCTCGGCGCCGGGCCTGCGCCAAGCCAAGCGCTGCATCGACCAGGGCAGCGAGCTCGATCCGCGCGGCGCGCTAGCGGTCGAGTTGCTCGCGATCGAGGAGAACCTGGCGCAAGACGCCTGGCGCAGCCGCATGGCCGGATTCAAGTCCTCGTCATGAGCTGGACCCCGCAAACGCTTTACGACTTTGTGCGCGAGCGCGCGCAGATGCGCGGCGACGCCGAGGCGCTGGTGACACCGACGGCGCGCTTGACCTATCGCGAGCAGCATCAGGCGGTGCGCCGCGCCGCCAAGGCGATGCACGCGCTCGGCGTCAGGCGCGGCGATTTCGTCGGCATCCTCATGGGCAACGACGAGACCTGGGTGACGCTGTTCTATGCCGCCGCCACGATCGGCGCGGTGACCGTGCCGGTCAACACGCGCTTCAAGTCGGCGGAGCTTGCGTTCTGCCTGGCGCAGGCCGACGTCAAGGCGCTGTTCATCGCCGACCGCTTTCTCAACATCGATTTCATGTCGTTCCTGCGCGCGGCCGAGCCCGCGGTCGACCATGCGCTCCCCGGCGAAGGACTGCCGCTGCTGCGCCACGTGGTCGTGGTCGGGCGAGAGATTCCGCCCGCAGGACGAAGTCTCGACGACTTCCTCGCGCTCGGCAGCAGCGTCTCCGACACGACGCTCGATGCGCTCGCCAAGGAGGTGCGGCCGAGACGACCTCCTGCTCATCCAGTTCACCTCGGGCACGACCGCCTATCCCAAGGCCGTCATGCTCACCCACGACAACATGCTGCGCAACGCCTGGGCGGTGGGCCTGCGGCTGGGGATCAGGCCCGACGATCGCTACTTCAACTGCCGCCCGTTCTTCCACGTCGCCGGCACCACGCTCTCGTTGCTGGTCTCACTTGTCGCCGGCGCGTGCCTGGTCACATTGCCGACCTTCGAAGCCGGCGCCGCGCTGGAGATGCTGGCGGACGAGCGTTGCACGCTCACGTCGGGCAACGACACGCTGTTCCAGCTCATGCTGGGCCATCCGAGCTTCGACCCCGCACGGCTGCATCTGCGCGGCGGCTGGGCGGCGGCGGGACCGGAGACCATCCGCAACATCATCGAGAAGATGGGCGCCCGCGACCTCTGCGTCGCCTACGGCCTGTCGGAAGCCTCGCCCAACGTCGTGCTCAACGACTATCGCGATCCAGTCGAGTTGCGCATCGCGGGGCTGGCGAAGCCGCACGACGGCGTCGAGGTGCGCATCACGCAACGCGAGACCGGCGCGGTGCTGCCCGCGGGCGAGACCGGCGAGATCGAGGTGCGCGGCTGGAACGTCATGCGCGGCTACTACAAGAACCCGGAAGAGACCGCCAAGATCTTCACGCCCGACGGCTGGCTGCGCACCGGCGACGTCGGCGTGCTGACCGCCGACGGCCGGTTGCGCATGGTCGGCCGCACCAAGGACGTGTTCCGCGTCGGGGGCGAGAACGTCGCGCCGGCCGAGGTCGAGGAAGTCCTGCTCGCGCATCCCGCGGTCGCGACCGCGCAGGTCGTGGGCGTGCCGGACGCGCGGCTGGGCGAGGTGGGCGCTGCCTTCGTGACGCTCAAGGACGGCGCGACCGAAGCCGAGCTGATCGAATTCCTGAAGCGGCGATGCGCCAATTTCCGCGTGCCGCGCTATCTCGCCATCGTCGAGAATTTCGACGCCATCGGCATGACGGCGAGCGGCAAGGTGCAGAAGAACAAGCTGCGCGAGCACGCCATCCAACGCTTCAAGCTCGGCGGAGAACAGACAGGAGCGGCGTGATGACCGACGTCGTCCTCTGTGAGTGCTTCGCGCGCGACGGGCTGCAGCACGAGGCCGAGTTCGTGCCGACGCCGACCAAGCGCGCGCTGATCGAGCGCTTCGCCGCGCTCGGTTTCCGGCGCGTCGAGGCGACGTCCTATTCCAATCCCAAGGTCGTGCCGCAATTCGCCGATGCGAGCGAGCTGCTCAAATCGCTCGGGCGCCGCGCGGGCGTCCACTACAAGGCGACCTGCGCCAATGTGCGCGCGGTCGAGCGCGCGCTCGCCGATCTCGACGCGGGCTTCGGCGTCACCGAGATCAGCCTGCTGGTGTCGGCGAGCGAAGCCCATTCCCAGAAGAACCTGCGCCAGTCGCGCGCCGACCAATGGGACAATGTGCGCAAAATGGCTGCGGCGGCGCAGGGGCGCTTCCGCCTGATCGGCACCATCTCGGTCGCATTCGGCTGTCCGTTCGAGGGCGCAGTCGATCCGGACGTGGTGGTCGCCGACGCGCTGCGCTTCGGCGAGGCCGGCGTCGACCATGTGGCGCTCGGCGACACGACCGGCATGGCGACGCCCGCGGCCATGAAAGCGCTGGTCGGGCGCCTGCAGCGCGAGGCGCCGGCAATCACGCTCATTGCGCATCTCCACGACACCCGCGGCACCGGCCTCGTCAACGCGCTCGCGGCCTACGAGGCGGGCGTGCGCTACTTCGACTGCTCGTTCGGCGGTGTCGGCGGGCACCCGGCCCAGGTGAAATATGGCGGCGGCTATACCGGCAATGTCTGCACCGAGGACCTCGTCAACCTGTTCGAGTCGCTCGGCATCCGCACCGGCATCGATCTGTCCGGATTGATCGAGACTTCCCTCCTATGCGAGCAGACGCTCGGCCGCGAGCTTCACGGCCGCGTCACCCGCAGCGGGCTCAGCCCGCTCTTGCAGCAGGCGAGTCCGGCAGAGTAACAGTTCAGGTCGCGGCACGGGGGTATCAGTCCAAGCGATAGATGCGAAGGAGCCTGCCTTGACGGATGTCATCAAGGGAGCGGCGCCGCTGAGTCGGCGTCAATTCGTGACCGGCGCTGCCGGCGCAGTGGCGGCGGGCCTGCTGCCCTCTTCCGCCGGCGCGAGTGTACCGGTCCCCTACGATTGGAACGCGTCGCCGCCCGTGGACCAGCGGGCGGACTACATCGCCTGGATGACGAAGAACCGGGGCGAGGACCCGAATTTTCTCGGCAAGCGCTGGGACCGCTTCAAGCAGCTCCTCGCCGCCAGGGACATCTGGGACAAGCGCGACATTCGCGCCTACCTGCTGACGCCGCGCGAGCAATTCGTCACCGCGGCCAATCTCGGCCGCGCCTACGAATGGCACTATCTCAGCATCGGCTTCGGCGTGACCATTACCGGCCCGCACACCGTCGCGCGCATGACCAACTCGATGGACGTCAAGTTCGGCGACAAGGTGCTCGAGATCGGCACCGGCTCCGGCTACCAGTCGGCCTACTTGTCCAACCTGACCGACAAGGTGTGGTCGATCGAGATCATCAAGCCCCTGGCGGAGCGCACCCGCCGCCTCTACGACGATCTCATCGCGCGCGGCTACACCGAGTTCAAGTCGATCACCACCAAGAACGCGGACGGCTACTACGGCTGGGAGCAGGAGGCGCCGTTCGACAAGGTCATCGTCACCTGCGCCATCGATCACATCCCGCCGCCGCTGCTGCAGCAGCTCAAGCCGAACGGCATCATCGTGATCCCGGTCGGCCCGCCCGGCGCCCAGCATGTGCTCAAGGTCACCAAGCAGCAGGACGCCGACGGCAAGATCAACGTCGCCCGCTCGGACATCTACGGCGGCGGCCGGGTCTCGTTCGTGCCGTTCACCAAGCTCGAAGGGGATGCGATCAAAGGAACGCACAGCGGCGGCCGGTAAGGCCGCGCACGTTATAAGAAACAAACACAAGGGAGGACGACATGGTCAGTCGCCGGGAATTCGTCAGCGGCGCCATCGCCGCCGCGTCCGTTACCTCGTCACAAGCGGCAAAGGCGCAGGCCTACCCGGCGCGGCCGGTGCGCTTCATGGTCGGCTTCCCCGCCGGCGGGCCGAACGACATCCTCGCACGGCTGATGGGGCAATGGCTGTCGGAGCGGCTGGGGCAGCCGTTCGCCGTCGAGAACCGGCCGGGCAGATCAGGCAATGTCGCGACCGAAGAGGTGGTGCGCGCGCCGGCCGATGGCTACACGATATTGCTGGTCGGTCCCGCCAACGCGATCAGCGGATCGCTCTATCAGAATCTCAGCTTCAACTTCCTGCGCGATATTGCCCCGGTCGCGGGCATCACCCGCGAGGCGCTGGTCATGCTGGTGCATCCCTCGGTGCCGGCGAAGACCGTTGCCGAGTTCATCGCCTATGCGAAAGCCAACCCGGCGGCGAAGATGGCCTCGACCGGCAACGGCAGCTCGCCGCACGTGTCCGGGGAGCTGTTCAAGATCATGACCGGGGTCGAGATGCCGGTCGTGCACTACGCCGGCGGCGGGCCCGCGCTCAAGGCGATGATCGAGGGCGAGGCGCAGATGATGTTCGAGCCGATGTCGGCATCGATCGAGCCTGTGCGGAGCGGCAAGCTGCGCCCGCTGGCTGTGACCACGTCAAGTCGTTCAGCGGCGCTGCCGGACATCCCGGTCCTGGCCGACACCGTGCCGGGCTACGAGGCGAGCGCGGTCACCGGCATCGGCGTGCCGAAGGATACGCCGGCCGAGATCGTCGACGCGCTCAACAAGGCGGTCAACGCGGCCTTTGCCGATCCCAAAATGACCGCGCGCCTCGCCGACACCGGCGGCAGCGCGCTGCCGGGCTCGCCGGCCGAGTTCGGCAAGCTGCTCGCGGACGAAACCGAGAAGTGGGCGAAGGTGGTCAAGGCATCCGGGACGAAGGCGAACTAGCAAGTCCGGCCGCGGCTACTGTTGCCCGCTCGCGGACTTGGCCAGACCATCGAGCGCCGCGGCCATGGCTTTGATAACCTCATCGCGATCCGTGATGCGGTGCCGCGCCTTGAGCGCGTCCGGGGCCGTATAGCCGATCCACACCTTGCCGGCCTTGTCCTGCCAGGCCAGCACCTTCATGGGCAGGTCGATACCGATCGCCGGGGCCGATTGCATGAGCGGCGTCCCGAGCTTGGGGTTGCCGAACATCAAGACCTCGGTCGGCGGCAACTCCATGCCGACGGTTTTCGCGCCGGCGGCATGATCGATGCGAGCGGCAACCTTGATGCCGCGCTTGTCGAGCTCCGCGGTCAGGCGATCCAGCGTCTCCTTGACGCCGAATTTGCTCTCGAACGTGACGAGTTGCTCGGACAACGCCGGGGTGACCAAGAGCGATGCAAGCACAGCAGCGGCAGCGATACGCATGGGAGGATCTCCTCGCTCTGAAACCGTTGTTTGCTCCGATTATGGACTGTATAGTCCAAAAATCGACGGCCGACAATGATGTGCGGCAGGGAGAGTAGGCCCGATGTACCCGAAGATGACCGATACGATCGACATGCACCGCGACGACCCGCTGGCCTTCCGGCTATCGCAAGGACACGGCCGGTCGCCGCTTCTCGGCAGCGGACGCGACGTGATCAAGGTCGAGGCCCGGCAGATGGCGGGGCATCAGAAGGAAGCCGTGGTCACGGAAGGCGCCGATGCAAGCGCATGGCGGCTGACGTCGGACGAAGGCAAGCATCTGCGCGGCACCGACCTAGCCCCGCTCCCGCTCGGCTTTTTCAATGCCGGTATGCAGGGCGACCTGTACGGTCGCATTCGAGCGCTCGCCGCGATCCGCGGTGTCGCGCTCGATGCCGTCGAAATTCGTGTCGCGAACCACTATTGGCTTACGGGTTCGTTCATCCACGGCACGGGCGAAGGCCATGCCGAAGCGCCAGACATCGACGTCCACGTGCAGAGCGGCGCCGCGACCGAGGCGATCAAGGCACTGATCACCGCGGCGATGGATGCATCGCCTGCGATCGCGCTTCTGCGCACGCCCCTCTCCGGCAATACCTTTGCGCTCTATATCAACGGCCGGCGGCGCAAGGTCGAGGGCGTCGCCAACTCTCCGGGCCCCGATGCCGCCGATCCCTATCGCGTCTACGCGCGGGCGCCGCGACCGCTCGACCCGAACGCGCGCCGCGACTTGATCGAGAAGACCAGCCGCGTGGAGCAAGGGACGCCCGAGCCGGCTTCGCCGACGGTTACCAACAAGCTCATTCGCAACGTCATCGGCGAGGGCAAGTCGCTGGGCTGGGACGGCAGGTACGAGGTGGACACTTGGCTCGGCATGCCCGGGACCAGTCACTTCAAGCTGATGTGCTGCGAGGGCAGCGCTGACACCGCGCCCTGCGGCCTTGCCCTGCTCTCCGCCGGCATCGCGTTCTGCTACATGACGCAGCTCTCCCGCTACATCGAGAACATGAAAATGAACATTCACGGCGTGCGGCTGGTGCAATTCAGCCCTTACGTCGCCGGATCGAACGCCGTGGCGGAGCCGATCGATACGCACCTCTTTCTCAATGGCGATGCTCCGGACGAGACGCATCAGCAATTGCTAGCCATCGCGGCGCGCACATGCTACCTGCATGCCGCCTCCAAGACGCGGACCGAGCCGAACCTGCGCATCATCCATAATGGACAGGACATCGCCCGCGCGGCATGACTGGGTGTGCGCCAAGCTGCAGACACCGACCGTGGGGGGCATGTCATGGATCAGGCGGCAAATCGCGACGTCGAGGCGTTGCACGAGCGCATGCTCAGGAAGCAGCTTTGGGTCATCATCACCAAGCGCGTCGCTCCACCTGAAGAGGTGAAGAAGCATCTGAAGGCGCATCTCGAGCACCAGATTTCGCTCGAGAAGCAGGGCATCATGTATGGCGCCGGCCCGGCGACCGTGCCCGGCGAGAGCGAGGCAGCATTCGGATTGATCATCATCCGAGCGAACAGCAGCGACGAAGCTCGCCAGATAGCGGACCGAGACCCGATGCATGTCGCCGGGGTACGGACCTACACGCTCTATCAATGGTCGATGAACGAGGGCCGCCTCAATATCACGCTGGATTTCTCAGACCGCACGTACCGGCTGGACTGAGGATCGGCAGAGAGCGGCGGCGCGTTACCAGCGAAGCACCCGTTGTCCTGCTATCGCTCCAACGAGGCTCACCGCCAAGATCGCCAAACTGTACCAGACGGCAACGAACAGCGGCGAGTCGTCGGTGCATTTCATGGCATAGAGTGCAGCCGCCAACCCGCTTGCCAGCATTCCTGCAAGCCCTCCTGCAAGACCCGGTCGTGTAGGCGCGCCCTGCCGAAGCGCATATAGCGCGCAAGCAAGCAGCGGCAGTGACATCAAAGGGATGGCAGTGATGCACGCGACGGAATTGCTGCCGACCAGCTTCGTCTGCCACTGCGCGGGGGAAACGAGCACCAGCTCGGCGACCAGCGTTATCGCAAGCAGAGCGGGCGCCGCAAGGACTGCGACAGTTGCAGTGCGCATATCCGCCCCCGGACGGCTCATTCGCACGACCAGCCATGCCGCGGTGCCCGCGAGCAGCAGGGATTCGACGACCTTGAAGACAAAGCGCGGCGTGGTGGCGGCGGCGACGATATCGTCGCGCGGACCAAGCGATATCCAAAACAAGGCAGCCACAACGAGCAACCCGATCGTCACAGCGATGGCCAGCCGGCGATCGACCGAAATCGATGGTGCTCTTTGGTCGGCAACGAGCAAGTGAATCAGATCGTCGGTTCGCATACCGTCGTCTTTCTATATGGCCTTTTTCGCCAGCGCGGCGAGGCCGCGATGCAAGGCAACTCGCACCGCGCCTTGCGTCATGTTGAGCCTCGCGGCCGCTTCTCCGATCGAGGCGCCCTCGACCGCGATCGTGTGGACGACCAGGCGTTGACCGGCGGGTAGAAACTCCAGATGCCGCTCCACCTCGCACTCCAAGAGCGGGGGCGCCTCCTCCGGCGCAGGGATCATGTCCGAGAACTCCTCGATCGGGAGATCGTACCGGCTGCCCCGCCGACGCAGGGCATCAACGACCTTATGATGCGCGATCGCACGGATCCAAGGAGCGATCGGCTTGGCGATGTCCCAGGTATGACGCTTCATGTGAACGGCAAGAAGAACCTCCTGCACGACGTCCTCCGATTCAGCGACATTCCCGCCTCCTCGCGACAGCCCACGCCGCGCGATCGGCCGCAAGGCCGTCGCCATGTCACGCAACAGCCGCTCGTATGCCGCGGCGTCGCCGGCAATGGCCGCCCGCATCCAAACCGCCCACTCAAGCTCGCGCTGGCTCACGCGCGCTCCTGCTGCACATGTTTCGCTGCAACGAGTGCCATTGTTACCGGCCCCCGGAAAAGTCACGGAATCGTGAGAACCGCGAGGCACCGGAACTGTAACGGGTCATGCCCCGCCCACGAAGAACCACAGGCGAGGCCGATCGATCCGGCCCGTCGATGCATTGGCTCGAATTGCCGTGCGGTCGAACTGAAACGCCTAGACGGAGGAACTTCCTGCGATGACCAAGACTTCCCTCACCGACGCGACGCTCGCCGGCTCGCTGGCCGCCGCTTTCACGCTGATCGCGGTATCCGCCTCCGCCGCGCCAGCCCCCGCCCAGCCGACTGCAGACAAGTGCTACGGGGTGGCATTGGCGGGCAAGAATGATTGCGCCGCCGGCCCCGGCACCACCTGCGCCGGCACATCCAAGGTCAACTACCAGGGCAATGCCTGGAAATACGTGCCGAAGGGCACCTGCATCAGCATGAAAACACCGAAGGGCACCGGCTCACTGACACCGATCTAGTCGTGCGATCACCGGCGAGGCGCGACGCGTGCGCGCCTCGCCATCCATCTCATTCGACCAACGGCCTGAGTCATTGATGACCGTTCCGTCTCGTCTCCCGCACTGCGCCGGCGTCGGATTCAAGCCGGAGCATTTCGTCGACATTCTTTCCGGCGAGCAGCCGATCGGCTTCGTCGAAATCCATGCCGAGAACTACATGGGTGCGGGCGGCCCGCCGCACGCGCAGCTCCGCGCATTGGGCGATCGCTATGCCTTGTCCGTCCATGGCGTCGGGCTGTCGATCGGAGCCGCACAGCCGATCGACAGCGAACATCTCGCCCGCCTGAAAGCGCTGTGCGACCGCTATCAGCCGGCAAGCTTCTCCGAGCATCTTGCCTGGTCGTCGCATGGTGGCGCCTTTCTCAATGACCTGCTGCCGCTTCCTTACACGCCGGAAACGCTCGACCGGACCGCCCGACATATCGACCTCGTGCAGGCGGTTCTCGGCCGGCAAATGCTGCTGGAGAATCCGTCGACCTACGTCACGTTCACCGACAGCACCATCGCCGAGACCGACTTTCTCGAAGCACTGTCACGGCGCACCGGTTGCGGGCTCCTCCTCGACATCAACAACGTGTTCGTCTCTGCCCGCAACCATGGCACGGATGCCCGAATCCTACCTCGACGCATTTCCGCTCACGCGCGTGAAGGAGATTCATCTGGGCGGCCACGACGAGCAGAGCGACGACACCGGCGCTCCGCTCCTGATAGATGCGCATGGCTCGCCGGTCGCCGGGCCGGTCTGGCAACTCTACAAGGCGGTCATTGCGCGCGCCGGCCCTCTGCCGACGTTGATCGAGTGGGACAACGACGTGCCGGGCTGGCCAACTCTGGCAACCGAGGCGCAGGCCGCGAAAGCCGTTCTCGACGATGCCGCGCGGTCGCTGGCCGCCTGAGGGATCATCGATGTTCGCCGGTCTTCAAGACGAATTCGCGACCGCCCTGCTCGACGCGGAGAAACCGATACCGCCCTCGGTGACATCGCACACCTCGCGCACGCCGGCGAAACGCTTCGCTGTCTATCGCAACAACGTGGTGGTCGGCCTGGTCAACGCCTTGCGCGCGCGATTTCCCGTCGTCGAAAAGATCGTAGGCAAGGATTTTTTTGCTGCGATGGCGCGTGTCTTTGTGATCGCGCACCCTCCGCAGTCGTCGTTGCTCATGCTCTACGGCGATACATTCGCGGACTTCGTCGCAACATTCGAGCCCGCGTCCGCCCTTCCCTATTTGCCGGACGTCGCACGGTTGGAAATCGCCCGCACGCGCGCCTATCACGCCGCCGACCTGGAACCGATCGACCCTGCGCGATTGCGCGGTCTTGATCCACAGGAGCTCCGACACGTCCGAGTGGACTTGCATCCGTCCTTGCAAGTCCTCCGGTCCCGCCACCCGATCGTGACCATCTGGGCGATGAACAGCGGCGAGGCCGAGCTTCGACCGATCGACGATGAGGGGCCGGAGGATGCGCTGGTCGTGCGCGCGCGGCTCGAGGTGGCGGTACGAAGGTTGCCGCCCGGCGGCGCGACCTTTCTGGGGGCGTTGTCCGCGGGCGCCACGCTCGCCAGTGCCGCCGAAAGCGCCGCCGCGGACTGTGCGCAGTTCGATCTCACCGCAAATCTCGCCGGGCTGATCGGCTCCGGCGCGACGATCGATTTTGTCATTCACGGCGGCAGAAAGGACCGAGGCGAATGACCGAGACGTCCGCTGCTTCAGCACCTGCATCGAATGCATCCACCGCGCTCGTGCAATGGTCGATCGGCCTGATGAGCCACGTACCCTATTGGATGGTCGCCCTCATTACGCGCATCTCGGTCGCGGGAGTGTTCTGGCAATCCGGCCGAACCAAGATGGACGGCTGGCGCGTGTCCGATCTTGCCGTCGAACTCTTTCGCAGCGAATACAGACTGCCCGTGATCGATCCGGTGATCGCTGCCTACCTCGCCGCGTTCGCCGAGCATTTGTTTCCGATCATGTTGGTGATCGGGATTGCCACACGCTTCGCCGCGACGGCGCTCCTGATCATGACGCTGGTCATCCAGATTTTCGTCTATCCCGAAGCGTGGCCGACCCATGGGACGTGGGCCGCCTGTTTCCTGATCCTGATGATGCGCGGGCCGGGCATCGTGTCGCTCGACCACGTGATCGCTCGCCATCATGGAGGAATACGGAGCAACGGTGGCACGTGATGGATGCAAGAGCATGGCTCTGTCCACAAGATGTTGCCGCAGGCGCGACGGCTTGCTCGATCGGGAAAAGCCCGTTGCCCATTGCGATTATGGACTGTATAGTCCAAAAATGCATTGCCAACGATGAGCGAACTGGGCAGCCGAAGCAAGTGGCCAGACCGCGCGAATTCGATACCGACATCGCGCTCGAGCGCGCAATGGAGTTGTTCTGGAGCAGGGGCTACGAGGCGACCTCGCTCGATGATCTGTGCGAGATCACCGGCTTGAGCCGATCGAGCCTTTACGCCACGTTCGGAAGCAAGCGAAACATGTTGTTGCGATCGGTCGACCTCTACGTCAAGCAGCGGACGCCCAACATCGCCGCGATCCTGGCGCAGCCGTTGATAATTCATGACGCGTTTTGGGCGCTGGCGCGGCGATTCATCGACCAGATCGTTTCCGGTCCCGGCCGACGCGGTTGCTTTCTCGGAAATTGCGCCGCCGAACTGCCGCGCAGCGATCGCGCGGCTCTGGCGCGGGTCCGTCAGGGTCTCGAGTTCCACTACAGCGACCTTTCGCGACGCACTCGAACGAGCCAAGGCGCGCGGGGAGTTGCCGTCCGGTACAGATGTGGATGCGCTTGCCCGCTTTCTGACGGCAGGGTTTCAGGGGCTGCGTCTGGTGGGCAAGGTCAATCCGGACCGCGTCGTTCTCGAAGACATAGCAAGGACGATGCTGCGGTGCATCGAGCCGCGGGAAGGCAAGACATCGGCGCGCACGGAAGCATAGACATCAATCGACGAACATACGCAGGGAGAAACGTCATGGACCAGCGAACCAGACCGGTACCGCGGCTTGCTCCGCTTCCGCCCGAGCACACGCCGGAGCTGAAGGAGCTGTTCGAAGCCTCGCGCAAACGCATGGGCTTCATCCCGAACAGCCAGCTCATCATGCAACGCAATCCGAAAATGCTGCGCGGCTATGCGCAATTGAGCGCGGCGATATGGGACCCCGAGGGTAAGGTCGATCTCAAGCTGAAGCGGCTGATCTCGTATGTGGCCAGCCGCTCCGCAGGCTGCAAATACTGCATGGCGCATACGGCGGAAGGCTCGGCGAAGCTCGGGATCGAGCAGCAGAAGCTGGATGCGCTGTGGAGCTACCAGCAGAGTCCCCTCTTCAGCGCCGCGGAGCGCGCTGCCCTGGACGTGGCTGTCGCCGCCGGCTGCGTGCCGAATGCCGTGACGGACGACATGTTCATGGAGCTGCGCAAGCACTGGAGCGACGAGCAGGTGGTCGAGATCGTCGGCGTCATCGCGGTGTTCGGCTTTCTCAATCGCTGGAACGATACCTTTGCAACGCCGCTCGAGGACGAGCCGTTGGAATTCGCCGAGAAGCATCTTGCAGCGCATGGTTGGGATGCCGGCAAGCACCAGCGCTGATCCGTCCAGGTCGCGTGGGGCCACGATATGATGTCGTTGCCGCGCGCGGCGCTCGCGTCCTGGCTCGCGCTCGCTGCGCCGGCGGCCGCGGATTGGCGGGCCGACGTCGTGCCGGCGCCTGGCCGCGTGACCGCAGTCGAAACCGCAGGCAAAGACGTCCGTGTTGGGATCGGTCAGAGCTGGTATCGCGTCGCTTCCGACCCTGCACGTCTGGAGTCCACTCCCCCACCCGATCGTGCCGCCGTTCCGGCCGGTGCGTTGCCGGACGCGCGCGTAGCGCTCGGCACCGACAAGATTGCCCGCGCCTGGCTCGCCGATCCGACCAGGCGCTATCGCCATGGCGTTCTGGGCGATGCTATCGAGGCCGGCAGCCTGGTATTCGAACGCCGCGACGGCCGGCGCGGGGCCGTTCGGCTTGGCGCCGACGCAGTATTCGAGGACATCGAGCCGCGTATTGCCAAGATCGGCGGTTCGGAAAGGATCGTCGTGGTCAAATCGTATCTCGATCGCGGTTCGGCACTGACCCTCATCGACCCCGACACTGCGGCGATCGTCGCGGAGACGCCGCCGATCGGTCATCCCAATGCCTGGCTCAATCCCGCCGGCATTGCCGATTTCAACGGCGACGGCGCAACCGATATCGCCCTCGTGCGCCAACCCCACGTGGTCGGCAGGCTGGAACTGTGGTCCTGGCAGAACGGAAAGCTACACAAGGCTGCCGAGGTCACGGACGCCTCCAATCACATTATCGGCTCACGCGCACTCGGCATGAGCTCGACGACGGACTTCAACAGCGATGGGCTGCCCGATCTCGCCGTCCCTAGTCTCGATCGGCGGACGCTGCGGCTGATCACCTTCATACCGCAGCCGCATGATATCTCTCGTGTGCCGCTCCCGGCGCAGGTCGCGACTAATATCGGCGCGATCGTGTTTCGAAATCGTCCAGCCTTGGTGGTCGGACTGGAGACCGGCCAACTCATCTTGGTGCACGATTAGTCGCCACTTACACCTTCGTGATCGATCCAGTGCCAGATGTGAACGCAAATCTCGCGAGGCTTTGATACCAACGTCATCACGCGGCTCAAGGGAGGATCTGATGCTGAACAGACGTCATCTGCTGGGAGCGCTGGCTGTTGCCGCCGTCTTAGCTGCGCCGATCGCATCGGCGGCGGACAAGAAACCGTTCGACCAGAAGGCGTTCGACGCGGCTCAGGCCGCCGGAAAGCCGATCCTCGTTGAAGTCTCGGCACCATGGTGCCCGATCTGCAAGGCGCAGGCGCCGATCCTGTCGCGCTTGCGGAACGACCCTAAGTTCAAGGAGCTCGTGAGCTTTGACATCGATTTCGATTCGCAGAAGGAGCTGCTGAAGAAGCTCAACGTGCAGAAGCAGAGCACGCTGATCGTCTTCAAGGGCAAGCAGGAGACGGGCCGCTCGACCGGCGATACCAACGCCGGCTCGATCGCGACATTGCTCGGAAGGTCCATCTGACCGCGCATGTCCGGCATCTGGCTCGCACTGCTCGCGGGGTTGCTGTCGACACTGTCGCCATGCGTACTGCCGCTGGTGCCGATCGTGATCGGAACCGCGCTGGGCGAACATCGGTTCGGCCCCGTGGCGCTGGCCGCCGGCCTCGCACTGTCATTCGTCATCATCGGACTGTTCGTCGCAACGATCGGCTTCGCCGCAGGCCTCGACCAGGACCTGTTCCGATCGATCGCGGCTGTGCTGTTGATCGTGGTCGGCGGGCTGCTGTTGATGCCGCGCCTGCAGGTCAGGCTCGCCGTCGCCGCCGGACCGATCGGAAATTGGGCGCAGGCACACGCCGGCGGTTTCTCGACTGGCGGTCTCGGCGGCCAGTTCGCTGTTGGGCTCATGCTCGGTGCCGTGTGGGCCCCTTGCGTCGGCCCGACGCTCGGCGCGGCCTCGGTTCTCGCCGCGCGCGCCGAAAATCTGACCAATGTGGCGCTCACCATGTTTGCGTTCGGCATCGGCGCGGCGCTGCCGCTGCTCGCAATCGGTATGATGTCGCGTGAGGCCTTGGCGCGATGGCGCAACCACATGCTCGCCGCCGGCAGCAGCGGCAAAATGCTCATGGGCGTCGTGCTCGTCGCGACCGGCGTCCTCATTCTCACCGGGCTCGACAAACGGATCGAGACGATCCTGGTCGAGGCGTCGCCGGCCTGGCTGACCGAATTGACAACACGATACTAGGAACCGCGGGTCGCCTCGCCCGCCGCCTGCACCAGCGCGATCGGATCGGTGAACGCCGCGATCCCGGCGGCGCCGAGCTTCGCCACCGCCTCGACGGCGCTCATCTTGCGCTCGGCGGCGTGGCCGGCGGCGATACCGACGAACAGGGGCTTCGGCAACGGCTCCGCCTTCACCCATTCCAGCAGCGCGTCGATCCGCTCGGCGAGCGAGCGCGAGGACAGCACCGTGAGGAACACGATCGCCTTGATCTGCGGCCGCTCGGCGATGACGCGCGCGATGCGCAGCCGCTCCGCCATGGTCTCGTCGGGCGCGCCGCGCAGGTTATCCATGAAACAGGCGGCGGTGAGACCCTGCTCGGCCAGGAGGTCGATCATCATCATGCCGAGGCCGGCGCCCGACGTGACGAGCGCGACGTCGCCGTCCATCTCGACCAGCTGAAAGCCGAGGTCGCGGGCGGAGCGCTCGAGCGGCGTCATGGCGCGCTCCTCCAGCATGCGGCTGGTCGGAAAGTCATCGGGATCGTGGCGGAAGCCGGCGCTGTCGTCGCTGATGACCTTCGCATCGCAGGCGATGAGCCGGCCCTTCGGGGTCAGCACCAGCGGATTGATCTCCAGAAGCTCCAGGTCCTCGCGCCGGGCGATGTCCGGCAGCCGCGCGGCGAAGCGCGCGACGCGCGCGGCGAGGTCGGGCGGAAACACCTTTGCCAGCTCCGGATAGAACGTCTCGGCGGTGACGTCGGTGGCGGGGTCGATGGGAATCCGCGTCACGGCTCCCGATGTCTCCACGTCCTCGCCGCCCTCCGGCGCCACCAGCAGCTCGAGGCCCTGCCGCGTGCCGTCGATGCGGACCGCGAGGTAGATTTCGCGCGCGATCGGCACCGTCTCCTCCAGGAGGAGCTGCGCCTCGGGATCCCCAAGCGCGTCGGAGATGGCCCGCCGCGTTTCCGCCAGCGCCCCGAGATCGGCAAGCTTGCGCACGAGGCCGCGCTTGCCGCGGCCGCCTTCCAGGATCTGCGCCTTCAGGATGTGCCCGGGCCATTGCGCCGCCTCCGCTGGCGGCGCTTCGCCGCCCCGCAGCAGTACGCCGCGCGGCACCGCCACCCCGTGACGGCGCAACAAGGATTTCCCATCGGTCTCCGCAAGACGCATAATGCCGCCCCACCTTTCTCGCGCCACTCGGCGCAACATTCCCGGAGACTCGTAGCATGTCGGCCCCCGAGCGCCTGCCCTTTCTCGACGCGGAGCCATGGCGGGTCGTCGTGATCAATCCGACCGGCCGCTACGCCCGCAACCAGGTCGCCGGGCTCCTGGCCGCCGGCACGCCACTCGTGGCCGGCGTCGCGCTCGGCCGCGGCGGCGAGACGATGGACGCGCTCCCGCTCTACGACTGCGTCGCCGACCTGCCGGAGCGGCCGAACGTGGCCGTCATCTACACCCCGGCCGAAGGCGTGCGTGACGCGGTGGTTGAATGCGCCGCCGCGCGCATCCCGACCATCATGGCGGTCGCCGAATATGTCCCGGTGCACGACTCCTTGCAGGCGGCGGCCGCCGCGCGCGCCGCGGGCTGCTGGCTGATCGGGCCGAACACGCTCGGCATGTTCGTGCCGGGCCGCGGCCTCCTCGGCTCGATCGCGCCGAGCTTCTGCAAGGCGGGCCGGGTCGCGGTGATCGCACGCAGCGGGACGCTGACGCTCGCCACCGCACGGCAATTGACGCTCAACGGCATCGGCCAGAGCATCGTCGCGCATATCGGCGGCGATACCGTCGCCGGCCGCAACCCGCACGAATATCTCGCCGCGCTCGCGCATCACGATGCGACCGAGGCGGTGCTGTTCTGCGGCGAGATCGGCGGCGACAAGGAATACGCCTTGGCCGAGGCGATGCGCGGTTTTCGCAAGCCGGTCGTAGCGATGGTGGTCGGCCGCCATGCTCCCGCGGAGAAGCGTATGGGCCATGCCGGCGCGCTCGTCGGCAGCGCGCGCGAGAGCGGCGACGCCAAGCTCGCGGCACTCGCCGCGGCCGGTTGCCGCGTGGCCAAGGGCCCGGCGCAGGCGGTGACGCTGCTGACGGAGCTTGGCTTCGCGGCGAAGTGACGGCTACTCCACCTTCAGCCCAAGCTCCGGAATCATCTGCTTCCAGCGCGGCAGCTCGGTCTCCATGCGCGCGCGCAGCACGTCGGCCGGCGTGACGAGCATGGTGATGCTCGCTGCAGCGGCGCGCTGCATGAGAGCGGGATCGGTGCGCACTTTCGGCAGCTCGGCTTCCAGACGCGACAGCACGCCGGCCGGCACGCCACGCGGGGCGAACAGCCCGTACCAGTTGGTCATGACATAGCCCGGCACCAGTTCGGCGATCGCCGGCACGTCCGGCAGCTCCGGCATGCGCTTCGGCGAACCGACGCCGAGCACGCGGATGCGCCCGTCACGAGCATGCCCCAGTGCTTCGATGGCATTGGTGACCAGCATGTCGATGTCGCCGGCGTAGAGCGCGGTGAAGGCGAGCGAGATGCCGCGAAACGGCACATGCAGGAGATCGATACCGGCTGTGCGCTTCAGAAGCTCCGCGCCGAGATGATTGCCGGTGCCGACGCCGCCGGAGCCGTAAGTGAACTTTCCCGGCTGCGCTTTCGCCTTTGCCAGCAGGTCGGCGAGATCTCGAATGGGACTGTTGGCGCGCACCGCGATGCTGATCGGAAACTCGGTGACCAGGCTGATCGGGATGAGTGCCTGCAGCGGATCGAAGCCGAGCTTCGGGTAGAGCGCGGGCGCGGCCGCGAGCGACGAGGAGGTGAACAGGAACGTGCTGCCGTCAGGCGTCGACTGCACGACGGCCTGCGCGCCGACCGAGCCGCCGGCGCCCGCCCTGTGCTCCAGGATGAACACGCCCTTGGTCTGCGCCGCCAGCCGGTCGATCAGCAGCCGGGCCGGCAGGTCGAGCGGCCCGCCCGCCGCGTAAGGCACGACGACGCGCACCGTGCCGGTGGGCCACTCTTGGGCCAAGGCCGGCGCGGAGACGATCGCGAAGACGAGCGCGAACGAATACAGAATTTTCATTGGGCCGATCCGCAAAGCACAAATTACTCGACCTTGAGGCCGATTTCGGGGATCAACTGCTTCCAGCGCGGCACCTCGGTCTCCATGCGCGCGCGCAGCACGTCGGGTGGCGCCAGCGCGATCGTCATGCCGACCGCGGCCGCCTTCTCCTTCAGCGTGGCATCCTCGCGCGCCTTCGGCAGCTCCGACTGCAGGCGGGCCTGGATGCTTGCCGGCAAGCCACGGGGAGCGAACAGCCCGTACCAGTTGGTCATGACATAGCCCGGCACCAGCTCGCCGAACGCCGGAGAGTCCGGCAGCCCCGGGAACCGCTGCGGCGTTCCGACCGCGAGCACGCGGGCGCGGCCGTCGCGCGCATGCGGCACGGTTTCGATGGTGCTCGAGAACACCATGTCGATGTCGCCGGCGTAGAGCGCGGTCAGCGCCGGGGCGACGCCGCGAAACGGCACGTGCAGCAGATCGATGCCGGCCATCTTCTTCAAGAGCTCGCCGGCGAGATGATTGCCGGTGCCGACGCCGCCGGAGCCGAACGTGTATTTGCCGGGCGATTCCTTCGCTTTCGCAATCAGGTCGGCGAGATCGCGAATGGGATGATTGGCGCGCACCGCCACGCTGATCGGGACTTCCGTCACCATGCTGATCGACGTGAGGTCGCGCAGCGGATCGAAGGCGAGCGAGGGATAGATCGTCGGAACCATCGTCACCGACGAGGTGGTGAGCAGGAAGGTGGCGCCGTCGGGCGGCGCCTGCATCACCGCGCGCAGTCCGACCGAGCCGCCGGCGCCGGGCCGGTTCTCCAGGATGAAGACGCCCTTGGTCTGCGCGGTCAGCCGGTCGATCAACAGGCGCGTCGGGAAATCGACCGGTCCGCCGGCTGCGTAGGGCACGATGATGCGCACCGTGCCCGAGGGCCAGTCCTGCGCCAGCGCCGGTGAGGCGATGAATGCGAAGACGACGGCGAGCAGACGCAGAGCAGCCATTCCAAGAACCTCTCGCGATGCGAACCGATCAATCGACATCATTCCACCCTGACGCCGGCTACGTCGACTGCGCGCTTCCATCGCACGCGCTCGGCGTTGAGGAACGTCGTAAATTCATCCACCGAACCGCCCTCGGGTTTCCCGCCTTGCTCGGCGATCTTCCGGCGCAGTTCCGGATCCCTGAGCGCGGTATTGACCTCGGCGTTGATGCGCACGACCACCGAGGGCGGCGTTCCCGCCGGAGCGAACAGCGCGACCCAGGTGTACATCTCGACCTCGGGCAAGCCCGCCTCCTTCGTGGTCGGAACGTCGGGAAGCTCCGCCACGCGGGTGCGCGCGGTCACTGCCAGCGTGCGCACCGCTCCGCCCCGGATCAGGCCGATGGCGCCGGGAATGCTGTCGATGCTGAACTGGATGTTGCCGGCGATGAGATCCTGCAGCATCGGCCCGCTGCCGCGGTAGGGAATGTGCTGCGCCTTGAGCCCGGCGATCGAGCCGAACAGGGCGCCGCCGAGATGGCCGGTCGAGCCCACGCCGGCGCTGCCGTAGTTTACGCCTTCCGACCGTCTCCGCATCAGCGCGATGAATTCGGTGAGCGACGCGGCTTCGGTCTTCGGGGGGATCATCAGGGCGCTGGTCGTGGACGCGACGAGCGCGATCGGCGCAAAGGCGTTGGCGGTATCGTACGGCATCCGGGCGTACATGAACTGGTTCATCACCGTGGGACCCGGCGTTCCCATCAGGATCGCGGTGCCGTTGGGCGGGCTCTTCGCAATCAGCGTGGCGCCGGTATTGCCCCCTGCCCCGGCCACGTTCTCGATCAGCACGGGCTGGCCGAGCAGAGGCGCGAGCTTCTCGGCGAGGAGCCGTGCGATCACGTCGGTCGTTCCGCCGGCGGCGAACGGCACCACGATGCGAACGGGTTGATCGGGCCACGCGCGTGCCGGACCGGCGAACTCAGCCAGCCAACAGAGCACGAGCACGAAGGCATACGCGAAACGAGTCATTACCTCCCCGGGATGGCGCGCACTTTCCTGCAATATGTTCTTGCAAGATGCCGCTCTTGCTGCATGGCATAGCAAAAGCCTTTGCATTAGAAAACAACCCTCGAAGAACGATTGCTGCCGGAGATAGAGCGATGAAGATTTGCACGTCCATTGGCGGCCTGTGTTTTGCCCTGGCATGCCTGATACTCGCTGGTGCAGGGCCTGCATTTGCGGCCTTTCCGGACCGACCGATCCGCCTCATCGTCTCCTTTCCGCCCGGGGGCGCTAGCGACGGGGTCGCGCGTATTCTCGCGGAAGGGCTCAATGCGCGGCTCGGCGTGCCGGTCGTGGTCGAGAACCAGGGCGGCGCTGCCGGCACCATCGCCGGCGCCATGGTGGCGCGCGCGGCGCCCGACGGCTACACCATGCTGCTCTCCGCCACCGCCGTGTTCGCGATGGTGCCGAACCTGCGCAAGCTCGATTTCGACCCGCTGCGTGATCTTGTCGCGGTCGCCCGCATCGGCGAGTCGCTGCGTGCCCTGGCGGTCTCTCCCAAGCTGCCGGTGAAGACGCTTGCCGAGTTCATCGCCTATGCCAAGCAGCATCCGGGCAAGCTCAACTACGGGTCTTCGGGGCAAGGCTCCACCGTGCACATCCTCACGGAATCGCTCCGGCACGCCGCGGGCATCGACATGGTGCACGTCCCCTATCGCGGCGCGGGACCGTCGATCACCGGCCTGCTCGCAGGCGATATCGAGGTATTGATGGACACGGTCGTGGTGCCGCACGTGCAGAGCGGGAAGCTCATCGGGCTTGCGGCCGCGGGCGACGAACGCCTGCCGGAGCTGCCGGACCTGCCGACGCTCGCCGAGGCGGGATACTCGAATGTGCGCACGTCGGGCTGGACCGCGCTGTTCGGGCCGGGCCCGCTGCCGAAGGAGATCGTCAACATCTATGCCCGCAACATCGAGGCTCTGTTCAAGGATGAGACCTTCGTGAAGCGGATCGTGACGACCGGATCGAAGCCGGCGTTTCTCGGCCCCGCCGCGTTCGCCGACTACGTCCGCCAGGACAACGAGTATTTCGGCAAGGTGATCCGCGACCTCAAGATCAAGGGACAGGATTGATCGCGATGAGCGACGCGAACGCGACCGGCCTGCGCGTCGGGCAGGTCCGCCCGCATGTGGCGCTGGTGACGCTCGACCGGCCGCAGGTGATGAACGCGATCGACAGCACGCTCGCGGTCGCGATCGAAGCGGCGGTACGCGCGCTCGACGCGGATGCCGAGGTCAGGGTGGTCGTGCTGACCGGCGCGGGCGGCCGCGCCTTCTGTGCGGGCGCCGACATGAAGGAGATCGCCGCCGATCCCGCCTCGAGCCGCCGCACCGCCGCCGGCGGATTTGCCGGCTTCGTCGATCTGCCGCGCGCAAAGCCTTGGATCGCGGCGGTCGAAGGCGCGGCGCTCGGCGGCGGCTTCGAGATCGCGCTCGCCTGCGACCTGATCGTCGCGAGCGATACCGCGCGCTTCGGCCTCCCCGAGGTCAAACGCGCCAACCTGGCACTCGGCGGCGGGCTGCGGCGGCTTCCACGGGCGATCCCGCGCGCGATCGCCATCGAGATGATTTTGACAGGCGAGCCGATCGCGGCCGAACGCGCGCTGGCGCTGGGGCTGATCAACCGGCTGACGCCGGCAGGCGGCGCGCTCGACGCCGCGCTCGCATTGGCCGACGTGATCGCCGCCAACGCGCCGCTCGCGGTGGCCGAGAGCCTCGCCATCGCGCGGATCGCGGCCGAACGCCCGCAGGCCGAGCTCAAGCCGATCGAGGAGGCCGCTTACGAGGCCAACCGCCGCACGCAGGATCATCAGGAAGGCGCGCGCGCCTTCGTCGAGCGGCGCGCGCCGAAGTGGCAAGGGCGATGATGCTTGACCCCTTGGCCGAAAAGGTCAATAAGCTATCCCTTTAGCATTACTGCGGGTGACGGAGGGCCGATTGATATTCATCCTGCGGTGGTCCGCGTCTCTTGTCGCAATAGCCGCGTTGAGCGTGGCGGCGGTGGCCGCCGATTATCCGACGCGCCCGGTCAAGCTCGTGGTTCCGTATGCGGCGGGCGGGCCGACCGACGTGGCGGGACGCCTGATCGCGCAGGCCTTGCGCGCGCCGCTCGGCCAGAGCGTGTACGTCGAGAACCGTGGCGGCGGCGGCGGCATTCCCGGCACCGAGCTCGTCATCAATGCGCAGCCCGACGGCTACACGCTCCTGCTCGGCGCGCCCGGGCCGCTCGTCATCAGCCCCGCCATCAAGGCCGCGCGCTACGACGTGGAGAAGGAGCTCGCGCCCATCGGCCTGATCTGGCGGTCGCCGCAAGTGCTGGCCGTCAATCCGAAGCTCGGCGTCAAGACCGTGGCCGAGTTCGTCGCACTCGCGAAGTCGAAGCCCGGCAAGCTCAATGTCGGATCGGCCGGCAACGGCACCACCACGCATCTGTCGCTCGAGCTGCTCAAGCGCGAAGCGGGCGTCGACCTCATCCATGTCCCCTATCGCAGCACTGGCGCCGGCCTGCCCGATCTCCTGAGCGGCCAGGTCGATGCAGCATTCGGCGACGTCTCGGTCATGGCGCCGCAGGTGTCGGCGAAGAGCCTCGTCGGTCTCGCCATCACCTCGAAGGAGCGCTCGGCCCTGCTGCCTGATCTCGTCACCACCGCCGAGGCGGGCTACCCGACGCTGATCGTCGAAAACTTCTATGGGCTGGTCGCACGTGCCGGGGTGCCGGCCGACATATTGAAGCGCCTCGAGGCGGCCGTGCAGACGGCGCTCGCCGATCCGGAATACCGCGCGGGTTTGGCGAAGCAAGGAGCCACCGCCTCGGAGGCGTCGGCGGCGCAGTACCGCGAGATTCTGCGCAACGAAACCGAGCGCTGGGGTCCGATCGCACGCGCCGCCGGTCTCAAGCTCGAATAGGGTGTAACGATGCCGCCGCGCGCCGACACCGGAACGAAAGTCGACTTCAGCCGGACCGCGGTCGCCCGCTACATCCAGCTCGCGAGCCTGTTCCGCCGGCGCGTCGAGTCGGGCCTGTGGGCGGCCGGACAGCAGATCCCGACCGTCGACGATCTCGCCGCCGAATGCGGCGTGGCGCGCGCCACCATCCGCCAGGCGCTCGGCATTCTCGAGGACGAGCAGTTGATCGCGCGCTACCGCGCCAAGGGCACGTTCGTCCGCGAGCGCCCGCAGGGCCAGATCTGGTGCGAGGTCGCGACCGATTGGAGCGGGCTCCTGATGTCGCGCAAGGATGCCGTCATCGAGGTCCTCTCCGACGAGCGCGGCAAGCAGCCCCCACACGTGCCGCATCCGATCGGCGAGCTGGCGCCATCCTACCGCCGCGTGCGCCGGCGCCACTCGCGCCTCGGCGCGCCGTTCCTGCTCGCCGAGCTCTACATCGACGAGCGCCTGAGCCGCCGCATCCCCAAGAAGGACCTCGTGAGCAAGACGGCGTTGCGCCTGGTCTCCGAAATCCCGGGACTGCAGATCAAGGATGCGCGCCAGACGCTCACCATCGGCAGCGCCGACGTCGAAACCGCGGAACGGCTCGACACCGCGCTCAATGCGCCGATCGCCATCGTGCATCGCTCGGTGGTGGACCGCTCTGGCTGCCTCGTCTTCACCGGCGAAGGCATCTATCGCGGCGACGCGGTGCGCATCGACATGAAGCTGAAATAGCCTCCCACCCTACCCTCCCCGCAAGCGGGCGAGGGACAAGAGTTGTCAGGATCGAACATCATGGCCGGACCGCTGTCGCATGTACGCGTTCTCGATCTCAGCCGCATCATGGCGGGGCCATGGGCCGGCCAGATCCTGGCCGATCTCGGCGCCGACGTCGTGAAGGTGGAGCGGCCCGGCGCCGGCGACGACACCCGCGGCTGGGGGCCGCCGTTCCTCAAGGACCGTTCCGGCGCGGAGACGCGCGAGGCCGGCTACTATCTCTCGGTCAATCGCGGCAAGCGCTCGATCACGCTCGAGCTCGACAAGCCCGAAGGCCAGCGGGTCGTGCGCGCGCTCGCGGAGCGCTCCGACATCGTGCTGGAGAACTTCAAGGTCGGGACGCTCGCGCGCTTCGGCCTCGGCTACGAGCAGCTCAAGGCGGTGAACCCGAAGCTGATCTACTGCTCCATCACCGGCTTCGGGCAGAGCGGGCCGCGCCGCGAGGCCGCGGCCTACGATTTCATGATCCAGGCCATGTGCGGCCTCATGAGCGTCACCGGCGAGCCCGACGACAAGCCGGGCGGCTGCCCGGAAAAGGTCGGCGTTCCGATCGTCGACATCATGTCGGGCATGTACGCGGCGATCTCGGTGCTGGCGGCGCTGGCGCGGCGCAACGAGACCGGCCGCGGCGACTACATCGACATCGGCATGCTCGACGTCGGCGTGGCGTGCCTCGCCAACCAGGCGATGAACTATCTCGTCTCCGGCAAGGTGCCGCGCCGCACCGGCAACGCCCATCCCAACATCCAGCCGCAGGACGTCTTCGCCACGCCGCGACGGCCACATGGTGCTGGTGGTCGGCAACGACGGCCAGTTCGCCAAGTGCTGCGAGGTGCTCGGGCGGCCGGAATGGGCCACCGACGACCGCTTCGCCAAGAATGCCGGACGGGTGCGCAACCTCGCGGTGCTGAGACCGCTGATCGCCGAAATCCTGCTGACGCGCGACACCGCCGACTGGATCGCGCGGCTCGAAGCCGCCGGCGTGCCCTGCGGCCCGATCAACACCGTGCCGCAGGTGTTCGAAGAGGAGCAGGTGCGCCACCGCGGCATGCTGGCCGACATCGCCGCATCCGCTGGCGGGCACGGTGCCGCAGGTGGTGAGCCCGATGCGCTTCACCGACGCGCCGCTGGCCTTCGAGCGCGCGCCGCCGCTGCTCGGCGAGCACACCGCGGAGATCCTCCGCGAGCTCGGCATCGAGGACGCCCGCCAGGGCGCCGCCTGAAGCAGAACTTTCCACGACCAGGAGAATGAACGTGCCGCGCATACCATTCGTGACGCCGGACACGGCGATGACGCCGGAGCAGCGCAAGGTCTACGACGCCGTCGCGTCCGGTCCGCGCGGCATCGTGCAGGGTCCCCTGCTCGCCGCGCTGCACCGGCCCGAGCTCGCCGACAAATGGCAGCAGCTCGGCGAGCTGCTTGCGCTATCGCACCACGCTGCCGCCGCGGCTGAGCGAGATCGCGATCCTGGTCACCGCGCAGCGCTGGCGCTGCCAGCTCGAATGGCATCTGCACGCGGGATTCGCATTGAAGGCGCAGGTGCCGCGGCCGTGATCGACGACATCCATGCCGGCCGCCGCCCGGCGACCGCCGACGCGCAGGACGCTCGCGGTCTACGACTATGCCGCCGAGCTGCAGGAGCGCCGCGTCGTGTCGGAGGAAACCTATCGGCGCGCGCTCGGCCATTGGGGCGTGGTCGGCGTGGTCGAGCTCACCGCGCTCATCGGCTACTACACGATGGTGGCGATGACGCTCAACGCCCACGAGTTCCCGCTGCCGGCCGGCGTCGAGCCGCCGTTTGCGCCGATCGCCGCGTAGGAGAGTGTTCATGAGCGAAATATCCGTCGAGAAGGCCGGCAAGATCGCGTCTGTCGTCATCGACCGCCCGCCGGTCAACGCGCTGACCATGGCGCTCTACCAGCGCATCGCCGAGGTGTTCGAGGAGATCGGCACCTGGGACGACGTGAACTGCGCGGTGCTGAGCGCGCGCGGCTCGAAGGCGTTCTGCGCCGGCCTCGACCTGCGCGAGTTCCTGGCCGCCAAGGTCGAGGACGATCCGGCGCGCGCGGTGATCGTGCGGCGCATGTTCCATTCGGTGCGCCACTGCGAGATTCCGGTGATCGCGGCGGTGAACGGCCCGGCGCTCGGCGCCGGCTGCGTGCTCTCGTCGGTCTGCGACATCCGCATCGCGTCGGAGAACGCCACCTTCGGCCTGCCGGAGATCAATGTCGGCCGCTGCGGCGGCACCGCGCATATGGCGCGCCACGTCCCGCAGGGCCTGCTGCGCCGGATGTTCTTCACCGGCGTGCCGATCAGCGCGCAGGAGGCGCATCGCGTCGGCTTCGTCGATCGGGTGGTACCGCTCGACCGCCTGATGCCGGAGGTCAACGAGCTCGCCGGTGTGATCGCCAACAAGGCGCCGCTCGGCCTGCGCCTGGGCAAGGAGGCGCTCAACCGCGTCGAGTTCATGCCGGTGGACGAAGGCTATGCGCTGGAGCAAGAATACAGCACCAAGCTGATGCACACCGAGGATGCGCGCGAGGCGACCCGCGCCGTGCTGGAAAAACGCGCGCCGGTGTTCAAGGGACGCTGAGCACGCCACCAGGGAGGGGTGATGGAGGCGCTCGAGGAGCATACCGAACGCATCCGCATGATCCGCGACAGCGCGGGCGCGATCGCGACGCCGGACGATCTCAAGCGCGTCCGGTCGCTGCGCTATCGGCGAGCCGGGCTTCGACCGCGCCGTATGGCGGCAGATGTGCGAGCTGGGCTGGATCGCCCTGCGCGTTCCCGAAGCGGCCGGCGGCTCCGGTCTCGGCATGCGCGAATACTGCGCGCTGGCCGAGGAATGCGGCGCCGGTCTCCTGCCGGAGCCGCTGATCCCCTGCTCGCTCGCGGCCCGTGTGCTCGCGGGCGCCGAGCTCGAACGCCTGATCGCAGGCGACACGATCATCATCCCGGCCTGGCAGGAACGCGCGAACTCCCTGGCGCTCACCAGCGACACGACCTTGCGCGGCGACCGCCTGTTCGGGCGCAAGGTGTTCGTACCGATGGCCGCCGGTGCCGATGCTTTTCTCGTGTCGACCGATGCCGGGCTCGCGCTGATCGCGCCGCGACGCCGCCGGCGTCTCGCTCACGATCGATCGGACCCAGGACGGCGGGCACTACGGCACGCTCGCCTTCGACAACGCGCCGGCGGAGCCCGTCGCGGGCGATCTCGCCGAAGCCATCGAGGAGGCGACGCTCGCCACGTCAGCTTATCTCCTTGGCGTCATGGAGCGCGCCTTCGCCATGACGTTGACCTATCTCAAGACCCGCCAGCAGTTCGGCAAGCCGATCGGCAGCTTCCAGGCGCTGGCGCATCGCGCCGCCGATCTCAAGATCCAGGTCGCACTCACGCGCGCCAGCATCGAGGCCGCAGCCGTCACGCTCGATACGTCCGCCGTGGCGGCCGTCCGCCGCGCCGCGGTGTCGCGCGCCAAGGCGCGCGCCTCCGACGCCGCCATGCGCATCACCCGCGAGGCGATCCAGATGCACGGCGGCATCGGCTACACCGACGAGTACGACGTGGGCCTCTATCTGCGCAAAGCCATGGTGCTGGCGAACCTGTTCGGCTCCGCCGCGCTGCACCGCGCGCGCTACGCGGAACTGGCGACGGAGGATCGACGATGAATGATGCCTCGAGCGTCGCCCAGGACTACAACGCGCTGACCGACGACGAATTCCGCGCGGTCGCGCGCCGCTTCGTCGAGCAGCACTATCCGCCGGAGCTGCGCAATCCGCTGCGGCGCCTGCATTGGCGCGAGAACCGCCCCTGGTACATGATCCTCGCCCAGCACGGCTGGCTCGCGCCGGGCTGGCCGCGCGAATACGGCGGCATGGGGCTTTCGGCCGCCAAGTATCTCATTCTGATCGAGGAGTTCGAGCGGCACGGCTGCGCGCGCGTGAGCGACATGGGCGTGATCATGCTGGGCCCGCTGCTCATCCGCTACGGCACGCCGTCGCAGAAGGACGCGTATCTGCCGAAGATCCTCGCCGGCGAGCACATCTGGTGCCAGGGCTACAGCGAGCCCAATTCCGGCTCGGATCTCGCGTCGCTGCGCACCGAGGCCGTGCTCGACGGCGATCACTGGGTCGTCAACGGCCAGAAGATCTGGACCACGTTCGCCAACGACGCCAACTGGATCTTCATGCTGGTGCGCACCGACAAGGCCGCCAAGAAGCAGGAAGGGATCAGCTTTCTCCTGGTGCCGATGGACAGCCCCGGCATCACCGTGCGTCCGATCGTCAACCTCGACCAGCACGACGAGTTCTGCGAGGTGTTCTTCGACAATGTCCGGGTGCCGAAGGCGAACCTGGTGGGCGAGGTCAACAAGGGCTGGACCATGGCGAAGGCGCTGCTCGACTTCGAGCGCCTCGCGATCGGCTCGCCGAAGCTGTCCTCCTATGCGCTCGGCCGGCTGAAGCTGCTGGCCGAGCGGATGGGCGTCGTTCGACGATCCAATCTTCCGCGACCGCTACACCGCCTTGCGGCTCGATCTCGCCGATCACAAGGCGCTGTACGAGACCTTCGCGGAGAAGGTGCGACGCAACGAGCCGCTCGGAGCCGACGTCTCCATGCTCAAGGTGTTCCAGAGCGACCTGTTCCAGCGCATCACCGACACCATGCTCGAGGTCGCCGGCGAGAATGCGGGGCTGCTCGATCCGTTGGAGGGCAATCGCTCGCTGCACGCCTCCGGCCTGTTCCTGCAGGCGCGCCCGACCACGATCTACGGCGGATCGAACGAGATCCAGCGCGGCATTCTGGCGAAGAACGTGCTGGGTTTGCCGGGTGGATGAGGCGATGACCGCGCCGCGAATGCGGTGAACTCCCCTCCCCCTTGTGGAGAGGGGTTGGGGGTGGGGGTCCCAATCTGTGGCAACGCTCGTGCACCACTGCGCTACCCCCCTCCCCAACCCTCCCCCAGCCGGCTGCGGGCTTGCCCGCTTCCGGCAAATCTAAGAGTGACCAAACCCCGGCAAGCCGGGGTTTGGTTGGGGGAGGGAGCACACCGAGTATGCGGGAAGGGAGGCAGCTCAAGTCACGCGATCACCTTCTCCCGCTTGAGCGTCTCGATCTCGTCGTCGCTCATCTCGAGCATCTCGCGCAGCACCTCGCGCGTGTGCTCGCCGTGCAGCGGCGGCCAGCGGCCGTATTCGACCGGGGTGTCGGAGAAGCGCACCGGATTGGCGACGACCTGCACCGTACCCGACTTGGGATGCGGAATCTCCTTGAGCATCTCGCGGTGCTTGACCTGCGGGTCGGCGAAGACCTGGCTGAAATCGTTGAGAGGACCGCTGGCGACGCCGACCGCGGTGAACGCCTCCATCCACTCGCGCGCGGTCTGCGTCCTGAAGCGCGCCGCCAGCATGGGAACGAGCACACCCTTGTGCTCCACCCGCTTGCGGTTGGTGACGAAACGCGCGTCCTTGCCGAGCTCCGGCATGCCCAACGCCTCGCACAGCCGCACGAACTGCTGGTCGTTGCCGACGGCGAGCATGAGCGGCATGTCGGCGCAGTCGAAGACCTGCCACGGGCAGGTGAACTGCGAGGCCGCGCCGTTGCGCACCGGCATCTTGCCCGAGACCAGATAGTTCATGCCGATATGCGAGACCGCGTGCACCTGCGCGTCGAGCAGCGCGAGATCGATATGCTGGCCCTTACCCGACACCTGGTCGCGGTGGTTGAGCGCGGCGAGGATCGCGATGGTCGCATACTGGCCGGCGGTCACGTCGGACACGCTGTAGCCGACGAGATTGGGGCCAGCCCCCGGCTGCCCATCGGGCACGCCGGTAATGCTCATGAGGCCGCTCATGGCCTGGAAGATCGGATCGTAGCCCGGCAGCTCGCCGTAAGGCCCTGACTGCCCGAAGCCGGTGATCGAGCAATAGACCAGACGCGGGTTGACGGCATGCAGCGCCGAATAGTCGAGGTCGTAGCGCGCCAGGTTGCCGGTCTTGAAGTTCTCGATCAGCACATCGGAGGTCGTGGCCAGCTGCTTCACGAGCGCCTGGCCTCCGATCTTGCTGATGTCGATGGCCACCGACCGCTTGCCGCGATTCACCGCCAGGTAGGCCGACGTCTCGCCCGTCTCGCGGCCTTCTGCATCTTTCTGTGCGACGCCCAGCCGGCGCACGTCGTCGCCGTAGACGGGATGCTCGACCTTGATCACGTCGGCGCCGAAATCGGCCAGCATCTGCCCTGCCCAGGGGCCGGCGAAGACGCGGCTGAGATCGAGAACTCGGATATGCGACAGGCAACCGGCCATGGTGAGAATTCCCGGTGAGGCGTCAAGAAAGCGATTTGATCCAGGTGACGAGCGCGTCGCACGACCGCCTTCGGCTGCTCGGGAATGAGCGCGTGACTGGCATTGGGGATGACCGCGATGCTGACGCGGTCGCCGAACTCGTCCTTCATCTCGTTGCGTTTGTCCGGCGGCTTGAACGGGTCCTGCTCGGCCTGCAGATCGAGCAGCGGCACCGTGCCGCCCGACCACCATTCCGCCTGCCTGGTCGCGGCCGCAGCCGCACGCTGGCTTGCACGCACGTGCGGATGCCAGCCGGTCAGCCACACCTTGGGATCGCTTCCCGGTGCGAAGAATCCAAACCGCAACGCCGCGAGCCGCGCCTCCTCGGACAGCGACAGGTCGCCGGCGTGGGTGACGGCGTCCGTCAACTCCTTCGGATATTGCTTGGACGCCGCCGCCGCGATCACGACGCCGCGCACATGCTTGGGGTAGTCCACCGCGGTCATGCGCGCGACCCAGTTGCCGTAGGCATGCCCCACCACGACCGCGCTGCCGCCACCCAGCGCGTTGATCACTTCAGCGATGTCGCGCGCGAGGTCGTGCAGGGATATGCCGTCCATCGGACCTGTGCTGCGGCCGATCCCGCGCGGCTGCGGTCGCAATACGCGAAATCCCGCCGCCGCGAGTCCCTCGGCGACCTCGTCGTAGTCGTCGGAATCGCGCGCCAGCGACGGCAGCAGTACGATCGCGGGCCCGCTCCCCTCCACGGTCACGTCGATCGCGACGTCGTCGTAGCGCACGAATTCGCGCGACCGGCTAATCGTATCAGTCAAAGTCCGCCTCCCCTGGTCATGCAGACGCCGCCGCGTCGTGGAATGGCCGCCCTGCAACGTACGACTCGATGTCCCCGAGCAACCGGGCCAGCATGGCGGCCCGCGTCTCGTGGGTGATCGACGCCGAATGCGGTTGCAGCACGACATTGTCGAGCGCGAGAAAGCGCGGATCGATGTTCGGCTCGGACGCAAACACGTCGAGCGCGGCGCCGGCGATCTTTCCGTCCTGCAGGGCGGCGATCAGCGCGGCCTCGTCGACGACCGAGCCGCGGGACTACGTTGACCAGGTATCCGTCGCGCCCGAGCCGCTCCAGCACGGCCTGCCCCGACCAGATTGCACGTCGCCTCCCCGCCCGGGCAGGACAGGATCAGCACGTCGGCCTGCCCGGCCAGCTCCAGCAGATCCGCGACGAACGGGATACGGCACATCGGCCTTCGGCTTGCGCCCGAGATAGAGCACTCGCATCCCGATGGCCTCGGCACGCCGCGCAACCAGGCGGCCGATCTTGCCCAGGCCGACGATCCCCACCGTCTTGCCGGCGAGGCGGCGCGACGGCGCGATGCGTTCCTTCGTCCAGCGCCCCGCACGCACGAAGCGGTCTGCCTCCACCACCCGGCGCATGATGGCATAGGTGAGCGCGATGGCGCCGTCGGCCACGTCCTCGGCGAGCTCGTCGGGAGTGTGGCAGACCGCGATGCCCCGCCGCCGCGCCTCGGCCAGATCGATGCGCTCGAGCCCGGCGCCGTTGCAGGCGATCAGCTTGAGGTCCGGCAGGTTGTCCATCTGCGCCGCGTTCACGCCATGCATGCTCATCGTGACAGCGATGTCGAACCCGGGCGCCGACCCTCCCGACAGGGCCGCATGATCGGCAAGCTCGTAGCGCTGCGCCAGCGCGGCGCGCAGGTCCGGCGGGATCTGGCTGATCGCGAGCAGGCGTGGTCTCGTCCGGTCCGTCATCGACTCTCTTCCTCCAGTCGGAACAAACGATCGAAAAAACATCTATACTTGCTGTCTCATACGGTCCAGAAGACGTACGGTCCAGAAGATTTGGCACGCAAGAAGCCCGATCGGACCGCGAGACGGGGCCTGGAGATTGCCGGTGGCCATTACCTACGAGATCGTGAAGTCGGTTTCGGCGAAGCTCTACGAAAGCTCGCTGAAGAAGATCCCGGAAGACACCAAGGACGCGCTGCGCAACGCCCACGAGGCCGAGACCAACGAGGGTGCGCGGAAAATCCTCGCCATGATGCTGCGCAGCGCCCACGCGGCGGAGACCACCGACCGCCACGTCTGCTCCGATGCCGGCATCCCGGTCTATTTCGTGAAGATCGGCACGGCCGCGCAGCTCGAAGGCAACATCAAGCAGGCGATTTCCGACGGGTTCGATCATCTCGTGGCGACGATCAATCCGCCGATCCTCAAGCATGTCACCAATCCCCTGACCAACGAACGCGGCTACAAGGGCAAGGACATGCCGATCGTCAGCTACGATCTCGTCGACGGCGCCGACTATGTGGAGATCACCTGCTCGCCGAAGGCGCTGGGCTCGGGCCGCTGGGCGGCGCTCGAAATCTTCAGCTTTCCGACGCTCGACGTGATCGAGAAATACGTGATGGATTGCGTGCTCAAGGCCGGCTCGCAGCATTGCCCGCCGGTCGTGATCGGGGTCGGGATCGGCGGCAGCTTCGACCATTGCACCAAGCTCGCGAAGACCGCGACGCTGCGTCCCTTCGGCCGGAAGAATCCCGAGCCGATCCTGGCGGACATGGAGGAGCGCCTGCTCAAGGCCGTCAACAAGACCGGCTTCGGGCCGATGGGCACGGGCGGCGACACCACGGCGCTGGCGGTGCACATCGAGTACGGCTCCGGGCACGGCTTCACACCCGTCGCGGTGTGCTTCAACTGCTGGATCAACCGGCGCGCCAGCGCGCGCATCTACAACAACGGCGAGATCGTCCGTTTCGAATAGAGGCACGGCCCGATGGGCGACACCATCAAGCTCACTCTGCCGCTGACCGAGGACAAAGGTCCGCACGCTGTCGGCGGGCGATTTCGTGACGCTCGACGGCGAGATCGTCATCACCGCCGGCCTGCCCACGCACCATCGCATCATCGAGCACATCGACGCCGGCAAGGCGCTGCCGATCGACATCACGGGCGGAACGTTCTTCCATCTCGGCAGCTACAGCCGCGATCGGGACGGCGCGTTCGAGGTGCTCTACATGAACCCGACCACCAGCACGCGCTTCAACCCGCTGATGCCGAGGATCATCCGCCATTTCGGGCTGCGCGCGGTCGGCGGCAAGGGCGGCCTCGACCGGCAATGCGCCGACACCATGAAGGAGGTCGGCTGCGTCTATCTGTCCTTCCTGGGGGGCGGCAGCCCACTCCTGTCGGACGCCATCAAGGAGGTCGTGGCGGTGGCGTGGGAAGACCTGGTCGCGCATTATCGCCTGGTCAAGCTGCGGGTCGAGGATTTGGGGCCGCTGGTGGTCGCGATCGACAGCAAGGGCAACAGCCTGTTCGACCAGTTGCAGGAATCGGCGCGGGATCGCCTCGGCACGATCCTGCATGAGCTCGACAGCCGAAGGGGTCGCGCTGAGGAGCACGTCATCCCAAGCGCGCTGATCCATTTGCAAAACGCAAAAGGTCAGTCTATTGACATAAAGGACGTCCGGCAAGGATCGGGAGCGTCCACAGGGAGGATACAATGGGCGCCAGAAGGCTTTGGGCCGCATCGGTTGCGATGATCATGGTCGCGACCGCCGCATGGGGTCAGGACTATCCCACCAAGCCCATCACGCTGGTCAATCCCTACGCCGCGGGCGGGCCCGCGGATCTCCTGGCGCGCACCATCGCGGCCGGCATGAGCGACCTGCTCGGCCAGCAGATCGTCATCCTCAACAAGCCGGGCGGCGCGACCGCGATCGGCGCCCAGCATGTCGCGACCTCCGCGCCTGACGGCTACACGCTGCTGATCGCCGGCGCGTCCTCGCACATCGTGACACCGGCGCTGAGCAAGGTCACGTACGACGGGATCAAGGATTTCGCGCCGGTGGCGATGGTCGCCAACGTTCCGAACGTGCTGGTCGTCCGGCCTTCATTGCCGGTGAAGAGCGTGCCGGAGCTGATCGCGCTGGCGAAATCGAAACCGGGCACGTTGAACTATGGCTCGGTCGGGAACGGAAGCCAGCCGCACCTCGCCGCCGAAATGTTCAAGCAGATGGCCGGCGTCGACTTCACTCACCTTCCGTACAAAGGCGCGGCGCCCGCGATCACCGACCTGCTCGGGGGGCAGATCGATCTCGCCTTCCTGAACGCACCGCCGCTCCTGCCCCATATCCAGTCCGACAAGCTGCGGGCGCTCGCAGTCACCACGATGAAGCGGGCCCGGCAGCTTCCGGATCTGCCGACGCTCAACGAGCTCGGCTTGGCCGGATTCGATGTCGCTACCTGGTACGGGATCACGGCGCCGGCCGCGACCCCGAAGCCCATCGTGGAGAAGCTGACCGCGGCGCTGAGCAAGGTGCTCACCTCGCCGGAGGTAACCTCCAAGCTCACGTCGCAGGGCGCCGAGATTTTCCTGCTGCCGGGAAAGGAATTCTCGGACTATCTGCAGCAGGATGCCGCCCGGCTGACCAAGTTGATCGCGAGCGCAAACATCAAGGGGGATTGAACGCGCGATCGAACGTAAGCAGGCAGAGAGATGGGCCAGACCGTCGCGCAGAAAATCGTGGCGCGGGCCGCCGGACGTCCGGCGGTCGAGGCCGGCGAGTATGTCAACGTGTCGCCCGACTACACCTGCTGCCAGGAGCTCGCCTGGCAGACGCGCAAGCGCATGATGCAGGAGATCGGGGTCGACAGGATCGCCCGTCCCGACAAGGTCATCATGGTGGTCGACCACACGACGTCGGCCGCCATGGGCTCGCCCTACTATCTGAGCCACCGGGAGATGAAGGACTACGCATTCCGCAACGGCGTCGAGAATTTCTTCGGCGCCGGATCGGGATTGCGCCACCTGGTCCTGACCGAGAAGGGCTTCGCGCGGCCCGGGCTCCTGGTTTTTTCCGACGAGCCGAATATCGCGAGCATCGGCGCGCTCGGCGCGCTCAACATCGCGGTGTCGTCGGAGGTCGTGGTGACCCAGATCACCGACGAGAACTGGATGCTGGTGCCGAAATCCGCCCGCATCGACCTCACGGGACGCCTGCCGTTCGGGGTGCTGCTGCGCGACCTTGCGCAGATCCTGATCCGCGATTTCGCGACCGGAGATGCATTGTCGCAGTGCTGCATCGAATTCGGCGGCCCTGCGATCGCGGACCTGAGCCTCGACGAGCGGCAGTCGCTGCTCGCCTGCGCCTACCACACCGGCGCCGACACCGCGCTGATGCCGGTCGATGACAAGGCGTTGGCATATGTACAGGAGCGCGCGCAGGGGCGGCCCTATCATCTCCTCTCCGCCGATGCCGATGCCGGCTATGTGCTCGACACCAGCTACGACCTCTCGACGCTGTCGCCGATGGTGACGGTCCCGCCCGAGCTGCACGGCGCGGTCAAGCTCGAGGAGGTCGCCGGACGGCGCGTCGACCAGGCCGCGATCGGCTCCTGCGCCGGCAACCGGCTCGACGACATGCGCGCCGCCGCCGCCGTCCTGCGCGGCCGCAGGATCGACCGCGCGGTGACCATGTACATCACGCCCGGCAGCCGCGAGGTCTATGCGCAAGCCGCCAGCGAGGGGCTCCTCGAAGTCTTCGTCGCGGCCGGCGCCACCGTGCTGGCGCCGGGCTGCACCACGTGCTGGGGCTACGAAGGCGTGCTGTGCGACGACGAAGTCTCGATCTCGACCCACCAGATGAACTATCACGGTCGCAACGGCAGCCGGTCGTCGCGCTCTTATCTCGCGAGCCCCTACGTGGTGGCGGCCTCCGCCGTCGCCGGCCGGATCGCGGACCCGCGGGCGATCCTCGCGGACACGGGGGCCCGCGCATGACGACGCGCATTCGCGGGCGGACCTGGAAGTTCGGCGACAACATCAGCGCCGACAACGGCATCATCCAGTATTCGCAGGTGCCGGATCTCGGCGACCTTCGACATCCCGGCGCTCAAGGCGATGTGCTTTGCCGATTTGCAGCCGGACTTCCGCGAGCGAGTGCAACAAGGCGATCTCGTGGTGGCGGGATCCAACTTCGGCCATCATAGCCACGCGCATGCCTGCGTCGCGATGAAGGAATCCGGCATCGCGGCCTGCGTCGTCGAATCCTGCGATTCCGCCTTCATCCGCAAGGCACTCAATGTCGGGCTGCCCATGGTCGTGTGCCCCGGCGTCACGGGCATCGTCGAGCAGGGCGACGAGATCGAAGTCGATCTCGCCACCGGCGAGGTCCGCAATACCCGCGCGGGCGCCGTCCGGCACGCGCGGCCGTTTTCCGATCGCATGATCGAAGTCTGGCGCGCCGGCAGCCTGACGCGCGCGATGCGGCAGCGGCTTTCCGCTTCTTGATGCCATCGTTTGCCCACCGAGGATATGCATGCATTACGATCCCCGCCACGAACCGCACAAGCTTGCCCATGACCCCGTCACCTCGCTGGTCGTGCCGCGCCCGATCGGCTGGATCACGACCATCGCCGAGACCGGCATCGTCAATCTCGCGCCCTACAGCTTCTTCAATCTCGTGGCTGGGCGAAAGCAGCCGTTCCTGATGTTCTCGAGCAGCGGCCGCAAGCATACGCAGCACAACGCCGAAACCGCAGGAGAGTTCGTGTTCAATCTCGCAACCTTCGACCTGCGCAGCGAGATGAACCAGACCGGCGCCGAGCTCGATGAAACCATCAGCGAGCCCGAGGTCGCAGGCCTCGAAATGGTGCCGTCACGGGTGGTGAAGCCGCCACGCGTCGGGCTGTCGCCGATCGCGCTCGAATGCAAATACACCCAGACCATCGTGCTGGTGGGCTCGAACGGCAAGAAGACCGACAACTCGGTCATCATCGGAGAGGTCGTCAACATCTACATCGACGACTCCGTGATCGTCGATGGCATGATCGATATCCGGCGCATGCGGCCGATCGCGCGGCTGGGCTACATGGATTACTGCGTCGTGGACGATGTCTTCACGATGCTGCGCGTTTGACGCACGCCGTTCAAGGCCGGACCGGCACCCGATGCATCGTAAAGATATTGTCCACCGAGGTGTAGTCCATGTAGCCCAGGCGGGCGAGCGGACGGATGCGCGCCATGTCGATATTGCCATCGACGATCACGGAATCGTCGATATGCACGTTGACCACCTCCCCGATGACCAGCGAGTTGACGGATTTCTTGCCGTCGGCGGGGACGAGATCGATCGACTTGTTGTAGATGCATTCGAGCGCGATCGGCGAGCGCGCGACGCGCGGGGGCTTGACCTTTCGGGACGGCGCCATCTCGAGGCCGGCGAGCTCGGCCTCGCTCTGGTGCTCGGGATGATCGCTGCCGGTGATGTTCATCTCGACGCGCAGGTCGTAAGTCGCCAGATTGAACACGAACTCGCCGGAGATTTCGGCGTTGCGCTGGGAGTGCTTGCGCCCGCTGCTGGAGAACATCACGAAGTGCGGCTTGGTCGAGATGATATTGAAGAAGCTGTAGGGCGCGAGATTCACCACGCCGGCCGGGCTGATGGTCGTGATCCAGCCGATCGGGCGCGGTACCACGAGGCAGGTGCCGGGGTCATGGGCGAGGCCGTGCGGCTCGCTGCGGGGATCGTAGTCCATGCGATATCATCCCGTGTTCAAGGGCTCGGTTGGATATATCATTCGTCCGGGACATTGAGAAATACCGCCTTCTCCGACAGGAATCCCCCATGAAATTGCACTGGTCCCCGCGTTCGCCCTTCGTGCGCAAGGTGATGATCGTCGCCCATGAGCTCGGCCTCGTCGATCGCATCGCCTGTGTTCGCACCGTGGCCGCGACCACCAAGCCGCACCTGGCCTTGATGGAGGATAACCCGCTCTCCAAAATCCCCACCCTCGTGCTCGACGACGGCACCGTGCTCTACGACTCGCCGGTGGTATGCGAATATCTCGACGGCCTGCACGCCGGACCGAAGCTCTACCCTGAGGATCCGAAGGCGCGCCTGACCGCACTGCGCCAGCAGGCGCTCGGCGACGGCTTCCTCGACTTCCTGCTGCTGCTGCGCAACGAGCGCGAGCGCGCGCAGCCCTCCGACGTCCATATCTCCGCCTACACCACGAAGAAGCAGGCCGTCCTCGGTGCGCTCGACCGGGAAGCCGACGCGCTCGCCGCCTCGCCGTTCAGCATCGGTCACATCGCGGTCGGCTGCGCGCTGTCCTATCTCGATTTCAGGTTTGCCGATGAGAACTGGCGCAAGTCCTATCCTCGGGCCGCGCGTTGGCACGCGGACTTCGCCGCGCGGCCCTCGGTACGCGCCACCGAGCCGATCGACGACAGTTGAACAAAAAACAGGAGAGGCGGCGTACCGCGACCGCCATCCCGACGTGCGCTTTACGAGATTCTGCGTGACCAATCAGTTCGGTGTCGCGCGACGGCACATCGACCATGTTGTGTGAAGGTAAACAGGGCGTGCCAGACGTCTGGCTCTGGATCGGCGTCGACGGCACTGATGGATTCTTCGCCGAATTTTCCGCTAAGGGCGTTCTCGAGGCTACTTTCCGGCATCGGTTCCCGACCCGATGTAATGGACGAAATGAATGGGTGAAGTGATCAATTTTGCTCAGACGCCGACCAGTCGTGCGAGTAGAGTGGGCTAAAGATGGGTGAAAACCCTCTTTTCCTCAAATCTAAGGTGAAAGTCATGGAAATCTCGAAAGAGATGAGAGCTGCCTTGAAACCCGCTTGCTGGGGCGCAGTAGGCGGAGCAATCGCCCTCGCGATCATCGGGTTTACGTGGGGTGGCTGGGTAACCGGTGGCCACGCAAAAACGCTGGCCGATGCCGCTGTCACCGCTACGCTCGTGCCAATTTGCGCGGATAAATTCCAAGCAGGCGGCGCGCTCGCTCTCTCGACGCTGAAGGCGGAGAAGGACGATCGTGACTATGACGATATCGTCATCAAGTTCGTGCAAAAGGTCGGCGATCGTACCATCAGCACGTCGGATCGCGCATTCGCCAAAGCGTGCGGACTCGAGGTGATGAAGCGTGACAAAGAAGCCGTCGCGAAGTCTGCCGCGAAGTAGTCGATTCGAAGGACCGACGCGGTTCGAGTTCACGGTCAACCTGAACTGCAAGCGGGACGGAGCTTGGTGATCGATGCGGAACTAGAATTAGCGGGCAACTCTGGCTGAGGGAAACTCATTATGTTGCTTATCATTTGGTACTTGGCTTTGGTGGCGGCAGGCAACGTATTCGCTTACCTCGCTGGGCTTTTGGTCGAGCGCCAATGGGGCCAATACCCGAGCCTGGTCGTCTTTCTCGCAATCTATTTCGTCACGCTCTGGGTAGCTTGGGTCATTGCCGTGAGGCTGACACAGCTAAAAAAGACGGCCGCTTAGCTACAGTACGTTACCATGCCCGCCTAAGCGACCTTCGTCCGAAGGGCTCGCGAACACGGCCGCTATGCCACGCGATCGCAAGTCGCAACAAACGGGCTCAACTCATCGGCCAGCTGCTAGCCAACGAAATTGGCCGGCGTGAAGCCAGACGTCCGCCGGGTCATCGAGTTATTCGGTGCTGAGGGTGCGCGCGAAGTCGTGAAGCCGCCGGCTAAGACGCCGCAATCGCTTCCGCAGCGCGCAACGCGATCGTCGTCTTGATCAGTCCGCCGACGTAACCAGCGTTCGGTCCACCGTCCAACCCCGCCCGTGGAGCCTGCTGCGAAAAAGGCCCGGCATCGGCGTGTCGCTCTGGTCGAGGGCCATGCCGAAAAGAGGACCCTGATGCCCAGACCTATCGCGAGTGGGCGCTCTGGATGACCGATGATCAGGGAAACGAAGCGCGAGTTGCGATTGCTAGGCCCATCAGAAGAAGACGGCGTGCAATTTGCGTGAGACGAGGGGACGGCGTCCCTGGGGCTCGATGGGAACCATATCCAGCTGGGCTACTTCTCCTCTAGGGGATTGCAATAGCCGTCGGGTTGGATTTTGCGCCGCTCGGAAGGATGACAATGTTTCTATGGTTCACCTCCCCCTGGGAAGCCGCACGCCGTTCATTGGAAGCGCAACGCGTCATGGCGTTCCAGTTCCTGGACTTCGCTTCCGGCCAGGATCGACAACGTCAAGAATTCCTATCCAACCGGGGTAAAGCTGTTGTGTCCTCTCCGGCCGACCAGAGTGTCGTTGCCTCCTCCGAGCCAGCGATATCTGCGGGGTCACCGGGAACTGGGCGCCGAAAAACGGCGCCTGTCCGCAAAGCGGTGGGAGCTCTTAGGACGCCCGTCGGCATCAAGGGGCGTTCTCTTCGAAAGGTGAAAGGCAAGGGGCCTAGAAGGAAACACAAGACCCGTAGACGGTAAGTCCGGGTCGAGCGAGCAGCCGAAGAACGAGGCAAGCGCTTCCCTCAATTGTGTCTGCGGACATCCGGAGAGGGAAAAGCGGCCGACCTTTACGGCCGGCCAGTGTTTTATTCATTGTCCGTTGAGGGGAACAGCCAGAAGCCCTGCGAGGAGCGATCAAACACGCGCTGCTCCTCCCACGTCCGCGGCATAATTACTGGGCTACGCCAGATAACCCTGGGCGCCGCGTATGAGCCGTTTGGTTCAACGCCATTCGCGATGTCGCTCTCCAAGCGATCGCCTCGAACTCTGGCATCTTGCGCTATCGCGGCCGAAGCAAAAATGAAGATCGCGGCGGCCGCGAGGGTAACTGGTAGGAGTTTTGTCATTTCTTTCCTCCGTCCTTATCAAGCCAGGGAAAGAAGTTTTCCAGGCAGCACGTAGCGATCAGTTACCTTCACTTCCGTGGTCGCGGCGCAGTTGGAGCCGAACATTCGAGTCTGGGTCCTGCCCGATGTTCTTGCCACCGACAATCACGTCGTTGGATGACTCGGCAAGGGCCGATTGGGTGTTAACTGGGACAGCAATGAAAGTAATGGCGAGAGCCACCGCAGTGATGAGGATCTTCATATGATTTTCTCCTTATGCATCAGCAGAGAAGGCCGATAGGCCGGTGCTTGCATTCCGGAGTTGGCGCTCGCAAGCTGGTTCCCTGTGTGACGTAGCTCACCCACGTCGAAACAAATTTTTTTTCCGAGCTAACTCTATGCAACAATAATTGCGCTTATGCCGCGGCTGCCACTTTATCGCGCCCCGCTTTAAAGTCAGCAAGGCTAAAGGACTTGCCCGCCAGCGACGGGTCGCCGCCGCCGGGAAAGAACGGCCGCAAGCGGCTCATGTTCGCGATCGTCCACTTAATCGCCCCGTTTCCCGACGCTCGCCGCGCCCTTGGCCCCGACTGGATATCGACCTTCCGCAGCTGCACAGATAGTCGCAGTCTCTCCTTGCCGATGCGGCATCGCCTGTTTCACAGCCTCGACGTGGCCGAGGCGCACTAACTGCGTCTGCCACCGGCACTAGGCGCGATATGCCTTGCGCTGCTCACTCGGGAACCAAGCATAGATTTGTCGATTTCCGGTGTCGCAGAGTGACGCGGTTACCGCATCAACGTGCCGCTCCGTCGTTCAGGTGACACGCCGACCAGCGGCCGGGCGCGATCTCGGCGAGCGCGGGACGCTCGTCCCGGCAGCGCGCCATGGCGAACGGACAGCGCGGGTGGAAATGGCAGCCCGACGGCGGATGAAACGGTGACGGGATCTCGCCCTTGACCGGCGCGAAGCGCTGCTTCCGCGCCTCGAGCCGCGGCACGTTCGCGAGCAGCGCCTGCGTGTAGGGATGGTTCGGCGCGCGGAACAGCGCCTCGGTCGGCGCGATCTCCACGATGCGGCCGAGATACATGATGACGATCCGGTCCGAGATGTGCTCGACCACGCCGAGGTCGTGGCTGATGAACAGGCAGGTGAGCCCGAGATCGCGGCGCAACTGCATGAACAGGTTCAGCACCTGCGCCTTGATCGACACGTCGAGCGATGCGACGGATTCATCGCAGACCAGGAATTCGGGCTTGACCGCGAGCGCGCGCGCGATGCCGACGCGGGCACGCTGCCCGCCGGAGAACTGGTGCGGATAGCGCGACCTGTAGCTGGGATCGAGGCCGACGCGGGCGAGCATCGCGTCGACATAGTCGTCTCTTTCGGCTTTCGCGACGATCCCGTGCACGACCGGCGCCTCGCCCACGATATCGACAACCCGCATGCGCGGATTGAGCGATGCCATCGGGTCCTGGAAGATCATCTGGATCTCGAGCAGCGCCTTGCGCCCGGTCGCGGCAACCAGCTCGTCGAGCGTGCGGCCGCCATATCTGACCTCGCCTTCGCTCGGCGGGATGATGCCGGCGATCATGCGGCCGAGCGTCGATTTCCCGCAGCCGGACTCGCCGACGAGCCCGACCACCTCCCCTTCCTCTACGGACAGATCGACACCATCGACCGCCCGCACGACGACCTCATGCATGCCGGCGCCGAACAGGTTGGCCGCGCGCTCCGCGACGCCGAGCGGCTTGACGAAATGCCTGCTCACGCCGGCGAGCTCGAGCTTCGGCACGCTCATGCCGCCACCCCGCCCTCGACGTGGGGATGCCAGCAGCGCGCGGCCCCGCCCCCGCCGTGATCCACCATGGCCGGCTCCGCGGCGCAGGCGGCATCGGCGCGCGCGCAGCGCGGCGCAAAGGCGCAGCCCGGCGGCAGATGCGCGAGCGACGGCGGCATGCCGGGGATCTGTGCGAGCGGCGCGCCGCGCCGGTCGCGGCTCGGCACCGATCCGATCAGCCCGCGCGTATAGGGATGGAGCGGCCGCGCAAATAGCGCGTCGACCGGCCCCTGCTCGACGATGCGGCCGGCATACATGACCGCAATGCGGTCGGCGAGGCCGGCGACGACCGCGAGATCGTGAGTGATCCAGATCAGCGCGGTGCCGCTCTGGGCGCACAAGTCCTGCACCTCGGCGAGAATCTGCGACTGGATGGTGACGTCGAGCGCCGTGGTCGGCTCGTCGGCGATCAGAAGCCGGGGCCGGTGCAGCAGCGCGATCGCGATGGCGACGCGCTGGCGCATGCCGCCGGAGAACTGATGCGGATAGGCGGACAGCCGTTCTTGCGCCGACGCGATGCCGACCGCGCGCAGGGCCTCGGCGGCGCGGGCACGGGCAGCGCGCCATGACACCTTCTCGTGGGCGGTGATCGCCTCGATCATCTGGGTATCGATGCGCAGGACCGGATTGAGCGTCATCATCGGGTCCTGGAAGATCATCGCGATCTTACGGCCGCGCAGGCCGCGCAGCTTCTCCTCGGGAGCGCCGACCAGTTCCTCGCCGTCGAGCCGTATCGATCCCTCGACAATCCGGCCCGGCGGATCGACGAGCCCGAGCAGGGAGAATCCGGTCACGGTCTTGCCGGATCCGGATTCTCCGACCAGGCCCAGCACCTCCCCTTGCGCGATGGTGAAGCTCACGCCATCGACCGCCTTGGCGACCCCGTCGCGCGTGAAAAAGTAGGTTCGCAGGTTCTCGACGGCGAGGACGGTCATGGCGGCTACCGTTTGAGCCGGGGATTCATGACGTCGCGCAGCCGGTCGCCGCAGAGGTTGATCGCCACGATCACCGCCAACAAGGCGATGCCGGGATAGAACGCAATCCAATAGTTGCCGGATAGCATGTAGCCGTAACCGTTCGCGATCAGGAGGCCGAGCGAAGGCTCCGTGATCGGAACGCCGACGCCGAGAAACGACAGCGTCGCCTCGAGCGCGATGGCGTGCGCCACCTGCACGGTGGCGACCACGATCAACGGCGGGAATGCGTTCGGCAGGAGGTGCCGGAACACGATGCGCGGTTGCGGCAGCGCGAGGCAGAGCGCGGCGTCGATATATTCGCGACGGCGCTCGACCAGGGCGGAGCCGCGGATGGTGCGCGCGTAGTAGGCCCATTGCACGCAGACGAGCGCGATCATCACCTTGTCGACGCCCTTGCCGAGAATGGCCACCAGGATGAGCGCGATCAGGATCGCCGGGAACGAGAGCTGGATATCGACCAGCCGCATCAGCACGCCGTCGATCCGTCCACCGAAATAGGCGGCGACGACCCCGACGGAGGCGCCGATGACGAGCGCGATGGCGGTCGCGACGAAGGCGACGAACAGGCTCAGCCGCAAGCCGAAGAGGATGGCCGACAGCAAGTCACGTCCCTGGTCGTCGGTGCCGAGGAGATAGAGCTGGCCGGAAAGGCCACGCGAGAGCGGCGGCAGCTTGTTGTCCATGATCGACAACTGCGCGAGATCGTAGGGGTTCTGCGGGGCCACCAGCGGCGCGAGGATGGCAAGCACGACGAGCAGCGCGACCGACGCGAGCGCCGCCACCGCGACGCGGCTCTCCGCGAACTCACTGAGGATGCGGCCCCAGCGCGCGTGCCAGGCGTCGGCGCCGTCGATGCGGACATCGTCGAGCACCGCCATGCTCACGCCTCCCGTCCGGAGAGGCGAACGCGCGGATCGAGCAACGTGTAAATGACATCGACCACGAAATTGATCACGACGAACATCGCGACAATGACCATGAGGTAGGCGACGATCACCGGCCGGTCGAGGCGATAGATCGAGTCGATCAGGAGCTTGCCCATGCCCGGCCAGGCGAACACGGTTTCGGTGACCACGGCGAAGGCGATCATCGAGCCGAGCTCGAGGCCGATCACGGTGACGACCGGGATCATGATGGTCTTGAGCACGTGGACGCCGACGATGCGGCTCTCCGTCAGCCCCTTGGCGCGGGCGAAACGCACGAAGTCCTGCAGCAGCGCCTCGCGCGTCGCGGCGCAGGCGAGGCGCGCGATCAGCGAGGCCTTGTAGATCGCGAGCGTCAGGGCCGGCAGGATCAGGTGGCGTAGCCCGTCGAGCCGTCAGCAAGGACAATTGGAGGCCGAAGATGTCGCGGGTATCGCCGCGTCCGCCCGCCGGCAGGATCTTGAGCTCGACCGCGAACACGAGGATCAACATCAGGCCGAGCCAGAAATTCGGCACCGAGAAGCCGAGGATCGACCCGGTCATGATGCCGCGCCCCAGGAGTGAGCGCGGCGCGAGCCCGGCCGCGAGGCCGGCGGGAATGCCGACGCCGACGGAGATGACGAGCGCGACGAGGGCGAGCTCGAGCGTCGCCGGCATACGGCTGAGGATCAGGTCGATCGCCGGCACGCCATGAACGAAGGAGAGGCCGAGATTGCCGGTGAGCGCGGACTTCACGAACAGGCCGAACTGCACCCACAGCGGCCGATCGAGGCCGAGCCGCTCGATCGCCTGCTCGCGCTCGATCTGGTCCGCCTCGGGGTTGATCAGGATGTCGATCGGGTTGCCGAGTGCGTAGACGCCGACGAACACCAGGGTCGCCATCACGGCGACGACCAGCAGGCCCTGCCCTAGCCGCCGGAACAGGAAGGCGAGCATGGTCGACGTTCTCTCCTCCAGCCGGCCCAGTCTCTCGGCCGATGAACGTGCGAGCCGCGCGCTCCCACCCTCCCCTGGAGGGGGAGGGTCGGCGCGTACTCAGCCAAGCTTGCTTGGCTGAGTACGCGCCGGGGTGGGGTGACCCACCGCTTCGACACGCTCACGGCGCTTGTGCTTGAACGGCATCGGCTCTGCAATGGTTGAGCCATGAACGGCCGCGTAGATGCTCTCGAGCACGCCATCCATGTTGTTCACGAGGTCGTTGTTCCAGAACCGGATGACGCGATAACCCGCTGCTTGGAGCCAGCGCGTGCGCGCCTCATCGCGCATGACGTTCTCGCCGACACCGTGTTGTGAGCCGTCCATTTCGATGACGAGATGGGCGGCCATGCATGCGAAGTCGACGATGTAGGGACCGATTGGCACTTGCCGGCGGAAATGGGTTCCTTGGATAGGCCAGTTGCGCAGTCGTCGCCAAAGCCGAGCCTCGGCGTCAGTTTGATTGAGGCGTAGCCGGCGGGCGGCATTGCGCCGAAAACTGTCGATCGAGCGCTTGGCCATAGTGGTCACCCCACCCCGCCATCTGCAGGCGAGCGTAAGCTCGCCTGCAGATGGCGACCCTCCCCCTCACGCCGAAGTCGGATATATCCGACTTCGGCCACTCTCTTAAGTGCCGAACTCGGGTAAACCCGAGTTCGGTTGGGAGGGTAAGCCGTTGCACGAGTCTTTACACCCATCATCTCACGGCGCGCGCTTGATCAACGTGGCCTCGGTGGTCTCGTCGACACGCGGCGTATAGCTCAGCTCCTTGCGCATCGCCCAGGTGGTCACCTGGAAATGCAGCGGCAACACCCCGTAGTCGGCCATGGCCACGCGACTCGCTTCGGCGAGCACCGCGGCGCGCTTGCCGTCGTCGATAGTGCCGAGCGCCTGCTCCAAGAGCGCGTCGACCCGCGGATTGGAATAGCCGCCGGGATTGGTCGTGCCCCAGCCCTTGTCACGGTTCGGGGTCGCGGCGAGCGGCTTGATCTGCGCCGACATCTCGCCGGTGTCGGAAATCCAACCCGCCAGCCAGAACCCGAATTCGCGCCGCGTGCGCTTGGCGAAGAACTGGCTCGCCGTCATGGCGTCAACCGAGACCTTGATCCCGATCCGGGCCAGCATCTGCGCCACCGCCTGTGCGATCTGGCCATCGTTGACGTAGCGGTCGTTGGGCGCGCCCAGCACCAGCGTGAAGCCGTTGGGATAACCGGCCTCGGCGAGCAGCTTCTTGGCGCCCTCCACGTCGGCCTTCGGCGCCTTCATGTCCTTGTTGGCCCCGAACATCATCGACGGCAACAGCTCGCCGGCCGCGACCGCGACGCCACCCATGATGCGCGCGACGAGGGCGTCGCGGTCGATCGCCTTGGAGATCGCCTCGCGCACGCGTTTGTCACGGAACGGATTCTTGCCGTCGGCGCCAGCGACACCTGGGGGCGCATCGTCGACATAATTGAAATGCAGATAGATGACGCGGGCGGACAGCCCCTGCACGACTTTGTAACTCGGGTTCGTCCGGACGCGCTCGAGGTCCTGGATCGGGACATTCTCGATCGCGTCGACGTCGCCCGCCAGCAGCGCCGCGACCCGCGGGCCCGCGCTGGTGATGGGCCGGAAGACCACGCGCTGCCACTGCGGCTTCTCGCCCCAATAGCCGTCGTTGCGCTCGAGGATGATGCGGTCGCCCTTGGTGAAGCGCGCGAGCTTATAGGCGCCGGTTCCGATCGCGGCCGTGCCGGCGTTGAACGCTTCGGTCTTGGGGAAGGCGCCGGTGCCCTTGCATTCCTGCCGGTCGAACGTCACTTCACCCGCGCCGTTCGCCTTCGCCGACAGGATGAAGATGGTCGAGACCTCGCTCGGCAGCACCGGATAGGGCCCGGCGGTCTTTACCACCAGCGTCAGCGGATCCGGCGCGGTCATGCCGGCGACGCCGCGCGAATAGATGGCGAAGGAGGACGGCGAGTTTTCGACCCGCGGCGCGCGGCAGAACGAATAGATCACGTCGTTGGCGGTGAAATCGGAGCCGTCGGTGAACTTGACGCCCGGCCGCAGCTTGAATTCCCAGGTGCTCTCGTCAACGTTGCGCCAGGACAGCGCGAGGCCCGGGATGACTGCCTGGTTCTCGTCCTGGTGTGTCAGCCGGTCGAAGATGTGCCGCAGCAGCGAGTTGTTGGGGGTGAGATTGTGAAAGTGCGGGTCCATGGCCGAAGGCTCGGCCGACAGCCCGACCTTGAGCTCCTGTCCATGAGCGGCGGACATATGAGCGGCGGCAACGGACCCCGCCGCAGCAATGACCAGGAGCATTTGCTTGAGACTGCGCATGCTGTCATTCTCGCTGCGATATGGCCGAACCGCAAGGCTCTGAAATCGGCAAGACTGATCGAAAAATGGCTGATCGAAAAACCGTCGAAATCCTCGAAGCGCTGGTCGGTTTCGATACCACCAGCCGGAACTCCAACCTGGCGCTGATCGCCTGGGTGGAGAGCTATCTCGACCGGTTCGGGATCGCCCACGAGCGCGTGCTCGACGAGACCGGGGCCAAGGCCAACCTGTGGTCGACGATCGGGCCGGCCGCGGTGCCGGGCTATATCCTGTCCGGGCATACCGACGTGGTCCCGGTCGATGGGCAGAACTGGTCGGCCGATCCGTTCCGGCTGACCGCGCGCGACGGGCGTCTCTATGGCCGCGGCTCAGCCGACATGAAGGGCTTTCTCGCCTGCTGCCTCGCGGCGGTGCCCGACATGATCGCGCGCCCGATGACGCGGCCGATCCATCTGGCATTTTCCTATGACGAGGAGGTCGGCTGCGTCGGCGTGCGCGGGCTGATCTCGCGGCTCGAGCACGCTCCGGTGACGCCCGTGGGCTGCTTCGTCGGCGAGCCGACCGAGATGAACGTGATCATCGGCCACAAGGCCAAGCGCTCACTGCGCGTGACCGTGCGCGGGCAGACCTGCCACTCCGCGCTCGCGCCCAAGGGCGTCAACGCGGTCGAATACGCCGCGCGGCTGATCGTGAAGATCCGGGAGATCGCGGACCGGCTCGCGCACGCCGGCGCGCGCGACCCGCTCTACGACGTGCCGTTCACGACCGGGCACACCGGCACCGTGCACGGCGGCACCGCGCTCAACATCGTGCCGGACCACTGCACGTTCGAGTTCGAGTTCCGCTCGATCGCGGCCGACAGCCTCGACGCGCTGGTCGCCGAGGTGACGGCCTTCGCGCGCGACGTGCTCGAGCCCGAGATGAAGTCGATCTCGCCGCACGCGGGCTTCGTCTTCGAGGTCAAGTCCGGTTTCCCGGGCCTCGAAACGAAGGCCGAAGCCGGCCTCGTCGATCTGACCAAGCAACCTGAGCGGACACCGCGATCACGGCAAGGTCGCGTTCGGCACCGAGGCCGGACTGTTCGATCAGGCCGGCATTCCGAGCGTCGTGATCGGTCCGGGCTCGATCGAGCAGGCACACAAGGCCGACGAGTTCATCGCGCTCGCCGAGCTTGCGAAGTGCGATCGGTTCATCGACGGACTCGTGGCGCACTGCCGCCGATGAGCGCGCTACGCTGAGCGCATCCCGATTTGTTTGAAATCGGGATGCACTCCACTCTCGCAAGATCGAGCTTCTCGAACGCGGCTCTCTCGCCCGCCGGTCCAGAACCGCTCCATCATTCGCTTTTCGGCTCGGTGCTCTGCCCCACGGTCTCTTGGTCAGCCGCATTTTGCTGCTGCACCGGCTGCACCTGCTGCACTTGCTGCTGATCCGGCTGCCGCTGCGCCTGTTGCACCGGCGGCTGCTGCTCCGGCTGCTGCTGCTCCGGCTCCTGCTGGGCCTGTTGCGGCATCGGCTGCGGCTGCTCCGGCTCCTGCTGGGCCTGCTGCTGCATCGGCTGCGGCTGCTCCGGCTCTTGCTGCGCCTCCTGCTGCATCGGCTGCGGCTGCTCCGGCTCCTGTTGGGCCTGCTGCTGCATCGGCTGCGGCTGCTCCGGCTCCTGCTGGGCCTGCTGTTGCACCGGCTGCTGCTCCGGCTCTTGCCGCACCTGCTGCTGCGCCCGTTCCTCCAAGCCCTTTACTTCGATCTCGACCACCACCTCGCCTTCGCCCGCCATCTCCGAATAGAGGTCGGTCCGCGACGTCGGCGGCGTCCGCTCTTCGCCCGGCCCCGGCGGCTCATCGAGCGCAGACGCGAAGGACGCAGAGAAGGAAGCAGCGCAAGCGATGAGGACGGCGCTCAAGATACGCAACATGGACACGCGCTCCGGCGGCAATGTTATACGCCGGGCGAACCTCGCGTCCCCCCCGCTCCACCCGGATCATCTGCCGCACATGCCGGGCGGCGGATTTCTACACGGGAAAACTCCTACGAGGTCTGACCAGACAGGGTAAATTTGACGAAACCTTACCTGTCTGTTGTGTGACACCTGCGCAAATCGTAAAGCCGATCATCGAGAGGAAGAGTACGCTGTCCGCGGCTACTGCCGCATCAGCACCAGCGAATCGGCGGTGGGCGGAAAGCGTTCCCAGGTGCTGGCATCGCTCTCGGAGAAGCGCCAAATGCCGCCGGGGCCGATGAGCACCAGCTCAGCTTGACTGAGCCGCCAAGTGGCGAGACCGAGCCCGGCGATCGAGGGGTCGCAACCCGGCTTCACCGTAATCTTGTAGCTGTCGCCGCCGGCCGAGGCGTTGGACAGCGTGAGCTTGCAGAGCGGCTTCTCCATCTCCTTGAGCAGGGTCCAGTCACCAAACAACTGCTCGGGGTTGACCGTCGCCGCCTTGATGGCCTCCTGGGTGCGCATGAAATAGAGTCCCTCGCCTCTGCGCTCCGCTTCGTACATGTGGGACTCGACCTCGGTGAAATCGAGAATGACGGCGCCTTTGGAGTCATGGAGCCGCACCGCGTCGTTCGGCCCCATGGCCCAGGTCTGGATATCCTTGAGCGACGGGAACGCGGTGCCGCAGCCGGAATCGAGCTCGACCTTGTAGCCGCCGGCGCCGGCATCGAGCTTGAACGCCAATGGACAGGTCTTGTCGCGGGCGGCGTTGGAAATTTCCCAGGCGCCGACCATTCCCTTGGCCGCATCGCTCGGCGCCGGTGCTTGCGCATTGGCGCCACCTACGAGCAGAACGAGCGCGGCTAGGGTGAAGGACGTGCAACGCGGCATCGAGTTACCACCGACTGGACCTAGCGAAACTACCACGCCACACGCCGCTCGTCATTTCGCCAATTACGGCCGCGGCTTCGGCGGCCACGGGGTTTCCGCTACCGGGGTCAGCGGTCCCTTGCCCGCGGCCCACGACAGCAGATTGTCCACCACCAGCCGGTCCATGCGTTCGCGGGTCGCTACGGTGGCCGAGCCGAGATGGGGAAACAGCACGACGTGATCCATCGCGATCAGCTCCGCCGGCACGTTGGGCTCGTTCGCATAGACGTCGAGGCCGGCCGACATGATGGTCTTATCCTGCAGCGCCTTGATCAGCGCGGGCTGGTCGACCACGGAGCCGCGCGCCATGTTGACGAGGATGCCGTCGGGACCGAGCGCCGCCAGCACCTCGGCGTTGATCAGGTTCCTGGTGCCGGCGCCGCCCGGCGTGATGACCAGCAGGATGTCGACCTCACGCGCCATGTCGATGAGATTCGGGTAGTGCTTGTAGGACAAGCCCGCCGCCGGCCGCCGCGAATGGTAGACCACCGGCACCTGCATCGCCTCCAGCCGGCGCGCGATCGCCTGCCCGATGCGGCCCATGCCGACCAGCCCGACCGTGCGGTTGCGCAGCGACGCCCGCGTGAGCGGATAATCCTTCTCGACCCACTTGCCGGCGCGCAGGTAGCGCTCGGCCTGCGGGAGCTCGCGCACGGTGCAGAGCAGCAGCCCGAGCGCGGTGTCGGCGACCTCCTCGGTCAGCACGTCGGGCGTGTTGGTGACGGTGACGCCGTGCGCGACCGCCCAGGGGATCTCGATATGGTCGTAGCCGACGCCGAACGACGAGACGATCTCCAGCCGCGGGAAGCGCGACATGAAGGCGCCGTCCATGCGCTCGGAGGTGACGGACATCGCGATGGCGCGCAGGCGCGGCGCGAGCTCGGCGCAGAGCTTGTCCTTGTCCTTCGCGTCGGCGAACCTGATCAGGTTGACCGACGGGTCGAGCCCGTTGACGATCACCGGCTTCGGCGGTCCGATCAGCAGTATCTCGGTTTTTTCAGCGGCCATCATTCTTTCCTGAGTTGGCGGTCACACCAGCATGGTCACGGGCTGCTCGACTAGTCCCCGGAAGGCGGCCAGCAGCTCGGCGCCGAGCGCGCCGTCGACCACGCGATGATCGCAGGACAACGTCACCGACATGATGCTGGCGAAGGCGACGCCCCCGTTCTCGGTCTCGACCGCCTGCCGGCGTGCGGCGCCGATCGCGAGGATGGTCGCCTGCGGTGGATTGATGATGGCGGAAAACTCGCGCACGCCGTACATGCCGAGATTGGAGATCGCGGACGCGCCGCCCTGGTACTCGTCCGGCTTGAGCTTCTTCTCCCGCGCGCGCGCGGCCAGCGCCTTCATCTCGTTCGAAATGACCGAGAGCGATTTCGCCTCGGCGCGGCGGATCACAGGCGTGATCAGCCCGCCGTCGATCGCGACCGCGACGCCGATGTCGGCATGCACGAAACGGAGGACGCGGTCTTCCGCCCAGACCGCGTTGGCAGCCGGCACGCGCACGAGCGCCGCCGCCCAGGCCTTGATGACGAGGTCGTTGACGGAGAGCTTGAAGGCGGGATTGCCGTCGGCATTCTTCGGGGCGGCGGCGTTCGCCTCTTCGCGCAGCTTCAGGAGCCGTCCGATATCGACATCAGCGGTGAGGTAGAAATGCGGAATGGTCTGCTTCGACTGCTGCAACCGCGCGGCGATCGTCCTGCGCATGCCGTCGAGCGGCACTTCGGTGAACGGCACATCGCGGTAGAGCGCCTTGACCTGTTCGGCGGTCGGGCCTTCGGCGCGCGCCTTCGGCACGTCGCGTGCGGCCGTCTCGATGTCGCGGGCGACGATGCGGCCGTGCGGACCGGAAGCCGAAATCCGGCTGAGGTCGATGCCGGCTTCCGCAGCCAGCCGCCGGGCCAACGGCGTGACGCTCCTGCCGCCCGACAATCGCGCCGGGCCGTAATTGCGCGCCGGCGTGCGCACCTCGAAGAACGGATCGAGCTCGATCGGCGCTCCCGCTACCGGCGCCGGCTGCGCCGGTGCCGCCGCCGAAGCGACGGGTGCGGGCTTCGGTGGAGCTTTGGCGGCGGCCGGCGCGAGCGCTGACGCGGCTCCGCTCGTGCCATCTGTGATCACCGCGACAATGGCGCCGACCGGCGCCACCTCGCCCGCCGGCACCCGGATCTCGGCCAATACGCCGGCGCTGGTGGAGGGCACCTCCATCGACACCTTGTCGGTCTCGATCTCGAACAGGTTGTCGCCGGGCTTGATCGCATCGCCCGCCGACTTGAACCATTTCGTGACCTTGCCTTCCGCCACGGTTTCGCCGAGCTGCGGCATCAGCACGTCCATTTACAGATTCCCCCGATACGGACCGACTGCTGTAGGGTGGGCAAAATCGCCTGCCGTGGCGTTGCAATACTGCGCAGTCCTGGCGCGATTTTGCCCACGCGTCGCACCCAGACCGATCTCTCCGCGCGTGGGCAAAATCGCTCGCGCGCCCGGCTCATATCGCGACACTACAGCAGGCGATTTTGCCCACCCTACAGGCATCAGCACGTGCATTGCGAATGCCTCATTTGATCCGTTCCCACACCACTTCATACGTGGTGCCGGGCGGCCGCAGGATGAGCCGGTCGCCCGCGAATTCGTAACCACGCACGAGGTCGGCGACGTCGCCGGGCTGCACGCTGGCCTGGCGATGATGCGTGACCGTGGCGGCCTTTTCGTCGACGGTGTAGGTGCCGAAATAGGCGATGTAACCCGCGAGCGCGGCCTGCGCCTCGTCCGGCGTCGGCGCGGCGCCGACCTTGGCTCGTTCCTTGTCGGGCGCGACCTGCACCACCATGGTGCCGCTGGGGTCGTAGTAGATGATGCCCTTCGGATTGGCGCCGCGCCCGGGCGTGGGCTTGCCGTCGGTATTCGATCCGAGATAGCGCCACGCGCCGTGCAGGCGCCTAGCGGCTTCGCCATTCGCCTGTCCGCTCACCACGTCACCGAAATGTACTGCGTCTCCAGAAACTCCATCAGGCCTTCGTGCGCGCCTTCGCGCCCGATGCCGGACTGCTTCATGCCGCCGAACGGCGCGGCAGGATCGGAGACGAGACCCCGGTTGAGGCCGATCATGCCGAAGTCGAGCTGCTCGGAGACGCGCATGCCCCGGCTCATGTCCTTGGTGTAGAGATAAGCCACCAGGCCGTATTCGGTGTCGTTGGCGCGCTTGATCACCTCGCCCTCGGACTTGAAGGTCTGGATCGCGGCCACCGGCCCGAAAATCTCTTCTCGAAGCATCATCGCGCTGTCGGGCACGGTGTCGAGCACGGTCGGCGGATAGAAGTGTCCCGGACCGTTCGGCGACTTGCCGCCGGTGAGAATTTTTGCGCCCTTGCCGACGGCGTCGTCGACCAGCTCCATCACCTTCTTCTTGGCGTCGGCATTGACCAGCGGGCCCACCATCACGCCGTCGTCGAGCCCGTTGCCGACCTTGAGCGCTGCCATCTTGGCCGTGAGCTTTTTCGCAAATTCGTCGTGCACCTTCTCGTGCACGTAGAAGCGGTTGGCCGAGGTGCAGGCCTCGCCCATGTTGCGCATCTTCGCGATCATGGCGCCGTCGATGGCGGCGTCGATGTCGGCGTCCTCGAACACGATGAAGGGCGCGTTGCCGCCGAGCTCCATCGCCGGCTTCACCACGTTGTCGGCCGCCTCGTGCAGGAGCTTGCGGCCCACTTCAGTGGAGCCGGTGAACGACACCACCCGCACGCGCGGGTCATGCAGCATCGTGCTCACCACCTTGCCCGACGAGCGCGAGGGAATGACGTTGACCACGCCGGCCGGCACGCCGGCCTCCTCCAGGATCGGCATCAGCGCCAGCATGGTGAGCGGCGTGTCGGAGGCGGGCTTGAGCACGACCGGACAGCCGGCGGCAAGCGCCGGACCGATCTTGCGCGTCGCCATGGCGGCGGGGAAGTTCCATGGCGTCACCAGCACGGCGATGCCTGCCGGCTTGTGATGAACGACAATCCGCGCGCCGGACGCCGGCGCGCGCGAGAAGCTGCCGATGGCGCGCACCGCCTCCTCCGCGTTCCAGCGGAAGAACTCGGCCGCATAGGCGACTTCGCCGCGCGAATCCGACAGCGCCTTGCCGTTCTCGATGGTGATCAGCTTGGCGAGCCGCTCGGCGTCGCGCATGATCAGCTCGAACGACTTGCGCAGGATCTCGGCGCGCTCGCGCGGCTTGCGCGCGGCCCAGCCCTCGAAGGCGTCGCTCGCGGCATCGACCGCGGCCTTGGCGTCCTCGACCGTGGCGCTCGCCACCGATGCGATCTTGTTCTCGGTGGCAGGATCGAGCACGTCGAAACGACCGCCGTCCGAGGATTTGCGCCACTTGCCGCCGATCCAAAGATCGGTCGGAACATCGGCGAGGAGATTTTCATACATGGCACATTTCCTGTAGTTGGGGCCGTGTCAGCGCCGCGAACTCCACCTCTCCCCGCTTGCGGGGAGAGGTCGGCGCCTTCTTAGGCGCCGGGTGAGGGGGGCTCTCGACGGACTCGGCATATCGAGAGTTCCCCCTCACCCCAACCCTCTCCCCGCAAGCGGGGAGAGGGAGCGCACCGAATCCGCCGCAACAGCCGCCCATCGCCATCACGTCTGCATCGACCGCTTCACGCGGTCGACGATGCGGTCCACGCTCGGCAGCGCAAGGTCTTCCAATATGTCAGCGGCCGGAAGTGGAATATGCGGCGTCGTGATCCGCACCGGCGGGCCGTCGAGATCGTAGAACGCCTCGTCCGCCACGATCGACACGATCTCCGCGCCCCAGCCGCACAGCCGCGGATTCTCCTCGACCGTGAAAAGGCGATGCGTACGCCCGACCGATCCCAGGATGGTCTGCGTATCGAGCGGCACCAGGGACCGCACGTCGATAACCTCGCAGTCGATCCCCTGTTCCGCCTTGAGCTTCTCGGCGGCTTCGAGCGCGCGCGGCACCATCAAAGCGAGCGCCAGGATGGTGGCGTCCTTGCCGGGGCGGAGGATGCGCGCGGTGCCGAGCGTATCCACGATCTCGCCGTCGGGCACGTCGCCCTTCACCGCATAGAGCGACTTGTGCTCGAAGAAGATCACCGGGTCGGGGTCGCGCACCGCGGCTGCCATCAGCCCGATGACATCGCGCGGCGTCGACGGCGCCACCACCTTGAGCCCGGGGATCATCATCGCCCAGTTCTCGACACTCTGCGAATGCTGCGCGCCGAAGCGCGAGCCCGCGCCGTTGCCGGTGCGCACCACCAGCGGGCACTTGAGCTGGCCGTTGCTCATATAGCGGCTCTTGGGGAATTCGTTGGCGATGTAGTCGAAGCAGACCGCGAAGAAATCCGAGAACATGATCTCGGCGATCGGCTTCAAGCCGGTCATCGCCGCGCCCATCGCCGCGCCCAGGATCGCCTGCTCGGAGATCGGACAATCCCTTACACGTTTCGGCCCGAACTGCTCGTAGAGTCCGACGGTCGCCTTGAACACGCCGCCGGCCTTGGCCACGTCCTCGCCGAAGAAGATCACGTCGGGATCGCGCGTCATCTCCTGGGCGATGCCGCGCGCGACGGCGTCACGATAGGTCAGTTCCGCCATGCGAAGCCTCCGTCGGCATAGACATCGGTGGTGAGGAGATCGAGCGAGGGCGGCGGCGCCGCTTTGCACTTCTCGGTCGCCTCATCGACGCGGCGCTTCACGTCCGCATCGATCGCCGCCACCACGTCGTCGCCGATGCCGAACTGCTTGAGGCGCTCGCGGTAGATCTTGATCGGGTCGCGCTCTTTCCACTTCTCGAGCTCGCCCTCGGGGCGATACTTCGCGGGGTCGGCGCGCGAGTGTCCGCTGTGGCGATAGGTCATGCACTCGATCAGCGATGGCCCGCCGCCGGCGCGTGCCTTGTCGTAGGCCGCCGCGGCGGCGCGGTAGACCGCGTCGGCGTCGTTGCCGTCGATGACGATGCGTTCGAGACCGTAGGCGGATGCACGATCGGCAGCAGGATGCTCCACGGCCGTCACCTCGCCGATCGGCGTGTACTCCATATAGAGGTTGTTCTCGCAGACGAAGATCACCGGCAGCTTCCAGATCGCGGCGAAATTGAGCGCCTCGTGGAAGGCGCCGATATTGGTGGTGCCGTCGCCGAAGAAGCAGACCGTCACGTCGCTGTCGCCCTTGTACTGCGCGCGCAAGGCCGTACCGCAGGCGATCGGCAGGTGGGCGCCGATGATGGCGTAGGAGCCCATGACCCCGTGCTCCGCGGACGTGAGATGCATCGAGCCGCCCTTGCCGCGCATCAGCCCGTTGTCGCGCTGCATCAGCTCGCCCAGCACCTTTTCGACCGGCACGCCGCGGGCCAAGGTATGGGCATGGCCGCGGTAGGTGCAGAACGACAGATCGCCCGGCTTCATGGCGGCGGCAAAGCCGGCCGCCACCGCCTCCTGGCCGAGCGACAGATGGCTCGTGCCCTTGACCAGGTTCTGCAGGAAGAGGTCGAAGGCGCGCTGCTCGGCCTCGCGGATCTCGACCTGCAGGCGGTACATGGTGAGCCGCTTTTCCTCGCCGATATCGTCGTTGATGCCGGGGTCTACCGCGCGGATCGGTGCTATCGCCATGAACTCTCACCTCGGACAGGGGCCAATGATGGGGCAGCGGGACGGCGGGAAATTAGCCTTAGTTGGTAGCTGGGGTCGAGCCCCAACCGCGGGTTACGGTTTGCCCCTCAGCTTCGCCTCGCGGTGGATGAGGTAGAGGCCCGAGCCGACGACAATGGCCGAGCCGACGATCGTCCAGCGGTTGGGCAGGTCGCCGAACACCAGGAAGCCCAGCAGGATCACCAGCACGATCTCCGTATAGATGAACGGCGACAGCACGGCGGCCGGGGCGTGCCGGTGGGCGGCGATGAGGAGATAGTGCCCGAAGCTGCCCAGCGCCCCGGTGGCCACCATCAGCGCGATGACCAGGGGATCGGTGGGCGTGGTCCACACGAACGGCACGACCGGGGCCAAGGCCAGCGCGCCCACGATATTCGAGTAGAACAGCGTGGTCTCGTTGGAATCGGTGCGCGCGAGGACGCGCGTGGAGATGGAATAGAGCGCGTAACAGAGCGCCGCGCCGAGCGAGAGCAGCGCCGCAGGCTGGAAAGTTCCAGAGCCGGGACGGGTCACCACCAGCACGCCGACGAAGCCGACGGCGATCGCGGTCCAGCGCCGCCAGCGCACCCATTCGCCGAGCATCGGGCCGGACAGCGCCGCCACGAAGAACGGCGTGGAGAACACCAGCGCGATCGCCTCGTCGAGCTGGAGATAGCGCAGCGCGGCGAAGTTCCCGATGGTCGATCCGAGCAGCAGCACCGAGCGCCCGATCTGCAACCATGGCCTTGTGGTGCGCATGAGACCCGGGCGGGTCCATGGATTCGACACGATGAACGGAAACAAGAACGCGCCGGTGTAGCGCGCCCACACCACCTGGAACGTGCTCATGTAGAGGTTGAGGTACTTCGCAGTCGTGTCGAGAAAGGCAAAGCAGGTCACCGCCCCGCACATCAATGCGATGCCGGTGAGGCGCAAGACGCGCTCGTGCGATGCCTGATCCTGCATGGTGGAACGATTCGACCGGAAGTAGGATTGCGGGACGTTTGGCACTTCCGAGGAGAAGACACAATGCGGGGTTTCGGCCGGACAGCCTCGATTGCGGCAGTGCTGGTGTGGGTTGCGGGCATGGCTGCCGCGGCGGAGGTTCGTGTCCTCGGCGTGGACGCGGTGGAGCAGGCGGTGCGGGCCGTGGCCGCGGACTTCGCCCGCGAGACCGGCCATCAGGTGATCTTCACCATCGCCTCCCCTGCCGTGGTGATGGAGAAGATCGCGGCCAACGAGACCCACGATGCCGTCATCGTCTCCGAGCCGGCCATGGACCAGCTCGACAAGGACGGCATCGTCAATCCGGAAAGCCGCGTGCGGCTCGCCAAGGACAGGGAGACGACCTACGAGGGCGGCCTAATGACGGACGGGTCGGTGCCGGAGGCGGCACGCGCCTTCGTCCGCTTCCTGGCGGAGCCGGATGCGCGCGCCAGATGGGTCGCCGCCAAGCTCGAGCCGCCGGATGCATTGAGCAGGCGCCGCTCGAAGCGAAATTGATCGTGAACCGCGCCCCGGCCTTGCGGCCATCCATGCGAATGCCCAGGAAGTTGAGGAACAACTCGGTCGACATAGCCCTAACCACATCGGGGCTGCTCGAATTGGCGGTTTCTCCTTCCGGAATTCCTGTCCGAAGCTCGTAGGCTCCGGCGAGGAAACTGTTCCGCAGACCCGGATTTTCCTGTTGGTAGCCGATCTGCTCGAAAATGTCCGCCAGCAAGTCCTTGGCCGCCTGATTCTGCGGTTGGGCCTGAACCAGCTTGTTCACGATCTCTTGCGCGAGCGAGATATTTCCCGTCGTTATGCAGTTGTCGCGCCGCGGGCCATGATTTTCTGCGCACCGCCCATCATCTCGACATAGAGCGGCGCAGAATCGCCCGGTGACAGCGGGATGAGGGTGGCAGGGTTGCAATCCCAGAAACCGAGGTAGCGTTGGATGACCCCGCGGCTGTTGTGCTCTGGAGAGCCGTGATAACCGCGGCAGAACCACTTGTTTTGCAAACCTTTTGGCACCTCGTAGACGTTGTGAATCTGGTTGATGGTCACGCCTTGGTTGGCGAGGTGAAGCACCTGGTTGTTCATGTTCGCGTAGAGATCGCGCTGTCCGCGAAGAACCTCCTGAATCCGGGCGTTGCCCCAGCGCGGCCAGTGATGGGAGGCGAACATGACCTCGGCCTCCAGGCCGAAGCGGTAGAGCGCCTCGCCGATGTATTTCGACCAGTTCAACGGATCACGAACCGGAGCGCCCCGCAAAGTGTAGATGTTGTGCAGCGACGCGATGACGTTCTCGGCCATCCACAGCGCCTTCATGTCGGGAATGTAGGTGTTCATCTCCCGAGGCGCTTCCGTGTTCGGCGTGTTCTGGAAAATCATCCTGACGCCGTTGACCTCGAATTCCTCGATGGGCTTTTCGACATACCGGGTGGGCGCGATCAGGCCCATCGCGCCGGCCGACACCGCCTGGCCGAGGCCCTGGCCGACATAGCCGTGCGGACTGGCGGGCAGCAGCAGTCCGTATTGGAAAAACAGGCGCCGGTTCATGGCGTTGCCGGCATAGACGTTTTCGGAAACCGTGAACTCCATGAAGTCGACAGGCGCGATGACGGGGACCTTCCCGGACCTCACATCCGCTTCGTTGACGATGCCGCGCACGCCGCCCCAGTGGTCGGCATGGGTGTGGGAATAGATCACGGCCGAGACGGGAAGGCCTTGGCCAACATGCTCCTGGAACAGTTTCCACGCCGCGCGAACGACCTCCCCGGTCACCAGAGGGTCGAACACGATCCAGCCGGTCTTGCCGCGGATGAAGGTGATATCGGACAGGTCGAAGCCGCGGACCTGGTAGATGCCCGGGATCACCTCGTAGAGTCCGTAGTTGTTGTTCAACTTGGACTGGCGGAGCAGCGAGGGATGAATGCTGTCGAAGTCGTCCTGCTTGTCCAGGAACTGGAACCGCTCCATGTCCCAGGCGACGTGGCCGGCGTCCGCCATGATCTTGAGGTCCTTCATGCGGAGCGATCAGCCCCCGCTTCTGGCTCGGCTCGGTGCCGGAGGCGGCGCGGGCTTTCGTCCGCTTCCTGGCGAGCGCCGACGCGCGCGCCAATGGTCGCCGCCAAGCTCGAGCCGCTGGCGGATCATTAGGACGTCAATCCACCTTGATTCCGATTTCCTTGATGATCGTCCCCCACTTCGCCATCTCCGACTGGAGATAGGCGGCGAGCTCAGCCGGCGTGGACGTCATCACCTCCACGCCGATCTCCTCGAGCTTCGGCCTCACCGAGGGATGCGCGAGCGCCGCCACCGCGTCCCGGTGCACCTTCGCGACGATGTCCGCGGGGGTCTTCGCCGGCATGAACAGCGCGTTCCAGCCCACCAGCTCGAATCCCGGCAGCCCCGACTCCGCGATCGTCGGAACATCGGGCGCGGAGCGCGCGCGCGTGCTGCTGGTCACGGCGAGCGCGCGCAGCGTGCCGGTCCGCGTCAACGGGATCGTTGACGGCAGCGTCCCGAACAGCACGTTGACCCGGCCGGGAATCAAGTCGTTGAGCGCCGGCCCGCCGCCGCGATAGGGCACATGCAGCATCTCCACGCCGGCCATGCGCTTGAACAGCTCCGCGCTCAGATGCGGCGTGCCGCCGATCCCGTTGGACGCGAACGACACCCTGCCCCGGCCGGCCTTCGCGTGCTCGATGAAATCCCGGACCGATCTGGCCGGCGAAGAGTTCGGCACCACCATCAAGTTCGGGAATGCGCCAACCAGGGTGACTGGCGCGAGGTCGGCAACAGGGTCGTAGCCGAGAGCCGAGAACAGGAACGGGTTGGTGGCGAGGAAGATCGAGCCGAGCAGGAAGGTGTGGCCGTCGGGCTCGGCCTGCGCGACCGCCTGCGCCGCGATATTGCCGGCGGCGCCGCCGCGATTCTCGACCACTACCTGCTGGCCCCAGACCTCGGAGAGCCGACTCGCAAGCACGCGCGCCACCGGGTCGGCGGTGCCGCCCGGCGGAAACGGAATGACGAAGCGGACGTAACGGTTGGGAAAGGATTGCGCGCTTGCAATGCGTGACACCGCCGGCAACGCGGCGGCGCCCGCTGCCAGGCGCAGAAATCGGCGGCGTGGAAGCGTCATGACGTCCTCCCAGATCGCGTTCCTCCAGGCTCGAGCCGCCGCCGGCGCGTGGACGCATTGGTTGCCGAAAACCGGTGCCCCGGGACGGCCCGGAATTGCGTTGCGGACAAAGCGCCTTTTCTCTACGCTATCGTAGTTTTTCTCATGAATTTGGTGGCCGATGCCACGCCGGTTGCCGCCGCTCAATGCGCTGAAGGCCTTCGAGGCCGCCGCCCGCCATGAGAGCTTCACGCGCGCCGCCGAGGAGCTCTGCGTCACCCAGGGCGCCGTCAGCCACCAGGTGAAGGCGCTCGAGACCGAGCTCGGGCTGAAGCTGTTCAATCGCGAGCGTCAGCGGCTGGTGATTACCGAAGCCGGCCGCGGCTATCTGGCGATCGTGCGCGACGCGTTCGACCGCATCGCCGACGGCACCGAGCGGCTGCTGCAACGCCAGCGCGGCGGCGCGCTCACGGTGAGCACCTCGCCGAATTTCGCGGCGAAGTGGCTGGTCCATCGGCTCGGCCGCTTCGCCGAGGTTCACCCGGAGATCGATCTCCGCGTCAGCGCCTCGGCGAACCATATCGACTTCGCGCGCGAGGACATCGATCTCGCCATTCGTCACGGCGACGGCGAGCGCCTCCGGGCTTCACGTCACCCGGCTGTGCGCGGAGGAGCTGTTTCCGGTCTGCAGTCCGAAGCTGTTCAGTGGCCGCAACCCGCTGCGGGCGCCCGCGGACCTCGACCGCGTCACGCTCCTGCACGTCAATGATCGGCAGGACTGGAGCCTGTGGCTCGACTTTGCCGGCGCTACCGGCGTCGATCCCGCGCGCGGACCCGTGCTCAGCCAGGCCAGCATGGCGATCGATGCGGCGGTTGACGGCCAGGGCGTCGCGCTCGCTCGCACCGCGCTTGCGGCCTGGGATCTGATCGGCGGCCGGCTGGTGCGGCCGTTCGCCATGGCCATGCCGCTGCGCTACGCCTATTGGATCGTCTGCCCAAAGGCTACCGCGCGGCTGCCGAAAATTGCTGCCTTCAGTGATTGGCTTCTGGCTGAAGCGGCGGAAGATATCCGGCAACTCAAGGGACTGGCATCGAAGACGGGACGCGCCGGACGCCCGCAGCCGGCGCGCTAGACTTGTTCGGTCGCATGATCCTGTCCGAACAGTGTGCAACTTTCCGGATCATGCTTTGCCCGCGAGATAAAGCAGCTTCGCCGCGTGGCGCGGGCCCGAGTGGTGGACGTGGCCGAACCCGAGCGACTCTCTGATCGAGGTATCGTGCGAGACGCCCCGCGATCGGAGATGCTCATACTGGCGATGCGCGGCGAGAGCCTCACGCCATGCGTCGCATATCGCGTGCAGAGTGGCGACCAGCGGCCAGGTCGCCTGGGGCGCCTCGCGGCGAACCTCGTCGAGAGCTCGTGCGTCGTGACAAGTGCATAACATTTTTCATGCTCCAGGGTTGCGGGACAAATCGAGGTGTCCCTTTGCAGCCCTGTAAATACGGTGCATGGCGGCCTGCCCGCAAAGCATCGTTTCTCGAGCCAGCCTTAGATTTTCTCATGATGGTGGGCTCGTCTCCTACTCCTGCATCGCCTCCTCGCGCTTGGCGCGCAGCGCCGGCAGCGCGATCACGGCGAGCAGCACGACGGCGGCGATGAGGAAGGCGGCGGAGATCGGCCGGGTGAAGAAGACGCTGGGATCGCCGAACGAGATCATCATGGTGCGGCGCAGGTTCTCCTCCATCATCGGCCCGAGAATGAAGCCGAGCACCATGGGCGCCGGCTCGCAATCGAGCTTGAGCAGCACGTAGCCGACCGCCGACAGCGCGGCGATCTCGTAGATGTCGAAGATCTTGTTGTCGACCGTGTAGACGCCGATGCAGCAGAACACGAAGATCGCCGGAAACAGCAGCCGATAGGGCACGGCCAGGAGCTTGATCCACAGGCCGACCAGCGGCAGGTTGAGCACCAGCAGCATGAGGTTGCCGATCCACATGCTCGCGATCAGCCCCCAGAACAGCGCCGGGCGCTCGGTCATCACCTGCGGGCCCGGCGCGATGCCCTGGATCATCAGCGCCCCGATCATCAGCGCCATGGTCGGGTTCGACGGGATGCCGAGCGTCAGCATCGGGATGAACGAGGTCTGCGCGCCGGCATTGTTCGCGGATTCCGGCGCCGCCACGCCGCGGATGTCGCCCTCCCCGAAGCTGCGCGGCGGCTTGGCGATCTTCTTCTCGATCATGTAGGCGGCGAACGAAGCGAGCAGCGCGCCGCCGCCCGGCAGGATGCCGAGCAGCGAGCCGAGGCCGGTACCGCGCACGATCGACCACGCGCAGGTGCGCAGGTCCTCCATCGTCGGCAGCACCCTGCCGATGCGCGACGTGAACACCTCCTGCTTCTCCTTGTGCTCGAGATTGAGCACCACGTCGGTGATGCCGAAGAACGCCATGGCGAGCGCGACGAAGCCGAGCCCGTCGGCGAGCTCGGGCAGGCCGAAGGCGAAGCGGATGACGCCGGAATTCACGTCGGTGCCGATCAGCCCGAGCAGGATGCCGAAGCACACCATGGCGATGGCCTTCATGAGCGAGCCGCGCGCGAGCACGACCGCGGCGATCAGGCCGAACACCATCAGCGAGAAGTAGTCCGCCGGGCCGAACTTAAGCGCGATCTCCGCGAGCGGCGGGGCGAAGAAGGCGACCACCAGCGTCGCGATGCAGCCGGCGATGAAGGAGCCGATGGCGGCCATGCCGAGCGCGGGGCCGGCACGGCCGCGGCGCGCCATCTGGTGGCCGTCGAGCGTGGTGACGACCGAGGAGGACTTCGCCGGGGATGTTGACCAGGATCGCCGTGGTCGAGCCGCCGTACTGGGCGCCGTAGTAGATGCCGGCGAGCATGATCAAAGCGGGCGCCGGCTCGAGATTGAAGGTGAAGGGCAACAGCATCGCGACCGTCGCCACCGGGCCGATGCCGGGCAGCACGCCGACCAGGGTGCCGAGGAAACAGCCGATGAAGCAGTAGAGAATGTTCTGCCAGGACAGCGCGATGCCGAGGCCGAAGGCGAGATTGCCGAACGTTTCCATATCAGGAGCCCGGCCACAGCGGCAGCGGCAGGCCCAGCAGCCAGACGAAGACCGCGACCGAGAACACGATCATGACCGCGGCGAGCGCGACATTCTCCAGCGGGCGCACGTCGCGCGCGGCATAAGCGCCGAGGAGCACGAGCACGGCGATGGCGGCGACCAGGCCGAGCCATTGCAGCGCGACGCCGAACAGCACGATGGCCAGAAGTGACACGCCGATCGGCCGCGCGTAGAAGCGCGGCACCGGCGCGCCGTCGAGCACGAACGAGCGCAGCGCGATGACTGCGCCGAGCACGGCAAGGAGAGCGCCGACCAGGATCGGGAACATGGCGGGGCCCATGCGATGCATGGTGCCGAGCCGGTACTGGCTCGCGAGCGCGATGAAGGCCGCTCCGATCGCGACGAAGATCAGCCCCGCCCAGAAGTCCTTCGGCGACCGGATGCGCATTCAAACGCGCCGTCGCTCAATCCGGCCGGATGTTCGCCTTCTGCACGATCACCTTGAAGCGCTCGGCCTCCTGCTTCACGCGCGCATCCAATTCGGCGGCGCTCGACGGGATGACGTCCACGCCGCCGCCCGCGAAACGCTCCTTGATGTCGGGCATGTTGAGGATCTTCACCACTTCGGCGTTGATCTTGTCGATGATCGCCTGCGGGGTGCCCTTGGGGGCGAACAGCGAGGTCCAGTTGGACGCATCGACGTCCTTCACGCCTCCCTCCTGCAGCGTCGGCCAATCCGGGCTGAACTTCGAGCGCTTGGCCATGGTCACCGCCAGCGGACGGACGCGACCCGACTTGACGTGCGGGGCGGCTGACGAGCTCGCCAATATGCCGAGGGGAATGTCGCCGGCGGCGAGCGCCGCGGCGGCGGGCGCGCCGCCCTTGTAGGGAATGTGCTGGAACTGGGTGCCGGTGTTCAGCGCCATCCACTCCAGCACGATCTGGTTGACGCTGCCGTTGCCGGGCGTAGCGACCGAGAGGCGGCCGGGCTGCGCCTTGGCGGCGGCGATCAGCTCGGCGATCGTCTTGAACGGCGCGTTGGCGCTGGCGGCGAGCACCATGGGCGCGTCGCTCACCATCGCGATCGGCACGAAATCGCGCTGCATGTCGTAGGGCATCTCCTTGAACATCGCCGGATTGATCGCGATGTCGCCGACCGTCGCCATGGTGAGCGTATAGCCGTCGGGCGCGCCCTTCGCGCCCGCGGTCATGCCGATGAAGCCGTTGCCGCCGGGCTTGTTCTCGACCACCACCTGCTGGCCCCAGGCCTCGGTGAGCTTGGCGCCGAGGATGCGGGCGGCGATGTCGGTGATCCCGCCCGGGGCATACGGCACCATGATGTGGATGGGCTTGGTCGGATAGTTCTGCGCGTGCGCGGGCGACGACGCAGAGCACGACAAGCGCGACGACGACACTGACGATCCGAGCCATGGAGACCCTCCTGTGACGGCACTTGACCCTACCCTGCATGAGACACCGCCCCCGTGGCAAGGCGCGGGAGCGCCGCAGGCGGCCGCTCAGACCTCACGGACGATGGCGCTCTCGTGCCAGCGGCGCAGCAGCAGGTGGGACAACGCCGACAGCGCGAAGAAGATGACGATGCCGGCGACCGAGAGCAGCAGCAGCGCCGCGAACATGCGCGGGATGTTGAGGCGATAGCCGAACTCGGCGATGCGGTAGGCGAGCCCGGACCCGGCGCCGGCCGAGCCCGCCGCGATCTCGGCGACGACGGCGCCGATCAGCGACAGCCCGCCCGCGATCTTCAGGCCGCCGAGGATATAGGGCAGCGCCGCCGGCAGCTTGAGCTCGCGCAGCACCTGCCAGCGCGTGGCGCCGTAGAGCCGGAACAGGTCGACGAGATTGTGATCGACCGAGTTGAGGCCGAGCGTGGTGTTGGCGAGCACGGGGAAGAAGGCGACGATCCAGGCGCAGGCGAGCACCGCGGCCTGCTGGTCCAGATAGATGAGAAGGAGCGGCGCGATCGCCACGACCGGCGTCACCTGCAGGATCACCGCATAGGGATAGAGCGAATATTCGACCAGGCGCGACTGATTGAACAGCACGGCAAGCGCCACGCCGCCGACCACCGCGAGCACGAAAGCTTCGAGCGTGGTGGTGAGGGTGACGACGAGCGAGGCCGACAGCACGCCCCAATCCGCGACCAGGGTCGAGAACACCAGCCCCGGCGCGGGGAGCACATAAGGCGGGATGTCGTAGTGGCGCACCACCATCTCCCACAGCGCCACGCCGAGCGCGAGCACCGCGATCGGGAGCAGCACGCGGAGCATGCGCTCGCTGCGCGGCGCAGCAACGCGCTCGGTCTGCTCCCTCCCCTTGAAAGGGGGAGGGTTGGGGTGGGGGTTGACGCCGTCGGCGCTCATGCCCCCTCCCCCGCCAGCATCGCACCCGCCAACGCTTCCGACACCAGCCGGCAATAGCCGGCGTAATCGGCTGACGTGCGGAAACGCTCGTCGCGCGGATAGGGCGCGTCGATCACAAGCTCCGTAAAGACGCGGCCGGGCCGCGGCGTCATCACGATCACGCGCTGCGAGAGATAGACCGACTCGAACACGGAATGAGTGACGAACACCACCGTTTTGCGAAGAGACTGCCAGAGCGCCAGCAGATCGTTGTTGAGGCGAAAGCGCGTGATCTCGTCGAGCGCCGCGAACGGCTCGTCCATCAGCAACAGGCTCGGCTCGGTGACAAGGGCGCGCGCGATCGAGGCGCGCATCTTCATGCCGCCGGAAAGCTCGCGCGGATAGCTGTCGGCGAATTTCGTCGAGCCCGACGCGCGCGAGCGCCGCCTCGACGCGTGGCGCCGCGGTCGCGGCGGCCCCCGCGAGCTTCAGCGGCAGCCGCACGTTGGCGGCGACCGTCGCCCAGGGCATCAGCGTGGGCTCCTGGAACACGAAACCGAGGCGGCGCCGGCCGCCGGCATTCGCCGCCTCGTCCTGCAGCCATTCGATCCTGCCGCTCGACGGCTCGCTCAGGCCGGCGATGATGCGCAACGCCGTGGACTTGCCGCAGCCGGAGGGGCCGAGCAGCGACACGAACTCGCCCGGCCAGACATCGAGGTTGAGCCGGTCGAGCGCGACCACGCCGTTGGCAAATGCCTTGCCCACGCCAGCCAGCGTGACGACGGGAGCGTGGGAGGGATGGGGAGAAGCGGAAGAGGCGGTTGGCACGTTGCGGATCGCCTGGTCAGGGACTCGAAGGACAATCTTATAGTGGATTCAATGGAATGGCTGACAAATCTCTTGCCGCTGACGCACGGTGACGTGGTTGGCAGCGGCAGCAGAGTTGGCGCCGACGCGCAAATCTTTGGCGCTCAAAAACAAGACCTGCACGGACCATCCGCTAAATCCATCGGCAATTCATAAGGACCATGCGCGAATCCGCAAAAATCATTCTTAGAGGCAAATGATGACCGGCTCCGAAAAGTCCGACGCTGCGCCAAGCAAGCAAGAGGCCCCGCTCGACGATCATAGGAAGCGGCCGGGCTTGACTGACGCGCTGCTGTCGATCAGCAACGTGTCGAGCCTGTTCAATGTTTCACCGCTCTCGCTGCTCTTTTACGAGCACCTTGGCGTGATGCAGCGCCGCCGACGCGTTGGCCACCACCTCGTTTACAGGTGGATCGACTGCGACCGGCTCGCGTTCATCATTAAGGCCCGCAGGCTCGGGCTCACCGCACGCCAGGTGGCGCCGATCATCAAGGCGACGGAGTCGGGCGCTACGGTCGCATCCATTAAGGACGCCCGCGCGAGATGCCTCGAGCTGATCGACCAGCTCGACTGCCGTCGGCAGGACCTGCGCGATGCGCTCGCGGAGCTGCGAACTCTGTATCGCTTGATATCGACCAGACTGTCTCAATCGGACAGCTACGTCGCATCTGGCGAAGATCCTCACAATTCATGAAGCGAGCGCTCTGCCGCGCAGCGCTAGTGCGTCGTTGCAGATCGCCTGCTTCCGCAAACCGGTCTTACGCCATTCAGGCGAGCCGCTCGATCGGCATCGGTGTATCGCGGCGCGGCCACGAGGAGAACGGGCGCTGCACCAGCGAGCTGTTGTAGTACTGCGGCTGGCCGGTGACTTCCGTGCCGATCCACGGCGGCAGCTCGACATGCTGATGCTCGTGGCGCAACTCGATCTCGGCAAGGACCAGGCCAAGATTTCTCGCCCGCGAACACGTCGATCTCCCAGGTGAGGTTGAGATCGCGGTACGGGACCAGGTGGCGCACCTTCTCGATGACTGCCCCTTGCCGCAGCTGCATCAGCGCCTCGGCTTCCAGGATCGGAATGTCATATTCCAGCTCCAGGCGGCGGAGGTCAACGGGACGAGACTTGACTGTGAGCGTCGCGGTGCCGTCGCCTCGGGTACGAACTCGAATCGACGCCTTGCCGTCGGAGGCCAGGTAGGCTTGTCGAATGGACATCTGGCTGGTTGCGAGCGCTCGCCAATCGTCGTTGCGCACCAGGAACTTACGCTCGATCTCGAAACTCATTGCTCTCTTGACCCCAAACAGGACCCGGACCGCAACATGACCGGCAGCGGTGATCTTACGATGCGGTGATTGTAACGATGCAGTGATTGTGACGATGCGGTGACGCCCTAAAGCACTCGAATATCGAAAGAAAGGACCGAGATCAAGCTGTGGGCCGCGGAGAACGCTCCAGCCCCTGGCGGTTTTATGTCAGTATTGTAACAGGGGGGCTTCGATGACGGACACCGGAGCGGTTGCATGCATTTCGACTGGCTGGCCTGGTCAAATCCAGTGGCGGTTTGGTGGGTATTCCTGCTCGCGGTCAGCACCGCCAATATCTCCCTCTGGCTCGTGCTCCATCGCCATGTCCGCCAGCGCGCGCGTGCCCGCCGGTTCGGACCGTTCCGCATCGAGCTCATGGTTCTGCTGTCCGCGGCCTACGTCTTCGGCTGCGCTTTTCGATCGGTGCTGCCGCGGGCCGACGTGCAGAGAATTTGCCTTTTCGACACGTGGCTTTCGAGCGTCCTGGTGGGGCGATCGGTCGCGACGGTTGCGGAGATCTGCTTCGCGATCCAATGGGCCATCGTCCTTTACCAGCTTGCGCGGCTGACGAAATCGGATACTGCCAGAAACATCTCGATCATGATCGTTCCACTGATCGTGGTCGCAGAGTGCTGCTCGTGGTACTCGGTGATCACGACGAGCTATCTCGGCAACACGATCGAGAATTCGATCTGGATGGTGACCTTCCTGCTCATTGCCGTCGCTCTGTTGCGACTGCTGAACGAGTTCCACGGCGTCGCTCGGCTTGCGATCGGCACAGCGGTTGCCGGCATTGCCGGATATCTGGTCTTCCTCGTCGCCGTCGACGTGCCGATGTACTTCGGCCGATGGCAAGCGGACCTGATGAATGGACGGGAGCTCCTTGGAGTTTTCGCAGGCTTGCACGACGTGAGCACGCGTTGGGCGGTCACGCATGACTTCGCGCATTGGAAGGATGAAATTCCCTGGATGTCGCTTTATTTCAGCGCAGCCGTGTGGTCGAGCCTGGCGCTTTGCGGCTTCGCGCTGATCAAAGACCGTTTGCATCGATACCGCAGGCGCCCGGCAAGGTCGACACGCCAACACGTGCCCGTCCGCATCCGAACCGAGAGCTCCTTGCAATCTACTTCCGCAGGCCGATCTCGGTCATGAACGCGACCCAGCGCTTCACCTCGGCGGCGTGGTGCTCGGAAAATTCCTTCGGGCCGAGCCCGGTCGGCTCGAAGCCGATGGCGCGGAATTTTTCCTGCATGTCGGGCTGCTTGACGATCCCCGCGATGGCGCTGCCGAGCGTGGCGCGGGCGTCCTCCGGCATGCGCGGCGGCCCGTAGATGCCGAGCCAGCCCGTCAGCTCGACGCCGGGAACGCCGGCTTCCTTGAAGGTCGGCACGTTCGGCAGCGACGGCAGCCGGTAGGGGCTGCTCACGGCGAGCGGCCTGATCAGGCCGGACTTCGCCTGCTCCATCACCACCGGAAACACCTCGATCAGCAGGTCGATCGAGCCGCCCAAGAGGTCGTTGAGCGCGGCCGGCCCGCCGCGATAGGGCACGTGCACCATGCTGGTGCCGGTCGCTTTCATGAACAGCTCGACGGCGAGATAGTCGAGCGCCGCGGTGCCGGTCGAGCCGAAGGTGAGCTTGCCCGGACGCGCCTTGGCGTAGTCGACGAACTCCTTCACCGAATGCACCGGCGTCTTGTTGTTGACCACCATCGCGGTGGCGTATTCGGCGGTGCCGGCGATCGGGACGACGTCGCGCAGCGCATCGAACGGCGCGTTCACCTCCATGGCGTAGCCGATGACCATGTTGCCCACGGTGCTGGCCATCAGCGTGTAGCCGTCGGGCTCGGCCTTCTGCAGCTCGCGCAGGCCCAGCAGGCCGTTGGCGCCGGGCCTGTTCTCGACGATGACGGGCTGGCCGAACTTCGCGCGCAGCCCGTCGGCCACCAGCCGCGAGGACAGGTCGGTGATGCCGGCAGGCGGGAACGGGACGATCAGCCGGATCTGCCGCGATGGGAAGGTTTGCGCCGACGCGGCCGCCGACAGCAGCACGCACAGGACCAGGCTCAGCAGCGTGCGCATGGATCCTCCCGGAGACGATATTATTTCGGCCGCAGATCGAGGCCGACTTTCTTGTTCACGAATTGCAGCGTGTAGGACTTGTCGAGCGCGACCGACGGCTTGACCACGCCCGCGCGCACCATCTTGTCGTAGAAATTTTTCATGCGCGCGTCGGTCATGGCGCCGATGCCGAGCGTCGCGGTGTCGCCGGAATCGACGATGCCGTATTCCTTCATCTTGGCGAGCGAATAGGCGAGCAGCTCGTCGGTCATCTCCGGATTGTGGTGCTTGATCAGCGCGTTCGCCGCTTTGTTGTCGCCGTAGACGTAATTGTACCAGCCGATGATCGAGGCATCGACGAAGCGCTGCACCAGGTCCGGCTTTTTCTCCACCAGATCGCGACGCGTCTCGATCGAGCGTGGAATAGCTGTTGAAGCCCTGGTCGGCGATGAGAAAGATCTTCGGCTTGAAGCCGGCCGCCTTCTCGATGGCGAAGGGCTCGGAGGTGACATAGCCCTGCATGGCGCTCTTCTTGTCGGCGAGGAACGGCTGCGGATTGGAGGTGTAGGGCTTCACCTGCGTCTCGCTGAAACCGAAATCGGCCTTGAGCCATTGGAAGTAGCTGGCGAGCCCCTCCTTCGAGATGAAGAGCGTGAGCTTCTTCAGGTCCTCGAACCTCTCGATGCCCTCCCCTGGATGCGCCATCAGCACCTGCGGCTCTTTCTGGAACATGGCGGCGACCGCGAGCGTCGGGATGTTCTGCTCGACGCGCGTCGAAGCCCTGCAGCGTGTTGGCCGACATGAAGAAGTCGAGCTTGCCGACCGGCAGCAGGATACGGTTGTTCACCTGCGGCCCGCCGGGAACGATCGTCACGTTGAGCCCGTACTTGCGGTAGGTGCCGTCGATCAGCGCCTGGTAGAAGCCGCCGTGCTCGGCCTGCGCGACCCAGTTGGTGCCGAAGGAGACCTTGTCGAGAGTTTGGGCACGCGCGCCTGCCGCCAGCGCCCGCGACGAGGACGAGGGCGGCGCAACAGGATTTCGCCAAGATCATTTGTGTCCTCTGGTGTGGTTCGCCTCCACAATACGCGACGGGCGGAACCTTGCCCAGCGGCGCTCGGGACGCACGATCCCACCTCAACGGTAGCACCGTCCTCAGCTATGGTGACGTCATCCGAGTCGGGAGGAGACGGCCATGGACGTAGAAGTCGAGCACCGAGGGCAGCGACAGGCATCTCAACAGCCTGGTCGCCATTACCGTGGTCATCTTCGCGGTGTTCATCGCGGTGGCAAACGTCAAGGGCGACAACATCAACCAGGCGATGCAGAAGGCGAAGTCGGAATCGGTCGACGCCTGGGCCGAATACCAGGCCGCGCGCATCAAGCTGCACGTGGACGAGAACGGGCTTGCCACGCTGCGGCTCATCGAGACGGGCGGACAGGTCGACAAGGCGCTGGCGGCCAAGCAGGCGGCCGAGTACGAAGCGGATATCAAGAAATACCAGGAGCGCTCGAAGGAGACCCGCTCCAAGGCCGAGGGGCTGGAGGCCGAGTACGAGCGGCTCAACTTCCGCGACGATCAGTTCGACCTGTCGCAAGCTTTCCTGGCGATGGCCACCGCGCTCGCCGCCATCGCCGCGCTGGTCGAGCTCTTCTGGGTGCTCTATGTCGCCTGGGCCGCCGGCGCCTTCGGCCTCCTCATGGGCGTGGCCGGCTTCCTCGGCCTCCCCTTCCGGTCGGCCTTCCTGGCGGCGCTGCTGGGGACGTAGGATGGGCGGAGCCTTAAGCGCGTTTACGCGCGTCTTCCGACGCGCTATGGCGATACCCATCGCAACGGCTGTGCTCGTGGAGGGATGATGGGTATCGCGCGCGCACAGAGCGCGCGCTCCACCCATCCTACTGCTCGAACCTTTCGATGAACCACTTGAGCAGGCGGGTCCAGATTTCGTCCTTGCCGACCTGGTCCTCGATGCCGTGCTCGAGGTTGGGGTTGTCGTTGACCTCCATGACGACGAAGCCGCTGTCGGTCTGCTTGACGTCGACGCCGTAGAAGCCATCCCCGATCGGCCGCGCCGCGCGCACCGCGATGTCGATCAGCTCGCGCGGCGCCTGGTCGAGCTCGAAGGTGCGGAAGCCGCCCTCGCGCGAGGAGCCGTCGGCGCGGTACTTGACGATCTGCCAATGCCCGCGCGCCATGCGGTACTGGCACACGAACAGCGGCTCGCCGGCGAGCACGCCGACCCGCCAGTCGAATTCCGTCGGCAGGAACTTCTGCGCCAGGAGCAGGTCGGTCTCCTCGAACAACTCGTCGGCGATGCGCTTGAACTCGGCCTGGGTCTCGACCTTGTGCACGCCGCGCGAGAACGAGCCGTCGGGGATCTTCACCACCAGCGGCAGGCCGAGCGTTTCCATCGCCTTGGTCAGGTCGCGAGTCCTCGGCGATGATCACGGTCGGCGGCGTCGGCACCTGGTTCTGGCCGAGCAGCTCCATCAGGAACACCTTGTTGGTGCAGCGGATCATCGAGATCGGGTCGTCGATGACCGGCATGCCCTCCTGCCAGGCGCGGCGCGCGAACCGGTAGGTGTGGTTGTCGATCGAGGTGGTCTCGCGGATGAACAGCCCGTCGTATTCCGCGAGCTCCGCGAGCTGCCGGCGCGTGACCGGCTCGACGTCGACCGAGAGCTTCTCGGCGATGCGCGCCATGTGCTTGATCGAGGCCGCCGAGGACGGCGCCATCTTCTCGTTGGGATCGTAGAGCACCGCGAGGTCGTACTTCGCGACCGTGCGCGCCTTGGGGTCGCGCCATTCGCGCTTGGTGTGCTGGTGGAGCGCTTCGCGCAGAAAGCTCGCTTCGCCGTTCGCCAGCCTGGTGATGTTGCGCGGACGAATCCGCTCGATCGAGAGCCAGGTGCCGGGCTCGACGGTGACCTCCAGCGCCGGGCAGCGGAACCAGTCGAACAGCAGCCGCCCGAACTGCTCGAAGCGCGGGTCGCGGGCGATGCCGAAGCAGACCAGGAGCTTGATCTCGCCCTCGGGCTGATAGTCGGCGCGGCGAGCGCAGCGATTGAGCTCGTCCTCGAGCTCGGGCAGCGCGTGCTCGTAGAGCTTGGCCTCGCGCAGCTCCAGCATGGTCTCGACGTTGGGCACCACGCGATGCCCGCGCGCTTCGGCGAGCAGCGAGGCGTAGTAGCCCTTCGACTGATAGGCGTAGGACCGCGCCAGGTTGACGAGCTTCGGCCGTCCCATGTCGAACAGGCGCGGACGGGCGAGATATTCGCTCGTCGTGATCACCTTGTGCGGGGTTTCGGCGTTCGGAAGGTCTTTGGGCTGGTCGACCAGAATGACCCAGCCGGTCATGTAGGTCCTTTCCGGATGACGATGGCCGCGCTCAGCCGCTCGCGACCCAGATGGGTCACGCGCTCGAACGCGGTCCACGGTACCGCGTAGGTCTCGGCGGCGGCCGCCATCCCTTGATCATCTCTGATGGCCGCCGGGTCGTGCATGAGGACATGACGTCCGTCGCGGCCGAAGGCAAAAATCCAGTGCGGCTTTCCTCTGGGGACCATGTGATAGCCCGAAACGAGGACGATGGCCACGCTTCCGGCATCGAATGCCCGCATCAGAACCGATTCGCTCACAGGAGTCATGTGGCTTGGGATGTCGAGCGCCTTCGCCTCACGCCGGAAGTCCATCTGTGTCACCTGCATGACCCGGCACCGGTCGGCGGAGGTCACGGTGTCGAGGAAGTAGGGCCCGGGGCGGCTGACAAAGACCTCCGGCGCGAGGCCGCGACGCTTGAGCGCGACGGCCATCCCGTAGGGCTCGCAGCCGCCCGGTCCCGAACCGGTAAAGATGGTCGTGGCTTCGCGCCAAAGCTCGAACTCGAGGGCCGGCGCCGGCTCGAACTTTCGATTGCCCCGAGAGGCCGCCCAGGCCAGCGCCATCATCATGCAGGCCGGCCCGCACGTGAATTCGGTGGTCTGGTGAAAATAAGGCGGCGCCGCCTTCAGCGCCGCGATGTTGGGGACAAGCCGCTTCTCGAACCGCAAGGCGTCGCCACCGTCCTCGTAGTAGCGGCTGACGCGGCCGAACTCCCGGTAGCCGCTCTTGCGGTAGCGCGAGATGGCGGCGTGATTGGTCTGGTGGACCTCGAGCCGGATGGCGCGGCAGCCGCGCGCCAGCGCGGCACCTTCGGCGGCGTCCAGCAGCATCGGCCCAACCCCGCGTCCGCCCATCTGCGGGGCGACCGAGATGGAATAGAGGCGCGCGACGACCGAGCGCGGCCGGAACAGCACGATGGCCGTACCGGCGAGCTCGGCGCCCTGCTCCGCCACGATCACCTCGGCGCTCGGCGATGTGAGGAAACGCCGCAGGCTGCGGCGCGACAGCCGGTCGGTCGCGAACACGCGCTGCTCGAGCTCGGTCAACGCATCGACGTCGCCGGGCTCGGCCTTGCGCGTGTGGACTTCGGCTACCGGTGCGCGGGCGAGATTGGTGGGCATCGTGGGCAAAATATCACTTTCGCCGCCGCCCCGCACCGTCCGCGGCGCATTCCCCACAACGGAAGGCAAAAAATACTTGGTTTCTGGCCGTCTAAGACCTTTGAACCCGTTTGCTCCCTCCCGCGACCAACGGATGTGCGGACGGAAGAGCCGCCCCGGATCAAGCGGACGCAAGAGCCGCACACGGCAAGAAGAAACGACCACCAATTCCCACGGAGGATCGCTCCCCGAACGAATAAGGTTGTGATCGGCGCGTGCGCCCCCATCCACCCCCGCGTCGGTCAAAGCGGCCCGCCCGGATGTACATCCGGGCGGGCCTGCTCTTCTCTTTGTTCATCACGTGACATTCATCTCTCGAGGGAGGCGCTCCGCCATTGGCCACCACCGCGTAAGGGATTAGAACAGTGCCAACCCAATGTGGATTGGCGCCAGTCCCATGCAACGCGTGACCATCACCATCGACGACGAGCTCATGACCGAGCTCGATCGCATCATCGCGGCCCGCGGCTACCAGAACCGCTCCGAGGCCATCCGCGACCTCGCCCGTGCCGGCATCCGCGAGGCGTCGCAGACCCTCGACGCCAAGCGCGACTGCGTGGCGGCGGTGGTCTACATCTACGATCATCACGCCCGCGAACTGCCCAAGCGGCTGACCGAGGCATTCCACGACCACCACGAGCTGTCGCTCTCCTCGCTGCACGTCCACCTCGACCACGACAGCTGCATGGAGGTGACCGTGCTCAAGGGCAAGACCGGCGCCGTGCAGCATTTCGCCGAGCACGTCATCGCCGAGCGCGGGGTGCGCCACGGCCGCGTGGTGCTGATGCCTCGATAAGTTCAGCGTCCGGGCTTGCGGACCCCGCCCGCGATATGCAATTTTGAACTGATCTTCTTACTTGCCGACAACGGGGAACCCGCATGCGCACTGGCCTCACGCTCTCCGCCGCCCTGACCCTCCTGCCGACCGCCGCGCTGGCGCATCCCGGCCACGGCGGCCCGCAAGGTCTGCTGCACGGTCTTGCGCATTCGCCCGGCAGCCTCGACCACACCATGGCGATGGTGATGGTCGGCATGCTCGCCTTCATGCTGGGGACGGTGGCGCTTTACGCCGGACGGGCTACGATCGGCTACGCATCGAGGCTCATTGCCAGCACGCGCGCGACGTGAAGAGCTGCGCGTCCTGCCCCGTCCTTGATCTGATGCCGGCACGAGGTGCCGTCGGCAATCACCAGCGTATCCGCCTCGGCCTTGCGCACGGCAGGCAGCAGTGAAAGCTCCGCCATCTTGAGCGACGCGTCGATGGTGTCGGCGCCGTAGCCGAACGCGCCGGCCATGCCGCAGCAGCTCGACTCCACGCTCTCGACCGCGAGATCGGGTACGAGCTTGAGCGTGGCCTCGACCGCTGTCATCGCGGCAAAGGACTTCTGGTGGCAGTGGCCGTGCAACAGCGCGCGCTTGGCCACGGGCTTCAACGGCAGCTTCAGCCTGCCCTCTCCCGCCTCGCGCGCGAGATATTCCTCGAACAGCAGCGCGCTGGCGGCGATGCGGCGCGCGTCCTCGCTCTTGATCAGCGCCGGGATCTCGTCACGGAAGCCGAGGATGCAGCTCGGCTCGAGCCCCACCACCGGGATTCCCTTTGCGACGAAGGGCGCGAGCGCGGCGACGCAGCGCTCGGCCTCGCGCCGCGCCTCGTCGACGAGACCCACCGCGAGAAAGGTGCGGCCGCAGCAGAGCGGTCGGCGGCTGCCGTCCGCAGGCTTCGGCAGGTGCACGCCGTAGCCTGCGGCGGCGAGCACGGCGAGCGCGGCCGCGATGTTCTCCGGCTCGAAATAGCGGTTGAAGGTGTCGGCGAAGAACACCACAGGCCTCGCATCGGCTGAGCCGACGAGGGTTGACGGCTCCCGCCATCGATCGGCGCGCCAGCGCGGCAGCTCCCGCCGCGTGCTCAAGCCAGCATATGTCTCCGACCAGCCCCGCAGGAGCGGGATCTCGTTGCGCAGGTTGGCGAGCGTGGGCCACCAGGCCACGAGCGGCGCATAGCGCGGCAGATAGCCGACGAGGCGATCACGCAATGAAATGCCGCGCTTCGCCACGCGCGCCGCCTGCACCTCGATCTTCATGCGCGCCATGTCGACGCCGGTCGGACATTCGCGCCGGCAGGCCTTGCAGGAGACGCAGAGCTTCATCGTCTCCGCCATCTCGTCCGAGGCGAGCGCATCGGCGCCAAGTTGCCCCGTGATGGCGAGACGCAGCGTATTGGCGCGTCCGCGCGTGACGTCGCGTTCGTCGCGGGTGACGCGGTAGCTCGGGCACATCACGCCACCCTGTAGCGAGCGGCAGGCGCCGTTGTTGTTGCACATCTCGACCGCGCCCTGGAAACCGCCGCCGCTGCCGGTCCAGGCCGACCAGTCCAGATGGGTGTGCATGTCCTCGCCGTGGTAGTCCGGCCCGTAGCGGAGCACGCTACGATCGTCGAAGTCAGGCGCATGCACGATCTTGCCGGGATTGAAGCGGCCGGCCGGGTCGAAGCGCCGCTTGACCTCCTCGAACGCGCGCACCAGCCGCGCTCCAAACATCTTCTCGTGGAACTCCGAGCGCACGATGCCGTCGCCGTGCTCGCCGGAATGCGATCCCTTGTAGGCGCGCACCAGGTCGAAGGCTTCTTCGGCGATGGCGCGCATCGCCGCGAGATCCTTGTCGAGCCGCAGGTTGAGCACCGGCCGCACGTGCAGGCAGCCGACCGAGGCGTGCGCGTACCAGGTGCCGCGGGTGCCGTGGCGCGCGAAGACGTCCGACAGCTTCGACGTGTACTCCGCCAGGTGCTCGAGCGGCACCGCGCAGTCCTCGACGAAGGAGACGGGTTTGCCCGCCTCCTTCATCGACATCATGATGTTGAGGCCGGCGGTCCGCATCTCGCCGATGGCGCCCTGCAGCTTGGGATCGAGCACCTCGATCACGCCGCCCCATTTTGCACCGGCATTACCCCAGCTCAAGCCCAGGTCGCCCATCAATTCGTTGAGGCGCAGCAACCGCCGGAAATTCTCGCCCTGATCCTCCGCGAACTCGACGAACAGGATCGCCTCGGGGTCGCCGCGCACGACCGTGTCGATCGTCGGCTCGAACATGGCGATCTCGCGCGCGAGGCCGAGCATGGTGCGGTCGACCAGCTCGACCGCGATCGGTCCGAGCTTGACGATGTGCTGCGCCGCGTCCATCGCCGCGACGAAGCTGCCGAAATGGCAGGCGCCGACCGCGCGGGCGCCGAGCAGGGGCGAGAGCTTGAGCTCGATCTTGCGGGAGAAGGCGAGCGTGCCTTCCGAGCCGACGAGGATATGCGCAAGGTTGAGATCGTTGCGGCCGGGCACCAGCGCGTCGAGATTGTAGCCGCCGACCCGGCGCTGCACCTTCGGGAAGTTGGCCTCGATCTCGTCGGCCTCCGCCGCCGCAAGCGCCAACAAGTCGCGCGCGAGCGGCGCAAGCGCCGAATCCTTCGGAAGATCCGACAGGTCGCGCGCCGCCGGCCCGAAATGCGCGAACGTTCCGTCCGCGAGCACCGCGTCGACCGAGAGCACGTTCTCGCGGGTGTTGCCGTAGCGCAGCGAGCGCGAGCCGCAGGAATTGTTGCCGACCATGCCGCCGATGGTGGCGCGCGAGGACGTGGACACGTCTACCGGAAACCACAATCCGTGCGGCTTGAGCTTGCGGTTGAGCTCGTCGAGCACGATGCCGGGCTCGACCACGCAGCGCTTGGCGGCGACGTCGAGCTCGAGCACGTGGTCGAGATGTTTCGAGCAGTCGATGACGAGCGAGGAATTGACCGTCTGGCCGGATTGCGAGGTGCCGCCTCCGCGCGGCAATACGCTCACGCCCTCCTCGCGCGCGAGCGCCAGCGCCCATTGCGCCTCCGCCATCGAGCGCGGCGCCACCACGCCGATGGGCATGATCTGATAGTGGGAGGCGTCGGTGGCGTAACGCCCGCGCGTGAAGGCGTCGAACTGCACGTCCCCCTGGAGCTGCGCCTTGAGCCGCCGTTCCAGGCCGGGCATGAGGGTTTCGGGCATTTGTCTTACCGTGGTCGGCCGCGCGTTGGTGAGAAGCCCCCTTCGTCACGCGGCCGTTTCCATCAGGCCATTTGGCTAAAAGGCTTGACTGACTGTCGCATTCGTCCTTCAAAGCGGCAAGTTGCGGCCGGGCCGGGCCGCTGCCGACCGCTCCTCGAAAAACTCGTGCCTGCAAGGACTTGCCCGATGTCGAAGAACTCCTCGCGCCCCGTTGGCCGCCACTTCCTGCAGATTCCGGGGCCGACCGCGCTGCCCGACCGCGTGCTGCGCGCGATGGACACCCCGCTCATCGACCACCGCGGGCCGGAATTCGCCAAGGTCGCCAAGAAGTGCCTCGAGGGCATCAAGACCATCTTCAAGACCACCAAGCCCGGTGGTCACCTACACCGCGACCGGCACCGGCGCGTGGGAGGCGGCGCTGGTCAACACGCTCTCGCCCGGCGACCGCGTGCTGATGGTGGAGACCGGGCAATTTGCCACTCTGTGGAAGAACATGGCCGAGAAGCTCGGCCTCAAGCCCGAATTCATCAAGACCGACTGGCGCATCGGCGCCGACCCGGCCGCGATCGAGGACTATCTGCGCAAGGACACCAACAAGGAGATCAAGGCGGTCTGCGTGCTGCACAACGAGACCTCGACCGGGTGTCTCTCCCCCATCCCCGACATCCGCAAGGCGATCGACGCCGCCGGTCACCCGGCGCTGTTCCTGGTCGACACCATCTCCTCGCTCGCCTCGACCGACTACCGCCACGACGAGTGGGGCGTCGACGTCACCGTCGGCGGCGCGCAGAAGGGGCTGATGATGCCGCCGGGCATGTCATTCAACGCCATCGGCGACAAGGCGCTGGCGGCGTCGAAGAATTCCAAGCTGACCAAGTCGTTCTGGGCCTGGGACGACATGCTGAACATGAACAAGATCGGCTTCTTCCCCTATACCCCGGCGACGCTGATGCTCCATGGGCTCAACGAAGGCATCGCCATGCTGCACGAGGAAGGGCTCGACAACGTGTTCGCGCGCCACGACCGCTTGGCCGAGGCGACGCGCCGCGCGGTGCGCGCCTGGGGGCTCGAGATCATGTGCCGCGAGGCGAAATACTACTCGCCGACCGTGACCGCGGTGATGCTGCCCGAGGGCCACGACGCCGACGCCTTCCGCAACCTCGCGCTGGAGAACTTCAACATCTCCTACGGCGCGAGCTTCGGCAGCTATGCCGGCAAGTACTTCCGCATCGGCCATCTCGGCGACATCAACGACGGCACGCTGATGGGCGCGCTCGCCACGACAGAGATGGCGTTCGCCCTCGCCGGCATCCCGCACAAGAAGGGCGGCACCCAGGCGGCGCTCGACTATCTGATCTCGGCGCATGCCGGCCCGGCGCGCGCCGCGGCGGAGTAGCTTGTAGCGCCGCATGGAGCTATGGCGCGCTTGGCGCCATGGCGGAATGCGGGGCGGTCTCGCCGCGTGGCGCCACCGCCCCCGGATTGCGCCGTCGCGCAAAAGGGCTACGAGCGCTCGCCAAAATTGGTCTTCGCGTCGTCAACCACACCGCCCCAATCCTGCGGCAACAGCCCGCTGCGGACGTTTTGGTGGAACGACGAGTAGGGCCAATCGCAGACGCGCGACACCAAGCCGTGCTTCACCGGATTGAAATGGATATAGTCGAAATGCCGCGCGAAATCCTTCTCGTTGCGGATCGTGTGCTCCCAAAATCGTCGCTGCCAAAGCCTGTGCTCGCCTTTGCGATTGCGTTCGACCGCAACGCCGCGAGCTACGACGTGCCGGGTGAAGTGGCTCTTGATCCGGCGCCATCGGCCGGAAAAATCGAAGTCCTCCGGCGGGAGAGTGAAGATTGCGTGGAGGTGATCGGGCAGGATCACGACGGCATCGATGGTGAAGGGACGTTCGTTCGCAGTCACGCGGAAAGCGGCTCGAAGGTCCTCGATGTGATCGACAAGCGCGGACGAACGTCGATCCTCTAGCGTTACGGTGAAGAAGAACGATCCGCCTGGAAGGAAATTTCGCCGGTACCGAACCATCGGCAAAGATTATCCGGGATTGCGCGGGCGTTGTAGCCCGCATGGAGCCATGGCGCGTCAAGACGCGCGTGAACGCGCTTGAGGCGCATTGGCGCCATGGCGGAATGCGGGGCGGTCCCTCCACGAGGCACCACCGTCCTCGGATTGCGCCCATAGCGCGTCGAAGACGCGCGTAAACGCGCTTACGCGCAAAAGGGCGCGACGCCTCCATCCGGGCTACAACGGAGCCAGTGCGGCTGCTGTTCAGATGCGCCGGAAAACCTCGGTGCCCCGTCTCCTGATCACCTGACCATTCGGCCCGACGGCCGTCGCGACCCATCTCGTGGCAACGCTCCCCGGGCCAAGAGCCCGTCCGGACCAGACGGTGGTCACTGCGCAATCTGACGTCCAGGTCCGCGAGGTCTGGAATACGACGTGACGTTGCGGGCGATGAACGCGGCCGGTCAACTCGTAGGGGACCGCCGGACATGCGCCCGTCGGGCTGCTGATGAAAACGCCGCTGAAATTTCCTGTGGCGGCGTCGATGCGCAAGACCTTCACGATGGCACCTCGTTCACTTTGCCAAAGCGAGGGTTGGGATAACGAACCTTGCGCCGAAGCCGCAGCAACGGACGCGACGAGAAGAGCCAAAGCGGCGGTGAAGCGATACATTTTCTTCGTCTCCAAGCTGGTGGCAATAAGGTGATGGTGCCCATCATGCGAAAACGGACCGCATGATCCCTATAGGCGTGCGGGCACGGCGGTCGTGGCCGGTGGCGCCGCAGTTACTAGCACGGGGGATAAGGGAAATACCCGCAGGTATCGTAGTAGTATGCACCAGCGGCGGCGGCACCGACGGCAGCGGCACCAACACCCACGGCCACGCCACGGCCCACGCGATTGACGTCGACGTTGACGTTGCGGTTGACGTTGACATTGCCGCGATTGACATTCGCCGCCCCTGCGCGGCCACCACCTCCCCCGCGGCCGCCGCCGCCGGCCGGGCGGGCCAGGGCATCCGCGACGTACATGAAGCCAAGTAGCGCAACTGCGGCAACGGCAGTGACGGTTCGATATGACATGGCGCGCTTTCCTCTCCGGGACAGACCAGGGCAACCTATCAGATGCATTGATCGCGACGAACCGCATTGATCTTGATCAAAGGTGTGACAACACCGGGACCACATCGCCACGCCAAATTGCGCGTGATGGCCAGGAGCCGGACCCACGTCCGCCGTGCATTGCCCGGCCCGCTGGCGCCGCCCGATGAAGGCTCGTAGGCTGGGGTTTGGTGGCGCTGGTTCGGACCAATGGAGGGCACAGATGAAACGGTATCTCGCATCCATGATGCTTGCCGCTGGCATATGCTGCTTCTTGCCCAGCCAGGCGTCGGCCTGGACTTGCGTGGCTGTGGGGCCTGCGGGCCGCACGGCGACCGGCACCGCCATCCTGGAAGAGCGCGCAAGGGGGATCGCGCTCAGGCGCTGTGAGCGCCGCAACCCGGGCGCGCTTTGCACGATCCAGGCGTGCCGGCCCTGACGTCGTACCCCCGACTCGCATCCGTACTTTCGACAGGTCCAAACTTGTCCCGATGGGTGAGGGTAGGCAGGCGGCGGAATGAACCTCGCGTCGTGGGTGCTCGTGGGCGGAGCGGCCGGCATCCTGGCCGGCATCATGTTCGGCGAGAGCTGCGCGATCCTGAGCCCGATCGGCTTCGCCTATGTCGGGTTGCTGCAGGCGGCCGTCTACCCCTATCTCATCTGCTCGCTGCTGCACGGCCTGGGCTCGCTGGAGCCGCACAAGGCCTGGCGGCTGTTCAAGAGCGGCTGGTTTTTCTACGTGGCGGCGTGGGTGGTGACGTTCGCGTGCCTCGCGGCCCTGGCACAGGCGATTCCGGCGGTGCAGCCGGCCGTCATCGGCGACACACCGGCGCAGCCGCAGAGCATCTCGAAGCTGTTGGGAATGTTGATCCCGACCGACGTGTTCACCGCGCTAACCCAGAACTACGTCCCGGCGGTCGTGCTCTTCTGCATCTTCTACGGGGTGGCGCTGCAGACCATCAAGGACAAGGCGCCGCTCCTGAGCATGCTGGAAACCATCCGGCTGGCGAGCCTCAAGTTCTGGCATTGGATCGTGCTGCTGGCGCCGATCGGCGTCTTCGCGCTGTTTGCCGTCACCGCGGGCACGACCTCGGTCGGCGACCTCGTCAGCATGAGCCTCTACCTCATGCTCTTCCTCCTCGGCACGGCCATCCTCGCCTTCTGGGTGCTGCCCGCGCTGATATCGGCATTGGCGCCGGTCGCCCACCGCGAGGTCATCGTCGAGCTCCGCTCGGCGATCGCGATCGCGGCGGTGACGACGCTGTCGGTCGCCGCGCTGCCGTTCGTGGTGGAGGCGACACGCAAGCTCGCCGACCGCTGCGGGATCGACGACCCCGAGCGCGACGAGATCATCCGCACCAACCTTTCGGTCGCTTATCCGTTGGGGCAGATCGGCAACTTCTTCGTCTATCTCTTCCTGCTGTTCGCCGCCTACTACTACAAGGTGCCGCTGGCAGGCCGCGAAGAAGCGTTGCTTCCGGTCATGACGCTGCTCTCCGGATTCGGCTCGCCCACGTCAGCCGTCAATGCGGTGGAGTTTCTCTCGGCCTGGCTCACGCTGCCGGACGGGACGCGCGAGCTCTATGTCGAGCTGCAGACGCTCACGCGCTATTGCCAGGTGATCGTCTCGGTGATGGCGTTCGCGTTCCTGAGCGTGCTGGTGACGCTCGCCTATTACGGCAAGCTGCGGCTGCGCGTGCCGCAACTCGCCGCGGCGCTCGTTCTTCCCGCACTCGCCTTCGTAGCCATCGCGTGGGCGGGTCACGCCGCGCACGGCTATTTCCTGGGCTCCTCCGGCGTGCGCTATGGGGCGCTGACGCTCGACCCCGCCGTCACCCGCGGCGTCCAGGCCACCGTGCTGCGGCCCGGAGAGCCGCAGCCGGCCGCCGCACCGCCGGCGTCGGGCGGCGCGACCATCGAGCGCATCCAGGCGAGCGGCGCATTGCGCGTGGGCTATAACGCCAATGCGATACCGTTCTCCTACTTCAACGATGCCGGCCAACTCGTCGGCTACGACGTCGCGTTCGCCTACGACCTCGCCCGCTCGCTGAACGTGCGCGTGGTCTTCGTCCCGTTCGAGTTTCCCGACCTCGAGCGCGATCTCGAGGCCGGGCGCTTCGATATCGCGATGGCCGGCATCTACGCCAGCACGCAGCGGCTGAGCACGCTCGCGGCGTCGATGTCGTACTATCAGAGCCCGGTCGCCTTGTTCATGCCGGCGGATCGGGCGCAACGCTTCCGCACGCGTGAGGAGATTCTGGCCATGCGCGGGTTGCGCCTCGCCATGAGCGTCGATCCCGTATTGCATCCGCTGTGGCAGCGCCTGTTCCCGAACGCCCAGATCGTGATGATGCCGGATTATCGGACGCTACCCGACTTCTCCAAGGTCGACGCGGCGATCTGGACGCTCGAGCAGGCCGCCGCGTTCGCCCGCTCGCATCCCGGCATCACCGCCGTCGTGCCGCAGGACATCGGCAATCCGTTCCTGCTGAGCTACCTGATGCCGCGGGGATCGGAAGTGATGATGCATTTCGTGAACTACTGGCAGCAGCTGCGGCGCGCCGACGGCATGCGCGAACGCGAGATCAACTACTGGATCCTGGGACGGCCGCGCACGGCGGCGGCACCGCGCTGGAGCGTGGTGCGCGACGTGTTGCACTGGAGGGAATGACTCTACCCTGTCGACACGTGTGCAAGGTGACCGGTCTTGACCCACACCTTGCAACCCTGCGCGCCGGCTTCGGCCCGCAGCGTCGCCCCGGCCGGCAATCGGAGCCAGGATTGAACCGTGAAGTCTTCGGCACCTTCCGTAAAGTGGCCATCGAGCACCAGGATCTCGATTCCGCCCGGCGCGATCAGCTCGATGCGCGAGCTCGGCGCCCAACGCTCCAGGCGGACCTCCTCGCGCGCGTCTCGAAACAATGGCATGAGCTCGACGCCGGTTCGGCCGGGCGCCGCCATGAACGGCATCGTGCCGGTGTCGATCCGCACGTCCGTGCGGTCGTGCGGCTCGAATTGCCAGAGCTTGACGAAGATGACGCAACCCGGCTCCGAGCCAGGCGTATGACTCGACGTTGGCGGGTTGCGGACATATGAGCCCACGGGATAGTCGCCGTGCTCGTCCTGGAACACGCCGTCCAGGACGATGAACTCCTCTCCGCCTCCATGCGTGTGGGCGGAAAAGTGGCTGTGTGGCGCGTAGCGGACGATCGACGTCGCGCGCGCCACTTCATCGCCGATGCGATCCAGCATGCGGCGATCGACGCCCGCCATGGGCGAAGGAACCCAGGCGAGACGCGCCGCGTGGACGACGGCGCGCTGCGAGAAGTCTGCGTTGAGCTCCATGGCGGCGGCTCCGGCCAGGCGCTTCCGCGCCCCCAGGCTTTGGACGCGAGGACAGAATGAATAGCACAGATCAGACCAGAGGCTGCGCCGATTGCGGCTGGGGCGCCACGGTCGTGGCGGGCTGCTCCGGCCGACCCCAGAACATCCCCAGCAGCGTCCCGGCCTCGCGCAAGCGGCCGATCTCGGGGCTGGTCCGCGCGGCCACGACCGCCCGTATCAGCACGGTCGAGGTCACGCTGGTCTCCTGCGGCAGCGTATCGATCTCCTCGGGCGTGAGGGCTTCGAGATCGACGAGCGTGCGAATCCCGAAGCGGCGCAGCTCCTTCACGCCATCGCCGAAATACACGCACAGCTTGGCCTGGAGAATCCAGTCGATCAATTGCCGCGCGCTGTACGGCGTCTTGAGCAGAAGCGGGACGAAGTCCGCGGTGGCGAGGTCGTAGCAGGTGTCGATCCCGATCTCCTCCAGACGCAGGACGTCGTGGCTCTCGATGCCTTCGATCATCTCGAGCGGCGCCGGCCGTACGGTCGGATCGTGCGTTTGCCCCAGCATCGGAACCTTGTCCGACAGATATCGCATGCCGCGCTGCGGAAAGATGCCGATCAGAAACGCGAGCGCGGGCCAGATGTTCGCCGTGATCCCGCCGCTTGCCGCGACTCCTCCGGACAGTGCCGCAAACGCGTTGTAGAGGACCACTGCCACGACAGCGGCGAAGATAATCCGCATGCTGAAGCCGAAATAGAGGGTCGCCGACAGGTCGCCCGCGGAGTACCGCCGGTAGATATGCTGGAGGCCCGAGAGGTACGCGCCCAGGAATGCCATCGCGAAGACGACGCGCGATCCCTTCTGCGGGAACTCGACCTCGGCCAGCATCACGGTCGGAAACTCGCCGTCCGGCAGCCCGATTTCCGTGCTGAAGAACAAGAGCACCAGGCCGATGCAGGAAACGACGGACGCGTAGCCGACCGCCCACACATAGGTCGGGAGCTGGTCGGGAAGGTAGGCCTTTGCATACGAGGGCTCGACCGACAGGATGGCGAGCACCCGCTCCACTTCGATGATGCGTCGTTGTCGCGTTGAGACGTAGTACGTCAACGCGCTGAGCGGAAGGAACAGGTAAAGTACGATCGCCACGAACAGCTTGAACGCGGCCACCGACCCAATGGTCATGTTCGAGGCCCTGTCGCGCTATCACGTCTCACCAACGTACTTCAGGGCGAACTCCGTGTACAGCTTGTAGCCCGCATTACGCCATGGCGCGTTTTCGCGCCATGGCGTAATGCGGGGCGGTCTCGCCTCAAGGCACCACCGACCCGGATTGCGCCGTCGCGAAAGCGCGACGGCTCCATCCGGGCTACGAAGGACTCACATCTACATGCGCCCCCTCCCCTCGAAAGAAAACCTCACGATCTGCTTTGCTCACGTCGCCTATCGCATGGCGGAACGCTTTGCCCTGCGTGGGACCAACATCAGGCATTTCCAGGTGAGCAGCCTCGACGAGCTCACGGCGCGGCTCGGCGAATTCGATGTCCTGTCAGTCTCGATGCTGTGGCGCAACGAGTTCATCGCGCGCGCGCCGCGGCTCGCCTTCATCCAGTCGATCAGCGCCGGCACCGACCAGTATGCGCGTGAAGCGCTCGCCGCCGCCGGCATCCGGCTGGCGAGCGCGCAGGGCGTGAACGCGGAAGCCGTGGCCCAGCACGCCATGGCGCTGATCCTGGCGCTGACGCGGCAGCTGCACCTCGCCCGCGACAACCAGGCGAAACGGCACTGGCGCGGCATGATCTCGGACCTGTCGCAGCGCGAGGACGAGCTCACGGGAAAGACGCTGCTGATCGTCGGGCTCGGGCGCATCGGCTCGCGGCTGGCGACGATGGCGCGCGCCTTCGGGATGCGCACGATCGCCACCAAGCGCGACGCGTCGAGCGGCGCGGGCACCGCCGACGCGGTATTTCCGCAAGCCCGCCTGCTCGAGCTGTTGCCGCAGGCCGACGCCGTGGCGCTCACCTGCCCGCTCACGCCGGAGACCGAGCGGCTGATCAATGCGCAGGCGCTCGCTGTGATGAAGCCATCCGCCGTGCTGGTCAACGTCGCGCGCGGGAAGGTGGTCGACGAGCCGGCGCTGGTCGAGGCGCTCGCGGGCAGGCGCATCGCCGCGGCAGGCATCGACTGCACCGTGGACGAGCCGCTCCCCGCCGCTTCGCCGCTATGGGCGCTCGACAATGCGCTGATCACGCCGCACACCGCCGGCGAGACCCGGCGCTACGAGGACAACGTCATCGACCTGCTGATGGAGAATTTGGACCGCATCTGGCGCGGCGAGACGCAGCTGCGCAATCACATCGTGTGAGAACGGGGGACGACACCATGGCCGCTGCAAGCAACAATGGCTGGAAGACCTGCAGCCGCGGGCACAAGTTCCGCGGGCCCGGCTGCACGGTCTGCTGGAAGGGCAACAAAAAATCCGTGCGCCACACAAACCGCCCGCCGAAGGCTGGCCACGTCGCTCGGACTGGAGCCGTGCGGCTAAGCCGCGGGTAGGGCGAAGACGGGGCACGGCGCGTGCCGGATTACGCGCTCGGTCGTACTGCCGCGCAGCGCATCCAGCACGCCACGATGTCCGGCCGTGGGCATGCCGATCACGTTCGACCTCGAATTCGATCGCGGCGTCCACGATCGACTTCACGACGTTGCCGTGTCGAAGCATGACCGGCGGCAAGGGTGGCCAATGCGACGATCTCATACGCACCGATGGCGCCGAGCGTCCGACATGCAGGATGTGCAGGACGATGTCCGCACCGGTCAGAAGCCTGCCCATGCGCTGAACGGCCCTGATCGCCTTGTTCGGCGCCGGCGAAAAATCCACCGGCACCAGCGCCCGCCGGAGCTGGATATCGCCAGTGATCTGGCTGACAAAACCGCGCGCCCCCGGCGCAACGAACAGTGTCGGAATGGCCGAGCGGCGGGATACGGTTTCCGACACCGACCCCCGCAGCCAACGCTCGAAGCCATCGCCGCCATGGGTCGCAAGCACGATAAGATCGCAGGGATGCTGGCGCAGAAAACCGACGATACCCTCCGCCGGTTGCTGCCACTTGACGGAGCTGTTGTGAATTTCAATTCCGAGCTCGGCCGCGATCTCCCATGGCGGAGCGTCCTCTTCCGACAGTCCCCATTGCGCGAGCAGGCGTCGCGCATGCGGGAATGCCAATGCTCCTCCGGTGTCATGCTGCGAGATATGCAGAAGATGCAGTTTGCTCCTGGTCGCCAACGCGATGCGCAATGCATGCGCAAAAGCCATGCCGCTCAGCTCCGAGAAATCGGTCGGATGCACGATCGAGCGAATACTCATATTAAATGATACCACCACCAAAAAATTGTTCTTTGCGCAAATATTTCACAAGCTCCCCGGCGCCTGTTGACCCAGATCAAAACCGGCGGCGCCATCGCCCGGCCGCCTACTCCGCTTTGATGCCGGCCGTTCGAATCACCTTGGCCCACTTCTCGGTCTCGCCGACGACGAACTTCTCGAAGTCGGCAGGCGAGCCTGCGAACACCAGACAGCCCAGATCGGAGAGGCGCTCCTTCATCCTTGCGTCGGCCAGTCCGGCATTGATCTCCCTGTTGAGCTTCTCGACGATCTCCGGAGGCGTGGCTCTGGGCGCCGCGATTCCATACCAGCCGCTGGCCTCGTAGCCCGGCAGAAATTCGTCCATGGCCGGAACGTCCGGCAAGACCGCCAGACGCTTCGCGGCGGTCACGGCGAGCGCGCGCAGCTGGCCGGACCGGATGTACGCGAGCGACGACGGCAGGACGCCGAACATGACCTGCACCTGCCCGGTGACCAGATCGGGCATCGCCACCGGCTCGCCGCGGTAAGGAACGTGAACCAGATCGACGCCGGCCATCATCTTGAACAGCTCACCGGCGACATGCAGCGGGGTCGCGTTGCCGCTCGACGCCATGTTGATCCTGCCCGGATTGGCCTTGGCATAGGCGATGAACTCGGGAACCGTCTTCGCCGGAACCGACGGATTGACCGCCATGACCAGGGGAATCCTGGCGATGCTCGCCACCGGCGCGGTGTCGCGGATGAAGCTGAAACGGAGATTGTCGAAGAGCGACGCGTTGATGGCGTTCGCCGACATCGCGAACAGCAGCGAGTAGCCGTCCGCAGGCGCGCGCACGGCCGCTTCGGTGCCGACATTGCCGCTGGCGCCCGGCCGGTTGTCGATGACGAACGGCTGGCCCAGCCGCTCCGACAGCCATTGACCCACCACGCGCGCGATGATGTCGGGCGAGCCGCCGGCGGGAACCTGAACGATCAAGCGCACCGGCCGCGCCGGATAGGATTGCGCCCACGCGGAGCGCGAGAACGCCGGGAACACGGCAGCGCCCGCTGCCAGATGCAGGAAGGTGCGGCGGGACCGTTGCATGGCGCTCTCCCTCGAGAATACGGGCAGACCCGTCGAAATGCGGGGAGCATCCCCGGAAGCAACGGGTTTCAGATTCGAGATTTGAGTGCTCGCCGGCCGATGGCATCAGCGCTGCCGCTGCAATGAGAGGGACTACGGCATGTCCCGCCGGCAGCTCTGCGAGTAGGCTACATCACGTCAGTACGTGCGCGGAAGGGGGCTACCGCGCTGCGCGGGAAGCCAAACGGATCGACTGCCCGGTGCCGGCTTACGCGATCCTCTATGCTCCCGCGGTCAAGCAATGAGATCGTGCATGCCGCACGGATGGAGGGGCGATGATCGTCGGTCGCCCGTCGGGGAGTGCGTCGGCTAGCGGTACCACTGGATGGTGCACGGCCCCACGTTGCGGCGCTCACAGCGCCTGAGCGCGATGCCCCTTGCGCGCTCGATCAAGACGGCGGAACCGGTTGCCGCGCGGCCCAAGAGCCTACAGCCTCGTAAGTAGGCCGAAGTGTTTTGATTTTCATCAAGTCGCCGGACGGATTAACGGATAGTTTTTACGGAGCGCGTCTGTCAAGACAGGCGCGAAAGAGCCTTTGCAGGAGACTTGGACAGATGTCAGAGCGTTTCGCCTCCCGGGCTCTTGCGTTCGGCGCCGGACTGCTTCTGTGCTTGCCGGCAACCGCCGCCGACGTCAGCGCGGTGGCGGCGCGAGGCAAGGTCATTCTGCAAGAAAAATGCGGGCGCTGCCACGCCATCGAGGCCGTCGGCGAGAGCCCGCTCAAGAACGCCCCGCCGATGCGCGATATCTATGGCCGATTTAATCCACGAGAGTTGCAGGCCGAACTCTCCGAGGGCAAGGTTTCCAGGCACAAGGAAATGCCGCAGATCGACTTTTCCGACGAGGACGTGTACGCGATCCTGACCTACCTCTATGCTCTCGCGGTCAGGAAGTAAGATCGGCACCAGACGCGCTCCACCAACGCAAGCGCGCGGGCCGCACCAACTCGACCCGCGCGCTGTACTTGGTAGCCTGGGCTCGTCCTAGAGCGGACTGACCGCAACCTTGCGGAATTTGACCACGCCCGCGCCGTATTGCAGCGTGAAGTGCCCTTCCTCGAACATGCCGTTGCGCATGTTGACGGTCTTCTGCCCGTTGAGCATCACGACGAGATGCCGCCCGTTGGCGGTGATCTCGAAGGTGTTCCACTTGCCGGCCGCCTTGGGCATCGGGCTCACCTCGGCGAAGTACACGATCGAGCCGGTGCCGTAGCTCGGGTCCGGGCGCTTGTCGTAGATGTTCACCTCGTAGCAGGTCCTGGCGCCGATGGCCTTGGGATCCTTGCAGCGCATGAAGATGCCGCTGTTGGCTTCCTCGTCCGACCAGAACTCGGCATAGATCTTGTGGTTCTTGTACGAGTTCTTGGTCACCAGGTGGCCGCCCTTGCCCTTGTCGGCAACGAGTCGCGCCGTCCTCGATCCGCCAATTGGCTTCTCCGGTCGACGGTCCAGCCGTCCATGGTCTTGCCGTCGAACAGTTGCACCCAGCCCGGGCCGGTCTGGCTGACCGCCTGCGGCGCAAGCGAAATGGCGGCGAAGCCGCCAGCGAGCAGCGCAACGGTAATCGTAGCCGCGCGTATCATGATGATCTCCTCCCTGCGATGGCGTGGCTGCCGGACCGCCACGTCTCTTTCATTTTCATTTCGAACGCCGCAGCTTCCGCATGTCCGGCTTGATGCCGCGAGCGCAACGGATGGTAGCAAGCGGACAGGATCGGGGGAAGGCGCGGGGATACACCTTCGTCATTGCGACGGCTTGAGCGAGCTCTCCACCAGGTAAGCGGCGATCTTGCGACCCATGTCGGTGCCGACTTCGAGCGAATTCCTGAAGTGGATGCCGCCCCAGATGCGCACCATGCACTGCTCTTCCGCCAGTTGGGCGATGCTGCCGAACTGCCGCTTGAGCCGCGGGTCCACGAGATCGGTCGCAGTCACGGGTACGCTCTGTGCGGACGCGACCACCAATTCCAGCACGCCGGTCGACACCCCGGCCACAATCGCCGCCTGCGATGGATACTCCGGGTGCATCGGCGTCGCGTTGGACGAGGTCCAGCCGGGATCGCGCTCGGTGGCGTCGTTGCCATCCATGTCGCCGTTACGGATCGCCGTGACCGGGCGCCAGAAGTTGTAGGTGAACTTCGCATCCCAGTCGTTGATGAAGGTGTTGGCCATGCCCATGTTGAGCAACGCGAAGAGCCGGGCATTCTCGGCGAGAACGCGATCCGCCCAGCCGAGGCCGGGCGCGATCGCTCGGATCTGGTCGTGTCGGGATGCCTACTTGGCTCGCCGAAACACGGTATCGTTTTTCCCGCCCGCCGCCGGCGTGCTGGTGAGCTTCAGTTCATCCCCGGTCAGGCTGACGGAGGCTTTCGTCTCCTGCTTGTCATTGTTCGGGATGAGAGCGATCTCAAATCGACGGATGAGGGTCTTGCCTGCCTCGTCGACCGACCAGGTGCCGAAATTGGCGCCGAACCCGCGCGCCGCCGCGGCAAATTCCTCTGCTGTTCCCGCCGAACGGAGATTGCCGGTGGCTTTGAATTTGGGACGGTCAGGGACCCCTGTCACCGAAGCGTATCGCCCACCGGCATCGAAGATGAGGATGCCTGTCGGATTGGCGCCAAAGGTCTGCTGCTTGGTGCCGTCGGCGGCGATGGTGTCGTTCGAGACGAGCGTCCATGCTCCTACGAGCTGGTCCTTGAGCGACTTTTGCTGCGCCAGGGCGCTGCCCGGCAGTAAGGCAAGTCCCAACGCTGTGATCACTGAAAGACTGAGAATGTGGCGTCGATTCATCGTATTCCTCCATGGCTTTTAATCGCGCGCGTGATGGGACCCACCAGCCGCAACGATAAGCCTCGTGTCGGACAGCCTAGGCACGTTCACTCGGCGGTGTCTGAGCAAAATCGCTCACTCTGGACCCTCGGCAGATTGCCGAGGCACGCTGTCCCACTTTTCGCGCCCCAGGGACTGGGACGGTGAGACAGCGCGTAGCCCGGATGGAGCCATCGCGCCGCTTTGCGCGCGCATGGCGCAATCCGGGGCGGTGGTGCACCCGGGGAGACCGCCCCGGATTACGCCCACGCGCGTCTTCGACGCGCGTGCGCTCCATCCGGGCTACGAGCCTGCATCGCCGCTGGACTATGTAACACGAATCATGTAGTGTTCAGGCACATCCCGACATGCGCCTGAACATCGAATCACCGCGCGGCTCGTGCGAGCCGGCGGCAGGCCGCGTTTGCGCGCGTGTCGCGGGCCTTTCGCTGACGACCGTCGGCCCGGGGACACGGGTGCCGCGGCGGCACACATCAAACCACATCTCAAACAAGGGAAATTGCATGACCCAGATGCAAGTCGAGCCCGCATGCTCCGACCCCGCCGGCGCGCTGCGCCTGCGCCCGCTCGATCTCGGTGAGCTGTTCGCGCTCGACATCAAGCCGCGCGGCATGGTGCTCGACCCGATCATTCCGGAAAAGGGCCTGGCGATGCTCTACGGCATGCGCGGCACCGGCAAGACGCATGTGGCGCTCGGCATCGCCTATGCGGTGGCGACCGGATCGACGTTCCTGCGCTGGCGGGCGCCGCGCCCGGGCCGGGTGCTGCTGATCGACGGCGAGATGCCGGCGCAGGCGCTGCGCGAGCGGCTCGCGCGGGTGGTGGCCACTGCAGAGGGCACGCCCCCGCCCCCCACGCTCCGGATCATCGCCGGCGACCTGGTCGACCACGGCATCGGCAACCTGGCGGAGCCGGCGGTGCAGGCCGAGCTCGACCCCTGGCTCGACGGCGTCGAGCTGCTCATCCTCGACAACCTGTCGAGCCTGACCGCGGCGCTGCGCGAGAACGACGCCGACGCCTGGGGGCCGATCCAACAGTGGCTGCTGCGGCTGCGCCGGCGCGGCATCTCGGTGCTGATCGTGCATCACGCCGGCAAGGGCGGCGAGCAGCGCGGCACCAGCCGGCGCGAGGACGTGCTCGACACGTCCATCAGCCTGCGGCGCCCCGGCGACTACGTCGCGACGCAGGGCGCGCGCTTCACCGTGCACATCGAGAAGGGCCGCGGCATCCACGGCGCGCACGCGCGGCCGTTCGAGGCGAGCCTCGACATCCGCGACGACAAGACGATCTGGACCATGCGGGAGATCGAGGACGCGGAACGGGCGCGGGTGGCGGCCCTGGTCAAGACCGGAATGTCGATCCGCGACATCGCCCAGGAGACCGGCATCAAGCGCTCGACGGTGCACCGGCTCAAGCAGCGGATCGCGCAGGAGGCACCTGCCGCGGCGGAAGCCGCCGCAGGTGTCCCGGGCGCATGAAGCGAGGCGCTCTTCGCCGAGCGGAACGAGACTGCCTGCGCGCGGGTCCAGTACCTACGCGGCTCGACATTCGATATTCTTCGTTCCGCGAATTCTCGTGACGCGGCGAGTTCCGCTCCGGGGTCAAACTGAGAAAAGCTCGCGGTGAGCATATCTTTTCCGAACTACCGCCGTAACCGGACATCGCTGACCGGCACTTCGATCAAATTCCAGACGGGCTCGGTCCTCAACCTGAGTGCCAGAGCTGCAAGCGCCCGTGCGGCTTCGATGTAAAAGGCGGTTCGTCACGCCGCGCAGCACCGCCGCGCCGACCGTGCCCTCGATGGGGCGGGCTTCTTGAGGCTTGTGATCGATCAAACCAGTTCGCTCTCGCGAAAGATGTCAGCCGTCATCTGAGGGTGGAGATGAGATGGTCCGTGCTTACGACCAAGGCTCGCATTGCCTTTTCGGCCACAAGGGGGCTCTGGCGGCGTGGTGTGTGCCTGGAACTAGATTACCGGCGGACCATCACTCTTTGACATGGGGACCGAACACAAGAAGCACAAGAGCCCTGATTAGGACAGCTGTGTTGGATCACGCTGATTGTGGCCGGCATCATCCGCGTCTTGACCCGCGACCATTGTGAATGGACCGAGCGCTACCCACTCGCGACTGCCTCGAAGCGGCAGCTAAGGTTTAATCTGCGGTTGATCGCGCAGAACCACGTTCAACAGGGAGCTGTGGACTTCAATTTGGCCGTTGTAATCAATAAGGCCCAATTGCCGAAATTTGTTCATGAAAAAACTGACGCGAGATCGCGTCGCGCCGATCATCTCCGCCAGCGTTTCCTGACTGAACTTTCCCACGATCGGCTCGGGCCTGCCTTCCTTGCCGAAATTTGCAAGAAGAAGGAGAAGCCGGGCGAGGCGCTTTTCGCTCGAATTGAACAATTGATCGATCAAGTCCTCTTCAATTCGACTGTTCCGAGTCAACAGGTACGACATGAACAGCTCAGAGAATTCCGGCTCATTGTGAATGGTCGCGATCATGGTCGCCTTCTCGACGCGAGTAATCACGCATTCATCGACTGCCCTCGTTGTTGCGATGCGCAGCGGATGGCCGTTCAGACATGCTTCGCCAAAAAACTGACCGGGCCCCAAGATTGCGATCACGGCTTCCTTGCCTTGCTCGGAAACGACAGTGAGCTTGACCTTGCCCTGCTGAATGTAAAAAACTGCGTCCGCGATCTGCCCTTGTGAGAAGACAATTTGATCTTTCCGGTATTTGGATATCGTTTTTCCCTCGCCCACCTTGGCGAGAAATATTTTGGGTTCAAACGAGGCCTTAGCTCTCTTGCTCACAACAGACTCCTCATCGCGAGGTTACCCCTCACGCGCGTAGATCGTACGAGGCTTCACGCGAAGGCAATGTCAGACACACGATGGTTCCCGTGTTGCCGCTCTCCCGCGCGACCTTGCCGCCGAGCTGTCGCGCAAAGGTCTCGACCAACCGGCCGCCGAGCCCGGAATCCGCGCGTCGAGGATCGACCCCCTTGCCGTCATCGGAGACCGTCAGGCGAAGCTCTCCCGGAATGCGCTTTAGCGTCACCAGAACCGTGCCGCTTGTCTCGCTCGGGAACGCATATTTGACGGCATTCGTTACGAGCTCGTTCACAATGAGCCCAAGCGGAATTGCGCGATCGATCGGCAGGGGCTCGCTCTCGATGTCGGTTTTGAGCGCGATGGAGGTGCCATTCTCTTTTTGCACTGACTCGACCAGGTCGCGGCACAATGCCTCCAGATAGCTCGCCGCATCGACCTCCTCAACCGAATTGGTTTCCCCTAGCATGGAATAGAGGCGCCCGAGGGCGGCGATGCGATGCGACACCCTCTCAAGCGCCGCCTTGCCTTCGCCGCTCTTGTGGTTCCGCGCTTCGAGACTGACCATGGCGACAATGATCTGCAGGCTGTTTTTGATCCGGTGGCCGAGCTCTTGCAGCAGCGCCGCGATACGCTCGTGCGCAGCCGCGTGCTCGCGCTCGAGTCTCCTTCGCTCGGTCACGTCTTCGATCGCCACCAAGATCTGCTTGGTGTGCTGTTGCCGGCCCGATAGACCTTGCGCGCATTGAGCACCATCACCCGTCGTCCAATCGACGGGAAGACGCGGTCCACTTCGAAGGCCTCGATCGTCGCGCGTTCCGGAAGGATGGTTTCGATCACGGAGCGCAACTCGGGAATGTCCCACTGTCCGTTGCCGAGCTCATAGAGCTTCCGGCCGACCGTATCCTCCGGGGTGACTGCGAATGTGTCGCCAAAGGAACGGTTCGCAAACCGGACGGTCAGGTCGGGATCGAGCACGAGCAGGCCCTCACGGATCGTCTCTACGAGATCCAGTGGGTCGACTTCGCGCATGGCCGGCTCCTGCGCACCTTCTGATGACGGGGCTCATCCTCGACAGCAAGAATACGATCTGTACCAGAGAGGCCACATCAGCCTCCCGCCAGTCGCCGATTGTGAGCTAGTTGGGGTATGTTGTCGGTAATGTACATTACCGAATTCGGTGGGAAGCTCGACTTTTACTGCGTATGTTTTGGGAAGGTGAAAAGCGACGCGCGTCCGGACCAACTGATAACATTCACAAGATGCCTTCGTGAGGCCCTGCCGATCAAGTATCGTGACTTGCCGTCGGCCGCGCTCAATCAAACCGGCACGTTCCAACTCCCGGGCGGCATTCGTGATGGTTGGCCTCTGGACACCCAGCATTTCGGCGAGCAGGCTCTGAGTGATCGGCAGTACGTCATCGTCATCGCGGTCACGCATCATGAGCAGCCAACGCGCCAGCCGCTGCTTGAGGCTGTGCGCACCGTTGCACGCGACTGACACCAGGACCTGCTCGAGAAAGGCGTGGACGTAAGCGTACATGAGATTTCGGAAGGACGGCATCGACCCCATGGCGCGTGTGAACGCCGCGCGCGACATCTTTGCTGCGCTCCCCGGGATTTGGACGAGAAGCCGGACGGAGGAGCTCTTGGCACCGAAGACGGCTTGCACACCCGTGCAACCCTCCCGACCGATCGTTGCCATCTCAATGATACTGCCGTCCGCATAAACCGCCACCACCGAGACGACACCGCTGTCGGGGAAGAATACATGGTCGAGCGAACTATCAGCGTCCATCAGGACCTGCCCGCGTTGGCAGCGAATGTGTTCAAGCTCCGGCATAAGCAGCTTGAGATTGCGGGATGGCAGGGCGAGCAAAAGCCGATTGCGGGGCCAATTTGATGAAGCGTTCATACCCTTGAACTGCGCCCGGTTCGCGTTGGTTCCATGAGGAAGCGAGTTGCGACGCCATTCCATGGAATATGTCCGACAAGGGGTCAAAGGCTGAAAGGCTCGGACTGAGCACATTGAGTTCGGTTTGCCCCCAAAAGCGGACCTCCGATCTCCGAATTTATGAGTACACGCCGTAGGCAGTGAGACGGATTGCGCAGCGCCGCCGGCGCGCAACGGCGCGTCGGCGGTGCTCTGGCAGCTGCGCAATCACATCGTCCGAGGTGGCTCAAGCGAGCCGGAGACGTCCGACTTCGGCGCGGAGGCGGAGAGACGCACGGATGCGCGGCACGTGCCGTCGCTTGACGCCACGCGCACGATCAACGTACGCCCCCGCTTTCCGCATCCGATCCGGATCGTCGTCGAGCAGCCCGAGCGCGGTATTGCATTTGTCGCAAAGAAGCCCGCGCACCTTCCGCGTTGCATGGCAATGATCGACGCAAAGCCCCCGCCGGGTTTTCCGCTGGCAGATGAGGCAGAGGCCGTTCTGCTCCGTCACCATCCGCTCGTAGTCCTCCAGACTGAGACCGTATGCCGACCTGCGCCACGCAACGATACGGCGTGCACGTTCCCTCTCCCGGAATTCGGGATCCGAACTCAGTTTCTCGCGTGCTCGCGCTCTGATCTGCTCGCGGTGTCTTTCGCGGTAAGCCTGCCGGCTTGCACGCACCTTGGCTCGAAACTGCGGATCTTCAGCATATCGTTTCCTTCTCGATTCGTTCAGGCTCATTCGCGCATCACCAAAATCTGCGCGTCCGGATCGTTCGGCGCCGCAGGAGGCACGCAAGAGCCCCCCCTCGCGGCGCGGGAGCACCGCGCGTGAGCAGGAGAAGCCGTATTGCCGTGCTGTCAGGAAGCGGTGCGCAGGCAGGGAACCGATGCGCCAACGCGGGCCGCATGCGCCGCCGAAACGATCAAGATGCAATTGTCAATGATGCCTGAAGCGTATATGATTCGCGTTACCTTGTCATTGACATTCTCGCTGCACGCAGCCAGACGCCAATCGACCGGATCGCCTTCCGCTCGGAATCTCGAGCAGGACGCGCGGGAAGCCGTGACCGCAAAACTGATCAACGGGCACGTGCCGCCCTACCACCGTCCACGTGTTAGCGATACTGTTCGCCGAATGGCCGGCGATGATCGGCTGAAAGTCCGGGAGGATTCGGCATGCGTTCGTTCGGGAAAAATGTTCGGCGTGGCGCCGCGGCGATTGCGGTCGGCGCATTCGGCTTTGCCTCGCAGGCTTGTGCCGACCCCATTCCGCCGGGATGGGAGGCGAGCCACATGGAGCCGGTCGGCTATACCGACGTCGGCGGCCGCAAGGGCGCCTTCAAGATGGCGATCAAGAAGGCGAACGGCCGCTGGTACATGTACGTCAGCCACCTCTGGCATTTCGGCTGGAGCATCATCGACGTCACCGATCCGCGCGATCCGAAACTCGTCAAGCATATTCCCGGCGCCAACAACACCTGGAACATCCAGGTCACGTTGCATGACAACCTCATGCTCACGGCGCTGCAGAAATCGGTGCCGGCCTGGGGCGGCGATCCCAGCAAGCCGCAGGACGAAGGCGTGCTCATCTGGGACATCGGCAATCCGGAAGATCCCAAGCAGCTCGCGCACTGGAAGACCGGAGCGAGCGGCACCCACCGCAATTCCTATCCCGGCGGCAAATACGCCTACCTGGCGGCGGCCATGCCGGGCTTCAGCGGCCAGATCCTCGTCATCCTCGACGTGAGCGACCCGCGGCAGCCGAAGGAGGCCGGCCGGCTAGTGTCCCGATTCCGAAGTTCGCAAGATCTTGCTGCACGTTCTGATGCGAACTTCGGAATCAAAGGGACACTAGCAACTCTATGATTCCAGTGCCGCTTTGAACCCGAAGTTCGCAACCGCACTTGCCGCACACTGTTTGCGAACTTCGGGTTCGCGGCACTGGTGGATGCCGGGCCAGAAGCAGGGCGAGCCCAAGGGCGAGGGACCGGAAGGTTTCCATGGGCCGTGAATGTCAGCCCGGACGGCAAGATGGTGTCGATGGGCTACTCGCCGGCGGTGGTCAACCTCGACATCAGCGACGTCGCCAATCCGAAGCTCATCGGCAAGCTCACCTTCAGCCCGCCGTTCCTCGCGGCCGCGTCGCAGTCGCTCCACACCGTGCTGCCGCTGTGGGACCGCAACATCCTGTTCGCGGCCTCCGAGGCGAGCGCGGAGCGCTGCAACGAGGGCTAATCGCCTCTCTCAACAACGAGACCGCGCGATTCCGCGCCAGGACGCATTCACGATTCGACCGCCTAATGGCAGCTATACAAGCGGGAAGGCACAACGCCCTTGCCAACGAACCTAATCGCTCGACGACGGAAGCAATTGCCGTAGCGCAAGGATTTACAAAACGCGAAATGACTAGCGAGGCAACGAGGGCTGTTCATCCCGCTCGAACCCGTCCGCCCATGCCGGCTTGCGCCGACGGACGTTATTTCATAGACCTAGGGTCGCTTCTCGGCTCACTCAGAGCGGCGTCAAGAAATGCGGGCTGTGATCGAGATCGAGCGAGACCACCGCTGGCGATGGATTGCTTTTCATGGACGTAAGACCAGCGGTCCCGCTCTGTCAGAATCGAAGTGGACTGAAGCAAAGACCCCGAGCTTTTGAATGCCGCCGAAACCCTAGCTTCTGCGCTCAACGCGGAAGGCATCGCGGCCACAGTAAATCCGAAGGCTGAAACCGACGCCGCCAACGTCAATGTGATCCATATTTTCGTCGGCCCTAAGCCGCCACCATAGGTGTCCGCCCGCGCGCCAATCACGGCCGCGCCCGGGTGGCGTTTGCGCCATAATACCGGATTGGCGCACGCAGCGATGCGACCGGACAGCCGGCCAAATCCGCGCCGTTCCTCGCGGAGCGGGCGCCCTACCCCGCCGGCGCCGGGCCCGGCGGCTCGCTGCCCGCGGGCGTCGAGCGCAGCGGGCGCTCCTCCATCCGCATGAGCGCGACGAGCGCAATCGCAAGAAAGATCCACGCCGACGCGAACACCCAGCGGAACACATGCGCGGCGTCGGCGCCGCTCGCGCTCATCGTCGACGTCACCACCGACACCGCCGCGCCGCGCTGCGGCGTCACGCCGAGGCCGGCCAGCAGGATCGCGCCCATGACCGCCACCGCGAAGGCGCTCGCGAGCGCGCGGAAGAAGTTGAGCGCGCCCATGGCGATGCCGACCTGATGGTGCGGCACCGCGTTCTGGATCGACACCGTGGTCACGGGATAAACCAGGCCGATGGCGGTGCCGACCACGCCCATGATCACCAGCACGTAGACGAGCGGCAGGTCGGGCCGCCAGATGAGGGGCGCCAGCGCAACGAGCGAGCATGCGAGACCGATGATCGGCGCGCGCTTGTAGTGCCGCCAGTAGAGCATGGCGCGGCCGGCGAGCAGCGAGCCGGGCGTGGTGAGCGCGAGCGGGATCAGCGCGAGGCCGGATTGGGTCGCGGTGAGCTTGTGCACGACCTCGAAATAGAGCGGCACCAGGATGGTGAGCCCGATCGAGACGCCCATCGCGAGCGAGCCGCAGGTGGCGCCCCAGCGCATCACCGGGTTGTGCAGCACGGTGAGCGGCAGGAACGGCTCGCTGCGCGCGCGTCAGCCGCCAGCCGAAGGCGAGCGACAGCACGAACGAGGCGGCGAGCAGCGCGAAGATTTCCGGCGAGACCCAGGAATATTGCGTGCCGCCCCAGGTGAGCGCCAGCAGCAGCGGAATGGCCGACCCCATCATCAGCACGGCGCCGAGCACGTCGAGCTTGTGCTTGCGCTCGTAGCGCGGGATGCGCGCGAGATGGACGTGGATCAGCAGCGCCGCGCCGAGCCCGAGCGGCACGTTGAGCCAGAAGATCACCGACCAGTCCCAATACTCCGCGAGCACGCCGCCCAGCACCGGCCCGAACACGCCCGACGTCACCCACACCACGCCCATATAGGCCTGGTAGCGGCCGCGCTCGCGCGGGGCGACCACGTCGGCGATGACGGACTGGCACAGCGGCAGGATGCCGCCGCCGCCGAGGCCCTGCAGGCCGCGGCCGATGATCAGCAGCAACATGCTCGGCGCCGCCGCGCAGAGGATGGAGCCGGCGACGAACAGGCCGACCGCGGCGAGCAGCATCGCGCGCCGGCCATGGATGTCGGAGAGCTTGCCGTAGAGCGGCGCCACCGCGGTCGAGGTCAGGAGATAGGCGGTGACCACCCAGGACAGGCTCTCGAAATCCGCGAAGCGGCGGCCGATGGTCGGAAGCGCCGTGGCGATGATGGTCTGGTTCAGCGCCGCGAGGAACGCCGTCAGCATCAGCCCGAAGAAGATGGTGCGGACCTCGGCGTGGCTGATGGCGCGCCGGCGGCGCGGGCTATGGCGGCGCGGGGCTGACGGCAACGACAGGCGGCGCGGGCGCGGTCGTGAGCTGCGCGGAGGATTTGGCGGTGCCGGCCTTGCCGGGCGAGGTCCCCGCCCTCCCTCGCACCCTGGCGCGGACCCTGGAACGCGCCCGCGCGGCCACTCGGGAGAAATTCATCGCTGCGAAAGACCCTGAACGTGCGAGTTGAAACGTGCTGCCTCAAATTGCTGGTTTTGCGATGAAATACCAGTGCCGGCGGTGCGGGACAGCCATGAAGAGATGAGCGGTGTGCCGTGCCCGTGCCGCAGGGCGATCGATGCAGCCCGGATTTCGACGCAACAGGCTTGCGGCCGCTTTTTGACACAACGCAAAACAAGGACGCGCGCCCGGATTTATCCTACGAAAATGCGCTATTCGCAAAGGTCAGCCGATGGATGAGTGGCATCCGATATCGACCGCACCATCCGGCCGCAATTTGCGACTCAGCGTGATCGAAAGGGGAGACGTATACCCTCTCGTCTTTCCCTGCCGGCGGACGGACAGCGGGTGGGTCAACGCCTCGACGGGTGCACCGGTTCTCGTCGATCCTTCGCACTGGCGCGAATGGCCGGACGAAACGTCGAGCTGAAGTCAGTCGTTCTTGCTGTCCCGCTCCGACAGCTTCGCGAGCTTCGCCTCTTCCTCGGCGAGCAGCATGACGATGGTCTGCCGCGTCGAGGCGTCCTTCTCGGTCTTCAACAGCTCGCGGTAGTGCTTGATGTTGAGCTCGATAATCGTTCGCGCCGCCGGGCCCACGAGGGAACCTCCGACCCAATCACCCCGGTCATGGTCTAGCGTGACCCGAACGACGGCGCCAGAAACGGCGGCGGCAATAGTTTGATCATGATCAAGTTTCGACGCGATTTTTCGCAGCGCAAAAGATCAAATGAGCCATGGCACCGGCGGCAGAACATGGCACAGTCGGCCGCCGACTGCGGGAGGCGGGCATGGCAAAGGGGAGAGTTACCGTTCGCGGTCGCGGCCCGGCGGTCCGCGCCGTCGACCCGTGGGCGCCTTCGGCGGGGAAAATGCGCCAGCTGCTCAGCAGCGAAGAACGCGCGCGCCTTGCCGTCATCTCGTCGATCGTTCGATTCAAGAAGGGGGACGAAATCTATCGTCAGGGCCAGCGCGCCAATGCCGTGTTCAACATCATCAGCGGCGTCGTGAAGGCGTACAGAACCGGCTCCGGGGAAAGCGAGCACATCACCGCGTTCCTGTTTCCGGACGATCTGTTCGGGCTGTCCGATGAGGGACGGTACACGAACTCGACCAGGGCGGTCACGCCGGTCACCGCGTATCAGCTCCCGACGTCCGCATTGCGGAGCCGGCTTGCGCGGGACGCCGGCCTGGAATTCCACGTCATCTGCAAGCTGTGTCAGGAACTCCGTCAGGCCCAGCGCCATGCCTTCCTGCTCGCGCGCAGGCAGGCACCGTCGAAGATCGCGCTGTTCCTCCAGCTGCTGGAGCATTTGCAAACGGCCCGCGGGGAACCGACGGTCGAGATTTATCTGCCGATGAACCGGTCAGACATCGGCGAATACGTCGGACTGTCCCTCGAGGCGGTGAGCAGGACATTTCGCAGCCTGGCGGCGAGCGGCGTCATCAGGATCCGGGACCGGTCGCACCTGAAGATCACGGACCGCGATGCGTTCGAGCGGATCGCCGGCGGATAGCGGCGCGACCTCGCGATCTTCGCCAAGGTCTGTCACGGGCTCCATCTTTCTCCTGCGTCAGGTCCGAGTTGCGATTGCCCGCCACGTCTATAATCTAAGTCTCAAAACACGATCCGGGACGAACCCGGGCCGACAGAGGAGACGCCCCGATGCAACGCCTGTACCGTGCGGCCGCGCATAGCGCGAAGACGCGCGTGAATGCGCTGATGGCGCTCGTCCTGTTCGCGCTGCCCGCCGGCGCCCATGCCCAGGACTATCCGAGCAAGCCGATCCGCCTGGTGGTGCCGTTCGCGCCGGGCGGCGGCGTTGACGTGCTGGCGCGGCTGCTCGCGGCCAAGCTGCCGGAGTTTCTGGGACAGCCGGTCGTGGTCGAGCATCGCCCCGGCGCCGGCGGCAATGTCGGCGCCGACACGGTCGCGAAAGCGGCGCCCGACGGCTACACGATCCTGCTGACGACCAGCGGCCACGCCGCGAGCCCCGCGCTCTACCGCACGCTGCCGTTCGACGCGGCGAAGGATTTCGCCCCGGTGACGCAGGTGGTCGCGTCGACGCTGGTGCTGGTCGCCAATCCCGGCCTGCCGGCGACGTCCACCAAGGAGCTGATCGCGCTCGCCAAGGCCAAGCCCGGCGGCCTGAACTACGGCTCGAGCGGTCCGGGCGCGCCGCTGCATCTCGCGATGGAGATGCTCAAGAGCGCCGCCGGCATCGACATCGTGCACATCCCCTATCGCGGCGACGCGCCGCTCGCGACCGCCGTCATCGCCGGCGACGTGCAGGTCGGCATTCTGCCGCAGGCGACCGGCCTCCAGCACATCAAGGCCGGCACCGTGCGCGCGCTCGGCGTGGTGACAGTGAAGCGCTCGCCGGCGCTGCCGGACGTGCCGACCATCGCGGAGAACGCGGTGCCGGGCTACGACGCCGGAGTGTGGAACGGAATCTTCGCGCCGGCCGGCACGCCGCGCGACATCGTCGCCCGCCTCCAGCGCGACGTCGCCAAGGCGCTCGCCACGCCCGAGGTCGGCGACCGCATCCGCGCCGTCGGCAACGAGCCGGTCGGCAGCACGCCGGACGAGTTCGCCGCGGTGTTCAAGGCCGACCTCGCCAAGTTCGCCAAGGTGGTGAAGGAGGCCAATATCCCGGTGCAGGATTGACGTTGACGCGAAAGCGACGCATTCCGGCAGGATTCGCGTAACCAAAGCCATTGGCGAGACCGGCGCCATTCGCTGTCCTAACGATATCGCAAGCCATTCTGCCCATACATTCCTCCCTGACCGTCCCGGGAGGAATGCCATGTCCGCGAACCGCCTGACGCTGCTTGCCTGCGCGATGCTGTTGCTGCCGCCCGCCGAGGCGTCTCTCGCCGAAGGCATCAAAGCGCCGATCCGCGGCCTCGTGTCCATGGGCGCCTACCATTTCGTGGGCAGCGGCGGCGATCCGGTCAACACGCTCGAGCCGCTCAACGCCAAGGCGGGCATCTTCGGCGGCCTGGTCGTGATCGCGAGCTGGAAGCAGCTGCAGCCGACGCCCAATGCGGAGATCGGCGACGGCAACGTCATCGACCAGGCGCTGGCGCAGGTCCGCGCCTACAACGAACGAAACCCGCACAAGCCGCTGGCCGTGAAGCTTCGGGTCTGGGGCGGCTTCGAGGCGCCGGACTGGGCCAAGCACATCGGCGGCGCGCCGATCGCCACCGTGCACAAGAACAAGCACCGCACCGTCGGCCGCTTCTGGAGCCCGGCCTACCGGCACGCCTGGGCGCAGCTGCAGGAGCGTCTCGCCGCGCGCTTCGACACGCGGCCGTTGATCAAGGAGGTGGCGATCACCCAGTGCATGTCGTACACGGCCGAGCCGTTCTTCGTTCCGATCGAGGACACCGTGATGAAGGAGCTGCGCGCGAACGGCTTCACCGATGCGGCGTACAAGGAATGCCTGGCGCACTCGGTCGCCGATTACGCGCCGTGGAAGGAATCGCGGCTGGTGCTCTCGGTCAATCCGCTGCGGACCGCGCTCGGGCAAGGCCCCGGCGATCCGGCCTTCACCGAGCGGGTCATGCACAATTGCCGGCAGGCGATCGGACGCCGCTGCGTGTTCGACAACCACGACCTCGACACCAAGCTGGCGAGGCCGCTCTATCGGATCTACGCCTACATGAAGCAACTGGGCCCCGAAATCGAGTTCCAGACCGGCCCGACGACGCCCAAGGACTTCGAGGGCACGATCAAGATGGGCGTTTCCTACGGCGCGAGCTCGATCGAGCTTTACCAGGACTACGGCGGCTTTCCGCTGGTGCCGGACGCCAAGCTCCGGCACTGGGCGGCCATGATCGAGAAGAATACCGGCATGGCGAAGCGCTGATCGCCCATCCAAGCCGCAGACCGAGGGCCCGCACGAATTGCCAAGTGCGGCCGGGAAGGCCATATTCGGGGCGAAATCAAAAAGCGGAGGCCGCCCGTGGACATTCAGGGTCTCGGTTACGTCGGCGTACGTGCGAAATCGCTCGAGGATTGGACCAGCTTCGGCACCAGGTTCCTGGGCATGCAGCTCGTCGACAAGAGCGCGAAGAGCCTTGCGCTGCGCATGGACGACCGCAAGCAGCGCGTCGTCGTCAGCGAGGACGGCGGCGAAGGCGTCGGCTTCTTCGGCTGGGAGGTGGCGGACGCCGCCACGCTCGATCGGATCGCCGCGAAGCTGGAAAAGACCGGCGTTACGGTCGCGCGCGGCGCGCGCGCGCTCGCCGACGAGCGCCGGGTGAAGGACCTGATCGTGCTCGCCGACCCGGTCGGCAACCGGCTCGAAATTTTCCACGGGCCGGAGACCGCCGCCGATCCGTTCAGGCCCGGCCGCTCGATCTCCGGCTTCCGCACCGGGCCGCTCGGCATGGGCCATGTGGTGCTGCACGTGCACAACATCAACGACGCGGTGCCGTTCTATCGCGACGTGCTCGGCTTCCGGCTGTCGGACTACATGCTGCGGCCGTTCAACGCTTATTTCTTCCACGCGAATCCGCGCCACCACTCCATCGCCTTCATCGAGACCGGCCGCAACGCCACGCATCATCTGATGGTGGAGCTCTACAATCTCGACGATGTCGGCCAGTGCTACGACCTGGCGCTGGGCGAGGAGAACCGCATCGGCGTCACGCTGGGCCGCCACATCAACGACGAGGTCACCTCGTTCTATTCGAACTCGCCGTCGAACTTTATGGTGGAGTACGGCTGGGGCGGGCGCGTCATCGACGTCGACAACTGGCAGACCGAGGAGGTCACCTGGGGGCCCAGCATGTGGGGCCACGACCGTCTGTGGATGACGCCGGAGAAGCGCGTCGAGGCACGCGCGATCCGCGTCGAGGCAGCCTCGACCGGGCTGCGCAAGCCGGTGAACGTGATCGACGGGAACTACAAGCTCGCCCCCGGCGTCTGTCCGTGGTGGGACGGCGTCGCGCGCGGCGAAGCGGCGGAGTAGCCAACCCTTGGACTAACGTCTCCTGGATGCCGTTGCTGCAATTCGATGCAAACGGGAACACGGAACTTCTCGGGGCCGCCCATCGTTCGCGGCGTGGAGGGGCAACGACGGAGTTCCCCTATGCGCAAATTGATCCTGACACAGGCCTGCTGGCCGCGGCATTGATGGCGACGCCGCAAGCGGCGTTGGCGCAGACCAACCAGCCACCCGGCGGCGGCGGCGGCCAGCAGCAGCCCAATCTGTCCGATCCACGTTTCGACGGCAGCCCGAGCACGCGGCCGAGCATGCGGCCGAGCGACGAGTTCATCGGTGGCGGTGGCGGCCAGCACCAGCCCAATCCGTCCGCTCCGCCGCCGCGTACCGGAGGCAGCCCCAGCATGATGCCCAGCGACCAGCCGATCGGCGGCGGCGGCGGACTGCAGGAGCCCCTTCCGCGCCGGTAGCGGGATCGTTTCTCACCGGCTGAGCCGTGTCCGCCTCTCCCCGTACGTCAGCGGCGAGAGGGGCAGCGGCGCTTTGCGTCAAAATCGAGATGATCGGCGGCAGCAGGAACGATCGCGGCGGTTGATCGTTGCCAAAAGGGCCATTCCAGAAAAGAGGACTCCCCATGCGAACCACGATCGCTTCATCCGCCGTTGTGGCAGTGGCGCTGCTTGCGGCACCCACGATCACCGTCGCGCAGACGCCCATGGGGGATGCCCCGATCTGTCTCAAGAGTGCGTCGGGGTCGATCAGTTGCGTCTACCGGACCATGGCGGCATGCGAGCAGGCCAAGCTGGCCGGCGCAAACGACCAGTGCGTTGACAAGTCTCAGACGGGTGCGACGACCGGAGCCGGCGGCGCGATGTCGCCACCGCCGAGCCCGCCGCCGTCGCCCGCGCGATAAGTCAGCAAACCTCTTCCGGCGCGCAGCCGAAGCGCAACAGGTTGCCGTGCGGATCGTGGATGTAGAACTCCTTCATTTTCACGGTCAGGTCTCAATTCGTAGGGTGGGCATAAAGCGCGTTTACGCGCGTCTGTTGAACGCGCTAGGGGCGCGGACCAGAACGCACATCTCGCCACGCGCACGCGATAGCGCCGTGCCCACGCGTGAACGCGTGGGCAAAATCGCGCGGCGCCGTGCTCTCGCTGCTGGGACACGGCAGGCGATTTTGCCCACCCTACAGGAGACTGCTACGCCGCGATCTTCACGTATTCGAAGTCGCCGGGCTTGTTGTCGATGCCCACGCGCGGCGGCGCGATCCAGCTCGCGAACTTGCCGGGCTCGACCACCTGCCTCATCAGGCTCTGGATGAAGTCGCCGTCGTCCTTCGACGGCAGCCACTTGTCCTTGTCCTTCGTCCAGGTGGCGTCATCGAGCAGCTGCCCGGTCGGCGACGCCTTGACGTCCCGGAACTCGCCGATGTGCCGGTGGAACGCCACGTGCGGCAGCTCGAGCTTGAAGTCCACGCCGGTGCGCTCGATGATCTTGTTCCAGCGGTCGAGGCCGCGCTGGCAATCGGCGGTGTAGTCGTCGCGCAGCCGCATGTTGATCGGCGGTGAGCGCCGGCTCGTCCACGCGCTTGATCTCGCCGTCGACGAGCTTGAGCACCGGATAGGTCGAGCTCTCCAGGCGATGGTCGTCCTCGATCTTGGTCTCCTGGAAGCGGCCCTTGAGGCTGGCGTTGAACGCGTTGGCCGCGTTGGTCGAGACCTCCGAGCCGAACAGGTCGAGCGACAGCGTGTAGTGCAGGTTGAGCTTCTTCTGCATGGTCGGGAGATCGATCACGCGCAGGTCGCGGACCTTGTTGATGTCGGTCGGGTCCTCGATGCCGGCCTCCTTCATCGCCTCGCAGGTGCGCTGGATGGTGCGGCCGATGCCGGTCTCGCCCACGAACATGTGGTGCGCTTCTTCGGTGAGCATGAAGCGGCAGGTGCGCGAGAGCGGATCGAAGCCGGACTGCGCGAGGCTCTCGAGCTGCATCTTGCCGTCGCGGTCGGTGAAGAAGGTGAACATGTGGAAGGAGAGCCAGTCCGGCGTCGCCTCGTTGAAGGCGCCGAGCATGCGCGGCTTGTCGGGGTCGCCGGAGCGGCGGCGCAACAGCTCTTCCGCCTCCTCGCGGCCGTCGCGGCCGAAATACTTCTGCAGGATGTAGACCATCGCCCAGAGGTGGCGGCCTTCCTCGACATTGACCTGGAACACGTTGCGCATGTCGTAGAGCGAGGGCGCGGTCTTGCCGAGAATGCGCTGCTGCTCCACCGACGCGGGCTCGGTGTCGCCCTGGATGACGACCAGGCGGCGCAGCATGGCGCGGTATTCGCCCGGCACCTCCTGCCAGGCCGGCTCGCCCATGTGCCTGCCGAAGGGAATCTTCCGGCCCTCTTCGGCCGGAGCAAGCAGTATGCCCCAGCGGTATTCCGGCATCTTCACGTAGTCGAACTTGGCCCAGCCCTTGGGATCGACCGACACCGCGGTGCGCAGATAGACCAGCGCACTCCTGGAAGCCCTCCGGCCCCATGGTCTTCCACCAGTCGATATAGCCGGGATGCCAGCTCTCGAGCGCGCGCAGCACCGTGCGGTCCTCGGTGAGGTTCACGTTGTTGGGAATCTTGGTGGAGTAGTCGACGTTGACGATGTCGGTCATGGCTGACTCCTGTCTCGCGTGGCGAATGCGTAGCGAGTAGCGATAGCGAGTCTCGAATGAGTGGCGCGCTCCCTATTCGCTACGCTACTCGCTCCGTTCTCACACTCTCCTCGTATCGAATGCCGGTTTCTGGCCGGTGCCGTAGCGCTTGAGCGCGCCCTCCTCGCCGACCGCGTTGGGGCGCTGGAAGATCCAGTTCTGCCAGGCGGTGAGGCGGGCGAAGATTTTCGATTCCATGGTCTCGGGTCCGCCGAAGCGCAGATTGGCTTCGAGCCCTGTCAGCCCGTCCGGCGAAAAACTTGCGCGCTCCTCCAGGAACACGCGGATCTCGTCCTCCCAGTCGATGTCGTCGAGCGCGAAGGTGACGAGGCCGAGTGTGCTCGGCCGCCTCGGCGTCGAGCATCTTGCCGATCTCGGCCTTTGCCTTGTCGACATCGGACGGATCGGCGAGGAAGCGGCTGGCGAGCCGGGAGAGCCCGTTCGACATGGGGTAGGCGCCGAAATTCGCGTCGGCGAGCGCGAGCACGGCCGGCGGCTTGTTGTCGCCGCTGCGACGCTTCGCCGATCAGCATGTAGCGAGCGGTCGGTGGCGAACACGAGCTCGGCCAGCGTGCCGGCGAAGCAGGAGCCGGGCTCGATCAGCGCTACCAGCGAGCGCGAGGTGAGATCGACGCGCTTGAGCACGCGCTTCCAGTAGCCCCTGATCTCGCGCGCGAGCCAGTGATTCTTGTTGGCGTCGAGGAAGGCGTCGTAGGCCAGCACCTGCGCGGCATCGCCGGACGACTTGAACACGATCGCCGCGATATCGAACTCGTTGGCGCGGATGTCGAGAATGGCGTCGTCGAGCTCGCGCGCGAGCGCGAGCGGCCAGAACGCCGCGCCCTGCGCGACCATGGCATCGGCCGAAGCCGGCGGCGGCGCGTCGGGACCGCGCACGGTGATGGTCGCGAGGCGCGCGGCGCGATCGATCGCGACCGAGACCGTGCCGTAGTCCACGCCATTTTCCGTCCGCGCGCGCTCGAGCGGCGCGAGCGCGATGCCCTTTGCGCCCGACGGGCGGCCCGACTTCGCGGCGAATTCCTTGGCGCGCTTGGCCACCGTCTCTTCGAGCTTCGAGCCCGGCACCACCTCGTCGACCAGCCGCCAGTCGACCGCGCGCTTGCCCTTGATCCCCTCCTCCGTGGTGCAGAACACGTCGGCATGGTCGCGGCGCACCTTGCGCTTGTCGGTGACGCGGGTGAGCCCGCCGGTGCCAGGCAGCACGGCCAGCAGCGGCAGCTCCGGCAACGACACCGTCGAGGAGCCGTCGTCGATCAGCATGATGTGGTCGGCCGCAAGCGCGAGCTCGTAGCCGCCGCCCGCGGCGGTGCCGCTGATCACGCAGATGGTGGACAGGCCCGAGGCCTCGCTCGCATCCTCGATGCCGTTGCGCGTCTCGTTGGTGAACTTGCAGAAATTGACCTTGTGGGCGTGGGTGGCGCCCGCCAGCATACGGATATTGGCGCCGGCGCAGAACACCCGCGGCTTGCCCGAGCGCAGCAGAATGACCTTCACCTGCGGATGCTCGAAGCGCAGCCGCTCGATGGCGTCGGCAAGCTCGATGTCGACGCCGAGGTCGTAGGAATTGAGCTTGAGCTCGTAGCCTTCGAACAGCGTGCCCTTCTCGTCGACGTCCATCGTGAGCGTGGCGACGTCGCCGTCGACCGCGAGCTTCCAATGGCGGTATTTCGACGGATCGGTCTGGAAATCGATCCGGCTCTTGCCGTTGCTCAACTTGCGCTCTGCGTCGGCCATTGTTTCCTCACAATCACTGTTCGTAGCCCGGATGGAGCCATACGCGCGTCTTCGACGCGCTATGGCGCGATCCGGAGCCGCTGCCACGCGGCGATGGCGTTCCCGCATTCCGCTACGCTCCATGCGGGCTACGAGCTGCATCGGCCATTGTGGCGAGATCGCCTTCGTGGTGATCGCGCAGCAGCCGGTTGGCGAACTCGGAGATCGCCCGCAACGTCGCCTCGGGCGCCTCGCGATAAGGCGCGTGGCGCGTGTCCGGCAGCAGCGCGACCTCGACCGGGCAGTAGCATTCCTCCTGCGCCACCTCGATCTGCCGCACGGTGCCGTATTGGTCGTTCTCGCCCTGCACGATCAGGATCGGCACGCGGATATGCGCGAGCGCGTCGGAGAGATCCCACTTGCGGAATTCGGGATCGAGCCAGGGACCGTTCCAGTTGTAGAAGGCGTTGTCGGGGTTGGCGTGCACGCGCGCGAGCTTGGCGCGCAGGTCTCCGGTCTCGAACGCCGCCTTGGCCCGCACGATCTCGGCGATGCCCATATCCTCGGTGAAGAAGTGCGGCGCCATCAGCGCCAGCCCGCGCACGCGATGGTCCTGAACGCTGCCGGCGTAGATCGCGGCGATCGAGGCGCCGTCGCTGTGACCGATCAGCAGGCCGCGGCGGAAGCCGATGGCGTCGAGCACCCGCGGCAGCACCTGCTGCGCTTCCTCGTGCATGAAGGAGACGGAACGCGGCAATGTCGACGGCGACGAGTTGCCGTAGCCGGCGCGCGAATAGGAGAGCACACCGGCGCCGGTCGCCGCAGCGAGCTCGTCCGGAAAGCTGTTCCAGATGGCGACCGAGCCCAGCCCCTCGTGCAGCAGCACCAGCGTCGGCGCCGCGTCGGGACGCGGCCCGGTCATGCGGTATTCGAGCCGCATGTCGCCGAGATCGAGGAAGCCCTGGTCGGCCAATTGGGTCATCGGTTTGCCATCACGGCCGTACAACGCGCGACGATGTCGCGCAGTTTCTCGAAGCTCGCCTCCGCCGTATCGCCTGACGTATCGAGCTCGGCCTCGGCGCGTGCATAGTCGCCGCGGCGCGCATCGAGGATGGCGACGAGATCGGCCATGGCCTCGCGGTTCTGCGCCATCGGACGGAAGTCGCCCTGCTCCATCACCCGGCTCATGTGCTCGTCGGGCCGGGCCTTGAGCCAGATCGCGTGGGTGCGGCGCAGCAGCAGCGCGTAGGTCTCCGCGTTCGAGACTATGCCGCCGGCGGTCGCGATGACAGCCGCCTCATGGGCGTCGATGACGCGTTCCAGGCAGGTGCGCTCGTAGCGGCGGAAGGTCGCGAGCCCCGCCATCTCGATCAGGTCGGGAACGCGCGCGCCGTACTCCTGCTCGACCAGGCGGTCGAGCTCGATGAAGGGGCAACCAAGCTCGCGCGCGAGACGCTGGCCCAGCGTCGACTTGCCCGCGCCGCGCAGCCCGACGAGTGCGATCCGACGGCCGCGGTCGCTCGCCGCATCTGCGTTGGCGCGGCTCTCGATCAGCTCGGCGACGGCGGGAAGCTCCGCTGATGGCATGCGCCCGAGCAGGTCGAGGATGTGGGTCATCGCCGCGGTGCGGCCGTTGGCGCGCGGAAGCAGGTCGATGATCGGCACGTCGAGCGCTTCCGCGATCGACTTGAGAATGATCACCGACGGATTGCCCTGCCCGCCCTCGATCTGCGCGAGATAGCGCTCGGACGCGCCGGACCCCTGCGCGAGCTGGCGCCGGGTCATGCCGCGCTTGGCACGGGCGAGCCGCACCAGCCGCCCGACGGCTGCCACGAACGCGTCGTGCTCGCCGCGTTCGGCCACCGGGGCCGGCGTCTCACCGCCGTTCGATTTCGCCTTGATTCCGGGCACAGCCAGGCTTGTCCGCCATCGGAACTATATTTCATGCACTATAGTGCACGTTTCGACCGCGTCAACCCGCCGTCAGCGCGTTACGCGTCAAGCATCGCGCGTACGCGCGTCAACGAGCCATCAGCGCGTCTACGCGCGTCAACGAGCGTTGAACTCGTTCGCCCACAGACTGTCGAGCTTGGAGATCGCCGCCGTCGGCAACGGCCCCTGCGCCACCGCCTCGACCGCGGCATCGAGCTGCTCGATCTTGGTGATCCCGATCACCCGCGCCGCCAGGTCGCGGTTCCCGAGCACGAAGCGCAGCGCCGCTTGCGCCGGCGTGCCGTAGGCATCGCCGAGCGCCGCGCGCACCGCCTCGGCGCAGCGCATCTCGTTGGCGAGATCGGTGTCGGTCGTCATCACGAACAGCTTGTCGGGCCGTTCCGCCGACGCGAGCACGCCGCCGGCCCAGACCCGGATGTTCAGCACCCCCATGTGCTGGTGGAAGCACGCGCCGATGATCCCGCAGAAATCCTGGCCGCCCTTCCAGGCCGGCGGCACGCGCCGCCAGGCGGCGCTGGGATTGATCGCGTTGTAGTAGACCTGCGCGGCATCGAAGCGGCCGCTGCTGATCACTTCGAGGCAGGCGCTGGTCTCGCCGGCCGCCGTCATGCCACTCGCCTGTATGAGCCCCTGCTCCTTGAGCCGGTCGAAGGTGTCGGCGACGCCGCCGCGGTCGAGCACCTGCTCCGGCGTCAACGCGATGCGCTCGCCCACCCCGGACCCCAGGTGATTGTGCAGCTGGAACAGCGTGACCGATTCGGATCGCAACCGCTTGAGGCTCTGCTCCAGGCTGCGCTCGATCGCGCCGGGGATGTCGTCCATGTCCTCGGCTTCGAGCCGTACCTTGGTGGACACATAGGGCCGCGGGGTCAGCGTTTCCAAATGCCGGCCGATCGTCTCTTCCGACGCGCCGTTGCCGTAGACCGGCGCAGTGTCGATCCAATTGATGCCGGCGGCGACCGCGCGCTGGAGCGCCTTGTAACGGGTCGTCTCTTCGGCGTTGATCAGGATGCCGCCGGTGACGCCGCCGCCGAAAGCGAGCTCCGAAATTTCGAGCCCGGTACGTCCGAAGATAATCTTCCGCATTGAATTCCCATTGTCCTTCATAGATACGCCGCGTGCGCGCCGCCGGACGCACAAGGCGTGCCCGGCGGAGCCGCGTTTGCGGCTTGCTTCACTTAACTTCCGCTCGCAGCTTGAATCGCTGGATCTTGCCGGTCGCGGTCTTGGGCAATTCCGTGCGAAATTCGATCCAGCGCGGATATTTGTAGGGCGCGAGCGCGCCTTTGACGTGCTCCTGGAGCACGCGCGCGAGCTCGTCGCCGGCCTGTTCGGCCGACTTGAGCACCACGAAGGCCTTGGGCTTGATCAGCGCGTCGTCGTCGGGCCAGGCGACGACCGCGGCCTCCAGCACAGCGGGATGGGTGCAAAGCGCGCCTTCGACCTCGAACGGCGAGACATAGATGCCGCCGACCTTGAGCATGTCGTCGCGCCGCCCGCAATAGACGTAGTAACCGGCCTCATCCTCGATGTATTTGTCGCCGGAGCGGGTCCATTCTCCCAGGAAGGTCTCGCGCGTCTTCTCGCGATTGTTCCAGTACATGACCGCGCCGGTCGGACCGCGCACCTGCAGCTCGCCCATCTCGCCCTTGGTCTTGATCACGTTGCCGTCGTCGTCGATGAGGCGGACGTCGTAGCCAGGGACCGGCTTGCCGGTCGTGCCGTATTTCACGTCGCCGGGGGCGTTCGAGAGGAAGATGTGCAGCATCTCGGTCGAGCCGATGCCGTCGAGGATGTCGATGCCGTAACGCTGGTGCCAGCGCCGGCCGACGTCGGGCGGCAGCGCCTCGCCCGCTGAAATGCAATATCGCAACTTCAAGTCCGTACGCATGTCCGTGGCCTTGGGCGCGTCGGGGCTCGCCAGGAAGGCGGCATAGAAGGTCGGCACGGCGTAGAACACCGTGATCGGATGCCGACGCAGGATGGCGGCGACGCTCTCGGGCGTCGGCCGGTCAGGCGAAAGAACCGTGGTCGCGCCGACCGCCATCGGGAACGTCATGGCGTTGCCGAGACCGTAGGCGAAAAACAGCTTCGCCACGGAATAGCAGACGTCGCTCTCCTTGAGGCCCAGCACGCCGCCGCCATAGAGGTCGGCGGTCAGACGCAGATTGGCGTGGACATGCACCGCGCCCTTCGGCCGCCCGGTCGAGCCCGAGGTGTAGAGCCAGAAGCACATGTCGTCGCGCGTGGTCGGCGCGGTGTACGAATCCGGCTTTGCGTTCGTGAGCAGATCCTCGAGCCGGCGGTGGCCGCGCGCGTTCTCGCCCGACACGATGACGTGCATGAGATCGGGGGTCGATCCGATCAGGTTGGCGAATTTCGGAAACAGCGCCTCCGACACGACCAGGACCTTGGCGCGGCTGTCCGCGAGCATGTAGCGGTAGTCGTCCTCGGTCATCAGCGTGTTGACCGGCACCGGCACGACGCCGGCCTTGATGGCACCGAGGAAGGCGGTGGGCCAGTCGATCGTATCGAGAAGGGCAAGCAGGATACGCTCCTCGCGGCGGATGCCGAACGAGCGCAGCACGCGGCCGAAGCGGTCGACCCGTTCCGCCAGCTGGCCGTAGGTCCACGATCCGCGCGGATCGATGAAGGCCGGCTTCTTGGCGCGGCCGGCTGCGAGGTTGCGCTCGAGGATGTCGGCGGCGAAGTTGTACTCGCGCGGAATGGCGTCGATGGCCGCGCGCGGATCGACCGGCGCGGCCGGCGCAGGCGAGGCATCACGCGAATGTGCGTCGGCAGCGATGGCCATCGAAAAACATGCGCGCGGTGCCGCGCCTCCCGAAAACATCGAATGATATCAATCACATTATGCCGACGGTCGACGCAACCCGCAACAACACGCTATAGTTCAGGCGGGGCGATGCTCATCCTTGGCGTTTCCTTTCCGAAGGAACCCTATCCGCCCCAGGCGCTTGAAACAGACGCGCCCCCATCCGTGCAATCCATAGGCTCCCCAAGATCCCCGATGGTCAGGTCCCAGCCGTTGCTGCTGAAATTGATCCGGGCGATGCTCGTCGCCTCGATCGTCGTACCGGCGGGCGTGCTCGCCCTGTTCGCCTGGCACAGCTACAATCAGACGGTCCAAGGCGCCCAGGAGCGCGCCCACCGTCTCGCCGCGGTCGTGCAGGAGCACACGCTCAAGGTCTTCGAGACCATCGGGCTCGTGTTGCAAACCGCCGATCAGAAGCTGCGCGGGGTGGACCGGGAGACGCTCGTCAACTCGAAGCCGCTGTGGGACGAGTTGCACAAGCTCGAGCAATCGAGCGAGCAGGTGGCCTCGATCTTCGTCGTCGACCGCGACGGCTTCGGACCCTTCACCACCCGCGTCTTTCAGTCGCCGGTCTACGATTTTTCCGATCGCGACTATTACTACGCGCAACGGCGCGCGAACCAGGGCCTCTATGTCGGCCAGTCCTATATGGGCAAGATCAGCAAAGACCACATCTTCAACTTCAGCATCCGCCGGACCAGCGCGGACGGCCGTTTCGACGGCGTGGTCGGCGTCTCCGCGTTCGTGACCTATTTCGAGAACTACTATCGCTCCATAGGCATGGAGGAGGATCGCTTCGCGATCGCCCTGGTCAAAGACGACGGCAACATCCTGGTGCGCTACCCGTCGATCGCCACCAGTCACAGCAAGATCGGCTCGGACAGCCCCTTCCTGCGAACCGTGCTGGCGAGCGATCGCGGCACGTTCTTTGCCCGCTCGCCCTTCAACGGACAGGACCGGTTGTACGGTTACGTCAAGGTGCGCGGCTTTCCAGTGTACGCCGTCTACGGCATCGACCAACGCACCATCACCGCGACATGGCTCGCGACCTTCTACCAGGCGGCGGCGCTCGCCTTCGCCGTGGGACTGTGCCTGTTCGCCACCGCCTGGATCGCGCTCAAGCGGGCGAAGCAGGAAGGGCTCGCGCTCGCGAACCTCACTCAGACCACGCACAGGCTCGAACAGGAGATCGAGAAGCGCGAACGGGCGGAGGCGTCGCTGATGCAGACGCAGCGGCTCGAGGCCGTGGGCCAGCTCACCGGCGGCATCGCGCACGACTTCAACAACCTGCTCACCGTGATCGCCGGCAATCTCGACCTGGCGGATCGCCGCAATGACCTCGGCTCGATCCGGCGGATGCTCAAGTCGATCCGCTATGCCTCCGACCGCGCCGCCAACCTGACCCGGCAGTTGCTGGCCTTTTCACGCCGGCACATGCTGAATCCCAAGGCCGTGGACCTCAACGGCGTACTGGCGCGCACGCGTGTGCTGATCGAGCACTGCGTCCCGGAAAACATCACGTTGGACTTCGACCTGAGCGCCGAGCTGTGCCCGGTTCGCGTCGACGTGAGCGAGTTCGAAGCCGCCGTGCTCAACCTGGTGGTCAATGCCCGCGACGCGATGCCCAACGGCGGCACGCTCAAAATCGCGACCCGGAGCATGAGCTTTGCCGACGGCGACGCGAACGCACCGCAGGGCAGGCCCGGCTACTACATCGCGTTGCGGATCGAGGACACCGGTTACGGCATGGCGCCGGAGACGCTCGCCCGCGTTTACGAGCCGTTCTTCACCACCAAGGAGGTCGGCAAGGGCACCGGGCTCGGCTTGAGCCAGGTCTACGGCTTTGCCAAGCAGTCCGGCGGATCGGTGTCGATCGAGAGCACGGTCGGCCGCGGCACGCAGGTGTCGATCTTCCTGCCGCGGTCGTTGGAGGCCATCGCGGAAGACGGCAATCCCTTGACCGCGATGCCGAAGCTCGAGCGGCCGGTCACGATCCTGGTCGTCGAGGACGACGCGGAGGTGCGCAAAACGTCGGTTGCGATGCTGCAGGATCTCGGCCATCAGATCCTGATCGCCCGCAACGCGGCGGAAGCCCTGGCCCTGGTAAAGGAAACCTCGGCGCCGATGCGGGCGAGCGATCCCATCGACATCTTGTTCACCGACGTGGTGATGCCGGGCGGGATGAGCGGCATCGAGCTTGCCAGCCAGGCCGTCGCCGTCTCCCCTGCCCTCAAGGTCCTGATCACGACCGGATATCCCGGCCATGTGGAGCTCCTGCGCAACGAGTTCGCGGTGCTGCCCAAGCCGTTCACGCGGCTGGACCTGGAGCTCCTGATCCGTTCACTCGTCGATCCGCGGGGCCGAGACAGCCAAGAAAACCGGCTCGACAGCGGCCGGGCCGGGCTATAATCCCCGCCACACTCCCGCCGGCGGAGCCGGCCACCGACAAAGCCGGCGAAGCCGGCCACCAACAAATTCGCAGGAGACCTCCATGGACGATACGGTCCGCAAGATCAGCGCCGACGACATCAACCCGCGCTACAACTGGGGTCGCGCGCTGCCGGCGCTCGGCACCATGGGGGTCGATTTCGAGGAGCGGGTCGACTACCGCCGGCTGCACCGCTATCGGCTCGCCCGCGTCAAGCAGGCGCTGGAGAAGTCCGAGCTCGGTGCGCTGCTGGTCTTCGACGTCAACAACATCCGCTACATCACCTCCACGAAGATCGGCGAGTGGGAGCGCGACAAGCTCAGCCGCTGGGCCCTGCTCACGCGCGACGGGGAGCCCATCCTGTGGGACTTCGGCTCGGCCGCCGTGCACCACAAGCTCTACACCCCCTGGCTCAAGCCGGAGAACTGCAAGGCCGGACTGATCGGGCTGCGCGGCACGGTGAACCCCGCGTTCGGGCTCATGGAGCGCCACGCCAAGGAGATCGCGTCGCTGATCAAGGAGGCCGGCTGCGACAAGATGCCGATCGGCGTCGACATCATCGAGCCGCCCATGATGTTCGAATTGGAGAAGGCGGGACTCAAGGTCCACGACGGCCAGCAGGTGATGCTGGAGGCGCGCGAGCTCAAGAACGCCGACGAGATCGCGCTCCTCAACCGCGCCGCCGCGATGGTCGACGGCGCCTATCACCTCATCCACGAGGAGCTCAAGCCCGGCGTCCGCGAGAACGACATCGTCGCCAAGGTGAACGAATTTCTCTATCGCCACGGCTCCGACGACGTGGAGGCGATCAACGCCATCTCGGGCGAACGATGCAATCCGCACCCGCACAATTTCACCGACCGCATGGTGCGCCCCGGCGACCAGGCGTTCTTCGATATCCTGCAATCGTTCATGGGCTATCGCACTTGCTACTATCGCACCTTCAACGTCGGGCGCGCGACGCCGGTGCAGCACGATGCCTACAAGAAGGCGCGCGAATGGCTGGACAAGGCGATCGCCCTGATCAAGCCCGGCGTCAGCACCGACAAGATCTGTGAGGTGTGGCCGAAGGCGCCGGAGTTCGGCTTCCCGGACGAGATGTCGGCCTTCGGCCTGCAATTCGGGCATGGACTGGGGTTGGCGCTGCACGAGCGTCCCATCATCTCGCGCGTGGTCTCGATCGACCACCCGACCGAGATCAAGGAGGGCATGGTGTTCGCGCTCGAGACCTACTGCCCCGCGACCGACGGCTATTCCGCGGCCCGCATCGAGGAGGAGGTCGTGGTGACGGACAAGGGCTGCCGCGTGATCACGCTGTTCCCGGCCGAGGAGTTGCCGATCAGCAACCGCTACTGAGAACTATGCACTGAGACCTATGGCGCCCTACATCCCGAAATACGTGTCTCCCGAGCAAGTCGCACGCGACCGGGCGCGGCTGCGGTCCCGCCTGTATTGGCTCGCCGTGGGAATTCCGGTGGCGTTCGCGATCTTGGCTTTCGGCTACAGCGACCAGGCGCCGGAAGCGCTCCGTATCGTAACGATCACGCTCGATCGCTCGCTCGGCTATCCGATCTTGAATCTCATCAGCATGATTGGATCGCGCTGACATCTTGTTGGTGGCACGGCGGCTCTGCCCTGCTCGTGCCATTGTTGTTGCCTTGTTGTGAATTGACACAATCCCAAGGAGGGGTCCACAATGGGAATTCGCACTGCACAAGTCACTTTGCTGCCGATCGCAGGATTTGCCGCGCTGCTCGGCCTTGCGCTCATGGCCACGCCGGCCGCCGCGCAGGGAACCCAGGAGCAACGCGCCGCCTGCGAGAACGACGCGATGCGGCTGTGCCAGGAATTCGTCCCCGACGTGGACCGGATCACCGCCTGCATGCACCGCAAGCGCGCCTATCTCAGCCCGCGCTGCCGCGCCGTGTTCGGCAAGGGTCGGCGTTGAGCTAGCGACCGCCGGAAGCGACCAGGGCAAGCACTCGGTCCGCTTTCGGGGAGCCTGCCCACATCGAGATACGCATCGCCCACCGAGTCCAAGCTCGGTGGGCGAGCGAATTTTTTTTGCAACGAAAGTTCATCTCACGCTCGTGCCGCGAGCGGCGTATAATTTCCCCTTACGGTAGCTTCGGCCGCGCCATCGCTGCGACCGCAAAGCAACCGAAAAAAGCAACCGGGGAGGACGTCGAATGCGCCGCTTCATGCACGGTTCGATCATTGCGCTCGGGCTGGTTCTCGCGCTCCAGCAATCTTCATTCGCCCAGGCTCCGGCAGCCGTCACGCAGCTGCGCTCCGGCGTCGAGCAGGAAAAGCTCGCCGGTGTCGTCGGCTGGCTCAAGGCGGATGTCGACCGCGGCCGTATCCCCGGCGCGGTCGTGCTCATTGCCCAGGACGGCAAAGTCCTGCTGCACGAGGCAGTCGGTTGGGCCGACAAGGACAAGAAGGCCGCGATGAAGCTCGACTCGATCCATCCGATCGCGTCGTTGACCAAGCTCATCACCACGATCGCGGCGCTGCGCCTGGTCGAGGAGAACAAGATCTCGCTGATGACGCCGATCGCGACCTACCTGCCGGAGCTCAAGGACCTCAAGGTCGCGGGCGAGACCGGACCGGTCGCCCCCACGCGCCCGCCCAACGTTCATGACCTGATGACGCACCGCGCCGGCTTCACCTATTTCTTCTTTCCGAAGAACCCGCTGCGCGACCGCTACCGCGAGATCGGCATCGACCGCATCGACAACATGAGCGCGGACGAGATGTTGCAGAAGCTCGGCGCGCTCCCGCTCGCGTTCCAGCCGGGCAGCTCGTTCGAATATTCGATCGCCACCGATCTCATCGGCCACATCATCGAGCGCGTCACCAAGAAGCCGCTCGACGTTGCCCTCAAGGAGCTCGTGCTCGATCCGCTGCAGATGCGCGACACCACGTTCCATGTGCAGGGCGAGGCGATGGCGCGCTTTGCGCGGCCGGCGTCGAACGATCCCGATCTCTGGGTGTTCGACTGGCTCGACGTCACCAAGGCGCCCAAGCGCTTCTCCGGCGGCGCGGGGATGGCTTCCACCGCCGCCGACTACTACCGCCTGCTGCAGATGCTGATGAACGGCGGCACGCTCGACGGCGCGCGCCTGCTCTCGCCGATGACCGTGCGCTGGGCGATGGCCAATCATATCGGCACCATGCGCGGCACGGCGCATCCCGGCGACGGCTATTCCTGGAACCTGTTCAATCCGGTGCGGGTCGCGGACGGCGGCGCGCTCTTCCCCGGCAGCATCGGCGACATCTTCTGGGGCGGCATCACCGGCCCGCGCTATTTCGTCGATCCGAAAGAGCGGCTGATCGGCATCGTGTTCATGCAGGCGCCGTCGCAGCGCGGCGCCTATCACGCCGAGCTGCGCGCGCTGGTCTACGGCGCAATCGGCAGCGCGACCCGAGAGTAATATCAAGCCACCAATGGGTGCGTCATGTCTTCCGGGCGCACCCATTGGTCGAACTGCTCGGCGGTGACGATAGCCGAGCTTGAGCGCGGCCTCCTTGAGGCTCAGGTCCTCGCGATAGGCGAGCAGCGAGATCTGCGCCGCCTTCTCGTAGCCGATGTGCGGGTTGAGCGCGGTCACCAGCATCAGCGAGTTGTCGAGGTGCTCGCTTGATGCGCTTCTCGTTCGGCTCGATGCCGCAGGCGCAGCGCTCGTCGAACGAGCGGATGCCCTCGGCCAGCAGCTGCGCCGACTCCAGCACGTTGTGCAGGATCACCGGCTTGTAGACGTTGAGCTGGAAGTTGCCCTGCGAGCCGGCGAAGGCGACCGCGTGGTCGTTGCCGAACACCTGCACGGCCACCATCGTCAGCGCCTCGCACTGCGTCGGGTTGATCTTGCCCGGCATGATCGAGGAGCCGGGCTCGTTCTCCGGGATCTTCAGCTCGGCGAAGCCCGCGCGCGGCCCGCAGGCGTAGAAGCGCACGTCGTTGGCGATCTTCATCAGCGCGCCGGCCAGCGTGCGCAGCGCCGCGCTGGCATTGACCATGCGCGTCGTGCGCCGACAGGGCCGCGAACTTGTTCGGCGCCGAGACGAACGGCTTGCCGGTCTCGTCCGCGATCGTCCTGCGCCGCCACCTCGCCGAAGCGCGGATCGGCGTTGAGCCCGGTGCCGACCGCGGTGCCGCCGATCGCGAGCGGCATACACGCCTTGGCATCGCCTGCTCGATCACCGCGATGGCCTGGTCGAGCTGCGCCGCCCAGCCCGAGATCACCTGGCCGAGCGTGAGCGGCGTCGCGTCCTGCAGATGCGTGCGCCCGACCATGACGACGTTGTCGAAGGCCTCGGCCTTGGCCGCCAAGCGTGTCGCGCAGCGCGCTGCACCGCCGGCAGCAGCACGTTCGACATCTGCTCGACGGTCGCGATGTGCATGACGGTCGGGAAGGTGTCGTTCGACGACTGGCTGTGGTTGACGTCGTCGTTCGGATGGATCGGCGTCTTCGAGCCGACCACGCCGCCGGCGATCTGGATCGCGCGGTTGGCGATCACCTCGTTGGCGTTCATGTTGGTCTGCGTGCCCGAGCCGGTCTGGAACACGACCAGCGGGAACTCGTCGTCCAGCTTGCCGTCGATCACCTCCTGCGCGGCGCGGACGATGAGATCGACCTTCTCCTTCGGCAGTTGCCCGAGCTCGCCGTTGGCCAGCGCCGCGCATTTCTTGAGGATGCCGAGCGCGCGGATGACCGGGCGGCCCCAGCGGAAGCGATCGACGCCGATCGGAAAATTGAGATGCGAGCGCTGGGTCTGCGCGCCCCACAGGTGCTCCGCCGGAACCTCGACGTTGCCGAGCGCGTCTTCCTCGATGCGCATGCTGGCATGCGCCTTGGGTTCATTTTTCATGGGATATCAACTTCGGTGCACAGCGATGCGTTCCAATCGAGTTGTTCAAGCGGCCGGCGCGTATTCCGGCTTGTACATGTGCGACGCGATGAAGGCCGCCATGTTGCCGGGCTTCGACACACCAGCTAGCCCGCGCGCGAAGATCGCCTCGGCGACGGTCACCGCCGCGCGCATCTCGGTGTCGAGAATGTTGCTCTGCGGTGGATAGAGCAGCCCGGCGTCGAGCTCGGCGGCGGTGACCTGCTCGGCCACGCCGCGCGCCGCGGCGATGAAGAGCTCATCGGGTACGCGCTTGGCCTGCGTCGCATAGACCGCGAGCGCCACCGCCGGGAACACATAGAGATTGTTGCCCTGGCCCGGCACGAACACCTTGCCGTTGCAAGTGACCGGTGCGAACGGCACGCCGGCCGCGAACAGCGCGCGGCCATCGGACCAGTGATAGGCCTCCTCGGCCGTGCACTCCGCGTGATCGGTCGGGTTCGACAGCGCGAAGATGATCGGCCGCTTGTTGAGCCTCGCCATCGTCTCGATCACGCGCCGGTCGAACGCCTTCGCCGAGGTGCTCACGCCGATGATCGCGGTCGGCTTGATCGCTTCGATCGCGGCGGCGAAATCCTTGCTCGGCGCATATTTGTGCGCGTATGACTTCTGGAAATCGAACAGGTCCTTGCGGCTCGCCTCGAGCAGGCCGTTGATGTCGAACATCGAGATGCGCGCCTGCGCCTCGGCCTTGCTCAGGCCTTCCAGCATCATCGCCTCGACGATCATGCCGGCGATGCCGGTGCCGGCGGAGCCCGCGCCGAGGAACATCAGCCGCTGGTCCTTCATCTTGCCGCCGGTGACCCGCAGCGCGCTGAACAGGCCGACCAGCGCCGCGCCGGCGGTGCCCTGGATGTCGTCGTTGTAGCAGCACACCTTGTCGCGATAGCGGTCGAGCAAGCGCACGGCATCGACGCCCGCCCAGTCCTCGAAATGGATGCAGCAGCGCGGAAACACCTCCTGCACCGCCTGCACGAACTCCTCCACGAACGCGTCACGGTCGGTGGTCGAGGCGCGCGGCTGGCGGATGCCGAGATAGAGCGGATCGTTGAGCAGCGTTTCGTTGTTGGTGCCGAAATCGATCACCATCGGCAGCAGCACCTGCGGCGGCACGCCGGCGCAAGCGGTGTAGAGCTGGAGCTTGCCGATCGGAATGCCCATGCCGTTGGCGCCGAGATCGCCGAGGCCGAGAATGCGCTCGCCCGAGGTGGCGCAGATGAAGCGCACGTCGCGCTCCGGCCAGTTGCGCAGGATCTCCTTCACCCGCCCCTTGTGCTTGATCGAGAGATACATGCCGCGCGGGCGGCGGAAGATGTGGCCGAACTTCAGGCAGGCCTCGCCGACGGTCGGGTCGTAGACGATCGGCAGGAAGCGTGCCGGGTCCGACATCGTGGTGCGGTAGAACAGGGTCTCGTTGTGGTCGAGCAGGTTCACGAGATAGACGTAGCGGTCGAGATCGCTGGTCTTGTGGCCGAGCTGCTGCAGCACGCGCTTGAGCTGGAGGTCCTCGCTCTCGACCACGTCGGGCAGAAGGCCGGTCAGGCCCAGCCGCTCGCGCTCGTCGTCCGCGAACGCGGTCGATTTGTTGAGACGCGGCTCGAGCAGCAGGTCCATGGCGGGCGTGTGGGCCAGAGCCTTTGACTGCGCCATTGTCGTGATCCTATCGGGGGATAAGTGTTGCGTTGGGGCCGCCACTATGGACGGCCGCGCTGTTCGTTCCGTTAATGATTGACGGTAAGCTGCGAGATTCGCGTCCAGGGTCAAGGAACGATTAACGAAACTAGTGCCCCGAACCCGAAGTTCGCACACATAGTGCTGCAAGAGCGGTTGCGAACTTCGGGTTCAAAGGGGCACTAGAATCATAGAGTTGCTAGTGTCCTTTGATTCCGAAGTTCGCATGAGAGCGCGCTGCAAATGCGTGCGAACTTCGGAATCGGACACTAGCCACGATGCAGCGCATGACTGCGGACCGAAAAATTCCCGCTCGAGGCCTGCTCCCGCCGATGCTGCAGGCGGGGCTTCTCGTCATGATCGCCGGCTATGCCGACGCGATCGGCTTTCTGCAGCATCGCGCCTTCGCCGGCCAGATGACCGGCAACACGATCCTGCTCGCCATTTCCCTGGCCGAGGCCGGCTGGTCGCAGGCGGGCTTCTACCTTGCCGTGATCGCGTCGTTTCTCGTCGGCGTGGCGATCTCGGGCAGTCTGGTGCGGCTCGGCTATGCGCAGGCATTGGCCCTGTCGCTGGCGGCGGTGGCGCTGGCGATTTGCGCCTTCGTCACGGCGCGCTGGGGCGCCCTGCTCCTTGCGTTTGCGATGGGCGCGCAGAACGCCGCCGCCACGCATTTCGGCGCGGCGACGCTCAACACAGTGTTCATCACCGGCGACCTGCAGAAGCTGTTCGAGAAAGTGCTGGCGTGGGTGTGGCAACCCGGCTCCGCGTCGAAGGACGAGGCATCATCCACCGGCTTCGCCACGCTCGCTTTGGTATGGGTGGAATATTTCGCCGGCGCGCTGATCGGCGCCGTGGCGCATGCCACGTTCTTGTATCCGCTGCTGATCCCGGCTGTGCTGCTGCCGTTCGTGCTGCTTCGGAGACCAACCTCGCTTCCGTAGGTTGGGTCGAGCTTGCGAGACCCAACGCTTCGGTTCGTGGCTGTTGGGTCTCGTAAAGAACTCGACCCAACCTACAAGAGACCTGTTGCCGTTCGTGCTGCTCGGGCGGTCGAGGTAGCCCGGACGTCGCTACCCGGATTTCGCTGGCGCTTTATCCGGGCTACGCTAGCGGCGCGCCCAGTCCAGAACGAGCGCTAATCAAGTCTCGGAGGATCAAATGGCGAAGAAGCATGCGGACGCGGTCTACAGGGTCATCGATGTCGTCGGTGTCAGCGAGAAGTCGTGGGAGGAGGCAGGCCGTCACGCGGTGGAAACGGCGGCGGGCTCGCTGCGCGACCTGCGCGTGGCGGAGGTGACGAAGATGGACATGAGGGTCGAGAACGGCAAGGTCCTCGCTTTCCGCACGCGCGTAGCGCTCTCGTTCAAATACGAGGCTTGAACGCGACGAGACAATCTACGTCCGCGCCGCCGCCCGCTCCTTCAGATGCGGGAACCGCTCCGTCAGCAGCGAGCCGAAGTAATACGTCGGCTTGAAGGCGGCGTGGGCGCGGATCTCGTCGTACCAGCGCGCGACCCGCGGCATGTCTTTCCACATCGTGTCGAGGCCGAGATCGGCCATGCGCACGATCGCCGGCATGAGCGCGACGTCGGCGAGCGTGATGTCCTTGCCCAGGAGCCACGGGCCGCCGCTCTCCGTGATCGCGCGGTCCATGCGCTCGTAGGTGCGCTTCATGCGGTCGAGCGCCGCGTTCATGTCCTTCTCCGGGAAGCCCTTGCGCCCCATCGCCAGCATGAACTCCTTGCGCAGGGGCTTGCTCTCCGCGAACGCCAGAAATTCCTCCTCGCTCATCGCGGCGAAGCGCGGCAGGAACGCGAGATTGAAGGTCGGCACCCGCACCGCCGCCGCCGGCATCTCGTCGATGAAGCGCATCAGCGCGCGCATCCTGGCGCGCTCGACAGCAGCGCGTTCACGCGCGTCTTGCGACGCGCTATGCGCCCGCGGCGTGAAACTCACCGGCTCGGGCGCGATCTCGTCGAGGTATTCGATGATGACCGAGGAATCGATCACGATATTGCCGTCGTGATCGAGGGTCGGCACCACCCCGTTGGGGTTGAGCGCCAGGTACTCGGGCGCGAGCTGATCGCCGGCGAGGAGGTCGAGCTTTTTCTCCTCGAACGGCAATCCCTTGGCGTTGAGCACGAAGCGCACCCGCTGGCTGCAGGTCGATTGCGGCGCGTTGTAGAGGGTGAAGGCCATCTTTGACTCGTCCTTTGTCCCGCCGGTGTGTGGCTACCCCCGCCTGTCCAGGCAGAGCCGAATACCGGAATTCCTTGGAAAATAAGGCCCTCCGGTACCGTTGTTAACGGTCCGCTAACCATACAGCAGGCAAATTTTGCCGGGGAGGCGCCTCTACCTTTCACGCAGCAAGCGGGGACGGGTCGTGGACGCCAGCGCGGTTCCTCTCGCTCGGGTGAGCGGCCTTCCGGCCGCCGCGCATTCTTTTCATGCCCATGACCGGGCGCGGCACGGCGCGGCAGACGACATCATGACGGACACGACGGCAGGCGCGGGCGGCAGCGGCGGCAGCGGCGGCTTCACGCTGCCCGGACTTGCCTTCCTCGGCACGCTGTTCAAGCGCGGCGACATCGCGCTCGCGGTCGGCATGATGGCCATCCTCGTGGTCCTCATCCTGCCATTGCCGGCCGTCCTTCTGGATATGGCGCTCGCCTTCTCGATCATCCTCTCCGTTCTGATCCTGATGACGGCGCTGTTCATCCATGCGCCGCTCGAATTCTCCGCCTTCCCGACCGTGCTGCTGATCGCGACCATGCTGCGGCTGGCGCTCAACCTTGCCTCGACGCGCCTGATCCTCGCGCACGGGCACGAAGGCACCGCCGCTGCCGGCCACGTCATCGAGGCGTTCGGCAATTTCGTGATGAGCGGCAATTTCGTCATCGGCATCATCGTATTCACCATCCTGGTGATCGTGAATTTCGTGGTCATCACCAAGGGCTCGGGGCGCATCGCGGAGGTCGCGGCGCGCTTCCACCTGGACGCCATGCCGGGCAAGCAGATGGCGATCGATGCCGACCTCTCCGCCGGCCTGATCGACGAGAACGAGGCGCGCCGGCGCCGCAAGGCGCTCGAGGACGAGTCCGGCTTTTTCGGCGCCATGGACGGCGCCTCGAAATTCGTGCGCGGCGACGCCATCGCCGGCCTGCTGGTGGTCTTCATCAATGTCATCGGCGGCATGATCATCGGCATCGCCCAGCAGGGCATGCCGTTCGTGGAGGCCGCGCGCACCTACACGCTGCTCACCGTCGGCGACGGCCTGGTGACGCAAGTCCCTGCGCTGATCGTCTCGACCGCCGCGGGCCTCCTGGTGTCGAAGGCCGGCGTCTCCGGCGCCGCCGACCAGGCGCTGATGAAGCAGCTCTCCGGCTATCCCAAGGCGCTCGGCATGTCGGCGGCCGTCATGCTGGTGATGGCGCTGCTGCCCGGCATTCCGATGCTGCCGTTCCTGGCGCTCGGCGGCGGCGCGGGCGCGCTCGCCTATCTCACCGGGAAACAGCAGAAGCAGCAGGTCGTCGCGGACGCGAAGAAGGTCGAGGGTGCCAAGGCGCCGCCCGCCGAGGAGCCGATCTCGGCCGCGCTCAAGATCGACGACCTCAAGATCGAGCTCGGCTACGCGCTGCTGCCGCTGGTCAACGCCGCGGACGGCACCGACCGCCTCACCGAGCAAATCAAGGCGCTGCGGCGCTCGCTCGCGATCGACATGGGATTTGTGATGCCGTCGGTGCGCATCCTCGACAATGTCCAGCTCGAGGCCAACACCTATTGCATCAAGATCAAGGAGGTGGAGGCGGGAACCGGCCGCATCTGGCCGAACCAGTACATGGTCATGGATCCCACGGGCGCGCAGGTGACGGTGCCCGGCATCCATACCAACGAGCCGACGTTCGGACTGCCCGCCACCTGGATCGATCCGGACACGAAGGAGGAGGCGGCGCTCAAGGGCTATACGGTGGTCGATGCCGCGACCGTGCTGTCCACTCACCTCACCGAGCTGCTCAAGGCCAACGTCTCGGAGCTGCTGTCCTACGCCGAGGTGTCGAAGCTCATCAAGGATCTGCCCAAGGAGCAGGGCGAGCTGCTCAAGGACATCGTGCCGACGCAGCTCACGGTGTCGGGCATCCAGCGCGTGCTGCAACTGCTCCTGGCCGAGCGGGTGTCGATCCGCGATCTCTCCACCATTCTCGAAGGCATCGCCGATGCCATCTCGTTCACCCGCAGTCCGTCGGCGCTCTGCGAGCACGTCCGCGCGCGGCTGTCGCGCCAAATCTGCGCGCAATACACGACGCCCGCCGGCTATCTGCCGCTGATCGCACTCAGCGCCAAATGGGAGCAGGCCTTTGCCGAATCGATCATCGGCCAGGGCGACGACCGGCACCTTGCGATGCAGCCCTCGCGCCTGACCGAGTTCATCACGCTGGTGCGGCAGCGGTTCGAGGAGGCGGCGCAGGCGGGCGAGGCGCCGGTGCTGGTGACCTCGGCCGGCATCCGTCCCTTCGTGCGCGGCGTGGTCGAACGCTTCCGCGCCCAGACGCCGGTCATCTCCCACGCCGAAATCCACCCCCGCGCCAGGCTCAAGACCGTTGGCAGCATCTGAGCCGCGCGACGGTGGGAATTGCCCACCACTTTCGATAGCAACGCCATTTGCTACATCTCAAGCGTGCGAGACGAAGGTCCGGCAAGGCCTGCCTCCGCGTTCGGCACGGTTCAACATCAAAGCATTGAAATCACACAATATTCTATCACCCAGGGAGCGGGAGCGAGATTCCCGCGTTTTTGAGCGCGAGTCCCATGAACCTTTTCCCCGCGACCTCCGACTAATGGAGTGAAACCCTGGGGAGGGTGTGATGAACAATTCTTCGCTTTTCACCGCCGACCGCATGACCCACCTGAAAATCGTGGTGGTCGCACTTTTCTGTGCAACGCTGGTCGCCGGGGTCGGCGTCTCCGCCCGCGTGAGCGACAGCTCCGCCACGGCCAACGGCCGCATGGAAGCCACGGTGATCAAGGCCGGCAAGCCGATCACCGCGTCCACGGGCACGGATCGCACGGTCCGCTGACAGTTTCGTCTTCTCAACCCCCCACTTTGCGCGCCTTCGGGCGCGCTTTTTCTTTGGCAATTTCCTTTGCCAAACCCGGGGGGCTCTATCGAGCCTATTCGTCGAACTGGGATTCCGGGGGCGCGGGCTTGCGCGGCGGCCCGGCGCTCACCGTGATGCCCGCGGCGCGCAAGAGCTCGACCGGGTGCAAGACCGGCGGCACGTGCTCCGGCGCGAATCTCCAGGCCGCGACAAGTCCGCCGAGCGCGACGACCATGAGCGTCATCAGCAGCGCGAGCATCCGCCAGAAGGCGCCCCCCCGCCGGGCGCGCGGCGCCTTGTCCTCCAGCTCGATCGGCGCCAGTCCCGGCAGCGGCACGCTCGGGCTCAGCACCGCAGCGGCAGCGGACGCCGGCGCGGCGGCCTGACCCGGCAGCGGCACCGTCAGAAAGCTTGGCGGGGCATCTGAATCTGACGATGGGCTCGGCATCGGCCGTGCCATCGAGCTCGGCAGCACGCTGGAAGCCGGGCTCGAAATAGAGCTTGGCAACACGCCCGGTGTCACGCTCGGCGTCAGAAGCGGCGGCAGACCGGCTGGCGACGGTATCGTCGGCGCGGCAGGAAGGGTGGCCGCGATCGGATCGAAGGTCGGCGGCGGCTCCGGCGTCGCGGCGGACATCGCGTCCGCGCCGGCCGCGTCCGCGGGGGGCGATGCCGATGCCGGTGGGGCAGATGTCGGCGGCGGCGACGTCGATGGCGCCGATGTCGGTAGCGCGGATATCGGTAGCGCCTCCGAAGGCTCCGCCGGCTTGATCTCGGGCGGTGGTGGTGGTGGCGGCGGTGGAGGCGGAGGCGGCATCTTAGCCTTGATGCGCTCCCAGATCTTGCCCTCCGGCTCGACCGGCTCGACCATCAGATGCAGCTCGCCGAGCCGGCGCTCCCAGAGGCGCACCTTGGCGACGAACTCCGGATCGATCACCAGCAGCGCCTGCGCCTGCGTGCGCTCGTCGAAGTCGAGCGTGCCGAGCACGTATTCGGCGGCAAGCGCGTCGTTCTGGGCGGCATCGCTCATGACTTCAGACACTGCTCGACTTCGACCAGGCTGCGCCGAAGCGACGCGCGGAGCAGATTCACCGGCATGTCGAGCTTGACCGAGAGCTGCTCGCGGCTGAAGGCGCCATAGTAGGCCAGCAGCAGCATGCGTTGGCGATCCGGCTCCAGCCGTCCGATGCAGGTGAGCAGGCGCTTGAGATCGTCGGTGAGCTGGTGCCGGGGCACCGCGCCGGGGCCTTCGTTCTCGTCGATGACCTCCGGCTCGCTGTTGCCGCCGACGGGCGGCGGCTTGCGCGACAGATCGATCGCCAGCCGGCGCGCGATCGCCACCATCCAGGCAAGCGGCGTCGATTGCGCGGGATCGAACTCCCCGGCGGTGCGCCAGATCTGCAGATAGGCCTCCTCCACGACGTCGGCCGCGAGGTCGTGGCGGCGCAGAATGCGTAGCACCACGCCATAGAGCTTGGCGCAGGTAGCACCGTAGAGGCGCTCGAACGCAGCCGGATCACCCTTGGTGACGGCCGCGAGCAGCCATGTGATTTCAACCGGCGTCGACATTACCGCACGTAGCCCCCACCCCCGGGACTCCCCCTGAACCATTCTCCGACGAAAGCCTCTCCGCCGGAACTTTGCAATGCCCCGGGATTTATCCGGGGGTAAATTCTGTCTGCCCGTGGAAGGCGCGCCAAGACAATAACCTGGACAAGACAATAGCCTGGAGTTGGTTTCCATGGGAAAGGAAACACCCTCCGGCGGCGATTATGGCCGCCCCGGCCGCCTCCCGTCGAGACTGAATCGCTGAGCCCGGCCAATGGGGTGCGAGGGTCGGACGGAACCGAGAGGGGCTGGCGAACGGCGTGACAAAGCGGGCTCGATCGCTCAGCCCCCGATCAAGCTACCGTTCGGTGGCTGGAGTTAAGCTCTGGCGCCGTTGCGCATCATGCCGATGGCGTCGAGCTCGGCCTGCTCGCGGGCGTCTTCCTCGGCCCGCTCGCGCATCTGGTCGCGCTCGTCGAGCAGCTCGACCTTCTTCATTTCCTCGAAGGCCTCGCCGAGCGCACCCTTGGCATCCTCGAGCTGGACCTTGAGCTCGTCGGCCGAGCGCTTGAGGTTCTCGCGCCGCTGCATCGCCGCCTTGGCATAGGTCGGATAGGCAAAATGACCGGGATCGTGGATCCCGGCCCGGTCCTGCTCGGTCTTGATCTCGCGCTCGAGATCGCCGGCAATGCGCTCGAATTCCGCGATCATGCCTTCGATCTGCGCCACCTTGCGCCGCTTCTCGTCGACCTGAAACTTTTTCAGGCGAATGAGCGTTTCGCGTGACTTCATCGACCCATACTCCCCCGAAGCCCCGGCATCATGACACCGCCTCTGATCCGCTGCGGCTCTTCCGGCGGTGCTCCCCGCGGGTGCCACAGCTTGCTTCTCTTGGGCGGCATGACCCAAGCCATCGGGCAGTGTCGCCCGACATTGTTAGTTTTCGGTTTCCACGCCCCCCAAGATTTGTTCAAGGCGTTGATATCCTTGCCCAAGACTGGTGGATTCCTCCTTCATCTGGGCCAGAAAGTCCTCCAGGGGCCGGTGGAACCGGATGGCCTCGTCGACTTCGGCACTCGAGCCCGGCCGATAGGCACCGAGCCGGATGAGCTCCTCCATGTCCGCATAAGTCGCCATGACCTGCCTGGCATGGTTGATGACCGGTAAATAGCCGGGGTCGGCAGCCCGGGGCATCGTGCGAGAAACCGACTTCAGGATGTTGATGGCGGGGTAGCGGCCGCGCTCGGCGATCGCACGCTCCATGACGACGTGGCCGTCGAGAATGGCGCGCACCGCGTCGGCGACCGGCTCGTTGTGGTCGCCGCCCTCGACCAGCACGGTGAACAGGCCGGTGATCGTGCCGTGCCCGGTCCCCGGCCCCGCCCGCTCGAGCAGCCGCGGCAACTCCGTGAACACCGTCGGCGTGTAGCCCTTGGAGGTCGGCGGCTCGCCGGCGGACAGCCCGATCTCGCGCTGGGCGACGGCGAAACGGGTCACCGAGTCCATCAGCACCAGCACGTCCTTGTCGAGATCGCGAAAATATTCCGCGATCGCCAGCGTCAGGTAGCCGGCCTGGCGGCGCATCAGCGCCGGCTCGTCGGACGTGGACACCACCACCACCGACCGCTTGAGGCCCTCCTCCCCGAGATCGTCCTGGAGAAATTCCTGCACCTCGCGACCGCGCTCACCGATCAGGCCGATCACCGAGATGTCGGCCTCGACGTTGCGGGCGAGCATCGACATCAGCACCGATTTACCGACGCCGCTGCCGGCGAAAATGCCCATGCGCTGGCCGCGGCAGCAGGTAATGAAGGTATTGAGCGCCCGCACCCCGAGGTCGAGCGGCGCGCCGACGCGCCGGCGCGCATGGGCCGGCGGCGGCGCACTGCGGAAGGGATATGGCGACGGGCCCGCCGCCAGCGGGCCCTTGGCGTCGATCGGGTCGCCCATGGCGTTGACGACTCGGCCGAGCCAGCCCGGCGACGGCCGCACCGCCGCCGGCGCGACCGTCACCACCGCGCGGCAGCCGCGGCGCACGCCCTCGAGCGGTGCGAACGGCATCAGCAGCGCGTTGGCGTCGGAAAATCCCACCACCTCGCAGGGGATGGCGACGTCGGTCTCGATCACCACCCTGGCACCGACCGGCATGGCATGGATGGGGCCGGCAACCTCGACCATGAGGCCGCGCACCCCGACGACGCGCCCGTAGGTCTCGACGCCGTCGAGCTCGCTGATCTGCTCGGCCAAGGCTTTCATGCCGGCGGCACCGATTTCATGTCACACGGGCTGTCATGAGAATCGAATCTCCATACGAACAAGTACGGATGCGAATCGCTGCGCCGCCACGATGCTGCGGAGGCTCTTAACTCCGTGTTTACCCGCGTCGTTAATCATTGCGTCACCGTTATGGGACGTCAGGGGGCCCGTTCCCCACTCGTGACGAAGGGGCAGAGTCTTCTGAATCGGTTACCACCAAATCTTAATGTCGAACTTGAGATGAGGCTTGGCAAAAAAACCACTTCCGTGCAATATCTTAGGGCGATTCGCCCCGGCTTGCCCAGAGGGCATGTGCACGTTGGATTAGGTTTTGTTAACCATGCGTCGTTAAGGTTTCGACCAGGGTTTGTCCCAATGCGTTTTCGAGGGCCGCCGCTGCGGCGTGCCGACCTGAGCCCGACGCGGCGAGGAAGGGGACTGGCATGCGCGTATTGCTGATTGAGGACGACAGCGCCACTGCTCAATCGATCGAGCTGATGCTGAAGTCCGAGAGCTTCAACGTCTACACCACCGATTTGGGCGAGGAAGGTGTCGATCTCGGCAAGCTTTACGATTACGACATCATCCTGCTCGACCTGAACCTGCCTGACATGTCGGGCTTCGAGGTCCTGCGCTCGCTTCGCGTCTCCAAGGTCAAGACGCCTATTCTCATCCTCACCGGCCTGGCCGGCATCGAGGACAAGGTTCGCGGTCTCGGCTTCGGCGCCGACGACTACATGACCAAGCCCTTCCACAAGGACGAGCTGGTCGCGCGCATCCACGCCATCGTGCGCCGCTCGAAGGGCCACGCTCAGTCGGTGATCCAGACCGGCGACCTCGTGGTCAATCTCGACACCAAGACGGTGGAAGTGAACGGCGCGCGCGTGCACCTCACGGGCAAAGAGTACCAGATGCTGGAGCTCCTGAGCCTGCGCAAAGGCACGACGCTGACCAAGGAGATGTTCCTCAATCATCTCTACGGCGGCATGGACGAGCCCGAGCTCAAGATCATCGACGTCTTCATCTGCAAGTTGCGCAAGAAGCTCGCGAATGCCAGCAACGGCAAGAACTACATCGAGACGGTGTGGGGCCGCGGCTACGTGCTGCGCGAGCCGACAGAGGACGAGGCCAGAATTCCGGCCTAGCCCACTTCACTCGGAGACGAATACGCAAAACCCCGCCGCGAGGCGGGGTTTTTTGCTGGCGATGCTCAGTAGGTGACGCGATCGAGCAGATCGATGATCACGGAGCCTTCGTCGGGTGAACGAAAAAATCGGCGGTAGCTGGGGTTGAAGCGATTTTCCGCGGCGAAGAACGCGTTCAGCTTGTTGCCATGGCTGACCGACTTTTCGACTCCGGCGGCTGGGTCGCCTTGCACTGGGTGTCGCACGCGAACATTGCTGTCACGGTTTGCGAAATTCATCGTGAAACGCTCACATGGGCGCGCGGCCACCAGCGCCGCAATGGTTTCGATCGCCGGATTGCCGTGGGTGCCGTCGCCGGTGAACAGATATTCGCCGGCGGTGACGCGCTTCAGGAACGCCGGAGTCAGGTTGTGCTTGCTGCCGAGATGCGGAATGTGCAGGACGTCCACGTGGGCGCGTCCAGCGCGTGCCATCAAGCCCGAAGACACAAGTGCGTCCGTGATCAAATCGGCCCGCGAATCGCCCGTGTGCAGGAAAGTCTTCTTGCGGTAGCGGAACAGCAGAATCGTGCTTGCCAGATTGGGGAGTGATTTATCGGTCGCCGCCACCTTGGCCTGCGCGCGAGCATTCTTGCTTGGTCTACAGCGATCATCCTTTGCGGCGGCCACCGGCTCCGGTAGCGGATCGCTATCTGCCAGGAGATCCGTCAGCCGAGAAAAACGCTCGTCGGGGAAGGATTCGATGACCGGAGCCAGCGGCTCGCGTCCGATCCGCTTTCGCTCCTCTACTCTTGTGGCCTCGAACAGCCTCCTGAGGTGCGCTCGTTCCGGGCCCAGGACCACGACTTCCAGATCATTCCCTTGATCATCGGACAACCTGTGTACGGCTCGCCCACGCTCGGGCCGGATAACGATATGATCGAAAGGCCGATTGGGAGATATGCCGATTTTGTCCATCGTACCGCGAATCTGACCGCGGAAGCCGAACGCTCCAAAGATATTCGCCCAGACCGAGCGAAGCTCGACAACTCGATCCGCCTGAGCATTGGCCTGGTCATCCAGCATCCTGAGCAGACCGCCGGTTTTGTGCTCATCTTGGTCGCTCGCAATAAAGAGCTCGATCGGCGTCGGCTGACCGGCAAAACGTTGCATCTTCAGTGTTTGCAATCTCTTCCCGACCGAACCCTTGAACGAAGCGACGGGCCCGCCGTTGAGCATCACCAGTCGTGTCGCGTCCGGCGTTCCATAATGGATCAGAATGCTTTCACCGCTTCCCGCGTTGATCAGTTCAATGGAAAAGATGGATGGCGGGTCGGGCGGTCTTCGCGCCGCAACCTCCTTGGCGTGACCGTCGCGTTCCAGGGCAGCCCAGGCGTCATGTGCGAGCTTGAGCTGAGCGTAGCCTTGCCGACGCGGACCAGCGGCCTTGGCCGTCAATTCCCGCATGTCCTCGTCGAGTTGGCTGCTCTCATATTCGAGATTCTGCTCGAGGGCTGCTTCTTGTCCGCCTGGAGAGGCAGGGTCCCCGGCGCGCTTTCCCGCCGAAATTTCATTCAACTTTCGGCGGTTCTCGCGCTGCAGCTGCCGCAGGGACTCGACCCGTGCTTCGTGTCGCCGCGCCTCGTCGAAATAGGAAGCCGCCTGCGCGTCATAGAGCGACGCCTGACTGATCCGCCGGCTGATCTCGGTCTGATGAAGCGCGAGGCTCAGTTCCTCGGCGCGCTTGCGTTCCGCCCTGAGCTCTTCGTCATAGATCGCCGCGCCGCTCGGCAAGATGTTGCCGACCATCTGCCGTCGCAGCGCGCTCGCCTTCTGCTCCAGGTCGGCGGCCGGCAGACTGGTCCATTCGGACTCGACGAGGGGAATGCGCTGGATTTCCGGCCAGCGCTCTCTGATCGCAGTCGGAACGTAACGTATGCCCTGGCGCAGTGGGTCGATGAGAATCGGCACCGTCTTGCGATGCTCGAGCCACCAGCTGATTTCCTTGTGAACCCAGTCCTCCGGACCGTCGATGATCTTGGCTCCGGGAGTGCATATGACGATGAGCGCACGCGCCCGTTCGAGATAGGGCCTGTGGATCTCCCGCCAATCCGCCACCGCCGGCATCGTCTGGTCGAGATAGACGTCGAAAAGGATCGATTCGCCCTTCGGGCCAGTCACCTCGCGCTTGTCGAGCAGTTCATACAGGCGCCGCGCCGCGGCCAAGCCATCGACCTGCCGGTAACAAATGAAAATCGGCCACAACTGCGGTCCGGTTGCGTTGGGATCGGCCGACTGAGCCATTGTTGCGCCTGCGCGCTTTCAAGGTCTTCCCGCCGGCCACGTCAGTCGGCGATTGCGTGATAGACCAGCGCGTTGATCACTCGCCGGTAGTGCCAGCGGATCGGTCCGGGCGAATGCGCCATGAACACGACGGCGAGCTCCTCCTTCGGATCGGCCCACCAATTGGTGCCGCTCGCGCCCGGCCAGGAGAAATCTCCCACCGAGCCCATGAGACGGGCAATGCCGGGCGTCGTGCGCACGGCGAGCCCGAGCCCGAAACCGTAGTCGGCGCGGGTCGCATCGGCGCTGCTGCCGATCAGGTTCTTGACCTCCGGCCCGAGCTGGTTCGACAGCATGTATTCGGTCGTCTTGCGGCCGAGGATGCGCGCCTCACCGTGCTGGCCCTTGTTCATCAGCATGAGCGCGAAGCGCAGGTAGTCACTCGCCGTCGACGCCGCGCAGCCGCCGCCGCACTCGAACTTGCGCGGCTGCGTGAGCGCCATGAGCGATTGCGGCTGCCCGGTGTCGGGATCGTTCGGCAGCGCCTTGGCATAGCGCGCCGCCTTGTCCGCCGGGATCTGGAAATGAGTGTCGGCCATGCCGAGCGGCTTGAACACGTTGTCGGCGAGATGGCGGCCGAGCGTCTGCTCGCTGAGCTGCTCGACGACGAGCCCGAGCACGTCGAGGCCGAAGCCGTAGTGCCACACCGCGCCCGGTTGGTGCAGCAGCGGCAGCGTGGCGAGCTTGTCGAGAAACTCCGGGCCGCTCATTGCTCCGGAGGAAGGTCCGCTGCCGCCGGGATAGAGCTTGTGGACCGCGGTCGCGCCGCGGCCGCCATAGACCAGCCCGGACGTATGCCGATAGAGATCCTGCATCGTGATCTGGCGTTCGGCCGGCACCGTGCCGACGATGTTCTCGCCCTTGGCGTCCATGACGGCGACTTTTGTGTCGGCGAATTTCGGGAAATATTTCGCCAGCGGGTCGTCCATCTGCAGCCTGCCCTGCTCATAGAGCTGGAGGGCGGCAACCGCGGTCATCGGCTTGGTCATCGAGGCGATATTGAAGATCGTATCCGTCGTCATCGGCACGCCGGCAGCTTTGTCGCGGTAGCCGAACGCTTCGAAATAGACGAGCTTGCCGCGCCGCGCGATTGCGACCACCGCTCCTGGGATGCGGCCGCGCGCGATATCGGCGTTCAGCGTCTTGGCGATCTCCCCGAGCCGCGCCGACGACATGCCGGCATCTTCCGGCTTGGCGCGCGGCAGCGGCGTGTCTTGCGCGGCCGCCGACGAGCTCAAGACACCCGCGGCAACGACTGCGCAAATTCCGGATCTGGTCATCTTGTCCTCCCTGCCCTGCTTTCGTTGTCGGTTCTTGTCTGGCAGCGTAACTCGACTGCTCAGCGCGGTCGATAGTGTGCGCCTATTTCAAAAAGACGTGATCCACCCGATGCGGCCACGAGTTTGCTTGCCTGCGCGCTCGCCATGCGTATGGTGCCGCGCTGCAACAAACGAGGATTTGCGACATGGCTAAATATCGCAACAGGCTGCCCCAGCTCGCCGAGCGCCTGTTTCTCACCGACGGCGGCATCGAGACCACGCTGGTTTTTCTCGAGGGCCATGAGCTTCCCTATTTCGCGGCCTTCGATCTGCTCAAGACCGAGAAGGGCGAACGCGCGCTCAGCGACTACTTCACGCGCTACATCACGCTCGCGATCACGCACGGCACCGGCTTCGTGCTGGAAAGCCCGACCTGGCGCGCCAACGCGGACTGGGGCGACAAGCTCGGCTACTCCGCCGCCGCGCTCGCCGACATGAACCGCAAATCGATCGCGCTGATGGCCGAGCTTCGCGACCGGCACGAAACGGCGGCTTCGCCGATCGTGATCAGCGGCTGCGTCGGGCCGCGCGGCGATGGCTACGATGCCGGAAGGGTCATGAGCGTGGACGAGGCCGCCGCCTATCACGCGAGCCAGATCAGGACTTTCCGCGAGACCGAGGCGGACATGGTGACCGCCATCACCATGACCAACGCGAACGAGGCCATCGGCGTCGTGCGCGCGGCCGCGGCCGCCGCCATGCCCGTCGTCATCTCGTTCACGGTCGAGACCGACGGCCGCCTGCCGACCGGGCAGAGCCTAGGGGATGCGATCGAAGCGGTCGACACCGCGACTGCGCGGGCGCCTGCCTATTACATGATCAATTGCGCGCACCCCACGCACTTCGAGGGCGCGCTGGCGGCGGGCGAGGACTGGGTCGAGCGCGTGCGCGGCATCCGTGCCAATGCATCGAAGCGTAGCCACGCCGAGCTCGACCAGGCCAGGGATCTCGACGACGGCGATCCGGCCGAGCTCGGCCGCCAGTACCGCGATCTGCGCCGCAGTTTCTCCGGCTTCAACGTGCTGGGCGGATGCTGCGGCACGGACCACCGCCACGTCGAGCAGATTTGCCTGGCGTGCACCGCGGTCGACGCGGGCATGCAAGCCGCCGAGTAGCAGCTCGAGCGCCCGCGGCTCCCGCCGTGGTCACTCCCCGAACCCCGCCAGACATGGCGGGGTTTTTCACGTCGGCGACCTGTGAAATATTTTCGGATAGCCGTGGCCTTTCTGCACTGGTGTCGGCTCCGTGCAATGGCAAACTGGCGGCGGCCCGCGTGACACGCGGGGCATTCATTGCGATCACGGACAATGTTGTGATCACGGACAATGTCGGGTTGATTCCACAACAAGGCGCATCGTCAGCGGGGGCTCGATGTACGCGCGGCTTTTCCTGGCGGCCGCTTTCACTTGCGCCGCCAGTTCATGTTTTGCACTCGAAGGATCGACCGCAGCGGGGCCGATCGGAGGAACCGACATCCGCTCGGCGCTGCTGCCGCCGCCGGGACTCTACGGCGGCGCCATCGTCTTCGGCGCCACCGCGTTCGATATCGTCGACGGCAACGGCAAGACGATCCCGGCGCTCAGCACCGCGAATCTGAACAAGAGACTGGTGGGGCCGTTTCTGATTTACGTTCCCGATGTTCAGGTGCTGGGCGGCTCCGTCGGCGTGGCCGGCATCGTGCCATATGGCGAGGAGTGCGGACATCTCTTCGCCAACACCACGAGCCGCTGCATGGTCGGAATAGGCGACCCCTATGTCGAGATCGCCTGGTCGCGCTCCTTCGGCACGCCGCGGCCCTCGAAATATCCCGGTGCATTTCCCATTCTCGAGGGCCTGACCGTCCTTCTCGGCTTCGGGGTGGTCTTCCCAGTCGGGAAGTACGACCCCTGGATACACGCCAATCAGGGACTGAGCCTCGGCAACAACATCTACGACTTCGCGCCGACAGTCGCCGTCACCTACACGACGGCGCCGATCTTGGCGGAGGGAACCGAGATCAGCGCCAAGCTGTACTGGAACAACTACCTGACCAATCCGGCAACGCACTACTCGACCGGCACGCTCCTCAACCTGGACTTCGCGGTGACGGAACGGATCGGACGAATCCAGATCGGGATGGCGGGCTTCTATGCCGTCCAGGTGGCGGACGACAAGTTGTTCGGAGTTCCGGTCCCGCCCGATGGACGGCGCACCGAGGTTCTCAATCTCGGCGGCGTCCTCAACGTCAACATGCCCGAGCTCGACGCCTCCGCGAAGGTCAAGGTCCTGACCACGGCGCTTGCAGCTAACGCCGTAAGGTCCAGCGGCGTCGCCGTCGGTTGGATCAAGAAGCTTCGCTAGCGCATGATCCCGAAAAAGCCTGCCCTCGGGCTTGACCCGAGGGTGGATACCGGTTTCGGAAAAGATCATGCGCCAGCAATAAGCTAGAGCGCGATGACGATTCGAAGAAAAGTCATCGCGCTCTAGGGGCGCCAGAAAACGGGTGGATCGGGCCGAGACCCTGAAGTCATCGTCTCCGCGCTGCGGAGAACGAGACAATGGCGGCTCTGCTTGGCCCGTTCCTGGTCCTGGTGTTCTGCCTGTCGCAGGCTCTGCGCGACGTCTATTTCGGCCGCGTGTTCCAACACGTCGACTTCTTCGCCGTCATCCTCGTGGCCTTCACGCTCTCGACGCTCGTCTTCGGCACCGTCACAACGATCAGGACGCCGGCGCAAATCAACATTTTGCGCCGACATGTCCCGACCGTGCTCGCCATGAACGCCACCACGGCGCTGGCGTGGAGCTGCTATTTCTTCGCACTCACGCGACTGGAGCCGTCGATCGTCAACACCGTGCACAGCGGCATGGGACCGCTGACCGTCATCGCGCTGGCGGCGTGCGGGGTGCGACTGGCGAAGCCGAGCGCTATCGGCCGGGGCGAGCTCTGGAGCTACGGCGGGATCGCGCTCGCGATCGTCGCCCTGTGGTGGGTGGTGCTGTCCGGGCGTTCCGGCCTGCCCGCCAGCGATGGGGCGACCAGTCTCCTCGCGCTCGTGCTGCTGACGGTCAGCGGCTCCTCGATCACGATCAGCCTGCTCTACTCCAAGCGCCTGCACGATCGTGGCGCAAGCGCCGAGGCGGTCACTGGCGTGCGCTACCTGCTGCTGATCGTGCTCGCCGGATGCGTCGTGGCCTTCAAGGGGCGGGTGGCCGGGATCGCCGATCTCGGCGAGTTGGCGACGCTCTCCGCGACATCGGGCATGCTGATCGTCCTGCCGCTGTTCGCGCTGCAGGTCGGCATCGCCCTGACCGCACCGCTCACCGCGCACGTCATCCGCGCGCTGGGGCCGGTCTGCGTGTTCGCCCTGCAGCAGATCGACGGCCGCCTGGTCTACTCCACGCCGACGCTGATCTGCATCATGGTCTATTCCGCCGCCGCGATCGCAGGCAACCTCGCCCGTGGCTGGCGCGACGGCGACGAGCGCAAGGGCGATTGACCCTCGGCGCGTGGGCCGTAAAGTGCGCACGTCAGCCCCTCCTCCCGCACCCCCGTCGGCATCGGTCAATGGCCTCTATTCCGAAAATATCAGCGCACGGCGCCCAGATGCCGGCGATCGGTTTCGGCACGTCGTCCCTCGGCAAATGCGCCGAGATCGTCGCGACCGCACTCAAGCTCGGCTATCGCCACATCGACACCGCCTGGAAATACGGCACCGAGCGCAGTGTCGGCGACGGCATCCGCGCCTCGGGCGTGCCGCGCAACGAGATCTTCCTCTGCACCAAGGTGTCGCACGAATACCTGCGCGGCGACGACTTCGCACGCTCGGTTGACGAGAGCCTCAAGAATCTCGGCCTCGACTTCGTCGATCTCCTGCTCGTGCATTGGCCGAACCCTGATATCCCGCTCATCGAGCCGATGACCGCGCTCGCCAAGGCCAAGCGGCAGGGGCTCACGCGCCATATCGGGGTTGCGAACTTCAACATCGCGCTGCTCGACGAGGCGATCCGGCTCTGCCCGGAGCCGCTGGTCACGCTGCAGGCGGAGTACCATCCCTATCTCGACCAGGCGAAGCTCACCGAGGCGTGCCGCAAGCGCGGCCTGATCTTCACGGCCTATTGCCCGCTCGGACGCGGACGCCTGCTGCGCGATCCTGTTCTGGCCGAGATCGCCGTGCGCAGGGGACGGTCGCTGGCGCAGATCGCACTGCGCTGGCTCGTGCAGCAAGGCAACGTCGTTCCGCTCCCGCGCTCCTCCAATCCCGGGCGCATCGCCGAGAACCTCCGCGTCTTCGACTTTGCCTTGACCGACGACGAAATGAAACGGATCGGGGCGCTCAGCCGGTCCGACGGCAGGATCGCCGATCCCGCCGGCCGTGCTCCGGCTTGGGATTGAGGAAGGCACGCTATCGACGCGTCATGCCCGGGCTCCGCCCGGGCATGACGAGAGAGGGAAAACGGGGAGTTGAAGCAATGTCCAAGACGCCGAAATATTTCATGTACTTTCCCGGCAACTACCGCTGGTCCGCTGCCTTCGTCAACATGCTCGGCCGCGGCGCCTACGGCGGTGCCGACATCAGTGAATTGCACAAGATCGGCCGCCTGCTCGAGGGCAAGCACGCGGAGGATGACGAGGCGTGGTTCGACGCCTGCGTCAAGGTCGCCGACGAAGTGCGCGGGCACGCCGAACGCTTCCAGGCCGCGGGCCATCCGGTCTCCGCCGCTTCGTTCTATCTGCGCGCCTGTCACTATTACCAGATGGGTGAGCGCTTCCGCACGCCGAAGGACAAGCAGGCGCTCGACGCCTACCGCATCGCGGTCGATTGCTTCCACAGGTTCGCCGGCCTCACCGACGTGAAGATCGAGATCGTCGAGGTGCCGTTCGAAGGCAAGAGCCTGCCGGGCTATTTCGTGCACGCCCAGAATGCGAAATCCGCGCGCGCGCCCTGCGTCGTGTTCTTCGACGGCCTCGACGTCACCAAGGAGATCCAATACGTCGCCGGCGTGCCCGAGCTGATCAAACGCGGCATCTCGGTCCTGGTCATGGACGGGCCGGGCACCGGCGAGGCGATCCGCTTCCGCGGGCTCGTCCTGCGCCACGACTACGAGAAGGCCGGCAGCGCCTGCATCGACTTCCTGGAGAAACGCGCCGACGTCGACGCCAAGAAGATCGGCGTCGTCGCCATCAGCCTCGGCGGCTATTACGCGCCGCGCTGCGCCTCGCTCGAGCCGCGCTTCGCGGCCTGCATCGCCTGGGGCGCGATCTGGGACTATCACGCGGTGTGGAAGCGGCGCATCGAGGCCCAGTTCAAGGCCTCGCTCTCGGTGCCCGGCCATCACATCATGTGGATCCTCGGCGCCGACAGCCTCGACGACGCCTTGAAACGGCTCGAGCCGTTCAAGCTCGACGGCGTGGTGCAGAAGATGCGTTGCCCGTTCCTGGTGGTGCACGGCGAGGACGACGAGCAGATTCCGCTCAAGGACGCTCAGGCGCTCTACGACGCCTGCGGATCGCAGGACAAGACGCTGCGCGTCTTCACCGGGGAGGAAGGCGGCGCGCAGCACTGCCAGCGCGACTATCTCACGCTCGGCTGCGCCACCATGTGGAGCTGGTTCGAGGACAAGCTGTTGCAGGCTTAGCATGTTCCGGACGAGTGCGTAGGGTGGGCAAAGGCGCGATTTGTGTTAACGCGTGGGCAAAATCGCAACGCAGTCAAGCCTGCGCAGACTGCGTAAACTTGTCTGCGGCGCCTTTGCCCACGCGGCGATGACACGGCAGGCGATTTTGCCCACCCTACGAGCTACCCAGCGCTGGCGACGATCCGCAGCGACGGCGGCGACTTGATCCCGCCATTGCCCTTGTGCGCGCCGTTGGGAGCATAGAGCCCGCGCCGGTCATTGATCGGCTTGAAGCTCTCGGTCAGGCCGACCACCGTCTCGGCGGCGCCGAGCACCAGGTAGCCGTCGCGGTCGAGCACCCGCGCGATGCGGTCGAGCACCGCGGTCTTGGTCTCCTGGTCGAAATAGATCAGCACGTTGCGGCAGAACACGATGTCGAACGTACCGAGATGGTTGAAATCGGCGAGCAGGTTGAGCGGCCGGAACTGGACCATGGCGCGGATTTCCGGCGCGATCTGCCAAGTGTCGCCGATTTGCGTGAAATACTTGACCAGGAACGTGATCGGCAGCCCGCGTTGCACCTCGAACTGGCTGTAGATGCCGGCCTTCGCCTTCTCCAGCACCTCGTTGGAGAGGTCGGTGGCGACGATCTCGATGCGCCAGCCGCACGTGCGATCGCCCAATTCCTTCAGCGCCATGGCGAGCGAATAGGGTTCCTGCCCGGTCGAGGCGGCGGAGCACCAGATGCGGATGCGGCGTTGCTGGGCCCGCGTAGCCAACAGGGCCGGCATCATCGTATCGTCGAAATGCTGGAACGGAATCTTGTCGCGGAAGAAGAAGGACTCGTTGGTGGTCATCGCCTCGACGACCTCGACCGCGAGCCGCTCGGCGGTCGGGTCCCGCAGCTTCTGCACGAGCTCGCCGAGGCCGCCGAGACCGGATCGGCGCGCGACCGGCAACAGCCGGCTCTCGACCAGATACTGCTTGTCGGCCGACAGCACGAGGCCCGAACGCTCCCGCAGGAGCTTGCGCAGATAGTCGTAGTCGAGGGGCGTCATGGCCGGGCCCCCGAGAAGATGCGAATGAGCTTCGCCGAGATCTGATCGAGCGGGAGCACGGCGGAGGCGAGCCCGGCATGCGCGACCTGTCCGGGCATGCCCCAGACCACGCTCGATGGTTCGTCCTGCGCAATGATGCCGCCGCCGGCCGCCACGATGTCGCCCGCGCCGCGCAAACCGTCGGATCCCATGCCGGTGAGGACCAGCCCCAGGAGCCAAGAGCCCCAGATCGCCGCGGCCGAGGAAAACAGCGGATCGACGGCAGGCTTGCAGAAATTGATCATGGGGCCGTCGTCGAGCGCGATCGTCGCCTCGCCGTCGCGTCGCACGACGCGCATGTGGCGGCCGCCGCGCGCGACGTAGATGCGTCCCGCGCGAATGGGCTCGCCGTCGTTCGCTTCGGTCGCCGGACGTCCGCTCGTGCGGGTCAGGTGCTCGGCGAGAATGGAGGTAAAAGTCGGCGGCATGTGCTGCGTGATGAGCACGGGGACCTGATCGATGACGGAGCCGATCGTCGCCAGGATCGCGTTGAGCGCCTGCGGGCCACCCGTCGAGGAACCGATCAGGAGCACGCGCGGCGTCGTCATCGGGAACGGCCGCAGCAGGACCTTGTCCGGATCCGGAATGCCCGGCGCGAGACTGGACGGGTCGCCGGGCTCGTAATGCTCCTCGACCGCGCGTTGCTCGGCATACGCGGTGGCAGGGACGCGCACGGCGGCGGGAGCGGGAACGGGCGCGGGCGCGGGCGACGGGCTGGCGACAACGGGCGCAGGCACAATTCGCGGCCCGGCCGGGCGGCCCTTGCGGCGGTAGCCGAGCGCGCGGATCTTGTCGATCAGCTCGCGCCGAAAGGCCGACTTCGTCGTGAGGTCGCGGCTGCTCTCCGGCTTGGGAATATAGTCGGCGGCGCCGAGCGACAGCGCGTGCAGGCTGATCTCGGCATTGCGGCGGGTCAGCGTCGAGGACATCAGCACGACCAGGTCGGGCTTCTTTTCGAGCAGCAGCGGCAGCGCGGTGATGCCGTCCATGTCCGGCATGGTGACGTCGAGGATGACGACGTCTGGCGACCGCCGCTCCACCTGCTCGATGGCCTCGCGGCCGCCTCGCACGGAAGCGACGACGTGCATGTCCGGCTCGGCGTCGACCCAACGCATGATCGAGCCGCGGACGACGACGGCGTCGTCCACCACCATGACGCGGATCGGCTCCTGCACGAGCGGGGAACCGGAAGACAATGCTGCGGCGGCGACACTCATCGCGACTACGCTATCTTTCGACGCTACGGAACGACCACGAACAGCTCGGGTCGGAGGTCAGAACATGACCTCGAAAAGTTGCAGACTTGCCGGATGAGATCATGCGACCGGACAATCACTCAGAGCAGCCCGACTTCCTGAAACTTGGCTTCGACAATGTCCTTGTCGAACGGTTTCATGATGTACTCGTTGGCGCCGGCGTGGAGCGCCCGGGCGATATGAGCGACGTCGTTCTCGGTCGTGCAGAACACGACCTTCGGACGATCGCCGTCGGGCAGCCGTCGCAGCATGCGCAGGAACTCGTAGCCGTCCATCTTCGGCATGTTCCAGTCCAGCAGCACGGCGTCCGGCATTTGACTGCGGCACGCGTCGAGCGCCTGCTCTCCGTCCTCCGCCTCGACGATCGCAAACTCGAGTCCCTCGAGAATTCGTCGCGCAACCTTGCGGATCACGCTCGAATCATCCACGACCAAACAGCTCTTCATCACACCCTCGCTTCACATTTCCGCCGCTGGAATCACACCTGCGACCCACACTTGCGATCCGACACTCGATCACCCAACACTTGGCCCCTGTCTACATTCGACGCCGCCGCGGCTCACGCGGCCTGTGCGACAGGGCCGACGTCGAGAACGCGATCGACGTCGAGAACCACCAAAAGCTTGCCATCGAGGCGATGCACGCCCGCCGATACGCGTGCCAGGCGAGGATCGAGATTGACCGGATTGTCCTCGCTGGTTGCGGCCGACAGCTTCAGCACCTCCCCGATACTTTCGATCAACAGGCCGTAGGATTCGCCTCTGTGCTCGATGCCGACAGCGAGCAGGGCGCTGCTGCGGTCCTGCGCCTCGAAATCGAGCCGGCGGCGCAGATCGACGACCGTCACGATGCGGCCGCGCAGGTTGAGCAGGCCCGCGATCTCGGGCGCCGAGAGCGGCACCCGCGTCAGTCCTTCCGGCTTGAACACGTCCTGCACGCGCGAGATCGGCAAGCCGAAAAGCTGGCCACCCACCGTCGCGGTGACGAATTCGACGACATTTTCGCTCGCTGCGTTCATGCTCGTCTCGTTCATGCCGCGCGGCTCAAATCCGCGGTCTGCTCCTTGAGCGCCGCGATCAGACCCTGGCGATCGAATTTCGCCACGTAATCGTGCAGGCCCACCCGCTTGCCGCGCTCGATCGCCTCCGGCGAGACCAGCGAGGAAAGCCCGATGATCGGCACGTCGGCAGTATGGGGATTGCCGCGCACGGCCGAAGCGAGCTCGAAGCCGTCCATCCCCGGCATCTCGAGATCGGTGATGACGACGTCGAAGCGCCGGCCGCTCTCCAGCACCGCCAGCGCGAGCGCCGCCGATTCGACCGAGGTGACGGCGTAGCCGGCGGCCTTGAGCACCGGGGCGAGCATGTTGCGGAAGAACGGCGCGTCGTCGATCAGGAGCACGGTGCGCGTCGGCTGATCCGCGCTGCGCTCCTTCCAGCTGCGCCAATCCTCGAACGCCAGCGGCAGGAAATGCGCGATGTCGATGATCTCGGTCGCCTGGCCCTTGATCACCGCCGAGCCGATGAGCCCTGCCTGCTCGCTTGCGACCTCGATGTCGAGGCGATCCTCCACGATGTCGACGATCTCGTCGACGATCAGGCCCATGGAGCGCTCGTCGTCCGAGAACACCAGCACCGGCTGCGTTCCACTGGTCTTGAGGCGCACGTCGTCGTTGGCGGGAACGAGCGGCATGAGTTGCCCCCGGTATTGCACGAGCGGCCGGCCGCTCGATGTCTCGATCGTGCGCGCGTCGATCTCCTCGAGCCGTGTGACGAGCGACAGCGGAACGGCCTTCGGGCTGGGCGAGCCGGCGCGGAATACCAGCATCGACTCGGTCGCGGCATCCTGGTCCTCGGCGACGCGGTCGTCCGCGGTCCGCCGCTCGCTCTCGCCCATGCCGATGGCGTGGACGACGCCGTTGGGGTCGATGATCAGGATGACCGAGCCGTCTCCCAGGATCGTCGTGCCGGAGAACATCGCGATGTGGCGAAGCCGGCTCGACATCGGCTTCACCACGATCTCCTCGGTGTGGAAGACGCGGTCGACCACGATGCCGAAGATCTGGCTGCCGACCTGCGTGACCACGATGAAGCCGCTTTCGGCTTCGGCGGCGGTCGGCTCGTCGATCTTGAGCAGCTTTTTCAGGTGGACGAGCGGCAAGAGCTTGTTGCGCAGCCGCAAGACGGCGGCATCCCTGATGCGCTCGATGCGGTGCTCCGAATTGCTGCGTACGCGCACGAGCTCGAGGATGGCGAGCTGCGGGATGGCGAAGCGGTCGCCCGCCGCCTCCACGATGAGCGCCGAGACGATCGCGAGCGTGAGCGGAATCTTGATGGTGAAGGTGGTGCCGCGCCCGGCGACCGATTTCACGTCGATGGTGCCGCCGATCTGGTCGATATTGGCGCGCACGACATCCATGCCGATGCCGCGCCCCGACACGCTCGTGACCTTGTCGGCGGTCGTAGAAGCCGGGCGCGAAGATGAACTTCTGTATCTGCGCTTCGGCCATCCGCTCGATTTCGGCTTCCGAGGCGAGACCGATGGCGACGACCTTGGCCTTGATCCGGTCGGTGTCCAGGCCGCGCCCGTCGTCCGAGATTTCGATGATGATATGGCCGCCCTCGTGACAGGCGGAGAGCCGCACCGTGCCGCGCTCCGGCTTACCCGCGGCGAGCCGCTGTGCCGGTGTCTCGAGACCATGGTCCGCGGAGTTGCGCACCATGTGGGTCAGCGGGTCCTTGATGAGGTCGAGCACCTGGCGGTCGAGCTCGGTGTCGGCCCCGTACATTTCGAGCTCGATCGGCTTGCCGAGCTCCGCGGACAGGTCGCGCACGATGCGCGGCAGCTTCTGCCAGGCATTGCCGATCGGCTGCATGCGGGTCTTGAGCACGCCGTCCTGCAACTCGGCGGTGACGTTCGAGAGCCGCTGCAGGGGGGCCTTGAATTCGGAGTCCTCGTGGCGGCGCACGATCTCGATGAGCTGGTTGCGCGTGAGCACCAGCTCCGAGACCATGGTCATGAGGTGCTCGAGCGTATCGACATGCACGCGGATCGATTGGCTCGCGACCTTGGCGTCGGGACGATCGTCATCGCGGGCCGCCGTCTCCGGCTTGTCTGGCGCAGGTGCGGCGGCGCGGCGCAGCGGGCCCGACTTGGCCTCGACCTTGGACTCGAATTTGGCTCCGGATTTGGGCGCGGCCGGCGGCACCTCCTGCTTGCCCGTCGGCGGCGCGCGGACCATCCGACGGGCCCGCTCCATCGCCTCGGCCGGGATCTCGCCGGAGGGGGCGGGCGCCGCTGCTTCGGCCTTGCCGGCGGAGTGGTCGCTCGCCGGCGCCGGCCGCGCCGAGGCGTCGGCTGACATGCGCTGGAGCTCGGCGATCAAGTCGCCGTCATTGCCTTCCGGCTCCGCCTGATTGCGCTCGAGCTCGTCGAGCAGCGCCTTGATGCGGTCGATGGTCGCCAATACCAGCGTGACGGCTTCGCCGGTGACAGCCTTGTTGCCACCGCGGAAATTCCCCATCAACGTCTCGGCGGCGTGGGTCAGCGCTTCGAGGCGCGGCAGGCCGAGAAATCCGCAGGTCCCCTTGATCGTGTGGACGAGGCGGAAGATGTTGTCGAGGATCTTGGTATTGTTCGGTTCCTGCTCGAAACGCACCAACTCCACGTCGACGACATCCAGGCTTTCGCCCGTTTCCGTCAGGAACTCCCGCAACAGATCGTCCATGGAATTGGGTCGCCCTCGACGCAACACGTAACCGGCCGAATCGAGGCCCACGCGGGGAACCAGATCGACAGCGGTTGGAAGCGACCGCAGTTTGTTGCCAAACGGTTTAATTTTGGTTGCAGCACGATCGGACGGGCATTCGTTAATTTGCGTTAGGAAATGCGTTTTCGCGCTGCAGAACGGGCCTTTCCGCGCGTTGCAGCGATCACAAGAAATATTTGCGAAAAGAGCGCTCGTGAGCGGCGCATGTCCTTGTCGGAAAACCGGTGCCCACTTTTCCGGGACATGCACCAGTGTGGCGGATTTGACGTTCCTACCAGCATTGCTGCGAGTCCTTCGTAGGAACGTCAAATCCAAAGCCACACTGGAATCATGTGGTTGCTAGTGTCCCTGTGGTTCCGACGTTCGTAAGAGCACATGCTGCAAGAGGATACGAACGTCGGAACCGGGACACTAGCGCGCCGTCACGACGACCGTATCACCCTCGATTTCGAGCGTGACCTTGAGCCCGCAGGAGCGGGCGAGCAGGCCGGCGTAGAACGGCTGAATAGCGTGGGCGTCGACCGATCCGCTCTCGGAGGTGCCCTCGAGCAGGGCCTGCACGGCCTGCGGGATGCGGGCGTTGAGGCCGGCGGCGACGATGCGGAAGCCCATGCCGTCGCCCTCCCCGATCGGATCGACCGTGAGCGTGCCGCCGCGCGGGATGGTCTGGCCGGCGATGATCAGCATGTTCAACAGCAATTTGACCCGGTTTTTCTGCAAAAGCGCGCGCGGCAGGTTCCAGGCGAGCTTGATCTTGCCGTCCTCGATGAAGGCGCGACCCATGGTCTGCGCGTCGCCGAGATCGATCTGCGCGCCGGCCGAGCCGGCCGCGCCGAAGGCGAGCCGGCAGAATTGCAGGCGTGCCGAGGCCGTTCGCGCGCTTTTCTTGATGAGATCGAGCGCGAAGGTCTTGGTTTCCTCGTCGCTCTCTTTTTCTTCCAGGACCTCGAGCCCGTTGACGATCGCGCCCGTCGGGCTGATCAGGTCGTGGCAGACCCGGGAGCAGAGGAGCGCGGCGAGATCGAGGGCATCGAGGGCAACGGCTGCAGACATATGAGGGCGTCTCCGGTGGGCAGGCGTCGGCTGAGCGGAACCGTGAGTGCTGGAGCGCGACTCAGGATCGTCTTGAGGCACGCACTATTACGAACGTCGGAACCACAAGGGACACTAGAACTCTATATGATTCTAGTGTGGCTTTGGATTTGACGTTCCTACGAAGGACTCGCAGCAACACTGGTAGGAACGTCAAATCCGCCACACTAGGCCGGTGTGATACACCGCAGCCGCTCGACCTGCCAAGGCTTGACCTGCCAAGAACCAGGCAAGAACCTGGCAGGTACCCGGCAAGTACCTGCTAAGCCACTTCCCCGCGAGGTCATCTAGAAGGAGCCGCTGGGCGTGATTCAGGACGGCGATATCGACGCTTTGGACGGCCGGCTGCTCGATGAGCTCACGACCATCGTGTCCGCCGCCGCAGCGGCCATCCTCGCGGCACGCGCCGGTCCGCTCGACGCCCGTAGCAAGGCCGACTTTTCCCCGGTTACGGCCGCCGACCATGCCGCCGAGGCGGTGATTCTCGAAGGCCTGGCCCGCGTGCTCCCCGGGATGGCGGTCGTGTCGGAAGAGGCGGCGGCCACTGCGCTCCCGGGCGACCTTCCCGGCAGCTTCGTCCTGGTCGACCCCCTCGACGGAACCCGCGAGCTGCTCGCCGGACGGGATGAATTCACCGTCAATATCGGGATTGTGGCTGGCGGCCGCCCGCGCCTCGGCGTTGTCGCCACTCCGGCGCAAGGAATGGTGTGGCGCGGGATCGAGGGCCGAGGCGCCGAGCGCCTGCAGCTGTCTCCCGGAGCACCGGCCGCCGCCGCGAAACGCACAGCCATCCGGGCGCGGCCGTGCCCAAGCTCAGGGTTGGTTGCCGCGGTGAGTCGCTCGCATCTCGATTCCCAGACCGAGGCCCTGCTCGCGCGGCTGCCGGTCGCCGAGCGATTCGCACGCGGATCGGCGGTCAAATTCTGCCAGCTCGCCGAGGGAACCGCCGACATCTATCCGCGGCTCTCGACGACCTGCGAGTGGGATGTGGCCGCCGGACATGCGGTGCTGGTCGCCGCGGGCGGGGCGGTGACTGCACCGGATGGTGCCCCGCTACGCTACGGCCGAATATCCGAAAAGTTCCGGGTCGCGGCGTTCGTGGCCTGGGGCGATCCCTCGGCACCCGCGCGCTTCGGCCTGTGAAGGGCTCAGGGCGACAGCGTCAGCTGCACGCCCGGCCATTTTCTATCTGCGATTGTAAGTACACGCCGCATCTCGCCGGCAAAGCTGGTCCGGGCTTGGGGAGAATAAAAGAGATAAAGCCGCTCGTCGGACATGAGCCATAGCCGAGGGTCGCCAGGCACGGCCACGCCACGGGCCACGGCGACCGGGTCATAGCCGCCGAAGCGCGGAATGTAGGCCTCCGGATCGGCAATGAAGACGTCGCGGTTGCCTTCATTCTGAAAGCGCCAGACCACCCCCGCAAAGGTGCGCTCGAAGTCGTCCTTTCCCAGGACCGCTGTTTCCTCGAGGAAATAAGCGACCGGGTCGAAGCCGTTGATCGCCAACCCGCTGTGACGGTCGGTGATGATCTGTTCCGTGGTCGCCGCTTGGACCCGAGGAAAAGGGGGCAAAAGACACATTATTCCGGCGGCGAGAAACGTCCGCCGTGCCAGGGCAGTGCAAGGCTTTCGAGAGCGCCGCGGTGCGGTCATAGTCTTGCCGATGATGCGGCGATTCGGTTGCGGTTTGGCCGCAAAGCTAAGGTAACTCCGTGTCTAACGGGTTAAGCGGAACCGACCCCTCGATCTCCATGGAGCACCCGATGCGCGCCGTGATACGGACCATCGCCCTCGTTTTCGTTCTCGCCGGCTTGGGGAGCGGCCTCTTGACGGTGTCGGCCAGCGCACAACAAGGCTATCCGCCGCCGCCGCCGAACTATCAGCAACCGCCACCGAACTATCAGCAGCCGCCACCGAACTATCAGCAACCACCGCCGAACTATCAGCAGCAGCCGCAAAGCCAGCACTATTCGTCGAACGAGATCGTCGACGCCGGCCACCGCTTCTTCGGCACCGTGTCGCGCGGGCTGGCGCAGATCGTGGAGAAGGCGGGGAGCCAATGGGGCCTGCCCAACGGCTACGTGCTGGGCCAGGAGGCCGGCGGCGCCGTCGTCGCGGGGCTGCGTTATGGCGAGGGCATACTTTATACGAAGAATGCCGGCGACCTGCGGGTCTATTGGCAGGGCCCTTCGGTCGGTTTCGATTTCGGCGGCGAAGGCGCGCGCACGATGATGCTGATCTACAGCCTGCCGGCCACCGAAGCGATCTACCAGCGTTTCGCCGGCCTCGACGGGTCGGCCTATTTCGTCGGCGGCCTGGGAATGACGGCGCTGACGTTCAACAACATCGTCGTGGTTCCGATCCGTACCGGTGTCGGCTTCCGTCTCGGCGCCAATGTCGGCTATCTCAAGTTCACGCCGACCGCGACCTGGAACCCGTTCTGAGCACCAGCGAATACCGAGCAGCGAATGGTGAATAGGGCAAGAAGCCCTTGATTACGGTATGCTACTCGCTAGTCGTTCCTCGCCCCTTCCGCTAGAAGTTTAGGTTAACCGTTCCGCACGCTGGTAGCGCGCGGCCGGCCGTGGCATTCTGGTAAAAAATCAGTTGATGTGGTTCAGGAGGCGTCATGATCGAACCGATCATGTTTGTCGGGATCGGGTTCTTTGTCGCGGGCTTGCTCGTCATCGGCGTCATTCCCCTGGTCCATGCGCGCGCCGTGCGCCTCACCATGCGGCGGCTGGAAGCGCTCACCCCGCTGTCGATGGCTGAAATTCAGGCCGACAAGGATCAGCTGCGCGCCGAATTCGCCATGTCCACGCGTCGGCTCGAAATGAGCGTCGAGCAGATGAAGGCCAAGACCACGAACCAGCTCGCGGAGATCGGCAAGAAGAGCGAAGCGGTCGGACGCCTCAAGCTCGAGCTCGGCGAAAAGACCGCGGCACTGTTTGCGCTCGAGGCCAAGGAAAAGCAGCTCAGCGACGATCTCGAGAACGTTCGCGCCGAGCTCGCGGCGAAAACCATCGCATTGGAGGAAGCCGAGCTCATGCTCGCCGGCACGCAGGCGGACCTTGCCCAGACCAGTGCCAACTTCCACGAAAGCTCCGTCACCGGCGACAGCCGGCGCGTCGAGCTTCTGGCCCTGCGCGCGCAGAACGAGGCCTTGAAGGGCCAGATCGACGGCTTCGAGAAGGAGACCAAGGAATTGCGCGGCCGGCTCGGCAACAAGACCACCGAGGTCGAGATGTCGAGCCAGCTGCTCGGCGAGGAGCGAACCAAGGCCGAGCAGCACAGCGGCCGGGTCAGCGAGCTCGAGCGGCAGATCATCGTGCAGAACACGGAGGCGGAAGTGCTCGGCCGTCGCGTCCAGGAGCTCACCGCCCGGCTCGAGGAACAAGGACGTTTCCTGGCGGATCGCGAATTCGCCTCGGACCGCCTGCGCAGCGACGCCGCCGCCGCCCAGAAGATCGAAGCCGACGTTCGCGGCGAGCTCGCCAAGGCCGAGGCCCGACACCTCGCCGCGACCGAGGCGGTCAGGGCCGAGAAGGCGCTGGTGGAAAATCAGCTCAAGCAATCCCATGAAGAGCGCGCCAAGCTCCAGAGCGACATCGCCGCCATGAAGCGCGACGCCGAAACGGCCTGGGCGAACGAGCGCATGGAAAATGCCGTGCTGCGCGAGCGCATCAACGACGTCGCCGCCGAGGTGGCGCGGCTGACCGCCACGCTCGAAGGTCCGGAATCTGCGATCGAGACCATCCTGAGCGCCGATGCCGGCCGCGCGGCGACGGCGCCCGGCGCGACCAACGGCAATGGCACCCCGTCCATTGCCCCGAGCGGCGACGGAGTCGAAGGGCACCCTCGCCGACCGCATCCGCGCCTTGCAGGGCCGCGCCTCGCGCGTTCCCCAGCCGAGCGGCGCGTGTCGACTTGCGCTTGACTTGGCCGCCTGCTGCCTTAAATCCTGCCCCCGGTTCGGGCGCTTAGCTCAGCGGGAGAGCGTTCCCTTCACACGGGAGAGGTCGTAGGTTCAATCCCTACAGCGCCCACCAGCCTCCACACCTTGTCTGGCGAAGCGGCAGGCTTGCCTGCGAAGCGGGGGCATTGGTTTCCGACATTACGTTTTCGAGAGGAGTGCCTGGTCGATCCGTCGGCACTCCAAGAATTCTCGCTCTCGAGAATTTCCGCTCTGTTGTCGCGCCCCGCACAGAGTCTCGATGTGACATCGCGGCTTTTTGAAGCTGCTTTTGGAATCGAGCTGACCCGCGCCGACTTTTGACTTAGCTACAACGCAGCAGCTCCTCCGCGACGGAGGCTCCCCGATACAGAAAAGGTTACTTCTTCTTGCGGCGGGATGTTTTCGCCGCCGATACCTTTCGGGCAGCCGCCGACTTGTTGATCGCGAATTCCTCGAGCTTGTGACCTTGCTTGAGGAGCCCGGCGAGCCACCGGGGCCTGGCGCCGCGTCCTGCCCACGTTTCACCGCCCGGCCCACGAAACTTCGGGGCAACCTTTCGCCCTTTCATCGAGGAACGCCGACCCGAGCCCCACCCGCGCGTCGCGCGACCATTGCTTTCGCTGCCCAAACGAGAAAGCTGCTGCTCGAGTTCACTGCGCTTCTCACCGAGCCGCTTGTCGATGTCGGCTCGCAGCGAAAGCAACGCTTCAACGTCCATGCTTTTCAGGTTCATTGCAGGCATAAAGGCCTCCCATTCAACAAAGCGAGTTGCAGTTTGATAGAACTATTCAATCGAAACGCAAAGCACGCCAAGGTTGGAATGGATATCGAAAGCATACCTATCGTCAATTGCCATTGCGGCGAGCGTGCATCGGCGCGGCCGTCGCGCGCTTACCCTCCATACTTAGCGATACCGCGCATAACGCGAGCGACAAACAGTCATCATCCGCAGGTTCATAACGCAAATTATTGCACGCTGCTTTCTCCATTCCGCAGGTATTGGATGCGCAATAGGGCACCACCGCCCCCCGTCGCCCGCCGATCTTCAAGCCGGTGGTGAAGGGCGTAGCCTTGAAAATGTTCTGGTTTCCGTTCCTGTTTTCGATTGAACGGCAAAAGCCAGCGCCCCTTCAATACCGCCGGCAGTCCACATCAAATTACCGTGTTCGCACCAATGGCGAGAAATTCCGCTCGTGGATCCCAACGTGCGGATTCATCGCTTCATTCGATGACTTCGTCGGCACGGGCCAGCAATAAGGGCGGCACCGAGAGGCCGAGCGCCTTAGCGGTCTTGAGGTTTATGATCAGCTCGAACTTCCGCGGCGCCTGGATCGGCAGTTCGGCCAGCGTGGCGCCCTTGAGGATGCGGCCGGCATAGCGGCCGATCTCGCGGAACGCCTCGCCGAGGCGGGGGCCGTAGCTCATCAGGCCGCCCGCCTCGACATATTCGCGCCAGGGATAGACCGCGCGGATGCCGTGCTGCTCTGCGAGAGCAACGATTTGCGCCCGCCGTCGCGTGAAGTAGGCGTCGGAGCTGACGACGAGCGCGTCAACTCCCTGTCGAGCGGCGGAAGCGAATGCCGACGTCATGTCGGCGTCCGCGCCGGTCTTGAGAACGAGCAGCGAGAGCCCGGCGGCGCGGGTCGCAGCCTTGATATCTTTCACCTCGGTGTCGGCCATGAGACCGTCCGGATTCACCAGCAGCGCCATCTTGCTCGTCGCCGGCATCAGCTCCCGCAGGAACTCCAGACGCTTCACGGTCAGCGGGGTCGCATACAGGGCGACGCCGGTGGCGTTGCCTCCTTCGCGCTTGAAGCCCGCCACGGTTCCGAGCTGGACCGGGTCGAATCCGCTCACGAGCAGGATCGGGATTGTCTTCGTCTCGGCCTTGGCCGCCTGCGCCGACAGGGTGCCGCCGGTGGCGACGATCAGCGCGACCTTGCGACGAACCAGATCGGCCGCCAGCGCGGGCAGCCGCTCATATTGCCCCTCCGCCCACCGATATTCGATTGCGACGTTTCTGCCCTCCATGTAGCCCAGGTCGGCCAAGCCCTGGTGGAAGGCCGAGAGAAACTGCGGCGATGGCTCGCGCGCGCCGCCGCTGAGGTAGCCGATGGCTGGCAGGGTCTGCGCCCGGGCCGGGCCGAACGGCCACGCCGCCAATCCGCCACCGAGCAGGGTGATAAATTCGCGCCGTTTCATCGTGAAGCACCCGACCCCGAACGCGGGGACACGCCCACCCACCGAGAAATTATGACACGGCGCCCAACGGCGTCGTGTGATCTAGCTCACAATCGGCCGGACGCGCCGACCCGGGCGGCCAACCTCTAGTGTGGCGCATTTGACGTTCCTATCAGTATTTGCTGCGAGTCCTTCATAGGAACGTCAAATGCAAAGCCACACTAGAATCATAGAGTTGCTAGTGTCCCTTTGGTTCCGACGTTCGTAAAAGCACGTGCCGCAAAACAATACGAACGTCGGAACCGGGACACTAGCTCCGGCCACCGCCGCAATTTCGGGCGAATGTCCGGCCTAGAATACCGCAGATGCTGCCACGGGCTCGGGAGGGGGACTTGCAGCGACGCAGTTTCATGATCGGCTCGGCGGCCATGCTCGCCGGCGCGGCGTTGCCGCGCTCGGCACGCGCCAACGTTCCCACACCCTACAGCTTCGACCTGCAGCCGCCGACGACCAGCAAGGAAGCCTTCATCAAGTGGGCGGTCGAGAACCGCGGCGAGAATCCGAAGATCCTCGCCGCGCGCTGGGACCGCTACGTGTTCCTGCGCGCCAACAACGATTTCGTGAATGCGCGCAACGGACGCGCCTTCCTGCTCACGCCGCGCGACGAATTCGTGCTCAAGCGGGACATCGTGCGCGCCTACGAGCGCGACTTCCACGACATCGGCTGGGGCGTCACGATCTCCGGCCCGCTGGTGGTCAGCCGCATGACCTCGACCATCGACGTGCAGATGGGCGAGAAGGTGCTCGAGATCGGCACCGGCTCCGGCAACCAGTCGGCCTATCTCGCCAACCTCACCGACAAGGTCTGGACGATCGAGATCATCAAGCCGCTGGCGGAACGCACGCGCGGCATCTACGACGACCTGATCGCGCGCGGCTATACCGAATTCAAGTCGATCAACACCAAGAACGCCGACGGCTATTACGGCTGGGAAGAAGCCGCGCCGTTCGACAAGATCATCGTCACCTGCGGCATCGATCACATTCCACCGCCGCTGCTCGGCCAGTTGCGGCCGAACGGCATCATGGTGATCCCGGTCGGCCCGCCCGGCCAGCATGTCATCCTGAAGGTGGTGAAACAGCAGGCTCCCGACGGCGCCATCCGGGTGGCGCGCTCGAACGTGTACAACAAGATCGTTCCGTTCGTGGCTTTCACCAAGCTCGACGGCGAGGCCATCAAAGGTACCCACAGCGGCGGCAGGCGATGAGCCTTCATCTCGTTGCAACCGATTTCTGCGAGTCTCGGCGATCCCATCACAACGGTCCATCACACGAGGTATAGCGATGCTTGTGCGTGTCCTTGCCGGCGCCGGCCTTCTGGCGGCGATCTGCCTCCCGTCCGCGGCTGACGCTCAGTACTATCCGGACGAGCGCTTCAGCGGCGGCGCGCCGATGCAGCGGTTTTTCGGCGGGTTCGGCGGCTCGTCGACCGGCCGCACGACCGTGAGCTATCCCGGCAATCATCGGCCCGGCACGATCGTGATCAGCACCCGCGACCGCCGGCTCTATCTCGTGCTCGGCAACGGCCAGGCGCTGAGCTATGGCATCGGCGTCGGCCGCGTCGGTTTCACCTGGAGCGGCGTGACGAGAATTTCCGCCAAGCGTGAATGGCCGGCCTGGACGCCGCCCGCGCAGATGCGCCAGCGCCGCCCCGATTTGCCGCGCCACATGGCCGGCGGCGTGGACAATCCGCTGGGCGCGCGCGCGATGTATCTGGGGTCGAGCCTCTACCGCATCCACGGCTCGAACGAGCCGGAGACCATCGGCCAGGCGGTGTCGTCGGGCTGCTTCCGGCTGACCAACGAGGACGTGATCGATCTCTACAATCGCGTCCAGGTCGGGGCGACCGTTATCGTGCAGCACTAAATGTAGGTTGGGTCGAGCGTTTGCGAGACCCAACAACCGCGGGCAAGCTTCGTGATGTTGGGTCTCGCGAAAGGCGCTCGACCCAACCTACCGCGTCAGCCCCTTCCCCGCGAGCTCGTCCAGATAGTCCTGCCAATTGGCCTCCCGGTTCCGGCCGAGGCCGAAGAGATAGTCCCAGCTGTAGATGCCGGTCGAATGCATGTCGTCGAAAATGAGCTTCACCGCATAGTTGCCGACCGGCTCGACCTTGATGATGCCGACGTTCTGCTTGCCCGCGACGGTCTTGCGCTCGGCGGGTGAATGGCCCTGCACCTCGGCGCTCGGGCTCCTGACGCGCAAATATTCGGCGCTGAGGTCGAACGTCTCGCCGTTGTCGAAGGCGACGGTCAGCGCCTTGCGGTCCTTGTGCAGCCGCAACTCCGTCGGCCAGGGGCTCGCTGCGCCATCGCTCATGCTGCTCTCCCTAGCGGCCATCTCCATAGCTCGCCCGCGGTCCACGCGCCACCGCCCGGATCAATCTCCGGTCGCGCGCTGCCCGATTCCGTCCGACCGCTCGGGTGGCGGCGCAACGTGAAAATCGATCACGCAGACGCCGCCCGACTTGAGCACCGCGACGCCCTTCGCGATCGCCGCCTTCACCTCGGCCGCGCTCGTGACCGGCCCGATCCCGACCGCGCCCTGCGCCTCGGCGAGCTTGGCGATGTCGGGCGCGGGATCCTCCATGCGCAATCCGATCCAGCGGTTCTTGACCTCGCGGCCGCGCGTGCGCGCGACCGTCTCCTGGTGCAGCTCGTCATTGAAATAGGAACGGTTGTTGTTGATGAGGACGAGCAGCGGGATGCGATGGCGCACCGCGGTCCAGATCGCGGTCACCCCCATGCAGTAGTCGCCGTCGCCGAGCATCGCGATCGCATGGCGCCCGAGGCCTTGCAGCGCCAGCGCCGCGCCGACCGAGAGACCGGGACCGGAGCCCAGTCCGCCGCCGCCGTCCTTGCCGAGATAGGCAAGCCCGTTCTGGAACGGCCAGATGTCGATCGGCCAGCCGCGGCCGAGCGTGCAGAAGCTCACGTTCTCGGGATCGTTGAATTCCGCGCGCAGGGTCGACGCGATCTGCTCCATGGTGATGCCGACGCCCGTCGGTCGCCTTGGGCTTCGACGGCGGGCGCTGCTTCCACGGCTCCTTGCGGCCGCCCGTCCCCAACGCCTCCAGCAAATCCTCGACCACCATGTCGCCGGTGGTCGCCATCGACACGTCCAGCGCCGGCAGCGCCTGGTATTCCATGTTGGCGCCGGTGTGCAGGTTCTGGTCGAGCGTCGCGGCGACGATCTTGGCGGAGACCTTGCCCACCGCCTTCGCCTGCCGCAGCGCGCCGCCGAGGTCGACCCAGTCCAGCGCCAGAATGACGTCGGCCTCGCACAACAGCTCGCGCGCGCGGCTTGGGCAGCACGTTGAACGGCGGCAGGTAGTGCGCGGGATGGTCGGTCGGGAACATCGCGCCCTGCTTGAGATCGGTCACCACGCAGGCGCCGAGCCGCTCGGCGAGGCGGATGCGCGACTGCCAGAGTTCCTGCCCGCGCGACCCGCGCCCGAACATGATCACGGGACGCTCCGCGCGCTCGAGCAGCGCCGCGGCCTTCTCCACCGCGCTCTTTCCCGGCCGCGACGGCTCCGGCGGCACGAAGCGCGAGATCTCCGGCCATTCCGGTTCCTTGTCGAGGCGCTGCTCCTGGAAGCCGGCGTCGAGGCAGATATAGACCGGCGCGGTCGGCGCCGTGCGCGTCGCGATATTGGCGCGGCACATCGACTCCACCAGCGCCTGCGGCGAGGACGGCTGGTCGTCCCATTTGATGATCGACCGGATATAGGCGCCCTGGTCGCGCGAGGTATGGATCCAGTCGATCCACGGGCGGCGCTTGTCGGCGTCGAGCGGACCGGTCGCGCCGAGCACGATCATCGGCACGCGGTCGCACCAGGCATTGAACAGGCTCATCATGCCGTGCAGGAGCCCGACATTGCTGTGCAGCACGCAGGCCATGGGCTCACCGGTGGCCTTGGCGTAGCCGTGCGCGATCGCGACCGAATGATCCTCGTGCAGGCATAGCAGGATACCCGGCCGTTCGTTGCCGAGGTGATTGACGAGGCTGTCGTGGAGCCCGCGATAGCTCGCGCCCGGGTTGAGGCTGACATATGGAACGCCCAGGCGGCGGAGCATCTGGGCGGCAATATCGCTGCCCCAGGCAACTTTCTCGTCGGGTTTTCCCTCGATCCGGTCCAACTGCATCTGTCACCTCGTCATGAACGCGCGTGAAAACCGCCGATCGCGAATGTGATTTACTGCGTCAATGACGCCGCGTTCGTACAGGCAGAACGGCTTTCCCATCACCTGATCTTCTGCTTACATGACCGGCAAAAGAAGTGAAACTAGGCGGCCATGCGGTTCCCGGGCTGGTCGCTGCAAAAACCTCGGGGAGGGGCTACGGTGCAAATGCAAACACGATCCGGCGTGATGCACGCTTTCATACCGATTTCTTGATCAGGGCCCTGCGGGGACGAACGCATCCGAACTCGGGTCTACCCGAGTTCGGCACTTTTGATGTGGCCGAAGTCGGATAAATCCGACTTCGGCAGGAAAGCGCAGACGCATGCGTCGCGACCCGCGCGCGCATGACCGATATCTGGGAGGACGGAAGCGATGGAAAGTATCGGGGGGGAGATCGCCTTCATGGCGACCTCCGCGGGCAAGGCCTTCCTGATCATGATGGAGCCGCAGCGCCTGATGTTCCTCGCGCTCGGCTGCATCATGGGGCTCGTGCTCGGGATCGTCCCCGGGATCGGCGGTCTCGCCGGAACGGCGATGCTGTTGCCGTTCACGTTCACCATGGACCCCTACTCGGCGTTTGCGCTGCTGCTCGGTCTCGGCGCGACCACCGCCACCGGCGATCCGATTCCGGCGGTCCTGTTCGGCGTGCCCGGAGGTGCCGCCTCTGCGGCAACCGTGCTCGACGGCTTCCCGATGGCGAAGAGGGGCGAGGCCGGACGCGCGCTCAGCGCGGCCTACATGTCCTCGCTCATGGGCGGCATCTTCGGCGCGCTGCTGCTCGCGATCAGCATCCCGATCCTGCGGCCGGTGATGCTGTTCATCGGCTCGCCGGAGCTGCTGGCGTTTTCCATACTCGGCATATCCATGGTGGCCGTGCTGTCCGGCAATGCGCCGCTGCGCGGGATCACAGCCGGCTGCTTCGGCGTCATGATCGCGATGATCGGCACCGATCCGCAGACCGGCACGCTGCGCTGGACCATGGACAGCCTCTATCTCTGGGACGGCTTGCCGCTGGTGCCGCTGCTGCTCGGGGTGTTCGCGCTGCCGGAGCTGTGCGACCTGCTGATCGGCCGGGTCGCGATCTCGTCCGACACCTCGAAGGCCAATATCTACAAAGGCCAGTGGCAGGGCGTGAAGGACTGCTTCAATAACTGGTGGCTGATCCTACGCTGCTCGTGGATCGGCGGTGGCATCGGCTCGATTCCTGGCATCAGCGCGTCGGTCGTCGACTGGCTGGCCTACGGCCACGCCCTCAAGACCGAGAAAGGCGCCAGCCAGACCTTCGGCAAGGGCGACGTGCGCGGCGTGATCGCGTCCGAGAGCTCCAACAACGCCAAGGAAGGCGGCGCGCTGGTTCCCACCATCGCCTTCGGCGTTCCGGGCAGCGCCACCATGGCCATCCTGCTCGGCGCGTTCCTGATCCACGGCCTGGTGCCGGGCCCCGACATGCTGACCAAGAATCTCAGCATCACTTATTCCATGGTATGGTCGGTGGCGCTCGCCAACATTCTGGGCGCCGGCCTGTGCTACGCCTTCAGCCCGCAGTTCGCCAAGATCGCGACGCTGCGCTACACGCTCATTCTCCCGGCGGTGCTCGGCATCGTCTATATCGGCGCCTTCGAGGCCAGCCGGCAATGGGGCGACCTGATCACGCTGCTGTTCTTCGGCGTGGTCGGCTGGATCATGAAGCAGGCCAAGTGGCCGCGGCCGCCGCTCATTCTCGGCGTGGTGCTGGGCGACACCATCGAGCGCTACATGTTCATCTCGATCGAGCGTTACGGCATGAGCTGGTTGCTGCGGCCGGTCGTGGCGGTGCTGTTCCTGATGGCCATCGTGGGCCTGGTGCGGCCGCTGCTGGCCGACATCCGCAGCCAGGGCGGCCTGGGCAAGATGCTGACGAGCTTCCAGGCGCCGCAATTCCGTCCCTCGCAGCTGTTCACCGTCTTTATGATAGTCGTGATCGGCAGCGCGGTTGCGGTGGCGGCGCGCTGGGACTTCAGCGCCAAGGTCGTGCCGCTGGTGGTCGGCATCACTGCGCTGACGGCGGCGGGGCTCAGCCTGTTCAACGACATGTGCCGCAAGCCCGCGGCGCTGGCGACGGCGGGGTTGGCGGGACAGTTCCAGCACGAGGTGGAGCAGAAGATCCACATGGATCTGACCTCCGACACCGGTCACCTGCCGACACGCGAGATCATCGTGCGAGCCGGCTGGTTCTTCGGCTATCTCATCGGCTTCATGGCCGTCATGGCGGTGATCGGGCTGATACCGACGGTGGCCGTCTTCGTCGTCTTCTTCATGCGATGGGAGGCGCGGGAACGCTGGACGCTGGTTATTCCCTATGCGGTCACGCTCGTCGTCTTCATCTGGTTCACCTTCGACTACATCATGGCCGTCCCCTGGCCGCCGACACTGCTCGGCCAGTGGTTCCCGGCGTTCAAGGCGATTCCGTCGGTGTAGGCGCCAGGGATCAGTAGTTGGTAGTCGGCCGTTAGAAAACGGCGTACTTTTCCGATCACCAACTACTGTCTACCGTCATGGAGCGTGGCGTGTTGGGGGCGGGCGCAGCGAAGACCGACCAAGGCCTGTTCCGATCGGCCGTCAGCACGCTGCAGGCCAAGTCGCTCGCCATCGTCGGCGCATCCGAGCGTGCGCGCTGGTCGAGCGAGATTTTCAAGAACCTGCGTGAGTTCGGCTATCCCGGACGCATCGCGTTGATCAATCCGCGGCAAAGCCAAGTCTTCGGCCAGCGTTGTCATCCCTCGCTCCGCGACCTTCCCGAGCCGGTCGACCATGCGTTGGTGATCGTGCCGGCCGGCGGCGGTTCCGGCCGCGCTCACCGACGCGGAGGAGGTCGGCGTCAAGTCCGCCACCGTCTACGCCTCGATGATGGGCGACGGCGACGAGCCGGAATCGAAGGCGCGCGGCGCCTGGCTCGACGACTTCGTGGCCAGGAGCCGCCTGCGCGTCGCCGGGCCGAACTGCATGGGCGCCTACTCCTATCGCGAGCGCCTGCTCGGCTATCCCAACACCGATCTGTGCCGGCTCGAGCCGGGCTCGATCGCGTGCATCTTCCAGTCCGGCGGCACCATCCAGTTCTGGATGCGGGCCGCCGCCGAGCGGGGGCTGCGCTATTCCTATTGCATCACGTCGGGCAACGAGCCCGATCTCGGCCTCGCCGACTATCTCAATTTCGTCGTCGACGATCCGCAGACCCGCCAGGTCGTGCTGTTCATCGAAGGCATCCGCCGCGCCGAAGCATTCATGCACGCCGCCGGCCGCGCGCTCGCCATGGGCAAGCCCATCCTCGCCATCAAGACCGGCGCCACCGCGAAATCGCAGGCGGCCTCGCAGTCCCATACCGGCGCGATCGCCGGCGACTACGCCGCCTATCTCGCCATGTGCGAGCGCTACGGCATCGTCAATTTCCGCTCGCTCGACGATCTCGTCGAGGCGGCGCTCGCCTTCGACGGCGGGCGGCTGCCGAAGGGCCCGCGCATCGGCTTCGTCACCACCTCGGGCGGTACCGTCGATCTGCTTTACGACTACGCCGAGATCGAAGGCGCGGTCATGCCCGATTTCGCCGACGCGACCAAGGCGGCGCTCAAGCCGATGATGCAGGACGGCATCGCGCCGAAAAATCCGCTCGATGTCGGCATTCCTTCGACGCTCGACGTTGCCGCCAAGCTCTGCGAAACCGCGGCGCGCGATCCCTACGATCGACATGGTGGCCTGGGCCTCGCCCATGCCGCGCAAGGAGGACGCATGGGGCGACGTGACGCCGCTGCGGCAGCTCCTGACCAGGACCGACAAGCCGATCGTCGCGTTCGGCCGCATCATCCATCAGATCAGCGACAGCCACATCGCGTCGCAGAAGGCGGCCGGCTTCCCCTTCCTGCAAGGGATCCAGCCGACCATCCGTGCGCTCAACGGCTTGTGGTTCCACGCCGCGCGGGCGGGCCGGGTGCCGCCCGCGCCGGCGCCGGCGCCACCGAGCGACCTTTCTCCGGCAACGCTCGAAGCGACGCTGGCACGCTACGGCATCGCGCTGCCGAAAAGCCAGGCGGTCGCGAGCGCCGCCGAAGCCGCGGCGGCGGCCGAGCGCATCGGCTTTCCCGTTGCGTTGAAGATTCGCTCGCCCGACATCCTGCACAAGACCGAGGCCGGCGGCGTGGCGCTCGACCTGCGCAGCCGCGACGCGGTGCAAGCGGCGGCGGACGCCCTCACCGCCTCGGCGCGCGCCGCGCTGGCGAGCAAAGCGAGCAGCCAGCGCGGCCACTCTATAATGCGCGCGCCGGACACTCGCCCTGAACCGGGCTCGTCGGCGCGCGCCGCGCAACCAGACGCGCACATCGACGGCTTCCTCGTGCAGGAGATGGTCGCGGGCGTCGAGGCCATCATCGGCGCGCGCAGCGATGCGCTCTACGGACCGATGCTGCTGGTCGGCGCCGGCGGCGTGCTGGTCGAGCTCGCCGAGGACGCGGCGTTGCGGATGCTCCCGGTCGCCGCCGCCGAGGTCACCGGCATGATCGACGGCTTGAAGCTGGCCAAGCTTTTGGCCGGCTTTCGCGGACGACCCGCCGCCGATCGCGCTGCGCTCGAAGCCGCGGCGCTTGCAGTCGGCCAATTCTTTCTGGATCATCGCACAAAAATAGAAGACATCGAGATGAACCCGTTGATGGTGCGCCCAGCGGCGGCCGTGGCTGTCGACGTGCGGGTTATTTGGCGGGAGGACGCCAAGGAGTGAAGCCGAATGGATTTCGAATTGCCGGAAGAGCTGCGTATCCTCAAATCCGGGCTGCGGCGTTTCGTCGACAGCGAATTGATCCCGATCGAGCGGCAGACCACCGACGGCGAATACATCAAGCCGGACTATCTCGAGCGCTTCGAAAAGCGCGCGAAGGAGCTCGGCATCTGGCAGCTCGACGTGCCGGAGGAATATGGCGGCGGCGGCATGTCGATCCTGGCACGCGCCGTGGTGTGGGAAGAGCTGTCGCGCACCATTGCCATCCCGGCTCGCGGCGAAGGCATCACCGGGCCATCGGCCCGTGGCATCCTCTATTCGCTGCAGGGCGAGATGAAGGAGAAGTACCTCCTGCCGCTGCTGCGCGGCGAGAAGAAGGCCTGCTTCGCGCAGACCGAGCCCGACGCCGGCTCCGATCCCGGCGGCATGCGCACGACCGCCGTGCGCGATGGCGATCACTACGTGATCAACGGCGTCAAGCGCTTCATCACCGGCGCCGGCCACGCCGACTTCATGCAGTTGATGGTCGCGACGGATCGCGCGAAGGGGTCGCGTGGCGGCATTTCGTGCTTCATCGTCGATATGGACACGCCGGGCGTGAAGCTCGGGACGTCGTACGAGACCATGATGGGAGACCGGCCATGGGAGATCGTGCTCGACAATGTGCGCGTGCCCGCCACCCATCGCGTCGGCGAGGAAGGCGAAGGCATGCGCTTCGGCCAGCAATGGCTCAATATCGGCCGCGTCAAACACGGCGCCCGCGCGCTCGGCGTGGCGGAACGCTGCCTCGAGATGGCGGCGTCCTACGCCAAGCAGCGCTCGACATTTGGCCACAAGCTCGCCGACCGCCAGGCCGTGCAATGGATGCTGGCCGACATGTTCATCGAATTGCAGGCGGCGCGGCTGCTCGTCTACAAGACCGCCGCCCGCCTCGACCAGGGCGAGGAGGCGCGCGAGGATGCCTATGTGGCGAAATACTTCGCCGACGAGATGGCGTTCAAGGCCGCCGACCACTGCATGCAGATCCACGGCGGGATCGCGCTCACCACCGACCTGCCGATCGAGAAAATGTGGCGGCAGCAGCGCAGCTACCGCATCACCGAAGGCGCGAGCGAGGTGATGAAGATGGTCATCGCGCGCCACGTGCTGAAGGCTTACGGTTGAGGATGATCCGCTCCGAGACGTGGCTTGCCCTGGCCTGCGGCGCTTGTGTCGCGCTGTCGACGACGCACGACGCCGCCGCGCAATCGGTCGAGGCCTTCTACAAGGGCCGCACCATCACCATGCTGGTGGGCACCGCGCCGGGCGGCATCAACGACATCTCGGCGCGGCTGGTGGCGCGGCATCTGCCACGCTTCATTCCGGGCGGTCCGGGCGTCATCGTGCAGAACAATCCCGGCGCCGGCGGGCTCGTCAACGCCAACCGCCTCTTCGTCAATGCCGAGAAGGACGGCACCGTGCTTGCCAAGCTCGAGCGCGCGGTGCCGCAGCTCGCCATCCAGGGCCATCCCAATGCCCAGTTCGACCCCGCGAGGTTCACCTGGCTCGGCAGCCTGTCATCCTATGCCAATGACGCGTATCTCATGCTCGTGAATGCGAAGCATCCCGCCAGGACCGTCGCCGACCTCAAGACCCCCGGCGTGTCGGCCACGCTTGGTGCCGACAATGCGGCGTCGACCAACCTGATCTTCGCGGTCATCGCCAAGGAGGTTCTGGGACTGAACGTGAACGTCGTACGCGGCTATGCCGGTGCATCGCAGGTGTTCCTGGCCGTTCAGCGTGGCGAGCTCGACGGCCAGATGGTGAGCTTGAGCTCGGTGCGCACCGCCCAGCGCGATCTCTGGAGCAAAAAGGCGGTTCGGCCGCTGATGGCGTTCGGCCGCACCACGCGCCACGCGGAGTTTCCGGACCTGCCGATCGGCCGCGAGCTCACCGCGGATCCCGCCGCGCTGTCACTCCTCGACTTCGCGGAGATTCCATTTTTTCTGGCGCTGCCGTTCGCCGGTCCGCCGGATATCCCGGCGGACCGCGCCAAGGCGCTGCAGGCGGCATTCATGGCGATGTGCCGGGACAAGGCCTTCGTCGAAGAGACCGAGAAGCTCGGCATCGACATGAGCCCGATCGACGGCGATGCGATCTTGCAGCTCCTGGCCCGCACCGCCGCCACCCCCAAGGACGTGATCGCGCGCTACAATGCGATCGCCGGGGAGAAGAAGTAGAACTACAGGGAGGAACGCATGCGCCGCCATTCCGGTCTGGTCGGGCTCGCCTCGGCGATGAGCGTCGCGCTCTGGTGCGGAGCGGGCCTCGCGCAGGAGCCCTATCCATCGCGTACCGTGAAATTCGTCGTTCCGTCCGCGCCCGGCTCGACGACAGACACTCTGGCGCGCCTCGTGGCGGACCAGCTCAGCCGGAAATGGGGCAAGGCGACGATCGTCGAGAACGTTGCAGGCGGGGCGAGGAACATCGGCGCCAACAATGTCGCGCGGGCGGCGCCCGACGGCTACACGCTGCTGATCTCCCCGCCCTCCCCGCTCTCGTTCAATCACCTGCTCTATCGCGACGCCGGCTACGATCCGACCAAGTTCGTTCCGATCGCCATGCTGGCGAAGATCCCCAACGTGCTGGTCGTGCGCAGGGACCTGCCGGCGGCGACGCTGAAGGAGCTCGTCGACTACGGCAAGGCCAATCCCGGCAAGCTCTCCTATGCCACGCAAGGCGTGGGCTCGACCGCGCACCTGTCGGCGGCGCAGCTCGAGGTCCAGGCCGGCATCAAGATGGTGCACGTTCCTTATCGCGGCGCGCAGCCCGCCCTCACCGACGTCCTCGCCGGCCACGTCAACATGTTCTTCGACACGCTCGCGACCTCGGTGCCGCTCTTCCGCGACAACAAGGTCAAGCTCCTGGGCGTCGCCGATCTCCAACGCGCCGGCGCAGTGCCGGACATTCCGACCTTTTCCGAGGCCGGCTTGCCGGGCTTCAAGTCGATCACCTGGTTTGGGCTGGTGGCGCCGCCGGAAACATCCGCGGCGCTGGCCGAGAAGATCAATCGCGACGTCGTCGAAATCCTGGCGCGCAAGGACGTCGGCGAGGTGCTGCGCAGGCTTTCGCTCGAGGCCGGCGCGACGACGCCAGCCGGTACCGCCAAATTCTTCGCGGAAGAAACGGCCCTGTGGGGCAAGGTGATCAAGGAGGCGGGTATCGAGCCGCAATAGCGTCTCGGATGAGTGGCCGAGAGACGGGCTTGGCGCTCGACGCGACGCAGTATCGGCGGGGTGGGCTTTGGCGAGTAGCGGCGAAGGCGTCGAACAGGCGCACGGGGCTCTCAAATCACGAGACGCCACGTGGCGCACGAGCATCATACGCAGACACATTGCTCTTTCCACAGCGCGGCCCACTCTGCCGGAATCCTTCGGTTATCGGGCTGTCGGAAGAATCGGATAATATGCGTGTTGGTTGGCTGCGTCGTTGCTGGTCTGGCGCAAGGTCCCGTTCGTCCCGGTAGATCACTTGAAGGATTGCAACCATGCCCTTCCCCTTCGCTCCGCTTTTCCTCGGGTCCCAGTTGGTCACGGCGGTGGCGAACGGCGTGCCCGCCATCGACATCCAGAAGACCTGCCGCGCCGCCGCCAGCGTCGTCAGCAACACGTTGACGCAACGCGACGTCAACATCTGCATCTCCTCCGAGCAAAAGGCGCGCGAGCAGATGGTCAAGGACTGGTCGCAATACGCGGCCGGCGACAAGGCCCGCTGCGTGCAAGCGGGACCCAAGGTCTACCTGCCGAGCTATGTCGAGTGGCTCACGTGCCTCGAGATGGAGACCGCGGTGAAGAAGATGCGGGACGAGCAGAAGACTCCTGCGTCATCGACTCAGCGCTAGCGCATAGCCTTCATCGTTTTTGCCGGGCGCGGCGTCTTGCTGCGAGCACGATTCTGCGCGTGCGAGATTCGCGTTTCGGCAACCTTGCCACCCGCACGCCGATACCGCCGCATCTTCGCGCATGAGGCAAAATTCGTCATACTTCGCCCATTTTTGCAGAACAGCCTTTCTCGTCGAGACGGGGAGTTGGTGAAGACAACGAGGATACGTGTTGCGTGATTTGCGTTGATAGTTGCGTGCGTCATCGTCGATAGTCCTGCCATGGCGCGATGCCGCCCGACCTGCGACGCAGGCGAGATCGGAGTCCTTGCCCGAGACAATGCGCTGCCGAAGCACAGATGTGCTGCCGACGCAGCAAGCACGAGACGGCGTGCGGTATACCGCACCGCAGCGGATCGTGCGACGGGTCAATGACGGAATGACGGCGAGCTGATCGCGCTCTGCTCGAAACTACGGAATTGCTTCGCATTCATTCGTCGAGACGCCGCGTTAGCGTGGTGCGCGGCCGAGTACTGGGCTCGCACGCTCCTCCGAATGAACGCGTCGTGTACTGCATGGTCTGGAGCCTCCGGCGTATGTGGGGCGAGCGTCTCGAACCATGCACTTTTTTTCCAATGAGCAGCCGAAATCTGCTCGTCCAGTGAAACTTGCTCGGTTGTCCCCACACGCCGGAATTCCTGGCATGCGCCCGGGGCGGCCTGCACACGCGCCGCCACCGCGCGCGGCCCTTTGCTTCAGGCGCGCGCGGTCGTAGGCTGACAAAAAAGCCGTCGATCCCGGGAGGACGCCGCATGAGCCCGATCGCAACGAGATCCGGCATCTGGATGATCCCGCTCGTGCTCGCGGTGTCGCTCGTGGGCGCGTCGGCGCAACCAGGAAGCGGCGATCAAGCGCTCGACGACAAGCAGCTTCTCGGCATGCGGCTGTTCAATCAGTCCTGCCGGGTCTGCCACACCAAGCCGCAGATGGTGAGCCCGCTGTACGGGCCCGAGCTGTCGCAGAATTCGCTCGGCGGACAAGAAAGGGTGATGCGGGAGGTGATCAGCAACGGCACCCCGCGCATGCCGGGCTTCAAGTACCATTTCGAGCCCGCGCAGATCGAAGCCATTGTCGCGTTCCTGAAGACGATCCCCGCTCCGCCGACGCCCACCCCCGCAGCCACCGCGCGCTGAGAACTGACGCGTCTTGGCGGAAACGCCATGAGGGAGATAGCAGCATGAACATCGCACGCAGTGTCCTCATCGTACTCGCGGCCGCCATAAGCGTTCCGGCAGCCCACGCCGACGCCGTCCTGAGCGGAACGATCACGTCGGCCGCGGGCGAAAAGCTCAGCGGGGTCACTGTCTCGGCGAAACCCGTGGGCGGGACGATCACGACGACCGTCTACACCGACGAAAGCGGCGACTATTATTTCCCGCCGCTGCCGGCGGGCAAATACCGCGTGTGGGCGCAGGCCGTGAGCTTCACGACTGCCAAGGCGGAAACGGAATTGCCGGCGGCGCGCAAGCAGGGTTTCGTCCTCGCGCCCAACAAGGATTTCGTGCGGCAGCTGCCGGGCAACGTGATGCTCGCGGCGCTGCCTGAGGACACCGAGCACGACAAGCGCATGAAGCGGCTCGTGCGCAACACCTGCACCGGCTGTCACACCCCGAGCTACGTCCTCCAGCACAGGTTCGACGAGGCCGGCTGGAACGCCATCATCGAGCTCATGAAGAACGCCAACGTCTACGGCACGTTCATGGGCGCCACCCGCAAACCCTCGGGCATTCTCGACTACCATCAGAAGGACTTGGCGGCCTACCTCGCCCGTGCGCGCGGGCCCGGCGAGAGCAGCATGAAGTTCAAGCCCGATCCGCGTCCCGCCGGAGAAGCGGCGCGGGTCATGTTCAAGGAATACGACGTCCCGCTCGATCCGGACGTCGGGTTGCCGAAAAATTTCGTGCAGAACGACGGCAGCGACTGGTCGCTCGGGACGCCATCCGTCATGATTCCGGGCTGGGGCGTGCACGACGCCTGGCTCGACCTCGACGGCCAGCTCTGGTTCACCTGCAACATCCCGAACCGGCGCACCACGATCGGCAAGATCGACGCCAAGACCGGCGCGGTGAAATTGTTCAAGGTGCCGGCGCCCAACGGGCTCGCCGCGCAGACCCATGGCATGACCCGCGACGACAAGGGCATCATCTGGTTCAACGCGAACAATGGCCGCGGCGGGCTGGGCCGCCTCGATCCCAAGACAGAGCGCATCGACGTCTACATGCCGCCGGCGAACATGTCGCCCACCGGCGGCGCGACCACCGTCGATCACGACGGCAAGGGCCAAATCTGGTCGTCGGCTCCCGACGGCGCGCTACGCTTCGATCCCGCGACCGAGACGTTCACCGAGTTCAAATCCATCACCTACAAGACCGCGAACGGCACCGGCGTCACCTACGGGATGGCAGCCGACCGCGACGGCAACGGCTGGTGGGCGGAGATGACCCTCGACATCATCGGCAAAGGCGACAGCGCGACCGGCAAGTCGCACGAGATCAGGCTCGCCCCCGTGAAGGAGGAAATGGATCGCGTCACCGACGATACGCGCAAATTCTACGAGACCTACAACCAGCCGGACTTCAACAATCCGTTCCCGTGGGCGCAAGGGCCGCGCCGCATGGGCACCGACAAGAAAGCCGACGTGCTGTGGATCGGCAATTCGTGGGGCGCCAATCTTGCCCGCATCGATACCCGCACCCACGCCACGACCTACGTTCCGTTGCCGGAGCAGCAGCAGCCGTATCACGTCGCCGTCGACAACAGCCACAACGCCTGGACCAACCTCTGGGGCGCGGACCGCGTGCTGCGGTACGATCCCAAGACGTCGACCTGGACGGCGTTCGACCTGCCGACGCGCGGCGCGGAGCCGCGCTACGTCTCGCTCTTGGAGCAGGACGGTGCGCCGATGCAGGTCGTGCTGCCCTACTTCCGGGCACGCAAGGTCGCGGTCATGACGCTGCGCAGCGAGCAAGATCTGCAGGCGTTGAAGGCGCAGGCGTCGCGGCAATAGCCGCGCCGCTTTTTCGGCCGCCTGACGCCGTCAGGCGGCCGCCCTTGCGGCCTGGAACACCGGCGCCAGAGCACAATCCGTGCTGGCGATTCATAACACCGAAACTTCTGGCCATTAGCCTGGAACCGCCGTGCTATTGCAATTTACAGGCGAGTTCCCGGACCGCGATGATCACGCCGCAACCCCCATGGGCCCTGGAGATCCGCGGCCTGACCAAGAGCTTCGACCGGCCGGCCGTCGATGGCCTCGATTTGACGGTTCGGACAGGCGAGTTCTACGCGCTGCTCGGTCCCAACGGCGCGGGCAAGACCACGACGTTGCGGATGGTCGTCGGGCTGCTGCGGCCCGACGCCGGCTCGATCTCGGTGCTCGGCCACGACGCGCTCGCCGATCCGGTGGCGGCGAAGCAGGTCATGGCGTGGATCTCGGACGAGCCGATGATCTACGACAAGCTCACGCCGTTCGAGTACCTCGAGTTCGTTGCCGGGCTGTGGGGCATCGGCGCGGCCGTCGCCGAAGAGCGCGCAAACCACCTGCTCGGTTGGCTCGGGCTCGCCGATGACGCGCATCAGCGCTGCGAAGGCTTCTCCAAGGGCATGCGCCAGAAGGTGGCGCTGGCCGGCGCATTGGTGCACGATCCGCGCCTGATCATTCTCGACGAGCCGCTCACGGGCCTCGACGCCGCGTCCGCCCGCCAGGTCAAGACCGTGTTGCGCGAGCGCGTCTCCGCCGGCGGCGCCGTCATCATGACCACGCACATCCTCGAGGTCGCGGAGCGCATGGCGGACCGCATCGGGGTCATCGCCGGCGGCCGGCTCATCGCGCAAGGCACCTTGCAGGAGCTTCACGGCCAGACCGGAAAAGGCGCCACGACGCTGGAAGAGACCTTCCTCACCCTCATCGCCGAAGAGGCGGCCGCGGCATGAGCCGGCCCGGCACGTTGGCCTGGTTCGCGCATCACGAGGCGCGGCTGGCATGGCGCGACTGGCTCGCCATGATGACGGCCGGACGGCGCCGGCGGGTGAGAACGGTCGCGCTCGCGCTGGTCGTCTTCGTGACCTTCATGCATTTCGTGGCCTATTCCATGGTCGGACGCTTCGCCGACATCGGGCTCGACGCCGGCAAGGCGACGCTGGTCGCGATCACCGGCAGCCTGTTGCTGTCGTGGTCGCTGATGCTGTCGCAGGCGATGGAGTCGGTGACGCGCGCGTTCTATTCGCGATCGGACTTGGACCTGATCCTGTCCTCGCCCGTTGACGCGCAGCGGGTCTTCGCGGTCCGCATCGCCACGATGGCGGCCTCGATCGCGTTGATGTCGTCGCTGCTGGCGGCTCCATTCGTCAACGTCCTGGTCGCGCTTGGCGGTTGGCGGTGGCTTTGCGCCTACGGCGTGGTGGCGGCGATGGGGCTCGCCGCCGCGGCCTGCGCCGTCGCCCTGACGGTCGCGCTGTTCAGGATCATCGGGCCGAAACGGACCCGCTTCGTTGCGCAGATCGTCGCCGCCATCATCGGCGCGGCGTTCGTGATCGGGTTACAGATCTGCGCAATCGTCTCCTACGGCAGTCTGGCGCGCACCGACATCCTGGCGTCCGACCCGTTCGTCGCGCACGCGCCGGATGTCGGCAGCGTCGTGTATTGGCCAGCACTCGCCGTTCTCGGGGATGCCGCGGCGCTTGCCGGCGTGCTCGCGGCGGGCCTCGTGCTGCTCGGCCTCGCGATCGTCGTGTTCTCGCGGCGCTTCGGCGACCACGCGATCGCGGCCGCCAGCATTGGAGGCGGCGTCACCCGGCAGCGGCGTTGGCGGGCGAGCTTCCGGCCGGCGTCGCCGAGGCGCGCATTGCGGCAGAAGGAATGGACCCTTCTCACCCGCGACCCCTGGCTGGTGTCGCAGTCGCTGATGCAGATTCTCTACCTGCTGCCGCCCGCCTTCCTGCTGTGGCGCAGCTACGGCGAGGGCACGGGCGCGCTGCTCGTGCTGGTGCCGGTCCTGGTGATGGCGGCCGGACAGCTCGCCGGCGGGCTGGCCTGGCTCGCCATCTCGGGCGAGGACGCGCCGGATCTCGTCGCCACCGCGCCGGTGCCGGCGCGCCAGATCGTGCGCGCGAAAATCGAAGCGGTCATGGGCGGCATCGCGATCGTATTCCTGCCCTTCGTCGCGACGCTCGCGATCCTCTCGCCCTTCCACGCGGCGGTTTGCGCCGTCGGAGTCATCGTCGCTTCGGCATCGGCGACCCAAATCCAGCTGTGGTTTCGCGCCCAGGCCAAGCGCACGCACTTCCGCCGCCGGCAGATATCGTCGCGCATGGCGACGTTCGCCGAGGCGTTCTCGTCGATCACCTGGGCCGGCACGGCGGTGCTGGCCGCGGCCGGCACTTGGCTCGCCGTGCCGACCGGCCTCATCGCCATCGGCATCTTGATCGGAGCGAGGCTGCTGAGCCCGCATTCCGGCGATGAGCGCGATCGACGGGCCGGTGCGGGCCTCCCCTCGGCGGCCACGACGTAGAACCAAAGAAGACCGGACTCTACAAGACGCCGTAGCCGCGCGAGGATCTCCGCCCCGTCATGCTCTTGCCGCTCGCTTCGGCACGTCGTGCGGAAGCGCTGCGCGCGATGATCTGGCCGGCGCGCTTTCCGAACCGTCCGAGATCGACAGGCGCGACCTCGCCGCTTTCCTCGAGTAAGGCGCAGACGGACACGAGGAGCCTCGGAACCGCCCGCTTGACGCTCTGCGATCGGCACCGGCTTCTTCCTTTCCTGCTCGTTGTCCGCCATGGGAACACCAGTTCGTCCCCTGTATTTTCTTCATTGTTAACCTTCGCCGCTCGCGGTGGTTCCGGCGGAAATGCATAGCGCCGGAACGAAAATGCACCGCAAATACAAGCGCTCTACCAGGAGAAATTAACCAATTCGATTCAGCGGCCACTAACGCCTCTACGACAGGATGCCTCTTCCTTTGCACGCCGAGGGCATCGATCTTGAGCGCTGACCGAACGCACAGTCGGGACGAGCCTTCGTCAGCGCCCGGCCAACCGATTGGGCACGTTGTTTCGGTGCGTGGCTCGCAGGCGCGAGTCGGGCTCTCGGCCGCGCCCTCGCCCGACTCGAGCAAGGCCCGCTCCACCGTGGGCAAGTTCCTCGGAATCCGCGCCGGAGAAACGCTGCTCATCGGGGTGATCACCAACGTATCGATCGAGACGTCGGCTCTGGCGAACGGCCGCGGCGGCCATTCGACCGCCGACCTCGACCTGGTGGGCGAGATCAAGCCATCCGCCACCGGCCAGGCGCAGTTTCAGCGCGGCGTCACCGAATACCCGGCGATCGGCGATCCGGTCACCGCGATCAGCGCCCGCGAGCTGCGGCTGGTGTTCAATGCCTCGAGCACATCGGTGATCGAGATCGGGCATCTTGCGCAGGACAGCACGATCCCCGCCTACGTCGATGTCGACGACATGCTCAGCAAGCACTTTGCGGTCTTGGGTACGACCGGGGTCGGCAAGTCGAGCGCCGTCGTCCTGATGCTGCAGGAAATCTTGCGCGCGCGGCCCGATCTGCGGATTTTCGTGCTGGACGCCCACAACGAATACGGCCGGCCCTTCGGCGACAAGGCGCTCGTCTTCAATCCGCGCAATCTGCGGCTGCCGTTCTGGCTGTTCAATTTCGAGGAGATCGTCGACGTCCTGTTCGGGGCGCGAGCCGGATCGGACGAGGAGGTGTACATCCTCTCCGAAACCATTCCGCGTGCCAAGGCGGCCTACAATCAGTACCGCGCGCCGACCGACCGATCGCTTCGGACGCGAGGCACCGCGAGCGCCTACTCCGTCGACACTCCGGTCCCGTATCGGATCGCGGATCTGATCGGCCTGCTCGACGAGCGCATGGGCAAGCTCGAGAATAGATCGTCGCGGATGATCTATCATCGGCTCATCACCCGTATCGAAAGCGTTTGTACCGACCCCCGGTATTGCTTCATGTTCGACAACGCCAATGTCGGCGGCGATACCATGGCGGACGTGTTGAGCGAGTTGTTCCGCCTGCCGCCCAACGGCAAGCCGATCACCGTCATGCAGCTTGCCGGCTTTCCCTCCGAGGTCGTCGACGCGGTCGTCTCGGTCATCTGCCGGATGGCGTTCGACCTCGGCCTGTGGAGCGAGGGTGCCGCTCCGCTCCTGCTGGTCTGCGAGGAAGCGCACCGGTACGCCTCGGCCGACCGCAACATCGGATTCGGTCCGACGCGCCGCTCGATCTCGCGCATCGCGAAGGAAGGCCGCAAGCACGGCGTTTTTCTCGGCCTGGTCAGCCAGCGGCCGGCCGAGCTCGACCCCACCATCACCTCCCAATGCAGCACGCTGTTCGCGATGCGCATGACCAATGACCGCGACCAGGCGATCCTGCGCTCGGCGGTTTCGGATGGCGCGGCGAACCTGCTCGACTTCCTGCCGTCGCTCGGCACCGCCGAGGTCTTCGCCTTCGGCGAAGGGGTAGCGCTGCCGACCCGGGTGAAGCTGAAGCAATTGCCGGCCCATCTGCTGCCGAAGAGCGACGCGGTGAGCAACGCCCGCGAGGAGTCCGGCATCAACGAGGAATTCATCGCGACCGTGCTCAGACGTTGGCGCGCGGCTTCGACCAGCCAGTACAGCGATCTCGACGATGGGTCGCGCGACATCAGACCCTTCGAGCAGAACACCGCACCGCCGCTGCAACCGACGCAGGCGATGCCGGCCGCCGAGCCGCCCCGGCCCGGATTATTGAAACAGCCGCTGCCCGAGCGCCTGGATGTCACACGCGCGTTTCGGGGACCGGCAAAACCCTACCGTCTACCCGAGACTTGATTGGGCCACCCACGTTGTTTCCGTTGCGAACGCAACGAATCCCCAACGTTTCTACTGTTGAATTCGACGCACGACGGCATCGAAAATGGCGGACATCAACCTGCCGCTACCCATATCGGACGCGCTCTCGAGCGCCGAGCGCGACGCCGAACTTATCAGGGCAGAGCTGCAGGAGTTGCGGCGCCTGGTGGACCGGCTGCACGACAGCGCGAGCGACGCGCAGCGCCGCAATGATCTCCTGAAGGGCATCCTCGATCTGCTTCCGGTCGGCTTGACCGTGCAGGACGAGCTCGGCCGTTTCATCCTGGTCAATGACGTTGCCGCGGCCCGGCTGGACGCGTCGCCGATCGTTCCCTACACGCAGACCAGCTCGCCGAAGGGTCGACGCACCGAGCACGGTCGAGGAAAGAGGCACGGGCACCGCCGGAGAACGCACGTGGTTGACGTCGCGCAAGCCGGTGCGCGTGCTCGACGAGACGCTGCTGCTGTCGCGTCGCTCGACATTACGGAACGCAAACAGTTCGAAACCGATCTCGCGCGCCGGGCCTATTCCGATGACCTGACCGGCTTCGCCAACCGCGCCATGATCCAGGAGCACGTCGGGCACGTCCTGCGAACCAAGGGCGACAGCGAGCGCTTTGCGCTGGCATTCATCGATCTCGACAATTTCAAGCACATCAACGACTACTACAGTCACGCCGTCGGCGACGCGCTGCTCATCAAGGTCGCGCAACGCATCGCCGCGCTCGTTCGCGAGACCGACATGCTCGCGCGCATCAGCGGCGACGAGTTCGTCCTGCTGGTCGACCCGATCGAAAGCGACGAGCACGTCCAGGACCTCATCGAGTGCCTGCTGGAAAAGCTGAAGGAGCCGTTCCACATCGAAGGCTTCGAGGTATTCACGTCGGCGTCGATCGGCGTGAGCAAGTATCCCGAGCACGGCCGCGACTACGAGGCATTGCGGCGAAACGCAGACAGCGCGATGTACCGGGCCAAGAGCGGCGCGAAAGGTGCCGCGGCGTTTTTCGACGTCAAGATGGGCGAGAGCGTCACCGCGCGCATGGAGCTGGAGCAGCGCCTGCGGCTCGCCATCCGCGACTGCCAGTTCCGCTGCGCCTTCCAGCCCAAGGTCGACATTCGCAGCCAGGAGGTGGTGGGGTTCGAAACGCTGATCCGCTGGCAGGACGAAGAAGTTGAAATTCAGACGCCGACTACCTTCATCGCCCTTGCAACCGAGCTCGGATTGATCGACCCGATCACGCACTTCGTGCTGGACGAAGCGATCAGGTCGCTCGACCTGCTCGACGAGGCCTTCGGGCCCGGGAAGACGATTGCGATCAACGTCGCCGCCAAGCAGGCCGGCGACCTGAATTTCATGCGTGCGTTCGTCGAGACCTTGAAGGCGGGCGAGTGCGCCGACCGCTTCATCGTCGAGGTGACGGAGGACGCGTTCATCGCCAAGAACCAGTTTCAGGCTCAGGTTCTGCCGATGCTGCGCGATATCGGCGTTCGCGTGTCGATCGATGATTTCGGGACGGGCTATTCGTCCCTGTCCGTCCTGGCCGACATCACGGCCGACGAGATCAAGATCGATCGGTCGTTCATCACGGACATCCATCAGCGTCCGCGCAGCCAAAGCATCCTGAAGGCGATCGAGTCGGTCAGCTTTGCGCTGGGAATGTCCATGGTCGCCGAGGGCGTCGAGACGTTCGAGGAGCTGGCTTACCTGCAAGCCGCCACCCGCATCCGCTACGCGCAGGGCTTTCATTTCGCCAAGCCCTTCTTCCTCGAGGATGTGAGGGCCGCGAGCCGCTCTGACGGCGACGGTCGTGCGGTGCAGAGGGGGCGCGGACAGCCCGGAGATCCGCGGAGCCGCTCCGTCCCGGGCAGCGGCACGAACGCCGATGCGGTAGGATCCTGGTCCACGGACAGGATACGCCATGAATCTCGCACTCTGGCTCGAACGCGCCGGCAGGAGCCACGCGACGGAGCCCGCCGTCGGGCTGGGCGACCGCGTGGTGCGCAACTACGCCGAGCTCGCCGGACGCGTCGCGCGCCTCGCAGGCGCGTTGCGGCAGCATTTGGGACTGCAACCGGGCGACCGCGTCGCGATCGCGGCGCACAACTCGATCGACTACCTCGACGTGCTCTACGCCGTCTGGCACGCCGGCCTTGCGGCCGTGCCCGCCAACGCCAAGCTGCACGGCGCCGAGCTCGGCTATATCCTGGAGCATTCGCAGGCACGCGTCTGCTTCGCGTCGTCCGACCTCGAAGCGACGATCGCGGCGCATGCGCCGCCGACGCTGGAGCGGCTCATCACCATCGGCGGCGCCGACTACGCCGCATTGTTCCAGGGCGATGCCGCCGCGATCACGCCACGGCAGGGCGACGATCTCGCCTGGCTGTTCTACACCTCGGGCACCACCGGCCGGCCGAAGGGCGCGATGCTGACGCACCGCGTGCTCAATGGGCGAGCCACGCCTACGCCGCCGAGGTCGATCCGATCAGCTCCCGGCGACGCGATCCTGCACGCTGCGCCGATGAGCCACGGCTCCGGGCTCTACATCATGGCGCATATTGCGCGCCTCGGGATCAATGTCGTGCCGGAGTCCGGTGGCTTCGACGCGGAGGAGATCTTCCGGCTGTTCGGGCGCTGGCCGCGGGCGTCGATGTTCGCAGCCCCGACCATGATCCGGCGGCTCCTCGACTGCGCCGCCGACTGCGACCCCGCGCGCATCCGCACGCTGATCTGGGGCGGCGCGCCCATGTATGTCGAGGACACGCTCGAGGCGCTGGCCCGGTTCGGTCCGCGCCTGGCGCAAATCTACGGTCAGGGCGAAAGCCCCATGACGATCTCCACCCTGTCGAAGCAGGACATCGCCGCCCGCGAGCATCCGCGCTGGCGGGAACGGTTGGCGTCGGCCGGCGTTCCGTTCGCCTGCGTCGATGTGATGATCGCGGACGCGCAGGACCAGCCGATGCCCGCGGGCGAGAGCGGCGAAATCCTGTGCCGCGGCGACGTCGTGATGCCGGGCTATTGGCGCAATCCGGAAGCGAGCGCAGCGACGCTGAAAGGCGGCTGGCTCCATACCGGCGACGTCGGCGCCTTCGATCGCGACGGCTATCTGCACCTCAAGGACCGTTCCAAGGACCTGATCATCTCGGGGGGCTCGAACATCTACCCGCGCGAGATCGAGGAGGTGCTGCTCAAGCATCCCGAGGTGCGCGAGGCGTCGGTGATCGGCCGGCCGGACCGCGAATGGGGCGAGATCGTCGTCGCCTATGTCGTCGGCACCGCGAAGGCGGACGAGCTCGATGCGCTCTGCCTCGGCGAGATCGCGCGCTTCAAGCGGCCGAAGGACTACGTGTTCGTGCCGGCGCTGCCGAAGAACAACTACGGCAAGATTCTCAAGACCGAGCTGCGCGAGCTCGACCAAACGAACTGCGCGAGCTCGACACCAAGCGTCGCAGGTAGCTCACGCGCCCTTGAAATGCGGCATCACCTCGCGGGCGAACAGCCGCATCGATTGCTCGGCCTCGGCCAGGCCGATCATCCCGAAATTCACCTGCAGCGACGCGGACTCGAAGCCGCCGACCTCGCGATTGTAGCTCTCGATCGCGCGGCGGATGTCCTCCGGCGTGCCGACCCAGGCCGCGCCCTTCTCGACCTGCGATTCGAAGGTCTCCTCCGATATCGACTGGATCATCTTCTGATAGTTCGGATAGTCGCGCGAGGACACGCCCGACAGCCACCCCGAGGCGGCGTTCACGATCGACTTGAGATACTGATTGAGCGGCTCGCGCGCGACGGCGGCGGCCTTCTCCTTGTCGTCCGCGCAAAACATGTGGAATGCCAGCATCACCTTGCCGCGGCCGGGATGCCCGGCCGCCGTCCAGGCGCTCGCGATAAACCTGCAGCAGGTTTGCCATGTGCGCGCCCACGAGCGGAATGCCCATGAGATAGTGGCCGAGCCTGCCGGCATTCTCGAAGGACTCCTTCGTGGACAGCGCCGCGATCCAGAACGGCGGCCTGGGCTTCTGGGTTGGGCGCGGCAGCGAGGTCGCATCCTCGAAGCTGTGGAAGCGGCCCTTCGCCGTGACCTTTTCCTCCTCGAGCAGTCGGCGGACCTGCTCCAGCCCTTCGTCGAACCTGGCGCGGCTCTCGTCCATCGCGATGCCGAAGCGAGCGAATTCGTGCGGCAGGAAGGCGCGCGCGAAGCCCACCTCCAGCCGGCCGCCGGAGATCGCGTCCACCATGCCGATCTGCCCGGCGAGCTTCAGCGGATTGTTGAAGACCGGCAGCACCGCGCCGGTGACGAGCCGGATCGAGCGCGTGATCGCCGCCGCCGCGCTGAGAAAGACGAGCGGATCCGGGCTGTAGCCGCCATAGGACAGGAAATAGTGCTCGACCGTGCGCACATTGGCGAAGCCGAGCTGCTCGGCCAGTTGCGTGAGGTGCAGCGCCTCGCGCCAATACTGGTCGGCGGGCTTCTGCGCGGGACCGACAGCCGGAAAGAACTGAACGCCGAACTCCATCGATCGCCTATCGCTCAGTTTGTTGTTCACAGCGCACTGTCACACGCCTAGGTCTGTACACTTTCTCGCCCGCAAGACTTACCGTTTTCGCGAGAATGCAGCCATTTCCCCCGATCTGATCCTTGGATCGTATACGCTTGCGAGCGACGACAGCAAACGACATCTCGACCGTCGGGCGGCCCGCGGCCCGGCAACGCGCGTTGCGGCGGATGCTTGCGCTGCTGCTGCTATCCGTAGCAGGCGTGGTGCCCGCCGCGGCGGACCGGCTCGACGAGATCAAGGCCCGGGGCCGGCTCGTGCTGGGGACCTGCTACACGGCGCCGCCCTACTGCTTGCGCGAACCGGGTCAGTCGAACATCAAGGGCTATGATCTCGACATTGTCGCCCGCGTTGCCGCGCATCTCGGCGTCGGCGTCGACGTCGTCCTGGTCGAGAGCGCCACACAGATCCCGTTGCTCGCAGACGACAGGGTCAACCTGGTCGCATCGTCGATGACGCGGACGCCGGAACGGGCAAGCGCCGTCGAATTCAGCATCCCGTATTTCTTCGGCCCGCAAGGCATCGTGGTGAAGAAGGCTTCCGGCATCGCCGTCGCCCGGCAGCTCGCGGGGCGCAAGATCGCGGCGGTCAAGGGCTCGACCGTCGGCGCCGCCATCGAGGAAGCGTTTCCCACGGCCAAGGTCGTCCAGTTCGGGAACTATGCCAAGTGCTTCGACGCCTTCAGAACCGACGAGGTCGATGCCTTCGCCGCCGACACGATGCTGCTGCGCGCCTACGTGCAGAAGGAGGCCGACCAATACATTTTCATTCCCGACTTCGAGAAACGGCGGGCGGCGGCTTTCGCCATCAAGAAGGGCGAGCTCGGATTGCGCGATGCCGTGAACCGGGCGCTGCTCGGCCTCGAGGCTTCGGGCGAAGCCGCATCGATCTACGACGCGTGGTTCGGCCCGAAGTCGGACAGCCCGCTGCCGCGCAGCTTCCGCATACAGCGGGAATAGCCGGCGCCAGCTCGATCGTCTTCAGGTAGTTTCCCTCGATGTTCTTCTTGAACTCCGCGAATTCCGCGTATGGCCATCCAACAATGATAAGTGTCAGATCCTCATGGGTTGGCACGACAGCAAATCCACGCTTGTCGCGGATGTAGTTTTCGAATCTGCCGTCCATCGGCAGTCCGCTCCAGTAGGTGTAGTACGCGGCGAGCAAGGGGGGTCTCTCGTCGTAGTGTTCGGGCCGGACTGCTTCGGCAACAAACGAGTGTCTGCCATCGGCGCCGACGACGACGCGAGCGCGCTCGATCGTGGAGCCGCCCTGCTTCGAGCGGCCCTTTATGCCGACCGCACGTCCGCCCTCGATCAAGACTTCTTCAACAGTGAAGCCTTCGCGGATCTCCGCGCCGGATTGAGCTGCGGCGTTGACGAGCAGCTTGTCGAGTATCGTCCGCCGCGGGCAGTACGCGACCGGTGCGTCCTTTGTGCCTGGCGCGCCGGCAATCGTGAAGGGACCAAAGTCGAAGGTGTAGGTATGGATCGGCGGGCATCCAGTCGCTGCCAGGCGATCGAGAAGGCCCCACTTTGACAGCGCTCTGGCGCCAAGGGGGTGCAAGATGTGGGTGGATACCGTGTCGCTTGGAAAGGTTGCGCGATCGACCACGAGGACCCGATATCCCTTCCGAGCCAGCAGCATCGCCGTCGGCGAACCGGCGCATCGCGCACCCACGACAATTGCGTCGAATGATTTGGTCATCGCGACTTTTCTCCCTTTCCTGACAATCAGACGCCGTCAAGCGCATCACACAGCGTGCGCGATGCTAGGGGAGAAGGTGCAGGCCGCGCTTCGGGGGAACACCCCAATTGCGTCTGGAGATGGCGTGGGTGATTTCCCCCAGACGCGGGCGTGGCGAGCGGCGGCTGCTCAAATGAGCTTGTGCTGGTACGCGAAGGCCGTCGCCGCGGCTCGTGAGGAGACATCGAGCTTGGCGAAGATGTTGCTCACGTGTCGATCGACCGTCTTCTCGCTCAGGGATAGCTTGCTCAGCCACTGCCTTGTTGGTTTCGCCGGTAGCGACCAAGCGAAGGACCTCGAGCTCGCGCGGTGTCAGTCGATGAGCGCGACCGGGAGAGGCGCCCTTCGTCAGCGAGTTGATCCGGACGAGATCCGGTGTGGCGCCCAGCCGCTCGAATATGGACCTGGCCGCGTCGATCTCCAGACCCGCACCGTCCTCGTCCCCGAGAGTACGGCAGGCCAGTCCGATCAGCACGCGCACCCGCGCAGCGGCGTAGGGCGCCTCGATCCGCTGCCACACTTCGAAGGCGCGGTGCAGCGAGCCGAGCGCGGCCTGCGCGTCGCCTTCGGCCAGGTCCACCGCTCCGCACGCTTGCGCGGCGATCGCATCCGGGATCCCCGTGTCGAAGCTTCGGGCAATGTCCTCCAGCTCTCGGCAGGCGCTGCGCGCGTCCTGGACGTCGCCGGCGGCCAGCATGATCTCGATATACGCGGGCAGCAAATTTATGCGCTTCAGCCGGTTCACCGTCGTGCCTGCGACGCGACGAATGGCGGTGGCGGCCGCGTCGGAGCGTCCTTGCACGAGGCGCAACAGCGCCAAGCCCGGCTGGGGCTCCAGGCCCAGCTGGCTCGCGCCTCGATACGCCTCCTCGGCCGCCGCGAACTCCCCTCTCAGACGATGTACCTCTGCCTGTTGGTAGAGCGCCGCGGCGGCAGCCCGCTGGTCAACGCCCTGCGAACGCGCGCAGGCGCGTCGCGCCTCCTCGATCGCCTCTGGCCAGGTGCCCTGCAACTGCATGATCTCTGCGCGATGCACTTGGCAGACGCCTGCGAAGGCGACCATATCGGGCTGGCCCTCGCACCATTGCGTCAGGGCGGCCGTCCACTCACGGGTGCGGTCGAGCGCATATACCTCCTGACAGGCCTTGATCACGCTGCAGTACATCAAGCCCGTCACGAGGAGCGACAGCTCTCCAGCGGTGACCGTCACCATGGTCTCGTCAGGAGCCAGATCAGCCCCCCTTGCCGGGCTTGTCTCCATCACCCGGCGCCATGTTCGCGGCGAGGTGGATCGCGGCGCGGATGCGGGCATAGGTCGCGCAGCGGCAGAGATTGGTCATCTCGCGGTCGATATCCCGGTCTGTCGGCTGGGGATGGCGCTTCAGCAGCGATGCGGCGGCCATGATCATGCCGGACTGGCAATAGCCGCATTGCGGAACGTCGAACTCGACCCAGGCTTTCTGCACAGGATGATCTGTGTTGGCTGACAGGCCCTCGATGGTCGTGATGTGGCGACCCTGCGCCATCATCACCGGAAAAATGCAGGTGCGCTGCGCGGCGCCGTCGATGTGCATGGTGCAGGCGCCGCAGGCGCCGATGCCGCAGCCGAACTTGCTCCCGGTGAGACCGAGATGCTCGCGCACGACCCACAGCAGCGGTGCGTCCTCCGGTCCGTCGAACTCGGCCGGCTTTCCATTGACGGAGAATTTCACCGACATGTCGGACTGCCTTTCAAACCCGATCGTTCATTCATTGGGGCAGGCCCCGCGCGTTGGTGTCGTCGGCCGCGACCTCGAAAGCAGCGTCCGGGAACGGCATCACGTCGAGCCGGCGGCCGGTGGCATGCAGCAGGGCCTGGGCGACGGCGGGCGCGACCGGCGCCAGGACCACCTCGCCGAACCCTTGCGGCGGACGATCGCTCGGCAGGATGATCGACACGATCTCCGGCATCTCGTCCATGCGCAGCAGATTGTAGTCGAAGAAGTTGGACTGATCGGCACCGCCGTTCGAGAAGGTGATCCTGCTCTTGAGCGTATTGGTCAGCGCGAACCCGATCCCGCCCTCGATCTGCGCCTTCAGCGTGTTCGGGTTCACCACCAGGCCGGGATCGACCGCGCAATAGATGCGCCTGATCGCGAACCGGTCGGCGACGCGTTCGAGCTCCACGACCTGGGCAACGTAAGTCTTGAACCGCCCGCCGCGGCCAATATAGCAATTGTACGAGATACCTCGGAACGAATCGGGCGCCGCCGCACTGTCCCAACGGCATACCCGCGCCACCGTGTCGAGCGCCCGCAGCGCCAGCGGATCATCCGCGAGCAGATGGCGGCGATAGGCGTATTGATCGACCTTGGCGCGCTGGGCGAGCTCGCTGATGAAGCTTTCCCAGAAGAACACCGCCGCGGTCGAGCCGACCGAGCGCATGAAATAGACCGGAACCGGCAGCGGGGTGTCGATGGTCTCCACCAGGAAGTTCGGCAGCCGGTAGCTCTGATTGTAGATGCCGTCGACCATGCTCTCGTCCCACACGCCCTCCGGCGTGTGCTCGAGCCAGCTCTTGCGCGTCGCGCCGAACAGCGATTGACCGGCGACGCGCGCATGGATCGCCAGTGGATAGCCGGCGGCGTCGACCACCGCGCGAACGCGGCCACCTGCGTTCGGCCGGTAGACGTCGTGCTGCATGTCCTCTTCACGCGAGCGGATCAGCTTCACCGGCCGTCCGACCGCCTTCGACGCGTGCACCGCCTGCACCACGTAGTCCGGCACGATCTTGCGGCCGAAGCTGCCGCCGAGAAACGTCACGTTCACCTTCACGTCATCGGCGGCGCAGCCGACCGCGTGCGCGACCGCCTCCTGGCACGCCGCCACCGCCTGGATCGGTCCCCACACCTCGACGGCGCCATCCTTGTAGCTCGCGGTCGCATTGACCGGCTCCATCGGGGCATGCGCGATGTGCGGCAGCACGAAGCGCCGCTCGATCACGGAGGCCGCGTGCTCCTCGAGGAGTTCGCGCGGGCGCCCCTCGATGAGCGCGGTGACGCCTTTGTCCGCACTCAACGCCGCGTCCAGCATGGCGTCGATCTTGGCGGTCGAGAGGTCGCCACCGGTGCCGGCGTCGAACTGCACGTCGAGCGCATCGATTGCGCGCCGGGCCTGCCAGAAATGATCCGCGACCACGCAGACCGCGTTGTAGTGGTCCGAGCGCGCGCCATCCACGGGCTTGAAGCCGGCATCCTCGTTGGCGACGTCCACCACCGGGATCTTCACCACCGCGCGCACACCGGGCATCGCGAGAATGTCGGCCTCGTTCTTGATCGCGACCACCTGCCCGGTGAAGGAGCGCGCCGTCCTGATGGCGGCACTCAGCATTCCGGGCACCGCCACGTCGATGCCGAAGATCGCGCTGCCGTTGCACTTCGCCGGCGTGTCGAGCCGCGCGACCGGCTTGCCGATCAGCTGAAATTTTCCGGCGTCCTTGAGCGGCGGCGCTGCGCTCAACGGAAGCTCGGCGGCCGCGGGCGCGAGCTCGGCGTAAGTCAGCGTCTCCCCATGCGTGTTGATGACGAGACCTTTCTCCGTCCGGCATTGCGCGTCGTCGATGCTCCATTTCTGCGCGGCGGCACGCACGAGCACGTCGCGCGCGGCAGCGCCGGCGGTGCGCAGGCGCTCATAGAGCACCGTGGTCGACATCGAGGCGCCCTCTTTCTGGACCGGCGCCTCGTTCCGGAACGCGATCTTGTAGGCTTCCCTTCCCGTCACGAACCTGACCTTGACGCGCGACCAGTCCGCGTCGAGCTCGTCGGCGAGGATCTGCGGCAGGACCGTGTACGACCCCTGCCCCACTTCCGGCTGCGACAATCCGAGGGTGATCTCGCCGCTCGACGCGATGATGATCCAATCCGTGATCTCGTAGTCGGCGACGTCCTTGGCGGCTGCTGCACGCGCGGGGCGCACGGCGACCGGCACCAGCAAGGATGCAGCCGTCAGGGTGGCTCCGGTCAGCAGGAAGCGACGCGATACAGATGACATGATGCGGCAGCATAAGCCGCCGTCATTGAGGAAGCTTTAATAGGATACCGTTGGCCGACGCCGGCGAACGCTTCGCGTCCTCGTTGAATAGTGGTATGGCTCCACTGAGTGGGATCGCGCGCCAGCGCCAATAATTTACGTGAATATATTGTGAATTTGGGGGGATCCATCATGAAGCTGGTTCTTGCCGGTCCACTGCTGCTTGCGCTCGGAGCTTGCGCCACACAGCAGGGCATGACCGTGGCCTCGACTGCGAGCGCAGTGGAAGCTCCCGTTCCCAGGCTCAGGAACGCACTCGCGGTGCGCTCGGTGAGCGGAGGGCAGGCCATGAACGTGCTGACGGTTCCCGGCGTCCCCAACGAGCCGTTCAAGGCCGCGCTCGAAAGCAGTTTGGCGGCGAGCGGATATCTGGCGAGCGAGGGCACGACGCCTAAATTCTACATCGACGCGGAGATACGGGACCTCGACCAGCCGCTCATCGGGATCGACTACGACGTCAAGTCGAGCGTGCTCTACAAGGTGAGCGGCGGAGGGGCCGTCAAGACCTACCCGATCAACGCGACGGGGAGCGCGGGCATTTCCGACTCCCTGATCGGCGCCGACCGTATGCGCATTGCCAACGAACGCGCGATGCAGCAGAACATCAAATCGTTTCTTCAGGCATTGCGGTGACAAGCGGTAGTTGCTCGCGCTCGCACACCGAGCCGGCCCGACATCAACTCACACCGACAACCTCTGGCGGATAGCCTCGTCGGTGAGCACATCCGCAGGAGCGCCCTGGGCGATGATCTGGCCCTTCTCCATCACGTAGCAGGAATTGCTGATGGCGGCGGCGCGGCGGACGTTCTGCTCGACCAGCAGCAGCGCGATGCCCTCGTCGCGCATGCGCGCCAGCGACTCGAAGATTTCATTGACGATGATCGGTGCAAGCCCTTCGGACGGCTCGTCCACCAGCAGCAGCTTGGGCGTGCCGATCAGCGCGCGTCCGATCGCCAGCATCTGCTGCTCGCCGCCGGAGAGCGTCTTGCCGAGCTGGCGGCGGCGCTCGCGCAGGCGCGGAAAGAGATCGAACACGCGATCGAGCCGGCGGCGCTGCTCGGCGCCGGATTGCCGCAGGCTGAACAGGCCGAGCATCAGGTTCTCCTCGACGCTGAGCGTCGCGAAGATGCGGCGATCCTCGGGGATGAAGGCGATGCCGCGGCGGAAGATGCGATCCGGCGACCAGTCCGCCGATCGTCTCGCCGTCGAAGGCGATCCTGCCGTCGGCCGGACGCAGCCAGCCCATGATCGTGCGCAGCGTCGTGGTCTTGCCGGCGCCGTTGCGCCCGAAGATGCTGACGATCTCGCCGGCATCGAGGCTGAACGAGATGCCGCGCAGAACCGGCGCGAAGTCGTAGCGCGCATGCAGGTGCTCGACCTCAAGCAGCGGCATGGTCGACCCCCAGATAGGCCTCGCGCACGAGCGCGCTGGCGCGGACTTCGTCCGGCGTGCCCTCGAACAGCTTCTGGCCCTGATGCATGACGACCACGTGGTCGGAGAGGCTCATGACCAGCTCGATATCGTGCTCGATCAGCAGCACGGTCACGCGCCCGGCCAGCGACTTGAGCAGGGCGTCGATCTCGGCGGTTTCGCTCGGCGACATGCCCTGCGTCGGCTCGTCGAGCATGAGGACCTTGGGCTGCAGCGCCATGCAGACCGCGATCTCGACCCGGCGCTGATCGCCGTGCGACAGATTTCCGACCAGCTCGTTGGCGTTGTCCCGAAGGCCGAATTCCTCGAGCAGCTCCTCGGCGCGCGCCCGCGGCGTGGCCAAACGATCCAGGCGAACGAGATAGCGGCTGCGCCGCTCCCGGCTCTGGCAGGCGAGCCGGATGTTCTCGAAGACGCTCAGACCGAAGAACAGGTTGGTGATCTGAAAGGACCGCGCCACGCCGATCCCGGCCAAGGCGTAGGGCCGCTCGCCGGTGATGTCGCGTCCGTCCAGCTCGACTTTGCCGGCATCCGGCCGCAGCGTCCCGGCAATGAGGTTGAACGCGGTGCTCTTGCCGGCCCCGTTCGGCCCGATGATCGACGTGATGCGGTGGGGCTGCGCCTCGAAGCTGAGGTGATCGACAGCCCGCAGCCCGCCGAACGCCTTGCTCAGGTTCGTCACCTTGATCATGAGCCAGCCTTCCGGCGGGACGCCAGCAGCCGGCGCGCCAGGCCGCACAGGCCATCGGGCAGAAACATCACGAAAACGATGAAGATGACTCCGAGAATGAGCAGATGCCGCTCGGTGTAGCTGCCGACGAACGATTCCAGGAACGTGATGATCACGCTGCCCACGAGCGGACCCAGCAGCGTGCCGACGCCGCCGACGAGCGACATCACGACCGCCTTGGTGGAGACTTCGAATCCGAACAGGTTCGGCGCGACGAAGCCGCGCAGCAGCGGATAGATCAGGCCGCCGAAGGCGGCGATCTGCGCGGCCATGACGTAGGCCAGCAGCTTGTACCAGAACGGATTGTAGCCGAGATACGGCACGCGATCGGCGTTGTCGCGGATGGCACGCAGCACGCTGCCGAACGCCGGTGTCGAGAACGCGGCGCGTCCCCACGTAGATGAGAACGAGCGCCGCGAGCACGGCGTAGTAGAAAACAAAATTGTCCTTGAGCTCGATGGCAAAGCCCGGAAACAGCGGGATGCTCGGAACCGGTATCCCGAGCAAGCCGTCCGAACCGCCGATCGCACGCGTGTTGTGGGCGATCTTGGAGAGAATCTCGGCGGCGCCGAACGTGATCAGCGCGAAGTAGACGCCCTTGGCGCGGATCGCCACCGCGCCGAGAACGAGCGAGAAGATGCCGACCGCGGCGCTGACCGTGAGCAGCACCAGCCAGAACGACTGGGTGACGTGCAGATACATCAGCGCCGAGATGTAAGCCGCCAATCCGAAGTAGGCGGCCTGGCCGAGCGAGAGCAAGCCGGCATAGCCGAGCAGGATATCGACGCTCAGCGCGACCGCGCCGAGCAGAAACGTTTCGATCGCCAGCCGCGTGTAGAACGGTCCGCCGAGCCAGGGGAAATATCGCGGCGAGCGCCAGCAAGGCGAGCCCGAACCAGCGCAGATACGTGGAGTTCGCGCCCGCGGGATACATCGCCCGCATCAGGCGGGCGCCGACGGTCGATCGCACCGCGGCGTCTCCGGCTCGCCTCTCGACGCGCGCGGCCTCGGCCTGCGGCATCAGGCTTCACCGAGCCGGTTGAACAGCCCGCCGGGCCGCACCACCAGCACCAGCAGCATCACGCCGTAGACGAGCGTCTCGGCCCAGACCGGCGGGATCCACAGGCTCGCCAGCCCCTGCACCTGCGCCAGCAGCAGAGCCGCGACCACGGCGCCGATGATGCTGCCCATGCCGCCGACGATGACGACCGCGAACGCCATCACCAGGAAGTCGTGTCCCATGGTGGGGAACACCGCGTAGATCGGGCTGAGCAGCACGCCGGCGAGACCCGCCAGCGCGCAGCCGTAGAGAAAGGTGAGGCCGTAGACGAGCCGGATCGGAATCCCGAACGAGGCCACCATCGACGGATCGACCGCGGTCGCGCGCAGCACCGCGCCGATCTGGGTCCGGTAGACCAGCCACCAGGTCGCGAAGATCGCCAGCAGCCCGAAGCCGAAGACGAACAGGCGATAGACCGGAACGAACACGCCGGCGACCCCGGCAATTCCGGCGAGCGGCGCGGCGACGGCACGGGTTTCGGTGCCCCAGATCACCTGCGCGAGATCGCGGAAGATCAGGCTGACGCCGAAGGTGAGCAGCAAGGTCACGATGGCGCGATCCGCCCGCGGCAGCAGCGGGCGGATCCCCAGCTCCTCGAGCCCCCACCCGACGATGCCGACGAGCACGGGCACCAGCACGAGCGCGCTCCAATAGCCCGCGCCCCAGCCGAGCAGCGTGAACGCGGCATAGCCGCCGAGCATGTAGAGCTCGCCGTGCGCGAGGTTGATGACGTCGAGCAGCCCGAAGATCATGGTGAGCCCCAGCGCCACCAGCGCCAGCGCGACGCCGATGATCAGCGCGTCGATGAACTGGGGCAGCACCACGAAGTGGAGATAGGCGAGCAGGTCTTCCATCGGGCGGCTCTGATCGCTCCCGATCAGAACTTCTCGCACTTGTCGGGCCCGACGGCCTCAGCGTCCCGCGACCTTGCCGACGGTCTGGAAGTCGTTGCCCTTCACCTTGACGACGACCATGTCGACGATCGCCTGGTGGTCGCCCTTGCGTATTTTCTTGGTGCCTTGCGGCGTTTCCCAGGTGGCGTCTTCCATCGCCGCGCGCACCTTGTCGGTCTCCGTGCTGCCGGCCTTCTCGATCGCCTGCTTGAACAGATAGAACAGACCGTAGGTGTCGGCGCCGAAGAGATCGGGATCGTTCTGGAATTCCTTCTTGAAGGCGGCGACGAACTTCTTGTTGGCCGGCGTGTCGATGTCGGCCGAATAGCCCGCGGCGCTGAGGAAGCCTTCGCCCGCGCCGCCCATGGCGCCGATGTTCTCCTGGGTCACGGCGCCGGCGGCGCCGGCGAGCGTCAGCTTGTCGTTGAGGATCCCGTACTCCTTGAGCTGGGTGAGCAGCCGCACGGTGTCGTTGCCGGCGGTCGCGGTCATGATCACGTCGGGCCGCGCTGCGCGGATCTGGCCGACATAGGGGGTGAAGTCCTTCGCACCCAGCGGCGGGAAGGTGGCGCCGACATCGGTGCCGCCCAGCCGCTTGATGTCGTCCTGGAAGGCGGAGATCGTGCTGCGGCCCATCTCGTAGTCCGGCCCGATGAAGAAATAGCGCTTACCCGACGCGTTCTTGGTCAGCCAGGCCGTCAAGGCGTTGGACTGCATGAAGGCGTTGGCGTTCACGCGGAAGACGTTCGGATTGCATTGCGCGCCGGTGATCGAGGGCGCGTAGGACACCGTGGTGACCAGGATGCGCCCGTTACGCTCGGCGAGCTGGCCGACCGCGAGCGTGGAGCCGCTGTTGACGGTGCCGGTGAGCAGATCGACCTTGTCCTGCTGCAGCAATTTCTCGGATTTGCGCACCGCGACTGGCGGATTGGCCTCCTCGTCCTCGAACAGCAGCTCGAACATACGTCCGCCGACGCCGCCGGCGGCATTGATCTCCTTGACCGCGAGCTCCGCGCCCCACCGCACCTGCTTGCCGATCGGCGCATAGGTGCCGGAGAGCGGCGTGACGACGCCGACCTTGATCGGGTCGGCGGCGTTCGCGTCAGGAACGAGCGCGAGCGCGGCGGTGGCGCCTAGGCCTAGCATTATCGATGTCTTGAACATGGGCTTTCCTCCGTTACGGTCCGGATTTCAGTTACCGGTGAAGTTTGGTTTGCGTTTCTCGGAGAAGGCTACGATGCCTTCCTTGTAGTCTCCGCTCTCGCGGAGCTTCTCGTAGGCGTGGCCTTCCACCTCGAAGCCCACATTGAGGCTCGTGTCGTAGGACGTGTTCAGCACCCGCTTGATGGTCTTGAGCGCGAGCGGCGACATCGCGGTGAGCGTGGCGACGACCTCGTCGATCAATTTGTCGAGCGCGGCGGAATCCTCGGCGACGCGGGTGACGAGGCCCCAGGCATGCGCCTCCGGCGCCGGGATGCGGCGGCCCAGCATCATCATGTCCACCGCCCGCGTCAGGCCGGCGATCCGCGCGACGCGCTGGCTGCCGCCGCTGCCGGGAATCTGCCCGAGCGTCACCTCCGGCAAGCGCCAGCAGCGTGTCTTTGGTGGCGAGCCGGATGTCGCAGGCCATCGCCAGCTCGAAGCCGACGCCCATGGCGTATTTCTCCATCGCGCAGATCACCGGCTTCGGGCAGCGCTCCGGCGCCGCGATGTTCCAGGCGAGATGGGACATGCCGTCGCGCTCGATCTGCGGAAAGGCCTTGACGTCGCCGCCCGACGTGTAGGTCCCGTTCTTGCCGCGGATGACGACCACGCGGACATCCGGGTCCTGGCCGAACGCCTCGATGATCGCGGCGATCTGGCTGCGCCCGCGATAGGACACGATGTTGAGCGGCGGCCGGTCGAGCCAGAGCAGACCCACTTTCTTCTTCGCATCGACCTCGTAGTGCAGGCCGTCGAGATTCTTGAGAACCGAGGCGCGCTGCTCGGCGTAGTCTTTTGTCATGAGCTCTCCTTAATTTTCGAACTTTTCATATTCGCCGGTCCGCAACTTCCGCCGCAAAAGCTTGCCGGACGCGGAGCGCGGTATGGATTTGACCAGGACGTATTCGCGCGGGCGCTTGAAGCGCGCGAGCCCGCTGCTCAGGCACACCTCGTCGAGCTGCTCCGGCGCGAGCTCGCCGACCGCCGGCTCGACGAATGCGACGACCTTGGCGCCGAGCCGTTCGTCGGGCATGCCGACCACGGCGCAGCCCGCGACCAGCTTGCTGCGGTTGAGCGTGTCCTCGACCTCCTCGGGGAAGATGTTCTCGCCGCCGCTGATGATCATGTCGTCGACGCGGCCGACGACGTAGAGCTCGCCGTCCTCGTCGAACTTGCCGAGGTCGCCGGTGCGATACCAGCGTCCCGCGATCGCCTTGGCGTCGGCGTCGGGCCGCTTCCAGTAGCCGGCGAACGCTTCCGGGCTGTTCATGCTGGCGACGATCTCGCCGGACTCGCCGGGCGGCAGATCGACCTCGATGTCGCCGCCCGGCGGCACCACCCGGATGATCTGGTTCATCCCGGCGCGGCCGGCGCAGCCGGGCTTGCGGTCGAGATGGTCGCAATAGCTGAACGTGTAGATCTCGCTGGAGCCGTAGTAGTTGACGAAGAGCTGCGGCTTGAGCTGCTCCAGGCAGCGCTCGATCAGCGCCGGCGTCATGGTCATGCCGGCATAGCCGACGCGCGACAGCGAGCTCAGGTCGTAGCTGCCGAACTTGGGATGCCGCAGCACGTCGTGGAACATGGTGGGCACGAGATAAAGCGTCGTCAGCCTCTCTACCGAAGCGAGCCGCAGCACCTCCTCCGGCGAATAGTCCGGCAGCGCAACCAGCCGGCCGTTGAGCAGCGCGGAGCCCAGCAGGACGCGCACGCCCATGGTGTGGAAGAACGGCATCACGCCGAGGAAGGAGTCGAGCTGCCGGTACTGGTTGTGGGCGTTGTGGGAGATCGACGCCGTGAGCTCGTTGCGATGGCTGCGCGGCACGCCTTTCGGGCGGCCGGTCGTTCCCGACGTATAGAGCATCAGGCAGGTCGAGAACTCGTTCGACGCCCGCCGGACCGGCGACCGGGCGGGCCTCCAGCAACCGCGCGAACGGCACGCCGTCACCCTTGCCGTCGGCGGCGACGATCACGCGCCTGACATCGATGTTCAGCGCCGCCGCGGCCTCGGGTGCCGCGCTGCCGGAGGCGCCATCGAACGCCACGGCCGCGGCCTCGGCGTCCTCGAAACAATACTTGATCTCGTCGGCGGTCGCCCGCCAGCTCACCGGCGTGAAGATCAGCCCGAGCAGATGGCAGGCCCAGTAGAGCGTCGCCATCTCGTAGCGGTTTCGCATCACCACCACGAGATGGTCACCGGCCCGCAGTCCCATCGCCTGCAGGCCGCCGGCGACAGCTTTGATCTCGCCGTACCATTCGGCATAGGTCCGCCGCAGGTCGCCTTCGACGATCGCCTCCTGGCGAGGCTGCCGCAGCACCGACACGGCGAATGCGTGACCCAGATCCATCGTCATCGACCTTTTTCGCGTATGGCCGCCGCCGCGTCGAGAATGGCGGCGACGATCGAAGCGTAGCCCGTGCACCGGCAGATATGGCCGGACAGCATGTCGCGGACATCTCGCTCGTTTGGCGAGGGCATTTCCTCCAGAAAATGCGTGGCCGAGCACAGGATGCCGGCCGTGCAGAAGCCGCATTGCAACGCGTGGTGCCTGGCGAAGGCCTGCTGCAACAGGTTGAGCGTGCCGGGCTCGGCGAGCCCTTCGACGGTCACGATGTTCGTGCCGTCGGCCTGAACGGCGTATTGCGTGCAGCTGCGCACGGCGCGCCCGTCAACGAGGACCGTGCAGGCGCCGCAGACCCCGTGCTCGCAGCCGACATGCACGCCGAACGCCTGCAATTCATGGCGCAGGAAATCGCACAGCAGCATGCGCGGCTCGGCCTGGCCGGAGCGGCGCTCGCCGTTCAAGGTCAGCTCGACGGTATGTCGCGCGCCGGCGGGATGATGGAGCGTGGTCATTGCAGCCGCCCCTTCCGCTTCGCCGCGTCAGCGACGGCCTCTTCGACCACACGCTGCACCAGCACACGCGTGAGCGCGAGCCGGTAGTCCGCACTGGCGGAATGGTCCGCCATCGGCGTCACGGACGCGGCGGCGTGCTCGGACAAGCTTGCCGCAATCTCGTTCGCTGGCCGCCCCAGAAAGCCGTCCACGTCGATGACGACCGGCCGGCTTTCGACCCCACCGAGGCCGAGCGCCAGCGCTTCCAGCCGGCCGTCGCGGCCGACGCGGAGCTGGCAGGCGGCGGCCGCGATGGCGAAATCGCCATGGCGCTGGGCGATCTCGGCGAAGGCATGGCCCACGTCCGCCGCCGCCCGCGGCCATTCCAGCGCGGTCACCATCTCGTCCGGCTGGCGCTGCGTGGTGAGCGCACCCAGAAAGAACTCGCGCGCCGGCACGCGACGCTCGCGCCGGCGCGAGCGCAGCACAACGGTGCCGCCGCAGACGACCAGGCACAACGGGATCTCCGCGCTGGGATCGGCGTGCGCCACCGAGCCGCCGAGCGTTCCGCGGTTGCGGGTCTGGAAATGCCCGACCCATGGCAGCGCCATGGTCAGGAGCGGCACCTCGCGCGCGATCAGCTCGGAGCGCAACGCGTCGCGCTGAACGACGCCGGCGCCGGTCATGACGGCATGACCGGCAAGCGAGATCGTCTTGAGGACCTGCATGCGCGAGATGTCGATCACCGCGCGCGGGCGAACCATGCGCAGATTGAGCATGGGTCCGAGCGTCATCCCGCCGGCGAGGACGGCCGCCTCTTCGCGCAGCTCCGAAAGCAAGGCCACCGCCTCCGGCACCGTGTCCGGCCGGTGATAGTCGAACGCGACCGGCTTCACGATGCGCCGCCGTTCCGCCGGGGCGTTCGCCACCGCGACAGCCAGCCTCGCCATCCGCTGCTGTCGGGATCGATCCGCTTCTGCAGCGCGCGGAAGAACTGCGCCACCAGCACGCGCGTCACGCTGCCGAGCATGCGCTGGCCCACGCTCGCGACCTTGCCGCCGACATCGGCCTCGAAGCTGTACGTCAGCCGCGTGCGCCCCTCGCCTTCGGCAGCGAGCGTCACGAAGCCCGAGCCCGAGCCGAAGCCCAGCGCGCCGGTGGCTTTTCCGATGAGCCGGACCGAGTGGGGTTCCCGCTTGTCGCGCATCTCGATGTGGGCATCGTAGGTGCCTCTGATACCCGCGACCCCGATGACGACCTCGGCGGAATAGCGGTCCGGCCCATCCTGGGTGAGGCGGCGGCAGCCCGGCACGATGGCCGCGAGCTCGTTCGCATCGATCAGCCGCCGCCAGACATCCGCGACCGGCGCGGACAATACGACCTCGCCCTCCCCTGTCAGCGCACCTCGCTTGCCTGGGCCTGACGCCTCCTGGTCGGCCGCTGCTCGGCGCGGCGCCGCATCCGGATCGACGCCGTTGGCCAGGCACCAGACGCCGATGCATGGTCAGCGGCAGCGTGATGTCGTCGCGGCCGAGCGCGTCGGCGACGGCGTTGGCGATCGCCGCCGGCGTGAGCATGGAGCTGCCGTCGCCCATGCCCTTTGCGCCGAGCGCGTTCACGGGCGTCGCGGTCTCGACGTGGCCGATCGTGAGCGGCGGAACCTCGACCGCCGTCGGGCAGAGATAATCGGCGAACGTGCCCGACAGAAAGTTGCCGGCGTCGTCGTAGGCCAGCTCCTCGAACAGAGCGGCGCCGAGGCCGTGCACGAACCCGCCGTGCACCTGGCCCTCCACGATCGACGGATTGAGCTGCGTGCCGACGTCGTGCACCGAGGCATATTTCTCGATCCGGATCGCGCCGGTCTTGGCGTCGACCTCGACCGCGACGAGATCGACGACGAAGCCGAAGGTCGCGGCCGAGGCGATGCGATCCTCGTCGTCGGGCGAGCCGAGCACCGACGGCGAGACGACAGCGGTTTCATGAATGCCCGGCGCCATGCCGGCCGGCAGGCCCGCGGGGTCCCAATGCGCCCGCGACGCCGCCTTGCGGAACGGCAGGCCCTTGTTCGACTGGCCGCGCACGCGGGCATAGCCGTCGCGCAGCTCGATGTCGTCGGCGGGCACTTCGAGCGCCTGCGCCGCCAGCAGCTTGATCTTGTGCGCGACCTGCCCTGCCGACCGCGCGATGGCATCGACCACGACCGCGGCAAAGCGGTTGGAGTAGTTGCCCGACGCGATCGACCACGCGCTCGTCAGCGTGTCGATCTCGGTGACGACGTCGATATCGGCGGGTGCAAGGCCCAGCGCATCGGCGACGATCTGCGCGGCGACGGTGGCGTGGCCCTGCCCGTTCGGCGTGCTGCACAGGCGCAGCGTGACCTGCCCGCTGGGATCGACCGAGATCACGGCGCTGGCGGCGCGCGCCCGACTTGCGGTCGGCGCGGTTGCGGTCCTGCGCGGTTTGCGCCAGCGAGACATAGGCCATGTTCGAGCCGGACGGCTCGACGCCGGCGGCAAAGCCGATGCCGAACAGCCGCCCGGCGCGCCGCGCCTCGTCCCGCTTCTGCTTCAGCGCCTCGTAGTCCGCGATGCGCAGCAGCTCCGCGAGCGCCGCCTCGTAGTCGCCGGCATCGAGCACGGCGCCGGCCGGCGCGGTGTAGGGAAATGCATCCGCGGGAACGAAGTTGCGACGGCGCAGCTCCGCCGGGTCGATGCCGAGCCCGCGCGCCGCGATCTCCATCATCCGCTCGAGCGCGAAATAGAACTGCGGCCCGCCATATCCGCGGTTGAGCCCGACCGGCGTGCGGTTGGTGACGACGAGCTCGTTGTCGACCGCGATATTGCGCACGCGGTAGCAGCCGTTCGAGGCCGCGTGCATGCGGTAGAGCGAGGCCGGCTCGGGCGCGCGGATGAAGGCGCCCATATTGGCCACGTTCTTGAACCGCAACGCGGTGAGCTCGCCGTCGCGCGTGAAGGCGGCCGCGATCGTGCCGAGCCGGTCGCTCGACGCCGAAGCCGCGGTGAGATGCTCGGCGCGATCCTCGATCCATTTGACGGGCACGCCGGCCTTGCGGCTGACCGCGGCGAGCAGGACGATCGGCGACAGGATCGCCTGCTTGATGCCGAAGCTGCCGCCGCTCGCCGGCGGCGTGATCAGGCGAAGCCGGTGCCCCGGGACGCGCAGCGCACCCGCCATGAGCGGCTGGATGACGAACGGTCCCTGAAAATTCGACCAGACGGTGTAGCGGTCGGGTGCGCGCTCGAACTGCGCGATCACGCCGAACGTCTCCATCGGCGTGGAGGCGTAGCGCGGATAGGAATAGTCGAGCTCGAAGGTCCGATCGGCGGCGGCGAAGGCGGCGTCCGGATCGCCGTATCGGAAGCTGCGCCGGCTGATCGACGTTCGATCCTGCCTTGTCGTGGATCAGCGGCGCGTTCGGCGCGATGGCATGCCGCGAGATCGGCCACCGCCGGCAGCACGTCGTACTCGACGACGATGAGATCGCAGGCGTCCTCCGCGATGTAGCGGGTGTCGGCCACCACGACGGCGACGGGCTCGCCGACGTAGCGCACGCGGTCGACCGCGATCGGGTAGTAGGCGATCGGCGCCTTGACCACGGCCGGCACCGGCGCGATCAACTCCGCGATCTCCTTGCCGGTGACGACGGCCTGGACGCCGCGGAGCGCCAGCGCGCGCGTTGCGTCGATGCGTACAATCCGCGCGTGCGGATGCGGCGAGCGCAAGATAGCCGCGAAACGGATGCCAGGGATCGGCGCGAGATCGTCGATGAAGCGCGCGCCGCCCGGTCAGCAGCGCTTCGTCCTCCTTGCGCGGAACGGGTGCGCCGACCCATTGCTGCGCTATGACGCCGGATTCTTTCAACAAACTACGACCTCGGACAACGGCCCCCATTTAGCACTGTTTTTTCGGTTTGATCGAGGTCTATCGCCGCGGGCAAGACCGTCGAAAATCAGAGTGTGGTGGCGCCTCGCACGACATCGATGACGCGCAAGACGTCGTCGGGCATCGTATCTGCTCGCCAGGCGACCTGGCCATCGGGCCGCACCAGGACCAGGCGTCGCTCATAGAGCGTGCGCGCTTCCTCGCTGTCGATATCGACGATCCGCAGCGGCATCTTGCGGCGCCGCGCCGCCTGCTCGAACGCGTCCCATGCCGGCGGACCGGCGCCGAAGCGGAGCAGCACGAATTCTCTACCGAACAGATCAAGGATAGACCTGTCCGGTCGCAGCCAGACATGCGGCGCGCGCGAGCCCGGCCGCGCCGTCTGGCGATAGCTCATCACTTCATCCGGCGGGGGCGGCGTCCCATCCGGCACGATGATGGGCGAGCCTTCGTAGACGTAGCCGAGATGGATGCCGATGGAGAACCACTCCCGCCGCATCGCCTCCGTGTAGCGATTTCCGAACTCGATGCGCGCCTCGTCCGATCGGGGGCCGTCCTCGAATATCTCCTTCGGCGGCGACTGCACCCGCGACGACAACATGCGCTCGAGATTTCCGGTCGCCTCGGCGACGTTGCGGATCGCGACCGGACGCTGCTCGATGCCGTAGGAGTCGAGCAACTGCCGGCCGCCCCAGCCGTCGATGCAGGCTGCGAGCTTCCACGACAGGTTCACCGCATCCTGGATGCCGGTATTCATGCCGAAGCCGCCGGTCGGCGACGTGAGGTGGGCCGCGTCACCGGCGATGAACACGCGCCCGCGGCCATAGCCGTCGGCCACGAGCTGGCGCCGGACCCATGGCAGCATCGACAGGATCTCGAAATCGAAGTCGCGGCCGACCGCGCGCACGATGGCGCGGCGCATGTAGTCCTCGGAATGCGTCTGCTGGTTGCGGTCGCCCACCAGCGAGAAGCGCCACTGGTCGTGGCCGTTGATCGCCACGAGTGTCGCCCAGGTTCCTTCCGGTCCGATGAAGATGAAACGGTAGCCCGGCCTTTTGTCGTGCAGCCGCTCGAGGCCGTCGCAGCGGAAGACGACGTTGGTGGTATATGTCAGCGTCGGCGCGCCGCTCATCGCGATGCCGAGCGATTGGCGGACCGTGCTCGCGCCGCCGTCGCTGCCGACCAGGTATTGCGCTTCGATCTCGCGCAACTCTCCCCTGACATCGCGAACTCTGGCGACGACGCCGTCGGCATGCTCGGTGAAGCCCACGAGCTCGGTATGGTAGGAGATCGTCACATCAGGCCATTGCTCCGCGAAGCGCTGCAAGACCGGATCAAAGAAATTCTGCGGGCAGCGTTCGCGCTTTTGCGGGCTTTGCGGCGGGGGCTGCTCGTCGTTGGGCGTGGGAAAGGGCTCGCGCCCGAGCTCGTAACCGTTGAGGCTCGTGACCCAGGCACAGTCCTGCGGATAGTCGCGGTTGTAGCCGGCGCCCTCGACCCACGGCACGATGCCCCAGCGCCGGCAATATTCCATGGTGCGAATGCCGATCAGATCCATCTTGGGCTGGATGACACGGCCGTCGCCTTTCTCGATCAGCAGGCAGGGTACGCCGCGGAAGCCGAGATCGCCGGCAAGCGCGAGGCCGATCGGGCCGGCGCCGACGATCAACACGGGTATCGGCATTTTCGCTGAGCCTGTCTGCTTGCCGCTACGACGCCGCGCGGATTTTTTTCAGCACCGGAAGGATATAGCGGCGGAACTGCCGGGGATTCTCGCTCATGGGAAAATGGCCGAGCTCGCGCATGATCGTCACCTCGGCGCCGACGATCTTCTGCGCGGTGCGCTCGGTGTCGTCGGGCGTGCAGGAAAAATCGTACTCGCCGGTCAGCAGGTAGAGCGGACAGGCGCCGGTATCGATGCGGCCCACCTTGGCGCGCAGATCGCCATCCACGCGGTAGAAGTAAAGATCGCCCTTGAATACGCCCGGGCCGCTCTGCTTGTACATCCACAAGGTCTCGTGCCGCGTCGCATCGGGGCTCTGTGGCGCGATGAGCCCCGAGACCAGCGCGGCGCAGACTTCGCCGCCGTGCACGTCGGGCCGGTTGAGCCAGGCCGTGTCGTACCAGGGCGCCTGATAATCGGCCGACTCCAGCCCGATCAGCGCGCGAAACATCGAGGCATGCTCGATCGCGAGATTGAGCACGATGCGGCCGCCGATCGAGCAGCCCATGGCGACGGGACGATCGAGCTCCAGCGCGCGGCAGAACGCGACGATCATTTCGGTGTAGCCGGCGGTGGTGAGGCGATAGTCCTCGTTCTCCCAGCCCTCGGGCGGCAGCGACTTGCCGTGCCACGGCATGTCGAACGTCAGCAGGCGAAAATACCGGGTGATCTCCTCGTCCAGCATCAGGTGGCGGAATTGCCGGCCGTCGGCGCCCGCGGTGTGCAGGCAGACGAGCGGAATCCCCTGCCCCGCCTCCTCGAAATAGATCCGGTGCGGACGGCCGCCCAAGGCCAGCGTCATATAGCGGCCGACGATCGGCTCCAAGGTCACGGGCATCACTTGCGCTCCGCGGCGATGCGACGGGGAAGCACGAGCAGGTCCTTCACGTATTGCATATTGGCCATCAGCGGGTGGAGGTCGCCTTCCATCACCACGGCGCCGCGCTTCTTCAGCGCGAGCAGGTCGTGCCAGCCGGGATCGGGCACCGGCTGCCACAGCCGCCCCCAGGCTTCGGCACTGCCACGTACGGCGAAGCGCCAGGAGCTCATGACGAAGGGCCCGCGCGCGAGCGCCGCGATTTTCCCGGCCGCGACCGTCACGTCGAACGGGATGGCGCCGATGCCGACCTCGAAGCGCGCGTCGAAGAATGCGCCGCGCCGGACGAGGCCGGGATCGCCGTCGAGCAGCCGCGGTATCTGCTCGAACGCCGCCGCCAGCTGGTCATTGTCGAAATCCTCTGGCATGTCCCGTTGCGCTTCCATTCCGTTAACCCGAAATATCCATCTGCCCGGTGGCGGGTAATACGTTGTTACGTACTAGCATGTATAAGCGGCTCCATGCGATTCGCTCGGACTATGGCCGCGATACTTGCATTGCTCTGCACCAGCGGGGCGGCGGCGGCCGGCTATCTGAATCTGAGCGGAGCCCAGGAGCAACTGATCTATCAGACCCTCAAGAAGGTGAAGGTTCAGAACCCTCCCGAAGGCTACCGGCCGACGGCCGGCGACAAGCTGCCGCCGATTTTCACGACCAGCAAGCTGCCGCCGCACATAACCGATCGCGTGCCCAGCACGCGAAACCTGGAATATGTCAGGGTCCGCGGCCGCAAGGTTATTTTGGTCGATCCCAAACATGGGAAAGTGGTGGATTTCATCTGGAAGCAGTAAGTCCGCCGTCACGCGGTCTCGGCCAGGACGCGATCGACCTCCGCCAGCGCCTTGTCCTTCTCCGGCGCCGTCATCAACGATGCATTGATCCCGTTGCGCACGATCGCCGCGATCTCGTCGCGGCCGAGGCCCAAGGCGGACGACGCCGCCAGGTAGTTCTGGTTCACATAGCCGCCGAAATAGGCGGGATCGTCGGAATTGACCGTCACCATCAGGCCTTTGTCCAGCATCCGCCGCAGCGGGTGATGGGCGAGATCGTCGACCACCCGCAGCCGCAGATTGGAGAGCGGGCACACCGTGAGCGCGACGCGCTCGCGCGCGAGCCGTCCCACCAGCGCCTGGTCCTCCACCGAGCGGACGCCGTGATCGATCCGCGCGCAACCGAGCACGTCGAGCGCCTCCCAGACGTAGCTCGGCGGCCCCTCCTCGCCGGCATGGGCGGTCAGAAAGAAGCCCGCGTCACGGGCGCGGGCGAACACGTGCTTGAACTTGCCCGGCGGGTTGCCGGCTTCGGACGAATCGAGGCCGACGCCGACGATCCGGTCGCGGAACGCCAGCGCCGAATCCAAGGTCCGCTCGGCGTCGGCCTCGTCGAGATGGCGCAGGAAGCACATGATCAGGCTCGCCTGCACACCAAGCTTCTGTCCGGCATCGACGATGGCGCGATGGAGACCCCCGACCACCGTCTCGAATGCGACGCCGCGCGAGGTGTGCCCTTGCGGATCGAAGAACATCTCCACGTGGCGGACATTGTCCGCGCGCGCGCGTTCGAGATACGCCCAGGCGAGGTCGTAGAAATCCTGCTCCGTGACCAGCACGGACATGCCTTGATAGTAGAGGTCGAGAAAGTCCTGCAGGTTGCCGAACCGGTAGGCTTGGTGCAGCGCCTCGACCGAGGCATAGGGCAGGCTGATGCCGTTGCGGCGAGCCAGCGCGAACATCAGCTCCGGCTCGAGGCTGCCCTCGATGTGGATGTGCAGTTCGCATTTTGGAAGGCGTTTGATCAGGGAATCGGTGTTGTGCATTCAGTGCTTTCTCAGTATCTCCGCGCAGGATCGGCATGGTCATGTGACATTGCCAAATGCGCCCTTGAGCGCGCAATAAACGCTTGCTCCACAGCCTGCTTCACGTCGAAGACGAATTTCTTCTTGCGAGACTTGAGAGCCTCCACATCCCCACTGGACGTTTTCAGCATCAGCATGAACACCCGCCTGGGCCAGGCAAATTGCAGGAGACCAGCCGCGAGCATCATGCCCAGGCCTGCGAGTACCACGCCCGACTTCGCTTCTGCTGGTTCGTTATCGTAGTGACCGAAGATTGCAACCGCGAGCAAACCAAGGCCTAGAAGGAAAATGACCACAGCCACCGGGTTACGTTTTTTGAGCGGCACGACGCGAACACTGCCGATATTCGCTATCTGATAGGAAGTCCCGCCGAATTGCGCAATATGAGGCGTGACACGGACATCACCCAACTCGAAAAGAAGCTCCTGCGGCATGGAACATCCTCGCCGCTCGAGTGTATGTCGCGTTGTTGGCGGTTTCCACCCCGCACAAGAATCGTTTCCTAAACGTATGACGCGGATGTGACTTGCAAACGCAGCGCCATCCACAAGAATGAATGACCGGGACGGCCCAAAGAAGCTGCGGGGTCACGCTTCTCCGAGCCCTTTCTCGTTGCGCGGAACAAATGCTTTCGGTCTGATTGACGCGATGAGCAGTCGAATGCTCGTCAACGGCCGCTTCGACCGTGAGTAAGCCCATGTTGTGTATTTCCTGCGGCACGGAAATGCGCCTCGTCCGGGTAGAGCCGGACGACACCATGATGGTCACCGGCTACGAGCACCAGACGTTCGAGTGCCCCTCCTGCCAGGAAACCGAGCGACGGCTGACCTTCACGCGCGAGCCCACGCCGCAACCCGGCGAGCCCACGCCGAGCGACCAGGCCGCGCCGGTGCCGCCCGCTTCTGCGAGTGGGGATCCTGCGCCGCCGGTTTCGCCGGATTCCACGGAAGTCACACCACTGGCGTCCGCCGATCCTAAAGTTCAGGATCAACCGGCGCCGCCGGTGTCCCCGCCCCCGAATCAAAACGAGACTGCGCCTCCCAGCCGTTGGGCACGCGCGGTCGCCAAGCTTCGCGGGATGCAAGAGCGGGGCTTATAGGGACCCCGAGGCGCTACGGTTTCACGGCCTTGAAGGGTTCGACCTCAATCCGCCGTGGCGGCTGCGCCGCAGGCTGGTCGGTCCTGACGACGATGGTCTTGGGCATGCGCCGCCCGGCGATGGGGTCCGCGTCCAGGGTCGAGACCTGGCCATTCGCGGGATTGGCCGTGTACACCGCGACGACGTCCAGTTCGACAGGACTGTTGAGGACGAGGAAGCCGTCGATCGCGATGAAGTCCACGCACACCCCGTCGATCGGACAAAAGAATCCCGCGATGTCGAAGCAGTTGTATGCCACCGCCTGGTCCGCCTCGAGCGTCAGCGCCTTGTACGGCGAGATGCTGAACGAGCCCGCGGCTTCTCCCGGCTGGAGCGAGAGCGCGAACTTGCGGGTGATCTCGATCTTGCGCTCCGTGGGATTGTGGATGTTGATCACGGTGCGGTATCGCCCCGGCGCGAACGCCTCGCCGAAGCCGGCATCCCCGCGCAGCGTGCACAAGGTTTTCGCGGAATATTGATACGTCGTCGCCACCCGTTGCTGGGCGTAGGCCGGACTGCCGAGCGCCGCCGCCAGCAACGCGCCGACGGGAAGAACCAACGACAAGACGACGGCAATGCGGGAACGAGAAGTATGCATGACACACCTCCAGTTATGCGGAGCGGGCGCTCCGGATGTCGGTATGGCGCAACTTCACTCGCGAGCGGCGCGTATCATGCGCTAATGCTCGTGCTTGGGTCCCGGGACGGCGGCGCCGGCCAGCATCTCGCGCGTTCGGCGGCGCTTCTCGTATTCGGAGATCTGATCGCGATAGAGGCCGAGCACGAAGAGGCGAATGGCCGACGACAGGTTGCCGTGTTGCCGGTCGGAGTCGATGGCCGCAACGAGATCGGACAAGGTCGTCTCGCGCTCGACGGCGATCTCCTTGAGCGCCGTCCAGAAGGCGTCCTCGAGACTGACACTCGTCTTGTGTCCCGCGATGACGATGGAGCGTTTAGCGACGTGTGATTTCATCGCTCGTCTCCCGTTCAAGGTCGCACGGCCAATTCGATCGCATTGAAGCCGCTGGTAACATTGCTGCGCAATCGCGGCGGAACGGTATGCGCAACATTCTTTTTTACGCGTACGGTCTGTGCTTACCTATTAAGGTTACGCCGTACCATCTGGCGTGGCCCAATACCGTCACCCTCGCGAGCCGCAGATCTTAATTCGCTGGGTCGGACAGCATTCCTTACCGCGTCCGGCGGCCCTCCACGGTCCCTCGCCACTTTACTGCAGGCGTCCCGATCGGCAATCCACATCGACCGGTTGTTCTTTTTGGCGTTGGGCCGGCTCCTGGCCACCTGATGCGATCCAATCTCGCGGCGCAACAATTCACCATCATCGCCGGTGGCCTGCGCTTTTTTTCCTTTGCTTGCGTATACTGACCACGCCAGCCACGGACGTCATTTTGGCCCTAGAGCATTTTCAGGAAAAGTGGATACCGGTTTTCCGTCAGAAAATGCGACCACCAGAGAACCTGAGAGCGCATTCGGTTTCAGCTTGGTTCAACCTGAACGGAATGCGCTCTAAGTGTAGCGAGAGCTCGATGAAACGCCTGTGCTGTGTCGCGCCGATCGCCTGCCTGCTGTTCCTGTTGCCGCTCGGCGATGCCTGCGCCGATAGTCTCTATGACGGCGAGTGGAGAGGCTCCGCGACAGCGACCGTTCGGCGATGCAAGCCGGCGACCGTGACGCTGACCGTTCAGGGCAGCGTCGTAACAGGCCAGGCAAAGTTCGAGGTCGATGCGCCGAACATCAATGGGACTGTTTTCGAGGACGGCACGCTCGGAGCCACGATCGGCTTCCAGCAACTCACCGGCAAATTCGTCCGCGACAAATTCGAAGGAAGCTTCAAGAGCTCCTATTGCGAATGGACAATGCTGCTCAGGCACACGAAGTAAATCGCCGAGTTATTCACAGGCCGATGATGCCGGCCTGATGCTTATTTTCACATATTTTATCTGTTAATACTGCGGAAACGGTTGGACGAAAAGAATTTCCTGTGCGCAACTGCAAGCCTAAATTTGGCAGCGTGGTTCGTTGATACCGAAAGAAGTGACTGGATACCGTCGGAGCCCGAATTCGGGGCTACGCGTTTCGTGCTGCTGGCGTATGCTGACTGCCTGCGTCGACCGTTACTTGCCAGCCTGCAGGAGTCATTGGCCATAACTTGTAGCGAGAGTTCGATGAAACGCCTGCTGCACGTTGCGTCGATCGTCCCCTTGCTGCTGTTGTCGCAGCCGGGCGACGCGTTCGCCGATAATAGTGGTCCCTATGACGGCGAGTGGGCTGGCTTCGCGATCTCGACGGGGCGGAATTGCAGGCAAGCCGTCGTCACGCTGAACGTTCAGGGCACCGTCGTGATCGGCCAGGCGAAGTTCGAGGTCGACGCCCCGAACATCCATGGGACTGTCTGGCAAGACGGCACGTTCGGAGCCACGATCGGTTTCCAGCACCTGACCGGCAAATTCGTCGAGGACAAGTTCTCGGGGACCTTCAAGAACGCCAATTGCGTTTGGAAATTGATTCTCACGCGTACGAAGTTTCCCGAGGGAAACGCGGTAGCGGCAAGTCTGGACGAGCCGACCCGCAAGGCGACCTTTGCGCATTTGCAATAAAGCGACCTTTGCGCATTTGCAATAAGGCCTGCCGAGCCGTCCCTTTGACGGCCCCAGAGCGCAGGCGAGCCGCTCAGCTGAGCGCCGCGATCACCGCATCGGCCCTGGTGACCACGGACACATTCTGCAGCGCGTAGTTGATCGCCGCATTGTGCCAGTCTGCGTTCATGGTCGAGCAGCAATCCTCCGGCAGCACGACGAAATAGCCTTTGTCGGCCGCGGTGCGCGCGGTGTGCTCCACCGACATGTTGGTCCAGGCGCCGGTGTTGATGATCACATCGCGCCCGCCCGCGCGCAGAATCGTTTCCAGACGCGTGCCCTCCCAGGCGCTCATGCGCATCTTCTCGACCACGAAGTCGCCCGGCCGCGGCTCCAGCCCGCTCACCGGCGCGGCACCCCAACCTCCGCGCACCATCGCCTTGTTGTCGACGACGCCTTCGAACAGCGGCGCGTTGAGCGTCATGCCCGGCGCGCCCGGCTCGACGATGAACCAGACGTGGATGACGAGCACGCCGCGCGCGCGGGCCGCGTCCGCGAGACGGCGCACGTTCTCCACCACGTTCTGCTGGCGCGCATGAGCGGGCGAGCCGGACGCCGCAAACGCGCCGCCCTCCATGATCACATCGTTCTGCAGATCCTGGATGATCAGGGCGCAGCGCGATGGATCGAGGCGCAACGCCCCATCCGTCGCCATGGCCGCCGCGCGCTGCCCGCTGCTTGCGGTGTCGCCGCCGCGGCTTCGCATATAGGGTTCGGTGCGTGGCGCGACCTTGGTGCGCACCGTGTAGACCGAGTGCGTTGCAGTCATGAACAGGGTGTGGAAGTCCTCACCCCCCCAGGCGAGGTTCGAGACCAGCTCCGGCACACGCACCTTTCCGAGCAGCACGGCGCCCGGCGCGTAGACCCAGACGCCGCCCGGCGCGGTGACCCAGATATTGCCGTGCGCGTCGCATTTCATGCCGTCGGGGACGCCCGGCTCCAGCTCCGAACGGATGCCGCTGGCGAAGACGCGTCCCGGCGACAGCGAACCGTCGGCGTTCACCTCGAACACCCAGATCGTGCATGCCACGGTGTCGTTGACATAAAGCAGCTTCTCGTCCGGCGAGAAGCACAACCCGTTGGGTTGCTCGAAACGCGTGCGGTCGACGAGAAGCTGCGGCTGCCCGCCGCCGGGTGGCAAGCGATAGACGCCCTGGAAACCGAGCTGGCGCGGCCGCTCGACGCCGTAGACCGGCATGCGCCCATACCAGGGATCGCTGAAATAGATCGAGCCGTCGGAGCGCACGCAGACGTCGTTCGGCGAGTTGAGCTCCTGCCCCTCGAAATGCGACGCGAGCACCTCGCGCCGCCCGTCGGGATGCTCGCGCACGAGGCTGGAGGTCGCATGCTCGCATACGATCAGGTTCAGGTCGGCATCGTAGGTCATTCCGTTGTGCTTGTTCGACGGCCGCCGGACCTCGCGCACGCCGCCGCGCGCATCCCAGCGCCGGCGCACGTCGGCCGGCATATCGGAGAACAGGAGATAGTGATCGACCGGATGCCAGATCGGCCCTTCCGTGAAGGTGAAGCCCGTGCCGAGCTGGCCGACCGGCGCATAGACGTCGATCAGGTCCTCGAACTCGAACCGCATTGCGGCGTGGGTCATCGGCCGCCCCCCTCGTCACGCCGGGAACCAGCTGCGCTTCGGCAGCGATTGCACCACCGGGCCAGGCACCAGATCGTGCAGGCGTCCGGTGACCACGCTGTGCTCGACCTTCGCGGGCCGGTCGTGCACGGGCAGGAGGTAGCGCGCGTTGCTCAGGAGCTTCTTGATCTGCGCCTTCTCGTCGCGCTTGCTGACGCCGTGATTGCCGGTGACGCGTGGCTCCATGTCGCCGATTTCGCGGAACGGCTCGACGATCTGATCATTGAAGTCGTAGATGACATCGCCGCAGATCGTCGCGACGCCGTCGGCCGTGTGCACATGCACGTTCATCGAGCCTTCGGTGTGGGCGCCCGCGGCCTCGAGAAAAACGCCCGGCATCAGCTCGACCGGACCGGAGATTTCGAGATCGAAGAAGCGCAGCGCGCCCTTGGTGTGCAGGCGGTCGATAAGATGCTTGATATCCGGCAAGGGATATTGCGGATGCATCAGGCCGGAGACCGAATATTCGAGCTCGCGCCGGTTGACCCCCACGGTGGTATTCATCGGAAACAGGTCGTCCTTGCCGGCATGATCGATGTGCAGATGCGTGTGCAGCACGTAACGCACGTCGCCCATGCGCACGCCGTGCCGGGCGAGCTGGTTCTCGATCATGTTCTCGTGGAATTGCAACCCGCGCATGCCGAGCGTTTCCATGATCTGGTTCGAGCGGTAGCCGGTATCGACGACGACCGGCCAGGTGCCGCCCGTGATGAGGAAGCCGAACGTCGGCACGCGCCGCGTGCGCCCGCAATCGCGACCGAGCACCAGGAAACTCGATTCCAGTTCGATATCGCCGTAGTCGAGAATCTTGATTTCGAGCGCCATGGTCACTCCCCCTTCAAGTCTTTGCTCATACAAGCTACGCCGCGAGGCGGTAGACGCGCGCCGCGGTGTCGTGATGCAGTTGGCGCTGATGTGCAGCGGAGAATTGCGCCGCGGCTGCGCGATGAGCGGCGATCAGCTCGGGGTAAGAGGTCCAGAGCTTCTCGATCGGGAAATTGGAGCCGAACATGGTTCGATCGGCGCCGAAGAGCGCGACGGCCTCGCGTGTGATCGCTGCGACATGCGCCGCATCGTTGCGATGGATGAAGGTTCCCAGCGCCGACGTCTTGGCGACGACATTCGGCTGCGCGGCGAGCGCCTTCATCCCGGCGCGCCACTCGGCCCAGCCCTTCTCCGACAAGTCTTCCAGCATTCCCGCGTGCTGCAGCACAAAAGTCACGCTCGGGCAGGATGCGGCGAGCAGCGCGGCACCCGTCATCTGCGGTGCGAACACCTGCAGGTCGAACGTCCAGCCGTGGTCGGCAAGGCGCGCGACGTTGCGCTGGACTTGTGGGTCCGTCGCCAGATCGGGCCGCGGCGCGAAGCGATACGCCTCGTTCTCATGCCAATGCAGTTGCATGCGCACGCCGCGCATCAGCGGATACTTCGCCAGCCTATCGAGCTGTGGCCGCACATCGTCGACGGTCACGTCCGCATAGCCGACGATGCCGTGCGGCCAGCCGCTCTCGTCCGCGACCTGCTGGACCCACGCGACTTCGTCCTCGAACTTGTCCTTGGGCCAGTTCGCCTGCACGTAGACCGATCTTGTGACGCCGGTGCCGGCGAGATCGTCGAGGAACTCGTGGACGAGGTAGTCGCGGCGGATCGGCCCGTAGGGCCCGAAGATGCGCGGCTGCATCGGGCCGGAGAGCCAGGGCATGTCGGCCTGCCGCCAGATGTGGTGGTGGGAGTCGACGATGTCGGTCATGCCGCCCTCCGTTCGCCGAGGGAGAGCACGTGCGCGCAGACGGACCTGATGGACGAGCCGTCCGCAAGGTCGTCGACCAGCGGCAGGATCGCCTTCAGCCCCTCGGTCTGCGGCCTGAAGCCCGGGTCGGCCGCCAGCGGCGTCAGCCAGCTCAGCCGCCAGGAGAGGCGCGAGAGCCGCGTCACCGCGTCGCGCATTGCGGCGGGATCGCCGCGTTCCAGCCCGTCCGAGAGGACCAGCGTCATTGCGCCGCGCGAATAACCGGCGAAGCGCGGCACGGCGAGGAACGCCTGCAAGGCATCGCCGATCCGCGTGCCGCCGTCCCAGTCGCTGACGATCGCGGCGGTCGCGGCAAGCGCCTGCTCACGGTTCTTGAGCTGCATGGCGCGCGTAATCCGCGTCAGCCGCGTGCCGAAGGTGAACACCTCGATGCGCTCGACCGCATGCGCCAGCGCGTGCGCAATGCGCAAGTGGTCCTCGGTGCGCTCCTTCATCGAGCCGGAGACATCGATCAGCAGCAGGATGCGGCGCTGACGCAGCCGGCGCTTGAGCCGCCGCAACTGCATGACGTCGCCGTCGTTGCGTACCGCTTCACGCAAGGTGCGGCGCGTATCGAAGCTGGTGCCACGCCGCGCCCGCATGCGGCGAAAGCCGAGTCGCCGCGGCAGGCGCGCCGGGGCCGCGCGGGCAAAGCGGCGCAGCACCTCGGCATCGGACTCCTCCCCGAAGCGCCGGACCGACAGCGCCTCCGCGGCGGTCGCGTCCTGTCCGGCTTCGTTGATCTCGTCGGACGCAAGCGGTTCCATGCCGCCGCTGCGTTCCTCCTGCACGCGCACGGTCTCATCGTCCTGCTCACCGGGCGCCTCGCCTCCCTCCATTTCGCCGAGAAAGTGCAGGCCGAACAGCACATCGAACGCGGCGCGGCGCTCCGGCGGCGGGGCCAGCGTCGCATGCGCGGCGCGGCGGATATCCGCGATCGACCTCGGTCCGAGCAGGCCGATCGCCGCCAGGAATGCGGTCGTCTGCTCGGGCGCGACTGCGAAACCGTTCGCCCGCAGGAGTGCCGGGAACGTGATGAACGGACGCGCCGCACGCGGAAGGACGCTCACGCCGCCGCCTCCGCCAGAATGCTGTCGAGCCGCCCGGACACGTGGGTCAGGTCCTCCTCGTTCTTGAGGGCAACGCCGATCGCGCGCTTGAAGGCATCGGGCCAGCGCAGGCCGCGCTGATGCAACAACGTGGCGGCCTCGGCCCAGTCCACCAACTCGGCGACGCCCGGCGGCTTGGTGAGCGGCTCCTGCCGCAGCCGGCCGACGGCCGCGACCACGGCGCGCGCCGTGGCTTCGGCGACGCTCGAGGCCCGCATCATCACGATGCGCGCCTCGCGCTCCGGATCGGGATAGTCGATCCAATGATAGGCGCAGCGGCGACGCAACGCCTCGTGCAACTCGCGGGTGCGGTTCGAGGTCAGGATCACCACCGGCCGCTCGTGCGCCCGCAGGGTGCCGCGCTCGGGGATGGAGATCGTAAAGTCGGAAAGGAATTCCAGCAGGAACGCCTCGAACTCGTGATCCGAGCGGTCGATCTCGTCGATCAGCAGCACGGCCTGCTCAGGCGCCCGCAGCGCCGCCAGCATCGGGCGCTCGATCAGGAACTCGTCGCGATAGATATCGATCGGCTGGTCGCCGGCCTGGCGGATCGCCAGCATCTGGCGCGGATAATTCCATTCATAGAGCGCGGTCGAGGCATCGATGCCTTCATAGCATTGCAGCCGGATCAGCCGCCGTCCGAGCACGGCGCCGATCGCCTTCGCGGCCTCGGTCTTGCCGACTCCCGGCGCGCCTTCGAGCAGCAAGGGCTTGCCGAGCGCAAGCGCGAGATAGGCGGCGGTCGAGAGCCCGTCATCCGCCAGGTAGAAAGCCGAACGCAACGCGTGCTCCAGCGTCTCCGGCCCGTCGATCCCGACGACTTGTCCGCGCACCGCCATGCCTAGCGCCTCGTCTGTGGCCGCGCGCCGCCCTGCGCGCGGATCGCACGCAACACCTTCTCGGGCGTGATCGGCAACTCGTCGATGCGAACGCCGACCGCGTTGAAGATCGCGTTCGCGACCGCGGGCAATACCGGGTTGGCGCACATCTCACCCGGCCCCTTGCCGCCGAACGGGCCGTCCGGCGCGGGGCGCTCCAGCACCGCGATATCGTGCGGGCAGATGTCGCCCGGGCCCGGCATGACGTATTCGTTGAAGTCGCGCGGCCCGTGCGTCGGCTCGGGATAGTACGGCTCGGGCGTTTCGTAGAGCGCGTGGCTCACCCCCATCCAGGCGCCGCCGACCAGCTGCTGCTCCACCAGCTTCGGGTTGAGCGCGCGGCCGAGCTCGTAGGCGGAGTTCATCTGGATCATCGCGACCTCGCCGGTCTCGTCGTCGACCTCGACCTCGGCCACGAGGCAGGCGTGCGCGTAGCAGGTTGCCGGGGTCATCTCGCCGGTCTCGGGATCGACCTCGGAGAGCGGCACGAGGAAAATGCCGCGCCCCGCGATCGTCTTTCCCTGTTTGAACTGAGCCGCGATCGCCACATCCTTGGTCGAGATCGCCCGGTGCGGCGCGCCCTTCACATGGATGCTGCCCTTGCCGTCGGTCTCGAGATCGCCGGCATTGACTTCCAGCTCCTCGGCCGCCGCCTCCATCATCACGCCGCGCGCCTCTTTCGCCGCCACCATCACGGCGTTGCCGACGCGGTGCGTGCCGCGCGACGCGAAGCTGCCCATGTCGTGCGGTCCGGTGTCGGAGTCCGCGGTGTCGACATATACGTCCTCGATCGGCACGCCGAGCGTCTCGGCGCAGATCTGCCGCGTGACTGACTTCATGCCTTGGCCGAGGTCGATGGCCGACAGGGTAACCGTGAATTTTCCGCTCGGGCTCGAATGCACCAGTGCCTGGCTCGGATCGCCGCCGAGATTCATCCCGATCGGATAGTTGATCGAGGCCATGCCTTTTCCGCGATGCTTGGCCATCACCGCCTCCTGGTGCCGAACACGGATGAAAAGCGGGCAGCCCCGTGCTGCACGCCCGGCACCGGCGAGGGCGGCGGTGTCGGAGCCGGCGGAGGCGGCGGCGTGCGTTGCGGCTCGGCCGCGCGTACCGGCGGCGCCACGGGCGGCGGCGAAGCGGGCTGAGGCGAAGCGGGCGGTGGCCGGTCATACGAGGTCCGCTGCTGCGCGGGGCGCGATGGCTGCGCGCCGCCGTCGAGCGGCGTATGGGGAATTGCGGCCCGCCCTCCCCCGCCGCCGACGCGCGAGGACATGCGCTTGAACTCGTCGCGGATCGGCCACTTCGCCTTCTCCGCCGCAACCTGAACGCACTCGATCAGCGCGGTGTTCTTCGCCTCGCGCCGGTGCGCCTTCATGTCCCCGTCGCGGTAGGCGTTGAGGATGCGGAATTCCATCGGGTCCATGCCGATGAGGTGCGCGAGCTTGTCCATCTGGCATTCGAGCGCGAAATCGACCGCCGTCACGCCGAAGCCGCGCATCGCGGTCGCCGGCACGCGGTTGGTGTAGACGCAGTAGATATCGGCATGGACGTTGGGGATCGTGTATGGCCCCGGAATGTGCGCCGCGCACTTGATGGCCGCGTAGCTGGAGAGCCGCGTATAGGCGCCGCTGTCGAAATAGCTGCGCACCTTGCGGGCGACGATGCGCCCGTCCTTCATCACGCCGTCCTTGACGAAAATGCGTTCGGCGCCGCGCGGCGAGCCGAACTGCATCTCCTCTTCGCGGCCGAGCACGTAGCGCACCGGCCGGCCGGTCAGCATGGAACCGAGCGTGGCGAGAGGCTCGGTGAGCAAATCGACCTTGCCGCCGAAGCCGCCGCCGACCGTTCCACCGATGAAGTGCAGCTTGTTCGACTGTACGTCGAGGATCTTCGCCGTGGTGTCGAGCGAAAAGAAGAGTCCCTGGGCACAGGTATAGACGGCGAAGCGCCCGTTCGCCTCCGGTGCCGCGATCGAGCCATTGGTCTCGGTCAACGCGTGCTCGATCGGCGACATCTGGTAGCGCTGCTCGAGCACATGATCGGCATGGGCGAACGCCTGCTCCACATCGCCGAAGCGCAGCTTCTGATGATCGTATTTGCCGTGATACTCGAAGGTATTCTTGGGATAGGTCTCGTTGACCACCGGCGCGCCGGGCTTCAGCGCCTCCTCCACGTCGAACACCGGCGTCAGGGGGTCGTAGTCGACGCGGACCTTGGTCAGCGCCTCGAACGCCTCACGCTCCGAATTCGCAACGATCGCGACGATGGGCTCGCCCATGTAACGAACCTTCTCGGTCGCCAGCGACGGTTCGTCGTCCTTGCCGAAATTCAACAGGCTCAGCAGCGTGTTGAGATTGCGCGGCACATCGGCGCCGCGGATGACGCGGCGAACCCCCGGCGCGCGTTCCGCCTCGGCGGTGTCGATCCGGCGGATGCGGGCGTGATGATGCGGACTGCGCAGCACCTTCAGATGCAGCAGTCCGGCGAGCTTGTGATCGTCGAAAAAGGTCGTAGTCCCGGTGACATGCCCGATCATGTCCTGGCGCTGGGTCGGCTTTCCGATCTCCTTGAGGCTGTCGTCCCGCTCGTCGGCGAAGAGCTCTTTGCGCACTTCCAGCATGGTCTGCTCCTCAGGCGCGCTGCCGGTTGGCGGCCGCGGCGAGTACCGCATGGATGATCGGCTCGTAGCCGGTACAGCGGCAGATGTTGCCGGAGATCGCCTCGATCACGTCGGCGCGTGTCGGCGCCGGATTGCGATCGAGCAGCGCCTTCGCGGCCATCAGCATGCCCGGCGTGCAGAAGCCGCATTGTGCGGCGAAATTGTCCATGAAGGCGGTTTGCAGCGGGTGCAAGCTCGCCCCCGCCTTGAGGCCGTCGGCGGTCTCGACCGAGCGGCCGGCGACGCTCTCGGCGAGCGTGACGCAGGAGAGATGCAGCTCGCCGTCGATCAGCACGGCGCAGACGCCGCAGGTGCCCTGGCCGCAGCCGAATTTCGGGGACGCGTCGCCGACCCCATCGCGCAGCGCGGACAACAGGTTCGCTCCGCCGTCAACGAACACGGCGACGTCGGCGCCGTTGTGACGGAACTGGACGGGGGTCTTGCTCATCGGTTCCTCACGCCGTTCCCATGAGCAGGCGCTTGAGATGAACCGCGGCCATCTCGCGCCGGTACCATGCGCTCGCGATCGCGTCGCTCGCGGGCGACGTGCCTTCGGCCGCAACAGCCAGCGCCGACAAGATGCCCGCTTCGTCAAGACCGCGGCCCTCGAGCGCACGCTCGACCGATTTCGCGCGGATCGGCGTCGGCGCCATGGCGCCATAGGCCACGCGCACCCCGGTGATGCGGCCGCCATTCATGGGCAGATGCGCCGCGATGGAGAGCACCGAGATGCCCTTCGGTTTCACGCGCGCGACCTTGCGAAAGCGAAACGCTTCCGGCGCAGACGGCCGATTGAACGCGACGCTCGTGACGAGGCCGCTGCCGCCGCGTTCACGGTTTGCCAGAAACTCCTCCAGCGGCGTCTCGCGTCCGCCATGGCTGCCTTGCAGCGCCAGCGTCGCGTCGAGGGCGAGCAGCGCGGCGGTGAAATCGCCATAGGGTGACGGTGCGAACAAATTGCCGCCGACGGTCGCCATGTTGCGGATCGCCGGACCGCCGACCGCGCGTGCGACCGGATGCAGGAACGCCAGGTCGCGATTGGCGATGATCTGCCCCATCGTGACGCCGGCGCCGAGCGTGACCCGCGCTCCCGCCGGGCGGATATCGGTAAGGCCGCGGTCGGTCGATCGCACCACCGTCGAAAACGACGTATCGCCCTCGTTGATCGCTCGCATCACCAGCGTGCCGCCGGCCAGGAACCGCGCCGTGCGATCCGACGCTAGCGCCGACGCCGCTTCGGCCAGGCTCGCGAATGTCTTCACCGTGATCGGCATCGTATCCTCACACCGCGGCCAATTACACCGCGACCAGGTGGCGGCGGATCGCCTCGAAGCCCGCCTGATAGATCTGCTCGCCCACCATCTCGGTCATCTGCGCTTCCTCGCCTTGCCGCGTGGTGAAGCGCGACTCCCAGCTCCAGAAGGTGCGGTCGCCGTCGGTCACCGGCATCAGGCGCACATGCGCCACGTAGTTGAACAGCGGGATCGGCGTATCGAGCAGGCAATAGCTGAAGGTCTGCTCCAGGTCCGACAGCGTGAGCAGCTGCTCGCGCAGCTCCGCGCCGTCCTTGAGGCGGAAGCGGCGCACGCAGCCGACCTTGTCGGACGGCGCGCCGCGCTCGATCGCGCTCGTCGCGACCGCCGGATGCCAGCGATCGTGGCCGTTGAAATCGCGCAGTACCGCCCACACCCGGTCCACGGGAGCATCGACAATCGTGCTTTTCACGACATGCGGCACGCTTCAGCCTCCGAACGCGCGCTTGAGCGCATCGAACCCGCCCTGGAATACGCCGGTGCCGATCGTGGTGATCAGCTCCGCCTCGCGTTCCGGCGGGCAATCGAACTCCGCGGTCCATTCGGCAAAGGTGCGCTCACCGTCCGTCACCGGCGTCAGCCGCAACGTCGCGACATAGTTCACGACCCCCATCGGCGATTCGAGGATCGAATAGGTGCAGAACAGGTCGTGATCGGAGAGGCCGAGCAGGCGCTCGCGGATGCGGTCGCCATTGCGCAGGCGAAAATCGCGCACGCAACCGACCTTGTCCGCCGGCTCGCCGTTCTCGATGCGGCTTTCGGCAATCGCCGGATGCCAGTTCGGCAGCCCGTTGAAGTCGCGGATGCGCGCCCACACCCGGTCGGTGCGGGCATTGACGACGCTCGAGATGTAGACGCGCGCCATCGGCTCAAGCCTTCTCGCCGCCGGAGCCGCCACCGGGCTTGCCGCGGCCGGCACGCCCCTCGGCGGGCTTCTCGCCTGTCTCCCCGCCTTCTGCCTTCGCCGCGCGCGCCGTGGACTCCTTGATGCCCTGCAGATCGCGCGCCTCGCGGATCAGGCCGGGCAACTTGGAGAGGCTACCGCCCTCCATGCCGATTTCCGACAGTATCGAGTCGATCAACGGAGCCTGCACACGATAGCGCAGCGCCGAGTCGATCACCTCGTCGGTGGCATTGCGGCTGCCGCCCGACCCGCCGCCGCCTCCAAGGCCGTCGACATGCAAGATGCGGATGCCTTCGATCTTCTCCATCGGCTTGACGCTCTCGCGCACGATGCCCTCGATCCGTTCGAGCAGGCGGCGGCGGAACAGCGAGTAGCGCGCCTGGTCGGTGAGCACGTTCTCGGCCTCGTTGAGCAGCTTTTGCGCCTCGGCCTCGACCGCCGCGCGGATGCGCTCGGCTTCCGCCGCGATGCGCGTCTCGTCCGCCTCCTTCTCGGCGATGATGACCTCCACGGTGCGGCGGCGCTTGGCCGCCTCGCTGTCGCGCACCGTGCGCACGCGCTCCTCGGCCTCGGCGGCCCGGGCGCGGGCATTCTCGGCCTCCACTTGTGCCGCCGAGTGCTCGAGCGATTTCTGATAGAGCGCGATCGCCTTGTCCATCTGCGCGCTCTCGACCACGCGCTCGCGGTCCACCTCGAGCTTGCGCAGATCGCGGTCGCGTCCGACGCGCGCCTCGTCGAGCCCACGGTCCGACGCGATGCGTGCGCGTTCAACCTCCTCGCGGGCCGCGATCTCGGCCTCCTGCAGCGCCTGCGTCCGCGCGATCTCGAGCTGCTCGATGGCCCGGCGCCGCTCGAGGCGGGCGGCCTCCAGGGCGCGCTCGCGCTCCACGTCGGTCTTCTCGACCTCCTGCCGCGCCAAGAGCTCGGCCTGCTTGAGCTGGCGGTCGGAATCCGCGCGCTCGACGCGCTTCGCGGCGAGCTCGATCCCGCGCGCCTCCTCGGCAATCTCGACCGCCTTCTTCTGGTCGATGTTGAGCACCTCGCGGCTCTTGGCCGAGGCAATGCGCTCCTTCTCGAGCGCAAGCTCGGTCGCGATGCGCGCACGCTCGACCGTGTCACGCCGCTTGATCTCGGCTGCGTCCAGCACTTCGCCGCGCGCGATCTCCAGATTGCGCGTCGCCTGATCGGCGAGGATCCGCTCGGCCTGGATCGTCTTCTCCTGCTCGATCCGCTTCGTCTCGACGAGTTGCCGGGATGCGACTTCGGCGGCCTCGATCGCCTCACTCCGCGCGATCTCCAGCCCGCGCGTGCTCTGCTCGGCCGCGATCCGCGCGGCGGCAAGCGTCTTCTCGCGCGCGATCCGCGCCGCTTCGATCGCCTGCTGGGCGGCGATCTCGGCTTCTTCGAGCGACCGCGTGCGCGCGATCTCGAGCGCACGCGTCTTCTCGTCCGAGGCGATGCGGTCGGAATTCACCGCGGTCATCTGGGCGATGCGCAGCTTCTCGGTCGCTTCACGGGCCGCGATCTCGGCTTCGTCGACGGCCCGGGTGCGCTCGATGTCGCGGCGCCGCGTCTCTTCCTCGTTGACGATGCGCGCCTCAGTGACCGCGCGCTCCTGCGCGATGCGCGCCTTCTCGACGTGCTCGCGCGCGGCGATCTCGGCCTGCTCGACGGTGCGCGTTCGCTCGATCTCCCGCTGTCGGACCTCGCGCTCCGAAGCGATACGCGCTTCGCTGATCGTCTGCTGATTGGCGATGCGCGCTTTCTCGACCTCCTCGCGTGCCGCAATTTCCGCTTCCTCGACGGTCCGGGTGCGCTCGATCTCGCGCTGGCGCACCTCGCGCTCCGAGGCGATGCGCGCCTCGCTGATCGCGCGCTCGTTGGCGATGCGCGATTTCTCGATCTCCTCGAGCGCCGCGATCTGCGCCTGCTCCGCCTCGGTGTCGCGCAGCGCGCGCTCGCGCGCCAGTTCGGCCCGTTGCACGGCGCGCCGGACTTCCACGTCGCGCTGCTGGTTCAGGCGCGCCGTCTCGCTTTCGCGCTCGATATCGAGGGCCTGCCGTTCGGCCGCGAGATTGCGGGTGCGGATCAGGATCATCGACTCCTGCTCGATGTCGTTGCGCAACTTGCGTCGGGTCTCGATTTCCTGGATCAGCTGGGTCAGGCCTTCGGCGTCGAACCTGTTGGAAGGATTGAAGTATTCGAGATCGGTCTGGTCGAGATCGGTGATCGCGACGGATTCCAGCTCCAATCCGTTCTGGGCCAGCCCTTCGGCGGCCGCCTGCTTCACGCGCACGACATAGTCGCCACGCTGCTCGTGCATTTCCTCCATCGTCATCTCGGAGGCGACCGAGCGCAGCGCCGAGACGAATTTTCCGGAGAGCAGCGCATGCAGGCGCTCCTGCTCCATGGTGCGCCGGCCGAGCGTCGCGGCCGCGATCGATACCGCGTCCCGCGTCGGCTTCACCCGGACATAGAATTCCGCCTCGATGTCGACCCGCATGCGGTCCTTGGTGATCAGCGCGTCGGCTTTCTCGCGCACGACCTCCATCTGCAGCACGTTCATGTTGACCGGCGTGAAGTCGTGAACGAACGGCAGCACGAAGGCGCCGCCGTTTATCACCACCCGCTCGCCGAAGAGGCCCGTGCGCACGAAGGAGACCTCCTTCGAGGAGCGGTGATAGAGCCAGTTCACGAGATAGACGACGATCGCGATGACGATGATCGCGATGATCAGCCACAGGATCAGTGTCCCGATCAGCACGCCTGACATTTGCTCCTCCCGGTACGGGCTTGCGGCCCGCCACGACCTGCCGGCTCAGCGCCGGCCGATTTGCTTGAACTTCCGTGTCTGCTCCGTGAGCGCCACTTCCACCGGCAGCCGCTCCATCGAGGAGGCGCCGTAGAAGCCGTCGCAATTCTTCGTATTCTTCAGGACGAACTCGGCGTCGGCCGGCTCCGCGACCGGCCCTCCGTGCACCAGCACGATCACGTCGCGCCGCACCTTGAGCGCCGCTTCCGACCATGCGTCAACCAGTGCCGGGCATTCCGCCAGCCGCACCGCCGCCGCCGCGCCGATCGCGCCGCCGGTCGTCAACCCCATGTGGCACACGATGATGTCGGCACCGGCCTCGGCCATGGCTGCTGCCTCATCCGCGTTGAACACATAGGGCGTGGTCAGCAGGTCCTTTGCGCGCGCCTTGCGGATCATGTCAACCTCGAGTCCGTAGGACATGCCGGTCCCTTCGAGGTTCGCACGAAACGTGCCGTCGATGATGCCGACGGTCGGGAAATTCTGCACGCCGGAGAAACCGATCGCCTTTACCTGATCGAGGAATACATCCATCTGGCGGAACGGGTCGGTGCCGTTGACGCCGGCGAGCACCGGCGTGTGCTTGACGGCCGGGAGCACCTCGGCGGCCATCTCCATGACGATCTGGTTGGCGTCGCCGTAGGCCATCATGCCCGCGAGCGAGCCGCGCCCCGCCATGCGGTAGCGGCCGGAATTGTAGATGACGATCAGATCGATGCCGCCGGCCTCCTCGCACTTGGCGGAGAGCCCCGTGCCGGCGCCGCCGCCGACGATCGGCTCCCCGCGCGCGACCATGGCGCGGAATTTTTCCATCAAGGCGGAGCGTTCGAAGCGCATGGGCTACCTCGCCGCCCGGCGGCGCACCGTGCGCCCGCCATGCACGGTGCGGTACGCGTCGAGCACCGCGGCAACGAAAGCCGGATCGTTGATGTGCGCCGCGACGCGCACGAGCTGCCGCGTTAACGTCTGGCGCACGGTCTGCTCGAGCGCGCGGAACAGAGCCGCGTCGGCGGCCTGATCGTAGAAGACGCCGCCCGGCTTATCGAGCGCCGAAACGCCGCCCTCGGGAAGCAGGAAGCGCACCGGCGCATCCATCTGGTTGAGCCGCTCGCCGATCCAGCGTCCCATGCGGTCGTTCTCGTCGGGCGTGGTGCGCATCAGTGTGACCTGCGGATTGTGCTGATGCAGCAGCCGGTCCTGATAGCGCGCCGGCACGGTGTCACGCGGGCCGAAATTGACCATGTCGAGCGCGCCGACCGAGCCGACATAGGGAATACGGGCGCGGATGATCGCGCCGAGGCGGTCCTCGGTTGCGGGAAACACGCCACCCATCAAGAGGTCGCACAATTCTGTGGTCGTGATATCGATCACGCCTTCGAGCATGCCGCCCTCGACCAGCTTCTCCATCGAGCGGCCGCCGACGCCGGTGGCGTGGAACACGAGGCAGTCGTATTCGCGGGACAGCGCCGTGGTGAGCTGCTGCACGCATGGCGTGGTGACGCCGAACATCGTCAGCCCGATCGCCGGCAGCTCCGGTCGCGCGGCGCGAGCGCCGCGTGTCTCGCGGCTCGCGGCGAGCCGGGCCTTCACCATCCCGGCCATCGCCTGCGCGCCGTTCGCGAGCACCTGGCGCGAGATGGCGTTGAGGCCCGCAATGTCGGTGACGGAATACATCATCATGATGTCGGCCGGCCCGACATAGCGCCCGACGTCGCCGGACGCGACGGTCGAGATCATGATCTTCGGCACGCCGACCGCGAGACGGCGCATCGCGGGCGTCACCAGCGCGGTCGCGCCCGAGCCGCCCGCCGAGATGATCCCGGCGATGCTATTGCGCGTGATCCAGGTCTCGAACGCCTCCGCCATCGCGGCCACCGACGTGCCGCGATCCCCGGTGAACACGCCGGCCGAGCCGCGCGGATGGTGAAGCGCGACTTCGAGCGGGGCGACGTCCGCCGCGGAATGCTTGCCGCTGGTGGAGAGATCGACGAGCCGTGTACGAACGTCGTTCTGTTTCAGCAGATCGCGGATGAAGCGCAGCTCCTCGCCCTTGGTATCGAGCGTGCCCGCCACGATCACGACCGGCGGCCCGCTGGCAGCGAGCGGCTTGATCTCGGCACGCCAGTTGGCGGCCTCGTCGAGCGAAACGATGCTGGCCGCGCTGGTGCGCGCCGCGGCCTCGATCTTGGCCGCGGAAACGGGTTGCGACCAGCGGGTCGGCAACGTCGGATTCGACATGTAGATGCGGGACGCGGCCCGGCCGGGCCGGCGCACGGGCGCCGCAGTGCCCGCCGCGGCCGCCGGCTCGGCAACCGCCAAATCCTCGTGTCCGTGCCGGCCGACGCCGAGCAGGCGCTGCTGCAAGGCACGGTCGGCCGCGAGCGCTCGCGCCTCGATCACGCGATTGATGCGGCCGTTGACCATGATGGCGACGTTCTCGGACACGGACGTCGCGACGCCGATATTCTGCTCGATGACGAGCACCGCCATCTCACCGTCGTCGGCGAGCCGGACGAGCATCTCCTCGACCTGCTGCACGATGACAGGCGCCAGGCCTTCGGTCGGCTCGTCCATGACGAGCAGCCGAGGATTGGCGAGCAACGCGCGAGAGATCGCGAGCATCTGCTGCTCGCCGCCGGAAAGCTGGCCACCGCCCGTGCGCTTGCGCTCCGCCAGACGCGGGAACGTGTCGTAGATGCGCTCGATGGTCCACGCGCCCTTGCGCGCATTCGGAATAACCCGCAGATGCTCGTCCACGGTGAGCGAGCGCCATAGCCGGCGGCCCTGCGGCACGTAGCCGATGCCGAGCCGTGCGATCTGCGCCGGGCTCAGCCTGGTCAGCTCGTGAGCGTTGGCGAAGCCGATGGAACCGCTCGACGCGCGCACCAGACCCATGATGGTCTTGCACAGCGTCGTCTTGCCCATCCCGTTGCGCCCGACGATCGCCAGGACCCCGGTATGAATCGTGAATTCGACGCCCTGCAGGGCGTGCGAATGGCCGTAGTAGACATTGAGGCCGCGAACCTGCAGCAGCGGTGGAATGTTGCGGGGAGCTGCGGCGTCAGCCATGACCGCCCCCGAGATAAAGCTCCTGCACCTCCGGATCGGATTCGATCTCTTCCGGGCGCCCCTCCTTGAAGATGCGCCCGTTGTGCATCATCGTCACGCTTTCGACCACGCGCAGCGCGACATCCATATCGTGCTCGATGACGATGTAGCCGATATACGCCGGCAGCGATGTCAGGATCTCGATCAGCTCGCCGCGCTCGGTCGGCGACAGACCGGCGGCCGGCTCGTCGAACAGGATGAAGCGCGGCGCACCGGCGAGCGCGAGGGCGATTTCCAATTGACGCTGTTGCCCGTGGCTCAGCTCCGCGACGAGCCGATCCTTGACGGCGGTCAGGTGCACGGCCTGCACGAGGTTCTCGGCCGAATGCATCAGCGCATCGTTGCGGCGCGGCCGCAACAGCGAGAAGCGCCCGCGTGAAACGCCGCAGCAGGCGAGATAGACATTGTCGATGACCGTCAATCCCGTGAACAACGCCGATATCTGATAGGTGCGCCGCAGCCCGCGCCGGATGCGCTCGTGCGGCGGGAAGCGCGTCACGTCCTCGCCGAAGAAGCGGATCGTACCGGAGCTGGACGGGAAATCGCCGGTGATGCAATTGAACAGCGTGGTCTTGCCGGCGCCGTTCGAGCCGAGCACCGCGCGCCGCTCGCCCGGCCGTACCGTGAGCGTAATGTCTGTCAGAGCCGCGAGCGCGCCGAACAGCCGCGTTACGCCGCGCAGCTCCAGTGCATTGGCGGCGCCGACGGCGCCCAGGCGTTCGGCGACTGAGGCGGAGACGGCCATCATGCCCTCCCGTCGCGCCCATTCGGGCGCAGGACGCGGTCACGCCAGCGCGCCCACAGGCCGAGCATGCCGTCGGGCGAGAACAGCACGATCAACAGGAAGCCCAGCCCGATGAGCAGCTGGAATCGCTTGCCGTCGAGGCCGACCGCGACCAGCGCGTCGAGCGCGAACGTGCGCAGCACGACGTAGATGATGGCGCCGATGAACGCGCCGATCGGCCGGCTCAACCCGCCCGCAACCGCGATGATGAGGATGTCGATCACCGGCCCGACACCGGCCGTACCGGGCGAAATCTGGCCGCCGTGCCAGACCAGCAGCACGCCCGCGATGGCGGCGATCAGCGCCGCGAACGCATAGGCCGCGACGCGGTGCGCGGTCACATTGAAGCCGAGCGCCTCCATGCGCCGTGCATTGTCGCGGAGGCCTTGCAGCGCGAGCCCGAACGGCGAGCGCGAGACATAGACGACGGCGAGATAGGACAGCACCGCCCAGAACAGGATCAGATAGTAGAACGGCACCGGCGCGCGCCAGTCAACGCCGAAGGCCTGCGGCGTGCGCACCGCGTTGAAGCCGGAGAAGCCGTTGAAGATCGTGTAGTTCTGCAACGTGAAATAATAGAAGGCCGACGCGATCGCGAGCGTGATCATGATCGTGTAGATGCCCTCGGTGCGCACCGCGAGCACGCCGCTCAGCGTTCCGAAGATCACCGCGATCAGGATCGCGAGCGGCACCCCCACCCACCAGGGCCAGCCGAGGCTGATGTCGGTCATCACGGTGGTGCCGAAGATCGCCACCATATAACCGGCGCAGCCCGCGACCGTCATCTGCACCAGGCTGACCATGCCGCCGTAGCCCGCGAGGAACATGAGGCTCAGCGCGATCATCCCGAGGATCATCGCCCAGCCGAAAATCTCGATGAGAACGAAGTTGCTCGCGAAGGCCGGCAGCACCAGCAGGAACACCGCGAGCAGCCAGAGTACCGGATGAGCCTGGAAGGCGCCGGTCACGCTCCAGCCTTCGGCCTTGGCCGATGCGGGGCTTCCGGTTTGCGATGCTTCGACCAGCGCCATGGTTCAATGCCCGCGCAACAGGCCCTGCGGCCGCAAGGCCAACACGACCACCATGATGACGAAGGTAAGCACCACCGCGTAGGTCGGCATGTAGACCGTGCCGAACTGGTCGGCGAGGCCGATCAGGACCGCGCCCACGGCCGCGCCCGTGATCGAACCCATGCCGCCGACGATGACGACGACCAGCGATGCAAGCAGGATCTTGATGTCCTCGCCCTGCTGCAGGGACTGGAACGTGCCGCCAACGACCCCGGTAAAGCCGGCGAGCCCCGCGCCGAACGCGAACACGAGCAGGAAAATGAGTTGCACGCGCACGCCGCTCGCCGACAGCATGTCGCGGTCGTTGACGCCGGCGCGGATCAACATGCCGATCTTGGTGCGATTGAGCGTGAGCCACATCAGGACGCCGATCACCACGGCGCCGAGCAGGATCACGAGACGGACCAGCGGATATTGCAGAAAGACCAGCTCGCCGCTCGAGCGCATCGCGGTGACCAACGGGATTTCGACCGGCCCGCCGAGCCAGGCCGGCATGGGCACCTGATAGTAGTCGCCGCCCCAGCGCCACAGCATGAGGTCGGCGAGGATGAGCGAGAGCGCGATGGTGACCAGCGTCTGGCGCAGGTCCTGGCCCTCCATCCAGCGGAAGATCGTGAACTGCAGCGCCATGCCGAGCAGCGCGACGATCACGAACGTCGCAACCAGGCTGAGCACCCAACTTCCGGACCAGGTCGCGATCTCGTAGCCGAAATAACCGCCGAACAGATAGAGCGACCCGTGCGCCAGGTTGACGTTGCGCATCAGCCCGAAGATGAGCGTGAACCCGCTCGCCACCATGAAATAGAGGGCACCGAGCGTGATGCCGTTGAGCAGCGCGCTCAGGAAAACGCGCTTGCGGCCGAGCAACTGCTCGAGCTCCGGGGGCCACACCGCGAAGATCAGGAACAGCAGGACGGCGACCAGGATCACGATGGCGAGTGACCAGATCGGGTGACGGCCGATGAAGCTGTTCATGACGCCACCGCCGCGCTGTTGCGACCGACGATCGACGCGACGCGAACGAGACCCTTCATGGCCTTCGTGCTTTCCTCCGGTTTATTTCACATGTCCGTTCTTTTGCGCGGACTCTGCTTGCACTTGATTCTTATGGCCTTCGGGCCCTCTGTCTATGACCGCCAGTATCTTCTTTTCGCTCTTGGCCCGCGGCCCGGTTCCCGCTTTTGCGGGACATCCTCTTGCTAGCCGTTGAGCACCTGCACCGCGCGGCGGTAGTCGGTGGGCGCCATTCCGACATGTGACGAGAAGAACCGCGTGAACACGCTCTGGCACGAGAAGCCGAGCTCGTAGCCGATCTCGGTGATCGATTGGCTGGTCTGGCCCAACCGCTGGACGGCTTTCTCCATGCGCAGCGTATTCAGGTAGATATTCGGGGTGACGCCGGTCTGCCGGCGGAACAGCTTGTAGAAGTGCGGTCGGGAGAGGCCCGCGTCGCGGGCGACCTCGTCCAGCTCGATCTCCGAGCCGAGCTTTTCCGACATCATGACGATCGACTTGCGCACCCGGAAGTCGATGAAGGAGGAGGCAGGCCCGGAATAGCGCTGCCAACCCCCCGTGAGCCGCCATGATTGCTCGAAACACGCATCCGTCAGCTCGAACAGCGTACCGTCGAAGTTTTCAGCGGTGTCGTAGTCCTCGAGGAGCGATACGACCTCACGCATGATGGCCTGGATCCGCGGCGTCATCTCGATTTCGGAGCGTCCGAATTTCAGCAACGCATGGGCGGGCACCGCGTGGGCGGAGCGCCCCATGCGCTGGAACCAGCTGGGGTCGATGTAGAGGACGAGAAAAATTCCGTTTGCGTCCCGGTCTCCGGGATTGAACCCATGAGGCTCCCAGGGGCTCACTGCGATGGCGCAGCGCTCGGTCAGCCCGCACAACGTCCCGCTCACACAGGCCGACGCCGGCGCACCATCGAGGTAGAAGATCAGATGACCCTCGCGATGGGCGTGGGTGGTCATCGGGCGGTTGAGCTCGTACAGGGTCGCCCGGCCGAAACGGCCGTGATAGACGGACAAGGCCCTGCTCATGTCGCCCTCCCACAGTCTTATCCCTTAGAATTCCGCAAGGTTTCGCGCTTGGCAATAGAGCCGGCGCGACGGCGGCCGGTGGGCGCGGCCCCATCCGACCATCCCGACGCTGCACTGCGGCAATAACCCGCATCCGGGAGAGGCGGAAACGAAACCGGGCAGCCCGAAGGGCCGCCCGGCGACGCAGTCAGTCAATGCAGAGCACTCAGTTGTAGGACTTTTTGCACTCCGGATTGGTGCGGCTCGGCAGGCCGAGCTTGGCGAAGCCGGCTTCGGAGAAGCCGAGCAGCTGGCTCGTATCAGGAACGAATTTCACCATCTTGTTGACGAGGTCGCCGTTGGGGGCCTCGACCACTTCGGTGACGAAATTCGCCGCGATCGCCTGGCGCTTGTTGTCGAGCTTGATCTTGCCGTTCGGTGCGTCGATCTCGAGAGCGGCCAGGGTGGCACGGAGCTTCTTGTGCCCGTCGCTGAGATCGCCGTTGATCGCGTTGAGCGCCGTGAAGATCGCGTTGGCGGCGTTGTAATAGTTGGTCGCCGACAGTGACGGAATGGTGAAGCGCTTCTCCGGCGGGAAGGCATCCTGGTAGGCCTTCACGTAAGCCTGCCATTTCGGATTATCCCAGGTGTCGGCCTGCGGGCCACCGGTCGGGGTGCCGATCAGGTAGCGCTTGGCGGTTCCCTTCGAGGAGAGCACCGTCTGGTCCACCATGATCGAGCCGCCGATCAGCTTCGCCTTGCCGCCGGCCTGGGCGTATTGGTTGAGGAAGTTGATGGCGTCGCCGCCGCCGAGGCCCAGATAGAGGGCGTCGACGTCGTCGGGCAGCTTGGCGATGATCGAGGCGAAATCCTTGGTCCCGAGCGGTACCCAGAAGCGCTCGGTGATCTGTCCGCCAACCTGGCAATACTCGAGCGCGAAGCCGAAGAGTTGCGTGTAGGGGAAGGAGTAGTCTTCGGCGACCGTCGCGATCTTGCGGTATTTCTTGGTGTTGTAGACGTAGTCGCCGACGCCCACCATCCATTGCGCGCCGTTCGAGTTGTAGCGGAAGAAATTCTCCGAGGGCGTCACATAGGTGGTTTCCAGTGCGCCGGACGTGCCGTTGACGAAGGTCGTCTGCGGCTGGGTCTTGGAATAATCGCGGATCGCGATGCCCTCGGAGCCGGACACCGGACCGAGGAGGATGTCCACCTTGTCCTGCTCGACCAGCTTGCGGGCGCCGCGAATTGCCGAGTCCGGGCTCGCGTTGGTCGGGAAGGTGATGATTTCGATCGTCTTGCCGCCGGCCTTGTTGCCGGCCTGCTTGAGGGCGACCTCAAGTCCGCGCAACGAATCTTCACCGAGCGTGGTGAGCACGCCTTCGAGCGTGACGAGCACGCCGATCTTGACCTTGTCTTGCGCCTGCGCGGCGCTCGCGGCGAGCGATACGCCGATCGCCACCGCCATCAGCAGCTTGGTCCGCATGAACTTCCTCCCTTGAGAATTCTTGATTTCAGCTCGGCACGCCGGGCATCCGGCCGTGCGCGGACATCCTCGTGGAATGCCGAACGCAAGACCGTATTCCGATGAGGTCCAATTCCGATGATATCCATGAGATCATCGTGCAGGCTCTTTGTGGCCCGGCCGGTGTCACCTCGCGCGAGGTCAGTATAGCGTCCCGCGCCGGTCCGGAGGCCATCCTAGAGCTTTCCGGCATGACCGATAGTCTCATTTTTGACGCGGGGAGCAGTGCTGCCGCCGGCGGTGGGCGGGAGCAAATCACCTCAATCTGAGAAGCCGAACAGCGTCGCCGGGTTGGCGACCAGGACGTTCACGCAAAGATCGTCGCCGCCAATCAGTCAGGTTCGAGCCCTATCGTACCAACCCGGCGACGGTGCTCGGGCAGATGGTTGACGCACGACGCCGCGGCTACGGCGTGCGCGACATCGGTCTCGTCCGGAGCACGAAATCGATCTCGGCCTGGATCAGAAGCGGCGATGGCCAGTCCGCGGCGGCGATCACGATCACCGCGATCCGCCATCGGCTGAATCACCGGCGCGAAGGCGAGGTCGCCGACATCCTCGTCGGTCGAATTATCCCGGCTGATACCGCCCGCCGATCGCGGGCTTGCTGATGCCGGTGCCGGGCAATTCCCAGACGCCCGCGCCGCCGGGGTTCAGGTCGCCGCCGATATTGGCATCGATCAGGAACGGCTTGTTGGCGGCGATCGCCATCTTCACCGCATCGTGGAGATCGCGGGGGCGGTTGACGTTGACGCCCTCGATGCCGGCCGAGCGCGCCATCGCGGCGAAGTCCGGATTGTAGGGCTTGCCGGTCTCCGGGTGCTTGAAGTCGGTGGCGAGCTCGCGCCCGCCGAGGTAGCCGCGCTGCAACCCGCGGATCGACCCGTAGGCGTAGTTGTTCCACACCACCCAGACGACGGGCATATTGTACTCGACCGCGGTGCCGAGCACGTTGGCATGCATGAAGAACGCGCCGTCGCCGGAGACGGACACGCAGGGCCGGTCCGGCGCGGCCATCTTGGCGCCCAGCACGCCGGCCACGCCGAAGCCCATCGCACCGAAGCCCATGCAGCCGACCTGCGAGTCCGGCCGCCGCGGCTTGCAGTACTGCAGCAGCCAGTTGTGGTGCACGCCGATGTCGCTGACCATGATGGCGTCGGCGGGCAGCGCCTGGTCGATCTCGAAAGCGGCGCGCTGCGGGTTGATCGGTGTGGAGTCGTCCTTGAATCCCGGGGCGATGTAGGCCTCCCACTCCTTGCGCCAGCCTTCGATGGTCTTGAGCCACTTCGTTCGCGCCGCGGCGCTGTCGGCGATCGACGTACGGCGGTCGAGCTCGGCCAGCACCTGGCGGAGGAACGTGCGCACGTCGGCCATCAGGCCGAGCGCGACCGGATAGTTGCGGCCGATTTCCTCGGGATCGATGTCAACGTGGATCAGCCTGGTGGGCGGAATGGTGAAGGAGTAGCCGGGGATCCACGATGACGAGGTGCGGTCGTCGAATCGCACACCGATCGCAAGCAGCACGTCGGCGTGGCGCGTAGCGCTGTTGGCTTGCAGCGCCCCGGCCCGGGACACCAGGCCGAGCGAGAGCGGGTGCAACGTGTCGATGCCGCCGATGCCGCTCATCGAATGCGCGACCGGAATCTGCAGCTTCTCGGCGAGCGCCTTCAATTCCTCCGTTGCGCGCGAGAATTTCACTCCCTGACCGATCAGGATCACCGGCCGCTCGGCGGCGAGCAGCATATCGACCGCCTTCACCACGCCTTCGGGATCGGCGCCGCAGCGCGACGAGATGTTGGCGCTCCATTCCTCCGGCTTCGGTGTCTCCTCGGCGGCGGCTTCTTCGAAAACGTCGAACGGCACGTCCAGCACGACCGGCCCGGGACGTCCCGTCACCATGGTTTTCCAGGCCTGGCGCACCATCAGAGGCACCTGCTCGCCGCGGGTCGGCTGGAACACCTTCTTGCACATGGTGCGGACGGTGGAGGGGAAGTCAGCCTGATGCTGCCGGTAGAGCTCCTGGAATGCGCCGCGGTTGAACTGCGAGGTGGGCACGTTGCCGGTGACCGCCATGAACGGCACCGAGTTGAGATAGGCCGTGGCGAGCGCGATCGGCAGGTTGACCGAGCCGGGACCGCAGGAGGTGAAGGTCGCGACCGGATTGCCGGAGACGCGGTAGTACACGTCCGCCATGAAACCGCAGACGCTCTCGTGATGCACCGAGATGGTCTTGATGTCGCTTTGCCGCTCGAACAGCGCGTCGATAAATTGAATGTTGCCGTGGCCGCACAGCCCGAACGCGTAGGGCACCTTCTGACGGATCAGATAGTTGACGATGACCTGCGCGCCATCGAGCATGTTGTTGGGCATCGCCGCACTTCCTGCATTTGTTCGCCGCGGTCATACAGTCGGCAGGGGCCGCAATCAAGGCTCGCTGATTCCGGCCGCTTTGATCACCACCGACCAGCGCTCGACCTCGGACCGCACCGTGCGAGCCAGATGCTCGGGCGTCCTTTCTTCCGGCTTTGGCGGCACCGACCCAAGCTCCTCGATCCGCGCCCTGACGGTCGGGTCGACCAACGCCGCATTCAGCGCTTCCGTGAGCCTCGCACGCGCCGCGGCCGGCGTCCCCTTCGGCGCGAAAATCGCATTCCAACCTTGAAAGATATATTGCTCGGCACCCGCTTCTCCGGCGCTCGGAGTATCCGGTGTCAGCGCCGCTCGCTCCTTCGATGCCCCCATGAGCGCCCGAACCTTGCCCGCCCGGATATGCGGCACAATTGCAGGCGCCAGCGTACAGGCGGAATCGACGTGGCCGGCGATGAGATCTTGAATGGCCGGACCTTCGCCGCGAGTTCGCTTTACAAGCCCAACAGCTTCTCTGCGTTGCCGTGGGCGATGCGCTCCCGGTCGGCCTCGCTGACCGGGAGCTGCTGCAGGAATGCACGCGCCTCCGCCATCGACCCGTACGGGTGATCGACCGAGAACATGATCCGTTCAACGCCGACCTCGAGCAGCAGGTTGAGGAACGTGGTCGCAAAATTGAAGCCGCCGAAGGTGTAGTGCACGTTCTCGCGCAGATAGGCAGCGAGAGGACGATCGAGCTTCGTCATCTCCTTCGGCAGGTTCTTGTCGAGCCTCGGCAACATGAACGGAATGCCTTCGCCCAGGTGGCCGATGACGACTTGCAGTTTCGGATAGCGGTCGAACACGCCACCGAGGATCATGCGAATGAGGTGGACCCCGGTTTCGATGTGCCAGCCCCAGCCTGCGCTCGCGAACATGGCGGTCACGGGCGGCGCAAACCCACCGAACGACGCCTCGACGACCGCCTTCGGCGGCACGGTCGGGTGCAGATAGATCGGGACGTTGAGCGCCTCGGCGCGCTCCAGGATCGGCGAGAAGAACTTGTCGTCCAGATAGCGGCCGCGCGCGTGGCCGTTGATCAGCGTGCCCTTGAAGCCCTGCTGGCGGACCCGGCGATCCAGCTCCTCGGCCGCTTTGTCCGGCACGGCGATCGCCAAGGCTGCAAAGGCGCCGAACCGCTTCGGATGCTTCTTCACCGCCTCCGCGAGGAAATCGTTCGATTCGACGGCGATCGACAATTGCTCCGCCGCTTCCGCCTGCTCGACGCCCGGAGAATTGAGCGAGAGCACCTGCATGTCGATACCGGCGGCATCCATCTCGGCGACGCGCTTGTCGCCGAGATCCTGAAGCTGGTCGCAAATCTTCACGCCACGGGGTCCACGGCTGCGGAGCTGCTCGGCGAATTCCTTGCCCGGACCCGCGAGGAATCCCGGGCTGATGAAATGTTCTTCAAGGGTGATCGTTCTCATCGCTGCTCCGTGTGGCGTTTTGCATGTGCCGCGAGCCATTCTGGCCGGAGCGATCGTGTGTTGGCAAGCAAGCCTCCGTTACGAGCGAGAGCGATGGTGCACCTCGCTCGCGGGGCTCATGTCCGGCGGCGGCAGCCAGCCGCCGCCGGACGAGCGGCGCAAGATGACCTTCACCGCCGTCCGCCTGCCGTCCAGGTCGGTCCGTCGGAGCGAAACCTCCGTTCTGCTTGGCGGCAATGGGGCCGCCGGTCCTGGGCGCCTGCGGGTTCGCGCCGGGGGTCACAAGCCCCGGCCGCCCTTGCCCTTACCCTTGGGCGCGGTGGTGCCCTGGCCGATGACGGATTCGCCGCCGCAGCCGCGATGCTGCACGTCGCAGGTTCGCGCGATGCAGGGGCCACCATCGCCATTGCGCATGATGCAACGCTCCGAGCATTGGGAGTGCTTGACCTGGCATGACGTCATCGGCTTGGCATCGGCCGGACCGGCTATGGACAGCAGCGTCGCCGATGCCAGGCCGGCCAGCGCGACGCTCGCGATAATGTATTGACGCATGGGAGTGCTCCTCTGTTCGGTGGCTTCCAATGCGCGTTACGATGACGGTGGCGCGCCGCCACCGCGTCCACCGTTCGGTTGATGGCGGTCGGCGGGCGGTCAGAAATACGAATGCGGCGGTGGCTCCCTAGCTAGCGCATGATCCCGAAAAAGCCTGCCCTCGGGCTTGACCCGAGGGTGGACACTGGTTTTCGGAAAAGATCATGCGCCAGCAATAAGCTAAAGCGCGATGACGATTCGAAGAAAAGTCATCGCGCTCTTGGGGACCCAAGGCGGGCCTAGGCCTGCATTTTCATAACGAGAACAATCTTGCCGACGTGGTCGCCGCCATCCATGCGCGCATGGCGCCTGATCGCAATCCGCGAACCTTCCGGAAACATCTTCCAGCTTTTCGAGAAACAAATCTCCTCCACCTAGTGCCCCGAACCCGAAGTTCGCACAGACATCGCGGCAAGGACGTTTGCATATTGCTAGACGGTTGACTCTGCCCCAAGGATGACGGTGCTTTGCGAGGACAGCACGCCGCCATTGCCGTGGGCGAGGGCAACCTCACAGCCCTTGACTTGCCGCTCACCGCATTCGCCCCTGATCTGCCTCACCGCCTCGATCAATAGGAAGATCCCGTACATGCCAGGATGGCAGTAGGAGAGACCGCCACCATTGGTGTTGACGGGCAATGACCCACCGGGCGCAATCTTTCCGTCTTCGACAAAGCGCCCGCCCTCCCCTTTGGGACAAAAGCCGAGGTCCTCCAGGAACAAGATCGTATTGATCGTGAAGGCATCGTAGACTTCCACGGCGTCGATCTCGGTGGGGCCCAGTCGAGCCATGGCATAGGCATCGCGGCCCGACTGGACGGCCCCGGTCGTCACCAGATCCGGCATGTTGGAAATGCTGTTATGCGTAACCGCGGCGCCACATCCCAGCACCGCCACCACAGGCTTTTTTAAACTCTTCGCCCGCTCACGGGACGTCATGACAATGGCCCCCCCGCCATCGGTAATCAGGCAGCAATCGCGCACGGTCAGAGGATTGCTGACCATCCGCGCGGAAAGGACCTGATCGACCGTGAGCGGCTTCTTCTCCCACGCCTTGGGGTTAAGCAGAGCCCAGTTACGCGCCGCCACCGCGACCGCGGCAAGTTGCTCGCGGGTTGTGCCGAACTCGAACATGTGCCGAGTTGCGGCGAGGGCGTATGCCGTGGACGGGAGGAAGGGCTTGAATGGAGTCTCGTAGGGATTGTACTCGGGAACGGAGGCGTTCCGCCGACCGACCGTGCGCTGCGTGCTGCCATAGGCGATCACGGCGACCTCGCAGAGCCCCTGCTGGATCGCGGACTGGGCATGAGCAACATGGAACATGAACGAGGAGCCACCGACGATGGTGGAATCCAAATAAGCCGAAGGGATCTTGAGATACTCGCTCAACGCAAGTGCAGATAACCTGACCTGGCTTGTTGCGGCGAAGATCCCATCCACGTCGCCGATCTTCAACCCTGCATCGTCGAGGGCCCGGTAGACTCCTTGGGCCATCAGGTCGACGGGGGACATGCCCTCTGCAACCGCGCCGAGATCGGACTCCGCGACGCCGACGATGGCCGCCCTTCCTCTGACCAGCCCCTTCACGACTAGCCCTCGACCGGTACGAACACGGGGATTGGAGGCTCGCCGTCCGACCGTGGGGTGATCCGGAGCTGTACTTCCATCCCGATCCTGACATCGGCGGAGGAAATGCCTTCAACTCGACTCATCATCCGGAACCCTTCGCGGCAGTCGATCAGGGAGACGTTGTAGGGATCACCTGAAGCCGGATGCACAGTCGTCGTGGAGTAGACTACTCCCCGTCCCGAGCTTACGCGCCACTCCAGATCCTCGTTGCCGGTGTATGGACATGCGACTCGAGGAAAGAAAACCGGGCGATCGGCAGCGGGGCTGTACTGATAGGCAAGCTCACCATTTTCCAGGTGCCTGAGATAGCATTGAAGGGGCGAGCTGTCTGGCTTGCTCATCTTCGCCTCCCTTTCTCGCACCGCCTTGCGCCTTTGCGAACAGCGGCGGTCAAGTTGATGACCCACGTCATGGCAGCCAACTGGGAAAGACGTTGCGGCTCAAATCCAGCGGATAGAATGATGTCTTGAACGCCGGGACCATGTGTTCTGCGATGCTTTGAGGGGTCCATCCCGCGCTGTTGTGGATCCGCTGGCATGGGCGCATTTGGCTGAACATTATCAGTTCGTTCTTCCGAGAATAAAAGATCTGCCCGGCGACCTGCCGCCGGAGACCCTGGAGGCGATTCGCGTGATTCACCGGCAGTTCGACAACAAGCTCGCGTCGCTGATCGAGGATGGAAACAAGACTGGCGAATTCTCGGTCCAGGAGCCGCACATAGCCGGTCTGGCAATTTCCGGGATGGTGCGGTGGATCCATCGGTGGTTCCAGGATGGCCGGCTGAGTGCAGCGAGCGAAGACCGCCAAAGAGCGAGTTCGCGCGAAGACGGCCAAGAAGGACCCTCGCCACTGTGTCACGAGCCTGACGAACCCCGGCAACCCGACCACCTGCTACGACAACTTCACAGCGGCCATGGCGGCGGCGACTGGCGGCCAGGTCACCGACGCTCCGGCCAATACACGGGTGGCGATGAACGATCAGCGCTTGCTGGCGAGGCTGAACGCTACGGGCGATAAGAAAAGCACCGCAGCCAACCAGCCATTAGGTGGAGCCGCATTGGGAGGAGCCGATGTGCTAGTTGCGCACTTTGTCTCCCGGCCGCCACACCCAATCAGCGCCCGCGCATTCCGTTCGTCGAAGCCAACCTTTGTCGCAAGCATCCTTCAATGATCGGCTGAACGCTTTGTCAGTCGCGGCCGATCGCTTTTTCGGGTCGGCGCTCTTGCTCACGTAGAGGCCATTGAATTCGGCACGGATCGCTCGAGGCTTATTTCCCAAAAACTTCCGCACGCACGCTCGGCGCCGGGAATGAATCGCCGGAGAACCGCACAACCCGTTGTTATGGTAATGAAATCTGCTGGCGCTCCCTAGGGGACTCGAACCCCTGTTTTCGCCGTGAGAGGGCGACGTCCTGGGCCGCTAGACGAAGGGAGCAACCGGAGAGACCCTGGAAATAGCCCCGATCTCCGGCGGGCGCAAGCGCCCAGTCCGGGCGTCCAGCCCCCCATTACCCGCCGATCACGGCTCGGTCGCGAACCTGCAGCCGCCCCGACGGGCTTGAGCGTCTTGCACGTCGAAGGTGCGGATCTCGATCGCGCCGCCGACATCGATCGTCACGACGATGCGGTCCTCGGCCACCGCGGTCGCGACGATGCGCGCGCCCTTCGGCAGCAGCGCGGTCACCTCGGCCGGCCGCCGCGCTTCCCTCGGCCTTGAAAACGCGATAGCCGATGACGCCGATGACGGCGGCGATCGCCACCATGGTGGTGACGCCGGAGATCACCATCAGCCAGCGCACCCTCGCGACGATGCGCGCGGCGGCGGGATCGAGTGGCTGTCGTCGTCGTCCGGATGCTCATGGATTGCTCATGGACGGCTAACGGACGCAGCGAGACAACTGGTGGTCGCCGCCGAGGAGGCCGGCGAGCGGCTCGACCGCGTGCTCGCCGCGCCGCGTGGCCGAGCTGTCGCGCTCGCGCCTCAAGGCGCTGATCCTGGCGGGTCGCGTCGCGATCGACGGCGCGCACGATCCGCGATCCCGGCCACCGCGTCAACGCCGGCGGCGACCATCGACGCTCGATCTGCCGCCGCCCGAGGACGCTCGACGCCGCGGCCGAGAACATCCCGCTCGACGTCGTCTACGAGGACGACGACCTCATCGTCATCGACAAGCCGGCCGGGCTGGTCGTCCATCCCGCCGCCGGCAACTGGACCGGCACGCTGGTCAACGCGCTGGTCGCCCATTGCGGCGACGAGCCTGTCCGGCATCGGCGGCGTCAAGCGGCCCGGCATCGTGCACCGCCTCGACAAGGACACCACCGGGCTGATGGTGGTGGCCAAGACCGACCGCGCCCACCGCGCGCTCAGCCGCGCAGTTCGCCGACCATGGCCGCACCGGGCCGCTTGCGGCGCGGCTACCTGGCCTTCGTCTGGGGCGCGCCGGACCGGCCGCGCGGCACCATCGACAAGCCGATCGACCGCCACCCCCACGCCCGCGACAAGATGGCGGTGCGCGACGGCGGCCGCGAGGCCATCACCCATTGGGAGGTGCTGGAGCGCTACCCCGGCACCGACGGCAAGCCGGTCGCGAGCCTCCTCGCCTGCCGGCTGGAGACCGGCCGCACCCACCAGATCCGGGTCCATCTCGCCGCCATCGGCCATCCCCTGCTCGGCGACGAGGTCTACGGCGCCGGCTTCAAGACCAAGGCGAACCACCTCGCCGCCGGAGGCCCAGGCGGCGCTGGAGGCCCTTGGAAGACAGGCCCTGCATGCCTATCTATTGGCCATCGAACACCCGATCGCAGGGCAAGAATCTGGAGTTCCGCTCGGAACTGCCGGCCGATCTTGCTTCGTTTACGCCACAGCCTCGGTGGCCGGGGCAAATCGGGCTGATCGCCGAAGATTATGTCAATCAATGGCTTAGGTGCGAACAAAGGGGGTCACGGCGACGTGACCCCGCCTTAACTTCCTTTTGCCCGCATTTGCCCTGTAATGCTGCAACTGCGATCGCTCTTCGCGGTCGCAGCAAATACCTAGCACCGTCGGCTCGGGGAGCGGCGGTGCGCATCGCCCGCCGGTCACCGGGGGCACAGTGAAGGAGGGCGCTACTCATGGCCCACGCTGCGGCTTTGCCGATTCTGACGGCCGAATCCGGCCTTTCCCGATATCTCGAAGAGATCCGGCGGTTCCCGATGTTGGAGCCGCAGGAGGAATACATGCTGGCCAAGCGCTGGCGCGAGCACGGCGACCGCGACGCCGCGCACAAGCTCGTCACCAGCCATCTGCGCCTGGTCGCCAAGATCGCCATGGGCTATCGCGGCTACGGCCTGCCGATCTCCGAGGTGATCTCGGAAGGCAATGTCGGCCTGATGCAGGCGGTCAAGCGCTTCGAGCCCGAAAAGGGCTTCCGCCTCGCCACCTACGCCATGTGGTGGATCAAGGCGGCGATCCAGGAATACATCCTGCGCTCGTGGTCGCTGGTGAAGATGGGCACCACCGCGAACCAGAAGAAGCTGTTCTTCAACCTGCGCAAGGCCAAGAGCAAGATCTCCGCGCTGGAGGAGGGCGACCTGCGCCCCGACCAGGTGAAGCTGATCGCCAAGCGGCTCGGCGTCACCGAGCAGGACGTGGTCGACATGAACCGCCGCCTCGGCGGCGACGTCTCGCTCAACGCGCCGATCCGCGAGGACGGCGATTCCGGCGAGTGGCAGGACTGGCTGGTCGACGACAGCGCCGAGCCAGGAAACCCGGCTGGCCGAGAGCGAGGAAGCCGACAACCGCCGCAAGGCGCTCGGCGAGGCGCTCTCGGTGCTCAACGAGCGCGAGCGGCGCATCTTCGAGGCGCGGCGGCTGGCCGACGATCCCGATCACGCTCGAGGATCTGGCCGCCGAGTTCGGCGTCTCGCGCGAGCGCGTGCGCCAGATCGAGGTGCGCGCCTTCGAGAAGGTGCAGAAGGCGGTGAAGAACCGCGTCGCGGCGATGGAAACACGCCCGAGCGCAGCGGCCGCGTTACCGGTGCACTAGACCCACGCAGCGGCGGTCGGGACGAGCCCCGGCACGCGCAATGGCAAGGAGCCGTTGTGCGTGTGCCGGGCACCGGCGCCGTTTTCTCCACCCGCTGATATGTAGGATTAAATCGTGTCGCATGATATAAGTGGCAACCGCCAGGAGCCGAACCATGCGTAAGACACAGTCCCTCAGCATCACGCTGCCGCACGAGATGGCCCGGATGGTCAGGGAGAAGGTGGCGTCGGGCGCCTACGCGACCGAGAGCGAGGTTGTTCGCGACGGGCTGCGCGCCCTCGAAGCGCAGGACTCTGCGCTTGAGGACTGGCTACGCACCGAAGGTGTCGCGCGCTACGACGCTTTCCATCGCAATCCCAGCCACGCCCATCCGGCCACCGAGGTATTCGCGCGCCTGCGCGCACACCGCACGAAAGGTCCCAAGAAAAGCCGATAATCGATGACTTGGACGGTCATCATCAGCGAATCGGCCGAAGCCGACCTGCTCGCCATTTACCGCTACATTTCTGACCGTGCCGGAGAAGACACTGCGCTTCGCTTTGTCGATCGCATCGAAGATTACTGCCTTGGATTCGCTACCGTCCCGGAGCGAGGCACACGGCGCGACGACTTGCGGCCGGGATTGCGCACGGTGGGCTTCCGGCGTCGAGCGACAATTCTGTTTGAGGTCGACACTCGGGTGCACCAAGTTGTCATTCATGGCATCTACTATGCAGGACGAAGCTTTGGTCCTGAAATCGCCGAGGATGACCTGGAGGAGTAACGGGCGCCCGCCGTCCGGCCCTACTGCTTCCACGCCTTGAAGGCGTCGGCAAAGGCACGCTCGCCCGGCGTGCCTTTTTCCATGGCGAGGATGGCGCGGCGGTTGTTGTTGTAGACCACCGGAATGTCGAACCAGGCGCGCTCCTTGAGCAGCTGGAGATTGCGCTCCTTCTCGGCGTCCCCGTTGGAGAGGCCGACCAGGTAGAAGCCCGGCGTCACCTTGACCGCGAGCCCGGCGAGCGGCACGCCGCGCGTCTGCTCGGCCTGCTTCATCAGGATGCCGGGAACGCCGGAGATGCCGCCGGCGGGGAAATCGGCCGGCAGCTTGAACATGATCTCGACCGTGTGGGTCGCCGGCAGCCCCTTGTCGGTGTTGCGGCGGAACGACCAGGTCATGGCGAGCTTGCGCTCCGGCACCTCGACGTCGGCGCGCACCGCAAGCTCCGGCGGCAGCCCCGGACCGGGCGACACGGTCTCGGTCCGCCAGATCGCCGAGCCGACGAAGCGCTTGCCGTTGGGGTCGGCGGGATCCTCCTCGTAGAGCACCACCTTCTGCGCGACCGCGGCCGCCGGCGCGGTGCCGGGCGAGCCGGGCACGGCCGCCGGCGAGGCCGGCGCCTGGCTGGCTGCCGGGCTCGATCCGGTCGGTGATCTTCCGCGTGGCCGCCGGCGGCACGTCGCGCACAGTCTCGACGGCGGGCGCGCGGAACGAACGATAGAGCGCGACCATGTTCGGCCATTGCCATTGAAACAGCGCGGCGATGGCGGCGATCACCAGCAGGGCTGCGACGACGACGAGGCCCTTGGCGATCAGGTCGCGATAGGAGCGGCGCGGCCGCGCATCCTCGTCCGGCCGCTCGTAGTCTTCGTCCTCGCCGGCCGGTGGCGAAGCGCGCCGTCCCTTGGGCGGAATCGGGCGCGAATCGTCGAGCGCGAACGACGGCTCGAGCATCGGCTCCGAGAAATCCTGGTGCGGGCGCGGCGGCAGCGACGGAGGCGGGTCGAACATCCGCTCCTGTGGCCCCTGCGGGTCGAACATCCGCGGCTCGGAGCGGTCGAGCTGCGGACGGTCGAAGCCACGCGGCGGGCGTTCGGCCGGGCGCTCGACGGAACGGTCGAGATCCTCCGTCGGCATCGCCGCAAAGGCCTCGCGCGCGGAGCGTTCCGCCCGCGCCGACGCGCCGCCGAGCTCATTCGCCTCGGAAACGACGTCGCGGAAATCCTTGAGGCCGGAATCCGACAGCGAGCGCCGATCGGCCGTTTGGCGGCGCAACGGATGACGTTGTGGTGGCGGCGCCGATGGCGGCTCGGCCGGCGGCAGCGGCTGGTCGAAGATCGAATCGGACTGGCGCGGATCGGGCAGCGTGGGCCGCGGCCGGCGCCCGGTGTCGGCACGCGCTGATTCTCGCCGCGCTGATTCTTGCCGCGCGAACTCTGCCGCATCGATTCTTGGCGGCTGAATTCCTGCCGCGTCATGTCTTGACGCGAAGGATCTTGGCGCGCGACTTCCTGGCGCGGGGCTTCTTGCCGTTCCGGTTGTTGCCGTTCCTGGCGCGCCGCGGCCGCGTTGCCCTGCGCTCCCGGCGACGGCGGATTGACGTAGCGCCGCGGCGGCGGGGACGGCGGCTCGACCTCCTCCCATTGCCGTGGCTCCGGCGTGCGGGATTCCGGTTGGCGGAGCTCCGCCGGGCGGATTTTGGGCGCCGGCGGCTGGCGCGACGGCTCGACGAACTGCCGGGCCGATTCGGCCTCCACCTTGCGGATCGATTCCTCGAGCGCCAGGCGCTCGCGGGTGATGTCGGACTCGTTGAGCGCCGGCGTCACCCCGCGCAACTGCGCCAACAGCGCCGCGCGCGCGCGTTCGTAGAGCGCACGGCGATTCTCGCCGCTGTTCTTTTCGAGACCGGCGACGGCGCGGGAGATGAGCGGGTAATAGTCGGCCATCGGGTTTGAGCTTACTCGTTCCGCTTCCGAAATTCCGCTTAATTCAGCTCTCGAACGGGTTGTGCATCAGGATGGTGTCCTCGCGCTCCGGGCTTGTCGACAGCAGAGCGACCGGGCAACCCACCAACTCCTCGACCCGGCGCACATATTTGATCGCCTGCGCCGGCAGCTCCGCCCAGGAACGCGCCCGGGCGGTCTCGGCCTGCCAGCCTTCGACCGTCTCGTAGATCGGCTCGACCTTGGCCTGGGCATGCTCGCTGGCCGGAAGATAGTCGATTTCGCGTCCGTCCAGGCGGTATCCCACGCAGACCTTGCAGTTCCGTCAAGCCATCCAGGATGTCGAGCTTGGTCAGTGCCAAGCCATTGATTCCACTGGTGCGAACGGTCTGGCGCACGAGCACGGCATCGAACCAGCCGCAGCGCCGCGGCCGCCCGGTGACGGTGCCGAACTCGCGCCCGCGCTCGCCCGATCAGACGGCCGATCTCGTTGATCTGCTCGGTCGGGAACGGCCCCTCCCCCACCCGGGTCGTGTAGGCCTTGCAGATGCCGAGCACGTAGCCGATCGCCGACGGCCCGAGCCCCGAGCCGGTCGCGGCCTGGGCCGCCACCGTGTTCGAGGAGGTCACGAACGGATAGGTGCCGTGGTCGATGTCGAGCAGCGCGCCCTGCGCGCCCTCGAACAGGATGCGCTTGCCCTCGCGCCGCTTCTGGTCGAGCAGCGACCACACCGAATCCATGTAGGGCAGCACCCGCGGCGCGACGCTCAGGAGCTGGTCGCGGACCGTATCGGCGCGGACCTCGTCGAGCCCGAGCCCGCGCCGCAACGCGTTGTGATGTGCCAAGAGCCGCTCGATCTTGCGCCCGAGCGCCAGCGGGTCGGCGAGATCCATGACGCGGATGGCGCGCCGGCCCACCTTGTCCTCGTAGGCGGGCCCGATGCCACGCCGCGTCGTGCCGACGCGCGTGAGCGTGTTCGATGATTCGCGAAGCGCGTCGAGCTCCTGGTGCAGCGGCAGGATCAGCGTGGCGTTCTCGGCGATACGCAGGCTGTCCGGCGTGACGTCGACGCCCTGCCCCTCGAGGCGATCGATTTCCTCGAGCAGCGCGCGCGGATCGATCACGACGCCGTTGCCGATCACGGACAGCTTCCCCGGCCGCACCACGCCCGAAGGCAGCAGCGACAGCTTGTAGGTGACGCCGTCGATGACGAGCGTGTGGCCGGCATTGTGTCCACCCTGAAAGCGGACGACGATGTCGGCCTGCTCGGACAGCCAGTCGACAATTTTACCCTTCCCCTCGTCCCCCCACTGGGAACCAACCACGACCACATTGGCCATGCGGCGCCTTTCTTCCCAAACTCAAGTCGACGCCCGCGATAGCCTCGAAGCAACAAAGGCTTGCCTGGCATCGGGCCCCCACACGGGATAAGCGATCAGGCCCGATCAGGCAAGGCAACGCGCCCGCGACGGCTACGCCGTCCGCAGGCCAACCACCTGATTTTTCGGGTCTTATTAACCCCTTGCCGTCGCGCCGAGGCCAACCACACCGGATGATTTCGCTCTTCGCAAGGCAATCTCGCGGCAAGATCGCGGCGGTCGGTGCTAGTGTGGCGATTTGACGTTGCTACCAGTATCGCGGCGAGTCCCTCGAACGTCGGACACCAGCCTTGACTGGCATGCCGTCGCACCCCCGCGACTCGGATTCTCGTCCTATAGGGGGACATGGTCGGAAGAGAATCCTGCGCCTGTGTGAACTAGTTCACACCGCTTTTCGCCGTTGGCTTCCATCCTCCGCGTGCCGAGTATCCCTGGAGGGAGTCATGGAAAACAGGACCCAAGTCGCGCAATACGCCGCCACGATGACGAAAGAGCTCTGCAGGATGTGCCGCAACGTCGAATTGGATGATCTCGCCTATCTCCTGGAGGTCGCGGCGGCGGAAGCAGCGAAAGTACGGACGATGAACGGCCATATTCGCGAGGCCGTCCATCAATTGGCTGCGCCGCCGGCTTGAACGGCGTCGCTACGCTCGAGACTTCAGCGCGGCCCCCGACGACACACTGACCGCAGCAGAAAATCTGGAGCGCGTTCCGAATGAATCGGAACGCGCTCTAGAATTTTTTGGACAACCCCGCGTTCGTAGGGTGGGCAAAATCGCGTGCCGAGGCGTCGCTGTACAAACGTGGCCGTCGGGCGATTTTGCCCACGCGTAGACCATGCACCAAGCCCAAACGCGTGGGCAAAATCGCGCGAGAGCTGAACCCTTGCGGCAACAGCGGGGCAGGCGATTTTGCCCACCCTACGCGCGATTCGATATCCCGCATCAAAACTTCAGCGGCCTCGCCTGCTGCACCTGCGGCAGCGCGCGCACCGCGGCGAGCACGTCGGGCGGCAGCTCGCCGTCGATCTCGATCAGCGCGATGGCGTTGCCGCCGGGCGCGTCGCGGCCGACATGGAAGGTCGCGATGTTGATGCCGGCATCGCCCAGCGTCGACGAGAAGCGTCCGATGAAGCCCGGCTTGTCGAGATTGGTGATGTAGATCATCGACGGGCCGAACTCGGCGTCCATGCGGATGCCCTTGATGTTGACGATGCGCGGCCGCCCGTCGGCGAACACCGTGCCCGAGACGTGGCGCGGTCTGCCGCTCGGTCGTCACCGTCACGGTGATCAGGCTCTCGTAGTCGCCCGCCGCCTTCGCGCGTCATCTCCTCGATGACGATGCCGCGCTCCTTGGCGACGATCGGCGCCGAGACGACGTTGACCTCCTGCAGCATCGGCCGCAGCAGGCCGGCGATCGCCGCCGAGGTCAGCGCCTTGGTGTTCATGCCGGCGACCTCGCCCTCGTAGGAGAGCTGCACCTTGCTGATCGCCGGTCTCGGTGAGCTGGCCGGCGAACGAGCCGAGCTTCTCGGCGAGCGCGATGAAGGGCCTGAGCCGCGGCGCCTCCTCGGCGGTGATCGACGGGAAGTTGACGGCGTTCGAGATCGCGCCGCGCAGCAGGTAGTCCGACATCTGCTCGGCGACCTGCAGCGCGACGTTCTCCTGCGCCTCGGTGGTGGCGGCGCCGAGATGCGGCGTGCACACCACGTTCGGATGCCCGAACAGCGGATTGTCGTTCGCCGGCTCCTCGGTGAACACGTCGAAGGCGGCGCCCGCGACGTGGCCGGAATCGAGCGCGGCGCGCAGCGCCGCCTCGTCGACCAGCCCGCCGCGCGCGCAATTGATGATGCGCACGCCCTTCTTCATCGCCGCGATCGCCTTGGCGTCGATGATGTTCTTGGTCTTCTCGGTGAGCGGCGTGTGCAGCGTGATGAAATCGGCGCGCCGGAACAGCTCGTCGAGCTCGACCTTCTCGACGCCGAGCGTCGACCGCGCGCTCGGGCGACAGGAACGGATCGTAGGCGATCACCTTCATGCGCAGGCCGATGCGCGCGATCGGCGACGATCGAGCCGATATTGCCGCAGCCGATGACGCCGAGCGTCTTGCCGGTGATCTCGACGCCCATGAAGCGGTTCTTCTCCCACTTGCCGGCCTGGGTCGAGGCGTCGGCCTGCGGGATCTGCCGCGCCAGCGCCAGCATCAGCGTGATCGCGTGCTCGGCGGTGGTGATCGAATTGCCGAACGGCGTGTTCATCACGATGATGCCCTTGGCGGTCGCCGCCGGAATGTCGACATTGTCGACGCCGATGCCGGCGCGGCCGATCACCTTGAGGCTTCTTCGCCTTCTCCAGGATCTTCGGCGTGACCTTGGTGGCGGAGCGGATGGCGAGACCGTCGAAGTCGCCGATCGAGCTCGGCGAGCTTCTCCTTGTCGGCGCCGAGCTTGGGCTGGAAATCGACCTCGACGCCGCGATCCTTGAAGATCTGCACGGCGGCGGGCGAGAGCGCATCGGAGATGAGAACTCTGGGGGCCATGGCGATTGCCTGTCCTGTCTGAGTGTCGTCACCCGCGAAGGCGGGGATCCAGTCGATGCACGACAGCTCGCGCTCGAGCACGTTACTGGATGCCCCGCCTTCGCGGGGCATGACAGATCGGCGTCACGCCGCCTTCGGCAGCGCGTCCTTGGCTCTTGGCGAAGGCCCAGTCGAGCCACGGCGTGAGCGCCTCGACATCGGCGCGCTCGACGGTCGCGCCGCACCAGATGCGCAGGCCCGGCGGCGCGTCGCGATAGGCGTCGATGTCGTAGGCGACGCCTTCCTTCTCCAGCGCCGCGGCGAGGCCCTTGACGAACGCCGCCTGCGCGTCGGCCGGCGAGCTTCGTCGACCGCCGGATCGACGATCTTCAGGCAGACCGAGGTGTTGGAGCGGATCGCCGGGTCCTTGGCGAGGAAATCGATCCACGGCGTCGCGCGCCACCCAGTCGGCGATCACCTTGGCGTTGGCGTCGGCGCGCGCCATCAGCGCCTTGAGCCCGCCGACCGACTTCGCCCAGGCGAGCGTGTCGAGATAGTCCTCGACGCACAGCATCGACGGCGTGTTGATGGTCTCGCCCTCGAAGATGCCCTCGTTGAGCTTGCCGCCCTTGGTCATGCGGAAGATCTTCGGCAGCGGCCAGGGCGGCGTGTAGCTTTCGAGCCGCGCGACCGCGCGCGGCGACAGGATCAGCATGCCGTGCGCCGCCTCGCCGCCGAGCGCCTTCTGCCAGGAGAAGGTGACGACATCGAGCTTCGCCCAGTCGAGCGGCTGCGCGAAGCAGGCCGAGGTGGCGTCGCAGATGGTGAGGCCCTGCGCGGTCGGCCGCGATCCAGTCGGCGTTCGGCACGCGCACGCCCGAGGTGGTGCCGTTCCAGGTGAAGACGACGTCGGTCGCCGGATCGACCTTGGCGAGATCCGGCAGCTCGCCGTAGCGGCGCCTTGAGCACGGTCACGTCCTTGAGCTTGAGCTGCTTGGCGACGTCGGTCACCCAGCCTTCGCCGAAGGATTCCCAGGCGAGCATGGTGACGGGCCGCGCGCCGAGCAGCGACCACAGCGCCATCTCGACCGCGCCGGTGTCGGAGGCCGGCACGATGCCGATGCGGTAGTCGGCCGGGACTTCGAGCACCTCGCGGGTGAGCTCGATGGCGCGCTTGAGCTTCGCCTTGCCGATCTTCGAGCGGTGCGAGCGTCCGAGCAGCGCGTCGGTGAGGGCTTGGAGGCTCCAGCCGGGGCGCTTGGCGCAGGGGCCGGACGAGAAGTGCGGAACGGCCGGCCGCACGCCGGGCATCGCGTTCGTCATGGTCTATCCTTCCAGATAGGCGCCCCTCGTTGGGGAGGGGTGTCCCGCGGTCGGGAATAAGGAAGGAGACCGGCCGCGTCAAGCGCGTGCGAAGCGATCAGACGGCAGTTCGCAGCTCGCTATCGCAATGCACTGCTCAGAACTTGAAGCCGAGGCCCGCTCGCGCGGTCTGCACGATTGGCCTTGATGTTCCAGATCGGCGCGAACGCCACGTATTCGTATTCGCCGCGCAAGAAGACGTTGGGCATCACCATCACGTCGAGACCGCCGCCGAGCGACCAGCCGAAAATGAATGCCCCATTCTTCGCCTCGGTCTCCGTGAAGGAGAACGGGGTACAAGGTAGCGCTGGTGGGGCCGGTACGGACGGACAGACAGGAGCAGGATTCTCTTGACCGAACGCAGTCGCGGTCCGCGCAAGGTCGGCGCGTCCGATTGCCGCGCCGATCATGAAGTAGGGCAGGAAATTGCCGATCTCGAAGCCCGCCCGCGCGCGCGCGGTGGCCATATCGGTGATGCGCATCGAGGCACCGCCGGTGACGGTGACGAGATATGTATTCCCGTTGGCGGAGGTGACGCGGGTGATCGGCGAAACCGGTGCATCGGCCGCCAGGTCGGTGTGGCTGTAGTTGAGCTCGAAGCCGAGGATCAGGTTTTCCCAGCCGATATTGTAGCCGATGAAGCCGCCGTAGCTCCCTACTCCCACGTCGGATTTGCCGAGCACCTGCCACGTGGAGACTTGCGCTACGCTTTCGAGCGCGAGCTCGCGCAGCATGTGCGCGACCAGCTCCTGGGTAGAGGTGGCGAAGTTCATGCTGGCAAGGCTGTAGCCGGCCTGCCCGCCGACATAGAAACCGTCCCAGCGGGTACAGCATGCCGCAGCGGGCCGGACGACCGGTTCCGCTCCGCGCAAGGTCGGAAGCTCGTAGTCCGCCGCGGTGGCGCCGGAGATCGAAGCGAGCAAGCCAAAAGCAACGAGCATGCGACGCATGACGGCCCCTTGGAATCGTTTACGTGGGTGCGATCATGATTGATTAACCTTAACGAGCGGTTAGCTCGCGGGCGCAGCAATAGGTAATAATCCTTAACAACGAAAACGGCGCGGGAAGCATCCCGCGCCGTTTCTTCTCTTCGTTCGTGACCGGCTGATCGCTCGGACGTCGCTCAGCCGCTGCTCGGCTTCTCTGCTCAGCCCTTGCGCATGATCGGATAGGGCGCGGGAGCCGGCTCTTGCTGCAGCAGCCACCGCACGCTCAACATGACGTCGTGCGATTGGAGATTGTTGAACGTCACCGGCGCCAATGGATTGCCGCTGACGACCGTGGGATCGAGGTTCACGAGATGGGCAGTCTCGGCCTTGCCCAGGTTCAGGTAGCGGTACGACAGATCGACCGCGAAGTTCGACGTCACCTTGTAGGACGCGCCGGCATGCAATGCCCAGGCAAAATTGCTCTTGGTGCCCGCATCGGCCCAGCCGCCGCCGCCCGCGATCACGTTCGTGTCGCGGAAGTGCTCGATCTTGTTGTAGGCGACGCCGACGCCGGCGCCGATGAAGGGCGTGATGCACCACCACGTTCCGAGATCGAGATAAGCGTTGACGAGGCCCACGAACTCCGACTTGCTGGCGGTGTAGTCGTTGGTGAAGAAGCCGGCGTTGAAATACCGGTCGAGGGCATGGAATTTGGCCTTGCCGCGATACTCGGCAGTCAGGTCCACTCGCAGCCAGTTGTTCCACTGATAGCCGACGCCGCCGCCGAAGAACGGCGCGCTGTCGAAGCCGCCCTTGTCCAGGAACACGAACTGCGGAGCTGTCGCAAACGACGGATGCGATATGTCGTTCACGAACTGATTGCTCATGCCGACAAAACCGCGCAGGTACCAGCCGCTTTCCACCACGATCGGCGGTCGATAAACGGGGCGGCAGGAGGGGCAGATCGGCGGCGAGCGCCGCGCTGCTCAGCATAGCGGCCGCTCCCGCAAGACCGAAGATTTTCGCACTAACCATGACTTCGTCCTTTCGTCCGGCAGGGGCGCGAGACCCCACACAGGGATGAACCAACGAAGCCGAAGGTGGCAGGAAACCCTTAAGCGGGACTTAACCTTACTTCTTAACCGTGAATTTTAACATTCGGGTGCCGTACAAATGCCGGCGCTGCGCGTGCAACCCGCGATTGTTAATGTCCGATTAAGAATTCGGGCACCGTTTACGCTGCAGCGATGCGACGCGAAGCGCGTGGTGATTCGCGCCGAGCGCAGTCGGCCGCCGTAGGTTGGGTCGAGCGCTTGCGAGACCCAACATGACCAAGCGTGCTTGTAATTGTTGGGTCTCGTGAAGAACTCGACCCAACCTATCGCTAAGAACTTCTACTGACGCGGCGCCGTCAGCTGTCGTCGTCGACCTTGCCGATGTGGTGCTGGGCGTAGAGCTCGAGGCCGAGCTTGGCGACGAGATCGAGCTGCGTCTCGAGATAATCGATGTGCTCTTCCTCGTCGTGCATGAGCTTCTCGAACAGGTCGCGGGTGACGTAATCCTTGACCGAATGACAGTGCGTCGCGGCCTCTTGATAGAGCGCGCGCGCCGACATCTCGGCCGCGAGATCGCAGTCGAGCACTTCCTTCACGGTCTGGCCGATGTGCAGCGGATCGATCACCTGCATGTTGGGGAAACCGTCGAGGAAGATGATGCGCTCGACGAGCTTGTCGGCGTGCTCCATCTCCTCGATCAATTCCTTGCGCCATTTCTTGGCCAGCGCCTTGTAGCCCCAGTTGTCGAGCAGCCGGTAGTGCAGCCAGTACTGGTTGATGGCGGCGAGCTCGTGCCGCAGCCCACGATTGAGGTATTCGATGACCTTCGCATCGCCTTTCATATCCGCATCCCTGATTGAGTTGTCGCGATCGCCGCCTGACCGCTGAATTGGAATTACTCTAATCTTGCGCAAAATGCGATGACGGGACAAGGGCCGATGCCGCAAACGGCGTGACCAGAAAGGCAGTTATCGAATGGTGAATGGATTGTGCGGCCGGTCCGGCCGCGGCGCCGGTTTCAACCGCGGTGCTGGCCCGCCGGACAGCACTGGCAGCTCGTGCCGCAGGCGCCGGTGAGCGCCTCGTCCATGATCTTGCGGATGGTGCGCGCGCAACGCCCGCACTGGGCGCTGCAGCCGAGGCAGCCATAGACCTGGCCGGTCGTGCGCGGCGTTTGCTCGGCACCGAGCGCCGTGCGCACGTCCTGGTCGGTCAGCACGTTGCAGGAGCAGACGATCATGGGAAGGCGGACGTTTCCAACCGGCTTAGTTCTTTCTGCAACTATCGATACCTGAGACCGGGGCGGCAGGCAAAAGCAAAACGCCGATTTTGCATGTATTCCAAACCCGGCAATTTCCACCGTTAGATCAATGGGATAGAAAAACGAACCCCGCCGCGCCCCGGCCTCGCCCCGCCCGTTGTCACCGCTCCCGGAACGCCTCGCAAGTCGCCACAACACACGCGCGTGGGGCTTGGTGTGTCGCCTACGATATGAACTTTAATATTGACTTCATTTCGAAGTTATCCTAGAAGCTGCCTGCCTTGCTCATCGAGGGGCGTCTTCCGGAGACGGTCCATAGGCGGAGCGAGGTGTGGCGTCCCGCGATGCGGCTCGTAACCGCAGCCCCGGGAGGTCGGAAGCGCGTTCACGCGCGTCTTGACGCGCTATGGGCACCGCCCGCCAGGCACTACGACCTGGCTGCGAGGAGCTCGCTGCACGGATTGCGGAGGATAATTCCGCAGACGGAAGCGCGGCCCCCGGCCACAAATCGCCACGGTGGAGCGCCGAAAGGCGCGCGTCCTACGTTATTGGACGCAGGGTGCTTCGCAAGCACCCGGCCCGCCGCGTCATGTGCGGGCCAACCGGATGCCGCTGCATCCGGGCGCCTGTCGGCGCTCCGCCCACCCCTCGAGGTGGGAATCTATTTCACGACCCGGGCGCAATCGCGCCGCGGGAATAAGTATGGCTGTTTGACAAGTGAAGACGTGATTGTCGCAACGGAGCGTGTCTCCGCGCGCCGCGCTGCCGGTTGCAGCGCCCTCTCCCCTTGCGGGAGAGGGCATGTACGGCGGTGAAACGAATCGGATGTGGATGAGGGGTTTGCTTCGTAAAAATCACTTCTTGCGAAGATGCCCCTCACCCATCATCGCACGCGTCAACGCCGAGCTGCCCTCTCCCGCAAGGGGAGAGGGCGCAAGCGGGAGCGCCGCGGCCCGTGGGCACGCCTGCCAAGTCCACTGCGACGCCAACAATGTCCTGCTTCACGCCGCCGCGTTGGTCAGCGCATCGACGATGCCGTCGACGACTTCCTCGACCAGCACCTTGTCGTCGCCCTCGCCCATCACGCGGATCACGGGCTCGGTGCCGGACGGACGCACGAGCAGCCGGCCCTGGCCGGTCGAGGCGCGCTTCGGCATCCTTGATGACGGTGCGCACCGTGGCGTCATCGAGCGGCTTGCCGCTCTTGTAGCGCACGTTCTTGAGCACCTGCGGCAGCGGATCGAAGCGGTGGCAGACCTTCGACACCGGCTCGTTCTGCTTCTTCACCACCGCCAGCACCTGCAGCGCGGCCAGCAGGCCGTCGCCGGTGGTCGTGTAGTCGGAGAGAATGATGTGGCCGGACTGCTCGCCGCCGACATTGTGGCCGTGGGCGCGCATGTGCTCGAGCACGTAGCGGTCGCCGACCGGCGTGCGCACGAGCGTCGACCCCCAGATCTGCCGAGATAGCGCTCGAGGCCGAGATTGGACATCACGGTCGCGACGATGCCGGGCTGGGCAAGGCGGCCGTCGGCCTGCCAGCTCTCCGCGATCACCGCCAGCACCTGGTCGCCGTCGACGAGGCGGCCGCGCTCGTCGACGATCAGCACGCGGTCGGCGTCGCCGTCGAGCGCGATGCCGATGTCGGCGCGCATCTCCTTCACCTTCTGGCAAAGGGCGGCGGTCTCGGTCGAGCCGCAGTCGCGATTGATGTTGAAGCCGTCGGGCTCGATCCCGATGGAGATCACCTCGGCGTCGAGCTCCTTGAGCGCCTCCGGCGCGACGCGGTAGCCGGCGCCGTTCGCGCAATCGATCACGATGCGCAGGCCGCCGAGCGAGAGGTTGCGCGGCAGCGTGCGCTTGGCGAACTCGATGTAGCGGTCCTGCACGCCGTCGATGCGCTTGGCGCGGCCGAGATCGGCGCCCTTGGCCAGCCGCTTCGTGAGCTCGGCATCGAGCAGCTCCTCGATCTCGTGCTCGACATCGTCGGAAAGCTTGAAGCCGTCGGGGCCGAACAGCTTGATGCCGTTGTCGTCGAAGGGATTGTGCGAGGCCGAGATCATCACGCCGAGATCGGCGCGCATGGAACGCGTGAGCATGCCGACCGCCGGCGTCGGGATCGGGCCGGTGAGCAGCACGTCCATGCCGACCGAGGTGAAGCCCGCGACCAGCGCGGTCTCGATCATGTAGCCGGAGAGCCTGGTATCCTTGCCGATGAGCACGCGATGGCGATGGTCGCCGCGGCGAAAGATCAGCCCGGCCGCCTGCCCGACCTTGAGCGCCAGCTCCGGCGTGATCACGCCGTTGGCGCGGCCACGGATGCCGTCGGTGCCGAAATACTTACGAACCATGTTTCCCCTGGACCCCGTAAAGGGGCTACGTGCGCGCCGACGAGCCCAGCGCGACCTCCGGAGCGATGATAGGTCAATTCAACGCCTGAAATCTTCAAAAAACGTGAGCGAGCCTTCAACCCAAGATAATCAAAGAAAAAATGGAACCGCCGGCACCTCTCGGGTAAGCCCGAGATTGGTCGCCGGCGGACTAGTCTTGGTTAACGGCGTTGTTGTTTCTTGGCTCTATCTCTTCTTCCTGTCGCCCACGGTCGGGGGCGGCTGGGTGACGTTGATCGGATCGGATGCAGGAAAGCTGTCCTCGAGGCCTTGCTCGAGCGACCTTCGAGCCTGCGCCTGCGGGCCTCGTCCTGATCCCGATCGCGCCGGGTCTTGTCGTCGAGCGCGACGGTGTCGTTCGGAATTCCCATGGGATGTGCTCCTCGGCAGGCGGCCGACAGCCGCAGCCGGCTAGATAACGCCGATGACATGGGCGGCGTTCCCTCTTTCTGATCCCCGATAACTGACTACTGATGCTGAGATGCTCACCATGACCTGCATCGAGGATCTGCGCCAAACGGCCCGCCGCAAGGTGCCGCGCGCCTTCTTCGACTTCGCCGAAGCCGGCTCCTATTCGCAGGAGACGCTCGCCGCCAACCGCGCCGACCTCGAGCGCATCAAGTTGCGCCAGCGCATCCTGGTGGACATGTCGCAGCGCGACCTCTCGACCACCATCATCGGCGAGAAGGCCGCGCTGCCGCTGGCGCTGGCGCCGATCGGGCTCTGCGGCATGATGCACGGCGACGGCGAGATTCTGGCGTGCCGGGCGGCCCAGAAGGCCGGCATTCCGTTCACGCTCTCGACCATGTCGATCTGCTCGATCGAGGACGTGGCGCAGGCTACCGGCAAGCCGTTCTGGTTCCAGCTCTACGTCATGCGGGACCGCGGATTCATCAAGGCGCTGATCGAGCGCGCGGCGGCGGCGAAATGCAGCGCGCTGGTGCTCACGGTCGATCTGCAGGTGCTGGGCCAGCGCCATTGCGACATCAGGAACGGCATGACGGTGCCGCCGGAGATCAAGCTCGCCAACGTCATCGACATCATGACCAAGCCGGCCTGGGCGCTCTCGATCCTCAAGGGCAAGCGCAAGACCTTCGGCAATCTCGCCGGCCATGTGAAGGGCATGGAGAACGTGAAGTCGCTGGCGCAATGGACCGCGAGCCAGTTCGATCCGACGCTCTCCTGGAAGGACGTCGAGTGGGTGCGCGGCATCTGGCCGGGCAAGCTCATCCTCAAGGGCATCCTCGACGTCGAGGATGCGAAGACCGCAGCCAAGACAGGCGCCAGCGCCCTCATCGTCTCCAATCACGGCGGGCGTCAGCTCGACGGCGCGCCGTCGTCGATCTCGGCCTTGCCGAAAATCGCCGAGGCGGTGGGCTCGCAGATCGAGGTGATGTTCGACGGCGGCGTCCGCACCGGGCAGGACGTGGTGCGCGCGCTCGCGTTCGGCGCGCGCTCCTGCATGATCGGCCGCTCCTACATCTACGGCCTGGGCGCCGGCGGCGAGGCCGGCGTCGCCAAGGCGATCGAGTTCCTCGGCAAGGAGCTCGACGTCACCATGGCGCTCTGCGGCGTGAAGAACGTGCGCGACATCGACCGCAAGGTGATTGCACAGGTGTAACACCGTGGGCTGTCATTCCGGGGCGCGGGCTTTAGCCCGCGAGCCCGGAATCCAGTAACCACTGCCGTTGAGTACTGGATTCCGGGCTCGCCGCTTACGCGGCGCCCCGGAATGACAGCGGAGCGAGTATCGCCTACCCATCAAAATCGATGTCGTCGCGATAAAGCTCGTAGGCCGCCTTGTACTCCATCACGCGCGCCACGTCGGTGATGAAATTCTCGTCGTAGCCGGCGCGGCGCAGCAGATGGAAGCCGACCTCCATCCCGGAAGCGATGCCGCCGCCGCTGATGATGCGCCCGGCATCGACCACGCGCGCGCGGCTGATCCGGCATTTCGGCGCGATCTCCGCCAGGCGGTCGATCGGTACCTTGCCCATGTTGGAAGCTTCCAGGCGATCCGGCTCCTTGCGGTTGGTCGCGGCCTTACCATCGAGCAGCCCCATGCGGCCGTAGATCCACGAGCCCGTGCACACGCTCACCAGCAGCGTTTTCTCCGGCAGCGCGCGGATGAAGGCGTGCAGCCGGCCGTTGTTGATCTCCTGGCGCAGGCCGAAGCCGCCTGGAATCAGAAAGGCGTCCATGTCCGGCGCGTCGTTGAATCCGTAATTCGGCAGGACGGTGAATCCGGCCTGCGTCTGCACCGGGCGCAGCGCCTCCGCGATCAGGAAGGCATCGAGATCCGGATCGAAGCGGCGCGCCACCGAGAACACGCCATGGGGCGCCGCGTAATCGACGATCTCGGCGTCCTTGCAGACATAGATGCCGAGACGAAAGCCCGGCTTTTTCGGATAGGTCGGCGCATCCTTGAGCGGCATGAAAATCCCCCTGAGCTCACGACCCGGGCTAGTGTCCCGGTTCCGACGTTCGTATCCACTTGCAGCGCGGCCTTTTACGAACGTCGGAACCAAGGGACACTAGCAACTCTATGATTGCGCGGTGTGGCTTGGGATTTGACGTTCCTACGAAGGACTCGCAGCAACGCTGGTAGGAACGTCAAATCCGCCACACCGGCGGGCAGCGGGTAGCTGCACGCGGCGGCTGAGTCAACTGATGGGCGGGGGTTTGCCGGATGGGAAGAATCCCGCTTTTTCAATCGCTTATGCTTTTGGCTTGACGGCGGTCACGGTCTCCGGAATCAATAGAACAAAACATGAACAAAATACAGAGTGGGCGATGGCGATGCCACAGGTGACAACCGCGGTTTTGATCGACCGGCTGCGCCGGAAGCTCTCCTCGGCCGAGGCGGCAACCGGCCTCGTCGGATGCAGCGCCCCGCTGACGCTCGGCATCCCCACGATCGACGACACGCTGGGCGGCGGGCTCGGCCGCGGCGCGCTGCACGAGATCGCCGCCGTGCGCGAGAGCGAAACCGCCGCCGCGACCGGCTTCGCGCTGGCATTGGCGGCGCGTCATCATGGTTCAGTGCTCTGGATCGCCGAGGATCTCTCGCTCGCCGAGAACGGCGCGCCCTATGGTCCCGGCCTCGACGAGGCCGGCATCGCGCCCGAACGGCTGGTCACGGTCGCCGCCGCGCGTTCCCGCGACGTGCTGTGGGCGATGGAAGAAGCGTTGCGCTGCCGCGCCGTCGGCGTGGCGATCGGCGAGTTGCGCGCGCGCGACATCGACCAGGTCGCGTCGCGCCGGCTCTCGCTCGCGGCCGCCGCCGGCGACACGCTCGGCCTCATTCTGCGCACCGCGCCGGACGACGCGCCATCCGCCGCCGCGACGCGCTGGATCATCGGCGCGTCGCCCTCAGGCATCGGCCCGCCGCGCTTCGCCGCGCATCTGGTGCGCAACCGCCGTGGTCATCTCGGAGCCTGGATCGTGGAGTGGAACAGTGTGGAGCAGCGCTTCGAGTTCGCAACGCATACTCAGCCTGTGGCTGGAGCGGTTTTCGACCGACCGCATCGCGCGGCGATCGCGTGAGGCTGCGTCGGCGCTCGCTGTCTTCGGCAAGCGCGGCAACCTCGACCTCCTGGTCGCGGTCGATGCCGCCGCGCAGCAGCGCGGCCTCGTCGCCGGCATGGCGCTGGCGCAGGCCCGCGCCATGCATCCCACGCTCGCCGCCGTGCCGGAGGACCAGGCGGCCGACGCGCGCCTGCTCGACGCCATCGCCGACTGGTGCCAGCGCTACACGCCGCTCGTCACGATCGATCCGCCCGACGGCATCCTGCTCGACATCGGCGGCTGCGCGCATCTCTTCGGCGGCGAGGAGCGGCTGCGCGACGATCTGTTCGCACGGGTGACGAGCTTCGGCTTTGCCGCGCGCGCCGCAGTCGCCGCGACCATCGGCGCGGCTTGGGCCGCGGCGCGTTTCGGCGAGACGGCGATCACAAGAACCGGCAACGAACGCGATCTCCTGGCGCCGTTGCCGCTCGTGGCGCTGCGACTCCCGGGTGACATGGTCGCCGCACTGGCGCGCCTCGGCTTGAAGCGCGTCGGCGACATCCTCGATCTGCCGCGCGCGCCGCTCGCCGCCCGCTTCGGCGCCGATCTCCTGCGCAAGCTCGACCGCGCGCTCGGCCGCGAGGACGAGCCGCTCAGCCCGCGCCTGCCGATTGCGCCTTATCTCGCCGAGAAGAGCTTCCACGAGCCGATCGCGCGCGAGGAGGACGTGCTCGCCACCGTCGAGCGGCTCGCGGCGCGGCTCAAGACGGCGCTGACGGCGCGCGGCGACGGCGCGCGCCGCCTCGAGCTTGCGCTCTTCCGCACCGACGGCGCGGTCAAGCGCATCGCCGCCGGCACCTCGCGTCCGGTCCGCGATCCGCAGGCGATCCGCGCGCTCTTCGTCGAGCGGCTCGCCGCGCTCGGCGACGAGATCGATCCGGGCTTCGGCTTCGACTTGGCGCGGCTCTCCGTGCTCGTCGCCGAGCCCTGCCCGGACGAGCAGATCGGTCTCGGCAGCCACGAGGATCAGGCCGAGCTCGACCGCCTGGTCGACCGCCTGAGCGCGCGGCTCGGACGGCGGCGGGTGACGCGGCTCGTCGCCCAGGACAGCCATATCCCCGAGCTCGCCGCTGCGGCCATGCCGGCGCAAGCAAGAGCATTTTCCGGAAAAGTGGACACCGGTTTTCCGCAGAAAATGCGACCAAATGGAATCACGCGCCGAGGCGGATTGGGAAATGTTCCGCCGTTTCCACGCCGAGGCCGCTGGGAGCCCGCGGCCGCTGCGGCTGCTCGCCAGGCCCGAGCCGATCACGGACGTTGCCGCCCTCGTGCCCGACGGCCCGCCGCTGCGCTTCCGCTGGCGCCGCGCGCTGCACGAAGTGGTCGCCGCCGAAGGTCCCGAGCGCATCGAAGGCGCCTGGTGGAGCGAAGCGGGCGGTCCCGCACGCGATTACTTCCGCGTCGAGGACCAGGCGGGCCTGCGCTTCTGGCTCTTCCGCGCGGGGCTTTATCGCGACACGACGCAACCGCACTGGTTCCTGCACGGGATGTATGCGTGACATGTCTCGCTATTTCGAATTCGCCGTCGCCTCCAATTTCTCGTTCCTGCGCGGCGCGTCGCACGCCGAGGAGCTGATGCTGCAGGCCGCCCATATCGGGCTCGACGGCATCGGGCTCTGCGACCGCAACTCGGTCGCCGGCGTGGTGCGCGCGCATCTCATCAAGCGCGAGCAGAAACTGGCGCTCACCTATCATCCCGGCGCGCGGCTCGTCTTCGCCGACGGCACGCCCGACATCCTCGCCTATCCGCGCGACCGCGCGGCCTGGGGACGGCTCTGCCGCCTGCTCACGTGCGGCAACCTGCGCGCCGAGAAAGGCGACTGCATCCTCCTGCTCGACGACCTTCTCGAGCACATCGACGGCCTCGAGCTCATCGTGATGGAGGCCTCGACGCGCGACGCCGCAGCGCCGCCGCCGGAAAAATGGAAAACGAAGCCTGTCGCCGGCAAGGCTGAGACTCAGGCTCGTCGCGGGCTCCAAAAAGCCATCGCTTCTTGCCGTTCTCCGCAACGCCGCTCCCGGCCGCGTGCGGCTCGCGGCCACGATGCTCTACCGCGGCAACGATCGCGCGCGGCTTGCCCGCAGCGCAGAGAGCGCACGCGGCGGCCGGCGTGCCGCTCATCGCCGTCAACGACGTGCTCTACCATCACCCCGACCGGCGCGAATTGCAGGACGTGCTCACCTGCATCCGCGAGCACCTGACCATCGACAAGGCCGGCCGGCGGCTCGCCGTCAATGCCGAGCGCTTCCTGAAGACCGCCGCCGAGATGGCACGCCTGTTCCGCGACTGCGCCGGAGGCGATCGCGGAGACGCTGCGCGCTCGACGCGGCGCTGACCTTCTCGCTCGACGAACTGCGCTACGAATATCCCGACGAGCCGCGCGCCGGCTTCGCAACTCCGCAGGAGGCGCTCGTCCATCTGACCTGGGAGGGCGCCGCCACCCGCTATCCCGACGGCATCCCGGACAAGGTCCGGCAAAACCTCGCGCACGAGCTCGCGCTGATCGCCGAGCTGCAATACGCGCCCTATTTCCTCACCGTCCATGACATCGTCCGCTATGCGCGCTCGCGAGAGACATCCTCTGCCAGGGCCGCGGCTCGGCGGCGAACTCGACGGTCTGCTTCTGCCTCGGCATCACCGAGGTCGATCCGGAGCCGGCCGATCTCCTGTTCGAGCGCTTCATCTCCGCCGAGCGCAACGAGCCGCCCGACATCGACGTCGATTTCGAGCACGAGCGGCGCGAGGAGGTGATCCAGTACATCTATCGCCAAATACGGCCGCGAGCGCGACCGGCATCGCCGCGACCGTGATCTCCTATCGCGGCCGCTCGGCGATCCGCGAGGTCGGCAAGGTCTTCGGCCTGTCGGAGGACACGATCGGCGCGCTCTCCTCCTCGATCTGGGGCATGGGCGGCGGCGAGCGTGCGCGAGCCGACGCGCTCGCGCGCGCCGGCATCGACGTCGACGAGCCCGCGCATGCGCGAAGATGCGCGCGCTCGTCGGAGGAGATTCAATCGCTTCCCGCGCCATCTCTCGCAGCATGTCGGCGGCTTCGTCATCACCCGCAACCGGCTCGACGAGGTGGTGCCGATCATGAATGCGGCGATGGAGGAGCGCACCATCGTCGAATGGGACAAGGACGATCTCGACGCGCTCGGCATGCTCAAGGTCGACGTGCTCGGGCTCGGCATGCTGACCTGCATCCGCAAGGCGTTCGAGCTCGTCGAGAAGCACTACGGCGAAAGGCTCACTCTCGCCACCGTTCCGACGGAGGAACCGGCCGTCTACCGCATGCTGCAGCGCGCCAATTCGCTCGGCGTGTTCCAGGTCGAGAGCCGCGCGCAGATGTCGATGCTGCCGCGGCTCAAGCCGGAAAAATTCTACGATCTCGTCATCGAGGTGGCGATCGTGCGGCCGGGCCCGATCCAGGGCGACATGGTGCATCCCTATCTGCGCCGCCGGCAGAGGCTCGAGCCGGTCTCCTATCCGTCCAAGGAGCTCGAAGCCGTCCTCGGCAAGACCCTCGGCGTGCCGCTGTTCCAGGAGCAGGCGATGAAGATCGCCATCGTCGCCGGCGGCTTCACGCCGGGCGAGGCCGACAAGCTGCGCCGCGCCATGGCGACCTTCAAGCGCACCGGCACCATCGGCACGTTCAAGACCAAGATGATCGAGGGCATGGTCGCGCGCGGCTATCCGCGCGACTTCGCCGAGCGCTGCTTCAGCCAGATCGAGGGCTTCGGCGAATACGGCTTTCCGGAAAGCCACGCCGCGAGCTTCGCGCTCCTGGTCTATGCCTCGGCCTGGCTCAAGTGCCGCTATCCGGACGTCTTCGCCGCGGCGCTGCTCAACGCGCAGCCGATGGGCTTCTACGCGCCGGCGCAGATCGTGCGCGACGTCGCGCGAGCACGGCGTCGAGGTGCGGCCGGTCGACGTCAACCACTCGGACTGGGACGCGACGCTGGAGCCAGGCCCTGACGCGCTGCGGATCGTCTGCATGCGCTCCACCGCGACATGGCGGGCGACATCCGCGACCACGCACGCGTTGCGTCTCGGCTTGCGCAAGATCAAGGGATTGTCGGAGGACGACGCGCAAGCTGATCGTGACGCGCCGCGGCACCGGCTATTCGTCCGTGCGCGATCTCTGGCTGCGCACCGGCCTTCCGCCGCGCGTCATCGAGCGGCTCGCCGACGCCGATGCCTTCGGCTCGCTCGGCCTGACCCGGCGGCAGGCGCTGTGGGCGGCCAAGGCGCTCGGCCGCGTCGGCGACCAGGACGACGACCTGCCGTTGCTTCGCGTCGCGACGACACCGTTACCTGCGCAAGTTTCAGTCGCGCGCGAACCCGATTGTCCAGCTGCCGCCCATGCCGCTGGGCGAGGAGGTCGTCAACGACTACCGCTTCCTCGAGCTGTCGCTGCGCGCGCATCCGGCCTGCGTTCCTGCGCGCCGACCTCGCCCGCCGCGGCATCATCCGCAACGAGGAGCTTGCGCGCGCTGAGCGTCCGGCGCGCGCGTCACCGTCTCCGGCCTCGTCACCATTCGCCAGCGGCCGGGCTCGGCCAACGGCGTCATCTTCATGACCATCGAGGACGAGAGCGCGGTCGCCAACATCATCGTCTGGCCGAAGACGTTCGAGCGCTTTCGCCCGATCATCCTGGGCGCGCGCTACGTGGCCGTGAGCGGCGAGGTGCAGCAGGAATCCGGCGTCATCCACGTGGTCGCGGCGCGGCTCGACGATCTCACGGCGCTGCTGGCGCGCCTGACCGAAGACGCGCCGGCGAGCGATCTCGACGTGCCGGCGCGCGGCTCCGCGCACGCACCTTCGCGCCGGGGAGGCACGAAGATCAGGAGTCAGATCGATGACTCCTGATTCTTGCTTACGGCACGACGCCGTCGCGGCCGACATTGACCCGCGCGGCTTCGAACGTGCCGTCGGGCTTCTTGGTGGCGGCGACGATGTTGATGTTGGCGCCCGGCTTGAGCTCGTCCTTGCTGCCGACCACATAGGCGCGGATCATGGCATCGGGGCCGACGACGATTTTCTTCTCGCCGTCCTTGTACTTGACCATGACCACCTGGCCGTCGACGCCGGCGACTGTCGTGTCGACCGTCGCATTGGTCATGGTGGTGTTCGGCCGATCCCAGGGCCGATGACCCTCGCCGGTGCCGCGCTGCGGCTCGGAGAAGATCATGATCTGGATGGCCTTCTGGCTGCCGTCGGCCTGCGGCGTCGCGCCGACGCCGATGAAGGAGCCGGGCTTGATGTCGGCGAGCGTCGCCTTGACCACGCCGTACACCGCCACGTTATCGGTCAACTTCACCTTCGCATCGGCCTCGCCGGCCTTGACGGTGAGCGTCGCGCCGTCCACCGCCTCGATCGGCCCGCGGATGCGCTGGGTCTGCGGCTGCTGTGCGAAAGCCGACGAAACCGCGAACGCGGCGATCAATGCCGCGCCCGCGACCACGCGTCGTGTCATTTTATTCATGTCGTTCATGTCGATCGTCGTTTCCTCACATCGGCGGCGTGACGCCGTCGCGGCCGACCGAGATCGAGGCGGCTTCGAGCGTGCCGTCGTCCTTCTTGGCGGCGCCGGCGATGAAGATCTTCGCCCCGGGCTTCAGCTCGTCCTTGCTGCCGGGAACATAGGTCACGATCTCGGTCTGCGGCGTCACGACGATCTTCTTTTCTCCGTCCTTGTACTTGAGCGTGATCACGTCGCCGTCGACCCCTTTCACCATCTGCGCGACGGTGGCGTTGGTCATGGTGCTGTTGGGCGCCAGATCCCAAGGGCGGAAGCCTTCGCCCGTGCCGCGCATCGGCTCGGGGAAGATGTGGATTTCGACCGCCTTCTGGCTGCCGTCGGCCTGCGGCATGCCGGTGACGCCGATGTAGGAATTGTCCTTGATGTCGGCGAGCGACGCCTTGACGATGCCGCGCACGGCGACATTGGCGGTCGGCTTGATCTTGTACGTGGTCTGGCCGTCGCGCGACTTGACGGTCATCAGCGTCCCATCGAAGGCCTCGACCGTGCCGCGCACGCGAACCGGTGGCGGCTGCTGTTGGGCGAAGCTCGCGGATGTCGCGAGCAACAGGGCAAAACCGGCCACGCCGAAGGCGCGCCGCGTGATCTGGTTCATGTCGTCTCCTCCCGAATCCTCGTCGCCGGCAAGACGCCCGGCGATCGAACGAACAACCCTCGGCAGCCGTATTTATTCCAGCCGTTCCGGGGCGGTCGCCTCATGAGACCAGTCCGGCCGGGCGCGCGCAAGTTCCCTGCGCGCAATATTCGAAGATGTGATGCGGTCAATAAAGTCCGGGTGTCGAGCCGCCGTCGACAGCGATCGCGGTTCCCTGGATCTGCCGCGAACGTTCTGAACAGAGGAACAACGTGAGCTCGGCGATATCCTCGGGCGTGGCCATCCGGCGTATTCCGCTCTTGGCGAGCGTGGCGGCGCGCAGCTCCTCGACCGGCTTGCCCTGCGCCGCCGCACGCTGCGTCAGCAATGTTTCCGTGCGCTCGGTCGCGGTCGTGCCGGGATGGATGGCGTTGACGTGGACGCCGTCACGCATCCCGAGCTTGGACAGCCCTTTCACGAAGTTCGCGCTCGCGGCGTTGACCGACCCGCCGATCAGGAATTCCGGCTCCACGGTGCGCGCGGCGCCACCGATGATGTTGACGACGTGCCCTTCCGCCGCCTTGAGCAGCGGCCAGAACAGGCGCGTCAGCCGCACCGCGCCGAGGAACTTCAACGCGAAGCCGTCGAGCCAGGCGTCGTCCGGCAGCTCCGCGAAGTTGCCGGCGCGCGTCGCACCCGCATTGTTGACGAGCACGTCGCAACGATGGAAGCGCTCATTGACCTGCTTGAACAACTGCTCGCAGGCGTCGAGCTTGCGCAGGTCGCCGGCGACGATGAGCGGCTCCGGTCCCTCGGCCGCGACTGCCTTGGCCGCGACGGCGAGGTTTTCCTGCGATGACGAAGCCAGCACGGTCTGCGCGCCCTGGCGCCCAAAGGCGAGCGCGATGCCGCGGCCGATGCCGCGGCTTCCCCCGGTAATAACGACGACTTTACCCTTGAACTCACCCGGCATTTTCACCCTCCGTGCTTGCCAATTCCTACAGTATTACTATGAGTTGGAATGGCGAGGGAACAGGATGAAATCGATCTTTGTCGATTGCAACGACGAGCTGGCGCCGGTCTTCGCCCGCGTGCAGCGACCAGGCGATCCGCCGTTCGCCGTCAACAGCGAGCCGTTCCAATCCGCCGATCTGCCGCACCTGCTCGCCGGCTATGCCATCTGCCTCGACGACCACTCCTATATGCCGACCGAGACCATGGCCCAATGCCATGGGCTCCGGCACATCGTGTTCCTCGGTACCGGCGCGTCGAGCTACATGGACGTTCCGGCGCTGAGCAAGCTCGGCATCGAGGTGCACACCATCAAGGGCTACGGCGACGTCGCGGTCGCGGAGCACACCATGGCGCTGATCTTCGCCTGCTGCCGCGACCTGGCCGGCATGGACCGCGCGGTGCGCGCGGGCACCTGGGACCCGGTCGAGAGCATGCAGCTCAACGGCAAGATGCTCGGCCTGATCGGGCTCGGCGGCATCGGCCGCGAAGTGGCGCGAATGGCGCGCGGCATCGGCATGGAGGTGATCGCCTGGAACCGCTCGCCGCGTGACGACGCCGGCGTGCCGCTGGTCGCCCTCGACGAGCTCCTGGCGCGGGCCGACGTGATCTCGCTGCACCTTGCGCTCACCGACGAGACGCGGGACATGCTCGACGCCAAGCGGCTCGCGCGCACCAAGCGCGGCGTGCTCCTGGTCAACACCGCGCGCGGGGCGCTGATCGAGGAGGCCGCGCTTCTGGACGCGCTCCGCAACGGCCACATCCGTCATGCCGGCCTCGACGTATTCCATACCGAGCCGCTCACGCCCGACCATCCGCTGGCACGGATGGAGAACGTGACGCTCACCTCCCATGCGGCCTACCGCACGCTCGAGGCATCGGAGACGCTGATGCGCCGCGCCATCGACATCGCGCGCAAGATCGTCGAGAAGGGGTGAAACGCGCTGGGGGTGAAGCATGCCGGTCCGCAAGCCCGTTCTCGATCCGCCCTTCAACGTGGTGCGCGCCAGCCATGTCGAGCTCGGCGTGCGCGATCTCGGGCGTTCGCGCGCTTTCTACGTCGACTGCCTCGGGCTCCTGGTGACGGACGAAACCGCGGATGCCATCTACTTGCGGGCGGTCGAGGAGCGCAACCATCACTCGATCGTGCTGCATCGCTGGCGCGAGCCCATGGTGCATGCGCTCGGATTCAAGGTGGCAAGCGAGGAGGACCTCGACCGCGCCGCATTCTGGTTCGGGCGCAAGAATCTCCCGGTCTCGTTCCCGGAGCGGCCCCATCAGGGCCGGACGCTGCGCACGGCCGATATCTTCGGCATGCCGCTCGACCTTTGCTTCAGGATGGGCCAAGCCGAGCGCATGCTGCAGAAATACGCCGCCTATCAGGGCGCGCGCATCCAGCGCATCGACCATCTCAACTGCTTCACGCCGGATGTGCAGGCGAGCTACGACTTCTATGCCGACATCGGATTCAAGCTCACCGAATACACCGAGACCGATGATCCGGATCCCAGGCTGTGGGCGGTGTGGCTGCACCGCAAGGGCAATGTCCACGACCTCGCCTTCACCAACGGCAGCGGGCCGCGGCTGCATCACGTCGGCGTGTGGACCGCGAGCGCGCTCGACATCCTCCACATCTGCGACGTGATGGCGACGTGCGGCTATGTCGCCAACATGGAACGCGGGCCTGGCCGCCACGGCATTTCCAACGCCTTCTTTCTCTATGTGCGCGACCCCGACGGCCACCGCGTCGAGCTGTTCACCTCGGACTATCTCACGGTCGACCCCGATCTCGAGCCGATCCGCTGGTCGCTGCGCGACCCGCAACGACAGACTCTGTGGGGCCATCCGGCGCCGAAATCGTGGTTCGAGGAGGGCTCGGCGTTTCCGGGCGTCGCGGTGCGCGAGCCCGCGCTTGCCGCGCAGCCGATCGTGGCGCGCTGACGGCGCGGCCGTCACCCATGCAACCTTCCGGCCGGTTCCTAGTTGTCATGAACCTGACACAGGTTCTGGCACGGGAACAGATATATGGCGGATCAGACCACGATCTTGCGGACGGTCCCGACGCATGGCGCGAGCCGCCTGCCGTCCGTCGATGTCGACAGCTACAACGTCGAGGTCAAGGACGACGAGGGCTTCCTCGGCGATCGCGCCAACAAGGGTGCCTTCCGCGAGATCATCGAGAACTGGCGCAAGCCCCTGCGCAAGGCCGGCGACGACCCCTTCGGTGACGAGGCGAGTGAGGACATCAACAAGAAGAAGCTCGACTCGCTGCTGGCCGAGGGTGACCCGGAGGCGGCCGGTATCGTCCAAGGCGCGATCGAGGATTTCTCCCAGGAGCTCGCGCTCGTCATCCGCCGCTTCCTCAAGCTCAAGGCTTGGCGCGACACCGAGCGGATCGTGGTCGGCGGCGGCTTCCGTGGCAGCCGCGTCGGGGAGCTGGCGATCGGCCGCACATCCGTGATCCTCAAGGCCGACAAGGTGCCCATCGAGCTCGTCCCGATCCGCCACGATCCCGACGAGGCCGGCCTGATCGGAGCCGCGCATCTGGCGCCGCGCTGGATGTTCGAGGCGCACGACGCGATTCTGGCGGTGGACATCGGCGGCACCAACATTCGCGCCGGCGTGGTCGCCCTCAATCTGAAGAAGGCCGACGACCTCGCCAAGGCCTTCGTCTGGAAATTCGGGCTCTGGCGGCACGGCGACGAGAAGAAAAAGCCCAAGCGCGAGGATGCGGTCGAGGAGCTGGTCGGCATGCTCGAGGGCCTGATCACGCGCGCCGGCAAGGAGGGGCTCCGACTAGCGCCGTTCATCGGCATCGGCTGTCCGGGCATCATCGAGCCCGACGGCACCATCGATCGCGGCGCGCAGAACCTGCCGGGCAACTGGGAGGCCAGCCGCTTCAATTTGCCGCTTGCACTGCACGAGGCGATCCCGACCATCGGCAAACACGACACCATGGTCGTCCTGCACAACGACGCCGTCGTGCAGGGCTTGAGCGAGGCGCCGTTCATGGCCGACGTGACGCATTGGGGCGTGCTCACGATCGGTACCGGCCTCGGCAACGCCCGCTTCACCAACCGAACGGCATCCGGCAAGGATTGACGTCCCGCCCGCAGCAGCGACAATGCGAAAAAGTCGCTGGGAGGACGTATTGAAGCCGGCACCGTTTGAGTTTGCCAAGGCTCGCTCGGTCGCGCACGCGGTCGAGCTGCTGGCGCAGGACGACGCCCGCCTGCTGGCAGGCGGACAGAGCCTGATCGCCACGCTCAACATGCGGCTCAGTCACCCTGCTTTGCTGGTCGATATCAACGGTATCGGCGGGCTCGACGGGATCGCGCGCAAGAACGGGCATGTCGAGATCGGGGCATTGGTTCGCCACGTGCAGGCCGAGCGCTCGCCCGACATCGCACGCCACGCGCCGCTCATCGCACTCGCCATGCCGCATATCGGTCATCCCGCGATCCGCAACCGCGGCACCATCGGCGGATCGATCGCGTTCGCCGATCCCGCCGCCGAGCTGCCGGCCTGCCTGCTTGCGCTCGGCGGCGAGCTCGACATCGCCGGGCCGCAGGGGCAACGCACGGTCAAAGCCGACGATTTCTTCAAGGGCCTGTTCGAGACCGCGCTCACGCCGGGCGACATGCTCACCGCCATTCGCGTCCCGGCCGCCGATGCCGATACCCGCGTCGGCTTCGCGGAATTCGCGCGCCGTCACGGCGACTACGCGATCGTCGGCCTTGCGGCCTGCGCACGCGGCAGCGGCAAGGGCATCGGCAACGTCCGCCTCGCCTATTTCGGCGTCGGCGCGACTCCGGTGCGCGCGCGCAATGCCGAGACCGCGCTGGCCGGGGGCGACGCCGATGCCGCGATAGGCGCGCTCGCGAAAGACCTGAACCCGCCCGACGACGTCCAAGCCTCGGGCACAGTGAAGATGCATCTCGCCGGCGTGCTGCTGCGCCGCGTCGCCAAGCAACTCTTGGGAGCAAAGCCATGAGCGAGCGCTTCCACGAGATCGCCGTCACCGTGAATGGCGAAGAGGTGCGCGAGCGAGTCGATGCGCGCAAGACGCTGGTCGATTTCCTGCGCGAGGACCTTGCGCTCACCGGCAGCCATGTCGGCTGCGAGCACGGCGTGTGCGGCGCCTGCACCGTGCGCGTCGACGGCGCCGTCGTGCGCGGCTGCCTGATGCTCGCCGTGCAATGCGACGGCGCGCGCGTCGAGACCATCGAGGGCGTGGCCGACAGCAACGAGATCGCGGACCTGCAGCAGGCATTCATCGAACGCAATGCGCTGCAATGCGGCTACTGTACGCCCGGCATGCTGCTCACCGCGCAGGAGCTGCTGCGGAGCGGCGCGGTGCCGAGCCGCGAAACGATCCGCGTACACCTCTCCGGCAACTACTGCCGCTGCACCGGCTACCAGGCGATCGTCGACGCGGTCGAGGCCGTGGCGAAGGCAAGGGCAAGCGAATGACCATGAAGATATCAGAAGATTCGCCGCCCATCCTCTCGGCGCTCGACCGGCCCAACTCGTATATCGGGCGCTCGGTGCCCCGGCCCAATCTCGCCCGCCTCACCCAGGGCCGCGCCCAGTTCGTGAGCGACCTGACCTTGCCGCGCATGGCGCATGTCGCCTTCGTGCGCTCGCCCCATGCGCATGCCCGCATCACACGGATCGACACGGCGGCGGCGAAGAAGGCGCCGGGCGTCATCGCGGTCGTTACCGGCGCCGAGCTCGCCAAGGTGATCACCCCGTGGGTCGGCGTGCTCACGCATCTCAAAGGCATCAAGTCGGCGCCGCAGCATGCCATCGCGGTCGAGCGCGCCTGCTGGCAGGGCGAGGCGGTCTGCGCCGTGGTCGCGCGCACGCGCGCCGAGGCCGAGGATGCCTGCGAGCTGGTCGAGGTCGGCTACGAGGAGCTGCCCGCGGTCACCGACGCCGAGACCGCGCTCGATGCCGGCACGCTCGTGATCCATCCCGAGCTCGGCGACAACCTCACCTTCGAGCGCGTCCACGTCGCCGGCGACCCGGACAAGGGCTTCAAGGATGCCGACGCGGTCGTGGAAACGACCTTCGTGTTCGGCCGCCACACCGGCGTGACCAACGAGCCGCGCGCCATCGTGGCAGACTGGAACCCTGGAGATGCGCGGCTCACCGCCTATCATGGCACGCAGGCGCCGCACATGATGCAGAACCTGTTCGCCAAGCATCTCGGTCTCGAGGAGCACCAGGTGCGCGTCGTCACCAAGGACGTCGGCGGCTCGTTCGGCATCAAGGTGCACACCTATGCCGACGAGATGGCGACGGTGGCGCTGTCGAAGCTGCTCAAGCGCCCGATCAAGTTCGTCGCCGACCGCATCGAGAGCTTCGTCACCGACATCCACGCCCGCGATCACCGCGTGAAGGCGAAGATCGGCGTCAAGAACGACGGCACTATCACCGCCTGGGAGATCGACGATCTCACCGGCATCGGCCCCTACTCCGTCTATCCGCGCACCTCGGGCATCGAGGCGAACCAGATCGTCAATCTCACCGGCGGGCCCTACACCTGCCCGAACTACCGCGCCCGCGCGCGCGTGGTGTTCCAGAATAAAAATGTGATGTGCCAGTACCGCGCCGTCGGCCATCCCATCGCGACCGCGGTGACGGAAGGACTGGTCGAGCTTGCCGCCGCCAGGATCGGCATGGACCCCTTGGAAATCCGGCGCCGCAACCTCATTCCGGACGATGCGCATCCCTCGAGCGGCCCATCCGGGATCAAGTTCGAGGCGCTGTCGCACCACGAGGCGCTCGCCCATCTCGACGCCATGATGAACTATGCCGGACTGCGCGCCGAGCAGAAGCGGCTGCGCGCGCAAGGCATCCATCGCGGCATCGGCTTTGCGAGCTTCATCGAGGTGACCAATCCGTCCGCCGCCTTCTACGGCGTCGGCGGCGCCAAGATTTCCGCGCAGGACGGCGTGACGATGAAGCTCGACGCACAGGGCGCGGTCATCTGCCAGACTGGTGTTACCGAGCAGGGTCAGGGCGCCGAGGCGGTGATCGCGCAGGTCGCGGCTTCTGCTTTCGGTGTGCCGATCGAGCACGTGCGGGTGATCACCGGCGACACCGACAATACGCCCTATGGCGGCGGCACCTGGGCGTCGCGCGCGGCCGGCATCGGCGGCGAAGCCGCATGGCAGGCCGGCAAGGCGCTGCGCGCCAACGTGCTGGCCTGCGCCGCCAGCATCTTGCAGGCCAAGCCTGAGGAGCTCGACATCCGCAACGGCGCTGTCGTCAACCGCGACAACGGCGCCGAGCGCCTGCCGCTCGCCGAGCTCGCCCGCATCGCCTATTTCCGCCCGGACACGCTGCCACCGGGCTTCCAGGCCGAGCTGATGGCGACACGCCACTATGTGCCGCGCGCCTGGCCGTTCGCCTTCACCAACGGCATCCAGGCGAGCTACCTGGAGGTCGACACCGAGTTCGGGCTTCGTCACGCTGCTCAAGCACTGGTGCGTGGAGGACTGCGGCACGGTGATCAACCCGCAGCTCGTCGACGAGCAGATCCGAGGCGGCGTGGTGCAGGGCCTCGGCGGCGCGCTGTTCGAGCACTGCCTCTACGATGAACGCGGCCAACTCCTCAACGGCAACATGGCCGACTATCTGGTGCCGATGGCGGTCGAGATGCCCGACATCGAGGTGGGCCACGTGGTCACGCCGACCGCGGATTCCGAATTGGGCGCCAAGGGCGCGGGCGAGGCCGGCACCGCCGGCGCGCCGGGCGCGGTCATGAACGCCATCAACGACGCGCTCCGGCCACTCGGCGCCAAGCCACTCACCGACATGCCGTTCACGCCCGGCAGAATTCTACACGCCCTCGGCAGGGTGTAGCGTCGGCAGCAGCATGTTCACCGCGACCAAAGGCAAGGCCATACTCACGACCACGACCGGGGCGCTCCCGCGCCCCAGCTGGTACACCGCCAACCTGCGCGGCATGCCGCTGTCCTACGGCTTCTCGCAGGCGGCCTACCGCGAGCAGCACTTCGACTGCCTCGCCTGCAATGTCGCCGCCCAGCACCGTGCCGGCATCGACATTTTCGTGGACGGCGACGCGCGGCTCGATGACGACGTCGCCGGCCGCAGCTGGGTAAGCTACGCCACCGAGCGCATCGCCGGCATCGGCAAGCCGCGGGTCGAAGTGCCGCCGGCGCACTTCATGGCCGACAAGGGCCCCGGCGACCTGATGTGGGAGGTGATCGAGACCCGCATGACGCCGCCGGTCGAAGGCAGGATCGGTGCGACCGCGCTGGAGCTCGATCGCGCATACAAGGCGATTGCGACCATGACTGACCGGCCGGTGAAGATCGGGTCGATCTCGGCGCAGATTCTCGCGCTGATGCTGACCGACGAGCATTACCGCGACCGGCTGAAGCTGCTCTTCGACCTGTCGAATGCGCTCAACCGTGAATACCATGCCCTTGCCGACGCCGGCGCGCCGATCGTGCAGGTCGAGGAGCCGGCCATCCACCAGGTCATCGCCGACCCCAACGCGACCATCACGCCGGCACTATGGGTCGAGGCATTCAACGCCGAGGTCAAAGGCCTGCGCGGCAAGTGCGAGGTGTGGTGCCACACCTGCTGGGGCAGCCCGGCTGCCCAGCGGGTGGCAAGCCGCGATCAGTCCTACAAGGACGCCCTACCTTACCTCGATCAGCTCGACGTCGACGTCATCACCTTCGAAGGCGCGTTCAACCGCGGCATGGACTTCGAGCATATCGGCGCGACGATCTCGAAGGACAAGAAGGTGGCGCTCGGCGTCATCAGCCACCGCACGCTGCAGGTCGAGCGTCCCGAGGAGGTCGCCGACCTGGTCCGCCTCGCGCTCGAGCACATCGAGCCCGAGCGGCTGATCCTGTCGAGCGATTGCGGCTTCGGCCGGCAATCGATGAGCCGGATGCACGCCTATTACAAGATGGTCACGCTGGTACGCGGGGCAAATATCGTGCGCAAGGAGCTCGGATTGCCCGAGACCTACATTCCTGGCGCCGACCCGCGCCTGTCGATGGTGCCCGTGGGTGGCCACTGAGCCAACGGAGAGTACGACGCCCTCGCGTGATGACTCTTGAGGAATCGCGTCGCACGACGGTTCATTTTCCAAATGGACGAAGCTCCCGCGAGGGGCCACAATCGGGTGCCGCCGCGCGGGCGGCGTCTGGGCAGATCGCAACAAGAACACGGAGACACGATCGATGGACATCAAGGTGGGCAAGCAGGCGATCGCCGAGGCCACGGAGAAGCTCAAGAACTGGGGCCGTTGGGGCAAGGACGATCAGATCGGCACGCTCAATCACATCACGCCCGAGGATATCGTCAAGGCCGCGAGCCTGATCCGCAGCGGCAAGGTGTTCGCGCTCGGCATCCCGCTCGACCGCGACGGACCGCAGACCGGCCTGTTCGGCGGACGCTTCAATCCGATCCACCAGATGCTCGCGACCGGCACCGACGCTATCGCTGGGCGGCAGGACTGGAACAAGATCCGTTACGCCGACGATACGCTCAATCTCTGCGTCCAGGGCGCAACCCATTGGGACGCACTGGGACACGTCTTCTACGAGGACAAGGCCTACAACGGCTTCGAAGCCAAGCTGATCGACGCCAAGGGCCTGAGCGTTCTCGGCATCGAGCATTCCAGGAGCAAGATGGTGGGACGCGGCGTGCTGCTCGACATCGCCCGCTTCCGCGGCGTCGACTGGCTGCAAGACGGAGAAGGCATCTCCAACGACGAGCTCGACAAGTGCGCCAAGGACCAGAACGTCGCGATCGGGCGCGGCGACTTCGTCATCATCCGCACCGGCCAGATGGAGCGCTGCCTGAAGGAGAAGCAAGTGGGGCGGCTATGCCGGCGGCGACGCGCCGGGCGTCAAGTTCGAGAACTGCTACTGGTGCCAGGACAAGCAGATCGCCGCGATCTGCACCGACACCTGGGGCGTCGAGGTGCGGCCGAACGAGACCACCGAGGCGAACCAGCCCTGGCACTGGGTGGTGATCCCGGCCATGGGCCTGTGCATGGGCGAGATCTTCTATCTCAAGGAGCTGGCCGAGGACTGCGACGCCGACGGCATCTACGAGTTCTTCTTCTGCGGCCCGCCGCTGATCATCACCGGCGGCACCGGCTCGCCGATCAATCCGCAGGCGATTAAGTAACAAAGGCTGTCATGCCTGCGAAAGCGGGCATCCAGCATACGCCAATATCGAACGTTCGTGGTCCGCCATCGCGGACGATGACCACCGTGGAATTGGAGAGATACCATGGCCCGCTACCTCAAGCGCGGAATGGATGCGAGCGCGATCAAGGCCGCCGACGCCAAGGTGCGCGCGACAGTCGAGGAGATCCTCGCCGACGTCGAGGAGCGCCGCGACCAGGCGGTACGTGACCTTTCGCAGATATTCGACAGCTGGTCGCCGCCGTCGTTCAAGCTCACTGCGCCCGAGATCGAGCAAGCGATTGCCCAAGTTTCGAAGCGCGACCTCGACGACATCAAGTTCGCGCAGGCGCAGGTGCGCAACTTCGCGCAGAAGCAGAAAGACACCATGCGCGATCTCGAGGTCGAGACGCTGCCGGGCGTCATTCTCGGCCACAAGCACATCCCGGTGAACTCGATCGGCTGCTACGTGCCGGGCGGACGCTATCCCATGGTGGCGTCGGCGCACATGTCGATCGTGACCGCACGCGTAGCCGGCGTGAAGCGCATCGTCGCCTGCGCGCCACCGTTCAAGGGCGGCCCGCATCCGGCGATCGTCGCCGCCATGCATTTCGGCGGAGCCGACGATATCTACGTGCTCGGCGGGGTACAGGCGGTCGCGGCCATGGCGCTCGGCACCGAAACCATCGACGCGGTCGATATGATCGTCGGTCCCGGCAACGCCTATGTGGCGGAAGCCAAACGCCAGCTGTTCGGCCGCGTCGGCATCGACCTGCTGGCCGGACCGACCGAGACGCTGATCATCGCCGACGACAGCGTCGACGGCGAGATGTGCGCAACCGACCTGCTTGGCCAGGCTGAGCACGGCCCGACTTCGCCGGCAATCCTGATCACCAATTCCGAAAAGCTCGCGCGCGACACCATGGCCGAGGTGGAGCGGATCCTGAAAATCCTGCCGACCGCCGACGCCGCCGGCAAGGCGTGGGCGGATTTCGGCGAGGTCATCGTGTGCGAGGACGAGGACGAGATGGTGCGCGAGGCTGATCGCATCGCCTCCGAGCACGTGCAGGTAATGACCAAGGACCCCGATTATTTTCTCGCCAACATGAAGAACTACGGCTCGCTGTTCCTGGGGCCGCGCACCAACGTCGCCTATGGCGACAAGGTGATCGGGACCAACCACACGCTGCCGACCAAGAAGGCGGCGCGTTACACCGGCGGCCTGTGGGTCGGCAAGTTTCTCAAGACCTGCACTTATCAGAAGGTGCTCACCGACGAGGCCTCGGCCCTGGTCGGGGAATATTGCTCGCGGCTGTGCATCCTCGAAGGCTTCTACGCCCACGCGGAGCAGGCGAACGTGCGCGTGCGCCGCTACGGGGGCCGCAACGTCGCCTATGCGCAGGCGGCCGAGTGAGCGTGGACGGCGCGATGGCCTCGATCGACCTCGCCAAGAGTCCTTCCTTCCGCCTCGACGGCAAGCGCGCGCTCGTCACCGGGGGCGGACGCGGGATCGGGCTCGCCGCAGCGTCCGCGCTGGCCCAGGCCGGCGCGCACGTGACCCTGGCGGCGCGCACGAAGCCAGAGATCGACGCGGCCGCGCAAGCAATCCGCGCACGCGGCGACAAGGCCGACGCGCTGCAACTCGACGTCACCGATCTCGATGCCGTTCGTCGCGCCATCGAGAATGCGGAACCGTTTGACGTCCTGATCAATAATGCCGGCACCAATCGCCCCAAAATGCTGGTGGATGTCACGGTCGAAGATTTCGACATGATCATGGGGCTCAATGTGCGGGCGGCTTTCTTCGTGGCGCAGGCAGTGGCGCGCCGCCTGCTCGAGGCGAAGCGCGCAGGCTCCATCATCAACATCTCCTCGCAGATGGGCCATGTCGGCGCCGCGCGCCGCACCGTCTACTGCGCCTCCAAGCATGCTATGGAGGGCTTCACCAAGGCGATGGCGATCGAGCTCGCGCCCCACAACATCCGCGTCAACAGCCTGGGGCCGACTTTCCTGGAAACGCCGATGACGCGCCCGTTCTTCGAGAACAAGGCGTTCCGCGACGAGGTGCTGGGCAAGATAAAGCTCGGCCGGCTCGGCCAGCTCGACGAGCTGACCGGCGCCATCGTCTTTCTCGCGTCCGACGCCTCGTCGCTGATGACCGGCTCGGCCCTCGTCCTCGACGGCGGCTGGACGGCGGAGTGAATGTGACGAGGCGCCGCGCCATTAAGGTTAGTGGCCGAATTCCTCATTCGTCGCAACCGCCGCATTGTACGAATGCGCCGATGCCCTCAGCCAAGACGATCGCCCACGCCTTACAGGACCGCGTTCATTTCCACCTCTTCGATCGTTGGACCGATCGACGGCTCGGAATCGACGCGGCAGGCATGCACTCGCCCGCCGAATTGTCGCTGGCGGGCGAGAACGCTGCGTACGCGGTGGAATATTTCGCCACACCGACCTGGATATTTCATCGTCTCGTCGACAGGCTCCCGATCGACCCTTGGGAATTCGTGTTCGTCGACTATGGCTGCGGCAAAGGGCGCGTGCTCGCGCTCGCGGCCGAACGGCCGTTCCTGCGCGTCGAAGGGATCGAGTTGTCGCAAGACCTGCATCGGACAGCCGAAAGCAATATCGCCACAGCGCAACGCACCGGCGCGCTCCGCGCACCCGTCGTCGTGCATCATCGGGATGCAACCGAGTACGAGCTGCCACGGGAGCCGCTGGTCATCTACCTGTTCAATCCCTTCGGCGAACAGGTGATCGCACGCGTATTGGACAAGATCGAAGCTTCGCTGCGGGAGCGGCCGCGCGAGGCTTATATCGTCTACGTCAACGCCATCCACCGGCATTGCTTCGAACGGCCGTTCCTGCGGGAGCTGCCGCGCTCATCATGGGCCAAGCGGATGGAGCGCTTGATGATGCGATGGCCATCGGCGATCTATCGCGCGCAGTCTCCTATTGCAGATTGAGCTTCAGCTTCGGATCCGAGACGATCCGCCGATATAGCGCGAACTGATCGCGGTTGAACGCGTCGAGCTCCTGCGGCGTCGAGCCGATCGCCTCGGTCCCCGCATCCGCCAGTCGCTTCACGACGCCCGGATCCTTCATCGTCCTGGCGATATCGGCCGCGAGCTTGTCCACGATCGCCTTCGGCGTCGCCGCCGGAGCGTAGATCGCGGTCCAATACGGCACCTCGTAGTCGAGCCCCTGCTCGATCATGGTCGGCACGTTCGGCAGCGCCGGCGTCCGCGTCCTGGTCGTGACCGCGAGCGCCCGCACCAGTCCGGATTCGATATTCTTCACCTGCGGCGGCACCCCATCGATGAGCATCGCGATCCGCCCCGCCAGGAGATCGGGCATCACGCCGGCATTGCCGCGATACGGCACGTGCACGATGTCGACGTCGGCCGCCGACTTGAACAACTCGCTGGCGAGATGAATTCCCGTTCCCGCCCCGGAGGAGCCATAGCTGAACTTGCCCGGATTGGCTTTCGCCAGCGCGATGAACTCCTTCAGGTCCTTCGCAGGGAGCGAAGGATTGATGATCAACACCGGCGCGAAGCGCGTGACGAGAGACACCGGGGCGAGGTCGCGCAGCCAGTCGTACGGCAGATCCTTGCCGACGACGGAGCTCACCACGCCGGTGACGGAGTGATAGAGCAAGGTGTAGCCGTCGGGCGCCGCGCGCGCGACGGCGTTCACGCCGAGCGTGCCCCCTGCCCCGCCTTGGTTCTCGACGACCACTTGCTGGCCCAGCACGTCGGCGAGCTTCTGCGCGGTCGTCCGGGCAGTAAAGTCGATGCCGCCGCCGGCGGCGAGCGGAACGATGAGCTTGATCGGCTTGGACGGATAGGCGTCCTGTGCCGCCGCTTGGCACAATGACAATGCGATCGCGGCGAAGCCGAGCGGAAAGAGACGTCGCGAGATCATGGCGTCCTCCCGAGTGCGGCGATTTCGGCGAGTCGTTCCTTGAAGAACGGCGCCGGAGCGAGGATGCGGGTTTCCTGCGTGGTCAGCAGCGGACGAGCTTTGCCCAGATAGGCTTTCCAGGCCGCGTCCTCGAACAGGCGGCGCCGCCGTTCCACCCGATCGTCGAGGCTCGCATAGGCCCACAGCGTCGTGATCTGGTTCAGCGGGCCGATTTCACTGACGTAATATCCGATCGGCTGTCCCTGAAATCGCGTTTGCGGCGCGCGCCCTTCCGCCTCGTACATCCTTAGGAATTCGCCGGTATTGCCCGGCGCGCACGTGTAGAGTCGTTGCTCCACGAACATTCGATCCTCCTGCCTCGCCGCCCTTCGTTTCGAATTGCTTCGTTGAGGGCGCTTCGCGTTTCCACGCGTCATTATTCACGGCAGGAGCAGGGAGCACAACAAACCGCGGCGCGAGTACCCACCGCGGGCAACGGGAGCAGCTACCCCGTCTTCACCGGATAGACCGGCTTCTCGCCGCTCAGCACCCGCGCGACGTCGGCGGCGCATTTGGTCTGCAGCTCGTTGAGCGCTTCGACCGAATAGAACGCGGTGTGCGGCGTGAGGATCACGTTGTCGCGGCCCAGGAGCTTCGAAGTCCTTGGCGAGCGGCTCGGTCGTCACCACGTCGAGCGCGGCGCCGCCCAGATGGCCGGAATCGAGCGCGGCGACCAGCGCCTCCTCGTCCACCAGCGGCCCGCGCGCGGTGTTCATCAGAAAGGCGCCCGTCTTCATCTTGCGGAAGACCTCGGCGTTGAACAGGCCACGCGTCGCCGGCAGCAATGGCGCATGGATCGAAACGAAATCCGACATGCCGAGAAGCTGGTCGAAGCCGACGCCTTCCACGCCGGCCGTGGCCAGCACGTCAGCCGGCGCATAGGGATCGTGCGTCACCACCCGCAGCCCGAACGCCTTCGCCTTGGGTGCGAGCGCGCGCGGGATGTTGCCGAATCCGACCAGGCCGAGCACGCGCCCGCTCAGGCGGTGGATCGGCACGATCGGCGGCACCTCCCAGCGGCCGGACTGCACGAGCTTGTTGGAGAGCGGCACCTTGCGCACCAGCGCCAGCAGCAGCGCCATGGCGTGGTCGGACACCTCCTGCATGCAATAGTCCGGCACGTAGGTGACCGTGATGCCGAGCTCGGCCGCCGCGGGAATGTCGATATTGTCGACCCCGAGGCCGAAGCGGCCGATCGCCTTGCAGCGCCCGAGCTGCGCGCAGCAGGTCGCCGGGGAGCTTCGCATAGGTGACGAGCACGGCGTCGGCGTCGCGCGCCACCGCCAGAATGTCGTCCGCCGAGGCGCTCTTGGCCATGCGCAGCTCCGGATCGATGCGTGCGAGCGCAGCCCTCGCCGGGTCGAGTGACGGAAACGGGCTGTCGGTAACGGCAATCAAGGGACGGGGCATGAGTCACTCCACAAGGTACCGCTACCCTTGCAATACTTCCGGATTGACGCAATTGGGCGGCGTCTTGCCGTCGAGCAGCGCGAGGATGTTGTCGACCACGATGTTCGCCATCTGCTCGCGCACCTCGACCACGGCGCTGCCCAGATGCGGGGTGGCGACCACGTTCGGCATCTTGAGCAGCGCCGGCGTGACGTCCGGCTCGTGCTCGAACACGTCGAGACCGGCGCCGGCGAGCTGGCGCTTCTTCAATGCGCGCGCGAGCGCCGCTTCGTCGATGATCGCCCCGCGCGCGGTATTGATCAGGAACGCGGTGGGCTTCATCAGCGCCAGCTCGCGCGCCCCGATCTGGTGACGGGTCTCGGCATTGAGCGGGGAGTGCAGCGAGACGAAATCGGACTCCGCGAGCAGTTGCTCGAGCGGCACGTAGGTCATGTCATGCTCGCGCTCGTGGCTCTCGGGCTTGCGGCGAGGCGTCCAGTAGAGCACGCGCATGCCGAAGCCGCGGGCACGGCGCGCAACCGCCGACCCGATGCGCCCGCCTCCGCCGACGAGCCCGATGGTCTTGCCGTACACCGCAGCACCCGCGAGGTGGCTCGACTGCGAGCCGGGAAAGCGGCCCTTGCGCACCAGACCGTCGCCCTCGACCATCCGCCGCGCCACCATCAGCATCAGCCCGAAATTGATATCCGCGGTCGCCTCCGCGACGATCGGCGGCGTCACCGTCACCGGGATCTTCCGCCGCGTCGCCTCGGCGACGTCGATGTTGTCGGGCGTGATGGCCTGCGAGGCGACGGCGACGAGCTTCGGGTTGGCCGCGCGCGCCGACGAGCCCGGCTCAAGACGAGTGTCATCAGCGCGTTTACGCGCGTCTTTCGACGCGCTATGCGCGCGCACCATAGAGTGGCCGCGCTGGCCGCTCGCTTCGCTCGCCAGCGCCGCGATCACGTCGCGATCGACCTTGTCGTGCAGCAGCGAAAACAGAATGTCGCACTTGCGCACGGCGGCGATCAGCTGCCGCTTCGGCATGATGCGGCTCGAATCAGGGTTGACCTTGACGGTGGCGACCTTGCGCAGGCGGTCGAGCGCGCTCTTCGCGACGGGCTGGGTGACGAAGATTCTCGGTCGGGAGCGATTTGCGCGCATCAACCGATCCACCGCACGACGCCGGCGACCCCATCGACCGCGACTTGAGAGCCGTCCGGGATGCGGCTGGTGGCATCGAGCACGCCGAGCACCATCGGGATGCCGCGCTCGCGTGCGAGCGAGGCGAGGTGGGACGTCGAGCCGCCGAGCTCGGCCACTACGCCGGCGACGCGCGGCAGCACGTGGCTCAGTGCCGGGCCGGCGACACGAGTGACGAGCACGTCCCCAGGCGCGACGCGCGACAGCTCGCACTCGCAATTCACGACCACCGCGCGGCCGGCACCCCAGCCGATGCCGGCGGGATGGCCGTTGAGACCGGGATGCTGGAGCCAGATCTCGTCCGGCACGATGGCCGGCTCGACCGTGAGCGGCCGCGCCTGCAACAGCTTGAAGCCCGGCAGTCGTCGAGCGCCCATTCGATCTCGACGGGGCCGCCGACGACCGCCTCGGCCTTGCGCATCATGCGGCCGAGCGTGACGGCCTGCCCCGCGTCGAGGCACGGCGTGCCGACCAGCTCGCGCGGCACCGCCTGCGGCATGGCACCGGCGCCATGGCCGCAGGTCTCGCGGTGGTCCTTGCGGCCGGCATCGATCTTGCGCAGGAAGCCCTGGCGCGAAAGCACGATGCGGTCGGGCACGACCTCGCCTTGCGCGATCGCGGAGCCGAGCCCCCAGGTCGCGCTGATCAGCATCTGGCCCTCAGCGGTCTCGCTCAGGCCGCCGCCCGACGCGCGCGCGTCGATCAGCGGCTGGATCAGCACCGCCATGGCCGTATCGACGGGGGAGAGCCCGTGGTTCTCCATGTAGCGACGCGCATTGGTGGTCCACAGCGCGGCCCAGCAGGCGCGCACCGCGGTGAGGAACGCGGCCTCGTCGGCAATGCCGAGAAAGCTCTCGAACTGGCCGGCGAAGTTGCTGCCCTTCGTGTCCTCGATCAGCGCAGAGGAGCGCACCGCGCTCGGTCCTTCGCTTTCACCGCGCTGCGCGTGCCATGCCGCCAGCAGCGCCTCCAGGATCGGCGCCGCAATCGGCTGCTCGTAGAGGCCGAGCCTGATCTCGACCGACAGCCGCCGCTGCGCGACGAGGTCGGCGGTGGCGTAGCGGCGCACCAGGTCGCCGAGGCCGAGCGCGGCGATCTGCGCACGATAGGCGTCGGCGCTCAGGCAAAAGCCGCCCGGCGTCGGCAGCCCCGCCTGCGCGAGCGCCGCAAGATTCGCCGCCTTCGGCCCGATGCGGTCGGCATCGGCGGCCGTCGCGGCACTCAACTGAACGACGAACTCTGTCATGACCGCCCCTCGACGGTCGGCGCTACCTGCGCACGATCATTTGACGTGATCGCCGTAGCCCGGCAGCGGATCGACGACGGTGATCTGCTTGACCGGGAAATTGGAGACGATCTCGATCTCGTTCTTGTGCACGATCAGCATCTCCTCGATGCGCACGCCGTAGCGGAAGCGCTTGCCGTGCTGCGTCTCGAGCGCGAAGGTCATGCCTTCCTTGATTTCGACCGGATGATCGAGCGACCAGATGCGCGAGATCACCGGCGGATCGTATTGCGCGAGCCCCAGGCCGTGGCCCCACAGATTCGCCGCCGCCTGATCCTCGTCCTCGTAGCCCCAGGTCTCCATCGCCGACGGCCATTTGAGCGCGATGTCGCGGGTGGTGGCGCCGACCTTGACCGCGCCGATCGAGTCGTAGAGCCACGTGAGCGCGGTGGCGTAGGTGTCCTTCTGCTCCTGGCTCGGCTCCTTGCCGACGCAGTAGGTGCGGTAATAGCAGGACTTGTAGCCGTTCCAGGTGAGCGCGGCCAAATCCATGAATACGATGTCGCCGGGCTGGATGATGCGATCGGAGAAGTTGCGCCAGTTCGGCCAGGTGTTGGGGCCGGACGAGACGATCACGTCCTCGACGTCCTCCATGCCGGGGATGTTGTAGAGATATTGCATCAGATGGGCGGTCACCTGGTTCTCGGTGATGCCCGGACGCAGGAATTTCATGCACTCCCAGTGCGTGGCGTCGCCGATCGCGCCGACGATCCGGAAGCACTCCTGCTCGTCCTGGTTCTTGACGGCGCGCGCCTCCATCATCGGGGTCATGCCGTCGACCCAGTTGATGTTGTTCTCCTTGAAGATGTTGATCATGTTGATGTCGATGAAGTCGACGCCGAGCTTCTGGCCGGCGACGCCGTTGTCCTTCATCGCCTGCAACACGGCCTTGGTGAACTTGTTCACCTGCTGGGTCGAGGCCGGACCCGCGGCGCCCTTGATCCAGGCGAACGAGTGCCGCACGTTCTCCTTCGGAATCCACGGCGAGTGGCGCTCGATCTGAAAGCCGAGGTCGCCCTGCTCGAACAGGATCGGCGCGCCGTCTCCGCACAGCATCGCGTAGCGCAGGCCGGGCTTGAGCCGGTTCCAGCCCGGCGTAAGCGTTCCTGTGATATAGCGGACGTTCTCGTCGTACATGCAGAGCATGGCGCCGAGGCCGTGCTTCTTCATCATCTCTCGCGCGCGCTCGGTCCGGTACGTCCGCATCCGGTCCCAGTTGACGCGCTGCTGCCAATCCAACCCGACGGTGCCGAAATTTGCCGTTCCCATGGACCCCTCCCGAGCTGACGCACGCGGCTTTGCCGTCGCCGTTAGCAAAATCCTAACCTTGTGGCCCCTCCTGCCAAAATAATATATTCAGCGTCGGGACATCAGTTTTCTTGATGGTAGGTTCTCGTGGCCGATATCGCGCTCCGGCAAGTCCGCGCCGTCATTGCCGTCTGCGAGGAGGGCTCGTTCACCCGCGCGGCCGAGCGCGAGAACGCCACCCAGTCCGGCATCTCGCAGCATGTCGCGACCGTCGAGCGCACGCTGGGGGTCAAGCTGTTCGAGCGTTCGGCGCGCGGCATCGTGCCGACCCCGGCGGGGCTGCGCTACTACAAGAGCTGCGTCGAGGCGGTCGGCCGGCTCGAGAATGCCAACGAGGAGGCGCGCGGGCTCGCCGGCGTGGTCACCGGCGACCTGCGCATCGGCCTGATGCCGACCTTCACGCGCGCGGTGCTGGCCCCGACCCTCGACGATTTCGTGCCGCGGCATCCCGACGTGCGGCTGCACGTGTTCGAGGGCTACAGCGGCGTGCTCACCGACATGGTGCTGGCGGACGAGCTCGATTTCGCCGTGGTGCCGGCCTTCGAGGGCCGTGTAGGACTGAAGTCACGCCTGCTGGTGCGCGATCGGGAAATGCTGCTCTCGGGCGCCAAGCGCGGACTCTCCCCGCTTGCCCCGGTGCGGCTCGCCGATTGCGCGCCGCTGCGGATCGTCGTGCCGGGGCCCGACAATATCCGCCGCCGCAATCTCGAGACCTATTTCCAGACCCACGGCGTCGAGATCGCGGCGATGCTGGAAATGGACGCGATGATCGGCACGCTCGAATTCGTCGCGCGCACGGACTGGATGACGGTGCTGCCGAGCCTCATCTCCGTGAACGACATCGGCAAAGGCGACCTCGTGGTCAACCCGATCGTCGATCCGCCGCTGCACGCCGAGTTCGTGGTGATCCAGCCGGCGCGGCGCACCCTGAGCGTGCCGGCGCGGCTGTTCCTCGATCGCTTCGAAGCCGAGATCGCGAACATTCGGGCGATCTGGGACCAAGCCTTGGTGGCTCCGCTCGCGTCAAATGGCCGCGGTCGTAGCCCGCATAGCCCGCGAAGACGGGCGCAAACGCCCTAGTGGAGCGAAGCGTAATGCGGGGCGGTCTCACCGTGCCGCACGACAGCCCCGGATTACGACATAGCGCGCAAGCACGCGCTATGTCTCCATCCGGGCTACAGGCGCTTACCCGTCCTGTCCCGGATCGGCCTTGAGGCCCGCCGCCTCGATGCCGGCGATGGCACAGGCCTCGTCCTTGTCGGACGTATCGCCGGAAATCCCGACCGCGCCGATCACGTCGCCGCCCGCATTGCGGACCAGCACGCCGCCGGGATTGGTGACCATGCGCCCATCGCTGGCGGCCGCCAGCATGGTGAAGAACTGCGGCGTCTTCGCTGCGCGCGCCGCCAACGTACGCGAGCCGAAGCCCATGCCGAGCGCGCCCCACGCCTTTCCAAACGCGATGTCGAAACGCAGCAAGCCCGACTTGTCCTCGCGCTTGAACGCGACCAGGTGGCCGCCGGCATCGAGCACGGCGACGGTGAGCGGCGCGCAATTGGTCTCGCGGCCTTTCTTGAGGGCGGTGTCGACGATGATGGACGCTTGAGCAAGAGTAACGGACATATTCGCTCCAAAAGTTTGAATGTTCGCCAAACGGTTCGTTCGAGATCACGGCTTCGCGCGTTGCGACCAGTAGACCGAGACGGCTGAGACTTCCGCCGCGCCCGAGACCTTTCTGCTGCGTTTCCTCGTAGCAAGCCAGCGTCTTTTCCACGAGCGGCAGCTCGAGGCCGCGTTGCTTGCCCTCGGTCAGCATGGTGCGCAGATCCTTCACCGCGCTGTCGATGTCGAAGGTGACGGGACCGCCGTCGCCGCCCTTGAGCATGTTCGCGATCCCGGGCGCCGCGCACCTTGAGCACGTTCGGGCCGCCCGACGTGTCGGACAGCAGATCCATGATCCGCGCGGGGTCGAGCCCCAGCGGCCGGCAGAGCGCCAGCGCCTCGCCCAGCGCCTGCCAATAGATCATCAGCGGCATGTTGATGGTGAGCTTCATGACCGCGCCGGAGCCGACCGGCCCGCAGTGCTCGAGCCTGCCGGCAGAGCTGATCGAGGATCGGCTTGCCGCGCGCGGCGTCGGCGGGCTCGGCGCCCATCAGCCCGATCAGCTTGCCCTGCCGCGCCGGACCGGTCGAGCCGCCGACCGGGCACTCGACCAGCGCGGCGCCTTTCGCCCGCACCTTTTCGGCGAGCGCAACGACGGTTTGCGGCTGCACCGTGCTCATCTCGATGAACAGCTTGCCGCGCACGTCGCCCGAGAGCAGCCCGGAGGCGCCGTTGTAGACCGTGTCGATCGCCGCGGCGTCGGTGAGGATGGTGATGACGGCATCGGCGTTCTTCGCGAGCTCGGCCGGCGTGGCGGCGACCGCGGCGCCGGCGTCCGTCACCGGCTTCAGCTTGCCGGCGGAGCGATTCCACACTGTGACCTTGTGCCCGACCTCGATGAGGCGCTGCGCCATCGCCGCGCCCATCTTGCCGATCCCTGCGATTCCGATATGCACGAGCTTTTCCTCTCTACTTCATCCGATCCTTGATCTTGTCGAGCGCGGCGCGGGCGCAGTCGTCGTCGAAATTGCCGCCGGGCGCGCCGCCGACGCCAATGCCGCCGATCGGCTTGCCGGCCGCCATGATCGTGACCCCGCCGGGCGTGAACGTGATGTTCGGCAGGCCGGCGAGCGCGCTCGTGGTCATGGCGGGGGCCTTGCTGATGCGCTCGAAGATCGCCTTGGTCGAAGTCCTCCTTGCGCACCGGCGCGAGCGACGCTGCGGTGTAGGCCTTGGCATAGGCGCTGTCGAGCGTATGCACCGGCGCGCCGTCGCCGCGCAGCACCGCCTGCCGCACACCGTCGATATCGACCACGATGGCGGTGACCGCGTAGCCGCTCTTGGCGCAGGACGCGACCGCCTCGGCGACCGCCTCGTTCGCCAGGCCCGCCGACAGCCGCTGCTCGGTGATCAGACCCTGTGCCGACGTCGCCGATGCAGCGAGCACAGCGATCGTGACGCCGATGGAGATTCGCAACATCATCATGGGCTTTCCCCTACTCTGCCAGTCGTGGGTGACGATAAGGGATTATGCGCGACTTGAGAAAGACGGCTGTCGGACACGTCGGTCGCACATTGAGCTTGAACGCGGCGGCAGCGCCTGTATAGCGTCCAGCATCGATCGGATCACGGAGAGTTGGAATGGCGAAAGGCAAAGTCGGGGTCGTCGGTCTCGGCATCATGGGCGGGGCGTTCGCGCAGAACCTCGTCAAGTCAGGCTGGCGCGTCATCGGCTACGACGTCGATCCCGCGCGCCGCCGGGCCATGACGCGCGCCGGCGTCGAGATCGCGCCGGACGTGAAGACGCTCGCGGCCGCCGTGCCGACCATCATCACCAGCCTGCCCAAGCCGTCCGCGCTCGACGCGACGGCCAAGGCCATCGCCGATGCGCACGTGCGGGCGTTGGTGGTGGTGGAGGCCAGCACCTTCACCATCGAGGACAAGGTCAGGTCAGAACGGCTGCTGCGCAAGGCCGGCCATGTCATGCTGGACTGTCCGATCAGCGGCACCGGCGCGCAGGCCAAGACCAAGGACCTCGTGGTTTACGCCAGCGGCGACAGCAAGGCGATCCGCAAGCTGCGCCCGCTGTTCGCCGGCTTTTCCCGGGCCGCCCACGACCTCGGTGAATTCGGCAACGGCAGCCGCATGAAATACGTGGCGAATCTGCTGGTCGCCATCAACAACGTCGCCGCTGCCGAGGCCATGGTGCTCGGCCTCAAGGCCGGCCTCGATCCGCAGACCGTGCTCGAGATGGTCACCACCGGCGCCGGCAATTCGCGCGTGTTCGAGCTGCGCGCGCCCATGATGGTGAAGGACCGCTACGACGATCCCACCATGAAGATCTCGGTGTGGCAGAAGGACATGGCGGTGATCGGCGAATTCGCCAAGCAGATCGGCGTGCCGACGCCGATGTTCGACGCTACCGTGCCGGTCTACGAGAAGGCGATGAAGAGCGGCCATGCCGAGCACGACACCGCCGCGGTCTGCGCCGTGCTGGAGGCGATGGCCGGCGTCAAGCGCAAGAAAGGCCGTTCGCGGCGCGCAACGTAGCGCTGACGGCGCGCTACCTCACCCCGCCCGTGTTCACCGCCGGGCCGGTGTATGCCTCGAATCGATTGCGCAGGTCTGCGATCAGCTTGTCGTCGGTGATGAACTCGCGGAACGCGTTGGCAATCTTGTACGAGGTCAACGGCTTGAAGCCTGGCGGTGGCGGCACGTCGAGCCGCGGTGAAAAAGTCCCGAGCCGTGACTGCTGCTCCTTCGCCAGGTACCAGGTCAGGAAGAGCTTGGCGGCGTTCGGATGCGGCGCGTCCTTGAAGATGCCGCCGGTGACCGTGAACACCGGCGTCTCGTCCTCAGCCGAGAACGCTATCTCGATCGGCGCAGCCTGGCGCTTGAGCCCACCGGCGGTGGTGATCGTCGCGTCGAGCGTGGCGGCCATTTTGCCCTCGGCTATGGCGCGCGCCACCGGAAGATGGCCCTGGATGAAGTGCGGCTTGTTGGCCATGTAGCGGTCCATCCAGCTCCAGCCGTATTTCTGCACGATCAGGTGGAACAGATAGAGCGCCGCATCGTCGTCGTGCGGATAGACGCTGATGAGCTTGCCCTGGAACGCGGGCTTGAGGAAATCCAGCGCCGACTTCGGCACATCCTCGGCGCGAACCAGGCCGGTATTGTAGGCGTAGGCGATTGCGACCGCGGCGAACGCCATGTAGGCGCCGTCCGGATCGCGCAGGTTGGGTATGATCTGGTCGAAGCCGTCGGGCTTGAACGCGAGCAGCCTGCCCTGCTTCTTCCAGCTTACGAAGTCCTGCACGGTCTGGAAGAACGTAAGATCGACCTCGAGCTTTCCGGCGGCCAGCTGCTGGTCGATGCGCTGGTTGAGCACATTGCTGAAGCCGCCCGACACCGAGACCTCGATGCCCGGGAATTTCTCCTGGAACTGCTTGATGCGGGCCTCATACGGCGCGGTTGGTCCGCCGGCATAGAACACCAGCGACTTCTCGGCCTTCGCCTTTTCGTAGAGCTGCTCCACCGTCTCGGCGCGCACAGCGCCTGCGGCCGTCAGCAGCGCGGTCACGGCGCAGATCGGCAGCAACCGGCCGACGGTTACTGTGACTGCCAATGTCATGGGCACTCCCCCGTGTTACGATTTTGGTGAACCATACACGGTCTGCGATGCGGGGGACATGGTCAACGCGCGCGGGCGCGTGAGGACACCGTCGTCTAACCAGAGGCGGACAGATGCGCCCGGAGGAAGGAACGTATCTGGCGAACCGCCAGGGGAATCCGCTCCTTGGGCTCCTTCCACGGGAACATGCTCACTTCGGCCTTCGGCGCGAGCATCGCTGCCTCCATGGCGACTGCGTACGGATGCGGCGGGATATCGTCCGGCAGGATGAGCACGGGCGTCTGGCAACTACGCACGAAGTCGCGCGTCACGGTGAAAACGAAGTCGGGGTCGGTGCGATACATCCTGGTCAGGAATTTATCGACCATCGCCATTGTAATTTCGGGCCGCTTGGCGGTGAGGGCCGGGCCCCAGCTCTTCATGTTGTTGTCGTAGAAGAGGTCGCGCATCTCCGGACGCGATCCGCTCGGCTGTGCCAGCACGCCTGCGACGATACGATCGGGTGCCCGCTTCAGAAGATTCCAGATGAAGGGGCCGCCAATGCAGAAGCCCAGCACCATGAACTTGTCGATGCCGAGGTGATCCATCACCCCGAGATGATCGTCGGTATATGCGTCCCACGGCCGGTCGCTCTCGAGCGGGCCTGCGGACTGCCCGCCGTCGGCGTTGCGCAAGTCCGACGCGATGCAGCGGTACTCTCCCTTGAGCTCCTCGATCGGGTTGAAGGGCGAGTTGCTCTCGAGGTTGGAGATCGTCGAGTTCAATCCTCCACCGGCGATGAGCAGCAGCGGGAAGCCGGAACCCGCCTCCTCATAGTGGATACGAACGGCGCCTTTTTCGTAGAGGGACATGGCAGATCCTTGGCAATCGTCGTCAGTTCCGCTCGGCGACGCGCTCGAGCTTCTTGCTCAAGACCCAGGAGAGGCCGAGGAACGCGACCAGCATCACGAGGCCGAGGCCCGAAGAAGCATCGCTCATGACTTTCTCCGAGACCTGGCCGAAGGCATAGCCAGCCGAGACGACCGCGCAGGACCACAGGCCCGCTGCGACGAAATTGAGCGCCAGGAAAGTGGACCAGGGCAGCCGCGACATCCCGTAGGCGAAGCCCGCGACGCCGCGAATGCCGTGCGGGTAGCGATGGAACAGGATCATCCAGATATAGTGACGGTCGGCGAGCCGGGCTGCAGTCTGGACGGCGCGCTCAAGTTTGGGGAACGATTCGAGCCAGCGAGTCCCGAAACGCCGCCCGATCCAGAAGCGGACGACATCGCCGACGAAGCTGCCGAACCAGCAGACCATGATGAGAGTGCCGAAATTCAGGGCGCCTGAATGCGCAGCGTAGCCCGCGAACAGCGCGAGCAGCAGGCTGTGCGAGGCCGCATAGCCGAACATCAAGCTGTAGGCCGCATCGCCGTGCTGGCGTATGAGCTCGAGGAACGAGGCAAGATCGGTCGGAAACAACAATAGCCCCCACTCTCTGGCACTCCCGGCATGACCGAGGATCGGGGCGGACGCTACCACGCCGCCGGGCAAATATGGAAGTCGAGGCCGGCTCTCGCTTCCCGGGCGAAACCCTCGCAACTCGGCCGAACGACGGCGGAGAGCAAGACTCTCGGCGAGAGTGCCAACTTCTATTGCACCGCCAGCTATCGCGGTTCCTGAAGCCCTTGGCCTTCACTGTTCCGCATCGACACAAGCGCGACCCACTCTAGTCTGGCCTCGTACGATAGGCATAGTCAGCTGGACCTTGTTCCACTTGCCCTGGGGATGATCGACGTACTGAAAGTACTCGTTCGTAAACGATCCCTGATAGCACGTGCACTTGTAATACGCCGTTGGGACATTGAGCTGGTTGAGAGCCGCATCCAGCACGACGGGGCCCGTCACCTCGGACACATCGTGCGACGAGGCTCTTCCGATGTTGTCCAATATCGCCTCGAGAATCAGATCGAGATGGGGATTGTCCTTCGTGCTCGCCAGAAAGTAGTTACTGATCGAGTTGCCCTTGTGCTGGATGTAGAGCTCGTCGCAGTCCGGATTGATGATGAATCCCAACGGCCATACCGGATGGGCGTCGATATCCAGGTACACGCCGCCGAATTGCTGCAAGACCAGAATGCGCCAAAGGTCTGCTTGAGCCGCGCCGATGAGCAATTTCGAGTAGGCCTCGAGCACGTCTGCTGAACAATGCTCCTTGATGAACTCGGCCCGCTCGCGGGGATCCATGAAACGATACGCGTAGGTCGGCGACAGGCATCGATTGAACAAGTAATTGAGATAGACCGCGAGCGTGACCCGATCGGTGTAGTTGGTCTGCCAAATGATCTTGGGGATTCGGTGGGCGGAGTTGGTGGCGAGTATGGGCCCTGAGCGATGCGGCAACGAAAATCGCACTTTGGGAAACAGAAAGTGAGGCGGGTAGCACAGCACCTTGAGGAGATTGCCGATGAACTTGGCGACGCGGGCGGCCAGATACCTCACGACCATTGTCATGCGCGAGCCGCCTGTATGGGAGGACCTGAGGCGGTAGCGCCGCACTACGGCTTCCGCCATTTATAGAGTGACGGGAATCATGCGGTCCTTTCTGGGCGATTCTAAGTTCGCTGGCCCCGCTGACGAAGATGTTATCGCTCGCCGCGAAATCAGATCTACTCTGACCAAAATTCGCTCTCGCGTCCGCTCTCGCACGCACAGCGGTACGACACTACAACGCTCCCAAGCGCCGGCGGCTATTGCGGTTCCTGGACAGTGCGCACCACGCTTGCGGTCAACCGCCCATCGGTGGTCTGGCCGGCCTGCGCCTTCACCATGGCAGCATCGTATTGGGGTAGCGACGTCACGCTATCCTTCGCCTTCAAGTGCACGATCTTGAAGCCCTTGGTCTTGAGCTGCAGCAGCAAGGCCGGGAGCGCCACCGCGGTCGATTGCTGAAAGTCGTGCAGCAGGACGATACCCTTGCCGCGCTTGTCGAGCTTGGTCATCACCGTCTCGATTACCTTGTCGGGCTTTCTGGTCTTGAAGTCGAAGGAATCGAGATCGGTCGAGAAAATGCCGATGTTCCTTTCGGCGAGATAGGCGGTCAATTCCGGCGTCTGGCTCAGGCCCGGGAAGCGGAAGAAGGGCGCCTGCGGTCGCCCGGCCGTGACCGCGACGGCGCTGATGCCGTTCTCGATCTCGTCCTTGGCTTCCGCGAGAGATTTCTTGGCCAGGTTCGCGTGCGACCACGAGTGCGAGCCGACCGTGTGGCCCTTGGCGACGACCTGCTTGAGGATTTCGGGATGCCAGCCCACGTGCTTGCCGATCGGAAAGAACGTCGCCTTCACGCATTGCGACGTCAATGCCGCCAGCACGGCGGGAGTATTGCCGGGCCACGGGCCGTCGTCGAAGGTCAGCACGACCTCGCCCGGTTCCAGGAAATCGTAGGCCTTGAACTGCTCGGCACCGAAGCCTGGTCCGCCCGCCGTATCGATGGCGACCGTTCGGGACACGCCGAGCGCGCCGGGATTTTCGCACCGTGGGTTGGCGGCGGACGCGGCAGGACGCGGCGTCGTTGCCATCGCAGGCTCAGCTCGAGCCGCCATCGGCATGGGAAGCGGCGGCAAAGGCTGCGGCTGAACCACCCGCGGCTGGGCGGCCGCATCGGCGGCGGTATGCGATGCGGTCGCGCGCGACGCGATCGTGCCGGTCACCAATTCGCGGTCCGGGACCTTGGCCTCCTGCGCCGGCTCCGGCACGTTGGGGCTCAGGATCCACCCGACGCCGATGCCCAAAGTTACCGACGTGGCGGCGGCAGCCGCCAACACTGTCATCCGACGCATTATGATTTTCCCAGTGTCCCGATTTCGAAGTTCGCAAGCACTCGCAGCGCCCCTGATGCGAACTTCGGAATCAAAGGGACACTAGCAAGTCATAGTCCTAGTGCGGTTTTGGATTTGAAGTTCCTATATGAACTCGCCGCAAGCCTGAGTAGGAACTTCAAATCCACCGCACTAGCCGCCCAGCTCCGCAAGATCGGTCGGAAGTGTTTAGTTTCGATTACCGACCGCGGAGCGTGACGCCGCCAGGGCGTTCACTCCGGATTGATTGTGGCAACCGCCACCACCTTGCCCCATTTCGCGTAGCCGTCGCTGACGAACCTCGCGTAGGCCGCACGCGTGGCGGATTTTTTTGCGCTCTCGTGAACCGCCGTACCGGCCCGAAGCGACCAACTGAGCGGACGAAGTCCCAAGAACAATAAGAGGAGGTAACAATGTTGAACCGTATTGCCCTCTCGGTCGCGGTCGCCACCATCGGTCTCGCGGCCGCTTCGAACAGCGCCAACGCAGCTCAATCCTCCCCTCAGAGACCTAATTTCACCACCAGTAACCCCACCACAAATTATGGACGATATAACAGACCAAGTCCCCGTCCACTCAGTTTCGGCGCGACCAGATCGAACGGCCCCTGCGGCGTCTGGATATGTACGTGGCCGACCAGCGGCGGCGGATGTTTGGTCTGGGAGAAGACCAAGTGTAAGACGATCAATCCATTCGATTGATGCCTCGCCGGGATCGGGTCGCTGCGCGCGCGCTCGATCTGCCGCTCACTCCGGCTTGATCCCGGCAGCCGCCACGACCTTGCCCCATTTGGCATAGTCGTCGCTGAGGAACTTCGCATAGGCCGCCGGCGTGGTGCCGACCACATCGACTCCGATCGTGGTCATGCGCTGGTGGAAGCCGGGCGTGGCGATGATGCTCGCGATCTCGCGGTTGAGCGTCGCGACCACGTCAGGCGGCGTGCCGGCCGGCGCGACCAACCCCACACCCGAGCCGACCTCGAAGCCGGGAAAAGTTTCGGACATCGTCGGAACGTCCGGCAACGAAGCGATGCGCTTGGCACTGGTCGCGGCGATGGCGCGCAGCTTGCCCTCCTGGATCAGCGGCAGCAGCGAGTTGATGGCGCCGATGAACATGTCGATGCGCCCGGCCACCAGATCCGGCAGGACCACCGTGGCGCCGCGGAACGGCACATGGACGAGATCCACGCCGGCATGCATCTTGAAAAGCTCCGCCGCCGAGATGCTGCGGGGTGCCGACGCCGACCGAGCCGAAGCTCAATTTCTCCGGCGATTTCTTCGCCAGCTCGATGAAGTCCTTGACCGTCCGCACCGGCAGAGCGGCCGGCACGACCATGACGAACGGCACGTCGGCGACCAGGTTGATCGCCGCGAAATCGGTGACCGGGTTGTAAGGCGGACTGCGCGACAGATGCGGGCCCATGGTGAACGAGGCCGGCGCGATCAGCATGACATGGCCGTCCGGCGGCGACTTCGCGACATAGGAATAGGCGATGTTGCCGCCGCCGCCCGGCTTGTTCTCCACCACCGCCGTCTGGTTGAGGCTGCTCTGCAAGCCGGATGCGATTTCTCGCGCCACCACGTCGTTGGAGCCGCCCGGCGTGAACGGCACGATGATGCGCAGCATCTTGCTGGGAAATCCGACCGACGGCTGCTGTGCGCGAGCTGCGAGCGGCCAGCAAAGGCAAGACATCACCCCAACCAGAATGGCGACGAGCACGTATTGTGAAATCGGCAAAGACCCTTGATGCGGCATGGACGGATTCCCGAGTCGAGACATGAGTCGGAAGGCTACCATGCCGCTCGCACGCCCACACCGTGACATACCGTTCACGCCCGCAGGAAATCGAGCACCGCCGTCTCCGCCAGCACCGCCTCCGGGATGCTGTGGCGCTGGGAACGGGCGCGCTCCTCGGCGGTCTGCGTCGCCTGCAGATAGGCGCCGAGATGGCGCGCGCGCTCGATGATGCGCTGCCCGACCGGGAGCCGCGCCGCCTCGAAGCGCGCGAGCGCCGGCGCGACCTCGTCGGCGGCCAGCGCCTGCGCCAAAGCGGCGGCATCGTCCGCGGCCTTGGCGACGCCGGCGGCGACGTGCGGCCGCGCGACGAAGGCCGCGTCGCCGATGATCGCGACGCGCCCGAAGGCCATGCGCGGCGTCTCGAGATCGTAGATCGGCTGCAGGATCGGCTCGTCGATCAGGCGCACGACCGCGCGAAACTGCGGCGCCAGCAGCCGCTCGGCCGCGGCGCGCATCTGCGCGATGGCTTCGCGGCGGATCAGCGGGGGCGGAATCGAAATCATGTGGGTCGCACCGCTCTCGTCGGTGAGCAGATGTTGCAACTCGGTGCGCTCGTCCGCGGGCCGGTACCAAACCACGTTATAGCGGCGATGGTTGGGGCGCAGGTCGTTGTCCGGGCCCGCGACCGGATAGCCCAGGAACTGCTCCCCCGGTGGCAGGCAGAACGTCATGAACTCGAACAGCTCGCGGTGGATCGCCGGCGCAAACGCCGCCTCCGGAATGAGCGCGCGCCACGCGACGTAGCCGGCGTAGAGCGGCGTCAGCTTCGGCAGGCACTGCTGGCGGATGGTGGAGCGCAGGCCGTCCGCGCCGATGAGGAGATCGCCCTCCTCGCGGCCACCGTCGCTGAAATGCGCGGTCACGCGCGTCCCGGTCTGCTCGAAGCTGCGGACGCCGCGGCCGCGGTGGTAGCGCTCCGGCGGCAGCGCGTCCCGCAGCACCCGGTAAACGCGTTCCCAGGCGGTGAGCACTTGCGGACAGGCGAACTCGTTCGCCAACCGGCCCGACGCATCGAGGATCTTGCGGGTGGTGATCTCGACCCCGAGATCGGCCGGATCGATGCCGAGCCGGCGCAACGTCGCGATCAAGTCGGGCTGCGCGACAATGCCGGCGCCGCGCCCGGACAGCTCGCTCTCGACCCGCTCGAAAATATCGACGTCCCACCCGGCGCGCCGCAGCAGCAGCGCCGCCAAAAGGCCGCTCATGGAGCCCCCGACGATGAGCGCTCGCCGCTTGCTCCCCTTGCTCCCCTCGGCTGCCTTGCCCAATTCGCTCGATCCCACCATTTCCTGCCGATCAAAGTTGCTATATATCAGGCCAAATTTGGAGGAATGCCATGGCCCTGACGATGTTGGACAAGCACGCGGAAAGCTCGGTGAAAACCGCATGGCCGCCGGAAATCGCCGCGGAATTCGAGCGTGAGAAGGCCAACCCCAATCCGTGCGTGGGCAACGCGCTGGTATCGGAAACCGACCGCGTCCGGGTCTGGACCATCCGGCTCAAGCCGGGTGAGCGCATCGGCTTCCACCGCCATGTGCTCGACTATTTCTGGACCGCGGTCACCGGCGGGCGCGGCCGCCAGCACGTGCACGACGGCACCACGGTCGAATACACCTATGCGCCCGGCGAGACCCGGCACGAGACCTACGGCGCCGGCGAGTGCAAGGTTCACGACCTCGAAAATCTCGGCGACAAGGACATGGTCTTCATGACCATCGAATTCCTGCAAAGCGCCAACAAGCCGTTGCCGCTGCCCGACAGTGTGCGGCAGCAGGCCGCAGCGTAATCGACGGGAATAACCTATCGGTCGCAACGCCCCCGGACCTCGGACTCGTTCCGAGGCTGGTGCCGCACGTGCATTTTCGGCGTGAACTTGACTGGGTCCGGAGGTCGCGGCAGAACGTAGCCGGGCCTGACGAAGGCTGCAGGACTAGCCAAGGTCGCGGCCTTCCTGCACACTGGCATCACAACAAAAAAACGAGCCCGCTCGCACGAGTAGCTTCCTGCGGGAACCGGGCTTCTGGGGGAACAGGTGGGCTTTTTTAGCTACGACTTGCTGATCAACGCCGTGATCGCCGGCATCCTGCTGGGCGGCTTCTATGCCGCCGTGACGCTCGGGGTCTCGATCTCGTTCGGCATTCTCGACATCGTCAACATCGCGCACCCCGCCTTCATCATCCTCGGTTCGTACATCGCCTATATCGTCAACACGCGCCTCGGCATCGACCCGATCGTAATCAGCATCGTCATGATGCCGGTGTTCTATGTCCTCGGGGCCGGCATCTACCAAGTCTATTACGAATCGTTCGAGAAGCACGGGCAAGAAGCGCTTCGCGGACTCTCGTTCTTCTTCGGCCTCATGTTCGTCACCGAGGTGGGGCTCATTCTCGTTTTCGGCGTCGATTACCGCTACGTCGAGGCTTGGTACATCGGGCCGACCTGGCGCCTCGGCGTGATGGACTTTCCGCTGCGCATGCTGGTGCCATGCGTGGCCGCGCTCGCGCTCTTCGGCGCGCTGCAGCTGTTTCTCTCGTACACGTTCATCGGGCGGGCGATCTCGGCGGTGGCGCAGGACCAGCTTGCGCTACGCCTCATGGCGGCCGATCCGACCCGCATCAAGCGCATCGCCTTCGGCATCTCGATCGCAACCACGTCGGTCGCCGGCGCGCTGTTGATCATCATCCAGCCGATCGAGCCCTCGGTCGGACGTGAATATATCGGCCGCGTGTTCGCGATCTGCGTGCTCGGAGGGCTCGGCAGCCTGCCCGGCACGGTGATCGGCGCGATGCTGCTCGGCATCATCGAGAGCTTCACCGCCACCTTCTATGGGCCTTCCTGGGCCCCGGCGGTAGCCTTCGGCGTGCTCCTCCTCACGCTTGCGTTCCGGCCGGCCGGCCTTCTCGGGCGATAGGGCTGTCGATCGTGCGGACTCGCTTCTTTCTGCTGATCTCGATCGCGGTCGCGGCCGCCGTGTTCTTCTGCGCGCGCCTGGTGAACAACGACTACCTGTTCTTCGCCGGCTACACGGTGCTGCAATTCATCGTGCTGGCGACCGCCTGGAACATCCTCGGCGGCTATACCGGCTACGTGAATTTCGGCTCCGCCGCGTTCTTCGCGCTCGGCGCCTATTCGACGGTGTTCTTCCACAAATTCTACCAGATGCCGATCCCGGTCCTGATCGTGATCGGCGGCGTGGTGTCGGGCGTCGTCGGGCTCGGCATGGGCTATCTGACGTTGCGGCTGCGCGGCGCGTTCTTCGCCATCGCCACGCTCGCGCTCGCCGTCGTGCTGCAGACGTTCATCGTCAACTGGGATTATGTCGGAGGTTCTCGCGGCGCCTACATCATCCGTCCCAACGAGATCGCCTGGATCGGTCCCTACATCCACTATCTGTTCCTGCTGATGCTGGCGCTCGTAGTCATCTCGCTCGCCATCGCACGCGGCATCGAGCGCTCGCAGCTCGGCTACGGCTTCGCCACCATCCGCGACGACGAGCTCGCGGCCGAAGCCTCCGGTGTCCCGACGCTGAAGCTGAAGCTCATCGCCACCACGATCTCGGGCGGGCTCATGGGCATGGCGGGAGCGCCTTTCCCGTACTATATCGGCTATCTGCAGCCCTCCTCCGCGTTCGGGCTCGAATATGCCGTCAACTCCATCGCCATGCCGATGATCGGCGGCACCACCAGCTGGGTCGGGCCGCTGATCGGCGCCATCCTGCTCGGGTCGTTGCAGCAGATCGCGACCGTCACCATCTCCTCAGCGGTCAACCTGCTGATCGTCGGCCTGCTGCTGGTCGGCTTCGTCATCATCGCCCCGAACGGCATCGTCGGGCTGGTGCAGGGCTGGATGCGCAGGAGGGCGAAGTAATGCCGCTGCTCGAGGTCTCCGGTCTGAGCAAGCGTTTCGGCGGCTTCGTCGCGCTCGACGGCATCGACCTGTCCGTCCAGGAGGGCGAAAGGGTCGGCCTCATCGGCCCCAACGGCTCCGGCAAGTCCACGCTGGTCAATTGCATCTGCGGCACGCTGACGAACGAGACCGGCACCGTGCGCTTCAACGGCGAGACGGTCGACGGTCTGCTCACGCACGTGCGCACGCATCGCGGCATGGCGCGCAGCTTCCAGCTGCCGCGCCCGTTCGCGACACTGACCGTGGCGGAGAACCTGCGGGTGCCGCTGCTCTACACCGTCAATGCGCGGCCGGGACAAAGGCTATCGACGGCCGAGCTCGACGCGCGCTGCGCCGAGCTGTTGCACCTGGTCGCGCTCGCCGACAAAGGCGCGCAGTTGCCGCGCGATCTCACGCAGGTAGAGATGCGCAAGCTCGAGCTGGCGCGCGCCATGGCGGCGGAGCCGAAGCTTCTGATCGCCGACGAGTCCATGGCCGGACTGTCGCAGTCCGAGGTCGATGACATCGTCAGCTTGCTGATCCGGCTCAACGAGCGCGGCATCACCATCATCATGATCGAGCACATCATGCGCGCGGTGATGAAGTTCTCGCAGCGGCTGGTCGTGCTGGTCTCCGGCAAGAAGATCGCGGACGGCAAGCCCGACGCGGTCATCCGCGATTCCGAGGTGGAGAAGGCGTATCTTGGCCAATAGCCTCACCATCGAGAATGTCGACGCCGCCTACGGCGCGGTGCGCGTGATCGAGAACGTCTCGCTCAACGTCAACGAGGGCGAGACCGTGGTGCTGCTCGGCACCAACGGCAACGGCAAGTCCACATTGATGAAATGCGTGATGGGCATCGTGCAGCCGCGCGCCGGCCGCATCATCGTGGAGATCGACGGCGAGAAGCACGACCTCGTCGGCCGCACCACCGAGCAGATCGTCGATCTCGGCATCGCGCTGGTGCCGGAAGGCCGCCGGCTGTTTCCACGCCTCACAGTGGAGGAGAACCTGCTGCTCGGCGCCTTCCGCAAGAAGGCGCGCGCGGTGATGAAATCGAACCTCGACTTCTGCTTCGAATGCTTTCCGCGCCTGGCGGAGCGCCGCTCCCAACTCGCCGGCTCCATGAGCGGCGGCGAGCAGCAGATGCTGGCGCTCGGGCGCGCGCTGATGCTGGCACCGCGCATCCTCCTGATCGACGAGCCGTCGGTGGGGCTCGCGCCGGTGCTGGTCAGCCGCACGATCGACAAGATCAAGGAGCTCAAGGACCAGTACAAGCTCACGGTGCTGATGGCGGAGCAGAACTTCCCGCAGGCCCTGCGGATCGCCGACCGGGGCTACGTCATCGTCCACGGCCAGATCGCCTTCGAGGGCCGCTCCGCCGACGAGCTCAACAACAACGAGCTGATCCGCAAGTTCTATCTGGGGCTGTGACCGGCATGTGCCGGTCGTGGCATGCGCCTACCGGCTCGGATCCCCGCCCTCGACCATGATGGTCTCGACTTCGCCCGCGCCGCTGCGGCGGAAAGCAGCCGCCCGGTCGTATTCGGGCGAGGTGAAGCAGGCGACGCCCTGCTCGAAGGTCGGGAACTCGATCACCACGAAACGCTGGAACTTGTCCGGCCCTTCCATGATCTGGAAGCGGCCGCCGCGCGCGAGCACCTTGCCGCCGAACTTCGCGATGATGCCCGGCACGAGGTCCGTGTATTTCTTGTATTCGACGGGATCGTTGATCTTCGAACGTGCAACCCAATAGGCCGGCATTATGAGCTCCCAAACGACACTGATGTTTCGGCGAGCGCAACAAGAGCAGGTGTGATTGGATAGATCAATCCAAGCACTCGACAAGGAAGGCTCCCGATGCCGCGCAAGCTGATCGACATCTCGGTTCCGCTGGAGAACGACGTCGCCGCCGATCCGCCGGGCTATGGGCCCAAGATCGACTATCTGACCCACCGGCAGACGGCGGCCGACGTGGTCAAGTTCTTTCCCGGCCTCGCCGAGCAGGATCTCCCCGACGGCGAAGGCTGGGCGATCGAATGGATCAAGCTCTCCACCCACTGCACCACCCATCTCGACGCGCCGTGGCATTTCGCCTCCACCATGGACCACGCGTGCGCCGACGAGCCTGCTTCAGGCGAGTGTCCGGCGCACGAACCTATTGGAGTGGCCGCGCTGGCCGCTCGCTCCGCTCGCCAGCGCGGCAAGCGCGCGATCACCATCGACGAGGTGCCGCTCGAATGGTGCCTGCAACCCGGCGTGAAGCTCGACTTCCGGCATTTCCCCGACGGCTATGTCGCGACCGCGCGCGACGTGGAAGCCGAGCTCGAGCGCATCGGGCACACGCTTGCGCCGCTCGAGATCGTGGTGGTGAACACCAGCGCCGGCGCCGCTTACGGCCGGCCGGACTATGTCGCCAAGGGCTGCGGCATGGGTCGCGAGGCCACGCTCTATCTGCTCGAGCGTGGCGTGCGCGTCACCGGCACCGACGGCTGGAGCTGGGACGCGCCGTTCGTCCATACCAAAGAGAAGTATCTCGCCACCCACGACGCCAGCCTGATCTGGGAAGGCCACAAGGCCGGCCGCGAGATCGGCTATTGCCATATCGAGAAGCTGCACAATCTCGAGGCGCTGCCGGCGAAGGGATTCATGGTGAGCTGCTTTCCGGTCAAGGTACGCGGCGGTTCCGCCGGCTGGACACGGGCGGTGGCAATCGTCGATAACTGACGACATCATGGCACGCTGGCAATTCACCAAGGGCCTGCACGATCTCGGCAACGGCTGCCTCGCGTGGCTGCAGCCCGACGGCGGCTGGGGCTACAGCAATTCCGGCCTGATCGCCGACCAGGGTGAGACACTGCTGGTCGACACCCTGTTCGACCTCGCGCATACGCGCGAGATGCTGGACGGCTTTCGCTCCGCCGTTCCGGCGGCGAGCCGCATCGGCACGCTGGTGAACACCCATTCCAACGGCGACCACACCTTCGGCAATCAACTCGTGGCCGGCGCCCGCATTCTCGCGAGCCGCGCCTGCGCGGAGGAGATGGCGGAGGCGAGGCCCGAGCGGCGCGCCGAGATGATGCGCCGCTGGCGCGAGTTCGGACATGCCGGCGCCGCCACGCACGAGCTCTACAACGGCAAGTTCGATTTCGAGGGCATCGTCTACACGCCGCCGACCGAGACCTTCGAGCGCGAGTTGACCCTGCATGTCGGCGCCAAGGAGGTGCGGCTGCTCAATGTCGGCCCGGCGCACACGCGCGGCGACGTCATGGTGCATGTGCCGCAGGACCGCACGGTCTTCACCGGCGATATCGTCTTCATCGGCGGCCATCCGCCGGCATGGGCCGGGCCGATCTCGAACTGGATCAGGGCGTGCGACATCATCCTGGGCTGGGATGTGGAGACGATCGTCCCCGGCCACGGGCCGATCACCGACAAGCAGGGCGTCCGCGTGCTCAGGCACTATTTCGAGTATGTGACCGCGGAGGCGCGCAAGCGCTTCGACGCCGGCATGGGCGAGGACGAAGCGGCGCGCGACATCGCACTCGACGCCTTCCGCGGCTGGATCGACGAGGAGCGCATGGTCGTCAACGTCAACTCGCTCTACCGCGAGTTCCGCGGCGGCACCGAGCAGCCGAGCTTGGAAGACCTGCAAGGCCGCATGTCGCTCTGGCGCAAACGCGCCAAAGCTGCCGGCGTCGAGGCTACCGGCGCCAAGGCAAGCGCCGCCGGGGCTCATCACGGCCATTCGCACTGAGGCCGGGCCGGGAGGCCCCAGCGACAAATGCTCAGGTTGCCGGCCCCGCCCGGCCTCGCTAGTGTTCGCGGCAATCAAGAAACGGGGCGGCCTCGACCCTGATCATCCCGGGAGGAAAACGTGGACAGACGCAGCTTCGTCATCGGTTCCGCCGCCGCGGCGGCCGCCTTGAAGACGTCCTTTGCACCCGCCATCGCGCAGGAGGCCTATCCGGCGCGGCCCGTCACTTTCGTCAATCCGTTCCCGCCCGGCGGCGCCGTCGACGTGGTCGCCCGTCCGCTGGCATCCGTGCTCGAGCCCATCCTCAAGCAGCCGGCGGTGATCGAGACCAAGGCCGGCGCGGCCGGCCAGGTCGGCGCCCAGTTCGCGGCGAGCGCCAAACCCGACGGCTACACGCTGCTCATGCACATCGTGTCGATCTCGGGCTTCGCCGAGGTAGACAAGCTGTTCGGCCGGCCGGTGAAGTTCACCCGCGACGACTTCATCCCGATCGCGCGCTTCATCGCCGATCCGATGGTCCTCGTCGTCAACGACAAGCAGCCCCACAACACGCTCAAGGAGCTCGTCGACGACGCCAAGAAAAATCCGAACGGGCTGATCTTCAGCTCATCGGGACTCTACGGCGCGCTGCACCTGCCGCTGGCGCTGTTCACGAAATCGGCCGACATCCAGATGCGGCATCTGCCCACTGCCGGCGGCGGCCCGGCGCTGACCGCGATCCTCGGCAACAACGCGCAGGTGCTGGTGTCCTCGATCGCGGCGGCCAATGCCCAGATGAAGGCGGGCAAGCTCAAGCCGCTCGCCTGCTTCGGCGCCCAGCGCGCACCCGCGCTCCCCAACGTGCCGACCATGAAGGAGCTCGGCTACAACATCGAGTTCTATCTCTGGGTCGGCTTGTTCGCGCCCAAGGGCACGCCGGAGGCGATCATCGCGACGTTGCGCGACGCCTCGAAGAAGGCGGCGGCGGACGAAAAATTCAAGCAGGCCATGAGCAATCTCGGCCAGGACGTCGCCTATCTCGACCAGGCCGAGTTCAAGGCGTTCTGGGACGCCGACGCCAAGCGGGTCGAGGACGCGGTGCGCTCGATCGGCAAGGTCGAAGGATGATTGGAGGACACCTCATGCACAGACGCAGTTTCATCGTCGGCACGGCCGCATCGATCGCGGCCGGACCGGCATTCGCACAAGAAGCCTTTCCCGCGCGCCCGGTCACGATCGTCAACGCATTTCCACCGGGTGGCGCCAACGATCTCGTGACGCGGCCGGCGGCGGCCGCGCTCGAAGCGGTCTTCAAGCAACCCGTCGTGGTCGAGACCAAGGCCGGCGCCGCCGGCGCGATCGGCGCGCAGGTTGGCGCCAGCGCCAAGCCGGACGGCTATACGCTGCTCTCGCACAACAACGGACTTGCCGGTTACGCCGAGGTTGACAAGCTGTTCGGGCGGCAGCCGAAGACCACCCGGGCCGATTTCATTCCATTGGCCCGGCTGGCCGCCGATCCTGTCCTCCTGGTGGTCAACGATCAGCAGCCATACAAGACCATCGAGGAATTCATCGCCGACGCCAAGAAGCGCCCGGAACAGATCGTCTACAGCTCCGGCGGCCTCTATGGCGCGAGCCATCTGCCCGTGGCGATGCTGGAAAAGGCGGCGGGATTGTCGAAACTGCGCCACCTGCCGACCGCCGGCGGCGGCCCGGCGATCACGGCGCTGCTCGGCAATAACGCGCAGGCCAGCACGCAAACGGTGTTGGCCACGCTCCAGCACATCAAGTCCGGCAAGTTGCGCGCGCTGGCAAGCTTCGGCGCGGAGCGATCGAAGGCGCTTCCTGACGTTCCGACGCTGAAGGAGCGCGGCTACGACGTCGTCTATTATTTGTGGGTCGGGCTGTTCGTCCCCAAGGGCACACCCGCGGCGATCGTTTCCACCCTCAGCAACGCGATCGACAAGGCCGCCGCGAGCTCGCAGTTCACCACCGCAATCGCCAATATTGGACTCGAACCGAGCTACCTTGCGGCGGCGGACTTTGCGAAATTCTGGGACGAGGATGCCAAGCGGTCCGACGATGCGGTTCGCCAGATCGGCAAGCTGGAGGGCTGAGCCCCTCGGTTGAAGTAAGGCGCAGGCTGCGAGGACGCGGACAAATCGGAAGGCCAACATGAATCCTCTCCGCGTGCTCCAGCGCGCCGATGGCGTTGCCGGAGCAGCTTTTGTCGCGCTCGGCATCCTGGTGTTCGCCATCAGCGGCGACCTGCCGTTCGGGCGCCTGTCAGCGCCCGGTGCCGGCATGATGCCGAAGCTGATGGCCGGCCTGATGATTCTGTTCGCCGTCGTTCTCATCGTCGGCAGCGGCTCCAGTCGGGAGGTTGCCACGATCGACTGGAGCGACCGCACCCACGCCGCGCTCCTCGTGCTCGCAACCGCTGTCGCGATCACGCTCTATCGGCCGCTCGGCTTTCTGATCACCATGTCGTTGCTGGTGTTCTCGCTGCTCGTGCTGGTCGAGCGCCGCAACGTGCTGCGCGCCGCGGCGTACGGCATCTGCCTCAGCGTCTTCGCCTACTGGCTGTTCGGTATAGCGCTCAAGTCGCCGCTCGAGCGCGGACTGCTCTGGTTCTGACCCAGTGGAAACCGTCGACAGCCTGTTGCTCGGCTTTTCCGTGGCGCTGCGGCCGGACGTGCTCTGGTACGCGTTCCTCGGCTGCGTGGTCGGCACGCTGGTCGGGATGCTGCCGGGGATCGGCCCGCTCGCCGGTATCAGCATTTTGCTGCCTTTGACCTTCGGGCTCGACGCCACCAAGGCGATCGTGATGCTGGCCGGCATCTACTACGGCTCGCAATATGGCGGCTCGACCACCTCGATCCTGCTGCGCATCCCGGGCGAAGCGGCATCGGTGATGACGTGCATCGACGGCAACGCCATGGCCAGGAAGGGCCGCGCCGGGGCGGCGCTCTGCATCGCCGCGGTGGGCTCGTTCATCGCCGGCACTTTCGGCGTCTTGGTGCTCACGGTTGTCGCCCCGCCGCTCGCCAGTTTCGCGCTGCGCTTCGGACCGCCCGAATACACGGCTCTGCTGGTGCTCGGCCTGATCTTCCTCGCCTACATGTCGACCAGCTCGCTTGCCGCGCACGCTGTTGATGGCAGCGTTCGGGCTCCTCCTCGGCACCATCGGCATCGACGTGATGACCGGGCACTTCCGCTTCAGCTTCGATCTTCCGGAGCTGGGCGACGGCATCGGCATCGTGCCGGTCGCGGTCGGGCTGTTCGGGCTCGGCGAGATTCTGTCGACGCCGAGCCGCCAGGTCACGAGCGAGGTCCCGCGCCCGAAGCTGCGCGAGCTGTGGCCCTCCCGCCAGGAATGGCGGGAAGCGTCAATGCCGATCGCTCGCGGTTCCGTTCTCGGCTTCCTGATCGGCATCATTCCCGGCTCCGCCCATATCATCTCCAGCTTCATGTCCTATGCCTTGGAGAAGCGAATCTCCCGGCATCCGGAAGAGTTCGGTCACGGCGCGGTGGCCGGCGTCGCCGGCCCGGAGGCGGCCAACAACGCGGCGTCCACCGGCGCATTCGTGCCGATGCTGGCGCTCGGAATACCGACCGGGCCGGTGACGGCGGTGCTGATCGCCGCGCTGCTGATCCACGGGGTGCCGCCCGGCCCCACCTTGGTCGCCGATCACCCCAAGGTCTTCTGGGGCTTCGTCGCCTCGATGTATGTCGGCAATCTGATGCTGCTCGCGCTCAACCTGCCGCTGGTCGGGCTGTTCGTGAACCTGCTGCGCATTCCCTACGCGTACCTCTATCCGCTCATCATCATGTTCTGCGTGATCGGCGTGTACGAGGTGAACCACTCGATCGTCGACGTCTGGATCATGCTGATCATGGGCGTGGTCGGCTATGGATTGAAGAAATTCGGCCTCGATCCGGCGCCGCTGGTGCTCGGCCTCGTCATCTCGCCGCTGTTCGAGATGAGCCTGCGCCAATCGCTGATCATGTCGAACGGCAACTGGACGATCTTCTTCCAACGCCCGATCGCGAGCGTGCTGCTCGCCGTCTGCGCCGGGCTGCTCGCGCTCGCGGCGTGGTCGCATATCCGCCGCCGCAAGGATTGGCGCAGCAAGCTGGCCGAGGCCGAGGCCGCCGAAAGTCATTGAATTGGCCGGATCAGGGTATTCCTTTGGACCAAATGCACTCGAACCCCATGATCCGATCAGGTAATCTTCGGCCGCGATTCGATTGCGGACTCGGTTCCATCAGATGACTGGACTAACGGTCGGTCGATGCCGGAGCTGTGGCGACGCCGTTTCCCATTTCGCCCGCATGTGCACGACGTGCGGAGAGCCCAACCTGCCTAATCCGGTAGCAACGATCGCCGCACTGTCGATCGTGGTATTGGCCGGGAGCATCATCGCGTTCGGCGTATACGCCTTTCGCGAAAAAACAGTTGCGCCGAGCGCGCCGCAGGCCGAGGGCACGCAGCCCCCCGCAGATACCGCCGGCGACTACGGCTGGATCGTGAAGGCGATGGCCGAGTGCGAGGAGGAAGCCAAGCTCAAGCAGGACACGATGCATTTTCTGATCGTGCCGGTGGCTTCGACCGGAGTGACTGTACCGGGGTTTTCAGCCAGCCCGATCAGCAATGTCGGCAAGGCCGCGGTGCTGCTTGAGCTCGACCGATACCTTGATCGGGCTGCGCAACCGCGTGCTCACGCTCTACCAGAAACCCGTGACGTTCGCCGTGTCCGATCCGGCGACGAACACCGTCTACAAATGGAAAGCAGCGGTGGGCGTGACCGGCCTCAAATCGCGTGAGACCGGCTCGACGAGCCTAACCCTCGGGTTCGAGATTCCGGACGTGGCGAAGGAAATCGAATGGGGTCCCACGATCAATCTGAGCAAGGGGACTTGCTACTGGATCAATCCGCTCGTCCGCAGCGCCGCGCGCAGCGGATAGCCGTGAAATCGTAGGTTGGGTTAGCGCGGCCCGGAAGCGTGCCACTCTTGCTGAGGTCTTGTTCCGCGCGTAACCCAACGTGACGGAACGTTGGGTTACGCGCGGATCGATTTCCGGGTCTCACTTCAACGCCGGGGCCGCGCTAACCCGACCTACGCCCAGAGCCGTTCCTTCTCGAGGCCCTTGTAGAGATCGGCGACATAGTCGCCGTAGCCGTTGAACAGCAGCGTCGGCCGGCGCTCGTTGGTCCCGATCAGCTCCTCGGTCGCCTGGCTCCAGCGCGGATGCGACACCTGCGGATTGACGTTGGCCCAGAAGCCGTATTCGCCGCCCTGCAGCGACTCCCAGTAGCTCTTCGGCCGCTGATCGGTGAAGTTGAAGCGCACGATCGACTTGATCGACTTGAAGCCGTACTTCCACGGCACCGCGAGCCGCAGCGGCGCGCCCTGCTGCTTCGATACCGGCTTGCCGTAGGCGCCGGTGACCAGGAAGGCGAGCTCGTTGGTCGCCTCCGCGATGGTCAGGCCCTCGACATAGGGCCAGGGATACCAGGTCTGCCTCTGGCCAGGCGCCACCGACGGATCGAGGAAGGTCTCCATCCGCAGATACTTCGCCGACGACAGCGGCTTGGCCATTTCGACCAGCTTGGCCAACGGGAAGCCGCCCCACGGGATCGCCATCGACCAGGCCTCGACGCAGCGGTGGCGATAGAGCCGCTCCTCGAGCGGCATCTTGCGGATGAGATCGTCGATGCCGATCTCCTGCGCCTTCTCCACCATGCCGTCGATCTTGACCGTCCACGGCCGCAGCTTGAGCGCCTGCGCCGCCTTGACGATGTTCTTGCTCCCGCCGAACTCGTAGAAATTGTTGTAGCTCGTGTTGATCTTCTCGTCGGTGATCGGGCGATCGAGCGTGAATGTCTCGTTGCGCTTGAGCGGATAGAGATCCTTGGTCGGGTCGGGCAGGTCGGCGATGCGCTGCGCCAATGCCGATCCCGGCGCGAGCGACAGCGCGACCGCGCCGGTCCGCCGCCGAGGAAGGCACGACGGTCGAGAAAGATGTGCTCGGGGGTGGCGAGACGTTCCGGGATTTCCCATCCGCGGCGGCGAATGACGTGCATGGAGTGTCGTCCTTCGGGCTATCCTGGATTCGGCAGCATAATCGATACGCCGGCCACCCTTCACGGGCAAGTCACGAAACGGTTGGCGGAGGTCGCCAAACAGGTGATCAGGCAGCCGGGCGGCCCACCAGGCGGCGGCGCATGATCGCGATGAGGTCGGCCGTCGCCATCGGTTTGGCGAACAGATAGCCTTGCCCGATGTCGCAGCCAATGCCCTGCAACTTGTGGCTTTCGTGGATCGTCTCGATGCCCTCGGCCACGGTCTTGAGCCCGAAGCGCCGGCTGAGCTCGACGATGGTTTCGCACAGGCCGGCATTGACCCGGTCGATATGACAGTTGGTGACGTAGCTGCGGTCGATCTTGAGCTCGCTGAAGGGAAGCTGCCGCAAGCGCGCCAGCGAGGAATAGCCGGCGCCGAAGTCGTCGAGCGCGAGCGTGCAACTGAACGAGCGTAGCGCGGCGGCGACATCGTTCGCGATCTTGAGATCGTGGATGATCTCGTCTTCCGTCACCTCCATGATGAGGCCCGGCCAGTTGTCCGCGCGCGGCCGTTCGGCGCGCACAATGGTCGGCGATCGGCAGCTTGAGCAACGCCGAGACCGGCACGTTGACGGAGAGCTTCAGCGACGTGCCGTTCTCGGCAAAGACTTCCCAGTCGTGCAGAGCGGTGATGATGACGCGCTCGGTCAGCGCCAGCATGTCGGCTTCGCCGGCGCCGGGCAGAAAGACCCCGGGAGGGAGTACGCCGCGGGTCGGGTGGCGCGCGCGCACCAGCGCCTCGGCGCCCACCATGCGCATGCTGTGTAAATCGATCTTGGGCTGATAGAACAGCTCGAACCAGCCGCGCGTGAGCACGCCCGCAAGCGTGATCTTGCCGTCGTCGACCGGCTCTGGCTTGGCTTTGAACAGGTTGCGTATAGCGCTCAGCATGGAAAGCACGCCAGCTTTCACGGCACGTGTCGCGGCAGCGATTTTCACGTTAAATCAGTGTGGTATCGTTAACAGCGGCGTGCTGAACGCGATCATGCTTTGCAAATCGTAACCGTGGTTCGCCGAGCGGCGGGCACCTCATCGCTCGGTTGTCGCGCCGGAGACGTGCACGCAAATCACACGAGCCCGCGCAACGCCAGGTGCGCACCCAGCACGAGCGAGCCGAGAAAGAAGCAGAATTCGAAACGCCCGGGACCGCACCCGGGTCCGCACCCACTGGCCCAGCATCATGCCGGCCAGCGCCGGCACGAGCGCGAGCAGCGAGACGCCCGCGACCGACATTCCGAGCGAGCCGGCATGCACGAGAATGCCAGCCAAAGCCAAGGTCGACACCGTGAAGGACAGTCCGAGCGCCTGCACCAGATCGTCTTTTTCGAGGCCGAGCGCCTGTAGATACGGAGCGGACGGGATCATGTAGACGCCGGTCGCCGCGGTCACGACGCCGGTGATCGCACCGATCAGCGGCGAAAGCCACGGCTCGAGCCGTGCCGGAACGTAGAACTCGACCGCGCCCAGCCCGAGCAAGCCATAGAGCGCGAGCACGGCGCCGAGTCCGACCGACGCGCGCGCCGACGAGCCCGGTTCAGGGCGAGTGTCCGGCGCGCGCACCATAGAGTTGCCGCGCTGGCCGCTCGCTTCGCTCGCCAGCGCGGCTCGCGCGCCGTCATCGGCGGTAAGCAGCCCGGCGCCGAACCAGACCCCCATGCTCCAGGTCCCGACGCAGATGCCGAGCAGCATCGGCCACATGCGGCGCAGACAGCGGCGAAGTCCGCGGGCCCATCGCCTGCCAGACGTTGGTGACGAACGACGGCACCGTCAGCAGCGCCGCGGCCTGCGCCGGCGCGTCATCACCACGGCGAGAAGACCCATCGCGACGGTCGGCAGCCCGAGACCGATCACCCCCTTCACGAAGCCCGCGAGCACGAACGTCGACGAGACGAAGGCGAGAACGAAAATTCCCATGCGCCGCTTATAGCAGCGGCGTTACAGGGCCAGCCTTCGGATGTCGCGAATGCAGGCTTCGGGGAATACGGACGACCGCGGACCGAAAAAGCATTCATCCGTCGTTCTGTCGTCCGTCCTCCAATTACGCCGCCGCCGCGGCCTTGCGCGCTGCCACGATCTGGTCGGCGGTGCGGCCGGTGATCTCGGCCATGTGATCGAACTTGAAGGTGAAGCTGCCGACGCCGGCGGTGGCCGAGCGCACCTCCACGATCAAATCGCCGATCTCCGATTCCGGCATCTGCACGCGCACCACGTCCCAGCCGTCCCAGCCCTCGCGGGTGTCGAAGCCGAGAATCTGGCCGCGGCGTCCCGACATCAAGCCGTTCATCTTGGCGGTCGCCTCCGACGGACAGACGATCTCCACCTGGTAGATCGGCTCGAGCAGCACCGGCTGGCACTGCGGCAGCCCCTCGTGGATGGCCAGCCGGCCGGCGAGCTGGAACGCCATGTCGGAGGAGTCGACGGCGTGATAGGAGCCGTCGATCAGCTTGGCCGTGAGGTCGACCACCTGGAAGCCGAGCGGGCCGTGCTTGAGCGCGTTGATGATGCCCTCCTCCACCGACGGGATGTAGTTGCGCGGCACCACGCCGCCCTTGATCTCATCGGTGAAGACGAAGCCCGAGCCGCGGGGCAACGGCTTGATGTCGAGCATGACGTCGCCGTACTGGCCATGGCCGCCGGACTGCTTCCGGTGCCGCCCGCGCTGGACGATGCCCTTCTTGATGGTCTCGCGATAGCCGACCGTCGGCTTGTGCGAAGCGGTGGCAACGCCGAAGCGGTCGGCGAGCCGCTCGGTCGCCACGCGCAGCTGCATCTCGCCCTGCCCCCACAACACCACTTCGTGCGCCTCGGCGTTGTGCACCACGCTGATGGAGGGATCCTCTTCCAACAGCTTCGCGAGCGCCTGGCCGAGCTTGACGTCGTCCTTGCGCTCCTTGGCTGCGACCGCGATGGCGAGAACCGGCGCGTGCGGCGTGACGTCGGCGATCGCCGGATGCGCCTGCGCGCCGGCCGTCAAGGTGTCGCCGGTCTTGGCATGATCGAGCTTGCCGAGCGCGACGGTTTCGCCGGCCTCGGCCGGACCGCGCTTCTCGTTGTGCTGGCCCAAGAGGTTGAACGTCGCCGGCGACGCGGCCGGCCTCGCCGTCCGGGCCGATGAAGCGTGACGCCGTCGCCGATCTTGCCGCTGAGCACGCGGGCGACCGACATCTTGCCGCCGTGCGAGGTATTCACGGTCTTGAGCACGTAGGCGACCGGACTGCCGGCCTTCAATTCGAGCCGCTTCACGGTATCGGCGATGCCGGGCGCTTCGTGGCGCAACGCCTTCATCAGGCGCAGCACGCCGTTGGTGCGGGTGGCCGAGCCGAACAGCACGGGACAGACGAGGCTGTCGCGCAGCTCCTTGGAGAGATCGTCGAACACCTTGTCGCGCGGCGGCTGGATGTCCTCGAGCAGCTGCTCCATCAGCTCGTCGTCGTGGTCGGCCAGCGTCTCCAGCATGGAGAAGCGCGCGGTCTTCTCGCGGTCGAGCGCGTCGCCTTCGAGCGGCACCACTTCCGACGGCGCGTGCTCCTTGTAGACGAAGGCACGTTCGAGCGCGAGATCGACGAAGCCGGTGATGATCTCGCCGGAGAAGGTCGGTATCTGCCGCAGCAGCAGCTTGCTGCGCGACGCCGGCTGCAGGACCGTGAGCACGTCGTGGATGGTGGCGTCGGCCTTGTCGATCTTGTTGAGAAACAGGAAGCGCGGAATTTTCTGCTCTTCGAGCTCGCGCAGGATGAGCTGAAGCTGAGGTATCTTCTTCTCGTCGAGCTCGCACACCACGACCGCGGCATCGACCGCGGGCAGCGCCGCGCGCATGTCGTGAACGAATTCGACGGAGCCGGGACAATCGACGAATGTATAGCTGTCGCCCATGAAATTCGTGGTGGCGACGGAGATTTCGACGCTCATCTGGTGGTGGCGCGCCTCCTTGCTGGCGTCGCCGACCGTGTTCCCCGCATCGATCGTGCCTTGGCGCTGGATCGCGCCGGTGCGGGCGAGGATCGCTTCGAGCAGCGTGGTCTTGCCGCTCTGGAATGGGCCCACCAGCGCGATGCACCGGGGACCCGTGGCTCGTGTGCCGTTCTGTGCCATTTCCGCCTCCCAAATCGAACCGAGATGCGGCCTTCTGCGAGACCGTTTGCACCATCGTTTCAGGCCGGAGGGGGATTTGGCAAGAGGCGCTGTGGTCTCAATCGGACGCGCGTGGCATGTGGAACAAAAACGGCCGCCTTATCGGCGGCCGTTACGACTTTGGTAGAATTGTCCGGTCGTCAGCGCCCGGCGGGCCGCAAGCTCAAGTCTCCGATGCCGACCGCGAGATTGAGACCGACCTGGCCCGACACCGAGACCGGCTGCAGAGCAACCGACCGGTTGGAGCCGCCGATCAGCACATTGGCGCCGAGACCGGCCGCGAGGGTCGCTTCGCCGCTGGCACCGACATAGTCGCCGGCCAGGAAAGCGGGGCCGCCGGTGGTGCCGGTAAACACGGCCCACACCATGACGCCGCCGCCGGTGATTCCGATATCGAGCCCGAACCGAGTGAACGACCCGACATAGGCCTGCTGCGGGCCCGGCGCATCGGGCGCATAGACGCAGGACACTTGTTTCTGCGACCCGATGATCAGGCCGATGCCGCCCGAAACGTCGCATGTCAAAAGACCGGCCCTGACGCCCTGCGCGGCGGCCGGACCGACCGACGCAACCGTCAGCGCAACAGCCACAGCCCCGATGGCATGACGCAACATTGTAACCCTCCATTTCCCTCGCCGGCGCGCGCCCTTGTCGGGCCGCGCGAGCCCGGAACCGATATTACGTGACTACCGCGATATTGTCGCGTCTCGCCGCGGTCCAAGCAGGTTTATTTCAAATTGCCGCAGAAGCGCTGGATGCGCCGGCAGGCCTCTTCCAGGTCCTCGGTCTTGGTCGCATAGGAGATGCGGAACGCCGGACCGAAGCCGAACGGGGTACCCTGCACGACCGCCACGCCCTCGGCCTCCAAGAGCTCGGTGACGAAGTCCTCGTCGGTGAGCGAGCTTTTTCCCCGTGGACGCGGTCCTGCCCATCGTACCGGCGCAGGACGGATAGACGTAGAACGCGCCCTCGGGCTTCGGGCATTGGATGCCGCGCGCCTGGTTGAGCATCGACACGCAGAGGTCGCGGCGCTCCTTGAAGATCGCGTTGTGCTTGGCGATGAAGTCCTGCGGCCCCTCGAGCGCCTCGACCGCAGCCCATTGCGCGACCGCGGTCGGGTTCGAGGTCATCTGCGACTGGATCATCGCCATCGCCTTGATCAGCGGCTCCGGCCCGCCGGCATAACCGATGCGCCAGCCGGTCATGCAATAGGCCTTGGAGCACCCGTTCACCGTCAGCGTGCGCTCGTAGAGCCGGGGCTCGATCTGCGCCGGCGTGGCGAATTCGAAGTCGTCGTAGACGAGGTGCTCGTACATGTCGTCGGTCATCACGTAGACATTGGGATGCCGGACCAGCACGTCGGTCAGTTTCTTGAGCTCGGCGCGGGTATAGGCCGCGCCGGTCGGGTTCGACGGCGAGTTGAGCAGCACCCACTTGGTCTTCGGCGTGATCGCCCGCTCCAGCGCCTCGGCCGTCATCTTGAAGCCGGATTCCAGCGTGGTCGGGACGCTGACCGGCTCGCCACCGGTCAGCATGACCATCTCGGGATAGCTCACCCAATAGGGCGCCGGGATGACGACCTCGTCGCCGGGATCGAGCGTCGCAGCAAAGGCGTTGTAGAGCACCTGCTTGCCGCCGGTGCTGATGATGATCTGGCTCGGCTTGTAGTCGAGGCCGTTCTCGCGCTTGAACTTGCGCGCGACCGCTGCCTTGAGCTCCGCGATACCGTCCACGGCGGTGTATTTCGCTGCCTTGCCGCCCTCGATCGCCTTGATCGCGGCGCGCTTGATGTTCTCCGGCGTGTCGAAGTCCGGCTCCCCTGCCCCCAGCCCGATCACGTCCCGGCCGGCCGCTTTGAGCGCGCGCGCCTTGTCCGTCACCGCGATGGTGGCAGAGGGCTTGATGCGCTTGAGGTGCTCGGCAAGGAGGGCCATGGGAATCTCCAGTTACCCATATCGGGCGCGTGCTTCCTAAAGGCCCGCGGAACCGACCGCAAGCCTATATCGCCTGTCCGCACATCACTGTGACCGCCAGCACACGGTTTCCGCGCAGCGGCGCAAGATTCGAGCGCGCCAGCCCCCGCCAGCTTCACTGAAATATCTCGGCGAACCTGGCCTTGAGCTCCCGGCCCTTCTCCTCGATCAGGTCGAGGTCGACCGGGATGACCTTCATCTCGCTCAGCGCCGGCTGGCCGGGAGGCGGCGGGGCGTCGACCCGCGACGAGTGAATACCGCCCTCGGCGATCATCTTCTGCGCCGGCGGCGAGATCATGAATTGCGCGAACAGCTTCGCGGCGTTGGGATTGCGCGCACCCTTGATCACCGCGGTCGGCGACGACACGATGAAGACGCCCTCGGTCGGGTAGACCATCTTCTGGTTGGGCACCTCCTTGCCGTCGGTGAAGCTGCGGGGGTCGGCGCCCTCCGCGCCGATCACCCGTTCGCCCTGCTGCATGGTGCTGAACACCTGCTGGTGGCCTTGGACGATCATGGTGTCGTTGGCACGCAGCGCCTTGTAGAAGTCCCAGCCGAGCGTGCGCGACAGCATCCCGACCACCACCAGCTGGATCGCCGTGAACGACGGATCCGGCATCACCATCAGACCCTTGTATTTCGGCTGCTTGAGATCGGACCAGGTCTTGGGAACGTCCCGCTCCGCCACCTTGTCGCTGCGGATCGGAATGCCGACGATCGACAGCCGTTGCGCAATCCAGCGGCCGTCGCGATCGCGCGCGTCCGGCTCCACCTTGTCGAAACCTTCCGGCTTGAATGGCTCGAACAGGCCCTGCTTGGCGAGGCCGTTGGCGGCGCCGGCGTCGGACATGGTCATCACGTCGGCGCCCGGGCGGCCGGCCGCGGCCTCCTGCTGAAATCGCCGCAACACCGCCTGGCCGCCGGTGCGCAGGAGCTGGACCTTGATCCCGGTGTCCTGCTGGAACTTGTCGACGAGATGCTGGACCAACGGGAACGGTGTCGACGTGTACCAGCTCAGATTGCCTTCCTTGCGGGCGGCATCGGCATCGGCACGGTCCGGTGTGAATGCTTGCGCCCACGCTCCCGGCACGACGCAAAGGCTCGATCCCAGTGCCCAGCCGAACACCGCAACAAAACCCACGGCAAATCTCGTCCCGGACCCCATCGCGCTCCTCCCGATCGGCGACATGTTGCAATTTGATGACAATCGCCGTTGCCGCCATGGTCCGCCCGCGGACGCCAAAAGGCAATCGGCGCGACTGGTGCGGTGGCTCTGACGTTCCGATCAGTCTCGCAGCACGCTTGTAATCGGAACGTCAGAGCCAAAACCGCACTAGAACCATAAACTTGCTAGTGTCCCTTTGTTTCCGACGTTCGCAAAAGTGCGTGCTGCAAAGTGATGCGAACGTCGGAAACGGGACACTGGCAATAGGACGCAAGGCATTAACCGCGCGGCAATGCACGGCTGGTAGCGCTGAGGCGAGAGGTCCGACCCACGCGGATACCGCCATGGACACCCTTGCGCTACGTCGGCTCGACCGCCTGATCTGGATGACGATCGCGCTCGTCGCGACGATCGTGCTCGCCGCGACGGCGGTGGGCGATTTCCGGATCGAGTGGCGGACCTTCGCGGCGCCGGGCCTCGGATGCCTGGCCCTGGCCTTGGCCTGCTGGTTCTACCGCCGCTGGCGGTCCGACCTGCGTCTGGCCTCGGCACTGAACGCGACCGCCCAAATGATCGCCTTTGCCGCCGTCGGCGCTCCCCTCTCGTATCTCGCCGCCAGCGCAAATCTGCCGCTTCAGGATCACGCGTTCGACGCGATCGATCGCGCGCTCGGATTGGATTGGCGAGGCCTGCTCAGCTGGATGAACTCTCAGTCCGCCCTGCACCCGCTGTTCATGCTCCCCTATCTCAGCTTCACCGTCCAAGCGTCGATCACCGTGCTGGCACTCGCCTTTTCCAACCGACTCTTGCAGTTGCGGACGTTCATGCTGGCTTTCATGCTCTCGGCCATCGTCTGCATCGCGATCTCAGCGGTCGTGCCGGCGGAGGGCGTCTGGGGCTTCTATGGGCTCACGCCGGCGGACTACCCGGCCATCGTGCCGGCAACGCGCGAGCTGCATTTGCCGATCTTCCACGGCTTGCGGGACGGTTCCCTGCGCACGTTCGCCGGCATGACGTCGGAAGGCATCATCACTTTTCCGAGCTTTCACGCGGCGCTCAGCTGTCATTTTCATGATGGGGCTGTGGCCGGTTCCGGTATTGCGCTGGATCGGCGCGGTCGTGAACGGGCTGATGATCATCTCCACGCCGATCGACGGCGGCCACTACTTCATCGACGTTTTAGTGGGCATCGCCATCGCGGTGCTCTGCCTGATCGTCGCGCGCCGCATCACGGAAGCGGCCCGACGACGGAACGCGCAGCCAGCCGCCGTCATGGCTCCCCGCTTCGTCGCCGGCGAATGACCTCGGACGACACTTGCCGGGTTAGGGCGTAAAAATCAGATTCTGGGTGATTGCGGCGCGTTCCGGTTGTAGACTGTGTTTGGGAACCCTGGGGCAAACACCGGGCCCAACTCCGGAGGACGCCATGAGGCTCACGCACGAGCAGATCAAGACCTTCGACGAGCAGGGTTACGTGTTCTTCCCGAACTGCTTCTCCGAAGAGGAGGTCGCGGTTCTGCGGAGCGAGGCCGACGGCATTCTGTGCGGCGATCGCCAGGAGATCTGGCGCGAGAAGACCGGGGCGCCGCGCACCGCCTTCGCCGCCCACACCTACAATGAAGCCTTCCGCCTGATGGCGCATCACCCGCGCCTTGTTGAACCGCTGGTGCAGTTGTTCGGCGAGGGCGTCTACGTCCACCAGTTCAAGATCAACGCCAAGGCGGCATTCGAGGGCGACGTCTGGCAATGGCACCAGGACTACGGCACCTGGGCGCGCGACGACGGCATGCCCGAGCCGCGTGCGATGAACATCGCGATCTTCCTCGACGAGGTGCTGCCCTTCAACGGCCCGCTGATGCTGATCCCGAAGAGCCACAGATACGGGACGCTTGCCGCCGCCCACGACAAGAGCACGACCTCCTATCCGCTCTGGACGCTCGACCCCGAGACGGTGACGCGGTTGTGCGCCGAAGCGGCGCCGCGCGGCGGCGTCGGCATCGTCGCGCCGACCGGCAAGCCGGGCTCGGTGCTGATGTTCCACGGCAACCTCGTGCACGCCTCGCCGCCCAACATCACGCCCTACCCGCGCAAGATCGTGTATCTCACGCTCTGCGCCGTCTCCAACCACATCACCAAGTTCACCCGTGCCGAATGGATCGCGCACCGCGACTTTGCGCCGATCGTGCCGGTGGAGGACGACGCTCTCATCGCCTATGCCCGCGCCCATCGCGTGGCGGCGGAATGACGGTGAAATGGCATTCTGTCGGCGACGGATAACGCAGCGGTGATCCGCTATAGCGAACCGTTATGATAGGCAGTCATCGCTCCCTGTGTTGCCGGTCATGACATTGCCGTATGTTGCGGGTCATGACATTGCCGGCGTGAATTTAAGCGTATCGGGAGGGCGGCGGAACGCCGTTGGAAGGAAAGCTGATGCATACGCTTTACTCGATGCAGCGATCGGGCAACAGCTACAAGGTGCGCCTCGCGCTCACCCAGCTCGGTATTCCCTATCGCCTCGTCGAGGTCAACATCCTCAAAGGCGAGAGCCGCACGCCCGAGTTCCTCGCCAAGAATCCGAACGGCCAGGTGCCGCTGCTCGAAGTTGCGCCCGGCCGCTTCATTGCCGAATCGAACGCGATTCTCTGGTACGTCGCCGGCGGCACGGCGCTCGCGCCGGACGACCGCATCGACCGCGCCGACGCGCTGCAATGGATGTTCTTCGAGCAGCACAGTCTCGAGCCCAATCTCGGCGCTGCCTATTTCTGGCTCGCGCTGGTCAAGGGTGGCCGCGACCTGCAGCAGCACGCGCTCGAGGACTGGCTGGAAGAAGGCAACCGCGCCCTCGGCGTGATGGAGAATCACCTCAAGCTTTATCGCTACTTCGCGGCCGACCGCTACACCGTCGCCGACATCGCGCTCTATGCTTATACGCATCTCGCGCACGAGATGGATTTCGACCTCAGCTCCTTTCCGTATATTCGCGCCTGGCTCGATCGCGTGGCGGCGGAACCGGGACACGTGCCGATGGATTGGCGGCCGCAGACCATCGTGGCAGCAGAGTGAAGTGTCGCAAACGAGTCACAGCTCGCGGTGCGTTAACGCTTCATTAACCTAAAACACGAAATCGCCCTTATTCGTCAACGGCTTCGCCCAAGTCCGGACGAACGGGCGCCGGCATCGGCCGCGATTCTCGCGACACGGGGTGGAGAACTGATTCGCGGAGACTGACAATGTCCAAGGAATTGACGGCCGGAATCGAGCAGGAGGCCCGCGCGGCTTCCGCCCGCAAGCGCCGCTCCATTGTTTGCGTCGAACTCATCACCACCGCCGCACTCGCGCTGTCGACCGCCGTCGCCGTCACCGCCGTGTCGATCGGCATCGCCCGCGCCGACGTGGTCGGCGCCGTGGCCAAAGGCGAAGGCGCGCCGTTCGCGGTCGCGCTGCTCATCGGTCTGTTGCTCGCCGCCATGGGCGAACTCACCGCCGCCGTGGCGGGCCCGCGGAGCGATTGATCTCTTTCACTGGTTCAGGCGGCCGGTCGGGGGAAGTCACCGCCGCGCGTCGGATGATGCGCGGCGGTGACGCGTCTTAGGCTGGTCGCATTTTCTGAGGAAAATCGGTTCCCACTTTTCCGGAAAATACTCCGGCTTATTGCAGCCTGATATTCGCGTCCTTGATGATCGGCCACCACTTGTCGGTCTCGGCCTTGTGATGGGCGGCGAGCGCCTCCGGCGTCTGCTGATCGTTCGGCGGAATCTCGTGGCCTTGGTCGGTGAACTTCTGCCGCACGCCGGGATCCGCCAAGGCGCTTACGACCGCGGCATTGAGCTTGGCGACGATCTCCTTCGGCGTTCCCTTGGATGCCCAGACGCCATGCCAAAACGACATGTAGAGCCCGGGCAGGCCCATCTCCTCGATGGTCGGAACGTCGGGCGCCGCGAACCAGCGCGCCTTGGCCATGACAGCATAGGCCTTGATTTGACCGTTGCGTACGAACGGGAGCGAATTCGCCGCCAGGTCGCACATGAAGTCCACGTTGCCGGCGACCAGATCCTGGCTCGCCGGCGCGCCGCCGCGGTAAGGCACGAACTGGAAGCTGACGCCGGCGTTCTTCTGGAGATAGAGACCGCAGAGATGCGAGCCGCTGCCGGTGCCGACGGTGGCGGCCGACCCCTTGTCCGGGTTGGCCTTCAACCAGGCGACCAACTCCTTCATGTCCGTCGCCGGGAAGTTCTTGCGCGCAACCATCCAGGTGGGGCTGGTCGCGATATAGGCCACCGGCTCGAGGTCCTTGTGCAGATCATACTGCAGCGCGTAGGTCGCGCCCGACCCCACATGGCTCGCCCAGTTACCGAAGCTCAGCGTGTAGCCGTCGGGCGCCGCGCGCGCGGCACGGCCAGTGCCGACGCTGCCGCCGGCGCCCGGCACGTTCTCGACGATGATCGATTGGCCGAGCGAGCCTTTCATGTGATCGACGAGCGTGCGCGCCAGGATGTCGGTCGCTCCGCCCGCCGGGAACGGATTGATCATCGTGATCGGACGCGTCGGATAGCCCTGCGCCGCGGCACCTTCGACCATCGCCAGCACGGCGGCAAGCGCCGAGGCCGCAACCAGCCTGCTCATGTCACGCCTCCACACACGCTCGTGTTGGATTACGTCAACCTCATTCCAGCTTGATGTTCGCGGCCTTGATGATCGGCCACCACTTGTCGATCTCGGCCTTGTGGTAGGCGGCGAGCGCCTCCGGTGTCTGCTGCTCGCGTGGCGCGATCTCGTGTCCGAGCTCATTGAACCGCTGCCGCACGCCCGCATCGGCCAAGGCTTCCACGGCCGCGGCATTGAGCTTGGCGATCACGTCCTTCGGCGTGCCCTTCGGCGCCCACAGGCCGTGCCAGAACGGAAAGTGCAGCCCGGGAACGCCCGCCTCGTCGATGGTCGGCACGTCGGGCGCCGCGAACCAGCGCTTCCCCGTCAGGACGGCATAGGCCTTGATGGTGCCGGCACGGTATTGCGGCAGCGTCTGCCCGGCTTCGGGACAAGACAAGTCGATCTGTCCGGCCAGCAGGTCCTGCATCAGCGGAGCGGCGCCGCGATAGGGCGCGAGCGGAAACTTGGTGCCGGTCATGTTCTGAAAATAGACCAGGCACATGTGGATCCCGCTGCCGAGGCCGGTGGTCGCGGCCGACGCCTTGTCCGGGTTCGCCTTCAGCCAGGCGATCAGCTCCTTGAGATCCTTCGCCGGAAGGCCGCTGCGCCCGATGATCCAGAGCGGCGCGATCGAGAGCATCGACACCGGCTCGAAATCAGTGAGATAGTTGAACGGAACCGAGTACATGGCGCCGGCGCCGACGTGGGACGTCCACTGGCCGACGGCGAGCGTGTATCCGTCGGGCGCAGCGCGGTAGAGCCGAGTGACTCCGATGGTGCCGCCGGCGCCGCTTACGTTCTCCACGACCACGGACTGGCCGAGCGGCGTCTTCATTCGTTCGCTGACGATGCGCGCGACGATGTCGGTGACACCGCCGGCGGCGAACGGGACGATCATCGTAATCGGCCGCGACGGATAGCTCTGCGCCGCCGCGCCGACGGTGCCCGCCAATATGGCGAGCGCCACCGCAACCGAAAGCCCTCTCATGCATCCCACCCTTGTTATTGCCGACGAGGACTAGTGTGGCGGATTTGACGTTCCTACCAGCATTGCGGCGAGTCCGTTGTAGGAACGTCAAATCCAAAGCCACACTAGAATCTTAGAGTTGCCAGTGTCCCTTTGGTTCCGACGTTCGTACCAGTGCGTGCTGCAAAAGGATACGAACGTCGGAACCGGGACACTAGCGCCGTTATTCCGGCTTGATGTTAGCCGCCTTGATGATCGGCCACCACTTCTCCAGCTCGGCCTTGTGGAAAGCGGCCAACGCCTCGGGAGTCTGCTCATCTCGTTTCGCGATCACATGGCCAAGCTCGGTGAGCCGCTGCCTCACGCCCGGATCGCCCAAGGCATCGACCACCGCGGCATTGAGCTTGGCGACGACGTCCTTGGGGGTGCCCTTCGGCGCCCACAGCCCGTTCCAGAACGAAATATACATGCCGGACACGCCCACCTCGTCCATGGTCGGCACATTGGGCAGCGTCGGCCAGCGTTCCTTCGACATCACGGCGAAAGCCTTGATCGTGCCGCCACGCACGAACGACAGCGTCTGCGACGCCTCGGCGCAGAACATGTCGATCTGCCCCGCCACCAGGTCCTGCATGACCGGCGCGCCACCGCGGTAAGGTACGAGCTGAACGCTCGTGCCGCTCTTCTGCTGGAAGTAGAGCATGCAGACATGGGCCCCGCTGCCCGCCCCGACGGTTGCCGCCGATGCCTTGCCCGGATTCGCCTTGAGCCAGGCGATCAACTCCTTGGCATCCTTGGGCGGCAGGTCGTTCTTGCCGATGATCATCAGCGGCGTGGCGCTGACGAGCGACAGCGGCTGCATCTCGAGCAACGCGTCGTGCGCCACCGGATACATCGCGCCGGCACCGACATGACTCGTCCAGTTGCCGATGTTGATCGTATGGCCGTCGGGCGCGGCTTGCGCGGCACGCCCGACGCCGATGCTCGCGCCCGCGCCGGTGATGTTCTCGACGACCACGGACTGGCCGAGCGTTACCCGCATGCGCTCGCCCAGGATGCGCGCGAGCGTATCGGTGGGGCCGCCGGCCGGGAACGGTACGATCAGCGTGACCGGACGTGACGGATAGCCTTGCGCGTGGACCTGCGCGACGCAACCGGCGGCGATAGCGAAGGCCGCGGCCACGGATGCCAACTTCTGCATGATTTCCTCGCCTGTTCCCATGAACTTTTTTTCTTGGAATTTTTTCTTGTGACGATGACATGGGGGCCCTCGGTGAGAAAAGTCAGCATTGCTGTCACACCGATGTGAACGCCCTGAACTTGCGGGAACATCGACGGCAGCGCATCGTTGTCGCGACAATGCGCCGCGAGTGCCGCGCGAAGGAGATTCACATGAGATTGCCAGTCATTGCATGCGCGGCCGGGCTCGTCGCGATCGGCGGGCCATGCAACGCGGAGGTCTTCCAGTCTTCCGCCGGCAATCTCGCGGTGCAGACCTTCGCCAGCGGGCTCGATCATCCGTGGGCGCTCGCCTTCCTGCCCGACGGCCGCGTGCTGGTCACCGAGCGACCGGGACGCATGCGCATCGTCGGCAAGGACGGCAAGGTCTCCCCCGCGCTTGCCGGCGTGCCGAAGGTGTTCGCGTCGGGCCAGGGCGGCCTGCTCGACGTTGCGCCCGACCGCGGCTACGCGGAGAACCATACGATCTATTTCTGCTACGCGGATCCGGTGAACGGCGGTGCGCGCACGTCGCTCGCCCGTGCAAGACTCGTAGACGAAGGCACGCCCCGGCTGGACGACGTCAAGGTGATCTTCCGCCAGGAAGGCCCGCTCTCGACCAGCCGCCACTTCGGCTGCCGCATCGTTCAGGCCGGCGACGGCAACCTGTTCTTGAGCATGGGCGACCACGGCAGCTACTCCAACGAGGCGCAGAATCTCGGCAACCATATCGGCAAGCTTGTCCGCATCCGGCCCGACGGCAGCGTGCCGCCGGACAATCCATTCGCGGGTCGGGCGGGCGCAAAGCCGGAGATCTGGAGCTACGGCCACCGAAATTCGCAGGGCATGGCGCTGCATCCCACGACCGGCAAGCTGTGGGAGCAAGAGCACGGGCCGCGCGGCGGCGACGAGATCAACATCGTCGAGAAGGGCAAGAATTACGGCTGGCCGGTGGTCGGCTACGGCATCGACTACAGCGGCGCCAAGATCCACGAGGGCACGCAAAAGGGCGGCATGGAGCAGCCGGTCTGGAACTGGGTGCCGTCGATCGCGCCGTCGGGGCTCGCCTTCTACGACGGCAACCTGTTCCCGGCTTGGCGCGGCAATCTGTTTGCGGGAGCGCTGGCCGGTCAAGCGCTGGTGCGGCTCCAACTCGACGGCGACAAGGTGGTGAAGGAAGAGCGCCTGTTGCAGCAGTTGCGCGAGCGCATCCGCGACGTGCGCCAGGGGCCGGACGGCGCGCTCTGGCTTGCCACCGACAATTCGTCAGGACGGATTCTCCGCGTCGCTCCGGCGAAGTGACGCGCCCGCGCCGCCGATATCGTTTCGGCTACAGACAGGTCTCGTTGCCGCTGGTGCGGCCGGCGCCGGCGCAAGGCACCTGCTTGCTCAGCTGCTCGATGCGCTTCTTGGCGCTGGCCTGCGCCACTGCGTCGAATACGCCCTTCGGCGCGAGCTCGATCGCCTTGCGAAAATCCGCCACCGCACGGTCGGCGTTGCCCTGGGTCTCGTAGACCTGCGCGCGCGCGTAGTAGCTCTCCACCCGCTCTTCCTGCGCAATCGCCTGGTCGAGGTCGGCAAGCGCATTCGTGTAGTCTTTCTTCTTCGACCAGCCCATGCCGCGCGCGGTCAGCGCCTCGGCATATTTCGGCCGGAGCTTGAGCGCCTGATTGAAATCGGCCATGGCGCGGTCGAGCTCGCCCTTGGTCAGCAGGGCCTTGCCGCGCAACAGATAGGGGAAGGGATCATCGACGCCCCGTTCGATCACTTGATCGAAGGCGACGATCGCGCGTTCGTGCTGGCCGGTCCCCACCATCGCCATCCCGCGCCCGAGCGTCGCGAACATGCTGGCGGGATTGTTTTCGAGCGCCCGATCGAAGTCTGCGGTGGCCTCCACGGGTCGCCCCTTCGCCAGCAGCGCCCAGCCGCGTTCAGCCAACGCTTCGGAGTGCTTGGGGCTGATTGCGAGCGCGCGATCGAATTCCGCCAGCGCCTTGTCGGTCTTGCCCTGTCCCATATAGATGATGCCGCGCCCGACATACGCGCCGGCCTCCTTCGGATTGACGCTGACGGCACGATCGTACTCGGCCAACGCCTTGTCGCGCTCGCCCTTGAGGCGGAACACCCGCCCGCGGCCGACGATCGCACTCGAGCTTTTCGGGTCGATGACGAGCGCGCGGTCGAAATCGGCGAGCGCGGCATCGTACTGCTTGCCGCCGGCAAGCACCGTGCCCCGAGTGACCAGGAGCGTCGCGTCCTTCGGCACCAGCCTGATCAGCTCGGCGAGATCCGCGAGCGCCTGCGGCCGCTGGTTCTTGCTGATGCGAACGAACATCCGCAATCGCAGCGCGGGGACCAATTTCGGATCGATCGCCAGCGCCTTGTCGAGCAGCGGCAACGCTTCGTCGTCCTTGCGCTGCTGCATGAGCTGCGCCGCTTGCACCGTCAATTTCGCCGCCGCGGGGCTCGCGGGCGCGGCCGTGCCCGGTTGTTGCTGTGGCGGCGTCGCGGCTTTCGGCTTGGGCTGCGCCCAGGGCAGAACGATCTCGGCCTGCGCGACGCCGGCGCAGAACGTGATAGCGCAGGCGATGATCGCAAATTGGTAAAACGTGCGCCGCCACGGCCGCGCGCGCAATTCCCGATCCGCAGGCTGAACCATGATACTCCCCCTTGCCGGCCGCCGCGTTTCGCACCCCCGCGGGCGATCCCGGAAACCAATTCTGCAATTGCAATTTCGCAATTCTACGGAAGCCTGCCGGACGCAGGCAACGAAGTGCTCGCGCCGGAGGCGCATCCGCGGCCGGCTGTTGCCGGACGGCAACACTGGCAAAACACGTCTTTGGCGGGCTTAAACGTCATAGTCCGGACACGATACCCGGCTACCCGCTCGCTCCGATCCGATACATGAACGAGGGTCGTACCGCTCGACGGCGCCAGGCTGGCGTCGACCGCGGTGACGACCCGTTTCGAGCCGGTGCCATGTTTTCCCTGTTCGAGCGGCTCTTGAAGCCGACCGCCATACCGGAGCAGGCGGAGCCTCCGCCCAGCTTCGTCGCCTTCTTCTGGCACTTTGCACGCCAGGCCAAGAGCCTGTTCGCGGCGTTGTTCGCGGCCGGCTTCCTGGTTGCGCTCCTCGATTCGACCATCCCGGTCTTCATCGGGAAGATCGTGACGTTGATCACGTCGAACCCGCCTGGCGAGCTGTTCGAAAAATTCTGGCCGCATCTGCTCGGGATGGCGTTCGTGCTGCTGATTGCCCGACCGATTGCGCTCACGACTCAAAACCTGCTCGCCAACCAGGCGATCGCGGCCAACGTGGCGAACCGCATCCGGTGGCAGAACCACTGGTACGTGGTGCGCCAGTCCTGGGCGTTCTTCCAGAACGACTTCGCGGGGCGGATCGCCAATCGCGTGATGCAGACCGGGCCGGCGATCCGCGAGACGCTGGTCGCGATGCTCACCAGCGTCTGGTACATCCTGGTCTACGGCACTGCGGCGCTCATCCTGCTCGCGTCCGCCGATCCCTGGCTCGCGCTGCCGGTGGTGCTGTGGTTCTTCGGCTATCTGGTGATGCTGCGCGTGCTGGTGCCGCGCATGCGCGACCGCTCCAAGGAGGTCTCCGAAGGGCGCTCGATGCTCACCGGGCGCATCGTCGACAGCTACACCAACATCCTGACGGTGAAGCTGTTCGCCCGTGCGCGCGAGGAGGACGCCTATGTGCGCGACGCCGTCGATCAGCACACCGACTTGTTCTACCGCTCGCTCCGGCTCAACACGGTGTTCGGCCTGAGCCTGTCCTCGCTCAACGCGATGATGGTGACCGGCACCGGCGGGCTCGCGCTCGTGCTGTGGACTCAGGGCAAGGTCGAGGTCGGAACGGTGGCGATGGCGCTGCCGCTCGCCTGGCAGATCGTGAACATCGCGGGCTGGGTAGCCTGGCAGATCACGTCGATCTTCGAGAATATCGGCGTCATCCAGGAAGGCATGATGACGATTGCCCGGCCGATCGCGCTCACCGACCGAGCCGGACGCGGCGGACCTCGAGATCACGCACGGCGAGATCCGGTTCGAGGACGTGAGCTTCGGCTACGGCCGCGAGAGATTTCTCGGCGAAGACGGGCAAGGACGCCCTTTTGCCGTCATCGACGGCCTGACGCTGACGGTGAAGCCCGGCGAGAAGATCGGCCTGATCGGCCGCTCCGGCGCCGGCAAGTCGACGCTGGTCAATCTGCTGCTGCGCTTCTTCGATCTCGAAGGCGGCCGCATCTTGATCGATGGCCAGGACATCGCGTCGGTGACGCAGGAGAGCCTGCGCTCGCAAATCTCCATGGTCACGCAGGATACGTCGCTGCTGCACCGATCGATCGGCGACAACATCCGTTACGGCCGCCCGCAGGCGACCGACGCGGAGATCGTCGCCGCGGCGCGGCTCGCCCATGCCGAGGAGTTCATCCTCGAGCTCGAGGACTGGAAGCAGCGGCGCGGCTACGCGGCGCAGGTGGGCGAGCGCGGCGTGAAGCTGTCCGGCGGCCAGCGCCAGCGCATCGCGATCGCGCGCGTGATCCTCAAGGACGCGCCGATCCTGGTGCTCGACGAGGCCACCTCCGCGCTCGACAGCGAGGTCGAGGCCGCGATCCAGTCGAGCCTCGGCACGCTCATGGCCGGCAAGACCGTGATCGCCATCGCGCACCGGCTCTCCACCATCGCGCGCATGGACCGGCTGATCGTGCTCGACCACGGCCGCATCGTCGAGCAGGGCACGCACGACGAACTGCTGCGGCACGGCGGCCACTACGCCGCGCTCTGGCGGCGCCAGTCCGGCGGCTTCATCGATGCCGGCGACATGCAGGCGGCGGAGTAAGCCGCCGCCTCCCCGCTCGACGTGGAATTGTCAGCTCTCACTCACCCGTTCCTGCGAGACTTGCCAGGCGGCGCCTTGTCCGCGCGCGCTCACGGTCCGCCATCCCATGCCGCGATAAGGCTCCTTGGCCTCCCATGGCACGACCGTTCGCTCCGTCCTGGTCCCCGCCGGCATTAGCGGGATCATCAGCGAGGTGGTCGCATGATGCACCGCGCCCAGCGCCGTGGTGTGGTGCTCGTGATGGACGTGGCCATAGAACACCGTGGTCTTGAACGGCTTGAGCAGCTCGAGCGCCCTGTCGCCGTCCGGCGTCCACCAACCCCAGGGCTTGTAGAGCTCGAACAGCGGCCGGTGGGTCAGCACGACCACCGGGGTCGCCGGTGCCAATTGGCGCAAGTCGGCGGCGAGCCAGGCGAGCTGCGCATCGCCCAGCTTCTGATCGGGGTCCGACGTGTTGTCGAGCACGACAAAATGGTAGCCCTTGTGGTCGAAGGTGTAGTGCAGCTTGCCGAAGAACTCCTGGTAGGCTTCGCCGCGGTCCTTCTGCGCATCGTGATCGCCGGGTGCGAAACGGATGTCCTTGACCTTGAGCGTGCCGATCATGTCGCGCATCTGCGCCATCCGGTTCCGACGCTCCTTGGGATCATCGGCGGTATGCGTCATGTCGCCGGTGAAGGCGATGAAATCCGGTTGGCGTGACAGCGCATTGATCGCGCCGATCACCTTTTTGAACGTGCCCGCGGCATCCGGGTTGACCTTGTCGTCCTTGAAGCCCCAATGGGTGTCGGAAAGCTGCACGAAGAAGAAGTCCTCGGGCGCGGCAGCGGTTGCGGGGCCGTAGCCTTGTGCCGCCGCGGGCGGGGCGATGCTCGAGCCGAACGCGATGCCGAGGCCGCCGAGACCGGCAAGCGCGATAAGCTCGCGACGATCGAAGTCGCTGGTCATGATCTGATGCTCCTGTGAGATCGAGTTGATGCACGGAGCTGACCAGGCCTAAGGTCTCGAAATTCCCAGGGAAGGCCGAAAAATGCTGTTCAAGCTTCGGGAATAAAACGACCGGATGGCCGATCTCCATCTGGATATCCGGGCCTCGGAGCAACGCGCGGGAACGATGGAAAGCGTGAGCGGCGATGAAGATCGGGCGCGCTTCGCAAGCGTGGTGTTGCCGCACCTCGCCGATGCCTATGCGCTCGCCCGCTGGCTGACAGGCGACCGCGCCGACGCCGAGGACGTGGTGCAGGAGGCTTGTCTGCGCGCCTTTCGCGGGATCGGCGGCTTCGCCGGGGTCAATGCCCGGGCGTGGCTGCTGACCATCACGCGCCACGCGGCCTACAGCTGGCTGAGCAAGAACCGTTCGGCCGCGCTGCTCGTGGTCGACGATCTCGAGGCGGTCGAGCAGAAGCAGGCCGCCACCGGCGGCCCGTGCGGGAGCGGACCCGAAACGCCCGAGGCGGCGCTGATCGCCAAGACCGACGCGGCGCGCCTCGAAGCGGCAATCGCGGGGCTGCCTTTGCCGTTCCGCGAAACGCTGGTGCTGCGCGACGTGCAGGGCCTCGATTATCGGGAGATCGCCGAAGTGACAAAAGTCCCGATCGGCACGGTGATGTCGCGGCTGGCCCGCGCCCGCCGGCGGCTGATTGCCCGCATTGGAGTGGAAGAGCCATGACGACTGCGACCACGGACCCGACTCTGCTCGTGCACGCATACGTCAACGGCGAGCTCGATCCCGCTCACGCGCTCGAGATGGAACGACAGCTTGCCGCCGATCCCGTTCTGGCGGCCGAGCGCGATCGCATCGAGGCGCTGCGCCGGCTCATCGGGGAACGGCTGCTGCGCGACCCACCGCCGCCGGCCCTCGCGCGCCGGATCGAGACCACCATCGGCATGAGGCGCGCGTCGTCGCAGCCGTCTTGGCGTGCGCTCGCCGCATCGGTGGTGCTCGCGGCCTTGGTCGGTAGCGGCGCGACCTGGTTCGTGCTGCGCCCCGGTCCGGGCGCTATGGCGGAGATGGTCGTGGCCAGTCACATGCGCGCCTTGATGGCACCGCAGCCCACCGACGTCAGTTCGTCCGACCGCCACGCCGTCAAGCCCTGGTTCAACGGGCGCACCCCGGAGGCCCCGCGCGTGGTCGATCTCACCGACCAAGGATTTCCCATGGTGGGTGGCCGCATCGACGTGATCGGCCGCGTTCCGGTGCCGACGCTGGTCTATCGACATCGCCAGCACCTCATCAGCCTGAGCGCGGTGCCGGCCGGCCCGAGCGCCATCGGCGCTCCGGCCGCGATCGCCGGCTACAACATTCTGACCTGGACCGAAAACGGCGTCGCCTATTGGGCGGTCTCCGACCTCGCGGCGACCGATCTCGACAAATTCGCCAAGGCGTTCCGCGCAGCGGGCCCGTGAAGTCCAGCTACGTCTGCCGCAGCAATCCCGCCATCGGCTTGACCGTGCCGCTGTCCGGAAACACCTTGCTCGCGAGCACGGCGTCGTCGACGCGCAGGTGATCCCTGCAGCAGGCCCTTGAGCACGGCGCGCAGATCGGTGGTCGGCTTGAGGTCGCGGCCATCGTGGAGATTGCCGGGCTTGAGCCCCGGCCAGTCGGCGATGACGCGGCCGCCCTTGAGCGCGCCGCCGGCGAGCAGCGCCACCGTCGCGGTGCCATGATCGGTGCCGTCGGTGCCGTTGATGCGCGCGGTGCGGCCGAACTCGGTGACGACGGCGACCACGGTCTCGCGCCAGGCGTCCTTCATCTCGGTCTCGATCGCGCGCGATGGCGCCGTCGAGCGCGCCGAGCAGCGTCGCGAGCCGGCCGTTCAGTCGCGCCCTCGGCGGCGTGGGTGTCCCAGCCGTCGAAGGCGAGCGCACCGATACGCGGACCATCCGGCCGCGCCAGGAACTTCGCCGCCGTGCCGGCCGATTCCGCGAAGTAGGCCCGCACCTGCCCGGCGCCGGCTGCGCGCGGCTCGACGCCGTCCATGCCGCCGGCGCGCGCGATGGTCGCGAGCCCCACGCGCTCCTCGAGCACGCGCGCGAGCGCGGGATCGGTGTGGCGATAGAGATCGAGCAGTCGCGTCAGCGTGTCGTCGCTCGCCGGCGGCAGGCGCCGCGGCGTCCACGACAGCACCGGCGCCGGTCCGCGCACGACCAGCGGCGCAATCGGCCCGACCGCGAAGGCGTCGCGCCGGCCGCCGGCACGGCCCGACGGCGCCAGCGAGGCGAGCGCGCGGTTGAGCCAGCCGGTATCGGTCGCGCCCGGCTTGCCGAGCCCGCTCTCCAGCACGTCCTGCCCGTCGAAATGCGAGCGCTCGCGATAGGGCGTCGCCGCCGCGTGCACGATCGTCGCCGCGCCCGCCGTGTAGAGTCGATGCAGGTTCGGCATCGCCGGATTGAGCGCGAAGAACGAATCGAGCGGCAGCGCCGGCGTCTTGCCGTCGAGCGCAAGTCGCCTTGTCGCCGCGCAGGCCGACCCAGTCGGGATCGCCGACCGGCGCGACCGCCGCGAGCCCGTCGAGCGCGCCGCGCAGCACGATCACGAGCAGGCGCGGATCGCGGCCCTCGGCGCGCGCCACCTTCGGCAGATAGGCCCAGGCGAACAGCGTGCCGGATGCCAGCAGCAATTGGCGGCGGGTCGGAGCGTGGAGGCTCATGCGTCATCTCCTCTGGAATTCGGGCGCCATGAACAGCAGCGCCAGCGCCTGCGGACGGCTTTCGGCGCGCGCGATCGCCTGCCGCGTCTCGGTCGAGGCGAGCGGCGCGAGCGTCTCCTCGAACACCTCGCGCGGGTCGGCCTGGCCGCCGAGGCGTCGCGCGAGCTGATTGGCGATGTCGAGGCGCTGCGCCAGCCCGTCGAGCCAGGGCGCGCTCTCGTCGGCGAAGCCCTTGGGCGCCGACGGCCGCCACAACGGCTCGCCCAGCAGATTGTGCGCCTGCATGACGGGACCGATATCGGGCGGCGTGACGCCGATCGCGCGCAGCGACGCGATGATCCATTCGCCGGGACGCTTGAGCTTGGCGCGCGGCGCATCCCATGTTTCGGGCGCGGTCACCAGCGTCTTCGTCACCTCTTTCAGGTCACCCTGGGTGTCGAGGAAGCGCTTGGCCAGCCGCTCGACCAGCGCGGGCGGCGGCTCGTCGGCGACGAAATGGCGCGCGAGCTTGGTGGCGACGTGCTTGGCGGTCGCCGGATGGCGCGCGAGCGCGGCCAGCACCTCGCGGCCCTGCTCCATGCCGGTGTCCGGATAGCTCTTGCCGATCACGGTCTGCGCGCCCGGCTGATGCATGTTCGGATTGAACACGAATTCGCCGGCGCGCGTGGCGTCCTGTCGCGGCGCAATCACCGTCCAGCCGGTGATCACGTTGGCGAAGCGCGTGACGTCCTCTTGCGTATAGACGCTGCGCACACCGAGCGTATGCAGCTCCAGGATCTCGCGCGCGAGATTCTCGTTCAGCCCGCGTTTCTGCCGCACCCCCGCGATCGAGTCGGGTCCGATCGAGCGCGCATTGTCGAGATAGATCAGCATCGCCGGATGCGATTCGACGGCGAGCAGCATGTCGCCGAAACGGCCGAGCATGTGGGCGCGGATCGCTTCGCGCTCGTAGGCGCCGCAGATCGGCCGCACGCCGACCTTGTCGGCCGACACGCAGAAATGGTTCGACCAGAACCAGACGAGCCGCTCGGCGAAGCCGATCTCGGCGCCGAGCGCCGCATTGAAACGCGCCTTGGCCTCGTCGAGATAGAGCTTTTGCGGCACGGTCGGGCCGGCATTGGGCCGCGACGGCTCGGGCTGGTCCGCAGGTTTCATTTCCGGCGGCGAGCCGCCGGCGGCTTGCGCAGGGGCTTGCTGCACCGTGCGCTCGGTCTGCCGCGCGATCCGCTGCGCCTGCTGAAACTCGATCGCGGCGCGAGCCGCCGCGCCGCTCGACAGCAATTCAGGTTCGATGATGCGGCCGGCGTCCGGGCGATCGAGCTCGGCTAGCAGAGCGCCGCGCGGGTCCGATGCTATCGCGGCGACCGATCCGGCGCGCGGACCGGTGCCGAAGCGATGCAGCGCGAGCGCGGCCTCGGCTTTCGGATCAAGAGCCATGCGTCTATGTCCTCACCTTACGGGACGCGACGCCACCCCCACTATTGAGGCATCGTCCGCGACGGCGATGTCGAGATTGCGGCAGACTACCTTTCGGCCGTATGGCCGCGACATGACAAATTCGAAGGGTTATCGCACCGGTTACCATGCCAAGCGGCCGATGACGCGTCACAACGGGCCCCGGAAGACGAAGAACGCGCCGGCCGCAATCAGCACGAAGCCGGCCATGTAATTCCAGGTCATCGGCTCCTTGAGATAGAGAATCGAGAAGCCGGCGAAGACGATCAGCGTGATCACCTCCTGGATGGTCTTGAGTTGCGCCGTCGTGTAGACCGCGCTGCCCCATCGGTTCGCCGGCACTGCCATGCTGTATTCGACCAAGGCGATCAGCCAGCTCACGATGATCACGCCGGCGAGCGGCACCTCCTTGAAGCGCAAGTGCCCGTACCAGGCGAAGGTCATGAACACGTTGGAGCCGAGCAGCAGCAGGATCGGCAACAGGTAAGGCGAGGCGAACGTCGAGGCCATGGGAACTCCGGATGGACGGGAAGGGAAACGGGAGGGGAAACGGCGACGGATGGCTTCGCGCGAGAGCGGACCAGACTTCATCCACAGCCCGCCAGCGCGTCACGACCCTGTAACACGCTGCCGCTAGATTTACCTTCGTAGGAAACGCCCTGCACAATCAGTATAAACAGTAGCGTGCTTTGTTCGTCATAACTGGCGGTTCCAGCGCGCCTTTGCCCCGCGCCTGGAACCGCTTTTTGCTTTCGGACGCGTCGTCCCCCCTGGCCGCCGTCTGGGCAGGCATTGCCTGAATTCTCGCCATTGAACTTTTCGCGCTTGCAAACAGTTGTCCACGTCGGCGCCGCCGGCGTGCTAGATTTCGAGCGCTCGATCGGTTTGATCGGGCGCCTAGCCCGCGCGACCCCGGTGGGCCGAGATATCCGTTTTCGGCCCGCATTTTGCTGCCGTAGAGCGGACTAAATTGCGACGCATGATGCGCTCGAACCTGGGAGAACGCGCGATGTGGCCCTCTCGCCTGTCCTCAACGCTTTTCATCACCGCCATGCTCGCGGTCGCACTCGCGCCCGCCGCCGTCATGGCTCAAGCCCAGCCGAAAGCTCCGCCGCAAGCTGCGCCCCAGCCTGCGCCGCCCCCGCCGCCCGGGCCCTACAAGCCGGTCACGATCACGCTGCCGCCGGCGATGAACGATCCGAGCTTTGACGCCTTCCGCAAGCAGCTCGGCGACATCGCCCAGAAGAAGGACCGCGCCGCGCTCGCCCGCCTGGTGGCGGCGAATTTCTTCTGGATCCCCGAAGACACCGATCTGGCCGACAAGAAGAAGTCGCCCATCGATAACCTCGGCAAGGCGATGCTCCTCGACGGGGCGAACGCGGTCGGCTGGGACGCGCTCGCCGCCTTCGCGGCCGAAACGACCACCATGGCCGATCCGCAGCGCAACGGCGTGTTCTGCGCGCCGGCCGAGCCCGCCTTCGACGAGCGGTCCGCCGACGAACTCGCCAACGCGACCCAGACCGACGCCGCCGACTGGGCCTTCCCGATCCGCGACGGCATCGAGGTGCGGGCGACTGCGAAGAAGGACGCGCCGGTGGTCGACAAGCTCGGGCTCTATCTCGTGCGCGTGCTGGCCGACAATTCCCCGGCCAACGCGGTCATGGCCGCCTTCATCAAGGTGATGCTGCCGTCGGGCAAGGTCGGCTACGTACCGGTCGAGGCGGTCCTGCCGATCGGCGGCGAGCAGCTTTGCTACACGAAGGACGGCGCCGCCTGGAAGGTCGCCGGCTTCCTCGGCGGTGACCCGAACCAGTAGCTTTCGAGTGTGGCGCGCGGCTCCAGATCGGCGCAGAGTGGGCCGATGGAGCAGCGTCCCCAAGATTCCTCCCGAGCGTCCGTCCCGCCACGCAAGCTGATCTGCGCGCGCTGCGGCGCAGCCTTCGATTGCGGGCTCGGCGGCGACTGCTGGTGCGCCGCCGAGCCGGTTCGCCTGCCCACCCCTGATTCCGGATCCGGCGAGGATTGCCTCTGTCCTGCGTGCCTCCGATCTCGGGTAAACCCGAGATCGGCCTCTTAAGTGCGCAAGTCGGCTATAGCCGACTTGCGTTGGGCGGCGGCGCACGCCTGACAATGCATTGAAGTTGATGGCCGTTTCTTCCTATTGTCACGGCCGAAGCGCGCACCCCGGAGACCGAGGCAAGCCCATGATCATCGAGAACCAGAAAGACGTCACGACCGCAGTCCTGTCGGAGCTGCAGCGTGCGCCGGACGCCAGGTTCAAGGAGATCATGTCGATCTTCGTGCGCCACCTGCACGACTTCGTGCGCGAGGCCAAGCTGACCGAGGAGGAATTCCACGCCGCCATCGCCTACGTGGTCGCGCTCGGCAAGCACAGCAACGAATCCCACAACGAGGCGGTGCTGATGTCGGGCTCGCTCGGCCTGTCGGCCCTGATCTGCCTTCTCAACAACGGCAACCACGGCGCCACCGAGACCGATCACAACATGCTGGGGCCGTTCTGGCGCATGCATTCGCCGGTCACGCCGAACGGCGGCTCGATCGTGCGCTCGCCGACGCCGGGGCCGGCGATGTTCGTCGATGCCTGGTTCCGCGATCCGAAGGGCAATCCGATCGTCGGTGCCGAGGTCGACATCTGGCACTCCTCGCCCGAAGGCTTCTACGAGAACCAGGACCCCGTGCAGGCCGACATGAACCTGCGCGGCAAGTTCTTCACCGACGCCGAGGGCCATATCAGCTTCCGCAGCGTGAAGCCCGCGGGCTACCCGATCCCCATCGACGGGCCGACCGGCGACCTCCTGCGCGCGCAGGGCCGGCACAACATGCGGCCGGCGCATCTGCATTTTCTCGCCAGCAAGGACGGCTTCAAGACGCTGATCTCGCAGCTCTACGTGCAGGACGACAAGTTTCTCGAGACCGACGTTCAGTTCGGCGTCACCCGCCACCTGATCGGCAACTATGTGCGCCACGAGAACGAGCCGGCGCCCGCGCCCGACGTCAAGGGCCCGTGGTACTCGCTCGCGCACAGCTTCGTCATGGAAGGCGGCGCGACCAAGCTGCCGCGGCCGCCGATCAGCGGCAAGGCGCGCGGCGAGCGGCCGGAGATTCCGCACCTGGCGTAACCGTGCCGCTGGCCGCAAGCGCGGCTCTCTGATCCGTCACCCTGAAGGGTGACGGATCAACATTCGGCCCGCTGAACCAAGCTTTCACCTCGCGGTTGCCGCCGCGCGCTCGACCGAGGCCGCGGTCTGGCCGAACAGGATTGCGCGCTCTTCCGGGGTGCGGATGCCGCCTCCGCTCGGATTGACTTCCTTCACCTTGTCGTACGCGCGCACGACCGCGGGCCGCGCCGCGATGGCCTCGAGCCAGCGCTTGAGATGCGGGAAGTCACCGATCTTCTGGCCCTGGCGCTCGTGCGGCACGATCCACGGATAGCTCGCCATGTCGGCGATCGAATACTCGCCGGCGATGAACGGGCGATCCGAGAGCCGCTTGTCGAGCACGCCGTAGAGCCGGTTCACCTCGTTGCGATAGCGGTCCATGGCATAGGGAATCTTGTCGACGGCGTAGTTGCTGAAATGATTGTTCTGGCCGGACATCGGGCCGAGATTGCCCATCTGCCAGAACAGCCATTGGATGGCATCGATGCGCGCGCGCGGATCTTGCGGAAGAAACTTTCCGGTCTTCTCCGCGAGATAGAGCAGGATGGCCCCGGATTCGAACACCGCGAGCGGCTTGCCGCCGCCGGCCGGAGCATGATCGACCAGCGCCGGGATGCGGTTGTTCGGCGAGACGGTCAGGAATTCCGCCTTGAACTGCTCGCCCTTGCCGATGTTCACCGGAATGATCTTGTAGGGAAGCCCGGCCTCCTCGAGGAAGATCGTGACCTTGTGGCCGTTGGGCGTGGTCCAATAGTGGAGGTCGAGCATCGAGGACTCCTTGCGTGATGGAGGGCGGTTCGTCGGAAGGGTCTTTCGCAGGCTTATCTGCGGCAGGCATGGTGACTTTTCAAGGGAGCGGCCCGCCGACCAGCTGCTGCCGCGCCGATCCAGGGAATTATTCTATCGTGATTGCGCCCGAATGCGCGCCGGTAAGCGCGTCCGCGGCGGACCGCATAAAATATCCTGCCATGAACGGCTGTTCTCGCAGCAGCCCTGCGCGGTAGGATGAGCGACCACAGGCTCAAGACCAAACCGCACATGACCGTGAGACACAATCTGGCGGCCCTTGCCGTCCTCGCCGCCTGCACGGCGCCGATCCTGGCCGTCGCGCAATACGGCACGCCGCCCGACTTGCGCGTCATGAAGCCGACCATCCGCGACGCCGAGCCCGGCATGATGCCGAAGGGCGGCGCCGAGATCGTAGACGGGGTCTACCGGCGCCAGCCTGTGTTCTATCGCACCAGCGAACCGCCCGGCACGATCATCATCGACACCTCGGATCGCTTTCTCTACCTGATCCAGCCGAACAACGTGGCACTGCGCTACGGCATCGGCGTCGGCCGCGACGGCTTCCAGTGGAACGGGCTGCTCAAGATCACGCGCAAGGCTGAATGGCCGGACTGGACGCCGCCGCCGGAAATGATCGAACGGCAACCTTATCTGCCGCGTTTCATGGCGGGCGGGCAAGGCAATCCCATGGGCGCCCGCGCGCTCTATCTCGGCGCCACCATCTACCGCATCCACGGCACCAACGCGCCCGAAACCATCGGGCACGCGGTCTCGTCCGGCTGCTTCCGGCTGGTCAACGACGAGATCGCGGATCTCTACGAGCGCGTGCCGGTCGGCACCAAAGTGATCGTGCAGCAGTAGCGGCTCAGGTCGCCGCGCCGACCGCGCCGTGACGGCGCAGAATCGTCGCCTCCAGCGCCTGGATGGCGACGAACAGCAACGACGAGATCACGGCAAGGACGACGATCGCGGTCATCACCAGATTCATCTGAAAGATCTGGCTGCCGTAGACGATGAGAAATCCGAGCCCGGCCTTGGCCGCCTGGAATTCGCCGACCACCACGCCGACCAGCGCGAGCCCGACATTGACCTTCAGCGTGGAGATCATGGTCGGGACGCTGCCGGGCAGGACGATCTTGGTCAGCACTTTCAGGCGCGACGCGCCGAACAGCCGCACCAGCTTGATCTTGTCGGGATCGATCGCCTGAAACCCGGTGTAGAGCATCAGGATTGTGATGAATACGCTGACCGCGATCGCCATGGCGTAGATCGACGCGACGTCGCCGAGCCAGATGTAGAAGATCGGCACCAGCGCGATTTTCGGCATGGCGTTGAGAACCACGATGAACGGGTCGAGCACGCGATAGAGGAAGGTCGACCACCACAGCAGCACCGCGCAGACCGTGCCGAGCAGCATGCCGCCGCCGAAGCCGACCACCGTCTCGCTGAAGGTGACCCAGCTATGCTTCGCGAGCGTGCCGTCCTGGAGCATCACCATGAAGGTGCGCGCCACCGCCGACGGGTAGCTGGTGAGCATCGGATTGATCCAGTTGGCGCGCGGGCCGACCTCCCACAGGATCAGGAACACGATTACTAGGCCGAGTTGCCAGGCTTGAATCGAACGCGTGCGATGTCGCAACGCCCGCAGATAGCGGTCATAGGCTGCGCTGCGCGGCGGTGTACTCGGCATCGTCGCAGTCGCGGCGCGCGCCGACGAGCCCGGTTCAGGGCGAGTGTCACCAGCGCGTTTACGCGCGTCTTCCGACGCGCTATGCGCGCGCATTATAGAGTGGCCGCGCTGGCCGCTCGCGTCGCTCGCCAGCGCGGCATGGTCGATGGGCGTTACGGCGGCCTCGGTGCTCATGGCGTCGATCCTGCTATTGCACCTGGTGGACGTCGAGCTCGTCCCAGATGGTCTGGAAATAGCCCGCGAACTCGATGCACTTGCGCGCCGCGAGCGGGGTCGGCCGCGCCGCCCCTTGGCTCGGGAAGCTGATCCGGTGCTCCGACTTGATGCGGCCCGGGCGACGGCTCATCACCACGACACGGTCTGCCATGCTGATGGCCTCGCCGATGTCATGGGTCACCAGGATGACGGTCTTGTGCTCGGCCGCGAGGATGCCGGCGATTTCGTCGGACAACGCCAGCCGCGTCTGATAGTCGAGCGCCGAGAACGGCTCGTCGAGCAGCAGCAGCTCGGGCTCCGGGCAGAGGGTGCGCGCGAGTGCCGCGCGCTGCCGCATGCCGCCCGATAGCTGGTGCGGCAGGCCATGCATGAATTCGCCGAGACCGTAGCGCCGCAGCAACTCCTCCGCGCGGCGCCGCGCCACGCGCATGTCCAGGCCCAACAGCTCCGCGCCGATCAGCACGTTGTCCAGCACCGTGCGCCATTCCAACAGAGTGTCCTTCTGGAACATGTAGCCGACCCGCGGCGAGGGCGAGGTCACCTTCCGCCCTTCGATGAAGATGTCGCCTCCGGAGGGCGGCAGCAGGCCGGACACGATCGACAACAGCGTGCTCTTGCCGCAGCCCGACGATCCCACCACGGCGATGAACTCGCCGCGCTCGACCTCGAGCGAAATGTTGGACAGCGCGAGCGTTTCGCGATCCGGCGAAAAGTAGTGCAGCGTCACGTCGCGGATCGCGACCGCCGGCTGCCCGCTTGATGATGGCGCGAGCATTGCGGTCTTCTCACTTGCTGGCGAATTTCTGTTGCGCCTTCTCGGCGAAGATGTTGGTCACGATCTTGTCGTAGCCGACCTTCTTGTCGGCCGGCAGCACGCCACCGACCACCATGATCTCCTGCGCCTTGGCAAGCCCAGCGGGATCGACCACGGTGCTGGTCGCCCAGATCGGCTCGCCGACGTTGCGGTAGCGATTCACGACCGCGATGTTGTCATCGATGGTGAGGCCGGGGAAGAACGGCGCGATCGCTTCGGCGACGTCCTTCTCGCCGGCAGTCTTCATCCAGGCCTGTCCGCGCGCGATCGCGTTGGTCCATTTCTGCGCCAGCTCGGGATTCTTCTCGATCCAGCTCTTCTTGGCGAAGAACACGGTGTAGTCGGCGCGGCCGACCTCCTTGCCGATCGAGGCCACGATGTGCGCCTGTCCCGCTTTTTCCATCTTCGACATGTTCGGCTCGTTGAAGATGGCGAAGTCGAAATTGCCGGTCATGAAGGCGCCCTCGCGCGCGGGCATGCCGATATTGGTGACGATGCTCTTGACGGTGTCGGCGTTGACCCCGCGCTGCTTGAGCACGTATTCGAGATAGAGCTCGGGCGTGCTGCCGGGACGCCAGCCCATGATCCGCTTGCCGTTGAGCATCGACCATTCGAACTTGTCGATCTTCTGCCGCGATGCCAGGAACAGGCCGTCGGTCGCGGTGAGCGCGCAGAAGATGACCGGCTTGTCCGGGGACTCGCCATTGTAGATGTAGATCGGCACCTCAGGGCCGGCGAGCGCGAACTCGGCCTGGCCCGAGAGGAGCATTGCGCCGGCACGGTCCCCGCCGTTGGAGGTCACCATCTCGACCTCGAGCCCCTCGTCGGCGACGAACCCCTTCGCCAGCGCGACGTACATCGGCACATAGAATTGCGACCGCACCACCTCGGCCATCTTGAGCTTGACCTTCTCGGCCGCACTCGCGGCGGACGCCGCAACCGTCGCCGACACGGTTGCCCACAGCAACAGGCCGAAAGCCTTCCTGATCATGGCGGCGCCCTTTCATTCACGGTTTTGCCGCCCTCGACCGTGCAACCCGCATGCCATGCGGTCGGCATGAGAAGCCGAGCGTTTTCCGGGGCATGAGTGCAAGACACCGCAGCCGCCGGCCGCGCAGGTCGGGTGCTGGCGAAGATGAATGCATGCGCGCCCAATAAATAATCAGCGGCGACCGGCTCCAAACGGCAACTGCGCGCAAAGGCCGGCTTGCCTGGTCGGCACAAGATTTGCTGCGACCCGGGAAACATTTCAGGAGACGAGCCATGCACGAATTGTCGATCCCCGCCGACCTCGTTGACCGCGTGACCGAGCGCGCCGGCCGGCCGCATCCCTTCGATGTGATCGAGCCGGCAAAAACCGCTTTCGTCGTCGTCGACATGCAGAACTATTTCATGAAACCCGGCTTCCAGGGCGAGGTGCCGAAGGCGCGCGCGATTGTGCCCGCGGTGAACCGGCTCGCCGCCGCAGTGCGCGAGCTCGGCGGTCACGTGGTGTGGGTCAAGAACGCGACCAATGACACGCGCGAGAGCTGGAGCGTCTTTCACGACTGGTTGCAGACGGCGCAACGCCGCGACCGACGCTACGCGACCATGGACACCGCGCACGAGGGCCATGCGCTGTGGGCCGACCTCGACGCCAGGCCGGAGGATGCGCAGATCGTGAAGAAACGTTTCAGCGCGTTCCTGCCGGGATCATCGGAGATCGCGCCCTATCTGCGCGGCCGCGGCATCGATACGGTGCTCATCGGCGGCACCGCCACCAATGTCTGCTGCGAGAGCTCGGCGCGCGACGCCATGATGATGAACTTCAAGGTGGTCATGGTGCACGACGTGCTCGCGACCTATACCGACGAGGAGCACAACGCCACGCTGCGGAACTTCTATTCCATCTTCGGCGACGTCCAGACGCTCGACGAGGTGATCGCATCGCTCAAGCGCGGGCTGGATAAGGCCGCGGCGTGAGCGCTCATCATGCGCTGAACAACCGCGCGGGCGTGTCCACCAGGATGAGCTGGCGGTGACGCGGATCGGGCGTCCAGGCGTGGAACAGGTCGACGAGATTGCCGTCATCCGGCATGAGCTCTTCGGCGATCTGGGGATGCGGCCAGTCGGTGCCCCAGAGCAGGCGTTCGGGATTGGCGCGCAGCAGCGCATCGTGGAAGCCGCGAGCGTCCGGATAATCCGGAAACGTGTCCGACAGGCGATAGGGCGCTGAGAGCTTGACATGCAAGCGACCGTCGCCGACCAGACGCAGCAGCGTCTGGAACGCCGGATCGTCCACGCCCCGCCTCGCCGGAATGCTCAGCATGTGGTCGATGACGACCGGCATCTCCTCGGAGATGCCGGCGAGTTTGCCGGCGACGTCGACCATTGCCCGCCAGTCGCACCACACCTGCATGACCCAGCCGAGCTCGCGCATGACCGGCCGGAAAATTTCGAACGCGTCGAAGCCGACGCCGCGCACGTAGCCCGGCAGTCCCGCGGCGGAGAAAAAATGAAAGCGCAAGCCCCGCATGCCGAGGCGATGCCACTGCCGCAATGTATCGGGCGCCACGCGCGCATCGGTGATGGCGACACCGCGCAACCGCCCGCCGAACCGCGCGAGCGCATCGAGCACGACGCGGTTGTCGTAGCCGTGCGCGTTGCCCTGCACCACCACGCCATGGGCGAAGCCGAGATGATCGAGCAGCGCCAGATATTTTTCGACCGGCGCAGCCGGCGGCGTGTAGCCGCGGCCCGGCGCGAACGGAAATTTTTCGGCCGGACCGAACACGTGCGCGTGGGTGTCCCAGGCGCCGGGCGGCGGCAGCGGATCCGGCCGCTTCGGATTTGCAACCGGCCCGGCGATGAGCGGGGGAATAGTTTGAGTCATCGTCAGAGCGTAGGGTGGGCAAAATCGCCTGCCGTGCTGTCTTCGCGTGGGCACGGCGCGTGCGCGATTTTGCCCACGCGTCAACACCGAACCGCGCGCCTTTGCCCACCCTACCCGAGCTTGATGTTCGCGTCGCGCACGACCTTGCCCCACTTGTCCATTTCGGACGCGACGAAGGCGCGGAATTCGTCGGGCGTGTTCGCGCGGGTCTCGACGTTGAGCTTCGCGAGGCGCTCGATCACGTCGGGCTGCTTCACCACCTCGTTCAAGCCGGCGTTGAGCTTCGCGACGATGTCGGGCGCGGTGCCGGCCGGCACGAATACCCCCTGCCATTCATAGGCTTCGAAGCCCGGCAGCGTCTCCGCCACCGCCGGCACATCGGGCAATGTGGCGAGCCGTCCCTTGCCGGTATGCGCGATGCACTTCAGCGTCCCCGACTGCACGTGGCCGATCGAGGCGGCGGCGTTGGAGAAATAGAATTTGATCTGCCCGCCGATCAGGTCGTTGAGCACCAGCCCACCGCCCCGGTAGGGAACGTGATTGAGCTGGATGTCGCCGCGCCGCTTGAACATCTCGAGCGCGAGATGCTGCACGGTGCCGTTGCCCGACGACGCCCATTCGAGTCCGCCCGGCGTCGCCTTGGCGAGCGCGATGATGTCGGCGACGGTCTTCGCCTCGACCGACTTGTTGACCACCAGCAGGTTGGTGACGAGCGCTCCGAGGAAGACCGGCTGGAAGTCCTTGACCGTGTCGTAGGGCAGGTTGGCGTAGAGCGTGGGATTCACGGAGTGGGCGGTGGCGTCGTACATGATGGTGTAGCCGTCGCGGTCCGCCTTCGCCACCGCCGCGGCGGCGATCGTGCCGCCGGCGCCGCCGCGATTGTCGATGACGAACTGCGTGCCCCACATCTCGCCGAGCTTCTGGAACAGGATGCGGCCCACGGTGTCGGCGCCGCCGGCCGGCGGATAGGGGATCACCACCTTGACCGGTTTCGTGGGATAGGCGGCCTGCGCCGAGGCGGCGCCGGCGCCCATCAGCAGCGGAATCGCGCCCGCGGAGGCTTGCAATATCTGCCGCCGGGTCAGCCGTTGTGGTTGGTGCACGGTGTTCTCCCTCCCTGGATGCGCGGGCCGAGCCCGCGCATGACGAAATTGTGGTTCCGCCCTTTTCCCATCATAGACGAGGCGCCATATTTCCGCGATGCCCCCCAACAAGCGCGATCCGGCCAAGCACTCGAAGAAGGACCCCGCGAAGCCCACGCGGGCCAAGGCGTCGCGGCCGGATTCGGCGCCGACCGAGCCTTCGCTCGAGAAGCTGCTCAACCCCGGCATCGGCCAGGGCACCGCCGGGCCGGGCTCGCAGACCGGCCTGCAGCCGCCGGCTGACAATTCGTTCGACCGGCGCGCGGATTTCTCCGCGGCGCATCGGGCGCGCAAGTCGACGACGGACGGATTCGGCGAGGCGCCGCAGCGGGGATATGCGGCGAAAGGGGCGGTCGGCCCGCTCGATCCGGATTTGGCGAAGGCTCTGGGGATCGAGGGCGAGGAGGGCAATGACGCCCCTCACCCCCACCCGCCCTCCCCCTTAAGGCGCAGTCGGGGCGAGGGAGCAGACCGAGCGCGCGGGAAAAGGCTCGGACCTCACCACGTTCCGCGGCATCACGGGCGCGTCGGCGACGGTGGATGCGCTGGAGACCCTGCTGCGCGAGGGCCGGCCCGAATTCGCCGAGCGGCCGTGGACGCCGCACCGGCCGCCGCGGCCGGAAAAGTCCGAAGGCGGCCAGCCGCTGGTGATCAGGTCGGAGTTCGCGCCCAAAGGCGACCAGCCGCAGGCGATCGCCGACCTCGTCGAGGGCGTCAAGCGCCGGGACCGCACGCAGGTGCTGCTCGGCGTGACCGGCTCGGGCAAGACCTTCACCATGGCCAAGGTGATCGAGGCGACGCAGCGGCCGGCAATCGTGCTCGCGCCCAACAAGACGCTGGCCGCCCAGCTCTACGGCGAGTTCAGATCGTTCTTTCCGGACAACGCGGTCGAGTATTTCGTCAGCTATTACGACTACTACCAGCCGGAAGCCTACGTGCCGCGCACCGACACCTATATCGAGAAGGAATCCTCGATCAACGAGGAGATCGACCGCATGCGCCACAGCGCGACGCGTTCATTGCTCGAGCGCGACGACGTGATCATCGTGGCGTCGGTGTCGTGCATCTACGGCATCGGCTCGGTCGAGACCTACTCGGCGATGACCTTCACGCTCAAGCAGGGCGACCGTATCGACCAGCGCCAGCTCATCGCCGATCTCGTCGCGCTGCATTACAAGCGCAGCGCCGGCGACTTCTACCGCGGCTCGTTCCGGGTGCGCGGCGACGTGATCGAGATTTTCCCCGCCCACTACGAGGACCGCGCCTGGCGGGTGTCGCTGTTCGGCGACGAGATCGAGTCGATCCACGAGTTCGATCCGCTCACCGGCCACAAGACCGACGAGCTGGAATTCGTGAAGATCTACGCCAACTCCCACTACGTGACGCCGCGTCCGACGCTGCTGCAGGCGATCGCCGGCATCAAGGACGAGCTCAAATGGCGGCTCGGCCAGCTCAACACCGCCGGCCGCCTGCTGGAGGCGCAGAGACTCGAGCAACGTACTCTCTATGACCTCGAAATGATGGAGGCGACCGGAAGCTGCGCCGGGATCGAGAACTATTCGCGCTATCTCACCGGCCGCAAGCCGGGCGAGCCGCCGCCGACCCTGTTCGAATACGTGCCGGACAACGCGCTGGTGTTCGTGGACGAGAGCCACGTCACCATCCCGCAGCTCGGCGGCATGTTCCGCGGCGACTTCCGCCGCAAGGCGACGCTGGCGGAATACGGTTTCCGCCTGCCCTCCTGCATGGACAACCGGCCGCTGCGCTTCGAGGAATGGGACGCCATGCGCCCGCAGACCACGGCCGTCTCGGCGACGCCCGGCGGCTGGGAGATCGAGCAGGCGCACGGCATCTTCGCCGAGCAGGTGATCCGCCCGACCGGGCTGATCGATCCTCCTGTCGACGTGCGGCCAGCACGCACCCAGGTGGACGATCTCGTCGGCGAGGTCCGGCAGGTGGCGCAGCGCGGCTACCGCTCGCTCGTCACCGTGCTGACCAAGCGCATGGCGGAAGACTTGACCGAATACCTGCACGAGCAGGGCATCCGTGTCAGGTACATGCACAGCGACATCGATACGCTGGAGCGGATCGAGATCATCCGCGACCTGCGGCTCGGCGCCTTCGACGCGCTGGTCGGCATCAACCTCTTGCGCGAGGGCCTCGACATCCCGGAATGCGCGCTGGTCGCGATCCTCGACGCCGACAAGGAGGGCTTCCTGCGCAGCGAGACCAGCCTGGTCCAGACCATCGGCCGCGCCGCGCGCAACATCGACGGCCGCGTGATCCTGTATGCCGACACCGTGACGGGATCGATGGAGCGCGCGATGGCCGAGACCAATCGCCGCCGCGAGAAGCAGGAGGCGTTCAACGCCGCCAACGGCATCACGCCCGAGAGCATCAAGAAGTCGATCGGCGATATCCTCTCCAGCGTGTACGAGCGCGACCACGTGCTGATCTCGACCGGCGGCGGGCTCGCCGGCGTCGGCGAGGAAGAAACCGCCACCATCGGGCACAATTTCGAGGCCGTGATCGTCGGATCTGGAAACGCGCATGCGCGAGGCCGCCGCCGATCTCGACTTCGAGGAGGCCGCCCGCCTGCGCGACGAGGTCAAGCGCCTGCGCACCACCGAGCTGGCGGTGATCGACGACCCCACCGCCAAGGCGATCGCGATCTCGCGCACCGGCGGCGCGCCGTCCGCGGGCTCGCGCAGCAGAGCCCACAAGCCCGAACTCGACGAGATGGGGATCGCGCTCTACCACGAGAGCGTCCCGCACCGGCCTGGCGCCAAAGGGCGCGAGGCACCACGCAAGCCGACGCTCGACGAGATGGGCCCCGGGCCCGAAGTCGAAGCCCTATCGCCCCGGGCCGCGCTCCACCTCCGGCCGCGCCGGCATGCGCGGCGGCTGGAAGCCACGGGGAAGGTAGCGATTGCTCACTGCAGCCACCGGCGCGCCGGTGCCGCCATGCCCTCTCCCCTTGCGGGAGAGGGCGGCTCGGTGTTCCCACATGCGATGATGGGTGAGGGGTCAGCTTCGCTAGAAGTGCTTTTTTGCGAAGCAAACCCCTCACCACATCCGATTCGTTTCACCATCGTACACGCCCTCTCCCGCAAGGGGAGAGGGCGTTGCAACTGGCAGCCCGGCACGCGGAGACACGCTCCGTTGCGACATCCTCTTCACTTGTCAAACAGCCATATTCATTCCCGCGGCGCGATTTGCGCCCGGGTCGTGAAATAGATTCCCACCTCCGAGGGGTGGGCGGAGCGCCGACAGGCGCCCGGGTGCAGCGGCACCCGGTTGGGCACACCATGACGCGGTGCGCCCGGGCGCTTGCGAGGCGCCCTGCGTCCAATAACGTAGGACGCGCGCCTTTCGGCGCTCCACCGTGGCGATTTGTGGCCGGGGGCCGCGCTTCCGTCTGCGGCATTATCCGCCGCAACCCGTGCAGCGAGCTCCTCGCAGCCAGGTCGTAGTGCCTGGCGGGCGGTGCCCCGGACCTCCCGGGGGCTGCGGTTACGAGCCGCATCGCGGGACGCCACTCCTCGTTCCGCCTTCAGGATCGTCTCTAGAAAACGCCCTTCGATGAACGAGGCTGATTGGCGTTTAGCTCAGATGCGATATGTAGTCAATAAATAAATTCGAATTGTAGCGAACACTTTCGCCCTGCTAAAGCCGGACCCATATTTCAAAGGTCCGCGTTCGTAGAACAAAGCTCCCCGCTTGGAGCGGGGACGACACCGAGGAAACACCCCCATGCCCCGCGTCGTCGGCATCGATCATCTCGTTCTCAGCGTCGGCAATTTCGCCCGCTCGAAGAAATTCTACAGCCAGCTGCTGGGTTTCCTCGGCTTCAAGCTCAAGCACGACTACGCGGACATGGCCGGCTGGAGCAACGGCAAGACATTGTTCTGGATCGCCGAGGCCGACGCCAAGGGCAAGAAGCACAAATACCGCAAGGGCGACATCGGCTTCCACCACTACGCCTTCGAGCTCGCGAGCCGCAAGGACGTGGACGCGCTCGGCGCCTTCCTCGAGAAGCACGGTATGACGGTGGTCGATCCGCCCGGCGAGTACTACGACCGGTGCTACTACGCCGTCTATTTTACCGATCCCGACGGCATGAAGCTCGAAGGCATGGTATACAAACCGCCGCCGAAAAAAACGCGCGCGCGAAAAAAACGCTGAGATGATAGAGTGAAGTGATTCCTGGAGCCCCTGCCCCTGAGGGGGCCGCGCCGATGTACAACTTTTTCATCTTCATCTGCTTCGTCTGCTTCTGCATCGTGCTCGCCGCGATCGCGGTCTACACGTTCGACGTGGCGATCCTGCGCGACAGCCCTGGCCCGATCTACGGTTGCGGCGTGGTCGGCGACTCGCTGTTCTACGTCCAATGCGACGACGTGCCGTGGCGGTGGGCGCGCGAGTCGGCGCTGAACCTGCCGTTCTTTCTGATGCAGGCGCCGCTGATCACGTACTGGGGACCGGGCGAGCTCGAGCAGAAATGGCTGCCGCTGATTTATCTCTCCAACGGCGTGCTCTTCCTCGCCCTCATCCACATCGTGCGCGTGATCATTTTTCTGTGGCCGCGGTGGGAGCCGACCGAGGAGGGCAAAGCTAGCTGACCGCCGGCTTCGCGTGCGGATAGTCGGCGCTCTCGTAGAGATCTCGGATGTCCTGGTGGCCGAGCCGCGCCTCATCCATCTCGATGTAGGCGCCGAGCAGGACAGGCGTCGGCAGCTCCTCCATTGCGAACCGGATGGCGTCCGCCGCCTTGTCGAAGCGCCGGTACTTCACCTGCTGCCTGACCTTGCGATTGCGCAAGGGAAACAACTCCGCCGGCGCGCCGTAATCGAATTTCGACATGGCATGACTCCAAGTAACCGCTGAAAACATGAATTGAACGATCATCAGTCCAATTGTTCATTATATGGGGATCGATCGGGGATTAATCGAGGGGGGCTCGCAGGCTTCCATTGAGCTGGGGGCTCGCGCGCCGCGCCCCCTCCAGGCGATTTCCCGCTAGATGACGCCGCCCGGTGCTACCCTCTTCCGACTCAAAGGAGCGTTCATGGCCACCTATTTCATCTTCGGCGCCGTCGGCGAGTGCCCGGCCTGCGCGGATCATCGCTTTTCGGGCCCGGCCGTGCTCACGCCGGAGGCGAGCGTGACCTGTCACAAGTGCGGACACATTTGTACGGTAGCGACGGCCGTCGAGACCGCGCTCGAGTCGGGCACCGTGAAGAAGCTCAGCGACCATCGCGTGGTGCAGGGAAGTTGAAACGGGATCGCGGACCTGTAGACTAAGGTCGAAACCAAGCCGCCGGAGGACGCCATGGCCAAGGGTCAGATGCGAAGCAACAAGGAAAAGAAGAAGCCGAAGCAGGACAAGAACAAGAAGCACAAGGGCGGGCCCGCCCCCTCGCCGTTCGCCGCGGGGCAAGGCCCGGGTCAACCCGGCGCCAACCCGTATGGCGGCAAGAAGGGCTAGGAGCCCCCTAGCCCGCGCGCTCCAAATCCGGCCGCCGCATGCGCGGCCGACGGGGAGCGACGCGGAGTGACGTCGCGCTGGCGAGCGGCCGGCGCTGCAGTCCTTTTGAAGTTTGAAGTGTGCGCGCCGGTGCTCTACTGCTTACGCGGATCGTCGGCCGGATTGACGTAGGTGATGCCGGACGGTCCGAGACCGTGAAATCTGGATGATCGTCTCGTCCGGGAACCAGGCGTAGTGCGCCATTCCCTTGGGGGCTTTCGCAAAGCCGCCAGCCTTCAGGTTCGGCCCTTTGCTGTCGTCGAATTTTTCGCCCATGGCGATGTTGAACGTGCCCGAGATCACGGTGACGTTTTCGTCTTGGGGGTGCATGTGCGGCGGCACCTTGTAGCCGGCAGGCACCTTGAGCCGCAGCACGTAGAGACCCTCCTTGCTGGGGTCGCCACTGACGATCGCAATCTGCGCCCCTTTCGGCAGCGCCGGCGGACCAGCCGACCATTTCAGGCTGTCAGGCGGCGCTATCACGTGGTCCTGAGCGACCGCCGCAGTCGGCAACACACCGGCCAGCAGCGCGGTTGTCACGAGCATCTTGATCATGACTTCCTCCGCTTTGGTGGTTTGGCTTGCAGAGGCAAGCTTGATCCCCAGCCCTGACGATCACAAGACTGCCGTTGTCACAAGGCCGCGATCCGGACAGCGGAAGTGCGTGCGGCAGCGACCTCACGATTGAGACCTATCCCGGCCGCAAGCGCCGGAGCGTCGCGGGCCGATGCGAGCGCCACGGCGGATGTGACGGAGGGGCCGAGCAATTCCTCGCGGAGCGGCTTGGGGCAGGGGCGGGAGCGCGGTGATCACGTCCGGCCGCCCAAACCTGATCCCCAACGACGATGAGATGTCGGTCGCACCGGCGGCCACTGAAGACACAAGTTCGTCGCGTTCTCGTCATTTTGGTTGAACCGGTGGTCCCGCTGGAGCCCGTTAGATCTTACTGCGTCAATCTGGTATCGCTTCGTGAGCCGAGGCGATGGGCTGGGCATGTTCGAAGCACTTCAGAAAAAAGGCTATGAAATCGAGTTCGTCTCGCACGCGGCGGCCATCCTGGAAATCGATTTTCCGGATGCCGCGGCAGAACTCGAACAGGTCATACTTAATCAATCCGTTCCCATCGAAGAGATCATCGGGTCGGGCGGCGGCGAGACGAAGGGCACGCAGCGTCTTCGGAATGGACTCACCGCACGACGCTGGCTCAAAGAGACATTCACGATCAAGAAAACCATCAACGATGAACCTCGCGAATCCATTTCTCACAAGGTAGACCACGTCCGCGTTTTCGAGCGCCCTGCCGGAATGAGATACCGAATTGCTCTCGAAATTGAGTGGAACAATAAAGACCCATTCTTCGATCGCGATTTGGAGAATTTCAAGCGGCTACATTCGGAGGGAGGAATTTCGCTCGGCGTAATGATTACGCGCGGCACGTCACTCCAGGACAACCTGCTGAGCCTCGTGCGCCGCTGGGTCGAGGAAAATCAGATCGACGGCTTTGAACGGTTATCCGAGTTGGGAATAGAGCAAACGGCCCGCCAAAGACGTGAGGTCCTTCGACGTGTCCAACGAGCACGAAATCCGATACCGTTTCGAGACGCTTGGGCAGCTCATTTCGTTTCAGACAAGTTTGGTGCGGCAACAACGCATTGGCGCAAGCTCGATGATCGCATCAAGCGAGGTGTCGGCAATCCCTGCCCGCTTGTATTGATTGGACTGCCTGATTCGATCGTGACGTTTGGTGAAGACCCACAAGAGATCATGGGCCTGATAGAGGCCGGAGCCGAAGCCCTCAAGGAAGACGGAGAATGAACCTACTCAGCCGCTTCAGGGTAGGCTTGGGAATGATGCGCGTACGTCTTCCATGTCGGGCGATAATCGTTGTCAGCCTGATTGCCCCACGTCATCCAGCCTTTGCGCGTGCCGCGCGCGAATAGTTCAAGGTAAGGCCCAGACGAGCAAGCCTCGATAATTTCATACTGCTCATCTGGCTTGCGCGAATGCTCGCGTTTGCGCGTGGCCAATAAGTTGACTTGCCGTCGGCCGGGCGCGAGCGTGCGGGCGTTTTTGCCTTTCACGCCGAACAGGATTAACTCGGTTACATTGCGAAAGTAAAAGCCCACACCCCGGCCATCAGAGCCGCCATCCTTGCGCACCTTGTGCCAAACGATATTGGACTTGTAGGCGAAGCCCCACGCCTTCAAGACCGCAAGCCCCTCCGGCAACAAGGCGTTCGGGCACCACAAATAGAGATGCGCCCTGGCGGCAGTGACCTGGTCAACCGGAAGCACTTTGATCTCGTCGAGAGTCAGGGTGTTGTAACGCGACAGACGCTTGTGTTCCGGCGCGACCTTTCCAGTCTTGTTTGTGAACTGCCATGGCGGATCAGCAAGAACAGTCGCAAAGCGGCGCTCGCCGACAAATCCAAGCAGGTCTAGTCCCACGCCATCCATGGACTTCCGCCTTGCACTGCGCGAATTGCGCTATAGAACAAAAAGGGAACATATCGCACACGCCTGGCCATTGTCCAGGGCTTCGAATCAAGGTGAGCTTAGCCGCGATCACCTCACCCCAGAATGTGACTATCGTGGTTCTCCCCTACTCGATACTTCCCTCACCGCTGGCGGTGCGTTTCGTAAAATGGAGAGAGCCCCTCACCCCACCCCTCTCCCCGCCAAGGCGGGGAGAGGGAGCAGACCGAGATCACCGCATGGATCTGCGCTAAGCCGCTACTCGCGCTTTCCGCGCTTCCCCGCCAGCCGCGTCAGCCACTCCCATCGCCACCCCTTCCCCTGATCGGTCATGAACCCTATCGGCTCCGGCTTCGTCTCATCGAACGCCGCCGCCGTCAGCGGGCCGCCGATCACCGCGGCGGTGTCGAGGTTGACGCGATGCTTGCGCAGATCGGGCGTGCCGTTCCTCTGCGGCGTGTGGCCGTGCACGATGAAGCGGCCGCAATCCACCTCGTCGCTGTGCGTCAGGAACGGCTCGCGCATCCAGAGCATCACCTCGTCCTCCTGCTCGTCCAGCGGCACGGTCAGGTCCACACCGGCGTGCACGAAGAAGCGCAGCCCGTCGTCGTGGCAGAACGGCAGGGCGCGCAGCCAGGCAAGATGCGGCGCGATGATCAGCCCGTCGTTCTCGGGATAGTTCTGCATCGTGGCGTCGCCGCTGTTGTGCAGCCAGGCCGGCATGGCGCCCAAACTGTCGTGCGCCTTGATCGCGAGCTGCTCGTGGTTGCCCCTGAGGCACACGACCGCGCCCGGCCGCGCCTGCTGCATGCGCATCAGGAATTCGATCACCCCGCGGCTGTCCGGGCCGCGGTCGATGTAGTCGCCGAGAAAGACGAAGCGCGCCGGCCGATCACCGGCACGGGCCTCGCAACCCGCGACCAGGCGCTCGAGCTTGTCGAGGCAGCCGTGGATATCGCCGATCGCGAAGGTGATAGGTGACATGGAAGCCATTTCACTAAATCCGGCGGATTGGGCGGCGGCCCGCCATCCCAGCCAAATCCCGCAGTATCACCGCGATTTTACACCCCAGGTTTTAGTCATTCTAATATCATGCCGCCGTGCACGGCCTATGCCGCCCGCTCACTTCCGGGCGCGGCGAGCAAGGCGAGCAACTCCGAGAGGGGAGACACCATGACCCGTACTTACGTTGCGATTGCATCCATCGCCGCGGCCCGCGCCGACGAGCCCGGTTCAGGGCGAGTATCCGGCGCGGCCACTCTAAAGAAGTTGCCGCGCTGGCCGCTCGCTGCGCTCGCCAGCGCGGCCGTCACGGCGACGGCGATTATCCTTCCCGTCAATGCCGGCGGCGACAAGGTCGCCTTTCCCGCGGACTACGACAAAGGCGTGCTGTTCACCACCGTCGATCGTCCCGACAACAAGCAGTATCGCGAATTCTATACCAGCGCCGCGGCGCTCGACGCCGCGAAGAAGGGCCAGCCGCTCCCGAGCGGCACCGTGATCCTGATGGTGCAGAACGCCGCCAAGCTCGACGCCCAGGGCAATCCGGAGAAGGACGCCAACGGCCGCTTCATCAAGACCAACGTCATCGGCTACACGGTGATGGAGAAGCGCACGGGCTGGGGCGCGGAGTACCCGGACAACGTCCGCAACGGCGAATGGGAGTACCAGGCCTTCAAGGCGGACAAGACGCCCAATACGGCGGCCAATCTCACCGCCTGCTTCAACTGCCACAAGCCGCTCGACAAGCAGGACTACGTGTTCCTCTACGACAAGATGAAGGCCGCGGCGAAGTAGTCACCCGCCGCTCCAGGTTTGTTCAGTGGCGCATGTCCCTATTCGGAAAACCGGCTTCCACTTTCCGACATGCGCGCGACCGCCGGCGGCGATGCCGTCGGCGGCTACCTCGCGATACTGCCGCGGATACCAACGCCTCCCGAAATACCTTTGCGCAGCGCACCTTATTCCGGCGGTAGCGGCGTCCTCCTTTGATACAACCGATTGATAAACCACGATTATTTAGCGTGGAAAGCCGTTGCATAAGTTCGTTGTGGCCGCGAAGTCGTCACATTCTCGTGCGGCAATGAATTTGGTGGAGAGCTGCGCCCGGGGAAGGGCGCGCCGAACGGGGGTAGTCGATATGACCATGATCAAGACACGTGAGAGCACCGATGACAAATCGGGGCTCGAATCGGCGGTGGAAGGAGAAATCCGCGAGTTCGTGCGCCGCGACGTCGCCACCCTTCGGCGTCAGCCGGAGAGCGACAGTGAGATGGTGGCAAGCAATATCGGGTCGCTGCTGCAGCGCGTGGCGGGTACCTCGGTGCAAGAGATCGACAAGCTGATCGGCGAGCTGCAGACGTTGCGTGAGATGCTGGCTACCGAAGGCGCGCGCGTGCAACGTGAGATCGTGGAATACGCGACCCTGAGCCAGGCGGCCATGCAATCGACGAAGATCATCGCCGAAAGCCTGACCCATTGGAAAAAGGTGCCGGACGCCCCGAGCATCCGGGACTGACGACCTCAGCGGTTAGAGTTGTCTATGTCGTGCGCGCCGGCCGAGTGCCGGCGCGTCGCTTTTGTAGGATGGGTGGAGCGCGCGCCTCTTTGCGCGCGCGATACCCATCACGGCGGTGCCGGGTGAGACATGATGGGTATCGCCCGACCGATCTCGCGCAAGCGCGAGATCGGTCGGCTCCACCCATCCTACACGCGGACGAAAAATGGCCCCGCAGGGTGACCGGCGGGGCCAAGTCGAGGGAGGAAACGCCCAAGAGGGCGGCGGCAAGGGACTTGCCGCCATCGCCGATCCCTCGGCGATGCATCCAACATAGAAGCGATTCGCCCGCCCAAGTGTGAGACACCTCACACTTCTCGACCGATCACAGCTTGACCTTCTCGTCCTCCACCACGCGCTGCACGGCCGGGCGCTGGAGCATCCGGTCCTTGAACGCGGTGTAGTTCTTGAGCTCCGCCATCGGCAATTCGCGGCGGACGCCCCAGGTGTAGAAGACGAAGCCGTAGGGATCGAGCACGGAATACTTGTCGGACAGCCACTCCCGCCCGGCCAGCATGCCGTCGATCTGCTTGAGATAGCCGTGGAAGGTCTTGAGGCCGGCGTCCTTGATGCCGGGATAGGCGGACTGGTCGGCGGTGTAGCGCTCGGGGCGCCCGACATGGGCATGAGCGGGATGCACGCTCGCGGCAAAGAAGCCGATGGTGGAGAGCGCCTTGGCTTCCGCCTTGGGCTCGGTCGGCCACAGCGAGAACCGCTTGCCGAGATAGGGCAGAATGGCGGTGTTCTCCGGCAGCGTGTCGCCGTCGTCGAGGCGCAGCGCCGGCACGCGTCCCAGCGGATGGATCTTGAGATAGGCCTCGGTGCGCTGCTCGCCGCCGGCGAGATCGACCTTCTGCGGCGTATACTTCTCGCCGCTCTCCTCCAGCACGATATGCGCCGCCATCGAGCACGCACCCGGCGCGTAGTACAACGTCAACATTGCGATTTCCTCCTTGTAGGCTGGGTGGAGCGCGCTTCGCGCGATACCCATCATCTCTCCCGACCTCGGCACTACACACTACTGGAGAACAAGCCCCGCTTCACTTATAATCATTCCATTGAGCAAAAGACGACGCGGGCAATAGGGCCCGGAAGGGGACTTCGGCGATGCCGGTGACGCACGAGCCATGGCTCGTCGCGCTTTCGCTCATCGTGGCGATCCAGGGGGCCTATGTCGGCTTGAGCCTGGCGGTGCAGGTCGCCGGGGCCGTCGGCCTGCGGCGGCGCCTGCTGCTCGCCGGCGCCGCGATCTCGCTGGCGGTCGCGATCTGGTCCATGCACTTCGTCGGCATGCTTGCCGCGCGCCTGCCGCTGCCCGGTCGACTATCTCGTCTTCCCGACGCTGCTCTCGTTCCTCGTCTGCGTGATCGTGGTCGGCGCCGCGGTGTTCGCGGCCAGCGCCGGACCGTTGACGCCTGTCCGCCTCGCCGGCGCCGCCTGCGTCATGGGCACCGGCATCGCCACCATGCATTACATCGGCATGAGCGCGCTGCACGCCAGCGCCCACATGAACCACGCGCCGGCCCTGGTGGCGGCGAGCGTGGCGATCGCCATCGCCGTCTCCGGCGCTGGCGCTCTGGCTCGCCGAGGGACGCGGCGGGCGGCCGCCGCTCCTGCTCTCGGCCGTCGCGCTCGGCATCGCAATCGCCGGCATGCACTACACCGCCATGGCCGGGGTGACGTTCTTTCCGCACGCCAGCCCGTCCTCGAACGCGCCGGCGCTCTCGACCGATCTGCTCGCGATCGTGGTCGCCATCGTCGCCTTCGTCGTGTCGGGCATCTTTCTTCTCGCCCTCGTGCCGGATCGCTCCGCGGTCGCGGCGGAGGTCGCGTCCCTGGTACCGCCCTGGCCCAGCATCAAGACTGTGCCAGCGATTACGGCTGCGAATTCGGACGGTGCCGCATCGTCCGGCAACGGCGCCGACACTCGGCCGCGGCGGCTATGCGCCGCTGGGAGGTGCCGGCATGGCGCCGCGACGTCTCGCCCGCCAGCTCCCGATCGAGCGCGACGGCGCGACGCAGTTCGTGGCGGTCGACCAGGTCGTCGCCGTGCACGCCAATGCCCACTACACCTACATCTTCGACGGGACGAGCAAGCTGTTCTGCCCGCTCGCCATCGGCGACGTCGAATCGCGACTCGACACCAGCCGCTTCGTCCGCGTCCACCGCAGCCATATCGTCAACATCGACCGGGTGGTCGGACTGAAGCGCGCCGGCGACAGCGGCGCTGGTCGAGCTCGCCGGGGCGGATCGCTATACCGTGCCGGTGAGCCGCAGCCGCGTTGGCTGGCTGAAATCGCGGCTCGGCCGAAGGTGGACCAAGCCGTCGGGTAAGACGAATTTCGATATCTCCGTCATGGCCGGGCTTGTCCCGCAAGTCGGGTACCCGACTTGCGGCACTGCATGCGCACTCGAGCGGCCCGAGTTGCGTGCCATCCACGTCTGGCCGCGGCGCGAAAGACGTGGATGCCCGGCACAAGGCCGGGCATGACGGCGGATGGATCAGCACCACTGACGCATTTCGTGCAAAATTGCAGCCGTTCGTGCGAACGCCGACCGATTTGTGCAGCAGCGGTTGTTGCCCCACGCACAGCGCGACAGATTTTCACGGCAAAACAAAATCAGCGGCGCCAGCGGACCGGCGCGCGGCAGCGACCGCGGTCGGACTATCCGGCGCCCGGGAGGAATGCCGTGATCCCAGGTGCCTTCGCCTACCACCGTCCCGAAATCCGTGCACGAAGCCGTGGCCCTGCTCGCCGATCTCGGCGACGACGCGCGCCGCTCGCCGGCGGCCACAGCCTGATCCCGATGATGAAGCTGCGGCTCGCGACGCCCGCGCATCTCGTCGATCTCGCCGGCATCGCCGACCTCAAGGGCATCCGCGCCGACGGCGGCGACATCGTCATCGGCGCGATGACCACGCAGCACGAGGTCATCGGCTCCGACCTGCTCGCCGCCAAGATCCCGATCCTGCGCGAGACCGTCGCTGCTGATCGCCGATCCGCAGGTGCGCTACGTCGGCACGCTCGGCGGCAACGTCGCGAACGGCGATCCCGGCAACGACATGCCGGCGGTCATGATGTGCCTCGGCGCCAGCTATCAGGTGGCCGGCAAGGGCGGCGAGCGCCGCATCGCCGGCACGCGAGTTCTACCAGGGCGCCTATTTCACCGCGCTCGAGCCGGGCGAGATCCTGACCGCGGTCCGCATTCCCGTGCCGCCGGCCGGCCACGGCTCCGCCTACGAGAAGCTCAAGCGCAAGATCGGCGACTACGCCACCGCGGCCGCCGCCGTGGTGCTGACCATGAGCGGCGGCAAGGTCGCGACCTGCTCGATCGGCCTCACCAACGTCGCCGAGACGCCGCTCTGGGCCGAGGACGCGGCGAAGATCCTCGTCGGCTCGACGCTCGACGACGCGACCGTCAAGCAGGCGGTCGCCGCGGCCGAGGCGATCACGTCGCCGGCCTCCGACGCCCGCGGGCCCGCCGCACTACCGCACCAAGATGGCCGGCGTGATGCTCGCGCGCGCGCTCGCCCGCGCCAAGTCGCGCGCGCGGGCCTGAGATCGGGGAGAGCAACGATGGCCAAGATCCCAGATTGCGATGACGGTGAACGGCAAGGCGGTCGAGGCGCTGGTCGAGCCGCGCACGCTGCTCATCCACTTCCTGCGCGAGCAGCTCAACCTCACCGGCCCGCATATCGGCTGCGAGACCAGCCATTGCGGCGCCTGCACGGTCGATCTCGACGGCAAGTCGGTGAAGTCCTGCACCGTGTTCGCGGTGCAGGCGAACGGCGGCGACATCCGCACCATCGAGGGCATGGCCGCGGCCGACGGCACGCTGCACGCGCTGCAGGAAGGCTTCCGCGAGATGCACGGCCTGCAATGCGGCTTCTGCACGCCCGGCATGATCATGCGCGCCTACCGGCTGCTGCAGGAGAACCCGAACCCGACCGAGGAGGAGATCCGCATCGGCATCTCCGGCAATCTCTGCCGCTGCACCGGCTACCAGAACATCGTCAAGGCCATTCAATACGCCGCCGCCAAGCTCGCCGGCGTGCCGTTCCAGGAGGCCGCAGAATGAACGACAAGACCCCCACCTCCGCCGAGCGCGCCGAAAAGCTGCAGGGCATGGGCTGCAAGCGCAAGCGCGTCGAGGACATCCGCTTCGTCCAGGGCAAGGGCAACTATGTCGACGACCTCAAGCTGCCCGGCATGCTCTACGGCGACTTCACGCGCTCGCCGTACGCCCATGCCCGCATCAAGAGCATCGACACCTCGAAGGCCACGGCGGTGCCGGGCGTGCTCGCGGTGCTGACCGCCGAGACGCTCAAGACCGTCAACCTGCACTGGATGCCGACGCTCGCCGGCGACGTGCAGATGGTGCTCGCCGACGGCAAGGTGCTGTTCCAGAACCAGGAGGTCGCCTTCGTCATCGCCGAGGACCGCTACGTCGCGGCCGACGCCGCCGACCTGGTCGAGGTCGAATACGAGGCGCTGCCGGTCAACGTCGATCCGTTCAAGGCGATGGCGCCGGACGCGCCGGTGATCCGCGAGGACATCAAGGACAAGACCGAGGGCGCGCACGGCAAGCGCAAGCACTACAACCACGTCTTCAACTGGCAGGCCGGCGACAAGGCCGCGACCGACGCGGCCTTCGCGCAAGGCCGACGTCACGATCAAGGAGCTGATCGTCTATCCGCGCGTGCATCCCTGCCCGCTCGAGACCTGCCAGTGCGTCGCCTCCTTCGACAAGATCAAGGGCGAGCTGACGCTCTGGGGCACGTTCCAGGCGCCGCACGTCATCCGCACCGTCGGCTCGCTGATCTCGAAGATCCCCGAGCACAAGATCCACGTCATCGCGCCCGACATCGGCGGCGGCTTCGGCAACAAGGTCGGCGCCTATTCCGGCTACATCTGCGCGATCGTCGCGTCGATCGTGACCGGGCGGCCGGTGAAGTGGGTCGAGGACCGCATCGAGAACCTCTCGACCACGGCGTTCGCGCGCGACTTCCACATGGAGACGGAGATCGCCTGCACCAAGGACGGCAAGGTGACGGGGCTGCGCTGTCTACACCATCGCCGACCACGGCGCGTTCGACGCCTGCGCCAACGCGACCAAGTGGCCGGCCGGGCTTCTTCAGCATCATCACGGGGTCCTACGACTTCCCGACCGCGCACGTGTCGGTCGACGGCGTCTATACCAACAAGGCGCCGGGCGGCGTCGCCTATCGCTGCTCGTTCCGCGTGACCGAGGCCGCCTATGCATCGAGCGCGCCATGGACATCATGGCGCAGAAGCTCGGCATGGATCCGGCCGAGTTCCGCATGAAGAACCTGATCCGGCGCGAGCAGTTCCCCTACACGTCGGCGTTCGGCTGGGAATACGATTCCGGCGACTATCACACCGCCATGCAGCAAGGCGATGGAGACGGTCGACTACAAGCAGCTGCGCGCCGAGCAGAAGGCGAAGCAGGAGGCCTTCAAGCGCGGCGAGACGCGCGAGCTGATGGGCATCGGCGTCGCCTTCTTCACCGAGATCGTCGGCGCCGGCCCGTCGCGCAACTGCGACATCCTCGGCATCGCCATGTTCAATTCCGCCGAGATCCGCATCCATCCGACCGGCACCGGCATCTGCCGGCTCGGCACCAAGTCGCAGGGCCAGGGCCACGAGACGACCTACGCCCAGATCATCGCGACCGAGCTCGGCCTGCCCGCCGACAACATCACGGTCGAGGAGGGCAACACCGACACCGCGCCCTACGGGCTCGGCACCTACGGCTCGCGCTCGACGCCGGTCTCGGGCGCCGCGACCGCGATGGCCTGCCGCAAGATCAAGGCCAAGGCGCAGATGATCGCCGCCTACATGCTCGAGGTGCACGACGACGATCTCGAATGGGACGTCGACCGCTTCCGCGTGAAGGGCAATCCCGAGCGCTTCAAGACCATGACCGAGCTCGCCTGGGCGGCCTATCACGAGGTGCCGCCCGGCATGGAGCCCGGGCCTCGAGGCGGTCAACTACTACGATCCGCCGAACTTCACCTTTCCGTTCGGCGCCTATATCTGCGTCGTCGACGTCGACGTCGACACCGGCGTGACCAAGGTCCGGCGCTTCTACGCGCTCGACGATTGCGGCACGCGCATCAACCCGATGATCATCGAGGGCCAGATCCACGGCGGCCTGACCGAGGCCTTCGGCATCGCCATGGGCCAGGAGATCCACTACGACGACGACGGGCAACGTCACGACCGCGTCGTTCATGGACTACTTCCTGCCGACCGCGGTCGAGACGCCGAAATGGGAGACCGACTGGACCACGACGCCGTCGCCGCACCATCCGATCGGCGCCAAGGGCGTCGGCGAGAGCCCGAACGTCGGCGGCGTGCCGTGCTTCGCCAACGCGGTGAACGACGCCTTCAAGTTCCTCGGCTCGACCCACATCGCCGATGCCGCACGACCATTGGCGGACCTGGATGGCGGCGGACAAGCTCGGGCTGCACGGGTGACGGCGATCGCGTCTGGGCGGAGCGTGCGGCTGCCGATGATTCGTGCGCGCGACCGCGCGCCTACGGATGACGGCACGTCATGACCCTCGACCCGCGACGCAGATCTCCGACCGCCTCGCCACCGTCGGCTACATCGCCGATCGCGACCTCGCGACCGCGCTGTGGCTGATGGAGTTCCTCAAGCGGCCGCTGCTGCTCGAAGGCGAGGCCGGCGTCGGCAAGACCGAGGTGGCCAAGGCGCTCGCCGCCGTGCACGGCGCCGAGCTGATCCGCCTGCAGTGCTACGAGGGCCTCGACCAGAACGCCGCGCTCTACGAGTGGAACTATCAGCGCCAGCTGCTCGCCATCAAGGCGCGCGAAGGCGCCGGCGAGAAGCGCCGACGCGATCGAGGAGCACATCTTCTCGGAGAAGTATCTGCTGGAGCGGCCGCTGCTCGCCGCGATCCGCCGCGCCGACGCCGCCGGTGCTGCTGATCGACGAGGTCGACCGCGCCGACGAGGAGTTCGAGGCGTTCCTGCTGGAGCTGCTGTCCGACTTCCAGGTCAGCATCCCCGAGCTCGGCACCATCAAGGCGACTGTCGATCCCGCGCGTGGTGCTCACCTCGAACGGCACGCGCGAGCTGTCCGACGCGCTGCGCCGGCGCTGCCTCTATCACTACGTCGATTTTCCCGAGGTCGATCGCGAGGCGCAGGATCATCCTCGACGCGCCTGCCCGGCATCGACACCGCGCTGGCGCTGCAGGTCGCGCGCATGGTCGCGGCGATCCGCAAGGAGGACCTGCGCAAGGTGCCCGGCGTCGCCGAGACGCTCGACTGGGCGGCGACGCTCGCCGGCCTCGACGTGCACGACCTGCGGCAGGAGCCGGAGGCCGTGCACGAGACGATGATCTGCCTGCTCAAGACCCACGAGGACCGCTCGCGCGTCACGCGCGAGGTGAGCGGAGCGCCTCCTCGGCAAGGTGGCCTGAACGGAGCAGCCGATGACCGATGCCGCGCTGCGCGAAGCTGACGAGAGCATCGGCGACCGCAGCGCGCCGGCGGCTCGCGGGCTTCGCGCGCACGCTGCGCGACAACGGCTTCAAGGTCGGGCTGGCCGAGACGCCGCGACGCGCTCGCGGTGCTGGCCTCGCCGGCCGCGGCGCGGCCGTCGTCGCTCAAGCCGGCGTTGCGCGCGCTGTTCTGCGCGACGCGCTCGGACTGGGAGCGCTTCGACGAGATTTTCGACGCCTACTGGCGCGGCCACGGCATGCGCCGCACGCGGACGCTCGGCGGCGTCGCCGGCGGAGAGCAGCGCCGCCTTGCGGCGCCTCGCCGAGGCGCAGGCGTCGCAAGCGCCGACAGGCGCTGCCCGACCACGTCGAGCGCCGCGACGGTCGCGACGGCGACGAGGCCGCCGACGGCCGCGGACGGCGCGAGGGCGCCTCGCGCGCGGAGAACCTCGCCGCCACCGACATCCGCCACATCGTCGATCCCGACGAGATCGCGCAGGCGCATGCGCTCGCGGCGCGGCTGGCGCGGACCATGCGGGCGCGGCTGGTGCGCCGGGAGCAGGCGCGGCGGCGCGGGCGGCGGCTCGATCTGCGCCGCACCATCCACCGCAGCGTCTCGCACGGCGGCACGCCGGTCGAGCTGGTCTGGCGGCGGCGCAAGATCAAGCCGCTGCGGCTGGTCGTGCTGCTCGACGCCTCCGGCTCGATGAACCTCTACACCGCGTTCTTCGTGCGCTTCCTGCACGGCGTGGTCGACGCCTTCCGCGAGGCCGAGGCCTTCGTCTTCCACACGCGGCTTGCGCATGTCTCGCCGTCGCTGCGCGACCGCGACGTCACGCGCGCGGTCGACCGGCTCGCGCTGATGGCGCAGGGGATCGGCGGCGGCACCCGCATCGGCGAGAGCCTCGCCACCTTCAATCGCTGGCACGCGCGGCGCGTGATCAATTCGCGCACCGCCGTCATGATCGTCTCCGACGGCTACGACACCGGCGAGCCGGAGCGGCTCGGCGCCGAGATGCGGCGCCTGCGGCGGCGCTGCCGGCGCATCGTCTGGCTCAATCCGCTGATCGGCTGGCGCGACTACAGCCCGCAGGCGCGCGGCATGCAGGCGGCGCTGCCCTATGTCGATCTGTTCGCGCCGGCGCACAATCTCGAGAGCCTGGCGGCGCTCGAGCCCTATCTCGCGAGGATCTGAGCCATGGACCGACCACGCGACCGACATTCTCGATCACATCTCCGACCATGAAGGCCAAAGGCGAGGCCTTTGCGCTCGCCACGGTGGTGCGCACGGTCGCGGCGACCGCCGCCAAGGCCGGCGCCAAGGCGGTGATCCTGCCGGACGGCACCATCTCGGAGGGCTGGATCGGCGGCGGCTGCGCCCGCGCGGCCGTGCTCAAGGCGGCGCGCGAGGCGCTGGCCGACGGCAAGTCGCGGCTCGTCTCGGTGCAGCCGCCCGACGTGCTGCAGGAGCAGGGCATCGCGGCGGGCGAGGAGCGCGCGGGCGTGCGCTTCGCCAAGAACATGTGCCCGAGCCAGGGCACCATGGACGTGTTCGTCGAGCCGGTGCTGCCGCAGCCGCAGATCGTGGTGTGCGGATCGAGCCCGGTCGCGGTCGCGATCGCCGATCTCGGCCGGCAGATCGGCTTCACGATCACGGCCTGCGCGCCCGCCGCCGAGCAGGCGAGCTTCGCCGAGGCCGACCGGCGCATCGAGGGCTACGCGCTGCCGGTCGACGAAAAAGGCGCGCGCTTCGTCGTGGTCTCGACGCAAGGGCGCGGCGACGAGGCCGCGCTGCAGGCGGCGCTCGCGGTCGATGCGGACTACGTCGCCTTCGTCGGCAGCCGCCGGAAGGCCGAGGCGCTGAAGGCGGCACTCGCGAAGCGCGGCGTCGCGGCCGAGCAACTTGCCAGGCTCAGCTCGCCGGCCGGCCTCGACCTCGGCGCCATCACGCCGGACGAGATCGCGCTCTCGATCCTCGCCGAGATCGTCGCCGTGCGCCGCGCCGGCCGCCCGCGCGAACTGCCGCCGAAGTGAATTGATCGCGCCGCCAATTCGGTGCGCTCCCCTCCCCACGAAACCCGGGCTTGCCCGGGTTTCGCACTTTTAGTGCGCAAGTCGGGCAGGCCCGACTTGCGATGGGGAGGGGTTGGGGGTGGGGGTAGCGCAGCTGAGTGCAGACGGCGGCATCGTCACCTTCACTGCACCACCCCCCTCCCCCAACCCTCCCCCACAAGGGGGGAGGGAGTAGACCGAGTATGCCGCTCGAGCTCCCGCCCTACTCCGCGGCGCGGGCGCTCTTACCCTGCAGGTGCGGCAGCCGCTCCGACAAAATGCGCTCGGCGTCGGCGGCGATGCGGCGGACGATCTCGCCGGCCGGCAGGATCTCGTGGATCAGTCCGGCGTCCTGCCCCATCGACAGCACGGCTTCGTTGACGTCGCCGCTCTTGCGCGCCGCCTGTATGCTCGCGAGCGCCTGCGCGCGGTCCCGGCGCAAGGCCCATTCCCGTCCCGCCCAGCGCTCGATGAAGCGATTGCGGCGGGAGCGCGACATGGCGCCCGGCCAGACCACTCCCGCCGCGATATCGGGGATTTCCGACAGCGCCGTATCGTGGCCGTCGCTGTCGAGGATCGACTGCTTGAAGTTGGCGTGCAGCGGCGATTCCACGCTGGCGAGGAAGCGCGTGCCGAGCAGCACGCCGTCGGCGCCGAGCGCGAGCGCCGCCACGAGGCCGCGCCCGTCGGCGAAGCCGCCGGCCGCCAGGACGGGAACCGGCGCGACGGCGTCGACCACCATCGGCACCAGCGTCATGCTCGTTTGCCAGCCGACATGGCCGCCGCCCTCGGTGCCTTGCGCGATGATGACGTCGGCGCCGGCCTCCGCCGCACGCACCGCCTCCGGCACCCCGCCGGCCATGAACGTGACCTTGCAGCCGGCGTCATGGGCGCGCGCGATGAACGGTTTCAGCTCCTGCTCCGGCCGCGGCCAGGCGAACGCCATGACAGCGGGACGCAAGTCCAGCGCGGCGGCAAAGCCTTCCTCCCTGACGTCGAAGAGCAGAAAGTTCAGCCCGAAGCCCTTGTTGGTGCGCTCGCGGATCGCGGCGGTGCCGGCGCGGATCTGCTCCGGGTTCATGTAGTGGCAGCCCATGGCGCCGAGCCCGCCGGCGCTCGACACCGCGGCCACGAGCTCGGGCGAATAGACCGAGCCCATGCCGCCGAGCGCGATCGGGTGCTCGATATCCAGGAGGTCGCAGACCGGCGTGCGGATCATGACCCGCGCCCGCTAAGCCGCCGTCTCTGATTTGGCCTTGGATTTCGCCCAGTAGTCCGGCGCGGCCTTGGTGGCCGCCAGCCGGTTGGCATCCTCGTAGCCCGGCGCCATCGAGGCCGTGGTGCCCGCCATCACCTGGTGATGATCGATGTTGAGCAGCCGCAGCCAGCTCTGCTGGCCGAGCGTCAGCCCGATCATGCAGCCGAGCTCGACCAGCTCCGGCTCGCTGAAATGCCGGTGCATGCGGTCCCAGAACGCGTCGTCGGTGGTGAGATGCCAGACGATCGCCTCGGCATAGGCCAGCGCCGCCTTCTGGCGCTCGTCGTAGTGCGCCGATTTTTCGAAGTTCAGCAGATCGAGCACGTGGTCCTCGATCAGGGCGCCGCTGGTCGTCGCCTTCACCGAGCGCTGGTTGCCGCAATATTCGCAGGTGACCGAGCGCGAGACATAGAGCCGGCACAGCTCCTTGACGGCATGATCGAGCACGCCGTTGCGGAAGATGTCGCGCCAGGAATTGGCGAAGAACCAGAAGCAGGCCGGCACGTGGGCGCGCACGGCGGAGCTTTCCGGCCGCGGCGTGCCCTCGCGCTCGCAACGGCGCATCTCTTCCTGCATCGCCGCGTCCATCTTCTCCAACGGGATGTAGTTGATCCGCTGCTTGCCCATGATTGCTCCTCGTGTTTCGGTCCGGTCCGTGACGATCGTCCGGTCCAGACTATGCTTCCGCCCGCGCCGAAACTATAATCACACTGATATGGCCACTATTCCACAGGGTTATGAAGGCGGGCTCGACCTGCAGCAGCTGCGGGTGCTCGACGTGCTGTTGCGCGAGCACAGCCTGACACACGCGGCCCGAACGCTCAACGTCACCCAGCCGGCCCTGAGCAAGACGCTGGCGCGGCTGCGCCGCTATTTCGACGATCCGCTGTTCGTGCGCGTGGCGTTGCGCATGGAGCCGACGCCCAAGGCGTTGCAGCTGCAGGCGCCGGTGCGGGCGATCCTGGAGCGCATGCAGTCGCTGCGCAGCGAGCATGTGTCGTTCGACCCCAAGACCTCGCATCGCACGTTCAGTTTCTGCGTGATCGACGCCGGCCTGATCAAGCTCCTGCCGCCGCTGGTCGATCGGTTGTTGGACGAAGCCCCGAACGTGCGGCTCAGTGTGCTGCCGCTCGACGCGGCGCATCTCGAGCCTTGGCTCGAGTCGGGCAAGCTCGATTTCGCCATGGGCTCGTTCCCATCGCTGACCAAGGGCATCCGCCGGCAGCCGCTCTGGACCGAGCGCTACGGCAGCGTCGCGCGGCGCGGCCATCCGCGACTGGGCGCCGAGCCGAGCTTGCGCGCGTTCACGGCCGAGAAGCACGTGCTGGTTTCGATCCCGGGCAGCGGCCACGCCCATCAGCTCGCCGAACGGGCGCTGGAGGCCGCGATCCCCGCGGAAAACATCGTCTGCCGGATTCCGACGTTCATCGGCGCCGCGTTCATCGCGAAGCAGACCGACGCGGTCGCGACGCTGTCCCTCTCGGCGGCGACCATGCTGGCGAAGGACCTCGACCTGCAGGTGATCACGCCGCCGCTCAAGCTACCGAGGATTGAGATCCATCAGTATTGGCACGATCGCCTGCACCGCGATCCCGGCAATCAATGGATCCGATCGATATTCAAGTCGCTGTTCAGCAAGTCGGCGGCGGGCGCGCGGTAGCTGCCGAAGCTGTAGGATGGGTGGAGCGCAGCGATACCCATCGTCCCTCGGCAAGCCGGACCCGTGGCGATGGGTATCGCCCTTCGGGCTCCACCCATCCTACTGCAGCAGCTTGTAGCGCGGGATCATCGCGACGACGAGGCGGCTCGCGGGATTGACCACCACGATCCGGTCGTCGAACTTCACGAACTTGTGGCCCTCGACCTGCGGAATCTGCCGGATCACGCTCGACGGCAGTTCCTGCAGCGCCACGTCGCTCGACAATGAATCCTCGACCTCGGCCGTCGGCGCATCGGCGACCGGGGCGTCCGGGATCCGCATCACGCCTTCGTAGATATGGAAGCGATCTTCGTCGCTCAGCGCGAGCGCCGAGCGCCCAATGTTGCCGGCGCCGCGGAACGACCCGACGCTGCCGGTGGTTTCATCATCCATCTGCGCCGCCTCCGCGCTCTCGCCGGCCCCACGATGGGCAAGCCCCGCAGCGCGCGCCGACGAGCCCGGTTCAGGGCGAGTATCCGGCGCGCGCATTGTAAAGGAGTAGCCGCGCTGGCCGCTCGCTCCGCTCGCCAGCGCAGCAGCAGCAAGCCCAACGCATCCAAGCAAGGCGATAGCAACCGCGCCGTGACGCAACGACGGCCGGCGCAACAACGAGGGCCACATCACACACTCTCCCCTGAAGCTCCCTGCTTCGAGGCTAGGGTCGGGCCCCTCCCACCCTCTTAACGCCCGGCGGCGCTCATGCGTTTCATCGGCGGGTGTTGCTTGAAAGCCTCACAATGCGGTTGGTAATTTTTGCATGAACCCAGTGATTTCAATAGATTAGCCGCACTTAGCCATTAACCATCATCGCGGAACATCACGAAGGGCTGCCGGGTGCTCGGAGTGTTTCTCGCCGCGCTGTCCGCGGCCACCTTCGCCTTCAACAATGCCAGCGCGCGGCGCGGCGTGTTGACCGGCTCGGTCGCGCAGGCGCTCGCGATCACGGTACCGATCGGCGTGCCGATCTTCCTGCTCGCCGCGCTGGCGACCGGAACGATCGGCATCCTGGCGCGCTTTTCCGGCGAAGCGATCGCGCTGCTGGCGCTCGCGGGCGTGCTGCATTTCGTCGTCGGCCGCTACGGCAATTTCCGCGCGGCGCAGGCGATCGGCGCAAACCTGTCAGGGCCGGTGATCCAGCTCAGCGTGGCGCTGACGCTTGCGCTCGCCGTCCTGGTGCTGCGGGAACCGCTGACGCCGCTGCGCATCCTGGGGATCGTGCTGCTCGTGCTCGCGCCGCTGCTGATGCGCGAGACGCCGGCGCAGGAATCGGCACCGCAGGCCTCCGCGCCCCCAAAATTCGTGCCGCGCTACGCCGAAGGCTATACGTTCGCGCTGCTCGCGGCGCTGGTCTACGGGGTGACGCCCTTTCTCATCCGCCTGGCGGTCATTCGCGGCGATCTCGGCAGCGGCATCGCCGGCGGGCTGATCTCCTATGCCGCAGCGACCGCGGCCGTCGCGCTGCTGTTGTTTTGGCCGGGGCAGTGGCGTCACGCCCGCGAGATCAAGCCGGAATCGCTGAAATGGTTCACCTATTCCGGCGTTTCCGTCAGCATCGCCCAGATGTTCATCTACATGGCCTATGCGGTGGCGCCGTTGACGGTGGTGACCCCTGTCCTGCAACTGCACCATTTGCTTCGTCTGGTATTTTCGCGCCTGCTCAACCCCCACCACGAGATATTCGGCGGCCGGATGATCCTCGCGACGGTGCTGTCGCTCCTGGGCGCGGTCGCGCTGGCGCTCGACGTCGAGCACGTGCTGGCGTTCGTGCCGCTGCCGCAATCGCTCGCCGCTTTTGCCCGGTGGCATTGGCCTTAAACAGCGATGGCGCATTTATGGCGGATACCGCCAACAAAATGCCAAGACCATCGTGTTGCTTCACGCCCGGCAACGAATCCTGGATCCCACACCCATGCGGCCGACCCGAAATTTGCGCTCGAGCATCTTGCCCGTGGCGATGTTCGCCTTGTCGCTTGGAAGCGCGGCTCAAGCGGCAGATCAAGCAAATGAGCCCGAAACCACCGCTGACGAGGCCCCACTCGAACTCCTGGCGGACGAGCCGGTCGATCTGTCGACGCCGGAGCCCGAAAACGGCTGGCCGACGAGAACGAAGCCGCTCGCGCCGAAGCCGTCGGCATCCGCCTGGGACCGCAAACCTTGGGATGGCAAGGCCGGCATCGACTATCGCAAACCACACATTCCGGGCGCGGATTTCCTGCCCGACCAGCTGGCCGCCGGCGCCATTCCCGATCAATCGACCGGCGTCGCCTGGGCGACCATAACCGGCGGGCAGTTGCCGCTCGGCTGGGACAAGGCGTCGGTCGAGACGCGGGTCGATCCCTCGCAGGAGCAGGGCCAGCTCGGCACCACGCTGAGCCGTTCCGTTCCGGTCGGCGAAGAAGTCTCAGTGACGCTGGAGAATGGGGTTTCGGTGACGCGGACGTTGCCGGACGTTTCCGCCCCCGGCCAGGGCTGGGCCAGCAGCCAGGCGCTGCGCTTCAACATCCTGCCGACGGACACGAGTGTGTCGGTGGGCGCCGGCATCTCCAGCGGGGACGACAAGTGGCGGCGTACGCTCAGCGCCGAGCAGAAGCTGTTCGGCGGGCCGGTGAGCGTGACTGGCTCGGTCAGTGAGACGCCGTCCGGCGATCACTCGAAGAGCCTCCGGGCCGGCTTCAAGCGGACGTGGTGAGCTGGCTGACGGTTACGCGAATTCGACGCCGAGCTGCTTTTCCTTGTGCCACACCATGCGGCACGGACGGACCGATTGATCGGCGTCGAACATCACGTCGAATCGCTCAGGAATCCCAAGCGCGCTCGCCACGGTCAGGCAGGCCCCAGTGGGCGAGAGATTGCGAACCGTGCAGTCGATCACCGAACGATGATCGTTGAATAGGATGCGCGCCGATTTCAGCGTCCGCGCGCGCGTTTGCCGACGTTGCTCCATGAGACGACTCCCATCACGCAAGTCCCAACGGCATCATCGCATCGGGCGATTGCTCGCCAGTTCAGGCGATCGCTAAAATTTTAGGTAATTCGACCGTTCTCAACGTCGGGGGAGTCAGGGTTACTTAAGTCCTAAGCCTCCCTCCAATTCCTTGGTGCTCGGAAACACGCCGACGACGATCCGGGTCGGCGGCGACACCAGCAGGACCCGATTGCTCGCCACCGCGTATTCATAGCCCTGAGTCTGCGGCACGCGCGCGATGAGCTCATCCGGCACCGCGCGCAATTCGATCGCCGGCGGCAACTCGACGCCGATGTCGGCGTTGAACGCCGATCCGGCCGGCTGATCCTTCAACGATGCGTAGATCGCGCGGCGCTGCTCGTCTGTGAGCATCTTGAACGTGTAGGCGACGGTGATGAGCTCGTCGTCGGCCGCGTTTTTCTGCGAGAACTTCGCCGGCACCGTTTGGCTATCGGCCGGCGCGCCCGGCACCGCCAAGGCGCCATCGACGAACACCTTGTCGTCCAGCGGCTTGACGGTCGGCGCATGCGAGCTCGGCTCCTCCGTGCCCGTCTTGCCGGAAGGCGTCTGCTGCGCCTTTTCCTGCTGCGACTGTTGCTGCGCGTCGGCCGGCGGGGATGGCTGCTGCGCGCTCGCGGGCAGGGCCGTTGCGGTGAAAGCGGCCGCAAACAATACGGGGCGGAAAAGTGACGTCATGGTGGACCTCCGTGCCTTCAGGCGGGTCAAGCGCGGGATAAACGCCGCGCACGGCGGCAACGTTCCGCAAAGGCCGGTTCCCGAGGCGGTTTTCCGCTCGTTCGTCAAAGTTCCGTGGTTGCCGATGTCACATGATCACCACAGCGGACGGATTTCGGCTGCCAACCCCGCCTCCGCGTGAATTTTCGGCTTTGCCCTCGGCCGCATGTCGGTAAGATTCGCTTCCGGAGGGGGGACCTCGGATGATTCTCGCGCCGCTAGCCGCGGCCGTGCTGGTCGTCAGCGTTGCGACCGGCCCGACCGTCGATACGCCGCACGCGCCGACCTTGTCCGCGCAGCAGAAGAGCGCGGCGATGCGGCCTCTCGTGCGCTCCGCGACGGAATGCATCGCCCGCACGGTCAGCGCCGACCCGCGTTTCGGACAGCGCAATGCGGATCTCGGAGACCTGATCGTCGACTCGATGCCAACTTGCACGGCGCAGGTGCGCGCCATGATCGATGCCTATGACCGCTATTTCGGCGCCGGCGAAGGCGAAGCGTTCTTCATCGGCCCCTATCTCGACGTGCTGCCGACCGCCGTGAGCAACTGGGCCCGCGACGCCGTCAAGTAGGCGAAAGCCGCATGCACGGAAATGGCCGCGCTCCGGGCCATTTCCGTGCCCCGCTCCACAGTCGATGATAAGGTCAGCGATCGCAGCGACGTTCGGTGCGAACGACCTTGACGCCGTTCTGCCGTTCGCTGACGGTCACGGTACGGCAATCACGGTGGCGGCGGCCGTCGGTGTCGATCACGACGCCGGGGCCGCGCGGACCGCCGAGGCGCACATCGACATCGACCTGCGCCAGCTGGGTAGAATCGGCCTTGGCGACTCCGGCGAGCATCGGAGCGGCTGTCAAAACGGCGGCGGCCGTCGTCATTGCAATCAAAATGGTTTTCATTGTCCGTCCTCGTTGGTCCAACCCCTCGGTTTCAACGCCGGACCAACGAGGCGCGTCGGAAATGGTTCCGCGCTCTCGAAGAACTAAAGACTCAGAGCACGCGCGGCGCCAGTGCGGGCTTGAGCACGAGCGACAGCGGCAGCGTCAGCAGCACGATCCCCGCAACGACCATCAGTGCCGTCGGCACGCCGAGCGCATCGCCGACCACGCCATAGATCATGGGGGCAACGGCGCCGGCACCGATGGTGCCGGTATAGAACACGCTGAACGCACGTGCGCGCCGTTCCGGCGCGACCAGGTCGGGCACCGACCCGTAGAGCACCGACGACGTGCCGTTGAGCGCGACCCCGATGATCGGCAGCAGCACCATGGCGGCTTCGAGCGGCAGCGGCAGCAACGTCACGATCAGGACCGCTGTCAGCCCCTCGGTGAGCCACACCGTCGCGACTGCACCGATGCGCGCGCCGATGAAGGCGCAGACCAGCTTGCCGGCCGCACCGCCCGCGAACACGAGCGTCAGCGCCAGCCCGATGGTCGGCAGGCTCGCGCCCTTCGCCGTCAGCACGAACGGCAGGAACAGCAGGAACCCCATGCGGGTGGCACTGTCGAGCATGCCGATCGAGAGCAGCACCGGAAAGGCGAAGCGTGGTGCCGCGCGTTGCTCGTCAGCAGCCGGGCTCGGCAAGGTCTGCTCCGGCGCGACCACCGCGCCATAGCGCGGCGTCAGCATGAAGATCGCCGCCGCGGCGACGAAGCCGAGCGCGCCGAGCAGCGCGAGCGTCGGCCGCCACGGCATCACGACCAGCAACAGCGCGGCCGCGGCCGGCACGGTCATCTTGCCGATGTCGCCGGCGAAATTGTAGGTGCCGAGCGCTTTCATCGAGCGCGGTCCGGCAAAGGCGCGCGCCATCAGGGAAGACGCCAGCGGGTGCTGGGTGCTGGCGCCGAGCCCGCTGACGAACAGCGCCACCAGCAGGAGGCCGAAGCTCGCGCTGGCGCCCGCCAGGCAGTAGCCGGCGCCGGCGAGCGCGGTGCCGAACGCGAGAACCGCCGTAGCGCCCAAACGCTCCGCGACAAGGCCGGCGGGAATCTGGAAGCTCGCCATGGTGCCGGCGAAGAGCCCGCGCAGCAGGCCCAGCTCCGCATAGCCGAGCCCGAACTCCTTCTGCCAGACCGGCAGCATGACGTAGATCAGATCGGTGTAGCCGTCGTGCAGCGCGTGCGCGCCGCAGGCAACGCACGGCGGCGCGCGCCGACGAGCCCGTTTCAGGGCGAGTGTCCGGCGCGCGCGTCATATAGATTTGCCGCGCTGGCAGCTCGCTGGGCTCGCCAGCGCGGCGCGCTCATCGCGCCTGGCGGTGAGCACCTGCCCGCTCGCTCCACTCATGACGCCTGCGTTTGCGTTCGACGAAGGCGCTGCTGACGAACGACATCACCGGCTCGCCGTGCTGGTTCACGCCGATATTGCGCACGCGGATCAGGCCCCAGCCGGGACGGCTGTTCAAGGGCCGCGCCTCCAGCACTTCGCTCCCGTAGGAGACGGTATCGCCGGCATAGACCGGCTTGAGCCATTTGAGGTCGCGAAAGCCGGGCGAAGGACCGAGCTGGGCGACCGCCTCGCCGCGCGCGCGCCGCTCCTCGTCCTCGCGCCGGCGACAGTCGATCAGGAGCCGCATCCAGACGCAGACGGTGTGCCAGCCCGAGGCGCAGAGCGCCCCGAAATGCGAGCGCGCGGCCGCCGCCTCGTCGAGATGGAACGGCTGCGGATCGAAGCGCGACGCGAACGACTTGATGTCCTCCGCCGTGAAGGTGTGCCGGCCGAGATCGCTGGTCTCGCCGATGCGGATGTCCTCGAAGTACTTCATGCTCGCCGTCCGAACATCGGACTGACGATCAAGCTCAGCACCGGCTGCTCCGTCGGACCGATGAGCTCCATGTGGAATTTGACGAAACCCATGTCCGGCCGGCTGCGCGAGGCGCGCGTCTCGAGCACGGTCGCGCGCGCCTTGATCCGTTCGCCCGGACGCACCGGCGCGAGCCACCTCACCTCTTCCACCCCCGGCGCGCCCATGAAACTCGCGTTGACCAGGAAGTTGTCCGTGAGCATGCGCATGAGAATACAGCAGCTGTGCCAGCCTGACGCCACCAGGCCCCCAAGCAAGGTCGCGCGCGCGGCCTGCTCGTCGAGATGCATGGGCTGCGGATCGTATTCGGCGGCGAAGGCGACGATTTCCTCGCGGGTGACGATCCGCGACCCGCAATCCGTGACTTGGCCTGGCTCGAAATCTTCCCAATGGAGGCGGGGCACGACGATCCCTATGCTTGCGGGTAGCCCGATCCCTAAACACCAGTTCCAATGCGGTCAACCAAGCCACATATCGGGGACGTATGCACACAGGGAAGGGACCGGTTCCGCCGATCTTGTTAATCCAACCCGAACGTTGATAATTCAAACCTCGATTGAACCGCCAAAGCGCCGCAGGTACAGTGTCGGTGGGCAGTTGAGGATCGCGGCAGCGCAACATGAGCTAGAGCCGCGGGGCGACAGAATTGGGCTTTACATACGGCATCTGGACATCGGCGGCGCCCCTGCGTCGGGAGGAGGACCTATGTTGGATTACCGGGACTTGTTTCAGTGGGAACGGTTCATCACGCCGTCGATCATCAAGATCTTCTACTGGCTCTCGGTCGGCCTCTCCGTTCTATTCGGCCTCTCCGGCATGCTTTCCGGGCTGGCGCTGATGGTGCATTCCCTCTTAAGCGGACTTTTTATGATCGTCGGTAGCCTGATAGGGATGGTCATCGGCGTGATCTTCGCGCGCATCATCTCCGAGTTCGTGCTGATCATGTTCCGCATCAACGAGCATCTGGGCGCGATCCGCCAACGCGGACAGATGTGACGAAGCGCCCGGTTGCTAGCGACCGGCGATCTTCCACGCGATCCACAGGAACGGCGCGAGAAACAGCGCAGTCCCACAGGCTGTGACCAGAATTCGACCTATCCGGCCGAATGCGGTCAGTGCGTCCCAGCCTGGTCGCGGATGTTTGAGACTGCGTCGTAGCAGGCCGAAGAGGACACCGAGGCACAACCACGCGCTCAGCAGCAGGTACCAACCGAGTTCTGGCTGCAGCGCGCCCGGGTATTAATTTTACAGCCACAAGTGTCGCGACCCCAGCGGCCGCAAAAATCGCGCCAACGACCAGAACTAACATCCAACCAAGATAGGGACGCAGCGCCAATCGCAGCAAACGCCGCCGAAGCCATGTGAAGACGACAAGGAAAAGACGGATATCGGGATCACTCGACCCGGACGACGACGTCTCGTCCTTGCGCGCCGCGGGCATCAGGTCGCGAAGCGGAAGTGCATGACGTCGCCGTCGGCGACCACGTATTCCTTGCCTTCGAGCCGCAGCTTGCCGCCGTCGCGCGCGCCGGCCTCGCCGCCGAGCGCCACGTAGTCGTCGTAGGCGATAGTCTCGGCGCGGATGAAGCCGCGCTCGAAATCGGTATGGATCACACCGGCGGCCTGCGGCGCCTTGGTGCCGCGCGTCACCGTCCAGGCACGCGCCTCCTTCGGCCCGGCGGTGAAATAAGTGACGAGGTCGAGCAGCGCATAGCCCGCCCGGATCAGTCGATCGAGTCCAGGTTCGGCGAGACCGACCGCCGCCAGATATTCGGTGCGCTCCGCGCGCGAGAGCACCGCGATCTCGGCCTCGATCTTGGCCGAGATGACCACGCAGCCCGCGCCCTCCTGCTTTGCACGGGCCTCGACGCGACGGGAAAAGTCGTTGCCACCAGCCGCCGCGGCCTCCTCGACGTTGCAGACATAGAGAACCGGCATCGAGGTCAGGAGGCCGAGCATGTGAAAGGCGGCCTCCTCCTCCGGCTTGCGCTCGACCATGCGGGCGGGCGTGCCGTCGCGCAGCAGCGCGAGCGCGCGGTTGACGAGATCGAGCGTCTCCTTCGCCTCTTTCGCCTCCTTGTCGTTGCCCTTGGCCTTTTTCTCCAGCGCATCGGTACGGCGCTCGAGGCTGTCGAGATCGGCGAGCATCAGCTCGGTCTCGATGGTCTCGATGTCGGCGATCGGATCGATCCGGTTCTCGACATGGGTGACGTCGGTGTCCTCGAAGCAGCGCACGACATGGGCGATGGCGTCGACCTCGCGGATATTGGCGAGGAACTGGTTGCCCAGGCCCTCGCCCTTGGAAGCGCCGCGCACGAGCCCGGCGATATCGACGAAGGTGAGCCGCGTCGGCACGATCTGCTCGGACTTCGCCAAGGTCGCGAGCTTGCCGAGCCGCGGATCCGGCACGGCCACCTCGCCAACGTTCGGCTCGATGGTGCAGAACGGATAGTTTGCCGCCTGCGCCGCCGCAGTTTCGGTCAGCGCGTTGAAGAGCGTCGACTTGCCCACATTCGGCAGGCCGACGATGCCGCATTTGAATCCCATCGATGTCTCTCAATCCTCGTCCGGCTCATCCCGCTCTTTCGTGTCGCCGAAAGCCTTTGGCCTGCATGGCGAGATGCACCTTGTTCTGGAAGCTCGCGTCCTGCCCCTTCGCCAAGAGCTCGGCATTGTCGGCGATGATGGCGCTCAAGGCCTCGACCCAGGGCCGCTCGTCCTTGGCGAAATCGCTGAGCACGTGGGGATGCACCATCTCCTTCACACCGGGATGACCGACGCCGATGCGCACGCGGCGGTAGTCGTTGCCGACATGCGCCGAGATCGAGCGCAGGCCGTTGTGACCGGCGACGCCGCCGCCGGTCTTGACCCGCACCTTCGCCGGCGCGAGATCGATCTCGTCGTGGAACACCACGATGTCGGGAAGTCCGAGCTTGTAGAAATGCGCGGCTTCCGCGACCGCGCGGCCGGACTCGTTCATGAAGGTGCCGGGCAGCAGCAGCAGCACGCGCTCGCCGCCGAGCGGCCCTTCCGCCGATACGCCCTGGAAGCGGCGCCGCCACGGACCGATGCCGTGGCGCTTGGCGATCGCGTCCACCACCATGAAACCGATATTGTGTCGGTTGCCGGCATAGCGCGAACCGGGATTGCCGAGCCCGACGAAGAGCAGCATGTGCCGATGTCCGTGCTGTCATGCCCGCGGAAGCGGGCATCCAGTAACCGCCGACCGCGAGAGTCTCGACACGCCGGTGGTTACTGGGTCCCCGCTTTCGCGGGGACGACGGAGAGAGTTTACTTCTTCTCCGCGGCCGGAGCCGCGGCGGCGGGAGCGCCCGCAGCCGGAGCGGCACCGGGCGCAGCGCCCGGAGCCGCGCCTTCGGCCGGCGCGCCCGCTTCCGCGGCGGCAGCAGCAGCGGCAGCTGCGGCAGCGGCGGCTTCGGCGGCGGCCTTCATTTCTTCGGCGTAGCCCGACGGCGGCACGATGGTGACCAGCGTCTGATCGACCCTGCCGACCACGCGCACCTTCGGCGGCAGCGCCACTTCGCTCAGATGCTTGGAGTAATTGATCTCGAGACCGGAGATGTCGACGTCGATCGATTCCGGAATATCGTCCACCGAACACACCACCTCGACCGCGTGGGTGACGATGTTGACGGTGCCGCCGCGCTTCACGCCCGGCGCCTGTTCGGCGTTCATGACGTGGACCGGAATGCGCACGCGGATCTGCGCGCCCTCGCCCAGCCGCAGGAAATCAACGTGCACCGGCAGGTCCTTCACCGGGTCGAGCTGGAAGTCGCGCGGGATGACGCGGTGCTTGGCACCGTCGACCTCGAGGTCGTAGACGGTGGTGAGAAAGCGCCCGGCATAGATGCGCTGCTTGAGCTCGGCGTGGTCGACCGAGACATTGAACGGGGGTTTGCCATCGCCGTAGATCACGCCCGGCACGCGGCCGGCTCGACGCTCTGCCCGGGCGGCCCCCTTGCCGGCCCGTGCACGCGCCGTCGCCTTCATTTCCTTGACGGTCGCCATGGTGAAAGTCCTCTTGAAACGAAACGGCCGCAAATGCGGCCTTGAATTACCGCGGCATGCCTCCAGGGGTGTCCGGGGTCGCGGTCTGGTTTGCGCAGGCGGACTTTAAAGCTCGCCCACGGTTCGGCGCGCTTATAACGGGGGCATGGCGGAAAAACAAGGAACGCGTGCGGACCGCCAATGCCGGGAAAAATGCTTTCTCTGCAAATGCTTAAGGGGTGCCGCCCGAGCCGAGCCTGGTCTCGAGCGCGGCGAGCCTGGCCTCGAGCGTGGCGATGCGGGCCTTGAGGGCCTCGTTTTCCTCCCGCGCCAGCCGCGCCATGTCCTTGACCGCCTCGAACTCCTCGCGCTTGACCACGTCGAGGTCGCGCAGGATGCGGTCGGCCTGGTTGCGGACCACAGTGTCGAACTCGCGCCGCACGCCCGAGGCGACGCCGGCCGCGTCGTTCATCAGCCGCGCGAACTCGTCGAAGAAGCGGTTGGTGGTCTGGGTCATGTCGCTTGCCTCGGGTCCAATTCGTTACATGAACAATGGGGACGGATTGATCCTCGTCGCAAGGCCCGGCACGGTGGTCAGCCGGCGCCCCGTCACCGCCGCCGTTCGTTCCTGGCGCCAGATCGCAGCGAGCGCACGATCTCAGCCGCCGCCGCCTGCAGGTCGGCCAGATGCCGCTCGGCGAACTGGTCGGTGGTAAAGGCGGACTTGACCCAGAGAATGTTGATGGAACCGTGCACGCGCGCGCGATCCAAGAGCGGCACGGCAATGGCGGCGAGCCCATCGTCGAACGGAGGTCCGCCGTAGTGTCCACCGGTGAAGGCAGAGTCGCGCATGCCGTAACCTCTGGCGCGCGTCTCGGCGAGAATCCTGTCGAGACGTTTCGGATCACGCGCCAGTTGGTCCTCGGGTTTGCCCGAGCTCCGCAGCAATTGGAGAATGTCGTTGCGCTCCTGCTCCGGACAGAACGCCAAGTATGCTCGTCCCACTCCGCTCAGCAGCCAGCTCACGGATTGACCGACACGCGTCCTGCGCTCCGCGTGCAGGAAGAAGAAACGCGTGTGCGATTGGCTCGTCTCGCGGCGCTCCATGTGATCGCCGGCCGGCACCATCAAGTCCGATGGCCACAACACCTTCTGGCACAGCCGGTCGAGGACCGGCGCGGCCGCCTCGGCGACGCGATCGTGGCGATCGCGCCTGCGCGCCATGCGGGTGAAAGCGCTGATGCGGTAGTGACCGTCGGCCAAGCGACGCGACACCACGCCGGCTCGCTGCAAGGTATGGAGGACGCGCAACAGACTCGGCTTCGATATGCCGGTTGCAACGTGGATGTCGTGCAGCGAGGAAATGGGCTTCGACTGCAGAACGTCGAGAACCTGCAGTCCGCGTTCCAAGCCTCTGATCGTCGCGGACCTCTGCATTCACCGAATTCTATCGTTCCGTGCGGCGGAATCCAACATTCCGCCTGGCGGAATCTGGCTGCTTTTTGCTGGCCGGTCTCGGCGCTTGCATGGATCATCCGAGGCACCCGGTACATCGTAAGCTGCCGAGTAAGGGAGGGAGTGAAATGCCGGACCGACCGTCTCGTTGTCTCTCCATCGGGCTGCCTCTGGTCGCGCTGACGATGCTCGCGACGGCATCGCCGATCGGTGCGCAGCCGTACCCGTCGAACATGATCCGCGTCGTCGTTCCCAGCGCCGCCGGGACGCCGCCGGATATCATGGGCCGCATCGTCGCGAGCGAGCTCGGCGAAAGCGAGGGCTGGCGCGTGATCGTCGAGAACAAGCCCGGCGCCATTCAGACGCTCGGGCTCGCGGACGTCCTCAGGCAGCCCGCGGACGGATACACGGTCGCTTCCATCGCCTTGCCGGCTTCGGCCGCCACGGCGCTCCTGCCCAATGTGGGTTTTCGGCTCGACAGCGACTTCGCGCCGGTGATCAAGCTCGCATCCGCCTACCACGTCCTCGTCGTGCATCCCGACGTTCCGGCCAAATCGTTGCGGCGAGCTCGTCGCCCTGCTCAAGAGCCAGCCGGACAAGTACACGTTCTCCTCCGGCGGCTTCGGCACCCCGGCCCACCTCGTCGGGAGAAATGTTCAAGCTGCAGACCGGCGTCCGCACCACCCATGTGCCGTATAACGCGCTGCCGCGGGCCATCACCGATCTGCTCAACGGAACCAACCACTTTCAGTTCATCACGCCGCTTCCCGTCATCGACCTGATCGCCACCGGCAAGCTGCGCGCGCTCGCCGTCACCGGGCCGGCGCGACTGCCCGTCCTGAAAGACGTGCCGACGGTCGGCGAGGCTGGTTTCCCCGACCTGATCATCCAGGACTGGTTCGGCTTGCTGGTGAAGACGGGAACGCCGAACGAGATCGTCGTTCGCTTGAACGAGAGCGGTCAACAAGGCGCTGGCGAAGCCGCGCGTGCGCGAAGCGATCGCAAAAATGGCCGCCGAGCCCGCCGGCGGCACGCCGGCCGAGTTCGGGCAATTCCTCGGCTCCCAGATCGGACACTGGACCAAGGTGGTGAAGGACTCCGGGATCAAGATGCACCAATGACGTCGTCGAATGGCTTCCGCGTGACCCTGCTCGGAACCGGCGTGCCGATCCCGAGCCCCGAGCGTTTCGGACCCGCGACCCTCATCGAAGCCGGCGACCAGAAACTCCTGATCGACGCCGGACGCGGCGCCTCGATCCGCCTCAACCAGCTCCGCGTGCCGATGGGCCGGATCGATGCGCTGTTGCTCACGCACTATCACTCCGACCACACGTCGGGGATTCCCGGACGTGTGGCTCACGGGGTGGCTGCAATCGCATTTCGGCACGCGCACCAAGCCGTTCCGCGTCATCGGCCCGGTCGGCGCCAAGGTGCTGATGGAGAATCTCGAACGCGCCTATGCCCTCGACATCAAGATCCGCATCGCGGACGAGAAGCTGCCGCCCGAAGGCGTCGCGGTCGCGGTCGAGGAGTTCGACCGCGACGGCGTCGTCTACGAGAAGAACGGCGTGAAGGTCATCGCCTTCGAGGTCGACCACGGCGACGTGATCAAGCCGGCGTACGGCTACCGCATCGAATATGCCGGCCGCGTGGCTGTCATCTCGGGCGACACCCGCTACAACGCCAACGTGATCAAATACGGCGCCGGCGCCGATCTGCTCGTGCACGAGGTCGCCGCCGCCCGGCCCGAGCTGATGCAAGAGGCCTACATCCAGCGGATCGTCGCGCACCATGTCACGCCGCGCGAGGCAGGCCGCGTCTTTGCGCAGGCCAAGCCGAAGCTCGCGGCCTTCACGCATTTTGTCATGCTCGCCAGCGAGAAAATTCCCGCGCCCTCCCTCGACGATCTCCTGGCCGAGACCCGGCAGACCTATGACGGCCCCCTCGAGCTGGGCGAGGACCTCATGTCGTTCGAGATCGGCGAGACCGTCACCGTCCTCCGCCGTAGGTTGGGTTAGCGCGGCCCCTGGCGTAGAGGTGAGACCCGGACATCGATCCGCGCGTAACCCAACATTCCCATCACGTTGGGTTACGCGCGGAACAAGGACACGGCAAACCGGCGCGGGCGGGGGCCGCGCTAACCCAACCTACGAGCTTCGAGATCGGCGAGACCGTCACCGTCCACCGGCGATAGCCGTGCTGGATTGACGCGATTTTGACTGCGACCAAGCCGGCTGCCGGATAGAGCCCGAATCCCGCTTTCCACCGGGAGAAAATGCTCCCGGCGCCCGTCTCATTTCGTGGGGCGATGGCTGGGCGCGGGCGGGTCGGGCCTTCCGGCGCCTTGACTCGGCGGGCCGCATGCCCGCATTCACCCCGTTGGATCAATGGGATCGCCCGACTCGCCCGATGCCGCTGCTCGCCATCCCCTTCCCCGTCATCGATCCGGTGCTGATCAGCATCGGGCCGATCGCCATTCGCTGGTACGCACTCGCCTATATCGTCGGTATCCTGCTGGGCTGGCTCTATGCCCGCGCCCTCATCCGCCGCGAGCAACTCTGGGACGGAGCCGCGCGCCCATGACCGTCGCCGACTACGACGACTTCGTGCTGTGGGTGACGCTCGGCATCATCCTCGGCGGCCGCCTCGGCTACGTGTTGTTCTACAATCCCAGCTATTTCGCCGCCCATCCGCTGGAGATCCTGCAGCTCTGGAAGGGCGGCATGTCGTTCCACGGCGGCTTTCTCGGCTGCGTGCTGGCGGTGATTGCCTGTTGCCCGCCATCGCGGCCTGTCAATTCTCTCGCTCGGGGACATCACCTGCGCGGCCGGAACAATCGGAATCTTTCTCGGCCGCATCGCCAACTTCATCAACGGCGAGCTGTGGGGCCGGACGACCGACGTGCCGTGGGCCATGGTGTTTCCGACCGGCGGGCCGCTGCCGCGCCATCCGAGCCAGCTCTATGAGGCGCTGCTCGAGGGGCTCGTGCTGTTCGTGGTGCTCGCCGTGCTGATCCGCGCCGGCGCGCTCAAGCGGCCGGGCTTCATCCTCGGCGCATTCACATTCGGCTACGGCGTCGCGCGCTCGATCTGCGAGTTGTTCCGCGAGCCCGACCGCAGCTCGGCTTTCTGTGGGGCGGGCTGACCATGGGAACGCTGCTGTCGCTGCCATTGCTGCTCGCCGGCATCATCCTGATGGCGGCGGCGCGGCGCCAGAGCGCACGGGCGACATGATGACCGACGACATCGCCCCGCTGGAGAGAGAAATTCGCCGGCGCATCGAGATCGCCGGTCCGATGGCGGTCGCGCAATACATGTCGCTCTGCCTCACCCACCCAAAGCACGGCTATTACACGACCCGCGACCCGCTCGGAGAACGCGGCGATTTCACCACCGCGCCCGAGATCAGCCAGATGTTCGGCGAGCTGATCGGACTGTGGGCGGCCGCCGCCTGGCGCGTGATGGGATTCGCCGCCCAGAGATCCGTCTCGTCGAGCTCGGGCCGGGCCGCGGCACCATGATGCTCGATGCGTTGCGGGCGGCGAAGGTGATGCCGGATTTCCACGCCGCAATCGTGGTGCATCTGGTCGAGATCAGCCCGGCGCTGGAGCAGATCCAGCGCAAAGCGCTCGCCGGCAGTTCCGTGCCGGTGATGTGGCACAAGTCGATCGAGGAGGTCCCGGAAGGCCCGCTGATCGTGCTCGCAAACGAGTTCTTCGATGCGCTGCCGATCCAACAGGCGGTCATGTGCGCCGACGGCTGGCACGAACGCGTCATCAAGATCGACGAGAACGACAAGCTGCATTTCAGCATCGCGCGCGATCCGATCCCGCTGTTCGACGAGCTGTTGCCGAGCGGCCTGCACAACGCCAAGATCGGCGAGATTTTCGAATGGCGCGAGGACAAGATCGCGCTCGAGCTCGGCCGGCGCGTCGCGCATTTCGGCGGCGCCGCGCTGATCATCGACTATGGCCACGCCAAGAGCGCGATCGGCGACACGCTGCAAGCGGTCAGCGGACACGCCTTTGCCGATCCGCTGGCGACGCCCGGCCAGGTCGATCTCACCGCGCATGTGGACTTCCAGGCACTGGCGCAGGCGGCCGAAGGCATGCGGGCACGCGTGCACGGGCCGCTGGCGCAGGCCGAGTTCCTGCGCCGCCTCGGCATCGAGCAGCGGGCGGCGGCGCTCAAAGCCGGCGCTCCGCCGGAATACGCCGCTGCGATCGAGACCGCGCTCGCGCGTCTCACCAACGAGGACCGCACCGGGATGGGCAGCCTCATCAAGGCCGTCGCCCTGGCCAATTCCAAGCTCGAAGCCCTGCCGGGCTTCGAATCCTGAGTAAGCTGCCACATGCTTCAGGCCGCCTCCCTCTCCGCGCTCGCCGGCGTCCGCCACGCCTTCTTCACCCGCGACGGCGGCGTGTCCGACGGCATCTATGCGAGCCTCAACGGCGGGCACCGGCTCCCACGACGCGCCCGCCCGGGTGGCCGAGAACCGCGGCCGCATGGCGGCGGCGCTCGGCGTCGCGCCGGATCGTCTGCTCACCGCCTACCAGATCCATTCGCCTGATGTCGTGATCATCGACCAGCCATGGGAGCCGCAGGCGCGCCCACGCGCCGACGCGATCGTGACCCGCGCGCGCGGGCTCGCCATCGGCATCACCACCGCCGACTGCGGCCCGGTGCTGTTCGCGGACGCGGCAGCCGGCGTCATCGGCGCCGCCCATGCCGGCTGGCGCGGCGCCGCGACCGGCGTGCTGGAGGCGACCATCGCCGCCATGGAGCGCTGTGGCGCCGACCGTGGCAGCATGGTGGTGGCGCTCGGGCCGATGATCCGCCAGCCGAATTACGAGGTCGGGCCGGAATTCGTCACGCGCTTCAAGGCCGACGACGCAGCGAACGAGCGGTTCTTCCGGCCCTCGTCACGGCCCGGCCACGCGCTGTTCGATCTCCCCGGCTATATCGCGGCCCGCCTGGCCGCCGCCGGTATCCGGCGGGTGGAGGATCTCGGCCATTGCACTTACAGCGATGCGGCACGGTTCTTCAGCTACCGCCGGTCTACCCACCGCAGCGAGCCGGACTACGGGCGTCACATCAATGCCATAGCGCTCGAAAATTAGCGTTCGGTCTGCCGCCCGGGTCTGGACCTCTAGCGAAAATTAATGTTCCATAAATTTTGGGAAGACTGGCGATTCAGCCTCCCGTTCGCTAGGGGGTTGGGGCGATAAGGCCGGACGACAAGGCTGACGCAAGCCGCCGAGCCCGCGGGGAAGTCGATGCAGGGTGGATTGAGCCGGCCGGCCGCGCGCGCGGCGAAGGTCGGCATTGATCGGCTGTTCGGCGGTATCGGTGTCCTGTTCTGGGACTGGCCGTATCCGGCTGCGTCAATACCGGGCAGATCGCGAACCTCACGGAAACCCGCCGCGCCACGGTCGCCTTCGAATCGATCGATGGACCGCCTCCGGCCGTCTTCCACAAGCTCGTACAGAGCCTCAAGACCGAAGCGGGCTCCCGCCAGATCGCCGTGGTGTCGCCGAGCGAGGCCAATTACCGGCTGCGCGGCTATCTCGCGGCCCATGGCGGGGATGGGGCAACGTCGATCGCCTGGGTGCTGCGACGTCTACGATTCCAGCCAGCGCCGTGCCTTTCGGCTGAGCGGCGAGGAAAAAGCCGTGGGCCGCGCCGGCGGCAACTGGACGGCGGCCGATGATCAGGTGCTGGCCCGGATCGCCCGCACCAGCATGGACCGGTTCACGGCCTTCCTGGCCACGGCCAGCGCATCGACGGCCTCCGCCGCGCCGCCGGCACGGACCCCGTCGGCCTTGGCGAATTTGGGTTGGCCCGACGACTGGACGCCCGAGGCTTCGGGCATATTCCGCATCTTCAAGCGCGAGCCCTCGCGGACCGCCGAGGTGACGGCCGACGCCGCGGAGGCCCTGCCGCCCGAGCACGTGCCGCTGCCGCGCGGCCGGCCGGCGCCGGGCGACGTCGGCTCCGCCCCGGCCTTCGCCTTCGCACCGGAAGATCGGTAGCTTTATTCCGCGTTTATCTCATTTTTCCGCGGCGCCCGGCCCGAAAAGCCTGAAATTCCGGCACAAAACTCGCCGCACATGGGCCGGTCATATTGCCAGCCTCGCCGCCTCCTTGTTATCAGGGCGCCGCGAGCGCGCGGAACCCATTGAGCTGCTCGCCAGGAGACAGCGATGCGGCCCAACAACGGAGCGATCAAGCTCGTCGCCGGCAACTCCAATCCCGCGCTCGCCGACGCGATCGCCGCCTATCTCGCGACCCCGCTGACCAAGGCCGTGGTGCGGCGCTTCGCCGACATGGAGATCTTCGTCGAGATCCAGGAGAACGTCCGCGGCAGCGACGTTTTCGTGATCCAGTCGACGTCGTATCCGGCCAACGACCACCTGATGGAGCTGCTCATCATCATCGACGCGCTGCGCCGCGCGTCGGGGCGGCGCGTGACCGCCGTGATCCCCTATTTCGGCTATGCCCGGCAGGACCGCAAATCCGGGCCGCGCACGCCGATCTCGGCCAAGCTCGTCGCCAACCTGATCACCCAGGCGGGCGCCGACCGGGTGATGACGCTCGACCTCCACGCCGGGCAGATCCAGGGCTTCTTCGACATCCCGACCGACAACCTCTATGCCGCGCCGATGATGGTGCGCGACATCAAGGAGCGCTTCGACATCGGCAAGGTGATGGTGGTCTCGCCCGACGTCGGCGGCGTCGGACGCGCGCGCGGGCTCGCCAAGCGCATCAACGCGCCGCTCGCCATCGTCGACAAGCGCCGCGAGCGGGCGGGCGAATCCGAGGTGATGAACATCATCGGCGAGGTCGAGGGCTATACCTGCATCCTGGTCGACGACATCATCGATTCCGGCGGCACCGTGGTGAACGCCGCCGATGCGCTGCTGGAGAAGGGCGCGACCGACGTCTACGCCTACATCACCCACGGCGTGCTCTCGGGCGGCGCGGTCGCCCGCATCACCGCGTCGCGGCTCAAGGAGCTGGTCATCACCGACTCGATCCAGCCGACCCAGGCCGTCAAGGTCGCGCGCAATATCCGCACGCTGTCGGTCGCGACCCTGATCGGCGAGGCGATCGGCCGCACCGCGGCCGAGGAGTCGGTCTCCAGCCTGTTCGACTGAATCGGAACATCGCAGTCGGGGCTCGGATGTCGGGAACATGACGAACTTCCCGGCTCCCGGTAGCGGATTCCCTGAACCTGGGCACCCTGTGGAGAAACGACTCCGCGCGGCGAGATATCCACGAAGTCGTTGGGAGCCGTCCGGCTTCAATTGCGCTTTAGCCGCTGGAATCAATGGGGTTATATTCGAGTCGTCAAGTGATTCGCCCCGGAGCAGCTCAATCAGCTCCACCGGGGACCGCGTCAAAAGCGGCGTGGCGGTGTGCGTGCAGTCGGCGTGCGCATCCCACGTCCGAGCGGCAAGGGTGGAGACGGGCATGTCCCTCATCGAATTTTCCGAGCAGCCTCGCGTGAATCCCCTCGACGTGGTCGAGCGGGTGGCCGCGACCAACGGCTGGTCGTTCGAGCGCACCGGCGAGGACGAGATCACCATCCTGGTGACCGGCAAGTGGACCGACTATCAGGTCTCCTACACCTGGATGTACGACATCGAGGCGCTGCATCTCGCCTGCGCCTTCGAGCTCAAGGTGCCGGAACGCCTCCACAGCCGAGGTGCAGCAGCTGATCTCGCTGATCAACGAGCAGATGTGGGTCGGGCACTTCGACCTCTGGATCCAGGACGGCCTCGTCATGTACCGCCACGCGCTGGTGCTGGCCGGCGGCGTGGAAGCCTCGGGCCGCCAATGCGAGGCGCTGCTCGGAACCGCGCTCGACGCCTGCGAGCGCTACTTCCCGGCCTTCCAGTTCGTGGTCTGGGCCGGCAAGCCCGCGCGCGAGGCGCTCGACGCCGCCATGTTCGAGACCCAGGGGCAGGCGTAGCACTTCCGCAACGCGCGAGCCGGATCGCGGTGCACTCGCGCGCCATCGGCGATCGGCCTCAGGAGCCGCGAGTCGCATCAGCAGTTGACAGATGACCGCACGCGAAATCGCGCGCTCGGCAATTTGTCCGGCACCATCCTGCTCGTCGGCGCGGGCAAGATGGGCAGCGCCATGCTGGAGGGCTGGCTGGCGCTCGGGCTCGGGCCCGAGAAGATCGCCGTGCATCGAGCCGCAGCCCACCAGCGAGATCACCGCGCATGGCGCGGCACGGCCTGCGCCTCAATCCGCAGCCGCGGTGCGATCGGCGACGTCGCTGCCGTCGTGGTCGCGGTCAAGCCGCAGAGTCGCGCCCGAGGTGATGCCGACGCTGGCGCCTTTCGTCGGCAGCCGCGACCGTCGTCGTCTCCATCATGGCCGGGCGCACGCTTGCGCTTCCTCGACGAGGCCTTGCCGGGCGCTGCGCTGGTGCGCGCCATGCCGAACACGCCGGCCGCGATCGGCCGCGGCATCACCGTGGCGGTCGCCAATGCGCGCGTGTCGCCGCAGCAGCGCGAGCTCGTGCATGCGCTGCTCTCGGCGGTCGGCGCGGTCGAATGGGTCGCCGACGAGGCGCTGATGGACGCGGTGACCGCGCTGTCGGGCTCGGGACCGGCCTACGTGTTCCTGCTGGCCGAGGCGATGGCGACGCGCCGGCGCCGCGGCCGGGCTGCCGCCCGCGCTCGCCGCGACGCTCGCGCGCGCGACCGTCGCGGGCGCGGGCGAGCTGCTCCATCGCTCGCCGCTCGATGCCGCGACGCTGCGGCAGAACGTCACCTCGCCCGGCGGCACCACCGCCGCCGCGCTCGACGTGCTGATGGCGAAGGACGGCCTCGAGCCCGCTGATGACCAAGGCGATTGCCGCCGCCACCCGCGTTCGCGCGAGCTGGCGGGGTGAGCGCCGCTGGCCCCGCTCTCGCAGCCCGGCGCTGGCCATCAGTACACCGGCTGACTGGTTGCAGCATCGTCGCAGGAGTTCCGCCATGGCCCGCAAGTCCACGCCAGCTCGACCGCGTCCGCGAATCGCCGGCGGCGACAAATCCGAGCGCGAGCGGATCATCGACGCCTTCATGGCGCTGCTGGCGGAAAAGCCGATCGAGCAGATCGGCTTCGCCGAGATCGCCAAAGCGGCCGCAGGTTCCGCTCGCCGAGCTGCGCGGCCTGTTCGGCTCGACGCTCGCGATCCTCGCCGCGCACATGAAGGAGACCGACCGCGCCGTGCTCGCCGGCATCGATGCCGACATGGCGGAGGAGCCGCCGCGCGAGCGGCTGTTCGACGTGCTGATGCGGCGGCTCGAAGTGCTGACGCCGCACAAGGCCGCGGTGCGCTCGCTGACGCGCTCGGCCATGCGCAATCCGCGGCCTCGCCTTCGCCTTGAACGGGCTCGCCGTGCGCTCGCAGCAATGGATGCTGACCGCCGCCGACATCGGCGCCGCCGGTCCGCGCGGCATGGTGCGCGCGCAAGGGCTGGCGCTGCTGTTCGCATCGGTGCTGCGCACCTGGGTCGACGACGACGATCCCGGCCTCGCCCGCACCATGGCCGCGCTCGACCGCGCGCTCGCGCGCGGGCAGCGCTGGTCGGGCATTCCTCGACGACCTGCGCTCCGCATGGCGTCGCTGCGCCGGGCGCGGACGCGCCGCGACGCGGCGGCGCGCCGACGCCGACGACGAGCACGGTCGCGGCCTACTACACCGGCACCCGCACCGTCGCGCGCAAGCCGCCCAGCGGGCGAATCCGACAGCATGATGTCGCCGCCGTGGGAGCGGGCGATGTCGCGCGCGATGGCGAGACCCAGCCCGGTGCCGCCTTCGTCCTGGTTGCGCGCGTCGTCGAGCCGCAGGAACGGCTTGAACACCTCCTCGCGCAGATGCGGCGCGATGCCGGGACCGTCGTCGTCCACGGTGACGGTGAGCCAGCGATGGTCGCGGTGGCCGGTGATCGAGATCGACGGCGCATGGCGCGCCGCGTTCGACACCAGATTGCCGAGGCAGCGCTTGAACGCCGCCGGCCGCACCGTGACGATCGGATGGCCGTGGAAGTTCACGCTCGACCTGTGGCCGTTGCGCTCGGCGTCGGTCTTGAGCTCCTCCAGGAACGCGCCCATGTCGGTCGGCGCCGACTGCTCGCCGGAATCGCCGCGCGCGAAGGCGAGATAGGCCTCCAGCATGCGGGCCATCTCGTCGACGTCCTTCTTCATCGCCTCGACCTCGGGACTGTCGCCGATCAGCGCGAGCTCGAGCTTGAAGCGGGTGAGGATGGTGCGCAGGTCGTGGGAGACGCCCGCCAGCATGGCGGTGCGCTGCTCCATCGCGCGCTCGATGCGGCTCTTCATCTCGATGAAGGCCTGCGCCGCGCGGCGGACCTCGCGCGCGCCGCGCGGGCGGAAGTTCGGCACCTCGCGTCCTTTGCCGAAGCTTTCGGCGGCGTCGGCGAGCCGCAGGATCGGGCGGATCTGGTTGCGCAGGAACAGCACCGCGACGGTGATCAGCACCAGCGAGGTGCCGACCATCCAGGCCAGGAAGATGTGGGAGTTCGAGACATAGGCGGCGCTGCGCGGCGCGAACACGCGCATGACCGCGTTGTCGAGCTTGATGCGGATCTCGAGCAGCGCCGAGCGTCCGACGGTATCGATCCAGAACGGCCGGCCGATCTGCTTGCTGACCTCCTCCGACAGCGCCTGGTCGACCAGCGAGAAGAACGGCTTCGGCCCCGGCGGCGGCAGGTCGTTCACCGGCAGGAAGTCGACCACCAGGCCGAGCTTCTCCTGCGCGATGCGCCGCAGCTGCGCGTGGTCGGCGTCCTGCGGATAGATCCGGTAGACCTCGATCAGGGTGGCGATGTCCTGCACCACGCCGGCCGAGAGCCGCTGCGTGACCAGGTTGTAGTGCCGCTCCATGAACATGTAGGCGACGACCGACTGCAGCACCACCATGGGCACGATGATGATCAGCAGCGCGCGCGCATAGAGGCCCTTCGGCATGACGCTTCTTGACCGTCACGCTGGCGCGGTCGTAGAGATTCGCAGCAAGCGGTTGGCGGCGGAGCGCAACGCAGTAAGGCCCGAGCGCAGCGCGGCGATGCCGACGTCGAGCGTGGTCATGGCACCGTCACCAGCCGATAGCCGATGCCGCGCACGGTCTGCACCAGCAGCGGATTGGCGGGATCGCGCTCGATCTTGCGGCGCAGGCGATTGACCTGCACGTCGACGGCGCGCTCGCCGGTCGCGCCGCCGTTGCCGGCGAGCGCCAGCCGCGGCACGGTCTCGCCCGGCGTCGCGGCGAGCAGGCGCAGCATGTCGCGCTCGCGATCGGTGAGCCGGACGACCTCCTCGCCGCGCTTGAGCTCGCCGCGCGCGAGGTGGAAGCGGAAATCGCCGAAGCACACGGATTCGACCGCCGGCGTCGCCGGCCGGACGCGCGCGCCGCAGGATGTTGGCGATGCGCAGCGAGAGCTCCGTCGGCTCGAACGGCTTGCCGACATAGTCGTCGGCGCCGATGGTCAGCCCTTCGATGCGGCTTTCCGCCTCGTCGCGCGCGGTCAGCATGATGATCGGCACGCTCGAGGACGCGCGCAGGTCGCGCGCGAGCTCGAAGCCGGTCTCGCCCGGCATCATGACGTCGAGGATCAAGCAGATCGAAGCGCAGCCCTTCGAGCTTGGCGCGGGCGTCGGCGGCGGTCTCCGCGGTGGTGACGCGGTAGCCCTCGGCGAGCAGGAAGCGCGACAGCAGATCGCGAATGCGGCGGTCGTCGTCGACCACCAGCAGATGGGGAGCATCGTCGGCAAGCGCGGCGGCGACCGTGCTCATGGCCCGGCTTATCCCTGGCTTGCGCTCAGCCGCGCGGCCGCCGCGCCCGGTCGGCGCGCGCAATGAACCGCAGCACGGCGTCGCGGTGGTCGGCGTTGATCATGGCGGCCAGAAACCGGCAGGCCGCCTCGTGCGCCTTCGGCCCGAGCTCGGACAGCGCGCGCGCGATCCGCGCGGTCTGCAGGCCGGCGAGCTTCATGGCCAGCGCCTCGCCCTTCGGCGTGACGTAGAGCAGGCGCTGGCGGCGGTCGTTCGCGCCCTCCTTCTGCACCACGTAGCCCTGGTCGATGAGCTGCTTGAGCACGCGGCCGAGCGACTGCTTGGTGATCTTGAGGATGTCGAGCAGCTCCGCGACCTTCATGCCGGGATTGCGGTTGACGAAATGCAGCACCCGGTGGTGGGCGCGCCCGAAGCCGAACTTCGCCAGCACGTCGTCGGGATCGCCGATGAAATCGCGATAGGCGAAGAACAGCAGCTCGATGATGTCCCAGATCGGCTCGCTCCCACGGGCGGCCGCGCTCCCCGCTGGAAGCCGCCCGGTCGGCCACTGGGACAATTAGGTCAGCCATATTGACATATTTCGATCAGATTGTTATCCAAGGATCAGGCTGCCACGAAAGGATCGTGCTAACAGCCCTGCCCGGAGCGGATTGCGCCGGAGGCGCAAGCGCGCTCTCATGGGCAGGCCGAAACATACCGGGTGTCGGCCCGCGACGCAAAACCATATCGGACGGTGGGGATTAGCCGCCCTGTAACGCCGGACTGAATCCGAGGAGGAAGCGCCATGGCTGACAAACCCTACGACCGCCTCGACGGCGTCATCTGGTACGACGGCAAGCTCGTGCCCTGGGGCGACGCCACCCTGCACGTGCTGTCCCACGGCCTGCACTACGGCAGCTGCGTGTTCGAGGGCGAGCGCGCCTATGGCGGCGAGATCTTCAAGTGCACCGAGCATTCCGAGCGGCTGAAGCGCTCGGCGCAGCTGCTCGACTTCGAAATCCCCTATTCGGTCGCCGAGATCGACGCCGCCAAGCGCCTGGTGCTCGAGAAGAACGGCCAGACCGACGCCTATGTGCGGCCGGTCGCCTGGCGCGGCTCGGAGATGATGGGCGTCTCGGCGCAGAACAACACGATCCACCTCGCCATCGCCACCTGGCAATGGCCGAGCTATTTCGACCCGGCGCAGCGGCTCAAGGGCATCCGGCTCGACCTCGCCGACTATCGCCGGCCCGATCCGGCGACCGCGCCGGCGCGCGCCAAGGCCGCCGGCCTCTACATGATCTGCACCATCTCCAAGCACAAGGCCGAGCGCAAAGGCTATGCCGACGCCATGATGCTGGACTGGCAGGGCCGCGTCGCCGAATGCACCGGCGCCAACATCTTCTTCATCAAGGACGGCAAGATCCACACGCCGATCGCCGACTGCTTCCTCGACGGCATCACGCGCCAGACCGTGATCGAGCTCGCCAAGAAGCGCGGCATCGAGGTGATCGAGCGGCGCATCATGCCGGACGAGCTCACGCAGTTCTCGGAATGCTTCATCACCGGCAGCGCCGCCGAGGTGACGGCGGTCTCCGAGATCGCGCAGTGGAAGTTCACGCCCGGCGCCATCACCCAGCAGCTGATGGACGACTACACCGCCGAGGTGCAGCCGAAGGGCAAGAAGGTGGCGGCTTAATTCGGGCGCGTTAGCCTAGTAAGTCGGCGAAAGACCTCCACGAAGCGATCGACGTCGTCCTCGTCATTGTAGACGTGCGGGCTGATGCGCATCCGCCCGATGCGCGGCGCGACATGGACCTGCTCCGCCGCCAGTCCCTCGACCAAACGATCGGGCATGCCGTTCGGAAAGCGCAGGCTGAGGATATGGGGCGCCCGCACGGCGGCGTCCGGAACGAGCGCGGCGGAATTGCGCAACCCGTCGGCCAGCCGCGCCGTCAGCATGCCGAGCCGCGCCTGGATGGCGGCGGCGCCCCACTCCGCCATCATCTCCATCCCGACCGACGCCATTTCCAGCGAGATGAAATAATCGCGCTCGCCCATGTCGAAGCGCCGCGCGCCGGACACGAAATCGACGTTGCGAAAATAGGGTGCGCGCTCCGAGACGATCTCGCGCCGGCCGTAGCCAGTCTGCTCCAGCGGCACGCCGTCCTGGTGACGCTTCGCGACATAAAGAAAGGCGCGACCGTATGGCCCCAGCAGCCACTTGTAGGTCGGGAATACCAGGAAATCGGGATCGAGTGTGCGCATGTCGAGGGCGATGACGCCGGCCGCGTGCGTGGCATCGACCAGCAGCGCCGCCCCCCGCGCGCGCAGGGCCGCGGCGACGCGGTCGATGTCCACCATCCCGCCATCGGACCAATGCACGGACGAGATCGATGCGAGGGCGATGGGCGGCGCGCCGGGACGCTCGATCGCGGCGAGCACCGCCGCGGTCCAATCTCCGTCCTCGGGCTGCCGCACGATGTCGAGGGCGAATCCGTCGACGCCGGCGCGGGTCGTCCATTCGAGGACCGCCGAGGAGTGGTCGTTCTCCAGCAGCAGCACGCGCGTGCCGGCCGGCACCGTCAGCACCTTCGCCGCCGTCGCGACGCCGTAGCTCACCGAGGAAATCAGCGCAACGTCGTCGGGATCGGCATTGATCAGCCGCGCCGCGGCGCGACGCGCCCGCTCGTATTGCTTGACGTCGATGCCGGGATCGATCGTCCAGGGCCGGCCCTTGCGCGCGACCCCGGCGCGCCCCGCCTCTTGCACGGCAATCGGCAGCGGGCACCAGGAGGCCGCGTTGAGAAAACAAATCTCGCGTGGAATGTCGAAGAGCGCGCGTTGCGATGGCAGCATGCCGATGCTGTTGCTCCCTTGATATTCGCGATTGTGCGCAGGGAGAGTCAGCACGTCAAATCGAGCTCGCGGCCCTTATTTGGCCGAGTGCGCCGCGATCATCGCCTCGCCCATGCGCACGAGGCGAGCGCCGAGGCCGTCGGCGCCGACGCTCTGCGCGGTGACGCGGGCGCCCTCGAGCAGCAGGTGCAGCTCGTCCGCCAGCATGTCGGGATCGCCGAGCCCGGCGTCGCGGGCGAGCTGCATGAGCTTGTCGCGCTGCGCGACTTTGCACTCTTCGATCACCCGCCGCGCCGGATGGTCCTTCTCCGGCAGCTCGACCGCCGCGTTGACCAAGGGGCAGCCGCGCTCGTCCGCGCTGGCGACGTGGCCAGCCATCTCCGCGAGCCAGGCGCGCAGCTGCGCCAACGGATCGCCGGGATGCGCTTGCGCGAATCTGCCCCAGCAGGCGTCGGCCAGCTTTGCCGATTGGCGCAGATACTCAGCCACCAATTCGTCCTTCGAGGCGAAGTGGCGATAGAGCGTCATCTTGTTGGTGCCGGCCGCGTCGGCGATGGCCTCGACCCCCACGGCCCTGATTCCATGCCGATAAAACAGATCGCCGGCGACCGCGAGAATCCGTTCGCGCGGCGGAATTCGCTCGTCTTTCTCGCGGGTTACGGCGGATTTGACGGCCATCGCAACGTCCCTCTTGACACGGGTGTTACCGGTCAGTACCTATGATGTAGTGTTACCGGTCAGTACCACAAGACGCGGCCCTCGTCATCCCCTTTCTCGGCCTGCGTCCATTCCAGTCAGGAGCAACGTCATGAGCGTCCAGCAAGCAACCGCGTTGAAGAATCCCGTCGCCGTGCAACCGGCCGCCGCAGAACCGGAGGCCCTGTTCCAGCCCTACCGGCTGGGCGATCTCGAGTTGCGCAATCGCCTGGTGATGGCGCCGATGACGCGCAGCCGTGCGGTCGACGGCAACGTGCCGAATTCGCTTGCGGCCACCTACTACGCCCAGCGCGCCTCCGCCGGTCTGATCATCACGGAGGCCGCGCAAGTGAGCCCGCAAGGCGTCGGCTACATCCGCACGCCCGGCATTCATTCCGCCGAGCAAGTCGCGGGCTGGAAGACGATCACCGACTCCGTCCATCGTGCCGGCGGAAGAATTTTCGCCCAGCTCTGGCACGTCGGACGCGTGTCGCATCCGGATTTTCACGACGGTGCGCTGCCGGTCGCTCCGTCCGCCCTGCCGGTGGAAGGCGAAGCGTTCACCAGCCGCGGCCGCACGACATTGGTGACCCCGCGCGCGCTCGAGACCGGCGAGCTTCCCGGCATCGTCGCGCAATTCCGCAAGGGCGCCGAGAATGCCAAGGCGGCGGGCTTCGACGGCGTCGAGTTGCACGGCGCCAATGGCTACCTCCTGGACCAGTTCCTGCGCGACGGCTCCAACCGGCGCACCGACGCCTATGGCGGCAGCATCGAGAACCGCGTTCGCCTCCCGCTCGAAGTCGTCGATGCGGTGACCGGCGTCTGGGGTGCGCAGCGCGTCGGCTACAAGCTCTCTCCCTATTTTTCCGGATATTCGATGTCGGACTCCAACCCGATCGAAACGTTCTCTTTCATCGCCGCGGAGTTGAACAAGCGCGGGCTGCTCTATCTGCATGTCTCCGAGGCGGTGGCAGGTCCGATGGCCGCGCCGGCCGGAACCAGACGGGCGACGCCGATCCTGCGCGACGCGTTCGATGGCGCGGTGATCGCCAACGGCGGCTACGACGCCCGCTCAGGTAACGCGGTGATCGCGCGCGGCGAAGCCGATCTCGTCGCGTTCGGCGTGCCGTTTCTTGCCAATCCGGATCTTCCGACGCGCTACCGGAGAAACGCCGAGCTCAATGCTCCGGACCAGGCGACGTTCTATGCCGGCGAGGAAAAGGGCTACATCGACTATCCAGCTTTGGCGTAGCGCAACAAGGCCGGACGGTTCCCATCTCTCGAATGGAAGCCGTCCGGCGCGCTCGCTTTCCGGAGCGAATTCGAGCGATCGCTCAATCCCGGATCACCACCAGCCGGTCGGTCCCGGACTCGCCGCCCCACGCCTCGCCCGGGCCGGCCGAGCATCTGGCGCACATTGGCGCCTCGCTTGTCGCTCGGGAAGGTCGTCGTATCGTCTCGGTCACCGGATCGAAACGCTGGATCGCGTTGGCCATCCAGTCGGTCGCCCACACCCGGTCCTTGTCGTCGACATAGACCGAATAGGTGCCGGATCTTGCTCTTCGGCATCGGGTAGGTCGTCCAGACCTTGGCGCCGGATCGTAGCGGCCGATTCCGCCGCCGTGCCAGAAGCTCACCCAGAGCATGCCCTTGGAGTCCGACCAGATGCGGCGCGGGCCGACGCCCTTGCGCGGCGGGTCGACCACGGTCGCCTCGCCGGTCGCCAGTATCGACGCGCGCGATGTGGTCGCCGGCGAGCGAGGCGTACCAGATCTCGCCCGCGGGCGTCGTGGTGATGCCGTAGGGCCCGCGGCCCTTCGGCGACGCCCAGGCATCGACCTTGCCGGTCTCCGGATCGACGCGGCCATGCACGCCGTTCTGCCCGGTGAACCAGAGCGATGCCGTTCTTGTCGAAGACCAGCGTGTTGAGGTTGGCGCGCGCGAAGTCCTTCGGCAGCGGGAACAGCGTGACCGCTTTGGTCCTGGCGTCGACCCGCGCGATCGCGTTCTGGCCGCCTTCGGTGAGCCAGGCATCGCCGTCCGGCCCGACGATCACGCCGTGCGGCGCCGCGCCTTCGCCGAGCGGGATCTTTTCGAGCTTGCCGGTCTTCGGATCGAAGCGGCCGGCAAATCCCTGGCGCTGGCCGCTGATCCAGACCGATGCCGTCGGCGCCGCGCGACGTCGTGCGGATAGGCGCCGGACGGCAGCTGGTAGAACGTCATCTCCGCGGCCCGCGCCGCGCTGGCGAGCGAAGCGAGCGGCCAGCGCGGCCACTCTATTGAAGTGCGCGCGCCGGATCACTCGCCCTGAACCGGGCTCGTCGGCGCGCGCCGCGCTCGCCGAAAGCATCAGCGCCGCGGCGGCGACGAGCGTGCGGACCGTGACCTTCATTCCGCCGCCTCGCGCCGGCCGGATGGGCGCGTCCAGCGATCGGCCAGCGCGTCGTCGGACTGCTTGGCATCGACCCAGGTCGTCGTGCTGGCGCCAGCGTCGGCATATTCGACCTGCTTCCAGAACGGCGCGCGGGTCTTGAGATAGTCCATCAGGAACTCGGCCGCGGCGAAGGCGTCCTGCCGGTGCGCCGCCGCGGTCACGACGAGCACGATGTCCTCGCCCGGCTCGATCCGGCCGTAGCGGTGGATGACGGTGACGCCGAGCAGCGGCCAGCGCTGCTCGGCCGCCTCCACGTGGCGCGCGATCTCGGCCTCGGCCATCCCCGGATAGTGCTCGAGCGTCATGGCGATGAGCTTCGCCCCGGACTCGTCGCCGCGGCAGATGCCGGTGAAGGTGACGACCGCGCCGACGTCGGTGCGCCCGCGCGTGAGCTTCGCCGCCTCGGCCGCGGCGTCGAACGGCTCGCGCTGCAGACGGACAGTGGCGGTCATACGCTACTCCGAGCTCTCTTGCGGGGTCCGCGCTCTCCTGCTTCGGAAATCAGTCATCCACCGGTCATCGGCGGGAAGAAGGCGATCTCGCGCGCGCCCGCGATCGCGTGTCGGGCCTGACATGGGTGCGGTCGATCGCGGCGCGGATCACCTTCGGGTTCTCGAACGCATAGGCATATTCCTCGCCGCGCCCGCGCAGCCAGTCGACGAGATCGGCGACCGTGCGCGATCCCGGCCGGCGGCTCGATCTCCTCCTCCGGCTTGCCGATGCGCTCGCGCACCCAGGCGAAATAGCGAAGCTTCAACGCTCATTCCTCGATCAGATGCCGCACGCCGGCGCGGAAATAGTCCCAGCCAGTGTACAGCGTCAGCAACGCCGAGAGCCAGAGCAAGGTCGAGCCCGATCGGCGTCACCACCGGCACGATCACGTCGCCGGCCTCGCCGGCGATGCAGAAAGCCGACCGCGACCAGCTGCAGCGTCGTCTTCCACTTCGCGAGCTGCGTCACCGGCACGCTCACGCGCAGCTCGGCGAGATATTCGCGCAGGCCCGAGACCAGGATCTCGCGGCACAGGATGACGATCGCCGCCCACAGCGACCAGCCGCGGATGGTGCCGTCGGCCGCGAGCATCAGCAGGCACGACGCCACCAGGAGCTTGTCGGCGATCGGATCGAGCATGCGGCCGAAGGTCGATTGCTCGCCCCACTTGCGCGCGAAATAGCCGTCGAGGACGTCGGTCACCCCGGCCGCGATGAAGATGAACAGCGCGACCCAGCGCAGCCACAGCCCGCCCTGCAGGATGTCCTGCCAATACAGGCAGGCGACCACGACCGGCACGGCCACGATGCGCGCATAGGTCAGGAGGTTCGGCACCGCGAGGGGCCGCGCCGGAAGGCGTCTGGATGTGACCGTGTTCATGATCGAAAGAATACCGTTCCTGCGCCCGCGTCAAACGGGATGCCCGCGCCATCCCCATTGACTTTGCTGCCGTGCCAACGCCGACTCGGCACGAACCGCAACTACAAGCACCGATTCCGACATAAGTATGACGCCGGGCCGATTCGACACGCATTCCGGCATGCCCGCCGGTTCCATCGCACGTGACCGGCCAGGTCAATCCGCGCGCTCGTGGAAGAAATCGTAGATCTTGCGCGCGGTCTCGGCGCTGATGCCCGGCACCTTGGCGAGATCGGCAAGCGCGGCGCGCTCGATCGCCTTGAGCGTTCCGAAATGGTGCAGCAGCGCGCGCTTGCGCGTCGGGCCGATGCCGGGGATTTCCTGCAGGCCGGCCTCGCGGATGTCGCGCCGGCGCCGTGCGCGGTGCGAGCCGACGGCGAAGCGATGCGCCTCGTCGCGCAGCCGCTGCACGAAATAGAGCACCGGATCGCGCGGCTTGAGCTTGAACGGCTCGCGCCCCGGCATGAAGAAGGTCTCGCGCCCGGCATCGCGATCCGGTCCCTTGGCGATCGCCGACGAGCGGCACATCGGTGATGCCGAGCGCCGCCAGCGTCTCGCGCGCGGCGGTGAGCTGGCCGCGGCCGCCGTCGATCAGCGACGAGATCGGGCCAAGGCGACTCCGTCGCTCGTCGTCCGCATTCGCGTCGCTGCCGTTTTCGGCGGGCGTGTCGGGCGCCGGATGTCGTCACGTGCGCTGCTCGGGCGATGGCGCGCGGCGCCTCGTCGATCAGCCGCTTGAAGCGGCGCGTCAGCACCTCGCGCATCATGCCGAAGTCGTCGCCGGGCGTGAGGTCGGCCGAGCGGATGTTGAACTTGCGGTACTGATTCTTGCTGGAAGCCCTCCGGCCCGGCGACGATCATGGCGCCGACCGCGTTGCTGCCCTGGATGTGGCTGTTGTCGTAGACCTCGATGCGCCGCGGCGGCTTGCGGCAAGCCCGAAGGTCTCGGCCAGCGCGCTCCAGCAGCTTGCGCTGCGAGGAGGTCTCGGCGAGCTTGCGCCCCAGCGCCTCGCGCGCATTGGCGAGCGCGTGATCGACCAGATCCTTCTTCTCGCCGCGCTGCGGCACGCTGACCTCGACCTTGTGGCCGCTCTTGGTGCTCAAGCGCCTCGGCCAGCAGCGCGCGCTCCTCGATCTCGTGCGAGATGAAGACGCAGCGCGGACACGGCTTGTCGTCGTAGAACTGCGCGAGGAACGCGCCGAGCACCTCGCCGGCCGCGAGCGAGCGGTCGGCCTTCGGGAAATAGGCGCGGTTGCCCCAGTTCTGGCCGGTGCGGAAGAAGAACACCTCGACGCAGGAGAAGCCGCCGTCCTGATGCACGGCGAACACGTCGGCCTCCTCGACGCCGCGCGGATTGATGCCCTGATGCGACTGCACCGCCGAGAGCGCGGCGAGCCGGTCGCGGTAGATCGCGGCGCGCTCGAAATCGAGCGCGGCCGACGCCTTCTCCATCTCGGCCGCGAGCTCCTCCTTCACGGCGCGGCTCTTGCCCGAGAGGAACGCGTTCGCCTCGCGCACCAGCTCGGCATATTCGGCGAAGTCGATCTCGCGCGGTGCAGGGCGCCGAGCAGCGCTTGATCTGGTGCAGCAGGCACGGCCGCGTGCGGCTCTCGAAGAAGCCGTCGGAGCAGGAGCGCAGCAGGAACGCGCGCTGCAGCGCCGTGATGGTGCGGTTGACCGCCCAGACCGAGGCGAACGGGCCGTAGTAGTTGCCCGGCGCGCTTGCGCGCGCCGCGATGCTTGACGATCTGCGGCGCCCAGTGGTCGGCCGGTGATCAGGATATAGGGAAACGACTTGTCGTCGCGCAGCAGCACGTTGAAGCGCGGGCGCAGCCGCTTGATCAGGTTGGCTTCGAGCAGCAGCGCCTCGGTCTCGGTCGCGGTCGAGACGAACTCGAGCGAGGCGGTCGCCGCGATCATGCGCTCGATGCGCGGGTCGTAGCCGGTCGGGCGCGTATAGGCGACGATGCGCTTGCGGATGTTCTTGGCCTTGCCGACATAGAGCACGTCGCCGTTGGCATCGATCATGCGGTAGACGCCGGGCGAGGCCGGCGCGAGCTTGGCATGGCGCGCGATCGCCGCGCGGCCGGCGGCAAGCGGACCAGTGCGGCGGCCGTCGCAGGCATCGACCGCAGGTCGATGGCCGTGTCCTGCTCGAGCTCGGGCAGCGTCTGCTCCTCGTCCTCCTCGACGAGCTCGGTGGTCGGATCGATGTCTTTCTTGGCGCCGTTCATGGGCGCGAACGTAAGCGCTCGGCGCCCGAGGGACCACCCGCGCCGGGCGGCGGTGCACACCCGATTCGCGCCGGCGTGGAAGCCATCGTCGGCAGAAAGTAAATTAAGTAATTATTTACTATATCCCGAGCTTATAAAGTATTTATTGACCATATCCAAGGCTATTGAATGGCACATTCAAAGATTAAAGATGGCAAAATATTCCAAACTTTGATGTGTCTTTCTTGCACTAGACTTTAGGAAAATTAGTAATACTGTCCGCGCAAATACGGACGTATGGAGGGTGGGTTCATGAAGCGTTTCGTTGTTGCGTGCGTAGGCTTGGCGGGCCTTGCCGGCCTTTGGACTTTCGCCGGAGGGGCGGCGCACGCCGCCGACCTTCCGCCGCGCTATGGGCCGGCCCCGCGGGCGGCGTTCTACAATCCGATCTACAACTGGACCGGCTTCTATCTCGGCATCAACGGCGGCGGCGGCTGGGGTCGGTCCCAGTGGGACGGCGTCGACAAGTTCGCCACCTCGGGCGGGCTGATCGGCGGCACCATCGGTTACAACTGGCAGTTCGGCCAGGCCGTGGTCGGCATCGAAGGCGATATCGACTGGTCCGGCATCCGCGGAAGCACGAACAACCTTTGTCCCCTCGGCTGCGAGACCCGCAACCACTGGCTCGCCACCACGCGCGGCCGCATCGGCTATGCCTTCGACCGGTTCCTGCCCTACCTCACCGCCGGGCTCGCGTTCGGCGACATCAATGCCACCACGCCGGGCTTTCCCGGCGGCAGCATCACCACTGCGGGCTGGACCGTCGGCGGCGGCCTCGAGTTCGGCATTCTCGCCGAACGTGAGCGTGAAGGGCGAGTATCTCTATGTCGATCTCAGCGACTTCAATTGCGGCTTCAATTGCGGGCTCGGCGCCAACGGCAACGTGTCGTTCTACACCAACGTCTTTCGCGGCGGCCTGAACGTGCGGTTCTGATTCCGCTCTGCCCCGCCACACGACAAAGCCCCGGACCCGCGGTCCGGGGCTTTTCGTCTGCGGAAGAGGCTGGCGGAATTCGCCGTAGCCGTCGCCGTAGGTTGGGTCGAGTTCTTCACGAGACCCAACAGCTGCGGACCGGTGCGTTGGATCTCGCATAGCCCGCGAAGACGGGCGTAAACGCCTTATGCTGCTCGATCCAACCTACGAACGTCTTCTCACGTCGGCGGCTTGCTGGCGTTGAAGACGGGACGCGCGCGGCGAAATTGTCGAGCCACGCCACCAGGCGCGGATGATCCTTCCGCCACGTCCCGGCGAAGCGGAAGTCGCGATAGCCGAGCGCGCAGGCGAGCGCGATCTGGCCGACCGTGGGCGGCGCGTCGAGACCCGGAGGGGCCGCCTCGACCGCGGCGAGCGCGCGGGCGACCTTGCCGGCCTGGTGATCGACCCATTTCGGCTCGTGCTTCTCGGCTGGCCGCCAGCGGCCCTCGTAGACCAGCAGGATCGAGGCATCCATCAGGCCATCGGCGAGCGCCTGGAGGCGCAGCGCGGCGAAGCGCGCCCCCGCATCCTTCGGAATGATCCGGCCGCCGCCGGCGCGATGGTCGAGATATTCCAGGATCACCCGGGAATCGAACAGCACCGTGCCGGGCTCGAGCATAGGCGGCGTCCCGCCGCCGTCATCCAACACGAGCGCCGGGATCTTGCCGAGCGGGTTCTGCTGCCGGACGGTGTCGGCCGGATCGACGGTGTCGGCGAGCTCGACCGCGATCTCGCGATCGAGGCCGAGCACATTGGCGGCGATCGTGACCTTGCGGACGAACGGCGAGGCCGGAGAGCTGCGACAGTGTCAGCGATCAGCCGGTGATCACGAGGTTGACGGCCTTCGGCCCCTTGCCCTTCTTGTCGGGCTCGACGTCGAAGGAGATGCGCTGTCCCTCGTTCAGCGACTTCAACCCGGCCCGCTCGACCGCGGTGATGTGCACGAAGACGTCGCGTCCGCCATCGTCGGGCTTGATGAAGCCGTAGCCGCGCTCGGCGTTGAAGAATTTGACCACACCTGCCATTGCCATCGGGAAACTCCCTTCCCCGTGACTGCTCCGCCGTCGGCCCCCGCGGCGCGACGGCTCGGCCGGACATTCGCAATCGGGGAAAGAAAGCGGCCTTTACGGCCTCCGTCACTCCGCCGGGCCCCCACAGGAGGCGGAACGTCAAAGCCAGCACTATAGGAATAAGCTAATCCAGGGCTGTGGAGAAGTGGCGAAACTACTTTTCGCCCCGTAGCCAATCGACGCGGTGGCTACCGCGCCCGTCACCCGACAGGGCGGCGGCCAGCTCCGGCAGCAGCACCGCGAGCTCGTTTTCGAGCGTCCACGGCGGATTGATCACGACCAGGCCGCAGGCGCCGAGGCGGTTCGCCTCCCGCGGGCCGCCGACGCCGAGCTCGACGCGCAGGATGGTGGATGTCGCGCTCATGCCGCCACGCCGCAGGCGCCGCGCCAACGCATCGGGCGCTTCGCGCTCCTTGATCGGGTACCACACCAGATAGCTGCCGCTCGCCCATTTGCGGTGCGCCGCTTCGAGCGCCTGCACGAGCCGTGGAAAATCGCCGGTGTCCTCGAACGGCGGGTCGACCAGGACCAGCCCGCGCCGCTCCTTGGGCGGCACATAGGCGTTGAGCGCGGTCCAGCCGTCGATGGCGACCGCCTTGCTGCGGCGGTCGTCATGCAGGTTGCGCGCGAGCGCGGCGGCCGCGTTCGGCTCGAGCTCGCAGGCGATGAGCCGGTCCTGCGCGCGCAGAAACGCGCGCACGAGCGCGGGCGAGCCGGGATAGGTCGTGAGGCGGCCGCCGTCGTTGAGCGCGGCCACCGCGTCGAGATAAGGGGCAAGCAGCGTGCGAGCCCCCTCCCCGATCCGGGTGCCCGTGCCGGAAAAAGCGCCGAGCAGCCGGCCGATGCCCTCACGCCATTCGCCGCTGCGGGCGGCCTCCGCACCGGCGAGGTCGTAGAGGCCCGCGCCGGCATGGGTGTCGATGACGCGGAAGGGGGCGGGCTTGGCGCGCAGGTGCACCAGGATGCGAACGAGCACCGCGTGCTTGAGGACATCGGCGAAATTGCCGGCATGAAAGGCGTGGCGATAGTTCATCGGCGCAAGCTATAGCGTTTTCCGGCGAAGTGGCCTTCCGGTTCGCCGTAGAAAACGCGTCAACGCAATAAACTGACGCAAAGCGCGAGAGTTAACGTTCGGTTAAGAGATGCGGGCGAATTCCCGTTCAACTGATCGCTAAAGTCTAGCGGCGCGCTTAGCGTGACCGTCATTTATCGACAATTAGAATGGAACTCATGTGGCGCGTATTGGTAACGACGTGGATTGTCTATGGCTGCGGCCACCCGGTTCTCGACGGGTACCGCCCGACTATCTTCGATCGGCCACTGCAGTCGTTCCATGAAAACGTGAACACCGCCGCGCAGGACGGCAAGAAGGGGCTCGCCTCGCTGACCGAGACCCCCATGCGCTATCTCAGGGGCTTCGTCACCCGCGTGGATGCGCAGATGCGCTCGGACGAAAAATAACGGAATTCCGTCGCTCGGCGTGCGGCCTCGCTCCTCGATCGCCCTCGTCCCGCTGTCCTACCGCGTCAGCGCGGCGCTGCCCCCGCGCATCGGCGGCATGACGACCTTGTCGCGGCGACAGGCGCGGGCATCGATCTCGGGGCACGATCGAAAACGAAAATCCTTGCCCATGCAGATGCGCACCTCGCCCAGCCGCCGGCTGTCGCAGGTCACCGCGATGGCGTCGCGCGCCAGCCCGGGGTTGGTCTGGACGAAGGCGTCCTCGACCTCGTCGGGCGTGACCATCAGCGGCTCTTTCAAGTCGAGATAGGCGTCCGGGATCTTCACCAGCGCGCGCACCTTGCGCACGTTCTCGAAATAGGCGTTCGGGTTGAGGCCCGAGCAGGTGCCGTGCTTGTCCCATTCATGAAAGATCAGCCGCGGCGACGGCATCAGATCGAGCATGGAGGAGACGATGTTGCGGTCGAGCCGCGGCGCCGGCTGCTGGCAGAACTCCGGAAAGCCTTTCTCGTATTGCGGCCACAGGCCGTGCACGACGAATGAGTATGGGCGCCCCGCACATTGCTGCTGCGGCGGCGTCCCGCGTTCGCCGGCCGCCTCGCAGAACGACGGCGACCAGGACAGCGCCAGCACATAAAAATCGAACTGGCCGGCCTGGTTCTGGCGCCGATCCTGCGCCGAGGCCGCGCCTGCGATACCCGCGACGCCGACCGTCACCCACACGACGACCGCAGAAAAAGCCGAGCAAAGCGACAACGCACGAGCGGCAAGGCGAACCATCGATACCCCCCATCAAATACGCAACATCGAGGCTTGTAAGTCGAAGTGTCGTAGTGGCCTCAAGTCTGGTGGCTGCAAGTCAGTTCTGGTGGCTGCAAGTCTCCGAGATTACTAGACCGGAGCCGACCTGAACTAGATCGAGTTCTAAACAAGAGCGTGCCTAGTCAAGATCAAGTCTTGCGAGGATGCCGAGACCGTACCAGGGCAGCGTGAACATTTCAAGAACAAAATAGAAACAAAAGAAGTCCGGAGATCAAACCCCGTCGCCACCCGGCCGCGAGAGCCTAGTCAATTCGCGCGCGAGCAATTCGCTTACGGCTTCGCCATCTTGCAGGCAGGGTTGTAGGACCAGTTGCGATCGAGCCCCACGACGCACCACTCGACACCCCAATTGGCGCCGATCATGCCGGTGTCCTCGCCGATCGAGTAGTGGATGGGGTGCTTGCGCCCGTCGGAGACCTCGACCACGCCGCTGCAGAAGCGGCGCGGGATGGTGTTGGCGTGCCAAGCGCGGAACGCGGTCTCGCGGATCTGCTGGAAATTGAGGATCTTGAGGTCGGTGTTCCAGAAGGTGTTTTCCTTCTGATTGAAGCGTATCGAGATCTTGCTCACGACATCAGGATAATCGCACGGCGGCAGCACGCCATCGTTGCGCGGCCCCGACAGATAGAAGTTCATCTCCAGCCAGCTGGCGGCGCCGGCCGTGCCCGCCGGCAGCGCACCCAGCATCAGCGCGAGCGCGGACGACAGCATCAGGGCGCGGCCGGACATGGTCGGACTCCTTGCGAGATAGTTCGGAGGACGGTGACCTCCCACCCCGGCGGAATCAAGATGTCCACAGGACGTGACGGCAAGAAAACGCCGCTGTGGCGTTCCGGCCACGCACCGTCGCGAACTGAACTTGCCGGCTTCCGATGCGGCTTTCACAATTATCGGAAGAAGCCTGTACTATTATGGCGCCGTTTCAGGGGCTTACCCGCGAATCGAGCGTGGCTTACGTCGCTACCGCTCGCGCCTGCTCGGGTCAACAAGCAACCGGTCGCAAAGGTGGCGAGCGCCTACGCCACATGACGAACACAAAGTCGGTGCCGATCGGCAACACTCCACGGCTTTCGCAGATGGTCCGGCTTTCCCCACACCCATGAGCGGTTTAAGCTTCGCCTCGCCTGACAGGTGGCGGAGGCGTCATGACTCGCGAGGCTTGGTCCGTGATCGGGATCGCGCTGTGGAGCGTGATCGTGCTGGGAAACCCTGGCGCGCAAGCGCAGGTCTATCACGGCAACGACACCGGCGGGATCATCTCGTGGTCCTGCGAGAACGAGGCGATGGCGCAGCAGATCGCCGCCGAGTATTGCGCGCGCTGGGACAAATACCACCGCATCACCAGCGTGCACCGGCAGTACGGCGATTACATCGGCTTCAACTGCCTATGGTCGCCGCACGTCAACCGCTATGCAATACCGGCGGTGGCAACGCGGAACACGTGCTCCTACGAGCGCCCAAGGCCGGTCTACAAATAATTGCGGCGCCGATTTTGTCGGCGTAGCCCGTCGCCGCCTACCGTTCTGCCATTATTTCCACACACTGCCGGACTTCCTCCCCGATGCTGGCCCGATTGCGCCGGCATTACCGGGAGGCCTCCATGCAAGCACGCCTGTCGCTCATTGCTCTTGCCCTCGTCTGTGCCACGCCGGCCGCGGCGCAGGATCTGCCGCGCCCGCAAGGCGGGGCTGTGGGAGATCAAGATGACGACCGAAGGACACGGTATGCCGCCGACGACGTCGGAGCATTGCATCGACGCCGAGACCGACAAGCTGATGAGCTCCATCGGCGACAACATGCGCCAGGACATGTGCTCGAAGCGGGACGTGAAGAAGGTCGGCAGCACCATCGTCGTCGACAGCGTCTGCAAGTTCGGACCGATGACGATCACCTCGCAGGCCGTCGCCAGCGGCGACTTCAACAGCGCCTATAGCGTGAAGGTGACGTCGAAGCGCGAGGGCGGCCCGACGCTTCCGGGCTTGCCGGCCGACGGCAAGTCCAGCATGTCCATCGACGCCAAGTGGATGGGCGCCTGCAAGGCCGACCAGAAGCCCGGCGACATGATCGTGGCCGGCCGCAAGCTCAACGTCCGCGACATGCAGAACATGCCCGGGATGCCGGGCGCACCGCCGGCGCAGAAGAAGTAATGTACGGTTGGGTCGAGCAGCATCAAGTTCTTGTAGGTTCGGGTCGAGCTTGCGAGACCCAACGTTTCGTGGCGGGATGTTGCGGTCTCGTGAAGAACTCGACCCAACCTACGATCACTTCACGCTGTGGCGCGCCAGCACCTTGCGCACCGCGTCGACCAGCTCGCTTTCCTTGACCGCGAACTGCGCCTCGGCCTGTTTCTTCAGGTAGTCGTCGCGGTCCTTGCTCAAGCCCGCGATCTCGGCGCCGAGGATGAGGTCCTTGATCTGGACCTCGCCCTTGGCCTTCTCGTCGCCGCCCTGGATGACGACGCAGGGCGAGCCGCGCTTGTCGGCGTATTTCATCTGCTCGCCGAAGTTCTTCGGGTTGCCGAGATAGAGCTCGGCGCGGATGCCGGCGTCGCGCAGCGACGCGACCATGCGCTGGTAGTCGGCGATGCGATCGCGGTCGAACACGGTGACCACGACCGGTCCGGGTCCAGCCTTGCCCTCGAGCTTGCCGATCAGCGTGAGCGCCGCCTGCAGGCGCGAGACGCCGATGGAGAAGCCCGTCGCCGGCACCGGCTCGCCGCGGAAGCGCGAGACGAGCCCGTCGTAGCGTCCGCCGCCGCCGACCGAGCCGAAGCGAACGGGGCGGCCTTTCTCGTCCTTGGTTTCGAGCAGAAGTTCGACCTCGTAGACCGGACCGGTGTAGTATTCGAGGCCGCGCACGACGGACGGATCGATCTTGACGCGCTCGTCGTAGCCGGCGGCCGAGAACAGCGCGGCCAATCTCATCGAGCTCGCTTGCGGCCCTGCCGATCGCGCTGTCCGACAGATCGCACTTCGATTCGCGACTTGCCCTTCGGTCGGACAGTTCGAGCACGCTTATCGATTGCTCGACCGAAGCATCAGGCCTGCACCTTTCGTGAAATCGCCACTCTCGTCCTTGCGGCCTTCGCCCAGCAAATCGCGAACGCCGTTCGGCCCAAGGCGATCGAGCTTGTCGATCGCGCGCAGCACCGTGAGCCGCTTTCCAGCGTTCGCTTCGCCGCCGAGCCCGATCGACTCCAGCACGCCGTCGAGCACCTTGCGGTTATTCACCTTCACCACATAGCTGCCGCGCGGAATGCCGAGCGCCTCCATCGTGTCGGCCGCCATCATGCAGATTTCGGCGTCCGCCGCCGGCGAGGCTGAGCCCACCGTGTCGGCGTCGAACTGCATGAACTGACGGAAGCGGCCCGGGCCCGGCTTCTCGTTGCGGAACACCCAGCCCTCGCGGTAGCTGCGATAGGGCTTGGGCAGCGCGTCGAAATTCTCCGCCACGTAGCGCGCGAGCGGCGCCGTCAGGTCGTAGCGCAAGCTCAGCCACTGCTCGTCGTCGTCCTGGAACGAGAACACGCCCTCGTTCGGCCGGTCCTGGTCGGGCAGGAATTTGCCGAGCGCGTCGGTATATTCGATCGCCGGCGTCTCCACCGGCTCGAAGCCGTAGCGCTCGTAGACCTCGCGGATCGTCTCCAGCATGCGCCGCGTGGCCGCGATCTCGGCCGGGCCCGCGATCGGCCAGCCCGCGCGGCAGGCGCGCCTTGAGCTTGTTGGATTTGTTGGGCTTCGTCGGCCATTTCGGTCTACATTCTCGGAGACGCGGGTTGGTAGCAGCCGCACTGCGGAGCGGCAAGCGGACGTGAACAAGCGAGCGAGGAACAACCATGCCTTCTGCACCGGCCACGCAGAGCAACCGCCGTCCCCAACGATCTCGAAGCCTATTGGCTGCCGTTCACGGCCAACCGGGCGTTCAAGGCCGCGCCGCGGCTGATCGCCCGCGCCAAGGACATGCATTACTACACGCCCGACGGCCGCGCCGTGCTCGACGGCGCCGCCGGGATGTGGTGCACCAATGCCGGGCACAATCGCGATCCGATCGTGGCGGCGATCCAAGCCCAGGCCGCCGAGCTCGACTATGCGCCGGCGTTCCAGTTCTCCCACCCGAAGGCCTTCGAGCTGGCGAGCCGCGTCGCCGCGCTCGCGCCCGGCGATCTCGATCACGTGTTCTTCTGCAACTCCGGCTCCGAGGCGGTCGACACCGCGCTCAAGATCGCGCTCGCCTATCACAACGTGCGCGGCGAAGGCGCGCGCACCCGCCTGATCGGACGCGAGCGCGGCTATCACGGCGTCGGCTTCGGCGGCATCTCGGTCGGCGGCATCGTCGCCAACCGCAAGTTCTTCGGCTCGCTGCTCGCCGGCGTCGACCATCTGCCCACGACCTACAATCGCGAGCAGCAGGCGTTCAGCAAGGGCGAGCCGGACTGGGGCGCGCACCTGGCGGACGACCTCGAGCGCATCGTCGCGCTGCACGACGCCTCGACCATCGCAGCCGTCATCGTCGAGCCGATGGCGGGCTCGACCGGCGTGCTGCCGGCGCCCAAGGGCTACCTGCCGCGGCTGCGCGCGATCTGCGACAAATACAAAATCCTGCTGATCTTCGACGAGGTCATCACCGGCTTCGGCCGGCTCGGCCACGCCTTCGCCGCCGAACGCTACGGCGTCGTGCCCGACATGATCACGTTTGCCAAGGGCGTCACCTCCGGCACCGTGCCGATGGGCGGCGTGATCGTGCGCAAGGGCATCTACGACGCCTTCATGCGCGGCCCCGAGCATGTGGTCGAGCTGTTCCACGGCTACACCTATTCGGCGCATCCGCTCGCCTGCGCGGCCGGCCTCGCTACACTCGATCTCTATCGCGACGAGAACCTGTTCGAGCGCGCGAAGAAGCTCGAGCCCATCTGGGCCGACGCCGCCATGGGGCTCAAGGGCCTGCCGAACGTGCTCGACATCCGCTGCGTCGGGATCACCGCCGGCATCGACCTCGCGTCGCGTCCCGACGCGGTCGGCAGGCGCGCCTACGACGCCATGGTGAAGGCGTTCAACGAGCAGAACCTGACCCTGCGCGCGACCGGCGACACCCTCGCGCTCACGCCGCCGCTGATCGCGAGCGAACGCGAGATCGACGAGATCTTCGCCAAGGTGGCGACGGTGATCAAAGCGGTGGCTTAGGCCGCTGGTAGGGTGGGTAAAATCGCCTGACGTGTCATAGCCGCGTGGGCAAAGGCGCCACGCGATTTTGCCCACGCGGAAACAGCACAGGTCGCGCCGTTGCCCACCCTACAAACGAGGCAAACGCCGGCTGCGGCCGCAGGATCGCCCAGCCGACGGTGAGCGTGCCCTCGCCGCGGCGGAACGGCAGCGTGAACGGCGGCTGCACCTGGGCATCGCCGGCGATGCCGCGCAGGCCGACCGGCATGACGGCGGGATCGCCGTCGGTCCACACCACGACGGCGCCCTTCGTCCGCAGGTCGCCGAGATCGATCCACGGGGCTCTGCGCGGGTTGCCGTCGATCAGCACCCGCGGCTGCTCGCGCGCATAGTGGGCGACGTTGCCGCCGTCCCACATGTCGCCGATCACGTAGACGAGCGGCCGCCCGGTGGCAGCGCGATAGCGGCGCGACAGTTCGTCCGCGAGCCGGTCGCCGGGATAGAAGCACGGCGCGATAGCGGTGGTCGATCCCCGGCAGCACGGCATAGCTCGCGACGAAGGCGGCGGCGAAGATCACGAACACCGCCGCCCAGACCGCGCCGACGCGCGCAAGACGCGCCGGCTCGATGGCGTTGCCCGCCGCGAGCACGATCCAGAGCCCGAGAAACAGCCAGAGCGGATAGCCCCACATGGCGATGGTGCCGCGGCCGGTGAGCGCGGACAACACGGCGGTCGCCGCCGCCGGCCCGAAGGCGAGCAATGTTACGATCCGTCGGTCGAAGGCGTCGGCCGTGGATCCGTCGATTGGCGGCGCCTTCGGCCGCGGCCACACCAGCGCCGCGGCGATCAGCAGCGCCGGCACCATGAAGGCCAATTGGCTGACCAGGAACACGATCGGATGCCAGATGTGATCGACCAACCCGCGGGTCGGCGCGGCGCGCGCGCTGGCATAGGCGAAGGGCAGGAAATCGTTGCGCACCAGCCAGACCAGATGCGGCGCCATGACGATGAGCGCGACCGCGAGCGCGATCCACGGTCCCGGCGTCGCCAGCGCCTTGCGCGCATCGCGGTCGGCGATGAGGAACAGCGCGAGCGGCGCCGCCAGCACGATCACGAAATACTTCGCCCACAGCGCGAGCCCGATGGCGAGGCCGAGCAACAGCCAGTGGACCATGCGTCCGCGGCGCAATCCGGCGTGGAAGGCGTAGCCGGCGAGCGCCCAGAGCGGCAACTGGATCACGTCGTGATTGAACTTGGCAGCGGTGAAATGGAAGTAGTGCAGGCCGTCCAGAAACAGCACGGCGACGAGCGCGCCGGACGCGCCGACCAGCGGCCGCGCCGTCGCCCAAACGGCCACGAAGGCGGCGATGACCGCGACCTGTGCAAGCGCATAGTAGGCGGCGTCCACCCCCACCAGCCGATGGACGATCTCGATCAGCCACCAGGGCAGCGGCGGCAGCTTGTCGTAGCCGAGCTGCCATTCGCGGCCGTAGGTCAGGGCCTCGATGAGGTCGAGCGGCAGATTGGGATAGAGCAGCGCCGGCAGCGCGGTCCAGAGGACAAGATGCAGGGCCAGGAACGCGGCAAAGGCCGCCTGCGGACGGCGCTCGATGGTGGCGATCAGTCCCGACATCGATACGGCAGGGGCCCGACTTTGGAGGGGTTTGAATTAAAGGCGACGGACCGGGTTATAGCACCCGGATAGTGTGGCGCACCGGTCACCACCCGTGCACCAGTGTCCACCGGACCTCGCAAGATCGCTTGCGTGGGCGTTAGGCGTCATGTCATGGAGGTCGGGCGGTAGCAAGCGAATCACGCGGACCACCATGATGCGTCTTGGTGCCATCTTTGTCGCCGTCTGCATGGTGATCATCGCGGGCTCGGCCAGCGCGACCCTCTATTTCTATCTGGGCGTCAGCGCTTCCGAGGCCGCCACCGTCGGTGTCGCCACCCTGACGGCGCTCGCCCTCTACAACACGGTCTCGACCCGCATGGGTCATCGAACGGCGGTCGGCCACCAGCTCGCCGACCTGTCCCGTGGCGTTGCCGAGCTCGCCCGCCAGGTGGCCGAGATGGGGCGGCGCCTGCCCGCCTTGGAAGGCAAGGTCGAGACCGCCCTCGACCGCACGCAGGCGGTCACCGACCCGCTCGCGGCCGAGATCGGCGAGCTCGGCACGCTGGTCAAGCAGCTCGCCGAGACCGTCGCCGCCCATCAGACCGCCATCGATGCGCTCGCGCGCGCGGCGGCTGCCGCCCCCGCCCCCCTCCGGCGGCTCCCGCCGCGCCGCCGGGCGTGCTCGCCGCCGAGGCGCTGGCGCAATTGCTCGCGGCCGCGCAGGCCGCGCCGGCAGAGGCTGCGCCACAGCAGCAGCCGGACGCGGAGCCCAAGGCGGAGACCAAGCCGAGGCTTTCCGCGTCCCTTTCCGCAGTCCCCGCCGACGTCCGCACGCCGGAGCAGGAGGCGGCGCTGGCGACGATCCGCGCCGCCGTCGACGCCAATCGCGTCGACCTCTACCTGCAGCCGATCGTGACGTTGCCGCAGCGCAAGGTCCGCTACTACGAGGCGATGTCGCGGCTGCGCAACGAGCGCGGCGAGGTGCAGCACGCGGCCGAGTTCATTCCCCTGGCGGAGAGCTGCGGCCTGATGCCGAAGATCGACAATCTCGTGATCTTCCGCTGCGTGCAGGTCGTGCGCCGGCTGCTGCTCAAGAACCGCGACATCGGCTTGTTCGTGCAACCTGTCCGGCTCGACGCTCACCGATTCCGCGTTCTTTCCGCAGTTCCTCGAATTCCTCGACGCCAACCGCGCGATCGCGTCCTCGCTGGTGCTGGAGCTCACGCAGAGCGCCGTGCGCGCCATGGGGCCGATCGAGCACGAGAGCCTGGCGGCGCTGGCCGAGCGCGGCTACCGCTTCTCGCTGGACAACGTGGCGGACCTGCGCATCGAGCCGCGCGAGCTGGCCGAGCGCGGCTTCCGCTTCATCAAGGTGCAGGCGAGCCTCCTGCTCAACCGCGGCGGAGTATCCACCACGACCGACATCCATCCCGCCGATCTCTCCGACCTGGTCGGCCGTTTCGGCATCGACCTGATCGCCGAGAAGATCGAGAGCGAGGGCAGCGTGGTCGATCTGCTCGACTACGACGTGCGCTACGGCCAGGGCTTCCTGTTCGCGCAGCCGCGGCCGGTGCGCGCGGAGGCCCTGCAGGGGATCGCGGAGCGCTCCGACGTGGTCGCACGCGACGCCGGTCCGGCGGACCAGCCCGCCGCCACCAACGCCGTGGCCCGCACCGCGATCCCGCCGGCGGGCGAGATCGGCAAAGGCGAGCGGACCACGGGCCTCGCCCAGCTCGCCCGTAGCAGAAGCTGAGGGCCCAGGACCGACGGCGACAGAACGGGTGACAAGCCAGCGACAGCTGGTCTATCTGTCCCGGTGAACTCGTCCTCCGCTCCACCCGTCCCCCTTTCAGATCCCATGCCCGTCGCGCTCCCCCCGTTCATCGGTCACTTCGAGTCGTTCGCCGCCGGCTACGACGTCGTGCTCAGCGACGTCTGGGGCGTCGTTCACAACGGCGTCGCCGCGACGCCCGAGGCCTGCGATGCGCTCGCGCGCTTCCGCGCGATGGGCGGCACGGTTGTCCTGATCACCAATGCGCCGCGGCCGGGCGAGGTGGTGGCGCGCTTCACCCTCGACCGGCTCGGCGTGCCGCGCGCGGCCTATGACGGGATCGTCAGCTCGGGCGACGTGACGCACGCGCTCATCGCCGCGCGGGCGGGCGACCGCGTGCTCCACATCGGGCCGGAGCGGGACCTGCCGATCTTCGATGGGCTCGACGCGCCCATCTCGCCTCTGGAAGACGCCGACTACGCGGTCTGCTCGGGGCTCGCCGACGACACCGTCGAGACGCCGCAGGATTACCGCGATCTCATCGAGCGCATGCGCGCGCGCGCGCTGCCGATGATCTGCGCCAATCCCGACGTGGTGGTCGAGCGCGGCGACAAGCTGGTCTATTGCGCCGGCGCGATCGCCGATCTCTACGCCGCGATCGGCGGCGATGTGATCTATGCCGGAAAGCCCTATCGGCCGATCTACGACCAGGCGATGGCGATCGCGCAGGCGGCGCGCGGGAAGCCGATCGACCACCACCGCGTGCTGGCAATCGGGGATTCCGTGCGCACCGACCTCAAGGGCGCCGCGGCCTTCGACCTGGATTGCCTGTTCTTGACCGCGGGCATCCACGCCGAGGAGCTGGGCGGCCGCGACAATCCCGACGCGGCGGCGCTGGCGAGCATGTTCGCCGAGGCGGATGTCGTTCCGAAAGCGGTGATGCGCCGGCTGGCGTGGTAGCGCCGGTTCAAAGAGGACGACGTCAGCCCGATGCCGCCGGCGCCGGCACGGATGTCGGCGCCGCCGCGCGCTCGCGCAGCCGATAGAACTGGGTCGCCATTTTCGCCGTCTCCACCTTCAGCTTCGCGAATTTCAGGCGACATTGCTCCAACTCGTAGGTGGAGCTGCCCTTCGTTTCCGCCTGCGTCAGCAGGAGCGCCCTGGTGGTGTCCCATGACAACCCGATCGCCTTAGCCAGGACCAGAATCTGCTCCGATCGATCCTCGATCATGGCGCGCTCGACGAGACCGATCGACAGGTCGCACATCATCGACAGCGCAATCGTGGTCTCGTCGAACTTGCCGCCGCGCGCAAAGGACTCGAGCTCCGTGGCGGTGAGCGCGCCCGCTTCGTGCAGCGACGAAACGTAGGAATGCGCCGCCGCGAATGCAGCGGAGCGCTCTCTCGCATCGGTCTGGAATTGCTGCGACGCTTGCGCGACCATGTCGCGGAGCAAGCCCGCCTTGCGCCGGTCCGTGGCCTCGAGCTTGCGGCGCACGGTCTCGGATGCATCGGCGAACAATTTCAGCAGGTTTTGCCGCGGAATCTCGGGCCGGGACCACACCCGCACAGCCAGCTCGGCGTCGTCCTCGGACCGTTCGACGAGCTTCGTGTAGCCGAACTCCGAAAATTTCGCCCCCGGGTTCTCCGCCGTGCTGTGCGCGACCTGCTGATTTCCGCGCTCGACCAGCACGTCCGTCAGGGTTTCCGCAAGGCTCGTCCGGCGCGAGATGGCGAGCAGGTGATTCTGGCTCTTCGTCCGCGCGCTCTCGATCAAGGTCGCTTCGTCGATCTGCTGGGAGTGGGTCAGGATCGGACCGGCGACCTCGATCGCATCGTCGAGCGCCAATGCGCGGATGATCTTCGGCGGCGCGCTGGGGAGCGTCGCAATCCGATTGCCGAAGGTCGCCCGCGCGGAGCTTTCGATCTCCTTGGCGAGCAGCAGCATCACGATGTCGAACAGCTCGACCTGCTCGTCGGAATAACGGGCGGGACCGGACACGAACAAATCCGTGACCCGGCGCAAAGACTCGGCCCGGCGTCCGATCTCCTTTTTCGCGATCGCTTCCTCGAGCTCGTCGATCACACCCTTGTTGGCAATCATGACGCCGTGGTCTTTCGTTGCCGGCTGCGCTTCGATCGTGGCGTTCGCAAAAGCGCAGAAGACTTCTGTAAAATACCTAAGCCGCGCTCTCCACGCGGCTGTCGGTGCCGGTCAAGGTCCAGTCCAACTCGGATGCCGGACACGGCCGCCCGAATAGATATCCCTGCACCAGGTTAACGCCCGCTGTACGCAGCAGCTCGAATTGCTGCTCCGTTTCGACCCCCTCCGCCGTGGTAACGATGTTGAGGCCGCGTCCGAGCGCGCGCACCGACGCGACGATGGCCGCGCATTCCGCGCGCTTTGCCATGTTCTGCGTGAAGGACTTGTCGATCTTGATCTTGTCGAATGGAAACTTCGTCAGGCAGCTGAGCGACGAATATCCGGTTCCGAAGTCGTCGAGCGCCAACGATACGCCGAGATTCTTCAGCTGACGAATCACAGCCAGGATCTCCAGCTCGTTCTCGAGCAGGACCAACTCGGTGATCTCCAGCTCCAGCCGTTCGGGAGCCAGGCCGGATTCGACCAGCGCGCACAGGATGACGTCCAGCAGGTTGCCTTTCCTGAACTGCACGAGCGACAGATTGACCGCCACCCTGATGTGCGGCAGCCAGGTCGCGGCGTCGGTGCAAGCCCTTTGCAGCACGAACTCCCCGATCGGAACGATCAGTCCGGTCTCCTCCGCCAGCGGAATGAACTGGTCGGGAGGAATGTATCCGCGCTGCGGGTGACGCCAGCGGACCAACGCCTCGGTGCCGATCGGCGTGCAGGTCTGCACGTCGATGATCGGCTGATAGTGGACCTCCAGCTCGCCGCGCGATATCGCCTCGCGCAGATCGTGCTCCAGCCGATGCAGCGCGTCCGCGTCCGCGGTCATCTGGGCATCGAAGAAGCGATAGCCGTTGCGGCCTTCCGACTTCATCCGATAGAGCGCCAGGTCGGCCTTCTTCATGAGCTCGCTGGGCTCGATGCCGTCCGCCGGCGCGAGCGCGATCCCGATGCTGGTCCCGATGCTGACCTTGTTGCCGCTGATGTCGTACGGCCTGGTCATGATCTCGACGATTCTGTCCGCGAGCGAGCTGGCATCCTCCCACTGGTTCGCCTCGCCGGCCTGGAGGATGGCGAATTCGTCACCGCCGAGGCGCGCCAGGACGTCGGTCTCGCGCAGCGCGGATTTCAGGCGCTGCGCGGTTTCCTTGAGGAGAGAATCGCCCTCGGGATGCCCAAGCGAATCGTTGACGTTCTTGAACCGGTCGAGATCCAGCATGAAGACGGTGAAGGTCTCGCCGCGCCGGCGCAACCTCGCGCCCGCCTCCTCGATCTTCTCCATGAACAGCGCGCGGTTGGAAAGGCCCGTCAACAGGTCGTGGTGGGCCATGTACTTGATGCGCTCGTCCGCGCGCGCGCGTTCGGTGACGTCCTCGACGACGCCGAGCAGGTATTCCGGCTTTCCATGCTCGTCGAGAATGGCGATCCTGCGCAACTCGACCAGGCGCGTGCCGTTGTGCGGCGTCTCGACCTGATGCGTCACATGGAATTGCTGCCCCGAATGCGCCAGTAATTCCCCGTCGCGGGCAACGATCAGATCAGCGGTCTGCTTCGGAAACAGGTCGAGCGCGTGCTTGCCGATCACCTCGTCGCGAGGTATCCCCCACAATTGCTCGGCGGCGCGATTGACCAGGACATAGCGCTGCTCGCGCACATCCTTCACGAAGACGGTGACCGGCACGTTCTCGATGACGGTATCGAGGAAGGCCTTGGTGCGTTCGAGCTCCAGCTCGGCCTTGCGCCGCTCGGTGATGTCCTCGTGGGTGGCGACCCACCCGCCGTTCGCCATCGCCTGATTGACGATGCGGATCGAACGCCCATCGCCGATCTGCACCGTGCAACTGTAGGCCTTCGTCTCGGCCAGGCCGGCGCGAAGGTTGCGATGATATTGATCGACGTCGCCCGTAAAGCTTCCTCGCTCCAGGCGGTGAGCAAGCAGGTCGCGAAGCGCCAAGCCGGGCTTCACCACGTCGGGCGACAGCCCGTACATCTCGATATAGCGCCGATTGCAGACGACGATGCGCTCGGCTGCGTCGAACATCAGCAGCCCCTGCGACATGTCGTTGATGGCGGCATTGAGCGCGATCCGTTGATCGTTCTCGACCCGCGCCTTGACAACCGCTTCGAAGTTCTCGAGTTGCCGGACGCCGAGCAGAACGATCGCCCCGATCACGAGCAGCAGCAGGACGGCCGCGCCGGCGATGTGGATGGTCGCGCCCGGCCACTCAGCGAGAGCGGCGGCGACCGTGCTCGCGGCGGCTACGACGCAGGCGCAGATCGCGAGCAAGCGCGCTGCGCGACCACGCCGGGTCGCGCCCGGAGCGGGCGAATCCATCGCGACAGCGGCGGATGAACCGCCGGCTGAATGCCCCTGGCTCGCGCCGTCGCCGTTCTGGCTGAGCGAAAATTCCCGCATGGCACCACAGCATCGCCATTGCGGATAATTTTCAGGTTAAAAGCCAACATCTACATGTAGTTATCTAGCGGCTTGGCTTAATTATCGGTAACTTAACTGTCGCCCATAAAATAGATTATTGACTTCGATTGAGGGCGACGGAGATGCGCGGACACGGGGGCGCGTGTCCGCGAAAACCATGCGGATTTCGATCGCGGATGGGGCCGCCGCCGATGCCGGTGAAGAAAAGAGCCGCCGTTAAGCTGCTTTGGGCGGAGGGGGCGCCTGGTCGGAGAACACCGTCTCGATCTTGTGCTGGAGCGTCTGCGCGTTGAACGGCTTGACGATGTAATTGTTGACGCCGGCCTTCTTCGCCGCGATCACGTTCTCGGTCTTGGATTCGGCCGTAACCATGATGAAACGGACCTGGCCCAGCGAGGGATCGGCGCGAACCTCCTTGAGCAGCTCGTAGCCGGTCATCGGCTCCATGTTCCAATCCGAGATCACGAGGCCGTATTTCTTCGCCCGCATCTTGGAGAGCGCCGATGCGCCGTCGGACGCGTCGTCGACGTCCTCGAACCCGAGCTGCTTCAGAAGATTCCGAATGATGCGGACCATCGTATTGTAGTCGTCAACAACGAGGACCGGCATCGACAGATTGACAGCCATCTTCCCAGCTCCTGCAGCCTCGACCGGCGCGCTTCTGCCGCCGGCATTTTTGCAGGGGCAATATCCCGACCACCCGGACGCTCGTTCGGGTCCTGCCCCTCTGGTTGCACTAGCAAATGCCCTTGAATATCCGGTTAACTAATCGCCCTGGCGGGCGAGTCAGCCGTCAACGTCGTATCAACACTTCGGGCCGCACGCCTTGTCCTTGATCGAGGTTGATGATCTTGCGATGACAGGACGAAATCTGCTCAACGTTCGTTAACGATCTGTTGGCACCCGACACTGCAATGCCACCGACCGAGCACCATGACTGGTGCGGTGGCTCTGACGTTCCGATCAGTCTTGCGGCACGCTCTATCATCGGAACGTCAGAGCCAAAACCGCACCAGAGCCATAAACTTGCTAGTGTGGCTTTGCATTTGACGTTTCTATGAAGGGCTCGCAGCAAATACTGATAGAAACGTCAAATGCGCCACACTAGCCGCCGTGAAACTTCAGAGCCGTTCGTCGTGGTCCGCGGGGAAGCCGCGACGGAGCGCGCGCTCGACGGTGCCGTGGTCGCCATCGGCAATTTCGACGGCGTCCATCGCGGCCACCGCGCCGTGATCGCGGCGGCGCTCGCGCGCGCCAAGGCGCTCGGCCGGCCGGCCGCGGCGCTCACCTTCGAGCCGCATCCGCGCAGCGTGTTCCGGCCGGACGAGCCGCTGTTTCGCCTCACCGACGAGCGCGCGAAGCTGCGCCTCCTGGCCGCGACCGGGCTCGACGGCGCCATCGTGCTGCGGTTCGATGCGGCGCTGGCGGGTCTTTCCGCCGAGGATTTCATCTCCCGCATCCTGGTCGGGCGGTTCGCCGTCGCCGGTGTCGCGATCGGCTTCGATTTTCATTTCGGCCTCAACCGCGCGGGCTCCCCCGACTTTCTGGCGGCACAGGGCGCCAAGCGGGGCTTCGCGGTCGATGTCGTGCCGAGGTTCGAGGACGCCGGCCGCCCGGTGCGCTCCGGGCCGATCCGGGCGGCGCTTGCCGCCGGACGGGTGGCCGAGGCCAGCGAGATCCTCGGCTTTCCCTGGTTCGTCAGCGCCGAGGTCGTCCACGGCGACAAGCGCGGACGCGAGCTCGGCTATCCCACCGCCAATCTGCGCGTCGATCCGGCCTGCGGCCTCGCGCACGGCATCTACGCGGTGCGGGTCGGAATCGGCGAGCGCCGCTACGACGGGGTCGCGAGCTTCGGCCGGCGGCCGATGTTCGACCAGGGCACCGTGCTGCTCGAAGTTTTCCTGTTCGATTTTTCCGGCGATCTCTACGGCCAGGTCATCGACGTCGCCTTCATCGACTGGATCAGGCCGGAGCTCAAGCTCGACAGCGTCGAGGCGCTGATACAACGGATGGACGAGGATTCGCGGCTCGCCCGCGCCGCGCTGGCGCGCGCCGGCGACGCCTTTCCGAAGCTGGGACCCGTGGCCCTGTAGGTTGGGTCGAGCGCTTTCTGCGAGACCCAACAACCGCGAACCGAGGCGTTGGGTCTCGCGCAAAGAGCGCTCGACCCAACCTACGGACGCTACTCAGGCGGCGCGTCCTCGTCCGCCGGCGGCTTGTCGCGGCCGGACCATTCCTTCGCCAGGCCGGCCGCGAGCACGGCGACGGCCGCGAGCGAGGCGAGCCTGCGCCAGCCGATCGACTGAGCGACCTGGAACCCCATCGCCAACATCTTGGGATCGAACAAGCCTGCACTGGCATTCGCACGCGCTGAAAGCTCGAGGCGGGCGCGCTCCATATTGCGGCGGCGTATCAGCAGGCACACCACGAGCGCGATCAGCGCGATCACCAAGAAAACGCAGCCCATGACCACGCCAGCGATGAGGGCGTCGTAGCGGTCGGCGAGCCAGATGAACGCGGCGATCAGGAAAAAGACGATCGCCACCATGGCAGCCATGGTGGCGATGATCGCGCAGATCACGACTGGATTGCTGACGCCGGTGCGGACCTGGGCGCGCAGCGCAAGATATCGGAGCCAGCCGCTCATGCGTTCAACGCCAGCTCCGGGCCCGCGAAATCTACCTGCGCCAAAGTCTATCTGCGCCAGATCGCGCCGAACAGGAATCCGATGCCGACCGCGAGCGCCAGCGTCGTGTAGGGCCGCTTCTCGAGCGACTCGTCGATGGCATCCATGACGTTGTCGCCGACCTCGCGCACGGCCTCGACCGCTTCCTGCCCCTTGGCGGTCGCGTCCGACATGACGCCTTCGACGTTCGACTTGATGTTCGACTTGGCGCGGCTCCACGCCTCGTTGCCCTTGGTGGCGAAGATGTCGGCGATCTGGGTGGCGAGCTGCGCCACGTCGTTGCGCAACGCTTCGAGATCAGCCTGGATGTCGCCGCTTGCGGCGGAGGCGGCCCTGGCGCTCTCCCGCGCCGCGTCCTTGGCATCTTTCGCAGTGTCGCGAACGGTATCCCTGATCGTGCCGGATGCGTTGGACATGTACTTCCTCCACTCCATAGCGTTTTCCGCAGAAAACGCGTCAACGCGATAACCTACCGAGAATTATTCGCTGTGGCGCTAACCGGGCGCAAGCGGAAAAGTTCCGACGACCGCGGCCATCCACTGAACCAGGAAGCTTACTCTCATCGGACGGGAAAAGGTGACCGATCGTGACCAGGCCGATGATCGTGAACGGAACGGCAAGGAAAGCGCCGATCGGGCCCCAGAGCCAGGTCCAGAACGCCAGCGCGATCAGCACCGCGAGCGGATTGAGCGTGAGCTGGCGGCCCTGGATGGCGGGAGTGACGATGTGGCCCTCGACCGTGGTCAGGGCAACGAACGCGGCCGGCGGTATCAGCGCGTAACCCAGCGACGGGAAGCTGACGAGCCCCAGCCCCAGCAGGATCACGACCATGCAGGCCGGGCCGACATACGGGATATAGTTGAGCACCATGGCCAGGATGCCGAGCACGATCGGGTTGGGCAAGCCGAACAACCAGGCGCCGACGGCCGTGAGCAGACCGACCGCAAGATTGATGACGGTGACGACCGCGAGATAGGACGCGAGGTTACGCTCGATGTCGTTCGATATCCGGATGAAGCGGAGCTTGGCGTCCCGCGTCGCGAAGAACGACACCATGTATCTGCGAAAATCGATCTGGGTGGCGAGAAAGAAGATCAAGACCACGAAGAACAGCAGAAGCTCGGCGACCGCCGGCGTCACGAAGGCAAGCACCGGCGTGACCATGCCCAGGTGCGACTGCTCGACCGAAACGGTGTTGCCGGCCGCCGGCAGCAGGGTCTCCTGCAACGCCCGCAGAGCAGCCAATGGACGATCGAGCACATAGAGCTTCTGCTTGATGGTCGCACCGATCTCCGGCGCTTTCGCGATCCATTCGCTGACCGGCGTCGCCAGCAAGGTCACCGCGGCCCCGGCGGCGCCGACCAGGGCCAGTCCGAGCGCGGTCGCCGTCGCCCATGGGGTAATCCCGTAGCGCGCGCCGGCTTTCACGATCGGCGCCAGCGTCATGCCGACGACGACCGCGGCCAGGACCGGCATCAGGATCGGGCGGCAGAAGTGGAAGCACACGCCGAGCACGATCACGAAAATGCCGATCGTGGCCATCTGCGCGGCCGACGCCCAGATGTCGTCCACGCTCTCGACCGGCTTCGGATCGGTGATCGTCAGCACATCGCCTTGTTCTCGGCGCGCGCGAAGAAACTCCACATTGGCCTCCCAGGGTCCGAGCCGGCCCCCCGTCCGGCGGCCTGACGGGACGGTTCCGTCTTCGGGAACCTCAACGCGGCATCGTCCGGCCGGGTTCCGCATCGCCTTTCCGCGGGGCCCTACAAGGGCGGTTTTTGCCGGTGGCACGGGCCTTTTCGGCGGCCGGGCGATCTGCTAGGAAGCGCCTAATGATGGCGCGCGTTTCATTCGCTCCTGTGCTCGGGTCGGCCGTTCGGCGAATTATCGGCCCGGTTTCCGCCTGACCATCGGTCGGCGGGACCGGGATTGCGTTGCCGAGTTGCCATCAACTTCCAGTAGACCGCCAGGCCTTTGCCCAAATGACCGACGCCGCCCGCGATTACAGCGAGACTCTGTTCCTGCCCAAGACCGACTTTCCCATGCGCGCCGGGCTGCCGCAGAAGGAGCCCGAGATCCTGGCGCGCTGGCAGAAGCTCGGCCTCTACGAGCGGCTGCGCGCGGCCGCCCACGGCCGGCCGAAATTCATCCTCCACGACGGCCCGCCCTACGCCAACGGCAACATCCATATCGGCCACGCGCTCAACAAGATCCTCAAGGACGTGGTGACGCGCAGCCAGCAGATGCTGGGCTACGACTGCAACTACGTGCCGGGCTGGGACTGCCACGGCCTGCCGATCGAGTGGAAGATCGAGGAGGAGTACCGCGCCAAGGGCAAGAACAAGGACGCGGTGCCGGTCGTCGAATTCCGCCAGCGAGTGCCGCGCCTTCGCCGAGCACTGGATCGACGTGCAGCGCGAGGAGTTCAAGCGGCTCGGCGTCGAGGGCGACTGGGACCATCCCTACACGACGATGGACTTCGCCGCCGAGGCGCAGATCGCGCGCGAGCTGATGAAGTTCGCGCAGAACGGCACGCTCTACCGCGGCTCCAAGCCGGTGATGTGGTCGGTGGTGGAGAAGACCGCGCTGGCCGAGGCCGAGGTCGAGTACGAGGACTACGTCTCCGACCAGGTGTGGGTGAAGTTTCCGGTGAGAAGCGACGGCGCACCGGGCTGGCTGCGGTCCGCCTCGATCGTCATCTGGACGACCACGCCGTGGACCATCCCCGGCAACCGCGCGATCAGCTTCTCGCCGAAGATCGAGTACGGCCTCTACGAGGTGACCGACGCGCCGTCGGACAACTGGGCGACGCGGGGCGACCTGCTGGTGCTCGCGGACAAGCTGGCGCGTCGACGTGCTCCGGCAAGCCCGCGTCACCGCGTTCAAGAAGCTCCGCGACGTCAGCGCCGAGGATCTGGCGGCGCTGATCTGCGATCATCCCCTCGAAGGGCCTGCGCGCCGGCTACGACTTCCCGGTGCCGCTGCTCGCCGGCGACCATGTCACCGACGATGCCGGCACCGGCTTCGTCCACACCGCGCCCGGTCACGGCCGCGACGACTTCGAGGTCTGGACCGGCGAATGCCGCCAAGCTCGCCGCGCGCGGCATCAACACCACGATCCCCTACACCGTCGACGCCGACGGACGCTTCACCGATCACGCCCCGGGCTTCACCGGCAAGCGCGTGCTCACCGACAAGGGCGAGAAGGGCGACGCCAACGACGCCGTCATCAAGGCGCTGGTCGAGGCCGGCATGCTGATCGGCCGCGGCCGCCTCAAGCATCAATATCCGCATTCCTGGCGCTCGAAGAAGCCGGTGATCTTCCGCAACACGCCGCAATGGTTCATCGCGATGGACAAACCGATCGCGGACGCCGCGGGCAAGCCCGCGGCTATGCCGATCGCGGATGCCGAGGGCCAGGCGAAGGCGAACGACACGCTGCGCCAGCGCGCGCTCGAGGCGATCAAGGTGACGCGCTGGGTGCCCGACGCAGGGCGAGAACCGCATCACCGGCATGGTCGAGAGCAAGCCCGACTGGGTGATCTCGCGCCAGCGCGCCTGGGGCGTGCCGATCACGGTGTTCGTGCGCGAGAACAGCGACGGCTCGGTCGAGATCCTCGACGACGAGCGGGTCAACAAGCGCATCGCCGATGCCTTCGAGCAGGAAGGCGCGGACGCCTGGTACGCGACCGGCGCCGCGCGCGCGCTTCCTCAAGCCCGACTACGATTCCAACGAGTGGCAGAAGGTCGACGACATCCTCGACGTCTGGTTCGATTCGGGCTCGCACCCACGCCTTCGTGCTGGAAGATCCCGTGCACTTCCCGTCACTCGCCGGCATCAAGCGCAAGATGGACGGCGGGCCCGACACCGTCATGTATCTCGAAGGCTCCGACCAGCACCGCGGCTGGTTCCAGTCCTCGCTGCTCGAAAGCTGCGGCACGCGCGGGCGCGCGCCGTTCGACGTCGTGCTCACCCACGGCTTCGTGCTCGACGAGAACGGGCGCAAGATGTCGAAGTCGCTCGGCAACGTCACCGCGCCGCAGGACGTGATCAAGCAGTCCGGCGCCGACATCCTGCGGATGTGGTGCTGCGCCTCCGACTACGCCGACGATCTGCGCATCGGACCGGAAATCCTCAAGACCACGGTCGAGACCTATCGCAAGCTGCGCAACACCTTCCGCTGGATGCTGGGCTCGCTGGCGCATTTCCGCGACGAGGACCGTCGTCCCGCCGGCGAAGATGCCCGAGCTCGAGCGGCTGATGCTGCATCGGCTCGCCGAGCTCGACGGCCTGGTGCGCCGCGCCTACGCCGACTTCGACTACAAGCGCATCTTCGCCGCGCTCAACGCGTTCATGACCTCGACCTCTCGGCGTTCTACTTCGACATCCGCAAGGACGCGCTCTACTGCGATCCGATCTCCTCGACGACGCGCAAGGCCTGCCTGACCGTGATCGACCAGCTGTTTCGCGCCACGGTGACCTGGCTCGCGCCGATGCTGCCCTTCACCGCGGAGGAGGCCTGGCTCGCGCGCTATCCCGTCCGCGGAGGGCTCCGTGCATCTCGAGACGTTTCCCCGGTGCCCGCCGCCTGGCGCGACGACGCGCTGGCGGAGAAATGGCGCAAGGTGCGCACTGGTGCGCCGCGTCGTCACCGGCGCGCTCGAGATCGAGCGGGCACAGAAGCGCATCGGCTCCTCGCTCGAGGCCGCTCCCTTCGTCTACGTCGCCGACCCCGACCTGTTCGCCGCAATCGTCGACATCGACCTGGCGGAGATCTCGATCACCTCGGCCGCGACGCTGGTCGAGGGCGAAGGACCGGCCGACGCGTTCCGGCTCGACGAGGTCAAGGGCGTGGCGGTCGAGGTGCGGCTCGCCGCCGGCCGCAAATGCGCGCGGTCGTGGAAGATCCTGCCGAGCGTCGGCTCCGATCCGGCCTATCCCGACGTCTCCCCGCGCGATGCCCAGGCGCTGCGCGAATGGGACGCGATGCGCAGTATAGTTCGGTCGCATGATCTTGTCCGAAAAGCCTGCAACTTTTCAGGATCATGCTTCAGGCCGCGGAGTGAACGGACCGATGCTCTGGGGACCGCTGACCCGCTTCGGGCTCGTGGTGGCCGCCGCCGCCGCGGCGATCGACCAGGCGCTCAAGCTCTGGCTCCTGTTCGTCTTCGATCTCGGCGGTCGCGGCATCGTGACGCTGACGCCGTTCCTCGACCTGGTGCTCACCTGGAACACCGGCATCAGCTACGGCCTGTTCCGGCAGGAGGGCCCGCTGGGACAATGGGTGCTGCTGGCGCTCAAGGCCATCGCCGTCATCTTGCTGTGGATTTGGCTGGCGCGGACGACCTCGCGACTGACCGCGCTGAGCGCTCGGCCTCATCATCGGCGGAGCCATCGGCAATGCCATCGACCGCTTTGCCTATGGCGCGGTGGCCGATTTCGTGCTTGTTTCACGTCACGACCGCGAATTTCAGCTTCAAATGGTACGTGTTCAACCTCGCCGACGTGGCCATCGTGGCTGGGGTCATTGGTCTATTGTACGAGACGGTAACTGGGGGTGGCGCCGCAAAAGCGCCCTGATCCTGGCCAGAATGGCCTCGGGGACGCGACATATTCCGCCGTCGCTTGAAGGGGATAACTGGGGACTACCCATGCGGAACCGAGCTTCGAAGACGCCGCATCGCGGCGCTGCGACGAAACATTGTGGCGCCGCCAAACATTGTGGCGCCACCACCGGCACTTTGGTCAGGACCACCTTGGCTGTGATGATGACTTTGGCCATGGCGTTGAGCGCGGGCAGCGCGTTCGCTGCCGAGGACGACGAGGACCTGCCCCTCGACACCAAGCTCTTTCGCCAGTTGATGAAGGATCTGGGCCTGCGCCGCGACGGCGAAGGCATCGACTATCGCGAGCGCGCGCCGCTGGTCGTGCCGCCGAGCCGCAATCTGCCGCCGCCGCGGAACGAGGCCGCCGTCACCAGCAATCCGGCTTGGCCTAACGATCCCGACGTCAAGCAGCGCAAGCAGGAAGCCGTCAAGAAGAAGCAGCCGAACAGGACCGCGGCCGAGGCCGCGGACGCCGAGGCGCGGCCGCTCTCACGCTCCGAGCTCGAGCGCGGGCGCACCACCGCTGGCACCCCCCAGGCCGGCGGCACCATCGTAAACGATGCGGACGCTGAGGCCTCGCGTCCGCTGCGTCCGACCGAGCTCGGCTCCAAGAGCTTGTTCAGCAACATGTTCTCGTCCGCCCCCTGGGCCGACAAGACCGAGACCAGCACCTTCACCACCGAGCCGCCGCGCGACAACCTGACCGCGCCGCCGCCCGGCTATCAGACGCCATCGCCGAACCAGCCCTATGGGCTTGGCAAGTCGCAAGAAAAGGGCAGGGCGAAGACCTTCGAGGAACGCACCGCCGGAGAGACCCGTTGACGGCGGCTGCGCCGCCGTCCATTTGTGTCTACGCTCGATCTGTTCGCCGGCAGTTAGTGTTCGCTCGTAGCTAGTGTTCGCTCGTAGCTAGTGTTTCGCTCGAAGTCTCGATCCATGTTTTGGCGATTTCGCGCGCGTCGATGTCGATGGGGGTGTGTTTTCGCTTGATAGGACCGCTCCATTGCGCAAGCCCCTGACCACCACGCTAGCCACCCTCGCCTTCGCTGCCCACGTCCTCGCCGGTTCGGCCGGCACGGCGACGGCGAACGGCCCCCAGATCACCCATTTCACGCTGCCGAACGGTCTCGAGGTCGTGGTCGATCCCCGACCACCGCGCGCCGGTCGTGACCCACATGCTCTGGTACAAGGTCGGCTCCGCCGACGAGACGCCGGGCAAGTCGGGGCTCGCCCATTTCCTCGAGCATCTGCTGTTCAAGGGCACGGCGAAGAATCCGTCCGGACGCTTCTCCCAGGTGGTCGCGACCATCGGCGGGCAGGAGAACGCCTTCACCTCCTCCGACTACACCGGCTATTTCCAGCGCGTGCCGCGCGACAAGCTCAAGGAAATGATGGAATTCGAGGCCGACCGCATGACCGGACTGATGCTGACCGACGAGGTCGTGCAGCCCGAGCTCAAGGTCGTGCTGGAAGAGCAGAACATGCGGGTCGCCAACAATCCCGCCGCGCGGCTGGGCGAGCAGATGGACGCCGCGCTCTATCTCAATCATCCCTACGGCCGGCCGGTGATCGGCTGGCGGCACGAGATCGAGCAGCTCAATCGCGAGGATGCGCTCGCCTTCTACCGGCGCTTCTACACGCCCCAACAACGCCATTCTGGTCGTCGCCGGCGACGTGACGGCGGACGAGGTGCGTAAGCTCGCCGAGGAGACCTACGGCAAGGTGCCCCGCGTCGCCGAGATCAAGCCGCGCGCGCGCCCGCGCGAGCCGGAGCAGCAGGCGGCGCGCACCGTGACGCTCGCCGATCCGCGCGTCACCCAGCCGAGCGTGAGCCGCTACTATCTCGTCCCGTCGAGCACGACGGCGCAGCCCGGCGAGAGCGAAGCGCTCGACGTGCTCGCGCACATCCTGGGCCGCGGCTCGAACAGCCGGCTCTATCAGACGCTGGTGATCGACAAGGGCATCGCGGTGAACGCCGGCGCGAGCTACGACGGCACCGCGGTCGACAACACCCGCCTGAGCGTCTACGGCACGCCGAAGCCGGGAACGACCCTGCCGCAGATCGAAGAGGCGATCGACGCCGTGCTCGCCGAGGTCATCGACAACGGCGTGACCGCCGACGAGCTCGAACGCTCCAAGAGCCGCATGATCGCCGACGCCGTCTATGCCAACGACAGCCAGCGCATGCTCGCGCAATGGTACGGCGCGTCGCTGGCGACCGGCTCGACCGTCGAGCAGGTCCGCGCCTGGCCCGACCGCATCCGTGTCGTCACCGCCGACGCCGTGCGCGATGCCGCACGCAAATGGCTCGACAAGCGCCGCTCGGTCACCGGTTATCTGGTCAAGGACACGCGGCCCGAGGAGAAACGCTCGTGAACGCGCCCGTCATCATCCGCCGCCCTGCTCGCCCTGCTCGCTGCTGCCGCGCTTACGCTCGCGGCCCCTTCTGCTGAAGCAATGACCATCGAGCGCGTCGTCAGCCCCGGCGGCATCGAGGCCTGGCTGGTGCGCGACCGCACCGCTGCCGCTGATCGCCGTCGAGTTCGCCATGCTCGGCAGCGCCGACCAGGACCCCGCGGACAAGCCCGGCGTCGCCCATATGACGGCCAGCCTGCTCGACGAAGGCGCCGGCCCCTCGACTGCCAAGCCTTCCACGACCGGCTCGAGCGCAAGGCGATCGAGCTGAGCTTCCGCGCCGGCCGCGACTATTTCCGCGGCACCTTGCGCACGCTCAAGGAGAACCGCGACGAAGCCTTCGACCTGCTGCGGCTCGCCCTGACCGAGCCGCGCTTCGACGCCGACGCGGTCGAGCGCATGCGCGCGCAGGTCATGTCGCGGCTGCGGCGCGAGACCATGAGCCCGAACGACATGGCGAGCCGCCAATGGTGGGCGACGGCCTTCCCCGATCATCCCTACGGCCGGCCGGTCAACGGCACGCTCGAATCGGTTCCGAACATCACCGTCGACGACCTGAAGGCCTATGTGCGCCGGGTGCTGGCGCGCAACACGCTCAAGATGGCGATCGTCGGCGACATCGACGCCGCGACCGCCGGGCGCCCTGATCGACCGCACCTTCGGCGCGCTGCCGGCCAAGGCCGAGCTCACCCCGGTCCCCAACATCGCTCCACAGGGTTTCGGCAAGCGCATCGTCATCCAGCTCGACGTGCCGCAGGCGGTGGTGAATTTCGGCGGCCCCGGGATCACCCGCAGCGATCCCGATTTCATGGCCGCCTATATCGTCAATCACATCCTCGGCGGCGGCTCGTTCACCTCGCGGCTCTATCGCGAGGTGCGCGAGAAGCGCGGCCTCGCCTATGGCGTCCACGACCACCTGGTCTGGCTCAATCACACCTCGCTCATGATCGGCAGCACCGCCACGCGCGCCGATGCCACCGGGCAGACCATCGAGATCATCGAGCACGAGATCCGGCGGCTCGCCGAGGAAGGGCCGACCGAGGAGGAATTCGACAAGGCCAAGACCTATCTCAAGGGCTCCTATCGCGCTCGGCCTCGACACCTCGAACCGGATCGCCAGCCAGCTCGTGCAGATGCAGCTCGACAATCTCGGCATCGACTATATCGAGCGCCGCAGCGGCCTGATCGATGCCGTGACGCTCGCCGACACCAAGCGCGTGGCCAAGCGCCTGCTCGACAGCGGCCTGCTCGTCACCGTGGTCGGCCGTCCCGACGGCGTCACCTCCACGGACAACGGCATCGGCGGCACGCCCGCTCACCACGCCAAGCCGCGCGAGGCGCCCGTCAGCCGCTAGGCCCCAACGGCGTTGTCGATGCCCGTTACCCAATCCATCGAGACCGCCCGCGCGGAACGCATCGGCGGCGAGGGCGTCGCGGCGGCCGATTTCGCCGCCGCGCTCGGGAAGACCGCGGAATCGCTCGACTGGCTGCGCGCATCGCCACGCCGACGGCAGCCTGCCGCTGCTGCGGCTGCCGGCCGCGCGCGACGATCTCGCCGCCATTCGTGCGGCCGCGCGACCGGCTGAACGCCGGCGCGAGCGACATCGTGCTGCTCGGCACCGGCGGCTCGAGCCTCGGCGGCCAGACGCTCGCCCAGCTTGCCGGTCATGCCGTTCCCGGCGTCGGCAGCCTGCGCGACGGGCCGCGCCTGCATTTCATGGACAATCTCGATGCCGACAGCTACGGCGCGCTGCTCGCCAAGCTGCCGCTCGCCACCACGCGCTTCGTGGCGATCTCGAAATCGGGCGGCACCGCCGAGACGCTGATGCAGACCATCGCCGCGCTCGCCGCGGTGAAGTCGGCCGGGCTCGAGGCGCGCATGTCCGAGCTGTTCCTCGGCATCACCGAGCCGGAGAAGGCCGGCAAGCGCAACGGGCTGCGCGCGCTGCTCGGCGCCCATCGCATCGCGATGCTCGACCACGATCCCGGCGTCGGCGGGCGCTTCTCCGTGCTTACCAATGTGGGACTGCTGCCCGCGGCCATGCTCGGCCTCGACGTCGCCGCCATCCGAACGGGCGCTGCGGCCGCGCTCGCGCCGGTGCTGGACCGGCGCCCGCCCGCCGAGGTGCCGGCCGCGGTCGGCGCCGCGCTGGCCGTGGCGCTGGCGGAGACGCGCGACAAGCGCCTCGCCGTCATGATGGCCTATGCCGACCGGCTCGAACGCTTCACGCGCTGGTACGTGCAGCTCTGGGCCGAGAGCCTGGGCAAGGACGGCAAGGGCACCACTCCGCTCGCCGCGCTCGGGCCGGTTGACCAACACAGCCAGTTGCAGCTCTACATCGCCGGCCCGCGCGACAAGCTGATCACGGTGATTACCACGGCCGCCGCCGGGCGCGGTCCGCGCATGGCGGCCGATCTCGCCAGGCTCGCGGGCGAGCCGGACTTCGCCGGCAAGACCATCGGCGACCTCGCCGCCGCCGAGGGCCGCGCCACCGCCGAGACGCTGGCCAAGAACGGCTGCCCGGTGCGCACGATCCACATCGACAAGCTCGACGAAGCGAGCCTGGGCGAGCTTCTCATGCACTTCATGCTGGAGACGATCATCGCCGCGCGGCTCCTCGGGGTCGACCCGTTCGATCAGCCGGCAGTGGAAGAAGGCAAAGTGCTGGCGAAGCGGTATCTCGCCGGCGGATAGCCCGGTAAAGTCTTAAGTTTGACGCGTTTTCACCGATCTCGGGTTTACCCGAGATCGGCTTGTTACATTGCCCAAGTCGGCTAAAGCCGACTTGGGTGGCGAACCGGACGTCCACTTCGCCGGAAAACGCTATACATTGCCGTCGCCATGATCCGCATCACCGACCGCATCAGCATCGACGAGCAGGAGCTCGAGGAGCGCTTCGTCCGCGCCTCGGGCCCGGGCGGGCAGAACGTCAACAAACTGTCGACCGCCGTGCAGCTGCGCTTCGACGCGCGCCGCTCGCCGTCGCTGCCGGACGACATGCGCGCGCGGCTCGAGCGCCTCGCCGGCAGGCGGTTGACCCGCGAAGGCGTGATCGTGATCATCGCGCAGCGCCACCGCACCCAGGAACGCAACCGCCAGGACGCGCTCGACCGGCTCATCGAATTGCTCCAGGCCGCCGCGGTGCGCCCGGTGCCGCGCCGCCCGACCCGGCCGACGAAAGGCTCGCGCGAGCGCCGGCTGGAAACCAAAAAACGCCGTTCGTCGATCAAGGGGCTGCGGCAGGACAAGCCGTCGATGGAGTAGCATCGCGGCCAAACTCTCGACCCGTCATCCTGAGGTGCGAGCCGTCTTCGGCGAGCGCCTCAGGGTGACGGAACAAACAGTCGGCCCGTTGGTATAAGATCGCGGCCCAGGGAGGAAATCATGCAGCCCACAATCAATGCGGCAACTGTCATCGCGGCCGCGCTTTGCCTCATATCGCCGCCTTGCGCCGCGCAGGATGCGGTCGCCGATTTCTACCGGGGCAAGCAGATCGCGATCATGGTGGGCTTCTCGCCCGGCGGCAGCTCGAGCCTCTATGCGCAGGCGCTGACCCGCCACATGGGGCGGTATCTTCCGGGCAACCCGAGCCTGATCATGCAGCACGCGCCCGGCGCCGGCGGGCTGGTCGCCGCCAACAACGTGGCCAACACCGCTGCGCGCGACGGCACCGTGATCGCGATCACCGGCCGCACCGCCGCCATCGAGCCGCTGCTCGGCAACAAGAACGCCAAGTTCGACGGTCGGCAGTTCAACTGGATCGGCACCGCCAACGTCGAATACACGACCTGCACGCTCTGGCACACCGCCAAGGTGAAGACGCTCAAGGACGCCATGAGCATGGAAGCGGTCGTCGGCGGCTCCGGCGCCGACGCCACCGAGGTGATCTTTCCCAAGGCGGCGAACAAGCTCGTCGGCACCAAGTTCAAGGTCGTGCTCGGTTATCCCGGCTCGACCGAGATCCTGCTGGCGATGGAGCGCGGCGAGGTCGAAGGCTTCTGCGGCATCGGCTGGACCTTCCTCAAGCTGCGCAAGGCCGACTGGCTCAGGGACAAGAAGATCAACATCCTCTACCAGATGTCGCTCGAGAAGCATCCGGAGCTGCCCGACGTTCCCGCCATCATCGACTTCGCCAAGACGCCGGACGACCGCAAGGTGTTCGAGTTTCTGTTTGCGCCGCAGGAGATGGGGCGGCCGTTCTTCGCGCCGCCGGGCGTGCCGGCCGAGCGCGTCAAGGCGCTGCGCGACGCCTTCGCGCAGACGCTCAAGGACCCGCAATTCCTCGCCGACGCCGAGAAGATGGGCGTCGAGGTGCAGCTTGTCGGCGGCGCGAAGATCCAAGAGCTGGTGGAGCGCATCTATGCCTCGCCGCCGGAGGTGATCGCGCGCGCCAAGGCGGTGGCGGAGTGAGGGGAGCACTGCGGTAGATTGTACCGCTCCCGCGATTGAGCCTTTTGCCGGCTCGGGCGTTATGTCCCGAGGGCTCTTGTCGGACCGCATCATGCTCGAACTCGAATCCATCGATATCGTCTTGCGCCTCGGCGCCGCCGTGCTCACCGGCGCGGTGATCGGGATCAACCGCGATCTCGCCAACAAGCCGATCGGCATGCGCACGCTCGGCCTCGTCGCGCTCGGCGCGGCGGTGGTCGCGCTGGCCGGCACGCACATCGACGGCATCGCCGCCAACCCCGACGCGCTCAGCCGGGTCGTGCAAGGCATCATCCAGGGCGTGATGGCCGGGATCGGCTTCATCGGCGCCGGCGTCATCCTGCACGACACGCAGGCGCGGCGCGTGGAGGGCTTGACCACGGCCGCCACCGTCTGGATGACGGCGGCGCTCGGCATCGCCTGCGGGCTCGCGGCATGGACTACCGTCGGACTCGCCGTCGTGCTGGCACTGCTGCTGCTCTACGCGGGCATTTGGGTGGAACGGCTGTTCACGCGCGGCGGCGACAACAACAGCGGCCCCACCGGCCACCATTGAGGCTGCTTCGCGGCGCATGCCGGGGCGAGTACACTGGTCAGGCCCAAGCCAGCCCGATTCGCTCCCGGCGTCGATAGAGCCCTCATAGATGCCCGTCCGCCAGCTCTCCGAAGGCATGGTCAACCGCATCGCCGCGGGCGAGGTGGTCGAGCGCCCCGCGAGCGTGGTGAAGGAGCTCGTGGAGAACGCGCTCGACGCCGGCGCGACCCGCATCGAGGTCCTCACCGACGGCGGCGGGCGGCGGCTCATTCGCGTCTCCGATGACGGCGCCGGCATGACCCGCGCCGACCTCGCACTCGCGGTCGAGCGCCACGCCACCTCGAAGCTGCCCGACGACGACCTGCTCGACATCCGCACGCTCGGCTTCCGCGGCGAGGCCCTGCCCTCGATCGGCGCGGTGGCGCGGCTCACCATCACCACGCGGCACGCCAGCGAGCCGCACGCCTTCGCGATCACGGTCGACGGCGGCGACAAGGCCGACGTGAAGCCCGCCGCGCTCGGCGAAGGCACCCGCGTCGAGGTGCGCGACCTCTTCTACGCGACGCCGGCACGGCTGAAATTCCTCAAGAGCGACCGCAGCGAGGGCGAAGCGATCCGCGACGTGGTGCGGCGGCTGGCGATGAGCCGGCCCGACGTCGCCTTCACGCTCGCGGGCGAGGAGCGCGCGCCCGTCACCTGGGCGGCGGCGCTGCCCGGCGCGCCCGGGCAACTGGCGCGCCTGGCCGACATTCTCGGCGCCGATTTCCAGGCCAACGCGGTCGAGGTGATCGGGCGGGCGCGAGGGCGCTGAGCGTCGAGGGCTTCGCCGCGCTGCCGACGCTGACCCGCGCCAATTCGCTCGGGCAGTATCTCTTCGTCAACGGCCGCCCGGTGCGCGACAAGCTGCTGATCGGCGTGGTGCGCGCCGCCTATGCCGACTACCTGCCGCGCGACCGCCATCCGATCGCGGCGCTGTTCGTCACGCTCGATCCGCGCGAGGTCGACGTCAACGTGCATCCGGCCAAGGCCGAGGTGCGCTTCCGCGATCCCGGCCTGGTGCGCTCGCTGCTCATCCGCGCGCTGCAGGAGGCGCTCACGCGCGAGAGCCGGCGCGCCGCCACGACCGGCGGCAGCGCCACCGTCGCGGCGTTCCGTCCCGCCTCCGCACCGCCGCCGCGCGGCGGCTGGGACTGGCGGCGCTCGCCGGCGCGGCCCGATGCGCGCGGCTTTCCGATGCCCGCGCGCGGCGTCTGGCGCAAGGCTTTGCGCAGGGTCTGGCGGAGGCGGCGCAGGCCGCCTTCGACGTCGGCGGCCCCTCCGCCGACGCGCGCGTGGACGTCGTCCCGCCGGCGCCCGACCTGCTCGACCGGCCGCTCGGCGCCGCGCGCGCGCAGGTGCACGAGACCTATATCGTGGCGCAGACCCGCGACGGCCTCGTCATCGTCGACCAGCACGCCGCGCACGAGCGCATCGTCTACGAGCGTCTCAAGGCCGCGCTCGACAAGACCGGCGTCGCGCGCCAGATCCTGCTCATCCCCGAGATCGTCGAGCTCGACGAGGCCGATGTCGAACGGCTCGTCGCGCGTGCCGACGAGCTCGCGCGCTACGGGCTCGCCCTCGAGCCGTTCGGGCCGGGCGCGGTCGCGGTGCGCGAGACCCCGTCGCTGCTGGGCGAGATCGACGCGCAGGCACTGGTGCGAAACCTCGCCGAGCACATGGCGGAATGGGACGAGGCGCTGCCGCTGGAACGGCGGCTGATGCATGTCGCCGCCACCATGGCCTGCCACGGCTCGGTGCGCGCCGGCCGCCGCCTCAAGCCCGAGGAGATGAACGCGCTGCTGCGGGAGATGGAGGCGACGCCCAATTCCGGCCAGTGCAACCACGGCCGGCCGACCTATGTCGAGCTCAAGCTCGGCGATATCGAGCGGCTGTTCGGCAGGCGCTGAGCGGGCGCCGATGTCGGCCGCCGGGCGTTCCACGCTAGCCCGCGACCTCGGTCTTGGTCTCGACCAGGCGAAGCCGGGGCTTCGGGCGGGTTTTCGCCGCGAAGTGAATGGCGGTCTCCCTGGAGCCGATGAACTCGGACGCTTCCCGGCCGCTCTCGTAGCTGTACTGGATACCCCAATGGTCGGATGCCTCCTCCCAGAGAATGATCCTCACGGCTACGAGCTTGTCACGCATGGTTCGTGTCCTCGATGTCGTGAGAACACTTTTGCAGCCGATGAGTTCCGAGAGAAACGATTACGCTAGAACCACGGGCGATTGCCGCCGAACGTCGGCTGTTCGGCATATCTCGGCCAAGGTTCGCGTCTCTCCTTCGGCGCGCCGGCGGCGCGCTGCCGCTTGGGGGCTTCCGCCGTCGCCTCCTGCGTAGGCCTTTGCGGCGCGGTGGCCTGCGCCCGCGCGTTCGTTTCGGGCTTGGCCGTTTCAGGCTTGGTCGTTTCAGGCTTGCCGTTCTCGGCCGCGACCGCGGTGAACGGCCCCGGCTGGCCGCCGTTCCGGATGGACGGCAGATAGGTCACGACCATTGCGGACGGAGCTTTGTACGCGGACATTCCCGGATTGGGATAGCGCGACGGCTGCAGCAACGCATAAAAGCCGAGCGCAAAGCACGCCGCGGCCGCACAATAAACGCCGAGATGGATTGCGAGCGCTACCTCCAGCCCATCGGGGCGCGCTCGGGAATGCTTCGCCATTGAATCAAAACTCGGCGGACGTCCACTTGTTCCGCCGCGCCGGCGGCGTCACGCTTTTCTTTCGTTGAACTAAAGGCTGATGCCCGCACCGGCGAGCGCTTCCGGCACGGCACGCGGCTGCTGCGCTGGCGTCCCGACAAGGCGCCGCGGCAATGCCGGCTCGATCAGGTCAGGCAGAAAAAGGCGAACCTGATGACGCTACTGAAATGACGAGGCCGGGAGCTCCGGCTGATCGACTTGGGACACCGGCCCTACGACGCAACGACGGATCTCCGCGTCTGAGGGACGCTGGCCTCATGCCGGCGGCAGCCGCGACATGCGAACGTCCGCAGAGGGATGGTCGATGCGGGTGGCGAGCAATGGCAAGACGGCAATGCAGTCCGGCGGACCGCCCGGACTGCGAATTCGTCCAGCTCGACAACCCGTATGTGGCGCTCGGCCTGGCGGTGAGCCACCTGATGGGCAAGCCGGCTTTCGCCAACCTGCGCTTCGGCGATTTGTCGCGCGCCCTCGTGGGGCAGGTCAATCGCAAGCACTACTGCTTCGTGGTCGACGAGAAGAACCATGTCCAGGGCTTCCTCGGCTGGGCCTTGACCACGAGGGACAGGGCAGAGGCCTGGGTCACGGGCCGCGCGGCGTTGTCCTACGAGGACAGCCGGGACGGGGATTGCCTCGTCATCAATGCCTGGGCGGCAAGCTCGCGCGAGGTCGGCCGTTTGCTGCGCGATGCCGCGCGCCGGATCGGCCGGGGCAAGCAGGCGGTCTACTTCAAGCGCCACTACCGGGATGGCAGGACGCGGCCAATGCGGCTGCTCGCCGGCAGGTTCGTCCAGCGCCACCTCGAGAAGACCGGCAGGGCCCACTGATATCCGCCGCAGGCCAAGGTGGTGGCGACGAAACGGATGCGGGAATTCAGGTTCATTGTGAAAGGAGAAGACGATGGCGACCGTCAGGGGAACCAACAATTCCGAGAGGATCGATCGCGACGATGGCGTCACCGATGAATTCGACAAGATCTACGGCCTCGACGGCGATGACAGGATTTTCGGGTTCGGCGGCAACGACGACATCACGGGTGGTCTTGGCGCCGACATCATCAATGGAGGCGAAGGCATAGACACGGCGCGCTACAGTGACTCATCGAGCGGCGTGGTCGTCAGCCTCGCCACCCGCGTCGGCCTTGGCGGAACCGCCGAAGGCGACGAGCTCGTCAGCATAGAGAATGTCATGGGATCGTCGCACGACGACACCTTGATAGGCGATATGGGCGCCAACGGCTTGTACGGCGGAGGCGGCGATGACCGGATCATGGGGGGCGAAGGTGCCGATATCATCAATGGCGGCGCGGATTGGGACACGGCCGACTATTACGATTCCTTGAGCGGCGTGACCGTCAGCCTCAGCACCGGGTTGGGCAGCGGAGGAACGGCCGAGGGAGATCGGCTCAGTGACATAGAGGTGCTCAGCGGATCGATGTTCAGCGATTTCCTGCAAGGCGATGATCTCGACAACACCTTCATAGGAATGTATGGCGACGACACCCTCGACGGCAAAGACGGCAACGATCGCCTCTTCGGCGGAGCCGGCAATGACATGCTGAAAGCGGGCGGCGGCGCCGATCGGCTCGAGGGCGGAATTGACCACGACACTCTGATCGGCGGCCTCGGTGCCGATACGCTCCTTGGTGGAGAGGGCGCGGACACCTTTGTCTGGACGTCCACAGCCGAGACCGGAACAACATTCGCGACGGCGGACCTCGTGGGCGACTTCAACAGGTCCAGCGGAGACCAGTTTGATTTCCGCTCGATCGATGCAAACGAGACCGTAAGCGGCAACCAGAGCTTCACCTTCATCGGCACCGCAGAGTTCAGCGCGCCAGGGCAGATCAACTGGAAGCACGACGTCTTCGGCAACACCTGGATTGCACTCAACACGGACGGCGACAGCAGCGCGGAGGCGATGATACGCCTGGACAGCCTGCAAACCGTCAACGAAGGCTGGTTCCTGCTGTGAGACGGGCGCCAAGCAGCGCCGGTTAGCCCTACTGCGTCACAAGCCCGCAAAATGGGCTGCGCGTATGCTGCGAGTACGGCGCGTGTTGGTGTGCCCTCTCCCCTTGCGGGAGAGGGCGGCTCGATGGTTCAACGCAATGAACGGGTGAGGGGATGACCAGAGAGAATAAGTCTATGGCACCCCTCACCCCTTCGGATGTCCTGCACCAGGCGCGCTGCCCTCTCCCGCAAGGGGAGAGGGCACAACAACAGACACCGCGCCACGGCAAGGAGCCGGTGGACAGACGATGTCCGCCGGCTCGCCGCGTGCCGATGTTCCCGCTCGCGCCATCCGGATTTACCGCGCAGTCCGACAGTGTGCCTACCGCGCCGTCACATTGCTGACCTTTTGCGCCACCAATGCATTGATGGTGGTGCGAGCTCAGCTCGGCATCGACAATACCGGTAGAGCGACTTACCACCATGGATCAGATTATTCGGCGTGCTGACGGGCAGCTCCGCGAGTTCGCGCAATTTCTCAGGGCGATGCGCGAGCGCATCGATCCGTCCGAGGTGGGGCTGTCGGTCAGCTCGCGGCGGCGGGCGCCCGGCCTGTTGCGCGAGGAGGTCGCGCAGGCGGCGGGAATAAGCGTCACCTGGTACACGTGGATGGAGCAAGGGCGTCAGACAAATCCCTCGCCCGCTGTCCTCGATGGGCTGGCCGGCGCGCTACGCCTCAATCCCGCCGAACGTTCGCATCTCTTCCGCCTGGCGCGACCGGATTTGCAGCGACCGACAGGATCGGGTGACTGCAGCGATCTGCCGGACGCGCTGTCGGCCGTCGTCATGGGCCTTACGCCGCGCCCGGCCTATATCATCTCGGCCTTGTGGGACGTCATCGCCTGGAACGGAGCGGCTGCGCGTCTGCTCGGTGGATTCGATACGTCGGATCCCGCCACCGGTAACGTGCTCTACAGGATATTTCTGGATCCGGAGTGGCGGCGCCTGTTGGTCGATTGGGAGTTGATCGCGCGGTTGGCGGTGGGACAATTCCGCGCCGGCAGCGTGCACCTGCGCGACGATCCGAAAGCCGTCGCGCTTATCCGGACGCTCGCGGACCGCAGCCCCGAATTCGAGGCATGGTGGACGAGCGCACGCATCAACGAGCTACCCACCTGGACCAAGGCTCTCGACCACCGGGATGCCGGGCGATTGACGTTTCACTTCGCAACGTTTCGCCCGGACGGCGTGAACGAGCACGCGCGCCTGATCATCTATACGCCGGCCGACGGCGAGACAGAGAAGCGGTTCTCGGCCTGTCTCGGACACGAGCCGGCTCACGCCGGTTGACGGACGCATCGCGCATCAATCCCGGAGCGTGGTTTGCATCGGCGCCGGGAAGTACCGGTACCCGTCGCCCTGCTTGGCGAGATAGCCCATGCCGGGCCAGGGAAAGTGATAGGCGAGCAGCGGAAGACGCTGCGCCGCGAGCATTTCGAAGATGCGCAATCGGCTGGCAACGGCCTGCCTGCCGTCGGTATCGTAGGTGAATTCGAGCCGCGGACGCTCGACCAGCACCATGTGGTGATGCGCGACGTCGCCGCCGTTGCAGATGGTCTTGCCTTGCGACGTGATCATGTAGACCGTGTGCCCGACGGTGTGGCCCGGCGCCGCCATCGCCTGCACGCCGGGCAGGATTTCCTGGCCGTCCTTGACGAACACCATGCGGTCGCGGTTCGGCAGCAGTTGCCTGCGCGTACCCGCGACGACGGCCTTGGTCAGCTCGCCTACGAGCTTGGCCTCGTCGGTCCAGAACTCGAAGTCCGCCTGCGTCATGTAGATCTGGGCATTCGGGAAGTTGCGCGTACCGTCGTCGGCCATGAGGCCGAAGCAATGATCGGGATGGGCATGGGTGAGGACCACGGCGTCGACGTCCTCCGGCTCGATGCCGGCAGCCTCGAGGTTGGCAACGAGCCGGCCGGCATTGGTACCGAGCAGCTTGTCCGTGCCCATGCCGGTGTCGAACAGAGCGATCTTGTCGCCGGTATTGATCACGAGCACATTCTGCTCCTGCACGATTTTGTCGGTCGGCAGGAAGTTGTCGGACAGCGCCTTGGTGAGCTCCTCTTTCGAGAGGCCGATGAAGACATCCGACCTCGGCTCGCCCATCGTCAAGGGTCCGTCGGACACGACGGTCGCGTCGATGGCGCCGACCTTGAACCGATAGAAGCCCGGCGCCTGGATGTTCTGCGTCATGGCCGTTGCAAACTCCAAGTGCGGGATCGAGGACCGTCGAAACGGCGGGCTGATCGAGGAGGTTCCGCAGCGCGCTTTCACGCACATGCATCGGTGCCTTGCCCAAAAGGAAGCGTGAGGCGGATCTTGGCTTGGGGGTCAAATATCCGGCCTCACGCCCGCCGTCGTTCCGGATGCCGCGCAGCATCTGGTGGCGACGGTGTCGTAACCAACCCTGTGCGCGCAAGAATATTGGCTCGGGCCGGCTTCGCCGTCATGAGGCCGATGTCCCGCATCGAGCAAAAAGAAGGATGGATGCCGCCATGGCGCAGGGCCGCAATCCCACCAGGGAGCCGGCCGCGCCGCCAATGCGCCTGCAGGCATCGGATCCTATCGTGGCAGTCCCACTACCAGTATTGCGGGTCATCTTGTGCCTCGCAGTTGACACGTTAGATCAATCCCCCCGGCGAGCTCTCACCGGAGCCCAAGATTCCCCAAAAAGGCGTCGAGAGGCGTGGTGTCCAATCATGTGAGGGTCGAGGCAATGGGAAACTGTTGCCGACACCGCCGACCTCGGTTCAGACAGCCAGAACGGTAATTTGGTCATGCTCGCTCAATTGGCCTCGGCCGCCGCGCTCAAGCAGCAGATCAGATTTTGCAGCGCGCGCGACGGCGCGCGGATTGCGGTTGCGTCCGTGGGCAAGGGGCCTCCGCTGCTGCGCGCCACGCATTGGCTCACCCACGTCGACTTCGACGGACGCAGTCCGCTGGGGGCACAGTGGGTTCGAGAGTTGTCGCGCGGCCGCACGTACATTCGCTATGACCAGCGCGGTTGCGGACTCTCCGACTGGTCTCCGCCCTCGCTGTCGTTCGAAGCCTGGGTGAGCGATCTCGAGGTCGTCGTCGATACATTCGGCTTGCAGCGGTTCGCTCTGTTCGGAATGTGCCAGGGTGGCGCCCTGGCGATCGCTTACGCGGCTCGCCATCCGGAGCGCGTATCGCATCTGGTCCTCCTCGGAGCGTATGCCCAGGGCCGGCTGCAACGGCCCCACACGGAACAGCAGCGCCAGGAAGCGGAGCTTCTGCTCCACCTCATTCGCGTCGGATGGGCTCACGACAACCCTGTATTCCGCCAGTTGTTCACCTCCCTGTACATTCCGGGGGGCACGCAGGAACAACATGAGTGGTTCAACGAATTGGGACGGGTTTCCTGCACGCCGGAGAATGCCGCGGCGCTCATCGAGGTGGCTTATCGCATCGATGTCGCCGCCCTCGCGGAGTCGGTGCAGGTGCCGACCCTGATATTCCATGCGCGCGGCGACGCCCGCGTGCCGTTCGATGAGGGCCGGCGTCTCGCGGCGTTGATTCCTTCCGCCCGTTTCGTTCCGCTCGACAGCCGCAATCACGTGTTGCTCGGGACCGAGCCGGCGTGGACCACTTTCTCGCGCGAGCTGCAGGCGTTCCTTGCCGACGGAGCCCCGCCTCCCGCAGCCACGTTCGAATTGAACGGGCTGACCAGGTCGGAGCACCAGGTTCTCGGCCTGCTCGCTCGCGGCCTCGACAATACGACGATCGCCGACCGGCTCGGCAAGCGCGAGAAGACGGTGCGCAATCAGATCACCAGCATTTTGAGCAAGCTCCAGGCCCGCAGCCGCGCCGAGGCGATCGTGCGGGCCAGAGATGCCGGTATCGGCGATCCGCCGTTCTAGCCAACAATAGCCAGCTCTCGGACCATCTCTCTTTGGTCGCCGCCGCAGATACGTCATCTGCCGGCGATGACGCGCTGATGCAGTCTGCCGATGGCGTCCAGGGCCGAGAGAATCGCGCCTTCCTGCCATCCCGGCAGGTAGGACATATGCTCGCCGGCGAGCACGATGCGCCCGTCGATCCGGCAGAGATTGGCATAGTGCTGCCCGCGCAACTCATCGGTCCACATGCCGAAGCAGCCGAGAGCTCCGGGGACACGGTTCCAGGCGACGGAGATGCCGGTCTCGAACTCATCCGGGTATTGGCGATGGATCTGTGTGCCGTACTCGACGGCCTTCCTGATCCGATCTTCCGGAGGCAATGCAGCGAGCTCGTGGGCGTGATGACCGAACGTGTATGCGCCGAGGAGAATCCCTTCGCCGGCGTCGCCATAGCCGCCGCTCGGATACGAGATCATCCCGTTCGGCAGATCCGTATAGGTGATGCCGCCATAGATTGCTTCATCCTGCTCCCAGAACCGGCGTTTGAATTGAAGCCCGATCTTGACCGCGGCATTGTACGGCACGGCCTTGATGGCGTTCTCCATGGCCTTGTCGACGTTGATCTCGATCCGACCGAGAACCGGCAGGGGCAAGGTGCAGACGCACCAGTCGGCGCTTGCCGTCCTGGCACGGCCGCCGGCCTTGAGATCCTCATAGGTGACCGTAACGCGCTCGCCGCCCTGCTTGATACCGGTGACCTTGGCACCGAACCTGATCAATCGGCCGACCTGGCGCCCGAAAGCCCGGGCAATCATGTCCATGCCGCCGACCGGCTGAAACAGCGGCGCCTGAAACTCGTAGCGGCTTCCGAGGCCCATGCTCCGCCAAAGCCGAGATTCGAGGATATCGTGGAGTGCCGTGGGCTGGGACGGTTCCGGACGCGCGTTCACCCCGCCGCCCGGATCCCTGAGATAGCCGCGCCGGCTACTGGTGCGCGGGCCTGGCGCGTAGGCGTAGTTGTTGTCGAGCGCTCCCCATTCCCGCAATCCTTCCAGGAGAATTTCCTGGTCCTCCTTGGAGACGGCCTGATCGAGCTTGTCCTGCCTGAGGACCTTCGACAGCAGCTCGGCGACATGGCCATGGAAGTCCGCGGCGACTTCCCTGAAACGTTGCGGCTTCCCGGCGAAGGCGTTGCGCGAATGCAGATAGGCGTTGTGATTGACCTGGACGAAAGGCTCCAGCGCCACTCCGAAGCGCTTGCAATAATCGAGAACCGCGCGATGGTGATGCGGGATGCGCCACGGGCCGGGATTGAAGTAGAGGCCTTTGCCGAAAAGACCTTTGCTGAACCGGCAATTCTGCTCGATTCCACCCAGCTCGATGTGCCGATCGCCGCCGCGCAGCGACCAGCACCGGCCGCCCTCACGGGTATCGTATTCGAGCACCTGCACACGGTATCCCGCGTTGCGGAGCTCGAGAGCCGCGACCATGCCGGCGAGGCCGGCTCCGAGGATCAGAACCGAGGCGCCGCCGGGATCGCCGTCGAGCTTGGGCGGCCCTTTGTAGGTCGAGGCAGCGGCCAGGCCCAAGCCCGTCATCGCCTGGTACATGAAGGAGCTTCCGGCCGCGGTTCCAATCAGCGCGAGAAGGCGACGCCGTGTGACGCGCGAGAGCGGCGCAGTGGACATTCTTCGTTCGCTCCTGCTCGTTGCGGTTTTCGGTCCCGACTCTGTCGGTACGGGAGCTCTGTCGGTACGCGAGGCGGCCGACCCGGGATCGTGCCGGCTCCGACGTGGACGCGGAGGTGGAATTGCATCCCGGCTGCAAGACCCGCTCGTGAGATCCGGGTCCGATGCAGCCGGGACGTCATCCTTCCCGCGGAGTGCAGCGGATGCTCGCGCAAGCGGGAGAGATGATTCGATCTTGTCGTTATCCGCGAGAATCGGCGGCGTTCGATCGCGCGAATTCTCGCTCATCCTCCGGCTGCTCGTCATGAGCACGACGTCCCACGCCCGGGCAAATCGCGCCGGCGACCGCCGCCAAGCCGGGACGCAAGACCCAAACAGCATCCTCGCGACATTGCGGTCAGGACCTGTTTGAGCGGCTTCGAGACGACGATGCTTCCGACCCATATGCTTGCGACCCATGAATCTCCGCATGATCACTATGGCAACAATGCATTTGAGTTGTATTTCCCGGGACTGCATTGTCTGCGACGTCGTTTCTTTGCGGAGCGTCACCCATGATCGTCACGGTTTTTCGCTCCCGGCTCAATCCGGGAACCCAGGAGGAATACGGCCCGATGGCCAAGCGCATGAGTGAGCTGGCGCGGAGCATTCCCGGGTACATCTCCCATAAAAGCTTCAGCGCGGACGACGGGGAGCGGGTGACGATCGTCGAGTTCGAGACTGAAGAGGCGCTGCACGAATGGCGCGTTCACCCCGAGCATGCGAAAGCCAAGCGGCGCGGGATCGAACGCTTTTTCAGCGACTATCGATACCAGATATGCAGCGTCATCCGCGATCGTTCATGGCGATCCAAGACGCAGGAATAGAAAGCGGGCGCGAACAGTCCGGCATCTCGCCCATAGAATTTATTCTCCAGGGACGACCTGTCGTGGTTGACCTGTCGTGGACGACCTGTCGTGGTCGCCGATCGATGTCCCGTTCGCGCCGTCAATCGTGGCGAGCCTCGAACAGGACAACCGACCCCCTCACCTCGGTCTTTACGCTGCTGTAGCGCCTGCCGAGCGCGGCCTGGAGCTCTCCGAGGGTATCGTGGGCGTTCGAAAAAATGCCCTTGCGATTGTAGAGGTTCATCACCGCCTGGGCCGAACGCGAGCGCGGAACGTCGCCCTGAACGATCGTCGCCCCGAACACGCGAGCGCCGGGACGCAGATATGGCCGCAGATGGTCGAACACGATCGCCTTCTCGGCCATCGGTCCCGGCAGGCAATGGAGCAGGTAGCAGAGCCCGACGGAGCCGAACGGCTCGAGCGCCGGCGGCACATCGAGGATGTTCGCCCGCACGGTCCGGGGCGCATATCTCCTGATGCGTTCGGTGGCTGCGCGCAGGCAGTCGGGGTTGAGGTCGAGGAGCGTGATCGAGGGATCGGCGACCGGCCACCTGGCGCGATCGAGGAAGTAGCCGGTGCCGACCCCGACGTCGAGATGCCGATCGGAGACATTGCGGTCGTACAACCGGCGCAGCTCCGCCGTCGGGCAGCGCCACAGAAACCGGTTGGAGAGCCCCAGAACGACCCAGTCGTAGATGCGCAGGACCAGCGGCGAATAGACGGCCTGCCCGGCTTCGATCGCCTCGCCGGGCGAGAGGTGGCGGGAAACTTCCCAGCTCCGATTTTTGCTCATATGCCTTTCACTGCGCCTTCCACTACGCCTTCCACTGCGCCCTCCACGCCCGCCGTCCAGCGCAGCGGCAAATGCTGACAAGAGCATGGCGGGGCCACGCCCCGCCATGGGGATCGAGGATCAATACGCGGCCGGGTCGCCGCTGTCGGTCGGGTTGTCGACGACCTTCTTGAACGAAGGGCTCATCGGCACGTTCAGATTGACGTTCTTCGGCGGTATCGGCTTCATGAACCACTTGTCGTAGATCGCGTTGATCTCGCCGCTCTTGTAGATGCCGATCATCGTGTCGTTGACGACCTTCTTGAACGCCGGATCCTCGCGCCGCAGCATGATGGCGTAGGGTTCGACCGACAGCGGGTCCGCCGAGATCTGAAAGATGCCCGGCGATTTCGCGGTGGCCACCATGCTGTAGAGCAGGATGTCGTCCATCACGAAGGCCGCCGCCCGGTCGGTCTCGACCATCAGGAAGGCCTCGGGATGATCCTTCGCGTTGAGGATGTTGATCCCGAGATTCTTCTGCGCGTTGATCTCGGTGATCTGCTTGATGTTGGTCGTGCCCGAGGTCGACACGACGGTCTTGCCCTTGAGGTCATCGACCGTCTTGAGGCCGTTGGCTTTCTTCGACACGAACCGGTTGGCGGTGACGAAATGCGTGATCGTGAACGCCACCTGCTTCTGCCGCTCGAGATTGTTCGTGGTCGAGCCGCATTCCAGATCGACCGTTCCGTTGGTGACCAGTGGAATGCGCATCGCCGACGTCACCGGATTGAGCTTCACCTCGAGCTTGTCCAGCCTCAGCTCCTTCTTCACGGCGTGGGCGATCCGGTAGCAGAGGTCCATTGCGTAGCCGACGACCCGCTGCTTGTCGTCGTAGTAGGAAAAAGGAACCGAGAATTCGCGGTGGGCGAGCGTGATCGCGCCGGTCTCCTTGATTTTCTTCAGCGTTCCATCGAGCGCCGGCGCGGCCGGCTCCGCCCGTGCCGGGACGGGCGGCGCAACGGCGGCGCTCAGCACAACGAGGGCGGCAGCCCCCCATGACGTGAATCGGTTCATCCTGCTCTCTCCTTGCCGACCTGCCCGGGCGACTGCCGGGCTCACCAAAATCTTCGGGGTATCGCCGCGTCCATATCGGCCGAGCCGAGCGTGATCGTCCCGCCGTCGGCGTGGGCCGGGCGTTCTCCCGCAGCCAGCCGGTATGAGACATGATCGGCCACATATTTCGCGTCCCGGCCGACGCCGTGAATCATCGCCGACGACAAGGCGTAGAGGAAATGCAGGCCGACGAAGTACAGGCCCGGCGCGCTCGCCACGACGCCCCGCCGCTGCGCGGGTTCGCCGTCCCTGCCGAGGATGGGAAGGTCGATCCACGAAAAACCCGGCCAGAACCCCGTGCACCAGATCACATTGGCGACATCGAGGAGGCAGCCGTCCGCCAGCATGGGAAAGCCGGCGCGCGCATCTGTCGTCACGCCCACCCGCTCGACCCCGGCGGCCGCCAGGTCCTCGGGCTCGACCCTGACCAGCGTCCCGCCCTGCGAGGTGAATCGCGCGCGGACCCTGCGGCCGATCGGCGTGCTCGTGGTCAGCAGGCGATGCTCCACGAACCGAAGCACGAACGGGACCAGCACATGACGAGCGAAGAAGCCTTCGAGCCGGAACGGAGCGTGGCGCGTGTGCCGTCCCGACAGCCATGTCTTGAAGCCGCGCGCCGCGGTTTCGAGCGCGATCTCCGAGCCGGAATTGCCGGCGCCGACGACCAGCACGCCGCCCTTACGCAATTGCGACGGATTGCGGTATTCGCTCGAATGGAGCTGCAGGATCTTCGGGTCGAGATCGCGGGCGAACAACGGCATGCGCGGCCTCTGGTAGTTCGCCATGGCCACGATGACGTTGTCCGCTTCGAACCGGCGATCGCCGGCCGCGACCACGTAGCGGCCGTCCTCCCGGAACAGCTTGTCGACCGTGACGCCGGTGCGAACCGGCAGCGCAAATTGCGCGGCATAGGAGGCGAGATAGTCCGCCATCTCGTCCTTGGTGGGAAAAGCATCGGGCCCGGCGGGAAACGGCAGTCCGTCGAGCGCGCTATAGCGCGCGGGCGAGAGCAGACGCAGCGAGTTCCCACCGCTTGCGCCACGAATCCCCGATCCGCGTATTGGCATCGAGGATGACGAACGGCGAGGCGATCCGATGCGCCAGGTGATATCCGACCGAAAGGCCGGCGTGACCAGCGCCGATGACGACGACCTTGAAACGCTCGGTCTTCGGTGACGTGCTCATGGATCGCCCCCATTCGCGTTGGATCATTCAATCGGCACCGGCAACGCCGCCGCCGAGCCCTCTTATGCGGCCGTGTGAAATAAGCATGATCGCTTCACACGCATTGAGACTCCTGTGCGACGAGACTCCTGTGCGTCGAATGCGAGCGGCCAGATGAACCGCATACCGGGAGCAGGACTGCGGCCACGGAGCCGGCTGCGACGTGCACTGCTGACGAGTGCCGCGCGTGGCTCTGCGCGTGGAACATTGCGCAGGCCGGCTTCGCCGTCATGAGACCGGCGTCCCGCATCGAACACAAAGAGAAGGCGGATGGCGCCAGGGCTTAGGACGGCGACCCCGGCGAGAAGCGTGAGGCGGATGTTGGCACCCGACGATCGAATCAGCACCGAGCAATGCTCGGCGCGCCGTCCAAACGTCCCGCCCCACGCACGCCGCGCCGCTGAAGGGTCCATATCCGGCGGCAACGATGTCGTCAGCCGGCAAGGTCAGAACTTGTAGTTCACGCCGACCTTGGCGATCTGTTTGACCTCCTTGATCGTGCTGCGCTCTGTTCTCGTGACGCACTCGCCGACAAAACAGTCGGTCACGGCGAGAGTCACGATCTTGTTGCCGTAGTCGAGATAGTTGTATTCGAACTTTGCGGTCCAATTGTCGGTGAGCGCGTATTCGATGCCTGCACCAACCAGGACACCGGTGAAAACGGCGTCGCCACGAATGCTGCCGCTGACCAAACTAGCGGGTTGTGAACCATCGACGGCGTAGTCGAACCTGCCCCACACGGCTCCCAGCTTGCCATATATGAAGGCGCGGTCGAAAGTGACGCCCGCGCGCACCGAAATGGCGCCGTCCCAGCGATTGCGCGAGCTGAGTTCGCTGGTGAAATTCCCATCATCAGCAGTATCACGGTCACGCGGGCCGGATGCCCAGTATTCGCCCTCGACGCCGATGACGAACTCCCTCCATTGAAGGTTACATCCGGCCTGTGCGCCGCCGAGCGCGCCAACGCCGCCGAACGTCCCTGCGTCGGAAAAATCCGAGGTAAAATCCGATGACTGCTTCCCGCCGCCCGCATGGACGCCGAGATAGCAGCCGGTCCAATTGAAGACCGGCGGCGGCGCCACCGCCTTGACCGCCCTGGCCGTCAAGTCCGCCGCGTTCGCGGAAGCACCCATCAACAGCGGCGCTGCCGCCGCCAGCCCGACGATCGAAGTTAGAAACTTTGCCATATCGTCCCCCTGAGTTGCGCTCTGAGCGCGGCAACGCGGATCCCGGAGCAGCATCCGCTGCGAACTCTGCGCGCGGACCATGGCGCAGGCCCCGCTTCGCCGTCATGAAGCCGGGGTCCCGCATCGATGCAAAGCGTAGGGCCGCAGTCCCGGCAGGAAACCAATGGCGACCTGGTGTTGCTCAAAAGGAACACGCGCAATTGGCGGCGCATAATCTTTTCCGAGGAGCGGTATCGACGCTCCCATAATGCGTCGCAGACGCGCGTGAACGCGCTTGTGACGGCACAACGGTACAGCGGACTCCAACCTCTCCCCGCTTGCGGGGAGAGGTTGACAGCCGAGCGGCGTCTTCGCCGCGACGGCGGGCGGGTGAGGGGCGCTCTCCGCGCACCGAGCATTTCGAGAGTCCCCCTCACCCGGCTCGCCGCCGGGGCGGCTCGCCGACCTCTCCCCGCAAGCGGGGAGAGGTTGGAGCCCGCGGCACCTGTCGTGGACGAAATTCGTCGGAATGCGCTAGAGGGAGAGCTCGGGCAAAATTCGCGAGGGAGGCGCGACGCGGCAATCCATTGATACCGCAAATCAAGGCGTGAGGCGGATGTTCAGCCCTCGACGATCAAATCGATGATGATCAAATCGATGATGATCAAATCGGCACCGAGCAATGCTCGGCGCCCCGACCAAACATCCTGCCCCACGCACGCCGCGCCGCCGGAGGGGTCGCTATCCGGCGGCGACGGCGTCACCCGACAAGGTCAGAATTTGTAGTTCACGCCGACCTTGGCGATCTGCTTGACCTCCTTGATCGTGACGCGCTCCGTTCCCGTGAAGCACACCCCGCCATTACATTCGGTCACGGCGAGATTCACGATCTTGTTGCCGTAGTCGAGATAGTTGTATTCGAACTTTGCGGTCCAATTGTCGGTGAGCGCGTATTCGAAGCCGGCGCCGATCAGGACGCCGGTGAATGTCGCGTCGCCGCGTGCGGTGTTAGTGAAAGGTCCATCTATTTCGTTCGCGGCGTAGTCGAACTTGCCCCACACAGCTCCCAGCTTGCCGTAGACGAAGGCGCGGTCGAAAGCGATGCCCGAGCGCACTGAAATGGCGCCGTCCCAGCGATTGCGCGAGCTGGATTCGCCGGTGAAAGTCCCATCAAAATCAGTATCGCGGTCACGCAGGCCGGACGCCCAGTATTCGCCCTCGACGCCGATGACGAACTGCTTCCACTGAAGGTTACATCCGGCCTGCGCGCCGCCGAGCGCGCCGACGCCGCCGAACGTCCCCTGGCTGACAAAGTCCGACGACTGCTTCCCGCCGCCCGCATGGACGCCGAGATAGCAGCCGGTCCAATTGAAGACCGGCGGCGGCGCCGCGGCCTTGACCGCCCTGGCCGTCAAGTCCGCCGCGTTCGCGGAAGCACCCATCAACAGGGGCGCCGCCGCCGCCAGCCCGAAGATCGAAGTGAGAAACTTAGCCATTATCATCCCCCTGAGTTGTGCCCTGAGCGCGGCAGCGCGGATCCCGGAGCGGCATCCGTGCTGCGAACTCTGCGCGCGGACCATGGCGCAGGCCCCGCTTCGCCGTCATGAAGCCGGCGTCCCGAATCGATGCAAAGCGTAGGGCCGAGGTCCCGGCAGGAGCCAATGGCGACTTGGGTGTTGCTCAAAAGGAACACGTGCAATTGGCGGCGCATGATTTTTTTTGAAGAGCGGTATTCACGCTCGCACAGTGAGTTGCAGACGCGCGTGAGCGCACTTGTGGCGAGTTGCGGACGCGCGAGCAGCAAACTCGGTGTGCTCCCTCCCCCCTTGTGGGGGAGGGTTGGGGAGGGGGGTGATGCAGCGGAGAATGGTGGCGCCACCTGCAAACAATTGCACCACCCCCACCCCTAACCCCTCCCCACAAGGGGGAGGGGAACACACCGAATGTGCGGCGCCTGCGCCCCTCACCCCACCCCTCTCCCCGCAAGAACGGGGAGAGGGAGCAGATCGAGTGCGTGGCGCTCGCTGGCAGCCTCGGAGAGATCGATGGACAATTGGTCCGTCAGACCGGCGTCAATGTTTGGCGATCCATCCTGCGATCGCGTTGACCACCTCTGATTCCATGCCGAAGAACCCGTGCGGCGTGCGCGCCATGCAGGGGCTTTTGGATAGCGAAGGATTCCCTCCAGTGAAGATCCTGTGCTCCTTTGCCGAGGCGCCGGTGAGGGCCGCCATCAGCTTGCCCCCGGCCGCGGCACTGCCTGGACTGCAGGGGCAGCGGTCATCGCGATGGGAGGCCGCCAGCACCGGGACACGGATCGCATTGAGAGATGCGAAATACACGGTCCTGCCGCAAAGGCCCGCAACGAGCGTCGTCTGCGTCGACGTGAGCACGACCCCATCGGGGCGCGGCTCCGACTGGGCGAGCCGAGCAGCGACGCCGGCGGCGGAGATCGTGCCGCTGCTGGTGCCCACGAGCCACACAGGACCTCCGATCCGGTCCCTCAAGACGGCGATCACGCGCGCGACGTCCTGCGCATGCTGTGCGGAGAGACGAATGTCGCCGTTCAACCCTTTGCCTCGCAGGTCGGAGGCGACATCGAGCGCGGCCACCGCAAGGCCCGCGCTCGCGAAGTGATTGCGAGAACGGATCAGGAAGTTGAGGGAGAGATCGGTCCCGATTTCCCCCGACGGCCGCAAGGCGAGAACGCCGTTGCCGCCCGCAAACAAGATCACCGTTGCGCGGGGCCGCTCGCTGCCCCTGATCTCGAGGTACTTCATGGTCACGCCCGGCCGCACAGCGACGGTGACCACCTCCGTCCTGAGCTGCGCGCCGGCGGGACCAGCGAGAACCGTCAGCAGCAGCGCGATTCCTGCTCCATTGGCAAGCAGCGTCAGTCCCAGAAACCTGAATTGGAAACCCCTCATAGCATCCCCATGCTGGTAGTCATCTTGATAGTCATCCTCGGCACGCAACTGTTGCTCGGCCCGATTCGCCGTCACCCCGAAGATCGAAAATCGAAGATCGAAGTGAGAAACTTTGCCGTTATCGCCGCGCGGAACATTGCGGAGGCCGGCTTGGCCGTCATGAGGCGGGTGTCCCGCATCGATCACGGATGGTGCATGGCGTAGGACCACGATCCCGGCAGGAGCCGGCGGCATTCCGGGTCGTTACGAACCCGGGATCGCCGATGCCGGCCTCGTGACTAAAGCCTCGTGACTTAAGCCTCGTGACTAATGCCCTGTGAAGCTCCGCGCGAGCTCTGTGAAGCATGCGCTGATTTGGTGGGGTCGAATGGGAGGTATCCAGATGGCTCGCACGACAGGGTGACTCGACTACCGCCAGTGGGATCCGGCACGCCGCGGCGAAATACGCGGAGAAAAAAAATTGCGTCCCGGCTGCAAGACCTCCGACGCAAGAGGTCGAGTCCGATCAGCCGGGACGCCACCTTTCCCGCGGGAACAGGGGATACTGTTGTTCACGGGAGAGATGTTCCAGTCGTGTCGATCCGCGGGATTGGGGGCGTTCGATCACGCACGTTCTCGCGCATCCCCGATCCGTCGTCATGAGCACGATGTCCCACGCGTGGGACGAATCACGCCCGCCAGCGCGCCGTGGGCGGGACAAGTGCCCCAATCGGCACCATGGGCGCCCTATGCGCCGGCGAGCGCTTCCGGCACGACATGAGGCTGCCGCGATGGGGCGCGCCCTGCCGAATCGCGCGGACCTTTGCGCTCTGAAATTATTTTCCTAAATCCCCTCGCCCGGTACCATCGAATGGCTGCGCGTTAACCATCTGTAAACCATGCGGCTACGACATTGCAGGAGAACCATGTCTGAGGTCCGTGAGGTAAGCGCATGGCAGACCAGGATGAAGCCAAGACGAAAACCATCGGCTACCTTCCCATGGAGAAGGTTCAGACGTTGAAGGGCTGGAGTGAGTACCTCGAGAAATCAACTCAGCTTTCCAGCCTGAGGATCGAAACCCAAAAAGCGAAGAACTCCGTAAGAGACGCCTTGCGGCAACGGCTCGATGAAACGTGCGAGATCGACTTTGCCACCGATGGTGACAGGGTCAGGATTTTTCAGGTCTTTCGCAAACAGCAGCAAGGGCGGCGGACGAGAACTTTGGACCTGTCATCGTCTTTTCGTGAAGAGCCGTCCGAAAGGACATTGGACACGCGTAGGCTGCCACCCGACGAGCTTACGGCCAACCTGGACCCCCTTACGGAGCGCCTGACGTCACTGCTGCGAGAGAAGATGGCACGGTAGCCGCGGGCACCGTTCGTGTCACCGAGAGGGGAACGAAGGCTTTCACTCCACCCTCTTCAGTACGCCTTCGATGACCCGCACTTTCTCGGAGCCGCCGCCGGTCGTTCCGTCCTCGTCCCCGAAGTACGTGCTCGCCCGGCTTATCACCCGCACCCATAGTCCTTGATTGGTCAACGCGTATTCGCGCTGCTCGGTGACGTAGCGCCGGTCCGGATATCCTTCGCTCGCGCCCTCGAACCCGAGGTGGAGCACGTATGAGACCGCGCGCGGCCGCTTGACGACCGAATTCACAGCCACCGTCGTCACGCCTCCGCCCGGCGGTACGAACTGGATTTTCCCGGGAGCAGTCAACTCAATGGCCCGGACCAGTCCGTTGTTGCTCGGGTACTCGAACAGGACATAGCCGTCCTCGTTGAAGGCAGTCGTCAACTCGCCCACCCGGCCGTCGAGCGTACCTCGCCAGTGGCCGGTCAGGTCCGCCGCGCGTGCCGGCGACACCAGGGACAGAACGACGAGTGCCGTCAGGGCAGCCGCGAGCCTCAGGCCGATACCAAGGCCTTTTCTCCTCATAGTTTTCGCGAATGCGCTCGAAGCCAAAAGCGGGGGCATGGCCGTCTCCATTGCCTGGGGTTGCCCAACACCCATACGCTCGTTGACCGGCGTCGTGTGTGCGGCGCCTCACACTTCGTCACGACAAACTTTTGCGCTTTATTCTAGAGCGTGGGGCGCGTCGTGCGCCTCGGGGCGTCTCTACTGACGGTTCCCCGTTTTCGCGGCCCGTTCGGCATCCCACCACCAGACGGTTGGAAATGCCGAGCCACCGTACTCGGGCAACGGATCGGGCCGGCCGAAGCGGTCCCAGCGCGCCGCCCACACTTTGTCGTGGGCAAATTGCGGCACCACGTAGTGGCTCCACAGCAGGACACGGTCGAGCGCCCTCGTGGCCGCCACCAGCTCGCCACGGCTCTTGGCGAAAATCACGCGCTCGATCAGGGCATCGACCGCGGGATCCTTGATGCCGATGTAATTGCGCGAGCCAGGCGTATCGGCCGCTTTGGAGCTCCACAAGTCGCGTTGCTCGTTGCCGGGCGAGAGGGCCTGCGGCCAGGTGGCGACCATGATATCGAAGTCGAAGGTACGCAATCGATTGTCATATTGGATATCGTTGACACTTCGTACGGTGACGTCGATGCCGAGACGAGCAAGGGAAGGCTTGTAGAAGTTGATGACGCGTTCGGCCCCCGACGGATCGCTCATTGGGCTGAGAATCTCGACGCTCAGCACCTCGCCGGTCCGCGAGTTGGTCTGCTTGTGATCGCGCACCTCGTAGCCCGCCTCCCGCATGAGGCGCATCCCCTCGCGCAGATTGGCGCGCATGTTCTCGGATGTGCCGGCGACCGGATTGGCATACGGGGTGGTGAAGACTTCGGGCGGCACCTTGCCGCGCAGCGGCTCCAGGATTTTGAGCTCCTCACCCTGCGGCAGTCCGGAGCTGGCCAGCTCGGTGCCCTCGAAGTAGCTGTCGATCCGCTTGTATCGATCGTGGAAGAACTGCTTGTTCATCTCCTCGAAGTCGAAGGCGAAATTGAACGCGCGGCGCACTCTTGCATCCTTGAACTTGTCGCGCCGCGTGTTGAAGGCGAAGGCCCGCATGATCCCCCGGTCGCGCTGGGGGAATTCCTCGAGGATGACCCGCTTCTCCTTGACCGCGGAAAAATCGTAAGCCATTGCCCAGTTCTTGACACTGTTCTCGGTGCGCCAGTCCACATGGTCGGCCTTGAAGGCCTCCAGCGCGACCGTGGGATCACGGAAATACTCGTGGCGAATTTCGTCGAAGTTGTCGCGCCCGACATTGACGTTCAGATCCTTGGCCCAATAGTCCTGCACGCGCCCGAAAACCAGCGAGCGGCCGGGGACGAACTCCTTGATGCGGTAGGCGCCATTGCCGAGCGGAGGCTCGAGCGTGGTTGCGCCGATGTCGCGCTTCTTGCCCGCCGCGTCGGTCCCTTCCCACCAGTGCTTGGGCAGTATCCTGAGTTGTCCGAGGATCACCGGCATTTCCAGATTGCCGGGCGCATCGAGAGTAAAAGTGACCTCGCGCTCGCCACTCTGCTCGACCCTCACGACGTGGCGGTAAAAGGCGCCGATAAAGGGGTTGTGTTTTTTGTAGGCCTCGAAGGAAAAGATCACGTCCTCGACCGTAATCGGCGTGCCGTCGTGGTGGCGAGCGGCGGCGCGCAAGCGAAAGGAGCTGGATGCAAAGTTCGGCGGATAACTGACCGCTTCGGCGATCAGCCCGTAATAGGCCGACGCTTCGTCGAGCGATTGCGCCATCAACGTGTCGCAAATCGTGCCGGCCCCCGCAGCGAACAACCCCCTGGCCCCCGCGATGACCTGGTTGAAGTTGTCGAAAGTGCCCAGCGCCATCAAGCGTACCGCTCCCGCTTTCGGCGCCTGCGGCTTGACGTAGCCAAAATGCCTGAAGCCGGGCGGATATTTGAGGTCGCCGAACAGCGACAGACCGTGCCGCCACCGCGGCTCGGAGTTTTGCGCGCGCGCCGGTGCTGCGGACAATGGCGCGTGGCCGAACAAGGGGGAGACGGCGGCGAGCGCGCCGGTGCGAAGGATAGAGCGACGGGTCAGACGCAAGGAAACCTCCGGGAAGCCAGGGGCCGACTGCGTTGACCTATGGATCGTTTCCGATTTTGGTTAGCTCCCGGCTGACGAGCGGCTGATGAATGCGCGATCAAGCTACAATCTTCACCTAGCTAGGTGCCGCCGCCAAGATAGAGCGTACCAAAGTACGTTTCCCCAAGCCGCCAGCGATCATGTGCCAACTTAGAGGAGCGGACAAGCCCTGCCCCTGCTGAACCCCCCGTAGGCAGTTAGTCCTTCTGTCGTTGAAGATAGCAGCCCTCGAATTTGCCGAGAGCGACCTTGCCTCTGGCGGCTTTGGCATTTGACTTTTGCCATCGGAAAATAAAGAAATGAGGTAGAAATCTTATTAGTGCGGGCCACTAATTAAATCGCGAGGCTGCGGCCATGGCTGACGAAAGCCCGAGACTGGGCCGATTCATTGTCACCGCCGCAGGCGGCGAGAACGTCAGCGCCTTTGTGCCGCCGCCACTTCCGCCCAATCCGCCCATCGACATGAAAGACCTCGTGTCGCACCTCAGCGATGCCGACCGCGCCTTGGGACGTCTGGACGGCATATCGCAGCTCCTGCCGAACAAGGAGCTCTTCTTATACATGTACGTCCGCAAAGAGGCCGTGCTGTCGTCGCAGATCGAGGGCACCCAATCCACGCTTTCGGATCTGCTTCGGGCCGAAGCGGGCCAATTCGAAGCGCAGAATTTCGACGACATCACCGAAGTATCGAACTACGTAGAAGCCATGAACTACGGAGTGGAGCGGATGAACACGCTTCCGCTCTCGCTCCGCCTGATCCGCGAGCTGCACGAAATCCTTCTCAAGAAGGGCCGCGGCGCCGGAAAGGATCCCGGCCAGTTCCGGCGAAGCCAAAACTGGATCGGAGGCTCGCGGCCCGGGAACGCGGTCTACGTGCCTCCTCCTCCGCTCGAGATGGAAGCCTGCCTCGACGCCTTGGAGAAATTCATTCACAGCGAGGCTCGCGACCTGCCGCCATTGATCAAGGCTGGTCTGGTCCACCTGCAGTTCGAATCCATCCATCCCTTTCTGGACGGCAACGGCCGCATCGGCCGCCTGCTCATCACGCTGCTTCTGTGTGCCGAGGGCATCCTCAAGGAGCCGCTCCTCTATCTCAGCCTCTATTTCAAGACGAAACGCGCGGACTACTACCGCCTCCTGCAGGAGGTGCGCGAACGCGGATCTTGGGAGACGTGGCTGGAATTCTTCCTCGACGGCGTCGCCGAGACGGCAAACGACGCGGTCGCGACCGCGACCAAGATTTCGGAGCTTCTCGAAGCCGACCTTCAGCGGATAAAGGCCGGCGGCAAACTGACCGGGTCCGTGCAACAGGTCTTCGAGCTCATGAAGAAAAATCCCTATCTGACCGCAGCGGCCACGGTCAAGAAGACCGACCTGAGCCTGCCGACCGTAAACTCGGCTCTTGCTACGATGGAGGAACTCAAAATCCTCAGGGAGATCACTGGCCGCAAGCGCGACCGCGTCTACGAATACGACGCGTACATGTCGATCCTTCAGGACCGGCCGAAACCGGGGGCGGCCCAGCCAGGCATGGCCGACGAGTAACCTTCAACTTGGTCATCGGCGTATTCGCTGCCACGAAAATCAAGCGCTGTTGTACGAGTTGCCTTCGCTGCTTTCGGTTTGGCCCGCGGTCTGAAAGCAAGATACGATATATCATCTCTGATTTAATTGGCTCCCCGGGAATGGACTCGAACCATCGACCGGACGGGAAACAACCGTCTGCTCTACCAACTGAGCTACCGGGGAATACGCACGTCAAATCTGCGGAATTTTACGAAAAAACTCAATGTTCTCCGTAATTTAGGGTTATCAAACCGATAACGCGCAAAGCTAATCATGGCTCAGCCGGCACTGCCGCGAGCCGCCTCCCCTTCCCGGTCGAGCGTCCGCGTCCCGAGCCGCTCCCGCGCCCGGCGCAAGCGGCCGACGCCGAGCTGACCCACGAACTTGGTCCAACGGCGCGCGCTCCACGACCATCCGCTCTCGGTCGACAGCGCGCGCAGGAAATACGCCTTGGCCTCCGACGCCGCGTCGCAGTCGCGCTTGATCGCGTCGTCGTAGAACTCGGCGATCTTGTCCTTGTCCATGCCCGGGCTCGCGAGCCAGCGCGGGATGTGATGGTTGCACAGCCGCTCCACGTCGGTGAACACCTTGTTGCAGCCGGTGCCGGCCGCCGGACAGGAGGTGGCGAAGGCATCGCCGACGAGGACGATGCCGGCCTGGCGATAGCCGGTCGTGACGTAGAGATCGACCGGCCGGATCTTGACGAAGTCGGTGACCTCGACCTCGCCGGTCAACTTCCGCAGGCCCGGCATCAAGTCGAACAGCGCGTCGCGCGGCGCCTCGCGCCATCGCCGCAGCCACGGGTCATCCATCTCGCGGTAGACGAACAGGTTCGCGCGCATGGTCGAGCCGATCGGGAACAACGTGAGATAGGCCATCCGGTCGGCGGCGCGCTCGGGATAGTAGGTCAAGGCGTGGAAGTCGAAAGCGGGCCGGCCGACCGGCGCGAGATCGAAACCGATGCTGATGGAATGACAGGTGCTGATGACCTCGCGGGCAAGGCCGACCGATTGGCGCAATCCGATGTTCAACCCGTTCGCCAGCACGATCAGGCGCGCGGATATTTCCTCGCCGGAGGAGAGCGTGATGTCTTGCCGGTCGGGGCCGGTCGAGATCTTCGCCGCCTTGCCGGCGATGACCTCGACGCTCGACGGGATCGACGCGCGCAACGTGTTGACGAGCGTATCGTAGAGAATGCCGTACTGCTCGTTCGGCCGCCGCTCGACGAGCCGGCCGAAGCGGGCGACCGAGACCTCGCCGTCGCGGGTCGCCGCCGGCAGCACCACACCGGCGAGGCCGGTCTTGCGCAGGAGAGCGACCTGCGAGGCGTCGAGCTTCTCGCAGCGGAAGTCCTTCGGATAGAGCTGATGCGGATCGATCAGGACGGCATCGACGCCGGCGCGGCCGAGCATCGCCGCGGCGGTCGAGCCGGCGAGACCGCCCCCGACGATGGCAATATCGGCGTGCCGCATGAACGCCCTGTTGGCCCTGATATCCCGGCAGCGACGCCATCTTTGCGGCCAAAAGGCTTAATGAAGCTTGAAGGCGAACGGCCGGAAACCTTGCCCGTGGCGCGCATCGGCAAAAGCATAGTGCGGACATGGACTTTCGTTTCCTCGCGGGAACCCGCGCCGCGCGATCAACTATGGTTTACACGGACCGCCACGGGCACGATTTGTTTAGGAAATAGTCGCAAACATGCACGCGAGGGGGCGACCCTCGCCACCACGAGCTCCTGATGTCCGCGAGCAATGCCAGTCTCCGCCCGAGCGGGCCTCGTGACGATGGCGGCGCGCCCACTGTGGCCGGATCTCAACCACGCACGGCACGGATCGCGGACGACCAGCAGCAGCTTCCGCTGTCGGTGAGCCCGCCGCTGAGCGTCGGCACGCCGCCTCCCGCATGGACGAGCTCTGGCTCCGGCGTCCACCTCGAAGTCCATGGCAACCTGAGCGAAGTGGAGCAGGAGTGGAAAGCGTTCGAGCAGCATGCCGACCGCACCGTCTTCCAGTCCTTCGATTGGCTCGCCGCCTGGCAACAGTGCATCGGTGCGCGCCACGGCACCGTCCCCGCCATCGTGCTCGGCCGCGACGGCGACGGGCAGATCCTCTTCATCCTGCCGCTCGCGATCGAGCGGCACCGGTTCGCCCTGACGCTCGCGCACCGACTTACCTGGCTCGCCTCGCCGCTGTGCGACTACAACGCGCCGCTGCTGGCGGAGAATTTCTCCGACCGCATGAGCGCGGAGCGTTTCGTAATGGTTTGGCGCGACATCGTCGCGCTGCTGCGCGCCGATCCGCGCTTCCGCTTCGACCTGATCGACCTGCAGAAGATGCCGGGGGCGGTCGGCGCCCAGCGCAACCCGTTCCTCGATCTCGCAGCCTTCGACTTCCAGGTGCTGCCGCATCCGAGCGGCGCCTACGTCGCCAATCTCGGCCGCGACTGGGAGCAGTTCTATGCGGCGAAGCGCTCGTCACAGACCCGCAAGAAAGAGCGCAAGCAGCTCAGGCATCTCGCCGAGCACGGCGAGGTCCGCTTCGTCGATGTGCAGGAGCGCGACGACATCGCCGCCACGCTCGGCGACCCTGATGAGCCAGAAATCGCGCGCCTTCGCGCGCATGGGCGTGGAGGATCTCTTCGCCCGGCCCGGCTATCGCGATTTCTTCCTCGCGATCGCCACCGACCCCGGCATGCGCGGGGTGATCCATGTCAGCCGGCTCGATGTCGGCGCAACGACGGCCGCGACCAGTGTCGGGCTGAAATTCCGCGACTGCTATTATCTCATTCTCTCGAGCTACGACGACGGCGAGCTGTCGCGCTTCGGCCCGGGGCGCGCGCACCTGCACGAATTGCTGCGCAACGCCATCGACGGCGGCTTCGCGCGCTTCGACTTCACCGTCGGCGACGAGCCCTACAAGCGCGACTGGTCCGACACCGAGGTCGCGCTCTACGATCACCTGGCCGCGGTCACCTTCCGCGGCTGGCTGGTCATGGCGCTGACGTCGGCGTTCCGGCGGACCAAGCGCTTCATCAAGCAATCTCCGACGCTGTGGCCCGTCTTCAGCAAGGCGCGCGCGCTCGCGGGGTTGCTCAGCAAGCGGTGAGCCGCGATCAGCCGCTTGTAGGTTGGGTCGAGTTCTTACGAGACCCAACAACCGCGGGCACCGCTCGTGACGTTGGGTCTCGCAAGCGCTCGACCCAACCTACGCCCGCGGCGAGCCCGCAATCCAGCCGCGACAAAGTAAGCCTTGATCCGCTCCTCCCGGCGCGCGAGGGTGCCGCGGATGAGGGAGATTTGCATGCCCAACAGGATGACTGCCGCCGCGGCGGCATTGACGGCGCTCGTCCTCGCCGCACCCGCAACGGCACAGGATTGGCCCACCCGGCCGATCACGCTCATCGTTCCCTTCGCCGCCGGCGGCGGCATCGACGTGAGCGCGCGCATCCAGGCGCTGCGGATGGGCGAGATGCTCGGGCAATCGATCGTGGTGGAGAATGTGGGCGCGGCGGCCGGCATGGTCGGGGGCTCGCGCGTCGCCAAGGCCGAGCCCGACGGCTATACCTTCCTGATCGGCAATACCGGCACGCACGCCTACAACCAGTCGCTCTACAAGAAGCCGCTCTACAACGCCGCCACCGACTTCCAGCCGGTCGGTCTGGTATCGGAATCGCCGCGCATCCTGATCGCGCGCAAGGATTTCCCCGCGAACAATCTCAAGGATTTCGTCGCCTACCTGAAGGCCAACGAGAAGACCGCCACGTTCGGCTCGGCCGGCGTCGGCTCGGGCACGCACGTGCCGTGCGTCATGCTCAACCTCGCGCTCGGCCTCAACATCACGCACATCCCTTATCGCGGCGCCGCGCCCGTGATGCAGGACCTGATCGGCGGCCGCGTCGACTACATGTGCGACACCATCCAGACCGGCGCGGCGCAGGCCAAGCAGGGCGCCGTGAAGGGCATCGCCGTGATGGCGGAGAAGCGCGTGCCGATCATCGCCGACCTCGCGACCACGGGCGAGCAGGGCGTGCCCGGCGTCGAGGCGAGCGTGTGGAACGCCTTCTTCTTCCCGAAGGGAACGCCGGCGCCGATCGTCCAGAAAATGAACAAGGCGATGAGCGACACGCTCGACGATCCCGCCATCCGCAGCAAGCTGGAAGATCTCGGCCTCGTGATCGTGCCGCCCGAGCGCCGCAGCGCCGAATATCTCGCCAAGTACCTGCCGCAGGAGATCGAGCGCTGGGCGAAGCCGATCCGCGAAGCCGGCATCAGCGCGGACTGAACTCTGGAGGTCGCCACATGACGAGGACGATTGTCGCCGCCGCCATCGCTTTTTTCGCCGTGTCCACCGGCGCCGCGAGCGCGCAGGACTGGCCGACGCGGCCGGTCACCCTGCTCGTGCCCTACGCGGCCGGCGGGCCTGTGGACACGATCGCGCGCATCCTGGCGGCGCGAATGAGCGAGCTCCTCGGCCAGCAGGTCATCGTCGAGAACGCCGGCGGCGCCGGAGGCATGACCGGCGCGGCGCGCGTCGCCAAGGCCGCGCCCGACGGCTACACGGTCCTTTCGTCCGGCAGCGCCGTCCTCGCCATCAACCAGAGCCTCTACAAGCGGCCGCTCTACAACGCGCTGACCGACTTCGAGCACGTGGTGCTGTTCTCGGACTCGGCGCGCGTGCTGATCGCGCGCAAGGATTTGCCGGTGGATACAATGCCGCAATTCGTCGCCTACGCGAAGGCCAACCAGGACAAGATGTCCTACGGCTCGGCCGGCGGCGGCTCCGGCACGCATATCTGCGCCGTGCTGCTCGACGTCGCCATGGGCACCAAGATCACGCACGTGCCTTATCGTGGCGCCGGGCCTGCCATGCAGGATCTGATCGGCGGCCGCATCGATTTCATCGCCGAGCAGATCTCGACCGCCCTGCCGCAAATCCAGGGCAAGAGCGTCAAGGCGATCGCCACGCTCGGGCTCGACCGCGCGCCGGGCCTGGAAGATCTCGCCACGGCGGAGGAAATGGGCCTCAAGGGGCTCGACTGCGGCAGCTGGGGCTCGCTCTCGGTTCCGAAGGGCACGCCGCAGGCGATCGTGCGGCGTCTCGCCAAGGCGTCGAACGACGCGGTGGAGACCCCCGCCGTGCGCGAACGCTACAAGAGCATCGGCGTGACCATCCCGGCGGCGGAGCGCAGGACGCCGGAATATCTCGCCAAGTACGTGCCGAGCGAGATCGAGCGCTGGGCCGGCCCGATCAAGGCGAGCGGCGCGAGCGCGGATTGAGAGTTCGCTCAGCGGAGATAGCCTGATAGCGAAAAGAAGACGCACCAAGCGTTCCGAGCTCGGGAGGCCGCCATGGTGAGAGCGATCGCCGCGCTCGTCGTCGTGCTCGCATGCGCCGATCGGCGCGCGCGCGCAGGACTGGCCCAACCGCAACATCACCATGGTGGTGCCCTTCCCGGCCGGCGGCCCGCTCGACGTGGTGGCGCGGATCATGGCGCCGCCCATGAGCGAGGCTCTCGGCCAGCAGATCATCATCGAGAACATCGGCGGCGCCGGCGGCTCGACCGGATCGAGCCGCGTCGCCAAGGCCGCGCCCGACGGCTACGTCTTCCTCTACGGCAACCAGGGCACCCACGCGTTCAGCCAGCTGCTCACCAAGAAGCCGCCGTACAACGCCGCGGACGACTTCACGCCGGTCACGGTGTTCGTCGAGAATTCGAAGGTGCTGGTGACGCGCAAGGACTTTCCGGCCGAGACGCTGCCGGAGTTCATCGCCTACGCCAAGGCCAACCAGGCGAAGATGTCGTTCGGATCGGCCGGCGGCGGCTCGGCAACGCACATCACCTGCGTGCTGCTCAACGCCGCGATCGGCATCGACGTCACGCATATTCCCTATCGCGGCACGGCGGCGGCCATGCAGGACATGATGGGCGGCCGCATCGACTACATCTGCGACGTGATCTCGACCGCGCTGCCGCTCATCCGCAGCAATTCGATCAAGCCGCTGGCGCTGCTGTCGCCCCAGCGCAGCATGGTCCTGCCCGAGCTCGCGACCGCCGACGCGCAAGGCCTCACCGGCTTCGACGCCGATGCCTGGAACGCGTTCTTCCTGCCGCGCGGCACGCCCGAGCCGATCGTGCGACGCCTCGCCAAGGTGACGAGCGACGTCACCGATATCGCCTGGGTGCGCGAGCGCCTGGAAGGTCTCGGCCTCAATGTCCCGCCGCCGCAACGCCGCACGCCGGAGTATCTCGCCAAGCTGATCCCGAGCGAGCTCGCGAAATGGGCAGCGCCGGTGAAGACGAGCGGGGCGGCGGTGGATTGAGTTGAGCGGCGCACGACGACTGCGGCGATTTTGCGCAAAGAACACATCACCGTCGTCGAGGATACGTTAACGCACATCAGGCATCATGAGTGAAGATTCGGTTGTATTGGGAGCGCTCACCACCATGTCAAGGACGTCGACACGCATCATCTTCACCACACTGGCCGCGTTGACGGTCGCGACCGTCGGCGCGTCCGCGCAGGACTGGCCGGCCCGGCCGGTGACGATGGTGGTGCCGTTCGCCGCCGGCGGCCCGATCGACGTGGTCGGGCGCATCATCACGCCGCGGATGTCCGAGCTGCTCGGCCAGCAGCTCGTGGTCGACAACATCCCCGGCGCCGGCGGCATGGTGGGCGCGAGCCGAGTCTCGAAGACGCAACCCGACGGCTACACGATCCTGCTCGGCAACCAGGGCACCCACACCTACAACCAGTTCATCTACAAGAACCCGTTGTACAACCCGGTGACCGCCTTCGCGCCCGGCGGCTCTGGTGGTCAGCAACACCAAGGTCCTGGTCGTGCGCAAGGACCTGCCGGTCAGCACGCTCGCCGAGTTCGTCGCCTATGCGAAGGCGAACGAGGCGAAGATGGCAGTACGGTTCCGCCGGCGGCGGCTCCGCCACCCACATCGCCTGCGTGCTGCTCAACGCCAAGATGGGCACCAACATCACCCACGTGCCCTATCGCGGCGCCGGCCCGGCGATGCAGGACCTGATGGCCGGACGCATCGATTTCATGTGCGACATCGTCTCGACCGCGCTGCCGCAGATCCAGGGCAACACCGTCAAGGCCCTCGCTACGATGTCGGCCGCCCGATCCGCAGCACTGCCGAACCTGCCGACCGCGCTCGAGCAGGGCCTCGTCGGCGTGGACTCCGACGGCTGGAACGCATTTTTCTTCCCCAAAGGAACGCCCGACGCGATCATCGCCCGCGTCAACGCCGCTACCGCCCAGACGCTCGACACGCCCGTGGTCCGCAAGCGCATCGAGGATCTCGGCCTGTTCGTCCCCAAGGCGGACGAACGCGGCTCCGACTTCCTCGCCAAGCTGGTGGTGAGCGAGCTCGACAAGTGGGGCCCGCCGATCAAGGCGGCCGGCGTCAACGCGGATTGAGGCGTGATGCTGTTGTCGCAACACTACGTGCTGTCGTCCCCGCGTAAGCGGGGACCCATTGGTGCCTCATACACCGGCCGCTGGAATACTGGGTCCCCGCGTTCGCGGGGACGACCAGCGGGAGCTAGTCAGGCGCGGTTCCGAAGAAAGACGAACATCGTGTCGTCGTAGGCGCGGCGCTCGAGCTCATCGAAACCGTCCGGCGCGGCAAAGCCCGACTTCACGGCTTCCTCCACCACGATCAGCGCGTCCGCCGTGAGCCAGCCGCCGGCGCGCGCCGCGGCGAGCGCCTTTTCCGCCAAGCCCTGTCCGTAGGGCGGATCGAGAAAAACGAGCGAGAACGGCTCGATCGGATGCGCCGGGCCGAGCTTGGTCGCGTCGCGCCGGAAGATGCGGGTGACGCCGCCGAGGCCGAGCGCCGCGACGTTCTCGCGCAACAGCGCGCGCGCTTCGGCGCCGTCGTCGACGAACAGCGCGAACGCGGCGCCGCGCGAGAGCGCCTCGAGCCCGAGCGCGCCGGTGCCGGCGAAGAGGTCGAGCACGCGCGCATCGGTGACGGGATCGTCGTAGGCGTGGACGAGGATGTTGAACAGCGCCTCGCGCAGGCGGTCGGCGGTCGGCCGCACCGCGTGCGATTTCGGCGCCGCGAGCGCGCGCCCGCGCAGGCGCCCGCCGACGATGCGCATCAGCGCCTCTTGCCGCGCGCCGGCCCCCGCCCGCGCCGCTTCTCCCGCCGCGCGAGCTCGGGCTGGCCGAGGCGGTCAGCGTCGCGGCGCGATTTGCGTTTCGCGCCGGTTTCGCAGTGCGGCCGCGCAATAACTCTTTCTCCGTCACCCTGAGGTGCTCGCGCCTCTTGGGCGAGCCTCGAAGGGCGACGGCCCGGCGCCGCTCACCCTTCGAGGCCCGCGTAGACGCGGGCACCTCGGGTGACGGTGAGAGATGCAGGCTCGACGGACGCTTGCCGCTGCACGATCGGCGCCGCGAAGTCCGCGCCCGCCGCCGCCGCGATCCGCTCGCCGAGCTGTTCGCGCAGCATCCGCGTCTTCACCTCCTCGATCGCGCCTTCGGCGAGGTCGCCGAGCTGGAACGGACCGAACGACACCCGGATCAGCCGGTTCACCGCCAGGCCGAGATGGCCGAGCACGTTCCTGACCTCGCGGTTCTTGCCTTCCCGGATGGCGAAGGTGAGCCAGACATTGCTGCCCTGCGCGCGATCGAGCCGTGGCCTCGATCGAGCCATAGCGGACGCCGTCGATGGTGATGCCCTTCGCGCAGCGGGTCGAGCTGATCCTGCGCCACGCGGCCATGGGCGCGCACGCGGTAGCGGCGCAGCCAGCCGGTCGCCGGCAGCTCGAGGATGCGCGCGAGCCCGCCGTCGTTGGTGAGCAGCAGCAGGCCCTCGGTGTTGAGGTCGAGCCGGCCGACGCTGATGAGCCGCGGCAGGTTCCTTCGGCAGGACCGCGAAGATGGTCGGGCGGCCGCCGGGATCGGCATGCGTGGTCACGAGGCCGCGCGGCTTGTGATAGAGGAAGAGCCGCGTGCGCTCGCGCGCGGGCAGCGGCTCGCCGTCGACGGCGATGCGGTCCGCCGCCGTCACGTTGAGCGCGGGCGAGGCGATCACCTCGCCGTTGACCGCGACCCGCCCGGCCGCGATCCAGGCCTCGGCCTCCCGGCGCGAGGCCAGCCCCGCGCGCGCGATGACCTTGGCGATGCGCTCGCCCTGCCCGGTTTGGTCGTTTTGCCCGCTCATTGCCTTGTCGTTTTGCCTTATCGTTAGGCTCGCCGCTCGAATGGCAGCGTGATAGCAAAGTTGGCCGATGGCAATGCACACCTTCATGGATCTCGCGCTCGACGAGGCGCACGCGGCGGCGCAGGCCGGCGAGGTGCCGATCGGCTGCGTCATCGTGCGCGACGGCGACCTGGTCGCGCAGGCCGGCAACCGCACGCTGGCCGACCGCGATCCCGACCGCGCATGCCGAGATGCGTGGCGATCCGCCAGGCGGCGGCAGCGCTCGGCAGCGAGCGGCTGGTCGACTGCGACCTCTACGTGACGCTCGAGCCCTGCACCATGTGCGCGGCGGCGATCTCGTTCGCCCGCATCCGGCGGCTCTACTACGGCGCCGCCGATCCCAAGGGCGGCGCGGTCGAGAGCGGCGTGCGTTTCTTCTCCGCGCCCACCTGCCTGCACCGGCCGGAGGTCTACGGCGGCATCGGCGAGACCGAGGCGGCGAACCTGTTGCGCGGATTTTTTGCCGCGCGGCGCTGACCCGAACGCGCTGTTCACAGCCCAAGCGAAAATGAGGTGACGTTGCCGGCGCTGACCCATAGTATCCGCCGCGGCAGGATGTGGATTGAGGAGGATGCCGTGAAGAAACTGTGCGCGCTCGCCGCCACCTTGTTCGCTGTCGCCGGGGCTTCCGATGCCACGGCGCAGGATCAGCAGTCGTTCAGGACCATCATCGGCAAAGGCTACGAGATCAAAGGCGTCACCTTCGCGCGCGGCGAATCGACCGAGAACCGGGAAATATTCCTGGTGACGCTGCAGAAGGACAAATCGGTTGCGGTCTGCTATTTCGCGGCCACCACCTGGATCAATCTGAGCCCGCAGACGCTCGACGATTCCAAACGCTGCGACGTGCGGTAAGCGCGCCGTCAGGCGTCGAGCAGCGCGGCCAGCTTCTCCTTCACCTCCGCCTTGACCGGCTCCGACGCGCGCAGGATCGCGCTCGCCTGCAGGAAATCGAGCGTGCGGAAGCCGCCGACCTTCGGCCGCACCATGAGGTCGGGCGCGCCGTGCTTGAGCTTCTCCGCGGTGATGGCGTTGCCCATGACCAGCACGGTCGTGAGCAGGCACTCCCAGGGATTGGGGATGTCGCGGCGCTCGTCGGTCGGCTCGCCGGAAATATCGACGGCAACGATGACGTCGGCGCGCCCGCGCAGCAGGTCGAACGGCAGCGGATTGGTCGCGCCGCCATCGATCAGAACGCGGTCGTCGACCACGACCGGCCGCATCACGGTCGGTAGCGCGATCGAGGCCGCGAGCGCAGGCTTGAGCGGGCCCGACGAGAACACCACCTGCTGCCGCCGGTAGAGATCGGTGGCGATGACGGTCAGCGGGATTTCGAGCGCGCCGAAATCGTCCGGCACTTCTCCGGCAGGAACTGCTGCGCAGAATTTTTCCGCATCGACCAGCGTGGCGCTGCCGAAGCCGATATTGAACAGGTTGGCGAAGGTGCCGGCCCGCGCCGCAATCAGCCGGCGAAAGACCTCCGCGCGGTCGTGGGCGAGCGCGATCACGAAGCGGCGGATCTCCTTGCCCGACATGCCGGCGGCATAGGCGGCGCCGATCAGCGCGCCGATCGAGGTGCCGGCGATGGCGGCCGGCCGCACGCCCATTTCGTCGAGCGCTTCGAGCACCGCGATGTGCGCGAGCCCGCGCGCGCCGCCGCCGCCGAGCGCGAGCGCGAAGCGTCTTGCTCATCGCGCGCCCGCCTCCGCGCGCGAACTCCCAGGCCTTCGTCGGCGAGCGGCCGCACCAGCGGCGCCATGGCGGCGGCGTTCTCGCTCGTCGCGGTGCCGTCGCGCACGCGCCCGACGATGCCCTGCAGGATCGCGGCCAGGCGGAAGAAATTGTAGGCGAGATAGACCGGCAGATGCGGCCGCGGATCGAGGCCGGTGCGCGCCACGTAGGCGTCGACATAGTCCGGCGCGCGACGGAATGCCGAGCGCGCGAGATCGAGGCCGACCAGCGTGCCGGTGCCGGCGCCGGTCTCCGACGGCGGCATGTCCCACTGCATGAGATGATAGGCGAGATCGGCGAGCGGATCGCCCAGCGTGGACAGCTCCCAGTCGAGCACCGCGAGAATCGTCGGGCTGCGATCGGCGCCAGGATGATGTTGTCGAGCCGGTAGTCGCCGTGCACCAGCCGCACCGGCGCTGCCGGCGGCAGATGCGCCGGCAGCCACGCGATCAGCCGCTCCATCTCGTCGATCGGCTCGGTCTCGCGAGGCGCGGTACTGCTTCGACCAGCGGTCGACCTGGCGCGCCACGTAGTTCTCGCCGCGGCCGAAATCGGCGAGCCCGATCGCCGCCGGATCGAACCAATGCAGCCGCGCCAGCGTCGCGTTCATGGCGTCGTAGACCGCCGCGCGCTCGGCCGGCTGCACGCCCGGCATGCTCCGGCTCCCAGATCACGCGGCCCTCGACATGCGCCATGACGATAGAACGGCGTGCCGGCAACGCTCGTCGTCGTCGCAATAGAGGAGCGGCGCGGCGACCGGAAAGCCTTGCGCGTGGAGCGCGCTGATGACGCGGAACTCGCGATCGACCGCGTGCGCCGACGGCAGCAGCTTGCCGGGCGGCTTGCGCCGCAGCACGTAGCGGCGCGCGGGCGTCTCCAGGAGATAGGTCGGATTCGACTGGCCGCCCTTGAACTGCCGCACGGCGAGCGGACCGTCGAAATCCGGCAGGCGCGCGGCGAGATAGGCTTCGAGCCGCGCGGCGTCGAACGGCGAGCGCGGCGGCGACATCCTTGGTGCCGGAAAAGGTCGCCTGGCGGTCGATTGGAAGCACCGCTACACCGTCAAAAAAACTCGATCAGCGCCTTGGCGGTCGCCTCCGGCGCCTCCTCCGCGAGATAGTGCCCGCTGTCGATGGCGAAACCGCGGACGTCGGTGGCCCATTCGCGCCAGGTCGCGAGCGGACCCGCGGTCTCGGCCGGAATGCCGCCGGCGCCGCCCCAGATCGCCAGCATCGGGCAGGTGATCTTGTTGCCGGCCGCCCGGTCCGCTTCGTCGTGGGCGAGATCGGTGGTGCGGCCGGCGCGGTAGTCCTCGCAGGTGGCGTGGATGCGCACGGGGTCGCTGAAGAAGGCGCGGTAGTGCGCGAGCGCACGCGGATCGAAGGCGGCGAGGCTTTTCACCTTGGTGCCGGCGGCGGCGCGGGTGTCGAAGTAGTAGAGCGGGTCCTTGCCGATCAGGGTTTCCGGGAACGGCGCCGGCAGCGCCAGGAACATCCAGTGCCAGGCGCGGTTGGCGAGCCGCGCATCCATGTCGTGCCACATCGCCCAGGTCGGCACGATGTCGAGCGTCGCGAGCTTTTCCAGCCGCCCGGGATGATCGAGCGCGAGCCGGTAGGCGACGCGTCCGCCACGGTCGTGGCCGGCAAGCCGGAAGCGCACGTGGCCGAGCGCCTCCATCACCTCGACCATCGCGGCCGCCATGGCGCGCTTGGTGTAGGGCGCATGCTCGACGTCGGATGCCGGCGCGTCCGACCAGCCGTAGCCGGGCAGATCGGGGATGATCAGGCTGAAATGCCGCGCCAGCGCCGGCGCCACGCGGTGCCACATCACGTTGGTCTGCGGATAGCCGTGCAGCAGCAGGAGCGGCGGCCCCTCCCCGCCGGTGCGCGCGAAGATGCGGCCGGCCGCGGTGTCGATCCACTTCGAGGCGAAGCCGGGATAGAGGTCGGCGAGGTCGGGCATGGCTCAGACTTTACGCTCGCGCTCCACCGCGCGAAACCCGATATCGCGGCGGCAGAAGCCGTCCGGCCAGCTGATGCGGTCGACGGCCGCATAGGCGCGCGCCTGCGCCTCGCCGACGGTCTTGCCGAGCGCCGAGACGTTGAGCACGCGCCCGCCGTTCGCAAGGATGCGGGCGCCCTCGGCCTTGGTGCCGGCGTGGAAGATCTCGACGCCCTCGACGTCGGCCGCGGCATCGAGCCCCTCGATCGGCGTGCCTTTCGCATAGTTGCCGGGATAGCCCTTCGCCGCCATCACCACGGTCAAGCGCCGCGTCGGGATACCAGCGCAGATCGAAATTCTTCAGCATGCCGTCGCAGCGACGCCAGCAGCGCCGGGACGAGGTCGGACATCAGCCGCAGCATCAGCACCTGGCATTCCGGATCGCCGAAGCGCACGTTGTACTCGATCAGCTTCGGGCCGTCGGCGGTGATCATCAGCCCCGCATAGAGCACGCCCTTGTAGGGCGCGCCCATCGCCTTCATCGCGCGCACCGTCGGCAGCACGATCTCATCCATGGCGCGCCGGCTCATCTCGGGCGTCATCACGGGCGCGGGCGAATAGGCGCCCATGCCGCCGGTGTTGGGGCCTTCGTCGCCGTCGAATACGCGCTTGTGGTCCTGCGCCGAGCCGAGCGGCATCGCGGTCTCGCCGTCGCAGAGCGCGAAGAACGACGCCTCCTCGCCGGCGAGAAACTCCTCCACCACGACCTCCGCGCCGGCCTCGCCCAGCCCGCCCGCGAACATCATGTCGATCGCCGCCTCGGCCTCCGCGACGCTCATGGCGACCACGACGCCCTTGCCGGCGGCGAGCCCGTCGGCCTTCACCACGATCGGCGCGCCGCGCGCACGGATATACGCCTTGGCGGGCGCCGGCGCGGTGAAGCGCTCGTAGGCGCCGGTCGGAATGTTGTTCGCCTTGCACAGGTCCTTGGTGAAGCCCTTGGAGCCTTCGAGCTGCGCGGCGAGCTTGCTCGGGCCGAAGGCCTTGATCCCGGCGCTGACGAGATCGTCCACGATGCCGGCGCAGAGCGGCGCCTCCGGGCCGACCACGACGAGGTCGATCTTTTGCGCCCGGCAGAACGCGACGACGGCCGCGTGGTCGGCGATGTCGAGCGGCGCCAGCTCGCACTCGCGCGCGATGCCGGCATTGCCCGGCGCGCAATAGAGCTTGTCCGCGAGCGGGCTCGCGGCGATCTTCCAGGCGAGCGCATGCTCGCGACCGCCGGAGCCGAGGAGAAGGATGTTCATGGGATGCGCTACCGGACCGCAGGCAATAATGGCCGCGGTGGTGTAGCATGGCGGCAAGGTCCCGCAAGGGAGGACCACGTCCTAGTGCTGGAGGAATTGGTGACAACCTATCGCATACGCATCGCAGCACTGCTGCTCTCCTTTCTGCTTTGGGGCCTAGTCTCAACCAGCGCGGTGGCGCAGGCCCCCTTCCCGTCCCGGCCGATCAGGGTGCTGGTGACCATCCCGCCCGGCGGCGCTCCCGACATTTCCGCGCGGCTGATTGCGCACTACCTGAACGAGACGCTGGGCTGGACGGTGGTGATCGAGAACCGGCCCGGCGCCAACGGAAACATCGCCGCCCTCGAGGTCGTGAAGGCGACGCCCGACGGCTACACCCTGCTGCTGCACGCGGACAGCGGGGTCACCATCAACCCGCACGTCTACTCCAAGCTGCCGTTCGACCCGCTGAAGGATCTCCTGCCGGTGGCGAGCGTCGCCACCAATCAGTTCATGCTGTCGACCCATCCCGACGTGCCGGCCAAGACGTTCCAGGAGTTCGTCGACTACGCGCGCAACACCAAGCCGCCGCTGCCCTATGCCTCCGGCGGCAACGGCAGCCAGCACCAGCTGATGATGGAGATGCTCAAGCAGCGCGCCGGCATCGACCTGCTGCACGTGCCGTTCCGCGGCGCGGCGCCGGCGACCCAGGCGACGGTCGCGGGCGATACCAAGGTCCTGTTCTCGGGCTCGGCGAGCGCTCCGCTGATCCAGAGCGGGCAGTTGCGCGCGCTCGCCACCAGCGGCAAGAACCGCTCCAAGCGCTTCCCCGAGCTGCCCACGATCGGCGAGTTCTATCCGGGCTACGCCATCGACATCTGGCTCGGCCTGTTCGCTCCCGCGGCCACGCCGGAACCGGTCGTGACCACGTTGCGCACGGAAATCCACAAGCTGATGGCGCGCCCGGATTTCGCGGAGAAGCTCAACGTGTCGGGCAGCCTCGAGCCGCTGGTCCTGTCGCCCGCCGACTTCAGCGCGCTCATTCGCAGCGACTATGAAAAGTACGGCAAGGTGATCAAGGAGATCGGCATCAAGATCGACTAGATCGGCCGATCCAACCCACCCGGATTCGTTCCTCATCGCCGGAGCGCCCTTGCCGGGCGCGCCGCGCATTCGCTCCTTCGCGGCTCCACCTCGGTTATCGGCGCCATGATTGGTGGCAAGACCCCAGCGGGTTTCAGACCCGCTGGGGCTCGCTATGCCCGCCCGAGCACCATTCCCACTTTTACACTTTTCAAGTGTAAGACTGTATGATATATACTTGAAGTTGCGACCGGCTCGAGCCCAACGGCTGGGAGCAGGTGCGAAGCAATGGAGGAAAGCACATGCCGTGTCTTCGTCTCTTCGCGGCGCTACTCGTCGTCTACTTGATCGCCTCGACGGCCGGCGCACTCGCTCAGGATCCCTGGAAGGACCCGCAGGATTCGGCCGCGGCAATCAACGACTCCGACCGTTACGCTTGGCGACTGTTCATCGCGCTCAATTGGCCTGCGGATGTCAAACAGAAGCAGGCAGATCCGAGCAAGAAATTCGGCGACCCGACGACGGGGCCGGTGGTTTGGGAGACTTGGCGAAACGCACGCAATCAAGCCCCCGATACGGTTTTTCCAATGGATGGATCCGACCCGGGACCATGGCTCGCCAAGGAAACGTCTCCGGAAAAGCCGGCCTCGGCCTTCGATGACAACGCACTACAGCAATTGATTCGCCAACGCGTTGTGCAGAAATCCAACAAGCCTTTGCAGGGTTTCGACGAGCCGATGGCGAGGGCGAGAAGGAACGAGACGAGATTGAATCAGGCTGCCTATGAGTTCGTCAGAGCTCAAAAGCTGTACAACGCCGATGACCAGATAAGACTGTTCACGAGCGGCCGAACCACGATCGAGTTCCCGCTTCAGGCCAAGGAAATCAAAGCTCAATGGCGCGAGATAGCTGCCGCCGACAAGCCTCGGTATCACTGGGTCGAGGTCAGGTCCGCCACCGACACGAAACTTTACGGCCTGACGGCTTTGCATATTACCACCAAGGATCTCCCGAATTGGTTTTGGGCGACGTTCGAGCACATCGACAACAAGCCGAGTGAGGCAGCCGGGGGGCGCCCCGGGAATGAAGGTTGGCTGCTTCCTTCTCGCGATCGCGTGGCATGCAAAGACCCGCCGCACGATTGCGATCAGGCGCCCACGACAATCGGGCTCCAGGGAACCAAATGGGAGCATTACCGCCTTCGCGGCACACAGGTCGATTTTATCGACAGCCGCGGCAACGCGACGTTGCTGGCAAATTCCCACCCGGAGGGTGGCTTTCAGACAACGTCGTCGTGCATAACATGCCATGCCCGTGCATCAATCAACGCGACCCAGCGACTGAGCATTTTCAAATGCCAGACACCGGACGAGCAGGTCGTGGGGAGCGTCGGTTCCCCTGACTTCCGTTGGTTTGTCGATGCAAGCGGCAACAAGACGTTCACCCAGTTGGACTTCGTCTGGTCGCTCTTCCGCGCTCGCCGCGCGACCCCCGGCTTGGTCAATCCGATGGGTGAGCCCGAGTGTCCGGGCAATTGAGATGGCGCCAGCGAAGCCTCGTACTTCCGGTTCGTCGAGCCGTTCACTCGGAACGCATGAAGGAGCTTTGGAAATGACGAATGGCACCACAGGATTCGTCCAAACCGTAAAGGTGCAGGATTTCCTGCCGGGAGCCCCTCCCATCGACATCACCGATGCGGTCCGCGCGGTGGATCCCGCTGCCACCCCGCGAATTCTCACGAGAATCGAGGTGCACAAGGCGGACGGCGAGGAGCCTGCACCGCCCGCCAAGTTCTTCTCGATCGCCAGGCGTTGCACCCACAGCGGCTGCAACATTCTCAAAGGCAACCCGAATTGGGCGACCGTGGACCGGCCGATCGTCTTCAGCATGCTCGGCGACAATGGCATCGACTACGCCGTCATCGAATGTCCGTGCCACGGCAGTCGCTTCGAATTGACGACGGGCGAACGCCTCCTGGGTCCGGCACCGCCGGGGCGGCTGGCGCGCTTCGAAGTCAAGATCGAGCGTGTCGGCAATGACGACTTCGTCTTCGTCGCCATTGCTCCCACACCCGACACATAGGACTGCGCAACATCGACAAGCAACAACGGAGGCGGTCATGACAGCAGATGCAGCATTGGTGGCAGATGCGGGATTGCAGTGGTCACCGACGAGCGCGCGCTTGGTGCGTTCGCGCTACGACGATGTCTGGTTCCGGGATCTCTCGAACGGCTGGGCTGTCAACAGCGACGGCCAAATCCTCAAGACGACGAACGGCGGCGAGCGGTGGGACGTCAAGTTTCAGACGCCGCTGGCGCCGAACGGCCGGCCGATCTATCTGCGTTGCCTTGCTTTTGCCAGCGAGCTCGTCGGCTGGGCCGGCACGCTGACCCGCGAGCAGCGCCTCTACGCGACGAAGGACGGCGGCGAAAGCTGGCAAGCAGTCGCGAACCTGCCGGCGGGAGCCCCCGACAAGGTGTGCGGACTCTGGGCGGTGAACCAATCGGTGGTCTACGGCTCGGGGACGAACGATCCGAGCGACGGCGCCGCCATGATCAAGACCGTCAACGGGGGGCAGAGCTGGACGGCCATCGACATGTCTGCCCACGCCTCCAGCCTGATCGACATCTACTTTCCGACGCCCGACCAGGGCTGGGTGGTGGGCGGCTTCTCCGACAGACCGAACCCGACCTATGACGACGTGCAGCCGGTCATTCTTCGTACCGAGGACGGCGGCAAGACCTGGGACGACCGCCTGAAGTCGATGCGGTCGGAGTTCCCCAAGGGCACGTGGGGCTGGAAAATTCAATTCCTCGACAGCCAGCTCGGCTTCGTCTCGCTCGAGAACATGACCCAAGCGTTCATTCTCAAGACGACCGACGGCGGCAGGAGCTGGACCAAAATGCCGGTCATCGGCAACGCAAACCTGGAGGGTATAGGCTTTCTGAATGCGACCGAAGGATGGGTCGGCGGCTGGGGCGACATAGATTTCGAATTGGGCACCAGCAGCGTCACCGCGGACGGCGGCAAGACCTGGAAGAACGCCGACAACATCGGCAAGTTCATCAATCGCTTCCGCTTCTTCGGCAACCCGGTGACCGCCGGCTACGCGGCCGGCAAGACGATCTACAAATACGGCCGCAAAACGGACGCTGCGGCGCTGGCACTCGATGCGGCTCCGCCGCCCATGAAGTTCTTCGCGTCCGACGCGGCCGAAGCTTTCACCGCGGCGGAGATCCCGATCGCGTTCAAGCTTCCGGCGGGAACCAAGCGTGCCACGATTCATATCTGGAACCGGTTCGGCAAGTTCATCCGCACGCTCATCGACGAGAAGAACCCGCCCGGCGGACCGAGGACCGTCCGCTGGGATCGCCGCGACGACAGCGGCGAGTTGGTGCGAGGCGGTGTCTACATCTATCGGCTGACCAGCGACGGCGACGCCGAGAGTCGCGTCGTCGTGCTGCGCTAGAACCAGAAAGGCTTTTCTTCAATCGTCCCGTGCTGTCGCCCCCACCCTAGGGTCAGGCCCGAGGGTGGGCTTTTTTTCGGGATCGACTCCAGACAACTCGGCGACGATCAGGCTCCTGCCCACCGCGCGGCGGTCTCCGAAATAAACACCGCGTAAAAATCTGCGCGCGACATGTGGCTATTTGCCTTCCCGTTGTTGCGGGCAGAAGTCGCAAACGACTTGAAAACCCGGCGCGCTTTGGATGAAGTGACGCCGTCGGGACAGGAAGGCGAATTCCCGGGGCGCGCATCCTGCTGAAATTCGACCGAGCCGTGCCAGCAGCCCGCCGTGAGGAGCGACTGCGACAATGATCGGCCTTGTGCGCATTTCGCTGCGGCGACCCTACACCATGGCGATTGCCGCGATGCTCATCGTCCTGATGGGCAGTCTGGCGGTGACGCGCATGGTGGTCGACATCTTTCCCAACATCGACATTCCCGTCGTCTACGTGGCCTGGAATTATCCGGGACTGAGCGCCGAAGACATGGAACGGCGCGTCGTGCTGGTCAGCGAGCGCGCCTATTCGACGACCGTCAACGGCATCGAGCGCATCGAATCCACGTCGATCCCGGGGCTGGGTATTCTCAAGGTCTACTTCCAGCAGGGCACCGATATCGGCGGCGCCATCGCCCAGATCTCCGCGCAGAACAACTCGATCCTGCGCATCGCGCCGCCGGGCATCACGCCGCCGAACATGATCCGGTTCAACGCGTCGAACGTGCCGGTCGTGCAGGTCACGCTGACCAGCAAATCCGTCCCCGAGCAGGGCCTGTTCGACTATGGACTGAACTTCCTCCGGGTCAGGCTGTTCACGATCTCCGGGCTGTCGATCCCCGCCCCGTTCGGCGGCAAGCAGCGGCAGATCATCGTCGACGTCGATCCCGCGCGCCTGAGCGCCAAGGGACTTTCGCAGATGGACGTCGTCAGCGCGTTGCAGACGACCAACGTGATCGTGCCGGCCGGGATCGCCCGCATCGGCGCACGCGAATTCAACGTCCAGCTCAATTCCTCGCCGCAACTGGTCGATCAGTTCCAGGCGCTCCCGGTCGGCATCCGCGACGGCATCCCGATTCTGCTCGGCGACGTCGCCAAGGTGAGCGACAGCTTCGCGGCCCAGACCAACGTCGTCCGCATCAACGGCGCGCGGGCGAGCTACATGGCGATCCTCAAGAACTCCGATGCCTCGACGCTCACCGTCGTCGACGCGGTCCGCAACATGCTGCCGGAGCTGCAGGCCACGGCGCCGCCGGGCATGGAATTGAAGATGGATTTCGACCAGTCGGTATTCGTGCGCGCCGCGGTCGAGAACGTCGTCCACGAGGCGATCCTCTCGTCGATCCTCGTTTCGTTGATGATCCTGGTGTTTCTCGGAAGCTGGCGGAACACCGTCGTGGTCTCGCTGTCGATCCCGTTGTCGATTGCCGCCGGTCTGGCCGGACTCTTCTGACCGGCCAGACGATCAACCTGATGACGCTCGGCGGCCTCGCGCTCGCGATCGGCATGCTGGTCGACAACGCCACCGTCATGATCGAGAACATCCACCGCAACCAGGCGCTCGGGAAGCCGCTCACGGTGGCGATCCTCGACGGCTCGGCCGAGGTGATCCAGCCGCTGACGGTCGCCACGCTGGCGATCTGCATCGTGTTCTTCCCGGTGTTGCTGCTCACCGGGCCGGCGCGCTTCCTGTTCATCCCGCTGGCCATAACGGTCGTGCTCGCGATGCTGGCCTCCTACGTCCTGTCGTTCACGGTCGTCCCGGCGTTTGCGCGCTACCTGCTCAAGGACCACGACCACGACGACCGCAAACCCCTGGGGCTCGGTGCGCGGCTGTCGGCGGCCTTCGATCGCAACTTCGATCGCGTCCGGACCGCGTATGGCAACGTGCTGGAGCTGACGCTGCAGAAGCGCAAGTTCGTCCTGGGTTGCTTCGCCCTGCTGCTGGCGGCGACCGGAGCGCTGGTGCCCGTCGTCGGCACCGACTTCTTCCCCAGCTCGGACGTCGGCATCATCAAGCTGCACGTCCGCGCATCGCGCGGAATGCGGCTCGAAGAGACCGAGAAGGTGGTCGCCGCGGTGGAGGAGCGCATCCGCGAGATCATCCCGCCGGCGGAGCTGCGCACGATCAATGCCCAGATCGGCGTGCCGTTCTCGCTCAATCTCGCCTTCGTGCCGAGCGACAACGTCAGCGGCATGGACGGCGAGCTGCTGATTTCGCTCAACCGCGGACATCGGCCGTCGGCGGGCTACATGCGTAGCCATCCGGGAGCGGCTCAACAGCGAGTTCCCCGGCAACCTGTTCTACTTCCAGACCGCCGACATCGTCAGCCAGGTGCTCAATTTCGGGCTGTCGGCGCCGATCGACATCCAGATCCAGGATCAGAATTTCACGCGCGCCTATCGCCACCGCACAGCGGCTCCTGAATGCCATTCAGCGGATTCCCGGCGTGGTCGATTCCCGCATCGTGCAGGTGCTGGACTTTCCGGCGCTGCAGATCGACGTCGACCGGCAGCGCGCGGCGCGGCTCGGGATCGCCCAGCGCGACGTCGCCAACAACATGCTGACCTCGCTGGCCGGCAGCGCGCTCGTCGGTCCGACCTACTATCTCAACCCGCAGAACCGGCGTGAACTACATCGTCGCGGTGCAGACGCCGGCCGAAAAGATCGCGACCATCTCCGACATTCTCAGTCTTCCCGCCAACCCGGCGTCACCCAACATCTCTCCGGCCACCCCGGCGGCGGCGCTGACATCGGTGCTCGGCGTCGCCGGTGACCCGCATCTGCGACATCGCGGCGGTTCGTCCCGCCATCGAGCATGAAATCGATCAACCACTACACCGTGCAGCGGGTGATCGACGTCGCCGCCAATGTCGACGGCCGCGACCTCGGCGGCGCCGCCGCCGACATCAAAAAGGCGATCGCGGAGGTGCAGAAGGACTTGCCCTCGACCGTAAAGATCTTCCTGCGCGGCCAGAACGAGGTCATGGAAAGCTCGTTCCGCAACCTCGGATTCGGGCTCATCCTCGCGGTCGTCCTGGTCTATGCGGTGCTCGTCATCCTGTTCCAGTCCTGGGTCGATCCCTTCATCATCATGATGGCGGTGCCCGGCGCGCTCGTCGGCATCCTCTGGACGCTGGCGATCACCGGGACGACGATCAATGTCGAGTCGCTGATGGGCGCGATCATGTCGGTCGGCATCGCGGTGTCGAACTCGATCCTGGTCGTCAGCTTCGCCAACGATCTGCGCAGCCGCGACGAGGAGCTTACGCCGCTCCAGGCGGTCATCGACGCCGGCAAGACCCGGCTGCGGCCGATCCTGATGACGGCGCTGGCGATGATCATCGGCATGATCCCAATGGCGCTCGCGCTCGGCGAAGGCAGGCGAGCAGAACGCCCCGCTCGGCCGCGCCGTGATCGGCGGCCTGGCATTCGCGACGTTCGCCACCTTGTTCCTGGTCCCGATCTTCTACACGCTGCTGCGGCGCAAGCCGCCCAGCCTGCACACACTCGACCAGCGCTTTGCGGCCGAAGCCGCCGGCGCGTCGACCGGAGGTTCCGCACATGGCTAGCTCGCAAGGAGCGCGCTCGTTCAAATTCTACGCTTTCGGTGTCGTCGCCGTCGTGTGCGCCTGCGTGGCAGTCGGGTATTTCCACCTCAGCCGCAACAACGACATCGCGGTCGCGCGCGAGGCCCGCGCGACCGCGGTCGATCGCGGCCCGCGCATCGAGGTCGTCGCGGTGACGCAAGGTCCCGAACGGCGCACGATCCGGCTGCTCGCCGATGTGCGCTCGATGGCGACCGCGATACTCTACGCCAAGGTATCCGGTTATCTCAAAGCGGTGGCGGTCGACAGAGGCGACCGGGTGCAGGCGGGCCAGCTGGTGGCGCAGATCGAGTTCCCCGAGATCGACCAGCAATTCGCCGCCGCCTCGGCCGATCTCGAGCACAAGCGCCGCAATCTCGACCGTTCGCGCGAGCTGCTGTCCCGGGGCAACACCACGCAGGTGGCGATGCTGCAGGACGAGACCGACGTGCGCGTGGCCGAAGCCAACGTAGCCGCCCTGTCGACGACGAAGGGCTATCAGGTCATCCGCGCGCCGTTTGCCGGCCGCGTCACCGCGCGATTCGCCGATCCGGGCGCGCTCATCACCAATGCGCAGACCAACCAGGTCAGCTCGCTCCCGATCGTGACGATATCCGACGACAGCCGGCTGCGCGTCTACGCTTATGTCCAGCAGGAGGACGTTCCGTTCGTGAGCGTCGGCCATATGGCCGAAGTGGTCGACGCCAGCAACCCGGAACGGCGAAAGACCGCGACGGTGACCCGCATGACCGGCGAGCTCGATCCGCGCACCCGCACCATGCAGATCGAAGTCAACATCGACAACGGCGAGGGTTTCCTGGTGCCCGGCAGCTTCGCCTACGTCACCCTGCACATCCCGATCAAGAGCTACCCGCAGATCCCGATCAGCGGGCTGATCGTGCGCGGAACCGACAATTTCGCCGCCGTCGTCGACAACAACGTGCTCCGCTTCAAGCCGATCCGCGTCGCGTTCGACCGACGGCACCCTGGTCTCCGTCGCCGACGGCCTCAGCCTCGATGAGCGCATCGCGATCAACCTGCCGGACGAGGTGAGCAACGGCAGCCGCATCCAGCCGGTGGCCCGGGGGCGCTAGAAGTTTTCTTCAGAGCCCCGTCGATCCGTGTTAGGGTTTTCAGGACGAAATCGGAGGAAACCCAAACCATGGACATCAAAACGTCGGGCACTGTGCCCTCACGCAAAGGGCCGGCCGACTCGTTCACCGGCATAGTGTGGCAGGAGCCCATCATCGAGGCGCCGGCGCCGGCACGGATCAGGGGTGCCTGGGTGAGGTTCGAGCCGAAGGCGCGCACCGCGTGGCACACCCACCCGCTCGGCCAGACCCTGCACGTCGTCTCCGGCCTGGGACGGGTGCAGTTGTGGGGCGAGCCCATTCGCGAAATCCGGCCCGGCGACACGGTCTGGATCGCGCCCGGCGAGAAGCATTGGCACGGCGCCGGACCCGACACCAACATGGTGCACATTGCGCTGCAGGAGGCGCTCGACGGCAAGCACGTGACCTGGATGGAGCACGTCACCGACGAACAGTACAACGGCAAGGTCGCGTAGAGCGTCAGGCGAAACAGCGGCTCACTTCGCCGCCATGCTCTCGAGCGTCGGGCAAGGCCGGCGCTCGGCCGGGATTTCGTAGGCCTGGTAGTTGCTCTTGTCGACGACCGAGGTCTTGGCCATCACTTCTTTCGGCACCGGCTGCTTGCGCAAGGTGCGGATAGCGATCTCGGCGCCGAGGCAGCCCTCGATCAGGCCGTTGTAGTCGCCGCTGGCGAGGATCTCGCCGGACTTGATGAGCTCGACCACTTCCTTGCCGGCATTGATCCCGACGATCAGCGGCGGCTTGACCTTCGCCTCCTTGAAGGCTTCGAGCGTACCCAGAGCCATAGCATCGTTGGCGGCCAGCACGCCGTCGACCTGCGGCGGCGGCTTTAGTTTCAACATTGCCTTGAAGAAATCGGTGGCGGCGGGCCGGGCGTACATCGCGTTCTTCGAGAACAGGACCTTCACGTCCGGAAATTCCTTCAGCGCGTCCTTGAACCCGCGCAAACGGCCAGCGGCGGTGGGGATGGTGTCGGGGCCTTCGAGCACCACGACGTTGCCCTTGCCGCCCATCGCCTTGAGCAGCGTACGGGCGGTGTCGAGCGCGATGCTGTAGTCGTCGCTGCCGATGAACGCAACGGCGGAGCCGCCGGCCAGCCGGTCGCCGACATTGACCAGCGGAATGTTGGCCGCGTTGATCTTCTGCGCCGCCGGAACCATGGCCTTGACGTCGACCGGCGTGAACACGATAGCGTCGCGCTTGGCGTTGAGGGCCTCGTCGACCAGGAAGGTCTGCTGCGGCACATTGTCGGGCGAGGTCGGGATGTAGTGGAACACCGTGAACCCGTTCGCCTTGGCCACCGCCTCGGCGCCGGCGCGCACGGAGCGCGCGACGGGATTGCCCGCGCTCTTGGTGAAGACGCCGATGGTTTCCGCCTGCGCCGGGGCGTCGGCGCACCACGCTAGACCAGCGATCACGGACGCGAACCACGCACCATGGACTTTCATCGTGCACTCCCGGTTGCCGGCGGGGGCCGGTCGAGGCCCCTCCTCCCAATTCTTGCTTTTTTGCACCGCGGCGAATTTGCCACTAGTTCCCTTGCAGTTTGCAGCGTTTCCAATGCAGAGTCGATCCGGCAAATTGCAAGTGACGCGAAGCGCGGCTAGAGTTGAACGACAATAAGAACAAAGAAGCAAAGAAACAAAAGCAAGGGAAGAACGCAGACCAAGCACGGTCTCCCGGACAACAGGACGAGAACTTAAGCTGCGCACGGCGATGACGCGCGATCGAGTGCCCGTCGTCGTCCGGCCCGGGACAGCCGTCGGAAAACTGGGGGAGACCTATGCTCATATCGGTGACGACTTTCTGGACGATCCTGCTCATTATTCACGGGCTGCTGGCGGTTGCCCTGCTCGGCGCGCTCACGCACCAGGCAGTAGCGATCCTGATGCCCGTGCGCCAAGTCGCCGGCGGCGCCGGCTTCGTCACGCGCTTCCGCGCCGTGACCGGACCCGCCTACGCCACGGCGGTCTGCATCTTGTGGATCCTCACCTTCATCATGGGCGCGTGGATCTACACCAAGTATCGCATCTACGTGCGAATTCCGATCGAGCAAGCCGGCTACTGGAAGACGCAAGGCTTCTTCGAATTGAAGGAGCACGCCGCAACGATCGGCCTGGGCAGCCTTCCGATCTACTGGTACTTCTGGAAGAACGCCCAGAACGCGGACTACGACAGCGCCCGCAAATGGGTGACAGTGTGGCTCGCCTTCGTCTGCTGGTTCAACTTTCTCGTCGGCCACGTGCTCAATAACGTGCGGGGGTTCGGATCATGACCACGACCACAGCAACGCAAACGACATCACCGGCAAGAGCAGCCAAGGCTACGTCGTCATTGGCGGCATCCGCCAGGTTCAAGGCTTTCGCCGTAGTGTTCGGAATCTCCGTTCCCATCGTCTATGTCGGCTGCGAATTGTTCAACGTGCCGGCATTCACCTATCATCCGGCCACCAACCGCTTCGGCTTCGGATGGGAGGCGGGCCGGAGCGGCGAAGGTCCGGCGATGTACTGGTACGGCTGGACCGTGCTGACGCTGCTCGTGGGTTTCGTCCTGGGCGCGCTCGGGGCGCTGCTGCCGGAAAGCGTGGTCAAGAAGATTCCGCTGGCGCTGTTGTGGCTGCTTCCGGTCCTGGCATTCATCCCTCTGACCTATTCGCTGATGCCGTTCTGGACGAAGTAGGAGTCCGGCTGGTGTCGAAACTCGGCCTTGCAGTGATCTTCGTTGCGACCGTCAGTGCGGCGCTGTGGATCGAGCATGGGCACCACATCGTCATCGAGGCGTCTCCGCCCGCGGACCTCGCCGCGCTGGCGAGCGAAGCGAGCGGCCAGCGCGGCAACTCTGTGGTGCGCGCGCATAGCGCGTCGGAAGACGCGCGTGAACGCGCTGGTGACACTCGCCCTGAACTGAGCTCGTCGGCGCGCGCCTCGCTGGCGCGCGCGGCAGCCTGTCCGGACAACGACACCATGCCTTACAACGCCAGCTGCATTGCGTTCCTGCAGGGTGCGCCGAGCTCACGCCTGGGACCCAAGTAGAAATCTCCCCCGCGATGAGTCAGAATGGCCTGGCGGCGCAGGCCTCGTGCCGCCAGCCATCGGGAGGTCTCGGGATGAAGTTCCTCGGTCGGCGCGGATCATTGGCGGGTGCGGTCGTCGGCGTGGCGTGCATCCTCTCAAGCGCCCTGTGGGCGGGCGGCGCGGGCTTCGGCGACGACGACGACGCCAGCGAAGAGGAAGGGCCGGCCTATTTCGGCTTCGTCAAGGACACCAACGGCGCCACCATGCCCGACGCGAAGGTGACGGTGGGCATCAAGGACCGCGGCGGCGTGGTCACCCGCACCGACGCGCTCGGCGCCTACAAGGTTCCGGGCTTCGGCAAGGAGGTCAGCCCCGACGAGGTCACCGTCGCCTGCGAAAAGCAGGGCTACCGACAGACGCGGATATATCGGCGCGGGCTGCCGCCGCCCGGCTCGAAGAACCCGGTCGAGACCGAGTGCACGCTGCAGCGGATCTAGCGATATTGCTGCCCGACGGCATGAACGGCGCCCGAACGAAAGCGATCGGGCGCCGACGCGTGTGACGGGCTCAGGCGAATGCGGACCAGTCCACGGGGCCACGCACGTAGCCGTAGCGCAGATTGCTGCGCGCCGGGCCGTTCTTTTCGTATTCGTCCTTCATGCGCGCGAAGCGGTCCTTGTTGGGCCCGATGTCACTGCGTTTGCTGATGTCGTAGTTGTAGAGCTTGGCGTTGGTGCCGCCGAAGATCGCGGTCTTGATCGGGCCGTCGGCGGGGCCGAGCGGCTTGAAGCCGTATTTCTTCTGCATGTCCTCTGGGATTTCGAGCCGCCGCAGCGCCTCGATCTGCCATTGCGGTGAGCCGGTCCACACCGCGTCGGTGCCCCACACGATGCGATCGTAGCCCATGCCCTTGCCCATGATGCCCATGAGCGCCGCGCCGAGCCGCGGCTCGGCCACGACGCTCTGCGCGAACAATTGCCCGACGTCGCCGTAGACGTTGGTGACGCCGAATTTCTCCGGAATCTCCGCGAGGTCGCTGACCCAGGAGACGCGTCCGGTCTGCTCGAACTCCCGCCAGCCGTCTTCCGCCCGGCCGCCTGCGGCGTGGCGATAGCCGCTGTGGTAGATGACGAAGTTGAGCTGCGGCCAATCCTTCGCCGCCTTGCCGACGTCGCGAACGTCGGCATAGGCCAGCAGATTGGGCCACCGTTCGGCGGTCGCCTGCGGGAACAGGCCCTTGTGCACGCAGACGTTCTTGATGCCGTGCTTCACGCACAGCTCATAGGCCTTGTAGGTGACCTTCTCGTCATCCATGCGCCAGGGATGCTTGGCCTCGTCCTTGTTGGTGTTGTCGCCGACGGTGTAGCCCTTGATCGATTCCGGCTTGCGTTCGATCGAGCCCTGCAGATGATCGAGCCAGCCGTCCCAGCCCGGCGTGAAGATCGCGTGCGCGAACATGCGCCGCGCGCCGGCTTCCTTGTTCACCTTGTCGCGCGCCTCGATCATCATCTCGTTGGTGAGGAACCAGTCGCGCGGGATTTCCGACGGCGAACTCGAGATGAGCGCGATCTTGGTGTCGCTGTCGAGGTAGACCTCCTTGAAGTAGTTGTTGAACTTGAGGTCGTCGAGCGTCTGCGGCTTGTCGACCAGTGCCGGGTTCCAGCCGGCCTTGCCGACCGCCTCGCGCGAGCGCACGAAATTCACCAACCGCGTGTCGTCGCGCAGGAAATGCGTGTGCATGTCCATGATGAACTGGTCCTTGAGCGCGGCGGCCCGCTCCTGGGCCATGGCCGGCGTTGCCGCTTCGGCACGGCTGACCTCGAAGACGTCACCGAAGGTCTCGTTGAGCGCGACGAAGCCGGCCGCCATGCCGGCGGCGGTCTGGAAGAACTCGCGGCGGCTGAGACCCTGCTTACGGCCGAGCTCATCGCCCAGATCGAGCAGGCGCGCCTCGACCTCTTTCTGCTTCTCGCTCTGCGGCGGCGGCGTGTACTCGTCGCTCGACACGGTTTGCGTCGGGATCGGTGTCGCGTGCGGCAGGAACTCCGACGGCACCAATTCCGCGATTTCCTTCTCGGTCAAGAAACCCATGAGTTTCCTCCTGTTTTTCTTAGCGATGCGGATGCGGATCGACCCCGGCCTGGCCGGAGCCCAGTGCGCATATTAGCAGAATTCCAAACTGTGGGCGTGCGTCCAAATGCCGGCGCCACGCCATTCGTCGCGCCCGCTCGCAGACGTAGGGCCGGGGCTATCGCTTCGGCGCGAAGTCCATGTTGGGGAACGAAGAGACCTCTGGCGCCTTGATGACGACGAACGGATGATCAGTCGTGCCGTGGCAGGCATTGCACCCCGCGGTCAGGCGCGCGTAGGATTCCGCGAACTGGCGCGGCTCGCCGGCCTTGATCGCGAAATCGAGCGTCGCGATCGAAGGACTCATGGCGGCATCGAACAGGTCCGGCACCGGCAGGCCCTTCCAGCGCGGCACCGCGCGCGAGATGACCACGAAACCCTGCCTGAGCTCCTTGAGCATATAGCCCGCGAGCGGCCAGTTCTCCGCCTTGCCTGCAAGCCCGAGCTTGGCGTGGCGCGGCTGGAGCAGCATGCTCATCAGCGCCGCCATCTGCGGATTGAACGGCGCAGGCTCGGCGTCGGCGTCGCCGAACGGATTCTGCGCGACGGCACGCGCCGCGAACACAGTGGTGAAAGCCGCAAGCATGACAAGCGCTACGAGGGCAGCTGCGCAACGGCGCATGGTTACCTCTCCCTGAGTTTCGTTGTTTCGCGAAATCGCCCCCGGAGGATCGGCGGCGAAGCGGTCGCTGCGTTATTGCTTGGGCTGGAACTCCTGATTGGGAAAACTCGAGACATCGGGGACCTTGATGACGACGAATGGATGATCGGTGGTGCCGTGGCAGGCGTTGCACCCTTTGGTCAGGCTCTCGTAGGCCTCGTCGAACTGCCGCTGGTAGCGAAGCTTGATCGCAAAATCGATCAGCGTGATCGGCTGGCTCATGGCGGCGTCGAACAGGTCCGGCACCGGCAGTCCCTTCCAGCGCGGGACGGCCTTGGAGACGACCGCGAAACCCTGCCGGAGCTCCTTGAGCATATAGCCGGCGAGCTCCCAGTTCTGCGCCTTCCCGGCCAGGCCGAGCTTGGCGTGGCGCGGCTGGATGAGCATGCTCATGAGCGCGGCCATCTGCGGATTGAACGGCGCAGGCTCCGCGTCCGCGTCGCCGAACGGGCTCTGCGCGGCGGTACCAGGCGCCAGCGCGGCGATGACAGCGACAGCCACGAACGCAGCGAGCACAACCGCAACAATCCGCTTGCGCATGCACACCTCCCGGAACCTTCGTCTCCTCGGCGGACGGCATCGCGTGCCCAACGCCACCCGCTACGCCGCCGCCATTCTAGCGTTCGGTCGGTGCATTGAAACGGCGATTTTCCCCTGGGCCCGCCCGCGGCCCGTCCGGCAGCGGCCCGGTTGACGCGGCGCGGATATGATGATTCACAGATCACGATGAGCGAGCCAGCGCGCGCCAATGTCCCGGAATGGACCGTCTCCGAGCTCTCGGCGGCGCTGAAGAAGACCGTCGAGGACACCTACGGCTACGTGCGCGTGCGCGGCGAAATCTCCGGCTTCCGCGGACAGCACTCCTCCGGCCACTGTTATTTCGCGCTCAAGGACGAGGGCGCCAAGATCGAGGCGGTGATCTGGCGGACCGCCTTCGCCCGGCTGCGCATCAAGCCCGAAGAAGGGCTCGAGGTCATCGTCACCGGCCGCCTCACCACCTATCCCGGCCAGTCGAAATACCAGATCGTGATCGAGACGCTCGCGCCCGCCGGGCTCGGCGCGCTGATGGCGCTGCTCGAGGAGCGCAAGAAGAAGCTCGCCGCCGAGGGCCTGTTCGAGGCGGCGCGCAAGCAACTGCTGCCCTTCCTGCCGGACGTGGTGGGCGTCATCACCTCGCCGACCGGCGCCGTCATCCGCGACATTCTGCACAGGCTCGCCGCCCGGTTTCCGCGCCACGTGATCGTTTGGCCGGTGCGGGTGCAGGGCGATGGTTCCGCCCCCGAGATCGCCGCCGCCATCAACGGCTTCAACGCGCTGCCGGCGCAGGGACGGATCCGCAAGCCCGATCTGCTGATCGTGGCGCGCGGCGGCGGCTCGCTCGAGGATCTGTGGTCGTTCAACGAGGAGATCGTCGTGCGGGCCGCGGCCGCGAGCCTGATCCCGCTGATCTCCGCGGTCGGGCACGAGACCGACATCACCCTCATCGACTTCGCCGCCGACGTGCGCGCCCCGACTCCGACCGCCGCCGCCGAGATGGCGGTGCCGGTGCGGGCGGATCTGCTGCTGCGCACGGACAGCCTGGCGCGGCGCTCGTTCGCCTGCTGGCATCGCTGCCAGGAGGCGCGCCGCACCGAGCTGCGCGCTGCGGTGCGCGCGCTCCCCAGCGCCGAAGAATTGCTCGCGCAGCCGCGCCAGCGGCTCGACCATGCCGGGGCGCGGCTGCCGCGCGCGCTGATCGCCAACGCGCAGATCCATCATCGGGATTTCTCGCGCATCGCCGGGCGGCTCGGCCCGCAGGTGCTGCGCACGCGCATGAGCCGCTGCCGCGAGCTCACGTCGGCGCTGGCGGAGCGCTCACGACGCGCGCAAGAGGTCGCGCGGCTGCGCCGGCGCGAGCGGCTCGCGACCGCGACGCAGCGGCTGGCGGCGAGCCTGCGCGCCAACGCCGATGCCCATCGCAACCGCATCGCCCGAGCGCGCGAACGCGTGCTGGCATTGGCCGAGCGCGGCGAGCGGGCGGCATGGCTGCTGTTGCAGCAGCGTGCCACGTCGGTCGAGCGCTGCGGACAACTGCTCAACGCCCTCTCGCATCGCGGCGTGCTTGCGCGCGGCTTTGCGCTGGTGCGCAGCCCCGACGGCCGTCCGCTGCGCTACGCGGCGAAGGTGAGCGAGGGCATGCGGCTCGACATCGAGTTTTCCGACGGCAACGTGCGCGCGCGGGCGGAGGCGGCGATCGTTGCGCCCGCGGACAAGCCGCAACCCGTGCTTCGCAAGCCCCGTGGCCGCCGCGGCAGCGGCGATCCCGGCCAGGGAAGCCTGTTCGGGGCTTGAGCCACGACCCCGCCACGAAGGCACCTTCTACTGGTACGTGAGAACCGCAACCGGTATAGGAAGACCTACCTGCACAGGAAAAAATTCTGTGCGTTCAACCAATCGGAAGTAATTTCGGACAGAAGGTGGCGCGCATGATTCTTGCGCCGATTCGAAATCGGAAACCCGCGCGATGAAAACTTCGGTTCACAAGCGCTCCATCGTCATCGCTGGCCACAAGACGAGCGTCAGCCTCGAGGATGCATTTTGGAGAACGCTGAAGGAGATCGCCGATAGGCGGCACCTGACGTTGTCGGAGCTCGTCGCCACGATTGATGGCGAGCGGCAGCGCGGCAACCTCTCATCGGCCATTCGGCTCTTTGTGCTGGATCACTATCGCGATCAGGTTACCGAGTTGGAGGCGCGCGACAAAACCCGAGAGCTGTTGGGGAGCGCCACAGTCGCGATTACCCCAAAGCGGGGACATTAGAGCGGGACGGCAGCGGGGAAGCTCACGGCCTCGCCGGTTTGATTCGGGCGGCGCGTTTGCGCTCGGCGGCGTCCTGTTGCAGGACGAATATTGCGAAGCCGACAAGCACGACGACCGCAATGCCGATCAAAGTCCCCATGCGTGCCTCCGCCGGGCACATGTCCTTCTCGGAAAACCCACCCCGGCCTCAAGTCCGGGGCAGGTTTTTCCGGGACACGCGCTAAATCACCCGGAAATGGTGCAGGATTTGCGATGACGCCCGCATCGCCGCGGATGTGTATTTGCCGTACGACATATAGTGGTCGACGGCGACGAGCATGACCAGCGTGATCAGGATGAACTCGTGCCATGGATGCCTCCGACCTCGACAATTTGACGGAGTTTGAGGACTACAAGTTGAAAATTTGCAGCTTTGAACACTCAAATTTTCAGACAAGAAGTCTCAAACACCCGATGAGTGCTACCAAGGATTCGCCGTGCTGAAATGCGAGCCGGCCGGCCCGCGAGCCTGTGGCGAGGTGGCCGCCGGCCGTTCCGAGGGAGCCGGCGACGTCCCGCTCGCCTGCCGCCGCGCGGACGAGCCGTTGCCTGGTTGGTCCATCGTCTTCACGCAATGCAACAGACAGAACTGGTTGGGGTGGCCTCCCTCGCCGCCCATGCCGGCCTCCGCCGCCACCGTGCAGGTCTCGCGTTTCGATTTCCGGCCGCAGCTATAGGTGACGCTGAAATCCTTTTTGCAGCCGGTTGCGGGGTCGCCGCCCATGCTCTTGTAGAACACACGATAATTGCAAAGATTGGTGTCGTTGCACTTCGAGCCGACGAACTCGGTGACGTTGCCCTTGGCGATGCCCGCACAGTTGCCGCCATAGGTCGCCTCGAGGACCTTTATCGCCCTGTCCGGCTTCTTCTCCGCGGCCGCAACGTCGTCCGTTGCAACGCCGATGCAAATTGCGGCCAGCCCGATGATTGCGGGCAATGAGAGATGGCGCATGCAGTCCTCCGGACGACCGTCCGAAAGGGAAACTGAGCATCGCGAGTCCGGTTCCTCACGATGAGCAGGCAAACGCAGATTTCCGTCGGCCATCCGCCGAAGGCCGGGATAGCGTCAGATTGAGGTCTTGCTGAGTTGCGGTTCCAAAAAACGAATGACTTGGTTTGTGAAAAACGCCCGGAGCAGGACAACTTTTCTTCGAATCGTCCTCTCGAGCCTAAGATCCGGCACGAAAAGGCCCCGGGGGAGGCTCCCCCGGGGCTCTAACCGATCATCTCGGACTCGGACAGGACTCAGACACCGAGCGATCAGGTCAATAGGCGCTACCGAACCGGTAGTTCAGACCGGCCTTCACGAGATGCTCTTTCTCACGAATGGCGGTTCCGACGTTGACCGCGATGGGCCCGATCGAGAGCGGGAAGTTATAGTCGTCCGTGCCGAAGTCGATGTAGTTGTACTCGATCTTTGCCGACCAGCCCGGCAGGAACGCGTACTCGATGCCGGTCCCGAACAGCGCGCCGACGCGCGTTTCGTTGACGCTGGTGGTGAAGCTTGCAAGGCCGCCGAGATTGAGGCTGGCCGAGTATGTGGTCTGCGCCCAGGCCACGCCGCCCTTCACGTAGAACAGCGCGCGGTCATAGGTCACGCCGAAGCGGCCGGCGACCGTGGCGATCCAATCGTGGTCGGTCGAGCAGGACAAGATCACCAGACAGGGTGACGTCCCCTTGATGCCGGTCCAGGAGAAATCGGCTTCGACGCCGATCACCGCCCAAGGGCTGAGCTGCCAATTGTAGCCGCCTTGTATGCCCCCGAGGAATCCGTTGCTTTGTGTCTGCGACACGGGAATCGCGAAACCGGCCACATTGAAGATCTGCTGGCCCTGGAACGAAGCGGAGATGCTGTTGATCTCCGATTCCGTGGTGCCCCAGCCGGTGCCGACGTGGGCGCCGATGTAGAAGCCGGTCCAGGAGAACACCGGCACTGGTGCCGGCAGAGCTTTGCGGACCGGGAGATCCGCAGCGGTGGCGATGGAACATCCAAATAGAGTAGCAGACGCGAACGCGAACAACTGACGCTTGATCATGTGACGACCCCCAATTACGGAACTCAACGGAAAACTACATATACCCAATGGGCTAAGCAGGCTGTCACCCACCAGCCACAGTCGTTGGAAATGCAGCCGGTAAAATAAGACCGAAAAGGTATTCACTTGACATTTTTACCGGACGTGAGTTGTAACGTGTGCGTCGGTACAACGCGCCGCGCACCGACCTACCTCGCGCCGCCCGGCGCCGATGATTCGCTTCGTCGCTCTCTCGACATCACCGAATTCCCGATTTGGCACGGATGAGTCGCGCAACGGTCACGGTGCACACCGGGTCTCATGCCAAAATCTACATATGATTCGTGTGTGATTTTGAACAATTCTACACGCGAATCATGTTGATTAGAGGAAGCTGGCCGCAAGGAGAATCGTTTCAAGATAAACGAGCTGTACGGCGGCTTGATCGCCGCGACAGCAAATCAATGGTGGGAGTTGCGGCCGCGTGCGCGCTATTCCGCGAGCGGAGTCGGGTTGGCGGGCGGCGGATCGATCCTGAACGTTGCGGCTGTCATGCAGGTCATCGAAAAGCTGCCGGTCGTTGCGACCAGCGCCACGAGGCTCTCCAGCCCCATCGCCTTTTCAGCAGCGGCATAGGTTTCGTCGCTGAGGCCTTTGTTCGCGAGGATTTCGCCCGCAACGACAAAACAGGTTCGCTCGCGCGCATCCGCCAGATCAGGAGTCTTGCGCGCGTTGATCGCATCGATGACGGCCTGCGCGATGCCTACGGCGAGGGAGCCGCGCACCTGCGCGAACCACGGGTACCGAGCATTCCAGTGCCGGGCGACGACGAGGTTCACAATCTGCTGCTCTCGGCGGGACAACGGCCCGGACGACAGACAGCCCCTCAGGTTCTGGCAAGCCTGGAACAATTCGGGCAACCGGATGTAGGCGTAGTACGGCCCGCCCAAGGGACCGCCGGATGCCTTGGCTGCGTCGTAGACGCGCGCCTGCTCGGCGTTCATGTCGGCGCGGTCAATGATTGGTATGCGTGCCACGTGTTCCCCCTGCCTCGGATTGGTTTGCAGCCGGGAGGCTAGCATCGACTTGTCGAATGTGCGAGTTCCGCGGCTTGAATCACATTCCCCCAGGACGGAGACAGCAGGTCTTGCCGTGAAACCACCTGCTCCGCGGAGCGTTATCGATCCGAACGCGCCGGGTGTTAACCGGCCGCAACAGGGATGACGGACGCCGTAGGTTTTGCCGGTTTCTCGCGGCGACAGCAACGCATAGGTACGCGTGGCGTTTTACCTGTTCCCGGCGCGTTCCCCTACAGCGCGCCTCAGCCGCGCGGGCATCGTTGCGGATTTGTAGATGCCGCTGATGCTCAGCCCTTCGGTCGGCAATCGCTTCGTTCAAGATGATTGCCGGCCGAGCCCCGCTTCGAGCTTCGCGTAGAGCGGATTGACACTTGAGAACACGTAGCCGAGGTCCGCGACCACGACGTTCTCGGCACCCTTCTCACGCAGCAGCGTCGCCAGCGCATGCACCTGCTCGGGCGGACAGTGCAATGTGAGCATGCCCGAGGAGGTCGGCCCGCCGAGCGGCGCCTCGACCCCGAAGCGCTGTTTCGCCAGCGCCAGCAACGCCTCGTCGCAGCCGGCAAAGCGCGTGCGGACCTCGCGAAATGCGCGTGCACGCATGCGCGCGGCGATGCGGTCGAGCACGATGCGCGCGCAGTCGCGCTCGGCCGCGCTCCATTTGGCAGTGCGCGCCGCCACCAGGTTGGCCTGCGAGCGCAGGATCACGCCGTCCTCGATCACCTTCAGCGCGTTGGCGGCGAGCGTCGCGCCGGTCGTGGTGATGTCGACGATGAGCTCGGCGGTGCCGGCCGCCGGCGCGGCCTCGGTCGCGCCCGCGCTCTCGACGACGCGATAGTCGGCGACGGCGTGGGTGGCGAAGAAGTTGCGCGTGAGGTTCACGTATTTGGTCGCAACCCGCATCTTGCGCTCGTGCGCGAGGCGAAACGTGGTCGTCACGTCGTCGAGGTCGGCCATGCTGTGCACGTCGATCCAGGCCTGCGGCACCGCCACCACCACGTTGGCCTGGCCGAAGCCGAGGGCGTCGATGAAGACAACGTGCCGGTCGGCGTCGGGGATCTTCTCCCGCACCAGGTCCTCGCCGGTGACGCCGAAATGCACGGCGCCCTGCGCCAGGAGCTCGACGATCTCGGAAGCCGAGAGGTACGCCACCTCGACGGCGGGCAGGCCGGCGATCGCGCCGCGATAGTCGCGCGCGCCGCGCGGCTTGACCAGCTCGAGCCCGGCCTGCGCGAAGAAGCGCTCCGCGTTCTCCTGCAGCCGGCCTTTGGCCGGCACCGCGATGACGAAGGGCGCGCTCATGCTCCGCCCCGCAGCGCGGCGAGTCTTTCGATCCACACCCCCAAGCCGACCGCCGGTATCGGCTGCGCGCTGCCGAGCCGGCTCAGCAATTTGTCGTAGCGGCCACCGGCGACCAGCGGGCGCTCGACCCGGCCGGCGGGATCGTGCAGGCGGAACTCGAAGCCGGTGTAGTAGTCGAGATCGATGCCGAAGGCGGTGGCGAAGCGGATGCGCGAAATATCGACGCCGCGCGCCGCGAGAAACCCGGCGCGGCTCTCGAACAGGTCGAGCACGCCATCGAGCGCGAGCCTGGCGTCACGCGCGAAGGTGCGCAGCTCCGCCGCCGCCTCGTCGGGGTCGCCCTTGATCGCGAGGAAGCGCTGGATCAGCGCGCGCGTCTCCTGCGGCAGCGCGGCGCGCACGCCGAGCGCGGCCTGCTCGAGGAAGCGATCGGCGATCTCGCCCACCGAGCGCCCGCCGACGGCGGTGATGCCGGCGATCGACAGCAAATCGGTGACGAGCGCATGCGCGGCCTTCGGGTCGGAGCCGGCGAGCGCGGCGAGCACGCCCTGGTACTCGGGGCGTGTTGCGCTCGACTTCAGCGCCAGAAGATCGAGATCGCGTTCGAGCCGCCCGGCGCGGCCGAAGTCCTTGATGAGCCGGCGCTTCCACGCCGGAACGAGGTCGAGATTGTCGATCAGCGCCGTGAACAGCCCGACGTCGCCCATCCTGATGTCGGGAGCGCTGACGCCATACTGCGCGGCCGCCTCGAGGCCGAGCGAGAGGATCTCCGCGTCGGCCGCCGCGGTGTCGTTGCGGCCGAACGATTCCACGCCCGCCTGCAGGAACTCGCTCGGCCCTTGGTCGCGCTGCCGGAACAGCGGCCCGAGATAGCAGAAGGCGGCGGGACGGCCGGCCATCCCGGAGGCGAGATAGTCGCGCGAGACCGCGATGGTGAAGTCGGGCCGCAGGCAAAGCTCGCGGCCTTGCGCGTCGGTCGTGAGATACATGCGCCGCCGGATATCCTCGCCGGAGAGATCGAGGAACGGCTCCGCCGGCTGCAGGATCGCCGGCATGACCGGCGCATAGCCCGCGCGCTCGAACGAGGCGAGCAATGCGTCGGCGCGCGCATCCGGCGCGGCGCTAGTGTGGCGCATTTGACGTTCCTATCAGCATTTGCTGCGAGTCCTCCATAGGAACGTCAAATGCAAAGCCACACTAAAATCATAGAGTTGCCAGTGTCCCTTTGGTTCCGACGTTCGTAATAGGACGTGCCGCAAAAGGATACGAACGTCGGAACCGGGACACTGGTCGAGGGGCTGCTTGCACTGGTCATGGTTGGCGGCCAATTCAGCTTTTGCGGCGGCCGTTTAGCATGGTTGACGGGTTAATTCGACGCCAAACCGCCGAAGCCCTTAACGCAACGCGAAAACCGTCATTCCAGGGCCCGCCAGTCCCCCAGCACCGCGCCGACCAGCGCCAGCGCCGCCACCGCCGCGGTATCCGCGCGCAGGATGCGGGGCCCGAGCGCCAGGCGTACCGTGTTCGGCAGTGCCAGCAGCGCCGCGCGCTCGTCGGCCGCGAAGCCGCCCTCCGGGCCGACGAGGACCGCGAGCGGCATGTGACCGGGCCTGCGCGCCGCGGCGAGCGCGGCAACGGGATCCTTCACGTCGGCGTCCTCGTCGCAGAACACCAGGAGGCGCGAGGGATCGCGCGCGGCGATCATGCGGTCGAGGGCGAGCGGGGCGCCGATCTCCGGCAGGGTGAGGATGCCGCACTGCTCGGCGGCCTCGATGGCGTTGGCGCGCATGCGCTCGAGGTTGACGCGCGCGGCCTGAGCGTGCCGCGTGATGACGGGCTGCAGGCGCGACGCGCCCATCTCCACCGCCTTCTGCGCCATATAGTCGAGCCGCGCATGCTTGAGCGGCGCGAACAGGTAGTGCAGGTCGAGTGCGGAAGTCTGCGGCCGGGTCTGCTCACCGACGACGAGCGCGAGCTTGCGCTTGCCGTGATTCGAAAGGGCGGCGCGCCGTTCGCCGTCGCGACCGTTGAACACCAGCACCGAGTCGCCGGCCGTCATTCGCAACACGTTGCCCAGGTAATTTTGCTGCGACGCATCGAGCGCGACGCTCGCTCCTTCCCGGAGCGGGGCATCGACATACAGGCGCGGCGTGCGGAAATCGTAGCGGGGCATCGGTGCCGGGTCTTGTCGGATCGTGGGGCCTTGGTAGCGCCGGATTCGGCAGGCCCTTTATACATCCGCCAAGGGATCGATCGCGATGACGCTCGGCTGGTCTTTTCCGTTGCTGCTCGTGCTCGCCGCTGTGCCGCAATCGCCGGCCGGGGCGCAGTTCGGAGGCATGCCGGGTACGCTTGGCGGTCCGGCGATGGAGGTGCCGTTGGGGGCTGCTCCGGCGGGGCCGCCTCCGGCCTGTCAGCGCCTCTTGAGCCTTCGGGAGGAGACCCAAAAGCACGCGCAGGTGCTGAATGCCGCCGGCCAGAAGAAGGTGAAGCCAGCCGAACTGTGCAAGCTGTTCGAGGCCTACCTCGAGGCCGAGAGCAAGATGGTCAATGCCTTGGAAGAAAGTTACGTGACCTGCGGTCTTCCCCGCGACGTCGCCGAGCAGGTCAAGGTTTCACATGCCAAGGCCGAGCAAATGGGCAAGCAGGTCTGCGAGGTGGCGGCGCAAGGGCCGCGGCCCCTGCGGTTCGATGGGCTTATCCCAACGGGAAGGCCCCAACGGTTCGATGCGCCCGCGCCTGAATGCACCGAGAAAATCCGCTGGCTCGGCATTCCCTGCGTCGAATAACCCCTGTATTCTGGTCTTGTTATCGCCGGATTTACAGGGATGTTACAGGCGGCCGCTGGGTCAACTGCGGGGTCGAATCGGGCGACCGAGGGGAATCCAGGGGACTGACGCCATGAAGCTCGGCCAGGCTCTTCCATTGGTGATCGCGCTCGCCGTCGTGCCGCTTGGAGCGGCCATGGCGCAGTTCGGCGGCATGCCGGGCATGCCCGGATCGCCGGGTATGCCGGGCGGCCCGGGTATGGGGTCGCCGTTCGGGGCCCGGCCGCAGGAGCCGCCCCCCGCCTGCCAGAAGCTGTTGACGCTGCGCGAGGAGACCCAGACGCACGCGCAGAAGCTCCAAGCCGCCGGTCAGAAGAAGGTGAAGCCCGACGAATTGTGCAAGCTCTTCAATGCCTACCTCGGGGCCGAGAGGAAGCTGGTCAAGAGCCTGGAAGAAAACTACACGACCTGCGGTCTGCCCCCCGAAGTGCCCAAGCAGGTCAAGGCCTCGCACGCCAAGGCCGCGGAAATGGGCAAGAACATCTGCGATATGGCTGCGCAGGGGCCACGGCAGGCCGCCCCCACCCTAGGCGATGCGCTCGGCACCACGCCGATGGTTCCGGATGCGTCTCCGGCCAAGCGCGGGGCGGGGACCTTCGACACGCTCGAAGGCAGTCCGCTGGTGCGATGACCGACGGCGCGGGCCGCGTCGCCGATTCGACCGGAAATTGGGTCAACGGCCTCGCCCCCGCCTGGACACGGCCCTATCTGCGGCTGGCGCGCCTCGACCGTCCGATCGGCTCCTGGCTCCTGTTGCTGCCGTGCTGGTGGTCGGTCGGCCTGGCCGCGGTTCACGCCGGCACCCACGTCAACCTTTGGCACCTGCTGCTCTTCTTCATCGGCGCCTTCGCCATGCGCGGGGCGGGCTGCACCTGGAATGACATCGTCAACCGCGACCTCGATGCACGCGTGGAACGCACGCGCTCGCGGCCGATTCCGTCGGGACAGGTCACGGTCGCGGCGGCCGCGGTCTTTCTCGCGCTGCAGGCCTTGATCGGGCTGGCGGTGTTGCTCCAGTTCAACCGCTTCACGGTCTATGTCGGGCTGGCGTCGCTCGCCGTGGTCGCGGTCTATCCGTTCATGAAACGCATCACATATTGGCCGCAGATCATGCTCGGCCTCGCCTTCTCCTGGGGGGCGCTGATGGGATGGCCGGCAACCTTCGGTCGGCTCGATCTGCCGGCATTGCTGCTCTATGCCGGCGCGATCTGCTGGGTGATCGGCTACGACACCATCTACGCCCATCAGGATCGCGAGGACGACGCGCTGATCGGCATCAAGTCGACCGCGCTGCTGTTCCGCGAGCGCACCAAGCCCATCCTCGCTGTGTTCTACGCGCTCGCGGTCGTGCTGATCGCGCTGGCGGGATGGAGCGCCGGCGCCGGCCTCGTGTTCTCGCTCGGGCTTCTCGCCTTCGCCGCGCATTTGTGGTGGCAGATCCGGCGGCTCGACATCGACGATCCGCTGAACTGCCTCGCGGTGTTCAAGTCGAACCGCGACGCCGGATTGATCCTGTTCGCTGGGCTGGTGCTGGACGCCGCCGCGCGCCGATTGCTGTGACGCAGAGATGTCCCGGAGGATCCTCGGATGCTGCAGGGCGGATGCTATTGCGGGCGGATTCGCTACGAGGTGACGGGCACGCCGTTCAACGAGACCGGTTGCCATTGCTCGATCTGCCGCCGGACGACGGGCGCGCCGTTCGTCGCGTGGTTCAGCGTCCGGCCGTCGGAGTTTCGTGTCGTGTCCGGTGAACCCACACGGTTCCGATCGAGCACGAAGGCCACCCGCGGCTTCTGTGCCCATTGCGGCACCCAACTGACGTTTCAAGGCGACGACTGGCCCGACGAGATCGACGTCACGACCTGCAGCCTCGATCATCCGGAGCAGGTGCCGCCGACCGACCACATCCATACCAGCAGCAAGTTGCGCTGGATTCAGTTGTCGGACGGCTTGCCGGAGCATCAGGAGGTACGGCCACGCAGTTAGTCCATTCGCGAAGGGGCCACGCTACCGCCGGCCTGAGAAAGGCAATTGCATCGCAGCGATAGTCTTGTACACTTCCCCATCGCCTGAACGACCGGTCTTGGCTCGACCCTGGATCGAGGACAGTGCGCCCCCGGTGCGTAATCCCGCCCCGAAGTGGACGTGAGCACCGATCGAGCCTGCGTTTTCGCGCAGGCAAAGACCGCGGGGTTGGGTCGATGGCGTCGGCGCAGCGCGCATTCAATGTGCTGATGATCTATCCCCGCTTCGCCGGGGGTACATTCTGGAATTTCGCGGCGACCTGCGAAGTATTCGGCGCTAGATATCCCGCCGCCCCTCTCGGCCTGATCACGGTGGCAGCGCTGTTGCCATCCTCCTGGGCTATCCGCCTGATCGACCGCAACACGGAAGAGCTGACCGACGGCGATCTCGCGTGGGCCGATCTCGTGATGACCGGCGGCATGTTCCCTCAGCAGTACGACACGCTCGAGATCATCGACATCTGCCGTGCCGGCGGCAAGCCGGTGGTGGTCGGCGGTCCCGGCGTCACCTCAAGTCCGCATATCTATAAGCGCGCGAATTTCCAGGTTCTCGGCGAGGCCGAAGGCATCATCGACAAGTTCATCGCCGCCTGGGAGGCGGGAGCGACGGAAGGGAGTATTCGAGGCCGAAAAATTCACGGTCGACGTGACGAAAACTCCGATCCCCCGCTTCGACCTGCTGAAGTTCGGTCACTATCTCCACGTCGGCGTGCAGTTCTCCCGGGGCTGTCCGTTCACCTGCGAGTTCTGCGACATCATCGAGCTCTACGGGCGGGTGCCGCGCGCCAAGACCAATGCCCAGATGCTGGCGGAGCTCGAGGCCCTCTATCGGCTCGGCTATCGCGGCCATGTCGATTTCGTCGACGACAATCTCATCGGCAACAAGAAGGCGGTGAGATTGTTCCTGGTCGAGCTGCGGACATGGCTGGAGGAGCACGACTATCCCTTCGAATTCACCACCGAGGCCTCGGTCAATCTGGCCGACGACGAGGCCCTTCTGCGGGCGCTGAATGAGGCCAACTTCGTCGGCGTCTTCGTCGGGATCGAGAGTCCCGACACCGACACGCTGATCGCGACGAAGAAAAAGCAGAACACGCGACGGAGCCTGGTCGAGAGCATCCACAAAATCTATGCCGCCGGTCTGTTCGTCCATGCCGGCTTCATCGTCGGCTTCGACACCGAGAAAAATGCGGTGGCGGATGCGATGGTCGACTTTATCGAGGAGGCGGCGATACCGGTATGCATGGTGGGCCTGCTCTATGCATTGCCGAACACTCAGCTCACGCGCCGGCTCGAGCGAGAAGGCCGCCTGTATCCCGAGCCCGAGGTCATACCCAGAGGCAATGTGGATCAGTGTACCCACGGTTTGAACTTCGACACGCTGCGGCCGAAGCAGGAGATACTTCTCGACTATAAGCGCGTCCTGGAGAGGATCTACGACCCCGTTGCTTTTGCCGGACGTCTGCGGCGCCTCGCCGGGCTGCTCGACAACTCCACGCGCAAGCGCCGCACGCGGGCGAACGATGCCCGGCGCAGGTTCGGCGTTTCGGCTTCAGAAATATTGCATCGGATCATCACCAACCTGCCCGAGCCCCGAGATATGTTTCGACAGACATTTGCCGAATGCATGTCGGTCAATCCGCGGTCGGCGCGGTGGATCGTGGCGCTGATGGGGTTCTATCTCCACCTGGGCCCGTTCTCCGGCCATGTCATCCATCGGATCGAGCAACAAATCGACGAGCTCGAACGAGATGGATTTGATCCGCGGCGGGCGGCCTAGCGCGCCTCCGTCCTACATGGCGTGGCCGCGGACCTCCGACGCGGCCTGCGCCAAGGCGGGCCATGCTGCGGGCGTGCGCACGCGCGCTGCGGCCTCGGCCGGGGGCAGGCGCAAGTCCCAGTCGCGCGCGATGAAGCGGCACGCGCTGATGCCGTCGGATTGCGGCGACGCGAGCCACACGACCGGCACGCCCATGATCTCCGGATCGAGCAGGACCGGCGGGCGCGGCTTGCCCGGTGGGAAGAAGCCCGGCGTGTCGGTCGGTCCGCCCGGCACCAGCACGTTCACGGTCACGCCGGTGCCTTCGAGGTCCTTCGACCAGCTCACGCAGCTCGCTTCGAGCGCCGATTTGGACGCGCCGTAGGCGGAGAGCCCGGCCGCCAGCATGGTGTCGAAGCTCGTGGTCACGTTGATGATGCGGCCCCAGCCGCGCGCGATCATGGGTGCGACCGCAAAGCGCGTCATCAGGAACGCCCCGATGCAGTTGATCGTGACGATCCGTTGCCAGCCGTCGGGATCAGCCTCGTAGAACTTGATGCGGGCCTCCTGATGCGCGGCCGCGGCAGACATGCTGATGCCGGCGCAATTGACCAGGATGTCGAGCGTGCCGAAGGTCTCGACGCCCTTTTTGACGGCGTCTCGGCAAGCGGCGGTCCGCGACACGTCGGTGACGAGCTTCAAGAATTTTCCCGCGAAAACAGGCTCGGCGCCGAGCCGATCGAGCCCGGCGGCATCGATGTCGACACCCGCGATCTTCGCGCCCGCGCCCGCGAGCGCCCGCGCCATCACCCGGCCCATGCCGCTCGCCGCGCCGGTGACTACCGCTACGCGGCCCACAAGCGCTTGTTGGTCTGCCATGATGCGCACCTCCCCGTGCGCACACGATGACAAATCGCCGGAGATGTTTCAATCGCGCGCGACGATCTCGTGCTCGCCGCGATGCACGATGATTGTCGCGGGCCAGAAGGCCGGTCGCCGCCGCAGCGGCTGCGTCGGCCGCCGTGTCCTGAGGGTGGAATGCCGTCGCCGCCGCCGGATGGGGGTGCCGATGCGCAGCGCGCCGATCCGCTCGAACGGCTCGCGCAGGCGGCCGTCGGGCTCGGCGACCAGGAGCGGCAGCGACAGCGCACGGCCCCAGGACTGCCATTCCGCCACGATGTCGTTGCCGTCGTCGGCGCGATAAAGCGTGAGCGAAAGATCAGGGTCGGGATGCTCGAGCACGATCGCAACGGCGCCGGCGGTCGCCTGCGTCGGCGGTTCGATGCGGATGGCAACCCCGAGATAGGTGGCGAGCGGCAGGTTCACCGCCATCTTGATGCCGCGCAGGCGCCGGCGCAGCACCACGCGCTCGCGGTGGAGCTCGACCAGGCGAACCCGTTCGTCCGCCGTATGGTCCACGGCCACGAAACGCAGGGGGAGGGCGAAGGGGTCGAGCCGTTCGTCACGGCTCGACCCCGCAGGCGTAAGCCTGCTGGTTGTTGCTTGACGCCTCAAAGCCTATCTCCCCGCCGGGTACGCCCCGGTTCGTATCGCCCCGTCGGAGTTCGTCCCCGATCGTTGACGCAAACATGCCGCAAAAAGCTCGGAATCCGCTTAATGTTCCTGGTTAATTCGCGGTATCAGGGCGTAGTGTGCGACTCATGCTTGACGAGACCTTGCCGCGGTCGCTCAAACTGCTCGCAATCACTCCTCCGCCACCGGTAGTCTCGTGCCCGCCGGTATCCCCATCACGCAAGCGTAGTTCCTCGCCATGTCATCTCTGCTCGATCAATCCGCGCTGACCGATCTCGCCGATCGCCTCGTTGCCGCCGCTCGCCGCGCCGGCGCGGATACGGCCGACGCCGTCGCCGTGCGCTCGATATCGCTGGGGGTGGAGGTGCGCGAAGGCGCGGTGGAGGAATCCGAGCGTTCCGAGGGCGACGACGTGGGGCTGCGCGTCTTCGTCGGGCGCCGCCAGGCGGTGGTGTCGACCAACGACATCAAGGCTGACGTCGCGCAGCTCGCGGAGCGCGCGGTCGCCATGGCCAAGGTAGCGCCCGAGGATCCCTTTGCCGGTCTCGCGGATCCCGCGCAGCTCGCGAAGGACATTCCCGATCTCGATCTGCTCGATCCCGAGCTGCCGAGCGTCGCAGCCCTGGAAGAGCGCGCCAAGCGCGCCGAAAGCGCAGGGCTGGCGGTCGCGGGCGTCACCAAGTCGGGCGGTGCGTCGGCGTCCGCCGGCATCGGCGGCATGGTGCTGGTGACGAGCGGCGGCTTCCGCGGCGCCTATCTCAATTCCGGCCAGAGCGTGTCGATGACCGCGATCGCGGGCGAAGGCACTGCGATGGAGCGCGACTACGACTATTCCTCTGCCCTGCACGGCGCCGATCTCGAGCCGGCCGAGAAGGTCGGACGCTCCGCCGGCGAGCGCACCGTCGAGCGGCTCAATCCGCGCAAGGTCGAGACCAAGCGCGTGCCGGTCGTGTTCGACCGCCGCGTGGCGGGCTCGCTGGTCGGCCACCTCGCGAGCGCGATCAACGGCGCCGCGGTCGCGCGCAAGACGAGCTTCCTCAGGGACAAGCTCGGCGAACGGCTGTTCAAGCCCGGCATCGACGTCCTCGACGATCCCCTGCGCAAGCGCGGCCTGCGCTCGCGCCCGTTCGACGCCGAGGGTGTCGCGACCGCGCGCCTCGCCGTGATCGAGGACGGCGTGCTCAAGTCCTGGTTCCTCGACTCCTCGACCGCGCGCGAGCTCTCGCTTGCGACTACCGGGCACGCCCAGCGCGGGGTGTCGTCGGCGCCATCGCCGGGGCCGAGCAACCTGCATCTCTCGGCCGGCACCGCCACGCCGGACGAATTGATTGCCGACATCGCGGAAGGCTTCTACGTCACCGACCTCATCGGCATGGGTGTCAATCAGGTGACCGGTGACTACAGTCGCGGCGCCTCCGGATTCTGGATCGTGAACGGCCAGCGCAGCTACCCTGTGAGCGAGGTGACGATCGCCGGCAACCTGATCGAGATGTTCCGCGAGCTTACGCCCGCGAACGATCTCGAGTTCCGCTTCGGCACCAATGCCCCGACCGTGCGCCTGGAGGGTCTCACCGTTGCAGGACGGTAGCCTCCAAATCGATCGCGCGGCCGTGCGCGATCGGCTCGCCGGCGCCGTGCGCGACGCCGGCGCGCTGGCGCTCAAAACCTTCCGAGGCGAGATCAAGAGCTGGACCAAGGGCGCCTCGTCGCCGGTGAGCGAGGCCGACATCGCCGTCGATGCGCTGCTACGCGAGCGCCTTTTGGACATACATCCCGCCGCTTGGCTGTCGGAGGAGACCGAGGACGATCCGGCGCGGTTGCAGCGTTCCGACGTGTGGGTGGTCGACCCGATCGACGGCACGCGCGCCTATCTTGCCGGCCTCGCGGAATGGGCGGTCTCGGTGGCGCTGGTGAGCACGGGCCGTCCGGTGATCGCCGCGCTCTATGCGCCGGCGACCGACGAAATGTTTCTTGCGACCGCCGGCGGCGGCGCCACGCTCAACGATGCGCCGATCGCGGCGAGCCGGAGCGAAGCGCTCGCCGGCGCGCGATTTTCCGGACCCAAGAAGCGCCTGGAAAGCCTCGCAGCGATCGAGCCACGCATCGCGGCGATGCCGCGGGTTCCCTCGCTGGCGCTGCGGATCGCGCGCGTCGCAACCGGTGCGCTCGACGGCAGCTTCGCCGGCCCCAACAGCCACGACTGGGACCTTGCAGCAGCCGACCTTTTGGTGCACGAAGCCGGCGGGCTGATAACGACTTTGACGGGGCAGTCGTTGACCTATAATCGGCCTAATCCGATCCATGGCGCGCTGGTGGCCGCAGGGCGCGCCCGCCACGCGCTATTGCTCGGCCTCATTCGTGACCGGCTCGCGGAGCTCGCGTAGTCATTGGGTCTTTAGGTGGACGCGTTTCGTCGGGTTCGGCGAACCGGCAGTCCACTTCGCCGGAAAACGCTATGGGAATCGATCATCGCTCGAGGGACAGGGCAATGTCGGACCAGGCTCAACCCACACAATTGCTGCATCTCGTCCTCGGCGGCGAGCTCAAGGACCTCAACGGCGTCGAGTTCCGCGATCTTTCGAAGATGGACATCGTGGGGGTCTATCCCAATTACGCCACGGCCTATGTTGCGTGGAAGGCGAAGGCCCAGCAGACCGTGGACAACGCTCACATGCGCTACTTCATCGTGCATCTGCACCGATTGCTCGATCCGGAAACGGATCAGCACGGCCAGCGCTGACGCCGAGGTCCCAGCGCCGATGTCGTGGGTCAAGACTGTCGTGGGCTCGAGCCCGTTCCAGCAGACCGCCGGGGTCGTGGCGGCCGAGTACCTTCGTCTGGTATGGAAGACGACCCGGTTTACGATCGAGCCGGATGGCATCTACGAGCGGTTCGCCCGCGACGCGCCGGTGATCATCGCCATGTGGCACGGCCAGCATTTCCTGACGCCATTCATCCGGCGCGACGAGGATCGCGCCAAGGTGCTGATCTCCCGCCATCGTGACGGCGAGGTCAACGCGCTGGCGGCGCAACGCCTCGGCGCCGGCATCATCCGCGGCTCCGGCCATCACACCGGCGGCTTCATCGGCAAGGGCGGCGTGAGCGCCTTCAAGGAGATGCTCGGCGCCTTGGACGAGGGCTACAACGTGGCCCTCACCGCCGACGTTCCCAAGGTCGCGCGGGTCGCCGGCCTCGGCATCGTCAAGCTCGCCAGCGCGTCGGGCCGGCCGATCTATCCGATCGCGATCGCCACCAGGCGGCGCGTGGAGCTCCGCAACTGGGATCGCACCACGATCAACCTTCCGTTCGGCCGCGGCGGCCGGGTCGCCGGCGATCCCGTGCGCGTGCCGCCCGACGCCGACGGCGAGACGCTCGAGGCCGCGCGACGCGCGCTGGAGCTTGCGCTCGACGCCGCGACCGCGCGCGCCTATGCCCTCGCCGACCGGCCACGAGGAGAGCGCAGTGGTGCCTGACGCCCTGCCGCTTACGCTGCACGCCTATCGCCTGCTGACCGGCGCGGCGACACCGCTCGTGCCGGCGCTCATCTCGCACCGGCTCAAGCACGGCAAGGAGCATCCATCCCGCCTCGGTGAGCGATACGGCGAAAGCAAGATCGCGCGGCCGGCGGGCCCGCTGGTCTGGGTGCACGGCGCCAGCGTCGGCGAGCTCATGTCGGTGATCCCGCTGATCGAGCGCATCCGCGAGAAGGAGTTCGGCGTGCTGTGCACGTCCGGCACCGTCACCTCCGCCAATCTCGCCGAGCAACGCATGCCGAAGGGCGTGATCCACCAGTTCGTGACGGTCGACACGCCGCGGTTCGTCCGCCGCTTCCTCGATCATTGGCGGCCCGATCTCGCGCTCTTTGTCGAGTCCGATCTATGGCCCAACCTGATCATGGCAAGCGCGCGCCGCGGCCTCCCGCTGATCCTGGTCAACGGGCGACTCTCCGAGCGCTCGTTCGATCGCTGGCGGCGCGTGCCCGGCACGATCGCGGCGCTGCTGCGCTGCTTCGACCTCTGCCTCGCGCAATCGGCGGGTGACGCCGAACGCATCCGCGAGCTCGGCGCGCCCCACGTCACCATGACCGGCAACCTCAAGCTCGACGTGCCGGAGCCTCCCGCCGAGCCCGGCAGCCTGATGGCGCTCGAGGCCGCCGTCGGCGAGCGCACCGTCATCGCCGGAGCCTCGACCCATGCCGGCGAGGAGACCATGCTGATCGAGGCGCATCGGCGGCTGCGCGGCTCGTTTGCCCGGCTGCTGACGATCGTCGCGCCGCGCCATCCCGACCGCGGCCCGGGCATCCTCGAGATCGCGCACGCCGCCGGCCTCGAGGCGAGGCTCCGCTCACGCGGCGAATTGCCGGGGCCCGACACCGACATCTACATCGCCGACACGCTGGGCGAGCTCGGGCTGATCTACCGGCTGGCGCCGATCGTGTTCGTCGGCGGCTCGCTCGCCAGCCACGGCGGCCAGAATCCGATCGAGCCGATCAAGCTCGGCGCCGCCATCCTGCACGGGCCGAACGTCTGGAACTTCGCGGAGATCTATGACGCGCTCGACAAGTCCCATGGCGCCGAGCAGGTGACCGACGCGGGCAAGCTCGCGGTGCGTCTCGGCGCCCTGCTCAAGGACGCTCCCGCGCGCGCCGCAGTGGTCAAGGCGGGACGCGAGACCGTCGCCACGCTCGGCGGCGCTTTCGACCGCACGCTCGCCGCGCTCGATCCCTATCTCATGCAGCTCCATCTCGAACGCCGCGCGGGCGATGCGTGAGCCGGCATTCTGGTGGCGCGAGGCCGGCCTTGCCGCCGGCGCGCTTACGCCTTTGGCGGCGATCTATGGCGCGGTGGCGGCCGCGCGGCTCCGACAACGCGGCGCGCGGGCCGGCGTGCCAGTCGTCTGCATCGGGAATTTCACCGTCGGCGGTGCCGGCAAGACGCCCGCGGCGGTCGCGGTTGCGCGGCATGCTCGCGGCGGCCGGCGAGCGGCCGGTGTTCCTGAGCCGCGGCTACGGCGGCACGCTCACCGGCGTACAGGTCGATCCCTCGCGGCATCGTGCGGCGGAGGTCGGCGACGAGCCGCTGTTGCTCGCGCGCGCCGCCCCGGCGATCGTGGCGCGCGATCGCGTCGCTGGGGCAAAGCTCGCCGTCGCCGCTGGCGCGAGCGTCATCGTGATGGACGACGGCTTCCAGAATCCGTCACTCGCCAAGGATTTCTCGCTGCTCGTGATCGACGCCCGGCGCGGCACCGGCAATGGCCAGGTCATCCCCGCCGGTCCGCTGCGGGCACCACTTTCGGCCCAGCTTGCGCGCAGCGACGCGGTGCTCGTAATCGGGACTGGCACCGCCGCCGACGACGTCGTGAAGGAATCGCGCGCGTGCCCCCTCCCCGTCTTTGCCGCCCGCCTGCAGCCCGACGCCGGATTCATCGCCGCGCGCCGCGGCACGCGCGTGCTCGCCTTTGCAGGCATCGGCGACCCGGAGAAATTCTTCGCGACGCTGGCCGAGGCCGGCATCGCGATCGGTGCGACGCGAAGCTTCCCCGATCATCACCGCTACACGCGCGACGAGGCCCAGGCGCTATGCGACGAGGCCGAGCGCGCGGGCCTTACACTCGTCACAACGGAAAAAGATCTCGCGCGAATTGCCGGCGACGATGCGGCGGCGCAGCTTGCAGCGCGCGCCCATGCGCTCCCGGTGACGCTCGCCTTCGAGCAGAAGGATAAGTTCAGGGCGCTCTTGCTGGAAGGGCTCGCGGCGGCGCGGGCGCATGTCCCGGAAAAGCGGGGACCGGTTTTCCGATGAGGACATGCGCAAGAGCAAAGAATCTACACTAGCGCCTGAACCGCCCGGGGTAATGCCGCTGCAGGACCACGTCGGGATTGGCGTAGGCCTCCTGCAGATCGACGCTCCAGTATTTCAGCTCCTCGAGCGGGATCGGCAGGCCGGTGACGGCGCAGCGCACGAACGCGCCGGGCCGCACGACGCGAAAGTCGCCGTCGAGATATTTGACCTCGGCCTCGCCCGCCATGGGTGAAGAGCGATCGGTTCGGTTCAGCACATCCCATCTCCACGGCAGCCTGCCCGGCTGCGGACCATCGGATTTCTAGGCCGGCGTAGTCGAATCGCGGCCCCGCGGCGCCCTAAACATAATGGTTCGGGCCGGCCCATGTCACCCCGCATGGTAGGCCCCCTGGGCCGTGCGCCGGAAATCCCCACACCGCGAAAACCGACGACGGACCAGGCCCGGCGCGCCACGCACCGGAACTAGAGCGGCTCGTTCTCGTCCGCGTAGCCGCTCGGCGAGGCAACGCAACGGATCAAGCTAACGGAGGTGAGTGGTGGCGGAGCGATGCCTCTCGGACGCGAATCTCCCGCCAACCCGTCAGATATCTCTCGGCAACGTTAATTTCCGCAGGTTGTCGCACAGGAAGCGAATCAATCCACCTCTCCCGTAACATACTGAAATCATTTCGTTTTTTTAGAAAGTTCCATCGGCTTCCGAGTGCACCTCCCAAAGGTGGTAATCCGTACGGGTGGTTTGGCGATCGAACGGACGCGGATAAGCTTCCTACTCGATGAGTAACACCGAACAAACGCATCGCGGCAAAGGTCGCAAGGGCACGGGTTCGCGCCAGAAAGCATCCGCAACCGGCGGCGACCGCAAGCGCAAAGCCCGGCACCGGAAAGCATCCGCTTCCGATGCGCCGGACATTCGGTCCGCGCAGGTCGAGTTGCCGCCGCAAAAGGAAGCCGAGCCCAAGACTGTGTTGCAGTCGAAGTTGGACACGCTGATCGGCCTGCTCGGCGAGACGCAGCCGGCAGCGTCCGACGAGAATCCCTCCGCACGAGACAGCCGCCGCAACCCCTCAATCCTCGTCATCGACACCGCACGCCTTCCACAAGGAAATGCTCTGGTGCATAGCGTCGCTCGAAGTCGCGATGGCCGCGTTGCCGTCTCGGCAGCGAGGAATCGACGACAATGCTCCCGTCGACCCGATCAGATTCGGGCCGTTCAGCGAAAACGATCGACAGGTCGTGGCGAATTCGATCGCGCTGCTCAAGACTCAGCCGCCGGAACCGGCCGAGCCGCCCATCGACGCCTTGGAGGCCGCGCAATTGCTCAGGGCAATCGGAACAAGGCGATGGAACCCCGCACCGTCCGTGCAAACCGACTCGTTTCTGCCGGCGGTCAAGTCGGCTCGTTCGCCACTATGGTTGGCCAATCGCATAAGTGCGGTGGCTGACGCCGCGATACATTGGATCAATTCTCTCAAGCCGCCGTTTTGAACTCTCAGGACGCAAGTCTCAATCACAACTAAATCTCGTCGCAGCGCGCGTGCCTGTGTGTACGCTACCCGACCTATAGCCGCGGTCTATCACTGCGCGTCGCTCTGTCTCGAAAAGCTAGACACCCTTGCGGAAACTGTCATGTTCAAATGATTCGGAACGCACGATCGCGCCGAAGCGAGTGCGGCTGTGCAAGGGGGAATGAGTGTGATGCCATGGCGCTGCCATCCCACGACCGCTTTGGTGCTCATCGTATCGGCGGCAACCATGTGCGCCTCAGCCACCGCCGCGGCCAAGATGTCCAGGTGGAATTGCCTGTTCAACCTGAGAGCTGCAGCTGAAGGATTGTTCCGGGACGATTTCAGAATGGAATTTGCGTACGATGACGTCACCGGCAAGGCCGTCATGATCGGAAATCAAGGCGTCGCCGATGTCGAAATTCACATGGGGCCGAGCGGCGTGACATTCTCGGAAAAACTGATGGCCGGCGTCGTGCAGACAACAACCGTCGCCAACGATGGGAGGAGCGTTCACAGCCGCCATACCATCATCGGCAAGGAAATGGTTCCGAGTCAGTACTACGGGCAATGCAGAACGACCCAACAATGACGTCCAGGCGGATGCGACGAACAGCGCCCCGCGTTACTCGCTCGCTTTTATCCCCGCATCCCTGATCACCTTCGCCCACTTGGCGGTGTCGGCCTTGATGATAGCGGCAAACTCGTCGGGCGGATTGCCGGCGCTGTCGACGCCGATCTGCGCAAATTTCTCGCGCATGTCCGATTGCGCCGCGACCTTCACCGCCTCCTGATAGAGCTTGCTCACGATCGGCGCCGGCGTGCCGGCCGGCGCCAGCAACCCGAACCAGGAGATGGCCTCGAAACCCGAAACGCCCGATTCCGCGACGGTCGGCAGGTCCGGCATGCTCGGCGAGCGCTTGAGCGACGTGACGGCGATCCCGCGCAGCTGGCCGTTGCGCACCGTCTGCACCACTGCCCCGATGTTCTGCCACGTCATCGACACGCGTCCGCCGATCACGTCGGTGAAGTTGGCGCCGCGATAAGGCACGTGGACGATGTCGACGCCGGCCAGCGCCTTGAACAGCTCGCCGCCGATGTGCTGCGGCGTGCCGACGCCGGGCGACGCATACGACAGCTTGCCGGGCTGCGCCTTGGCGAGCGCGATCAGCTCCTGCACGCTCTTCGCCGGCAGGTCGTTGTTGACCGCGAGGATGCTCGGCATCACCAGCAGGCGGGCGACCGGCGCGAGATCGCGCGCGGGATCGAAGGTCGCGCCCACCTGCAGCGACGGGTTGATGGTGACCGCGCCGTTGGCGCCCCAATAGAGCGTGTAGCCATCGGGCGCAGCCTTCGCCACCCGGTCGCCCGCGACGCTGCCGGCGGCGCCGGGAAGATTCTCGACCGTCACCGGCACATTCCAGGCTTCATTGAGCTTCTGCGCGAACATGCGCGCGGTGATGTCGGTCGCGCTGCCGGGGGTGAACCCGACCAGGATGCGGACCGGCTTGTCGGGATAGCCGGTCTGCGCCTGGGCCAGCGTTGCAATCAACACGGCAGGAAACGCGACGAGCAGACTCCGCAAGAGCTTCATTCGTTCCTCCATCGATTCTTATGTCGGTCGCATTTTCGGACGGAAAACCGGTTTCCACTTTTCCTGAAAATGCTCCTGTAAAGGTCATTCGTTGAACTTGATTCCCGCGTCCTTGATCACCTTCGCCCAATGCGGCGTCTCGGTCTTGATGATGGCGGCGAATTCCGCGGGCGTGTTGCCCACGAGCTGAACGCCGAGCCCTTCGAGCTTCGCCTTGACGTCGGGAAGCGCCAGCACGCGCACCGTCTCCTTGTGCAGCTTGTCAACGATCGCCGGCGGCGTGCCAGCCGGCGCCATCAGCCCGAACCACGCCGTCGCGTCGAAGCCAGGAAACCCGAGCTCCTCCATCGTGGGCAACTCCGGAATCCGCGGCGAGCGCTGGCGGGACGTGATGCCGAATGCCCGCAGCTTGCCGTCGCGGATCAGCGGCAGGACGTTGGTGATGTTGCCGAAGAACATGTTCAGGTGGCCCGCGAGCAGATCGGGCAGCACCCCGGTCGAGCCGCGATACGGCACCTGCTGAAACTGGACGCCGGCCATCACCTTGAACAGCTCGCCGCCGAGATGTTGCGACGTGCCGATGCCCGCATGCCCGGCGATGAGATAATCCGGCTTCGCCTTGGCGAGCGCGATCAATTCCTGGATGGTCGTCGCCGGCACGTCGGGGCGCACCACCAGGATGTTCGGCACGATGAACACCTGGGTGATGTAGACGAAATCCTTCACCGGATCGTAGGGCAGCTTGGCGATCAGACTGGGATTGATCACGAGCGACGCATTACCACCCATCAGCAGCGTATGGCCGTCGGGCGCCGCCTTGGCGACGCGCTCGACCGCGATGTTGCCGCTGGCGCCGGTCACGTTCTCGACCACGACCGGCTTGCCCCACGCCTCGGTGAGCTTGTCGCCGAGCAGCCGCGACGTGACGTCGGGCGCCACGCCCGGCGGAAAGCCGACGATGATCTTGATCGCCTGCTCGGGGTAGCTCGCCTGCGCGAGCGCATCGCCCGCCATCAGCCCGAGCGAAAGTGCAGCAACCATCAACGCTCTCATCGACGTTCTCCCTTGAAAGAAGCGAATGGCGAGTAGCGAATAGAAAAACGCACCGCTTGCTATTCGCTATTTGCCATTCGCTATTCGCTTTTTTATTCGGCCTTGACGTTCGCCGCCCTGATGATCGGCCACCACTTCTCGATCTCGGCTTTCTGGAACGCACCGAGCGCCGCCGGCGTCTGCTGCTCGCGCGGCGGAATCTCCTGGCCCATGTCGACGAGCCGTTGACGCAATGCCGGATCGGCCAAGGCCGCGACCGCTGCGGCATTGAGCTTGCCGATGACGTCCTTCGGCGTGCCGGCGGGCACGAACAGCCCATGCCAGAACGGGATGTAGAGTCCCGGTAAACCCGCCTCGTCGATGGTCGGCACGTCGGGCGCCGCGAACCAGCGCGTCTTCGACAACACCGCGAACGCCTTTACCTTCCCGCTCTTCACCAGCGGCAGCGAGTTCGACGCCTCCGGACAGAACAGGTCGATCTGTCCGGCAATCAGATCCTGGTTTGCCGGCGCGGCGCCGCGATACGGCACGAACGTGAAGCGCGTGCCGGTGTGAGATTGAAAGTAGACGCCGCACAAGTGCGACGCACCGCCCCAACCGACGGCCGCCATCGAGGCTTTGTCCGGGTTGGCCTTGAGCCAGGCGACCAGCTCCTTGACGTTGCCGGCGGGCAAGGCGGCCTTGCCGATGAGCCACATCGGCGCAATCGTGAGCAGCGCGACCGGCTCCAGATCCTTCACGAGGTCGTAGGGCAACTGATAGACGGCGCCGTTGAAGCCGTTCGTGCTCACCTGGCCGATGCCGACAGTGTAACCGTCAGGCCCCGCACGCGCCACGCGGCCGACGCCAATGGTGCCGCCGGCGCCGGTCACGTTCTCGATGACGACCGACTGGCCGAGCGACGTGCGCATGTGCTCGGCGATGAGGCGGCCGAGCGTGTCCGTCGGCCCGCCCGCGGAGTAAGGCACGATCAGCGTGATCGGCCGCGACGGATAGGCTTGTGCCGGCGCCTGCGGTTGTCCCTGTGCTTGTAACTGTCCTTGCGCGGCTGCGATGCCGCCGATCATCGCGCAGAGCGCGACAACGACTGTCCGCACGTTCATTTTTTCCTCCCTGTCAACTTTGTTATTCGTTCTTGATGCTCGCTCCCTTGATGATCGGCCACCACTTCTCGATTTCGGCCTTGTGATCAGGGGCCGAAGTCAACATGCCAGTGTCCCTTTGAAATACGAAATGCGCAATCGCATTCGTGGCGCGGTCCAGGCGAATTTCAGGTCGGCAGGCGAAGCGCGGAGAAGGGTCCAGGGGCGACCGGCCGGAACCATCTCGACGATATCCGGGCGACGGAGATCACGACGTTCGGCAAGCGCAACACGCCGCCGCCCAGGCTCGAGCAAGCCAAGGCGTGGCAACCTCACCCCTTTCGCTGGGCCTTGATCTCGTCGAATTTGGACAGCGCTCGTTCAAATTTATCGTTGAAGAGCCACATCGCATCGAGAATTTCGCGGTAGTTCGCAGATGTCTTTGCCCTGTCGGCTTGTCCAAAGGTGAACATGCTGTTGTTGCGCAGAAATGCCATGACCGTCGGGTCGGAAACTCTGTACTTGGTCAAGTTGCCTGACTTGAGAGCGGACCTGGTCGGACTGGGAACAATCTGGATGAGCTCAAAAAGCTTCATTTGATCGATCGGATCCGGCAACGCCTTCACGATCGCGGGTATCTGCGGGAAAAGCTCCGCGTGCGCGTTCATCAGGGCGTTTCTCACGGCGGTCCAGTGATTGTATCGCTGATCCAGATTGCCGACCCGCGCCTCTTCCTTGTCGTCGCGACCGCTCAGTGCGGGATGAAGCGCCGCGATCGATTTCTTGATCGCGGCCCATTTCTTCTGGCCGTTTTGATCCTCTGATACGCCTGTCTGCAAACTTCCCTTGTACTTGTTCGAGCGCGCATTCCCCATGTTCTGATTGCCGTTCGTCTCGGCATAGAAAAGACCCAGGCTGATACGGCCCGCCACTTCGGCATTTGCCGCATCGAGGCCCTTGGCTCGTGCAATAGCGGTTCCCAAGTCGGCAACATCGTGAAATGGAGTATTGGAGTCTTGCGCGTTGGCGGGTGGCGCCTGCATGATCTTGAAGAGATTTGCATACTCGTCGAGCAGCGGTTCATTGTCGGCATCGAAGTACGCCGGAGGAATTCCATATTTGTTGGGTCTTCCGATCTTGGACGGGAGCGCGTCGGTGAGATCCTTGTGCGCGCTGATCATGCTGTTGCGAGCAAGATAAAGCGCCTGTCCCGGCAGGTTCGGCAGCTGCTGCCTCGAATTGATCTGGGCGCGCCGCTGGCTCAGGATCGACTTAAAGTCGTTGACCGCCTTGTTGTACGCGTCGAGCGCATCCGACTGCGATTTCGTGAGCCCGGCCGGCTGACCCTGCGCTGCGGAAATAAAGCCGAGATTGCCGATGTCGGCCAACGCGAGCGACGTGAAGAGTCCGAAAGCAAGAGCTGCCGCATGCGTGGCTGCGAGCGCTCCGGAGGTTACCGCATGAACGATTCGCGCTACGAGCGTCATGGCCATACCAAGCTCAGGGTCAGAGGCATCATGGGGACAGCGTGGCCGCCCCGTTAGAACTCATCGAGAACAGACTACCGGAGTTACACAGAAATGTGAGCAATCTTTGCAGTTCCTTTGCGATCCTTGTACAATATTCGCGCATCACCACCAGCGCCGGGAGAAGATGAACATGTATCGTATCATCGCCGCATTGTTTGCTCTGGTTGCATCGGCCGCCGTGGCTTCGGCCCAGGGCCTGTCGCCTTCCGTTTGGAAAAGCGACGGAGGAGCGATCTTGAAGGTCTTGCGGGCCGACTCCGCGACTGGAACTTTCGGGGGAGTCTTCCTCAGCAACCCGTCCCTCCCATGTCCGGTGGTTCCCTATGACTTGACGGGGCGCACGCGGGGTCTTCGGGTCGCCTTCCAGACGTCGAGGACGTGGACGACAGACTGCCGAGTCACCGCGGTCTGGTCCGGACGCTTCGTCAACCCGACGACCGTTGCAACCAAATGGGTCGCGAGATCCGTCGGGCCGAATGGCCGCCCGGTCACGAAGCGAGGCACGGAGGTTTTCCGGCGCATCTGAACGGCGCTCAGACCGCCGGTCCGACATCCGGACCGGCGGCTTCGCGCGCCGACTACTCCGCCTTCAAGCCGGAGGCCCGCACGATCGGCCACCACCGCTCGGTCTCGGCCTTGTGGTAGGCAGCGAGCGCCTCCGGCGTCTGCTGCTCGCGCGGCCAGACGTCGTGCCCCTGGCCGGACAGCCGCTGCTGCACCGTGGGATCGGCGAGCGCGCCCATGACGGCCGCATTGAGCTTGGCGACGATGTCCTTGGGCGTGCCCTTCGGCGCCCACATGGCATGCCAATAGGCCACGTAGAGTCCCTGCACGCCGGACTCGTCGATCGCCGGAACGTCGGGCAGCGCAGACCAGCGCGTCTTGGACATGACGGCATAGGCCTTGATCTGGCCGGCGCGAACCTGGCCGAGCGCGTTCGCGCCCTGGTCGAGCATGAGATCGACTTGGCCGGTGATCAGGTCCTGCATCGCCGGGCCGCCGCCGCGATAGGGAACGAACCTGAAGCGGGTGCCGGTGGCCTGCTGGAAATAGATGCTGGACACCTGCGCCCCGCCCGCCGCGCCGACGGTCGCCGCGGCCGCCTTGTCCGGATTGGCCTTGAGCCAGGCGATCAGCTCCTTCACGTCCTTGGCCGGAAAGTCCTTCCTGGCGATGACCAGTTGCGGCGTGATCGTCAGCAGCCCGATCGGCTCGAAATCGTTGAGCACGTCGTAGGGGAGATTGTAGGTCACGGGATTGACGACATGCGTGCTCCATTGCCCGATGCCGAGCGTGTAGCCGTCCGGCGACGCGCGGGCGACGCGGCCGGTGCCGATATTGCCGCCTGCGCCGGCCACGTTCTCGATCACCAGGGGCTGACCGAGCGCAACGCGCATAGGCTCGGCGACGATGCGGGCGATCGTGTCCAATGGCCCGCCGGCCGGGAACGGCGCGATCATGGTGATGGTGCGCGACGGATAGGGCTGCGCCGCGGCGCCGTTGAGGCCGGCAGCCATCGCGGCAATTGCGACGGCCGTGACGAGCGTTTTCATGGCTTTCCTTCCAGATCTCTGAAGACACCCTATCATAGCGCGGAGAAATCGATCGGCTGCAAGCGGTCGAGCTTGCGGTGCACCGGCGGCAGCGGATATTTCAGGCCGGTTGCACAATTGAACAAAACCACTCGCTCGTCGCGGCGAATTCGTCCGTCGGCAATCGCCTGCTCGAGCGCCGCATAAGTCGCAGCGGCCTCCGGACACATCAAGAAGCCTTCCACGCGCGCAACCTTGTCGAGTGCGGTGGTGATGGCGTCGTCCGGCACCGCAATGGCGAAGCCGCCGCTGGCGCGCACCGCCCGCAGGATGAGAAAGTCACCGACCGCCTGCGGCACCCGGATGCCGGCCGCGATGGTGTGGGCGTCCTCGAAGCGCGCGGCGTGCTCGGTGCCCGCCTCGTAGGCGCGCACCATCGGCGCGCAGCCCGCGGCCTGCACCGCCACCATGCGCGGGCGCTTCTTGCCGATGAAGCCGATCGCCTCGAGCTCGGCGAAGGCCTTCCACATGCCGATGAGGCCGGTGCCGCCGCCGGTCGGATAGAGGATCACGTCCGGCACCTCCCAGCCGAGTTGCTCGGCCAGCTCGAGTCCCATCGTCTTCTTGCCCTCGATCCGGTAGGGCTCCTTGAGCGTGGAGGTGTCGAACCATCCGACCTTCGCTACGCCCTCCCCGACGATCTTGCCGCAGTCGTCGATCAGCCCGTTGACGCGGTAGACGGTCGCGCCCTGCATTTCGATCTCGCTGACATTCACCTCGGGCGTGTCCTGCGGACAGAACGCCGTGGTCCTGATCCCGGCGCGGCTGGCATAGGCGGCGAGCGCGGCGCCGGCATTGCCGTTGGTCGGCATCGCCATGTGCGCGACGCCAAGTGCCTTGGCCATCGACACCGCCATCGCCACGCCGCGCGCCTTGAACGAGCCGGTCGGCAGCCGGCCTTCGTCCTTGACCAGAATCTCCGCTGCGCCGAGCCCCTTGGCGAGCTTGGGCATGGCGACGAGCGGCGTGACCGCCTCGCCCAGGCTGACGATATCCTGCGTGTGCCGCACCGGCAGCAACTCGCGATAGCGCCAGAGATCGCGCGGCCGTTGTGCCAGCGCCTCCTTGCTCAGGGCGCGCCTGATACCGTCGAGGTCGTAGCGCACCAGCAACGGCTTTCCGGCGCGCGACAGATTGTGCAGCTGGTCGGCGGGATAATGCTCGCCGGTCATGGAGCATTCGAGATGGGTGACGAATGTCGGCCGGTCGGTGGTCAGGTTCTCATTGTCGTGCATAGGTACTCCCGCGATCGCCGTAGTATTTCGTACCACATCGATCGCGCGAAGGAGAATTTCCAGCTCCGATGGGGCTGTCATGCTATGGCACAGGCCGTAGCCACCAACCGTCAGTCGGCGGACCGTTCCGCCTGCCGTTCGCGCGTCCTGAACACGACGAAATGCGAGAGCGAGAAGTTGACCGCGAAGCTCGCGGCGATCGCCAGCAGCTTCGCCGCCAGCACCGGCATCCAATAGGAGGCGACGACCAGCGTCGTCGTGTTGGCGATGACGCCGGCAACTCCTGAGGCGACGAACGCGCCATAGTCGCGCCAGCGCAGCTGGCGGCCGGACTCGGCGGCAAACGTGATGAATGAATTCATCACGTAGGAGCCGGAGACCGCGATCAGCCAAGCCAGCACATTGGCCGGGATCAGCGGCAGCCCGAATACATTGTACGCGACGAGGAAGATGCCGAGGTCGATGAGCGTGTTGACCACCCCGACGACCGCGAAGCTCGCCGCCTTGAGCGAGATTGCGCGGTCCGCCCACGCCTGGACGAGGCGACTTTGCAGACGATCGAGCGGTGCGGGGAGCTTCATGGCCGGCCCCGCTTATAGCGTTTTCGTGCCAAGTGGAACCGTTTTCGCCTCCTCGAGCGCGGCGTCATGGCAGGGACCGCGTGGCGACATGCTTTCTTGGTTGGGCTATAACTGCCGGCCCGAAGGGAAAACCGCTGGAAGGGCGGGAACATGGCGCCCGATGTGACAATCGAGACCGGAGGCGGCGGGGCGGCACGCCCGGCACGCGTACGGACCGACGCCGGCCTGTCGATCGTGGTGCCCCTGTTCAACGAGGCGGGGAACCTCGCCACCCTGCACTCCCGCATCATCGAGGCCGCCCGGGCGCTCAAGGCGACGCGCGGGCTTTCGACCGAGGTCGTCTATGTTGACGACGGCAGCCGCGACGCGACGCTCGCCGCCGCCCGCGCCCTGCCCGCCGATACGCTCGATGTCCAGGTCATCTCGCTCTCGCGCAATTTCGGCAAGGAGGCGGCGCTGCTCGCCGGCCTCGACCATGCCCGCCTCGGCGCCGTCCTGTTCATGGACGGCGACGGCCAGCACCCGCCGTCGCTGGTCGAGAAGCTCGTGGCCCATTGGCTCGACGACGGCTACGACGTCGTCTACACCGCCAAGGCGCATCGCGAGCGCGAGCCGTGGCTGCGGCGCCTGGGCGTGAAGGCGTTCTACGCGCTGATCAACTGGGGCGCGCGGCAGAAAATTCCCGAGGACGCCGGCGACTTCCGCCTGCTCTCTCCGCGCGCGGCGGCGGCGCTGCGGCAGCTGCCCGAGCGCAACCGCTTCTTCAAGGGGCTCGCGAGCTGGATCGGGTTTCGCCAGATCCGCGTCGACTACGAGCCGGCGGAGCGCATCCACGGCCGCACCACCTGGAACATGTATTCGCTGATCGGCCTCTCGATCGAGGGCCTCACCTCCTTCTCGGTCGCACCGCTGCGGCTCGCGGTGCTGCTCGGGCTCCTGCTCGCGGGCGCGGCGTTCATCTTCGGCGTCCAGATCCTGATCGAGACGGTGTTCTTCGGCCAATCGGTGCCGGGCTATCCTTCCGTCATCGTGGGCCTGATGGTGCTCGGCGGCGTGCAGCTCATCATGATCGGGATCGTGGGCGAATATATCGGCAAGATCCTCTCCGAGCTCAAAGCGCGGCCGGTCTATTTCGTGGCCGAGCACAGCCTCAAGGCCGCCGAGAGCGCAGGGGCGGCCGACCATCCGCCGGCGCGGTCCGCGGCGGAATGAGCGGAACGCAATGTCGGTCGCGGTCGAAACATCCGGACGCCGGATCTTGCTGTGCGCCGACGACTACGGCATCTCGGCTTCGGTCAATACCGCGATCCGCGATCTCGTGGTGCGCGGCCGCCTCAACGCCACCTCGGTGATGGTGGCGGCGCCGGGCTTTCATCGCTCGGAAGCGATCTCGCTCAATGTGCTCAATTCCGTCACGCCACGGGTGGCGATCGGACTGCATGTCACGCTCACCGCGCCGTTCCGTCCGGCGACCACGGGCTTCCGGCCGCTGCGGGAGGGCGCGTTCCTGCCGGTCGCGACGCTGCTGCGCCACGCCGCGCTGCGCCGCCTCCATCCCGATGCGTTGAAGGCCGAGATCGCGAGCCAGATGCGCACTTTCATGAGCACCTTCGGCCGCGCCCCCGATTTCGTCGATGGGCATCAGCACGTGCATCTGTTCCCGCAGATCGCCGCCGCGTTCCTCGACGTCGTGAAGGAGACGGCGCCCGGCGCGTGGGTGCGGCAATGCGGGCGCGTGGTGCCGTTCTCCACACGCTTCGCCGACCGCAAGGGGCTGCTACTCGATGGCCTGAGCCATGGCTTCCGGCGCCGGGCCGCAGCGCTCGGCCTGCGCACCAATCCCGCCTTCGCCGGCACCTACGATTTCGACGACGACGCCGACTTCGCTGCCATCTTTCCGCGCTTCCTCGACCAGCTGCCCGACGGCGGCTTGATCATGTGCCACCCCGGCTTCGTCGACGCCGAGTTGCAGCGCCTCGATCCGCTGACGACGCTCCGCGAGCAGGAGCATGCCTACTTCGCGGGCGACGCCTTCCCGGCGCTGCTGGCGAGCCGCGGTGTCGCGCTGGAGGACCGCTTGCAAAGTCCGTAGGACCTCCACGGCGTATCAGCCACGCCGCGTCGACGGCGGCTCTCATCTGCCATTGCGCCAGCCGTTTTCGGTGATCTGGTCGATGATCCGCTGCTCCTCGGGCGTGAAACGGGAACCCATGGGCCTTGATTGGGCAGCATCATACGACCTGGGCGCCGGGCGATTTCTTTGCGCATAGGCCGCCTCGGCAAGGAACAGCACGGCAAGCCCCACCGAGGTCGCAAGCGCCATCTTTCGCGCAAGCATCTCACGTCTCCAGGCGGTTATCAGCGCGAACTTATCAATATTGGAGCTCCCGAGCATTGGCGTTGATCCACATCAACTTGCCTTGACCGACTGCAGCGAGCCCGGTGCGGGCGCAGCTCAGGACACCGGCTCGACCCGGAGGGGCCCGTCTATGCCACTGGCCGGACGGGGGAAAAAGCACCAGAAATCTTTTTGTTATAGGCAGTCATTCCGCCGCCACGGGCATTGCCTACATGACTCCCCGTCGTCATGGGAGGAAGGAGACGGCCAATGACCCCAGAGGAACGCAATCTCGTCATCGAGCTGTTCGACCGGCTGTCGGCGCTGGAGGATGCCCAGCGCGATCCGGACGCCGAGCGGCTGATCAGGGACGGCCTTGGCCAGGCCCCCAATGCCCCCTACGCGCTGGTGCAGACCGTGCTGGTGCAGGATGAGGCGCTCAAGCGCGCCGACGCCCGCATCCGCGAGCTCGAAGGCGCGGGCGAGCCGCCGCCCAGCGATACCAGCTTCCTCGGCGGCGTGCGCGACAGCCTGCTCGGCCGGCGCGGCTCCGTGCCCTCGGTGCGGCCGGGCGAGACCACGCAAGGCATGTCACAAGGCATGTCGCCGGCGTGGAACACGGGAGCGCCGACGCCGGGCGGCCCGGCGCAGCAGGGATACCCCGGAGGACCGGCCCAACAGGGGTATCCGGGGGGTCAAGGATTTGCGCAAGGACCTGCGCCGATGGGACAAGGCGGCTCGTTTCTCGGCACCGCCGCGGCGGCCGCGGCCGGCATGATCGGGGGTTCGCTGCTCCTCGGCGGCATTCGCTCGATGATGGGCGGACAGCACGGAAATGCTCACGCCGCCTACGATCCCGGTGCGGGCGGCGGCGGATCGCCGTGGGGCGGCGGCAGCGCCGCCGGCGGCGAGCTCTCGCGCGAGGCCGGCCTCAACGATATCGGACGCGGCGGCGCGTCGTCGTCCGGCGGTGGCGGCGACAATCGCGGTTTCGGTCTCCTCGACGACAGCGGCAGCAACGACGTCAGCAATGACGGCGGCGACTATCAGGACGCCGGCGACTTCGACGAGAGCGGCTTCGATGGCGGCGACGACGGCGGCGGCGGCGACGAATAGTCGAAACAATTCGATCAAGCAAAAGGCCGCTGTTTCCAGCGGCCTTTTTATTCAACGGCAGTTTCGACGGAACGTCAGACCACCACCACCTTGGTGCCGACCTTGACGCGGCTGTAGAGGTCGATGACGTCCTCGTTGCGCATGCGGATGCAGCCCGACGACACCTGCGTGCCGATGGTCCAGGGCTCGTTCGAGCCGTGGATGCGGTAGAGCGTCGAGCCGAGATACATCGCGCGCGCGCCGAGCGGATTGTCGGGGCCGCCGGCCATGTGGCGCGGCAGGTCGGGGCGGCGGCGCAGCATCTCCTCCGGCGGCGTCCAGTCCGGCCATTCGCGCTTGTTGGTGATGTGGTGCACGCCCGACCAGGTGAAGCCGGGACGACCGACGCCGATGCCGTAACGCACGGCGCGCCCGTTGCCCTGCACGAGATAGAGCATGCGTTGATTGGTATTGATCACGATCGTACCCGCGGCCTCGGTGCCGCTGTAGGCAACCTCCTGCCTTACGAAGCGAGGATCCATCACGGCCTGTCCCGGGTTGCCCGGAGATTCGACCATGCCCGGTCCGAGATCGGCGGGCCCGGCCGGATATTGCCGATAGGACGGCGACCCGCCGCCGGGGCCGCGGAACAGGAATTCGAGGAAGCCGCCGCCGTACTGGCCTTGCGCCGCGACCGGACGCGCGAACTCCTGCCGCACCGGCTCGGCGGGCGCCGGCGCTGCGTAGATCGAGGCGATGGATGGCGGCGCGGAGCCGCGAGGCACCACAGGGTTAATGGAAAGCGGGCCGGCAACAGCTTCGCTGCTCGCGGCCACGGTTGACAGAAGCGCGAGAGAAAGGAGGTGGATACGCTGCATGGATTTACTCTGACACTCGTACTCGATGAACACGGACGCGACACGAACGCCGGAACGACCTTCTGCTTCGTTCCTTGACGCGCCACAGTAAAGCCGCAAACCGATTTGGAATGGTAAATATCGGGGCCGGGATTTTAACGATGATCGCAGTAAACGCTTGATTCATCGAGTTATAGTTTCTTTTGAGTAAATCGCGGGACGTTATGGTTAATCGCCCGTTCACAGCACCATCGCTCGATGCAGGACGCCGATGGCGCGAAAACGCGCCGCGACAATGAACTTCACGTTAAGCGCCGCCCCGATAGAACATGTCGTACATGCATGTCGGGCATGTAGAAGCTGACGCGGGATCGCGATGCCGATAAGACGCAAAGTGTTTCGCATCGAGGAAATGCAGCACGCGGGCGGGCAGGCATGCGTGCCGGAAACCGCGCCGATCCCGATGCAGCAACAGATCCTCGCCGAGCTCGCGGCGTTGCGCGAGCTCATCGCGCGGCAACCCGACCGTGCCCCCGGCATCGACGCGGACAAGACCAGCGGCGACGTCGAGGCCGAAGGCCTGCGCCAGCTCAAGGACGAGACCGACACGATCCAGCGCGCCATCAACCGCACCAAGCAGGAAATCGCGACGCTTCACGTCAATGGCTTGAACGCACCGGAGAGCGGCCGCGCCGTGCGCGAGCTCGATGCGGTGGTCGGCGGAACCGAGCAGGGCATCCAGAGCATTCTCGCGTCGGCGGAAGACATCGACGAGGCCGCGAACACGCTCTCCGCCATGCTCAAGGACGAGCGGGAGCGGGCGCTGGCGCAGGACATCCGCGACCAGGTCATCCACATCTTCGAGGCCAGCAACTTTCAGGATCTCGCCGGCCAGCGCATCGCCAAGGTGATGGCGACGCTGAAATTCATCGAGGACCGCATCGCGCGCATGATGGAAATCTGGGGCGGCATCGAGGCCTTCAAGGACTACACCGCCGCCGCCCTCGCCGAGCGCGAGACCGGACCGGCGCTCCTCAACGGCCCGAAGCTCGACGGCGATTCCGGCCACGTCTCCCAGGACCAGATCGACGCGATGTTCCGGTAGCAGCGGTTCGGCGATCAGCGCTCACGGTTTGCGGATCGCCGCGAAGCCGATGAATGCGATCAGCGCGAATGCCGCGACCACCGCGAGCACTGCCGGGTCGGACGTGCGTTCGGCAACGAAGGCGAGCACCAGCGGGGCGATCGCCTGTATCACGAGGTACGGCCCGGCGATGCGGCCCATGAGATGGCCGTAGCCGGCGGCGCCGAACAGCGCGAGCGGCAGCGCGCCGCGCGCGATCGTGATGAGCCCGTTCGCCATTCCGAACATCACCGCGAATGCGGCCGCGGCCGGCACCGTGAGGCCGAGCAGCGCCAGCAGCACGAACGCGGCAAGCAACGTGCCGACGGCAAAGCGTGCGATCGCGAGGGGGTGGATGCCGCGCGCAAACACGAGCTCGCAGATGCGCGCCGCCACCTGCGCGGGGCCGAACAGCGCACCGATCGTCACCACGGTCGCCGCATCGATGCCGGCGCGGCCGAAGATCGCGAGCAGGTGCGCCGACAGTCCCGACGGCACGAAGGCATAGGCCGCGAAGGCCGCCGCCACCAGGATGAACGGCCATCCCTTGGGCGGCAGGACGGTGCTCGGCACCTGCACCGCGCCAACGGGCTTGGCGGTCGGATCGGCACGTGTGCGTGGCAGCGCGAAGGCGAGCAGCGGCGCGGCGAAAAAGGCGAGCAGCGCTGCGTAGACGAGATAAGTGCCGCGCCAGCCGACGGCCTCGAGCAGCAGATGGGTCGCGGGCCAGCTCACCGTCGAGGCGAAGCCGCCGGCGAGCGTCAGCGCCGTGATCGGGCTCCTCGCGGCGGCGCCGAAGATGCGACCGAGCGTGGCGAAGGCGGGATCGTAGAGCGATGCGGCGGTGGCCACGCCGAGCAGCATCCAGACCGCGAGGTAGGTCACGGGATGATCGGCGTAGACGAGACCCACCAGGCCGGCCGCGGCCAGCAGCGCGCCGAGCGGCATGACGCGGTGTCCGCCGTAGCGGTCGATCAGGAGGCCGACGCGCGGTGAAATCAGCCCGGCGGTGAGCAGCGCGAGCGAGAACCCGCCCATGGCAAAGGTCATCGACCAGCCGCGCTCGGCCGCGATCAGCGGCACGGTGAGCACCGGGGGGTAGAAGATCGCGCCCCAGGCGAGAATCTGCGTGACGCCGAGCACCAGGACGGCGCGCCAGGGACCGGCGATGATGTCGCGAAGGCTGGGCATGAGTCGGCCCAACCTACACGTTCTTGAGCATCACCGTCGCGGTCGCAGGACAAAGAGCGGCGAATTGCCGGCTCGCGCGCATGCCCTCCGGTACGTCGCCACGCGCGCAGGGCTTATAGCCGAGGCCGGCGAAGAAATCGGCCTCCGACGTGGCCAACAGATAGATCGACCGGCACCTGCGGGCAATCGCCTCGGCCTCGAGCGCGGCGACTATGGCGGCCCCCATCCCGACCTGACGCAGCGGCGGCAGCGTCACCACCGAGCGCAGGAGCGCGTCGTAGCCGTAAATCTCGAGGCCGCCGAACCCGACGGGAACGTCCTCGTAGGTCTCGAAGCGCCAGAGCAATACATAGGGATCGCCGATATCGTCGGCGGCCAGCCCCGCCTTGGCGAGCGCGGCCCCTACCCCATCGCGCTCCCATGCTTGCAGCGGCGTGGCGATGAGGCGGCGCGCCATGCGATTTTCTCCTCATCGGAAGACGCGCGTGAACGCGCTGATGCCGTCAATCGAACGGGTAGACGCCCGGCTCGGCGCGATAGGCGTGCGCGATGCCGTGCATGCCGGAGCGCAGCATCGCCTCCCAGGACTGCATGGTCGTGGCGCCGATATGGGGCGAGCCGAAGAAGTTGGGCAGCTCGAGCAGCGGGTTGCCGTTGGCCGGCTCGACCGCGAAAACGTCGAAGGCCGCGCCGGCGATGTGGCCGCTCTCGAGCCGTTGCTTGAGCGCAGCTTCGTCCACGATATTGCCGCGCGCGCAATTGATCAGGATGGCGCCCTTCTTCATGCGGTCGAGCACCGCGCCGGTATACATGCCGATGGTCGTGGCATTGCGCGAGAGATGAATGGTCAGCACGTCGGAGCGCGCCCACAGCTCGTCGGCTTCGACCTTCTCGACGTTCCACTGCCGATAAAAGTCGGAGAAGTCGACGCGGTCGCAGGCCAGAATCTTCACGCCGTAAGGCTGCAGCAGCTTGACCACCTCCTGGCCGACATGCCCGCAGCCGTGGATGCCGACGGTGCGCCCGCGCAGGTCGGTGCCGAAACCGATCGGGCCCTTCCATTCGCCACGCGCGAGCAGCGAGCAGAACAGCTGCAGCCGGCGCACGGTGAAGACCATGTAGCAGACCGCGAGCTCGGCGACCGACACTTTGTTGATGCCGGCAGCCCACCACATCTTGATGCCGTGCTTGTTGAGGATCGCGGGATCGATGTGATCGACGCCGGCCGAGCACATCGAGATCACCTTCAGGTCGGGCAGGCGCGCGCAGACGCGGTCGGTGAACCGATCGAGGCCGATGACCGCGGCCTCGCAGCCCGCGAGATAGTCGATGAGATCATCCTCTTCGAGCCGTCTGCGGTCGGTGCGGAACTTGGTGCCGGGATATTTTGCGGCGAACTCGGCCTTGAGCTCGGGGAAGAAATCGAAGTAGGGGGTCGTGACCGCGACGCGCGGCATGGGACGTTCCATTTCGGTGAGAAAGACTGATCGCCCCGCCGGCGCTGCTTACGCCCGCGGCGCGCAGCGCACGAACACCCCGGTGCCGTAGCGGCCGTCGATTTCCGGATCGACGTATTTCAGCACCAGGACGCGACCGTCGAAGGAGACGATCTCGCGATCCTGCGGACCGGGCGTGTCGCCCGCCGGGCCGATATAGTCCTTGCCGCCCTGGGTGCCTTTGAGGCGCAGCTCCTGCGGCTGCGGGCTGTCCGCCAGCAGCATCATGACGCCGCCGCCGGTGCCCTGCCCGATCACGAACGGCTGCTTGCACTGGCCGCGCGCATTGGCCTCGGTGCGGGCCCGGTCCTTGGCGTCGTGATAGGCTGCGTAGCCGTAACGGCCGACGATCTCCGCGGGGCGCACGCGCGCCGGAAGCTCTGGCTGCGGCAGCGCGGTCGGCGTCGCGTCCTGCTGTGGGGAGTTGGTCGCGCAACCCGCGAGCGCGAGCGCCGACACGAATACCGCCGACAATCCGAAACTGAGATGCCCCATCGGGACCCTCCCCTTACTCCTGCCCGCGGCGTCGGGAGCCGAAGACGCCGAGCCTACAACGCGGCCCGCGGACAGACCCATCCACTCTTACCGGTCGCACAGTTTCCGGCCGCATAGCTACGGGTCGCACGACATTCCAGACGCATGGTTAACCGGTCCGCAAGCCCGCCGCCAAGGCCCTCTGGCCCGTCGCACGATCCCGGGGACTTTGCTACCAGGGAAAGGCCGGCGCAAGGCAGATGTTAGGCAGGGGGAGCGGAACACATGCGGTTCCGGGCTCCTCGGGCCCCCTACATCTTGCGCGGGTCCTTCAGCGGCGGGTCAACCTTGATGTTGAGGCGCTTTGCCGCCTTGGCGTCGAAGTCGGCGTCGGCGCGGTAGCCGCCGGCATGGATGCCGTCGATGGCGCAGAGGTCGTCGACCTCGTTGACGTCGCCGGTGACCCCGAGCGCGCCCACGATCTCCCCGCTTTCGTCGCGGATCAGCTGGCCGCCGGCTTCGAGGAACAGCGGCCCATCGGCGAGCTCGGCGAGCGACTGCATGAAGGCCGGCTTCTCCTTTGCCTTCTGCAGCACTTGCCGGGACGAGCGATTGAGCGCAAGCGCCCCGAAGGCCTTGCCGTAGGCGATCTCGAAACGCATCAGCGAGGCGCCGTCCTGCTTCTGGAACGCTTTCACGCGGCCGCCGGCGTCGAGCACGATCGCGGCCAGCGCATAGGCCTTGCGCTTCTTGGCGGAGGCGAAAGTACCGTTGATGATCCTGTTCGCCTCGGCAAGGCTGATCCCACGCATTCGTGTCTCCCCGTCGTTACGTGTCTGCACTACAATAAACGCCTCGACGCAACCGGTCCAAATCATCGCCGTGACCCCCGCATTCGCCGCGCACATTGCTCGCGCCGCACGCCTCGCAACGGCGGTGGTCGTGCTCGTGCTCGCGGTGGCGACGGGTACGGGCGCCGAGCCGGTCTATTCGTTCGAGGCGACGCCGGGCAAGCTGCCGAAGACGGTCGTTCCGACGCACTACGCCATCGAGCTCGAGCCGAGCCTGGAAAGCCTCACCTTTACGGGGACCGAGCTCGTCGACATCGAGGTGCGTGAGCCGACCAACCGGCTCGTGCTCAACGCCCTCAACCTCGCACTCATCTATGCCACGATCGACGAGGCCGCGCCGGCGAGCGAAGCGAGCGGCCAGCGCGGCGACCCCGTAGTGCGCGCGGCGCAGACCGCCGCCATCGCGCACGACGCCGCCACCGAGACCGCTGTCCTGACGTTTCCGCAGCCGCTCGCCGTCGGCGCGCACAAGCTGCGCATCGGCTTCACCGGCCACATCAACAAGTTCGGGCGCGGGCTGTTCTTCGTCGACTACCCCACCGACAAGGGCACGCGGCGGATGCTGTCGAGCCATCTCGAGCCCGCCGACGCCCGCCGCGTCTTTCCGTGCTGGGACGAGCCCGCCTTCAAGGCGACCTTCGCGCTGACCGTGACGGTGCCGCGCGCGTTCCTGGCGGTCGGCAACATGCCCGTTGCGAGCGAGGAGCCGGTCACGCCCACGCTGAAGCAGGTGAGGTTCCTGCCGACGCCGAGAATGTCGAGCTACCTGTTCGTGCTGGCGGTGGGCGAGCTCGAGCGGTTGTCGGCGCAGTCCGAGGGCGTTGCGATCGGCGTCGTCACCACGTCGGGCAAGCGCGACCAGGGCCGCTTCGCGCTCGACAGCGCCGTCGGCCTCCTGCGCTACTTCAACGACTATTTCGGCGTGAAATATCCGCTGCCCAAGCTCGACCTGATCGCGGTTCCGGGCGGCTTCAGCGGCGCCATGGAGAACTGGGGCGGCATCACCTTCTTCGAGAGCCGGCTTCTGTTCGATCCCACGTCGAACGCCGCCGGCGTCCGGCGCGGCATCTTCAGCATCCTCGCCCACGAGATGGCGCATCAATGGTTCGGCAATCTCGTCACCATGGGCTGGTGGGACAATCTCTGGCTCAACGAGGGCTTCGCCAGCTGGATGCAGGTCAAGTCGGCGGAGCGCTTCTATCCGCAATGGCGGAGCTGGCTCAACAGCAACGGCCAGAAGCAGTTCGCCATGAATCTGGACGCGCGGCGGACCTCGCGGCCGATCCAGCAGCCGGTCGCCAACGAGACCGAGGCGATGGCGGTGTTCGACGGCATTACCTACAGCAAGGGGCAGGCGGTGATCCGCATGCTCGAACACTATCTCGGCGAGGACGTGTTTCGCGCCGGAATTCGCGGATACATGGCCGCGCACGCCTACGGCAACACCACGACCGCGGATCTGTGGCGGGCGCTGGAGACGGCGTCCGGCAAGCCGGTCGCCGCCATTGCCGCCGGCTTCACCGAGCAGGCCGGCCTGCCGCTGATCGTTGCCGAGGTGACATGCAGCGGCGACGAGCAGCGCGTGCGATTGCGGCAGGACCGCTTCACGATGCGACACGCCGCCGCGACACCCACCCCACCCTCCCCCGCAAAGCGCGTCGAAGACGCGCGTGAACGCGCTGATGCTGGGGGAGGGATAGGGAGGGGGTGGCACGTACCGGTCGCCGTCGGGCCGCTGCGCGCCTTGCGTCCGTCGACGACCGTCCTGCTGCAGGACCGCGACGAGATCGCGGCCGGGCGATGCGGCGAGCCGGTCAAGCTCAATCTCGGCGATTTCGGCTACTACCGCGTCGAATACGACGCCGCGAGCCGCGCGGCGCTGGTCAAATCGTTCGCGCTGATGGCGCCGGCCGACCGGGTCAACCTGCTCGCCGACAGTTGGGCGTTGGTGGAGGCCGGCCGCGCCGAGCCGCAATCCTATCTCGAGCTGGTCGAGGATATCGGCACCGACGACAACCTCGCGGTATGGGAGCAGGTGATCCGCACCCTCACGCGGCTCGACCATCTGTCGCGCGATCGCGCGGAACGGCCGGCGCTGCGAGCCTATGCGCGCGCCAAGCTGCGGCCGGTCTTCGACCGGCTCGGCTGGGACGCCAACGGCCGGGGGAGCGACGAAGGCGCGCTCCTGCGCGGGCGGCTGATCCGGGTCTTGGGCGAGCTCGGCGACGAGCAGATTCTGGCCGAGGCCAAGCGGCGGTTCGCCGGCTTCCTGCAAAACTCGACCGCGCTGCGGCCGGCGCTGCGCGAGCCGGTCACGCACCTCGTCGGTGTGAGCGCCGACCGCAAGACCTACGACACGCTGCTGGCGCTCGCGCGCACGACCACGAGCACCAACGAGCGCGTGCGCTACTATTCCGCCGCCGCGAGCGCGCGCGATCCCACGCTGGGGCGCGAGACCCTCGAGCTCGCGCTGACCGACGAGCTGCCGAGCAACTTGGTCGGCGGCATCATCAACTCCGTCGCGGCGGCCGGCGAGCAGCCGGACGTCGCCTGGGCCTTCGTCCGCAGGAACTTCCAGGCGCTCGCGAACAAGCAGGGACCGTCGTTTCGCAACTATTTCGTCGCCAACTTTATGACAAACTTCAGCGATGCCGCCCGCGCCGCCGAGCTCGCCGACTTCGCCCCCGCGCATGCGACCTCCGGCGGCAAGATGGTCGCGGCGCGCGCTCACGAGGCGATCATGATAGGCGCCGAGGTCAAGGCGCGCGTGCTACCCGTGGTCGACGACTGGCTCAGGCAGCGCCCGACGCAGAACTGATCTCGCAAAGGCGAGCTCATTCCGCCGTTGAGATCGAACGGCCGTTCCGATACATCGATCCGGATGATCGGACTTTCCCGCGACATTCGTCGGCTCTGCAGCCTGTGCGCGCGGATCGCAGCGGCTCTCGCCATCGCGCTCCTCGCCGCGGGCGGCGCCGCCGCCGAGCCGGCCTATTCGTTCGATGCCGCGCCCGGCAAGCTGCCGAAGACGGTCGTCCCGCTGCACTACGCCATCGAGCTCGGGCTCAATCCCGAGACGCTCGCGCTCACGGGCTCCGAGGTGATCGATATCGAGGTGCGCGAGCCCACGACACGGATCGTGCTCAACGCGGACGACATCACGTTCACCGCGGTCACGATTGACAAGGCCGCGATGGCGGGCGAAGCGAGCAGCCAGCGTGGCGACTCCATGGTGCGCGCGCAGCGGGCTTCGATCGCGCTCGATGACGACGCCGAGACGGCCACGCTCACCTTCCCGCAGCCGATTGCGACGGGCCGCCACCAGCTGCGCATCGTTTTCACCGGCAAGATCAACAAGAGCGGCCCCGGCCTCTACGCCGTCGACTACCCGACCGACAAAGGCAGCCGGCGGATGATCTCGAGCCATCTCGCCCCCGCGGACGCTCGCCGTGTCTTCCCATGCTTCGACGAGCCGGCCTTCAAGGCGACGTTCGCGCTCGCGGTCACGGTGCCGCGCGCGTTCCTGGCGGTCAGCAACATGCCGATTGCGAAAGAAGAGCCGGTCAATGCCACGTCGAAGAAGGTCTCGTTCCTGCCGACGCCGAAAATGTCAACCTATTTGCTCGAGCTCACCGCGGGCGAGCTCGAGCGCATCACGGGCGAGGTCGACGGCGTCGAGATCGGCGTGATCGCCACGTCAGGCAAGCGTGAGCAAGGACGCTTCGCCCTGGCCAGCGCGATCGACCTGCTGCGCTACCTGAACGACTATTTCGGCGTGAAATATCCGCTGCCCAAGCTCGATCTGATCGCGATCCCGCACGGTCACGTCAGTGCCATGGAGCATTGGGGCGCGGTCACCTTCCGGGAGAGCGCGCTGCTGTTCGATCCCGCATCGAGCGCGGGCACCGCGCGGCGCGGCATCTTCAGCCTGATCGCGCACGAGCTCGCGCACCAATGGTTCGGCAACCTCGTCACCATGGCATGGTGGAACAATCTCTGGCTCAACGAAGGCTTCGCGACCTGGATGGAATCCAAGGCCACCGAGCGCTTCCATCCGCAGTGGCAGACATGGCTCAACAACAGTGACGAGAAGCAGTCGGCCATGAGCAGGGATGCGCGCGGCACCGCGCATCCCCTCCAGCAGCCCGTAGCCAGCGAGGACGAGGCGTCGGAGATGTTCGACGGCATCACCTACAACAAGGGAGCCGCCGTCGTCCGCATGCTCGAAGCCTATCTCGGCGCGGATGCCTTTCGCGCGGGGTTGCGCAAGTACATGGCCGAGCACGCCTACGGCAACACGACCACGGCCGATCTCTGGCGCGCGCTCGAGGCTGCGTCCGGCAAGCCGGTCGCGGCCGTCGCTTCGACCTTCATCGAGCAGGCCGGCGTTCCGCTCGTGATCGGCAAGACGGTCTGCACCGGCGACGAGCAGCGCATGGTGCTCAAGCAGGAGCCCTTCGCCATTCGCGATCCCGCCGCCCCGCCCTCCCCTTCGAGCGGGACGGCGCGGGGCTGGCAGGTGCCGGTTACCGTCGGGCCGCTGCGGGCGCTGCGGCCGGCCGAAACTGTGCTGCTGCAGGATGAGCCCAAGGAAATCGCCGCCGGACGATGCGGCGAGCCGGTGAAGCTCAATCTCGGGGACGTCGGTTACTATCGAGTCGAATACGATGCTCCGGCACGCGCGGCGCTCACGAAATCGTTCGCACTGATGTCGCCTGCCGACCGCGTCAATCTGCTCGCGGACGGCTGGGCGCTCGCGGAAGCAGGTCGCGGCTCGCCCACCGCCTATCTCGAGCTCGTGGACGAGATCGGCAACGGTGACAGCCGCGCCGTGCTGGACCAGGTGATCACCACTCTGCGGCGGCTCGATCGCCTCCAGCGCAACCGGCCGGAGCGCGCGGCGTTTCAAGCCTATGCGCGGGCGAAGCTGCGGCCAATGCTCGACCGGCTCGGCTGGGACGAGCCCCGCCCCGATGCCGACGGCACCGGCCTCCTGCGCGCGCGGCTGATCCGGACGCTCGGCGAGCTCGGCGACGAGGCGGTTGTTGCCGAAGCGAAACGCCGGTTCGCCGCGTATCAGCGAAATCCGGCATCGCTGCGGCCGGGGCTGCGCGACGCGGTGACAAGTGTTGCGGGCATGGCCGCCGATCGGAGGACATATAACGCGCTGCTATCGCTGGCACGCAGATCGACGAACAGCGTCGAACGCGAGCGCTACTATTCCGCCGCTGCCGGCGCGCGCAACGCCGAGCTCGCGCGCGAAACGCTCGAGCTCACGCTCACCGACGAGCTGCCGAGCGGGTTGGTCGAGACCGTCATCAATACGGTTGCGTCGGCGGGCGACCAGCCCGATCTCGCCTGGAGCTTCGTGAAACGGAATTTCCCGGCGCTCGCCGCCAAGCAAGGAGCGTCGTTCCGCAACTATTTCGTCTCCAGCTTCATGCGAAATTTCAGCGACGCGGCGCGCGCCGACGAGCTTGCGAGCTTCGCGCCGGTCAACGCCACGGCAGGCGGCCGCAGCGCTGCCGCGCGGGCGGCGGAAACGATCAGGCTCGACGCCGATCTCAAGGCCCGCGCGCTGCCGGCGATCGATGACTGGATCAGGAAGCGCAACCGGGATTGATTGCCGGTCTCCGGCGGAAAAATTGCATCGATCCCGGCCGCCTCCCCGCGCAAACTCCCGATCTTGCTGCTACCATCGCGCGGACGCGACGCCTTCAGATCGCGCAAGGGAGGGACCTTATGCCCAGTTTTCCGCGGGTTTCGTGCTGCCTGGCGCTCGCGTTCGGGATCGCATTCGCCGGCCCCGCCCGCGCGCAGGAGCCGGTACCGCTGCGGGTCAATGCCTTTCCCAACGCCAAGGCGCTACCGCTGCATGCCGGCCTCGCCAACGGCCTCTTCGAGAAGCGTGGGTTCCGGATCGAGCTGCACCTGACGGAGAATTCCCGCAGCCAGCGCGACGGATTGGCGGCCGGAAAGTTCGACGTCGTGCATTCGGCCGTGGACAACGCGCTCGCCATGATCGAGATCGGCAAGCACGACGTGGTGATCACGACCGGCGGCGACAGCGGCATGAACGAATTCTTCGTCCAGCCGGAGATCAAGACTTTCGCCGACCTGCGCGGCCGCGTCCTCGTGGTCGATGCGCCCGACACCGCCTATGCTCTGCAGGCGAAGAAGATCCTGGCGCGGCACGGGCTCAAGGACGGCGCGGACTACACGGTCAAGCCGGTCGGCGCCGGCGTCTACCGCTTCAAGGCCATGGCCGAGAGCAAGGACAACGCCGCCGCCATCCTCAACCTGCCGTTCACCGTGCAGGCCGAGCAGCTCGGCATGCGCAGCCTCGGGCGCACCATCGACATGCTCGGGCCCTACCAGGCCGCCGGCGCCTTCACGATGCGCCCCTGGGCGCGCGAGAACGCGGCGACGCTGGAGCGCTACATCGCGGCTTATGTCGAGGCGGTACGGTGGGTCCGCGATCCCGCCAACCGCGCCGAGAACATCGCGTTGCTGACGCAGAAGCTGAAGCTTTCCGACAAGGAGGCGCAGCGCACCTACGAGCTGCTCATCGACCCCGGCTTCGGCTTCACGCCGGACGCCAAGTTCGACCTCGAAGGCTTCAGGAACGTGCTGGCGCTGCGCGCCGAGATCGAAGGCGGCAGCCCGGCGGCCCCGGAACGCTACATCGACCTCGGCTATTACGAGCGGGCGATGAAGCTCGTCGGGCGTTGATCGCACCGGCGTTAACGCGTTTGCGGGCCACTGCTTGACAGTTCCGTTGCCAGCCCCTATTTCCGCGGCAGCTTCTTGGCACTCGTTAATATGGAGTGCTAGCAGCAGAGAAACGCGCTAAGCGCCGTACGGATCATCATTGTCTGTCAAGGACTTAGCCTGAGTTCACAGCGCCTGTGAGGAAAAAGCAATATGGCCAAGACCAAGTTCCGTCCCCTGCACGACCGGGTGGTCGTGAAGCGCATCGATGCCGAGGAGAAGTCCAAGGGCGGCATCATCATCCCCGACACCGCCAAGGAGAAGCCGTCGCAGGGCCAGGTGATCGCCGTCGGCCCCGGCGGCCGCGACGAGGCCGGCAAGATCGTCCCGCCGGACGTGAAGGCCGGCGACAAGGTGCTGTTCGGCAAGTGGTCGGGCACCGAGGTCGTGCTCGACGGCGAGGATCTCCTGATCATGAAGGAGTCCGACATCATGGGCGTGATCGCCTGACGTCGGTCCTCGTCCGCAAGGCAAATCATCGCCCTCATGCTTCGAGAGGCGCGGCCCTCGGCCCCGCTGCTCGGATGAGGTCACATCGGAACATCCATGGAGTAATTTGAAATGGCTGCGAAAGACGTACGATTTGCCGGCGACGCCCGCGACAAGATGCTGCGCGGCGTCGACATCCTCGCCAACGCCGTGAAGGTGACGCTCGGCCCCAAGGGCCGCAACGTCGTGCTCGACAAGAGCTTCGGCGCGCCCCGCATCACCAAGGACGGCGTGACGGTCGCGAAGGAGATCGAGCTCGAGGACAAGTTCGAGAACATGGGCGCCCAGATGGTGCGCGAGGTCGCCCAGAAGACCAACGACCTCGCCGGCGACGGCACCACCACCGCGACCGTGCTGGCCCAGGCGATCGTGAAGGAAGGCGCCAAGTCGGTCGCCGCCGGCATGAACCCGATGGACCTCAAGCGCGGCATCGACATCGCGGTGGCGGCCGTGGTGAAGGACATCGAGAAGCGCGCGAAGAAGGTCGGCTCGTCCGCCGAGGTCGCGCAGGTCGGCACCATCTCGTCGAACGGCGACAGCAAGATCGGCAAGATGATCGCCGAGGCGATGCAGAAGGTCGGCAACGAGGGCGTGATCACGGTCGAAGAGGCCAAGGCGCTCGACACCGAGGTCGAGATCGTCGAGGGCATGCAGTTCGACCGCGGCTATCTCTCGCCCTACTTCATCACCAATGCCGAGAAGATGGTGGCCGAGCTCGAGGACGCCTTCATCCTGCTGCACGAGAAGAAGCTCTCGGGCCTGCAGGCAATGCTGCCCGTGCTCGAGGCGGTGGTGCAGGCCGGCAAGCCGCTCCTGATCATCGCCGAGGACATCGAGGGCGAGGCGCTCGCCACGCTCGTGGTCAACAAGCTGCGCGGCGGGCTCAAGGTCGCCGCCGTCAAGGCGCCGGGCTTCGGCGATCGCCGCAAGGCCATGCTCGAGGACATCGCGATCCTCACCGGCGGCCAGCTGATCTCGGAAGACCTCGGCATCAAGCTCGAGAACGTGACGACCGCGATGCTCGGCCGCGCCAAGAAGGTCATCATCGAGAAGGAGAAGACCACCGATCGTCGACGGCGCCGGCAAGAAGAAGGAGATCGAGGCCCGCATCCAGCAGATCAAGGCGCAGATCGAGGAGACCACCTCGGACTACGACCGTGAGAAGCTGCAGGAGCGGCTCGCCAAGCTCGCGGGCGGCGTCGCGGTGATCCGCGTCGGCGGCGCCACCGAGATCGAGGTGAAGGAGAAGAAGGACCGCGTCGAGGACGCGCTCAACGCCACCCGCGCTGCGGTGGAAGAAGGCATCGTGCCCGGCGGCGGCGTCGCGCTGCTGCGCGCCAAGAAGGCGGTCGGCAAGATCACCAACGAGAACTCCGACGTCCAGGCCGGCATCAACATCGTGCTCAAGGCGCTGGAAGCCCCGACTGCGGCAGATCGCCGAGAACTCCGGCGTCGAGGGCTCGATCGTGGTCGGCAAGATCCTGGAGAACAAGTCCGAGACCTACGGCTTCGACGCCCAGACCGAGGAATATGTCGACATGGTCGACAAGGGCATCATCGACCCCGCCAAGGTCGTCCGTGCGGCTCTGCAGGACGCGGCCTCGGTCGCGGGCCTCTGGTGACCACGGAAGCCATGGTCGCCGAAGCGCCGAAGAAGTCGTCCCCGCCTCCGGCGATGCCGGGCGGCGGTGGAATGGGCGGAATGGATTTCTAAAGGAAGACCGAACCGCCCGCCGCGTTATGTGAAGTGATCGAAGTCGGGCAAGCCCGACTTCGATTGGTGGCGGAATGGGCGGGATCGATTTCTGATCCGTTCGAACGCACAACAAGGCGTCAAAACAAACGAAGGGCGCGGCGCAAGCCGCGCCCTTCCTGCGTTTATCGGGGAATATTCACGGCGGATTTAGCGGAGACTCGTCCAAAAGCCTTACCGTGGAATGACACCACCTCGGGAAATACGGCAGCGGATGTTCGCGGCCCTGCAGGGCGACGAGGGCGAGGCATTTGCCCGCCGCGCTATCGCCTTCAAGCGGGTGTTCCTCTTCGCACCTGACGAAGAGCGCGAATTCTTCTCGCAGCGGCTCGATCTAGTTCCAGATCGGTTCTTGAAGGAATATCTTCGGCGCACCGGGTGGCACCGGTCTCCGAACGAGACAGCTTTGTCGGAAGCAACCCGCGAGTACCGTCAGCGCGCGCTGGTGCGCATCGCCGCAATCCGCGACGAGCAATTGCGCCGCGAAGCGCAGGAAAATTTCCGCCCGGAGCGGCTCGACTAGTGTAAAGCAAAACGGCCAGAGCCTGCGGCTACATCGCATCCGATTCGAAATGGCAAATTCCGATTAGTGGGTCTATAACCAAGTTTCATCTCCAACCGGACATCGGCCGAATGGAAGTGCCACATGCTGTTGGCCGAATGGGGTCCCACCGGGGAGAAGACCGACGGAGGCCCGCGATGAGTGAGTTTTCGATTTCGACCGCCCGCGCCGGGAGGGGCTGGTCAAGCCTGCGGCTGCTCGTTGCGAACGCCGCGATCATCACCGGTCTTGCCGGTGTCTTTGCCGACACCGCTCGGGCGCAGGTGCCCGCCGTCGACATCAAGAAGACCTGCCGGGCGGCCGCCGCCGCGATGGTCAGCCTGGGCAGTGCGGGCACTGCGAGGGACGAGGAAATATGCTTGAAGGCCGAGAACGATGCGCGCGAACGGATGATCAAGGACTGGTCGTCGTATCAAGCTTCCGACCGCAAGGACTGCATTCAGCCCAAGGGCTATCTGCCGAGCTATATTGAATGGCTCACCTGCTTCGAAATGAACAAGAACGTGCGGGATATGAGGGAAAGGGGGCAAGCGATGCCGCCCATTCTGCCGACCGGCCGGGACGGCTATATGACCCTGCCCAGGGTACGGAACGGAATCGTGGTCAACTAGGACACCGTCGCAGATCGCGGTCATGCCAGTTGCCCCAAGGGACAATAAACTCGGGCCTTGGGATAGGCGCATGACTAAGTCGCAATGGGGGCGTTGGTAGCGTAATCGCGGCCCGCCGGGGACGGCCCGCGGGAGAAGTATTGTGTCCCCGGCGTATCAGTTGCATCCTGAGTTCGGGTTGCTTTGTCCTTCGCGGAGCCTCCGCCGCAAGACGCGGGTCGTTCTTGCACTCCTGGCAATTGTCGCTCTGCTCGCGTGGAACGCCGGCCACCGTTCCGACACCGACGGCGCGTTTGCAGTCGTCGCGCACGATCACGACAAAGAAACACAATTCAACGCCGAGATCGCACAAGCGGTCAACGAGACGACGGGCATCAAGACCGCGGACGGGCCTCGTCCGGCCGACGGCAGCAAGACCGCGTGCGCCGGAGAGGCCTGGAGCTACATTGACGGGAAATGCAGCGTGGGCACGACACGCAAATTGCCACGCTCGCGTGCAGCCAACGAGACGCCGACGATTGCCGCCCTTCCAATCGGCCGCAGTTCTCTGCCGACACCCGAGCCATCCGAAGAGCCGCTCAGTGCCACCGACGCCACTGCCGCTGAACCGGCGCCGGCAGTGGCCGACCGCCCCGTCGCTCCCGCCCCGACGCGCAAGAAAGTACAAAAGCCCCCGCATAGGAGCAGTGGCTACGATCTGGTGCGCGATTGGAGATGGCGCGACGAACAATGGGCCGCGCGCGCCTACGCACGCGACGACCGCTACCTTCGCGATCGCTACGAACGGTCGTGGGGCTGGGCTCCGATGCGTTGATGAAGGCGACGTCGCTCGAACCTCGTCGTTCGCCTATTTCGCTGCTTCGGCATCACCCTCCGTGAATCCAGTCGGGGTGAGTCAGCATGTTCATGCCCATCAAACCAAGGATAATGAGCACGCCTAGAGCAGTCATGATCCACATTGCACGCTTTTCGGCCTTATCGTTGTTTTGCTCATTCTGGTCTGCCATCAATTCCTCCTTTCTTGCTCCCAACCGCTACGCCCGCCCTTGCTCAGCAGGTGCAGCATTGCGGGCAATGTAGCCGTCGCTGCTTACTTCAGCCTTACAGAACGGCTTGCTGCGCGCGGGCCGACGGCGCCGCCAAGAAGAACAAGAAGAAAGAGATCGAGGCGCGTGCGTCGTAACGTACATCTGATTCAGCGGACTGTCGGGGCCTTCCAGCGTGGGGCATGACCCCGTACGATGCCGGCTCCCGAGGTTGGAGGCGGACATGTTGGGGCGCGATTTCATCAAAGGGCTGGCTGTTGCCGCGGCGATCTGGCCGGTCGCGGCGCAGGCGCAAACCTATCCTTCGCGGCCGATCGTCATGGTCGTGCCTTTTGCAGCGGGCGGAACGTTCGATGTCATGGGCCGCATTCTCGCGGTGCGGATGAGCGAGCTCCTGGGCCAGTCGGTGGTTGTCGAGAACGCGACCGGCGCCGGCGGCATCATCGGCGTGAACCGGGTCGTCAACGCTGCGCCCGACGGCTACACGCTGCTGCTGGGCAGCACCGGAACTCACGCCTACAACCAGACGATCTACAAAAAGCGACGCTACGACGCCATCAACGATTTCACCCCGGTCGCGCTGTTCTCGGAGCAGCCGATGGTGCTCGAGGTACGCAAGGATCTTCCCGCCAACACCGTCCCTGAGTTCGCCGCGCTCCTGAAGGCGAGCGGCGGGAAGATGCAATACGGCTCCGCCGGCGCCGGCTCGACCACGCACCTCGCCTGCTCGCTGCTCAACGCCAAGATCGGCGTCAACGTCACGCACGTTCCCTATCGCGGCTCGGCGCCGGCTGCGAACGATCTGATCGGCGGGCAGATCGACTATCTGTGCGGCAATCTGGGCGCGGCGGCGCCGCTGATCCTCGGCAAGCAGGTGAAGGCGATCGCGGTGCTCTCGCGCGGGCGCTCGCCGCTGATGCCGGACCTGGCGAGCGCGCACGAGCAAGGCCTGACCGACTTCGATGTCACGACCTGGACCGCATTTTTCCTGCCCAAGGGCGCGCCCAAGGCGATCGTCAACAAGCTCAACGAGGTCACGCACGCAACGATGGACACTCCGGCGATCAAAAGCCGGATGCTCGAGATCGGCGTGACGGGCATTCCGCCCGAGCGCAGGAGCCCGGACTACCTCGCCAAGTTCGTCGCCGACGAGGTGGCGCGGTGGGAGGGTCCGATCAAGGACGGCGGGCTGCAGGTGGATTGACGCCGCGACGAAATCCCGTGCCGCTAGAGTCGATGCTGTGAAGATTCGTCCAACCGTAGGCTACTTCCGGAAGTGCAAACTCGCCTATGGTCCAAACCCCAGACTTGACCACCTTGCCACCTTCACGTTCGTAGAACCTTCGGGACAGCAGCAAATCACTGAGGGTCCAAACGATCGCGGAATCCATCCGTTCGCGATCTCTTGCCCTTGCAAAAGCGTCATGTAAGAGGGCTGCGCCAATTCCCTGCCGCCGAACATCAGGGGATACATGCAGGCCGTATATCTCGAACGCGAACGGCGCGTTCCTGACGGCGTCGACCACGGGACCTGCGCAGCAAAATCCTTGAACAACTCCATCGGCACGCGAGGCTGCCACGGTAATATTGGCGGGGTACCTTGCGAACGTGGATTTCCAGCCGGAAAGAGAACCCTCGACGGAGCGGTTTACAAGCAATGCGTCGGGGACAACGCCCTTGTAGGCATCCTGCCAGGACGCGATGTGTATTCGAGCGACGGCTTGCAGGTCGGGCTCGGTTGCGACGCGGATCAAGTGGGTTCGGTTCTCCATCGGCGCCGGCCCCGCAGGAGGCAATACCGGTCACGACATTCGGCCACGACCAATCCCATTTCACGTCGTGGGATCGGCCGCAACCCGTGCGAACATTCGAAAGTCGTGGAACGCGCCCTTGAACCAAGCCTTCTGCCGCAGCGTGCCTTCGTATTGAAATCCTGATTTTTCCAGTACGCGATCTGATGCAGGATTGCCGGGCAACGTCCAAGCCTCGATCCGGTTGAGGCCAAAGGTTTGATGGCCGCAGCTGACCGCGACGTGGACCGCCTCGGTCATCAGGCCCTTCCCCCAAAAATCCGGATGCAACTCGTACCCGATCTCTCCGCTCCTCCATTTCTTTTCGAAGCTGTTGAAACGGATTGCACCAGCAACGGTCCTCGAGTTGCGATGCTCGATGAGCCAGGCACACCCATTCCCGGAAGCGTGAAGCCTGGACATCCATCGCAAGAAACGCTCGCCTTGAGCTTTGGTTGGCGCATCCGGCCAATTGGAAAATCGGGTGACGTCCGGGATCGACAAGATCGCCAAGAACGCGGCAGTGTCGGCGAGGGTCGGCGCGCGCAGCGTCAAGCGCTTGGTGGACAACAATGGAAACTTCCGGACCGGAGTCATAGATCTACAGGTTATATCTCGTACAAATCTCCCGGACATTACGACAAATTCTTCGAGCCGTTTAGCCTCGCCTTCTGTTTGCGGGCTTCTCCGCCCGTCAATCGTCGCCCTGTATCCCGCCTGGTGGCGGCGGAATTCTGTCGTTCTGGCGGGCCGCCAGTTTTCGGTAATTCAATTTTCAGGTCCGTCGGGCGACACTCCTGGGCAAAAGCCAGGAGCCAGGCCACCTTTGCCCGGCTTGGCGCCGGGCGGCGCAAACGGACTCGAGTCAGCGCCCATCGTCACTTGAGGAGACCACCTTGCATATGACACGTCGCCTGCTAGTCCTCGCCATCAACGCCGCAACCGCGACTATCCTCTGCGCGGCGCCGGCAATCGCCGAAACCTGGCCGCAGCGCCCGGTTCGCATCGTGGTGCCGGTCGGAGCGGGCGGCGGCCCTGATCTCACGGCGCGCCTGTTTGCCGAACGATTGGCCCAGCGCTGGAAGCAGCCGGTCGTCATCGAGAACCGGCCCGGCGCCGACGGCCTCACCGGGGTCAGTGGTTTCGCCGCCATGCGCGACGACCATGTTCTCTTGTTTTTTGCCGCCGCGCCGATTTCCTCGTTTCCGGTGGTCTATGACAAATTGCCCTACGACCCGGGCCGCGATCTCGTGCCGATCGCTTCCGCTACCGACACCTTCCTGACGGTCGCAGCATCCGCGTCGTTGGAGGTCCGCTCGCTTGCGGACCTCGTGGCAGTGGCACGCGCGCGTCCGGGCGGTCTCAATTACAACGCCGTTGCGGGTGCGCTTCCCTACGTCTTCGCCGGGTTTCTCAAAGGCGCGGGTCTCGACATGGTCCCGGTCCCCTATCGCGAATACAATCTCGCGGCCCACGACCTGGCGGAAGGGCACATTCAAGTCATGATATCGACGATGACGCTCGTGCTGCCGCAGGCAAGGGCGGGCAAGGTCCGGTTGCTCGCGGTCACCAATGGCAGGCGCGCCCCAATCGCATCCGAGGTGCCGACCGCGACCGAAGCGGGCTATCCCGACCTCGCGTTCGAGGGCTTGCTCGGTTTCTTTGGACCGCGTGACATGTCCGACGCGCTGCGAGAGCGAATCTCTGCCGACATTCGCGAGGTCGCGAGCGACCCTGCAATTGCCGATCGCCTTGCAGCGGTCGGGCAGATCGCCCGCGGCAGCACCGGCGCCGAATTCGCCGCCGCGATCGAGGCACAGCGCGCCCAGATCTCCGCGATCGTCCAATCGGTCGGCCTCAAATCGATTCAATGAGCCGCGCTGCTGGCGCCGGGCCGTTCGCCACGCGCGGTGATCCATGGAAATTGGTGAGACTTATTGCAGCTGAAGCGATAGCTTCGGCTGGCGAGAAGCAGGCCTGAAGCATGGACAACGTGACGTGTCGGGAGGGGACGATCATGTATCGACGTATCGCAATGGGATTGGCCGTCCTGGCCGGCGTCGCGTTCGCCGTCGCCGCGGCCGCGCAGGCTCAGGACAATTTCCCTTCCCGCAGCATCCGCCTCGTCGTGAGCTTCCCGCCCGGCGGCGGCGTCGATGCGGTGGCGCGGCTGTTCGCCGACAAGATGAGCCCCATGCTGGGCCAGCCGGTCGTTGTGGAGAACCGCGGCGGCGCCGCCGGCGCCATCGCCGGAAAGCAGGTCGCGGGCGCCAGCCCGGACGGCTACTCCGTGCTGGTCGCGTCCAACTCGATGCTGGTCGCCCAGGTGATGAACCCGGGCTCCGGCCTCTCCATCGAGCGCGACTTGCAGGCGATCGCCAGCGTGGCGCCGCAGGCGGTCATCGTGGTCACCCGCCCGGATATCCCCGTCACCTCGCTCACGGACCTGATCGCGCTCGCGCGCACGCGCAAGCTCAACTACGGTTCGCCCGGCACCGGGTCAGTGCCGCACCTCGTGATCGAGCATCTGTTCACCGCCATCTCCAACGCCCGCATGGAACACATCCCGTTCCCGGGCGCCGCGCAGGCGCTGACCGGCGTGCTGTCGAACCAGATCGAGGTGGCGGTAGTGACGCTGCCGCCGGCGGTGTCGCTGGTCACAGCCAACAAGGTGAAAGGCATCGCGGTGACGACGCCCGCGCGCGCCGCGGCGCTGCCGGAGGTGCCGACCACGACCGAGGCCGGCTATCCGAACGTGGTGGTGACCGTGTGGAACGGCTTCTTCGTGCCGGCGAATACTCCGAAGGCGATCGCCGACAAGCTCGGCGAGGCCATCCTGGCGGTCGCCGCCATGCCGGACATCAAGCAGAAGCTCGCCCAGCTCGGCTTCGAGCTCACCAGCATGCCGGGCGAGCAGTTCCAGCGCGCCGTCGCCAAGGAGCTGACGACCTGGAGCGAGATCGTCGACAAGGCGAACATCAAGCCGCAGTAACCGCGAACTCAGAAGATCCGGTCGACCGGCAGCCCCAGCGCCATCGCGCCGGCATACTCGGCCTGCGGGCCCGATTGCAGCGGGTGATAGCGGGCCGCCTGGATATCGCGGAACCTCCGTTCCAGGCCGGCCGCGCGATAGAACCCGGCGCCGCCCGCGAGCTCCATCGCGTATTCGACCGCCGCGATCGCGTGGCGCGCAACGAGTTGTCTCCCGATCATCACGTCGTTGATGGTGTCGACGGACGGCGCGTTGCGGCGGACAGCCGCCAGCATCGATTCGTGCGCGAGCCTGGCCCCCGTCAGCTCGGTCTCCATCCGCCCGGCGAGATCGATCGCGTGGCGGCCGGGCGTCTTGCGCTTGGCGAGGCCGATCGCGATGTCGCGCGCGCTCTCCGCCACGCCGAGATAAACCGAGTAGATGAGCGGGAACGCGATCGTGGCGATGATCTGAAAGATCGGATGCCACTCGCCCGCCTTGCGCCGCACGGCCACGGCGGCGTCGGGCACCACGTGGCCCTCGATCATCACGTCGTGCGAGCCGGTCCCGCGCATGCCCAGCGTGCGCCAGTTATCCAGCACCTTCACATGCGGCGAATTCATGGGGATGCCGAAATGCAGCACCATCGGCGGCTCACCGGCCGCTTCGAGCACCGCCCCGGTCATCAGGAGGTCGCCGGTCGGGGCACCGGAGCTGAAGACCTTGCGCGCAGTGATGCGGTAGCCGCCCTCCACCTTCTCCGCCTTGCCCGAGCCGCCGATCCAATCCGACCCGCCGCTCGACATGAGGAGAATGCGCTCGTTGGCGATCCGCTTCAAAAGCGGCTCGACGGCGGCCATTGCCGCCTTCTGGTGCTTCCAGCGCCAGGCCGGTATTGCGACCTGATGGGTGTGCATCGAGAAGGCCAGTCCGGTCGAGCCGCAGTGATAGGCCAGCGTGCGCAGCATCGTGGCCAGCTCATCGACGTCCGCCCCGCCGCCGCCCAGTTCGCGCGGCACGCCGGCCTCGACCAGACCCGACGACTTCAGGAGCGCGATGTTGTCCGCGACGTACTTGTCCTCGTCGGTGGCCGCGTTGGCGCGCTCGGCGAATATCGGACCCAGCTCAGCGGCGATTTCCGTGGCGCGGCGCGATGCGGAGTCGGTGGCCTTCATTGCTGAGGTGGCGCTCATGGCGATCTTCCTTCTTGCTGAGACTGACGGATATGCAGGAACGGTTGCCTTGGTGGGCAATCCTTGGGGCGGTCATTTGCCCCGCGGAGCGTTCCGCCGCCAGTCCTGAATCTGTAGCGATAGGAGAGCGCTATCGGCCGGCCCCCTGCTTTGGTCGGCTCGGCGTGACGCCAGGATCGCAACTCGCTACAGTATATGTACTACCTATTTGACTGTTCGTTCGTTCCTTGGTGGGTATCGGCCAAGGAGGACGCATGCCGCAACGTCAGGATTTGGGCAGCTACGGCCAGTTCTGCCCCGTCGCAATGGGCGCGGAAATCTTTTGCTCGCGCTGGACGGCCCTGGTCCTGCGCGAGCTGCTGTGCGGGTCCACCCGGTTCAACGACCTGCGGCGCGGCGTGCCGCTGATGTCCCCTACCCTGCTTTCAAAACGCCTGAAGGAACTCGAGGAGGCCGGAGTGATCGCGGCGGTGCCGACGGGTCAGGCCGGGGTATTCGAGTACAAGCTGACCGAGGCTGGCGAAGATCTGCGCCCGGTGGTCATGTCGCTCGGCATCTGGGGCCAGCGCTGGGTGGAGTCCTCGCTTTCGCTCAAGAACCTCGATCCGTCCCTGCTGATGTGGGACATGCGGCGCAGTCTCGATCCGACGCCGCTGCCGCCGCGGCGATGCACCGTCAATTTCCTGTTCCCGGAGGTCAGGGCCGGCAAGAATTCCTGGTGGCTGGTGATCGACGGTGGGCTGGTCGATCTGTGCTCGACCAATCCCGGCTTCGAGGTCGATCTGTACGTGCGCGGCTCGCTTCGGAGCATGACGGCCGTCTGGATGGGACACTCGACGGTGCAGACCGAAATCGACGCCGGCCAGATCGAGCTGATCGGCGACAAGCACATCGCCCAGTCGATGCAGCAGTGGCTGGGGCTCAGCCCGTTCGCGAAGGAAAAGAGCCGCGTCTCGGCCTGACGTCCGCAAGCGCAATGCGAGCAAGTTGTCGCCGATCGTGGTTTGCGCTAGCGTGAGCATCGCGTGCAGGCGGGGGGACAGCCATGATGCACCGGTTGCTGCTATCGGCTCTTGTCGCGCTCGGTGTTGCGATTACGACAGGGGAGAACGCATTTGCTCAGCCCTTGGCAGCCGAAGCCGGCAGCGCCATTCGCGACGCGTATGCTCTCAGCGCTCGCATTGGTGCCTATCACCGCGGGCCGGGGCTCTGGTCAGGCCTCACGCCACCACCACCCAGCTATTGCGCCACCATGCGCGAGGGTGAAGGGGTGCTGAAGGCGCTCGCGGTGCTCGCCAGCAAGGCGATCCTCTACCGCCAGCCCGACTTGGCATTGCGCCTGCAGGCGGCCGGTGACCGGCTCAGCGACGAGCTCGACGAAGAGGAAGAGATCAACAACGCGGCCGAAATTCCCTACCAGATCTTCCCCTGTCCGGCGCCCGCGATCTACCCCGCGCGCGCGTATGTCATCGGGGCAATCGAACGTCGGATGCCCGGCTGCCGGATCGCGGCGAATGCGCTGCGGCTGTCATTCGAGGCCCGTCGAGCGCGCGTGACGCAATGCTTGCGTCTGCGCACCTGACTTCGGACGCCGTCCAGCATCGCATCAGATTCGACCGGATCGTGATCGCGATCACATCGGCCGGACAGGCCATCAGGGATGCTGCCTCCGACCGTGAACGGGAGAGTTCCCGCACGGGTTTGGAGCAGTGTCATGGCGAATTCTCCAGACCGGCAGCGCACGGGCTACTTCGACGCCCTGATCAGCGGCTACTTCAAGACCGCACGGGACGGGCGCAAGCTGTTCTATCCATGGGGCGCCATGGGCCGCGGTTACGTAATTTCCTCCGACGAGGACTACGAACGGCTACGCCGTCGGATCAAGATCTATCAGATCGTCTCGCTGCTGGCGGTCGTCGGCGCCGTTGCCGTGAAATTCTATCTCGTCGCGTTCGTCATCGCGGGGCTTTCCATCGCCTTCTACCGGGCCTGGACGCCCCATCTGGTGCGCGGCCTGCAGCCATCGGACGAAAGACTGTCGTTGCAGGAAAGCATGGCCATGCAGGCGCGCGCACACGGCGCGGTGGGCCTGTGGCTGCTGGAGATCGTGGCGCTCATGTTTGTCGCAACCGGGGTCGTCATGCTCGTGGTCGCCCCCGACAAGCGGCTCATCGCGCTGACCTCGATCGTCTTTTTCGGCGCCTGCGCGGCCGCCTTCGCACACATGCTCGTGCTGCGCCGATAATGCGGCTTCCTCGACGAAGGCTAGCCGTCGCGGTCAGGATGGCGTCAACGCACCGCGCTGGCGCGGATGAAGTCGAGCACGGTGCTGTTGAAAATCTCGGGCTGCTCCCACTGCACGCCATGGCCCGAGTCCGCAACGATCACGACTTTGCTGTTCGGTATCTTCTCCCCCACCTGCCGCAGCAGGAAGGGCGGGATCCACAGATCGGCATCGCCGGTCAGCAGCAGCGTCGGCACCTTCAGCGTGGCCAGCGTCTGCCAGGTGAACTTGTTGCGCAGCCGGACCGGACTGCGCGTTCCGGACCGATCGTGCAACTTCTTCCATTCCGCGACACCCTCGGGGTTCGCGGCGCGGTAGGACGGCCCCAATTCCTTCACCTCCATCGGCAAGTCGTTGAAGGCCTTGGGACGCAGGGATTGCAGCACCTTGGCGAATTCCGGTTCGGAAATTCCCATCATGCTGCACGCCAGCACCAGGCTCCGCAGCCGATCGGGGTGAGACATCGCAATGTCCAGGCCGATATAGCCACCCAGCGCATTGCCGACGGCGTGGAACTTGTCGATCTTGAGATACGTCATGAGAGCGAGCAGATCGTCGGCGGCGAAATACGTGTCCGCGTCGGTGCCGGTCTCCGATTTGTTCTGTCCCCTGCGCGAGTAGGAGATCGCCCGGTATCCGGCCTTGGCAAAAGCCGGCTGCTGATAGGGATAGAATTCGCCGCTGCCCGATCCCGGATGAAGAAAGACGACGGCTTCGCCCGTTCCACCCGTGTCCCAGTACCAAAGCTTGACGTTGCCGAGGTCCGCAATGCCTTCGGTCATCGGAGCCTGGGGCGGAATCGGCATCGTCAGGCCCTTCGTCGAGTCGTTCGCCTGTGCCAGCGCGCGCGCCGACGAGCCCGGGTCAGGGCGAGTATCCGGCGCGCGCTCTATAGAGTGGCCGCGCTGGCCGCTCGCTTCGCTCGCCAGCGCGGCGGCCGCGCCCGCCAGGCCGGCCGCACCAGCAAGCGTGCCGATCATGCCCGCCGCCATGATGTGCCGCCGAGACATCGAAGCATCAATGTCATCTTTCGAGCCCGTCATTGTTCGCCCACTCCCGCAATCTTGGAGACCAAAGAATTCACATAGTCCCCTAACGGTCGAGGCTGTTCAAGCGCGGGACCTGCGGGCGCAGGCACAGGCGGCGGGCGAGCGGGTCTGGAGCGACTACTTCTTCTCCCTGGCCGCGATCTCGGCGATCAACGGCTTCCACTGCGTCATTTCCTGCTGGATCTGCGAACGGTACTGCTCGGGCGTGGTCTTGACCGTGCTGGCACCGCCCCTGCGCATCGCCTCCTTCACCTCCGCATCGTCGGCCATCTTGATCAGGATCTCCGACAGCTTGCGGATGACGGGCTCCGGCGTCTTCGAAGGGGCGATGATCCCGTTCCACGTCTCCACGATGAAGGTCGGTACAGCCGCCTCGTGCACCGAGGGCAGGTCGGGGAAATAGGGGCTGCGTTCGAGCGAGGTCACGGCCAACCCGCGGACCGTTCCGGCCTCGATCTGCGGCAGCGCGTCGGTCATGTTGGCGAAAGCGAAGTCGATCTCGCCGGAGACCACCGCGGCGGTCGCCGGCGCGCCGCCCTTGAACGGGATGTGAACCACGCTGGTACCGGTGCGGGCCTGGAACAGCTCGACGGCGTAGTGCGTCAGGCCGCCGGCGCCGCTGGAGCCATAGTTGAGCTTGCCGGGATTGGCCTTGGCGTAGGACACGAGCTCGGCCATCGTCTTCACCGGCAGATCCTTCTTGACGATGACCGCCTGCACGATCGTGCTGACGATGCCGACTGGCGCCAGGTCCTGGATCGGATCGTAGCCGAGCTTCTGGGCGAAGGGGGCAACCGAGACGGCGCCGACGCTGCAGACACAGAAGGTGTAGCCGTCAGGCGCCGCAGTCGCGACCGCCTGCGTCCCGACGATGCCGCCGGCACCCGGACGGTTCTCGACGACGACCGGCTTGCCCAACGCCTTCTCGACGTAGCGCGCAGTCAATCGACCGACCAGATCGGTGTAGCCGCCGGGCGCGTAGGGCACGACCAACGTGATGGTCCGCTCCGGCCACGCATCCTGCGCTTGCACCATGCCTGGCGCCAATACGATCAGGAACGACAGCGCCGAGCTCGCAATGCATTTCATGAAGGGCCTCCTGCTATCTTGGAGATCCAGAAGCAAATTCTTTGCCGTTGCCGAATTCCTGGAATCTCAGCCCTTTGCCAGCAACGCCAGGAACGCAGGAACGACAAATCCGCCACACGAGTGCCGCCAAATCAGGCGGCCATGGCCTCCGGCAGGATGACGGCGTCCGCGTCGTAGCGGTTGCCGGCGCGCAGGCAGAACAGCGGTTGCAGCAGACGTTCCGCCACCACCTGGGTCTTTTCGTTGTCCTGCAGGATGAAACGGCCGCGCTCGTCGGACAGCACCGACACATCGGCCGTCGTGCCGACCCGCAGCGATCCGATCTCGTTGGATTTGCCGATCATCGCGGCGGCGCTTGTCGTGACCATCGGAACGACCTGCTCGAGCGACAAACCGAGCGCCAGCATGGAGCTCATCGCCTGGGTCAGGCTGAACTTCGCCTGGCCGGCAAACGGATGGGCTTCGTCATCGGCGTGCTCCGCGGGAGTGCCGGGCGGTGGCGGAACGTGGGTGTTGTAGCCGTGCATGTCGGCGCCCAGCGTGTCCGGGATGATGCCGGCATCGAGCGCCTTGCGCGCGAGGCGATAGGAGAAGTGGCTGCCGTGGCCGACGTCGACCTTGAGGCCGCGGTCGAGCGCCGCGCGGATGACCTCGTGGACCTGTCCCTCGCGATTGACGAAGCCGCCGGGATGGCGAGTGAAGGGGTGAGCGAGGATATCGCCCGGCTGCAACTCGGGGATGACCCGTTCGAGAATCGTATCGGCGTCCTCGCCGTTGGCCCCGCTCTTGGGAAGGCCCCAGAGCTGCCCGAAATGGACGTAAACCGGCAGCGACGTCTGGCGCCCGATCTCGGCCGACATCTGAAGAACCTTGATGCCCCAGCGTGCGAAACCGCCGATCTCCGCATGGCCCTTGATGCCGCGCACGAGATCGCGATTGGCGTTGGCAGCCCTGACCGTTGCGTCGATATCGATGCCATCCGGACTATAGAGGTTCGGATAGAGGTGCCCCTCGAGCCCGCCCACCAGATAGGATGACAGGAACGCGTAGACCCGCGTCTTGGCCGGCTCCGCCACGAAGTGGCGGAATCCCGGAAAAGTCATGCAGGACGGACCGCCCTGGTCGATGACGGTGGTGACGCCGGAATGAACGCCCACCATGTCGGCGTCCAGTCCGAAACGGCCGCTGACATATTTGTAGCAGTGGGCATGGGTGTCGATCATTCCCGGCAGGACGAGCCGTCCGCGCACGTCGAGCACTTGCCTGGCGCTGGCCGGCAGAATGTCGGTTTGAACGGCGGCGATCCGACCGTCGCGGATCGCTACGTCCATCACGCCGTTGAGGCCGGATGCGGGACAAATGACATGTCCGCCGCGAAGCAAAAGATCGTAAGTGCTGTTCTCCGCCATGGGTCGATCTCCGTCGTCAGCAGGCCGTCGGTGTCGTTCAGCTCAGTATAGTTGATCGTTGCGCATGTTCCAGCGCGGCAATTTTGCGGTCATGCCCGATTCGTAGGCACCATCTTCGACAGCGCCGCAACGATGCGCGGCGGCGTGATCGGGATTTCGCAGAGCTCGACGCCGAACGCCTGCAGGGCATCATTCACTGCGTTGGCGATGGCGGCGGCCGGACCTATGGCGCCTCCTTCTCCCACTCCCTTCTGACCGAACTCGGTATAGGGCGACGGTGTTTCCATGTGGAGGATGCGGACATTCGGCACCTCGTGGCTTCCCGGCAGCAGATAGTCTGCGAGCGTCGAGGCGAGCGGCTGGCCCTGCGCGTCGAACGGCATTTCCTCGAACAGGGCCGAGCCGATGCCTTGCGCCGTGCCGCCGACGATCTGTCCGTCCACCACCATCGGATTGACCAGCACGCCGGCATCTTCCGCCACGACGTAATCGAGAATCTCGACGCCGCCGGTTTCCGGATCGACGGCGACGACCGCAGCATGCGCCGAGCCGGTGTGAATGCCGGTGAGCCGCGTCGGTGCGTAACCGCCCGTGACCTCGAGCCCGTGCGGATCGATGTCGCCCGGCAGATCGTGAGGCGCCAGGTAGAACGCCCGTGCGATATCGGCGAGTGAAACGCTACCGCTCGGTCCGTAGACTCCGCCATCGCGCACCGTGACGGATTTGACATCCGTCTGCAGCATCGCCGCCCCGATCTTCGCTACCCGTTCCGCCAATTCCTTGCAGGCGCGCGCGGTGGCACCGCCGGCCCACACGATGCCGCGCGATCCCCAGGCGCCGCTCGAATAGGGCGACAGCTCGGTGTCGCCGAGCTTGATGTGCACATCGGCCGGATCGAGTCCGAGATATTGGCTCGCGATCTGTGCCAACGTGGTTTCGAGCCCCTGTCCGATGCTCTGAATCCCAAGCCGCACATCGAGCCCGCCGTCCGGCGTGAGCCGGGCGAAGGCCTGCTCGTAGAGCGCGCGCCGCTTGCCGTCGGCAGTGGTGCCGTGCGCGGTCTGCTCCGAGAACACGGATATGCCGAGCCCGATCAGCCGGCCGTCGTCCTCTCCGCGCCGCTGCCGCGCCCGCACGGCAGGTAGATCGATCGCTTCGACCGCCATGCGCAAGAGCTTCGGATAGTCGCCACTGTCGAAATGCTTGTCGGTGACATTGTCGTAGGGCATCTGCTCGGGGCGGACGAGATTTTCGAGGCGGACCTCGTAGGGCTCGCGGCCGATGCGGCGGGCGATCGCATCGATCATCAGCTCCATGGCGTAGCAGACGTTGGGCCGCGCGACACCGCGATACGGCAGCTGCGGGCATTTGTTGGTGACGACCGCCGCGGTCTTGCAGCGATAGGCCGGGATCACGTACGGCCCGGGCAGGATGGCGCTCACCTGCGAGGGCTCGATTGCGGCCGTAAACGGATAGGCCGAATAGGCGCCGGAATCGACCGCCGCCTTGGCTTCGAAGGCCAACAGCTTTCCCCGCTCGTCGCTATAGGCCGAGATCAGGTAGTGGTGCTCGCGGCAATTCGCGTTCGCCGTCAACTGCTCGCGGCGATCCTCCAGCCAGCGAACGGGATGGCCACAGCGCATCGCGAGCCAGCACAGGCAGATTTCCTCCGCGGCCAGGATCGCCTTGTAACCGAAGCCGCCGCCGACATCTGTCGAGATGACGCGAATCTGGATCTCGGGCAGCCCCAGCACCTGCGAAAGGCCGGTGCGGACGACATGCGGAAACTGGGTGGCGCCGTGGAGGATCAGCTGCTTGAGCCGCTGATCCCATTGCGCGACGAAGCCGCGGCATTCGATCGGCGACATGACCTGGCGCGCGGTCCGCAGCTCGCGCGTGATCCTCACCGGCGCGCTTTGCGCGGCCGCCTCGACGGCGCCGTCGAAGCCGACCTCGAGGTAGACGTTGCGCTTGACGGTGTCGTGCACCAGCACGGAGCCCGGCTGCTGCGCCGCCAGCATGTCGACAACCGCCGGCAATTCCTCGTATTCCACTACGACCTCGGCCGCGATGTCTTCCGCCTCGGCGCGCGTGTCGGCGACGCACATGGCGACCAGCTCGCCGACGTGGCGGATCTTGTCGGTCACCAGCGGCGGCTGCTCCGACGCCTGGAAGCCCGGCAGCGGTGAAACCGCCCTGATCGGGCGCACGTCGGCGAGGTCGGTCGCGGTGAAAACGCACGTGCGCAGGCGATCGGGAATGCGAATGCCGGTCAGCCGCGCATGCGCGACCGGACTGCGGACGAAAGCGACCTCGCGCAGTCTCGGAAAGGGAATGTCGCCGATGTATTGCCCGCAGCCACGAAGGAAACGGTCGTCCTCCTTTCGTGGAAGCGACGCCCCCACGCCGGTCTTGGTCGCTGTCGTCATGGCCGCGGGTCTTCCAGTGGACGCGTTTTCTAGCGGCGAACCGGAAGTCCACTTCGCCGGAAAACGCTATCGTAAACAGCAATCCAACCCAGGTGCTGCACTTTTCGTAACCAGATTCGTCGCCCTCCTGCTCAAACCATAGCCAATATGTCTACTCCGGCAACGGGAAGATCGATATCATGGCTTGGCTCGGCGATTGCTTATGATGGGCCAAGACATGATCCGAGACGGAGGTCATCCCATGCATTTCACAACCGCTGGGTATGCCAGCGCAATCATTCTCACCGCCGGCATTTCCGTGATCGGGATCTCGCCTCCCGCCGCTGAAGCCGCCGACGTGGTCAAGTTCGGGGCGCCGCTGGCGCTCACCGGCGCGCTCGCGGACGAGGCCAAGAAGCAGGACGTCGCCTGGAAGATGTGGCTGGCGAAGGTCAACGCCGCCGGCGGCATCAATGTCGGCGGGAAGAAGCTCAAGGCCGAGCTGGTCGAATACGACTACCAGTCCGACGGACAGCGCGCCGGCCAGCTCGCCGAAAAGCTCATCACCAGCGACAAGGTCGATTTCCTGCTCTCCCCGTTCGGTTCCGGACACACCAAGATCGTCGCCACCATCGCGGAGCGTTACGAGACACCGGTCGTCGCCTGCGCCGCCTCCTCCAAGTCGGTCTTCGACCAGAACTCGAAGCATCTGTTCGGCACGCTCTCGCCCAACGCCGGCATGTTCGGCCCGATGGTGAAATACTTCCAGGAGAAGCTGCCGACGCTCAAGCGGGTCGCGGTTCTCGGCCGCGACGACATTTTTCCGAAGTCGATGGCACAAGGGGTCTCGGCCGCGTCGAAGGCCGCGGGCCTCACCGTGGTCTACGACCAGCTCTACGCCGTCGGCACCATGGATCACTCGGCCGCCCTGTCGGCGATCAAGGCGGGAAATCCCGACTGGGTCTACGCCACCGGCTACACCCAGGACCTGATCCTCATCCGCAAGCAGATGTCCGACCTCGGGGTGAAGGCACCGATCATCTCGATGGTCGCGGGCCCCGCCTACAAGGAATACATCGACGGGCTCGGCAATCTGGCGAACGGCGTGACCAGCTCGAGCTGGTGGCATCCGGCGACGAGCTACAAGGGCGTCGGGGTGTGGCCGACGACCGAGGACTTCTACAAGGAGTTCCTCGCCAAGGAAAAGGCCGACCCGGACTACGTCCATGCCTCCTGCGCGGCGGCCGCCGTGATCCTGCAGGACGCAATCGAGCGGGCCGGCTCCACCGACAAGAAGAAGGTGCGCGACGAGCTCGCGAAGACCGACGTCACCACGTTCTACGGGCCGGTCAAATTCAGCGCCAACGGCATGAACCAGGGCCGCGATCTGCCGATCATCCAGGTGCAGGACAAGCAGATCAAGGTGCTTGCCCCCGCCGACATCAAGAACGGGGATATGGCGCTGATCAAGTGACGGTGCGACGGCTCGAGCGTCCCCGCCCGTGGGGAGTTGGGGGTGGGGGTGGTGTGTGTGGCACCACTTAGCATCACGCACTTCCCACCGCTCACAGGGGGCGACGTGCTTCGCGCTAGCTTCACGTCGTCGGAGTGAGACGGGCGCGGCAGCACGATGGCGTATCTGCAGACGCTGGTGAACGGCATCGTGCTGGGCGCGCTCTACGCATGCCTGGCGGTCGGCTTTTCGCTCGTGTGGGGCGTGCTCAACATCGTCAACATGCTGCACGGCTCGTTGATCGTCCTCGGCGGCTACATCACCTTCTTCGCCTGGCACAGTTTCGGAATCTATCCCCTGCTCGCGCTGCCCGCGGTCGCGCTGCTCATGTTCGCGCTGGGCTACGCGATCCAGCTCACCATGATCAATCGCGTGGTCAGCGAGCCGGTGCTCACCACGTTGACGCTGACCTTCGGGCTCGACCTCATCCTCTACAATTTCATGACGGTCTACTACACCGCCACGCCGCGGCGGGTGACGCTCGATCTCGGCGCCATCGACATCGCCGGCATCGTCATGCCGGTCGATCGATTATTCGGGATGCTGCTCGCGCTGCTGCTGACCGGCCTGCTCTACCTGGTCATGCGGCGTTCCCGCATCGGCCGGGCGATCGTGGCCGTGCGCATGGACAGCGCGGCAGCCGCCCTGATGGGCATTCGCGTCAATCGCATCTATGCCGTCACGTTCGGGATCGGTGCGCTGATGGCGGGCGCCACCGGCGTGATCTTCGCGATGGTGTATCCCGTCACGACCAATCTCGCCGGCACGTATCTTGGCAAGGCGTTCGTGGTCTGCGTCATCGGCGGCCTCGGCAGCGTGCCGGGCGCGCTCGCGGGCGGGATCGTTCTCGGCATCATCGAGAGTTTCGCCGGCCAGTTCTTCGGGCCGCAGCATGCGCTCACGGTCGGCTTCCTGCTGATGCTGGTGCTGCTCGTGGTCAAGCCGACCGGCCTGACCGGCATCAAAGGCTACGAATGATGACGCGGCGCTGGCACTACGTCCTGTTCGCGGTCTGGGTGCTCGCGCTCGCGACCACGCCGCTGTGGGCGAGCAATTACGTCGTGCGGCTGGCGATCATGATCGCGATGTACACGGCCTTGACGCTCTCCTGGAACTTCATCGGCGGCTTCACCGGCTACCCGTCGTTCTCGACCGCGGCCTTCTTCGGGCTCGGCTGCTATGCCGGTGCGATCTCGCAGCGCTCCGGCGTCCCGATGGTGCTCGCCTGGGGCATCGCAACGCTTTTCGTCGGAGCGTTCGCGGCCGCGCTCGGGGCCATCATCCTGCGGCTGCGCGGCCATTACTTCGCGATCGGCTCGATCGGCGTCGTCGAGGTGGTGCGCCTGGTCGTGTCGTCGTGGGGTGGTCTCACCGGCGGCGGCGACGGACTCAATCTGCCGCTCCTGAGCGGCGGTCCTAATGCCGTTGCACGGATCTTCCTGGCCGTGATGATCGTGATCATGATCGTCGTGTTCGTCGTCACCGTCATCGTCGACCGCAGCCGGTTCGGCTACGGGCTGCGCTGCATTCAACAGAACGAGGACGCCGCCGACATGGTCGGCGTGGATACCACCCGTTACAAGGTGATTGCCTACACGCTGTCGGCGTTGTTCTGCGGGACTGTCGGGGCGGCCTACGCGTCATGGACGGGCTATATCGACCCGAACGATTCCTTCTCGATCATCATGACCATCAAGGTGCCGGTCATGTGCCTGCTGGGCGGGCCGGGCACCGTGCTGGGCCCCGTCCTCGGCACGGCGGCTTTCACGCTGCTCGAAGAGGTCTTCTGGGCGAATTTCCTCGACTACAACCGCGCCATTCTGGGTGCGGTCATCGTCATCCTCATCTTCTTCCTGCCGGGCGGTCTTCTCGCGCTCACTTACCGAGACATCGTCGGGCGTTTTGCGAGGCCATTTCGCCGGAAGGCGGCGACATGAGCGAGACGATCCTGGTGGCCGACCACGTGAGCCGGCACTTCGGCGGCATTCAGGCTGTCAACGACGTCAGCTTCGCGCTGAAGGAGGGCGAGATCGTCGCGCTCATCGGCCCGAACGGAGCCGGCAAGACGACCTTGGTCAACATGATGACAGGCGTGCATCGGGCGTCCGAAGGCCGCATCCGCTTCCAGGGTGAGGACGTGACGGGGCAGCGCCCGTTCCAGGCGGCGCGCCGCGGCATCGCCCGCACCTTCCAGATCGTGCAGCCGTTTCCGCGCATGAGCGTCCTGGAGAACGTCGCGGCCGGCGCGCTGTTCGGCGGCGCCCGCTCCAGCGTGGCCGACGCGAAGGCGCTCGCGCGCGAGCAGCTCGAAATCATGGGCCTCGCGCCGATGGCCGACCGGCCCGCTTCGGCGCTCACCCTTGCCGGCCGCAAGCGCCTGGAGCTCGCCAAGAGCATGGCCATGCAGCCCAAGGTGCTGCTGCTCGACGAGGTCAATGCCGGCCTCAACGCAAGCGAGATCGACGGCGCCCTGCGGATCATCCGGCAGATCGCCGAGCGCGGCGTGACCATCCTCATCATCGAGCACCTGATGAAGGTGGTGCTGTCGCTCGCCTCGCGGACGCTGGTGCTTCACCATGGCGAGCTCATCGCGGAAGGCAGCACAACGGAGATCGTCAAGGACACGCGGGTGATCGAAGCCTATCTCGGCGCGAAATTCGCGCGCCGCGCCGCCGCGGAGGGCGCCATTGGCTGAGCCGCTGCTGACCATCGAGGGCTTGAGCGCCGGTTACGGCGACGTGCGCGTGCTGTGGGACATCAGCCTCGCCGTCGCGGCCGGCGAGATCACGTGCATCGTCGGCTCGAACGGCGCCGGCAAGACCACCCTGCTGCGGACCATTTCCGGGCTGGTGCCGGCCGCCTCGGGCCGCATCCGGTTCGCGGGCGAGGACGTTACCTCGATCGGTCCCGACCAGATCCTCGGCCGCGGCATCGCGCACGTTCCTGAGGGACGGCGGCTGTTCCGCGGCTTGAACGTGCGCGACAACCTCCTGCTCGGCGCTTATCTGCGGCGCGACGACGCCGAGATCCGCAAGGATCTCGACTATGTCCTCTCGCTGTTCCCGATCCTGCGCGAGCGACAACGGCAAGATGCCATCACGCTGTCGGGCGGCGAGCAGCAGATGTGCGCGATCGGCCGCGGGATCATGTCGCGGCCGAAGCTGCTCATGATCGACGAATTGTCACTCGGGCTCGCGCCGCAATTGGTCGACCGGCTCTGCGAAGCACTTTTGGAGATCAACCGCACCGGCGTCACGATCCTGCTCGTCGAGCAGGATGTAATGACCGCGTTCGAGATTGCACGATACGGTCTGGTCATCGAGACCGGACGCGTCGGCATGCATGGCACGACGCAGCAGCTGGCCGACGATCCCGGCATCCGCCAAGCCTATCTGGGCATGTAGCTGACACGTTGCTAGCGACCGCAAAGCGGGCATCGCCGGAGACCCGCCTCTAAGGACGCGCTATGAGCAATGGTTGCACGTTTGCGCCGCCTGCCATTTGCGGATTCGACGGCTCGAAGCGCTCGCGCAGTTCTCGCTTCAGGACGAGCGCGCGCGCAACGACAAAGGCGTCCTCCAGGCTTTTGGCTTTCCGGAGTGCGATGTTGAAAAAGGCATCGCCGAAATAGGTCCACTTGGCCTTGTCCTGGCAGCCGAACGAAGGATGGTCGGCATCGGCTGCGGTGATGAGCAGGACATCGGGATTGGCCAGACGAGGGATGAAGACGCCGGAATAGCAGGCCGAGATGACCACCACCTTATGTCGCACGCGCGTCCGCGCCAGCATGTCGGCGAGATTGGATGGCGTGAGCGTTTGCGTGAGCCGCCCCGCTTTGACTGCAAGACCGTCGGGGGAGCCGTGCGAGGTCAGAATCAGGAACAGAACGTCTCTCTCAGCGTCTATCTCAGCGGCTGCCCATTGCAATGATCTGGCCAGGGTTTCGATCGTTGCCCCTCCGCCTTTCTTCGAATTGTACTGCACGTTGACCGGGCCGCTCCCGAAACGGTCCGCGACGACCCGCGCTGCGCCGGTCGCCTCACGCTGAAACACGCCTTGGTCGCCGAAAAGGCCGAAGGACACCACGCTCACCCTGCGGGCATCCTCGACCGCGTGCACTTGCGAAACCGACGGCGCGACGATCAAAACAAAAGCAATCAACGGCGCGCCGAGCCGGCTGATCCAAGGCGTGGACGTCATGACCAATCTCGTTTCATGATGGCCAGCATAGCAGCGCAAACGGGCGGAATTCCGATCACCTGCGGTTCCTCGGGAAGCTTTTCCGAAAACCAGCACCCGCCGCGGAGCCAAGCCCGAGGGCAGCACCGGGGCCGCCACGCCAAGTGGATATCGGAATCATCAACTAGCCGAACGGGTGCGCGCCGAATCGCACGACTCCCCCTGGGCCCTCATCACAATGATTCGCGCCGGCCCATGTAACCCGCATGGCGGCTCCATGGGCCAGCTCGCGAATCTTCGCATCGCGAGTGCGGGCCCCGCATCGCGTGCTTCTCCTGGTCTAACAATGTCAAACAGCCCGTGCGCACAGCACATCGCGTTCCCGCGGCGCGATTGCGCCCGGGTCGTGAATTGAATTCCCACCTTTGAGGGGTGGGCGGAGCGCCGACAGGCGCCCGGGTGCAGCGGCACCCGGTTGGCCCGCACATGACGCGGCGCGGCCGGGTGCTTGCGAGGCACCCTGCGTCCCATGACGCGGGACGCGCGCCTTTCGGCGCTCCACCGTGGCGATTTGTGGCCGGGGGCCGCGCTTCCGTCTGCGGAATTGTCCTCCGCAATCCGTGCAGCGAGCTCCTCGCAGCCAGGTCGTAGTGCCTGGCGGGCGGTGCCCCGGACCTCCCGGGGGCTGCGGTTACGAGCCGCATCGCGGGACGCCACACCTCACTCCGCCTATGGACCGTCTCCGGAAGACGCCCCTCGATGAGCAAGGCAAGCAACTCATACATCGAACTCGTTATGTAGTCAATATGTCTACGAACCGAGTTCGGAAGGATCGCCCGAGGGCGGACAGGCGGCTCCGGCGCACGGATGCTCGACAAGCAGCAAGAGCACATCGGAATCGTTTCAACGGCAATGAACACGGGAAAGAGTCGTTAGTGACCGCTATTTCTTGTTCGCCATCGTCTTCGCGACTTCGCGAACGCATTCGATAAAACGGCCGACGACCGCGCTCAGGGTTCGGTTTTTCAAGGTCAAGATCGCGACTGGCCAAGGTCGGATCGGGAGGTCGACAGCCAACTTTTTCAACCTCTGTCGGTCATCGCCATGGCCGAGTACCGAACTCGGGACTACAGTGATGAACCGGCCGCGCGCTGACGATTTCACCCGAAGATCCATCGAATAGCTCACCAGCGTTGAGGTAGCCTTACGCAAAGCTGCCAGCCGGATTGAGGGAGAGGCAAAATGCGTGCGTTTCTATCTGCGGTGACTTTGCTTGTGTCGCTTTCATCAGCTGCTATCGCAGGCCCCAAGGAGGACGCACTACAAGTACTGGAGAAATGGGCCACCGCATTCACGGATTCGGATGTCGATGCCATCGTAAAGCTCCATGCACCGGATGCCCTGTTTATGGGAACCCAGAGCAATACCGTCGTAGTCAAAACAGAAGGAATTCGCGCCTACTTCGAAAACGCGCTTCTCAACAACAGGCCAAGGGGAGCGAAGCTCACGGACTACACGGCTGTCGTGTTGTCTGACTCGGCTGTCGCCGTTTCTGGTTTGGACGCGCTGACTGGTGTCCGCGACGGCAAGACCTACGGCACGACCGGGCGAGTGACATTCGTCATCGCAAAACGTGGCTCGGAATGGCAAATCGTGCAATTCCATCGTTCGCCCGTCCCGAAGTAACGGGCGTGGCCGGAAAACCGGTGCCCACTTTTCCGGGACATGCGCTAGTTCGGCCCTGACCCAACAAGCGGTCAATACTCCCAGGGGCCCGGTACCCAACGAAAGACGTCGCCGGCGACCGCCACATGGCAGACGGACGGGAACGACAGGTGAGTGGCCACCAGCGACTCGCGGTTCGCCGCCAGCTCCCGCAGAAGACGGACCCGGACGCGGGCCGCCTCCTCGGGGTCGTGTTCGAAGCCGTTGTACCAGTCGGGGTGCTCGAACCCGACCTGGAACACGGCGTCGCCGGCGAACGTCAGCCGGTCGCCGCCGGACGCCAGGCGGACCACGCTGTGCCCGGGGGTGTGGCCGCCGGTGCGATGGACGAGCACCCCCGGCGCCACCTCGTACTCCGTCTCGAACGTCCGCATCTGGTTGTGGTACTCGTTCAAGAACCGCTTGGCCGCTCCGCCGAAGCGCGTCCGGGAACCCCGGCGGCATGGAGACGCGGGAGAAATCGGGCGACACCCAGAACTCGGTCTCGGCGGCCGCCAGGTGGATGCGCAGGTCCGGACGCAGCCGGTCCCTCACCCCGTCGACGAGCAGCCCGCCAATGTGGTCCATGTGCAAGTGGGTAAGCACCACGTCGGTTACGGATGCGAGATCGATGCCGGCGGCCTCCAGTCGCTGGACCAACCGCCCGGCCCGCGGCAAGTCCGGGAACGGGTCCGCCCCTATCCCAGCGTCGATGAGTATGGTCCGGCCGCCGCTACGCACCACGACCACGTTCAGCGCCCACTCGAGCACGTCCGGCGGCAGGAACATGTCCTCCAGCCAGGCCGCCCGGACGGCCGGGTCGGCGTTGTGGCCCAACATCGCGCCTGGCAGCGATAGCACCCCATCGCTGACCACCAGCACGTCAATCTCGCCGACCTGCAGCGCGTAGCGCGACGGAACCAACTCGGGCTCCGGTCTACCGTGGATGTACTTCGCGTTCACCTTGTCGGCGCAGTACTTGACCGAGGGCTGTGAGGTGTTGTCCAAGCTCATGTTTGTCTCCTGCCGAGGCATCGTCGGAGCGGAAGGCAGTAGTCGCAATCCTGTAGCCCAGTCACCTCTTTCCGTAGTCCGTAAAAACGTAATCCCTTGTCTTCACTGTCGTGTGGCACTCGAACCCGCACTTGGCGTCGTTCCCCTGCGGCGGCTGGTCAGCCAAGGTGCCGGGCCTGAACGTCCCGGACGCGGCGTCATAAACGAACACGGCCCATCCCCATCCGCCGCTATCCGCGAACCTCGCGCTGTCCTTTACCATGAAGTCCACGTCAGTCTGGTCACCTGGCACCGTCGTATCCGGGAACCACTGATTCTTTTTCGGGGTCCAATGGATTTTCGCCATCTTGGCACCGTCGGGGAAAGGCTTGCCGTTGCCGGGAATGCCGGCCAAGTAGGCGTCGATCATCACGGGATTGGCGAGGATCGCAGCGACCAGCTTGTCGTTCTGACTGATGGAGACAATCTGCCAGCTTTCGTATCCCCTGAACTCGGAGAATGCGAGACCACCCGGCACGCTCAAGGTGTACTTGTCCTGCTGGGCAAGGGCCATGCCGCCCAAGACGGCGAGGACTCCTGCAATGATCGCAATCGCAGCGACATGAGGTTCCTTCATGGCCAACTCCTGCGCTACCGTTTGAAAGTCAAATGAGTGGCGTCCGCTCAAAGGGCGCTGGTGCAGTATGAGATAGCCGCCGCCGGCGGCGCGAGTGCCGCAATGAATGCCAAGGCGAGTAATTGAGGAGGTGTGCTGCACATGGTCTCCTCCACTTTGTCGTTACCAATGATCGTTAGGCGTTCGCCGCGCGCTCGGCTCCTGCCGAAGCGCCCAATGTCGCCCGCAATACCAGAAAGGTCATTCAGGGATTCACCTGAATTTATGCGGGTCAAACCCTGAGCTTGGCAAGTGTCCGCTTCGGGTCGCAACCGGCAAGGGTCGGATCGAGCAAATGTCTTCCGGTTTTCCCCAAAGCGGACCTCATGCTCGGCTCGGTTCGGAAGGATCACCCGAGGGCGGACCTTTCGGGAGCACGGCTCTCATGCGCGCTCAGGCGACCGCGCCGGCAAGAGGGCTCTTCTTGATGACAGCGTGCACGCCCCAGCTTCCGTCAACAACCTGCGTGATGCCGAAATCGACCGCGATCGACATCAGCGAGATCGCCTCGTCTTCGGTGAGACCCTTGGTGTTCATCAGGAACGCCCGCATCTTGCGGAACGCATCCTTCAGCGCCAGATCGACCAACGATTTCTCGTAGATCGTCGACTGGGCCTTTTCGCCGAGCTCTTGCAGATAGTTGGCGTAGCTGAACCCGTCCCTCGGGCGGCGGTTGCCGCTCAACTTCGCGCGAGCAGACGGTCCACCTTTTCGTGCAGTTCGACGATCGCCATTTCCGCCTTCACGTTAATCTCATAGTCGAGCGCGGCCGCCAGCCGGTCCTTCTCGGCCTGCCGGTTCTGACTCATCATGATGATCGGCGCCTGCAGGGCCGCGAGCATGGACAGCAGCAGGTTGAGGAAGATGTACGGATAGGGATCGAACGCATGCTCGACCAACACGACCGCGTTCATCGCCGCCCATGCGGCAAGGAACAGCGCAAATCCGATGATAAAGCGCCAAGAGCCGCCGATCGCAGCGACCTTGTCAGCAAGGCGGTTGCCGAAAGTCAGGCGCTCTTCGAATTCCTGATTGAGATTTCGCGCCGTCTGCATGCGCTTTGCGACGCGCACGATCAGGCGGCGGTCGCGATCGGGCAATGGAGCAACGCCCTCATGGAGCAGATGCTGCGCAAGGACACGGATATCGTTGCGATCTCGATTGGTCATGGCTCACCTACCTTGGGCCGACCACAGCGGCCGGCGGCGAGCCGATCTCACGAGATCAGTTCACGATGACCGGCTATGCCGTGGTCCGTCAACTGAAACTATCGCTGAGCATGGGGAAGTCTCTCGACGCTCGCGCTGATAACGCCGCGCAGAAACCGGACGGCAGATTGCAAATGGATGTGCCGCGCCAACTCGTCAAATGAACATTTGGCAATGATTGCTACGCCTACCTGCGACCACTACTGCCATGACTGAGCGAAGGGGATTGAAGGGTCAGCGTGCGCCTGTTATTTCCACGCTGATTGAACCCGCCTAGTGTGGCGCATCTGACGTTCCTATCAGTATCCGCCGCGAGTCCGTTATAGGAACGTCAGATGCAAAGCCACACTAGAATCATAGAGTTGCTAGTGTCCCTTTGTTTCCGACGTTCGTAAAAGTGCGTGCTGCGATGTGATACGAACGTCGGAAACGGGACACTAGCTCAACGGGTTTGTTGATCCGCCGTCTCACCGAGTGAGCGCGCCTCTTCCGCGCGCGCATGCGGAATTATCCTCCGCAACCCGTGCAGCGAGCTCCTCGCAGCCAGGTCGTAGTGCCTGGCGGGCGCGCTCAGGCGACTGCGCCGGCGAAGAGGCTCTTCTTGATGACGGCGTGAACGCCCCAGTTTCCGTCAACAACCTGCGTGATGCCGAAATCGACCGCGATCGACATCAGCGAGATCGCCTCGTCCTCGGTAAGGCCCTTGGTGTTCATCAGGAACGCCCGCATCTTGCGGAAGGCATCCTTCAGCGCCAGGTCGACCGACGATTTCTCGTAGATCGTGGACTGGGCCTTCTCCCCGAGCTCCTGCAGGTAGTTGGCATAGCTGAATCCGTGCATCACCCATTCGTCCTGGGTCTCGAGCAGCGGGTAGTCGAGACTTTCGAGCGAGGTGCCCGCCAGAGTGGCCTTCTTGTGCAGGATGACCTGGAACGTTCCCGTCAGCGAGCATTCGATCGCCGTGCCGCACAGCTCCGAATCGCCTTGCGAGGCATGCGGATCGCCCGCGGACAGCAGCGCCCCGGGAACGGCGACCGGATAGTACATGGTCGCGCCCTTGCCGATGCGCCAATTGTCGATATTGCCGCCGAAATAGCCCGGCGGGATCGAGTCGACGACGTCCGCTTCCTTCGGTGCAAGCCCGATGACTCCGAAGTGCGGCCGGATCGGAATGCGCACGTTCTTGAGGACGCCGTGGTTCTCCTTGACCGTGCTGTGGTTGACCGGGACGCCCGGATAGTCGATCGTCTTGTGCACCACTCCGAACGGGTCGGTCTGCGGCGTCCACTGAAAATTGTAGACCGCCTTCGCCCAATTGCGCTGTCCGGTGGCATCGACCTCGTAGATGGTGATGACCTCGCGCTGCTTCGGCTCGGTGATCAGCTCCTTGTAATGGAAACCCCACCACGCGGCCGCGTTGCTGCCGAATGCCTTTCCGGCATAGGCCGGATTCGCGCATGGCCGCGGCTTCACGTCCATGATCCGCAATTCGATGATGTCGCCGGGCTCGGCATTGCGCACGTAGACCGGACCCGGTGCAGATGTGCACGCCGAGCCCCTCCCCCGCACCGCGCCCCAACAGCTTGCCGTCGATCGGACCGGCGCCGCGCCGGTTCACCCCCTTCTTGTCCTTGGTCCACAAGTAGACGCTCTCGGCGCCCGGATCGCCCTTGACCATGCGCTCCGCATCGTCGTTGGCGTGATGGGTCAGCGTCTCGATGGTCACGTAGTCGCCGGAATCGATCTCGACCACCGGCTTGAGCAGCTTGCTGAAATAGCCCCAATGGACGGTCTCGGCGGTCGCGGGCACGTAGTGGTGGTTCGGCTTGCCCTGCCGCGCCGTGGCGGTCTGGGCGGCCGCCGGCGAGGCGAACGGCGCGCCTCCAGCGGTCAGGGCAACCGCGCCTCCGGTCGCAACGAACGCGCTTTTCAGGAAGCTGCGCCGTTCGGCGTCGAGATCGTCGAGCAGCCGCTGGTGGTGGAGCTCGAATTCCGGGCAATTGTGATCATCGCCTGCACACATTGGATGGCCCTCCTGTGTGAATGTCCCGCTGACTCATGCAGCACCTGTGCCAATCGCGACCGGCGGTCGCAGAATACCGAGAACAGGGCATGGCCAGGGGGCGTCGCCCGGTAGCGAACTCCGATCGGACACGCGCGGCAAATCAAAACCTGCTGAATGCAGCGTCAGTCCATGGCGGAGACCGCCGGGATCTTGAGCACTGTGCGCGAGCGCAGCCCCGGCCTCAGCCCGACCAGGGTGTGTGCTCGTCAACGAGCAGATGCCGGTGGCCGGAGAGCTACTCCGACTTCGCGCCAGAAAAACTAATGACCTTGCCCCATTTTTCCGTTTCTTCGGCCATGAACTTCCCGAAGTCAGCGGGCGACACCGGGAACACGCTGGCGCCCAGGTCGGTAAACCGCGCTTTGAGCCTGGGATCGGCGAGGCCTGCGTTGATCTCCTTGTTGAGCTGGTCGACGATCTCGGCGGGTGTGTTCCTGGGCGCGCCAATGCCCTGAATTGCGATTGCCTCGAAGCCAGGCACGAAGTCGCCCACGGTGGGGATGTCCGGCAATGCCTCCGAACGCGTTGCAGACGTCACCGCCAGCGGGCGCAGCTTGCCCGCTTTGATGAACTCCATCGACTCGGGCACAGGGTTGAACACCACCTGTACCTGCCCGGCCATGAGATCGGTCATGGCGGGCGCGCCACCGCGATAGGGCACATGGATCATGTCGACCCCGGCCATCATCTTGAACAGTTCGCTGGCGACATGGATCGACGTGCCGATGCCGCCCGATCCATAGCTGACCTTGCCGGCATTGGACTTCACGTGGTTGATGAACTCGGGGACCGTCTTCGCCGGAAACGCTGGATTCACCTGCATGACAAGCGGGTAGCGGATGATGCCCGCGACCGGCGCGATGTCGCGGATGAAGTTGAAATTGAGCTTGTCGTAGAGCGTGGCGTTGATCGCATTCGACGCCGTGACGAGCAGCAGCGTATAGCCGTCCGCAGGTGCTCGCACGACGGTGTCGGTGGCGATATTGGTGGCTGCCCCGGTCCGGTTTTCGATGACGAATTGCTGGCCGAGCCGCTCCGACAGCCATTGACCAATGAGACGCGCGGTGAGGTCAGTGGTGCCGCCGGGGGCAAAGCCGACAATCAAGCGCACCGGCCGCGACGGATAGGATTGCGCCGAAGCGATCCGTGAGGCAACCGGAAGCGCGGCAACGCCCGCCGCCAGATGCAGAAATGTTCTACGGGGAAGTTTCATGGCGCTCCCTCCCAGGCATGCAGCCCGACGATGGAAACGCGGGCAACCATGCGCCCTCCGCGAAGCGGATTTAAGATCGACGTCTGGAATGCTCGCCGGCCGATGGCACCCGTGCTGCCGCTGAAGTATGGGGGGATTTCGGCATGTCCCGCCGGCAGCTCTCCGATCAGGCTACATCAGCTTTGCGCATGAGCGAAAGGGGCAATGACCGCTTCCGGCCCCAAAGGTGCGATCCGGGATGCCCGCCGTCCGGTCGCGCGCGATCACCGAACAATCGCAACTTATGAATACGCGCTCTAGTGTTCCGCCAGCAGCGACGCCGAAGCCGTGGACGCGGTCGTCGATGCCATTGCTGCGCAACGCCGACCAGTAGGTCGCGACATTGATCGCGATCACCGGGATGCCGAGCCAGCGCTCGGCCTCACCGGCAAGATCGGCCATGGCCAGGTCGGTGCCGGCTTGCACGATGGCGTCGACGCCCTTGGCGGCGAGCACTTTCAACCCGTCGCGCAGGTCGGCTTCGGTGGCGTGTCCGATCAGGACTTCGCTCGGTCGCTTCAGGCTGTGGACCGCGCCGACACGCCACCCGCTCTCCTCGAAGAAGCCGCGCGACATGCGCGTCGCCGATGGGCTGATACGGCGTCAGGATGCCGATGGTGCGGACCTGCGGAAACTTCCGCAGCGCCTCCGCGCACGCCGACGAGCCCAGCGAAACCGCCACACCGGCGCGGGTTTCCAGACGTTCCCGCAAACGCGCGGCGCCGGCCACGCCACCCCAGAACGTCGGTATCGACATCGCCATGATCAGGTGCGCGGGCTTGCACGTCATCACCCGGTCGACGGCCCCGTTGAGATCCGGCCCGATGGCGTCGACCATCTGCTCGAACTCGGTATCGTTGGTCAGCGGCAGATCGGGAATATGGATGCGGCCGATGTGGTTGGTGACGCCCGGCGGCCGCATGGCGTCGGTTTCCGGCTGCACGATCGTGTTGGTCGAGGGAATGACGATGCCGAGCTTGAGGCGATAACCGAGACGGTCAGTCATAATGCCCGATTTTCCTTCGCAGACTCTGGCCTAAGTTTCGCATGGCAGGCACACTATGATCGCGTCCACCTACCGATCGGGGTGTCCCATGCCAAGCGCCGCGTCCAATGTCGACAACCAGAGCCTGCGTAGCTTCCTGTCCATGGTGGAGACGGAGCACCCCGACGAGCTCCTGCGCATTCGTCAGCCGGTGGACACGCGGTTCGACATGACGGCGATGGTGTACGAGCTGGAGCGCGTGGGGAAAAGCCCCGTCATCATATTCGAGAATCCTCATCGTTCTGCGAAACCGCGAGCAAACGGCATGCCGGTCGTCACCAACGTGGCGGGAAACCGCAAGTTGCTCGCAGCATGCCTCGGCGTCGAGGTCGACAACCTGCCGGGCGCCTTCCGCGAGCGATGCCAGAAATACATCCCCTGCGAGCTGGTGCAAGGAGGCGGCCTGGAACGACGTGGTCATCGAAGGTGACGACCTCGACCTGACGAAGCTGCCGATCCCGCTGCAATTCTCGGTCGACGGCGGTCCCTACATCACCGCCGGCCAGCTTTCCGCGCGCGACCCCGTTACCGGTGTCGATACCACCGGATTTCACCGATTCATGCTCAAGGGAAAAAATCGCCTCGGCGTTTCGCTGCATTCGCGCCGCCGCATGTATGAATTCCAGCGCCGCGCGGAGGAGCGCGGAGAATCGCTGCCGGCCGCGATCACCATCGGAACGCATCCGCTGCACTACATGGGCTCGATGGTCTACGCCTATCCTCCGCATGTGCGGAAATTCGAGATCATCGGCGGCCTGTTCGGCGAACCCTATCGGGTGGCACGCTGCGGCGTCGGCGAGCTCGAGGTCCCCGCCGGGGCCGAGATCGTCATCGAAGGTGAAATCCTGGCCGAGACCCGCGAGCCGGAAGGCCCGTTCGGGGAGTTCACGGGCTATGCATCCTATCGCAGCACGCAGCATGTGTTCGTCGCCCGTCGCATCCGCATGCGGCGGGATGCGATGTTTCAGAGCGTCACCTCGGGCATGTCCAGGGATCACATCCTGGTGTCCTGCATCACGCGCGAGGGCGAAATCCTCAATACGCTCCGGCGCAACCTGCCCAACGTGCGCGCGGTGCATGTCCCGCACACCAGCTGCGGCGCCTTCACCGCCTACATTTCGATGAAGAAGATCGCGGACGGCGAGCCGCAGACCGCGATCATGGCCGCGCTCGGCACCGAATTCTACACCAAGCACGTCATCGTCGTGGACGACGATGTGGATATCTTCGACACCAACGACGTGATGTGGGCGGTCGCGACCCGCGTGCGGCCGGACAAGGACATCTTCTTCATCCCCGGCGCCAAGGGGGCGATCCTCGATCCGACGTCCGATCCCGAGAACTTCACGGTGACGAAAATGGGAATCGATGCCACGCGCCCGGCCGGCCGCGATTTTGCCGAGCGTCTCGTCATCTCGGAAGATCAGCGCGCGCGGGCGCGCACGATGCTGGCCGCGGCCGGCGTAAACATCTGAGTCGTGGCATCAGCTGCTCAGCGCCAGCCGCCGCCGCCGTTTACGTAGACCGTGTCCGCGGTCATGAAGCCGCAGGCGTCCGAGCACATGAACAGCACCAGCTCGGCGATCTCCTCGGGCTCGCCGAAGCGCTTCATCGGCACGTCCTCGAGGAATTTCTGCACCAGCTCCGGCGAGGTCTGCGCGGCGCTCTGGAACGGTGTCCTGACCGGCCCGGGCGAGATCGACAGGCAGCGAATGCCGAGATGCGCGAACTCGCGCGCGACGCCCATCGTCATCGTCACGACGGCGCCCTTCGCCGCGGCGTAGTGTATCGAGGAGCCGGGGCCGCCGCGCCGGTGCGCCATGCTCGCCATGTTGACGATCACGCCGTACTTGTTCTGCTGCATGTGCGGCAGGATCGCCTGCATGCAGTAGAACGCGCCCTTCACGTTCAGATCGAATGTCTTGTCGAAGAGCGCGTCGTCGATGTCGAGGAACTTCGACCGGCGCAGCGCCGCGCCGGCCGAATTGAACTGGAAATGGACGTTGCCGAACGTCTCGATGGCCTGCCGCACCATGTCGTCGACCTGTTGCCGGGACGTGACATCGGTCCGCAGCGCCAGCGCCTTGCCCCTGCCCCCTTGTCCGGTGATCCGGTCGGCGGTCTCGCGCGTGCCGTCGCCGTCGATGTCGGCGCACACGACGTTCGCTCCCTCGCGCGCGAAGATCAGCGCCGCGGCCCTGCCGATGCCGCTGGCGGCGCCGGTTATGATGATCGTCTTGCCAACGAAATGATCCGGGGTCTTCGGCACGGCATGTCTCCTCGTCCGCTAACCAGCTTGTTTCAAGTAGGGGCGCAAAAGAAGGCTGGCGCCCGACAACACGAGCACCGCGACAGGCGTCAGAAGCCAGGTCCACAAGAGCCACTCCCAATCCACCCTTGCGGCCGCCGCACTCCTGAACAATTGCAGGAATCCGAGCCACCACACGATTGCCGCCACTGCGGCGATCAGCACGGCGACGCCTGCGACCAGCCAGGAGCGGCGTCTGCGCAGGCAGAGGATTGCGCCGGCGATCGACGCAGTGTGCAAGACCAGGATTACCGACGTAGCGACGACAAAGAATTCTCCCGGGAGACCGTGGGCGGATGCGGTTGTGGGCGCAAGGACGGACAGAGCTGCTCCGGCGGCGACCGACCGCAGCAAGACGCGTCCCAAGCCGCCGGAACGTTCGTGCATGCGGGTACGCCGCTCCTCACCCCACCAATTCGCGCACCGCGCGCGCGGCCTGGTCGATCGCGAGATGCGCATAGGCGTCGCCGCCGGCATCCGAATTGGCGATGGCGACGCGGCCGGCCTTCTGCCGGGCGCGCTCCAGCACGGCTGTCTTGTAGTCCTTGCCGTCGAACAGGGAGTTCTCGACATAGCCGTAGCCGTGCGTCCAGCGGTTGACCGTGATCGCCGCGATGTCGCGGGCGCTGGAAAATCCGCCCGGTCCCAGCATGCGGTCGAGCTCGTCGCGAATCCGCCGCTCGAATTCCGCGAAGTCCATGGTCAGAAGCCTGGTCCGGCCGAGCCGGAACTGCGTGCGAGCGTCGTGGCCGGGCTCGCCCGGCACGTGCACGAGATGCAGGCACATCGGCTCGGAGGGGTCGCGCGCGTGCCGATAGCCCCCGAGGCTGACGGGATAGTCGAGCTTGACGCGGCTGTGGAACGACATCGGCGCGACGATGTCGTGCACGCCGAGCTTCACCCAGGGCTGCCAGTTGCGCACCAGAACGTTGGTATAGACCAGCGGCGCCTTCACGTTCTGCGCCAGCGCCGTGCGTTGCGCGCGCGGCAGCTCCGGCATGATGTACGGGATGACGGAGTGGAAGCAGGCGAGCACGGCGTGCTCCGCGCCCACCCGATGGAGCTTGCCGTCGCGCATATAGGCGACCTCGACGCCGTCGGCGACGTTGCGGACGTTGACGCAGGTGCTGTCGAGGCGGATGCGCGTGGGCGCTCCGTCGACGTCGAGCTTGCGGTAGTCGAACGGCGCCGTCACGACGTCGTCCATGGTGGTGCCCGGCGCCACGGCCGGGATCAGCGCGCGCACGAGCAGCCGTGCCAGCGAGGCGTTGCCGTCGGGGAAATGATAGATGTAGGGCTCGGCACGCTCCGGGCTGACCACCGCCGGCAGCGCGAGCCCGGCAAAACCGGGATAGCCGGCGTCGCGGGCATCGGACGCCGGGACCGCGTCGATGCCGAGCGCGAAGAAATCGCGCGTGCGGCCCTGGAAGCAGTCGGCGACCTCCTTGCTGCACTTGCAGATGTCGATGAGATAGTCGCGGTAGCTGGTCTGCTCGAGGATTTCGGTCTTCTGCCGTCGGGTCTTGCCGCCGAGCGGGTCACGGGTCTGCTCGTAGAGCCCGATGAGCTGCGCCTTGCTGGCGGCGGAGAGCGGAAATTGCGCGATGAACTCCCGCAGCGGCCTGGCATTGAGCAGCGACTTGCCGAGATCGTCGGCGACGGTGGCGGTGGGGTCGCCGGTGACGAGCGCGTCGCGCCCGAACGTCTCGCGCGGAAAGAACACGCCGCGCGACAATCCGAGCGAGGGATAGAGCCTGCGCTCGAAGGCGGTCTCGAAGCGCGCGATATCGACGCCGAGGTCCTTGAGCAGGCCCTTGGCCACGTCGCTGTACATCCCCTTGGGCGACTGAATCGATTCGCTGCCGCCATAGCCGATGACCAGCCGGCCGTCGATCTGGAATTCGTTGCGCTTGGCGTGGCCGCCGAAGTCGTCGTGATTGTCGAGGACGAGAATGCGCGCGTTGCGGTCGGCGCGGCGATAGAACCACGCCGCCGCCAGGCCGCTGATGCCGCCGCCGACCACGACCAGGTCGTAGCGCTCCTCGATCGGTACGCCGCCGAGCGGGAACGGCTTGCGGTCGCGCAGGTCATGGCCGACCTCGAACGAGCCTTCGTGATGGCCGCGCATGCCCGTGAGCGCGGGCGGATAGCGTCCGGGCGGCGGCGCTGACTGCGCATTGAGCTGCGCCACGGGCGTAAGCCCGGCCGCAATCGAAAGGCCGACGCCGTTGAGAAAATCACGGCGCGTAATGTCGGTCATGGCAGGTCCCCGCGTGTGGCGGCGCGAGGTTAGTCGACGAGACGCGGCACCACCAGCTTCGCGATCAGCACCTGCACCACCTCGTCACGCTGGTTGCGCGTCTCGCTGCGCACCCTGACCATGCCGCGATCGGGGCGCGACCGCGACGGCGTGATCTCTTCGACCTCGCTCACGACGTGGAGGACGTCGCCCGGCCGGGTCGGCTTCGGCCAATTGATCTCGCCGCCGGCCCCGATGATCCCGCCGGCCAGCGGCAGCCCGCCCTCGACCATAAGCCGCATGGTGATCGCCATCGGTGTGCCAGCCGCTCGCCGCCAGGCCGCCGAACAGCGTGGCCTTCGCCGCCTCGTCGTCGAGGTGAAAGGGCTGCGGGTCGAATTCGCGCGCATAGGCCTTGATCTGCGCCGCGTCGATGGCCCGCGTCCCGCTCGTGAAGCGCTGCCCCACGTGGAGGTCGTCGAGATAAAGGCGCCGATCGTGCGCGCTCGCTTCAGCCGTTTCGGCCATTGGGACCTCTCGAATTAGTGACTTGCATGATGATAGTAACTGGCCTATCCTACGTCAATGCAACGCAAGAGCTTCGGCAACATGCCATGCCCGATCGCCCGCAGCCTCGAGCGCGTGGGCGAGTGGTGGAGCATGCTGATCATGCGCGATGCGCTGCACGGCTTCACGCGCTTCGACGAGTTCCAGCGCAGCCTCGGCATCGCCCCCAATATGCTCACGCGGCGTCTCAACGCCCTGGTCGAGGCCGGGCTGCTGGAGCGCCGCCGCTACAGCGAGCATCCGCCGCGCGACGAATATGTGCCGACGGCGCGCGGGCGCGATTTCCGCCCGGTGCTCACCACGTTGATGGCGTGGGGGAACAAGCACTTTGCGCCCGAAGGTGCGAGCGTGCACCTCATCGATACCAGGACCGGCACGGCGGTCGACCCCGTCCTGGTCGATCCGGCCACCGGGGAGCCGATCAAGGCCCCCGACTATGCGATGGCCGCCGGCCCGGCCGCGCCCGAACGAACGCGGCGGCGGTACGCCTCCGTCCGTCGCGAGGCCGCCCGATGAGCGTCGCATCCGCAAGCCTCGATGTGCCCGCCGTAGCACCGCTCGCCGGCAACCGACCTCAACCCACGCACCCGCGCGCTGCTGAACGCGCCGATCGTGCCGATGCTGTTGCGCATGGCCTGGCCCAACATGCTGGTCATGCTGGCGCAGACCGCCGCCGGGCTGATCGAGACCTGGTATGTTTCGCGACTCGGCACCGACGCGCTCGCCGGCATGGCGCTGGTTTTTCCCGGCGTCATGCTGATGCAGATGATTTCCGCCGGCGCGATGGGCGGCGGCATCTCGTCCGCGATCGCGCGCACCCTCGGCGCCGGCCGGCGCGACGAGGCCGATGCGCTGGTGCTGCACGCCATCGTCATCAACGTCGTGCTCGGCGTCTTCTTCTCCGTCATCATGCTCGCATTCGGCGCGCCGATCTATCGGGCGCTCGGCGGCGAGGGCGGCGAGCTCGCGGCGGCACTGACCTACTCCAACGTCGTCTTCGCCGGCAACGTTCTGCTCTGGCTGATGAACGGCCTGGCCAGCGTCATCCGCGGCACCGGCAACATGCTGGTGCCGGCGCTGGTGATCTGCGTCGGCGTGGTCGTGCTGGTGCCGCTGTCGCCGTTGCTGATCTTCGGCATCGGTCCGTTCCCGGCGCTCGGCATCGCGGGCGGCGGAGTGGCGCTGATCCTGTTCTACGCCGCGGGAACGGCCGTGCTCGGCTGGTACGTGTTGGCAGGACGCAATCTCGCCCGCCTGCGGCTGTCGCGCCTGCGCTGGCCGCTGTTCCGCAACATTCTCGGTGTCGGCGCCGTCGCGTCGGTCACCTCGGTGCAGACCAACGTGATCATCGCGCTCGCCACCGCGCTCGTGGCAACTGCTGCCGGCCCGGAGGCGATCGCGGGATACGGCACCGGCGCGCGGCTGGAATATCTGCTGATCCCGCTGATCTTCGGCCTCGGCGCCCCGCTGGTGGCGCTGGTGGGGACCAATATCGGCGCCGGCCAGCGCGAGCGGGCGTTGCGCATCGCGCTCATCGGCGGAGCGATCGCGTTCGCCATCACCGAGGCGATCGGCATTGCCGCCGCGATCTGGCCGAGCGCCTGGATCGCGCTGTTCAGCGCCGATCCGCGCGTGATCGAGACCGGCAGTATTTACCTGCGGATCGTCGGGCCGTTCTACGGCTTCTTCGGCCTCGGCCTTGCGCTCTACTTCGCATCGCAAGGCGCGGGGCGGCTGTTCTGGCCGCTGACGGCCGGTTTCCTGCGCATGGTCGTCGCGATCGTCGGCGGCTGGATCGCGCTCCGCCTGACCGGCTCGCTCTACTGGCTGTTCGCAGCGCTGGCGCTCGGCCTGTTCCTGCACGGGGCCACGCTGCTCGCCGCGATCAGCTCGGGCGGGTGGTTTCGCCGGGACGCGACCTGAACGCTACTGGGCCGGTCCGAACGCCTTCGCGTAGCGATCGGCGACATCGGGCGGCGTCGCGGTGATGAGCGCGACGACCTTGTCGACCTCCTCGCCGGAGACGAAACCGAACTCGATCTTGCCCTTCTCCGCTTCGGCCAGGAACTCCTTGTCGTGGGCGAGCGCCGCAAACGCCTTGCGCAAGATGGCGATCCTGTCCGCCGGAACGTCCGGCGGCGCGATGACCGGCCGCGCCGCGGTCTTCTGCGTGAAGTGCAGCTCCAGCACCTTGCGGTCGGCGTCGTTCCTGACGAAGTCGAGCGCCGACGGCACGTTGCCGAGCTCGGGCTCCTTCTGCAGCGCGCCCTGCATGAGCAGCGCGATCTTCCTGTCGCGCAGCCAATCGGGCCGCACCGCCTTGATGCTCGACCACGACCAATCGGCGATGCCCTGCACCTCGCCGCGCTCGATCGCCAAGGCAATTTGCGCGGTGCTGTTGTAGCCGGTGACGACCTTGAACTTGGTGTCGATCAGCGAATTGTAGAGCTTCGGCGTCGTCTCGGGATCGACGCCGGTGATGCCGCCGACGATGAGCTCCTGCTCGAAGAGATCCTTTGCCGTCTTGTGCGGGGCGGTGTGCCAGGCCAAGGTCACCGCGGTTTCGCTGTTGAGGCTGCCGAGCCAATTGAACTTCTCGATCTCGAAGCGCGACCCGGCGGGGTAGATCAGCTTGGCCAGCAGCATGCCGCGCTGGATCAATGCGATCGTGGTGCCATCCTTCGGGGCGGTGCTGAACATGAAGTTGGCGGCGGCGATCCGCGCCGGCATATTCTGCACGACGATCGCGGGCTTGCCGGGAATATGCTTGCCCAGATGGCGCGCCGTCACCCGCGCCTGCAGGTCGTAGCCGCCGCCCACGCCGGCACCGACGATGAAGTTGATCTGCTTGCCGGCATAGAAGTCATCCGCCGCGGCCGGCGCCGCGCAGCAAATGACCAGCGCGAGAGCCGCCGACTTGAGGAGCGCTGCGGCGCCGGGAGCGGCTCGCACGCGGTGGCACATCTGAAAATCTCCTGAACGCCTCCCGAGCGTCAGGATGCGCCATTCCGGCGGCAGCGGCAAGGCAGACCGATCCTCCGGCGGCGACGCTTCGTTCGAAGAGAAATCAGCTCGTCAGTTCGTGGCCTGGCGAAAGCGCAGCGTCTTGGCGCCGCGCAGCGTCAGAATGTCGCCCTCCCGCGACCAGGTCGTGGCCTGCAGCAGGGCCGCCAGCAGCTCGTCGTCGCCGCGGGTTCGCGCGGCATCGCATTGCCGCTCGGTCTTCGCCCCGGTCATCACCGTGATCGTGCTGTCGACCACGACGACCTGACCTACGATGCTGTTGCACCACATATCGATCTCGGCCTTTCCGTTCGGACCGATCGTCATCACCGGAATGCGCTTCGAGCCTTTCATGGGCTTGGCGTCGAGCATGAGCTCGCTGTCGAAGGGAAAACTGCGCTCGGCGGCGAAGGTGGTCGCAGCCGAGCCGATGATGGCAACCAGGATCACCAGCGAACGAAGCATCGCAATCTCCAAGCGGTCATCGGAAGGAGGGAGAGAAAACATCTTCATGGCTGTGGAATGCGCGCGCGACCCCAATTTCGCCAGAGGCGCGCCATTCCGGCAATGACCGAAAAACCACACTCGCAGAAATTATTTTTACTAACTCAGAGTTTGGGCAGGTTGAGCCAATCGCCGACGGCACCCAGTACCAGGGCAACCGCCATAGCCGCCAGCAGCATGCCCATGACGCGGCTGATGACGCTCACGCCGGCCGTACCGATCAGCCGCGAGATCGGCCCGGCCGCCAGCAGGATGAGCAACCCGACGACCAGCACCAACGCCAGAACGCCGACGGTCGTGAGCTGCCCTGCCAGATTGAGACGGTCATCGTCGGTCACCAGGACGACCGCGAGCATGGCGCCCGGGCCGGCGATCTTGGGGATGGCCAGAGGATAGACGGCAAGCGCCATGCTGCCCTGCTCCTTGCCGTGGCCGCTCGTGTAGGAGTGACCCCGGATCATGTCGAGCGCGATCACGAACAGCAGGATGCCGCCGGCGATCTGGAAGGCGCGGATCGAGATGCCCATGTGCTCCAGCAGGAACGCGCCGGCAAAGACGAAGAAGGCAAGAACGGCGAAAGAGATCACGATCGCGTGGAGAGCGAGCTTGCGCTGCGCCCGCGGATGGAGCTTGGCGGCGATCTCCATGAACGTCGGCAGCGCGTCGAAAGGATTGATGACCAGGAACAGGGTTACGAACTCGCTGAACCGTTGTTGCCACCACATGACGCCCTCGAGTCTCGAATCGTTCGGTCGATGGCTGGAGTGTCCGGCCACCAAGGGCGACACGCAAGGGAATACCCGACCGGGGCGACGTGTTAAGGTGAGATCGGGACTCATAGGGAGGAATACCATGGACCAGAAGATCATCAATCTCTACGACCGCTTCACCCATGGCGGGATGAACCGGCGCGAATTTCTCGACCGCCTGTCCGAGCTCGCGGGCTCGGCCGCGGCCGCCGCCGCGCTGCTGCCGCTGCTGCAGAACGACTACGCGCAGGCCGCGATCGTGGCGGACAACGACCCGCGCCTCGTCAGCGAGCGCGTCGGCTACGATTCGCCCAAGGGCAAGATCAACGGCTATCTCGTGCGCGCCAAGGCGAAGGGCAAGCGTCCGGTCGTGCTCGTCATCCATGAGAACCGCGGGCTCAACCCGCACCTCGAGGATGTCGCGCGGCGGTTCGCGGCCGAGGGCTACCTCGCCTACGCGGTCGATCTGCTGTCGCTCGTCGGCGGCACGCCCGCGAGCGAGGACGCCGCGCGCGAGCTGCACCCGAAGATGAACCAGGACGACGCGGTCGCGGCGCTCGTCTCAGCCGTGTCGTTCCTCAAGGGGCATGCCGAGTCGACCGGCAAGGTCGGCGCGGTCGGCTATCTGCTTCGGCGGCCTGATGGTCAACCGGCTGGCGGCATCGAGCCCGCAGCTCGATGCCGGCGTCGCCTATTACGGACGCCAGATCCCGGCGGCGCAGGTGCCCGACATCAAGGCGGCGCTGATGCTGCACTATGCCGAGAACGACGACGGCGTGAACGCCGGCATCGCGGCCTACGAGGCCGCGCTGAAGGCCAACAACAAGAAGTACACGCTCTACAGCTATCCCGGCACCCAGCACGCCTTCAACAACGACACCGGCGCCGCCCGCTACAACAAGGCGGCCGCCGATCTCGCCTGGAGCCGGACGCTCGCGTTCTTCGCGGAACTGGGCGCCGCCGAAGGCGGCATAGCCGCTTCAACTCGCGATGGGCGTGCGGCAGTCCGTCACCCTGCACTGCCGCGCCACGTTCGCACGCTTCAATTTGTCGCCTACGCCGCCGCTCGTCCGATCATCGCGGCGTGCGGACCATCCTTGCAGCACTCGCGGTTCTGTGGTTCGCGCTCAGCGGACTGCTTGGTACATGCGACCGCCCGACGTCTCTGGCTGCTCGGACAGGCGATCCTGGGCGTCTTCTTCGGCGGCTTCGTGGTACCTGATCAAGCAGGACGAGCAGGCGAGCTGACAATAGCGACGATCGGCGCGCCGGGTGTCACCCAACTCCAATCAGCGCGCGGCGCCTTTCGAGGCGGCGCGCAGCTCCTGCACGAAATCGTGGATCAAAAGGGCGAGCACGCCGACGACGATGATGATCAACGGCAGCGCCTTGACCCACCAGATCATGATGCCGAGGAACGTCGCCAACATTGCGATGCCGATGAGGCCCGTGATCAAGATCATCATCATGGCGCTTTGCCCTTCCTGCGGCGTGACACGCCGGCCTCTGCAGTCGCGGTCGAGTTGCGGGCGCCACGGCGCCCGCTTGCTTCCCTTGCAAGCGTTTTGACAAGCCAGCGCGCGCTGCGCAAGAGGCGCGCATCGTTGCCGCGGCGGCCGACGAGCTGCACGCCGATGCGGCAGCCCGGCCTCCGAGCGCAGCAGCGGCAACGTGATCGCCGGCGTGCCGAGATAGGTCCAGGTGGTGCAGAAGACCGGATTGCCGGTGCTGGCAAGCCCGCGCGGCGCCTCACCGGGCGCCGCCGGGGTCAGGATGGCATCGAACTCGTCGAATACGGACGCAAGCGCCTCGTTGAGAGGGCCGATGCCGGCAACCGCGCTGAGATAGTCGATCGCCTTGTATTCGCGGCCGCGCTCGATCAGCTGGCGAAGCTGGGCGCTGAGCTGGTCGCGGCCTTGCTCGTAGTCGCGATGAAGGTTGTGAGCCATCTCGACTTCCATGATCGTCCGATGCCGGTCGATCGCGCCGTCGAAGGCCGCGCCGAGCTCGAGCTCGCCCGCCTGCTCGCCCAGCGCGCCGACGAGCTCGGCGAACGCCTCCTCCGTCAGCGGGTCGGCGTGCTTCCAGGCCGGCGAACGCACGAAGGCAAACCGCGGCGGCAGCGGCGGCTCGCTCGCCGCGACGGCCGCGAAGGGAGGCCGTGCCAGGGGCCGCGTATCGGGATCCTCCTCGTCGAAACCGGCCAGCGTCTCGGCGAGCAAAGCCACGTCCTCGACCGAGCGGGCGAACAGGCCGACATGATCGAGCGTGCGCGACAGCATGAGCGCGCCGGTGCGTGGGATGAGGCCGTGCGTCGGCTTGAAGCCGACCACGCCGCAAAACGCCGCCGGGCGGATCACCGAGCCGTTGGTCTGCGAGCCGATGGCGCCCGGCACCATGGCGGCCGCCACCGCAGCCGCCGAGCCGCTCGACGAGCCGCCCGGCGTGCGGTCGCGGTCGTGCGGATTGCGGGTCTTGCCGGGGTGAAAATAGGCGTACTCCGTGGTCACGGTCTTGCCCATGATCACGGCGCCGGCGGCGCGGAGCCGGGAAACCGCCGCGGCGTCACGGCGCGGCGTGCGGCCTGCCCACAGCGGCGAGCCCAACTCGGTCGGCATGTCGCGCGGTGTCGAAAATATCCTTGATGCCGACCGGCACGCCGTGCAGCGGCCCCATGGCCCTGCCGTCGCGCCGGTGCATGTCCAGCGCCTCCGCCTGCGCGAGCGCGTGGCCGCGGTCGAGAAAGGCCCAGGCCTGCACGTCGGCGTCGACCGCGTCGATGCGCGCGAGGCAGTCGGTCACCAGCTCGACCGAGGTGATGCGGCCTTCGCGAATATCGGCCGCCGCCTCGCTCAGGCCGAGTGCGCTGAGATTCATCCCGGGCGATCCTCGGATCCGGCGCTAAATTTCGTCACCGTGGCCGGTACAGGTAGTCGGGCAGCCACAGCGCGATCTGCGGGAAGATGTAGACCAGGATCATGGTGAGAAAGACCATGAACACGAATGGCAACGCGCCGGCGAAAATATCGGTCAGCTTGACGTGCGGCGGGGCCACGCCCTTGAGATAGAACGCGGCCATCGCCACCGGCGGCGTGTTGAAGGCGGTCTGGGTGTTGAGCGCGACCAGGATGCCGAAGAAGATCGGGTCGACGTGGAAGTCGTCGAGCAACGGCAGGAAGATCGGCACGAAGATGATGATGATCTCCGTCCATTCCAGCGGCCAGCCGAGCAGGAAAATGATGAACTGGGTGAGCACCAGGAAGCCGGTCGTCGACAGGTTGAGCGACAGGAAGAAACTCTCGACGACCTGCTGTCCGCCGAGCACGGCGAAGACCGCGGAGAAGGTCCACGAGCCGATGAACAGGTAGCAGACCATCGCCGTGGCGCGGGCGGTCAGGTAGACCGAATCCCTGAGCATCGTGAAATTGAGCGCGCCATAGGCGGCGGCGAGGACCATGCTCGCGAGCGCTCCGGCGCCCGCGGCTTCCGACGGCGTTGCAAGACCGAAAAGAATCGCGCCCAGCACCGATACGATCAGAAGCGCGAGGGGAAAGAACGAGGTCGCAAGCGCCCACAGCACCTCGCCGAACGGGACGTTGGTCTGCTCGGGCGGCAGCTTCGGACAGAGCGCCGGGTTCAACAATGCCCGCGCCATCACGTAGAGGATGTAGAGGCCGGTGAGCAGAAAGCCGGGAAGAAAGGCGGCGGCATAGAGCTTGACCGCGGACACGCCCGCGGTCGCGGCATAGACGATGAGGAGGATGCTGGGCGGGATCAGTATCCCGAGGCAGCCGCCCGCGCACACCACGCCGGTGGAGAGCTTGACGTCGTAGCCCGCCCGCAGCATGGCGGGGAGGGCCAGCAGCCCCATCAGCGTCACGACCGCGCCGACGATGCCCGTCGCCGTCGCGAACATCGCGCACGTGACCAGCGTCGCCACCGCCAGCGCGCCCGGGACATTCTTCATCGAGAGCTGCAGCGAATGAAACAGCCGGTCGAGAATGTTGGCGCGCTCGACCACATAGCCCATGAACAGGAACAACGGCACCGCGGTCAGCACGTCGCTCGTCGTGACCTCGAATGCCTTCTGCACCAGCAGCGTGAAGATGCGGTTCTCGAAGATCTCCTGTCCCGGCGTGTAGTAGGCGTAGAAGCCGAATGCCACGCCCATCGCCATCAGCGTGAACGCGATGGGAAAGCCCAGCATGATGATGAAAATGAACAGCCCCAGCATCAACATGCCGACTTGCGGATCGGTCATGCTCAAGCCCCCTTCTGATCCGTCTGCGGCTGCTCGCCCGGCTCGCCGGCGTGAATTCGCTGCTCCTGGAGGATGATGCTTTCCGTCTCCTCGACGTCATGCAGGCGCTGCGGCCACGCGCCGACGCGAATGCAGATGACGCAGCGGATGATCTCGGCGATACCCTGCAGGAACAGGAGGACGCCGGTGATCGGGATCAGCGTCTTGAGGGGAAAGACCGGCACACCCGCCGGGCTGAAGATGCTCACCTCGCGGAACCGGATCGACATCTGCGGCGTAGTTCCAGCCGGAATACATGAAGGCCAGAACCGCCGGCAGAAAGAACAGGATGTAGAGGACGAGATCCACGCTCGCCTGCGTGCGCGGCTTCCACAGGCGGTACACCACGTCGGCGCGCACGTGTCCGTTGCGCGACAGCGTGTAGGCGCCGGCCATCAGGAACATGGCGCCGTAGGTGATGTAGCTGAAATCGAAAGCCCAGGTCGTCGGCGCTCGACAGGACATAGCGCACGAACACTTCGTAGCTGACGCCCAGCGTGAGCACCAGGATCAGCCAGGCAAATGCCTTGCCGACCCATAAGCTGAGCGAGTCGATGAAAAAAAGGAAACGTGTCATCCCATTCGCTCGGCGAAGTTCGCCGCCCCCCGGCGCGAGATGGGCGGCGTGACGTCACGCCGCCCAACTCAATATCATCAGCGCAAGCCTGCCGCAAACGGGCGTCAGATCTTCAACACACCCGGGAAGTGATGGTTGTAGGCGCCCTTGTAGTCGGTCGAGTTCATCATGTTGTAGTACACGACCCGCTTCACCCACGCCTTCTGCGACTCCATCACCTTCTTCATGAAGGGATCCTGCGCCGAGCGTCGCGATGAGGCCATCCCAGGCCTTGATCTGGGCGTCGAACACGCTCTGCGGCGTGCGCAGCACGTTGACCTTGTCCTTGTCGATCAGCTCCTGCAGGTCCTTCGAATACTGGTCCATCGCCTTCCACTCGTTGGCGGAGGAGGCTGCCTCGGCGGCGTATTGCAGGATCGCCTGGTGCTCCTTGGGCAGCGCGTTGAACTTGCTGCGGTTGAACATGATCTCGAAATATTCGGTCGCCTGATGGTGGCTGCCCAGCATGTAGTTCTTGGCCACGTTCTGCGCAGCCGAAGCGGCGGTCCGAGGTCGGGTTGTTGAACTCGAAGCGCGTCGATCACGCCGCGCTCCATGGCCGGCACGATTTCGCCGCCCGGAAGCTGCGCGACCGATGCGCCCATGGCCTGGAACAGGTCGGCCGCGAGGCCGACGGTGCGGTACTTCAGGCCCTTCAGGTCGTTCGCCGCTGGCGATCGGCTTCTTGAACCAGCCGAGCGGCTGGGTCGGCATCGGCATCGCGAAGAAGCTCTTGACGTTGAGCTTCATGATCTGGGTCTGCAGCTCCTCGAAGAGCTCCTTGCCGCCGCCGGCGTAGATCCAGCCGAGACCTTCGTTGGCGTTGAAGCCGAACACCGGGCCGGTGCCGAACAACGACGCGGCCTTGTGCTTGCCGTACCAATACACGGTGACGGTATGCGCGGCGTCGATCTGGCCGCCATGCACGCCGTCCAGCACCTGGAAGGCGTGGACCACGGCGCCGGCGTTCAGCAGGTCGATCTTCAGCCGTCCGCCGGCCATGTCGTTGACCCGCTGGACATACTGCTGGGCCATTTCGGTGAAGATGTCGGTGGCCGGCCACGACGTCTGCATCTTCAGGGTGACGGTCTGCGCGCGCGACACCTGCGGCATCGCGACCGCGGCCGCGCCGGTCACGGCGGCGCCGACGAGGAATTTGCGCCGGGTGGCGGTCTTGGACGTGCGAGTTCGTTCAATGGTCATGGGCATTGCCCTCCTTGGAATACTCAGGTTTTCGGCGGCATTCTTGGAGCCGCTTGGGTGTATGAACCGCCCGGACAGGGTCCCTATTCCGGTCACTCAGGTTGTAGGGGGTGCAATCGCTCCAGACAAGGCTCGAATTGTCTCGCCCCCACGGTTGAACCGGTGCGTGCGGGCCAAGACCGGGCTTGACACCGGCAATGCGCGGCCGCAAGGGGCATTCGCCGGCCGGCTAACGAGCCCGCCGTCCCCGCCTTATGCTAAAGTCGAACATGGCGGGCGCGACAAGACCGCGCGCAGTGTTCCCACCGCCAAGCAGCCGGTGCTCGCCTCGCCGCAGGCGATCCGCCGAGCCGCCGTTTCAACAACGACCGCCCAACGACGACCGCCCGAAATTGCACTTTCCGAACCGTTGCCGGCAGACAGGAGAAACCCCGTGTCACGCCTCCTTTCGACGCTCGCCATCATCTGGCGGCTCGCCCGTCCCTACTTCTATTCCGAGGACCGCTTCGCGGGCCGCCTGCTGCTCGGCGCGGTGATCGCCATCGAGCTGTCGATCGTCGCCATCAACGTCATGCTCAATTGGTGGAACGCGCGGTTCTACAACGCACTGCAGGAGCGCAACTGGGACGCCTTCGTCAGCGAGCTCATGTTCTTCTGCGTGCTGGCGACGATCTACATCGTGCTCGCGGTCTATCAGCTCTATTTCAATCAATGGCTCCAGATCCGCTGGCGGAAATGGATGACACGGCAGTATCTCGACCATTGGCTGACCGCCGGCAACCACTACCGCATGCAGCTGCTCGGCGATGCCGCGGACAATCCGGATCAGCGCATCGCCGAGGACATCAAGCAGTTCATCGACGCTGGCGCCACCGGCATCGGCATCCTGCCGATCGGCCTCGGCCTGCTGAGCTCGATAGTGACGCTCGTCTCCTTCGTCGCGATCCTGTGGACGCTGTCCGCCGCCGCGCCCTTGTATTTGTTCGGCACGGGTTGGGCGATTCCCGGCTACCTGGTATGGGCGGCGCTGCTCTATGCCATCGTCGGCACCTGGTTGACGCATCTGGTCGGTTGGCCGCTCATCTCGCTCAATTTCCGTCAGCAGCAGTTCGAAGCGGATTTCCGCTTCAACCTCGTCAGAGTGCGTGAGAGCTCCGAGCAAGTGGCGCTGCTCGCAGGCGAGGCCGCGGAGTCCGATCGCCTGCTCGACCGCTTCGGCCGCGTGGTCGCCAATTGGCTCTCGATCATGCAGCGCACCAAGCGACTGACGTTCCTGACCGCGGGTTACGCGCAGGTGGCGACGGTGTTTCCGTTCATCGTGGCCAGCCCCGCATACTTCTCCGGCGCCATTCAGCTCGGCGGGCTCACCCAGACGGCATCCGCATTCGGCAGCGTGCAAACCGCGCTGTCGTTTTTCATCAGTTTTTATCGGCAGCTCGCGGAATGGCAGGCGGTGGTCGCGCGGCTCGACGGCTTCAATGCCGCCGTCGCGGCCGCGCAGGCCGCGGGCAGGTCGCCGCCCGCGATCGACGTCATAGCTGGCGCGGGCGCGGACAAGGTCGAGATCGACGATCTCCTGGTCCGGCTGCCGCAGGGCACGCCGCTGGTCGCCGCCGACGGCGTCGCCATCGCGGCGGGCGAGCACGTGCTGGTCACCGGCCCCTCCGGCGCTGGCAAATCCACGCTGTTCCGGGCGCTCGCAGGCGCCTGGCCGTTCGGCGCGGGCAGCATCGTCGTGCCCGAGGGGGCCAGGGTGATGACGCTGCCGCAGCGGCCGTACTTCCCGATCGGCACGCTCGGCGCCGCCGTCACCTACCCGGCCGAGCCCGGAACCTTCGCCACCGAGACGCTTGCGGAGGTGATCGGCGCGGTCGGGCTGCCGGCGCTCGCCGGCCGGCTGACGGAAGAAGCGCACTGGAACCGCATGCTTTCCCTCGGCGAGCAGCAGCGGCTGGGCATTGCCCGCGCCATCCTGCAGGCGCCGGACTACCTGTTCCTCGACGAGGCCACCGCCTCGCTCGACGAGCCGTCGGAGGCGGCGCTCTATCGGCTGCTGGGCGAACGGCTCAAGGCGACGACCATCGTGTCGATCGGCCATCGCTCGACGCTCGCCGCGTTCCATGGCCGCCGCCTCGCGCTGGTGCGCGACGGGGACATCCACCGGGTGCGCGAGGTCGCGCTCGAACCGGCCAAATAACGTCTCACCACCACCGCTCGGGCCAGGCACGGCCGGCGGAGAGGCCGCGCCTGAACAGGCGATGCCAGACGAAGGCGAGCGCCGCCAGCAGGCAAGCTCCGACCGCCACCGGGGCCAACAGAAAGCTCCAGGACATGTCGTTGATCACGATGACGAGCGGATCGATGCCGGCCGGCGGATGAAAGGTGCGGGTGAGGTGCATGGCGACCATCGCAAGCCCGACCGCCAGCGCCGCCGCCCACGGGCCCGGCCCGATGATCTTGACCACCAAGAGCCCGACCAGGCTCGCCAACAGATGCCCGCCGACAAGCGCCCGGGGCTGCGCCGCCTCGATCTCGGGCGAGCCCATGACCAGCACGATCGAGGTGGCGAACGGCACGAGCATCAGGGGAAAGGCGGCGTGCTCGGACAGGATCTCCATCAGCGCGATGGCGAGCGCCCCGCCGGCCGCCCCGGCGACGATCGAATCCGACTCCGGCCTTCCGCTCGGAGCTTACGTCGCCGCGCAATGAAGGCGTCTCCCAAAAAGCAGCGGGCGGCAGCTCATGGAGCCGCCGCCCGCGGATCGTGTCGATGACCGGCTTACTTCAGGTTGGCCAGTCGCGGTCAGGTCGAACTTGCCGGACACGACGAAGGTCTCGCCGCACCAGTTGGAGCCGAACCCGAACGGATTGATCGCGCTGAAGTCGTTCGAGAACCGCGCGGTCTGGTCGCTGGTGAAGGCGTTGCAGTCAGCCTTGCTCAAGTCGGTGTCGTAGTAGCGGAAGTCGAGCGTGAACACGCTCTTGGTGATGCCGAAGCCCGAGGTTCCAGGTGGTGTAGTCGGCGTAGGGAATGCCGTTCGGGAATCCGGGGACGGCGAAGAAGGCGTCACTCGTTCCCAGGAACCAGTGGCCGACCTCGGCGGACACGTACAGTCCCATCTCGTACGGAAGCACGTTGCTCGGAGCGGTGAACTTCACGCTGCCCGAGATGTAGGTGCCGTCGGCGCCCGTATTGAGCACGTTCGGCGAATAGAACGCGGTGGCGCCGAACGCGACGAAGTCGTTCACGGTGTAGGTGCCCTTGGCGTACACTTCCCAGAAGCTCACATCTTCCTTGATGACGTTGCCGTTGATCGGCAAGAAACCGTTCGCAAGGCAGTCGACCCCGCCGACGGCGCCGTTGAAGCATTGGCCGCCGGGATACCAGTAGTAGATGGCGCCGAAATCGAGCGCGAGCGGACCGAAGGTCGGGCGGAAGCCGGCGTAGAGATCGATTTCGGCGGCGGCCCGGTTCGGGAACGAGATGCTCGAGCCGGCGATGCCGGCGTAGAGTTGGAAGTCCTTGTTCACGTTGTACCGCGGCTCGAAATAGGCATTGACCGACGGCTGGTGATTGGACTGCGTGATGCCGCGGAAGATGTAGTCGCTGGTGAGCGCGGCGCCGAAGGCGATGTCCCACGGGCTGACCGGCGGCGGAGGCGGCGGCGCCTTCCTGACCATCTTGAGATCAGCCGCCAGTGCCGGCGTCGCAAGCACCGCAGCCGCCACTACAGACAAAAGAAGTTTTTTCATTGGATGCCCCTTTCAAGCGCTAACGCCACCCCGGCGCCTATCCCGTTACCGACCGATCACGACTGTGTTTTCCCCGCAGCCGCATCCCCTGCATGTCATTGAATGTTAACAACGCGGTAAGAAACGTGAGAAGTGGAAAGCCGCATCAGTTGCTGCTTTCTTAGGCAAAAAACGGGTTTTGGAATTGAAAGAATCCGAGTGTTGCAATTCCACAACATTTATGGGGCACAATCCGGCCCCGGGGCACAACTTCTCCACAGGGCACCCCACGAGAATGGCCCATCCGGGTTGGGCGGGCGCGACTCGGCGAAAGCCCGCCGCGGACCTGATCCGCGGCGGGCTTGCCAATTCGTTCGTCGGGGATGGCGTGGCCGCCGTCAGGCGGCGGCCGCCTTCTTGCGGTTGGCGCCGAGCCGCTCGTCGACCAGTGCAACCTGGGCGTCGATCGCCGGATGGCTCAGGCCCTTCTGCTTTGCGATGAGCTGCACCAGGCGGTCCGCGCGTTCGATATTGGGCGCGCCATTCTGCAGCGCGCGGGCGGCCGAAGCCGGGCGCGTGAGGCTCTGCGCGGCAGCGGCATATTTCTCGAACGGCACGAGGTCTTCGGGCTTGGCGCCGAGCTTGACGCAGAGGTCGAACACGAAATTGTAGACCGAGCGCGAGGTCTCGATGTCGCTGTGCACCGCCTCCTGGGCGGTCCGCATGCCGTCCTTGGTCACGCAGCGATAGTTGCCGGCGAGCAGCATCGACCACTTGGCGAGCGGCACGAAGATGGAATCGTGCACCCGGAGCTTCACCGGCAACTCGATCTTGCCTTCCGGCGCGTCGAAGCGGACCGCGTCGATGTCCTTCTCCAGCTGGCGCAGGATGGCGGTGGACTTTTCGCTGTCGAACCGCGCCACCTTGAAGTTGGTCGGCAGCGTCACCTGCAACACGTTGACCTTTTCGTCGGGCGGACGGATCGCCTGCGGGTCCGGGCTGCAGAGCGTCATGGTCGCGGGATCGAAGCTGTCCCACACGCTCGGATCGGTGTAGGCGACCTTCAGCTGTTCATAATTGAGGCCGGGAATGCGCTTCACATAGGGCAGCGGCGGCATGTTCATGATCGACATGCACGGCACGCGGGACTTCGCCACCGCGTCGAGCAGCTCGCGCACTCCGGCGGAGCGGTACTGCGGCTCCTGCATCGCCAGGCCGACGAGATCGTAGTCCTTCGGATCGACGTCGGCTGGACCGGCGGCGCTGACCTTGCCCGCGAGCTTGCGCGAGTCGATCTCGACGGGGTCCTTGCGGCCCTTGACCGGCAGGCGCACGCGAAAGCCTTCCGTGTTGATCAGGTCGGCCTCGGCCGGCAGGCAGACGAGCTTCACCTGGTGACCGCCGAACAGGAGCTTGGAGGCCAGCAACGACCCGTAGGACGCGCCCATGATCAGGATGTTGTAAGTCGCCGGCATGGCGAACCTCCTCCGTGTCGAGAGTGAAAGATGGAGCGGAGAGTTCCGGCCTGTGGCCGTCCGTCTCGAATGGGCAATGCTATTGCGCCAGCCATCCCTATGCAATCCGGGGTCGTGGCGGCAACAGGGCATCCGAGACGCTGGCATCCGAGACGCGGTCGCGCTGCCCTGCGTGCGCGCCGACGAGCGCGGTTCAGGGCGAGTGTCACCAGCGCGTTCACGCGCGTCTTCCGCCGCGCTATGCGCGCGCACGTCATAGAGTTGCCGCGCTGGCCGCTCGCTTCGCTCGCCAGCGCGGCGCGGGCGCAACGCGAATACCATTGAACCGGCTGGCGCAGCGGCCTGTGGCCGCCGCAGTCACGCCAGGAACGGGGCACCAAGAACGCCGACGCCAAGCATCGGCCACGCCGTGACCGCGGCCCGCACTGAGGCGGGCCGCGACGTCGTTGCTCGGCGGCTTACGTTGAGCCGCCGTCCGAGCCGCCGCTCGAGGGCGCGTGGAAGCTGCCCAGTGACGACGGGGAGTAGGACGGCGTGCTCGGCGCGGGGGCCGGAGCCGGCGCGGGCTTCTTCGGAGCGGACTTCTTCTTGGGCTTCGCCTTCGTGGCCGACTTCTTCGCTACGACCTTCTTCTTCTTCGCCGGGGCAGCCTTTTTCGCCTTCTTGCCTTTCTTGGTTTTCGACTTGGACTTCTTCGTCTTCGACTTCGCTTTCTTCGCCATGATCGCCTCCCGATCGTTGGGGCTCAGCTCTCGGTACGGAGCGACAACGCTACGCTCGCATCCGTCACGTCGCCAGTGCGGCGGTCGCTTCCGCCGCGGTGAAACCCCCGTGTCCCGCGAGCGCCGCGGGCTTGGGGCCTCCGGTCGCCCAGTCGATCAGCTCGACGGTGTGGACGACCGGGATCTCGGTGCCCGCTGCGATTTGCGTCATGCAGCCGATATTGCCGGCGGCGATCACATCGGGCCTCAGCTTCTCGATATTCCCCACTTTGCGATCGCGCAATCTCTTCGCGAGTTCCGGCTGGAGAATGTTGTAGATACCTGCCGAGCCGCAGCACAGATGTCCTTCCGGTACATCTTTGACCACGAAGCCGATTCTGGAAAGCAATTCTTTCGGCGCGCGCACGATTTTCTGCCCGTGCTGGAGCGAGCAGGCGGAGTGATAGGCGACAGTAAGGCCCGCCAAATCGAGCTCGGATGCCAGTTTGACCGTGCCCAGATACTCGCTGACGTCCATGGCGAGCCGCGACACGCGGGCGGCCTTTTCGGCATAGGCCCGGTCGCTGCGCAGCATGAAGCCGTAATCCTTGACCGTGGTGCCGCAGCCCGACGCGGTCACCAGGATGGCGTCGAGCCCCTCCCCCTCGATCTCGGCGGTCCAGGCATCGATTCGGCGGCGGGCAGCGACCAGGGCCTCGCCCTCGCGCCCCATATGGTGGACTAGCGAGCCGCAGCAGCCCTCCTCCGTCACGACCACCTCGATGCCGTGGCGGGTGAGGAGGCGGATGGCGGCCGCATTGATCGACGGGGCGATGACCGGGCCGACGCACCCGCTGAGCAGCGCCACCCTGCCCCGGCGCGTCACCGCGCCCGGGGCCTGCCCGGGGCGCGTCTCCGAATTCGAACTCGGCCGATAGCGTCCGGCCTCCGCCGACTTCGCGGGCAGCCGCGCCGGCGCCAATCGCAGCATGGCCGCAACCGGGGCCAGCCCGAGCAAAGAGAACAGGCCGGCGAACGGCCGGGCCAGGCGCGCGGCGGCAAGCGCCAGGCGGAGCCGGGCATTGTACGGCAGCACGCGCGCCAGCAGCGCGCGGAGCAGGCGGTCAACCGGGGGGCGGCGGTAGGTATTTTCGATATGGGCACGGGCATGGTCGACGAGGTGCATGTAGTGCACCCCCGACGGGCAGGTGGTCATGCAGGCCAGGCACGAGAGGCAGCGGTCGATATGCTTGACCACGTCGGCGGTCGCCGGCCGGTCGTTCTCCAGCATGTCCTTGATCAGGTAGATGCGCCCGCGCGGCGAATCGAGCTCGTCGCCGAGCAGCACATAGGTCGGGCAGGTGGCGGTGCAGAAGCCGCAATGGACGCAGGCGCGCAGTATCTTCTCGGATTCCGCAACGCCGGGGTCGGCGAGCTGGGCCAGGGTGAAGGTCGTCTGCATCGGATCACACCCCCGCCCACATTCGCCCCGGATTGAGCACGCCCTTGGGGTCGAAGCCCTCCTTGACCCGCTTGCTCAACGCGGCAGCGCCGGCATCCTGTGGCGCGAACACGTCGATCGCCGCGCGCACCGCCGCCGGGGCGCGGATGAGCGTGGCATGGCCCCCGAACGCGGCGACAGCGCGGCGGACATGGGCGGCGCCGGCGTCGTCGGACGCATCGAGCGCGACCCAGATCAGTCCGCCGGCCCAATCGTAGAGCATCTGCGCCGGCGTCTCCCGCGCGATCAGGGCGCCGAGCTCGGCACCGCGGTCCGGCACCGTCGAGATGCGCCAGAGCGGGCGCCCGGCCTCACCGCCGGCATGGGGCGCGACGTCGCGCACGGCCTGCCACAGGCGGCGCGAGGCCGGCTCGTCGAGGGTGCCTGCCTCGCCGAACGGCTGCACCAGCGCCGCGAGCGTGCCCCGGCGATGGACGACCGACGGCGCGAAGCCCTCGAGCCGCAGTGCAGTGACAGCGCCGTCCGCGCCGGCGATCTCCGGGATGCGCGCCGCCGCCTCCGCCGGCAGGTGCGCCGCACCCGACACGTCGCAGGCGGAACCCATGGCGGCCGTCATGGCCTCGACCGCCCTCGCCGGAACGAGACCGCGGATGAGCACCGTCGCCTCGGTCTCCGGCCGCGGCAGCACCTTGATCGTGACGTCGGTCATGGCCGCCAGCGTGCCCCAGGAGCCCGCGATCACTTTGCAGAGGTCGTAGCCGGTGACGTTCTTCACCACCCGCCCGCCCGATTTGAAGGTCTCGCCGCGGCCGGACACGGCGGAAAATCCGAGGAAATGATCGCGCGCCGCGCCGGCCTTGATCCGGCGCGGGCCGGAAAGATTCGCAGCCAGCGCGCCGCCGATGGTGCCCCGCCCCGTCCCGCCGCCGAGGATCGGGCCATAGTCCATCGGCTCGAAGGCGAGCTGCTGGCCCTTCGACGCAACCAGCGCTTCGATCTCGGCGATCGGCGTACCGGCTTTCGCCGACAGCACGAGCTCCTCCGGCTCGTAGAGTGTGACCCCCGCGAGCCCGGAGAGGTCGAGGGTCAGGTCGGTCTGCGCCGGCCGGCCGATGGCGCGTTTCGAGCCCTGTCCCGCGAGCTCCAGCGCCTTGCCTTCGGCCAGCGCCCATTGCACCGCCGCCTCGACGTCCTTGGCATCGCGGGGTTTGAGGGCGTCGGCCATGATGCAGCGGCAATCCTCTCGCAGCCTCGATCCGCCCCAGTCACAACGCCAGCGAGATTGTGATAAGGGGCGCAAGGGAAGTCCACTCACTCGACCTCGCTCGATGCAGGACGAACCATGAAAATTGCAGCATTCGCGACGGTCTTCGCGTTTCTTCTGGCCTGCGAGCCGTCGGCCGCGGCCAAGCGCACGATCACGTGGGAAGACGAGATGTGCGTCAACACCATCGAGTTCGACGACGCGAAATACCAAGAGACCGCACTGCGGAATACGATCGGGCTGCTTTTGCGACCCCGCCGGTCGAACTCCTTCCACCGAGCCCGTCTTCAAACCGGAAGATGTCGCGAAGCTCGATCTCGATCGTTTCAGTGCAGCATGCGCCGACGCGCTCGCGCGGGTCAACCGGGTCTCTTTCCTGCCCTTGCCGGACCTCAAGGCCTATTGGGCCACCAAGGTCAACGAGATCCGCGACATGTGCGCCTTCGAGATTGCCAAAATCCGCGCCCACCGCGAGCCCGGCGCCTTGCGCGACTACAAGCCGGCTGCCTCCTGCTCTCGCTACGTCGATGCCTTGGAAGGGAAGACTGATCTTGCTCAGACCTGGCGCAACACCATCACCGAGAGCTGCCGCAACAATGCCGATCCGAACGCGTGCGCCAGCAGAAACCTGGCCGAGGGGAATGGGCCGAACGGAACGCAATGGATGCGCCTCTACGTCCTGAGCTTCGGCTGGAACAACTGCGCCGTGCCATACCTGAAGATCAACGCTGCGAAGACCGAAGGCGCCAGGTCGGCGTTGCAGCAGCGGTTCAAACGGCTGTTCAAGATAAAGAAACAGGACTGCGACGAGGGCTAGCTCGGGCGTCTCACATCATCCGGGCGCCGAAACAGCGCGGCATCAGCTAGCAGTGAGAGGGTGCCAGCGCCGCGTTGCGGGCGACGGAGCGGTATCGAGGACCGGCCCGATCGGTGTCGCGCGCTGCTTTCCGACCTGCAGGAGCATCGCAGCAAACATGAAGATGATGCCCGCCAGCGCCGGGACTATGGTCAGCCCGGTGATGCGCAGGCGATGGATGTCGTGCGGCGTGAGGTTGACATAACCGGCGCTGGCCCAGGCGAGGATGTCGGCGGCCATGGCGGCTTGCGGATCGCCGGTCGTGATCGCCGGCAGCGTGGCGAGGCGGGCCTCGGCGGCGCGAAGCTCGGCGTCGAGCGCGTCGCGCCGCTTTGCCGTGCCCAGTGCCTGTCGGAGCTTCTGGACGTCTGCACAAGCCGCCGCGGATGCCGCAAGCGTGACATCGCTGCAGCCCACCGTTTGCCGCCAGACCCCGGCGGCGGCCGGCTGCGCCCGCTGCAATTCGGCCTCGATTGTCGCCACCGCCCGTAGCTCGACGATGCCGACGCGTTCCGCGCGCAGCCGTGCCGCATCGGCGGCGAGACCGGTCGCCTCGGCTGCGACCTTGGTGCGGCCGGCGATGCCGTCGCCGATATTGGTCGCGGCAAATCCCATCGCAGCCAGCAACGTCATCCCCAGCGCGATGAGCCATATCGCCCAGGCGCCCATGCCCGCCATCCGGTGACGGTCGCGCCAGAGCTGGGCGGCGGAGCTCGGCAGCACAATGGCGAGTACATCGATAACGAGGCCGATGGCCGCGAGCAGCACGGCCGCCTCGACGGTTTGGCCGAACGAGGCCGCGAAACGGGTGTTGACGGTCAGGCCGACGACGGCGAGCCCGGTCGCCGCGGCGCCCATCACGCCACCCAGCAGGATGCGACCAGCGCCGCGCCGGCTTGGGGGCGCAACGGCGGTGCACTCGACGTACGGTGCGCTCGACTACGGTGCGCTCGACGGCCGTGCGCTCGATGGAGGGGCCGCGATCTCGCTGTTGCTGCGGGGCCGGCTGAAAGGCGGGGGCGGTTGCGGATGTCGCGACTGTCGGTATTGCGACCGGCTTGGCTACGGGCATGGCCGTCGGCTTAGACGCGGAAATCATGACCGGCGACATGCCGTCGTCGCCGTTCTCGAGCGTGATGCCGTCATACTCGAGCGTGCCGGCGTCATAGGAATCCGGCGAGTGCAGCGCCTTCAGCCAAGCCCGCACCTCGGTCTCAGGGAAGGTCCTCAAGCGGACCACGTCGCTCACTACGGTACCCTTGAAATCGCGCCCAATTCGCTAAAACTATTTGAGAACAAAACGGGTACATTCGCAAGCGAAAATCGCAGGTGTGCACGCCGCATTACCCCCGCACCGCCAGCGGGTTTGGCCCGCGCAGGCGGGCGACGAAAGAGCTGCGCCCCGTCAAAACCGCGGGATGTCCGGGAACGGAAGGCGCCCCGCATGTACATGCAGGCGCCCGAGCTCGGCGCAGCGGTGCAGCTTCGGGAACACCTTGCCCGGATTGAGCAGGCCCTTGTCGTCGAAGGCGCATTTGAGGCGCTGCTGCTGGGCGAGATCGGCCTCGGAGAACATCGCCGGCATCAGGTCGCGCTTCTCCACGCCCACCCCGTGCTCGCCGGTGAGCACGCCGCCGACCTCGACGCACAGCTTGAGAATTTCGGCGCCGAATTCTTCGGTCTTGGCGAGCTCGCCGGGCTTGTTGGCGTCGTAGAGGATGAGCGGGTGCAGATTGCCGTCGCCGGCGTGGAAGACGTTGGCGACGCGGAGACCATAGTGCTCGGATAGCTCGCGCATGCGCTTGAGCACCTGCGGCAGCTTCGCGCGCGGTATGGTGCCGTCCATGCAGTAATAGTCGGGCGAGATGCGGCCGACCGCCGGGAACGCCGCCTTGCGGCCGGCCCAGAACAGGAGCCGCTCCTCCTCCGACGCGGACACGCGACAGGTCGAGGCCCGGCATTCCCGGGCGATCCCTTCGACGCGGGCGATCAGATGATCGACCTCGGCCTGCGGGCCGTCGACCTCGACGATCAGCAGCGCCTCGACGTCGAGCGGATAGCCGGCATGGACGAATTCTTCGACCGCATGGATCGCCGGCTTGTCCATCATCTCCATGCCGCCCGGGATGATGCCGGCGCCGATGATCCGGCTGACGCACTCGCCGGCGTCCTCCGACGAGCCGAAGCCGACCAGCACCGCCCGCGCGCATTCCGGCTTTTTCAGGAGACGCACGGTGATCTCGGTGACCACCCCGAGCAGCCCCTCCGATCCGGTGATGATGCCGAGCAGATCGTAGCCGCCGGCAGTCGAGATGCTTGCCGCCGACGCGGACGATCTCGCCGGTCATCAGCACGATCTCGCAACCCGTGAGGTTGTTGGTGGTCATGCCGTATTTGAGGCAATGCACGCCGCCGGAATTCTCCGCCACGTTGCCGCCGATGGTGCAGGCGATCTGCGAGGACGGATCGGGCGCGTAGTAGAAGCCGGCATGCTCGACAGCCTGCGTCACCGCGAGATTGGTCACGCCCGGCTCGACCACGGCGACGCGGTTGGCAAAATCGATCTCGCGGATGCGGTTGAACTTGGCCATGCCGAGGAGAACGCCGTCGGACAGCGGCAATGCGCCGCCGGACAGCGAGGTGCCGGCTCCGCGCGGCACCACCTTGATGCCCTCGCCGTGGCAATAGGCGAGCACGCGGCTCACCTGCTCCGTGGTCTCCGGCAACACCACCACCATGGGGAGCGCCCGGTAGGCGGTGAGCCCGTCGGACTCGTAGGGACGCATCTCCCGCTCGGCCGCGATCACGCCCTCCCCCGGCACGATCGCCTGCAACGCGGCCACGATACGGTCGCGGCGGGCGAGCACGGCATCATCGAGGGCAGGCATTGCGACCGACATGGACGTGGGCTCCATCGGGCCTCTTGCTTTACGCCTTGTTTATAGCTCCAAATCCGTCATGAATCCGCATTATGCTGTCGAAAAGCGCGGCGAAACGAATTGCCGGTTTCGGCCGTTGACACCGCGAGCGGTAGCAATCCTGCAACGGTTGCATTTTCGACGGAAAACCGGATTCTACCTTGCCTGGAAATGCTCTAAACGCCATTAGAACAGTGGGCGACATCGTCAGAATGCAGAGCGTCGAAACGAAGAGAAAAGGCGAGGAGAAAAAGATGAGGATGTGGGTAGTTGTTGGAATGGCCCTTGCGGCTTCGACTGGGACGAGCATGGCGCAGGATGCCGCCGCCGGCGAGACGGTGTTCAAGCGATTGTGCGCCCCGTGCCACGATGTCGGGGAGGAGGCGAGGGTCAAGCTCGGACCGCCGCAAAACGGGCTCGACGGCCGCAAGGCCGGCACCATGGACGGCTTCAATTATTCGCAGGCCAACAAGAATTCCGGCATCACCTGGACCGACGAGTCTTTCGCCAAATATATCCGCGCGCCGATGCAGGAGATGCCCGGCACGCGCATGGCATTCGTCGGCATCAAGAACGACAAGGACATCACGGACCTCTGGGCCTACCTCAAGCAGTTCGGCCCGGACGGTAAGAAGAAGTAGGCGCAAGGGCGCAGGCTTCAACGGAAGGCGGCGTGCGCCGGGCGGGAGACGTTAGCCATGCTCAAGGACATCGCGGTGAATCTGTCCGGCCGCGCGCCGCAGGACTTCGCGGCCGACTACGCGATCTCGATGGCGGCCGCGTTCGGCGCGCATGTCGCCGGCGTCGCTTTCCTCTACGAGCCGGTGATTCCCGACGGCACACTCGGCGGCGTGCCGGTCGACCTGATCGAGCTGCAGCGCGAGGAAAACACCAAGACCGCCAAGAGCGCGGTCGAGCGGTTCGAGGCGGTCACGAAGCAGGCCGGTGTCTCGGCCAAGGCAAGCATCCTCGACGCAACCTTCGGCGGCGCGGCCACGCTCTTTGCCCGCTTCACGCGGCGTTTCGACCTTGCGGTCGTCGGGCAGGCGCAGCGCGAGCACGGCGCGTCCGAGGAGTTGATGATCGAGGGCGCGCTATTCGAATCCGGACGCCCCGTCGTCGTCGTGCCCTACATTCAGAAGGGCGGCTTCACGCTCGAGCGCGTGATGATCTGCTGGGATGGCGGCCGCACTGCAGCACGCGCCGTCGGCGATGCCATGCCGTTTCTGGAGCGCGCCAAGGCGGTCAACATCGTGATCGTCGCCGAGGAGCGCAAGAACGACGAGATTACCGGCGCCAAATTGAGCGAGCATCTGGCACGCCACGGGATCAAGGCGAACGTCAAGCGCATCGCCAGGGGCGGTCTCGGGGTCGACGCGGTAATCCTGGACTACGCCGCCGACAGCAGCGCGGACTTCATGGTAATGGGCGGCTATGGGCATTCGCGGCTGCGCGAATTCATCCTGGGCGGCGTCACGCGCGGCACGCTGCGTGCGATGACGGTGCCCGTACTTATGTCGCATTGAGCGCATAGTCTGTTTAAGGCGTTGATAGTGCGCGGAGTTTTTTCGGGGGAACTCCGGTTGCGTATTTGCGTTATCAGGCCACCTTTCCCCACGTTGTCTGTTCTAGTTCCGTCGACCGGCGCAGCTATTCAAGGCTCGGTGTGCCCATGGACTTCGCACCTCTCACTATGTCGCACAGGCAAGGTCAAGGAATGACCGGATCATTCTCCTTCGGAATCGAGGAGGAATATTTCCTGGTCGATGCCGAGACCAAGCTCGTACCGCGCGTCGTGCCGCGGGAATTCTTCGACGCCGCCAAGGCCGCGACCGACGGCCGGAGCGCGACCGAATTCCTGCAGCCGCAGATCGAGGTGATTTCGTCGCCGCATGTGAGCATGGCGGACGCGCGCGCGGAGCTGCGCCATCTGCGCCGCACGGTCGCAGAGGTCGCCGCCCAGCACGGCCTTGCCATTCTCGCCGCCGGCACGCATCCCACCGCCATCTGGCGCCACGCCCAGCAGACCGTGAAGGAGCGTTACGACACCGTCATGCACGACCTGCAGATGATCGGCCAACGCGACATGCTGTGCGGGCTGCACGTGCATGTCGAGCTGCCCGATCCGGACGAGCGCGTCGATGTAATGTACCGGATGCTTCCCTACCTGCCGCTGTTCCTGGCGCTGTCGACGTCATCGCCGTTCTGGCAGTCGCGGCGCACAGGGCTGATGGGCTACCGGCTCGCCGCCTACGACGAGCTGCCGCGCACCGGCGTGCCGGAGCTGTTCCGCACCCGGCAGGAGTTCGATGCCTATGTGGCGGCGCTGGTGCATGCCGGCGTGATCGAGAATTCGAGCTATATCTGGTGGGCGATCCGGCCGTCGCTGGAGAACCCGACGCTTGAGCTGCGGGCACCCGATTCCTGCACGCTGGTAGAAGATTCGATCGCCATCGCCGCGCTCTACCGCACCCTGGCGCGCCACCTTTACGTCAACCGCTGGTGCAATTGCGACCTCAACGCGGTCGGCCGCGCGATCGTGGTCGAGAACAAGTGGCAGGCGCAGCGCTACGGCGTCCACGCCACCTTCGCCAGCGAGGACGGCCCTATCTCGGTCTCGGAGATGCTCGAACGGGTCATCGCGGAGACCGCGACATCCGCCGCGGAGTTCGGATGTGCCGCCGAGATCGACCGCTGCCGCGCCATCGTCGGCTCCGGCACGTCGGCCGATGCCCAGCTCGCCGTGTTTGCGGCGCACAAGGAGCGCGCCAGCGGCGACGGCGCGGACCGCGATGCCGCCTTGCGCGCGGTCGCGGATTGGATCGTCGCGGCGACCCTGCAATAGACTTCGGTCGTACTCGATCCCTACGATCTTCCATGCCATATAGCTTGCCGTTAGCTGGCCGAAGGCCGGACGGCAACGTAAGAGTGGTGGCATGCGTACCCATCGTATCGCGGCGATCCCTGGCGACGGCATCGGCACCGAGGTGATCGCGGCCGGCATCGAGGCGCTCGACGTCTGCGCCAAGCGCGACGGCGGCTTTGCCTTCGCCTTCGATCATTTCGACTGGGGCTCGGAGCGCTACAAGAAGACCGGCGCGTTCATGCCCGAGAACGGCCGCGATCTGATCAAGGATCACGCCGCCATCCTGTTCGGCTCCGCCGGCGTGCCCGACGTGCCCGATCACATCACGCTGTGGGGCCTGCGGCTCGCGATCTGCCAGCCTTTCGACCAGTACGCCAATGTGCGCCCGACGAGGATTCTTCCCGGCATCACCAGTCCGCTGCGCAACGTCAAGGGACCTGAGCTCGACTGGGTGATCGTGCGCGAGAATTCGGAAGGCGAATATGCCGGGGTCGGCGGCCGGGCGCATCGTGGCTTGCCCGAAGAGGTGGCGACCGATGTCTCCATGTTCACCCGCACGGGCGTCGCGCGCATCATGCGCTTTGCGTTCGCACTCGCCCGCTCGCGCCCGCGCAAGCTCCTCACGGTGGTGACCAAGTCGAACGCCCAGCGCCACGGCATGGTAATGTGGGACGAGATCGCGGCCGAGGTGGCGCGTGAATTTCCCGATGTGACCTGGGACAAGATGCTGGTCGATGCCATGACCATGCGCATGACCTTGCGCCCGGAAACGCTCGACACGATGGTGGCGACCAACCTGCATGCCGACATCCTCTCGGATCTCGCGGCAGCGCTGGCGGGCTCGCTCGGCATCGCACCGACCGCGAACCTCAATCCGGAACGCAAGTTCCCCTCGATGTTCGAGCCGATCCACGGCTCGGCCTTCGACATCATGGGCAAGGGCATCGCCAATCCGATCGGCACGTTCTGGTCGGGCGTCATGATGCTCGAGCACCTCGGCGAGACGCCCGCCGCCGGCCGCCTGATGCGGGCGATCGAGCGCGTCACCGCCGACCCTACGCTGCATACGCCCGATCTCGGCGGCAAGGCGACGACCGCCGATGTCACGCGTGCCGTGTGCGAAGCGCTTGCAGGAGACAACGAATAATCGATCGACCAGGGAAGAAATAGGGAGACCCAAGATGAGAGCGACCCGCCGCAGGCTCGCGTTCACGGCCGCCACGCTGGCCGGCAACTTGATCGGTATCTTGGCTGGTCTCGGCCACGCCCACGCCCAGCAGGCCTATCCGTCCAAGGCGATCACCATCATCGTGCCCGCGGCGGCGGGCGGCCCGACCGACGCGGTCGCGCGTCTCGTCGGCGAATCCATGGGGCGCACGCTCGGCCAGCAGATCGTGGTCGAGAATGTCGGCGGCGCCGGCGGTACGATCGGCATGGCGCGCGCCGCGAAGTCGGCCCCCGACGGCTATACGCTGGCGGTGTGGCACATCGCGCAGGCGACCGCGCCGACGCTCTACGACAACCTGCGCTACAACGTGATCGACGATTTCGACTCCATCGGCCGCATCACCGACGTACCGATGACGATCGTCGGCAAATCCGGCCTCGAAGCGAAGAACATCGCCGAGCTGCTCGCCTGGGTGAAGCAGAAGCAAGCCGCCGCCACCTACGCCCACGCCGGTGTCGGCTCGGCCTCGTACCTGTGCGGGCTCATGTTCATGAGCAGCGTCGGCACGCAGATGACCGCCGTGTCCTACCGCGGCACCGGCCCCGCCATGACCGACCTGCTCGGCGGCCAGTTCGACATGATGTGCGACCAGACCACGGGGACGACGAGCCAGATCAAGCAAGGCAAGATCAAGGGCTATGCCGCCACCACGCGGGCGCGGCTCGCCGTGCTTCCGGATTTGCCCACGCTCGACGAGGCCGGGCTCAAGGGATTCGAGGTCACCGCCTGGCACGCGATGTGGGCGCCCAAGGGCCTGCCCGCCGCGGCCGGCGAGAAGCTGACCGCGGCGCTGCAAGCGGCGCTCAAGGATCCAAGGGTGATCGAACGGTTCGCCGACCTCGGCACCGAGCCGGTCCCGATGGAGCAGGCAACGCCGGCGGCGCTCAAGGCGCAGCTGCAGGCGGAGGTCGCCAAGTGGCGGCCGGTGCTCACGGCGGCCGGCGCGAAGGGCAACTGACGCGACGCGGCGCGTCTCGTCGGCGACCTCTCTTGTCGTGAGACTGTCCCCGTCACCGCTCATGTAGCGCCAGCAGCGCTGCGTCGGCGTCACCACTTCGCGCGCAAGCCCGAGCGCCACGAGCAGCCGGATCGTCAACCAGGTGACGTCCAGCTCCCACCACAAATGACCGTGACGCGCGGAACGAGGATCGGCGTGATGATTGTTATGCCAGCCCTCGCCGTTGCTGATGATGCCTAGGATGAAATTGTTGCGGCTCAACTCGTCGGTTTCGTAATTGCGGTAGCCCCACAGGTGAGCCACCGAGTTGACCGACCAGGTAATATGCCACACGAGGACGGTGCGGACGAACACGCCCCAGATCAGGAAGCTGAGGCCGGACTGCAGAGCATCCTTTGCACCGCCACCAGACAGCAGCTCGACCAGAATTCCACCGACGAAGAAGCCGCACCACGACATCAGCACGATCCAAACCCAACTGAAATTTTTCTCCAGTCGCGCATAGAACGGATCCCGCAAGACATCCTTGGCATAGCGTGAGACAATTTTTAGACGCGTCGTTTCTCTGTTCTTCAAAATGAGCCATCCCATATGCGCCCAGAGGAAATGGACCAATGGACTATGGGGGTCCGGTTGCTCGTCGGCATGCTGGTGATGCCGCCGATGGATGGCGACCCACCGCGCCGGAGTGTCCTGGAGACAGCACACACCGAGAACAGCGAGCGTGTGCTCGAGCCATTTTGGGCAGACGACGCCACGATGCGTCAACAGGCGATGAAAGCACAGGCTGATCCCGAGCGTTCCAAAAATATACAGCCCGAAGAATGCGAGACCGACACCGGCCCAACTGAACAGCCAAGGCACGAACGCGAGCAATGCCAGAAGATGACATGCCGCCAGCCCAATGGCATCGATCCAAGCGATGCGGAGCGGCTGCGTTGTCTTCGGAACCGACAGTTTGTGGCGCTCGGAAGACTCGAAGGCGCGATCGGCCGAGAGTTGTTTGGTGGGACTGTCGGTCGGGACAGGTAGCGGCGGTCCGACGTCGCCGTTGGCTTCGCGAGTGACGGACATCGGCAAACCCCAAACTGCGTTGGGGCAAAGGCCGAGCGGGCGCGTGCCTGAGAACGGAATGGCGGAGCGCCATCCCGAGCAAGCGACCACCGGGGCACCCCGCCCGAGGACGTAATCGAGATCGCGGCAGGTCTCCTGGCTCGCGGGTCATGACTGTTGTCCGGTCTTCCCGAAGCCGAGAAGCTTCAGTGACACCAACAACTGGACAACAGCTCACCGCTGACAGTTGCGGGGGCAGCCCCGGCATTGATGCCAGTCGGCATCGCACCGGATTCCCTCTTAGCTCCCGATCGTGAGATCGGAAGAACCACGACTCTCCGCATCTAGCAGGCATCGCGCGAATCATTCAACGGTATTCGTCGCTCGAGGACGTTTATTGTGATGCGGTCGAACGAAGGTAGCTCCGAACTCTAGTCTCGTTCCAATCTCGCTCGCACGAGTCGCGGATTTTGCGCCGACGTCATGTTGGGTGGAAAGGCGCGTTAGCCGGTTTCCACCCCGCATCAAGTGCGGGGCAGGCTTGTCCTGAAATGCTCCGCGCGCAGTGCGCAACTGCGTTGCGCGACCGGCCCGCATCTGGCAAGTACCGGCGCTGGGTCATAGATGATGTCCATGTCTCGACATTCAGCCGCCGAATTCGCCGCCCTGCTCGATTCCGACCTGGTGCGCGGCCTGCGCGGCCGCTGCCCCTGTTGCGGCAAGGGCCGGCTGTTCCGCGCCTTTCTGAAGGTCAGCGACGAATGCCGCGAATGCGGCGAGGAGCTACATCATCATCGCGCCGACGACTTTCCCGCCTACTGCGTGATCTTCATCGTCGGCCACATCATCGGGCCGCTGGTGCTGTCGGTCGAGATGGCGTTCGCGCCGCCCACTTGGATCCACCTCGCGCTCTGGCTGCCGGCTACGCTCGTCATGACGGTCGGGCTGCTGCAGCCGGTCAAGGGCTTCATCGTGGCCTTGCAGTGGCGGCTCGGCATGCACGGCTTCGAGCCCGCCAAGCAGGCGCGGACGATCACCCGCGGACCGTGAGCAGCAGGCCCGCGTTGATCCGCGCCGGCCTTCAGGCGGTCACGTGCACTTGCGCAGGCCGCGCAGCCGCGCCACCTCGCGCAGAGCCTCGTCCCAGGTGCGCAGCCCATCCGCCAACACCACCCAACCCGTGCCCGTGGGCGGGCCGGCGTCGTCGCGCCAGATCTTGCAGTCGCCGTAGCTCCAGCGGACGATCTCGTAGTCGCGGTCACCCCATTTATGGTGATGACCAGGGTGCGCCGCGACGGAATACCATGCCCCCGGAACGAAGATCGCGGCGGCCAGTGCGGTTGCCAGAATCCTTTTGTGCATCGCGCCCTCCTGAATGACGAACGCCTCGAATCACTGTCCCGATCATACGCGGCGGGCACGACAAGCGAGCCCGGCGGTCCGATATTCCCCAGCAGATTTCCGGCAAATCAGGCCCGCGGCGGCGCCGAGCCCGCCTCCGGCACCACGGTCTGCACGACCAGACCGCGAGCGCGCGCATCGACCACGCCAAGCCCGCGCAGCGCAAACAACGTGAGCGTCTGCACCTGCGAACGCGCCTTGACCGGATCGCTGCCGGCGGCGGGCGCCAGGGGCCCGATCAGCCCCTCGATCAGCGCGCCGACCAGCGCCGCCGCGGCGAGCGCCGCATCCTGGCCGGGCAGATGCCCGCCGGCGGCCGCCTTGCGGATGAGCGCCTCGAACTCGGCGACCAGCGTCCTGCGATAGGAGGCGCGCGCGGCGTCGACCTCGGGCTCGACCGGCTCCGCGATCAGCGCGAAGGCGAGCCGCCGACTGGCAAGCGTCCGGGCGGAGAACGTGGTGATCGCCGCCGCCAACGCCGAGAGCGGACCGGGCGCCGCTTTCGCCGCGGCGTCGAGCGCGGCCATTTCCCGTTCCGAGAGCTCCGCCACCAGCGCTGCGACCAGATCGGTCTTGGAGGGGAAGTAGCGGTAGACCGTGCCGGCGGCGATACCTGCCCGCTGCGCCACCGGCGCCATCTGCACTGCCGCCATCCCACCTTCCGCCGCAGCCTCGCCAGCCGCCGACAGGATCGCATCGCGGCGCGCGGCGAGCTTGCGGGTGACGTTGTCGGTTTGCCGGTACGGCATGGCGAATCATTTTACCAGTAAAAAGTGAAGCAAGAATTCATAAATCTGCGGGAATTGGCGGCGCATGCGCAAGAACCCCGACCGACCGCTGTCATGGGCGGTGGAGGGTGATATCGTCGCCGCAAAGAACAACGGACCACCGGAGGAAGAAAACATGCGCGCATTGCGGCTGGTGTTGGCCTTTTCCGTCCTGCTTGCCGCGGGCGCGGCGCACGCCGAGCCCGTGAAAATCCGCGGCAGCTGGATCGTGGCCCCGTCCGACTGGGCGCCGCTGCTCCTCGAGAAGCCCGATCTGATGAAGGGCCACGGCAAGTCCTACGTCTTCGAGCCGATGCGCTTCCAGGGCACGCCGGCGGTCATCACCGCGATGGCGAACAACGAGCTCGAGCTCGGCAATCTTGCGTTTTCCTCGCTCGCACTCGCGATCCAGAACGCGGGGTTGGAGGACCTGCGCATCGTCGGCGACCAGTTCAAGGACGGCGTCCAAGGTCACTTCAGCAATCAGTACTACGTGCTCAAGGACAGCCCGGTGCAGAAGGCCGCCGACCTCAAGGGCAAGATCGTCGCCACCAATGCGGCCGGCTCCGCCGTCAACATCGCCATGCGCGCGATGCTGCGCAAGGCGGGGCTCGAGGACAAGCGCGACTACACCGTGGTCGAGGCGCCGTTCCCCACCATGAAGGCCATGCTCGCGCAGAAGAAGGCCGACCTCGCCACCTTCGTGCCGCCGTTCGCCTTCGATCCAGAGCTCAAGCAGATCGGCCGTCTGCTGTTCGACCAGAAGGAGGCGATCGGCACCACGCAGATGACCGTCTGGGTCGTGCGCAAAGACTTCCTCGACAAGAACCGCGCCGCCCTGCTCGATTTCCTGGAGGATTCGGTGCGGGTCGCACGCTGGTACATCGACCCCAGGAATCATGACGAGGCGGTGCAGATTGCGGCGAGGGTCACCAAGCTCAAGCCGGAGCTGTTCGCCGACTGGCTCCTGACCGGCAAGGATCACTACCGCAGCCCCGACCTGCTGCCGGACCTGGCGGCGCTGCAGTCCAACATCGACGTGCAGCGTGAGCTCGGCTTCCTCAAGGGGCCGATCGACGTGCAGAAATACGCCGACCTCAGCCTCGTGCGGGAAGCAGCGCAGCGGCTGAAATGACAGGTCGCCATTGTCTCGGTGTCGTCCCCGCGCATCCGATTTCGGATTTATCCGAAATCGGCTCCTTAAGTGCGCATGTCGGCTATAGCCGACATGCGGTGGGGACCCATATTCCAAAGGCCGGCATTTGTGGCACGATGGATCCCCGCTTTCGCGGGGATGACAGCAGAGCAAGTTGAGGAGCAGGGAAATGCCCCAGAGCGTGCCCGCGGTCCGCAGAGCCAGCAGGCCGAACATGAATCCCGCCGAATGGGAGCAGCGCGTCAATCTCGCGGCCTGCTACCGGCTGGTGGAGCATTTCGGCTGGACCGACCTGATCTATACGCACATCTCGGCGCGCGTTCCCGGCGAGCCCGGGCATTTCCTGCTCAACCGCTTCGGCCTCCTGTTCGACGAGGTGACGGCGTCGAACCTGATCAAGGTCGATCTCGACGGCAATCTCATCGAGGAGCCCGACGCGCCCATGCACAAGGCCGGCTTCGTCATCCACAGCGCCATCCACGGCGGGCGCGAGGACGTGGACTGCGTCATCCACACCCATTCCAAGGCCGGCGTCGCCGTCGCCGCCATGAAGGACGGGCTGTTGCCGCTGAGCCAGCACGCGCAGCTGTTCCACGGCCGCGTGAGCTATCACGACTACGAGGGACTCGCGATCGACATCGACGAGCGGCAACGCCTGGTGCGCGACCTCGGCGACAACCCCGTGATGATCCTGCGCAACCACGGGCTCCTTGCTGTCGGAACGACAATTCCGCTCGCCTTCAGCAACCTGTTCAATCTGCAATTCGCCTGCGAGACGCAGGTGCTGGCGATGTCGGGCAACGCGACGCTCAACCTGCCGCCGCCGGGGATCGCCGAGCACACCGCCAAGCTTGCGGTCGCGCCGGAGGCGCCGTTCGGCACGGAATGGCCGGGGCTCTTGCGCAAGCTCGATCGCATGGACCCGTCGTACCGGACGTGATTCTCTCGGCCCTCAGGGTGAGGGCGGAGCAAGCACCTCACCCGCCCGCCTGCGCCTTCTCGCGGATCGCGCTGAGCGACATCGCCGGCGTGAGAGCCTCGGGATCGATCTTGAGATGGATGATCGCGGGCTTGCCCGATTTCTGCGCGGCCTCGAACGCCGGCATGAAATCCGCGGTCTTCTCCACCGTCGCGCCATAGCCGCCGAACGTCCGCGCATAGGCCGCGAAATCCGGATTCTTCAGGCCGGTCGCCACCACCCGGCCGGGATAGTGGCGCTCCTGGTGCATGCGGATGGTGCCGTACATGCCGTTGTCGGCGACCACGATGATGACCGGCAGGTCGTATTGCACGGCGGTCGCGAATTCCTGCCCCGTCATCAGGAAATCGCCGTCGCCCGCGAAGGCGATCACGGTGCGCTCCGGCGCCAGCCGCTTCATGCCGATGGCGGCGGGCACGCCGTAGCCCATGGAGCCGGAGATCGGCGCCAGTTGCGTGCCGTAGCGGCGGTAGCGGTGATAGCGATGCACCCAGACGGAGAAATTGCCGGCGCCGTTGCAGATCACGGCATCGGCCGGAAGTTTGTCGCGCAACTGCACGATAATCTCGCCGAGATTGACCGCGCCGGGCACCACGGTCGCTTTGTCGGTCCAGGCAAGAAAATCGGCGTGCGCGACCGGGGTTTCGCTCGCCCATCGCAACTCGTTCGGCGGCTGCAGGCCTTCGAGCGCGGCGGCAAACGCGGTCGGCGCGGCATTGATCGCAAGCTGCGGCCGGTAGACGCGGCCGAGCTCCTCGACGCCGGGAAAGACGTGCACCAGCGTCTGGCGCGGGCCCGGAATGTCGAGCAGCGTGTAGGCCTGCGACGGCATCTCGCCCAGCCGCCCGCCCACCAGCAGGATCACGTCGGCGCCCTTCACGCGCGCGAGCAGCTTCGGATTGGGCCCGATGCCGAGATCGCCGGCGTAGCAGGGATGCGCGGGATCGAAGAGATGCGCCCGCCGGAACGACGTCGCCACCGGCAGCGCAAATCGTTCGGCAAAGCGTGCGACCGCGGCGCAGGCCGCCTCCGACCAGCGGCTGCCGCCGAGCAGCGCGATCGGGCGCTCGGCCGCCCACAACAGCTTCTGCAGCCGGCTCATGTCGGTCGCGCCCGGCCAGGTCTCGACCGGCTCGAAGGCGGGCGCATCGGGCACCGCGATGCGCTCGACCAGCATGTCCTCGGGCAGCGCGATCACGACCGGCCCCGGCCGCCCGCTGGTCGCGGTGTAGAAGGCGCGCGAGATCAGCTCCGGGATGCGCGCGGGATCGTCGATCTCGGTCGCCCACTTGGCGATGGTTCCGAACACCGCGCGATAGTCGAGCTCCTGGAATGCCTCGCGCTCGCGCATCTCACGCCCGATCTGGCCGACGAACAGGATCAGCGGCGTCGAATCCTGGCGTGCGATATGCAGGCCCGCCGCGGCATTGGTGGCGCCGGGCCCGCGGGTGACGAAGCAGATGCCGGGCCGCCCGGTCGCCTTGCCCTGGGCTTCCGCCATGATCGCGGCGCCGCTCTCCTGCCGGCAGACAGTGATGGCGATGTCGCGGTCGTGGAAGGCATCGAGCGCCGCGATGTAGCTCTCGCCCGGTACGCAGAACATGTGCTGCACGCCATGGATGACGAGTTGATCGATCAGGACCTCGGCGGCCGTCCTGGTGCCGTCATTGGCGCGCATCACATGTCTCCCGCGTGTTCTTCTGTCAGCGCTTGATCGGGCAGAACTTGGCCGGAATCATCAGCGAAGTCTTCTGCTCCAGCAGGTAGCCGGATTCGTTGAGCTTCTGAATATAGACCAGCCACTCCGGATCGGCCCACATGGCCGCGCGCCGGCGCATGCGGTCGGACGGATCCTCGTAGGCCCAATCGTGCACGATGGTATTGACGTCTCCGCTCTCGGCGAACATGTACGCCATTGGTTGCCCAAGGTGCCGCGTCTGCGCCGCGAACCCGTACTTCTCGTAGATCTCCAGATGCGCCTGCGTCATGCCGGGCTTGATGCGGTAGGTTCGATGATCGACGAGCACGATGTCCTCCTTGGCGAGAGCGGCGCCAATCGCCGCGTGGGAGGATTGTTTCGACGCTGCGGCGGGCGAGGTCAAGAGAGCACCGGATGAACGACCCCGCGTCCCAGAAGGCAGCGTCTCAAGAGGCGTCGCAAGAGCCGGTCTTCGCCCTGCTCGCCGATCCGGCGACCCACGGAGGAGCCGCAGTCCAGCGCATCGACACCCACGCGGCCTCGGTGTTTCTCGCCGGCGACCGCGCGTTCAAGGTCAAGCGCGCGGTGCGCTTTCCATTCCTGGACTACTCGACCCTCGACAAGCGCAAGCAGGCCTGCGAGGCCGAGCTCGAGGTCAACCGGGCGTTCGCGCCGGACATCTATCTACGCGTGGTGCCGATCACGCGCGCGGCCGACGGGCGGCTCGGGCTCGACGGCGACGGCACGCCAGTCGGAATGGGCGGTCGAGATGCGCCGCTTCGACGAGACGGCGACGCTCGACCATCTGGCCGATGCGGGCCGGATCGACAGTGCGCTCGCCGATGCGCTCGGCCGCGCCGTGGCGGCGGCGCATGCCGGCGCGCCCGCGGTCGAGGCCAAACCGTGGATCCAGGCACTCGCCGATTATGTCGAGCAGAACCACGCCGAGCTCCGGCAGCGGCCGGAACTTTTTCCGGCAGCCGACGTGGACTGCGCTCGACGCATGCGAGCCGCGCGGCCCACGGGCGCATCCGAGGCCTTCTCGTCGAGCGCGGACGGCGCGGGCTCATTCGTCGTGGACACGGCGACCTTCACCTCGGCAACATCGTGCTCATCGACCAGCGCCCGGTACTGTTCGACGCTATCGAGTTCGACCCATTGGTGGCATCGGGCGACGTGCTCTACGATCTCGCCTTCCTGCTCATGGACCTCGCCGAGCGCGGACTGAAAGACGCCGCCAATATCGTGTTCAACCGCTACCTCGCCGAGACCGCCCGCCCCGAGGACCTCGACGCGCTCGCCGCCCTCCCGCTGTTCCTCTCGGTCCGTGCCGCCATCCGCGCCAAGGTGACGGCGGCGAAACTCGAGCATGCGCAGGCCGACGGCAGAGCTGCCATCGACGCAAGCGCGCGCAAATATTTCGATTTTGCACGCCGGCTCATTGCGCCGGCCGCGCCCAGGCTGATCGCGGTCGGCGGGCTTTCCGGGACCGGCAAATCGGTGCTCGCCCGCGCCCTGGCGCCCGACATCGCGCCGGCGCCCGGCGCCGTCCTGCTGCGCACCGACGTCGAGCGCAAGACGCTCTTCGGCAAGGACGAGCACGACAAGCTGCCGCCGAATGCCTATTCGGCTGACGTGACTGCGCGCGTCTACGCCGCCGTGGCCGACAAGGCGCGCCGCGCGGTCGCCGCCGGACATTCTGCCGTTGTGGACGCGGTGTTCGCCAAGCCGCCGGAGCGCGCCGCCGTCGAGCAATGCGCGCAGGCGCTCGGCGTGGCCTTCCATGGGTTGTTCCTCGACGCCGATCTCGCCACGCGCCTCGAACGGGTCGGCGCGCGCAGCCGCGATGCCTCCGACGCCGACGCCGCCGTGGCCCTCACCCAGGAAAGCTACGACCTCGGCGCGCTCGACTGGACGCGTGTCGATGCGTCGGGCACGCCGGACGAGACGCTTGCGCGGGCAAAGGCAGTGATAGCTCGATGAGAATGGCAGGCATGCGCGGCAACGCCGCCAGTCCACGCTAGACTGCCCGCTATGCCTTTTGATCCCCGCAAGCTCGCCATCGCAACCGCCGGCTTCAGCACCTTCGTCACCCTCTACTCACCGCAGGCTCTGCTGCCGGCCTTGTCGCGCGAGTTCGGCGTCGGGGCGGCGCAGATCAGCGCCATCATGACCGCGAGCACGTTCGCCATCGCCTTGACCGCGCCGTTCACCGGCGCCATCGCCGACGTGCTCGGCCGCAAGCGGGTGATCGCGGCCGCGATGCTGGCGGTGGTCCTGCCGATGGCCGGCGCGGCACTCGCCACGGACGTGCAGACGCTGATGATCTGGCGGTTCCTGCAGGGCCTGCTGCTGCCGCCGATCTTCGCCGTGACGGTCGCCTATATCGGTGACGAATGGCCGCCGGCGGAGATCGCGGGGGTCGCCGGCGTCTATATCGCAGGCTCGAGCCTCGGCGGATTCTGCCGGCCGCTTCGTCCCCGGCGTGCTCGACGATCTCGTGGGCTGGCGGGCGGCCTTCCTCGCGCTCGCCGGGCTGTCGTTCCTCGGAGCGATCCTGGTGGCGCTGCTGCTGCCGCGGGAGAAGAACTTCGTCCGTTCGGACGGCATAGGCGCCTCGGCGCGGCAGATGCTGCGGCATCTCAAGGACCCGCAGCTCCTTGCCACCTACGCGATCGGCTTCGGCACGCTGTTCAATTTCATCGCCGTGTTCACCTATGTGAGCTTCCACCTCGCCGCGCCGCCTTACAACTTTTCCTCCACGCTGCTGGGCGCGATTTTCGTGACCTACCTCGTCGGCACCGTGATCTCGCCGATGACGGGCTGGATGATGTCGGGGCTCGGACGCCGGCGCCTCATCCTCGTCGTCATCGCGGCCTGGGCGCTGGGTGCCGTGCTGATGCTGTGGGCGCCGCTCGCGGCGATCATCGCGGGGCTCGTCCTGTGCGCCGCCTGCGGCATGCTCTGCCAGACGATCTCGACCGGCTACGTCACCACCATCGCCAAGGAAGGCCGTTCCTCGGCGGTCGGGCTCTACGTCACCTCGTTCTATGTCGGCGGCAGCATGGGCGCCTTGCTGCCCGGCCTCGCCTGGAATTCCGGCGGCTGGCCGGCCTGCGTTGCGATGGTGGTTGCCATGCTCGCCGCCATGGCGTTGATTGCGGCCCTCGCCTATCGCGGCGCGACGGCCTAGTCTCGCCCGCCGCGACACCGCATCAAAAGGGGGAAGCGAATGACGGCGCCGACCAAGAGCCAGCTCGAATTTCTGCAATCGATCGACACGCCCACGGTGTGCAACCTGGTGGAGATCGTCGCGCCCGAGCGCCGCGGCCACGGCTACACCGTCAAGCACCTGCATTGCCCATTCCCCGACCTGCCGCCGATCGTGGGCTTCGCCAAGACCGTGACGTTCAAGGCCAAGGACAAGGTGCCGCTCGGCGAGGCCGGCTACATGCAGAAGCGGCTCGACTACCTCGACTATGTCGCGAGCGCGCCGCAGCCGGCCATCATGGTGATGCAGGACCTCGACGGCGAATACGCGGGCTACGGCGCGTTCTGGGGCGAGGTGCAGTCGAACGTGCACAAGGCGCTGGGCGCGCTCGGCGTCGTCACCGACGGCTCGATCCGCGACATCCCGATGATCGCGCCGGGCTTCCAGATGCTGGCGGGCTCGATCGTGCCGTCCCACGCCTATGTCCACGTGGTCGACTACGGCATCGACGTGAACGTCCACGGCATGGCGACGAAGAGCGGCGACCTCATCCACGCCGACCGCCACGGCGCCATCGTGGTGCCGGTGGACAAGATCGACGCCATGAAGGCCGCGAACGAGGGGCTCTCCGCGCGCGAAGCCAAGATCATCGCCGCGGCGAAGGCCGGCGGCGGGGTCGCGGCGATCAAGGCCGCGATGAAGGGGTAGCGCCGCGATGATTGCTCGCGGCACGCGGCAAAAAGATCGGCGCGAGACCAATCCGGCCTTCAGCACGCGCCGGCTCAAGCTCGGGACGTTCCAGACCAACCTCGACAGCGGCTGCGTGATGTCGGACCTCGACGGGAGGCTCGACATCACCTGGTCCAACACCGTCGCACTCGCCAGGCTGGCCGAGGAGATGGAGTTCGAGGCGATCGTGCCGGTCGCGCGCTGGCAGGGCTTCGGCGGCGCGACCAACCCGCAAGGCCCCGGCTTCGAAGCCTATACCTGGGCCGCCGGCATCGCCGCCGCGACCCGCACACCCGGGGTGTTCGCGACCTCGCACATTTCGCTCAATCACCCCATCGTCGCCGCCAAGCAGTCCACGGTGATCGATCATATTTCCGGCGGCCGCTACGCGCTCAACGTCGTGACCGGCTGGAACCAGCCGGAGATCGACATGTTCGGCACCGCCATGATGGGACACGCCGACCGCTACGCCTGCGCCGAGGAGTGGCTCGCCATCGTCAAGCGACTGTGGACCGAGGACGACGCGTTCGACCACGAAGGCAGGTTCTTCAAGATCGCCAAAGGCTACCTGCAGCCCAAGCCGATCCAGAGCCCCTACCCCGCGATCATGAATGCCGGCGCGTCCGAGCGCGGCCGTCACTTCGCGGCCAAGCATTGCGACCTGGTCTACACCGTCATCCGCGCCGGCAGCCTCGACGAATGCCGCGCGCATGTGCAGGCCTATCATCGGCTTGCGCGCGAGGACTACGGCCGCGAGGTGCGGGTCTGGACGCTCGCCAACATCGTGCAGGGCGAGACCGAGCAGGAGGCGCGCGATTTCTATCGCTATTACGTGCACGAGAAGGGCGACTGGGGCGCCGCCCAGAACATGATCGACACGTTTTCGCTGGAGATCAACGCCCGGAATATCCCGCCGGAACGCCTGAAGACCTTTCAGGAGGCGTTCATTGCGGGATGGGGCGGGTTTCCGCTGATCGGCACCAAGGAACAGATCGTCGACGGCTTGCAGGCGCTGTCACGCGCCGGCCTCGACGGCGTCCTGCTCGCCTGGCCGCGCTTCGAGCAGGGCATGCGCGAGTTCCGCGACGTGACCTATCCGCTGGTCAAGCAGGCAGGACTGCGGGATTTCGGCTGAGCACGCTTCACTTGGCTGTACGATCGCGCCGCTACGGGAGGCGCTTCAACAACCGCGGAAGATCACGTGCACCATGTACGATCCGCAGAACAATCACCTTGGGGAGCGTTACACGAAGAATTACGATATAATGCCCGATCGGAATTGTGCGAATATCAGATCCAAATTCCGGGCGCGGCCGCGCGCCTTCTGGAAGGCGCTCCAACAATCCGATCCGGCGAAGAACATTCGCCCGAAAGCGCTGAGCCGCACCTGGATTGTCGGCAGCGATGCGGGCGTTGATCTGATCGAGGTCGCGCCACGCTCGATGACGGAAGACAACTTCCGCCATGTTAGCGTTGCGACGAGGGAGCCTTGGCAGAGAGTCTACGCGCGACTTCCTCGAATGGAATTTCACCACCTTCGGCGTCGGATTCCGCTATCATCCGTCGGACCGCATCCGCGTCGATATCGTCCCAGTTCATGGCGACATCTTCGAGCAACATCAGTCCCGCAGTCACCGCACTTTCAGCATCGGGATAGCGGCCTTCCGCCACTTGCCGCTCGACGAGCTCCGCCACCTCATCCTTGAGGGTAATCGTGATTGCCATCAGTCAGCCTCGGTCGCGCATCAGCGTGTGATTCCGGCGCGATACTACACCGGCAGAGAACCGAATCCTACCAGCCGCCGCACCTATTAGGCCAGCGTGGGCTCAGCACCGCGCGCAATGCAGCACAGCGTCGCCGCAGGGAACCTTATCTCTGCCGGCTCATTCGTTATCTGCCCGGAGGACCAACAACAACAAGGGGTCGGAAATGAGCGCACACGAAGAGGCAGTTCTTTGGCACGCACTCTATCAGCTCGAAGCGAGATACTGGCACGAGGTCGATTGCAACGGTGGCCGCAATGCCCACGAATTCTATCTGCCGGATGGCGTGATGGTGGTCGGCCATAATTGCTTTTCAGGACGCGAGAAAATCCGCGAATTCTACGGATGGCGTGAGCGCCAGGCGGTAACCGCGATCAGCAGCGTGAAGACCACACGCCATCTGATCAATAACCTGTTCGTCGAAACCAGCAATGACCGCACCGCCAAGGTGCTGGGCATCGTCAGCTTCTATGGCGCGCCTGCCCGTGCGCCGGCGCCGCAGTGCAAACCGCCCATGCTGATCGCGGACCTCATCAATGAATGCGTGCTGGACGAGCACGGCCAGTGGCACTTCAAATCGCACACGCTGGCGCCCGTGTTCATGAGTCACGAGGCCCCGCCGTCGATGGCGATCGATACGCGCCGGTAATATTCTACTGCGGCAATTTCTTCAGGATCAGGATCGAGAGATTGCCGTCCGGGGTGTAGTCGGTCCTCTTCATCTCGAACCGGGTGTCGCCGATCTTCTTCACGTCCTCGCCGCAGAAGCTCACGAGACTGTCGGTCGCGCCCTTGTCGATCACCAGGCGGAAATCCCTGATCGGTCCGGACCAGTTGGCGCCGGTCTTGAGGATGTAGTCGATGCGCTCCTCGGAAAACGGCCCGCCAAACTTGCTGTTGGCGGCCTTGCGCGCACGCTCGATCGCGGCGAGGAATGCGCTGTCGAAGCAGTACTTGTCCTTGTACTCGTCGTACCAGGGCTCCTTGTCCGCACCGGGAGAGCCGAGCGACGTCTGCACCGTGCCGCCGATGCTCGGCTTGTAGCGGTGCTCGATCGCGGTCTCGGCCTTGGCCGGAAAGGTCTGTTCCCAATAGTAGGTGGTCTGCAGGGTCCAGCGTGCCGCGAGATGTTTCGCCATGCCGCGGCCGGCATCGTATTCCTCGATCTCGGCCAGCCCGATGCGCAGGAGCTCGTCCCATTTCTCGGCCGGCAGGCGGTCGAGCGCCTCGTTGGTGCTGGCGAGATGCGGCGCCAGCGGAATGCCGAGTGTCCGCAGCAGTTGCGTGCGGTCAAGCCCGGCGGCGATGACGCGCTGCTCGACCTGCGTGATGACCGGCTTGCCGTTCACGACTGTCGTAAAGGCGAGGAAGTTGGCGGGATCGTCGGTCGGCACAGCGATGGGGTCGTCTGGACCTTCGACAACGATGTCGGGCATGGGAAACGCCACCAGCACGGTGACGTCCTTGTCCGCCTTGTTGAAGAAGCGGTAGCGGACGCTGACCTCCTTGGCCGAGATCGCGAGGTCCTCGGACACCATCTCCACATTGTCATTGCGCACGAAGATCAACCCGCCGGTGGAGAGCTCGGCGGTGGAATCGTTGGCCGAGGCGGAAAAGAACGCGGGAAAGAGGGCGAGCGCGGGGACGACCGCGAGCGCCAGCGCTGATGTCCGCATGCAAACCTCACCACTTGCTGGCGGTGTATTATTGGTTGTCGAGGAACGACACCTGTTGCACATCCGACGGCCGCGTGTCGGCGGATTGTAGCACGAAGCCGGAGGCGCGCGCAGCGCTCGCGACCTGCGGCCGCGCATCGGCCACCAGCGCCGGTTTCTCGTCGTGGCCGTAGATGTCGTCGCGGAAGTGCACCACCTGGTCGCGCGTCACCCAGCCCGTGAGATAGATCCAGGCGACCGGAACCTTGTGGGCGAGACGGATGTCGGTGCGCTCGCCCTTGGCGATGCCGGCGTCGATCTGGGCGCGGCCCCAGCCGGGATTGTCAGCCAGGAGCCAGGTCGCAAGCGCGCGCGGGTCTTCGACCCGGGTACAGCCGGACGATTGGAAGCGATAGTCGGCGCTGAAGAATTCCTTGTGGTTGGTGTCGTGCATGTAGACGGAATGCGGATTTGGCATGTCGATGCGCAGCGCGCCGAGCGCGTTCCAATTGCCCGAATCCTGCCGGATGGTGAAATTGGGGGCGCGATCGGAATTCCAGTCCACGGCATGCGGATCCACCTCGTTGCCGGCGCCGTCCAGCACCCGCATGCGCATGCGTGCCGCGTAGCCCGGATCCTTGCGCATCTTCGGAATGACATCCTTCTTCAGGATGCCGAGCGGCACCGTCCAGGTCGGGTTGAGGTTGACGGCCGTGATGTGGGTCGTCAGCGTCGGCGACGGACGCTCCGGGCCGGCCCACCTGCACCACGTAGCGGCGCACGACCTTGTCGCCCTCGACCGCCTCGGCGAAGGCGGCGGGCAGATTCACCACCACGTAGCGCTGCCCGAACGTGAAATCCATGAGCGAGAGCCGGTCGAGCGAAGCCGCGAGCTGGCGCAGCCGCTGCTTGACCGGCACGTTGAGCGCGGCGAGCGTCTTCGTCCCGACGCTGCCCGTCTGCTCGAGGCCATGGCGCGCCTGGAAATATTTCACCGCCGCCGTGACCGCCTCGTCGTAGACGTCGCCGTTCGCCTTGTCGGCGGGAAGATCCTCGGTGATGGCGAGGCGCTGACGCAGCAGCGCCACGTCGGGACCCTTCGCCCCCGGCACAAGCTTGGCGCTCGCCGGCAGCGTCGGCCACCCGCCCTGCACCTCCAGCACCGTGTAGCTCAGCATCGTCGCCGCGATGCGTTGGATGGTGCCCTCGTCGAATGTCGGGTTGGCCGAGTTGGAGACCAGAACCCTGGGCTGCGCCGGGGGCTTGGCCTTGGTGGTCGCTGGCGCCGCCCCTGGGGCGAGCCCTTGTCCAATCCCTTGGGCGAGAACCGGACCGGCAAGGACGGTCGCGGCAAGCAACGTCAACGGAACGAGCCGAATCGCTGTGCGCAAAGTATCCCCCTCAGACGGCATGTGCCGGCCGCCCCGCGGGCCCCTCAGGGTACCGCCGGAGCGCCACAATGCCCTTAAGTTTCAAGCACCTAGGTGATTCCGCCCATCCCCGGCATGGTCTAATGTGGACCGCGCCGGATTACCCACCGCCCCCAGATTGTTCGGGAAGTGTGGCCGACTGATGGAGGAGAGGATGCGAGTACCGAGCCTGCGGCGGACGGCCGGAACGGCCTCTGTCGCGGCGGCGGCGACCGTGCTGTGGGGCCGTCCCCGCCTTGAACAGGGCTCGTCGGCGCGCGACGCGAACGCTTTGGAGAGACGGAGACGTTCTGTTTCGGCCGCGTCTACGACGCCGCGCACCTGGCAAAGCATCCCCGGCAGAAGGTGGCGTCGATCCGCGTCGGACGGCTCACGCCCGGCGAGGAGCGGCTCGACAAGAGCCTCGCGCAGAAATGGCCCGAGGACGTCAGGCTTTCCGTGTCGTTCACGCTCAAGGCGGGCGCCGACCGGCACGCGCTGAGCTACGTCTGCAGCCCGCAGGAAGCGAGCTGGGAGTGCTCGGCGGAAACCGCATCTTCCACGCGCTCGACCTGCGACGGCAACACGATGCACCTCGCGCGCGGCGCGGGTCGAAGATATCTTGTTGATCAATCGCCAGGACGGCCTGCCGATCGAGGCGGCCTGCCAGGCAAGGCCCGCGCAAGAGCCACGCGACGGCGATTTCCAACGGCGCCGGACGCGCTCGGACGACAACACCTTCCGCCTCACCCGCATGCCGATCGAGGCCTGCCGCTAACCCAGTCATCGATCGTCCGCGCTCGGGTGCCAGCGCGGGAGGTAACCGCTGGCAAGCGCGGCCAGCATGCCGGGCGGCGTGAGCACGTCGGCCGCAATCCCGCAAGGGCGAGGTCGCCGCACGGCGTAGCCCGTAGGGGTCCACCGCAGCAGCGCGGAACCCCGCACCGCGAAGGCCTGTCCGGGCTCGTCCGTCAACGTAAGAAAGGCGCCGTCGGGCAGATCGTCGATCGCAAGCCGATGCTGCCGCTTGGCACGCCCCACGAGCCGCTCGGCATGGAGCACGCGGTCGATCTCGGGCGCGCGCGGGACGCGCGCACTTGTCGAGTGGCCGCTTCCCGCCGCATAGGCCGCGGCGAAGGCGCGGGCATCGCCGCGCCGGCACTCGAAGCAGGGGCGGTGGCCGGCGGCGAGCGCGGTCGGCTCGTCGAGGAAGAACAACTCGGTATAGCCGGCGCCCCACACGTTGCGGTGTCGCCCCTTGAATGCGAGGCGGCAGCAGATCCAGGTGCGCGATACCCAACGCCTCGTTCCCAGCGTCCGGTCGTCGCGATGGAATCGCCCGCCGCGGTTGCCGAAGAACAGCCCGCGCGCGGGATCGGCAAAGAGATTGCCGAACGGATCGACGCGATTGGGGAGCGGCATCGGATGCCTTTCCAAGGGCGAGCATGAGCCGTGCGATTGACATCGCCATTTGGCGCACACTGTCAAGCGAGCGGCTTTCGATCACCGCATCGTTCCGCTCCGCGGGAAGTCGGGGCCCACGCGTTTCATGCCTGCACCCGTTTTCGTTGGCACGCGAGCAATCGCCCGTCGACGGTGAGAGTGTCTACACCGGACGGATGACGCAGATGGTGGAAATGCGTGTTAAAGGATGGTTGTAACCGCGCGAACGATTAGAACGATGGAAAGCGCCATTCGATCACGAACTCGCAGTCGCGAACTTATTGTCATCTGCGGGCCGTTGACATCCGCTATCGACGCGCAGAGACCTTAAGCGCGTATTCAGTACATGCGCTGAGGAGTTTTGCGTGCCGGTGCGCTCTCGAACTATGGTGCCAAGGTGAAAGACGCACGCGGTCTCGAGGTCACGGCGAGCCACCCCGATGCAGTAGCGGCGGCGGACGGCTTTACCGCCCGCGTGCTGCGCGCCGATCAGGGCGCCGAGGCCATTCTCGACGCTGCAAAGCGCTGGCCGCAGACGCCGATCCTGCGGCTCTATGCAGCGGCGTTCTGGCTGTACGGCCAGACCGGCGACGCGCTCGCCAACGCCGCGACCGAGCTTCGCAGCTGCGAGACGCTGGCGAAGAACTCCCGCGAGCACGCGCTTCATCATGCGCTCACGCTTTGGCGCGCCGGCGACTACCTGCGGGCGGTCGAGGCCATGGAGTTCATCACCGCGGAGTGGCCGCTCGACCTGTGCACAGCGAAGTTCGCGGAATTCCTCTACTACGTGCTCGGCCAGCAGCATATGGGCCCGCGGTTTCGTGCACACATGGCTTCGCTCGAGCTGACCCACGCGCGCGATCCGGATTTTCTCGCCATGTCGGCCTTCGCCAACGAGCTGTGCGGCGAGTACGCGGTCGCAGAGGCGCGGGCCGAACGTGCGCTCGGCATCGAGCCGCGAAATCCGTGGGCGCAGCACGCGCTCTCGCACGTCCTCATCCGCCGCGGCCGCGTTGCGGAGGGTCGCGCGCGCATGCAGGCCTTCCTGCCGATGCTCGCGACCTGCGCACGGCCGATCCATTCGCACGACGCCTGGCACCTCGCGCTCCTCCAACTCGAAGAGCTCGACGTCGCCGCCGCGATCCAGATTTTCCACGACCACATCTGGGGCATCACGCCGGACGCCGTGGTCGAGCAGATCGACGCCATCTCGCTGCTGTGGCGCATCGAGATGGCGGGCACCCCGATGGACGCGGAATGGCCCGCGATCGCCGACCGCGTGACGGCGCGCGCAATGGAGACGTTCATGCCGTTCATGAACGCGCACTACGTCTATGCGCTTGCACGCGCGGGCCGCGTCGACGCCATCGATGCGGCGCTCGCCAGCGTGCATTTCCGCAGCGAAGCGCGCGACGACGAGGCCAAGCGCGTCTGGGCGACGGTGGGCTGCGCGGTGGTCGACGCCGCGGCCGCATTCGGTGCCGGCGATCGCGTCCGCGCCGCCGAGCTGCTCGACCCGGTCATGTCGTTGATGACCTCGATCGGCGGCAGCGATGCGCAGGACGATCTCTTCCGCCAGACCTATCTGCGCAGCATGCAGGCCGCCGGCCGGCATTCCGATGCCGCGGCCTACTTCGATCGCATCACCGCCGACAAGGCGCGCACGCCGCTCGACCGCGTGCTGGCGGGCTGATCGTCCGCAAGCGCTGAACCATACCAATTCCACAAACGGAACGGGCGGCCCCATATCGTGGCGCCCGCATCGATCATGTTGAAGTCGCCGATATTATTGCCGTTCGCGTGCGGCCGTGATCAGAGCGGCATCGCACATGGAATGGCTTGACGACCGTGCCGTCGGTAGATTCGGAAGTCCGTGTCGGTGGTGAGAAGAACTGGATCAGGCAGCGCCTCGGTCATGCGAACGAGGCAGGCGTCGGCGAGGCTCATCGGCATGTTCGCATATTTCTGCATGAGCTTGAGCACTTCCTCCATGTCATCATCCAGATGGAAGGCGCAGACGACGGCGCGGCTGCGGAGCAGCGCGGCAATTCCGGGGGCGCCACGCGTCCCGAGCAGATGGAACGCCTCCGACAAAGCTGCCTCGCAAGTCCTCCAGGGCGGAGAAAAACGCGGCGCCTGAGCAGCCGCCCAGCGGTGGTTGGCGTCACGGCGACTGAGAAGAGCGACGAGAAAGCCGGCGTCAACGAGGACGCTTCTGGCCATAGCCGGTCGCCTTGAGGTACTTCTTCTTCCGCTCGCTCAGGTCGGCGGGCAGTCCATCCACCGAACCTATGAGATTGCCTATTGCTTCAAGTGACGCAGGCACCCGACGTCGTGAGTCGGCAAGGCTCAAGCGCTCGCGAACGACGTCGGATTTCGAGACCCTGCGCCTGCGCGACTCCGCTTCGATCTGAGCCGCGAGCGCCTCGGGCAGTCGTACGGTAAGCGTCTTCATATGACCATCGTATTACATATTCGGCAGGCCCGCAAGACAAGCTATCGTGCAGCGGCTCCATGTCCGGGCTGCCGCCGTTGAAAGGACGCCGCGCGAGCCACGGAATGACGACACCGGCGCGTCAGTCGCTAGAGCATGATCTTTTCCGAAAACCGGTATCCACTTTTCGGGATCATGCTGTAGCGGACCAAGCCGGCGGCCGCGCGACCAGCAAGGGCCCGTAGATCACGACAAACCCCCCAAACGCCGCGATCCAGGCGAGGCCCGCAACGTGTACGAGGTCGGTCCATCCGCCGAGCGCCGCGGCGATGCGCGCGAGCGCTGCCACCAGGGCGCAAAGGTAGATGATCTGGGTCGCCGGCGACGCCGCGAGCGGCCGTCCAGTGTGGCCCAGGGTGGCCCGTGTCATGACAGCCAAGGTCATCAGCCCGACGGCGCCGGCGGTCCAGGCATGCAGCCCGGCGCTCGCCGCGACCGCCTGCGGCCACAGCAGCGCGGCGCCGAGCAGCAGAAATCCGAGCGGCACGAAAGCGTAGGCCACGTGCAGCACCAGGACCAGACGATCGGACGCGGTACGGTCTCCGGCCCACCGGGCCAGACGCACGACGTGCAAACCACCGGCCATCATCAGGCCGAGGCCCACCGCCGGACTGGATGGAAGGGCGGCCCACAACACGAGCGCAATCACGCCCGCCACGATCGCCACCGCATCGAAGCGCGAGAACGGCTCGGGGAGTCGGCCGGGATTCATGCGCACCAGCCAATTGTGGGTGAAGCTCGGCACGATCCGTCCGCCGACGAGTGTGATCAAACCGATGACCGCGGCAATGGCGATCCGCGGGCCGTAGCTCCCTGCGCCCGAGCGCAAGAGCTCGACGTGCCACAGGATGTTTCCCAGCACCAGCACGCCGATCACGCCCAGCACACGCAGATTGCGCCAATTTCGGCCCGCAATGATCTCCCGCAGCGCGACCGCGGCGAGCACGGCAAGAAACGAGATGTCGATCGCCGCCGCCACGAGCGTCCCGATCGTCGCGGACATGAAGATCGCGGCGCGGCCGGCCAGCCATAGCAGCGCAAGACCCGCGAGAGGCCAGCCGCAGACCGGCAGCCGGCCGGTCCAGTTCGGGATTGCCGTCAACAGGAAACCCGCGATCACGGCGGCGATGTAGCCATAGAGCATTTCATGCGCGTGCCAATCGAGCACGTTCATCGCAACCGGCAAGCTGATCTCGCCGAAAAATTGCCGCACCCAAAGCAGGACGCCGACAGCGCTCCACAGCGCGCCGCCGAGAAAGAACGGGCGGAAGCCGTAGGAGAACAGCGCGGGTCCAGCGTAGCTGCGCCGGCGCTCCAGAGCGGCGGGAATGGTCATGGCGATCGTATCGCAGACCTACGGCTGCACCGGATTGAGGCATATCAATGCGGGGCGCCGAAATGAAAACGCCCGCCGAGGGCGGGCGTCTCATATCGCTATGGGCAGAAGCTCTTAAAGCTAGGCCTGCGGCTGCGGCTCCAGCCCGCCGGTCTCGGGGCGCGGCCGCGGCTTGCCGGCGGGCGGCACGGCGGAACCGCGCGACGTCGGCTCGATCACGGATTCGCGCGACGGCCGCTTGCCGGCGAGCAGGTCCTTGATCTCGTCGCCGGTGAGCGTCTCGAACTCGAGCAGGCCCTTGGCAAGCGTTTCGAGATCGGGCCGCTTGGCGTCGAGGATCTTCTGGGCTTCGGCATAACCGGCCTCGACCAGCCGCCGGATCTCGCCATCGATCTTGCGGCTCGTCTCCTCCGAGATGTTCTGCTGGCGCGACACCTGGTAGCCGAGGAACACCTCGTCCTGGTTCTCACCGTAGGCAACAGTGCCGAGCGTCTCGGAGAGGCCCCAGCGCGTCACCATCATGCGGGCCAGCTTCGTGGCCTGCTCGATGTCGGAGGCCGCGCCGGACGTCACCTTCTCCTTGCCGAAGACGAGCTCCTCGGCCACGCGCCCGCCCATCAGGATGGCGAGCCGCGAGGTCATCTGCTCCAGGCTCATGGAGAGCTTATCGCGTTCGGGCAATTGCATGACCATGCCGAGCGCGCGGCCACGCGGGATGATGGTGGCCTTGTGCACGGGGTCGGTGGCATTGACGTTGAGCGCGACGATGGCGTGGCCCCCCTCGTGATAGGCGGTGAGGAGCTTCTCCTCCTCCGTCATCACCAGCGACTTGCGCTCGGCGCCCATCATCACCTTGTCCTTGGCGTCCTCGAACTCGCTCTGCGTGACCATGCGTTTGTTGCGCCGGGCCGCCATCAAGGCCGCCTCGTTGATCAGGTTGGCGAGATCGGCGCCCGAGAAGCCGGGCGTGCCGCGCGCGATGGTCCGCAGATTCACGTCCGGAGCCAACGGCACCTTGCGCACATGCACCTTCAGGATCTGCTCGCGGCCGACCACGTCCGGGTTCGGCACCACGACCTGACGGTCGAAGCGGCCGGGGCGCAGCAGCGCGGGATCGAGCACGTCGGGGCGGTTCGTCGCGGCGATGAGGATGATGCCCTCGTTCGCCTCGAAGCCGTCCATCTCGACCAGCAGCTGGTTGAGGGTCTGCTCGCGCTCGTCGTTGCCGCCGCCGAGGCCGGCGCCGCGGTGACGGCCAACCGCGTCGATCTCGTCGATGAAGATGATGCAGGGCGCGTTCTTCTTCGCCTGCTCGAACATGTCGCGCACGCGCGAGGCACCGACGCCGACGAACATCTCGACGAAGTCGGAGCCGGAAATGGTGAAGAACGGCACATTGGCCTCGCCGGCAACGGCGCGCGCAATGAGGGTCTTGCCGGTGCCGGGCGGGCCGACCAGCAGCACGCCGCGCGGGATCTTGCCGCCGAGCCGCTGGAACTTTCCGGGATCACGCAGGAACTCGACGATCTCCTGCAGATCCTGCTTGGCCTCATCAACACCGGCGACGTCCTCGAAGGTGACGCGGCCATGGGCCTCGGTGAGGAGCTTGGCGCGGCTCTTCCCGAAGCCGAGCGCCTTGCCGCCGGCGCCTTGCATCTGGCGTGACAGGAATATCCACACGCCGATGAGCGCGATGAACGGAAGCCACGAAACCAGGAGCGATACGAACCACGGCACGTCGTTCTGCTGCGGGCGCGCCGTGATCGACACGCCCTTGCCGTAGAGGCGCTGGATCAGGCTCGGATCGTTCGGCGCATAGGTCTGGAAGTTGCGGCCGTCGGTGAAGGTGCCATGGATCTCGGGGCCCTGGATCAGGACGTCACGCACCCGCCCCTGCTCGACCTCGTTCAATAGCTGCGAGAAGGAGATGTCCTGCGAGGTGGCGCGCTGGCCCGGGTTCTGGAACAGGGTGAACAGCGCGAGCAACAAGAGAACGATAATCACCCAGAGGGCGAAATTGCGCAGGTTGGCGTTCATCCCGTGTCCTTCATGGCCGCCGGTAGTCCCGGGGCCCGTTGATGTGCCGGCAGGCTACGGTGTCTGCAAGTTACGACGCCTGCAAATCATGCTGCCACAAGCTCAAGGCCGATTCACGGCCATCCCCGCCCCACAATCTAGGTGCCGAGGGGCTTCCTGCCAAGGGAACCGACAGGAGAACCGGCCTAATTCCTTGCCCATTTTACCTCGCCCTGGCGCCGTTTGAAGCCGCGGCGCCAGCCCTATCTGCCCGTGGTTAAGGCGGTGCGTACGGGGCGGGTTCCGCGCGCCGGGGCCCGTTCGACCGCGAGGCTCGCCCCGGTCAGGGTCACCAGCGCCCCTGCCAATGTGCGGCGGAGCCGCACCGATGCCCTGTCGGCTCCGGCATTTGCCCCCAAGAGCGCGTCCGAGAACACTTTATGGAGCGACTCGAGCTTGCCGAGCTCGACCGGCCCCTCATCGCCGGTATGCGCAATCGCGCGGCCGAGGAGGCGCAGTGCCACTTCGGCGGGCAGCCGGCGGAATTTTTCGGCATCGAAGCTGAGCGGCCCGCGGTCGGACCAGGGCTGCTGCGACAATTCCGCCGCCGCGACGCCGACCGCCGCGTCGATCGCAGCCTCCGCGCGCCGCAGCCGCCGTGCCAACAGCGCCAGGGCGCGCGCATCGAGGCCCTCGCGGGCGAGCACGGGCATCACGCCACGCAACCGTGCGCGGGTGAAGCGCGGATCGCGGTTCGAGGGATCGTCGGCAAAGGCGATCTTGGCATGATCGAGCGTCGCGATGAGCCGCGCTTTCGGCAACTCGAGCAGCGGACGGATGAGCATGACGGCCGTTCCGGACGCTGCTCCAGCCGGAAGCGGCGATGCGGGGGCCATGGCGCCCAGCCCGGTGAGGCCGCTGCCGCGGCTCATGCGGATCAGCACGGTCTCGGCCTGGTCGTCGAGCGTGTGGGCGGTGAGGACATGGCGGGCTTTCGCTTTGTGCGCTGCCGCCGCCAGCAACCGGTAGCGGGCGTCGCGCGCGGCCGCCTGCAATCCCGTCGCCGGCTTCTTGCCCTGCCAGCGCAAGGTGCGATGGGGCACGCCGAGCGCCCGTGCCAGGCGCTTCACCGCCCGCGCCTCGGACGCGGAGGAGCGCCGCAAGCCGTGGTCCACCGTGACGGCGAGAAGCTTCGGCCCGCTCTTGCGCGCGCTTCGCCAGCGCGCCGCCAGCACGAGCAGCGCGGTCGAATCGGGGCCACCGGAAACCGCGAGGATCAGGGAAGCGGCGCGGGCGAGCGGATCGAACAGCGTCTTCGCTTCGGCGGCGGAGACCGGCGCCGCATCGTCAGCAGCGGACACGCTTCTGCTCTCGCTCGACGCCCTGCTTCACGCCCGCGGATGCGCGCGGAAATTTACGCAGGACCTCGCCGAGCGACGCGCAGGCCGCCTCCTTCTCGCCGAGCGCGGCGAGCGACTGCCCGAGACGAAGCAGCGAATCGGGCGCCTTGGCGTTGGATTCGTACTTGGTCGAGACGTTGAGGAAGGCTTCCGCGGCATCGCGGAAGCGCTGGCGCTGGAACAGGCTCTCGCCGAACCAATAGGTGGCGTCGCCGGCGAGCCGATCGTTGGGATATTTGTTCAGGAAATTGCGGAAGCCGTCCTCGGCGAGCGCGTAGTCCTTGCGCAGCACATAGCCGTAGGCGAGGTCGAATTCGTCGCGCGGCGATTGCGAAGGCGGCAGCGTGGCAACCTGACCGCCGGCATTCGGATTGCGGGCCGTATCGAGCGGACCGCCGGGCGCGCGCCCGCCGATCTGTTGCCCGCCCGCGTCGGCGACGGTGGGCGGCTGGCTGGCACTGCTGATCGAGCCGAGCGTATGCGGCGCACCTGGCGCGTTCGGATTGAGCGATGGGTCGAAAGCATCGCCACGACGGCCGGGTGTCCCCGCGGCCACCGGCGACGACGGCACCGGCACGCTTTGCGGACGCGGTGGCGAGGAGAGGCGCGGCGAGCCTTCCTCCTGCATGCCACCCTGCATGCGGCGGATCTGAGCCTCGAGCTGCTGGTTGCGGTATTGCAGCTGCTCGATGATGCCCGTGAGCTGCCGGATCTGATTTTCGAGGCGATCGAGGCGCACCACCAGGTCGGGGCCGGACACCTGCGCCGTGCGGTCCTGACCGCTACGATCCGGAGCGCTACGATCCGGACCGCTGCGATCCTGGCTGCTGTAATCCGGAGCCACGGTCGGCGCCGCGCCGCGCTCCCCGCCCATGCGCTCGCTGCCGCCGAAAAGCTTGTCGAACAATCCGAACGGCCGCTCGCTCTCCTGCGCCCAGGCCACGGACGAAACAGGAGACAGGGTAGCGGGCAGCGCCGCGCAACCCGTGATCGCCGCAATGGCGAGCGCGGATGCCATGGTCAGGCGACGTGTGCGGCCTGCGGTACGTGGCATATCTATCTTAGTTATCTTGGTATCTTGGTACGGCTTAGGCCCCCGATTACCATACGAATCCCTGCGTCCAAATTGTGACTAATGCGTAGTTCGCAGGTCTTCTCCCACCAAGTTTTAGTCTCGCGGAGGCAACGCCCTCGATATGGCCTTTCCGGGAGAAAAATCTACCCGACCGATTTACCGGCCAGAGAAACTCCTTTGCGTTCTTTGAGCCACTCCTCGAAGCGCTGCACCATGACGAAGAACGGGGGCACGAACAGCACCGCGAGGCAGGTCGAGGCGATCATGCCCGTGAATACGGTGATGCCGATCGACACGCGCGCGCTGGCGCCGGCGCCGCTCGCGAGCACCAGCGGCGCGACGCCGAGAATGAAGGCGAACGAGGTCATCAGGATCGGGCGGAACCGCGACCGCGCGGCTTCCGCCGCCGCGTCCAGGATCTCGCGGCCTTCGGCGCGCAGCTCGCGTGCGAACTCGACGATGAGGATCGCATTCTTCGCAGAGAGCGCCATCAGCAGGACGAGGCCGATCTGCACGTAGAGATTGTTGTTGAGCCCGCTTCCCGTCAGCGCCGAGAGCGCCGCGACCGGCCCGATGAACGATAGCGGCACCGCCAGAATGACCGAGACCGGGGCGTACCAGCTCTCGTATTGGCCGGCGAGCACGAGATAGACGAGCAGCAGCGCCAGCGCGAACACGATGTACATCTGGTTGCCGACGAGCTTCTCCTGATAGGACATCGAGCTCCATTCGAAGCCGGTGCCGGGCGGCAGCGTCCGCCGGGCGATCTCCTCCATCAGCGTCAGCACCTCACCGGACGAAAATCCATCCGCCGGCATGCCGATGATCGTCGCCGACGGCCGGAGATTGAACAGGCTGATCAGCGCAGGGCCGACGCGTCGGCGTCATCTTCACCAGCGTGCCGAGCGGGATCATGTCGCCCTGTCTTGTTGCGCACGGTGAGATGCTGGATGTCGTCCGGCCGCAGGCGAAACTGCGAATCGGCCTGCACGTAGATCTGGAACACGCGCCCGAACTTGTTGAATTGATCGACGTAGCTCGATCCCAGATAACCCGAGAGCGCGCCGAACACCTGGTCGAGCGAAACGCCGAGCGTCTGCGTCTTCACGCGATCGACCTCGATCGTCAACTGCGGGACGTTGGCGCGGAACGAGGCCAGCACGAGTTGGATGGCCGTTTGGGTATTGGCGTTGTCCACGATCGCATTGGTGATGCTCTGCAGCTTCGCCATGTCGAAGCTGCCGTCGCGCAACTGCGACCTGCATGGTGAAGCCGGCGTCGTTGCCGACGCCCTGGATCGGCGGCGGCGGCATCACCAGGATGCTCGCCTCCTCGATCTCGCCGAGCGATACGTTGAGGCCCTTGAACAGCGACAGCAAGTCCTCGCCCTTGCCGCGCTCGCTCCAGTCTTTCAGCATGATATAGGCGACGCCGGCGCTCGAGAGCGTCGCGCTGTTGTCGAGCGGCGAGACGCCCGCAATGGTGATCACCTGCGACACGCCCGGCGTCTTGCTCGCGGTCTCGTAGACCTTGTCCAAGGTCTTTTGCGTGCGCTCGAGCGATGCGCCGTCGGGCAACTGCACCAGCGCGATCAGATAGCCCTGGTCCTCGATCGGCAGGAAGCCGGTGGGCACGCGCGAGAAGCCGTAACCGGTCAACGCGACGATCGCGAGCGCCACCGCCGTCATGGCGGCACTGCGGTTGACCATGCGGGCGACCAGCCGCGCATACCAGCGCTCGAGCCACGCATAGACCGCGGTTGAAGCCGCGGTAGAAGATGTTGCGCCGTTCCGGCGGCACCGGCGGCCGCAGCCACATGGCGCACTGGGTCGGTTTCAAGGTTGCGGCGTTGATGGCGCTGATCAGGGCGGTCGCGGCGATCACCAGGGCGAACTGCGCGTACATGCGGCCGGTCAGTCCCGGCAGGAACGCTGCCGGCAGGAACACCGACATCAGCACCAGCGTGATGCCGATGATCGGGCCGATCAGCGACCGCATGGCGGCGCTCGCGGCCTCAGGGCCCGACATGCCCTTCTCGATGTTGTGCGCGGCGCCTTCGACCACCACGATCGCGTCGTCCACCACGATGCCGATCGCCAGCACGATGGCGAACAGGGTGGAGAAATTGATGGTGAAGCCGAGCGCCGCCATGGCGGCGAAGGCGCCGATGATGGTGACCGGCACCGTGGTCGCCGGCACCAGCATCGCGCGCCAGTCCTGCAGGAAGACGAGGATGACGATGAGCACGAGGATCGCAGCCTCGATACAGCGTCTTGTAGACCTCGTGGATCGACTGCTCGACGAAGTTGGTGGTGTCGAACGGAATGTCGGAGACCAGCGCCGGCGGGAACTCGCGCGCGAGCGCCTTCATCTTCTTGCGTACCTCGGTCGCCACCTCGAGCGCGTTCGCCCCCGGCGCCTGGAAGATCGCGAGGCCCGCCGCCGGCTTGCCGTCGAGCTGGAAGACCTGGCCATAGGTCTGTGCGCCGAGCTCGACGCGGCCGACGTCGCGCAGCCGCGTGAGCTCGCCGGCCTTGCCGGCTCTTGACGATCACGTCGGCGAATTGCTCCGCGTCGCTGAGCTTACCGGCGACGTTGAGCGTGTACTGGAACGACTGGCCCGCCGGCACCGGCGGCGCGCCGATCTGCCCGGCCGTGACCTGCTCGCTCTGCTGGTGCAGCGACTCGATCACGTCCTGGGTGGTCAGCCCGCGCGCCTTCATCTTGTTCGGATCGAGCCAGATGCGCATCGAATACTGGCCGGCGCCGAACACGACGACGTTGCCCACGCCGGGCAGCCGGGCGATCTCGTCCTTGAGATTGATGGTGGCGTAGTTCGCGAGATAGAGGCTGTCGTAGCGCTTGTCCGGCGACGTCAGCGTCACGATCTGCAGGATCGCGGTCGAGTTCTTCTGCACGATCACGCCCTGCGCCTGCACCGCCTGCGGCAGCGACGAGAGCGCGCTCGACACCCGGTTCTGCACCAGCACCTGCGCGAGGTCGAGGTCGAGACACCGATCTTGAACGTCACGGTCAGCGAATAGCTGCCGTCGGCGCCGCTGAAGGACTGCATGTAGATCATGCCTTCGACGCCGTTGACCTGCTGCTCGATCGGCAGCGCGACGGCATCGACGACGGTGCGGGCGCTGGCGCCGGGATAGCGCGTCGTGACCTGCACGGTCGGCGGTACCACGTCGGGATATTGCGCGACCGGCAGCTGGAACAGCGCGACGATGCCGACCACGATCATCAGGATGGCGAGCACGTTCGCCAGGACCGGCCGCCGGATGAAAAAATCCGAGATCATGATGCGGCCGCTACTTCGAGCCGCCGGCCGGGGCCGCCGCCACCGTCTGCATCTGCGGATCGACCTTCTGGCCCGGGATGGCGCGTAGGATGCCGCTGACGACGACGCGGTCGTCGGCCTTGAGGCCGCTGTCGACCGCCCGCAGATCGCCGACCTTGGGACCGATCGTGACCTTGCGCTGCTCGACCACGTCGTCCTTGTTGACCACGAGCACATAGCGGCCGCCCTGGTCGCTGCCGAGCGCGGCGTCCGGCACCAGCAGGCTGTTGCGTCGTCTGCGGCGACCCGAACCCGGACGAAATAGCCCGGCACCAGCACTCCGTCGGGATTCTTCAGGATCGCGCGTACGGCGAGCGTCCCGGTCGACGGGTCGATCTTCGGCGAGACATATTCGAGCGTGCCCTGGTGCGGATAGCCTTTGTCGGTCTGCAGTCCGACCTCGATCGGCACTTTCTCGAGCTCCGCCTGGGTAATGCCGAGCCGTCTGATCTCCGCGCGAATGTTCAGAACATCCTGCTCGCTGATGTTGAAGTTCACATAGATCGGATCGGTCTGGACGATGCTGGCGAGCTGGGTCGGACCGTTGGCGCCGACCAATTCGCCGAGCGACACCAGGCGCGCAGTGACGATGCCGTCGAAGGGCGCCTTCACCTGCGTATAGCCGAGATTGATCGCGGCTTGCTTGGTATCGACCTGCGCCTGCTTGAGCCTGGCGAGCGCGGAGTCCCGATTGGCGGTCGCGTTGTCCAGCGCCGCCTTGGAGGCAACCTGGCGGCTCGCCAGATCGGTCTGCCGCTCGTATTCGGCTTCCGCCTGCTTCAAGGCCGCGCGGGCGCCGGCCTCGGCCGCCTGCGCCTGCTCGAGCTTGAGCTTGTAGGGCTCGGGCTCGATGGTGAAGAGCGTCGTGCCCTGCTTCACCACGTCGCCGTCCTTGTAGTCGATTGCCTGCAGGAAGCCCTGCACGCGGGCGACCAGATTGGTGCTGTTCACCGCGGCGGCATTGCCGGTCGCCTCGAGATAGCGGGTGACCGTCTGCTGCACGGGCAGTGCGACGGTAACTTTCGGCGCCGGCGGCGCGACGTAGCGGTTGTCTTGCCCGCAGGCCGCGAGCGACGCGGCGAGCACGATCACGCTGCCGAGAAGGCGTGCATTCGTCAGCCGACCAACGGTCATGGCCCGGATCCAATCTCAATTTCGAAAACGCTATTTGAAACCGACAGCGGACGCGACGGGGCACGCGACTCAGAACGGTTAACGTTCCTGCGTTTCGCAAGGATTGGCAAGATGAAGACAAATCTTGCGACTGGGCCAAAAAAAACAACCGGCGCCCGATGGCGCCGGCTGTCCCCTTCCCCCGTATTCCCCTGCTCAGGAGCTGGTGTTGAGCACCGTCACGGCTCGGCGGTTCTGCGACCAGCACGAGATGTCGTTGCACACCGCGACCGGCCGTTCCTTGCCGTAGGAAATCGTGCGCATGCGCTGCGCCTGAACGCCGCGCGAGGCGAGATAGTCGCGCACGGTCTGCGCGCGGCGGGCGCCGAGCGCGATGTTGTATTCACGCGTGCCGCGCTCGTCGGCATGGCCTTCGATGGTGAAGGTGTATTGGCTGTAGCTCTGCAGCCACTGCGCCTGCTTTTCCAGCGTCGCGATCGATTGCGGCGTGAGCTCCGTCGAATCGGATTCGAAGAACACGCGGTCGCCGACATTGACCACGAAATCCTGCTGGCTGCCGGGCGCGGCGCTGCCGGCCCCGGCCAGCCCACCAGGATCGTTAGGTTTGCTCGCGCACCCCGCGGCGGCAAGTGCCAGCACCAGAAAGCCGGCGAGCCTGGCGGCACGGGCGACACGCACGAAGACATCAGTCATTCCGGTGCCTCCAGTTGTTGCGTCGTTACCGGACATGGCTCAGGTCTAGCAGGCGCGTGGTTAAACGAAGGTTGTCGTCAACCTTGATCGGGTGTTGCCCGGATCACTCAAATGCGAGGAAAAGCGGAAACCCCTTGTGCTGGTTAATGAGCCCTGAATGCGGCGCCTTGTAGGCCCGCAGAGTTCCATGTTCGCGCTCGGAAAGGGGGTGTTGTGCTACTGCAACAACGGCGACCAGGCCGGGTCGGACGCATAGCTCGGCGTCTTGACCGGCTGCTCGTTGCGGCCGGTCACGTCGACCGTGTGGAGGGTCGGTCCGGCATTGCCGCCGGGGTCGCGGAAGAACATGATCACGCGCCCGTTCGGCGACCAGGTCGGGCCTTCGTTGTGATAGCCCTCGGTCAGGATGCGCTCGCCGGACCCGTCCGTTCGCATGATGCCGATGGCGAACCTGCCCTGGGTCTGCTTGGTGAAGGCGATCAAGTCGCCGCGCGGCGACCATACCGGTGTCGAATAGGAACCGTCGCCGAAACTGATGCGTTGCGCGTCGCCGCCGCCCGCCGCCATGACGTAAATCTGCTGCTTGCCGCCGCGGTCGGACTCGAACGAGATGCGCGCGCCGTCGGGCGAATAGGAGGGCGCGGTGTCGATCACCTGCGTGTCGGTCAGGCGCGTCGTCGCCTTCGAGCGCAGGTCCATCACGAACAGATTGGAATTGCCGCCGCGCTGCAGGCTGAAGATCACGCGCTGGCCGTCGGGCGAAAAGCGCGGGCTGAAGCTCATGCCGGGAAAGTTGCTGACGATCTCGCGCTGCCCGGTCTCGATATTCATCAGGTAGACTTTGGGATCACCCTGGCCGTACGACATGTAGGTGATGGTGTCGGGCGCGGACGAGAAGCGCGGCGTCAGCACGAGGTCGTCGCCGCGCGTGAGATAGCGCACGTTGGCGCCGTCCTGATCCATCAGCGCGAGCCGCTTGATCCGCCGCTCCTTCGGGCCGGACTCGTCGACGAACACGATGCGGCTGTCGAAATAGCCCTTCTCGCCGGTGAGCCGTTCGTAGATCGCGTCCGAGATGATGTGGGCGATGCGCCGCCAGTTCTCGGCGGTGGTGGTGAATTGCTTCCCCTCGAGCGCCTGGCCGGCGAACACGTCCCACAGCCGGAACGCGGCCGTCACCCGGCCATCGGCCTGGCTGACGCGTCCGGCGACCAGCGCCTGGGCGTTGATCTGCTTCCAATCCGCAAAGCGAGGCGTCGTGTCGATGGACGCGATCCTCTCGATATAAGCGGCCTGATCGATCGGCGCGAACAAGCCCGAACGCTGCAGGTTCGATGCGATGATCTGGCTGACATTGCGTCCCAAGGCCGGGTCACGCGTGGCGACGCCGACGAAATCCGGAATCGCGATCGGAATAGGCTGAACATTGCCCTGGGTGATGTCGAGCTTGAGCTGCGCGGCCGTGCGCCGTGGCGACAGTCCCGCGAACGCGCCCACCGCGGTCGCGCCCGCGCCCAGCATGATCAGCCGGCGGCGGCTCAGCCAAGTTGATTGGGACCTGGTCATAACTCGGTCTTCTCGCGCGAGGGCGGCGGTCAATATCCGCGCAGCATCTCGCGCGGATCGAAGGTGATCTCGATGTCTTTCCATTGCTCGTAGGTTTCGGGCCTGAGCATGTCATAGGGTTGGCCGCGGAGCACGGCGCGCATGGCGCTGTCGCGAGCCGCCATGAACAGCGCGCTCTTTCCGCTATTCGTTGCCATCGGCGGCGCGGCGAGCGTGCCGTCGGGCTTGAGCATCATCCGGACCTGCACGACGATCTCCTGCGGGTCCTTGGCGCCGGCCGGCGGTGTCCACAGATGCGCGAGCCGCTGACGCAGCGCGTCGAGCTCGCTGAGAGATATCTGCGCCGCGGTGCCTTTCGACGTGCCGAGCGCCGGCGCGCTGTTGAGCGTCTCGCCCGCGGCCGCGACCCGGGTTGCGGTCTGCTTGTTGAGCAGCGCCTGGACCTGGTTCGGATCGAACTTGGGCGCCGGCGGCGCCGGCTTCTTCGGCGGAGCCGGCGGCTTGGCCTCGGCCTTCTTCGGCTCGGGTTTCGGCTCGGGCTTCTTTGCCTCCTCCTTCGCCAGCGCCTCGGCGATCGGATCGGGCTTCGGCTCGGCTTGCTTCTTCTCGGGCTTCGTTTCGACCGGCTTGGCTTCCGGTGCCGGCGGCGGCTCGCGCGCGGCCTGGACTTCCTTCTTCTCCGTGATCTTGGCGGTCACGTCCTCGACCGGCTTCGCCTCGGCGACCTTCTCGACCAGCGGCTTCGGCGTCTCGGCTTTGGGTGCGCTCAGGTTGCCCGCGGTCATCTGCGTGAATTCGGAGACGCTCACGATGTCGACCGGCAGGGCCTCACTCGGCGGAGCCGCAAGCGGCTTGGCCGTGAGCGACCAAGCGCTCCACAGCAGCACGGCGACGTGCGCGACTCCCGATATGGTGTAGGCGACCTTCATGTCCCCGCTTTCACGCGATCAGCGCGCCGCCCCCTGCTCAACATCCGTTACCAGGGCCACCTTCGCGAAGCCGGCGGCCTGCAATCGCCCCATCACCTTCATCACCGTGCCGTAGGTGAGCTTCTGGTCGCCACGCACGAAAATCCGCTCGTCGGCTCCCCCGCCCCGGGCCTCGGTGATGGCCTTGAGCTTGGGGACCAGTTCCTCCAACGGAATTTCGGTATTTTGGAGGTAGACCTGTCCATCCAGGTTGACCGAAACCGTGAGCGGTTCCTTGTCCATATCGAGGGCCTTGGCCTTGGTCTGGGGCAGGTCGAGGGGCACCCCGACCGTCAGCAGCGGGGCCGACACCATGAAAATGATCAATAGAACCAACATGACGTCGACCATCGGCGTCACGTTGATCTCGGCCATGACCGGGCGACGACGATGCCGCCGCCTGCCGGCGACCGCAGCAGAGCCCCCGTTCATCGCCATCCTGACCGACCCCTATCCCCGCTCGTCGATCTGCCGCGACAAAATGGCGGCGAACTCGTCGGCGAACCCCTCCAGGCGCTGGGCCTGTTTGTTCACGTCCGATACGAACTTGTTATAAAAAATGGTCGCTGGTATGGCGGCGACGAGGCCGATTGCAGTTGCGAACAGGGCTTCTGCGATGCCGGGCGCAACCACCGCGAGCGACGTGGTCTGTTGGCCGGCAATGGCCCGAAAGCTCGTCATGATGCCCCAGACGGTCCCGAACAAGCCGATGAAGGGGCCGGCCGAGCCGACCGTCGCCAGGAACAGGAGCCGGCGCTCCAGCCGCGCGATCTCGCGCTGGATGGTCACGTCCATGACCTTTTCGATGCGCATCTGCAGGCCGGCAAAAGAGCGCGGCTGCCCCTCCAGGCTGCGCTTCCACTCGCGCATCGCCGCCACGAACAACGCCGCCATCGAGTGGGACGGGCGCGAGGCCAGCGAGCGATAGAGCTCGTCGAGCGACTGGCCCGACCAGAACGCCTGCTCGAAGCTGTCCATGGCGCGGCGCGTGCGGCCATAGAGGATCACCTTGTCGATTGCGATCGCCCACACGGCAACCGAGGCGAACAGGAGCCCGACCATGACGAATTTGACGACGAAATCCGCGTTCTGAAACAGGTCCCACATCGAGAGCGGAGCAGCCGACGGCATTGCATCTCCTTCCGGCGGTCCGATCCTTGCGACCCGCTCCTCGCGAAAAGTCCCTTCGCGAAAAGCCCCCTCGCGAAACACTCCGTCGCGAACTTGCGGGTCCCACGGCCAGACCGCGGCATTCGCGTTGAGGGGAACGGCACGCAGGCAGCGTCGCACGCGCCGCCGAAGACCCCGAAATTGCGGAAAAAATCCGGCCCCCACCGGTAGAGGTAACGGATTCCCCCGCCAAAATGACCGAACTAGGCCGCGATTCCCCACGGATCGGAGCTAGCTGGCGCCGATCAGGTTAACGCACAGTTACCGGGCGGGCGCGATCGTATAACCGGGGTGCGGCAATAATTCTCGGGATTCCCCAACGCAATCGGGCCGTCCACCAAGTGGACGGCCCGAGCAATGAGGCTTGAAGTCGGAGGTTTTCAGTTCGACGGCGGCGGCGGCGCCGACGGAGCGGGACGCGCGCGACGCTCCGCCATGAACTGATCGAACTCGGCCTTGTCCTTGGCCTGGCGCAGGCGTCCGAGGAAATCGTGGAACTCGCGCTGCTCCTCCTCGAGACGCCGCAAGGTCTCCTCGCGATAGTCGTCGAAGGCCCGGTTGCCGCTCGAGCGCGAGGGCTGCCACCAGGTCCCGGCATTGCGCATTTGGTCCGCTGCTCCCTGCCAACGGCTCATTTGACCGCCTTTCCAGCAACTCATTCGCCCGCTCCCGATGATGAAGGCCAAGGTGGCAAGACCCACCGGCCACCAGATGACGAAGCCCAGGATCATCAGCGCGATCCAGGCCGGTTTTCCCAACTCGTCGAGCTTTGCAACGATAGGCATTTGCCCCTCGCTAGTGAATGTTAATTACATTTACATAGCTAGAGCCCTTCAGGCGGGCTGTCAAGAGGCCAAGTTAGGGAGGCTTTGGGGTTTGGGAAGGCTTGGTGCTCAGGAAGATTTGGGAGGCGCGAGAAGGCCGAGGCCCCGCAAATAAATCAGCACGGCAGCCTCGAGCAGTTCTTCCGGGGTCATCGGGAGCGCGCGCCGCGCCGCGTCTCCGCGCCCGAACAACGAAGCAATGCCGTGCGACATCGCCCAGATGTGCAGCGCCATCATCAGCACCGGCGGACGTCCCTGCGCGGGCATGGTGGCAACGAGCCGCTCGGTCGCGTTTCGCAGCACCGCGAAGGCCCGCTCGCCTGCGTCACGCAGCTCCGGGCTCGAATCGGGCGGGATGCCGGCCTCGAACATGGCGGAATAGTAGGCCGGCTCGTCCTTGGCGAACTGAAGATAGGCCTTGCCGACGCGGTCGAAGGCCGTGAAGGCATCAGGGCGCCCGTCGTCCCACGCGCGCTTCAGCGCCGCCTCGAAAAGATCAAAGCCGCGCCGCGCGACATCCGCCAGCAGCTCGTCGCGGTCGCGGAAATGCCGGTAGGGCGCGGCCGGGCTCACGCCCGCCCAGCGCGCGGCCTCCGCAAAGGTGAAGCCCGCAGGTCCCTTCTGCGCGATCAGCTCCAGCGCGGCGCGGATCAGCGCCTCTTTCAGGTTGCCGTGGTGATAGCCGCGCTCACCCGACCGTCCGCCTTGTTTCGACCAGCTCATGTAAAGAGGCTTTACATGACTCGCAGGGGTGCGTCGAATCGCCTGCGAAGTCGCGTGTCAGCCCTCGTTGCTAACCCGGCCGGCCTGCATCGCGCAGCGCGCAGCGCCTTGGGGATCGGCCGCGCCCGCCCGCCGGAGACGAAGGCGACCCGCACGTGCGCCTCGATCAGGAGCTCGTCGCCGCGCATGACGCGCTGGTGCAGGGTGATCGACGCGCCCCTCACCTCCTCCGGCGCGGTCGTCACCTGCAGGACGTCATCCATGCGCGCCGGCTTGAGGAACTCGATCTGCATCGAGCGCACCACGAACGCGAAGCCCGGCGCCTCCTGCTCGACCTCCTCGAACAGCGCGCGATGATCGGCGCCGAGGAGCCGCAGATGATTGGTGCGGCCGCGCTCCATGAAGCGCAGATAGCTGGCGTGATAGACGATGCCGGAGAAGTCGGTGTCCTCGTAATAGACGCGCACCGACATGACGTGGCGGCCGTCGCGGATTTTGCCGTCGAGATGAGGCCAGAGAATGCTCGTCATCTTCGAAATTCTTCGTCGATATCCATGCGGCCGTCGATCACGCGCACGATCGTGATCGAGTCACGACCCACGAGATAGAATATCAAGTGGTTCCCCACAACGACGATCGTCATCAATGCGAACGACTATTTCGGCCGTAGTGCGCGTGCTTGACGGAGAAAGTCTTCGAAATTCCATTCAGAGACCCGCCCGGACGTCGCATCGTCCAGACCTTCGGCAATGAGGCCCTTGAGCAGGCGAAATTTTTCGGCCTGCTCCAGCAGATATTGAACCGCAGGCTCTCGCATCTCCTCGGGGAGCAGCTCTAGGGCCGCGGTGGCTCTTTCAGTCATGGTCGTCATATTTGCATCGTACACGTTTCGACGCGGAACCACACCAGGAGCGCTCAGGCTGATCCGCTACGCAGCGTCACCAAAACGATCTCCGGCGGCACGCCGATGCGCACCGGCATGATGCTGCAGCCGAGCCCGCCCGACACGATCAGGTCGCAGCGCTCGCGTACGTGGCCGTAGGCGAAGCGATTGCCGTAGCGCGACGGCACCACCGGCGACCATCCGAACAGCCGCACCTGCCCGCCGTGGGTGTGACCGCTCAAGGTCAAGGCGACGCGCTCGGATACGCGCACAGCGATGTCGGGCTCGTGCGCGAGCAGGATGACCGGCGCATCGTCGGTCACCTTCGCCAAGGTGCCGTCGAGCTGATCGACGCCGATGGGGCGACCGGGCCGCAACCGCCGCGATGGCCAAAACGCGAGCTGGTCGCCGAGCCCCGCCAGCCAGAATGCGTGGCCGGTCTTGGTCAGGCGCACCACGTCGTTCTCGTAGACGGGAATGCCGACCGCCTCCAACGCGCTCCTGCTCGCGGGCGCGCCGGTGCCGGTGCGCTGGACCGCGCGGTCCGCCCACCATTCGTGATTGCCGAGGATGGCGTGAATGCCGAGCGGGGCCCGCAATCCCGACAGCGCCTGCGCCCATTCGTTCGCCGCGACATGTCCGGTTGCGAAGCGGTTGCCGCCGACATAGTCGCCGAGCAGCGCGATCACGTCGGCGCCGAGTGCGTTGGTTACGTCAACGATGGAGCGGATGCGTTCCGGCGACATCCAGGGATGGCAGGCATGGATGTCGGCGAGCGCCGCGATGGTGAGCTCGAGGCCGGCCGGCCAGCGCTCGGGCCGCAGCTCGTAGCGCGTGATGCGAGGGCGCAGCAGCAGCGGCTCGACCACGATTCCGTAGGTTCCCGCCAGCGCTCCGGCGGCTCCGAATCCGCCGAGCCATTTCAGGAACTGCCGACGGGTGACCATGGGGAGAATCGTAGATGGTGCGGGCCAGACCGCGGATCGAGTGCAGGATCAATCGAGCGAAAATGCGGTCAGGCGGCCACCGCCGACGGATTTGGCGAGCGCGCTCATCGCCAGGGCACGCGCCCCTGCATCGATGCCTCCCAGTTCCTGCCGTCGAACTGTTGCGGCGAAATCGCGGCGAGATCGATATCGTCGAGACAGCGCGCGTTGACGTCGATCTTGTCGGGATCGGAGCGCGGCACGTAGAACGGATGCATGCCGCAGTGCTTGCAGAACATGTGCTTGGCGACCCCGGTGTTGAATGCGTAGGTCGTCAGCTCGTCCTTGCCGGCGAGCAGCTCGAACTGCTCCGGCGGCACGATCAGGTGCAGGATGCCCTTCTTGGTGCAGATCGAGCAATTGCATTCGCTGACGCGATCGAGATCGGCGGTGACGCGGAAGCGCACGCGGCCGCAATGGCATCCGCCTTCCATGGTCGTGGGCATCGTGGGCCTCTAATCTTCGGTTCCATTCCCGAACAAGCCGAACTGCGCGGGGTCGCGCGCGGGCTCCGCCAAGCCGAGGTGCCGGAACGCGTGCGAGGTGAGCAATCGCCCGCGCGGGGTGCGCTGGATGAAGCCCTTCTGGATCAGGAAGGGCTCGATGATCTCCTCGATGGCGTCGCGCGGCTCGGAGAGCGCGGCCGCGATGGTTTCGATCCCGACCGGGCCGCCGCCGTAGTTCTCCGCGATATTCAGGAGATAGCGGCGGTCCATGGCATCGAGCCCGGCGGCATCGACCTCGAGCTCGGTGAGCGCACGGTCGGCGGCGCCACGGTCAATCGTCTTGGCGCCGTCGACCAGCGCGAAGTCACGCACGCGGCGCAACAGCCGTCCCGCAATGCGCGGCGTGCCGCGGGCGCGGCGCGCGATCTCATTGGCGCCATCCGCCGTCATGCCGATGCCGAGCACGCGCGCACCGCGATTGACGATCTCCTCGAGCTCGCTTTCGGAATAGAAATTGAGCCGCACCGGAATGCCGAAGCGGTCGCGCAGCGGATTGGTGAGCAGGCCCGCGCGCGTGGTCGCGCCGACCAGCGTGAACTTGGAGAGATCGATCTTGACCGAGCGCGCCGCCGGCCCTTCGCCGATGATGAGGTCGAGCTGGAAATCCTCCATCGCGGGATAGAGGATTTCCTCCACCGCCGGGTTGAGCCGATGGATCTCGTCGATGAACAAGACGTCGCGCTCTTCGAGATTGGTCAGCAGCGCCGCGAGGTCGCCGGCCTTGGCGATGACGGGGCCCGACGTGGCCCGGAAGTTCACGCCGAGCTCGCGCGCCACGATCTGTGCCAGCGTGGTCTTGCCGAGCCCCGGAGGCCCGACGAACAGCACGTGGTCGAGCGCTTCCTTGCGCGCGCGCGCCGCCTCGATGAACACCGAGAGGTTCGAGCGCGCCTGCTGCTGGCCGATGAATTCCGAAAGCCGCAGCGGACGCAGCGAGGTGTCCGCGTCGTCGTCGCGGCGTTCGGAGGTCACCAGGCGGCGGGGGGTCGAGCTCAATGGTCCCTCAGGTCTTAGGTTGTCGCATTTTCGAACGGAAAACCGGTTTCCACTTTTCCTGAAAATGCTCCCTACAGGTTTCGTTCGCGACGATACTTGTTGGGAAGCAACTCGCTGATCGACGCGATTGTCGGCCCTTTCTCGCTGGGAACGATGACGCGGGCATTGCGATCATAGTCCCAGATCAATTCCCGGCAGCTCCCGCACGGGGACACGACGGCGATGGCGCGGTCCTTCTCCGACGGCTTGGGGTGGCGCACCGCGACGATGGTCTCGATCCCGGTCTCGCCGATATCCGTAATGGCGCGGCCGAGCGCTACCGCCTCGGCGCACACCGCCATGCGGCCGAGATAGGCGTCGAGATTCACGCCGGTGAGGACGCGGCCGTCGCGGGTGCGCATGGCGGCGCCGACCTCCTGCCAGTCGTTGCGGTAGCGCGGCTTGATCGCGGCGCGCGCCGCCTCGATCAACTCCTCATCCTGCTTGGTCAACGTCGACGCGCGCCCGCGAGTCTTCATTTAGAGAGTTCCTTGAGACCGAGCCGGATCAGCCGCGCCGCATCCGCCCCGTCGCCGGCGCTGCGGGTGGCGGCGGCGATGGCGGCGGCGGCCTGCGGCTGGCCATAGCCGAGATTGACCAGCGCGGAAACCGCGTCGGCGACCGGCTGCGGCGCGCGCCGGTCCTCGACCGCGCCGGACAGGCGGATCACCGCGGGATCAACGTCGGCATAGGCCGGCGCCTTGTCCTTCAACTCCGTGACGATGCGCTCGGCGACCTTCGGCCCGACGCCGGGCGTGCGCGCCACCATGGCCTTGTCGCGCAACGCAATGGCGGAGGCGAGATCGGCGGGCTTGAGCGTGCCGAGCACGGAGAGCGCGACCTTGGCGCCGACGCCCTGCACGGTCTGCAACAGACGGAACCATTCGCGCTCGACGTCGGTGACGAACCCGAACAGCCTGATCTGGTCCTCGCGCACGTGGGTCTCGATCGACAGCGTCGCGCCCTGGCCGGTGCCGGGCAGTTCCTGCAACGTGCGCGCCGAGCAATGCACGAGATAGCCGACGCCGTTGACGTCGAGCACTATGAAGTCCTCGCCGTAGCTGTCGATCACGCCCTTGAGCTTGCCGATCATGCGCCGCGCCTATTTGGCCGCTACCGCCACGGCGGCGCCCGCCATCATGGTGCCGCCGGTCCGGTTGAGGAGGCGCATGGCGCGCGTGCTGCGAAACAGCGCGCGGGCACGCGCCGCCGCGATCACGTAGGCCCCGGACACGAAGGTGAGAACGACGACCGCGGTGCTCGCGAGCTCGACATAGCCGACGACGCCGACACGCGTGAGGTCGATGAGATTGGGCAGCAGCGCGAGATAGAACGCCACCACCTTGGGATTGCCCATGGTCAACGCGAGGCCGCCGAACAACAGGCGCAGATGGCTGTCGCGACGCCGATCGGCCGCGATCTCCTGCGGCTCGACCGGCGCGGTCCACATCCGGTAAGCGAGATAAATGAGATAGGCGGCGCCGGCATATCTGATGACGAGGAAGACCTCGTGGAATGTCTGCGCCACGACGGCGAGCCCGAGCGTCGCGACCGCGAGCCACACCAGATCGCCGAGGATGAGGCCGGCGGCGAAAGCGGGGGCCCCATCGGGGCCTCGCCCGATCACCCGCGCGACCAGAGCGGCGACGGCGGGCCCGGGCGACGCCGCGGCCACCAGCAACGTGCTTGCGAAAATGAGGAGGGCAGCGAGGTCCATGAGCTGAAAGTCTCCAACCACCGAGGCCGCAATCTAGTCAACCGTGACCGGAACTGCCACACCGCCCGAAAGCTCAACGCGCCGCCACCTTGAGGACAGCGCTCTGGCGGTGATGGGCATGGCAGACCGCGATGGCCAACGCGTCGGCGGCGTCCTCCGACTGCGGGTCGGCCTTCGGCAGCAGCACGCCGATCATCATGCGGATCTGCCCCTTCTCGCTGTGGCCCGCGCCGACGATCGTCTTCTTCACCAGGTTGGGGGCATATTCGGCAACGGGCACCCCGGCGATCGCCGGTACCAGCATGGCGATGCCGCGGGCCTGGCCGAGCTTGAGGGTGGCGGCAGCGTCCTTGTTCACAAAGGTCGCCTCGACCGCGGCCTCGTCCGGGGTGTGCTCCGCGACCACCTTTCGCAGGCCGTCGTGGATGGCGAGGAGGCGCACCGCGAGCCCCGCCTTGTCGTCGGTCGCGACCGAGCCGCAGGCGAGGAAGCTCAGGCGGTTGCCGTCGATCGTCACGACGCCCCAGCCGGTGCGGCGGAGCCCGGGGTCAATACCGAGAATGCGAATCGGGCGGCGCATGTTCGTCCGTTGATAGCCCTCGCGGCGATTCGCGCATAGGCCGCAGGCGTTGGGCACGGTCGCACCCGCCAAATGGACCTGCTAAGGAGATTTTCGCTCCCAAAGCACCTTCCATGATCGATTTTTTCCCCGACAGCGCGACCCTCGCGGCCACGATCGCCGACCCGCGGTTCCCGCTCGCGGTCGCCATCTCGCTCCTGTCGGGGACGGTTCGCGGTTTCTCGGGCTTCGGCGCGGCACTCGTCTATGTGCCGCTGATGAGCGCGGTCTACGGGCCGAAGGTCGCGGCGCCCTCGTTCCTCGTCATCGACTTCTTTACGGGGCTCGTCTTCATGCTTTCGCTCTGGCGCCAGGCGGTGTGGCGCCAGATCGTGCCGCTGGCAGTATCGGCGCTCGTCGCCGCCCAGTTCGGCGCCCTCATCCTGCAATACGCGGACGCGGTTTCGCTGCGTTGGGGCATCTCCGTCATCGTGCTTTCGGTGGTCGCGGTGCTCGCCACCGGCTGGCGCTACCACGGACAGCCGATCCTGCTCGTCACCATCGCGGTGGGCCTGCTGTCGGGCCTGATGGGCGGCGCGGTGCAGATCTACGGTCCGCCGGTCATCGTCTATTGGCTCGGCAGCGCCAGCGACGCACTCACCGTGCGGGCCAATTTCATCTGCTACTTCGCCACCTTTGCCAGCGGAATGATGGTGACCTATTCGGTCAAGGGCCTGCTGACGGCCGAGGCCACCGCGCTGGCGCTGCTGATCGGACCGTTGCAGATCGTCTCGCAATACGCCGGCGCGCGGCTGTTCCACCTCGCGTCGGAGCGGACCTACCGCCGCGTCGCCTTCGGCATCATCGCCGTCGCGGGGCTCATCGGCATGCCTCTGCTCGACCGTTGGCTTCACTGAGACTTGGCAGTTATCATCAAGCGCCACATTCCGGGATATCACATGGCAATTCAGTCGAAACGCCGCGGCCACCGCGCCGTCATCGTCGGCGGCTCGATGTCGGGCCTGTTCACCGCCGCGTTCCTGCGCCGGATCGGCTGGGACGTCGACGTGTTCGAACGCTCGCCCGTCGAGCTCGTCGGCCGCGGCGCGGGGATCACCACCCACCCCGAGCTGCTGGAAGCGCTCGAGAAAAGCGGCGCCGGCACGCGCGATCTCGGCGTCGAGGTCGAGAGACGCATCACCATCGACCGCCAGGGGCGCGTCATCGGCGAGCGCCCCTTGCGACAAATCCTCACGTCGTGGGACCGGCTGCAGCGGCTCCTGCGCGAGACCATCGATCCCGCGCACTACCATCTCGGGCACACCTTCCAGCGCGTCGAGCAGGACGGCCGCGAGGTGCGCGTCCATTTCGCCGAGGGACGCGTCGAGCGCGCCGACCTCCTGGTCGGCGGCGACGGCATCCGTTCCGGCGTGCGCGCGCAACTTGCCCCCGACGTTCAGCCCATCTATTCCGGCTATTACATCTGGCGCGGCGCACCGAACGAAGCCGACCTCGCGCCGGAGACGCTCGCCAGCATCTTTCCCTATTTCGTGTTCTTCCTGCCGGAGCGCCAGCAGGTCATCGGTTATCCGATCTCGGGCTTCGACAACGACCTGCGGCCCGGCCGCCGCCGCTACAATTTCATCTGGTACCGGGTCGGCGACGCGCGGACGCTCAAGGACATGTGCGTCGACGAGAGCGGCCACCAGCACGAGTACTCGGTGCCGCCGCCGCTGATCCGCAAGGACCTCATCGCGCAGATGCGCGCAGATGCGGAAGCAACCATGCCGCCCGCCTTCGTCGATTGCCTGCGCAAGATCGCGCAGCCGTTCTTCACGCCGATCTACGATTTCTCCACGCCCAGGATCGTGCGCGGGCGGGTCGCGCTGATCGGCGACGCCGCCTCATCCTCGCGTCCGCATATGGGCTTCGGCGTCGCCAAGGCGGGTGGGGACGCGCAGGCCCTGGCGGATGCGCTCGACGCCCACGACGACATCGACGCGGCGCTCGCCGCCTACAACGCCGCGCGCCAGCCGATCGGCGAGCGCATCATGCTGCACGGCCGCAAGCTCGGCACCCATCTGGGCGTCGACCTCAAGACCGACGAGGACCGCCGCATGTGGCAGCTGCTGCAGGGGTACGAAGCCATGATGGACTGGATCGCGGTGCCGAATTTTCTCGCGGCCTACCGATGAGTGCCGATCTGCCGAAGCCGGACTACGCGCGCAACATGCGACTGGTCGGCTACAGCGACCAGGGCGGCCGGCCCGATGGCGTACAGGTGATGGTGCATCGCGGCTATGCCTATGTCGGCCACATGTTCTCCAAGGGCTTCAGCGTGATCGACGTGCGCGATCCTGCGAACCCACGCGCGATCGACTATCTCGCGGCGCCGCCGGGAACCTGGAACATCCATCTCCAGACGCACGACGACCTGCTGCTGGTCATCAATGCCAAGGACATGTTCGCCGCCGCCGAGTTCGCGGACGAGCGCGCCTATTATCGCGGTCAGCTCGGCACCGTCGTCGGCACCGCGCAAGCAACGACCGCGACACGCAACTGGACCGCGGGCCTCGCGGTCTACGACATCTCGCAGCCGGCGAGACCGCGCCGCATCGGCTTCATGCCGGTCGAGGGCGGCGGCATTCACCGCATCTGGTACGTCGGCGGACGCTGGGCCTATGTCTCCGTGCTGCTCGACGGCTTCACCGACTACATTTTCATGTGCGTCAACATGGCCGACCCGACCGCGCCGCGCGCCGCCGGCCGCTACTGGCTGCCGGGGATGAATCTCGCCGCCGGCGAGACGCCGGGCTGGCCGGCCGGGAGCCGGTACGGGCTGCATCATGCCATCGTTCACGGCGACACCGCCTATGCCGCCTGGCGCGACGCCGGCATGGTGGTGCTCGACATTGCCGATCGTGAACAGCCCAAGCTCGTCACCCACCGCAACTGGTGCCCGCCGTTCGGCGGCGGTACGCACAACTGCCTGCCGCTGCCGGATCGCCAGTTGCTGGTGGTGCTGGACGAAGCGGTGCTCGACCATCAGGAGGACGGCCTCAAGCTGATCTGGGTGTTCGACAACCGCGATCGCGCCAACCCCGTGAGCATCGCGACCTTTCCCACGCCGGCTGAGGCCGACTACGCGGCCAAGGGCGGACATTTCGGGCCGCACAATATCCACGAGAACCGGCCCGGCAGCTTCGTGAGTTCGGAGCTGATCTTCGCCACCTACCAGAACGCGGGCGTGCGGGTGTTCGATATCCGCGACCAGTACCGGCCGCGTGAAGTGGCAGCCTGGGTGCCGCCGGCGCCCGCGCGCATGATGGATCACCGGCCGAACCGCGCCCGCGTGATCCAGTCGGCCGACGTGTTCGTGGACGAGCGCGGCCTGATCTACGCGACCGACTACAATGCCGGGCTGTTCATTCTGGAATACGGTGGGTGACGAGGCATCCGCACGCTATTCCCAGCGCACCTTGAGCACGTGCGCGTCGCATTCGACGACGGTCGCACGGCGCGGCGCCGCATCGGGTCCCCCGATGCGCACGTCGAGCGCATCGCCGCCCGCGCTCGTCCAGGAGCCGATCACGTCTCGCGACCGGTCATCCGCGCCGGAGCCCACGTGCAGGATGGTGCCGTCGGGGTGAAACTCCAGGCTGTCGCGACCGCGCGCCAGCGGAAAGCTGTAGCCGGACGGTCGATAGACAGTGAGGCCATCCGCGTCTTCCTCGCGGGAATGGCCCCACGACCTGAACAGGCACTGGAGCTTGCTCGATTCCACGTTGCTCAGGCATCCATTGAAGAACGAAACCGGTCAGCCAACAGTTCTCAGTTGGCCTCGCAAACTTTCGACCCCGCTCGAAAGGGCGACGCCCGCCATGGACGCGACAGCTTGCAAACCGATCATCAAGCGTGGGCCGGCGAGTGTCGCCTGCATGCGCGTGACCTGACCGGCGCTGAACATGAACATCGCCCGGTCGTCCACGTAGTCCATGTAGTTCATGAACATGTCGCCGTTCGGGCCGTTGTTGCAGGTGACGTGTGGGAAGCTCGGCGTCCCGAAATTCTGCTGTAGCTGTGCGGGCGTGTCGGCCACCAGATCATCGTCGCTGCAACCGACATTGTCGCCCCAGATGTGATGGAGATCGAGCCAATGGCCGACCTCGTGCGTGGCCGTACGGCCGAGATTGAACGGCGCCGTCGCCGTGCCCGTGGTGCCGAAGGCGTTGTGGACGATCGCCACCCCATCCGTCGCCGGAAGCCCGCCGGGAAATTGCGCATAGCCGAGCAACGGGCGGTCGTCTCTGCGTCGCAGGATCTCCGGGCACACCCACATGTTGAGATAGCGCGTTGCATCCCAGGCATCCTTGCCGCCCTGGGCGGTAAACTTCATTGCGTTGTCTTCGAAGAAACGCGGCACCGTCGTCTGAGTGCGCGTGATACCGGTCGTCGGCTGGCCGTCCGGACCGATACGGGCCAAGGCGAATTCGACCAGAGCGTCGCTCGCCAACGGCTGGAAGGGTGCCGGCACGTTGGCAACGTCGGGATTCCTCTTGCGGAAGTCGCGATTGAGCACGTCGATCTGGCCTTCGATCTGCTGATCCGAAATGTTCTCCACTGGTGCGCGGAAAATGACGTGCACGACGACCGGGATGACCCTCGGCCCCACGGTTTCCCCGGCCCGGGCACTGCGCTCGAAACTCTCGATCTGCATGTCGATGGCCGCCCGCGCGCGGGCATAGTCCGGATTGGTCCGCAACATCTCGACGTGGACGTCATGCGAACCGCAGCTGCGTTGACTGGGAAGCTCTGCCATGACCGTGATTCCTTATTCGCTGTGCAATCATCACCCATGATTGCACAACTTTAACGATTATACAAGAAATAAATATACCTGTAATAGCAGACGGCCCGGCCTGACGTAGGGGTAAGTCGAAGTACCGACAATGTCGAGATTTGCCCGATCGGTCGGCAATTCTCACGCGCTCAGCTTCGCCATCAGTGCGTCCGAAACCTCGAAATTGGCGTAGACGTTCTGCACGTCGTCATGCTCGTTGAGGGTCTCGATCAGCTTCAGCAGCTTCTCGCCCTGGTCGTCGTTGACTGCGACGGTGTTCTGCGGCTTCCAGACCAGCGCGGCCTTGCGCGGCTCGCCGAATTTCGCCTCCAGCACCTTGGCCACATCGCGCAGCGAATCCTGCGTGGTGTAGATTTCGTGCCCGCCCTCGCTCGACGCGACGTCCTCTGCACCGGCGTCGATGGCGGCTTCCAGCATGGCGTCAGCACCGGCGACGGCGGCGTCGTATTCGACCACGCCGACATGGGCAAACATGAAGGAGACCGCGCCGGTCTCCGCGAGGTTGCCGCCGGACTTGGTGAAGCTCGCGCGCACCTCGCCGGCGGTGCGGTTGCGGTTGTCGGTCAGGACCTCGACGATGACCGCGACGCCGCCCGGCCCGTAGCCCTCGTAGCGGATCTCGTCGTAGTTTTCCGCGTCGCCGCCCACCGCCTTCTTGATCGCGCGGTCGATATTGTCCTTGGGCATGTTTTCCGCGCGGGCGGCGATGATGGCCGCGCGCAAGCGCGGGTTCATGGCGGGATCCGGCAGTCCCAGCTTGGCCGAGACGGTGATCTCGCGCGCCAGCTTCCCGAACAGCTTGGACTTCATTTTGTCCTGCCGCCCCTTGCGGTGCATGATGTTCTTGAACTGGGAATGGCCGGCCATGACTTGCTCCTGAAAGCCTCCTCGATGCCCCGCACCGCGCAATCCAACGCGCGATCGGCGAGCCGCGGACATAGGTTGATATTCGGCGCGCGTTATAGGCCGCGCGCTGCGCAAAATCCAGAACCGGACCGGGCGCAAAATGCCCGGTCATCTTGGGCCGTCAGAGCACCGTCTGCATCAGCGCGGGAAAGTAGCGGTAGCCGTCGCCCTGCTTGGCGAGATGGCCGATGCCCGGCCAGGGGAAGTGATAGGCGAGCAGCGGCACGCGCTGCGCCGCGAGCATGTCGAACACACGCAGCCGGCTGGCCACGGCCTGCTTGCCGTCGGTGTCGTAGGCGAATGCGAGCCGCGGGTTCTCGACCACCACGACATGGTGATGCGCGATGTCGCCGCCGTTGCAGATGGTCTTGCCCTGCGACGTGACCATGCAGACTATGTGCCCGACCGTGTGGCCCGGCGCCGCCATCGCCTGCACCCCGGGCAGGAATTCCTGGCCGTCCTTGACGAACACGATGCGGTCGCGGTTCGGCAGCAGCCGCGCCCGCGCACCCGCGACGAAACCCTTGAGCATCTCGTTCGACAGCTTGGCTTCGTCGGTCCAGAAATCGAAGTCCGCTTGCGTCATGTAGATCTGGGCGTTCGGGAAGGCGGGCCCGCCGCCGTCCGTCGTCAGCCCGAAGCAATGATCAGGATGGGCGTGGGTCAGCACGACAGCGTCAACGTCCTTGGCGTCGATGCCGGCGGCCTTGAGGTTGGCAACGAGCCGTCCGGTGTTGGGACCGAGCATCTTGTCCGTGCCCATTCCGGTGTCGAACAGCACGACGCGGTCGCCGGTGTTGATGACGAGCGCGTTCTGCTCCAGCACGACATTGTCGGTCGGCAGGAAGTTGTCGGTCAGCGCCTTGGTGAGCTGCTCCTTCGACAAGCCAATGAAGACGTCCGGTTTCGGCTCGCCCATCGGCAGCGGACCGTCGGACACGACGGTCGCCTCGATGGCCCCGACCTTGAACCGATAGAAACCCGGCGCCTGCGTATTCTGCATCGGCGCCTTGGCCATGACCGGGGAGGCGCCGCCGACAACGGAAGCCGCGGCGGCCATGGAGGCTCCGGCCAGCAGCCGGCGGCGCGACAGGGAAACTTGCTCTCTGCTCATGGTCATCCCCCACTTGTTCTCGATGAAGCCGCAACAGGTGCCGCGCGGACGCGACAATTTCGTGTCCGCGCCGTCACGATCGAGTGAGCGAACGGATCCGTTCAGATCGTCTGGAGATCGCGGCCGACCATCACTTGTCCGTCGAAATCCCTGCACGGATCGGCAAGCCACATCTCATCCGTGATGCTGGGGTCGTCGCCGGGGACCAGGTGATTCAACACCAGCGTCTTGACGCCGGCTTCCGCGGCCACCTTGCCGACCTCCTTGGTCGTCGTGTGGCTGGCGAGCAGGTGCTCCCGCAGCCGCGCGGCATTGGGTATGCCGGCGATCAGCCGGTCCAGCGCCTCGAGGTACATGACCTCGTGCAGCAGCACGTCGGCGCCCTTCGCGAACGGGACGAATTGCGGACAAAGCGCGGTGTCCCCCGACAATACGATCGACCGGTCGTGCGCATCGAAACGATAGGCGTAGGCATGCGTCAACGGCGGATGATGGACCTTGGCCGCGCTGACCACGACGCCGTCCGCCTCGAACACGACCCCGGGCGCTTCGAATTCGTGCACACGAACGAGCTCGCGCAGATCGACGCGCCCTTCATCCTCGATCCGTATGTCGATGTCGTAGGCCATCGACTGGAGAAAGCCGTCGATGATCCGCCGCAGCGGCGGCGGTCCCCACACGTCGATCGGCTCGCGCAGGCCGCAAACCCACACGTTGTAGATCAACGGACCAAGCTCCAGAATATGATCGGAGTGATGATGTGTGATCAGGATGGTGCGCACTTGCTGCGGCTGGATTCCGGCCTCGATCAGCTGACGCGTCACTCCATATCCGCAATCGATCACGTATGGCCTGTCCTTGACCACCACCACGTTGGCCGGATTGGCGCGCCCCCTGCCGACGCGCGGCCCGCCCTTGGTGCCCAGCAGGACGAGCCTGGTATCGCGGATCAAGGCCAAGGGTGCGCTCGTCCCGTCATCACTGTTCGGGCGTAAAGCCGGACGCCTTCACGGCGGGGGCCCAACGTTCCGCGTCCGCCTTCTGGATCGCGGCGAGCTCGGCAGCCGAGGTGCCGGTCGGGATAAGTCCGAATGCGCGCAGCCGGTCGTTGACCTCGGGCGCCCGCACGGCGGCCGCCATGATCCTGCTGTAGCGATCGACCGTATCGGGAGGCGTCCTGGCCGGAGCGAAGGCGCCGTACCAGCTGGTACCCTGGATATCGTATCCGGCCTCGCGGAACGTCGGCACATCCGGCACGAACGGCGAGCGCTCCTTGCCGGACGTCGCCAGGATGCGCACCCGCTTCGCGTTGTGCATCTCCACCAAGTCGCTGATGGTCGTGAACACCATGGGAATGTGCCCGGCCAGCAGATCGCCGAGCGCCGCGGCCGAGCCGCGGTAGGCGACATGACGCAGATCGAGGCCCGCGGCGCGGCCGAACAGGACGCCGAAAAAATGCGGCAGCGCCCCGGCGGCCGGCGAGCCGAAGGTGGCGCGCGCGGCGTCCGACCTTCGCCCAAGCGACGAGCTCCGCGAGCGAGACCGCGGGAACCTGCGGTCCGACCGCCACCGCGAAGTCGAAGGTCGCAATCTGCGACACCGCGGCGAAATCGTTGATCGGATCATAGTCGAGCGCCTTGTAGACGTGCTGGTACACCGCCATCGGCGCGATCGGGGTGATCAGCAACGTGCTTCCATCGGGCGCCGCATTCTTGACCGCCATGACGCCGATGCGTCCCGCTCCTCCCGTGCAATTCTCCACCACGGCCGGCCGGCCCAGGGCGACGCGCATCTTGTCCGCCATCAGCCGGGCAAGTGCGTCGGCGGAGCCGCCGGCGGCGAACGGCATGATGATGCGGATCGGCTGCTCGGCGACCTGCGCAGACGTCGGGATCGGCAGCAGTCCGGCCGCGATGGCCGATAGCGCAAGTCCGAGAAGTTGTCGCCGAAGCATGTGACCTCCCCACGATCTGATCTGATCGGCCCGGTTGACCCGAGCTCAACGAGCGACGACTGCTGCTGTCTGGTGGCTTCCTCTGCAGGAATAGCGGGGACGAGCTCCGATGGCCATCCTCGATTGCCTTATTCCCAGAATTTCGGCCGCGCCTCTTCCAGCCGGCCGCCGAGGCGGACCGCGCCGACGCGCCGCGCGAGCCCGGTCGCGTCGTCGGTCTCGACCGCGAGTGCGCACAAGCGTCGCCGCACCCAAGGCCGGCTCGAACCGCGCGTTCGGAATCTTGCGCAGGAAGCGGGTCAACGGCTCGTTCTTGTCCATGCCGATGACGGAATCGTAGTCGCCGGTCATGCCGACGTCCGACATGAAGGCGGTGCCCTGCGGCAGGATCTGATGATCCGCGGTCGGCGCATGGGTATGGGTCCCGATCACGAGGCTCGCGCGGCCGTCGCAGAAATGGCCCATCGTCTGTTTCTCGCTCGTGGCCTCGGCGTGAATGTCGACGATGATGGCGTCGGCAGCCTGCTTGAGCGGACATGCCGCCAGCTCGCGCTCGACCGCGGCGAAGGGATCGTCGAGCGGGTCCATGAAGATGCGGCCCATGGCGTTGACGATCAGCACGCGCGCGCCGCTCCGCGCCTCGATCAGCGCGACGCCGCGCCCGGGCGTGCCGGCGGGATAGTTGATCGGGCGCAAGAGCTTCGGTGCACGCTCGATGAAGACCAGCGCCTCCTTCTGGTCCCAGGAATGGTTGCCGCCGGTGATGACATCGGCGCCGGCATCTACCAGCTCCTGGTATATCGCCTCGGTGATGCCGAACCCGCCGGCGGCGTTCTCGCCGTTGATGGCGACGAAATCGAGCTGCCAATCGCGGATCAGCCGCGGCAGCCGCTCGAGCACGACGGCGCGGCCGCTGCGGCCCACGATGTCGCCGATGAAGAGAATTCTCATGCGTTACGATGCCCGCAAATCGATGACCTCGCGCTCGGTTAGCACGAGATCGAGGCGGGCGTCGCGGGGGGTCGTGGGCACTTGGGCGATTTCCTGCGCGGCATATGCGACGCCCACCGCGACGATGGTCTTGCGCGCACGCAGGGCAGCGATGGTCATGTCGTAGTAGCCGGCACCGTAGCCGATGCGGTGGCCGCGACGGTCGAAGGCCAGGAGCGGCACGAGCAGAATGTCGGGGACGACCTGCCGAGCGTCGGGGCCGGGCTCGCGGATGCCCCAGACGCCCGACGCCAGCGGCTCGCCGAACACATAGGCGCGCATGACGAGCGGCTTGCCCTTGCCGGCCACCGCCGGCAGCGCCAGCGCAGCACCCGCATCCGCAAGCTTCCGCATGAGCGGGAGCGGATTGATCTCGCTCTTCATCGGCATGAAGCCGGACACGATCGCGCCCGGCGGCACCGCGACCGGAAACGGCCGCGCCGCGATCGTCTGCGCCGCGGCCGTGCGGACCTCGGCCGAAAGCGCATCACGACGCGCGAGCGCTTCGCGGCGCAGCGTCGCTTTCAAGTCGTCGATCGCCGGCTGTTCGGGCATCGAACTCGTAGTGAAAGGAATGAGTGCGGAGCCGCGATGGCCGTTGGAGCGTCGATCCCGGGTTCCCTACGAAAGTAGGTGGGCGCCATATGTCCGGGCCCACGAGCCCGGTCAGGGACAGCTCCCTTAAGGATCGATAAGGCCCCGGGGATATGGCTCCTACGCACCGCGCAGCCCCGCGGCAATCAATGTAATGCGTCGCGTCGTCCGGCGCCAGCGAGCGGTCCTGCTTATCCCGTGCGAGAGCAAGTCGTCACCCCATCGGGACGCCGCTCTCGGGGACGGTCTGGTTGAGCCGCTTGGTGAGGTTCTCGATGCGCTCGGCGGCGGCATTGAGCGCGGCGGCGATTGCACGCTTGCGTCTCCTGGGCGCGGTCGGCGGAAACGGCGCTGGCATCTTGCAGCGTCGCGAGCTCCGGCTCGACGCGCTGCAGCTTCTCCTTCGTCTCGGACAGCTCGTCCGCGAGCGTGAGCGCGGCCATGACGGTCAGCCGCGTATCGCCGATCTCGCCGAAACGGGTGCGCAGCCGCGCGATGCGGGTGTCGAGATCCGCCGCCAGCTGCATGAGATGCTCTTCCTCGCCGTCCTCGCAGGCCATTCGGAACTGGCGGCCGTTGATGGTGACATTGACCTGCGGCATGGCATTCCCGGGCGACGTTGACGACAATTCAGCGCTCGCTTGCGGCGAGCACGGAGCGGATGGTGTCGATGGCGGCATCGAGCCGTTGCGCGACCTCGCGATTGGTGGTCTCCAACGACCGGGCACGAGCCGCGGCGGCGTCGAGCTCGGAGGCGAGGCGCGAGCGGTCGGTCCCGAGCGCATGCAGCTGGTCGGCGAGCGTCTCCTCGCCGCGATCGGCGTCGTGCCGCCGCTCGACCGCCGCCGCCAGCGCGTCGAGCGCGAGCGCAAGCCGTTTGCTGGCAGCGTCGATGGCGCTTGGCTCCGACATTCGACAGACCCCCCGGCTCGGCAAATACCCCCTGGATTCGTCAGCCGTAAGGCGCGAAGAATCTTTTGCGGCGGCAAGCGGTTAGAGAGGGAACCTTACGTGTTTCGACTGGCTTTGCGTCAACGCTCGCGGCAACTTTCTCCCCTGCCCTGTGCATGGCGCGGATCGCGCCGGCCGGCATTCTTTGACTCCCCGCGCCCGCGTGCTAGAGGCTCGCAGCGAGCAACCCCTCTTGGCCCAGCCATGACCAGCCCGAAGTCTCCCCTCGCCGCAGCTCCGGCGGCAGCCGCCTCATCGCCCGCCGCCCGCCGCGACGACCGGATGCCCGCGACCCGCGCACAGCACGACCGCATGGCGAACGCCATCCGCGCGCTCGCCATGGATGCGGTCGAGCAGGCGAAATCCGGCCATCCCGGCCTGCCGATGGGCGCGGCCGACATCGCGACCGTGCTGTTCACGCGCTTCCTGAAATTCGATCCGGCCGATCCGGCCTGGCCCGACCGCGACCGCTTCGTGCTGTCGGCCGGCCACGGCTCGATGCTGATCTACGCGCTGCTCCATCTTCTCGGCTACAAGGCGATGACGATCGAGGAGATCAAGCGCTTCCGCCAGTTCGGCTCGATCACGCCCGGGCCATCCGGAGAATTTCGTCACGCCGGGCGTGGAGACGACCACCGGCCCGCTCGGCCAGGGCCTCGCCAACGCGGTCGGCATGGCGATCGCCGAGCGGCATCTGGCCGCCGTCTTCGGCCCCGAGATCGTCGACCATCATACCTACGTGCTCGCCTCCGACGGCGACCTCATGGAAGGCATCAGCCAGGAGGCGATCGCGCTCGCCGGGCCACCTCAAGCTCTCCAAGCTGATCGTGCTGTTCGACGACAACGGCATCTCGATCGACGGCCCGCTGTCGCTCTCCGATTCCGTCGATCAGGTGAAGCGCTTCGAGGCCGCCGGCTGGGCGGCGACGCGCATCGACGGGCACGATCCCGAGGCCATCGCCAGCGGCCATCGAGCGGGCACAGACGCTCGGATCGGCCATCGCTGATCGCCTGCCGCACCATCATCGGCTTCGGCGCGCCGAGCAAGGCCGGCACCGAGAAGTGCCACGGCTCGCCGCTCGGCGCCGACGAGATCAAGGGCGCGCGCGACAAGCTCGGCTGGACCGAGCCCGCCTTCGTCGTGCCGGCGGATGTGCTCGAGCTCTGGCGCAGCGCCGGGCTTGCGCGGCAAGTCCGCGCACCACGCCTGGAACGAACGCCTCGCCGCGCTGCCGGCGGAGCGGCGCGTCGAGTTCGAGCGCCGCATCAAGGGCAAGCTGCCGAAGGACAAGCTCGCGGCCGCGGTGCGCTCGGTGAAGGAGAAGCTCGCCGCCACACCGAAGGAGATCGGCACCCGCATCGCGTCCGAGGGCGCGCTCGAAGCACTGGCCGCGGCGGTGCCCGAGATGATCGGCGGCTCCGCCGACCTCACGGGCTCGAACAACACCAAGCCCAAGGGCATGACCGTGCTCTCCGCCGCCGACTACGGCGGCCGCTTCATCCATTACGGCGTGCGCGAGCACGGCATGGCATCGGCCATGAACGGCATGGCGCTGCATGGCGGCGTCATTCCCTATTCCGGCACGTTCCTGGTCTTCTCCGACTATTGCCGGCCGGCGATCCGCCTGGCCGCGCTGATGGGCGAGCGCGTCATTCATGTGATGACCCACGACTCGATCGGGCTCGGCGAGGACGGGCCGACCCACCAGCCGGTCGAGCATCTCGCCGCGCTTGCGCGCGATCCCGAACCTCTTGGTGTTCCGTCCCTGCGACACGGTCGAGACCGTCGAATGCTGGCAGCTCGCGCTCGAGCACGCGGATGCGCCGAGCGTGCTGGCGCTGACGCGCCAGAACCTGCCGCAGCTGCGGCTCGGCCACGAGGAGGCGAACCGCTGCGCCGCCGGCGCCTACGAGATCGTGCCGGCGGAGAAGACCGCCGACGTGTCGCTGTTCGCCACCGGGTCGGAGGTTTCGATCGCGGTCGAGGCGCGCAAATTCCTGCGCGAGCGCGGCGTCGTCGCGCGCGTGGTGTCGGTGCCCTGCTTCGAGCTGTTCCGCGCACTGCCGGCTTCGGAGCGGCAGGAGATCATCGGCACGCGCCAAGGTCAAGGTCGCGGTCGAGGCCGCGGTGCGGCAGGGCTGGGACGAGATCATCGGCTCGGACGGCGCCTTCGTCGGCATGAGCAGCTTCGGCGCGAGCGCGCCCTACAAGGAGCTCTACAAGCAATTCGGCATCACGCCGGAAAAAGTCGCCGAAGCCGCGTTAGGCAAGCTGGGAAAGACTTAAAAGACGCGCCGCGCGGCACTATCTAATGCATAGTGGCACCGCTAGGGAGCGAAGGAGCCGGGAATGTCAGTTCGTGTCGCCATCAACGGATTTGGCCGCATCGGCCGCAATGTCCTGCGCGCGATCGCGGAGGCCGGAGCGCAACGACATCGAGGTGGTCGCCATCAACGATCTCGCCCCGGTCGAGACCAATGCGCACCTGCTGCGCTTCGACTCCGTGCACGGCCGCTTTCCCGGCGAGGTGACCGTCAAAGGCGATACCATCAGCGTCGGCAACGGCGCGATCAAGGTGACCGCCGTCAAGGATCCCGCAACGCTGCCGTGGAAGGATCTCGGCGTCGATATCGCGCTCGAATGCACCGGCATTTTCACCTCGAAGGACAAGGCCGCCGCGCATCTCACCGCCGGCGCCAAGCGCGTGCTCATCTCGGCGCCCGCCGACGGCGTCGATCTCACCGTGGTCTACGGCGTCAACCACGACAAGCTCACCAAGGAGCACAAGGTCGTCTCCAACGCGTCGTGCACCACCAATTGCCTCGCGCCGGTCGCCAAGGTGCTCAACGACGCCGTCGGCATCGACAAAGGCTTCATGACGACGATGCACTCCTACACCAACGACCAGCCGTCGCTCGATCAGGTGCACAAGGACCTCTACCGGGCGCGCGCCGCGGCGCTCAACATGATCCCGACCTCGACCGGCGCGGCCAAGGCCGTCGGCCTCGTGCTGCCGGAGCTCACCGGCAAGCTCGACGGCGTCGCCATCCGCGTGCCGACGCCGAACGTCTCGGTGATCGATTTCAAGTTCGTCGCCAAGCGCGCGACCAGCAAGGACGAGATCAACGGCGCCGTGAAGCGCGCGGCCGAGCAGCAGCTCAAGGGCATCCTCGGCTATACCGAGGCGCCCAATGTCTCCAGCGACTTCAATCACGACGCCGCACTCGTCGGTCTTCGCCATGGATCAGACCAAGGTGATGGACGGCACGCTGGTGCGGGTGATGTCCTGGTACGACAACGAATGGGGCTTCTCCAACCGCATGATCGACACCGCCGTCGCGATGGGGAAGTTGATCTGACGTCACCTGCGATGAACGATTTTTTGTTTGCAGGTCAGTAGTCATGTTCCGCACGCTCGATCAGGCCGACGTGAAGGGCAAACGCGTGCTCGTGCGCGTCGACCTCAACGTGCCGATCGAGAACGGCAAGGTCACGGATACGACGCGCATCGAGCGCGTCGCGCCGACCATCCGCGAGATCGCCGACAAGGGCGGCAAGGTGATCCTGCTGTCGCATTTCGGACGCCCGAAGGGGCTCGACCCGAAGGAATCGCTCGGGCTGTTCGCGCCGGCGATTGCCGACGTCCTCGGGCGGCCGGTCGCGTTCGCCGACGGATTGCATCGGCGAGAAGGCCGCAGGCCGCCGATCGGCGCGATGAAGCCGGGCGACATCCTGTGCCTGGAGAACACCCGCTTCCACAAGGGCGAGGAGAAGAACGATCCCGCCTTCGTCGCCGAGCTCGCCAAGCTCGGCGATATCTTCGTCAACGACGCCTTCTCGGTCGCGCACCGCGCGCATGCCTCGACCGAAGGTCTCGGCCGCAAGCTGCCCGACCTATGCCGGCCGCACCATGCAGGCCGAGCTCGACGCGCTGACCAAGGCGCTGGAGACGCCGACGCGGCCGCTCGCGGCCATCGTCGGCGGCGCCAAGGTCTCGACCAAGCTCGACCTGCTCGGCAACCTGCTCGCCAAGGTCGACGTGCTGGTCATCGGCGGCGGCATGGCCAATACCTTTCTGGCCGCGCTCGGGCACGCCGTCGGAAAATCGCTGTGCGAGCACGATCTCGCTGCCGACCGCGCGCGAGATCATGGACCATGGCGAAGGCAAAGGGCCGCGAGATCGTCCTGCCGGTCGATGCCGTCGTGGCCAAGACGTTCGAGGCCAACGCGCCGTCGCGCGTGGTCGCCGTGGATGGCGTCGGCGCCGACGAGATGATCCTGGACATCGGCCCGCGCAGCATCGAGCACGTCTGCTCGGTGCTCGCCCGGGTGAAGACCCTGGTCTGGAACGGGCCGTTCGGCGCCTTCGAGCTCGAGCCGTTCGACAACGGCACCGTCGAGGTTGCCGAGGCCGCCGCGGAACTCACCGCCGCCGGCAAGCTTGTAACGGTCGCGGGCGGCGGCGACACGGTCGCGGCGCTCAACAGCGCCGGCGTGACCGAGCGCTTCACCTATGTTTCGACCGCCGGTGGCGCGTTTCTCGAATGGCTGGAAGGCAAGGCGCTGCCGGGGGTCGAGATCATGCGGGTCAGATGACACTTTGTCAGATGACCACTGGTTGGATGACACCTGGTTTGATGACATCTGGACGACTGTGGATATCAAGACTGTAACGTTCTGCCCTTTGCCATTGGCGCGGAGACGCGGCAAAATCCCGGAACCCATTTGAAGAACGACACGGAGGCTTCAATGAACCTCGCTGAGCTCAACAAGGTCGCCGAGGCCATGGTCGCGCCGGGCCGGGGCATCCTCGCCGCCGACGAATCCTCGGGCACAATCAAGAAGCGCTTCGACGCCATCGGTGCGGAATCGACCGCCGACAATCGCCGCGACTACCGCGAGCTGCTGTTCCGCTCGTCCGAGGCGATGTCGAAATACATTTCCGGCGTGATCCTCTACGACGAGACCATCCGCCAGAACGCCAAGGACGGCACGCCGCTGGTGAAGGTGATCGAGAAGGCCGGCGCGCTTCCCGGCATCAAGGTCGACAAGGGCACCAAGCCGCTGCCGTTCTCGCCGGGCGAAGTGATCACCGAGGGCCTGGATGGGTTGCGCGAGCGCCTCGTCGAATATCGCGGGCTCGGCGCCAAGTTCGCGAAGTGGCGCGCGGTGATCGACATCGGCGACGGCATCCCGAGCTATGCGGCGATCATCACCAATGCGCACGCGCTCGCGCGCTACGCCGCGCTCTGCCAGGAGGAAGGCATCGTTCCGATCGTCGAGCCGGAGGTGCTGATGGACGGCGATCACGACGTCGACCGTTGCTACGTCACCTCCGAATGGCTGCTCAAGACTGTGTTCGAGCAGCTCTACTACCAGAAGGTCGCGTTCGAAGGCATGGTGCTCAAGCCCAACATGGTGATCGCCGGCAAGAAGGCGAAGAGCCGCGCCGGCGTCGAAGAGGTCGCGGAGAAGACCGTGAAGGTGCTCAAGGCCTGCGTGCCCGCCGCCGTGCCCGGCATCGCCTTCCTTTCCGGCGGCCAGTCCGACGAGGAGGCGACCGCCCATCTCGACGCCATGAACCGCATCGGCGGTCTGCCGTGGAAGCTCACCTTCAGCTACGGCCGCGCGCTGCAGGCGGCGCCGCAGAAGGCCTGGGCCGGGAAGCCTGAGAACGTCGCCACGGCGCAGCGCGCCTTCGCCCACCGCGCCATGATGAACAGCCTCGCCGCGCTGGGCCAGTGGAAGCAGGACCTGGAGAAGAAGGCGGCGTAAGGCGTCATACCGTCAAGGACGGCCGCCCATTGATCGCCGCCGGATCGAACCCAGCCTCGATCTTGTAGGCGAGGGAAATGTCCTCGAGCTCGCGACGGGATATCACCTCTTCGATGTTGTCGAATCCTTGCGGAGCACGTTGCTCCGCAAGCTCCATCACGATCGCGGGCCCGAACTTCCGATTCGTCATCGTCACCGCGCTCATGATCGGCCGTCGCTGCTCTTCGTAACGTTCCAGTGCCCGCTCGATCGGCCGCGTCGTGGCCAGCGCGAAGGCAAGAACCCGGGCATCCACGATGGCCTGGCTGCCGGCTTGAGCGCCGGTCGGCAGCATCGTATGCGCCGCGTCCCCCACCAGCGTCACGCGACCAAAGCTCCATCGCGGAAGCGGGTCGCGATCCTGCACGGGAAACTCGTAGACTTCATCCGTATCGCAGATCAGATCGGCAAACCTGATCCAACCGAAATTCCAATCCTTGAACTGGTGAAAGAATCGATCTTTGGGCGCCGTTCGGTTCCACTCGGCCGGCATATCGGACGCCGATTGCCGGCCGAGCGTGGCAACCCAGTTGATATACGAGCGTCCGCGATCGGCAGCTTGCCTTCTGATCGGATAGACCACCGCTCTGCGATCGCTGAAGCCCATGGTGACATGCGTACGGCCACCCAGGAAGGGTTCGCCTTCGACCGCGCCGCGCCATTGGATACGACCGCTCGACACCGGCGGTCCTTCGTGCGGGTAGAGCTGCGCGCGTACTGCCGAATGGATGCCGTCGCAGCCGACCAGGAGATCGCCGCGCTGCGGTGGAAGGCGCTCGCCGCTGTCCCGGTCGTTGAAGTGCGCGGTCACGCCCGAGCCATCTTGTTCGAAGGAAACGAGATGGTGACCTGCAATTATGTTTCCAATACCGATCCGCTTCTCCACCGCGGCAAGCAGGATCGCGTGCAGATCGCCCCGATCGATCGAGTATTGCGGCCAGGCATATCCGGCGGCGAGCCCGCGCGGCTCGCCCCAGATCAGCTGGCCGTGCCTGTTGTAGTAGCGAAGCTCGGCCGTCTCGATCGCGGTGGCCGCCAAGGCGTCGCCCAGGCCGAGCTCGCTCAGCTCGCGTACCGCATTCGGCTGCAGATTGATGCCGAGGCCGAGCGCCTTGATGTCGGCGGCCAACTCGTAGACCCGCACATCGATGCCGGCGGCATGAAGGCTGAGCGCGGTCGTCAGTCCGCCGATGCCGGCTCCAATCACGATGACCTTCATCGCCGCTATTCACCCACGATCTTTCCGCGCGCTATGACCTGAGACCACATTTCGGCTTCGGGGCCGAGACTTGCGATGAATTGCTCTCTCGTCTGCGTCGGCACGTGCATGCCCAATGTGGCGAACTGCGCGACGACGTTCGCATCGTTCAGGGCTTCGACCACGGCTTGGTTGAGGAGGCCGACAACCGGCTCCGGCGTCCGCGTCGGAACGGCCATCGCCCACCAGTTCGACATGACGAGACTGGGAAATCCGGCTTCGATGACCGTCGGCACCTCGGGCAGCGCCGCCAGTCGATCCTTCGTCGTGACCGCGAGCGCCGTCAGCTTGCCATCCTTGAGATGGCCCGCGACCGCCGCCACGCCGATCGCATACAGCTGGATCTCATTGGCGAGAGCCGCCAGCGTTGCAGGCGGCGAGCCGCGATACGGAATATGGGTGATCTCGATGCCAGCGACTTGCTTGAGGTTCTCGACGATGAGATTGTTGACCGATCCGTTGCCGGGCGAGCCGTAGTTCAATTTGCCGCGATGCGCGTGCGCATACGCGGTGAATTCCGCAAGGCTTTGAATCGGTACCGATGGATTCGAGCAGAATACGATCGGGATCTCCGCAATCTTCGCGACCGGGGTCAATGCCGTCAGCGGATCGAACGGCAGCTTCGTCAGGAATTGATTGATGACAAAATTGCCGGCGGCCGCAACGAGGATGGTATAGCCGTCAGGGTCCGCCCGCGCGACTTCGCGAGCTCCGAGGTTGCCCGCACCACCCGGTTTTGGCTCCACGACGATCTTCTGGCCGAGCTTCTGCTCCATTCTGGGAACCAGAACCCGGACGGCCGCTTCGCCGACGCCGCCGGCCGCAAATGGCACGATCACGCGAATTGGACGCTCCGGGTATCGCGACTGACCGCGAGCACCGTCGGCGCGAAAGCCCGCCAACGAGGCCGCGATAGTCGATATGAATTGGCGGCGATTGCAGCGGATCACTAAACTCTCCTGGCGACGAAAGCAGGATGACTTCATGCTCCAGGATTGAAACGATGCGCTCGGTCGCTATTTTTGAGAAGTTCGATTTTTCACACTCCCCTTAGCGATTTGCCTAAGAGGTAAAAAATGCAGTGGGCAGACCGCATCGGACACCGCATCAAATTGCGGGACCTGCACGTGCTCATTTCCGTCGCGCAGACCGGCAGCATGACCAAGGCAGCCGAAGGTCTGGCGATTTCCGTTCCGGTCGTATCGAAGTCGATCTCGGATCTGGAGCACACGCTCGGTGTGCGCCTGCTCGATCGCAGCGCCCAGGGCGTCGAGCTCACGTCCTATGGCCGCGCGCTCCTCGACAGCAGCGTGGCTGCGTTCGATGAGCTCCGGCAAGGCGTCAAGCACATCGAGTTTCTCGCTGATCCCCGTGCCGGCGAAGTCCGGGTCGGATGCCCGGTCACGACGGCGACCGGATTCGTGTCCAGCGTCATCGAACGGTTCTCGGAGAAATATCCGCGCACCGTCGTTCACCTCTTGGCGGCCGAAACAGCCGCGACCTACAACGCCCTCGAAGAGCGCAAGGTCGATCTGGTGATCGTCGGAATGTACCGGCCGCTCAACGAGGCGCACTTGAATGCGGAGATTCTGTTCCACGAGCCGTTCGTGATCGCGGCCGGAGGTCGAAGCAGGTGGGCGAAACGGCGGAGCGTGAAGCTCGCGGACCTGATCGATGAACGTTGGACGCTGCCACCCACGGACACTCCGTTCGGAGCGGTGGTGGCGGAGGCGTTCCGTGCGAGCGGACTCGAAATGCCGCGGGCAACCGTCGTCACATCCTCCGTTCCCGCGCGCCACCGGCTGGTCGCGAGCGGACGCTTTCTGACGGCCCTGCCCCGTTCCATGTTGAAGTTCCATCCCAAGAACGCAGCGGTCAAAATCCTGCCCATCGACCTGCCGACAACACGCCGGCCGATCGGGATCCTCACGCTGAAAAACCGGTCGCTCAGCCCGGTCGCGCAGCTCTTCATCGCGTGCGCCCGCGAGCTCGCAGCGCGTTCAGCCGATCGGAAGTAGGACTATGCCAGCCGCCGGCGCTCTCGCCGCGGCTGGATCGCCACCGGGAACCCTCATAGGTTGCCGGCGCCGGCGGCTTTTTTTATCGACGGCTTGTCGGCTGCCGCCATCCTGCTTCGTCCTTAGCAAAACGGGGAAAAATCATGCTCTACGCCATACTCTGCTACAACGACGAGAACGTCGTCGGCTCCTGGACCAAGCAGGAGGACGACGCCGTGATGGCCAAGCTGACGGTCATAACGGACAAGTTGGCCAAGAACGGCCGGCTTGGGCCGGTCGCGAGGCTGTTGCCGACGACCGCAGCAACCACGCTGCGGAAGGGCCGCGAAGCCCTGGTCATCGACGGACCTTTCGCCGAGACCAAGGAACAGTTCCTCGGCTTCTACGTGGTCGACTGTCCGTCGCTCGAAGAGGCGATCGAGACCGCCAAGGAGTTGGCGGCGGCGAACCCCGGACCCGGCGCCTATGAGATTCGCCCGGTCGGCTACTTCCGGCCCGGAGGCGCCACGACGTGACCGACATTACCTGGATCGACGCGGCCCTCACGTCAGCCCGCCCGCAGGCGGTCGGCGCGTTGCTGCGCTATTTCCGAAACCTCGATGCGGCCGAGGAGGCCTTCCAGGAGGCCTGCCTGCGGGCGCTGCAGAACTGGCCGCAAAACGGCCCGCCGCGCGACCCCGCAGCTTGGCTGATCTTCGTGGGGCGCAACATCGGCGTCGACGCTGCCCGCCGCGGCCGCAAGCAGGAGGCGCTGCCGGAGGAAGCGGCCATCTCGGACCTGGAGGATGCCGAAACCGAGCTGGCCGAGCGGCTCGATGGCGCGGACTATCGCGACGACATCCTGCGGCTGCTGTTCATCTGCTGTCATCCCGATCTGCCGGCGACCCAGCAGATCGCGGTTGCGCTGCGCGTGGTCTCCGGCCTCTCGGTCAAGCAGATCGCGCGCGCCTTCCTGGTCAGCGAAAGCGCCATGGAGCAGCGCATCACCCGAGCCAAAAATCTCATAGCCGCGGCCGACGTCCCGTTCGAGACGCCGGGCGCCGTGGAACGCTCCGAACGCCTCGCCGCTGTCGCTGCCATGATCTACCTCGTCTTCAACGAGGGCTATTCGGCGAACAGCGGGCCGGGCGGCAGCCGCGCGCCGCTCTGCGACGAGGCCATCAGGCTCGGCCGGCTGCTGCTGCGGCTGTTCCCGACCGAGCCCGAAATCATGGGCCTGCTGGCCTTGCTGCTGCTGCAGCACGCGCGCGCGGACGCTCGCTTCGATGCGGACGGCAACATCGTGCTGATGGAGGACCAGGATCGCGGTCTCTGGAACCGCGAGATGATCGCCGAAGGGCTCGCGCTCATCGACAAGGCGATGCGCCACAAGCGCCCAGGCCCCTACCAGGCGCAATCGGCGATCGCGGCGCTGCATGCCCGGGCGGAGCGGCCCCAGGATACCGATTGGGCGCAGATCGATCTGCTCTATGCCGCGTTGGAGCAAATGCAGCCATCGCCGGTCATCACGCTCAATCGCGCGGTCGCCGTCTCCAAGGTGCAGGGCCCCGCCGCCGCGCTGGCGATGATCGAGCCGCTGGGCGCCAAGCTGTCCGGCTATTTCCATTTCTTCGGGCTCAAGGGCGGACTTCTCCTGCAGCTCGGCCGCGGCGAAGAGGCCCGCGTCGCCTTCGACCGCGCCATCGCGCTCGCGAATACCGCCGCCGAAGCCGCGCATATCAGGATGCATATCGACCGCTTGATCAAGGACAGCGCAGCAGGCGGCGACGCCGGCGCGCGTCCCTCTCGTTGCTGAGCCGCTCGACGAAAAAAATTTCAGCTGACCTGTCGGTTTTCCGATCCCTCATCCGTCCTTAGGGCATCAGATTGGATAGGGGGATACAATGTTCAACAACACCCAAACCAACACGGTCCCAGGCGTCATCGTCCCTCACGTTGACGGCGCCGGCGACGCCATGTTCCAGTGCGCCTTCGGGGCAACTCGGACGCTGCGTGGCACAGAGGTCGCAACGGACAAGACATCGGACGCAGCCCTCGTCGCGCACGTCGCGGCAGGCGATCGTCAGGCACTTCGGCTGCTGTTCGCCCGCCATCAGCCGAAGGTGTACCGCTTCGTGCTGCGGCTGGTGGCCAACGAGGCGACCGCCGAAGATGTCGTCAACGATGTCTTCTTCGACGTGTGGCGGCAGGCGGCGAGCTTCGAAGGCCGCGCGCAGCTCTCGACCTGGCTGCTCGCCATCGCTCGCAACAAGGCGCTCACCGCGATGCGCGGACGCCTTCATGAGCCGCTCGACGATGCGGCGGCCGAAGCGATTCCGGATTCGGCCGGCACCGCCGAAGAAACCCTGGAGGCCAGTCAGCGCGGCGCGGCCCTGCGTCGATGCCTCACCCAGTTGTCATCGGCGCATCGCGAGATCATCGACCTCGTATATTATCACGAGAAGTCGGTCGACGAGGTCGCGACCATCATCGGCGTGCCGGCGGCGACCGTCAAAACCCGCATGTTCTATGCCCGCAAGCGGCTGGCCGAGCTCCTGGCCGCTGCCGGCATCGACACGGCGCGGGCGTGACCCACGACCCCCACCCCAACCCTCCCCCTTTCAGGGGGAGGGAGCAGACCGAGTCACCTACACCAGTGCCCGCACTTCGGCGAAGCTCAAGGCGCGGATGCCGCGATCGTCACGATAGACGAAGCGCAGACGCCGGCGGCGCGCCACCAGCGCCGCCGGCAGCGGATCGTAGCGGAAGGTGGCGCCGCCGAGATGCGGCATGATGCTGCCGACGTCGGTCACGAGGTCGGTCTCCACGCGCAGCAGCACGAGCTTCGATCCGTCGGCCGCCGTGGTCTCGAACGGCACATTCGCCAGCCGCAGGAAGCTGGTCGGATCGGCCGCGACCGAGAATCCTTCGACAAAGGCGGTCTCGACCTGGTCGAGGTCGGGTTCGCTTTGCTGCTGATCCGCCGCCTGCTGGCCCTCCCCGAGATGCGGCGTCTGCCACTGCGCCACTCCGGCGGGCCGGTGCGCGTGATTGTGACCGGCGGCGGGCATTGCGTGATTGCCCGAACTGCCGTCGCTGCCATTGTGATGATGGTGATCGTGGTCGTGTCCGCGATGCATGGCCGGCCTCAATAGGTGACGGGCTTGTCGATGATGGTCTTGTGCGAGCCGAGCTTGCCGTGCGCGACCAGCGAGCCGAGCGCCTCGACCACGACGCGCACGCCGATCAGCGCGGTGATGTCGGAGGTGTCGTAGGGCGGCGAGACCTCGACCACCTCGAAGCCGCAGATGCCTTCGGCGGCGACGAGACCGAGCAGCTTCAGCGCCTCGCGCGGCAGGAAGCCGCCGGGCTCGGGCCAGCCGGTGCCGGGCACGAAGCCGCAATCGATCGAATTGACGTCGAAGGAGATGTAGACCGCGTCGGCGTCCTTCCAGGCGAGCTCGAGCGCGATCTCGGCGGTCTTCTCCAGCCCGATCTTCTCGATGTCGGCGATGGTCAGCACGTTGGTGCCGCGCTTGCGCGCCTCCTGCACGCCGTCGCGCGGCACCTGCCAGCCGCCGATGCCGAGCTGGACCAGGTTGATCGCCGGCACGTTCGGCAGGTTGGTCGCCCAGTACCAGGGCGTGGTGTGCATGCGCTCGTCGAGGTCCTTCTCCTGGATGTCGATGTGGCGGTCGAAATGGATGATGCCGATCCGCTTCGACGTGCATTGCGCGATGCCGCGCACGCAGGGAAAGCCGATCGAATGGTCGCCGCCCAGCATCAGCGGCAGCGCGCCGGAGGAGAACACATGCGCGACGCCGCGCGTGATCTGGTCGAAGCTCTTTTCCAGGTTGGCGGGAATGGTGAAGACGTCGCCGGCGTCGCACAGCGTCATCTGCTCGCGCAGATCGACGCCGAGCTCGTAGTTGTAGGGCGTGTAGAGCGCCGAGATGCGCCGGATGCCCTGCGGCCCGAAACGCGTGCCCGGCCGGTAGGTGGTGCCGGAATCGAACGGGATGCCGATGACGGCGGCGTCGTATTTGCCGACGTCGCGCACGTTCTCGACATAGGGCGCCTTGAGGAACGTGTTGATGCCGGCGAAGTGCGGCAGCTCGCCGCGCGCGAAGGTCGGGATCGTCTCGTCGGTGAGGCATTCGGCGCCGGGCAGCCCCATGTCGAGCGCCCATTGCTGCTCCTTGCGCCAGCCCTGCCGGGACAGCTGTCCCTCGGCTTCGAGCGCCTTCCAGCCCTGCGTCGACATGCGGTCGAAGTCGGGGTGATGGCGGCGCGCGCGCACGCGGCGCCGGAACGGACCCGGCCTTGCGCGAGCGGCGCGTGGGTTGAGCAAACATCATGCGGTGGCTCCTTGGACTTGTTGGCCTTGTTGGGCCGGTATGGATTGGCCCGCGCTGGCGCGGCTTGGAGCGGCTTCGAGAAGCCGAGCACCGGGACGGCGCTGTCGCGCGTGAGATCGAGGTCGTAGGTGATGATCGCGCCGAAGCGCCCCGGCGCCTGCGGGTCGATGCGCGGCCGGTCGAAGGCGATGAGGCGCGTGCCGAGCGCAAAGGCTTCCTTGATGTCGTGGGTGACCATGATCACCGTCATGCCGCAGTCGCGCCAGAGCGGCTTGATCAGCGCATGCATCTGCGCCCGCGTGCCGGGATCGAGCGCGCCGAACGGCTCGTCGAGCAGCAGCACCTTCGGCCGGCGCGCGATCGCCTGAGCGATCGCCAGGCGCTGCTGCATGCCGCCGGAAAGCGCGCTCGGATATTTGTCGCGGTGCGCCGCCAAGCCCACTTCCTCGATCAGGCTTTCGCTCTGCTCGATCGCGGCGCGGCGCGCTGCGCCGGTCAGACGGGAGAGGAAACGGCTGCCGGCGAACTCGAAGGCCGACCAGCACGTTGCCCAGCACGGTCAGATGCGGGAACACCGAATAGCGCTGGAACACGACGCCGCGATCCGGCCCCGGCTCGTCCGGCATCGGCTCGCCGTCGAGCAGCAGCGTCGCCGCGCGTCGGGCGCTCCTGTCCGAGGATCAGGCGCAGGAACGTGCTCTTGCCGCAGCCCGAGGGACCGACGATCGAGACGAAGGCGCCGGACGCGATCTCGAGATTGATGCGCTCGAGCACGATCTGGTCGCCGTATTCGACCCACACGTTCGCGCACGGTGATCGCGCTCATCGGCGCGCCTCGCTATCTGTACGCCCAGGGAAACGCCGCGCGCGACAGCCAGGCGAGCGCGAAGTCCATGAGATAGGCGAGCAGGGTGATCCAGGCGACATAGGGCAGGATCACGTCCATGGCGAGATAGCGCCGCACCAGGAAGATGCGGTAGCCGAGCCCGACTTTCGGCCGCGATCGCTTCGGCCGAGATGAGAAACAGGAACGCCGGGCCGAGCGAAAGACGCACGGCATCGATCAGCCGCGGCATCACCTGCGGCAGCACCACCCGGATCGCCACCTGCCAGGTCGATGCGCCGAGCGACTGCGCCTTGACGATCTGCTCGGCCGGAAGCGCGCCGACGGCAAGCGACAGATCGCGGATCAGGAACGGCGCGACGCCGAACACGATGAGAACGACCTTCGACAGCTCGCCCAGGCCGAAGACGATGAACAGGATCGGCAGGATCGCCATCGGCGGGATCATCGAGAGCACCGCGACCAGCGGCGCCGAGCGTCGCGCTGACCAGCGGCAGGACGCCGATCGCGAGCCCGAAGGCAAGGCCGATCGAGCGTCGCGATGCCCAGCCCCAGTGCCAGCCGTTGCAGGCTCGCCGCAGTGTCGGTCCATAGCACGATCTCGCCCGATCGCCGGTCGGGTTCGAAGGCGACACGCCGCACGGCGTCCGCCATCTCACTGACCGGCGGCAGCAGCTTGTCGTCGGGATTGACGGCGCGCCGTTCCGCCGACGCGACCACGTAGATCGATCGCAATCAGCACGAACGGCAGGAGCGCCAGCATCAACCGGCCGATGCGGCTCGGCGCGATGTTCATGAACCGGCGAATGGTGCGGCGCTCCCGTCGCTGGCGAACGAACGCCGCTAGAGCTTACCGTCCGCCGCCATCTGCATGAAGGAGGCGTCGAAGCGCAGCTTCACGTTGGCCTTCCTGCGCCGAGCGTCTCTCCGGACGGGAACGCGATGCCGATCGCGTCCTTGCTCTTGACGTTCTCGCCGAGCAGATTGTGCTCGAAGCAGAACGTGCGCACGAGCTCCATGGTCTTGGCCAGATCGGCGCTGCTTGGCGAAGGCCACCGCCTCCTTCGGCGTGTAGAACATCTGCGTGGTCTTGAGCTGGGCGTCGAACCCGGCGAGGTCGGTGCCGGAGAGCTTCGCCATCGCTTCGCGCGCGGCCTTGCCCTTGTCGCCGGGGTCAGACATCAACGCCATGCGTCTCGAACCAGATGCCGACCAGCGCCTTGCCGAAATCGGGATTGTCCTTCAGCGTCTCGGTCTTGACCACCAGCGTATCGATGATCTCGCCCGGGATCTTGCTGGAGTCGAAGACCAGCGCCGCATCGGGCTCCGCCTTCACCTCCATCAGCTGCGGATTCCAGGTGATCACCGCCGTCGAGTCCTTCGACTTGAACGCGCCGACGATGTCGGCGTCCGACGTGTTGACGACCTTGATGTCCTTCTCCTTGAGCTTGACGCTGTTCAAGGCCGCGCGCCAGCAGATAGTGCGACACCGAGAGCTCGACCATGTTGATCTTGCGGCCCTTGATGTCGGCGAGCGTCTTGCCCTTCTTGAGCACGATGCCGTCATTGCCGTTGGAGAAATCGCCGATGATGAGGGCCGTGGTGTCGACGCCGCCGGCCGCCGGGATCGTCAGCGCGTCCATGTTGGTGACGGTCACGCCGTCGAACTTGCCGGCGGTGTATTGGTTGACGATTCGACGTAGTCGTTGATCTGCGTGACGTTGATCGTGATGCCGTATTTGTCGGCCCACTTCTTGACGATGCCGGCCTCGGCGGCATACGGCCACGGCATCCAGCCGACATAGATCGTCCACGCGATATTGAATTCCTTCTTCGGCGCGGCCCAAGCTGTGGACACCGCAGTTGCGCCGACGCCGACGGCGATCATCAGAGCGGTCAGGAGCGATGTGATACGTTTCATGGTGCAACCCTCGTCGTTCGTTGAATCAGACCGAGGATTGGCAAGACCCGAGTGACGCCAATCCTGGCCACCGAGGTCTCCCGGGCTTTTGTCCCGCCGTGCACCCCCGCGGATGTCTCCCGCGCGGGCGGCAGCTCTCGGACCAGACGCTCCAAACGAAGCCGTGGAGCCGGAACCCTAGCCACCAACTCTGTTTTCAATCGAAGCAATCGCTATGCCAGTGGAAAAAACCTGCATTTCCATGGGCCGGCCGCACGCCCTGCCTGTCCACCGGGCAGCGCGCACAACAATTAGGCTCGGTTGTTGCGGCGCAACGCCGATCATGTGAAGCTTGATCGTTCAAGCGTCCTATTGAGGACCCCATGACCATACCGAAAACAGTCTTCCGGCCCGGCTTCGCCATCACCCGGGCGAGCCATGTGGTATTCGCGGTGAGCGACCTCGCGAAAAGTCGCGCATTCTATGTGGACACGCTCGGCTTCGTGGTCAGCGACGAAGACCGCAACACGCTTTACCTGCGCGGGCTGGAGGAAGGCTGCCACCATAGTCTTGTGCTGAAGTCTGGCAACGCGCCCGCCTGCGAACGCGTCGGCATGCGCGTCCTTACCGAAGAGGACCTCGATCTTGCGCAAGCGCATTTCAAGTCACGCGGATTGCCGACGCGCTGGGTCGACGTGCCGTTCCAGGGCCGCAGCCTGCACACGCTCGACGTCGCCGGTACGCCGCTCGAAATCTGCGCGACCATGACGACCAAGCCGCGGCGGATCATGGACTTCGAGCTGTTCCACGGCGCCTGCCCGCAACGCATCGATCATTTCCAGGTGCTCACCAGCGAGGTGCAGGCGGCATTGGAATTCTACATGCAGATGGGATTCCGTCTCTCCGAATACATCGTCAACGACGGCACCGACGACCTGCGCGCCGTCTTCCTGCAGCGCAAGGGCAATCCGCACGACATCGTCTTCGTCAACAATGCGGGACCCCGCCTGCACCATGCGGCCTTCACGATCCCGGAAGTCTATCACCTCATGTACATCTGCGACCTGCTGGGGCGGAACGGCTTCGGCTCGAGCGTCGAATGGGGACCGGGCCGTCATTTCGGTCCGGGCTATGCGCGTTTCGTCTATCTGCGCGATCCCGATGGCCACCGTGTCGAACTGTTCACCAACCACTACCAGACTATCGATATGGAAGATGACCCGATCCGGTGGCAGGCATCCGATCTCAGCATCGGCCGCTGGGGCACATTTCCACCGGTCAGCTGGCAGCAGGAAGGGAGCGCCTTCGCCGGCAGCGACATCCGCCGGATCGACAATCAGGAACGCCCGGCGGTCGCGGTCCACGCGCGTTGACGCGGAATAGCCGCGCCGAAAACAACAACCGCCGTCAACGGCGGAATGACAAGGGAGGAAATGAATGTCGCATTCATTTGCGCGTTGCCGCGCGCTTGTTCCGTCTGCGCGCTGGCGCGCGCTTGTTCCGTCTGCGCGCTGGCGCGCGCTTGTTCCGTTTGCGCGCTGGCGCGCGCTTGCGCTCGCGCTGGTGCTGTTCACCTGCATTCCCGCTCTACCGGCACAGGCGCAGACCTATCCGACCCGTCCCATCACCATCGTCGTGTCGCTTGCCGCCGGCACCGGCATGGACACGCTGGTGCGAATCTACGGCGAGCAACTATCGCAGGCGCTGGGCCAGCCCGTGGTCATCGAGAACAAGCCGGGCGGCGCCGGCGTCGTCGCCGGCGAGACCATCGCCAAGGGCAAGCCCGACGGCTACACGCTCGCGGTCGCGACCAGCGCCGTGATGGCGATCAGGCCGACGCTGTTCAAGGTACGGCCGTTCGAACCGCTGACCGACTTCGTGCCGATCTCGCACTACGTGAAATCGCCGTTCGTGCTCATCGTCAATCCGTCGCTGCCGGTGAACTCGGTTCCGGAGTTCGTCAAATATGCCAAGGAGCGGCCGGGCCAGCTCAGCTACAGCTCGTCGGGGATCGGCGGCGCACCGCACCTGACCATGGAGCTGCTCAAGCAAAAATTCGGATTCGACATGGCCCACGTGCCCTATCGCAACAGCCCGCAGTCGATCGCGGACGTCGCGGCCGGCCACGTCGCCGCGGCGATCGCCGAAGCCGGTGCCTCGCTGCCGCTGATCAAGGACGGCAAGCTGCGCGCGCTCGCCGTGACGTCCGCGACGCGCTTTCCCACGCTGCCCGACGTTCCGCCGCTGGCGGAGGTCATCGCGGTGCCGGACCTGGAGGCGGTCTCCTGGCACGTGCTCTTCGCCCGCCATGATACCCCGCGCGAGATCGTTAACCGCCTCAATGGCGAGATGAAGCGCATCATGGCCACGCCGGAGATGCGGCAAAAGATCATGAATATCGGCCTGATCCCGCACGAAACCCCTCCCGTCGAGGGCATCCAGAGCTACATCAAGGCAGAGACGGAGAAGTGGGGGACCGTGGTGCGACAATTGGGGCTGGAAGGCTCGCAGTAACGTCTCGAGCGATGTAGTCTCGAGCGGTCACGGCCTTTACCCTCTTGTAGGGTTGCGGGCTTATAAACGCCCCCATTTCTGCCCGATTAGGGGGGCAATCGAATTGCCATGGCGTCCCGAGGGAACCCAGCCGCACCGAGGCGCCCCGCCCCGCGTCTCTATCTCGTGACCCCGCAGGACCCTGCCGGGCTGGCGGATATGCTTGCGCAGGCGCTCGGCGCGGCCGACGTCGCTGCCGTACTGCTGCGCCTGCCGCAGATGGACGAGCGCAGCCACATCAACCAGACGAAGGCACTGGCGCCGACCGTGCAGGACAAAGGCGCGGCGCTCATTCTCGATGGTCATCCCGAGCTCGCCGTGCGCGCCGGCGCCGACGGCGCGCATCTCACCGGCATCGACGCGCTGCAGGGCGCAGTGGCCACGCTCAAGCCCGCGCGCATCGCAGGCTGCGGTGGGCTCGAGACCAGACACGACGCCATGCTCGCGGCCGAAGCCGGCGCCGACTATGTGATGTTCGGCGAGCCGGACGCAAACGGGAACCGGCCCTCGTTCGAGGCGATCACCGAGCGCGTCGCTTGGTGGGCGGAAGTGTTCGAGATCCCCTGCGTCGGCTTTGCCGCTTCGCTCGACGAGGTGGAGCCGCTCGCACAGGCCGGCGCCGACTTTGTCGCGGTCGGCGATTGCGTGTTCGCGGACGCACGCGGCTGCGCGGCTGCGCTCGCCGACGTCGCGCGACGGCTCGCGGTGGCGGAGATGGTCGCATGAGAGCCGCGCGGCACATCCTCGCGTTCGCCTTGTCCAGCGGTTTGGTCGCGTCTGCCGCGGCGCAGGCACCGATCCAGATCGGCCCGCCCGCCGTGGCGCCGGCACCGCCGGCCACGCCGAAAGCCGCCGCACCCAAGCCACCCGCAAAACCGGCGACGCGCACGCCTTCTCCGGCTCCGGCACAGGCAGCCCCCGCGGCAGCGCCCACCGCGCCCGCGTTCGCAGCCGCGCCGACAGCGTCCCGACGCGAGGCCGACATGGCCTATGGCGCGTTCCAGCGCGGCCACTACATCACCGCCTTTGCGATCGCGACCCGCCGGGTCGAAGAGCAAAAGGACGTCAAGGCGATGACGCTGCTCGGCGAGCTTTATGCCAACGGCCTGGGCATCGATCGCGACGACAAGAAGGCCGCCGATTGGTACCGGCTCGCCGCCGATCGGGGCGATCGCGAATCGATGTTCGCGCTCGCCATGTTCCACCTCGGCGGACGCACCGGGGCGCCCAATCGCGAGCAGGCGGCGAAGCTGCTCGCCGCCGCCGCCAAGCTCGGGCACGCCGCCTCGGCCTACAATCTCGGTCTCTCTACCTCGAAGGCCAGTTGTTCCCGCAGGATTTTGGGCGCGCGGCCGAGCTGTTCCGCGCCGCCGCCCAGCTCGGAAATCCGGAAGCCCAATACGCGCTCGCGACTCTCCTACAAGGAGGGCCGCGGCGTGCCGAAGGACCTGAACGAGGCGGCGCGGCTCCTGGGCGCGGCTGCGCTCGCCGACAACACCGACGCGCAGGTCGAATATGCCATCGCGCTGTTCAATGGTCTCGGCGTCGCCAGGGACGAGACGTGCGGCGGCGGTGCTGCTCGCGAAGGCGGCACGCAAAGGCAGCCCTATCGCGCAAAACCGTCTCGCCAACATCCTTGCCGTCGGCCGCGGCGTGCAGGCCAATCCGGTGGAGGCGATCAAATGGCACATCATCGCCAAGGCCGGCGGCGTCAGTGACATTCCGCTCGACGACTTTCGTGCAGAAGCAGACACCGGACATCCGCGCCGCCGGCGAGAAGGCGGCCAAGCCCTGGCTCGACGCGCTCAAGGAGATGCGGGAGTCGCGCTCTTGACGTGAGCGCGCCGCGCAGGCAGACCCCACCCTTCACCGCATGCCCGCCGGCGTCGAGGGCAGGCACCCATGCCCATCCGGGAACAGCTATCCGGGACACACCGCGGATACCGTCGCGTCCGCCACACCGATCATCATGCTCCGCTCCGCCCTCCTCAACGTGATGATCAAGGCCGCGCGCAGAAGGCGAGCCGCGCCCTCAAGCGCGACTTCGGCGAGGTCGAGCACCTGCAGGTCTCGCTCAAGGGACCGGCCAATTTCGTCACCGCCGCCGACCGGCGCGCCGAGGAAATCCTGCGCGAGGAGCTCGAGCACGCACGGCCAGGCTACGGCTTTCTCGGCGAGGAAGGCGGCATGCGCGAGGGCGCCGACAAGACCCATCGCTGGATCGTCGATCCGCTCGACGGCACCATGAACTTCCTGCACGGCATTCCGCACTTCGCGATCTCGATCGCGCTGGAGCGCGAAGGCACGATCGTCGCCGGCGTGGTCTACAATCCCGCCAGCGACGATCTGTTCACCGCCGAGCGCGGCAAGGGCGCCTTCCTCAACGACCAGCGGCTGCGGGTGGCGGCGCGCAAGCGGCTCGCCGAGGCGGTCGTGGCCTGTGCGCTCCCGCACCCCAGCCGCGGCGACGTCGAGCTCGTGCAAAAGGAGCACGGCGCGGTGCAGGACCAGGTCGCCGGCTTGCGGCGTTTCGGCGCGGCCGCGCTCGATCTCGCCTGGGTCGCAGCCGGGCGGCTCGACGCCTATTGGGAGCGCAGCCTCTCGCCCTGGGACATGGCTGCGGGGATCGCGCTGGTGCGCGAGGCCGGCGGCTTCATCACCGACCTCGACGGCCGCGAAGCCATGCTGGCGAGCGGCGATATCCTCGCCGGCAATGACGATATTCACGGCGCGTTGCTGCGGGTTTTGAAGGACGCGCGCAAATAGCCGCTACGCGGGCATTCACGGGGTTTTGTCAGGAAAGACGGTAAATCACCGACCCCTTGCAGCTTTCGTCCGCCATTGCAGGTTCTTCCTTCCGCCGCGTCCCTGCCGTATTGTGAGGCGAGTTTTGGGGGGTGCTAGTCCCAGCCATGGCGCAAGACATCGATCCTTTCAAGCTGTCCTCACCCCGGATTTTTCTCGTCCGGATGCTGGTGTTCCTGATTCTGTGCGCGCTCGTCGTGATCGTGCTCTACAAGCAGATCTGGGTCGCCTTCCTCGCCAATCCCGGGCTCAACGCGCTGATCATCGGCGTCCTCGGTCGTCGGCATCGCTGCTGGCCTTCCGGCAGGTCATCCGCCTGTTCCCCGAGGTCAACTGGGTGAACGGCTTCCGGCTTGCCGATCCCGGCCTCGCGGTCGAGCGGCCGCCGGTGCTGCTGGCGCCGATGGCGGCCATTCTGCGCGAGCGCATCGGGCGCATGGCGATCTCCTCGCAGATGATGCGCAGCATCCTCGATTCGATCGCGGCCCGGCTCGACGAAGCGCGCGACATGTCACGTTACATGACGGGCTTGCTGGTCTTCCTCGGCCTGCTCGGCACGTTCTGGGGCCTGATCGAGACCGTCGGCTCGGTCGGCAACGTGATCAACACGCTCAAGCCCGGCGGCGACGCCGGCTCCATCTTCGACTCGCTCAAGGAGGGCCTCGCCGCCCCGCTCAGCGGCATGGGCATCTCGTTCTCGTCCTCGCTGTTCGGGCTCGCCGGCTCGCTGGTGCTCGGCTTCCTCGACCTGCAGACGAGCCAGGCGCAGAACCGCTTCTACACCGAGCTCGAGGATTGGCTCTCCACTACGGTGCGCGATCTCGGCGAGCCGGCGCAACGACGGCGGCGCGTGGCGTGCCGGCCGGCGCGGCGCTGCCCGGCGACCTGCGAGCGGCGATCGAGCGTCTGCGCGAGGCGATCACCGAAAGCGGCTCGAACCGGGCGACGACCACGGCCATGGCCAATCTCGCCGAAGCTATTCAGGGGCTGGTCCACCACATGCGCACGGAGCAGCAGATGATCCGCGACTGGGTCGATTCGCAGGCCCAGCAGCATCGCGACATCCGCCGGCTGCTCGAAATTCTCGTGCGCGAAGATGTGAACAAGTAGGCCCGGCCCAGGACTTCAGGTAAGGACGACATGGCTCTTGCACGCGCCCGCCGCGACCCCGGCATGAACTATTGGCCCGGCTTCGTCGACGCGCTGTCGACGCTGATCCTCGGCATCATCTTCCTGCTCACCGTGTTCGTGGTCGTGCAGTTCTATCTGACGCAGGAGGTCACCGGCAAGGACACCGCGCTCTCGCGTCTCACCGCGCAGATTGCGCAGCTCACCGAGCTGCTGTCGCTGGAGAAGACCGGCAAGCTCAGCCTCGAGGAGCAGCTCGCCCAGATGCGCTCGAGCCTCGCCGGGGCCGAAGGCGAACGCGACCGCTTCAAGGGGCTCTACGAAGGCCTCGGCAGCGGCGCAGCCGATGCGCAGGGCAAGGTCGCCGAGCTCACCGGCCAGGTCGATTCCGAGAAGCGACTTACCGCACGCGCGCTGGCACAGGTCGAGGTGCTCAACCAGCAGATCGCGGCGCTGCGCCGCCAGCTCGCGGCGCTCGAAGAGGCGCTCGATGCCTCCGAGAAGAAGGACAAGGAATCGCAGAGCCAGATCGCCGATCTCGGCGCAGCGGCTCAACCTGGCGCTGGCCCAACGGGTGCAGGAATTGTCGCGCTACCGCTCCGACTTCTTCGGCCGGCTGCGCGCCATCCTCGGCAACCGGCCCGACATCCGCATCGTCGGCGACCGCTTCGTGTTCCAGTCGGAGGTGTTCTTCGACACCGGCAAGGCCACCCTCGACAAGCCCGAGGGCCGCACCGAGCTCGACAAGCTCGCCAGCGCGCTGCTCGAGCTCGAGAAGCAAGATTCCCGGCGAGATCGCCTGGGTGCTGCGGGTCGACGGGCACACCGACGTACGGCCGATCAGCAGCCCGCAATTCAGGAGCAACTGGGACCTTTCGGCCGCGCGCGCGATCTCGGTCGTGCAGTATCTCATCGGCAAGGGCGTGTCGCCGCAACGCCTCGTCGCCGCCGGCTTCGGCGAATTCCAGCCGATCGATCCCGAGAAGACCGAGGAGGCCTACGGCCGCAATCGCCGCATCGAGCTGAAGCTGACGGAGCGGTGAGCGCGCCCGCTTTCACGCTGCGGCCGTATGCGCCCGCCGACGAGGACGCGGCGATCGAGCTGTGGCGGCGCACCTGGCAGCAGGCCTATCCGCAGATCGACTTCACCGCGCGGCTCGACTGGTGGCGGCAACGCTGGCGCGACGAGCTCGTGCCGGCGGCCACGATCACGGTGGCCGAGGCCGATGGGAAGATGATCGGCTTCGTCACCGTCGATCCCCGCACCTTCGATCTCGATCAGATCGTGGTGGCGCCGGAAGCCTGGGGCATGGGCGTCGCCACCGCGCTGATGGCGGAAGCCAAGCGGATATCGCCCGCGGGCCTCGACCTGCACGTCAACACCGACAACACGCGCGCCATCCGCTTCTACGAGAAGCACGGCTTCGTCATTTCCGGCGAGGCCATCAACTGGCGCTCGGGCGCGCCAGTCCACAAGATGAGCTGGCGGCCGTAGCGAGAATTTCGGCCGCCAGCCATCACCGCGTTACTTCGCCAGATAATTCCGGTGCACCCAGCTCGCCGGTGCGCTCGGCGACGGCGCGCGCGCAGTCTCGAACAGATAGGCCTTGTCGGCTTCGCGAGTTTCGAGCTTGACGCCGGCGTTGAGCGACTTTTCGCTCGACTTGCCGGCTTCTGCCGCCGCCAGGAAGGCCGCCACCGCTCGACCGCCGGCGGCGCGACCGCCGGCTCGTCCTTGTGGCCGATCGCCTCGATCACGCTCGCGGTCAAAAGCTTCGCCCACATCTTCCGGAACAGGCCGTTCGACGGATAGACATCGGCGCTGTTGAGCTGGCCGTTGACGGCGAACACGAAGCCGACGATGTCGTCGCCGCTCTCGCCCGCGGCCTTGAGCGCCTTGATGTAGACCTTCTGCGCGTCCATGAGCTTCTCGTTCTCGAGCGCGAGCTGCAGGCTCGAGCGCCGATTGCGCCGAGCGGACCGACGCACCGAGATTGCCGGTGAGCTTGGCCTGGGTCTTGCGCACGCTCTCCCACACCTGCTGCTGCCGCACGCCGGTCTCGCTCGCGGCGGTATTGTCGGACAGCTGCGTCCGACGACGGTCATCGGCATTGGCGGCCGGGTTGGCGGGCTCCGGAGCCGCGCCGCCGCGATCGGCGCCTTCATCGCGAGCTTCATCTCGCGCGAGGGCACGGCGGCCGATGCGGTCGAAAAGTTCTTCACGTCCTCGCGGCCGCGCGCCGACCAGCGTCCTTCCTCGACGCAGAACGACGCGATCGGGACGCTGCCGGACTTCGGCGGCAGCACCAGGCTGACCATCAGCGTGCGATCCTGCTTGCCGCCCTTCACGATGTCGCCGGACTGCACGAACACCTCGTCGACGCCGAGATTCTCGATCTCGAGCTGATTGACGTTGCTGGTCTCACGCACCTTCACGACGCCCTTGGCCATCGCCTCTTCGAGCGTGAGCGGCACCTTGCCCGGCGCCGACTTGCCGTGGATGAAATAGACCGCGAGGTTTTCATGTACGATCGGCCCGGAGATGCGATTCTCCTGCGGCGTCTGCGCACTTCCGAAGCCGGCGAACGAGAACATCATCAAAGGCGAGACCGAAACGGCGGCAAGCAGAGACCAACGCATGCGTTTCCTCCCGGAAAGCGTGAAATCCACCCGGAACCAAAGTTCCCACGAGTTCCATGGCTCCTGTTGGGAACGGCCGTGACGGAATTTCGGCTCGCGGGAAAAATCGCGCGACGGCGAAACGGCGGCGCAGCCACAATTCTTTCAACCGCTGCTGCCGAGCAGTTCAAGAATGATCTGCGGCCAGGCATCGCGAAAACTGCAAGGGCTTACCGGATCACCGACGTGCGACGCGCAAGCGCGGTGACGGAATAAGGCGCGGACGGTGACGGAATAGCGGCTTTATACGTTCTGGAATTGCAGCCGGCGAGACGCGCGTAGAGGCCGCCGGCGGCAGCGAGCTTCTCGTGCGTGCCTTCTTCGACGATGCGCCCGGCCTCCATCACCAGAATACGGTCGCAGGAGAGCACGGTCGCGAGACGGTGCGCGATCACCAGCGTGGTGCGGTCCGCCATCAGCCGCTCGAGCGCGGCCTGCACCAGCGTCTCGCTCTCGGCATCGAGCGAGGACGTCGCCTCGTCGAGCAGCAGCAGCGGCGCCTCGCGCAGGATGGCGCGGGCGATCGCGATGCGCTGGCGCTGGCCGCCCGACAGCGTCACGCCGCGCTCGCCGACCGGCGTGTCGAGCTTCTGCGGCAGCCGATCGATGAATTCGACGCAATGCGCGAGCTTCGCCGCACGCTCGACTTCCGCATCGCTCGCCTCCGGCCGGCCGAAACGGATGTTCTCGCGGATCGAGGCCGCGAAGACGACGGCATCCTGCGGCACCAGCGCGATACGCCTGCGCAGCGGCCAACGGATCGGCGTCGGGGAGCGGCACGCCATCGAACGCTGACCGCGCCGGATACGGGATCGTAGAAGCGCAGGATCAGGTGAAAGATCGTGCTCTTGCCGGCGCCCGAGGGCCCGACGATCGCGACCTTCTCGCCCCGCCGGCACGGAGAACGACACGCCGTCGAGCACGGGAACCGTCGGGCCGCGTCGGATAGGCGAACCGCACATCCGCGAAGGCGACCTCGCCGCGCGGCGGCTCCGGCAGCGCGACCGGACGCGCCGGGCGCGGCGATCGCCGGCCGCACGTTGAGGATCTCGAACAGCCGCTCGGCCGCGCCGGCCGCCTGCGAGACCTCGCCCCACACCTCGGAGAGCTGGCCGAGCCCGGCCGCCGCGAAGACCGCATAGAGCACGAATTGCGACAGCCGGCCCGCGCTGATGCGGCCGTCGAGCACGTCCTGGGCGCCGACCCACAGCACCACGACGACGCTGGCGAAGACGAGAAAGATCGCGATCGCCGGTGAGGACGGCGCGCGCCCTTGATCGAATCGCGCGCGGCGGCGAAGGCGCGCTCGACCGCGGCGCCGAACCGGCTGCGTCGCCAGCGCCTCGTTGGTGAAGGCCTGCAGCACGCGCACCGCGCCGATCAGCTCGGATGCATAGGCGGTGGCGTCGGCGAGCGTGTCCTGCGCCGCGCGCGAGCGCCGGCGCACCGCGCGGCCGAAGCCGTAGAGCGGCAGCACGATCACCGGAATGGCGCCGAGCACGAAGGCCGAGAGCCGCGGGCTCGTCACCACCATCATGGCGGTGGCGCCGATGAACAGCACGAGGTTGCGCAAGCGCGATCGACACCGAGGCGCCGACCGCGGCCTTGATCTGGGTGGTGTCGGCGGTGAGCCGCGAGATCAGCTCGCCGCTCTTGGCTTGATCGAAGTAGGCCGGCGAGAGCGCGGACGATGTGGCCGAACACCGCGCTCGCGCAGATCGGCAACGATGCGCTCGCCGAGCGTGGTGACGAGATAGAAGCGCGCCGCGCTCGCGAGCGCGAGCACGCCCACGACCGCGATCATCACGGTGAAGTAGCTGTCGATCAGGGTCGCGCTGTCGCGCGAGAACCCGAAATCGATCATGCGCCGGACCGCGATCGGCACCACCAGCGTGGTGACCGCCGCGACCAGCAGCGCGACCACGGCCGCGCCGGCGTGCCAGCGATAGCGCAACACGTACGGGACGAGCGACAACAGCGGCCGCAGCTTGCGCCGCGCGGAGGCTCGGACGCGGCGGCAACGTCCGGCGTCTCGACCGCGGCCTTTGCGGTCGCGGTCTTCTCGGTCACGGCCTTGGCCGCGCGCAGGGCATCTCGCTCGACGATGTTCATCTCACCCGGTCCTGGCGACCCGATCCCGACCTCGAGCCCCAGCTTAGGCCCAAACTTGGGCTCAAACTTGGGCTCGAGCCCAGCAGGGGCGCGACAATGCCCCGGCCGGTAACGGGAGGCAATCAGGGCATGCGACCGCGGCTTTGGCATCTTCAGGGATACGCAAACCGGCCTGACGGGGATGCATTTCCTGACCGATTCGGGTACCGCCACGCGGCTTGTTTCCCCTGCCGGCCTGGGCTATAGAGCCGCAACTTTTCATCGATTTCCGCCACTTACGCGCGCAAGGCCGCGCAGGATCAAGTCTCATGAAACCGGATCTGCATCCCGACTATCACACCATCAAGGTGGTGATGACCGACGGCACCGAGTTCACCACCCGCACCACCTGGGGCAAGGAAGGCGATACCCTGCACCTCGACATCGACCCGAAGTCGCACCCGGCCTGGACCGGCGGCCAGCAGCAATTGCTCGACCGCGGCGGCCGGCTGTCGCGGTTCCAGAAGAAATTCGCGGGCATCGGCGCCAAGAAATAACGCTTGCGCATTCCGGTGCGTCGAACCCCCGTTCTCGCGAACGGGGGTTTTGTTTTGGATCTTATTCCTGCTCGAAGGCGGCCTTGAGCAGGCCGAGCTGGCGCTCGACCGGATTGCCGCGGCCTTCGCGCGCCGGCGCCGCATGGATGGTCGCATCGAGCCGCCGCACCGCGCCTTGCAGCGTCTTGGAGCGCTGGATCAGCGCGCGCAGGCGCTCCGGCAACAGCTTGATGTTCTGCTCGTCGTTGTGCTCGCCGGGCGAAAGCTTGACCTTGGCCTTCTCCTTGTTGGCCTGGGCGAGCGACATCTCGCCCTCCTTGACCGCGCGATGCAGCAGAAGCCAGGACGCGAGCTGCATCAGCCGCGTGGTGAGCCGCATGCTTTCGGTGGCATAGGCGAGCGCGCCGTTGCGCTCGAGCTTCTTGGATTCCTGCCGCCCCGGGCCGTCGAGGTAGGATGCCGTTTCCTCGACGAGCGCCATGCCGTCGCGGAACAGGTCGGCAAAAGCCTGCGAGCCCGCCAGCCTCTCGCCGAACGAAACGGCTTCGTTGACCGAGTTCTCGGACATCGTTTACGCCCTCACGCTACGCAAACTCAGCTGACGCGCCAGCCCGACCAACTGCGCTGGCCCCAACTGCGACAAATACGGATGCGGCAGCCCCCAGCGTGACCGGAACCATCGCGCAGCCGGGGACCTCGTGTCCAGCGTCCCCGCCACAAAGCTTTAAACATAGTTGCTGCGCGGCCACGTCCGTTGCAGGGTCGCGCTCCGTGTCGAGAAGACGGAGGTAGATCAGCGTATTATCCGCTATCGGGCAGGCGCGGCCGGCCGCCGATGGCCCGAAACGGGACAGGCCAGAAAAAAGAGCCGCCGTTGCCGGCGGCTCAAAGTTTAAACAGGGAGGCGTCAAACAGAGTGGACAGGAGCCACTCAATGTCCAGAAGATGGACGCTAACAGTAATGATCGAGAAAGCTTAACAAGGTCTTAAGATTTTTAACTATTTTTGCCGAAAAGTCGGCTGGAGCCGTGCGCCCCGGCAGCGCCCACCCAAGGGGCCTACTTCTTGAAGAACTGGTCGGCCACGTTGCGGGAGCTCTCTTTGCGGCTGATATCCGCCTCGAGCCGGGCAATTTCCTCCTTCAGGAGCGCGATGCGCTCCTCGAGCTCCTTGACCGACAAGCAGCGCGAGCTCCTGCCCGATCTCGTGCACGATCTTCTTCTTCGGGCGATCATCTTCGTCGATTGCCGGCATCGCTCGCCTCCGCTCGTAAGGCCCTTGAAAATAGCGGCGAGCCCTACCGTTGTCACATCTCCCGCCCGCCACTAAAGAAAGCGGCCTTCCGCCGCTTCAGCCCCCAGACAATAGCGCCCAGGACAATTCCCATGCCCGCACTGCCCGCCGAGATGACCGCGATCGCGATCCGCGCACCCGGCGGACCTGAAATGCTGGTGCCGGAAAAGCGGCCGTTGCCGCAGCCTGCCGCGGGCGAGGTGCTGGTGAAGGTCGCCGCCGCCGGCGTCAACCGGCCGGACGTGATGCAGCGGCAAGGCCACTATCCGCCGCCCAAGGGGGCGACCGACATTCCCGGCCTCGAGATCGCCGGCGAGGTGGTGGCGCTCGGCCAAGGCGTGACGCGCTGGAAGCTCGGCGACCAGGTCATGGCGCTGGTCGTCGGCGGCGGCTACGCGGAATATTGCCCGGCGCACGAAAGCCACTGCCTGCCGGTGCCGGCCGGGCTCAGCCTCACCGAGGCGGCGGCGATCCCCGAGACGTTCTTCACGGTGTGGCACAACACGTTCGAGCGCGGCCAGCTCAAGGCCGGCGAGACGCTGCTCGTCCACGGCGGCTCGTCCGGCATCGGCACCACCGCGATCCAGCTCGCCAAGGCCTTCGGCGCCCGCGTCATCACGACCGCCGGCTCGGCCGAGAAATGCGAGGCCTGCCGCAAGCTCGGCGCCGACGTCGCCGTTAACTATAAGAGCGAAGATTTCGTCGCCGCGACCAAGGACGCCACCGGCGGCAAGGGCGCCGACGTCATCCTCGACATGGTCGGCGGCGACTATATCGAGCGCAACTACGAGGCCGCCGCGGTCGACGGGCGCATCGTCCAGATCGCCTTTCTCGCCAATCCGAAAGCCACCGTCGATTTCCGCCGCATCATGATGAAGCGGCTCACCCATACCGGCTCGACGCTGCGCGCCCGCTCGGTCCCGGACAAAGCCGCGATCGCGCGCGCCGTCGACGAGCGCGTGCTGCCGCTCATCGTCGCCGGCAAGGCGAAGCCGGTGATGGACAGCACCTTCCCGCTCGCGCAGGCCGCGGCCGCGCACGCTCGCATGGAAGCGAGCGCCCATATCGGAAAGATCGTGCTGGTGGTTTAGTTGCCCGCGACCTGGCACCAACATATCGCGGTGAGCCTGCTCGTCGTCAGGCTCGCCATCTCGATTGCATTGCTGCCGTTCGCGGTCGACTGGCGCTCGCCGCTGCTGGCGGGCTATCGGCCCGCCGCGTTGTCGGCGCTGATCATCGTGCCGCTCCTGCTGATCGCGATCGACGTCTGGACGCTACGGACCGGGAAGCAGAACCGCTTTCGTAGGACATTGAGTGCGGCGGTGATCCTGACCGCGGTCGCGACGCTGATCGCGACGCTCGCGCAGGAAGCCCGCTTCCAATGGATCCGCTCGCGCGTGCTCGCCGCCGACGCCGCGCAACTCGAGAAGCTCGGCCGCCATTTCGTCGTCGGCTATCGCGATGCGGACGAGATCGAGCGTCTGATCGCGCGCCGCGCCATCGGCGGCGTGTTCGTCGGCGCCCGCAACGTCGAAGGCCGTTCCGCCCAGGAAATCCGGGCGCAAATCGAGGGCTGGCAGGAGACCCGCCGGCGCCAGGGCCTGCCGCCGCTCCTGATCGCGACCGATCAGGAGGGCGGCGCCGTGTCGCGGCTCTCGCCGCCCCTGCCGCGGCAGCCGCCGATCGCGTCGGTGGCTGCGCACCACGCCGATGAGAAAGCGAGAAATACCGCGGCGCATGCCTACGGCGCGGCGCAAGGTCGCGCCCTGGCCGGCGCCGGCATCAACCTGAATTTCGCGCCGGTCGTCGATCTCAACAAGAATCTCGTCAACCCCAACGACCGCCACACCCGCATCCGCGAGCGCGCGATCTCCGACGATCCCGCGGTCGTTGCCGAGGTCGCCCGCTACTATTGCCGCGGACTGCGCGAGGCCGGCGTGCACTGCACGCTCAAGCATTTCCCCGGGCTCGGTGGGGTCTTCGAGGACACCCATCTCGAAGCGGGACACCTGCGAACGTCGCTCGTCGCGCTCGAGAGCGGCGACTGGATACCATTCCGCGCCTTGATGAGCGGTAACACGTTCACCATGCTGAGCCATGCCCGCCTCACCGCGCTCGATGCCGAACGCCCGGTGTCGTTCTCGCGGGCGGTGGTCTCCGGTCTGTTGCGGCAGACCTGGCGCTACGACGGGGTGCTGATCACCGACGATTTCAGCATGGGGGCGGTTTATGCCAGCAAGGAAGGTATCGCGGCGGCGAGCATCGCGGCGCTCGACGCCGGGGTCGACCTGATCCTGATCTCCTATGACCCCGAGCAATATTTTCCTGTGATGGACGCGGTTCTCGCCGCCGACCGCGACGGGAGCCTGCCTCCAGGCGCGCTTGCGCATAGCGCGCGCCGGCTGGCCGAGGCTGGGCGTTAATCATCTGAATTTGTTGCACTTTTTTTGTCATTCCGCTACTTGAAGCAGGTGTGCACGGGCCTCCCCTCCCGCTCGCGCGGGCCGCGAAATCGACGTAAAGTTAGGTGCTTAGCTTGGTCGCATTTTCTGTGGCGAACCGCTTCCCACCTCGCCGGAAAATGCTCTAGCGTCAGCCCGCTCGCGGAATAGCGTCAGTCCGGCGAAGCTCGGCATGAGGGGTCGACACGGGGTGGAGCTGGGAGGACGGCGGTTGGTTTTCGTCCGCGCCTGCGTAACGGCGATGCTGACCATCATGGTGGTCGGCCTCTCTCCCGCGCGCGCCGTCGAGGCCATCAACGTGCGCACCGACGCACCCGCGATCGATCTCACCGACGCAGCCGAACGCCACCGCACCGACGCCGACCGGCTCCTGGTCTCCGCCGCGCCCGGACCCGATGGCATCATCCGCCGCATGGACGTGCGCGCGCGCGAGGGCAACACCAACTGGGCGGTGTTCGCGCTCGCCAATTCCGGCGACGAGCAGATCGAGCGCCTCATCGTCGTGCCGCATTACCGCATGGTCGGCTCCGGCGTGTTCTGGCCCGATCTCGGCCGCTCGCGCGTCGCCAGCATCACCTCGAGCGGCGAGCGCCCCGACCGCCAGGACAGCGCGACCGCCGACATCTTCCGCATCACGCTCGATCCCGGCAGCGTCATGACCTACGTGCTGGAGCTGCGCGCGGACAAGCTCAACCAGCTCTATCTGTGGGAGCCGGAAGCCTACAAGGACAAGGTCAACAGCATCACGCTCTACCACGGCATCGTGATCGGGATCGCCGGCCTGCTCGCGCTGTTCCTGACCATCCTGTTCGTGGTCAAGGGCTCGATCATGTTCCCCGCCGCCGCCGCGCTCGGCTGGGCGGTTCTCGTCTATATCGGCATCGACTTCGGCTTCTGGGGCAAGGTGTTCGCGCTGTCGCCCGACAACGAGCAGATCTGGCGCGCATCGGGCGAGGCGATCCTGGCGGCGACGCTGGTGGTGTTCCTGTTCGCCTATCTCAACCTCAACCGCTGGCACGTGCGCTACGCGCACATCACCATCGGCTGGCTCGCCTTCCTCGCCATGCTGGTCGCGCTCGCGCTGTACGAGCCGCCGATCGCGTCGGGCATCGCGCGCATCTCGCTGTTCGCCGTCGCGGTGCTCGGCTTCGGTCTCGTCGTCTATCTGTCGTTCTTCGGCTTCGACCGCGCCGTGCTGCTGATCCCGACCTGGCTCCTGCTGGTGGTCTGGGTGATGGCGGCGGCGCTCGCCGTCAGCGGCGCCATCACCAACGACATCGTCGGCCCGGCGCTGCTCGGCGGCCTGGTGCTGATCGTGATGCTGATCGGCTTCACCGTGATGCAGCACGCCTTTGCCGGCGGCGTGACCACCGGCATCGTCTCCGACGTCGAGCGCCGCGCGCTCGCGTTGACCGGCGCCGGCGACATGATCTGGGACTGGGACGTCTCGGCCGACAAGGTCTTCACCAGCCCGGAGACCGAGGCGCTGCTCGGCCTCAAGCGCGGCTCGCTCGAAGGACCGGCGGCGCGCTGGCTCGAGGTGCTGCATCCGCTCGACCGCGACCGCTTCCGCGCCGTGCTCGACAGCGTGCTGGAGCAGCGCCGCGGACGGCTGACCCAGGACTTCCGGCTGCGCACGCCCGACGGCCATTACCTCTGGTTCGCGATCAAGGCGCGGCCGGTGGTCGGATCGGACGGCGAGGTGGTGCGGCTCGTCGGCACGCTCACCGACGTCACCGAGTTCAAGAACGCGGAAGAGCGGCTGCTGCACGACGCGGTGCACGACAACCTCACCGGGCTGCCCAACCGCGAGCTGTTCCTCGACCGCCTCGAAGGCGTGCTCGCCTTCGCCAAGGCCGACCCGGCGATCAAGCCGACCGTGATCGTGATCGATCTCGACCGCTTCAAGCAGGTCAACGATTCCGTCGGCATCGCGGTCGGCAACTCGATCCTGCTGACGCTCGCGCGCCGGCTCGGCCGCCTGTTGAAGCCGCAGGACACGCTGGCGCGCCTCTCCGGCGACCAGTTCGCGCTCATTCTGCTGTCGGAGCGCGAGTCCGAGCGCATCATCGCCTTCGCCGAGACGCTGCGCAAGGCGCTGCGCGCGCCCATCACCTTCAACGACCGCGAGATCTTCCTCACCGCGTCGATGGGGATCGCGCTCTCCGACGGACAGGCGCGCCGCACCGAGGAGGTGCTCAAGGACGCCGAGCTCGCGATGTATCCACGCCAAGCGCATCGGCGGCGACCGCATCGAGCTGTTCAAGCCGTCGATGCGGGCGCGCAAGACCGACCGCCTGACGCTCGAATCGGAGCTGCGCCGCGCGCTCGAGCGCGACGAGATCACCATCCTCTACCAGCCGATCGTGCGGCTGGAGGACCGCTCGGTCGCCGGCTTCGAGGCGCTGGCGCGCTGGGATCATCCCAAGATGGGCCGCACCTCGCCGTCCGAGTTCATCGCCATCGCCGAGGAGATCGGTCTGATCGTCGATCTCGGCATGTTCGTGCTGGAGCGCACCGCCCGCCAGCTCGCGAGCTGGCAGCGCACGATGCGCCAGCGCGATCCGATCTTCGCCAGCGTCAACGTGTCGTCGCGGCAATTGCTGCGCCAGGACCTGATCCACGACCTGCGCACCGTGATCGCCCGCTCCGGCATCGCGCGCGGCACGCTCAAGCTCGAGCTGACGGAATCGCTGGTGATGGAAAATCCCGAGCATGCCGCGCAGATGCTTCAGCGCATCCGCGAGCTCGGCGCCGGCCTGGCGCTCGACGACTTCGGCACCGGGCATTCCTCGCTCGCCTACCTGCAGCGCTTCCCGTTCGACACCATCAAGATCGACCAGTCGTTCGTGCGCGCCAACGGCAAGGGCGCGCGCCCCGTGATCCTGCGCTCGATCGTCGCGCTCGCGCACGATCTCGGCATGGAGGTGGTGGCCGAGGGCGCCGAGACCGATTCCGACGCGGTCGAGCTCTACCAGCTCGGCTGCGAATACGCGCAGGGCTACCATTTCGGCGAGCCGATGACCGCGGAAGAAGCGCGCGCGCTGCTGCAGACCGAAGGCCCGCGCGAGCCCGCCGATACCGCCCCGCGCAAGCGCATCGTGCAGTAGGCAGCCGCGCTCCCACTCTCCCGACTTGATTCGCATCTCACGATTTCAAACAGCCGTATCCATTCCCGCGGCGCGTTTGCGCCCGGGTCGTAGAATAGAGTCCCACCTTGAGGGGTGGGCGGAGCGCCGACAGGCGCCCGGGTGCAGCGGCACCCGGTTGGCCCGCACATGACGCGGCGGGCCGGGCGCTTGCGAAGCGCCCTGCGTCCAATAACGTAGGACGCGCGCCTTTCGGCGCTCCACCGTGGCGATTTGTGGCCGGGGGCCGCGCTTCCGTCTGCGGAATTATCCTCCGCAACCCGTGCAGCGAGCTCCTCGCAGCCAGGTCGTAGTGCCTGGCGGGCGGTGCCCGCGCGCCGGACCTCCCGGGCTGCGGTTACGAGCCGCATCGCGGGACGCCACACCTCGCTCCGCCTATGGACCGTCTCCGGAAGACGCCCCTCGATGAGCAAGGCAAATCGCTTCTATCTAAACTTCGTATTGTAGTCAATATACATTCGTATCGTAGCCGACCGTGCGGGCCTATCGCCCTCGTGGGCCGCAACGCGGGCGATCGACATTTCTGCTGAGACCTGTGGTGATGGCCTGCCGAAGTCCGCTCGCGGCGGAAATCCGGACATTGAGCGGAAATCGGCCGAGGACCGAGTTGACCCATCTCGGACATTGGCTCACTTACACCAGCCACTCGATTCAGGACGATTGAAGTCCAACCCGACCCTTCGACGGGACGTTGCTCGCGGCGGCCGTCGAGCGCGCTAGCACGCGCGCCTCTTTCCTAATTTGAAAATGCGGTGTTCCAATTTGATTTATCGCAAGACCTACAAGACCGCAGCCGTCTAGTAGCATGAAGACGAGCCCCAACAACCCTACTGGGCCTCGTGCCTTTTGTCGGGACTAAGCGCCGACGCCGCGACCGGATGATCAATATCGCCCGTTCAAGGTTGAATGGCACGGGGTGTGCCTCTGAGGAGATTGAGAATGCAAAAGCACGCTTTGATGCTTACAACGTCTGCTTTCATCCTGGCTTGTGGCGGTATGGCTGCGAGTGCCCAGCAGACTCCTGGTGGTCCGATGATGCGCCGGCCAGACCACCAACAAACACAACAGCAGTCCACGGATCACGAGGGTCGCGGCATGATGGGGCAAGGAGGTATGATGGGCCGCGGCATGATGGGGCAAGGAGCTATGATGGGCCGCGGCACGACGGGGCCAATGGGCCACGTCATGATGATGCGCATCATTTTCAGTCTGATGGATAGTGATGGTGACGGGACTATTTCATTGCCCGACTTTCAGGCGGCTCACGAACGAATCTTTAAGGCCATGGATGCCAACAAAGATGGCCGTCTCACTCTGGAGGAGATGCAGGCCTTCATGCACGGAACCGCGAGATCGATTCCGAGGCAGTAGCCAACGGTGTTTGCTCGCACGTTCCGCGAATTGACCATGAGTTGGCTTGCGACCCCGGGCCGCAAAGCTTGCGCTCACGCTGATTGTCGGCGGACGCCGCTATTTCAGGCGGTCGAACCAGCAAGAAGCGCGACCTAGGCGGCTTAAGGGCTGCTCCAGCCGGAGGACGCAATGAGCTACCACTTCGCAAAGACATTGGCGCTTGGGTTCGACGAGGCCGTGCGCCGCACGATTGAAGGCCTCAAGCAGGAGGGCTTCGGCATCATCACCGAGATCGACGTGAAGGAAACGTTCAAGAAGAAGATCAACGTCGACTTCCGCAATTACCGCATCCTAGGCGCGTGCAATCCGACGCTCGCTCATGAAGCACTGCAGCTGGAAGACAAGGTCGGGACAATGCTCCCCTGCAACGTCGTGGTACAGGATGTTGGCGGAGGGAGGACGGAAGTGGCTGCAATTGATCCGGTGGCCTCCATGCAAGCCATCGCAAATCCGCGCCTGAAGCAAGCGGCGGAGCATGTCGGAGTAAAGCTCAAAAGGTCATCGACGGACTCTGAGTCCGGGCACAGCTGGCGGGCGATGCCAGGCTCTCGGCGCCGCTCTGCTGCTGCCATCGATCCAGGTCAACATCGGCGCCGAACATTTCCCGCCCGCCGAGGTCAACGGCGTGCGCTATCTGAAGGTGCCGGTGATGCTGGCGTCGTAACGACAGCGGACCAAACCGGCTGTGCCGCGCCAAGCGCAGCGTAATGTCTCCTGCTGGCACTGAAGTGCCGTACCGCCCCCTCGCGATTACGACCGCTGTTGGAATGCATTGCAGACGAGATGTGCTCGTCGCGAGCCTTACTGCTCGTGACCCGGAACGGACCTCGGCGGCTCCGTTTACTTCAACGCTATGACCCGTCGAAAAAACCCTCCTCGAGCCCGATCGACAGCTGCTGCCTTATTTCGGCGCCGGCGCGCGCATCGCGGCTAGCGCTTTTTCCAGAGCATCGATCTTCGCCTGCATGGTAGTGAGCTGTGCGCGCAGCGCACCGACATTGAAGAACACCTCGTTTTCCACCGGCGCATCGAGCTTGGCGGCATAACCGAGCCAGGATAAATCGTAGACCTTAACGTTGCGGAAGCCGAGCTTGCCGAGCACAGCGGCTGTCTCCGCCGAGCGCACGCCGCTTTGGCAATAGACGATTGTTTCCTTGTTGGCGTCGAGCCGCGAATAGAGATTGCGCAGGTCGGCGTCGGCCTTGAGTGACATGCCACGATTGTTCGCAACCTCGCGGCGCACTAGCTTGCCCGCCGTGTCCGGGTCAACCCAGTTTTGCTCGTAGGGAATATTGACGGCGCCCGGGACATGGCCGCCACGAATGGCACGCACGTCGAGGCCTGCAAATTCGTCTCGGGTGCGGACGTCGAGAATCTGCACATTCTTGTCCCGCAGGCGCGCAAGCATTTCGGCCGTCGAGACGGCAAGGGCCGAATTCGGCGCAAGCTTAAGCGTTACTGGCGCAAGCCGCGTCTCGTTGGTTTCGAGCGGACGCTTGTCGTCCGTCCAGCCGTCGATGCCGTCGTGGTAGACGGAGACACTGTGGCCGCCGAAATAGCGGATGGCAAAATGCGCAAAATAGGCGCCGACGTGGCCGCGGGTCGAATACACGACGATCTCGCGCGTCGGATCAATTCCGCCACCTCCGAGTATCGCCTCGATGCGTGCGGTTTCGATGAAATCTTCGGTTGTCGGGTTACGCAGGACGCGTAGCGCATCGCCGATGTTAACGGCGCTCGCGATATGGCCGCGCTGGTAGGCCGCGGCATCGCGCACGTCCCACACTATCGCCCCGCGCTTGAGCGCCTCGGCGACGAAGTCGGCATCGACTATCCCCACCGCCCGGGCGGATACTAGCGGCAGGCAGAGGACGGTGAACAAGGCACAAACGACAAGACAACGGCGCATGACGGTTCCTTTTCGCGGCACCGTCATCGCAGGGAAACTGAGAATGAAACGCCAATTCATTGTATTCCTCCTGGGGTCGCATGTTCACCCACCCGCGCGGCCGCGCGCTGTGAATGCTGCTAACACCGGCAAGAAAAGGAATGTCGGTCTGTGTGAGTGTGATGCCCGCCGAAGGCACCGGCGCTGCCGCTACTAAACAGGACTTCGGCACACCCCGCTGGCAGCTCTGCGCTTAGATTACATCACTTACATGCGACGACGGAAGGCCCACATGTCGGCTTGTAGCACGAACCGACGGTTCTTGAATGTCCGCTTCTTCTCTAATCGGCCGGTTGGGTCAAGCGCTTTCAGGCTAACCACCACTGCAGTGTCGATGTCGCTCACGGGCTCGTGCTTCTCTTCGGAATCGGCACCAAGGCCCTTCCATCATGGGATTCGAAGACGAGGTGGAACAATCTTTAGCGCGGCCTTGCCGTCAGACCGACGGTAGGTCGAAGCGGAAGTGCAATCTCACCTCATCCATCGTCCCGCGAGGGACATCATTCCACCGCTGGGTGGAGCTCGAGTTTCCTCCTATCGGATTAGATGCTGCACGCTGCAGTGGCCTGTTCCCGGGTCCAGCGGAACTCAGTGCCGTCAACCCATATGCGGTGCATGATCACGGCCAGCCGGCGTGCCAGGGCCACGACCGCCTTTTTCTTCCCGCGGCGCCTGGCGATCTGCATCGCCCAGGCCTTGAGCCATGACCATTTCTTCGAATGCAGCATGCTCTGAGCTGCTTCGTAGAGCATCACCACCAACCAGTCGAGCCCCATCGGGCGAACGTCATAAGACGGCCCACAAGTCCGCTAGCAGACGGACTCCCAAGCTCGGTTCGCCGCACCTGCATATGTCGCCTCAGGCGCGGGGCGAACCAGGCGCGCACCTCGTCGTCCTGATAAGGAGAGCTTGCCCGTGGCTTTGAGCTTGTGGATGCCCGGCCAGCGCAGGATGGCCGACGCTGGACTTCAGCCGGATTCACCCGGAGCAATCATTCTCGAATATAACGCGTCGGAATCGTGGTAATCTTGCGAGGTCCCCTGATGCACGGGCCGGGCGGACGCCACTTCGGCGGTGATCAACGTTGTCTTGCGCCGACTGGTTGCCCGACGAAGCCGTGCTGCTCGGACCTCATTCACCGGATGGTCTGCACTGCGTGCGGCCTGATCGGAGCCGACGTGCGGCCGGACTGGACGCATCGCCACTAGCCATTCAGTCGCTACGCCGAGCGATCAAACACCAACGCGCTCGAGAGTGTTTCCAACGCCAGCGTAGACCTTGCGGCAAATCCGCGGCTCACGGCGCAAGTCATCGCCTTTGAGTTCCGCGGCCGGGGCCACGACGAACGGACGCACAAAATAGAACTCATCGCAGTGTGAACCAAATCACACGTATTTCCGTTCATTGATGTCTATGTTCGCGAGAGCTTCGTGAAAAAAAGGGGGATGCGCAGAAGTTTTTACCGGAGGAGTATCATCCATGAAGAACTTGTTACTCATGACCGCGACGGCACTGATCGTCGCAGGCTCCTCAATTGCCGCATCCGCCGATCCCTTTGCACAGAGGTTCGGCGCCTGGGACGTTACTGAGCTTGGTTGCAGCGGCGACAAGGCGCGTCCTAACCTGTGCGCCCGCCTGTTCACGATCGCCGCGGAGCTCAACACTCCGCAGTGGCTGGTTGCTCTTAGCGCCTCTCCGATCGAGGCGGTGGAATCGCCGATCATCACAGCGGCTGCGGCTTGGATCAATGGCACGCCACCCGCGATGGGCGACGTGATGGCATACGGAGAGGAGTAAATCGACGGCGCTTGATCACGCTGCCAAGAGGGTGCGTGCAACTTCCGCATCCAGGAGAGAGTGTTGAAGTATCTATCATATTTGCGGCTGCACTTGGAAAAAAAAAAAATATAAAAAATTTTAAATTTAAAATATTTTAAATATGTTATGTAAATAATTTTATATATGATATTATATGTTTGTGAATTTTTGAATTTTGAGTTTTGTGTATATATTTTTAATGTTTTAGAAAATGATATTGGAAATTGTTTATTTATATAAATTTTAAAGAAGTAAAAGAATATGAGATGTATTTATATTAAAAATTAAATTAATTAGTTTTATTATATATATTTTTAATTTTTTAATGAGGGTTTTAATAAATTTTTTGTTTAAAATAGTATAAATAATTTATTATATAATAATATATATTCGGCCACAACCCGCGTTGCCCCTGCCGGTTCCATCCCTTCGCCGCCCAGGAATGCGGCCGAGGGGCCACCATACGCCAAGTCTGCGCTCCCGCTTCGCTGGAACCCCCCCTCTTACAGCACAGTTTAAGCCTATGTCGGACGCGCGTGTCGCGACGCCGATCCCCGCCTGTCGCGTCGGGCCGTCGCACGACCACGGCCCGGCACACGACAGAATTCCGATGCACCAGGCGGCAAGCCACGGACGGATAGCGTGCTCCATACCTGCAAGCGAGGCTGCCTGTGAACGTCTCGCCCAGTGCCCCAGGGCGACGCGAGCCTTCTCATAAAAAAAAAAAAAAAAAAAAAATTAAATTAAATATAAATAAAATAAATAATTTAAAAAATTTTTTTTTAATTTAAATATAAAATTTAAATAATTTATATATATTAAATATTAATTTATATATTTAATTAAATTTTTTTTAATTTTTTTTTATATTATATATTAATTTAAAATATATTATATATTATATTTCATGGGGTTCATCGTGGAGCGGCTGGGAGACACGGTCGGATTTCTGACCATGGCCGGTTTCACCGGCCTGGGGCTGGTGGCGCTGTGGAAGCTCCTGCCCGAGAGCAAGCCCGCGGAATATCTGGATTGAAAGCGGCGAGATTGTCGGTCGGATAGCCGACCAAGCGAAGCGCGATGAAAGATGGCGACAGGCAGTTGCTGCGGGTAGGAACCCATGGCTCCACGACGCGTTGCGTCTCCAAGGCGACAGCGCAAGTCGACGGCGCGCGCTTCACGCCAGGGCATCACCGCACCCAAAAGAGGAAAGGATAACGCCATGGGTTTCTTCTCGAAGGACATCAAGAACATGGACGACTTGCTCGTCCACGCGCTGCGCGACATCTACTACGCCGAAAACCAGATCGTGCAGGCACTGCCCGACATGATCGAAAAGGCTCACGATCCGCAGCTCAAGCAGGGCTTCCAGGCGCACCTGACCGAGACCAAGAACCACGTCGCCCGGCTGGAGCGGGTCTTTCAGATGCTCGGCAAGGACGCATCGGGGGTCGATTGTCCGGCGATCGACGGGATCATCGAGGAAGCCAACGACATCGCCGGCGAAGTCGAGGACGACACCGTGCTTGACGCGGCACTGATCGCGGCGGCGCAGGCGGTCGAGCACTACGAGATCACGCGCTACGGCAGCCTGATCGCCTGGGCCAAGCAGCTCGGGCGGAACGACTGCGCAAGTCTGCTTCAACAGAACTCTCGACGAGGAAAAGGCGGCGGACAAGAAATTGACCGCCCTGGCCGAAAGCAAGGTCAATCGCCGAGCCGCCTGACGTCCGTCTTTCGACGCCAAAGGCCTCGCCGTCCGCACGGACGGCGAGGCCTTGCGCTACGCTGCTCCCAGCCCGGCACTTGGCGCCCGGCGAGCCGATACACGCGCGGGCGCACTCGTATCTGCTCGCTCTCGCCATTGGCATGATGTGATGAATGAATGAACTGGTGGAATTGGTAGTGCGGAAGATTTGGCGGAGGCGAAGGTATTCAACGCCCTCGCACAACCGTGCGTCGCGCTCGCAGTTGCTCGCAAGCTCGATGATGTGGCGCGCAATTGCGCGATCGGTGCTTGATGCAAGTGCAGCGACGCATGTATCTGAATAACGCATGACACGCTTGGTCGCGTGAAGCTGCGCGTAAAAAGATGGCATGGGATACTCACAATGAGAACGCACACACGCGCGGGCGCACGCACCGTGCTCGACTCTTATCGCAGCTGGCCGGCGAGCCACCAAGGCGGCTCACATCATCCGGCGCATCCGGTCGGTAGCGTCAAGCAGGGCGCTATCGACAAAGGTTTCCCGCACCGTCATTTCATGGACCTCGCCGCAAAGCGAGCAATGGATCTTGAGCCGTTCCGACCACGTCGAACGGAGGCTGTTCACGTCCGTCTCGATGCCGGTGGGCGCCCGCTGCCGGGTGTTTGGGCAAGTGAAGAACAATACGGCCATCATACACGCTCCCTGTTGCTCACAGGCGGGAGCACGACCGGTCTCTCAGCCACCGGCGCCTGGCGAAGAGCCGCTGCCGATGATGGGGACGAAGCTATCATGTTCCAGGAACGGAGTCAGTCCACTAGTGTACAGAAGACCTGGAACAGAAGACCTGGAACAGCGTGAGCCAATCTGGCTCAATCTGGCAAATGCCCGTCTTGCGGCGATTGAGGATGCAGGAGCACGCTGGTCACGTATCCGCAAGCCGGACACTCATACGCGATCAAGCCAGGCTCATGTCCAATCGGCGAGATGCTTACGACCTCTTTCATCGGGGCCTCGCATCTCGGGCAGAGCGGAGCTGTGCCGTCATCTCTGTTGGTTCTGCGTTCGTTGGACAAGATGCAGCCCCCTTGATTTGGGGAATTTGTCAGCGTGTCCCTCCAAGGAGGTAACGCACCACTTGCCGAATTTGTTGCGGTCTTGCATCTCATAAACGTGCGTGCGGACCGAAATGCTCCCATGTGCAGCGGGAATGTTCGTTGTCGGACACAGATCGAAGTTCTGTTCGCGCGCGAGAGAGGCGACGCGAGATGGTGGTCAATGATGCGGCTATCGAAACAGCACGCGCGGCTTACTTCTTGCGACGCGATTTGCGCGGGACCTTCTTTCCCTTCTTACGCGCTTCGGAAAGACCGATGGCAATCGCCTGCTTGCGGCTTTTACCTTTCCACCACGCCCGCCTTTGCCGCGCTTTAGCGTGCCGCGCTTACGTCGCCGCATGGCACTTTTGACGTCACGCGACGCACTGCGTGAATATTTTCGTGCCATGACGCTGCTCCTCAATTGGGGCGTTTGCCATGATGAAAAAGCCGCCCGCCTCGAAAGGTTCCAAGTGGGCGCGCCCATCCGGGATCGCGCGTAATCCGTCTACTTCTGCCGAGGCTCGGACAGGCTTTCGCCCGCCGTGACCATCCGACCGGATCGCTTCGCGTCCACGCCTTCCACGAGGGTGCGCGCCGCGTTGCGGACCTCGTCCTGCATCGCGTGGTCGGCATCGAGCTCGTCGTGGCTGGTCGCGTAGGGCTTCCAATAGCCGATGTAGCGGTCGAGCTCGGCGTTCGGCCCGGCCGGACAGAGCTGCATGAAGCAGAGCCAGTCGGAGATGCGAGCGGCGCACGTTCTCGGCGCCCTTCGACGTCGCCGTGCACCACGACCGCGAACAGCCGGCCGGCGAGATGGCGGGGATAGTCCCAGCCCGCGAGCTCGATCGCCTTCGCCTCGGTTCGCGTCCTTGCCGTGCGTGCGGGTCGGATCGGGATTGCCGCCGTCGGCGCAGACCAGCCGATCCATCATCAGCTTCAGCGGCGAGGACACCTGATACCAGTTGACCGGCGTGACGATCATGACGCCGTGCGCCGCGACCCACATCGGATAGATGTCGTTCATCCAGTCCTGGGTCTGGCCGAGCGAATAGTTCGGATAGCAGGAGCACGGCCAGTGGCAGAGCGCCGCCGCGGTCGAGAAGCACGCCTTGCAGGGGTGGATGTGGCGGCCGTATTCGGAGGCGAGGCGTGACGAGGAACTCGACCTCGACCCCGCTCGCAGCGAAAGACCTCGCGCGCGATCTCGGCCAGCCGAAAGCTCTTCGACATCTCGCCGGGGCAGGTGTGCTCGGAGCGCGAGGAGCAGTTGATCAGCAGAATGCGGTTGGGGCCGGCGGCATCCTCGTGTCGTCGCTGGGCGGCTGCTATGGCCTCGCGCGCGGCGATCCAGTCGATCGACAGGTCATAATCCGGATCGGCGAATTCCGGCCCGGCCTTGCGCGTGTGCGGGCTCTTGCGCGAATTCTGGTAGGCGTCCCACGCGGCGTCGGTGATCTTGTCGAGCTCGACGCAGAGAACGTCGAAAGCGGGATCGAGGAACTGCGCGCGAAAACGCCGCTTGAACTCGTCTTCGTCGCAGTCTCGGACTGGGCATCCCTTTGCGCGGTTCCGGAACCCTTGCCATTCTTCAAACCAATCGAAGATCGCCACCCGGTCTCACCCGCCCGAATAGCCGCCGATGATCGGCAGAATTTCGCCGGTGATGTAACTCGAGCAGCTCGGCGCGGCGAGGAACACGAACGCCGGTGCGATTTCCTCCGGTTGCGCCGGCCGCCGCATCGGTGTGTCGCTTCCGAATTTCGCCACCCGCTTCGCCGGCTTGTCGGCCGGATTGAGCGGCGTCCAGACCGGCCCCGGCGCGACAGCGTTCACGCGGATGCCGCGGTTCACCAGATGCGTCGCCAGCGAACGCGTGAAAGCATGGATGCCGCCCTTCGTCATCGAATAGTCGAGGAAATCCTTGTTGCCGAGGAGACCAGTCACCGACCCCGTCATCACGATCGCGCTGCCCGGCTTCATCTTCGGCACCGCCGCCTTCGCCATATGGAAGTAGCCATAGAGATTGGTCTTTATCGTCAGATCGAAATGCTCCTCGGTGAGATCTTCAAACGTCTCGACGTGCTCCTGAAACGCCGCGTTGTTCACGAGGATATCGAGCCTGCCGAACTTTTCGACCGTGCGCGCCACGGCCGACTTGCAGAATTCGGGGTCCGCGACGTCACCTGAAAAGAGGATGCACTTGCGACCCTCGTTCTCGACCGCGCGCTTGGTCTCCTCGGCGTCGACGTGCTCACTGAGATAGCAGACCGCGACATCGGCGCCCTCGCGCGCGAACAGCACCGCGACCGCCCGGCCGATGCCGGAATCTGCGCCGGTGATGAGCGCGACCTTGTCGAGCAGCTTTTCCGAGCCCTTGTAACCCGGCGCGTCGTACATCGGCGCAAGCGCGAGTTCGGCCTCGAGCCCGGGTTTCTCGAGATGCTGCGCGGGCAGCGGCGGGGCTGGATAGTCGCGGGTCCCGGCTTGCATGGGCTTCTTTTGCGCGGCCTCCTTGTCCCCGGAACCTTCCTTCCGATCGATCTTCTGCTGGATGGCGCGTTCGCGGGCCGCGGTTTTTTCGGCTTCGCGTACAAATCGTTTCTTGGCGACGGTCGGGCTCATGGTGGTTCCTTGGCGAAAATTCCTCGACGAAACGTCACGGGGAACAACGGTGCGGTCAGGTTGCGGGTTCCACAACGCGGGGACGCCGGAACGCCGGGGCGTCGCCCCGCGTTTAATTGTCGTGCCGCCAATGGCGCGGGGCGGCGCGGAGAGCAGCCCATGAGGACGCGTTTCCTGCGCAGCCGGCAGCATAGGTTCCGACCTGCGCAACACACCCTCGCCCGCTTCACGCATCGGAACGAGCGCGAGGAGGACTATCCCGAAATCGAGGTGTTCGGACCGGGGAACGAGCCTGAAGGGCAGGCATCCTAGGCGCGAGGGCCGCAGGACGGCGGGTGTGGCATTTCAGCCGGAAATCCCCACCGCCCTGTCACTAAACTCTTGGCAGCTTCTGATCGATGCCGCAGGTTTCGGCGGTTTCCGCCATGCCGTGAAACTCGCTCGCAAGTTCCGTCAGCGCGGCCTTGACATAGACGTCGCGGGATTCGTAGGCGAGCCGCAGACAAACCGCGGCGCGTTGCCGATATTCTCCTGCGGTATCCATTCCGGCCCCTTTCTCGAGCCGCAAGCCTCAGCGGGCGAAGCCGAAGCTCGACGCCCAAGCATAAGTTGGATTCTGTTGGGGGATTCCTCCGGGGGCGAGGGGTGCAAGTCCCACCGCACTGAATCCGCCTACCAGGGCAACGGATGGCGACTAGGCCCGTTCCAGGCCGATTGTACTATTTCGTACAAATCCACGTGTCCTGGACTTGTGCCAAGACAGGGCGTAGACCCCCTCACCGCCAGCAGCGGCCATCGGGCGCCGACGGTTGAGAGACGCGGCAGTGCTCTTGCCCCAATGTGGGAGAGAGCCATGCACGCACCTCGATCACACAACCGGCTGCTTGCATCGATGTCGCCGTCCGATTTAGGCCTGCTGCAGCCCGACCTTGAACCCGTAACCCTCGCCCTGCGCCATGTCCTGGAGCGGCCCGACCGCCGGGTCGATGCCGTCTACTTTCCGGAATCGGGCTTTGCATCCGTGGTCGCGGTCCAGGCGAACGACACCAAGGTCGAGGTCGGCCTCATCGGGCGGGAGGGCATGAGCGGGCTGACGATCGTGCTGGGGAATCACCGCTCGCCGCACTCGACCTACATGCAAGCGCCCGGCCGGGGGCAGCGTATCGGGGCAGCCAAATTTCGCACCGCGATTCAAGCGAGCGCCTCCCTGCACGGCCTGCTGCTGAAATACGTGCAAGTCTTCATGATCCAGACGGCCCATACCGCCATCTCGAATGCGCGCGCCAAGCTCGAGCAGCGCCTGGCGCGCTGGCTGCTGATGGCGCACGATCGCCTCGACGGCGACAGCCTGCCGCTCACGCACGAATTCCTGTCGCTGATGCTCGGCGTGCGGCGGGCCGGTGTGACGGAAGCGCTGCACGCGCTCGCATCTGAGAAGCTGATCCGTTCGGCACGCAGCGAAATCGTCGTGCTCAACCGAAAAGGGCTCGAGCGCCGTGCCGGCGATTCCTATGGCGTACCGGAAGCGGAGCTTCGACGGCTGCTCGGCTGACACCGTCCGCTCGGGTTTTCTTGATTTTCGCATGTCCTTATCGAAAAACCGGTTTCCACCCCGGATCAAGTCCGGGGCAGGCTTTTTCCGGGACATGCGCTAGCCGCCAGTCATGCCGGCTGCGAGAGCGGCCGATGCTCGTCGAGATACCGCAACGCATCGTCGCACAACTCCTCGGCGGTCCCAGGGCCCGCGCCGGCCATTTCGATGATGCGACGGGCGAGGATCGCTCGCGTCGCCGGTGACCGCTCGGGGTCGACGAGCTCGCTATCGCGCTCCTGCAAGAGCGTCCACGCGCGTTCGAATGCCTCAAGGATCAGGCGCGTCGCCTCGACGTCGAAACCTGTTTTTGCGGGCGGAGAATCGATCGACATGTTACGCTACGGCCGGTTTGCCATTCCCTATATGCTCTGCTCTTGCGCGCAAACCGGTTCCCACTTTTCCGTGTGCTCTACAGGTTCGAAGGATCACGATGCTCGGAGCGAGACACGCCCGCGATATAGGCCTGTCCGACCTCGGTCTCGTGTTGCTTGCCGCAGTGCGGGCAGTGGAAACACACCGGCTGCAGCCAGATACGTGCCAAGCTCGCGCTGTCCGTTTCTAATGGGAGCTCAACCGGTTCGATTCCGGGCATCTGCAAATGAGATCGCCGATGACCCTCCATCCGACGGACCAATTGTGGGTGCAGCACGGTACATCTCAATTGCGAACAGCAATTCAGACTATTGTGAACCAATGGTGTCAGCTCCCGGCCCCGCTCATTGGCACGACCAAGCCACACGGCTATCGCGCGACACGCGCGTCCGGCGCGTTCACATCGACCTGCAAGCGCCCGATCCTCTCGGCCTCGTCTGCCATTTGTTCCTCGGTCAGGAAGTCACGCTCGTTGGCGAGTGCAATCCATAGCTTCTGGAGGTTCGTCAGGATCGCCCGCCGGTGCGGATCAATGGTGGCCTGGATCGCTCGCGCGCACTCCGCCGCCTTTTCCCAAGGGTCTACAACGGACATTTCGGCACCTCTCGGTTTGCGCCTACTCAACACGGTCGCCGCAAGGGGGTTCCCGTACCGCTGTTTTACGCGCCGATCTCCGGTAGCTTCGTTGCGTAGACAGAATCGCGAGGCTTCGCCGCACGGCTTCACCCATATCGCCGAGCGCGGACGCATTTGATAGATTGCCGCACCGAATCCGCTGGAAAGGTGGGAAATGCTCAAATCATCGACCGTCGCCTTGATCGCCGCCGCAACTTTTTCGCTCGTTCCGCTCGCCGCCCAGGCGCAGGCTCCCGGCCACGCGGCCGCGTTGCCGCCGGGCGCGGGCAAGGAGATGGTCGAGGCGCTCTGCACCCAGTGCCATCAGACCAACATGATCACCGGCAGCTCCGGTTATACGCGTGACGGCTGGAAAGAGCTGGTCGGCACGATGGTCGATCTTTCGCCCAACCCGGACGCGCAGGCCGAGATCGCGCAATACCTCGCGACGAACTTCCCGCCCAATACCAAGCGAGCGCCCAAGCTGGTGCCGGGCAACACCGAGATCACGTTCACGGAATGGCAGATGCCGACGCTCGGCCAGCGCTCCCGTGATCCGGTCCAGGCCGACGACGGGTCGATCTGGTGGGCCGGACAATTCGGCAACCTGATCGGACGGCTCAATCCCGTGACCGGCGAGATGAAGGAATACAAGCTGCCGCCCAACGCCATGCCGCATTCCGTGTGGCTCGATGACAAGGGCATCCCCTGGTACTCCGGCAACAAGAACGGGACGGTCGGCAAGGTCGATCCCGCCACCGGCAAGGTCACCGAGTACAAGATGCCGGATCCGGCCGCGAAGGATCCGCATACCGCGGTCTTCGACAAGAAGGGGATCCTCTGGTTCACCCTCCAGAACAGCAACATGGTGGGCCGCCTCGACTCGGCGACGGGCGACATCAAGCTGGTGACGCTCAAGACGCCGGACTCCAAGCCCTACGGCATCAAGCTCGACGCCGACGGCACGCCCTGGTTCTCGTGCAACGGCCGCCCTTGCCTCTACAAGATCGACCCGGCGACGATGGACCTCACCGAGGTCAAGCTGCCCTATCCGGGCACGACGGTGCGGCGCCTCGATATCGCCGACGACGGCGTGATCTGGTACGTGAATTCGAGCAAAGGCCAGCTCGGCCGGTTCGATCCGAAGACCGGAGACATCAAGGAGTGGCCGTCGCCCAGCGGCCCGAACTCGCATCCCTATGCCATCGTCGTCGTCAACGGCATCGTCTGGTACAACGAATTCAGGCAAGCGGCCCGATGCGCTGGTCCGTTTCGACCCCAAGACCGAGACGTTCCAGAGCTGGGCGATCCCGTCGGGCGGGATCCATGCCGGCATCATCCGGCACATGCGGGCGACGCGTGACGGAAACCTGCTGATCCATCAGAGCAGCACCAACCGCATCATCCTCGTGTCGGTGAAGCGCCGCGCGGCGAGTCGTTAGCAGCCACTCGACAAAATCTGCGCGACCGGCATCAAGCTATTGCTTGGTTCCGGTCGTTTCGCGTTCGGCCTGCCCGACCGTCTGGCCCGACTGCGCATTGCTGCCGACGCTCGGTGACGCGGTGGTGGTAGTGGTGGTGGTGTTGTTCTGAAACACCGTGAGCGTGGGCAGCGACGCCAGGTTGAGGTTGTTGATGACCCACAGACCTGCCAGCGCGATGACCCCGGCGATCAGGATCGTCGGAAGCGTGTAAACCAGTGCACCGAGGAAGCTGGCGAAGGCAGCCAATACGTGCACGGCCGCCACCCAGAGCTGGCGGGCCGCGATGAACAGGAAGTAGGCCACGGCCGCGATGACGAGGATGAGGATGACCTGTTTCCAGATCGGCCAAGCCTCGAACGGTGCCTGCATCATCTTGGTGATCTGGTCGATCGACCACGTCCAGACGAGCTGAACAAATTTGAAGATCGCGGTGATGCCCTGCTGCAGGAATTGCAGGAACTGATCGAAAATCTGTTTCATGGCTGAGCCTCCCTGCCCGGCGCGGTGAACGGTTTCAATGAACGATGTGGCAAGCGCTTACGCGGCAATGGTGCCCCTGGCGATCACTGGCGAGCCCAAATAGAACGCGAGGCTGGTTCGTTCGGTTCCGAGATGCGCGTCGAACGCGGCCGGTAGCATGATAGGTCACGTCAGCGATCGCGGCCGCGACACCGCCTCGCGGGGGGCCAAGCCAGCCGCCGCTTGATCCGCAGATCGCAGAGCGTCATCGCCCATTGGCGCCCGGCGCATCCCCGGGCGACGAGCTCGGCTTATGCGGCGCGCCGCCTTGCCGATCGTCGCGCTCGGCGTTTTCGGCGCGCTCGAGCCAAAGCTGCGCCATGATCAGCCACGGTTTCTTGCTGCGAAGACCGACGGCCTCTTGCGCCCAGCGATAGCACTCCTGCGCGCGTCGACGGAACTCTGCTGATGATTCCGACACGCCCCACCCTCCAGCCGTTCGTCGGCTACCGTACCAATGAGATAGGGGCGAGGCTGTTCCCGAAAGAGGCGCCAATTCACTGCAAATCTTCCGAAATTAGGTCAAGCAAATCTTGACCGCCCGCGCCCCGGCAGGAAGAGGTATCCAACTGCCCCCGCTGCAACCGGTTCGTCGGGACTCCGTCGACGCAACGCTCACTTCGGCGGCTCGAAGCCCGCGGCCTTCCACCGCTCCGCCATCGCCGGCCCGGTGAGGGCGGCGATGAAGGCGCGCGCGGCGGCAGGATCGGTGCTGCTCGCCGGGATCGCGGCGGCATAGACCGTGTAGAGCTGGAGTGAAGCCGGCACCGGCGCCGCCAGCCTGGCGCCTTTGACCGGCACGATCTCGCTGATCAGGGTGACGGCGATCTCGGCGTCGCCGCGCGCGACCTTCTCCACCGCATCGCGGCCGCCGTTGGAGAGCACCGCCTTTCTGGTGACGGCGTCGACGAGGCCGAAACGCTCCAGCACGCCCATGAGGTAGGTGCTGGACGTTCCGCCCTCGCGCGGATCGGTATAGGCGACCGAACGCGCGTCGATGAGCGCCTGCTTGAAGGCCTCCGGTGTCGAGACGTCGGGCGCGCTCGCGCCTTCGCGGATGGCGACGCCGATGCCGACGCGTCCGAGATCGGCGCGGCTTCCCGGCGTCATCTTCTCCGATTTTTCGAGCTCCGCCATCAGCGGCGCCGACGCGATGATCAGGTCGGCCGGCTCGCCGGATGCGATGATGGTGCGCAACTGTCCGGTCGTGCCGACCTTGAACTCGAACTTGTGGCCGGTCTGTTGCGAATAGTCCGCGATGATGCCGGCGATCAGGCCGCGCACCGCGCCGGCGGAGATGACCTTGATGTCGGCAGCGCTGGCTGGGGCCGCGAACAGGAGCGCAGCGAGCGAAATGATCGTGCCGAGAATTCGTGCCATCGCCAATCCTCCCGGCCGCGACGCGTACGTGCTCACGCCCGTCTTCGCGGGCTATGCCACGGCCGGCCGGATCATCTCAGATTGCGATGGGTTGCGCGAGCGGGAATCAGGCGTGCCCGGCCTCGGTCGAGAGCATGCCGAGGTGGATGCCGATCTTCTTCAGCGCCTTGTCGTATTTGTTGTCGGTATCGCCGCCGAAGATGAGCTCGGTATCGGCCGAGCAGTGCAGCCAGCCGTTGTGCTGGATCTCGGTCTCGAGCTGGCCCGGCGCCCAGCCGGCATAGCCGAGCGCGAGGATCGCGCTTTTCGGTCCGTCGCCGCGCGCGATCGCCTTGAGAATGTCGAGCGTCGCCGTGAGGCAGATGCCCTCGTCGATCGGCAGCGTCGAGTTCTCGATGTAGAAGTCGCTCGAATGCAGCACGAACCCGCGCTGGGTATCGACCGGCCCGCCCTTGAGCACCTTCACGTCGCCGGCGCGGTCCGGCAGCTGGATCAGGTCCGCCGCTGGAATGACCTCGAGCTGCACCAGGAGATCGGGAAAGCTGATGTGCGGCGCCGGCTGGTTGACGATGATGCCCATCGCGCCGTCGGTCGAATGGGCGCAGATGTAGATCACGCTGCGGGCGAATCGGTCATCGCCCATGGTGGGCATCGCAATGAGCATCTGCCCGTCGAGGTAACCGCGCTTGGGTGCCCCGCGCCGCTGCCGGGATTTCGGCATCTTGCCGGCCGTGATGGCCTGCAGATCCGGCAGATCCTGCTCGGCGCCCGGTGAGGGGTCGTCGCTTTCGTCTCGTGTACCTGTTTTGCGCGTGAACTTCATGCCGAAATGCTACCCGATTGGCCGCCGATTGCCAACGATGCCATTGGTCGAACGTTCCCTGGCGCGTCAGCCATGCATCCTTCGTGCCATAATCCCGGTGGCTACAATTCTACTTTCCAGCGATTCAAGATAGGATATGTGTCCTTTTGATGTGACTTTCCAGGGGCCGGCCCTTGTCCGGCCACGCGGGGCGCGCTCACGATGAATTCAATGGCACGCGACCAGGTCAACCCATAGATCGAGCCAGTCATGTCCAACGGCTTCGATCGGCTGCGGCCGAGCGCCGCGCCTCATGCGATGCGCGCTCTTGCAATTAACCTTTGCGCGACGAGCGCCGTCCTCGTCGTGGGTTCAAGCCTTGCGTCCGCGGGCGACGACGCGTCGCGCTGGGACGGCGATGCGCGCAGCGCCGTCCGCCTCATTGCCGGCGCGCCGCCGGCTGGCAAGACCGCAACGACCACGCCGATGCTTCGCGCGGGCGTCGAGGTGCGGCTCAAGCGGGGCTGGCACACCTATTGGCGCTATCCCGGCGACGCCGGCGTGCCGCCGCGGTTCGACTTCGCGGGATCGCAGAACGTCAAGTCGGTGGACGTGCTCTATCCGGCGCCGCAGCCGATCCCCGAGCAGGGGCTGATCGCGATCGGATACACGAACGACGTGATCTGGCCGCTCGCCGTCGAGCCGAAGGATCGCACCAAGCCGGTGACGCTGCGGCTCAAGCTCGATTATGCGGTCTGCGAGAAGCTGTGCGTGCCGGCGCAAGGCAAGGCCGAGTTGACGCTCGCCGGCGGCGCTTCCGCGCGCGCGGGTGCGCTCGCCGAGGCCGAAGCGCGAGTGCCGAAGAAGCTCGCACTCGGCGAAGGCTCGCCGCTCGCGGTCAAGTCGGCAAGGAAGGAAGACGGCACGTCGCGGCCGCGCGTCATCGTCGATGTCGCGGCGCCGCCCGGATCGCCCGTTGCCCTGTTCGCGGAGGGACCGACGCCGGACTGGGCGTTGCCGGTGCCGGCCGCGATCGACGGTGCGCCGGCAGGCTTGCAGCGTTTCGCGTTCGACCTCGACGGCGCACCGCCCGGAGCGAAGTATCAGGGCGTGCCCATCACGCTCACGGCGGTCGCCGGGAATAATGCGATCGAGGTCGTTACCCGTCTCGACTAATCCGCCGGGCTAGACTCTTACGCTTGGCGCATGTTCTATTCGGAAAACCGGTTCCCACTTTTCCGGAACATGCGCTATTTTGAGCCCCGGCGTGCCCATGCTGCCAGCGATCCTGGCGGCGCGGGTGAGGCTCGAGATAGTCGTTCAACAGTAAGCAAGAGGATGAGAGTCATGCCCATTAAGGTCGGCGATAAATTGCCCGAGGCGAAGTTCCGCGTGATGACGGCGGAGGGGCCGGCGTGGAAGACCACGGACGAAGTCTTCAAGGGCAAGAAGGTCGCGCTGTTCGCGGTGCCCGGCGCCTATACCGGCACCTGCCACAAGATGCACGTGCCGTCGATCCTGCAGAATGCCGACGCCATCAAGGCGAAGGGCGTCAACACCATCGCAGTCACGTCCGTCAACGACGTCTTCGTCATGGACGCCTGGAAGAAGGCGACCTTGGCCGACAAGGTCGATTTCCTGGCCGACGGCAACGGCGATTTCGCCAAGGCCATCGACCTCACCTTCGACGGCTCCGGCAACGGGCTGGGCGTGCGCTCCAAGCGCTATGCCATGCTGGTCGAGGACGGCGTGGTGAAGCAGCTCAACATCGAGGAAGCGCCGGGCAAGGTCGAGGTCTCCGGCGGCGACGCGCTGCTCAAGCAGCTTTGATCGTGGAACAAAACTGAGCGGCCCCGCGGACTTGGTGGCGCCGCGTTTGCCCTCTCCCCTTGCGGGAGAGGGCGTTCGGTGAGTCGGCGCAAGGAATTGAACGGGTGAGGGGCCTGCTTCGCAAAAAAGCGCTTTTTTACGAAGCAGCCCCCTCACCCATTACAATTCCTTGCACCACCATTGCGCCCTCTCCCGCAAGGGGAGAGGGCAAACTCTGCGACAGCTCGGCACGCGGTAACGCCACCGACTGCGCAGCTCACCCCGCCGCGGCGTGGGTGAGCTCGTCGATCTTCTTCAGGTGCGCGATGGCGGCCTTCGCGCCCGTGGTCTTGGTGAGAAGATCGAACGTCTCGTCGTCGTCGTCGCGCACCGGCGTGAGCGCCTGATCCATGTAGCTGTACCGGTTCGGGTCGCGCTCGATGCGGCGCTTGAGCTTGAGAATCCACCAGATCGTCGAGATCAGCTTCAGATTGTTGGCGACCAGCGTCCAGACGAAGCGCGGATAGAACGTCAGCGCTGATTCGGTCGGCAGCCCGGGCCGGCGCTCCGCGATGTGCTTGAGCCGGAACAGCCCGCTCTGCAGCGGGTGCACCTTCTCGACCTGCATCATGATGGTGAACTGCACCAGCACCTTCAGGAAGCTCATGAGCGGGATGTTGGTCACGACCGCCCGCCGCAGCAGCGTCTCGATGTGCTTCGGCGTGTAGTAGATCGACCACGCCTCGTGATAGATCGCCTCCAGCTCCTCCCGGGTCATCTTGGGATGGTCGGTGACGGCATGCTCGAGGTCGTATTTGTTGAGGTCGGCGTCCATGTCGACGCCCTTGCCCCACAGTATCTTGTGATCTTCCGAGCCGGGCAGCGGGGTGAGGATGTTGAACTCCAGCATGTCGAGCGCGAGCTCATCCTGGATGATCTTGATGTCGCGCCGGATCGATTCCGGCGTGTCGCCGGGGAAGCCGAGGATGTAGCCGGCATAGACGAAGATGCCCTGCGCCTTCCAGGCTTGCAGCATCTTGCGGTACTCGGTGATCTTGTTCTGCTTCTTCTTGGCGGCGACGAGATTGTCCGGGTTGACGTTCTCGAGCCCGATGAAGACGCGCGTCACGCCCGCGCGCTTCGACTTCTCGATGAAGTTCGGGATCTTGTGGCACATCGTGTCCACTTGGATCATCAGGCCGAGCGGAATCTTGTCCACCTCGCGCAACTTGGCGAGCCGGTCGTAGAGCGCTTCCCATTCCTTGTTGCGGGCGAAATTGTCGTCGGTGATGAAGAAGCGGGAGATGCCCTGGGCCCAGTTGTCGCGCACCACCTTCTCGACGTCGTCGGCCGAGCGAAAGCGGGACTTGCGGCCCTGCACGTTGATGATGGTGCAGAACGAGCACTGGAACGGGCAGCCGCGGCCGGCGTCGAAGCTGGTATTGGTGCCTGCGGTACGCTTCACGAAGCGATGCGGCAGGAACGGGATCGGCGTCCCGCCGATCGACGGCAGGTCTTTCATGTAGTTGTAGAGCGGCTTCATCCGGCCGTTCGCGGCGTCCTTGAGGACATCTTCGAGCCGCTCCTCGGCTTCGCCGGCGAAGATGGAAATATCGAGATCGCGCGCGAGATCGAGGTCGATCGCCTTGCCGTCGAGCATCGACAGGCAGCCGGAGACGTGAAATCCGCCGATCGCCATCGGCACGCCGGCGGCGCGGAAGGGACGCGCGATGTCGAGCGCGCGCGGATACTGGTTGGATTGCACGCCAACCAGCGCCAGCAGCCCGAAATTGCCGTGGCGCCGGAAGCGCTGGATCAGCTTCGGGATGTTGACGCGGGTATTGGTCTCGTCGATGAGGTCGATGTCGATCTCGACGTCCGGCCCAAGGATCTGGCGCTGCGCGCAGTCGAGCGCCAGACCATAGACCGAGGCGAGCGAATTGGATGGGATCAGCGCACGCCACCATCGGATGACGTAGCCGTCATCGTGGTAGTGCGACGGCTTGAGCAGAACGAGTTGAAAGCGGCGCTTCGCCACCTTGTTCCAGCCCCACATCGACATTTTCAACTTGACCCCACCGGAACCGCATCCGCGGCCGGCGGATGGACTTCAGGAGCCATTATAGCATCGGGCGGGGTCGAACAACACCGGCCGTTTCGTGGCGTTTGACGCGTTTCCGCCCGGAAACGCTATGCTCGGCCGTAACGACCGGCCGCCTCCTTAAAGGAGATGAGGCGCCGCCTGCCCTCGTCCCACAGCACGAGGCGCACGCAGCGCAGGCTCTGGATCAGCGTCAGCCGGCTCACGCCGGCGAGCTCGGGGTGCTCGCGCAATACCTCCGGGAGCCGGTAGTACGGGATTCGGCTGGAGAGATGGTGAACGTGGTGCACGCCGATATTGGCGGTAAACCAGCGCAGGATGCCCGGCAGGGCATAGTGCGAGCTGCCGTGCAGCGCAGCCGCATTCACGTTCCAGGCCCGCTCCTCCGCCCAGAACGTGTCCTCGAACTGGTGCTGGACGTAGAACAGCCAGACCCCCGCCGAAGCCGCAAGCAGCATGATCGGCAAATGCACCAGCAGGAACGCGCCGATGCCGATGAACCATATCAAGATGCCGATGACGCCAGCGATCGCGGCGTTGGTCGCCATGGTGCTGAGCCAGGGCTGCCAGCCCGCACGCGTCAGGCCGAGCGGCCACCGGTGCTGCAAGATGAACAGATAGGCGGGGCCGATGCCGAACATGACGGCCGGGTGCCGGTACAGGCGATACTGAAGCCGGCCCCAGCGCGACCGCGCCAGATACTCGCGAACCGTCAAGGTGTCGATGTCGCCGATGCCGCGCCGGTCGAGATTGCCCGAGCTCGCGTGATGGATGGCATGCGTGCGCCGCCAGAAATCGTAGGGCGTCAACGTCAAGACACCGATGACGCGCCCGACCCAGTCATTCGCAAGACGATGGCGGAAGAAGGCGCCGTGGCCGCAATCATGCTGAATCATGAAAAGCCGCACCAGCAAACCCGCGGCCGGCACCGCGAGCAACAGGCAGAACCAGTAGCCGAGACCGAGCGTCGCCCACATCAGGACCCACAGCAGAACGAGCGGCACGACCGTGACCACGAGCTCGGTCACGCTACGCGTGCGGCTCGGTTCGCGGTAGCGAGCAAGAATCCGCGTCCACGTCAGGACCTCGGATGCCGCGCCGTCGGCGCAAGCGGGATGTTGCGAATGTTTCAATGTCGAATCCATCGTGTGGGTTGCGCGAGGCGTCAGGAGTTCCTAGCGACAAAACGTGACGCTGATGTATGAGGACAATCAACGTCGCGCACGGAACCGAGAGACGACGATAGCGACGAAGCAGAAAACCGCGGGCGTACTCTGCCGGGTCTAACGGGGCCGCCCACGCTGCGGGGCTATGGCCGGCACTGTTGGCCAGCTCTCTTAGCCGACGCCCCTCAATAGTGTATTCCGTTCCTACCGTCCACAGAATACGTCGCGTCGTTTTGTCGTATTTCGGAGTATTTTACGCCGAAGTTCTAGCTTTTTGACGTGACGCGCATATATAGATTTTGTAGTTTGAATGATGATCATTCAAATGATAATTCATCTTTATTTGGAGACACTTAATCGAGGCCGCCCGCTCGGCGAGCTCGGTTGCAGGCTCCAGCGCCGGCGGGGGGAAGCATAGTCATGGCCGCGTTCGATTACAGCGGCGAGGCCGAACTGTTTCCCACCAGCAGCCGGATATCGAAACCGCGCCCCATGGGTTACAGGCGATTTGCCAGAGCCGCGGATGCCATCCGTTTCGCAATGGAGGATTTGCCGCCGGAGCTTCTCGTGGGCGCCTATCTCGAAGTCGAGCAGGGGCAATTCGACGACGAGGGCATCCGCCGATTGTACGAAAGCACCGACTATCCGCTGGTTCGACGCGCGTCGCCGTCCCGCCGGTAAGGCGCGCCGGACACTCGCCCTGAACCGGGCTCGTCGGCGCACTACCGCGCTGACGAGCGAAGCGAGCGGCAGCGCGGCGACTCGATTACTGCCGGCCAAGAAATCGCACCGTCTTACTGGGTCGTTCGCATGATGACTCGTACGAAGCGGAAAACACTGAAGTTCATTCATCCTTTTTTCTTGAAGGGCGTCGATCGAACTTTGCCGCCCGGCGAATACCAAGTTGTCACGGACGAGGAGTTGATCGACGGGTTGTCCTTTCCGGTCTACCGCAGAATTTCAACGATGATTTTCGTGCCGGCACAATCGCATCCCGGTTCTTCGATCGAGATGGTGACCATCGATCCTCTCGACCTGCAAGCAGCGCGCGACCGCGACGCCGAAGAGCGCTGATCGTGACCATTCTCAATGTGCGGCATACGACGATCTATCGCTACCGGCGCCCGGTCAGGCTCGGGGATCACCGGCTGATGCTGCGCCCGCGCGACAGCCACGACCTTCGTCTCATCCAGACCAGTTTGAATTTGTCTCCGCCTGGCACGCTGCGCTGGAGCCACGACGTGTTCGGCAATTCGATCGCCATCGCATCGTTCGCCGAGCCCGCGGCCGAGTTGCGGATCGAAAGCAACCTGCAGCTCGAAACATATGTCGTGAAGCGGCCGGCCTTCCAGATCACTGCCGAGGCGGCGAGCTACCCGTTCATCTATTCCGCGGACGATCGCATCGACCTCGGCCGCATGCTCGAGCGCCATCATCCCGATCCCGCCGATCGCCTCGGCACGTGGGCGCGCGGCTTCATCCGCAGCAACCCGACAGATACGCTGGCGTTGCTGGCCGACCTCAACAACGGCGTCACGGCATGGATTTCATATCAGGGCCGGGAAACCGAGGGGACACAGACTCCCGTCGAGACGCTCAACCGCGGCTGGGGCTCGTGCCGCGACCTCGCCGTCCTGCTGATCGAAGCGGCCCGCAGCCTCGGCTTCGGGGCACGCATCGTGACGGGATATCTCTACAATTCAGCGGAGGGTGATCAGGCTGCGGCGGCAACAGGCGCCGGCACGACCCACGCCTGGGCCGACATCTATCTTCCGGGTGCCGGCTGGATTGCCTACGACCCGACGAACCGGACCATCGGCGGCGCCGACTTGATACGCGTTGCCGTCACCCGCGACATCAGCCAGGCGGTGCCGATCGCGGGCAGCTTTGTCGGCGCGACCAACGACTATCTCGGCATGACGGTCGACGTATCGGTGGATTCCGAGAACAGCGGACGGGCGAGAACGGCTTCTCGCTCCTGACCGCGATCAGGCAAAGAAATTGAGCACGATGCTCAGACGTGCTCGAGCTCGCTTTCCCTCACGACGCGCTCGTACGGCTCGCCGCTGCTCTTGATGCTGTATTGGAACTCGCCGTCGCGGCTGGGTAGCCGGCGAACCACTTCGTAATCGCCAGCGACCGCGTTGCGATACGGGAAGCCCCCGGTGAAGCGCACCATTTGGCCGGCGTCATATCGGTACGTCGTGGACGTACCCAGCGGCTGAACGTTCGTCTGGAATGCGTCGGGCACGGCGTTTCTCCATCTTGCAGGCGGGAGCACGACCGTCTCTCAGGCATCGACGCCTGGTGATTCCATTGCCGATGATGGTGCGAGTATGCGCCCACCGCATCGATTTCACCAGCGGTTCGTAGGCGCGCGCCTTGAATCCAACACATCTATGCCCCATACATGCCACCTCTTGGCGAGCCTCATATCTCGATTTCCGGTCTCCAGCTCCGATCTCGGGGCGACTTTCTTCCGGAAGATGCTCCAAGCGCGCGAAGCCTGCTGAACGTTCACGCGCGCGCTCTCGCCCAAAAGCCTAGGTGAGTCGCTTCAGGCGAAGGGGTCGCGTCAAGCAAAGGCTGCGCGGTGCCCGTATAGTCGGTCGCGCAATCCTGAAGTTGACCGCAGAAAGGCCGAACCATGCGCCTCTATATCTTCAAATCCGAGACAAGGAAGGCGTTGTGCGCCTTTGCCGGAGACCCGGCAGGGAGCAAGCTCCCGAAGAGCCACGGTCCCTGGACCGTTACCGGTGTGGTCAGCGCGGACCGGGATCCTCCCCATAAGTTCTCGCGCGACGCGATCGAGGAAGCCATCGGCGGCGAGGGTTTCCAGCTCTGGCGCCCTCTCGCCAAGAAGGCCGAAGCCTAGGTGGCTGGGTCCCCCGACAACACGGTCATCCTGCACTGGGATGAATGTCAGACCGCATGGGCGAAACTGTCCTGGGGCGAGTGGGTTCGATTCCGGGGAGCCGGCGAAGGCGGCCCCGGCCTGCTCGCCGGCGCCGAGGCGGGCGAGCACTACTTTCTCGTCTGCGTTCTGGGTGACCGTGGCGATCTCGCGAACGTGATTCCGCACAGATACGTCCTCTCAACCGACGGACGACTCGCGCACGGCTTCGATGGGCTCGCACAGGCGGAGCGCGAAGAATATCACCGGATCCAAGTGCTCCTCTCACCCACGATCGAGGACTCGGATCGCTACCAGGAGCTCGATGCACGCGGATTTTCGGTCAATCTGCCGCCGTTGCACACCGTCGCGCCGCTGCTGAGGGCGATGCCGGGGCTGGCGGGCGCGCAGCCGAGTGCCGCCTGCTGGAATTTTCTTTCGGCCATCGGAATCTGCCGTTCGAGCGCGCGACCTAGTTAGAAAACGTCGTGACGTCCGCCGGGGATTTAGCCAGGAGACCACGGTGAGATGGGTGATCCTGGCTATCTTCCTTTTTGGGATGTTTTCATTGCTCAATTGGCATGAAGCCGCCACAAAAGAGGGAAAGATAACCTACGGTCTCATGGCTATCACAGCTCTCGCGCTCGTGCTGCTGCTGGGAAATACCATGCTCTGAGACGCACGGAACTCGATATGCGTCCGCACTCACACACCGCAATCGACGGCTATCGTTCGATCAACTCCGATCCTGCCTCCGGCGCTTCCGCGGTTTCGTCATCGCAGGTGCCGGGAAAAATCAGCTGGCACTACGACCGCGCCGAATTGATCGCCGATGGCGTCGTGCACGCGATCGGCGTGGTGCTGGGACTCATCGGAGCAATCGCAATCCTCATAGTCGCGATCAAGGATCAATTGATCGAGGTCGCGTCCGTCGGCATCTACATTTTCGGTCTGGTCGCGATGCTCGTACTGTCGGCTGCCTACAACATGTGGCCGATATCGACGACGAAGTGGGTTCTGCGCCGGTTCGATCACTCGGCAATCTACTTGTTGATCGCGGGCACCTACACGCCGTTCCTGGCGGTGATGAAGAGCGGCATTGTTTCGATGATTCTCAGCATCGGCGTGTGGTCGAGCGCGCTCGTTGGGATCGCCTTGAAGCTGATACTCCCCGGGCGTTTTGACCGCCTGGCCATTGCTCTCTACCTGCTGCTCGGCTGGTGTGGCGTCGCCGCCTACGACCTCCTCGCATCCGCCGTTCCAAGCTCGAGCCTATGGCTTCTCGTGATCGGCGGCGTTCTATACTCGATCGGAATCGTGTTTCATGGCTGGCGCCGGCTGCGCTTTCACAACGCGATCTGGCACAGCTTCGTGCTGATCGCAGCCGGCTGCCACTATTCAGCTGTTCTTACTTGCCTGGCTTCGGGATGACCGGCGAGGTCACGCGCTCTTGAGTGGCGCCATGGTCCAGTGCTCGGACTCCAATTTCCGCGCACCCACGGCGAGCAACAAGCGCTCAGTCGTCGCGCGATCGGCGGAGATGCCTTTCTCGAGCTGTCCGATGGACCGGTGTCCGTTTGTTGAACCGCGGATCTCTCAGCATCTCCCTGAGCTTGCGCTTTTTCTGCCACTCTGAAATCGCGTTCCAAACCATTCACATCCTCCCATGGATTGAAGACGGCAGCTTACACCAATCGGCCCTGACAGGCGATCTCGATCTCTGCCTTTTCTTTCAGCGGATGGTCGGCAAAGCTCCGCGCACAGTTGGTTTACCATGAAATCTCGGTCGAAACAGACCGCCGCATGGCTAACCGCGGCGATTTGTCTAGGTCCGACGCCCAAAAGGGTATATGTTTCATGATCATCGGCACGCGACGTGGGGACGAACCCAGGCGCCGATGACCGAGAGACGGTTGCGCTCCCGCCTGCATCTCCCATGCTACAAGGCAAGGAGCGCGCGATGTCCAACGGACAACAGCTATCCAACGAATCGAGACATCGCCGTGCGGCCGCCTCCTGCGGCCTGTTCGCGGCGAGCGCCAGATCGGCGGCGGATCGCGAGCTGCTGCTGGGCATGCAGCGGTCGTTGCTGAGGCGTGCCGACCACGAAGGCTGGCTCGACGGGCTGCCTCCCGTCCCGCCGGCGCGGCCGAGGGCACTTGCGGTCCCCACGCGGCGTTGATCGAGCACACGGACCATGGCGCTGAATTTTCCGAATCAAATGCGCTCGTACGACGCGAGCCGGCGCGCCGTGCGGTTTTGGGGGCACGACAGCGCAATGGAGGCGTCGTTCTTCGTGACCGAGGACGCGCTCAAGCGCATGCGTCCGGACATGCGGTTCGACGAGGCCGGGCTGCTTAGCGCCTTCGACGCGAATCGCGACCTGATCTACGCAGCCGCGGTCAGGGTCTATGGTCGCGGCCGCAAAGGCTCGTACGACCTGGTCGGCGCCGACTTCTGATCGGACTCTACCCCGCTGGCGGCGTTTCGACGCAGATGCGTCCGGCGCCAGGTTCGATATCGGCATCGACATCGGCGACACAAGAGCGCACCATCGTGTCAACCGAAACGCCAGCGCAAAGCGGCCGGCCCTCCAATCCAACTTGCCGACCGGAACCCATCCGGGTGTCCGTTGCCCTCGCACCGAAAAAGTCGGGCGAAAGGAATTCCCATGCAATTACCTTCGATCCTGCAAGGCAATTCTCTCACGCGTCTCTTGCAGGGAGCCGCCGCCGGCGCTGTCGCAACCGTCATCATCGGCTTCAGTTGGGGCGGATGGACGTTGGGAAGCACCGCGAAGCAAATGTCCGAGCAAAAGATGAGCGCCGCCCTCGTGGCGGTTCTTGCCCCCATGTGCGTCAACAAGTTCCGAGGGGGCCCCGACGCCGCGCAGCAGATGGCCGAGTTCAAGAAGGTCAGCTCGTGGATGCAGGACTCCTACATCCAGAAGGGCGGCTGGGCGACGTTCCCCGGCATGGGATCGCCCGACCTCGCCATCGCTCAGGCGTGCGCCAAGTTGCTGACGCCCTAGCCTATCGAGTTGTCCGCGCTTCGTTGAGCCCGTCGCGTGCCAGCTGGTCCGCGCGCTCGTTCAGGTCGTGCCCGGCATGGCCCTTGACCCAGTGCCAGTGCACGGTATGGCGCTCGAGCGCGGCCTCGAGCCGCTGCCACAGATCGACGTTCTTCACCGGCTTCTTGTCGGATGTGCGCCAGCCGTTGCGCTTCCACTGCTTGATCCACGACATGATGCCGTTGCGCAGGTATTGGCTGTCGGTGTGGATGTCGACGAGGCAGGGCCGCTTGAGCGCTTCGAGCGCGGAGATCGCCGCCATCAACTCCATGCGGTTGTTGGTGGTGTGGGCCTCGCCGCCCTTCAATTCCTTCTCCTGATCGCCGAAGGCGAGGATCGCGCCCCAGCCGCCCGGGCCGGGATTGCCGGAGCAGGCGCCGTCGGTGTGAATGACAACCCGCTGCTGCTCGCTCATGGCTCGATCCCGTAATCGCGCACGCTGTTGATCGCCTGGTGGAAGCGCAGCTTGCGGTAATATTCCAGCGGATCCTTCGGCCGCACCAGCGCGCCGGGCGGAACGTCGAACCAGTCGACGAGTCGCGTCAACAGAAAACGGAGCGCCGCGCCGCGCGCAAGCAGCGGCAGTGCATTGCGCTCCACGTCGGACAGCGGCCGCACCTGCGCATACGCCTGCAGCAGGCTTCTGCCCTTGGTGACGTTGTAGGAATGGTCGGTCTCGAAGCACCAGGCGTTGAGGCAGATCGCGACGTCATAGGCGAGCGCGTCGGTGCAGGCGAAATAGAAGTCGATCAAGCCGGAGAGCTTGTTGCCGAGGAAGAACACGTTGTCGGGAAAGAGATCGGCGTGGATGACGCCCTGCGGCAATTGCCGCGGCCATGCCTGCTCGAGATGCGCGAGCTCGGCCGCGAGCAGCTCTTTCAGGTCGCGCTGCACCTCGTTCGCCCGCGCGCCGCAGGCCTCGTAGAGCGGCCGCCAGCCCGCGACCGAGAGCGCGTTGGCGCGGCTCATCTTGAAGTCGAGCCCGGCGAGATGCAGCTTCGCCAGCGCCTCGCCGAGCGCCGCGCAGTGGCCCGCCGTCGGCCGCCTGATCCACATGCCGTCGAGGAAGGTGATGACCGCGGCCGGCCGTCCGGCGACCTGGCCCAGCACCTCGCCCTTGCGGTTCGCCACCGGCTGCGGGCAGGTGAGGCCGCGCGCGTGCAGGTGCTCCATCAGGCCGAGGAAGAACGGCAGGTCCTTGGCCGCGACGCGCTTCTCGTAGAGCGTGAGGATGAAATAGCCGCGGCTGGTGTGGACGAGAAAGTTCGAGTTCTCGACCCCTTCGGCGATGCCCTTGTAGGCGAGCAGGTCTCCGATGTCGTATCCGGCGAGGAAGGCCCCGAGGTCTTCCGCCGCCACATCGGTGTAGACCGCCATAGCTACTCCGCCGCCTCGGTGCCTCGCAGTACCCGCGGCAGCGGGAAGAACATGTCCTCGTCGGCGGTCGTGATGGTCTCGACGCTCACGGCATAGCGCTCGGCGAAGGCGCCGATGATTTCCTCGACCAGGACCTCCGGCGCGGAGGCGCCGGCCGTGACGCCAGAGACTTCGCGATCGAGCCGAACATCGACCAGTCGATCTCCGCGGCGCGCTGCACCAGCGCGGCGCGCGGGCAGCCCGAGCGCTCGGCCACTTCTTTCAGGCGCTGCGTGTTGGAGGAATTGGGCGAGCCGACCACCACCATGGCCTCGACCATGGGCGCGACCTTCTTCACCACCTCCTGACGGTTGGTGGTGGCGTAGCAGATGTCTTCCTTGTGCGGCCCGTGAATCTGCGGAAAGCGCGCCTTGAGCGCCGCTATGATGTCGATGGTGTCGTCGACCGAGAGCGTGGTCTGCGTGACATAGGCGAGATTGGCGGGGTCGCGCGGCTCGAGGCTCGCGACCTCATCGACCGACTGCACCAGCGTGATGGCGCCCGCCGGCAGCTGGCCGACGGTGCCGACCACTTCGGGATGGCCGGCATGGCCGATCAGCACGACCTCGCGTCCACGCTTATGGTGGATCTCGGCCTCGCGGTGGACCTTGGTGACCAGGGGACAGGTGGCGTCGAGCGCGAAGAAGTTGCGCTTCTTCGCCTCGGCCGGGATCGACTTCGGCACGCCGTGGGCGGAAAAGATGACCGGCGCGCCGGTCTCGGGGATCTCGTCGAGCTCCTCGACGAAGATCGCACCCTTCGCCTTGAGGCTCTCGACCACGTAGCGGTTGTGCACGATCTCATGGCGCACATAGACCGGGGCGCCATAGCGGGTCAGCGCCAGCTCGACCGTGTCGATGGCCCGCACCACCCCGGCGCAGAAGCCGCGGGGCGAGCACAGCAGCACCTTCAACGGGGGTTTTTGGCCGGTTTCGGGCACTTTGGCGGTCATTCGGACCTCGGTTACGGTGTCGGAACGTCATTCGACATGGCCTTACGGCCCGGTTCTGTCAAGCGAAGGCTAAATACGCCGAAAATGCCGTAGGATCGGCATTTCCATCGCCAATTGGGGGGTATCGTTGGGTTCCATCGTGGTTATCGGCGCCGGCATCGGCGGCCTGGCGGTGGCGGCGGCGTTGCACCGGCGCGGCATTGCGGCCGAGGTCTACGAGCAGGCCGAAAAATTCGCGCGCGTGGGGGCCGGCATCCAGCAGAGCCCGAATGCGGTGCGGGTGCACCGCGAACTCGGCGTCGAGGATCGGCTGCGGCAGGTGGCCTTCAGCCCGGCCTCGTCGCTCAACCGGGACGGCATCTCCGGCAAGGTCACCAACGATCATCCGCTCGGGAGCGCGGTCGAGGCGCGTTACGGCGCGCCCTATCTCACGCTCCATCGCGGCGACCTGCACGAAGCGCTGGCCTCGATCGTGCCGGCGGATTGTGTGCATCTGGGCAAGCGATTGACCGCCGTCAGCACGCGTGGATCACGCATCGAGGTCAGCTTCGCCGACGGCAGCGAGGTCGAGGCCGATGCGGTCATCGGCGCCGACGGCGTGCACTCCCTCATCCGCGAATATGTCGTGGGCCCCGAGCAGCCGCGCTTCATCGGGCGCCTCGCCTATCGCACGACGTTCCCGGCGGCGTTGCTGCGCGGCGTCGAGATCGGCTCGTCGCGCACGAAGTGGTGGGGGACCGACCGGCACATCGTGATCTACTTCGTCACCGCCGCGCACGACGAGGTCTATTTCACCACCAGCCAGCCGGAGAAGGCGGACTGGATCAGCAAGGAATCCTGGTCAACCAAGGGCGACCTCGGCGAGATGCGCGACGCCTTCGCGAGCTTCCATCCCGACGTCCGCGCGGTTCTGGACGCGGCGCCCGAGGTGCACAAATGGGGCATCTTCGAGCGAGACCCGCTTGCGACTTGGAGCAAGGGGCGCGTGTGTCTCCTGGGCGATGCCTGCCATCCGATGACGCCGTACATGGCCTCTGGCGCAGCCATGGCGCTCGAGGACGCCGCGGTGCTCGCGCGTTGCGTCGAGGAGATCAGCGACATCGAGGAGGCGTTCCGCGTGTACGAAGCCACGCGCAAGCCGCGCGCCTCGGCGGTGCAGACGGGATCGAGCGCCAATACCTGGATGCGCAACGAGACCAATCCTGATTGGCTCTATGGTTATGACGCGTGGACCGCACCGCTGGTGGTGCCGGTCGCGGCGTAGGATGGGTGGAGCGATGAGGGCGCTTGCGCGCTCATCGCGATACCCATCGCAACGGCTGTGCTCGTGGAGAGATGATGGGTATCGCGCGCGCATGGCCCGCGAAGACGGGCGTAAACGCCCTTTCGGCGCGCGCTCCACCCATCCTACGACCCGAGCCACGCGTCGTAGCGCGCGTAGAGCTGGTCGGTGTCCGGCAAGCCGTCGCGATAGACGACTGGCGCGAGCTCGCGGCCGGCGGCGACGAGGCGCGCGGCCATGTAGCGGTAGGCCTCCGGATAAATCGACAGATCGGTCGCGGTGAACAGCTTGCCGAACGCGTCCGACGGCTCGACCGGATCGAGCCGGTCGCGCTCGTAGATGGCGGTGCGCTCGACGATCGCCCAACGGCCGTCGCGGCGCTCCAGCCGGTCGAGGAAACGCGCATGGGAGGTCATGTCAACGGGCACACCGTCGATCTTCTGGCGCACGAAGATGACGATATTGGTCTCGGCCACCGCGCGCATAGCCCGCGAAGACATAGGGCGGAGACGCCCGTCTTCGCGGGCGATGCTGTGAACGCCCTGACGCAGAGACACGTACGACCGAGGGCAGGATGTGATGCTTGGAGCGCTGGCCGGCGTCGAAGCTCTTGCGGCAGCGGTCGACGAACTCGGTGAAGCTGCCGCTGAACCAGGAGATGGCGATCTGTCCCTCCGGCACGAAGGTTGCGAGCAGCTGCGGCCACTTGCCCTGGTCGCGGTAGAGGCCCCACGACTGGATCACCTCGGCGCAGGCGTATTTGTCATCCACATCCATGGGCTGTGACCTCACTCTGACGTCGTCCAGATGACGCACTCCGGTGCGAATCAGTCTCGACGCCCAACGACTTCAGCACAATGAGCGAAGCCGAGTTCACCAGCAAATCGGGCAGCCCGGCGCTAGCTGCTACTTCTAGTTCGCCAGAACTCTGTCATGACACATCTCAGCGTTGCAGTTTGAGGTCGAATGTTGCCCCAATCGTCGGGGCGCCCGACATTGAAATGTTCTGCAGCTAGAAATGGATGGATGGATCCGAGGCGGTTCACGCAAGAGTAGATCATCGAGATTTGCGGGAAGCAGGAGGCTGGCGGGCGAGTCTTTGTGAGATAGTTCACACACGACGTGACGCATGCGTGGTTAAGTCCTTCACGTGGAAAGCCCGGCGCTTTGAAGCGGGAGATTGCGATGCGCAAGACAGCCAGAGAGGGTGACGCTTGCCCTAAGTGCGGCACGCAACTGCGTTCCATCTTATGCGCACGGTGTTACGGAACGGGTAAATCCGGGAAGCGTGACTGCAAGACCTGCGGCGGAACTGGAACAACGATAGGCTGCCCGAACTTTCGCTCTCACAAGCTGTGGCCTTGGCGCGCAAGGATTCGCTTTCCGTCCGCCGCCTAATGAACGCCTGCCCATGTTTTGATATCCGGCTATCCCGCCGCTGGAAGCTTGGTGGCGCCAACTTTACCTGCGACCTAGTGCTGCGGACCCGACAGGCTCAGCTCGCGTTCCGCTTGAAAGACATTGCCATAAAGGTTTGCAATCCACTGCCGGCCGCTCGAAGTTACGTTCAGATAGCGGATCGCAGTTTGGACGTATGGAGAGATGCTGCTCCAATAGAATTGTGAATAAAGATCAACCAGGTCCGCGGGGGTGGCATAGCCGAACTGCTTGTTCATGCCGATCTCTTCGAATTCTTGGTAGAGCGCATTGACTTTGCGCAGGTAGCGCGGATCACCGAGTTGACCGATCATGTCGGCGGCGCGCAATAACATGCCCTCTTCCTCTGTTTCCTTCTCATCCGCCGAAGGGGAAACCGGAAATCGCGTGTATTCGATGGCCCGGGCGATCCGCGTGGCGTCGAGGCCCTCGATAGTCTCAATACGGTCCAGCACAAACAGCTTCGAGCGATCGACGTGGTAAGGCGCAAGGGCGGCATCGGATGATCCGCGCGGGAGACACACTTTGCCGCCCCTCGCGTCGATGACGAACCCATCATCTCCATCGTCCCTGAGGATACCCCGGACGTAACCTATGTCGTGCATGAGGCACGCGACGATGAAATGTGCGTAATCGCTGGGTAGCGTGGGAGCGAGCAACGCGCGACCCTTCATAATGTCATGGCCAACCAGCGTCACGAGCATCGTGTGCTCGACATTGTGGTAGAGCGCGTCGCTGTTGCCAATGCATTCGAGCGCCAGCCGGGCAACCGACGGAATCAGTTCGGTCAGGCGCGCATGCGAAGAGCCAAATCGGCGCTTCATGTCCGAGGCAAGAAAGGAGCCCAAGGCCTCAGCAGCCAATTCGGGAACCGTGATCATGAGGTCCGGCTTGGCATTTGTGTAACTTGAAGTGGCCGGCGAAGCCTGCCGGGCAAGGCACCGTAGCCGCTAGCTTCGGCAGGCTGCCTTTACGGATGCGGAAGTGGCCGGGTAAGGGCGACTGCAACCTTGGGCCCATTGGGGGCCAGAACACGACCACGGCGCCGCTTTGCCGTTACAACGCGGGTCGCCGGCCGCCCGTGCCTCAGGCCGGAATATAAACCCATGATAGCACGAACAGGGTCGCCACCACCGAATAGATCGCAATCCATCTGCCGTCAGAAGTCCCGGTCATGATGTGTCCCTCCATCCAAAAGGGCCGTAGCCATCACATAACACGTGGCGCCACGTTGGCCTGTGACCTAGGTCACTGCCAAAATCAAAAAGTTCGCCCTGTTTTCCTTGAACAGTCTGAGGAACTTACCGGCGCGCGCGAGCGGCTGCGGTCGCGCTTCCCGGTCAGCCTCGATCCAGTGTATCGGCTATTTTTTGAAGAGCGGATCGATCGGTGACAACGATCGAACCCTCTGACATTTGAACAAGTCCGGCACGATGCCATTTGCGAAGACACCTATTCACGCTTTCGCGCGTGCCTCCCACCATGCTTGCCAGTTCCCGTTGACTGAATTGAATTGTCTTTGCGACGGCAGAGTCGATCTGCCCGTTTAAGATACGCAACATCGCCTTGGCCAACCTGACAGGAAGCTGCATCAGCGCGACTTCGGCGAAAACTTGATCGGTGCGCCGCAATCGCTGACACAGGATTTCGACGAGCTTGGGCCAGGCGGAGGGATTTCGCTCGAAGAACGACAGGATGTCATGACGTTCCAAAATCGCCAACGTGCACGCAGTCTCCGCGACCGCATCTGCCGATCGCTCTTTTCCATCCAAAACTGCAAGCTCGCCGAATACTTCACCCGGCTGAATAATCGCAAGCAGCAACTCCTTGCCCTCGGGGGACGGTACGCTGATGCGTATGGCTCCGCTTAGCAGGGCCATCATCTGGTCGCCGGGAGACCCTATGGCGAAAACGGTCTCGTTGGCATTGTAGGTCCGAATGCGCGCCCGGGTAGCGATCGCAGCACGCTCGTCGGTGCTCAGGCCGCCGAATAGAGGGCAATTCCCGAGCAGGTGACGAGCCTCCCTCAGTGGTCCTTTTTCCTGCCCCATGACGTCGGCCTCACAACCTGTGAAGGAACGGACCTCATCATGAAACGTGTATCCACCAACGAGGCTCCGTCAAGCAGGAACGGGCGCGGACGGATCACCCATTCGGTGCTAATTGCCCGCACAGCGGTGTGTGACATGGCTGAAAGGAGTACGATCCATCGATCGGACGAATCCCTCTCGGCATGATGCACAAACTACGTCCGACAGCGGCCCATGGTTGGTTGATGGAATGGGTGCCAAACTGAGTGTCGTCTTGTTAGCGCAGCTTGGGCGGGCCCATTCGCTCGTCACCTGCAATGCCCAGGAGTGCTGGGCTAGCTTTGCGCGCCGGCGAGGCTCTCACCGTCAGGTTGAAGCTGGTTCAATCGACAGGTGTGTGAGCTGCTTTACAGTCAGTCGGCAGCACATACGGTTAGGCTACCCATGCACAAGCACCCACGGCCAACGTTGTGTTGCTTTCGTTGTTGGCACTTCGACGTTGATCGGTACATCCCTCGCGAGGTGTGCTATTTTCTCCGAGGGTACGGAATCAAGCGATGCAGCGTATCAGAAATTTGACACGTATCGTCGCAGTCGCCTCGGGGCTCTTGGCTTTAGCGCCGAACGCCTCTGCTGAGGACGTTCTAAGACTTGCCGTTGCCCAACGCGGGGCTTGGGATTCGGCGGCACCGGAGCTCGGGCAGCAGAATGGCATCTTCAAGAAGCACGGGATCGTGCTCGATCTGCTGTACGCTCAGGATGGCGGCGAGACCGAGCCGTCCGTCACCTCGGGCAGCGCCGATGTGGGATTGGCTGTCGGCATCCTGACAGTGCTTCGCGCCTATGCCAGGGGCTCCTCGGTCCGCATTATTGGTGCAAGTACAACGGGTTCCGCCAACTACTGGTATGTGCGGACAAGCTCGCCAATTGCGACGATCAAGGACATCAACGACAAGACCATCGCCTATCCCACGAGCGGCGAGGCGAGCCGCTACGATGTGTTCGACCTCATGAAGCAATACCGCGTCAGGCCGAAGCCCATGCCGACAGGAGATATAGCGGCGACGTTCGACGCGGTGATGGCGGGTCAGCTCGACGTCGGCTGGGCAACGCCCCCGTTTGGCATCGATGCAATTGACGAGGGGCAAATTCGTATTGTCGCGCGGGCAAATGACGTGCCCAATATCCGAGACAAGACGGTCCGTGTGGTGATCGTGAATACGGCCACGTTGCAAAAACGCAAAGACGTACTTGCACGCTTTATGCAAGCCTATCGAGAAACCCTCGAGTGGATGTATTCGGACCCTACGGCACTCAAGCGCTACGCCGAGTTCGCTGGCGTTTCGGAAGGTCTCGCCCGGCGCCTGCGCGATGAATTTTTTCCGAAGAACCTGCTATCGCCGGACAAGATTCTCGGCTTAAAGGCGGTCGTCAAAGATGCGGTAGCCTCGAGCTACATTCGCGGTCCCTTGACGAAAAAGCAGGTCACGGAGTTGATTCAGATCCCGGCTGCGCAAAACATTGGCGCGTGGTTTCGGATATTCTCTCCACAATCGCCATGATTATCCGCCATTCATCGCCTCCCTAGTCAAGTTGGCTTGCGTCAAGAGCAGCGATGGGCGATTTGTCCGTGCTGAGCGCGTCTGAAGGAGCCGACGGGGCGTCAACGCGCGGACAGAGACCATCAGGATCAGAACTATGTTGACTTCGTTTGGAATTGATCCGAGCAGTATCACGTTCGAGGCAATACTCAATCGCTTGGAAGGCTTCGTGCTGGCAAGCATCAATTTTGCAAACATACTCGCTCTGCTCGGTGCAATCTTTTTTGTCGCCACGCTGTTGATGCGGACAATAATTCCACTGCGTATCTCCGCCATTATCAGCGATCTGTTCTTCGTCGGCTATGCCGTGCTAGCGAATTCAGTCACAACTTTTATTTTATATATCCTGTTACTGCCGATCAACATTACCCGACTCTATCAGATGCTGAAACTCGTAAAGAAAGCGCGGGTTTCAGCGCAAGGCGATCTGTCGATGGATTGGCTCAGGCCTTTCATGACACGACGTAAGTACCGCAAGGACGACGTTCTGTTTCGCAAGGGAGAACCAGCAAACGAGATGCTGTTTATCGTGACAGGAAAATTCCTGGTGAAGGAAATTGGCATCGAGCTTTCGGCCGGACGTATTGTGGGCGAACTTGGTTTTCTCTCACCGAACAATCGGCGCACGCAGACGGTCGAATGCACCGAGAGTGCCGAAGTACTAACCATCACCTATGACAAGCTGCTCGAAATCTACTTCCAGAATCCAGAGTTCGGCTACTATTTTCTACGCCTGACCAGCGAGCGTCTTCTCCAGAACATTGCGCGTCTTGAAGGAATCATTGAGCAGAACAAGCTCAAGCTGGCGGCTGAAATCAAGAAGGATGAGAATTGAGAATATGGGGGCTTGTCCTTGGACGAACATGTCGCCGTGAAGGTGAAGGGCAAACGCTGGGCTGGTCCAGGCCCCTCCGCAAGTCTCAGCGGAGAAAGGCCATCGTTCCAAACGTCCCGACGCCCTGGTGATCTAACACGATCAGAGGATGATAGTGTAAAGCCTCCCCAGCATTGACCATGATCAGCGTCCGATTGTCCAATATGAGCCATTCTTGATCGAGGCGGACGGCGACAACAGCGTGATCCATCTCGCGTCGAGTGTCATAAACGAGCACAAGTCGCAGGTCATCGGGGACAATCCCGGATTTGCGCAGCGCGACGTATTTTACGATCGCGTAATCCTCGCAATCTCCAGCACCAGCACTGAGGGTGGCAATCGGCGCCGACCAGAAATCGGCAACACCGTACTGGTCCCAATCGCTCACGGGCCGAATGCTGAGATTCACCGCGCGATTGATCTCGCCTAACCGGGCACGGCCTCGGTGCTGCCGGCCGAGTTCAATGATGTACAGGAATTGGCGCGCGGCTGCGGAGCAAATGCCGTCGCCAGAATGGCACGCGGCGAGCATCGCCTCTTCTGAGTAAATGCGAGACTGCAGCTCTATCCACTTTTCCAATACTTCATTTGGCGGTACGGCCATTCGCTGGCGACCAAATGGCTCCGAAGATGCCGTGGTGTTTTCCTGACCGCGATCATGTCGGCTTGGTGTGTGCAAAGTAAGCCGAGGCAGAGCGCGGACCCGCAATTCGTTTTGGGACACGACGGCGGCTGCTTCATCGTCGGGCGCCTTACCGGCAGGGGCTTGAAGCGCCTGCGATGATCCGTTCGGGTGCGCATTTTCTTGCGCGGGACCGCAACAAATGCCTACGATCAAAACTAGCATTCGCGCTATTTGGACGAAGACCGCCATGGTTGAACGCCCCACATTCGGAATCTCGGACCGGCGTTGCGATCCCATTTCCGAAAAATTGTGGAATACTTTGCGTCCAATCCTTTGCAACCGAGTTAATTTATCCCGGCGGCCATGCCGTTTCGAAGCGATGCGGTGAACGGATTCTAAATCACGAACTGAATCTCGTTGGGTTGCAGGCAACACGGCGCGGGGACGCAGCCGAAATCGATCGACTCGGCCGTCGGTTCGACTGTTGATCTCAGGTGGGTTCGGTTCACTGAAGCGATGCGATGACGCGCAGGCGCGGCGTCTTTACTGCTACTGCACGCCGTAGCGCACGAAGTCATCGGCGATCTTTGCCTCGATTGCCTTTGCCGCCGCTATATCGGCATTGCCACCGGTTGTGTCGCCCTTCTTTATCTTGGCAAGTCCACGTCCATAGAGCGAGCTCGCCAGCTTCGGATCGAATCGTAGCGCCGAGGCATAGTCGTCGATCGCGGAGTCGAACTGGGCCATCTTCAAGTAAATCAACCCGCGCGAGTCAAACGTGGCGGCGCCGGTTGGCTTCAATCGAAGCGCTTGGTTGCAGTCCGCCAGCGCCGCCTGCAATTCGCCGGCGATGGCGCGGGCCCAACAGCGTCCATTCCATGCCGCCTCCAAGTCGGGCGCATGTCGGAGTGCCTCGTCATAGTCGCGTGTGGCGCGGTCGTATTCGCCTTTTCTTTGATAGGTTTCGGCACGGTTCGCGAAGGCGATGGCGTATTTGGGATTGAGCTTGATCGCGTTGTCGAAGTCTTGGACAGCCCGGTCATGCTCGCCCCTCTTCCGGTAGGCCACGCCACGATTGTTGAAGGCCCTGGCGTAGTCGGGATTGAGCTTGATCGACTTATCATAATCTCGGATGGCGCGGTCGTATTCGCCCGTCGCCGCGTAGGCGTTACCACGGTTGTTGTAGGCGATGGCCAGGACCGGCGGTGCCTCGTCGCCCGAATCAATCAGTGCCGTGCAGGCCCCGATCTGAGGATCGGGTGACGCGCGATCCGCTCCATTGCATAAATTGATGTTCTTGAGCCGCGTCGGGTTCTGCGCCGCGGCCGAAACCCCGAGCAACAGCAGCGCGAGGACCGAGACGACCACGCGCCTCCCACTGTCCTGCGCGCCGCACCCTTTGGCCACTTTGCTCCAACAAAGATGCATCGAGGCGAACATCGTAGAGTGTGCGAGACGAGTCATTATCCGGCTGCAGACCGCCCTCACGTTGCGAGGGCACCTTGCGCCCTTCAACTTCCGGAGGCCAACCGACGGCGCAAAAACCACGAGCCTCAGCCTCAGCAATTCTTGCAGATTTTGAACTCTATGGCGAGGTTCCTGTTGAGATCCCTTCCGACCGGCTGGACCGAAGACGATCCGACGTCGGCCTGGCGCTGGTTGCCGGCGGCCGCACGCTTTCCTCGCCCCTTGGTCTTGCCTTCCTCAATCAGGGTGGAAAACGCGACATTCCCGTTGTCCGAAATCTCGACATGTGGCGTGGTGCCTCGAATGCCCATGGTCGCGACCGGCGTGTTGACCTTCATATCGCCGGTTTTCGCCACCTGGCCTGCAACGAAAGTGAAGGTTCCCTTGGTCAGACTGATCAAGGTCGAATTCGATTTGCTGTTCGGGTCATAGATGAACTCGTTCAACACCATCCGGGCGTTGCTGGAAAGGTTGAACGCGGTGCCATCGGTGAACGTAATGCCGACCTTGCCGTCGGCTCCGGTCTGGACCACATCGCCCTGGTAGATGGAATTGCCAACCTTCGTCTGAGCGGCGCCCGCGACCAGATTGGCCTGAACGACAACGGCGCCCGCATGCTCAACCGTCACCGCGCCGGTCGCGGATACGACTTTTCCTATCGGTCTTGCATTTAAAGCGCCCTCGGCCCGCGCCGAATTCGGCGCGACAGCACTCGCACAAAAAATCAGGCCACCCAGAAAGAAGGCGATTGTAAGCGCGCGCATCGTACCCTCCAGGTTGAAGTACGAACCTAACAGGATCGACCCTTGCGGCTAAGATTACGACCGGAAGAGCCTGGATTCTGTGAGGTAAATTACACAAGCCCGCCGCGCGCGAGGGTAAACAAGGTCTTGTCCTGCAGGCTGTTGATAGGCGATCGACGTCAACCATTGCTCTAGAACTGGCCTTTCAACAGACTGCGTTTGTAGATTATAAGCCATAAGAGAGAGCGCGTAAACGGACCCGGCGCCGTACGCAGCAGAAAGCGAACATGTTCCGCACTGCCCGCAGCGCGACGTACGATGTTCGGATTGTTCCTCGGTCTGGTGACGAGGGCACCGCCGCGCCCCCGCAGGCCATCGGCAACATCCGGACGGCGGTTGGTTCCGTGATCGTCCAGCGCGCTGTCGGCGTCACCGTTCAACTCAACGTCGGTGATGCCGTATACCAGGGCGACGTGATTGCGACCGGAGCCGATGGCACGGTCGGCATCGCTTTCAACGATGGCACCGCCTTCAACCTTTCCACCAATGCCCGGCTGGTGCTGAACGAGTTCGTCTGCGACCCGAATGGGACCTCGAACTCGGCCCTGTTCAGTCTCGCCCGCGGGACTTTTGCTTTCATCGCCGGCATGGTGGCAAAGACCGGCAGCATCAGGATCGACACGCCGTTCGCAAGCATTCGAGGCCGTGGCGAGGGTGGCGGGATCGGCATTCTGTCGCTCGCCGCACTGGCCTTCTCCACCACAGAGGAAGTCCTGGCTGTAGGCGTTCCGGTGTCGGACGATGACGTCATAACCTACGGGCACTTGGATTTCGGCACCTACGATATCATTCGGAACGGGGTGGTCATCAAACAAGCCGCCGATCCCGGCAAGACCTACATCGTTGACGTCGCAGGAAACGTGGCCGAAATCACGAATAGCGATTCCCGAATGGCCGACCTCTATACGCAGCAGGTCGCCACTCGAGCCGTCCAGGCGATGGGGATGGAAGGGCCCACCGGCGTCGGACCTGGCGGATCGGGCACATCTACGTTCGATACTCCGCCGCTGCAACCAATCAATCTTATCCAGCCGGCGCCGGCTCAAAATATCTTGATCCCTGAGAGTACTGCTGCTCCGGTTACGACCCAAGTTGTTGTCATTCCCCAGCTGAATGAGCCGCCGAAGATCGTCATCAGCGGCATCGGAGTCATCGGCGGCGCTCCGCCTGGCGTGACCTTTGCCGCGGACCACATCATCAACGCTAGCGAGGCCGATAACGGCGTTACCATCAACGGCACTACCTCGGGGGTGAACAACGGCCAGGCCGTCACTATCGAGCTCCTCGACAGCCTCGGGAACGTCAAAGTCACCTTCACGACCACGGTGACGAACAACACCTGGTCAGTGAACGTCCCTGCGCCGGTTGCCACGTTGCTGCCCGACGGCAACTACATGGTGATTGCGAGCGTTACGACAACCGACGGCACGGCGCAGGCCTCGCAGGCGATCCTGGTGGACGAGACCGCGCCGGCAGCCCCCGTTGTGGAGCTGACGACCGACAGCGGCAGTTTCGGAACCGACCACATCACCAACATCATCGCGCTGACCCACTCAGGAATTGAGAGCGGCGCGATCGTCGAGTATTCGATCGACGGCGGCACGACTTGGAGCAACTCGTTCGCGGCAGTCGAGGGCGCCAACACCGTTCAGGTTCGCCAAACCGACGTGGCCGGCAATGTTTCGGGCACAATCACGTTCAGCTTTACCCTCGACACCGTGGCGCCGGCGGCGCCCGTCGTGGCGCTGACGACCGACAGCGGCAGCTCCGAAACCGACCACATCACCAATAGCGGCGCGCTGACCCTCTCGGGCATTGAGACCGGCGCGATCGTCGAGTACTCGATCGACGGCGGCACGACTTGGACCAACTCGTTCGCGGCAGTCGAGGGCGCCAACACCGTTCAGATTCGTCAGACCGACGTGGCCGGCAACGTTTCGAGCGCTACCACCTTCACCTTGACGGTCGACCGGCTCAACCCGACGGTTGCGGTCGACTTCGTCGATGCCCCCCTCAACGACGGCGAAGCGAGCTCGCAGGTGACGTTCACCTTCAGCGAGGCGCCGGTTGGCTTCACGGCCGCCGACATCTCGGCGGTGGGCGGCACGGTGACCGGCCTGACCGCCACGGCGGACCCGCTGGTCTACACCGCGACGTTCAAGGCGACCGACGGCTTCTCCGGCACCGGCTCGGTGGCGGTGGCGGCAGGGAGCTACACCGACGCGGCCGGCAACACCGGCGCCGCCGGCTCCGACACGGTGACAATCGACCGGCTCAACCCGACGGTGGCGGTCAAAATCGCCGACGGCTCGCTCGCCGACGGCGATGCGAGCTCGCAGGTGACGTTCACCTTCAGCGAGGTGCCGGTTGGCTTCACGAATGCCGACCTGACGGTGGTTGGCGGGACGCTGTCGCCGGTGACGCAGGACTTGGCGCTCGACCCGTCGGGGAAGACCTACACCGCGACCTTCACGGCGACCGACAACTTCGACGGCACCGGCTCGGTGGCGGTGACGGCAGGGAGCTACACCGACGCGGCCGGCAACACCGGCGCCGCCGGCTCCGACACGGTGACAATCGACCGGCTCAACCCGACGGTGGCGGTCAAAATCGCCGACGGCTCGCTCGCCGACGGCGATGCGAGCTCGCAGGTGACGTTCACCTTCAGCGAGGTGCCGGTTGGCTTCACGAATGCCGACCTGACGGTGGTTGGCGGGACGCTGTCGCCGGTGACGCAGGACTTGGCGCTCGACCCGTCGGGGAAGACCTACACCGCGACGTTCACGGCAACCGACGGCTTCTCCGGCACCGGCTCGGTGGCGGTGGCGGCAGGGAGCTACACCGACGCGGCCGGCAATGCCGGGGCGACCGGCTCCGACACGGTGGCGATCGACCGGCTCAACCCGACGGTGGCGGTCAAAATCGTCGACGTATCGCTCACCGACGGCGATGCGAGCTCGCAGGTGACGTTCACCTTCAGCGAGGTGCCGGTTGGCTTCACGAATGCCGACCTGACGGTGGTTGGCGGGACGCTGTCGCCGGTGACGCAGGACTTGGCGCTCGACCCGTCGGGGAAGACCTACACCGCGACCTTCACGGCGACCGACAACTTCGACGGCACCGGCTCGGTGGCGGTGACGGCAGGGAGCTACACCGACGCGGCCGGCAACACCGGCGCCGCCGGCTCCGACACGGTGACAATCGACCGGCTCAACCCGACGGTGGCGGTCAAAATCGCCGACGGCTCGCTCGCCGACGGCGATGCGAGCTCGCAGGTGACGTTCACCTTCAGCGAGGTGCCGGTTGGCTTCACGAATGCCGACCTGACGGTGGTTGGCGGGACGCTGTCGCCGGTGACGCAGGACTTGGCGCTCGACCCGTCGGGGAAGACCTACACCGCGACGTTCACGGCAACCGACGGCTTCTCCGGCACCGGCTCGGTGGCGGTGGCGGCAGGGAGCTACACCGACGCGGCCGGCAACACCGGCGCCGCCGGCTCCGACACGGTGACAATCGACCGGCTCAACCCGACGGTGGCGGTCAAAATCGCCGACGGCTCGCTCGCCGACGGCGATGCGAGCTCGCAGGTGACGTTCACCTTCAGCGAGGTGCCGGTTGGCTTCACGAATGCCGACCTGACGGTGGTTGGCGGGACGCTGTCGCCGGTGACGCAGGACTTGGCGCTCGACCCGTCGGGGAAGACCTACACCGCGACGTTCACGGCAACCGACGGCTTCTCCGGCACCGGCTCGGTGGCGGTGACGGCAGGGAGCTACACCGACGCGGCCGGCAATGCCGGGGCGACCGGCTCCGACACGGTGGCGATCGACCGGCTCAACCCGACGGTCGCGGTCAACATCGTCAACGTATCGCTCACCGACGGCGATGCGAGCTCGCAGGTGACGTTCACCTTCAGCGAGGTGCCGGTTGGCTTCACGAATGCCGACCTGACGGTGGTTGGCGGGACGCTGTCGCCGGTGACGCAGGACTTGGCGCTCGACCCGTCGGGGAAGACCTACACCGCGACCTTCACGGCGACCGACAACTTCGACGGCACCGGCTCGGTGGCGGTGACGGCAGGGAGCTACACCGACGCGGCCGGCAATACCGGCGCGGCCGGCTCGGACTCCGTCACGATCGACAGAGACAACTTCCCGACGGCGCAACCGGACGCCAATTCCGGAGCCGAGGCCTCGACCAGAGGCAAAACGGTCAATATCGTGATCATCTTCGACCGCTCGGGCAGCATGAGTGACGATCCCAACGTCAACGGCTTCTCCGAGCGCATCGACCTTGCCCGCGCAGCGGTCGCCAACTTGCTCGCGGGGCTGGACGGCGCGGCGACGGAGGTCAACGTTCTGGTGGTCGATTTCGCCAGCTCGGCGGCAAGCTCGGGCTGGGTTTCGATTGACGGGGCGAACGCCTACCTCGCCGGCCTGGTCGCGGACGGCGGCACCAACTACGACGCCGCGCTGGCGATGGCACAGGCTGCGTTTGCCAATGGAACGCCGGACGCCGACCAGAATATCACGCTCTTCATTTCCGATGGTGTTCCCACTGCAGGTCAGGGGATCGGTGCGGCCGACCAGGCGGCCTGGGAGTTATTCCTCACGACCCAAGACATGCCGGCGTTCGCGATTGGCGTCGGAGCCGGCGTAACGACGACGGCTCTCCAGCCGATCGCGTTCGATCCGGCACCCGGCACACAGGCGGCCGACACGCCGGTCGTCTACGGCACGGGCGGCGAGGGTGCGCTGATCAATGCCTTGTCGCCATTGGTCGTCGGTAGTTTCCCGAGTAGCTTCTCGGGCAACCTGCTGTTGAACGACCAGTTCGGCGGCGATGGCGCGGGCGTGCCGAAGATCAGTGCAGTGAGCTACGCCTCGGTCAGTGGCTCGAGCCTCGTGTTTACCGTGACCAGCACGCCTGACCCGTCGGCGCCCGACACCATCCACCTCACTGGATCGAACGGCGGCGTGGACTATTGGCGGCTGGACCTGAACACGGCGACCGGCGACTACAACCTCACCCTTTTGCAGAACTTCCCGCATTCGACGCCAGGCGGCACGGCGACGATCACGTTCAACTACACGATCCAGGACTTCGACGGCGATCCATCCGGCTCGACGCTCGCGGTCACCATCGCCGATGTCACGATCGGATCAATCGCCGGCCTGTCGCAGATTGCCGGCAACAACAACGCCAATACGCTGAACGGCACGGGCGTGGCGGAAACCCTGGGCGGTGATGCGGGTAACGACATCCTCAACGGCAATGGTGGCAACGACTTCCTGTTCGGTGGCGCGGGCAACGACACGCTCAACGGTGGCGACGGCAACGACACGCTCTATGGCGGTGCCGGCAGCGATACGCTTGTCGGCGGTGCTGACAACGACCTGCTGATCGGCGGGCCCGGCAGCGACACTATGACCGGAGGCCCGGGTTCCGGCGCCGACACTTTCGTTTATTCGTCCGTAGCCGATTCCCGCGGCGGCCAGTTCGACACCATCACCGATTTCGCCTCGGGCGACAAAATCAATCTAACGCCTTTCGGCGCAACTGCATTCACGACTTTCAAGACCACGACCTTGGCCAGCGCAACCAGTCTCGTCGCAGCGCATACGATCGCATGGTTCCACGACAGCGCGAACAACCGGACTATCGTCTACGCCAACCCGACCAATGGAGCGTTGAATGGCGGCAGTTCCAGCCTAGTAGTAATCCACTTGACGGGCGTTTCGTCGGTTCAGGCAGGCGACTTCTTGACTGCAAATACTTTGAACTTCATAGCGCCCGCGGGCATAGCCGGCGAGCCGATCAATCTCGGCCTGACCGCGCCGTCGGCAGAAGACGGCGTCCTCGTCGCGGTGGCGATCAAGGGCGCGCCGTCGGGGTGGCACCTCAACGGCGGCACACTTCTCGACGACGGAACCTGGGCGACCTTGACGAGCGATCCGCGCACCCTGTCGATCACGCCACCGACGGACTTCGCCGGTGCCATATTGCTTAATGTGACCGAGACCTGGACACAATCCGACGGGAACATCGTAACTGAGACGTTTACAGACAACGTGGAAGTATATCCTGTCGGCTCTCCGATCTTCGCCTGGTCGGGGCAAGATTTCCTGACCGGCTCGAGCGGCAAGGACCAGTTCGTCTTCGCGCGGCCTATCGGCGACGACACGATCTACAGCTTCGGTCCCGACGAAGACCAAATCGACCTCGTTGGCTATGCAGAATTTACCAGCTTCAGTGACGTGCAGCGCCATCTGACGGAGGACAGTGCCGGCAACGCCGTGATTGCGCTGGCAGACGGACAGTCAATCACGCTCTTCGGCGTGCCAGCGGCCTCGCTCAGTGCAAGCAACTTCGTGTTCGATCAAACGCCGGCGTTGAATAACGCCGGGACCATCACCGTCGGTGACGGCGCCATGCTGCCGCTGAGCGGTATCATCAATAATTCAGGAACGATCGCGCTCGACTCGACTGGAAACAAGACGCAACTGGAACTCATCCAGTATGGCATCACGCTCCAAGGCGGCGGGCGGGTCGTACTGTCTGACAGCGGCGAGAATTTCATCTCTGGCACTATTTCGGGTGTCACGCTCACCAACGTGGACAACACCATCTCCGGGGCCGGCCAACTCGGGGCTGGGCAGATGACGCTGATCAACAATGGCACGATCGTCGCCACCGGCACCTATGCTCTGGTCATCGATACTGGACTAAATGTGGTCATTAATTCAGGGACGCTCGAGGCGACCGGGAACGGCGGTCTGATCGTGAATAGCGATATTGCGAATTCCGGGTTGATCTGGGCGTATGGCGGAAATATCACGATTAATGGCGCGGTCACCGGCCCCGGAAGCGCGACGATCACCGGTACCGCAACTCTCGAATTCGGCGATGCCTCTTCCGCCGACATCATCTTCGCAGCGGATGCCGCCGGCACGCTGATACTCAAGAACCCTGCAGATTTCACAGGAACGATATCAGGGTTTTCGAGCGACGATCAAATCGATCTCACGAATCTCAGTTGGGCAGACGCCTCCTTGAACAGCATCACCTATAGCTTGAGCACCAATACAACAACGCTTGTCATAACGGACGGCACGCATACTGACACGATCAATCTGGTGGGAAACTACACAGGCTCCACGTGGACATTCGCGCCTGACGGTAGCGGCGGAACAATCGTGGTCGATCTGCCAGCGCCAGCTGTTGCCGGAGTCCCGGTGCACGCAGATACGCTCAGCAGCATCGATTCAAAGGTCTCCTCGGTCGACAACACTGCGCTCGGCGCCCAAGGGAATGATGGATTCGTGTTCGGTCCCAATTTCGGTCACGACATCCTCGGCGTTTCTCAGTTGGACTATCACAATATGCACTTTGATCAGTCGATTTTCCAAACAGTCGCTGACCTCGCACAAGCTGGTCTCGATGCCGTCACCACGCTCGATCAAAATCACAGCCCCACGTTGACGAACCTGCAGAAAGACAAGCCCCCAAGTGACTTCATTGTTCATGCATAGCGGAGGGTCCCAGGCGATGTGCTTCTTTCGAGAATTTCGGCATCCGCAGCGGTTAGGGTTGATTTCGCCCTGCAGGAATGCTGAGTTTTTCAGCGTGATAGGTTCGCCCGATGGGCCGCGCCACAAATAGATCCCGCACGATTCGGGATAGTCCCGCGGCCGCGCTGACCGCAGCCCTGGCGTCATGTCGCGGAGCATTCCTCGCCACCGGCCTGATCAGCGGGATGAGCAACGTTCTCATGCTCACCGGCGCGATCTTCATGCTCGAAATCTACGATCGAGTGCTGCCGAGCCGCAGCGTGCCCACGCTGATCGGGCTCGCCATCCTCGCGGTGGGCCTTTATGTCGCGCTCGGGCTGCTCGACCTGATCCGCGGGCGCATCCTCGCTCGCATCGGCATCAGTCTTGATGAGGCGCTGAGCGGACGAATTTATCAGACGGTCGTGCGGCTGCCGGCGATTGTCGGGCTGCGCAACGACGGATCTGGACCGATTCGAGATTTGGACAATGTCCGCTCGTTTCTGGCCGGGTTTGGTCCGGTAGCACTGTTCGATTTGCCTTGGATCCCGATCTATCTCGGCATTTGCTTCGCTTTCCATTTCTGGATCGGCATGACGGCGGCAATTGGAGCGTTCGTTCTGGTCATTCTGACACTCTTGACCGAGTGGCTCGTGCTCAAGCCGACGAGCGCGGCGGCCAAGCTGGCGCAGTCGCGCAATGCGATAGTCGAGTTGAGCCAGCGAAATTCCGAGGCTCTGGTCGCCATGGGCATGGTTCCGCATCTCGCCGGGCGTTGGAGCAGGGTCAATCAGGAATATCTTGCGAGCAATCGACGAGCGAGCGACGCGGCTGGGGGCTTTGGCGCGATTTCGAAGGTCCTGCGGCTGATGCTGCAATCAGCCGTGCTCGGAGTTGGCGCCTATTTGGTCATCCATCAACAGGCCTCTGCGGGAATTATCATCGCCGGCTCGATCCTAAGTGCTCGCGCATTGGCGCCGATCGACATTGCAATCGCACATTGGAGAGGTTGGGTCTTAGCGCGGCAGAGCTGGGATCGGCTCAGGAGCTTGTTGACGACACTCCCTCCGGACACCGAGCCGATGCCGTTGCGGCCACCGCACAAGAGCCTTGTCGTCGAAAACGCGAGCGTGGCGCCGCCGGGGCAGCAAAAGCCGGTCGTACGTGACCTATCGTTGGCGCTGCAGCGCGGCAGTGGCCTCGGCGTGATCGGGCCCAGTGCCTCGGGGAAGTCGTCATTGGCCCGAATGCTGATTGGATATTGGGCGCCGACCCACGGCAAGATTTGCCTCGACGGCGCTTCGTTGGATCAATGGGCTCCGGATGTACTGGGACGCCATATCGGTTACCTCCCGCAGGACGTCGAGCTTCTCGACGGTAGCGTGGCACAAAATATCAGCCGCTTCGAACCCGACGCGAATCCCGAGACGATTCGAACCGCGGCGGCGACTGCTGGCGTCCATGACCTGATCGTTTCGTTGGAGAACGGATACGACACGCAGATCGGCGAGCGGGGGGCCGCTCTGTCGGCGGGGCAAGCACAGCGGATAGCTCTCGCCCGCGCGCTCTATCGCGATCCGTTCTTGGTGGTTCTGGACGAACCGAATTCCAATTTAGATGCGGAAGGGGATGCGGCTCTGACCCAAGCCGTTCTCAGCATCCGCGCCCGCGGGGGCATCGCGGTCGTGATCGCGCACCGCCCTTCCGCAATCGCCGGAGTGGACCTGATTTTGGCGATGAAGGAAGGCCGGGCGATGGCCTTCGGCCCGAAAGATGAAGTCCTTGCGAAGGTGCTGAATAGAGAGCCGCCGCCACGCCCGCTCAGGGTAGTTCCCGAAGCTGGGAGCGCTTAGCATGCTGACGCGGCCATCATCTACACGACGATCGATTCGGCGCAATATTCTCGCCGGCTTGCTGGTTTTTGCGGTTCTGGTTGGCGCCGTGGGCGGCTGGGCCGGAACAACCAAGCTCGCCGGCGCGCTCATTGCGTCCGGTACGGTCGTTGTCGATTCGAATGTCAAGAAGGTGCAACACCCTACCGGTGGAGTTGTTGGCGAGCTACGCGTGCGCGAAGGCGATCGCGTAAAGGGCGGCGATATCGTCGCTCGTCTGGACCAGACCATCACGCGTGCAAACTTGGCGATCATCACCAAAGGACTCGACGAGCTCTCGGCGCGCAAGGCGCGACTCGCAAGCGAACGGGATGGTTCGGAAACGCTGGCCTTTCCGGATCGCCTTCAAAGCCGCGAAAGCGAGCCGGAAGTTGCTCACATTATTGAAGGCGAGCGCAAGTTGTTCGAATTGCGTCGGACCGCTCGTGCGGGTCAAAAGGCCCAGCTCGGCCAGCAGTTTGCGCAGCTGCGCGAAGAGATCGTCGGTTTGACTGCCCAGCAGGGGGCCAAAGTACGAGAAATTGCATTGATCAATCGCGAACTCGAGGGGGTGCGAGAACTGTTCAAAAAGACCCTGATTTCGATCAGTCGTCTCACGCAATTGGAGCGTGAAGCGACAAGGCTCGAGGGCGAGGAGGCTCAACTCGTGGCGGCCGTGGCTCAGGCCAAAGGCAAGATGGCCGAGATTGAGCTCAAGATTATTCAGATCGACCAAGATCTCAGCAGTGAAGTTGCAAAGGAAATGCGCGAGATCGATGCCAAGATCGGTGAATTCGAGGAGCGTAAGGTCGCTGCCGAAGATCAGCTGCGGCGAGTGGAAATCCGCGCGCCGCACGATGGCACCGTTTTCCAACTCTCCGTCCATACCGTCGGAGGCGTGATTGCTCCGGGCGAGGCGATCATGCTGATTGTTCCGGACGCTGACAGCCTGATGGTCGAAGCCAAAGTCAATCCGCAAGATATTGAACAGGTGCAGTTGGATCAGAAGACCGTCCTGCGATTTACCGCATTCAATCTCGCGACTACTCCTGAAATCGATGGGCAGGTCAGCAGAATCTCTGCCGACATAAGCTCCGATCAGCGAACCGGTCAAAGCTTTTTTACCGTTCGGATTTCAATCCGTCCGGATGAGCTCTCGCGCCTGGGCAATAGCAGGCTTGTTCCCGGCATGCCGGTCGAATGTTTTATCCAGACGGGAGAGCGGACGATGGTTTCCTATTTGCTGAAGCCTCTTCGCGACCAACTGATGCGGACTTTCCGTGAGAAGGGATAGCCTGACACTTTCGGTCCTTGACCATTGTCAAACCGAGTAACGAAATGCTTCTTGCGTTGGACGCCCGGCCACTTCGAGTTCGGGCGTGACGGCTCAACTGTGATAGCTGCGAGTGCGGCGTCTGTCGAACCAGAGATTCCTCGGCGATGAAAAGCCTCCTCTTGCGGTTGGCGCGCGCGTCTGGATCCCGGCGGAGTTTCGGCCTTCTTCTTGTGGCGGTCTTTCTCTTCCTCCGTATATGGGATCCTCATCCACTGGAGGAACTCAGGCTTCGTAGCTTCGATCTTTATCAGAACATCAGCCCTCGAAACTCCTCCGTTCGTCCCGTTGTAATTGTCGATATCGACGAGGAAAGTGTAAGTGCCTATGGGCAATGGCCCTGGCCACGTACCCTGCTCGCAGAGTTGCTCACTCGGCTTTACGAGATGCAGACTGTGGCGATCGCGTTCGACGTCGTTTTTCCCGAACCAGATCGTGCATCTCCCGGCGAGGCTGTGAAGCATTTTCGCAACTTGGACGAGGCCACGCGCGAAATTCTCAGTCACCAGCCGAGTAACGATGATATTTTCGCCGAGGTGATCGGTCGGGGAAAGGTGGTGGTTGGACAGTCTGGCACCAATACGAACAGTAGTCGTTCGCTCGAGAAGTACCCCGAGTCCGGCTTTGCCGCTGTGGGTCCTGATCCTACGCCCTATCTTATCGGCTTTCCTCATCTCCTCCGAAATCTTCCCGTGCTGGAACAGAGCGCAGCAGGACGCGGACTATTCAGCATCCGCCCCGAAAGGGATGGGATCGTACGTCGAGTGCCGATCGTGATGAAGGTCGGGGACAGCATCGTCCCGGCGCTCACGCTCGACTTGCTGCGGGTGGTCACCGGATCGGGTACCATTTTGATCCGCACGGACGAATCGGGAGTGCGCAATGTTGCCGTACCTGGTCTGGAATTGCCGACCGACCGGAACGGTCGAATTTGGCTCCATTTCAGCCGGCACGACAAGGCGAGATATGTTTCGGCCAGGGATGTCATCGAGGGAAAGGTCGAGTCTGAGAGATTTGCGGGCAAGCTGGTGCTCGTGGGGACGTCGGCGATTGGCTTGTTGGACGTGAAGACCACGCCGGTGCATGCGGCAATGCCAGGTGTGGAGGTGCATGCGCAGCTGCTTGAAGCTGCATTGACGAACTCCCTACTGGACTCCCCCGGCTACCTCATTGTCGTCGAAATGCTTTGCGCCCTGATCGCCGGCGCAACGCTCTCGCTGTTCGCCCCGTTCGCAGGCGCTCTCACGCTGTTTGCGACTGCTGTACTCGCGGCGGTGGCTCTCATCACCGCATCGTGGATTTCCTTCAGCCGCTACCAGGTAATGTTCGATGCGACCTTTCCTCTCACGGCCATTCTGTCGGTATATGTGAGCTTGGTTGTTATGGGGTACTTTCGCGAGCAATTGGATCGGCGGCGCATTCGTTCCGCATTTGCGCAGTATTTGTCGCCAACTCTGGTCGAGCGGCTCGCTCGATCGCCGAAAGAACTCGTCCTCGGCGGTGAAGACCGCATCATGACGGTCCTGTTCAGCGACGTGCGAGACTTTACGAGTATTGCTGAGACGTACAAGGACAACCCGCACGGGTTGACGACTCTGATGAATCGGTTCTTGACGCCTCTGACCAACGTGATCGTCGCGAGACATGGCACCATCGATAAGTACATCGGTGACGCAATCATGGCGTTTTGGAACGCGCCGCTCGATGATCCTACCCAGGAAGCCGATGCATGCCACGCGGCGCTTGATATGCTGGAACACGTGGTCGCCTTGAATCGCGAACGAGAGCGGGAGGCGTCGGTCAGCGGGATCCCTTTCTTGCCGATCGAAGTTGGAATTGGCATCAATACCGGGCGTTGTACGGTCGGAAACATGGGATCCGATCTGCGGTTTCAATACACGGTGATGGGAGACACCGTGAATCTGGCTTCCCGGCTGGAGGCGCAAACAAAGGCGCATGGCTTGTCGATCATCATCGGATCAAGAACCGCCGCTCCCGTGGCGGACCAGTTCGCTTTACTTGAAATCGAATCGATACGGGTTAAGGGAAAGGTCGAACCGGAAGTAATCTATACGATCGTGGGGCGCGCTGACGTCGCGAAAACGAGCGAATTCGGATCTCTGCAGGATCATTGGGCGCAACTTCTTGTCTGCTATCGCAAGCAGGACTGGGCCGGCGCTCTTAAAGCGGCGGAGATCTGCCATTGCGATTGCAAGAAATTCGGTCTTGTTGGCTTGCTCGATTCCTACGTTGATCGCATTCGCCGACTCGAACAGGCCCCACCGGCCCCCGACTGGGACGGCGTATTCATTGCAGAGACGAAGTAGGTCCGCCGCGAACCGGGTGATGCCTCCGGTTTGGTCGCGAGGGGGGCGTTAGGCCATATGCCGCGATTGCTTCCAGCGTGGGGCGCGGCAGTTGATGTGACTAGTGCCCCGAACCCGAAGTTCGCGCACACCGGGCGGCAAATGCTATCGCGAACTTCGGGTTCAAAAGGGGCACTAGAATCATAGAGTTGCTAGTGGTCCTTGGATTCCGAAGTTCGTATCTGAACGTGCTGCAAGTGCTTACGAACTTCGGAATCGGACCACTAGCTGGGATTTCCGGTTGTGGCAGATTTTGTTGGAAAAGCGTAGATAGATAGCGTGTGCTTGGGCCATTGGAGCATTTAGAAGCTCCGTGACGCGTTTCGGGCCAGCCCTGTATGCGGTGGCGGCAACTAGCGCGCATGTACCATGACAACGGTCCAAACTCGCGATCGAGCACTGGCTTTGCGATGTAAGCGTGCCAGCGTCAGCGGCGCCCAAATTACTGTCAACTACGAGACCCGTGGCGGGTGGAACAAGGTGACGGGGAGAGTTCAATCAGTGCGCTCGCTCGAAGCGCCGCAATTCAAACCGCTTTGGGAAATTACCATCGTAGCTGATCCGAACCACGACGGCCTCTCAAAGTGACTCGTTCTTAGCCAGTGTTTAGGCGACTCAAAGTACGGCGTTGGATTGGCCGGTGGGGCCCGCATAGTCTTACGTCCAAAGCCCGACATCGCAGCCACGATTCAACGTCGCCGTTGCTCTCGGTTTGACGGAGTTGGATCAACGCGGCCATTCCGGCGGTCTTCAGGACCATCCAATGTCCTGCGCTCAGCGGGTGGTCAAGCAATCAATGATCTAAGCACCGTCAATGGCATGGCGAACTCGCGCCGCCGCAATCGAGCCCGGCCCGTCTAATGTCCTATATCTGCGGATCGTACGCTTCATCGAGCGCCCGGAAAGTAGCTGGAAGGGCCTTTCGATCTACTTAGCGAGTATCAGCCATTGACGCGCCAACTCTTCGTACTGTTGTTTGATAAGATCGGACCAATGGTTGGCGATCTCCAGGCATTCGGCCGCATGCTCCCGGTATTCAGCGTACCGCGATTGATCTCCCGTCGGCAAAATCGGCGTCAAGGCGCGCGCGCCCTCCGTGAAGGGCCACAAGTCCGATGTGGTGACTTCCTCACTCTTGCGGTATCTGAATACTGTGATGGACGCGCTCATGTACATCTCCAAGTTACGGCACCATCGTGCGTTTGGGTTGCGCATCAGCGACTTTCTGACGAAATGATATAATCGGGCACGCCGCGTGGTTATGACCTAGGTCACAGGAGAGGGCTTTTTTTCAGGTGTTAATTCAGAGCGACTCAGGTGGGGAAGGAAGAACTCGAAGCCACAGGGGAGGCCACCCGAGGCTATCTTTGTCGCGGCGGTGCGGAATGACTTCACGTCAAAATTTTGCTGCTCTGAGCCTCGCGGGTCACGACTGATTCGAGACCTTCTAGGATAGCCTTCGCTGGCGATCCCTTTGGATGTATCTCGTTGTTCAGGTTGTCTGAGAAGGTCAACGAGCCGGTTGGGGATGGGCTGCGCAAGGCCGTACTCGGCCTTGAGACGTCGCCCGATGGCCGCTTGAACCTCGCTCAATAAACCGTTGTTCCGAATCGACGCCTGCGCGGTAAGGACCGCGTCTCGAAGGATGCGGACGGACACGTGCTTCGAAACGCATCGCAGCGCAGCCACGCTTGTGCAAGCTGCACGAGTTCAGCTGCGCGGCGATACGCCTCAGCATGAGGCCGATCGAGCACACGTGCAATTGGTCTTTGCCACGGCGCTTGCTAAGATCGGGCTCAAGAATTCTCGAAAGTGTCCCTGATGATTGCAATCAGCGTGCTGGCGATCCTTGCCGTCGCCTTCCTCACCCCCCTCCCCGCCTTCGCCCAGAACTATCCGGCCAAGCCGCTCAAGATCATCGTCTCGACCTCGGCCGGCGGCGTCACCGACCTCGCCGCGCGCATCCTGGGCGCGCACATCACGGCGAAGACCGGCCAGGGTGTGGTGATCGACAATCGCGCCGGCGCGAGCGGCAACATCGCCATGGACGCGGTCGCCAAGTCGCCGCCCGATGGCTACACGCTCGGCGTCGCCAATACCGGCAACATCGCCATCAATCCCTACCTGATGGGGCACATGCCGTACGATCCCCTCACCGAACTCGTGCCGGTCGGCCCGATCGGCACGGCGCCGCTGTTCCTGGTCATCAACGCGGGCGTGCCCGCGGCCACGCTGAAGGACTTCATCGCCTATGCCAAGGCGCAGCCGGACAAGGTGAGCTATGCCTCCGCCGGCGTCGGTACGACGCCCGACCTCGCGGCGCACGACTTCAACCGCCGCGCCGGATTGCAGCTGGTGTTCGTGCCGTTCCGCGGCACCGCGCCGGCGGTGGCGGCGGTGCTCGGCGGCGATGTGCAGGTGACGTTCGTATCCATGGGGCCGCACATCGAGTTCGTGCGCCAGGGCAAGCTGCGCATCCTAGGCGCCGCGACGCGGCAGCGCGCGCCGTACGTACCCGACGTGCCGACCTTCGCCGAGCAGGGATTTCCCGGCTTCGAGACCACGACCTGGTTCGCGCTGTTTGCACCGCGCGGAACGCCAAGGGAGATCGTGGAGCAGCTCAACGGCTATGTGCGCGAGCTCGCCGAGGACGCCGACGCGAAGAAAAGGCTAGCAGCCAATTTCGTCGATCCTGCGGTCATGACCGCGGCCGAGTTCGCCGGGCTGGTCAAGGCCGACGCGGCGAAGTGGGAACGCATCGTGCGCGAAGCCGGCGTCAAGATCGACTGACTGCAAAAAAACCCCGAAACATCCCAACCGCTCTCGAAGGACGCGCATGAAAGCGATCGTGATCCACGAATACGGCCCGCCCGACGTGCTCAAATACGAGCAGGTGCCGGACCCGCAGCCGCGCGCCGGCGAGATCCGCATCGCGGTTCACGCCGCCACCGTCAACCGCGTGCTCGACGTGAGCGTGCGCGCCGGCAAGGAGGCCGCGCGCGCCCCGGTGCTGCCGCTGATCCCCGGCGTCGATTGCGCGGGGATCGTCGACGCGGTCGGACCCGGCGTCACCAGATGGCGCAAGGGCATGCGCGTCGCGGCGGCGGGCGTGATGCCGCTCGACGTCTGCCCGGAGGACGACGAAGGCTACAGCGGCCCAATGGGCATGATGGGCATCAAGCGGCCCGGCGGGTTTGCCGAGAAGGTCGCGGTGCCGGCCTGCGCCGCGATCGCGCTGCCCGACGGGCTCGACTTCCACCACGCCGCTGTCGTCATGCGCCACGTGCCGACGGCGTGGAACCTGCTGTTCAACGTCGCCGAGCTCAAGGCCGGCGAGACCGTGCTGGTCATGGGCGCCGGCGGCAATCTCGGATCGATCGGCATCCAGATCGCCAAGAACGTGATCGGCGCCAAGGTGATCGCGGCGGCGGGCTCCGACGACCGCGCGCAGCTCGGCCGCGATCTCGGCGCCGATCACGCCGTCAACTACAACACCCACGACCTCACCGCCGAGGTGATGAAGCTCACCGGCGGCAAGGGCGTGAACGTGCTCTACGACAACATCGCCAATCCGAAGGTGCTGCCGCAGGCGTTCCGCGCCATCGGCTTCGACGGCCGGCTGGTCACCGCCGGGGCGCACGCCGGGCCGAACGTGACCATCGATTTCTCCCACCTCTACCACAAGCGAATCACGATCAAGGGCCGGCCCGGCTATCACCCGCCCGACGTGCCGAAGTGCTTCGCCGCCGCGGCCGCGGGCAAGGTCGAGACGCAGATCGAGCGTGTTTTGCCGCTCTCGCAGGCCGCCGAGGCCCATCGCCTGGTCGAATCGGGCGAATCGCTGGGCAAAATCGTGCTGGATCCGACCCAGGGGTAAACCATTGCGCGACCCCGGGGGGAGCGCCTATATTCCGGCTAATTCCGTCATCGCAGATGACTTTTAGCTTCGCCCTGAGGGCGGGCGGAGCACAGAGGAGATTTACCCATGGTAGCAGCACCGCTGATGCCCAAAGCGACCGCCGTGTGGCTCGTGGAGAACACCGCGCTCTCGTTCGATCAGGTCGCCGATTTCTGCAAGCTGCATCCGCTCGAGGTGAAGGCGATCGCCGACGGCGACGCCGCGCAGGGCATCAAGGGCCTCGACCCCGTGCTCACCGGCCAGCTCAGCCGCGAGGAGATCGAGAAAGCGGTCGCGGAACCCGACTACCGGCTCAAGCTGCTCGACCCAAAAGTGCGCCTGCCCGAGGCCAAGAAGAAGAAAGGCCCGCGCTACACGCCGGTGTCGCGCCGCCAGGACCGCCCCAACGCCATTCTCTGGCTGGTGCGCAACCACCCCGAGCTCAAGGACAGCCAGGTCATGCGGCTCGTCGGCACCACCAAGTCGACCATTTCGGCGATCCGCGAGCGCACGCACTGGAACGCATCGAACCTGCAGCCGATGGACCCGGTGACGCTCGGCCTGTGCTCGCAGATCGACCTCGACCTCGAGGTGCACCGCGCCGCCAAGGAGAAGCCGGTCGACGTCGAGGCGCAGGGCGCGACCTTGCTGCCGGCGTCGGAGACCACCATTCGCCGCGAGCCTGAGCCCGAGGAGAAGGAGCCCGCCGCCGACGACGAGCTCAACGTCGATGCGGTGTTCGCCAAGCTCAAGCAGATCGGCGGCGCCAAGGGCGAGTAGCCCTCACGCCGCCTGCTTCGGCAGCAGCGCGGCGAGATAGCCGTTCTGCCTGGCGACGAAGCGCTCCGGCCGTTCGGGACAATCCGCCAAATTGGTGGACGCGAAAGGCTGAACTCAGCCCAGCTCGAACGTGGTGACGCCGAACACCCGCTCAACGCGCAGCGGGCGGATCGGACCGGTATACATCCGCGCGGTCTCGAACACCGGCGCGAGCCCGCGGCCTTGCGCCAGCGCGACCGCGTCGCCGTTGACGCTCGGGACGTCGAGGAAAACCTCGCCGCCGCCGATCGCCGTGGTGAGCGCCGTGAAGATGGTCTCGGCGGCGCCGCGCCCATCGGCCACCAAGGGGCCGATCTTGTGGCCGGTGCGGCAGGGGCGGATCACGCCCCAGGCGGCGAGCCGGCCGTCGCGGACGAGCGCGCGGCCGACATGCCCTTGCGCCTCGAGCCAGGCATGCAGGAACGCGCGGCGCGGCGCCGGAAAGACCGTGGCGTCGTCCGCCTCCACCACAACGAACGGCACATCGGCCAGCGGAACGACGTCGGGCGGTGCCGCCATGGTGGGCGCGCCGGTAGAAGCAAGCTTGCCGCCGTAGCGGATATTGGCGTAGGCCAGCGTGAAGCCCGATTTGCGGTAGTTGCCCTGCTGCGCCACCACGCCGTCGAGGCCGATGGTGCGGGCGCCGGCATGTGCCACGGCCGCGTTCCAGATGCGCAGCCCGCAGCCGCGGCCGCGCAGGTCCGGCCGCACGATGTAGAAGCCGAGGAAGGCGAAGCGCGCGTCGTAGTTGACGCAGGAGATGGTCGCGGCCGGTTCGCCGCCGAGCTCGCCGATCAGAAAGCCCTGCGGATCGACCGTGGCGAAGCACGCGGCGTCGGCGCAGCCGGGATTCCAGCCTTCGCGCGCCGCCCAGTCCGCGGCGACGGCGATCTCCTGAGGCTGCATCGCGCGAATGTGGAAATCATCTTGCGGCGTCACGATCCGATCCTTCGTCCGACGATCACGGCCAAACCATTCATAGCCGCTCAAATTAGGCCGAAGTCGTTAATGCTCCGTCGGCATCGTCGTGCTCAACGCGGAGCTGCGCGCGCAATTCATCAGCCGCGCCTTCCGCAAGATGTGGCGCCTGCCGGACGCCAAGCCCGACAGCAAGCCGGCCTTCGTCGCGCCCCGGGGGCGGCCGCATGCTGATCTTTACCGACGTCGCCGACATCGCCCGCGGGCAGGGTAGCGCGCGAAAATCAGTCCTCCTGCCCGATCGCCTTCTTCACGCGCCCCAGCAGGTCGGGCGGCGCGGAGGTGATCTTGTTGACCAGGGCGTGAGCGTGCGCGGCGTTGCGCGGATCGATGTCGAGGTTTCGCTTCTTGGCCTCGTCCAGGAAGGCCGGATCCTTCATGAGGTCGTCGAAGGCCTTGCGCAGCGCGGCAACGCGGTCCGCGGGCACGCCCGGACCCACGGCCATCGCGCGGCCGAAGGGTGTTCCGGAGGCGAGGAATTCCACCACGTCCTTCTTCTCCGGCGGCGCCAGCTCCAGCAGCGTCGGCACGTCGGGCAACTGGCTCTTGCGCTCGAGCGTGAACTGCATCGGCAGCACGACCTTCTTCTCGGCCACCCAGTGCGGCCGGGTGCCGGCGAGATTCTCCCAGGATGCGGCCCAGCTGTGCACCTCGCCGCGCTCCATCGCCAGGTTCAGGTGATTGCCGCTGGGGTAGCCGGTGATGACCTGGTAGTTCGTGCCGAGCACGTTCTTGGCCATCATCGGCCACTGATACGTGAGGTGGGCTTTGCTGAAGGAGCCGACGACGAACTGCTTGGTCTTCACATCGTCCAGCGTCTTCACCGGCGCGGCGTGCCAGATCGCCATCGTATGCGCGATGGCGTCGTAGGTGCCGAGCCACTGGAACTTGGCGGTTTCGAAGCGTATCCCCAGGCCGGGCTCCAGCTTCTCGGACAACGGCAGCGAGTGCGACAGCAGGATCTTGCTGCCATCCTGCGGCCCGGGGCCGTAGAGGTGGTTGCCGGCGATGACGCCACCGGCGCCCGGCATGTGCTCGATGATGACGTTCGGGTTGCCCGGAATGTGACGGCCCAGATGCTCGCCGATGGTGCGGCCGTAGAGATCGTAGCTGCCGCCCGGCCCGGTCCCCATCAGGATCGCGATGGTCTTGCCCTTGTAGAAATCGGCAACACCCTGGGCCGCGCAGGGCGCGGCGGCGAGCGATGCCGCCAGAACCGCAAAGGAGAAAACGTGCGCGCGCGTGGCGTGAAGCATGTTCGACCTCCCTCGATGGACAGGCGCTTGCAGGCGCGCCTTTTCGTTTGAGGGTTTCACAGGGCCATAGTGCCTTCAAGCACCGCGCTACGCGGCAAATCGCATCGTCCGACCGCGGAGGCGCTACGATGCGCCACAGGATTCCAAACGGTACTTGGGCGCTCTCAGGCAGGCCGGCGTTCGTCGGTGCTTGAGGTCGTCGCTTGGCTTGACTCTACCATAAATTGCGTCAAATTTACTTACGATTACAGGATGCATTGCCGGACCGATGGTGAGTGAGGGGGTCTCATGCAGGATGTCGCAAGTATGCTGCAGACGCTGCCTGGATTTCTGACGATCGTTAATGTCGTCATCCTGCTCAGCGCTATTTTTTTCTTCACCAGCACGCTGGCATCGCACCTGCTCGAAATGTTCGTGGGGATGATCAACTCGCGCGGAAAGCAGTTGCGCAAGCGACTGGACACTGCGCTCGGCGAGAACGTCGCCGCGGCCATCTATGCAGATCCACTCATCAGATCCCTGATGGGCCGCGGCGCCAGGATCATGCCCGGCACCGCATCGCCGCAACCGCCGTCCTATATCGAGCCGGAGCTTTTTGCGCGTGTCGTTGCCAAACTGTCTCAGACGAGCGGCAACGCCGTAAGCGGGAGCGACGTCATAAAGGACATAAAGGAGTCCGTGGCAGCGGCTACTCCGGCCGAGCTCGAGCCGAGGATCATCGAATGGTTCAAGGCCGTCAATGATCGCCAGAACGGCGTCTACACACGCTGGTCGTTTCTTCGCCTGCTCATCATCGGATTCTTGTTCGCCGCCGCGATGGATATCGACACCGTTCACATTACGGGCACGATCTGGAAGAACCCCGAGGTGGCAGAAAAAGTAGCGAAAGAGCTGGAGCAGGCCGCGCAACTCAGCAAGTCCGGCGATCTCTCGCAGCTGAGCGACGAGCAAAGGAAAAAGCTTCAGGAGGCCATTGCCTCGGCCTGGACGCAGGTGCGCGACACGGCTCCACCGGCATACGCCTGGCAAACGCGGCCATCGAAACTGAGCGCGGAGCAGTGGGCCAGCAAGGTCCTGGGCTGGCTCCTGACGGCGCTCGCGACTTCGCTGGGCGCACAATTCTGGTTCAACATCATGTCCGAAGCGCTGAAGCTTCGTGCTGCCGGCCGCAAGCCGGACGACAACGTCAAGAACGGACAGGGCGGCGGGTAACGCGACGGGAGCCGGCTCCCACGTCGCCTATGCGCCCACCCCCTTCCCTTTCAACGCGCCGCCGATCTCGTCGAGGATGGCGGGATCGTCGATGGTGGCCGGCATGGTCCAGGTCTCGCCGTCGGCAATTTTCTTCATGGTGCCGCGGAGAATTTTTCCCGAGCGGGTCTTGGGCAGGCGCGCCACGGTGATCGCGAGCTTGAAGGCGGCAACCGGGCCGATTTTCTCGCGCACCAGCCCGACACATTCCTGCTCGATCTCGGCGTTCGGTCGGTTGACGCCGGCCTTGAGCACGATGAAGCCGCAGGGGACCTCCCCCTTGAGCGCGTCGGCGATGCCGATGACGGCGCATTCGGCGACGTCCTTGTGCGCGGACAGCACCTCCTCCATGCCGCCGGTCGAGAGCCGGTGGCCAGCGACGTTGATGATGTCGTCGGTGCGGCTCATGACATGGACGTAGCCGTCGTCGTCCTTGAAGCCCGCGTCAGCGGTCTTGTAGTAGCCCGGGAACTCGGCGAGGTAGCTCTCCTTGAAGCGCTCGTCCTGCTGCCACAGCGTCGGCAGGCAGGCGGGCGGCAACGGCAGCTTGACCACGATGGAGCCGATCGTGTTCGCCGGCAGCGGCTGCGCGCGCTCGTCGACCACATCGATCTGATAACCCGGCATCGGCACCGTGGCGGAGCCGTGCTTCACCGGCAGTTGGCCGAGGCCGACGGGATTGCCGGCGATGCACCAGCCGGTCTCGGTCTGCCACCAATGATCGATCACCGGCTTCTTCAGCAGATTCTCCGCCCAGATGACGGTGTCGGGATCGGCGCGCTCGCCCGCGAGGAACAGCGCGCGGAATTTCGACAGGTCGTATTGCGCGAAGAACTTGCCCTGCGGGTCTTCCTTCTTGATGGCGCGGAAGGCGGTGGGCGCGGTGAACATGGCGACGGCGCCGTGCTCGGCGATCACGCGCCAGAACGCGCCGGCATCGGGCGTGCCCACCGGCTTGCCTTCGTAGAGGATCGACGTGCAGCCGTGGAACAGCGGCGCGTAGACGATGTAGGAATGGCCGACCACCCAGCCGACGTCGGAGGCCGACCACCACACCTCGCCCGGCTCGATGCCGTAGAGATTCTTCATCGACCATTCGAGCGCGACCATGTGGCCGCCGTTGTCGCGCACGACTCCCTTGGGTATGCCGGTCGTGCCCGAGGTATAGAGGATGTAGAGCGGATCGGTGGCGGCGACCGGCACGCAGTCGTAGACCGAGCGGGCGAATACGATCGCCTCGTCGCGCACCTTGGCCCAATCGTGGTCGCGGCCGGAGACGAGCGCGGCTTCCTCCTGCGGACGCTGCAGGATCAGGCAGGCATCGGGCTTGTGGCTCGCGAGCCTGATCGCCTCGTCGAGCAGCGGCTTGTACTTGACGATGCGGCCTACTTCGAGACCGCAACTCGCGGACAGGATCACCTTCGGCTTGGCGTCGTCGATGCGGGTCGCGAGCTCGCGCGCCGCGAAACCGCCGAACACGACCGAATGCACCGCGCCGATGCGCGCACAGGCGAGCATCGCGACCACCGCCTCCGGCACCATCGGCATGTAGAGGACGACGCGGTCGCCCTTCTCCACGCCGAGGTTGCGCAGGATCGCGGCCAGCACCTGGGTCTCGACCTGCAGGCGGTGATAGCTGATGGTCTGCTTCTGGCCCGCGAGCGGGGAATCGTAGATGAGCGCGGCCTGCTCGCCGCGGCCGCTCATGACGTGGCGGTCCACGGCGTTCCAGCAGGTGTTGCAGACGCCGCCCGCGAACCAGCGGCCGTAGACGCCCGCCTTCGGGTCGAATACCTGCTTCGGCGGCTCGATCCAGTCGATGGCTCGAGCGGCCTCACCCCAGAAGCCTTGGGGATCGCGCTGCCAGCGGGCATAGATCTCATGATAGTTGCTGGTGCGGGCATCCATGGCGCTGCTCCCGGCTGTATTCTCTTGACCCCATTGTGGGCCCAAAGCCCGTCTTTGCAAGGCTCGCAGCCCACGGGCCTTCGAACCGACGACGGATCGTGCTAGTTTTCTTGCACGACCTCTCGTCGCGGGCTGATCACGACCTCTTGTCGCGAGTGGATCATGAACCGACGGCAGCTCATTTGGGGCATGGCCTTCAGCCTGCCCGCCGTGTGTCGTGCCGAGACCCCATCGCCCCAAACTGGCGGCGCATCGGGCACGGCATGGACGAAGGCTCCTTCGATCGTCGCCCTCTCCTCGCGCTCCGACGCCCGCGTCGCACTCGTGAGCGAAGCCGTCGCGTTCTGGAACCGCGAGTTGGCCGTCCTCGGAAGCGCATTCAAGCTCGGACCTGTCACGCCGGCCAGGGGAGCTATCCCGGTCGACCAACTTGCTGCTTTGAGCGCAAGTATCCTCAGCCGCACCGGGCCCGCGGAGCTCCCGAAGAATGTCCAGCAGTGGCCGGGCGATATCATCGTGGCGTTGTCGGACGGCGAATTCATTTCGTTCGCGGCGCGCTGGCCGGAGAACCGGAAGGCGCTGGTCGCCATCCGAAGCGACCGGATCCCCCCGATCCGGCTTCCCAACGTCGCCCGCAACGTGATCGCCCACGAGCTCGGCCATGCGATCGGACTGGGGCACAATGCCGATGCCACCAAGCTGATGTGCGGCCGCCCGGCGCCCTGCCGGCCCGATGCCTTTGTTTCGGAAACGGCGCGATTTTTTCCGCTGACGAGCGAAGAAAAGGCGCGGCTGCTCGCCATGTACCCAGCCGACTGGAAGGGCCAATGATCAGGTGGAGCGATCGGCTGCCTTGCTGGCGCGACTCCGTCGCGCAATGGCGGCCATTGGCGAATGCGCAGTATCAACCAGCGGATCCGGCAGTACCCCGAGGCCTTCGGCAATCGCCGCACGATAAGCCGAGGGCGACTGTCCCGCGCGTTTTGCGAACAAGCGGCTGAAATATCCGGGGTCGTCGAAGCCGAGTTGATGTGCGATCTCGTTGACCGCGGCCGGGGTGTAAGCCAGGAGGCGGCGGGCTTCCAGCACCAGCCGCTCGTGCAGCATGTCGAGCGCGCCGAGGCCGGTGACGGCGCGGCAGCAACGGCTCAAGTGATCGGGCGTGACTCCCAGCGCGGCGGCATAGTCGCGAACCGGCCAGTGCTCGCGAAAATGAGCTTCGACCAATGACCGGAAACGTTGCACGAGCGTGTCGGCCAAGACCTGCCGCGGAGAGATCGGCGATGCGGCGCCTTCGTGCCGCATGAACCACAATCCCAGCAGGATGGCATGCGCATGCAACGCCTCGGCGCGCCCGGACCGGCGGCCCCGGAACTCACGGGCGAGCTGGGCAAAGAGCTCTCGCAACTCACCTGCGTCGGCGCCGATATCGGACTTGCGCAGGACGATGGGGTGACCAAGCCGCGCCGGCCCGGATGCCGGCGCCGGAACTCTCTGCAGCAGCGCAGTCGGCACGGTCACCTTGTGGCCGGCGCTGTCGGGTTTGTAGGCAAATCCGTGCATGACGCCGGGCGCCACCATCCAAGCCGCCGGCGCCGTCAATTCGTGTCTGATACCGTCGATCGTGGCCACGACCGATCCACGCTCGAGCAATTCGAATTGATGAAGCGCTTCGTGGCGATGCACCGGTATCGTCCACTGGTGCAGCTTTCCACGAATGCCGATCGGCTCGTAGTGCAGGCAGTCGTCGGGCTGAAAGTGCCGGACTTCCCGAAACGGCACCATCAGCAGGGAGCCGGGAGCGTTCATCGCCGAGCCTTGTTTGATGCCGGAAATCTACCGTCTCGTGCCCTATTCGTCCATGTCCGCCTCCTGCCGGAGCGTCTAAATTGGACGAAACCGCGAGGAAACAGCGATGATGAACCGACGCCAAATGATCGCTGCCGCGGCCGCCGCATCGGCCGCTTGGCCCTTTGCCCGTATTCAACGAGCCGCCGCGCAACTGGCGGGCAACGCGTTCATCGTGTCGGGCTTTCCGGCGGGTGGAATGGGCGACCTGCTGTCCCGACCGCTGAGCGAGAAGCTGCGCGGCAGCTACGCGGCAAATGTGCTGGTCGACCACCGCGTGGGCGCCGGCGGACGTCTCGCCGCGGAATATGTCAAGCGCGCCAGCCCGGACGGCCTGACCATCCTGCAGATCCCCGCCTCGATCATGACGCTCTATCCGCACACGTACAAATCGCTGAACTACGATCCGCTGACCGATTTCGTCCCGGTGACGACACTCTGCACGTACATGTACTCGTTCACCGCCAGCTCGGCGCTTCCGGCCAACATCCGCACCGTCGCCGAATTCGTCGCCTGGGCCCGCGCCAATCCGAAGCAATCGTCCTATGGCATACCCGCGGCGGGCTCGTCGCTGCATCTTGCCGGCATGATGCTTCAGCGCGCGACCGGCATGGAGTTCGCGGCCGTACCGTATCGCGGCGGCGCGCCGCTGCTCACCGACATGCTGGCCGGGGTCATTCCGGTGAGCTTCAATGTGCTGGGAGAAGTGCTGCCGCATGTGCGCAGCGGCAAGCTTCGCTCGCTCGCCGTGAGCAGCGCCGAGAGATCGCCGTTCCTGCCCGAGGTGCCGACATTCGTCGAGCAGGGTTTCAAGGACATCGCCCTGCAGGAATGGCTGGGCTGGTTTCTGCCCGCGCGCACGCCGATGGACGTCGTGCAGAAGCTGAACCTCGGCGCGCGCGACGGGCTGGCGTCGCGCGAGCTGATCGAGAGCCTGGCCAATGGCGGACTGCAGCCGAAATATACGACGCCGGAGGAGTTCGCGTCGGTTTTGAAGCAGGACTACGACCGCTGGGCGCCGATCATCAAAGCCGTCGGCTTCAGCGCCGCGGATTGAGCGAATTTGTCGGATGAAGCTGACCGGTGCGCAAGCCTTGGTGAAGGTGCTGGCGGCGGAGCAGGTCCGTTTCGCCTTCGGCATCGTCGGCGGCAAGCTCGCGCCGTTGCTGCACGCCATGTCGCGCGAGCCGGACATCCGCTACGTCGGCGTGCGTCACGAGTCCGCGGGACCGATGATGGCGGCGGCGGCCTATGCCGGGTCCGGACGGATGGCGGTCGCGCTGGGCGAGATGGGGCCCGGCGGGCTCAACCTGGCCGCGGGCGCCGGCGTCGCTTGCAACAACAATCTCGCCGTGTTGCTGGTCACGTCGAACCAGCATCGCGCCGCGAGCTATCCGCACGGCGGCATGTTCATGGACCTGGACACGCTCGCCGCGTTCAAGCCGGTGACCAAGTGGAACGCGGTCGTGCACGATCCGCGCCGCATGCCGGAGCTCGCGCGCCGCGCTTTTCGCGAAGCGCTCAGCGGCCGCCCCGGTCCCGTCCACCTCGATGTGCCGCAGGACGTGCTGGCCGCGGAGTGCGAATTCGCCGACGACGAGTTCGACCTGCCGCCGCAGCGCTATCGGAGCGTCGAGGGTCCGCGCGCGTCGGCGCAGGGTATTGCCGCCGCGGCCGAGTTGCTGCGACAGGCGCGCCGGCCGCTGATCGTCGCGGGCGGCGGGGTGGTGGCGAGCGGCGCCGAGCAACGCGTGCGCGAGCTGGCGCAGCTCCTGGGCGCGCCGGTCGTGCCGACCCAGATGGCGCTGGGCGTGGTCGCCACCGACGGTCCTCTCTTCATCGGCCATGGCGGCCTCATCGGCGGCGACGCCGTGCACGAGGCCTTCGCCCAATCCGACGTGATCCTGGCGGCCGGTTGCCGCTTTTCCTCGTGGATGTGGGACGAGCGCGGCCCGCTCGCGCGCCGGCACCATCGGCTGATCAACATCAACATCGATCCCGCGGCGCTCGGCGCGCCGGCGCCGCACGAGGTCGCGCTGCACGCCGATGCGAACCTTGCGCTCGCCGACCTGCAGGCCGCGCTGGGCAATGCCGGAGATTTGGCCGTCGACGCCGATTGGCTGCCGCGGCTGCGGAGCCTGCGCGCGCAATACGAGCACAAGCTGAGTGAGTTGGCGCCGGCGCCGGCGCCCGCGATGCATCCGGCGGCGCTCGCGCGCGCCATCGCGGCGGCGCTGCCGCGCGATGCGCTCGTGGTCTATGACGGCGGCCACACCACGTTCTGGAGCAACGACCTCACGCCGGCCTACGACGTCCGCACGCGCTTTCACGATCCCGGCATGAGCCAGCTCGGGTTCGGGCTGCCGTATGCGCTGGCGCTGCAGCTCATCCATCCCGGACGGCCGGTGGTGAACATCACCGGCGACGGCGCCTTCGGCTTCACGCTGCAGGAGCTCGACACCGCGCGCCGGCATGGCCTGCCCGCCGTCACCATCATCCACAACAACGCCGCCTGGGGCATCATCCGGGCCGGGCAGCGCGCGCAATTCGACTTCGAGCTCGGCACGAGCCTCGCCGACACCGACTACGCGGCGATCGCCCGCGGCTTCGGCTGCCTCGGCGAAACCGTGACCCAGCCAGATGAGCTCGGCCCTGCCCTGCGGCGGGCATTGTCCTCAGGACTGCCGTCGGTGATCGACTGCCGGACCTGTTTTGTCCCCCACCCATGCCTGCCCGCATTCGGACGCATGAATCGGTATGGCTTCGATGCATTGACCCGACCCGCCAATTCGGCCATGCGGTAGCGGCAACTCGCCCCGCCCACAGCGGCAACTCGCCCCCGCCCCGCAAAGAGCCGATGTGATCACCGATCCCCAGTTCTACCTGGTCTCCGTTGTCGCGGTGATTCTGCTCGGCCTCTCCAAGGGCGGGTTCTTCGGCCTGGGCGTGATGGCGCTGCCGCTGATGTCGCTGTTCGTGCCCCCGCTGCAGGCCGCCGCGATCCTTCTCCCCACCGTGCTGGCACAGGATACGCTCACGATCTGGACCTATCGGCGCGACTGGAGCGCGTGGAACCTCAAGATCATGATTCCGAGCATGGCGCTCGGGGTCATCATCGGATCGTTGTTCGCGGCGTCGTTGTCGGCCGTGCATATCCGGCTGGCGATCGGGCTCATCGCCGCCGCGTTCGTGTTGCGGTACTGGCTGAACCGCCGCTTCGAACGTCTGGCGACCCATGCCAACACGCTCACGGGTGTGGGCTTCGGCGCCCTCGGCGGCTTCACGACGCTCCTGGCCAACGCCGGCGGTCCGGCCTGGCAGATGCACCTGCTGCCGCAGAACCTCGACAAGTACACCTATGCCGGCACGCTCACGATGCTGTTCGCCGCGAGCAATCTCATGAAGATCCCGGCCTATGGCGCGCTCGGCCAGTTGACGGTGGAGAACCTCGCGACCGGCGCGCTCCTCCTGCCGGCGGCAATGATCGCCAACTATGCGGGACTGTGGCTGGTGCGGCGCACCCCGACCGCGCTGTTCTTCCGCATCGCCTACGTGCTGATGTTCCTGATCGCGGTCGAGCTGATCCGCGGCGCGCTCGTCGAGATGCTGCGGACCTGAGCGCACGCGCTGCCGCCATGCACAAATCCGGGTGGCGTCTCCCGCGCCTCCTCGCTTAAACCCCTGAATGACCATCATCACCGATCCGCTGTTCTATCTGCTCTGCATTCCCGCCGTCCTCGCGCTCGGCCTGGGCAAGGGCGGCTTCGCGGGCGTCGGCATGATCTCGACCCCGCTGCTCGCGCTCACCATGCCGCCGCTGCAGGCGGCGGCGATCCTGTTGCCGATCCTGCTCATCCAGGACGCCATCTCGGTCTGGTTCTATCGGCGGGAGTGGAGCGCCTGGAATCTGAAGGTGCTGCTGCCGGGCTCGGTGGTCGGCGTCGGCCTGGCCTGGCTGTTCGCGGCCTACGTGGCGAACGCCTATGTCGAGGTCGCGGTGGGCGTGACCGGCGTCGCCTTTGCGCTCTACACCTGGTTCGGCAAGGTGCCGCGGGAGCCGCGGCGGCCGAGCGTGCCGGTCGGCACGCTCTGGGGCCTGCTCGCGGGCTTCACCTCGACCATCATCCAGGTCGGCGCCCCGCCCTACCAGGTGCACATCCTGCCGCAGCAGCTCGACAAGCTCACGCTCATCGGCACCACCATCATCTTCTTCGCGCTGGTCAACGTGATGAAGATCGTGCCCTATTTCGCGCTCGGCCATTTTTCGCCGCGCACGCTCGCGACCTCGGTTGTGCTGCTGCCGTTCGCGATCGCGGCCAACTTTCTCGGCCTCTGGCTCGCGCGCCGCACGCCGACCGAGCTGTTCTACAAGATCGCCTATCTTTTGATGTTTGTGATCTCGCTCGGCTTGATCTGGCAGGGCGCCGCCGAAATCCTTGCCGGCAGGGCGTCATAATAGCTTCTCATAGTGGTCTTAAGCCGAGGCTCGATCCCACTAGTGTGGCGGATTTGACGTTCCTACCAGCATTGCTGCGAGTCCTTCGTAGGAACGTCAAATCCAAAGCCACACTAGAATCATAGAGTTGCTAGTGTCCCTTTGGTTCCGACGTTCGTAAGAGCGCGTGCGGCAAAGGGATACGAACGTCGGAACCGGGACACTAGTCTTGAGCTTCAGCGGAGCGCTCCCATGCGTAAAGTCATCGAGGCCGCCATCGTCGCCGCGAGTTTGATGCTACCTTCGGCCGCCATGGCATTCGACCTGCAGGGCCATCGCGGCGCGCGGGGACTGGTCCCGGAAAATACCCTCGAAGCCTTCACGGCGGCGCTCGCGATCGGCGTCACCACGCTCGAGCTCGACCTCGCCATGACCAAAGACGGCGTGCTCGTCGTCAGCCATGACAGCCGCCTCAATCCCGATCATACGCGCGGCCCCGACGGCAAGTTTCTCGCCGGCGAAGGGCCGGCGATCCGCTCGCTCACCTTGGACGAGGTGAGGCAGTACGACGTGGGCCGTCTCAAGCCCGGTACGTCTTACGCGGCGACCTTCTCGCAGCAGCGCGGGATGGACGGCATCCGCATCCCGACGCTGAACGCGGTGTTCGATCTGGTGCGGCAGGCGAAGGCCGACCACGTCCGCTTCAATATCGAAACCAAGTTGACGCCGAGCTCCGGGGCCGACACGCCGGACCCGGAGACCTTCGCCGCTGCCTTGGCGAAAGCAGTGCGCGACGCCGGCCTCGCCGCGCGCGTCGCGGTGCAGTCCTTCGACTGGCGCACGCTCCTGGCGATGCGCCGCATCGCCCCGGAGATCGACCGCGTCTGCCTGAGCATCGACGGCGGCGGCGGAGATACGCTCCAGCGCGGCCGTCCGGGTCCGTCGCCATGGACGGCGGGCCTCGACATCGACGATTTCGGCGGCTCGGCGCCGCGGCTGGTGGCCGCGGCCGGCTGTACGGTGTGGTCGCCCAACCACCGCAATGTGACGCCCGAAGCGCTGGCGGAAGCGGGCGCGCTCAGGCTTCAAGGTCATCCCCTGGACCGTCAACGAGCGCGCCGACATGGCGCGCCTGATCCGGATGGGCGTGAGCGGCATCATCACGGACTATCCGGACCGCCTGCGCGCGGTGATGACGGAGAAGGACATGCCGCTGCCGCCGACGGTTGCCGCGCGCTGACGCCGGTTCCCAGGAACATGCGCGTGTCCCGTCCGACGTTCGATCATCTCGCAGCCGCATTACGAACGTCGGAAACAGGGCACTGCACTCATGATTGGTGGCTGCATCGACGTTCCTATCGGCTTGGCGTCCTGATAGGCGTCAGATGCGCCACACAGGCTGGCCGACCGGAGAGGGAATACGCCCTTGGCCAAGACTCCCTACGACACCGATCTCGACCGCAATCCCGCGAACTTCCAGCCGCTGACGCCATTGTCGTTCCTGGAGCGGGCGGCCGCGGTGTTTCCCGACCAGACCGCGATCATCCACGGCCCGCTGCGGCGCAGCTACGCCGAGTTCTACGCCCGCGCGCGGCGGCTGGCGTCGGCGCTGGCGCAGCGCGGCATCAAGCGCGGCGACACCGTCTCGGCCGTGCTCGCCAATACGCCGGCGATGCTCGAGTGCCACTACGGCGTGCCGATGGCGGGCGCGGTGCTCAACACCATCAATACGCGGCTCGACGCCGCCGTCGTCGCCTTCCAGCTCGACCACGCCGACGCCAAGGTGCTGATCACCGACCGCGAGTTCGCCAAGCTCGTGAAGGAGGCGCTCGCGCTCGCCAAGGTGAAGCCGCTGGTGATCGACTACGACGATCCCGAATTCAGCGGCGCGGGCGAGCGGCTGGGCGCCATCGAATACGAGGATTTCGTCGCGGCGGGCGATCCCGGCTTCGCCTGGAAGATGCCGGACGACGAGTGGGACGCGATCACGCTCAACTACACGTCGGGCACCACCGGCGATCCCAAGGGCGTGGTCTATCATCATCGCGGCGCCTACCTGCTCGCGATCGGCAACGTGCTCACCGGCAGCCTGGGCAAGCACTGCGTCTATCTCTGGACCTTGCCGATGTTCCACTGCAACGGCTGGTGCTTCCCGTGGACGCTGTCGGTGGTCGCCGGCACGCACGTCTGCCTGCGCCAGGTGCGCGCCACCGCGATGTACGACGCCATCGCCGACCATAAAGTGACCCATCTCTGCGGCGCGCCGATCGTGATGGCGACGCTGCTCAACGCGCCGGCCGCGGAGAAGCGGCCGCTGCCGCACGTGGTCGAGTTCTTCACCGCCGCGGCGCCGCCGCCCGAGGCCGTGCTGGCCGCCATGAAGGACGCGGGCTTCAACGTCACGCATCTCTATGGGCTGACCGAGACCTACGGCCCCGCCACCGTCAACGAATGGCGCAGCGGCTGGGACGCGCTGACGGGCGCCGAGCAGGCCGCGAAGAAGGCGCGCCAGGGCGTGCGCTACGTTCCGCTCGAGGCGCTCGACGTGCGCGACCCCGATACGCTCGCGCCGGTGCCGTGGGACGGCGAGAGCATGGGCGAGGTGATGTTCCGCGGCAACGTCGTCATGAAGGGCTACCTCAAGAACAAGCCGGCGAGCGAGAAGGCGTTCGCCGGCGGCTGGTTTCATTCCGGCGACCTCGGCGTGATGCATCCCGACGGCTACATCCAGCTCAAGGACCGCTCCAAGGACATCATCATCTCGGGCGGCGAGAACATCTCCTCGATCGAGGTCGAGGACGCGCTCTACAAGCACCCGGCGGTGCAGGCCGCCGCCGTGGTGGCGAAGCCCGACGACAAGTGGGGCGAGACGCCCTGCGCCTTCGTCGAGCTCAAGCCGGGCCAGGAGGCCACCACCGATGAGCTGATCGCCTGGTGCCGCAAGAACCTCGCGAGCTACAAGTGCCCGCGCTACGTGGTGTTCGCGGAATTGCCGAAGACGTCGACCGGGAAGATCCAGAAGTTCAAGCTGCGGGACATGGCGAAGAGCGTGTGACGTCGTCGCTGCGCTCAAGCGTCCAGACCGCGTCGATCGGCGGCTTCACGTCTTGGTCGCGGCGCCAGCTCCGCGCAACGGCTCGAGTCCTCGAATGTCGCGGTCGCTCGTCGGATTTCCGGGGGTGCCGCGCGCCGCCGATGGCGCGAGCGCATGCCTGCTTCCAATCAATATCTGCCGGCAGGGCCATTGAACAGATAATTGAACCCGACCTTCACCATCTGGATGTTGCGGTTGCTGTTGGTGAAGACATCGCCGGCCAAGAAGGTAGAGGTTGCCGGAATCGTAAATGACCAGTTGCCCAGCGCCAGGTAATCGTACTCGAGCTTCACGGTCCAGCCGTCCGCGAGCGCCCACTCGACGCCCGCGCCGACCAGCCAGCCGCTGGCGACGGTGTTCGTGGTTCCGCTGACCGATGCGCCGGTCGTCGCATTGATGACGGTGAAAGTATTGTTGCCGACCCAGCCGCCGCCCGCCTTGGCGTAGAACAATCCGCGGTCGATCGCGAAGCCGAAACGGGCAGCCAGCGTCGTGATCCATTGCTCGTTGGCGGCCACCTGCACCACGTTTCCACCGAGGGCGGGAACAACGACGCCATTACCCGTAGGATTGTTGCCGCTCGCGGCCCAGTCGAAGTCCCACTCGACGCCGACCACGAAGCTGCCGAATTGGAAGTTCCCTCCGAACTGGCCGCCCCCAATGAACGCGCCACTGCTTGCGGCATCGAAATTGAGGCCGTTGAAGCTGTCGGTCATGTTGCGCTGGGCCCAGGCTCCCCCGAGGTGGCCCCCGACGTAGAAGCCAGTCCAACTGAAGGCCATCGGCATGGCAGCCGGTAGTGGTCGCCCCCGCATATCGGCGGCATTGGCGGCCACTGACATTGCCAGCCATGCAAATACGGCCGCAGTCCCCCGACATCGTTTGCGCATGGATAAATCCCCTCGTTATTCGCCCAGGCACGTTTGATCGTGCCCAGGTTAACGAGAGTTAAAGACCGTTAACCATGGCATGGGATTTTGCCGGACCGTTGCCAACCTGCAACACCGTCCTGGCCGCGCATCCATGTGATTCGTGTTCGCTGACGACGGAATCGATAACATCGATTAAGGTCGCGGCACCGTCAACACCAGCAGCGTCAACACGTCGTCGCTGCGCTCCAGCGTCCAGACCGCGTCGATCAGCGGCGCCACGTCGTGGCCGGGACGCCAAGCCTCGGCGATCGTGCGCAGCTTGTTCTCGATGTCGCGATCGCTCATCGGATTCCCCGGGCTGCCGCGCGCCGCCGATGTCGCCAGCGCGTGCTTCATCCCGTCCTTGGTCCAGAGCTCGACCTGCGCCGCCGGCGTCGGGATCGCACCATCGCGGACCACCTCGACCTTGCCGCGCATCGCGATGACGGCTGGATCGCCCACGCACTCGTCGGTGAATTGCTCGAGCCCTGCCCGCCCCTGCACCAGCGCGGCGGCGACCGCGTGCTGCACGCTGACCTGCGACTCGCGGCCGGTCGAGATGTCGGGCCGGTCGGTGCGCTGGGCGAGCAGCGGATTTCCGCGCACGACCACGCGCTCGGCGACGGCGGCCGAATGATCGCGCCGCCAATCCAGCACGCAATCGAGCACGGGATGGATCACGACGCCGCAGGGATATGGCTTGATCGCATTCTGCGCGAGCTCCCAGGTTTCCCCCAGGCCTTCCGTGAGCGCGGACCAGACCGGCGGCTCCGCCATCGCGTTGAGAAAGCCCTGCGCGCCGGCGATGGGCTCCGCCGGGCCTTCGAAGCCCTTGTCTGCGAGCAGTGCCGACCACAAGCCGTTGCGCGCGGCGTTGCCGACGCCGACGCTCTTGGCCGGCCACCCAAGGCTTTCGCACAGTCCGGACGACTGCGTCGCGGCGATGCCGAGCGCGGAGACCATGCGCTTGTCGTCGAGGCCGAGGAGCTTGCCGGCGCCGGCCGCGGCGCCGAACACGCCGCACGTGGCGGTGATGTGCCAGCCCTTGGTGTAGTGGCCCGGAGAAACGGCGACGCCGATCCGGCACTGGATCTCGCAGCCGAGAATGAAGGCCGCGAGCAGCTCGGGCCCGGTCACGCGCCGCAGCTCCGCCAGCGCCAACAGCGCCGAGGCCAGGTGCGCGGTCGGGTGAATGACCGTCGGCAAATGCGTGTCGCAGAAATCGAGGACGTTGGCGGCCGCCGCGTTCAGAAAGGCCGCGCTCAGCGCGTCAATGCGCTCGCCGCGGCCGACGACGGTCGCCTGCCGGCGATCGGAGAACTCGGCGAGCGATTGCAACGCGATCTCCACCGTATCGACGCGGCAACCCGCGAGCGCCACGGCGAAGAAGTTGAGCAGCGCGCGCCTGGCCTCGTGGCGGACCGGTTCCGGGATGTCGTCCCAGCGGGTCTCGACGATGAAGCGCGCGAGGTTCTGCGTAACGCCGGGCCGGTGCAGCATGGATTTGGTCTCGATTGTTTGTGGTGAAGCAACCTTATCTCGGACCGCGGCGCGCTCCATCGGGCTTTCGAGGTTTATTGCAGGAGCGGCATTTGCCGAATTCATTGCAGCATATGGCCGAACATATTATCTTTTTGCGGCGAGGGAGCACAGCATGATGGCCCGAACAGCTTCAGGACGTCCGCGTCATCAGCAAGCAACCGCCGGGTCTGGCGAAAGAAGAACGGCCTTTCGTGCACGACGAGATCGTTCGCGACATCGCAGCCAAGCGAGTGAAGGATCTCATCGATCGCGGCGTGCTCGGCGCCAAGCAGGTGTACCGTGCAATCCCCGAACGGACCTTCAACCGTCGCCTCGCGAAACGGGACGCTCTCAAACCATCCGAAGCGGACGCCATCGGACGGCTGCTTCGTGTCATCGAAAACGCCGAGACGATGCTGGACGATGCCGAATTCGCCCGCAAGTGGCTGAGTTTCCCCAATCCCGCATTGAAAAATCGAATTCCGATCGAGCTGGCCGAGACCGACGCCGGTGCGAGAGAGGTCGAAGACGCGCTCTCTCGCTTGGCACACGGCGACTATATCTGAGATGACATTGATCTGGCGGCTGGCCTGGCCGCAATTCGCGGCCGACCTCGGTGGCGAAATCCCGCACATCGGCTGATGGCCGAGGTCAAAATTGTTTCGACGGAACGCTTCCAATTCGATGCGTGTCTCGCAACACCGTTGACCTGACCGGTCTTGCTGACCGGCTCTGCCGCGACGTTTACGCCGTTGTTCATTGCGCGCGGATGACCTAGCCTCCAACGCAAGTTCGCAGCCGCACGGAGTGAGCGATGGTGTGCCCGTCAAGAATGTTCTTCGCAGTCCTGATCGCGCTCTGCGCCATGAGCCTCGCACCGGCCCCGGCAGCGGCGGCCGACTACTTCGCCGGCAAATCGATCGATCTCCTGATCGGGGCACCGCCCGGCGGCGGCTACGACATCTATGCGCGCGTCGTGGCCCGCCACCTCGGCAAACACATCCCCGGCCAACCCACGATCGTGGCGAAGAACATGCCGGGCGCCGGCAGCGCCCGGGCGGCGGGCTTCATCAGCACGCTCGCGCCCAAGGACGGCACCGCCATCGCCGGCATCATGCCGGGCGCGATCATGGGGCCGCTGCTCGACGAAAAGGCCGAGGCGCTGTTCGATCCGACCAAGGTGATCTATCTCGGCACCGCCAACAACGGCACGCGCGTGTGCGTGACGCTCAAGGGCTCGAAGATCAAGTCGTTCGACGACGCGCTCACCCAGAAGGTCGCGTTCGGGGGCGTCTCCGCCAACGATTCCACCTACGAATACGGCCTCATGCACAAGAAGACGTCGGGCGCCAAGTACGACGTCGTATCGGGCTATCGCGGGACAGCCGATATCGGGTTGGCGATCGAGCGCGGCGAGGTCGACGGCGTGTGCGGCTGGGATTGGTCGAGCTTCAAATCGCAGAAACCGGATTGGCTGCGCGAGAACAAGGTCAACGTGTTGCTGCAGGTCGGCCTCGAGCCGAACGCCGAGCTCACCGGCATGGGCGTCCCCTCGGTGTTCAAATACGTCAAGAGCGAAGAAGATCGCAAAGTGGTCGAGCTGGTGATCAGCCAGCAGGTGTTCCAGCGCTCCTATATCGCGCCGCCCGGCACTCCGGCGGATCAGATCGCCACGCTGCGCGCCGCCTTCGACGCCACGATGAGCGACAAGGCGTTCCTGGAGGACGCCGAGAAGCTGCGCATCGACATCTCGCCCCTGCCCGGCACCAAGGTGCAGGAGCTGGTGCAGAAGCTCTACGCGACCCCGAAGGGCATCGTCGAGCAGGCCCGGCAGGCGATCAGGCCCTAGCCGCGGCACACCCGACCGCGCACCCGCAGATCGGACCCACCCGTCGGGGATCATATCTCCGATGGCGTAGCGTATTGTATTTGCTTAGTCTTTCCGGTTTAAAGATATATCTTGAAACATATCGAACAATGAGCTATCTAAAGATATATCTTCACAACACAGGAAAATCACATGTTCGGATTCAGACATCACGGCAGACATCACCGCCGCGGACATCATTGTGAGCCGTCGTTCGAGGGCGGGCCCTTCCAAGGGATTTGGGCCGCGCGTCACGGCTGGCGCGGCCATTTCGGCCCCGGTCAAGGCAGGGGCGGCAAGCACGGCTTCGGCGGCGGCGACATGGTGCGCGCCGGCCGCATGCTGGCGCAGGGCGACCTGCGGCTGATCGCGCTGGCGCTGATCGCGGAGCAGCCGCGCCACGGCTACGAGATCATCAAGGTGCTCGAGGACAAGACCGCGGGCTGGTATTCGCCGAGTCCCGGCATCGTCTATCCGACGCTGACCTATCTCGAGGAGGCCGGCTACGTCACCGCGCAGGCGGAGGGCGCCAAGAAGCTCTACACCATCACCGACGATGGCCGCGCCCATCTCGAAGAGAACCGCGACTTCGTCGACGCCGTGCTCGAGCGTCTTTCAACGATCGGCGAGAGGGCGTCGCGCATGCGCCGCCGCTTCGGCAGCGATGATGACGACCGCCGCGGTCCGCGCGTGCCGCCGCTCGTGCGCGCCGCGCTCGAAAATCTCCGCGAGGTTGCGGCCGAGCGGCTCGAAGGCGACGCCGACGCGGAAGCGAAGGTGGTCGAGGTGCTGGCGCGGGCAGCAGGCGAACTGAAGAAGATCACTCCACCTTCAGATTGAGCTTGCGCACCAGCGTCCCCCACTTGGTCTCTTCGCTGTCGATGTCCTTGGCGTATTCCTCGGGCGTCGAGGTCAGGGGATCACCGCCTTCGGTCAGGATGCGCTGCTTGACCTGCTCCGTCTGCACCAGCGCGCGCAACGCGGTATTGAGGCGATCGATGATCGGGCGCGGCGTGCCCGCCGGCGCCAGCAGTCCATAATGCAGGACGGATTCGAACCCGGGCATGCCGGACTCGTTCGCCGTCGGCACGTCGGGCAACTGGCTGAAGCGGGTCGGGCTCAGTATCGCGATCGCGCGCAAGGTGCCGGCCTGCAGATTGCCGAGCGCCGGCGGCAGCACGCCGAATGCGATCGGCACGTGATTGCCGAGCAGGTCGTTCATGACCTGGCTCGTGCCCTTGTACGGGATGATGGCGGCTTTGATGCCGGTGACCGACTTGAACAATTCGGCGGTGAGGTAGCCGCCGGTGCCGACCGCCGACGTGCCGATGTTGAACTTGTCGCCCTGTTTCTTCGCGATCGCGACGGTCTCGCCGATGGTCTTGGCCGGGAACGAAGGATGCGCCAGCAGCGCGACCGGCATCGACGCGATCAGCCCGATCGGCGCGAAGTCCTTGCGCGGATCGAAGGCGGAATTGGCGTAGAGGCTCGGATTGATGGAGAGCGACCCGGTATGGCCGAGGAACAGCGTGTAGCCGTCGGGCGGGCTCTTGATGAACGCGCGGGTACCGACCAGCCCGGAGCCGCCGGCGCGGTTGTCGACCACCACCTGCTGCCCGAGCGCGCCCGAAAGCTTTTCCGCCACCACGCGCGCCATGGCATCGACTCCGCCGCCCGGCGGATAGGGCACGACCAGCGTGACGGTCCTGTTCGGATAGTCCTGCGCCGAGGCAGGGCTGCCCGAGATGGCAACAAAGCTGCTGAAGACAACGAAAATCGCGACCGCAGCGCCGGCTACGGCCCGCAACAGATTGCGCAAAGATTCCTCCCCAGTTGTTATTTGCCGTGTTCGACCGCCGCTCTCGATGCGCGCGGAGCGGCGGCCGAGTTTCAACTCAGCACCGAATTTACTCGCAAACCTCAGTGAACCAGAGCGTCCACCCTCAGGCGCGCGATTTCGTCCTTTACCAACAACTTGCGACGTTTCAACTCTACGATCTCGAGATCGTCGATCGACGGATGGGCGCGGGCTTCAGCGATTTCCGCTTCCAACGCCTGGTGCCGTCTTTCCAGCTCCGCAAGATGGGTCTGCATGGACATGTTGGGGGGTTCTCCTCACGTCAGATTGCTGCCTGACCCACATAGTGTACACCAATTTGCCCCCTGCTCGAAGCGCGTTTTGATTGTGCAGCGCAGCAATCCCCGCTATACCACACCGGCACGCTTGAACGCCGGGCGGCAAAAAGGGATACTTTTACCGGATTTCGGCGCCCATCGACGCGGGCGGATGCGAGCCGAGCTTCGAATCAGCGGTGGCGATGACCAAGGACGAGGAACGCGAGTTGCGGGAGCAACTGGCGCGTTTGCAGCAGGAGCATCGCGATCTGGATGCCGCGATCTCCGCATTGCAGCATTCGCCGGGTTCCGACCTGTTGCAGGTGCAGCGGCTCAAGAAGCGCAAGCTCTACCTGCGCGACCGCATCTCCCACATCGAGGACGAGCTGACGCCGGATATCATCGCGTAGGTTGGGTCGAGCTTGCGAGACCCAACGGACAAGTGTGCTCGTGGTTGTTGGGTCTCGTGAAGAACTCGACCCAACCTACGAATTGTTCACGGCAGATATTAACACGTAAGAAAAGGTGATCACTCCGGCATGATCCCGGCCTCGCGGATCACCTTGCTCCAGCGCTCGGTCTCCTGCCGTTTGAGTTGCGCCATGTCCTCCGGGCTGCCGCCCGCTGGGATGATATTGAGGTCGCGGAACCGCCCTTTGGTCTCGGCATCGCCGATGATGTCGTTGATCGTCCGGTTGAGCTTCGCGATGATCGCCGCCGGCGTCTTCGGCGGCGCGCTGATGGCATTCCAGGTGTCGGAGATGAAGTCGGGACAGCCGATCTCGACCAGGTCGGGATGGTCGGGGAGGATATCGAGCCGCCGGTCGGTGGCGACCGCGAGAATTCTGGCCTTGCCGCCCTCGTTCAGCTTCACGGCCGCCGACAGCTCCATGAAGATCAGGTCGACATGGCCGGCGACGAGATCGTTGAGCGCCGGTCCGGTCCCGCGGTAGGGCACGTGCACGCATCTTGGTTCCGGTGAGGCTGTTGAACAGCTCGGCCGTCAGATGCGAGGTGGTACCGGGCCCCTGCGAGGCGAAGGTGACCTTGCCCGGATTGGCCTTCACGTAGGCCATGAATTCCTGCACCGTCTTGGCGGGAAATTCCTGCCGCACCAGCAGCACGTTCGGAAATTTCGACATGACCGCGACCGGCTCGAGCGCGACCGGATCGAAGTTGAGCTTCTTGTAGAGCGCGATATTGCTGGTGATCGGCGCGGGCTGGGTGGCGAGCAGCGTGTAGCCGTCGGGCTCGGCGGTGTAGGCCGCCTGGGCGCCGATATTGCCGCCGGCGCCGCCGCGGTTCTCGATCACGAACGGCTGGCGCAATCTCTGCTCGAGCCTGGCGGCGAAAATTCTGGTCACGGTATCGACGCCGCCGCCGGCCGGCACGCTCACGATGATTTTCACCGGACGGTTGGGATAGTCGGTTGCGGGATCCTGACCGAACGCCGTCGACGCCGCCAACACGACCGATGCCGCTATCAGGACGGGAAATCTCGTCATTTTTTTCTGCCTGCTGACTGAGTTTCTGTGATCGGACGCAGTAATCAGATGCCGGTCGGTCGGCGTCAATAAGTAAAAATGGCGCAGCGCGCGCAACCACAGGGAATTGCTGGTGATTATTGGTTTCTTAATCCGGCGCGCTTGCGCGCGTACATGGCCCGGTCGGCGCGCTCGAGCACATCGGCAGGCGTGTCGAGCGGCAGGAGCAACGCCGCGCCCGCGGACGCGGAAACCGAGAGCGCAACTCCCGCATGCGTCGCGGTTGTACGCGCAACGGCCGCTTCGAGCGACAGCGCCTTGCGCTCGTACGTCGGCCTCGGTCAGCTGCCACAGCAAGACGGCGAACTCATCGCCGCCCAGCCGCGCCACAACGTCGGAGGCGCGCACGTGCCGCATGAGCACCATCGCCACCGCCTTGAGCATGGCGTCGCCGGCGGCATGGCCGTGGCGATCGTTGATGGACTTGAAGTCGTCGAGGTCGAGGTAGACGAGCGCCGCATTCGATTCATAGCGCTTGGCGTGGTCGAGTGAGCGCTTGAGCGCGCGCTCGAAGCCGCGCCGGTTGAGGATGTCGGTGAGCGGATCGATCTCGGCGCGCGCCTCGAGCTCCGCCATCTGCGTGCGCGCGGTGGCGAGCTCGCGCTCGAGCCGCTCCACCTCGGCGGCGAGTTGCATCGCGGCCGCACGCCGCGGCGGTCCATCGCCCCGCTCGCCCTCGGGCCGCACGGAACGCGCGGACGTCGCACGCGGCTTGGCGTGCACCTTGGCGCCCGATTTGGCTGATCGGACGCGCCGCGTCTCGCCTTTCGGCATTGCTCCCCCACGAATCGAAGCGCGCGGCAGGATAACCTGCGGGGACGGCGGGTCAATTTCAGCGATTGCATGGAACCCCCTCGCTTTTCCCGCGCGAGGCGCAGTAGCATCCGGTCAAAGATGCAAGAAGCAGCAAAGGGGAGGAGCATGCAACGAGCTGTCGCGCTCGCTCTGGCTTTCGTTCTCGGCTTCGCCGCGAGCAACGCCGCCGCGCAAACCGCCGACGACTATCCGCAGCGCAACGTCACCTTCATCTGTCCGTTTCCTCCCGGCGGCGGCACCGACATCCTCACGCGCCTCCTGGCGGCGGAACTGCAGGACAAGCTCAAGCGGACGATCATCGTCGACAACCGTCCCGGCGGCGGCACCATCATCGCGGCGCAGGCGGCCGCGCGCGCCGCCCCCGACGGCCACACCATCTTCCTCGCGCCGGTGACCACGCTCGCGCTCGGGCCCAACATCTACAAGACGCTGCCGTACGACACGGTCAAGGATTTCGCGCCGGTCGGCCTCGTGGGCTCGTCGCAGTTCGCGCTCGTCGCCAATCCCAGGCTCGGCGCCGCCACGCTCGCCGAGCTGATCGCCTTGATCAGGAGCAAGGACGGCCAGCTGAGCTACGCCACGTCCGGCGCCTCGACGCCGCATCACCTGTTCATGGAAATGTTCCTGAAGATGATCGGCGCCAAGGCGCAGCACGTTCCCTATCGCGGCAGCGTGCCCGCGCTCACCGACGTGATCTCCGGCCAGGTTCCGTTCATGATCGTCGACCTCGCGGTCGCGTTGCCGGCCATCAACGAGGGCAAGGTGAAGATCTACGGCGTGACGTCGACGGAGCGGGTCAAGGCGCTGCCCGATGTCCCCACCATCGCCGAGGCCGGCGTGCCCGGCTACGGCGGCACGCCCTGGTTCTCGGTGGTTGCGCCGGCGGGGACGCCGCGGCCGATCATCGACAGGCTCAACGGCGTGCTGATGACGTTCATCAACCGCCCCGAGACGCAGGACAAGATGAACGGCCTCGCGATCACGCCCTGGACCAGCACGCCGGACGAGCTCGCGCGCTTCATCCCGGCCGAGATCAAGAAATGGGCGCAGGTGGTGAAGGACGCCGGGATCACACCGGAGTGACTTTGGCAGCGCGCTGACTCTCAATCGGCCTCATGCTGAGGAGCATCGCGGCGAAACACGCACCGACCGCGCCCGAAATGCAGTATGCCGCGATGCGTCTCGAAGCATGGGGCCGGCACCGTCCGGGCCGCCCTCCCCTTCGAGACGCGCGCACGCCAAACAGAGTTTGTTGAACCCGCGCGGCGTGCGCGCCCTCAGGGTGAGGGCGGAGCAAGGACGGCGCGGGAGAACCTCGCCCGCAGCGCCGCCGACCAGCGCAGCCGCCACTCGCGCATATTCTCGATCGCCATCAGCGCCGCAGGCGTCACGATCAGCGTCAGCAGGGTCGCGAAGCCGAGCCCGAACACGATCGCGGTCGAGAGATTGATCCACCACTGCGTCGCCGGTGCGCCGATCGTGATCTCGCGCGAGAGAAACTCGATGTTCATGCCGAAGGCGATCGGCAGCACGCCGAGGATCGCGGTGACAGCCGTGAGCACCACCGGGCGGGCGCGCTCGCGGCAGGTCTCGATGATGGCGTCGTAGGCCGCGACGCCCTCGCGCCGCAATCGGTCATAGGTGTCGATCAGCACGATGTTGTTGTTCACGATCACGCCGGCATTGGCGATCACGCCGATGCCGGTCATCACCACGCCGAACGTCTGCCCCATGACCAGGAGCCCGAGCAGGACGCCGAAGGTCGAGAGCACGACCGCGGTCAGCACCAGGCCGACCGAGGTCAGCTTGTTGAACTGCGCCAGCAGGATCGCGAAGATCAAAAAGATCGCGGTGCCGAACGCCTTCATCAGGAACGCGCCTGCTTTCTCGCGCTCCTCGTCCTCGCCCTTGAGCTTGAACATCACGCCCGCGCCGAGATCGGCCTTGGCGAGCTCGCTCGCGACCTCCTGCTGCACCTTCGCGGCCTGCACACCTTCGGCGATATTGGCGGAGACCGTCATCACCCGGTTGCCGTTGACGCGGTTGATGTAGCCCACGCGCGGCGCCGGCACGCGCTTGACGAAATTGCCGATCGGCACGTGGCCCATCGCAGTCTGCACGCGCAGGTCGTCGATCTGGTCGAGGCTGCGCCGGTCGGGCGGGAAGCGCACCAGTATGTCCACCGACTTGTCGCTGTCCACCGGCCGGTATTCGGTCGCCTTGAGCCCGTTGGTGACAAGCTGCACGGCGCTGCCGACGGTGCCGACGCCGGCGCCGTATTTCGCGGACTCGGACTTGTCCACCTCGATCTTCCAGTCGATGCCGGGAAGCGGCTGGCCGTCGTCGAGATCGCGCACGTCGCCGCGCGCGGCCAGGATGGCCGTGACCTTGGCGGCCGCGGCCGGGAGCGCCGCCGGATCGAGCGCGCCGATCTGCACCTGGATGGGCTTGCCTGTCGGTGGGCCCGCGCGCGGCGCGGTCACCTCGACCAGGATGCCGGGGATATCGGCGGTCTTCGCGCGGATCTCGTCCATGATCTCGGTCGCCGGCGGCCGCGTGCGCCAATCCGCGAACTCGAACTGGATGACGCCGATGGTGTCCTCGGTGAGCTCGCTCATGCCGCGCGGCTGCTCGCCGATACGGGTATAGACGGTCTTGAGGCCGTCGAAGGCGAGCACGCGCTTCTCGACCTCGCCCACGAGGAGATTCTTTTCGTCGAGCGCCAGGTTGCCGCGGGCGTGCACGATCACCAGGCCGTAGTCGGGCTCGACCTTCGGGAAGAACTCGACGCCGTGTCCGAACTTGCCGTAGGCGACCTGCACCGCCACCAGGAGCATGGCCGCCAGCGCCAGCGTCGAGCCGGGGTGGCGCAGCGCGAGCCGCACCGTGCGCATATAGGGCCCGCGGTCCCTGGTGCGCTCCGCGTGCGGGATCGCTGCCGCGCTGGCGAGCGAAGCGAGCGGCCAGCGCGGCCACCTAAAAAGAGTGCGCGCGCCGGACACTCGCCCTGAACCGGGCTCGTCGGCGCGCTCGGCCTTACCGAGCAGCGCGCCGAGCGTGGGCGTGAAGAACAGCGCGACCGCAAGCGACGCGGAGAGCGTCGCAATGAGCGTAATCGGCAGGTATTTCATGAATTGGCCGACGATGCCGGGCCAGAACAACAGCGGCGAGAACGCGGCGACGCGAGTCGCGGTCGCGGCGATGACCGGACCCGACATGCGCTTGGCGGCCAGCGAATAGGCTTCCTTCGCCGGCATGCCTTCGGCCATCCGGCGCTCGGCGAACTCCGAGACGATGATGGCGTCGTCGACCAGCATCCCGACGGCGAGGATGAGCGAGAACAGCACCACGATGTTGACGGTCAATCCCGCAAGCTGCAACCCGAGCACGCCGGCGAGGAAGGACGCGGGGATCGCGATCCCGATGAACAGCGAGGCGCGGAAGCCGAGCGCGAACAGGATCACGATCGCCACCAGCAGCACGCCGGTCAGGACCGAGTTCTGCAGGTCACCCAGCATCTGCCGGATGACCTTGGACTTGTCCTGGGTGAAGGTGACGTGGACGGCTTCCGGCCAGGTCTTCTGCAATTGTCCGACGATGTATTTCACCGCATCGACGGTCTCGATCAGGTTGGCGCCGGTGCGCTTGGACACCTCTATGGTCATGGCGGGGCGGCCGTTCACCCGCGTCACCGAGGTCGCGTCCTTGAAGGTCGGCTTGACCTGCGCGACGTCGAGCAGCGTGACCGACGCCTTCGAGGAGGCCACGATGGGAATCTTCAAGATGTCCTGCGGCTTCTCGAACAGCGAGGGCACCTTGACGGCGAAGCGCCCGCTCTGGCCTTCGAGCGCGCCGGCGGCGATCAGCGTGTTGAAGTTCTGGGTGATGGAGCCGAGCGTATCGAGCGACAGGCCGTAGCTGTTCAGCAAGGTCGGATCGAGGATGATCTCGACGGCCTCGTCGCGCGCGCCGCGTAGCTCGGCCGAGAGCACGCCCGGCGCCTGCTCGATGGCGTTCTTGGCGCCGCGGGCGATGCGCAGGAGCGTGCGTTCGGGCACGTCGCCCGAGAGGCCCACCACCAGCACCGGATAGAGCGAGAGGTTGACCTCGAGCACCTGCGGCTCGTCGACGTCGCGCGGCAAGTCGTGCTTGGCCTGATCGACCTTGGCGCGCACGTCGGCCAGCGCGGACTTGGAATCGAAGCCGGCCTCGAACTCGAGTAGCACGAAGCCGCCGCCCTCGAAGGCAGTGGAGCGCATTTCCTTCACGTGGCCGACCGATTTCAGCAGCGTCTCGACCGGCCGCAGCAGCAGCCGCTCGGAATCTTCCGGGCTGATGCCGCGCTGGGAGAGCTGCACGTAGATGATCGGAATCTTGACGTCCGGCTCCGCTTCCTTCGGGATCGTCACATAGGCCATCAGCCCCGCGAGCAGCAGGAACAGCAACGTCGCGATGGTGAGCCGCGCGTGATTGATGGCGTAGTCGATCAAAGCGAACATGTTCCAACCCAACGAATAGCGAATGGCAAACGGCGATACTCGCCTATCGGGCGGTCGCGGTCAGCTCCACGGCCGTCACCGCCTCGACCTTTTGTCCCTCGCGCACGAAATCCTGCCCCTGCACGATCACGCGGCTGCCGTCGGGAATGCCGCCGACCCACATGGAGGACTGCTCGTCCTCGACCACCGCAATGGGAAGGAACGCGACGGTTCCGTCCGCGCTCACCGCGCGCACGCCGAGATTGCCGGTCGAGGAGAAAGTCAGCGCCGAGCGCGGCACCCGCGTCGCCGGCACCGGCGCGACCGGCACCGACACTTCCGCGGTGATGCCGTCGGGGATCCGGTAGTCGGCGTTCGGCAACTCGACCTCGACGCGATAGGTGCGCGTGGTCGGACTCGCGGTCTTGGCGACGAAACGAATTTTTCCGCTCGCGCTTTCGCCGGTCACCAGCTTCACGTCGGCGGTGTCGCCGACCTTGACGCCGGCAAGCTTGCGCTCGGCCACCTCGACCACCGCCAGCATCGGATCGAGCGCCACCAGGGCAACGATCTCGCGGCCGGACATGGAGAAAATGGCCTGGCCGACCTCGACCGCCACGTCATGCACGACGCCCGACCAAGGCGCCTGCACCACGCCGCGATCCCGCTCGGCCTCGGCCGCAGCCAGCGCCGCCTCCGCGGCCTTGAGCTGCGCTTCCAAATCGACGAGCTGGAGCCGCGGCAACGTGCCGTTGATGATGAGCTGGCGCTTGGCGTCGAGCTCCGTGCGCTTCTGGATAGTCACGGCCTCCGCCTGAGCCACCTGCGCCAAACGTGCCTCATCCGAGAGCACGGCTATGACGTCGCCCTTCTTCACCCACGATCCGCGCTTGACCTTGAGCTCGGTCAGGATGCCGCCGGTGCGCGCGGTGATGATCACCTTCCTGTCGGCTTCAGTGCGGCCGGCGATAGTGAGCCGGCGGCTGTGCGGAACCTCGTTGGCCGTCATCACCGCGACGCGGAACAGCTTCTTCGCCTCGCCCTCACCGGTGCGGAGCGCCGCGCGACTCTCCGCCAACTCGTGCGGCAGGAAGTGGCCGGACGCGATCCAAAGCCCGGCCGCGGCCACCAGGCCGACGGCGGTGAGGCGGCTCGCTTTCATCGGGAGCTCTCCTTCTTATTGCTGTCTTGCACGCTTTTCGGACGGGCCCGCAGCATGTGGCGCGTGATGTCCATGAACATGGCGACCATCGCCTCCGGATCGAAATCGGGCTCGAGCGCGCGCCGCCACCACAGGCCATCGGTGATGATCATCAGCATCGTAATGACGCCCTCGAAGTCGAGATCGCTGGGGATATCGCCGCGCTCAGCCGCGGCGCGCAGCAAATCCTTGAGCCACGTCCGCACGTCGGCATCGAAGGAAGCGGAAATCCGCGCGATCTCGGAGTTGCGGCGCGCTTCCGACATCACCTCGGTGCAGAGCAGCACGCGCTCCATGGGCCACTTCGTAAAATAGTGCCGCGCCATGGCTTCGAGCACGTTGAACAGGCCGTGGGAGAGATCGGCGCGGGCGAAATGCTGCCCGACCTCCGCGCGGTCGCGCTCGGCGATGCCGGCGATCAGCGCCTCCTTCGACGGGAAATAACGATAGAGATTGCCCGGGCTCATGCCGGCCTCGGCGCAGATGTCCTGCATGGAGGCGCCGTGGAAGCCCGAGCGCACGAAGCAACGCTGCGCCGCCGCCAGGATCTCGGCCCGGCGGTCGGACTGGAGCTGTGTATTCGCCCGGCGCACGGGTTTATCCCCCACCCCAATACCGCATCCCAATAACCGAATGAACGTTCGCTCTCAATAATGGCGAAACGTAGATGCGTTCGTTTTAATCCATCCCTACAACATGGATTGGTCCAGCCCCGTATTGACCAGTTGATGGGTCCGAACTGGCCTGTTTTTGAGGCGTGGCTCGGTCCCCAGGCTCGTTGGCGCGCCGCGCTGGAGCACCTTGCCACCCCGAAGACCGCCCCTATAATCCGCCGCTTCTTTTTTGGGCCAACGAGGGGGCCAATGGCCGGGAAGCCAGTCGCGATCATCATGGGCAGCCAGTCCGACTGGGCGACCATGAAGCACGCCGCCGATACACTCGACGCGCTCGGCATCGGCCACGAGGCCAAGATCATCTCGGCGCACCGCACACCCGAACGGCACCTGACCTTCTGCCGCGGCGCCAAGGCGGCGGGCGTCAAGATCATCATCGCCGGCGCCGGCGGCGCCGCGCACCTGCCCGGCGTAACGGCGGCGCTGACCCCACTGCCGGTCTTCGGCGTGCCGATCGAGTCGAAACTGTCCGGCGTCAATTCGCTTTATTCGATCGTGCAGATGCCGGCCGGTGTTCCTGTCGGGACATTGGCGATCGGCCGCGCGGGCGCGGTCAACGCCGCACTGCTCTCCGCCGCCGTTCTCGCGCTCGGTGATGCCGCGCTCGCGGACCGGCTCGATGCCTGGCGAAAGAAGCAATCCGAGTCGATCCCCGAGATACCGGTCAACGCCAAGCCGTAGCAGCAGCGCTGCAAGTTCCGACATGAAGCGCAGATGAATAGCGCCGCGCTGGCGAGCGAAGCGAGCGGCCAGCGCGGCTACCTGTATAAGTGCGCGCGCATAGCGCGTCGAAGACGCGCGTGAACGCGCTGGTGACACTCGCCCTGAACCGGGCTCGTCGGCGCGCGCGCAGCAACTTGTCGCGGCTTCGTGAACCAGCGTTGATGAAACGGCCGAACTAAAGCGGCATTTCCCGCGTTCCCTGTGATGACGATTTCACATGGAGGACGCTCATGAATCGAGCCTTGTTATCGATCAGTGCCGCCGTCGTGCTGGCTGCCGCTGCAGTTTCCACGTCGGCCAGCGCGCAACGCGGTGGCGGACCAAGCGGTGGTGGCGGACCAAGCGGTGGTGGCGGACCAAGCGGTGGCGGCGCACCGAGCGGTGGCGGGATGAGCGCCGGGCCCAGCGGCGGCGGCGGGATGAGCGCTGCACCCGGTGGCGGCCGTGGCGGTGGAGGCGTCGCGCGCGGCGCACCGTCGGGTGGCGGCGGGAATTTCGCCGTACGTCCTGGCGGCGCGGGGCCGCAGGGCGGTGGCGGTTATGTGGCACGGCCCGGTGCTGGTGGGCCAAGCGGCGGCCCCATCGCGAGGCCGGGCGGCCCGCGGCCCGGCGATGGACGACCCGGCGGAGGAGGCAACTGGGCCGGCGGCGGAGGCAACTGGCAGGGCGGCAAGGGACATCACCACCGGCGTCACTTCCACGGGCCGGTCTTCGGCTTCGCGGCGCCCTACTACTACGACTACGCCTCCCCGCAGTATTATTACGACGAGGAGTGCTACGAGGTCCGCTACATCCGCGGCGCCTACCGCAGGGTCTGGGTCTGCGAAGAGTGACCTGACCCAGGCATCAAGCCAATCAGCGACCCGCCGGGCTCCCACCCGGCGGTTTTTTGCGCATCGGCCAGACCTTTGATCCCGCACCGGAAGGCAGATTGCGCAGCCCGATCACCGGCTTCTGACCGCCGATCCGCGGACGCCGGTGGACTCTTTAACCTGATTCTGCTACAGGCGCCGCCAAAGAGCCCGCGCGGTCGCGCAGCCGATCTCGGGTCTACCCGAGATCGGCTCTTAATTTTGTGCCCAAGTCGGCTACAGCCGACTTGGGTGGCGGATCGGCGGGCTTCGGCACTTCCAGGACCACTAACATCCAGGGCCACGCCGGCCAGCAAAAGGAACGACGCGTGCAGGTTCTCGTCCGAGACAACAATGTCGACCAAGCCCTCAAGGCGCTGAAAAAGAAGATGCAGCGCGAGGGCATTTTCCGCGAGATGAAGCTCCGCGGCCACTACGAAAAACCATCGGAAAAGAAGGCGCGCGAGAAGGCGGAGGCGATCCGCCGGGCGCGCAAGCTCGCCCGCAAGCGCATGCAGCGCGAGGGCCTGTTGCCGATGAAGCCCCGGCCCACCACCGGCCCCGGGGCCGGCCCGGCCCGCGGCCCACGCCGGCCGAGCTTCTGATCAGTTAACGGCGCCGGCTGAGCCGCGCTGGCGAGCGAAGCGAGCGGCCAGCGCGGCCATTCAATAAGTGCGCGCGCCGGACACTCGCCTGAAGCGGGCTCGTCGGCGCGCGCCGCCGCCCCGATACCGGATAGCGATGCAGCGCGGACCCTCGAGGTCCGCGCTGTTGTTTTTGGCGGCCCGGCGATAGTCTCGATCAATAAGAAAAGTCCGGGAGGAAAAGGATGAAACGCAGCACCGATCGAATCCTCACGACCCATGTCGGCAGCCTGATCCGCCCGATCGCGCTACGCGAATTTCTGAGCGCAAAGGAAGCGGGCAAGCCGTTCGATGAGGCCGGTTACGCCAAGTGCCTGAAGGATTCCGTCGCCGAGGTCGTGCAACAGCAGGCCGACACCGGCATCGACGTCATCAGCGACGGCGAGTTCGGCAAGGCGATCAGTTGGGCCCAATACGCGTTGTTCCGTCTCGGCGGCTTCGAACGCCGGCCGTTCCAGGCGGGCGCCAATCCCTTCACCCGCGGCGTCGACCGCACTCGCTTTGCGGAGTTCTATGCCGAGCTCGATTCCCGCGACAAGGTCGAGACCGTGATGGATTCGGTGGCGGTGGCGCCGATCACCTATACCGGCCAGGCTGAGCTGCAGCAGGACATCGACAATTTCAAAGCCGCCTTGCGCGGCGTCAACGTGGCGGAGGCGTTCCTGCCGGTGGCCGCGCCGGCGAGCGCGATCCCCGATCGCAAGAACGAGTACTACAAGAGCGTCGAGGACCTGCAGCAGGCGATCGGCGAGGCGATGCACACGGAATACAAGACGATCATCGATGCCGGCTTCCTGGTGCAGCTCGACGATGCCCGCGCCGCGGTCAGCTACGACCGCATGGTGCCGCCCAGGACGCTGAAGGACTACCGCGCCTGGCTCGCCCGGCAGGTCGAGATCATCAATCATTCCATCAAAGGCCTGCCGCGCGAGAAAATCCGCTACCACATCTGCTGGGGCAGCTGGCCGGGGCCGCACTCGTCCGACGTGCCGTTCAAGGACATCGCCGACCTGGTGCTGAAAGTGCGCGCCGGCGCCTACTCGATCGAGCTCGCCAATCCCCGCCACGAGCACGAATGGCGGCTGTGGGAGCACCTGAAGCTGCCGAAGGACACGGTGCTGATCCCCGGCGTGATCAGCCACGCCACCAATATCCTCGAGCATCCGGAGCTGGTCGCGGAGCGGATCGTGCGGCTGGCGCGACTGGTGGGACGCGAGAACGTGATCGCGAGCACCGACTGCGGCTTCGCGCAGGTGACTTATTTCGCGCGCGTGCATCCCCAGATCATGTGGGCGAAGCTGCAGGCGCTGGTCGACGGCGCGCGGCTCGCGAGCAAGGAGCTGTGGCGCAAGCCCGCAAAGCGACCAACCGCGAAGCCCGCCGCCCCCAAGCGTCCCGGGGCGAAGCGTCCGGCGGCGAAGCAGCCGGCGAGGCGGCGCGCCGCTGGGTAGCGTTCAACTACTTTTCCGCCAGGAACTGCCTTGCCGCCTCGACCGCCCGCGCGCCGAGATCATTGTGCCCGCCGCCGGGAAACCGCACGAAGCGCTTGGGCGCGTTGATCAGCTCGTAGAGCCGCTCGCCGAGCGCCATCGGCACGACGTCGTCGCGGTCGCCGTGCAGCACCAGCACCGGCGCCGTCACCTTGCCGATGCGCAGGTCGGAACGGTACTGGTCCTTCATCAACAGGCGCACCGGCACGAACCAGTAGCGCCGCGCGGCGATGTCGGCCGCCGAGGTGAAGGGCGATTGCAGCACCACCCGCGCGACCGGCTTTTCCGCCGCCAGCGCGACCGCCATGCCCGAGCCGAGCGACTCGCCCCACAGCACGATGCGCTCGGCCGGATAGCGCGCGGCGGCGAAGGCGTAGGCCGCCAGCGTGTCGTCGATGAGCCCCGCCTCGGTCGGCGAGCCGCTCGAGCCGCCGTAGCCGCGATAGCTCAGCGCCACGAGCCCGCTGCCGTCGGCGGTGAGCTCGCGGAAGCGCTCGGCCCGCCAGCGCAGCGAGGCGCCGTTGCCGTGGAGATAAAGGAAGACCGGCTTGTCGCCGCTACGTGGCGGCACGTGCCAGACGATCAGGCGCTCGCCGTCGGGGGTGTCGAGCATGACCTCCTCCGCTTCCGGCAGCCCGGCCGCGGCCGGCGCCGTGCGAAAGCGTTCCGGGAAATACTGGATCGTGCGCTGCGCGAAATAGAGGAGCGCCACCAGCCCGACATAGAACGTGAGCGCGAAGGCCAAGTACCATTTCAGCGTTGCCATGGCCCTTGATAGCACAGCCTGCTTTACACGCGCTTTACACATGCATGTCATGGCTTACAGTCGCGCGCACGGGTGCATTCGATTCGCCGGTTGAACGATTCGCATCGGCTCGGGAGGACATGATGAGACACGTTATCGTCGCGTTGGCGATCTTCGGCGCAACCACCACAGCCGCATTCGCACAGGGTGCCGCACCCGATCTCAAGGGCACCTGGACGGGAAAAGGCAAAGTGGCCGTCATCGGCAGCGGCGACCATCATCCCGGTACGCAAAGCCCCACCGACCCGGCTCGCGTACGCGAGCTCGAAACGACGCACGTCGTGGAAGGCCAGGACGGCCGGGTGGCCTGGGGCCGCTCGTCGTCGTCGGCCGCCGACAAGAAGGAGCCGTTCGCCTGGGCCATTGCCAGCGACAACAAGACGATCGTCGGCGCCGATCTCGACGGCTATTTCCGGATCATGCTGCTCGGGCGGGACCGCATGGAGAAGTGCTACGTCCACAACGGCCTGAGCCCGAGCCGATCGGTCGTCGCCAGCTGCGTCGTGATGACCCGCGCGAAACGTTAGCGATTGCCCTGACTGGGCGACCGGATGGACAGCGCGCAAACACGCCGGGTCGTCGCCGCGGGCATGATCGGCAACGTGCTCGAATGGTACGATTTCGCGATCTACGGCTATTTCGCCACGTCGATCGGCAGGCACTTCTTCCCGCACGAGGACCCGCTCGCCCAGCTCCTGTCCGCGTTCGGCGTGTTCGCGGTCGGCTACATGATGCGGCCGGTCGGCGGCGTGATCATCGGCCATATCGGCGACCGGTTCGGGCGGCGCGCGGCGCTCACCTTCTCGGTCGCCGCCATGGCGGTCCCGACCTTCCTGATCGGGCTCCTGCCGAGCTACGCCACGCTGGGCTTGTTCGCGCCGATCGCGCTGACCTTGCTGCGCATGGTGCAGGGGCTTTCGGTCGGCGGCGAATACACCAGCTCGATGGTGTTCCTGGTCGAGCACGCACCCCACGGCCGCCGCGGCCTGATGGGCGCGCTGATCTCGTGCGGCGCGCGCGGCGGCATTTTGCTCGGCTCGGCGGTCGGCGCGACCTTCGCGGCAACCATGTCTCCTGCGGCCCTCGAAGCCTGGGGCTGGCGCATCCCGTTCCTGCTCGGCCTCTTGGTGGGGATCGCCGGCTACCTGCTACGCCGCCACGTGCAGGAAACGGTGCCGACGGAACGGCGTAAACGCGCCCCGATCGTCGAGACGCTGCAGCGATCACTGGCGGCTCGTCATCGGACTGGCCGGCCTCTCCGTGTTCAACGCGGTCGGCTTCTACGTCAGCTTCGTCTATCTCGTGAGCTGGCTGCAGATGGCCGACGGGATCGCGCCCGCCCGCGCGCTCGAGATCAATTCGATAAGCATGGCAGTGCTGCTGCCCGTCATGATCGTGACCGGACTGTTGAACGACCGCTTCGGGCGCAAGCCCTTTCTTCTGCTCGCCGTTATTCTCGGCTTCGTCGGCGCGGTGCCGCTGTTCTGGCTGCTGCACGATCCTTCTCCCTGGTCCGCGCAGCTCGGGCAGCTCGGCCTGGTGCTGATCATCGGGCTCTATTGCGGCACGCAGCCCACCATCATGGTGGAGGCGACGCCGCTGCCGGTGCGCTGCACGGCGGTGTCGCTCGGCTACAACATGTGTCTCGGGATTATCGGCGGCCTCACCCCGCTGGCGGCGACCTGGCTGGTGGAACGCACCGGCAACGACATCGCGCCGGCCTTCCTGATCATGGCGGCGGCCGCGGTCACGTTCATGACGCTGCTGGGATTTCGCGAGACCTATCGCGCCACGTTCGTGTCCGCCGGCAACGTCACAGTCGCAGCGCCGCCTCGGCCGGCGTGAATTTGAGCTTCAGCGCGCCCGCCACCTCGCGTTGGGTGACCATCCCTTCGTAGACGTTGAGCCCGTTGCGCAGGTGAGTGTCCTCGCCGAGCGCGCGTCGATAGCCTTTGTCGGCGAGCGCCAGCACGAACGGCAGCGTCACGTTGTTGAGCGCGAAGGTCGAGGTGCGGGCGACCGCGCCCGGCATGTTGGTGACGCAATAGTGCACCACCTCGTCCACGATATAGGTCGGGGCGGAATGGGTGGTCGGCCGCGAGGTCTCGCAGCAGCCGCCCTGGTCGATGGCGATATCGACGATGACCGAACCCGGTTTCATGGCTTTCACGGTGGCGGCGGTGATCAGCTTCGGTGCGGCGGCGCCCGGAAGCAGCACCGACCCGATCACGAGATCGGCGCGGCGGCACGTCGCCTCGATGGCGTCGCTGGTGGAGAACACGGTGCGCACCTGCGTCCCGAGTTGATTGGTGATCCGCCGCAATACCTCCGGGTTGCGATCGATGACGGTCACCGTCGCGCCCATGCCCACGCTGATCAGCGCCGCATTGCTGCCGGCGACGCCGCCGCCCAGGACCACGACGTCGGCGGGCGGCACGCCGGGAACGCCGCCGAGCAGGACGCCGCGCCCGCCGTTTTCCTTTTCGAGGCACCGCGCCCCGGCCTGGGGCGCCATGCGGCCCGCCACCTCGGACATCGGCGTCAGCAGGGGCAGCGTGCCCTGGGACGACGTCACGGTTTCGTAGGCAATGCAGATCGCGCCGGAAGCGACGAGGTCGTCGGTCTGCTCGCGATCGGCTGCCAGATGCAGATAGGTGAACAGGACCTGTCCCGGCCTGAGCTTCTTGCGCTCGACCGCGAGCGGCTCCTTGACCTTCACCACGAGCTCGGCGCGCCTGAAGACCTGATCGGCGTCGGGAACGATCTCGGCTCCGACCGCCAGGTAGTCGGCATCGGAAAGGCCGGCCCCCACGCCGGCATTGCGTTCGACGAGGACCTCGTGACCTTTCGCGGTCAGCTCCCGCACGGTCGACGGCACCAGTCCGACCCGAAACTCGTTGTCCTTGATCTCCTTCGGCACGCCGACGAGCATGATCGCGACTCCGTTGTCACCTGCCGTTTTCTCTCCGGAAAGCCGGATGCCGGCCGGGCGACTCTATGCCTCAAACGAGTTACCCGCCATAGCGGCGCGGCTTGCTTTCCGTCATCGCCTCGCGTTCCCTACATATAGGAATCAGTCGAACAGGAGTGCCCCGTGAGCGAGGATCCCTATTCCGTGCTGGGGGTGAAGCCGGAGGCGCCGCAGGACGAGATCCGCAAGGCCTATCGCGCACTGGCGAAGAAGCTGCACCCGGACCTCAATCCCGGCGACAAGAAAGCTGAGGAGAAGTTCAAGCAGGTCTCCGCCGCCTACGATCTGGTGGGCGACGCCGACAAGCGGGCGCGCTACGACCGCGGCGAGATCGACGCCTCGGGCAACGAGCGGCCGCGCGAGCGCTACTACCGCGACTTCAACGACGCAGGTGCGGAACAGCACGCCTACAGCAGCAGCGACGGCTACGCCGACTTCGCGGACTCCGAGGACATCCTGAAAGAGATGTTCCGGCGCAGCGGCGGCGAGCGCCGCTTCCGCATGCGCGGTCAGGACGCCCTCTACCGCCTGCCCGTGGAATTCCTGGAGGCGGTGAACGGCGCCACCAAGCGCATCGCCATGCCCGACGGCGGCACCATCGACGTGGTCATTCCCCCCGGCACCCGCGACGCGCAGGTGCTGCGGCTGCGCGGCAAGGGCGGCCAGGGGCTGGGGGGCGGCGAGCCCGGCGACGCACTGGTCGAGATCGAGGTGCGGCCGCACGCGTTCTTCACCCGCAAGGGCGACGACATTCACCTGGAATTGCCGATCAGCCTGCCGGAGGCCGTGCTCGGGGGTAAGCTGGACGTCCCCACCCCCACCGGCCCCGTGCGCATGACCGTCCCCAAGGCCGCGAACACCGGCACGGTCTTGCGGCTCAAGGGCAAGGGCGCCGCGCGCGCCGACAAGAGCCATGGCGACGAATACGTGACGCTCAAGATCGTGCTGCCGGAGAACCTCGATCCGGAGATCGAGGAGTTCGCGCAACGCTGGCAGGCCGGCAAGGAGCAGAACCCGCGCCGGCATCTGGAGGCCTGACATGATCAAGGTCGAGGAATTCCTGATCCGCACCCGCCTCGAGCGGCATTCGCTGGAAACCTGGATCGCGGCCGGCTGGTTGGTTCCGCCGCAGACCGACCCCGAGCTGATGTTCTCCGACCTGGATCTCGCGCGCGCGCAACTGATCCGCGACCTGCGCGAGGATCTCGGCGTCAACGACGAGGGCGTCTCGGTCGTGCTGCATCTCATCGATCAGATGCACGGACTGCGCCGGAGCATGCGCGACCTGCTGGACGAGATGCGCGGCCGCCGCGCTGGCGAGTGAAGCGAGCGGCCAGCGCGGCAACGTCTTAAAGTAGGCGCGCCGATGATGCCCGCGCCAGCTTATGGCGTCAGAACTCCTTCCAATTCGGATCATCGATGGCGGTGGCAAGCGCCGCTTGCATGCGGCCGACCGGACCGCCGCGGCGGCCGGCAACCGCAGCCGCGGCCGCAGCCGGTTGACGCTTCGGAACCTCCACCGGTTGCCGGCGCACAGCTTCCGCGGCTGGTCGCTGGGCCGCCGCCTTGGGGACTGATGCCTTGGGGGCTGATGCCTTGGGGGCTGATGCCTTGGGGGCTGATGCCTTGGGGGCTGATGCCTTGGGGGCTGATGCCCTGGCGGCAGACTGCGCGTCGCCCACCTGGAAGACGCTGATCCCCTCCGCCATGCCCTGGGATTGCTGCTCCAGCGCCTTGGCCGCCGCCGCGTTCTCCTCCACCAGCGCCGAGTTCTGCTGCGTGACCTGGTCCATCTGGGCGAGCGCGGCCTTGACCTGATCGATGCCGGTTGCCTGCTCGCCGCTGGCGGAGGCGATCTCCGACACGATCTCGGCTACCTTCTTGATCGATTCTACGATCTCGGTGAGCGAGGCGCCCGCCTTGTTGACCAGCTCCACGCCTTCTTGCACCTGGCTCGAGCTGTTGGTGATCAGGTCCTTGATATCCTTGGCCGCCTGCGATGACCGTTGCGCGAGGCTGCGGACCTCCGAGGCGACGACCGCGAAGCCGCGGCCGGCATCGCCCGCGCGCGCTGCTTCCACGGCGGCGTTGAGCGCCAGAAGATTGGTCTGCCGCGCGATCTCGTCGATCACACCGATGATGTCGGAAATCTTGCGCGAGGATTCCTCGATCCGCGACATCGCCTTCACCGCCTCGGCCACCACTTCGCCGCCGCGATTGCCGACCTCGCGCGTGCCATTGGTGAACATGTTGGCCTGATGGGCGTTCTCCGCGTTCTTCTTCACAGTCTCGGAAATCTCTTCCATCGAAGCCGCAGTTTCCTCCAGGCTCGCGGCCTGTTCCTCGGTGCGCTGCGACAGGTTGGTGGTGCTCGACGATATCTCCGTGGCCGTGCCGGCGACCTCGCGGGTGGAGTCGGCGATTGACCGGATGGTCGCCCGCAGCCGTTCAATCGTGGCGTTGAAGTCGTCCCGGATCTGCCGGTAGGTATCGGTGAAACCATCGCTCAGGCGGACCGTAAGGTCACCGTTGGAAACCTGTGCTAGGCCGGCAGCCAGCGCCTGGACGGCCGCAGCCTGCTCCTCAGCCGCCTTGGCCTGGGCTTCCGCGTTCCGGCGGCGCTCCTCCTCGACCTCGCGGCGTCGTTCGGCGGTCTCTTCTTCGAGACGGATCTTCTCGACCGCAGCGTCCCGAAACACCACGACCGAGTTCGCCATGGCGCCGATCTCGTCCTTGCGCTCGAGTCCCGGCACGACGACGCTGAGGTCGCCGCCGGCGAGCTTCTTCATGACGTCCCGCATTTGCTGCAGCGGACGCACCACGCGGACGATCATTGCCCAGCTGCAGCCGATCGCAATCGCAATACCGAGCGCCATCAGGCTGAAGATGAGCACCATCTCGCGGATCGACGCTCGGATTGCGGCCTTCGTGTGCGCCTCGCTCGCGGTGCCCGCGGCGTAGAGAACGCCGAGTAGCGTCCCGAGTTGCGGCGTCGTGGTGTTGACGAATTGCGACGCGGTGACCGGGTACTTGCCGCCGGCCTCGCCCAGCTTTCGCATCTCGTCGTTGAGCGAGCGGAAGTCCTTGAAGTACCGCTCCTGCGCCAGCCGCATCGCGTCGCGAATGGCGGGGTGAGTGTCGGCGTCCTGTGTCAGATTCTGCAACTGCTGCCACAGCAGGTTGACGCGCGACCGGATCTCGGCATTGGCGGTCGCCCGGTCCGCCGCGAGCGGCGTGCCGGCCGCGATCGTGGAGGCAATGTTGGAACGCTCGAAGCCGGCGGTATCGCGCATGCGCCAGCCGATTTCCTTGACCGACGCCAGGCGCGCCAGTTGCGGGTCGGACTTGGCGGTGCTGTAGAGAGCGGAAAACCAGACCTTCAGCGCTGCGTTCACCGAATTGGTGATGACCGGGATGAACGTCTTGCGCAGGTTCTCGTTACGCTGGTCGCGTGGAACCTTCAGCGCAGCATCGGCCTGGTTGCGGTAGTCGTTCGCCTTCTGCAGGGCCGCATCGAGACCCTGCATCAGCGCCTGCTTGTTCGGAAAATCGCGTTGTTTGAGGATCGCGAGGCCTTCATCGAAATTCTCTTTGACCGCCTTGCGACGCTTCTCGATCTCGGCGAGTACCGCGGCGTCGGCGGGAGCGGGCGCTTGCAATGCGTTGTTGGTCGCGAGCCGCTCCATCAGCACCTCGAACAGTCCGTTGATGAAGCTGTTGGCACCATGGTCGAACTCCGCTTGATCGACAAGCGTCGCATGTCGGCTCCAGCTGGCCGCTCCTTGCCAGGCCAGCGATGCGACCATCATGAACGTCAGAATCACGAACGCCGTGAGCAGAAATCCGCGCACCGTCAGTTCTGACACGAGCTTCATTATCGTCCCCTACTTCGACTACGGTTAAGTTCGAAAGGTCTCACACACTAAGCGGCGGGCTGCGCCACAGCGCGCGCGATGTCGGCGCCCTCGTCCGCCGACACCGATAGAATGTGGGACAAATCGATCAGCGCGATCATGCCGCTCTCGATGGTCACCAGCCCCGACAGGAAGTCGGCGCGCGATGCCTGACTGATACGCGGCACCGGCTGGATCCGTGAGGGCTCGAGGGCGACGATGTCCAAGACCCGATCGGCCAGCAAGCCGACGTGGTTCGGACCGATCTGCACCACGATCACGATATGGAGCGGCGAGGCCTCGGTCGTGCCCTGGCCGAAGCGACAGCGCAGGTCGATGATCGGGACCATGATGCCGCGCAGATTGAGCACGCCGCGCATGTAGTCCGGTTGGCGAGGAAGCGGGGTGATTTGCGACCAGCCCTTGATCTCGCGCACCGCCATGATGTCGACGCCGTACTGGTCGTCGTCGATGGCGAAGCTGATGAAGTGGCTGAGGGGGACGGTGCCGCTGCCGCCGGGCTGCGTCCCTCTTTCATCCGTGACCGGTCCGTGCGTAACCGACGAAGTGGCCTGGCTCAGGGCATGGTCGGCGGTGCCCGTTTGGTCTGCCATCCTGGCTCCCCTCACGACAATTCTGTATTTGTCATGAGGTTTGGCGGGCATTCAGACGGCCAAAATCACGAGCAAATTACGTGAAATATTAGGTATACCTTATTACCAATCGGTTGCTTTTCTCGGTTGCAGCCTCAGAGGACTGCACGGCCCGACGTAAAATCGATGACGCGGCCCGCGTTCCCGGCCGACCTCAGAGCGCGTTCCAATCCGTCGCATCAGCGTGCCCCCACGGCAAGGCGCTGCCGCTGCGGGGGCGCCGACGGTTGCCGGCGGACAGGTTGCGTGGGTACCGGCACGGGCGGTGCTGCATCGTCTGCGGGCTGTGCGTCGTCGAGCCGGAAGAAGGTCACCCGCGCGTCCATCGCCCGCGCCTGCTGCTCCAGCGCCTGGGCAGCGGCCGCGTTCTCCTCTACCAACGCCGCGTTCTGCTGCGTCGTCTGGTCCATCTGCGACAGCGCGGTGTTGACCTGATCGACGCCGGTCGATTGCTCGCCGCTTGCCGATGCGATCGCGGATACGATCTCCGCCACCTTCCTGATCGAGGCCAGGATCTCGCTGAGCGAACCGCCGGCGCGATTGACCAGCTCGACACCCTCCCGCACCTGGCCGGAGCTGTTGGTGATCAGGTCCTTGATGTCCTTGGCGGCTTGCGCCGAGCGCTGGGCGAGGCTGCGGACCTCGGAGGCGACAACTGCGAAGCCGCGGCCTGCTTCCCCGGCGCGCGCCGCCTCCACGGCCGCGTTCAGCGCCAACAGATTGGTCTGTCGCGCGATCTCGTCGATGACGCCGATGATGTCGGAAATCTTGCGCGAGGACTCCTCGATGCGGGCCATTGCGCTGACCGCCTGCGACACGACAGCGCCGCCGCGGTTGGCGATCTCGTGGGTTCCGGTGGCGAACTGGTTAGCCTGCCGGGCGTCGTCGGCGTTTTTCTTCACGGTCTGGGCGATCGCCTGCATCGATGCGGAGACCTCCTCGAGCGTCGCGGTCTGCTCTTCCGTGCGCTGCGCCAAGTCGCCCGTGCTGCCCGATATCTCTCTCGCCGTGTGGGCGACGTCGTGCGTCGACATGGCGATCGCGACGATCGTGTCGTGAAGCCGCTCGATGGTCGTGTTGAAGTCGACCTTGATCTGACTGTAGGCGTCCGTGAATCCGTCCGACAGGCGGAAGGTCAGGTCGCCGCCCGAGACCGTGCTGAGCCCCTCCGCGAGCAATTGAACGACCCGGGTCTGCTCCTCCGAGATCTTCACCTGGGTCTCGACGTTGCGCTGGCGCTCTTCCTCGACCTGCGCTCTTAAAATGGCCAGCTGCTCCGCCCGGTCGCGTTCCTTGGTCTCGTGCATCGCGCGCAAGGCCGACTGGGTTCGGTCCAAAGATGACAGCAGCCGCCCGAGCTCGTCTCGACGCGTGATCGATATCTCGGTGTCGAAGGCCCCGCCCGCGATCCGCTCGGAGATCGCCATCGCGTAGCGAATCGGCCGCGTGAACGAATGGGCGATGCCGAACGCCAGCAGCATGCCGGCGGCCGCGGCGGCGATCGCCAGCACGATCAGGTTGGTCCTCGAGGCGGAGGCCTCCGCTTCGGCTTGCGAGCGGAACTCGAAGCCGTGGGCGCTCGCGGCCTCGACGACGAGGTCGATAGCGTTCGTCACCTCGTTGCCCTTGGCGAACACCACCGACGGCATGGGCAACTGAACCAGTCCGCCCGCGGGCGGCTTGAGGTGGCTCATGCCCATCTTGAGCCATTCCTCCGCAAGCGACTTCGCCCGGTCGATCTCGGCGTCGGTGCCCGCGCCGGACATGCGCTCGCGGACGATGCTCAGGTCCGCGACGAGCTGCTTCATGGAGGTTTCGATGCGCGCCACGTCCGCGGGCGACGTCGCATCCCGCAAGATCAGTCCGCGTTCCATCGCGCTGCGGGCCTCGTTGAAATGCGCTTGCGCCGAGCGCGCGTGGCTGACCGCCATCAACGGGCCGTCGTAGAGCCGCACGACCAGCGTGCTGGCGTTGGAAACGACGTGGATCCCGTACACCGCGACCGCGGTCGCAAGCATGACGGTAATGCTGAAGGCGATCAGCAGCTTGTATTTGATCGACATGGTGCCCTTCGCGGCTCCGCCGCAGGATATAGAGTCCCGGCTAGTCCGTGACTTTCAGCGACATTTTCATGCTGGGGTGGATTGCGCAGAGGATCTGCAGATTGCCGGCCTTGTCGAACGTCACCGGTGTCGAATGACCCGGAGCGATGCTGCCGAGATTGAAGACGTTGCCTGGTGTCGTGGACAACACGTTGTGAACGACGCTGTCGTCATTGAGAAACACGAGTGTGTCGCCCTTTTTGATCTCCAGCGAGGACTCGGAAAACACCTTGCCCTTTTGACTGATGGTTCGCTCGGCCGCGAGCGCGACGCTCGCCCCGGCAATGAACGACAGGGCAAGACCGACTTTCAACGACTTCATTCTCTTCTCCTCTTTCCGTGCTGGAGTTTTCGTTATCTCGGAAGAACCGGGACCGGCGTCGGGTCGACGTCGCTCTTGAGCGTTTTCATGAACGCGACCAGATCGGACTGTTCCTGCACCGAGAGCGCAACCGGCTTCATGAGCTCCGAACGGCTCTCGCGTGCAATCCCGCCTTTGACGTAGTGCTCGATCACGCCCTCGAGGGTCGTTACCGATCCGTCGTGCATGTAGGGGCCTCGGCGGGTGATCTCGCGCAGCCCCGGCGTCTTGAACGCCCGCTGCATCTTGATGATGTCCGGAAGGAACTTGCCGCGGCCGATGTCTTCGCTCGGCAACCCGATGTCGTGGAAACTGTCGTCAGTGAAGTTCCAACCGCTGTGGCAGTCCGAGCACTTGGCTTTGGTGTTGAAGCTGACAAAGCCGCGCTTGGCTTCTTCCGAGATCGCCTTCTCGTCGCCGTCGATCCACTCATCGAAAGGCGCGCGGCCCGACACCACCGTGCGTTCATAGGTCGCGATCGCCTTGGCGATCGTTTCAGGCGCCAGCCCCTCCTTGGGGAACGCGGCCGCGAACAGCGGACCGTATTCCGGAATGGCCTTCAGCCTCGCCAGCAACTGGTCGATCGGCAGATTCATCTCGACGTCGGCCTTGATCGGACCTAGCGCCTGCTCCTCCAGGGAGGCGGCGCGGCCGTCCCACATGAAGATCAACCCGTAGGCGGCATTGATGATCGTCGGCGAGCGGCGGGCGAGCCGCTTCATGCCGTGACCCACGCCCGTCGGCTGTCCGTCGCCCCAGCCGTAACCGGGATTGTGACAGGTGGCGCAGGAGAGCAGGTTGGCGGCGGAGAGGCGCGTGTCGAAGTAGAGCTTCTTGCCCAGCGTCGCCTTCTCAGGCGTATACGGATTCTCCTGCGGGAACGGAATGACCGCCGGCCGCCGGTATTCGCGCCGCAATTGATCTATCGATGGATCGGCTCGCTGGGCGATGTCCACCTTGCGGGTCTGTCCGACGATGGCCGCGACCCCGGATCTGCTGATCGCAGTCGCCGCGGCCGCGGCGACCGCCAGGACGATTGCGAAGCTGCCTAAGACTTTGATCGACCTTCTGGTCATCGAATTTCCCCGACTACACGCGTGGCTCAACTGCTTTCAACCGATTCCGTCATCAGGCCCTCCGGGCACGTTTGAACGCGACGACCGGCGGCGCCGTCTCGGGCGCGGCCGGCGTATCGTCGATCCGGAAGAAGCTGACCTGCTGGTCCATGCCCTGGGATTGCTGCTCCAGCGCCTTGGCGGCGGCTGCGTTCTGCTCCACCAGCGCCGAATTCTGCTGTGTCACCTGATCCATCTGGGTCAGCGCGCCGCTGACCTGATCGAGGCCGGATGACTGCTCGCCGCTGGCGGTGGCGATCTCGGAGACGATCTCGGCCACCCGCTTGATCGACTCGACGATCTCGGTGAGCGAGCCACCGGCACGATTGACCAGCTCCACGCCCTCCTGCACCTGGGCGGAGCTGTTGGTGATGAGATCCTTGATGTCCTTGGCCGCCTGCGACGAGCGCTGCGCGAGGCTGCGCACCTCCGAGGCCACGACCGCGAAGCCGCGGCCGGCCTCGCCGGCGCGCGCCGCTTCCACCGCGGCGTTGAGCGCCAATAAATTGGTTTGCCGCGAGATCTCGTCGATCACGCTGATGATGTCGGAGATCTTGCGCGAACTCTCCTCGATGCGCGCCATCGCGCTCACGGCTTCGGCGACCACGGCGCCCCCGCGGTCGGCGACCTCGCGCGTGCCGGTGGCGAACTGGTTGGCCCGCTGGGCGTTCTCCGCGTTCTTCTTCACGATCGCGGAAATCTCTTCCATCGAGGCCGAGGTCTCCTCCAGGCTCGCGGCCTGCTCCTCGGTACGCTGCGACAGGTCGGTCGTGCTCGACGAGATCTCGGTAGCGGTGCCGGCCACCTCGCGCGTCGACGCCGCGATCGACTGGATCGTCGCCTGCAGCCGTTCGACCGTCGCGTTGAAGTCGTCCCTGATTCGCTTGTACCTGTCGGTGAAGCCCTCGCTCAGCCGGACCCTGAGGTCGCCGTCGGAAACCTTCGCCAAGCCCTCCGCCAGCGCCTCGATGGCGCCGGCCTGTTCCGTGGCGGCATTGGCTTGTGCTTCGGCGTTGACGCGGCGCTCCTCCTCGACCTCCCGACGTTGCGCGTCGGCGCGAGCTTCAAGACCGACCTTCTCCACCGCCGCGTCCCGGAACACCAGGACCGCGCGTGCCATCTCGCCGATCTCGTCCCCGCGCTCGGTCTCCTGAACATCGACGTCGTGTCTGCCTCGCGCCAACTCCCCCATCACCTTGGTCAAGGACGTGACCGGCCGCGATATCGACCTGCCGATCCAGAAGGCGATGGCGCAGACGGCGACGATGGTGAGCAGGATCGCGATCTGCATGTTCAGCCTGGTGCCGGCGCGCGATGCCTGGTTTGCAGCCTCCGCCTTAGCGCGCGCCTCCTTGACGGACGCCATGATGTCGTTGACCAGCGGCTCGATCGCGCCATACGCGTCCGACGTGGCCTTCTGCTCGTTCGCAAATGCCAGTGCGGCGTTCATCCACACGAAGAAGTCGCGCTGATAGGCGGCAAGGTCCCGCTTGATGTCATTCTTCGCCGCCGGCGGGATATCCGTCGCGTCCAACGCGACGACGAATTCGGCCGCGCGCTTCTTCATCTCCTCGCCGTACTTGGCGTCGCGACGAAGCATGAAGTCTTTCTCGTGACGGCGCATCATCAGCATCGTCACCAGCAGTCGCGCCTCCTTGAGCTGATTGAGCCTGGTCTCGATCGCATGGACCGACTTGCGCAGCGCTCCCTCGAGGCCGGAGTTCTCGTTGAGGCCGAGGCGGAGCCTGGTTTCGGCCACGGCGGCGAAATGCGACGCGTAGCTGCGGTAGCCGCCGCGGACGAGCTCGATCTTCTGCGCCAGGTCATCGAACCCGGCCGAATTCGCTTGCCGGCGCAGCGTTTCGATGTCGTTGTCGATCGCCGTGTCGAGGACCTTGTGATGCTCGACATACTTCATGTCGTTGCGGAGCAGAAAATCCTTCTCCGCCTGCCGGCTCTCGAGCAATTGGACGTTCAGATCGCCGGTGAGCGCCGATGTCGTCTGGGCATCGGCCGCCGCCCGCCGGTAGCGTTCCTGAACGGAGGCGCCGATCAGATAGATGGCGCCGACGATCACGAGCCCGAGCACGCCGACCGCGCCGATTGCCGCCATCTTGTGGCCGAGGCGCATCTTCAGTCGGAGCCGGGACATGTGTATTTCCTCACGGCCGCCTAGGCGGCCGTTTGCGCCCCGGCGGGGGCGATATCGGCGCCTTCGTCGATCGATACGGACAGGATGTGGGACAGGTCGATCAGCGCGATCATGCCGCTCTCGATGGTCACGAGCCCGGAGAGGAAGTCTATGCGCGACCCCTGGGCGACGCGCGGCACCGGCTGCACCTGCGACGCATTGCAGCCGACGATGTCGAGCACCCGATCGGCCAGGAGCCCGACATGGTTGGCACCGATCTGCACCACGATCACGACGTGGAGCGGCGTCGCCTCGGTCATGCCCTGGCCGAAGCGGCAGCGCAGGTCGATGATCGGAACCATGACGCCGCGCAGGTTGAGCACGCCGCGCATGTAGTCGGGCTGCCGCGGCAGGCGGGTGATCTGCGACCAGCCCTTGATCTCCCGCACCGACATGATGTCGACGCCGTACTGGTCGTTGCCGATGGCGAAGCTGATGAATTGGCTGACGTCGGCGTTACCTGGACCGCTGCCGGTCGCCGGCGCCGCGCCGGCGCCAGTCATCGGCACCGCAGCCTGTGTGCTCATGCCCCGTCCCCGACGTGCAGGCACGCCAATCGCAAACGATTCGGCGTGGGTTCATTCACGGCTTTTCGGAAACGGAACCGGATCGCGCGTAGGCACCTAATTTCCAGAAAAGTTCTGTGGAAGAATAAGAAGTACTAATTACCAATAAGTTTAGGTTATTGACTTTGCCGTCACACGGCCTCGTTGATTTCGATCGGCGATCCGGAAGAACAGATAGCGTTCGCAGCGGCGCGACGAATCCGTCACGTCGCCGCTCGGCAGTGCCGAGAAGTGTTACGCGTGATCCTGCAGCGAAGCTGCGCCGCGCGGGCTGGCCCGCGCAGCGCGACCACTTCGAGAGCCTGCCGGCGCTCAGCCGGCGGCGCGCCGAGCGCGCTTGAACGCCACCACGGGCGCCGCCTCCGCATCGTCCGCGCCTTGCACGTCGTCGAGCCGGAAGAAGCTCACCCGCTCGTCCATCGCATGCGATTGCTGCTCCAGCGACTTCGCCGACGCCGCGTTCTGCTCCACGAGCGCGGAGTTCTGCTGCGTCACTTCGTCCATCTGGGTCAGCGCCGCGTTGACCTGATTGATGCCGCTCGACTGCTCGGCGCTGGCCGAGGCGATGTCGGACACGATCTCGGCCACCTTCTTGATCGATGCCACGATCTCGTTGAGCGACTCGCCGGCCTTGTTGACCAGCTCGACCCCCTCTTGCACCTGGACCGAGCTGTTGGTGATGAGATCCTTGATGTCCTTCGCCGCCTGCGACGAGCGCTGCGCGAGGCTGCGCACTTCCGAGGCCACCACGGCGAAGCCGCGGCCGGCCTCGCCGGCGCGCGCCGCTTCCACGGCCGCGTTGAGCGCCAGCAGATTGGTCTGCCGGGCAATCTCGTCGATCACGCTGATGATGTCGGAGATCTTGCGCGACGAGTCCTCGATCCGCGCCATCGCGCTGACCGCCTGGGCCACCACCGCGCCGCCGCGGTCGGCCACCTCCCGCGTGCCGGTGGCGAACGAATTGGCCTGCTGGGCGTTCTCCGCGTTCTTCTTCACAGTCGCGGAAATCTCTTCCATCGAGGCCGAGGTTTCCTCGAGGCTCGCAGCCTGCTCCTCGGTGCGCTGCGACAGGTCGGTCGAGCCGCCGGAGATCTCGCCGGAGGCGCTGGCGACCTCGCGCGCCGAGGTGGCGATCGCGCTGATCGTCTCCTGCAGTTGCGTCATCGCGGTGTTGAAGTCGTCCCTGATCTGCAGATAGGTCTCGGTGAAGCCGTCGGTCAAACGGAACGTCAGGTCGCCCTCCGACAAGCTCTTGAGGCCATGCGCGAGGTGCTGGACCACGCGCGCCTGCTCCTCGGCGGTCCTGGCCTGGGCTTCCGCGTTCCTGCGGCGCTCCTCCTCGGCCTCCCGGCGCTGCTCGGCGGCCTGAGCTTCCAGGCGGACCTTCTCCAATCCCGCGTCACGGAACACCAGGACGGCCTTCGCCATCTGGCCGAGCTCGTCGGCGCGGTCGAGGCCTGACACCTCGCTCTCGAGGTTGCCGTTGGCGAGCGAGTCCATGCTGGAGGTCAGCGACACCACCGGCCGGGAGATGCCGCGGCCGATGAACCAGGCGAGGAACAGGCCCAGCGCGAGCGCGACCGTGCTCGTCAGCAACGCAATCGTGATCGCCGAACCGATCCGCGCTTCGATCGATGACTTGATCGCGCTCAGCGTCCCGGCCTGCGCCGTCCGCAGCGCCGCCATGGCCTGGGCAACCTCGGTCGAGAGCTTGCCGTTCACCTCGGTGGAAACACGGTCGGTTTCCTTCATCATCTTGGCGGCTTCGCGGAACGCGGTGAGATATTCGGGCACCTCTTTCATCGCCTGGCGCACCTTCGCCCGCTGCGTCGGGGATTGCACGGCCTCGTGCAGGCGTTGGAGCAGGCCCGGCAGCTTCTGGAAGTACTGCTCGGCGGTCTCGAGCAGCTTCGGATCCTGCTCGATCAGGAAGCGGTAGGCATTCAGGCGGACCTGCATGAGGCCTTCCTGCGCCAGGCCGCCATAGGCGGCGACATCCATGTCGTAGTTCTTGATCCCACCGTCGACCAGCTCGGCGATGTCGGAGCGAAGCTTCTCGCCGAGCGGATGCATCACGTCGTTCACGGCGCGGTCACGTTGCGTGCGCGCCTCGACGATCAGCTCCAGATTGGCCATGAACTGTTGCATCAAGCCGGAGATTTTCTTGACCATCTCGCGATCCGCCTCGGTCGTGGAGGCAGCTTCCATGCCTGCGAGATCCTCGCGGACCGTCTTGCCAATGTTGCGAACGCGCTGGAGCGCCTGCTCGTCGCCGCTCTGGACATAGACGAGCGTCTCGCGTCGCATGTTGGTGACGTTGCGATCCGTCTCCACGACCTTCAGCGCCCCGTCGGATACGCGTTCATACTCGTGAACGGCAATGTTCGACGCCTTCAGGCCGAAATAGCCAACCGCCGCGACCACCACGAGCAGGGCGAGAACGGTAACAAAACCGAAATTGATGCGGGTCCCGATTTTGAAGCGCGAGTTCAAGCTGGCCAAGTTGATCATTTGCAAAATCTCTCTCTACGATCCTCGGGATTTCGGGGCATTCACGCGGCAGCGGTTCCGATGTCGGCGCCTTCGGCCACCGACACCGACAGAATGTGGGACAGGTCGATCAGCGCGATCATGCCGCTCTCGATGGTCACGAGCCCGGACAGGAAGTCGACGCGCGACCCCTGGGCGATGCGCGGCACCGGCTGCACCTGGGACGCGTTGCAACCGACGATGTCGAGCACCCGATCGGCCAGGAGCCCGACATGGCGCGTGCCGATCTGCACCACGATCACGACGTGAAGCGGCGTCGCCTCGGTCATGCCCTGGCCGAAGCGGCAGCGCAGGTCGATGATCGGAACCATGATGCCGCGCAGGTTGAGCACGCCGCGCATGTAGTCGGGCTGCCGCGGCAGCCTCGTGATCTGCGACCAGCCCTTGATCTCCCGCACCGCCATGATGTCGACGCCGTACTGGTCGTCGCCGATGGCGAAGCTGATGAATTGGCTGACATTGGCGATGCCGGAACTGCCGTCGTGCGGGCCCCGATCGGCGATCGGTCCGCCGGCGACCGGCGATGCGCCTTGAGTCACCGCCTGGTTGATCATGTCCCGCCCCTTCTGTGGGCACACCCGATCGTTCCGACCGGGCAGCACTCAACCCATGGCTTTTCGGACCGGAGGCCGAGCCAAAATCACACGCAGCGTCGGTGATTCCTCGCGACGCCCCGGATCCCGCAAAGCGCGGCGGCATCGTAGGTACAACTGCTTACTAAAAAGTTTAGTGACGTATTTTCAACGAGATGGGGTGGCGAAAATAGGCGGCGGTCACAGCGACTTGACGATCTCTTCGGTCATTTTCTTGGCGTCGCCGAACAACATCATCGTATTGTCGCGATAGAACAGCGTGTTGTCGATGCCGGCATAGCCCGACGACAGCGAGCGCTTGGAGAACATCACGGTGCCGGCCTTCCACACTTCGAGCACCGGCATGCCGAAGATCGGCGATTGCGGGTCTTCCTTGGCAGCCGGATTGGTCACGTCGTTGGCGCCGATCACGAAGGCGACGTCGGCCTGGGCGAATTCCGAGTTGATGTCCTCGAGCTCGAACACCTCGTCGTAGGGCACGTTCGCCTCGGCCAGCAGCACGTTCATGTGGCCGGGCATGCGGCCGGCGACGGGGTGGATGGCGTATTTGACCTCGACGCCTTCCTTCTTGAGCCGGTCGGCCATTTCGCGCAAGGCATGCTGCGCTTGCGCAACAGCCATGCCGTAGCCGGGCACGATGATCACCTTGCCGGCGTTCTTCATCATGAAGCCGGCGTCCTCGGCCGAGCCCTGCTTCACCGGCCGCTGCTCCTTGCCGGCCGCCGGTCCCGCCACCTCGCCGCCGAAGCCGCCCAGGATGACCGAGATGAAGCTGCGGTTCATCCCTTTGCACATGATGTAGGAGAGAATGGCGCCGGAGGAGCCGACCAGCGCTCCCGTGATGATGAGGGCGGAATTTCCGAGCGTGAAGCCGATGCCCGCCGCCGCCCAGCCCGAATAGGAATTGAGCATGGAGATCACGACCGGCATGTCGGCGCCGCCGATCGGAACGATAATGAGCACGCCGAACAGGAACGAGGCCAGCACCAGGAGCCAGAAGGCGGCATAGCTCTCGGCGCGCACGAGCCAGACGATCAGCACGACGATGGCGACCGCCAGCGCGACGTTGATGACGTGGCGCGCGGGCAGGATGATCGGCGCGCCGCTCATGCGGCCGGAGAGCTTCAGGAAGGCGATCACCGAGCCGGTGAAGGTGATGGCGCCGATGGCGACGCCGAGCGACATCTCGACCAGGTTCGGCTTGGGGATCGCGCCGACACGGCCGATATCGAAGGCCGCGGGCGCGTAGAGCGCGCCGGCCGCCACCAGCACCGCCGCCATGCCGACCAGCGAGTGGAAGGCGGCGACCAGCTCCGGCATCGCCGTCATCGGCACCCGGCGCGCGATCACAGCGCCGGCGCCGCCGCCGATCGCCATCCCGCCGATCACTAGTGCCCAGGCGCCGAAGCCGGCCGGCGGATGGGACGCGAGCGTGGTGACGATGGCGATCGCCATGCCGATCATGCCGAACAGGTTGCCCTGCCGGCTGGTCTCCGGGCTCGAAAGCCCGCGCAGCGCCAGGATGAAGAGCACCCCGGCGACGAGATAGAGCAGCGCGACGAGATCGGCGTTCATATAGCAGTGTCCCGATTCCGAAGTTCGTAAGCTCTCGCAGCACCCTCTGATACGAACTTCGGAATCAAAGGGACACTGGCAAGTCTATATTAGTGCCCCTTTGAACCCGAAGTTCGCGATCGCATTTGCCGCTCGGTATGCGCGAACTTCGGGTTCGGGCCTGCCCGTCACTTCTTTTTCTTCTGGTACATGCCGAGCATGCGTTGCGTCACCAGAAAGCCGCCGAAGATGTTGACCGAGGCGAACACCAGCGCGATGAAGCCGAGCGCGCGCGCCCACACCGGGCCCGCGTCGTTCGCCACCAGCGGAACGCCGACCGCGAGCAGCGCGCCGACCACGATCACGGACGAGATCGCGTTGGTCACCGACATCAGCGGCGTGTGCAGTGCCGGCGTCACCGACCACACGACGTAATAGCCGACGAAGATCGCCAGCACGAAGATCGAGAACCGGAACACGAACGGATCGACCGCGTCGCCGGTGACGGCATGCATGGCGCCGCCCGACGCCGCGGCGATGATGTCGAGCTGGGCTGGCGTCACGTCGTAGGCCGGCGCTGCGAAAGGCGCGGGTGCAATGATCGTCAGCATGTCGGTCTCCTCACGCCGTCACCGTGCCGGGCGGGCAACGGTCAGGCCGCGCTTTTCGGCGCAAAGCTTGGATGAATCACGGCGCCGTCGCGGGTGAGCGCCGTCGCCTTCACGATCTCGTCGTCCCATTTGACCGCCAGCGCTTTCGCATTCTTGTCCACCAGGATCTCGAGAAAGGCGAACAGGTTCTTGGCGTAGAGGCTCGACGCGGAGGCGGCGATGCGGCCCGCCACGTTGAGATGCCCGACGATCTTGACGCCGTTGGCCGCGACGACCTCGCCGCCCTTGGCGCCTTCGACGTTGCCGCCGCGCTCGACCGCGAGATCGACGATCACCGAGCCCGGCCGCATCGAGGCCACCATATCTTTCGAGATCAGCCGCGGCGCCGGCCGGCCCGGGATCAGCGCGGTCGTGATCACGATGTCCTGCTTCTTGATGTGCTCGGCGACCAGCGCCGCCTGCTTCGCCTGGTAGTCCTTCGACATTTCCTTGGCATAGCCGGCGGCAGTCTCGGCCTGCTTGAATTCCTCGTCCTCGACCGCGACGAACTTGGCGCCCAGGCTCTCGACCTGCTCCTTGGCGGCGGGACGCACGTCGGTCGCGGTGACGATGGCGCCGAGCCGCCGCGCGGTCGCGATCGCCTGCAGGCCGGCGACGCCCGCACCCATGACGAACACTTTCGCCGCCGGCACCGTGCCGGCCGCCGTCATCATCATCGGCAACGCGCGGCCGTATTCGGCGGCGCCGTCGATCACGGCGCGGTAGCCTGCGAGATTGGCCTGGCTCGAGAGCACGTCCATGACCTGGGCGCGGGTGATGCGCGGCATCAGCTCCATGGCGAAGGCGGTGACGCCGGCGTCCGCCATGGCCTTGAGCGCGGCGTCCTGGCCGTAGGGATCCATGATCGCGATGACGAGGGCACCCTTCTTGTAGCCCGCGAGCTCGGAGGCGGCCGGCCGGCGCACCTTGAGCACCACGTCGGCATCTTTCAGGACACCATCGGCGACCGTCGCGCCGGCGGCGGCGAATTCGGCGTCGGGAATGCCGGATTTGATTCCGGCGCCGGGCTCGACCGCGACATCGGCGCCGAGCGCCTTCATCTTCTTGACGGTCTCCGGCGTCGCGGCGACCCGGTCCTCGGCCGCGTCGGCCTCACGCGCTACGGCAATGCGCATTCACCCGCCTCCTCGTGAGCGGCGATCGATCGAAAGCCCAGTGTGGCGCATGCAACTGATGCGAACGTCGGAGCCGGACACTAGTGTGGCGCATCTGACGTTCCTATCAGCATCTGCCGCGAGTCCGTCATAGGAACGTCAGATGCAAAGCCACACTAGAATCATAGAGTTGCTAGTGTCCCTTTGTTTCCGACGTTCGTAAAAGTGCATGCTGCGAGATGATACGAACGTCGGAAACGGGACACTAGCGTCAGCCGCCGGAGGTGAGTGCGAGTGCGATCAGCGAGACCGCCACCATGACCATGCTCGGCACCCTCGCGCCGGATGCAAAGCCGATGATGGCAACGATGGTCGCGATGAACATGGTCGCGAAGGCAACCAGCCAGCTGTGCGCGACGGAGCCGATCGCCAAGCCGATGACGATGCAGACGACGTAGGCGCTGCCGACAACCGCGAGATGCACGAAACGCTCGTACGTCTCCTCGTGCGCGGGAAGGTCATTGCCCTCCGCCGTGGCGTATTCGACATGCCCGTGGTCGGCCATTCAGTCCCTCCAATCGTCGGCTCCGGCAGCGGGGAATTAGCGCAATTACCCGGGCAGAGCAACGGCGCTAATGGGCGGACGACCGGGCCTCCGAGCGTCACTTCCCCGGGATGGGCTCGTCGAGGCCGACGGCGGCGAGCGCCGCGTTCTGCCGCTCGGTGACCCGGCCGATCGAGAAATCGTCGATCGCCTCGTTGAACAGCTTGTGGAAATTGAGCTCGGCGCGCAGATGCAGGAACACCGCGCCGAGCCCGATCGCGGCACGGTCCATGAACACGAATTCGCGCGGCACCGTGACCGGGCCGCGCTGCTTGAGCGCCTGATGCACGCGGAAGGCCTCGCGCCGGCCGTATTCCGACGGCTTGACGCCGTCGGCGAGGCTGCGCACCCGATCGTCCAGCAGCGGCCCGTAGATGAACCGCGCCCAGATATTGAGCACGTCGATCAATTCGCGGCTGAGCCGCTTGAAGCCCCAGGTCTCGTAGGCGTGCACGACCAGATCGTCATCGCCCTTGAGCAGGCCGTTGTAGAGATCGACGACCCCGCCGACGAATTTCGGCGGGAAGATGCGAATGCAGCCGTAGTCCAGGAGATTGATGCCGGCGGCCTGCCCGTCCTCGCTGAACACCGTGTAGTTGCCGAGATGCGGGTCGCCGTGGATCACGCCGAAGCGGCTGAACGACCACCACCAAGCCGTGAACATCGCCGTGCCCAGCCGGTTGCGGGAAGCGAGGTCATCGTCCTTGTGCTCGAGCAGCCGGCGCCCTTCGAGCCAGTCGAGGGTGAGCAGCCGCCCGGTCGACAGCTCCGGCCAGACCCGCGGCACACGGATTTGCTCGATGCCGTCGAGCATCATGCGATAGAGCATCACGTGCCTGGCCTCGCGCCGGTAGTCGAGCTCCTCGCGGATGCGCGCGCCGATCTCCTTGGCGATCTCCGTGGTGTCGATCACGGGGTCCATGCGGCGGTGAATGGCGAAGATCAATTGCAGCTGCTTGAGGTCGGCTTCGACCGCCGACTGCATGTCGGGATACTGCAGCTTGCAGGCCAGCTCCGCGCCGTCATGCGAGCGAGCCCGGTGCACCTGGCCGAGCGAGGCCGCGGCCGCGGGATGATGCTCGAAGCTCGCGAATTTTTTCTGCCAGTCGAGGCCCAGCTCCGCGCCCATGCGCCGCTTGACGAAGGCCCAGCCCATGGGCGGCGCCTCGCTTTGCAGCTTCATCAGCTCGGCGGCGTATTCCTGCGGCAGCGCATCGGGGATGGTGGCCATGAGCTGGGCCACCTTCATGATCGGGCCCTTGAGGCCGCCGAGCGCCGCCGCGAGCTCCATGGCGTTCTGGCCGCGGTCGAGGTCGAACCCGAACAGCCGCGCGCCGGCGATGCGTGCCGCGACGCCGCTCATATTGGCGCCGACGCGCGCGTAGCGCGCGGCGCGGGCGGAGAAACGGTTGGCTTCGCGGTCGGTCACTTCGCGGTCTGTCATGGGCTCGGCAAGTCCTTGGAGCCCAACATAGTCATCCGGCGGCCGAAAATCACGATTTTGCGAGCTTTTCGAGCGTGCTGCGGTACATTTCCATGCCCCGCCGCGCAATTTTCATCGCGCGGGCATGCTTCGTCTCGGTCCGCACAATCCGAAGTTCGTCGCCGCAGACCTCGCATAACGACCTACCGCCACGTGTATGAGGCCTCAAGCTAATTTCTAACTGCGCCCAATACCGTCGCTGCAACATTTTCAATCGGTTGCTTAGAGGCGTCCACCACGACGGTTCTCGCCAGATCATATGGAATATTGGTGCGGTCTACTTCTGCCAAATCAGGGACCACGATAACCACGTCCTTTCCGATGGCGCGCGCAGCACCCGCCTCGAAAAAGGTGCTATTGCTTGAAGCGGCGGTCGTGGATGGCATAACCAGAACAAACGCATCCGTCTTTTTCAGACGATCTTTCAGCGTTGTTAGCCAATCGTCACCGGCCAACATACCGTGTTCGGACATCCACGCGTCGCCACCTCGCTCAGTAAGCGACTTCGCGAGCTGCTTTGCAAACTTTTGATCGTGTCGTGAGTACGATATGACGATCTTCATCTCAGAACGTCCTTGCGCTGGGCTTAAGCGCGAACCTTCAGTTCAGCGATATAGTTATCGAACTCGTCAAGACCAAGACAGTTCGTCGAGCCAGGGCAGCCATTCCGCCGTGTTCTTTTCGACATCGCGGATGCGTCAGCCCGTAAATAGACGCCAACTATGCGCTTGCCGAGAGACCAAGCTGCTCCCCGACGCTCATGTCCAGCGCGCCATCATTTCGGCGAACTGACCAAGGCGTCAACAATTCCACGATCTTCGTTACATTGTGGCAATTCCGTTGGATCCTCTGCTCAATTCGATCGCCTTTTTTGATGTCAAAAAAATCGATAAATGGCTCAGCGCCGGTGTCTTCCTTTATGCGTCTGGCCATCTGAGCGGCGATCCAACGATCGTGCCAGCCGTGAGAAATAAACACGCGATAAGACATGCACTCACTCTAGTACGTCTATTCCAACCCCTCCAGCTCCGTGATCATCCGCTCGATCACGCCGAGGCCGCCCTGCCAGAAGGCGGGATCGCGGGCGTCGAGCCCGAACGGCGCCAGCAGCTCGGAATGGTGCTTGGTGCCGCCGGCCGAGAGCATCTCGAGGTAGCGCTCGGCAAAGCCCTCATTCGCCTTCTCGTAGACCGCATAGAGCGAGTTCACGAGGCAATCGCCGAACGCATAGGCGTAGACGTAGAACGGCGAGTGCACGAAGTGCGGGATATAGGCCCAGAACGTCTCGTAGCCGGGCTTGAGCTCGATCGCGGGGCCGAGGCTCTCGTGCTGCACCTCGAGCCAGAGCGCGCAGAGCTGCTCCGCGGTGAGCTCGCCGTTGCGCCGCTCGGTGTGCACCTTGCGCTCGAATGTGTAGAACGCGATCTGGCGCACCACCGTGTTGATCATGTCCTCGACCTTGGCGGCGAGCATCGCCTTGCGCTGCTTCTTGTCGACACTGGCGAGAAGCTTCTTGAAGGTGAGCATCTCGCCGAACACGCTCGCGGTCTCGGCCAGCGTCAGCGGCGTCGGCGCCATCAGCGCGCCGTTCGGCGCCGCCAGCACCTGGTGCACGCCGTGGCCGAGCTCGTGCGCGAGCGTCATCACGTCGCGCGGCTTGCCCTGGTAGTTGAGCAGCACGTAGGGGTGCGCCGACGGCACGGTCGGATGCGCGAAGGCGCCCGGCGCCTTGCCCGGGCGCACCGGTGCGTCGATCCAGTTGTTCTTGAAGAAGCGCTCGGCGATCTCCGCCATGTCGGGCGAGAACGCGCCGTAGGCCGTGAGCACGGTCGCGCTGCGCCTCGCTCCAGCCGATGGTGCGGGTCGGCACCTTCGGCAGCGGCGCGTTGCGGTCCCAGTGCGGCAGGCGCTTCTTGCCGAACCAGTGCGCCTTGAGCGCGTAGTAGCGATGCGACAGCCGCGGATAGGCGGCGCGCACCGCCGCGACCAGCGCGTCCACCACCTCGGGCTCGACGCGGTTGGACAGATGCCGCGCATCGGCGACGTCGGCGAAGCCGCGCCAGCGGTCGGAGATTTCCTTGTCCTTGGCGAGGATGTTGGTGATCAGCGCGAAGGTGCGCAGGTGCTCCTTGAAGGTCTTGGCGAGCGCCTCGCGATGCCGCCTTGCGCATCGCCGCCTTCGGGTCCTGCATGAGGTTGAGCGTCGGCTCGATCGCGAGCGACTTGGCCCCGACCTTGAAGCGCAGGCTCGCGATGGTCTCGTCGAACAGCCGGTTCCACGCGGAATAGGCCGTGACCGACTTCTCGTGGAACAGCTGCTCGATGCGGTCCTCGAGCTGGTACGGCTTGTCCTTGCGGATGTCCTCCAGCCACGGCCGGTAATGGCCGAGCGCGGGATCCTGCATGGCCGCTTCGAGCTTGGCGTCGTCGATCCGGTTGAGCTCGAGCACGAAGAACAGGAGATGCGTGGAAGCGGCCGTGAGGCGTTCCTGCACGTCGGCATAGAATTTCGCGCGCGCCGGATCGACCGTGTCGCCGGCATGGACGAGGCCGGCATAGGAGCCGAGCCGGCCCATGCAGATCGTCGAGCTTCTCGTAGCGCTTCACCGCCTCGGCGAGCGCGGGCCCGGCATCGGACCGCTCCGCGAGCGCGGCGAGCTTGCCCTTGTAGGCTTCCTCGAAGGCGATGCTGTCGGCATCGGCGCGATCGAGATCGCGCTTGACCTGCGGATCGTCGATCCCGGCGTAGAGATCGGCGAGATTCCATTCCGGCAGCGAACCCAGACCGGCTACCGCGCCGGCGGCGGAGCGGGTCTTGGCGGCCTTTTTCGCCGTAACGCGTTTTGCTGGTGCGGACATAAGCTTCCGGGGGGTTGAAGTGGCGGGATGGCTACGTCATCTGTGCATTTATTCGTGCAGATTCAATGACCGATACCTGCCACAACGGACACAGATCGGCGGTCAGCCGCAAGTGTGGTCGGGCGGACACTGTCTCCATTCGCCGTCAGATGCACCCAAATTTCCGCAGTTGATGCCGGTCAGGCGTCCTGTATCCACGCCGAGAGCGCCGCGCCGACGAAGGATCCGGCAGTTTCGGCGCACGGGCGTGGGGGGCGTCGGTGGGAATTCGCACATCGGTTCGTGGTCAAATCCTGCGCGCCATTCTGCTGGGCACGTCCGCGGCGGCCGCGCTCTGTCTTGGCGCACGTGTTGCGAGCGGCGACGCGACCTGGATCGGCACCACCTCCGACTGGAGCGCCGGCGCCAACTGGTCAACCGGCACCATGCCGAGCGGCAACGAGATCGCGACCTTCGGAACGGCGCCCAGCACCTTGTCACCGGCTTCGATCGCCGCTTCGGCAATTGGACGGCCGGGCTCGCCGCGGGCTATTCGCACGCCAACGTCCGCGTGGACACGCGGGGAAGCTCCGCGGAAATCGACACCGCCCATCTCGCCGGCTATCTCGGTGCGAGCTTCGGCGCGTGGACTCTACGCACCGGCGCCGCGTTCGCCTGGCACTCGCTCGATACCAATCGCACCATCGTGTTCCCCGGCTTCTTCGATCGCACGAATGCGCGCTACGACGGCGACACCGCCCAGGCGTTCGGCGAGATCGGCTACGGCACGGCGCTCGGCGGCGTCGCGCTCGAGCCGTTCGCGGGCCTCGCCCTCGTGCGCGTAAGCACCCGCGATTTCACCGAGACCGGCGGCGCCGCGGCGCTCACCGGCGCCGCCAACTCGGAAGGTGTCGGCTATTCCTCGCTCGGCCTGCGAGCTGCCGTCCAGTACATGCTGGAGAACGGGCTCGTGCTGAGACCGCGCGCATCGCTCGGCTGGCAGCATGCCTTCGGCGAGCTTACGCCGGGCGCCGCGCTCACGTTCGCGAGCACCGGCGCAGCCTTCGCCGTCGCAGGCGTGCCGATCGCGCGCGACGTCGCGCTGATCGACACCGGATTCGATGTCGCCATCAGCGCAAACGCCAGGCTCGGCATCGGCTATGTCGGCCAGCTCGCGCGCGATGCCCAGGACCACGCTATGAAAGGCAGCTTCCGAGTCCGATTCTGAGACGGGATATGCTCACGCAAACGCCGCCAATTGCGGCACGAAGTGCGTCAGCAGCTCTTCGCTCTCGCCCACGATCGGCTCGATCTTCTCCTCGAAGAGCTCGCGCACCGCGCACCAGAACAGCGTGACGCGGGCGACGATCTGCGCCCGCGCCTTCCGCAGCGCGCTGCGCGCCTGCTCGGCCAGCACGACCAGGCTGTTGTGCTCGAACAGGACCTGCCCAGCGCTGTCCTCGAGAACATAGAGGCGGCCGAGACGCGAGATGCACAGGACGCATTCGTTGTCCGGCGGCGGCCCGAGCAGATAGAACTGCGGATCACCGATCTCGGTCGCGCCCACGTCCCAGCCGCCGGCCTCACCGCTGCTGAGATGAGGCGCGAGCGCCTCCGTGATTTCCTTGAGCTCAGCCGCCGGCCACGGATTGCCGTGGCGCGGAACCTTGGGCGGAAACGTGATGACTGTCATCGCTTGACCCCGAACAAGAGCCGGTGGAGCTCCGGATCGTAGAACGAGAGCAGCTGGCGGGCGAAGGCCGACGGATCGGCGCCCAGCGCCCGCGCCCACGCCTCCATGCTCTCGGTCGGCACGCGGCCGAACCCGTTCTCCACCTGGGAAACGAACGTGTAGTATTTCAGGCCCAACTTTTCCGCGAGTTGGATCTGCGACAATCCCGCGCGGGCGCGCAGTTCCTTGAGCCAGGCGCCCGCCCGCCGGCGCAGCTCCTTCGCCTCCGGAGCGGCCTTTGCAAACTGCATGTGTGCCCCCGCCGGTCGGTCCCGGATGGCCGTTGCCATGTTGCTTTCGCGACGTTTCAGAGTTACTAAACTATCGATCAATAATCTCCGAACGCTAGTTGAGCAATAACACAATTAGCGCTCGTAAAACAGACCCGCCAACGGCCATCTCCGCGCGCCAGCGGCTGCGAACGGAACACAAGAGACAAGGGAGCCGAGGGGAGCGAAGAGCATGCCGACCAAAGCGGCCAAACGCATCGCCCATCGCCGCAGCAACCTGTGGCCGCTGCGGCCGCAAGTCACCGGCGGGGTGGCGCTCCTCGCCGCGCTCGCCGCCTTGACCGTGTCTGCGGCCACGCTGCCACACGACTTCGTGCTGCCGGCGATGACCATGCTTCTCTTCATCCTGGCGGCCATGGTCGCGCTCGTCGCCTCGAGCGCCGACCGCGCGACGGACGAGGCCGGGCTCACGCACTCCGACATCGCCGGCCTGCTCACCTTCATCGGGATTTGCGCGGCCTCGCAGGTTGATCCGGATCAAATGGTTCGCCTGGTCGAAGGTGCAAACCGCCAGCCATAGCGACCGCCCATCCCTGCCGCGCGTCCGACGAACCGACAAACGTCATGAGGATTGCATCGTGAACCTGCAGCAAAAGCCGACCGACATTGCAACGCCGCGCACAGAGCAGCTCTCGGCCGGCGCGGAGCCGGGCAAATTGGCGATCGCCCCTCACCGCACGCCGGCGCAGGCCGTGGTCGCGGCGCTCGGATCCGACGGCACCCGCGGCCTGAGCCAGGCCGAGGCGCAGCGCCGCCTGCAGGAATACGGACCCGAACCAGCTCAAGAGCGCGCCGGAGACGCCGTGGTGGAAGCGGTTGCTCGAGCAATTCCAGAACTTCCTGGTGATCATCCTGCTCGTCGCCACCGTCATCTCGATGGTCGAATGGCTGCTGCAGGACCCGCGCGAGACGGCGCTGCCCTACGAGGCCATCGTCATCCTGCTCATCGTCGTGCTCAACGCGCTGCTCGGCTACTTCCAGGAAGCGCGTGCCGAGCGCTCGGTGCGCGCCCTGATGGCGCTGGCGGCGCCGGAATCGACGGTGGTTCGCGACAGCGAGCGCCAGCGCATCGCCGCCGATCAGATCGTTCCCGGCGACATCGTCATGGTCGAGGCCGGTGACAAGATCCCGGCCGACGCACGCCTGATCGAGAGCGCCAATCTCCACACCGACGAGGCCCCGCTGACCGGCGAAAGCATGCCGGTCGCCAAGGAGACCCGGCCGCTCGATGCCGACATCGGCATCGGCGACCGCCACAACATGCTGTTTTCCAGCACGGTCGCCACCTATGGCCGCGGCCGCGCGGTGGTGGTCGCTACCGGTATGCAGACCGAGGTCGGACGCATCGCCGGCCTGCTCGAAGCCGCCGAGAAGGAGCCGACGCCGCTGCAGCAGGAGCTCGACCGTACCGGCAAGCGGTTGAGCATCATCATGCTGGGGATTTGCGCGGTCGTGTTCGCGACCGGACTGCTCACCAGCCCGGTCATGAATCTCAACGCCATTCTCAGCCTGTTCCTGTTCGCGGTCGCACTGGCGGTGGCCGCGATCCCCGAGGCGCTGCCGGCGATCGTGACCGTCGGGCTGAGCCTGGGCGTGCGACGGATGGCAGCGGCGAACGCCATCGTGCGCAAGCTGCCGGCGGTCGAGACGCTGGGCGCCGCCACCGTGATCTGCTCGGACAAGACCGGCACGCTGACGCGCAACGAGATGACGGTGCGCGCGGTCTTCACGGCCGGTACGCTGGTCGAGGTCGGCGGCAGCGGCTACATCCCCGAAGGCGACTTCACCGTGGCGGGGAAGCCGCTCGCCGGCGCACCTATTCGCGAGGCGGTCACGCAAATGCTGCGCGCGGCGGCGCTCGCCAACGATGCGGCGCTCGTCAACAGCGAGGGGCGCTGGCGCGTGCAGGGCGACCCGACCGAAGGCGCGTTGATCGTCGCGGCGCGCAAGCTCGGCGTGGGCGAAGACGAGCTCGCCGGCTTGCCTCGTATCGCGGAAATCCCCTTCACCTCCGAGCGCAAGCGTCACACCACCGTTCATCTCGATCGCGCGGACCCCACGCAACTGCATGTCTTCGTCAAGGGTGCGCCCGAATTCCTGCTCGCGCACAGCCGTCATGTGTGGGAGGACGGCAAGGCCGTCGCGCTCGGCGAGGATCGCCGCGCCGACCTCGCACGGCGCAACGAGGCGCTCGCCGGCCAGGCGCTGCGCGTGCTCGCGATCGCGACCCGCACCGTGCCGGCGGCGTCCCTGGGCATCGATCCGCAATCGGCCGACACCGATCGTAGATCGACCATCGAGCTTCCCGACAGCATCGAGGACGAGCTCGTGCTGCTCGGCCTCGTCGGCATGATCGACCCGCCGCGGGCGGAGGCGAAGGCCGCCGTCGCCGTCGCCAAGCGCGCGCATATCCGCTCGGTGATGATCACCGGCGACCACCCCGCGACCGCGGAGGCGATCGCCCGCGAGCTGGAAATCTTCGAGCCGGGGTCGCGGACCGTGACCGGCGTCGAGCTGCGCACCATGGACGACGCGGGGCTCGACGCGATCGTCGAGCAGGTGCGCGTGTTCGCCCGAGTCGATCCCGAGCACAAGCTGCGCATCGTCGGCGCGCTTCAGCGCAAGGGCCACATCGTCGCGATGACCGGCGACGGCATCAACGACGCGCCCGCGCTCAAGACCGCCAATATCGGCATCGCCATGGGAATCACCGGCACCGACGTCTCCAAGGAGGCCGCCGACATGGTGCTGACCGACGACAACTTCGCCAGCATCGTCAAGGCCATCGAGGAAGGCCGCGGCATCTATGACAACATCCGCAAGTACCTGATCTATCTGCTGTCATCGAACGCCGGCGAGCTGATGACGATGTTCGCGGGCGTGATGTTCGCGGGCATGCTCGGTCTCGTCTCGGCGGAGCCCGGGCTGTTCCTGCCGCTGCTCGCAGCGCAACTTCTGTGGATCAACCTGATCACCGACGGGCCGCCCGCGCTGGCGCTCGGCATCGACCCCAAGGACCCCCACGTGATGCTGCGCGCGCCGCGCGCCCGCGGCACCGGCGTGCTCACGAGCGATGATTGGTGGCGCCTCGCCGCCATCGGTCTCGTCATGATGGTCGGTACGATCGCCGTGCTCGACGCCTACTATCCCGGCGGACTGTTCACGCTGTTCGCACAGGGCAGCGGACCGAACATGACCGACGAGGTCCATGCCCGCACCATGGCCTTCACCACGCTGATGATGTTCCAGCTGTTCAACGTGTTCAACTGCCGCTCGGTGTGGCGCAGCGCATTCAGCGGGTTCTTCGAGAACAAGTGGCTGATCGCCGCGGTGGCGCTGTCACTGTTCACGCATGTCCTGGTGATCTACGTGCCGTTCCTGCAGGCGGCGTTCCACACCGTGCCGCTGTCGGCGCAGGATTGGGCGATTTCGACAGGCGTGGCGGCCACGCTGCTCATCGGGATGGAGGCCGTCAAACTGGGGCTGCGCATGGAGCGCCGGTCCGCACCCCCGGCGCTTGCCGAGGCGGCTCAGCGGGGGTCGCCGAGGCGCGCGTGACGGAACGCAGGCTCCCCCGGATTCGTCCGGGGGAGGCCTTCATTAGTCCTAAATATTAGTCCTAAAGGCGAAATGGGGCGTCGGGCAGCGCAGATGCCTCCATTCGCCGCTACCTCCCGCCTCAATTTTAACACCCCCTTAAGCGTAATCGGCCACAGTGCCCCAATTCGGCACATGCTGTTGCTCGTTCGCGTTGCGTCGTGAGGTTGCGTGATGAGTGAGCGTATTCTGATCGTCGACGACGATCCCGTGCAGCGACGCCTCCTCGACAACATGGTGCGCAAGTTCGGCTACGAGCCGCTCGTGGCCGAGGGCGGCGACGCCGCGATCGCCACGCTCACGAGCGCCGACGGCGCAGGCATCGACGCGGTCGTGCTCGACCTGGTGATGCCCGATCTCGACGGCCTCGGCGTGCTTGCGAAGATGCGCGAGGCCGGCCTCACCTTGCCGGTGATCGTGCAGACCGCCCACGGCGGCATCGACAACGTCGTCACCGCCATGCGCGCGGGCGCTACCGACTTCGTGGTCAAGCCGGTCGGCGCCGAGCGGCTGCAAGTGTCGCTGCGCAATGCGCTGGCCGCCAGCATGCTCGAAGGCGAGCTCGCCCGCATCAAGCGCAGCCGCTCCGGCACGCTCTCGTTCAAGGACATCGTCACCAGAAGCCCACGCATGCAGGCGGTGCTGCGCACCGCGGAGAAGGCCGCGACCTCGGCCATCCCGGTGCTGATCGAAGGCCAATCCGGCGTCGGCAAGGAGCTGATCGCGCGCGCGATCCACGGCTCCGGCGAGCGCCGCGCCAAGCCGTTCGTCGCGGTCAATTGCGGCGCCATCCCCGACAACCTCGTGGAGTCGCTGCTGTTCGGGCACGAGAAGGGCGCCTTCACCGGCGCCACCGAGCGCCACACCGGCAAATTCGTCGAAGCCACAGGCGGTACGCTGTTTCTCGACGAGGTCGGCGAGCTTCCGCCTGGCCGCGCAGGTCAAGCTGCTGCGCGCGATCCAGGAGGGCGAGGTCGAGCCGGTCGGCGCGCGCAAGCCGGTCAAGGTCGACGTGCGGCTCATCTCCGCCACCAACCGCGACCTGATCGCCGACGTGAAGGCGGGCCGCTTCCGCGAAGACCTGTTCTATCGCCTGCACGTCTTCCCCATCGCCGTTCCGCCGCTTGCGCGAACGCCCCGAAGACATCCCGGAGCTCACGCGACATTTCCTCGCGCGCTTCGCGGCCGAGGAAGGCAAGCGCTCGACGCGCGTCAGCGCCGAGGCGCTGGCGCTGCTCGCGTGCCTATCGCTGGCCCGGCAATGTCCGCCAGCTCGAGAACGCCGTGTTCCGCGCGGTGGTGCTGGCCGAAGGCGACACGGTCGGCCTGGAGGAGTTTCCGCAGATCGCCTCACAGACTCGCGAATTACGTGCCGACCGCCAGCGTGGCGCCCGAGCTCGCGACCCCGGAGGCGGCCGCCGCCGAAAGCCCACCCACGGCGGCCGAGGCCGGCAGCCATTTGCCCCCCGTCGCCCCGACCTTTGCGTCGCCTCCCGGCTTCGCGCAGGCTCCGGTCATGGCACCCCTCGGTGCGCTGACGCTGCTCGATGCCAACGGCGACATGCGCCCGCTCGATGACATCGAAGCCGACGCCATCCGCTTCGCCATCGCGCACTATCGCGGGCAGATGTCGGAGGTGGCCCGCCGGCTGCGCATCGGGCGTTCGACGCTCTACCGCAAGCTCGATTCGCTCGGGCTCGATCCCGGCGTGTCGGACGCCGATACCCCGGCGTTGTGATCCCGCGATCCGTTGTTTTCGCGTAACATCTCAGCGAAAAAGGGCGGGGGTAGCACGCAACACGTTGTAAGCGGGTGACAGCGCGCCAAAATTGGCCCCATTCGATCGCCAATGATGCCGTTCTCTGTTGCCTAGGGCGCCGAATTCAAGTGAGGTCGGCGCCGGATGGCGTGGGTGGATTGAACATGGGGACCAGCACTTAAACCACGGTCCCGTCGGAACTTTGGGAGAATGCCCTATGAGCGGCCCCCGGTACGACCGCATCCTGGCGAGCACGGCCCTGGCCCTGATTCTGGCCGCCCCGCTCGGCGCGTCGGTTGCGGCGCAGGAAACCGGCAAGCTGGCCAACGCGCCGACGGTAGCGACCGCCATCCGGCACCGCCTCCGGCCGAGTCGACGACTCCCGCCGGCAGCGCCGGCGACCGCGCCTACTGACAGCGCCGAAGCGACGCCGTCACCGCCGGCAGCCCCGCCCGATCCGCTGGCCGCGCTCGATCCCGCCGACCGCGCCGTCGCCGAAAAGATTCGCGACCTGCTCGCCGCCAAGACCGACAAGATTTTCACCAGCAAGAAGGAGCGCGCCGCGGTCGAGGCGTTCTACCAGAACCGCAATCTCGCGCCGCTCTGGCTCGACAAGGGCGTCGAGAATGCCCGCGCCAAGGCGGTCGATCGCGCGCCTCAAGGGCGCCGACGCCGACGGCCTCGAGGCCAAGGACTACAAGATTCCGGATCTCGACCGGCAGCAGCCCGGACGCGCTCGCCGAAGCCGAGCTCAGGCTCACCCAGACGGTGCTCACCTACGCGCGCCACCTGCAGGCCGGGCGCTTCCCCTATAGCCGCGTCAGCCAGAACAACATCGAGCTGGCGCAGCAGCCGCCCGATCCCGCCGAGGTGCTCACCAAGATCGCCGACGCCAAGGATGCCGGCAAGGCGCTCGACGAGTTCAGCCCGCCGCACGAGGCCTACAAGAAGCTCAAGGCCATGCTGGCCGAGATGCGCGGCAAGACCGGCGGCGCCGCCGCGAAGGAGATCGTCGACGGGCCGCTGCTCAAGCTCGCTGCCGCCAAGGCCAGCCGATGGAGGATGCACGCGTTCCGCTGTTGCGCGAGCGACTCGGCGACGTCACCGGCGATCCGTCCGACCTCAAATACGACGCCAAGCTCGTCGAGGCGGTGAAGAAATTCCAGAAAGGCGTCGATCTGCCGGCCACCGGCAACCTCGATTCAAAGACGATCAGGGAGCTCAACGGTCCGCCGCGCAGCCAGCAGATCGACATCATCGTCGCCAACATGGAGCGCTGGCGCTGGTATCCGCGCGACCTCGGCAAGGCGCTACTCGATCGTCAATCATGCCGGACTTCACGCTCAAGGTGGTGCACAACGGCGACCCAGGTCTGGACCACCCGCATCGTCATCGGCAAGCCGAGCATGGCGACGCCGCTGCTCAGCGAGACGATGAAATACATCACCATCAATCCGACCTGGAACGTGCCGCCGTCGATCGTGCACAACGAATATCTGCCGGCGCTGCAGCAGGATCCGACGGTGCTGTCGCGCATGGGCCTCAAGGTCGTCAACAATCGCGACGGCAGCGTGCACATCTATCAGCCGCCCGGCGAAGCCAATGCGCTCGGCCGCATCCGCTTCAACTTCCCCAACCGGTTCCTGGTCTACCAGCACGACACACCGGACAAGCAGCTGTTCGCACACGATGTCCGCGCCTACAGCCACGGCTGCATGCGCGTGCAGGATCCGGCCAAATACGCCGAGGTGCTGTTCAACATCGCGCGTCCGACCGAGAACTGGACCTCGGACCGGATCAAGAAGATGTTCGGGACCGCCGAGCAGGATATCCAGCTGCCGGAGCCGATCTCGGTCCATCTGACCTACCAGAGCGCGTTCGTCGACGACGCCGGCAAGCTGCAGATTCGCCGCGACGTCTACGATCTCGACAGCCGCACGATGGCGGCGATCAAGAGCGAGCGCGGCGTGGTCGAGCCGTTGCAGGAGCGCAAGCGCGAGCAGGAGATCGTCTCGAGCCAACGCCGGCCGGTGATGCAGCCGCGTACCGTCTCGTTCTTCGAGTCGCTGTTCGGTGGCGGCCCAGGCCCGGCTTATGGGCGACCGCAGCCGCAACGGCCGCAGCCGCCGCGCCCGATCACCCGCTGATTCGCATGCGCACTTATGGAGTGGCCGCGCTGGCTGCTCGCTTCGCTCGCTAGCGCGGCGACGGAAGCCGAATCGGCTTCCATCACCGGTTGCCCGTTAAAGGTTTCTTTGCGGTACCGATAACTGCGGCAAGTTTTTGCCATAGTCGCCTGCCACGCTTCCGGTATCGGGGGGGACGGGCGTGCGCTAACTCAGCGTTAACCCATCCCTAATTAACACTGCGTTAGCCATATTCGTCGCGGCCGCAAGCCGTGGCGAGTTAAGGAGCTTGTCGACCACGGTGCTTGCCGCGGTCGGGGGGCGCTGACGCAATTAATGCGGGTTGGCACGTGACCGTCGAAGTCGCGCACAGGAATCGTTTGTCTCGGGCTCATTGCGCCCAGCCTCGGCGGGCTATTGCTGCAGCATCGCCGCTCTTCTCATCTTTTTCGGCTGCGACAGCCTGCGGAACGCGATCGCCGACGGCGAAACGCGGACCATCTCCTTCCACCACATCCACACCAAGGAAGACCTGACCGTCACCTACAAGGTGAACGGCCGCTACGACGACGACGCACTCGCCAAGATCAATCACTTCATGCGCGACTGGCGCGAATCAGAGCCGATCAAGATGGATCCCGCAGCTGATCGATCTGCTCTGGGAGGTGCATCGCGAGGTCGACGCCAAGGAGCCGATCTGGATGGTGTGCGGATACCGCTCGCCCGACGACCAATTCGATGCTGCGCCGGCGCTCGAGCGGGGTCGCCCAGCACAGCCAGCACATGCTCGGCAAGGCGATCGACTTCTACATTCCGGGCGTTCCGCTCGATCAGTTGCGCGCCGCCGGCCTGCGCGCCCAGCGCGGCGGCGTCGGCTTCTATCCCACCTCGGGCGCGCCCTTCGTGCACATGGATACCGGCAGCGTGCGGCACTGGCCGCGCATGCCGGAGGAGCAGCTCGCGACCGTGATGGCCAAGGGGCCGCTCCGCTACGGCTCCAACACGCAGGTGGCACAGGCCGAGGCCCAGCCGCGCAGCCGCTCCCCGATCGCGCTGCTCGCGAAGCTGTTCGGCGGCGGCAAGGACGAGGAAGAGGATGCCGAGACGGCGGCCGCGCCGGCACCGGCCCCCGCGCCCAAGGTCGCCGCAGCCCGCATGACGACGCAGCCGGCCGCGCCCAGCGACAAAGCGGCGCCGCGCCCGGCAGCCAAACCCGCCAAACCCGAGACCTACCAGGTTGCCGCGGCAGGCACGACGCCGATCGCCAAGTTCGCCGACAAGCCGGTGGAGACATTCGATCTGGCGTCCGCGACATCGCAGCCAGCGCCCGCGCCGGGCGGCTTCGGGCTCGCCTCCACGACCTCCAAGCCGGCGATCCCGCGTCCCGCCAGCGCGGCAAGCTTGGTCGCGCAAGCGAATATCCCGGCGAGCGACGCCGTCTCCGCCAACGAGATCATCAACCAGCGCGGCTATTGGCAGGGACCGCCAAGCGCCGAGGCCGATGCCCCGCAGGCCAGCGCCGCGGCGCGCCCGGCCCCCGCTCCCCGCCGTCCTGCCACGCCGGCGAGCGAAGCAAGCGGCCAGCGCGGCAATTCTATAGTGCGCGCGCCGGACACTCGCCCTGAACCGGGCTCGTCGGCGCGCACGGCAGTCGCCAGCGCCGAGCCCGCAACGACCGCGAGCGTCCGTCCCGGAACCGCCAGCCCCTCTTGGCCGCTGGCCGATCCCACCGACAACGCGCCGCTGCCGAACGCATTGGCCTATGCTGCGCAGCCGACCCCGATCGCCGCTGCCCGGACGACGCCCATGGCCTTGGGAGCAATGGGCCCCGCGGCAACGCAGCGCTCGGCTCCGGCCGAGACCACCATCGTGGCCAAGCGCAGCGACGAGCGTCCGTCCGCCACGCCGGCAGCCGCCGCGCCGCCGGCCGCACTTTCCAGGACTCCCAACCTGGTGAAGGTCGGCGATCGCTTCAACGATCCGTGGCTGCGCGCCATGATCGTGAGCCCGAGTGCACAGAGCTACATGAAGACCACGCTGCTCGGCTCGCCGGACTTCCGCAATCTCGGGCCGTTCATGCAGAAGCCGGCCGCGACGGTGATGATGACGTTCTCGGACAATCCGCATCTCGGCATGACTACCGACAAGTTCGTCGGCAGCGCCGTGGTGTTCACTCCCACAGTCACATTCAACGGGCCGCGCACGGCGGCGCTGAAGTAACTTTCGTTATCCCATCATCGGGGGATCGTTGGGGCGTGGCGCCGCAAGTCAGGGAAACCCGACTTGCGGCGCACTCGTTTTCAGCAGCGGATAGATATTCGCTCAGTTCAGCATGCCGAGCGCATGCATGTACGTCTCGAGGATCGTCTCGTGCTCGCGCCGCTCGTCCGCATCCTGCTTGCGCATCCGCACGATCGTGCGCAGCGCCTTGACGTCGAAGCCGTTGCCCTTGGCTTCGGCATAGACATCGCGGATGTCGTCCGCGATCGCCTTCTTCTCCTCTTCCAGCCGCTCGACGCGCTCCACGAAGGCCTTGAGCTGGTCCTTCGCAAAGCGGGTGGCGGGCTGTTCTTCTTCCTGAACGGCAGCGGCAGTGGCCATCGAAACCTCCTCCACGACTCACACGAGTAGCTGGAACAGGTTTCGGAAGCGGAGGCGTCGAGGTCAAGGCAAGAGGCCAGTCATCCCCACAGAACACAGGGCCGCAAAATCAGTGCTTGTGTGCGCCTTTTTCGAATGCAGCGAGCTGATCCTTGGAGGCCTCCTTCTGGTGCTTGGCCTTCCATTCCTCGTAGGGCATGCCGTAGATGGTCTCGCGGCTCTCGTCCTTGGACATCGGCACGCCGCGCGCGTCGGCGGCGTCCTTCATCCAGTTGGAGAGGCAATTCCGGCAGAATCCGGCGAGATTCATCAGGTCGAGGTTCTGCACGTCGGTGCGCGCGCGCAGATGCTCGACGAGGCGGCGGAACGCGGCGGCCTCGAGCTCGGTGCGGGTCTTGTCGTCAAGCGCCATGGGGGCATCCTCTCTCGGTCCCACTATGGGGCCCCAACTGAGAATAGTGATGCCGACACGCCCTTTCCAGCGGGGGCGCGGCTGGTGACACTTGCCCTGAACCGGGCTCGTCGGCGCGCCGTTGAACTGTCTTTCGAAAACTGCTGATAAATCACATAGGCGGACAATCCAAGACGCCACAGCGCTCGCCTCCACCGCATCGGGTTCAAATCTTGACTGCATCACCCCGCGCCTTGCTCGAAGGCTTGTTCCGTACGGCGGTCACCGCGGCGCATCCCGCGAGCTGCCTGCCGGCGCATCTGCCGCCCCCGCCGCCATCGGGGCGCCTGCTGATCCTGGCGGCCGGCAAGGCCGCCGCCTCCATGGCCGAGGTCGCCGAGCGGCACTATCTCGACGAGTGCGGCGTGCCGGCCGGCCGAATCAGCGGACTCGCGGTCACCCGTCGCGGCTACGGGCGGCCGACGCGGCTCGTGCGCGTGATCGAGGCCGGCCACCCCGTGCCCGACGCCGCGGGTCTCGCCGGCGCCTTGGAGACGCTCGCGCTGGCCGACGCGGCCGGCCCCGACGACCTCGTATTGGCGCTCGTCTCCGGCGGCGCCTCGGCCAACTGGATCGCGCCCGCCCCTGGCCTCTCGCTCAAGGAAAAGCAACTGTAACGCGCGCCCTGCTCGCCTCCGGCGCCTCGATCTTCGAGATCAACAAGGTGCGCAAGCACTTGTCCCGCATCAAGGGCGGGCGCCTCGCCGAGCGCGCACATCCCGCACGCGTCGTCACCATCGCCATCTCGGACGTGCCGGGCGACGATCCGGCAGTGATCGGCTCCGGCCCCACCGTGCCCGATCCGAGCACGCTGGCCGATGCGCGGGCCATCGTCGAGCGCTACCGGCTCGACGTGCCTGAGCTGGTGACGCGCGCGCTCATGGATCCGACGAACGAGACGCCGAAGCCCGGCGATCCGGTTTTTGCCGCTACCTCGTTCGCGCTGGCGATGCGGCCGGCGCAGGTGTTCCGTGCCGCGGAGGACGCGGTGCGCGCGGCCGGCTACGAGTCCATCCTGCTCGGCACCGAGATCGAGGGCGAGGCGCGCGAGGTCGCCACCGCCCACGCCCGGCTCGCGCGCGATCTCGCAGCGCAGCGCCGCCGCGCCGTGATCCTCTCCGGCGGCGAGTTGACGGTGACGCTGCGCGGCAAGGGCCGCGGCGGCCCCAACCAGGAATACGCGCTGGCGCTCGCCATCGCCCTCGACGACGCCGAGGGGATCGCGGCACTGGCCGCGCGATACCGACGGAACCGACGGCGGCGGCGGGCAACCCGAGGACCCCGCAGGCGCCTTCATCGATGCGACCACATCCGCCCGGGCGCAGGGCCTCGGCCTCGATCCGGCCGTCTTTCTTAACGACAACAATTCGACCGAATTCTTCGAAAAACTCGGCGATCTAGTGACGCCGGGGCCGACCCTTACCAACGTGAACGACTTCCGGGCTATCGTCGTTGACAGTCCTTGAGGGTTCACGCGATATCGGTATCGTTCGGACCGGCGGGCGCCTTGGACTGCGCGGAATGCGGGCGGGATGAGACACCGGTACACCAGATCCGAGCTTCGGACCGGCATGCCCTACCTGGCCGGCACGCACCTCTCTGTCGGCACGCACTTGCTGGCCGGCACACGCCTGTTCGCCGGAGTTGCGCGCGCCGACGAGCCCGGTTCTGGCGAGTGTCATCAGCGCGGTTACGCGCGTCTTCCGACGCGCTATGCGCGCGCGTCTTTAGAGTGGCGGCGCTGGCCGCTCGCTTCGCTCGCCAGCGCCGCGTTGCTCGTCGCCGCGTCGGCGCTGACCGCCGAGCCCGCCCAAGCCGATTTCCGTCTCTGCAACAACACCAGCAACCGCGTCGGCATCGCCGTGGGCTACAAGGAGAACGAGGGCTGGACGACCGAGGGCTGGTGGAACATCGCCGCCCGCAGTTGCGAGACCGTGTTGCGGGGCGGCCTCGTCGCCCGCTTCTACTACATCTACGCGGTCGACTATGACCGCGGCGGCGAATGGTCGGGCCAGGCCTTCATGTGCACGCGGGAAAAAGAATTCACCATCCGCGGCACCGACGACTGCCTGGCGCGCGGTTACGACCGCACCGGTTTCTTCGAGGTCGATACCGGCGACCAGCCCTCGTGGACCGTTCAGCTCACCGAATCCGCCGACCAGGCGCCGATGCAGCCGTTGCAATCGCGCGTCCCGATGCTGCAGACGCCTCCGCCGGCCGGCCGGCCCGGCATGCCGACGCCTCCGTCCCGAAGCCGAAACTGATGCGACGTCTGCGCCGGACCAAGATCGTCGCCACCCTCGGCCCTGCCTCCTCGGACCGAAGCATGATCGCGCGGCTGTTCGAGGCCGGCGCCGACGTCTTCCGCATCAATATGAGTCACACCAGCCACGAGCGCATGCGCGAGCTGGTCGCGACGATTCGCGCGATCGAAGCCGAGTATGGCCGGCCGATCGGCATTCTGGTCGATCTGCAGGGCCCGAAGCTGCGGGTCGGCAGCTTCGCGTCCAGTCCGGCCACGCTGGTGAAGGGCGACAGCTTCGCGCTCGATGCCGATCCCACGCCCGGCGACGTCCGCCGCGTGCACCTGCCGCACCCCGAGATCTTCGCCGCCATCCAGCCCGGCCACACGCTTCTGCTCGACGACGGCAAGGTGCGCCTCGTCGCCACCGAGGTCAGCGACCAGCGCATCCTCACCCGCGTCGAGGTCGGGGGCAAATTGTCGGACCGCAAGGGCGTGAGCCTGCCCGACACCACGGTGCCGATCTCGGCGCTGGCCGAGAAGGACCGCTCCGATCTCGAGGCCGCGCTCGACGCGGGCATCGACTGGGTCGCGCTCTCCTTCATCCAGCGGCCGGAGGACATCGCCGAAGCGAAGAAGATCACGCGCGGCCGCGCCGTCGTCATGGCCAAGATCGAGAAGCCGCAGGCCGTGCATCGGCTCGACGAGATCCTCGATCTCGCCGATGCGCTGATGGTGGCGCGCGGCGACCTCGGCGTCGAGATGCCGCTGGAAAAGGTGCCGGGCGTGCAGAAGCAGATGACGCGCGCGGGACGGCGCGCCGGCAAGCCGATCGTGGTCGCGACCCAGATGCTCGAATCCATGATCACGAGCCCGGTCCCGACCCGCGCCGAAGTGTCCGACGTGTCGACTGCCATCTTCGAAGGCGCCGACGCGATCATGCTGTCGGCCGAATCCGCGGCCGGGCAGTACCCGGTCGAAGCGGTCGCCACGATGAATCGCATCGCGGAGGAGGTCGAGCGCGATCCGCTCTATCGCACCATCATCCACGCCCAGCGCACCGACCCCGAAGCCACCGGCGCCGATGCCATTGCCGCCGCGGCACGCGGGATCGCCGAGACGCTCGAGCTCTCCGCCATCGTCTGCTGGACCAGCTCCGGCTCGACCGGTCTGCGGGTGGCGCGCGAGCGCCCGGGGTCGCCGATCGTGGCGATCTCACCCAAGCTCTCGACCGGCCGTCGCCTCTCGCTGGTGTGGGGCGTGCACTGCATCGTGGCGGAGGACGCGCACGATCTCGACGACATGGTGGAGCGCGCCTGCCGGCTCGCCTTCAAGGACGGCTTCGCCCGCGCCGGTCAGCGCGTCATCATCGTCGCCGGCGTGCCGCTCGGCACGCCGGGCGCGACCAACATGCTGCGGATTGCGTTCGTTGGCGCGGAAGCGGCGCGGGAGTAATCGAGCGAATCGCGACGGCGATTAGATCTCCCGACCGTCGACCTTGTCGGCGAGCCCCTTGACCAGGTCGGGAATGCGCTCCAGCCGCGGATGCAAGGCGAGCGCGCGGCGGAAGACCTCGAGCGCGCGCTTGTCGTCACCGAGCTCCTGCAGAATGATTCCGAGGCCGGAGAGCGCGCCGAAATGGCGCGGCTCGCGCGCCAGCACCTGATGGATGTCGGCGATCGCGCGGCCGAAATCCTTCTTGGTGAAATGGACGGTCGCGCGGCGGTTCCAGGCCTCGACGAAATCCGGCTTGATGTCGATGACGGCGTTGAGCAGCTTGATCGCGAGATCGAAGTCCTTGGCGTCGGCCGCGGTCTTGACCCGGCCCATCAACAGATTGGCCGTATCGCTCGGCGGAGGCGAGCCAGATCGCCCAGATGCGGTTCTCGACGTATTTCGCACTTTCGTCGTCCGGCGCGACCTTGAGCGCCTCGAACAGGCGGTCGAGATTCTGGCGTTTTGTCGCCGCGCTGGACCTTCGGCAGCGTGGCGGGCGGCTCGATCGGCTTCGGCGGCTCGGGATTGACGTCCTGCGCGAGCACGGGCTGGCCCAAGGCCGCCGCGGCGGCCAGCATCAGCATCGCAAGGAATCGCTGGTTCATGTGGGAGATCCTAACCCCCCACCGCGGCGCAATAAAGACGAGATTTTGCCGGCCAGCCGTGCGCCAGCCCCCCGGTCGCTCAGCCTTGGCGGGCCTTGAAGCGGCGCTGGACCTTGTTGATCACATAGACCCGGCCCTTGCGACGGACCAACCGGTTGTTGCGGTGGCGGCCGCGAAGCGATTTCAATGAGTTGCGGACTTTCATGGTTCTGGCTCTGTTGCGCGCGGCCGCGCGGTTCGGTGATCGGTGTGAAAAGTTGCGCGGAAACTAGGGATGCGGGGCGCTTCCGTCAACACGCATGGGCGGAACGTTTTTCGACCCCGGTTCCTGGGGTTAAATGATTGATTGAGCGTTAATTTTCCTCATGCCGTGCCGTTGGCGGCAAGCGGGAGCTTCAGCAGCCTGGCCGCATTTCCGGCCAAGATCGCCTGGCGCTCCCCCTCCGGGATGTCGAGGTCCTTGATCAGCTTGATGGCGCGGGGCTTGAGCGAGGTCAGCGGCGGGGCGTCGCTGCCGTAGAGGACGCGGTCCGCGCCCATCCAGTCCAGCACCATCTTCATGGCCGGTGGATTGTAGGTGACGGTGTCGACGTACATCTTCTTGAGGTAGTGGCTCGGCGCGTGCCTGATCTTCATCGGCGCGTAGGAGCCCAGGAAGAACGCCTCGTCCTGGAGCTCATACGCATAGTCCATCCGGCTGATGGTCTCGCAGATGCCGCCGCCGCCGTGGGACGCCACGATCTTCACGCGCGGGAAATCCTCAAGGACTCCGCGCACGATCAACCGGCCCAGCGCCAGGCAGAGATCGAACGGCCGGCCGATGCTCGAGGCCAGGCGATAGTCGCGCATCCGCTCCTCGCCGAAGCCGATATGCGGCGGATGAATCATGACCGGCACGTCGAGGTCCTGGACCAGCTCCCAAAACGGCCGCGCCTCGTCGTCGTCGGGGTAGTGACCCTTGTGGCTGGAATTGATGAAGATGCCCTTCAAGCCGAGCTCACGAATCGCCCGCTCCGCCTCCTTGACGAAGGCCGGCCCGCCGCAGGGCAGGATGGTGGCGAAGGAATAGAGCACGCCCTTGTGCTTGTCTTGAACCTCGGCCGCGTAGTCCGTCCACTTCTGCACCGCCGGCAGCTCCTCGCGCGGAGCCTTGCCGCGCAGGTAGTGCGCCGCGTTGGTGACCACGCTGATGTCGATGCCGTTGCGGTAGTGGGCGTCAAGAAAATTTTCCAGCACCATCGGGCAGCCACGCTCACCCCATTTCGGCCCGCTCTTGCCGTCGAGGGTGCCGAGATCGTTGGCCGCCTCCTCGGGCGTGTAGATGTGCGAGTGCCAATCGATGATCACGCGTCTCTCCCGTTTCGAGCGCTACTGCTTGAATGTCGCCAGGAACTTGCCGACCGGCGGCTGCCACAGGGCGCGGGCGTCGGAAGCGCCAAAGACGCGATGCCCATCGCTGCCGAAGGCCGGAAGCGCGACATATTCCGCCTTGGCGCCGGCCTCCGCATAAGCGTCGAACATCTTGCGGCTGAGATCGGGCCCGAAGAAAGCGTCGTTCTCCGCATAGAGCCACAGGCTCGGAATGCGCGCGGTGGTGCCATAACGAGCCGCCGCCTCGATCAGTCGTGCTGGAGTGCAGTTGCCGACCTTGGGCTGTCCGCCGCCGCGCCCGCCGGCGAAGCTGACGACCGCGAACACGCCGGGGGGATTTCGGCTCGCTGCCGCGATCGATCCCCAGCCGCCCGCCGACCAGCCGATCAGAAGAATCCGGTCACGCACCGTCTCGGAGCGGGCGCGGAAGAAGCCGATAGCCGCCTCGATGTCCTCCGCCGTCGTCAAGCCGGCGCGGTAATAGTCGGGGTTGTTGCACGCGCCGTACTGCTCGAGCCACGGCCCGCCGGTCTCGCCGTAACCGCGACGCAGCGGCAGCGCAACCGCGTATCCGCGCTGGAGCAGCCAGCTCGACGCGGTGGCAAAGGTCGGGATCTCCATGTCCGGGCGCTGCGATGCGCTGGCGGGCGAGCCGTGGCTGACGATCGCGAGCGGAAACGGCCCTGGGCCGGGAGGCCGGAGCACGCGCGTGCGCAGCGTGGCACCGGCCGCGGCCGGGACACCGACGATCTCCTGGACGGTTCCTGGGGCGGCCGGCGCTGCTCCCGCCAAATTCGGAACGGTCGGGAGCAGCAACGCAACGGCGAGGACGACAATTCGCCAGCGCCGCGTTTTTCCCTCTCGAATGCCCTGCATCCCGACGGCTTACCGGCCTGCCGGCATCGAGGCAAGCGTCGTCGGGATTGGGCTCAGCTCACGGACGCGGAGCAAGCTCCGTCCGCTTGGCATCGGCACCATTCGCCGCGCCGAGCCCGAGCGCATCGACCATGACGCGGAAGACCTCGGTATTGTCCATCTGGCCGCGCACGCGCTCGCTGCCCGGCCCGGTGGCGGTCAACACCACGTCCTCGCCGGAATGCACGCTGGCATTCGCCATCGCCGGCAGGTTGCCGAAGCGGAGCACCGCGCCGGGAACGTTCTTGTAGCGCTCGTTCGCTACGAAGGTGCTGGGCTCCTTGCCGGCGACCGTCGGGTCATTGGGCTCGTCGAGCTTCGGCCGGTAGGTCTCGTAATGGTCGGGCAGGCTCGCCGAGAACATGGCGAGGCGGCGACTGACGTCGACGCGCGCGGGATATCCGCTGGCATCGGGAGCCGGATAGTTGGGAAATCCCGCGGTGCCGTAGGTACGGATGCGCTCGCGCATCGGCACATTGGGGACCGATGCCATGTCGTCGTCGATGGTGCCGATCACGGCGACGGGATGCGTGTGATCGGCCACGACCAGAATGAGCGTGTCGTCGCCGCGCGCGCTCGCCCAGTCGCGGGCGACCTTGACTGCGTTGTCGAGCATGATCGTGTCGTAGACCGCGCGCTCCATGTCGAGGAGGTGGGTGTATTTGTCGATCATGCCGGACTCGACCATTAGGAAGAAACCGGCTTCGTTCCGTCCGAGCACCTTCAGCGCGGCGCTCACCTGCTCGGTCAAATCCGGCTGCTCCGGGAATTTCTTCACAGTTCCGCCCTTGAGGAACTTGCGATCGAGCGCGCCGTCCATGTTGCCGAGGGCGAACAGCCCCAGCAGCTTGCTCGTGCCGGGATTGTCGGCGGCCGACGTCATCTCGGTCCCGGTGAGGGCGAGCGGATAACCGGCGGCGCGAAACTGCGCGATGAAGTCGCGCTCGTCCTTGCGCTTGCTGCCCTCCGCCGACTTCGGCAGGAAATTGGCCTTGCCGCCGCCCATGATCACGTCGGGCTTGGCCGCGAAGAATTGCTCCACGATACGATCGTATTCGGCGCGGCGGCGCGTATGGGCGACCATCGCCGCCGGGGTGGCGTCCTCGATCTCGGTGTTGGTGACGATCCCGACCGCCATTCCGTGCCGGCGCTTGACCAGGCTGCTGATGGTCTCGACCTTGGGATCGTCGAGCGGATCGGCGGTGCGGTCGGCATAGACCCCCATGGCATTGGCTGCCGACTTGTGGCCGGTGGCGTAGGCGCTCGCCGAATTGGCCGAATCGGTAATGATCGAATCGCTGCCGGCCGTCGACACCAACGCCATCTGCGGCATGTCGTCGATGGTGAGCTTGCCGCCCGCCTTGCCCTCGGTCATGCCCTTCGCGAGCATGCGCGCCGCGACCCGGTGCGCGAGCGACATGCCGTCGCCGATGAAGAGGATGACATTCTTGGCCTTCCGCGTGCCCGTATCGTAGACGTTCCAAGACAATTCGCGGGTCTGGGCGCCGTCGGTCACCCGGACCTTGTAGATGCCGGGCTGCGTGAGCGAGACATCGCGCAGGATGAGCGCCGACTGGTCCTTGCCGTCCTCGCGCGCGACGAAGGCGGCGCCCTTGCCGAAAACCTGGGCGTGATCCTTGTCGTTCACCGTCACCGCGACTTTCGCCGGATCGGCGAGGCCGGCAAACTCGACCTTCAGGTCGAACCGCGAGCCGACCAGAATATCGGCGCGATCGATCGGGTAGACCGTCTGCGCGGAGGCGGTCGACACCACCGCTGAAAATGCCAAGCCGGCCACCGCAGCCAGAAATCTGCGCATGTCATGATCCTCCAAATATCTCGGACGATCAGACCTAGTCAGCGTCTGTGACACGTGCGTTTCATTTCGATGACAACCGCGCGGCGGTCCATCGTCGTCAGTTGCGGACCGACGGCGCGCCCCACGAGCACCTCTGCAGCGCGCGGCTCCAACGTTTTCGGATGATCAAAACCTGATCCGCGTCATGACGGGTGAGGTGACAGCAGCCCCCCGCCCCTCCAACCAACAAATACCGTCGGCAGGTTGTGAAATAAATCAGTTTCTCGTCACAATCCTACCGCAGGATGATTGGCTATAGGTGCCGTCACACCTTGTGACGGACAAGCTCCCCGTCCATCGTCCGCGCGGCAGTTGCCGGTGCGGCGCCCGCCTCCCCGGTCATTTTCCATGAACGAAGTCACCCCCGAGAGTCAGAAGACTCGCGGCAATCCGCGTGCGCCGGAGAATTCTCTGCCCGGGGCCTTCGAGCAGGCGGCGGACATGCATCGTCTGCGCACCGCGATAGGGTCCGGGGTGTGGCAGCCGACTTATCGTGAGCTCAACGAGGCGGCCAATCGCTTGGCGCACGCGCTGCTTCATCGCGGCGGCGCGGCGGGCGACCGCGTCGCCATCCTGATGCAGCACGACGCACCGATGATCGCCGCCGTCCTCGGCGCGCTCAAGGCCGGCCGGACCGTCGTCGTGTTCAACCCGACCGATCCTGCCGCCAGGCTGAGCGAGCTGATGCATGACGCGCAGCCCGGCCTGATCGTGTCGGACGGAGAAAATCGGCGCTTGGCGACCGCGATCAGCGGCGAAGGCTGCGCCGTCGAGTCCTATGAGAGCATCTCGACGTCAGGCCCCGCTTGCAATCCCGGCATTCGCGTCTCGCCCGATGACGCCGCGTTTCTCTGCTACACCTCCGGCTCCACGGCCCGTCCCAAGGCGGTGATGCGCACGCACCGCCAGGAAGTCCGGAATGCTCGGGTGCACGCCGGTTCATGGGAATTGGTCGCGCACGACCGGGTCGCACTGCTGGCGTCGCTGACCGGGGGACTGGGCAGCAGCATTTCGTGGTGCGCACTGTTGCATGGGGCGACCCTCTACCCGTTTGCAACAATGGACAGAGGTTTCGTCGGTCTCGCCGACGCTTTGACCGATCACGGGATCACGATCTTGCCATCAACCACGTCGTTCTTTCGCGCCTTCGCGAAATCACTCGACGACGGAATGAGCTTTCCGCAAATTCGAGTGGTAAGGGTGGGATCGGAGTCGGCCACGTCCGAGGATTTCAGCGCGTTTCAAGCGCACTTTCCGGAAGCATCGCAGTTCGTTCTGACCTTCGGCTCATCGGAAACGGGCAACATCGCTCAGCTAAACTTGCGTCGCGGCGACAAGGTCGCCGAGGGCCGTTTGCCGATCGGCCGCCCAGCCGATGAAATCGAAGTCGAATTGCTGGACGAGCGAGGAGCCAAGGTGGCGCCTGGTGAAACCGGCGAGATCGTCGTGCGCGGCCAGGCGCTTTGCGCGGGCTACTGGCGCAACCCGGCAGCGACGGCAGCGCAATTCTCCAAAGCCCCGGCCGGAAGCGACGTTCGTGTCTTCTATTCCGGCGATCTCGCCCGTGTGAACCCGGACGGGCTGTTGGAGTTCGTAGGAAGGAAGGACACGAGGGTCAAGATTCGAGGATATCGCGTCGATCTGCGGGAGGTGGAGCATGCCGTGATGCGACTGCCCGCTGTGGAGCGGGTGTTTCTGGACGCGGTCGAGGACTTGAACGACGGGTTACAACTCGTCGCATATGTCGTACCCCGCCAACCGTCATCAGCCGGGATCCTGCGTCGCGCGCTGCGCGCCGTCCTGCCGCGGCACATGGTTCCGACCGCGTTCGTGTTCCTGGATGGATTTCCGCTCACGGCGCACGGCAAGGTCGATCGGGACAAGCTTCGGCAGGTTCGTTCGCTTGGGCCCGTTCGGCAGTCTCCGGCGCAGCCGGCGACCGACACGGAGCTGCTGCTCGCCCGCATCTGGTCGGATGTCTTCGATCTCGCTGAAGTCTACCGGCACGATGATTTCTTCGACCTGGGCGGAGACTCGCTGGCGGCGGCAACGGTAGCGGTGCAAGTCCATTCAGCGCTCGGAGTAACGCTCAATCTCGGCGCCTTTCACGATCATCCCACGCTCGCCGAGCTGGCCGCGACTGTCGAGGGAATGCGCGGCGTGAAAATCACGGATGACGCGCCGCAGCTCGCTCGAGCTCCGCACGGGGATGGCCTGCCGCTGTCGTTCGTTCAGGAGCGGGTATGGAACGACTCGCAATCGGCCCGGGCCGCGCCTGGCTATACCTCGATCCGCAGCTATCACGTTGTCGGACCGCTGGACCACGGCGTGCTGCGCGCGTGCATGAACCATATGGCAGCGCGCCACGAGACGCTGCGGTCCACGTTTCCCGCGATCGACGGACGGCCGATTCAAATCGTTCATCCTCCGGCGCCGGTCCCCTTGCCGTTCCTTGACCTGGCCGGCACGCCCGAACCGGAACGGCAGGCAAAGCTGCACATGGAAAAGGAGGCGGCTCGCGGCTTCGATCTCGCCGAGGGACCATTGCTACGCTTCTCGCTGATCCGATTGCGCGAGAACGAGCACTGGCTGCTGCGTGCCTCCCATCACATCGTGTACGACGCCTGGTCGTCGGAGATCTATTTTCGCCAGCTTGGTCACCTCTACGAGGCCAAGCGCAGTGGGAGCGATCTTCCACTGCCGGAAACCGCGTCGTTGCAATACGGGGACTACGCGGTCTGGGAGCGCAAGACGCTTCGTCGCGACGGCGCGGCCTATGGCGATGCGATTTCCTGGTGGGCCGACGTGCTTGCCGGAGCGCCGCGCGTGCTCGAGCTTCCCTTCAGGCGCGCCCAGCCCGTGACGGATGCCGATCCGGCCGATGGGGAAATCACCTGGGGAATCGATGGCGAAACGTCGCTGCGGTTGGCCGAATTGGCCAGGGCGGAACGCACGACCTACTACGTCGTCCGGCTGGCGACCTTCGTCATGCTGCTGGCCGCCGAAACCGGGCAGACCGATATCGTGCTGGGCACTTACGTCAGCAATCGCAATCGCCCCGAGCTGCACGACATGCTTGGATTTTTTTCCAACCTGGCGACGCTCAGGTTCGCCTGCGAGCGCAGCATGAAATTTCGCGACTGGCTATCGGTCGTGCGGACAAGAGTGGTCGAGACGGAAGCGCACTGCCAGATTCCGTATGAGGAATTGCGCCGCGAGCTGCTGCAACGGGGCGTGGTCCCGCCTGACATTCAGGTGATAGTAAACGTGGCCAGGCACAACGTGTCCTTCTACTTCGCCGACATCAAGCTGACCACGCTGGAATTGCGCACAGGAGGAATGCCCTGGGGCCTCACCATGATGTTCGATGAGCATCGGGAAGACGGTCGTTGCCAGGCGCTGTTCGATGCCGGGATTTACCAGCCGGACGGAATGCACAGAATGGTCGGCCGCCTGAGGCGGCTTCTTGATGCAGTCTCGCGCCATCCGGATTCGTCCATTGAAACGCTGCTCGCAACCAGCGCCCGGAGCTTGCCGGATCACGGATAGTCAACAGCCTGCGGCGCTTCACCCGCGCGCCGCCGGCGCACCGCGGGACCACTTCTCCATCCGCGGCTCGATCTTCGTGGCCCAGAGCTCGCGATCCTCGACGTCCTTGAGGGTGACGGTCATCACCTCGGTCGCGCCGTCGATAGCCACGTGGCCGAAGAATTGCAGTCCGAAGCACGGCGCGAGGTCATCGCACTGGCCATCGCCGCAACCCTTCTGGAACACCGCGCGCGGGCCGAAGGTGTTGTCGAGCTTCTGCGGCTGCCAGGTGCCGGCATGAAGCGGGCCGGAGATGAACTCCCAGAACGGATCGAAGTCCTGGAACATGGCGGCGTTCGGATCGTAGTAGTGCGCGGCGGTGTAATGCATGTCGGCGGTGAGCCACACCGTGTTGCGGATGCCGGCATGCTTGATGAAGGCGAGCAGGTCGGCGATCTCGATCTCGCGCCCGCGCGCGGGGCCATCCCCTTGGGCAACCGCGTCGCCGCTCACCACCCCGAGCGGCAGATCGGCGGCGATGACCTTCCAGGTCGCCGGCGAATTCATCAGCTCGCGCTTGAGCCAGGACATCTGCGTGGCCCCTAGAATAGCGGCCGCAGCCCCATCCGGTCCGATGGCGGTACGGTAGGAGCGCATGTCCAGCATGAAGACATCGAGCAGCGGGCCATAGGGGATCTTGCGATAGATGCGTCCCGCCTCCGCCAGCGTCTCCCGCATCGGCATGAATTCATGGAAGGCGCGGCCGCCACGCGCGGACAGCGTGAGGATGCTCTTGTCCACGTAGCCGTCCCAGCCGAGCGCCTGGCCGGGTATCCAATCGTTGGTGACCTCGTGATCGTCCCATTGCGCGAACATCGGCACGTCCGCATTGAACGCACGCAGGTTCCGGTCGATGAGGTTGTATTTGTAGTTGCCGCGAAAGTCGGCGAGCGTCTGCGCGATCCTGGACTTCTCCTCGGTGACGATGCTCTTCCAGATTTCGCCGTTCGGCAGCGTGCGCTCCGCGGGAATCGGACAATCGGCATAGATGTGGTCGCCGGAATGGATGAAGAAGTCCGGCCGGCACTTCGCCATGGTCGCGTAGGTGCGCATGCCGCCGCGGTCCTCGTCGATGCCCCAGCCCGCGGTATCTCCCGACCAGGCGAAAGAGATCGAGCGGCGGTCGCTGGGCGCGGTACGAAAGCGCCCGACCTGCGGCTCGCTCAGCACCGTCGGAAACGAATGATCCTGGAATCGGATGCGATAGAACATATCTTGCCCGGCCGGCAGACCTTCGATCAGCGCCTTGGCGGTGAAATCGGTCTCCGGCAGCGCATCGACGAAGACGACGCTGCGGACGTTCCTGAAGCTGTCGGTGGTGGCGACCTCGACCAGCATCCGCGCGGGCCGGTCGGCGCGCGCCCAAACGACGCCCGAATCGGTCGAGACGTCGCCCGACTGGATGCCGTGGGTGATGAGCGGCCGATCGTCGGCGCGGCTGAGATAAGGTTTGGCAATGCCGCCGACGGCCGTGATCGCGACCGACGATGCCGCAGTGCTCAAGAAACGGCGCCGTGTAAGGGCTCCGTTGCGCAGTGTGACGGCCATTGGGCCTCCGCCGCCGAATCGGTGAGGCGGAAACTGCCCGCGTCGTCTGACAGAGGGCCGACAGTTTGACGACAGCTGGATGAAGGCTGGAGCGCAATGATTCGCGTCAATACCGTGGTAATCATTATGGCGCGCTCAAGAAGCGTGCAATTAACGACGTTGCAAGCTTTTCAGTGGTCGGACGCGAGCTTGAGGCCGACCATGCCGGCGATGATCAAGGTGAGGCAGGTCACGCGGACGACGTCGGTCGACTCGCCGAACGCCACCATGCCGATGATCATCGTCCCGACGGCGCCGATGCCGGTCCACAGAGCGTAGGCAGTACCGAAGGGTAACGATTTCAGGGCCACGCTCAGCAGGGCGAAGCTGAAGACGATGGATGTCACCATGCCGACGCTCGGCCAGAACCGGGTGAGGCCGTCCGAGTATTTGAGCCCGAGAGCCCAAGCGATCTCCAGCAGCCCGGCAAGGAAAATCGCAAGCCAGCCGGTCAAGTCGTTGCCTCGCTCGTTCTCACTCCGCTCTTGATCACGGCCTCGTTCATTTCTTCGCCTCGACGACGGCATAGACCACGTAACCGCGGTAAGGCCGCTCGACTGTCACCTTAGCGGCGGCACGCGCCGCGCGCGATGCGAGATCCGCTTCCAGGCTGTCGGCCGGTTTCACGTGGAACAGCGCGAGCCATGCGCGCAACAGCGCGCGGAAGGTGGTCGGCAACCGTTCCTGGCGACCGAAGTCGACGATGGCGAGCCGGCCGCCGCTGGCCAACAACGAAAGCGAGACATCGAGCACCCCTTGCCAGCCCGGAATCATGGAAAGGCTGTACGAGATCATGATGCGGTCGAAGCGCTGCTCGCCGAACACGAGGCGCGGATGGAACGCGGTGGCATCGGCGTGGGCGACGCGCACGCGCAATTCGAGGCCGGCGCGCTCGATCGCCTCGATCGCCGAGGTGAGCATATGGGTCGACACATCGATGCCGAAGAACCGCGCCTGCGGATACCTTCGCGCCGCCAGGATGAGATTGCGGCCAGTTCCGCAGCCGATCTCGAGCACGGCCTGCCCCGGCTCCGGCGCGAGATCCGCGATCAACCGGTTGCGCCCGAGCAGGAAAAATCTGCGCGTGAGGTCGTAGATGTGCCGCTGGCGCCGATAGATCCGGTTCATCAGCGCGGTCGCGGCGGCAGTCCCGGTCAGCGGCCGGCTCGCGGGCGCTGCGAGGGTCTCGTCGCCGAATGTCCTCGTCGTGGTGATCACCGTCGGCTCCTGGATCGCTCTTTGGTCGAATCGGCACAGTCTACCGGTCGCTCTATAAAGCCCCGATGACGGTGGACCGGGCGCATGCCGTCATCTCGCTGCAATGGAAATCGGCGATAGACCGCCCATGGCTGTGGGCAGGGTTGCCGATGCTTGACCGGGTTTCGAAGGGGCCGATGCGAGTTCGGACGCTGTTTCTGTCGGACATCCATCTCGGCTCGAAGGGCTGCCAAGCCGACAAGCTCCTCGACTTCCTGCGCCATTACGAAGCCGACACCGTCTATCTCGTGGGCGACATCGTCGATGGCTGGCAGCTGAAGTCCAACTGGTATTGGCCGCAAACCCACAACGACGTCGTGCAGAAGCTCTTGCGCCAGGCCCGCAAGGGCGCCCGCCTGCTCTATATCCCCGGCAATCACGACGAGTTCCTGCGCGACTACTACGGCACGCATTTCGGCGGCATCGACGTGCTCGAGGACGCCATCCATGTCGGCACCGACGGCAAGCGCTACCTCGTCATTCACGGCGATCTGTTCGACGTGGTGATTCGGCACGCGCGCTGGCTCGCGCTGCTCGGCAACAACGCCTACGACCTCGCGATCTGGCTCAACACCCATTTCAACGCGATCCGCCGGGCGTTCGGCCTGACCTATTGGTCGCTGTCGCAATGGGCCAAGCTGAAAGTGAAGAATGCCGTCAACTTCATCGGCGAGTACGAGACCACACTCTCCGCCGAGGCTCGCCGGCGCGGCGTCGACGGCGTGATCTGTGGGCACATCCACCATGCCGTGATCCGCGACGACGCCGGCCTGTGCTACATCAATTGCGGCGACTGGGTCGAAAGCTGCACGGCCGTCGTGGAGCACTTCGACGGGCGCTTCGAGATCGTCAAATGGGTCAGTCGCGGACCGCGGCTCGACGAATCGGACCTCGTCGCCGCGCCGACCACGACGCAACCACGGCTGGAATCGGCACCCGGCGGCGCATAGGTGCCGACCATCATCCGGAGATCATGGCGAGCCGCGGCAATCGTCTTTTGCCTGCTCGCATTGGCGTGCCTGTCCGGGCCGCTGTTTCCGTTCGAGCCGAAACCGTCCGGCATCGCCGCGGCGGTGGCAAACGTACCGGACCTCGACGCCTATCTGCGCCGGCGCGAGGCGGAGAGTGGGGACGTTCGGCCGGACCTCGCCAAGACGATCGCGTGGAACGATCCGGTCGCACGCAACAAGACGCCGCTCGCGCTCGTCTATCTGCACGGATTCTCGGCGAGCCGGAGGGACATCGCTCCCGTGGTCGCGACCTTGGCGGGCAGGCTCGGAGCCAACGCCTTCTCGACCCGCCTGACGGCGCATGGCCGCACCACGCCCGCCGGATTTGCCACCGCGACCGCGCAGGACTGGCTCGACGACGCGCGCGAGGCGCTCGCCATCGGCCGGCGAATCGGCGATCGCGTGGTCCTGATCGGAATCTCGACCGGCGCGCTGCTGGCGACGATGGCGGCGCTCGAGGACAATTCGTCCGACATCGCCGCGCTGGTGCTGCTCTCGCCCAACTTCGCCATCCGGGATTGGCGCGGCAAGTTCATCTCGGGGCCGCTGGGCGGCCTGCTCGCACGCGTCGTGTTCGGCCAGGAATATTCCTTCCAGCCGGACAGCGCGGGCCATGCTGAATTCTGGACCACGCACTATCCCTCGCAGGCCATCGTTGCGCTGATGGACCTGGTGAATCACGCGCGCTCGCTCCATCTCGATACGCTCAGGATCCCCACGCTGGTCATCTATACGAGCAAAGACGCTGTCGTCGACGTCGAGGCGATCAAGGAGCGGTTCGACGAGATTCAAGGGCCGGCGAAGTTGCTCGTCGACCTGCCCGAAGCCACGCGCCACGAGCTGACCGGCGACGCGCTCGCGCCGGAGACGGTGGGGCCGGTCGTGGAACGCATAGCCGCATTCCTCGCCGCCGACGCCATGGTCGCACCGAGCAAGTAGCAAAGCGTCATCGATCCCGGACGCGACCTGAGTCGCCGCGCTGTCGCAAAAGTGCAGCGTGGCCGCATTAAAGTCGTTCGAATCGCCCGAACCATGAGGTCTTTCCCGGATGAATACCCAACTGATCGCCGACGCCGTCTATAACCGCCGCGAGGAAGGCGAAGCGACGGTGTGGGACCGGCTCTTCGCCATCTGGTTCCAGCGGCTCGTCTACAACCAGATCTGGGAAGATCCCGAAGCCGACCTCGAAGCGCTCGATCTGCCGCACAACGCCACGCTGGTCACGATCTCCTCCGGCGGCTGCAATGCGTTGTCCTATCTCGTGGCGAAGCCGCGGCAGATCTACGCAGTCGATCTCAACGATGCCCATCTCGCGCTCCTGAACCTGAAGATCGCCGGACTGCGCGGGCTCGGCGACTATGCCGCGTTCTGGCGCTTCTTCGGCGAAGGTGCCTCCGAGTCGAACGCCGAGATCTATCGCGCTGCGCTGCGGCCGCTGCTCAACCCGAAGACGCGTACATTCTGGGACGGTCGCGACCTGACGGGACGGCCACGCTATCGCCATTTCTGCGATGGGTTCTATCGCCACGGCGCGCTCGGCCGCTTCGTCGGCTTCGCACACCTGCTCGCGCGTCTCTACCGCATCGACCTGCGCGCCCTGCTGCGCGGCGAGGCCGACGATGCCGCGCGGTCGAAGGCGCTGGAGCGCCTCAGCGGCCTGTTCCAGTCGCGCTTCGCTCGCGCGCTGGCACGCAACCCGGCGCTGCTGTTCAGCTTGGGGATCCCGCCGCGCCAGCGTGATCTCCTGGCCGGCGAGCGCTCGCTCGCCGACGTGCTGCACGACCGCCTGCTCGGCCTGATCGAGAATCACCCGATCGAAACGAATTACTTCGCCTGGCAGGCGCTCGCCCGCCGCTATCCCGGACCGGGCAACAAGGGCTTGCCGCTCTATCTGCAGGAGCGCTGGTTTGGGCAGATGCGCGACCGGGCGAACGCCATCGTCCCGAAGCACGCCAATATCCGCGCCCTGCTCGAAACGCTTCCGGCCCGGCATGTCGATGCGGTGGTCCTGCTGGATTCGCAGGACTGGATGGCACCACAGGAAATTCGCGCGATATGGGACGCGATCGATCGCTGCGGCAAGGACGACGTGCGCGTCATCTTCCGAACGGCGGGAGCAGCATCTCCGCTCGAGGAGCCCGATCTCCTTCCTCTGCGGCGCACCTGGTACCGCGACAGCACGCGCAGCGCGATCGGTTTCGAAAAGGACCGCTCCGGCATCTATGGCGGATTTCACCTTTATCGGCGGCGGTAGCTCCGACCGCTTTGGCGGGCCTGTCAACGACATCAATACTTGTCAATACTTAAGTGTGTGGGTCGCACCGAGCCGTCCGTGCGTGCGATTCAGGAGCGCCGCCGCCGGATCCGGCTGGGCGCCGCGCACCGTATCGATCAGCATGAGCGCGTCGTCGGGCTGGCTGTCGCCGCGCCAGGCGACGTGCCCGTCCGGTCGCACCAGCACCAGCCGGCGCCCGTACAAGGCGTCGGCCTCGCGATGGTCGATGCGGCGCACGGCGAGCGGAACACCGCGGCTCGCGGCGGCGCGCTCGATCGCTTCGGTCGGCGCTTCGCCGAATTTCAGCAGCACGAAGCCGTCACCGAACAGATCGAGGATCGACCGCTCCGGCGCGAGCCAGACATGCGGGGCGCGCGCGCCGGGGAACGCCGTCGGCCGATAGCCGAACGTGTCGTCCGCGGGCACGGGCGTGCCGTCCGGCACCACGATCGGGGACGGATGATAGATGTAGCCGAGATGCACGCCGACTGGATGCCAGGACTTTTCATTCTCCTCGACCAGCCGCTCGCCGATGGCGCGGCGGGCGGCATCGCCCGCGGGCGTCGGCGCATAGATCTCGGCGCGCTGCTCGGCGCTGACGAGGCGGCGATAGTTGGCGAGCGAGACCTCTGCGGCGCGCGCCGACGCCGGCCGCCGCTCGTGATCGTAGCTCGCGATGAGCTCGGGTCCGCCCCAGCCGGCGAGCGTCGCGGCGAGCTTCCAGCCGAGGTCGAAGGCGTCCTGGATGCCGGTATTCATGCCGAGCCCGCCATTGGGCGGATGCGCGTGGGCGGCATCGCCGGCAATGAGGACCCGGCCGTCGCCGAAGCGCTCGGCGACCGTGCGCTTGCGCACCCACAGCGACTTGTCCTCGACCGTGTAGGGCACGTCACGGCCCATGCAGCGCCGCATCAGTGCCGGAATGTCGGCGCTCTGCAGCCGGCTTTCGTCGACATCGACGAGCTGCAGCCGCCACAGGTCCTTGCCGTCGACGATGGAGAGAAAGGACCATGTCCCCTCCGGTCCGACGAACACGTAGCGAAAGGCCTTCCCCTTGTCGTGGCAGGCGGAGAGGTCGGGGATGCGCAGGTAGATCGTCATCGACCAGTCGATGTGCGGCTCGCCCCTGATCGCGATGCCGAGGCGCTCGCGCACCGTCGAGGCGAAACCGTCGCAGCCCACGAGATAGCCGGCGCGCACGGTCTCGATCCGGCCGCTCCGCCGGTTGCGCAGTGTCGCGGTGACGCCGTCTTCATCCTGCACGAAGCTTTCGAGCTCGACGCGGTGGCGCAGCGTGACGTGCGGAAACGACCGTGCGCAGTCCTGCAGGATCGGATCGAACCAGGTCTGCGGACACGGCCTCCCCCGCTCCGGGCTGAACTCGGAATCGCTGGACGCCCCGAGCGCCGGCGTGCGCACCCGCCCGAGCTCATAGCCCTGCAGGTCGGTCACGAACGCGCTGTCGAGCGGCCAGTCGGGCGGGAAGCCCCAGTTGCGGACCTTGTCCGCAATGCCGAGCTGGCGGCAGAATTCCATGGTGCGGACGCTGACCTCGAGCATCTTCGCCGGGCCGAGCTTGTTCTCGTTCTTCTCGACCAGCAGCGTTGCGACACCGCGGCGTCCGAGATCGGCCGCCAGCGCGAGCCCGATCGGCCCGCCGCCCACGATCAATACCGGCGTCTCGATGACGGACGCGCGCGCGGCCATGCTTTGCTCTCCGCTGCCGATCCATGACTATACTAGCCAATATGGGTCGCCGGGAGAGGCGCTTGTCCGCGCGCGTACCGTGACGATTACTTTATGGCGGTGACCAGCAACTGCAGGCTCGCAACGAGGTTCTGGCCGATGATCTGCAGAATTGCGATGATCGCGACTGCGATGCAGGCCGCAATCAATCCGTATTCAATCGCTGTCGCACCGGAATCATCATTGATGAATTTGACGAACAGATCGCGCATGCTGACGCCTTTCTGCTTCGGATGATCCGCGAGCATGCAGCATGGCGCTCTTTGATTCTCTTAAACTCGAACCCGACGGTCACCTGGCCGAAAACACTGTTTGTAAATTACGGACGCGCCTGGTTGAATTATTTCACGCGAATCTTTTGTTGAACAGCGGAATCTAGTCCTAAAATTCGCACAGCGAGACTTGCGCGGGTAAACCTTGCGCGAGCACGAGCGGCCGCCAAAAGAGAACTTGGCGTGAGTGTCAGCTCTGTCGCAGGCTTCCGTAGTGTCTCAATCAAATCTCCCGAGCTGAATGCTTCGCTTACACCGCCAAATTCAGGATATGGTCAACCTAAACGGCAAACGCTCCAACTAAGTGCCCTTCCCCATAAGTTTTGGCGTCATCGTTTTGTTCACCAGACAGTGCGTTCCATTATCAGGATCCTCCGCGCGACGTGGCCGCTTGAGGCGGCATTCTCTTGGATTCGCAGGATCTCTTACGCCGTAGAAGGCGTTGATGATGGCCTGTTCTTGCTCAGGTTTGAACGCATTGGTTTGGCCAAACATCACGTATTGGAATATCTGTGGCTGTGTCTTGGTAACAAAAGCAAAAGGGGACGAATGGGGCAACGTTCCTGTCGAACAACCTTGATAGGCGTTTACTCGTGTATATTTCCTCTCGCCTGGCGTGTCTTTTCCCCGCAGCGCATAAGTGAAACACTGTCTCGGAAGTGCCATCTGGCAATAATAATGCAGGGTAATATCAGCCCAATGTGTGGGCTGGGTATTGAGACAATCCGTCATTGCTTTATGGGCTTTAGGAGTAGATTTGGGGGTTCCCGCTGGGCCGCTCCCGTAGGTATCCGAGCTCGTCTTCATGGCGGCCAATATGGCGGTTCCTGGAAGATCCATATTGGCCGCCGGTGCGTTCGGCCGGTAATCGGTGTAGGGGAAGCCGGGATCATTGGCCGGATTGGCAGCGAGCTTATCCAACTCGTCCTGTGACGGAACCGGTCTCCAGTCTTTGACCGTGTCAACCTGGGGCGCCGGAGCAGCCGAATCTAATTTCGCCTGAGTGGCGCTATCGAGAGTTCCGGTCTCCGGCAGCCCGGATTGTTTCTGGAATGCTTTGATCGCAGCGCTGGTCCGGGGGCCAGGAATGCCGTCCACCGGACCCGGATCGAAGCCCAATTGTGCAAGCCTCATTTGAGCTTGCTCGGTGACTGGACTGAAACTGGCGGCCTGACTGGCTGGAGACAGCGCCATTCCGGCTACAATTATCAGGCCAATGATCAACGAAACTCGGATATCTATCATCCGTTTGTCTCCCAATGACTGAAGTTCTTGCCTTCAATATTGCGAGAACACCGGCACCGCCGTTTGCGGGCCGGCACATCAGGTCACCGATGTGCAAAATTATCACAAATCGGCCAAACTGCAAAAGGGATCAAAGGCTCGACCGGCACTTGGTTGAGCAACGATTGTCAGACCCCCAACTGCTCCAGTCCGTACTGTTTTCACTGCGTTACTGTCGTACCGGCGGCTCGAGCGCATGAGAAGAGTTTCGACCGCGAAGAGCACCCAAATGTATTTGCTTTGACTTTCTCTTGTAGTGTGTGAGAGTTCGAGCAGGCTCTGGCTTGTGCGCGTCCTATTGGATTTCCGCCTAACCTCGACTGCGAACTCAGCTGCTACGACGTCCGCCATGAAGAACGGCGCCACGCCCTCGGATTCTATTTCTTCGCAACGTTTTGGCACGCGCGGACGAGCCATTTCCCGCTCCCGGTCAGCTAACGCTAGCACCTCCAGATGTGTGCAAAGAGGATCGATTGCTTCGATCCGTTTTGGACGGAGCATCGCAAGCTGGTGCCCGACGGTTGAGTTTATGCGCTAGTGTCCCGTTTCCGACGTTCGCATCACTTTGCAGCACGCACTTTTGCGAACGTCGGAAACAAAGGGACACTAGCAAGTCTATGATTCTAGTGTGGCTTTGCATCTGACGTTCCTATGAAGGACTCGCGGCAGGCACCGATAGGAACGTCAGATGCGCCACACTAGTGGAAGGCGGCTGGATCGGCGGCACCTTGGCGGAGGGTGTTCGCCCATCGAGGCCGAAGAAATTCAACTTTTCGAGACGCGCATGCCATTCCTTGTCAACTTCTTTGCCACGTCACGGCGCCGCCTGGTGATGCTCGGCACAGGTCTTGCGTCGCTCTTCCAAGTCGTAAGCATCGCGCTCGCGGGCGTGTTCGGCAGTCGCGGGACCGCAAAGGAGCGCATCAAGGCGGCGTTGAGGACATCGCGGTCCCAGAGGCTGGTGTTCGACGTGCTGCGCGCGTTCCTGCCCAATATGGTGCTCGCGAGGCGGCTCATCACCTCCTACGAGAACAAGGGCACCGCGATCACTGTGCGGCGCGACGACGTGCTCGACGTTCTGAGCCGTGATGAAGAGTTCGAGGTGGTGTACGAACCGCGTATGCGCGAGATCACCGGCGGGGAGAATTTCTTTCTCGGCATGCAGGATTCGTCGGACTACACGCGCGACTGCTCGAACATGCGGCTTGCCGCACGCCGTGACGACGTGCGCGACATCATTGCGCCGTTCGCGGCCAGAACAGCCGCCGAATTCGTCGCCGCCTCGGACGGCCGCATCGACGTGCCGCACGACCTGACCTTGCGGGTGCCCGCACTGCTGATGGGCGAATATTTTGGAACTCCTGGTCCATCCGAGCGTCAGATGATCGAGTGGACGAGCATCATGTTCTGGTACCTGTTCATAGATCTCGCGGGCGACCCCGCAGTCGCCGCCAAGGCCCGCAACGCCGCGCGAGACTGCCGAGACTACCTGGATTCAGCGATTCGGGAACGGAAACAAACCCCGACCGCGCGAGATGACGTATTGAACCGGTGTCTTGCGATGCAAGCGGCTGGGTTGCCCGGCATGGACGACTTAGGGATTCGCAACAATCTCATCGGCCTCCTCATAGGCGCGGTCCCCACTACATCGAAGGCCGCGATCCAGGCTCTCAACGAGCTTCTCGATCGCCCGGACGCACTTGCAGCGGCCGCGCGTGCGGCACGCACGGACGACGATGGGTTGCTTTCGCGCTACATCTTCGAAGCTCTACGCTTCAACCCCGTCAACCCGATCATTTACCGGCGCGCCGTGCGCGACGCCGTAATCGCCAAGGGAACGCTTCGCGCCCGCAAGGTTGCCAAAGGCACGATGGTGCTGGCGGCAAACCTCTCCGCAATGTTCGATCCGCTCCGGCTGGATGCGCCCAAGACATTTCGCGTAGATCGTCCGTGGGACGATTACCTTCTTTGGGGTTACGGCTTGCACACTTGTTTCGGCGAGCATATCAACCGGGTGCTGATCCCTGCCACCCTCAAGCCGCTACTGAAAACAATCGGATTGAGACGCACCCTTGGGCGCGATGGACTGATCGACATGGACGGGACTCCCTTCCCGGCGCACCTCGTGTTGGAGTTTGATAGCGTGTGAGCACCGTCCGCGAGTTCAGGCGATACCGGTTCGCGTGACACCAGGCGAATTTGTGACTGCTGCGGGGGATAGTCATGTCCAATATCGCAGGCAAGGCATATGCGATGAATGTGCTGACGCCCATGCGGCCATGGCGCACATGGGTTCAGCATGCGATTTTCATGGTTGCGCGAGCAGCGCCTTCAACATTGTCCGGATTGCTCGGGTTGAAACTCATTCATTTCGCCCGCTGGGTCATCATTCGGCGCAAACAATGGCCCGATCCGGCAGGGCGAGGCGAGCAGAAGCTCGACAATGACTACATGCTGTTCCTTTCCAACTTCAACGGTACCTGGGACCAATACATCGACGCTTTCGCCGACGGCATCCCCGGAGGACTCGATATGTTCTGGTATGCCAGCACGAAATATCCCCATTCGATACCAATTGCCACCTTCAAGGCCTACATCACGACAAATCAGATCCACACAAATTATTACTACAACGCCACGCCGGGAGCCGCGCAGCGGGACATCAAGGCGGCCTTGCGCGTGCGGCGCGAGGTACTCGGTCTGGCTGACGTGCACCGCAGAGGAGACGTCAAGGCGTTTGCGCGCGCTTACCGGGAAGCTCTCGGCCGGATCGCCAACTCCTTGGCGTCTCCAGGCTACGCCCCCATCGCTTCGACCGCGACGGAGTCCGCCGACGTTGCGCGCAGGGAATTTATCGACAGGCTGCAGGAAAAGCGGAAGCGCTGACATGCCCAACATCGATGGCGGCCATTGTTTCCTGACGGTGCTTGCACCAATCCAGGTTGACACGATGGTCGGTCCCGTTGTCGGCCGGTCTTATGCGCACCAGCACCAGCTTGCGCAGAAGCTCGCCTTGTTGGCGACCGGCCGGCAGACGGCGGCGTCCCCGCCCGACGCCTGGCCATCGCCGTTTGCCGCAAATCAACTCAACCACTTTGCGCGCTTCGTAATCATCAGCGGGCCGGCATTCAACGGGCGCGTTTCACCGAACACGCTGATCGCCCGCGTCCGCGGCATCAATCCACTCACGCCACAACCCGTTGACCTGCTCAACACGCCGTATCTGCTGTTCGCAGCTGATATCGATGCTCCCGAGGGCGAAGCCTCTGTCCGGGCCTATCTCCACACCCTCTGGAACACAATGCAGAGCGATCTCAAGGTGATCTTCGATCACTGCGAGGGGTTCGCAGGGGTCAATTCAGCCGACACGTTTTACGACTACATCAAGCGCTGCCAAGTCGAGACGACGATGCCGTTCAACGACTACTGGCTCGACGGCCTTGCGCTCCCGAAAACGCGACTCCCGACTGGTCCGCTTCTGGGGACGGCGGCGATCGCAATTCTCGCCCTCCTGGCTTGGCTGGCGGCGTTGTTCATCAATGGCATGCTTTTTCTGCTTGATGTCGAGGGCGGCTTCACTGAAACCCTGGCGAATGCCGTCGCGTTAGGCGCGATCATAGTTCCGCTACTGATTGGGGCGGTGCTGCTGGTTGCGTTCGTGCTGTTTGGCTGGGTGCGCCGGCGAAGTGCAGTGCCGTTTCCGACTGCGCCCGGCGCCGACCTACCCACGGTGCTCAAGGCGCTGTTCCTGCAGCAGCAATTCACGCGTTTCGCCAGCGAGGTCCAGGGCCTCGACGATCACGCGCTCCATCGGCGGTTCGGCGCGTTTCTCGACGCCGTGAAGCCGTCGGAGGCTTCGCCCACGCAGCAGCCGGGCCAGGTGCGCGCCCCGGAAGCGGAGTGGCCACGATGATCAAACTCGACCTGTCAGATATCCAAGGCAATATTCATCGGTCTTATGGGCGCTTCGGCTTTCCGCATACGCGTCATCTTTTCTTCAATATTGCGGATGCTGTTGCCGGTCGCCATTTCGTGCAGGGCGTTCGGCCACGTGTTACGACCGCCGAGCCCTGGGGCCGGGTCGAGACATCCAGCGGCACCTTGGAGATAGAAAAGCCGCCAATCACGCTCAATATAGGTTTCACTTTCCGCGGGCTTCTGGCACTGGGGCTTCCGACACGCACGTTGCGGCTGCTTCCCGACGAATTCATAGAAGGGATGCGTTCGCGCGCCAGGATCTTGGGTGACGTTGACGCGAGTGGGCCGGAGAACTGGAATCCGATTTGGCGTTGTCCATCTAATGAGCCATCGGGCCAGGTCCACATTTGGGTGTCATTGAATGTTGGGGCCAAACCCGATGGCTCGCCGCTCAACGTCCTTGACGAGTGGACAAGTTGGCTCGAGGAACTCGCCGCACACGGTGTGACGCTGCTGGCCGGACATGGCGCCGACGGGGCGGGCAAGTGGCAGGATACAGCGGCGTTGATGCAGGCCACCCCCGATGGCACGATGGTGACGCTGGCGAGAGAGCATTTCGGTTTCAGGGACGGTATCAGCGATCCGGTGTTCCGGGGGCAGTTCGAGGCTGATGCAGAGCGCCTCGCGGTGATCGGGGCTGGCAAGATCTCGGAAGGCCGCTACGGGCAGGACAAAAGTTGGTCAGCCCTCGAGCCAGGCGAATTCATCCTCGGTCATGTCGATGAGGGTCAGGAGTTTCCGGTTGCGACCGAGCCGTCGAACTTCGCCCGCAACGGCACGTTCATGGTTCTGCGCAAGCTGCGGCAGGACGTCGAGGCTTTCGACCGCGAAATCCGGCGGCTGGCGGAGATCTGGAAACGGCACACCGGCGTCACCGACGACAAGGAGGCGTCCGAGACTATTTGTGCAAAGATGGTCGGGCGTTGGCGGTCCGGCATTCCGCTCGCTGTGGCCCCGACCTGGGCGGAACATCAAGAGATGATGGCCAAATGGGCGGATTGCTTTGCGCTCGTGTTGCGCAAGCCGCGTGACAGCAAGGAGCAGCAGCGCCTCGACGATTTCGCCAAGATGTTGAGGGGATTTCGCTATGGCGACGATCTCGACGGCGCCAAGTGTCCGTTCGGCGCCCATATCCGGCGCGCCAATCCACGGGACATGCTCGACCCGCTGTTGAGCGCGACCGAAGGCGCGAGCACCCTCAGCAATCGCCGCCGCCTGCTTCGGCGCGGGCTTCCTTACCAAGACCCGGATGGCGAACGAGGCGTGCTATTCATGGGGATCTGTTCGAGCCTGTTTCGGCAGTTCGAGTTCATCCAGCAACAATGGATCAACTATGGCCTCGACTTAGAGGCCGGCAATGACACGTGTCCGTTGACCGGCAGCCGCGCCCAATCCGATAAGTACGTCATCCCCGCTGGACCCGCGAACGGCACTCCGTTCATTGCCGCAGGATTACCAGAGTTCGTGACGACGCGCGGCGGCGACTATTTTTTCCTGCCGAGCACGAGCGCGATCCGGATGATCGCAATGGGCACCGTCGATCCCACCTGAACGACACTGCGCTCTAACAAACAACGGTCCTGTGGCGCCATGGCTGGCGCGGGAAGCGGACGCTGATGCCAGCACGAAGCCTTGCATCGGCGCCGGAGGACAAGCCGTTTCTGCTTGCCTTACTGAGTCAATGAGGTGCGCGAGTGCGGTGGCGAAATCGGGCGCGTTGCTTACCTCAAGCCTACCCTAACGCAGTTGCCGAAGGACGCCGTCAGCTAAGTCATTGATCTAGTGGTGGGCGCGACAGGGATCGAACCTGTGACCCCTACCGTGTCGAGGTAGTGCTCTACCGCTGAGCTACGCGCCCGGAAGCCTTAGGTTGGGGTGGCTCGTCATATCGCCCCCCAAAGGCCTAAGCAAGGACGGCGAGGCAAGGACTGCAAGGTGGACCGCCACCAGCGCCTGCCCGGCCCTCATGCCGCAAGCAGCTTCTGCACCTCGTTGACGAGCTCGCGCAGATGCACCGGCTTGGAAAGGACCTTGGCGTTCTTCGGGGCCGCCGAGTCGGAATTGAGCGCGACCGCGGCGAATCCGGTGATGAACATGATCTTGATGTCGGGATCGAGCTCGGACGCGCGGCGCGCCAGCTCGATTCCGTCCATCTCCGGCATGACGATGTCGGTGAGCAGAAGCTCGAACGGCTCTTCCCGCAGCTTCTGGTACGCCGACAAGCCGTTGTCGAAGGAGATCACGTCGAACCCGGCATTCTGCAGCGCCTTCACGAGGAAGCGCCGCATGTCGCCATCGTCTTCGGCAAGGATAATCTTCGCCATCTTCCAGCCCGCTCCGGATGGTGGCTAGCGCCCAAGCTTCGATGCCCGAGGCGATGCCCGCGTCCCCATGTTTTTCCCTGCGTCCCATAAGCGGGATGCCGGGTAAATAACGGGTGAACCCACCCACCGGATTGCACCCCTCGCTCGGACTGCCGCCGGGGGGTAACGACCCCGGAAGTAACTGGAAACCTCGGCAATCCGTCTTTGTCCCCATGGACAATAGCGCGTTTCCAGCGATAGTGGTGGTTTAAAGCGTTGGGTCGGGGGGTCCCGTTGTCAGGTCACGCCAGAGCCGCCCAGTAGCCATGCCCGAACAAAAAAACGAGCTCGACCCTCCCTTCGAGATACTCGAGCCGGCCGAAGGGCGCGGGCCGGTCGTATTCAATTCGCCACACAGCGGAAGCGTGTATCCGCGCGCGTTCCTGACGGCGTCGCGCCTGGACATGCCGACGTTGCGGCGCTCCGAGGACAGCTTCGTCGACGAGCTCTCGCTGGGCGTCGTCGAGCGCGGCTATCCGCTGATGCGGGCGCATTTCCCGCGCTGCTACGTGGACGTCAACCGCGAGCCGTACGAGCTCGATCCCCGCATGTTCGAGGGCCGCCTGCCCTCGTTCGCCAATACCCGCTCGATGCGGGTGGCAGGCGGGCTCGGCACCGTCGCGCGAGTCGTCGGCGATGCGCAGGAAATCTACGGCCAGCGTATCCCGGTAGACGACGCGATCCGCCGCATCGAGGGTCTGTACAAGCCCTATCACCGCGCGCTGCGGCGGCTGTTCACGCGCGTCCACCGCGATTTCGGCGCGGCCGTCCTGATCGACTGCCATTCCATGCCGTCGAGCGCCGGGACCAAGGACGAACGCCCGCGCGCCGACGTGGTTCTGGGCGATCGCTACGGCACGAGCTGCGTGGCCGCGATCGCGGAGGCGGTCGAATCGACCTTGCGCGCCAAAGGCTATTCGGTGAGCCGCAACAAGCCCTATGCCGGCGGCTTCATCACCGAGCATTACGGCAATCCGGCCGCCGGCCTGCACGCCATCCAGCTCGAGCTCAACCGCGCGCTCTACATGGATGAGCGCCGCTTCGAGCGCTCGCCGTCCTTCGGCCGCGTGGCGGCCGATCTCGAGGCGCTGGCGGATTGCCTGGCCGCGATCCCGATCGAGGAGCTGCGGCCGTATCGGGCAGCGGCGGAATAAGCGGCGTTAAGGTTTGTTAGAAAAAAGGGCCGCTTGCGGATGCAAGCGGCCCAAGTCTAGGGAGGAAACGCCCAAGGAGGGCGGCGGTAACGCGAGGCGCTACCGCACCGCAATAAGATACACCGCAGCGCACAAAGCGCAAGTGGAAAAGTCAGCGATATTGACCTTTTTCCATGCGCGTCCGACGCCCTTCTATGCGTCCGACGCAGGGCTCCGGCGTTCCTGGGCGGGGTCGTGGGAGCCGAAATAAGCAAGGCATCCCAACAGGATAAAAGCCGCCTGCAGCCCGAACACCCAGCGATAGGCGTCGAGCGCGTAGGCGCCGTCCGAAGCTGTGGGAAAAAGCCCGATCACGAATCCGCTAACGGCCTGGACCAGGAACGTGCCGCCCATGGAGCCCATGTTGAGGACCGTCAGGCCCCGTCCGACCTGATGAGGTGGAAACAGCGCCTTGCCGTGCGCGATCAGCAGTGGGCCGAAGGCGGCGAGGAACCCGAAAGCCGCGAACCAGACCACGAGCATGACCGGCGGCAGCGGTCCGGCGAGCGCGAGATAGAAGAGCGCGGCGGCGGTCGCCCCGGCGCCGACGAGGACCGGCAGCTTGTGGCCTCCGGCCAGGCGATCCAACGGCCCCCACAGCATCGAGCCGACGATCTGCGCCAGCACCGGGATGAGCAGGAAATTGCCGCGCTCCTCCAGGCCGTAGCCGTAGATGTGGGCGAGGTAGGGCCCGCCCCAGAGGCCGACGACGAGGGCGAAAGACGAATAGACCACGAGATTCATCGCAAACAGCCGGCCGATCGACGGCGTGCGTATGACCTCGAGGATGCCGGACAGGCTCTCGCGCCAACTCTCGCGGGCGCCACGGGCCGAAGTCGCGTCGTCCTTGACAACGACCGCGATCAACAGCGCGACCACGAAGGTAAAGGCTCCCACCACCAGGAAGCTGTTGCGCCAGCCGATCGTCGCGGTCGAGAACGCGAGCGGGGCGGTCGCGACCAGCGTTCCGACGGTGCCGATGCCGACTTGCAGGCCGGTGAGCGTGGCGAAACGATCCGATGGAAACCGCCTGGCGTAGACGGCCAGCGACGACACCAGGAAGCCCGCCGTTCCGAGCCCGAGCATCCCCCGGCCGAGAATCAGGACGCCGGGGCTGGTGGCGACGGCAAAGACGATGGAGCCGGCCACGGTGATCGCCGCACCCACCACCAGACAGAGCCGTGGGCCGAACCGGTCGAGCGCCATGCCGACGGGAATCTGCACCGCGGCAAAGGCGAAGAAGTACACGCTCGACAGCAGCCCGAGCTCCGCCGGCGACAGGGCGAGCTCCGCCGCCAGGTTGGGCGCGATCACGCCGATCGAATTGCGCAGGAACTGACTGACGATATAGATCGCGATCAGCGTGGCGACGAGCGTGACGGCGGCGCCCGAGATCGCGGCGCGCGAAGCGGCTTGGATGCTCATGAACCCGGCTGTTCAGGAGTTCAGTGATCATTAGTCAGTAGTCAGTATCGGGAGAAAAATCGAGGACCACGGCCTTCTTATTCGGGTTGCCGGGCATGCCGGTCTTCGATTAGGTCAAGGAAGCGCCGACGAGGGGCGCGGGGCATGACGGCGATCGATTTCTCGGCTTTCGTGAACGAGCTCGCCTCCGTGTCGGGTGAGACCATCCTGCCGTTTTTCCGCACCGCGCTCAGCGTCGAGGACAAGGGCCGTCCCGGCAGCTTCGACCCCGTGACCGCGGCCGACCACGCGGCCGAGACGGCGATGCGCACGCTCATTCGCCGCACCTTTCCCGACCACGGCATCGTCGGCGAGGAATACGGCAAGGAGCGGCCGGAGGCCGAATACGTCTGGGTGCTCGATCCGATCGACGGCACCAAGTCCTTCATTTCGGGCATGCCGGTCTGGGGCACCCTGATCGCCCTGCTGCGCTCGGGCCAGCCGGTATTCGGCATGATGAACCAGCCCTTCATGCGCGAATGCTTCAGCGGCGACGGCGGCAAGGCGCAATATCGCGGGCCGGCCGGAACGCGCGACCTGCGGGTGCGCGCCTGCGCCGAGCTGGCGGACGCGGTCCTGTTCACCACCAGTCCGCTGCTCATGACGGCGGACGAGCGCGAAAGCTTCGGCCGGGTCGAGCAGCGCGCACGCCTCTCGCGCTATGGCGGCGACTGCTACGCCTATTGCATGCTGGCGGCCGGCCACGTCGATCTCGTGATCGAGGCCGGGCTCAAGCCCTACGACGTGCTTCCCCTCGTTCCGATCATCGCCGGCGCCGGGGGCGTGGTCACGACCTGGGACGGCGGCACGCCTCACGCCGGCGGTCGGATCATCGCCGCCGGCGACAAGCGCGTGCATGCCGCCGCGATGGAATTGCTGAAGGGGTAGCCGCGCGTCCCGGACGCAATGGCTGTTCAAATCGATCCGGTCGCACTTCTTCGATTGAGCGCGTAGCTGAACTCGCCGTGCCCGACGAGCGGGCTCCGATTTCGATCCAGCAGGAAAAGGACGTTGTCGTCGCCTTTCAACAGCAATAGTGGCGACTCGCTCCCAGCCGGCTGCAACCGATAGACGATCGCGTCCGGGTCCTTTTGCGTACCGCGAACGTGGCTCCAGTTTCCTTCACGCGCACCACGGGGGTGCAACGAGCCCTCTACCTTGTAGACCGTCGGCGCCAGCGTTTCGGGATTCTGATAGAGGGTCACGCGCCATTTCACTTTCGTGCAGGCCGCGGCCACCGGGATCTGCAACTCGCGCGCAATTCCCTGGCAGGGGCTTCGGCCTTCGAAAACGCCGAACACGGTCGGGCCGGTCTCCAGCGGTGAAATCCGGTAGGACATGTCGGGCTCGGGCGCAAACAGTGCCCATACCCATGCCCACGCGGCGGCCGCAGGCTTTTCGGCATGCTCCGCCCGATGGAGGACATAGCTCCAGCCGCCATTTCCAATCATCAGGCTGCGGTCGGGATCGAGCACGTGCAGGACGTTGGCATCGACCTGCACGAGAGATACCGCCCCGTTCAGTTCGTACACGACGGCATCCGGATTCGATTTGATCCCCTTGCCGATCGCCCAAGCACCCTGCCGCCGCGAGGTCTTTACGCCTGTGGCCAGCCCGGGTTTTCCCGCAGCGGTCGAGCCGTAGTCGTAGCGAAGCTCATAACGGGACGGTGTCAGCGTTTTCGGATCCTGATAGAGCGTGAGTTTCCATTGAACGAGGTCCGCTGGAACGTCGGAAGAAATCCCGAGAAGTTGCCGGATTGCGTCACCGCAGGGACTGCTGCCGGCAAACACGCCGAGCACGGACGGATCGGCGGAGCTCGTTTGCGCGTTCAGCCCCGTCATTCGCGAACCAAGCGCGAGAAGGAGCGCGAGCGTCAGCAGGCTTCGCCTGAATGCGGTGCTGTTCATACGCCGAGCCTCCGCAGCCATTGTGGTGGCACAATGGCTTCAAGTCGGGCCCGCCAGCCGGACGAGCCTCATCCGAACAGCGGCGTGCCCGGCACGAAGGCGTCGAAGGCGGCGAGTGCCTGGGCGCGGAAGCGATCGGCCTCCATCAACAACTCGTGACGCGAGCCGGGCACGATGAGATGCGAGCCCGCGCGCAGCCGCACCGAAAAGTCGTCGATCGCGGGCGTGGATACGATCCCGTCCTGGCCGGCGGCGATGATCAGGATCGGCTGCCGGATGCGGCCGGGATAGCCGGGCTCGGAAATCTCGCCCATGACCTTGAACGCCGAATCCGTCCACGCCACCGTCGGCCAGCCGATGGAGAGCTGCGGCTCGGCCTCGAGCACGGCGACGTTGCGCGCGTAGCGCACGGGGTCGGAGGTGAGCAGGTTGCCGATGAAGGGCCGCTGCATCATCACGGTCGCGTCGCCGCCGGGAACGTAGAGCCCGCCGAGCCCCATCATGCGCATGGTCCTGACGGTCATGCGGCTCATCAGGGAACGCCGCATCCCCGGCAGCGCGATCATGGGAGCGAGCAGCACCATGCGATCGAACCAGCGATGCCCGGCATAGGCCGCGCGCAGCAAGACGGTCGCTCCCATGGAATGCGCCAGTGCGAAGACCGGCGGCGGGCAGTCCGGCAGCACGACGTCGTTGACGAAGGTTTCGAGGTCGATCTGGTACTGATCGAAATTGCGCACGTAGCCTTTGCGCCGATTGCGCAACGCCCGGTCCGACATCCCCTGTCCGCGCCAGTCGAGCGTGGCGACGGCGAAGCCGCGGGCGCGCAGGTCGCGCACCGTCTCGAAATATTTCTCGATGAACTCGGCGCGGCCCTGGAACAGGCAGACCGTGCCCTTGCGCCCCGGCGGCGGATCCCAGCGCGCATAGCGCAGATTCACCCCGTCACGGGTCTTGAGGGTTCCCGAGGCGTGGCCATCGGGCACCGGGTTGGCGGGGATTGAAACGAGGGTCATGACCTGCGGGAGCCGGAGCGGAACGGCCCCGCCTTATAGCAGGGCGCAGGATTCGCTCAATGCGATGCAACTTGTAAAAAATCGCCCCGCAAGGAAGCTCACGGTACCAAGGGAACCACCAGAGTAACTCACGTAATATCAATGAGTTAATGGCTCTTGCGGGGGCCGATACCGCTCCCTACATCCGATACGCGCAGGCCCCACGGGGATGCGCAAAGCAACCGGTCCGGCCCATTCGGGCGGACCATCCGCATTTCGCTCAACAACGAGGTTATGCCATGCGAACTTTCGATCTTGCCCCCCTCTATCGTTCGACCGTCGGTTTCGACCGGCTGTTCTCCATGCTCGACGGCTTCGAGGCCGCACCGGGCTATCCGCCCTACAACATCGAGCGCACCGGCGATAACGCCTACCGCATCTCGGTGGCGGTGGCCGGCTTCGCAGAGAACGAGCTCTCGATCGAGGCGAAGGAAAACACGCTGACGATCAAGGGCGACAAGCACGCGAAGGACGAGCGGACCAGCGGCCATGTGCTCCACCAGGGCATCGCGGCGCGCGCGTTCGAGCGCGTCTTCCAGCTTGCCGACTACGTCCAGGTCAAGGGCGCGAGCCTCGAGAACGGACTCCTGCACGTCGATCTCGTGCGCGAGATTCCCGAGGCGAAGAAGCCGCGCCAGATCCCGATCGGCAACGGCCAGCCCAAGGTGGTCGAGACCAAAGCTGCTGCTTGATAAGCGGCCCGCTCGATCGCTGAACCTTCGGAGCGCCCCGGTGTCCGGGGCGCTCTCATTTTGAGCGCGTCACTCGTGCTCCTCGACCGGCGGCGAAGGCGGAGCGGGCGTCGTCGAAGGCGGAGCGGGCGGCACGATCGCGCCCGTGGTTTCGCTGTCCCTGGATTCCTTGCTGCTCTCCTTGGCCTCGACTTGCGGCGGGGCGGGCGGTGTCGGCGCGGCTTGTGTCGGCGCGGCCTGCGGTGCCGCGCTGGTCGCGGGCATCGTGGCCGTCGGGTCAGCAGCGGCGAGCTTCGGACGCGGCCGCGGCAGCGGCGGCGGGCTGGCCTGTGCGGTGGGACGCGGCAACGCGGCAGTCGGAGCCTGCACGGCCGGCAATCCGCCAGCGGCAGGAACATTCGGCGGCGGCCCTCCGGCGCCAGGCGGCAGCGTTGCGATCCGCGAATTGGGACCGTAGCCGTCAGGCACGGCCGTCACCCGTCCCGGCTGCCCCGCGTGGGGCGCAGACGGCAGGACCGGCGCGGCGTAGCGCGGAAACAGCACCGGAGTGACCTTGAGAACGCGCGCCGTGCGCGCATCCGCGATCACGCGAACTTCCCGGCCCGCGGCATCGGCCGCGCGCAGCGTATAGGCCGGACCGAAGCGCATCGGGCGGCTCAACGGCTCGAGGCCGGTCGAGCGCACGCTGGTGAGAATCTCATGCGGCGGCAGCGGCTGCGCCGCCACCGGGCCGGGATAATAGGGCGGCGGGGCCGGCTGCGCCGACACCGATACCCACGTCGTGAGGCTCAAGGCGAGGACGCCCGCGCAGAGTGCGATCTTCTGGTGCAAGACACGACGCTCCCCATTGTGGTTGGTTGCGCCCGACGATAGCCGGGAATGGGGCGCCGCGTTGTCGTTGCTTAGGCGCTCCTTGGGCACCGGCGCGACATCACGCAGCACCGGCCATTGTTACAAAACGATCCACCTCGTCCGCGGTGGTCGCAAACGATGTGACGAGACGTACCAGCGTAGTGTCTTGCAGCAGCACCGTACCGTTCGGAAGCGAGTCGGTCGTCCAGGGATGATAGCTCGCGCCCGCCGCCTGGAGCCGCGCGTCGATGTGCGTGGGCAGCGGCACGAAAACCTCGTTGGCTTCGACCGGCCAGACCGGAGCAAGACCGGCCGCGGCGAGCCCGGCCGCCAGCCGGTCGGCCATGGCATTGGCGTGGCGGGCCAGCGCGAGCCAGCGATCGTCGGCGAGATAGGCCTCGATCTGCGCGGCGACGAAGCGGTGCTTGGAGACGAGATGCCCGCCGCGCTTGCGCCGCTCCTGCATGTCGGCGCCGCGCGCGGGATCGAAGAACACCACGGCCTCGGCGGCGAGCGCGCCGCCTTTGGTGGCGCCGAAGGAGAGCGCGTCCACGCCCACCTTCCAGGTGGCGTCGGCGAGCGAGGCGTTCATGCGCGCTTGGGCATTTGCGAGCCGCGCACCGTCGATATGCACCGCGAGCCCGCGCCCGTGGGCGATCTCGGCGAGCGCGCGGATCTCGTCCGGCCGATACACGGTTCCGGCTTCGGTCGCCTGCGAGAGCGACAGCACCGAAGCGCTCACGTGATGCGGGCCGCCCCACTGGCCGGCGTCGAGCGCGCGCTGCAAGGTCGCGGGCGCGATCTTGCCGCCTTCGCCCGCGAGCCCGATGAGCTTGATGCCGCCGCCGAAGAATTCCGGCGCGCCGCACTCGTCCATCGCGATGTGCGCCTCGGCGTGGCAGAGCACGGCACCCCAAGGTGGCGTGAGATGCGCGAGCGCCAGCGCGTTCGCCGCGGTCCCGGTCGCCACCAGGAACACCGCGACCTCGTGCTCGAACAGCTCGGCGAACCGCTGCTCGACGTGCCGGGTCCAGGGATCGCGGCCATAGGCGAGCACCGCGCCGTCGTTGGCACGAGCGATGGCGGCGAGGATGTCGGGCGCGACGCCGGCCGCGTTGTCGCTGGCGAAGTTCATGGCTCCCCTCGCCGGTAGACCGCGCGGATCAGCGCGTCGATGGAGATGGCGCCGGGGCCGACCGTCATCAGCACCAGCAACATCGCGGCCCAGTAGATATGCGCCACCCACAGCATTCCGGGCATGACATAGAGCTGGAGCAGTACGGTCATACCCAGGAGCGCCAGCGCCGCCAGGCGCGTGCCGAAGCCCAGCACCAGGCAGATCGGCAGCACGAACTCGGCGTAAGTGAAGAGATAAGCAGCAACCATCGGCGAAATCGGCAGGTCCGCGTACTGCGTCTCGAACATGCGCAACGTCGCGTCCTTGATGTCCGCCGGCAGTGTCACGGAGAATTCGAGGTCGCCGATGCCGGGCCTGATCGGGATCACCGGTCCCTCGATCTTGGCCTGCCCGGAAAGGAAGAACACCCGCGCCATGATGAGCCGCAGCGCGAGCGCCACCAGGGCGTAGGGGATGACCGCGACGATCGACGCAATGATCGAACGCGGGCGCGGTGCGATCTCGGTCATGGAACCCCCAACATCACCACGTGGAAAACGCCGGTCAATCCGCGCCGCCCGGCTGCCTGCGCGGTATCTCACGGCGGCTTTTTAGGCACCCGGTGCGGAAACTTCGAAGCAAAAGGCGCATTTTCGCATTAGGCGAACCCTTGTGTTCGTGTTTAGAATTTGGCAAAGTAAACTAGGACAGTATTGCTGTCCCAGTTTAGAATTGCGAAGCGGCGGTCCGCCCGCGTAGCAAGCCGGTATTCTGGCCGGTTTGTCATCGGGCCGATACCGGACGATGATGAGCGGTGCCATCGCCGCCAGGCCGCCGAGCACGAGCTGCCACACGCTCGAGGGCGCGAGCGAGGAGGCGGCCAACGACCAGCGGTGCGCGCGACGCCGTGACGCCATGAGGCGCTGCGGACGCGGAAGGTGCGCCGAGAAGCCGAGGACGAAGATGAGCGCGGAGTTTCATCGCGCAGAAGAAGTCGAGCAGGCGCAGGGCCTTTACGATCCCGCGCTCGAGAAGGATTCCTGCGGCGTCGGCTTCATCGCCGACATCAAGGGCCGCAAGTCGCACAAGCTGGTCGAGGACGCGCTCGCGATCCTCTGCAACCTCGAGCATCGCGGCGCGGTCGGCGCCGATCCGCGCGCCGGCGACGGCGCCGGCATCCTGGTGCAGATCCCGCACAAGTTCTTCGCCAAGAAGGCCGACATGCTCGGCTTCAGCCTGCCCAAGCCCGGCGAATACGCCGTCGGCGCGCTGTTCATGCCGCGCGATCCGGACTGGCGGCAGGTGATCCGCGACATCTACTCGCAACTGATCAAGCGCGAAGGCATGACGCTGATCGGCTGGCGCGAGGTGCCGACCGACAACTCGACGCTCGGCGAATCGGTGAAGCCGACCGAGCCGTTCCACCTGCAGGTGTTCATCGGCCGCGGCAAGAAGATCAAGAGCGAGGACGAGTTCGAGCGCCGGCTCTACATCCTGCGCAAGTCGATGTCGAACGCGATCTATACCCGCAAGGAGCGCCGGCTGTCGGGCTACTATCCCGTCTCCATCTCCTGCCGCACCGTCGTCTACAAGGGCATGTTCCTGGCCGACCAGCTCGGCACCTATTATCCCGATCTCAGCGACGAGGATTTCGAGAGCGCGCTCGCGCTGGTGCACCAGCGCTTCTCCACCAACACCTTCCCGACCTGGTCGCTGGCGCATCCCTACCGCATGATCGCGCACAACGGCGAGATCAACACGCTGCGCGGCAACGTCAACTGGATGGCGGCGCGCCAGGCGTCGGTGTCGTCGGACCTGTTCGGCGAGGACATCAACAAGCTCTGGCCGATCTCCTACGAAGGCCAGTCCGACACCGCCTGCTTCGACAACGCGCTCGAGTTCCTGGTGCAGGGCGGCTACTCGCTCGCGCACGCCATGATGATGATGATCCCCGAGGCCTGGGCGGGCAATCCGCTCATGGACGAGGAGCGGCGCGCCTTCTACGAGTACAACGCCGCGCTGATGGAGCCGTGGGACGGGCCGGCGGCGATCGCCTTCACCAACGGCCGCCAGATCGGCGCCACGCTCGACCGCAACGGCCTGCGCCCCGCGCGCTACTTCGTCACCCGCGACGATCGCATCATCATGGCCTCCGAGATGGGCGTGCTGCCGATCGCGGAAAAGGACATCGTCACGAAGTGGCGCCTGCAACCCGGCAAGATGCTGCTGGTCGATCTCGACGAGGGCCGGCTCATTCCCGACGAGGAGCTCAAGTCGACGCTGGCCAAGAGTCATCCCTACAAGGAGTGGCTCGAGCGCACCCAGATCGTGCTGGAGGACCAGCCCGCCGCGCCCGACGAGGCCGCCCTGTCCAACCTCGCGCTGCTCGATCGCCAGCAGGCCTTCGGCTACACGCAGGAGGACCTGCGTATCCTGATGTCGCCCATGGCCACGCAAGGCGAGGAGGCCGTCGGCTCCATGGGCAACGACACGCCGATCTCGGCGCTGTCCGACAAGCCGAAGCTGCTCTTCACCTATTTCAAGCAGAACTTCGCGCAGGTGACCAACCCGCCGATCGATCCGATCCGCGAAGAACTGGTCATGAGCCTGGTCTCGATCATCGGGCCGCGGCCGAACCTGTTCGACCTCGAAGGCACGTCGCGCCTGAAGCGGCTCGAGGTGCGCCAGCCGATCCTCACCGACGCGGACCTGGAAAAGATCCGCGCCATGTCCGAGGTCGGCGGCAACGGCGGCAACGGGCATTTCAAATCGCGCATCCTCGACACCACCTGGCCGGCCGAGCACGGCGCCGCCGGCCTCAAGGAGGCGCTCGACACGCTCTGTGTGCGGGCCGAGGCGGCGGTGCGCGAGGGCATCAACATCATCCTGCTGTCGGACCGCCGCGCCGGCGCCGAGAACATTCCGATGCCGTCGCTCTTGGCCTGCGCCGCCGTGCATCATCACCTCATCCGCCAGGGCCTGCGTACCTCGGTCGGGCTCGTGGTCGAGTCGGGCGAGCCGCGCGAGGTCCACCACTTTGCGTGCCTGGCCGGCTACGGCGCCGAGGCGATCAACCCCTATCTCGCCTTCGAGACGCTGGTGGCGATGAAGGAGGACCTGCCGCAGAAGCTCGACGACAAGGAAATCGTCAAGCGTTACATCAAGTCGGTCGACAAGGGGTTGCTCAAGGTGATGTCCAAGATGGGCATCTCCACCTATCAGTCGTATTGCGGCGCGCAGATCTTCGACGCGGTCGGCCTGAAGTCGGATTTCGTCGCGGAATATTTCACCGGCACCGCCACGCGTATTGAGGGCGTGGCGCTCGCCGAGATCGCCGAGGAGACGGTGCGGCGGCATCGCGACGCTTTCGGCGACGCGCCGATCTACCGCAACGCGCTCGACGTCGGCGGCGAGTACCAGTTCCGCGTCCGCGGCGAGGACCACGTCTGGACCGCCGGGACCGTCTCGGCGCTCCAGCATGCCGTGCGCGGCAACCTGCCGGAGCAGTACCGCGCCTACGCCAAGGTCTCGAACGAGCAGTCCGAGCGCCTGCTCACCATCCGCGGCCTGTTCCGGGTCAAGTCGGCGGCCGAGGACGGCCGCACGCCGGTGCCGATCGAGGAGGTCGAGCCGGCCGAGAAGATCGTGCGCCGCTTCGCCACCGGCGCCATGTCGTTCGGCTCGATCTCGCGCGAAGCCCACACCACGCTCGCCATCGCCATGAACCGCATCGGCGGCAAGTCGAACACCGGCGAGGGCGGCGAGGAAGCCGACCGCTTCAAGCCGCTGCCGAACGGCAATTCCATGCGCTCGGCGATCAAGCAGGTGGCGTCCGGCCGCTTCGGTGTGACGACGGAATATCTCGTCAACTCCGACATGATGCAGATCAAGATGGCGCAGGGCGCCAAGCCCGGCGAAGGCGGACAACTGCCCGGGCACAAGGTCGACAAGGTCATCGCCAAGGTGCGCCACTCCATGCCCGGCGTCGGCCTGATCTCGCCGCCGCCGCACCACGACATCTATTCGATCGAGGATCTGGCGCAGCTCATCTTCGACCTGAAGAACGTCAACCCCGACGGCCTGGTGTCGGTGAAGCTCGTGTCCGAGGTTGGCGTCGGCACCGTCGCCGCCGGCGTCTCCAAGGCGCGCGCCGACCACGTCACCATCGCCGGCTTCGAGGGCGGCACCGGCGCATCGCCGCTGACCTCGATCAAGCACGCCGGCTCGCCGTGGGAGATCGGGCTCGCCGAGACGCACCAGACATTGGTGGCGAACCGCCTGCGCGGGCGCATCGCGGTGCAGGTCGACGGCGGGCTGCGCACCGGGCGCGACGTCGTGGTCGGCGCGCTGCTCGGCGCCGACGAGTTCGGTTTCTCCACCGCGCCGCTGATCGCGGCCGGCTGCATCATGATGCGCAAGTGCCACCTGAACACGTGTCCTGTCGGTGTCGCCACCCAGGACCCGGTGCTGCGCAAGCGCTTCGTCGGCCAGCCCGAGCACGTCATCAACTTCTTCTTCTTCGTCGCCGAGGAGGTGCGCGAGCTGATGGCCGAGATGGGCTTCCGGACCTTCGCCGAGATGGTCGGCCAGATGCAAATGCTCGACAAGCGCAGCGTGGTCGAGCACTGGAAGGCGAAAGGCCTCGATTTCTCGCGGCTGTTCTTCAAGCCGCAGGCGCCGAAGGGCGTGGCGATCCACAATTGCGAGCCGCAGGATCACAAGATCCACGACATCCTCGACCGCCGGCTGATCCAGGACTCACAAGCCGCGCTCGCCCGCGGCGCGCCGGTGCGGATCGTGACCGCGATCAGGAACACCGACCGCACGGCCGGAGCGATGCTCTCGGGCGAGATCGCCAAGCGCTACGGCCACGAAGGTCTGCCCCACGACACCATCCACGTGAAGCTCACCGGCACCGCCGGCCAGAGCTTCGGCGCCTGGCTCGCGCGCGGCGTGACCTTCGAGCTCGAAGGCGACGCCAACGACTATGTCGGCAAGGGCCTCTCCGGCGGCCGCATCATCGTGCGTCCCACGGCCGACGCCGGCTTCAAGCCGGAGGAATCGATCATCGTCGGCAACACCGTGCTCTACGGCGCGATCGAGGGCGAGTGCTATTTCCGCGGCGTCGCCGGCGAGCGCTTCGCCGTGCGCAATTCCGGCGCCATCGCGGTGGTCGAGGGCGCCGGCGACCATTGCTGCGAATACATGACCGGCGGCATCGTGGTGGTGCTCGGCCGCACCGGCCGCAACTTCGCCGCCGGCATGTCGGGCGGAATAGCCTACGTGATCGACGAGGACGGCACGTTCAAGACCCGCTGCAACATGGCGATGGTCGAGCTCGAGCCGATGCCGGCGGAGGAAGAGGTCAGCGAGCGCGTCTATCACCACGTCCACGATCTGCAATCGCACGGCCGGGTCGAGGTGCTGGAGGACATGTCGCGGTTCGACGCGGAGCGGCTGCATCTTCTGATCACGCGGCACGCAGCGGCTCACCGGCTCGCGCGCGGGCGGCCGAGATCCTCGCCGACTGGAAGACGTACTGCCCGAAGTTCCGCAAGGTGATGCCGCTCGAATATCGCCGCGCGCTCGCCGAGATGGAAAAGGCGCGCACCATGCAGGCGGCGGAGTAGATGGCGACGGTGGAATAGATGCGGTAGTGACGGTGGCCACGCTCCGCGACTTGTTCTCCGAGACGGCGCCGCGCGCTCCCACCCTCCCCTGGAGGGGGAGGGTCGGCGAGACCGTCGCAGCGTAGCGGAGACGGGCGAGCCGGGGTGGGGTGATCGGGCAGCGGCGAAGGCCTCCCGGAGCTCACCCCACCCCGGCTCCCCCCGACAAGTCGGGGGAGCCGACCCTCCCCCTCCAGGGGAGGGTGGGCACCGAGTGCGTGGAGGGAGCAGACCGAGTTTGTTGCGAGAAATAGAGTTCTGATGGGCAAGATCACCGGATTTCTGGAGTTCGAACGCGAGGACCGCGACTACGAGCCGGTCGAGCAGCGCGTCAAGCATTGGCGCGAGTTCGTGCTGCCGCTGCCCGAGGAGGAAAACAAGAAGCAGGCCGCGCGCTGCATGGACTGCGGCATCCCCTATTGCCACGGCACCAACATCGTCACCGGCGCGCCGACCGGCTGCCCCGTGAACAACCAGATCCCGGACTGGAACGACCTGGTCTATCGCGGCAACTGGCAGGAAGCGGCGCGCAACCTCCACTCCACCAACAATTTCCCCGAGGTCACCGGCCGCGTCTGTCCGGCGCCGTGCGAGGCGTCCTGCACGCTCAACATCGACGACAACCCGGTGACGATAAAGACCATCGAATGCGCGATCGTCGACCGCGCCTACGAGCAGGGCTGGGTGAAGCCGGAGCCGCCCACGACCAAGACCGGCAAGAAGGTCGCGATCGTCGGCTCGGGCCCCGCCGGCATGGCCTGCGCCCAGCAGCTCGCCCGCGCCGGCCACGACGTGCACGTGTTCGAGAAATTCGCCAAGGCCGGCGGCCTGCTCCGCTACGGCATCCCCGATTTCAAGATGGAGAAGCACCACGTCGACCGGCGCGTGGAGCAGATGGAAGCCGAGGGCGTGACCTTCCACTACGGCGCCCATGTCGGCGTCAACCTGCCGGCGGAGCAGATCGTCGCGGACTACGACGCCGTCGTGCTCGCGGGCGGCTCGGAGAAGGGCCGCGACCTGCCGATCCCGGGGCGCGAGCTCAAGGGCATCCATTTCGCCATGGAGTTCCTGCCGCAGCAGAACCGGCGCGTGAGCGGGGAGCCGCAAGAAACAGGAGCCGGCGGCGAGCCGATCCTCGCCGGCGGCAAGCACGTCGTCGTCATCGGCGGCGGCGACACCGGCTCCGACTGCATCGGCACCTCGATCCGGCAGGGCGCGCTGTCCGTCACCAATTTCGAGATCATGCCGCAGCCGCCGCTCGCCGAGAACAAGATGCTGACCTGGCCCGACTGGCCGCTGAAGCTGCGCACGTCATCGAGCCACGAGGAAGGCGTCGCGCGCGATTTCGCGGTGCTGACGACGAAATTCACGGGCGAGAACGGCCAAACCGACAACGGTCAGGTGAAGAAGCTCCACTGCGCGCGCGCGGACGCCAAGTTCAAGCCCATTCCCGGCACCGAATTCGAGCTTCCGGCCGACCTCGTGCTGCTGGCCATGGGCTTCGTGCACCCCGTGCACGAGGGCATGATCAAGTCGCTCGGCCTCGAGCTCGACCCGCGCGGCAACGTCAAGGCGGACCAGCTCGCCTATCTGAGCTCCAATCCCAAGGTGTTCGCCGCCGGCGACATCAGGCGCGGCCAGTCGCTGGTGGTGTGGGCGATCCGCGAAGGCCGGCAGGCGGCGCATTCGGTCGACAAGTTCCTGATGGGATCGACGTCGCTGCCGCGGTGAGGCTCTCGGCGTTTTGACGTCGCCGCGCGAGATCGCTCATCGGTCCAGCGCTTATCGGTCCATCGCTTTTCAGTCCACGGCCAACTGCGCCTGCAGGGGCGCCAGCTCCGCGTCGTCGGCCGGAAGCAGCTTGCTTGCCTCTTGCACCGCCGCCCGCGCGGCCATCCGATCGCCGAGATGGAGCTCGAGCTGTGCGATGCGCAGCCAGGAATCGCCGTGCGCCGGCGTGAGCTCGACCACCTTGCGATAGTCCTCGATCGCCCCCACGACGTTTCCGGCGGCATCGCGCGCCCGTGCGCGCCACCAATACGGGCTGCTGAATTCGGGCGCGATGCGCAGCGCACGTTCGGCGTAGGCCTCGATGAACGCAAACTCGCCGCGTTGATGCAAATCCTCAACGGCGCGCATGAGCAGGTACTTGCCGGACGAGGTGGACACCAGCTGCCGAAGGGCAAGCTCGCCCGCGGCATTCGCTTGCAATGACGGATTGGCCAGCGGAAAGGCCAATTGCGGTCGCGGCGGCGGCGACTTTCCGACCTTGCCCTGGAGGACCATTTTTCCGTCATCGTCGATCACGATCTCTGCGGTCGGCCGTGGCGGCGCGTCGATGCGATCGAGATACGCGCCCAGCGCCACGATCGCGCGCAGCCGAACCGCCTCGTCGCCGGCATTCTCGATCGCTGCCGCAAGCGCATGGTGGGACGCCTCGTCGTGGTATTGCCCGAGCGCTTTTCCGGCGGCAATGACGACGGACTCGTCTGGGTCGCCCAGCGCCGCGTCGACCAGGGCGCGCCGCACGGCGGCCGCATCGACGGCGCACGCCTTCGCCGACACGCCGTGAAAATACAGCACTTCTCCCAACGCACGCGCGGCGGCAACCCGCTCGCCCACGCCCGGCGCGCCCAGCGACTTCAGCCAGACGGCGGTCAACTGCGCGAGCATGTCGCCGCCTTCCTCGACGAATATCTGGGCAGCGGTGACGAAATGCTGCGGGTCGGGCTCGTTGATCACGGCCTGCCACCAGGGGCCGGCGATCCGATCGGCGCGAAACGCCGTGGCATGCATGATCGCCTGATGACGCACCGAATCCCGCGGGTCCTTGAGCAAATCGGCGACCAGAATCCGCCACCGGTTGGACCGGGCCGAAGGCCTGCAGCATATGCGGCAGTGCCGCAATCGCCGCCTCGTCGTTGCCGGCCATCACCGCGCGCGCGTGTTCGACCACCAAATTCCAGGCCAGCAGCCGCCGGCTCAGCAGTGCCGCGACCACGCGCAAGCCCCGCAAGCGGGGCTCGCCGAGCCGATAGAACGCGGCGGCCACCGCTTGCCGTTCGGCCGCTGCCTCGAGCGCGTCCGCGTCCGGCCCCCGTTGGTGGTGAACCACGGCGATGATCCGGTCTCCCAGCGGCCCCAGCAGGCGCGCCCATTCGTCGGCCGTTTCCTCCGGCAGTGCGGGGGCGGCCAGGGCCCGTCCGAGCGAGGCGACGACGCCGAGCAGCGTCTTCGGCAGGTCGGCGCGGCTGCGCACATAGCTGGCGGCGACGCGGTGCAGTCGCCATACCCGCCGGCCCTGCGTTCCCGTCGAGGACTGCAGCCAGCCGCGCCGCGCCAGCGCGCCGACCTCGCGGGCGCTGGCAAGCGAGCCGAGCCATTCATCGTCGAGCGACCACGGCGGCAACAGCGCCACACAGTCGAGGAGCGCCCGCGCCGGCGCGCTTGCGGCCAGCGCCTCATAGGAGGCGCCGAACGCCGCCGCCGCCCCCCGCAACGCGCCTTCCGGCACGGTTTCGCGCAATGCTTCCAGCTCCGCGTCGACCACGCGGGCGGGCTCCTCGTTCGCCGCCTGCGCCGCGAGGGCGGCGGCGCGGATGCTGCCGTCGGACAGCCCGCATTGCAGGATACGCAGCACCAGCGGCAGCTCGCCGACCCAGCGCGCCACCGCGCGCCACTGCCCATCGGGCAGCCAGCGCCGATCGACCGCGGGCTGGGTGAGCATGCGCACCGCATCGTCCGGCGCCAACGCGTCGACCGACACGGTGGCGTCCGCCTCGACCAGATTGGCGCGGCGCGAGGTGATCAGCACCGACAGCCGAGGGCCGGACGGACACCAGTGCGCCAGCGGCGGCGGCGCCTGGCCGGCCGCAGGCTCGGGAAGATCGTCCACGATCCAGAGCACGGGTCGGTCGCCGGCGAGGCGAGCGATCGCGGCCGCGATCTGCGCCATCAGCAGCTCGCGCCGATCGGGCGTCTGCTGGACGCCCAGCGCCGTGAGCACGTGGCGCAGCTGGGCGACGTAATCCTCCTCCGTCACGTCGGCGTCGATCCAGACGACGGCGGCGTAGCGGTGCGGGCCATAACGGTGCGCCAGTTCGGCGGCCAATTGGCTCTTGCCGGTGCCGCCGCCGCCGCTCAACAGGATGCGGCGCGCAACGCCGCCGGCGCGCTGCGCCTCCAGCGCAAAGAAGGTGCGCCACAGGAGCTCACCGCGGCCGACGAAGCGCTCCCCGAGCGTCGCGGGAATGCCGGCCACGAGCGGCGCCAGCGGCTCGGGCCATGGTTGCGGCAAGGGAATGCCCTCCGGCAGGAGCGGGCTTTCCTCGGGCAGCGCGAGGTTGCGATCGGGGCCGCCGTCGAGCGCGCGCCGCACCATGGCGACGATCGTCGCCGTCTGATCGGCGGGTGGCCAGGCGCGGCGGGCGAGCGCGGGCGGAAGAAACAGGAAGACCCCGCCTACCCCGCCCACGGCCGGCGCGGCGACGAGCACGACGGGCGCGTCCGCCCCGGCGATCGCCGCCTCGAACTCGCGCACGCACCAGGGTCGGGAGAAATACATCTCGTCGGCGAATACGACGACAACCTTCGTGCCGTGGATGGCCGCGGCAAGCTCCTCGGGGAACTGCGCCCCCGCGGGGATGTCCTTGTCATCCAGGAAAACATCGACGACGCCGGCGGCGGCAAGCCCGTCACGAAGCGCGAGCGCATTCGCTTTCGACGTATCCCGGGCATACGAAATGAAGACTGGGTAAGCCATCGGAGCTCCTCGGCCTACCAGCCCATTATCGACGCCCGCGCCGAGATCTTCAAACCCTGATTTGTCTCCAGCTTCCCGCCGGAAGCACGAGCGGCGCGGCTAGTCGCTGGCGGTGTGGGCAATCCGCGAAGGCCGCCAGGCGGCGCACGCGGTGAACAAGGTTCCTGATGGATAGACCACGCTGCCGCGGTAATTGTCGAAATCGGGCCCGGAACTTTGGGACCCGTTCACGCCCTTCATTCGTTCCTTCCATGTCGCAAAGCGGGAGCAGCCCATGCCCGACATGAAGGCCCAGACCATCATCTTGCACGACGGCGACAAGACCGCCCTGCAATATCTCGGTGCGGCCGTTGTGCTGCAATGGTCGAACATCCCCGAGGACGTGCGGAAATCCTTGTTGCAGCAGTCCGAGTCCGTCGGCGGATTGGCAATCGTCCCCGATCTGCATGAGCAGATCCAGGCACTCCTTCGACGCGTCCGGATTGCTACATAGCCAAAGCCCCGGAGGCCCGGCGGCGAGAAGCGCGGGATGCGATGCCGTCCCGCGTCCTGTCCCGCGTCCCCTGGCCCAGGCACCGGAACAGCGGGACAAAGGCCGAAAAACGTCGAGCCGGCAACGATCAAGCTGTCCCACCGCCTCCGCCTTGTCCGTCCCGCTCGGCGTCCTCGCGCATCTTCCGCATCAGCCGATGCACGGCGGACTTGGAAATGCCGATCTCGGCGGCGATGTCGCGCAGCGACATGCCGGCGTTGTGCAGCGCCGCGACCCGCGGGCCCTCGACATTGTCGATCGACCGCATGATCCACACCGCCCTGCCCTCGCGCGTTTCGAGCCGCGCCTCGAAAGGCCGCGCCCGCTCCGCCAGAATTCCACGGCACTTCTCGATATGCACCTCGAACCTCGCGCCCTCGGTCGGCCGGTAGTCGCTGGAGTGGCGCAGATTGATAGAGGTATCGAGCACGTCCTCGCGCCGGCTGGTGCCGCGCTGGTCGCCGCTCTTGCCGGCGTGATGCACGACCAGCACGGAGAGACCGCGGCGGCGCAGGCGCAGCAGCCACTCCTGGATCGGCGTCCAGCTCACGGCGTCGTCGCGATGGACCGCGGTGAGGCTCGCCAGATTGTCGAGGATCAGGAGATCGACGCCGTCGAGCAACGCCTCAACCTCGGCCTGCACCTCGGACACGGCGAGATTGCCGATGCCGCCGTCGATGAGATCGCCAGCGAGCACTTCGAGCAGGTCGGGCGTCTTTCCGGCCGCGGCGGCGAGGCCCTGCAAGCGCTCGCGCAAAGCGGACGCCGGCATTTCGCCGTCGATGAGGAGAACCCGCCGCGGCTTCGGCGCCGGCCATTTGAGAAAGCTGCCGCCGGTCGCGACCGCATAGGCTATGCCGAGCGCGACGTGCGTCTTGCCGGTGCCGCGCGCGGCGTAGAGCATCACCAGGCCCTTCTCCGGGATGATCGGATCGAGCACCATGCCGCGCGGCTTGATGTCGAGCGCGAACAGCGCCGGTAGTGCAAGTGGGCGCAGGCGCGAGTGAGCGTCGCAGGCGACATCGGTCATGCGAGCGGCCTTGGGATTTTCAGGTGGTGGATTGCGGCAGGTGTAGGGGGCGCGGGCGCGAGACACGCCTCTCACGCAGCGGCCTTGAATCGCTCGAAGCGCAGCGCAAGCCGATCGCGATCGGGACGATCTTTGATGCGGCCCGGCAGGTGGATGGTGTCGCCTTTCAGCCGCTTCAGGGCCTCGAGCATCGGGCCATCGTTCTGCCCGAGCAGCCGCTCCGACACATGCAGACGATAGTCAGGGTCGATGCCGATCAGATGGGCGTCGAACGCCGCGTGATGGATCTTCGAGAGCGGGATGCCGTTCGGGACCACCGGCTGGCCAAACTGCTCATCCTTGTCTGCGACGATATGAGCTGCGTCGAGCAACAGCGACTCGGGCAGGCCCGACAACGCGCAACGGCCATTGTAGGCGGTGATGACGGCTTCACGGAACGATGCCTGGTGCAGCCGTTGCTTGACCGCGCGCAGGGCATAGCGCCGTTCCAGCGCGTTCTCGGGCGGCGCCAGCGTTTCTTGATCGGGCGCCCCGAACGCCACGCGCGCCTTTAGCGCCTGGCCATCCCACCCGGATATGAAAGTCGGCAGCATCGCCTGGTAGCGGCCTGGTGCGATGCCGAGGAAATAGATGATCGGTATCCGGTTCTCGAACGCCTCGCGAAGCCATCGGTTGTCGGCCGCGTCCGGGTCCTGGCCCATGAAGGCATAGTCGATCGTCTCGTCGCCCTCGAAAATCTGGCGATGCACTTCGCGCTGGTCGTCGTACCAGACCTTGCCGCCCGGCTTCGGGAAACACGGTCTTGATCGACAGCAGGAACCGCATTTGCTGCGGCTTGAAGATGCCGCGCTGCGGATTGATGAGCGGGATGCGCTCGCCTTCAAAAATAAATCCCGGCTTCAACTCAGTTCGCGGTCAGGTGATCGTGAACCTCGCTCAAGCCTTCGAACGTGCTCGAAAGCCGCCAAGACGCATCAGGGTGTCCCGGTCGTCATAGGTCATCGGCGGCAGCGATCATCCCTTGAAACAATGCTCGTTGTGCCAAGCCAAGGCAGCAGGCTCAGGACGTTGACCGATCTCTTTGGGAGGTTCGATCTGGTGTCCGTGAAAGGCGTAGTAGTGTTTGCCGTTCTCGAACTCTTCCCGAATACGGCGACTAACCTCGAAGTGTAGGTCGGGCGTCACGGTCACATAGCCGGCGTCGAAAAGGCTGTGGACGTCGCGCCGGAGGAGGAGTCCGTTTCGCGCTTCATGCTCACCACCGTCGCCATAGGGACGGATGTGTGCTGCCTCCAGGGCCGGCAACGTGCGCTCCTGTGTGACGGCGCAGCGCCGCCGGTAAATGTCCGTGACCAGCACACGGAATGCGCCCTGTCCGAGGCGGGGCCGAATAAGCTGCGGTTCGCCGTATCGCGGGCCGTCCTCGGCTATTCCACCAATGTGTTGCCGGTTCAGGCGCTCGTGAACCGATTCCCAGAGGCTTAGACCTTCGGCATCTGCTGTGTTGTAGGTCTTGAACGAAACGATATTGGGGGACCAGCTTGGCGGCAGAGGAATCCAGTCGGGCTCCTCGAAAAAGAAGGGTTGTGTCAGGATGCGGCAACCGATTGCGAAGTCGCTTCGATCGTTCGGGTCGGCCCTGCGATAGCGGGCAATGCGCGCGCGCATCTCCTGCGCCGACCGAGCGCCATTCGCCTCTCCGAAAGCGGCCCAGGCAAGAGAGCACGGCAGCGCGTTGGCATAGGCGAATATCCCGCCGCCCACGATCAAGTTGCGAGGCGCATGCAGCTTGAACAGAAACAGTTCGCCGGCCTGGAGCGCACGAAAGTTCGCCGCTGACGGCGCCCAGAAATTGACCTCGTTGAGGTTCGGCTGCCGGCGAAGCATCTCGAACCAGTCGTTGTCGGTGACAGCGACTACGAGATTGATGTCCATCGTCACCCGCCGCCGTCTGGTGATCTGGTGGAAGCCTCCTTTGCAACGAGGGTGCCATAAAGACGCGCCCGCTGGCGGGAGACGATTTCAACGATTTTCACGGGAGCCACCTCCCAGCAAAAAACGATCTGCAATGCCGCGCACACAGTATCAGATTACGGGCGGCGCGTCGTACAGCGCCGTTGCCCGCCCTAAAGCCGCATATCCTCCTCCATTCTCCCCTTCAGGCGCTTACATCCGACGGTCTTTCTTCAATTGGTCGATGAATGCCGTGTTTTCCCGCGGCAACGCCTACCCAATGCGAAGTTGAATCAAAGCAGGACAATTGCAATGAACTCGTCTCCATGCGCAAAGGTCACGCGCCACGCGCAAATTGAAGCACCGTCCGTGAAAGCTGTTCAGCGAGTGCTCCCGGCATGACCTTGTCGAAGACCTCGCTGAGCGACCGATAGTACCAGATCGTCCCTTCCCGACCGCCGTTGAACCGATCCCACACCTCGTCTCCCAATTCGCGATAATCGCCGAGGATGGCGGAGGCATTGTGGATCTTGTCGGCGAGCGACACGAGCAGCGACGCAGGAAGCTTCGACGGAAGCGCAGCCAGGTAGGCTTCCTTCCGCGGGCGCCACGGGGGCTTCGGCTCCGTCCACGCATCGGTGCAGTCGGCGACGATCGCGGCCACCGCCGCGCCATATCGCGCGCGAATCTCGCTCAGTCTCGGCTCGCCGCCCTGATCCTCGGCCGCGTCGTGGAGCAGCGCGGCGATGGCCTGATCCTCGCTGCCGCCATGTTCGATCACGAGACTGCACACCGCCAGGAGATGAGCGACATAGGGGATGTCCGATCCCTTGCGGGTCTGCTCGCGATGCAGGCGCGATGCGTAAACGAGGGCGTCGTCGAAACGGTCAGTCAGGGGCATGGTTGCACCGCAACATCGGTCGTGTGGGTCGCGCACCACGTGTTTTATTTTGACCAGAACTCACGTCCTGTCCATCCGCTATCGACCGCAGGGCGCTGGAGTCGTTGCAATGTTTACATCTGCCGAGTGCCGAGCACACGCGGAAGAGAAACTAGCGCAGGCAGAACGCAACCCCCGGAATCGCAGGCGGCTCGTTACGGCCGCTGAAGGCTGGCTTCTTCTCGCTGATCAGATGACGCGGCTGGAAGAAGCCACCGTCGGCACGGGCAAAAAAAGACGCTCGAAAATCCGAGCGGATTAGGCCGCCTGATTTCAAGGGGGCAATCTTATGCGGACGCCGGCGTCGGCTGAGCTGCGAGCCACACGGGAAATCGGGCTGAACCCGCCCTTTTGTGCGCACCCTTCGCGTCATTTATCGATAGGCTTCGAACCCCCTCACCCCGACCCTCTCCCCAGCCGAAGTCGGATCTATCCGACTTCGGCCGACTTAAGATGCCGAACTCGGGTAAACCCGAGTTCGGGTGGGGAGAGGGAGCGCACCGTGTGCGGGAGGGAGCGCACTGGGATCGCAGCGCCCACGGCGTATCGATTGGTGCGGTGCGAAGGTCGGAGTTTCCAGGCAACGAATCCGGCGCCGGTCAGTTGACGTCATGGAGGCTCCGGTGACGGAAGGGCCCATCATGCAGCAAGGGCAGCAGAATAGCCCTCGGTGTTCGGTCTGCGGCGAGGACATGCAGTTGGCATTCGTCATCCCGCCGTTCGGCGATCAGTACGGCTTGCAGGCGTTTGCCTGCCCGAAGTGCGGACGCTCGCAAAGCATCCTGGTGGCGCCGGTGCGCAAGAGGAGCACACGGTAGTTTCGAAGCGGCGGCAAGCGGAGCGTCTTGTTTTCCGCCGGGGCGTCATCTCCCGACGCGGTTTCTTCGGCGATCATGGACGATGCTGTCCTTCCTGTGCGCTGCAGCATATTAGCCCGCGAAGACATAAGGGCGGAGACGCCCGTCTTGACGGGCTGATGCTGCAAACGCCCTGACTGGAGTGCGCAAATGCTCGGAATGAACGAAGTGGACGAAGAGCTGCGACGCGGCTTGGGGCTGGCGACGAAGGAGGTCGAGCCGTTCTTGCGAGCCGGCGGCAACGCGGCTGAAATGAAGTTCATGGAATGCTGCTGGTGCTTGTGGAGGGCCAACGGAGCCGAATTGGTCGAGCCGTTCGTCGATGCGGCCTTCAACACGTTGCCGGAGAAGTCACGCTCCGTCCTGTTCCAGCGGATGCTGACGATCGTGTATGTGGCGCAGGACAGCGCGCGACTGCAGCGGGCCGCCGAGGAAGCCGGGGTCGGCGCGCCGCCGGCCCCGCAGGATGGCCAAGGCGCGACGTGATCGGGGGAGAGCAGATCCCGCCGTCGAGCAGCAACAAACCCGGTCTGTTCCCCTCCCCCTTGTGGGGAGGGGCTAGGGGTGGGGTCGTGCAGTTTGTTGCGCAGGTGTCACCACCGTCATCTCACTGCGCTACCCCCCTCCCCAACCCTCCCCCACAAGGGGGGAGGGAGCGCACCGAGTCCGCGGATGAGCCGAGTAAACCGAGTCTGCCGCTACGGCAAATCTATCACGATCGGCTGTCCTTCCATTGGAAGGTGATTCTCGCGGGTCGCTTGTCCGCGCCGGCGCTAGCCGGCGGCGGCTTGCCGTCGATGCGGTCTTGAAGCTCCTTGAGCGCCGCAATGTCGCCGGCGATAGACTTGTCGACCAGCGTGCGCGCGACCAGCAGCAGCTTCTTGGTGACGGTGCCATCGGCATCGGTGGCCTCGCGCTGGAGCTCCTCCAGCACGGCATCGCGGATCAGCTTGTCGGACGTGTGGTCGGCGGGCGGCGGATCTTCAGTCGTCATGGCGAGCTCCGGCTCGTATCAGGCAAATGCGCATGCGCGCCGACGGCGTGGGGGAGCCGCGGCGGCCATCGAAACGATAGCCGTTGCAGCGACGTACAATCCACATTTTAGGATGATGCGCTATTCATATATGATTCGCGTAACGCTGTCTATTGAAATATAATGTGGTAGTGTCTTGCGCGGTCGCCCGGCCGGCGCCGCCGCACTAACCGATGCCTTGCGCCAAATGACGGACCCAAGCCCACGGGAGCAGACATGAAATCGCCCTGGACGCCATCTCGGGACAAGCGGTTGCTGGCGCTGCAGAAGAAGGGCCACAGCGCCGCCGAGATTGCCGACAAGCTCGGCACCTCGCGCAGCGCCGTGATCGGCCGGTCGGTGCGGCTGCGCGGGATCGTCTACAAATCCAGCATCCGGAGCTGGAAAAAGGCCAACGCCAAGCGGGCAGCCGAGGCCAGGGAACGGGCGGAAGAGCGGGCCGAAGAGCAGCGGAAGGCCCTGCGGGAGATGGTACGGGCCGTGAAAGGCGGCGTGCCGCGCGAGAAGGCCATGGCGCGGGCGTTCAAGGCGGGCGCCTACTGGTGGCAGATCGGCGATTATTTCGGAATTTCACAGCAGGCGGCATACGAGGCGGCAAAGAAGACGCGACGGTCGCGTTGAGCGGGCGTATTTCAGCAACGATATTTTGTTCCAAAAAGAGCCGGGCTGCCGCTGTATTTCCCGCGACTTTATGCCCGGCCCGAAGCGTCCCGGAAACCGGGGCGCTCCCGAATTTCAACCGGTTCAGGCGGCGGCCTTGGCCGGCTGGAGCTCGACCAGCTTGCCGGAACTCGCGATCGGGATCGACCGGGGCTTCATCGCCTCGGGGAGCTCGCGCACGAGGTCGACGTGCAGGAGCCCGTTCGCCAAGCTCGCGCCCTTGACCACGACATGGTCGGCGAGCTGGAAGCTACGCTCGAAGGTCCGCTCGGCGATGCCCTTGTAGAGCACGTCGCCGCTCGTCTCTTCGTCATTGGTCTGCTTCTCGCCACGGATCGTCAGCGTGTTCTCCTTCGCTTCGATCGAAAGATCGGCGTCGGTGAATCCGGCGACCGCGACCGAGATGCGAAAGGCGTTCTCGCCGTTCCGCTCGATATTGTAGGGTGGATAGCCGGGAACCGAGCCTTCCGTGCCGCCGAGCTGGTCGAGCATGGAGAACATCCGGTCGAAGCCGACGGTTGAACGGTAAAGGGGAGCAAAATCGAATGTACGCATGGCATGACCTCGTTGTTTGAGCGACATGCGAACGATCCGCCCTCAGGGCCGGACCTTCCGTATCACGCAGCCTCATGGCCTGCGCGTTTCGTATTTGGGAACGCTTGCAAGTCTTCGCAACGGGCGAAATAAATATTTCATCGATATGACAGTGTTACTGCATGATAATGCGAGGCAGAAATATTGAATTACGTAAAGGAGGAATAGCTGATTAACTTCCATTTCTTGGAACATTCCCATTCTATTTTCTATATTTACTCCAAAAGTACTTTCCTGATGGTCGGGCACGGGTTGTGTGAGACAGCGGGGTTCTGCGATTGGATCGAGAAATCATTCTTCAGGCAAAGAGCTCGGTCAGTGCCCATATGCACAGAATGGAAGCGCACTTGCCCAGCTTAGTCCAGTTACGCAACAACGCTGCCGAGTGCATTCGGTTGGCGGAGGCAGCCCGCACTTCGCGACACAAGTCCCTTTTCATCGAAATGGCCGACAGATGGCTTACACTCGCCGAACACGCCGAGAAGACGCAAACAAGATAGACACTTTGTGAAGATCGCCTCAGTCGCCGCCTCAATCTCATCAACGCGCCGCGGCGAAGCATTCAGGCGGAAAAGTCCTCCCCACCTCGCGAAGCTACGAATCCTTTCTGAGCTTCGGCGCACATGCCGTCCAGCCTTTCACGGACTCGCTCGTGGCCCAATAGTCGGCGCGCTTGGGGATATCCAAACGCCCGCAATTCCCATTCGATGGCCTGGTAGTTTCGATGTTCACCGGACCGGGCCAACCTATGGGCCAAGTTCCACATTCGCTCATCGCATTCTCGGCTCATGGCTAGTGCCCCGAACCCGAAGTTCGCACACATAGTGCTGCAAGGGGGGTTGCGAACTTCGGGTTCAAAAGGGGCACTAGAATCATAGAGTTGCCAGTGTCCCTTTGATTCCGAAGTTCGCATGAGAGCGTGCTGCACATTCTTGCGAACTTCGGAATGGGACACCGGTTTCTATCATCGCTGAGGCCTTGTATGCGCCATCATGAATGACGCTACGCTGAAGCAGATTGCAGCAGTCAAAGCGACGGTCAACAAAGGGAGCCACGTCTGGACATAGAACGACATCTGGCGATCCTCCTGAGGTGCCCCACCCCTTAAGTCGATAACTCAGTCAGGCTTGGAGGCACGCTCGGGGGCAAGCATGTCCTCCAATGTGAACGGTACAACTGCTTGCACGTCCCATGTCTGCGGGAAAACTGGCGCGCGCCAATTCATCGAGGGTAGTACCGAGTACGGCGCGTGCTCTCTCGCGTACCCTTGAGCCGTCTGCGGTTGGACCAGGAACAGCGGACTGAGTCTCACTGTGGCGTCTTGGGCCATCGCTGCCGAAGCACAAACGAACATCGATCCGGCTGCGAGAGCAAATTGCAAAGATTTTCGCATTGTTTTTCTCCGTCGATTTTGTTCACACACCGTCGCATCGAGCTGTGCTGGGTTTACCGACATTGCGTGAAACGTCGTCCGGCCTTCGTGGCTTTCATCTTTCGACGAGAGGAACACGCGCCAGCATGCAGCGCGCGGACGCAGGGATGCGGGTGCTCATGGCACCCGTGCCGAACGCAGCTCTATTTGAAGTATTATTGTGCCTGCCGACGGCACCAGCGCTGCCAATTGAAGGGAACGGAGACTTCGGTACGTCTCCGATTTATGGGCAGCTCCCGGACAAGCTACTGCTTGTCTCGCTACTCACATGGCGTGCCGGACGTAAAACACAATAGCCAGTCGAGAAATTAGGCGCCGACACGATCGGGAGACGATTCGCAGCTCGCCCATGAGGTCATGTAGAGCCGGTCGGCTATTTCGCCTCGTTCACGAAGTCGGCCAGATCGGAGAGGCGGTGCTGCCAAAACAGGCCTACGCCCTTGTTGTCCTGCACGTCCGCAAGGTTGGCGGCGCTGAATACTCCGCTGAGCACCGCGGCGGGTACGACCTGGGCGCGTCCGAGCTGGGCATACCAAGTCGCCGCCTTACCGCCGGTGTCGTGGACGATGCGCTTGTATGAGTTCACGGCCGAGTTCGACACCTTGCATTCGATCGCCATCACCCGACCGTCCGCGAGCCGAGCGACCACGTCGGCACGGGTGCCGGCCAGGCGGGATTCACCGCAGAACTCCCCCGGGGCGGGCGCCTCGGTGAGCATTGGGATATCGCGGCTCCTGACCTCCGTCATGCCGACGCCGGCGAGAACGCGCTTGACGGCCTGCTCCTGTCCCTCCTTGGCAGTGTTGCGGCGACTGGTCTCCACCTCGCGAGCGGCGGCCAACGCGGCGGATGAGACGACGGCGGCGGTGCGCTCCTGATCGGTGGGCTCGCGCTTCTGGACCACCCATGGGAATCGATGCGGGTCGATGATGGTCAGCACCGTATCGCGTACGCGCTTGGCGCTCTCTGCTTCGAGGCGAAGACGTGACGCGGTCAGCGTGGCGTCGGCCACGGTCATGAGGTCGTCGGCGGATATCGGCGGAGCGGTCAGATAGCGGAACGCTTTTTGCGCATCGCGGCCATCAACCAGGTCGGCAACCAGCGCGGCATCGATCGGATCGGCTGCCAGAGCCGGAAGCTTGTCGACGAGCTTGCCGAAGAGCATGGCAAACTTCGCGAAAAATTCATTGTAGAGATCGAGAGGCTCTTCAAGCCGTTCGTGACGGAAGAGCGCGCGCGCTTTTCCCGCGTCCTGTTGCAGCTGGTCGGTGTTCCACCGCTTCGGCGATGTAGTCATGCAGGTGCTCTATTCGCGGAACGAGAGTGCGCTCAAGCTCCTTCGGTTCGAATTTGACCAGGCCGCCCGCATAGACTCGACCTCCGCTGGTGCCGATGTGGCGGCGGAGGTAGGCGAGAATGTCAGCGATGGCATCCTCGCTCAAGGGCTCGACGGGGTAGAGACCGTGCGCGATGTTGAGATGGCGGGCCTTGATGCGATTGCGAACGAAGGCCGGCGCTTGGCGTGCCATATAAGTGCAGAGCACCGGCGCCGGCTCGAGCAGCCCGACCGACCACCAAGCGCGCCGGTGACGCGCCGTGTAGGTCTCGTGCGCCCCGAGCCCCTTCGCCCAGACCAAGAACTTCTTGACGGCGCGCAGTTCCTCGGCGTCCAGCCCATCCAGGTCGGCCGGGAGGTCGACCACCCGCTTCAATCCGACCGCGGACTTGAGCTCCGGGCCCGCCCGCATCAACTCGCGCGCGCCGGTGACGGCGATCCGCTTGAACCCCCGTGGGACGTCAGGCGCGTCCTCGCTCTCGATCCAGACCGAGTTGCTGCCGGTGACCTGGCCGCGATGCACGCGAAACAGCTCGCCGAGCTCGATGAATCCTGAGGGCACCGGCGGCGCATCGCGCACCAGCACGGACCATTTACGTGCGCCGGCGACGTCGGACCAAGCGACGGATTTTCCGCGACTGAGCGGCGCGAGGTCGTCGAGCGTGGCGACCGACCGCATCGTCAGCGATGCCGGGCGATTGCCGACACGGAAGCAGGTAATGGCGCCGGTGGCGAGCGCGTCCGCAAACGGCCGCGCCTTGGGGTCGATGATGTGGACCGCGGACCCACCCAGCCCGTCCGCGAGCATGTTGCGAAGGACACTGCCGTAGTTCACGTCCAACCACTCCGCGGCGGTGATGAACGTCCCGAAATCTCCTGCGCGCGCAAGCTCGCGCGTCTTGAAGAAGAAATGGATGTGCAGCCCCGCGAGCTTGCTCGCCACATGGCCGTGACGTTTTGCGGTCTCGGAGAACCACGTCTTCCAGCGCTCGCCGATGTCGTGGTGGCGAACGTAGGGCGGATTGCCAATGAAGAGCGTGGCGCCCGCAATCGGCGCCAGCTCGAGCTTTCGATAGTCGGTGAGATGCACGATCAGTCGGGACGCAAACCCGCGCACCGCGGCGTTGGCTCGCAGCATCAGCGTTGCAAGCGGGTCGATGTCCACGCCGACGAGCTGAGCCAGCGGAAACTTGTCGGCCGCCGCCATCAAGAAGCGGCCCGAGCCGGCGCCGGGGTCGATGACGCGTGCCGGCGACACGCCCTCGCTATCCGCCCACGCCACCATCGCGTCAACGATCGGCGCCGGCGTGTAGGTCGCGCCACGCTGGCGACGCAGCTCGGCGCTCCTGAGCGAGCAAAACGTCGTTCCGAGCGGATCCTGTCCGGCGAGGATTTGCACGCGGGTTTCGGCGATGACTCCTGCATCGACATCCGGCGCTGCCGCGACGAGCTTGAGCTCAGCGGCGCTCAGCTCGGAGACGTCGGCAATAAGGGCAGCGGCGAGAGCGGCAAGCTGGCGCTCGCCATGCATCATGACGTCGCCCCGCCACGCATGTCGTATGGCACCCACACGTCCTCGAAAGTCGATTGCGACGCATTTGCCGGCAGCCGGCATCTGCGGACTCGGGGCGAAGCTCCCGAATCGAGTTGGCTATTGGCCGGCGATTCGCCGTCTCCCGTCAAGGGCTGTCAGGATGGGTGGAGCGCGTGAAAGGGCGTTTACGCCCGTCTTCGCGGGCTATGCGCGCGATACCCATCGCGACGGGCGGTGATCACGCGAGGGATGATGGGTATCGCGCCCATTAGTGGGCGCTCCGGACCGCATCCTACGCCGATTACCGGAACAGGCCCTGGATCGAGAGCGGCGGGCGCGGCGCATCGGTATTGGGGCGGGGGCGCTGGACCGCCGGCCGAGGGGCCTGATTGGCTTGGCCGGCCTGGCCTGCTTGCTGCCCCTGCGCATCCGTTGCCGGCGCGCGCGGCGGCGTGGCCGCTACCCCGGGCTTTTTCGCCGCGGCCGGTGGAGCCGTTGCCGGTGCAGGTGTCGTGGCCGGCTCGGCCGCCGGCTCGGCATTGGCCGGACCGCCGCGCGGCCAGCTGAAATCGTCCGCCCGTCCGGTCGGCGCGGAGATCGGCTCGCCCTTGGTCAGCACGCGAGTCGCGGTGGCGTCGATCGGGGCGCGAGGCGGCACGCGGGTGCCGCCGATCAGCTCTTCCGGGGTCACCTTGACGGCTGTGAGCGGCACCACCGGCCCGGCCGCCGGCCGCTGCGCGGGACCGCCGGGCACCTGCGGCCCCTGGTCTATCGGCATCGGCAGCGCGACCGGCAGGCCGCGATTGGCGATGTTGCGCTGAATCTCGCGCTCGACGTAGTGGGCGAGCTTGCGGGCGCCGAACTTGGTGAAATAGACGCCGTCGCCGGTACGCAGGCGCCTGATCTGGCCTTCGTAGTCCGGCCCCTGCGGCGAGAACCGGCCACCCTCGTCGACGAAGCCATCCCAGATGTCGACATAGATGATGCCCGCCTTGTCGGCGCGGCTGCGATAGATCTCGTTGAGATAGGAGGAAATCGGCGCTGGCCTTGGTACCGCGCTGCGACGGCAGGCCGACCCAGATCACGGGAACGCCGGCGCTCTTGAGCGCGGCGATGGTGGCGTCGATGCGCCTGATATAGGCGATCTCCCACCGCTCGGTGTGAAACTCCCACGGTCCGTGCGCTGCCTGGCGGACCTGCTCCGGGGTCGCATTGGCCGGCAACTCCGGCGTCTTCTCCTCGTCGGGCTGCTGCTCCGGATCGGGCTGCGCCGGGGCGGCCGGGGCCGCGGCCGGCTGCTGGGCCTGCTGCGCACCTGCCTTGGGCGCGCCGGGCCTGGCCGCGACCGGCGCCTTCTCGCGAATCAGCTGGCGGTCGTTGTTGCCGATCATCATCACGATGAACTTCGGCTTCTCGGCCGCGATGATCTCGCGCGCCGCCTGCGGCCACTCGACGTCACGGCGCCCATAGGAGATGAGGCCGGAATCGGTGCGATGCTTGCGCACGATATTGAACTCGGGCTTCTCGGCGAAAGCATCCTCCAGCCCGTAGGCGAGCCAGTCGGCATTGGCGTCGCCCACCACCACGATCGAGGTCGTGGCGTCGGGCTTCTTCTGCGCGGGCGGCGGCGCGCGCGAGTAATCGACCGGCGCCTGCTGCTGCGGGGGTCCTTCGAAGAACCCGCCCCCCCGGCCCCCGCCGAACCAACCCCCGAACGGGTTTTGGTTCTGCTGGCGTTGCGGACGGTTGCCCCAATCCCAGAACTGGGCCTGCGCCGGCAGCAACAGCGCGAGGCTGATGCCGGCCAGGGCGGCTGCGAAGAGTCGGGATTTCAGCGGTGCGGTCATGCGCAGATGCCGATCGTTGTTTGGACGGACATAAGCCGGGCGACCAGAAACTCAACACTTTACGCCCGTGGCGCGTTCCCGGCACGCCCGTGGCGCGTTCCCCGCGGAACCGGCCGCAAGGCTCAAGGGGCTAATAATACAGGAAAAATGTCAACTTGAAGATAGGACGGAAGGCCATACCGGTGTTCACAAATTCGGACTCGTCGCGAGGTTCCGCGGGTGGCGCCTAAGGGTTCAGTGTGCGCCCCCTCCCCTTGAAAGGGGAGGGTAGGGGTGGGGATGGCGCAGTTCGAGCCTATCGTCAATCGGACCTCCCTGCGCCCTCAACCCCAACCCCGCTTCCAGGGGGAGGGGAGCGCACCGAGTTTGGGGAGAGAGCAGACCGAATGCTGCGCGCTAGCGGCTGCGCAGCCGCTCCAGCACCGTGGCGGAGGCGAAGCCGTCCGGCACATGGCCGACCGAGGTTTGGAACGCGCGCAGCGCGTTGCGGGTGCGACCGCCGAGCCGGCCGTCGGGCTCGCCGACGTCGAAACCACGTTCGGCAAGAAGCTGCTGCAGCTCGTAGCGCTCGGTCCGGGTGAGCACGCGCTCGTGCCGCGGCCAAGCCTGCACGAACGGCTCGCCGCCGCGCAGCCGGTCGGCAAGATAGCCGATGGCGAGCGCATAGGCCTCGGCCGGATTGTATTTCATGATCACGCGGAAATTCTGCAGCATCAAAAAGCCCGGCCCCTGCGCGCCGGCCGGCACCAGGAGATAGGCTTTATCGTCCGGACGCGGGAACGCCTTGCCGGCCGGACGTTGGATGCCGGCACGCTCCCATTCCCGCATGGTCATCGCGCGCGAGCGATCGGCGAGCAGGAAGTTGAAGCCCTTCGGCACCACGACCTCGTAGCCCCAGGTCTGGCCGGCGACCCAGCCGTCCTTCTTGAGATTGTTCGCAGTCGAGGCGATGAGATCGGGCACGCTGTCGACGACGTCGCGGCGGCCGTCGCCGTCGAAGTCGACGGCGTATCTCTTGAACGAGGTCGGCATGAACTGGGTGGGGCCGAACGCGCCCGCCCACGAGCCCTTGAGATGGTCCGCCTTGACGTCGCCACGGGAGAGAATCTCCAGCGCGGACAAAAATTCGTCGCGGAAATAATCCTGGCGGCGGCCCACGCAGGCGAGCGTCGCCGTCGAGCGGATCACCGAGCGGTCGCCGATCTGCGTGCTGTAGTTGGATTCGACGCCCCAGATCGCGGCGATGAAATGGCGATCGACGCCATAGGCCTTCTCGACCGCGTCGAACACCGCGCGATGCTGCGCGAGCATGGCGCGGCCGTTCTCGATGCGCGCGTCGTTCACGAGGATGTCGAGGTAGTCCCAGAACGATTTCGTGAACTCGGGCTGCGAGTCCATCAAGTCCATGATGCGCAGATCCGGCGTCAGCCCCGCGACGTTGGCCTCGAACACCGCGCTGGTGACGCCGCGGCGCTCGGCCAAAGGCCAGAGCCCGGCGAGGCAGCTGCGGAAGTTGGCAGCGGCCGCGCGAATCGCGTCGGCCGTCATCAAGGGGTGGCCGGAGGAGCCGGACTCGCCGCTCCATTCCGGCACGGGCGCGGTCGGGGAAACGGCGGATGGCGGCGGGGGCTGCGTCACAGTGCCGGTGGCGGCGGGCGCTGAATTGAAATTGAAGAGAGAGCGGATGTCGAAACCCTGTCCGAGCACGGGCGCCGCCGTGGCCGCGGTCGCCAGAGCAGCAGCACCGAGGACGTTAATCGTTCTGACCAATTTCGCCATGTCGTTCTTACCCTGGACGGTTGCCTATCCCGGCATGGGGAACCTATATGGTTGCGGGACTGTTAACGGGTAGCCCCTCGCCATACGAAGGCCAGTCTCATTACGTCCAAACTTCGGCAACACCGAGACAGACGGACGCCCCGCTGCAATCCTGACGAGACTCATGAAACCGATACGTAAAGCCGTTTTCCCGGTGGCCGGACTGGGCACCAGGTTCCTGCCCGCGACCAAGGCCATGCCCAAGGAGATGCTGCCGGTGGTAGACCGGCCGCTGATCCAGCACGTGGTGGACGAGGCGCGCGAGGCCGGCATCGAGCATTTCATCTTCGTGACCGGCCGCAACAAGGGCGTCATCGAGGACCACTTCGACCGCCAGTTCGAGCTCGAGCACACGCTCACGGAACGCCAGAAGCACACCGACCTCGAGGCGCTGGCGCGCGACCTGCCGGGGCCGGGCTCTGCGAGCTTCACGCGCCAGCAACTGCCGCTGGGCTTAGGCCACGCGGTGTGGTGCGCGCGCGAGCTGGTGGGCCACGAACCTTTTGCTCTTCTTCTCCCCGATGTCCTGGTGCAGCACGACCGCGGCTGCCTGGCGCAGATGATCGACGCGGCGCAGGGCCTCGACGAGAACGCGAACATCATCGCGGTCGAGGAGGTGCCGGCGGATCGCGTGCACATGTACGGGGTGGTCGGCGTGGGCAAGCATGTCGGCAAGGACGGCAAGCTGTTTTCGCTCACGCAGATGGTGGAGAAGCCGGCGCGCGAGAAGGCGCCGTCGAACCTGATCATCACCGGCCGCTATATATTGCAGCCGGAAATATTCAACATCCTCGCGTCGCAGACGCGCGGCACCGGCGGCGAAATCCAGCTCACCGACGCCATGATCGAGCTCGCCAAGCGCGAGCCGTTCTACGGGTTGCAGTTCGACGGACGCAGCTTCGACTGCGGCTCCAAGGTCGGCTTCCTCGCCGCCAATGTCTCCTACGCGCTCGCGCGAGCGGATCTCGCGCCGGCGATGCGGGCGGAGATCAAGCGGTTGCTGGGGGATTGATGTGTAGGATGGGTGGAGCGCATGAGGGCGCTTGCGCCCTCATGGCGATACCCATCGCGGCGGCTGTGCTCGTGGAGAGATGATGGGTATCGCGCGCGCAAAAGCGCGCGCTCCACCCATCCTACAGAAGATCACCGCTGCAGCCGCACTCCCAGCAACCACACATGCGCCCAGTAATTGTTGCCGGGCTCGTTTGAGTAGCGCCATTCCTGGCGGTATTCGCCTTTGATGATGATCTCCCGCCCCACATTGTAGGCGAGCGCCGAGGACGCGATGTAGCGATAGTCCTCGCGCGGCGAGCCGACGTAATCGTCGAAGCCGCGGGTGAACTTGAGCGTCGCGATCGAGCCAGCGGCGGAAGGCGTGATCGACCTGCAGCGCGGTCTCGCGCGTGAATTGGCCCGACACTCCGACCAGGGTCGATTCCGCGACCGTGGTGGTCGAGGTCAGCTTCACGGTGGTGAGCGCGGTCGCGAGCCAGGTGAGCGTGGCGTCGAAGGTGTAGCCGCGGATATCCGTGAGCCCCTGATCGAAATAGCTGCGCGAGAGATAGCCCACGGCGAGCTCGCCGGTCAGCTTCGGCCGCAGTTCGAGCGTCGTCCCGGCCTTGCCGTAGCTGCCCTGCGAGGTGCGCATCACGCCGCCGGCGTCGATCGCGAGATCGTATTGCCGGCGGTCGGCACCGAGCTCGATGAACGGCCGCACGCCGGGATTGACCTCGTAGCTCGTCCGCAAGACCAGGCCGTAGCGGTTGTAGTTGCGGTCGGCGTTGCTGTCGCTCGTCCCGTCGGTGAACTCGGAGTCGTTGTAGACCGTGCGGTCGAAGCTGCCCTTGAGCGAGACGTCGAGCCGGTTGACGCGGTGCCCGACGCCGGCGGTGCCGCCATAGGTATGGGCGATCGGCAGATGGGAGAGCCCGACCTGGATGTTCGGGCTGCCGGGATTGTCGGTGAACAGAAGGTAGCGCCCTTCGAGATCGATGCGGCTCTGGCTGGTCACGTCGATGCGGGCGACGGCCTTGGCGTCCACGTTGGGACGATCGAGCTGGTGCATGGTGTCGTAGGTCGTGTAGCCGCCGCGAATGGTGGCGTTGAACTCGTGCACCGCCCAGTTCGAATTGATCAGCAGCTCGGGCGAATAGATGTTGAACCAGGACGACTGCGCCGGCGCGGTCGCGTTGCGCGCGGGGTTGCTGTCCCAGCCGCGGCTGTATTCCATCGCCGGGCGAAAGAGGAAGGCGCCGAGCTGGACGCCGAGCGGATCGAACGGCTTTTCCTCCGGGAACAGCCGGCGGCTCGGCGGCGTGGTCGCCACGGTAGCGATGACAACGTCGGCGCTGGCGGGCGGCGCGCCGGGACGCGTCGGTTGTAGATGCGGGGCGAGAGCGGCGCTCCCGCCGGCTGCAACTGCTTCGGCGTCAACGGGCCTGGATGTCGCGGAGCCGGACCGGCGCGGCGCCGGCGCTGCGTGGCCGGCGCCGCCGGCGAGGCGGGATCGGCCGCGCCGGTGGGCTGGACCGACTTGGTTTGGCCGGGCTTCGCCCTGCGCTTCCTCGCGTTGGTGGAATTGAAGCCGGTGGTGCCGGCGCCGAGCGCGGGCTGATAGCCGAAGTTCGGCAGCTGGCCGAAGCGCGAGGGCGCGGTGTCTCCTGCCTTGCGCGGACTGCGGAAGCGCGGCGGATTTTGCGGATCGCCGTCGAGCACAGGGCGCAACAGGCCGGCATCGGCTCCGCCGATTGCGCCGGTTGTATCCCTGATGTCCGTGGTGTCCGTAATGTCGCTGGTGTCTTGCGCGCTCGCCACCGCGCCCATGAGCACGAGCATCGCGGCCAGCGCGCCGGCCAAGAACGGTCCGGCCGCAAACGGTATCGCGAGAAGCGGTTCGCGACGACGCGGCACTTGCAATCCCCGGCTCACGACCTGTGCGCTCTCTCGGCCTTGCCCCGCCGCACCGACAATCGCTCCCGAAATCAAGGAGTTGAGCAGATGCCCCGCCGCACCGCCGGCAAGCGGCCGGACGCGGCCGCGCGGTCGCTATCCCTTTGGTTAACGAAGTTAAAACGGATATGGTTAACGGCCGGTTGACCGTTCGTCCGCGGCCGGTTTCCGTGCTATCGGATGCCCTCGCCCCTTCCGGGGCCAATCTCGATCAAAGCCCGCATGTCGAAGCCCTCGAGCACGGAACGACCGACGAGCCCGCGCGGCGGCGACCTGATCGCGTCCGCGGTCCGCACCCTCGAGGCGGAAGCCGGCGGCATCACCACGCTCTCGGCCGCCATCCACGACGGGCTCGGCCGCGCCTTCATCGCCGCCGTCGAGCTGATCTCCGGCGCGCGCGGCCGGCTGATCGTGACCGGCATGGGCAAGTCCGGCCACGTCGGGCGCAAGATCGCGGCGACCTTCGCGTCGACCGGAACGCCGGCCTTCTTCGTGCATCCGGGCGAAGCCAGCCACGGCGATCTCGGCATGATCACGCCGGACGACGTGATCATGGCGCTGTCGTGGTCGGGCGAGACGGTCGAGCTCAAGGACCTCACGGACTATTCGCGCCGCTTCCGCATCGGGCTCATCGCCGTCACCTCGGTCGCCGACAGCACGCTCGGCCGCGCGGCCGACGTCGTGCTGGTGCTGCCGCAGGCGCGCGAGGCCTGCCCGCACAATCTCGCGCCCACCACCTCGACCTTGATGCAGGCCGCGCTCGGCGACGCATTGGCCGTTGCGTTGCTGGAGAGCCGCGGCTTCACCGCGCTCGACTTCGGCATGCGCCATCCGGGCGGGCGGCTCGGCGCCATGCTCAAATTCGTGCGCGACATCATGCATACCGGCGACGAGATCCCGCTCGCCGCGGTCGGCACCCGCATGTCGGAGGCGATCGTCGAGATGACGGCCAAGACCTTCGGCTGCGTCGGCATCACCGACCAGCGCGGCGATCTCGTCGGCATCATCACCGACGGCGACCTGCGCCGGCACATGAGCGCCAACCTGCTCGATCGCACGGTCGAGGAGGTGATGACGCGCGGGCCGAAGACGGTGCGGCCGATCAGCTCGTCAGCGAGGCGCTGGAGCTGCTCAACTCGATGAAGAAGACGCAGCTGATCGTGGTCGATGCCGGCAAGCCGGTCGGCGTCGTGCACTTCCACGATCTGTTGCGGGCGGGAGTGGCCTGAGCGGCGCCTCTCACGTCGTCGCCTCCACCATCAGATTCGCACCGTCCGCGCTCGCCACCTTGACCCGGCTGCCGGCGGGGCAGTCGGGGCCCGACACGCGCCAGACCGTATCGTCGATGCGCACGGTGCCGACGCCATCGACGATCGGCTTGTCGAGGGTGAACACGCGCCCGACATAGCCCTCGGCGCGGCGATTGAGGAACGGGCTGTCGGCGGGCTTCTCCACCTTGCGGGCAAAATGCCGCCAGACCGGGACGGACGCGACCGCGAACACGGCGAAGGCGATGAGCTGCGCCTGCCAGGACCAGACCACCGCGCTGCGAGATGATCCCGACCAGGATGGCCGCGAACCCGAGCCACAGCATGAACATGCCGGGCGCCAGCACCTCGAGCAGCAACAGCAGCGCCGCCAGGATGAACCAGTTCCAGGAACCGAGCGACGACGATCCACGCCATCATGGCACGCTCTCCCTAGAGCCGTGCGGGCCCGCCGGCGGGCACGGTCGCCCGCCGCGCCGGCGCCGCGGGCGCGCCGCCGCGAGCCGTCGCTGCCGAAGGTCGCACTTGACGATCTCGCCGATGCCGGCGAGCGAGCCGAGCACGTTCATGGCCTCGATCGGCAGCATCAGCACTTTCTGGTTGGGCGATTGCGCCAGCAGCGCGAAGGCCTCGCAGATATTTCTCCGCGACGAAGTAGTTGAGCGCGGCGACGTCGCCGCGGGCGATCGCCTCGCTCACCATCTCGGTGGCCTTTGCTTCGGCCTGCGCCGAGCGCTCGCGCGCCTCGGCGTCGCGGAAGGCCGCTTCCCGGCGCCCTTCGGCTTCCAGGATCTGCGATTGCTTCTGGCCCTCGGCCTTGAGGATCGCCGACTGGCGCTGGCCTTCGGCTTCCAGGATCACGGCGCGCTTCTCGCGCTCCGCCTTCATCTGCCGGCCCATCGCCTGCACCAGGTCGGCCGGCGGCACGATGTCCTTGATCTCGATGCGGTTGACCTTGACGCCCCAGGGCGACACCGCCGCGTCGACCACGCGCAGCAGCCGCTCGTTGATCTCGTCGCGATGCGACAGCATCTGGTCGAGATCCATGCCGCCCATGACCGAGCGGATGTTGGTCATGGTGAGCTTGACGATGGCCGACGTCGAGGTGAGCCACCTCGTAGCTCGCCTTGGCGGCATCGAACACCTGGAAGAACGCGAGCCCGTCGACGGTGACGGTGGCGTTGTCCTTGGAGATGACATCCTGCTGCGGGATGTCGATCACCTGCTCCATCATGTTCATCTTGCGGCCGATGCGGTCGATGAACGGAACGATGACGTTGAGGCCGGGCTGCAGCGTGCGGGTGTACCTGCCGAACCGCTCGACGGTCCAATTGTAGCCCTGCGAGACGGTCTTGACGCCGGCGAACGAGCGTAATGATCGCGAGCGCCACGAAGACGATCGCGAAGACATCGAAGCCGAACATGGATGTGCCCTCTGAAGGCGTTTTCCGGCGACACTTGCGATCGCTTTGGAAAACGCGCCAACCCAACAAATCACTTCCGCCTGGAATGTGGAGAAGACGGCGAGCCGCCGCAAGTGGCCTCAGGCGTTGCGGTATTGCGGTGCACAGGCAGGCTTGAATTCCGGTCTGCGCATCATTATGCGCGATCGTCTCAAACCCAACCTTTCAGCTCGCGCAGCGCGATCTGCGAGATCACCTGCATGCCGGGCGTACTGTCGTTGAGGCAGGGGATCGCCGCGAAATTCTCGCCGCCGTGCTTGCTTGAAGATATGCGCGTTCTCGACCGCGATCTCCTCCAGCGTCTCCAGGCAATCGGCGGAGAAGCCCGGCGTGATCACCGCGAGGTTCTTGACGCCGCTCTTGGCGAGCTTCTTGACGGTCTGGTCGGTGGCGGGCTCGAGCCACTTGGCGCGGCCGAAGCGCGACTGGAACGTCAGCATGCAATTTCGTCTCGTCGAGCTTCAGCTGCTCGCGCAGGAGCCGCATCGTCTCGATGCAATGGGCGTAATAGGGATCGCCCTTGTCGACAAAAGCCTTCGGGATGCCGTGGAACGAGGCGAGGATGACGTCGGGCTCGAAGCCGAGCCCTGCCAGCGCGGCGCTGGTCGAGGACGCCAGCGCCTCGATATAGACCGGGTCGTTGTAGTAAGGCGGCGCGATGCGCAGCGCCGGCTGATAGCGCATGCCGGCGAGCGCGCGAAACACCTCGTCGCCGACGGTCGCGGTGGTCGCCGCGCAATATTGCGGATAGAGCGGAATGACGAGGATGCGCTCGCAGCCCTGCGCGGCGAGCTCACGGAGCCGCGACGCAATCGAGGGATTGCCGTAGCGCATCGCCCAGTCGACGACGATGTGGCCGCCCACGAGACTGAGGGTATTCGCGAGCTTCTCGGCCTGCGAGCGGGTGATGGTCTTGAGCGGCGATTCGTTTTTCTCGCGGTTCCAGATCTTGGCGTAGTCGCGCGCCTTCCGACGCGGCCGGATGGGCAGGATGATGCCGTTGAGCACGAGCTTCCAGAGGCGGCCCTGGTTCTCGATCACCCGCGGGTCGGTGAGGAACTCCTTGAGATAGCGACGCACCGCCGCGGCATCGGCCGCGTCGGGCGTGCCGAGATTGACGAGGAGCACGCCGATCCGTGCAGCGGCGGCCCGGACGGGCTCGGGCGCCGGCGCCGGCTCGGGGGCAAGCGTGGGGGCCGCGGGAGCAGGGGCGGCGTCCTCGATGACGGGCAAGGTTTCGTTCATCACAAGCCGATCTTTACCGGTCGAATATAGGGAATGGCGAGGGACCTTGCATGCATGCTAGAGCAAGTTTCGTCCTGCCGACCCGGACCCCATGCACCTCATAACCCGCCGCGTCGCCACCGGTCTTCTGCTGGTCCCGTTCACCGGCGTTCGCCTTGCCGGCTCGGCGCCGGCTCCGGCCGCGTCCACGCGCGTCACTTTCGTCCTGGTCAACGACATCTATCTGATGGCGGACACGGCGATGGCCGACGGCCAGCGCCGCGGCGGTTTCGCCCGGCTCGCCGCCGTGGTCAAGGCCGAGCGCGCCAAGGCCCGCGACGCCGGCGGCCATGCGATCTTCGCCCATGGCGGCGATACGCTCTCGCCCTCGCTGATGTCGGGCATCGACCACGGCGCCCACATCATCACGCTCACCAACCTGGTCCCGCCCGACATTTTCGCGCCCGGCAACCACGAGTTCGATTTCGGCAAGGCGACGTTCCTGCAGCGCATGAGCGAGGCCCAAGTTCCCGCTCTACGCCGCCAATCTGCGCGACGCCGACGGCCAGCCGCTGCCCAATTTCAAGGACCGCTCCATCGTCACCGTCGGCGGCGTGCGCATCGGGCTCACCGGCGCGGCCTATCGACGACAGCGAGCGCGCCTCCGACCCGGGCGACCTGAAATTCGCGTCGACGGTCGCGACCATGAAGGAGCAGGCGCAGGCGCTGCGCCGCGAGGGCGCGGATTTCGTGGTGGTCGTGGCGCACGTGCACCCGCGCGCAGGGCTACGAGATCTTCCGCAGCCGCGCCGCCGACCTGATGCTCACCGGCCACACCCACGATCTGTTCATCAACTATGACGGCCGCACCGCCATGGTCGAGTCGAACTACGACGCCCATTACGTCACCGCGATCGACATCGACATCGACGTCAGGGAGGAGGACGGCCGCCGCGACGGTGACCTGGTGGCCGCAATTCCGCGTCATCGATACGGCGACCGTGACGCCCGACCCCGAGGTCGCGGCGGTGGTCGCGAGGTTCGAGCGGCGAGCTGAGCAAGCAGCTCGACGTGCCGATCGGCACCACTGCGGTCGAGCTCGACAGCCGCACCGCCACGGTGCGCACGCGCGAGGCCGCGATCGGCGATCTTATCGCCGACGCGCTGCGGGGTCCGCGCAATCGGACGTCGCGGTGACCAACGGCGGCGGCATCCGCGGCGGCCGCATCTATCCGCCGGGCTCGACCATCACGCGCCGCGACGTTCTTACCGAGCTGCCGTTCGGCAACCGCGTCGTCACCCTCGACATCAGCGGCGCCGAGCTGCAGGCGCGCGATCGAGAACGGGCTTTCGCAATTGCCCAATCCGAGCGGCCGCTTTCCGCAGGTGTCGGGCCTCACGATCGAAGCCGATGCCAGCCGTCCGCCCGGCAATCGCGTCGCTGTCGATCAAGGTCGGCGACGCGCCGCTCGAGGACGGCAAGACCTATTCGGTCGCGACCAACGACTTCATGCAGCGCGGCGGCGACGGCTACACCATGTTCCGCGACGCGAAGGAGCTGTTGCCTGCAAACGACGCGCCGCTGATGGCCAACGAGGTAATGGACTATATCGAGCACATCGGCACGGTGCGCGGCCCGGACGGCGGACGGATCGTGGTGAAGTAGTAGCTGCTACCCCACCGGCCGCTCGTCCGCGATCACCTTGCCGTCGTTCGGCAGGCTGCCGGGCGCGACCAGCTTCACCTCGCCGCGCAGCTTGGTCACGGACTGCAGCGTGGCGGCGACCGCATCCTGCAAGCCGTCGTCCGGCGCGGCACATTCCGCCAGCAGCGTCATCGCGTCCTGCTCGCCCGCGCGCGCAACGGTGAGCCGCAGACGGCCGAGCTCGGGATGGCGCCGGCCGACCTCCGCGACCTGCGCCGGGATGCACGAACATGCCCTTCACCTTGGTGGTCTGATCGGCGCGGCCCATCCAGCCCTTGATGCGCATGTTGCTGCGCCCGCACGGCGAGCGTCCCGTCATGCACCGCCGAGAGGTCGCCGGTCGCGAGCCGGATCATCGGATAGTCCGGATTGAACGAGGTGACGACGACCTCGCCGACCTCGCCCTCCGCGACCGGATCGCCGGTGCCGGGCCGCACGATCTCGAGCAGCAGGGTCTCGTTGACGATCATGCCCTCCTGCGCCTCGCTTTCGTAGGCGATGACGCCGAGCTCGGCGGTGGCATAGCACTGCAGCACCGCGACGCCGCGGCCTGCCAATTCCTCGCGCAGCGAGGCCGGCAACGCCGCGCCGCGAGACGAGGCCGCGCTTGATGCGACGACGCGTCCTTGCCGGCCTTCGCCGCCGTATCGAGCAGGATCTTCAGGAAATCCGGCGTGCCGAGATAGCCCGAGGGCTTGAAATGCGCGATCGCCTCGAGCTGCTGCTCGGTATTGCCGGTGCCGGCGGGAATGACCGCGCAGCCGAGCGCATGCGCGCCCGCCTCCATCATGAAGCCGCCGGGCGTGAGATGATAGGCAGAAGGAATTGTGCACGATGTCGCCCGGCCGCAAACCGGCGGCGAAGAGCGCGCGCGCCGCGCCCCAGAAATCCCTGCCCCCGCCTTCCGGCTCGAAGATCGGCCCCGGCGACATCAGCAGCCGCTGCACGCTTGCCCGGGCGCCGTGACGTTGAAGCCGCCGAACGGCGGCATCGCCTTCTGCAGCGCGACGAGGTCGGACTTGCGCAGCACCGGCAGCTTCGCCAGCACGTCGCGCGAGGTCACCGCATTCGGATCGACGCCGGCAAGCTGCCGCGCCCAGCCCGGCGCGCTCAGGGCGAGCGCGACGAGATCGGGCAGACGGCCGAAAAACTCGCGCTCGCGCTCTTCCGGATCGCGGGTTTCGAGCTTGTCGTAGTGGCCATTCCTCACGTCCGCCGATTCTCCTCTCCGAAGGATCGGATCCAAACCGCGCTGGAAATCAGGACAAGCGCTGCGCCGCAGCATGCGAGCACGGCGTTGCACAACGCGTTCAGCCCCTTCACGTCCCCTTTGGCGCTGATGAAATCTGTAACGATTGCGGTCAGTCCCGCCGACAAAGCGGCGATTACGGAACTAAATCCGAACATGCCAAACTAGTTCCCTGGTCACCACTCTCAATCAATAGGCATCTATTCATCGTGCCTAGGCCAGCCAGCGCTTGCGCCGCCGGTAGTGCTTGCCCTCGCGGAACGACTTGCGCCGGCCTTCGGCGACGCCGAGGTAGAATTCCTTGACGTCCTCGTTCTCGCGCAGCGCCTTGGCCTCGCCGTCGAGCACCACGCGGCCGTTCTCGAGCACGTAGCCGTAGCGCGCGTATTTCAGCGCCATGTTGGTGTTCTGCTCCGCAAGCAGGAACGAGACGCCTTCCTTGGCGTTGAGATCGCCGACGATCTCGAAAATCTCCTCGACCAGCTGCGGCGCGAGCCCCATCGACGGCTCGTCGAGCAGGATCATCTTCGGCCGCGACATCAGCGCGCGGCCGATCGCGCACATCTGCTGCTCGCCGCCGGAGATGTAGCCGGCGGTCGAGCCGCGGCGCTCCTTGAGGCGCGGGAAATAGGAATAGACGAGCTCGAGGTCGCGCGCGGATCGCGGCCTTGCCGTCGCGCCGCGTATAGGCGCCGGTGAGCAGGTTCTCCTCGACCGAAAGATGGGCGAAGCAGTGCCGCCCTTCCATCACCTGGATGCAGCCGCGCCGCACCAGCTCGTTGGGCGTGCGCGCATGCACCTCGCCGCCGTCGAAGACGATCGAGCCCTTGGTCACCTCGCCGCGCTCGGCCGACAGCAGATTGGAGATCGCCTTCAGCGTGGTCGACTTGCCGGCGCCGTTCGCGCCGAGCAGCGCCACGATCTCGCCCTTGGGCACGTCGAGCGACACGCCCTTGAGCACGAGGATGACGTGGTCGTAGACGACCTCGATGTTGTTGACCGACGAGGATCGGCGCGGCGCGGCCGGCTCACCGACGGCTGCCGATGGCGGAAGGCGGCGGCGCTGCCGCCGCCTCCTGCACGTTGCGATCGGTTCGGCCGGGACCGACATCAGTTGGTCGCAGGCAGCCCGGCGGTGATCTTCTTCTCGGCCGCGTATTTGGCCGCCGCATCCTTGACCATCGGAGCGATCACGCTGTCGTCGCTGGTGTACCAGTCGGACGTGATCTTCCAGTTCTTGCCGTCCCAGGTCTGGATGCGACCGGTGCGCGCGCCCTCGTGATCGGCGCAGGACACCTTGATCGGCTGCAGCACGCCTTCGAAGCCGAGCTGCTTGATGCGATCGGCGGTGATGTCGAGGTTCTCGAGGCCCCAGCGCACCTGCTCGCCGGTCAGCGGCTTCTTGCCGAACTTCTCCTGCGCGGTGCGGATCGCCTCGACGCCGAGCATGGCGTTGATCAGCCCGCGGACGTAGAGGATCTCGCCGGTCTCCTCCCACTTCGCCGAGCCCTGGCCCTTGTCGTAGACGTGCTTCTTGAGGTCCTCGTGCAGCTTGAACTGGCCGGCGCGTGTGCTGCAGCGTGACCGCGTTGTAGCCCTTGGCGCCGTCCTCGGCCGGCCGCACGTCGGGCTCGGCGCCCGACCACCACACGCCGTACATCTTGTCGCGCGGATAGCCGACCGCGACCGCCTCCTTGATCGCGGTCGAGTTCATCACGCCCCAGCCCCACAGCAGCACGTAGTCGGGACGGTTCTGGCGGATCTGCAGCCAGGTCGCCTTCTGCTCGACGCCGGGATGGGTGACCGGCAGGAGCATCGTCTCGAAGCCGTGCATCTGCGCGCGCTTCTGCAGCAGCGCGATCGGCTCCTTGCCGTAGGGCGAGTCGTGATAGACCAGCGCGATCTTCTTGCCCTTGAGCTTGTCGAAGCCGCCTTCCTTCTTGGCGATGTGCTGAAGGATGATGTCGGCGGCGGTCCAGTAGGTGCCGAGCAGCGGGAAGTTCCACTGGAACACCGAGCCGTCGCGCGATTCCGAGCGGCCGTAGCCCATGGAGATGATCGGGATCTTGTCGATCGTGGTCTTTTCGGTGAGCGCGAAGGTGACGCCGGTCGACAGCGGGATGACGTAGGCGGCGCCGGTCGGACCCTTGGCCTTGAGGCGCTCGTAGCACTCGACGCCGCGATCGGTGGCGTAGCCGAACTCGCATTCCTCGTACACGATCTTGACGCCGTTGATGCCGCCGTCGCGCTCGTTGACCAGCTTGTAGTAGTCGGCGATGCCGTTGGCGAACGGCACGCCGTTCGGCGCATAGGCGCCGGTCCGATAGACCAGGTGCGGGAATGAACTGCTCGTTCTGCGCCAGCGCCGGCGCAGCGACCGCGCGTGCCGCCGACCGCCGCCGCGAGAGCGATCCCGACATGCTTTCCAATCATTGCATTTCCTCCGTTGCATCGACCGGGCCGGCCGGCATGCGGCCGGCCGGTCGATCGCTGTTGCGGGCGTCGCGACCCGCTCGCTTGGGCACGAGTGTGCCCGCGAATTGCCGGCCAGCGCCTCAATACGGGAACGGCCACAGCCGAAGCTTCTCCTTGGCGATCGCCCACAGCCGGGCAAGTCCATGCGGCTCGACGATCAGGAAGAACACGATCATGGCGCCGAACAGCATGAATTCGAGGTGCGAGATCATGGCGGTCGAGATCGGAATCCCGAGCCAGGACGGCAGCTGGTTGAGGAAGATCGGCATCAGCACGATGAAGGCGGCGCCGAGAAACGATCCGAGGATGGTGCCGAGCCCGCCGATGATGATCATGAACAGCACCTGGAACGAGCGGTTGACGTCGAACGCCAGCGGCTCCCAGGAGCCGAGCCGCAGGAACGCCCACAGCGCGCCGGCGATGCCGATGTAGAACGAGGAGACCGCGAAGGCCGTACAGCTTGGCGTGCAGCGGCCGGATGCCGATGATCTCGGCCGCGATGTCCATGTCGCGCATCGCCATCCACATGCGGCCGAGCCGGCCGCGCACCAGGTTCTTGGCGGCGAGCGTGAGCACCACCACGATCGCCAGCACGAAGATGTAGGTCTTGCCCGGCGTGTCGATCGGGATAGCCGAACAGCTCGATCCGGCTGACCGCGACCGAGCCCGACGGCGCGTAGTTGGTGAACCATTTCACGCGCGCGAACGCCCATTCGAGAAAGAACTGGGAGGCGAGCGTCGCGACCGCGAGATAGAAGCCCTTGATGCGCAGCGACGGCAGCCCGAACAGCAGGCCGACCAGCATCGCCATGACGCCGGCGAACAGGAACACCAGGATGATGTTGGTCTCCGGCAGGCGCAGCGCGAGATTGTAGGCGGCATAGGCGCCGACCGCCATGAAGCCGCCGGTGCCGAGCGACACCTGCCCGCAATAGCCGGTGAGGATGTTGAGCCCGATCGCCGCGATCGACAGGATCAGCACCGGGATCAGCACCTCGGTGTAGAGATATTGCCCGGCGAACAGCGGCACGCCGACGAACGCGAAGACGATCGAGACCGATGACGAACCAGCGGTCCTGCGCGATCGGAAAGATCGCCTGGTCGGCGTCGTAGGTGGTCTTGAACTGGCCGGCCTCGCGATAGAACACGGCGTCACACCCGCTCGATGATGCGCTCGCCGAACAGCCCCTGCGGACGGAACAGCAGGAACACGAGCGCGAGCACGTAGGCGAACCAGTTCTCGATGCCGCCGCCGGCGAGGTCGAAGGTGCGGATCAGCACCGGGGCGAGCATCACCTCGGCGAGCTTCTCGCCGGCGCCGATGATCAGCCCGCCGACGATCGCGCCCGGGATCGAGGTGAAGCCGCCGAGGATGAGCACCGGCAGCGCCTTGAGCGCGACCAGCGAGAGCGAGAACTGCACGCCGAGCTTGGCGCCCCACATCATGCCGGCGACCAGCGCGACGATGCCGGCGACCGCCCACACCATCAGCCAGATCTGGTTGAGCGGGATGCCGACCGATTGCGCGGCCTGGTGATCGTCGGCGACCGCGCGCAGCGCCCGGCCGACGCGCGTCACCTGGAAGAAGATCGCGAGCACCGCCACCATCGCGGCGCAGATGACGGCGGCGATGAGCTCGGACGGATCGATCAGGAGCCCGCCGGGAAACACCAATTCGAGAATGAAGATCGGATTCTGCGGCAGCCCGAGCTTGATCTTGTAGATGTCGCTGCCCCAGATCGTCTGCGCCGAAGCCTTCGAGAAAATAGGCGATCCCGAGCGTCGCCATGAACAGGATGATGCCGTCCTGGTTGACGAGATGGCGCAGCACCAGGAACTCGATCGCATAGGCGAGCGCGATCATGATCAGCACGGAGAGCGCGAACGCGAGGACGAGCGGCATGAACTCGGAGAGCCGCGCCAGCGACAGCGCCGCGAACAGCACCATCGCGCCCTGCGCGAAGTTGAACACGCCGGAGGCCTTGAAGATCAGCACGAAGCCGAGCGCCACCAGCGAATAGAGCACGCCGGTGAGCAGGCCGCCGATCAGCGTTTCGAGGACGGGACCGAGCATCGCGTCCTCAATGGCTCACGCCGAGATAGGCGTCGATCACCGCCTGGTCGGCCTGCACCTCGGCCGGCGTGCCGTCGGCGATCTTGACGCCGTGGTCGAGCACCAGCACGCGGTCGGACAGGTCCATCACCACGCCCATGTCGTGCTCGATCAGCGCGATCGTGGTGCCGTAGTGATCGTTGACGTCGAGGATGAAGCGGGACATGTCCTCCTTCTCCTCGAGGTTCATGCCGGCCATCGGCTCGTCGAGCAGCAGCAGATCCGGCTCCATGGCGAGCGCGCGGCCGAGCTCGACCCGCTTCTGCAGCCCATAGGGCAGCTTGCCGACCGGGATCTTGCGGATGTGCTGGATCTTGAGGAAGTCGATGATCTCCTCGACGCGGTGGCGGTGCTCCACTCTCCTCCGCGAGCGCCGGACCGATCCGGAGGAGCTGCCAGAAGAAGCCGCGGCGCATCTTCAGCGTGCGGCCCGCCATGATGTTGTCGAGCGCGGTCATGCCCTTGAACAGCGCGACGTTCTGGAAGGTGCGGGCGATGCCGCCGCGCGCCGCCTCGTAGGGGCGCATCTGCGCGCGCGTCTTGCCCTTGAAGGTGATGCGGCCGCGCTGCGGATGGTAGAAGCCGTTGATGACGTTGAGCATCGAGGTCTTGCCGGCGCCGTTCGGGCCGATGATGGCGCGGATTTCGCCCTTGCGGATGTCGAACGAGACGCCGGTGACCGCCTTCACGCCGCCGAAGGCGAGCGACACGTTCTCGACCGACAGCAGCACGTCGCCGGCCGCGATCTCGTGCCCGTCGGCGCTCTCATGCCGCCTTCTCCATGGCGGCGGGCACCGGGCACGGTCTGCGACGTCGCGGATCTTGACGCGCGCGGAGAGCACGCCCTTGCGGCCGTCCTCGAACGTCACCTCGGTCGAGATGTCGGCTTCGCTCGCGCCGTCGTAGAGCGCCTCGATCAGCGGCGCGTAGCGCTCGGCGACGAAGCTGCGGCGGACCTTCTGCGTGCGCGTGACCTCGCCGTCGTCGGCGTCGAGCTCCTTGTGCAGGATGAGGAAGCGCCGGATCTGCGCGCCGGCCATCGCCTTCTCCTCGGCGAGCGAGCGGTTCATCTCCTCGACGTGCCGCGCCAGCATGTCGTAGACCTGCGGATGCGCCGGCGAGCTCCTGATAGGAGCCGTAGACGACGTTGTTGCGCTCGGCCCAGTTGCCGACCGCGGTGAGATCGATGTTGAGCATGGCGCAGACGAAGTCGCGCTTGTCGCCGAACACCACCGCTTCGCGGATGTTGGGATAGAACTTGAGCTTGTTCTCGATGTATTTCGGCGCGAACAGCGTGCCGTCGTTGAGGCGGCCGACGTCCTTGGCGCGGTCGATGATCTTGAGATGGCCGGTCTTGGGATCGATGAAGCCGGCGTCGCCGGTCTTGACGTAGCCGTCCGCGGTCATCGCCTCGGCGGTCTTGGCCTCGTCCTTGAAATAGCCGACGAACATGCCGGGCGACTTGAACAGCACCTCGCCGTTCTCGGCGATGCGCAGATCGACGTTGGTCATCACCGGTCCGACGGTGTCGGAATAGATTTTCCCGTCGGGCTGCGCGGTGAGATAGAGGAAGGCTTCGGTCTGGCCGTAGAGCTGCTTGAGGTTCAGCCCGATCGAGCGGAAGAACGAGAACAGGTCGGGGCCGATCGCCTCGCCCGCGGTATAGGCGATGCGCACGCGCGACAAGCCCGAGCACGTTCTTGAGCGGCCCATAGACCAGAGCTCGCCGAGCGCATAGAGCAGGCGGCCGGTGAGCGGCACGCGCTCGCCGTTGAGGATCTTCTCGCCGTGGCGCCGGGCAACGCCGAGGAAGGCGTGGAACAGCCGCCGCTTGATCGGGCTCGCGTCCTCCATGCGGATCATGACGCGGGTGAGCATCTGCTCGAACACGCGCGGCGGTGCGAAGAAGAAGGTCGGGCCGATCTCCTTCATGTCGGCCATCGCGGTGTCGGCGCTCTCCGGACACGCCAGGCAGAAGGCCGCGACCAGCGCCTGCGCATAATTGAGGTAGTGGTCGCCGACCCAGGCGAGCGGCAGATAGGCGAGCGCCTCGTCGCGCTCGGTGAGCTCGTCGAACGCGACCGTGTCGGACGCCGCGTTGATGCAGCCGATGGCGGAGAGCACGACCCCCTTCGACTGGCCGGTGGTGCCCGACGTGTAGAGAATGACCGAGCGGTCCGAGCCCTGCCCGGCCTCGATCTCGCGGTCGAGCCATTCGCCCAAGGCGAGCGCATCGCGCGCCGACGAGCCCGGTTCAGGGCGAGTGTCCGGCGCGCGCACTTTAAAGTGGCCGCGCTGGCCGCTCGCTTCGCTCGCCAGCGCGGCGCGGCCTTCTGTGATCACGTCGTCGATAGCGTGCAGCCGGCTGTGGTCGTAGTCGCGCAGGCCGCGCGGCTCGTCGTAGACGACTTGCGCGAGCTTCGGCAGCCGCTCGGACACCGAAAGGATCTTGTCGACCTGCTCCTGGTCCTCCACCGCGGCGAAGCGCACGTCGGCATGGGCCAGCACATAGGCGAGCTCGTCGGCGACCGCGTCGGCATAGACCGGCACCGGCACCGCGCCGAGCATCTGCGCGGCCATGACCGACCAGTAGAGCCGGGGCCGGTTGGAGCCGACGATGGCGATGGTGTCGCCGCGCGCGAGCCCGAGCCGGGACAGCCCGGCGGCATAGGCGCGCACCTCGGCGAGCACCTCCCCCCAGGTCCAGACCTGCCAGATGCCGAGATCCTTGTGCCGATAGGCCGGACGATCCGCGAACAGGCGGGCATTGCGGATCAGAAGCTTGGGGAACGTGTCCGCGCGAGCGGCAGCGCTCATCGCCACAATGCGACCTCCCTGTTCCGTCCGCGCGTTGACCGCGCGTTGTTCTTAGGTTTGTTTGGCCGCCCCAGCGCGGCCTGTTCCCCCAGGTGCTCTTTTTATAATCGTATAACAGATTGCAGCGAAACGATCTTTCCTACTAGCGGCCACTTGACAGACGCGCGGAGGTTGTTGGCAGAGGTGCGGATGTGCTCCCTGGCCAAGCCCACTCCCCCGTAGACCGCCTAAAACGGCAGCCGGGTCGGCGCGGGCATCGGCACGTTGTCGACATGCGGCAGCTCCGGCTGCTCGCCGTAGAGCCACGACATGTCGACGCCGCCCTGCTCCGTCCATTCGCGCAGGACCTTGTTGCGCAGCTCGCGATTGACGCCGCTGGCGTGATAAATTTCCCCGAACACGCGCGCCATGAGTTGCACCCGCGCGGTGCGCAGATAACGCAGCTCCTGGTATGCCTTGAAGGCGGCCTCGTAGTCCCGGCCGCTCGCCTCGACCTGGTTGGCGAGGCAGACGGCATCCTCGATCGCCGTGTTGCCGCCCTGCGCGAGATACTGGAGCATCGGGTGCGCGGCGTCGCCAAGGAGCGTGAGGCGGCCCTTGCTCCAGTTCTTGATCGCCGGGCGGTCGCACAGCACCCACATCTTCCAGGCATTGACCTTCTGCAGCAGCGTGCGCACCGGCTCGCATTTGTCCACGAAGCGCGCATGGAGTTCAGCCGGATCGCCATAAGTGTCCCAGCCTTCCTCGTAGCGGTCCGAGTGAAACACCACCACGAGGTTGAACAGCTCGCCGCGGCGGAGCGGGTAGTGGACGAGGTGAGTCTTCTCGCCGCACCAGACGATCATCTTGGGCAGGCGATATTCCACCGGCCACTCGGCGGTCGGCAGCACGGCGCGGTAGGCGATGTGCCCGGACACGACCGGCTTGCCGTCGCCGACGATCTTTTCGCGCACGGTGGACCACAGCCCATCGCAGCCGATCAGCGCCGCGCCCTTGTAGGTTTCGCCGGTTTCGGTCTTGACCGTGACGCCGCTGCCGGTGTCGTCGATCGCGCTCGCCTTCTGCGAGGTCGCGAGCTTGATCAGGTCGGATTTCTTGCAGGCGTCGAGGATGACGTTGAGCATGTCGGCGCGGTGAATGACGCCGTAGGGCGCGCGGTACTTGTCGTGGAACCGCTTGTCGATCTTCACATCGACGATCGTCTCGGCGGTGATCGAATCGCGAAACTCCAGGCCTTCCGGAAACGCGGCCCAGTGGAACATCTGCTCGGTGAGGCCGAGCACCTCGAACATGCGGAAGACGTTGGGGCCGAGCTGGATGCCGGCGCCGATCTCGGTGAACTCCGGCGCCTGCTCCAGAACCTGCACCGGGATGCCCTTGCGCGAGAGCGCGAGCGCGGTGGCCAGCCCTCCGATGCCGCCGCCGATGACCAGGACGGGTTCGTGATCGGTAGTCGCGTTCATTTACAAACCTCTTGTTGGATCTCCTCCAACGAAAGGGGAATCTACCGACAGGTCAAGGCGTCGGACATACCGGTGATCGGTACGTCGAGCGAAAGGCCGCGCTGCACGCTCGTGCGTGCGCAACCTTCAATTGACCGGGATGTTCGCATCCTTCATCACCTTGCCCCAGACCGCGATGTCATCCTTGATCTGGTTCGCATATTCCGATGGCGCGTTCGCGACTGGACTGAAACTGAGCGTGTCCAGCGTCGATTTCACATCGGGGAGAGCGATGATCTCGGCGATCTGCTTTTGAAGAATTGCAAGGACATCCGACGGCGTCCCGGCGGGCGCAACCATCCCGATGGCCAGTTCCGACTCCTGGTCCGGGATTCCGGATTCGCGCAAGGTCGGAATTCGAGGAAAGGCCGCCGTCCGGACCGGGCTGGTGACGGCAAGCGCCCGCAATTTCTCGGAGCTCAGATGCGGCGCAACAGGCGGCAGTCCGAGAAAGATGACTTGCGTATGTCCTGCCAGCGTCGAGCTGACCGCGGGGGCGGCCCCGTTGAACGGCACCTTCACCAGATCCGTCCAGCTTCAGACCCAGCCTGAACAGGCGCTCCGCGGATAACTGGCCGAAGCCGATGCCAAGTCCGGCGTAGTTGTACTTATCGGGGGCCGCCTTGATCAGATCGACCAGCTCTTTCATGTTTTGTGCCGGCACCGACGGATTGACCGCCACCACCTGGGGTGATGTGGCGATGATGGTGACGGGCGAGAAGTTCTTGACGGGATCGTACGGGAGCTTCGAATTGGTGACGGATGCGACGGCAAAGTCGTTCGTCACGACCAGCAGCGTGTGACCATCAGGCGCGGCTTGAGCGACCTGACCTGCGCCGACCGCTCCGCTCGCGCCTCCAACGTTCTCCACGTAAAACGTCTGTCCCAGGCGCTCGCCGAGCTTCTGCGACAACAGCCGAGCTATCAGGTCGGTCGGACCTCCCGGCGGATACGGAACGACGATACGTACCTGTTTTGTCGGGTAGGCGTTGGCGGCCTGCCGGCTTTGGGACGCGACCGAAGCCAGCAGCATTGCGCCGAAAATGCAGACGAGCATCCGTCGATTCATGTCGTGTTTCTCCCGATTCGATTTTCTTTCGCAGCCGCAAAGTTGCGCTTGTCGTCCCCTTGCCGCCCCTTGGCGCTGGTGTGCGACTATTGCACGATTATGCCATGTAAATGGTCGGGAACTGGGAATACGGTACATTCTAGAGGGCGACGTCGCAAAATAGGCAGTTCAGTGCGCATGAATTGTCAACTGGTGGTGGTGAACCGGAGACATTGGGGGAGCCATGAGCGATTTGATCGTCTCCGACGACGGACCGATCCGCACCCTGCGCATGAACCGTCCCGCGAAGAAGAATGCCTTGACGCCCGAGATGTACGAGGCCATGGCGGCGGCAATAGAGGAATCAGGAACGAATGGGGCGATACGCTGCCTCTTGATCGCGGGCGGGCCGGGAGCTTTTTGCGCGGGAAACGACATCGGCGATTTCATGAAGGCGGCGGACGAAGGTGGCGCGCTCGGCGCGCCGACCCTGCGCTTTCTGTATTCGCTGGTTCGTTGCGAGAAGCCGCTCGTGGCCGCGGTTGCCGGCGTTGCCGTCGGCGTTGGAACGACGATGCTGCTGCACTGCGACTACGTCGTCGCCGCCGCGGACGCGCGCTTCTCGACGCCATTCGTCGCACTGGGCCTGACGCCGGAAGCAGCCTCGAGCCTGATAGCGCCGCGGATCATGGGTCACGCAAACGCCTTTTCCTTGCTCGTGATGGGTCGGCCATTGGATGCAGGGGAGGCCAAGGCCCTCGGCATCGTAACGACGGTCGTCGCGGCGTCGGAGGTCGAAGCTGAAGCCATGAAGGCGGCGCGGGACATCTCCGCCCTGCCGCCCGAGGGCGTGCTCGCATCGCGGCAACTCCTGCGCGGAACCCGTGAGGAGATCATCACGCGCATCGATGTCGAGGCGGAAGAGTTCAAAGTCCGCCTCAAGTCGCCTGAGGCGCGCGCGGCCTTCGCCGGCTTCCTGACGCGAAAGCGCTGATCTCACCCGATTGCGGCACGGACGATAAATCCGCCGCCCGGCGTCACAGCAACGCGTTGTACTTCGCGGTCTCGTCCTTGATGAGATTGCTTCCCAGGACAAGGCACTGGGCGGCGATGTCGTTCTCGATGACGTCGATCATGATGTTGTGGCCGCCGGTGGTGAGACCGGACTTGTGCTGTATGCAGGCCTTGATCAGAATCTTGCAGATTCGACACCGCGCTCGGAAGATCCAATCGCTGATCGACGGAAAATGCCTTGACGAAATTCTTGTAGTTGCTCTGCAGCGCGGCATAGGCCTCGACGTGGCGCTTGCGCGCGGCACAAACCTGCTTGGCGCCCTTTTCCGTCTGGGCCTTGTCCCACTCGGTGACTTCCTTGACGCTGGCCAGACACGCTGCCGGGCTGGCGTCGATCTTGCCCTCGTTGTCGTACCCGATGACGAGGCTGTCGGGCACCGCGGTCCCGGCGTGGGTGGAGCCGCCGCCGACGGTGATAACCAGCGTGGCAAGCGTGACCTTGAGCAGCATCCGCATCGATTGCCTCCCAAATATCGTTGCCGGGCTTGCCGTCAACCTAGCAAGGAGGCCCCTCCGGTTATGCTATCGAATGCCTTTGATTTTTAGGCAATTTTTCTCATTTACGTGACCTGGGCAGCCGCGTCCTGCAGGATCATGTCGGCGCCCTTCTCTCCGATCATGACGACCGCGGCATTGGTGTTGCCGGAGACGACCGTCGGCATGATCGAGGCGTCGACCACGCGCAGATGCCCGATGCCGCGCACGCGCAGCCGCTCGTCGACCACGGCGGTCGCATCGGAGCCCATGCGGCAGGTGCTGGTCGGATGAAAGACCGTGGTTGCCGCCGCGCGTGCAAACGCGAGCAGGTCCTCATCGCTCGTCACCTGCGGGCCGGGTACGCGCTCTTCGGCGATGTAGCGGCGCATCGGGCCCTGCCCCATGATTTGGCGCAGAAGCTTCAAGCCGGCCACGACCGTGTCGCGGTCGGATAGGCTCGAGAGGTATCGCGGCTGGATCGCCGGCGGCTGCCTCGGATCGGCCGATTTGGCGCGCACGTGACCGCGACTCTCCGGCCGCAATTGGCACACCGATGCGATGAAGCCCGGAAACGGATGCAGCGCTGCGCCGGCTGTCTCGCCGCTGAAAATGAGGAGGTGCACCTGCACGTCGGGCGTCGCCGCCTGCGCGCTGGTGCGAAAGAACCCGCCGGCATAGCCGGCGCCGACGGCGAGCAGTCCCTTTCTGAGCAACGCATAGCGCAACCCGGCGCCTATCCGATGGCGCCAGCTGTGGACCACGTCGTTCATCGTGATCGGCTCGCTGCAGCGATATTGGATGCGGACTTGCAGGTGGTCCTGCAGCTCCTCTCCGACGCCCGGCATGTCGGCGATCACGTCGATGCCCAGCGAGCGCAGCAGCGCGGCCGGCCCGAGCCCCGACAGTTGCAGGAGTTGCGGCGAGTTGAATGCACCGCCGGCCAGGATGACCTCGCGGCTTGCATGGGCGACGCGGATCGTATCTCCCTGCCGATATTCGACGCCGACCGCCTGCCGATCCGAAAACAGGATGCGGCTCGCCAGTGCGTTGGTCACGACGGCGAGGTTGGGCCGGCGGCGCGCTTGCCGCAGATAGCCGACCGCGGTCGAGCAGCGGCGCCCGTTGCGCGCCGTGAGCTGGAAATAGCCGGCGCCTTCCTGTGTCGGCCCGTTGAAATCGTCGTTGCGCGGGAAGCCGGCCTGCTCTGCGGATTCGATGAAAGCCTCGCACAACCGATGCGGCTCGCAGACATTGGAGACGGCGAGCGGCCCGCCTGTTCCGTGCAGGGCGTCCTCGCCCCGCTCCTGATCCTCGGCGCGGCGAAAGTACGGCAGGACATCGTCGAAGCTCCAGCCGGAATTGCCGAGCTGCCGCCAGTGATCGAAATCCGCCGGTTGCCCGCGCAGATAGAGCAGGCCGTTGATCGAGCTCGACCCGCCCAGCACCTTCCCGCGCGGCTGGATGACCGACCGGTTGTTGAGCTCGGGCTCCGGCTCCGAGGCATAGAGCCAGTTGAACTCGTGCGTCGGAGAACAGCTTGCCGTAGCCGAGCGGGATGTGGATCCAGAGGTGACGGTCGTGCCCGCCCGCCTCCAGCAGGAGAACGCGATGGCGACCCGAGGCCGTGAGACGATTGGCGAGAACGCAGCCGGCGCTGCCGGCGCCGACGACGATATAGTCGAAAGAGGCTGCGTCGGTCATCGCCTGCCGCATTGGAGTTTGGTTACGCCCGGATATGAATTCAGCGCCGAAGGGCCGTCAAGTCTTGCAGGCCCAATTCTTGCTGGCCCAAGCCGAAGGCTCCGGACACCTCCGTCTCAATGACTTGGATGCTCCTTCTTCCGATGAGTTGGTCCACGGCACGTGCAGCGAGCACCAACCTCTCCCCGCTTGCGGGGAGAGGTCGATCGCCGAGGCGGCGTCTTCGCCGCGATGGCGGGCGGGTGAGGGGGGCTCTCCACCACCGCGCTCTTTGAGAGTCCCCCTCACCCGGCTCGCCGCCGAAGCGGCTCGCCGACCTCTCCCCGCAAGCGGGGAGAGGTCGGAGTCCGCTGCACCATTGTGCACCAAATTCAGCAAAACTCGCGTTAGCTACTCGGCGGCCTTGAGCAGCGGCGCCGGGCCGGCGCGGAACTGGTCGAGCAGCGCGGCCTCGTCGGCCTTGGCGGCCTTGAGATGGCGCAGCTTGACGTGGCCGAAGCCGCGGATTTTTTCCGGGATCGCGGCGAGCCCCACCGCGACGTGGTGGTTGTCGGCGTTGAGCTTCGGCAGCACCTCGCTCGAGCATCGTCTCGTAGTCGCGCACCAGCGCCCGCTCGGTCTTGCGCTCCACCGAATAGCCGAACGGATCGAAGCGCGGTGCCGCGCAGGAACTTGAATTTCGCGAGCAGCTTGAACACCGGGAAGATCCACGGGCCGAAGGTGATCTTCTTCGGCTCGCCGGTGATCTTGTTCACGCGTGCCAGGAGCGGCGGGGCGAGATGCACGTGCAGGCGCAGGTGCTCGCCGCCGAGCTCGTGCCTCACCTGCTTGGCGAACGCATCGTCGGCATAGAGCCGCGCCACCTCGTACTCGTCCTTGTAGGCCATCAGCTTGAACAGGTAGCGCGCCGACCGCGTCGGCAAGGCCGCTCTTGCCGGGCGCACGCGCCGCCTCGATCGCCTTCACCTTCTCGACCCATCGGCGATAGCGCGCGGCGTAGGCGGCGTCCTGATAGGCGGTGAGAAATGCCGACGCGGCGCTCGACCATCTCGTCGAACGACTGCGAGAGCTTTCTCGCATCGCTGGTCGCTTCAGGCGCGGGCTTGACCAGCGCCTCGACCGCCGCCGGCTCGACCGCGGCGCGGCGGCCCCAATGGAAGGCGGCCTTGTTCATCTCGACGGCTTCGCCGTTGAGCTCGATCGCCTGCTCGATCGACGCGGCCGCGAGCGGGATGCGCGCCGAGCTGATAGGCGTAGCCGACGAGGAAGATATTGGCGCCGACGGTGTTGCCGAGCAGCGCGTTCGCGGCGCGCGACGCATCGATGAAATGGGTCTTCTCGCGGCCGGCATCGGCGACGATGGCACGCTTGAGCCGCTCGGTCGGCAGCGAGAAATCGGCGTTGCGGGTGAAATCGCCGGGCAGGAACTCGGCGGTGTTGATGACCATCTCGGTCTCGCCGTGCTTGACCGCGGCCAGCACCTTCTTGTTGCCGGCCACCACGATGTCGCCGCCGAGCACGAGATCGGCGCCGCCCGCCGCGATGCGGATGGCGTGGATGTCCTCCGGACCGCTCGGCGATGCGCATGTGGCTGTAGACCGCGCCGCCCTTCTGCGCGAGGCCCGCCATGTCGAGCACGCCGACGCCCTTGCCCTCGAGGTGCGCGGCCATGCCGAGAATGCCGCCGATGGTGACGACGCCGGTGCCGCCGACGCCGGTGACGATGATGTCGAAGGTCTGCCCGATCGCCGGCAGCTTGGGCTCAGGCAGCGCGGACATCGCATGATCGCGCGGCGACACCGGTGCCCCGCTTGAGCTTGCCGCCCTCGACGCGTGACGAACGACGGGCAGAAGCCCTTCACGCAGGAGAAGTCCTTGTTGCAGCTCGACTGGTCGATGGTGCGCTTGCGGCCCCACTCGGTCTCCAGCGGCTGCACCGACACGCAGTTCGATTTCACGCCGCAGTCGCCGCAGCCCTCGCAGACGAGCTCGTTGATGATCACGCGCTTGTCCGGATCGGGGAATTTTCCGCGCTTCCTGCGGCGGCGCTTCTCGGCGGCGCAGGTCTGGTCGTAGATCAGCACCGTGACGCCCGGGACCGCCGCGAGCTCGGTCTGCACCGCCATCAGGTCGTCGCGGTGATGGATGGTGAGACCCTTCGGCCACTCCTCGCTCTTGGAATATTTCCACGGCTCGTCGGTGACGACGACGACCTTCTTTGCGCCCTCGGCCGCGACCTGGCGCGCGATCTGCGGCACCGTGAGCCCGCCGTCGTTGGCCTGGCCGCCGGTCATGGCGACGGCGTCGTTGAACAGGATCTTGTAGGTGATGTTGACGCCCGACGGCGATGGCGCCGCGGATCGCCATGTAGCCGGAGTGGTTGTAGGTGCCGTCGCCGAGATTCTGGAACACGTGCCGGCGCTTGGAGAACGGCGCCTCGCCGATCCAGTTGGCGCCCTCCCCGCCCATCTGGGTGTAGCCCAGCGTCGAGCGGTCCATCCACTGCGCCATGTAGTGGCAGCCGATGCCGGCATAGGCGCGCATGCCTTCCGGCACCACGGTCGACGTATTGTGCGGGCAGCCCGAGCAGAAATACGGCGTGCGCACCGCGACGTCCTGCGTCTCGGCCAGGATGCGCTGCGCCTCCTTCAGGCCGGCGACGCGCGCCGCGATCTGCTCGTTCGGACCGACCCGCTGGAGAATGCGCTCGCCGATGCAGATGCGCGACGTCGTTGGGATCGAGCGCGCCCTTGACCGGGAACAGCCAGTTGCCCTGCTCGTCCTTCTTGCCGATGCAGACCGGCTGGTTGGCGGTGCCGTAGAGCTCCTCGCGCACCTGCACTTCGATCAGCGAGCGCTTCTCCTCCACCACGATGATGAGCTCGAGGCCGTCGGCGAACTCCTTGAGGTCCTGCCGGCTGATCGGCCATGGGCAGCCGATCTTGTAGAGGCGGATGCCGAGATCGTTGCACTTGACCTCGTCGATGCCGAGCTCGTCGAGCGCCTGGCGCACGTCGAGATAGCTCTTGCCGACGGTGATGATGCCGATCTTCGGCTTGCGGCCGCCCGAGGTGATGTACTTGTTGAGCTTGTTGGCGCGCACGAAGGCGAGCATGGCGTCGCGCTTGTAGTCGTGCAGCCGCGCTTCCTGGCCGAGGATGGTGTCGCGCAGGCGGATGTTGAGCCCGCCCTCGGGCATCTGGAAATCGTCCGGGATGACGATGTTGACGCGCTCGAGGCTGCCGTCGATCACGGCGGTCGATTCCACCGTCTCGTGCATCGACTTGAGCGCGACCCAGGTGCCGCAGAAGCGCGACATCGCCCAGCCGTAGAGGCCGTAGTCGAGGATCTCCTGCACCCCCGCCGGGTTCAGGATCGGGATCATCACGTCGATGAAGTGATATTCGGACTGGTGCGCGGTGGTCGAGGACTCGGCGGTGTGGTCGTCGCCCATCAGCGCCAGCACGCCGCCGTGCTTCGAGGTGCCGGCGAAATTGGCGTGGCGGAAGACGTCGCCGGTGCGGTCGACGCCCGGACCCTTGCCGTACCAGAGACCGAACACGCCGTCGAACTTGCCTTCGCCGCGCAGCTCCGCCTGCTGCGAGCCCCAGAGCGCGGTCGCGGCGATGTCCTCGTTGATGCCGGCCTGGAAGCGGATGTCGTATTTGTCGAGGGTGCGCTGGGCGCGGATGAACTGCTGGTCGAGCGTGCCGAGCGGCGAGCCGCGATAGCCGGTGACGTAGCCCGCGGTGTTGATGCCGGCGCGCCGGTCGCGCTCCTTCTGCATCAGGCACAGCCGCACGATGGCCTGGAAACCGGTGACGAAGACCCGGCTCTTGGTCAGGTCGTACTTGTCGTCGAGCGTGACGTGATTGAGCGCCATCGCGCGGGCCTCCAAGGGCAGTTTGCCTGCGCGACGGGACGGCCGCCAGGGACTTTCGAACTCGTTCAAAAGATATAGTCCGGGGCGGCGCGGCAGCAATGCCAACGGTTTGAGCAGACTGGCAATTTCACGGAGCCACGGGCGGCAGCAAGGAAATGTCGGCAAAGCCTGCCGGGACGCATTTTGGCGCATTGCAGCAATGGCGAAGCAGCCGCTATCTCTTCGCGGCCGGACGCGCGCGAACGGGCGGCAGGTCGCCGATCCGCATGCGGTTGAGCGCCCGGGCGGCGAAGTGGGGAATGAAGCCGTACTCCTCGATCCGTGTCCTGGCAGTCGCGATGTCCTGCGGATCGTCGAGGTATTCCACCACGAAGACCGGCTTGCGGTCGCCGGTCAACCGCTTGAGGTGGCGCACACCGGTATCGATTTGCTCCTGCGAGTTCGGATGCTTACTCCGGCCGGCACCGAACAGGAGATCCTCCTTCGCGATCCCGTCGATCACGGCGCGATAGCCGGCATCTTCCAAGAGCTCCTCGCCGTTCTGCGGCACGACCAGGAAGCCGGGCCTGAGCGAGCGCGCATGCGCGGCGAGCGCCTTGACGAAGGCGATCATCTGCTCGGCGGCCGCCGGATTCTCCTTCTCGAATTCCTCGTGCACATCGACCCGGTCGAGATAGATGCCGTCGAACCCCGCATTGAGAATGCGGCCGAGATAGCTGTTCTCGCCGCGGAACACGATCGCCTGCCAGTCCGCGTGCCAGTAGCGGACGGGAAAATTGGTGCGATACCGCTTGTTCGGCTCGGTCAGCCAGGGCGGCGCAAGCGCGCTCGTCTCCCAGTCCTCCTGCCAATAGTAGCGATACTTCTCCGCCTCACCGATCGACAGGTAGGCGAGCACGATGCGCCGGCTGCCGTCGGGCTTGGTCTTGAGCCTGCGGATTTCGTCGGCCGTCAAAGCGCGCGTCGTCGCTGCCGTCGCGGGAATAGTCGATCACGAGCACGTCGTACGGCGCGGCGGCGAGCACGTCCGGATCGATCTTCTGCAGCTGGTAGCCCCAGCTCTTCGCCGCGGCGAGGGTACGTGCGGGAATCGGCGAAGTCGCGGCATCAGCGGCCGGTGTCTGCGCGAACGCCGGCTGCAATCCGCAGATAGCAAAGACCAGCAGCGCCGGCACGGTAAGGCAAAGGATACGTCGCATGGGGATTATCGATTCTGCCGCGATCATGGCCGGCGCGTGGTTGGTGACGCTATGTGACATCTCGTCAATTTGGCGGTATGTCGTATCACATGAGTAAGCGAACAACGATCCGTCTTCCGGCAGATTTGCTCAAGCGTGCCAAACGCAAGGCCGCCGCTGAGGGTCGCACCCTCACGTCGTTGGTCGAAGAGGGACTGCGGTTGGTGATGGCCGAGACTGGGCAAGCGGCAAAGCGCGTCCTGCTCTGCGTCAGCAACGCAACCGGCGGTCCGATGCCCGGGGTCAACATCACCGATGGGTCAGCGCTGCAAGAGATGGATGATCTCGAATACGTCGAGCGGATGAAGCACTTCAAGTGACTTCGCAGAGCTCCACTCTTTGTCCCGCGGCCACGCATGCGCCACCGGCAACGGTCCGATGCCGTCCGCCGCTGGTGGAACCTACTCGCGTGCTCTACAACGGACGGCAAATGTGACGGCCGTTGCCGATCACGGAGAAAACCTGGGACCGGAACGCGCCTGACCGCCGATGGATGCCTACGCCGACAGCAGTCGCGCCAAGCCCCTCACGCATCGCGAGACCGTGCTGATCGTTCTCGGCGTGCTGCTGCCGACGTTCATGGGCTCGCTCGACCAGACCATCCTGGCGACCGCGCTGCCGACCATCGGCCGCGACTTCGGCGACGTGCACAACCTGCCCTGGCTGATCACGGCCTATCTGCTGGCCGCGACCGCCGTCATTCCGCTCTACGGCAAGATCGCCGACATCCATGGGCGCCGCTTCACGCTGCGCATCGCGCTCCTGACCTACATGGCGGGCTCGCTGGTCTGCGCGCTGGCGCCGAGCATGCCGGTGCTGATCTGCGGCCGCGTGCTGCATGGCCTCGGCGGCGGCGGGCTCTCGTCCATGGGCATGATCGTGCTCGCCGACCTCGTCTCGCCCAAGGAGCGCGGCCGCTACTACGGCTATTTCGCGGTCACGTACACGACCGCCGGCGGCACCGGCCCGCTGCTCGGCGGGCTGATCGCGGAGAACCTGCATTGGTCGGTCATCTTCTGGATCAACATTCCGATGGGGCTCGCGGCGCTCGCGATCACGTCGTCGGTGCTGCGCCGGCTGCCGCGCCACGAACGGCCGCACCGGCTCGACTTCGTGGGCGCCGCGCTGATCGTGATCGCCAGCGTCTCGTTCATGCTGGCGCTGAACATGGGCGGCGTGCGCTTCGAGTGGACGTCGCCGCCGATCCTCGCGCTCTTCGCCGCGGCGCTGGTCATGGGCGCGTTGTTCGTGCTGCGCCTCCTCACCGCGCCCGAGCCGCTGATCCCGATCGTGATCCTCAAGAATCCGATCGTGCGCTGCGCGATCGCGGCCAATGCCTTGGGCTGGGGCTCGATCATCGGGCTCAACATCTTTCTGCCGATGTATCTCCAGGGCGTGATGGGCCTCTCGCCCACCAATGCCGGCCTGAGCCTCGTCGTGTTCATGGTGGCGCTCAACACCAGCGCCGGCCTCGCCGGCCAGGTGCTCGGCCGCGTGCGGCACTACAAGCTGCTGCCGATGGCCGGTGTCGTCGTCTCCATCGGCGCGCTCATCGCGCTTGCTTGGAACGCGAGCACCATGACGCCGCTGACGTTCGAGCTCACGCTGATCCTGATCGGCGCCGGCTTCGGACCGGTGCCCTCGCTGACCTCGGTCGCCATGCAGAACGTGGTGGCGCGCCACCAGCTCGGCATTTCCATCGGCAGCATGAATTTCAGCCGCAACCTCTACACCACCATGCTGATCGCGGTGTTCGGCGCCATCGTGGTCGCCGGCACGGCCGCGGGCGAGCCGCCGGGCGGCGCGCTCCAGGCCGGCGCCGGACAAGCCGCCGAGGCCTTCAGCCGCGTGTTCTTCGCCGCGGCCGCGAGCATGTCGATGGCGCTGATCGCCATCGCGATCATGGAGGCGAAGCCGCTGCAGACCAACGCTGAGATCGACGCGCAGTAGCGAAATGCCGCAAGAGACGACGCGGGGACTAGAGCGCATCCCTAGCTTGGTTGAGCTGGCTTGTCGCAGCTCTTGCACTTGAACTCGGGCGTCGCCTGGCCAGGCTCCACCATCACCGAGCTGGGCTCACCGCAGCGACCGCATTGTCGCACGAGCTTCGTCGGCAGTTTCACGATGGGCTTGGTCGCCGCCGCGATTGCCCGATCGCCTTGGGCTCGGAGCTCGGCCTTGGTCAACGCGGGTCCGCGATGCCGCTGTTTCATAGGGAAGCCTTTGTCCCGGTGGGCGCACGATACGCATCCTCAGTCTTGCCCCCGCCCTGCCTTCCCTCGCCCCGGTCTGCCATTCTCGCTTCTTCTTCTTTGCGCATCCGCGCGCCGATCCTTGCCGTATAAGCGGCCATCACGTCAATGCCGGGCTTGGCTGGTCGCGGTGGCAGAGGAAGGCGGTGAGCCCGCGCCGCTGATCGTCCGAGGTACGCGATGCGGATGCGCTCGGGGAGATCAGCCCTGCTTCTCGTTCTTGTGGACCGCGCCAAGCCCGGTCACCCATGGCAGGGCCGAGCGGAACCAGTTCTGCTTCTTCGGCATGAATTGGTCGCGCTGACGCAGGATGCCGACACGCAGCATGTAGGACGGCTGCGTCCCCTCGCCGGGCGAGGTCGAATAGATCGGCGAGCCGCAACGGGGGCAGAACGCCTGAACGCGCGGATTGCCGCTTTCCGCCGTGGTCTTCACATAGCTCGCCGGTTGTCCCGACATCTTGAACGTCGCCCCGGGAACGGGAATCGAGACCCGGAACGCGGACCCCGTGCCGACCTGACAATCCGTGCAGTGACAGATCGTGGTCTTCTCCGGATCGGCCTCGGCCTCGATCGTGATGTAGCCGCAGTGGCATGCGCCGTCGATTTTCATAGCCCCTCTCCTCACACCCTGTTGCCCGCACTCCAGCTCCAGAAGTCGCGGCCTTCCTCGCGCATGAACCGCGCCAGCACCATGTTGTGCACCTCGGACGCGCCGTCGACCAGCCGCGCCTGGCGCGCGTAGCGGTAGATCCATTCCAGGATCGTGTCCTTGGAATAGCCGCGCGCGCCGTTGAGCTGGATGCCGACGTCGGCCGCAAGGTGCAGCGTGTCGGCGACGTGGAGCTTCGCCATCGAGACTTCCTTGCGGGCGCGGTCGCCCTGGTCGAGCTTCCAGGCCGCGTGCATCACCAGCAGCCGCCCGATTTGGATGCGGTGCGCGACCTCGCCGAGCTTGATCTGCACGCTCTCGCGGTCGGCGAGGCGGACGCCGAAGCCTTCGCGCTCCGCCACATAGGCCTGCGCGATCTCCATGCAGCGCTTGGAGAGGCCGAGCCAACGCATGCAATGGGTGAGCCGCGCCGGCCCGAGCCTGATCTGGGTGACGCGCAACCCGTCGCCGGGCTTCATCAGCACATTCTCGTCAGCCACCTCGAGCCCGTCGAAGATGAGCTCGCAGTGCCCGCCGTGCTCCTCCGGCCCCATGATCGGAATCCGCCGCTCGATGCGCCAGCCCGGCTGGTCGCGGTGATAGAGAAAGGCGGTGAGGCCGCGCCGCTCGTCGTCCGAGGTGCGCGCCATCAGGATGAAATGATCGGCGATGCCGGCGCCGGTGATGAACCATTTGTGGCCGTTGATCACCCAGCCACCGCCCTTCTTCTCCGCACGCGTCCTGATCATGCCGGGGTCGGAGCCGCCGCCGGGCGCCGGCTCGGTCATGGCGAAGGACGAACGCACCGTGCCGTCGACGATCGGCTTGAGCCACCGGTCCTTCTGCGCGGGCGTGCCGACGAGCGCGAGCAGGTTCATATTGCCGTCATCGGGGGCCTGGCAGTTGAACGCGAGCGGACCGAAGATCGACCGGTTGGCTTCCTCGTACATCGCCGCCCAGCCCACGATCGGCAGCGCCATGCCGCCGTAGTCCTTCGGCGCCTGCGGCGCCCACAGGCCCTCGGCCTTGGCTTTTGCCTGCACCCCGCGCAACACATCGAGGCGGAGATTCTCGTGGTCGTCGTAGTTGCCGGCATCGGCCTCCAGCGGCAGCACGTGCTCCTCGACGAAGCGGCGCGTGCGCTGGCGGATGTCCTCGATCTCGGGCGGCAGGGTGAAGTCCATGGCCCTTCCTTTGCTCCTCGAGCGCACCGCGATAAATCGCGGTCCGCTCTAGCTCTCTCGGTTTGCGCATGTTCTATTCGGAAAACCGGTGCCCACTTTTCCGGAACATGCGCCGGGGTCACTCGTATTATCGGCTGGTTCTCAACGCATGAGCAACCCGATGGCAAATTTCACTCCCATTTCCGCGGCAATCGGCGGAGCGCTGATCGGTCTCGCCGCCGCGCTACTGATGCTGACGACCGGCCGCCTTGCCGGCATCAGCGGTATCTTCGGTGGCTGCCTCGCCCCCTCCCTTCCCTCCCCCGCAAGCGGGGGAGGGTTGGGGAGGGGGGACAAGGGCTGGCGCGTCGCCTTCATCGCCGGGCTGATCCTGGCGCCGCTCACCGGCAGCCTCGTCGGTTTCCCCGTTCCGCTCCCGGAGATGCCGGCGAGCTGGGTGGTGATCGTCGCGGCCGGTCTCCTCGTCGGCTTCGGCACCAAGCTCGGCAGCGGCTGCACTTCCGGCCACGGCGTCTGCGGCATCGCCCGGCTGTCGCCGCGCTCGATCGTCGCCACCGGCATCTTCATGGGCGTGGCGATCGTGGTGGTCGCGCTCACCCGTCACGTCTTCGGAGGCTGAGCCATGCCGGCTATCGCGGCGTTGATCTGCGGGTTCATCTTCGGCTGGGGCCTCTTGATCTCGGGCATGATGCAGCCGGCGAAGGTGCTCGCCTTTCTCGACATTTTCGGCAACTGGGATCCGAGCCTCGCCGTCGTGATGGCGGCGGCGCTCGCCGTTTCCAGTGCAGGCTTCGCGCTGGCGCGGCGGCGCGGGCAGCCGCTGTTCGCCACACAGAGCCTGTGGCCAACCCGGTCGGATATCGACCGTCCGCTGGTCATCGGCGCGGTGCTGTTCGGCACCGGCTGGGGCCTCTCCGGCTTATGCCCGGGGCCGGCGCTGGAAAATCTCGCGACGCTGTCGCCGCGCCTGATCGTGTTCGTCATCGCCATGGCGGCCGGCATGGTGCTGCATGATGCCTGGCAGAAATGGCGGCCGGCCGCGAGACCAGAAGCAGCGCTTGCCGCCGCGGACGGATAGCGGACTACCCCCGCAACGCCACCATCTGCCCGCCGTCGACCACGATGGTGGTGCCGGCGATGAAGCGGCCGGCGTCGGAAACCAGCAGCAGCAGCGCGCCGTCGAGATCGCGCTCCTCGCCGAAGCGGCCGACCGGAATCTCTCGCTTGATCGCGGCGCCCTGCTCGCTCAGCAGAAAGTCGCGGTTGAGCTCGGTGACGATCCAGCCCGGCGCAATGGCGTTGACGCGAATGCCCTTGAAGGCGAGCTCGAGCCCGAGCGCCTTGGTGAGCTGCACCACGCCGGCTTTCGCCACCGAATAGGCCACGGTGCCCTTGGAAACGCCGAAGCCGAGCACCGAGGAAATGTTCACGATCGCGCCGCCCTTGCCGGCGGCCAGCATGCGGCGGGCTGCCTCCTGCGCGCAGTAGAAAACGGCGTCGAGATTGGTGCCGATGACGCGCCGCCATTCTTCCTCGGACAGTTCGACGGCGCGGTTGGCATGCGCGACGCCGGCGTTGTTCACCACGATGGTGACGGTGCCGAGCGCCTGCTCGGCCTCGTCGAAGGCCCGGATGATGGCCTTGTGGTCGAGCATGTCGGCGCCGATGGCGATGGCGCGGCCGCCGGCCTGCTCGATGCGTTGCTTGAGCGCGGCGAGGCGATCGGTGCGGCGCGCGACCAGCGCAACCGCGGCGCCTTGAGTGGCCAGCACCTCGGCGAAGCGCACGCCCAGGCCGCTCGACGCGCCGGTGACGAGGGCGACCCGGCCCTTGAGATCGAAGATTTCTGCTGCGCTCATTGTTGCTTCATGCCTCTCCCAAGCGATACACCTGCCCTCGACTTCGGTCCCGACGCGGAGGATACTGATCATCCGCAGAGCAACGCAATGCGCGCGAGGTTCGCATGGCTCCAGATCACGATAAAGATCACGATCACCACCACGATCATGATCACGACCACCACCACGACCATGGCTCGGAGCTCTCCGAGATGCAGCTGCGCGTGCGCGCGCTCGAGACCATCCTGACCGAGAAGGGGTATGTCGATCCGGCCGCGCTCGATCTGATCGTGGAAGCCTACGAGACCAAGATAGGCCCGCACAGCGGCGCCAGCGTGGTGGCAAAGGCCTGGAGCGATCCCGCCTTCAAGCAGACGTTGCTCGAGGACGCCACCGCCGCCATCGCCAAGCTCGGCCATGTGAGCCGCGTCGGCGATCATCTCGTCGCGGTCGAGAACACGCCGCAAGTCCACAACATCATCGTGTGCACGCTGTGCTCCTGCTATCCGTGGGAGATGCTGGGCCTGCCGCCGGTCTGGTACAAAGCCGCGCCCTATCGCTCGCGCGCCGTCAACGATCCGCGCGGCGTGCTCGCCGATTTCGGCGTCACGCTGCCGCAGGACACCCGCATCCGGGTCTGGGATTCGACCGCCGAGACGCGCTTCATCGTGCTGCCGATGCGTCCCGCCGGCACCGAAGGCTGGAGCGAGGAGAAACTCGCCGCGCTGGTGACGCGCAATTCCATGATCGGCACCGGCCTCGCCAAAGGCCCGGACGAGGCGGCGTGATGGACGGCGTTCACGACATGGGCGGCATGCACGGCTTCGGCAAGGTCGAGCCCGAGCCGAACGAACCGGTGTTCCACGCCGACTGGGAAGGACGCTGCATCGCGCTCAACCGCGCCATGGGCTACACCGGCGTGTGGAATATCGACATGTCGCGGGCGGCGATCGAGGAGCTGCCGCCCGCCCTCTACCTGACCGCCTCGTACTACAAGAAATGGGCGATCCGGCTCGAGAAGATGCTGCTCGATCGTGGCCTTGTCGATGCCGACGAGCTCGCCGCCGGCCATGCGCTGCGCCCGGGCAAGCCGCTCAAGCGCACCATGACTGTCGACAAGGTCGAGGCGGCATTCAATCGCGGCAAATACGGCCGGCCGGCGAGCGCGCCCGCCCGCTTCAAGCCCGGCGACCGCGTGCGCGCCAAGAACATCCATCCCCGCACGCATACGCGGCTGCCGCGCTATGCCCGCGGCAAGGTCGGCGCGATCGACGCGGTGCGCGGCTGCAACGTCTTCCCGGATACGGTGGCGATCGGGCAAGGCGAGAACCCGCAATGGCTCTATACGGTGCTGTTCGACGGCCGCGAATTGTGGGGCGAGAATTCCGACCCCACGCTCACGGTCTCGATCGACGCCTGGGAGCCGTATCTCGATCCGGCATGACATGAGCTCCATCGACCCAGCCGCCGCCCGTCGCGCAACCGAAGCTGTCCCGAGCATCCCGCGCGATGACGAAGGGCCGGTGTTCCGCGAGCCGTGGGAGGCGCAGGCCTTCGCCATGGCGCTTGCGCTGCACGGACGCGGATTGTTCACTTGGCCGGAATGGGCGGCGACGCTCGCCGACGAGATCAAGCGCGCCCAGGCCGCGGGCGACCCTGACACCGGCGAGACCTACTACCGGCATTGGCTCAACGCGCTGGAACGCATCGTCGCGGCGAAAGGGATCGCAACCGGCGACATGTTGCATCGCTATCGCAATGCCTGGGATCACGCCGCCGACCGCACCCCGCACGGCAAGCCGATCGAGCTCAAGCCGGAAGACTTCGCGGGCTAGGGCTTGCTCCAGGTGCCCCCGCAGCGGCGGAAAGCACATCCGGCGTACGCACGTGCTCCGGACGTACGCCCATGCCGACGAGTCGCGCGGGAATGCGGCGCAGCAACGCGAAGCGCGACATCAGCCGCAGCGGCAGCGGCGCCTCGAGCCCCTTGTCTGTGCCGAGCGCGGCGTCGACCACCTTGTTCTGCAGGAAGACCTGGATGCGCTGGGTGACGCGGGTCGGGAGCTCGCGGCGCTCCTGCACGTAATCGAGATCTTCCTCGCGCAGGGTTCCCGCCGCCAACGGCCGCCACAGGATGTTGGCCGCCGCCACCGCGTCCTGCACCGCGAGATTGACGCCGACACCGCCGATCGGCGACATCGCATGGGCGGCGTCGCCGATGCAGAGCAGCCCGGGCCGGTGCCAGCGTTCGAGCCGGTTGACCGCGACGGTCAGGAGCTTGACGTGGTCCCAGTCCGCGAGCTCGTCGACGCGATCCGCGAACGCCGGCATGATCTGAGCGACGCTCGCGCGAAACGCCGGCAATCCGGCGCGCTTGGTCTCCTCGATCGCACCCTTGCGGATCAGGAACGCGCATTGCCAATAGTCGCCGCGGTCGATCAGGATGACGATGCGCCCGGCGTCGAACCGACCCATGGTCTCGGCGTGGTCGCCGGCCTTCTTCGGCAGGCGGAACCACAGCACGTCCATCGGCGCGCCGAGCTCCTGCGCCACGAACCCGGCCCGTTCGCACATCGTCGAGTGCCGCCCGTCGCTGCCGACGGTGAGGTCGGCGCGCACCTCGAGCGTGCCGTCCGGCGTATCGGCGCGCACGCCGGCGACGCGGCCGTTCTCCTCGATCAGATCGACCGCGTTCGCCTGCATGCGCAGATGGAAGGACGGATATTTCCGGCCCTGCTCGGCGATGAAATTGAGGAAGTCCCATTGCGGCATCAGCGCAATGTACTTGGCGCGGGTGGGCAGATGGGTGAAGTCCGCGAAGGCGTACTCCTTCCCGCCGAAGAAGGCGCTGATCGTCGGCGCCTTCTGGTGCGGCAGTTGGATGAACTGATCGAACAGCCCGAGCTCGTTCATCAGCTCCAGCGTCGAGGGATGAATGGTGTCGCCGCGAAAATCGCGGAAGAAGTCGGCGTGCTTCTCCAGCACGACCACATCGACGCCGGCACGCGCCAGCAGGAAGCCGAGCATGAGCCCACACGGCCCGCCGCCGACGATGCAGCAACGCGTGGAGAACTGTTGGGTTGCCATTCGTGTTTCCTCCGCCCAGTGCGATGGCAGAACGCAACACAGATAGGTTAAGAATTACAGCAATACCGGCCGATGCAACGTCGCAAAATTTTGCGAGTTCAAACCTAGATCATCCGTTCGCTCACGATGTAACCCGTGAGCAGGAGCGCGCCGAAGGCGATGATCACCACGGCGGCGCCGACCTCGATGCCGCGCATCGCCAGCATGCCGTAGCCGGACCGCGCGTTGGCGAAGCGCTGGGCCCAGGACTTCGCACCGACGGCGATGGTCGCGATGACGGCAACCGTGATGGCGGTGCCGAGCCCCATGATGAAGGTCGCGACCACGCCCGCCCAGAACAAGCCCTGCGCCAGCGCGAAGACGAGCACCAGGATCGCGCCCGAGCATGGCCGCAGCCCGACGGCGACGATCGCGGACAGACCGCGCTGCCAACCGCCGGGGCCGGCCAACTCCTGCGGCTCCGGCGCGTGCGCGTGACCCCAGGCCGAGGCATGGTCGTCGTGATCCTGACCGTGATGGTGGTGATCATGACCGTGATGATCGTGATGGTGGTGACCATGATCGTGGTCGTGGTGTGCATGGCCGTGGTGTGCATGGTCGTGTTGCGCATGGTCGTGCGCGTGATGACCGTGATCCGCCGGCGTCACGGCGGCGCCGACCGCGGCGGGCTTGTGCAGCGTCCGCAGCGTGGAGATGAACGCGCGCCCCTTCACCCACAACAGGCGCAGGCCGATCAGAACGATAAGTCCGTAGCTGACGATCTCGATCACATCGACGGTGCGCTTCATCGTCGCCGCGGTCGCGTTCAACAGCGCGGCGGCGACGCCCACGATCGCCACCGCCACCAGCGCCTGCAGCAGCGCCGACGCGAACGACAGCACCACGCCGCGCTTCCAGGTCTCTTCATTGGCGACGACGTAGGACGAGATGACAGCCTTGCCGTGACCGGGCCCGGCGGCATGAAAAATGCCGTAGAGGAACGCCAGCCCGAACAGGCTCCAGGCGGCGCTGCCGTCGGTTTTGGCGGCGCGGATCAGGCCGGAAAACTGCTTGTAGAACTCGGCCTGCTTGGCGAGGATCCAGCCGACCACGCCGTCTGCCGGTACGGGCTGCGCCGCTTGCGGGCGCGGCGTGCCGAAGGGACTGGATTGCGCGAACGCGGCGTCGAGCACGCCGGCCAGCAGCAGCACCGCCGCGGCCACCAGGATGAATTTCGTCAGCTGTGATGTCGTGCGCCCCCCGGCCACGAGCTTCACGGGCACTTCACCGACAGCCTGTTGGCGAATTCAGCACCGAGCGTCATCGACGTGTTCTTCTGGTCCGGGCCGAGCTGGCTCAGCTGCTGCGACATCGCGGCGTTCATCTCCTGCGGCTTGCCGACCGTGAGCTTGCATTGCACGGGCGCCCCGACGAGCTTGGCGGGATCCTTCTCGGCGAAGCTGAAATCGACGAAGAATTCGCGATCGAAGATCTCGATCGTCATGTCCTTCGCCTTTACCGGCTCCTTCAGCGGCAGGGTGAAGTGCAGCGTCAGCACCGTGTCCTTCGGATTGAAGTCGAGATAGTAGCCGGCCGGCGGCTCGTTGAATTCGACCTTCTTGCCGTTGGCCTGAGCCTGGGTGAAGAAATCGTATTCCTTGAGTGAGGTGACGTTGACCTCGGCGAGCGGCGCCAGCTCCTCGCGGGTGAACTCGCCCTTCTTCTTGGCCTCGATGCCCTGGGTCGCGAACACCGAGAACATGTCGTCGAAGGTCCAGGCGTGGCGCACGCCGGTGACGGAGCCGTCGGGCGCGTAGACCAGCTCGCTTTTCATCGTCACCCAGACGTGCGGATGCGCCGACGCCGCCGTGCCGGCCAGCGCAAGGCCCGTAAATGTCGCCAGGATCGTCGAAAAGAAGCGGTAGAACATGGGGTTTGCTCGCAGAGCTAGAGCGCACGCGCTCTAGCCTTTTAATGGCGCATGTTCTAATCGGAAAACCGGTTTCCACTTTTCCGGAACATGCGCTAGCCGGCTGCACGATATCACGGACTGCGGCGGAAAGTAGGCACCAATTCGTGACACGCTCCTTACAAAATAACGTGACATTTACACCCCCGCGGCGCCGCCGTCGGCGCGCGGATCGTGGGCGCCTTCGAGGGTTCCGTCGGGATGGAGCACCACCGCGCCCGCATGCCCCATCAGGTCGGAGTAGCCGTCGGGCAGGACATCGACGTCGTGGCCAGCCGACATCAGACGGTCGATGAGATGGCCGTCGAAGCGGGATTCCATGCGCAGATTAGTGTGGGTCGAGCCCCAGGTGCGGCCGAGCAGCCAGCGCGGCGAGTCGATCGCGCGATCGAGCGGCGCCCGGTGGAGCACGTGGCGCGTGAACAACGCGGCCTGCGTCTGCGGCTGGCCGTCGCCGCCCATGGCGCCGTAGGCGATGACGCGGCCGTCGGCGAGGACGGCGAGCGCGGGGTTGAGCGTGTGGAACGGCAGCCGGCCCGGTTCCAGCGCGTTCAAAGCGTTGGGATCGAGCGAGAAGCTCGCGCCACGGTTCTGCATCAGCACGCCGGTGCGCGGCAGCACGACGCCGGAGCCGAACTCCCAATACAGCGACTGGATATAGGAGACGACGAGGCCTGACGCGTCGGCGGCGCCCATCCAGATGGTGTCGCCCTTGCCCACCGGCGCCGGCCAGGGCGCGGCCTTGCGGCGATCGATCTTGGTCGCCTCGGCGTCGAGAAACTTGGAATCGAGAAAACGATCCGGCGGATGCGACGGCCGATCGGGATCGGTGACCGCGCGGTCGCGCACGCGAAAGGCGCGCTTGGTCGCCTCGACGAGGCCGTGGACGTGATCGAAGTCTTCGGCCTGCTTGATGGCGAGCCGCTCGTACAGCGCCAGGATCATCAACGAGGCGAGGCCCTGGGTCGGCGGCGGCGTGTTGAACACGGTGCCGGCGTCGAGCGCGACCGACAGCGGCTCCGCGAGGGTGGCGCGGCAGCGTTCGAGGTCGGCGCGCGTCACGGGGCTGCCGACGCGGTCGAGATCGCCCGCGATCTCGCGGCCGACGTCGCCGCGATAGAAATCGTCGAGCCCGGTGTGGCTGAGATGATCGAGCGTGGCGGCGAGCGCAGCCTGCGTAAGAGTCTTGCCGGCGTCGGGCGGCTTGTTCTCCACCAGGAAGGTCGGCGCGAAGCCCGGCACGTCTTTCGAGCTCCGCGAGCTTGTCCGCCGTGAGGGCGGCCTGGCTGCGCGTGACGACATAGCCCTCGCGCGCATGCCGGATGGCGGGCGCCAGCAGATCGGCGAGCGGCATGCGCCCGCCATGGGCCTTCGCGGCTTCCAGCGCCAGGACCCAACCGCCGATCGCGCCCGGAACGGTAAGCGCGGCGAGTGCCCCGCGCGGCGGGATCGTCTCGTAATCGCGGTAGAGCTCGCGCCGCGCATTGGTGCCGGCGCGGCCCGCGGCCATGAACGCGCGCACGCGGCCCGAAGGCTCCCGCACCAGCCAGAAGCCGTCGCCGCCGACATGATTCATGTGCGGATAGACGGCGGCGATGGTCGCCGCCATCGCGACCATGGCCTCGATCGCATTGCCGCCTTCGGCCAGCGTCGCGCGGCCGGCTTCCGCGGCGGCGTGGTGCGGCGCGCACACGACGCCCCGGCGATGACCTGACGTGTGAAGGTCCATGGCTGGCAAAGAGACTACGCCACTTCCTCGCTCAACCCGCGCCGCTCGAGCAATTTGTCGGGCGTCGGCAGGCGGCCGCGGAACAGCGTGTAGAGCTCGGCCGGATCGCGCGTGCCGCCGGCGGCGTAGACATGATCATGCAGATTCTTTGCGACATCGGCATTGAAGATGTCGCCGGTCTCCTCGAACGCCGCGAAGGCGTCGGCGTCGAGCACCTCCGACCACATGTAGCTGTAGTAAGCCGACGCATAGCCGCCGCCGGAGAAGATGTGCTGGAAGTGCGTGGGGCGATGGCGCATGACGATCTCGGCCGGCATGCCGATCCTCGCGAGCGCACTCTGCTCGAAGGCGTTGATGTCGAAGCCGTCAACGGTCGGCTGCAGGTGGATGTCGAGATCGACCAGCGCCGAGGCGACATATTCCACCGTCGCGCAGCCCTGGTTGAAGGTGCGCGCGGCGAGCAGCCGCCGCAGCAGGTCCTCCGGCATCGGCTTGCCGGTCTCGGCGTGGACGGCGAAGCGGCTCAAGACCTCAGGCCGCTCCAGCCAATGCTCGTAGAGCTGCGACGGCAGCTCCACCCAGTCCGTGAGCACGCCGGTTCCGGCGACCATGGGATAGGTCACGTCGGAGAGCAGGCCGTGCAGCGCGTGGCCGAATTCGTGGAACAGCGTCCTGGCGTCGTCGTACGAGAGCAGCGACGGCTCGCCCTCCCCCGCCTTGGAGAAGTTCATGACATTGATGACGAGCGGATGAATGTCGCCGCGCAGCCGCTCCTGGTCGCGCAGCGTCGTCATCCAGGCGCCGCTGTGCTTCGAGGTGCGGGCGAAATAGTCGCCGAAGAACAGCCCGCGATGGCGGCCGGCAGCGTCGCGCACCTCCCACACCCGCACGTCGTCGTGCCAGACCGGGATGCCGTCGAGGCGCTCGAAGGTCAGCCCGAACAGGCGATTCGCCGTGTAGAAGGCGGCCTCGATGATGCGATCGAGCTGGAAGTAGGGCTTGATCGTCGCCTCGTCGATGTCGCAGCGCACCTTGCGCAGCTTCTCGGCGTAGTAGCGCCAGTCCCACGCCGCGAGCGTGAAATTCCTGCCCTCGGCCTGCACGAGCGCCTGCATGGCGTCGCGATCGGCCATCGCGTGGCGCCGCGCCGGCGGCCAGACGCGATCGAGCAGGCCGCGCACCGCCTCCGGCGTCTTCGCCATGGCGTCGTCGAGCCGGTAATGCGCGAACGTCTCGTAGCCGAGCAGCCGCGCGCGCTCGGCACGCAGCTGCACCATCTCGGCGATGATCGCCTTGTTGTCGGTCGCGCCGCCGCCGTCGCCGCGCGCGATCCAGGCGCGGAAGATTTTCTCGCGCAGATCCCGGCGCGCGGAGAACTGCAGGAACGGCTCGACGCTGGAGCGCGAGATCGTGATGACGTGCTTGCCGGCGAGCCCGCGCTCCTCGGCCGCTCGCCGCGCCGCCGCGCGCACGAAATCGGGCAGGCCCGCGAGGTCGTCCTCGCCCTCGAGCACCAGCGTATAGCCCTGCTCGTCCGCCAGCACGTTCTGGCTGAAGGTGGTGCCGAGCGTCGCCAGCCGCTCGTTGATCTCGGCGAGCCGCGCCTTGGACTTCGCGTCGAGCGCCGCGCCGGCGCGCTTGAACATCACGTGGTAGCGGTCGAGCACACGCTGCTGCTCGGTGCGTGAGACCGAGCTTTTCGCGCATTCCGATGCAGCGTGATCGACGCGGCGGAACAGCGCCTCGTTCATGAGGATGCGGTTCCAGTGCTGGGCCTCGAGCGGCGCAAGCTCGAGCTCGATCGCCTGGATGGCGTCGTTGGTGTGTGCGCCGGCGAGAACGCCGAAGACGCTGCCGATGCGCGTGAGCGCATCCCCGGCCCGCTCCAGCGCCTCGATGGTATTGGCGAAGCGTCGGCTCGGCCGGATCCGCGGCGATAGCCTCGACCTCGGCGGCGTGCGCGGCAAATGCGCGCGTGAAGGCCGGCATGAAATGGTCCGGCGCGAGCCGGGCGAAGGGCGCAACCCCGAAGGGGCCGGTCCAGTCCTCGAACAGCGGGTTTTGGGTGGGGGATTCGGGGCTAAGGGCTGGGGTCTGCTGCGTCATATCGGCCATATGGGGTTTGATCTCTTGCATTGCACCTTAGGCGGGGATCGCGGCCAAGAGTTGTCAATATCCGCCGGCGGCGCCTGCTTTTGAATTTTTCCGATGTGAAAGAAGGATGCCGCTGCTAAAATGGGCACAAGCCCAACGCCCGTTTCAACCATCAATCGAGCCATCCCCACGTCGATCGACCGCCGCCAAGCGGAGATACGCGTGAAGGGAAGCGCCAAAGGAGAGGAGAGATCATGGTTTCGTTCACATTGAACAATCGGCAGGTCGCGGTCGATGCCGACCCGAGCACGCCGCTGCTATGGGCCATCCGCGACTATGTCGGTTTGACCGGCACCAAGTACGGCTGCGGCGCCGGCCTCTGCGGCGCCTGCACCATCCACATCGACGGCGTCGCGCACCGCGCCTGCATGACGCAGGTGTCCGCGGTCGCGGGCAAGAAGGTCGTCACCATCGAAGGGCTCTCGCCCGAATTCCTCGCATCCGCTGCAGAAGGCGTGGGTCGCGGAAGAAGTGCCGCAGTGCGGCTACTGCCAATCCGGCCAGATCATGAAGGCGGCGGAGCTGCTCGCCAAGAATCCGAAGCCCTCCCGCGCCGACATCATCACCCACATGGACGGCAACATCTGCCGCTGCGGGACCTACCATCGCATCATCGCCGCCATCGAGCGCGCTTCGAAGGAGGCCTGAGCCATGACCATGATCGACAACAATATCTCCCGCCGCGGCGTGCTCGCCGGACTCGGCGGCATGTCGTTCTGTCTCGCGCTCGGCGTCGACGGGGTCAGCCTCGTGCCGGAGGCGCAGGCCAATGCATTGGCCAATGCGCAGGTCACGCCATGGGTGCGCATCGCGCCCGACGGCACCGTCACCATCTACAGCGCCGGCGCCGAGATGGGCCAGGGGTCGATGACCTCGCTGGCGCTCATCCTCGCCGAGGAGCTGGACGCCGACTGGTCGAAGGTAAAGATCGAGTTCGCGCCGGCCGATGCCGACATCTACGGCTACACGTTCCAGAACCAGAAGATGATGGCGATCGTCGGCAGCCGCGCCGTCCAGCTCTACTACGCCAATCTGCGCACCGCCGGCGCGCAGGTGCGCAAGGTGCTGCTGGCGAACGCAGCGGAGAAGTGGGGCGTCGATGCCGCCTCGCTCAAGACCGAGCCGGGCGCGGTGATCAACCCCGCCAACGGCCAACGCCTGAGCTACGGCGAGATCGCCGCGTTCGGAAAAATTCCGGCGACGCTGCCGGCGGTCGATCCGAAGGAGCTCAAGGCCCGCAAGGATTTCCGCCTGATCGGCAAGACCATTCCGCGCCACGATACGCCGTCCAAGGTGAACGGCTCGGCGGTCTACGCCATCGACGTGCGGCTGCCCGGCATGGTCTACGCCACGGCGTTGCATTCGCCGGTCCACACCGGCGAGCCGGAGAGCTGGAACGATGCCGACATCAAGAAGATGCCGGGCGTGATCGGCACGGTGCGTTTGTCCGAACGGCATCGCCATCGTCGCCGAGCATTTCGAGCAGGCGATGGCTGCGCGGAACGCGCTCAAGGCCAAGTGGAAGGAAGGCAAAGGGGCGGGATTCGACTCCGACCGCGCGCTCGAGGACTACGTCCACGTCCATCACGATCCGAAGGCGCAGATCACGAACCTGGAGACGAAGGGCGACGTCAAGGCGGCCTTCGCCGGCGCCGCCAAGATGCACAAGGCGGAGTTCCGCAGCGACTACGGCTATCACGCGCAGATGGAGCCGCTGAACGCGGTGGTGCGCATCAACGACGCCGGCACCGCCGCCGAGGTGTGGGAAGGCAGCCAGGCGCCCGACGCCACCCGCGACGAGGTGGCCAAGGCGCTCGGCCTCAAGCGCGACCAGGTCACGATGCACCAGTGCTACATGGGCGGCGGCTTCGGCCGGCGCTCGCTCGGCGACTACGCCGCCGAGTGCGCGCGCATCGCCAAGGAGGTGCGCCGCCCGGTCAAGCTGATATGGACACGCGAGGAGGACATCGCCCACGGCATGTTCCGCCCGCAGTCGTTCCAGTGCCTGGAGGCGGCGCAGGACGCGACCGGCAAGGTCGACGGGCTGGCAGCATTGCGTGATCGGCGACGGCGCCGTGCTGCTGCACACCGGCATCAAGCCGCTCTACTACGACATCCCCAACCAGAACATCGAGCGGCGCGGGGTGTCGCACGGCATCCGCCTCAAGCACTGGCGGGCGGTCGGGCACGTGTTCAACACGTTCGCCATCGAGAGCTTCGTCGACCAGATGGCGGCCGACGCCGGCATCGATCCGATCGAGTTCCGCTACCAGCGCATGTCGATCACGCCGAAGGCGCGCAAGTGCTTCGAGACGGTGGCGCAGATGTGCGACTGGACGGCCAAGCGGCCGGACGGCCGCGCGATCGGCGTCTCGGTCACCGAGCGCTCCGGCTCGCTCGGCGCCGGCGTGGTCGAAATCTCGCTCGACCGGTCGACGGGAAAGATCCGCGTGCACAAGGTGTGGACCGCGATCGACGGCGGCGTCATCGTCACGCCGGGCGCGGCCAAGGCCAACGTGGAGAGCGCGATCCTCTACGGCCTCTCCAGCATCCTGCACGAGCGGGTGACGATGAAGGACGGCGCCGTGGAGCAGTCGAACTTCCACGACTACAACCTGATGCGCATGTCCGACCTGCCGGAGGAGATGCACGTCAGCTTCATCGACGTGGACACGCGTCCGACCGGCCTGGGCGAGATCGGCAACCCGTTCATCGCGGGCGCGATCTCCAACGCGTTCTTCAAGCTCACCGGCAAGCGGCTGCGCCACCTGCCGTTCACGCCGGACCGCGTGCTGGAGACGCTGAAGGCGTAGCTTCGAACGTTGCGTCAAACTCGGTCGGACTCCCTCTCCCCGCCTGCGGGGAGAGGGTGGGGTGAGGGGGGGCTCTCGATCGGCACAGCGATTAGAGAGTCCCCCTCACCCGGCCGCTTCGCGGCCGACCTCTCCCCGCAAGCGGGGAGAGGTGGAGTTCGCGGCGCTATCGCGGCCTACCCCGGCATGAAGCGCTGGCTCGTCGGGAAATTCGCGAACGTCGATTCCGGCACCTTGAAGTTCGTCGCCAGCAGCAGGTGCGGATTGGCCGCCATCCAGGCGCTGAGCGAGATCGATTCGTACGTGCCATTGTTGAGCACGATCAGCAGCTCGAGGTCGTCGGTGCCGGCATTCTCGATGTAGTGGCCGTAGCCCTGCGGCACGTAGCCGACGTCGCCGGCGTTGAACTCCTCGTTGCGGACGCGACCGTGCGAGCCGAACACGCTCATGCGGGCGCGGCCGCCGATATAGTATTGCCACTCGTCGGCGTTGGGATGCCAATGCATCTCGCGCAAACCGCCGGGCTTGATGCGCATGAGCGCGCCGGTCATGGTCGCCGAGATCGGGAACTCGCGCTGCGACACCAGACGGTTGCTCCCGCCCGGATAGACATCCGGGCGCTGAGCCAAAAGCCGATAGCGATGGGTCAGCGCGCCGACATTGAGCGCGCCGGGCGCGGGATCGGCCGGCAGCGCCGGCGGCACCGCGCCCTTGGCGATGTAGACCTCGCTCTTGGGAAAGTTGGCGAAGGTCTGCGCCGGCACGCCGAAATTCTTCGCCAGCACCTCGGGCGGAGTGTGACCGATCCAGTCGCTGATGCTGAAGGTGCCGAACTCGGAGAAATAGCCGTTGTCGAACACGAGCACGAACAGGCAGTCGGCGCTGCCGATGCCCTCGATCGAATGGCCGAAGCCGCGCGGGAAGTACCAGACGTCGCCGGCTGCGAAGTCGGCGATCTGGGAATGGCCCTGCGGATCGATGGTGGTGACGCGGCATTGGCCGCGGATCACGTAGGCCCACTCGGCCGCGTTGGCGTGCCAGTGCAGCTCGCGCAATGCGCCAGGCGCGAGCGACATCAAGACGCCGGCGAGCTTTTCCGAGACCGGAAATTCCGCGACCGTCGCCTCCTTGGCCCAGCCGCCGTCCCACGTTTTCGGCGTCACCGCGCCGAGCCGGAAGCGAAAGGACGGCAGCTCCTTGCCGGCCAGCACCGGCGGCGTCGGGCCGAAAGGGGGCTGTCCATCGGCCGAGGCATCGGCGGCGCCGGCGGCAGCGATCGCGCCGCCGGCAGCGGCGCCCAACACATGGCGCCGTGAAATGTCGGACATGGGGGTTTCTCCTGAGGGCGCGCTGATCTGGCGGGCTGCCCGCACGGATCATTCGCTCAGGACCGGTAAGGAATGGTAAAGAGCCGGCTCGCTCGTTGAACGAAATCGGAGAATCCAATGACCGCCATCACCCTCGATCAGGCCGACCGCCTCATCGACGCCATCCTCAAGCGCGGCGCGGAGCTCGACTGCCGGCCGCTGTCGGTGATCGTGGTCGAGCCCGGCTGCAAGGTGAAGGCGTTCAAGAAGGAGGACGGCTCGTCGATGATCCGGTTCGAGATGGCGTTCGGGAAAGCCTACGCCGCGCTCGCGATGGGGCGCTCCTCCAAGCTGGTGAAGGTGCGCGCCGAGGAGAAGCCGATCTTCATGCGCTATCTGCTCAGCGCCACGGACGACCAGATGTTTCCCGAGGGCGGCGGCCTGCAGATCCGCGACGCGCAAGGCGAGGTGATCGGCGCGGTCGGCGTGACCGGCGACACCGAGGATCGCGACGAGGAGCTCGCCGCCCACGGCATCCGCGCGATCGGGCTCAAGACCGACGAGGACTGCGCCGACATCGGACGCCGCGGCGGCATCCGGCTCACGAACAAATAGACCGGGAAGAATCCGTAGGGTGGGCAAAGGCGCGCGCAAACACGTTGCTCTCTCTCATCGAGCTTAAGTCGCGCGCGCCGTGCCCACGCGGCAACGCCCGACGCGTGGGCACGGCGCGCATAGCCCGCGAAGACGGGCGTGAACGCCCTTTTGCTGCGCGCCTTTGCCCACCCTACAGCTAATTCATTCGTCCCAGCCGATACTGCGCGTCACCGCGCAGCGCCGCGTCGGGAGCGATGGATGGCACCGGGCCGGCGCGCAGCAAGGCCTTGTGAGCCTCCCACTCGCTGGCGGCATCGAGCGTTTCGAGGAATTGCACGTCACCGGCGGCGAGCACCGCGATCGGCACGCCGTCGCGGTAGAGCAGGCGATTGCCGCTCAGCGCGGCGAGCCGCGGCCCCGGCGTGAGAATGCCCACGAGATTGAGCGGATCGGCGCCGGAGAGCGAGACCAGCGTGCCGGCATCGGGCTGCCGCCTGACCTCGCGCAGCATGCCGACGGCATCGGGCAGCGCGAACTGCTCGCCGGTGAACCCCGCGACGAAGCGGCCGCCGCGAATCTCGCCGCGGCTCTCGAGCCGGCGATAGACGCGCAGCAGGTCCCGCCACGGCGGCAGCCATGCGGCCTCGCGCTCGAGCAGCCGCCAGAACACGACGCCGTAGCGCCGCAGCAGTGCGCGCGCGACGTGCTCGACCGCCTCCTGCTCGACGGCCTTCGCCTGCGCCGGCGTCTCGGGCTTGCGCGGGCGGCGCGCCAGCGCCCAGCGGCCGGCCGCTTCCATGCCGAACTTCACCGTGCGGCCGCGCCGGCGCCCGCCGGCGATCGGCCGGCGTTCGCCCGACGGCACCAGCAGCGCGCGCAAGCCGCCGAAGCTGTCGGAGCTGACGAGGCCGAAGGCGACCAGCTCGGCCAGCGCCTCTTCCGCCTGCGAGCGCAACAGGCCGGCGCCGTCCACGATCTCGTCGAAGAATGACGCGCCGTGCTGGCGCAGATAGTCGGCGACCGCTTGCGCGCGCGGACTGATATGCGCGCCATCCGCCGGCGGCGAAAGCGACGCCCAGAGCGCGGCATGGCGGCGCTCCAACAGCGTGATCGGCGTCGTGCGCACCGGCGTCGCGCGGCTCTCGCCACCGTTGCCGCGGGCGTTGCGCGGCCGCAGCCGCGCCCAGGCGACATGTCCCGCCAGGCACCGTGCGTCGAGCCAATTCCGCTCGTAGCCGGCAAGCCGCGCCGGCAGGATTTCGGTCTCCCAGGCGCCGGCCGGCGCCTCGAATCCTTCAAGCAGCGCGATGACGGTATCGACGGCCTTCGGCCCCTGCATCCGTGCATCCGGCGCGACACGCTGCCAGGTGAGCAGAAAACGCAGGAAGTCGCGCGCCGCGACCGGCTCGATCTCCGCGCGCAACCGCTTGACCGTATAGTGGTGAATGCGCGCGAGCAGCCGGCGCTCGCACCATTCCTCGGCGTTGGTTCCGGGCGTGAAGCGCCCGCGCATCGCGAAGCCTTCGGCTTGCAGCGCGGCCAACGGCGTGGCGATCTCTTCGGGCTTGAGACCGAGCGGGCCGGCAAGCGTGGCTTCGGTGACAGGTCCGACACCCTCGAGCCGCCCGCGCAGGATTTCGACCAGCGCGTCGTCACGCGACCAGCTGCGTTCGGCGTGAGTTGCCGGCGCGGAGATTGCGGGCTCGGTGTTGGACTCCGGCCACAGCGCCTGAAACTGAGGCAGGCGTTCGGCCGTGACCCAGAGCGTCGCACCGGGTGCGTCAAATAGCGCAACGCGGTTCTGGCGCGCCAGCTCCGCCAGCCATTCGTTCCAGCCTGGCCCTGCGCTCGCTTCGTCAGTGCTGAGAAAGCCGAGCCAGACCAGCGCGTCGTGCAGCTCGTCCGCGTTGGCGGCGTCCGGCCAGGCTTCGGCGCGAACGCGCGCCACTGCGTCGGCATCGAGCCGGCCGAGATCGGACGCGTCCTCAGGCGACAGCCAGCGCCGGCCCATGACCGCCTGAGTGCGTCGCTCCTCCAGCGGCGCGTCGTCGAGGAAGGCGTAGGGCCTCGCCGACAGCACTTCGAGCGCGAGCGGCGAAGGCTCGGTCAGATCGCGGCTGACGACTCGGATATCGCCGGACTCGATGCCCGCGAGCAACCGTTCCAGCCCGGAAATGTCCATCGCCTCGTTCAGGCAATCGTGGATGGTCTGCCGCACCAATGGATGATCGGGAATCTCGCGTTCACCGGCGAGGTTCTCCGCGCAGGCGATCTGGTCGGGGAAGACCGCGCCGATCAGATCCTCCGCGCCCATGCGCGCAAGCTGGGGCGGCACCTTGCGGCCGCCGCGGAACCGCGGCAGCGCGAGCGACACGCCGATCACCCAGCGCCAGCGTGTGATGAACATAGGCGCGTCCAGCATGGCCTGGATCAGCACGGTCCGGACGCTGGCGGAGTTGAGATAGCGCGCGACCTCTTCCAATTCGAAGCTGTGCGCGGTCGTTAGCGACAGCACGATATTGTCCTCGGTCGCCGCCGCCTGCAGCTCGAAATTGAACTTGCGGCAGAAGCGCTTGCGCAGCGCCAGGCCCCAGGCGCGGTTGATGCGGCTGCCGAAGGGCGAATGCACCACGAGCTGCATGCCGCCGACCTCGTCGAAGAAGCGCTCGAGCACGATGGTGTCCTGGGTCGGCAGGCAGGTCAGCGCCGCATGCGCCGCGCTCAGATACTCCACGAGTTGCCGGGCGGCGGGCTCGGCGATGCCGACGTCGTCCACCAGCCAGCGCAAGGCGCGCTCACCCGTCGCATCGCGGCGCAGATGTGTCACGATCTCGGCGCGCAGGCGCGACACCGCGACCGAGAGCTCATCGCTGCGGCCGGGCGCCTCGCCCAGCCAGAATGGAATGGTGGGTGGCTGGCCGTGGGCATCCTCAACGCGCACCACGCCGCGCTCGACGCGGATGATGCGGTAGCTCTTGTTGCCGAGCTGGAAGATGTCGCCGCCCATGCTCTCGACGGCGAAATCCTCGTTCACGGAGCCGATGACGTGGTTTTCCGGCTCGAGCAGCACCTGGTAGTCGGCATTGTCCGGGATCGTTCCGCCGGCGGTCAGCGCGGTGAGCCGCGCGCCGCGACGGCTGCGCAGCATGTGGTTCACGGCGTCGTAATGGATCAGCGCGCCGCGGCGGCCGCGCCGCGTGCTGAAGCCTTCCGCCAGCATGGTCACCACGGCGGCGAAGTCCTCGCGCGGCAACTCGCGATAGGGCCAGGCCCGGCGGATGCGCTCATAGAGCTCGTCCTCGCTCCACTCGCGGGCGGCCACCTCGGCCACGATCTGCTGCGCCAGCACGTCGAGCGGCTGCTCGGGGATCGCGAGCCGGTCGAGCTCGCCGCGCCGGACGCTGTCGATGAGGGCCGCGCACTCCACCAGGTCGTCACGCGAGAGCGGAAACAGCCGGCCCTTGGGCGTGCCGTCGATGGCGTGGCCGGACCGCCCGACGCGCTGCAGGAAGCTCGCGATCGAGCGCGGCGAGCCGATCTGGCAGACCAGGTCCACCTCGCCGATGTCGATGCCGAGCTCGAGCGAGGCGGTCGCCACCAGCGCCTTGAGCTTGCCGTGCTTGAGCCGCTGCTCGGCATCGAGGCGCAGCTCCTTGGCGAGGCTGCCATGGTGCGCGGTCACGTGCTCTTCGCCGATGCGCTCGGAGAGATGCCGCGTCACCCGCTCGGCCAGGCGGCGCGTGTTGACGAAAATCAATGTGGTGCGATGCGCCTCGACCAGCTCCGCGAGGCGCTGATAGACCTGCTCCCAGACTTCGTGCGACATCACCGCTTCGAGTGGAGAGTCCGGAACCTCGAGCGCGAGGTCGCGCGCGCGGCGATGGCCGCTGTCGATGATGCTGCAGTCGGGGCTGTTTGCGCCATTGGCGCCGTTGCCGACGAGGAAACGGGCCACCGTCTCGATCGGCTTCTGGGTGGCGGAGAGCCCGATGCGCTGCAAGCGGTCGCCGCAGAGCGCCTCGCGCGCCGACGAGCCCGGTTGAGGGCGAGTGTCCGGCGCGCGCACTATAGAGTCGCCGCGCTGGCCGTTCGCTTCGCTCACCAGCGCGGCCAGCCGCTCCAGCGACAGTGCCAAGTGCGTGCCGCGCTTGTTCGCCGCGACGGCGTGGATTTCGTCCACGATCACGGTCCGCGTGGTCGCCAGCATCTTACGGCCGGACTCGGAGCCGAGCAGGATATAGAGCGACTCCGGCGTGGTGACCACGATGTGAGGCGGGCGGCGGCGCATGCGGTCGCGCTCGCCCGGCGGCGTGTCGCCGGTGCGCACCCAGGTGCGGATGTCCACGTCCGGCAGGCCCTGTGCCCGCAACGCCTCGCGAATGCCGGCAAGCGGCGCTTCCAGGTTGCGGTTGATGTCGTTCGACAGCGCTTTGAGGGGCGAGACGTAGACCATCTGCGTCTCGTCCGCGAGGCCGCCGTTAAGCCCTTGCCGCACCAGCGCGTCGATCGCCGCGAGAAACGCCGCCAGCGTCTTGCCGGAGCCCGTCGGCGCCGCGATCAGCACATGGCGGCCGGCCTGGAACGCCGGCCACGCCTGCGCCTGCGCCGCGGTGGGCGCGGCGAAGCTCTTGTCGAACCAGGCGGCGACGGCTGGATGGAACACGATGCTGGGCTCACGGATGCCAGAGAAATATGGGCTTCTGCCGCACAGAATCAACCTGGTTACCGGATATGCAGGTCGTGCGCGGGACTTGAGCGCTCGCGCATGCTATAAATGCAGAACCGAATTTCGGCGCAGGCGGACCGCCGCCGGCCAAGGAGACCAAGATGCCCCGTCACGCCCACTATGTCCCCCATGGCGTCATCCCGGCCGTGCTGCTGCCGTTCCACGACGATCTCTCGATCGACGAGAAGAGCTTCCGCAGCCATCTGCGTGACGTCGCCGCGGTGAAGGGCCTCTCCGCCGTCACCATCAACGCCCACTCGACCGAGGTCGCCTCCTGCAGCTTCGATGAGCAGCGGCGCGTGCTCGCGGTCGCGCAGGACGAGATCGGCGAGCGGCTCCCGATCGTCAACGGCATCTGGGCCGACGGCAGCATCGAGGCCGCGCGCATCGCGCGCATGGCGGCGGACGGCGGCGCCTCCGCGCTGCTGGTGTTCCCGCCGGCGCCCTTCACGATGGGCCAGTCGCCCGAGATGGCGCTGGCGCACTTCAAGCGCATCGCCGATGCGACCGATCTGCCGATCATCGCATTCCAGTATCCGCTCGCCACCGGCCAGGGCTACCCGCGCGACACGCTGTTGAAGATGGCCGAGCAGGTGCCGACGCTGCGCGCCATCAAGGACTGGGCGGGGAACGTACCGCAGCACGAGATGCACGTCCGCACGCTGCAGGGCCTGCCGCGGCCGGTGAACGTGCTCACCACCCACAGCGCCTGGCTGTTCTCGTCTCTGGTGCTCGGCTGCAACGGGCTGCTTTCGGGCTCGGGCAGCGTGATCGCCGACTTGCAGGCGGAGCTGTTCCGCGCCGTGCAGGCGAATGACCTGGCCGAGGCCAAGAAGGTCAACGACCGCATCTACCCCCTGGCGCGGGTGTTCTATGCCGATCCCTGGGCGGACATGCACAACCGCATGAAGGAGGCGCTGGTCCTGCTCGGCCGGCTGCCGCGCGCCGTGGTGCGGCCGCCGCTGGTGAAGCTCGCGCGCGCCGAGATCGACCGCATCCGCGCGGCGCTGGTCGAAGCCGGCCTGCTCGACGCCAAGGCGAGCCGCGACGCGGCCTAGCGAGGGCACTGTCCGTAGGGTGGGCAAAATCGCCTGTCGTGTCGTCGCCTGTGGCGTACGGTGCTGCGCGATTTTGCCCACGCGTCTGCACTTTCGTTCGACGTGCACCGTGGGGCTTCCGTGAACGCGTGGGCAAACGCGCGCATGTGCCGTGCACCAGATGAGCAATTCGGCAGGCGCGTTTGCCCACCCTACGGAGCAGCGTCATTCTCCGAAAGCGCCTGTCGTGTCGCGAACGTCGCCACCCCAATCCGCCGGCAGCAATCCACGCGCGACATAGCGGCGGAAGCTGCTATGCGGCCAATCGCAGACTCGCGACGTGTATCCATGCTTGACGGGATTGAAGTGGATGTAATCGACGTGACGAGCAAGGTCGGCGTCGTCGCGAATGGCATGCTCCCAATAGCGGCGCTGCCAAATCCCCTTCTCGCGCTTGGCGATCTTGCTGGGGCTGCGCTTTGAATTGCCGTCTAGCTGCCGCGAAAACCCGCTCTTGATCAAACGCCAACGCAAGGGGAAATCAGTATCGTCGGGCGGCAGCGACCAGATCGCGTGAAGGTGGTCCGGCAACACGCAGATCGCGATGGTCTCGAATGGATACCAATCTTGGACGGAGGCGTAGACTTGCCGCAAGTGGTCGACATGCCGCACCAGCAGGTCGCTCGACCGGTCGGCAAGAGTCACCGTGAAGAAAAAGACACCGCCCTCGACCTTTGCACGACGATATCGGGACATGGCAGGGCGACGTTATCATTTCTCGCCATTGCGCGAGACCGTCCTCCACGCGTGGGCAAAATCGCGCACGGCCGCGACGAAATCGCAATGCCACGGCGGGCGATTTTGCCCACCCTACGAAACCTCGTTCGCCCTACGAAACCTCGTCGACCATGTCGGCGTAGACGACGTAGCGGAGCGCACCCGGCCAGGTCGCATCGAGCGGCCAGCAGGTGACCAGCGCCAGCCGGCGGCCGTCGGACGCCGGGTCGATGCCCGAGGCGTCCCAGCGCACCACCGCGGTGCCGGTGACGCGGAAGCGGACATCGCGTCCGTCCCGCCGGGTGACGCGGATCTCATCGCCGAGCACCACGTCGCCCAAAAATGCAAAGTGAGTGTCGCGGTGGGCGGAATAGACCGCGGTGCCGGACTCGCCGGCCTCGGGTGTGCGCTCGATCTGGCCTGGACCGAAGGCGAGTGCCTGCCCGCTTGCTCCAGCCAGCACGATCGCACCGGCGCCGAGCCGCGGCACCGACACCCGCGCGACCGGCCAAGTGTCTGCCCAGGACCAAGGCTTGACGGCGCGGCCGGTCGCCAGCGTCTCGCCGAACGCGCGTTCGAGCAGGACTTGCGCGAGCAACGCCTTGGCATGGATCCAGAGCGCCTGACCGACCAGGACGCCGCCGCCGATCATCAACGCGAGCGCGAGCGGGATCACGACGCCGAACCGCCGCAGCTGGGATGTCGCCAACGTGAGCATGAAGCGTTCGCTGCGGCGGCGCCTTCGAGAGAGGGGACGCGCACGCGGCCCGGGGGCTTGGTGACCGCGTGCGCGCTGGGAGGGGTCGCGGGTGTCGGGGGCGACGAGGGAGCCCCTCCCTTGTTCACTATGGAAAAAGTCTTACCGAACTGCTCCAACGCCGCCTCATCACGACGAGGATCAAGCTCGCGAGGCAGAGCAGCAGGCCGAACCACAGGCGCAGCTCCGCGTCGGTCGCCGTCTTCGGCAGCGTCACGCTCGATCTGCGGGGCCGGCATGAGTGATCTCGGCGCGACCGGCTTCTGCGAGCGCGCCACGGCGGCGTAGGCCGCAAGCTGCACGTCGCGCGCGGGGTCGGCATCGGCGCGGCGCTCCTCCGGCACTCGCACCGGCGCGCGCTCACCGCCGAACACCTTGTCGAAGTCCCAGCCGGCCGGAAGGTTGAGGGGTATCTCGGCGCGGGTGAGAGGCGCGCCGTCCGGCCGGCTGGGGGTCCGGTCTACCGCGACCAGACTGGTCAAGCGCGTCACCAGATGGTGCTCGAGCGCGAGCGCGAGGATGCGCCGGTCGGCTTCCTCGGGCATGATCTGCCGCAGCGTGCGCGCGACCTCGGCATCGGCGATCTTGCGCCGTGCCCAGAGCTTCGACAGCCCGCGGCCTTCGGCGGCTTGGGCGATCGGCAGCGTGACGATCCAGGGCTGGTCGCCGATCGTGCCTTTGACCTCGAGCGTGCCGGCGAGCGCACTCATCTTGGCGGCGAGCGCCAGCGGCTCGCCGCGGTAGAGATCGGGCAGGACCGCAGGCGTGACTTCGGAACGAGCGCCCGAGAACGTCGCCGTCAGGTTGGTGACCGCCGGGCTCTCGAGCTTGCCGAACAGGGTGCGCATGCGCTCCTCGACCTGATCGGCCGAGCCGATATGGGTGAAGGTGCCGCGCCCGAGCTCGGCCGCCCGCGTCATCAGGAACGAGTTGGGCGCGGAGCCGATGCCGACCATGAAGATGCGCGAGCGTCCGCGCATGGCGCCGATCGTCTCGAACAGTTGCTGCTCGTTGCCGATCTCGCCGTCGGTGAGGAAAATCACCTGACGCACATAGCCGGAGTCGCTGCCGCGCGCGTCCGTGAGCGCCGCCCGCATCGGCGGGACCATCTCGGTGCCGCCGCTGGCCTGCAGCGCCGACACGAACGCCTTGGCCCGCGCGACATGCTCGGCGTCGGCCGCGACCGTGTCGGGGAAGAGCATGTCCATCGTGTTGTCGAAGCGGATGACATTGAAGCGGTCGAACGGCGCCAGCCGGCCGAGCGCATAGACCAGGCTCGCCTTGGCCTGCACGATCGAGGTGCCGCCCATGGAGCCGGAATTGTCGATGACGAACACGATCTCGCGCGGGCGCCGGTCTTCTTTCGCCGGAACCGGAGGCGGCGTCACGAAGGCCAGCAGGTAGTCGGCGTCGCCGACGCGCTCGCGGAACAGGCCGACCGAGGGCTGCGCGCTCTCCTGCGGCTTCCAGGTCAGCTCGAAGTCGCGATCGGCCGGCACCGCGCCGTCGGCAAGCTTGATGACACGCGTCCCCGCCTCGGTGAGCTCCGTCGTGACGGCGTGGTGATGGCTCTTCACCTCGGCGAGCGGGAAGCCGGCCGTCAGTCGCACGGTGACGGCGACGGGGTTGACCGGGATATTCCAGCGCGGGTCCAGCACCGGCGGCGAGATGCGGCCGCGATCGGGCACCGGATCGCTCGTCCGTGCCCCACCCCTGCCCATCGGCCCGCAGATCGACCGTCTGCAGGATCGGCGCGGGCATGTAGCGCGGCGCCACCACCAGCGGCACCCGCAGCGAGAACTCGTTGCCGGTTTGCCGTACCGGTTCCTGGTATTCGATCTGCACCACCACGGTCTCGCGCGGGCCGATATTGGCGACCGAGTTGGTGAAGATGTTCGGCCGCTCCTGCTCGATCAGGCTCGCCTTCTGGCCGGCGGACTTCGCCTGCTCGTAGGCCTCGCGGGCCTTCTTCCGCTCGTCGATGTCGCCGACGATGATGCGGTCGCCGATCACCATCTTCAGGGTATCGACCGCGCCGCCCTCGGGCAGCGGATAGACGTAGACCGCCTCGACCCAGCCGTCGGTCGGGTTGTGGAATATCTGGCTGACGCGGGCGCGCGCGGTCGGGCCGGAGACGACGAGATCGACGTCGGTCGCCACCAGCGGCGCCTCGACGTAGCGATCACCATCGCTCTTGAGCAGCAGCGCACCAGCGCGCACTTCGCCCGGTGTCACAAAAGCCGGCACGGACACAGCCTTGCCCGCCGCGCCCTCTGCAAGTGCCCGCGGCGCCGCGACAAGTGAGGCCATAAGAACGGCGGTAATGCATGCCGCAATTGCAACGAGATTGCCGAGGACAAAAGAGCCCGATCCGGTTGCCGTCCGCCATGTCGGGGGGAGCGGCGTGTCGGCTAGTTGGATACCTGCCGCGATGGACTGCCCTCGTGTGCTCATGCCTGTCGCTCCCTGCGGCGTGGCTCATTGCCTGCATGCATCATTGCTCCGACCGCCTCCCGGACAGCGAGCGTCATGTTCGAGATTGTTCGGCAAGGACCGGTCAGGGTGCGCCTTGCCGAATGCTGTTTGGTGCGGATATGTGAGGGGTTGTGCGGATGAATGCGCCGACTGGGCTGATGATGCCGGCCAATTCCGAGAAGCAGCTCTCCGACGAGCAGAGCCGCGCGGTCGCGGTGCTGGTACGCGAGGCCCTCGCGCGCCGGCGAATTTCCCGCCAGCAGCTCGCCGACCAGGCCAAGATCAGCATCTCCACCCTGGAGAAGGCGCTCTCCGGCCGCCGGCCGTTCACGCTCGCCACCACGATCCGGCTGGAGGAGGCGCTCGGCGTCGCGCTTCGCAAGGCGAGCACCGACGGCGCCCGCGTCGCCGCGCCGGCGGTCAGCCTGGCCCCGGGCGAGCTCGGCTTCTACTCGCGACCGGCGGTGTCGTTCATCGAGGACACCTACCTCACGCTCCGCCCGTCGTTCGGCGACCCCGACGCGATCTACGCCTACCGCACCGAAATCTGCTGGGATGCCGCGACGTCGAGCCTGATCTTCCGGGAGTCCGAGCGGCTCGACGCCGACTTCGCCCAGCAGGGCACGGTGTCCGTCCCGAACCAGTCCGGCTACGTCTACCTCGTGACCAACCGGCAGGGCCAATACCGGCTGGTCATCGTGTCGCGCCCGACCTACGGCGAGATGTTCGGCATCATGACCACGCTGCAATTGGGCCGCGGCAACCAGCTGGTGCCGGTCTCCGCCGCGATCGCCTATGTGTCCCTGGAAGGCGCTCGCCAACGTCGAGTTCGGCCGGATCCCGGCCGGCCATGCCTGCTACGAGGCCTACCGCCGGTACCTCAACCGCACGGTCGAGGAGCAGTTCGCGCGGTTCCTTCCTGCGTAAAGCGTTAGGGCGTTTACGCCCGTCTTCGCGGGCTATGCCGTGAACGCCCTTACGCCGGCGTAGCCACAAGTAGCCCGGATGGAGCCAACGGGTCGGCGCGAAGCGCCGCCCGATGACAGGCTCCGCGAAATCTGGGTCCCTCTCCGCGGGGGGGCTGCGGGGTGAGACCGCCCCCGCATTCCGCTTACGCTCCATGCGGGCTACAAGAGGCCGCCTTGATCCGGGCGCCCGATTGCGGCAAGAGTGCGCCGACCAACAGGACCCATTGCCATGAGCCAACCCTCCCTCACCGGCGACCGCAGGATTGCCTGGCGGAACGTGCTGACCGTCGTCAGCGCGGCGATCCTGATCGGCGCCGAGGTGTTCGGCGCGGCCTTCGCCGGCGGCTGGGCGGTCGCCAACGCAGCTGGAGCTGGGGGAATACGGCGTACACATCATGCAGGGCATCTTCTTCATCGCCGGCATCGCCGTGATGATCGCCTTCCTCCGCAGCGCGCGCCGCGTCGAGCCGTTCACGACGCGAGGCTGAGCCTTCCAAGCGCTCGGCGCGTTCACGCTCCCTTAAGAAATTCTCGTCCGCGATTCCTCGGCGGGGATTTTCAAAAAAAATTCTTGTAATGCGGTTGCATATCGCTTATGTGCGGAATTGCCCAATTTCGCACGTGCCTGTGGCCGTGTGTCGGTCGGTGGGCATCCGGACAAGAGGCCGGACAGCCGCCCGGAGCGAGATCGCAGAAAGTCTCTGCGATCGTCTGAGCTCCGAAACCACTTGACCGGCAGCCGGAGGCGAAACCGGCGCACCCCGCTCTCCACGGGGGACGCGGCTTAAAGCAACGACGGACCGGGCTTTTTTGGTCTCTGCCGGCCTTCCATCAGCTGGCGCGGGCTACCGAAGAGGCTTGTTCATCATTGCCGGCCGTGCGGATCGGGGTCTCCCCTTTCCAATCCAAGGCAGCACAGCGGGTCGAGAGACCACGTCGCCATCGCGTCCCCATCGCGCGCCGGCGACGAGCTCAACACCCGCATCACCGGGCGGTTCGCCGCCCCTTGAGCTGTAGTGGGGAGAGCGCCATGACTGCGCGCATCCGCGAGTTCCTGCGTAAGCGGGCCGACGAGGGGCCCTGCCTCGTCGTCGATCTCGACGTCGTCCGTGAAAACTACCTGGCCTTCGCCAAGGCGCTGCCGGACACCAAGGTGTTCTACGCGGTGAAGGCGAACCCGGCGCCCGAGGTGCTGTCGCTCCTCGCCGCGCTCGGGTCGAGCTTCGACACCGCCTCGGTCGCCGAGATCGAGATGGTGCTCGCGGCCGGCGCCAAGGCGGACCGCATCTCCTTCGGCAACACCATCAAGAAGGAGCGCGACGTCGCGCGCGCCCATGCGCTCGGCGTGCGGCTCTACGCCGTCGACTGCGTCGGCCGAGGTGGAGAAGGTCGCCCGCGCCGCCCCCGGCTCGCGGGTCTTCTGCCGCATCCTCTCCGACTGCGTCGGGGCGGAATGGCCGCTGTCGCGCAAGTTCGGCTGCGAGCCGGCCATGGCGGCCGACGTGCTGGAGCACGCCCATCGCCTCGGCCTCGAGGCCTATGGCGTGTCGTTCCATGTCGGCTCCCAGCAGCGCAACCCGCATGCCTGGGACCGGGCGCTCGCCTCGGCGGCGGCCGTGTTCCGCGAATGCGGCGAGCGCGGCCTGACGCTGAGCATGGTCAATCTCGGCGGCGGCTTCCCGACCAAGTACCTCAAGAACGTGCCGACGGTGAAGACCTACGGCTCGGCGATCTTCCGCGCGCTCCGCCGGCACTTCGGCAACCGCATCCCGGAGACGATCATCGAGCCGGGCCGCGGCATGGTCGGCAACGCCGGCGTCATCGAGGCGGAAGTCGTGCTCGTCTCCAAGAAGAGCGAGAACGACGACGTGCGCTGGGTCTATCTCGACATCGGCAAGTTCGGCGGGCTCGCCGAGACGATGGACGAGTCGATCCGCTATCCGATCCGCACCCCGCGCGACGGCGACGAGCTCGCACCCTGCGTGCTCGCCGGGCCGACCTGCGACTCCGCCGACGTGATGTACGAGAAGCAGCCCTATGCGCTGCCGATCAGTCTCGAGATCGGCGACAAGGTGCTGATCGAGGGGACCGGTGCCTACACCGCGACCTACTCGTCGGTGGCCTTCAACGGCTTCGCGCCGCTGAAGACGTACCACATCTGACCCAGCGTCGGAGTGGGTACGATGGTTACCATCCGTCACGAACGGACGGGAGACGCCGCGGCACGCGAAGCAGCTGCTCGACGTCTCCTACGGGCCGGTGCGGTTCACCAAGACGTCCGAGCGCTTGCGCGAAGGCCGTCTGCCGGAGCTGTCGCTGGTCGCCGCCGAGGGCCGCCGCGTCGTCGGCACGGTCCGGCTTTGGCCGGTCTCGGCCGGCCCGAGGCGGCCGGCGCTGCTGCTCGGTCCGCTCGCGGTCGCATCCCGACTGCCGCAAGCGCGGCATCGGCTCGGCGCTCGTGCAACGGGCGCTGCGCGAGGCGAAGCGGCACGGCCATGGCGCCGTGCTGCTGGTCGGCGACGCGCCTTACTACGCGCGCTTCGGCTTCTCCAGCGAGAAGACCGGTGCGCTCTGGCTGCCGGGGCCGTACGAACGGCACCGGCTGCTCGGCGTCGAGCTCGTCCCAGGCGCACTCGACGGCGCCCGGGGGCTGGTTCGCGCCAGCGGCCAGCGGGCGACGCGCCCCGATCTCGCCACACTCGTTGCGGGCCTGGCCCGCAACGCCCCTGCCCGCGCGCCGCGCGCGGCGTGACCCTTGATCTCTGGTTTGGAGTAAACCGAAATGAATGCTGCCACCGCCAAGACCGATGGCCCGCTGCACGCCCGCTTCGAGGGCCCGATCGTGATGATCGGCTTCGGCTCGATCGGCAAGGGAACCTTGCCGCTGATCGAACGGCACATCGCGTTCGACCGCTCGAAGTTCGTCGTCATCGCGCCCGATGACAGCGACCGGCGCCTGCTGGACGAACGGCAGATCCGTTTCATTCATCAGGCCGTGACCAAGGAGAACTATCGCGAGCTGCTCACCCCGCTGCTCACCAGCGGGCCGGGCCGCGGCATGGTCGTGAATCTCTCGGTCGACACCTCGTCGGTCGAGCTGATGGCGTTCGCCAAGGATATCGACGCGTTCTACATCGATACCGTGGTCGAGCCCTGGCCGGGCCTCTACACCGATCGCAACCGCTCGATCTCGGAGCGCTCGAACTACGCGCTGCGCGAGGGCGTGCTCGACCTGCGCCGGCGGCGTCCGGGCGGCGTCACCGCCGTGAGCTGCTGCGGCGCCAATCCCGGCATGGTGTCCTGGATGGTGAAGCAGGCGCTGATCGACATCGCCGGCGAGCTCAAGCTCGACTTCGTCGAGCCGCGGACCCGCGAGGACTGGGCCCGCCTGATGCAGCGCACCGGCGTCAAGGGCATCCACATCGCCGAACGCGACACCCAGCGCGCCCGCGATCCCAAGCCGCGCGGCAAGTTCGTCAACACCTGGTCGGTGGAAGGCTTCGTGTCGGAAGGCATGCAGCCGTCCGAGCTCGGCTGGGGCACGCACGAGAAGACGCATGCCGCCGGGCGCCGCCCGGCACGAGTTCGGCTGCGATGCCGCGATCTACCTGAAGCGGCCGGGCGCCGGCACGCGCGTGCGCTCGTGGACGCCCACGGCGCAGGCCCAGCACGGCTTCCTGGTGACCCACAACGAGTCGATCTCGATCGCCGACTACTTCACGCTGCGCGAGGCCGGCAAGGTGGTCTACCGGCCGACCTGCCACTACGCCTATCATCCCTGCGACGACGCGGTGCTGTCGCTGCACGAGCTGGCGGGCGCGCAGTGGAAGCCGCAGCAGACCTGGCACATCCTCTCCGAGGACGACATCGTCGACGGCATCGACGAGCTCGGCGTGCTGCTCTACGGCCACGCCAAGAACGCCTACTGGTACGGCTCGCAGCTCTCGATCGAGGAGACGCGGCGGCTGGCGCCCTATCAGAACGCGACCGGCCTGCAGGTGACCTCGGCGGTGCTCGCCGGCATCGTGTGGATGCTGGAGAACCCCGAGCGCGGCATCGTCGAGGCCGACGAGATGGACTTCCGCCGCTGCCTCGAGCTGCAGCGGCCCTATCTCGGACCGGTGGTCGGACGCTACACCGACTGGACGCCGCTCGACGGGCCGCGGCGGGCTGTTCCCGGAGGACGTCGACGCCAGCGACCCCTGGCAGTTCAAGAACGTGCTGGTGAGCTGAGGCCGAGGCACGATCGAGGAACGACTGGCGGGCGCCCACCGCAGGCAAGTCTACGCAGCCCGCGTAAACTTGGCTGCGGCGCCCGTTTTGTTTGGATCACTCGGCGAGTGCGATCCGACCCTCCGGAACCCCATCGGAAGGCCTTGATCTATGGCCTTGATTTATGGCCTGCCCTGCCCTTTACCTACCTGATACCTCCGCGAAATCACCACAGTCTGCGGCCATAGACACCGGCCATTGAAGACCCGCCATGGGCGGTGCCCCGCCCGCCACGCCGCCAAGCAGAGCCACTGCGAGGAATAATGATGAGATTATCGCTCCCGAGATTGTCGTCCCTGAAGCTGATGATGGCGGGCGCCGCCATGTCGATCAGCGCCATCGTGATCGCTGCTCCGGCCTCCGATCCGACATCGGCCGTGGGCCTGTGGGAGCAGGTCGACGAGAAGAGCGGCCAGCCCGAAAGCTGGTTCAAGATCACCGAGCGCAACGGGGTCTATTCGGGCAACATCGTCAAGATCTTCTTCAAGCCCGGCGAGGACGAGAACTGGACCTGCGACAAGTGCGAAGGCGATGAAAGGGGCAAGCCGGTCTTGGGCCTCGCCTTGATCAAGGGCATGAAACGGAACGGAAATGCCTACGAAGAAGGAACCATCATGGATCCGCGCGATGGCGCGGTCTATCGCGCGCTGATGAAGCTCAGCCCGGACGGCCAGAAGCTCGAGGTGCGCGGCTATCTCGGCATCTCGCTGTTCGGCCGCAGCCAAACCTGGAACCGCCTGCCCGACAGCGCGCTCGCGCCGCCGCCGGCACCGGGACGCGCGGCACCGAAGGGTCCGGCGCAAAAGAAGCAATAGCGGTTCAGCCGCCGCGCATCATCCGAGATCGATGACGCCGGCGTCGCCGTCCTCCGTTCCGACGGCGAGCATGCTGCCGGTCGGGCTCCAGGCCAGCGCGCTGATCGGCGCATCCGCGGGCTTGCGTGCCAAGACCTCGGCGCCGTCGTCGATGCGCACGATGAGCACGAGCCCGTCGGCATAGCCGACCGCCACCACCTCCTGCTTGGGATGGCAGGCCACCGCCTCGGCCTGCGCCTCCGTCGGCGCCAGGATGCGCGGGGTCTTGCCCATGGGACCGTCCTTGCCCTGGAACGGCCACAGGATCAGCTGGGTCGAACCTGAGGTCGCGAGCCACTTGCCGCCGACGGTCCAACCGAGCGAGCGCACGCGCGCACCGTAACCCGACATCCGCATGTCCTTGCCGTCGGCGAGACGCCAGCCATGCAGCATTGCCTCCTGCATCGACGTGACCACGAATTTTCCATCGGGGCTCACGCTCGCGCCGAGATGCGAGCCTTTCCATTCCAGCCGTTCCGGCGCGCTTTGCGCGTTCGGAAACCACAGCGTGAGGCCATTGTAGTGGGCGATGGCGAGACGCACGCCCTTCGGCGCGAACGCCAATCCGCCGACGGTCGAGGGCAGCTCGAGTGCGCGCTCGGCACCCTTGGCCGTGCGCGCGAAGGCCTGCTTGCCCGCCGACCAGGCGACTGCGCCGCCGGGGCCGAGCGCCACGTGGTCGATCCAGCGGCGCTTCTGGTCGGTAGCGATGACGGTGCTCGCGCCCTGCGGGTCGGTCGCCATGACCTTGCCGTCGTCACCGCCGGTGATGATGCGGTCGCCGTCCGAAGCGGCGGCGAGGATGGCGCCGCCATGCACCGGCACACGCCGCTCCGTGCCGTCCCTGCCGACGAACAGCAGCGCCTCCTCACCGAGCACGAAGACCGCGGAGTCGCCGAGGAAATGCGCTGCGACGACCGGTGCGCCGGCCGCTACCTGACGGGTGCGTTCGACGACGGAGGGAGTATCGGCGCGAGCGTCGGCCATGGTCTTCGTCCGCCCTCAGCCTGAGGAGCGCGCGGTCGAGAACGTCGCACAAGCTCGGACTGGCGTGCGCGCGTCTCGAAGGCGGAGGGCGGCCACCGATCTGCGTGCGGCCCCCATGCTTCGAGACGCATCGCCGCGCAGCCGTTCTCGTGGGATCGCACGCGGATGCCTCGCGCTGCGATGCTCCTCAGCATGAGGGCCGGGAGAGATCACGCCACGCAGCCCTCGAATCCCTGCCTGATCTTCTCCTCCGGCAGCTGGCGGCCGATGAAGACGATGCGGCTCTCGCGCTTCTCGTCGGCTTTCCATGGCCGCTGGTGATCGCCGTCGAGGATCATGTGCACGCCCTGGAACACGAAGCGCTCGTCGTCGTCCTTGAACGACAGGATGCCCTTGCAGCGCAGGATGCTCGGACCATCCTTCTGCACGAGATCCTGCACCCAGGGAAAGAACTTGTCGGGATCGAGCGGCTTGTCGGTCCTGAGCGACACCGACTGCATCTCCTCGTCATGATAATGTTTCAAACCACCGCCATCATGGTGATGATGGTCATGACCGTGATGGTGGTCGTGATCATGATGGTGATCGTGATCATGATGGTGATGACCGTCGGCACCCAGGAATTCCGGCTCGATCTCCAATATGCGGTCGAGATCGAAGGCGTTGCGCCCGAGCACCTCCGGCAGCGCGATCGCGCAGCGCTCGGTCTTGTGCACCTTGGCGTAGGGGTTGATGCCGCGGATGCGCGCCTCGACCTCCCTGAGCTCCTCGGGCTTCACCAGGTCGGTCTTGTTGAGCAGGATGACGTCGGCGAAGGCGATCTGGTTCTTCGCCTCCGGCGCGTCCTTGAGCCGCTCCTGCAGCCATTTGGCGTCGGCGACCGTCACGACCGCGTCGAGCTTGGCCTTGCGGCCGACGTTCTCGTCCATGAAGAAGGTCTGCGCGACCGGCGCGGGATCGGCGAGCCCGGTGGTCTCCACGATGATGGCGTCGAACTTCCCCTTCCTGCGCATCAGCCCGTCGATGATGCGCACGAGGTCGCCGCGCACGGTGCAACAGATGCAGCCGTTGTTCATCTCGAACACCTCCTCGTCGGCGCCGACGACGAGGTCGTTGTCGATGCCGATCTCGCCGAATTCGTTGACGATCACGGCGTATTTCTGGCCGTGCGGCTCGGACAAGATGCGGTTGAGGAGAGTGGTCTTGCCGGCACCGAGATAGCCGGTCAGCACAGTGACGGGGACCTTGTCGGACATCGCTTCGCTCCGTTTGGCCCTCCTATATATGCATCCGCCGCCGGACGCCATCGTCCGCCGCGCGGGCGGAAATTGCCGAAAAACCGGGGGAGAAGACCATGAGACGCATGATCGCCGCGCTCGCCGCGGCTGTGCTCTGTGCCATCGCGGGAATGACCGCAGACCCGCTAAAGCGGCGCGCGCCACGTTGAACCTCGTACTGGTGCTCGACGGCCTGCGGCCGGACGCGATCACGCCGGAGGACACGCCCAACCTGTGGCGGCTGCGCCAGGAGGGCGTCCATTTCCCCAACAGCCACGCGGTATTCCCGACCGTCACCCGGGTCAACGCCACGGCGATCGCAACCGGCACCTACCCCGATCGCAACGGCATCCTCGGCAACCGCATCTTTGTCCGCGAGGTCGACCCCAGCCGCGCCTTCCTGAACGACGACCACAAGAACCTGCTGCGCCTGGACGAGGCGACCGGCGGCGGCATGGTGCTGACGAAGACCTTGGGCGAGATCCTCGCCGAGCGCGGCAAGCGCCTCGCGGCCGTGAGCTCCGGCTCGACCGGCAGCGCGCTGCTGCTCAACCCGCGCGCGCCCAAGGGCGTGGGCGTGCTGATCAACGGCTATTGGGAGCCGGGCGTGCGTGTGGCCTTCCCGCCTGACGTGAACGACACGCTGCTCCAGCGGTTCGGCCGCGCGCCGGCAAAGGGCGGCGCAATCGATGCCTACGACGCTTCGGTCGCCTGGACCCAGGGCCTGCTGCGCGACTACGTGCTGCCTGAGTTGAAGCCCGACGTCGTGTTCAATTGGCTCACCGAACCCGACCACATCCAGCACGGGATCGGCGCCGGCTCGCCGCAGGCGCGTGCCTCGATCCGCGTCGTCGATGCCGAGATCGGGCTCCTCATCAAGAAGCTCGACGCGCTCGGCCTCGCGGGCACGACCAACATCATGATCGTGTCGGATCACGGCTTCGGTCACGGGGTCTTCGGCGTCAACTTGAATGCCGAGCTGATCAAGGCCGGGCTCAAGGCGCGCACCGATTCCGACGACGTCGTGATCGCCAGCAGCGGCCAGACCATGCTGCTCCACGTCAGGGATCGCGACCCCGCGCTCATCCATCGGATCACCGAGTTCCTCAAGGCGCAGAACTGGGTGGGCGTGCTGTTCACCGCCGGCAAGCAAGGCGAAGCGAAGACGCCGGTCGAAGGCCGCGAGCCCGGCACCTTCGCGATCGAGCTGATCCACCTCGCCCATCCCGAGCGCGGTCCCGATATCGTCGTCACGTTTCCCTGGAGCTCGGCGCCGAACCCGTTCGGCGTGCCGGGAACGGACTACACCGAGACCGGGCGCGAGACCGGGCCGCTCACCGGCACGCAGGGCAACCACGGCAGCATGAGCCCATGGACCGTGCGCAACACGTTCATCGCCTGGGGTGTCGACTTCAAGCGCGGCACGGTCGTCCGCACGCCGGTGAGCAATGTCGACATCACGCCGACGCTGCTTGCCCTGCTCGGGCTCGACCGCGATGCCGGCTTGCCCCGCTTCGACGGCCGCGCGATCGCCGAAGCCTTCGTCGATGGTCCGGACCCGGAGCAGGTGCCGACGCAGACGATAACCCATGTGGTCGCGACGCCCGACGGCAAGTATCGCGCCGCAATCCAGGTCAGCGAGGTGGGCACGCAGCGCTACATCGACAAGAGCTGGCGGATACGATGAGCTGTTGATGACCCGCCCTTGGGGACCCCTCAGAAGGCATGATTTGCCACAATTTGGTTGGCGTCATGCGCGAGCGTTCCAATTGAAAGGGAAGGGTCATGACCGGCAACAACCTCCTGTATTCGATCGTTGCGAGCCTGATCGGGGTTTTCGTGCTCACCGTCCTGCTCGGCAGCTGGTACACGATCGACCAGACCCAGCGCGGTGTCCTGCTCCGCAACGGCGCCTTCGTCGAGGTCGTGCAGCCGGGCCTGCACTTCAAGTGGCCGTGGATCGACGCGGTGGTCAAGGTCGACATGCAGACGCATACCCATACCTGGACCAAGATGGAGTCGTACTCGGCTGATCAGCAGCCGGCCAACTTGAAGGTCTCGGTCACGCTCCATGTCGCCGCCGACAAGGTGCCGGACATGTATTCCCGGTTCCGCGGGGACGAAAAGGCCGCGATCGACCGCATCATCGCTCCCCATGTCGCGGAAAAGACCAAGGTCGTGTTCGGGCAGTACACCGCCGCACGCGCGATCAGCGCCCGCGGGCAGCTCAACGCCGATTCGGCGAAGGCGCTGACCGAGGCCATCGCCTACGATCCGGTATTCGTGATCGAGAGCGTGCAGATCGAGGACATCTCGTTTTCGGGGGACTACATCAAGTCGGTCGAGCAGCGCATGCAGGCCGAGGTCGAGGTGCAGCGGCTGCGGCAGAACCTCGAACGAGAAAAAGTCCAGGCGGCTATCGCCGTCACACAGGCACAAGGACGCGCCGACGCGGTTCGCGCCGAGGCGCAGGCCAATGCGGACGCCATTCGTTTTCGCGGCGAGGCCGAAGGGGCTGCGATCAAGGCGCGCGGGACCGGCGAGGCCGCGGCGATCGAGGCGCGCGGCGCCGCCGACGCCACCGCGATCCGTGCCAAGGGCGACGCACTCGGACAAAATCCGCAGCTTGTCCCCCTGATCCAGGCCGAGCGATGGGACGGGAAGCTGCCAGTCACCATGGTTCCCGGCGGCGCAGTACCGATGGTCGGCCTCGGCCAGCGCTGAGTCCTGGGGAAAGACGATGCTGCTCAATCTCAGGCATATCGGACAGATTGCCCTGCCGGTCGCCGATGTTGACCGTTCCGAGGCGTTCTACGAAAAGGTGATCGGCCTGCCGAAGCTGTTTCGTTTCGGCGACCTCACATTCTTCGATTGCGCGGGGGTGCGGCTCCTGCTCGAAAAGTCGAAGGAAGCCTTCAAGCCGCAGGGCTGCATCTACTTTCGCTGCGCGGACATCGCGCTGGCGGTCGAGGAGCTGACACGGCGCGGGGTATCGTTCACGCACAAGCCTCACCTGATCGCGAAGATGGACGACCACGATCTCTGGATGGCGTTCTTCACTGATCCCGATGGACACACGCTCGCGGTCATGCACGAGGCGCCGAAAGGCTACACGCCGCCATGAAGATGTCGGTCGAGCTGTGGCTTGCGCGGGCCATGCTGGGCTTGCTTGCGCTCTACGGTTCGCCGTCGGCGTCTCCGGCCGCGACCTTGGACTTACCCTTCACCGTCACCACGCCCGCCGGCAAGGGCCCGTTCCCGGCGGTCGTCATCCTGCACGATTGCTCCGGCCTGGGTCCCAAATCGAGCGGCGGGCCGTGGCGCTGGGCGACCCAGCTCACCACGAAGGGTTACGTCACGATCTGGCCCGACAGCTTCAGCACGCGCGGACACGCCGACGGGGTCTGCACCGACGCCTCGCCGCCCATTATTTCCTTTGCGCAGCGCGCCGACGATGCCTACGCCTGGCGAGCTTAGCGAGCGGCCAGCGCGGCAACTCTGAAGAAGTGCGCGCGCCGGACACTCGCCCTGAACCGGGCTCGTGCGCGCCGCGCTGGCGCATCTGCAGACGCTTCCCAATGTCGACCCGCGGCGGGTCGCTGTCATGGGCGGCTCCCACGGCGGATCGTTGACGCTCGCGACAATCGTGGACGCGCCCGCCAATGGCAGGCGCAACGCACCTCGCTTCGCGGCGGCGATCGCGCTCTATCCCGGCTGCGGCCGGACCATCGGCGACTGGTCGGTGGAACGCGCCAAGGATGCCCGGCACAAGATCGCCGGCTATTCCGGGGCATTCAAGCCGCTTGCGCCGCTGCTGATCCTCACCGGAGAACTCGACGACTGGACGCCGGCCGAGCCGTGCCGGCGATTGGCGGCGGCATCCCGGCAGGCCGGCCATCCCGTCGAGATCGTGGTCTATCCGGGTGCTCATCATTCCTTCGACAGCCGCGCGCCGGTTCGCTTCATCGCGGAACGTCGGAACCAGAACTCGCCGAGCGGCCTCGGCGCGACCACCGGCGGCAACGCGCAGGCCTGGGCCGATGCGATCACACGCGTCGAGGAGTTCCTGGGTAAGCACCTGGCGGCAGGGAACCCGCGATAGGCTTGCCCCGGTGCGGGCAACTTCGGTATGATTTCCGTGGCCGCAACGGCGGCCGACGGTCCGCGTAAAGGGCTCAGCCCGCCGAACGTTGCACATCGACCATAACCTGACTTCCTGCCCGAGATACGCGGACACCGGGCGCATACGGAAGGAAGGTATTTCATGGCTCAGAACCCGAGTCCGTCTGCGCGTCCAGCCCGAACGCTGCCTACGCGGCCCAGCCTCGAGCATCTCAAGAACGAAGCGAAGCAACACCTCAAGGTGCTGCGCAAGCAGAACCCGCAGGCCCAGCTCGCCATCGCGCAGCTCGCCGTCGCGCGCGACTATGGCTTCGCCAGCTGGCGGCATCTCAAGGCGCATGTCGACGGGATGGCGCCTGCGAAAACGGACCGCAAAGCGGTCTTCGACGCCGCCCGCAGCGGCGATGTCGAGACGGTCCGCCGCGCCTTCGAGGCCGGCTTCGATCCCGGCGCGACCGACGACGACGGCCGAAGCGTGCACCAGATCGCCAAGCAGGCGGGGCACGAGGCGATCGAGCTACTCGCCCGCGAATTCCAGGAGCGCGAGACGCGCCCACCGGAGGTGGAGCGGACGATCAACGCCATCCTCGCCGCTGCCGAGCGCGGCCGCGCCGACGAGCTCGGTCGCCTGCTCGACGCCCATCCCGACCTGATCGATGCGCGCGGGGGAAATTTCCAGAAGCAGACGGCGCTGCACAAGGCGGCCTGGCACTGTAGCGGCGACCCGGAGACGCGACACGGACAGCGGGCCTGCGTGCGGCTGCTGCTGGAGCGTGGCGCCGACGTCCGCATCCGCGATTTTGGCGACAACGCCTGCGCCCTTCACTTCGCCGTCGAATCCGCAGACTTTGAGACCGTCGAGATGCTGGTCGACGCAGGCTCCGATGTCATCGGCGACGGTGACGATCATCAGCTCGGCGTGCTCGGCTGGGCCACCTGCTTCGGCCGCGTGCGCGAGGATGTCGCGGAGTATCTGCTGCGCCATGGCGCGAAACTCAACTTATGGTCTGCGATCGCGCTCGACCGAGCAGACGACGTCCGCGCCTTCGTCGCGCGCGAGCCATCGTTGCTGCAGGCACGCATGAGCCGCAGCGAGCATTACCGGACGGCGCTGCACCACGCCGCGGCGAAGAACCGGCCGACGATCGTGCGGCTCCTGCTCGATCTGGGAGCGGACCCGCACGCGACCGACGCGACCGGCGCGACCGCGCTGACTACCGCTGCGTCGGAGAAAACCGATCCTGCCGTTGCCTCGATGCTGCAACAGGCCGGCGTCAAGCTCGATTTCGTCGCGGCGGTCAACCTTCAGCGTTACGACGTCGCCGAGGCGATGCTGAACGATGACCCCTCGCGTATCGGCCCGCAAGGCCGCGATACCATCGCGCTTCACCTCTCGGCGGAGAAGAAGAACGAAGCGGCGGTGCGGTGGCTGATCGCACACGGCGTCGACGTCAACGCGAAGCGCACGCTGTGGGACTGCAATTATACCGCCCTGCACGTGACCGCCGCCAATGGCGCGGTCGACATCGCCCGCATGCTGCTCGACGCCGGCGGCGACCCCGATATCCACGACGACAAGTACGACGCGACGGTGCTGGGCTGGGCGGAATACTGCAAGCAGCCGGAGGTGGCTCAGCTCATCCGCGAGCGCGGCGAGGGGCGGTAATCCGTTGATTGGCGCATGTCCTTCTCGGAAAACCGGTTCCCACTTTCCGGGCACCAGGGCGTTCACAGCACCAGCCCGCGAAGACGGGCGTCTCCGCCCTTATGTCTTCGACGGGCTATGCGCTCACGACGTCAACGCCAACGTGAGCTGCTTCATATTGTGGCGGATCAGGTCGATGTAGCTGGTGGCGTCGCCCGGGGCACCGGTCAACGCATCGGAATAGAGCTTGCCACCGATGCGCGCACCGGTTTCCTGGGCGATACGCTCCATCAGCCGCGCATCCGCAATGTTCTCGAGGAAGACCGCTGGGATCTTCTGCTTCTTCACCTGCGTGATGATGCGGGCGACATCACGCGCCGAGGGCTCGGCCTCCGTCGACACGCCCTGCGGCGCGATGAATTCGATGCCGTAGGCCTGCTGGAAATAGCCGAAGGCGTCGTGGGTGCTGATGACCTTGCGCCGGTCCGCGGGAATGGCCGACACCGCCGCTCTCACCTCCCCGTCGAGCGCATCGAGCTTGCCGAGATAGGCCGCGGCATTGGCCTCGTAGACGGATTTGCCGGCGGGATCGGCGGCCATCAGCGCGTCGCGAATATTGGCGACGTAGACCTTGGCGTTGGCGACCGACTGCCAGGCATGCGGATCGGCCCCGCCGTGGCCGTGACCGTCCGTCGCCCTGCGCTCCTTGATGCCTTTGGTCGCGACCAGCACCGGCGCCTTGCTGCCGGACGCCTTGACCAGACGGCCCATCCAGCCCTCGAAGCCGAGACCGTTGGTGATCACCAGCTTGGCATCGGCCACCTTCTTGGCGTCGGCCGGCGCCGGCGCGTAGACGTGGGCGTCGCTGTTGGGGCCGACCAGCGTCGCCACCTCGACCCGGTCGCCGCCGACATTGCGCACGAAATCGCCGAGGATCGAGAACGTCGCCAGCACCTTCAGCTTCGTCGCCGCAGGTTCCTGCGCCGCCGACGGCGCGGCCGCGATGAGAAGGGCGAGGCTAGCGGCAGCCGCGAGCAGTTGTCGTCGCGCGATCATGACGCCTCCTGACATCACGCTTCGAGATGACGCCGCGGCAGCGCTTGCCGGACCAGGCCGCCGACCTGGCCGAACAGCAGCGAGAACACGTAGATGGCGCCCGCGACCAGGATGATGGCGGGGCCGGACGGCACGCCGGTGTGGAAGGACAGCAAGAGGCCGGCATAGCCCGATACGACGCCGCTGACGGCGGCGATGAGGATCATCGCCGAGATATCCCGCGCCCAGAAACGTCCGATCGCCGCCGGCAGCATCATGATGCCGACCGCCAGCAACGTGCCGAGCGCATGGAAGCCGGAGACGAGATTGACCACCACCAGCGTGAGGAACGCGAGGTGCGCCGGCGCACCGGCACTGCTGACCGAGCGCATGAAGCCGGGATCGACGCATTCGATCACCAGCGGCCGGTAGATCAGGGCCAGAACGATCAGAGTCAGCGTCGCGTTGCCGGCGATCAGCAGCAGGGTCTGGTCGTCGAGCGCGAGCACCGAGCCGAACAGAACGTGCAGCAAGTCGATATTGGTGCCCTTGAGCGAGACGATGGTGACGCCGAGCGCGAGCGAGAGCAGATAGAACGTGGCGAGCGCCGCGTCCTCCTTGAGCTCGGTCATGCGCGCGACCAGGCCGGTGAGCAGGGCGACGACGAAGCCGGCGATCAGGCCGCCCGCGGTCATGGCGAACAGGTTGAGGCCGGAGACCAGGAATCCGACCGCCGCGCCCGGCAGGATCGCATGCGCCATGGCGTCGCCGACGAGCGACATGCGGCGCAGCATGAGGAACACGCCGATGGGACCCGCGCCGAGCGCCAGCGCCAGCGCGCCGGCGAGCGCGCGGCGCATGAACTCGAACTCGCTGAAGGGAGCGATGAAGAGCTCGTGCAGGCCCAACATCACACCACCTCTTCCGCGCATTCCGCCGCGTGCTCGTCGAAGGCCTCGCACATGCGGCGCGCGGTGAGCAGGTTTTCCGGCGTCAGCACCGTCGCCGTCTTGCCCCAGGCAACCGGCTCGCGCGCGAGCAGCAGCGTCTCCGGGAAGTGCGTGCGCACGAAATCGATGTCGTGCATGGCGGTGAGCACGGTGCGCTGCTCGCCGTGCCAGCGCTGCACCAGGTCGAACAGATCGGCCGAGGTCTTGGCGTCGACGGCGTTGAACGGCTCGTCGAGCACGATCACGCGCGCATCCTGCAGCAGGAGGCGCGCGAACAGCATGCGCTGCATCTGTCCGCCCGAGAGCGTGCCGATGGCGCGACCCTCGAAGCCGGTGAGGCCGACCGCTGCGACCGCCTTTTCGATCGACGCGCGCGCCGTGCGATCGATGCCGCCGAACAGGCCGGCGCGGCGCCACAGCCCCATCGACACCATGTCGTAGACGTTGATCGGGAACGAGCGGTCGATCTCGGCGGCCTGCGGCAGATAGGCGATGTCCTGCGGGTCGAGCCCGCCGCGCTCGATGCGGCCGGCGAACGGCTTGATCGCGCCGACGATGCCCTTGAACAGCGTCGACTTGCCGGCGCCGTTCGGACCGACCACCGCCATCAGCGCGCCGCTTTCGATGGCGCCGTCGAGATGATGCACCGCCGGATGGCGGTCGTAGCCGAGCGTCAGATCGCGGAACTGCAGCGCCGCCGTCATTGACTCACACCTTCATCGCCCAGAACACCGCGCCCCACACGACCGCGATCAAGACCGCGGCGACGGCGAGCCGCTCCAGCACCGACATGCGCAGGATCGACGGCGCGATCGACGCCGGCGGATGCCCCTCGCCGGGATGATGGTGGTGGTGATGCAGGTGCGTGGGCATTGGACTCGACGAACCGAAAAGCGGACACTCAACACGGGAGCGGACTGTCAACGCGAATTGTTACAATATAACATTGCGCCTGTCCAGCACCAGTGTCCCGGTTCCGACGTTCGTATCCCTTCGCAGCACACACATTTACGAACGTCGGAACCAAAGGGACACTAGCAACTCTATGATGCTAGCGTGGCTTGGACTTGACGTTTCTACGAAGGCCTCGCGGCAATGCTGGTAGAAACGTCAAGTCCGCCACACTAGTCCATGGTCCGCACCATGAGCGAGCAAACGCCCCGCGTCGTCTCGGTCGGAGAGGCGGTGATCGAATTGGTGCGCGGCGGCGACGGCCGCTTCGGGCTCGGCTGCTCGGGCGACACCTTCAACGTTGCAGTCTATCTGGCGCGGGCCGGGATCGACTCCGCCTTCGCCACCGCGCTCGGGGACGATCCCTATTCGGAGGCGATCCTCGCGCTCGCAACCGCCGAAGGCGTCGCCGTCGATCTCGTGCTGCGGATGCGCGGCCGGCTCCCCGGCCTCGCCGTGATCGACAGCGACACGGCCGGGGCGCGCCATCGCCACGATTGGCGCGGCGAGGCACCCGCGCGCGAGCTGTTCGAGCTGCCGGACTGGGGCCGCGTGGCCGAGGCCATGACCAAGGCCAAGCTGGTCTATTTCTCCGGCATCACGCTGTCGCTCTATTCCAACAACGGACTCGGCCGCTTCCTCGCGCTCGTGGAGATGATCCGCCAGCAGGGCGTGAAGGTGGCTTTCGATGGAAATTTCCGGCCACGCGGCTGGCGCGGAGATCTGTCGCGGGCGCGGACCGTATTCATGCAGGCGTTGAAGCGCGTCGACATCGCGTTGCCCGCCTACGACGACGAGGCCGTGCTGTGGGGCGACCCGAGCCCGGAAGCGACCGTCGAGCGGCTGCAAGCCTTCGGCATCCCCGAGATCGTGGTGAAGAACGGACCGAACAGCGCGCTGGTGTCAGCCGGCGGCAAGCAAGAATTCATTCCGGTGCCCGAGGTGGTGGTGCCGGTAGACCCGACCGCCGCCGGCGACGGCTTCAATGCCGCCTATATCGCGGCGCGCATCTCGGGCCAGGGGCCGGGCGACGCGGCGGCGGCCGCGCACCGCCTCGCTGGCCAGGTGATCCGTCACCGCGGCGCCTTGATGCCGCGCGCGGCGGCAGCCGTTCACTGATCATGGCGGAGGCGCGCTACCGCCTGCGAGATATCCCCGCCGGCGTGTGGGCACTGGGATTCGTCTCGATGCTGATGGACGTCTCCTCCGAGATGATCCACGCCCTGCTGCCGATCTATCTCGTGACCGTGCTCGGCACGTCCGCCCTGACGGTGGGCGTCATCGAAGGGATCGCCGAGGCGACGGCGTCCATCATCAAGGTCTTTTCCGGCGCGCTGTCAGACTGGCTGGGCAGGCGCAAGCTGCTCGCGGTGCTCGGCTACGGCCTGGCCGCCTTCACCAAGCCGATCTTTCCGCTGGCATCCACGATCGGCTGGCTGGTCGCGGCGCGCTTCATCGACCGCGTCGGCAAGGGCATCAGGGGCGCGCCGCGCGACGCGCTCGTCGCCGACTTCGCGCCGGCGCATCTGCGCGGCGCGAGCTTCGGATTGCGCCAGTCGCTCGACACGATCGGCGCCTTCGTCGGACCGCTGATCGCGATCGTGCTGATGTGGCTCACCGCCGACAACTTCACCGCCGTGTTCTGGTTCGCGGTGATCCCCGCGTTCATCTCGCTCGCCCTCATCATGTTCGCGGTGCGCGAGCCGCCGCGGCCGCCGGAGCTGCGCAAGGTCCACGCGCCGCTGAGCAAGGCGGAGCTGCGGCGGCTCGGGCCGGCCTATTGGTGGGTGGTGACCGTCGCCACCGTGTTCACGCTGGCGCGCTTCAGCGAGGCCTTCCTCATCTTGCGCGCGCAGTCGGTCGGGCTGCCGCTTGCCCTCGTGCCCGCTGTCCTGGTGGTGATGAACATCCTCTACGCCGTGGCAGCCTATCCCGCGGGCGTCCTCTCCGATCGCGTCGACCGGGTACCCATCCTGATCGGCGGTTTCCTGCTGCTCGTCGCCGCCGACGCGGTGCTGGCGCTCACCTCCGGTGTCACGGGCGTCATGATCGGGGTTGCCTTGTGGGGCCTGCACATGGGCTTCACGCAGGGGCTGCTCGCGGCCCTCATCGCCGACGCCGCCCCGCCTGAGCTGCGCGGCACGGCCTTCGGCGTGTTCAATCTGCTGACCGGCGTTGCGCTGCTCGCCGCCAGCGTGATCGCCGGCGCGCTATGGGATGCGATCGGCCCGCAGGGTACGTTCATTGCCGGCGCCGCATTTACCCTGCTCGCGCTGGCGGGGCTGCTTGCGTTCGGCCGTCGGCCGGGGCGATTTCCTGTTATCCGCGCTTGAGAAGGAGCGAGCATGGGCTTTCTGATCGTGTTCCTGGGCGGCGGCCTCGGCGCCGCGCTGCGCCACGGCGTCAATCTCCTGAGCGCAAGGTTGCTCGGCGGCGGGTTCAACTACGCCACGCTGTTCGAGAACGTGAGCGGCTCGTTCGTCATGGGCCTTCTCGTCGGCTACTTCGCCTTCAAGGGCGGCGCCTCGCAGCATTGGCGGCTGTTCCTGACGACAGGCATTCTCGGTGGCTACACCACCTTCTCGGCGTTCTCGCTCGATGCCGTGTTGCTCTATGAGCGCGGCGAGCTCGGACTTGCCGCGCTCTACGTGGCGCTTTCAGTCGCGCTTTCGATCGGCGGCCTGATGGCGGGCCTTGCGCTGGTGCGGCACTTTGCGTGACGCGCTCGCTTGCGGCTTTTGCGCACGTGCGATCGCGTCGAGCACGAGCTTCTCGGCACCCTTCACGTCAACCCATTTGACGATCGCGACCCACTTGCCCTTTTCCAGGTCCTTGTAGTGCTGGAAGAAGTGCGCGATCTGCTCGCACATGATCTTCGGCAGGTCGCGGTAGCTGCGCACGTTCGAATAGAACGGAGCGAGCGCGTCGACCGGCACGGCGATGATCTTCTCGTCGCCGCCCGCTTCGTCCTCCATGACCAGCGCGCCGACCGGCCGGCAGCGGATGATGGCGCCCGGCACCACTTGCACCTGGCTCACGACCAGCACGTCGCAGGGATCGCCGTCGAGCGACAGCGTCTGCGGGATGAAGCCGTAGTTTCCCGGATAGAACATGGCCGTATGCAGGAAGCGGTCGACCTTGAGCGCGCCCGAGGCCTTGTCGAGCTCGTATTTCACCGGCGTGCCGCCGAGCGGAATTTCGACGACGACGTGAATGTCCTTGGGAGGATTGGGGCCGGCCGAGATCGCGGCGATGTCCATCGCAAGTCTGGTCCCTGTAGGTTGGGTCGAGTTCTTCACGAGACCCAACAGATCGTTGCGCGGTGTTGGGTCTCGCAAACGCTCGACCCAACCTACGGATGACGTGAGCCCGAGCTAGCCCATCGGCGTGAGGCCGAGCTTGTCCAGGAGCCGCAGGTCGCGGTCGCGCTCGGGATTGGGCGTGGTGAGGAGCTTCGGCCCGTAGAAGATCGAGTTGGCGCCGGCGAGGAAGCAGAGCGCCTGGGTCTCCTCGCTCATGTCCTCGCGGCCGGCCGAGAGCCGCACCACCGACTTCGGCATGCAGATGCGGGCGACCGCGATGGTGCGCACGAAGTCGAGCGGATCGATGGCCTGCGCATGCGACAGCGGCGTGCCTTCGACCTTCACCAGCATGTTGATCGGCACGCTTTCGGGATGCTCGGGCAGGTTCGCGAGCGTCGCGATCATGCCGACGCGGTCCTCGGCGCTTTCGCCCATGCCGACGATGCCGCCGCAGCAGACATGGATGCCGGCATCGCGCACATGGCCGAGCGTGTCGAGGCGCTCCTGATAGGTGCGCGTGGTGATGATCGCGCCGTAATGCTCGGGCGAGGTGTCGAGGTTGTGGTTGTAGTAGTCGAGGCCCGACGCCTTGAGACGCCGCGCCTGGCTATCCGTGAGCATGCCGAGCGTGACGCAGGTCTCGAGCCCCAGCGCCTTGACGCCCGCGACCATCTCGCAGACCTTGTCGAGGTCGCGATCCTTCGGCTCGCGCCAGGCCGCGCCCATGCAGAAGCGGCTCGCGCCACCGTCCTTGGCGGCCTTCGCTTCAGCCAGGACGGCATCGAGCGGCATCAGCTTTTCCGCCTTCACGCCGGTGTCGTACCGCACGCTCTGCGGACAATAGGCGCAATCTTCCGGGCAGCCGCCGGTCTTGATCGAGAGCAGCGTCGAAATCTGCACCTCGGTCGGATCGAAGTGAAGCCGATGGATGCTCTGCGCGCGGAAGATCAATTCGGGAAACGAAAGCGCAAAGAGCGCCCGCACGTCCGCGCGCGTCCAGTCGTGGCGGACAAGGCCCGGGGCCATGTTGCGCAGGGAATGCTCAGCCGGCGCGGTGCGGTCATCCATGGCCGCACCATGGCGACGACGGGTCATAAATGCAAGTGCGTCGGCCTCGGCGTGGGGCGATCGGAGCGGGCTCAGTCGTCCAGTTTCTCGAGCAGCAATGCGCTCAACATTCGATGGTGCGTGGCCGGCAGCAGATGGTTGGCGCCGGTCACCACCTGCAGGCTGGCCGACGGCAGCCGCCGGGCGAGAATGGCGGCGATGCGCCGGACAGGAAGCGGGCTCTTGTCGCCGGCCAGCAAGCGGGCCGGCAACTCGATGTCGCGCCAGGCGTCCGGCCCGCGGTCCGGCAACACGGCTTGAAAGTCGAGCACCATCTTGGGGGCGACGCGGCGCATCTGCGCGCGTGAGCCTTCGTCCATCGCATCCCAGGCTCCGGGCTCCGCCCAGTAGTCCACGAACCGGCGCAAGGCCGCGTCGGTGTCGCCCGCTGCCATCGCCGCCGCGTAGTTGCGCCCCAATTCCTCCGCCTCGGACCAGGGGCCGGGATCGCTGGCGTGGCGCAGCACGTGGAAGGCAACGGGCTCGATCAGCGTGAGCGAACGGACGAGATCGCGATGCGTACGCGCCAACTCCAGCGCGACCACGCCGCCGTAGGAATGCGCGACGACATGAAACCGCTCGTGCCTGATGAGCGGCTCAATAAGCCGCACCTCGTCGTCGAGCGTGAACTCGTGACCGTTCGGCCATGGATCGGTGCGGCCATAGCCGATGAGATCGGGCGCCAGCACGCGAAAGCGCGGCTTGAGCGCGTCGATGACCGGCGTCCACATGGCGGACGTGCTGGCGGAGCCGTGCAGCAGCAGCACCGGCGCGCCCGAGCCGGCGGCGAGGATGGAGCTGCGCAGGATCGGGCGGGCCGGAGCGGTCATGTGGGCGGCGCGCTACGGGGACGGTCGATGGACATGCCGGAGTTATATCAACATATCCACTGCTCGCTACCATCATGCCAATCTCAACGTCGAGCCAGGGAGGCGACGGCCTCCCTGCCCGCAATCCTTCCGAACACGAACGCGCGCAGCACCGAGACCGCGTTCGGCGCCGTCGCGTAGAAATGCCCCGTGATCTCGCCGGCCGCATAGAGGCCGGGGATGGGCGCGCCGTCGCGCAATACACGCGCGCGGTCGTCGGTCGCGAGCCCGCCGAAGGTGTAGGCAACCGCGCCGACCAGCGGCCAGGCGAGGAACGGCGGCTCGCTGATGGCGCGCGCCCAGTTCGATTTCGGCGGCGCCAGCGCGCGGCCGGCCGAAAGCCCGTCGCAGCGCGTGGCGTCGAAGCGCGCGGGGTCGCCGGTACACGCGGCGTTGTAGGAGGCCACGGTCACCGCGAGATTGTCCGCGTCAACGCCGATCAGCTTCGCGAGCTCCGCGAGCGTGCCGGCGCGCACGGGAGGCGCCTCCGAGCGAATGGCGCGCTCGTAACCCTCGATCGCCAACAGGCGGCTGTCGAGGATCGCGAAGGCCGTGCGTCCGGGCGCCTTGAAGTGCAGGTCGCGCGCGAAGTGCTCCCAGGTTTCATGCACGAGGCCCGCGCCCTCGTCGAAGAAGCGCCGACCGCTTGCGTCCACCACGATGCCGTAGGGATAGACCAGCACGACCGGCGCCGAATTTTGGCTGCGTGCGTCCACCGGCTCGGCGTGCATGCCGTTCCAGTCGCCGGCACGGTCGGCGCCGAGCGCGAGCGCCATCCTGATCCCGTCGCCGGTGTTGAAGCGCGTACCGGGCGAAATCAGACGCATGGTCTGCGCGCCCTCCCCGAAATGCTCGCGCATCATCGTGCCGTCGCCTTGGAAGCCACCGCAGGCGAGGATGACGGCGGACGCGGGCAGCGTCTCCGTGTGCGCAGCATGCTCGATCACGAGGCCGGTGACGCGGCCGTTTTCGCTGACGAAGGATTGCGCAGCCGTGCCGTAACAGAACACGACGCCCGCCCGGTTCGCCGCCTGGACGAGCTTGTCGACGATGGCCGGCCCGCCTCCAGCCGGCTGGATGCGCGGGGGCCCCTTGGCGAGATAGTAGATCGGCCGAATGAACTCGACGCCTTGCGCGGCGATCCATTTCATCGTCGCGGGAGCGTCGTGCGCGAGGCGCGCGAAGTAGGTTTCGTCGCCCTGGAACCGCGTCGCTGCCAGCATGTCGTGCACGAAGCTCGGCTCGACGCGATCCGGTGCGGCCATGCGCATGTAGGAGGGCGACCAGCGGGTGTTGCCGCCGGCGGCGTCCGCGGACGCCTTCTCGACCAGGGTGACGGTGACGCGCAGGTCCCTCGCGCGCGCCTCCTCGACCGCCGACAGCGCGGCCGCAAGCCCGGCCGCACCCTGGCCGACGACGATGATCTCAAACGACTCGCTGCTCACGATGGAGCCATCACTTCAGGGAGATAGTGGCAGGGCCGCAGTCCCCAACCTACTCCGCCGCCACGCGCGTGGCTTCGTCCACCGCCTCGACCTTGGCGGCGCAATACTTGAATTCGGGGATCTTGCCGAACGGATCGAGCGCCGGATTGGTGAGCAGGTTGGCCGCCGCCTCGACATAGGCGAAGGGGATGAACACGACGCCGTCCGGCACCGATTCGTCCTGGCGCGCGTCGAGCTCGACCACGCCGCGGCGCGTGGACACGCGCACCGGATCGCCTGGCTTGATGCCGAGCTTGGCGATCGTGCCGCGCGACAGGCCCGCGACCGGGCCGGGTTCCAACGCATCGAGCATCGAGGCGCGGCGCGTCATGGCGCCGGTGTGCCAGTGCTCGAGCTGGCGGCCGGTGGTGAGGATGAACGGATACTCGGCGTCGGGCATCTCGTCCGGCGCCTGGAACTTGGTCGCGACCAGCTTGGCCAAGCCGTTCGGACGCGGGATGCCCGTGTCGAACACCACGTCGCGGCCCGGCACATCCGGTCCGTCGACGGGATAGGTGACGTGACTTTCGCGCTCGACGCGCTCCCACGTGATGTTGTCGAGCGCCGGCATCATCGATGCCATTTCGGTGAACACCTCGCCGACATGCTTGTAGTTCCAGTCGCAGCCGATGCGCTGCGCGAGATCCTGGATGATCCAGAGATCCTGCCGCGCCTCGCCGGGCAACGGCAGCGCCGCGCGTCCCATCTGCACCTGGCGATTGGTGTTCGTCACGGTGCCGTCCTTCTCCGGCCAGGCCGAGGCCGGCAGGATCACGTCGGCATATGACGCCGTCTCGGTCAGGAAGATGTCCTGCACCACGAGATGCTCGAGATGGGCTAGCGCACCGCGGGCGTGGTTGAGGTCCGGGTCGGACATCGCGGGGTTCTCGCCCATGATGTACATGCCCTTGATCTCGTCGGCGTGTACCGCGTCCATGATCTCGACCACGGTCTTGCCGCGCTTGGGGTCGAGCTTCACGCCCCAGGCCGCTTCGTACTTGGCGCGGATCTCGGCGTTCTCCACCGACTTGTAGTCCGGGAAGAACATCGGGATCAGGCCGGCGTCGGAGGCGCCCTGCACGTTGTTCTGGCCGCGCAGCGGATGCAGCCCCGTGCCCGGCCGGCCGATCTGGCCGCAAATGAGCGACAGCGCGATGAGACAACGCGCATTGTCGGTGCCGTGGGTGTGCTGCGACACGCCCATGCCCCAGAAGATGATGGCGCTCTCGGCGCGCGCGAAGGTGCGCGCGACGTTGCGCAGCACGTCGGGCTCGATCCCGCAGATCGGCGACATTTCCTCGGGCGTGAACGGCTTCACGCTCTCGGCGAGCTTGTCGAAGTCCTCGGTGTAGGTCTGGACGTATTGCTGGTCGTAGAGCTTCTCGCCGATGATGACGTTGAGGATGCCGTTGAGCATCGCGACGTCGGTGCCGTTCTTGAACTGCATCATCTGCCAGGCATGGCGCTTGAGCGCCTGGCCGCGCGGATCCATCACGATGAGCTTGGCGCCGCGCTTTGCCGCCTGCTTGAAGAAGGTCGCGGCGACCGGATGGTTCTCGGTCGGATTGGCGCCGATGACGATGATGACGTCGGAGTTCTTGCACTCGTTGAACGTCGCGGTCACCGCCGCCGAGCCGACGCCCTCCAGGAGCGCCGCCACCGACGAGGCGTGGCAGAGCCGGGTGCAGTGGTCGACGTTGTTGGAACCGAAGCCGGTGCGAACCAGCTTCTGGAACAGATAGGCCTCCTCATTGGAGCCTTTGGCGGAGCCGAAGCCGGCGAGCGCACGCGGGCCGTCGCGGTCGCGGATTTTCACCAGACCCTTGGCGGCACGATCGAGCGCCTCCTCCCAGGTCGCCGGGCGGAAATGCGTCCACGGATTCGCCGGATCGACCAGATCGTCGGCGGCCTTGGCGACGCCGTCCTTGCGGACCATCGGCTGCGTCAGGCGTTGCGGATTGCTGACATAGTCGAAGCCGAAGCGGCCCTTCACGCACAGGCGATTCTGGTTGGCTGGACCGTCGCGGCCGGTGACCGAGATCAGCTTGTCGTTCTTGATCTCGTAGGTGAGCTGGCAGCCGACGCCGCAATATGGGCAGACGCTGTTCACCTTGCGGTCGGGGAATTCGGTGCGGACGTTCTGCTCGTTCACCAGCGACGACGGCATCAGCGCGCCGGTCGGGCAGGCCTGCACGCATTCGCCGCAGGCGACGCAGGTCGAGGCGCCCATCGGATCGTCGAAGTCGAACACGATCTTCTCGAGGTGGCCGCGGCCGGCCATGCCGATGACGTCGTTGACCTGCACCTCGCGGCAGGCGCGGACGCAGAGATTGCACTGGATACAGGCGTCGAGATTGACCGCCATCGCGGGATGGCTGCGGTCGGGCGCGGGATTCTTTCGCGCGCAGGCAGACGGCTCACCGCGATGTCCATCCGATCGGCCCAGTTCCAGAACTTCGAGGCCGGGTCATGCGCTTGCGTGGCGCGGTCGGGCTGGTCGGTGATCAGGAGCTCGAACACCATCTTGCGTGCCGCCTTGGCACGGTCGGAGGCGCTCTTCACCTTCATGCCCGGCGTCGGCGTACGGATGCAGCTCGCGGCAAGCACGCGCTCACCCTCGATTTCCACCATGCAGGCGCGGCAGTTGCCGTCCGGCCGGTAGCCGGGCTCGGGTGCGTAGCACAGGTGCGGAATGTCGGTGCCCTGGCGCTTGGCCACCTGCCAGATCGTCTCGCCGTGCCGGGCCTCAACCTCGACGCCGTCGAGGGTGAAAGTGACGGTCTTGCCGCTTCCGTTGGTGCTCATAGCTTTGATCCCCACACTCTGCTGTCGTCCCCGCGCAAGCGGGGACCCATCGTGCCCCTCACGACGGCCTCTGGGATACTGGGTCCCCGCCTGCGCGGGGACGACAGCGGAAAATGTGGCAACATCTTCTTCACCATTTGCCGAGCGGCTTCGCCAGCTCCTCGGGGAAATATTTCAGCACGCTGAGCAGCGGGTTCGGCGCCGCCTGGCCCAGCCCGCAGATCGAGGCGTCGCGCATGGCGTCGGACAGCTCCGTCAACAACGCCTGATCCCAGGGGCCGGTTGCCATCAGCTTGACGGCCTTCTCCGTGCCGGCGCGGCAGGGCGTACACTGGCCGCAGCTCTCGTCCTCGAAGAAGTGCATCAGGTTGAGCGCCACCGCCTTCATATCGTCCTGCTTGGACAGGATCACAACCGCGTGCGACCCCACGAAGCAGCCGTATTTCTCGAGAGTTCCGAAGTCGAGCGGCAGATCCGCCATCGACTCCGGCAATATCCCGCCCGACGCGCCGCCCGGCAGATAGGCCTTGAACGTGTGGCCGTCGGCTCATGCCGCCGCAATATTCCTCGATCAGCTCGCGCGCGGTGACGCCGGCCGGCGCCAGCACCACGCCCGGCTTCTTGACGCGGCCGGAGACGGAGAAGCTGCGAAAGCCCTTGCGCTCGCGGCGGCCGTGGGAGGTGAACCAGGCCGCGCCCTTCTCCACGATGTCGCGCACCCAGAACAGCGTCTCGACGTTCTGCTCCAGCGTCGGCCGCCCGAACAGGCCGACCTGGGCCACGTAGGGCGGACGGTGCCGCGGCAGGCCGCGCTTGCCTTCGATCAATTCGATCATCGCGGATTCTTCGCCGCAGATGTAGGCGCCGGCGCCGCGGCGCAGATGAATTTCGGCGTGCTTGGCGAGCCCTGCCCGCTGCACCTTGGCGATCTCGTCCGCGAGCATCAGCCGCACTTCGGGATATTCGTCGCGGATGTAGATGTAGATCCGTGGCGCCTCGACCACCCAGGCCGCGATCAGCATGCCCTCGATGAAGCGGTGCGGATCACGCTCGAGATAGTACCGGTCCTTGAAGGTGCCGGGCTCGCCTTCGTCGGCGTTGACCGCCATCAGGCGCGGCGCGGGCTCCGCCCGCACCAGCGACCACTTGCGGCCGGTCGGGAAGCCGGCGCCGCCGAGGCCGCGCAGCCCGGCGTCGCTCACCGCCTTGATGACGTCATCGCGCGTGCGCGCGCCTGACGTGCAGGCCTTCAGCAGCGCATAGCCGCCGGCGCCGACGTAGCCGTCGAAATCGTTCGGCGTATCGTAGGGATGCGCATGGGCGCCGTGCGCGACCGCGGTCGCGACATCGGCGATCGTCGCCTTCATCACCTGCGCGTGGCCGACGGCGCAGACCGGCGCGCGGTCGCAGGCGCCCATGCAGGGCGCGCGCACGACGCGCACATCGCGGCCGAACCGCTTCGGCAGATCACGCAGAAGCTGCTCCGCTCCCGCCATGGCGCAGGAGAGCGAGTCGCAGACCCGCACCGTGAGAGCGGGCGGCGGCGTCTCGTCCTCCTTCACGACATCGAAGTGCGCGTAGAAGGTAGCGACCTCGTACACCTCAGTGAGCGCGAGCTTCATCTCCTGCGCCAGCGCGGCGAGATGCGCGGCAGAGAGATACCCATAGCGATCCTGAATGAGATGCAGGTGCTCGATGAGGAGATCGCGCCGGCGATCGCGGTCGCCCAGTAGCGCACGCACCTCGTCGAGGGCACGCGGTTCTACCTGCCTGCCCTTAGGCGTCTTTCGGGGGCGATTGCGCCGCCCCATACCGGAGGAAGGCGGTGGCTGGTCCGTCCGTGCATCCATTTTGGAATCCTTCCAGTACTAGGAATGACGGCAGTCGTTGATCAAAAACAAGCCCCCAACTGCCATCAATCAATTGAATTCCTCTATCAACGGGGGTATGATCGGATGGCAGTAAATCGAGGCTATGGCATTGATCGATAAGCTGGAATTCCTCATGGCGCTGGCCCGCGAGCGGCATTTCGGCCGGGCTGCGGAAGCCTGCGGCGTGACCCAACCCACGCTGTCGGCGGGGGTGAAGCAGCTCGAGGAGACCATGGGCGTGCTGCTGGTCAATCGCGGCTCCCGCTTCCAGAGCTTCACGCCCGAGGGCGAGCGGGTGCTCGACTGGGCGCGCCGCATCGTGGGGGATTCCCGCGCCATGCGACAGGAGGTCAATGCGCTGCGCCATGGCCTCACCGGCCGGCTGCGGATCGCCGCGATCCCCACCACGCTCGCGATGGTGGCGAGCCTCACGACGCCGTTCCGCATGCGCCATCCCAACGTGCAATTCACGATCCTGTCGCGCACTTCGATCGAGGTGCTGGGGCAGCTTGAAAATCTCGAGATCGACGCGGGCGTGACCTATCTCGACAACGAACCGCTCGGGCGCGTGAATTCCGTCGCGCTCTACCGCGAGCACTATCGCCTGCTCACGTCGTCGGACGCGCCGCTCGGCAACCGCGACTCCGTCACCTGGGCAGAGGTGGCGCAGGTCCCGCTCTGCCTGCTGACGCCCGACATGCAGAACCGGCGCATCATCGACGAACTCCTGCGTGGCGTCGGCGCCACGCCGCAGCCGACGCTGGAGTCGAATTCCATGATCGTGCTGTTCGCCCATGTGCGCACAGGACGCTGGGCGAGCGTGATGCCGGCGAAGCTCGCGGAGACATTGGGATTGACCGAGACGATCCGCGCCATTCCGATCGTCGAGCCGGAGGCGGTGCATACCATCGGCCTGGTCGTTCCCGCACGCGAACCGATGACGCCGCTGACAGCTGCGCTAGTGGCGGAGGCACAGCGGCTGGCCAAGACGGTGGGCGACGAGGCTGCGTAGAATTTCAAAGGCTCAGCTTCATGCCCTCGTGGCTGGCTCGAAACCCCAATGAACTCGTAAAACCGCCGCGCATCCAGCCGAGACTTGTCGGTGGTGAGCTGCACCAATCCGCAACCTCGCTTCCTGCATTCGGCTATCGCCCATTCGATGAGGCGACGCCCCAATCCTTCGTCCCGGCGGCTCGATGCAATCCTTACGCTCTCGATCTGACCGCGCCACGTGCCCAAGCGCGAGAGACCTGGAATGAACGAGATTTGAACGCACCCGACGACCACGCCGCCGGCAATCAGGACAGCCATCAGCTGATTGGGATCGCGCTGTATCGCGTCGAAGGCATCGACATATTTGTCATTGACCGGAGCGGAGGCGTCTTCCCGGGTTTGCCCAAGCTCATCATCGGCCAGCAAGGCGACAATGCTCTGGAGGTCCGCGCTTTGCGCGCGTCGAAAGACGATCTCTGTCATGCCAGAAAATTAACACGACAACAGGCGATTGTCGCGGCGCGATCATGCTAAAGCATGCGTGGCGAAGTATCTTGCGGCAATCCAGGATCATCCGACGATGTTCACGCTCGCCGACCTCGAAAGCGTCATGCCGGTCGTGCGCGCGAGCGTGCCGCCGACGCCGCAATATGCCTGGCCGCTGCTGAAGGCACACACCGGCGTCGACGTGGTCGTCAAGCACGAGAACCACACGCCGATCGGCGCCTTCAAGGTGCGGGGCGGCCTCGTCTATTCCGACCGGCTGAAGCGCGAGCGGCCGCAAGTGAAAGGCATCGTCACGGCGACGCGCGGCAATCACGGCCAGTCGCTGGCCTTCGCCGGCGCGCGCGCCGGCGTGCCCGTGACCATCGTGGTGCCTTACGGCAACGCGACCGAGAAGAACGGCGCGATGCGCGCGCTCGGGGCCGAGCTGATCGAGCACGGCCGCGACTTCGACGAGGCAAAGGAGCAAGCGGCCCGGATCGCGGAGGAGCGCGATCTGGAATTTGCCCCGTCGTTCCACCGCGACTTCGTCGTCGGGGTCGCGACCTACGCCCACGAGCTGTTCACCGCGGTCGATGAGATCGACACCGTCTATGTTCCGATCGGGCTCGGCTCCGGAATCTGCGGCGTGATCGGCACGCGCGACCTGCTCGGCCGCAAGACCAAGGTGATCGGTGTGGTCGCCGCGGCCGCCAATTGCTATCGCCTCTCGGTCGAGGCCGGCCGCGTCGTGCCGACCAATGCGGCGCTCACCTTCGCCGACGGCATGGCGGTGCGGGTGCCGGATGCAGCAGCGCTGGACGTGATCCGACGTGGGACCGAACGGATCGTCGAAGTCTCCGACGACGAGATCGCCGAGGCGATCCGTATCCTCTACAGCGCCACGCATACATGCGCCGAGGGTGCCGGCGCGGCGGCGCTGGCCGCGCTCATAAAGGAGCGGGAGCAACTGCAGGGCCGGCGCGCCGCCGTCATCGTGAGCGGCCAGAACATCGATCGGCCATGGATGCAGACGGTGCTGGCCGGCGGCACGCCGCGGGTCGAATGACACCATCGTTGCCCGCCGCCTTTGCCGCGGGCATGCGATGAAGTACGCTGCAGGCAACGAACAGAAATCAGGGAGGGAAGCATGCAATATCATCGCCTGCTCGGCGCGCTCGCGGGTCTTAGTCTTACGGTTTTGGCGCTGGCGCTCATGCCCACCGCCACGACGGCCCAGACCTTTACCAAGCCCGTGCGCATCATCGTGCCGTTCGCGCCGGGCGGAACATCGGACATCCTGGCGCGGCTGATCGGCCCGAAGCTGCAGGAAGCCATCGGCCAGCCGGTCGTGGTCGAGAACAAGACCGGCGCCGGGGGCAATATCGGCGCCGACATCGTCGCCAAGGCTGACAAGGACGGCCACACCCTGTTGCTGATCGACATCAGCACGCTCGCGATCTCGCCCAACCTGATGGCCAACCTGACCTACAGCCCGACCAAGGATCTGGCGCCGATCGGCCTGATCCTGTTCGCGCCCTATGTGCTGGCCGTGCATCCGAGCCTGCCCGTCAAGACCGTCCCCGAGCTCGTCGCCCACGCCAAGGCCAACGCAGGCAAGGTGCCGTTCGGCAATGCCGGCATCGGCGTCGCCAATCATATCTCGGCGGTGCAGCTGGAAAAGAACTGGGGCGTGGCATTCAAGCACGTGCCGTATCGCGGCGGCGCGGACGCCATCAAGGGGACGGTCGCGGGCGAGAGCCAGGTGATCCTCAACGGCGCGACCGCGACCGCGTCGTTCGTGGCGCAGGGGCAACTGCGTGGACTTGCCGTTTCCGGAGATAAGCGCGTCGACAGCATCAAAGAGCTCGCGAGCTTCAAGGAGCTCAACGTCGCTCCGGCCGACGTCGGATCCTGGCAGGGCCTGCTCACGACCGCCGGAACACCGGCGCCGGTGCAGCAACGCCTGAACACCGAGCTCAACAAGATTCTCGCCATGCCGGACATCGCCAAGCGAATCGAGAGCCTGGGCGGCGAGACGAAGGCCGGCCCGTCCACCGATCTCGCGAAGTGGATCGAGACCAATACCGCGAGCTACGCGGCCATCATCAAGGAAGCCGGCATCAAGGTGCAGTGAGCGCCTTTTCCGTGTCGCGGGTCGATTTCAAGGATCTCGCCTTCGGCTTGTTCCTGATCGCGCTGGCGCTGCTCGCGTTCGGCGCGACCGGCTCGCTTTCGGTCGGGACCGCTTCCGACATGGGGCCGGGCTTCGTTCCGCGCGCGCTGGCGTGGATCATCCTGGGCTTCGGAGGGGCATTCCTGGTCACCGGCTTGCGTCAAGGCACGCGCGCCCATCCCGGTGCCGGCATGGCGGCCGCTCGTCGCGATCCTCGCATCGATTGCGTTGTTTGCGGTGTTGTTCGCCAAGCTCGGCCTGATCGCCGCCTGCGTCGGGGCGGTCGTGGTTGCGGGCGCGGCCGCGGCGCCGGTGCGGTGGCTGCAACTTATCGCATTCGGCATCGTGATCGCGGCATTCTCGGCGCTGCTGTTCGTCAAGGGTCTCGGCCTTCCGTTCAAGCTGTGGCCGTAGGTCAACGATGCAAAAACAGCGCCGCGATCTCGGTGTGCTCCCTCTCCCCGCTTGCGGGGAGAGGGCGGGGGTGAGGGGGAGCTCTCCAAGCACCGAGTTCGTGAAGGGAGCCCCTCACCCCACCCCTCTCCCCGCGAAGAGCGGGGAGAGGGAGCAGACCGAGTTCGTGGCTCGTAGCGAGGGATACACGTGGAGCTGTTCGACAATCTCGCGCTCGGCCTCGCCACCGCCGCAACCTGGCAGAACCTGCTGTTCTGCTTCGCCGGCGTGATGATCGGCACGCTGGTCGGCGTGCTGCCCGGAATCTCGCCGCTCACCACGGTGGCGATGCTGCTGCCGTTCACGTTCGGGCTGCCGCCTGCGTCCGCGCTCATCATGCTGGCGGGCATCTTCTACGGCGCGCAATACGGCAGCTCGACCGCCGCCATCCTGGTCAATGTCCCCGGCGAAACCTCCTCGATCGTCACCTGCATCGACGGCTACCAGATGGCCAAGCAGGGACGCGCCGGCTCGGCGCTTGCCATCGCCGCCATCGCATCGTTCTTCGCCGGCACCGTCGCGACCATCGTCATCGCGCTGCTCAGCCTGCCGCTCGCGGTCTTCGCGCTGAAGTTCACGGCGGTCGAGACCACGAGCCTGATCATTCTCGGTCTGCTCGGCGCCGTCGTGCTGGCGCACGGCTCGCCGCCCAAGGCGATCGCCATGATCGTGGTCGGCGTGCTGCTCGGCCTGGTCGGCGTAGACGTCAACTCCGGCGTGCCGCGCATGACCTTCGGCGTCCCCGACATCAACGACGGAATCGGCTTCGTGCCGATCGCCATCGGCCTGTTCGGCATCGCCGAGATGATTCACAACCTCGAGCGGCCGCAGGACCGAAGCTTCGTCGGCACGCGCATCTCCAACCTGATGCCGTCGCGCGCCGATCTCGCCGCCGCCTGGCCGGCGATGGTGCGCGGCACGGCGGTCGGCTCCATTCTCGGCGTATTGCCGGGCGGCGGCGCGGCGCTGCCGCCGTTCTCGGCCTATGCATTGGAGAAGAAGATCGCCGCCGACCCGTCGCGCTTCGGCAAGGGCGCGATCGAGGGCGTGGCCGCGCCGGAAGCGGCCAACAATGCCGGCGCGCAGACCAGCTTCGTGCCGATGCTCACCCTCGGCATTCCCTCGAACCCGCTGATGGCGCTCATGATCGGCGCGCTCATGATCCAGGGCATCCAGCCCGGACCGCAGGTGATGACCAAGCAGCCGGAGCTGTTCTGGGGTGTCATTGCCTCCATGTGGATCGGCAATTTGATGCTCATCATCATCAACCTGCCGCTGATCGGCATCTGGGTCTCGCTGCTGCGCGTGCCCTACCACTTCTTGTTCCCCGCCATCGTCGTGTTCTGCGCCATCGGCGCCTACAGCATCGGCAACAGCCTGTTCGACCTGTGGCTGATGCTGGGCTTCGGCCTGATCGGCTATTTCTTCATCAAGATCGGCGTGGAACCGGCCCCGTTCGTGCTGGGCTTCGTGCTGGGACCGATGCTGGAGGAGAATTTCCGGCGCGCCATGCTGATCGCATCGGGCGATTTCATGGTGTTCCTGGAGCGTCCGATCAGCGCAGTCCTGCTGGCCGTCTCCGCGCTGCTGCTCGCGGCCCTGCTGGTTCCCGAGATCCGCCGCAAACGCGAGGTTCTCAAGGAGGAATGAACGGGCAGCCCGCCGCCTCCGGGACCGATGCGCGCTTGCCCGATTGCGTTTCGAGCGCCATAGTCGCGCGTCAGAGAACAATAAATGAACGCACACGTCAGGTCTTTCGAGGGAAAACCGCTGCCGCCCGCAAGCCGGCAGCGGCGACGATTCGTCGAGCGCTGGCTGCCGAGCCTGACGATATTCCTGATGCTCGTGACGCTCATCGGCGTCGTGATCTCCTCGCAGGTGGCGATAAATGTCCCGAGCGGCCACGTCGGCGTCCTGTGGAAGCGCTTCGGCGGCGGCACCGTGCTCGATCCGCGCAAGATCAGGGACGAGGGCCTCCACTTCATCTGGCCGTGGGACAAGCTGTTCCTCTACGACCTGAGACTGCAATCCATCACCGAGAACTACAACGTAGCCTCCAGCGACGGCGTGAGCCTGACCGCCTCGGTCAACATCCGCTTCCGCCTGCAACGTGACGGCACGCCCGTCGTGCATCAGGCGCTCGGGCCGAACTACGTCAACATCATGATACGGCCGGGCATCGGCAGCCTGGCGCGCGAGGTCATCTCCCAGTATACCGCCGAGCAGGTCTATTCGACCGCGCGCCAGGAGATTCAAGACAAGATTCGCGAGCACGTGCTGGAAAGAGCGGGCACGCGGACGATGGAGCGTGAAGGCGAGGAATCCTACAACGTCCCGCTCAAGGACCTGTTCCACCTCTACGACACGCTCCTGTACGGCATCGAGCTGCCGGCGGCATTGATCGCCGCCATCAATCGCAAGTCCGAGCAGTACTACGTGGTCCTGGAGTACGAATTCCGCGTCGAGCGCGAGAAGCGAGAATCCGAGCGCAAGAAGATCGAGGGGGAAGGCATCCGCGACTTCCAGCAGATCGTCACCCAGGGTGTTACCGATTCCTACCTGCGCTGGCGCGGCATCGAGGCCACCCTTCAGCTTTCACAGTCCTCGAATACGAAGGTCGTGATCGTCGGCAGCGGCAAGGATGGTCTGCCGATCCTGCTCGGCAAGACAGACGCTCAGCCGGGTCAGGCGCAATAGACGCCAAGGCCGATCCCAGAGCGGGATGACGATTCTTCGAACCGGCATCCCGCTCTTATCCTTCTTTGAGCATGTCCTTTTTCGCAAAAGCGGTTCCCACTTTTGCGGGACATGCTTAAGCCTCGCAATCATTGCGACGGCGGTCGCTCCACCCAGCCATCGTGGATTTCGCCACACCACGCGTGCAAAGCGCCGATCATCGTTCGATGATCCAGGTGCGCGCGGGCGCTTTCGGCAGCTGCCGCGCCTAGGCTCGCCCGCAGGGACGGAGCGTCCAGCAGACGCGCGATCGCATCGGCCAGTCCGGCCGAATCTCGCGGCGGCACGATGAGGGCGGTACGCTCGTGCTGAACGATCTCGAGGACACCGCCGGCGGACGCCGCGACGACTGGGGTGCCGCAGGCAAGCGCCTCGGCCACGCTCAACCCGAATGTCTCCTCGACGGCGGCGTGGACATAGACGTCAGCAGCCCGGTATGCATCGGCGAGCCGCGCGGGCGCACGGAAGTATCCGAGTGGGCGGATCACGATGCCGGCCGAGATCCGCTCCTCGGGCCCTTCGGAGCCCACGACGAGGAGGTCGAGGACTTTGTCCGGCTCCCGGCGGGAGAGCTCCACCAGAGCGGCGCGCACCGTCGGGAAGTCCTTGAATGCATTCTCCATGCCCTGATTGGCGACGAAGAGCGCGACGTGCCCGTCGGGTGCGAGGCCAAGCGCCTGTCGAGCGGCCGCTTTCGGGCCGGGCGAGAACGTCGCAAGATCGACGCCGCCAGGAATGAGCTTCCACTCTTCCACCGCAGGCGCGAGCAACGAACGCTTGGCGCGGTCGAGTATCCAATGACTCTCCGCCGAAACGAACAGCCGCGAACGGCTTAGCATGCGCTGCTTTCGCCGCCAGTTGGCGCGCGTCGCATCGCGGCTGATTGCGGGCGGAATGCTCAGATCGGGACATTGGCCGCAACCGACTTGCCAGCGGGAGCAGCCGAGCGGGTAGGCGCAGTGGCCGCTGAGCAGCCAGGAATCGAATAGCCGCAGAACCACCGGCACGCGACGGGACAACGCCGTGAGCGCGCTCAGGTCGAAGTATCCCCCGTGCAGATTGTGACACAACACGAGGTCCGGGGGCGAACCGGTCAATTCGAGGATCCGGCGCGAATATGGATGATTGAAATCCTCGCGACCGAGCCGGCGGTCGATCTTTCGGCGGATCTGAAGCGCGGTGCGACGCCACGGCGTGGCATAGGGACGATAGTCGAAGAATGGGCTCCGATAGAACGGCATCACCCGCGGGTGATCGGACTTCTTCTCGCCGACGAGCAGCCAAGTATCGACGCCGAGCGCAGCGAAGCCGTCCAGCATGAGCATCGACATGCGCTCGGCGCCGCCGCCCTCGTCAGCGGTGTTGACGATCACCACCTTGCGCAGCGGCGCGCGCCGCGCCGGCGACCCCGGGCTTGATCCGGGGGAGCGGCCAGCGCGGCTACTCTCCAGCGTACGCGCAAAGCGCGTCCAAAGACGCGCGTAAACGCGCTGGTGCCACTCGCCCTGACCCGGGCTCGTCGGCGCGTGTCGGCCCGAACCGCTCAAGCGGCGGCACTCCCGGTTCGGGAGTAGGCGTGCGCCGGAACGTTCGCAATGCCCACGACCGGCAGGCCCAGGAGCCGCCGATCGGACGATCCCATGCGCGCCGGCGCCAGTGGAACGCAGACGATGATGACATCGCAGCCGACTGCCGGCCGTCCAGCGCACGGCAACCGCACGATCAGCGTGCTCCCATCGCTGCTCAGCGATTGCTTCGGCAGCAGGCGGCTGTCGACAACGACGGCATTGACGGCAGCAAGCGGGTCGCCGCGGATGCCGCCGGTCTCGATGCGCAGCTCGTGCTCGCCGTCGCACGGCGCCAGATGCAACTGCACCACCGGCTCGGTCCAGCGGAACGGCCGTCCACGGTGCTCCTCGAGCGCGTGCACGCCGACGATCGTATCAGGGCCGAGTTGCTCGATCGGCGCCCAACCCGGGGCGAGCGGAAGCGTGGGCGACCCGGCTCGGCTGGCTAGCCATTCGAGCTGTGCAAGACGCACGACGCGAGCGTGGGCACGGAGAAAACGCCACCACCGCCACTTTGCGGGCAGCGGGAGCCGCTCGACCGCGAGCTCGTCGAGGGCGACGAGCAAACGGTGCAGCGCGATCCGCGTCGCGATGCCGGCGACCAGCGCCGGAACCAATGGGCGAAGGAGAGCAGCGAGGTCCGCAGCCCGCCGCGGATGGGCCATCATGGCCGCTGCGACCGCACGGATCATGCGACCCGCGACGCGCGGCTGTTCGCGTCGTCGGTTCGACCAGATGGACGCATGACCGAAATAGCGTTCAAAGAATACCGCGCCATTGCGAGAGCGGGCCTCGAGCTCGCCACGCGCGAAATCGGCAGTGTCGTAGTGGTGCCCACTCATTCGCTCGTCATCGTGGTGGAGAACCGCCGCGCCGGGAACGGGCTCGATGCGGACGCCGCGGGCATGGAGCCGCGCCGCGAAGAGCGGGATCGCGAACTGGCCATAGGCGCCCTCGAAGCCGCCGATCGACTCGAAGACATCCGCGCGGATCGCGCAGCCTGCGCGATGAAGACGCGGCCACTCGTCGGGTGCGTCCCAGCGAGCATGCATCATGTCGAACCAGCGCCTGCTGATCCGCGCGATCAAATAGTCGTCGTTGTGGTCGACATCGAAGTTTCCGGCTTCGGCGGTCGGATTCGCCGCTATCCACCGTTCGACGGCTTCGAGGCAGCCCGGACGCGCCAGGCAATGCCCTTCGGTTATCACAAGCCACTTGGTGCCGGCGCGGGCCGCGCCCACGTTCCACAGGTCGGCATCCAGCGCGCCCGGCACGGAGAACAGCTCGTCGCCAGGACCGAGCAGCGGCAGCACGTCCCGCTCTTGCGGAGGATCGGCGCCGTCGAACCCTACCACCACGCGGTAGCGTTCCCGCGGCAGCGTCTGCCCCTGCGTCCATGTCCGCACCCGGTCCGCGGCACGCCCGCGCACATCGACGATCGGATAGATAACTGCAAGCTGGGGGTCGGCGGCCTTTGACATGGCACGAAAGTTCTAGGGGCGCCGGATGGGGCAGTCCAGCGCGGCGAACCGTCACCCCAGGGCACCTGCGAGGTCTCGCGCGTGTCGCGGGGATTCACGCTCCGGCAACCAACTCCGGCTAATATCACACGGGAACCCCGTGATTCGACCACTTTCGGCCGGCGCGCTATAATGGCGCCCTGCCGCGGCATGCGTGAGGTAGGCCGGGGGTCGGTTATTGTGTTGACGCGTTTTCTACGGCGAACCGGAAGTCCACTTCGCCGGAAAACGCTATGTGCGTCGTGTAGGAGTTGGCCATGGCCCCCCGAGCGTATTGGAAAGGCTACCTGAAGCTGTCGCTGGTCTCGTGCCCGATCGCCCTTTATCCGGCGTCGTCGAGCTCGGAGCGGGTGTCGTTCAACCGGATCAATACCAAGACCGGGAACCGCCTCAAGCAGCAGATGGTCGATTCCGAAACCGGCGAGCCCGTCGAGCAGGAAGACATCGGCCGCGGCTACGAGTACGCCAAGGGCCAGTACATCATGGTCGAGGACGAGGAGCTCGCAAAGATCAAGATCGAGAGCACGCACACGATCGAGATCGACAGCTTCGTGCCGCGCTCCGAGATCGACGACCGCTACCTGGAAAGTCCCTACTACATAGCGCCGACCGACCAGGTCGGACAGGAGGCCTTCTCGGTCATCCGCGATGCCATGCGCGAGAAGAAGATGGCCGGCCTCGCGCGCGTCGTGCTGACGCGCCGGGAGCACGTCGTGATGCTGGAGCCGTTCGACAAAGGCCTGCTGGCGACGACGCTGCGCTATCCGTATGAAATTCGCGATCACGCCGATTATTTCGGGGAGCTGCCGGACCTCAAGCTGCCGGCCGAGATGATGAAGCTCGCCGCCCATATCGTGGATACCAAGGCCGGCGCATTTCGATCCCAAGAAGTTCGAGGATCACTACGAGAAGGCGCTGGTGAGTCTTTTGAAGAGCAAGGAGGCGGGGCGCCCGATCGAGACGATCGGCGAGGAGAAGAGCGCGCCGCGCGTCATCAATCTCATGGACGCCTTGAAAGCGAGCATCAACGCCAGCGCCAAGAAGCCGGCCGCCGCCAGCACCGGCGAACGCCGTCCCGCCAAGAAGAAGGCGAGCGCGCGGTAGCGCAGGAACAGTGTCGGGAAAATCGGCAATTCGGTTTTCCATCCGAAGGTGACGGCGTCGATCACTAAGACGTCCGTATGGCATCCGAACCGAACACCTCGCCGTTTCAGCGCAGCGTCGCCTTCACCGGGCGCCTCGCCTCGATGAAGCGGGATGAGGCGTTTGAACTGATCCGCGAAAAAGGCGGTACGCCGCGGCGCGGCCTCACGAGGAAGACCGCAGTCCTGGTCGTCGGCGAGCTCGGATGGCCGCTGCTGCCGGACGGAAACCCGTCGAAGAGCCTGAGCCTCGCAAAATCCTACGGCGTCGCGATCGCGAGCGAGCGGCAATTCCTGGAATGGGCGGGCAGAGCCGTTCCGGACGAGCAGGCTCGAACCTATTCCGCGGACCAGATCGCGTCGTTGAGCGGTCTGCCGCCTGACGTGATCGAGCAGCTCACTGCGTTCGGGCTGCTCGACGGCCGCGACCAGCGCCACGGATTTCGCGATCTGACGGCGGCGCGGCAGCTCGCCGAGTTGCTGCAATCCGGCGTCGCGCTCTCGACCATCACCAGGAGCCTGCACGAGATCCGAAAGTGGCTGCCGGAGGCCGCCCTCTCCAACCTGCGGCTCTATCCGGCGTCGTCGGACGCGCATTCTCGTCGAGCACATGAAAGGCCGCGTCGACAAGACCGGCCAGTTCGTGCTGCCGGTCGGTGAATCAGCCGGAAGACGTCGATGCGCTGTTCGAGCAGGCGCAAGCGGCCGAAGACGGGAAGGACGTCGAAACCGCGCAGCGGCTCTATCGCAAGGTCATGCGCATGGACCCGCGCGATCCCGCCGCCGCGTTCAACCTCGGCAACCTGCTGCGATCGCTCGGGCCAGAAGGTCGAGGCCGAGGCGGCCTATCGGGCGGCCACCAAGGCCGATGCCGGCTTCGCGGAGGCTTGGTACAATTTGGCCGACATCCTCGACGACCAGGGCCAGTCCGACAAAGCCGTCGTCTGCCTCGCGCGCGCGCTCGACGCCGATCCCGATTATGCCGATGCGCTCTTCAATCTGGGCCTGCTGCACCTGCGCAACGACAGACACGCCGAGGCGGCGACCTGCTGGCGGCGCTATCTCACGCTCGACCAGGAGTTCGTCCTGGGCGTCACGCGCGCGGCAGGCGCTTGAAATACTGCGAAATGAGCCTCGCGCGTTCTTCGCAGACCGGTTGACGGCGGAACGATCGTGGCGGTGCGCGCAAAAGCTTCGAAGTCGGCGGCCCGCCGGGACGCGCTCAGGGACTACAAGCAGAAGCGCGATTTCACCCGCACGGCCGAGCCCAAGCCTGAATCCGAAACCCGCATCCAAGTCCGCCCGCGACCAAAGCGCCGGTTGGCAGTTCGTCGTGCAGAAGCACGATGCGCGGCGCGTTCACTACGACCTGCGGCTCGAGCTCGGCGGTACGCTCAAGAGCTGGGCGGTGACGAAGGGTCCGAGCCTGATCGTCGGCGAGAAGCGGCTCGCAGTCCGCACCGAGGATCACCCGCTGCAGTATCTCGATTTCGAGGGGAACATCCCCGAGGGCGAGTACGGCGGCGGCGCGATGATCGTGTGGGACGGCGGGCGATGGGAGCCTGCCGTCGATCCCGACAAGGGTCTCGCGAAGGGCCACCTCGAGATCGTGCTGCACGGCACGCGGCTCAAGGGCCGCTGGCACTTGGTGCGGATGCGGCCGCGGCCCGGGGAGAAGAAGGAGCAATGGCTGCTGATCAAGGCCGAGGACGAGTTCGCGCGGCAAGCCGGCGAGCCCGACATCACGGAGGAAGAAACGACCTCGACCGTCAGTGGACGCACGACGCAAGAGCTCGCCGCGGAAGGCGCGTTGCGCAAGGACCACGCCGGCCGGGCCGAGGTGAAGGAGACGCGAAAAGTCGTCCCGCCGGACCCGGGCAAAGTGCGCGGGGCGCGCAAGGGCATCCTGCCGGCCTTCCTCGAGCCGAGCCTGCCGCAAGTCACGGACAAGCCGCCGAGCGGCGCAAAGTGGGTGCACGAGATCAAGTACGACGGCTACCGCACGCAGGCCCGCATCGACGGCCGCAAGGTCCAGCTCCTCACCCGCAAGGGGCTCGACTGGACATCGCGGTTTCCGAACATCGATGCCGCGCTGAAGAAGCTCGGGCTCAGCTCCGCGCTGATCGACGGCGAGATCGTGGTGGAGGATTCCGCGGGCCTTCCGAACTTCACCTTGCTGCAGGCGGATTTGAGCCTGGGCCGGCGCGACCGCTTCCGCTATTTCGTGTTCGACCTGCTCTATTGCGAAGGCTTCGACCTGACCAACGCGACGCTGCTGGATCGCAAGGCGTTGCTGCAGGAGATCGTCGGCGCCCTTCCCGCCGCGTCGCCCATTCGCTTCAGCGAGCACCTGGCGCAGGACGGGCCGACGATGTTCGAGCACGCCTGCCGGCTCGGACTGGAAGGGATCGTATCGAAACGCGGCGACCTGCCTTATCGGCCCGGGCGCGGAGAGCATTGGCTCAAGGCCAAAGCCGTGCTGCGGCAGGAGTTCATCATCCTGGGCTACATTCCCTCGACCGTCGCAAAGGGCTTGGTCGGCGCATTGCTGCTGGGATACTTCGACAGCGGGACGCTGTTCTACGCCGGCCGGGTCGGCACCGGATATTCCAGCGATCAGGCCAGATCGCTCGCGGACACGCTCGACAAGATCGCGGCCGCGAAACCAAAGCTGGGGAACAGCCTCCCCGACGGCGCCGAGAAAGGCGTGCGCTGGGCCGAGCCGCAACTCGTCTGCGAGGTCGAGTATCGCAGCTGGACGGCGGACAAATTGATCCGTCAGTCGTCGTTCATCGGCCTGCGCGAGGACCGGCCGCCGGAGGAGATCGTCCTGGAGACGACGCCGTCCGGGCCCAAATCGGATCGCGGGCGCGAGCTCAGCCGGGCGCGCCTCACGCATCCGGAGCGAATCCTCTGGCCGGAGCCGGGCGTCACCAAGGAGGGCCTGGCGGAATTCTATTGCGACATCGCCGACTGGATTCTTCCGCACCTTTCCGGGCGCGTGCTGAGCCTGGTCCGCCATCCCTCGGGCGTGGATCAGAAAGGCTTCTTCGCCAAGCATGCCTGGCATGGACTGACCACCGCCGTGCAGCGCGTCGACGTCGGCGAGAAGGACAAGATGCTCGTGATCGACAGCCTCGATGGCTTGATCGAGCTGGTGCAGGCTGGCGTGGTCGAGATCCATCCCTGGGGCTCGACGGTCGACGCATCTGGAGCATCCCGACCGGCTCATCTTCGATCTCGACCCCGCCGACGACGTGCCGTGGAGCGCCGTGATCGAGGCCGCGATCGACGTGCGCGATCGGCTCGAGGAGGATGCCGGCCTGAAGAGCTTCGTGAAGACCTCGGGCGGCAAGGGCCTGCACGTCGTGCTCCCGATTGAGCCGCGCACGGCTGGGACGAGGCGAAGAAATTCACCCAGTCGATCGCCGAAACGATGGCCAAGGCGCGGCCCGAGCGGTACGTCGCCATCATGTCCAAGTCCGCCCGGCGCGGACGCATCTTCATCGACTACATCCGGAACGGCCGCGGCGCGACCGCCGTCGCCGCCTATTCGACCCGCGCGCTGCCGCGTGGCGTCGGTATCGACGCCGCTGGCGTGGGACGAGCTCTCCGAAACCATTCGCGCCGATCACTTCAGGGTCGACAATCTGCGCCAGCGGCTCGATGTGCTCAAGGCACGATCCGTGGCCGGATTTCTTCACGATCCGTCAGCGGCTGCCGGCGGGCGATAAGCGCCGTTGAGCAACGAAGCGGTGCCGCGGGTTCACCTCCCCCTGAAAGGGCTACGGGGTCCCCGAAAGTGATTCCCCGATGAATACGAATGTGATTCAAGGGCTTTCGCCGGATTTCGGAGGAGGCCATGGGATGCCTTTCGGGGATATTCGGGTTGCCGAGCGGGCGGATTGGCTGATCGAACGGGTGGCGACGGCGGGAACGCTGGTCCTGCGCAAGTTGGGGGAGACCCGCGCAGGCGAGAAGGCGGTGCACCGATTTCTGTCGTCGCCTTACGTCTCGGTGGATCGGATCGTTGAGACGCTGGCCGCCCGCACGGCGGTTCAATGTGCGGGCCGCCGCATTTTGGCGGTGCAGGACACCACCGAGATCAATTTTGCCGGTCGCGACAAGAAGCGGCGCGGCTTCGGGCCTGCGGGCGACGGCAAGATGCCCGGCTTCTTCATCCACCCCGTGATTGCCATCGATGTCGAAAGCGAAGCGGTGGTGGGCCTTGTTGATGCGGAGATCTGGACGCGGTCTGCGGGTCGCGTCACTTGCCGCCGCAGCCGCGCAATCGAAACGAAGGAATCGGGGCGCTGGCTTTCCGGATGCCAAGCTACGGCGAGCGTGTTGTCCGATGCCCAGGTGACCATGGTGGCCGATCGCGAAAGCGACATTTATCTGCTGTTTGCCCGCAAGCCGGAGCGGCTCGACTTCATCGTGCGCGCTGGTCAGGATCGCGCCTTGGCTGAAGGTGGAATGCTGTTCGAGGCGCTTGCCGACGCCACGGCTCTGAGCAGAAGCGACGTGCGCGTGGCGCCGCGCGGACCGGGCGATAAGGGGCGTATTGCGACGGTCGAGTTGCGCGCTGGAACGGTGCGCATCGCCCGTCCGCGGATCGCAGGACTTTCTGACGCTCCCAAAACAGTCGAACTCACATTGGTGGAAGCGCGTGAGATCGATGCTCCGCCTGGCAAAACTGCGCTTCTGTGGCGCTTGCTCACCACCCACACCGTCACCTGCACCGCGCAAGCCGAAGAGGTCGTGAAACTGTATCGCTTGCGTTGGCGCATCGAGCAGATCTTCCGCGCGCTCAAGAGCGATGGTCTGGCCCTGGACGACAGCCAGGTCATCGACGCGGAACGCATGTTCAATCTCGCGGCCATCGGATTGGCCGGCGCCATTCGCACCATCCAGCTCGTCGATGCCCGAGACGGAGGCCCTCGTCCAGCGAGCGATGTGATCGATGCGAATTTTGCTGTTGCCCTCGAGCGCCTGTCCAAAAAACTCGAAGGCAAGACACAGCGGCAGCAAAACCCGCATCCTCTCGGCTCTCTTGCCTTCGTAGCTTGGATCGCAGCTCGGCTCGGCGGCTGGAATTGTTACTACAAACCACCCGGACCAAAGACCATGCGCGACGGCTGGAACCGCCTCGCCGCTACACTCGAGGGATATGCTCTTGCTACCCAATGCTAAAATCCGGGAATCCCATAGCCCTGAAAGGGGGAGGTCGATTGCTCAGCGCCGCTCTGCGGCGCTGAGCAATCGGGTGGGGGTCATCTTCGGCGCATGCAAGTCGAATCCGACGTGTTGCTCCGTGACCCCCACCCCAACCCTCCCCCTTTCAGGGGGAGGGAGCAGACCGAATACGTTGCTCGTGAGCCGCAGCGTCGGCGGCGCTGCGATCCACTGATCCGGGCGCGCGTCCCAGCGCATCGCGGTCGAGCGCCACGCTCTTGATGACCGCGTAAACCTCGCGGCCGGCCGCGAGCCCAAGCGCATCGACCGACTTCCGCGTCAGCCGGGCGGCCAGACGAACGCCGCCGCAGTCGAGGGCGACGTCCACCGATCCCTCGCCCGCGCCTTCGACGGCCACCACGCGGCCGGGAAGCACGTTCAACGCGCTGAGCCCGTCGGGACGCGCGGTCGCAATCATCACGTCGCGGGCACGAATGCGCACGCGCACCGGCGTGCCGAGCGGAAGGTCGAGGCGCGGCGCCTGCAGCGGGCCTGCCGCCGAGCGCAGCGTCGTCAATCCGAAAGAAGTGTCGTGCGCCGCGACCGCGGCTTCGATCAGCGCGCCCGCCTCGGCGGCGTCGGACGCGATCAAGGCCGCTCGTCCCAGCACATCGGTCGGCGCGCCGACGGCGATGATGCGGCCGTCCTGAATCGCCACCACGGTGGTCGCCAATCGCGTGACCTCGGCAAGCGAATGCGACACGTAGACGATCGGCACCTGCGCTTCGTCCCGGAGCCGTTCGATGAACGGCAAAATGTCTTCCTTGCGGGTCTCGTCGAGGGACGCGAGCGGTTCATCCAATAAGAGCAGCCGCGGCGAAGTCAGCAAGGCGCGGCCGATCGCCACCCGCTGCTTCTCGCCCCCCGACAACGCGCCGGGATGACGATCCAGGAGGTGTCCGATGCCGAGCAGCTCGAGCACGTGGTCGAGATTGATCGCGCGCTCCGCCTTGGGCGTGAACCAGCGGCCGAACACGAGATTTTGCCTGACCGTGAGATGCGGAAAGAGCCGGCCCTCCTGGAACACGTAGCCGACGCGCCGGCGATGCTTCGGGACGAATATCCTGCGGTCGGTATCGACCAGCGGCCGGTCGTCGAGCACGATGCGGCCGCGGTCGGGGCGCACGACCCCGGCGATGATATTGACGAGCGTAGTCTTGCCCGAGCCGGAGCGGCCGAAGAATGCGGTGAGCCGTCCTTCGGAAACGAAGCGCGCCTCGAGCAGGAACGACCCGAACCGGTGGGTGATGTCGACGGCGAGGCTCATTCGGCCCAACGCCTTGTTCGGCGCAAACTCTTCATTCGGCAGCGCTTCATTCAGCCCAAGAGTGCTGGCCGACCCGCCGGGCCAACAGTTCCGAAACCACGAGCGCACCCATCGCGATGACGATCGACACCAGCGTGAGGCGCATGGCTCCCGCTTCTCCGCCGGGAATCTGCGTGAAGGTATAGATAGCGGACGGCAGGGTCTGGGTCTCGCCGGGAATGTTGGAGACGAACGTGATCGTCGCGCCGAACTCGCCCATGGCCTTGGCGAAGCACAGGATCATGCCGGCGATGATGCCCGGCAGGATCAACGGCAGCGTGACGAACGTGAACACCCAGAGCGGATTGGCGCCGAGCGTGCCCGCGGCATCCTCCAGCCGCCGATCGACGGCTTCGATGGACAGGCGGATCGAGCGCACCAGCAGCGGGAACGCCATGACTGCGCAGGCAAGCGCCGCCCCGGTCCAGCGGAACGAGAACACGATGCCGAAATAGTCATACAGGAACGCGCCGATCGGGCCACGCCGTCCGAAGCTCAGCAGCAGCAGATAGCCTGTCACCACCGGCGGCAGGATGAGCGGCAGCAATACGATGCCGTTGAGGATCGACTTGCCGGGGAAGCGGCCACGCGCCAGCAGATAGGCGACGGCGATGCCGACGGGCAGGCTGGCGACCATCGCGACGGTCGCCACCCGTAGACTGAGCTTGACCGCAGTCCATTCTTCCGGCGACAGATCGAGCAGATCAATCATGCTCACCCGCTACGGTGTCGCTCGACTCACGAGCGTTGACCGCCCGGCGCCAGAACCGTGAAACCCTGGCGCTCGAACGCCGCACGCGTTGCCGACGACCGGATGTAGCTCAGGAATGTCTGCGCGTCGGCATTGGTCGAGTCCTTGGTCAGCGCGATCGGATAGATGATCGGCGGATGGGTGTTCTCAGGGAACGTCCCCACGATTTTGACGGCCGGATCGGCCGCGGCGTCGGTCTGGTAGACGATCCCGAGCGGAGCCTCGCCGCGCGACACGAAGACGAGCGCGGCGCGGACGCTTTCCGCCTGTGCGATCTTGTCCTTGACGCCGTCCCAGGCGCCGAGCTTCTCGAGCGCCGCCTTGCCGTACTTGCCCGCCGGCACCGCATCGACGTTGCCCATCGCAAGCCGGCCGCCCTTGAGCAGCACTGCGATGTCGACGCCGGGCTGCAAATTCACATTCGCGGTCGAATCCTTCGGCGCGATCAGCACCAGCCGGTTTCCAAGCAGGTTCGAACGGCTGTCCGGCTTGATCAGGTTCTTCTGCTGTCCGTAGTCCATCCAGTCCAGGTCCGCCGAAATGAACATGTCGGCCGGGGCGCCCTGCTCGATCTGCTTGATGAGCGCGTTGCTGGCGGCATAGGAAATGACCACCTTCTTGCCGGTCTCGCGTTGCCATTGCGCCGCGACCTGGTCGAGCGCGTTCTTCAGGCTCGCGGCCGCGAAAATGAGTACGTCTTTGCCTTGCGCGGCGGCCGGCGCGGCTCCCGCCATGCAGGCCAAAGCTGCGGCGGCGAGCAGGGCGAGCCAGGAACGCCTCGTTGTACGCATTTGCGGTCTCCGGTTTCGCTATATATGCTGGAACATATCGACCACAAATACAACCCGAATTTTAGGACTGGTTCGATCGCCGATGCCGCGACAGCAGGCCGTCAGGGGCGGACGCTTCGGCCCTTGCGCACCAGCCTGCCCACGGCACGGAACTCCTCCTTCGCCGACGATTGCGCGATGCCTTCGATGGACCGGTAGAGCTCGATCACCCGCTGCCCCATCGGCGTGAGCTCGGCGCCGCCGCCCTGGCGGCCGCCGGGCGCGGCCGTCACGGCAGGTTCCCGGAGGGTGTCGTTGAGCTGCTCCACCAGGAGCCAAGCCCGCCGATACGACATATCGAGACGTCGCGCCGCGGCCGAGATCGATCCGGTGTCCCGGATCGCTTCCAACAGCGCAATCTTGCCGGGGCCGATGCGGTCCCCGCTCGTGAGATCGAGACGAATGCTGAGGCGGATGTCGGCCATGGGTCATGCCTGCAACGGTCGCGATCACAACATCGCGAAGCCGCCGCCGTCGTCAAGAGGCCGGCCCAGCGCCTGTTCAACCTTCCTCCCCGACCCTCGAGCCGATGAGCGGTCAGAACAGCCCGACGATCCGCCCATCCGCGCCGACGTCGATCGAGTCGGCGGCCGGCACCCGCGGCAGCCCCGGCATGGTCATGATCTCTCCGCAGATCGCCACCACGAACTCGGCACCGGCGGACAGCCGCACCTCGCGCACATTGATGGTGTGATCGATCGGCGCGCCCTTGCTGTCCGCATTGGTCGAGAAGCTGTACTGGGTCTTGGCGACGCAGATCGGCAGCTTGCCGTAGCCCATGCTCTCGAACGTGGCGAGCTGGTCGCGCACCGACTTGTCGGCGGAAATGTCCTTGGCGCGGTAGATTTCCTTGGCGATGGTGCGGATCTTCTCGAGAGCGGCATGTCGTCGGGATAGAGCAGCTTGAGCTTGCTCTTGCCGCTGTCGCAGACCTTGACCACCGCGCGCGCGACGTCGGCCGCGCCCTTGCCGCCCTCGGCCCAATGGTCCGCCATGATGGCCTCGACGCCGAGCTTCTTGGCGTGCGCCTCCACCAGCGCGATCTCGGCGTCGGTGTCGGCGCTGAAGCGGTTGATCGAGATGATCGGCACGATGCCGAACTTCTGCACGTTCTCGACGTGGCGCGCGAGGTTGGCCATGCCGGCCTCCAGCGCCTTGAGGTTCTCGGTCTTGAGGTCCTCCTTCTTCACGCCGCCGTGCATCTTGAGCGCGCGGATGGTCGCGACCAGCACCGCGGCGTCGGGCTCGAGCCCGGTCTTGCGGCACTTGATGTCGAGAAACTTCTCGCCGCCGAGATCGGCGCCGAAGCCGGCTTCCGTCACGACGTAGTCGCTGAGCTTGAGCGCCGTGGTGGTGGCGAGCACCGAGTTGCAGCCATGGGCGATGTTGGCGAACGGCCCGCCGTGGATGAAGGCGGGCGTGCCTTCCAGCGTCTGCACCAGGTTCGGCGACAGCGCCTCCTTCAGCAGCACCGTCATGGCGCCGTGCGCCTTGAGATCGCGCGCGCGCACCGGTTTGCGGTCGCGCGTATAGGCGACAATGATGTTGCCGATGCGCTCCTTGAGATCGTCGAGGTCGCTGGCGAGGCAGAAGATCGCCATGATCTCCGACGCCACCGTGATGTCGAAGCCGGCCTCGCGCGGATAGCCGTTGGCGACGCCGCCGAGCGAGCAGACGATCTCGCGCAGCGCGCGGTCGTTCATGTCCATCACCCGCCGCCAGGCGACGCGGCGGCTGTCGATGCCGAGCTCGTTGCCCCAATAGATGTGGTTGTCGATCAGCGCCGAGAGCAGGTTGTGCGCCGACGTGATGGCGTGGAAGTCGCCGGTGAAGTGGAGATTGATGTCCTCCATCGGCACGACCTGGGCGTAGCCGCCGCCGGCGGCGCCGCCCTTCATGCCGAACGACGGCCCGAGCGACGGCTCGCGCAGGCACAGCATCGCCTTCTTGCCGATGTGGTTGAGCGCGTCGGTGAGGCCGACCGTGGTGGTGGTCTTGCCCTCGCCCGCCGGCGTCGGCGTGATCGCCGATACCAGGATCAGCTTGCCGTTGGGCTTGTTCTTCAGCGACTTGATGTAGTCCATCGACACCTTGGCCTTGTAGTGGCCGTAGGGCTCGAGGTTCTCCGGCGCGATGCCGAGCTTCTCGCGCGCGATGTCCATGATCGGCCGCTTCTTGGCGGCCTGCGCGATCTCGATGTCGGATTTCGGATTGGCGTGCTGCGAGGCCGTGACGGGTGCGGTCGTCGCTGTCTTGGCGGCGGCTTGAGTCGGGTTCATGCGAGCCTCGTTCCAGTGTTGAGCTTGGCGGTGGCGGCGAATTCGCCGGCGGCGAGCTTGGGGCCGTCGGCGTTGCACGCGCGTGACCTTGATGCGGCCGTCGGCGCAGACCACGGTGAAGCCGTCGGCGCCCACCTCGACGATCTCGCCCATCTTGCCGGCGATGCCTTTGGGGTCCTTTGCCGGAATGCGGCTTGGCGTCGAAGATCTTCAGCGTCTTGCCGTCGAGCGTCGTCCAGGCGCCGGGCGCCGGATTGCAGCCGCGGATCAGGCGGTCGATCTGCCGCCAGGGCTTGCCCCAGTCGATGCGGGCATTGTCGGCGCCGCAGCGGCCTTCATAGGTGGCCTGCGTTTCGTCCTGCTTGATGCGCGGCGCCTTGCCCGCCTTCACCAGATCGACGGATTCCAGCATCGCCTCGACGCCCATCGGGAAACAGCCGGTCGAAATAGACCGAGCCGAGCGTGTCGGTGTCGGAGATCGGCGTCTTCTTCTGCAGCAGCACGTCGCCGGTATCGAGGCCGTTGTCGGGCCAGAAGATCGACAGGCCGGTCTCGTTGTCGCCCTGGATGATCGGCCAGTTGATCGCGCTCGGACCGCGATATTTCGGCAGCAGCGACGGATGGTACTGGATCGTGCCCTTGGTCGGGATGTTGAGGAACTCCTCCGGCACGAACAGCGTGACGAAGGCCATCACCTGCAGGTCGGGCTTGAGCGCCCGAAACTCCTCCCACACCTCCGGCTTGCGGTAGGACGCCGGCTGGATGGACCGGGAGCTTGGCGGCCAGCGCCGCCTCCTTCAGCGGATCGGCCTTGGCCCCCGGCTTCTCCGGCGCGACATAGACCGCGACCACGTTCGTCGCCGCGCTTGATGCAGCGCTTCCAGGACGGCCTTGCCGAACGCCTGCTGGCCGTGAACTACGATACGCATTGCTACTTCCTCCAACCCCTCCGCTGTCATGCCCGCGCAAGCGGGCATCCAGTAATCACCGGTGTTTACTGGGTCCCCGCTTACGCGGGGACGACAGTGTGCGTGTTCACGCCGCCTCGGCGCGCGCGCCCTTCTCCGGCGCGGTGATCGCGCCCGAGGTCTTGATCTCGGCGATCTCCTTGTCGGAATAGCCGAGCTCCTTGCCGAGGATTTCCTCGGTGTGCTCGCCGAGCAGCGGCGAGCGCTTGCACCTCGGTGATCGAATCCGACATCTTCACCGGGTTGCCGACGGTGAGATACTTGCCGCGCGTGGGGTGATCGACCTCGACCACCGTGCCGGTGTCGCGCAGCGACTTCTCCTCGGCGATCTCCTTCATCGACAGGATCGGGCCGACCGGAATATCGACCGCGTTGCAGATGTCCATGACCTCGAACTTGGTCTTGGTCATGGTCCACTCTTCGATGGTCGCGAAGATGTGCTTGAGCCGCGGCAGCCGCGCCGGCGGCTTGGCGTAGTCCGGATCGGTCTTCCATTCCGGCTTGCCGATGAGGTCGCAGATCGCCTCCCAGACCGGCGCCTGGGTGATGAAATAGATGTAGGCGTCGGGATCGGTCTCCCAGCCCTTGCACTTGAGGATCCAGCCGGGCTGGCCGCCGCCGGAATCGTTGCCGGCGCGCGGCACCGCGCTAGCCGAACGGGACGCCCTCGCCGTACTGGCTGTATTCCGTGAGCGGGCCGTGCGCGAGCCGCTGCTGATCGCGCAGCTTGACGCGCGCGAGGTTGAGCACGCCGTCCTGCATGGCGCACAGCACGCGCTGGCCGCGGCCGGTGCGGATGCGCTGATAGAGCGCGCTGACGATGCCGAAGGCGAGATGCAGCCCGGTGCCGCTGTCGCCGATCTGCGCGCCGGTCACGAGCGGCGGACCTTCGCGGAAGCCGGTGGTGGAGGCGGCGCCGCCGGCGCATTGCGCGACGTTCTCGTAGACCTTGCAGTCCTCGTAGGGACCGGGGCCGAAGCCCTTGACCGAGGCTACGATCATGCGCGGGTTGGTCTTGTGGATGTGCTCCCAGGTCAGCCCCATGCGGTCGAGCGCGCCGGGCGCGAAATTCTCCACCAGCACGTCGCAGTGCTTGATCAGCCGATCGAGGATTTCCTTGCCCTTGGGATGCTTGGAGTCGATCGTGATCGAGCGCTTGTTGCCGTTGAGCATGGTGAAGTAGAGGCTGTCGGCGCCCTTGACGTCGCGCAACTGGCCGCGCGTGATGTCGCCGACGCCGGGCCGCTCGACCTTGATGCAGTCGGCGCCCATATAGGCGAGCAGCTGGGTGCAGGTCGGACCCGACTGCACGTGCGTGAAGTCGAGAATTTTCACGCCGTCGAGCGCCTTGCCGGCCTGGCCGTAGGGCTTGCTCGACGGCTTCGGCAGACCGTTCGCGGCGACCTTCTTCACCGCCGGCTTTTTCGCCTTCAGCTTCACGACCTTCTTCGCCGCGGCCTTGGATTTGGGCTTAGCTTTCCCCTTGGCTTTCACCGTCTTGGCCTTTGCCATTGTCTCGTCCTCTGGAAGTTCAATCGATGTGGCCGGTTATTTCTTGCGCAGCACGCTTTGCGGGTTGAGGTTGCCGATGCGGCCGCTCTCGCTGCCGGCCGCCGGATCGATCACCGCGTTGATGAGGGTCGGCTTGCCGGAGTCCATGGCCTCGTTCACGGCGCGCTTGAGCTCGTCCGGCGTCGTCGCATTGACGCCGACGCCGCCGAACGCCTCCATCATCTTGTCGTAGCGCGAGTCCTTGACGAAGACGGTGGTCGCAACGTCCGAGCCGCCGGACGGATTGACGTCGGTTCCGCGATAGATGCCGTTGTTGTTGAAGACGACGACGCAGACCGGCAGGTTGTACCGGCAGATCGTCTCGACTTCCATGCCGGAGAAGCCGAAGGCGCTGTCGCCTTCGACCGCGAGCACGGGTTTACCGGTCTCGATCGCCGCCGCGATGGCAAAGCCCATGCCGATGCCCATGACGCCCCAGGTGCCGACGTCGAGGCGCTTGCGCGGTTGATACATGTCGATGATGCCGCGCGCGAGATCGAGCGTGTTGGCGCCTTCGTTGACGAGGATGGCATCCGGCCGCTCCTTGACGATGGTGCGCAGTGCACCGAGCGCGCCGTGGTAGTCCATCGGCGCCGTTATTGTTCATCAGCCGCGGCGCCATCTTGGCGATGTTCTCTTCCCTTTTCGACGTGACGGTCGTTGATCCAGTCGGCCGGCGGGGCCGGCCACTTGCCGTCGATGCCCTCGAGCAGAGCCGACACGCAGGAGCCGATGTCGCCGACCACCGGAGCGACGATCTCGACATTGCTGTCCATCTCCTTGGGCTCGATGTCGATCTGGATGAACTTCTTCGAGTGAGGCTCGCCCCAGGTCTTGCCCTTGCCGTGCGACAGCAGCCAGTTGAGGCGGGCGCCGATCAGCATCACGACGTCGGAGTCCTTCAGCACCGTCGAGCGCGCCGCGCCCGCGCATTGCGGATGCGTGTCGGGCAGCAGGCCCTTGGCCATGCTCATCGGCAGGAACGGAATGCCGCTCTTCTCGACCAGGGCGCGGATCGCGTCATCGGCCTGCGCGTAGGCCGCGCCCTTGCCGAGGATGATCAGCGGGCGCTTGGCGCTCTTGAGGACATCGAGCGCACGCTTGACCGCGGCCGGAGCGGGAATCTGGGCCGGCGCCGGGTCGATGACCTTGACCAGCGACTTGGCTCCGGCCTCCGCGTCCATGACCTGAGAGAACAGCTTGGCCGGCAGATCGAGATAGACGCCGCCCGGACGGCCGGACACCGCCGCGCGGATCGCGCGCGCCACGCCGATGCCGATGTCCGCGGCATGCAGCACGCGGAAGGCCGCCTTGCAGAGCGGCTTGGCGATCGCCAGCTGGTCCATCTCCTCGTAGTCGCCCTGCTGCAGGTCGACGATCTCGCGCTCGGACGAGCCGCTGATCAGGATCATCGGAAAGCAGTTGGTCGTGGCATTGGCCAGCGCGGTCAGCCCGTTGAGAAAGCCGGGAGCCGACACCGTGAGGCAGATGCCGGGCTTCTTCGTCAGGAAGCCGGCGATGGCCGCTGCATTGCCGGCGTTCTGCTCATGCCGGAACGAGATGACGCGAATGCCTGCGGCCTGTGCCATGCGGCCGAAGTCCGTGATCGGGATGCCGGGCACACCGTAGATCGTGTTGAGGCCGTTGAGCTTGAGCGCATCGATGACGAGGTGAAAGCCATCCGTCAGCTCCTGCTGTGCGTCGTCCGCCGCCGTGGCGGCGGGTTTCGGCTTGGTTGCTGCATCAGCCATGGTGGTCTCCCGTAATTTCCAGGGCCGCGCGTTTCCCCGCGCGGCTCCGTTTGTCAGTCCAGGTAGTCGGCGTATTTCGCGACGTGCTCGGCCAGGCCGAGTGCGTGGTTGCGCACGAGTTCCTCGGCGCGCTTGGTGTCGCGCGCCTCCAGCGCCTCGATGATCGTCATGTGATCGCGGATCGAGCGGTCGGCGCGGTCCTGCTCGCCGATCGTCTTCCTGCGGATCATCCGCATATGGGTGAACAGGTTCTCCGCCAGCGCGATGAGCACCGTGTTGCGGCTCATGCGGATGATGGTCTGGTGGAACTCGATGTTCACCTCGGAATATTCGTCGAGCCGGGCGTGCAGCTCGCCGTTCTCGAACTTGGTGAACATGGTGCGCAGCGCGGCGATCTCCTCGGCATCGCGCGCTTTCCGTGATGCAGCCGCGCCGCCATGCTTTCGAGCGCGGCCCAGGCGGTGATCATCTCGATCACCTCGCGCCTGGTCTTGCGCACGACGTAGATGCCGCGGCGGGGAACCGCGCGCACGAAGCCTTCGCGCTCGAGCTGCGCCATGGCTTCGCGCACCGGCGTGCGGCTGATGCCGAAATCGAGCGCCAGCCGCCGCTCGTCGAGCCGGATATCGTCGCGGCTGCGGTAGACATCCATCGACACGATGACGTCCTTGAGCGCGGCGTAAGCGCGGCTCTTGAAGCTTTCCGGGCTGGCAATCGGCTCCACCCGCAGCGACGCCGCCGCTCCCGCGCGAATTTTAGAGTTGCCGGGCTGGCCGCTCGCTTCGCTCGCGAGCGCAGCGCGCGCTTTGGCAGGACGTGTGGAGCGGTCACCGTTGCTCATGGCTGGTATTCAATATTCCAGAACGTCTACTGCCTGCAATGTGGCTGGCGAGCTTTTGCCTGCTGCTCGAGCGCCGTGGGCCGCCGCCCGTCGCGCCCGTCAAAGTGCGGCCCGCGGCTTGAGCCGCGTCAGCGCATTCGAGATCAGCGGCCAGAACAAGGCGATGAGGCCGAGCGCCATGATCGTGCTGACCAGCGCGTTGGAGAAGAAGATGCCGAGGCCGCCCTGCGAGGCGAGCAGCGACTGCCGGAAAGCCTCCTCCGCCTTGTCGCCCAGCACGATCGCCAGCACCATCGGCGCCAGCGGATATCCGGTCTTCTTCAGGATGTAGCCGACGACGCCGAAGACCAGCATCAGCACGACGTCGAAGGTCGAGTTGTGGACGGTGTAGGCACCTATTGCGCAAAGGACGAGGATGATCGGAGCGATGATGCTGAACGGAATGCGCAGGATGGCGGCGAACAGCGGCACGCAGGTCAGCACCACGATGAGTCCGACAATATTGCCGAGATACATCGAGGCGATCAGGCCCCAGACGAATTCCTTCTGCTCGACGAACAACAGCGGGCCGGGTTGCAAGCCCCAGATCAGGAGACCACCGAGCAGCACCGCCGCGGTCGGCGAGCCGGGAACGCCGAGCGACAGCATCGGCAACAATGCGGCGGTTCCGGCCGCATGCGCGGCGGTTTCCGGCGCCACTACGCCTTCGACCTCGCCGCGGCCGAATCGGTCGCCGTTCTTCGACACGCGCTTGGCGATGCCGTAGCTCATGAACGAGGCCGGCGTGGCCCCGGCGGGGCTGATGCCCATCCAGCAGCCGATCACGCAGGAGCGCAGGGACGTCATCCAGTAGCGCGGCAGTTCCTTCCAGGTCTGGAACACCACCTTCGGATTGATGCCGGCGCCGCCGCCCTTGAAGGTCAGTCCTTCCTCGATCGAAACCAGGATCTCGCCGATGCCGAACAGGCCGATCACCGCGATGAGAAAGTCGAAGCCGGTGAGCAGCTCGGTGAAGCCGAAGGTCAATCGCAACTGGCCGGTGATGCTGTCGAGGCCGACGGCGGCCAGCGCGAAGCCGATCATCATCGCAGCCACGGTCTTGAACGGCGGCTCCTTGCTCATGCCGATGAAGCTGCAGAAGGCGAGAAAGTAGACGCCGAATTTTTCAGCCGGTCCGAATTGCAGCGCGAACTTGGCGACGAGCGGGGCAACCAGCGTGATCATGATCACCGCGAACAGCGCGCCCACGAACGACGACGTGAAGGCGGCGGTCAGCGCCTCGCCCGCCCTGCCCTGCTGCGCCATCGGGTGGCCGTCGAAGGTGGTCGCCACCGACCACGGCTCGCCCGGAATATTGAACAGCACCGAGGTGATCGCGCCGCCGAACAAGGCGCCCCAGTAGATGCAGGAGAGCATGATGATCGCCGAGGTCGGCGACATCGAGAACGTCAGCGGCAGCAGGATGGCGACGCCATTTGCCCCGCCCAGGCCGGGGAGCACGCCGATGATGACGCCGAGCGTGACGCCGATGACCATCACCATCAGGTTGAATGGCTGGATGGCAACGGCAAAGCCGTGGAACAGATTGACGATCTCTTCCATGATCTGCTTTCGCTACTCCCGACCGCTTTCCGCCCTGTCCGGCTGTGACTTTTTTGTTGGAGTTGGAGCATGTCCTTTGCGCAAAGAGTTCCCACTTTGCGGGGCATGCTTTATTGGGATCGTGCTCTAGAACCCCAGAAATTCCTCGATCGGCCCTTTCGGCAAAGGCAGGAGGAACCATCGTTCGAAGATGATGAAGACCGCGAGCGGCACGCCCAGCGAGATCGCGGCGACGAGGCTCCAGCCGTAGCGGCCGAGCCAGCGCATGAAGACGGCGATGAGAATCACCGAGGCGACGTAGATCCCGATCCAGGGAATCAGGGCGACATAGATCGATGTCGGCACCAAGATCGACATCACCTTCGCGAGCTGCCCCCATTCGGCAAAGAGGCGATTGTCCCGGCGCTCGGCGAGGATCGCGCCGAGATTGACGATGCTCGAGCCCATGATCAGCAGGCCGACATAGAATGGGACGAAGCCGGCCTTCGGGCCCTCGGCACCCCAGCCGATGCCGACTTGAAGGCTGCCGGCGATCACGATCAGCGAAAACACCACCATCGCGACCGTCACGCCGATCTCGACCGACCGTTGCGTTGGTCCAGCACCGCGCAAACCGTGGGAATTATCGGTCATCGATCGCCCGTCCGGAAAGCGTTACCATCCATCCCTATCTGGTATACAATATTCCAGCTCTTGCAGCGACGCAATGCAACTCTTGGCCCCCTCTTGAAATATCTGCCTGACGGCAAAACGGTCGAAGCCACTGCGTTGGGGCCAACGCCCATTTCGGGGCGAACGTTGGGCGCAGGCACCATAGGGTCGCCGGCGGACACGATGTCCGCCGGCTGAATTCAGGCGTTAACACTCATTTGGGCGCGAGGAAGCCCGCGGCCTTCATCAGCTCTTCGTGGCGCTTCTCCTCGCTGCCGACCCATTTGGCGTAATCGGCGCCGGTCATGAAGCTCTGGTTGAACGCGCCGTCGGACATCAGCTTCTTCCATTCCGGCGTCTCACGCACCTTCTTGAACAGGTCGACATAGTACGCGACCTGGTCGGCAGTGGCGCCCGGGCTCATGAAGATGCCGCGCAGCATCAGGTACTCGATATCGAGCCCCTGCGACTTGCAAGTCGGGATGCTGCTCCACGATAGATCGCCGGCGATCTTTTCGTTGTATTCGAGCGGCTTGCCGTCGAACACGCAAAGCGGACGCAACTGCCCGCCGCGCCATTGCGCGACCGCTTCGATCGGATTGTTGACGGTCGAATCGGTGTGGTTACCGACCAGCTGGACGGCCACCGCGCCACCGCCACGTTCCGGGATATAGATGAACTTTGCGCCCGTGGCCTTCTGGATCGCTTCGGTGATGATCTGGTCTTCCTGCTTGGAGCCGGTGCCACCCATCTTGAACGTGCCGTTCGCGGCCTTCGCGGCGTCGATATACTCCTTGGCCGTCTTGTATGGCTTCTCGGCATTGACCCACAGGACGAATTCATCGAGCGCCAGCATCGCGACCGGAGTCAGGTCTTTCCAGTTGAAGGGAATGCCGGTCGCGAGCGGCGTCGTGAACAGGTTCGAGAGCGTAATGATGATCTTGTGCGGATTGCCGCGCGATGCCTTCACGTCGAGAAAGCCTTCGCCGCCGGCTCCACCGGCCTTGTTGATCACCACCATCGGCTGCTTCATCAAATTGTATTTGGTGACGATGCCCTGGATGGTCCGCGCCATCTGGTCGGCGCCGCCGCCGGTGCCGGCGGGAATGATGAATTCGACCGGCCGAGTCGGTTCCCACGCGGCTGATGCCGGACCCGGTGCAAACGCTTGCGCGATGCATAGCGCGGCGACCGCGCCGAGGGCCTGATGTCTGATTGCTCTCATCAACGTTTCTCCCTTGAGCTTCATTTCTGCGCCCCGCTCTCTACAACCTATGCATCGTCGCGTTTGATCCGTCGAGGCGCTCCACAACTGTTGATCCTTAGTTTCTTGCGAGGGCCAAAGTCCAGCCGAAACGACGACGCCACCGCCTCATTCTGCGTAACCCGCGCGCCGATTTGAACAAAAATAGTCCGGGGAGCAAGCAACAATCCACGAAATTACCATCCGAAAGGCGACGTGGTGCCGCACCTCATTGTGCGCCGCACCAGACGGTTGTGCACGCGGACGCAAGGAAAACAGGACGCAATAGGGGGCAATAGCGGCGGGCGCTCCCTGCGCCGAAACCTATTTCTGCTGTGGCGGCAGGGTGATGCGATAAACCAGGATCATTGTATCGACATCGGCTCCGCTTGCATCCTTATACGGGGCGCTGACCTGGAATCCGTTCTGGGTGATGAAGTCATTGTCGTTCACCACGAACAAAAAGAAATCGTTCGGGTTCGCCGGATCGAGCGCGGGCGCCAGCGTCAGCCCCTCCCATTTTTCAGAAAGATTGTTGCGGTCGTTCGGCTCGCCGTTGTGCAGCCCGAACCTGCCGAGCTGCGCATTGTCGTTGAGGTCGACGAACGGCGTCAGGGTTGCCGGCACGATGCCGTCGGCTAGCCTGCCGCCGGCGGCAACCGGCACCGTGGTGTCATAGACCATGCCCGCGATATTGGTCGCCTGTGCGGTATCGATGATCTCGATCGTGCGGTAGCGCGATGTCGAGCCGTCCGTGCCGTAGCCGTTGCCCACGTCGCGGCAGAGCAGGAGGAAGCGCGTCTCGCCGAGCGCGAGCAGCTCGCTTTGAGCCGCGACGCGGCGGTTGCCGTCGGCGGTGTCGAACACCGGCAGCGGCACCATGTGCTCGCGCACGAGCCGCGGGCGATCGAGATCGGAGAGGTCATAGTAGAGCAGCCTGGTGTAGCGCCGCGTCTCCGGAGCGTTGCCGCCGTCCTGGCGCGTGGCGCTCTGCAAGGCCACGACCAGGAGCTTGCCGTCCGGGGTCAAGGTCAGCCCCTCGAAGCCCTGGTTGTTCTGGCGCCCTGTCTCCGGATTGGGCGGCGCCGGCGCCTGCGCGCCCGGACCGGGATTGTTGGAGGAGAAATGATCCCTGCCCTTGCGCTGGGGGATGAAGGCTTCCGGCGGCCTGATCGCCGCGAGCAGGCGGCCGGCCGGCGAAAAGCGATAGACATAGGGCCCGTACTCATCGCCGATGAAGAAGCCGCCGTCCGGCAACAGCGCCAGGGATTCGGCGTCCATGCTGATGCGGCCGTTCGGCGCCTGCGGCAGATCGGGGAATCCTTTCGCCGCACGGCGGATCCCGTTCTCCTCGGGATCGAGCCCGGTCAGCGATTCGCCGCCGGCATCGGTGAGCTGGATGCTGTCGGTCAGCGTCGCCGCGACGCTCTTCTGTCGCTCGGCAATGGGTACCGCCGCCGGATCGGCCAGCGGCGTAAACGTGATCGTAAGCTTGTTGAGACGCGCGCGATAATCGGTCGTGCCGCCGATGTTGTAGCCGCGGTCGGGCAACATGTAGAACGTGCCCTGATAGCCCGCGGGCGTGCGCGTCCACGACTTCGCATCGACCGCGAGGCCCGAGCCGGAGCCGAAGGTCTCGCCGTATTTGTCGCGCAGATCGGCGGGTAACCGACCGACGCCGACGAGTCCCTTGTTGACATAGCTGAGGCCGCCGACCGTGACGGTGTCCGCCCCGAGGGCGGTCGGCATCGGCAGAAGGACCAGCAGCGCGACGAAGCCAATGCCGCGCCATGCAGGTGAGACCGGACGACGATGAAGGGACATGCTCATTCCTTGGAAAGCGATGAATTGTCAGCGTATTTTCGCTTGGTGACAATCCCATGAAGAGAGATATCGCGTGGCCGTGCTAGACTACAAGTCGTCGTATCCGGAACAGCATATGAACCGCCGCGCCGCCACCGTGCTTTCCGTGCTTTTCCTGCTGGCAAAGCCGTCTTCGGCACAGGCACAGGACACGGCGCAAAGCACATCCTGGATCATTCCCGATCTCATCACCGCCGCCCGCGCCGAGGGCTCGCTCTCCGTCTATTCCTCGATGAACGAGCAGGAGGGCCTGCCGCTCTGGAAGATGTTCGAGGACGCGACCGGCGTGAAGGTGAACTACGTGCGCTTGTCCGAACTCGATCATTCTCTCGCGCATCGCGATCGAGAACCGGGCGCGCCAGCGCAGCTGGGACCTCGCGGTCACCACCACGGTGAACCGGCTGCCGAACGACGCGCTCGCCCAATTCGATCCGCCGGAGGCGCGCGGGCTCATTCCGCAGGCGCGCGACCCCAACCGCCGCTGGTACGGTGTCTACGCCAACTACAACACGCCCGCCTACAACACCAGGCTGGTGAAGAAATCCGAGCTGCCGAAGTCGTACGAGGAATTCCTCGACCGCAAAGAGTGGGCGGGCAAGATCGCGCTCGACGACACCGACGACGAATGGCTGAGCGCCATCATCGGCCACTACGGAGAGGAGCGCGGCAAGAAGCTGCTGAGGGACATCGTGGCCACGCTCAAGCCGGTCATGGTCGACGGCCATCTCGCGCTCGCGCGCTCGGTCGGCGCGGGCGAATACTGGCTGGCGCTCAACAACTATGCGTCACTGACCGTCAACGTGCAGCTTTCCGGCGCGCCGATCGATTTCTGGGCGCTCGATCCGGTGGCGCTGTTCTTCGGCTCGGTCGGCGTGAGCGCGCAGGCGCCGCATCCCAAGGCCGCCCTGCTCGGAGCGAACTTCATCCTCAGCCGCGAGGCCGAGCTGTTCCTGACCAAACGCGGACGCATGCCGACCCGCCCGGACGTCCCGGTCAACCCGGCGCATGTCAGCGAGATGTTGAAGGAGAAGAAAATCGTTGCCACAATCTTCGCCGGAGAAGAACAGAAGAAATGGCAGGGGCTGTTCAAGGAAATCTTCCGCCCGCGGTGAGCGCGGAGCGACGCTTCAATCGAGAGAACGGTCCGCTCGCAGCCCCGCGGGATCGCAAGACGTTTCACATAGGAGAACGAAATGAAGCTATGCCGGTACGATGACGACCGCTTGGGGGTGGTGCGCGGGAACATGGTGCACGACGTGACCGAGGCGCAGACTCGAGATCCGCGCGGCCGCTCCCTACGCCATGAAGGGCGACGCGGTCATCGCGGCCTTGCCGGCGTGGCGCACGCGGCTCGAGGAGATGGCGGCGAAGGCGCCGGGCAAGCCGGTGTCGCAGGTGAAGCTGCTGTCGCCGGTGGCGCGGCCCTCCAAGCTCGTGGCTGCGCCGACCAACTACAAGGCGCATATCGAGGAGATGGCGGCGCGCGCGGCGACGCAGAACATCATGCCGTCGGCGGCCATCGGCACCGCCGGCCTGTTCCTCAAGGCGAACTCGTCGCTCGTCGGGCCGTCGGAGGGCGTGGCAATCCGCTTCCCTGACCGGCGCAACGAGCACGAGGTCGAGCTTGCGATCATCTTCGGCAAGGCGGGCAGCGACATCCCGCGCGACAAGGCGCTCGACTACGTCGCCGGCTATTGCATCGGCCTCGACATGACGGCGCGCGGGAAGGAAGACCGCAGCTTCCGCAAGTCGATCGACACCTATTCCGTGCTCGGCCCCTGGATGGTGACCGCGGACGAAATTCCCGATCCCGACGACGTGCCGCTGACGATCTCCGTCAATGGCGAGACGAAGCAGAGCAGCAACACCAAGCAGCTGATCTACGACTGCCGCAAGCTGATCGAGTGGGGCTCGACGTTCTACACGTTCCAGCCCGGCGACGTGCTCTTTACCGGAACGCCGGACGGCGTGAGCCCGGTGAAGCCGGGCGACACGATGGTCGCCAAGATCGACCCGATCGGCGAAATGTCGGTGCCGGTGCGCGCCCATACGATCGGCGGATAGGTAAGGAGAATTTCCATGTTGCAGGTCAAGCGGATCGGCCACGCGACCCTGACGACGCCCGATCTCGAGCGCCAGCTCGACTACTACACGCGCGTCGTCGGCTTGAGCCTGGTCGCCAAGGAGAAGAATCGCGCCGTCCTGGCGACCAAGGTCGGACAGGAGGCGATCGTGCTCGAGCACGGCGACCGTCCGGCGGGCGTGCGGCTGTCATTTCAGGTCGCGCCTGGAAGCGATCTCGGCGAGCTCGCCGCGCGCCTGTCCAAGGCGGGCATCAAATCCGAGCGGCGCAGCGATATCACGCCCGGCATCGCGCAGGCCGTGGTGTTCAGCGATCCCAAGGGCACCAGCGTCGAGATCTTCTCCGACTACGCGTTCGCGAAGGAGGACGACGTCGATGGCGGCGTCGTGCCGCGCAAGCTCGGCCACGTCGCATTCCATACGCCTGATGTGCAGGGCACGGTGAAGTTCTATTGCGACCTGCTCGGCTTCAAGGTGTCGGACTGGCGCAGCGATTTCTTCGCCTTTTTACGTTGCAGCCGCGACCACCACAGCATCAACCTGCTGCAGGCCGATCACGGCAACATTCACCACCTCGCCTTCGAGCTGCGCGACGAAGCCGAGATCAACCGCGCCTGCGATTTTCTCGGCAAGAAGAACGTCAAGCTGTTCTGGGGCCCGATCCGGCACCTGATCGGCCACAACATCGCGATCTACCACAAGAATCCCGACGGCATCACGGTCGAGTTCTTCGCCGACCTCGACGTCATGCACGACGAGGAGCTCGGCTATTTCGAGCCGCGGCCATGGCACCAGGACCGGCCGCAACGGCCGAAGGTCTGGGGCGACGACACCCCGACGAACTATTGGGGGCCGGGACACCCGCCGGCCATGCCGGGGCCGAAGTCGTAACGAGGAAGGCGCAGTCAGTTCGCCTTCGCGCCGGCGGTCTGCGCCACCTTCATCCACTTGTCGATCTCGCGCGCGGTGAAGGCCGCGAACTCGGACGGCGTCATCGGCATCGGTTCGGAGCCGAGCGCGCGGATGCGCTCCACGACCTCGGGATCCTTGAGCACCGCGACGAAGGCGGCGTTGAGCTTGCCGATCACGTCGGGCGGCGTGGCGGCGGGCGCGACGATGCCGAACCAACCGTTCGACTCGAAACCGGGCAGGCCGGCCTCGGCGAAGGTCGGAATCTCGGGCAGGCGGGAAAAGCGCTTGGCCGAGGTGATGGCGACGGTCTCGATCTTGCCGCCCTGCATGGCCGCCATCGCCGACGGCGGATCGACGATGCCCAGCGTGACATGGCCGCCGATGAGATCGTTCACCACCGGCGCGATGCCGCGATACGGCACGAGCGCGATCTTGGTGCCGGCCATCTGGTTGAGCATCTCGGCGGTGAGATGCATCAGCGTGCCGTTGCCCCCGTGGCCGATGACGAGCTTGCCGGGATCGCTCTTAGCCAGCGCAATGACATCGCGCAGCGACTTGCCCTTGAGCGACGGCGCCGCCGCCAGCATGAACGGCGAGCCGGCGAGCCCGGTGACCGGCGCGATGTCCTTGCGCGGGTCGTAAGGCATCTTCTCGCCGAGGCCGAGATTGCTTCCGAGCGCGCCCGCGCCGCCCAGCCCGATCGTGTAGCCGTCGGGCGCGGATTTGGCGACCTGATCGACCGCGATCATGGCGCCGGCGCCGGGCTTGTTCTCGATCACGACCGATTGTCCCAGCTGCTTCTCCAGGCCCTGCTGCACGATGCGCGCCATCGCATCGGAGCTGCCGCCGGGCGGGAAGCCGACGATGAGGCGGATCGACTTGTCCGGGAAGGCACTCGCCATTGGGTTCGCGCCCATGGTCAGGGCGACGGCGATCACAGCGGTTGCAAATCGAGCGATATTCGTCACGTGCATTTCCTCTTGGGTTTTTTTCGTTGCGTCGACCGCATCGGTAGCGGACGGGCGACCATAGTCAATAGTGATCAGGCACCCGTAGGTGCCTCAAGCGCGAGCACCTCGAGGATCTTTTCGTGGACCCGCTGGCGGGCGTCCTCGCCGGCGGATCGATCCATGCGCGCCTCGAAGGCGATGCGCGCGGGGCGGTGGAACACCAGCACACGGTCGCCGATCTCCATCGCCTCCCGGATCTGGTGGGTGATGAAGACAGCGGTCTTGTTGTTCTGCCGCACCAGGCGGACGAATTCCGCCCGCAGGTCGCGCGCGGTCATCTCGTCGAGCGACGAGAACGGCTCGTCGCAGAGCAAGAGCTCCGGCTCGACCGCGAAGGCCCGCGCGATCGAGACCCGCTGGCGCATGCCGCCGGAGAGCGCGTGCGGATAGTCGTTCTCGTGGCCCGCGAGGCCGAGCCGATCGAGCCAGCCGCGCGCCACCGCCTCCGCCTGCTTCGGCTCGGCGTCGAGGATTTCGAGCCCGAGCAGCACGTTCGCGAGCGCCGTGCGCCACGGCATCAGGCGGTCGCCCTGGAACACGATGCCGACCTTGCCGCGGAAGAACTCGAAATCGCGGAACGGGTCGTGGCCGCTCACCGCGACCTCGCCGGACGTGGGCTCGATCAGGCCGGCGACCAGGTTGAACATGGTCGACTTGCCGCAGCCGGTCTTGCCCAGCACCGCGACGATCTCGCCGCGCGCGACCTCGAACGAGAGCTTCTCCACCGCCAGCAGGTCGCCGCGGCCGTTGGCGCGCTGGAACACCTTGCTCACGTCGCGGAAGCGGATGACCGGTTCAGACATGTCCGCCTCAGATCGCGCGCTCGGAGACGGCGCGGTAGCGCAGCGCCCAATTTTCGATCGCGTTGATGGTCTGCTGCACCACCAGCACGAACAAGACCAGTTGCAACGTCCAGGCGATGGCGCCGGCCATGTCGAACAATTGCTGCTGGCGCAGGAGCTCGTAGCCGACGCCGCCGGTGGCGCCGACCAGCTCGGCGACCACCACCACGCGCGCGGCGTTGCCGAGATTGACCTTCCAGGCCGTGAGGATGCCGGGGACGATGGTCGGGACGATCAGCACCTTGAACAGCGTCCAGCGCCGCGGCCGGAACGACATCGTCATCTCGAACAGGTCCTTCGACATCGAGCGGAAGGCGTCGAGGATCTGGAAGGTGAAGGCCGGCAGGGTCGTCATCACCATGATGAAGAAGATGCGGAACTCGATGCCGTGAAACCAGATGATGGCTATGACCACCCACGACAGGGCCGGAATGCCCTGCAGGAACACCAGCACCGGCGTGACATAGCTCTCGATGCGGGGCGAGCGGCCGATCGCCAGCGCCATCAGGCAGCCCAGCACGAAGGCGCCGAATAGCCCGGCGAAGATGCGCAGCGCCGTGACCAGCACCTGTGACAAGAGCGGCCAGCTGAACAGAATGCCCAACGTGCGCGTGACGATGTCGGGCACCGGCGGGAAGAGGTAGGGCGGAAAGAAAATCGAGGCGATCTGCCAGAGACCAGCGATCGCGAGCGTGCTCGCGGTCGCCTGCAGCGCCCGGACGGCGCGGGGATTGTCGATCATGGGATCGGCTTGTCGTAGACGGTCGCGCTCGACGGCATTGCCGGGAAGTAGCCGACGTCGATGCCGGCCTTGTAGACCGCCTCGATCTCCTTGCGGATGTCGTTGCCGGCCGCGAGGCTCATGGCGAGCCGCTCGTTGCTGCGGATGAGCGCGGCCATCGACTTGACGTCCTCGGCCGACGCGCCCGGCGCCACCAGCGGCGCGGCTTCGTCGGGGTTCTTCGCGATCCACTCGGCCGCCGCCTTGTAGGTGGCGTAGAGCTTGGCCACCAGCGCCGGATTCTGATCGGCCCAGTCGGAATGGGCGGCAACGCCGAGATATGGGATGCGGCTGCCACCGGCGAAGGTCTTCCAGGTGGCCTGGATGTTGGAGTCGAGGGTGCGCATGTCCGGCTTCTTCGCGAGCAACAGCGTGTAGGCCGGCTCCCAGAGCTGCACGGCGTCGGCGCGGTTGGCAAGCGCATAGCCGACGAGGCCGGGCGTCGCGGTGTTCACGACCTGGATCTTGGAGACGTCGACGCCGAGCTTCTTGGCGAAGAACTCGAACATCACATAGTTGGTGGTGGCGCGCGCAGCGGCCAGCTGCTTGCCTTCGAGGTCCTTGAGCGTCTTGATCTCCGGGCGCGAGGTGACGACCGCGCCCCAGAAGTCGAACAGGTTGAAGAGATACTTCACCTTCACGCCGCGGCTGTCGGCCAGCGCGACGGTCAGCAGCGAGGCGCTGCCGCCGACCTTGAACTCGCCGGAATTGAACTGCGCGGTGTAGGCGTCGGGCGTGCGCTCCTGGAAGCTGATGTCGAGGCCATTGGCCTGATCGAGCTTCTTCGCCTTGATCACCGGCGGCATGAACGCGCCGAGCGACGGCGGGCTGAAGACCAGAATGGACAGTTTTTCGAGTTGCTGGGCTTGTGACGGCGCCGCCGCCAGCGCGACGGCGAGTGCGGCAGCGGCGAAAATTGGACTATGCCGAATTGAGATCATTCTTTTCCTCCACATTGGTACCCTGGCCCGGAATGCGGGTTACGCGATCCGAAACAGCTTCCGCGCCAGCCCGCCGTTGATCGAGGCCACCTGGTCGGGTGTGAGCCCGGCAGCCGCGACGATCTTGGTGGGCTCGTCGTCGCCGATCGGGAACGGCATGTCGGAGCCCATCATCACACGGTCGGCGCCGATCATCTCCACGACAAATCGCAGCACCCGCGGATCGTGCAGAATGCTGTCGGTGTAGAGCAAGGCGAGCCCCGCGGCGGGATCGGCGACACCCGGCGTGATCTTGGCGTTGCGCGCCAGCCGCCCGAGCAGGAACGGCAAGCCCGCCGCGCCCATGGGCGCGAAGATCTTGGCATTGCGATAGCGCGTGACGTGCCCGCTGCACAGGAGCCGCGCCACCGCGACGATGGCGTCGCTGATGCGGCCGACGCCGTTGGCGAGGCCGTAGTCGTTCACGCGCACATCGCCGGCGTCGTAGCTCGGATGGATGTGGATGACCGCGCCGGTTTCGTCCGCCGCCGCCCAGAACGGATCGAGGTCGGCGGCATCGAGCACGCTGCCGATGCCGCGCGGCAGGGTCGAGATCATCGCGCCGGGGAAGCCAGCGGCGACAGCGGCTTTGAGCACGGCAGCGGCCCGCGCGCCGTCCTGCAGCGGCACGACCGCGAGCGGCACGAAACGCGGCTCGGCCTTGGCAGCGGCAAGCTGCGCCTCGTTGATCAGCCGGCACCAAGCCTCGCCTTCCGCCGCAGGCAGCTCGTAGCCGAACCAGTCGGGCCAGCTGCCGTTGACCTGCCTGTCGATGCCTTGCGTGCCCATCCAGGCGAGCCGCGCCGCCGTGTCGCTCAGCCCCTTCATGATCGGCCGCGACGGCTTGCCGCCGGCAAAAGCGAGCGCAAGACTCCCGCCGTCCTCGATCAGGCGAAGCGACGGAAAACGCCCGCGTTCCTTGCGGATCGCGGCGAGCAGATCGGGCGGCACCAGATGGCCGTGAACGTCGATGATCATTCCGATTTCCTCGTAGTATCCCACACTCTCCACGTCATGGCCGGCCTTGTGCCGGCCATCCACGTCTTTCTCACCTCACCGACCAAGACGTGGATGCCCGGGACAAGCCCGGGCATGACGGCTCAGCATTTGTCGCGCGCGGCGGCGATCATGTCGCCGAGCTGCGCGATCTTGATCGGCAGGCTGTTGACCGCGATGCCGAGCGGGCGGAGCGCGTCGTTGACCGCGCTGGCGATCGCCGCCGGCGCGCCGAGATAGCCGGATTCGCCGGAGCCCTTCTGCCCGAACACGGTGTGCGGCGACGGCGTCACGTGATGGACGATCTCGACCTCGGGCACCTCGTGCGCCGACGGCAGCAGATAATCCATGAAGCTCTGCGCGATGAGCTGCCCCTCCTCGTTGTAGGCGAACTCCTCGTAGAGCGCCGCGCCGATGCCGTGGGCGATGCCGCCCATGGTCATGCCGCGCACGATCTTCGGATTGATCACGGTGCCGCAATCGTGGCCGATGACGTAGCGCCTGATCTCGGGCTTGCCGAGGTCGGGATCGATCGCCACGAGAATGAGATGAAACTCGAAGGCGAAGCAGGGATACATCTGCACGCGGCCGTCGGGCGTCGGCAGCTTGCCGCCCGTCGGCACCATCATCACGTGGCTGAAGGCGAGCCCCGGCTCGGTGTCCGGCGGCAGGCGATGGAAGTTGCGGTGGGCGATGGTGACGAGCTCGATCCAGCTGCGGCGGGTCGGCGGCGCGGCGCGGTCGAACACATTGCCGACCTCGTAGGTCGCGCGCTCCGGCGGAATGCCCAGGTCATGCGCGGCGATGGCGACCAGCCGCGCCTTGAGCTTCTGCGCGGCATGGAAGGCGGCGCCGCCCAGCATGATCGCCATGCGGCTGCCGACCGGGCTCTGGCTCGGCAGTGACGACAGCGAATCCGGCCGCACCACCCGGATGCGGTCGGGATCGATCTCCAGCACCTCGCCGACGACGGTGCCGACCAGGGTCTCGTGCCCCTGCCCGGCCGAGGTCGTATGGATCGTCGCGGTGACGGCGCCGCTGACGTCGACATTGATGCGGCAGGCTTCGGTGTAGGTGGTGGTCTCGTTCTTCGGATTGAGCAGCGGCTCGAAGGTGGAATTGGCGCCGCTCGGCTCGAGGCAGGCGGCGATGCCGATGCCGGCGAGCAGCCCCTCCCCGCGCAGCCGGTCGCGCTCGGCGATGAGCGCGGGATAGTCGGCGCGCGCCAGCACCTTGTCGATGACGGCGTGATAGTCGCCGCTGTCGTAGGTGGTGCCGCTCGGGATCAGGTAGGGGAACTGCTCCGCGCGAATGAGGTTGCGCCGTCGCACCTCCAGCCGGTCGAGGCCGCGATGGCCGGCGACCTCCTCGATCGCGCGCTCGATGGCGAAATTGGTCGGCGACTGGCCGAAGGCGCGCACCGCCTCCTGCGTGGTCTTGTTCGAGGTGACCGCGATCGCCTGGTACTGCACGCTCTTGATGCGGTAGGGCCCGACGATGGCGCTGATCGGCTTGCCCAGCTGGAACGGCGAGCGGCCGGCATAGGCGCCGACATTGTCGAGCGCGCGCATCTTCATCGAGCGGATGACGCCGGCATCGTCGAAGGCGATCTCGACATCGAAATTGCGCTCGGGGCCGTGGGCATCACCGCCGCGCATGTTCTCCAGCCGATCCTCGATCAGCCGCACCGGGAAGCCGAGCCGGCGCGTGAGGAAGCCCGCGAGCACGGCGTGCTTGATGCCGCGCTTGACGCCGTAGCTGCCGCCGACGTCGACGTCGTTGTGCACGCGCACCGCCGAGCCCGGCAGCTTGAGCGCGAGCGCGACCTGGTCGGGGAAGCGCGGCATCTGGATCGAGGCCTGGACGTCGAGGATCTCGCGCCAGGGATCCCAGCTCGCGAGCACGCCGAAGGTCTCGATCGGCACCGTGGAGCTGCGGCCCCATTTGACCTTGAGCGACAGCCGATGCGGGCTCTCGGCGAAATCCTTCTCGACCTCGCCCCAGACGAAGGTGCGGTCGAGCAGCACGTTCGAGCCGTGCGCTTCGTGCACGAGCGGACTGCCCGGCGCATAGGCCTCCTCGCCGTCGAGCACGAACGGCAAGGGCTCGTAGTCGACCGGCACCAGCTCGGCGGCGTCCTCGGCGAGCGCGCGCGTGTCGGCGACGACCGCCGCCACCCATTCGCCGGAGTAGCGCGCCACGTCGACGGCCAGCGGCCGGCGCGGCACGTTCGGCGTATCGAGGCCGGCCAGCAGCGGCGAGGTGGCGGCAGCAAGCTCGCGGCCGTCGAGCACGTAGTGTACGCCCGGAAGCGCCAGCGCTTCGGACTTGTCGATGCGCACGATGCGCGCGGCGGGATGCGGCGACGTCACCAGCGCCACGTGGCGTGTGCCAGGCATGGCGATGTCGGCGGCGAAACGGCCTTTGCCGACGACGAAACGGCGGTCCTCGCGCACGCGGCGATCGGTCGAGACGAAACGGAAATTTTTCGCCGGCGCGCTCATGTCGAGGTCTCCGGCTGGTTGAGACCGCGCATGCGCTCGGCAGCAAGCGCGATCGCCTCGACGATCTGCGCGTAGCCGGTGCAGCGGCAGATGTTGCCGGAGATGGCCTCGACGATCTCGTCGCGGGTCGGCGCGGGATTGCCGGCGAGCAGCGCGTGCGCGGTGAGGATCATCGCCGGCGTGCAGTAGCCGCACTGCATGCCGTGGGTCTCGCAGAACGCGTCTTGCACGGGCGAGAGCTCGCCCGGCCCCGGCGCCACGCCCTCGATGGTGGTGATGGCGTAGCCGTCGGCCTGCACGGCGAACATCAGGCAGGAGCGCACCGGCGTGCCGTCGATGAGCACGGTGCAGGCGCCGCAGACGCCGTGCTCGCAGCCGGCATGAGCGCCCGTCAACAGCAGCCCTTCGCGCAGGCAGTCGAGCAGGCTGGTGCGCGGCTCGACCTCGACCGCGCGTATCACGCCGTTGACGTTGAGCTCAACGCGCATGTAGTCCTCTGCCCTCGGCGCTCGCGTGCGCGTCCGATATCGCGCGCACGGCGAGGCTCACCGCGACGCGCCGGCGATAGTCGGCGGAGGCGTGCAGATCGGACAGCGGCTCGATGTCCCCGAGCGCGGCGGTGACGGCCTCGCGCACACGCGCTTTGTCCAGGAGCCTGCCTTCCATCGCCTTGCCGACCGCGTCGAGCCGCATTGGTGACGGCGTGACTGCGCCGATGCCGAGCGCGAGCCTCCGGCACTTGCCGTTCTCGTCCAGCGCAACCTGTGCCGCCGCAGACGCGAACGCGAAGTCGCTCTTGCGCGCGCTGATCTCGTGGAAGCCAATACCGACGCGGGCCTCGCGCCACAGCGGAAAGCGGACCGCGGTAAGACAGCCGGCCGCCGGCAGCGCCGTCATCATCGGGCCGATGAAGAATTCGGAGGCCGGGATTTCGCCCGGTGCGGTTCCTTCACGATAAGAGATGGTCGCGCCGAGCGTGACCGCCACCAGCGCGATCTCCGCCGCGGGATCGGCATTGGCGAGCGAGCCGCCGATGGTTCCGCGAGCCCTGGTCGGCGCGTGGCCGATGAAGGGCATGACCTTGGCGAGCAACGGCACATCGGCGCAGATGACGGAATCGCGCTCGAGCACGCATTGCCGGGTGGTGGCGCCGATCACGACCGCGTCCCCCTCCCTGCGCACGAAGGCGAGCTCGGAAATGCGGGCGATGTCGATCAGCCGCTTGGGGCGCGCGAGCCGCATGGCCATCAGCGGAACGAGCGTCTGCCCGCCGGCGATGAGCCGGGCATCGTCGTCGGCCGCCAGCATGGCGCAGGCCTCGTCGAGACTTGCGGGCCTGGCATATTCAAAGGCGGCTGGCTTCATCTAAAGGCGCGGTCTTGTTCTCGTTATCAGGGGCGCGGGAATCCGCCCGCTGAGGCAGGCGGCCACCATCTTAGACGGGAACGAGGCGCCACGTCATGGGGGTCTTGGTTATGGCCATGCAGCCCTGGCCACAACCGCCGCTAGCCGCGGCAATTCCTGCGACAGGGGGCAGGACTTTCACGAAGTGAAGATCACTCAAGCGTGAGATCGAGGCTCAGTACGGCACGGGCGCGGAACCGAAGGCCGGCGTCATCTGCGCTGTGCCGACCCAAGGAGCTCCTCGGCCTCCTTGGGTCGCTTCGCCTCCCTCAGCAGCCGGGCCAGGTTGTCGTGAGCCGTGGCAACGTTCGGGTGGTCAGGAGCAAAGTGCTTCTCGGAGATTGCGAGGACGCGCCGCATCGACGGCTCCGCCTCGGCGAGCCGGCCCGTGGCGCGCAGCAACTGCGCGAGCTTGTCCAGGCGCTCGGCAACTCGCGGATGCTCGGGACCGAACCTCTTCTCCTCGATTGCCACCGCTCGGCGGAACAGCGGTTCGGCCTCGGCGGGCCGGTTGGCAACTTGCAGCAGCTCGGCAAGGTTCTGGAAGCCGATGGCGAGGTCGGGATGGTCAGGGCCAAAGTTCTTCTCGAAGATGGCGAGCGCTCGGCGGTAAAGCGGTTCGGCCTCGGATAGGCGGTTGGTGGCCTTGAGAAGCAGCGCGAGGTTGTTGAGCGGCATGCTGACGAGGTGATGGTCGGGACCGAGCTGCTTCTCCAGGATCGCGAGCGATCGGCGGTAAAGCGGCTCGGCTTCGGCGAACTTCTTGTCGACCCGTAGCGTCTCGGCCACGGCGTTGAGGCCCATGGCGGTGTTCGGATGGTCAGGGCCAAAGTTCTTCTCGTAGATAGCCAGTATTCGGCGTACCAGGGGCTCGGCCTCGGCCCGCCGGCCGCTGGCGCTCAACAGACCGGCCAAGTTGCTGAGCGAGATCGCTATTGTGGGGTGATCGGGACCCAAGCTCTGCTCCTCGATGGCGAGGGCGCGGCGCAGGAGCGGCTCGGCTTCGGCATACCGAGAGGCGGCCCGGAACACATTGGCCAGGTGGTTGAGACTGACGGCGACCCTGGGGTGATTGGGGCCGAGGTTCTTCTCCTCAATGGCAAGGGCACGGCGGAAGAGCGGCTCGGCTTCCGGCAGCCGGTTGCCGTCAAGGAGCACCTTGCCGAGATTCTTGAGAGGGCCGGCGACCTCGGCATGTTCGGGGCCGAAGCTTCGCTCGTAGATGGCGAGCGCGCGACGCATGAGCGGCTCGGCCTCGGCAAGCCGGTTGGATTCCACGAGCAGCCCACCCGCGGTCGTTTTTCAGAAAGCAACCGAAGCACCACGATCTGACTTGGACGAGGTCAGGCGATGCTCAAGTCTCACCGTCGAGAACCGCAGCCGTCGTTCGCATCAGCGTCAACCGTTCTCGCAATTGGGAAATTGCGATAAGCCTCCTCCACAAAGTAAACGGAGTTTGGGGGCCGTTCTGTGACACTCTTGAAGCGCGCCTCATGATCGGCGCGGCTCATCCAGCGCATCGCCCTACCTCTAGTGCAACATCTACCTCGCAAAGTGAACGATCACGTATCGTCGTACCGACGTCACGGGCACGGTCGTGTTGCGTCCGCGCCAACGGCCTTCTAACGTCGACACCGTGACGATCGCGACGGATTCCCCCTACGCTTGGTTGGACGCTCGCGCGATCCGGATCGCTTCCGATATCGCGCTGGGCTGCGTTGTGCTGGCCGTTGGAGCCGTCGCAATTCTGAGCGCTCCCGCCGCCGCCATATCCTTCTCCGAGATGGAGGGCCTCGATGCCCACTTCTTTCCGACCGTGGTCGGCGGGCTGCTGCTGACGGTCGGCATCGTCCTGCTCGTGCGGGGAAGTTTTTTCGGCGGAGCACGCCCGGGGCGCTGGAGCCTGAAGGGGCTCGCGATCATCGTGGCCGCCATCACGGCGTTCTGCGCCGCGGCGGTGGCGTGGGGTCTCACGCTCGCGCTGATGTTCGGGCCAGCGGAGTATGCGACCCTGGTCGTCCTTGGACTGACTGTTGCGGTCGCGCTTGCGCGCCGTTCGCGCGTCCAAGCCGCCGCCATGGCGCTCCTCGGTCTCCTGCTGGCGACGGTCGGCCTCGATTCCATCACGGGCAATCTGCGCCTCACCTTCGGCCTGGAGCAGCTGATCGAAGGGATCGCCTCGCCCGTCATCGTATGTCTCGGGCTCTTCGTCGTTGCGGACGGTCTGGTTTGCCTGGTCTCGCCGTCGTTATGGCTGGCGACCTATGCTCGTATGCTGGATGGCCGGTCGGCTCCTCGGATTCCGCCAATTGCCGCGATCGGCATGCGCGTCGTGGCGGCGCTCGCCATTGCCGCGGCTTGCTACCTGGCATTCGAGCTCAATCACAGCACCCGGGATGTCGGCCTGCTGCTGCCGATCGCAGCGCTCGGCATCGCCGGCAAGCTGCTCGGCTGGAACCGGTTCGTGCTGCTCCTGGCGTTCGTCTACAGCGACCTGCTCGAGCAAAGCATCAGGCAGTCGATGCTGGCGTCGAACGGCGATCCCGGCATCTTCGTTGCCCGGCCAATCAGCACCGCGCTGTTGTTGCTTGCCGGCGGCACCCTGGCGCTGGCGGCACTGTTGTCGGCTCAGCGCACGTTTTCGCGCCCGAAGGAGCGCGGCGTCGCGGGCGCACCGTAGGACCGGATTTGCCGCCCGCCGGCGCGGCCTGCCCACGGCCGCGGCACGAGCCTTGGGCGCGACCTTGGGCATGACCGCCAGTCACGAAAAAGCCCGCCGGACCCGGCCTAAGCAGCTGATCCGACGGGCTTATTTGGTTGCGGGGGTAGGATTTGAACCTACGACCTTCAGGTTATGAGCCTGACGAGCTACCGGGCTGCTCCACCCCGCGTCAAACCGGCGATAACGGGAAGCGCGGGATCGGCTCCGCGCCGGGCTTATGTAGCAATCATGACACGGCTTGAAAAGCCCACTGGTGGGGCTATGGTCAGAAAAGTCTCGCAAATTAATGTCATATATCCTGCCCGATGGATGACAGGCCCGCCCTGCAGGTAGACGTGGCGGTGGGCGAGGCATTGCGTGCGGTGGCCCGCGATATCCTCGCCGAAGCGCGCGCGGCCGTTACTGATCCCGACAAGTCGGACGCCGAAGCCGTCCACGACTTCCGCCGGGCGATGAAGCGCTGGCGGGCGCTGTTGCGGCTGTTCGAGCCGTTCGTGGGGGACGAGGCCAGGCGGCTGCGCGACGAGGCCCGCGATCTCGCCCGCGCGCTGACCGGCGCACGCAACGCGCAATCCGCGCTCGATGCGCTGGACGATCTCGAAAAGCACGGTCTCGCCTTGTCCCCGCGCTCGCTCAAGGCGCTGCGCCAACGGATCGAGGAGATCAGGCGCACGGCCGAGACGACCTTGCTCAACGCCGACATGCGTCTGCGCCTCGGCAGCGCACTCGACATCGCGGAAACCATCGTCGAGCGCTGGCCGCTGCATATGGTGACCTTCGACGACGTGGCCGACCAGTTGGCACGCTTCTATCGCGGGGTGCGGCAGCTGATTCCGGAGCATTGGCAGTCCGCCGAGGCCGAGGACCTGCACGAATTGCGCAAGTGGGTGGTCATTCACCGCTATCAGATGGACATCGTCGAGCCGCTGTGGCCGCGCTTCGCCAAAATGTGGAACGGCGAAGCGCAACGGCTGCGCGAGCGGCTCGGCAAGCACCAGGACGTGCTGATGCTCGAAAGCCTGACCGGGCCGCATCAGCCGCTGGTACGTTGGCGCTCGCGGCTCGCGGAGGCCATCGCTGAGCGACGGGCGGCGCATGTCGCGGCCTCCGCGCGCATCGCCGCACGGCTGTTCGTGGAGAAGCCGAACACGTTCCGCCGGCGCCTCGACGCGATGTGGCGGACGGGTGATTAGCCCAGGCCGAAGCGCCACAAAAAAATCGCGCTACTTGCCGCCGATCGCCTCCAGCAATCGGGTGATGAACTCGCTCTGCCCCTTGAGAATCTTCTGCCGCGCATCGGCGGGCGAAAACCACTGCGCGCGATCGACCTCCGGGAACGATTGCTTGCGCCCGCTCTTCGGCGGCCATTCCATCTCGAACAGGTTGGATTTCAGCTCGGAAGGCGCGAAGTCGCCTTCGGTCGCCCAGGCCTTGACGATCTTGCGGCCGGGCTGAACAAGCTCGCCGAGGGGCAGAAAATCACCCTGCACCCGCGCACCGGTCTCCTCCTCGAACTCGCGCTTCGCCACCGCGAGCGCGTCCTCGCTCTCGGAGTATTCGCCCTTCGGAATCGACCAGGCGCCCAGATCCTTCCGGGCCCAGAACGGTCCGCCGGGATGCACCAGCAACAGTTCGAGGCCGGCATCCGGACGCCGATACATCAGGATGCCGGCGCTGCGTTTGGGCATGTCAAAGCCGGTTGTTGCGCGCGATCGCCCGCGTCACCTCGACCGGTACCTCGGCATCGGCCGCCGCGCGCAGCGCTTGCGCCGCGCGCGCGGCCGGGCGTTCGAGGCAGCGTCGCAGCCAGCCGCCGATGTGCGGCGTGGCGGAAAGATCCATGTCGATGGCCCGGCTGATGACCGCGGACACGTTGAGGTCGGCGACGGTGAAGTCGTCGCCCAGGAGATAGGGGCCACCCGCGAGCGCACCGTCGAGCACCTTGAACGGGGACGCCAGCACGCCGAGCGCCTCGGCGAGCCGCTGCGGGTCGCGATCCTCCGGCGGCAGCCGAACGGCGTGCAGCGACCAGATGTTGACGCCGCGGTCTACTTCCTGCACCGACCACAGGCTCCATTGCCAAGCCTTGGCCTCGCCTTCGAGCGTCGCCGGATAGAGCCTTCCAGTCGCGTGCTTCTTGGCGAGGTAGAGCGTGATCGCGAGCAATTCCCACAAGACGAAGCCGCCGTCGTCGATCGCCGGCAGGCGGCCGTTGGGGTTGATCGCAAGATAGTCCGGCTTGCGGGCGCCGGCCTGGCCGATCTCGACCGGGATATGCTCGTAGTCGAGGCCCAGCTCCTTCGCGATCCAGAGCGCGCGAAAGGCGCGGGTGCGGGCGATCCCGTAGATACGCAAGTCCGACATGCTTCCTCCCGGTTGATCTCCGCTTTGCAGCGGATCGGGAGAGCATAAGCCATGGGCCCGACGGCGCGAGCCCGTATCGACGGAAAAAATTCGCCGGGACAACTATTCGATTTTCAGGCCGGCGGCCTGCGCGGCCGCGCGGTAGAAATCCCGCTCGCCGCGGATGACCTCGGCGAATTCCTGCGGGTCGGCGCCGCTCGGCTGGATACCGAGCGTGAGCAGACGCTCCGCGATGGTGGGGTCCTTCGCCGCGTTGCGCGTTTCCTGCGCCAACAGCCGGATGATTGCTTGCGGTGTTCCTGCCGGGGCGAGAAATCCGTTCCAGGAGGTCACGCGAAAGCCCGGATAGAATTCACCGACCGTCGGCATGGCGGGAAGCTGGGGCAGGCGCGCCGCCGATGAAACGGCGAGCAACCTGACGCGGCCGCTGGATGCCTGCTGCATCAATTCGGACGCGTTGCCGAAATAGACATCGACTTCCCCGGTGAGGAGGCCATTGAGCGCCGGCGCACCGCTCTTGTAAGGAATGTGCATCATGTCGATGCCGGCCCGCGCGCCGAGCAGCGCGGTCGTCAGATGGATGATGCCGCCGGGCCCGGCGGAGGCATAGTTGAGCTTGCCGGGATTGCCCTTGGCGTAGGCGATGAACTCCTGGAACGTGCTCGCTGGCAGCGAAGGCTTCACGCCGAGAATGTAAGGGCCCGCGCCGAAGATGCTGACCGGGACAAAATCCTTCTGCGGATCGTAGTTCACCTTCAGCACCATGGGCGCAATGATGATTTGCGACGCCGCCCCGAACAGCAGCGTGTGCCCGTCGGGGGCGGCCTGGGCGACGCGGCTGGCGCCGATCGCACCGCTCGCGCCGGCGATGTTTTCAATGATGACGGGTTGGCCGAGCTTCGCTCCAAGGCGCTCGCTGACGATGCGCGCCATGGTGTCGGTGTTGCCGCCGGCGGCGTAGGGAACCACGGCGGTGATCGGCCGGGACGGCCACTCGTTGGCCTGCGCCGCGCAAACGAGCAGCGCGGTCGCGCCGATGCAGCAAAGGCAAACCTGCGATGCACGGGACGCAACCTGGGCCAGAAGAACGATCAAGTACTTGCACATAAATGCCTCACGACAGGGAGCGACTCCACGATTGAAGCCCTTGCCTCGCCGCAATGCATTTTCCAGGCCAGCGGTGCGTGGCCCAGCGTGTGGAGCTGTCCTGCTACTCGGCCTGGATGTTGGCGGCCTTGATCAGTTGCCCGCGCACCGCGAGCCCCTCCTTGATCATGGCAGCGAACTCGGCCGGCGTGCTGGGCGCGACCACGAGACCGAGGCTGGCAAGCTTCTCCCTCACCGCATCGGCCGTGAGCACTTTGATGATCGCCTCATTGAGGCGCGCGACCAGCGGCGCCGGCGTTGCCGCCGGCGCGAAGAAGCCGAGCCACGACGACATCTCGAAGCCGGGAACGGTCTCGCCGATCGTCGGAATGTCGGGCATGGCCGCGAAGCGGGTTTTCTCGACCACCGCGAGGATCCTGATCTTGCCACTCGTGAGCAGAGGCACCGCCGACGACAGGCTGAGGAAGGCCATGCTGATGTGGCCACCGAGGAGGTCGGTCGCCGCCGGCCCTCCGCCGCGATACGGCACGTGGACGATCTGGATGCCGGTCTTCTGCGCGAGCAACTCGCCCGATAGATGGTGCGGCGAGGCGATGCCGGACGAGCCGTACTGCAGCTTGCCGGGGTTCGCCTTGGCATAGGCGATCAGCTCCGGCACCGAGGCGACCGGCAGCTGCGTATTGACCGCGAGGCAGATGATGTTGGCGCCGCCATTGGTGATCGGTGCAAAGTCCTTCACCGGATCGAACGGCATGTTCTTGAACAGGTAGACGTTGGAGGTGAGCATCGCATCGGTGCCGACCATCAGCGTGTAGCCGTCGGCCGGCGCGCGCGCGGCCAAGGCGGCGCCGACATTGCCGCTGGCGCCGGGCCGGTTGTCGACCACGACCGGTTGCCCCCAGGCGAGGTTGAGCCGGTCGCCGACCGTGCGCGCCAAGAGATCGCTGGCCGCGCCCGGAGGCTGCGGGGTCATGATCGTCACCGATCGCGTGGGAAAGTCCTGCGCCAAGGCCGGAGCGGCCACGAGCAGGACGGACAACGCGCAGACGCGCGTGAAGGTACGGTGCCACTCAGCCATGCGGTTTCCTCCGTCGTCCGACCCGCCGCCACGGCCGCTGGAGCGGCTATTGGTCGTTGGCGCGAGTCGGCCCGGCGTTGATCGGGCGGAGCTCACTATGGGGCAAAGCTGGAATGAAAAAAAGCCGCCGCGGCACATTGGCAAAACGGTTTTAGGCCGAAACGTCTGCCTTCTTGGAATGCACCTGAGCGTCGCTCGCAAAGTCCACGCCGAAGGCGTCGATCAACCCCGCCTTCCCGGCCGCGGTCAACCGCAGCGCGCGGCTGTCGCGCTCCCGGGTGAGCCAGCGCAACTCCAGGCAGCGGCGCCAGATCTCGGTGCCCACGAGCCCGGCGACATGATAGCGGCGCTCGCTCCAATCGAGGCAGGGGCGGCAAAAGATGCGCTTGCCGCGCGGCCGCAAGTCGGCACCGAAGCCGATGAGGAGCCGGGCGCCGGACTCAGTCAGCTCGCCGCCATCCTCGCCGAGCACGACATGTCCGTTCGCGACCAGCGCGTCGGCGATCGCGACCCCGACCTGCCCGGCCACGTGATCGTAGCAGGTGCGCGCGAAGCGTAGCGCCTCGTCGCGGATCGAACGTGGCTGATAGCGCGACGGCACCTCGATGGCGGCGACCGCGATGATGCTCTCGATCATCCGCGCCACCAGCGGCGACGCGATGCGGTAGTAGCGATAGCGCCCCTGCCTGGTGACGGCGACGAGCCGCGCCTCGACGAGCTTGACGAGATGCTCGCTCGCCGTCGGCCGCGAGATGCGGGCAAGAAACGCGAGCTCGCTGCCGGTCAGCGCCTGCCCGCCCATCAGGGCAGCGAGGATGGTCGCGCGCGCGGTATCTCCGACGAGCGCCGCAACCTCGACCAGATTTGCGGCAGCGACCATGGCTGATCTTAGCGACGCGGCAGGGCCGTCAGCAAGCAATGACGGTTCGGCCGGCGCCGAACCAATCGCAAACGACAGCTACGGTGATTGCCGCGTAGAAATGGCGCCGGAGCAATCACGAACGACAAGGGGTGATCATGAAACGACAGGCCATTCGCGTCGAACCGCTGTCCAGCTATGCCGAAGCACGCAAGGTCCCAACCACGATGGTCATGCGGGCGGGCGATCTCGTGTTCGTGTCGAACATTCCGCCCTACGATCCGGTGACGGGCGAGATCAGGCGTTTCCCGATCGAACGACAGGCCGAGATCGTGCTCGATCAGCTCAAGCTCTGCTTGACGGCGGCGGGCTCGTCGCTCGACAAGGTCATCAAGTGCACGGTGTATTGCACCGACGCCGCGCACTTCGAGACTATCAATGCGGTCTATGCGCGATACTTTCCATCCGAGCCGCCGGCACGCAGCTTCCTCTGCGTATCCGCCTGGCACGGCCCGTTCGACGTGGAGATCGATTGCGTTGCAACGGTGTGATCGACCTTGGACAAGACGCTGCCCGAACTGCTGTCGGCAAATTGACTGGCAGCACACGAAAAAAGCCGCCGCGGGGATACCGCGGCGGCTTCTTATTATTCTGATCGTGAAGAGAAATCCGTCCTTGGCAGACCTGGCAGCGACCTACTCTTCCAAGCCTTGAGACTTAGTACCATCGGCGCAGGGGAGTTTGACGGCCGAGTTCGGGATGGGATCGGGTACAGGCTCCCCGCAAAAACCACCAGGTCGGCTAAGGACGGATGTGAAGCAAGCTTGCAAGCGAGCATCCGGATCGACCGGATCGCAAGCTTTGGTCTTTCATTGCGCATGATGCGCATTGAAGATGAGCGCGATCAAGCTCAAACGAGCGATTAGTACCGGTAAGCTGAACGCGTTACCGCGCTTACACACCCGGCCTATCAACGTGGTGGTCTACCACGGCTCTTAAGGGAGAACTCGTTTCGAGGTGGGTTTCCCGCTTAGATGCTTTCAGCGGTTATCCCGTCCGTACATAGCTACGCTGCACTGCGGCTGGCGCCACAACAGCTCCACCAGAGGTACGTTCATCCCGGTCCTCTCGTACTAAGGACAAATCCTCTCAATTCTCCGACACCCACGGCAGATAGGGACCGAACTGTCTCACGACGTTCTGAACCCAGCTCACGTACCACTTTAATCGGCGAACAGCCGAACCCTTGGGAGCTGCTCCACCCCCAGGATGTGATGAGCCGACATCGAGGTGCCAAACGATGCCGTCGATATGGACTCTTGGGCATCATCAGCCTGTTATCCCCGGCGTACCTTTTATCCGTTGAGCGATGGCCCTTCCACGCGGGACCACCGGATCACTATGTCCGACTTTCGTCTCTGCTCGACTTGTCAGTCTCGCAGTCAGGCAGGCTTATGCCATTGCACTCAACGAGCGATTTCCGACCGCTCTGAGCCTACCATCGAACGCCTCCGTTACTCTTTGGGAGGCGACCGCCCCAGTCAAACTGCCCACCATGCACTGTCCCGGCCCCGGATGACGGGACGCGGTTAGATATCCATAACCACCAGGGTGGTATTTCACATTGCGGCTCCACACGAGCTGGCGCCCGCGCTTCAAAGCCTACCACCTATTCTACACAAGCAGTCACGAATACCAGTGCAAAGCTACAGTAAAGGTGCACGGGGTCTTTCCGTCTGACCGCAGGAACCCCGCATCTTCACGGGGAATTCAGTTTCACTGAGTCTATGCTGGAGACAGCGGGGAAGTCGTTACGCCATTCGTGCAGGTCGGAACTTACCCGACAAGGAATTTCGCTACCTTAGGACCGTTATAGTTACGGCCGCCGTTTACCGGGGCTTCGATTCAAGGCTTGCACCCCTCCTCTTAACCTTCCGGCACCGGGCAGGCGTCAGACCCTATACGTCCTCTTCCGAGTTCGCAGAGCCCTGTGTTTTTGCTAAACAGTCGCCACCCCCTGGTCTGTGCCACCTCGTCCTGGTTGCCCAAGAACGAGGTCCTCCTTATCCCGAAGTTACGGAGGCAGATTGCCGAGTTCCTTCAGCATAGTTCTCTCAAGCGCCTTGGTATGCTCTACCAGTCCACCTGTGTCGGTTTCGGGTACGGTCTGATGTGGGGGCTATTTCCTGGAACCCCTTCGCTGCCCTCGGAATCCAGTAACCGAGAACAACTCACGGAATTCGTCACCACCCACTGGCCCACGAATATTAACGTGGTTCCCATCGACTACGCCTTTCGGCCTCGCCTTAGGGACCGGCTAACCCTGCGCAGATTAACTTTACGCAGGAACCCTTGGACTTTCGGCGACAGTGTCTTTCACACTGTTTGTCGTTACTCGTGCCAGCATTCGCACTTCTGCAACCTCCAGGGGCTCTCGCGAGTCCCCCTTCGCAGGCGGCAGAACGCTCCGCTACCGCGTACACTTGCGTGCACACCCTAAGCTTCGGCTCGTGGCTTGAGCCCCGTTACATTTTCGGCGCAGGAATCCTTATTTAGACCAGTGAGCTGTTACGCTTTCTTTAAAGGATGGCTGCTTCTAAGCCAACCTCCTGGTTGTTGTGGGATTCCCACATCCTTTCACACTTAGCCACGAATTGGGGGCCTTAGCTGTAGGTCAGGGTTTTTTCCCTCTCCACGATGGACGTTAGCACCCACCGTGTGTCTCCCGCGCATTGCTTTCGGGTATTCGGAGTTTGGTTAGGTTTGGTAAGACGGTAAGTCCCCCTAGCCCATCCAGTGCTCTACCCCCCGAAGCATTCACGCGAGGCGCTACCTAAATAGCTTTCGCGGAGAACCAGCTATTTCCCAGTTTGATTGGCCTTTCACCCCTAGCCACAACTCATCCGAGGCTTTTTCAACAGACACCGGTTCGGCCCTCCAGTGGGTGTTACCCCACCTTCAGCCTGGTCATGGCTAGATCACTAGGTTTCGGGTCTAATCCGACGAACTGAACGCCCTATTCAAACTCGCTTTCGCTGCGCCTCCGCCTATCGGCTTAAGCTTGCTCGTCAGATTAAGTCGCTGGCCCATTATACAAAAGGTACGACGTCACCCAGGACGAACCTTGGGCTCCGTCTGTTTGTAGGCATCCGGTTTCAGGTCTTTTTCACTCCCCTCGTCGGGGTGCTTTTCACCTTTCCCTCACGGTACTGGTTCGCTATCGGTCGCTGAGGAGTACTTAGGCTTGGAGGGTGGTCCCCCCATTTTCAGACAGGATTTCACGTGTCCCGCCTTACTCGAGGACGAATGCTCGCATTACCCGTACGGGGCTGTCACCCGCTAAGGCCCGACTTTCCAGACGGTTCCGGTTGTCTCGCATTCGCCACTGGCCTGGTCCGCGTTCGCTCGCCACTACTAGCGGAGTCTCGGTTGATGTCCTTTCCTCCAGGTACTGAGATGTTTCAGTTCCCTGGGTTTGCTTGAAACCTCCTATGTATTCAGAGATCTCATTCCTTCTTTTGATAACGGAAGTCCAAGACTTCGCAGTCTCGGAGACCTTGCGGCTCCCGAGACCTAAAGTCTCGGAATTCCGTTATCGAAGGTGGGTTTCCCCATTCGGAAATCCGCGGATCAAAGCTTCTTCGCAGCTCCCCACGGCTTATCGCAGCGTAGCACGTCCTTCATCGCCTCTCAGCGCCAAGGCATCCACCGAATGCCCTTAAGTCACTTGATCGCTCTCATCATCAATGCCCATCCCGCTCGGCAGCAGGCCCGGCGATCGTCCCTCGGAACTTGCGTTCCTGCGAACAGGTCGACGGGGCGGACACTGATTTAGAAAGACCAGCTTGCTTCGGATCGTTCCGACGGCGTGCGGTCAAGCAGCCGACATATGGCATTGAGCCGATTGGACCGGCACGTCAGTTTGCATGACGCGCCGATTGGGATTGGCGCACCGAGCTGCATGACGCGCCGTTGTTACATGACAATGCAACATGACGCGCCAATTGGTATCGGCGCCGCGAGCCCGCCGCCTGGCGATTCTCATCGCCGTGCAACGCACTCACGTTCAATGCTCGGAGATGCGCATCGGTCGCGACGTTACGTCACGATCGACTCTCGGAGCGATCCTTCTCTTCACGATGTCAGATATCACGCACCCGCACTAAGCCGTTGGCCCGGTGACGGGAGCGGAATTGTTTTCTACGGACGAGCCAAAGCTTCGATCCCCACCGCCCTATGCGTGTGTAAATCGAGCTGATGCAAATCGAACCCTGGCAAAAGCGGCAGCTCTCGCGTCAAAGCCAAAAATCGCAGCTTCGATCGCGCCCCACTCGACAGCCCCACTCGAATTGGTGGAGCCAGACGGGATCGAACCGACGACCTCCTGCTTGCAAAGCAGGCGCTCTCCCAACTGAGCTATGGCCCCTCCAGGGCGGGAACCGCGCGCGCGCTTCCGACTACTGATTTCCGGTCACTGATCCCTGAAACTGGTGGGCCTGGGAAGACTTGAACTTCCGACCTCACGCTTATCAAGCGCGCGCTCTAACCAACTGAGCTACAAGCCCTTGGCCAGGTGTCAGAAACAAGGAGTCAAATAGCCAGGAGTCAGCAATCAGTTGTCAGACGTCAGTGCCGGCAAGAAGCCTGATCACCGAGTACCGACCACCGATCCCTGATTGGGCTCGTCCGCGAAGAAAGAGAAAAGAAGACGGCGGTGTCCCGCCAATGGACTCGCTCATCCTGAAACGAACGAGTCCTGATGTTTCCAAGAAATCCGATAGAGACGCGTGAGGCGTCTCTGAAGGATCATCCTTAGAAAGGAGGTGATCCAGCCGCAGGTTCCCCTACGGCTACCTTGTTACGACTTCACCCCAGTCGCTGACCCTACCGTGGCCGGCTGCCTCCTTGCGGTTAGCGCACCGTCTTCAGGTAAAGCCAACTCCCATGGTGTGACGGGCGGTGTGTACAAGGCCCGGGAACGTATTCACCGCAGCGTGCTGATCTGCGATTACTAGCGATTCCAACTTCATGTGCTCGAGTTGCAGAGCACAATCCGAACTGAGACGGCTTTTTGAGATTTGCGAAGGATTGCTCCTTTGCGTCCCTCTGTCACCGCCATTGTAGCACGTGTGTAGCCCAGCCTGTAAGGGCCATGAGGACTTGACGTCATCCCCACCTTCCTCCGGCTTATCACCGGCAGTCCCCTTAGAGTGCCCAACTAAATGATGGCAACTAAGGGCGAGGGTTGCGCTCGTTGCGGGACTTAACCCAACATCTCACGACACGAGCTGACGACAGCCATGCAGCACCTGTCTCCGGTCCAGCCGAACTGAAGAGCTCCATCTCTGGTGCTCGCGACCGGGATGTCAAAGGCTGGTAAGGTTCTGCGCGTTGCTTCGAATTGAACCACATGCTCCACCGCTTGTGCGGGCCCCCGTCAATTCCTTTGAGTTTTAATCTTGCGACCGTACTCCCCAGGCGGGATGCTTAATGCGTTAGCTGCGCCACTGAAGGGTAAACCCACCAACGGCTAGCATCCATCGTTTACGGCGTGGACTACCAGGGTATCTAATCCTGTTTGCTCCCCACGCTTTCGCACCTCAGCGTCAGTACCGGGCCAGTGAGCCGCCTTCGCCACTGGTGTTCTTGCGAATATCTACGAATTTCACCTCTACACTCGCAGTTCCACTCACCTCTCCCGGACTCAAGCTCCTCAGTATCAAAGGCAGTTCTGGAGTTGAGCTCCAGGATTTCACCCCTGACTTAAGAAGCCGCCTACGTGCGCTTTACGCCCAGTGATTCCGAGCAACGCTAGCCCCCTTCGTATTACCGCGGCTGCTGGCACGAAGTTAGCCGGGGCTTCTTCTGCGGGTACCGTCATTATCTTCCCCGCCGAAAGGACTTTACAACCCTAGGGCCTTCATCACCCACGCGGCATGGCTGGATCAGGCTTGCGCCCATTGTCCAATATTCCCCACTGCTGCCTCCCGTAGGAGTCTGGGCCGTGTCTCAGTCCCAGTGAGGCTGATCATCCTCTCAGACCAGCTACTGATCGTCGCCTTGGTGAGCCGTTACCTCACCAACTAGCTAATCAGACGCGGGCCGATCCTTCAGCGATAAATCTTTCTCCTTACGGACGTATTCGGTATTAGCCCAAGTTTCCCTGGGTTGTTCCGAACTGAAGGGTACGTTCCCACGTGTTACTCTCCCGTCTGCCGCTCCCCTCATCAAGCGAGCCCAAAGGGCTCGCTTGATCTCGAAACGGAACCTTCAAGCGAGCTTACGCTCGTCCGAAGAGACCGCTCCGTAATCCTCCAAGCTCGCTTGAAGGAGGGGCGCTCGACTTGCATGTGTTAGGCCTGCCGCCAGCGTTCGCTCTGAGCCAGGATCAAACTCTCAAGTTGGATGAGAACTTATCCCGGCAGATCACAACGTTTGACGAGGTCCCACCTTACTTTCGTGCGCGCATGGCCATGTGCGCAATCCAAGTACGCGATTTGCACCGCGCCCAAGATCACGTCACGACCACCGCCAACACGAACATCTGGTGTTGACCTGAAACGTTGACCGCCGAAGTCTCGTCCGACCGTCTTCCACGAAAAGGTTGCCCTTCCGAGGAAGCGGCCCGCAGGGACTCCGCCGTCCACGTTTCTCTTTCTTCCTATTCACCTGTCAAACAGCCCGGGACCAAGGCGGCCCCACCCTCCGGTGAACCGGAGAGCCGTCGAAGCCTAAGGCCTCCGATTGGAATCGGAAGCCTGGTCACCGAATATCAGTGAAATGCTTCGAAGACGCGCCGTCGCACCGAGGCGACGGCGTGCCGATGGGCGGTATATAGGCTTCCACCCCCGCTGATGTCAACACCCTAGAGCAAATCCTGAGTGGGGTACTCGAGCACTCACCGGGTCCAGGAAGAGCCTCCGCGTGCCGACGGTGAACCGCCACTGGCCAGGTGCGACCGTGCCAGACCATCTTCGCAAGCAATTCAGGGGGGTTAGACGGGTGGAAAGGGGTGGAACACGCCGTACTTCGGCCACATTCCTCCGCCCCTCTTAGCGTCGCAGTGGGAGGTGTCGGTTCGGGGGGAATAGCGTCGCCGTCACGGGGCCTGCGCGAGCACGACTTGCTCCAGCATGTTTTCTGTGACGTACGGCGTCACCCAACGAAAAAGCCGGAAGACGTGGACATGGTCGTTGACTGACCGTGAAGGTCGCGGCGTCTTGCCGCGTCCTTCAAGTCAACGCCCTCGTTCCGGTCGCGTTCGACACCTTCCGACATTGCGGTGGACCGCCCGCGGGGCGTGGGCGGAGGGGACGTGGGCTTGGATCAGGGCAAACGACGCAGCGCATTTCGTTCGAGCTTGGAGGCCGAGCGCATCGATCTCGGCAACGAACCGCCGTTGTCCGTCGACGGCGAGACCACCGGCCTGGTGGATCGCCGCCGCGTCTCCGTCCAATGGTTCAGCGGAACAATTCTGACCGGTCTGTGCGGCGCTGCCCTTATGGGCGGCGCCGTTTTTGCGGCACTCGACGGCGAGACCAATTTCGCCACCGTGCCGGAGCGCGTCGAGGCGACGCTGCGCGGCGCGGTTACCAGCGTCACTGACCGCATCGCCAATGTGACGCGCAAGACCGACCGCCTGCCGCCGCCCGGCGAGGCCAACGCCGCCCGCGAGGTCATCCGCGTTTCCAACACGACCCGCGGCAGCGGCAACCGCGAGATCGTGCGTGTGCGCCCCTTCATCCGGGTCGCCGGCAATCTCTCGCTCACGCTCTCTGAGCTGTCCGCCAGCATTCCGCCCTTCAACGCGCAGAAGATGCTCGCCAAGTCGGAGGGGACGGCGGCGACCGCCGAGGATGCCGCCGGCGCCGAGCCGGACGCCGAGGTCTCGTTCGTCACGCGCGATCTCGCCATCACGCTGCCGCGGGCGAAGATCGCCGCCGTGGTGTCGATCGACGAGGTGCTGGCGCGCGTGCGCGAGGCCGCGAACTGGGACGGCACGGGCCAAAGGCCGCCATTGCTCACCGACGCCATGCCGCTACATGCCTACGCGCCCGAGCGGCACGGCGATCTCTATGCCGGCTTCGAGCCGCGCATCGTGCCGGAAAACGTCACCCTGCTGGCCAAGACCACCACGCAGGCGACCGGCGGCAATGCCTGGAACGAGCGCACCATCCTGCTCAAGAAGGGCGATTCGGTCTCCGCGCTTCTGCGCGACCTCGGCGCAAGCGCGGACGAGGTGAAGGCGATCACGGCGGCGTTCGGCGGACGCGGCCGGGACAGCCCGCCGCGGGACGGCTACAAGCTGCGCGTACTGCTCGCCCCCGGCGGCGACGCCAAGCGGCTGCGGCCGGTGCGCGTCATCATCGCCACCGATACCAATATCGAAGCGATGGTGGCTTGGTCCGAGCTAGGGCAAATACGTCGCGGTCGACGTACGCAGCGCCAACAGCGTGGCGTCCTCGACGAATGACGAGGATGACGACGGCAAGGGCGTGCGGCTCTACCAGAGCATCTACGAGACCGCGCTGCGCAACCACGTGCCCCGCCCGGTGATCGACGACCTCATTCGCATCTATTCCTACGACGTCGACTTCCAGCGCAAGGTCCAGCCCGGCGATTCCTTCGAGATCCTGTACGCCAGCGATGACGAGAACGCCGGCGACCACAGCAAGGGCGATGTCCTGTTCGCGCTGCTGACGACCGGCGGCGAGACGCGCAAGTTCTACCGCTACCAGACGACCGACGACAACATGGTCGATTACTACGACGAGACCGGCAAGAGCGCGAAGAAGTTCCTGGTCCGCAAGCCGCGTTTCCGACGGAAGCATCACGTCAGGCTTCGGCGGCCGCAACCATCCGATCCTCGGCTACACCAAGATGCATACCGGCGTGGACTGGGCGTCCTCGATGGGAACGCCGATCTTCGCCTCCGGCAACGGCATGATCGAGAAGGCCGGCTGGGAAGGCGGCTACGGCAAGTACATCCGCATCCGCCACGCCAACGGCTACGAGACCGCCTACGGCCACATGTCGGCGTTCGCCCGCGGCATGGAGCCGGGCAAGAAGGTGCGCCAGGGACAGGTGATCGGCTATGTCGGCTCGACCGGCCTGTCGACCGGCGCGCACCTGCACTACGAGATCCTGATCAACGGCCGCTTCGTCGATCCGATGAAGATCAAGCTGCCGCGCGGCCGCGTGCTGGACGGCACGCTGCTCGCCGGCTTCGACCAGGAACGCACCCGGCTCGACACCATGATGACCCGCGGCTCGCCCTCGCGCTACGCGCAAGGCCGCTGACACATCCCAGACGTAGTAGTCGTAGGTTGGGTCGAGGTCGTTCCGAGACCAACCTCGCACGACGCGTCCGCGAAGCGTTGGGTCTCGCAACACCTCGACCCAACCTCACCCACAACGCCGATCGTCGATTTACGCCGCTGCAGCCAGCTTGCCGTTGAAGGTGAGCCCCTGCTTGCCGGCTGAGATGACGACCTTGTCGCCGTCCTTCACCGCGCCGGAGAGGATCAGCTCGGCGAGCGGATCCTGCACCGACTTCTGGATCACGCGCTTGAGCGGGCGCGCGCCATAGGCCGGATCCCAGCCCTTCTCGGCCAGCCATTCGCGCGCCGACGGCTCGAGCATGATCGCGATCTTGCGATCCTCCAGCAGCTTGGCGAGCCGCTTCATCTGGATGTCGACGATCTTGGTCATCTCGCTGCGCTTGAGCCGGTGGAACAGGATGATCTCGTCGACGCGGTTGAGGAACTCGGGCCGGAAGCTCGCCCGCACCACCGCCATGACCTGATCGCGCACGGCGTCGGTGTCCTGGCCTTCCGGCTGGTTGGCCAGGAACTCGGAGCCGAGATTGGAGGTCATCACGATCAGCGTGTTGCGGAAATCGACGGTGTGGCCCTGCCCGTCGGTCAGGCGGCCGTCGTCGAGCACCTGCAGCAGGACGTTGAACACGTCCGGATGCGCCTTCTCGATCTCGTCGAACAGCATGACCTGATAGGGCCGCCGCCGCACCGCCTCGGTGAGCGCGCCGCCTTCCTCGTAGCCGACATAGCCGGGCGGCGCGCCGATCAGGCGGGCGACCGAGTGCTTCTCCATGTATTCCGACATGTCGATGCGCAGCAGCGCCGCCTCGTCGTCGAACAGGTATTCGGCGAGCGCCTTGGTCAGCTCGGTCTTGCCGACGCCGGTCGGCCCCAGGAACATGAACGAGCCGATCGGCCGGTGCGGGTCCTGCAGGCCGGCACGGGCGCGGCGCACCGCGGTCGAGACCGCCTTGACGGCTTCGGCCTGGCCGATGACGCGCTTGCCGAGCTGCTCCTCCATGCGCAGCAGCTTCTCCTTTTCGCCTTCCAGCATCTTGTCGACCGGCACGCCGGTCCAGCGCGAGACCACCTGCGCGACGTGGTCGGCGGTGACCGCTTCCTCGACCATGGCGCCCTTGCCCTCGGCCGCCTCGATGCTCTTGAGCTTCTTCTCGAGCTCGGGGATGCGGCCATAGGCGAGCTCGCCGGCGCGCTGGTATTCGCCCTTGCGCTGGGCGTTGGCGAGCTCGACGCGCAGATGATCGAGCTCGGTCTTGAGCTTCTGCGCGTCGGAAAGCTTCTCCTTCTCGGACTTCCATCGCGCCGTGATATCGGCGGACTGCTTCTCCAGTGACGCGAGCTCCTTCTCGAGCCGCTTGAGCCGCTCCTTCGAGCCGGGATCGTGCTCCTTCTTGAGCGCCTCCTGCTCGATCTTGAGCCGCACGATCTCGCGATCGATCGAATCGAGCTCCTCCGGCTTGGAATCGACCTGCATCTTGAGGCGCGCGGCCGCCTCGTCGATCAGGTCGATCGCCTTGTCCGGCAGGAAGCGGTCGGAGATGTAGCGGTGCGAGAGCGTCGCCGCCGCGACGATCGCCGAATCGGTGATGCGCACGCCGTGGTGCTGCTCGTACTTGTCCTTGAGCCCGCGCAGGATCGAGATCGTGTCCTCGACGGTGGGCTCGCTGACGAACACCGGCTGGAAGCGCCGCGCGAGCGCCGCGTCCTTCTCGACGTGCTTCTTGTATTCGTCGAGCGTGGTGGCGCCGACGCAATGCAGCTCGCCGCGCGCAAGCGCGGGCTTGAGCAGGTTCGAGGCATCCATCGCGCCGTCGGCCTTGCCGGCGCCGACGAGCGTGTGCATCTCGTCGATGAACAGGATGATGCCGCCGTCGGACGACGTCACCTCCTGCAGCACCGCCTTGAGCCGCTCCTCGAACTCGCCGCGATATTTCGCGCCGGCGATCAGGGCGCCCATGTCGAGCGCGAGCAGCTTCTTGTCCTGCAGGCTCTCCGGCACGTCGCCGTTGACGATGCGCTGCGCGAGACCTTCGACGATCGCGGTCTTGCCGACGCCGGGCTCGCCGATCAGCACCGGATTGTTCTTGGTGCGGCGGGAGAGCACCTGGATGGTGCGCCGGATTTCCTCGTCGCGCCCGATCACCGGGTCGATCTTGCCGTCGCGCGCGGCCTGGGTGAGGTCGCGGGCGTACTTCTTCAGCGCGTCATAGGCGTTCTCGGCCGAGCTGGTATCGGCGGTGCGGCCCTTGCGCAGCGCCTCGATGGCGGCGTTGAGGTTTTGCGGCGTGACGCCGGCGCGTGCAAGGATCTTTCCGGCCTCGCTGTCCTTCTCGAGCGCGAGCGCCAGCAGAAGCCGCTCGACCGTGACGTAGCTGTCGCCCGCCTTCTCCGCGACCTTTTGGGCCTGGTCGAAGACGCGCGCCAGCGCCGGCGCGAGGTAGACTTGGCCGGCACCGCTGCCCGACACCTTGGGCAGCTTGGCGAGCGCCGCCTCGACGGCGGACAGCGCCTCGCGCGAGCGCCCGCCGGAACGGTCGATCAGCCCGGCCGCGAGCCCTTCCGGGTCGTCGAGCAGGACCTTGAGCAGATGCTCCGGGGCGAATTGCTGGTGGCCCTCGCGCAGCGCCAGCGATTGGGCGGATTGAACGAAACCGCGGGCGCGGTCCGTGTATTTCTCGAAATCCATGTTTTCTCCCTCAGCCTGTCCGTCCGCCCTTGTCGGCGCGGCGCGAACATCTTCAATGGAAGTCCCTGACACGGCGGACCCCGAAGGCATCCGCCGTGGCTGATGTGGGAACTCGGCCGCGCGGACGGAAGGGGTTTTCCGGGATTTTCCCGGAACTAGGCAGATTGCGCATGACAGGTTAACAAAAGTGATGCCCGCCCCCGACCCGAAAATCCAAGCGATCTATCGCTATCCGGTGAAGGGCCTCTCCCCGGAATCGCTTGCGCGGACGCACCTTTCGGCCGGCGCGACCCTGCCGGCCGACCGGCTCTACGCCATCGAGAACGGTCCGTCCGGCTTCGACCCCGCCGCGCCACGGCATTTCGCCGAAGCAGCGCTATCTCATGCTGATGCGCAACGAGCGGCTGGCGCGGCTGCGGACCCGTTTCGACGACACGAGCCACACGCTGGTTATCGAGTCCGAAGGCGACGAGGCCGCCCGCGGCGACCTGCGCACGCCCGAAGGCCGCGGCGCAGTCGAGCGCTTTTTCGCGCAGTTCTGCGCCGACGAGCTGCGCGGCGCGCCCAAGGTTCTGCACGCCCCGGGCTTCAGTTTCTCCGACGTCGCCGCCAAGGTGGTCTCGATCATCAACCTCGCCTCGGTGGCCGCGATCGAGAACGTGGTGGGGGTGCCCGTCGATCCGCTGCGCTTTCGCGGCAATGTCTACGTCACCGGCTGGCCGGCCTGGGGCGAATTCGATCTCCTCGGCCGGGAAATCGCGATCGGCAACGGCGTGCGGCTCAAGATCGTCAAGCGCATCGTGCGCTGCGCGGCGACCAACGTCGATCCCGACACCGGCATCCGCGATCTCTCGATTCCCCAAACGCTGATGCAGAGCTTCGGCCACGCCGATTGCGGGGTCTACGGCGAGGTGGTCGCAGCGGGAGACATCGCAGTCGGGGACGAGATCCGCGGGCCGTAGGATGGGTGGAGCGCGCGCTTTTGCGCGCGATACCCATCATCCCTCCGCCAGCTCCGCTCGTCGCGATGGGTATCGCGATGAGCGCGCAAGCGCCCTCATCGCTCCACCCATCCTACGAACGCCGGCTGAGCAGAAACACGGCCTGCTCGCCGAGCAGGTTCCAGGACCACCACGGCGCGTTGAAGCGCAGCGCCCGCCCCCAGGCATCGAGCGCGACCGACTTTTCCATCTTGGCGCCGGTCACCTGGCAGAGCTCGCGGAAGTCCTTGATGGTGCAGAAGTGGATGTTGGGCGAATCCCACCAGGCATAGGGCAGGTTGTCGGTGCGCGGCATGTGCCCGCCCAGCAGGATCTGCAGGCGGATCTTCCAGTGGCCGAAATTCGGGAACGACACGATGCCGTGCCGGCCGATGCGCAGCATGTGCTCGAGCACGACGCGCGGCTGGCGCGTCGCCTGCAGCGTCTGCGACAGGATCACGTAGTCGAAGGCATCGTCGGGATAGTCGGCGAGATCGGTATCGGCGTCGCCCTGGATCACCGCGAGCCCCTTGGCCACGCATTCGTTGACGCCCTCGCGCGAGAGCTCGATGCCGCGCCCATCGACGCCGCGGGTCTCGGCCAGGAGGCGCAGCAGCTCGCCGTCGCCGCAGCCGACGTCGAGCACCTTGGCGCCGGGCGCCACCATCTCGGCGACCGCCAGCAGGTCGACGCGCGCGCCGCCGGGCGTGCGCGCCGCCTCCGCCATGGTGAGATCCTGCTTGAGGCGCATGAGCATCATGATCCCCGTCCGGGCGGCAGGCCGCGCGCCTTGGCGGCGCCTTCGAGGAAGCCGCGCACGATAGCGAACAGCTCCGGCTCGTCCAGCAGGAAGGCGTCGTGGCCCTTGTCGGTCACGATCTCGGCAAAGGAGACGCGCGCGCCGCCGGCATTGAGCGCGTGCACGATGGCGCGCGAATCCGAGGTCGGAAACAGCCAGTCCGAGGTGAACGAGATCACGCAGAAGCGCGTCGGCGTGTCCTTGAAGGCATTGGCGAGCACGCCGTCGCAATCCGCCGCGAGGTCGAAATAGTCCATCGCGCGGGTGAGATAGAGATAGGAATTGGCGTCGAAGCGCTCGACGAAGCTGATGCCCTGGTGGCGCAGATAGCTCTCCACCTGGAAATCGGCATCGAAGGAGAACGTCGGGTTGTCGCGATCCTGGAACCGGCGGCCGAACTTGCGGTGCAGCGCCGCGTCCGAAAGATAGGTGATGTGCGCACCCATGCGCGCGACCGCGAGCCCGCGCCGCGGATTGGTGCCTTCGGCGAAATAGCGGCCGTGCCGCCATTCCGGATCGGCCATCACGGCCTGCCGGCCGACCTCGTGAAAGGCGATGTTCTGCGCGGAGTGCCGCGTCGAGGTCGCGATCGGAAGCGCCGAGAACACGCGTCGCGGATAGCTCGCCGCCCATTGCAGCACCTGCATGCCGCCCATCGAGCCGCCGGCGACCGAGAACAGCGAGGCGATGCCGAGATGGTCGAGCAGCATCGCCTGCGCGCGCACCATGTCGCGGATGGTGATGACCGGGAAGTCGAGGCCCCAGGGCGTGCCGGTCTTCGGATTGGTCGAGGCCGGCCCGGTCGTGCCCATGCAGGCGCCGACCACGTTCGGGACAGATCACGAAATAGCGCTCGGTGTCGATCGGCCGGCCCGGCCCGACCATGGTCTCCCACCAGCCCGGCTTCTGCGTCACCGGATGGACGTTGGCGACGTGCTGGTCGCCGGTGAGCGCATGGCAGATCAGCACCGCGTTGCTGCGCTCGGCATTGAGCGTGCCGTAGGTCTGGTAGGCGATCTGGAACGGCGCGAGATCGATGCCGGCATCGAGCCGGAGCGGCTTGTCGATGCCGAAGCGGACGACCAGCGAATGGGGATGGTCCGCCTCGCGCGCGCGGTCGGCGGGATCAAGTGCGACGCTGAAATCGGCCTCGACCATGTTCAACAACCCGGCCGGCGAAGCGGACTCGCCGCCGTGACATGATGCGACCTGCTCCGAGCATAGGCCGCCGCGACCGGCTTAGATAGGCCGCGCGGCGGCGCTGTCAATGTTTTCTTTGCTTTCGCCGCTTGCCCAACCTATCAATGCCGCGCCTGCGCCGGGCTGATCTAGTGTGGGCGCCGAGCCATGCCAGACACCTGCTGAAGCGCTCAATTGCCGAAGACCGTGCCATGTCGAACCCGCCCCGTTCCGACCGTCCGTCGCTCGCCGATCTGCGGCGCGAGATCGACCGCATCGACGAGAGCATGCACGGCCTGCTGATGGAGCGCGGCGAGATCATCGATCGCCTGATCGCGGTGAAGCAGACGCAGGAGACCGGCTCGGCGTTCCGGCCGGCGCGCGAGGCCGACATGATGCGCCGGCTGGTCGACCGTCACAAAGGCATCCTGCCGCTCGACACCGCCGAGAGCATCTGGCGCGTCATCATCGCGACCTTCACCTATGTGCAGGCGCCGTTCTCCGTGCATGCCGATCTGTCGGCCGGCGACGCGGCGATGCGCGATTCCGCCCGCTTCCATTTCGGCTTCACGGTGCCGTTCGTGCCGCATATGGGCGCCGCCAGCGTGGTCGCGGCGGTCTCCGAGTCCAAGGGCGATCTCGGCCTGGTGCCGGCCTTCGCGCTGGCCGGCGCCGGCGCCTGGTGGAACGCGCTCGAATTCGACGCCGCGCCGAAGATCATCGCGCGGCTGCCCTTCGTCGACCGCGCCGACCATCCCGCCGCCGTGCCGGTCTTCGTGGTCTCGCGCGCGGCGCCCGACGCCATGGTGAGGGAGGTCGAGGTGTGGAGCGTGCGGGTCGCCGGCTGGAGCACGGCGGCGGCGCAGGCGATCGGCCCCTCGCCGAGATCGATCGCGGTGCCCGACCGCGCCTTCGACGGCGCGGCGCTGCTGGTCTCGGTGCCCAGAGCGCGTCGAAGACGCGCGTGGACGCGCTGGCGATGGCTCGATCGAGAAGGTCACCGAGACGCTGGTCAAGGCCGGCGCCTCGGTGCGCGCCTCGACCCTCGTCGGCAGCCACGCGACCCGCTATAGGGTCTCCGCTAAAGGCGCACGGCCGGTCCCGACCGGCCGCTAATCCCTCCCGGAGTGTGAAATGTCCGTCCTCCAGCGTCCGCAACCGCGCCCCGGCGTGCTCGACATCGACCCCTATGTGCCGGGCAAGAGCGCGGCGCCCGGCGTCGCGCGCGTGTTCAAGCTGTCGTCGAACGAGACGCCGCTCGGCCCGAGCCCGAAGGCGATCGCGGCCTATCGCGCGGTCGGCGCGCACCTGGAGGACTATCCCGACGGCGCCTCGACCGCGTTGCGCGAGGCGATCGGCCGCGCCTTCGGGCTCGATCCCGACCGCATCGTCTGCGGCGCCGGCTCCGACGATCTCCTGAATCTCCTCGCCGACGCCTATCTCGGCGACGGCGACGAGGCGATCCACACCACGCACGGCTTCCTGGTCTATCCGATCGCGACGCTCGGCTCCGGCGCCAAGCCGATCGTGGCGGCGGAGAAGAACTACACCGCCGACGTCGACGCGATCCTCGCAGGCGGTGAGCGAGCGCACCAAGATCGTGTTCCTCGCCAATCCGAACAATCCGACCGGCACCTATGTGCCGTTCGACGAGGTGAAGCGGCTGCATCGCGGCCTGCCGCCGCATGTGCTGCTGGTGCTCGACGCGGCCTATGCCGAATACGTGCGCCGCAACGACTACGAGGCCGGCATCGAGCTGGTCGCCACCTCCGAGAACGTCGTGATGTGCCGCACCTTCTCGAAGATCTACGGGCTCGCGGCGCTGCGGCTCGGCTGGCTCTACGGGCCCGCGCACGTGGTCGATGCGATCAACCGCATCCGCGGGCCGTTCAACGTCAATGCCGCGGCGCAGGCGGCCGGCATCGCGGCGATCGCGGACGCCGCCCATGTCGAGGCGTCGCGCGCGCACAACGAGAAATGGCTCGCCTGGCTGCACGGTGGAGATCCGCAAGCTCGGGCTCGAGGTGACGCCGAGCGTCGCCAATTTCGTCCTGATCCATTTTCCGGACACGCAAGGGCCGCACCGCCGAGGAGGCCGACGCCTTCCTCACCCAGCGCGGCCTGATCCTGCGCCGGGTCACGGCCTACAAGCTGCCGAATGCGCTGCGCATGACGCGTCGGCAGCGAGGAGGCGAACCGGCTCGTGGTCGCGGCGCTGGCGGAGTTCATGGGCGGCAAAGACCCGGGCCGCAAATGAGCGGGCAGCCCATCTTCAACCGCCTGGCGCTGATCGGCGTCGGCCTGATCGGCTCCTCGATCGCGCGCGCCGCGCGCGCGCAGGGCGCCGCGCGCTCGATCGTCGCGACCGCCCGCTCCGCCGCCACCCGCCGGCGCGTCGCCGAGCTCGGCTTCGCCGACCAGGTGGTCGAAACCAACGCGGCGGCGGTCGAAGGCGCCGATCTCGTCATCGTCTGCATCCCGGTCGGCGCCTGCGGCGCGGTCGCCGAGGAGATCGGCCCGCATCTCGCGCCGGGCGCGATCGTCTCCGACGTCGGCTCGGTCAAGGGCGCGGTGCTGCGCGACATGGCGCCGCACATTCCGGCCGGCGTGCATTTCGTGCCGGCGCATCCGGTCGCCGGCACGGAAAATTCCGGGCCGGACGCCGGCTTCGCCGAGCTGTTCGTCAACCGCTGGTGCATTCTCACGCCGCCGCCGGACGCCGACGCCGACCGCGGTCGAGCGGCTGGCGGCGTTCTGGCGCCTGCTCGGCGCCAACGTCGAGACCATGTCGGCCGAGCATCACGACCTCGTGCTCGGCATCACCAGCCACCTGCCGCATCTCATCGCCTATACCATCGTCGGCACCGCCGACGAGCTCGGCCAGGTCACGCGCTCCGAGGTGCTGCAATTCTCCGCCGGCGGCTTTCGCGATTTCACCCGCATCGCCGCCTCCGATCCGACCATGTGGCGCGACGTCTTCCTCGCCAACAAGGACGCGGTGCTGGAAATGCTCGGCCGCTTCAACGAGGATCTCTCGACGCTGACCCGCGCGATCCGGCGCGGCGACGGCGAGACGCTGTTCAACCAGTTCACCCGCACGCGCGCGATCCGCCGCGGCATCGTCGAGATCGGCCAGGATTCGCCGGCGCCCGACTTCGGCCGCCCGCACCCGGAGCTGCCGCACGAGCCGCTGCCGCGACCCTATGCGGCGGACGAGTAGTTAATAGGCGCCCCAATAGGGCGGCACCCGATAGTAGTTGTGGATCTCGACCTCGCGGCTGCGGTCGCCCCAGTCGAACTCCTCGCCGGCGGCGAACGACGGAGCGCGGCTCAATTCCTCGTCGGTGAGATCGAGGTGATAGGCGCCGAGCGTGCGATCGTAGGTCAGCCGCGCCCAGGGAACCGGGACGTGCTTCTGTCCCATGCCGAGAAAGCCGCCGAAGCTGAGCACGGCATAGGCGACGCTGCCGCTGATCTTGTCGATCATCAGCCGCTCGATGGTGCCGATCTTCTGGCCGTCGGAACGGCGGACCGGCGTGCCTTCGACCCGGTCGCTCGCGATCAATGTGTGGGATTGCTGGGTCACCGTGTCGGTCTGCATGGCTCCCTCCATCAATCAATCCGCGTCAAGCGCGTGTTGCGCGCTGGTATAAACGCCTTGGCGGCCCGCCCCGTTCCGGGCGATCAGAACAGGGGCGCGATCTGGCCCACCTGAAACGGCCCGAGAAACACGGTGCCGTCGGCGAACCGCACGGGAAACGCCACCGCCGGCTTGCCGTCGAGCATCGTGCGTTGGCCGAGCGCGGCGACCAGACCCGGCGCGTTCTGCGCGCGCGATCCCTCCGAGTCCCGGAATCATCCGGTCGAGCGCACTCAGCGTGGCTCCGATCTGCCCCTCCGACATGATGCGCTCGATGTCGAACATCTTGAGCACCTTCTCGATGCCGACCACGGTCACCTGGAGGTTGCCGTCGAGCCCGCCGCGCGGCGTGAGCTTGAGCGTGCCGGCGCCGACCGCGATCACGTCGTCCTGCTGCACGCGCGCCTTGATGATCTCGAGCCGGCCGTTGCGCGCCTGCCATTCCTTGAACCGCACCGGCCACGGCTTCGGCGAGATGTCGGTCACGCCATGCAGCACCGCCGCGATGTCGGCATCGATCGGCTTCGCGGTCAGCGGATGGAGCTTGTCGGCGACCGCGCCGCTGAGCCGCAGCACCGTTTCGATCGCCGGATTTCCGGCGCGGAGCCGGCAGCCTGGCGGCCATGCAACTCCACGCGCTGCGCCTTGAACACGGTGTCGTTGCCGCGCGGGGTCGCGGACGGTTGGAGCATCGAGCACGAGCGACGCGCGCTCCACCTCCGACGGCAGGCCGCGCACGCTGGCCTGGCCGAGCGTCCAGTTGACGACGTAGCTGGGCGGGCGCCCCGGCTCCGAGATTTCGAGCGGCCCGGTGAATTCGCTGATCAGCAGCGTCGGGTCGTAGATCTGGACCGCGGCCAGGACGAACGGCAGCTTCAATTGCAGCGTCGGCGTGCCCTTGAGCTCGGAAGCTGGCCGCGCCGCAGCGCACCTCGATGCGGAACGGATAGCCGCCGATGGATTGCGATGCGCAATCCTGCGAGCGCCCCGCCTGCAGCTCGCGCTCACGCCAGGCGGCAATCTCCGCCTCGGCCCGCGCGGCGGCATAGAACCACAGGCCGGTCCAGGCAACGGCGAGCACCGCACCAAGAGCCGAACGGCAGGAACAGCGGCCAACGCCGGCGGCGAGGAATAGCCGCAGGATAGGCGGATTGAGACATGCACTGTGCTCCTGCGACGACGACGTGCCCCGCCGTGGTTGCGCGAGCCCCCTTTCTCATCCCAAGCCGCCGATTGCGGCGTTTCAAAGTCATTTGCCGTCGGCACAGGATGCGGCGCCGGGCTGCGATCCCCCGCCTTGCGCAGAGGACGGCATTCCTTCGATATCATCACCGATGGACCCGAATCCCGCCCACGCCCACGAGGACCTCTGGGTGTTCGCCTATGGCTCGCTGATGTGGCGGCCGGACTTTCGACTTCGTCGAGCGCGTGGAGGCGCGGCTCGATCGGCGCGCATCGGGCGCTCTGCGTCTATTCCTTCGTCCACCGCGGGACGCCGGAGCGGCCCGGCCTCGTGCTCGGCCTCGATCGCGGCGGCACCTGCCGCGGCATCGCCTATCGCGTGCCGGCGGCCGAGCGCGCCGAGCACCGTCGCCTATCTGCGCGCGCGCGAGCAGGTGACCATCGGTCTATCGCGAGATGCATGCGCCCGGTCTGGCTCGAAGCAGCAGCCGGAGCGCCGGGTGCCGGCGCTCTGCTACATGGTCGACCGCGGCCATCGCGCAATATGCCGGGCGCCTCACGCTCGAGCAGCAGCTGCACCACGTGCGCCAGGGCCACGGCCAGTCCGGCGCCAACCGCGACTATGTGATCGCGACCGTCGCCGCGCTGGAGGAGCTCGGCTATCGCGAGACCGAATTGCATCTGCTGGCGGAGCGGCTCAAGGGCGTCCACGAGGCGCACGCATCACCGCACCCCGAGCAAGCGTCACGATGACGGCGCGAGCGATACGCGCTTGATTCCGTTGCGCGGCAAGCTCGCGCTCGCCCTCGGCGACGAGGCGCGCGGTCGCGGCTTCGACGTCGCGCTGCAGCCGCTCGAAGAAGGCCTCCTTGTCGAGGCCCGGCGGGATCGGATCGAGGACCTCGACCCGGATCGTGCCGGGATAGCGGCGCATCGACCGGCGCGGCCAGAACAGGCCGGAATTGAGCGCGATCGGCAGGCACGGGACGCCGGTCTCGGCGTAGAGATGCGCGACGCCGTACTTGTAGCTCGGCTCGGCGCCGGGCGGCCGGCGCGTGCCTTCGGGAAAGATGACGATCTGCCGATCGCGCGCGAGCTCCGCCGCGCGCGCTCGCGTTCATGTCGGCGAGCGCCTGCGAGCCCTTGCCGCGATCGACCGGGATCATGCCGGCCTTCCAGGCGTACCAGCCGAAGAACGGGATCCACATCAGCTCGCGCTTCATGATGAAGGCGGGATCGGACAGACAGCGGCAACAGCGCGAAGGTCTCCCACAGCGACTGGTGCTTGGAGGCGACGAGCAGCGGTCCCGGCGGGATTTTCTCCAGGCCGCGGAACTCGACCTCGATGCCGCAGACCACGCGCAGCAGCCAGAGATTGGTGCGCGCCCAGAACCTGGCGACCGCCGAGGATGCCCCAGCGCGGCATCAGCAGCGTCGGCATCGCCGACGATGATGTGCACGAGCAGATTCAGATAGAACAGGATGTTGAAGACGATGGAGCGAAGGATCGAGCACGAACGAGACCTGTCGATCGCGTCGTCGCCGTTGCGGCATTACGCCGGCGCAGCGCGCGCTTGGCGCGCCGGATGCCGGGTCGAGCCCGCATGCGAAGCTTGGCGAAGATGTACTTCACATATTCGGAGAACATCAGCCTCGCGGTCGCGCGCGCTCGACCACCACGGCTCGGCGCGCTGCCGCTCCGTCACCACCGGGAACGGCGACCAGCGCCACGTCGGGAAGCTGATGCGCGATCTCGGCCAGCGCGCGCGGCATGTGGTAGTTCGACGTCACCACGATCAGCGAGCGGAAGCCGCGGCTCTCGGCCCAGCGCTTGGTCTCGATCGCATTGCCGAGCGTGTTGAGCGGACCGGTCGAAGTCGACGCAGCAGCGCACCCACGCGCTCGAATTCCGGATTGAGGCGCGAGATCTCGTTGGAATTGGTGGCGCGGTTGGCGCCGCTGATCAGCAGCCGCTTGCCGCGGCCGGACGCCAGCAGCTCGATCGCGTCGGCGATGCGCGAGGCGCCGCCGGTCAGCGCGACGATGCCGTCGGCATTGCGGTCGAGCGCGATCTCGTCGGCCGGCACCCGCCAGACGAACCACAGGAAGCCCAGGCCCAACACCAGCGCCGCCGCCGAGCACAGCACCGAACGTGGACCAGCCGAGGCGCCGCAGCAGGCTGCGGGACGCGCGTGCGGACCGCTCGGCCGCGCGAGGCACGCCGGCAGCGCCGTCATCGGTGTTGGAGCCGATCCTCGGCATCTCCTGTCCACCCCGCCGCAATCATAGCGCAAAATTCGGCGGTCCAGTGGCTTTGGAGCATGTCCCGCTCCGTGGGCATCGCCGGACCAGGCGGCGACGGCTTAATGGAACCATTGCGATGGTGCGAGTTGACGGTGCGCCGCGAGGTTGCGGCGGTGACGACGGCGATCAGGACGACCTGCGCCAACACCGCGACATAGCCCAGCACCCCGATCGAGAACGTGCCGAACAAGGCCGCGAACTGATCGCCGCCCGCCGTGCCGGCGAACCAGCCGCTCGCGAGCTCGGCGAGCGCGAACAGCGCCAGCGCGCTGCCGCCGCCGATCAGCGCCGCCCTTCAAGCCCGAGCCGCAGGAAATGCCGCTGGAAGTGCCCGGCGATGAAGCTGTCCTTGGCGCCGATGAGATGCAGCACCTCGATCACCGGACGATTGGTCGCCATGGCGCCGCGGGTCGCGAAGGTGACCGAGAGCACGGTGGCGACGAGCACCAGCGCGAGCACGCGCGATGCCGCCGGCACAGCGCCGCATTCGACATGGCGCGCATGCGGTCGACGAAGCCGCGATGGTCGTCGAGGCTCGCGGCCGGCACCTGCTCGGCGAGCGTCTGGCGCAGCTGCGCGAGATCGGGCGCCGCGCCGGACGCAATCCGCACCACGATGATGCGCGGCACCGGCAGATCGTCGAGCGGGAGCCCGGTGCCGAGCCACGGCTCGAGCAGGCGCGCGGCCTCCTCCTTGGAATAGGGCCGCACCTCGGCGACGCCCGGGAGCGGCGCGGGCGATGGCGGCGGCCTTGGCGACGTCGGCCTCGATGTCGCGACCGGCCGCCGGCCGGATCTGGATCGTGACCTCGCGCGCGACCTCCGACTGCCATTCGTTCGCCGCGGCGCGCACCAGCATGACCGCGCCGGTGGTCAGCGAGGCGAGGAAGGTCATGATCGCGACGACCGCGACCAGCGCGCGCCCGGCGATCGTCGACTGCGGCACGATCGGCGTCTCGATGCGCGGCAGCGGCTCGTCCGGCGCCGACGTCGCGCTCATCGGCGTTCGCGTGCTTCGCTCGTCGTCGGTCGCGTCAGTCGTAGACATGCAGCCGGCCCTCGTGCAGCACGAGCCGGCGCGCGTCGAACTGATCCATCAGCGCGATGTCGTGGGTGGCGATGACCACCGAGGTCCCGGACTTGTTGAGCTCGACGAACAGGCGCAGCAGGCGCTGCGCCAGATTGGGATCGACGTTGCCGGTCGGCTCGTCGGCGAGCAGAAGCTGCGGCCGCGCGATCACCGCGCGCGCGATCGCGGCGCGCTGCTTCTCGCCGCCGGACAGCACCGGCGGCAGCGCCCACATGCGCTCGCCGAGCCCGACCCATTGCAGCAGCTCCACCACCTCCTCGCGGTAGCTGTCCTCGGCTGCGGCCGATCACGCGCAGCGGCAGCGCGACGTTCTCGTAGGTCGTCATGTGGTCGAGCAGGCGGAAATCCTGGAACACGATGCCGATGCGCCGCCGCAGCGTCGCCAGCGCGTCCTTGCTCGAGCGTGGCGATGTCGTGGCCGAACAGCGTGATCAGGCCGCGCGTCGGCCGCAGCGACAGGAACAGAAGCCGCAGCAGCGAGGTCTTGCCGGCGCCCGACGGGCCGGTGAGGAACTGGAACGAATGCGGCTCGATGCGGAAGGTGAGGTCGCGCAGGACCTCGGGCCCGAGGCCGTAGCGCAAACCGACATTCTCGAATCGGACCACGTGCCTGCTCCGCCGAGCGCCGCCCGACGCGCGCGGCCGGCCCGCCGGCCGCCCGAGCCTCGACTTCGGCGCTTATAGCAGCGGCAGGCCCGTCGCGCCGCGCTGCACGAGCCTTCGCGGGCGCAATCGCCGCCCCGGCTTGCACAGACGCCGCGGCTTGCCCGACGCCGTGGCGACCGGCCCCGGCATGGTTTCCGATTCGTTAACGGACGGCCTGCTACCGTCGAGCCCGAGCCCGTTCGCCTCGATTCGCCGATGCAGATCGTCTGTCCGAATTGCGCGACCTCCTACCAGGTCGAGCCGTCCTCGCTGGGCGCAGCCGGACGGCTCGGTCCGTTGCGTGCGCTGCCGCAACGTCTGGTTCGCCGCCGATCCCGAGGCGCTGGCGGCGATCGCCGCAAGCCCATCGCAGCGATGTCGCCGCCCTTGCGGCGGCGTCCGATGCCGGCCGCGGCCGCGCCGACCGGCCGACGACGCGCCCGGCCGGATCCGCCAGACGAGCGCCGCCGGCGCGATGGACCTGCGACGACCGCGGGCCGTCGCCGCTGCCGGAGCCGCGCGACCACGACCTCCGCCGACGAGCCGCCGGCGGTCGTCGACGACGCCCCGTCGCTGGCGCCGACCGACAGCGAGGCCGCGCCGCGGCCCGCGGCCGACGCCACGCCCCGAGGACATCGAGATCGGTCGCCGCCCGCCGGCGCCGGCGCGCCGCCGCGGCGCCGCGCAGTCGCGCTGGCCGCTGCCCGGCCTGCCGATCGCCATCCTCGCTGCTGCTCGCGCTCAACGCCGCCCTGATCGGCTGGCGCGCCGACGTCGTCCGGGCTGGCTGCCGCAGACGGCGTCGCTCTATGCGGCGATCGGGCTGCCGGTCAATCTGCGCGGGCTGACATTCGCCGACGTCACGACCGCGACCGAAACCCACGACGGCGTTCCGGTGCTGGTGGTCGAGGGCACGATCGTGAGCGCGTCGCCGCGCATCGTCGAGGTGCCGCGGCTGCGCTTCTCGGTGCGCAACGCGCAACGGCCAGGAGATCTACACCTGGACCGCGCTGCCGGCGCGCAGCGTGCTCGCGCCCGGCGAGACGCTGCCGTTCCGCTCGCGGCTCGCGTCGCCGCCGCCCGAGGCGCGCGAGGTGCTGGTGCGCTTCTTCAACCGCCGCGACCTCGTCGCCGGCATCCAGTGAGGTAGGCGATGGCACGCATTCTGATCGCCGAGGACGAGGAAGGCGCTGCGCAGCCTGGTCGCGCGCGCGCTGACGGCAGGACGGCCACGAGGTCGTGACCGCGAACGACGGCGCCGAGGCGCTCGACGTGCTCGCGCGCGAGCAAGGCGCGTTCGAGCTGCTGCTCACCGACATCCGCATGCCGGTCATGGACGGCATTGCGCTCGCGCTCGCGGCCGCGCGCGACCATCCCGCGCGTGACGATCCTGCTGATGACCGGCTATGCCGACCAGCGCGAGCGCGCCTCCGGCCTCGATGCGCTGATCCACGACGTGATCACCAAGCCGTTCTCGCTGGGCACCATCCGCGATCGGCCGTCGAGGGCGCGCTCGGCACCACGGCGCTGCGGGCGCATTAGCCTAACGGCAACTTTCCGGATTGCTTCTTAGAAATCCCGCAGCAGCCGCTCGATGTATTCGAGCTCGAGCTGCGGGCGGAAGTTCTCGCCGAAGCGGCGGCGCAGCTCCTCGAGGATGCGGCGCGCACGCTGCACGTCGATCTCGCCCGGCACCTTGACGGTGGTGTCGTCGCCGTAGTCGCGCCCGCGCAGCGGCCGGCCGAGCGGATCGGTCTCCTGCTGCGCGCGCGACTGGTCCGAGCCGGCCGGGCTGGCCGTGGGCCCGGGGCCCATCATGCCCTGCTGCTGCATCGACTGCGCGAGGTTCTGGGCGCCGCGGCGCAGCGCTTCGAGCGCGCGGCCCTGCGAGTCGACCGCGCCGTCGGCATTGCCCTCGCCGAGCTGGCCTTCGGCCTCGCCCATCGCCTCGCCGGCGCGGCCGAGCTGCTCCATCTCGCTCTCGCCCTGCTGGCCGGGCTGGCCGAGGCCGCGCTTGCGCAGCTCCTCCAGCAGCTTCTTGAGCTGCTCGCGCAGCGCCTGCTGGTTGCCCTGCAGGTCGCCCATCTGCTCGCCCTGCTGGCCTTGCTGACCCTGTTGCCCCTGCTGACCTTGCTGGCCCTGCTGGCCCTGCTGGCCCTGCTGGCCCTGCTGGCCGCGCTGCCGCGCTGGCGGCGCTGGTCCTGGCCCTGCTGGAAGGTGCGGTCGCGCAATTGCTGCTGCTTGCGGATCATGTCGCCGAGCTCGTCGAGCGCCGACATCATGTCGTCGTCGCCGTCGCCGTCCATCTGCTGGCCCGGGCCGCGCCATCTGCAGGTTCTCGAGCATCTGCTGCAGCTCCTGCGAGCATCCGGCGCGCCGCGTCCTTGGCGCCGGAGCGCGCCATCTGCTCCAGCGGTCGATCATGCTGCTTGCAGATCCTGCGGGCGCAGCTGGCGCGCATTGGGATCGAGCGGCCGCGGCGAGCTGCTGCGGATTCTCGCGCATCTGCTCGGCCAGCGCCTGCAGGAACTTGTCGAGCGCCGCGCGCAGCTGGTCGGTGAGCTTCTTGATCTCCTCGTCGGTCGCGCCGCGCTCCAGCGCCTGGCGCAACGCCTCCTGCGCCGCGCGCAGCGCCTGCTCGGCGTCGGAGACGTTGCCGTCCTCGAGGTGCACGGCCATGTCCCACATGCGCGCGACCACGTCGCGCAACTGGTCGTCGCTCTTGGCGCGCGCGAGCTGCCAGAAGATCGAGCGCAGGCCGAGATAGACGTTGCTCTCGATGTTGAACTTCTCCGGCGCGAGCGTGAGCGCATCGAGCGCGGTGAGCACGCGCGCCTGCGCATCGCCGTCGAGCGCGAGATCGCGCCGCTGCTCGATCAGCGCGCGCGCCATCGGCTTGGTGAACGGCCGCTCCGGCAGCCGCAGTTCGAACGGACTCGCTGTGTGCCTTCGTTGCCGGCCTCGTCGCGCGCGATCAGCGTCATCGCCACGTCGACGCCGGCCCAGGGATGCTCGGTCAGATCCTTGGTGGTCTGCCCGACGCCGCTGCTGGTGCGCGCCTGCGGCAGCGACAGCGGGAAATCGGGCGCCTCGTAGAGCGCGCGCGGCGGCTGGCCGTTGGTGCCGGCGCCGCGCCGAGCAGCTTGAAGGTCGCCTGCGCGCCGACGACGCCGTAGTCGTCCTCGAGCTTGTAGGTGAGCTGCAAGCGCGCCGCGCGCCTGCGCCTTCGGGATCCTTGGCGAGCGCGATGGTCGGCGGCTGGTCCGGGAATGGCGGTGAACTGCCAGGTGACGTCGCTCGAGCCGCGCCGCGCACGGTCGCCGCGCCGGCGTCGTTGATGACGAAGCGGCGCTCCTCGGTGCCCCGGCGGTCGACGGCTTGCGCGCCGGACTGCGGGCTCGGCGAGCCCGCCGCTGGTCGACGACGTCGAGATTGACCTGGCCGGTGGCGCGGATGACCAGCGTGCTGCCGGCCGGCACCGCGATCGGCGCGTCGCGGTCTGCACCGGCTCGCCCGGCCGCAGGCCCTGCAGGATCAGCGGCGGCTTGCCGGTATAGGTCGGCGGGCTCACCCAGGCATCGATGCGGAAATTCGCCGGCGCGATCACGCCCTGCCAGTCGAAGGCCGCGGCGACGCGCTTCATGCGGTCGCCGCCGGCGGCGAAGAAGGTCGCGACCACGCAGCACCAGCACCAGCGCGCGCAGCGCCAACGGATCGCGCGCGCGCCAGCCGCGGCATCGGCACGCCGGCCTTGCAGCGTCTTGGCCGCGCGCAGCGCGCGCTCGACATGGGCGCGCCACAGCGCGACCGACATGGCCGTCCTCGGTCGTCGCCGGCGATCTCGTCGGCGATCGCGGTCGCCGGCCGATGCGGCAGGCCGGAATTGCGGTCGAGCCGGCGCAGCCCGTCGGTCCGGCTCGGCAGCCGCACGCAGCAGCGAGCGGCGCAGCGCGGCCGCCGCGAGCAGGCAGAACACGCCGAGGCCGATGGCGCGGCCGATCGGCGGCAGCCACAGCCAGAGCCCGAGCCAGGACAGCGCGAGGAACAGGCCGACCACGGTCGCGATCGAGGCCAGCGCCGGCCACAGCCGCTCCCAGAGGATCGTCCAGCGCGCCCGGCTGCAGCGCGCGGTCGAGCCATCGCCTGGTCGCCGGTTCGGTCCGGCGCGGCTCGAACCTCGGGATGGCGTCGGCAGACCGTTCGGTCAAGTCCGTCTCCAGCAACGAGAATCTGCGCAAGTATCATCATATCACGCATATAGGACCGCCGCCACGCGGGCAAAAGGAAGGCACCCACTGATCAAAACGGCGGCATCACAATATTGGTTCAGAAGCCTTCACAGACCGTTCAGAGCCAGGGCGGCAGGCGGTCGAGCGCGATCAGCGCCTCGGACCTCGAGGCGCGGCCGCACCAGCGCCCATTCGCCTTCCCGCACAAGCACTTCCGGCACCAGCGGCGCGGGTGTTGTAGGTGCCGGCCTGGACCGCGCCATAGGCGCCGGCGGTCATGACCGCGAGCAGGTCGCCGGGCTGCGGCTCCGGCATGTCGCGGTCGAGCGCCAGGAAATCGCCGGATTCGCAGACCGGCCCGACCACGTCGGCGACGATGCGCGGCGCCGCCCGGCGGCGGCTCCGCGCACCGGGCGGATGTCGTGATGGGCCTCGTAGAGCGTCGGGCGGATGAGGTCGTTCATGCCGCGTCGACGATGACGAAGGTCTTGGCCTCGCCGCGCTTCAGGTAGAGCACGCGCGTCACCAGGATGCCGGCATTGCCGACGAGCAGGCGGCCGGGCTCGAAGATCAGCGTGCAGCCGAGATCGCGGGTCGCGCGCTTGACCATGGCCGCATAGGCGTCCGGATGCGGCGGCGGCTCGTTGTCCTCGCGATAGGGAATGCCGAGACCGCCGCCGAGATCGACATGCGCTGATGGCGTGGCCGTCGGCGCGCAAGGTGCGCACGAAATCGGACAGCAGCGCGAAGGCATCGTCGAACGGCTGCGAGCTCGGTGATCTGGCTGCCGATATGCATGTCGACGCCGGCGACCTTGAGCGCCCGGCAGCTTGGCGGCGTGGGCATAGACCTCGCGCGCGCGGCTGATCGGAATGCCGAACTTGTTCTCGGCCTTGCCGGTCGCGATCTTGGCGTGGGTCTTGGCATCGACGTCGGGATTGACGCGCACCGAGATGTGGGCGGTGCGGCCCTTGCCGGCGGCGATCGACGACAGCAGCTCGAGCTCGGCCTCGGACTCGACGTTGACGCAGAGGATGCCCTCGTCGACCGCGAGCGCGAGCTCGCGCGCGGTCTTGCCGATGCCGGAGAACATGATCTTGTCCGGCGGGATGCCGGCGGCGCGGGCGCGCTTGAGCTCGCCCTCCGAGACCACGTCGGCGCCGGCGCCGAGCCGCGCCAGCGTCCTGATCACCGCCTGGTTGGAATTCGCCTTCATGGCGTAGCAGACGAGCGCCTGCACGTCGGCGAAGGCGCCGGCGAACACCTCGGTAGTGCCGCTCGAGCGTCGCGGTCGAATAGCAATAGAACGGCGTGCCGACCGCCTCGCGCGAGCTCGACGAGATCGACCGCCTCGGCGTGCAGCACGCCGTCGCGATAGGCGAAATGATGCATGGCGAGTCAGGCTTATAGCGTTTTGCGGCGAGGCGGTAGCCGAAGAATAAACGCGTCAACGCGACCAGGCTCAGTTCAGGAGCCAATCGATGGGCGTGCTTCGTTGCGGCCCCTGTGCCGGCGCCAGAGCCTTGCCGTCGGGCCCGATCGCCGGGCCGGCAACCGGCCCGCGGGCTGCGCCCCTGCAACGGCCGGCTCGGCGATCGAGGCGCCGGGCGGCGGGTCGAGCCCGCCCTTGCGGCCGCAGCCGGCAAGGCCGAGCGCGGCGACGAGCGCGCCCAATGACCGCAATCCGGGCAAAGTTCCGATCACTCAATTCAGCCACTCCTCCTGACTTTGCGGCACCATAGCAGATCACGGGGAAGCGGCGACAGCATGGCCGAACCATTTGGTCGCCGTCCCTGTGGAGCGCCGCCGTTACCGGCGCACCTTCGCGAGCGCCTTGAGCCACCGGTTGGCCTCCCGGCGCACGTTTTTCGGCGCGGTGCCGCCATAGCTGACGCGGCTTTTCACCGAATTGTCGACCGAGAGCACCGCGAAGACATCCTTGGTGATGCGCGGCTCGATCGCCTGCATCGCGGCGAGCGGCAGGTCGTGCAGCGGCGACGCTCGTCGGCCGCCGCCTTGGCCACGATCCGGCCGGTGACGTGGTGCGCCTCGCGGAACGGCATCTTCAGCGTGCGCACCAGCCAGTCGGCGAGATCGGTCGCGGTCGAATAGCCCTCGCCCGCGGCCGCGCGCATGCGCGCCGACGTCCGGCGTCATGTCGCGCACCATGCCGGTCATGGCCGCGATCGACAGCGTCAGGGCGGAGAGCGCGTCCATGGCGCCTTCCTTGTCCTCCTGCATGTCCTTCTGATAGGCGAGCGGCAGCCCCTTCATCACGATCAGCAGCGCCTGCGAGCGCGCCGACGATGCGTCCGGTCTTGGCGCGCACCAGCTCGGCGGCGTCCGGATTGCGCTTCTGCGGCATGATCGAGGAGCCGGTGGTGAAGCGGTCGGACAGCGCAGACGAGGCCCGACGAGCGGCGAGCACCAGATCACGATCTCCTCGGCGAAGCGCGACAGATGCACCGCCGTGATCGCGGCCGCCGACAGCGTCTCCAGCACGAAGTCGCGGTCGGAGACGGCGTCGAGCGAGTTCGCCATCGGCCGGTCGAAGCCGAGCGCCTTCGCCGTCATGTCGCGGTCGATCGGGAAGGCGGTGCCGGCGAGCGCGGCGGCGCCGAGCGGCGATTCGTTGAGCGCGCTTGCGCGCATCCGCGAAGCGGCCGCGGTCGCGCGCCGCCATCTCGACATAGGCCAGGAGATGATGGCCGAAGGTCACGGGCTGCGCGGTCTGCAAGATGCGTGAAGCCCGGCATCACGGTGGCGGCGTGCGCGAGCGCCTTCTCCGCCAGCGCCCGCTGGTAGTCCGCGAGCGCCGCATCGATCGCGTCGATCGTCGCCCGGATCCAGAGCCGGAAATCGGTCGCGACCTGGTCGTTGCGCGAGCGCGCGGTGTGCAGCCGCCCCGCCGCCGGCCCGATCAGCTCCGCGAGCCGGCTCTCGACGTTCATGTGGATGTCTTCGAGCGCCCGCTTGAAGGTGAACTTGCCGCTCTCGATCTCTGACAGGATCGTGTCTAGACCGTGAGCGATGCCCGCGGCATCGTCGGCCGTGATGATGCCTTGTTTGGCGAGCATCGCGGCATGGGCCTTGCTCGCGGCGATGTCCTGGCGGTAGAGGTGCCGGTCGAAATCGATGGAGGCGTTGATCTCCTCCATGACCGCGTCGGGGCTGGTCGGCAAAGCGCCCGCCCCACATCTTGTTGCTCATGACACGTCCACCAAGGTTTCGCCCGATATGACCGGACCCGTTGACGCAGCGCGAAACCACGCCAAGCAGCGGCTTGCCCTGGTCCTGGCCGGCGGCGTCGCCGGCGTCGCCGTCGGGCTGGCGGCGGTATACGGGATCGGGCGGTTCCAAGGCAATGCGGGTCGATCCCGCCTGCCGGCCGGCGGTCGAGACTGGCCCAGCGGATCGCGCCGCTCGCGCGCGGCGAGGTCGCCGCGTTCGTGGTCGCGGAGCGGCCGCTGCGCCTGCCCGATATCGGCTTCCGCGACGCCGACGGCGCCGAGCGGCACCTCGCCGACTGGCGCGGGCGCACCGTGCTGTTCAATCTCTGGGCCACCTGGTGCGTGCCCTGCCGCAAGGAGATGCCGGCGCTCGACGCGCTGCAGGCCAAGCTCGGCGGGCCGCAATTCGAGGTGGTCGCGGTCAACATCGATACCCGCGATCCCGACAAGCCGCGCGCCTGGCTCAAGGAGGTCGGCATCGACCGGCTCGCCTATTACGCCGACGCCGACGCCAAGGTGTTTCAGGACCTGAAGATCGTGGGCCGCGCCGGCGGGCATGCCGACGACGATCCTGGTCGATCCGGCCGGCTGCGAGATCGGCACGCTGGCGGGCCCGGCCGAATGGGCGAGCGAGGATGCGCTCAAACTGATCTCCGCTGCGCTGAGCCGTTCTTCCTGATTCGTCTGATCGGCCTGCGGCTTCACCGCCAGACCGCCCACCACGGCTCGTCCGGGCAGCTGGATTTGGGCGGCTCGATGCGGGCGAGGCGCTCGCGAATTGCCGGCGGCGCCGCGGCGGCAATTTCATCCCGATTGGCTTTGGTCAGCAGGCCGTCGCGCAGCCGGTACTCGATCGCGGTGACGACCGCCTGGTCAACATCGACGACGGCTCTTTGCAATTGCGTTGCCTTGTCGGGGGCGCCGAAATGATCACGCTGTACCTGCTCGTACATCCGCTCGGCGTGCATCCTGGGCCTGTTTTCATCGAAGTACGCCTTCGCAGCCTGATTGCGAAAAGCGATACCGCGAAAATACGTGGCAATTTCAGCCGTGATCATGCGGCGCTCGCTGCCCAAGCAGTACCGCCGCGTTCCCTCGGTCAGCAGGCAACGCAAGAGCTCGTTGAAGTGGCTCATGTGCTCGGGCCGGAAGTTGGCCAGGCTCTGCGTGCTCAGGCGCGGCGTCGTGCCCCAATACGGATCGCGCGTTTGCGCACGGTTGAAGCAGACCTGGTCCGCGATCTTGCCGATCTCGGCCGCGCTCTTGCCGTCGTAATTCGCCACGACACCTCGCACCGGCGGCTTCGGCAGATCCTCCCCGACGCGCAGGAAACTCGGTGTCAATTCCGTCGGCTTGAACTCGTTGAGCGACGTCCCTACCCCGGAGAACGTCGAAATCCCGGAAGACGTTTGCCCCCCGGCAGGCGGCTGAACCCCCGCGGATGTCTGCCCCTTCGACGGGCTCTGAGCCCCGGACGACGTCGGCACCCCGGAATGTGAGCCGAGCCCCAGAATGCGCGGTCCGAGGAAGACGGCCCCGAAGGCCACTGCGCAGGCGGCCAGCGCCCAGAGGCCGAACCATCGGCCGCCCGACGGCGCCGTCGTGCTCTGACCGCTCCGGAGGTTGGCGCGGATTTCGTCGATGTCGCTCACGGGGACTCCGCAATGCTGCCGCCGCAATCGACGCCCATAACGCATCAGGGTTAAATTGGCGTGTAGGCCCACGGCAGTAGCGCGGCGATGATCCGGCCGGCGAGTACAGCTCTAGCGTCGATAGGCCTCATGATGGGGCTGCTCGCGCTTTCGTCGTCCTCCGCCGCGGCCGAGCGGGCGGCAGCGCCGCGGGTGATCAAGTGCGAAGGGCCGTTCGGCCGCAACGCCAGCCATGCCGACCTTGTGAAGGCGTTCGGAAGCAACAACGTCGTCTACCAGGACATCGACGGGGCGGAAGGCGAGAAAATCAAGGCAAGCGTGCTCTATCCGAACGACGCCAAGGCCAAGCTCGAAATCATCTGGGGCGACGAGAAAGCCCGCCGCCGGCCGAAGATCCGGGCCAGGGATCAATCGGCCTGGGCCAGCGCAAACGGCATCCGCATCGGCATGGCGCTCGCCGACATCGAAAAAATGAACGGCAAGCCGTTCACGTTGTCGGGCTTCGACTGGAACGACGGCGGCCGGGTCAAGGACTGGCAGGGTGGCGAGTTGGCGAAGCCGCTGCCGGGCGGGTGCATCATCGGCGTCGAGTTCGTCCATCCGGAGGACTCGCCGGAGGCCAGTTTGACCAAGGTCTCAGGCGACGGCGATTTCCGCTCCGACGACGCCGATATGCGCGCGGTCGAGCCCTACGTCGCGGTGGTGACGATTTCCTACCCGCAGCGCTGAGCCGAAGATCCTGGAAAGTCGATGATCAGGCGCTGACGTCGAGATTGCCACCGACGCCGGCGGCGACGTTGGCAAGCCGGCTGAGATTCTGCGCCGAGGCTTCCAGCAACGCGGCCACGGCCTGCTCGGCGTCGGCATTCATGCGCAGCATTTTCGCCGCGAGCACGGACTGGGTGCTGCCGGTCTGAGCGCCGACGAAGGCTGCTGCGAGTGAGGCGGTATCCATGACGGGCACGATAGCGAGCATGGGTTAACGCATGCTGAGCATTACGGAGCGCGCCGGGACGTGCCGTCGCGGAAATCGGGTGGAATCGGACCCAAAGTGGACATAAGGGCCATACCACCCGCCGCATCGAGCCAGCCAATGAATGAAAAATTAGCGATGTCGGCAGCCGATTGGCTCCTGCTCGTCGGCCTGTCCGTGCTGTGGGGCGGCTCGTTCTTCTTTGCCAAAGTGGCGCTCGAAGACCTGCCGCCGCTCACGCTTGCGTTCGGCCGCGTCGCCGTCGCGGCGGCGATCCTGGCGATCGTGATGTGGGCGCGCGGCGCGAGTTTCGCTCCGCTCGCGCGGGCTTGGCCGGCGTTCGCGGTGCTTGGCCTCCTCAATTGCGCCGTCCCCTTCAGTCTCCTGTTCTGGGGACAGACCCACATTTCGAGCAGCCTCGCCTCGATCCTCAACGCGACCACGCCGATCTTCACCGTGCTCGTCGCCCAGGTTGCGACAGCCGATGAAAAGCTCACGATCGGCAAGCTCGTCGGCGCGATTGCCGGATTGCTCGGCGTTGCGACATTGCTCGGGCCGGACGCGCTCGCCGGCATCGGCGCGGATGTTTGGGCGCAACTCGCCTGCCTTGCGGCTGCGATGTCCTACGCGTTGGCTGGCGTCTATGGCCGGCGCCTCGCGCGGCTGCCGGCCGGCACCGTGGCGACAGGTCAATTGACCGCCGCCGCCATCATGCTCGCGCCGGCTGCCGCGCTCGTCGATCGGCCGTGGATGCTCGCACCGCCGTCGGCGACGGCGCTCGGCGCGCTGCTCGCGCTGGCGGCGCTCTCGACCGCGCTCGGCTATGTGATCTACTTCCGCCTGCTCGCGCGCGCCGGCGCCACCAACCTGCTGCTGGTGACGTTCCTCATCCCGGTGAGCGCGACGTTGCTCGGCACGATCGTGCTGGGCGAGCGGCTTGCGCCGCATCATGTTGCCGGCATGGCGCTCATCGCACTCGCCCTCGCCGCCATCGACGGGCGGATATTGACCCGCTTCCGAAATCCCTGAGCCCTCGCACAAATCCTATTGACGCCGGGCGCCGACTGGCCTAATACTTAACCACATGGTTTACCTTCGCACCACCCAACTCGACCGCACCTTCGCCGCACTGTCCGACCCGACACGGCGGGCGCTGCTTGCTCGTCTGGGCGAGGAAGACAGCGTGTCGGTCAGCGAACTCGCGCGGCCGTTCGCGATGTCGCTGCCGGCAGTGATGAAGCACCTCGACGTGCTGTCAGACGCCGGCCTGATCGCCCGTGCCAAGACCGGCCGGACCGTCGCCTGCCGGCTGACGGCGGAGCCGATGGAGGAGGCGATGCGCTGGCTGAACCGCTACCAGCGCTTCTGGTCCGAGCAGCTCGACCGGCTTGCCGCATTCCTGGAGGATAAGTCATGTCAACCGCCGTCAAACCCAGCCTCACCCTCAAGCGCCGGCTCAACGCGCCGCCGGCGAAAGTCTTCAGCGCCTGGACGGACCCGAAAAAGCTAGGACGCTGGTTCTGCCCCCCACAGTGCGAGCCGATGCTCGCCGAGAGCGATGCGCGCGTCGGCGGCCGCTACCGCATCGTCGTGCGCTCGCCCGGCGGCGAGGAGCACGACGTGAGCGGAATGTTCCGCGAGGTCGTGCCGGACAGAAAGCTCGTCTTCACCTGGGCGTGGCGGTCGACGCCCGAGCGCGAGTCGCTGGTGACGATCGAGCTCAAGCCCGATGGCGATGGCACCTCGCTGACGCTGACGCACGAGCAATTCTTCGACGAGGCGGCGCGCGACCGCCATCGGGGCGGATGGGCCCCGATCCTCGACCGCCTGGAGCGGGAATTACCGGTTCTTTGAACCCACCACGAACGCATGTCCCGGAAAAGTGGGAACCGGTTTTCCGAAAAGGACATGCGCAATACGAGAAGATCCAGCACAGGAGTACACCATGAAACTCTATGCATTTCCGCCGTCGCCCAACTCTTGGAAGGTGCGCGCCCTCGCCGCCCACCTCGGAATTCCGATCGAGCTCGAGTTCGTCGATCTGACCAAACCGCGCACGGCGGAATACCTCGCACTCAATCCCACCGGCCGCGCCCCGACGCTGGTCGACGGCGACTTCGTCCTGTGGGAATCGAATGCGATCATGCAGTACCTCGCGAGCCGCGCGGCGAACACGCTCTGGCCGAACGACGCGCGCACGCGCGCCGACATCATGCGCTGGCAGAGCTGGCAGCTCGCGCACTGGGGCAAGGAAGCCTGCGAACCGCTGATCTTCCAGCGGCTCGTCAAGAAGGTCGTCGGCCTGGGACCGCCCGATGAGGCGGTCGTGGCGAAAGGCACCGAGGCCTTCAACCGCGAAGCGCGCGTGCTCGACGCCCACTTGTCGAAGCAATCGTATCTGGTCGGCAACGCAATGACGCTGGCCGATTTCGTGGTCGCGGCCCCGTTGGTCTATGCGAAGGAGGCGGAGCTGCCGCTCGCGCCCTATTCCCATGTGCGGGATTGGTCCGCTCGCGTCTTGGCCCTGCCGGCCTGGCGCGACACCGCGCCGGAACGTCCCGCAGCCGCGGCTTGAGACGAAAGAAAGCAAAAGGGCGGCCGAGTGCCGCCCTTCAACATCGCCTCATCACCGCCCCGATCAGCGCGTCGGCACCGGCTTCTCGCCGCGATAGTCGTAGAAGCCGCGCTGCGTCTTGCGGCCGAGCCAGCCGGCCTCGACGTATTTCACCAGCAGCGGGCACGGGCGGTACTTCGAATCCGCCAAGCCCTCGTGCAGCACCTGCATGACCGAGAGGCAGGTATCGAGGCCGATGAAGTCGGCAAGCTCGAGCGGCCCCATCGGATGATGCGCGCCGAGCCGCATCGCGGTGTCGATCGCCTCGACGTTGCCGACGCCTTCGTAGAGCGTGTAGATCGCCTCGTTGATCATCGGCAGCAGAATGCGGTTGACGATGAAGGCGGGGAAATCTTCCGCCACCGCGATGGTCTTGCCGAGCTTCGCGACGAACTGCTTGGTCGTCTCGAAGGTCTCGTCGTCGGTGGCGATGCCGCGGATGAGCTCGACCAGCTCCATCAGCGGCACCGGATTCATGAAATGGATGCCGATGAAGCGCTCCGGCCGGTCGGTCGAGGACGCGAGCCGCGTGATCGAGATCGACGACGTGTTGCTGCCGATGATGGCCTCGGGCTTGAGCGACGGGCAGACGCTGGCGAAGATCGTGCGCTTGACGTCCTCCTTCTCGGTCGCCGCCTCGATCACGAGGTCGCAGTCGCCGAAGGCTTCGTACGTGTCGGCCGGCGCGATGCGCTTGAGCGCGGCCTGGCGCTCCTCCTCGCTGATGCGCTTGCGGCTCACCTGGCGCGCCATGTTGCCGTTGATGGTCGCGATCCCGGCCTTGATGCGGTCGGCGGTGACGTCGTTGAGCATCACGTCGAAGCCGGCCAGCGCGCAGACATGCGCGATGCCGCTGCCCATCTGACCGGCGCCGATCACGCCGATTTTGCGAATTTGGAGCGCCATGCTGTCGGAACGGGCCTTCGGCCGCTCTTTGACCTCGATCATGTTCTTTCGCCTGTTCTACGCCGTTCCGGGCCGGGCCACCACGGGTCCTTGGTCGCACTTTGCCCGGATGGTCAACGGCCGACCTTGCCGAGCTCCTCCGCCAGTTCCGGCAGCGCCTGGTAGAGGTCGGCGACCAGCCCGTAGTCGGCCACCTGGAAGATCGGCGCCTCTTCGTCCTTGTTGATCGCCACGATCACCTTGGAATCCTTCATGCCGGCGAGATGCTGGATCGCGCCCGAAATCCCGACCGCGATGTAGAGCTCCGGCGCCACCACCTTGCCGGTCTGGCCGACCTGCCAGTCGTTCGGCGCATAGCCGGCATCGACCGCCGCGCGCGAGGCGCCGACCGCCGCGCCGAGCTTGTCGGCGACCGGCTCGATATATTTGGTGAAGTTCTCGCGGCTTTGCATCGCCCGCCCGCCGGAAATGATGATCTTCGCCGAGGTCAGCTCCGGCCGCTCGGACTTCGACAGTTCCTCGCCGACGAAGGCGGAGATGCCGGGATCGGCGACCGCCGCCGCGTCCTCGATCGGCGCCGAACCACCCTCGCCGGTCGCCTGGAAGGTCGAGGTGCGCACCGTGATGACCTTGGTCTTGTCCTTCGAGCGCACGGTCTGCACCGCATTGCCGGCATAGATCAGCCGCTCGAAGGTATCGGGCGCGACCACCTTGATGATGTCGGAGACCTGCATCACGTCGAGCAGCGCGGCGACGCGCGGCATGACGTTCTTGCCGGTCGTGGTCGCGGGCGCGACGATCGCGTCGTAGGAGGGCGCCAGCGAAACGACGAGCGCCGCCAGCGGCTCGGCCAGCATGTGCTCGTAGCCGGCGCCGTCGGCGAGCAGCACCTTCGCGACGCCGTCGAGCTTGGCGGCGGCTTCGGCGACCGGCCGCGCGCCCTTGCCCGCGACCAGCACATGCACGGGCTGCCCGAGCGCCTTGGCGGCGGTGAGCGCCTTGTTGGTCGCGTCCTTGAGCGTCTTGTTGTCGTGCTCGGCGACGAGGAGCGTGGTCATCAAATCACTCCCACCTCGTTCTTGAGCTTGTCGACGAGCTCGCTCGACCGTCTTCACCTTGACGCCGGCCTTGCGGCCCGCGGCTCGGTGGTCTTGAGCACTTCGAGCCGCGGCGAGACGTCGACGCCATAGGCATCGGGCGTCTTCTCGTCGATCGGCTTCTTCTTCGCCTTCATGATGTTCGGCAGGCTCGCATAGCGCGGCTCGTTGAGGCGCAGGTCGGTGGTGACGATCGCAGGCGCCTTGAGCTTGACCGTCTGCAGGCCGCCGTCGACCTCGCGGGTGACCAGCAGGCTGTCGCCTTCGATCACGAGCTTGGAGGCGAAGGTGCCCTGCGGCCAGCCGGTGAGCGCGGCCAGCATCTGGCCGGTCTGGTTGCAGTCGTCGTCGATCGCCTGCTTGCCGAGGATGACGAGGCCGGGCTTCTCCTGCTCGACGATCGCCTTGAGGATCTTGGCGACCGCGAGCGGCTCGACGATCTTGTCGATCTTCACCAGGATGCCGCGGTCGGCGCCCATGGCGAGCGCGGTGCGGATGGTCTCCGCGGCCTGCTGCGGCCCGATCGATACGACGACGATCTCGGTCGCCTGGCCCTTCTCCTTGAGCCGGAGCGCCTCCTCGACGGCGATCTCGTCGAAGGGATTCATCGACATCTTGACGTTGGCGAGCTCGACGCCGCAGCCGTCGCTCTTGACGCGGATTTTGACGTTGTAGTCGACCACCCGCTTGACGGGCACCAGAATTTTCATGGAGGCTCGCTCTCGCGACGACAAAACCGGCCGGGCCCGGCGCACGCGGGCGCGAATGGTCGGCGGCAACCTAATGGCCGGCACCGTCCCGGGGTCAACGGAGGCCGTCCGGCGGCACGCGGGCAGCCCGGTAGGGGCCGATCTGCACCACCGTGTCCGGGACCGGCTGCATGCACTCGAACAGCTTCACGCCCGGCGGCTTCATCAGCGGGAACAGGACGGCGCCGGCCAGCATGCCGCCGAAATGGCACCACTAGGCGACGTCGCTCTTCGACGCCGAGCCGAGATTCCACAACTGAAGGATGACGAACACGCCGATCACCCAATAGGCGCTGATCCGCAGCGGAATGATCCCCAGCAACACGGTGATCTTGGCGCAGGGGCGCAGCATCAGGTAGGCGATGACGACGCCGGCGATCGAGCCCGATGCGCCGATCAGCTCGATGGTGGAATGCGGATCGCTGGCGACGAAGACAAGGCCCCCGACGACGCCGGACAGGAGATAGAAGGCGAGGAAGCGCAAGCGGCCGAGCGCCCGCTCGACGTCGTCGCCGAACACCCAGAGAAAGATCATGTTGCCGAGGAGATGCACGATATCGGCATGGAAGAACTGATAGGTGATGAGCGTCACGAACGCCGGCACCCGTCCGCGCGCGGCCATGTCGCCGATGAACGCCGCCGGGCGTGAGGCTGAAGGTGTCGATGATGCGTTCGACCGCGAGCTGGCTCGCTCCGAACTCGTAAAAAAAGACCCCGAGGTTCGCCGCGATCAGGCACCAGGTGACAATCGGCTTCACCGACTGGGTGAACGGATTGTCGTCGTAGATCGGCATCACCATCCGAGGTCGGCCTTTTGCGTTTGACGTGCGCTACCGATTCTGTCCCGGCTCCCACAGCACGTCGGACGCGCCCTTGTCGTTGGCATGCCGGCCGGCGACGAACAGAAAGTCGGACAGGCGGTTGACGTATTTGAGCGCCGCCGGCGTGACCTCCTCGCCCGGCTGGTCCTTGAGCTCGACCATGATCCGCTCGGCGCGCCGGCAGACGGTGCGCGCGAGATGAAGATAGGCCGCGGCCGGGCTTCCGCCCGGCAGGATGAAGGACTTGAGCGGCGCAAGATCGGCGTTGAGCGCGTCGATCTGCTGCTCCAGCCACGCGACCTGCGCGTCGGTGACGGTCATGCGCGCGCCGCCGGGCCCCTTTGCCGACGAGGCACAGGTCGGCCTCGACGTCGAACAGGTCGTTCTGGATGCGCACCAGCATGGCGTCGAGCGCATGATCGCCGCCGCTGTGAAGGCGCACCAGCCCGATCACCGCATTGACCTCGTCCAGCGTGCCGTAGGCGGCGACGCGCAGGTCGTATTTCTTGCGCCGCTCGCCGGAGCCGAGCGCGGTGGTGCCGTCGTCGCCGGTGCGGGTGTAGATCCTGTTGAGAACGACCATCGCTCAGCCCTATCTGCCCATCATCCAGATCGTGAACATGATCACGACGATCGCGACGAATTGCAGCAGCACGCGCAGGCGCATCAGCTTCTGCGACTCTGTGCGGCGAGCCGCCGCGCGCCATGTTGGCGAGGCCGAGCACCAGCACCACCGCAACGGCCCCGATCGCGATCGGGATGAGCGCGTAGGCCAGGAACTCCGTCATCGGCGACCTCTTATCATCCTCCAGATGGCGAGGCCATCGTCTGACATGTAATTCCTGCCGGCGGAATATCCGACCCCAGGCGTTCAAATCTCCGGGATTTGAAATCGTGAGAGCGCCGCGTACCATTGCTGTTCGAAAGCGACCAGGGAGAGCCATCGTTGGACCACCTCCAGCGCGTGAAGCACGAGTTCACCCGCCAGGCCGGGGCCTTTGCGTCCTCGCCAGCGATCACCGATGCTCAGCTGACACGACGCTTCAGCGACGCCATCGGCCCCAACGGCAATGGCAGCATTCTCGATGTCGCTTGCGGTCCCGGCATCGTAAGCGCGGCGTTGGCCGAAAAGGCGCGTCAAGTCGTGGCACTCGATGTGACGCCTGAAATGCTCAGCCAGGCGCGGCAGCGATGTGCCAAAGCCGGATTGAAGAACGTGACCTTCAGGGAAGGCAGTGCAACCGATCTCCCCTTCGCCGACAGCTCGTTCGATGGCGTGGTGACCCGGCTCTCGATTCATCATTTCGAGGAACCTCGGCGTGCGCTCGACGAGATGTTTCGCGTCCTGCGTCCCGACGGCACACTCGTCGTCGCCGACGTCGTCAGCTCGGAAAATGCCGAAAAGTCGGCATTGCAGAACGCGATAGAGACGCTGCGGGACCCGTCTCACGTTCGGATGCTCGCCCCCTCCGAGCTTCTTTCCGCGATCGAAGGCGCCGGCTTCCAGATCGATACGCAGTCCACTTGGGACAAAGATCGCGAGCTCGACGAATGGATGGGCATCGTCGATGACCCCGCGCGCGTCGCACCGCTTCGTACCGTCGTGCACGCCTTGGCGGCCGCGGGAGCGACTGCGGGGATGGGATTGTCGCTGGCCGGTGGCAAAGTCGTCTTGTTCCATCGCTGGCTCTTGATCGCCGCGCGCAAGCGGCACTGACCGGCGCGGAGCTCGACGTGACCGGTCGAATCCTCGTTCTCGGCGCTGCCGGGCGCCTCGGCTACCCGGCGGCGGAGGCCTTCCGCGAAGCCGGCTGGAAGGTCACGAGCCTGGTGCGGCCCGGCGCCGCCGCGCGCGCGCCGAAGGGCACCGAGGTGGTCGAAGTGGACGCGCTCGACCATGCCGCCGTCGGCGAGGCGGCGCGCGGCACCGACGTCGTCCTGCACGCGCTCAACCCGCCCTATACGGAGTGGTCGAAGCACGCGCTGCCGCTCGCCTATTCCGCGATCACGGCGGCGGAGACCGTCCGGCGCCACGCTGATCTTCCCCGGCAATCTCTACAATTACGGCACGGGCATGCCGGCGGTGATCGACGAGGCGACGCCGATGCAGCCGACCTCGCGCAAGGGACGCTGCGCGTCGCGATCGAAGATCGCATGGAGGAAGCGGCCGAGCGCGGCGTGCGCACGCATCATCCTGCGCGCCGGAGATTTTTTCGGCGGCGGCGACGGATCATGGTTCGATCTCGTGATCGTCAAGGAGATCGTCCACGGACCGCCTGACCTATCCGGGACCGCTCGACCTGGTGCACGAATGGGCCTACCTGCCCGACCTCGTCGGCGGCGCTGGTGCGGCTTGCCGAGATTCGCGCCACGCTCGGAACCGTTCGAGACGCTTCGGCTTTCCCGGCCATGCGGTCACCGGCCGCGAGTTCATCGCGGCGATCGCCAAGGCGAGCGGGCGCGGGCTCAGGGTCAAGCACATGACCTGGTGGCTGATGCACACCTTCGGCACCGCTCGTGCCGATGGGCCGCGAGCTCTCGGAGATCGGCCTATCTCTGGAAGGAGCCGCACCGGATCGACGGCCGCAAGCTCGCTGCCGCCATCGGCGACGTGCCGCATACGCCGCTTGACGTTGCCGTCGCGCGCGCCCTACAGGACCTCGGTGAGACTGACGCAACGCAACGCGCGAAGAGGAACCGTTCGATGATCGTCGATTTCCAGCACCACTTCACGCCGCGCGAGCTGATCAAGGAGGATCCCGGCCGACCGCCAGATCCTGCACCTACGACGAGCACGGCGCGCCGAGCTACACCATCCATTGGCTGCTCTACGATCTCGACGAGCATGTCCGCATGATGGACGAAGCCGGCATCGACGCGGCCTGGCTCACCAGCGCGCAGGGCATGTGCGCCGATCTCGAGACGTCGCGCCTGTGTCAACGAAAGGCCAAGAAGGCGGAGACGCGATTATCCCGGCCGCTTCATCGGCGCGGCCCATGCCAATCCGCTCGGCGGCGCCGAGGCGCTGCAGCGAGCTCAACCGCTGCAAGCACGAGCTCGGCTTTCCCGGCGTGGTGATCACGTCGGAGACCAACGGCCTCTTCTCGATGCCCCGCAATTCGAGCCGTTCTGGGCGGAATGCGAGAAGCTCGGGATGTTCGTGTTCGTGCATCCCGCGCTCAAGCTCAATCGACTCGCAGCAGTTCGACGGCTTCGACACCGCGCGCTCGGTCGGCCGCGAATTCTCGCTGGTCATGGCGACGATCCGGCTGATCAATTCCGGCGTGTTCGACCGCCATCCCGAACCTCACCGTCCACATGTCGCATCTCGGCGGCATGGCTTTCGGCGCTGCTCGGGCGCATCCGCTGCTACCAGGACAAGGACTTCTGGGGCACCTCGACAATGCCGCGCCACGGCATGAAGCCGAAGAAGGATTTCGACTACTACCTCAGCAACAACATGGTGTTCGACACCGCCGGCTTCTGCGGCGCGATGGCGTCGGTGAAGAGCGCGCTGATCGAGATCCCGGCGTCGCGCATCGTGTTCGCCACCGACTATCCGCAGGAGATCCGCGAGCGCGAGGCCGTGCGCGATTTCGTCGGACATCCGCGCGCTCGGCAAGGACGGCGAGGCGATCCTGTCCGGCAACGTGGACAAGCTCCTCAAGCAGCCGGCGAAGGCGGCGTAATCGGGGACGGCTATCACCCCACGAGATGCTTCTCGATCTCGTGCACCGGCATCTTGACCAGGTCCTTGTCGATCTCGGCGCGTAGCGCCTCGCGCAGATCGTGCGAATAGGCCGGGCGCAGGACGCCGAGCGCGCGCGGCGGCGCGATCAGGATCAATGACTTGGCTTCGCCCGCCTTCACCGCGGCGTCGAGATGGCCGGCGAGCTTGCGCAGGAAGCGCTCCTCCTCCTGCGTATGCCAATCGGTCTGCTCCACGGCGCTGCGTCCGTGGCCGACCGAGCTGAAGGAGCGTCCGGGCGCATCGGTGCCGAGCTCGTGCGTCTTCGCATCCGGATGATCGAAGACCTCCCTGGTCTTGAGATTGAGGAATTTCTCGTCGCCCGCGTTCTCCAGCACCAGTGCCTTCTTCCCGTCGCAGACGATGACCCAATCGCCTTGGCGGATTTTCAACTTGGTCATGAAATTTCTCCTCCTTGCCCTCGATCGACGTTCGTCCCAAGGCAGCGCCGGCGCCTTGATTTCGATCAACGCCGGAGAGACTGATTCAGTTGCTCGCGGCGAGCAACCGCCGCGCAATGACTTGCGCCTGGATCTCCGCCGCGCCTTCGAAGATCGAGAGAATGCGGGCGTCGCAGAGTAGTCGCGAGATCGGGAATTCGAGCGCAAAACCGTTGCCGCCGTGGATCTGCACGGCGTTGTCGGCATTGGCCCAGGCGACGCGGGCGGCGAGCAGCTTCGCCATGCCGGCCTCGAGATCGCAGCGCTTGCCGGAATCCTTCTGCCGCGCGGCGAAATAGGTGAGCTGGCGCGCGATCATGATCTCGACCGCCATCATCGCGATCTTGTCGGCGACGCGCGGGAAATTGATGATCGGCTCGCCGAACTGCTGGCGTTGCTGCGCATAGGCGAGCGCCTGCTCCATCGCCGCCTGTGCCACGCCGATGGCGCGCGCCGCGGTCTGGATGCGCGCGGATTCGAAGGTCTGCATGAGTTGCCGGAAGCCCAGCCCCTCGACGCCGCCGAGCAGGTTCTCGGCCTTCACCTCGAAGCCGTCGAAGGCGATCTCGTATTCCTTCATGCCGCGATAGCCGAGCACCTCGATCTCGGTGCCGGACATGCCGGCCGCCGGAAACGGGTTCTCGTCGCGTGCCGCGCGGCTTCTCCGCCAGCAGCATGGAGAGGCCGCGATGACCGGGCTCCGTTCGGATTGGTGCGCACGAGCAGCGTCATCAGGTCGGCGCGCACGGGGTGGGTGATCCAGGTCTTGTTGCCGTAGACCTTGTAGACGTCGCCATGCCGTACCGCCCGGGTCTTGAGCGACGCGAGGTCGGAGCCGGTATTGGGCTCGGTGAACACCGCCGTCGGCAGCACTTCGCCCGAGGCGAGCTTCGGCAGCCACTTGCGCTTCTGCTCCTCGGTGCCGCCGCCGATGATCAGCTCGGCCGCGATCTCCGAGCGCGTGCCGAGCGAGCCGACGCCGATATAGCCGCGCGAGAGCTCCTCGGAGACGACGCACATCGATTCCTTGCCGAGCCCCAGCCCGCCGTATTCCTCGGCGATGGTGAGGCCGAACACGCCCAGCTCGGACATTTGCGTGAGCACGTCGAGCGGTATGTAGCTGTTGCTGCGATGCCAGCCGTGCGCCTGCGGCACGACCTCGCTCTCGGCGAACTTGCGCATCTCGTCGCGAATCGTCGCGAGCGTCTCGTCGAGCCCGCAGTCGCCGATCGTGACGTCATGGTGGGCGCGCATGCAGCGCGACCAGGCGCGCGCGGCGCTCGGCGTTGCCGGAGGCGATCAGCCCTTGCGAGCGGACCGGCCATGCGCTGCGGCGACCGACTGCGGCCGACAGGCCGACATCGGCGGGGCGCACGATCTCGCCCTGGCTCATCGGAATGCCGCCCGCGATCTGGGCCAGATATTCGCCGATCCCGATCTGGATCAGCAGTTCCTCGAGCTCGCCCAGGCTGTCGGCGGCGTGCATCCGCTCGGCAAAGGCCGCGAGCTGGCGCATCGACTTCGACGTAGGTGGCGAGCCAGGCGAGCCCATGGGTGGCGCGCTGCTCGCGGTCGAACATCCGGTCGACCACGCGACCCTCGACCGTTACGCGCCCGCGTACCGCGGCGGTCGCCTCGGCCAGCAGAGTCTCGGCGACGCGGGTCGCCTCGCGCGCGAGCGCGACCAGCTTGACGCCGGCGTCGTGGCGTTGCGCTTTGTCCAGCATCGGGCGATCTCCAAGCCAGGGCATCGCCAGACTACGCGTGCAGTGCACAAATGCAACGCCCGAAGGGCCTATCTCGACGCTTGCCGGCTCTTTGTGCAACCACGGGATACATTTTAGCCAATTCGCGGGCTTTTGGTCGCCGCCGCCACGCGACCTAACCTTTTCGCGTCGCGAGCCACACGCCGGCGGCGGTCACGGCCATGCCAACCAGTTGGATCGCGCCCAACGTCTCGTCGAACAAGATGAATGCCTGGAGCACAGCGAGCGGCGGTACCAGATAGATCAGCGCCGCGACCCGCGAGAGCTCGCCGTGTCGGATCATCAGCAGCAGCAGCGCAATCGCCGCCAGCGACGTCATCAGCACCGACCAGGCAAGCGCGGCGAGCGAGGTCGCATTCACGTCGAACCGCAGTGTTTCCGTGGCGAGCGCCAGCGGCGCCATCACGGCGAGCGCGCCGATGAATTGGAGGCAAGTGCCGGTGCGCAGGTCGGTGCCGGCGACGAAGCGCTTCTGGTAGAAGGTGCCGAGGGTTATCGATATCGTCGCCGCGAAGTTGACGACCATCGGCAGCGCGACGATCCCGAGCGCCGTCGTATCGACGGCGGACAGCCGCGGCGCCAATACCAATACGATGCCGACGAATCCGCCGACGATGCCGCACCATTGCCGGTGCGTGACCCGCTCCCCCAGAAGCGGCGCGGCCAGAAGCGCCGTGAGCAGCGGCTGGGCGGCCGTGATCAAGCCGGAAATGCCGGCAGGCAGGCCCTGCGCAACCGCCCACCAGACGCCGCCGAGGTATCCGCCGTGGAGGAGAACGCCGACCATCATGCTGTGCCCGGCCTCGCGCGCGCTCGACGGCCAAGGCGCGCGGCTGGCGATCACGATCAGGGCCAGGGCGACGATCGTGGTGGCGATCCGAACCGTGAGGAAGGTGAAGGGATCGGCGTAAGGCGCAGCATATTTTGCCACCATGAAGCCGCTCGACCAGAGCAGGGCGAAGGTAAGCGGGGCGGCGCGGATGAAGAGGGAGGTCAATTGCGGGGACGGCATCGGGAGGCCACAATGTCCAATCCTTCCACAAGACGCCAGCACTTATCTGACCAGCACTTACTTGAAATGCGCGCGGCAAAGCTCGATTGAATGAGCTTGATCGGGATGTCCCATGCGACGAGCTTTCAACATCACCCTCGACGCCTATTGGCGCTTCCTCGCCGACGACGGCTGGGCGATCGCGAGCCATATCGCTCTTTCTGGGCTGATGGCGATGTTTCCGTTCTTCATCGTGCTGACGGCGCTCGCCGGCTTCTTCTTCGGCTCGAGCGATCTCGCCGACGAGGTGGCGAAGCTGATGCTCGCGACCTGGCCGGAGGAGGTGGCGCTGCCGATCGCGCACGAGATCCACAACGTGCTCACCATTACCCACACCGGCGCGCTGACGCTCGGTGCCGCTTTCGCGGTCTATTTCGCCTCGAGCGGGGTCGAGAGTCTGCGGATCGGTCTCAACCGCGCCTATGGCGTACTCGAGACGCGGCACTGGATTCTGCTGCGGCTCGAATCCATCGGTTATGTGCTGATCGCGGCCGTGGGATCGTTGGCCCTCGGCTTTCTGGTCGTGCTCGGACCGCTGCTATTCCGCGCCGCGCTACGCTACGCGCCGTGGCTCGAGCCGCTCGAGGGCAAGTTCACGTTTTTCCGCTTCGCGGTCGCGAGCGTCGTGCTCGTCGTGGCGCTGTTCGTCGCGCACAAATGGCTGCCGGCCGGCCGCCGCCGGGTGGTCGAGATCCTGCCGGGCATTGCCGCCACGCTCGTGCTGTGGCTCGCCGCCGGCATCGCCTTCGGCCGCTATCTCGCCGAGTACTCCTTCACCTACGTCAACACCTATGCCGGTCTCGCGTCGGCCATGGTCGCGCTGGTTTTTCTGTATTGGACCGCATCGATCTTCGTGTACGGCGGCGAGCTCAATTCGGCGATCTTTCGACCGCAGGCCGAGCCAGGCGGCCCAGCCCCGAGCGAGGCCGCCTGATCACCGCTATCTACGTCAAACCTTGAGCAGTCAACGGCCTGCAGCCGCAGCTGCCTGCCGTTGAACGCGAGCACGCTTCAGCCGACATAGGCGACGCGGGTCTGCTCCTGCGCCTCGGCCGCGGTCGTGGGCTGCGCGGGAAGCTGGAGCACGGTCGCTTCCTGGCCCTCGCACAGATCGGTCAACAGCACTCGTTGTCCGTCGGGGAATTCGAGTGCATCGTGATGCACCCGCGGCTCGTCCTTGTTGACCTGACGGAAGATCGCGGTCCGGTGCTTGATCGTCTTCGCGCCCCAGCCCAGGAAGCCCGACGACATGCATGTCGGCTCCTGTGCAAAGGCGAGCTCCGTTCCCGGAAGAACGCAGACCGCCGTGGTGGCATCGCCCGGCGCGGCGAACCCTCTCGTGCCGGTTCCGAAGTTACGCGTTACAAGCTGGTCGCCGACCTTTGCAGGGCGCGACCTGACGTGGTGTAGGCTGTAGTCGCACATGAGGAAGACTCCTTAGTCTTGTAAGCCCCCCAACGTGGATGCCCTATCGTCATCGCAGGCAAAAAAAGTGCCATTCTTATGGCGAGGCGATCAATAATCTCTCGTGCAAACGGATCGACACTAATCCGGGCGCGACAATATTCGAATTCAACGCCAATTCAATTTGGCGACGAACATTGATGCGACAGTCGCTTAGCCGGCGCTTGCTTCCATCACGTCGTCCAGCGTGCGCAGCCCCGTGCGCGGCGCGTTGACCAGCACCGCCATGTTGCCGGGCGGATGCTTGTTGGTGCGCATCAGCTCGTGGGCGTGCGGAATCTTCGCCCACGGAAACACTTCGCTCATGCAGGGATCGATGCGACGATCGAGCACGAACTGGTTCGCCGCCGAGGCCTGCTTCAGATGCGCAAAATGCGAGCCCTGCACGCGCTTCTGCCGCATCCAGACGTAGCGCGCGTCGAAGGTGATGTTGTAGCCGGAGGTGCCGGCGCAGAACACCACCATGCCGCCGCGCTTCACCACCAGGCAGGAGACCGGAAACGTCGCCTCGCCGGGATGCTCGAACACGATGTCGACGTCGCGCTTGCCGGTGATGTCCCAGATCGCCTTGCCGAACTTGCGCGCCTCCTTGACCCAGGTGTCGTATTCCGGCGTGCCGACCTTCGGCATCTGGCCCCAGCAGGCAAAATCCTTGCGGTTGATGACGCCCTTGGCGCCGAGCTGCATGACGTAGTCGCGCTTGGTGTCGTCCGAGACGACGCCGATGGCGTTGGCGCCCGACGCGGCAACGAGTTGCACGCCGAACACGCCGAGACCGCCGGAGGCGCCCCACACCAGCACGTAGTCGCCGGGCTTGAGCGTGTGCGGGGAATGGCCGTAGAGCATGCGGTAGGCGGTGGCGAGGGTCAGCGTGTAGCAGGCCGACTCTTCCCAGGTGAGATGCGGCGGCTTCTTCATCAGTTGGCGCGACTGCACGCGGCAGAACTGCGCGAACGATCCGTCCGGCGTCTCGTAGCCCCAGATGCGCTGCGACGGCGACAGCAGCGGATCGCCGCCGTTGCAATCCTCGTCGTCGCCGTCGTCCTGATTGCAGTGGACGATGACCTCGTCGCCCACCTTCCAGCGGCGCACCTTCGTGCCGATCGCCCAGACGATGCCGGAGGCATCGGAGCCCGCGACGTGGAACGGATTCTTGTGCACGTCGAGCGGCGAGATCGGGATGCCGAGGCCGGCCCAGACGCCGTTGTAGTTGACGCCGCCGGCCATCACGAGGACGAGCACCTCGTCCTCGCCGATCGGCCAGGTCGGCAGCACTTCGAGCTGCATCGAGGTTTCCGGCGGACCGTGGCGCTCCTTGCGGATCGCCCAGGCGTGCATCTGCGCCGGCACGTGACCGAGCGGAGGAATTTCACCGATCTCGTAGAGATCCTTGAGCGGCGCCGCCTGCTGCGGCTTCGTGATCGCAACGGCCGGCATGGGTGCCTCCCGCAATTCATAGCCGATCAGCCGCAGTGTGACGCATTTCATGCTGCGCCGCAACAACGATACGGGATCGGCCGGTGAATCAAGGGGATTGCGGGCCGTGCCGGCAAGACAACCAGGGCGCGTTCGGATATACTACTAAAGTTGCAATGCAACAAAGCGGCGGGAGCTTTTCCCGCGTTGGGGGAGGACACCATGGATCTTGTTGCTCTGATCATCTGGCTGGTCGTCGGCGCCGTTGCCGGCTGGCTCGCCGGCCTGATCGTGAAAGGCTACGGCTTCGGCCTGATCGGCAACATCATCGTCGGCATCGTCGGCGCTTTGATCGCCGGCTGGCTCCTGCCGCGGCTCGGCATCGTCATCGGCGGCGGCCACGTCGGGGCGATCATCAACGCCGTCATCGGCGCCGTGATCCTGCTGCTCATCATCGGCCTGATCAAACGCTAGCTAGCGCGGACGCTTTAAGTCCGTATCCGATCTTTGCAGCGCAGAGGCAGCTAGCCTGTCTGCTGCGAGAATGTATGATTGCGGGTGCGTGTCGGCAGTACGCGGGTATGGGAGGACGTCGTGGTTGGAGTTGAAAGCATCATCATCATGCTGGTTGTCGGCGCGATCGCCGGCTGGCTAGCCGGGCAGATCGTGCGCGGTTTCGGATTCGGCCTGATCTGGAACATCGTCATCGGCATCGTCGGCGCTTTCATCGGCGTCTGGCTACTGCGGCAACTGGGATTTTCGCCGTTCGCCGGCTTCATCGGCTCGATCGTCAACGCCACCATCGGCGCGGTCATCGTCCTCGTGATCGTCGGCTTCATCAGACGCTAGCGTAGAAATTCCGCGCGGCTTGCGGCTCAAGAAGCCGCAAGCCGACACGTGAAGGCAAGGATGCGTGTCTTTGCGCGCGCCCGGCTCATTGTGCGCGCCCATAAGAAACCCTTGCGGCCGAAATCAGAGTATGCTGCATTGCACAATCGCAAGCTGGGCGAGCAAGCCGAGCGAGGCGACAGCATGAGCAAGCCGGCCGACGGCACAACGCGCGAGCGCGACAGGCCCTGGATCTTCCGCACCTATGCCGGCCATTCGAACGCGCTGCGGCTTCGAACGCGCTCTATCGCAAGAACCTCGCCAAGGGCCAGACCGGCCTCTCCGTCGCCTTCGATCTGCCGACCCAGACCGGCTACGACAGCGATCACCCGCTCGCCAAGGGCGAGGTCGGCAAGGTCGGCGTGCCGATCTCGCATCTCGGCGACATGCGCACGCTGTTCGAGGCGATCCCGCTCGGCGAGATGAACACGTCGATGACGATCAACGCGACGGCCGCCTGGCTGCTGGCGCTCTACGTCGCGCTCGCCGACGAGCAGGGCGTCGCGCGCGAGACGCTGCAAGGCACCACCCAGAACGACATCATCAAGGAATATCTCTCGCGCGGCACCCACGTGTTTCCGCCGGCGCCTTCGATGCGGCTGACCAAGGACACGATCCTGTTCACGACCCGGGAAATGCCGAAGTGGAATCCGATGAACGTCTGCTCCTACCATCTGCAGGAGGCCGGCGCGACGCCGGTGCAGGAGCTCGCCTTCGCGCTCGCCACCGCGATCGCCGTGCTCGACACGGTGAAGACGTCCGGCGCGGTCGCGCCCGGCGCTTTCGGCGAGGTGGTCGGACGCATCTCGTTCTTCGTCAATGCCGGGCTGCGCTTCATCACCGAGATCTGCAAGATGCGCGCCTTCGCGGAGCTGTGGGACGAGATCACCGCCGAGCGCTACGGCGTCAATGACCCCAAGCAGCGGCTGTTCCGCTATGGCGTGCAGGTCAACTCGCTTGGGCTGACCGAGCAGCAGCCGGAGAACAACGTCACCCGCATCCTCATCGAGATGCTGGCCGTGACGCTGTCGAGGAACGCGCGCGCGCGCGCCGTGCAGCTGCCGGCCTGGAACGAGGCGCTCGGCCTGCCGCGACCGTGGGACCAGCAATGGTCGCTGCGCATGCAGCAGATCCTCGCCTACGAGACCGACCTGCTCGAATACGGCGACATCTTCGACGGCTCGCCCGCGATCGCCGCCAAGGTCGATGCGCTCAAGCGCGAGGCCAAGGAAGAGCTCGCCCACATCGAGGCGCTCGGCGGCGCGGTCGTCGCCGTCGAGCAGGGCTACATGAAGCAGCAGCTCGTGGAATCGAACACGCGCCGGGTCGAGGCGATCGAGCGCGGCGAGCAGACCGTGGTCGGCGTCAATCGCTTCGTCGAGACCGAAGCCTCGCCGCTTGCCGGCGCGGCCGACGCCATCCTCACTGTTTCGCCGCAGGCGGAAGTCGAGCAGATCGAGCGCCTCGCGGCCTGGCGCGCCGCCCGCGACCAGAAGGCCGTGTCGGCCGCGCTCAAGGACCTGCGCGCCGCGGCACGCGAGAACCGCAACATCATGCCGGCCTCGATCGCCTGCGCCAAGGCCGGCGTCACGACCGGCGAATGGGGCTTTGCGCTGCGCGAGAGCTTCGGCGAGTACCGCGCGCCGACCGGCGTCGGCCGCGCGCCGCGCAACGAGACCGTCGGCCTCGACGATCTGCGCGCCGACGTCGACCGGGTCTCGCGCAAGCTCGGCCGGCGGCTGAAATTCGTGGTCGGCAAGCCCGGCCTCGACGGCCATTCCAACGGCGCCGAGCAGATCGCGGTGCGCGCGCGCGACGCCGGCATGGACGTGGTCTACGAGGGCATCCGCCTCACCCCGGCCGAGATCGTCGAAGCCGCGCGCGAGCAAGGTGCGCACGTGGTCGGACTGTCGATCCTCTCGGGCTCGCACGTGCCGCTGGTGCGAGGACGTGGTCGCGCGCATGAAGACCGCCGGGCTCGACGACATTCCGGTGGTGGTCGGCGGCATCATTCCGCCGGAGGACGCGCAGGCGCTGCAGCAGGCGGGCGTCGCCGCCGTCTATACGCCGAAGGATTTCGAGTTGAACCGCATCATGACCGACGTCGTGCGCATCGTGGAGACGGCGGCCGAGAAGGTGGCGTAAGCGCTATTCGCCGGCGCTATCCCCAGGCGGCTGCAAATTTGGTCGACGCGTTGCGCAATTGCCATACGCAGCCAAATACCGAAGCGGATCAGCCCCTTACCTCCAGCGAACGATTGCGCGCGATGGCCTTCGGGAATCCACACGGATCGCCGGTCGATTGACTCCGCGCAGCGGCATATCGACTGTAGGTAGGGTCATACAACCGGCTGCGGACGAGGGGATACGTCCGCGCCGCGCAGTTGGTCAGCCGGTCGGGACCGGACAATCGGGGGCTTCCAATGAAGAAAATCGTCAGCGCAGGAATCGCATTGCTCGCGCTCACTGGCACCGCGGCCGCGGCGGACCTGCCGAGGAAGGCGCCCGTCTACAAGGCACCGCCGCCTATCGTTGACCCCTGGACCTGGACCGGCGTCTATATCGGCCTCAACGCCGGCTACAGCTGGGGCCGGTCGGACACGCATGTGGACTACTTCACGAGCCCGGGTGGCCTTCCCATCGTGCCGCCGCCTGGCTCCATCACCGACGTCAAGTTCGACCTCAACGGCGGCGATCGCCGGCGGCCAGATCGGCGCCAACTGGCAGAACGGAATCTGGGTCATCGGCGGCGAAGCCGACATCCAATGGTCGGGCCAGAAGGGCAGCGCGCATCTTCAACTGCGCCGTGGCCCCAGGCGGCGGCGTCGCCGGTCCCTGTTTTCCGGGCTTGACGTTCACTCCTCCCGGATTGACCGCAGCGACCTTCGCTCTCGATCAAAAGCTGGAATGGTTCGGAACCGTGCGTGCACGTCTCGGCGTGACCCCCGCTCCGACCGTGCTCCTCTACGTCACCGGCGGTCTGGCCTATGGCGAGATCGAGACCAACGGCATCGCTCACCGGTGGCTTCCCCCTGACAAGCGTTGCCTTCAGCCAAAGCAACACCAAGGCGGGCTGGACGGTCGGCGGCGGCATCGAAGGACGTCTCAGCGCCAACTGGACCGGCAAGATCGAATACCTCTACATGGATCTCGGCATCGATCTCGGGCACCGTCATCCAATACGCCGGCTGGAATCGGGGCGAACTGGTCGTCGGACATCACCGACAACATCCTGCGCGTCGGCTTGAACTACAAGTTCCAGCCCTACGTGGTCGCGAAGTACTGACGATCTGATCCAGATCGCATCATGCAGCGCCGCCCGATCGGGCGGCGCTGGCATTTTGGCGAGCGGCTCTCGCCGCAACCGGGCTACCGCGCGGTCAGCGACCCCAGCACCTGCGTCAGCGCGCTCGGCGAGAGCGGCTTGGTGAGATAGCCGTTCATCCCGGCGGCGCGGCCGAGGTCTCCGTCCGCGGCATTGGCGCGGCCGGATACGCCGACGATCGGCACGCGGCCGGCGGGGCCGTCGAGCGCGCGGATGCGCCGCGTCGCCTCGACGCCGTCGATGTCCGGCAAGGTCACGTCCATCAGCACCACGTCGTAGCTGCCTTGCGCGACCGCTTCGACCGCGGCGGCGCCGGTGCCGACGAAATCCGCGCGGTGGCCGAGCTCGCTGAGGATGGTGTTGAGCACGACGCGGCCATAGGGGTTGTCCTCGACGCAGAGCACGTTGAGCGCCCGCACCGGCACGGAGGGCACCGCTCCGCCCTCCGCGCTCGCCGCGCCTGACGCCTCCGTCACCCTGACGCTGAGCCGGAAGCGGCTGCCGCCGCCGGGCTCGCTCGCGACCTCGAGGTCGCCGCCCATGGCCTTGGCGATGCGCTTGACGAAGGCGAGACCAAGTCCGGCGCCGCCATAGCGGCGGGCGATGCGCTCGTTGGCCTGAGCTGAAGGGCCGAAACAGCCGCTTGATCTCGGCGGTGTCGAGCCCGATGCCGCTGTCGGCGACGGTGAAAACCAGCCGCACCTTGCCGCGCGCCGCGGCTTCGCTGGTCGCGGCGAAACGTACGCTGCCGCGCTCCGTGAATTTCACGGCGTTGTCGATCAGGTTCTCCAGCGCGGCCCGCAACCGCAGCGGATCGCCGATCACCGCTTCGGGCAGATCCGTCGGCAATCTCCGCCTCGCTGGTCAAGCCCTTGGCCTCGGCGCGGCCGGCGAGCGAGGCCGCGACGGCATCGGCCAGCCGGCGCGGCCGGATGAGCTCGCGCCGCAGCACCAGTCCCTTGGCGTCGGCGCGGGCGGCATCGACGATGAGCGACGTGAGCAAGGCAAGATGCTCCGCCGTGCTCTTGATCGCGGTCGCCCAGCCGCGCTCGCGCTCGCCGAGCTCGGAGGTGGCGAGCAGCTCGCCGAGCGCCAGGATGCCGGTCAGCGGCGTCCTGATCTCGTGGGCGATGTCGGCAAGCGTCGCCTCGATCGCGCGCGCATGCGGCGCAACGGCCCGCCGCCGCGCCTTGCGCTTGGCGCGATGCTTGCGGGCGGATGTCCTCGTCTTCGGCATCGGGCCCCCAGGGCACATTGCCACGTAGAGAGATGGCCGGCCACAACAGGACTTAAGCTAACCCCACCATCCTGCGGATGTCGGCGACGCTGGCGCCGTCGTCGCGCAAGGCACGCAAGGCGGTCGCGCGGGTCGATTTCGAGAGCTTCTGACCCGTCGGCATCGAGAATCAGGCGATGGTGATGGTAGCAGGGTCCGGGAGGCCGAAGCAGCGCCTGCAGCAGCCGGTGGACAGCGGTCGCCCAGAACAGATCCTGCCCGCGCACCACATGGGTTACGCCCTGCAGCGCGTCGTCGATGACGACCGAGAGATGATAGCTCGTCGGCGTCTCCTTGCGCGCCAGCACCACGTCGCCCCAGAGTTGCGGGGCTGCCGCGACCGTGCCGGTTTCGCCACCTGGGCCCGCGCCGGTCTCGGTCCAGGTCAGCGGCCCGGCCTGCGCGCGCGCCGCCGCCATGTCGAGCCGCAACGCATAGGGCTCGCCGGCATCGATGCGCCTGCGGCGCTCGGCATCCGGCAGCGCGCGCGCGTCGCCGGGATAGAGCGGCGCGCCGTCGGGATCGCGCGGCCAAGGCCGCCCCTCTCCCGCTCGGCCACGAGCCGCGCGATCTCGCCGCGGCTCTCGAAGCTCGGATAGACGAGCCCGAGCCTCGAGCCGCGTCAGCGCGGCGCGGTAGTCGTCGAGATGCTCGCTCTGGCGCCGGACCGGCTCCTCCCAGGCAATGCCGAGCCAAGCCAGGTCGTCGTAGATCGCCTGCTCGTATTCCGGACGGCAGCGCGCCGCGTCGATGTCCTCGATGCGCAGCAGGAACCGCCCGCCCGCCGCCCGCGCCATCTCGAAATTGAGCAGCGCCGACAGCGCATGACCGAGATGCAGGTAGCCGTTCGGGCTCGGCGCGAAGCGGAAAACTGGAACGGTCATGCGCGGGACGAGGCCAGAAAAGGGGTTGCGTTAGCATGGCATTTGTAGATGCTTCGCGCCGGTCATGTCTTTCTTCATCCACACCGAAGCCGATCTCGATCACGCCATCGCGGGCCTGATCGCCGCCGACCCGCGCTTCGGCGCCGTCCTGTCGCAAGCGGGCCGGCCACCGCTGCGGCGGCGCGCCGACGGCTTCGCGGGGCTCGCCTCGATCGTGGTGTCGCAGCAGGTCTCGCGGGCGAGCGCGAACGCGATCTGGGACCGGCTGGTCGCGGCCTGCGATCCGTTCGATCACTCCACAGTGCTGCGCGCGCGGCCGGCCAAGCTCGCCCGCGCCGGCCTGTCCGCGCCGAAGATCCGCACGCTCAAGGCCATCGCGAAAGCCATCGATGTCGGCGAGCTCGATCTCCCCTCCCTTGCGCAGATGCCCGCCGACGAGGCGCACGCGGCACTCACCGCCGTGCACGGCATCGGACCCTGGACCGCCGACATCTATCTGCTGTTCTGCCTCGGCCACGCCGACGCCTGGCCCGCCGGCGACCTCGCCCTGCAGGAAGCCGCGCGGCTCCTGCTCGCATTGAAGCAGCGTCCGAGCTCGAAGGAGATGGGGCCGCTCGCCGAAGTCTTGGCGCCCGTGGCGCGGCGCCGCGGCGTGCATGCTCTGGACCTACTATCGGATCGCGAAGCAGCGCGATGGCGCGCCGATCAGAGGCGAAGATCGCAACGCCAAAGACCAAGACGCGAACAACCATGAAACGGAGAAGCAATGGCTGAGCTCGACGGACCACGACTCGAGCCGCGCTCCGGTCCGGCGCGCCAGCTCGTGGTGTTCCTGCACGGCTACGGCGCCGACGGCAACGACCTCATCGAGATCGGCCGCGCCTGGCAAGGGCTGCTGCCGAATGCGGCCTTCGTCTCCCCGCACGCGCCGGAGCCCTGCGGCCAGGCGCCGGTCGGCCGGCAATGGTTCCCGCTCACCTTCCGCGATCCCAACGAGCGCTGGGTCGGCGTCAACAAGGCCGCGCCCGTGCTCGAGAGCTTCCTCGACGCCGAGCTCAAGCGCCGCAACCTTCCGCCTTCGGCGCTGGCGCTGGTCGGCTTCAGCCAGGGCACCATGATGGCGCTGCATGTGGGGCTGCGCCGCGCGGTGCCGCCGTTCGCGATCGTCGGCTATTCCGGCCTGCTGGTGGTGCCGCCGGACGCCAATCCGGACAAGTTCGCCGCCGAGATCAAGTCGCGGCCGCCGGTGCTGCTCATCCACGGCGACCAGGACGATCTCATTCCCGTGCAGGCGCTGTTCCATGCGACGAACGGGCTCGGCTCGCTCGACGTGCCGGTCGAGTGGCACATCTCCAACGGCATCGGTCACGGCATCGACCAGGAAGGCCTGCGCCACGGCGGCGAATTTCTCGCCCGCGTGCGGGTGCCGCGCTGAAGCAGGATCATGGACGCTGAAACCTTCGCCCTGGTCGTCGGCGGCGGCCCCGTCGGTCTGACGGCGGCGATCGAGCTCGCGTGGCGGTCCGTGCCGGCCATCCTGGTGACGGACAAGCTCGACACCGCGCAGCATCCCAAGTGCAACAACACCAATGCGCGCTCGATGGAGCACTTCCGCCGCCTCGGCATCGCCAACGAGCTTCGCTCCGAGGGACTGCCGTCCGACGTCGCGCGCGCCTCGGCTTACGTGACGCGCTTCTGCGGCCACGAGTTCGGCCGCCTGCCGCGGCCCTATTCGGACTGGCCGACGCCGGAAATCCCCAACAACGTCTCGCAGCCCGTGCTCGAGCGCGTGCTGCGGCGTTGCGCCGAGCGCCAGCCGGGAGCGCAGATCCATTTCGGCCAGCGGCTCGATTCGTTCGAAGTCCATGACGATCACGTGCTCGCCGAGGTCGAGGATACGCAGTCGGGCGAGCGCCGGCGGATCAAGGCGCGCTATCTCATCGGCGTCGACGGCGCGAGCAGCACGGTGCGCCGCGCGCTCGGCTTCGCCATGCTGGGCGAGGACGGCACCACCCACCGCGCCTTCATGGGCGGCACCATGCTGTCCTTCTTCATCCGTTCGCCCACGCTGATGGCGGCGAGCGGGCGACCGCCGACCAACATGACCTGGATCCTCAACCCGGAAATGCGGGGCATGATGTATTCCCAGGACGGCCGCGAAACCTGGGTCGTGCACTACCAGGTGCCGCCGGGCGCGGACTGGCACGCGATCGACGCCAAGGCGGTGATCGCGGCGATGATCGGCGCCGATGTGCCGTTCGAGATCATCTCCGGCGGGCCGTGGACCGGCGGCCTCGCGCTGGTCTGCGAGCACTACCAGGCCGGACCGCGTGTTCCTCGCCGGCGACGCCGCGCATCTGTTCACGCCGCTCGGCGGGCTCGGCATGAACACCGGCATCGGCGATGTGATGAACCTCTGCTGGAAGCTCGCCGCCGTGCATCAGGGCTGGGCCGGGCCGCGGCTGCTCGAGAGCTACGAGATCGAGCGCCGGCCCATGGGCGTGCGCAATTCCCAGCTCGGCGTGAAATGCACCCGCATCATGGACGGCTGGGCGCTGTCGCCGGGCTTCGAAGCGAGCGGCGCCGCGGCGGAAGCGGCGCGCCGCGCCTTCGGCGCCAGGGTCATGGAAGAGGACCGCGCGCAATATCTCACGGTCGGCATCCAGCTCGGCGAGCGCTACGAAACGTCGCCGGTCGTATGGCACGACAGCGGCGACGCACCCCCGGATTCACCTCCCGATTCTTGGGACAGCTACACGCCGCTCGATCGCCCGGGCGCGCGGGCGCCGCATTTCTGGCTGGCGCCGGGACGCGCGGCCTACGACGAACTCGGCAAGGGCTTCGCGCTCCTCGATTTCGGCGCGCCGGAGGGTGCGCACGCGATCGAAGCGGCGGCGCAGGCGCGCAGCGTGCCGCTGAACGTGCTGCGGCTCGACACCGCCCGACGGCCTCTACCGCAGCAAGCTCGTGCTGATTCGCCCGGACCAGCACATCGCCTGGCACGGCGACGCGGTTCCGGATCCGATGGCCGTGATCGATCGCGCAAGGGGGTCGTAGGTTGGGTCGAGCTTGCGAGACCCAACAGGACCAAGCGTGCTCGTGGTTGTTGGGTCTCGTGAAGAACTCGACCCAACCTACAAGATCCGGGCCCACATCCCGGCCCTCCATAACCCCCGGACCGGTCTTCACAATCCTGTCACGCTCCCCTATAGACTAGGGTCCAGCGCTGTGGTCCCGGGAAAGGAGACGAGGAGCATCCCGTGAACGTGCATGTTTCGGCGACAGGCTTTCCGGCCCTCGTGCTCAACGCGGATTTTCGTCCGCTCAGCTACTATCCGCTGTCGCTGTGGTCATGGCAGGACGCCATCAAGGCGGTCTTCCTCGAGCGGGTGAACATCGTCGCCCAATACGACCGCCTGGTGCACAGCCCCAGCCTGGAGATGAAGCTCCCGAGCGTGGTGTCGCTCAAGACCTACGTAAAGCCCGCGACCCAGCCGGCCTTCACCCGCTTCAACGTGTTCCTGCGCGACAAGTTCAGCTGCCAGTATTGCGGCACGCGCGACGACCTCACCTTCGACCACCTGCTGCCGCGCTCGCGCGGCGGGCACACCACCTGGATCAACGTGGTCGCGGCCTGCTCGCCCTGCAATCTCAGGAAGGGCAATCTGACGATGGACGAGGCCAAGATGTGGCCGTCGCAGATGCCGTTCCAGCCGAGCGTGAACCATCTGCACCGCAACGGCCGGCGCTTTCCGCCGAACTATCTGCACGACAGCTGGCTCGACTATCTCTACTGGGACACCGAGCTCGATCCGTAATCGCCTGAGCGATTTGAGCGGCCATCTCGACGCGTCATGCCCGGGCTTGTCCCGGGCATCCACGTCTTGAACGACGTGCAGCAGCAAAGACGTGGATGGCCGGAACAAGTCCGGCCATGACGAAGAGCGAAATCGTCCGCCGATAGCCATGGCACCAGCTCAGAACCAGATCTCCCTCCGGGCGGTGTTCGGCGCGCTGTTCCTGGCGCTGTGGCTGGCCGCGCTCGACCAGACCATCGTCTCGACCGCGCTGCCGACCATGGCGAGCGAGGTCGGCGGGCTCGCCTATCTCTCCTGGGTGGTGACGGCCTATCTGCTCACCAGCACCGTGGTCGGCCCGCTCTACGGAAAATTCGGCGACCTCTACGGCCGCAAGATCGTCCTGCAGGTGGCGATCGCCATCTTCCTGGTGGGCTCCGCGCTCTGCGGCATCGCGCAGGACATGCTGCAGCTCATCCTGTTCCGCGCGCTCGCCGGGATCGGCGGCGGCGGGCTGATCGTCGTCATCATCGCGGTGATCGGCGACCTCATTCCGCCGCGCGAGCGCGGCCGCTACCAGGGCTTCTTCGGCGCGGTGTTCGGCGTCGCCACCATCGTCGGGCCGCTGGTGGGCGGCTTTTTCGTCGATCACCTGAGCTGGCGCTGGATCTTCTTCATCAACCTGCCGACCGGCATCCTGGCGATGGTGGTGATCGCCGCCGTGCTGCCGTCGGCCCCGACCCGCCGGCGGCCCGCGATCGACTACGCCGGCGCCACCCTGCTCGCGGCCGCGCTGAGCGCCATCATCCTGTTCACCGGGCTCGGCGGCACCGCCTTTCCCTGGACGTCGCCGGTTTCGCTCGGCCTGATGGCCGTGAGCGTGATCGCCACCGCCGCCTTCATCCTCGTCGAACGGCGGGCGCGCGAGCCGATCCTGCCGATGAGCCTGTTCGCCAACCGCAACTTCTCGGTCGCCTGCGGCGTCGGGCTGATCGTGGGGCTCTCGCTGTTCGGCGCGGTGACGTTCCTGCCGATCTACCTGCAGGTCGTCAAAGGCGTGAGCCCGTCGGCCTCCGGCCTCCTGCTGATGCCGATGATGCTCGGCATGCTCATCACGTCGGTCTTGAGCGGCCGCCTCATCAGCCGCTTCGGCCGCTACAAGCTCTATCCGATCATCGGCACCGCCAGCATGACCTTCGGGCTCGCGATGCTCGCGATGCTCCACGCCGACAGCAATATCCTGATGACCGCGCTCGACGCGCTGTGGCTCGGGCTCGGCATGGGCATGGTGATGCAGGTGCTGGTGCTCGCGGTGCAGAACAGCGTGGGCTACGAGCAGCTCGGCGTCGCCACCTCGGGCACGATGCTGTTCCGCTCGCTCGGCGGCGCGCTCGGCGTCGCGCTGTTCGGCGCGATCTTCGCCAACCTGCTGCATGCGCAGCTCGCCGGGCCGGGGATGGATTTCCTCGCCACCGTCATCCCCGCCGGGATCAAGGGCCTGCCGGAGAACCTGCACGCCGAATACATCGCCGCGGTCATGGCGGCGCTGCGGCCGGTGTTCGTGGCGGCGGCATGCATCTCCGCGCTCGGATTCGCGCTCACGTGGCTGCTGCGCGAGACCCCGCTGCGCGAGGGCGAGGCGACGGAAGGCCTGGGCGAGAGCTTCGCGATGCCGCGCGACGCCAGCTCGCTCGAGGAGCTGGAGCGCATCGTCACGGCCTTGGTGGCGCACGAGAACCGCTGGCGCGTCTATGCCGATCTGGCGCGCCGCGCGGGCCTCGACCTGCCGGCACCGGAGCTGTGGATGCTGGCGCGGCTGGGCGAGCGCGAGCCGATGACGCTCGAGGCGTTGAGCAAGGAGCTCAAGGTTCCGGCGCCGGACCTGCAGGGTCCGCTCGACGCGTTGTGCGAGCGCGGGATCGCGGTGAAGGCGGCAACCGGATTCCTGCAGTTGACCGCAACCGGCGTCGCCATGCGCGACCGGGCGCTCGATGCGCGGCGCAAGGGGCTCGCAGACATGCTCAAGCGCTGGCAGCCCGAGCAGCACCCGGACGTGCTGGCGTTGATCGATCGGATGGCGCAGGCGTTGACGAGCGATTTGCCGGCGCCGGAAGCGGCGTAGGGTGGGCAAAGGCGCGCTCTTGCGCGCCGTGCCCACGCGTCGAAGAGGACGCGGTCGGACCGTAGACGCGTGGGCACGGCGCGCAACGTACGATCTTTCCGCGCGGCGTCAACACGGCAAGCGCGCCTTTGCCCACCCTACTCCGCCGCTTCGGCCGGCACCTGGTCGTGCACCGGCATCGAGAGGCCGGCGAGATCGGGCAGGCCGAAATGCAGCAGCTCGGTCTCCTCGCTCGCGCTGAACGTCACGCTCTCGCCGGGATCGAGATAGACCGTGGTGAGCGCCCGCATGGTCTGATCGCCGACGGTGCCGGCGCCGTGCGTCACCATATAGACGCCCTTCCCGCGCGCGGTGTAGCTCGCGCCGGCGTCAATCCGCAGGAAGCTCAATTCGCTGCGCCGCTCCGTGAACACGCCGAGCAGCTTCTCCGCGACGCCGGGTTGACCGGCGACCGGCACCCATTCGTAGTTCGCGGGGTCCATGAAGATCGGCTGCGGGTAGCGCGGCTTCGGATAGACCATCGGCCGCTCGTTCACGTGCTCCCAGATCGCCTGGTAGCCGTCCATGCGCTTGCGCTCCTGCCCTCCGGCCGTACGGCTGACGCGCTAGCGGCGGAACGACGCCGTCCTTGAACTCGCCCTGCTCCTTGAGCTCCTGCATGCCCGCTTGGACTTCGGCTTGTGACAGGTAGCCGCTGCCGCTGGCGCCGCCGAACTGCAGCACGATGGTCTTGCAGGCGATGTTGGGGTCCTGGCTCTGCGGGCCGTAATAGACCGCCTCCGGGAAATAGCCGACCATGCCGGCGCTGAGCTTGCCGTCGCGGCCGTAGTCGAGGACGCCTTCGAGCTGGTAGCGGATCTGCTCGAAATTGTGCCGGTGCCGGGGCGAGTTGAAATCGCCGCCCATCTGGCCGTACGAGACCTGGAAATTGTCGAGCGCGCCGGGCGCGCCTTCTACCACGATGCGGCCGTGGAATATGCCGCCGCGATGCTCGAGGGCGCGCTTGAGCGGGATCTCGTCGGTCTGCACGATCTTCATCTTTTCCTCCTTGGCCTGCGGCTTGTTGGCGCGCCGCGAGACATTCGGTTCGCGACAGAATAGCCTGACGGCCGGTGTATTTGTCAGTGCCCGAGGTCGAGCCATGCTGAAAATTCTGGGGTCCGTTGCGGTGGCGGCAATTCTCGCCGTGACCACACAGTCCCTCGCCCAACAGGAAACCAACTATCCCACCCGCGCCGTGAAGATCATCGTGTCCGCCCCGCCCGGCGGCGGCGTCGATCTCATCGCGCGCGTGATCGCCGAACGGCTGGCGAAGATGTGGGACCAGCCGTTCGTGGTGGAGAACCGGCCGGGCGCCGGCGGCAATCTCGGCGCCGAGGCCGTGGCGCAGGCCGAGCCCGACGGCTACACGCTGCTCGCGGCGCAGCCCTCGCCGCTGACCACCAACATCGTGCTCTACAAGCGGCTCAAGTTCGACCCGACCGCGTTCGAGCCGCTGGCGATCATGTCGTCGATCCCGAACACGCTGGTGGTGCGGCCGGAATTCCCCGCCGACACCGTGGAGCAATTGATCGCCTACGCCAAGGCCAATCCGGGCAAGGTCAATTTCGGCTCGCAGGGCATCGGCACCACGCCGCACCTCACCGGCGAGCTGTTCGCGCGCGTCACCGGCACGCAGCTCTCGCACGTGCCCTATCGCGGCACCGCGCAGGCGGTGAACGACTTGATCGGCGGCCACGTCGACCTGCTGTTCTTCCAGATCGACTCGGTGCGCGAGCAATACCAGGCGAAGAAGGCGAAGATGCTGGCGGTGACGACCGCCGAGCGCGTCGCCTCGGTGCCCGAGGTGCCGACCATGGACGAGGCCGGCGTCAAGGGCTTTCGCTCCGACACCTGGAACGCGCTCGCCGCGCCGCCGAAGACGCCGGCGGCGATCGTCGCCAAGCTCAATGCCGGCATCAACGAGGTGCTGAAGAACCCCGAGACACTGCAGCAGATGCGACGCATGAACATGACGCCGGTCGGCGGGACGCCCGAGACGATCAAGGCGTTCATCAAGGAAGAGACCGAGCGCTGGGGCGACGTGATTCGCGCCGCGCGGATCAGCGTGGATTGATTTGGCGGCGGGTTCACCGGCGCGGTGCCGCTCCGCCCTCAGCCTGAGGAGCGCGCTTACGCGCAGGTTCGGCAAAACTAGGCTTGCGTGCGCGCGTCTCGAAGGCTGGGGGCGGCCCCATGCTTCGAGACGCATCGCAGCGTGCCGGAGCTTGTGGTCAACGCGTGCCCGCTCGCGCTGCGATGCTCCTCAGCACGAGGGCCGATTGAGAGCGTCATTCGTCGCTCGCCCAGCACCGCATTCCCGTCTTCACTTGTCAAACAGCCCAACTCGTTCCCGCGGCGCGATGCGCCCGGGTCGTGAAATAGATTCCCACCTCGAGGGGTGGGCGGAGCGCCGACAGGCGCACGGATGCAGCGGCATCCGTTGGGCCCGCACATGACGCGGCGGGCCAGGCGCTTGCGAGGCGCCTTGCGTCCAGTAACGTAGGACGCTCGCCTCTCGGCGCTCCACCGTGGCGATTTGTGGCCGGGGGCCGCGCTTCCGTCTGCGGAATTATCCTCCGCAACCCGTGCAGCGAGCTCCTCGCAGCCAGGTCGTAGTGCCTGGCGGGCGGTGCCCCGGACCTCCCGGGGGCTGCGGTTACGAGCCGCATCGCGGGACGCCACACCTCGCTCCGCATTCAGGGATCGTCTCGAGAACACGCCCCTCGATGAGCAAGGCAGGGCGCTTCTAGATCATATTCGTTTTGTAGTCAATATTTAAATTCGATTCGTAGGCGACAGACTGCGCCACTCCGTCATCGCCGCCCACGCCGCAACGGCCGCGAGCGCGAGCGAGATCAGCGCGTTGTAGCCCGCGAGCGAGAGGCCGAGGAAGCGCCAGGCCGCCTCGTCGCAGCGCACGACCGTGATCGACTGGAGCTGCTTCAGGAGGCCGCCGGCCGAGCCGAGGTTGTCGAGCGCGCCCGAGCATTCCTGCGGGCCCGGCCACCATTTCCATTCGACGCCGGAATGGAAGACGCCGAGGCCGGCATTCCAGAGCATGCCGAGCGCAATGGCGACGAGCGCGCCGATCAGCACCTTGCGCGACGCGCCGACGTAGTCGCCCAGCGCCACCATGACGGCGAGCGGGACCGCGAAATAGTAGGGGTAGCGCTGCTCCAGGCAGAGCGGACACGGCTTGAGGCCGAGCCCGTATTGGAAGTACCAGGCGCCCAGGATCGTGACCGCGCCGACGACGGCGATGGCAATGGCCGCCGCGGCCACCGGCCGGGTGCGAATCGTGCTGATCGTGATCTCGGTCATCGGGGCGGTCCGGTCGTCTCCGTCGCTGCCGCCCATATAGCGATGAAAAGACGGTTTTGGTATGGGACCGTTGACCCCCTGCCCGCCGTGGCTATGATCCCGGCCGGCAAGCCCCTGTGGCGGAATTGGTAGACGCGCCTGACTCAAAATCAGGTGGTGGAAACATCGTGCTGGTTCGAGTCCGGCCAGGGGCACCAGTAGCTTTCGAAGCGACCGACTACCACCTTGATGATGGCGTTTCGCGCTTCGGACATGCGCGCAAAGACGCAACATGGTAGGCTAATCTGATGACCAAGCTGCTCGAACAGGCCATCGCGAAGGTGCAGGCATTGCCGGAGGAAGAGCAAGACGCGCTCGCCGCGCTCATACTCTCCATGGCCGACGCGGACGCATCGGGTTTTCCGCTCGACCATCAGACGGAAGCCGCCATCCGCGAAGGTCTGGCACAAGCTGAACGAGGCGAATTCGTCCCCGATGAAGTCGTGGCGCAGGCAAACAAACGCCACGGCATATGAGGGTACGCTATACGCCGCGGGCGTTCGCCGATCGCGAGGCCATCTTCGACTACATCAATCGGCGCAACCCGCGCGCTGCGCGCGAGGTCAAAGCATTTGTCGAGAAGCGTATTTCGGCGCTCGGTGAGTTGGAGATCCGGCACCGCGCGATCCCGAAGCTCGGCGTTCATGCGCTCTGGCTTGGTCGCTATCCGTACATCATCTACTATCGGGTCGGTCGCGACGAGATCGCGATCGTCCACATTCGTCATACCGCGCGGAAGCCTTGGGAAGGCGAAGGCGATTAGGTAGCGCCGACGCTATTTAGTAAGGTGTCACCGTTAATTCTGCCCGCCGTGGCTATGATCCCGGCCGGCAAGCCCCCGTGGCGGAATCGGTAGACGCGCCCAACTCAAAATCAGGTGGTGGAAACAGGATGCCGACCGCGCCCGGCGTCTGCTTCCAATCGGCGATGATATCGCCCACGGCCGGATCGTCCGGGTCAACCGGCTTGACGATCGCGAACCGGCCGGGATGGGCCCGTTGCACCTCCACCGCATAGCTCGCGTCGTAGCGGTACAGGGAAAAGGCGGAGATGAAGATCGCGCCGTCGATGCCGAGCTTGTCCATCGCCGCCGCCATCTCGTCACCGGTAGCGTGATCGGGCCAGCTCGGCACGCTGTGCCAGGGTCGCTGCGGAGTGCTCGCCGCATATGCGTGGACCTGGGAATTGATGACGGTCATCGGAGAAGCTCCTCAATTGCCAAGAGAGTTCGGTATCGCAACAGGCGCGAGCCGTGTCCAGGACCCTTGCAGCACGGCTATGCTCGCATTGGCGTTCCGCACCTGCGGCGTCGCCGTGACCGGGCAACGTTACTTGCCCAGGATTGCGTTCGCCATCGCCCGCGGGTCACGCACCGGCCAGGAACGAGACTCGTGCACTTCAACATCCGCAAACTTTCGACGCACTTGAGGATAGCCCCAGAGCGCCAGCCCGACCATCAGGATGACTTGCTCCACGGATGTTGAGATGGCTCAGCCTCTGGGTGTGCTTTCAAGAAGTGGTGAAGGACATGTAGCAAGGTTACAGCATGCTGCTGTCACCGTCCCGCTGGGCTTGCCGAATATCATCAACGATAATGTCTCGGACTTTCTCGCCGCCATGTTCTTGGGACAAAAGGTACTGAGCAAGTGCGGTTGCAGCGATTTCGGGAAGGTGCTCGTGTTCCGCAATGGCGAGCACTTCCTCTTCGGTCAAGCCACATAATCCGATGCAATCTTCAAGCGTAATCATTCTCGGTTGTTCACCTTGAGCCAACGGGAGTTGCAGCTCTATTCGATCACCTCACCCGGACAAAACCTTCATAGGCAGGATCGTACGTGGGTTCGACTTTCTTGGCTATCGTTTCAGTCCGGCGGGGCTGACCATCGAAGAAAACGATCACCAACTTCATCGAGAAGGCATCTCAGCTTTACGAGGCGGTATCAAACTGCCTAAGTGGACTGCCGACATTCCGCTGCCGTCGGTGAGATGCACACCGAGAACGTCGATTCAATCGACACCTTATTTCTGCTGAATACGATTCAGATAGGCGAGTAGCGAGATCATCTCAGGTGTTGTGTATTCTTTTCCCCAGATGGGCATTTCACGGGTTCCATGCGCTTGGAATTGCGCGCGCCCGTCGATCACTTCGTATATCTTTTCTATGGGAAATACCCCACCGTTTGCCCTTGCCAACACAGTCAGATCTGGCGGGTCGTTTTTCAGACGCGGCGTATGCACTCCACTGCCTTTGGCATCGACACCATGGCAACCGATGCAGCCCTTCTCGTACTCGAGCCTGCCGAGGTCAATGTTCCGTTGCGCAGGCGCCGGAGCGCTGACAATGAGTGCTCCGACGAGGACGAAGATGCTCAGAACGGCTTTCATCATTGGCTCCTCTCAGACAACCCCGTAGGTGGGAGGATAGCAACGGCATCCGCCCCTGCGCTACCTTCGGCGCGGTCGAGCGCCTGAACCCCTGTAATTCCCGAAAATTCTATCCGCACGGATTGGGCAGCGATGCCGACCTGATGGTAGATATCCTTAATGTTGGGGCCGTAGCTCATCAGTAGACCGCACTTTGGTGTGGACTTGGAATTGTTCTGAATCAGGCCCGACGTCCGGTTGGGTCAATCGCGTCGCATCGTCATTTGGCAATGTCTGCCCTTCTCCAATAGCGGAAGTGAGTTGATGAATTGCAGCTCTCGCCTAATTTCATCCTGGCATGGCCAGGCATGGAGTTGCATTGCTGCTCAGAGCAGCGTGAGTAGCTGTGTGAGCCAATTGCACTCAATCAAGCTATTGAAATATTGAAGGGGCACCAGGTCATGCAGCCGCTTTCTGTGGCACGCGCCGCGTACGCCTTCTGGACTGACGGCGCAGCCAGATCCACATGCCCGTCACCAGCAGGCCGATCGCGGCGAACGAGGTCGCCACGTTCATGAGGGCAGACCAGACGCCCGCGAAATTGCCCTCGTGCCAGAGCCGCGGCCAGTTGCGCGGCATCGCCACGGCGCCGTCGCGCGTGACCGCGTAAACGCGGAATTCGCCGTCCTCGACCAGACGAGCCGCGAGCCGTCCGCCGAGCGGCCGCATCCAGACCAGCGACGAAAGATCGTGATCCTTGCCGACGATCCGCACGGCTTCCGTCAATACCAGCGGCGCTCCGCCCGCGCGGGAGCCGGCCGGCGGGCTCGTGAAGGTGATGCCATAGGCCAACAGCAGGCCGGTCAGCGGCGACAGGATGATGAGCGGCAGCAGCCCCCAGGCCATTGCCTTGTGCCAGCCGGACAGCGAATTCGACAAGCGCGGCCATCCCATCAGCACGCCGAGACAGGCCAGCACCAGCATCGCCACCGTCGAGGCGATGACCAGCCAGCCAAGGTCGTACAGCAGACTCTCGTGCGCCCGTCGCACGGTCACGAGCACGTTCGCGAGCGCCGAAGGCCCCGACCGGACCTCGCCGGTGGCGACGTCGATCACTTGGCCCCCGCCCCGCCCGGCGCCGATCGTCAGGGTCCTGTCGTAGCTCCGGTAAACCAGCGAGCGAGCCTGGCCGGCCGGATCATGCCGGCCCAGCAGCGTCTCGATGCTCGCGGGTGTCAGAGTGTTCGGCTCGATGGACCGGACCACCAGCCACGGCTCGAACGACAGGACGAGACCGGTGCCGAGCACGAAGACGAGAGGCAGCGCGAACACCAGCGCGACCCAGCGGTGAAGCTTCAGCAGCAAGGCTTTCATGCGCGCTCCTGCGATCTCTGCATCTCTCGCTCCATGCTTCGACAAAATAGTGGAGCCTGGCGCCTGGCAGCCTTGATATGGGTCGATTATCTTTCTGGGAAGGTACCGGCCATTAAATCTTGGTAAGAAGTTGACCATGAGCGCCGGCCGCCGCCAGACCGCCGACGACATCCTGAAAGCGAGAGCCCAGCATTGGCCCGCGGCGGCGACACCGATCGCGCAGCTTTTCGTGCGCCTGTTTCGAATCAACAATCTGGTGCTCGAGAACGCACGGCGCCAATTGACGGCACACGGGACGACCTTCACGGAATTCGAAGTGCTGGTGACGCTGAGGGGCGTACCGCCGCCGCATGAGCTCCTCCCGACCGACCTCTACAGCGCCGTTCTGATTTCTTCCGGCGGGCTGACGAAGGTTCTGCACGCGCTGGAGAAACGAAAGCTGATCACGCGTGGGCAAATGCGCACGGATCGGCGAAGCAAGCCCGTTCGCCTGACCGCGAAAGGACGCGCACTGGCCGAGCGCGCGATGGCAGATGTGCTCCGCTCCGATGGAGAGCTCGTCGCCCCAGGTCTTTCGGCAGCCGAGGTCGAAAGCCTGACGCGGTTGCTGCGGAAGCTGCTGGCAACCCTCGAGCCGGCCGACCGTGAATCGACGGCGGAACGCCGCGTCTCCTAGCGCTCGTCCGGTGACACCGCTGCTGCGGCCGCGCGCACTTCCTTCCCGTCCCAGGTAAGCGGCCATGGAACCTGCGGTGACGCATGCGGCCTCGGAATACTCGACGGATGCCGGCAACGTCACCTGCCCAGGATCGCGTTGGCCATCGCCCGCGGATCCCGCACCGGCCATCGTCCGACATCGACCGCGTGCAGGAAGTCCGCCACGTGCTGGTTGAATGCGGCCGGCTCCTCCAGGTTGATGGTGTGGCCGGCGTTCGGCATCACCACGAGCCCGGCGGTGGGAATCGTCCGCTTCATCAGCAGCGCCGGCTCGAGGCACGGCCAGTCCTCGTCGCCGGTCATGATCAGCGTCGGCGCGGTGATGGTCTTCATCCGGTCCACGAGGTCGAACAGCGACGGCCGTCGTTTCTGGACACCGCGCATGGTGAGCGCGGAGCCTCTGGTCGAATTGCCGGCAAGCTGGTCGGCGAACTCCTTCCAGCCGCGCGGATCCTTGTTCTGGAACTGAACGCGCGACGGAGCGGTGGCATAGCCGATCGCGGCCTTGCTCATGCCGATCTCCTCGAACCGCGTGGCGACGGCCTCGGTCTCCTCGGCGAATTGCGCTTTCTTGTCCGGCGAAGCGCCGTAACCGCAGCCGCCGACGACCAGCGACCGCGCGCGCTCCGGATAGGTGAAGCCGAAGTGCAGGGCGGCAAACCCGCCCATTGAAAGTCCGACGATGTGCGCCTTGTCGATCTTCAATGCGTCGAGAACCGCCTTGATGTCGTCGCGGGCGCGTTCCTGCGAATAGCGCTCGACGGTGTCGGGAACATCGGACGGGGGAAATCCCCGGGCGTTGTAGGCGATGCAGCGGTAGCGGCGCCCGAAGTAGCGAAGCTGATGCTCCCAGGAGCGCCAGTCGCCCGCGAATTCGTGGACGAATACGATCGGAGCTCCGGCTCCGACCTCCTCGTAGTAGAGCTTCACGCCGTCGTCGGTGGTGAGATGAGGCATTCGAATCTCCGGGCAGGCTGTTGTCGAAATCAGTCACGCACGAGGTGAGCGACGGCGTCCGGCACGCGCGCATGCCAGCTCGTGATGGCCTGCACATTCCGCACCAGGTCCGAGCAGAGCAAAATCGGCCCCCGCGCGGCCGACAATCTGAACGCCGACCGGCATGCGATTGTCGTCGAATCCGGCCGGCATGGCCACGGCCGGAGCTCCCAGCATATTGACGAAGCGCGTCCACCGGCTCAACGCATACAACGTGCGCGCGGAAAAGCGCTCCGACGCCGGATCGCATCGGTCCGCGCGCGGCGTCGTGATCGGCATGACCGGCAGAACGACGACGGCGTCGCCCGACAGCACCTCCGCCTCGAACTGCCGGGCCAGGCGCTCGCGCGCGGTCACGCTCTCGGCCAGCGTCTCGTCGGTGATCTCGAGACCCTTCGCCAGCCGTTTTTTCAGCGCCGGCGCCAGGGCGTCACCGTCGAGCAGGGATCGATGGTGGCGCGCGCTCTCGCCCTGCATGACGATCAACGCATGACGGTCGATCGCCTCCAGCACCGGCAGCAGCGCCGGACGGCGCTCGACCGCCACGCCCGCCGCTTCGATCGCCGCCACGGCATCGGCGAGACAGCGCCGGATCGCGGGATCGCATTCGGCCGCGACGTCGTCCGGGACGACGGCGCGGCGCGGAGCCTCCGCCGCGGTCGAAGCCCCCGTCAGGAACGGCGCCGTCTGCAGGATGTCCTTGGCGCTGCGGCTCAGCAGCCCGATCGTGTCGAGCGTCGGCGCCAGCGCCATCGCGCCCGCCGTCGAAACCAGGCCGCAAGTCGGTTTCCACCCGGTGACGCCACAGGCATGCGCGGGAATCCGCAGCGAGCCGCCCGTGTCGGACCCGAGCGCCGCGACCACCGCGCCGCTCGCCACCGCGACCGCCGAGCCGGACGACGAGCCGCCGGAGACGAAATCGAGATTCCAGGGATTGCGGACCCGGCCGAGGGTCTTGTTGAAGCCCGACGGCTCGTAGGCCAGCTCGGTCATGCCGGTGAATGCGACCAGGTCCGCGCCGGCATCCGCCAGCCGATCAAGCAGATCGCTGAAGCCTTCGACGCGCGGCGCAAGATCGCCGGTGAAGCCGCAGCCGGGCTCCCTCCCCGGTGTGCGGAACATGTCCTTGGCGGCATAGGGCAGGCCGCGCAGCGGACCGGCCAAGTCCGACAACCCCGGCGGGACGATCTCGACAAAGGCGTTGAGCATCGGGTTGAGGGCGGCTGCGTCTGCGCGCGCGGCCTCGCGCCGCCGGTGTTGCGCAGCCGGATCGAGCTCGCTCCAATCGCGGATCCTGGCCATCGGACGCAGGCACCTCGGGTTGCGATGAAAATCGTTCACGACTAGCATGAATTAAGACGAGAAGCGCGCAGGCGCACGAGGAGAGCCGGAGGAGGACCACCGTCATGAATACCATTCGCAGTCTGGTGCTCGCTTGTATCGCGGCGCTTGCCGCGGGAGACGCGCTCGCGCAGGGCGACCTGCGCACGCCGTTGCCGCAGCCGCTCAAGATCAAGCAAGGCATGCTCAACGTGCCCGCGCTCTCTCCGCTCTGGCTGCTGCCCGAGGTGGCGGCCAAGTACAACATCCAGATCGAGTCGGTGATGTTCCAGCGGTTCGCGGACGCGCGCACGGCGCTCGTCTCGGGAGACATCCAACTGACCGCGTTCGGGCCGCAGGACATCTCGCTGGCGCTGGGCCAGGGCGCGAAGTCGCTGGTGGGCGTGGCGGGCGTCGGATCGGGCAACGACTGCATGGTGGTGCGCAAAGGCGAGGACATCAAGGACTGGAAGAGCCTCGCCGACAAACGCATCGGCATCGGAGCCGGCTCGATCTCCTGGCTGAAGTTCGCCGCCTCGGTCCAGGAAAACGGGCTGCAATACAACCAGCTCAAGATCGTCAACATCGTCGGCGGCGGCGCCAACTACCTCAAGGCGGTGCAAGGCAAGGAAATCGACATGGCCGTGGTGTGGCAGCCGTTCTGCGCCCAGGCGATCATCGACGGTTTCGGCGCCTACCCGACGCTCGATCATAATCGCTCGAAGACCGTGGGCGGCCTGATCTCGGTGCTCGCGGTGAACCGGCCCTTCATGGAGAAGAACCGCGACGCGGTGCAGCGCCTGGTGATCTCCTACCTCGACGTGCTCGACACCGCGCGCAAGGACAGCGGGCGCTGGGCGAAGATTTACGCGGAAAAGGCGGGGCTTCCCGAGAACGTCGCCGCCGAGTCGATCCGCACCACGGATCTCGACGCGACGCTGCCGCTCGAGTCGATCAAGCGCATCTCCAAGTTCCTGTCGGACAACGGCGTCATCACGCGCGACGTGTCCGGCGAGATCGCCGACCACTACACCTACGATTTCCTGGCCAAGGCGACCGGCAAATCGCCGGAGCAGCTCGGCTCGACCCGGTAGCCAGTGAACCTGCGACTGCCAGCGCCCTGGTTTGCCGTCCTGCCGCTCCTGCTGCTGGCGCTGTGGCACTTCGCGGTCGACCGGCACTGGGTGGCGCAAGGCATCATCCCGTCCCCGGAGCAGGTCGTGCGCTCCTGGTACACGTGGATCTTCGGCAGCAGCAAGGCGATGCTCTCGCCCTACTCGGGCACGTGGCTCGACAATGTGGTGTATTCGAGCCGCCGCGTGCTGCAGGGTTTCGGCCTTGCCGCACTGGTGGCGATCCCGCTTGGGCTGATGATCGGCTGGAGCCGCCTCGCGGCGCGCCTGATCGACCCGACCGTGCAACTGCTGCGCCCGGTTCCGATCACGGCGTGGCTTCCGTTCGCCATCGCGGTGTTCGGCATCTACGACGCCAGCGCGCTCTTTCTCATCGGCCTCGGCGCTTTCTACCCGATCGTGGTGAACACCACGCACGGCGTGCGCGATACCAATCTGCTGCTGCTGCGCGCCGCGCGCATGCTCGGCGCCGGCACGCTCACCATCCTCGCCAAGGTGATCTTTCCGTCGGCACTGCCGTCGATCTTCACCGGCCTGCGACTGGGCATCGGGGTCGCCTGGACGGCCGTGATCGTCGCCGAGATGATCGCGGTGAAGTCCGGCCTCGGCTACGTGTTGTGGGACGCCTACTACGTCGGCCGGATGGACATCTGCGTTGCGACCATGTTCTCGGTGGGGCTGCTCGGCTTCATCTCCGACCGCGTCATCGTCTGGGCCGGACGCTTCGTGCTGCGCTGGCGCACGCTCGAGGCCCACGCTTGATTGAGAGCCATGCTTGATCGAGAGCCAGATCGAGAAAAATGCATGATCGAGATCGCAGGCGTCTCGAAGGAGTTCGCGAAGGGCGAGCGGCGCGTGGTCGCGCTTCAGAGCATCGATCTCGGCGTCGCCGATCGCGAGTTCGTTGCAATTCTCGGCCCCTCCGGATGCGGCAAGTCGACCCTGCTCAACATGGTCGCCGGGTTCGACCGCCCGACGCAGGGCACCGTGCGCGTCGCGGGCGCGGAGATCGTCGACCCATCGCCGAGCCGCGCCGTCGTGTTCCAGGAGCCGGCGCTGTTTCCGTGGCTGTCGGTCTGGGAAAACGTGGTGTTCGGTCCCAAGACGCGGCGCGAGCCCGCCGCCGACTACCAGCGCCGCGCGGCGCAGATCATCGAGCAGGTCGGGCTGCGCGGGTTCGAGGCCAGCTATCCGGCGGAGCTCTCGGGCGGCATGCGCCAGCGCGTCGGCATCGCGCGCGTGCTCATCATGCAGCCGCCGGTGCTGCTGATGGACGAGCCCTTCGGCAGCCTCGATGCGCAAACGCGCATGCTGATGCAGGAACTGCTGCTCCAGGTCTGGGAGCGGCACCACCAGACGGTGCTCTTCATCACGCACGACATCGAGGAGGCGCTGCTGCTCGCCGATCGCGTCTGCGTCATGACGGCGCGGCCCGGGACGGATCAAGAAGAGCATCGACGTGGGCATTCCGCGGCCGCGCGCGATCGAGGTGACGACGTCGCCGGAGTTCAACGCTCTGCGCCGCGAGGTGCTCGCGCTCATCCGCGAGGAAAGCGCGCACGCCGCGATGGAGTCCAGACCATGATCCGATTCAGTTGAATCGCATCATGGTCTAAGCCGTGTACTCATGAATCGGAGCAATAAAACTCGCCGGCTGACGTCCGCTCAGCCCGCAATAGCGGCGCGAAAGCGGACATTGCGGGAGATCCGAGAAGTGCCAGAAGCGGTCATAGCGCTTACCTAATCCGCATTGCCATCGGCTTGGCAACTTCGCGTGCGCAGCCGATGAAGAGCTGTGCTGCCGGGTTCAGCATACGGTTCTTCAGGGTGAAAATTCCGATCGGGCCGCTTTGCACTGGCAATACGACCGGCAGTTTCCTGACGAAGGGATGTCGGACAGGAAATTGCAGCCAGAACTCCGGGACGATCGAAAGGTAGCGACCCGTCCGCAAGAGATTGGCTCTCAATTCGATCGCGTTGGCAACGACATTTGCGCGAGGTACCGCGAGCCCACTGGCGCGAAAGGCATTCACGGCAAACGCTCCGAACGCATTGTCTGGCCCCGGCAGCGCCCACATCTCATCAACCAAGTCGCCGAGCTCAATGTGCCGCCGCTTTGTCCACGGACTTTTCGCGCCAGCCGCTACCACGTACGGACTGTCAAACAAGCTTTCGAAATTCAAGGACTCGTCGTCAACAGCGCGGTGGTCGCGAAACACCAGGAGATCGACGCGGCGCTCGATGAGGCTTGCCCGCTGGTCCTCACCGCCATCGATTGCGACATGGAATACGATCCGCGGATAGCGCTTGCCAAGCCGGTCGATGACGGCGGAGACAAAACTCGCGGAGAGCGGAGGCGTGGTTCCGATCCGCACTTCGCCGGCGGTCGGATCAGCAAGAGATTCGATGTCCTTGACGCCCTGCCGCAACTCGTCGAAGGCGGCATGGCTGCGGCTCAGCATCGCCCGTCCGTATTCGGTCAGCTCGATGCCACGCGGGTTTCGCTCCAAAAGACGCACGCCGAGCGTGTGTTCCAGGTCGTTGATCGAACGCGAGACGACGGGATGTGACACCGCAAGCTGGCTTGCCGCTTTCGCCATGCTCCCGCTTTGCGCAACCGCAAGGAGGATGTGCAGGTCGCTCAGCTTGATCCGCCGTCCGATCCGGTCGTTCCAGCGCATGGAGGGACCTTAGCAAAGTTGCTACATAGATGCAGGATAATGGAACTGTTCAGCTACATGGAAATCAGGCACGTTGCAACCATCGTCATCATCCCATGACGGTTCATCTCTGATGACGGAGGCGGGCATGCGCGCGCGACGCTCCTGGCTGATGGCAATGATGACGGTCTGCTTCGTTCTTGGAGCCGTAAGCCCCGCGTCGGCGCAGTCGTATCCCCAACGCCCGGTCAGGATCATCGTCGATCGACCGGCGGGCGCCCCGCACGATCTCTTGACGCGCGCGCTGTCGGAGAGGTTGTCGGCAAGTCTCAAGCAGACAATCATCGTGGATAATCGCGTTGGCGCTGGCGGCAACCTCGCGGCCGAATTCGTCGCCCGTTCCACGCCTGATGGCTACACCCTGCTCGTCGCGCTCGACACGACGCTGACCGTAAACCCGACGCTGTATAAGAACCTGTCCATCAATCCCCAGACGGACCTGCGCCCACTGTCGATCATGGCGCGCAGCACTCAAATGCTGGTTGTGCATCCGTCCATCCCGGTCAATTCGGTGGCTGAGTTCGTCGCCTACGCCAAAACACATCCTGTCAGCTATGCGCATGGCGGCAATGGGAGTCCGGGTCACCTCACCATGGAGCTCTTCCGTATGTTCGCCGGATTCCCCGCCACGCCAGTGCCGTATCGTGGCAATGCGCAATTGTCCGTCGATCTGGCCGCAGGCCAGATCAAGGTCGGTTTCGTAGGTGCGAGTGGCGTGATAGATCATATCCGCGCGGGCCGTCTGAAGGGGCTCGCAACAGCGGGCGCCGAGCGCTCGTCCGAGGCGCCGGACATTCCGACCATTGCGGAAGCCGGATACGATTTTCAGCGCGAGACCTATTTCGTGCTTCTGGCGCCAGCGGCCACGCCAGAGCCAGTCATAGCGCTGATCGAACGCGAGGTGCGTAGCGGGCTGAATGCTTCTGATCTGGCAAAGCGCTTCCGGAATCTCGACATTGTCGCCTCGTCTGGCGCGGAGGCCAAGGCTCGCATTGAGGCCGATGCCAAATTGTGGGTCAAGGTGATCAAGGACACCGGAATGCAGGTGAATTGAGATGCCTGGGCCGACCCACGTCGTCATGCTCGGAACCGGTTGCCCGCGCCCCGACCCGAGCCGCTCCGGCCCGGCGACCGCCATCGTCGTCAATGACACGCCCTATCTCATCGACTTCGGCCCGGGTGTGATCCGGCGCGCCGCGGCGGCTTATGAGAAGGGCGTCACCGCGCTCGGCTATGGCGGCGTCAACATCAAGACGGTGTTCCTGACGCACATGCATTCGGACCACACCGTCGGCTATCCCGATCTCATCTTTTCACCCTGGGTGATGGGCCGGAAGGAGCCGCTTGCGGTCTATGGTCCGAAGGGCATCAAGGCCATGACCGAGCACGTGCTGAAGGCCTGGCAGGTCGACATCGACGGTCGCACCAACGGCCTCAACCGGCACAATCCGACGGGTTACAAAGTCAACGCTCACGAGATCGCGCCCGGTGTCGTTTATCGTGACAGCAACATCACCGTGACGGCGTTTCCCGCGCGGCACGAGGAGATGGTCGATTCCTTCAGCTATCGCTTCGACACGCCCGACCGCGCCATCGTGATTTCCGGCGATACCGCGCCAACGCAGGCGATGCTCGATCACAGCCGCGGTTGCGACGTGCTCATCCACGAAGCCTATTCGATGCTGGAAACGCGTAATGCCGCCCGACCCACCCCGGAATTCCGCCGTCGCCACCATACATCGTCAATTGAGCTGGCGGAAATTGCCAACAAGATGAAGCCTGGTCTCCTCGTCACGTATCATCGCTCAAACACGGGAGAAGGTTCGCCCGCTTCGGATCAGGAGGATGTTCTGGTTGCGGAAATTCGGCAAACCTACGACGGCAAGGTGGTCGCTGCGCGTGACTTGGATATCTATTGACCCTTCGATTTTGAACAGAGCCGAGTTCCGCTAGGGTCAAAAGCGGAAAGGCTCTCGGCGAGCACATCTTGTCTGCAATACATTCGATTGTGTTGCAAAAGTCGAAAGTTGCAGGGCAACGAATTTTTCGCGAAAACACGAAACGGAAAGCGATCGCCGATTCGTATAACCTCAATCGCGTTACCGAAGTCGCCTGTGAGTTTAACGTGAGGCGATGACGTCCCTCACATCCTTACACGAAAGCCGCACCTGCAGCCCGCAGAATTTTTCATCACCATTGCAGAACGACTTTTGCAACACAATCTGCCACAAGCAGACTCATGCACCGCAGCAAAACGCGGAGCGGGGCTGCAAGGAATTAGTCGATCACCTCGTCGGCGCGGGCGAGCAGCGTCGGCGGCACTTCGATACCCAGCGTCTTCGGCTTCAAGTTGCTGGTCGTCTTGGCTGGAGCGTTTGCGGCGCGGTTCGATCAACTCGTCAGCAGCAATCCCGGATAGTCATCACACAAGACGTCCGGTACCAAGATCCGTCAAATACGACACACTTACCGGACGCCGCCGATTCCATAATATGTCTCTGCGACGGCATAAAAAGCCCCTTGCGCCATGTCCTCCCTTACGTCCTCGGAAGTAAGGACATGGCCGAAGCTGCGCTTGAGAGCGCGGCGGATTTCCGGAGCAAGTTTTTGTTCGTCGGCGTATCGAACCCAATGCAGCAGAGCCTCTATCGACCACGGATACCAAAACACGCGCGTCTGAAAGTTCTGCCATTCCGATTTACCCCGATCATTGACGACGGTCACCCAGTGCCGGACGTCGTGATGCGCGGGGGCATACGATCGAAACCGGAGATCGCTCAGTTGACGCAATGCGGCTATCCGAATGTTATCCGGAATTGACACGCGTCCACGACCAAGAACACCGTAGACCATGAGGCTCACGTCCGGATCGATGGCGATGCTATCGTCCAGCGCCTCCCGCCATCCGGCCAATCGGTTGTCTTTTACGAACGTCCTGATTAATCGTTGGGCGGTATCCTGGATCATGGTCGTAAGCCGTTCACAATCTCCCCGCCAGCATAGCGCCGCAGACTCCAACTGGAGCAGCGCATGCAGCGCGAGCGCCGAGCTGTATGAGTTATGCGCTTCGGGCTTGTCTTCGATCACCATGTTCCAACCGCCATCGTTCAGCGGGTAATAATTTTCTGCTATCTGCTGGGCAGTTTCGAGATATCCGGAAAACTTCATCCGCGACGCTTCGATCTCGTCATCTTTGCGACTCAAGGCATGGCTCAGCGCCATGATCATCCAAAGTGCCGTCTCCACTCGACGCGAAGCAGCACTCCAGCCGATTGGCTTTCCATTTGATAGTAACAAATCTTTTTGAAAAATTTGATCGAGCAACGGCGTCAGCCATCGAATGTCGTCGCTGCTGGCATCAGGGTCTCGATAAATCGCTGCGGCGATCTGTGCTAGTGTCCAAACGTCACTATCAGAACTTACCTGTCCTTCTCGCATCGCCTCAACGAGACGCTTTCGAACTTGCTTACGTACCGCGGACGCCTTCCGCACGACCTCTTCATGCGACGCGACCGGTCGAAATATGCTGAGGCCGTGACGGTCAAGCGTAAGCCGAATCTCCGCTGATTTAGGTACATTGATGTCGTTGTCGGCGAGACTGACATAGATCCCGGCCATCGCCATGCAGGCCAACAGGCAGGCCAGCGCACCGATCCGCTGTCGCTGCCGCTTTCGCGCCAGCTCGCGGCGTTGCAGGTCGTCGAAGCCGATGCCGAGCAACCCGGCGATCAGCTTTAGACGCGACTTCGAACGGCCGTCTTTCCCCTCGCGCGCGTCGGCGGCGAGCGGCTCAGATCGGCGATCGGTCAGCGTCCCGTCGGCCGCGACCGCGAAACGCAGCGTCGGCGGAAAGCACTCTGGCAGACCGAGACCCGGGCGATTCGAGGCATAGGGTTCACCATCCACGATAAAGGGAAAGATCCGCTCTGCTCTGCCCAGCATCTTGAACGTACGGATTTCCTCGTTCACCCACGGCGATGCCACCGCGTACGGCGAACAAATTACGATCAGCGCATTCGATGCCTCGAGGGCTTCGCGAACCTTGCCGGTCAGGTCCCCGGTGCTCGGAAGCTCATCGCGGTCGCGAAAAATCGGAATTAGGCGGCGGGGGATCGTCCGATCACCCATGCGTCGCCCGACTAAGCCCCGCGGGACGCGGAATGTTTCCAATTCCTTGTGCAGCCATTGCGCATGTTTGATATCGCGTTGGCTGTAGCTGATGAATGCCCAATAGCGAGTTTGCGAACCCGCGCTATCCACCGTTCCAGTCAAAGGAGACATGGCACCACACGGCCTAGAGAACGGTTTTTGACAATATAGCCGGTTTCAATTCAAACGGCCCGTTCAGGCGGGCAACGCCGACTGCTGCGCGCGCCGCCAGCGGCCATGCGGCCGCGCCGCCAAGGACCGTGATGAATTCCCGCCGCCTCATGGGCTTACCCCAAGGCCAAGGATCACAGACTAACTATATCAGGTTTAAGTGTCAGTGGCGTGCATCGCAGCGAAAGCACCTCACCCATGTCCGGTCAGGGTCGATTGTGTTGCAAAAGTCGTTCTGCAATGGTGATGAAAAATTGGGCTGCAGGTGCGGCTTTCGTGTAAGGATGTGAGGGACGTCATCGTCTCACGTTAAACTCACAGGCGACTTCGGTAACGCGATTGAGGTTAGACGAATCGGCGATCGCTTTCCGTTTCGTGTTTTCGCGAAGAATTCGTTGCCCTGCAACTTTCGACTTTTGCAACACAATCGGTCAAAAGCGGAAAGGCTCTCGGCGAGCACATCTTGTCTGCAATACATTCGAATGTGTTGCAAAAGTCGAAAGTTGCAGGGCAACGAATTTCGCGAAAACACGAACGAGCATCGCCACGTAAACCTCAACGCGTTCGGTCGCGTGAGCGTGAGGCGATGACGTTACATCCTACACGAAGCCGCACCTGCACCCCGCACACTTACGACTTTGCAACACAATCCATTCGAAAGCAGCCAGGCCAATTGCATGAACGATAGGTGGCAACGCCTACGACGCGACTTAACTGAGCGGTCGCCCCACCGACTTGCCCGACCGGCTATCGCGTGCGGACGTTTGCCGCTGACGATGCGCCGACGGTTCACCGCCTACTTGAGGTCGGCTACGCTCAAGGCGGAGGCCACATTGGGGCATTTGAAGAGTGGTGGCCCAGCCTTCGAGATGACGACGAGTTTGCCCCCTACCTTTGTTTCCTCGCGGTCAATGAGCGGCAGGACATTGTCGGAGTCGCCCAATGCTGGACCAGTGCCTTCATCAAAGACTTGGTTGTCCATCCACCAGCGCGTCGGCGCGGAATCGCGGCGGCACTGCTGAGGAGAGTATTTTGGGAATTTCGGCGTCGGGGCGTGAAGCACGTCGATTTGAAAGTTCAGGTGGACAATCCTACGGGAGCAGTCCGCTTGTATAAAGAACTGGGAATGCGAGAAGTAGCGCTCGACGGTCGTGAATAGCCTTGGGATGAACACAGGCGGCACCACCCGTCGATGCTGCTCGCCGTCCTGAACGGTTTGGGTGCGATTACTCGATCACACCGTCGAGCGGGCGAGCTTGCGCACCTGCTCCACCGGAGCAGGGCGATACCTCCACGCGCTGCACGCCTTGAACCGGGCCTGGGGGGTCGCGCGACAAATCGGCGGGGACCAAAGAGGAGGCCCCCTATGGGCAAGACCATTGCAGCCGTCGCGATCGCCCTATCGGCCACGGTGTTATCGGCCGAGAGTGCCGAGTTTGCGGACATCAAGAAGTTTGTCAGAGAAAACCCCCAACTGAGTCCACAGGGCACGGCAAGCTTGGTCGGCCCCACGACCACGACAGCGAATTCGCCGGCAGCGCGGAACATCCGGACTCAGCCGCTGTGGGGCATGCGCCTGCGCGGCAGGATTTGACGAGCCCAAGCGCTCGAGCGTGTTGAGAATCCCCACGGATCCAGCAGTAGTCAGTCAGTGCGCATCAGAGCGTCTTCACAACCCGCCGTCCGCTGGCCAATGCTTTCGAAGTCCGCAGCGTGTCATGACCTGAAAGGCTCGCGACCGGCACATCACGTCTGCAATGCATACATCGACGCCAGGGCGTCGGCGCCGGCCGATGGTTGGGACCGCGGGTCGAATCTGCGCGCGTGCTCCGATCGTTGCCGCAATGTTACGAAATTAGGAAAAATTGGCCACCAATTGTAAGGAGCGGGTTCATTTCTCGGCGCGATGATATTCGCACCGAGGAAAGAGGGCTGGCCATGCCATTGTTGCGTTTCCTGAAGGATGAGACAGGCGCCACGGCGATCGAATATGCCCTCATCGCCGGCGGCATATCCATCGTGATAGTCGCGGCAGTGGCGTCGATCGGCACCGCTCTGAATACGAACTTCGCTTCGGTTGCAGCCGGGTTCAAGTGAAGTCATCACGTCGCGTGACATTTCTGTCCATCCAATCTCGACAATTCGGATGATTGCACGACGCGGTCCTTTGGCGTGCGGTGGCTATCCACACCGCCAGGGCTTGGCCTGAGATCGAATTTCTCAAAAGAATTTTGAGCTCCCATAACAGCGCTGAGATAGTGGGTGGCCTCTTTCCACCCGGTGCTGAGGGTCCGAGAAAATGCCAGGAAGAGACATTGCCGCCCCTTTCGGGCACGACGGCAACCGGTGTAATCTTTTCGTGAAACGGCCACCGGGACGTGCCGAAATCCCGATCATTGCAAAGGCAGTATCGGTGCTGTCGGCGAGCCTCGCTTCATCGTTCACCTACTGAGCGCCCGGTCGCGCATTGCGACGAACGCCGGAGAACGATCATGAAACTTCCCCGTCGCAAATTTCTGCATCTGGCCGCAGGCGCTGCCGCGTTGCCGGCCATGCCGCGCATCGCGAGGGCGCAATCCTATCCGACGGGTCCGATCCGGCTCGTGGTTCCCTTTCCTCCAGGTGGTGCGTTCGACGCCGTCGGTCGCCCATGGGCGGATAGGATGAAACCCCTGCTCGGCACGATTGTCGTCGAGAACATCGGCGGCGGCGGCAGTTCACTAGGTGCCGCCGCCGTCGCACGCGCCCAGCCTGACGGGTACACGATCCTGCTCGGCGGGACGCAGACGCACGTCAACGAGGCCCTGCTCAAGAGCCGGCCGCTCTATGATCCGGTCAAAGACTTGGACCCGATTGCGAGCGTAACCGCGTATTTTCTCGGCATCGCCGCGCACCCGGCGGTGCCAATTCAGACACTGAAGGAGTTCATCGCATATGCGAAAGCCAATCCCGGCAAGCTGTCCTACGGGCACGCCGGTGTCGGCACGATCCAGCATCTGACCGGCGAGTTATTCAAATCGCTCGCGGGAACACCTGAGATGGTGCAGGTGCCATATCGAGGCACTGGCCCAGTGATCACAGACCTGATCGGCGGACAAGTTCCCATCGGCATCGTGGGCGTGACCGGGCAGGTGCTCGAACTCCATCGGTCCGGCAAGATGCGGGTTCTTGCCGTGACGGGTCCCACGCGTCTCACCGCTGCGCCTGAGCTTCCGACGGCTGCCGAACTGGGCTTTCCCGGCATAACCGTGACAGGCTCCATTGGGTTGCTCGCACCGGCCGGGACCCCGATTGGGATCATCGAACAGATTGCGCAGGCGACGCGCACGGCGGTCGCTGAACCGGCCTACCAGCAGATGTTGATCAGCGCGGGTATGGAATCCACTCTCGACTCGAACCCCGAAAAATTCCGGCGGTCCCTCGCCGCCGATGTTGCTCTCTGGGCGCCGGTCGTCAAAGCGCTCGGGCTGAAGATCGACTGAGTACGTGAAGCACATTTCCATCGGGTCTGCGTCATGACTGCGCGCCCTGGACGGATCAGAAGAGCATCGACGTGGGCATTCCGCGGCCGCGCGCGATCGAGGTGACGACGTCGCCGGAGTTCAACGCGCTGCGGCGCGAGGTGCTTGCGCTCATCCGCGAGGAAAGCGAGCGCGCCGCGATGGCGCCGGCGGGCATCTAGAGCGTGAAAACCGGTGGCAACCTTTCGGGATCATGCCTAAACGGAAATCTCACTCGACGATGACCTCGCTGATCTGGATGACCGGCGCGAGATCGGTGTAGTTCTTGATGTCGCCCAATATCTCGTCCGCGTGCGGCCCGAAGCTCGCTTGAAACGCTTCAACCGAATCGCAGAAGATGTGGCACATGGCCACGTAAGTCGCGGGCGCATCCGGCGCCCCGCCGGCGAGGCCTTTGTCCACCGTGTAGTATTTGCATGCCGCCCCCATTCTGGCCTGCACGAGGGGCATGTGCTTGTCGCGATAATAATCATGGTCGAAACGCGCGGCCGGGGTGTTCGGGTACATCACGCTGACTTTGATCATGGGAGCTTCCCCGAGAAGACGGGCAGGCACGTAGGATGGCGGGTGGGTACCTCTCTCGCCGATTCGAGCGGGCGCGATCCCTACATGACCAGCCGAGGTGAACTACTGCGGCGCAGACAGCGTACGCTCCTTCGCGAGCATCCGCCACCGCGCCACATCATCTACGGTCACCCCTGAGGCAGGGCCGGCGAGGAATTCCGCAGGCGCCGTTCGCCACCGATCGTGCTCGGCTGCGATGTCATGCGCAACGTCTGGTCTGGAAGGTATTCCCGCCGCCTGATGGCGGGCTTCCGAAAAACTCGAACTCCGCGGCGTGGATCATGCCGTGGAGTTCGAGTGACCGAGTAGTCCCCGCGCGGGGCCCACCCCCGGCTGCAGCGCTTGACCTGTTGGCGCCGGGAGCGGGAACAGGGGGCATTGCACGAGCATCATAACCGACCGAACGCTCGGCCCGTCCGCGCCATGACACCACCGCGCAAGTTTACCCGCTTCGTGCTCTTGCGGTCACACGCACAGTAATACCCGGCGGAATCCTTGTTCCGCTGGAATGCAGGATTTTCAGGTTTCGGCGTCGCGCCAGGAGCGAATCACTTCCGGAGCTGCACAGTCAAAGACTTGCCGGAGCAATGTGCTCAAGGCAATTCGCCTCGAGCCGCCGGACGGCGCAGGGCTCGGCGCGATCGTCAGGACGTTTCGGAACGTGGATCGCCGGTGTCGGCCGCGTTCTCGGCTTTGTCTTTCGGCGCCCCCTCATCCTCGCTGAGTTTCGCGATCGGCTCGCCCGCGGCGTTGCGCTGCTTCGCGGCGGCTTTGCGGCCGCGCTTGTCCGCAGCAGTTTCGCTGCGCCGCTCCGCAACAGTTTCGCTGCGTTGCTCCGCAGCGGCTTCGCTACGCTGCTCTACAATGCTCTCACTGAGCTGCTCCGCAATGCCTTCACCGCGCTGCTCCGCAGCGCTTTCACTACGCGGCTCCGCAGCTTTTTCACGTGGCTGCTCCGCAGCTCTTTCACTTTGCCGCTCCGCGGCGGGGGGAACATCCTGGACCCGCGGGGCCCTCGTGCCGGGAGCAGCCGGGGCTTTGCCGAACAGCGCCAGGCTCTCGCTGATGATCTTCGTCGCCTGCATGGTCGACTGGCTCAACGTCGCATACTCGACGATCTCGCGTTGGACGCGCTCGCTCTCGTTGATCAGCTGCTCGCGCCGTTGCCGCAGCGTGAAGATGAGGTCGTCGATCTCCTGCATGGAGCTCGCCGCCACCCGGTTCACCAACGTACCGACGTGCCCCGAGATATCGGTATCGACGGGCCGCCGCGCCTGGGGGACAAAATCGTGGCGAACCAGCTCGCGGGCCCTGCCCTGTCCTCTCGTCTCCGCGGACTTGCCGAGTTCGGCACGTTCGCGCGGCGTGAAGAAACTCATGTCAATCTCCCCAGCTCAACCCCGACCACTACCGCAATCGCGGCACGACTGTGTGACGCTTTCGGTTAAGAATGATTTCATCGATTGCTTTGATACCGCAAAAGCAGCCGATATCGCGGCTGCGCGCCCCTGCCGGATGACTTTTCCACTTGCGGATTCGCACGCCAGCGGTCTCCCAGCACCGTCAGGAGCAGACAACCGGTTTGAGGGGGGATCGGCGCGACGATGGGCTGCTGGAACGACTGCGCGAGAGCGGTAGCGGCTTGCCCGGAATTCTTTGCAACGGCCCGGCTCTTGCAAAAAAATTACCCCCGGGCTCGGCCCGGGGGCACTTGCTGCGTATTCTTCAGTCCGGCTCTTGCAGCGCCGACTGCTACGCGGTTTCCGAGCGGGCACGGTCCGGCGTCTCGGCACCGTCGGTGTCGGCGTCCGCGTCCGACGTGCCGTGATCCTCGTCCTGCGGCGCGTCGTGCTCCTCATTGTCGTCCCGCGCGAACGAGTCATTGTCCCGCGCGAACGAGTTGGCTCGGCCGTTGCGCCGCTCCCCTTCGTCACCTTCGCCGAGGTGCAGCTCGCTCATGCGAGGCGCGTCCGGCACCTTGTTGAAATGCGCCAGGCTCTCGCTGATGATCTTGGTTGACTGCATCGTCGTTTGGCTCAATTTCGCGTATTCGATGATTTCGCGTTGCACGCGGTCGCTCTCCGCGAGCAGCTGCTCGCGCCGCCGCTGCAGCCGGGCGATGAGGTTGTCGATGTCCTGCAGCGAGCTATCCGCCACCCGTCGCATAAGCGTGCCGACATGGCCGGTGAGATCAGGCTCGGAAGCCGCAGGCCGCCGCCGGGGGGCGAAATCGTGGCGGACTACCTCGCGCTCCCTTTCATGCATTCTTTCATGCATTGGCGGTTCGGCGGATTTGCCGAGTTCGCCGCGTTCGCGAGACGTGAAAAAACCCATGACATTGTCTCCCCCAAATCACCGCCCCCGCGAAGGGGCGGCCACCGCCGTAATTGCGGCATGAGAATGTGACGACTTCGCGGTTGCCAATACCCTGCATTGGTTCCATGCGGGTAACGAAGTACCAAAACGGGACAACCGTCCACGAGTTCCACAGCCAATATGTGCGTTGTGGTACCTCCGTAGCTCCCCCGGCTTGGAGTGACGCTGGAGTACCTCTTGGAATTCCGCCAGATCCGCTACGCCCTGTCCGTCGCCAAGGAGCGCAGTTTTACCGCCGCCGCCCGGCGGCTCAACATTTCGCAGTCAGCCGTCAGCGAGCAGGTGCATCTGCTCGAAGAGGAGATCGGGTTCGCGCTGTTTCGCCGCACGCCGCGCGGCATCGAGCTCACCGAGCAGGGGCGCACCTTCCTGTACGAGGCCGAGCGCGTTGTCGGCGATGTGCTCAGCCTCTCCGACACGGCGCGGCGGCTGAAGGGCGCACCTTCCGATACCTTGGTCATCGGCATGGGCTCCGGCATGGCGCAGATTTTCATCCCGCGGCTGTTCCACAAAGGCGTGCTGCCGGGCGTGCGGCTCGACATTCTCACCGCGCCGACCAAGACCATCTTCAACGACCTGCACGAGGAGCGGCTCGACGCCGGCATCGCCATCGAATCCGATCCCGAGCGGGTACCGGCGGGGCTCGTCTACGACCGGCTGACCGAAGCCGAGATGGCGCTGATCGCCCACCCCAAGCATGCGCTGGCGCGCACACGCCAGCCCGTGGACGTCGGGCGGCTGGTGGCGGAGCCGATCATCATGAGCGAGCTCACGGTCGGCTACGGGCAGGTCGTGCTTTCGCTGTTCACCGATCTCGGCATCCGTCCCAACATCGTGGCGGTCGCCGACAACATCGAGACCATGAAGGTGATCGTGCAGTCCGGCCGCGGGATCGCGATCGTGCCGCGCGCCTGCGCCGAGAACGAGGTGGCGCTCGGCGTGCTGAAGGCGCTGTCGATCGTTCCCAAGCGCAGCGTGGTGCTCAGCCTGTTCCGCCGCCGGCAGCCGCTGTCGCGCCGCAAGGAGGGCTATCTTACCGCGGTGCGCGAGGCGCTGAAGGGGTGAAATCGGGGGCGGCCCTCTGCTTCGAGACGCATCGCAGCGCAGTGGTGTTTGTGGAAATGATGTGCCCGTTTGCGCTGCGATGCTCCTCAGCATGAGGGCCGGGAGAGAGCGCGAGGGAGCCAACGAGAGACGAGTCGCGGCCCCGACCCGCCCTCGTCCTGAGGGCGCGCTGCCGTGCCCGCTTCGCAATTTCGGACTCGCGTACGCGCGTCTCGAAGGACAGGGCGGCCCGGCTGCGGGAACGCTTGAACGATTCCGACCCCACCTTCATGCTGATGCTTTCGCGCTTGAGGGCGACGATGACGGGCGGTGCGTTTCTCTACATTTTGCTTTGTGCCGATGGGAGCTACTACACCGGTACAACGCGTGCGGAACTCGAGCTACGAGTAGCCCAGCACAACGCAGGGACATACGCCCGAGGCTATACCGCGCAACGTCGCCCCGTGACGCTGGTGTTCGCGCAGTGGTTCGATCGCATCACCGACGCGATCGAGGCGGAACGGCAGGTGAAGGGATGGTCGCGCGCGAAGAAGGAAGCACTGATTCGCGGCGAGTTCGAGCGGCTTCCGGCGCTCTCCAAACGAAGACAACAGCGCGAGTGACGACCGCCGTGGCGCCGGTCCGGGCCGGCCTCTGCTTCGAGACGCATCGCAGCGCGCCGGTGTCTATTATACTGCGCGTTGCCCGCCGCTGCGATGCTCCTCAGCATGAGGCCGGATTAGGCGCTGGCACCGCATCATCGGAAAAACCGATAGCGGCATCGATATTCGCTCTTTGACTCTCGCATCGCGCGGCGCTCAAATCGAGCGCGACGAACCGGCCGTGAACGGTGGGCGTGGCGGATGCCAGCCAAAACCGGCGGTTTCGAGCGCTTCGGGGCGGATGCACCATGGCGACAGCAGCCCGGCCAGCCAGGTTGCGGATCGGCATCGACACCGGCGGCACCTTCACCGATATCGTTTCGGTCGATAGCGGCTCCGGCGCGATGCGGGTCACCAAGGTCGCCAGCACGCCCGCCAATCCCGCCATCGGCCTGGTGCGCGGCGTCAACGCCATCCTCGCCGAAGCGGGCGGCACGGCGGACGACGTCGCCGGCCTCGCTCACGGCACGACGGTCGCCACCAACGCGCTGCTGCAAGGCGAGATCAGCTCGCTCGGCCTGATCGTCACCGCGGGCTTCCGCCATATCCTGGAGATCGCCCGGCAGTCGGTCCCGGAAGGCTACGGCAACTCCTATTTCTGGGTGAAGCCCGATCGCCTGGTGCCGCTCGACTTCGTGCGCGAGGTCGGCGGGCGCCTGAACTTCCGCGGCGAGGAGCTGCGGCCGCTCGACGAAGCGGATGCGCGCGCCGCGGCGCGGTTCTTTCGCAAGGCCGGCGTGCGCGCCGTCGGCATCTGCCTCATCCACTCCTATGCCAATCCCACGCACGAGCGGCGCGTCGCCGAGATCGTGCAAGAGGAGTATCCGGACTGCGCGCTCTCGCTCTCCTGCGCGGTGCTGCCGGAATATCGCGAATACGAGCGCGCGGTCACCACGCTGGTCGACGCCTTCGTCAAGCCGCACATGGAAAAGTATCTCCGCCGCGTGCACGACGAGCTGGGCGCGGGGCTCGAGGACAAGCCGTTCCTGGTGATGCAATCGAGCGGCGGCGTCGCCAGCGCCGGCGAGGTCGTGCGCAAGCCGATCACCACGGCGCTGTCGGGTCCGGCGGCCGGCGCCCTCGGCAGCGCGGTCGTCGCCGAGATCGCGGGCTTTCCCGACGTGGTGACGCTCGACGCCGGCGGCACCTCGACCGACCTCTGCCTGATCGAAGCGGGCAAGCCGCACGTCACCAATGGCGGCGCGGTCGGCCCGTTCCCGGTGCGCATTCCGATGATCGACATCGAGACCATCGGCACCGGCGGCGGCTCGATCGCGTGGATCAGCCGCGAAGGCCACCTCAAGGTCGGGCCGAAGAGCGCGGGCGCCGAGCCCGGACCGATGTGCTATCCGGACGGCGGCGCCGAGCCGACCATCACCGACGCCAATCTCGTGCTCGGGCGCATCCCGCCGGCGCTGATCGGCGGCGGCATCGCGCTCGATGCGGGTCGTTCACGGGCGGGACTTTCGGCGCTGGCCAAGCGGCTGCCCGGCAGCATGAGCGCGGAGCAGCTCGCCCACGGCATCATCGAGATCGCCAACTGGAACCAGGCCAACGCCATCCGCCAGATGACGATCCAGCGCGGCATCGATCCGCGGCAGTTCGCGCTGCTCTCCTTCGGCGGCGCCGGGCCGGCGCAGTCGCCCGCGGTCATGGACCTGCTCGGCATGAAGGCCTGCATCGTGCCGCCCAATCCCGGCAACCTCTCCGCCTTCGGCCTGCTGGCGGTGGACTGGCGCACCGACCACATCGTCACCAAGGTGATGCACGAGGACGCGATCGAGCTTGGCGTCGTGGCGTCGCTCTATGGGGGGCTGGAGCGGGACGCGGCCGCGACGCTGGAGCGCGACGGGATCGCGCCCGAGCGCATCCGCCTCGTGCGCGAGGCCGACATCCGCTATGCCGGGCAGTCGATGGAGGTCCGGGTCGGCGCGCCTGCCGGGAATATCGACGGGACGTTCCTCGCGGGGTTGATCGAGGCGTTTCACGCCGCGCATCTGCGCACCTTCGGCTACAATTATTCCGGAAAGCAGAAGGTCGAGCTGGTCAATCTCTGCGTCTCCGGCTTCGGCCTGATCGAACGGCCGGAGCTGCCCAAGCTCGCCGCGCGCAGCGGGGCGACACCGGCGCGCAAATCGGTGCGGCCGGTGTATTTCGACGGCGCATTCCGCGACACGCCGGTTTACGATCGCGCGGCGTTGCCGCCGGGATTCCGGTTGGACGGACCGGCCGTGGTCGAGGAGTTCGGCTCCACGACGGTGGTCTTTCCGCATCAGGTGCTCGAGGTCGATCTGCACGGCATCCTGATCGTACGAGGCGGGGAAGCTACGCAATGAGCGCGCAACGCACGTCCTCGATGGCGATAGCCGGCGCCGCGGCCGGCGACGCGACGGTCGATCCGATCGTGCTGCAGATCGTCGAGGGCACGCTCAACTCGATCGAGGCCGAGATCGAATACGCCATCGAGCGCACGGCGCGCTCGCCCATGATCCGCGAGGCGCACGACTATCGCGTCGGCCTGTTCGACCGGCACTGCCGCAAGCTCACGGGACGCTCGTACTCGGCGATGCCGAACGCGGTGGTGCGCGACTTCCCGCCCGAGACGATGCGGCCGGGCGACGTGTTCCTGATGAACGACACTTACCTGACCGAGGGCAGCATCGGCCATCTGCCGGACCTGTGCAGCACCGTGCCGGTGTTCCACGGCGGCGAGGTCGTCGCCTACATCCAGGCCTTCGGCCACCACGACGACATCGGCGGGCGCGTGCCGGGCTCGATGCCGGGCACCGCGACCACGGTGTTCGAGGAAGGCCTCGCGGTGCCGCCGGTCAAGCTCTACGACGCGGGCGTGCGCAACGAGGCGGTCTTCACCATCATCAAGCGCAACACCCGCGTGCCCGACATGCTGGCGGCCGATCTCGACAGCGAGGTGCAGGCCTGCGTGATGGGCGCGCGCCGGATGGAAGGGCTGTTCGCGCGCTTCGGCCGCGACACCGTGGAAGCCTGCTTCCAGGCCATCCTCGACAAGTGCCGCGACATCTACCGCAAGGAGCTGCTGCCGAAGATCGCCGACGGCGAATATTCCTGGACCGACTACGTCGAGCACGACGGCGTCAACGATCCCAAGCTGCACAAGCTGGCGCTCAAGCTGATCAAGCGCGGCGAGCGCATCACGCTCGACTTCACCGGCACCGATCCGCAATCGACCGGCCCGATCAACTGGCCGGCGGACTATGCCGGCGGCGCATTCCTGATCAAATGGATCGCGCCGATCCTGCGCAACCTCGCCGACACGCCGGAGCGCGCGGCCGAGATCCACGTCAACGAAGGCGTCTGCGAGGTGTTCGACGTGGTGTTCCCGCCGAAGGGCACGCTGATCACGCCGGAATGGCCGGCGGCGACCAATGCGCGCTCGTTCGTGCTGCTGCGCTGCCTCGGGCTGCTCGCCGGCGTGGTCGCGCAGGCCGTCGACGGCCGCATGCCGGCCGACCAGGAGACCATCCGCTATACCGGCTTCTTCGGCCACGATGCTCGACGGCAAGCCGTTTCTGTCGCGAGAAGTTCTCGGCGGCGGCTCCGGCGGGCGCAGCTATGCCGACGGCAACGACGCCATCCACATCGTGCCGGACTCGCGCAACCAGCCGGCCGAGTTCACGGAAACGCGCTTCCCGCTCATCGTCGAGAAGCTCGCGCTGCGCACCGATTCCGGCGGCGCCGGCAAGCGCCGCGGCGGGCTCGGCTACGAGAAGCTCTACCGCGCGCTGGTCGATTGCCGCACCATCGTCACCGCCGACCGCGTGCGGCTCGGCTGCTACGGCGTCAACGGCGGCAAGGCCGGGCAGCCGTTCTGCGTCACCGTCGATGCCGAAGGCGCGCCGCGCAACCTCGGCGGACTGGTTGACGGTGAGCCGGTGCTGAAGGGACAGGTCGTGCGGGTGGTGACGACCGGCGGCGGCGGCTGGGGCGATCCGCTCGAGCGCGAGGGCGAGCTCGTGCTGAGCGACGTGATCGAGGGCAGGGTTTCGCCCGCGGCGGCGCGGGCGGACTACGGCGTGGTGGTGGCGGGCGAGTCGCTCGATGCGGCAGCAACGGACAAGCTGCGCGCCGAGATGAAGGCGGGGCGCACGGCGGCGCCACCGATGATCGACCGCGGGCCCGGCTACCAGACGATGCTCGGCCGGACGCGGTGACGGAGGGCGGGGCATGAGCGCGGACCGGCATCCCGTCGCCACCGTGGTCAACGGCCTCCATCACGAGCGGCAGGTCGAAGCGCGGCTGCTGCTGAGCGATTTCCTGCGCCACGAGCTCGGCCTCACCGGCACGCATGTCGGCTGCGAGCACGGGGTGTGCGGCGCCTGCACGGTGCTTGTAGACGGCCTGCCCGTGCGGTCCTGCCTGATGCTCGCGGCGCAGGCCGACGGCCGCAGCATCGAGACGGTCGAGAGCCTGTCGAGCGACCGCGAGCGCCTGCATCCGCTGCAGCAGGCGTTCCGCGACGCGCACGCGCTGCAGTGCGGCTTCTGCACGCCCGGAATCCTGATGACGGTGAAGGCGTTCCTCGATGAGAACTCCGCGCCGTCCGAGCATGACATCCGCGAGGCGCTGTCCGGCAACCTGTGCCGCTGCACCGGCTATCAGCATATCGTCGACGCCGTGCTGCTGGCGGCGCAGGCGACGAAGCCGGCCCCCCTGCCCGCTCGCGCGCAAGCGGAGAAGCGCGCAAACGGCCGCTATGTCGGCGCGCGGATCACGCGCAACGAGGACGCCCGCCTGCTCACGGGACAGGCGCTGTTCGTCGACGACGTCGAGCTGCCGCGAATGCTGCACGCCGCGTTCGTGCGCAGCCCGCACGCCCATGCGCGCATTCTCGGGATCGACGCCGCGGCGGCGCGCGCCCGCGCGGGCGTGGTGGCGGTCTACACCGCAGCCGAGCTCGGCGACTATTGGCAGTCCGGGACCGCTGCTCGTCCCGCCGCCGCCGATCAAGGACATCGTGTTCAACGAGCGCACGCAGGTGCCGCTGGCCAAGGACAAGGTGCGGCATGTCGGCGAGCCGGTGGTGCTGGTCATCGCCGAGAGCCGCTACCTGGCCGAGGACGCCGCGGCCGACATCGTGGTCGACTACGAGGCGCTGCCGGCGGTGGTCGACCTCGAGGCGGCCTTGCAGCCGGGCACGGCCACGATCCACGACGATCTCGGCGGCAACGTCGCGGCGCGCGTGCGCCAGACCAACGGCAACTATGCCGAGGCGGCGAAGGGCGCCGCGCGCGATCATCCGCCGCCGCTTTCTCTACGACCGCGGCGCCTCGTCGCCGATCGAGACGCGCGGCGTCGTGGCGCAATGGGACGCCAAGGGCGACCGGCTGACGATCTGGGACACCACCCAGGCGCCGGTCGTCATCCGCAACGGCATGGCGGCGATGCTGGGGCTGAGCGAGCGGCAGGTGCGCGTGATCGCGCCGTTCATCGGCGGCGGCTTCGGGCCGAAGATCATGATGTTCTATCCGGAGGAGGTGCTGATCCCGTGGGCCGCGATGCGGCTCGATCGCCCGGTCAAGTGGATCGAGGACCGCCGCGAGCACTTCTTCGCCACCACGCACGAGCGCGGCCAGATCCACGACGCCGAGCTCGCGGTCGCCGCGGACGGAAAAATCCTCGGCGTCAAGGACGTGTTCCTGCACGACACCGGCGCCTACGATCCCTACGGCCTGACGGTGCCGATCAACAGCCAGTGCACGCTGCTCGGCCCCTATCTGGTGCCGAGCTACGACAGCACGTTCACCGCCGTCTTCACCAACAAGCCGATCGTGACGCCCTATCGCGGCGCCGGCCGCCAGCACGGCGTCTTCGTGATGGAGCGGCTGCTCGACATCGCGGCGCGCGAGCTCGGCATCGATCCGGCCGAGATCCGGCGCCGCAATTTCATTCCGCCGGACGCGTTCCCCTACGACAACAAGATCATCTACCAGGACTTCGCGCCGCTCGAATACGACAGCGGCAACTACGGGCCGGTGCTCGACAAGGCGCTGGAGCTGATCGGCTACGAAAAGTTCCGGCGCGAGGAACAGCCGCGCCTGCGCGCGCAGGGCCGGCACGCCGGCATCGGCATCGTCTGCTACGTCGAGGGGACCGGCATCGGCCCCTACGAGGGGGCGCGGGTCCAGGTGCAGGCGAGCGGCAAGGTCAGCGTCGCCACCGGCATCGGCACCCAGGGCCAGGGGCACTACACGAGCTTCGCGCAGATCGTCGCCGACCAGGTCGGCGTCGACGTGCGCGATGTCGACGTCATCACCGGCGACACCGATCAGTTCTATTGGGGCGCCGGCACCTTCGCGAGCCGCGGCGCCGTGGTGGCGGGCAACGCGACCCATGCGGCGGCCACGGCGGTGCGGGGGAAGATCCTGCGCGCTGCCGCCGAGCATTTCGAATGCGCGGAAGAGGACATCGTGATCGAGAACGGCACCGCGTCGATCGCCGGCGTGCCGGAGCGCGCGATCAGGCTCGGCGAGCTCGCGGTGAAGGCCAATCCGCTGCGCGGCGCGGTCACGCCCGGCACCGAGCCGGGCCTCGAAGCCACCAGCTATTTCGGCCCGCCGCGCGGCGCCACCGCGAGCGGCGCGCACGCCATGATCGTCGAGATCGATCCCGAGACCATGATGCTCGAGATCAAGAAATACGTGGTGGTGCACGATTGCGGCACCGTGCTCAACCCGCTCATCCTCGACGGCCAGATCCACGGCGGCGTCGCGCAGGGGATCGGCAACGCGTTCTACGAGCAGCTCAAGTTCGACGAGCAGGGCCAGCTCCTGAACGCCTCGCTCGCGGACTATCTCCTGCCGACGGCGCTCGACGTGCCGCGCATGGTGCTCGGCCACACCGTGACGCCGTCGCCGCTCAATCCGCTCGGCATCAAGGGCGCCGGCGAGGCCGGAGCGATCCCGGTCGGGCCGCTGTTCGCGCAGGCGATCGAGGATGCGCTCGAGCTGCCACGGCGGGGCGTGGAGCTTACCGAGATTCCGTTGAGCCCGAACCGGCTGTGGGAGCTGGTGGGCGGCCATTCGAAGAATCTGCTGTCGGGTAAACCAGGGGAGTGCAAGCCATGACAACCAAGCCAGCGGTTAGCGGCTATCTACCCAACGACCTGCCCGGACCGGGACGTCTGACTCTGCTCGGGCTGCAACACGTCGTCACCATGTTCCCGGCCACGGTGTTCGTGGCCCTGCTCTGCGGCTTCCACACCAGCACGGTGCTGCTCGGCGCGGGGGTCTCGACCATCGTCGCGCTCGTTCTTTCACGCAACACCATCGGCACGTTCATTCCGCTGTTCTACGGCTCGAGTTTCAGCTACATCGCCTCCTATCTCGGCATCGCCAAGGCGATGGGCGTTGACGTGAAGTTCGGCGTGCCCGCGCCTGACCACGTGATCGCGACGCTGCAGGCCGGCATCATCGCCACCGGCATCTTCAACATCATCATCGGCTTCATCATCAGGGCCGCCGGCAAGCCCGCGCTCGACAAAGTGCTGCCGCCGATCGTGACCGGCTCGGTGGCCTGCGTCATCGGCATCGGCCTGTCGAAGGCGGCACTCGACATGGCGTTCTTCGGCAACGGCTCCTATTGGGGCATCGCCCTGTTCACGCTGGTCACGACCATCGGATGCTCGTACCTGCTGCAGGGCAAGGGCTTCATCGGCATGCTGCCGGTGCTGCTCGGCGCCGCCGCCGGCTATGTGCTCACGCTCATCATCGAGCCTGGCCAGATCAGCTTCGCCAACGTCGCGGCGGCACCGATGATCGCCGCCCCGCACATCACGCTGCCGGACTTCACGGGGCCGCTGGTCATCACCGCGATCTTCAGCATCTCGATCATGGCGCTGGCGACGATCCCGGAATCGACGGCGCATCTCTACCAGATCAGCCTCTATGTGGACCGGCTGGCGGACGAGCAAGGCAAGCCGCGCATCCATCTCGACAAGTATATCGGCTGGAACCTTGTGTTCGACGGCGTCGGCGACTTTCTGCATGGCCTGTTCGGCGCCACCGCCGGCACCAATTACGGCGAGAACAACTCGCTGATGGCGATCACCCGCAACTATTCGGGGCCGGCGCTGCTGATGGCCGGCGTGATCTGCCTGCTGCTGGCCTTCGTCGGCAAGCTGTCCGCCTTCGTCGCCACCATTCCGGTGTTCGTCAGCGGCGGCCTCGCGCTCTACCTGTTCGGCGTCATCGGCATGCAGGGCATCGCCCTCATGCAGGAGAACAAGGTCAACATGTTCGATCCGCTGACGCTCGCGGTCGGCGCCTGCATCATGGTCATCGGCATCGGCGGCAATATCGGCTTCGAGGGCGGCTTCCTGCCGATCAAGATACCCGGCATCTTCCCGAGTGGGCTGCCGGCGATCGCCACCGCCGCGATCGTTGGCATCGTGCTGAACCTCGTGTTCCGCGCGATCAGGGAGCGCATGGACGCGGCGAGCAAACCCACTCCGGCCGAGTAGCGAGTAACAGGAGGACAACCGAGATGGCGATCGAAGTCGCGAAGATCGAGCTCAAGAGCGTGCAGGATGCGTCGGGACTGGAGGCCTGCATCGCCAAGGGCCAGTTCACCGCGGACGAGGTGATCGCCGTCATCGGCAAGACCGAAGGCAACGGCGGCGTCAACGACTTCACCCGCATCCTGGCGGATCAGGCGTTCCGCCGCGTGTTGCTCAAGCACGGCAAACGCGGCGAGGCCGAGATCGCACACGTTCCGATGGTGTGGTCCGGCGGCTGCGACGGCGTCATCACGCCGCATGCCACGGTGTTTGCGCGCAACGGCAAAACGGGTCCATCGTCGAAGTCGCGCTTGGCGATCGGCACCGCGCTGAGCGCGGAGCTTTTGCCCGAAGACATCGGCCGGCCGGCGATGGTCGAGAAGGTCGCCGCCGCCGTCAAGGCCGCGATGCGCGACGCCGGCATCGACGACCCGAAGGACGTGCACTACGTGCAGACCAAGACGCCGCTCCTGACCATCGATTCCGTGCGCGACGCGGAATCGCGGGGACAGCACGTCGCCTGCGAGGTGCACGACTCCATGGGCGTCTCCAACGGCACCACCGCGCTCGGCATCGGCGTGGCGCTCGGCGAGCTGAAGATGCCGCGCGCCGAGCAGATCTGCAAAGACCTCGACCTCTACTCTTCCGTGGCGTCGTGCTCGTCGGGCGTGGAGCTCACGCAGGCGCAGATCGTGCTGCTCGGCAACAAAGCCGGCGCCGGCGGGCGCTTCCGCATCGGCCACGCGGTCATGCGCGACGCGCTCGACATCGACGGCATCTACGACGCCATCCGCAATGCAGGGCTCGAGCTTCCGGACCGCCCGCGCGCCGAGGACCTCAAGGGCCGCGTGGTGAACTGCTTCATGAAGTCCGAGGCCGACCGCCGCGGCACCTTGCGCGGACGCCGCCAGATCATGCTCGACGATTCCGACGTGCATCATCACCGGCACTCCAAGGCCGCGGTCGGCGGCGTCGCGGCTGCTGCGATCGGCGATCCCGCGGTGTTCGTGTCGGTCGACGCCATGCACCAGGGCCCGCAGGGCGGCGGCCCGGTGATCGCGATCATCGACGCTGGAGAGTGAGTTATGCCGCGCTGGCGAGCGAAGCGAGCGGCCAGCGCGGCGACTATAGAGTGCACGCGCCGGACACTCGCCCTAAACTGGGCTCGTCGGCGCGTGCGGCATGGGCCTTGCTTGGCCCGCGAACAGGTTCGACACAACGGAGACGTCACCATGACCAAGTCTGCAGGAACGTTCGTCATCGCGGCGCTGGCAGCGCTCGCAACACTCGCCTCGCCCGCGGCGGCGCAGGATAAGGTCAAGGTCGGCGTCTTTCCCGTCAGCTCGACGCTGCCCTATTTCGTCGCGGTCGAGCGCGGCTTCTTCAAGGAGCAGAACATCGAGACCGAGATGGTGCGGCTGATCGGCGGCCCGCCCAACGTCGCGGCCATGATCACCAACCAGATCGACGCCGCCGCGGTGCTGGTGACCATCGAGGGCATGAACGCCAACATCAAGAAGCCGGGCGTCGCCATGTACATCTCGGTGAACAGCCAGAACAAGACCTACCAGATGGAGCAGTTCGTGGTGCGCAAGGGGATCGAGGCGAAATCGATCGCCGATCTCAAGGGCAAGAAGATCATGTCCGCGCCGGGGCCGGCCAACGTCACCATGGCCAAGGCCGCGCTCGCCGCCGCCGGCCTCAAGGAAGGCGACTACACGCTCGATCAGCTGGACATGGGGCAGCACGTCAACGTGATGCAGGCCGGCACCTTCGACGCCGGCTACACGCTCGAGCCCAATGCCTCGACCATGCGCAAGATGGGCATCGCCACCACGATCGAGGCCGGCGTCATCGCGCACTACGTGCTGGGCGATCCCAACGCCAATGCCTTCGTCGGCGGCTGCGCGCTCACCTCGGACTTCATCAAGAACCGGCCGGACGTCGCCAAACGCTTCACCGCGGCCTGGGAAAAGGCCGTCCGACTGATCAACGAGAATCCGAACGAGGCGCGCAAGCACCTCGTGAAGAATACGTTCACGCCCGACGACGTGGTCGATACCGTGCCGATGATCCGCTATTTCATGGCGAAGGATCTGACCGAGAAGGACAAGGCGGACTACCAGAAGTTCATCGATTTCTCGGTCAAGTCGGGAACGCTGACGGAGAAGGTGGACGTCACCAAATATCTGCAGGCGTTTTGATCCCGTGAGTGAGTTGTTGCACGAGACGCGTTCGCCGACTGGGACCCCCTCCCCCAACCCTCCCCCTTTCAGGGGGAGGGAGTCGCACCGAGTCCGCTGCCGCGGCTCACGTCACCATCCGCGGGCTGAGCAAGCACTTCAACGACGCCGTGGTCTACGACCGCTTCGACCTCGACATCCCGCGTGGCAAGCTGGTCTCGGTGTTCGGTCCCAACGGCTGCGGCAAGAGCACGCTGATCAACATGATCGCCGGGCTCATTCCCACCGACGCCGGCGAAATCCTGTTCGACGGCAAGCCGCTGCGCGACATCAAGTTCGGCTACGTGTTCCAGAATTATCGCGAGGCGCTGTTCCCGTGGCTGCGCTCGATCGACAATATCGAGTATCCGCTCAAGTTCATGAGCTTGCCGAAGGCCGAGCGGCGCGCGCGAGTGGAGCGGCTGGTCGCCCATCTCGGCGTCAAGATCGATCTCAACCGCTACCCCTACGAGCTTTCGGGCGGCCAGCAGCAGCTGATCTCGATCATGCGCGCGCTCGTGGTCGAGCCGGAGATTTTGTTTCTCGACGAGCCGTTCTCCGCGCTCGACTATGAAATGACACTGTTCATGCGCGACCAGCTGCAGCGCATCTTCATCGAGACCGGCACCACCACGGTGCTGGTGTCGCACGACCTCGAGGAGGCGGTCTATCTCGCCGACCGAATCCTCCTGCTCTCGCGCCGGCCGGCCTCGGTCGCCGACTACGTGCACTACGACGCGGCCCGGCCGCGCAGCGACGCGACGCTGTCGCAGCACGACTTCGTCGCCATCAAGGCGCACTGCCTCGAGGTGTTTCAGCGGGAGGTGCGCAAGGGATGATAATAACGACGCGAATCTCATTCTCACTCCGCCCTCATCCTGAGGAGGGCGCTGGCACGGTCGCTACTTCGATCGATGCATTCTCGTGCGCCCGTCTCGAAGGATGCGGGCGGCCCCCACTCGGCGGGTGGCCATGCTTCGAGACGCATCGCAGCGCAAGCGCTGCGATGCTCCTCAGCATGAGGAGCGTGGCATGACCCGCATCCGCTTCGACCCATATCTCCCGATCATCGGCGTGATCGGCCTGATCGCCATCTGGTATCTGGCGGTCTGGTACGAGGTGGTCGACAAGGTCCTGCTGCCATCGCCAACCGACACCTTCCGTGCGCTGTGGGACGGCATGGCCGGCGGCCGGCTCGGCCTCGATTTCGGGCGCACCGTGGAGCGCACCGTCCTAGCGACGCTGATCGCCGCCGCCATCGCCATTCCGCTCGGCATCTTTCTCGGCGCATCCGAGAAACTCTACCGCTCGGTCGAGTTCGTGGTCGATTTCTTCCGCTCGACGCCCGCCTCTGCCATGTTTCCCCTCTTCCTCGTGCTGTTCGGGGTCGGCGACAAGACCAAGATCTCGGTCGCGGCGTTTGGCGCGGCGCTCGTGATCCTGTTCAATGTGGCGTACGGCGTGATGAACGCGCGCAAGACGCGCCTGCTCGCCGCCAAGGTCATGGGCGCGTCGCGGTTCCGCGTGCTCACCGACGTGATGCTGCTGGAGTCGCTGCCGCAGACTTTCGTCGGGTTGCGCAACGGCGTGTCGCTCGCGCTCGTCATCGTGGTGGTGGCGGAAATGTTCATCGGCTCGACCGACGGCCTCGGCCATCGCGTGTTCGAGGCGCAGCAGTTGTTCGCCATGCCCGACATGTATGCAGCGATCTTCGCCGCCGGCGCGCTCGGCTACGGGCTCAATCTCCTGTTCCTGATCGTCGAGCGCCGCTTCGTCCACTGGTCCGGCAAATGACATCCGACGAACCCCTGGCGCGGAAGTCCGCCCGCGAGCTCGCGGCCCTGATCGCGTCGCGCGCGGCAAGCCCGGTCGAGGTGCTCGACGCGCACCTCGCGGTCATCGCGCGCGTGAACCCCAAGCTCAACGCGATCGTGACCCTGGCGGCGGACCAGGCACGCAGCGCCGCGCAGGCGGCCGAGGCCGCCATCATGCGCGGCGAGAAGCTTGGGCCGCTCGCGGGCCTTCCGGTCGCAATCAAGGACATTACTCTGACTGCAGGCATCCGCACGACCTTCGGCTCGCCGCTCTACCGCGACAACGTGCCGGAGCAGGACGCCGAGGTGGTGCGCCGGCTGAAGGCGGCCGGCGCCATCGTCCTGGCGAAGACCAATACCCCGGAGTTCGCCACCGGCGCCAACACCGTGAACGCTGTTTTCGGTGCAACGAGAAACCCCTGGAATCCGGCGCTGAGCCCCGCCGGCTCGTCCGGCGGTTCGGCGGCCGCGGTCGCGACCGGCATGGTGCCGATCGCGCAAGGCACCGATTTCGGCTGCTCGATCCGGATCCCGGCGGCGTTCTGCGGCATCGTCGGCATTCGCCCAACGCCCGGGCTGACGCCGAACTACCCGATGCCGCTGTCGTGGGACCCGGGACAGGTGCACGGGCCGCTCGCGCGCAGCGCGGAGGACGCGGCGCTGATGCTCGACGCGATCGTGGGCTTCAGCCGGATCTCGCCGATCTCCGTGGCGCCGCCCTGGAAAAGCGCACTGGCCGAGGTCGAGCAGTGCGGGGACCTGGCCGGATTGCGCATCGCCTACGCGCCCGACATCGCGGGAATCGGCGTCGATGCCGAGATCGACGCGATCTGCCGGCAGGCGGCGCGCGGCTTGCAGCAAGCCGGCGCGGCGGTCACGGAGATTGCGTTCGATGTCTCCGACGGCCGCGATCCCTACCAGACCTGGCGCGGCGCCTGGATGGTGGGGCAGCAGTTCGCCCGCCTGGCGCAGCTCGAAGAGTTCGGCGCGAATCTCAAGGGCAACGTCAAGGCCGGCATGAAGGTGACCGCGCTCGATCTCGCCGCCGCCGAGCAGACGCGTGCGCGGCTGTTTCAGCGCTTCCGCGAGCTGTTCGAGCGCTACGACATCCTGCTGACCCCGGCCGCGCCGGTGAAGCCCTATCCGGTCGAGATGAACTTCCCGAACGAGATCAACGGGCGAAAATTCGAGAACTATGTCGACTGGATCGCGCCCGCGTTCCTGATCACGCTGATGAGCCTGCCGGCCGGCAGCGTGCCCGCTGGCCTCACTCGCGACGCCCTGCCGGTCGGATTGCAGGTGGTGGCGCCGCGGTTCGACGAGCCGCGCATTCTGTCGGTGGCCAAGATCGTGCAGCAGCAGCATCCGATCGGCTGGCCGCCAGGTGCCTGAATGGCAATGAAACTTGCATGACGTTGACTCGTCGGCACCCCCGTGGTGGCATGAATTATGCAAACTGCTTGCTAAGCAAACTGCTTGCTATGCAAACTGCTTGAAAGAAACGGCCTTCAGACGGAGCGGAACATGACCAGAAATATCGCACCTGCGCTTATCGCAGCTCTCGCCACCAGCCTCTCATTCGGTCCCGGCCCCGCGCTGGCACAGGGCACCAAGGTCACGATCGGCATCTCCGGTTGGACCGGCTTTGCGCCGCTGACGCTCGCCAAGGAGGCCGGCATCTTCGCGAAGAACGGCCTCGATGTGACGATCAAGAAGATCCCGCAGGCGAGCCGGCATCTCGCCATCGCCTCGGGCGACATCCAGTGCGCGGCCACCACGGTCGAGACCTGGATCGTTTGGAACGCCAACGGCGTCGCCACCACGCAGCTCTTCCAGCTCGACAAGTCCTACGGCGCCGACGGCATGGCGGTGCGCAACAACGTCGCCTCGATCAAGGACGTCAAGGGCAAGACCGTGGCGGCGTCGGCGCCCGGCACCGCGCCCTATTTCACGCTCGCCTGGTTCCTCAAGAAGAACGGGCTCACCGTGAAGGACGTGACCGTGGTCAATATGGAGCCGGCGCCGGCGGCGCAGGCCTTCATCGCCGGGCAGAACGACGTCGCCATGACCTACGAGCCTTATCTCTCGGCGGTGCGCGCGAAGCCCGAGGCCGGCAAGATCATCGCCACCACGCTCGACTATCCGATGGTGATGGACACCTTCGGCTGCACGCCGAAATTCATCGCGGAGAACGACGCGGCGGTGAAGGCGCTGACCAAGAGCTATTTCGATGCGGTCGCCATGATCAAGGCGGATCAGGCGAAGTCCTACGAGATCATGGGCGCCGACGTGAAGCAGATCGGGCGAGCAGTTCGGCAACTCGGCGAAATATCTGCGCTGGCAGGATCAGGCAGCCAACAAGACGTTCTTCACCGGCGAGTTCCCGGCGTTCAACAAGGAGGCGGCCGATCTGCTGCTCGAGATCGGCGTGATCAAGCAGATCCCGGATCTCACGAAGCTCGTGGACACGCGGTTCATTCAGTAGATTGGAATGGGGCACGAGCAGCGTAGGGTGGGCAAAATCGCCTGCTGTACCGTCGCCGCGTGGGCACGGCGCGCGCGCGATTTTGCCCACGCGTCAACACCGAACAGCGCGCCTTTGCCCACCCTACGCTTGCGGCGTTTGCTTGTCGCATGAAACCGCTCGCGCCCATCTCGAACGCCGCTCGCGTCGCGCTCGGCATTCTTTTCTTCGTTCTGTTCTTCGCCGCCTGGGGCTACGTCACGTTCGGCGGCTACGTCTCCAAGACCTTCCTGGCCGATCCCCTCACCATGATCGAGGAAGGCTGGCTGCTGCTCACCAAGCACGGCTTTATGTACGACATCGCCATTACGATCTGGCGCGTGCTGGGCGGTTTCGTTCTGGCGGCGCTGGTCGCGGTGCCGCTCGGGGATTCTGATGGGCGCCTACAAGCCGATCGAGGCGTTCCTCGAGCCGTTCGTCTCGTTCGCGCGCTATCTGCCGGCGTCAGCGTTCATTCCGCTGCTGATCCTGTGGGCCGGCATCGGCGAGTTGCAGAAGCTCCTCGTCATCTTCATCGGTTCGGTGTTCCAGATCGTGTTGATGGTCGCGGTGGCGGTGGCGGGCGTGCGCCGCGACCTGGTCGAGGCCGCGATGACGCTGGGCGCGCGCGACCGCGGCATTCTCGCCCGCGTGCTGATCCCGGCCGCCGCGCCCGACATCGCCGAAATTCTGCGGCTCGTGCTCGGATGGGCCTGGACCTACGTGATCGTCGCGGAGCTGATCGGCTCCTCCTCCGGCATCGGCCACATGATCATCGACAGCCAGGCGTTGCTCGCCACCGGCCAGATCATCTTCGGCATCATCGTGATCGGGGTGATCGGATTGATCTCCGACTTTTTGTTCAAGTGGGCCAACCAGCGGCTGTTTCCCTGGAGCCTCGCGTGAGCAAGCTCGCGATCGAGAACGTCTCGCGCATCTTCCCCGGCGTGCGCCGGGGCGCGCCGACCCGCGCGCTCGAGCCGACCAACCTCGCCGTCGCCGACAACGACTTCGTCACCATTCTCGGACCCTCCGGCTGCGGCAAGTCGACGTTACTGCGCCTCATCGCCGGCCTCGACCGGCCCAGCACCGGCCGGATCATGCTCGACGGAACGCTCGTGTCCGACCCCGGTGCCGACCGTGGCATGGTGTTCCAGTCCTACACGCTGTTCCCGTGGCTGACGGTCGCCGACAACGTCGCTTTCGGCCTGCGCGAGAAGGGAGTCGCGCGCGAAGAGCGCAACGCCGTGGTCAAGGAATGGCTCGGCCGCATAGGGCTGACCGGCTTCGAGCATCATTATCCCAAGCAGTTGTCCGGCGGCATGCAGCAACGCACCGCGATCGCGCGCGCGCTCGCCAACGATCCCGCGATCCTGCTGCTGGACGAGCCGTTCGGCGCCCTCGACAACCAGACCCGCGCACTGATGCAGGAATTGCTGCTCGGCATCTGGGAGCGCGAGCGCAAGACCGTGCTGTTCGTCACCCACGACATCGAGGAGGCGATCTTCCTCGCCTCGCGCGTGGTCGTGATGAGCGCGCGTCCGGGCCGGATCAAGGCCGACGTCGCGATCGACCTGCCGCATCCGCGCCACTACACCATCAAGACCAGCCCGGAATTCTCCGCGCTGAAGGCGCGGCTGACGGAGGAGATTCGCGTCGAGGCCGTGCTGGCAGCGCAAGGGCGGTAGTGCATCCCGGAAGTTCCCGAACGTGCAGTACGTTGTTACTTTATGTTGTTGCCAACAGTCGTTGCTTTCAACTACCTACATACCGGCGTTAACCATTAAAAAAACACCATTAATTGCGGTTTTAGTTTTTTGGTCCTGCGTTCATTTGTATGCCCTCAATATGGCGATAACGTTTTCGATACTCGCAATCCTTCTCACGGCGATTGTTCCCGTTCTCATCGCCGCAGTGGTCTTCGTTGCCGCACTCAACTCCTGGATCGAGAGACACCTGCGATCCGATTCTGTGATGCAAAGCAGGCTACAGCTTGCGATTTCAGAAGATCGCATCACGTGGACACTCGCTCCGAACTCTTCCGCACTCCATCGTTGGCCGCATCTTCCTCTGGCTTGCGCCGCAGTGGCCGGAGTTGTCGTGGCCATAGTCGAGACCATCACGTTTGCTTCCCGCAGCGGTGTGCAGTTTCTTTGGTACCAGTCCGGCAGCGTCGCGGCGGTGATTGCGCTGGCCTCCCCATTCGTGGTTGCGGGACTTTTCCCGAACCGGCTTCACCGGTTCATTGACCGCATGCTGATGAAACACGCCAATACCAATTTCGCATACGCAGTCCAAACTTTGATCGAGATTCTCGAGATCGCTCGGCAGGTCGACGCCTCCTACGAGTCGATGGGCTTGCGTTCGCGAGCCAATGTTTCGGATCTCTGCAGGCAAGCACTGCTCGGGCACGCAGGACATGGAGATGATTCCGCTTTGGCGGGGCTCCTCGGTTTCAAGCATCGGCTCGAATTCGATCTCCACAATGTCCGGTACTGCGCCTACCTGTTCACGAATGCGCAGGCCCAGTTGGTACACGTCAAAGACAGCCTCCGGGAAAACAACAAAATGCAGGGCGCGATCGAGCAAGTTGACAGTCTGATTCATTCACCGGACTTGGCAAACATGCTGGAAGAAGCACGTTGGCCGGACGCGCACGAATGGCTCGAGACGGTGCGCTTCAACCTGCGCCGACTGTTGGATATCGCCTTCCGGGACTGCACCATGCCGCGGTCCGTGGAGGAAGCCTATCGCGTCTTGAATGTCACCGACAACACGCCGCTGAACGACATCAGGGCCATCGTAAAGGCATTTCAGCGCGTGTGGCATCCGGACTTGGTGCGCGACGAAATCGACCGGCAGCGGTGCACGTTGAAAATACAGCAGATCAACGGTGCATGGGATCTCATTCAGGAAGCGCGCGCTGAGCTGGCCAGTGCACCCTCGGGGTAGGCTATTCTTGCGGCACGATGTAAACTGATGACTTCGCGCCCGGCCTGTTGACCCTTATGGGCACGACGCGCTCTTTGTTCTGTTGCTGTTCAATTTCCGTTTCGACGAGGTCCGAGACACCAATTCGGCGCGTATGCTGCAAACGCGGTTCGCCGGCGTTGCGCAAGACGAGAGAAAGAGTTCCGACCTCGGATGCCAGCAGGAGCTTCTGCGCATCGGTGATGTCAACCTCGAGCATCACCGGGCGCGCATCCGATGGGCTGTCGATGCGGTCGGCGGTCAGTTGATCTGGTGCGAGCATTCGTGCGTCCTGCGTGACCACCTCATTGGACACCGAGCTCCCCTCGAACTGTCGAGTCAGCACCACATCTACCGGTTGGCCGGGCACCAGGAATCCGGCAATGCTCTCGACATTGGTGACGCGAATTGCAACGGCCTTCTTGCCCTCGCCCAAAATCGCTCTCGCCGTGACCGGCTGATGTGGCCTTGTCAGCTCAGTCGTCCGGTTCGCCTCGTTTGCTTGGATGGCAGCAGGAGCATTGCGGTCGGTACTTCCCGTGATGTCCGGGATTACAGTAGCGTCGCCGGGCGCCGGTGTTGGCCGATCGATCTCGCCCGCCACCGACTGCGTGGGCTCGTTGTCCAAGCTCCGCGGCCAGCGTTCCGCGACACTGGCATTGGTCGCAGGCAGCCCCTTCTGCGCCTCGAAATGCAATTCGGCCCGATGATTGAGGTAGGCTTGCGCCCGAAGGAGCCCTGCCAGACCCAGACCGACAGCGACGCCAATTAGCCCCAAGGTGCCGACACTCGCAATCCAACGCATAGCACTCTCACTACAACGGCCGCTCACGAGCGGGCTTGTATCATCGAAGCCCTCCGCTGTCCTTGCTCAAATCTCTGCAAGGCTGGAGAAGGCTAACGGGCCCGGCGCGCTCGCGGCAACCTCGAGAGGATTGGTACATTGCGCGGTTCGCTGCGTCGAACGCGACGACGGTAGCTCGCCACGTCTGCCGGTAAGGGAAAACCTCGCAGGCAAAATTGACGTCTCCGATTACCGTTAAGATCTTTCCCCCTGTTTCCGAATCATCAATCCACGATGGTTAAGGTCGGCGCCCGCGAAACATCACTCCGAGGACAGCTCCAAATGAACATGATGGTTACCGCTGCAACGGCGGCGCCGCTTGCTACCGCCGTTGCCGCCCCCGGCATGATCGACGGGAACGATCCAGTATTTGCGGCGATCCAGATCCACCGCGCCGCAAATGCCACGTTGGAGGAATGTCTCGTCCTCAAATCACGGTTCGAGGAAAAGCACGGATTCGGCGCCGGCTGCAACCCGAGCATGCAGGCCGTACGTGCGGAATTGGATCGGCTTGAAAACAAAGCCGGGGACGCTGAGCGCGACGCCGCCGAGGCGATGATAACGACCGTCCCGACAACCCTCGCAGGCCTGCAGGAGATGTTCCGCTACGTCGTCGAGCGCCATGAAGCCGGCGACGACATCTTGGATGGCGAGGAGTGGCTCGAACTTGTATGCACCACCGTTGACGCACTGGAAAAAATCGCTTCGAAAGCGGCAGCTTGGCATCTGAGTTTGTGATGCTGTCCGATTTTCCGCAGCGAAGGCATGAGGCCGGGAAAGGTTGGCGCGCAGGCAGGCGCGCGATCAGCACCTAGTGCGGTGGCTCTGACGTTCCGATCAGTCTCGCAGCACGTTCTTCATCGGAACGTCAGAGCCAAAACCGCACTAGAACCATAACTTGCTAGTGTCCCTTTGCTTCCAACGTTCGCACCCGAGCGTGCTGCAATGTGATGCGAACGTTGGAAGCGGGACACTAGCGGGCCGAAGCGTCGCGTCGCAGGTCGGCATCGATGGTGAGCGGCACGTCCTTGCCGAAGCGCGTGCGATAGACCTGCAGGTTCTCCATCACGCGCTGCACGTAGTTGCGGGTTTCCATGAACGGGATGCGCTCGACCCAGTCGATGGGATCGACCTTGGGGTCGCGCGGATCGCCGAAGAGCGCGATCCAATCTCGCACGCGACCACGTCCGGCATTGTAGCCCGCGAACACCAGGATAAGGTTGCCGCGATAGTCCTGCATCAAGCCGCCCAGCTCACCCGCGCCCACTTGAAGGTTGTAGGGCGAGTCGCTCCTGAGGCGTTTGACGTTGTAGGTGCAGCCGAAACGCTTGCAGGTATCCTTTCCGGCCTCCGGCGTCACCTGCATCAGACCCATCGCCTGGGCATGCGACCAGTCGGACGGATCGAACGCGCTCTCCTGGCGAATGATGGCAAACAGCATCGCGCTGTCGATACCCGGGCCGATCGGCGAGTAACGCGGCACGCCGACCATCGGAAACGCGTAGTAGTCGAGCGGCAGGCCGCGCGCCACGGCAGCCTTGCCGAGCTGCAGCATCCCGCGCGCGTCCCCGCGCTGCTCCGCCAATTCGCCGAGCGCGGAGAGCGTACCCATGTCGTCGAGCGTCTGGCCGATACCGGCCATGAACGTGACGGCCAGGGCGCGTTCGTTGAGCGCGTAAAGGATCTCCAGCGCGCGAACGAGCTCCGGCCGTTCGGCTTCGGCGTGCTTGTCGGGTGTCGCCGGCTGCGCCGCCAGCGCGAGCGCTCCAAGCCCGAGACGCGCGCGCGCAAGCTGCCCGTAATAGGCGGTCGAGGCGCTCGCCGCCGCCTGGTACTCGGCGCGCGCCTGATCCGGCCGGTGCGAAGCTTCCGCCGTGCGCCCGAGCCAGTAGTGGGACCGCGCGCGCGATGTCGGGTGGCTGCTCACGTCCCGGATGCTGGCGAAGTGCGTCTCCGCCGCGGCGGGATCGCCGAGAAAACGCAGCGCAATCCAACCCGCCATGAAACGGCGCTCGACCCGGGAGTTCTCCTTGGTCGGCTCGGCCGCGTCCGCCACGACACGATAGGCCGAGCGGGCATCGCCGAGATCGAGCAGCTTGCGCGCCATGATCCGCCTCGCGACCCACCACTCCTCTCCCTCGTGGATCTGGGCGAGGTCGCGGGGCGCGGACAGCATCACCTGCGCAGCTTCGGCGAACTTGTCGTCGTGTCGCAGAACGTGCGCACGCGCGAAAAGATAGCCGGGGTCGCGGCGTGCTTCCGCCGGCACGGCGTCGAGCAGCTTCTTGGCATTGCCGGCCTTGCGGTTGATCGCAATGCGCGCCTGTGCGATCGCGAGGTCGGCGGCCCCCAGCCGGCGCGCGGCCCGCAGCGCGGACTCGTGGTCCAGCGCGAAGAGCCTCTTCTCCATGCGCGCTTTGTGGTCGGCGCGGTCGAGGAACTCGGCATAGCTCTCGAGCACCTGCTTCTCGACATCGGCGGACAACGGATCGTCGCGCCAAGCCCCGCGCACGAGCGCGCTCGCGCCTTCCTTGTCACCCTGTGCGAGGAGCGCGCGTGCCAGCACTAGGCGACCCACGCCCGACTGCGGCGGCGAGCCGTCGAAGAAGCTCAGCGCCTGCGACGGCTTGACATTCTCGACCCAAAGCATGGCCTCGGCGCGACGGCGAAACATTGCGAGGCTGGGCCAGCTCGGATTATCAGCGATGAAGGCGAGGTAGCGCTTGCTCCCGGCCCGGTTACCGTCGCTGCGCAGGATGATCCATTCGACGAGCTTGCGCGCCACCGGGTCCGAGATGGCGGCCGCGACGTCCGTCGCCTTGCTGGCGCCGCCGCTGCGCAACGCCTCGATTGCGCCTTTGACCCGCGCGATCTCGGCCTCGGAAATCTGGGGCGTCGGCCCCGGCGCCAGTGGTATCTGCGACACCGCGGTTTTTTGAACGGTCGACTTGCTGTCCTTGGACTTGCTGTCCTTGGACTTGCTCGTTGCCGCCTTCTTTTCGGAGGTCTTCGCCTTCTCGGTGGTCTTCGCCTTCTCGGGGGCTTTCGCGGTCTTGCCCGCGGATTTGGCCGTCGCGGCGGACGAGCTCTTGGCTCCGCGGCGCGCCGCAGCTTCGCTCGCGAAGGTCACCGCGAGCAGGCTCGCGCAAGCGAGCGCAGCAACGAGTGCTGACTGGTATCGTCGCGTCAAATCGGCTCGTCCCCAATCCCCGGCGAATCGCTTCGCCCCTGGCGCATCATTCATGCGCCCATGTGGCCGTCCTTGACCGACCCCTACCCTACCCAGGATTTGGGCGGAAAAGCGGTATCGAGACGCCGTTTGCGTGTCGGCAGGCCGGGCCAATCACGCCAGCGACGGCAACTTCAGCCCGTGCGTCCGGGCGCAGGCGATGGCGTCCTCGTAGCCCGCGTCGGCGTGACGCATGACGCCGGAGGCGGGATCGTTCCAGAGCACGCGTGCGATCCGCCGCGCCGCCGCCGCCGTGCCGTCGGCCACGATCACCATGCCGGCGTGCTGCGAGTAGCCGATGCCTACGCCGCCGCCGTGGTGGAACGACACCCAGGTGGCGCCCGACGCGCAGTTGACCAGCGCGTTGATGAGCGGCCAGTCCGACACCGCGTCGGAGCCGTCCTTCATGCCTTCGGTCTCGCGATTGGGGCTCGCCACCGAGCCCGAGTCGAGATGATCGCGGCCGATCACGATCGGCGCCTTCAGCTCGCCCGACGCCACCATCTCGTTGAACGCGAGCCCCAGCCGGTGGCGATCGCCGAGCCCGACCCAGCAGATGCGCGCGGGCAGGCCCTGGAATTTGATGCGCGACCGCGCCATGTCCAGCCATTGGTGCAGATGCGTGTCGTCCGGCATCAGCTCCTTCACCTTCGCGTCGGTGCGGAAGATGTCCTCGGGGTCGCCCGACAGCGCCGCCCAGCGGAACGGGCCGATACCGCGGCAGAACAGCGGACGGATATAGGCCGGCACGAAGCCGGGGAAATCAAAGGCGTCCGTGACGCCGCTCTCCTTCGCCATCTGGCGGATGTTGTTGCCGTAGTCGAACGTGGGCACGCCGCGGCGCCAGAACTCGAGCATCGCGCGCACGTGGATCCGCCATCGAGCTCCTTGGCCGCGCGCTCGACACCCTTGGGATCGCTCGCCCGCCGCGCCTCCCACTCCGACAGCGTCCAGCCCGCCGGCAGGTAGCCGTTGATGGGGTCATGCGCCGAGGTCTGGTCGGTGACCGCATCGGGCTTGACGCCGCGCCTGAGCAGCTCGGGCAGAATCTCCGCGGCGTTGCCGACGAGACCGACCGAGACAGGCTCCTGCGCGCGGCACGCGCGCTCGATCATCGCCAGTGCCTCGTCGAGGTCCTTCGCCTGCGCGTCGAGATAGCCGCTCTTGCGCCGCATCTCGATGCGCGAGGGCTGGCACTCGATCGCCAGCAGCGACGCGCCCGCCATGACGGCGGCGAGCGGCTGCGCTCCGCCCATGCCGCCGAGACCGGCGGTGAGGATCCACTTGCCCAGCAGGCTGCCGCCGTAGTGGCGCCGCAACGAGCTCGGCGAAGGTCTCGTAGGTGCCCTGCACGATGCCCTGCGAGCCGATATAGATCCAGGAGCCCGCGGTCATCTGGCCGTACATCATCAGGCCCTTGCGATCGAGCTCGTTGAAGTGGTCGAGCGTCGCCCAGTGCGGCACCAGGTTCGAGTTCGCGATCAGCACCCGCGGCGCGTCGGCATGGGTGCGGAACACGCCGACCGGCTTGCCGGATTGCACGCACAGCGTCTCGTCGGCCTCGAGGTCGCGCAAGGCGGCGACGATGCGATCGAAGCTCTCCCAGTCGCGGGCGGCGCGGCCGATGCCGCCATAGACCACGAGCTCCTGCGGTTTCTCCGCCACGTCCGGATCGAGGTTGTTCATCAGCATCCGCAACGGCGCTTCCGTCAGCCAGCTCTTGGCCGAAATGTCTGAGCCGCGCGGCGCGCGAATGATGCGGGCATTGTCGAGACGGGTGGGCATCGGGGGATTCCAACTCTCAGCGTTAGGTTCCGTAGTCCCGTAGGGTGGGCAAAGGCGCGAGCCACACTTCATATCTCGCCACGCAGTCGATGCAGCGCCGTGCCCACGCGCGATCTGTGGAGTTAGAAGACGCGTGGGCACGGCGCGCAAGTGCGCGCCTTTGCCCACCCTACGGCTGCGCGGCTAGATCATGCAACACTACGCGCGAAGGCGAGGCAGGCGTCGAGCACCGCCCGCAAGGTCTGCTGGATCGGCTTGGCGAAGTCGGCGTCCCACGGCGGCGGATCGCGCTCGTCAGGGAGGTAGCCCCGGTACGCCATTTCCATCTGCACGGCGTGGACGCCGTCGTCAGGCTTGCCGTAGGTACGGGTGATCCAGCCGCCGGTGAAGCGGCCGTTGACCACGTGCGACCACTTGCTCGCCGCACAGATATCGGCGACCGCCGCCTGCAGACGCGCATCGCAGCTCCTGCCGCTATTGGTGCCGATGTTGAACACCGGCAGCTCGCCGGGAAACAGGCGCGGGATCACCGAGCGGATGGAGTGGCAGTCGTAGAGCGCCACGCGCGGATGCAGCGCGCGCAGCCGCGCGATCTCTTGCGCGAGCGCGGCGTGATAAGGCGCGAAATAGGCCTTCTTGCGACGTTCTATCTCCTGCGGCGTGGGCACCTTGCCGTCGCGGTAGAGCGGCCGGCCGTCGAACGTCTCGGTCGGGACGAGCCCGGTGGTCGCCTGGCCCGGATAGAGCGAAGCGCCGGACGGATCGCGATTGACGTCGATGACGGTGCGCGACAGCGCGGTGTGGACCGTGGTGGCGCCGAGATCGCTCGCGAAGGCGTAGAGCTTGTCGATGTGCCAATCGGCGTCGTGGCGCGCGAGCGGCAACGACACCAGGTCGGCCGCGCAGTCGTCCGGGATGTCCAGGCCAGTATGCGGGAACGACACCAAGAGCGGCGCCTGGCCGCGTTGCACCGTGAGCCAGGGTTCGGTCATGCCTTTGTTCCTTCGGCGGGTTACGGCTGCGCCTAACCCGCCCTACGACACCTCGGGAAATTCCACCGCGGCCGCGGCGGCGAGCGCGCCGGAGCGCACGAGATCGGCGGCATCGGCGATATCGGGGGCGAGATAGCGGTCGTGGTCGAGGCTCGCCACCCGCTCGCGCAGCCGCGCGCGCACTCGTTCTAGCGGCGCGCTCGAGCGCATCGGCGCATGGAAATCGCAGCCCTGCGCCGCCGCCAGCAATTCGATCGCGACTACGTTGACGGCGTTCTCCGCCATGGCCGCAAGCCGGCGCGCGCCATGCGCCGCCATCGACACGTGGTCCTCCTGGTTGGCCGAGGTCGGGATCGAATCGACGCTCGCGGGAAACGCGCGCTGCTTGTTCTCGGCGACGAGCGCCGCGGCGGTCACCTGCGCCACCATGAAGCCGGAATTGAGCCCGGGCTGCGGCGTGAGGAAAGCCGGCAGCCCCGAAAGCGCGGGATCGATCAGCATGGCTATGCGGCGCTCGGCGAGCGAGCCGATCTCGCACGCTGCGATCGCGAGCATGTCGGCGGCGAACGCGACCGGCTCGGCGTGGAAGTTTCCTCCGGACAGCGCCTCGCCGCTCTCGGGGAAGATCAGGGGATTGTCGGACACGCCGTTAGCTTCCGTTGCCAGCGTGGCCGCCGCCTGTCGCGCGAGATCGAGCACGGCACCCATCACCTGCGGTTGGCAGCGCAAGCAGTAAGGGTCCTGCACGCGGTCGTCGTTGGTGAGATGCGAAGCACGTATTGCGCTGCCGCTCATCAGCACACGCAAGACCGAGGCGACGTCGATCTGGCCGCGATGGCCACGCAAGGTATGGATGCGCGCATCGAACGGTGTGTCGGAACCTTTGGCCGCGTCGGTCGACAGCGCGCCGGTGACGAGCGCCGCCCGGAATACCCGCTCGATGGCGAACAGGCCCGCCAGCGCTTCCGCGGTCGAGAACTGGGTGCCGTTGAGGAGCGCGAGCCCTTCCTTCGGCCCGAGCACGATCGGAGCGAGCGAGGCGCGCGCGAGCGCCGCCGCGGCCGGCATCCGTTCGCCGGCATATTGAGCCTCGCCGACGCCCAGCATGACAGCAGCCAAATGAGCAAGCGGTGCGAGATCGCCGGACGCGCCCACCGAGCCTTGGCACGGAATGACCGGGATCACGCCCCGCGCCGGCATGGCTTCGAGCATGCCGACGGTGCCCGGCCGCACGCCGGAGGCGCCGCGGCCGAGGCTCGCGAGCTTCAGCGCCATCATCAACCGCACATGCTCGGGGCGCATCGGCTCGCCGACGCCGGCGGAATGGGAGAGCACGATATTGCGCTGGAGCGCCGCGAGGTCGCCGGCCGCGATGTGCACGCTGGCCAATTTGCCGAAACCGGTATTGATGCCGTAGACCGGCTCGCCCTTGGCGATGATGGCGTCGACCGCGCGTGCGCTCGCCTCGATCGCCGGCATGGCGGCGGGATCGAGCCGGACGTCGGCGCCTTCCAGAATGGCGCGCCAGTCGGCGAGCGTCGCGCGTCCCGGCGTCAGCGTGATCGCAGTCATGCGCCTCTCCGCACGCGCGCATGCAGCGGATTGAATCCGATGCGGTAGGCGAGCTCGGCCGGCCGCTCGACCTCCCAGATGGCGAGGTCGCACCACTTGCCCGGCTCGAGCGTGCCGATCTCAGGGAGCCGTCCAAGCGCCCGCGCCGCCTCGCGAGTCACACCGGCAATGACCTCATCGACCGTGAGGCGGAACAGCGTCGCCGCCATGTTCATGATCAGCAGCAGCGACGTGATCGGCGACGTGCCGGGATTGCTGTCGGTCGCGATCGCGATCGGCACGCGTTGCCGGCGCAGCGCCTCGACCGGCGGCGCCTGCTTTTCACGCAGCACGTAGAACGCGCCGGGCAGCAGCACCGCTGTCGTGCCGGCACGGGCCATCGCGGCGACGCCGGCCTCGTCGGTGTATTCGAGGTGATCGGCCGAGAGCGCGCCGTATTCGGCCGCGAGCTTCGCGCCGCCGAGATTGGAGAGCTGGTCGGCATGCAGCTTCACCGGCAGTCCCGCCGCCCGCGCGGCCGCGAACACCCGCGCGGTCTGCGCGGGCGAGAACGCGATGCCCTCGCAGAACGCATCGACCGCGTCGGCGAGTTTTTCGTGCGCTAGGGCAGAAATCATCGCGCAGACCTCGTCGATATAGCGCTCCTTGTCCCCTTGGGCTTCCGGCGGCAAGGCATGCGCGCCGAGAAAGCTGGTGACCACGTCGATGTCGCGCTCGCTCCCGAGCCGGCGCGCGGCGGCGAGCATCCGCATCTCGGTCGCACGGTCGAGCCCATACCCGGACTTGATCTCGACCGTGGTGACGCCCTCGGCGATGAGACGGTCGAGACGCGGCAGGCTCGCGCGCACGAGATCGTCCTCGCTCGCCGCCCGCGTCGCCTTCACGGTCGAGACGATGCCCCCACCCGCCCGCGCGATGTCCTCGTAGGATGCACCGGCGAGCCGCAGCTCGAACTCGTGCGCCCGGTCGCCGGCATAGACCAGGTGCGTGTGGCAATCGATCAGCCCCGGCGTGATCCAGCGGCCGTCGAGAGCGACGCGCCGGGCCGCGTCGGCGCCGGTGGGCAGCTCGGCGGCCGGCCCGGCAAAGACGATGCGGCCGTCCTTGGCGGCGACGGCGCCGCGCTCGACGATCCCGAGTCCGGGCCGCCCAGGCGCGAGCGTCGCGAGCCGCGCATCGTGCCAAATCGTGTCGAACCGCATGGCATCCTCATTGAGCCAATTCCTCTATATATGAATGCGCGGCGATGCGCCCGCAGCGGAGACAACGACTTGCGACGCGAATTGTTCTTCGACCACGCGCTGCTGCCGACGGGCTGGGCGCGCGACGTTCGCATCGCTGTCGCCGACGGCGCGATATCGGCGGTGGCGAGTGACGCCGCGCGCGACGGCGCCGAGCACATTTCGGGCATCGCCGTTCCCGGCCTGCCCAACCTGCATTGCCACGCCTTCCAGCGCGGCATGGCCGCGCTGGCCGAACGCCGCGGTCCGCGCTCCGACAGCTTCTGGACCTGGCGCGAGGTGATGTACCGCTTCCTCGGCCGGCTTTCGCCCGACGATGTCGAGGCGATCGCCACCTTCGCCTATATGGAGATGCTGGAGGCGGGCTTCACCACGGTCGGCGAGTTTCACTATCTGCATCACGACATCGACGGCCGGCCCTACGCCGATCTCGGCGAGATGGCGGCGCGCATCGCCACGGCCAGCGCGGAGACGCGGGATCGGCCTGACCTTGCTGCCGTCGTTCTACGCCTTCGGCGGATTCGGCGGCGCGGCACCGACCGATGGCCAGCGCCGCTTCCTCAACGATCCGGAGCGGTTTCTCAGGCTCGTCGAGCGCACGCGCGCCATCGTTGCCGATCTGCCGGCGGCGCGCGTCGGCATCGCGCCGCATTCGCTGCGCGCGGTGACACCAGAGACGCTGCGCGCCGTTTGCGACGCGACGCCCGAGGGGCCGATCCATATCCACGCCGCGGAGCAAACGAAGGAAGTGGAGGAGTGCATCGCCGCGCTCGGCCAGCGGCCGGTCGAATGGCTGCATCGACAATGCCGGCGTCGATTCGCGCTGGTGCGTGATCCACGCCACCCATACGACCGAGCAGGAGATCCGCGCACTGGCGGCATCAGGAGCGGTGGCCGGCCTCTGCCCGCTCACCGAGGCGTCGCTCGGCGACGGCATTTTCGATGGCGGCAAGCTACCTCGCCGCGGCCGGTCGGTTCGGCATCGGCACCGATTCCAATATCCAGATCGACGCGTCAGCGGAATTGCGGCAACTGGAATATGGCCAGCGGCTGACGCGGCGCGCCCGCAATGTGCTGACTGTGCAGGAAGGGAAGTCGACGGGACGGCGGCTGCTCGACACGGCACTGGCCGCCGGTGCGCAGGCGCTGCAGCGCCCGATCGGCGCGCTCGCATCAGGAGCACGCGCGGACATCGTGCTGCTCGACGAGAATCATCCGGACCTCGCGGCGCGGCACGGCGACGCGTGGCTCGATGCCTGGATTTTCACGGTGGGACGAGCCGCGGTGAAGACGGTGCTGATCGGCGGCGCGACCGTGGTCGCCGCAGGCCGCCACAAGATGCGGCCCGCGATCGAGGCGCGCTACCGGGCCGCGGTCGCCGGTGTCACGACTTGAGACGATGCGTGCTATCTGCACACGCCGGCGACCATGGTCTTCCCTGGCGGGCATCCCCTCGGCGCCGGTGGAGGTGCTGCCGGCCTCGGTGCGGCCATCTGCGGTGGCGGTGCCATCCGCGGCGCGGCGACTTGCGGCGGCGGCGCCATTCGCGGTGCGGCGGCCGGCGGCGGTGCCGCCATCCTCGGTGTAGCGGCCGGCGGCGGCGGTGGCGGCGCCGCTGCGGGTCTGGGGATCGATGCCGGCGCATAAGTCGCCGGCGGCCTCACGTTTGCTGAGGGCGGTGGCGGGGGTGGTGGCGCCAACCTTGCAGCGGGCGGTGGCGGTGGCGTGGGCCTCGCCATGCCTGGCGCTGGCCCGGACGGCGGCGGCGTGACGGGCCTGATATTGGCCGATGCCGGCGGTGGTGGCGGCGCCGCTGGCTTTGCCATGCCTGGGGGCGGTCCGGATGGTAGTGGTGGCGGTGGTGGCGACGTCAGCCTGGCTGCCGGCGTTGATGACGGCGGAGTTGCCGGCTTTGCACTCCCGACCGGCGGCAGTGATGGCGGAACCGGTGTAGTCCCGGTTGACGGCGGCGTTGGTGGCGTTCCCAGCTTCGCGGCGGGCGCTTGCGACGGCGGCATTCCTGGCCTTGCACCAGCGCCGGGCACCGGCGGTGGTGTCCCCGCTGTCCCCGCTGCGGACGGTGTCGACGGCGGCAGCAATTTCGCAGCAGGCGTTTGCAGCGGCGGCGCTCCGGGCTTTACGCCAGCGCCAGGCGCCGGCGGCGTCCCCGGTGTCGTCGCAACCGACGGCGTCGGCGGCAATGGCTGCCCTTTCATTCCCGGCAAAGGCTGTCCCGGTTGACCCGGCGGTTGCGTCGCCGCCCGACCGGGCGCCCCGGGCCGAGGTCCTTGTCCCTGCGCGGGCGGGTTCGGGAGGTTGACCGCCTTCTGCGCGACCGACGGCGGCAGCGCCGGCCCGACCGCGGCAACGGGCGCCGGCGTGGGCGCGCCCGGCGCCGCGCCGCGCGGCGGCGCAGCCGCCTGGCGCCGGCGGCGGACAGCGGTCCTGGTCTGGCCGTTCCGATTCGTCACCGTGACGCTGTTCGTCACATTGTTGATGACGACCGTGTTGTGGATGTTGTTGTAGATCACGTTGTTGCGCGGCGGCGCGCGCGACGTAGACCGGCGGGCGGACCCACACCGGAACCGGCCGGTAGACCGGTATCGGCAACACGAAGACCGCGACCGGCGGCGGCGGCGGCGCCAGAAACACGAATTCGGGAGGCGGCGGCGCAAGGAAGAAGACCGGCGCAGGCGGCGGCGGTGCGAATGCGTAGATCGGATCGTCGAAGACCAGAACCGGCCGCCGGACGTAGACGACTTCCTCGGGCGGCGGCGGCGGCAGCTCGTAGTCAACAGCCGCGAATGCCGGCGGCGGCTCGAGCGCGGCGGAGAGGTAGGCAAGACGGCGGTGCGCATCGGTCGCGTGCGGCCCGTCCGGATATCGCCGCAGATACGACCAGTAGGCCGGCGGCGTGTCGATCGCGCAGGTTCGGCGCCAGGTGATCGCCTCCCGCCGCGCCGCGACGATGGCGCGCACGCGCTTGGACATCGGATCGTCGGGATAGGCGGCGATGAAATCCTGATAGCCCTGCACCGAATCGCGTTCCAACGCGAGCGCATAGGCGTCCTGCGCGCCGAGCTCGCGCATCGGCCGCGCGCGGATCGCCGCGGTCTGCTCGGGCGAGACCGCGGGGGGCGGAGCATCGGGCGCGCGCTCGAAGAACATCAGCGCCGTCTGCACTTTCGAGGCGTGCCACGGCACCAAGGCGCCCTTGGTCATGTCGTTGACGCGCAGCCGGGTACGGTCGAAGACCCCGGCAAGCGGCAGCCCGCCCTCGCGCAGCATCTCGGCGAGCGCCTGGGCATACGGTCCGTATGGGCCCTGCCCCTCCTGCGCCACCGTGCCGGGCGCGGCGTTGAACGCGATCAGCACGCCCGGCTCCGGATCGACCAGCGCCAGCCCGCCGGCGAGCGGCGGACCACCCGTGGCGAACTGATTCGCCCGCGCCGCGTCGAGGACGACGATGCTCGCCTTGAGCCTCAGCGCGGCGAGCGGCCGGGTGTAATCGGAAATTCGCAGCGCCTCCGCCGCGACGTCCATGTCGCGTGCGATCCTGGCGTCGATCGGAACGAAGTAGTTTTGGCCTTCGAGCTGCAGTCCGTGGCCGCTGAGATAGACGAACGCGACGGTATCCGGCCCGGAGCTGGTGGCCTTCTCCAGGAAATCGCGAAAGGCGCGGCGCAGCGAATCCTGATCGAGATCACGCGCACCCACGACATCGAAGCCGGCGGCCTGGAGCGTTTGTGCGATCAGGCCCGCATCGTTGGCGGGAGTCTCGAGCGCGCCCGCCTGATAGCTGGCGTTGCCGATGACCAGCGCGATGCGCTTTTCCGCATGTGCCGGGCTCGTCGCAAAGGCAAGCGGTACCAGCGCTAGCAGCGCAACAACGAGTGTGCGAATTCGGGCCATGACCCACCCCCCATCCAAAGGCACCCCCGCACCATTCGAATCCGAGTACAATCCAATGGCGCTGAACAGCATGTGAACAGAAGAGGACAACAGCAAGGCGCCTCTGAAGTTCCATGAGCGCCGGATCATCCGACCGATCGAACGGGGTCAATTTCCCGCATGTCAACTTCTTGCCCGACGATCGTCACGCTGACACCGCTTCCGAATATCCCCATGGTACGGCCCGGCGACGATCTCGCCGGCGTGCTGATCGCGGCGTGCGAGCGCAGCGCACTCGCGCCAGTGGATGGCGACATATTCGTGGTGGCGCAGAAGATCGTCTCCAAGGCGGAAGGGCGCCATGTCGATCTCGCCGACGTCAAGCCATCCGAGCGCGCGCAAACGCTTGCCGCCGAAGTCAACAAGGACCCGCGCCTGGTCGAGGTCATTCTCGGAGAGTCGCGGCGGGTAGTTCGCTACCGCCCCGGCGTGCTGATCGTCGAGCACCGGCTCGGGTTCATCATGGCGAATGCCGGCGTCGATCGTTCCAACGTCGACCCCGACCTGGGAGCGGAGCCGGTGCTGCTGCTGCCGCGCGATCCCGACTCTTCCGCCGCCGATCTGCGCGACCGGCTGGCGGCGCATTTCCGCAAGCGGCTCGCCGTCATCGTCTCCGACAGCTGGGGGCGCGCGTGGCGGCGCGGCACGGTCGGCGTCGCGCTCGGCGCCGCCGGGCTGCCGGCACTCATGGACATGCGCGGACGGCCCGACCTGTTCGGGCACGATCTGCGCGTGACCCAGACCGGATTTGCCGACGAGATCGCCAGCGCGGCGTCGCCGCTCATGGGACAGTCGGACGAGGCGCGGCCGGTGGTGCTGGTGCACGGGCTCGCCTGGTCGGGACCGCCGACCCCGGCCGCGACGCTGATCCGCTCGCCGGAGGAGGACCTGTTCCGGTGAGCGCCGTGACGACCGCCGACAAGGGCCTGATCGTCGCGCTGTCCGGCGGCATCGGCGGCGCCAAGCTCGCACTGGGGCTGAGCCTGGTCGTGCCGGGAGCCGATCTCGTGGTGGTGGCCAATACCGGCGACGATTTCGAGCACCTGGGCCTGTCGATCTCGCCCGATCTCGACACCCTCATGTATACGCTCGCCGGCCTCGACGATCCGCAACGGGGCTGGGGGCGGCGCGACGAGACCTGGACCTTCATGGCCGCGCTCGAAGCGCTCGGCGGCGAGACCTGGTTCCGGCTCGGCGACGGCGACCTCGCCACCCATGTCGAGCGCACCCGGCGCCTGCACGCGGGCGAGACCTTGTCCGCGATCACCGCCGATTTCTGCCGCCGCCTCGGGATCGGCCCGCGCATCGTGCCGGCGACCGACGACCGGCTGCGCACCCGCTTGCGCACCGCCGAAGGCTGGCTCGATTTCCAGGACTACTTCGTGCGGCGCAAATGCGCGCCCGCGGTGCAGGAGCTGGCCTATGACGGCGCGGCGTCGGCGCGCACGCATCCCGACATCCTCTCCGCATTGCAAGACCCGCGGCTGCGCGCCGTCGTCATCTGCCCCTCGAATCCGTTCGTGAGCATCGAGCCGATCCTGGCGGTTGGCGGCTTGCGCCAGGCGATCGCCGACTGCGCCGCCCCGGTGGTGGCGGTGTCGCCGATCATCGGCGGGCGCGCCGTGAAGGGCCCGACCGCGAAAATGATGTCCGAGCTCGGCCTGCCGGTGAGCGCGACAGCGGTGGCGCGCCGTTACGCCGACCTGCTCGACGCCTATGTGCTCGATCACGCCGACGCTGCCGATGCCGCCGGGCTCGGCATTCCGACGACCGCGGCGCCGACGCTGATGCTCACGCTCGACGACCGCGTGGCGCTGGCGCGCCAAGTGCTCGCCGCCGCCATCAGGGTGACGTCGTAGGGACACCCCCCTGCAGTTTGAGCATGAACGCCTCGAATCGGTTCATCAAGACGCTGTGGCGATCGTAGCGCGCGAGCGCGCTCGTCCCCTTCGCCGCGGCCACGCTATTGAGCAGCGCATTGGCGACGGCCATCGGTGCGACCAGGGAATTCTGCATTCCCATTCCGGCCGAGACGGCAAGCAGAACGACGTCCGAGATCTGCCCGACCGGCGATATCGGCGTGTCCGTCAAGGCGATGATCTTTGCCTTGTTCTCCTTCGCCCACATGGCGACGCGATGGGTCCCCGACGCATAGGGCGGGAAGGACAGAGCCAGCACACAGTCCTCGTTTGTCAATTCGAACAACCGCTGCGTGGCGAACACGTCGTTGGACGCGAGCAACGAAATGTCGCCGCGCAGGCGATCGAGGATCAGCGCAAAATATTGCGCAATCGGAAACGTCGCGAAGCCGGCAACGACGTGGACGCGACGCGAGCGCGTCAGGATTTTCACGGCGTGTCCGAAGGCCTCGGCGTCGAGACTAGCGATAGTGCGATGCAGATTCTGCCAATCGTGGCTCAATGATTCGCCGACGGTGGTGCCTTCGAGATGGCCGGCGACATGACTTTCGTTGACCGGATCGCCGGTGCGGGAGAGCCGGCCGCGTATGATCTCGCGCATCCGCTCCTGCAGATCCGGGAATCCGTTGAGACCGAGCCGATACGTGAAGCGCACGATGGTCGAGGGATTGACGTCGAGCTGCGCGGCCATCTTGTCGACGGTCGAGAACGCCACCGTCTGCGAGTGCTCGAGGATGTATTCGGCGATGCGTTTCTGCGAGTCCGTCAGCCGGTCATATCGCCGTCGCAGCTCCTCGATGACGTCGCCGCCGGTGCCGGGCGTGCTCCTCGCCTTGCGGATCGCCATCTGCCTGCCGCTCCTCGACGCGCATAAACGGCAATGTTTGCAACAAAATTCGTTGCCGTCAACGAAGGCGGCAAGGCGGCGGGAACCGACGCCCTATGGCGGGGCGGCGAGCGGGCCGACGGGGTTCTGTCGGCTATTTCGCGCCGTTTCGACCGAACGCGGCTTCCATCTCGCGGCGCACCTTCACCGCGGGATCGTTCTGGTCGCAGGCGACGTCGTTCCACGTCAGGCATTCGCCTTCGGCGATGTCGCGCTCGAGCCTGACCTCGTGGGCGAGGCCCAGCGGCAGCAATCCTTCGATCAGGGAACGCTCGGCCGGAACCTGCTTGCCCCAGACACAGAAGCCGCCTTCGCCGTCGAGCACCTCGCTTTTCCGGAGCGCGCGCTTGGCGGTGGCGGCGACGTCGGAGCGAAATCCGGTGGGCACGCCGGTCGGTTCCCCGCGCAACGCCGCGCTCGCGACCGACACGCCGAGCTCGAGGCCGATCATGTGGATGGGGCGGTAGAGTGCGGCATAACGTCCGCTCTTGTCCGGCAGCATGGCGTATTCCGAGAAGCAGCGCCGGGCGTAGTCGCTCTCGCCCTCGAACACGACATAGGTGCCGAGCGCGAGATGATGCGTGACGTCACGGCCGTCGCGATAGACCGAGGAGACCACCTCGGTGACGCCGGCCTTCTCCAGGGTGCCGCCGGCAGATTTCGGCTTGCACACCTCGGCGAGCTCGAAGCGCGTCGCCGGCGGAAAGCCCAGGCCTTCGCTCTGCGGCACCAGTCCGGTGGCGTTGCACACCGCCGTCATCTCGATGCCCGACTTGGTGCCGTCGATGAAGCTGTTGAACATTTTCGGATTGATCGAATTGCGGTCCTCGATCTTGAGGTACTTGTCGAGGATGTCCCAGACGGTGTCGGGCGTGGAGCGGTGATAGTGCGGCTCGTAGCGCGTGCCCTTGCCGGCGGCGATCACCTTGAAGCCGCAGGCGCGCGCCCAATCCACGTGCTCGCAGATGAGCGCGGGCTGGTCGCCCCAGGCGAGGCTGTAGACGACGCCCGCCGCCTTCGCCTTGCGCGCGAGCAAGGGCCCCGCGACCGCGTCGGCCTCCACGTTGACCATGACGATGTGCTTGCCGTGGGCGATCGCGCCCAGCGCATGGCGGATGCCGGCCGGCGGCACACCGGTCGCCTCGACGACGACCTCGATCCCGGGGCAGGCGATCATCGCCTCGGCGTCGGGCGTCACGTGCGTGCGCCGCGTCTTCAGCGCGTCGCCGAGCGACGAGGCCGAGAACGCATCTGCGTGCCAGCCGGCGGTGGCGAGCTGGCTGCGCGCGCGCGCGACGTCGAGGTCGGCGACGGCGACCACGTGCATGCCGCGCGTGAGCCGCGCCTGCGCGAGAAACATCGTGCCGAACTTGCCGGCCCCGATCAGGCCGACAGTTACCGGACGGCCGGCGGCCTCGCGCTCGAGCAGCATGGCGTGGAGATTCACGGCGACCTCAATGTGCCGACTTGATCCGCCCGCGTGCCTACCGCGAGGACGAACAAGTCACCGCATACGGAGCATTATTGGCACATCGCGCGGGTAACGAAAATCGTGGTCGGACATTCCGTGTCGTTCGGCGCGCGACCCTCGAGCAGGAGCTTGGTTGGGCACTTCTGCTCGGACTGGGTGTCGAGGCTCTTGCCGCCCTGAAAACCCTTGCCGCGGCACACCGTGTCCGCCGCCGCCTGGCAATCGGACCCGCCGCCCTGCGCGGCTGCGCAGCGTTCGCGCCCGGCTATCACCCGCGCGTTGGGCAATCCGATCACGGCGCCGGTCGTCTCCTTGGCGGAGTCGCGGGCCTGATTGCCGAGCTTGTCGAATTTCTCCTGCGCATCGTGCATGTCGGACTTGAGCTTCGCCGCGCCCTGCTCCAGCCAGCGTCCGATCGCATCGATGAAGCCAGGCTGGAAGGCAGCGGGCGGCGCCGGCGTCGCAGGCTGATTGATGGCTCCGTCGGCCGGAATCTGAGGCGGATTCGCAGCCGGCGGCCGGGCCTCTTGCGCCTGCGCCGCGAATGCGATGCCGAGCATGCAGCTCCCGAGCGCGCACGCGCCGATGGCCCGCATCAGAGCCTGGCGAGGGCCGATCGTGCTCCGCAGATTCCGTGGTCCTTGGCGGCGGGTCATCCCGATTTCGTGCCGTTGCAATCGGGTGCAACCTGCGCGCGGGCCGTGGCAAAAATGAGGAACGGGGGAACAATCAGAAGACGTAGAGGGCGGCGATGATGCCGGCGATAAGCACGATCGCGCTGATCGTCACCCAGAAACCCAGCCGCTCCTCGATGATCGCGCGCGCCTGAGCGCCGTAGCGGTGGAGCAGGAACGCCGCGAGATAGAAGCGCATGCCGCGCGCGACGCACGACAGCAGCACGAACATGAAGAGATTGTAGCCGGCGAAGCCCGACGCGATGGTGACGATCTTGTAGGGGATCGGCGTCACGCCCTTGATCAGGATGATCCAGCCACCCCATTCCACATAGGCCGCGCGGAATGCTTCGACCTTGTCGCCGTAGCCGTAGAGCTTGATCAGCCAGAGCCCGACGGAATCGTAGAGCACAGCGCCGATCAGATAGCCCAGCACGCCGCCGGCGACCGACGTCACCGTGCAGACCGTGGCGTAGAAATAAGCCTTGTCCGGCCGGGCGAGCGACATCGGGATCAGCATCGCGTCCGGCGGAATCGGAAAGAACGAGCTTTCCAAGAACGAGACGATGCCCATCAGCCACGTCGCGTATGGCTTGTCGGCGGCGGCGATGCACCAATCGTAGAGGCGGCGAAGCATGGCGGGCTTGCTTAGCGGCGTTGCCCGGGATTGTCCATGGATCGGGCTAGTGCCCCGAACCCGAAGTTCGCGCACAGCGAGCTGCAAGTACGATCGCGAACTTCGGGTTCAATGGGGCACTAGAATCATAGAGCGCTAGTGGTCCTTAGATTCCGAAGTTCGTATCCGAACGTGCTGCGAATGCTTACGAACTTCGGAATCGGACCACTAGTCGGATTTCAGCGCCGCTTGCGGATGCGGTTGCGGTCGAGCGCAACCACCTTGCGCCGCGACGAGACGTCCTGACGCTGCTGCTTCGGAAGCTTCTCGGCAATGCCCAAGAGCTGCTCGCGGCGCTGCATCTCGGCCCAGACGTCCTTGGGATGGACGCCGGACGTCGCCCAGACCACCACGAGATTGTAGAGCAGATCGGCGCTCTCGCGCACCACGGCATCGGAATTGCCGTGCATGGCATCGATCACCACTTCGATCGCTTCCTCGGCGAGCTTCTTCGTCACCTTGCCGCGGCCTGCGCGCAATAGTCGCGCCGTCCGCGACGTGGCCGGATCGGCAGTCCGGGCAGCCAGGACGGCGTCGTAGAGGCGATCGACCGAATCACTCATGCCGACACACAATAACGCTAACCAATCGCTAGTGTGTTAACGAATATGGGCAGAATACGACGGTCCGCCATGGCTCCGGGCAGCGCCGCGGGCGCAAAGGCACGCCCGCGGCGCACGCTGCCGTCAGCGATGGTGATGATGGTGGTGGTGCCTCCGATGCCCGTAGGGGCCATTCACCGGACCGCGATACCCCGGGCCGTAGGCGTAGGGAGGCCCATACGACGGTCCGTAGGACGGCCGATCGCGATACTGCTCGGCGGCGATGATCGCCGCGATCGTGCCGAAGACCACGGCAAAGGCGGCGGCCGCCGCGGCATCGTTGCCGTGACGGGAGCCGGCGGCGGCCGGCTGGAGACTGAAGGTGGTCAGTGCGATCGCAGCCGCCGCGGCTGTCGCGATCGCGCGGCTCGACATCGTACGCATGGTGTCATCCTCGATGGTTGTCCCCGCCCCATGGCGGGTCAACGTTCAATCTACGAGGCGGTCGCGGCGCGATGAGGCCGCAGACGAATTATCTTTTTGCAATGTAGAGTAACGAACGTTCAGAAATCTTTTTCGAACGGATGTTCAGAAATCTTTTCGCGCATGCAACGCTCGCGCTATTTCCCCCCGCGCACCGGATCGGTTCGCGCGTGCTCGGAAAACAACTGCAGCTGCGCGTTGACGTATTCCGTCTGCAGCTTCAGCACGTCCTGCATGCCGCGCGCCCGCACGAGCTGGCGCGCAAATTCAAACGAAATGGCCATGTCCTTCTCCGCGAATGTCATGGCCTGCTCGGCGATATCCTTGGCGCCCTTGCCGGCGGTTTCCCCGAACATGTCGACGGCGCGTTGCGCGGCGCCGATGAAGCCGTCGAAGGCCTGCCGCGCCTGCTCGACGCTCTTCTCGACGATGTCCCGCATGTCGGCAGACACTTGAAATTGATCCGTGGGAAGGCTTGCCGCCGTCCTTTGCCCGTCGCCCAGCTCACCGCGTCCTGGGTCGACCGGACCCAGGTCCTCGATCGGTCCGTCAGCAAAAAAGCGGAACCGCCGGCCGCTGTGGGATCCGGCACCGAGATCGACATCACGTTTGGTCATGTCGTGAAACTACGTGCTGGATTCCTCTTTCACAAGAGCACGCGAATGAAGTGGTATCGCGCTTACTCTTCCTCCGCCGCCAGCAGCGACGCATTCCCGCCGGCCGCGGCGGTGTTGATCGTCACCACCTGCTCGGTGGCGAAGCGCCGCAGATAGTTCGGGCCGCCGGCCTTCGGGCCGGTGCCGGACAGCCCGGTGCCGCCGAACGGCTGGGTGCCGACCACCGCGCCGATCATGTTGCGGTTGACATAGACGTTGCCGTTGGCGAGCCGCGCGACGATGTGCTCGACCGTCGTATCGATGCGCGAATGAATGCCGAGCGTGAGGCCGTAACCGTTGCGCGGCGATGTCGTCGAGCAGCTGGTCGAGCGCATCCGCGCGCCAGCGCACGACGTGCAGGATCGGGCCGAACACTTCTTCCCGCAGATCGCGCGCGCGGTCGAGCATGATGATCGCCGGCGGCACGTAGGTCCCCGCCGCCGGCAGCGGCTTGAAGGCGTCCCAGCGGAAGCGCACGCGGCGCTCGCTCTCCATCGCCGCGATCCAGCGGTCGAGCTTGTCCTTGGCCTCGGCATCGATCACCGGCCCGACATGGGTCGCGACCTCGCGCGGATCGCCGAGCGCAAGCTCGCGCGCGGCGCCGGCGATCATCTCGATGACGTGCTCGGCCACGTCCTCCTGCACGCAGAGGAGACGCAGCGCCGAGCAGCGCTGCCCGGCGGAACGGAACGCGGACGTGACGACGTCGTCGGTGACCTGCTCGGGCAGCGCGGTGGCGTCGACGATCATCGGATTGATGCCGCCGGTCTCGGCGATCAGCGGCACGATCGGCGGCGTCCTTGGCCGCCAGCGCGCGGTTGATCGCGCGCGCCACGTCGGTCGAGCCGGTGAAGGCGACACCGGCGATGCGGGGATCGGCGACGAGCGCGGCGCCGACCTTGCCGTCGCCCGGCACCAGCTGCAGCACGCTCGGCGGCACGCCCGCCTCGTGCAGAATGCGCACCGCCTCGGCCGCGATCAGCGGCGTCTGCTCGGCCGGCTTCGCCACCACGGCGTTGCCGGCGACGAGCGCGGCGCTCACCTGGCCGAGAAAGATCGCGAGCGGAAAATTCCACGGGCTGATGCAGACGAAGACGCCGCGGCCGCGATAGCGCAGCTCGTTCGCTTCGCCGGTCGGGCCGGGCAGCGGCTGCGGCGCCAGCGCGACGGCGCGCTTCGCGCGGCGTAGTAGCGGCAGAAATCGACCGCCTCGCGCACTTCGGCCACCGCGTCGTCGAGGGTCTTGCCGCCCTCCGCCTGCAGCAGCGCGATCAGCCGGCCGCGCCGCGCCTCCAGGAGATCGCCCGCGCGCTCGAGCGCGGCGGCGCGCGTCTCGACCGGCGTCGCCGCCCAGGCCGCGAAGCCGGCTTGCGCCGCCGCCATCGCCGCCGACGCAATCGCCTCGTCGCCTTCGCGCACGCGGCCGATCGTCCTGCCGTCGATCGGCGAGAGGACCGGACGCTCGACGCCGGGCTGCGCCATCGCCGTCGACGAGCGGGGCCGCGGCGTCGGGCATCGCCGCGCCACGGATCTCGGCGAGCAACGCGTCGAGGCTCGCGCGGTCGCCGAACTCGACGCCCGCCGAATTGCGCCGCTCAGGCCGATAGAGATCGCGCGGCAGCGGAATCTTCGGATGGCGGGCATGCCTGCGCGTCGCCGATCCAGTCCTGCGGGCGCTTGAGGATGGCCGCGATCGGCACCGACGGATCGGCGGCGACCGACACGAAGGAGGAATTGGCGCCGTTCTCGAGCAGGCGCCGCACCAGATAGGCGAGCAGATCGCGATGGCCGCCGACCGGCGCATAGACGCGCACCGCGGCCTCGGGCTGATCGGCGAGCAGGAGGTCGTAGAGCACCTCGCCCATGCCGTGCAGGCGCTGGAATTCGTAGCCCTCGACGCCGCCGGCATCCTCGATCACGCCCGCGACGGTGAGCGCGTTGTGGGTGGCGAATTGCGGATAGAGGCGCGGCCGCGCCGCCAGCAGCTTGCGCGTGCAGGCGACGTAGCAGAGATCGGTCATGGCCTTGCGGGTGAACACCGGATAGTCGGCGAGGCCGCGCTCCTGCGGCGCGCTTGACCTCGGTGTCCCAGTAGGCGCCCTTGACCAGCCGCACCATCAGGCGGCGGCCGAGCGCGCGGCGCGATGTCGGCGAGCCAGTCGATCACCGCCGGCGCGCGCTTCTGATAGGCCTGCACCGCCAGCCCGAAACCCTCCCAGCCGCGCAACGACCGGATCGGCGAGCACCGCCGCGATCACGTCGAGGCGTGAGCTCCAGCCGGTCGGCCTCCTCGGCGTCGATGGTGAAATTGAGATCGTGATCGCGCGCCTTGCGGGCGAGCTCGATCGACCTTCGGCACCAGTTCGCGCGAGCACGCGGTCGCGCGAGATCGCCTCGAAGCGCGGATGCAGCGCCGAGAGCTTGACCGAGATGCCCGGGCCGGTCGGGCAGCGCAGCATCGCCCGCGCTCGCGCCGATCGCGTCGATGGCGTGCGCATAGGAGGCGAAATAGCGCTCGGCGTCGGCCGCGGTGCGGGCGCCCTCGCCCAGCATGTCGAAGGAATAGCGCAGCTCGCGATGCCGCGCCGGCGCGCGCAAGCGCCTCCTCGATGGTCTGCCCGAGCACGAAGTGCGAGCCGAGCAGCCGCATCGCCTGGCGCGTGGCCGCGCGCACGGCGGGCAGGCCGAGCCGCTTGATCAGGCTTTCCAGGATGTTGTCGGGCGTCTCGCCGGGCTGGATGATGCGGGCGGTGATGCCGAGCGTCCAGGCCGAGGCCGACACCAGCAGTGCGTTCGACTTCACCTCGTGCGACGACCAGTCGCCGGTTGCGAGCTTGTCCTCGATCAGCCGGTCGGCGGTGGCGGCATCGGGCACCCGCAGGAGCGCCTCCGCCAGCACCATGAGGGCAAGCCCCTCCTTGGTGGACAAGGAATAGGCATGGAGGAAGTCCTCGATCCCGCCGAGCCCGCCGGCCTTGGCCCGGATGCCCTCGATCAGCCGGGTCGCGTAGGCGTCGATGCGCCGATCGGCCGCGGGCGCCCGCGCCGCTTGTTCCAGCAGGCGAGGCAGCGATCGCCTCGTCGGGCGGCGCGTAGGGCGCGCGAAATGCCGGGCGTTGCATCCGCCGGCGGGGGCAGTTTTCGTATCTGAGGTCATGACCGGTTCGGCCATTGATGTAAATCCGGCCCTGCGCCTTTCAATGTTAACGGCGGTTCACGTCGTAGCGCCGAACTCGATGCAAGAATCGTCGTCTAAGGATAACGCGCAGAAGCGCTCGCGTGCCGGGATCAAAGGCCGGGTCGCGGTGTTCGCAATCTGTGTGAAGGGCGGCTCGGATCGGCGATCTTGCCTTGCTCTTTGCACCGTCATGTTCTTTGCTGACGCCGTCCCGGTCACAGCGGCGGCGGGGCGACGTGGGAGCCGAAGCTTTGTGTAGGGAGTACCCATGCCCCTCCTCGACCTCGCGCGGATAGGTCGCTTCGTCTGTTCGGTCGCGCGCACTATCGAGCGGCCGCGCTGGCCGCTCGCCAGCGCGACGGTGCACGCCGCCAGCGCCGCGCTCGTTGCCGCGCTGGTGTCTGCCACTGTGTTCACTTCGCCCGCCGCGGCGCAGACCGGCATCAAATTCTCGCTCGACGGCCGCCTCGAAGGACCGGCAGCGCTCGTTCCTCGTCCCCCTGGACCGGGGCTACTTCAAGGCCGAGGGGCTCGACGTCACCATCGACGAGGCGGCGACGCCGCTCGAGCCGATCACCCGGGTCGCTTCCGGCGGCTACGACATGGGCTTCGCCGACATCAACGCGCTCATCAGGTATCGCGACCAGAACCCGTCGGCGCCGATCAAGGCGGTGTTCATGGTCTACAACAAGCCGCCTTACGCGATCGTCGACGCGCAAGAGCCGCGGCATCACCGAGCCCAAGCAGCTCGAAGGCAAGAAGCTCGGCGCGCCGCCCGCCGGCTCCACGATCGCGCAGTGGCCGCTGTTCGCCAAGCTCAACGGCATCGACGTGTCGAAGGTGACGATCGAGAACATCGGCATTCCGGTGCGCGCGCCGATGCTCGCCGCCGGCCAGATCGACGCCGCGCTCGGCTCCTCGTTCCGGCTCTATGTCGACCTCAAGGACCGCGGCGTGCCGGTCGACGACATCGTGCTGATGCCGATGGCGAATTACGGGCTCAAGCTCTACGGCAACGCCATCATCGTGAACACGAAATTCGCCGCCGAGAAGCCGGAGGCGGTCAAGGCGTTCCTGCACGCCTTCCTGAAGGGCCTGAAGGAGACGATCAGGCGCCCCGCCGACGCCGTCGATTCGATCGCTCAAGCGCGACGACAGCGCCAAGCGCGAGGTCGAGCTCGAGCGCCTGCGCATGGCGATCCGCGACAACATCCTCACGCCGGAGGTGCGAGCCAACGGCTTCGGCGCGGTCGACGCCGCGCGGCTCGAGGAAGCGATCGACCAGATCGCGCTGGTCCACACCTTCAAGGCAAAGCCGAAGCCGGACGACATCTTCGACGCCTCGTTCCTGCCGCCCGCCGCCGAGCGCAGAGCGAACTAGCGAATAGCGAACAGGGCGCGGCCGGTGACTTTCCTTGCTACGTGCCTTGCTTGATCAGCTCGCCTTGGCCGCCACGACGCCGAGCGCGGCCCCGCCCTCTTTCACCTGCAGCTGCGGGCGCAGCACCTTGGCGACCTCGTCGGCGAGCTCCTCGAGCGCGGCACGGTTCTCGCCGCCCTCGCGCAGGAAGATCCCGCAGTAGAGCTGCGGCAGCTCGGGCAGCGGCGCATCGTCCCAGATCGTGAGCGCGGTCTGCGGCACGCGGCTGCGCGGCAGCACCATGACACCAAGCCCGGCGAGGACCGCGGCCTCGAGGCTCGCGATGCTGCGGGAGGTGAACACGAAGTCGCATTCGCGCCCGATGCGGTGAAGCGCGTTCACCGCGGTGTAGCGGCACGAGCAATCCTCGCCGAACGAAACCAGCGGCACCGACGCCGTCGGGATCGAGCTGCGTCGCGTCACTGCGTACCCACACCGCCTGATCGATCCACAAATGGTGGGCCTCGATCGAAGGCTTGGAGTTCGCTATGGCGACGCAGAGATCGAGATCGCCCTGGCTGCAGCCCGCGCAACATGTTCTCGAAGCTCGTCGCGGTGACCTTGAAGCGGATGTCCGGCCAGCGCTTGCGAAACTGCGCCAAGGTCGCCGGAATCCGCACCCCGGCGAAGTCGCCCGGAATGCCGACGCGCATCGTCTGCGCCTTCGGCTGACCGCCGGTCGAGCTGCACGATCTGATCGTTGATCGACAGCATCCGGCGCGCGTGGACGACGACCAGCTCTGCCGCGCTGCGTCAGGCTCACGCCCGGCGCGCTCTTGTCGAGGAGCTCGTAGCCGAGCAGAAATTGCAGCCGCTTGATCTGGGCGCTGACCGCCGGCTGCGTGACCCCGAGCGACTGCGCCGCCTTGGTGAAGCTGCGCAGATCGACGACGGCCACCAGCGTCCGCAGACAGGTCGGTCGGAATGTTCAACATATCTCCTCGCCACTCTGCGCGTCCCGGGCGGCACCTCGCCGCGAGGTAACCGCGCCGCGAGATCACTACGCGGCGAGGCCGCCAACCGGCGAGGCCGGCGGTTGTACCCGGCAGCCGCGATCGAATGCCCGCTATGCGGATTCGCGCGGTCGGATGGTTGTGCCCAAGCCGGGCAAGTCAAGCGCAGCAATAAACGTTGTCGGCGCACGTCGAATCGGCAAATATTGTGTTACAATCAACGTATAGGGCTGGTAATCAGTGCAATCGAACAGCGGGTCGGCACGCTGCCCGCCGCGTCAGAATGCATGAACCGGCCCGCCTTCCGGTGCATCGGACCGTGCCGGCGTTTGCGGGCACGGGGCATTCGGCTAGTATGCGTCCCAGAGCAGGCCTTCCGGAAGCAGCGTCCCGCGTTTGCCGATGTCGGCCTCATGAAATTCCTTCGCCTCTACATCCGCGTGCTCGAGCTGCTCGGGCGCGAGGCCCGCCTGGGCTGGGTGCTCGCGATCGCCAACCTGGCGCTCGCCACCGCGATGTTCGTCGAGCCGATCCTGTTCGGCCGCATCATCGACACGCTGGCGAACGCGCAGGGGCGCATCTCGCGACATTGCCCTGGCACGACCTGATGCTGCTGGTCGGCGCCTGGGTCGGCTTCGCGCTGTTCACGATCGTCTGCAGCACGCTGGTCGCGCTGCACGCCGACCGGCTCGCCCACCGCCAGTACCAGGTGGTGCGAACCATGTTCTTCGAGCACGTGCTGCAGCTTCCGCTCGAGCTACTACACCGGCTCGCATTCCGGGCGGCTGGTGAAGGTGATGATGACCGGCACCAACACGCTGTGGGGGCTGTGGCTCGCCTTCTTCCGCGAGCACTTCGCCAGCTTCGTCTCGCTGATCGTGCTGCTGCCGCTGACGCTGTTCATCAACTGGCGCTACGGCCTGCTGCTGATCGTGCTGTGCGCCGTGTTCGCCATGCTGATCGCGCTGGTCGTCAACCGGAGCGAGACGCTGCAGAGCAAGGTCGAGGGCTACTACACCGAGGTGGCCGAGCGCACCACCGACACGCTCGGCAACATCGCGCTGGTGCAGAGCTTCGCCCGCATCGAGATGGAAGTCGTCGGGCATGAAGAAGATGGGCGACGACGTGCTCGAGCGCCCAGATCCCGGTGCTGTCCTGGTGGGCGGTCGCGACCGTGATCACGCGCACGGCGACCACGCTGACGCATGCTGTCGATCCTGGTCCTCGGCGTCTATTTCTATCTCCACGGCCTCACCACCGTCGGCGAGATCGTGATGTTCATGAGCTACGCCACGCTGCTGATCGGCAAGCTCGAGCAGGCCGTCCATTTCGCCAACCGGATGGTGATGGACGCGCCGCGGCTGCAGGAATTCTTCGAGGTGCTCGACACCGAGCCGGCGGTGCGCGACCGCCCGGATGCGATCGATCCCGGCCGCATGCGCGGCCTGGTCGAGTTCAAGGACGTCTCGTTTTCCTACGACGGCAAGCGGCCGGCGGTCGCCGATCTGACCTTCACCGCGCTGCCCGGCCAGACCGTCGCGCTGGTCGGCGCCACCGGCGCCGGCAAGTCGACGGCGCTCGCGCTGCTGCATCGCGTGTTCGACCCGCAGTCGGGCGCGGTGAAGATCGACGGCATGGACATCCGCGGCGCTCACGCTGACGGGCCTGCGCCGCAATATCGGCGTGGTGTTCCAGGAGGTGCTGCTGTTCAACCGCTCGATCGCCGAGAACCTGCGCGTCGGCAAGCCCGACGCGACCGAGGAGGAGATGCGCGCGGCCTGCGAGCGCGCGCAGGTCCTCGACGTCATCGAGCGCCAGCCGCAAGGCTTCGAGACGCCAACGCCGGCGAGCGCGGCCGGCTGTTCTCCGGCGGCGAGCGCCAGCGGCTGTCGATCGCGCGCGCGCTGCTCAAGGACCCGCCGATCCTCATCCTCGACGAGGCGACGAGCGCGCTCGACGCGCTCACCGAGGCCAAGGTGCAGGCCGCGCTCGCCGAGGTCATGAAGGGCCGCACCACCTTCGTGATCGCGCACCGGCTCGCCACCATCCGCAACGCCAACCGCATCCTGGTGTTCGAGGGCGGCCGCATCATCGAGAGCCGGAAGCTTCGACGAGCTGATGCAGCTCGGCGGCCATTTCGCCGAGCTCGCCAAGAGCCAGTTCATGACGGCGAGACGGCAAAGCCCGAGGCGGTGGTCGGCAGCCTGTAGTGGAACATGCATCGGATCGCCGCCCATCCGCTCGTGACGGTGTTCGTCCTTGCGCTCTGCATTCGCCTGATCAATCTCTCGCTGCTCAGCGGCAACGACTCCTTCTTCGCGGAGGCCGACACGCATGTCTATTGGTCGATCGGCTCCAAGATGGCCGGCAACATGTCGGCGACGCTGCTGGCAATAACCGATCGCACGCCGGTCTATCCGCTGCTGCTCGGTGCGATGCGGACCATGTTCGGCGACGCGCCGCGGCTGGTCGCCCTCCTCCAGGCCGTGGTCGACGCCGGGACCTGCGCGCTCATCGCCGCGCTGGCGAACGAAGTGAGCGGCCAGCGCGGCCACTCCGCAAGTGCGCGCGCCGGAAACTCGCCTGAAGTAGCCTCGTCGGCGCGCGCCGCGCTGGCGAACGAAGTGAGCGGCCAGCGCGGCCACTCTACAAGCGCGCGCGCCACGCTGGGCGCGCTGATCTCCCCGCGCGTGGGCCTGATCGCCGGCATTATCGCGGCGCTGTCGGTGACGCTCATCGTCTTCAGCACGCAGATCCTGACCGAGACGTTGTTTCTCTTCTTCTTCACGGCGATGCTGCTCGCCGGCGCACACTACCTGCGGTCCCCCACGCTGGGCCTCGCCGTGGTCGCCGGCGTGGCCGGCGGGCTGGCGCTCGCCACGCGGACGGCCGTCGCTCCGCTGCTGGCGGCGATGGTGCCGCTCGTCTTCGTCGTTGCGATGGTCCGCGGGCGCGGCTTCGGCACGGCGCTGGCCGCCGCCGTCCTGTTCGCGGTAGCGGCGGTGGCGCCCGTCACGCCGGTGCTGGCGCGCCATACTCAGCACTACGGACACTTCAGCCTGACCTCGCAGAGCGGCGATCATCTCGCGTTCTGGATCGTGCCGCTGGTGACGCAGCGGGCCGACGGCACACCCTTTCCGGTCACCGCGGACCGGTTGAGGGAGCTCGATCGACAGGCGCTGGCGGCGCGCGGTCTCCCCCGCGATACCAATCCGTTCGTCCGCTCGTCGATCAAGACCGCGATCGCGCGCGACGAGATGGCGCGGCTGCCGCTCGCGGCCTATGCCAAGGCTGGATCGAGGGCATGGTGGTGAACCTCGCGGCGCCGGCGCTGCTGGGCGATCCGCGCGTGCGCGCGCTGCCGAAGCCGAGCTTCTACAACACGCCGGGAGCGAGCTTGTGGGAGAGGGCGCGCATCTATCTCTTCGATGATCCCGGCCGCTACCAGCTCGTGCTGATCATCGGTGTCCTCGGCACGCTCGCGTTCCTCGCGCTCGAGGCGGTGGGCTTCGTCATGCTGGCGCGCACGCGGCCGTGGGCGGCCGTGTTCGCCGGCGGCGTGCTCGGCTATTTCCTGGTGCTCAGCGGCCCGATAGCGAGCGCCAAATACCGCATGCCGATGGAGCCGGTGCTGATCGTGCTGGCCGCGATTCCGCTGGCACGACTAAGCGAATGGCGAGTAGCGAATAGCGAATAGCAAGTACGCTGCAGTACCTGACTCGCTACTCGCTATTTGCTACTTGATCCGCTCGAGGATGCTCACGTAGTTCGCGACGGCGGTGCCGCCCATGTTGAAGATGCCGCCGAGGCGGGCATTCTTCACCTGCATGTCGCCGGCCGTTCCCATGAGCTGCATCGCCGTGAGCGCGTGCATCGACACTCCGGTCGCGCCGATCGGATGCCCCTTGGCCTTGAGCCCGCCCGACGGATTGACCGGCAGCGGCCCGGTCTTCTCGGTGAGGCCCTCGGCGACCGCGCGCGCGCCCTGCCCTTCCGGCACCAGCCCCATGGCCTCGTACTCGATCAGCTCGGCGATGGTGAAGCAGTCGTGGGTCTCGACGAACGAAAGGTCGGTGAGCGCCATGCCGGCGCTCGGCGAGCGCGCGCTTCCAGGCCTGCGCGCAGCCTTCGAGCTTGAGCACGTCGCGCTTCGACATCGGCAGGAAGTCCTGCACGTGCTCGGCCGCGCGGAAGGCCACCGCCTTGCCGAGCTTGAGCGCGGTCGTCGACGTCGGCCAGCACGACCGCGGCAGCGCCGTCGGAGACGAGCGAGCAGTCGGTGCGCTTGAGCGGACCCGCGACGCGCGGGTTCTTCTCGCTCTCGGTGCGGCAGAACTCGTAGCCGAGGTCCTTGCGGATCTGCGCGAAGGGATTGCCGACGCCGTTCTTGTGATTCTTGGCCGCGATGCGCGCGAGCGCGTCGGACTGGTCGCCCCAGCGCTGGAAATAGAGCGCGGCGATCTTGCCGAAGATGCCGGCGAAGCCGCCGTCGATGTCGGCTTCCTCGCGCACGTAGGACGCCTTGAGCAGGTTGCGGCCGATCTCGGCCGCCGGCGTCGTCGTCATCTGCTCGGCGCCGACCACCAGCACGATGCGCGCGGACTTCGCCGCGATCGCCTTGAGGCCCTGATGCACCGCGGCCGAGCCGGTGGCGCAGGCGTTCTCGACCCGGCTGGCGCGCTTGAAGCGCAGATCGGGCGAGGCCTGCAGCACCAGCGAGGCGGTAAAATCCTGCTGCCGAGAAGCCGGCGTTGAAGTGGCCGAGCACGATCTCGTCGACATCGCCGGCCGCGACGCCGGCATCGGCCAGCGCCTCGCTCGCCACCCGCACGATCAGGCTTTCGACCGTCTCGCCCTCGAGGCGGCCGAACGGGCGTATGGGCCCAGCCGACGATGCAAGCGGTCACGAACGCCTCCGTTATTGTTCCATGGAACTCAGCGATTTCAGGCCGACAGTGCGGGAAATCGCAACACCCTTAGGACCCGGCGCCCAAGGCCAAGCTGGGCGTGCCGAATTTTGGACGCTTTCTTTTAACATGAAGGGCGTACCACCGACACAGGGCGTGTCAGTCTGGGGCTCCTCGCTTTTGCGTTTCATCCATCGCCGGCCTAGACAGGCTGTTCGTGTCTGTCGCCAGCCCTGCGGGGGCTTTCCGAGGCCCGCCACAAACGATCGGACTCCGAGCCGTGATGTGTTCGACGCGAACCTCCGTTGCGCGGACCCTGATGTGGGCGGCGATCGCTTGCGCCGCAACCGGGATCTGCCGCGACGCGCGCCGCCGCCGAAGCGCTGCTCGTCATCGAGGCCGAGAGCGGCAAGGTCCTGTTCGCCGAGAACGCCGGCTATCCCTGGTATCCGGCCTCGGTCACCAAGCTGATGACCGCCTATGTGACCTTGCGCGCGGTCAAGGAAGGCCGGCTCACCCTCGACACGCCGCTGACGGTCTCGGCGAACGCCGCGGCGCAGGCGCCGGTCAAGATGGGTTTCCCCGCCGGCACCATGGTCACCGTCGACAACGCGCTCAAGATGCTGATGGTGAAGTCGGCCAACGACATGGCGGTCGTGCTGGCCGAAGGCGTCGCCGGCTCGATCGAGAACTTCGCCGACCAGATGAACGCCAATGCGCGCCGCCTCGGCATGACGCAATCGAGCTTCGTCAATCCGAACGGCCTGCCCGCCGACGACCAGATCTCCTCCGCGCGCGACCTCGCCATGCTCGCGCGCGCGCTCATCCGCGAGATGCCGGAATACGACTACTACTGGCACCTGCCCGGCATCCGCATGGGCAAGAAGGTGCAGCGCAACTACAACACGCTGATCGGCCGCTATCCCGGCGCCGACGGCATGAAGACCGGCTTCATCTGCGCCTCCGGCTTCAATCTCGTCGCCTCCGCCACGCGCGACGGCAAGCGGCTGATCGCGGTCGTGCTGGGCGCGCCGTCATCCGCCGGCGCGCGCCATGAAGGCCGCGCAGCTGCTGGAGCGCGGCTTCAACAGCAACGAGCGGGCTGGCGCTGGCTGATGCCGTCGCTCGGCACGGTCGAGACGCTGACAGCCGATCAATGCCGCGCCGCCGAACCTGCGCGACGAGATGTGCGGCGGTCACCGCAAGCGCCAGGCGACCGAGGACGAGGACGAGCACATCGCGGCACACCGGCCCCGACTCGCCCTACGCGGTCTTCCTCGTCGAGCCTGCGGCCGAAGGCCAAGGGCGCGCCCTCCTGACAGGACGGCAACATCGGGCGAGCCGGTCCTGGTCTATACCGGCGCGAAGCCGCCGGCGCCGGGCGCCGCACAGGCCGGCTGGGGCGACGGCAAGCCGAAGCCCAAGAAGAAGACCGCCACCGCCACGGCGACACCGGGCGGCAAGGATCAGGCCAAGGACTCCGCGGCAAAGGAGACTCCGAAGGAGCACGTCCAAGGGCGGCGCAACGCCGGCGGCGGCGACCGGTGCGCCGAAGCCGAAGCCCAAGAAGCCGGCACCGAAGCCCGCCCCGACCACCACCTCGGCGACGACGCAGCAGACCACGCAGGCGCGATGACGGCGGCCAACGTGCCGTATCCGCAAAAAGGCCCGGCCGAGCCTATCCCGCTTGACCGTGCTGACCGGCTTTCTCGGCGCCGGCAAGACCTCGCTGCTCAACCGTCTGGTCACCGATCCCGGCGCTCGCCGAGACCGCCGTCATCATCAACGAGTTCGGCGAGATCGGCCTCGACCACCTGCTGGTCAAGCGCGATCAGCGACGGCGTCGTGCTGCTGCAGAGCGGTTGCCTGTGCTGCACCTGCGCGGCGACCTCGTCGATGCGCTGGAGCAATTGTTGCGCGATCTCGACAACGGCCGCGCAGCGTTCCGCCGCGTGATCCTGGAGACGACCGGCCTCGCCGATCCCGCGCCGGTGCTGCAGACCGCGATGGCGCACCCCTATCTGGTGATGCGCTACCGGCTCGACGGCGTGATCACCGTGGTCGACGCGGTGAACGGCGACGCCACGCTCGACGCGCACATGGAATCGGTGAAGCAGGTCGCGGTCGCCGATCGCATCGTGCTGAGCAAGACCGATCTCGTCGACACGCCGGAGCGGCAGCAGGCGAGAGAGCGCCTCGTCGTCCGCTTGCGCGCGCTCAATCCGGCGGCACCCATCCTCGACGCGGCGAACGAAGCGACGCCCGCGCGCCTCCTCGCCTGCGGCCTCTACGATCCCGACGCGCAAGATTCCCGACGTCGCACGCTGGCTCGCCGCCGAGGCCTACGCCAGCAGCGGCACGGTCATCATCACCATCACGACGTGAACCGCCACGACGACCGCATCCGCGCGTTCTCGTTCGCCACCGACGCCGCCATCCCGGCGGCCATGCTCGAGATGTTCCTCGACCTCCTGCGCTCGGTGCACGGCCCCGAGCCTGCTGCGGCTCAAGGGCATCGTGAAGCTCGCGGAAACGCCGGCAAGCCCCATCGTCATCCACGGCGTGCAGCACGTGTTCCATCCGCCGGTGCGGCTGCCGCACTGGCCCGACAGCGACGAGCGCACCCGCATCGTGCTGATCACCCGCGATCTCGAGCCGGAGGCGGTCAAGCAGCTGTTCGATGCCTTCCTCGGCGCCGCCTCCTCCGACCGGCCCGATCGTGCGGCGCTGCTCGACAATCCGCTCGTCCCCTTCGGCGGCGTCGATCGTTGACGGTTCTTTGACGAGTCTGTGACAACCTGGCAGCCGGCGGATATTGCCACTACGCGCCCCGTGCCCGATGCTGCCGGGTGCGCAGGCGATGAGTCGCGGCGCCTGTTCGCGTGGGACCCGGCATGGGATTGATCGAGCGGCTGAAGGCGGACGTGACCTGCCTGCGGGGCGCGCTGCGCACCCTCAAGATGACGACGCCGATCGCCAAGAACCCGACCCGCGTCTTTCCGCAGGTCATCGCCGAGCTCGCCGACAAATACGGCGACGCACCGGCGCTGCTCTCCGACCGCGAGCGCTTCAGCTACCGGGAGCTGGCCGCGCGCGCCAACCGCTACGCCCGCTGGGCGCTGGCGCAGGGCATCAACAAGGGCGACACCGTCTGCCTGATGATGCCGAACCGGCCGGAGTTCCTGGCGCTATGGGTCGGCGTCACGCGCGTCGGCGGCGTGGTGGCGCTCCTCAACACCAACCTGACCGGGACGGCGCTGGCGCATTGCATCAACGTCGTCAACCCCAAGCACATCATCGTCGCCGCCGAGCTGTTCGACGCGCTCGACGAGCGCGCGCAGCCTCATCACCGGCGATGCCAAGCGCAAAGATCTGGCTGCACGGCGACGCCGACGCCAACTTCCCCCGCATCGATCGCGCGGTCGATGCGCTGCCCGGCGACGAGCTTGCGCCGTCCGATCGCCGCGCACTCACGATCGAGGACCGCGCGCTCTACATCTACACGTCGGGCACCACCGGCCTGCCCAAGGCCGCCAACATGAACCACTATCGCGTGATGCTCGCCAGCCACGCCTTCGCCGGCGTGATGGATACGCGCGCGACCGACCGCATGTACGATTGCCTGCCGCTCTATCACACCGCCGGCGGTCTGCTGGCGACCGGCGCGCTGCTGTTGCGCGGCGGCTCGGTGGTGATCCGCGAGAAATTCTCCGCGCGCGACTTCTGGGACGACATCGTGCGCTGGGACTGCACCTGCTTCCAGTACATCGGCGAGCTCTGCCGCTATCTCATCAACTCGCCGCACAGCCCGAACGAGCGCGCGCATCGTCTGCGGCTCGCCTGCGGCAACGGCTTGCGGGCCGACGTCTGGCCGGAATTCAAGCAGCGGTTCCGGATTCCGCAGATCATCGAGTTCTACGCCGCGACCGAGGGCAACGTCACGCTGTTCAATTTCGACGGCAAGGAAGGCGCCATCGGCCGGCTGCCGTGGTACCTCGCCGCCCGCTTCCCGATCAAGATCGTCCGCTTCGACGTGGAGCGCCAGCAGCCGGTACGCGACGACGCGGCTTCTGCATCGAATGCGGCGTCGACGAGCCGGGCGAGGTCATCGGCAAGATCATTGAAGGATGCGTCGAAGCCCGGCGCAGCGGTTCGAGGGCTACGCCAGCGAAGCCGACACCGACAAGAAGATCCTGCGCGACGTGTTCGAGAAGGGCGACGTCTGGTTCCGCACCGGCGATCTCATGCGCAAGGACAAGAACGGCTACTTCTATTTCGTCGATCGCATCGGCGACACCTTCCGCTGGAAGGGCGAGAACGTGTCGACCACCGAGGTCGAGGAGGCGCGTCGGGCAGTTCGACGGCGTGCTCGAGACCAATGTCTACGGCGTCGCCGTGCCCGGCCGCGACGGCCGCGCCGGCATGGCCGCCGTGGTGGCGAAGGACAATCTCAACCTGACGGCGCTGCGCGACCATCTGGCGCGCGAGCTGCCGGAATACGCACGGCCGGTGTTCCTGCGCATCCGCGAGGACAACGACGTCACCACCACCTTCAAGCAGAAGAAGCTCGATCTCGTGAAGCAGGGCTTCGATCCCGGCGGCACCAGCCGATCCGATCTACTTCAACGATCCGCAACGCAAGGCCTTCGTCCGGCTCGACCCTGCGCTCTACGGCGAGATCAACGCCGGACGGATGCGGCTATGACCGGCGGCGGGCGACGCAGTCGGGCCGGCAGACGTGCTCGCGTTCTGGCGCGACGCCGGGCCGAGCAAATGGTTCAAGAAGGACGCCGCCTTCGACGCCGAGATCGTGCCGGCGCTTTCTGCGCGCTGTGGCAGGCGGCCGCGGCCGGCGAGCTCGCGGCGTGGGAGGCAACGCCGGAGGGCGCGCTCGCGCTCGTCCTCGTGCTCGACCAGTTCCCGCGCAACATGTTCCGCGGCAACGGCCGCACCTACGAGACCGACGCGCTCGCCCGCGCGGTCGCCGATCGTGCGATCGCCCGCGGCTTCGACCAGCAGATGCCGCGCGGCGAGCGTCAATTCTTCTATCTGCCGTTCATGCATTCGGAGCATCTCGGCGACCAGGAACGCTGCGTGGACCTCGCGCGCGCCTATGGCGACGATGGATTCACCAAATATGCCGAGCAGCACGCCGACATCGTGCGCCGCTTCGGCCGCTTTCCGCACCGCAACGCGATCTTGGGCCGCGCCACCACCCCCGAGGAGCAGGCGTTTCTCGACGGCGGTGGTTTTTCAGGCTGATCCGGCAGTTCGGTAGGGTGGGCAAAATCGCCGGCTGTGCCGGTGCCGCGTGAAAATGGTCGCGCGCGATTTTGCCCACGCGTCTCCAATTCATCCGCATTTTTCTTCGACGCGTGGGCACGGCGCTGCTATCGTTCTGGGGCGAATGTGGAGTTTGTTCCGCGCCTTTGCCCACCCTACGCGCTACTCATCGCATTGATCCATGGCCGATCTCACCATCGACGACGTCGCGCTGCGCTATGGCGACAGCGACATCCTCAAGGGCATCTCGGTCGCGGTGCCGCCGGGCAAGGTTGTCGCTCTGCTCGGGCCATCCGGCAGCGGCAAGACCACCCTCTTGCGCGCCGTCGCCGGCCTGGAGCGGCCGCACCGCGGCACAATCCGGGTCGGCGACACCACGTTCTTCGATGCCGCCAAGCGGATCGACCTGCCGGCCGAGGCGCGCGGGCTCGGCCTGGTGTTCCAATCCTACGCGCTCTGGCCGCATCGCACCGTGTTCGAGAACGTCGCCTACGGCCTCGAGCTGCGCCGCGCATCCCCCACCGCCATCAAGCTGCGGGTCGGCAAGGCGCTGGGCCAGATCGGGCTCACGCAGCTCGCAGGGAGATACCCGCATCAACTGTCCGGCGGACAGCAGCAGCGCGTGGCGCTGGCGCGCGCGCTCGTCTACGAGCCGACCATCATCCTGCTCGACGAGCCATTGTCCAATCTCGACGCGAAATTGCGGGAAGAGGCACGCGCCTGGCTGCGCCAGCTCATCATGTCGCTCGGCCTCTCCGCGCTCCTGGTGACCCACGATCAAATCGAGGCGATGGCGATCGCCGACCGCATCACCCTGCTCAATGGCGGCGCCGTCGAGCAGGAGGGAGCGCCGACCGAGCTCTACCAGCAGCCGGCCACGCTGTTCGCGGCCGAATTCATGGGCAACAACAACCGGCTCGATGGGACCCTGGTCGAGAAGGCGGACAGGCGCGCGGTGATCGAGGTGATGGGTGCAAGGCTCGAAGGCGTCGCGCGCACCGGCGCCGCCGTCGGCGAGACGGCGAGCGGCGTCATCCGTCTGGAGAAGGTGCTGCTGGGCGGCGGCGCCGGGCCGAACCGCGTCTTCATGGCACTGAAGGCGCAGATGTATATCGGCGAGCGCTGGGAGCTCGTCTTCGTCAAGGATGACGTGAGCGTGCGCGCCTATACCTCGGCACCGCTCAAGCACGAGTTCTATCACGTGGAGTTCCCGCCCTCCGCGTTGTGGATCTTTTGAGCTCCACGAAGCTCCAATCGCCATTTTGTGACGATCGCCGCATTGCCAAGCGGGAGCATTCGGCTGCTTGTAACAAAAGTGAATTACGGTTCGGTCGATGCGGCAAAAATCAGCGTATGACGATGAAGTTCGGGACTTTTCGCCGCCATCATGCGCGAACGAAAGCCTGAGCTGCGATCTCCTGATCGCAGGCGGCGGCCTGTCCGGGCTGAGCGCCGCGGAGGCAGCCGTGCGGCGCGGACTCGACGTCGTCGTGATCGAGAAAGGCGCCTTCGGCAAGGAGGGCGCATCCGGGCTCAATGCCGGACAGTTCCTGACCGGGTGGGCCAAGTCCGTCGACGTCATGTTGGCGGAGTTGATCCAACAGGAACTGCGCAGCGGCGTGTTGGAGGACCAGGCGCGGCAGGCGGCGCAGCAGCGGGTCAGGACGTTCCTGCGCCGCACCGTCGAAGGATGCCAGCGCATCGCTGCCCTCGATCACGACTACAACCTGCGCGCCTCGGTGCAGCACGGCGCGGTCATGGCGGCGATGAACGACGCCGACATGGCGAGCGTCGAGGCCGACTACGCGTTCATGGAGAAGAGCAGCCTGCGCGCGCTGATGCCGCTCGTCGAGAATCGGCGACCGCCGTTCTTCGAGATTCTGTCCGCACGGCAACTCGAGCGGCGCTATGGCACGGCCGAGGGCTTCTATGCCGGCGGCGTGATCGATCGTTTCGGCGGCAGCTTTCGTCCGCGCAAGTTTCTCATCGGCCTGGCGCGGGTGCTGCAGAAGCGCGGCGTGCGCTTCTTCCAGCAAACCGAGGCGCAGGCGCTCGATTTCGGCGACCACCAAGTGAGCGTCTTTTGCGGCAACGGCGCCCACATCCGGGCCAAGACCCTGTTCATGGCGAACGCCTATGCCCGGCACATCAACGGCGATCTGCGCGAGCGCGCGATCTTCGAATACGACTACGTCGTGGAGGTGGAGCTGCCGGAGGGGGCGAAAACGCTTGCCGCCGGAGCGGTCCTGTCCGATACGCGCGAGCCCTGCTTCTACGCCCGCCGCCACGGCCGCCGCCTCTACATGGGCCACGAGGAAACTGCGGAGACGTCGCCGGAGATCACCCGGGACGTCGCCCTCAGGACGCTGGCGGAGGGTGCCCGGGTCTTTCCGGCGCTGCGCGGCCTCGGCGAGCGCGACATCCGCAGCGCGTGGTCCGGCCGCGTCTTCTACACGCTCGACGACTATCCGTTTGTCGAGCGCCGGCACGGCGGACGCATCGTCACCTTCGCCGCGCCCTCCGATCACGGCAATTCGCTCGCCGTGCGCATCGGGCAGCTCGTCGGCAGTTTCGTCGCCCATTCGGCACAGCAGGCCAAGAGCGACGCCGACATCCGCCAGCGGCGACGCACGGCGCGCCAGCTGCGACTGTTCGAAGGCTTTCCGAAGGGGCTGCGCCTGCGCCCCGGCAGGCGCTATCAGGAGGCGGCTTTCAGGGAGTCAGAATCGCCAGCGTAGCCTGCAAATTGCAGCCAAGAATGATTCAGCTTACCCGTCACCCTGAGGTGCGAGCCGTCTTCGGCGAGCCTCGAAGCGGCGACAGCCGACTTGCGGATTAGTCGATCGCGGGTAAACCCGAGAGCGGCGGGCGACGGCAGCGGGCCGTTCATCCTTCGAGGCCCGCGCACGCAAGTGGCGATGGCCAACTCGCACATGAAGGTGCGCGGGCACCTCAGGATGACGGTCGTCGATTTGCGCCGCTCGGCACCAAGTTCGCAGGGAAACTCGAGGCGCCGGGGGCGACGCCTCGAGTCCCTACGCGACAAACGATCCCGAACAACTCAGAAGCTCACGACGTCCTTGATCGCCGCTGCCGCGTCGGCCGGGACGACCTTGCGAGCGACGAAATCATCCCAGTTCTTGAACTTGTCCTTGGCGCGCGCCTCGATGATCAGCTTGGAACGGGCCGAGCCGATCTTCGGCAGCTTGTCGAGCTCCGCCGCGGTTGCGGTATTGAGGTTGGTCTTGGCGGCGACCGGAGCAGTATTGCCGGCGCCGGTGGTGGCCGGCTTCGCCGGCGCGGTGACGGCCGGAGCGGGCTTCGCCGGTTGCATCGGCTGCGTGCCGGTCCCCTGGGCGAAGGCCGGAGCGGACAGCAAAGCCAACGCCACCGAGGTAACGAGAACGCGACGGGTAAGCATGGGGCAAGATCCTCTTGATGGTACCCCGCGGCATGAGCTCGAAATCCATTCCCGAAGCCAGGCCGCGCGGGCGATTTGTACGCATCGGTTCCGGATGCCGGTACGCCCGTTGGGGCGTTCGCCGTCGTCCGACCGACCGCGCTTTCATAGCCGGTCGATTTCGAACGCCGCATGGACGAGGCGTTCATCGGCTATTCACCCCGGTTAACATCGACCTTATGATGTGCCGGTAATCTGCGGAGTGACCGATGTTCGCCAAGCTCAAAGCGGCATGGAATCGCCTGGCAGGCGGAGGTGCCGGCGACACCGACGTCGCGACTGCGCCGGCCGTCGAGTACAAGGGCTACCGCATCCGGCCGGCGCCATACCGCACCGACAGCGTCTACCAGACCGCCGGGATCATCGAGAAGGACACGCCCGAGGGCGTGAAGGAGCACCGCTTCGTCCGGGCCGATACGCATCCGAGCAAGGATGACGCGATCGCGTTCGCGATCTCGAAGGCCAAGCAGATCATCGATCTGCAGGGCGATCGCATGTTCGCATAGATGTCATCCGAGCACGGGAGGGATCGCCACGACGGCGGGCGCGATCTCTTCCGCCGGCGCGCGTCATCGCGCGGCGTAGCGATAGCCCATCGCCTCCTCGAGCTCGCGCGGCAGCCGCGGTAGCCGCGAGCGCGGAATGAGATAGGTCGACAGCCGGAACAGGTCGGAGAAGATGCGGTGCTTGGCGGCGGTCTCGCGCAGATAGTCGTGGCCGGCCGAGCCGCCGGTGCCGACCTTGACCCCGATCATCCGCTGCACCATCAGCGCGTGGCGATAGCGCCACAGCGTCAACAATTCGTCCACATTCATCAAAGCAGCCAGCAGCCGGAACGGCAATTGCAGCACCGGCCGGTCGCGATAGACGGTGATGAACAACGCCGCCTGCACCGCCGCGCGCGACATCCGCCACGGCGACGCTTCCGACGCCGGCGCGAAGATCGCCTGGAACTCCGCGAGCGAGGCCTCGATCCGCTGCGCTTCGGCCTCGCGCTGCTCCGCGCTCATCGCCGCGTGCGCGCGCACGCGTGCGGCGTCGTCCTCGAGCATCCGCCGCACGGCGTTGCGATACTCGAGCGAGAAGTCGTAGTCGGGCCGGTGCACGAACGGCGTGCGCGAGAGCCAGCCATCGAGCTGGTCGATCAGCTTGCGCCCACGCTCGGCGGCGACGACGCGGGATTTGTCGGCCGCGGAGAGCGTGTCGTCGAACGGTTTGCCGGCATAGTTCGAGCGCGCGTCCCTCGCGAGCCCGAGCCTGATCTCGATCAGCCGGAACTGCACGGACTGGAAACCGGACGCCGGAAACAGGAAGTCGCGGAAGTCGAGGAAGTCCAGAGGCGTCATCGTCTCCAGCACCTCGAGCTGCTGGATCAGCAGCTTGAGGATCTCGTTGATGCGGTCCAGCGCGTGCACGACGCGGCCGAGATACTCGTCCTCCACCACGTCGCCGCCGAAGTCCGCCTGGATGCGGTCGAGCTCGTGCAGGATCTGCTTGAACCAGAGCTCGTAGGCCTGGTGCACGATGATGAACAGCATCTCGTCGTGCGCCGGCCGGCCGTGGCGGGCGCTTTCAGGCTCCTGGGCGGACAGGAGCCGGTCGAGCCCGAGGTAGTCGGAATAGTAGGCGCCGCGGCCGGGTGGGGTCTTTAACGGGGACTTGGACGGGGACTTGGACCGTGACTTGGACATCGGGAAGTCCTTCGCAATCGGGCCGAAACTGCCCGATATCCGGGGTGCATTCCGTGCTTGTCGCGCATTTCGCGCCCGAAACGGCGCCCATTTTGGCGGAAGACGTCCTTCCTGCCGTACCTCTCGAATGGTCCGCGGTGTTGCTCAGCAGTGACAGCAAAGCGCAAGTATCAGATGTATGAGTTTAGGCTGACGTTTCGGGGGCTTCGTCATGAAAAATCTCATTCTTGGAAGTGCCATCGCAGCTTTGATCGCCGGGCCTGCCATCGCGGCGGACATGCCGGTCAAGGTCAAGGCGCCTCCGCCGGTCGTGGTCTACGATTGGTCCGGCGCCTATGTCGGCTTCAGCATCGGCGGTGTCTGGGCGGAGATCGACCGGCACTATCCGAACCTCGGCCTGATCGGCCAGCAGGCGGCAACCTACACGTCCAAGCCGGACGACGTCATCTACGACTTCCATGCCGGCTTTCAGCAGCAGTGGGGTTCGTGGATTCTCGGCGTGGAAGTCGGCTACGCCGCCGGCTTCAAGGAGATCCAGGAAAAGGTGATCCTGCCGACATTCTTCGCGGCCGATCTCTACGCCTACAGCAAGATCACCAACCTGTTCACGGTCGGCCCGCGGCTCGGCTTCGCCTGGGACCGCTGGATGATCTACGGCACCGGCGGCTATGCCGTCGCGCACGATCAAAGGGGCCTACGCCAACGGCGCCGGCCTGCAGGTCTTTTCGAGCTTGCACGGCTCGAGCTGGAACGACGGCTGGTTCGCCGGCGGCGGCATCGAATACATGGTGCACAAGGGCGCGCTCGTGGACGTCGTTTTGGGCGCCGAGTACCAGCACTTCGACGTGCGGGACAAGCGCGCTTATTGCTTCCTGGCGACTTGTGCAGCCCATCAACTCGACTTCAACCAGGGCGCATCGGGCGACATCGTCCGCGCCCGCCTGACCATCAAGACCCAGGGCTGGGGCTGGGCGGGGCCGTGGTCCTCGGCGCCCGTGGTGGCGAAAAACTGATCTTTTGCAAGAGCGCCTCGGCGCTTCCGAACTAACCCTCGGCCGGATCGAACCCCCTGCCGAGGGTTTTTCATCGCGCGCTTACATCGCGCGCCGCCCCAACACGCCCTTACCGCCCCGCCCTGAAAATTCCCGGGTGTTGCTCAACGGTGACAGCAACCCACATCAATCGGATGTACAAATAACCCACATCGTGAATCTGGGGTGAATTTGATCCAACGTTCGGGGGGCAGTCATGAAGAAGCTCATTCTTGGAAGTGCCATCGCAGCGATGATCGCCGGGCCTGCCCTTGCGGCGGACATGCCGGTCAAGGCGCCACCGCCGCCGCCCGTGCTCTATGACTGGTCGGGCGCCTATGTGGGCTTCAACATCGGCGGCGCATGGTTCGATACGGCGCGCACCTATCCGAACCTCGGCGGTGCCAGCATCAGCTCCAGCGACAGCGACGTGATCTACGGCTTCCATGCCGGCTTTCAGCAGCAGTGGGGGATTTGGGTACTCGGCATCGAAGCCGCCTACAGCGCCTGCATGCAAGAGTGCCAGAGCTCAGCCGTGATCTTCACGTTGCCGCCGCCGGCCGGGGTCAATTTCGAGGCCTTCAACAAGATCACCAACCTGTTCACGGTCGGCCCGCGGCTCGGCTGGGCCTGGGATCGCTGGATGTTCTTCGTCACCGGCGGCTATGCCACCGGGACGCTCCACGGCCAGTATCGCTTCGCCGGCCTGCAGATCTTCCCGCCCGGACCCAACTTCTCCGGCCACAGCTGGAACGACGGCTGGTTCGCCGGCGCCGGCTTCGAATACATGGTGCACAAAGGCGCGCTCGTGGATGTCATCCTCGGCGCCGAATACCAGCACATCGATCTGCGCTCGAAGACCGCTTTCACCGACACCACCTTCCTCGGGGCGCCGTTCAGCTTCGATCACGATGCGGTGGTCGATATCGTCCGTGCCCGCCTGACCATCAAGACCCAGAGCTGGGGCTGGTTTGGGCCGGTGGGGAAGGCGCCCGTGGCCGTGGCCGCGAAGTACTGATTTTTCGCAGGAGCGCCTCGGCGCTCAAGAGAAAACCCTCGGCCGGATTGACCCCCCCGCCGAGGGTTTTTCATTGCGCCCTACATCGCGCGGCGCGGGGCCGTCTGCAGCAATTCCTGCACCTGCTGCTTCCAGAGCCTGGCCATCCCGGTGGTGCCGTGGCCGCGCGTCTCCTCGCTGCCCGGTATCAGGTACATACGGGCGTTCTTGATGCGCTTGAGCTCGCGCTCCATGATGCCGAGCTCCGGCGGATTGCGCTCGTCGTCGGCGGAATTGATCGCCAGCAGCGCGGCTTGAATGCGCTCCAGGCCGGGCGACGGGTTGTAGTCGCGCGAGGCCTCCCACTGATACAGAAAGTCGTTGGCGTCGGCGCGGAACGGCGCCGCCAGCCGGCCGTCGAGCAGCTTGTCGGCCTGCTCGCGGGTGGGCGCCGCCTTGTGGTAGCGCCTGCGAGCCGCCGTTGGTGGCGATGCCGAAGAAGACGTTGGCCACCTGCAGCGAGCGCGGCTGGGTGGTGTAGTCGCCGTTGTTCCAGGCGGGGTCGTTGCGGATGGTGTCGATCAGCAGGCGGCGCATCATCCAGTTGCGGCCCGACATCTCGGTGGGCTGCGATGCCATCGGCACCAGCGCATCCATGACATCGGGATAGTTCACGCCCCACATCCAGGTGTGCATGCCGCCCATCGAGTTGCCGAGCACGAGGCGCAGGTGGCGGATGCCCAGGCCTTCGGTCACCAGCTTGTACTGCGCGGCGACCATGTCGTCGTAATTGTAGCGCGGAAATTTGGTGCGCAGTCCGTCGGACGGCTTGGACGACTTTCCCGCACCGAGCGCGTCCGGCAGGATGATGAAATACTTGCCGGCGTCGAGCGGCTGGCCGGGGCCGAACAGCTCGCCCGCAAAAGCGGGCGACAGCATGCTGGCGCCCGAGCCTGTGGTGCCGTGCAGGATCAGCACCGGCTGCCCGGTGGGCGCGCCGATCGTGGTGTAGTGCAGCCGCAGCTCCGGCATGACCTCGCCGGTATGAAAACGGAAGTCGCGCGCGATCCAGTCGCCTTCCTTCGGCGCGGGATAGTCGGCCGCTGCGACCGCCAGCGTGGTCAGCGACAGCGTAATCAGCGACAGCGCCGCGGTCGTCACGGCGCGCAGCAAGCGCAAGATTTTCATGGCGATCTCCCCGGTCGAGGTGCGGGGCAATCTAGCACAACGCTAACGTGCCCACCCTACCCCCAGATCGCCCGCGCCGTATCGACCACCAACGCGAGCTTGGCGCGCTCGTCGGCTTCGCTCAGCGGATTGCCGGCAGCCGTGCTGGCGAAGCCGCATTGCGGGCTGATCGCCAGCCGGTCGAGGTCGATATGCTTGCCCGCTTCATCGGCGCGGCGGCGCAAGTCGTCCATGCTTTCGAGCTCCGGCGTCTTGCTGCTGACGAGCCCGAGCACCACGCCCTTGCCCTTCGGCACGAAGGCGAGCGGCGCAAAATCACCGGCGCGCGGCGTGTCGTATTCGAGCAGGAAGTGGTTGGCACGCGTGCGTGCGAAGAAGCGCTCGGCAACCGATCCGTAGCCACCCTCGGCGACGTAGCGACCCTTGAGGTTGCCGCGGCACATATGCACGCCGACCACCACCTCGGGCGGACACGCCGCAACCGCGCCGTTGAGCAACTCGATATAGCGATCGACCAGAGCGTCGGGATCGGCGCCGCCGGCCGCGACCTTGTCGCGGATCGCGGGATCGCAGAGCATCGCAATGGCGATCTCGTCGAGCTGGACGTAGCGGCAGCCGGCGGCTACCAGCTCGGCGATCTCCTGCGCGAAAACCGCGACCAGATCGGCGAAGTACGCATCGGCGTCGGCATACGCGGCGCGGTCGGCGAAATCGGAGAAGCGCAGGAAGTGCATGGTCGAGGGCGCCGGCAGCGTGACCTTGGGGGTCGTCATCTTGGGCATCATGGCGGCGGCATCGCGCAGGAACACGAACTCGTCGAGCGCGAGCGGCTCGACGCGCCGCAACGGCGCGGTCGCATAGGGCCCGGTGAAATCAACCTCGTGGCCATGGTCGTCGCGGAACTTGAGCAGCGCGCGCGCACCTCGAGGCCTTGCGTGCGCTCGACGAAGCGGCCCCAATAGGAGCCGCGGCGGAACTCGCCGTCGGTCACGACCTCGAGCCCGATCTCCTGTTGCATGCGGACGACGTCGCGGACGCAGCCGTCCTGGATGCGCGTGAACTCGCCGTCGCTGATCTCCTTGCCGGCATGGCGCCGGAATGCTTGCCGCAGCGCCGGCGGTCGCAACAGGCTGCCGATGTGGTCGGCGCGAAACGGCGGACGGCCGTCCGGTCGGATGCTCATTGCCTGTCGCCTCCCGGCATTCATGCTCGGCGTTATCTATAGCTCTATAGGTAGAATTTAGATCACCGCCGTGGCACAAGGCAAGGCTCCGGATGCCGGCGACTTCGCGCGGGAGCACGACGGGAAGCACTCAGGGGCGCTCATGACGGTCGTACCTCTTCCCTCCTCGCGGCGGCCGAACGCGCGGCGCCGGGCGCCGGAGATCATCGAGGCCGCGGCGCGCGTCTTCGCCGAGCGCGGCTTCCACGGCGCCACCACCCAGGACATCGCCGACGTGCTGGGCATCCGGCAGGCGAGCCTCTACTACTATTTCCCGTCGAAGGAAGGCGCGCTCGAGCTGGTGTGCCTGCACGGGGTCGGCGGCTTCTACGAGGTGGCAAAGGCGATCGCGGCCGGGCCGGGCACCGCCGCCGACAAGCTCGCGCGGCTGATCAAGGCGCATCTCTTGCCGCTCGCCGATCGCGGCGACTTCGTCCGCGTGTTCCTGAACGAACGCCAGCACTTGCCGGCCGAAAGCCGCCGCCGGATCGGAAAATTGTCGCGCGGACTGGAGCGGGTGTTCGAGGACGTCGTCAAGGAAGGCGTGCGGCGCGGCGAATTCCGCGCCGACCTCGACACGCGCCTCGCGGTGCTCGGCATCCTCGGCATGGCCAATGCGGCGGCGACCTGGTACCGCACCGAGGAGATCGCCATCGACCGCGTCATCGCCGAGCTGGTGCGGCTACCGGTCGAGGGCGTGGTGAAACGGCCGGCGACGAAGCGGCGGACCAGTCCGGCGCGTCGGTCCAAGCGTTAGCGCCGCGGCGAGCCGGCCAGATTCTGATACATCCGGCGCAGGCTTCGCCGCACCACGGCGAGATCCTTCGCAGATATGCCTGTTATCGCGGTGCGTTCGGCCGCGATCGCCTTCGGGATGGCCTCGGCGAGCAGCGTGACGCCTTTGGGCGTGAGCTGGACGACGACCTCGCGGCTGTTGCTTGCGGACCGCGTGCGGGTGACGAGGCCCATCTTCACCAGCCGGCCGACAACGCGCGACAAGGTCGAGACGTCGACGCTCGTCTTGGCGGCAAGATCGATCTGACGATGGCCGCCATCGCTCGACAGCACCGCCAGCACGCGCCACATCGCGATGCTCAGATGCCGGCGGGCGAGCGCCATTTGCACGAAATCGTCCACCAGCGCCGAGCCGACGCGGTTGATCAGGTAGGGGAGGTATTCGCTGAAATCGAAGGGCGGAGGCTTGGCCACGAATTGCGACGTCCTGGAAATTCTTACCTTGGAACAAGGTCGGCAACGCTTTTATGGGCGTGCTCCCACGATGTCAAAGCGGACATGATCGGCGTATCCTCGCCGGCGGGCGCGCTTGCCGGCCCTGCCCGCCGTACCGACAAACAGTTGCATTTACAACAGTTGCAAATGCACTTATAATGCCCCTAACAAGAACCAAGAATATCAGCTCGGCGATACAGGAGGAGCGACATGGAGTTCGGCTACTTCACCCTGAGCGACAATCACTACGAGAACAACACGCGCACGCCGAACCAGTTCGTCGCCGACATCACGGACGAGGCGCTGCTACGCCGACCGGCTCGGCATGCACTCGGCCTGGATCGGCGAGCATCATTTCAACTCGCTCGGCGTGCTGTCCTGCCCCGACCTGGTGCTCGCCTATATCGCGGCGCGCACCAAGCACATCCGGCTGGCGCCGGCGGTGACCGTGCTGCCGCTGCATCATCCGATCCGCGTCGCCGAGCAATGGGCGACGCTCGATCTCCTCAGCAACGGCCGCGTCGATTTCGCCGTCGGGCGCGGCTACGACCAGCGCGAATACCTGCCGTTCCACGTCTCGTTCGCCGACAACCAGGGCATCTTCGACGAAGGGCTCGAGGTCGTGCGCAAGCTGTGGGCGGCCGAGGACCGCATCTCCCACCACGGCAAGCACTATTCCTTCGACGACGTGCGCATCACGCCCAAGCCGGTGCAGAAGCCGATCCCGACCTATGTCGGGTCGTTCTCCAAGCCCTCGATCGAGCTCGCCGCGCGGCTCGATTGCGGACTGATCGTCGCCCCGTTCGCCGCCGCCATGAGCTTCGGCGGCCTCCAGCAGGTGGCCGACCTCTACCACGAGACCTGCGCGAAATACGGCACCAAGCCGGGCCGCCTGATGTGCAGCTATTTCACGCACTTCGCCGACACCAAGGCGCAGGAGGACGCGCAGCGCGCGCGCCAGATCCGCTACTACCGCGAATGCGTGATCCCGGCGCTGCCCGGCGACCCCAAGACCGCGCCGCCGAGCTACCGCTACTTCGTCGACATGGTCGCGCGGCTGCAGAAGGTGCAGCCTGAGGACCTCACGGAGAACTCGGTGCTGCTGGGCTCGCCGCAGCGGATCATCGACACCTTGAAGAAGGTGGAAGCGGCGGGATTCTCCGAGGTGATCCTCTATTTCAACGTCGGGCTCAAGCCGCACCAGCAGGTCAAGGACGAGATGGATCGCTTCATGGCGCGAGGTCGCGCCCGCGTTCGACGGCGCGCACAAGCGGCGGGCGGCGTAGGGCGCACCCGCCCGAAAACTTCATCGCAAGCCGCACAGCCAGATTGCGGCACCGATGCATCTCAAGCGGAGGACACGCCCATGACCATCCAGCAGAACACCGATCGCATCCAGACCACGCATATCGGCAGCCTGCCGCGGCCGCACGCCGTGCTCGACCTGATGAAGGCGAAGTTCAACGGCCAGCCCTACGACCAGAAGGCCTACGACGCGGCGATCGCCAAGGCAGTCGCTGACAGCATCCGCAAGCAGGTCGAATGCGGCATCGACATCGTCACCGACGGCGAGGTCTCCAAGCCCGGCTTCTTCACCTACATCCAGGAGCGGCTCGAAGGCTACGAGGCGCGGCCGAACCAGAAGATGCTGCTGTTCCAGCAGGAGGTGGCGGCCTTCCCGGAATACTACGCGCAGTATTTCAAGGATGCGATGATGGGCGGCGCGATCGTGCCGATCACGCCGGTCGTCTGTGTCGGCCCGGTGAAATATCGCGGCGAGAAGTATCTGCAGATCGACATCGACAACGTGAAGGCGGCGGCCAAGGCGGCCGGCGTCCCGGACCATCACGTGTTCCTGCCGGCGACCGCGCCGTCGGGCGTCGGCATCAACGAGTACTACAAGTCCGAGGAAGAATATTTCCACGCGCTCGCGGCCGAGCTGAACAAGGAATACAAGGCGATCGTCGCGGCCGGCATCCTGGTGCAGGTCGACGATCCGTTCCTGCCCGACATCTTCTTCGAGCCGGGCCTCGACGACGCCCAGAAGAAGCGCCGCGCGGAGATCTATGTCGAGGCCACCAACGTGGCGCTCGACGGCATCCCGGCCGAGAAGGTGCGCTTCCATACCTGCTACGGCATCAACGAGGGTCCGCGGCTCTACGAAGCCGGCCTCGCCGACATCATCCACTACATGCTCAAGATCAACGCCGGCTCCTACAGCTTCGAAGCCGCGAACCCGCGCCACGAGCACGAGTATCACCTGTTCGAGCGCATCAAGGTTCCCGCCGGCAAGGTGATCTGCCCCGGCATGATCACCCACGCCAGCAACATCGTCGAGCATCCGGAGCTGATCGCCGAGCGCATCCTGCGCTTCGCCAAGCTGGTGGGCCGCGAGAACGTGATCGCCGCCGCCGATTGCGGCTTCTCCTCGCAGGCGCTGTACCGGACGGAAGTCCACCACACCGTGGTCTGGGAGAAGTTCAAGGCTTTGCGTCAGGGCGCCGATCTCGCGAGCAAGCAGCTCTGGCACTGAGGCCGCGGCCGTCACGACAATAAACTCGAGGGAGGAACGACATGAGGACATCAACCGCGGGCCTCGCGGCCCTGCTCGCCGTGGCTGCCGCGCCGGCTGCGGCACAAGACGGCGCCAAGATCGGCTTCGTCGCGACCTTCAGCGGGCCGGCCGCGGCGATCGGCAACGACATGCGCGACGCCTTCGAGCTCGCGCTCGATCATCTCGGCCGCAAGGTCGGCGGGCTTCCCGTCACTGTCGTCTACGAGGACGACCAGCAGAAGCCCGAGGTCGGCAAGCAGAAGACCGACAAGCTGATCGAATCCGATCGCGTCAATTTCCTCACCGGCTATATCTGGTCGAACGTGCTGCTCGCATCGTTGAAGCCGGCGGTCGATTCGCAGACCTTCCTGATCAGCGCCAATGCCGGCCCGTCGCAGATTGCCGGCGAGCTGTGCTCGCCCTGGTTCTTCTCTGCGTCCTGGCAGGGCGATCAGGTGCCGCAGGCGATCGGCGAATATCTCAACCAGAAAGGCGTCAAGTCGGCATTCCTGATCGCGCCGAACTACGCCGCCGGCAAGGACGTGATCGCCGGCGTCAAGGCGAACTTCAAGGGCAGCGTCGCCGGCGAGGAATATACCAAGTGGCCGGATCAGCTCGATTTCTCGGTGGAGCTGGGCAAGGCGCGCGCGGCCAAACCTGATGCGGTGTTTGCGTTCTATCCCGGCGCCGCCGGCATCCAGTTTCTCACGCAATACGCCCAGGCCGGCCTCAAGGCGCAGCTTCCGCTCTACACCGCCTTCGTCGTCGACGCGTTGTCGCTGCCGCGTCTCGGTGACCTGGCGGTCGGCGTTCCCGGCGCGCAGCATTGGGTGAACGATCTGCCCAACGAAGCCAACAAGAAATTCGTAGCGGATTTCCGTTCTAAGTATAAGCGCTATCCCTCGTTCTATGCCGCGCAGGCCTACGATTCCGCCAAGCTGATCGACAGCGCGGTGGCGGCGGTGAAGGGCGATCTCGGCAAGAAGGACGCGATGCGCGACGCGATGCGCAAGGCGAGCTACGCCTCGGTGCGCGGGCCCTACCGCTACGGCAACAACCACTTCCCGATCCAGAGCTTCTATCTGCAGGAGACGGTCAAGGATCCGGACGGCACGTTCACTCTCAAGACCACGGCCACCGCGCTGAAGGACCATCAGGATCGCTACCACGCGCAATGCGCGATGAAGTGGTAGCATCGGCGATCATTGGGCGAAGTCCCATTCGGGTTCGGCATCTGCCGGGCCCGAATGACGCACGGCCGGTGTCTATTGGCCTATAGAATTCGGCCGCTCGCCGGGCTATAGGAAAACAAAGTTCTGAGTGGCGCATGTCCTTGTCGGCGAACCGGTTCCCACTTCGCCGGGACATGCGCTAGGGAGACGCTTGAAACGGGCGCCGTATGACCGCATCGGTCGATCGCGACGCATTGCGCGGCAAGTCCGCGCCGCTGTTGCTGTGCGAGCGCGCGCGCATTGAGCCCGATTCGATTGCGTTCCGCTCCAAGCACCTCGGGCTCTATCGCGAGCGCAGCTGGCACAACTATGCGGCGCTGGTCGCGCGCACGGCGCGGGCCTTCTCCGAGTTGGGCCTCGCACGCGGCGAGCGCGTCGCCATCATGGGGGACGCCTGCGAGGAGTGGTTGATCTGCGACCTGGCGGCGCAATCGCTGGGAGCCATCGTCTACGGCATCTATCCGACCGCGTCGGCGTCGGAGGTCGAGTACCAGATGCGCGACGGCGGCGCCGTGCTGTTCGTCGCGGAGAACCAGGAATACGTCGACAAGATCCTGTCCTTTGCCGACAGCCTGCCGCAGCTCAAGTGGATCGTCGTGCTCGACGATGCAGCGATGTTCGCCTACCGGCATCCCAAGCTGAAAGCGTACGAGGAATTGCTAGCCACCGCAGGTGAGCCCGACGTCGGATGGCTCGAGCAACAGGCCGCGCATCTCGATGCGAGCGCTCCCGCCTTCATCGTCTATACATCCGGCACCACCGGCCACCCAAAGGGGGCACTGGTCGCCCACGGCAGGCATCTCGCGGCGACCGCCAACATCGTCGAGCATTACCCCACGCTCGCACGGAAGGAGCACCGCACGGTCGGCTACCTGCCGCCCTGCCACATCCTCGGACGCGACGTCGCCGTGACGCTGCCGCTCATCTCGCGGCTCGTCCCGCATTTCGGCGAGCACCCGGAAGACCTGGGCACGACCTTGTTCGAGACGGCGCCGACGGTGTTCGTCACCGTGCCGCGCTACCTGCAGAAATTCGCCTCACAGGCGCTCATCGGCATCCTCAACGCGTCGGGCGTCAAACGGCGGACCGCCGATCTCGCCATGAGCTTCGCCCGCGGCTACGCGCGGCGGCGCTGGACCGGCGAGGCGGGCCTGGCGCACGATGCGCTCTACCGCGCCTGCCGCGCCGGCGTGTTCCTGCCGATCCTCAACAAGCTCGGCTTCGACCGGCTGGAGCTCGTGATCTGCGGCGGGGCTCCGCTGCCGCCGGACACCGCGGCATTCTGGCAGATGCTTGGGATCAACGTGGTGGAGATCTACGGCCAGACCGAAACCGCGGGCGGCATCATCTGCGGCCAGCGCGGCCCGTTCCCGCGGCCCGGCGACGTCGGCACCGTTCCCGCGGGCTGGGAGGCGACGCTCGCGCAAGACGGCGAGGTGCCCGGCGAGGTGCAAGGGGAAGTACTCGTGAAAAGCCCGGATCTCTTCGAGTCCTATTGGAACAACGAGGCGGCGACCGGGGCGATCAAGGGCGAGGACGGCTGGCTGCGCACCGGCGATGTCGGCGAATGGCGCGACGGCGCGCTGCGCCTCGTCGACCGTGCCCGCGACTTCATCGTCACGTCGGGCGGCAAGACCATCTCGCCCTCGTTCATCGAGAACATTCTGCGCGCCAGCCCCTATGTCGCGGAAGCGGTCGTGTTCGGCCATGGCCGCAAATACCTGAGTGCGCTGATCGAGATCGACGCCGACACGGTGGCGGATTGGGCGCGCAGCCACGACGTGCCCTATACCGGCTTCACCAGCCTCGCCGCCAGCGCGGACGTGGTGCGGCTGATCGGCGCGGAGATCGCGCGGGCGAACGGCGAGCTGGCGCGCGTCGAGCAGATCAAGGCCTACCGCATTCTGCCCAAGGAGCTCGATCCCGAGGCGGATGGCGAGCCGGTGACGCCGACCCGCAAGGTGAAGCGCCATCTCATGTACGAGCGCTTCAAGACGCTGGTGGAAGAGATGTACGATGATCACGAGGAAAGGCTCATCGCCGCTACCGTCGGATGATGCTTGGCCTGAAGAATACCAAGGGAGGAGAACGATGTTGAAGCGAACACTCATGGCCGCGCTCTTGGCCGCGCTGGCTGCCGCCGCGGTCGCGCTGCCGGCGCATGCTCAGGACGCCTACGTCATCGGCGTCACCGGCGCGCTCACCGGGCCGCCGGCCGGCACCAACGCGCCGCCGATCGAGGGCCTGCGGCTCTATGTCGATCGCCTCAACGCCGCCGGCGGCGTCAACGGCAAGAAGATCCAGCTGGTCGTGCTCGACGATTCCGCCGAGCCGTCGAAAGCCGCGGCCAACGCCAAGCGGCTCCTCACCCAGGACAATGTCAGCCTGCTGATCCTCTCGAGCCTGTCGTCCACATTCGCGCCCGTCATCGCGGAGACCAAGCGCGCCAACGTGCCGCTGATGTTCATGGGCGCGGTCTGCCCGAAGGAGGTCTATCCGCCGGCGGAGACGCTGCAGTTCTGCACCACCGCCTATGCCGGCGGCTACGACAGCCGCGCCACGCTCGCTTTCATCAAGGAGACGGCGAAGGAGCCGGTGCGGATCGGCTTTGCCGCCATGGCGATCCCGCTCTCGCGCGGCGAGATCGACTATGCCGAGACGCAATCGAAGACCGAGGGCATGACGCCGGTCGACAAGGAGGTGATTCCGCCGCCGACCGCCGACTACACGCCGTTCGCCACCAAGCTCAAGGACGCCAACCCGAATTGGATCTTCTCCTGGGCCCCGTGGGTCACGCAGGTGAAGACGTTCGAAGCGCTGCGGCGGCTCGGCTGGCAGTCCGACTACATCACCTGGGCGCATATCGAGGCCGAGGCCGAGCTGGCGCGCCTCAAGGACGGCAAGTTCTATGTGATCGGCGCGAACTCGCTGTTCCAGGACGGCCTGCCGATCCACAAGGAGATCGCGGACGCGGCCAAGGCGGGCAATGCGCGTTATCCGGCCGAGCAATTGACCGAAGGCTGGATCGGCGGCCTGGTGCTGGAGGCCGTGCTGAAAGGCGCGGGCTGGCCGGCGGACCCGGCCAAGATCCGCGCGGCCATGGAGAACGTGAAGGTCGACACCAAGGGGCTGCGCGGCGGTCCCATCGAGTGGAGCAAGGACAACCACTTCCGCACCCGCCAGTATTATCGCGTCTATCGCTGGGACCCCGCAAAGTCGGCGGTGACGATAGCGAAGGACTGGGTCGGGTATGACGTGAAGTGACGTGGCACGCAGTGTCGGTGCATCCCGGTAGCCGAGCGAAGCGAGTGAGTCCGGGATCCGATAACCCGCGGTCTGAGGTTACGGATTCCGTGGCTACGCGCCTTCGGCGCGCCACCGGAATGACTGCCGAGAGCATCACCCGTGCAGCTCATCGTCAACATCACCGTGCTGGCGGCGATCTACGCGCTGCTCGCCTGCGGCTATGTGCTGATCTATCGCGTCAGCCGGGTGATGAACATGGCGCATGGCGAGCTCGCCATGCTCGGCGCCTATCTCCTGTATTCCACCGCATCGCTGTTCACCGCGCACCCCTTCACCGCGATCGCGTCCGCTGTCGTGATGAGCCTCGTCGTCGGCGTGCTCGTCTACGTCCTGCTGATGCGCAAGATGACCGGAGAGATGGTGCTCGCCGCCATCCTCACCACCATCGCGATCGGCATCCTGCTGCGCGGGCTGATCGTGCTGATCTGGTCGGCGTCGCAGCAGCATCCGCTGCAGAAGCTGCATTTCTCCAATCCCTCCATCGAGCTCATCGCCGGCGCCCGCATTTCCACCTGCGCCGCCCTCATCGTGCTGATGACGATCGTGGTCTACGGCGGCCTGTTCGCCTTCTTGCGGTTCAGCAGCTGGGGCATCCGCATGCGCGCCGCCGGGCAGAACCCGCTGCTGGCGGCACAGCGCGGCGTCAACCTCAATGCGATCTACGCGCTCGCCTGGGGCCTCTCGACCCTGACCGGATCGATCGCGGGCATGCTGATCGCCCTCGATTCCGGCCTCGACCAGACCATGGTGGTGATCGGGCTCAAGGCCTTCGCGCCGGCGCTGGTCGGCGGCCTCGACAGCCTCGTCGGCGCGCTCATCGGCGCAATCATCGTCGCCGCCGCCGAGGTGCTCGCCATCCACTATATCGACCCGCTGCTGTCGGACGTGGTGCCGTTCCTGGTGATGATCGCCATGCTGATCGTGCGCCCCTGGGGCCTGTTCGGCACCCGCGAGGAGCTCGACCGTGTCTAGGCAACCGCGCGCCAGCGGCTATTTCCGCACCGGCTACGGGGAGGACCTCACGCTCATTCGGACGCGGCTCGAGGGCGCGAGTCTCTGTCGTATTCGTCATCGCGCTGCTCGCGTTCCCCTTCATCGCCTCGCCGTTCCAGCTCGATCTCGCGTCGCAGGTCTTCCTCGCGTCGATCGGCGCGCTCTCGCTGATGCTGCTGACCGGCTATGCCGGCCAGATCTCGCTCGGCCATGCCGGGCTGATCGCGGCCGGCGCCTTCACGGTCGGGATCCTGTTCCAGGAGACCAAGGCGCCGTTCTGGGTCACGCTGCCGGCGGCGGCACTCGTCGGCGCGCTGCTCGGCATCATCTTCGGCCTGCCGTCGCTGCGGCTGCGCGGGCTCTATCTCGCGGTCAGCACGCTCGCGCTGCATTTCGTGGTGGTCTATCTCGGCGGCGAATACGAGGCGCGGCGCGGCTTCTCGACCGGCATCGTCATCGATCCGCCCAAGATCGGCAGCGTCTCCATCAGCGACGGCCGCGCCTGGTATTTCATCCTGCTGGCGGCGGCGGCGCTGACGCTGCTCATCTGCCTCAACCTCCTGCGCGCGCGCACCGGGCGGGCCTGGCGCGCCATCCGCTCGCACGAGACCGTGGCCGAGGCGCTCGGCATCGGCATCGCCGGCTACAAGCTGCTCGCTTTCGTGATCAGCTCCGCGATCACCGCGGTCGCCGGCGCGCTGTTCGCCTATTATCGCGGCTTCGTCTCGGTCGAGGCGTTCTCGCTCTTCCTCACCATCCAGTACCTCGCGATGGTGATCATCGGCGGCATGGGCTCGCTGCTCGGCGCGCTGCTCGGCGCCGCCTTCGTCACGCTGTTTCCCTATCTCATCGAAGGCGCGCTCCTCGCTTTGCCCGGGGCGCAGCGTTATGCCGGCATCCTGTTCGCGGTGAACTATTCCGCCTTCGGCTTCGTCATGATCGTCTTCCTGATCTTCGAGCCGCTCGGGCTGGTCGGCATCTGGCACCGCGTGCAGAGCTACTTCCTGCTATGGCCGTTCCGGCACCGCTCCGCCGCGGGAGCCGGCCGATGACCGACGCGCTGCTCGCGATCGAGAAGCTCGAAGTCACATACAAGCGCGCCATCACGGCGGTGCAGGGCATCACGCTCACGGTCGAGCCGGGGCAGATCGTCGCGCTGCTCGGCACCAACGGCGCCGGCAAGACCACGACGTTGCGCGCGATCTCGGGCTTTCTCGGCATCGACGACGCCCGCGTCACCGAGGGCAGCATCGCTTTCAAGGGCGCGCGAATCGAGAACGCGCCGCCGCACGAGAACACGCGGCGCGGCATCGTGCTGGTGCCCGAGCGCGACAAGGTGTTTCCCCAATCTCACGGTGGCGGAGAACCTCACCGCGCCGGTACCGCGCGGCACCAGCGCCGCCGAACGGCGCCGGCGCGAGGCGCTGGTCTACCAGTTCTTTCCCCGGCTCGGCGACTTGAAGGGCCGCATCGGCGGGCTTCTGTCCGGCGGCGAGCGGCAGATGCTGGCGCTCGCCAGTGCGCTGGTGTGCCGGCCGGAGCTGCTGCTGGTGGACGAGCTATCGCTCGGACTCGCGCCGGTCGTGGTGGAGGACCTGTTGCGGCGGCTGACCGAGATCCGCCGCGAGCTCGGCATCACCATCCTGATCGTGGAGCAGAGCGCGACCGTGGCGCTGCAAATCGCCGACTACGGCTACGTGATGGAAAACGGCCGCATCGTGCTCGACGGATCAGCAGAACGTCTGCGCAACCACCCCGACATCCAGGAATTCTATCTCGGCCGCAAAGGCGGAGAGGAGAGCGGCGAGCGCCGGAGCTACCGCGACGTCAAGCAATACCGCCGCAGCCGGAGATGGTATGGCTGAGCTCGCCATCGATCGACTTACCTTGCGCTTCGGCGGCCTCGTCGTGCTCGACGGCGTCTCGCTTGCGGTCGAGGCCGGCGAGCTGTTCGCCCTGATCGGGCCGAACGGCGCCGGCAAGACCAGCGTGCTCAACTGCGTCAGCGGCATCTACCACGGTGACGGAAAAATTCTGCTTTCGCGGCGACGACATCGCCGGCCGCGAGCCGCATGCGATCGCGCGGCTCGGGCCTCGCGCGCACCTTCCAGCACGGCGAATTGTTCCCGCAGATGTCGGTGCTGGACAATCTCCTGACCGGGCGGCACGCCCGCATCCGTACCAATCCGCTCGCCGAGATGTTGTTTCTCCCCAGCGTCCGGCGCGAGGAGATCAAGCACCGCGAGGCGGTCGAGCGCATCATCGAGTTCGTCGAGCTGGAACGCTACCGCCACGCGGGCGTCGCCGGCCTGCCCTTCGGCATCCAGAAGCTCGTCGGCTTCGCCCGCGCGCTCGCGCTCGAGCCCACGGTCCTGATGCTCGACGAGCCCTCGGCCGGGCTCAACCGCGACGAGCGCGAGGACTTGGCGCGCTTCATCCTGCGGATCAAGCACGAGCTGCGCATCACCATGATCTGGATCGAGCACGATCTGCAGATGGTCGCCGATCTCGCGGATCGCATCCACGTGCTCGACTACGGGAAGACGCTGGCGGAAGGCGAGCCGGCGCAGGTGCTCAAGGACCCGCGCGTGATCGCGGCGTATATCGGGACGGCGGCGCCGGTGACATGAAGGCGTCAAGATAGCTTGACGGCGAGCTTGGCGGCACCCTCATCGGCGGCTGCGGCCAGGAAGGCGTGCAGCGTCGCCACGACCTGCGCGCCCTCGCCGATCGCGGCTCCCACCCGCTTGGTCGAGTTCGACCGCACGTCGCCGATGGCGAAGACGCCGCGCCGGCTCGTTTCCAACGGCCGGCGGTCGCCATCCAAGTTGGCGCCATCCAATTCCGCACCGGTCAGCACGAAGCCCGCGGCGTCCAGCGCCACGCCCGATCCGGCGAGCCAATCCGTGTTCGGCGCGGCGCCGATGAACAGAAACAGGTGGCGGATCGGCCGGCGGACTTCTTCGGTCGCACCGCGGCGGCGCCAGCGGATCGCCTCCAGCATGCCGTCGCGCCCCTCCAGGCCGCTGACCTCGGCGCGCGTCACCACCTCGATGTTGGCGAGCCCGGCGATGCGGTCCACCAGGTAACGCGACATGCTCGCCGCGAGGTCGCCGCCGCGCACGATGAGCCAGACCTTGGCAGCGTGGGTTGCCAGGTAGACCGCCGCCTGCCCGGCCGAATTGCCGCCGCCCACCAGCGCGACCTCCTGCTGGGCACACAGCTTCCCCTCCAGCGGCGTCGCCCAATAGTGCACGCTCGCGGCCTCGAATTCGTCCAGGTTCGCGACCGCGAGCTGGCGATAGCGAGCACCACTGGCGATGACGACCGAGCGCGCGCTGACGCGTCCGTCGTCGGCGAGCTGCAGGGTGAAGCGGCCGTTGACCGCATCGGCCGCGAGGCTCATCGCTTCGGTCGGGATCGCCATCTCGGCTCCGAACTTGAGCGCCTGATTGTAGGCGCGCGCCATCAGCGCAATGCCGGTGACTCCCGTCGGAAAACCGAGGTAGTTCTCGATGCGGGCCGAGGCGCCGGCCTGGCCGCCGAACGCGCGGCAGTCGAGCGCCACGACCTCGAGTCCTTCCGATGCCGCGTAGACAGCGGTGGCGAGGCCCGCCGGCCCCGCGCCCACGATGGCGACGTCATAGATACGATCGGGATCGATCGCCCGAACCAGCCCAAGACAGCGGGCGAGCTCGACCTCGCCGGGATTGCGCAGAAGCGTCCCGTCCGGGCACAGCACGATCGGCAGTTGACCCGGGTCGACATGGAAGCGCTCGATCAGCGCCCTCGCCGTCGGATCGCGCTCGGGGTCGAGCCGATGATGCGGATGGCCGTTGCGGCGTAGAAAGCCTTCGAGCCGAAGCACGTCGCCGTGCTCGGCGCGGCCGACGATGACAGGTCCGCCGGCACCGCTCTCGATCAGGCTCACGCGCCGCAGGATCATGGCGCGCATGATCCGCTCCCCGAGGTCCGCCTCCGCGATCAGCAATGCTCGCAACCGGTTGGGCGCGATGACCAGTGCCTCCACCGGCGTCTGGGCATGAACGTCCACCAGCACGGGCTCGCCCTCCAGCTGAGCCAACTCGCCCGTGAACGCGCCGGGGCCGTGGGTGACGATCAGCTGACGGCGGCCGGTTTCATCGCGCTGGGTGACATCGATCTCGCCGGCCAGCACGATCATCAGGCCGGGACCGATCTGGCCGGCCGTGACCAGAGCCTCGCCGGCGCCATAACTTCGGACCTCGCCGAACCGCCGCACGCGCTCGATCTCCAACACCTCCAGCGTGGGAAAGATCTGATGGCGTCGCGATTCGATGATCGACGGTATTTGCATGGACTGACTATTCCGCACTCACTGGATGCGCATGTCCTTGTCGGAAAACCGGTTCCCACTTTTCCGGGACATGCGCTGGCAAAGGCCGCATGTCGGTTTTTGCGACCGACATGTCAATTGGCGCCTGATGGAAAGCGACTCAGGCCGCCGATGGATTTTTAGGCACCAGAGCGATTGGCTGCTTCTTCCGTGAAGAACTTCTGTCCCTCGGCAAAGCGGTTGGGCTTGAGGAAGAAGCCGAGAATGACGGCGCCGTTGGGCGCCACCGCCTCGTGACGGTTGCCGGCTGGCCGCCAAACGAACTGACCCGGTCCGCACACGCCTTCGTGATCCTCGATCGTGCCTTCGAGCACAAAGGTCTGCTCCAGCGCGGTGTGCTCGTGCAGCGGCACGACGGCGCCCGGATCGAGCTTGAACAGGGCCGTGGTGATGCCGCTGTCGTCGGAATAGAGCACCTTGATGCGGATGCCGGGGAACTTGGTCGTCTCCCACGGCATATTGGGGGCATCGAGATAACGCGAGGCGAGCTCGGGTGCGTTCTCGGCCTTGATGTCGGGATGCACGATCTTGCGGGATTGTGCCGGCATGGGAATTCTCCTTTCGAAGAACGTAGATCTTTCGAAGAGTTGCACAGCCGTCTTGCGCGGTGTTATTGGCTGCCTACCTAAATCGCGCTCCAGCGATGCGTGTCGCGGGACAACATTACGCTTTCGCGCACTTCTTGACAAATTCGATTCACGTTCGCGTCCCTCAACGAAGGAATACACGAGATGTCCACGATCACCACGAAGGACGGTACGCAAATCTATTACAATGACTGGGGCAAGGGACACCCCGTTGTCTTCAGTCACGGCTGGCCGCTCAGTGCGGACGCCTTCGAAGACCAGATGTTCTTTTTGGCCTCGCGCGGTTACCGCTGCATCGCCCACGATCGCCGCGGCCACGGCCGTTCGAGCCAGCCGTGGCACGGCAACGACCTCGACACCTATGCCGACGATCTCGCCGAGCTCGTCGGAAAAGCTCGATCTCAAGGACGCGGTGCATGTCGGCCACTCCACCGGTGGCGGCGAGGTGGCGCGCTATATCGGCCGCCACGGCACCAAGCGTGTCGCCAAGGCCGTGCTGATCGGCGCGATCCCGCCGCTGATGCTGAAGACACCGGCCAATCCCGCCGGCACACCGATCGAGGCCTTCGACCAGATCCGTGCCGGTGTCGTCGCCGACCGCTCGCAGTTTTTCAAGGATTTGAGCATGCCGTTCTACGGCTACAACCGGCCGGGCGCCAAGATTTCCGAGGGCGTGCGCAACTCGTTCTGGCTGCAAGGAATGATGGCCGGTTTCCCGGCCTCGTACTTCTGCGTCAAGGCGTTCTCCGAAACCGATACGACCGAGGACCTCGAGAAGTTCGACATCCCGACGTTGATCCTGCACGGCGATGACGATCAGATCGTCCCGATCGGCGCGGCGGCCATGCTGTCATCCAAAATCGTCAAGAACGCGCAGCTCAAGGTCTATCCGGGCGCGCCCCACGGCATGTGCACCACCCGGAAGGACGAGGTCAACGCCGACCTGCTGAAGTTCATCGAAGCCTAGAGGGGGCGCGGACTCACTCCGGCTTGACGCCAGCGGACTTGATGATCGGCCACCACTTCTCGATCTCGGCCTTGTGGAACGCGGCGAGCCCTTCCGGCGTCTGCTGCTCGCGCGACGCGACGTCAAGTCCGAGCTCGGCGAAGCGGGTGCGCACCGCCGGATCGGCGAGCGTCTCGGCCATCGCGCCGTTGAGCTTGGCGATAACATCCTTGGGCGTGCCCTTGGGCGCGAAGAATCCGAACCATCCCGACATATAGAGTCCGTTCACGCCGCCTTCGTCCGAGGTCGGGATGTCGGGCATGGTCGGTGAGCGCCGCGGCGACAGGTTGGCGATCGCCTTGATCGTTCCGGCCCGCACCTGCGGCAGCGCGGCCGCGCCCTGCACGACCAGCAGGTCGACCTGACCCGAGATCAGATCCGTCATGGCGGGACCGGCGCCGCGGTAGGGGATGAACTGGACCTGCGTGCCGGTCAGCTGCTGGAACAAGATGCCGCTCACCTGCGCCGCCGCATTCTGATTGACGAACGTGATCTTGCCCGGGTTTGCCTTCATCCAGGCCACGAGCCCTCTCAGGTCGTCGGCCGGCAAGGTCTTCTTGGCGACCATCAACTGCGGATTGACCGAGATCAGCCCGATCGGCTCGAAATCCTTCTGCAGGTCGTAGGTCAGCGGATAGATCACGCTGCCGACGTGGGTGTCCCATTGGCCGATGTCGATCGTGTAGCCGTCGGGCGCCGCGCGCGCGACGCGCCCGACCGCGATGCTGCCACCGGCGCCGCCGACGTTCTCGATGATGATGGGCTGCCCGAGCAGCGGCCGCATGCGGTCGGCCATGATGCGTGCGGCCACGTCGGTCGATCCGCCCGGCGGGAACGGCACGACCAGCGTGATCTGGCGCGACGGATAGGTCTGCGCCTGTACGCCCGCGATGCCGGCGACGACCATCAGCGCGATCGCAACAATGAATTTTCTCATGTTTCCGTCCCTCGATGTGTCATTGGCCCTAGTGCGGTGGCTCTGACGTTCCGATAAGTCTCGCAGCACACTCTGTCATCGGAACGTCAGAGCCAAAACCGCACTAGAACTATAAACTTGCTAGTGTCCCTTTGTTTCCGACGTTCGCAAAAGTGCGTGCTGCAAAGTGATGCGAACGTCGGAAACGGGACACTAGAGCATGCGGCATCGGAACATCCCCAAAGCTCTCGTGCGGCCAGGATGATAGTCCACCGCCGCTCCCGGAGGTAGCCGGCACGCAAGCCTCGCGCTAGAGTTCGCTTGCGACATCCCGCTGCAGCCGGGACGTGCGGAATGCCGCTCGAACAATGACCTGAATCGAGATGAATGGATGAGTCGCAAGGATCGGCGCCGGGCCCGGAAAATCGGTGTGCCGAAGGTCGGCGGCAGTTTCAACGATCGCGCGCAGCATCTGTTCGCCTCGGCCGTGCTCCAGCATCGCTCCGGGCAGCTCATGGAGGCGGAACGGCTCTATCAGTCGGTTCTGGCGATCGAGCCGGAGCACGCAGAGAGCCTGTATCTGCGCGGCATTATCGCGCTGCAACTCCGCCGGCCGCAGGAGGCGATCGAGGCGATCCGCAAGGCGTTGGCAATCAACGAGCCGATGCCCGAATGGCACTACAATCTGGCATTCGCCTATCAGAGCCTTGGCCGGCTGGAGAGCGCGGTCGCGCACTACCGCCGCGCGGTTGCGATCGATCCCAGCTTCATGATTGCCCAAACGAATCTGGCGCGTGCGCTGTTGACGTTGGGGTCGACAGAGCAGGCGCTCGCCGTGTCGATGCACGCCCTCGAGATGGAGGCTAAGCCGGAGACCAAGCACCTCGTGGCCGAGTGCCTGTCCGCCCTGCGTCAGGTCCCGGTCACCCGGGAATTGCGCGACGTCGTTCTGCGGGCGGCCAGTGAGCCTTGGGGGATCCTGGCGAATTTCACCCACGTCGTGATCGCTCTGCTGAACCCGGCAATCGCACCCATGATCCGGCGCGCCGTGGAGGCCTGGCCGCAACGGCTGCAAGCAGACGCCCTGCTGGGAGCACAAGGCATCAGCGTGCTTGCCGACGATCGTCTCTTTCGCTGCCTGCTCGAGTCCGCGACGATCCTCAGCTTCGAACTCGAACGATTTTTCACTTGCTTGCGATCCGTGATCCTTGCCTGGGCCCACCACGGCACGCCATTGGTCGCGGCGACGGATCAGGCCGTCGAGATCGGCTGCTTGCTTGCTCAGCAATGCTTCATCAACGAATACGTCTATGCATATGCCGACGACGAGATTGAACAGGTGCAACACCTGCAAAGCCGCCTCGCAACCGCGCTCGAAGCCGGCACATCGGTACCGCCACTCTGGCTGGCGGCAATTGGAGCCTACGTGCCGTTGCATGAATTGCCCAGGCCGGAGCTGCTACAGCAACGGGCTTGGCCCGACGCCGTGCGCCGCGTCCTCGAACTGCAGGTACAGGAGCCGCTTCAAGAGAAGGCCACGCAGGCGTCCATCCCGCGGCTTACGCCGATCGACCACGGCGTATCCGCGGAGGTGCAGCGGCAATATGAGAAGAACCCCTACCCGCGCTGGGTGAAAACAGTACCACCCGTTGGGCCGATCGACATCGACGCGTATCTCCGCGCGCAGTTTCCGTTGGCTCCGATTCGCGAACTCCGCAAGGACCGCGGACTTGATGTGTTGGTCGCCGGATGCGGTACCGGGCAACATCCGATCCATATTGCTCAACAGTTCGCAGGCGCGCAGGTTCTCGCGTTGGACGTCAGCCGCGCGAGCCTTGCCTATGCGCGACGCAAGACGACCGAAATGGGGCTCAAGCAGATCGACTATGCGCAGGCGGATATCTTGAATCTAGGCGGCCTCGGCCGTTCGTTCGATCTCATCGAGGCCGTGGGCGTGCTGCACCATCTAGCAGATCCGCAAGCCGGCTGGCGAATACTGTTGTCATTGCTCCGTCCGGGCGGCGTGATGAATATTGGCCTCTATAGCGAACTCGCACGGCAAGACGTAGTGCGAGCCCGCGCCTTCATTGCCGAGCGCGAATATGGCCAGACGGCAGACGACATTCGCCGATGCCGCCAGGATCTGTTTGCGCTGGATAGCGCACATCCGCTGAAGCCAATCACAGGCCGGCTCGACTTCTTCTCCACGAGCAACTGTCATGACCTGATGTTTCATGTCCAGGAGCATCGGCTGTCGCTGCCTGCGATCAAATCCTTCCTGGCCGAGAACGACCTGCAATTTCTCGGCTTTCTGATCAGTTCTCATCACCAGCGCCGCTACGCGGCGCGATTCCCCGACGATCCCGCGATGCTCGACCTTGATCGATGGCACGTCTTCGAAACCGAGAATCCGAAGACCTTCCTCACCATGTATCGCTTCTGGGTGCAAAAGCGCGCGTTCCGACAAGACTGACACAGGGCACTATTCGGGAGGGCATTCGAGGATACAGACAAGGCCCGCCGCCTCATATTGCACCCTTGCGCTCCCGCCGACGCCGGCGAGACTCTGCTCGATCAGGCGCGACCCGAAACCCTTTCGGGCGGGCGCCTGTACCCGGGGGCCGCCGCTCTCCCGCCAAATGACGCGCAGCCATTCGGCCTTGTCTCGATCGATCTTGTCCCACTCGACGGTCACCGTTCCGGTCCGGTTCGACCACGCCCCGTGCTTGGTGGCGTTGGTGGCGAGCTCGTGAACCACCATCGAAATCATCAACGTGCACCGCGGCGCAATACGCACTTCGCCGCCCCTGATGCGCAGCCGATCTCCGTCCCGGGCCGCAAACGGCTCGAGACCGCCGCTCACGATGTCCCGCACCTCCGCGCTTTCCCACTTCCGATCGCTCAGCACGCTATGAGCATGGCCCAGCGCGACCAGCCGCGCCTCGAATTTTGCCGCTGCCTCGCCCGGATCGGTCGCCCGGCGGAAGGTCTGCGCCGCGATCGACTGGACCGTCGCCAGCGTGTTCCTGACGCGATGATTGAGCTCGTTGACGAGCAGCGCGTGCAGGGTTTCTCCACGCGCGATCCGGGCCGCCATGCTCAAGGCAAAGGCCAGGCCGATCGCGAGCATGACGACGCCTACGCTGGCGGTGACGCCGAGCGCCTGCCACAGCGGGTCCGTGAGCGAAGCAACCGAGAGACCGGCCGCGACCGTCCATCCGGTCAGCGGCGACCGCGTGAAAGCTGTGAGCAACGGAACTCCTTCGAGTGAAACGGTCTCGACCTTTGCTTCCTCCCGCTGGAACAGGTGCGGATAGAGCGTCGGCGATGCGCGTTGTCCGATCGTCTGTTCCGGGTTCGGCACACGCGCGAAATTCACGCCGGTGCGGTCGAAGATCGACATGGTCCATTCATCGCTCGGGCGCAGCTGTTGAATGATGTTCTGGAAGAAAGCCAGCGGCGGATTGAAGCTCAGCTCGTTGACCACCGTACCGTTGCGGATGACCGGAACACTGATGATGATGATGCGCTGCTGCGTCACGGAGCCGACAAAAAGGTTGGAATAGGCAGGCCGCCCCGTTCGAAATACTTCTTCGATGGACGCACGATATACCCGCAGCGGCAGCGGTTCACCGGCAGCAACGCCGGTGTTCAACAGCTGCTGTCCATCGCGGGTGGAGAGCGAGATCGCCGCGCCCTCGGGGAAGCGGCCGAGAAAGGCCTCGGCACTTCTGCGGAACGCGTCGAGATCGCCGCGCGCGAGCGACTGCGATGCTGCCAGGACTTCGAGCCCGGAGGTGATGCCCTGCATCTCCGCGTCGAGCACGAGCCTGATCCCGCGTACCGTTTCCAAGACCCGCTCGAAGGCGGCCTGCCGCTCGTGCATGTGATTCAGATAGACGACGCCGGCCGCGAACAAGATCATGGGCAGCGTCGTGCCGGCGACCAGAAGCGCCAACCTCGTCGCGAGCGAGATATTTCGGATCAAAATTCGGCAAGCTCCAGCATCGCCCTGAGCATGTTGACGTTATAGGGTTTTCCGATTTTCGGCGCATGCGCGAAGAGCGCGGGGACGGCGAATTCCTCCCCGTAGCCGGTGGCAAAAGCGAACGGAATTTTCAGCCCCACCAGCTGCTCGGCAATCGCAAAACCGGTCTCGCCACCAAGATCCACGTCGAGCAACGCGAACGCGGGCGAATGCTGTTCGATTGCCGCAAGGGCCTGCGATACGTTGCTCGCAGTGATGACGACACCAACGCCCAGGCGCTTGAGGGTCTCCTCGGTATCCAACGCTACGAGCACGTTGTCCTCGACCAAGAGCACGCTGGCCGGCACCGAGCCGGTCGGTTCGTTAGCATCACGATTTGTCATCGTACGGGCACCACGAAAGACGCGTCCTTGCGAGCGTAGCCGTCGGCGCAGAAGCTCCAGCGCCATTCCCGTTCACCAATGTCCGGCAGCGATCCCGCCGAGGTAGGTGCCCGGACGACGCGTCCCATGCACCTCTTTTTGAGAATGCAGGCCCTGCATTCCCACCAGGCGGTTGCCCGCGAGTACCCCGCATCGAGCGTACTACGGTTTCCGGATGGAACTTGAACACATCGGAACTCGTTAGTCTGTCCACTAGTGCACACAACAGTCAAATGAATGATGACATCACAGGTTGCAATCCCAGGCTCGAGCGAAAATGACCGCCCCCTCAACAACTTGCTGCGGACCTTGCGGCCGAGCGACTATGCGTTGCTGGAGCCGCATTTCCAGCACTGGGAGAGTGCCGCGCACGAGCTCCTGTACAATCCCGGCGACAATGTCGACATGATCTACTTCCCCTGCGGTCCGAGCCTCGTCTCGTTTCTGGTGACCAACGAGGACGGCCGCGATGTCGAGACGATCCTCGTCGGCCGGGAGGGCGCAGTCGGCGGGATCGTGAGCCATGGCAATCTCCCGGCCTATGCAAAGATCGTCGTCCAGTTCGGCGGCCCGTTCATCCGCATGAAGGTCAGGGATCTCGAAGCCGCGAAATCGAAATCCTTGACGCTGCGATATCTGTTCGCCCGCTACGCCGACTGCCTGCTCGCGCAGGTGTTCCAGTTGACCGCCTGCAATGCGATCCACACGATCGAGCAACGAACGGCGAAATGGATCATGGCGGCAATGGATCGGACCGGCGATCACATCGTACCGCTCACGCACGAGCAGCTTGCCTTCATGCTGGGCGTCGGACGCAGCTACACCAGCCGAGTCATCCAGACTTTCAAGAACGAAGGAATCCTCGAGACCCGTCGCGGGTCACTGCTGGTTCACGATCTGGACGCCCTGCGAGCGCGATCGTGCCTGTGCAACGAATCCGTCAAGAGCCATTTCGAAAGCGTCTTGCTCGGCGTCTACCCGGCGGATGGGGATTAGTGTGGCGCATCTGACGTTCCTATCAGTATCTGCCGCGAGTCCGTCATAGGAACGTCAGATGCAAAGCCACACTAGAATCATAGAGTTGCTAGTGTCCCTTTGTTTCCGACGTTCGTAAAAGTGCATGCTGCGAGATGATACGAACGTCGGAAACGGGACACTAGTCCATCGTGATCCCGAGGTCGCGGACCACGCGGCCGAAATTGTCGCGCTCCTTGGCAAGAAACGCCTTCACGTCCTGCGTGGCGCTCGCTTCCACGCCCTGCGCGGCATAGAGCTCACGCACCTTGGGATCGGCGAGCGCCAACCGGGTCTCCTGCCGCAACAGCGCGAGGATATCGGCTGGCGTCCCCTTGGGAGCGAGCAGCACGTTCCAGCTCGCGAGCTCGAAATCCGCGACACCTGCCTCCTTGAAGGTCGGCACATCGGGCAGCGCCGGCGAGCGCGCGTCTCCGGTCACCGCCAGTGCCTTGACGGCACCGGAGTCGATCGCGCCTTTGGCGGCCGCCAGGCCGGCGTAGAACATGTCGATATGCCCGCCCACCACGTCGGCCACCGCCTGCCCGCCGCCGCGATAGGGAACGTGGACGACGTCGAGCTTGTTGAGCCGATTGAACCATGCCCCCATGACGTGAGGCGGACTTGCAATCCCGCCGCCAAAAGTGAACTTGCCGGGCGCAGCGGAGAGCTCGGCGATCAGCCCCTGCACGGTGGTGGCGCGGGTGTTCTTCGAGGTGATCAGGACCAGCGGCACCAGCCCGGTGACCGCGATCGGCTCGAAGTCGTCGATGGAGTATTTGATGCTCTTGGAGAGCTGCGGGACGACGACGGTTTCCGAGGTGTAGCCGACGTAGAGCGTATAGCCGTCGGGAGCGGCACGGGCTGCCGCCGTCGCACCGATGGTGCCACTGCCGCCGGGCTTGTTGAGCACGACCACGGATTGGCCGAGCCGCTCCCGGAACTTCTCCGCCAGCGCGCGCGCCACCAGGTCGGTCGAGCCGCCGGCGCCGTAGGCCACCACGATCTCGATGGTACGCGCCGGGTAGCGCGCGGGCTGCGCCTCGGCCAACGTTGTGGCAGATACGATGAGGACCGCGAGCGCAACCAGCCGCGCGAGCTTGGGCATCGAGTCCCTCCCCTGTTTGTCATTGCCGCACTCGGCATTGTATCCCAAAAAGCACGTCTTGCGACTTTCTGGCCTCCACGGGTCGAGCGAAGGCTCGCGCCACCGGCGGCCCAATAAATCCCGCAATTATCGGTGCAAGAGTTCGTCCGTAATACCCGTGCCGCATGGGTGCGGAGCGACCCAGTAGCCAAGCAACCGCTCGCGGGCCGCGCGCCCGCTGATCGGCCGAGAGGCGAAAAACTGCTCCCCGGGCCTCTCCCGCCAGCGGGTCCTAGGCAACCAAGGTGGTGACGCCCGGTCTACTTTTGCAGACTAGCCAGCTGAGGCGGCTGCCCGTTCGAGGCGACTTCACAAGCGCGTCACCCGCGCGTGCAGGATCGCCGAGCGGCCACCGCGCACCTCCTTGACGCAGCGCGCGAGCGCCGCCGGCACGTCGGCGGGATCGCTGACCTTCTCCGCATAAGCGCCGAACGCCTCGCCGATCTTGCCGAACTCGACGTCCGGCATCAGCTCGGCCTGGAACTCGTTCGCGGCTTTCGCCTCGCCGTCGGGGAAGACTCGCAGCGTCGACGACTTCACCGCCGACCAGCCGGAATTGTCGAGCACGATGGCGAGGATCGGCAGCTTATGGTGCTGCGCCACGGCGAACACCGAGCACGGGCTGCCGAAATAGAAGCTGCCGTCGCCCACGATCTGCACCATCATTCGATTGGGCGCAGCGAGCTTGGCGCCGAGCGCCATGGCGCCCGACCAGCCGAGCCCGCCGCCGCCGGCGCGCATGATGGTGCCGGGGATCGGCCGCCTGATCTGCATCAAGGCCGCGCCGGCGTTACGGACGCCTTCGTTGAATACGATGTCTTGCGGCTCCAGCACCTTGTCGAGCTCCGCGCACAGATAGTGCGGGTTGATCTCGTCGCGCTTGCCCTTGTCGGCGGCGAGCTTCCTCGCGCGGTCGAGGCGAGCGTCGCGCTCGGCGGTGAGCCCAGCGATGCGCGCCTGCGCCGCCTGGGCGAATTTCGGCGTCGCTCTCTCCTTCAGCTCGTCCAGCACCTGCTCGAGGATGCGCGCGCTGCTGCCCTGCATGCGCAGATTGCCGGGGAAGGTCCACATCGGCGACGCCGGCTTGAGAACGTCGACGTCGATATGCGCCCAGAACGTGCCCGGGTTCGCCTGCACGTCGCTCGGGAACCAGGGCACGTCCACGTCGACGAGCAGGCCCACGTCCGCCTTGGGCAGATACCGGTCGGGCTGAAAGCCGATGAAGCACGGGCTCTCGTGCGAGATGTTGTTGGTCATGTTCGATTCGAACACGGCGATGCCGGCAAACTCGGCGAGCTCCGTGATCAGCTCGGAGGCGCGCGGATTGCGTCCGGCATAGCCCGTGATCAGGATCGGGGTCTCGGCCGCCAGCAGCCGATCGACGAGCTGGGTCACCAGCTTGGGATCGGCGCCGCCGGCCGCGGCACTGCCGTGCTGCTCGGCGCCGAAGCGGCGCACCTCGTCCACGCTCCAGGGCTGCGTCAGCGTCTCCCGCTGCATCATCAGGTAGACCGGCCCCTGCGGCTCGCTCTGCATGATGGAGTGGGCACGGCGCAGCGCCTCCTTCACCACCACGCCCGACGGCAGCGTCCATTCCCATTTGAGATAGGGCCGCACCAGGCTCGCCTGGTCGAACGGCTCCTGCACGAAGTGCACGTAGGTGTCGCGCGAGCCCACGAGCTCGTTGCCGGTCGTGTACGGCGCCTTGCCCGCCATCAGCAGCACCGGCAGCCGGCTGCGGAAGATATTGTGCATGGCGGTGGCGGTGTTCGCCGTGCCGACATCCACGTGCACGAGCACGCCTTGCCCGCGCCCGGTGACGAAGGCATAGCCCGCGGCCATGTGGGCGGCGGTGTTCTCGTGCGGACAGGTGATGATCGTGGGAAGCGCGTCGCCACGCCTTCGCCGATGCGCGATCTCCTCGATGATCGGCGCGTGATCGGTGCCGAAGTTGCAGAAGAGGTATTCGATCCCGAGCTCGGTGATTCCTTCGAGGAAGAAATACGCAGTTGAGTAGCTGGGGCTGTTGGTCGGTTTATCGATCTTGCGCGCTGCGGTTGTTTCCATGACACGTCCGGGTCTGAGCACGGGAACCGAAAGGTTAAGCCATCGCAATTTCCTTGGCGAGGCGGTCGGCAGACGACTCCTTCCCCATTGAACTCGCTCCGGAATCCGCGCTCGAATGTCGCGGGGTGCCGCAGAATCACGGCGTCCGCCCAACCGAATGTTAACGGTTCCTTGCTAGGCTCCATCCCCAAGTCGCGACCGTAACAGCGGCGGCGGCGCGGAGATCAGGTTTGGCACTCACAGGATCCGAACAAGCACCTCGCCTCCCGGCGCGGCCGTCCCTATTCGGCTCCTGGTCGCAGCTCAAGGCGCGCATCCTCGATGCGGAGCACCTGCTGGTGCAACGCCTCGCCGGCACGGTGTTTCTGATCCGCGTCGGCAGCGCCATATTGGCCTTCGGCTCGCAGGTGCTGTTCGCGCGCTGGATGGGTACCTTCGAGTTCGGCATCTACGTCTATGTCTGGACCTGGGTGCTGATGGTCGGACAGGCGATCGATCTCGGCCTCGGCACCGCGGCGCAACGCTTCATTCCGGAATACCGCGACCGCGGACTGCTCGCGCTGCTGCGCGGCTTCGTCTCCGGCAGCCGCTGGCTCGCGGTCGGGATCGCGATCGCCATCGCGGCATTCGCCGCCGGCCTCGTGCGGCTGATCGAGCCCTGGCTCCCCGACTACATGATGATCCCGCTCTATCTCGCCTGCATCACCATGCCGGCCTACGCGCTCGCCAACGTCCAGGAAGGCATTTCCCGCAGCTACGATTGGGTCGGCCTCGCCATGATGCCGGGCTACATCGTCCGGCAGCTGCTCCTCACCGTGCTGATGGCGGCGGCCTATTTCGGCGGCCTGCCGATGAACGCGGTCACCGCCATGATCGTCGCCGGCGTGTCGATCTGGCTGCCGACTTTCGTGCAGCTTCTGTTCGTGAACCGGCGGCTCGCGAGCCGCATCGAAAGCGGCCCGAAGTCATATCGAGTTCAAGATCTGGCTCACGACCGCGCTGCCGATCCTGATGGTCGAAGGCTTCTATTCGCTGCTCGCCTATACCGACGTGCTCGTGCTGCAGTACTTCCGGCCGCCCGACGAGGTCGCCGTGTACTATGCGCGCCGCCAAGACGCTCGCGCTGGTCTCCTTCATCTATTACTCGATCTCGGCTACGACGGCGCATCGCTTCAGCAGCTATCACGTCGCCGGCGACCGCGAGGGGCTCTCCGCCTTCATCTCGCAATCGATCAAGTGGACGTTCTGGCCGTCGCTCGCCGCCACCGTGCTGCTGCTGATCTTCGGGCGGCCGATGCTGAGCCTGTTCGGCCCGCAGTTCACCGACGGCTACCATCTCATGTTCATTCTCGCCGCCGGGCTGCTGGCGCGCGCGGCGATCGGCCCGATCGAGCGACTGCTCAACATGCTGGGCCAGCAGCGCGTCTGCGCGATGGTCTATGCCGGCGCGTTCGCGCTCAATCTCGTGCTTGTGCTTCGTTCTCATTCCGCTGTTCGGGATGGCCGGCGCCGCGATCGCCACCGCGTCCGCGCTGATCTTCGAATCCATCCTGCTGTTCCTCGTGACCAAGAACCGGCTCGGCTTCCACGTTTTCATCTGGGGCCGCCGCGCGGAGACATAGCCGTGCACGGCACGATCGACTCGCTGTTCCGCGTCGAGTGGCGGCCGCTCGCTGACCTCGATGCCATCGCCACCGAGTGGCGCGACGCTCGCCGACCGCGCGCTCGAGCCCAATGTCTTCTACGAGCCCTCGTTCGCGCTCGCCGCCGCGCCGGTGTTCGGCCGCGACGCCGGCGCCGGCCTGGTCTGGTCGCGCGCGACGCCGCCGCGCCTGCTCGGCTTCTTCCCGGCGCGGATCGAACGCCGTCGCTACGGCATCACGCTGCCGGTGCTGGTCGGCTGGACCCATCCCTATGCGCCGCTCGGCACGCCGCTCGTCGATCGCGAGACCGGCGAGGACGCGATCGCGGCCTGGCTCGATCACGTCGCCGCTGATCCGCAACTGCCCGACGTGATGCTGCTGCCCTATCTCCCGATGGACGGCGCGTTGGCGCGCGCATTCGACGGAGTGCTCGCCCGTCGCGGCGGAGGCAGTGCATGCTTCGCGCCGCACCGCCGCGCGCTGCTGCGGCCATCGGGCGACCGCGCGAGTTATCTCGACGACGCCGTCGGACACAAGAAGCGCAAGGAGCTGCGCCGGCAGCGCAAGCGGCTGGCCGACATGCGGCGAGCGTGACATCGAGCAGCACGGGCGAGCCTGCCGCCGTGCCGCGCAGCGCTGGCGGAATTCTTCGCGCTCGAAGCCGGCGGCTGGAAAGGCCGCGCCGGCACCGCCGCGCGCGGCGATGCCGATGTCGCCTCCTTCATGACATCGGCGGTCACCGCGCTCGCCGGCGAAGGCAAGGCGCGAATGACCCGCCTTTGCGTCGGCGAGCATCCGATCGCCGCGATCGTGACGCTTCGCAGCGGCGCGATCGCGTGGTGCTGGAAGATCGCCTATGACGAGAGCTATCGCGCGCTATTCGCCGGGCGTACAGATCCTGCTCGATGTGACGCAGGCGCTGCTCGACGATCCCTCCGTCGCGTGCGCGGATTCCTGCGCGACGGCCGATCATCCGATGATCGATCACGTCTGGCGCGAGCGCTTGGCGTTGGCCGACCGGCTGGTGAGCGTTGGATCCGCGAGGTCCTTCGGATTTGCGCTTGCCCGTACGCTCGAGACTTTGCGCCGTGCCGCCATAGGCGGCGCAAAGGCGCTGCGGGATTTGGCCAAGCGACGATAGCGAAGGCTCCCACTCCGCCCTTATCCTGAGGAGCGATTGTGCCGGCGTTTCCGCAAGCCGAGCTCGCGTGCGCGCGTCTCGAAGGATGAGGGCGGCCCGAGATCTGGGGCGGCCACATGCTTCGAGACGCATCGCAGCTACCGCAAGTGTGGAAGCGGATGTACGCGTGTCGCTGCGCGCTCCTCAGCACGAGGCCGAGAGGGACCGCGGACGCGCTGCACCGTCTACGCCTGTTGCCTTAACAACCGCCGGATCACCTTGCCCGTTGTCGTCATCGGCATCTGCTCGATGAAGGCAACCTCGCGCGGATACTCGTGCGCGGAGAGCCGCGTCTTCACGAAGCCCTGGATCTCGGTGGCCAGCGTATCCGACGGCGCATGGCCGGATTTCAGCACGACGAACGCCTTGACGATCTCGGTGCGCACCGGGTCGGGCTTGCCCACGACCGCGGCGAGCGCCACCGCGGGATGCCGGATCAGGCAATCCTCGATCTCGGTCGGGCCGATGCGATATCCGGCCGAGGTGATCACGTCGTCGTCCCGCCCGACGAATTGCACGTAGCCCTCCGCATCGACCATGCCCTGGTCGCCGGTGGTCATCCAGTTGCCGATGAATTTTTCGCGCGTCGCGTCGGGCTTGCCCCAATACTCCAGGAACATCACGGGGTCGGGCCGCTTGATCGCAATCTGGCCGAGCTCGCCGGGCGCACACTCCGAGCCGTCCGGCCGAATCACCGCCACGGTGTGGCCCGGCACCGGCTTTCCGATGGCGCCGGCGCGCGAGACGCCGATCGCCGCGCAGGAGGAGAGCACCAGGTTGCACTCGGTCTGGCCGTAGAACTCGTTGATGGTGACACCGAGCGCGGACTTGCCCCATTCGTAGGTCTCGGCGCCGAGCGCCTCGCCGCCGGAGCCGACCGAGCGCAGCCGCAGCGGCTCCTTCGGTTGCGGCGCCGAGCGCAGCATGCGCAGCGCCGTCGGCGGGATGAAGGTGTTGCGCACCTCCATCCTGGCCATCAGCGCGAAGGCCTCCTCCGGATCGAACTTCTCGAATTTCTTCGCCACGACCGGCACGCCGTAGTGCAGGCCCGGCAGCAGCACGTTGAGCAGGCCGCCGGCCCAGGCCCAGTCCGCCGGGGTCCAGAACCGGTCGCCCGGCTGCGGCAGGAATTCGTGCGGAAATTCGATGCCGGGAAGATGCCCGAGCAGCACGCGATGGGCATGCAGCGCGCCCTTCGGCGGACCGGTGGTGCCGGAGGTATAGACCATCAGCGCGGGATCGTCGGCCGCCGTCGATACCGGCGTGAAATCGGGGGCGGCGCGCGCGAGCTCGGCGTGAAAATCCTCGGCGCCGGCCGCCGGCCCGTCGATCGAGAGCACGCAGTTCGAGCCCGGGGACGGCGTCGCGCAGCTCCCCGAGCTTGGCGAGGCCCTGCTCGTTGGTGATCAACGCCCGCGCGCCGGAATCCTTCAGCCGGTAGGAGATCGCCTCGACGCCGAACAGCATCGCCAGCGGCAGCGCGATGGCGCCGAGCTTGTAGATGGCGATGTGGCTCACGGCGACGATCGGCCCCTGCGGCAGCAGGATGGCGATGCGGTCGCCGCGCGCGATCCCGCGCGCCGCCAGCGCATTGGCGAGCCGGTTCGAGGTCTCGCGCAGCGCGCCGTAGCTCACCTCCTCCACCGCACCGTCGGTGCGCAGGTCGAAGATGGCGGTGCGGCCGGGCTCGGACTGCGCCCAGCGGTCGCAGACGCCGACGCCGATATTGTAGCGCGCCGGCACCTGCCAGCGGAACGAGCGGTAGAGCGCGTGGTAGCCGCGCGCGACGGGAAGGACGTGAGCAGCGTGCATGCGTCGTCAGGCTAGTGGCGCTCACGCGGAAGGTCCAGCGCGCGTTGCAAGATCGCCGCTGAACCCACAATTGGGCGACGCCTCGCGAGGCATTCCCCGGAGTCGGAGTGAGGTCTCGTATCCGGTTGGACGCCATTCACGACCGCCATTTGATCAAGATCAAAGCCGCCCTCGGCGTCTGCGACATCATACTTCCGCAAAATCGAAGGAGTTGTCAGATGCCGTTGGATATCGCCTTGGTCGTGTTCATCGCCGCGAGTTTCGGCGCTTTTGCCGCGACACTTTATTGGGCAGACCTGCAGACCCGTGGGCTGGGCAAATAGGTCACGGCATTCAATGCCCGCCCCGCCGCGCGGACCGATTTCAGCATTGCCCGCTCTGCGGGATCGCAATGCTGGGCAGCAAGTCGAGCGAAACGAGCCCCCGGCTCGATACATTCACTTGCCTGAAATGCGAGACCGTGATCACCACCACTCCTTCGCCGCGAAGCCCCCAGCGCGATCGCTAGCGGTTCGCAGCGCAGGCCGAGACTGCGGGCGAACTAAGGAATAGTCGGCCTTGTTGCGTTTTTCGCAATCATCGGAATAAGCGGCGGCAAAGTCTGCCCTCACATAGCAATGAGCTAAAATGCAGCAAGCGTCTTTGCCACACGCATGCCGAAGTCGCTGAGCCGGTCGCCGGGGGAGTTTCGGTATCGGAAGCCTGCGCGCAACAGCCTCGCGTAGCTGAGCCAGGAACCGCCACGCAGAACGCGGGTGCGACAATCGCCCGCCATCCATGCCGACCCATCGGCCGGTGCGCCGCGATAGCCCTGGCCGGCGTGATAGCAATCCTTGGTCCATTCCTTCACATTGCCGAGCAGGTCATGGAGCCCGAAACCATTGGCAGCGAACGTCCCTACCGGAGCGGTGTAAGCATAGCCGTCGCTGCAAGGGAGAAAATCCATTGTTATGATGCCGCGAATCTCATGCGCGGCCCGATCGAGCCCATTGCCGTGGGCACAAATCGTCTGTTCGTCATCACCGAAGGAATAGCGAGGCCCCGATCCCGGCGTATTCCTGGCCCGGGCCGCGTACTCCCATTCCGCTTCTGTGGCCAGCCGGTAGCCTTTGCCTGCGGTCTTTTTCGCCAGCCAATCTGCGTAGGCCGTGGCGTCGTACCAGTTCAGGCAGGCGGCCGGATGCGAGCCCTTTTGTACAAAACCCGGATTCCGCCATGACCGATTGGATCTCTCCTTGAACTGGCCCTCTTCGAATGTCCAGCATCTCGAGCCGGTGTCGTATCCGGTTTCCCTCACGAAGGCCGCAAACTGATCCACCGTCACCTCGAACTTTCCCAGCGCGAACGGCCGAGCAAATGCAACGATGTGCTGCGGTCCCTCCCAGGTGTTTCGACCGATCTCGCCGTCGGGCGTGCCCATGGTGAAGGATCCGGCTGGCACGACCACCATCTCCGGACAATCGTTGCAGTCTCGGAAACTGTCCTCGACCTCGAGGCCGCTGTGGTGCGGGGACGATGGTGCACGGGCCGAACGGGAATGACCAGCCTCGACGGTAAGCAGCATCGCGAGCCCCAATGCCGCGGCAAACATCATCTCGGTGATGGGCGTGCTCACCAGAAACATCCATTGCGAGGGTTAGACGTCATGATCGACGAAGCAGCAGCGGCAGGCATATCGGACATGATTTGATCTTCCAGCAGGGGCAACTTGAATGAAAATACATGCGCCCTCGATTGTCCAAATTGATGTGGATCAAGCGCCACATTGCCGAACGAGCGCCCGTCTAGTCGCACAGAACGTACACGCGCTCTGCCTTCAGGACGGGCCACCCGTTCCAATCATTTCGCAAGGGTGTTGATATAGGCGGCGACGTCTTCAGCCTCGCGGCGCGTCAGCGTCACGTTCATCCTGGGATGGGGATCGAGGATGGTGAAGGCGAGCATTTCCGGCTGAGCGGCATACTTCCTTGCGATCGCTTCGAACGGCGGCGCGTCCGCGACCTCCCTGGGCAGGCCCGGGGCGACGGCGTGGCACGTGACGCAACGCGCCTCGGCGACACGCACGCCGTTGCTGGCATCGGCTGCGATCGCAGCCGGTGAAGCGAAGAGAACCGCAAGCACGACACAAAAACGTAGCGGGCGCATGCAATCCTCCCTGTCTCCACGGCCAACGCAGAGCAAATGTTGTCAAATATCGCGCCGATGGCGGCAGAGCGCTTGATGCAGGTCAAAACCGATCATTCGACCTGTGCGATATTGTCTATTGTTTCAGGCCACTTTCATCGTGGTCGCGATTTCCGTGCAGAAGGATGAGAAGCTGTCATGATCAAGGACATTGTCGCCAACCTCTCGGTCGGCCCTGCGCGGGACGTGGCGACGGACTTTGCGGTGTCGGTCGCCGCCACGTTCGATGCGCATCTTGCGGGAATCGCCTTCAGATACGAACCGCTGATCCCGGCGATGGTCAACGTCTACGGCATGCCCGTCGATGTGATCGAGTCGCTCCGGGTGGAAAACGATAAGGCGGCAAGGGCCGCCGGCGACAGACTTGATGCGGCTGCCAAACGCGCCGCGGTCACCGCCGAGGCGCGGCTGCTCGACGCCGCCGTCACGGGCGCCCCGAATGCTTTCGCCCACATTGCGCGCAGATTCGACCTGTCGATCATCGGCCAGCCCGAGCCCGACAAGCCCGCACTCGACCGGCTCATCGTCGAGGCGGCGCTGTTCGACTCCGGCCGCCCGGTGCTCGTCGTCCCCTACATTCAGCGCGACGGCCTGAAGCTCGACCGCGTCATGGTGTGCTGGGATGGGAGCCGCAGCGCCGCCCGTGCCGTCGGCGACGCGATGCCGTTCATCGTGCGGGCCAAGGCGGCCGAAATCGTGATTGTGGCGACCGAGCCCGCAAAGAGCGACGAGATGCCGGGCGCCGACATCGCCCACCATCTCGCCCGCCATGGCGCGAAGGTCTCGGTCGAGCGAATCGTTTCGACCGAGATCGACGTCGCCAGCACGATCCTGTCGCGCGCCGCTGATGCGTCGGCCGATCTGCTCGTCATGGGCGGCTACGGCCACTCGCGTCTGCGGGAGTTCGTTCTCGGCGGCGCGACCCGCGGAATCCTGGGCGCCATGACGGTCCCGACCCTGATGTCGCACTAGCGCATTTTCCGGAAAAGCCTGCCCCGGACTTGATCCGGGGTGGACACCGGTTTTCCGCAGAAAATGCGACAAAATGAGAAGTCCTCCCTCGCGGGACCATCGCACGGCTCCCGCGTCAGGAAGTGGTGAGGTAGTGAAAATGTCCAAGCCTCGGCCACGAGCTCGACACTCCGGCGCGACAGCGCGGCCGTCGTCGCAGGATCTTTCCGACGAGGCACTTTCACGGCGTCGGAGCGAGATGGTCGAACGGGCCATCGTCGCCCGCGGTGTCCGTTCCGAGCAGGTTCTACACGCCATGCGCAGCGTGCCGCGTGAGGCCTTCCTGCCGCGCCAGCTGCGCGAATTCGCCTACGAGGATTCCCCGCTGCCGATCGAGGAAGGCCAGACCATTTCGCAACCCTATATCGTCGCCTTCATGACGGAGGCCTTGGCGCTCGCGGGCGGCGAGAAGGTCCTCGAGATCGGAACCGGGTCGGGCTACGCCGCGGCCATTCTCGCCGAGATTGCCGGCGAGGTGTACACGGTCGAGCGCATCGGCCAATTGGCGGAGAAGGCAGCATCCGCGCTGGCCGATCTCGGCTACGACAACGTGCACGTTCTCCATGGCGACGGCACCAAGGGCTGGCCGGATCATGCGCCCTATGACGGCATCATCGTCGCGGCCGGCGGTCCGAAAATCCCGGAGTCCCTGAAAGAGCAACTCAAGATCGGCGGCCGGCTGGTCATCCCGGTCGGCAGCGATCCGAAGATACAAGAGCTGGTTCGCGTCACGCGCATTTCGCGGGATGAATACCGCCGCGAAGACTTGGCCGACGTGCGGTTCGTGCCGCTCATCGGCCACGAGGGATGGGGCCCCGCCGAACGGAAAGCGCCTGCGCGCGCGGTCAAACCCGAAAAGGCGCTGCCGCAATTGATCGCCGATGACTGCGAGCCGTTCGCGTCCATCGAAAGCGCACCGCTCGATCGATTGCTGGCGCGCGTCGGCGACGCCAGGGTCGTGCTTCTGGGCGAGGCCAGCCACGGGACGTCGGAATTCTACCGCATGCGTGACCGCATCACCCGCGAACTGATCACGAAGAAAGGCTTTCGCTTCGTCGCCATCGAAGGCGACTGGCCGGACGCCGCGCGAGTGGATCACTACGTCCGGCACCTGGAATATCCGCCGTCCGAATGGACCGCGTTCGCCCGCTTTCCCGTTTGGATGTGGCGCAATGACGAAGTACGGGCCTTCGTCGATTGGCTTCGCCATCACAATGCCCCGCTCCGGTCGGCCTCCCGCGTCGCGTTTCATGGACTCGATCTCTACAGCCTCTATGATTCCATCCGCGCGGTTCTGAAATATCTCGACCGGATCGACCCGGCGACCGCGTGGGTCGCTCGCGAACGATACGGATGCCTGACGCCGTGGCAGTCGGACCCCGCCACTTACGGCCATGCCGCCCTGACAGGCGCATATCCGACCTGCGAGGCGGACGTCGCGGTCGTCCTGACCGACCTGTTGCACAAGCGTCGCGAATATGCGGAGCGCGACGGCGAGCGCTTCATGGATGCGGTCCAAAACGCCCGTCTCATCACCAATGCGGAACGCTACTATCGCATCATGTACTATGGCTCGCGCGCGTCCTGGAACCTGCGCGACAGCCACATGTTCGAGACCTTGAAGACGCTGCTCGCCTTCTACGGCCCGCAGAGCAAGGCGGTCGTCTGGGCACACAATTCCCACATCGGCAACGCCGCAGCGACCGAGATGTTCTCCCGCGGCGAGTACAATCTCGGCCATCTCTGCCGGAAGGAATTCGGCGCCCTCGCCTATGCCGTCGGCTTCGGCACGCATCGCGGCACGGTCGCGGCGGCGTCGGGCTGGGACGGCCCGATGGAGATCAAGACGGTCTTGCCCGCGCGGCCCGACAGCTACGAGAGCGTCTGCCACGAGACCGGCAAGCGCGCTTTTCTGCTCGATCTGCGCGGATCGGGCGAGTACATCGCCGGCTTGCGCAAACCGCGACTCGAGCGCGCGATCGGCGTGATCTATCGACCGGAGACGGAGCTCGCCAGCCACTATTTCCAGGCCGTGCTGCCGGAACAGTTCGATGAGTACGTCTGGTTCGACGAGACCAGCCCAATTGTCCCGTTCGAGGCGAAAACCCTGGAGGATCTGCCCGATACCTACCCGTTCGGACTTTGAGGTTCCACCGCGGCCGGGCACGTGGGTAACTCACTGTGGTGCCCCTTACGGGCGACCCCTTAGGGACATCATCTGAATTTTCGCGATGCTGGATCGGGGCTATCGATTGTGCATTAACCATGACTGTAGGGGATTGGTCATGCTCGCAATCACAGGAATCTCGAGACAAGCCATCGCAGCACGCCCGATGCGCTCCGCGTCGGCACAGGCGACATCGGACGAGGACCTGCTCCGGGCCATTGCCGGCGGCGACCGGAACGCGATGCAGGCGCTCTACGCACGCCACAATGTGCGGGTCTATCGCTTTGTGCTGCGCCTCATCAACGACACCTCATTGGCCGAGGACCTGGTCAGCGAGGTCTTCATCGACGTGTGGCGCCGAGCGGACAGCTTCAAGGAAAAGTCCCAGGTCTCGACCTGGCTGCTGGCCATCGCCCGCTACAAGGCCCTTTCGGCGCTCCGGCGCGGTCAGGACGAGCAACTGGACGAGCACACGGCGGCCACGATCGAGGACCCTGCGGACGATCCCGAGACCTCCGCCGACATCCGGGATCGCAGCGCCATCGTTCAAAAGTGTCTCATGCAGCTTTCCGCGGCTCACCGCGAGGTGATTGATCTCGTCTATTACCACGAGAAGTCCGTGGAGGAGGTTGCAGGCATCGTCGGGGTGCCGGCCAGCACCGTGAAAACCCGCATGTTCTACGCGCGCCAACGCTTGAGCACGCTGCTCGAGGCAGCCGGAATCGACGGGTTTTGATCGCGCATTCGTTGGCGGGTCGTCCGGCCCCGACGGGCGGCCTCAGGAATGATCCTGAGTTGAACGCAAGGCCGTTCCGCATCATGAATGCGGCGATCGGCAACGGGTGCTTGCAGGGCAAGGTAATGCAATCGACCTCGACAACACCGCTTGTTCCGCCCGGCTGCGAATTGTGCCGGGGGGCGATGAAGCTCGACCGCACACAGCCCCACCTCGGGCCACACCCGGAATTGCTGACCTTTCGTTGCCAGCAGTGCGGTCACGTCGTCACGATCGCAGCAGACGAAGAGCGTTAGCGGACCCGGCCGGGCGAGGATGCAAATGGCCAAGACATCGATGTGTGTCACGATGAGCGCCGCCCTGGCGTCGCTGGCGCTTGTCGCCGTCGAGTCTGGGCTCATGGGCTCGTCGTTCGCAGCGTCGGCTCCACGCGTGGTGGAACCGGGGGCGTGTTTGGCCGAGATGGAACGATCGATCGTACACCTCTTCGAACGGGCCTCGCTGTCCGTGGTTCAGATTGCCGCCTTTTCCGGCGCGGATGACGCCGCCACCTTCGTTTCCAAGATCGGCTCCGGCTTCGTCTGGGACGCGACCGGCAACATCGTCACCAACGAGCACGTCGTCCGCGGGGCAAGCATGATCGTCGTTTGGCTTGCATCGGGTGAACGAGCCGAGGCCGATGCGGTCGGAGCGGCGCCGAATCACGATCTCGCTGTCATCCGTCTGAAGGAAACGCGCGTATTGCCCCCGCCCATCCCCATCGGCAATTCCAGGGATCTGAAGGTCGGCCAGTTCGCGTACGCAATCGGAAGTCCGTTCGGTCTCGATCAGTCGCTGACCACGGGGGTGATCAGCGCCTTGAAGCGTCAATTGCCGACGGACAATGGTGGAGCAATCACCCAGGTCATCCAGACCGACGCGGCCATATATCCCGGCAATTCCGGCGGGACCTCTGCTCGATTCCGCGGGCCGTCTGATCGGCGTCAATACGATCTCCTACGCGCTGACGGGATCGCACGCGGCGCTGGGCTTCGCGATTCCTGTCGAGCTGGCGAAGCGTATCGTGCCGGAGCTCATCAACAACGGACGTGTCTCGACGCCCGGCATCGGCATTGTCGCGGCCGACGAAACGACCGCGGCCCGGCTGCGGATCGACGGCGTCATCATAGCCCGCATCGAGTCCGGCTCCCCCGCCGAACGCGCCGGCCTGGAAGCGAGCAACTTGTCGAGCGGACGACATGGCGACATCATCGCAGCCGCCAATGGGCGGCCTGTTCGAAACGCCTTCGACCTGAGACTATCAAATCGACGAGCTCGGCGTCGGCAGACAAATAGAGCTCACGGTCGATCGGAATGGAAACCGCATGCGGGTCGAGGTCGAGATTGTCGATGTCGACCGCAACCGCAATCGAAGCCCGCAGCATCGAGGTGACTCGAAATGACCACGCGGCTTGCAGTCGTTATTCTGTTGCTGGGCACATCCGTCGGCTTCGCCGAGGAAAGCGCGCCGAGCCCGCTGGAGCAGCGGGGCCGGGCGCTGGCGGAACGGATGTGCTCGGAGTGCCACGCGATCGGCAAGAGCGGCCAGAGTCCTCACGCCAACGCACCCGCCTTCCGCGCGCTCGGCCGTCGCGTGGACCTGGACGGCTTCATGGAGCGACTGCGCGAGGGCCTGATGGTCGACCATCCCGACATGCCGACGTTTCGTTTCAGGCGCGAGGATGCACGGGCTTTCTTCTTGTACCTGCGCTCCGTTCAAGCGCCATGAGCCACAAGCCGGGGTCTGATCCATCCTCCACGGTGGAGAGAACTCTGTCGGTGCCGAATCTGCAGCGGTATCTTCGGCCCTTCATCGTTGCATGGCCCGCGACCGGCCTTGCCGTCGGCCTCGCGGCGCACCTTTCCGGATCGCCGCATGCAGCAGGATTGATCCTGGGCCACCGCCACGATCCCGGTCCTTGCCGATCCTCCTGATCGAGATCGTCAGTCAGCCTGCGCCGAGGCGATGTCGGCCTGGACATCATCGCCGCGCTTTCGATGCTTGCCGCCCTCGTCTTCGCCGAATACCTCGCCGCGGCGGTCGTGGCCTTGATGTATTCCGGCGGGCAATATCTCGAGAGCTTTGCCGAGCGGCGCGCCAGCCGCGAGATGACGGCACTGCTCGCCCGCGTGCCGCGCAGCGCCATGCGATACCGGAATGGCAGGCTCGAAGAAGTCGCGCTGGACGCGATCGAGCCCGGCGACCGGCTTGTGATTCGCAAAGGCGATGTGGTTCCGGTCGATGGGGCGGTCGCCGAGGGACTGGCCGTTCTCGACCAGTCGGCCCTGACCGGAGAATCCATGCCGGTGCAGCAGAGGCGTCGGCGACACCGTCATGAGCGGATCGACCAATGCCGGCGAAGCCTTCCATCTGACGGCGGCGCGGCGCGCGGCCGAGAGCACCTATGCCGGCATCGTCCGCCTGGTGGCCGCGGCCCAACGTTCGCGGGCGCCGATGTCGCGGCTGGCCGACCGCTACGCCATGGTGTTCCTGGCGGCGACCGTCGCGCTCGCGGGAGCGGCCTGGCTCTGGAGCGGAGATCCGATCCGCGCCGTGGCCGTGCTGGTGGTGGCGACGCCGTGTCCGCTCATCCTCGCGGTGCCGGTCGCGATCGTGTCCGGCCTCTCGCGCGCGGCCAAGCACGGCATCCTGATCAAGGGCGGCCAGGCGCTCGAGACCTTGGCGCGGGTGCGCGCGCTCGTCATCGACAAGACCGGGACCTTGACGCAAGGCCGCGCCCGCATCGTCGCGACCAAGGTGGTCGCGGATCTGCCCGCCGACGAACTGCTGCGGCTCGCGGCCTCGCTCGACCAGGCATCCAAGCACATCATTGCGCAGACCATCGTCGATGAAGCGCGCGACAAGGGCCTCGCGCTCGCGGTTCCCGACGATGTCACGGAATCGCCAGGCGAAGGCGTCGAAGGTCGTGTGGATGGGCGTCGCGTGATCGTCGGAGGGGTTCGCTTCGTCAGCCGCAAGGTTGCACAATCCGGCATTTCCGACTTGCTTGCGGACCGCCCGCCCGGCGCTGCCGCAGTCGCGGTCGGGATCGACGGCAAGCTTGCCGGCGTGCTGATCCTTGCCGACGAATTGCGGGCAGGCACCCAGGCACTGCTGGGCGATCTCCGGGCGCTCGGCGTCGAGCGGATCGTTCTCGCCACCGGCGACCGGCGCGACGTGGCCGAGATGGTAGTCAGGGGCCTGTCGATCGATGCCGTCAGGTCGGAGCTCACTCCGGACCAGAAGACCCTGGTCGTGTTGTCCGAACGCAAGAACGGCCCGGTCATGATGATCGGCGACGGCGTCAACGATGCCCCGGCGCTGGCCGCGGCCGATCTGGGCGTGGCGATGGGTGCGAAGGGTGCGGCTGCATCGGCGGAGGCCGCCGATGTCGTGCTGCTGGTCGATCAGCTCGACCGGGTGCTGCCGGCGATCAGGATCGCACGGCGATCACGCCACATCGCGCTGGAGAGCGTGTTCGCCGGGATCGGCCTCTCGACCATCGGGATGATCGCGGCGGCACTCGGGCTCATCTCACCGGTGCAGGGCGCCGTGCTGCAAGAGATCATCGATGTCGCGGTGATCCTCAACTCGCTGCGGGCACTGTCCGACCGGAGCGCAATTCCCGCGGCGCAGGTCGCCGCCCCTTGATCCAGATCAATGCCTGGCAATGCAAACCGCCGCTGAATTCGTCAGTACCTAAAGGCCGGGAGGCTTGGGCATGATCATCTGCTCGTGCAATGTGTTCAGCGACGGTGATGTCCGCTCTGTGATCGAGACGCGGCCACATGCTATCGGCACGGCCCAGGTCTACCAAGGCCTGGGCCACGAGCCGCAATGTGGCCGCTGCGCCCCCACGATTCGAAAAATCGTGGATGAAGCGGCGCCAGCCGGCGGCGACCGGTATTGAAGCAGGCGGCGCGTGGCAGTGAGTTGCTCCGGCACGAGGGTGCACGCGCCGACATTCGTAGAATCCACGGAGCGTCACGAATGGCTTACGAACAAGATGGGCGGCAGATCTACCTTTGCCCCATGCATCCGCAGATCCGTCACACGAGTCCCGGGAAGTGCCCCAAATGCGGCATGGATCTGCTGCCGGAAGGCACCAGGTTCGGCATGCTTCGACACATGATCAAGAACCCGACGATGCTCGCCTTCATGGTGGCGGTGATGGCGGCATTCATGGCGATAGCCATGATAATAATAATGCGATGAGGTGAACTAGATCATGCGAGAGACCGTCTGGTCGGCGAGCGCCCCAGCTCTTGCGTCTGTCGCATGCTCGGACGGAAAATCGGTTCTCACGGCGCTCTATGCCTCGCGGTTGATCGTGAAATCCGCCGGGGGCTCCGGACCCCACAGATAGAACGAGTCTTCGGGCTCATGGTATTTCGCCTCCCACGGCCGAGCGGCGGGGATGTAGTCGATATCGCAGGAATACTCCGCGAAGCTGCCCCAGGGATCCTGCACGTAGTGGAAATAGTTGGAGCCGAGCACGTGGCGGCCGAGACCCCAACCCTTGGCGTGGCCCTTGCCGGCCATGTGCATTGCGCCGATGCCGATGTCGTCGATGCTGCTCATGTCCCAGCTGCAATGGTGCAGGCCGGGAGCGGCCGACTGCGCGAAGGCGAGGATGTGATGGTCGCTGCCGTGGACCCCATGCATGAAGGCGACCAGGTCGGAACGGTCGGACAGCCGCAGCCCGAGATTGCGGGTGTAGAAATCGATCGCCTTGTCGATGTCGGTGGTGAACACCAGCACATGGGACAGGCGCCGCGGCCGGACGATGGGAACATTCTGCCGCAGCGGCGACCCCGCCACGCCCTCAGGGGATGACGACCAGGTACCGGAGGTCTTGTGGGCGGGGGAGCTCTTGGGGGCGACCTTGACCTCGACCAGGAGCCCGGCGGGGTCGCGCAGCCAGAAGCCGTTGCTCGCAAAGCCTGCCGGCGGATCGACGAGCTCCCCGCCGTTCGCCTCGGCCCGCTCCTGCAGGTACGGAAGATCGTCGGCATAGCAGCCGAACGACAGGTGATGCAGGCGCTTGCGCTTGCCTTCGACGAGAAGGCCCCAGGAATGATCGTCGTTCGCGGTCTTCAATACCAGCGCATTGCCGGCTGTCTGCACGTCGAGGCCGAAATCGGCGTAGAAGCGTTGCGCCGGCAGCAGGTCGGGGACGGCGAGCACGAAGCGGTCGAGCGAATGAACGCCGAGCGCGGATTGGTCGCCGGTTGCCGGGATATATCCCCGAATGGCGGTCATTTGAGCCTCCCTTCACGAGACGATTGCAGGCGCCTGAACCGTCGACCGCATTGGCCTTCGATCCCTGCTCAGCTTGCCTTGCGGTAGGTCGTTTCAAGCGTTTTGGCCCGGTTTTCGAGCACCAGCAGGGCCGACGCGGTGTTGGAGATCGGGATGTGATAGTTGCCGTGAATCCTGGAGACATCGCCGGTCAACGCGCCGCGCATGGCGATCCAGTTCAACAGCTCCACGCCCTGCGATCCCGCCTCCTCGACGATCTGCAGGCTCGAATAGCGCGCCAGCCGCTCGGGCTTGCTCACCAGCTTCTCCATGCACATCAGGTCGAATTCCTTGTTGATGAATCCGGCGCGCTTGCCGTCGAGCTGATGCGACAATCCGCCGGTGCCGAGAACGAGCACGTTGAGGTCCGGGCTGTAGGACTCGATGGCGCGACCGATCGCCCGGCCGAGCTTGAAGCAGCGCGCCGGCGACGGCAGCGGATGCTGCACGGTGTTGATCGCGATCGGGAATCGGTCCTCACCGGCGCGCGCGTCCGGCTCCGGCCACAGCAGAGCCAGCGGAATGGTGAAGGCGTGGTCGACCAGCATCTCCTGGCACATCGTGACGTCGAACTCGTCCGCGACCAGGGACTCGATCAAGTGCCAGGAGAGCGCGGGATCGCCCGGATATGGTTGGGACACGGGCAGGCCCCAGCCCTCGTCCGCATGCTTGTACTCGTTCGCGGCGCCGACCGCGAAAGTCGGCAGCTTGTCGAGGAAGAAGTTGAGACCATGGTCATTGTAGAAAACCACCACGACATCCGGCCGCGCCCCTCGCAACCATCGATGCGCGCCGGCGAAACCGTCGAAGAACGGCCTCCAGTATGGCTCGTGTTGCAATCCCTTGGCGATGGCGCCGCCGATCGCCGGAACATGCGTCGTTCCAATGCCGCCTACGATCCTTGCCATGGCTTATGCTCCCGCTGCCTGCAGCTTCGACTTGAAATCCTCGACCGTCATGCCGGTCTGCTGCGCGCCGATGTCCTGAACGTTGAGACCGAAAATGCCGGCGAGCTTCGCCAGATAGTAGACGTTGCCGCCCGCTTCGATCATCTCCAAGACGTTGCGATGCTTGACGGCCCGGCGTTGCTCGGGCGTGAGGCCGTACTTCCTGCAGTAGGCGTCCTCGTCGCGGAGGAACTCCGCCCGGTTGTCCGCGCTGTTGAACGAGAAGCACATCTTGTTGAGCGCATAGCCCTTGCGGGCCGACTCCCCGTCGAAGACCGGTGTGCCCGGTATCTGGCGATGCTCCATGTCGTTGGCCTCCGCTGTGGGTACTTGTTGGTTGAAGGAAATCAGTCCCTGAGCGATCGTCCTTGATCCTGATCAAATCCGCGGCCGCTCGTCCCTTCACCGAAGGTCGCGGCAATTGATCCATGTCATATCCACGCGGCGCCAAGCGCTTACTAGAGACCTATCGATTCTGCAGAGGTGACCTGTGCCATGACCAAGCCGATCCCCGACAAGGCCGAAGTCGCGCTCGAGTATCCGGACAAGCTCTACATCGGAACGTTCGAGCATACCGCGCGCTTCGACGCCCATCTCGACGAGGCCGGAATTTCGCTCAGTCTTCACCGCACCGGCGACGCCGACGTGCGCAAGTCCGTCCGCATGCACTTCCACTATGCGCTGTTTGCGGAGATCCTCCACGATCTGGCGAAGACGGTGTCCTCCGTGCCGCCGGCCGACGCGGCACACCGGGACGCGCTCCGGGAAGGGGCGAAGGCTCTCTATCGCGCGCTTGATCCCCGCCGTAACGACAAGGACGATCTCGCCAAAATGACCCCCGACGAGGAGGTCGCTCTCCTGCATCTGATGGAATGACGCAGCTTCCCGTCCAGTCGGCAGCGCGTCACTTCAGGCTGAGGATGTAAGCGATGATGTCGGCCTGCTCATCGGCTGCGAGCATGATGTTGGGCATCGTGCGGTGCGGCGTATTGAGCGTGGCCGACAAGGCGGTCGCGGTCATTCCCGGAACGGACGCAATGGCCTGAAAGGGCGGGGCATTGTCGTTCGGGGACTGCGCCTGTCCCTTCTGCACGGCATGACATTCCGCGCAGAGATGCCGCGCCGAGGCAAGGCCACGGCCCGGTTGACCGACCTGCTGCGCGCTGGCGTGCGCAATCGGCATCGCGGACGCGAACGCCGCCGCCAGCAAAAGGCGCCTTCCGCACATACTCGGCCTCCAACGCCCGCCCCGTTTTTTTATTCAGTCATGAAAGCTGGTTCCTGGACTTGATTCAGATCAACGATACCGCCGAGCGGCGGGTTGAAAGTCAAAAAAAGTCGAGAGGGAGCACTGCCATGAAAGCCGCCGATGTGATGGTCACGAATGTGATTACCGTGGGACCCGATGCATGCGTGCAGGACGTTGCCCGGACCTTGCTGGACGCCCGGATCAGCGGAGTTCCGGTGGTCGGGCCGAAAGGCGAATTGCTCGGCATCGTCAGTGAAGGCGACCTCATGCGCCGCGTCGAGGCCGGCACTGGCCGCCGACGGCCCTGGTGGCTCGCGATCTTCACCGGCAAAGAGGTGCTCGCCGCGGAATTCGTCAAGGAGCATTCGCGCAAAGTGACCGACGTCATGACGCGCGACGTCGTGACCGCATCTCCCGATACGCCGCTCTGGACGATCGCAAACTTGCTGGAGAAGAACGCCATCAAGCGGGTGCCGATCGTGCAAGGCGGCAAGGTCGTCGGCATCGTCAGTCGGGCCAATCTGCTGCAAGCCTTGGCCAGTCTGAGCAGGCAGGCTGACGTCGCCACGGCGACCGACGATTCGAAGATCCGCGAGAAGGTGCTCACGCAGCTTGATGCGGAGCCGTGGACGCGACCCTCATTGATCAACGTGATCGTGCAGGACGGCACCGTCGAGCTGTGGGGCATCGTCGATTCCGCGTCGGAGAAGAAGGCCGTTCGCGTGGCCGCCGAAGTGACCCCCGGCGTACGTGCCGTCAACGACAATCTCATCATCCGTCCGGTGGAGTCGGGGTACTGACGCGGTCCCGCGTGTTTGACGATTGACGACGGGTAGCGCCGTCGTCGGTAAACTGAGGAGGAGTGTCATGGCTGAAGCTGCAACCAAACTGCCGGTGAATACGCCGGAGAAGACGACCGATCGTCCGACCGAATGGCGGCCGTTCGAGAGCCTGCGGCGGGAAGTGGATCGTCTGTTCGAGGATTTCGGTTCGTTCGGCAGACCGTCCTTGCGCTCGCCGTTCGGGCGCTCGGTGTTCGACGTCGAGCCGTTCTGGCGCGGCGAGCTCAGCTGGGGGAAGGCCCCCGCAGTGGACATCGCCGATACTGAGAAGGCCTACGAGATCACGGCGGAGTTGCCGGGAATGGACGAGAGCAATATCGACGTCAAATTCTCCGACGGCACCCTGACGATCACGGGCGAGAAGAAGGACGAGAAGGAGGAGAAGAAGAAGGACTACTACCTCTCCGAACGCCGCTACGGGTCCTTCCAACGGTCGTTCGGCGTGCCGGACGGCGTCGACGCCGACAAGATCGAGGCCACATTCAGGAACGGCCTACTCAAGGTGACGCTGCCGAAAACGGCGGAAGCGCAGAAAAGCGAGAAGAAGATCGCGATCAAGAAGGCCTGATTCGCGAGCAACCATCGTGGGGCCGCCTGGCAACGGGTGGCCCCGGTTGCCGCAAGGCTCGGCGGCCCTCATGGCCGCGCGAGTGGGACGCAGACAGCTATGCCCTATCGGACGAACGATGACCTTCCCGCCTCGGTGCAAGGACACCTGCCACCGCACGCGCAGGACATCTACCGCGAGGCCTTCAACCACGCCTTCGCGGCTCATGCCGGCGATCCGCGCCAGGAGGAAGCGGCGCACCGCATCGCCTGGGCGGCGGTCAAGCGATCCTACATGAAGGTCGGCGGGAGCTGGGTCGCTCGCGCCGGCCACGAGTGACCTATTGGAGGAGCCATTCAGGCAACCGCCCCTGCAGATCGACTTTCAAGGGATGAAGCCCACTGAAACACTGCGAACCGCCATAGCCCCACATGTTGCGGCGACGTTCCGGTAGCCTTCACGGCCGAGCGCGGTTGGACTGAAAGAATCAGCGAATAGGAGCGCATCATGAAGTGGCCTGTTCTGGAAGGACTAGTGGTCGCCAATTTGATCGTTGGATTCAATGTGCAGAGCTGGGCTCAACAGCCTGTGCCTCAACAGCCTGACATCGGCAAGACAGAATATCAAACTAGTTGCGCGGCGTGCCATGGCGTTGATGGAAAAGGAACGGGACCAGTCGCTGATGCACTGAAAACAAAGCCGGCTGATCTAACGACGATCGCCAAGGAAAATAACGGAGTGTTCCCTCTTGGTCGCGTATACGACATCATTGATGGACGACTACAGGTTAGGTCCCACGGTGTTCGTGATATGCCCATTTGGGGCTTCAGGTATTCGCCAGCACCAATTCCAGGGTTCAATCCCCTAGCTCCTTACTTTCTAGACCCTCTCTACGATCGCGAACCCGTGATCAGGAGCCGCATTCTTGCGGTTATTGACTACCTCTATCGCATACAAGTGAAATAGTAGCGGTGGTCGGCGACTTGAATGGGACATGCACTCGTGAGCGTTGAACGCTCAGCGTGAGCGAGGGAATCCGCGGATCGCCTTTCGGAAAGCCGACGCTCTCGACTCGACCGTGCCGAACGCACTGCGGGTCGTCGCCGATGAGGCAACGATGGGGGAGCGTCGAAAAAAAGATTTTGTGGGCGTGTCCGAGCAATACTGATTCAACGAATGATCCAAACACGCAACCTTGATTCAAGACACAGCTCGTTTCGATTCGATTGTTGCGTCATGGCAGTGTGTGCGAGTTTTCGGGTTCGCGACGCTAGAGTGGCTTCCCGTGGAAGCCTACATTGGACGAGACCGCTTCGGCACGGGCCGAAGCCACAGCATGACGATCGCTCCTGCGGCGAGCGACGCGCCCGCGATGAAGGTGCCGGCGGGGCCGCCGAGCATCCAAAGCGAGCCGGCGACGGCGCTGGCGGCAAACGTGGTGACCCCGACCGCCAGATCGTAAATTCCGAACGCCGTGCCGCGCAGGCGTTCCGGCGCGGCATCCGCGATGGCGGCCGAAAGCAGCCCCTGCGTGACGCCCATCTGCAGGCCCCACAAGGCGGCGCCCAGGATCGTCATCCAAACGGTTTGCGCACCGGCGAGCGCCAGGTCGGCGCCGATGAGGATGACGGCGCCGATACCGAGCTGGAAATGGCGGTTCATGCGATCGGCGAGAAGCCCGAATGGATAGGAGGCCGCGGAATAGGCGAGATACATCACCACCAGAATGATCGGCACGAACGCCGCATCGACGTGAACGTCGTGCGCCTTCAACACCAGGAACGCCGGGCTGAAACGAGCCAGCGAAAAAGCAGCGGCGATCGAGATTGCCCACCAGAACGGTGCCGTCAGCAGCGCGAGGTCGCTGCGACGGATCCGCCATCCGTCGTCGGAATAGTCATGTGCAGGCTCCTTCACGCCGATGAGCAGGACCACGATCGACGCAAAGCCGGGGATCAGCGCAATCCAGAACACCAGCCGAAAGTCGTCGCCGCTCAGCGTCATGAGCGCGATGGCCGCGAGCGGGCCCAAGACCGCCCCGATCGTGTAGAGCGCGAGCCGCAGGCCGAAGCCTGCGCCGCGAATGGCCGAGGGCATCACGTCGGCCAGCAATGCATCGCGCGGGGCGTCGCGTATGCCTTTACCGATCCGATCGGCGATGCGTGCGATCAGCACCGCCGATGCCGACTCGGCAAACGGAAACAGCAGCTTGTTCACTGCCGACAACCCGTAGCCCAGAGCAACGAGCGGCTTCCGGCGCCCGATCCAGTCGCTGGTGACGCCGGAGAATATCTTCACCAGCGAGGTCGTTGCCTCCGCAAATCCCTCGATCAGGCCCACCGCAGCCGTGCTCGCTCCGAGCACCGTGACCAGGAAGACCGGAAGCAGGCCGTAGATCATGGCCGAGGACATGCCCATCAGCAGGCTGACGACACCGAGCACGGCCACATTCGGAGAGAGGGATGCCGAACGCTCCACGACGTAACGGATGGTGCCGGGCTGGATCATCTATCCGGCGCCGGCCTGGCGGGCTTGATGAGCTCGCCGAGATCGGGCTCTCCGCAACCTGCCAGCGATGACGCCGCGCACGGCGTCGCGAAGCTGCACCACGGAGGCAAAATCGGTGCCCCTGGGCTCGATCGGATTCTCGATCGTCACGCTGATCGGGCTCCACCTCGGGAACCACTGCTCGCCTCGCAGCATCGAGCGCGTGCCGCGCAGGATGCCGGGGATCACCGGCAGCCTGGCTTGCGCCGCGACCTGGAACGCGCCGAGATAGAAGCCGGAAAGACCGGCCCGGCGCGTGAACGTGCCCTCGGGGAAGAACACGAGCAGGCGCCTCTCCCGCGCCGCCGCCGTCACGCTTTCGAGATCCGCGAGGCTGTCGCGCACATCGTAGCGCTCGAGGAACAGCGACGCCGAGCCGCCGCAGCAGCGGACCGGCGAAGATCTGGCTCGCGAGCTCTTTCTTGGCGACATAGGTCGGCTCACCGGGCAGCGCCGCCGCCACGATGACCGCATCCATGTAGCTGGCATGATTGAACGCCAGAACGCCGCCGCCGCGCGGCAGCCGGTCGATGCCGGTCACGGACAGGGGGACCCTGAGCTGCCGCCAGCGCAGTGCGAGCGAGCGCCCGGACGGCGGTCCATCGCCAGCTCAGACGCGGCAGCGTCATCACCGCAAGCCAGCCGGCGAGGAAGCCGGCGGCGATCACCGTCCACCACCAGGCGGCGTAAAGCATTTCGCCCACGACACGACGCAGCTGCGACCCGCGGGTGCCCAGCCCCGCGAAGCTCAAGCGCGCGAGCTGCCACCAGAGCGCACGCTGTGGCACCGCGAGACTTTTTCCCAGATAGAGATCGCTCGCCGCGGCTCTCCTGATCTTGCCGCTCGCGGTCTTCGGCACGGTGCCGGGCGGCACCAGGACGATTTCGTCCGGCGGCCCGCCGACGATATGGGTCGCAACCTCCTGGGCGCGAACCTTCAACCCGGCCTGTGCGGACGGATTGCTCTCGTCCGTCTCGGCCAGAACCACGACGCGTTCGGTACCCGAAGCCGGATCGGCGACGCCGAAGGCCGCGACGCCGGTCTTGCGCAGGCCGGGGACGGCTCCGACCGCTTCCTCGATCTCGTGCGGAGCGATGTGCTGGCCGGCGCGGATGATGATGTCCTTGACCCGGCCGGTGATGAAGAGATCACCGCCGGCGATGTAGGCGCGGTCGCCGGTATCGAGCCAGCCGTCGTGGAACAGCTCGCGGGTCTTGGCCGCATTCTGGAAATAGCCCGAGGTCGCCGACGGACCGCGGAATTCGAGGCGACCTTCATGCCGTTCGCCGAGCTCGCGGCCCAAGTCGTCGACGATGCGGACCTCGTGATCGGGTATCGGCTGCCCGCAGGCGACGAGCTCGATCGCGTTGGCATCGCCTCGGGCCGGCGGGCTCCGCGACCCCGCGCGTGCGCAGCGCGTCGCGATTGATGCGATCGATGACGGGAACTCGTCCCGGCGGCGGCAAGGTCACCGCAACGGCATTCTCGGCGAGACCATAGACCGGGGCCATGGCCCCCGGTCGAAATCCGTAGCGCGCAAAGCGCTCGGTGAAGCGGTGCAAGGTCTCGACGCTCACCGGCTCGGCGCCGTTGGCGATGAAGCGCAGCGAGCTCAGGTCCAAGCCCTTGCAGGCTCGCATCGTCGATCTTGTTGAGACACAGCTCGAACGCAAAGTTGGGGCCCGCGGACATGGTGCCGCGAAAGCGATGGATCGCCCACAGCCAGCTTTGCGGACGCGCCAGGAAGGCGAGCGGCGACATGGCATAGAGCGGCGCGCCGAAATAGAGGCAGCCCAGCCACGCGCCGATGAGCCCCATGTCGTGATAGAGCGGCAGCCAGCTCACGAAGACATCGGCGGAGCTCGCGCCGATCGCGCGGCCGATCGCGCGGATATTGGCGAGCAGATTGGCGTGACTGAGCACGACGCCCTTCGGGATCGCCGGTGCTTCCGGATGTGTACTGAATGAGCGCCGTCGCGCTTCCATCCTGCAGGTTCGGCAGGGCGACCTCGGCGGCGTGAGCTCGAAAGGCTCGCGACGCTCTCGACCGCAGCCAGGGTGTCGGCAAGCCCTCGCAGCAGCGCACCCGAGCTTGAGCCCTTCGGGCACCGTGATGAGCATGCGGGCGCCGGCATTGCGGAGGATTCCGGCCTGGCGGCGGACATAGTCCTCGATCTGCGAGCGTTGCATCGGCGGATAGATCGGCACCGGGATCGCGCCCGCATAGAGAATGCCGAAGAACGCGACGAAGAATTCGACGCCCGTCGGCAGCATGAGCGCCACCCGATCTCCCGGCATGATGTCGCGCGCGATCAAGCCCGCGGCCACCGTGCGGGCTGTCCTTGCAAGCTCTCCATAGCTCAGCGTGGCGAGGACGGTCGTGTCGTCCTCGAGCACCGTGACGTGAAGGCGGTCGGGATGCTCGGCGACGTGCCATTCCAGGACATCCAGCAACGTTCTGCGCCTCGGTGGCGGCCGCGACCGCGGTCAGGGATGGTGCTGGCGGCGCGGCGGCGATCGTGGCCCCCGATTGGCCGGCCTGCTCGAGCGCATGGAGGAGGTCGCCGACGATGTCCGCTTCGCCGACGAGCTTGATCGGCAAGCGAACACCGAACGCCCGTTCGAGCCGCAGAACCAACTCGGTCCGCCCCAGGCTGTCGATGCCGAGATCCTTCTCCAGCCGACTCGACAACGAGGTGTTGCCGCGCCGGATGTGTTGCGGGTGAAGCTCGCGCGCCAGCTCGTCCACGATCGCGATCAGGCTGCGCTCGCGGGTATTCTGATCGGCGGCGGGAGAATTTGTGCGATCGACAACGATACTCATGGGCCACTGATAGTCCGCTTCGAACGGCTCATGTTGACAAGGATCAATCCAACCGTGGACGGCGGAAGCATCCCGGTTTTGATCCAGCGCAAAGCCTGCACGCTCCGGGTGCGGGAAGCTCTTTACGAGGGGTGACGACACGATTGGAGCATGCACATGGCGAGGTTCAAGTCAGGTCCGTCCATGGTCTTCGCCGCGGCGCTGACCGCGCTGCTGATCGCATCGCCAACTCGAGCGCAGCCGGGGCCCGGCGGCGGCTGGGGTCCTGGAATGATGATGGGTCCGGGCATGATGGGACCCGGCATGATGGGCGGAGGCATGTGCAGCCCGCAGGCGGCAGGCCTCGCCGAATGGCGCATCGAGCTCATCGAGCGCGCGGTCCGGCCGACCGACGCTCAGAAGGCGGCCTTGAACGAGCTCAAGACCGCATCGAGCAAAGCGGCCGAAACGATCGCGGCCGCGTGTCCGCGCGAGTTTCCGGCGACGTCGACGGGCCGGCTCGAGCTGATGGAAAAACGCCTCGACGCCATGCTGCAGGCCGTCAAGACCGTGCGGCCCGCCTTCGACGCGTTCTACGCCACGCTTACCGCCGACCAGAAGGCTGCACTCGACAAGGCCGGCCCGCGACGATGGGGCTGGCGATCCTGGCGTTGGCGCGACAGCGACCGTTAGGCCCGGGGCATTGTCGGAGGAGACAATGACATGACCTACGCGACGTTGATGGTGCATGTCGATGTGGACGCCGAGCTGGGCGGGCGCGTCAAGGTTGCCGCCGAGCTCGCCGATCGCTTTCGCGCCCACTTGATCGGCATAGCCGGCTGGGCGCCGATGTCGATCTTTACGGCCGAAGACGCGCCGGCCAAGCCGGGGCCGGAGGACCCGCACCTGCAGGACATGCAGACTTTGCTCGATCAGAAAGGGAAGCAGTTCTGCGCCGCCGTCGGTACCGGAGGCCGCCGAGCGGAATGGCGATCCGTCCTGGATATTCCGACCGAAGCGGTTGCGCGGGAATCACGCGCTGCCGATCTCGTCATCATCGGCAATGAGCGCGAGAATCGAAATCCGTTTCGCGTCTTGGATCCGGGCAGCCTCATCCTGAAGACCGGTCGTCCGGTCCTGACCGTGCCGAAGGACGTCACGTCACTGACACCCAGGCGAATTGCGATCGCATGGAAAGACGTCCGCGAGGCCCGCCGGGCCGTTCAGGATGCGCTGCCGTTCCTGCAAAAGGCCGAGAGCGTCATGATCGTCGAAGTCCTCGAGGAACGAGGCGGAGAGCAGGCTTCACGCCATGTAGCGGACGTCGCCAAGTATCTCGCCCGGCATCGCGTCGAGGTGGTCGCCGAGCGGGTGCGGCCCGCCGACGTAACGGCGGCGAATTCGTTGCTCCGGCTCATCGAGGACGAAAACATCAATCTGCTCGTCGCGGGGGGCTACGGACACTCGCGGATGGGTGAGTGGGCTTTTGGCGGTGTCACGCGCGATCTGTTGGCGGAGAGCCCGATCTGTTGCCTGTTCTCGCATTGAAGTATCGAGAGAAGTAAGGATGGCATACGCGGCTCTGATGGTGCATGTCGACGAGGGCCGAGACTCGCCGGGTCGTATCCGACTGGCGGTCGACCTCGCGGATCGCTTCGAGGCGGCGTTGATCGGAGTTGCCGGGCGAGGGTTCCTCCCGAACGTCCCCGCCGACGGTCCCGCTCCCGATGGCGGCGCCGGTGACGGCGAGCGACGAGAGGTGATGAGGCTCCTCGCGGGCCTCGAAAAGAAGTTTCGCACGTCGGCCGAGCACCTCGCGCGCCTGGAGTGGCGGGGCGCCGTCGAATTTGCAAACAATCTCGTCCCACGCGAAGCACGTGCCGCGGATCTCGTCATCATCGGACGCAAGCAGGACGGCCCGGCCGATCTATATTTCGCGCTCGATCCGGGCGTCGCGATCCTCGCCGCGGGCCGCCCGGTCCTGCTGGTGCCCCCCGACGTCGATGCGCTGGCCGCCCGGCGCGTCGTGGTGTCCTGGAAGGACACGCGGGAGTCCCGTCGGGCGGTGCGCGACGCCATCCCGTTCCTGCGGACTGCCGAGGAAGTGATGATCGTCGAGGTCTGCGAGCATGGAACGGAAATGCAGAGCCAACGCAGTGTCAACGACGTCGCGAGCCATCTTCTCCGCCACAAGGTCGTCGTGCGGTCCAAGGCCTATCTCCACACCGAGCAGACCGTCGCCGGCGAGCTGCTGCGGTTCGCCAAGGATGCGAGGGCCGATTTGATCGTCGCCGGCGGCTATGGACATTCGCGGCTGGGTGAATGGGCATTCGGCGGGGTCACGCGCGACCTGATCGCGGACAGCCCCGTGTGCTGCCTGTTCTCGCACTGAGCACAACGGAAAAGGTAGAAGCGAACGGTAGTGCAGCGATGTACCGATTTCTCGAGTGCACGGCTGGTCAGTATATGACGCGCGCGGTGACGACCGTGACCCGCGGCGTCACCATGCGTGAGCTGGAGGCACTATTTGAAAAGCACGATTTCAATTCCTTCCCCGTCGTGGAAGACGGAAAGATGTTGGGAATCGTGACCAAATTCGATTTTCTGCGGGCCTTTGCCTTTACCACCGGTCAGATGGTCCCGCGCTACGACGAGTTGATGGCACGGCAGGTCGGGGGAGTGATGACCGAAGCCGTCGTGCATGTGGAGCCGAGCGCGCCGCTGACGCGGGTTCTCCAGTTGATGGTGGACCTCAAGACCCGCAGCTTTCCAGTCATGGGTTCCGAACGCCGCCTGGAGGGGATCATCGCGCGCGAGGATGTGATGCGAGCCCTCAGGGAGGCAACCGCAGGCGCGCGCTGAGCCAGCGACGGCGCTCATCACGGTTCGAAATCGGCAACTGCGGGAATCGGACTTCGGATCGAAGAAGTTCCGCCGCACTCGGTTGATGTGGATCAAGAGACGGCGGCAGGCCGGCGGTAGAATTGCAAACAATTTGAATGGAGCACGCCCATGAAAGCCAAGGATGTGATGACCTCGCCGGTCATTTCGATCGAGCCGGAAACTCCGGTCCTGGAAGCCGTGCGTATCATGCTGCAGCGGCGCATCAGCGGGTTGCCCGTGATCGACAAGGACGGCCGGCTGGTCGGGATGGTGACGGAGGGCGATTTCCTGCGGCGGGCCGAGACCGGGACCGAGCGCCGTCGGCCCCGCTGGCTCGAATTTTTTGTCGGCCCAGGGCGGTTGGCGGATGAATACACGCGCTCCCATGCCCGCAAGGTCAGCGAGATCATGACGAGCGATCCGATCACCGTCCTCGAAGGGACCCCGCTGGCAGAGGTCGTCAAGGTGATGGAGAAGCGGCAAATCAAGCGCCTGCCGGTGGTACGTGGCAACGAGGTGGTCGGGATCGTCAGTCGCGCCAATCTTGTGCACGCCCTGGCGGGGGTGATGCGCGAAGTCAAGCCGATCGGAGCCAGCGACCAGGCCATTCGCGATCGGCTAGTGGCGGAGCTCGCCAAGCAGCCGTGGGCTCCGGTGGCGCTTATCGACGTCATCGTCAAGGACGGTGTTGTTGATCTCTGGGGCTCGCTCACCGACGAGCGCGAGCGCCAGGCGATCATCGTCGCGGCGGAAAATGTGCCCGGCGTGAAGCGGGTGAACGATCACCTGGCCTGGGTCGACGCGCTGTCCGGCTTGGTACTCGTTCGGTCGAACGAAGAACCTGTTCAAGTGAAGGCATCGTGACCATTGCACAGCGAGCGCGACCACGAGCCGTGGTCGCAGTGGACCCGCCCGGAGTGGACGCGCATTCCCCGGCGCAGGAATCCTGGTCGGCGTCATCATCATCGACGCAGGACGTCGATCGTGCCTTTCGCTCCGGCCTCGCGCGCCTGACCGGAGGATTGGCGCCGAGCGCGCTGGCGGGCGCTTTCTTCGACTGGGCCGTGCACCTCGCGGCATCGCCGGGCAAGCAGTTGGAGCTCGCCGGCCGTGCCATGACGGCCGCAGCCGAGAACGCAGCCTTCGCCGCTCATTGTGCCCGCGGCGGAGGCGACGACCCCTGCCGTTGCGCATTGCCGCAGGACAACCGCTTTCGCGCGGCAGAGTGGCGGACCTTTCCATTCAACGTCTACGCCCATTCGTTCCTTGCCATCGAACGATGGTGGGAGCAGGCGACGACCGGCGTCCGGGGGGTGAGCAAGCAGCACGAAAGCGCCGTCGCATTCGCGGCGCGGCAGCTGCTCGACACCGCGGCGCCTTCGAACTTCATCTGGACCAATCCCGCCGCGCTCGAACGAACGGGTTCGGAACGCGGGATGAATCTGGTGCGCGGCTTCACAAATCTGCTGGAAGATGCGCGGCGCATGGCTGCCGGACAAGGCCCGGTCGGGACCGAGGCGTTCCAGGTCGGGAAGACGGTTGCGGTCACGCCGGGGAAGGTCGTGCACCGCACGCCGCTCGCGGAAATCATTCAGTACAGTCCGGCGACGGACCGTGTGCGGCCGGAGCCGATCGTGATCGTTCCGGCCTGGATCATGAAATACTATATCCTTGATCTCTCGCCGGCGAATTCGCTGGTGCGATTTCTGACCCAGCAGGGCTTCACGGTGTTCATGATCTCGTGGAAGAATCCGGGCGCCGAAGATCGTGATGTGGGTTTCGACAATTACCGTATTCAAGGCGTCTTGCCCGCGATCGAGGCGGCGATCGCCATTACCGGCGCCGAGCGCGTGCATACCGTCGGGTATTGTCTGGGCGGAACGCTGCTGGCCATCACTGCCGCCGCGATGGCGCGCGACCACGATGATCGCCTCGCGACCGCGAGCTTCCTCGCCGCGGAAGCCGACTTCACCGACGCCGGTGAGCTGATGCTGTTCATCAATGAGAGCCAGGTCGCCTTTCTCGAGGACATGATGTGGGCGCGCGGCTATCTCGACGCCAGGCAGATGGCAGGTGCGTTCCAGCTTCTTCGCTCGAATGATTTGATCTGGTCACGTGCGGTGCGGGACTATCTGATGGGCGAGCGATCGACTCCGATCGACATCATGGCGTGGAATGCCGATGCCACCCGGATGCCGTACCGGATGCATTCGGAGTATCTGCGGGCGCTGTTTCTCGACAACGATCTGGCCGAAGGGCGCTTCAAGGCGGGCGAGCGGCCGATCTCGGTGCACGACATCCGCGTCCCGATATTCGCCGTCGGCACCGAGTGGGATCATGTCGCGCCCTGGCGGTCGGTGTTCAAGTTCCATGCTCTGGCCGATGCCGAAGTCACGTTCGTGCTGACGAACGGCGGGCACAATGTGGGCATCCTGTCCGAGCCGGGCCACGCGGATCGGCATTTCCGGATCGCCACGCACGGGCATGACGAGCAATATGTCGACCCCGAGCGCTGGCTCGCGACCAACGCACCGCGAGAGGGGTCTTGGTGGCCGGCTTGGAGCGCCTGGCTCACCGAAAGATCGGGAACGCCGGTGACGCCACCCCCATTGGGGGGGACCGACGGCAAGTTCGCGCCGCTCGGGGAGGCACCGGGCCGCTATGTGCTGATGAAGTGAAACAAGCGGAGTGACAATTATCGACATGCGTGGAGACGACGGCCCACAGTTTCCTCCCCTTGCATTCCTCTGGCCGGCGCTTGCCGCCGAAACCGCAAGTGAATTTGCCTCGGCCATGGCGCGAGAATTCATGAATCTCGCGGTCGGACCAGGGACCGAAACGGGCGCTCCCGAGCCGCCATTTGCAACGGCCAATAAAGTTGCGCTGGAATTGGTCTCGGTGCGGTTGCGTGACTTTTCGACTGCCTCCGACGGACCGGCCACCCTGGTCTGCGCGCCGTTTGCGCTCCATGGCGCGACGATCACCGACCTGGCTCCTCGACACAGCCTCGTTGCGGCGTTGCAGCGTGCCGGGATCGAGCGAGTGTTCCTGACGGACTGGCGTTCGGCGAGCGCGGACATGCGCCTGCTGTCGATCGACCACTATGTCGCCGACCTCAACGTGCTGGTGGATGAGCTCGGCGGTGCAGTGGACCTCATCGGCCTGTGTCAGGGCGGCTGGATGGCGCTGGCTTACACGGCGCGCTTTCCCTCAAAAGTCCGAAAACTGGTCCTGGCAGGGGCGCCGATCGATATCGCCGCCGCCAACTCGAAGCTCTCCGATTTGGCTCGCAGCACTCCCATGGACGTGTTCAAGGAGCTGGTCGATCTCGGGCACGGTCGAATTCTGGGGCACCGTGTCCGACAGCTTTGGGCACTGAGCCCGCTCAACCGGGAGGCCATCCATCATCTGCTGCAGTCCCCACACGCGATCGAATCGGCCGCCTTCCGGCGGCTGGAAGCTCGCTTCCACGAGTGGTACGCGTGGACCGTCGACTTGCCGGGCGCCTACTATCTGCAGGTCGTCGAGCAGCTGTTCAAGGAAAACCGGCTGGCTGGCGGCAGCTTCGAGATCCTCGGCCGCCCGACCGATCTCGCCAGCGTGCGATGTCCGCTGTTTCTGCTCGCGGCCCGCGATGACGACGTGGTGGCGCCCGAACAGGTCTTTGCGACCGAGCATCTCGTCGGTTCCGGACGCTGCGCGATCGAGAAAGCTACCGCGCCGTGCGGGCACCTGGGCTTGTTCATGGGCAGGGAAATCCTCGCCGGGGTCTGGCCTGAAATCGCGCGTTGGCTGTCGCGTCGGCCGTAGTCGAGGGAAGAGCCGGCCTGGGAATTCGACGGCTTTGGCTTTCCGCGGCGCTCGCGAAAGGCTTGATTTTCCTGCTTCGGAGCACCATCTCCGTGACGAAATGCCAGCGCGGCCGCCGTGCCCAGACGCTGGCCAGCACGCGGACGCTGAATTTTCCAAATTTGCCGACCGGCGCTGACCAACTCCCTTGGCTCCAAGCCAAGAGCGAGGGCGGCCTGTGGTTTGGGGCTACCGGCCCCGCACCCCGCACTTGGTGTTCGCCTGCGCGGGCGTTGGCGCACGTTGAGAGGAATTGTCGTCAGATGGCTTTTGAGATGGATGGGCGGCTGCGAGAGGAACCCGAAGGCTCTGCCTCCGAGCGCCCGGATACACTCGTCAACCTCTTCGGCGCCCAGCCAAGCGCGTCGGGTGTCGGTTCGGCTGGCCTGCAGAGCACGGAAGACGAGCCGCGCTCCGTCGGCAAAGCCGATCCGAATCGCGAGGCGACGTTCTCGCGCGACTTGGTCGACACCTACTTCCGTCAGATGGGGACTAGAGAGTTGCTTTCCCGGGAAGACGAGATTGCGCTGGCCAAGCGCATCGAGGCAGCCCAGCTCGCCGTTCTGAAAGGCCTTTGCAGCATTCCCGTGCTCTTCGAGCGACTCGAGGGATGGAAGTGCGAGTTGTGTGAGGGCTGCCTTCATCTGCGCGATCTCATCGACCCTGCGATGTATCAAGAAGCAGCTCGGCGCAGCGAAACGATTGCAGGACCGGGCGCACCCGATCAGGGCGGCGTCCCGCATCGAGAGCCTGGCGGCTCGGTGGCGCCGGGGTCTCCGGGCGAGAACGAGGATGCCGACGGCATCCTTGAGCACGAGGCGAACTTGCTGGCCGGGATCACCGCACTCCTGGACAGGCTTTCGTTGCTCGCGCGCGAGATCGGGTCGTTGAGCCGGAAACGCGTTACCGCCGTCAGTCGCGGCCGCGGCCTTTCCAAGCGCACGCTGGCGCGCCTCCAACAGCTGTTTTCGAGCGTTGCCAGGGAGGTCGAGGGCCTGTGCCTGCACCCCGATCGGATCTCTGATCTGCTCGCACACCTGGAGCGCGAACAGCAGGCTCTCAAAGTGATCGAACAGGAACTGCTGCAGCTGGCCGGACGCTATGGCGTCACCGGACGGGACGCACTCGAGCGCCTTCTCGGCAATAACCCCGATCCACGTTGGCCGGAGCGGGCGCAAGCATTGCGCAACGAGCTCATCGCATTGGCTCAGCGCGTCGGCTTGCCGATTGCAGACTTCCGCGGCGCAGGGGTCGAGATAGCGCGTTCACGGCGAGCACTGACGGCAGCGCGCGAGGAGATGGTAAGGGCCCATCTCCGGCTGGTTGTTTCGATCGCCAAGAAGTATCGCCGCAAGAGCTCCCTCGAGCTCCTCGACTTGATTCAAGAAGGCAACATGGGCCTCATGCACGCGGTCGAGAAGTTCAACTATCGGCACGGCGTGAAGGTATCGACCTATGCCGTGTGGTGGATCCGGCAGTCCATCGCGCGCGCCATAGCCGATCAGAGCCGCACGATTCGCATCCCTGTTCACATGACGGAGATCGCGGGTAAGGTCCTGCGGGAGCGACGGAAGCTCTACCAGCGGCATGGGCGGCAGGCGGCACCAACGGAGATCGCGCTGCGCACCGGCATTCCCACCGCTCGCGTGGAGCAGGTGCTGTCAATGGTGCAGGAGCCGACGTCGCTCGACCTCCCGGTGGGCGAGGACGGCGACGCGACATTGGGGGACCTGATCAAGGCGCCGGACGCCGTCGATCCACACGCCGCGGTGGAGGCGAGCATGCTCGCAGAATTCGTGACCGAAGCTATCGCCGAGTTGACGCCGCGCGAGCAGCGCATCTTGCGCATGCGCTTCGGGATCGGTGGCGCCGGCGAGCACACCCTCGAAGAGGTGGGTAAAGTCTTCGGCGTGACACGCGAGCGCATCCGCCAGATCGAGGCGAAGGCACTCGAGAAGCTGCGTCACCCGGCCCGTGCGCGCAAGCTGATCACATTTGCCGACAATTGACGGCGCCCCGATACAGCGAAACGGCTCGCGCGCCCACGGGGGACGGAGTTCGCCAGTGCGTGGCATCGTGCGTTGCAGAAATTTCTCCATCCTTACCGGCCCAAGTTTCACTATATGCGAGGTCCCGGCCCCAAGCGGCGGGCAAGACATCGGAACATGCCGTAACCGCGATGTCGGTCGGGAGCGATATTGATTTGAATCAATGTCGCAGGGGGTAACCAGGCTCTCTTATGCGCTGCATGACCGCACGCAGTTGATGGGGTCTAGACATGATTTCAAGGTTGGTGACGCTCGGCTGTTCGATCTGGATGATGGGTGTCCCAAATGTCGCCCACGCGCAAGGAACCGAGGTCGGGAAGTACGAATACGTCAATTCCTGCGCATCGTGTCACGGAACGACCGGCAAAGGCGATGGCCCGGTCGTGAAAGCGCTCATCAAGCCGCCGGCGGATTTGACCAGGCTCTCGGAGACCAACAGCGGTGTATTTCCGTTTGCACGCGTCTACGACGTGATCGATGGCAGGTTCGAGGTCGCAACCCATGGCACGCGAGACATGCCGGTCTGGGGCAACATCTACAAGCGCGGTTCGACCCCGGCCCAAAATGGCACCCTGCCCTATCTGTCATCGAAGGAAGTGGTCGAGTCGCTCGTGCGGGTACGAATCCTCGCCCTCATCGACTACATCTTCACGCTGCAAGAAGGCAAACGCTGACGGCCGTGCCACTTTGATCCGAAAATGCAATCACCCCGCCCGGAGCCTGTTGCATCCGATCCGCTGTCGAAGCCCCGCGAGCAAAGCGGCGTACGCCGGCGACGCGTCGTCATCGTCGGCGCCGCGGGAAGAGACTTCCACAATTTCAATATCGTCTACCGCGACGATCCGACGGTTGAAGTCGTCGCCTTCACCGCGGCTCAGATCGCCGGCATCGATGGTCGGCGTTATCCACCTTCGCTTGCCGGGCGGCTCTATCCTGAAGGTATCCCGATCGTCAAAGAGGCGGAACTCGAGGGCCTATGCCGCGCTCATTCCATCGATGAGGTCGTCTTCGCCTATAGCGACGTCCCCCACGAGCACGTGATGCATATTGCTTCGCGGGCGTTGGCCACCGGAGCCGACTTTGCTTTGCTCGGCCCGAAGCGGACCATGCTGCAAGCGTCCTTGCCGGTGATTGCGATCACCGCCGTGCGCACGGGGTGCGGCAAGTCGGCGATCGCCCGTTGGCTTTCGTATCGGCTGCGGCAGCGGGGATTGCGCGTTGCCGTGCTCCGCCATCCCATGCCGTACGGGGATCTGGCCAAGCAGCACGCCCAGCGGTTCGCGTCCATGGCCGATGTCGATGCCGCGCAGTGCACCGCCGAGGAGCGCGAGGAGTACGAGCCCCACATCGCCGCCGGCAACGTGGTCTTTGCCGGCGTGGACTATGCCGAGATACTGCGGATGGCGGAGGCGGAAGCCGATATCATCGTCTGGGACGGCGGCAACAACGACTTCCCGTTCGTGCGGCCCGACCTGCACATCACGGTGGCCGATGCGCTGCGCCCGCGCCAGATTTCGACGCACCACCCGGGCGAGGCCGTGGCGCGCATGGCGGACGTGCTCATCATCAACAAGACCGATGCGGCATCGCGTTCCGATGTGCGGCTCGCCGAGGAGGCCTTGCGGGCGGTCAACCCGCGGGCCGTCGTGGTGCATGCCGCCTCTCCGATCCAGCTCGATGATGCATCGGCGGTGAAGGGAAAGCGTGTCTTGGTCGTCGAGGACGGGCCAACCATCACGCACGGCGGCATGCCCCATGGCGCCGGCTATGTGGCGGCCGTCGCGGCGGGAGCCGATGTGGTCGATCCCCGGCCGTCGGCGGTTTCGGGTATACGCGAGGTATTCGAAGCATATCCGCACATCGGTAAGGTACTGCCCGCCGTCGGCTACGGCGCCGCCCAGCTGGCAGCCCTGCGATCGACGATCAATGGCGCGGACGCCGATGTGGTCGTTTCGGCCACCCCGGCCGATCTCGCGCATCTGCTGGACCTCGACAAACGGGTGGTGCGAGCGCGCTATGAATTCGCCGAGCTGGATGAGCCGACGCTTTCCTCGCTCGTCGATGTCTTCGTTGAGCGGACATTGCGCCCCGGGAGACGCTGATGCTCGTGGTCATGGCGCTTGGGGGCAACGCGCTCCTGCGTCGCGGAGAGCCGCTCGAGGCAGAGGTGCAACGACGCAATCTGCTGGCCGCCGTTGCCAAGGCGGTGGCGCCGATCGCCCGCAAGCACCGCGTCGTCGTCACGCATGGCAACGGTCCGCAGATCGGCCTGCTGGCGCTGCAGGCGACGGCTTACAAGGATGTGCAGCCGTACCCGCTCGATGTCCTGGGCGCTGAAAGCGAGGGAATGATCGGCTACCTGATCGAGCAGGCGCTGAGCAATGAGTTGCCGGGCCGGGAGGTCGCGACCTTGCTCACCCAGGTCGAGGTCGACAGCTCCGATCCGGCCTTTGCCAAGCCGAGCAAGCCCATCGGTCCCGTCTACGGCGAGGCCGAGGCCCGGCAACTTTCCGCAAGAACGTCGTGGACATTCGTGCCGGACGGTCGCGGCTTTCGGCGCGCCGTGCCGTCGCCTGCTCCACGTCGCATTCGTGAGATCAACGTCATCGAGTTGCTGGTGCGCTCGGGGATGATCGTCATTTGCGCCGGCGGAGGCGGCATTCCGGTCGTTGCAACGCAGGACGGAGGGCTGCGCGGCGTCGAGGCGGTGATCGACAAGGACCTGTCGTCGGCCTTGCTCGCGGAAGAGATCGGCGCCGATGCGCTGCTGCTGCTGACCGACGTTCCGGCGGTGTGGACCAAGTGGCCGATTTCGGCAGGCCGACCCATCGGGCACATTACGCCGACCCATCTGCGCGCCCTCGCGTTCGATCCAGGCTCCATGGGGCCGAAGGTGGAGGCCGCTTGTCGTTTCGCGGAACGCACCGGGCACATGGCCGGGATCGGCGCGATCGATCAAGCCGAAGCCATCCTTGCGAGCAAAGCAGGAACGATCGTGGCCGTAGCGGCCTGAATTCTCATGCGGGGGAGCCGCCAAACCCGTCGAATGCATCGCGGATGCAATCCAGCAGGCGACTTCCCACGAATGGCTTGCATTTCATCATCCCGATTGCAGGACAAAAGTCAGCCCCACCGCGCCGCCAGCCGCGATCAGGCAAAAGACGACCATCACCGCGATCTCTGCTGCGAAGCGGCCACGGCCGATGACTGCACCAATCGCAACCTTGCACAGCGTATTGCTCGCAACGGCGGCGAGGATGGCATAAGCCGCGTCCTCGGGTGAAAGGGTTTGGGGCGTCATGCGGGCAAGTGAGACGGTCACGGAATCGACGTCACCGAGCCCAACGACGACCGCGCCGGCAATTGCGCCTGCGGCGCCGAAGGTTTCTCCCACCGCCCGGCCGAACACGATGATCAGGCCCAGGAACAGGGCGAACCCTATGACGGACCAAAATCCGAATGGATTGCTGAACTCAGTCATCTGCGGCTGGTGCGTGCCGGCCGTGCGCCAGAACACAGAGACCAAAGCGAAACCGACCGCTGCGGCGATGGCGGCAAGCAGCGCAGGCCCTATCAGGAACAGGAGACTCGGCTGTAGCACGCCCGCAATCGTGAGCACCCGGAGGAACGACACCGCGGTTGCGACGGATACGCCGGCGGCGAGAAGCTGTGGCGAACCTTCATCGGCGGCGGCGCGCCGGGCGTTCGCGACCGTAACGGCGGTCGACGATACGAGGCCTCCCGCCGCGGCGGCGAGCAGGACGCCCGGCCTCGCGCCGAGATACTTGACGGCGGCATAGCCCAAGAACGATACGCAGGCGAGGACGATGGCGATGATCCACACTTCTCGTAGATTGACGCCGCCGAACGGTCCGATCGTGTCAGCCGGCATGATTGGCAGGGCGATGAACGTCATGGCAAGCAGCAGGAGTCCGGACCGCAACTCCGGCCACGTGATCCTCTCGACCAGGTCGTGAAGCTCTTCGCGGACGGCGAGGAGACCGGCGGCGGCAACGGCGGCGGCGGCGGCAATCCACTCGTTGCCGACGACCGCATAGGCCCCAAGAGCGAAGGTCAGCATGCCGGCGATCGCGGTGGTCGCCGAGAACGTTCCTTCGGCCTTGTTTTCCTCCCGGCAGAATACCGTGATGACCGTCGCGTAAGCGGCAAAGCCCAAGGCAACAACGATGCCTCCCTGGGCGCCCGCCGGGCTTCCCGAAGTCTGGGCGATTGCTCCGGTGATGCCGCCGAGCAGGCCGGAAATCGCAAAGGTACGAATTCCGGCGGTGCGATGGCCTGATTCGACCTCGCGGGTGCGCCAACCGCGCTCGAGCCCGATCAGCAGGCCAATACCGAGTGCGAGGGCAACACGGGAAAGCAGATGTTCGAAGTCCATCGGCATTCGCTCCCGACTACCCTGAAAGTATAGTCAGGATGCGAAGGTATGTCGTGTTGACACGGATCAACCTGGGCTCGTGAGGAGTGCTTCGATTGCATCCAGCGCTTTGATCCTGCTCAAGGCAGTGGTGTTCCGCATGCATCAGTTTTCACTACCTAGTTGCCGCATGAGGAGAGATAGCCATGACCAGGATAGATCCGATCAAGAGTGGCCTGGCGCTCGCCGCGGTCATGGGGCTGTGGCACTTGACTTGGTCGCTGCTGGTGGCGGTCGGTTGGGCGCAGCCAGTCATCGACTTCGTGTTTTGGATGCACTTCATAAAGCCGGTATATGTCGTTCAAGCCTTCAATCCGACGACTGCGGCTATCCTTATCGTGGTGACGGCACTGATCGGATTTGCGATCGGCGTCATATTCGCGTTCTTGTGGAACTGGTTTCACAAGCGATCATGATTTGACCTATCTCAATACTGTTGCCGTTCCCGCTTGTATCGTTTGAGCCTGCTATTTGAGATGAAAACAGGAGCAGGACGATGAGCCAACTCGGTCTCGAAAGCATCGAACACACGGTCCACCTGACGCACACCTGGATCAACGAGCTGGACGAGATGCTCGGGTGGAACAATAAGCACAGAATCCTATCGTTTGCTCAGGAGCGTGCTCCAGGCATTGCGTGATTGGTTGCGAGTCGACGAATCGGCCGATTTCGCGGCGCAGCTGCCGAGCTTGTTGCGCGGCGTCTATTACGAACATTGGCGGCCTTCGACGACTCCGGCGAAGCATCGTTCCAAGGCCGATTTTCTCGCGCGCATCGATCACGCCTTCGTGGGCGATCCGATCATCCATGCCGAGGAGGCTGTTTCGATCGCTTTCCAGTTCCTCTCGACCAAGATCGGAGCGGGAGAAATTGCCGACGTACGCCATGCGCTCCCGGCGGACTTGCGGGCTGTCTGGTCGCTGTCTTCTGCCGCGGCCTGAGGTGCCGTCATGATCAAGGCCCGTCCGGCGCTCTCGATATCTCCAGAAAAAATATGCTTCGTCGTGGACAAGGCGCGCGAATTCTTCGCCAAGGACATCGTGACCATTCCGAACGACGCCTCCAATCCTACCGACGACAAGATGATCGCGGTACTCGAAGATCACAGGGACGATCCCGTGGTCGAGGAGCTGACCCGGTTCATCGGCGCACTCACGGATGACGAACAAATCGACCTCGTCGCTTTGGCATGGCTTGGTCGAGCCAACGGTTCACTCGAGGAATGGGACGAGTTGCGGGTGGAGGCATCACGCGCGCACAACAGGCGAACAGCGTCTTACCTGCTGGGCATGCCTTTGCTGCCCAGCCATCTCGAGGATGCCCTGTCGCTTTTCGGATGCTCATGCGAAGAGTTCGAGATGGGGCATCTGTAGAAGCCGAGCCGCCGATTGAAATTTCGATGAAAATCACCGGCCGAATGATCAGCTCAGATGCACGATGCCCTGCACGAGCGGTTCTGGTCCGTTCCGACGCAAGCGCTGCTCGATCGCTTGGCAGCGGCGCCGACGGGCCTGTCTCGGATGGAGGCCGAGGATCGCCTTGCCCGCGATGGTCCCAATACCGTCGCCGAAGCTCCGCGTCTTCATATCTTCCGCAAGATCGCCAGACGATTTGCTGAGCCGCTTGTCGCAATCTTGCTGGTCGCTGCAGCGATATCGGGAGCAACCGGCGACCTCGGCAGCTTCGGCATCATCCTCACAGTTGTCGTGCTCTCGATCGCACTCGACATATTTCAGGAACACCGGGCGGAACGCGCTGCCGAAGCTCTGAAACGCTCAGTGGCGGTGCATGCGGACGTCCGGCGAGACGGAATCGTCAGCGCGATCCCGGTCGAGCAGTTGGTGCCCGGGGATGTGGTCGAGCTGAGGGCCGGTGACCTCGTCCCAGCCGATGGGATCGTGTTGGAAAGCCACAACGCACACGCCAATGAAGCGTTGATGACGGGAGAGCCCTACCCGGCCGACAAATATCCCGGTCCTTGCAACGCCGTCACGCCACCCGAAGCCTTCAATGCGCTTTTTGCCGGGACTTCGATCATCAGCGGCGAGGCAACCATGCTTGTTGTCGCGACCGGCAAGGCCACTCGCTTCGGCGCAATTGCCGCAGCGCTCGGCTCGCAAGAGCCGCCGACCGAATTCGAACGCGGTATCCACCGGCTTGGCCTTCTGATCCTCCGGCTGACGGTCTTCCTCACGCTGTTCGTGCTGCTGATGCACCTGGCGTTCGCGAGGCCTGTGCTCGATTCCTTCCTGTTCGCCGTGGCGCTTGCGGTGGGGCTCACGCCTGAGCTCCTGCCGATGATCATGACGGTCACGCTTGCGCGCGGGGCGCTGCGCATGGCCGGCAAGCGCGTCGTGGTGAAGAAGCTCGCCGCCATCCATGATCTCGGCGCTATGGATGTGTTGTGTACCGACAAGACCGGCACCCTTACCGAAGCGCGCATCGCGCTGCTCAGGCATCCGGGCCCGGACCGGGCGGATAGTGAACGAGTCCTGATGCTGGCGGCGGTGAACAGTCGGTTCGAAACGGGTGTCCGCAGCCCCCTCGACGAGGCGATCGTGCGGCATGCCGCGGACGTCTCGCTTGATAGCTGGTTGAAGATCGATGAATTGCCCTTCGACTTCGAGCGCCGACGCATCTCCGTGTTGGTCGAAAGAGATGGTGCGCGTCTGCTCATTGTGAAGGGGGCACCGGAGGAAATCCTCGCGCGTGCCAACTCGGTGGATTCGGGGGATGGGCAAGCCTTGCCGGTTGACCCACCGGTGCGCGCCAAGCTGCAGCAGATCGAGCGTGACGAGGCGGCGCAGGGCAACCGTGTGTTGGCGGTGGCGTGGAAGCCAATGCCGAAGGACCGTGACCAATTATTGCCGGCCGACGAGTGCAATCTGGTCATCTGCGGCTTTTGCGTCTTTGTCGATCCTCCCAAACCGGATGCAGCCGAAGCGATCGCGCGCCTGGCGAGCGCCGGCGTCCAGGTCAAGATTCTGTCGGGCGATAGCGTCGCTGTGGTACGGCATCTCGCCGGCTTGCTAGGCATGACGGATCGAGGAGCTATCACGGGCGGAGAGGTGGCCGAGCTTAGTGAGGCCGCGCTTGCCGCTCGCGTCGAGACGATCGATCTTTATGCCCGTCTTTCGCCGGATCAAAAAACCAGAGTTGTATCGGCGCTGCGACAGCGCGGTCGCACGGTCGGGTTCCTCGGCGACGGCGTCAACGATGCGCCGGCCATCCATGCCGCGGACGTCGGTCTTTCGGTGGAGGGAGCCACCGACGTGGCGCGCGAGGCCGCCGACATGATCATGCTCGTCCGCAATCTCAAAGTCCTGGCCGATGGTGTGGAGGAAGGCCGACGCACGTTCGCCAACATCCTCAAATACGTGCGGATGGCAACGAGCTCGAACTTCGGCAATATGCTGTCGATGGCACTGGCGTCGATCTTCCTGCCGTTCCTGCCAATGACGCCGATCCAGGTCCTGCTTAATAACCTGATTTACGATCTCTCGGAGATCGGCATCCCATTCGACCGCGTCGAGGCGTCGGAAATCTCGCGCCCTCGTGCCTGGGACATGACCGAAATCCTGCGCTTCACGGCTGTCATGGGGACGCTGTCTTCCGTGTTCGACATCGCCATTTTTCTGATCCTCGTATTCGGGTTCCAGACCCCTCCCGAACTGTTCCGAACAGCGTGGTTCCTCGAATCGATCGCAACGCAAATCCTGGTAATTTTCGTCATTCGCACCCATGCACCAGCGTGGCTAAGTCGCCCTCATCCCGTGCTTGTGGCGACCTCGCTCACCGCGCTGGCCGCCGCCCCAATTCTTGTCTTTTCGCCGGTGGCGGCCAGGCTCGGTTTCGTTCCGGTACCGGGCGCACTCATAGCGACCATCGGTCTGATCGCGCTGACCTATCTGGTGGTCGCTGAATTCGCCAAGCGCGTTGCGGATCGGCCGCTGGGAGGATTTCGACCGAGCGGCAAGGTGCCACGCAGGTAGCCCTTTGACTCAGGTCAATGAACCCCGTTGTGTCGCCACTAAGAAGAAAGCGAGGTAGCAGAGGAGTTCATGACATGAAGACTTCCGAGGTAATGGTTTCGAACGTCATCACGGTCGGTCCCGAGGCCTCTGTTCCTGAGGTTGCTGATTTACTTCTGCGCAATCGGATCAGCGCGGTGCCGGTGATTGCCGCCAACGGCGAAATTCTCGGGATCGTCAGCGAGGGCGATTTGCTGAATCGGCCCGAGTTCGGAAACCTCGCACCGGCAGTCCTGGTGGCTCGAAGCTCTGACATCGAAGGAGATGCTGGCCGCCGAGTTCGTCAAGTCGCACTCGCGAAAAGTGACCGACGTCATGAAACGCGACGTCATTACCGCGTCGCCGGACGATTCGGTCGCGGACGTGGCTGCGCGGCTGGAGAGGCATTGCATCAAACGAGTCCCGATCGTCAAGGATGGAAGGATCGTGGGGATCGTGAGCCGCGCCAACCTGCTGCAGGGGCTCGCCAGCCTGAAAGACAAGATTCCGCAAACGCGACCCGATGATTGCGCCATTCGCGGCCAGGTGATGGCGAAACTGGATAAGGCGACCTGGACAAGGCCGGCGCTGCTCAGCGTCACCGTCCAGGACGGAACTGTCGGCTTGTGGGGCATTGTCGATTCGTCGTCGGAGAAGAAGGCGGTCCATGTTCTCGCCGAGGTCACGCCCGGCGTCCGCGGCGTGACCAACAACCTGATGATCCGGCCAGCCTCATCCGAAAATTGGATGTGACGGAGCCGGATCACCATCGCGAGCGATCGCCACCAGTGTATTCAGGCGACGTGTCTTGCGGCGCGAAGCATTTGCGTTGCACGTCGTCATAAAGCGCGATCCAAGCCTGTTTCAGCTCCGGCGTAAACGCGCTGCCAAACGGCTGTTCCAAGCTCCATATCAGCGCGTCGCCGAACGCAACGAAATGGGACAGCTGCGCCGGAAAAGAGCCGTTGCGCTTTGGGAGCCAGTTCGAACGCTTCCAGCTTCAGTGGTTCAACCCGCAAACAGCTTCTCGATGACGTGAATCGGCGTCTTCACATAGTCCTTGCCGATCTCGACCCTGACTGCGCGACGGACGGACGGTGTGTAGGCGGGCCGAATCATGCCAAGCGCGCGCGGAGCGGCCATGACGATGAATGCGTTTGTCTCTCCTTCCGCGAGTGCGTCGTCGAGGCGTTGTGCTAGCTTTTCGAGGAAGGCCCGCTCTGATGCGTCATGCCAATCCGCTTGTTCCATCGCACTGCGGGCTGTTCCCACAGAGGAGTGGGTGCGGCCGGGCGTATCGGTGCCCTGCGCGTGCGTAGGCCGGTCGGCGTGTTCGAGAACCTCCTTGCTCCGCAGGTTGATGAATTTCTCGTCGCCGGCATTTTCAAGGATAAGTGCCTTGCGACCATCGCACACGATCACCCACTCGCCGGAACGCGGCGCTTTCTGTTTCATGGTCTATCCTCACAATAAGTCTCAACATTATGCAGACCCTGCGCTCTGAGCATTTGATCCAGCGCAAATTGGGCCAAAAACGCACACGGTGTGGGCGAGGAGCGGCCGGTCGCACCGCCCGACCGGACTATCATCCTGAGAGGCAAATTTGATCCGCCTCAAAGTCCCCGGGGGACGGCAATGTCAATATTTGACAATTGATATCGGAGGAGTTGGCCACTATGGCGCACAAACACGTTCTGTTTCGCTCCGCCGCCCGGGAAAAAATTCTCCGGGGCGCAACGCAGCTCGCCGATGCGATCCGGGTCACGTTGGGCCCGAAATCGAAATCGGTCCTCATTCAGAGGAAATGGGGTGCGCCGATCGTTTGCAACGATGGGGTGACCATCGCGAAAGAATTTGATCTGACCGATCCCGACGAGAATCTTGGCGCCCAAGTCCTTCGCCAAGCTGCCGAAAAAACCGGCGAAATCGTCGGTGACGGCACCAGCACGTCCACCCTGCTCGCGCACGCGATTTTTGCGGACGGAGTGCGCAACGTGGTCGCTGGTGCCAGCGCAATCGACCTCAAGCGCGGCCTGGATCGTGGTGTCAAGGCCGCGACCGATGCGCTCGAGGCCATGTCCCGCCCGGTCAAGACCCGCAAGGAGAAGGCGCAGGTCGGAACGATTTCAGCTCACAACGATGAGACCGTGGGCGAACTCGTCGCCGATGCAATGGAAAAGGTCGGGGGTGACGGGGTCATAACAGTCGAGGAATCTAAGACGACCGAGACCGTTCTCGATCTGGTTGAAGGAATGCAGTTCGACCGCGGCTTCCTTTCGCCTTATTTTGTTACCGATGCCGAGCGGATGGAAGCCGTGCTGGAGGACGCCTACATCCTGCTGTCCGACAGGAAAATCGGTGTCATGCGGGACATGCTGCCGCTGCTCGAGCAGGTGGCAAAATCGGGTCGTCCGCTGCTGGTGGTCGCCGAAGATGTGGAGGGCGAGGCGTTGGCGACGTTGATTGTCAATCAGATCCGCGGCGTGTTGAAGGCCTGTGCCGTCAAGGCACCGGGATTTGGCGATCGGCGCAAGGCCACGTTGGCGGACATGGCGGTTCTGACCGGCGGACAAGTCGTTTCCGAAGAACTGGGTCTGAAGCTCGAGACTGTAACGATCGAGCAGCTTGGACGAGCCAAGCGGATCGTTGCCGATAAAGACAACACGACGATCATCGGCGGGGCGGGGACGCGCCCGACAATCGACGGCCGTATTCAGCAGATTCGGCGCGAAATAGAGAAGACGACTAGCGATTATGATCGCGAGAAGCTCGAGGAACGGCTGGCAAAACTCGCGGGAGGGGTCGCGGTGATCCGGGTCGGCGCTCCGTCCGAATCCGAAATGAAGTCGAAGAAGGAGGCGTTGGATGACGCCATCAGCGCCACCAAGGCGGCGGTGGCCGAGGGGATCGTGCCGGGGGGCGGGCTTGCCTTACTCCGTTGCACTGAAGCCGTAGCTGCGGAGGAAGCGAAAAGCGCGGGTGATGAAAAGACGGGCCTCCAGATACTCAAGCGCGCGCTCGAAGCGCCGGCGCGCCAGATCGCTGAGAACTCCTCCATCGATGGCGGCGTCGTGGTCGCCCGCATGCTGGAGGGCAAGGGCAGCTATGGTTTCGACGCGGCTCGCAAGGAATACGTCAACCTTGTAGAGGCGGGCATTATCGATCCGGCCAAAGTCGTCCGCATCGCGCTCGAGAATGCAGTATCGGTTGCGAGCGTGCTGCTGCTCACCGAAGCCACCATGACGGAGATTCCCGAGGAGAAAAAAGAGTCCATGCGTGAACCGGAGATGGCCATTTAGTTAAGCGGTCTCGCAGGCCTTGCCGACAAATTCACTGCAGGTACTTTGGAGGAGGATCATGCAAACGCACGTGGAGATCGTTTTCCAGGGTCTGAGTGCAAGACCCGAGGTCCACGCATCGATCGAGAAGCATGTGGCCGAGCTGGAACAGCGATATGGCCGTGCGACCGCGTGCCGGGTCGTATTGAAGGGGCCGGGTGGACATCACCGGACTGGCGGTCTCTACGAGGTCAATATTCGCTTGGCCCTCCCGAATGGCCGCGAAGTCAATGTCGGGCGTACGCCGCAGGCGGACGAGCGCCACGCCGATCTGTCATTTGCGATCGATGACGCCTTCAAGCATGCGCGGCGACAGCTGCAGGATCATGTCCGCCGCCTGCAGGGACAGGTGAAGCAACATGAAAGTCAACCGATCGGGACCGTCAAGAACCTCGATGCTTTCGGCGAGTTCGGAATCCTGGAGGCCGCCGATGGTCACGAAGTCTATTTTCATCGGAACAGCGTGCTCGACGGCGCATACGACCGTCTTGCCGTAGGGACGCAGGTCACCTTCGTCGAAGAGACGGGCGAGAAAGGACCGCAGGCAAGCACAGTGAAGCTGCTCGGGAAACACGGACTTCGAATATGAGCCATTCCGCCGCTCCGTCCGACGGCAGGCTTGGACGGGGGCATTTCCCGCACGATGCCGACGCCGGCGTGGATGGGGTACGACTGCAGCGGAGGCGGCGCGCATGCCCTACGCAGCCGTGATGGTCTACGTCGAGGCCGAGGGCACGCCCGAGCAACGCGTACGCCTCGCCGCAGGCCTTGCCGACAAATTCACTGCCGCCCTGATCGGAATGTCGGCGCTCGCAATTCCGCCGCCAATCGTGGCCGATGGCATGGTCCTGGACGGCGTGACGGACGTGGACATCAAGCTGATCGAGGCGAAGCTTGCCGACAGAGGCAGGTGGTTCCGCGGCATTGCCGGCGAGGATCATCAGGAACTGAAGTGGCGCGTTGAGCTCGACCTTCCGGCGGCAGCGGTGGCCCGCGCCGCGCGGAGTGCCGATCTTGTCGTGATCGGACGGGAGAAAATGCGGGGAAGCGCCTACACCTCGCTTGATCCGGGCGAAGCACTTCTGAAGATGGGGCGTCCGGCCGTCGTCGTGCCCGAAGGAGTGAGCACACTGCGGGCGGAACACGTCGCGATTGGTTGGAAGGACACGCGCGAGGCGCGCAGGGCCGTGCAGGACTCGCTTCCCTTCCTGCAAGAGGCGGCGCGCGTTACCGTAGTTGAAGCTTGTGGGACAGGCGAGGAGAAGACCGCCCTTGGGCGCCTCGACGATGTGACTCGCTATCTGACCCGGCACCGGATCAAGGGCGGTTCCAAGGTCATGCTCGAGCAGAAGGGTTCGGGCGCCGAGCAGTTGATCCGGGTCGCTCAGGAGGAGCGAGCCGACCTGCTGGTGACCGGTGCATATGGACACAGCCGTCTCGGCGAATGGGTTTTCGGCGGCATGACGCGAGACCTGCTCGCGACAAGCCCGATCTGCTGCCTCATGTCTCACTGAATGTCTTAAGGCGCATGGCGCTCTTGCAAACGTCTCGATTTCCAAGGTCGCGGCAGCGCAGGCTGCTACGCTTCTAAGACCGCAGGAACAATGCTGCGAGGCCGACTGCTGAGATCGCCGGCGTCGCGCCGTATCTGAGCACGATGCGCAACAGGCTTGTCGTTCGCGACCCAAGTGCCAGCTCGTCCGCCAAAAACTTCGCGGGCATGACCCAGCCCCCGAAGATTGCCAATGCGAGCCCGCCAATCGGCAGCATCAGATTCGACGTGAGGTGATCGAGGAGGTCGAACACCGTGGCCTGGCCGAGCCCCGGCAGGAAGGAGAGCGGGAACCATCCCGCCCATAGATTGAACGACAAGACCGTGGCGATGCCCACCAGCCAACAGCCGAGAGCACAGGCGACGGTGGCTGTCGGCCGCCGCCATCCCAGCCGGCGGTGCAGGAACGCAACCGGCATTTCGAGCATCGACATTGCCGAGGCAAGTGCCGCCACGGCCAGCAGCGCGAAGAACGCGATGGCTGCCAACAGCCCGAACGGCATGCGGGCGAAGGCCAGCGGCAGTGTGACGAACAGGAGGCCCGGGCCGCTGGAAGGGTCGAGCTGATTGGCGAACACGATGGGAAATATGGCGAGGCCCGAGGCTAAGGAGATCGCGGTGTCGCCCAGGATCGTCACAGCGGCCACCTGCCGGAGGTTGATGTCCGGTCCGGCATGGGCGGCATAGGCGATCATCACGGCCATGCCGACCCCGATCGAGAAGAATCCGAGACCCAACGCCTCCAACGCAACCTTCGGAGTCACGTGCCCGAGATCGAGCGCGAACAAGAAGCGAAAAGTCGCCGCGACGTCGCCCTCGAGCACGGAATAGAGAGACAGCGACACGATCAGCGCCACGAGGATCGGCATGAGGATCTTCGACGCAGCCTCGATGCCCTTGACGATGCCGCGCCCGACGACCAGAGCCGTGACCGCCATGAACGCCGCGTGGTATGACGCCATTTGTATCGGCGATGCGAGCATCGCGTCGAAACGCCCTTGTGCGGCCGTGGCGTCGGTTCCCGGCAGGCCTGTGCCGACGGTTCCAACGACGTAGGCGATCGCCCAGCCGCCGATCACCGAATAGAAACTCAGAACGAGGAACGCCGTCGTGACGCCGAGGAGCCCGAGCCAGGACCAGCGCGGCGACAATCCGGCCATCTCCGCCACAGCGGCCATGCTGCCGCTGGCATCCGACTTGCCGCGGCGCCCGATCGCAAATTCCACGATCATCAACGGCAGAACGATCAGCGCCAATCCGAGAAGGTAGAACAGAACGAAGGCGCTGCCGCCGTTGGACCCGACTTCATAGGGAAACTTCCAAATGCTCCCGAGCCCGATGGCCGAGCCGATCGTGGCAAGCACGAAGCCGGTCCGGCTGGACCAGTATTCGCGTTTTTCCGCAACACCCATGGGATGACGCACCCGCCCGCGCATTTGGAAAGCATTTTCAGCACCCGTCACGAATGTGATCCGGGGCAAGGCGCCGGTTTCCGCATCGGACCGAACGATCAGTGCGAGACCAGCGTCCAGCCGAAGGGGCGGGTGAGGACGCTGTTGGTCGCACCGCCGAGAATGAACTCTCTCACTCTGGAATGGCCATAGGCGCCCATCACCAGCAGATCGACTTTGCGTCCGACGCAATAGGCCTCGAGCGTGTCGCCGATGGCACGGCCCTTGGCGTGGACTTCTTCGAATTCCACCTCCACGCCGTGGCGGGCAAGATGCTTGCTGAGCTCGACGCCGGAGCGAGGCTTCGCGAGACGCTTCTCGTCGACAACCGTGACGACATGGACGCGCTTTGCCGCCTGCAACAACGGCAACGCATCGGCGACTGCTCTCGCTGCCGGCCGGCTGTGGTCCCAGGCCACGACGATGGTGTCAAAGGACGTGGACAGCTCCCGACTCGTGCCCTCGGGCAGCAGCAGCACGGGCCGTCCCGAACCAAACATGACCTCCTCGGCAAGATACCGTTGGCTCGGATCCACGCTATTGACGGGAACGATGGAGAAATCCCGCAGCCGGGCGTGGGCAATGATGTTCTGGCCGACCTCGATCGGCGGACAATGCTCGACGGTGCGCTCGTGCATGACGTTCCGACGCGCGGCACTGCCGTCGAAAGCCGCAATGAGGTCGCGCGCATTGGCCGCGCTCTTGGCCCGTTCGGCCGCGAGTATTCCGCCGACATTGGCGGGATGGGCGTAGAGACCAACCGGCGACCGGATGTCGAGCTCGAACGTCAGCCCCGAGATATGGGCGCCAAGCGAACCAGCCAAGCCGACCGCCGTTTCGACGGTACCGATTGCGGTCGGCGTCGGGTAGCTGATCATCGGAAAGAGAATGTCTTTAATCGGCATCGACGTACTCCGTGGGCTGTCCGAAAAATCTCGACATGAACTGGATCGCCGATCATGAACGGCATCGCTTTGACATTTGTCAAGCAAGCCCGGGCCAGTGAATCCAATTCCGAAGTTCGTATGCATTTGCGGTGCGCGAACTTCGGGCTCGGACACTGGGCGAGATCGGGCGACCCTCGCGGCTTGGCGCCGTTGCGTCGGATTGATGCAGGTCAAAGATGGTGCTCGTCCGCAGGTCCAGAATGCAAATGAATGATGGGCGCCACGATGCCGTGCGCCCCGAAGAGTCCGAGTACAGAAGCTGGACAGGAGAGACCCCATGACGTTGCCGCACGTGCTCAAGCGTATCAAGCTTCACCTCGCCCGCTCAAAGGAATTTCCATCCGGCTCCGCCCGCCACGGCTATGAGTTCGTGGCTCCGCTCAATTCCAAGGGGCACATCGACCCGCAGCTTTGGCAGAAGTACCGCGAGCATTGCGGAGTCCGCAGGTTCTGGAACGACGACGATGACCAGATCGGGCACCTCGTCCACAAGCCCGGCGGGGCCGAGCACGCCCGCTGGGTGTTCGACTATGATACTGCCAGGAGCGACGACGACGAATCCGGATACCGCTTCGGGGTGCACGCCTTTGCGCCCGGGGAATACGTCTCGATCCGCGACGATGACGAAGAGTTGCACACCTTCCGAGTCGTGACGGTGGAGCCGGCTGCCTAGCCTCACGTCAACTCTTCAGGGCGACAATCATCCGCCTGAGCACGGTATTGTGCTTGATGAAATGGTGGCGCAGCGCACCCGCGAGATGCACCAGCACGAGGGCACCGAGCAGATATGACGTGACCATGTGCGCATCTTCGAGCAGGTCGTGCCAGGATCGATCCGTGAAGATCAAGGGCACCGTGAACCCGAATGCGTCGTGCTGAAACGGACGTCGCCCGGTACCGGCGAGCGCCCAGCCGCTGAGCGTGGCGGCAAACATAAGCAGGTAAAGTCCGATATGGCCGATATTGGCCGCGTAGCGCTCCCACGGCTTGAGATCGCCCGGCAATGCCGGGACCGGATTCATCCAGCGCCAGAGAAGCCGGACCACGAGCAGCACCAGAAAATCGTAACCGAGCGCCGCGTGCCAGGCGTAGTTCACGCCGCGATCGGGACGCGGCGCGAGGTGCACCATCCACCAGCCATGGATCAGTAGCACCAGGATCAGCAGCGCGCCGATCCAGTGCAGCAGTATGGCGGGCCAGCCCCAGGCATTCGTCGTATTCCGCATCATGATGAGCTCCCTCCCGGCGTCGAGGCGAGACGCGGGCTTTCACGGCGTCACCTCGAATTGCAACATCATCTCGTTGTCCTCGTGCTCCAGCATATGACAGTGCCAGGGATATTTCCCGGCATAGCCGTCGAAGCGGGCAATGATACGGACGACCTCGCCCGGATTGGCACGCACGTTATCCTTCCATCCGCGCTCCTGCGCCGGCGGCATTTTGCGCTTGCCGCGCAGATAGGGTGCGACCGCGATCGGATCGGGGCCGGCTCCTGGAATCTCCGCGCCCCACCGCGCGAGGTAGGCGTCCACGTTGAAGGCCTGGCGGTCGAGGACCTGGAAGCGGACGAGATGCAGATGGATCGGATGTGCATCGTCCGTTGTGTTGATGACATTCCAGACCTCGGTGTCGCCGAGCTTCGGCCGGATGGTGATCGGCGCATCCCATTTTCGCCCATTGAGCAGCACGGTGATCGGCTCGCCCTTGGCGTCCTTGTATTCGCGCAATGCCATGTGGCGCACGGCCGCGCCTTTTTCCGGCAGCGCGGAGACCGTGCGCAATTTGCCGGGGATCGTTCGCGTATCCGGATGGCTTAGCGGCCTGCTCACGCGGAACTCCATGACGTCGGCCGTGCGCCGATCCGGAAGCTTGCCCTTCGGATAGGGCGTCGGTGCGTCGTTCATTAGCCGGATCTGCTTGGCCGCGGCGCCGCGGAAATCCACGATGACATCCGCGCGTTCGCCCGGCGCCAGCAACAGCCGGCCGACTTGGACGGCGGCGCCTAAGAGACCCTGATCGCTGCCGATCTGGATGAACGGCCGCCCATCCGACAGGCGCAGCCGATAGAAGCGGGCATTCGAGCCGTTGAGGATTCGCAGACGATACTTGCGGGGCTCGACTTCCAGATGAGGCCATACCTTCCCGTTCACCAGGATGGTATCCCCGAAGAATTCCGGTACCCAGGGCCCAGGGTGATCCTCCGAGCCCGCCATCTCCGAAACCGGGTAGGTCAGCGAGCCGTCGGCCGCGAAGCTGCGGTCCTGGATGATCAGCGGCAGCTCGAAGTCGCCGCTCGGAAGGCCAAGTGCTTCCTCCTCGTCGTCGCGAATGACATAAGCGCCGGCCAATCCGGCATAGACGTTGAGGCGCGTCTGGCCGATGGCGTGATCGTGATACCAGAGCAGGCAGGCGTCCTGCTGGTTGGGATACTCGTAGATCTCCCGCGTCCATTCCGGACCGCGCGTGCCGAACCCCGCAGTGAACCAGGCATCAGGATGGCCATCGCTGTGGGGTTGCACCACGGCGCCATGGAGATGAGCCACGATCTTGGCGGCAGGCTCGCCGCGATGAGTTCCGTGGAGATGCGGGTCGAATGCCCGCGGGATGAGAAATCCGGTCTCCGCGAGCTCGTTTTGCCATCGAACGAAGATTCGCTGCCCGCGCCGCACCTCGAGCGTCGGCCCCGGAAATCGGCCGGCGTAGCCCCATAGCGGCGTCGCAGGCAAATCGCGATGCAACTGCTGGCGAAAGGATCGCACGGCGATCTCGTAAAGCGGGCTACCTTCGAACGTACCGCTCGGCGAAAGGTCCGGGCGCAGCTGCGGGAGCGGATCGACAAACTTTTGCAGCGCCGGACTTTTTTGACCCGACGTCTCACCACCGTTGTGAGCGTGCAGGGGACGCAAGCACAGCCCGGCCGCCAATCCGCCGCCGAACCGGAGCAAGCACCGCCTCGATAGCATCGTCGCCTCCGCGCCGACGGACAATGGGGCAATTTTATCTGGCACTCTCTCAATGCGACAGCAGGCAACACACCGGGCTCGATCCCAACAGCTCGTGGGTCACGCCGCCGAAGATCCATTCGCCCAAGCGGCTGTGGCCATAGCCGCCGGCGACGATCAGATCGGCATTCTCGTCCCGGACAAGCTGAAGGAGCTCGGTCGCCGCCGGCCCCCGCGCGCGCCGCCACATCTTGTCCGCAACAATGACGCGGTGGCGAACGAGGTAGTCGGCGACGTCGGCAAGATTTTTCCGGGCTTGCGATTCGGCTTCGTGTTCGCCGATTTCGACCAGGAGAACCTCCTTGGCTTCCTGAAGAAACGGAAGCGCATCACGCACCGCGCGGCGGCATTCCCGCGTATCCTTCCATGCCACCACCGCGCGGCGGAGCGACGGCGGCGTCACCACGTCGGGCACGACCAGGACCGGTCGTCCGGCCCGCAGCAGGATGGCGCCGGGATCGACGAGGTCGCGCACGTTATTGCCGATGTGCCGCCGACCGACGATGATGAGGTCGGCAGCGCGCGCCTCGTTCGCTACGAGATCCGAAGGGATTTCAAGGGCGGCGCGCCATTCGATGCCCTCGAGGCGTTGGCCCTGCGCACAGAATTTGGCGCCCATTTCCTTGAGCCGGGCAGTCAGCCTCTGGCGATCGATCTCGGTGGGTTCGGCATAGACGATGACGTTGCCGGCCGCCAACGCGGGCCGCAGCGCCATGCCCGCGACCCCGATCAGCGTTGCTCGAAACCGATCCGCCAAGCTGAGCGCAACCTGGATTCTCTGTTCGGAATCGCGCTCCACGTCGAGGTGGACCATCATGGCTGCAAACGACATCGGATGTCCCCTTGGTGCGCTCCGCTCAGCGTTCTTGGATCGACTTGAGGTAGGCAAGGATCGCTCCGATATCGCCGGGCTCGAACTTGAATTCCGGCATGTCGGGATGTCCGACCGACAGTCCTTCCGCCAACGCTTCCGCGAGGCCGTCGATCGGATATCTGCCCGAGAGCGTTCGGAAAGGCGGCGCGGCCGGATGCGGGCTGGTGCCCGAGCGACCGATCGCATGACAACGAATGCAGTTGGTCGTCAGCAACGCCGCGCCGCGCTTCTCGAGCGCGGCGTTGTCCGCCGCCGATCCGGCGGGCATTGTAGCGCCCATTGCCAGCAGTCCGACGACCACGAGTGTCGGTATGTTGCGGTACATTTACCTGGTCACCTGGTGCTTACTGCCGACGACGTCGCGGATTTTGTCCAGCAATGCATTCCCGAGCAGGGGCTTCTCGACGATCGGGATATCGGCTTTCTCGGCGCGCTCGCGCACCGACACGCTGGGCTGACTGGTGATCAGGATCGCCGGCGCCGAAATTTTCCGGTCGCGCAACGTCGCGATCAGGTCGAGCCCGCTCATGCCGGGCATTTTCTGGTCGATCACGAAACAGTCACAGCAGTCGAGGTCGGCTGCGCTCAACACCTCGGCCGCGGTCGCGTAGCTGCAGACCCTCAAGCCTTCGATTTGGAGCGAGAATTCGAGCGAATTGCGGACGGCGGGATCATCGTCGATGACGATCACGACAAGCCCCGGAACCGTCAATTCGCCCTGCTTCTTCATCGCCTTACCCGCGCGCGCGGCAAGGAGCCGTCGCATGGTCGAACACGAGGCACGAAAATGGGCGCGGCCGCTTTGATGTGGCTCAAATCCGCGGTGGACGGAACGTCGGAACCGGGACACTAGCCGGCGGCCGCGTCGATCAGGAAGGCTTGGGGGATCCTGGCCGAGAATCCCGGCGATCAGCGCCATGCGCACGAGATCGGAGAGGCTCGCGGCCTGCATCTTGGTCATGAGATTTGCGCGGTAGATTTCGATCGTCCGCGGGCTGATGCCGAGATCATAGGCGATCTGCTTGTTGGCGTGTCCGGCCACGAGCCCTTCGAGCACATCGCGCTCGCGGTTCGACAGCGACGCCAGCCGGCCTTCGATCGTCGCTGCGCTCGGCCTGGCGCTTGCTGTCGCGATCGAGCTGGTTGAGCGCGGACCGAACCGACGCCAGCAGGACCTCGTCGTCGAACGGCTTTTCGAGAAAATCGACGGCACCGATCTTCATCGCCTCCACCGCGAGCGGAACGTCGCCGTGACCGGTGATGACGATGACCGGCACGCCGAGCTTGAGCTCCCGCAGCCGCCGCAACAGGTCGACGCCGCTGAGCTCGGGCATTCTCACGTCGGTGATGACGCAACCGAGCTTGACTTCGGCCGCAACGTCGAGAAACGCAACGGCGGACTCGTAGGTCTGCACGTCGATGCCGGCCGTCCCCAGCAGAAAGGCGAGCGATTGACGAACGGCCTCGTCGTCGTCGATCACATGGACGATGGCCTTGTCAGACGGCATCGCTGAAATCCTCCTGGGTCACGGCCCGCAGCGTGAAGCGAAAGATCGTTCCGCCGGCGGGATTGGGCTCCACGTCGATCTGCCCGCCGTGGGCCTCGACAATGGTGCGCGAGATCGACAAGCCGACGCCCATGCCATGGCGCTTGGTGGTGACGAAGGGCTGGAACAGTTGCGACGTCAATCTCGGGCGCAATTCCGGATCCGGTGTCGGCCACGCTGATGGTGATCATCGTCGTCGTCGGCTGCCGTGGAAATGATCAAGTTCGCGCTTGTCGGCCCCCTCCATCGCCTCGATGGCATTGCGCATCAAATTGAGCAATACCTGCTGGATTTGGACCTTGTCGGCCAGCACGAGATCGACTGCCGGGTCGAACTGAAATCGTACGCGGACGCCCTGATCCTTGGCGCCGACCAGCGCCAAGCGCGCTGGCTTCCTCGATCAGCTTCTTGACGCTTTCGACCCGCCGCTCGCTTTCGCCGCGCGCGACGAAATCGCGCAGGCGGCGGATGATCTGCCCGGCGCGCAAGGCCTGGTCGCGCTGCCTTGTCCATGGCGTCGCGGAGCAGGGCGGACCGGTCGTCGGTGCTGTTCTCGAGCAGCCGCCGCGAGCCCTTCATGTAGTTCGCGATGGCCGACAGCGGCTGGTTGAGCTCGTGGGCCAGCGCCGATGCCATCTCGCCCATGGCGGTCAGGCGGGAGATGTGGACGAGCTCGGATTGCAGCTCCTGCAGCCTCGCCTCGGTCTGCTGGCGCTCGGTCAGGTCGCGGATGAAGCCGGTGAAGAAGCGCTGATTGCTCGAGCGCATTTCGCCGACCGCGAGCTCCATCGGAAAGGTCGAGCCGTCCTTGCGCTCGCCGACCACGACACGACCGATGCCGATGATCCGCCGCTCTCCGGTCCGGAGATAGCGCTCGAGATAGCCATCGTGATTCTCCCGGTAGGGCGACGGCATCAGCAGCTTGATGTTCTTTCCGATCACCTCCGCCGGGGCGTAGCCGAACAGCCGCTCGGCGGCCGAGCTGAAGGATTGCATGATCCCGCGCTCGTCGATCACGATCATCGCCTCCGGAACGGTATCGAGGATCGACTTGAGGTGGGCTTCGCGGGCGAGCGCATCCCGCGTACTTTCAACGGCACGAATGCGGCTTCGTTGCAGCTGCTCGCCACCCCAAGCGATCCCTGCTCCGAACAGTGTGAACGCAGCCGCGTTGAAGATTTCGGGCGCCGACACGTTGGGAAAGGGGTCGATGACGAGGAGGCCGAGTACCGCACCAAGCGCGGTCGCAACCAATCCGGGCCCCAGTCCGCCGAAGCCCGCGGCAATCAGAACGGCCGGCACGAAGAACAGATAGGGCGACTCGTCTTGCAGGATCGGCGTCAGTGCGATGCGCGCCAGGAGGGCGATGGCCATGGCGAGGGGGGCGATGGCGTAGCGAAGTGCGTCCTGGCGGCGCAAAAGCCAGCTCTCGAAGCCGTCGAGACGGCCATCTTCGCCCGCTTTGGCGGCCAGATTCGTCAAATAAGTCTTCATCTTGGCGCCTGTCGAGCACTGCCTCCGGGACAGCCCTTAGGGAGATTATCTGAATTTCCGGTTTTTCGCTCGGCAGTTAGCAATGACCCATCAACCGACGGAGGTCATGAGCCATGCTGACGCAGACCGCAATCCGAACCGGTTCCTTCAAGCAGCCCATCGCAGCGGTTCGCCCCCCGTCGGCGGCGCCGACAGCGCGGGCCGGCACCATCGAAATGATAGGCGCCCTGATGCCGTTTGCCGCGGCAAGCGAGATTTACGGCGAGAACGAGCCGGCGGACTACCTCTACAAGGTCGTGAGCGGAACCGTGCGCACCTACAAGGTTCTGGTCGACGGCCGCCGCCAGATCGGCGCTTTCTATCTGCCGGGCGACATCTTCGGCTTCGAGACCGAAGATGAGCACACGTTCTCCGCCGAAGCGGTCACTGATTGCAAGATCATCGTCATCAAGCGCAGCGCGGTGACGGCGCTCGCGGCCGAGGACAACGACGTTGCCCGGCAAATGTGGGCGCTGACTGCCCGCGAGCTGCATCGCGTACAGGATCACATCATGGTGCTCATCAAGAGCGCCCAGGAGCGGGTCGCGGGCTTTCTCCTGGAGATGGCGGAGCGCACGGCCGGACGAAGGCACGATCGAGCTGCCGATGTCACGCCAGGACATCGCCGACTATCTCGGCCTCACCATCGAGACCGTCTCGCGCACGCTCACGCAGCTGGAGAAATCCGCCGCGATCGAGGTGCCGACCTCGCGCCGGATCGTGCTGCGCAACCGCTCCGCGCTCAATCGCCTGAACGCGTAGTGCGGAGCAGGCAGAACTCGAATGAAGGTGAGTGTGACATCTGAGGAGGACACAATGTCAGTTTCAACCGGGACGAAAGACGAATTCAAGTCGGTTCGCGGCCTCGTCGATTTTTGGCGGGACTGGATCAGGAGGCGCCAGACCATGGCCGAGCTCGACTACTGCGGTCCATCCGAACGAGCGCACATCGCGCACGACGTCGGTGTCAGCAGCGCCGATCTGTGCATCCTCGCCGGCAAATGGCCGAATTCGGCGGACCCGCTGCTTCGGCGGATGGAGGAGGTCAAGCTCGACGCGGCGGAGATCAAGCAAGTCGAGCCTCAGGTCATCCGCGACCTCCAGCGCACCTGCTCGTTCTGCATGAGCAAGCGCAAATGCGACGCATGATCTCGCAAGCAAACCCTCCGATCCCGTGTGGGAGACCTACTGCCCGAACGCAACGACGCTCAAGGCTCTGATCGCCGAGCGCGCGCAGCCCGGCCTGATGAGGGGGGCTTGAATGGCACGAGAGCTCGCGGCCCGGCCGCGCGTGCTGACGATCGCACTGGGCGCGATCCTGCTGCTTGCAAGCAATCCCGCGCCTGCGCAGCAATCGCCGGCGGCACAGCGCGGCCTGACATTCGTTCGGGTCCATTGCGCGCAGTGCCACGCGATCGGCAAGGTCGGCGATAGTCCGCTGACGATCGCGCCCGCGTTCGGCACATTGCATCTCAAATACCCCATCGAAAGCCTGCAGCGACCATTGTCCGAAGGCATCACCGCCGCTCATCCGACGATGCCGCAGTTCCGGCTCGAGGCCGATCAGGTCGGCGACGTCATCGCCTATCTCAAGACGCTTGCACCTTGACTTTAGTCAAAGCCGTGGTCGGCGCCGCGCGCCATTCTCTCGCGGTGGCGGGCAACTTGCAGACACGCCGCCGCCGAATCCCGAGGTTGAGCACATGGCGCCTTTTGCTGTCGCACGAAAAAGCATGACCTTCGGCGAAGGCGGAACTGCGCTCGCTTTCGTCGCGCTGGCAATGCTTTCGCTCGCGGTCGCTGCGAAGGCCTACACGCCCGAATATGCCTTCCACGCCTATCTGTTCGCCGCCGCGAGCTGCGCCGCGGCGTTCGCCATCGTCAATCGCTACTACGACCGCCCGGCGGAGCTGCCGCCGCTCGACGATCGACGGCAAGCCCAACTACAACATGGGCCCGGTCAAGTTCGCGACCGTCGCCGCGGTGTTCTGGGGCATCGCCGGCTTCACCGTCGGGCTGTGGGCGGCGCTCGAGCTCGCCTTCCCCGTCCTCAACTTCGATCTGCCCTGGCTCTCGTTCGGCCGCATCCGGCCGCTGCACACCTCGGCGGTGATCTTCGCCTTCGGCGGCAACGTGCTGATCGCGACCTCGTTCTACGTCGTGCAGCGCACCTGCCGCGCCCGGCTCGCCGGCGACATCGCGCCGTGGTTCGTCGTGCTCGGCTACAACTTCTTCATCGTCATCGCCGGCACCGGCTATCTGCTCGGCATCACGCAGTCGAAGGAATATGCCGAGCCCGAATGGTACGCCGATCTCTGGCTCACCGTGGTCTGGGTCGCCTATTTGCTGGTCTTTCTCGGCACGATCATGCGGCGCAGCGAGCCGCACATCTACGTCGCCAACTGGTTCTATCTCGCCTTCATCCTGACCATCGCGGTGCTGCATCTCGGCAACAATGCCGCGATCCCGGTGTCGCTGTTCTCGCCGAAGTCCTACATCGTCTGGGCCGGCGTGCAGGACGCGATGGTGCAGTGGTGGTACGGCCACAACGCGGTCGGCTTCTTCCTCACCGCCGGCTTCCTCGCCATCATGTACTACTTCATCCCGAAGCGCGCCGAGCGGCCGATCTATTCCTATCGGCTGTCGATCATCCACTTCTGGTCGCTGATCTTCCTCTACATCTGGGCCGGCCCGCATCACCTGCACTACACCGCGCTGCCCGACTGGGCGCAGACGCTCGGCATGACGTTCTCGATCATGCTGTGGATGCCGTCCTGGGGCGGCATGATCAACGGCCTGATGACGCTGTCGGGCGCGTGGGACAAGCTGCGCACCGATCCGGTGCTGCGCATGATGGTGGTGTCGGTCGCGTTCTACGGCATGGCGACCTTCGAAGGCCCGCTGATGTCGATCAAGGCGGTCAACTCGCTTCGCACTACACCGACTGGACCATCGGCCACGTGCATTCCGGCGCGCTCGGCTGGGTCGGCTACGTCTCGTTCGGCGCGATCTACTGCCTGGTGCCGTGGCTGTGGAATCGCGAGCGCCTCTATTCGCTCAAGCTCGTCAACTGGCACTTCTGGATCTCGACCATCGGCATCGTGCTCTACATCTCGGCGATGTGGGTGTCGGGCATCCTGCAGGGCCTGATGTGGCGCGCCTACACCACGCTCGGCTTCCTCGAATACTCCTTCATCGAGACCGTCGAGGCGATGCACCCCTTCTACGTCATCCGCGCGCTCGGCGGCGCGCTGTTCCTCGCCGGCGCGCTGATCATGGTCTGGAACCTGTGGCGCACCGTGAATCCGCGCGCGGCGCGCGAGCCGGCCGGCGCAGCCGGCGCTCGCGCCGGCCGAGTAAGGAGTGTTCGATGTCGCTCTGGACGAAGCACGCGATCTTCGAGAAGAACTCGATCCTGCTCGTCATCGGCGTGCTGATCGTGATCGCGATCGGCGGCCTCGTCGAGATCGCGCCGCTGTTCTACCTCAAGAGCACGATCGAGAAGGTCGACGGCATGCGGCCCTACACGCCGCTCGAGCTCGCCGGCCGCAACATCTATGTGCGCGAGGGCTGCTACAACTGCCATTCGCAGATGATCCGGCCGCTGCGCGACGAGGTCGAGCGCTACGGCCACTACTCGCTCGCGGCCGAGAGCATGTACGACCGGCCGTTCCAGTGGGGCTCGAAGCGCACCGGCCCCGATCTCGCGCGCGTCGGCGGCAAGTATTCCGACGACTGGCACCGCGATCATCTCGCGCGCGCCGAAGTCGGTGGTGCCCGGCACGGTCATGCCGGCCTATCCCTGGCTCGCCAGCGACCGAGCTCGACTATCGCCCACATCGCCGATGATCTGAAGGTGCAGGCCGCGCTCGGCGTGCCCTACACCGCCGACATGATCGCCAAGCGCGCAGTCCGACGTGCGCGACGCAGGCGACGGCCGATGCTCCCGACGCCGCCGAGCTCGCCAAGCGCTACCCGAAGGCGCAGGCGCGCGACTTCGACGGCAATCCCGGCCGCATCACCGAAGCCGACGCGCTGATCGCCTATCTGCAGATGCTCGGCACGCTCGTCGACTTCAAGCTCTACGACGACAAAGCCAACATCCGCTGAGGCGCGATGATGAACTCGACCTATCGCATGCTCGCCGAATTCGCCCAGACCTGGGGCCTCGCCTATTTCGTCGGCGTCTTCCTCGTCGTGCTCGCCTACGCGCTGTGGCCGTCGCGCCAGCGGCAGTTCGACGAAGCCGCCCGCATGCCGCTTCGCGAGGACTGATCATGGCCGACGACAAAGCAGGACATCGACGCCGTCACCGGCACCGCCACCACCGGCCACGACTGGGACGGCATCCGCGAGCTGAACACGCCGCTGCCGCGCTGGTGGCTGTGGCTGTTCTACGCCACGATCGTCTGGTCGATCGGCTACTGGATCGTCTATCCGTCCTGGCCGCTCGTCTCCTCCTACACCACCGGCGCGTTCGACTGGCACTCGCGCGCCGCGGTCGTGTCCGATCTCGACGCGCTGAAGGCGCAGCGCGGGCCGATGGTCGAGCAGACTGGCCGCGGCGTCGTTGCAGGAGATCGCGTCCGACCCGCAGCTGCTCGACTTCGCGCGCGCGCAGGCGCGGCCCGCCTTCGCCGAGAATTGCGCGCCTTGCCACGGCGCCGGCGGCGGCGGCGCCAAGGGCTATCCCAATCTCAACGACGACGACTGGCTGTGGGGCGGCAAGCTCGACGAGATCGCGCAGACCATCCGTCACGGCGTCCGCTCCGGCCGCCGAGAGCCGGCAGGGGCCGCCGATGCCGGCCTTCGGCCGCGACGGCATGCTCAAGCGCGCCGAGATCGACGACGGTCGCGGACTACGTGCGCTCGCTCGCCGGCCTTCCAGTCGACGCCAAGGCCGACCTCGCCGCGGGCAAGAAGGTCTTCGCCGACAATTGCGCCGTCTGTCACGGCGAGGCCGGCAAGGGCAACCGCGAGCTCGGCGCGCCCAACCTGACCGACGCCGATCTGGCTCTACGGCTCCGACACGGCCGCGATCGTCGACGGCGATCTGGAACGGGCGCGGCGGCGTGATGCCGGCCTGGGCCGGCCGGCTCGACGACGTCACCATCAAGGCGCTGGCGGTCTACGTGCATTCGCTCGGCGGCGGGGAGAAATGAACGATGCGCCCGGGCTGCGCCATCGCTGTCGATCCGCGTGAGCCCCTGCCACGTCGAGCCGCCGCTGCTCGCGCTCGTCGAGGAGGCAAAGCTGCGGCGCTGGCGCCGCTCGGCGCCGCCGACACCGGACGTGCCCGAGCCCGACGACGAAGCGCCGCTCTATGCGGCGCGCCGCAAGATCTATCCGCAGCGCGTCACGGCACCTACCGCCGCATCAAATGGATCGTGCTGCTTCGTCACGCTCGGCATCTACTACGTGCTGCCGTTCGTGCGCTGGGACCGCGGGCCGAACGCGCCCGACCAGGCGGTGCTGATCGATCTTCCCAACCGCCGCTTCTATTTCTTCTTCATCGAGATCTGGCCGCAGGAGGTCTACTACCTCACCGGCCTGCTGATCCTCGCGGCGATGACGCTGTTCCTGATGAACGCGGTCGCCGGCCGGGTCTGGTGCGGCTATCTCTGCCCGCAGACGGTGTGGACCGACCTGTTCCAGACCATCGAGCGCTGGGTCGAGGGCGACCGGCGCGAGCATCTGCGCGCGATCAGCAGCCGTGGACGGTCGATCGCTTCGCGCGCAGCGGGCTCAAGCATTTTCTCTGGCTGATGGTCGCGTGGTGGACCGGCGGCGCCTGGGTGCTCTATTTCGCCGATGCGCCGACGCTGGTGAACGAGCTTGCGACGTTCCAGGCGCCGCTCGTCGCCTATCTCTGGATCGGCATCCTCACCTTCACGACCTACGCGCTCGCCGGCCACATGCGCGAGCAGGTCTGCCTCTACATGTGCCCGTGGCCGCGCATCCAGGCCGCGCTCACCGACGAGCACGCGCTCAACGTCACCTATCGCTACGACCGCGGCGAGCCGCGCGGCTCGGTGAAGAAGAGCGCGGCGCTTGCGCGCCCGCGGCGAGCCGGCCGGCGACTGCATCGATTGCCTCCAATGCGTCTATGTCTGCCCGACCGGCGTCGACATCCGCAACGGGCCCAATCTCGGCTGCATCCAATGCGGGCTGTGCATCGACGCCTGCGACGCCGTGATGGCGAAGATCGACCGGCCGACGCGGCTGATCGCCTACGACACCGACATCAACATCAAGCGCCGGCAGGAAGGCAAGCCTGCGGCCTACCAGATCGTGCGCCTGCGCACCGCGCTCTACGCGGCGATCATCGCGATCGTCGGCGGCGTGATGCTCTACACGCTCGCGACGCGCAGCAGCGAAGGCATCAGCGTCATCCATGATCGCAATCCGATGTTCGTGCGCTTGTCCGACGGCGCGCTGCGCAATGCCTACACCGTGCGCATTCTGAACAAGTCGCTGGAAGGTCGCAGCTTCATCCTCACCGTCGAGGGGTTGACCGACCTGGACCTCAAGGTCGTCGGCGACACCGTCACCACCGGCCGCATGGCGATCATCGCCGTCGGCCCCGACCAGACCCACGAGTTGCGCGCGCTGGTCGGCGACGTATTCGCCGCTTCCGCCCGCGGCTTCGATCCCGCTGACGTTCCGCATCACCGACGCAAAGACCGGGCAACGGGCAAGCGCCATCGACCATTTCCGCGGTCCATGAGAAGAGCGATGTCCAAGCAGATATCAAAACAACGCGAACCCAGAGGCGGCCCCAAGGAGCCGGCGGAGCGGGTGACGGGGCGGATGGTGCTCATCTGCCTCGTCGCCTTCTTCGCGGTCGTCGCCGGCGTGAACGCCGTCATGATCGCCGCCGCGGTGTCGACCTTCGGCGGCGTCGAAACCGAAGGCAGCCTATCAGGCCGGTCTCGCGTTTGCGCGCGATCACGCGGCAGCGGCGGCGCAGGACGCGCTGCATTGGCAGGTCAAGGCGAAGGTCTCGGCCGAAGCGGGAGCGACGCTGGTCGAGGTGGTCGCGCAACGACGACGCCGACCGGCCGCTCGCGGGCCTGCAGGCGAGCGCACGGCTCGCACATCCGACCGACAAGCGCGCGGACCGCGCAATCGCGTTGCGCGAGGACGCGCCCGGACACTTCAAGGGCCGAAGTGCGCCGCTGGCCGGCCAGTGGGATCTGGTCATCGAGCTCTCGCGCGACGGGGCGCGCCTGTTCCGTTCCAAGAACCGCATCTTCCTGCGCTGAGGCGTTGTCATGCCGGAGTCGCTCGATCTTTCGATCTTCGTGAAGCGCGAAGGCGGCCAGTCGCGCATGGAGCTGGCGGTCGAAGGCGTCGGCTGCGCCGGCTGCATCCGCAAGATCGAGGGCGGCCTGAAGCAGATTCCCGGCATCGTCGATGCGCGGCTCAACTTCACCAACCGGCGGCTGGCCGTCGACTGGCGCGACGACGAGCTCGACGCCGGCGACGTGATCGAAGCGCTCGAACGCATCGGCTACCACGCCCATCCGTTCGAGCCGGAGCGCGCCGAAACCGACGAGGCGCGTCACGCGCGCTGGCTGATGAAATGCCTCGCGGTCGCCGGCTTCGCGGCCATGAACATCATGCTGCTGTCGGTGTCGGTATGGTCCGGCAGCGCGACCGACATGACGCCAGGAGACGCGCGATTTCTTTCATTGGCTGTCGGCGCTGATCGCGTTGCCCGCCGTCGCCTATGCCGGCCAGCCGTTCTTCCGAAGCGCGTTGCGTGCGATCCGCGCGCGGCAGCTCAACATGGACGTGCCGATCTCGCTCGGCGTGCTGCTCGCGCTCGGCATGTCGATCGTGGAGACGGCGAGCCACGCCGAGCACGCCTATTTCGACTCCGCCGTCATGCTGCTGTTCTTCCTGCTGTGCGGCCGCTATCTCGATCACGCGATGCGGCGCAAGACGCGGGCGGTCGCCGGCAATCTGGCGGCGTTGAAGGCCGAGGTCGCGCACCGCTTCGAAGCAGGCGGCGAGGTGGTGACGGTTCCGGTTGCGGCGCTTGCGCCCGGCGACCGCCTGCTGGTGCGCCCGGGCGAACGGGTGCCGGCCGACGGGAGCGTGATTTCCGGCAGCGTCGGAGATCGACGAAAGCCTGGTGACCGGCGAGACCGCCCGCAAAAAGTCGTGGCCGGCGCAACGATCTACGCCGGCAGCATCAACTATTCCGGCGCGCTGACCGTGCGCGTCACCGCCGCCGGAGCCGGCACGCTGATCGACGAGGTCGAGCGCCTGCTCGAGAAGGCCGTGGCCGGCCGTTCGCGCTATCGCCGGTTGGCCGACCGCGCGGCGCGCCTCTATGCGCCGATGGTCCACGCCACCGCGGCGCTGACATTGGCCGGATGGCTCATCGCCGGCGCCTCGCTGCACGATGCGATCATCACCGCGATCGCGGTGCTGATCATCACCTGCCCCTGCGCGCTGGCGCTGGCGATCCCGGCGGTGCAGGTGGTGGCGTCCGGTGCGCTGTTCCGCGCCGGCGTCATCCTCAACGCCGGCGACGCCATCGAGCGCCTGGCCGAGGTCGACACCGTCGTGTTCGACAAGACCGGCACGCTGACCCTGCCGGAACCTCGCGTCGCCAACGTCGGCGTCTACGATCCCGATCTGCTGGAAATGGCCGCGCGGCTGGCGCTCTCGAGCCGTCATCCGCTGGCGGCGGCGGTCGCGCGGGAAGCGCGCGAACGCGTGCCGTATCCGGACGCGGTCGAGGAGCCGGGTCAGGGCGTGCGTGCGTCGATCGACGGACTTGAAGCGCGCCTCGGCAGTTTCGCCTTCTGCGGAAGCACTATCTCCGCCATCCTGCCGCCCGGCACGTCGCTGATCGCGTTTCGCCACGGCGACCGCAGCGCCGTCTTCGCCGTTCGCCAGACCTTGCGGCCCGATGCCGCCGAGGTGGTGAAGTCGCTCGCTGCGCGCGACTTGGATGTGCGCATCCTTTCAGGCGATCGGACGGCGGCGGTGGCGCCGGTCGCCGCGGCGCTCGGCATCTCGCAATGGCAGGGCGGGCTCGATCCGGCGCAGAAGATCGCCGCCATCGAGGCGCTGAAAGCCGCAGGCCGCCGCGTCCTCATGGTCGGCGACGGTCTCAACGACGCGCCCGCGCTGGCCGCCGCCCATGTCTCGTTGTCGCCGATCAGCCGCCGCCCACCTCACTCAGGCGCAGGCCGACGCCGTGTTTCTGGGCGAGCGGCTCGCGCCGGTACGCGACGCGCTGCTCATCGCCTGCCGCGCCCGCGGCCTGATGCAGCAGAACCTGTGGCTCGCGGTGATCTACAACGCCGTGGCCGTGCCGGTCGCGATCGCCGGCTACGTCACCCCGCTGATCGCGGCGCTGGCGATGTCCGGCTCCTCGGTGCTGGTGACGCTCAATGCGTTGCGCGCACGCGCATCCGGTCGGATGGGGCCGTCATGAACGTGCTGGTCTATCTCGTGCCGATGGCGCTGGCGCTCGGCCTCACAGGCCTCGCCGCCTTCCTCTGGTCGCTGCGCGCCGGCCAGTACGAGGACATGGACGGCGCCGCGTTGCGCGTTCTGTCGGATGACGACGTGGAGAAGTAGTTACGCCATGATCGCCAGCTTCACGACGCACGTGTCCGACTCGTGCGGATCGTAAGTGATCTCGAAGCCGAGCTTTTTGCACATCTCGAGCATGGCGGCGTTCTCGCTCAGCACCTGTCCTTCGATGAGGCGAAGGCCTTCGGCGCGGGCATACTCGATAATCAGCTGCATCAGCAGCCAGCCGAGGCCACGCCCCTTCAGGTCGGAGCGTACGAGGACGGCATATTCCCCGCGCTCGTAGTTGGCATCGGAGTGCAGCCGCACCACGCCGAGCATCTCGCCGGAAGCCTCATCGACGGCGATGAAGGCCATGGCGCGGGCGTAGTCGATCTGAGTGAAGCGCGCGATAAAAGCATGACCGAACTCCTTCACCGGTGCGAAGAACCGCAGCCGCATGTCCTGCGGCGTGACCGCGGCGAAGAACGGCCCGTAGAGCGGCTCGTCCTCCGGACGCACCGGACGGAGGAGAATTCGCGTTCCGTCGCGCAGCGCCGCGTGCCGCTCCCATTCCTGCGGATAGGGTCTGATCGCAAAGCGCGGATGGCCGGTGGGCCCCCGGCGCACCTCCGCACGAGCCACCGCAACGCGGCCATCGACCGCGATCAGGCCGCGCTCGTCGGCCAGCACGGGGTTGAGATCGAGCTCGCGCACCTCGGGCAGGTCGGCGGCAAGCTGCGCGAGCTTCACCAGCAGCAACGCGACTGCGTCCGTGTCCACGGCGGGCACGTCACGATAGGCCGCGAGCACGCGCGACACCCGGGTGCGCGCGATCAGGTCGTGCGCGAGCTTGAGATCGAGCGGCGGCAAGGCAAGCGCCTTGTCTCCGATGACCTCGACCGCGGTGCCGCCGCGGCCGAACACAATGACCGGGCCGAAAGTGGGGTCGTCGGCGACGCCGGCGATCAGCTCGCGCGCCTTGGGCCGCAGCACCATGGGATGGATCGTGACCCCGGCGATGCGGGCGTCGGGCCGCGCCGCCTTGGCGCGCGCGATGATATCGGCGGCGGCGGCACGCACGGCGTCCGGCGAGCCGAGGTTGAGCCGCACACCGCCGACCTCGGACTTGTGCACGATGTCGTGTGAAAGAATTTTCGCCACGACGGTCGAGCCCTCCGCCAGCAATGGCACCGCGACAGCGGCTGCCTCCTCGGGATTGCGCGCAAGCAACGCGGGCGCAATAGGAATGGCATAGGCCGCGCACAGAGCCGTGACCTCGATGGGATCGAGCCAGCGCCGCCCGCCTTGCACCGCGCTTGCAATGATCTCGCGGGCGGCGGCGACATCGGGCTTGAAATTCTGCGGCAGGCTCGGCGGCGTCGTCATCAATGCGTCACGTGCCTCCCGATAGCGCACGAGATGCATGAAGCCGCGGACCGCGTCGGATTCGGTCGCGTAACTGGGAATGCGAGCCGCCTCGAAGATCGGCGTCGTCCGATCGCTCGTCCCGACCCACACGGCGAAAACCGGCTTCGGCCTGAGCGATTGGCTGTGCTGCGCCTGCGCGAGCGCGGCGACCAATCTTGCCGCCGTCTCCGACGAGGCGAGCGCGGTCGGGACGTTCATCACCAGGACGGCGTCGTTCTCAGTATCTTCCAGCAGCGGCTCGAACGCAGCGGAATAGCGGGCAGCGTCGGCATCGCCGGCGATGTCTATCGGGTTGGCGTGCGACCAGATCGGTGGCAGCGCCGTGTCGAGCTTCTGCATCGCTTGCGGAGAAATGCCGGCAAGCGTGCCGCCGAGATCGACGAGCCGATCCACCGCCAGCACACCAATGCCGCCGCCATTGGTAAGCACGGCCAGCCTCTTGCCGGAAAATGGCCGCACTCGCCCGAGCGTCTCGGCCGCGGCAAACAGCTCGTCGAGATCGAGCACCCGCAACAGGCCGGCGCGGCGAAACGCTGCCTCGTACACGGCATCGGACCCCGCGAGCGCTCCGGTGTGGGTTTGCGCGGCCTTCGCGCCCTGCTCGTGACGGCCGGATTTGACCACCACGACCGGCTTGATCCGCGCGGCCGCGCGCGCCGCCGACATGAACTTGCGCGTGTTGCTGATCGATTCGACGTAGAGAAGGATGGCGCGGGTCGCCGTGTCGAGTGCGAAATAGTCGAGCAGGTCGCCGAAATCGACGTCGATCTTGTCGCCGAGCGAGACGGCGGCGGAAAAGCCGATACCGTGCGCCGCCGACCACTCGATCAGACCGGCCGCGACGGCGCCGGACTGCGATATCAGGGCGAGGTCGCCGGGCGGCGGCATGCGGGCGGCGAAGCTGGCATTCAGACGCGCCCGCGACGCCAGGACGCCGAGACAGTTCGGACCGACCAGCCGCAGCCCGGTCGCGCGCGCGGCCTTTTCGCACGCGTCAGCGAGCGAGCCGTCCCCATGCCCGAGCCCGGCCGTGATGATGATCGCGGCCGCGATTCCTCTTTCACCGGCCGCGGCGACGATGCCGGGTACGGCCGGCGCCGGCGCGGCGATCACGATGAGATCGACGTCGTCCGGCAACTCCTGGAGGCTTCGGACCGCCTTGATCCCCTCGATGTCCTGGTAGCGCGGATTGACCAGACCGATCGATCCTTGGAAGCCCGCGTCTTGCAGATTGCGCAACACGGCGCGGCCGGGCGAGGTTTGTCGCGGGCTCCCCCCGACGACCGCGACCGATCGCGGCGAAAACAATCTTTCCAACCGGTAGGTCAACATCGCTCAAAATGTCTACATCCGAGAATTTATTCTAGCAGCCTGCCTTGGTCGCACTTTGATCTTGCTCAATGCCCGGCGCGGCCTCCGGTTCATTGTTCCTGCCAGCCTTCAGCACCGGTCTGGTGCTCGGCTGATCGGCTTCGCTCTCGGCATGGTGCCTTGCGCCCACCTATTGGCGCTGGCTTGCGTTACGTCTGACCGGCCCCGATAGAAGAAAAGCTGGCGCCCGACAGAAAAATGATAGTGTCCTCCCGCCGTGTCGCGATGTCGTCGCGCTGGTCGGGGCGGAGTTCATCCCTCCATTGTGAGGCTCACCGTTTCCGTGTTTCCGCGCGTCTGAAGTCGAGGAATGGCATGGAATTCGGCATTTTTTCCAATGGCTTTCGCCCCCACACGAGCGCGTCACAGACCTACGAGGAGGATATTTCCGAGATCGTGCTGGCCGACCAGCTGGGATTTCGCGACGCCTATATCAGCGAGCACCACGGCGAGCCCGTCTATATCGACAAGGTCGATACGCTCCCGGTGCCCGAGCTCTTGATGTGCAAGGCGGCAGGGCTGACCAAGCACATTCGCATGGGTGCGGCGGTGAAGCTCATTCACCTCGCCCACCCCGTCGACACCGCCATCCAGGCGGCGGTCACAGATCACGTGGTGGGCAACAGCCGCTTCATTTTCGGCTTCGGGTCCGGATTTCCCAATCCGCTGTTCGCGAACGAGCGCGGCCTCTCGCACGAAGACCGCCATCCGCGCCTGCGGGAATCCCTCGACCTGATCCTGAAGTGCTGGAGCTCGCAGGAGCCGTTCGACTGGGACGGCAAGTATTGGCGCGGCAAGAGCATCGTCGCCACGCCGCGTCCGCTGGTGCAGCCGCATATGCCGATGGCGACCGCGACCGACACCGAGGCGATGATCGAGCTCGCGGGCCAGCGCGGCTACACGCTGCTCTCGGCGCAGCTCGAGCCCGCCGCCTTCATCCGCCGCAAGGCCGACCGCTATGCACGCGCTGCGCTGGCGAGCAAAGCGAGCGGCCAGCGCGGCAACTCCTTAGAAGTGCGGGCGCCGGACACTCGCCCTGAACCGGGCTCGTCGGCGCCCGCTGCCAAAGCCGCCGGCCGCGAGCGGCCGCTCGATCACATCACCGTGGCGCGCTACGTCTATCTCGCGGACTCCCGCCGCGAGGCGATGGACGATCTGCGTCCGTTCATCACCCATGAGCTCGGCTTCCAGATGAAGCGCGGCCTGATCAAGATCATCAAGACCAACTACAACATGCCGTTCGCCGGCGACACCGTGTCCTTCGACCAGCTCGCAGAGGCCGGCGTCTACTACCTGGGCGATCCGGATTCCGTCGCCCGCCAGCTCCGGGAGTTCTACGACGCCGCCGGCGGCTTCGGGACCCTGCTGATCGTGGCCGGCAAGGACTGGGCGACGCGCGAGAAACGGGCCCGCTCGATGCGGATGTTCATGGAGCACGTGGCGCCCAAGCTCAGGGATCTCGCGCCGGTGCGCGAGCCCGACATCGCCGCCGCCTGACGGGCGGTTTCGCAAGCGGTCGAGGGCGCGGGTGCGCGCCCCGATTGCATTCCGCCGAAAGTACGCCCGTGCGAGGCGCACAAGACCCCTATCCCCTCTCACTCTCTGTGAATTTTATCAGCGCGGAAATCGCGCCCTCCGCAACCCTTTCACGCTTCATTTACCGAAGGCGTTCATCCAATTGTATTGGCGGACGGGTGAGGCGTGGATGCGTGTTTCTCATTTTATTCCCCGACTTCGTATCGGGACCAAGCTCGGAATCTCTGTCGGCATCGGCGTCGCGCTCGTCGCAGGCCTGATCATCCATGAGCACATCACCAGCACGTCGATCGAGCGGCTGACGGCCACGGCGGACCGGCAGCAGGCAATCGTGATCGAAAGCATCAACACCGAAGTGATGCTGCAACGGGTGCAGGTGGTCGGCCGCGATATCCGCATGGCGCGGGTGCCGGCGACCGTCGAGAAGCTCTTGGGCGACTTGCGGCAGATCGCCGCCAGCGGCCGCACCAGGCTCTCGAGCATCGAAGCGCGATCGATCGATCAGGCCAATCGGGACCGCTTCCAGGCCCTGCAGAAACTGTTTCCGGAATACGTCGCCGCTCTCGGCGAAATCGGGAAGAAGCAGATCGAAATTCTCTCGTTGTTCGGCAGGCTCGACCAGGTCGAGTCGAAATGGGCGCGCAGCGTCAACGTCGTCGTCAATTCCGTGGCCTTCACCAATCTGCGCAACTACAAGGACATCGAGGCCTTCATCAACGAGGCGGCATCGTCCTTCAAGGATGCCCGGACGGCGGCTTGGCGGTACTTCCTGCTCAACGAGTCCGCGCAGATCCGCTGGATGGCGACGTCGACGGATCAGGCCATCCAGCAGCTCAACTACGGCCGCCGCTCCGCCGCCGACAAGGCGGTGGAGGCGAGCATCGATACTCTGATCGCGATCGTGCCCGAGTATACCGCCGCGCTGAAGGCGATCACGGATACCATCGATTCGCAGAACGCGATCCAGAGCGGACGGGCGAGCCCGGCGGAGCTCACGTCGGAAAAGCTCCTGACCCAGGCTATCGAGACCGCGAACGCGGCGAGCGACGCCGCCACCCTGCAGGCCGCGGCGGCAGTGACGCGAGCCGGCCATATCCGCATCGCGATCGGAGCAATCGTGACGCTGGTGCTCATCGGCTCGGCCGCGTTCGCCTCGCTGGAGATCGGGCGGCCGATCCGCCGGATCGGCGAGGTGCTCATGGAGCTCGCCAACGGCAACAAGACGGTGGTGATTCCCTACGCCAAGCGCGGTGACGAGGTCGGCGATACCGCCCGCGCCGCCAAGACCTTCAAGGACAACCTCGTGCGCATGGAGCGCCTCGAGGCCGAGCAGAAGGTGGTGGAAGAGCGGGCCTCCGCCGAGCGCCGAAGTACGATGCATATGCTCGCGAACGAGTTCGAAGGCACCGTCGGCGGCATCGTCCGAACGGTGTTCTCCGCCTCCTCCGGGCTCGAGGACGCCGCCAACATGCTGACGAAGACGGCGGAAACGACCGAGCAGCTGTCCAGCCTGGTCGCGACCGCGTCCAACGAGGCCTCCACCAACGTCCGCTCCGTCGCCTCCGCCGCCGATGAGCTGTCCGCCTCGGTGTCCGAGGTCGGCCGGCAAGTGCAGGAAAGCAGCCAGATCGCCAGGGACGCCGTGGTCCAGGCGGCCAAGACCGACCAGCGCATCAACGAGCTGTTCCAGGTCTCCCAACGCATCGGCGACGTGGTCAAGGTCATCACGGCGATCGCCGCGCAGACCAACCTGCTCGCGCTCAATGCGACGATCGAAGCGGCCCGCGCCGGCGCCTCGGGCAAGGGCTTCGCCGTCGTCGCCCAGGAGGTGAAGGCGCTGGCCGCCCAGACCGCCAAGGCGACCGACGACATCGGCGCCCAGATCTCCGGCATGCAGGCGGCGACGCTCGATTCGGTCGCCGCGATCAAGGAGATCGGCGGGACGATCGACCGGGTTTCGGGGATCGCCGCCACCATGGCAGCCGCCGTCGAGGAGCAAGGCGCGGCCATCCGCGAGATCGCCCGCAACGTCCAGGAGGCCGCCAACGGCACGATCCAGGTGGCCACCAACATCACCGACGTCAACCGCGGCGCGGCGGCGACCGGCTCGGCTTCGGCGCAGGTGCTCGCCTCCGCACGCTCGCTCTCGGGCGACAGCAACCGCCTCAAGATCGAGGTGCAGAAGTTCGTCGAGCTGGTGCGGACGGCGTAACGGCGTCGCCGCCATCATCGACCGCCGCCTGCTCATCTTTTTCCCCGCACGGCGGCCAAGTGTGGCGCATTTGACGTTCCTGTCAGTGTTTGCTGCGAGTCCTACGCGCTTTGCGGGAGGCATCCCTGGCCGCTTGGCCCTTGCCTAGCCCGCCCCAACCGGTAAACAAATGCTTGCAACCGGGCCACAGGCCAGCCGGATTCGATCACGAGAAGCGACGCGTCGATGAACGATGAGACGAGCGCGCCCGCGTCCCAAGGGGACGACATCGACTACCGCCTGCTCGTCCCGTTCCTCGCTCACGTCACGCTCACCCAGACGCTGATCCTGATCATCCGGATCACGACCTCCTACCGGGCGCTCGAGCTCGGCCTGCCCGTGCTCTGGCTCGGCGTGATCGCTACCGGCTTCGCCATCATCCCGGCCTTCACGGCGCTGCAAGTCGGGCGCTGGATCGACCGCGGCAACGACGCGCGCGCGGTCTGGCTCGGCTCGGCGCTGGTGTTCGTCGCCTGCATCGGCTTCTGGGCCTGGCCGCGATCGGCCATTCATCTGCTCGGCTTCTCCGTGCTGCTCGGCTTCGGCCACATGTTCTGCATGGCCGGCCACCAGATGCTGGCCGTCCGCACAGGCGGACCGCGCAGCCGGGAGAGCGTGCTCGGCTACTACATGGTGGCGGCTTCGATCGGACAAGGGTTCGGCCCGTTCGTGGTGGGCTGGCTCGGCGGCTCCGCCGCGGTCCCGCCCACCGGGCAACTGTTCGCCGTCGGGCTTCTGGTCGCCGCGATCAGCGCCGGTGTCGCGCTCCTGGTACGGCCCACGCTGATCAAGGCGCGGCAGCGCGCGTCGGAAGATTTCGTCCCGGTCGGCGAGCTGTTGAAGCTGCGAGGCTTTGCAGCGGTGATGCTGTCGAGCGTGGTGACCGTGACCTCGCTCGATCTCCTGGTGATCTATCTTCCGGCGCTCGGCGCCGAGCGGCAGATCGACGCCAACAATATCGGCCTGCTGTTGACCGCGCGCTCGATCGCGGCGCTGGTCTCGCGCTCGTTCTACGCCCGGCTGATCTTCGCCATCGGCCGCTCGCCGCTCACCTTGGTGAGCATGCTCGGCAGCGCCGCGGGCTTCCTGGTGCTGGCGCTGCCGCTCTCGCTGCCGGCGATGTACGCGGTGCTCGTCGTCCTCGGCTTCGCCATGGGCATCGCCTCGACGCTGACGATCTCCGGCGTCGTGCATCTCGCTCCGACCGAAGCCACCGGCACCGCGCTCACGTTGCGCATGACCGGCAACCGCGTCGGCCAGATCGTGTTTCCCGCGCTCGCCGGCCTGGTCGCTGCCGCGACCGGCGTGGGCGGCATCTTGCTGGCGCTGGGCTTCGGGCTCGCCGCCTCCGGGATCGCAGTCGCGGTAAGTCAGCCGCCCCCGCCCACATCTTGAATTCCACGTCTTGAATTGAGGTCCACACACATGCCCGATCCGATTCAAATCCGCATGGGCGGCTACGGCCCCGCCACCACCGGCTTCAGCCGCTCGCTCAAGCGCATCGGCGACCGGCTCACGGCCGATTTCGGCGACCGCGTCGAGATCAAGTACGTATGGAACATCATGGATCTCGGTTATCGCGCCGAGGACATCCTGTGGCTGGTCGAGCACGGATTGCTGACGCTCGGCTATCAGTCCTCGAGCTACCTGACCGACCGCGTGCCGGAGCTCGGCCTGGTCGACCTGCCGTTCCTGTTCCCTGACACGAAGGCCGCGCGCGCGGCCATGGACGGCGCGCTCGGCGACGTGCTCGCGCACAAGATCGAGGAGCGCGCGAGCTTCCGCATCCTCGGCTGGTTCGAGAACGGCTTCCGGCACATTTCCAACCGCGTGCGGCCGGTGCATACGCCCGCGGAGCTGAAGGGCCTGCGCATCCGCGTGCTGCCGAGCAAGGTGCAGGCACGTACCTTCGAGTTGCTCGGCGCGGTACCGATGCGCATGGACTTGACCCAAGCGATCGAGATGATCAAGGCCGGCACCATCGACGCGCAGGAAAACCCGCTCTCGAACACCGTGACTTACGGCGTGCACAAGTTTCACCGCTTCCACACGCTCAGCAATCACTTCTATGTTTCGCGGCCGATCTTCCTCCACCGCGCGGCGTTCGATGCTTGGCCCGGCGATCTACAGACCGCCATGAGGGCGGCTGTGACGGACGCGATCGCCTTCCAGCGCGAGTTGCATGTGCAGGAGGAGGAGGATGCGCGCAAGGCGATCGAGGCCGAGCGCTGCGAGGTCGTCGAGCCGACGGCGGCCGAGCACGAGGCCTTCGCCGCCGCGGTACGACCATTGCTCGACGAGGCGCGCGGGACCTACGGGCGGGAGCTTTTCGATCTGGTGGCTCGGCTCCCGTAGGGTGGGCAAAATCGCCTGCCGAGCCCTTGCGACCTGGCACGGCATTCTCGCGATCTTGGTCTGAGGAGCTTTGCACAAAAAGTCCCTCCGGGACTTTCTTCCACGGAAAGGTAGATGGCGATGCAGGGACCGGAGTATGCGGTATTCACCGAGTTCTCGCCCGACAACAAGACGATGACTCCGGGCTTCAACACCCGTGTGTTTACCGACGTCGACTCGCAACGGGGCAACAGTATCCGGTGCGACTTCAAAACCGGCGCCATCACGCTCGCGCCGGGTTCGTATCACATCACCGGGTTCTCCATGACGACGTACAATTCCGGCGGTGAGCCTCCCGAGATGACCACCGTGCGATCACCCGCCGCAGCCGGTTATTGCCGGCTGCGAACTTACGACCCGAAGGCGACGGTGGACCCATCCAATATGCGGTCCGTTCCCAATGAGGATCCCAGCGTCTTCTGTATCGGAAGTCCGTGCACGCCGAACATGACCCCAAGCCTGTTCGAGGCGTACTACACGACGGAAAAAGAAGTTCAGATCATTCTGGAACACCAGATGGGCCACGCCCCGGACAAGATCTACCTTCGCGTCTACACCGAGAAATCGAAATGGCATGTCTTTGCGAGAATCGCCATCCGCCAGATCTGAGGTCGGGAACGTGCCCGAATTCAGCTTCCTGAAACTGCTGGAGGCGCGGCCATGCCAGTCGATCGAAGACGGGGTCGTTGCGCCGCGTGGAGACCCGCGAGCGAGCGGCTGGCGGACCGGCCATCGGCCCATTGCCCCATCTACACTCGGCCCTCATCAGGCGCGGCGAGGATCAGCGCCCAGAACACCTTGTATTTCGATTTCGGCGCATAGACCGCGGCGATGCCCATGCGGGTCGCGCCGTTGAGCAGCATGTTGGCGCGGTGCGGCGGCGAATCACGCCAGCCGGAGAAGGCTTCCGCCAACGTGTGGTAGCCGGCGCTGACGTTCTCCGCTGCCACCTTCGCCCGGTAGCCCTGGGCCTTGAGCCGGGCATCGAAGGCGCGGGCGACGTTGTGGTCGAGCTTGTCGCGGCTCGCCATGGCCTGCGCCTGCGCCTCCGCGAGCTTCATCAATTCGGGATCGACCGTGACGGCCGTGAGACCGTTGTTGCCGCGATAGCCGGAAATCATCGAGGCAGCCGTCGCCGCGTCGATCTTGGCGTCGGCGGTGGCAAGGCTGCGATAGAAGCTCGGCTCGCTCGGCAATTCGCGCTCGCCGGTGCAGGCGGCAAGGCCTGCCAGCGCGACCACGACGAGCAGCCGCAATGAGTGACGGACGATCATCGGTCCCCGGTTCCCCTCTGCCGCCGATCATGTGGTAACAGCATGGCGGAAGGATGGAGGCAGTTTTGCCTCCGATTTCGTTAACGCTGTATTGAGTGGCGCATGTTCTTGTCGGCGAACCGGTTCCCACTTCGCCGGAACATGCGCTTATTTACTCGCCGGAATCGTCCCCGTCCTTGCGGATCCGCACCTCGCGCTGCGGATAGGGAATGACGATCCCCGCCGCCCGGAAGCGGCGCAGGACGGCGAGATTGAGGTCGCTGCGGGTGTCGAGCGCGGCATCGACATTGTCGACATAGGCGCGCAGCTCGAATTGGAGCGCGCTGTCGCCGAAGGCCAGGAACAGCGCGCTCGCAGCCGGAATCTTGAGCACGTGCGGATGCTCGTCGGCGCAGGCGAGCAGGATTTTGCGCACCGCATCGGGATCGCTGTCGTAGCCGACGCCGACCTTGACGATGACGCGGCCCGTGGTGTTGGCGTGCGTCCAGTTCTTCACCGGTCCGGTGATGAACTCGGCATTGGGGATGATGACGCTCGCGTGCTCGGCGGTCTCGATCTCGGTGGCGCGCACGCGGATGCGGCGCACATGACCCTCCTCCCCTTTCACCACGATCAGGTCGCCGACGCGGATCGGCCGCTCCGCCAGGAGGATCAGGCCCGAGATGAAATTAGATACGATCGATTGCAGCCCGAAGCCGATGCCGACGGAGAGCGCGCCGGCGATCAGCGCGACCTTCTGCAGGTCGATGCCGAGCTGCGACAGCGCCAGCACGATCGCGGCGATGACGCCGACATAGCCGAACACCGCCGCGATCGACTGCTGCAGGCTCGGCTCGAGGTCGGTGCGCGGCAGGATCTGGCGCTCGAGCCAGCTTTGCAGCACCCGCGTGATCACCAGCGCCGCCAGCAGGATGAACGCAGCCGTGAAGACCGTGCCGAACGACACGCTGATGTCGCCGACGCGGAACCCGAAGGCGACCTTGCGCAAGGTGCCACCGACATCGGCGGGCGTGAACTCCAGCGGCCCGATGATCAGGACCATTGCCGCCACGATCAGCAGCAGGCAGACGCCTCCAGCCATGAGGCTCGCGAGCAGGCCGAGCCGGCGCGGATTGACCCCGAAATTGACGGCGATGGCGCGGTTCCTCGGCGTATCGGCGCCGAGCCGCTCGACCAGCGCGGCATTGGTGAGGACGAGGAGGAGATACAGAATGGCCAGCACGGCGATGCTGGACAGGAGCCGCTGCGCCACGAAGGCGGCAAATCCGGCATAGCCGGCCACCAGCGCCGTCACGATGACCGCCAGCACGAGCCAGGCGATGGCTCGCAGCCAGAGCGCGGGCTGCGTCGCTGCGTCGGCGGTCTCCGTGCGGCGGCGATGTGAGGAGACGAGCAGGTGCAGCAGCAGGCCGCCGATCGCCAGCGTAAACAGCATATTGGTGGCGACGACGAGCACCGGCGGCGCGTCCAGGACCTTGTGCAGGACGAGCGCGAACAGCAGGGCGCCGAGCACGCGGGCGGCCCAGACCAGGTGGCGCGTGAACGCCGTTGCGGTCTCGTCGTCGAGCGCCACCAGCCGGCGCCACGGCGCGTCCGCCGCGAGCACGCTGCTCGCGATCGCGCGCCCGAACGCGGCGATCGCGACGCCGATGCCGAGGCCATAGGCGATCTCGAGCCAGCGATCCGGCAACAGCTGGTAGGCTTCGAGCACTTCGATGACCACGAGCGCCACCAGCGGAGCGGTCACGGCGATGCGTAAAAACGTCCCGATCGAGGCCAGCACTTTGGCGAAGCGCGTGGGTGCCGCCGCCGCGGCCGGAACGACGGTGCGCCGCCGCCACCACCGCCATAGCATCGCGATGGCAATGCCGAGTGCGCCCAGGGTGAGCGCGGCCAGGACGGCGCGGATGACGCCACCCTCCCGCAGCGACGCCCACCAGGACCGTATCAGCCCGCCGAGGAGGCCCAGTTCCTCGGCAAAGGCCTTGCCGGCGTCGAGCCAGACGAACGGCGAGAGCACGCTGGGCGACGGCTCGAACAATTGCCGGGCATAGAGCGAGCGGCGGCGCTCGGTGAGCTGATCGGCAAGCTCGTCGGCGCGCGCCGCCAGCAGGCGCGCCTGTTTCGAGACCGGGTCGAGGCTGCCGAGCTCCCCGTTGAGGCGGGCGCGCTCGGCGGCGATGGCCTCGCTCTCGGGTGGCGCCCCTTGCGCCGGTGCCGGCCCGAGCTGCTTGAGCCGCGCATTGACCTGCGCCAGGCGCGGCTCGAGCTCGCCGATCCTCGCCTGCAACTCCTCGCGCAGGGGAGCGAGCCCCTGTCCGAGGTCGAACAGCGCCTGCACCGACATCCCCTCGCGCTTGAACGTCGCATCGGCCCGGTCGAGCGTGAGGCGTATCGCATCGAGCCGCGCCGAATCGGCGGCGACCGAATCACGGGCGGCCGAATCGGGCTTTGGCGAATCAGGCTTTGGCGAATCAGGCTTGGCCGAATCAGGCAGTGTGGGCGCCGCCGGCTGCTGCCCAAGGGCCGGCCAAGGCGGCACCATGGACGCCGTCGCGACCGCAACGAGCATGCGCAACAGCAACAGCCGGGCCGATGGGCGTGGCATTCAGGCCTCCCCGCGCCCCTTGGGTCTCGCGCCTCGGGCCGCGGCCTGTCAAGAGCGGCTCAACGACTTGAAAAGACGCGGAAATCCTGCTCGCCGGACGAGCTCGGGACCAAGCCGAACATTAATTAACGCCAACATAACGCCTTTCGCGCATACGTATTGTCCACCATCTAACCGATGTCCGGGGTGCTTGGCGCAGTGACCAACTCTCCGACCATGTCCGACTGGCAACTGATCACGCTGGCGGCCGTTTGCCTCGTCGCGACCGCGGTGGCGGTCGCCCTTTACCTCGGCAGCCGCAGGCGGAACGCCCGGCTGGTGGCCGCGCTGAACAACATGTCGGAAGGCCTCTGCATGTTCGATGCGTCGGCACGCCTGATCCTGTGCAACGAACGCTACATCGAGATGTACGGGCTGCCGCACGATCTCGTGAAGCCCGGCGTGTCGCTGCGCGAGCTCCTGGAGCATCGTATCAGCACCGGCGCTTTCGCGGGCGACCCCGACCAGTACGTCGCCGACATGCTGCAGCAGATGACGGGCGGGCACATGGTGCAGGACGTCCGAGAACGGCCCGGCGGCATCTTCATCTCCGTTTCCAGCCGGCCCATGGACGGCGGCGGGTGGGTCGCCACCCACCAGGACATCACCGAGCGCCGCCGGCAGGATCAGGAGCGCGACAGCCTGGCCACGCAGGAGCGCCGCCGCGCGACCGTCGATGCGGCAATCGCGGCGTTCCGCCAGCGCGTCGAAGCGATGCTCAAGACCGTGAGCGACAGCGCGGTCGCCATGCGCTCGACCGCCACCACCTTGTTTGCGTCCTCGCACAAGGCCTCGCAGCGCGCCGAGGGCGCGGTCCAGATGTCGAACGAAGCCTCCGCCAATGTCGAGATCGCGGCGTCGGCCGCGAACGAGCTGTCGGCCTCGATCGACGAGATCAGCCGCCAGCTCGGGCAGACCAGCAGCCTCGTCGGCATCGCCTCGAGCGAGGCCGGCGCCACCAACGACCAGATCGGCTCGCTGGCAAACGCGGCACAGAAGATCGGCGACGTGATCAAGCTGATCCAGGCCGTGGCCGGACAGACCAACCTGCTGGCGCTCAACGCCACCATCGAGGCGGCGCGCGCGGGCGAAGCCGGCCGCGGCTTCGCCGTCGTGGCCTCGGAGGTGAAGTCGCTCGCGGTGCAGACCGGCAAGGCGACCGAGGACATCGCGGCCCAGATCGCCGCGGTGCAGACCTCGACCGGCGCCGCCGTCGAGGCGATCCGCCGCATCGTCGAGCGCATGCAGGAGATCAACCGCCACACCGCGGCGGTCGCGTCATCGGTGCGCCAGCAGAACGCCGCCACCGGCGAGATCACGCAGAACGTCACCAGCGCGGCGAACGGAACCAAGGACATCGTCGTCGCGCTCGGCGAGGTCGCGGGCGCCGCGACCGAAACGCGCGGCTCAGCGGAGACGGTGCTCGCCGCCTCGGAAGCAGTCGAGAAGGCCGCCGGCGATCTGCGCGGCGAGGTCGAAGGTTTTCTACAGAAGGTGGCGGTGTAACTCGATCCGCCATCCGAACGGCGATCGTTGGTTCGTCACGGCACGCGAAGTTTGAGCCCGACGCCCGCCCCTGCCCAACATCGCCGATGAGCCCGACGCGGCGCGAAGTCGAGGTTTCCCGCTCGACTTCGTAACGCGAATCATGTATAAAAGCCGCATCATCCTAAATTGCGCCTAGAATCGCTCTGATGCCACCGGGCTCGTTCCGGCCGGCTGCATCGGCGCGGACGGCCGGTCTTGCGTCGCGCCCAGATGTCAGCGCGATGAATTCCCATGCGCAATCGCAGCCCCCTCGGCTGCACCACCGATCACATCGCGCGCATCGAAGGAAAATCGATGCGCCCAATTCGATGAAGAAGCCCGCTCGAACGGCGGAGCTGCACGCCCGATGCCGCGTAGCGCCAACGGCATCACCTATCCACAAGAAGGATACATGCAATGAAAGACCCTCGCGACGAACCGGTCCCCTATTGGCTGCAGACGTCCACGCCGGCCGGGAACGGGGGAATCCTCGGACAGCTCGCCGAGCATTGGAATTCCTCCGGGAACAGCGGAATTCTCGGGCAGCTCGCGGAGCCGTGGAGTGATCCGCCGCCGACACACGCCGAGCAGCCAATGGTGCCGCTGACGCCGGAGAACATGTTCCGGCTTTGGCTTGCTTCTCCGTCAGCGCGGCCGGCCGTCGCACCGTGGAACGATCCGCGGTTGACGACATCTCCAGGGAAGCCATCGGCGCCCACTGCGCTCCCATTTGCGCTGCCGCCGCCAACGTTTGCGCCCGCGCCGCCGCTGGAGCATCCCAACTCCGGCAAGTACTGGCCGGTTGCGCCGGCATCGTTGGGCTTGAACGAGCAGCCGCCAGCGTACGGCTCCCATTTGCCACCGATACCTCAGGCGCAGAATTGGGACCAGCCGCCCTCGTATTCGGCCGATGACGCGGCTCGGAGTTTTTCGCAGCCGCCAAACCCGGCATCTTCGGGCCCATCTACGCCGGGCGTGAATCCCGCTGGGTACTCACGGGCGGACGAAGCCGCTCTGGCGCAGCAGGCCTATGATGCAAGTGCGACGCGCCTCCAACGCGGAGTGCGTGGTCGCGCGACTGCGGCCTACGAGCCGCCCGCGCGCAATGCCGAGGCCGATGCCAGCGATCCCGGCTTAGTCGAGCGTACTCGCCTCAATGGAGTGGATTCCTTCTATCGCGGCACGCTGATGGGGGCTGGCCGTCTTGCGCTCATGCAGCACTACGCATCGACACCGGACGAGCCGGGAATCGATCCACAGACCAAGCGCTGGCGCGATCAACTGCGCAAGGAGCATCCGGGCGTGGTCGCCAATCTCGCGCGCTACGACCGCATGCGTCGCTTCGAAAATCCGCTCGAGTTCGGCGCCGCCGCGGTCGGGCAATTGGGGGGCGGATTGCCGACCCCTGAAAGCGCGATAAGCGTCGGCGCCAAGGGCATCGGCTGGCTGGCGCGTGCGGCAAAAGCCGGTCTGAAGCAGGGCGCGGTCAACGCCGCCACCGACCCGATCGTGCAGGGGCTCAACATTAAGGCCGGCGCGCAGGAGAAGTACAACCCCTGGCGCACAGCCATTTCTGGCGGTGTCGGGGCGTTGCTCGGCAGCGGGGTGCAGGCGGGAATGGAAGCAGTCAGGGCCGCGCTTGCTCATCGACGGCGGTCAGGGTCTGCCACCAATAACAAGCCGTCACCGTCCACAGTCGAGCCGCAGCAGCAGCGAGTCGCTGTCGCCGACGACACGCAGGGGATGGCGCCAAGTCAACCGGAGCCAGGTGCAGTATTTGCGCCGCAAGAGGAGGCCGCAGCATCCGTCTCCGTCCCGGCGCCTGCCACGTTGCAGGGCTATTTGTTCGATCACTCACGCTTGCACGAGGTGCCTCCGGTCGAGCAACGTAATCTTCCCCGTTATCAACCCGCTCGTGGCGTTCCGGAATATATCCAGGCGTTGGATACGCCTGAAAACCTAGCGCGTATGAACGAATTTGCGCGGATCGGGTTAGAACGAGGCGGCCACGGGGCATTCAACTTGGAGGAATTTCGCCAGCACTACCTAGCCCAGCTTGGAGTCGAAAAAGGTCAGGCCGCCTTCGAACGGTTCGCCAACCTGCTGGCCGCCGTGGGTCCCCTGTCCACCGATCTGGCCGCAGTCCGCAACGCGAGCTACTACGACTGGCTGAGCAGGCTGGCAGAACAGGAAGGAAAGCCCCTTCCTGTTCCGATTTGGGATTCGCAAAAAAGAAGACTGGTCTTACTTGAGCCGCCACCTTTCCCGTGGGGGCACATCAAAGAGGGCCTTCACGCCAAGAAGGTCAACGAGGTCATCACGAGCGGACGGCTGGAGCCCATCAGCAATCCAAAGCTCGCGAGCATCGCCGAGAACTATAAGGGCAACTACATGCCGATCCCACTCGATTCGAACTATGTGCGAGCCGCGCGCGTAACGAACAAGCGGGGCTTTCCAACCGACGTTGTTCCTCGCGTGGGATATGGCTTCGTTGAGCAACTCGGGCAGAGGGGAGCCGCCCAGATGGGGATTCCGCCGGGCCACTATCAAGCCGCAGTCAGGGCCGGCGCCGCCGAGCACACTGGCCTCAGATCGTTAGACCCAATCCTTATGACCCTCGAGGACAGAATCGCTGTCACTGCCGCGGAATTCGGAATTACGAAGGAAGAGGTCTTACGGACCTTGATCAGACACGGGTTCCCGTTGTTGTCGCTTGCGGCCATGGCGCCGGCATACACCGACCTGCCGCAACACCGCGACGGCATCCAAGAGCAGGATAGTGACCCGGGTGCGCGGCTGCTTTCGGCCGCGCAATCACCTTAGAATTTGGGGCTTCCTTTTTCTCTGCCACCCCTCGAGCCCGCGTCTTACGGCGGATCGAACGGGCATGAGAGCGAACCAATCCGCGAGCGTCATTTCGACCGTGACCGGTTCTTGCGTTCCAGCCCGGTGGGCAGTGACGACGACCCAATTCTGGTCGCCCTTCCATTCGATGTGCCCACGTGGAACCGGGAGCGCTGCCGTGGGGTCGTTGTCGCTACCGGCTCGGCTTGGTCGGCGAGGCTGCTGCTGGGATAAATGCAGCTTGACGAAATATTGAACCGGCGGGAGGTAGTACCACTCGCCGGCCGTCATCTCGACCTCGACCGGGCCTTGCCCGTCGGCGCGGTGGGCGGTGAGGACGAGCCAGTGGGGATTCCTGGCGTCCCTCTTCAGCACATAGATCCCGGTCGGAACATTGCTGGACGCGACCGTATTCATTGTTAGTAATCCTTCCACATTTGCCCCTAAGCCAGGGCGAGCAGGCATATACCACGTTCAGTAACTCGGTGCTCGCCGCCTCGGAAGCGGTCGAGAAGGCCGCGGGCGATCTGCGCGGCGAGGTCGAAGGCTTTCTACAGAAGGTGGCGGTGTAACCGCCGGGCCGTTGCTGCCATCCGGGTGCTCGCGCAAAGCGCGGTCCGGTTTCGTCCACAATAAATATCCAGCGACATCGTGCCGCCGCGACGCGCCGGCGCTTGCCATCCTTTTACTTTTACCTCCTACTGTGAACGCAGGTCCCACGGATCTGCAAACATTCACTGGTCGGTCGGAGGAGAAATACATGTGGCGCGGGGGATTGTCGGCATTGGGCTTCATACTGGTCGCTCTATCCGGCGACGCAACCGCGCAAACCTGGCCGTCGAAGCCGATCCGCATCATCATTCCGTTCAGCCCGGGCAGCGGAACCGACATCGTCGGACGTACCGTCGCCGAGCAACTCCAGACGCAACTCGGCCAGACCATCATCGTGGAGAACCGCGTCGGCGCCGGCGGCACGATCGGGGTCGGGGCAGTCGCCAAGGCCGAGCCCGACGGTTACACCCTGCTCGTCCATTCCACCACGCACGTAGTCGCCGCGACGACCTATTCGAACCCGGGTTACGACGTCGCGCGCGACTTCGCCGGCATCACATCGCTGGTCAGCCTGCCGAACGTGCTGGTGGTGGCGCCGAACAAGTTCAAGACGGTGAAGGACTTGGTGGCCGCCGCCAAGGCCAAGCCCGGCACGATCAACTACGCCTCGGCCGGAGCCGGCAGCGCGGCGCACCTCAACGGCGAGCGCTTCCGGATCGCGACCGGCGTGGACGTGCAGCACATTCCCTACAAGGGCGGCCCGGAAGGGCTGACTGCGATTATCAAAGGCGACGTCGATTTCTACTTCATCCCGCTGCCGGCCGCGCGCGGCCTGGTTGCCGCCGGCAACCTCGCCGTGATCGCCGTCAGCGGCTCGAAACGCTCCCCCTCGCTGCCGGATGTGCCGACTACGGTGGAAGCGGGATTTCCCGACTCGGAGTACAATTTCTGGGTCGGGATGTTCGCGCCCGTCGCCACGCCGAAGGCGATCGTGGACAGGCTCAACGCGGAGACCGTCAAGATCTTGAACGATCCGGCCATGAAGGAGAAGCTCGCCAAGGTCGGCGGCGACCCCCTGCCGATGACGCCCGCCGAATTCGACGCCTTCATAAAGAAGGAAATCGAGGTGAACGCGGGGCTGGTGAAGGCCGCCAAGATCCAGATCAACTGATCTCGCAATTCAGGCGAGGAATTCCGAAATCGTTGCCGCGGATTCGCCAGCGCTGGTGACGAGAAACAGGTGGCCATCGTCGATGGTCACCAGGCGCGCATCAGGAATGAGGCTCGCCAGGATGCGGCCGTTGGCGACGGGCACGAGCGGATCGTCGGTCCCCGCCATGACCAGCGTCGGCTGCGCCAGCAAGCGCAGCCAGGGCAGGCTGCTCCAGCCGAAGCCGGCGACCAGCTGCAGGTAGTAGCCGTAGTCGCTCGACCAGCGGACATGGCGCAGATGCCTGCCCACGAGTTCGGGCGAGCTCGCGCAACGCCCCGCCGTAGATGTCGCCCGCGACGCGCCTCATATAGTCCGGATCCTTGTAGCGCCGCGGCGTCGCCATCTTGAGCAGCACGGTGAGCTTGCCGGGCACCATCAGGTGGCCGGGCGAGGTGGCCGCCAGCACGAGCCGCCGGCAGCGCTTGCCCTGCTGGAACGCGAATTGCTGCGCCAGTGCGCCGCCCCAGGACACGCCCAACACATCCACCTGCTCGTGTCCCAGCTGGTCGAGCAGTTGCGCGCTCAGCCGCGCCAACGTGGATGGACGGTAAGGCAGGCTGGGCGCGGGCGAGCCGCCGACGCCGGGCACGTCGAACACGATGGCCTCGGGTCCGTCGAGCGCGTCGAGAAAGGGCTCGACCAGCTCGATATTGGCACCGATCCCGTTGAAGAGCAGGAGCGGCGGGCGCGCCCGCTCGCCGCGCCGAACGCCGACGCGCAGCACCTGCCCTTCGACGTCGTGCAGGCTGATCTGCATCTATCGCTCCATGACGTAGCGGCCGGGCGCGGTGTCGAGCGGCGGTTTCTGCTCGCTGCCGAGCGTCGCCGGGGCCGGCGTCATGTCGCCGGAGCGAGCCTTGATCCAGTCGAGCCAATGCGGCCACCAGCTGCCGCACTGCTTGGCCGCTTGCGCCAGCCACGCCTCGGCGCCCGCCGGGCTCGCCGCGCCGGTCCAGAAGCACGCTTTGGGGTTGCCGGGCGGATTGAGCAGGCTCTGGATATGGCCGCTGTTGGCGAGCACGAAGGTGCTGCGCCCCCCGTAGAGCTTCGCCGTGTTGTAGCAACCTTGCCAAGGCGTGATGTGATCGGTCTGGCCGGCGATGACATAGCTGTCCAAGTCCACCCGGCGCATGTCGAGCAGCGTGCCGCGCACCTCGAGCCGGCCGGCATTGACGTACGGATTGGCGTCGATGAGATCGAGGAAGTCGGCATGCAGCCGCGCGGGCAGCCGCGTGGTGTCGTTGTTCCAGTAGAGCACATCGAAAGCGGGCGGTGCATTGCCGAGCAGGTAGTTGTTCACCCAATAGTTCCAGATCAGGTCGTTGGGCCGCATCCAGGCGAACATGCGCGCCAGCTCCCGTCCTTCGACGACGCCAGCGAGCTGCGATGCGCTCTTCGCCGCGACGATCGATTCCGGGGTGACGAACATTCCGGCCGTCGTGCTCTGCGCCACCGTCATGTCGAGCACGCACACCGCCACGGTCGCGCTGTGCACCTTGCTTTCGCCACGCGCTGCGAGGTGCGCGAGAAATGCCGACATGGTGATGCCGCCCGAGCACGAGCCCCAGATGTTGACGTCGGCGCTGCCGGTGATGTCGCACATCGCATCCACGGCCTCCTCCAGCGCCCCGACATAAGTGTCGATCCCGAAACGACCTTCGGCGGGCGTCGGGTTCTTCCAGCTGACGGCAAAGGCCTGCAAGCCGCCGCTGAGGCAGTACTGAATGATGCTCTTCTCGGGCGCGAGATCGAACACATAGAACTTGTTGATCTGCGGCGGGGCGATGAGCAGCGGCCGCTTGTGCACCTCGTCTCCCGTCGGCCGGTACTGGATGAGCTCCATCACCGGAGTGCGATAGACGACCTCTCCGGGCGTGGTCGCGAGATTCTTGCCGACGGCAAAGGTCCGGGTGTCGACCTGCGCGGGCAGGCCGCCGTTGCGCACGAGATCGCCGACGAAATTCTCCAGCCCATGCAGCAGGCTGGCGCCACCGGTGTCGACGAGCTTCTTCAGCGCCGCGGGATTGCCTGCGAGCGAGTTGGTCGGCGACATCGCGTCCACGACCAGCGAGACGACGAAGCGCGCGCGCTCCGCATCGCGCTTGTCGAGTTTGGCTTCATCCAGGAAGCGGTAGAGCGCGTTGCCCCAGGCCAGGTAGCCTTGCGCGAGCGAGCGATAGGCGACGCTCTCCTTCCACGCTGGATCGGCAAAGCGCCGGTCCTTGGCGTCGGGCGCGAGCTCGCTGCCGCCGGTCGCGATGCCCCCGAGCTCGGCGAGGAACGCCAGATACTGCCGGGCGGCTACCGCGGGATGGCTGATGAACTGCCCGAGCAGCAGCTGTGCCGAAGCGAGGATGTCCTGGCCGCGCACCCCGACCAGCGGATTGGCCGCCAGTGTGTGCTCCGCCACCTGTTCGCGGATATCACCGTCGGCGGCAACTGGGACTTCATTTGCCATGGGTGTCCCCTCATGCCGCCGCATCGCGTTTGCCGATCAGCAAGCAGAGAAGCTCTGCAACGAGCGCGGGCTTCGCCTCGTCTTCGATCTCCAGCATGCAGTCGAGCTTGAGCAGCACCTTCCCGCCGCTCTGCGCCTCGGCGGCCAGGAGGTTCGCGCGTGTGCGCACGCGCGTGCCCGCCTTGACCGGTGCGATGAAGCGGACCTTGTCCAGTCCATAGTTGAGCCCGGTCGCGGCGTCCGGCGGGATCACGCCGAGCTCCATCACCATCGCGGCGACCAGCGACAGGCTGAGGTGGCCGTGCGCGATCGGCCCCCCGAACGGGCTATCGCGCCGGGCGCGCTCGACATCGACGTGGATCCACTGCCGATCGCCCGTGCAGGCTGCAAACTGGTCGATGCGGTCCTGGTCGACAACCACCCAGTCGGACGCCCCGAGCTCGCGGCCGACGAACTGCGGCGCTGTCGTCATGCAGTATTGCGGCATTGCCATGACTCCCACCTATGGCAACCCGCGCAGATCCTTGCGCAGGATCTTGCCCACGTTCGACTTCGGCAATGCGTCGAGGAAGCGGACCTCCTTCGGCACCTTGTAGGGGGAAAGCTGCTGCTTGCAGTGCGCGATCAGGTCCGCCTCGGTGAGCGTCGCGCCCGGCGCCTTGGCCACGAACAGCCGCACGGCCTCGCCGGTCTTCTCGTCGGGCCTGCCGACGCAGGCGCATTCGGCCACCCCGGAACAGGCGGCGGCGATGGCCTCGACCTCGTTCGGAAAGACGTTGAAGCCGGAGACGATGATCATGTCCTTCTTGCGGTCGACGATCTTGAGGAAACCCTTGGCGTCGAACACGCCGATGTCGCCGGTGCGGAAATAGCCGTCGGCGGTGAAGGCGTCGGCGTTGGCCTGCGGCTTCTGCCAGTAGCCCTGCATGACCTGCGGGCCCTTGGCGCACACCTCGCCCGGCTCGCCGATCGCGGCTTCCTTGTCGTTGGCGTCGAGCAGCTTGATGTCGGTGGACGGGAACGGCAGCCCCACGGTCGCGGAGAAGCCCGCCATCGTCGTCGGATTGAGGGTAAGGATCGGAGAGGTTTCCGAGAGGCCGTAGCCTTCGAGGATGTCCTTGCCGGTCAGCGCCTTCCATTTCGCCGACGTCGTCGGCAGCACCGCGGCGCCGCCGCCGATCGCCGCCCGCAGCCGGCTGAAATCCACTTCGGCGATGTTCGGCTGCACGAGGAGTCCGCCGTAGAGCGTGTTCACTCCGGTCAAGGCGGTGCAGCGCGCCTGCTTGAGTATCTCGACAAAGCTGTTCATGTCGCGCGCATTGGCGACCAGCCAGTTCTCGGCGCCGATCGAGTAGTAGGTGATGAAGTTCACCATCAGCGCGAAGATGTGGTAGAGCGGCAGCGCAGTGACCACCACCTCCTCGCCGGGACGGATGGCGTCCGCCATGAACGCCTTGAACTGCTCGGTATTGGCGACGAGGTTGTGGTGCGACAGCGCGGCGCCCTTCGAGAGTCCCGTAGTTCCGCCGGTATATTGCAGGAACAGGAGATCGTCGCCGGAGAGCGGCACCGGCGTGAAGGCGAGCTCCGCGCCTTGCGCGAGCGCATCGGAGAACGTGACGGCGTGCGTGAGCCTTGCGTCCAGCGGCGGGCTTGACAACACTGCGCCGGTGCCGTCGCCGGGGCCGGCGTTGATCACCTGCTTCACCGCCGTCTTGCCGATGATCTCGGCCAGCGTGGCCGACACACCGTTGAAGATGACGATGGTCTCGACCCCGGCATCGTTGAGCTGATACTCGAGCTCGCGCGGTGTATAGAGCGGGTTCACGTTCACCTGCACGGCGCCGGCGCGGACGATGCCGAGCATGGCGAGCGGAAAGGCCACGATGTTGGGCAGCATCACCGCAATGCGATCGCCCTTCTTCACGCCGAGCTTGCCCTGCAGGTAGGCCGCGAACTGGCGCGACAGCCGATCGGTGTCGGCATAGGTGAGCGTCTGGCCGAAGCAGCGAAACGCGGGCCGGTCGGCGAAACGCTGCATGGCCGCTTCGAGCATCTCGAGCACCGAGCGGTGCGTGTCCGGATTGATCTCGCACGGAATTTTTTCGTCATAGGCGGCGAGCCAATGTTTGCGTGACATGTCCTTTCCTCCTTGAAGCATTGCCGACTTGGTTCGGATGTTGGTCAGCCGCTGACCAGCGGGCAACCACCTTGAGCGAGCGGACGGAACGCCTCCGCGGCCGGGATGGTGGCGCGCAGCTTGTAGTAGTCCCAGGGGTGCTTCGATTCGTCGGGCCGCTTCACCTCGAACAGGTACATGTCGTGAATCTTGCGCCCATCGGGACGGATGCTGCCGGTGCCGAAGAGCGGATCGTCGGTCGGCAGCTCCTTCATCTTCGCGACGACAGCTTTGCCGTCGGCGGCGCCGCCGAGCGCAACGACCGCCTTGAGATAGTGCGTCACCGCGGCATAGACGCCGGCATGCACCATGGTGGGATGGCGGCCGCCATTGGCGGCGGCGAACGTCTTCGCGAACGCGCGGTTGGCGTCGCTCGCGTCCCAATACCACGGCTCGGTCAGCATCAGGCCCTGCGCGGTCTTGAGGCCGAGCGCATCGATATCGCTGATATTGACCAGCATGCCCGCGAGCTTCTGCCCGCCGCGAACGACGCCGAATTCCGCCGCCTGCTTGATGGCGTTGACGGTGTCGCCGCCGGCATTGGCGAGGGCGACGATCTTCGCCTTCGAGGCCTGGGCCTGCAGCAGGAAGGACGAGAAGTCGTTGGTCGAGAGCGGGTGGCGCACGCGGCCGAGCACCTTGCCCTTGTTGGCTTCCACCACCGCCGCGGTGTCGCGTTCGAGCGCATGGCCGAACGCATAGTCGGCGGTGAGGAAGAACCAGGAGTCGCCGCCGGTGGTTGCGATCGCCTTGCCGGTGCCGTTCGCCAGCGCCCAGGTATCGTAGGTCCAGTGCACCGTGTTGGGCGAGCAGCGCGCGCCGGTCAGGTCGGACGCCGCGGTGCCGGAGGCGAGGAACACCTTGTTCTTGGCCTTGACGATGTCATTGACCACGAAGGCGACCGACGACGTCGGCACATCGACGACGACGTCGATCTTCTCCGCGTCGATCCAGCGGTTGGTGATGCCGGCGCCGATGTCGGGCTTGTTCTGGTGATCGCCGGCAACGACCTCGATCTTGAGGCCCTTGCGTGAGGCGGTGAAATCGGCGACCGCCTGGCGCGCCGCAAAGACCGATCCCGGCCCGGTCGGTGCAGCGTAAAGACCCGACAAGTCGGTCAACACGCCGATCTTGATCGCATCGGCGGCCTTGACCTGCGTGGCAACGACGGCCGCACCGGCCGCAACCATGGCCAAACCGAATTTCGCTTTCATGACAACCTCCCTATGGTCAGTGAAGTTATTCTCGGCATTCCCTCATGTGCCGCTGATGATCGCCAACGGATCGGGCTGGCAGGGCGGCACGCCTGCTCAGTCGACCAACATCCGTTGCGCATCCTTCAGTGACGCCGCGCCGCCGACCACCACGTCAGCGAGCCCCGGCGCGCTCGGAGCGATGTTGTCGGCAAAAAACCTCGCGAGCTGTACGCGTCCGGCGTGCGCATGATCATTGTCGCCGGCCGCCATCGCCTGCTGGGCCGCGAGCGCCGAGGCCCCGAGCAGCGCGCCGCCCTGCGCGGTCGCAAACAACCGCAAATAGGGGGTCGCCGCGGCGAGCGCCGCCTCGGTGGCGCTGTCGGCTGACGCACCGAGCATGAACCGCGTCGCCCGCTCCAGACTGTCGACGGCCTTGGCGATCTGCGGTGCCGCCGCCTGCAAGCTCGTGCAATCCGCGTCCGCCAGCTGTCCCGCGATTCGGCGCATCTCCTCGATCTGCCTGAGCACCGTCTCACCGCCCGACATCGGGAGCTTTCGTGTCACCAGATCGATCGCCTGAATGCCGTTGGTACCCTCGTAGATCGACAGGATCCTGGCGTCGCGCAGATGCTGGGCGGAGCCGGTCTCCTCGATGAAGCCCATTCCGCCGTGGACCTGGATGCCGAGCGAGGCCACTTCGACGGCGATGTCGGTGGCGAACGCCTTGGCGACCGGCGTCAACAGCGCGGCACGTTCGCCGGCCGTGTGCCGTTCGGCGGATCCTTCGCATAGATGCGAGCGGTCGATCGTCTCCGCGGTCGCGTAGCAGATCGCGCGCGCGGCGTTGGTCAGGCTGCGCATCGTCGCCAGCATGCGCCGCACGTCGGCGTGCTCGATGATCGGCGCCATGCCGTTGCCGTTGTGGGTTGGCGAGGCGCCTTGGCGGCGCTCGCCGGCGAACGCGATCGCATCCTGGCAGGCGCGCTCGGCGATCGCGACGCCCTGCAGCGCGACCGACAGGCGCGCGCTGTTCATCATGGTGAACATGCAGGCGAGCCCACGATTTTCCTCGCCGAGCAGCCACCCAAGCGCACCGCCGCCGTCGCCGTAGATCATCGTGCAGGTCGGGCTCGCGTGGATTCCGAGCTTGTGCTCGATGCTGCTGCAGCGCACGTCGTTGCGGGTGCCGTCGGGCAGCATTTTCGGCACCAGGAACAGCGAGATGCCGCGCGTCCCCTTCGGCGCGTCGGGCAATCGCGCCAGAACGAGATGGACGATGTTGTCGGTGAGATCGTGCTCGCCGTAACTGATGAATATCTTCTGACCGAAGATACGACAGGTGCCGTCGCCGCATGGTTCCGCCCGGGTGCGGATGGCGCTGAGATCCGAGCCCGCCTGCGGCTCGGTCAGATTCATCGTCGCCGTCCACTCGCCGGCGACGAGCTTGCTCAGATACCGCTGCTTGAGGTCTTCGCAACCATGCGCGGCGACCGCTTCCACACCGCCAAAGGTCAAGAGCGGGGCAACGCTAAAAGCGAGGCACGCGCCATTCCACATTTCGAAGCAGCCGGCATTGAGCAGCTGCGGCAGCCCCTGCCCGCCGTATTCGGCCGGACCGGACAGCGCGTTCCAGCCGGCGGCGACCCAGGCTTGATAGGCCTCCTTGAAGCCCGGCGCGGTGGTGACGACGCCCTCGCGCAACTGCGCGCCATGGCGATCGCCGGACCGGTTGATCGGCGCCAGCACCTGCCGTGAGAAGCGCCCCGCTTCCTCCAGAATATCCTGGACCACGTCTATCGTGAGATCCGGATAGATGCCGTCGCCAACCGCGCGATCGAGCTGGCCGACGTGGCGCATCATGAACAGCATTTCGTTGACGGGGGCGCGATAGGTCATTGCGATTCCTCGACTTTGAGGTCGGTCGCTTCGGCTAGACAGCCCTGAGCAGCGTGCACTCTTTAGAGACCATCTCCTGCGTTATGTCAAGTATACTTTATATCTCTCTATTCAACTTTAATAAGCGACTGCCTGGACGCGCAAAACACAACAATAATTGGCATTCTCCCGCCTTGGCGGCGTCGGACATAGCTGACTTGCGGCAACCTAGCGCTTGTTCAAGTTGACTTTGGTTTACACAAGTCGCACATAGGTGCACATGATCAACTCAGCGCCTTCCGACCGTTCGCGGTTCTACAGCGTGGCCGAGCTCGCCAACGAGTTTTCCCTGACGTCGCAGGGCATTCGTTTCTACGAGGAGAGCGGGCTGATCACGCCGGCGCGCGTGGGCCGGACCCGCGTCTTCAATTATCAGGACCGGGCACGCCTCATCCTCATCCAGCGACTGCGGCGGCTCGGATTTTCGATCGACGCCATCCGCGAGTACCTGAGCCTTTACAAGGCCGACGCGACCGGGGCGGCGCAGTACCGGCGCGGACTCGAACGCATCGTCGAGCGCATCCGGGAGCTCGAGAGCAAGCGCCGCGACCTCGACGAGACGCTGGCCGGCCTGCACGCCCTCGAGGTCGACGCCAAGGAGCGCCTCGATCGCGCGCTGCTCGAGGAAACCAAGCGCCCGCGAAGCAAGAATGGCAACGGCAAGGGCGATCTGCGGCCGTCGTGACGCCGCGCGAATCCGCTACTGGAATATCTCGTTGAAGCGCCGCTTGATGCGCGCGGTCTCCTTCTCGATGTAGTCGTCGTCGACCGCGACGATCTTCAGGCTCTTGAGATCGGGCGAGCCCTGCGGCGCGGCGATGTCGACGCGCGCGGAATAGCCGCCGTCGGCGGGGAAGATCTTCTGCGCGGCGTCGCCGATCATGAACTCCGCGAACAGCTTCGCCGCGTTCGGATTGGGCGAGCCCTTGACCACCGAGGTGGGCGAGGGAATGACGAACACGCCATCGGGCGGGTAGAGCGTCTTGATCGGGTGGCCTTCCTTCTTGAGATCGGCGGCGTAGGAATTGAGCGCGCCGACCGCGATCAGCCGCTCGCCGCGCTTGAGCATGTCGGAGACCTGCTGGTTGCCCTGCACGATCATGACGTCGTTGCCGCGCAGCTTCTCGTAGAAGCCCCAGCCGCGCGCCTTCGCCATGGTGCCGACCACCGACACCTGCAGCGAAGTGAAGGACGGATCGGTCATGACCAGCTTGCCCTTGTACTTCGGGTCGAGCAGGTCATCCCAGGTCTTGGGCTCGTCGGCGGCCGCGACTTTGTCGCTGCGCAGGTAGTGCGTCATCATGTTGAGCCGCTGGCCCACGAACAGCCCGTTCGGATCCTTGGCGGCGTCGGGCACGTTGTCGAAATTCTTCGGCTTGAAGGCGACGAACAGGCCCTTCTTGCCGAGCGCGTTGGCGGCGGCGGGCTCGGAGTGCGTGAGCACGTCGACCGCGACGCGACCGGCGTCCATCTCCTGCTGAAAGCGGCGCAGGATCGCCGAGCCGCCGGAGCGGAACATCTCGACCTTGATGCCGGTCTCCTTCTGGAAGGCGTCGGCGATCTTCTGGCCCTGCTCGATCGGCGTCGAGGTGTACCAGATCACCTTGCCCTCCGCCTTGGCCTTGGCGGCGTCGACGGCTTCTTGCGCGTGGGCGGGAGTGAGGAGGTTGGCGAACGCGAATGCCGCCGCGCCAGTGTGAGTGTCAGCTTGAGCATGTCGTTTCCTCCGTCCTTCGGGACGCGCCGCGGTTCCGCTCAATGCCCGCCTTTGTAGATCTGTGCCGGCTGCGCGAAGAAGCTTGCCAGCACGTGGTAGCAGATCTCGTAGTTCTTCTGGTGGAACGAGGCGTGCGCGATGCCCGGCATCACCACGAACTGCTTGTCCGGGTTCGGCAGCTTCTCGAAGAATTTCACCAAGTCCGTAAAGCCGGCGATCCCGTCGTATTCGCCGCGCATGATCATCGTCGGCACCGTGATCTTCTCCGGATCGCAGACCGGCAGGTTAGCGCACATGTCGACGTAGGTGCCGTTCGGGATCGAATCGTCGAGCTTGAGGATCGCGTCCGCGAAGGCTTCGATCACGTTGTCATCCGCGGTGCCGGGATGATCGCGCTCGAAGATCGAGCGCACGAACTTGCGGTCGATCGGACGGCGATTTTTCGCGCGGAACTCCGGCAGCCTCTTGGCGCGCTCGGCGAGCGTCGGCGAGCCCTCCCCGGTCCAGACCATGGCGTCGCATGCGAGCCGCGCCACCATCTCGGGATGGCGCTGCGCGAACAAGGCGGCGCGCAGCGCGCCCGACGAGATGCCGTAGACCATCAGCGGCTTCTTGCCGCGCAATTTCTCGATATAGCTCGCGGCGGCGAAGCAGTCGTCGGCGCCGTAGGAGATCGGGGAATTGTGGTCGCGATCCTTGGTCGAGCGCCCGTAACCCTCCATGTCGACGCACCAAGTGTCGTAGCCCTGGGCCGCGAAGTAATCCATCGGCGACGGCCGCCCCGGCACCTGCAGGTCGAAGGTCGGCTGCGAGGCCATGGACGAGCCGTGCACGAACAGGATGCGTCCCGCCGGCCCGGAGGGGTCGCCGGCGTGCTTGTTCCAGAGAAATAGCCGGACGTCGCTGCCCTTGTTGGTCCAGTGCTCCTCGCCGTGGATGACGGCGGCGGGCGAAACGGGCTTGTTCATGTTGGCACTCCCGAACTCTCGTCGTTATGAAGCAGTTGCATCGCCGGGGACACGGCGGAAGACGCTACATTGCGTCGCATCGATCTCGATCGCAACCTCGTCGCCGACCTTGAAATGCTGCAGCGGATGGGTCTGCACGCGCAGCACCTGGCCGGAGGCGAGCGTCGCGTAGTACTCGCTGATGTTGCCGAGGAAGACGTGGTTGGTGATCTTCGCCGATCTGCCCGTGCCGGCGACGGCACCCAGGCGAATATTCTCCGGGCGGATGGCGACATCGACGCTGTCGCCGGGCGCAAGGCCGTCGAGCTTACGGACATCGAGGGCGAGATCGCCGGCGAGCTCGACCTTGCCGCCGCCGTTCGCCACCTCGCGCACCTTGCCCGGCACCAGGTTCACCAGCCCCATGAAGTCCGCGACCATGCGGTTGGCGGGATGCGCATACACCTCAAACGGCGTGCCGTATTGCTGCAGCCGCCCGCCGCTCATGACCGCCACGTGATCGGAGAGCGCGAGCGCCTCGGCCTGGTCGTGCGTGACGTAGACAAACGTGATGCCGGTGCGGCGTTGCAGGTCCTTGAGCTCGGTGCGCATGCGCTCGCGCAGCTTGGCATCGAGGTTCGATAGCGGCTCGTCGAGCAGCAGGATCGACGGCTCTACCACGAGCGAGCGAGCGAGCGCGACGCGCTGCTGCTGGCCGCCCGAGAGCTCGTTCGGGTAGCGGCCTTCGAGCCCGGCGAGGTTGACCAGCGCCAGCGTCTCCTCGACCTGCTTCTTCGCCGCCGCCGCCGGAATGCGCCGGATCTTGAGGCCGAACACGACGTTCTCGAACACGGTCTTGTGCGGCCAGACCGCATAGTTCTGGAACACCATGCCCATGCCGCGCGCCTCCGGCGACACGACCGTCGCGGGCGACGACAGGGCGCGGCCGTCTACTTCGATCGTGCCCTGGTCCGGCACGATGTAGCCCGCGATCAGGCGAAGCGTGGTGGTCTTGCCGCAACCGGACGGACCGAGCAGCGTCACGAACGAATTGTCCTTGATGTCGAGATCGAGATCGGCCACCGCCGCGAAGCTCGCGTCGCGCGCGCCGAAGCTTTTCGACAATCCGCGGATCGTGATCCCAGCCATGCGCGACCCTGCTAGGTATTGACCGGCGCGGCGTCGCCGCGCGATGCGAGGCCGCCGCCGGCAAGCCAGTTGGCGAGCCAGATCGCGACCCCGATGATCGCCATGTTGATCATGGCCAGTGCCGCGACCGGCTCGATATAGCCGGTCTCATAGAGGTTGTAGACCGCGACCGCCAGGGTGATGGAGCTCGACGAGAACAAGAGGATCGAGGCGCTGAGCTCCTGGATCACCGGCACGAAGACGAGCAGCCAGCCCGCGAACAGGCCCGGCCTGATCAGCGGCAGCGTGATCTCGCGCATGGTCGTGGCCCACGACGCTCCGAGGATCTGCGCGCTTTCCTCCAGCGAAGGATCGACCTGCCGCAGCGACGTATTGGCGGCGCGCACACCGAGCGGAATGTAGCGGCCGACATAGGCAAGCAGCAGGATCGCGAGCGTCCCGTAAAGCGCGATGGGCATCGCCAGCCAGAACTGGATGAGCGCGACCGCAACCACGATGCCGGGAAGGCCGAGCGGAATGAGCGCGGCGTAATCGAGCAGCTTGCGGCCGGGAATGCGAGTGCGCAGGTCGATCCAGCCGATCACGGCGCCGAGCATGACGGCGATGGTGGCGGCGGCGAAAGCCAGCATCAGGCTGTTGAGGATCGCGCGCTGGGTGACGTTGTAGTCGAACAGAATGAACTTGTAGTTCGCGAGCGTGAGGCCCTTCCAGAAATCGAGCCCCCAGGATTTCGAGAACGAGACGGCGATGAGCGTCGCGTAGGGCGCCACGATCGACACGATGAAGATGAGGACGACGAGGCCCAGCATCACCCAGCGGAACGGACCAAGCTGCATCAGCTGCGGCCGCGAGCCCTTGCCGGCGAGCGTCACATAGGAGCGCCGCGCCAGGAAGGCGCGTTGGAGATAGAGCGCAACCACGGTGATGAGCACCAGCACGAGGGAAAGCGCAGAGGCGAGCCCGTATTCCGGCGGATAGTCGAACAGCGCGTAGATGCGGGTCGGCAGCGTGAAGATGCGGGCGGGCAGCCCGATGATCGCCTGCGAGCCGAAGAGCGCCAACGCATTGACGAAGGCGAGCAGCGTGCCCGACAGGATCGCCGGCGCAACCAGCGGCGCCGTGATCGAGAGCGCGGTGCGCAGCTTGCTGGCGCCGAGAATCTGCGCGGCTTCCTCGTAGGAGGCATCGACGGAAAGGAGCGCGCTCGAGGCCAGCAGATAGACGAACGGGAACGTGTGCATGACCGTCACCAGCACCAGCCCCGGCATGGAGAAGACGTTGAAGGTGAGCCAGGGCAGGCCCAAGACGTCGCGCATCAGCACGTTCATCAGCCCGGCATTCGGGCTGAACAGATAGGTGAGCGCGATGGCTGTCAGAAACGGCGGCGAGAGATAGGAGAGCGTGGCCGTGAGCTGGATCAGCGGCTTTCCCGGCACGTCGGTGCGGCTCACCGCCCAGGCCAGCACGAGCCCGATCACGAGGCTGAACAGCCCGGTCCAGGCGCCGAGGATGAGCGAGTTCTTGAGCGCGTTGATGTAGAGCCGGCCGGTGAGCACCTCGCCGAAATGGTCGAGGCTCATCCCATGCTCGCCCTTCACGCTCCCCAACAGGAGGGAGAGCAGCGGCAGCACCACCAGCACGATCAGCGCGACGATGGCGGCGCCCATCACCACGTGCTCGAGCTTGACGCGCGAGCGCAACGGCGGTCGCGCAAGGCCCGGACGCAACGCTGTACTCACGACTTCGGTGGTCATTGTTATCGTTTCCGCCCCAGAGGCCGCGACTTATACACGGGGCTAACACCGGACACGAGGGGTACGTCCCCTTGCCTACGGCCTTATTCTTCGTGCCATTTTACGTTGGATCGCGGCGCACGGACAAATTCAATGTCCGTTGGTCACCTTGCCGACCAGCTCGCCGAAGGCGCCGGCGAAGGGCTCGAACGTGAATCGTACCACATGCCGCCCGCGCGGGCAGACCACGGCGCGGAAGATCACGTTGGCCTTGAGGATCTCGGCATTGGCACCGTCCACGGTCGCGCGCCACCACGGGTGCCAGACATCGTTGAGCAGCAGGATGCCTCCGCCTGGCGCCTCGACCTCGACCACCACCTCGGTATTGGCATAGCGCCTGATGCGTGCGCTGCCGCGCATGCCGGCCGCCGCGCTGCGCGAGAAGCCGACCGGCGCCTTCTTCAAGAGCACGGTCTGGCGTGGGTCCGCGGCCGGCCAGCCGCTGCGCAAGACCTCGTCGAAATTGGCGAGCCGCCAATCCGTGAGCAGCATCACGCGCGGCAGCGCGCGCGGATTCTCGTAGACATAGGCATCGGCGGTGCGCGCGATGAAATTGAGGTCGCCAGGTTGAAGCGAGGAGTCGATCTGCTCGACCGGCACGCCGGTCGCGATGAAGCGCACGCCCAGCAGATCGGCAAAAGCCGAGCGATAGGACGGATAGAGCGGCGAGAAGCCGCGCTGGCTCGGAATGGCGACGGTGTCGCCCACGTGAGTCGCCTCGTAGAACCAGCGCAGCCGCAACGGATTGTGGCCGAACACGTGATCGAAATCCTGGGCCAGGGAGAGGTTCGGCCAGTGATAGCCGATGCCGATCGCCTCGATGCGATCGCGCCGATCGGGCGCCGCAGCGGCTGCGATCTGCGCCTTGAGCAGGCGCACGGTCGCGTCGGTCGTGTTGGGACGCAACGCATTGAAATTGTCGCGCGGCAGCGCGGTCGAGACATGCGGAGCATTGTTCCAGGCGAGGTCCACGGCCATGAGCGCCGCGATCAGCCCCACCGCCGCCACCGGCCGGCGGGCATCGAGCCGGCGTGCCAGCAGCAGAACCAGGATCGCCACACCCGTGAAGACCGCCGCGGTCGCCACCGGGACCAGCACCGGCCTGATACCAACCACCGAATATGCGAGCGCCAGCGCACCAACGATGAAAGCAATCGGGCAGGCGATCTCGAGCACGCGCTGCCAGCGGGTCGCCCGCGGCACGGTGCCGGTCAGCCAGCGATGCACGAGATAGCCGGCGATCACCGCGACCAGTGCGACCAGCACGAAGGTGGCATCGGCCGGCCGGCGATAAAGCGCCACGGCCGGGAGCACGTCGTACATGATGTGAAAGGCCGGCGTGTAGGCGCCGAGCGCGTACAGCAGCACCAGCACCGTGGCGATGGTGAAGTACCTGATCTCGGGCGCCCAGGCGACGCGGCGAATGAGCCCGAACGACACGACCACAGCGAAGGTCAATGCGCCGGCATAGACGAGGCCCATGTTCTGCGAGAGGTAGAGCCCGGGCCACCCCCAGGCGGCATCCCAGACCAGGCTCTGCGGCGCCCAATATTCGATCTTCGGGTCCATCGCACCGAACAGATCGGCGAATGGGAATTGCAGCAGGTGGACGGGATGAATGGAGCCTCCCGCCGCCGATGCAAAGCTGATCTCGGGCCGGTTCGACCTCGCCGCCAGCAGCATGGACATGACGACCGGGACCGCGGCCACGAACGTCGCGCTCAGGCCGACCGCCGCCAAAGGCTTGACGCTCGTACGCAAGCGCGCAAGGGGCCGCTCGCCCGCTACCCAGAAGGCCAACACGAACCCGGCGAGCACATAGAGCGACAGCAGCGCCACCTGATCGCGCCCGATCGCCATCAGTCCCGCGAGCGCGCCGAACGCCACGCCCGCCCGCCACGACGAGCGCTCGAGCGTGCGCGCCAACAGCCACAACGCGATCGGCAGATAGGCCAGGCTGATCACCTGGCCGGTGTGCTGCAGTCGCGCACTGGCGGCGCCGCCGAGCGCGAACGCCATCGCCGCCACCAGCGCGCCGCCCATGTGCCAGCCGCGGTCGCGGAAGAACAGGATGATGCCGAGACCGCCGAGAAAGAGATAGGCGAACGTGACGGCGTCGAACGCACGCAGGCTGATCGCGGAATTGAACGTGGCCAGCACGACGTGAAGCGGCGAGAACAGCAGCGACTGCGGATCGGAAATCTGCGTCCAGCCGGCAAAGACATTGGGCGACCACCATGGCCACTCGCCGTGGGCGATCGAGTTCGCGAGGAACTGCACCTGCGGATAGAACTGCGATTTCCCGTCCCAAGGGATCGTCACCGCGCCGGACAGCCACGGCCAGGCCGGCAGCAGGAACGCGAGCGCGAAGATCGCAAGCGTGACGGCAAGCGGGATGCGCGCGGCATCGGTGCTAGCGGCGGCCCGTGTGTCGGCGATCCATGATCGCAGACGATCGTCGCCCGGCGCTTCCACCGAGTCATCGGGCCACCGAGACGTGACCTCCGCGTCCGCCCGTCTCGGCGGCTCGTTCCTCAGGTCCATTCCCTCTTCCGCCTTGTACGGTCGGCGTTGGGTAGAAGCATACCCGATCCGCCGCAACGGCAACCCGCGAAGATGTCGCACCGACCGCAACCCGGGCTTTCCACGATCCTCTTTTACCCGAAAGACCGCGGGATAGAATGACGGCCTCCATTCCCGGACCGACGCGGGAGGCAGCCAGATGATGATCAGAGCCCTGCTTGCGGTATCGCTGTGCGCCGGATGGGCGCTGCACGGCATCGACCTCGCGTACGCCCAGTCCCAGACCTATCCGGACCGGCCGATCAAGATGGTCGTACCGTTCCCGCCGGGCGGGCCGACCGACAATATGGCGCGCATCGTGTCGGACCGGCTCGCCGCCACGCTCGGCCAGGGCGTCGTGGTGGAGAACCGCGGCGGCGGCGCCGGCGGCAGCATCGGCGCCAAGGCCGTGGCAACCGCCGATCCCGACGGCTACACCATCCTGATCACGCCCGGAGGAGCGCTGACCACCGGCCCGGCGGTGCACAAGAACATCGGCTACGATCCGGCCAAGGCGTTCGTGCCGGTCGCCTATCTCATCGAAGCGCCGCTCATCGCGTGCGTGCACCCGGACATGCCGGTGAAGACGATGGCCGAGCTCTTGGATTACGCCAAGGCAAATCCAGGGAAGGTGAGCTGGGGCTCGCAGGGCTTCGGCACCGCACCGCACCTGCTCGCGGAGCTGTTCAAGCTGGAAACCGGCGCCAACATCGTGCACGTTCCCTATCGTGGGACAGCGCCGATGCTTGCCGCCATCGTGGCCGGGCAGATCCAGGTCGTCCTCGACCCCAGCACCACCTCACTGCCGCAAGTCGAAGCCGGCAAGCTGCGTGCGCTGGCGGTCACCTCGAAGCAGCGCTTCACAAGATTGCCCGATGTGCCGACCATAGCGGAGGCGGGGTTTCCATCACTGGAGAACACGTTCTGGCTCGGCGTGGTAGCGCCCGCCGGAACGCCGAGCGAGATCATCAACAAGCTCAACGCCGCGTTCCACGAAGGCCTCAAGCCGCCGGAGACGCGCGCACGGCTTGCCGACCTCGGCGCCCAGATCAAGGTCGGCACGCCGGCGGAGTTCGGCAAGATACTCGCCGACGAGCTCGCCAAGTGGACGGCCGTCGTCAAGGCCGCCAACCTCCAAGTGGAATGAAGTTTCGAGATATCATGACGCCCGCGAGCCCTCTCGCCGGCAAAGGAGTGGAATGGCCGACCCCATGACTGCACCGACACCCATGCTGCCGCGGGAACGCTGCGACTATTCGGCGATCGTGGACCGGCCGCCGCTCAAGCTGCCGGGCGACGCGCGGGTCGCGTTCTGGACCATCGTCAACTACGAGGTCTGGGACATCGGCCGGCCGATGCCGCGGCAGGTGCTGCCGGCGCCGACCGGCGTGCCGCTGCTGCCCGACGTGCCGCACTGGAGCTGGCACGAATACGGCATGCGGGTCGGCGCCTGGCGCTTCTTCGAGCTCTACGAGCGGCTCGGCATCAGGCCCACGCTCGCCCTCAACGCGCGCACCTGCGAGGACTATGTGCGCGTCGCCGAGGAAGCGAAGCGGCTGGGCTGGGAATTCATGGGCCACGCCTACGACCAGATGCCGATCCACAAGGTCGAGGACCAGGCGGCCATGATCAACCGCTCCATGGACATCCTCGAGCGCTTCAGCGGCAAGCGTCCGGTCGGCTGGCTCGGGACCGGGCCTCACGCAGACATTGGACACGCCGGAGCTGCTGGTGGACGCCGGCGTCAAATATATCGGCGACTGGGTCTACGATGACGAGCCGACGGTGATCCGCACCGCAAAGGGTCCGCTGGTCACGCTGCCCTATACCGTCGAGATCAACGACATCGGCATCATGATCGTCCAGCACCACGAGAGCGACTATCTCGCGCGGCGCGCCATCGACCAGTTCGAGCGGCTCTACGCCGAGGGAAAGAACCGCGCCAAGATCATGGCGCTCGCGATCCATCCCTATATCAGCGGCCAGCCGCACCGCATCAAATACCTCGAAGCGATCTACGACCACGTGCGTCGCTTCGAGGGCGTGCTGCACTGGAACGGCGCAGAGATTCTCGACTGGTACCTGTCCGTCACGAAGGGGGCGAAGACGGGAGCCGCGGCCTGATGTGCCCGGCGAGTAGCCGCCAGATTTCTCCACCGTCATGCCCGGCCTTGTGCCGGGCATCCACGTCTTTCGCGCGGCGGCCAAGACGTGGATGGCCGGGACAAGCCCGGCCATGACGCCGCACTCCACGATCGCGCCAACCGACATTGACGGCATTTCCGCCGAGGCGCTCGCCGCGCTCGACAGCGGCCGCCAGATCGCGCCGTTCTCCTCGCGCCTCGCCGGCTTCGCGCTCGATGACGCCTATCGCGTGACCGCCGCCGTCAGGAAAATGCGTGAAGCACGCGGCGAGCGGCCGGTCGGGCGCAAGATCGGATTCACCAACCGCACGATCTGGACCGAGTACGACGTGCATGCGCCGATCTGGGGATATGTGTACGACCGCACGGTCCATGACATCGCCGGGATCGGCGACACATTCTCGCTCGCAGGTCTCGCCGAGCCGCGCATCGAGCCGGAGATCATGTTCGGACTTGCGCGCGCGCCGACGCCCGGAATGGATGAGCGAGCGCTGCTGGACTGCGTTGCCTGGGTCGCGCACGGATTCGAGATCGTGCAGTCGATCTTTCCCGCCTGGAAGTTCTCGGCTCCCGACACGGTCGCAGCCTTCGGCTTGCACGGCGCCCTGCTGATCGGACCTCGTAATCCGGTCGCCGACGATTCCTATCGGACACTGGCGCGCTTCGAGATCGATCTTGCGCGCGACGGCACGGTCGCCGATCACGGCCTGGCTGCGAACGTGCTGGACGGGCCGCTGTCGGCGCTGCGCCATCTCGTCGATCAGCTCGCCCGCGACCCGGGAAATCCATCGCTAACGGCCGGCGAGATCGTCACCACGGGAACGCTGACGCGCGCGCTGCCGGTGGCGCCCGGCGAGACCTGGACGACCGAGCTCAGCGGTATCGCGCTCGACGGCGTCCGCGTCCGCTTTGGCTGACCCGTGACAGCAGAATAATCGTTTTCAATCAAATGCTTGGACGCCGACAGAGACAGCGGTGAACATGTCTTTTTATTAAGTGGCCGCCCTGGGCCGGCCTGATAGCATGCCGCCGCAAAGGGTTAACGGCTGGCTGGGGAAGGCGTGCGTTGCGTTGACGCTAGTACCCCGTTTCACGGGTGTCGGTAGCGTTGAAAGTCGGTCCCATGTTCGACAACTGGCGCACGCGGCCTCTGGCGATCACCGCCGGACGCTTTCGTGTGACCAGCGTTCGCCCCTTCTTTGTCGCCTTTTTGGGATTATCTCTGGTGCAAATGCTTGCCGGATGCATTTTCACGTCCGAGCGGCCGGACCTCGCCCTCGACGTCCCGCCAGCGTATCGCGCTGGGCGCGGGGTGTCCGCACCGCCGGCGCTCGATTGGTGGCGCAGCTTCCGCTCGGGCGAGCTGACCAAGCTCATCGAGGAGGCGCAGACCGCCAATCTCGACATCGGCGCCGCCATCGGACGCATTATGCAGGCCGACGCACAGGCCAAGATCGTCGGCGCGCCGCTGCTGCCGGCGGTCGATTTCGCCGGGCTTGCGCAGCGCTCGAAGCCGGCGGGCGGCGTCGAGCGCGACACGCTCCGCGCCGCGCTCAACGCCAGCTACGAGATCGACTTCTGGGGCAAGAACCGCGCCGCGTCACGCGCCACGCAGGAGACCGCCGTCGCCACCCGCTTCGCCAAGGAAGTCGTCGTCCTCTCCACCATCGCGGCCGTCGGCAATGCTTATCTCCAGGTGCTCGCGTCCCAGGACCAGCTGCGGCTGGCCCGCCAGAACTACACCGCCGCCAACAACGTGCTCACGCTGATCAAGCAGCGCTTCGATGCCGGCACCGCCTCCCAGCTCGACGTCGCGCAGCAGGAGAGCCTGACCGCGGCGGTGCGCGCGACCATCCCGATCTTCGATCAGACGCTGCGCCAGAACATCGCCATCCTCGCCGTCCTGATCGGCCGCGCGCCGGCCGACGTCACGGTGAAGGGCGGCAGCCTCTACCGGTTGACCATCCCGCGGGTCACGCCGGGGCTGCCATCGGAGCTGCTGTTGCAGCGCCCCGACATCAGGACTGCCGAGGCGGACCTCGCCTCCGCCGACGCCAGCGTCGAGGCCGCCCGCGCCGCGTTCTTCCCGAGCATTTCACTCACGGGTCAGGGCGGGTACGAAAGCAGCGTGCTCAAGCTGTTGTTCCGACCGGAACAGGCCTTCTACAACCTCGCGGTCAACATCACGCAGCCGCTGCTCGACGGCTTCCGGCTGGAGGGACAGCTGGAGCTCGCGCAGGGCCGGCAATTCGAGCTGCTGAAGATCTATTGCCAGACCATCCTCGCCGGCTTCCGTGACGTGGAGATCGCGCTGATCGCCGTCGCCGACAGCGCCGAGCGCGAGCGTCTGCAGCAGGTCGTGGTCACCAGCTCGCGCCAAGCCTTCCAGCTCGCCGAGACCAGATTGCGCGAAGGCACCGTCGATCTCGTCACCGTGCTGCAGACCCAGCAGACCCTGTTCACGGCCGAGACCAATCACGTGATTGCACGGCTCGCGCGCCTGCAGGCCGCGCTGGACCTTTTCCAGGCACTCGGCGGCAGCTGGTTCCCGCCGCCACCGGGAGCCAATCCGAAGTTGCTGCAATGACGCTCAAGCGGCGACTCATCGTCTTCGTGATTGCCGCCCTCGTCATCGCGGCCGTCGTTGCGGTCTATTACATGCCGCAAGTGCAGCAGCAGGCGCAGGTCTTCACCAAGGGCCGCCGCGGCGGCGGTGGCGCCGTCGACCGATCCCGTTCCCGTGCTCGCGACGACAGCGCGGGCCTCCGACATGCCGGTCTATCTCGACGGCGTCGGCACCGCCCGGGCGCTCAACACCGTGACCGTCCGCTCGCAGGTCGACGGCAAGCTCATCAACATTTCCTTCACGGAAGGACAGGACGTCCCGAAGGGATTCGTGCTGGCCAAGATCGATCCCACGCTCTACCAGGCGCAGTACGACCAGGCGGTCGCGAAGAAGGCGCAGGACGAGGCGCTGCTCGCCAATGCCAGGCTCGATCTCGAGCGCTACACCCGCCTCGCCCAGACCAACGCCATCAACAAGCAGCAGCTCGACACCCAGCGGGCGCTGGTCAATCAGCTCGAAGCGCAGGTCAAGTCCGACCAGGCCGCGATCGAGAACGTCCGCGCGATCCTGTCCTACACCGACGTCGTCGCGCCGATCGCCGGCCGCACCGGCATCCGTCTGGTCGACGAAGGCAACATCGTGAAGGCGGCCGATGCCACCGGCATCGTCGTCATCACGCAGGTCCGGCCGATCTCGGTCTTCTTCAGCCTGCCGCAGCAGGATCTGCCGGAGCTCAACAAGGGCCTCGCCGAAGGTCCGCTGCCGGTCGAGGCCTTCGGAGGCGACCGCAAGGCGCCGCTCGACAAGGGCAAGGTGCTGGTGGTCGACAACCAGGTCGACCAGACCACCGGCACGGTGAAGGTCAAGGCCGAGTTCCCCAACGCCAATCTCCAGCTTTGGCCCGGCCAGTTCGTCAATGTGCGGGTGCTGATCGATACGCTGCGCCAGGTGGTGGTGGTGCCGACCGCCGCCATCCAGCGCGGCCCGAACGGCCCATTCGTCTACATCGTCAAGGACGACAACACGGTCACGGTGCGGCGCGTGACGCTCACCCAGCAGGACGATGTGGGCGCCGTGGTCGCCACCGGCCTGCAGGCGGGCGAGCGGGTGGTCACGACCGGATTTGCCCGTCTCACCGAGGGAACACAGGTGGTAGTATCGAGCGCGGAGGACGCCGGGCAGCTCGCGCCCGGCGACCGGCAGCGCCCGGATGGCACGCGCGGCACGCGCGGAGGGGAGAAGGCGAAGCGAAATCCGGGCGGGCCGCCGGTCAAGAACCCATGAGCGTGTCCGCACCCTTCATCCACCGCCCGATCGCGACATCGCTGCTCGGGATCGCCGTCATGCTGGGCGGCATCCTCGGCTATCTGTGGCTGCCGGTGTCGTCGCTGCCGCAGGTCGACTTCCCCACCATCCAGGTCACCACGCAGCTGCCCGGCGCCAGCCCGGACGTGATGGCATCGCTGGTGACGGCGCCGCTCGAGCGCAATTTCGGGCAGATTCCGTCGCTCGAGGTCATGACCTCGTCGAGCTCGTTCGGGGTCAGCCAGATCACCCTGCAGTTCGACCTCAGACGCGAGATCGACGCCGCCGCGCAGGACGTGCAGGCCGCGATCAACGCGTCGGGCTCGACGCTGCCGCGCAACCTGCCCTACCCGCCGGTCTACTCGAAGGTGAACCCCGCCGACGCGCCGATGGTGACGCTGGCGATCACGTCGGACACCATCTCGCTGCGGGCGCTCAGCGACATCGCCGACACGCTGCTTGCGCAACGACTGAGCGAGCTGACCGGCGTCGGCCGGGTCACCGTGCAAGGCAACATCAAGCCCGCCATCCGCATCCAGGCCGACCTGGCGCGGCTCGCCAACTACGGCATCTCGCTCGAGGAGCTGCGCAACGTCATCGTCGCCGCCAACGTCGCGGGCGCCAAGGGCGCGCTCGACGGCGCGCACCAGTCCTACACCATCTCCGCCAACGACCAGCTCACCGCCGCCGACGCCTATCGCACGATCATCATAACCTATCGCAACGGCGCTCCGGTGCTGCTCAAGGACGTGGCCGACATCGTCGACGGTCTCGAGAACAACAAGGTCGCCGGCTTCTATCAGGGCAAGCCCGCCATCGTGGTCGACATCCAGCGCCAGCCCGGCGCCAACGTGATCGAGACCGTCGAGCGCATCAAGAAGGAGCTGCCGAAGCTGCAGCGCTCGATGCCGGTCGGCGCCACGCTCACCGTCGTGCACGACGCCACCGCCAGCATCCGCGCCTCGGTGCGCGACGTGCAGTTCACGCTGATCCTGAGCGTCGCGCTGGTCATCACCGTGGTGCTGATCTTCCTGCGCACCATCCGCGCCACCATCATCGCCGGCGTCGCGCTGCCGCTGTCGCTGGTCGCGACCTTCGGCGTCATGTGGTTCTGCGGCTTCTCCCTCGACAACCTGTCGCTGATGGCGCTGACCATCGGCACCGGCTTCGTGGTCGACGACGCCATCGTCATGATCGAGAACATCGTCCGCCACATGGAGGAGGGCGAGGGTCCGTTCGAGGCGGCGTTGCGCGGCGCGAGCGAGATCGGCTTCACGGTGATCTCGCTCACGGTCTCGCTGATCGCGGTGTTCATCCCGCTGTTGTTCATGACCGGGCTGGTCGGCCGCATGTTCCGCGAATTCGCGCTCACGCTGACCATCGCGGTGGTGGTGTCGGCGGTGGTCTCGCTCACCTTGACGCCGATGATGTGCAGCCGCCTGCTGCGCCAGCAGGCGGAAGGGCCGCCGAGCGGCGGGATCACCAAGGTGTTTCACCGCGCGGTCGACTGGTCGGTGGAGCTCTACCGCACGCAGCCTCGAATGGGTGCTGCGCCACGAGACGCTGACGCTGCGTCGTGACCGGCGCCACGCTGGTCGCGACCGTCTGGCTCTACATCGTCATTCCGAAGGGCTTCCTGCCGCTGCAGGATACCGGGCTCATCTTCGCCGTCATGGAAGGCGGACAGGAGGTCTCGTTCACCGAGATGAAGCGGCTGCAGGCGACCGTCGAAGACGTCATCCGCAAGGACCCCGAGGTGACCGGGGTGGTTTCCGTCATCGGCGTGACGCCGATCAATGCCACGCCCAATGCCGGCCGGCTCGCCATCACGCTGCGCCCGCGCGACCAGCGCAAGACGCCGGTGACGGACGTCATCGACCGGCTGCAGCAGGCGGTCGCCGCGATCCCCGGCGTCATCATGTTCTTCCAGCCGGTGCAGGACATCCAGATCTCGACGCGGCTCAGCCGCGCGCAATACCAGTACACGCTGACCGGCACCGACGCGAAGGAGGTCGACGACTGGGCCGCCAAGCTCACGCAGGAGCTGCAAGCGGTCGCCGGAGCTGCAGGACGTCGCCTCGGAGGCGCAGAACGACGGCTTCCGGTTGCAGGTGCAGGTCGATCGCGAGACCGCCGGGCGCCTCGGCATCTCGATGCAGACCATCGTCGACACCTTGAGCGACGCCTTCGGCCAGCGCCAGATCTCGACCATCTACGGGCAGGCCAACCAGTACCGCGTGATCCTGGAGGCGATGCCGCACTACCAGAACGACCCGACCTCGCTGTCGAAGATCTACGTTCCGGCCTCCGGCGTCGCGGCGCAGGCGCAGTCGACCTCGCTGACCTCGAACGCGCCCAGCGTCATTCCCCAGATATCGGGCAGCACCATGGTGCCGCTGAGCGCGGTCGCGCGCTTCGAGCACGGCACCGCTCCGCTGGTCATCGCCCACCAGGAGCAGTTCCCGGCGGTCACGATCAGCTTCAACTGGCGCCCGATGCCTCGCTCAGCGACGCCGTGCGCGTGATCTCGCAGGCCGAGCGCACCATCGGCATGCCGAGTGCCGTCATCGGCAGCTATTCCGGCGACGCCGCCGAATTCGCCAAATCGCTCGCCGGCGAGCCCTGGCTGATCCTGGCCGCTGCGATCACGATCTACATCGTGCTCGGCGTGCTGTACGAGAGCTTCATCCATCCGCTCACGATCCTGTCCACCCTGCCGTCGGCCGGCGTCGGCGCGCTGCTCGCGCTGATGCTCTACGGGTACGACCTCTCGGTCGTGGCCCTGATCGGCATCGTGCTGCTGATGGGCATCGTCAAGAAGAACGCGATCATGATGATCGACTTCGCGCTCGAAGCCGAGCGCAAGCAGGGGCTCTCGCCGCGCGAATCGATCGTCCAGGCCTCGCTATTGCGATTCCGGCCGATCATGATGACGACGCTCGCGGCTTTGTTCGGCGCCATCCCGCTCGCGTTCGAAGCAGCGGCACCGGCTCGGAGCTGCGCAATCCGCTCGGCATCACCATCATCGGCGGGCTGCTGCTCAGCCAGTTGCTCACGCTCTACACCACGCCGGTCGATCTATCTCGCGATGGAGCGCCTGCAAGGCGCGGCTGAGCCGCGCCCGCGCCGCTGCAGACCGAGCTCGACCTGACCGAGCCGCCGGAGCAGCAACGGGCGGCGGAGTGACGGCATGAGCTCCACCAGCTTCTCCGAACCCTTCATCCGCCGGCCGGTCGGCACCACGCTGCTCGCCATCGGGCTGTCTGCTGGTGGGCGCGGTGGCCTACCACTTCCTGCCGGTCGCCAGCATGCCGACGGTGGACTACCCGACCATCAGCGTCACCGCGAGCCGGCCGGGCGCCGACCCCGAGATCATGGCGGCCACGGTCGCGGCTCCGCTCGAGCGCCGGCTCGGCGAGATCCCCGGCGTCACCGAGCTGACCTCGCGCAGCTCGCTCGGCTCGACCCGCATCTCCGTCCAGTTCGATCTCAACCGCAACATCGACGGCGCCGCGCGCGACGTGCAGGCCGCCATCAATGCCGCGCTGACCGACCTGCCCGGCGACCTGCCGTCGCGGCCGACGTTCCGCAAGTCCAATCCGGCGGCGACGCCGATCATGATCCTGGCGCTGACCTCGAAGACGGTCCCGCCGAGCGCGCTCTACGACGCCGCCGACACCGTGATCGTCCAGCGGCTGTCGCAGATCGACGGCGTCGCCGAGGTCAGCGTCAACGGCGCCGAGCAGCCCGCGATCCGCGTTCGCGTCAACCCGATCGCGCTCGCCTCGATGGGCCTCAACATGGAGGACGTGCGCACCGCCATCGCCAACACCAACGCGACCGGACCGATCGGCGTCTTCGACGGCAGCGAGCGCGCCGATCACCATCGGCACCAACGACCAGCTGCGCACGGCGCCGGACTACGACGCCATCGTGGTGCGCACGCGCCAACGGCACGGTGGTGCGGCTCTCGGCCATCGCCTCGATCGAGGCCGGCGTGCGCAACAGCCGCTCCGCCGGCTGGTTCAACGGCCAGCCCTCGGTCCTGCTGGTGATCAGCAAGCAGGCCAACTCCAACGTGATCGAGACCGTCGACCGCATCTACGAGCTGCTGCCCGAGATCAAGCGCTGGATCCCGGCCGGCATCGAGATCACGGTGCTGTCGGACCGCACGCAAGACCATCCGCGCCAGCATCCGCGACATGCAGCTCACGCTGCTCGCGACCATCGTCCTGGTGATGCTGGTGGTGTTCGTGTTCCTGCGGCGCACGGCCGCCACGATCGCCGCCGGCGTGACGGTGCCGCTGTCGCTCGCCGGCACCTGCGCGATGATGTGGCTCGCGGGCTTCTCGATCGACAATCTCTCGCTGATGGCGCTCGCGGTCTCGGTCGGCTTCGTGGTCGACGACGCCATCGTCATGATCGAGAACTGCTTCCGCAATCTCGAGAAGGGCATGTCGCCGTTTCGCGCCGCGATCGAAGGCGCGCACCAGATCGGCTTCACCGTGCTCGCGATCAGCATCTCGCTGGTCGCCGCCTTCATCCCGCTGCTGTTCATGACCGGGGTGGTCGGCCGCATCTTCCGCGAATTCTCGGTGACGCTCGCGTTCGCGATCGCGGTGTCGACCGTGGTGTCGCTGACGCTGACGCCGATGATCTGCGCGCATTTCGTGCGCAAGCCGCCCAGCGCCCGACGCGCACCTGGCTCGACCGGCGGTCGAGCGCGTGCTGGGCGCGCATGGTGCGCGCCTACGCGCAGCAGCCTCGCCGTGGTGCTCGACCACCGCGCGCTCACGCTGCTCGTGATGGCGGCGACGCTGGCGGTCACCGGCATCCTCTACGTCCGGACCCCGAAGGGCTACTTCCCGCAGGACGACACCGGCCTGATCTGGGGCGGCACCCAGGCCTCGACCGAGGTGTCGTTCCAGGCGATGTACGACCTGCAGCAGAAGGCGGAAGCGATCGTGCGCGCCGATCCCGCCGTCGCCAATGTCGGCTCCTCCATCGGCACCTCGGGCTGGAGCCCGTCGGTCAACCGCGGCTCGCTGTTCATCAGCCTCAAGCCGCTGGCGGAACGCGACGGGCTCACCGCGCAGGCGGTGGCCAACCGGCTGCGGCTGAAGACCGCCAATATTCCGGGGCTGCGCGTGTTCTTCTTTCCGATGCAGGACGTGCGGGTCGGCGGCCGCTCCGACCAACTCCTCCTATCAGTACACGCTCTGGGACGCCGACTATGCCGAGCTCCTGGCGTGGGCGCCGCGCGTGCTCGCCAAGATCCAGACCATGCCCGGGCTGGTCGACGTCTCGACCGACCGCGAGCAGGGCGGACTGCAGGTGAACGTGTCGATCGACCGGGTCGCGGCCTCGCGGCTCGGGCGTGCGCGTGCAGGACATCACCAACGCGCTCAACAACGCCTACGCGCAGCGGCAGATTTCGACGCTCTACACCCAGCGCAACCAGTACCGCGTCATCCTCGAGATCGATCCGCAATATCAGCGCGACCCGACCGATCTCACGCGCATCTATGTGAGCGGCGCCAACAACACCCAGGTCCCGCTCACCGCCGTGACCAAGATCGAGCCGCGGGCTCTCGCCGCTGGTGGTCAACCACCAGGGGCAGTTCCCCGCCATCACCATCAGCTTCGGCCTCGCCGAGAACGTGACCATCGAGGAGGCGACGCGGCGCGTCGATCAGGCGGTCGCCGAGCTGCACCTTCCCGACACGCTGCACGCCGAATATGCCGGCGACGCGCGCGCCTATCGGCAGTCGATCGGCGCGCAGCCGCTGCTGATCATCGCGGCGCTGATCGCGGTCTATATCGTGCTCGGCGTGCTGTACGAGAGCCTGGCGCATCCGCTGACGATCATCTCCACCCTGCCGTCGGCCGGCCTCGGCGCGCTGCTGGCGCTGCAGATCTTCAACACCGAGCTCTCGCTGATCGCCTTCATCGGGATCATCCTGCTGATCGGCATCGTCAAGAAGAACGGCATCATGATGGTCGACTTCGCGCTCGAGGGCGAGCGCAAGCGCGGCCTCACCCCGGAGCGGGCGATCTTCGAGGCCTGCCTGGAGCGCTTCCGGCCGATCATGATGACGACGCTGGCGGCGCTGCTCGGCGCCGTCCCGCTGATGGTCGCGACCGGGCCGGGCTCGGAGCTGCGCCGGCCGCTCGGCATCACCATCGTCGGCGGGCTTCTGGTGTCGCAGATGCTCACGCTCTACACGACGCCGGTGATCTATCTGCATGCTCGACAAGCTGCACCGGCGGCTGTGGGGCACGCGCGTCCATCGCGAGCCGGGATATTTCCTGAGGTCGGCCGTCCGCGCGCTACGGCCTTAGCCATGGCTACATCTGCGATGTGTCAGCGGGCCATTCACTCTTGAAGACACGATTGTCCGTGTCGACTGCTTCGGCAACGAACGACTTCGCATTGTTCGGCAAGTAGGTGAATCGGAAGTTGGGATCCTCCGAGATCGAAATGCTGCTCTCGACGGTGAGCAGCAATTCCTCACCCTGCCAGATTTTCACGGACTGGACGAAATAGGCCGGAAGGTAGTGCCGCGTGATCTGGTCCATCTGCAGCCCGGAATTGTTCGGGTGCCGGATCATGACCTGAGCCTCGCGCAGGTTGCCCGCCGCGCCATCGGCGGCTTTCGCGAATTGCCGGAAACGCATCTGGCCGATGCCGGTCTTGTCGACGGTCTTGCCGGCCGGCGCCGAACAGCCGCCCGAGGCCTTCACATAGGTCTGGACGACATAGAGCTTGCCATCGGTGAGCTCGGCGACCGCGTGCACATTGGTGTAGGAATCGATGCGCACACGGGTCGAGATCGACGACACGACCGCGTTCGGCCCGATATTGAAGACCGCAGCGACGGGCGCGGGATTTTCATCGATCACGACGGTGAAGGCTTTGACCCGGCGCGGGTCGCCGGGCGGCAGCGTGGCGCGAACCGTCAGCGGGACGATAGCGGCGTCCTCGGCGCGGACGGGCATCTCGATGGCGATCAAGCCCGCGCCGTCGGCGAGCGGCCGGTTGTTGAATACGGCGGCGGCGAGCTCCGGCCAGGGATCCTTTTGTGCTGCTTGCTGGGCGAGCGCGCCGAGCGTGGCGACGCCGAGGAGGGCGACCGCAAGGCCGGCGATGCGCGCGGCGCGAAGCATTCTCATGCTCATCGACCATCTCCTCGAATGCGGCGGCCAGCCTGACCAGAGCTCATCTTACTCCCATTCGAGCTCCGCGAATGCCGCCGTGGCGTTGCGGGCATTATACTCCTCAAACAGCCTCCAGCGATCCCTTTCGGCCTGCCCGGCGCTCCGCGCGGCCTCGGCCAGCGGAACTCCGCGCTTGATCAGGCCGCGAACGTCCTTCGTCAGCTGTTCCAGGTAGCGCCGTTGGGCCTGCAATGCGGCGGGCCAATCCTCGATCACTGGGCCATGGCCCGGCACCACCCGCTTGGCCGGGATCTGCGCAAGCTCATTCATCACGGCCAGCCATCCCAGAATGTTGCCGTCGAGCACCGGCACGTGCTGCGTCACGACCAGATCGCCGGCGAACAGTGTGCCTGTCGCTTCGTCCCAAACCGTGAGATCGTTGTCGGTGTGAGCGGTCGGCCAAGCCTTCACGGTAACGGTGCGGCCTCCCAAGTCCAGCTTCATTTCATCGGCGACAATCGATGTCGGCGGGATGATCTTCACGTCAGCCATGAGCTCCTCGCCCATCGAGCGGCGAAAGGTGTCGAGATAGAACCGTCCGCGCGCGGCGAGCGCGCGTGGCAGGTTCCGATGACCGACGAAGGCTGCGCCCTCGCTTTCGAATGCGGCGTTGCCGAAGACGTGGTCGGGGTGGACATGGGTGTTGATGACGTAGCGGATCGGCTTGGCCGTGCGAGCGCGGATCGCCGCCAGCAGCCGGCGCCCTTCCCGCACGCTGCCGCCGCTATCGATCACCGCGACTGCGTGGTCACCGACGACAAATCCGAGATTGGCAATGGCGCCTTCGTTGTCACGGGTCATGAGCGCGAGGGCGCCGGTGTGAACAAAGACCCCGCCCGCCACCTCGGACACCGGCAGCGGCTCCGGGGGCTGTTGCGCGCGGGCGACGAAATTCATTGCGCCAGTGGCGAGCACCAATATCGCAGCAAAGGTCACGGCCGTCCGGGACATGCGCTGGTGTTTCTCGTTGCGAGCCGCCGAAGGCAAGCATAGGCTTTTGGAGGGCTCGACCGCAAAGCAGATCATGATCCGCAGGACCGCCGGCTTTACTTTGTTCGCCGCGTTGGCGCTGGGGGGCGCTTACGCGCAAGATCACGCGACTGCCGAGCCGGAGGCCTATCGCACCGACAATTATCGCGCACCGACGCCGTCGTCCTTGCGCGGCGCCCGCACGGTCTCGACGGCCGAGGCCGAAGCCCTCTGGAGAACGGGAACCGTGGCTTTCATCGACGTGATGCCGCATGTCCCGCGCCCGACCAATCTTCCCGCCGGAACCCTTTGGCGCGAAAAGCCGCGATCGAACATTCCCGGCAGCGTCTGGTTTCCGGACACCGGGTACGGCGAGCTCTCGTCGGCCATGGAAGGCTATCTGCGCGCCGGACTGGAGCGCGTCTCGGGCGGTGATCGCGGCAAGCTCCTGGTGATCTACTGCCTGCGGGATTGCTGGATGTCGTGGAACGCCGCCAAGCGCGCCGTCGCGTGGGGCTACAGCGGCATCATCTGGTACCCCGAAGGTACCGACGGCTGGCAAGACGCCGGGCTCCCACTCGAGAACGGAACACCGGTGCCGCGTCCCGGCGAGTGACGCCGTGCGCGGCCGTCAGCTATTTCGCGCTCGCGTTCCTTTGCCTAGTATCGTGGACCGAGCAGCGAAGGAGCGTGGGATGGCCGAGGCAAAGGTGCCGTATCAAGTCAACGGCAAGCAGTTCGAGGGGATGATCGTCTATGACGACGGCGTGAGTGCGAAGCGCCCGGTCGTCTTCATGCAGCCCGATTGGAAGGGCGTCTGCACCGACACGATCGCGCAGGCCCGCACGGTCGCCGGCAAGGACTATGTCGTGCTGATGGCCGACATGTTCGGCGCGGGCTACGGCGAGAAACCGAAGACGCGCGAGCAGCTGGCGGCAGGCATGCTCGCCGTGCACAAAGACGTCGCCTTCACCGTCGCCTGCGGCGGCAAGGCCTACGACACGCTCCTGGCCGAGGCGGAGAAGCGCGGCCTCGTCGATACCGCGAGGAAGGTAGCGATCGGCTATTGCGCGGGCGGCGGCTTCGCGCTCGAGCAGGCCCGCGCCGGCGCGGATTTCAAGGCGGTCGTCGTGTTCCACGTCACCAATCCGAACCCGGTCGTTGCCGGCACGCCCTGCAACATCAAGGGCCGGGTGCTGGCGATCCACGGCTCGGCCGATCCGATGACGCCCAAGCCCATGATGGATGCGCTCGAGGAGGAGCTCACCAAGGCCAAGGTCGATTGGCAGGTGATGATGTTCGGCGGCGCCGTGCATTCGTTCTGCGATCCGACCGCCACCGGAGCGATCGCAGCGACGCGCTACGACGAGAAGCTCTGCCGCAAATCCTACCTGCTGATGCGCGACTTCTTCGCTGAGACGCTGTGAGGTCTCGCCGCCCCTAACCCGTCTTCGCGGCCGGTGACGGCAGGTCGGCGAGCTCCTGGGCGTAGGCCTGCTCCATGCGCGGAGCGAGGCCGTTCTTGGCCAGCTCGTCCGCGAACATCTTGCGCACCACGGGCGTCTCGTCGGCATAGTCGATCTGGTCGCCGCCGAGCCGGCGGCTGATCCAGGCCTTCGGCACGCCCTGCGCGTTGCGGATCGCAACGCACCTCGTGCTTGAAGGCGAGATAGCGCGCCGGCGCGGTGCCCGAATTGAAGTGCTGGTGGAACCACATGTTGGGCGGCACGATCAGCGTGCCGACCTCCCAGTCGTAGCGGCGCGGCTCGTCGCCCTCCGGCCACATCAGCGAATAGCCCTGCGCCGGAGAGGATGATGACATGCGCGCCCGGCCCGTGCGCGTGGCCCTTCTTGTAGGTGCCGATCGGGAACTGCGAGATGTGGCTGTTCATCGAGCCCTTGGCCATGTTGAAGCGGATATGGCCGCCGCCGGCGCCGCGCTCCTTGGCGCTGATCAGCGGCAGGTTGACCGCATCGGCCACGAAATTGGTCACCAGCAGCAAGCCCTTCTGCTCGCCCTTGGCGCTGAAATAGTCGGGCTCGCCGTTGAAGCGGTTCTTGAAGTCGTGCGCGGTGTTGAAGACGAAGTCGATGTCCTCGTAGAGATTGATCACCGGCGGCGCGTTGGTGACGGCGACGTAGCGCGCCGGCGCTTGGCCCGAGCCGTTGAAATGCTGGTGCCAGCAGTTGAGCGGAATGGCGAACATGGCGCCCGCCTTCCACTCGAAGGTGATGCGGCGGCCTTCGTCGTTCCACACCGTGGTCGAGCCGCGGCCGTCGAGCACCAGGATCATCTCCTCGAACAGCTGGCGCTGCGGCGCGAGCTTCTTGCCCGGCGGAATCTCGCAGACGTAGCAGTCGTTCGAGGTGCGCGAGGCCTCGTGGTTGATGTAGACGCCGGCGCCGCCGCGCCGCGCCCAGGGCTTGAGCTCGACGGTGCGCAGATTGCGCACGTAGTGCGCGCCGATGATGTCGAGGCCCTCGCTGCGCACCCAGCGCAGATAGGGCGTGTCCTTCTCGGTGGAGAATTTCTTCGCCAGCTCTTCCGAAACGATGGCGTCCTTGGCCATGCCAATCTCTCCTCGCCGTGTTCTTATCGGCGGAACGTCTACGTTCCTGCGCCGTCATATCGGACGCGATCGCGACGCATTTGTCCACCTTCATACGCAGATAGATCTGCATCGCCGGTCGGCGTACGCAGCGACGGATGCGCCTTCGCCTGCAGCAGGACATCGCCGACCTTGACGTGGAAATCCAGATAGTCGCCGAGGAAATCCTTGGCGTTGACCGTGCCCTTGCAGACGTTGTCGCCTTCGGCGGCCGTCGGCGCCGCCTCCGACAATTCCACATCCTCCGGCCGCACCGACACGATCACCGCCGCATTCTTGGCGACGCCCGCGCTCGCATGCGCCTTGAGCTCGCCCATGGCCGAGCTGACGGTGCAGCGGCCGTCGGCGAGCGTCGGTCACGGTACCGCCGATGAAATTGGTGGTGCCGACGAAATCGGCGACGAACTTGTCGCTCGGCTGCTCGTAGATCTGGCGCGGCGTGCCGACCTGGACCACGCGGCCCTCGTTCATGACCGCGATCTCGTGCGAGAGCGCCAGCGCCTCGCTCTGGTCGTGGGTGACGTAGACGGTGGTGAGGTTGAACTCGCGCTGCAGCCGCTTGAGCTCGAAGCGCATGCGGTCGCGCAGCTTGGCGTCGAGATTGGACAGCGGCTCGTCGAGCAGCAGCAGCTGCGGCTCCATGACCAGCGCGCGCGCGAGCGCGAGGCGCTGCTGCTGTCCGCCCGAGAGCTTGGTGGCGTCGCGATCGACGAGCTCGGCGAGCGCGACCGCGTCGAGCACGCGCATCACCTGCTCGCGGATCTCCTTCTTGGGCAGCCGCGCGCACCTCGAGCGGAAACGCCACGTTCTGGAACACGTTCATGTGCGGCCAGATGGCGTAGGACTGGAACACCATGCCGAAATTGCGCTTGTTGGGCGCGACGAAGATGCGCTTGTCCGACGAATAGACGACGCGCCCGCCGACCTCGATCTCGCCCGCCGTCGGCCGCTCGAGGCCCGGCGATCGAGCGCAGGGTCGTGGTCTTGCCGCAGCCGGACGGCCCGAGCAGCGTGAACAGCTTGCCTTCCGGCACCTCGAACGAGACGTTCTGCGCCGCCTTGACCGCGGCGCCGCGCTCGTTCGCATATTCGGTGAACAGCGACCTGACGCTCAGCACGTTTCCACCGCGATGTCCGTGCTTTCGCACTTGATTCTGGTCAGGCTTCCGCAATTCCGAACCGCCGGCCGACCAGCTGCGCCAGCAGCACCAGGCAGGAACAGCGCGACGATCAGCATGACGCCGAGCGCGGAGAGCTCCACGTACTGGCCATTCTGCCACAGTTCCCAGATCATGATCGACACCACTTCGGTGCCCGGCGAGTAGAGCAGGATCGAGCTCGAGAGCTCGCGGATCGACACGATCATCACGTAGATGAAGCCCGCGAGCAGCCCCGGCTTGAGCAGCGGCAGCACGATGCGGCGGAAGGTCATCGCCCAGGACGCGCCGCTCATGGCCGCGGATTCCTCGAGCTCCTTGTGGATCTGCAGCATCGAGGCCGAGCTGTAGCGCATGCCGTAGGGCAGAAAGCGCGTCACATAGGCGATGAACATGATCCAGAGCGTGCCGTAGACGCCGATGTCGATGGTGAGATAGCAGACCATGATGGCGAGCCCGAGCACCAGGCCGGGAAACACCAGCGGCAGCGAGGCGAGGTTGTCGAGCATCCAGCGCCCCGGCATCTTGGTGCGCACGACGATCCAGGAGATGACCGCCGACGACCAGCATGATGGCGGTGGCGCTGCCGACCGCCAGCACGCAGGCTGTTCCACACCGTCGTGCGCGAATTGCGGATAGTCGAGCACCGCGCGGTAGGAATCGAGGCTCACGCGGCCGAGCGCCGCCCACGACGGCGCGCTGTAGAAGTTCTGCAGCGACGACCACAGCAGCACCAGGAACGGCAGCAGCACGATCACCACGAAGTAGAGGATGAAGATCGCCGCGGTGAGATAGCGCCACTTGCCGAGGTCGATGGTGCGCGGGCGAAAGCCCTTGCCGGTCACGGTGGAGTAGCGCGCGCCCTGCCCCGAGAGCCGCGACTGCGCGTAGATGCCGAGCGAGGTGATGAGCAGCAGCGTCACCGCATAGGCCGCGGCCAGCCCGATCTGGCTCGGATACTGGTGGATCGCCTGGTAGATCGACGAGGTGTAGACGTGGATGCCGACCGGCAGCCCGAGCAGCGCCGGCACCTCGAACGATTCGATCGCGCGCACGAACAGGATCAGCAGCGCGCCGAGCGCCGCCGGCCAGGCGAGCTTGAGCGTGATCCGCCGCGCGACCTGCGGCACCGAGGCGCCGCTCATCGCCGCCTGCTCCTCGAGCGCGGGGTCCATGGAGCGGAACGCCGCCGTCATCAGCAGGAAGGCCATCGGCGAATAGTGCAGCCCGTCGACGCAGATCATGCCCGCCATGGTGTAGATGTTCGACGAACACGACGTCGGTGTCGGTGAGCTTCTGCAGGGCGAGATTGATCAGGCCGATCTTCGGGCTCGCCAGCATGATCCACGACACCGTGAACAGGATGCCGGGGATGACCAGCGGAATGATCGCGAGCGCGAAGAACAGCGTCTTGAACGGCGTGTTGGTGCGCTCGTTCATCCAGGCGAGCGCGGTGCCGACGACGAGCGCGAGCGCGGCGGCGCCGGCCGCGAACTGCAGCGAGTTGAAAAAGAGCCGCGCGTTGTCCGCGCTGAGATAGGCGGTGCGGAAATTCTCCAGCGTGAATTGCGCCGGCGCGCTCGCGGTCTGCGGCGTGAGGAAGCTCTGCCACAGCAGGAAGACGAGCGGCACGAGCGCGAGCCAGACGACCAGCGCGACGGGCGACGCCGATCAGCAGCCATTTCGCATCGAAACGCGGTGCGACGCCGGGCAACGGAGCGAGGCGCGCGACCGCGTCGGTCACCGGAGCGACTCTCGAGAGGCTTGCTCGGTCGTAACTCCCTCCCCCTGCAAGGGGGAGGGTTGGGGTGGGGGTCGGCAATTGGCAGACCATTGCCACGTCGATCCCCTCCCCAACCCTCCCCTCTCAAGGGGAGGGAGCGCACCGAGTCCGCGATACGTCCAGCGAACCGATCCGAATCCGACGCTAATCATGGTCGTGGTGGTGATGATCGTCATGACCGTGGTGATGGTGCCCGTGCCCGTGATGGTGATCATGATTGTGAGCATGATCATGATCGTGCTGATGCCCATGCTCATGATGATGAATGCGCTGGTGCGGGCGGCCGCGGCGCGGGTCCTCGCTGAACAGCAGCGACTTGATGGTCACCGGCACGGTGTAGGACGGCATGCGGATGCGGCCGAGATCGATGTAGTCGAAGTCGCGCAGCACCACCCCGTCGATGGCCAGGATCTCGCTCTCGACCAGCAGCTCCTCGCGCAGGATCGCGCCCAGGGTCTGCGCGACGTCGCCGTCGAGCATGATGTAGAGCGGCTTCTTGCGCTCGATCGTGGTGGCGAGGCCGCGGCGGATGCCTTCGGCGAAGGCGGAAATGCGCTCGTAGGACGGCGCGCCCAGCCAGCGCAGCGCCAGCGCCACCTCGCGCTCGCCTTCGATGAGATCGAACGCGGTGAAATGGGCGCGGATCGCCTTCGCGAGCTTTTCGGCGTCGATGACCTCCTCGCACACGTAGGACGGCTGCAGCACCTGCAGATTGCGCCGCGGCAGCAGTTCGCCGGGCTTGGAGATGTAGCTGGTATTGCCGGAGAGCTGCACGCTGTATTCGGAGGCGCCGAGCGCGGTGGCGCGGATGCATTCGCCGGCCGGCAGCAGCGGCCACGGCAGCGCACCGGTATCGACGCGGCGGCGGATCGCCTGGCCGAGCCGGCGGCCCATGTCGCCGAAGTCGCGCTCCTCGCGGCCGTAGACGTATTCGCCGACGCCGCCGGAGAACATGACCCCGTCGATGCGGCCGAGCGTCGGCGATCGGATCGGTGAGATAGAGATGCTCGATCGCATGCGGGATCGGACGCTCCATGAGCGCCGCGACCAGCGAGTCCGCCATGGACTCCGCGACCTTGTCGAGCTGCGCCGGCGAGAGCACGTCGCCGCGGTTCCAGAAGAAGCCGGCCTGGCGCGCGTGGTAGCGGCCGGCCGGATCGAGCCGGATGATGCGGCCGATCTCGTCCACCACCTGCAGCCGGCCGCCGATATGCACGGCCGCGGTCGCGACCACGTTGCCCTTCTCGACGATGCGCGAGCTTGGTGGTGCCGCCGCCGATGTCGATGTTGAGGATGCGCTTGTCCTCGTCGTGCGACACCTTCGAGGCGCCGGAGCCATAGGCCGCCAGCATCGACTCCATGTGATGACCGGCGGTGGCGGTGACGAAATCGCCGCGCTGCTCCGCCAGCAGCCCGGCGATCGCCTCGGCGTTCTCGCGCCGCAGCGCCTCGCCGGTGAGGATGACGACGCCGGTGTCGATGTCGTCCGGCTTCACGCCCGCGTCGGCGTAGGCCTCGTCGATGATGGCGCCGAGCGCGGCATCGTCGATGCGCTCGTCGCTGGAATAGGGCGTCAGCGCCACCGGCGACTGGAACAAGGTTTCGCGCGAGACGACGTAGTAGCGGCTGGTGAGGTCCTCGCCGTAGCGTCGCAGGTTGATGCGGGAGAAGATGACCTGCGTGCCGGCCGAGCCGATGTCGATGCCGACCGTCACCAGCGTGACGTGGTCCTGGATCCAGATCGGGTTGTCTTCCAGCCGCTCGTTGACGTCGATTTCGAAGTGATCGTGGTCGTGATCGGCGTCGCCGTCGTGCTGCGTGCACGAAGTCCCGGCCGAGCAGATGGTCGGAGAGCGTGTGGCCCTGTTTCTTGTCGTTGTTGTCAGCCATTCGAGCTTGTTCCTTGGATCGCGCGGCGCCCGTGTTATCGCACGGCCTATTTGCCAGGGTCAAAACGCAAGTCATTTGAAGGAGATCGTACCGGGCTGCAAAGCGCCATGACTGGCCCGCGGCCCGCGAGATCGGGCCATGCACCCGGCTTCATTGACAGACCCCCGACGCCCCGTCACTTTGCGCCCGCCCTCCCCCCTCTACGAATGGATGTGACCGTGAGCGACAGCAAGACCCACAACGGCATGGCGGCGGAAGCTTATATCGCGCGGCTCGGCGAGCGCGGCATCGAGTATGTGTTCGCCAATGCCGGGACCGATTTCGCCCCGATCGTGGAGGCGCTCTCCCAGAACAAGGGTGCCAAGGCACCCCGTTTCATGGTCGTGCCGCACGAGAACGTGGCCATGGCGATGGCGCACGGCTACTACCGCATCGCGGGCAAGCCGGCCGCCGTGATGGTGCACGTCACCGTCGGCACCGCCAACGCGATCAACGGCATCATCAACGCCGCGCGCGACAACATCCCGGTGCTGCTGGCGGCGGGACGCACGCCGATCACCGAGACCGGCAGCATCGCCTCACGCAACCGTCCCATCCATTGGGGCCAGGAGTCGTTCGACCAGGGCGGAATGCTGCGCGAATACGTGAAGTGGGACTACGAGCTGCGCGACGGCCAGCCGGTCGAAGCCGTGGTCGACCGCGCGCTCGACATCGCCATGAGCGAGCCGCGCGGGCCGGTCTACCTCACGCTGCCGCGCGAGGTGCTCACCGCACCCGGCAGCAAGCCGCGGCGAGACAACGTGCGTCCGCTCGGCTCGCATGGCGCCGGAGCCGGCGCGCGCCGCCATCGAGGAGGCGGCGAGCCTGATCGCCAAGGCCGAGTTCCCGATCATCATCACGTCCAGCGTCGGCCGCGTGCCCGCGGCGGTGGGCGCGCTGGCGGCGCTGGCGGAAGAGTTCGCGCTGCCGGTCGTGCAGGCGGAAGCGCGCGACATGAACCTGCCGACCAACCATCCCATGCATCTCGGCCACAATCCCGGCGAGTTCCTGGCGAAGGCCGACGTGGTGATCGTGATCGACAGCGTGGTGCCGTGGATGCCGCGCAACCATCAGCCGCGCAAGGATGCCAAGGTCATCCACATTTCGGCCGACCCGCTCGAGACGCGTTATCCCTTCCGCGAGCTCGAGGCGGACCTGCTGATCGCGGGCTCCTCGCTCGCTGCCATGAACATGCTGCGCGAGACCTTGGCCGAGGCGATGAAAGGCAAGAAGACCGCGATCGAAAGCCGGCGCAAGGCGTTGGCCGCGACGCGCGAGGAGATCGTCGCCAAGCGCCACAAGCTGATCGAGACCGTGAAGGAGCAGACGCCGATCCATCCGGCCTGGCTCGCCCACTGCATCAACCAGGTGAAATCGGAAGACGCCATCGTCGTCAGCGAGCTCGGCGCGCCGCTGGCGATGCTCGAGCTGACCAAGCCTGCGAGCTATATGGGCGCGCTCCTCTCGGGCGGACTCGGCTTCGGTCTCGGCGCCGGGCTCGGCGCCAAGCTGGCGGCGCCCGAGCGCGAGGTGATCGTCACCGTCGGCGACGGCTCCTACATGTTCGGCAATCCGCTGCCGTACCACTTCGTCGCGCAAGGCCGAGCAGCTGCCGACGCTGACCGTCGTCGCCAACAACCAGACCTGGCTGGCGGTGCGGCAATCGACGCTCGACGTCTTCCCCGACGGCGCAGCCGCCAAGGCCAACGTGATGGCGCTGACCGAGCTCAAGCCCTCGCCGGACTACGAGAAGATAGTCGAGACCTGCGGCGGCCGCGGCGAGAAGGTCGAGGGCCCCGAAAATCTCGTGCCGGCGCTGCGGCGCGGGTTGGATTCGGTGCATTCCGGGCACGCCGGTGACGCTCAATGTGCAGACGCAGGCGCGGCGGTAAGGTGCTTCGGAGCGCGCCGCGAAATCGGTGCGTTCCCCTCCCCCTTGTGGGGAGGGGTTAGGGGTGGGGGTGGCGCTATGTGGCAACCCTTGAGCGTCGCTGCATCACCCCCCTCCCCCAGCCCTCCCCCACAAGGGGGGAGGGAGCAGACCGAGTTCGGGGCGCGCGCATCACCAACCCGCGAGCATCGAAACCTGACTACTTCGGCAAATTCTTCATGTAGTCCGCCAGGAACGCCCGCACCTCGGGCCGCACCGTGAGCGCGGTCTGCGCCACTTTCGGCGTATCGGGCCCGGCCGCCCATTGCGGCACGAAGCCGAAGGTCTTCTCCGCCTCTTCCGCATAGGCCTTGTCGGCGTTGACGCGCGCGATCGCCGCGCGCAACGCGTCGATCCCCGGCTGCGGTGCGCCCGGAGGCATCACGATCATGCGCTGGATGATTCCGTCGGCGCTGATGATCGACTTGTAGATGTCCCAGTACTGGCCGGACGGCATCGTGCCTTTGATCTTCCGGTAGAGGTCGTGGAAGTTCAGCAGCGGCAGGTCCTTCACCGGGTCCGGAACGAAGAAGTCCTTGCCGTCGAAGCCGGCGTCATAGAACACCGGGATCGCCTGCCCGGTCTTCACCAGCGTCGGATCGACGATGCCGCGGTAGCTCGGCGGCGATTCCGAGAAGAAATTGATCTCGCCGCGCTGGAATGCGAGCCGCGCCGACGGGCTCGAGCGATAGCCCGTGACGTATTTGAACGGCACGCCGAGCATGTCCATGGCAAGCCGCAGGCGCAGATCCTTCGGCGTATCGACGCTCAAGCCGCCGACGATGAGGTTCTGCGCCTTGGCGATGTCGATCGGATCCTTCATCCCGGGCGCGACGTCGGTGCGCACGAAATGAACCGTGGTGCCGGCCTGGGTCGCGACGAACTCGTAGGTCTTGAAGTCGACGCGGAAGCGCTCGGGATCGAGCGCATACATGAACGCTGTGCCGGTGAAGTAGCCCGCCATGGTGCCGTCGCGCGGCGCCACCTCGCCGAGATACTTGGCGCCGACGATGCCGCCGGCGCCTTCCATGTTCTGGACGACGATGTTGGGCTGGCCCTCGATGTGGCGCGTGAGGTGCTTGGCGAACAGCCGTCCCTCGATGTCCGTCGGCCCGCCCGAGGCAAAGTTGATGAGGATGGTGAGCCGCTTGCCCTTGTAGAAGGGATCGTCGGCGAAGGCCTTCGGCGCGGCAAGAGCGAGAAGGACGCACAGCGCGAAGGTGGCGCGCACGAATGCCATCGTGATCCTCCCTGTGTATCTTTGTTTTGTGCAAGCTTACCTGCCCGCGGAACGGTGGGGAAGCACATTGCAAGATCGCGGCGCGACGATCACAATGGCGCGGCATCACCGACAACGAGCAGGAAACGCCGTGCTGGAAAAAGGCCAACCCCAAAGCTTCAACGCCTACGACCGCCCGCACGACGACCTGCGCGAGTTCATCGCGCGCGCCGAGCGCGCCGACGAGATCGTGCGCATCAAGGGCGCCGACTGGAAGCTCGAAATGGGCACGCTCGCCGAGATCGTGAACCATGCCCGGCCGGAGCCGCCGGCGATTCTGTTCGAGGACGTGCCGGGCTATCCGAAAGGCATGCGGCTCCTGTCCGGCGCGACCAATTCGTCGAAGCGGCTCGCGATCACGCTCGGGCTGCCGGTCCCCAACAACCCGCTCGACGTGGTGCGCGCCTATCGCGACCGCATGAAGACCCACCGGCCGATCCCGCCCAAGACCGTCGCGAAGGGGCCGGTGCTGGAAAACGTCGACCGCGACGACAAGGTCGACGTGTTGAAATTCCCGGTGCCGTTCCTGCACGAGCTCGACGGCGGCCGCTACATCGGCACCGACGATCTCGTGATCATGCGCGATCCCGACGAGGGCTGGGTCAACGGCGCGACCTACCGCGTCATGGTGCAGGACAAGAACCACGTCTCGCTCTGGATCTCGCCGGGCAAGCATGGACGGCAGATCCGCGAGAAATACTTCCGCGCCGGCAAACCCTGCCCGGTGCTGATCTCCTGCGGGCACGATCCGCTCTTGTTCCTCGCCGGCGGCAACGAACTCAAGTACGGGCTGTCCGAATACGACTACGCCGGCGGCCACCGCGGCGAGCCCTACGAGGTCGTGAACAGCGAGCTGCATGGGCTGCCCATGCCAGCACATGCCGAGATCGTGCTCGAAGGCGAGATGATCGAAAACGTCAAGGCCAAGGAAGGGCCGTTCGGCGAGTTCACGGGCTATTACGCCTCGAGCCCGAGCGAGCAGCCCGTCATGGAGGTCAAGCGCGTCTACTACCGCAACGATCCGATCCTCGGCATCGCCTCGCCGATGCGGCCGCCGTCGGATTTCTCCTTCAGCAAATGCGTGATGAAGGCCGGCATGATCTGGGACGAGGTCGAGCGCGCCGGCCTCTCCGGCGTTGCCGGCGTGTGGGTGCACGAATTCGGCGGCGCGCGCATGTTCAACGTCATCGCCATCAAGCAGGCCTATCCCGGCCATGCCACGCAAGCGGGCCTGCTCGCGGCCGGCTGCCAGTCCGCGTCCTATCTCGGCCGCTTCGTGGTCGTGGTCGACGAGGACGTCGATCCGACCGACCTGTTCGACGTGATGTGGGCGGTGTGCACGCGCTGCGACCCCGCCAGCGACATCGAGTTCGTACGCCGCGCCTGGTCGGGGCCGCTCGACCCGTTGCTGGACAAGGCGAGCTCGACCAATTCGCGCGCCATCATCGATGCCTGCCGGCCCTATGAGCGCCTGAAGGACTTCCCTACGGTCGCGCGCGCGAGCCCCGAGCTGACGCAGAAGGTGAAGGAAAAATTCGCCGAGATCCTCGGCAAGATCGGATGCGCGTGAGTTGCCGCAGTTGCCCGTAGACCGGGCGACGAACTCGGTCTGCTCCCTCTCCCCTGCGGGGAGAGGGAGCGCACCGAGTTCGCGGTCTCTCACCAATTCAAAATCGAGAAAAGGGAACCACCCATGGCCGATCCATTCGCCGAACTGCGCCACGAGCTCGCGGTCGCCAACCGCGTTCTCTCCAATGAGGGCATCATCGATGCCTTCGGCCATATCAGCGCGCGCAATCCGAAGGACCCCAACCGCTATTTCATTTCCCGCCATCGCGCGTCGGAGCTGGTGGAGCCGTCCGACATCCTGGAGATGTCGCTCAACTCCGAGCCGGTGAAGCCGACCAAGGTGCGGCTCTACAGCGAGATGGTGATCCACGGCGAAATCTACAAAGCGCGTCCGGACATCCATTCGGTGTGTCACCACCACGCGCCGGCGGTGCTGCCGTTCTGCGCCACCGGCGTGGAACTCGTGCCGCTCTTTCACCTGGGCGGCACGTTGGGCGGCAAGGTGCCGTTCTGGGACAGCCGCGACGAGTTCGGCGACACCAACCTGCTGGTGCGCACGCCCGAGGAAGGCGCCTCGCATGCGCGCGCGCTCGGCTCCCACTACATGCTGCTGCTGCGCCGCCACGGCGCATCGCTCGCCGGCACGTCGGTGCGCGAATGCGTCTTCCGCTCCATCTACACGACGCGCAATGCCGAGCTGCAGCTGCGCGCCATGGCGATCGGCACGCTCGGGCCGCTCTCGCCGGGCGAGGTGGAGAAATGCGGCGGGCATAATCTCGGTTCGCGCGGGGTCGAGCGCGCCTGGGAATATTGGGTGACGCGGCTGCAGAAAGCGGAAGCGACGTGGGCCGCCGCCGGGCTTCCCCGCATGAAGGGCCTGGCCGAGGTCGCGCGGCCGCGCACCGCCGGCTTGCCGGCGGCAAAGCGCGCGCGCTCGGCGTCGACGGCGAAGCGCCGCAAGCGGGCGTGATCCGCTTGTTCCGCCTGGAGAAACGCGGAGTGTTGCACCGCGTTGCGCGTCCGCGCGTAATCTCGTAATGACAGCCCCACACGGAAAGCGCGCTTTCGCAACGGGCGGCAAAGAACGCTCGGGCGCAGCCAATTCGAAGGAGGCGCCGGAATGACCGGAATGTACGAGCAGACGCAGCCGGGCATCGGCCATAACCAGCCCGACGAGTACGCCGAGGAGAAGAAGCACGAGAAGTGGGAGCGCTGGGCGAAGAAGCGCACCTTCGTGCGCGCGCTCGAAGGCACCTACAGCCATCTCTACAAGGCGCTGCTCGAGGAGAAGCGCGTCTACCCCTCGCAAGAGGTGCCGTGGAAGGGCGGCCCCGGGCAGTTCGGCAAGAGCGTGATCAGCCCGCAGGCCACCACCGTCATCCAGTCGATGAAGTCGCATATCGAGGCCTACGCGCCCGGCGCCTACGGTCAGAAGCACGGCCATCTCAACAGCGCGGTGTTCTACGTGCTCAAGGGCCGCGGCCACGACGTGCATGACGGCCGGCATATTCCGTGGAAGGCCGGCGACGTGATGATCGTCGAGAACGGCTGCGTGCATCAGCACTTCAACGACGATCCGAACGAGGAAGCGATCCTGCTGGTGTTCAAGGCAAAGCCGCTGTTTCTGTTCATGCATCTCCTGTTCCAGAAGATCGTGGAATGGCCGCCGGACAAGCTGCCGCCCGGACAGGACGACTACAAGCCGCCGGCGGATCTCTGAGTGGGAGCGGAGAAAAGCACATGACCTTTCAGGACAAAGGCCCCGCGCATTCCGGCTCCGCGAGCTGCACCTTCCATGCCGACGACATCGCGGCGTCGAAGGCGTTCCGCGAGCACTACGAGACGCTGACCAACGTCGTCCAGGCCGAGGACATGCCGTGGGAGCATTCGCCCGACGGCCTGATCAAGCATCTCGTCCATCATCGCCTGAACACGCGCGAGTGCTGCGTCGAGGCCTATATGCAGTTCCTCAAGCCGGGCGAGCGCTCCGGCAAGCACCGCCACATGTGGGAGGAGGTCATCTTCGTGGTCGAAGGTTCCGGCTACGACCTGCACTGGGACATGAAGTTCGACTGCCTCGACGCCTTCAAGTGGGAATGGGCCGACGGTGCCGAAGAGGTTCGAGTGGAAGCAGGGCGACTACATCTACATTCCGCCCTTCACCACGCACCAGCACTTCGCCACCGGCGAGGCGCGTCTGATCATGATGAGCAACCGCATGGTCAAGGAGATGGGCTTCGACTGGTTCGACCAGGTGGAGAACGCGCCGGGATACTAGCTGCTGCTCCGTCATCCTGAGGCGCCCGCGCGCTTGCGCGGGCCTCGAAGGATGAACGGCCCCCGCTTTCGGGCCGTCGCCCTTCGAGGCTCGCCCAAGAGGGCGAGCACCTCAGGGTGACGGGTTGAGAGGGGCGACAATGGCGAGGGAGTAAAAAGATGCGTGTTGCGACTTTCGCCTGCGCCATGACGGCCGCGGTCCTCGTGCTTGCGCCGATTTCGTTTGCCCATGCGCAGTCGCCCGCGGAATTCTACAAGGGGCGCAACGTCGATCTCTACATCGGCTACAGCGTCGGCGGCGCCTACGATCTCTATGCCCGCGTCATCGCCCGCCACCTCGGCAAGCACATCCCGGGCAACCCGACCATCATCCCGAAGAACATGGAAGGCGCCGGCAGCTTGCGGCTCGCCAACTGGATCTACAACGTCGGCCCGAAGAACGGCACCGCCATCGCCACCATCGGCCGCGGCACCGCCTTCGATCCGCTGCTGGGGTCCAAGGGCGCGCAATTCCAGGCCGACAAGTTCACCTGGATCGGCAGCGCCAACAACGAGGTCAGCGTCTGCGTCGCCTGGAAGGGCAGCGGCGTCACCAAGCTGGAAGACGTGTTCACGAAGGAGCTGATCGTCGGCGGCACCGGCCAGGCCGCGGACACCGACCAGTTCCCGCGCATTCTCAACGGCGTGCTCGGCACGAAGTTCAAGATCGTCACCGGCTATCCCGGCGGCAACGACGTTACGATGGCCATGGAGCGCGGCGAGGTGAAGGGACGCTGCGGCTGGTCGTGGTCGAGCGTGCTGGCGACACACAAGCGCTGGGTCGACGACAAGTCGATCACCGTGCTGGCGCAGCTCTCGCTCGACAGGCATCCGGACCTGCCCGACGTTCCGCTGATCATGGATTTCGCCAAGAGCGAGGACCAGCAGCAGATCTTCAAGCTGATCTTCGCGCGGCAGGTGATGGGGCGGCCTTACCTGGCGCCGCCCGGCGTGCCGAACGATCGCGCCGAGGCGCTGCGCAAGGCGTTCATGGACACGATGAAGGATCCGGACTTCCTCGCCGACGCCGAGAAAACGCAGCTCGAGATCACGCCGGTTTCCGGCGCGGACGTCGAGAAGCTGGTCAAGGACATCCTGCAAACGCCCAAGGCGCTCGCGGACAAGGCAGCGGAATTCATCCGGCACTGACTGCCGTGCTGTCGTCCCCGCGAAAGCGGGGACCCAGTATTCCAGAGGCCGGTGCGTGTGGCACGATGGGTCCCCGCTTTCGCGGGGACGACAGCCTGGGGACTTTGATGCAGGAGCATTCCAAGCGAGCGCAGCCAACGACCAACCAGAACTATCGCGGCTGGCAGTCCGACGTCATCGTCGACCTGATCAAGCGCTACGGCTTTCCGCACATCACGCTCAATCCCGGCGCCAGCTTCCGCGGCCTGCACAACTCGTTGGTCAACTACGGCGGCAACGAGCCGCCGATGATGCTGTGCCAGCACGAGGAGATCGCGGTGCAGATCGCGCACGGCTATGCCAAGGCGACCGGCAGGCCGATGGCGGTGATCCTGCACGACCTGGTCGGGCTGCTGCATGCCTGCATGGCGATCTACTACGCCTATCTCGACCGCGTGCCGATCTTCATCATCGGCGCCACCGGCCCGATGGACGAAGCCAAGCGCCGCCCGCACATCGACTGGACCCACACCGCGCTGGTGCAGGGCAACGCCATCCGCGACTACGTGAAATGGGACTACCAGCCGACCTCGATCGAGGGCGTGCCGGAGAGCTTCGCGCGCGCCTATTCGATCATGACCACGCGAGCCGCAAGGCCCGGTCTATATGTGCTACGACGCCGCGCTGCAGGAGGAGCCGCTCGCATCGCAGGTGGCGCTTCCTCCCGACGGCGCCGCCGCCACCCCGGCTCCGCTCGCGCCCGATCCGAAGGCGATCGCGGCGATCGCCGACAAGCTGCTTGCGGCCGAGCATCCCATGCTGCTGGCGGAGTATGCGGGGCGGCGCGCGGGCGGCTTCGAGAGCATCGTCGAGCTCGCCGAGACCGCCGGGGCGGCGGTGTGGGATGTCAACAACGCGCTCAACTTTCCCAACAAGCATCCGCTCTGCCTCAGCATGGACAAGGACTCGCTGCGGCACACCGACCTGGTCGTCGGCCTCGACGTCAAGGACTGGGAGAAGCAGCTCACCGAGCTCAACAGCGCCAAGCGCACGCGCGAGCAGATCACGCCGCCGTCCTGCGACTTCGTCGAGATCGGCTTTGCCGAGCTCAACATCAGCAAATGGGCGATGGACTATTGCCGCATGCAGCCCTGCTCGGTGCGGGCGCTGGGCGACACCGCGCTCGGCATCCCGGAGCTGACCCGCCTCTGCAAGGACCGCATCGCCGGCGACGCCAAGCTTCAACGCCGCATCGCCGACCGCAAGGTGGCGATCGGCAAGCGCCACGACGAGGTCTGGGCGAAATGGCAGGAGGAGGCGCGCAAGAACTGGGACGCCTCGCCGATCACCTTCTCACGGCTGGCGCTGGAAGTCTGGGACGTGATCAAGGACGAGGACTGGGTGCTCACCGCCAACAATCTCAAGCAGCAGGTGCGCAAGCTCTGGGATTTCGACAAGCCCTACCGCCATCCCGGCGTGGAGCTCGGCACGTCTACGCAGATCGGCATCTCGCTCGGCGTAGCCCTCGCGCACAAGGGCACTGGGCGCGTCGTGGTCGACATCCAGCCCGACGGCGACCTGATGTTCGATGCCGGCGCGCTCTGGGTCGCCGCCAAGTACCAGATCCCGATGCTGGTCGTGATGCACAACAACCGCGCCTACTACAACGACTGGGAGCACCAGATCCGCATGGCAAGGCTGCGCGGCACCGACGAGGCCAAGGCCCATATCGGCATGGACCTGTTCGGGCCGGAGCCCGACTTCGCCGCCCTGGCGCGCTCCATGGGCTGCTGGGGCGAAGGTCCCGATCGACAAGCCGCAGGACATCCGCCCTGCGCTCGAACGCGCGCTCGCCGAGGTGAAGAAGGGGCGGCTCGCGCTGGTCGATACGATCACCCAGCACCGGTGAGCGACAAGATTATTGGCGGCCCTACCCCGGTTCCATGCCGAGCTTCTTGAACACGGGAAGCGCGGCTTCCGAGGTGAGGAATTTCACCAGCGCCGCCGACGCCTCCCGCTCCTTGGCGGTCGCCGGAAGTCCGGTCGAATAGATCAGCGCCGTTTGCAATTCGCTCGGCAGCGGTCCGACGAAATCGATTCCAGGGATCGGCAACAACTCGTTGATCTGCTGCACGCCGATCTCGACGTCCCCTTTTGCCACCATCGCGCCCACCCGCTGCCCCAGCTCCGGCTGGACGAGCTTGGGCTTGAGCTCGTCCGCAACGCCGAGACGCTGCATCACGCTCATGAGATGAATCCCGCTCGGGCCCTTGCTGTAGCCGATCGATTTGGCCGCGAGCAGCGTGCTCTTGAACGCTTCCGGCGTGCGGATGTCAGGTTTCTTCGCGCCCGCGCGCACTGCCACGCCGACCATGGCGCGGACGAAATCGACACGACTGCCGGCAACGACCTTGCCCTCCTTCGCGAGCTCGTCGAGCGCCGGGCCGGCTGTAATGACCAGATCGGCCATCGCACCTTCCCGCACCTTCGCAGACACGTTGACGCCGGATTGGAAGTTGATGGTGACCTTGTGGCCGCTGGCGCGCTCGAATGCCGGCACAAGCTCTTCCAGAACTTCGCGCATGGCGGTCGAGCTGAGAACTGAAATTTCGGCGGCGTTCACCGCGCTTGCAGCCAGCACGGCACTCAGGCAGCCCGCCACGGCGGCGACTTTCAGGCCCATGGTATCCTCCCTGCGGTCTTATTGTTTGCAGCCAGCAGATTAGGCCTCGACCTACGCCGGTTCCAGGCCCTTCCCCTCGAGCAATGGCCGGGACTCCGCCGCTACGAATTTCACCAGCGCCTTGGCGGTGTCGGGGTCCTTCGCGCCCACAAGCAGGCCGGCGGAGAAGGTCGTGATCTTCTGCAACTCGGCCGGCAGCGGCCCGACGATGTCGACGCCGGCGACCGGCAACAGCTCGCTGATCTGCTGCACGCCGATCTCGGCGTCGCCCTTGGCGACGACCTCGCCGACCGGATTGCCGGGCTCCGGCATCACGATCTTGGATTTCATCGCGTCGGCGATGCCGAGCCGCGCCAGAACGGTGGGAAAATAGATCCCGCTCAAGCCGGTCTTGGAATGGGCGACCGACTTGGCCGCGAGCAATGCCTGTTTCAACTCCTCGGGCGTGCCGATGGCGGGCTTCTTTGCACCCTTGCGCACCGCGATGCCGATACCGGAACGGGCAAGATCGACGCGGCTGCCGGCGGCCACCTTGCCGCGCTTGATCAGGTCGTCGATCACCTCGGCGGTGAGGATCGCGAGATCGCCGTTTGCTCCGGCATCCAGCTCCTTCAGGAGTTCGTTCGTCGACCCCCAGGTGATGGTAAGCTTGGTTCCGGTCGTGCGCTCGAACGCCGGCGCGAGATCGAGCATGACGGTCTTCAGACCGTTGGTGCACAGCACTTTCATCACGACGGTCCTTTCGCGTTTCCTGGTGTTGTTATTCAGCCTCGACGAGGACCCGGCCATTCTCGACGACGGCCTTGTAGGTCTTGATCGGCACCATGCAGGGCGGCGATACCACCGCGCCGGTGCGGATGTTGAACTGGCCGTTGTGGAAGTTGCACTCGACCACGTCGCCTTCCACGAAACCCTCCGACAGCAAACCGGGGCCATGGGTGCACTGATCGTCGGTGACGTAGAACTCGCCGTCAACGTTGAAGACCGCCAGCGCGAGGCCTGCCGCCTCGACCCGCAGCACATTGCCGGGCGCGATTTCATCGATGCTGCAGAGATCGATACGATTGGACATGCACAGGACTCTTCATTGACGCTTTGATGGTTGTTCAGACCGCAGGAGCTATCTGCGATAGCCGAGCCGCACCGAGACCTGATCGGCGGTGGCGATCACGTGCGGCATGACTGACGCGATCGACTTCCTCGACAGCCGCGTCACCGGGCCGGCGATGCCCACGGCCGCGACCACGTCGCCGGAATCGTCGCGGATCGGCGCCGCGATCGAGATCATGCCGAGCTCGCTCTCCTCGTCCTCGATGGCGCAGCCGCGCTGCCGCGTGGTGGCGAGCTCCTTGATGAATTTCTCCGCGCTGGTGATGGTCTTGGGCGTGCGCGCCGTGAGGCCGGCCGCGATCACGCGCTCGATGATGTCGTCGGATTGAAACGCCAGGATGGCCTGCCCCTCCGCCGTGCAATAGGCCGGCTTGCGCACGCCGATGTCGGAGCGCATGCGGATCGCGTGCGTGCCTTCGAGGTTGTAGACGTACATGATCTCGGTCTCGTCGAGGATCGCGAGGTGCACGCTCTCGTTGATCTTCTCCCGCAGGTCGAAGAGGTAAGGCCGCGCCTCGCTGGAGACGTTCATGCGCCGGCGCACCAGCGCACCGAGCCGGAACAGCGCGATGCCGAGCTGGTACTTGCCGTTCTCGCGATCCTGCTCGAGCAAACCCTCCGAGACCAGGGTGACGGCGAGCCGGTGGACCGTGCTCTTGGCGAGCCCGAGCCGCCGCGCCATCGCGCTGATGCCGATCTCGACCTCGTCCTCGGAGAACGCCTTGAGCAGCCGGATCGCGGTCGCCACCGAGGACAGCCGCCCGCGCCGCGCCCGCGCGTCGGTCTTGCCGGCTACCTTCGTTCTGGCCATGGAAATATGCCTGTTCCGCTCTGCGGACCGATGTTCCGAGCATCTAGGCGCAGCGTCGCCGACGTGTCAATAACGGGGCCGATGGTCAGAAAACTACAGAGCGGAGACGGCAAAAGGGCATGAGCACAGCCCGCAAGATCGTGGTGGTCGGCGGCGGACCGGCCGGGGTTGCGGCGGCGCTGGCGGCCAAGCAGCAGGACGCCGGCCGCCGAGATCGTGCTGCTCAGCGACGAGCACCACGAGCCTTACGAGAAGCCGCCGCTGTCGAAGGCCGTGCTCACCGGCAAGGCGATGCCCCACGACGCGCCGATCGCCGGTCCGAAGGGCGTTGCCGGGAGCGGCGTCGCCTTCGAGCGCGGTGTACGCGTGACCGGGATCGATCGTGCCGCGCGCGCGGTGGTGACGCAATCCGGCGCGCGCATCGCCTATGACGCGCTCGTGCTCGCCACCGGCTCGGTCAATCGCGTGCTGCCGATGTTTCCGCCGGGGCACGACGGCATCTACTACCTGCGCACCGAAGCGGAGGCGCGCGCGCTCAAGGCGCATCTCGATCGCAGCAAATCGCTGCTCGTCGTCGGCGGCGGATTGATCGGGCTCGAGGTGGCGGCGTCCGCCGCCGAGCTCGGCGTCGCGACCACGGTGATCGAGATCGCGCCGCGCATTCTCGCACGCGTCTGCGACGAGGAGACCTCCGCCATCATCCACGAGCGTCATCGCGCACGCGGCGTCGACATCTGCCTCGGCGTCGCCGCGTCCGCGCTCGGCGCATTGCCGGACGGGCGGCTCACAGTGGACACCACGGCCGGCGAAACGCTCACGGGCGATCTCATCGCGGTCGGGACCGGCGCCGCGCCCGACGACGCCCTGGCGAAGGCCGCAGGGCTCACCACGCAGGACGGCATCGTGGTCGACGACCACGGCCGCACCAATGATCCCGCGATCCTCGCCGCCGGCGACTGCACCCGCTTTCCCGGGCCGCATGGGCCGGTGCGACTGGAGAACTGGCGCCATGCGCAGGAGCAAGGCGCCATCGCCGGCCGCAATGCCGCCGGCGGCGACCTCGCCTACAACGTCGCGCCCTCGTTCTGGTCGGAGCAATTCGACATGTACATCCAGGGCGTGGGCTGGCAGGCCACGCCGCCGGGCGCGCGCGTGCGCCGGCCGCTGGCGGCGGGCGCGATGCTTCTGTTCGAGCTCGACGGGCCGCACATCGCCTATGCAATGGGGATCAACGTGCAGCGCGACATCGCCATGGCGCGGCGGTTGATCGAGCGCAAAGTGCCGGTCGAAGCCGCCGAGCTCGCGGACGCAAGCAAGCCGCTCGCCGCCATGCTGAAGGCGAAGACGTAGGTTGGGTCGCGTTTTTCACGAGACCCGACAGACACCAGTCGAAACGTTGGGTCTCGCAAAAAGCTCGACCCAACCTACAAGCCTGCATTTACCAACCAGCGCGCCCAGTACCGGCGGTCTCGCACCCGGTCTCGCACCCGGTCTCGCACCTCTTGGGCGAACATGCTAGGAGTAATGCTCAGAAGATGGATTACGCGATGATCGCCCCGCTCAAGACCGTCGAGAGCACGACCGACGTCGCCGGCCTGATGCATGACATCGGCCGCCGCGCCAAGGCGGCCGCGCGCGTGCTCGCGCTGGCGGGGACGGCACAGAAGGACGACGCGCTCACGGCGATGGCGGCGGCGATCCGCGCGCACAAGGCCGATATCCTCGCGGCCAACGCCCAGGACGTCGCCGAGGCCAAGGCATCCGGCGCGACCGCGGCATTCCTCGACCGGCTGGCGCTCGACGACAAGCGCGTCGCCGCCATGGCCGACGGGCTCGACGTGGTGCGCGCGCTCGCCGATCCGGTCGGCGAAGTGACGGAGCGCTGGACGCGGCCGAACGGCATGACCATCGAGCGCGTGCGGGTTCCGCTCGGCATCGTCGGCATCATCTACGAGAGCCGGCCGAACGTGACCGCCGATGCCGCCGCGCTCTGCCTCAAGGCCGGCAATGCCGCGATCCTGCGCGGCGGCTCGGAGAGCCATCGCAGCAACCGCGCGATCCACGCCGCGCTGACCGAAGGCCTGCTTGCAGCCGCGCTGCCCGAGGCCGCGATCGCGCTCGTGCCGACGCGCGACCGCGCCGCGGTCGGGATGATGCTCGGCGGGCTCGACGGCGCGATCGACGTCATCGTGCCGCGCGGCGGCAAGAGCCTGGTCGCGCGGGTGCAGGCGGAGGCGCGCGTGCCGGTGTTCGCCCATCTCGAAGGGATGTGCCACGTCTACGTGGACAAGGCGGCCAAGCTCGACATGGCGACGACGATCACGCTCAATGCCAAGATGCGACGGACCGGCGTCTGCGGCGCGGCCGAGACGTTGCTGGTCGACCGCGCGGTCGCGGCGACGCATCTCGAGCCGCTGATCACGACGCTTGCTCGATGCCGGCTGCGAGGTACGCGGCGACGACGCAACGCGCGCCGTCGATCCCCGCGTGAAGCCGGCGAGCGAGGAGGACTGGTCGACCGAATATCTCGACGCCATCATCTCGGCCAAGGTCGTGGACGGCGTCGACGCCGCAATCCGACACATCGAGCGCTACGGCTCGCACCACACCGACTCGATCGTGACCGAAGACGGCGCCGCGGCGGAGAAATTCCTGCGCGAGGTCAATTCCGCCATCGTGCTGCACAACGCCTCGACCCAGTTCGCCGACGGCGGCGAGTTCGGTTTCGGCGCCGAGATCGGCATCGCCACCGGCCGCTTCCACGCCCGCGGCCCGGTCGGCGTCGAGCAGCTCACCAGCTTCAAGTATCGCGTGCGCGGCTCGGGACAGATCAGGCCGTGAACGCTCCTCCATCGGTCTGCAATCCGTGGCGTATGTGATGCGTGCGCCCGACAGTACCGCCCCTCCCTACCCCTCCCCCGCAAGGCGCGAGGGAGCACACCGAATTCGCGGCAGCGTCCGTTTCCCGCCCCACGCCCCCGGGATGCGCATCGGCCTGTTCGGCGGCACGTTCGATCCGCCGCACGAGGCCCATCTCGGCGCCTGCCTGCTGGCGATGAAGCGGCTCGAGCTCGACCGGGTCTGGTGGCTGGTGACGCCCGGCAATCCGCTCAAGGACACCCGCGGCCTCGCCCCGCTGGCGGAGCGAATCGTCGCCGCCAAGGCGCTGGCGCGGCATCCCCGCATCGACGTCACCGGCCTCGAGGCGCGGATCGGCACCAGCTACACCTACGAGACCATCGCCTATCTGCGCCGGCACTGCCCCGGCGTGCGCTTCGTCTGGATCATGGGCGCCGACAACCTGCGCAGCTTTCATCGCTGGCAGAAATGGCGCGGTATCGCCGCCATGGTGCCGATCGCGGTGGTCGACCGCCTGGGCCCCAGCCTCTATGCCAATGCCAGCGTCGCCGGCCACGCGCTGGCGCGCGCCCGCATTCCGGACACTGCGGCCAAGTCCCTGCCGGACCGCAAGCCCCCGGCCTGGACCTACCTTCACGGACTGAAATCGCCGTTGTCCTCCACTGCGCTCCGCGCCGCCCGTCATAAAATCGATGCCAAAGAGCAACAGTATGAGGATTGCGGAACGGCGACCGGTTGAAACCGTTAACCGGGCGTGCCTATCTTAGGTCGCTACCCCGCTTCGCGCGGGGCGGTAGTTGCAGCGAAAGCCGTAGTTGTAGCGAAAGGAAGCGAAAGGAAAGGAACCCTGCCAACACCTGCAGTCTCTCGTGCCGGCGCCCACCGCGCCGCCGAGTCCATCTCCAAGGCGCGTCCCACCAACGTGCGTCCCACCAAGGTGCGGCCAAATGCCGAGGAGATTCTTCGCCTGGTCCTTGCGTGCCTCGACGACATGAAGGCCGAGGACATCGTCACCATCGATCTCACCGACAAATCCACGATCGCCGACACCATGGTTGTGACCTCCGGCAGGTCGAGCCGTCATGTCGGCGCGGTCGCGGAGCATGTGCTGGAAGATCTCGCCGAGGCCGGAGTGGCCGGGGCGCGGGCCGAAGGCATGCCGCATTGCGACTGGGTGCTGATCGATGCCGGCGACGTCATCGTTCATGTGTTCCGGCCGGAAGTCCGCGCCTTCTACAATCTGGAGAAGATGTGGGCCCCGGTGCAGCCACACGGACGGCGGGCGAGCTAGGGCTTAAAAGGGCGGCTTGAGCCGGCGCATGGTCCATGCGTATCGTTAGCGCATGCGTATCGTGGTCGCCGCCGTCGGCCGGTTGAAGCAAGGTCCGGAGCGCGAGCTTGCGGAGCGCTATCGCAAGCGCGCGGCCGATGCCGGCCGCAGTGCCGGCCTGAGCGCCGTCGATATCGTCGAGATCAGGGAGAGCCGCGCCGGCGACGCGGCCCGGCGCATGCTCGAAGAATCGATCGCCATCGCCAACGTCATCCCGGAGCGCGCCGTCACGGTGATCCTCGACGAGCGCGGCGAGAGCGTAAGCAGCTCGTCCTTCGCCGGAAGGTTGCAGGGCTGGCGGACCCAGGACCGGCCGGCTGTCGTGTTCATGATCGGCGCCGCCGACGGTCTGGCGCCGAGCCTGCGGGCCAAGGCGAGCCTCGCGATCGCCTTCGGAGCGGCGACCTGGCCCCATCAGCTCGTGCGAATCATGCTGCTGGAGCAGCTCTACCGCGCCGTTACCATCCTGGCCGGGCACCCATACCACCGCCAGTAGCCCGATCCGGACGCAATGCAGAATCCCGCGTTCTTAGTCTTAATCCGGTACAAATCGTGTTAACTATTGCGGTCCAGGAACCGTTGCTTAGACCAGAATGATGCAGGCTCGGCCGCCATCTCGCGCCGTCTCATGTCGCCCGGGGATCGTAGCGATCTCGGCGATATTGGGAATCGTGCCGCTCGGGCTGATCGCCGCGTCGGCGCAGGCGCCGAACGCGCTGACCGGCGAGCCGAGCCGTGCCTTCCAGCCTCCACCTCCCACTCTCGATACGCTCAAGCAGCGCGACAAGGAGCTCGAGGCGTTGCGCGCGGAGCAGCGCAAGGCACTCGAGAACGAGGCGCGGCTCAGGCGCGAGATCGAGGCGATCGGCGACGACCGGCGCAAATTCAACCAGCAAATCATCGATACCGCGTCCCGCGTCACCGCTGTGGAGGACCAGATCGCCAAGACGCACGACCGCATTGCTCCGCTGGACGACCGGGAGCAGGCCCTGCGCGGCTCGCTGCAGGAGCGGCGCGGCACCATCGCCGAAGTGCTGGCGGCCTTGCAGCGCATGGGCCGGCAAACGCCGCCTGGCCTCATGCTCCGCACCGAGGACGCGCTGCAATCCGTTCGCTCGGCGATGATGCTGGGGGCGGTCCTGCCGGAGATGCGCCATCAGGCCGAGACGCTGGCGGTCGATCTCAACGAGCTCGTGAGCCTGCGCAAGCAGCTCGCCGAGGAGCGCGACCGCCTCGCCCGCGACCTGCTCATGCTGGCGAACGATCGTCACCGCCTCACCCTCTTCATCGAGGAACGCCAGAAGCGCCAGGGAGAGACGGAGAAGGCACTGACGGAAGAGCGCCAACAAGCCATGCAGCTCGCCCGTCAGGCCGAGAATCTCAATCAACTTATCGTCAAGCTGGAGCAGGGTCTCGATCCCGCGTCACGCGCCGCGCGGACGGCGAGTCGCTCGGGGGACGATCGGAAGGTGGAGGGCAAGCCGAATCTCGCCGCGCTCAGGGATCCGGGTCGGCTGAGCCCGGCCATCTCCTTCGCCTCGGCCAAGGGAACCCTGCGTTTGCCGGTTAACGGGGCCCGAATCAGGGAATTTGGCGCACCGGACGGGGTCGGGGGCACGGAAAAGGGCCTAACGATCGCCGCCCGGCCGGGCGGCCAGATCACAGCCCCGTGTGACGGCTGGGTGGTTTACGCCGGAACCTTCCGCAATTACGGCCAACTCTTGATCATTAATGCCGGCGGCGGATATCATGTCTTGCTCGCTGGGATGGAACGGATATCCGTTGATTTGGGGCAGTTCGTGGTGACGGGCGAGCCCGTTGCAGCGATGGGCGGCGGAGCCCAGTCGGCTGCTGTTATAGCGGGCGGTGCAACCCAACCCGTACTATATGTGGAATTCCGCAAGGACGGGGTCCCCGTCGATCCAGGCCCATGGTGGGCCGCAAACGAAGGTCAGAAGGTTCGCGGATGATGCGCAAAACTTCCCTGATTCTCCTCGGTGCAGCGGCGGGCATCGCCTTGACGCTGATCACGACCCAGCCCCGCATCGTGTTCGACGGCGCGCGCGCGCAAGCCGCTGCCGCGGACACCTATCGGCAGCTCAGCCTGTTCGGCGACGTGTTCGAGCGAGTGCGCGCCGACTATGTCGAGCGGCCGGACGACGGCAAGCTGATCGAATCAGCGATCAACGGCATGCTGGCCGGGCTCGATCCCGCATTCCAGCTACATGGACTCCAAGAGCTTCCGCGACATGCAGGTGCAGACCCGCGGCGAGTTCGGCGGCCTCGGCATCGAGGTCACCATGGAGGATGGCCTGATCAAGGTCGTGGCCCCGATCGACGAGACGCCGGCGGCGAAGGCCGGCATCATGGCCAACGACATCATCACGCATCTCGACGAGGAGCCGGTGCAGGGCCTCACCCTCAACCAGGCGGTCGAGAAGATGCGCGGCCCCGTGAACACCAAGATCAAGCTCAAGGTGATGCGCAAGGGCCAGGACAAGCCGATCGAGATCTCGATCACCCGCGACATCATCCGGGTGCGCTCGGTACGCTCGCGGCTCGAAGGCGACGACGTCGGCTTCATCCGCGTCACCCAGTTCAACGAGCAGACCACCGAAGGCCTGAAGAAGGCGATCGCCGACCTCTCGACCCAGGGCGGCGACAAGCTCAAGGGTTTCGTCGTCGATCTGCGCAACAATCCTGGCGGACTACTCGATCAGGCGATCTCTGTCTCCGACGCGTTCCTGGAGAAGGGCGAGATCGTCTCGACGCGCGGCCGCAATGCGGAGGAAACCCAGCGCTTCAACGCACGCGCCGGCGACCTCACCAAGGCAAAGCCGGTCATCGTCCTGATCAACGGCGGCTCGGCCTCGGCCTCGGAGATCGTGGCGGGCGCGCTGCAGGACCATCGGCGCGCGACCGTCATCGGCACGCGCTCGTTCGGCAAGGGCTCGGTGCAGACCATCATCCCGCTCGGCTCCGGCAACGGCGCGCTGAGGCTGACCACGGCGCGCTACTTCACGCCGTCCGGCCGCTCGATCCAGGCCAAGGGCATCTCGCCCGACATCGAGGTGCTGCAGGACGTGCCCGAGGAGCTCAAGGCGCGCACCGACACCAAGGGCGAGGCGTCGCTGCGCGGACATCTCAAGGCCGACGGTACGGAAGAAACCGGCTCGCAGTCCTACATCCCGCCGGATCCGAAGGACGACAAGGCGCTCCATTCCGCGCTCAATCTCATCCGCGGCATCACCAAGAACTCGGCCTATCCGCCGAACCCGAAGACGGCCGTGCCGAACTGAGATCGGACGAGCCAAGATCCGAGACACACGGGGCGGCCTGCGGGCCGCCCCGATTTTTTTGGCGGACGCGATTGCAACAAGCTCGGTCTGTTCCCCCCGCAGCCCCCTCCGGTAAACGAACGGTTAACGAATCCCGGTGCTAGCTTACTCCGACGATTCGCAGGGGTTTTTACTGATGTCGGCGGATGATCTGAGCGCTCCGCTTGGTCAGGGCAGACCGCCAAGGCGGCGGCCAACGCTCCCGCTCATCATCCCGCGAGCGGTCGTCGCGGTCCTGAGCCTGTTCGTCGTCGTCCTGGCAGGATGGGCGATGATTGTGGACGAGCCGTTCGGCGGCGAGCCGTGGGCCGTGGCGTCGACCGACTTCACCGTGGTCCGCGGCGCCAAGCCCGACGATGCGGGCAGCCCGCCACCCGCACAGGCCGCGAGCGTCGCGCCGGCAAATACGGCGCCGCCGCCCGGCACCAAGACCATCACCATCATCGACGGCATGAGCGGCAAGCGCGAAGAGGTTTTGATCCCGTCGGCCGCGCCGCCGGGATCGCCCGACGCCAAGGTAGCCGGCAACATCGATCAGCGCCTCACCGAGTCGTCGCGGCATGGGCCGCTCCCGAAGATCGCGGCCGACGGCAAGCGCCCCGCGGACGTCTATGCCCGCCCGGTGAAGGCCATCGCCGGCAAGCCGAACGCACCGCGGATCGCGATCGTGGTCGGCGGCCTCGGCATCGGCGGGGCGGCAACCGCGGACGCGCTCGGCAAGCTGCCGGGACCGGTGACGCTCGCCTTCGCGCCCTACGGCAGCAATCTCCCCGAGCTCGCCGCCCGCGCGCGCGCGGAAGGACACGAGATCCTGCTGCAGGTCCCGATGGAGCCGTTCGACTATCCCGACAACGACCCCGGCCCGCAGACCCTGCTCACCTCGCTCGAGGCCAGCCAGAACATCGACCGCCTGCACTGGCTGATGAGCCGCTTCCAGGGTTATGTCGGCATCGCCAACCAGATGGGCGCGCGCTTCACGTCGTCCGAGCCGGCGCTGACGCCGGTGCTGCGCGAGGCCAGCAAGCGCGGCCTCATCTACCTCGACGACGGCTCCTCGCAGCGCAGCCTCGTGAGCCAGATCGCCGGCGCCAACAATCTCTCCTTCGGCCGGAGCGATGCGGTGCTCGATGCGGTCCCGACAGCGGCCGATGTCGACCGCGCGCTCGGCCGGCTGGAGACCCTGGCGCGCGAGCGCGGCACCGCCGTGGGCATGGCGAGCGCGCTTCCGGTCTCGATCGAGCGCATCGCCAATTGGGCAAAGACGGCCGAGGCTCGCGGCCTGCTGCTGGTGCCGATCAGCGCGGTCGCGAGACGGCCGGCGGCCGACACACGCAAGACGACAGAGAACAGACAGTAGAGCGCTTGACGCGTCGGGCGATCTGTCCTTTGTGAGCGTTTCTCTATCGTCCGCGTACGGAACCATGCCCCGCTACGAATCCCTCCCCTACCGTCCCTGCGTCGGCACCGCCGTATTCAACCGCGACGGCCTCGTCTTCATCGGCCGCCGCATCGGCGGGCCCGAGCACGTGGACGAGACCCATGTCTGGCAGATGCCCCAAGGCGGCATCGATGCCGGCGAGGCCCCCTGGCCGGCGGCCCTGCGCGAGCTCTACGAGGAGACCAATATCCGTTCCGTCGAAAAGCTCGATGAGATCGCGGAGTGGCTCAGCTACGACATCCCGCCGGAGATCGCGGGCGAGGCGTGGAACGGCAAATATCGCGGGCAGCGCCAGAAATGGTGCGCGCTGCGCTTTACCGGCGCCGAGCGCGAGATCGACATCGCGCACCCCGCCGGGGGCCACAAGCCGGAATTCATTGCATGGCGCTGGGAGCCGCTCGCAAACCTCCCCGACCTGGTGGTGCCGTTCAAGCGACCGGTCTACGAGCGGGTGGCGAAGGAATTCGCGCGGTTCGCGCGAACGTAGCCGCATCCGAACTACGTGACTACTGCAACGCCGCCTGCAGCGCCTTGAGCTGCGCGAGCTTGTGCGCGAGCTTGTCGCGCTTCCACTCGTCCTTCTCGTCGGCCACGTCTTCCTCGGTGTCCTTGATCGTGCCGGCGAGCACCGCGACGTCGAACTCGTCCGCCGGCACCGCCATGTCGGCGAGCACGGTAAGCCCGGCCGGACCGACCTCGGCGAAGCCGCCGTCGATCACCACCCGCAGCGCTCCGCTGTCGCCGTGGATGACGAGAATCCCCGGCCGCAAGGTCGTGACCAGCGGCGCGTGCTGCGCGAGCACGCCCATGTCGCCTTCGGTGCCCGGCAGATCGACCTGGGTGACGTCGCCGGAGAACAACAGCTTCTCCGGCGAGACGAGGTCGAAGTGGAAGGTGGCCATGATGAAATTCCGTTACGCCGCTTCCGCCGCGAGCTTCTTGCCCTTCTCCACGGCCTGCTCGATGGTGCCGACCATGTAGAAGGCGGCCTCCGGCAGGTGGTCGTACTTGCCTTCGCACAGCCCCTTGAAGCCGCGGATGGTGTCGGCGAGCTCGACGAACACGCCGGGCGAACCGGTGAACACTTCGGCGACGTGGAACGGCTGCGACAGGAAGCGCTCGATCTTGCGGGCGCGCGCGACCGTGAGCTTGTCCTCTTCGGAGAGCTCGTCCATGCCGAGGATGGCGATGATGTCCTGCAGCGCCTTGTAGCGTTGCAGGATCTGCTGCACCTGGCGGGCCACGCCGTAGTGCTCGTCGCCGACGACCAGCGGCGTGAGGATGCGTGAGGTCGAAATCGAGCGGATCGACCGCGGGATAGATGCCCTTCTCCGCGATCGAGCGCGACAGCACGGTGGTGGCGTCGAGATGCGCGAACGAGGTCGCGGGCGCCGGGTCGGTGAGGTCGTCGGCCGGCACGTAGATCGCCTGCACCGAGGTGATCGAGCCCTTGGTCGTCGTCGTGATGCGCTCCTGCAGCGCGCCCATGTCGGTCGCCAGCGTCGGCTGATAGCCCACCGCCGAGGGAATGCGGCCGAGCAACGCCGACACTTCCGAGCCGGCCTGCGTGAAGCGGAAGATGTTGTCGACGAAGAACAGCACGTCCTGGCCCTGGTCGCGGAAATATTCGGCGACCGTGAGGCCGGCGAGGCCGACGCGGGCGCGCGCGCCCGGCGGCTCGTTCATCTGGCCGAACACCAGCGCGCATTTCGAGCCGGCGGTGGAGCCGTTGTTCTTCTTCGGGTCCTTGTTGACGCCGGACTCGATGAACTCGTAATAGAGGTCGTTGCCCTCGCGCGTGCGCTCGCCCACGCCGGCGAACACGGAATAGCCGCCGTGCGCCTTGGCGATGTTGTTGATCAGCTCCTGGATGATCACGGTCTTGCCGACGCCGGCGCCGCCGAACAGGCCGACCTTGCCGCCCTTGGAGTAAGGCGCAAGCAGATCGACGACCTTGATGCCGGTGACGAGAACTTCCGATTCCGTCGACTGGTCGGTGTAGGCGGGCGCGGGCGCGTGGATCGGGCGCCGCTCCTGGTGCGGCACCGCGCCGGCCTCGTCGACGGGATCGCCGACCACGTTCATGATGCGGCCGAGCGTGCCGTCGCCGACCGGCACCGCGATCGGCTTGCCGGTGTCGACGACCTCCTGGCCGCGCACCAGCCCTTCGCTGGTATCCATGGCAACGGTGCGCACGGTCAATTCGCCGAGATGCTGGGCGACTTCGAGCACCAGGCGATTGCCCTGGTTCTTGGTCTCGAGCGCATTGAGGATCGCGGGCAACTCGCCCTCGAACTGCACGTCGACAACGGCGCCGATGACCTGGGTGATGCGTCCCGTCTGAAGGGCTGTCGTGGCCATTTTATCCTCGTTACAAGAAAGTCATCGTCAAAGCGCCTCGGCGCCGGAGATGATCTCGATCAGCTCCTTGGTGATGTTCGCCTGGCGGGTCCGGTTGTACTTGAGCGTCTGCTTCTTGATCATCTCGCCTGCATTGCGCGTGGCGTTGTCCATCGCCGTCATCTGCGCGCCGTAGAACGAGGCTGCGTTTTCCAGAAGGGCGCGGAAGATCTGCACGGAAATGTTGCGCGGCAGGAGCTCGGCGAGGATCTCGTCCTCATCGGGCTCGTATTCATAGGTCGCGCCGTTGCCGTTGCCGGCGGCGCCATCGAACACCGGCGGAATGATCTGTTGCGCGGTCTGGATCTGCGTCATCACCGACTTGAAACGCGAAAAGAACAGCGTGGCGACGTCGAAGGCGCCCGCTTCGTAGAGCCGCACGATCTTGTCGCCGATCTCCTCGGCATGCGTGAATCCGAGCGTCCGCACCGCGCGCAGCTCGATATGCTCGATGATGTGCTTCTCGTAGAGACGGCGGAGCTGCTCGTAGCCCTTGCGGCCGACGCAGAAAATCTTGACCTCCTTGCCCTCGCCAAGGAGCGCATTGATGCGCTCGCGCGCGAGCCGCACGATCGCGGAGTTGAACGGGCCGCACAGCCCGCGCTCGGCGGTGCAGACCACGAGCAGATGCACGCGGTCGCTGCCGGTGCCCGCGAGCAGCCGCGGCGCCGAGCCGACGTCGCCGACCGCGGCCGCGATATTGCCGAGCACTTTGTCCATGCGCTCGGCATAGGGCCGCGCAGCCTCGGCCGCCGCCTGCGCGCGGCGCAGCTTGGAGGCCGCGACCATCTGCATGGCCTTGGTGATCTTCTGCGTCGCCTTGGTGGCGGCGATGCGCACGCGCATGTCTTTGAGGCTGGCCATGTCAGGCTGCCGTCGTCGGGGGCATGGCGGGGTGGTGTGGCATCATCACGCGAACGTCTTGGCGTAGTCGTCGACCGCGGCCTTGAGCTTGCCCGCAGTGGCGTCGTCGAGATCCTTGCTGTCGCGGATGGCGTCGAGAATGCCGGAATGCTTGCTGCGCATCAATCCGAGCAGGCCCTCCTCGAACGCCTTCACCCGGTTGACCGGGATCGGATCGAGGAAGCCGTTGACGCCGGCATAGATGACGACCACCTGCTCCTCCATCTTGAGCGGCGAGAACTGCGGCTGCTTGAGCAGTTCGGTCAGCCGCGAGCCGCGGTTGAGCAGGCGCTGCGTGGTGGCATCGAGGTCGGAGCCGAACTGCGCGAACGCCGCCATCTCACGGTATTGCGCGAGTTCGCCCTTGATGCGGCCGGCGACCTTCTTCATCGCCTTGGTCTGCGCCGCGGAGCCCACGCGCGACACCGAGAGACCGACGTTCACCGCCGGGCGGATGCCCTGATAGAACAGGTCGGTCTCCAGGAATATCTGGCCGTCGGTGATCGAGATCACGTTGGTCGGGATATAGGCCGACACGTCGTTCGCCTGCGTCTCGATCACCGGCAGCGCGGTGAGCGAGCCCGCCTTGTTGGCGTCGTTCATCTTGGCGGCGCGCTCGAGCAGCCGCGAATGCAGGTAGAACACGTCACCAGGATAGGCCTCACGGCCGGGCGGCCGGCGCAGCAAGCAGCGACATCTGGCGGTAGGCGACGGCCTGCTTGGAGAGATCGTCGTAGATGATCACGGCATGCATGCCGTTGTCGCGGAAATATTCCCCCATGGTGCAGCCGGAAAACGGCGCCAAGTACTGCATCGGCGCCGGGTCGGACGCGGTTGCCGCGATGATGATCGAATAGTCGAGCGCGCCGTTCTCCTCCAGCACCTTGGCGAACTGCACCACGGTCGAGCGCTTCTGCCCGATCGCGACATAGACGCAGTAGAGCTTGATCTTCTCGTCGCCCGAGGCGTTGAGCGGCTTCTGATTGAGGATGGTGTCGAGCGCGATCGCGGTCTTGCCGGTCTGGCGGTCGCCGATGATCAGCTCGCGCTGACCGCGGCCGATCGGGATGAGCGCGTCGATCGCCTTCAGGCCCGTGGCCATGGGCTCGTGCACGGATTTGCGCGGGATGATGCCGGGCGCCTTGACGTCGACGCGGCGGCGCTCGCTCGCCTGGATCGGGCCCTTGCCGTCGATCGGGTTGCCGAGCGCGTCCACCACGCGGCCGAGCAGACCCTTGCCGACCGGCACGTCCACGATCGCGCGCGTGCGCTTGACCGTCTGGCCTTCCTTGATCTCACGGTCCTCGCCGAAGATCACGATGCCGACATTGTCGCTCTCGAGATTGAGCGCCATGCCGCGCACGCCGTTCTCGAACTCGACCATCTCGCCGGCCTGGACGTTGTCGAGGCCGTAGACGCGGGCGATGCCGTCGCCGACCGACAGCACCTGGCCGACCTCGGAGACCTCGGCTTCCTGGCCGAAATTCTTGATCTGCTCTTTGAGAATTGCCGAAATCTCGGCGGCGCGGATGTCCATCAAGAAACCTCTTTCATCGCGTGCTTGATCGCATTGAGCTTGGTGCGGAGCGACGTGTCGACCATGCGGGAGCCGAGCTTGACCACGAGGCCGCCGATGATCGCAGGATCGACCTTCACATCGACCTGCACATCCTTCTTGGTGACCGTTGCAAGCGCATCCTTGATCGCGGCCAGATGCGCCGCGCTCGGCTGCTCCGCCAGCGTGACCTGCGCGGTCACCTCGCCCTTGTGGCGGGCGACGAGCTGCCGGTAGCCCCTGATCATGTCCCGCACGGCGAACAACCGCCGGTTCGCGGTGACCGCCTCGAGGAACTGGGCGGACAGGCCGCCGATGCCGGCAGCGGCGAGCACGGCCTTGAGCGCCTTGGCCTGCTCCTCGGCCCCGAACACGGGGCTGCGGACAAGGCGGGCGAGATCGGCGTTCTCGGCCACGAGGGCATCGAACCGCTCGAGATCGGCCTTCACCGCGTCGATCGCGTTGCTCTCGAGCGCAAGCTCGAACAATGCGGTCGCGTAGCGGCCCGCCATGCCGGATACGATTGCGCCTTCTCCTGCCACGTCGATTACTCTTTCAGGCAATTCCGCAGGCTCGGCACCGCCGCGGATGGTGGGCGCCAAGCCATTGAAATTCAATGGGACTTTGCATCTCCACGGAGAACGCCGGCGCGCCCTGGAACGCCGCGGAAAACGCGCGGCTTGCTAACACACCGGCAACTGCGGTGCAACACGACCGATCGTCTCGCCCGCCGGGCGTTTTTGCCGCCTTCCACCCATGGGCCGGCAACCGGCACTGGTGTCCCGGTTCCGACGTTCGTATGCCTTTGCGGCAAGCACTTTTACGAACGTCGGAACCAAGGGACACCAGTAACTCTATAACTCCAGTGTGGCTGTGGATTTGACGTTCCTACGAAGGACTCGCAGCAATGCTGGTAGGAACGTCAAATCCGCCACACTGGTGTTACACAGGCGGCGGTATCCCCTTTTCCCACCCCTTGTCCCGATCCCTCAATCTTCGGCCGTTCCACCGTGCCCAGCCCCTCCTCGCACGACTCTGCCGACGCCGCAGCGCGGCTCATGCTGGTCTCATTGAGCCTGGCGTGGGGTCTAACTTGGCCGGCCATGAAGATCGCGCTCGAGGAAATCCCGCCCTTCAGCATGCGCACGGGAACGACGGGGCTCGCGACGGTGACCTTGTTCGCGGTCGCGTTGCTGCAGCGTCGCAAGCTGCGCGTCCCCAGTGCCGCGGCGGCCGCACATCTCATTGTCGCCGGCTCGCTGAACGTCGCCGCCTTCACGCTGCTCGCCGCCTTTGCACAGCTCGTGACCACGGCCTCGCGGGTCACCGTCCTCACCTACACCATGCCGATCTGGGCCGCGCTGTTCGCGTACCTCGTCCTCGGCGAGCGGCTCACGTGGAGCCGCGGAATCTCGTTGCTGCTCTGCGCCACAGGATTGGCCGTCGTGATCTATCCGCTCCTGGGATCTGGCGACCTGATCGGGCTTTGGCTTGCGCTCACGACGGCCGTCGGCTGGGCAGTCGGCACGGTCTACCTGAAGTGGGCGCAAATCGACGCCGATCCGCTGGCGATCGCGGCGTGGCAGGTATTCGTCGCCCTCGTGATCACAGTGACGGGGCTCGTGATATTCGAAGGATCGCTGTACCTTTGGCCGGTTCACGCGCCCGCGCTTCTGGCGGTGGTCTTTTCCGGGGTCATCGGCTCCGGCGTCGCCTATTTCATGTGGTTCGAGATCGTACGGCGGCTGCCGGCGATGACCGCCTCGCTCGGGGTGCTGAGCGTTCCGGTCGTGGGCGTCGTGTCATCCATGCTGCTGCTGGGCGAGCGGCCGACCGTTCCCGACATCATCGGATTTACGCTCATCTTCGCCGCTGCCGCCTGCGTGCTGCTGGCACCGAATGCGCGCACATCGCAGACGGCGCCGATCGAACAGTAGTTTGCCCATGACGCCAACTTCACACTCCACCGACGCCAGGCCGTCCTCCGGCCGCCTCCTGGAAGCGCTGTGCCTGCTCTGGCTCGCCGGGATGGCGATGCGCATCACCATTCTGGCGGTGCCGCCGGTGCTGCCGCTGATCCGCGAAGACCTGGGTATGAGCGAGACCGAGGTCGGTCTTTTGATCGGACTGCCGCTCGTCGCCTGGGCGGTCGCGGCCGTGCCGGGCTCGCTGCTCATCGCGCGCTGGGGTGCAACGCTCACGTTGATCGCCGGGCTCGTGGTCACGGCGCTGGCGGCGGCCAGCCGCGGCGCGGCTCCGAACGTTTGGCTGCTTTACCTCGCCACTGCCGTGATGGGCTTCGGCATCGCCATCGTGCAGCCGGCGGTGCCGACACTGGTGCGCGAATGGCTCCCGCATCGTATCGGCCTCGGCATCGCCGTCGCCACCAATGGCATGCTGGTCGGCATCGCGGCCGGCCCGACGCTCACCATTCTGTTGGTGTTGCCCTTGGTGGGCCAAAGCTGGCGGCTCGATCTCGTCGTGTGGGCGGCGCCGGTGCTGTTTGCCGCGCTCATGTTCCTCGCGCTCGCCCCGCGAACACAAGTCGTGCACGCCGAAGCCATGCAAACCATCAGGCCGACCGGCGTCGAGCCCGATAGCAGGCATCGGTGGTGGCCCGACTGGCACAACCCGCTGATCTGGCTGCTCGGGCTCACGTTCGGCAGCAACAACGCGGTATACTACGGCACCAATGCCTTCCTGCCGGACTATCTCGCCAGCATCGGCCGCGCCGACCTGATCGGCTCGGCCCTGGGCTGGATGAACGGCAGCCAGCTCATCGCATCGACATTGCTGCTGGTGACGGCCGAGCATGTGCAGCGGCGGACTTGGCCGTATCTGGTTTTCGGCCCTGCGCCGCTCATCGGCGTGATCGGCATCCTGTGGGCGGACGGCATCGGGATCGTGGTGGCCGCCGCGTTGACGGGTTTCTCGCTGGCGGTCACCTTCGTGGTCACGCTCGCACTGCCACCGGTACTGAGCCCGCCGGGCGACGTGCATCGGATCTCGGCCGGAATGTTCACGGTCAGCTTTGCCTTCGCGGTCATCGTGCCGGTCGTCTGCGGCGCGCTGTGGGACCTGACCGGGCGGCCGTGGGCTGCCTTCGCCCCGGTCGCCGCTTGCTCGCTCACGCTGACGATGCTCGGCGTCGCGCTCAGCCGGCATCGGCCGACGACCAAGACGAGCTAGCTGCCGCCGTGCATAATTCCGGGCGCAACATTCAAGGCACATGCGGGATCCGACAATGAACGACCAACATTCAGCAAACCAGGACAAGCCGGCCGGACAGCGGATGCTCCCGACCGATCGCATCAGCTATTCGGCCATCGCCGAGCGCGCGCCGCTCAAGCTGCCGGACAACGCCCGCATGGCGGTGTGGGTGATCGTCAACGTCGAGGAGTGGGACCCGACCCAGCCGATGCCGCGCACCGTCATCACGCCGCCGGCGGGCGGCTCGCCGAGCCCCGACATTCCGAACTGGGCCTGGCACGAATACGGCAACCGGGTCGGCTTCTGGCGCATGCTCAAGGTGTTCGACGAGTTTTCGATCCCGGGCACGCTGGCGATCAACGGCTGCGCCATCGAGGCCTTCCCGCCCATCGTGCGGGCGGCGGTCGAGCGCAAATGGGAATTCATCGGCCACGGCTTCACCCAGCGCAGCATGCAGAAAGTGCCGAACGAGCGCGAGGACATGCGCAGGATGCGCGAGGCCGTGATCAAGGCGACCGGCAAGGCGCCGCGCGGGTGGCTCGGCCCGGGCCTGACGGAGACCTGGGAAACGCCCGACCTTCTGGTCGAGGAAGGCTACCAATACGTCGCCGACTGGGTGCTCGACGATCAGCCGGTATGGCTGAAAACGCGCACCAAGCCGATCCTCAACGTGCCTTATACGCAGGAATGCAACGACGTGGCGATGATGCTGATCCAGCATCACAAGGCGTCGGAGTATTTCGAGCGCGCCATCGATCAGTTCGAGCAGATCCATGCCGACGCGGCGGACTCGGCGCGCGTGATGGCGATCGTGATCCATCCCTACATCATGGGCGCGCCGCATCGGCTGAAATACTTTCGCAAGATCTTCGAGCTCATCCGCACGAAGCCGGACGTCCTGTTCTGGACCGGCGAGCAGATCTACGACTGGTACGTTGCCGCCGGCCCGCGCGCGCCGTGAGTTGAAAGTCACGACGCATCGTAGGGTGGGCAACGGCGAAGCCGCCGTTGCCCACCCTACAGCAATTCTCACCGCACCGCGATCGGCGCGACGGTCGAGCCGGAGCCGCCCTGGATCTTCAGCGGCTGCATGATGAAGGCGAACTCGGAGACGCCCTTCGCGGCCAGCCTCGTCGAGCTTGAGGTTTTCCAGGAGGTGAATGCCGTTCACGACCAGCGCGATCTGGTGCACCGGCAACGACAGCTGCTTGTCGGGATTGGGTGCGACCTCGACCGGCCAGTTGTCGGAGCCGAGCAGCATCGGGTCCTTGGCGGCCAGCCATTCGGCGCGCCTTTACGCCGATGCCCGGACACGACTTGACGTAGCGCGCATTGTCCTTGGCCCAGAGCTTGCCCCAACCGGTATTGATGAGGACCGCGTCTCCGGCTTGCAGCGTCACGTTCTGCTTCTTGAGCGCGCCTTCGATATCCTCGACCGTGATCTCGTAGGTGTCGCCGAGCATCTCGACGCCCTTGTAACCGGCAACGTCGATCAGCACGCCGCGCGTGATCAGCGCACCGACATTGTGCACGCCGAGCTTGTTGAAGCCCGAGCGGGTCGCGTTCTCGTCGACCTTGAAGCAGTTGTACCAGCTGTTCAGATGGGTCTGGTGCGCGAACCCGTCGAACTGCGTGCCGACCTGCCCGATCTCGGAGATTACGATCTCCTCGTTGCTGCCGCGCATGTTGGAGAACTGGTTCATGAACGTGCGCTTGATGTGAACGTCGAAGCGCCGCGTACCGAAGAACGGCATGTTGGCGCCGAGCACGTGGCCGAGCTCGATGACTTCTCCGGTCTTGATGAGCTTGGCCGCATTGAGCACGCTCTGCGGCTTCATGTGATTGGCGGAGCCACGTTCGTCGGTCGCCCCCCATTTCGATGGGCAGCGCGCGCTTTCCGCGGGCGGTGTCCAGCTCGGCGCTTGCGCCAAAGCGGACGAGCCGGCGAACAGCAGAGCTGACAAAGCAATACTGACTGCGATCGGTCGCATGTAGTCCTCCCGACTTGTTTCCGCGTCATGGATGACGTCTTGCTGCGCTGCCAGCATGCGCCGGCCCGACCACGGCGGCAAGACGGGCGGACAGCGAGGTGACAATGCCGGTGAAATGCCGTTGTACGCTACCGCTTTGTGGAAATTGGCGCGGCAGACCTGCGCATCCTCGCCGCGACGACGCGCGTCTTGACGATGGCAAGCACACCGCTGCAAGCTTCGCGAAGTACCCTCGGGAGGCTATCACCATGAAAAGAGCCAGACTGCTCGTCGTCTGCGCGGCAGCGCTGCTGTTGACCGGCTGCTTCGAAGGACCGAGAGGCCCCGCCGGTCCGGCCGGAGCGGAAGGTCCGGCGGGAGCGCGCGGACCGGCCGGAGCGCAAGGACCGGCCGGCCCACAAGGACCGGCAGGCGCGCAAGGGCCCGCTGGTGCGCAGGGACCGGCAGGCGCGATCGGTGCGGTCGGCGCCATCGGCCCGGCCGGTGCCGTCGGGCAGCAGGGCCCGGTCGGCGGGCAAGGTCCGAAGGGCGACCGCGGCGAGCCCGGACCGGCCGGAGCTGCCGGACCGCCGGGGCCTGCAGGACCGCCTGGGCCGGCTGGAACTGCTGGAGCCGCCAATCTTCGGATGGTTCAGGACGCCGCGGCGATCGCGTGCAACGACGGCGAAGTGCTGGTGTCGGCGCTGTGCAGCGGCAGCGGCTCGCCCAGCGTCAGCGAGGGCCGTTCGGCCAAGTGCGAGGGAACCGGCGTCGTCGGGCTTTGCATGCGGCGGTAGACGCCGCCTCCCGGCGTCACAAGAAGCTCTGCGGGTCGATGTCGACCTCGAGCTTGATCGTGCCTTTGGGTTTGGGCGCGGCGGCGAGCCATTCGCGCAGGTAGGCGGATAGGTCGAAGCCGCGCGCGGATTTCACCAGCAGCCGGAAGCGGTGACGCCCGCGCACGACTGCGAGCGGCGCTTCCGCCGGTCCGAGCACGCGCGCCTCGTCCGTGCGCGGCGCCGTGGCGGCGAGGCGACGGGCGAAGCCTTCGGCCGTCGGCCTTTCTCCGGCGGACACCAACAGGCTCGCGAGCCGCCCGAACGGCGGATAGTGGGTCTTTTCCCGCAACTCGATCTCGCTCGAATAGAACGCGTCGCGGTCGGCGGCGATCAGCGCCCGCATCACGGGATGCTCGGGCTGATGCGTCTGCAGATAGCCGATGCCGCGGCCCTCCTCGCGCCCGGCACGGCCGACGACCTGATGCAGCAATTGGAAGGTGCGCTCGGCCGCGCGCGGATCGCCGTTGGCCAGGCCGAGATCGGCGTCGACCACGCCGACGAGATTGAGCTTGGGAAAATGGTGGCCCTTGGCGACGAGCTGCGTGCCGATGATGATGTCGAAGCGGCCCTCGGCGACATCGTCCAGCTCCTTCGCGCAGGCGCTCCATCGATTCGACGAGGTCGCTCGACAGCACCAGAATGCGACTGCCCGGAAACAGCTCCGCCGCCTCCTGCTCCAGCCGCTCGACGCCGGGGCCGACCGCGGCGAGCGAATCCGTCGCCTGGCATTGCGGGCACTGCGCCGGCGGCGGCATCGAGAAGCCGCAATGGTGGCAGACCAGCCGGCGCCGGAAGCGGTGATCGACCAGCCAGGCATCGCAGTTCGGACAGGCGAGGCGAAAGCCGCATTGCCGGCAGAGCGTGAGCGGCGCGTAGCCGCGGCGATTGAGAAAGAGCAGCGCCTGCTCGCCGCGCTCGATCGCGGTCTTCACCGCCTCGGCGAGCCGCGGCGCGATGAAGCGCCCGCGCGGCGGGCCTTCGGTACGAAGGTCGATGGGTTCGATGCCGGGCAGGTGCGCGCCGCCGAAGCGCTCCGGCAGATGCAGGCGAACGTAGCGCCCGCGCCGCGCGTTCACCTCGGTCTCGACCGCGGGCGTCGCCGAGACCAGCACGATCGGGATGGCGGCCGAGCGCGCGCGCACGACCGCCATGTCGCGGGCGTGGTAGCGCGCGCCGTCCTCCTGCTTGTAGGCGGGATCGTGCTCCTCATCGACGATGATCAGCCCGAGGTCGGCATAGGGCAGGAACAGCGCCGAGCGCGCGCCCACGATCACGGGGACCTCGCCGGCGGCGACGCCCGCCCAGGTGCGCGCGCGCAGGCGCGGCGAAAGCTGCGAATGCCATTCCGCCGGGCGCACCCCGAAGCGCTCGGCGAAGCGGTCGAGAAACTGCGTGGTCGAGCGCGATCTCGGGCAGCAGGACGAGCGCCTGCTTGCCGCGCCGGACGATCTCCGCCACCGCCTCGAAATAGACCTGGGTCTTGCCGGAGCCGGTGACGCCGTCGAGCAGCGTGACGCCGTAGCCGCCCGTGGCCGCGCTTGCGCGCAGGGCATCGGCCGCCGCGCGCTGCGCCGGCGTGAAGTCGGGCGCCGAGAAGTCGGGATCGGGCGCGCGCGCCACCGGCTCCGGCGGCAGCACCAGGCTCTCCAGCGTCCCCTCGTCGACGAGCCCGTCGATCACGCCCGCGGAAACGCCGGCCTCGTGCGCGGCCTCGCTCTTGCCGCGCGCGAGCCCGTCGGCGAGCAGCGCCAGCACCCGTGCCGCGCGCCGGGGTCATCCGCTTGCGGCGGCGGGCCGGCGAGCCGCACGCCGACCCGCTCGCGCGCGGGGCCGAGGTGCTCGCCCATGCGCAACGCCATGCGCAGCACCATGCCGCGCGGGCGCGAGCGTGTAGCCGGACATCCAGTCCACGAAATTGCGCAGTTCCGGCTTGAGCGGCGGAACGTCGAGCTTCTCCTCGACGTCCTTCATGCGGTTGTGGAGCCGCGGATTGGGATCGGGATTCTCGGCCCATACCACCGCCGTCGCCGTGCGATTGCCCAGCGGCACCGAGACCACGTCGCCGGGCGCGAGCGCGAGCCCGTCCGGCACCCGGTAGGAATAGGCCTGATCGAGGGCGACCGGCACGAGGACATCGACGACGCGTTTGGCCATAGTAGGAGCGGCCGATTTCGGAACGCTTAAGGAAGGCGAAGGAAAGGGGTGAGATATATACCGCCGTGTCAAGCTCAACGCCCGTGCCCGATCTGCCTTCCGCCGCCGGCGATGTCGCGGCCGAGCTCGTGCGCTGGCTCGAGCTACCTCTCCGCCGAGCGGCGGATGTCGCCGAAGACGGTCGAGGCCTATGGGCGCGACGTCCGCCAGTTCCTCGCCTTCCTCTGCGAGCATCTCGGCCGCCGGGTGACGCTCGCGGCACTCTCGAAGCTCAAGCCGCTCGACGTGCGCGCCTTCATGGCGGCGCGGCGCGCCGACGACATCAGCAGCCGGTCGCTGATGCGCATGTTGGCGGGCGCGCGCTCGTTCGCGCGGTTCCTCGAACGCAACGGCAAGGGCAAGGTCGGCGCGCTCGGCGCGGTGCGCGGCGCCGAAGCTGGCGAAGACGCTGCCGAAGCCGCTCACGATCGCGACCGCCAAGCGCATCACGGACACCGACCTGCGCGCCGGCGAGGAGCGCGAGCCCTGGATTCTCGCCCGCGATGCCGCGGTGCTCGCCCTGCTCTACGGCTCGGGCCTGCGCATTTCCGAGGCGCTCGGCCTTGCGCGCAAGGACATTCCCGCGCCCGGACGTGGCGATGCCGTCACGGTGACAGGCAAAGGCAACAAGGCGCGCATGGTGCCGGTGCTGCCGCAGGTCATCCAAGCTCGTCGCCGATTACGTCGCGCTCTGCCCGTACGACCTTCCCGCCGACGGCCCGTTGTTCGTCGGCGCCAAGGGCGGCCCGCTTGTCGGCGCGCGTCGTGCAGCTCGCAATGGCGCGGCTGCGCGGCGCGCTCGGCTTGCCGGAGACCGCGACGCCGCACGCGCTGCGCCACTCCTTCGCCACGCATCTGCTGGTGCGCGGCGGCGACCTGCGCGCGATCCAGGAGCTGCTCGGTCACGCCTCCCTGTCGACGACCCAGATCTACACCGCGGTCGACACCGAACGGTTGCTCGAAGTCTATCGCACCACCCACCCGCGGGCATGACGCCGAATTCCCGTCCACCTTGGCCGGCCCATTGCATGACGTCGATGAAATGGTAGTTTCCCGGCGGTTACGCCTGGAGACGACATATGCGACGCCTGCGCTTTATTGTTCTCGCCGCCGCACTTGCGGCGGCAAATTTTTTGCCCGCTACCGCCCGCGCCGAAAGCGCGGCTTCCGCCGAGACGATGGAGGCGGCGCAGGCCCTGTTCACGCAGCTATTCAGCCACGGTTTCGTTGCGCTCAACGCGCAGGCCGTGGAAACCGCCTGGCCCGGCATCGAGAGCGCGCTACGCGCGCAGAAGCCGAGCATCGATACCGCCACGCTCGCGGAGTTGCGAAGGGAATTCGAGCGCATTCGCCTCGCTCGCCTGTCCGAGATCGTGAAGGACCTTCCGGCGATCTACGCACGCCATCTCACTGCCGAGGACATGCGCGCGCTGGCCGCCTTCTACGGCAGCCCGACCGGCGCGAAGATGCTACAGGCTATGCCCAAGATCCTTCCGGAGGCGTTCGCCGTGGTGCTGCCGCGCATGCAATCCATGACGGCGGAGACGCAGGACTCCTTCCTCAAGCTGTTGCGCGAGCGCGGCCTGCTCAACTGAGCGCGATACCGCCTGCCAGGAAGGTCATGACGACCGTATGACAGACGCGGCGGGCGGCGTCCGTCCTCTTTGCCCTTGCGAAAGCCGGCCGGTTCGCTACATCGTCGTCGCGACGAATTCTGGGAGGATGGTATCATGAGTCACGGCGCGCACGCGGTCCAGCACGAGGTCGAGCATCAGATCGAGCATGAGAAGCACGGCCACGGCCATGGCGGCACGGCGGCGGCCACGGCAAGTCGTTTCTGGACAACATGAACAAGAAGATCGCGCTGCTGATCTCGGTGATCGCGCTGTTCCTGGCGTTCTCCGAAACGCTCGGCAAGGCGTCACAGACCGAAGGCATCTCGCTTCAATATCAAGGCGTCCGACACCTGGAATTTCTTTCAGGCCAAGACCATCCGTCAGACCACGCTGCGCACCGCCGCGCAGGGGTTGCAGGTCGAAGCCGGATTGATGACCGACGAGCCGAGAAAAGCGGCGCTGCTCAAGCAGGCCGACGACTGGATGAAGACGGTCGCGCGCTACGAGTTCGGACCCGAAGGAGAAGGACGGCCGCAAGGAATTGCGGGCGCAGGCCGAGAAATACGAGCACGAGCGCGACACCCACCTGGCGCGCTACCACAATTACGAATTCGCCTCGGCCGCCTTTCAGATCGGCATCGTGCTGGCGTCGGCGGCGGTCATCACCGGCATGGTGGCGCTGGTTTGGGCTGCGATGGGGGTCGGCCTCATCGGCCTCATGTTCACCGCCTTCGGCCTGTTTGCGCCGCAAGTGCCGCATGACGCGATCCATTGGGTCGAGCATCTGTTCAAGGCCGGCGGCACGCACTGACCCCACACACCACGACTACACCGCCGCGCGTGTCGCCTGCATGCGCCGGCGGATGCGCGCGAGCAGCCGGAGCGTGCGGCCGGCGCGCTTGGGCGCGAACATGCGGAAGGTGGTCTTGAGCCGGCGCTTGATCGGGTCGACCAGCTCGTGCGCCCAGACGAGCCATACCATCACGCGCTCGTAGACCCAGCGGAACCAGGCGAGCTGCAGGAGCTTCGGGCGCGTCAGGTCGAAGATGAAGGCGGTGACGCCGAGGCTCACCATCTTGGCCAGCGCCAACACGCTGAGCGCGCCGAGCCAGTAGCCATGCGCCAGCATCCAGAGCCCGAGGAATTTGAGCGGCAGCAGCAGCACGACCGGTACGACGAACACGACCAGCGTGGCCGTCGGCGGCAGGTGCTCGATCCAGGCCGCGATTTTTTCCTTGACCGCGCGCAGCGGAATGCGCGCCACGATCCGTGCAACGATCGGCCCAAGATGCGTCCACAGCCACGCTTCGAGCAGGAAAAAAAGCGCGAGCAGGATCAGGAACGGGCGAAGCAGCCGGCGCATGTCCGTCACTTATGGTCGGTCGTCGCTAAAAATAAGATCAATCTAAGAGATGTTGATAGCGACCGACTATGATCAACATTTTGTAGGTCGGACTTCCTTTATACCAGCAAGATGAGTAGTATGCGGGTAGGGAATCGCTGACGGGCGGGTGCATCTTGAGACGGATGTCATGCCGCTTTTTCGATATTTCATCACCGTCGGTACCGTTCTGACCGTCAGCCTGTTTGCCCTCAACGCCTATCTGGAGCCGATCTCGCCGAGCGCCGGTGCCCGCGTGTCGGTAGCGCCGACGACTGCATCGCTGGCCACCTTTGCTCCTTCGCCGAAGAAATTGAAGTAGCCATAGCCAAGCTCACATGTGAATCGCGCGCTTGTTGACGGCCAGCGCCGCCTCCTTCACCGCCTCGGGCAGGGTCGGGTGCGCGTGGCAGGTGCGGGCGATGTCCTCGGACGCCGCGCCGAACTCCATCGCGACCGCCGCCTCCGCGATCATGTTGCCGGCGTCGCTGCCGACGATGTGGACGCCGAGCACGCGATCGGTCTTGGCGTCGGCCAGAATCTTCACGAAGCCGTCGGTCTGCTGGTTGACCTTGGCGCGGCCGTTGGCGGTGAAGGGAAACTTGCCGATGTTGTAGGCGACGCCGGCCTCCTTCAATTCCTCCTCGCTCTTGCCGACCGAGGCGATCTCCGGAAAGGTGTAGACCACGTTCGGGATCACGTCGTAGTTCACGTGCCCGGCTTGGCCGGCGACGATTTCCGCCACCGCCACGCCTTCGTCCTCCGCCTTGTGCGCGAGCATCGGCCCCGCGATCACGTCGCCGATGGCGTAGATGCCCGGCACGTTCGTGGCAAAGTGGGCGTCGACGACCACGCGGCCCTTGTTGTCCTTTTTCACGCCGGCCTCTTCGAGCCCGAGCCCCTCGGTGAAGGGCACGCGGCCGATCGAGACCAGCACGACGTCGGCGTCGATCGTTTCCGCCGCGCCGCCCGAAGCGGGCTCGATTGATGCCTTGAGCTTCTTGCCCGCGTTCTCGACGCCGGTCACTTTCGACGCCAGCTTGAACTTGATGCCCTGCTTTTCGAGCAGACGCTGGGACTGGCGGGCGACCTCGTTGTCGATGCCGGGCAGGATGCGGTCCAGGAACTCGACCACCGTCACCTGCGACCCCAGCCGCCGCCATACCGAGCCGAGCTCGAGTCCGATCACGCCGGCGCCCACCACGAGCAGCCGCTCCGGAACCTTGTCCAGCTTGAGCGCGCCGGTCGACGACACGATGCGCTTCTCGTCGATCTCGATGCCGCGCAGCCGCGCCACGTCCGAGCCGGTCGCGATCACGATCGCCTTCGTATCCAGCGTCTCGCTCTTGCCGTTGGCGGCCTTCACCTCGACCTTGCCGGGCGCGCCGATGCGGCCGGTGCCCTGAAAGCTGTCGATCTTGTTCTTCTTGAACAGGAAGGCGACGCCCTTGACGTTGCCGTCGACGCCCTCGTCCTTGAACTTCATCATGCCAGCGAGGTCGAGCTTGGGCGTTCCGACCTTGATGCCCATTTTTTCGAGGCTGTGGCCGGCCTCCTCGAACTGCTCGGAGGCGTGCAGCAGCGCCTTCGACGGGATGCAGCCGACATTGAGGCAGGTGCCGCCGAAGGTCTTGTCCTTCTCGACCACGGCCACCTTCATGCCGAGCTGCGCCGCGCGAATGGCGCAGACGTAGCCGCCGGGGCCGGAACCGATGACGATGAGATCGTAGGGCATGTTACAAATCCACCACCAAGCCGCGCCGGATCCTCCAGCACCTCTTTCACGCGCACCAGGAAGGTGACGGCCTCGCGGCCGTCGACGATGCGGTGATCGTAGCTGAGCGCGAGGTACATCATCGGCCGCGGCTCGATCTTGCCGGCGATCACCATCGGCCGCTCCTGGATCTTGTGCATGCCGAGGATGCCGGACTGCGGCGCATTGAGGATCGGCGTCGACATCAGCGAGCCGTAGACGCCACCGTTGGTGATGGTGAAGGTGCCGCCCTGCATCTCCTCGATCTTGAGCGCGCCCTCGCGCGCGCGGCGGCCGAAGTCCGCGATCTCCTTCTCGATCTGCGCCAGCGATTTCTGATCGCAGTCGCGCACGACCGGAACGACCAGGCCCTTGTCGGTCCCGACCGCGATGCCGATGTGATAGTAGTTCTTGTAGATGAGGTCGCCGCCGTCGATCTCGGCGTTGACGGCGGGGATTTCCTTGAGGGCCTGCACGCAGGCCTTCACGAAGAAACCCATGAAGCCGAGCTTCACGCCGTGCTTCTTCTCGAACAGGTCCTTGTACTGGTTGCGCAGATGCATCACCGCGCTCATGTCGACCTCGTTGAAGGTCGTGAGCATGGCGGCGGTGTTCTGCGCCTCCTTGAGCCGGCGCGCGATGGTCGCGCGCAGCCGCGTCATCTTCACGCGCTCCTCGCGCGCGGCATCGTCGGCCGGCGACGGCGCGCGCACCTGCACGGCAGCCGCAGGCTGCGCAACAGGCGTCGGCGCCGCGGCGGCGCGCTCGATCGCGGCCATCATGTCGCCCTTGGTGACGCGCCCATCCTTGCCGGAGCCCGGAACGGTCGAAGCGTCCACTCCGCTTTCGGCGGCGAGCTTGCGCACCGAAGGGGCGAGCGGCGTGTCGGCGGCCGGAGCCTTCGCGGGCGCGGCCGGCGCGGATGACGGCGCCGATTTCTCGGCGGCCGGAGCCTTCGCCGCGGGCGCGGGCGCCGCGACGCCATCCTTGATCTGCCCGAGCAGCGCACCGACCGCGACGGTCTCGCCGTCCTTGGCGGCGATGTCGCCGAGCACGCCGGCGGCCGGCGCCGGCACCTCGATCGTGACCTTGTCGGTCTCGAGCTCGACCAAAGGCTCGTCGACGGCGACCGGATCGCCCGGCTTCTTGAACCATTTGCCGATGGTCGCCTCGGTCACGGATTCGCCGAGCGTGGGCACGCGGATTTCAGTCATCTAGCATCGATCCTTCATTTCGTCGTGCCGCGCAATCGGACGACGGAGGTGGTCACCGCGTGCAGCGAGCTCCAACCTCTCCCCGCTTGCGGGGAGAGGTCGGCGCCCCCTTGGCGCCGGGCGAGGGGGACTCTCCACGTGCTCAGTCAATGGAGAGTCCCCCTCACCCCAACCCTCTCCCCGCAAGCGGGGAGAGGGAGCGCACCGAGTTCGCAGCGCGACCGGCAGCCCAACACATCACCCCAGCGCCTCGTCGAGCAGCGCCTTGAGCTGCTTGAGGTGCTGCGACATCTGGCCGGTCGCCGTCGCCGCCGATGCGGCGCGCCCGGCATAGGCCGGCCGCTTGTTCGTGGCCCCGATCTGCTCGAGCACCCATTCGAGATACGGCTCCAGGAAGGCGAACGCGCCCATGTTGCGCGGCTCCTCCTGGCACCACATGAAATCGGCCTTCTTGAAGCGTCCGAGCTCCTGCACCAGCGCCTTCAACGGCACCGGATAGAGCTGCTCGACCCGCAGGAGATAGACGTCGTCGATGCCGCGTTTCTCGCGCTCCTCGTAGAGGTCGTAGTAGACCTTGCCCGAGCACATCACCACGCGCCGGATCTTGTCGTCGGCGACGAGCTTGATCTTCTCGTCCGGCAGCAACTGCGCGTCGTCCCAGAGCAGACGGTGGAACGTGGTGTCCGGCCCCATCTCGTCGAGCCGCGACACCGCGCGCTTGTGGCGAAGCAGGCTCTTCGGGGTCATCAGGATCAGCGGCTTGCGGATGTCGCGGTGCAGCTGCCGGCGCAGGATGTGGAAGTAGTTGGCAGGCGTCGTGCAGTTGGCGACCTGCATGTTGTCCTCGGCGCACATCTGCAGATAGCGCTCGAGCCGCGCCGAGGAGTGCTCGGGCCCCTGCCCTTCGTAGCCGTGCGGCAGCAGGCAGACGAGGCCCGACATGCGCAGCCACTTGCGCTCGCCCGAGGAGATGAACTGGTCGAACACGACCTGCGCGCCGTTGGCGAAGTCGCCGAACTGCGCCTCCCACAGCGTCAGCGCATTGGGCTCGGCGAGCGTATAGCCGTACTCGAAGCCGAGCACGGCCTCCTCCGAGAGCATCGAGTTGACGACCTCGAAGCGAGCCGGCGGCTTGCCGTCGGGACGGTCGCCGAGATGATTGAACGGGGTGTAGCGGTCCTCGTTCTCCTGATCGACCAGGACCGAATGGCGCTGCGAGAAGGTGCCGCGCTCGCTGTCCTGGCCGGAGAGCCGCACCGGGTGGCCCTCCATGCAGCAGCGAGCAGAACGCCAGCGCCTCGCCCGTCGCCCAGTCGATGCCCTGACCGGTCTCGATCGCGTTGCGACGGTTCTCCAGAAAGCGCTGGATGGTGCGGTGGGCGTGGAAGCCCTGCGGGATCGCGGTGATCTTCCCGCCGATCTCCTTCAGCGCGCTCGAACGGCGCGCCGGTCTTGCCGCGGCGCGGATCGTCGGCGTCGCGCGCCGCCTTCATGCCGGCCCAGCGGCCGTCGAGCCAGTCGGCGCTGTTGGCCTTGTAGCCCTGGCTCGCCTCGAGCTCGGCATCGAGCCGCGCGCGCCAGTCCGCGCGCATCTTCTCGACCTCGCCCTCGGTGACGACGTTCTCGCCGACCAGCTTCTTGCCGTAGATCTCGCTGGTGGCGGGATGGTTGCGGATCGCCTTGTACATCAGCGGCTGGGTGAACGCCGGCTCGTCGCCTTCGTTGTGCCCGTAGCGCCGGTAGCAGAACATGTCGATGACGACGGGATGCTGGAATTTCTGCCGGAACTCGGTCGCCACCTTGGCGGCGAACACGACCGCCTCGGGATCGTCGCCGTTGACGTGGAAGATCGGCGCCTCGATCATCTTGGCGACGTCGGAGGGGTACGGCGACGACCGCGAATAGCGGGGATAGGTGGTGAAGCCGATCTGATTGTTGACGATGAAGTGCACGGAGCCGCCGGTGCGGTGCCCGCGCAGCCCCGACAGCCCGAAGCATTCCGCGATCACGCCCTGCCCGGCGAAGGCCGCGTCGCCGGAAATCAGCAGCGGCATCACCATGGTGCGGTCCTCGCGGGTGGCGCCGAAGTGATCCTGCTTGGCGCGCACCTTGCCGAGCACGACCGGATTGACGATCTCGAGATGCGACGGGTTGGCGGTGAGCGAGAGATGCACGCGGTTGCCGTCGAACTCGCGGTCGGAGGAGGCGCCGAGGTGGTACTTCACGTCGCCGGAGCCTTCGACCTCGTTCGGGGTCGAGGAGCCGCCCTTGAACTCGTGGAAGATGGCGCGGTGCGGCTTGCCCATCACCTGCGCCAGCACGTTGAGCCGGCCGCGGTGGGCCATGCCGATGCAGATGTCCTTCACACCGAGCGCGCCGCCGCGCTTGATGATCTGCTCCAGCGCGGGAATCATCGACTCGCCGCCGTCGAGCCCGAAGCGCTTGGTGCCGGTGAACTTCAGGTCGCAGAATTTCTCGAAGCCCTCGGCCTCGATCAGCTTGTTGAGGATCGCGCGCTTGCCTTCGCGGGTGAAGCTGATCTCCTTGTCCGGGCCTTCGATGCGCTCCTGCATCCAGCCCTTCTGCGCCGGATCGGAGATGTGCATGAACTCGACGCCGAGCGTCTGGCAATAGGTGCGCCGCAGGATGGCGAGGATCTCGCGCACGGTGCCGAATTCGAGGCCGAGCACCTTGTCGAGGAAAATCTTGCGGTCCATGTCGGCATCGCCGAAGCCGTAGGAGCGCGGATCGAGGTCCACCTCGTCCTTGTGCGGCTCGAGGCCGAGCGGATCGAGGTTGGCGTGGAAATGGCCGCGCGCCCGATAGGCGCGGATCAGCATCAGGGCATGGATGGAGTCGCGCGTGGCCTGCTGGACCTCGGCGGTGGTGAGCTCGACGCCGGTCACCTGCGCGCGCGCCTTGACCTTGTCGGCGACGCCCTTCTCGACCTCGCGCCAGTCGCCGTCGAGCGCGGCGACGAGCTCGCCCTGCGGGCGCTGCGGCCAGTTCGGCTGCTCCCACGACGGACCGCGGGCGCTCCTGAGCACATCGGTGCGCTCGTCCTTGAGGCTCTTGAAGAACGCCTGCCACTCGGCATCGACCGAGGCGGGATCGGCCTCGTAGCGGGCGTAGAGGTCTTCGACATAGTCGGCATTGCCGCCGTAGAGGAACGAGGTCGGGCGAAGGCGGCGTTGGCGTCTTGACGGGACATGTGAGGGTCCTGTTGGCGGGCTTTTCCAGGCGACCGGAGCGGAGACCTTTCGCACGGGGCGATTCCGGTCGCGGTTAACCCATACACCATTTATGTTGCAGTTGCGTTGTCACAATGCGGTAAAAATGAATTTGAATTCACCGAATGCATAGCCTTGATTGTTGCCGCGGCGCGATTGCGCCCGGGATGTGAAACTTGTCCACCCCGATCGAGGGGTGGGCGGAGCGCCGACAGGCGCCCGGGTGCAGCGGCACCCGGTTGGACGCACCATGACGCGGCACGTCCGGGCGCTTGCGAAGCGCCCTACGTCCCATGACGCGGGACGCGCGCCTTTCGGCGCTCCACCGTGGCGATTTGTGGCCGGGGGCCGCGCTTCCGTCTGCGGAATTATCCTCCGCAACCCGTGCAGCGAGCTCCTCGCAGCCAGGTCGTAGTGCCTGGCGGGCGGTGCCCCGGACCTCCCGGGGCGCGGTTACGAGCCGCAGCCGCAGGACGCCACATCTCGCTCCGCATTCAGGGATCGTCTCGAGAACACGCCCCTCGATGAGCGAGACGAATCGTGTCTACTTCATATTCGATATGTAGTCAATCGATAACCACGTCCCGCATCCGCCGTCGTTGCCCAGAATTCGAAGCGGAATGGCGTGCCGATTGCGGCCCCGCCGCAGGTCGCAGCACGCGAAGTTCTGGTTATCCTTCTCGAGGCCCATGTACATGAACTCGCTGAAGAAGCTCCAGTTGGGGGCGAACGACCATTCCGTGCCGGCGCCCACGACGAACCCGATGCGCGAGCGTGAGCTCTCGAAGATCTGCGTGGTGGCAGCACCGTTGAAATAGTCAGAGGTATCCAGATGGCTCCTCGGCTCGGTTTTCTTGCCGAGCAGCCTGCCGACCGCCGAAAGGCGCGGTTGTCCACAGCCACACGAAGAAGGCCCCGGCATCGCTGCCGAGGCCCTTTTTGAATCTGGAAGTCAGCCGCAGGTCTCAGTACTTCGCCATGACCGGCGCGCCGCCCCAGCGGTAGTTGACGCCGATACGGGTGACCCACATGTCTTCCTGCTGGTTGAAGACGTAGCTGCGGCCGGGCACGCCGAAATTGATGCCGTTGATGGTCGCGCCTGTAAAGGTCGGGTCGTCCTTCTGGAAGCTCATGTAGAGGACTTCGCTCTTCAGGCTCCAGTTGGGTGCGAACGACCATTCCGTGCCCACTCCGGCGGTCCAGCCCCAGCGGGTGCGGCTCGAGCTGAAAGCGGCCGAGGTCGCCGGCGCATCCTCGAACACAACGAGGTCGCGATTGAAGCGAGCGAAGGCTAATCCGCCGGTGACATACAGCAACACGTTGTCGACCACGATGCCGGTCCGCGTCCGCACCGTGCCGAACCACTTCACCTGGCTCTGGAGCGAGAAGGAGTCTTGGGTGCCACCATCACCGTCGAAGAAGTCACCGCTCGCCTTCAAGCCGGTCCAGCTCCAGTCCGCCTCGAAGCCGAAGACGGCGCAGCGCGACTGCCAATTGTAGCCGATCTGGACGCCGGCGTTCCAACGATTGTCGTTCAGGGTCGCGCTCGTCGGAAGGTCATCATCGATCGTCTGAACAAGATTGCCACGGTCGTGGTACCTGTAGTCGTAATAGCCGTAGCCGACATTGGCACCGATATAGCCGCCGCCGAATTGCGCGCAGGGCGGCGCCACGACCGGCGGCGCCTTCATGACCGGCCGCGACAAGTCCGCGGCTTCCACCGGACCAAATGCTGCCAGCGCGACGAAGGCAGTGGTCGCAAGGAAAAGCTTTTTCATTTGATATCCCCTGTCCCGATCATTGACTGGACTATTCGGCCGACCCGCAACCTCCCCCGGGACAACCAGGTAGCCGGTACGCCCAGCGCTCGGTGACGCCATCTGCGTACTCGCCGCCGGTTCTACATGACGGACGAGTGGTTGGCTGTAACCGCGCCGCAACAGTCGCCATGAAACGGCCAAGCGCGCCGGGCTGTTCGGTCCGCAGGCTCCCCCCACGACGAGAAAGGGCCCCGGCATCGCTGCCGGAGCCCTGATTCACAGCGTGCGCTGAAGGCTCAGTACCGCGCGCCACCCCAGCGGTAGTTGACGCCGATACGGGTGACCCACATGTCTTCCTGCTGGTTGAAGACGTAGCTGCGGCCGGGCACGCCGAAATTGATGCCGTTGATGGTCGCGCCTGTAAAGGTCGGGTCGTCCTTCTGGAAGCTCATGTAGAGGACTTCGCTCTTCAGGCTCCAGTTGGGTGCGAACGACCATTCCGTGCCCACTCCGGCGGTCCAGCCCCAGCGGGTGCGGCTCGAGCTGAAAGCGGCCGAGGTCGCCGGCGCATCCTCGAACACAACGAGGTCGCGATTGAAGCGAGCGAAGGCCAATCCGCCGGTGACATACAGCAACACGTTGTCGACCACGATGCCGGTCCGCGTCCGCACCGTGCCGAACCACTTCACCTGGCTCTGGAGCGAGAAGGAGTCCTGGGTGCCAGCATCACCGTCGAAGAAGTCACCGCTCGCCTTCAAGCCGGTCCAGCTCCAGTCCGCCTCGAAGCCGAAGACGGCGCAGCGCGACTGCCAATTGTAGCCGATCTGGACGCCGGCGTTCCAACGATTGTCGTTCAGGGTCGCGCTCGTCGGAAGGTCATCGTCGATGGTCTGAACAAGATTGCCACGGTCGTGGTACCTGTAGTCGTAATAGCCGTAGCCGACATTGGCACCGATATAGCCGCCGCCGAATTGCGCGCAGGGCGGCGGAGGAGGAGGAAGTGGTCTGGCCTTCACTGCCATGTCGGCCGCGCCGGCGGAGCCCGCCGCCAAAGCAACAAGGGCAGTAGTCGCAAAGAAGAGCTTCTTCATTGATACCCCCTATTCCGATCCGGGTTCGGTTGGCAGGCCATCGCGTTCTTCCCCGGCGACGACCTGAAACCATGTACGCTTAGCGATCGGACTCGCCCCCGCGTATCGAGGCCAATGTACATCATCTTGCGGGCTTAAGCTGTTACCTTCCGGCAACACACCCAAGGATTCACGCTGAAATCGGCGTGCAATTTTGGAAGTAATATCTTAGCGAACGCCATGCGGTCGCAGAAAAACGCTCGGCAAAATCAGGGAAAACAGGCGACGACGGTGGCGCTGCGTACAGGGGGCCGAAGAGCCGTCAGGATCTTAACACTTCCACCAGCGTCTGGCCCAACCGCGCCGGCGACGGCGACACCTTGATGCCGGCCGCTTCCATCGCCGCGATCTTCGAATTCGGCATCGCCTTTGCCGCCGGAGATGATCGCCCCAGCGTGGCCCATGCGCCGTCCCGGCGGCGCGGTGCGTCCGGCGATGAAGCCGACCATCGGCTTCTTGCGGCCACGCTTGGCCTCGTCGGTGAGGAATTGCGCGGCGTCCTCTTCCGCGGCGCCACCGATCTCGCCGATCATGATGATCGCCTGCGTCGCGTGGTCCGCCAAGAACATCTCAAGCACGTCGATGAACTCGGTCCCCTTCACCGGGTCGCCGCCGATGCCGACGGCGGTGGTCTGGCCGAGCCCCTCGCGCGTGGTCTGGTAGACCGCCTCGTAGGTGAGCGTCCCCGAGCGCGAGACGATGCCGACCTTGCCGGGCTTGAAGATGTTGCCGGGCATGATGCCGATCTTGCATTCGCCGGCGGTCATCACGCCGGGGCAATTGGGCCCGATGAGCCGCGATTTCGAGCCGCAGAGATCGCGCTTGACCTTCACCATGTCGGCCACGGGTATGCCTTCGGTGATGGCGATGATGAGCGGGATCTCCGCCTGGATCGCCTCGCAGATGGCGTCGGCGGCGCCCGCCGGCGGCACATAGATCACGCTGGCGTCGGCTTTGGTTTTCGCCTTCGCTTCGGCCACCGTATCGAACACCGGCAGGCCGAGATGCGTCGTGCCGCCTTTGCCCGGCGATGTGCCGCCGACCATTTTCGTGCCGTAGGCGATCGCCTGCTCGGAATGGAAGGTGCCGTTCTTGCCGGTGAAGCCCTGGCAGATGACCTTGGTGTTCTTGTCGATGAGGATGGACATTGGGTGCCTCGGATGGGCGCGTCAGCGGCGCCGCGAGTTCGGTGCGCCCCCTCCCCCTGAAAGGGGGAGGGTTGGGGTGGGGGTCCAACGAGGTGCGCTGTTGGGTTGGGTCAAGTTCGAACTAGCGGGCGCTCGCGGCGATGCCGCGATGCGATGGACGTTGAGCGCCCATTGTCGTCGCTTGAATTGAGAAACGCTCGGATCGATAGGGCGGGCTTTCGCAGGCAGCCGCACGCGCTGCCCCATGACCCCCACCCCAACCCTCCCCCTTTCAGGGCGAGGGGGTGCACCGAGTGTGCCGCGCGGTCCCGGATTTATCGGAATCATCGGCTCTGCTTTGTCGCTCCGCCTTCGCTCCAGCGGCGGGTGGGAACGGAGCCTTGCGCCTTCAGCTCGGCGACCTTGAGGGCGATGACCTCGAGCACGCCGTTGAGATTCTCTGTGACGTCGGAATTCCAAAGTCGAAGGATCGTGACGCCGCGTTGCGCAAGCCATTCATCACGGACGCGATCTTGCTGTACCGTCTGCGCATGCTGTCCGCCGTCGAGCTCGATCGCGAGCTGCAGGGCCGGACAATAGAAGTCCAAGATATAGCGACCAGCCGGATGCTGCCGGCGAAAGCTCGCGCCGTCGATCTGCGCGTTTCTCAGCTTCTGCCACAGCCGACGTTCGACATTGGTTGCATCAACGCGCAGCCGGCGAGCGCGCGCGGTCTTTGCTTTCGTCCGATCGAAGTGCGAGGTGGGCGTGAGCTCCACATGCTGCCCCGTGACCCCCACCCCAACCCTCCCCCTTTCAGGGGGAGGGGGCGCACCGCGTGCGCTGCACGCTCCGGGACCTGCAGGCATCATCAATTCCCCTTCACCGCCTTGACGATCTTCTGCGCGGCGTCGTCGAGGTCGTCGGCGGAGGTGACGTTGAGGTTGGATTTGGCGATGATCTCCTTACCGAGCTCGACGTTGGTGCCTTCGAGCCGCACCACCAGCGGCACCCGCAGCCCCACCTCCTTCACCGCCGCCACCACGCCCTCGGCGATCACGTCGCACTTCATGATGCCGCCGAAGATGTTGACCAGAATCCCCTTCACCTTGGGATCGGCGGTGATGATCTTGAAGGCGGCCGCCACCTTCTCCTTGCTGGCGCCGCCGCCGACGTCGAGGAAGTTCGCCGGCGACTCGCCGTAGAGCTTGATGATGTCCATGGTCGCCATGGCCAGCCCGGCGCCGTTGACCATGCAGCCGATGGTGCCGTCGAGCGCGACGTAGTTGAGATCGTACTTCGACGCCTCGATCTCCTTCTCGTCCTCTTCGGTGAGGTCACGCAATGCCACGATATCCGGGTGGCGGTAGAGCGCGTTGTCGTCGAAGCCGATCTTGGCGTCGAGGCAGACGAGCTGGTTTGCCTTCGTCACCACCAGCGGATTGATCTCGAGCATGCTCATGTCCTTGGCGACGAAGGCAGCGTAGAGCTTCGCCACCAGTTGCTCCGCCTGCTTGGCGAGATCGCCGCTGAGCCCCAGCGTCTGCGCCACCGTCCGCCCATGATGGGGCATGATCCCGGTCGCGGGATCGACCGAGAACGTGATGATCTTCTCCGGCGTATCGTGGGCGACCTTCTCGATGTCCATGCCGCCTTCGGTCGACACCACGAAGGCGACGCGCGACGTCTCGCGATCGACCAAGGCCGACAGATAGAACTCGCGATCGATGGCCGAGCCTTCCTCGATGTAGAGGCGGTTGACCTGCTTGCCGTGCGGCCCGGTCTGATGGGTGACGAGCACCGAGCCGAGCAGGCGCTGCGCCTCCTTGCGCACATCTTCTTTGGATTTCACGACCTTGACGCCGCCGGCCTTGCCGCGGCCGCCGGCATGGATCTGCGCTTTGACCACGAGGACGGGCGTGCCGAGGGTGTCGGCGGCCTTCACCGCCTCCTCGACGGAGAGCGCAGCATGCCCGCGCGGCACCGGCAGGCCGAATTCCCGCAGCACCGCCTTGGCCTGATACTCGTGAATGTTCATGACGAGAGCTTTATTTGGCGCGAGATTCGGTGCGATCTTCTTGCAGGCCTCGACCAAGGTCGCGACAGCCTCGGCCGACTTCTCGAACATGGTGCGCTCGTTGCCGTTCAACTGGATCTCGACGATGCGCTCCACGCCCTTGGCACCGATCACGGTCGGCACGCCGACATAGAGGTCCTTCACGCCGTACTCGCCGTTGAGATAGGCGGCGCAGGGCAGCACGCGCTTCTGGTCCTTGAGGTAGCTCTCCGCCATGGCGATGGCCGACGCCGCCGGCGCATAGAAGGCCGAGCCGCTCTTGAGCAGGTTGACGATCTCGGCGCCGCCGTCGCGGGTGCGCTGGACGATCTCGTCGAGGCGCGCCTGCGTGGTCCATTTCATCTTGACCAGGTCGGGCAGCGGAATGCCGGCGACGGTGGAGTAGCGGGTCAGCGGCACCATGCTGTCGCCATGGCCGCCGAGCACGAACGCGGTGACGTCCTCGACCGAGACGTTGAACTCGTCGGCGAGGAAAAAGCGGAAGCGCGAGCTGTCGAGCACGCCCGCCATGCCGACGACCATCTGCTTGGGCAGGCCGCAGGCCTTCTGCAGCGCCCAGACCATGGCGTCGAGCGGGTTGGTGATGCAGATCACGAAGGCGCCGGGCGCGTATTTCTTGATGCCGGAGCCGACCTGCTCCATGACCTTGAGGTTGATGCCGAGCAGGTCGTCGCGGCTCATGCCGGGCTTGCGCGGCACGCCGGCGGTGACGATGCAGACGCTGGCGCCGTCGATCGCATCGTAGGAATTGGTGCCGGTGAAATGCGCGCTCGAAACCGTCGACCGGCGAGGACTGCACGAGGTCGAGCGCCTTGCCCTGGGGGATGCCTTCGGCGATGTCGAACAGCACGACGTCGCCGAGCTCCTTGAGGCCGACGAGATGGGCGAGCGTGCCGCCGATCTGGCCGGCACCGATCAATGCAATCTTGGGACGCGCCATGTGAGGGAAATCCTTGAACCTGGCAAAGGGGGGAAGGACCGCTGCACTGCGTCATAGACCCTTTCGGGGCTGCCGTTCAAGTCGGGCCGATCGTGCTGTAGTATCAAAGGGTGCGAACGGATTTTCGAGCCGATTTTCGACCCTTGGCACGCGCGCGAGCTCTCGCGGCGGTACTGTTTGCATGCGGCCTCGGCGCTGCACCGGCTGCCGCGCAAACCTATCCGGCGAAGCCGATCAAGGTGGTCGTGCCCTACACCCCGGGCTCGCCGGTCGATGTGCTCGCCCGCACGGTGACCCAGCACGCCGCGACGCGGCTCGGCCAGAGCTTCGTCATCGACAACCGCCCCGGCGCCGGTACCACCATCGGCACGAAGATCGCGGCCGCCGCCGAACCCGACGGCTATACCTTGCTGATGGGCGCGACGAGCTTCGTGATCTCGTCCTCGCTCTATCCGAACCTCGACTACGACCCGCTCAAGAGCTTCACGCCGGTCGCGATGCTGGCGCACGCGCCGCAAGTGCTGGTGATCGCGCCGTCGGTGCCGGCCAAGACCGTGCAGGAATTCATCGCACACGCCAAAGCCAATCCCGGCAAGCTCAATTTCGGCTTCGGCCTCGGCACGCTGCCGCAGATCCTGGGCGAGTCGTTCAAGGCGGTGACCGGGACCGACATCGCCAGCATCCCCTACAAGGGCGGCGCGCAGGCGACCACCGACATGCTGGGCGGCCGCATCGAGATGCATGTTCGGCACGCTCGCGACGCTGCTGCCGCTGATTCGGGAGGGCAAGGTCAGGGCGCTGGCCGTCACCACGCAGACGCGCGCCGCGGATCTGCCGGACGTGCCGACCATGATCGAGAGCGGCCTGCCGCAACTCGCGCTTGATCTTCTCGGCCGGGCTGCTCGCACCAGCCGGCACGCCGGCCGAGATCGTCGCGCGGCTCAACGTCGAGCTCAACGAAGCGATGAAGACGCCCGAGCTCGCCGCCAGCATGCGCAAGCTCGGCTTCGAGCCGACGATCTGGTCGCCCCAGGCCTACGCAGCGTTCCTCGTCGAGGAGACCGCGCCGCTGGCCGGCGATCGTGAAGGCTTCGGGCGTGAAGGCGGAGTAAAGGAGCGAATAGCGAGTAGCGAGTAGACGAGCCTGCCCTTGCTTACTATTCGCTATTCGCTACTCACTATTCGCTTCTCTCAGGTCTCCACCAGCCCTTCGCTCGACCCGGCCGCGACCATGTGGCCGTGGCCGTGCGGCAACGCGAGATAGACCTGCGAGCGCATCTCGATCAGCCGCGACGCGGTGCGCTTGAACTCGTTCGCCTCGAACCCCTCGTCGGCGGCATAGAGCGCGTCGGGCTCGGCCGCGGCGGAGGCGACGAGCTTGACGGCATTGTCGTAGAGCGTGTCGATCAGGATGATGAAGCGCTTGGCCTCGTTGCGGCGGTCGAAGTCCATGACCGGGATACGGTCGAGCACGAGCGTGTGGAATTCGTGCGCGATCTTGAGATAGTCGGCGGCGGCGAGCGGCTGCTCGCAGAGATCGTGAAAGGCGAACCGCGCCACGCCCATGCTGGCGCGCGGCACGCGGACGGTGCGTCCCTTCAACGTCAGATCCAGCGCCGCGCCGTCATGGCCGGCGGTCAGGCGGCGCCAGGCCTCGTCGAGCGCCGCCGCGGCCGCGCGCATCGGCGGGAACGTACCAGACCGGCGCGCCGGCGAGCTTCTCCAGCCGGAAGTCGGTGCGCGCCGCGAGCCGCACGACGTCCATGTGCTCCTCGATCAGCGCGATGAACGGCAGGAACAGCGCGCGGTTGAGGCCGTCCTGGTAGAGCTCGTCCGGCGTCACGTTGGAGGTCGCGACCACGACCACGCCGAGCTCGAACAGGCGCTTGAACAGCCGGCCGAGGATCATGGCGTCGGCGATGTCGGTGACGTGGAATTCGTCGAAGCAGAGCAGCCAGGTCTCCTCGCGCGATGTCGGCGGCGGCGAGCCGGATCGGATCCTCGCCGCTGCCTTCGCCGGCCTTCGCCTTCTGCCGCAACGCGAAGATGCGCTCGTGCACGTCGGCCATGAATTCGTGGAAATGCACGCGACGCTTGCGCAGCGACCGGCGACGCCTCGAAGAACAGGTCCATCAGCATGGTCTTGCCGCGGCCGACCTCGCCGAAGATGTAGAGGCCCTTGATCGGCTCGGCCTCTTTCGCGCGCGCGCCGAACAGCCAGCCGAGCGAGGACGATTTGCGCGCGAGACGATGCTCGGCGAGGCGCCGCTCGAGCTGCGCGAGCTTGGCGACGATCGCCTCCTGGGCATCGTCGCGCTCGATCTTGTCCGGCGGCGACGCGTGCCGCGTATTGCGCGGAGATGGAAGCCGACATGTGCGGAAGATAGGGATGGAGAGTTGAGATAGTCCTGCGGTCAGATAGCGGTCTTATATCGATGATCGCAAGCCGCCCGACGACAACGCAGAAATGCCGCGCGATCGGGCAGCTCGAAACACAATTGCGCAACTCATGGTGCGATGCGGCAGCATTGCTCCAAAACGAGGCAGCAAGGGAAATCCTCGCATGGCTGGTATTCCGATTTTATCGCGCTAAATCATTAACTTGTTTCACGCTCTTGTCACTTCCGTGCCCTTGTCTGAAACATATTGCGTCGCAATATGCAGGCACAATTCGTGACCCGGCAACAACAGGACTCGACGAATGCATGAAGCCCTGCCCCACGGTGGCATGATCCGCAAATTGTGGATCGGCGAAGCCGAGCATTTATCGCGACCATCTGTTGCGGCTCGACGTCGAGAGCCGGCGCAATCGCTTTGCCGGCGCGGTGTCGGACGACTTCGTGCACGATTACGCCGACCTTTCGTTCCGCATCGACGCGGTCATTCACGGCTTCTTCGTCGACGGCACATTGCGCGGCGCGGCCGAGCTGCGGCCGATCGGATTGCCGATCACGCGCGAGGCCGAAGCGGCGTTCTCCATCGAGAAGCCGTGGCAGAGCCACGGCGTCGGCTCCATGCTGCTCGAGCGTACGCTGCTCGCCGCGCGCAACCGCGGCCTCAAGTTCCTGCACATGGCTTGCCTCGCCGACAACAAGCGCATGCAGCAGCTCGCGCGCAAGTACGAGGCCGAGCTGAGCTTCGATTTCTCGAGCGTGGTCGGCGAGGTGGCGGCGCCACGGCCGACTCCGCTCTCGCTGCTGCGCGAGATCATGGCCGACGGCCACGGCTTCGCCACCGCGATGTTCGACGTGCAGACGCGGATGTTGAAGCCGGTGTGAGCGTGGATGGAAGTTGTAGGATGGGTGGAGCGATGAGGGCGCTTGCGCGCTCATCGCGATACCCATCGCGACGAGCGGAGCTGACGGAGGGATGATGGGTATCGCGCGCAAAGAGGCGCGCTCCACCCATCCTACAAGCTATTCGCTGCTTCACGCCGCGAGCGGATAGGCGGCCTCGACCACGTAGGGGCCGCCGCCGACCGACGCGCGCGAGGAGAACAGCACGAAACGCGACACCTTGAACACCGGCGAGCGGAACGGCGCGCGCAGCGCCAGATAGTCCGCGACCTGGCGGCTCGACGACTCGCGCAGGCGCGCGAGCGTCACGTGCGGAATGTATTTGCGGCCCTCGGGCTCGAGCCCGACCCGCTGCATCAGCCGCTCGTGCTCGGCCTGCAATTCCATCACCGCCTGGCCCGGTCCGAGCGTGGCCACCACCGCGCGCGGCTTGCGGCCGCCGAACGATTTGAGATCCTCCACGCGCAGCTCGAACGAGTCCGCGCCGCACGCGGCCCAGCAGGGAGGCGACCTCGTGCGCGACCACGTCATCGACGTCGCCGATGAAGCGCAAGCGTCACGTGATAATTCTCGGGATCGATCCAGCGCGCGCCCGGCAGGCCCGCCGCGCAGCGCGGCGAGCGACTGGGCGACGTCGGCGGGGATTTCGAGACCGGTGAAAAGACGGGGCATGGCGACGATGCAGTGATTGAATCGGCATATAGGGCGAGATTCGCGGCCTACAGCAATGCATGTCACAGTCACGCCGCTTGCCGCGGACCCGGGCGACCAGCGATCCTCGACCGTCGGCAGGATGCGCGCCACGATGGCGTCGACGCCGGCGGCGGTGGGATGCAGACCGTCACGCTGATTGAGTCCGGCCTCGGCGGCAACACCGTCGAGAAAGAACGGATAGAGCAGCAGGTCGTTCTTGGCTGCGAGATCGGCATAGATCGCCTCGAAGTCGCGGCCGTAGTCGGCGCCGAGATTGGGCGCGGCCCGCATGCCGGCGAGCAGCACGGCGATGCGTCGCGCGCCAAGCCGCCGCACGATCTCCTCGAGCGACGCCCGCGTGACCTTGGGATCGATCCCACGCAACATGTCGTTGGCGCCGAGCTCGAGGATGACGGCATCGGTCCCCTCCGGCACCGACCAGTCGAGGCGGGCGAGCCCGCCCGCCGCGGTATCGCCGGAAACCCCGGCATTGACGATCTCGACCGCCAGGCCTTTGGCCTTCAGCGCCATTTCGAGCTTGGCCGGGAAGGCCGCGTCGGCGGGCAGCCCCAAGCCGGCGGTGAGCGAATCACCCAGCACCACGATTTGCACTGGCCGCTCCGCGGCGGGTCGTACTGGCCGCTCCGCGGCGGGTCGCACTGGCCGCTCGGCCGCCGCCGCGTGCGGAACCGCGAATGCCAGCAGCGCCGCAACCAGCGCGAACGACTGGACCCGCGCCATCCAGCCCCCATATGACCGGGGCCCGGGCTCGGCCCCGACCGAAGGCACCAAAGAACGTAACGAGCGAAGCATGCACGACACCTCGGGGTCAGGGCGCGCCGGCCCGGCGATCGCGCTCAGCGGCGTCAACCTGTCGCTGGGGCGGGGCGCGGCCCGCGTTCATATCCTCAAAGACATCGACCTACATATAGGGCGTGGCGAGGCGATCGGCCTGGTCGGCCCCTCCGGGTCCGGCAAGTCGACCCTGCTCATGGTCATGGCCGGGCTGGAGCGCGCCGATACCGGCTCGGTCGTGGTCGCGGGCGAGGCCTTCGGCCTGCTCGGCGAGGACGCGCTGGCGCGCTTCCGCGGCCGCAATATCGGCATCGTGTTCCAGTCCTTCCATCTGATTCCCGACCATGACGGCGCTGGAGAATATCGCGGTGCCGCTGGAGCTCGCCGGCATCGACGACGCGCACGAGCGCGCCGCGCAGGAGCTGGCGGCGGTCGGCCTGAGCGAGCGGCAGCACCACTATCCCGCGCAATTGTCCGGCGGCGAGCAGCAGCGCGTGGCGCTCGCCCGCGCGCTGGCACCGAATCCCGCGATCCTCATTGCCGACGAGCCCACCGGCAATCTCGACGAGACGACCGGCTCGGAGATCATCGATCTCCTGTTCGCAGGCCACGAGCAGCGCAGCACCACGCTGGTGCTCGTCACCCACGATACCGCGCTCGCCGCCCGCTGCGACCGCGTGGTGCGGCTGCGCTCGGGCCGGATCGAGAGCGGGACGAAGCCCGAGGCCAAGCCGGCATGAGCACCGTGGTATCCACTTCGGTCTCCGACAAACGCCCCGGCGCGTTGCTGCCGCTGCGCTTCGCGCTACGCGAGCTGCGCGGGGGCTTGCGCGGCTTCTACGTCTTCATCGCCTGCATCGCGCTCGGCGTGATGGCCATTGCCGGCGTCGGCTCGGTCGCGTCGGGGCTGGCGGACGGGCTCGCACGCGAAGGCCGTGTCATTCTCGGCGGCGACATCGCCTTCTCGCTCAGCCTGCGCGAGGCGAGCGCGGCCGAGCGCGCCTTTCTCGAACGCCAGGGCCAACTGTCGGTCGCCGCTACCATGCGCGCCATGGCCCGAACTACTCCCGCGCTGGCGAGCGAAGCGAGCGGCCAGCGCGGGGACTCTACAATGCGCGCGCATAGCGCGTCGAAAGACGCGCGTGAACGCGCTGGTGACACTCGCCCTGAACCGGGCTCGTCGGCGCGCGGTGACGGGCGCACCGCGCTGGTCGAGCTGAAGGCGGTCGACGGCGCCTATCCGCTCTACGGCAGCGTCGCGCTCGAGCCACGACAGCCGCTGACGCAGGTGTTGGCGCAGCGCGACGGCGCATTCGGCGCCGCCGCCGACCCTGCGCTCCTTGCAAGGCTCGATCTAGCGCCGGGGGCTCGCATCACGATCGGCGCCGCCACGATCGAGATCCGCGCCGTGCTCGGCTCCGAGCCGGACAAGCTCGCCGGCGGCATCGGCTTCGGGCCGCGCCTGCTCATGAGCGAAGCCGCCTTGCGCGCCACCGGCCTGCTGCAGCCCGGCAGCGTCGTGCGCTGGCATTATCGCCTGCGCCTGCCCGACAACGACGCGACCGATGCCGCGGTGCGCGCCGTGACGACGGCCGCGCAGGCGCAATTGCCGGAAGCCGGCTGGGAAGTCCGCACCCGCGCCAGTGCCTCGCCCGCGCTCGAGCGGAACGTCGAGCGCTTCACGCAATATCTCACACTGGTCGGGCTCACCGCGCTGCTGGTCGGAGGCGTCGGCGTGGCGAACGCCGTGAAGGGGCATCTCGACCGCAGGCGCGACGTGATCGCCACGCTGAAATCGCTCGGCGCGACCGGCTCGCGCGTGTTCGCGATCTATCTCACGCAGGTGCTGGCGCTCGCTGTTCTCGGCGCCGTACCCGGCCTCGCCATCGGGGCGGCGCTGCCGTTTCTCATCGCCTGGGGATTCGGCGCGGTGCTGCCGCTGCCGCTGGCGCCGGCCGTCCACGTCGGCGACCTCGCGCTCGCGCTGCTCTACGGCCTGCTCACCGCGGTGGCGTTCGCGCTGTGGCCGCTCGGGCGCGCCCACGACGTGCCGGTGTCGGCGCTGTTCCGCGACGAGGTCGCGGGCGAGCAGCACTGGCCGCGCTGGCGAGCGGAGCGAGCGGCCAGCGCGGCAAATCTATCGTACGCGCGCCGGATACTCGCGCACGCTCGTCGGCGCGCACCGCGTCGCCCTACGTCGTGGCGACGGTGCTGGTCGGATGCGCACTGGCGGTGCTCGCTGTCGAGCTCGCCTACGACAAGCGCATCGCCGCGATCTTCGTGGCGATCGCGGCCGGCGTGTTCGTGCTGCTGCGCCTGGTGGCGGCGCTGCTCATGGTCGTGGCGCGGCGCCTGCCGCGGCCGCGCTCGCCGGTGCTGCGGCTCGCCATCGCCAATATCCATCGGCCGGGTGCGATCACGCCGAGCGTGGTGCTGTCGCTGGGCTTGGGCTTGGCGCTGCTCGTCACGGTGATCGCGATCGACGGCAATCTGCGCCGCCAGTTCCTGGCGGCGCTGCCGGAGCAAGGCGCCGGCGTTCTACTTCGTCGACATCCCGGCCGCCGATGCCGGGAAGTTCGACACCTTCGTCCTTGCGCACGCGCCGCGCGCGACGCTCGACCGCGTGCCCATGCTGCGCGGACGCATCGTCGCCGCCAACGGCGTGCCGGCCGCGAGCCTGAGGCCGCCGCCCGACATCGCCTGGGCGTTGCAGAGCGACCGCGGCGTCACCTACGGCGACGAGATCCCGGCCGGCTCGCGCGTGGTCGCCGGCCAGTGGTGGGCGCCGGACTACCAGGGGCCGCCGCTGGTCTCGTTCGAGAAACGGATCGCCGACGGCATCGGCCTCAAGGTCGGCGATCCCGTCATCGTCAACGTGCTCGGGCGCAACCTCACCGCCACGGTCGCCAACCTGCGCACGGTCGATTGGCAGAGCCTCGGCATCAATTTCGTCATGGTGTTCTCGCCCAACACCTTCAAGAGCGCGCCGCACACCCACATCGCCACCCTGACCTATCCCGGCGGCGGCAGCACGCAGGAAGAGGTCGCGCTGCTCAAGGCGGTCGCCGACGACTTCCCGGCGGTGACCACCGTGCGCGTGCGCGAGGCGCTCGACGCCGTCGGCGGCATCGTGTCGAATCTCACGCTCGCCATCCGCGGCGCCAGCGTCCTCACCTTGCTCGTCGCCGTGCTGGTGCTGGGCGGCGCGCTCGCGGCCGGGCACCGCCACCGCGTCTACGACGCGGTGATCCTCAAGACCGTCGGTGCGACGCGCCTGCGGCTCCTCTCCGCCTATGCGCTCGAATATCTGGCGCTCGGCGTGGCCACCGCCGTGTTCGGGCTGGCGGCCGGCTCGGCGGCTGCCGCCTTGGTCATCACCAGGGTCATGAATCTGTCATTCACCTGGCTGCCCGGGCCATCGCTCGCCGCGGCCGCCGGCGCGGTCGCCGTGACGGTGGCGCTCGGCCTCGTCGGCACATTCACGGCACTGGGCCAGAAGCCGGCACCGGTGCTGCGAAACCTTTGATGCGGACCGTGACGCAAAACCGGGCATATTGGGTGAAATTCTGCGACCAGAGGCCGCGCCTCACTACCGCCGCGCCAGGGCGCCAGATTGCTAGAATGTAACGTGTCGCGATCGATTCCCGCTGGTTAGCAGGCGTTAACAAATCCCGCGACAAATCCCGTTTGCGGCATCTGGCGCCCGGGCAAATCCCGCACTAGATTCCGCGCATCGGACGCCAGGCCGCTTAGCGCCGGGCGCCGCTTATGTCCGGCCCGCGGGCCGGAATGACAGAGAGGGAACTTCCATGTCGGATTTCGACCGGAACTACGCGGCTGCGAAAAGCGGCGTCGGTGCGGACCGGGCAGTTGCGATCGACCAGGGCCTGCGGGCCTACATGATCCGCATCTACAACTACATGGCCATCGGCGTCGCGCTGACCGGCGTCGTGTCCTGGCTGACGTACAATGCGGCTACAGTGACGGACGCCAGCGGCAAGCTGGTCGGCTTGACCGCGTTCGGTCAGGCCCTCTACAGCGGACCGGCGACGATCGTTCTGTTCCTGGGTACGCTCGGCTTGGTCTTTCTGATCAGCTGGCGCATCGACCGGCTGCAGCCATCGACGGCGTTCGCGCTGTTCATGGTCTATGCAGGCGCGCTCGGATTGATGCTGTCGTCGATCTTCCTGACCTACACCGGCACGTCGATCACGCGCGTATTCTTCATCTCGGCGGCTTCGTTCGGCGCGCTGAGCCTGTACGGCTACACGACGCAGCGTGACCTCTCGCCGATCGGATCGTTCCTGATCATGGGCCTGATCGGCCTGATCATCGCGATGGTGGTCAACTGTTCCTCAAGAGCAGCGGGCTCGATTTCATCATCTCCGCCGCCGGCGTGCTGATCTTCGCAGGCCTGACCGCCTGGGACACGCAGAAGATCAAGGAGATGTACGACCCGATGGAGGACGGCACCGTCGTCGGCCGCAAGGCTGTGATGGGCGCGCTGACGCTCTATCTCGACTTCATCAACCTGTTCCTGTTCCTGCTGCGCTTCCTCGGCGATCGCCGCTGACGCGCACCGACAGATCAGAAATCGCAACGCCCCGGCTCGCCGCCGGGGCGTTTTTTTTGGCAATTGAGGACTCGTTACCCGGTCGCATTTTCTGCGGAAAACCGGTATCCACTTTTGCGGAAAATGCGCATGCACGCCGTCATCCTGCCCCCGTAGTCCCTCCGCCGTCGCCTCCCCATGCCCGACATCTCCGTCCGTCCCGCCGAGCCCCGCGACCTCGCGGCGATCACCCGCATCTACGACCATGCGGTTCGCCACGGCACGGCGTCGTTCGAGCTCGAGCCGCCGGACGAAAAGGAAATGACACGGCGCTACGAGAGCCTGGTGGCCGGCGCCTATCCCTATCTGGTGGCGGAGCTCGACGGCGGCGTCGCGGGCTACGCCTATGCCGGGCCCTATCGCGCCCGTCCGGCGTACCATTGGACCGTCGAGGATTCGATCTACATCGCGCCGCAATCGCACCGCCGCGGGATCGGGCGGCTCTTGCTCGACCGGTTGATCGTCGGACTCCCAGGCGGGCGGATTCCGGCAGATGATCGCGGTGATCGGCGATTCCGCCAATACCGGCTCGATCGAGCTGCACCGCGCCGCCGGCTTCCGCATGGTCGGCACGTTCGACAATGTCGGCTTCAAGTTCGGCCGCTGGCTCGACAGCGTGCTTGATGCAGCGACCGTTGGGGGACGGAGCAACGACCCCGCCGTGACGGTCACCCCGCCACGACGCGCAGCGACTTGTCGATCGCGCCCAGCACGCGGTCGAGCTCGTGGCCGCGGCGCACGATGAGGCCGGTCGCCGAGATCACGCTATAGGCGCCTTGCCGGCGCGCCAGCTTCGGACTTTTCTCGATGCGGTAGATCGGGACTTCGCTGGCGCGGCGGAACACGGAAAACACCGCGCGGTCCTTGAGGAAGTCGATGGCGTAATCGCGCCATTCGCCGGCAGCGACCTTGCGGCCGTAGAGGCCGAAAATGCGATTGAGCTCGCGCCGGTCGAAGGTCACTCGGCTTGCGGGGGCGAGAGGCCAGCTGCCCGCGGCCTCGCCCCCGTGGAACTCGCTCGGTTCGGTATCGCCGTAGCTCATGCGGCGCCTCCTTCCATGTGACAGGTCCGTGACCACAATGATCGCGCCGGACGCATGCGTCGGCAAGAGGCTGCATGAATGATCGAACACGGCGCCATGCGGGAAGGCGCTCCGGCACCACCGCGCAAGTGCGACACCCTGACGGCGCCATCACGAATTCGTTAATGGATTCATAATGCTGCCCAATTGCCGACAAGCGCGTGCCCAGCTGAAATGAGACCCAGAAGACTGTTGCCTCAGGGCCCGGCCTGCCGCCGAGCGCCGGAATTCTCAGCCCCCCAGCCCCCCGGAGTTCGGGTGGGTCGGGCCCAACAGGCAAGCAAAGCTACGCGTAAGCGATACGCGTATGAGTCCGCGTAAAGGTTCAACCCCAATGACTTTCGGGCCGGCGCAAGCCGGCCCGTTTTTTGTGGCCGACAAGGCAGACAACGGAAAAGCTCGGGCTTCAGGACAACGTCTCAGACTCTGGCCAAGAGCCGGCTCGTCGGCATCGCAGTTCGCTTCCTCGGCGGCGCGTCAGCCAGCCGGTCAGAAGCGGCAGTCACCGTCTCCTGCGCACCGGCAATCGCGGCGACGTTGTCCAGCTGGAAGAATCCCAGCTGCTCGTTCATCGCCTCCGACTGTCGCTCGAGTGTCTTCGCTGTCGCGGCATTCTCCTCCACCAGCGCAGAGTTCTGCTGGGTGACCGCGTCCATCTGCAATATGGTTTCGTTGACATGCTCGAGCCCGGTTGCCTGCACGGCGCTGGTTGATGCGATCGCAGACACGACATCGCCCACGCGTTGGATCGATTCAACAATCTCGTCGAGCGCAGTGCCCGCGCGGTTGACGAGTTCGACGCCCTCTCGCACCTGGCTGTTGCTCCTGGTGATCAGATCTTTGATGTCCTTGGCCGCCTGCGCCGACCGCTGCGCCAGGGTGCGGACCTCCGAGGCCACGACGGCGAAGCCGCGGCCCGCTTCGCCCGCCCGCGCCGCCTCGACGGCGGCATTGAGCGCCAGAAGATTGGTCTGCCGAGCAATCTCGTCGATCACGCCGATAATGTCGGAAATCCGGTGCGAGGAATCCTCGATGCGCGACATGGCGCTGACCGCCTGTGCCACCACCTCGCCGCCGCGATCGGCAACCTCGCGCGTGCCCCGCGCAAACTGATCGGCTTGTTGCGCGTTCTTCGCATTCTCCTTCACCGTGGCGGAAATCTGTTCCATCGAGGCCGAGGTCTCTTCCAGGCTCGCGGCCTGCCTCTCGGTACGCTGCGACAGGTCGGTCGTGCTGTTTGAAAGCTCGGCGGCGGCGTTGGAGACTTCGCGCGTCGATGCGACTATCGCGGTGACCGTCTCTTGCAGCTGATGGATAGTGGTATTGAAGTCGTCCTTCAGCTTCTGGTACTCGGCGGTGAATTCGTCCTCCAGCCGATATGCGAGATCGCCTCTCGCAAGTTGGTTCAGTCCTTTGCCAAGCGAATCTATCCGCAGTTGGAGTTGGCGCGTGTTCTCGGCCTTCTCGGCCTCTTCCCTGTTGCGGCGCTCGTTCTCGGCGGACTGACGTCGAGCCGCTTCGTCGATCTCACGACGCGCATTTTCGGCCGCAATGTCGCGAATGGCCACGACCGCCTTCGCCATGTTCCCGATCTCGTTGCGTCGATCGATTCCGTACACCTCGACGTCGTTCCTGCCTTGCGCAAGCTCGCGCATCGTCGTCGTCAGCTTCGAGATCGGCCGGATCACCCCGATCGCCACGTAGCTGCCGGTAAGCAGACCCACGAAACCCGCCAGTGCCCCGAGGAACAGCGCGACGGTAGCCGCGCGATCCGATTTCTCCAGCACGCCCGCGATATTTTCGGCGGCCCGCTGGTCGATCGCGGCAACCTGGTTGCCTAGATCGCGGCGGAACGGAACCGCGCCATCGATCCATGCATCGTAGACCCGAGATACCTGCGCCTTGCTCGCACTTCGCAGCGCTTCCAAAATTTTCGGTTTGAGCTGGATGAGACCGGGCACGCGCTTGGCAAGCGGCTCGAAATGCGATTGCTCCTCGGTGCCGGCGATCAAGTCGCTCACCTGCACCCATGCGTTCTCGAAGTCCGCGTAGAGCTTCTCGACCCTTCCGCTCGAGCCTGCCGCCGAATAGACGTCTGCGAGCACGCCGAGCAGCCGGGTATTGATCGCTTCGGCCGCTCCCGAAAGAGCAGCGGAGGCCGACCGGATGCCTACGTCCCGTGTCGCGATCTCCGAGAGCACCCGGCTCTGCTCGCGCGTCTGAAGCCAAGCCGAGCCGACCAGGAAAGCGACAACGAAAATGAGAGCCGCGGTTCCCGCCGGAAGCAGGACGGAAATGCGAGCAAAGCGTTCGAGAGAAACCGCGCGCACGGCCTCCGCCTGACCGTTATCGGTCGATCACTGCTCGATCGGGAATTTCTTGTCGATCCACGAGGCCCAGCCTGTGCGCATCCAATGCACATTGCCGTAACCTTGTGCCACCGCACTACGGACCGCGTAGACAGCGCTCCAGCCGTCACTGCCATGGCCATAGATCACGATCAGCGCAGACTTGTCGCTCCCGAATGCAGCGGACTCGAATGACTTCTTTTCGGCGTCGAAGTGGCCGGTGATCGACTTGGCGCCGGGCAGGCGGCCCTCCAAGTATGTTGCCTTCTTTCGAACGTCGAGCACCACCGCTTTGCCGAGCAACCCTTTGACGTCCTCGGGTGCGACCGTCTTGGCGCCCTCGATGCTCGCGGGCGCTTCACCCGACTGAGCGATTGCAGCGGGCGAGCCCAGCACAACGGCGGCAAGGCTCAGAACCCCGACAAGCAGGCGAATCATCATGGAAGACCTCGCAACTAGTTTGAGGCGCCCGACGACGAAAAATCTTGCTCATTCGTCACAATGGATCAGGCGCACGTTTCGCCGTGGAGCAAGACCCGATAGCTCCGCTCGTTCGTACAAATAACTAAAAACATTAATTTGCTGTTATTTGAGGATCCCCGGCAGCATCGGCTCGGCCATGATAAATCTGCGCTTGTCCGATCAGCAATATACTACTTTAGGGATGTGATAGCCGACCGGAAACCCAGCTTATTTGATTGCTGCCAGCGCGGCGCCCAGGATCGCCTTCGGCTTTTCCGCCGTGCCGCTCTGCACCAGCACGGCGGCTTCGTCGACGTCGTCGCCCTTGAGCGTCTGCAGCGGGACGCTCCACGAATTGGCCTTGCCGGTCCAATCGCCGACCTTGATCCAACGCCGCACCACGTTGTGATAGGTCACCGTGCGGCCCTTGTTCTCGCCGCGCCCGATCGCAACTGTGGCGGTCTTCGACAGCGCGGCCAGCCAGACTTCGCCGCCGGCGCGACCATCCTTGATACCATCCTTGGCGTCTGGAACGGAGACGTTCAGCTTCCCGTCGGCGAGCGCCAACGTCACCGGCGGCAGCGACATCGCGCCGTTCTTGCGGCTCTTGCCGATGGCATGCTCGATCGCGGCCTTGTCGCTGCCGAGCACGTGCAGGCTGCCGTTCACGACCACCTGCGGCGTATAGACCTGGCCGTCGCCGCGCACATGCGCATAGGCCTTCTGCCGGGCGGTGTTGCGGGGATCGGCGAGCGTGTCCTTCCAGCCGAGATAGTCCCAGTAGTCGATCGGTACGCTGATGGGAACGAGCGAAGGATCAGCCGCGAGCTCGCCGAGCAGCTTGTCGGCGGCGGGACAGGACGAGCAGCCTTGGCTGGTGAACAATTCGACGACCGCGCGCGGCTCGGCTTGCACGGATGAGCACGGCACCGCCGAAGAGCAAATGACGACTACGGCGTAGGCGAGACAATCGAGGGGCAGGTAATAATGACGTACCATAACGATCCTTCCCGCCCCGATCCTGGCCCGCCGGCACGGACGGGATCCATCTCTACCCCCTCTGCCACAGTATTCATAATAAACCTTACGATCACCTGCCACTCAATTCGAGGTGACCCCCCGAGGGCGGGCGAACGTCAAGCCGCCACCAGTTGGCGCAGCACGTATTGCAGGATGCCGCCGTGCTTGAAGTAGTCGAGCTCGTCGAGCGTATCGATGCGGCAGATGAGCGGAATACGCTTGAGGCCGCCGTCGGATGCGACGATCTCGGCGATCATCCGCTGGCGCGGCTTGATCTCGCCGTGCAACCCGCGGATCGTCACCTGCTCGTCGCCCTTGAGGCCGAGCGTCTGCCACGACGTGCCCTCCTCGAAGCACAGCGGGAGCACGCCCATGCCGATCAGGTTCGAGCGATGGATGCGCTCGAACGATTGGGTGATGACCGCACGCACGCCGAGCAGGTTCGGTCCCTTCGCCGCCCAGTCGCGCGAGGATCCGCTGCCGTATTCCTTGCCGGCGAAGATGACGAGCGGGATCTTGTCGTTCTTGTAGCGCATGGCGGCATCGTAGATCGACATGCGCTGGCGCGACGGATAGTGGACGGTCACACCGCCTTCGACGCCCGGCACCATCTGGTTCTTGAGGCGGATATTGGCGAAGGTGCCGCGCATCATCACCTCGTGATTGCCGCGGCGGGTGCCGTACTGGTTGAAGTCGGCCGGCTTCACCTTGTGCTCGACGAGATATTTGCCCGCCGGCGAGTCGACCTTGATCGAGCCCGCCGGCGAGATGTGGTCGGTGGTGATGGAATCGAGCAGCAGGCAGAGCACGCGCGCATCGACGATGTCGCTGAGCGGCGCCGGATGGCGTCCCATGCCGATGAAATAGGGCGGGTTCTGCACGTAGGTCGATTTCTTGTCCCAGCCGTAGGTCAGCGCGCCCTTCACGTTGATGCCGCGCCAGTGCGAGTCGCCCTTGAAGACGTCGGCGTATTTCTTCGTGAACATCTGCTTGGTGATGGTCTTGCGCACGACACCGCTGATCTCGCGGCTGGTCGGCCAGATGTCCTTGAGGAAGACCTTCTTGCCCTTCTTGTCGAGGCCGAGCGGCTGCTTCACGAGATCGGAATACATCGAGCCGGCGAGCGCATAGGCGACCACGAGCGGCGGCGAGGCGAGATAGTTCGCGCGCACGTCGGCATTGACGCGGCCTTCGAAGTTGCGATTGCCGGAGAGCACCGCGGCGGCGACGAGATCCTTGTCGTTGATCGTCTTGGAAATTTCCGGCGCCAGCGGCCCGGAATTGCCGATGCAGGTGGTGCAGCCGAAGCCGACGAGATTGTAGCCGAGCTTGTCGAGGTCCTTCTGCAGCCCGGACTTGTCGAGATATTCGGCCACCACCTGCGAGCCCGGCGCGAGCGAGGTCTTGACCCACGGCTTGACGGTCAGGCCCTTCGCCACCGCCTTGCGCGCCAGCAGCCCGGCGCCGATCATCACGTTCGGGATTGGACGTGTTGGTGCAGGAGGTGATCGCCGCGATCACCACGTCGCCGTGGCCGAGATCGTGGTCGCGGCCCTCGACCGGAACGCGCTTGGAGGACCGGCCTTGGCGAAGTTCTTGTCCACCGCGGTGGCGAGCGCGGGATGCAGATCGAAGTCCTTGCCGCCATCGCCGCCCTTGTTGAACTCCTTCTCCATCGCCATGGTGAAGCCGGCCTTGACCTCCTTGAGCGCGACGCGGTCCTGCGGGCGCTTGGGTCCGGCGAGCGACGGCTCGACCTGCGACAGCTCGAGCTTGAGCACGTCGGTGAAGATCGGGTCGGGCGTCGACTTGGTGCGGTACATGCCCTGCGCCTTGGCATAGGCGGCGACCAGCGCGACCTGCGCCGCCGGCCGGCCGGTATCGCGTCAGATACTTCAGCGTGTCGTCGTCGATCGGGAAGAAGCCGCAGGTCGCGCCGTATTCCGGCGACATGTTGCCGATGGTGGCGCGGTCCGCGATCGTGAGATTGGCGAGGCCGGGGCCGAAAAATTCCACGAACTTGCCGACCACGCCGCGCTTGCGCAGCATCTGGGTGACGGTGAGCACGAGGTCGGTCGCGGTCACGCCTTCCTTGAGCTTGCCGGTGAGCTTCACGCCGATGACTTCCGGCAGCAGCATCGAATAGGGCTGACCGAGCATGGCCGCCTCCGCCTCGATGCCGCCGACGCCCCAGCCGAGCACGGAGAGACCGTTGACCATGGTGGTGTGCGAATCGGTGCCGACCAGCGTGTCGGGATAGGCGACCTCCATCACGGCCGGCTTGCCGTCGACCTTGACCTTGTCCTTCTTGCGTCCACACCGTCTGCGACAGGTATTCGAGATTGACCTGGTGGCAGATGCCGGTGCCGGGCGGCACCACGCGGAAATTGTCGAACGATTTCTGCGACCATTTGAGGAACTCGTAGCGCTCGCGGTTCTGCCGGTATTCCTCCTCGACGTTCTTCTTGAGCGCGGTGTTGCTGCCGAAGAAGGTGACGGCGACCGAGTGATCGCAGACGAGATCGACCGGAACGAGCGGATTGATCTTCTTGGGGTCGCCGCCGAGCATCTTCATGGCGTCGCGCATGGCGGCGAGATCGACCACCGCCGGCACGCCGGTGAAATCCTGCATCAGCACGCGCGCCGGGCGAAAGGCGATCTCGCGGTCCGAGGTCTTGGTCTTGAGCCACTGCGCGACCGCCTGGAGGTCCTCCTTGGTGACGGAGCGGCCATCCTCGTTGCGCAGCAGGTTCTCCAGCAGCACCTTCATCGAGAACGGCAGGCGCGAGATGCCCTTGAGGCCGTTCTTCTCGGCGATCGGCAGGCTGTAATAGGCGTAGGTCTTGCTGCCCACCTTGAGGGATTTGCAGCACCGGAAACTGTCGAGTGAGGTCATAGTCGCGCGTGCCCTGGTATCGTTCCCATCCAACCGGGGAGGGCGGCAGCTCTGCGGTAGGATAATACCGGAAGCGCTTCCTCGCAATCGGTCGCGAGTTCCGCGCGGAGATAGCGCGCGCGGGACGATGGCTTATAAGGTCTTTTTTTGTGCGGTTCCAGAAAATCAACAATCGTCAACAACATGGGCACAAATCAGGGGTTTTTCGGCCGCTCTCCCGGCCGCGGAGCAGTGCCGTGGCGGCTTGCAGGATCGCAAATCCGTTGGGGCGGCATTGCGCTACGCACAAGCCCAGCCGCTGCTCCCACCGTGGAACGGGAAGCGGCCTATGATGCGACCACCCCTGCGGCTTTCGGCGTCCGATCTCGCCTGCGTCCGGGGAGGCCGCCAGGTCTTTCCGGGACTTGAGCTTTGCGGTCGGCGCCGGCGAGGCGCTGGTGGTGACCGGGCCCAACGGAGCCGGCAAATCCATCGCTGCTGCGCCTGGTCGCGGGGCTGGTGCGGCCCGCGCAAGGACGGCTCGAACTCGCCGGCGGCGATCCGGAGCTGACCATCGGCGAGCAGGCGCATTATCTCGGCCACCAGGACGCGTTGAAGCCGTCGCTGTCGGTGCGCGGAGAACCTCGACTTCTGGGCCGATTTTCTCGGCGGCATTGCCGGACGGGCGAAAGCCGCGCTTGCCGCCGTCGGCCTGGACGGGCTCGCTCACCTGCCCGCGGCCTACCTTTCGGCCGGGCAGCGGCGGCGGCTGTCGCTCGCGCGCGCTGGTCGCGGTGGCGCGGCCGATCTGGCTGCTCGATGAGCCGACCTCCGCGCTCGATACCGCTGCGCAGGCGATGCTGGCCGACCTGATGCGCGCGCACCTCGCCGGCGGCGGGCTCATCCTCGCGGCGACCCACGGGCCGATCGGATTGGACGGAGCGACGGAGCTGCGGTTGGGAGGCAGCCAATGACCGCGCTCTCCGCCCTCCTCGTCCGCGACATGCGACTCGCCGTGCGCGTCGGCGGCGGCGCGCTGATCGGCGTGCTGTTCTTCCTGATCGTCGTGACGCTGATACCCTTCGCCATCGGTCCCGACCTCGCGCTGCTGGCGCGCATCGGCCCGGCGATCCTCTGGCTCGGCGCACTGCTCGCGAACCTGCTCGCGCTCGACCGCCTGATCGCCATGGACCAGGAGGACGGCTCGCTCGACCTGATCCTGATGGCGCGCGTGCCGCTCGAGCTCGCGCATCGCGGCCAAGGCGCCGCACACTGGCTCACCACCGGACTGCCGCTGGTCATTGCCGCGCCGCTCCTCGGCCTGCTGCTCAATCTCGACCCGCACGGCGACCGGCGCGGTGGCGCTCACCCTGCTCGCCGGCACGCCGGCGCTGACCTTCATCGGCCTGATCGGCGCCGCGCTCACCGTCGCGCTGCGGCGCGGCGGCCTGCTGCTGGCGGTGCTGGTGCTGCCGTTGACGGTTCCCGTGCTGATCTTCGGCGTCGCGGCGTCGAACGCCGCGATCGTCGGGCCGGTACCGTTCGGCACCCCGTTCAGCATTCTCTGCGCGCTGACGCTGATGAGCCTCGTGGTCGGGCCGCTGGCCGCGGCAATCGCGCTACGGCAAGGACTGGAATGACGTGGTAGAGACCGCTGCGCCACATTGCCGCCAGTGCAGCATGCAATTAGGAATTGGAGCAGAACCAAGAGACCCGCGATGCCCCTGATCGATCTCGCCAATCCGTCCCGCTTCCTCGCGCTCACCGACCGCCTGCTGCCGTGGCTCGCGGCCGCGACCGCTGCTCGCCTTCGCCGTCGGCGCTACGCCAGGCCTACGTCGCGCCCGACGACTACCAGCAGGGCGCGACCGTGAAGATCATGTTCATCCACGTGCCGGCCGCCTGGCTCGGCATGTTCTGCTGGGTGCTGATGAGCGTCGCCGCGCTCGGCACGCTGGTCTGGCGCCATCCGCTCGCCGACGTCGCCGCCAAGGCGGCGGCGCCGATCGGCGCCGCGTTCACGCTGATGTGCCTCGTCACCGGCATGCTGTGGGGCCGGCCGATGTGGGGCACCTATTGGGTCTGGGACGCGCGGCTGACCTCGGTGCTGGTGCTGTTCCTGATGTATCTCGGCGTGATCGCGCTCTGGCGCACGATCGACGAGCCGTCGCGCGCCGCGCGCGTCGTGGCGGTGCTCACGCTGGTCGGCGCGCATCAACATGCCGATCATCAAGTTCTCGGTCGACTGGTGGAACACGCTGCACCAGCCGGCCTCGGTGCTCCGGCTCGGCGGATCGACCATCCATCCCGCCATCCTGCTGCCGCTGGTCATCATGGCTGGTGGCGTTCACGCTGCTGTTCCTGACGCTGCATCTCGCCGCCATGCGCAACGAGATCATGCGTCGGCGCGTGCGCACCATGCTGATGATGCAGGCGGACGCGCGGGCGTGACGATGGATCTCGGTCCGCACGCGGCGTTCATCGTGACCGCCTATGCGGCCGCAATCGGCATCGTGGCCGGGCTGATCGCGTGGGTCGTGCTCGACCGCCGGCGTCTGGTCCGCACGCTCGACGAGCTCGACGCGCACGGCATCACGCGGCGCCCGGGGCGCGCTGGCGGAGAGAAGCCGTGAGCATGGTCGAGAAGGCCGGAAGCGACAACGGCGTCCTCCGCCGGCGGCTGATCGTGCTGATCCCGCTGGTCGCGTTTCTCGCGCTGGCGGCGCTGTTCATGTACCGCCTCGGCACCGGCGATCCATCGCGCATCCCGTCGGCGCTGATCGGACGCCCTGCGCCAGCGACCAACCTGCCGCCGCTGCCGGGCCTCGAGCGCGACGGCAAGCCCGGTGCCCGGGCTCGACAGCGCCGCATTCAAGGGCGAGGTGACGCTGCTCAACGTCTGGGCCTCGTGGTGCGTGCCCTGCCGCGACGAGGCGCCGCTGCTGCTGACGCTCGCGGCCGACCGGCGCATCCGCATCGTCGGCATCAACTACAAGGACCAGCCGGACAATGCGCGGCGCTTTCTCGGCCGCTACGGCAATCCGTTCGTCGCCAACGGCGTCGACGCCAACGGCCGCGCGTCGATCGAATGGGGCGTGTACGGGGTGCCGGAAACCTTCGTGATCGGCCGCGACGGGCGCATCGCCTACAAGCTGATCGGCCCGATCACGCCGGGCAATCTGGAAACGGCGTTGAAGCCGGCGATCGAGAAGGCGCTGGCGGCACCGGCTGATAGTCACCGTTCCTCTCGCCTTCTCCGGCGCGGCGTATCTCGTCAGCAGCGGATATTGCAGGGCGGCGAACACGAAGGTCAGCGGCACCACGCCGAAGACCTTGAAGCTCACCCAGACGTCGGTCGTCTGCGTGCGCCAGACGATCTCGTTGAGCACCGCGAGCGCGAGGAAGAACAGCGCCCAGCGCAGCGTCAGCTTGCGCCAGCCTTCGTCGGTGAGGTGGAAGACCGAATCGAACACCATGCCGAGCAGCGACTTGCCGAAAGCGAGCCCGCCGAGCAGCACGGCGCCGAACAGCACGTAGATGATGGTCGGCTTGAGCTTGATGAAGGTCTCGTTCTGCAGCACGAGCGTGAGCCCGCCGAACACCACCACGATGACGGCGGTGACGACCGGCATGACCGGCAGATGCCGCGTCAGCGCGTAGCCGATCGCCGAGCGCGACCAGGACCGCCGGTATGAACACGGCGGTCGCCGCGAAGATGCCGGCGTGCTCGCCCGGTCAGCGAGCTCGGCGGGAAGAAACGGCGCGAGCAGCGGCGCGAACAGCGCCGGCCGCGAGTTGGCGAGGAAGAACAGCAGCAGCGGCCCGAGATCGAGCGCGAGCTTGAGGCCGGGATGAAGCTGCGGCTTTTGCTGGCATGGCGTGTGTCATCGCGCGTGCTTTTCGCGTACCGTCAATTGTTCAAGCCCCGCGATCGCGCGCGCGAAATCCTTCGCCGGGAACGGCGCGAGGTCGTCGATGCCCTCGCCGACGCCGATGAAATGCACCGGCAGGCCGTATTTCGCGGCGATCGCAACCAGGATGCCGCCGCGCGCGGTGCCGTCGAGCTTGGTCATCGACCAGCCCGGTGACGCCCGCGATGCTTGCGGAACACCTCGACCTGCGAGAGCGCGTTCTGCCCGACGGTGGCGTCGAGCACGAGCAGCACGGCATGCGGCGCCGCGGCATCGACCTTCTTCATCACCCGCACGATCTTTTCCAGCTCGTCCATCAGCACGGCCTTGTTCTGCAGGCGGCCGGCGGTGTCGATCAGCAGCACGTCGATCTCCTCGCCGCGCGCTTCGGTGAGCGCGTCGAAGGCGAGCCCGGCGGCGTCGGCGCCGGGCGCGCGCGCGATCACCGAGGCGCCGCTGCGCCCGCCCCAGATCTTGAGCTGATCGATGGCCGCGGCCCGGAAGGTGTCGCCGGCGGCGAGCATCACCGAGCGGCCCTCGGCGCGGAACTTGGCCGCGAGCTTGCCGATGGTGGTGGTCTTGCCGGAGCCGTTGACGCCGACGACGAGCACCACGAACGGCTTGACGGCACCGATCGCGAGCGGCTTCGCCACCGGGGCCAGCACCTTCTCCACCTCCGCGGCGAGGACCGCCTTCACCTCGTCGGGCGCGATCTCCTTGTCGTAGCGGCCCTCGCCCACGGCCGCGGCGATCTTCGCCGCGACATCGACGCCGAGATCGGCGCGGATCAGCACCTCCTCGATCTCGTCGAGCATGGCCTGGTCGAGCCTGCGCTTGACCACGAGATCGGTGATCGCGCCGCCGATCGAGGCGGAGGTGCGCTTGAGCCCGCCGCTCAGCCGCTGCCACCAGCTTCTGCTTTGTGTCCGTGCTGTCGTTCATCCGGTGCCCGTGATAGCGGTTTCCTCATGACCCCGGAAGAGATAGTCGCTCGCCTGCTCTACCGCGATGGCCTGATGCTGGTGATCGACAAGCCGGCGGGCTTCGCGGTCCACAAGGGGCCGAAGGGCGGCGAGAGCCTGGAGGACTATTTCGGCGCGCTGCGCTTCGGGCTGCCGCGCGCGCCCGCGCTCGCGCACCGGCTCGACCGCGACACCTCCGGCTGCCTGGTGCTCGGCCGCCACCGCAAGGCGCTGGCCGAGCTCGGCCGGCTGTTCAAGGCCGGCAAGCGTCGGCAAGACCTATTGGGCGGTGGTCGAGGGCGGCCCGGCCGAGGACGAGGGCCGCATCGATCTGCCGCTCGGCCGCAAGGACGCCACCCGCGGCTGGTGGATGAAGCACGACCCGCAGGGCCAGCCGGCGGTGACGACATGGAAGGTGATGGGGCGCGCCGGTCCCCTCACCTGGCTGGCGCTCGAGCCGCTCACCGGCCGCACCCATCAGCTGCGCGTGCATTGCGCCGCAATGGGCTGGCCGATCGTCGGCGACAGCGATCTACGGCACCGCGCCGCGCGCCGGCGGCCCGGCACTGCATCTGCATTCGCGCGAGATCGTGGTGCCGCTCTACAAGAACCGCGACGCCGATCCGCGTCACCGCGCCGGTGCCGCTGCACATGCAGAGCGGCTCAATGCCTGCGGCTGGCAGGGCGAGATGCTACAAGCTGGTGGACTGACCGCTAACGGCTCAATAGATCGTCGCCTTCAGGCGCTCGGGCATAGTCGCGATCGTGCCGCTCGGCGTCGTGCCGACGCCGTCGGTGATCTCGGCGAGAATCGTGCCCGGCGGTCGGCAGCGTCTTGCGATCGACGCCAGGTCGAGGGCTCCCACAGCTTCGAGCGCACCATCGCCTTGGGGCACTGGTAGTAGACGCGCTCGACCGTGACGACGAGCACCACGCGCGGCGTCTTGCCGTGCAGGACGAACTGCGCGCACAGCTCGGGATCGGCCGAGATTGCGGCTTGCCCGATCACCCGGATCACCTCGCCGCAGCCGGGGATCAGGAACATCAGCGCGACGCGCGGATCGCGCACGATGTTGCGGAAGCTGTCGATGCGATTGTTGCCGCGGCGGTCGGGAATGAGCAGCGTCTTCTCGTCGGCGACGCGCACGAAGCCGGCCGGGTCGCCGCGCGGCGAGCAGTCGAGCCCCTCCGGACCGCTGGTCGCCAGCGCGAAGAACGGCGCCGCCTCGATCAACGCGCGATAGGCCGCGTTGATGTGGTCGATCTCCTTGGCGAGCGCATTGGCGAGCGGCGTCTCGGAAAACACCGCCTCGAGCTCGTCGGTGGTCGTGATCAGGTGCTTGCGGACGTCAGCGGCCATGTAAGCGCTCCAGTTGGCACGATCACGCGGCAAGAAGCTGCCGTCCATCGTGGCCCATGATGGTCACGTCGATCACCATACCAGATTCCGCCGGCGCGTTGAGCCCCACCGGCGTGAAGTGCTCGGTGCGGCCCTGCCGCGGCGATTCCACGAGCACGCGCCGCGTGCGGCCCACCTGCGCGTCGAGATGCGCGCCGCAGCGCCGCCGCGCCCTTCTCGCGCAGCCGCCGCGCGCGCTCCTTGACGACATCGCGCGGAACCTGCGGCATGCGCGCGGCCGGGGTGCCGGGCCGCGGCGAGAACGGAAAGACGTGGAGATGCGTCAGCCCGCATTCGTCGACCAGATCGAGCGAGCGCGCGAACATGTCCTCGCTCTCGGTCGGGAAGCCCGCGATGATGTCGCCGCCGAACACGACGTCGGGCCGCAGCCGCCGCACCTGATCGCAGAACGCGATGGCATCGGCGCGCAGGTGTCGCCGCTTCATGCGCTTGAGGATCAGGTCGTCGCCGGCCTGCAGCGACAGATGCAGATGCGGCATCAACCGGTCGTCGCCGGCGAAGGCGTCGAGCAGGTCGCGGTCGGCCTCGACCGAATCGATCGAGGAGAGCCGCAGCCGCTCGAGCTCCGGCACGTGCTTGAGGATCTGCTTCACCAGCGCGCCGAGCTTGGGCGCGCCCGGCAGGTTCGCGCCGTAGCTCGTGAGATCGACGCCGGTGAGCACGATCTCGCGATAGCCGCGCGCGCAGAGCCGGCGCACCTGCGCCACCACCTCGCCCATCGGCACCGAGCGCGAATTGCCGCGGCCATACGGGATGATGCAGAAGGTGCAGCGATGGTCGCAGCCGTTCTGCACCTGCACGAAGGCGCGTGCGCGGCCTTCGAGCCCGTCGACCAGATGCGCCGCGGTCTCCGTCACCGCCATGATGTCGTTGACGACGACTTTTTCCTCGGCGGCGAGCCCAAACGACGCGAGACGATCGCCCTGCGCCTGCCAGGCCGCGGCGCTGAGCTTCTCCTCGTTGCCCAGCACCAAGGCGACCTCGGGCATGTCGGCGAAGGTCTTCGGCTCGGTCTGCGCCGCGCAGCCCGTGACCACGATGCGCGCATCGGGACGCTCGCGCTTGAGCTTGCGGATGGTCTGGCGCGACTGCCGCACCGCTTCGCGCCGTGACCGCGCAGGTGTTGACGACGACGGCATCGGCAACGCCCGCCGCCTGCGCCTGGCGGCGGATCACCTCCGACTCGTAGGCATTGAGCCGGCAGCCGAAGGTGACGACCTCGACGCTCATGCCGCGCCCGCCTCGGCGAACAGCGCCGGATCGAACCGGCCTTCGTATTCGAACGCAACCGGCCCGGTCATCAGCACGTGGTCGTCGCGCTCGCGCCATTCGATGCGTGAGATCGCCGCCCGGCAGCGTCACCGTCACCATGCGGTCGGTGCGGCGCAGCCGCGCCGCCGCGACCGCGGCCGCGCAGGCCGCCGAGCCGCAGGCCCTGGTGAGGCCGGCGCCGCGCTCCCAGGTGCGCACCACGATGTGCTCGCGCGACTTCACCTGCGCGAGCGAAATGTTGGCGCGCTCCGGAAACATCGGATGGTTCTCGAGCAGCGGCCCGATCTTGGCGAGGTCGTAGGCATCGACGTCGTCGACCCAGAAGATCGCGTGCGGATTGCCCATGCTGACGACGGAGGGCGAATGCAGGATCGGCTTGTCGATCGGCCCGATCTGCAGCTCGATCGCGCGGGTGTCGCGGAATTCCTCGGCCAGCGGAATCTCGTTCCAGGCAAAGCGCGGCTTGCCCATGTCGACGGTGGAGACGAGCGGCGTGTCGCCCTTCCAGCAGTTGAGCACGCCCGCCTTGGTCTCGAAGGTGAGCGCGCGCTTGCCGGTCTCCTTGAACAGAAGCTCGGCGATGCAGCGCATGCCGTTGCCGCAGGCGCCCGCTTCCGAGCCGTCGCTGTTGTAGATGCGCACATAGGCGTCGGTGCCGGCGGTGCGGGACGTATGCAGCGCCATGAGCTGGTCGTAGGGCGCGCCGGCAGGCGCCGCGACCGCGCGCGCCTCGGCGGCGCTGATGATGGCCGCCTGCCCGCGCAGGTCCACCACCACGATCTCGTTGCCGAGACCGTTCATCTTGACGAAGGCGTGGTTGGCGAGCGCGCTCATGTTGCCGCTTTATATGGGCAAGGCAGCATCTTTGGCCAGCGCCCTTCCCTACTGCGTGCCGGCGGTGCCGGTGGCGCCGGCCTGCTCGACCACCTTGCCCCAGCGCACGATCTCGGACTTGACGAAGCGCTGCAGCTCGTCGGGCGGCGGGCTTATCACCGGCACGACGCCACGATTGACGAAATCCTGCCGGACGTCGGGCTCGGCCAGAATGGCACGCAACTCACCATTGAGCTTGTCCAGTATCGGCCTCGGAATTCCCGCCGGAGCCGCCACCATCTGCCAGGATGACGCCACATAGCCGGGCAGGCCGGCCTCGTTGAGCGGGGGAATCTCAGGTGCTGCGCCGACGCGATCCTTGGTGGTCACGCCGAGCGCGCGCAGCTTGCCTGCCTTGACCAGCGGCAGCGCCGTGCCGAAATCGCCGAACGTCAGCGACACGTGGCCGGCAACCACGTCGTTGAGCGCCGGCGCGAGCCCCTTGTAGGGCACGTGCGTCATCTCGATCCCGGTCATGCTCCTGAGCAGCTCCGCGTAGAGATGCCCCGCGCCGCCATGCCCGTTCGACGCATAGGCCAGGCCGCCGGGCGTGCTCTTTGCGAGCTTCACCAAGTCGTCGACCGAATGCACCGGCAGCGCCGGATTGACCACCAAAATGAACGGCACATCGGAGAACAGCGCCACCGGCGTCAGATCCTTCGCCGGATCGTAGGAGAGCGTCTTGTAGATGCTGACGTTGATCGCCATCGTCGTGCTGGTGGCGAGCAGGATGGTGTGACCATCGGGCGCCGATCTTGCAACGAACGTCGCGCCGATGCTGGTGCCGGCGCCGGGCCGGCTCTCGATCACGAATGGTTTGCCGAGCCGCTGCTCGAGCCGCCGCCCCAGCAGACGGGCCATGGTCTCGGTTCCGCCGCCCGACGCATAAGGATTGACGAACAGCACAGGCCGGGACGGATAGTCGACCTTGGCGGGAAGGTCTTGCTTAGCGGGAAGATCTTGGGCGGCGGCGGGCAGGCAGCCGGCCGCTGCAGCCAATGCGAAAAGCAATGCCCTCATCGTTTCCACGGCGTTTCCTCGGTATTTTCGGCGTTAACCGCCATTGACGGCAGCTTAGCCCAAAGGCCCGGTCCGCGGTACGCGCCCGAAACAGCCCTGTTTCCTTGACAGTTCCGGCCTTGGCCGCCATAAGCATGCCGCATTGGCGCGGAGCCTCGAGTTCCGCGCCCTTTGTTGCGGCCTTAGCGCCGCATGAACCCACAAACCGACTGAAAGAAGCCGGTCCGGACCAATCCGAGCACCGGAATCGAACACGAGGACAAGAACGATGTTCGCAGTCATCCGAACCGGCGGCAAGCAATACCGCGTTGCCGCCGAGGATGTGATCAAGGTCGAGAAGGTCAAGGGCGATCCCGGCGAGATCGTCCAGTTCGGCGAGGTGCTGGTGGTCGGCGGCGACAATGTCACGCTCGGCGTGCCGACCATTGCCGGGGCCTCGGTGGCCGCCGAGGTGCTGGAGCAGGGGCGCGGGCCGAAGGTCATCGCGTTCAAGAAGCGCCGCCGCAAGAATTCGCGGCGCCGGCGCGGCCACCGGCAGGAATTCACGCTCATCCGCGTGACCGAGATTCTCACCGACGGCGCCAAGCCGACCATCGCGGCACGCCCCAAGCCGGCGCCGAAGCCCGTCGAGGCCGCCGCGGCCGACGGGGACGAGCCCGGCGAGAGCAAGGCGCCGAAGGCCAAGGCCAAATCCGCCAAGAAGCCCGCAAAGAAGCCGGCGGCGAAGAAGGCCGACAAGCCGAAATCGGGCGCCAAGGGCAAGAAGAAGTGATGATTTCGTCACAAAGTTGGATTAGATAGCGGGCAACGCAAGGACTTAAGACGATGGCTCACCACAAAGCAGGCGGATCATCCCGCAACGGTCGCGACTCCAACAGCCAGCGGCTCGGCCTGAAGATTTTCGGCGGCGAGCACGTGGTCGCCGGCAACATCATTGCGCGCCAGCGCGGCACCAAGTGGCATCCCGGCCCCAATGTCGGCCTCGGCAAGGATCACACGCTGTTCGCGCTCACCGACGGCAAAGTCGAGTTCCGCACCAAAACCAAAGGCCGCGTCTACGTATCGGTACGTCCGATGACGGAGGCTGCGGCCGAATAGACGGTAGACTCAAATTTCGAGGTCTGCCGGCACCCATCGAACCGGCGGACCCATAAGGGTTCCATGAGGGGAGACGGGAGGCCGGCTCCCCTCTTCGCTTTCGAGGAGCCCGTGCGATGACATTGCTCGATCGGACCGCGCCGGAAACCCTACGGCAGAGGCCAATTCCAGTCCTCGAGACCGAGCGGCTCATCTTGCGCGCGCCGCGCTTCGAGGACGCCGACGGCATAGCCGCGCTGATCAACGACCGCCGCATCGCGGAGAACATGTCGCGCATTCCACACCCCTATGGGCTCGCGGACGCGCGAGCCTTCCTCGCCGCGGCCAACAGCGATGACGATGAGATCTCGTTCCTCATCGTTTCGCCTGCCGCGCTGGCGAGCGAAGCGAGCGGCCAGCGCGGCCACTCCTTAGAAGTGCGCGCGCATAGCGCGTCGGAAGACGCGCGTAAACGCGCTGGTGATACTCGCCCTGAACCGGGCTCGTCGGCGCGCGACGGCGGCAGCATCATCGGCGGGTGCGGAATCGCCAAGCTCGACGGCGAGACGCCCGAGATCGGCTATTGGCTCGGCGTTCCGTTCTGGGGCAAAGGCTACGCCACCGAGGCGGCACGCGCCGTGATCGACCATGCTTTCGGCACGCTCGGCTACGACACGCTGCTGGCGGGCGCGCGCGTGAGCAATCCGGCGTCGCGCCGCGTGCTGGAGAAGTGCGGATTCCAGTGGACTGGCGTCGGACTCTATCGGGTTCGCGCACTCGCCTCGTCGGCGCCGTGCGATCGCTTCCGGCTCGACCGCGGGCTCTGGGCCTCGCTCAAGAGCTGGGGCAACGCGGCCAGCGTGGCGCGATGACCACCCAGATCGTGCTCCGCACCGCGCGGTTGGCCTTGCGTCGCGTGCGCGAGGGCGACGAGGAAGGTCTGTTTCCCTTGTTCGCCGACTGGGAGGTCATCCGCTGGCTCAGCTCGCCGCCCTGGCCTTATCGGCGCGAGGACATGCAGAGCTTCGTCCGCCAGCAGGCGAAGCCCTCGCCCGAGGAGCCGGAGACCGGTTTCGTGATCGCGCTCGACGAGGAGTCGATCGGCGTCATCGGCGTGCAGATGCGGCCTGCCGGCCATCTGCAGCGCGCCGCCGGGCCCCATATCGGCTACTGGCTGGGACAGCCCTTTTGGGGCCAGGGCTACATGACGGAAGCGCTCGCTGCTGCCGTCCGCCATGTCTTTGCCACGCCGTCGCACGACGCGATCTATAGCGGCATTTTCGTGGGCAACGCCGCGTCCTTGCGGGTGCAGGAAAAAGTCGGCTTCGTGCGCGACGGCGAAACCATGTTGCACTCACGGCCCCGTGGGGCAGAATTCCCCCACATCAATACGGTGCTGACACGGACGGGACTTGCACCCCGTTGAGCGCGTAGCGGGACTCCAAAGGCACATGCCCTTCGACATCCTCATCCGCGGCGGCCTGCTGCTCGACGGCACCGGCGCCGCCGGCAAGCCCGGCGACCTCGCCATTGCCGACGGCCGCATCGCCGCCATCGGGCCGAAGCTCGACACCCAGGCCGCCAACCTGATCGACGCCGAGGGCCTCGCGGTCGCCCCCGGTTTCATCGACATCAAGACCCATTCCGACTTCACCTTGCCGATCAATCCCAAGGCCGAGAGCAAGGTGCGCCAGGGCGTGACCACCGAGATCATCGGGCATTGCGGCTTCTCGGTCGCGCCGGCGCTGCCGGGCAAGGTCGAGCTCCTGCGCAACTATCTCAGCCCGAGCGCGCCGTGGTTGCCGTTCCGCGAAATCAGCTTTCCCGACTACCTCGACACGTTCCCGCCGACCGCGGTGAATGCCGGCATGCTGGTCGGCCACAACACGTTGCGCCTGATGGTGATGGGCATGGCGAACCGGCCGCCGACGGCGGACGAGCTGCAGCGCATGATCGCGCTGCTCGACGAGGCGCTCGAAGCCGGCGCGCTCGGGCTCTCGTCGGGCCTGTTCACCGCGCCCGGCTCCTACGCCCAGCCCGACGAGATGATCGCGCTCTGCCACGAGGTCAAGCGCCACAACGCCGGCTACTTCACGCACCTGCGCGACGAATCGAGCAACGTGCTGGAGGCGCTCGAAGAGGCGATCGAGATCGCGGATGTCTGCGGCGTGCACGTCGAGGTCGTGCACTTCAAATGCTCCGGCATGGACAACTGGGGCAAGGCTGCGCGTGCGCTCGACATGATCGCGCAGGCCAAGGCGCGCGGGCTCGACGTTGACTGCGATGCCTATCCCTATGCCGCCGGCAGCAATCCGCTCAAGAACCTGATGCCGCAATGGGTGCAGGACGGCGGCGTCGAGGCGATGCTGGAGCGGCTGCCGCTTGCAGAAACGCGCGCACGCATCCGCACCGACATCGCGCGGGATGGGCTCAACAATTGGGGCCGAATCCCGTCCTGGGACTGCGTGCAGATCTCGATCTCGCCCAACCTGCCGCAGCATGCCGGGCGCACCATCGGCGCACTCGCGGCCGAACGCGGCCAAGACCCCATCGACACCGTCGCCGACTATCTCGTGGACGACAAAGGCGCCACGCGTGTGCTCGTCACGTCCATTTCGGAAGACGATATCCGAGATATCGTGCGCTCGCCACTCGCCCTCGTCGGCTCCGACGGCAATTGCGTGGCAACTTACGGCACGGTGAGCCAGGGCATGCCGCATCCCCGCTTCTACGGCACATTCCCGCGCATCATCGGCCGCTATGTCGCGGAGCAGGGCGTGCTGCCGCTCGAGCTCGCGGTGCACAAGATGACCGGCGCGACCGCGCGGGCGTTGAAATTGTCGCGATCGCGGCCTGCTGCGGGAAGGCTACCGCGCCGACGTGACGATCTTCGATCCCGCCGACTTCAAGGATCGCGCCAGCTATGCCGACCCGCACCAATACCCGACCGGTGACCGAACCACTGTTATCGTCAACGGCACCATCGTGGTGGACAACGCCAATCACACCGGCGCGCTGCCGGGCATGGTGCTGCGGCGCAATGCAACGGGTCACGTGGCCTGAACAGCACGACCCGCGCGAGTTCCAATCTCGGGACCTGCCATGCGTTTGGAACTTTGGCCATCTAGCGGGGGTTTTTTCGTTATGAATCCATCACGGGATTATCGGAAGTTCGCTGAAGAATGCGATCGCCTCGCTCGAGATGCCAAGACCGAGCAGCAGCGGCAAATCCTGAGGGAAATGGCCGAAGCCTGGGAGGAGTTGGCGGAGGTGGATGACCGGAACGGATCGCAATAGTCGAAACAGGCGATCAAGCTAGTCAGAGCACGTCTCGCTTTCGGGCGCGTCGCCGCAGGCAGTCTCACCTGCCAAGCGAAACCAAACCTGCGCCATCTGCAACAAGACGGCGCGGGCTTGTGGATTGTCGAAGGCGCTCGCCATTTCCAGGCACTCTGCGGCGAAGCGCCGATACTCCTCAGACCTCCCCATCGGGATGGGGCCCCCAAAATGATGCCTACTGACCGCAACGCACAAGCACCCCATCATGTTCCTGACGGAAACCGAAAATCTGTTCGGCCGCATCGGGGCCTTATCGGCGGCGGTCACCGCGGCCAGAACCTGGAACCGCGACACCCGGCATGCCGATCCAAGCCGGAGCACGAGACCGGGTACCTGGCATGAAGCTCTTGACGCCAAACAGCGCCTCACAGGGCGATCACTTTTCCTAACAAAATGCCGCCACACGCGTCACCGATGAGTCGATGTTCCTGCGACGCCGAATGGAATTCATTTGGTGACAGCCCGCCTCCGCAACCCCGTGTCCATTGACAGCGACGCTCATGCGCACCAAGATTCACATCGTGCGTGAAGTACTCGGCACGCCGAGTAAGGCGCACGTCAAACCGAGGGAGGTGCAATGCCCCCGGGTTACGCAAGCCGCGATGATCGCCGCGGCACTGTTCGGGCTGCGGCGTAGCGGCAAATTCGCGAACGGCAGCGTCGGGAGCGGCCTATCGGGCCGCATCAGTGAGGCATGGCCCACCCTGGCCCCTCCCGGCGAGTGCTTCGCGCCTGTTTCTTTCCGTCTTGAACTTCTTCGATTGCGGAGCGTGGTCCTTGCTGCGTGTCACCCGAACACGTCGCCGACGATGCCGGCGTACCAATCCTGGGATTCCTTGTAGTTCTGCCTGCGGACATCGGCAGCGTCACCCTTCTGGCTGACGAAGGTCGAGACCTGCTTGATCTTCCCGTCCCCCGCCTCGTACGTGCCGCCGACCTTCACGTCGTCGTCGGGCGCGATCAGGCTCCAGCAGGTGTTGGAATAGCGCGCCGGGAACACGCGGCCCTGCGCGAGCTCACTGCGGATGATCATCGCAGCGACCTTGGCCTGGCTGTTGGCCGAGAACGCCGACTTCGGCATGTCGCCGGGAATGCAGGCGTCGCCGAGGACGAAGACATTGGCGTCCATCTTCGACTTCATCGATTCCGGATCGATCGGGCAAAAGCCGCTCTGGTCCGCGAGGCCCGCATCGCGCGCGATCCGGCCCGCCATCTGCGCCGGAATGACGTTGACCAGCGCCGCCTTGTGGGTGGCGAGGTCGGTCTTGACCTCGTTCGTCGTGGGATCGACGCCCTTGATGCCGCCATGCATCTTCGGGTCGTGCCATTGGATCATGCCGGGGTAGTGCTTCTCCCAGCCGTCCATGAACAGGGCCTGCTTGGAGAAGGCGGGCTTGGGATCGACGACGATGATCATCGACCGCTTGTGGCCTTTGCGCTTGAGGACATGCGCGAACATCGAGACGCGCTCGTACGGGCCAGGGGGACAGCGGTATGGGTTCGGCGGAGCGACCATGACGATGAGATCGCCGTCCACCAGCGCATCGAGACGCTTGGCCAGGAGCTGCGTCTGCGCCCCGGCCTTCCAGGCATGCGGCATCGCCTCGGCCGCCGCCTCCGAATAACCCGGCACGGATTCGTATTTGAGATCGATGCCGGGCGCGACCACGAGCCGGTCGTAGGGCACGCGCAGTCCGCTGGCGAGCCGCACGACCTTGCGATCGCGGTCGATTGCGCTCGCCCATTCATGGATCACGCGCACGCCCTCACGCGCCACTTTGCCGTAGTCGTGGGTGATCGACTCGTAGCTGCAGAAGCCGCCGACATGGACGTTGGAGAAGAAGCAGGTGGTAAACTGTCGTTGCGGCTCAATAAGCGTGACCTCGATCGCGCCCGCGGCATCCTTGTTGACGTAGCGTGCCACGGTGCCGCCGCCCGGCCCGCCGCCGATGACGGCGAGCTTCGGCTTGGCCTGCGCCAGGACACGCGGCGCGCACAGGGAAGTAGCGGCGATCGAAGCACCGGCGAGCGCAGTGAAGCTGCGACGTGTGAGACGGGGCATGGCAGACCTCCTCGGGTGATCAGGGTTTGGTGGCGGTGGCGAAGTAGCGCGCAAGCGCGGCGATCTCCTCGTCCGTGAGCCGGCTGGCGACGTTCTGCATCACCGGGTTCGGCAGTCTCCTGTCGCGGTAGGCCCTGACGGTCTCGGCGAAACGCGTTTCGTCGATCCCGACAATGCTCGGGATCGCGCCGCCGGCCGCCGCGGCGCGGTGGCAGGTCACGCACTCGGTGGCGAGGTAGCGGCCGAGCTCGACATCGGCAGCGGCGGCGTGGCCGGCCGTGACGAGCGCGGCCACCGCTGCGAGACGGCGCACGCTCACGCCTTCGGTTGCGGCACGATCCGGATGTAGGGCTTGGGCGACTTCCAGCCCTGCGGGTATTGCTTTTTGGCGTCGTCGTCGGTGACCGAGCCCGCGATGATCACGTCCTCGCCGTGCTTCCAGTTCACCGGCGTCGCTACCTTGTGCCTGGCGGTGAGCTGCAGCGAGTCGATCACACGCAACACCTCATCGAAGTTGCGGCCGGTGGTCATGGGATAGACCAGGATGAGCTTGATCTTCTTGTCCGGGCCGATGACGAAGACGTTGCGTACGGTCTGATTGTCGGCGGCGGTGCGCTTCGCCGGGTCGCCGGACACCGCGGCGGGAAGCATGCCGTAGAGCTTGGACACGTTGAAGTCGATGTCGCCGATCATCGGATAGTTCGGCGCGAGACCCTGCGTCTCCTCGATGTCGCTCGCCCAGCCGGCATGCTTGTCGAGCGGATCGACCGACAGGCCGACGATCTTGACGCCGCGCTTGTCGAATTCCGGCTTGATCTTGGCCATGTAGCCGAGCTCGGTGGTGCAGACCGGCGTGAAGTCCTTGGGATGCGAGAACAGCACCACCCACTTGTCGCCGATCCAGTCGTGGAAGCGAATGCGGCCTTCGGTCGTCTCGGCTTCGAAGTCCGGTGCCGTGTCGTTGATCGCAAGCGCCATCGTCGTACCCCGCGCGTCTTGAGATTGGCGGACGCTCCTTGCCGCGATCGCCTCGCGCCGTCCAATGCATATTTTTTCTGGATCTTCATGCCGATCAGGCATAGCCGAACGGCCGGGTTCGGCGCGACACGACCGCGATAGCTTCACACTATCGAGCGACGCTCTGTCGCCGTCTCAGAACAAGTCATAGGCTGTGTCGAAAGTTCGAAATCCGCTACTGTGTTCGAGTCCGAATTCGCGATCATATTGCCGCACAGCATGTGTGATTCTCGGTTTGGAGTGCTGTCCGCGAAGGGTGCATTTCGAAACAGGAAACGACCGAACGAACGACAATGGATACATTGGTCAGCATGGAAATTTTCGCCAAGGTCGCCGAAGTGCGCAGCTTCGCCGAGGCAGCCCGCCAATTGCGGATGTCTCCCAGCATGGTGACCAAGCATGTGCAGGCGTTGGAGAGCCGCGTGGGCGCGCGGCTGATCAATCGCAACTCACGACAGAGCCACCTGACCGAAGCGGGCACGCTTTACTGGCAGCATTGCCGAACGCTGCTTTCGCAGCTCAGGCAAGTCGAGGACGAGGCCGGCGCGCTCGGACGATTGCCGCGCGGGCGATTGCGATTGACGGCCGCGCCGGATTTCGGGGCGATGGAACTCGAGCCGGCCGTGTTGGCGTTCATGACCCGGTATCCCGACATCAGTATCGATCTCGAATTGACGAGTCGTTTCGTCGATCTGATGAAAGAGGAGTTCGATCTCGCGATACAACTCACGGACCGTCCCCTCGACGGCAATGCGCTCGTCGCACGGCGCATCGCCAGCTCCCGGCTGGTGCTCTGCGCAGCGCCGGACTACCTGAGGCGGCACGGCAGACCGGCGGAGCCGGCGGCATTGGCGGAGCATCTCGGCCTGATCTACGCCGGTACGCCCTGGGGCAATGAATGGCCGTTCCGGCGCGCGGGCGAGGCGCGCACGGTACGCATCCCCGCACGTCTCCAGACCAACAACAACCAACTGCTGTGCGAGGCGGCGTGCAAGGGCATGGGAATCGTGATCCAACCGACGTTCAACGTGTGGGGCCGCATCCGCTCGGGAGAGCTCGAGCTGCTGCTCGAAGATTGGCATGTCGGCGAACTCGCGATCCACGTCGTGTTCCCGCATCGACAGTTTCTGCCTGCGAAGGTTCGCGTGTTCATCGATTTCCTGGCGGAGCGGTTTCGCGCCGGCGCCAATCAGGACATCTGGCTGGATCGCGCCAACCAAGCGGTCAACACGCGACTAGTGGCGTCGGTGCAGCGCGGAAGAGCCGCGCGATGACCCGCCGAAGATCAACCCGCTCATGATAGCCGCATGGACCTCAGACGCCTGAAAGCCTTCGTCACCGTCGCCGAGCATGGTACCGTCTCGAAAGCGACGGATGTGCTGCACATCACGCAGCCCGCGCTTTCGCGCCAGATCAGTGGCCTCGAAAAGGAATTCGGCTTCAAGCTGTTCGGCCGCGCCGGCCGTCGTCTCGTGCTCACCCCGCGCGGCGAACAGCTCTTGGCAGATTGCCGCAGCCTGCTCGGCCATGCGGGCACGGTCGCCGAGCGGGCCCAGGCGCTGCGCCGAGGGGAGATCAAGATACTGAAGGTCGCCGCTTCGGCACTGACGATCGACGGGCTGTTCCCGACCTTCCTGCACCGATACGCGCAGTGGTTTCCCGGCGTTCGGCTCGCCTTGATCGAGGCGGACGCGCAGAAGCATCTCGATCTGCTCGAACGGGAGGAGGCGCATCTATCCGTCAATGTGATCAATGTCGTGCAGGTGGATGACCACCGGTTCGCCAGCTACCTGCTCCCGCAATTTCACATCTCGGCGGCATGCCTGCCGACGCTGGACATCGGCCGGACCGACACCATCGAGATCCGCCGGCTGGTTGAGCATCCCTTGCTGCTGCCGGATGCAAGCTATGCGACACGCAAACTGTTCGATGAGGCTTGCCGACTGGCGGGCGTGCGACCGAACATCCTGGTCGAAAGCGCGGCCGCGCACGCGCTGCTCGCGCTCGCGGAAGAGGGCCACGGCATCGCGATCATTCCGTCGATCATGCGGACCGACCGTAGTCCGGTCCGCACCATGCAGGTGACGCACCGCTGCGAACCGTTGCACATCGCGCTCGCGGTCCTGTGGGACAAGCGGCGCGCACTGCCCCGCTACGCCGAAGGCTTCTCGGAGCTGCTTGCCGCGCATATACGCGAGGTGTTCCCGCTCTCGCGGCCGCCGCGATCCGCGCCCGAGGTTACGAAGCTCCGAGTCCCGGCCGAGATCGAGCGCGTGCGGGCGACGTGCGCGCCGAGCCTCGCGGCTGTCGCAACCCCGGCTCAGGACCCTGCCGAACTGGCGGGGGAACCGGGGTCGAGCTCGCCTGCACCTGCGGCCGCCCCAGCGCGCGTGCCCGCGACGTCGCCGAGCCAAGCGAAACTCTGAGCCCGCCCTACCTTTTTTGCTCCGGCCGCCTCATATAGCAGTTGCCATGAAATTCCTCGACGAAGCCAAGGTCTATATCCGGTCCGGTGACGGCGGCAACGGCTGCGTGTCGTTCCGACGCGAGAAATTCATCGAGTTCGGCGGGCCGAACGGCGGTGACGGCGGCAAGGGCGGCGACGTCGTGGTCGAAGCGGTCAACGGCCTCAACACGCTCATCGACTACCGCTACCAGCAGCACTTCAAGGCCAAGAACGGCGGCGGCGGCATGGGCAAGGACCGCCACGGCGCCAACGGCGCCGACATGGTGATGAAGGTGCCGGCCGGCACCCAGGTCTACGAGGAGGACGGCGAGACGCTCCTCGCGGACCTCACGGACGTAGGCCAGCGTGTCGTGATCGCGCGCGGCGGCAACGGCGGCTTCGGCAACGCGTACTTCAAGAGCTCGACCAACCGCGCGCCGCGCCGTGCCAATCCCGGCCAGCCCGGCGAGGAGCTCACCATCCGGCTGCGGCTCAAGTTGATCGCCGACGCCGGCATCGTCGGACTGCCCAATGCGGGCAAGTCCACGTTCCTGGCCGTCGTGAGCGCGGCCAAGCCGAAGATCGCCGACTATCCTTTCACCACGCTGCATCCGCAACTCGGCGTGGTCGAGATCGACGGTCGCGGATTCGTGCTCGCCGACCTTCCCGGCCTGATCGAGGGCGCGCACGAGGGCATCGGGCTGGGCGATCGTTTCCTCGGCCACGTCGAGCGCTGCCGCGTGCTGCTCCATCTGGTCGACGGCACCGGCGAGCACGCCGGCGAGGCCTACAAGACCGTGCGCGCGGAGCTCGAGGCCTATGGCCAGGGGCTCAGCGAGAAGCCCGAGATCGTGGCGCTCAACAAGGCGGATGCGCTCACGCCGGAGCAATTGAAGCAGCAGACCGCGCGGCTCAAGCGCGCGGCCAAGAAGACACCTCTGGTGATTTCGGCGGTCAGCGGTGCCGGCGTGCCGGACGCCCTGCGTGCCTTGATCAAGGTCATCGGCGAGACGCGGACCAAGACTGACCCGTCGCGCGCGAGCGAACCGGCTTGGCAACCATAGTGCTGGTTTCACCTTGGCGCGCGCCTGAAGGCCCGTGCTAAGAAAAGTCCATGTCGCGCAAACTCCCATCCCTCGGTGATTTCCGCCGCATCGTGGTGAAGGTGGGCTCGTCGCTATTGGTCGACCGTGAGGGCGGGCGGCTCAACGACACGTGGCTGGCGTCGCTGGCCGAGGACCTGGCGAAGCTGCACCGGGAGAAACGCGACGTGCTCGTGGTCTCCTCCGGAGCCATCGCGCTCGGCCGCTCCGTGCTCAAGCTCCCGCCCGGGCCGCTGCGGCTCGAGGACAGCCAAGCAGCGGCCGCCGTCGGGCAGATCGCGCTGGCGCGCACCTGGTCCGAAGTGCTGGGACGTCACGGCATGACCACGGGTCAGGTGCTGGTGACACTCCAGGACACCGAGGAGCGCCGTCGCTATCTCAACGCGCGCTCGACCATCGACAAGCTGCTCGAATGGCGCGCGGTGCCGGTCATCAACGAGAACGACACGGTCGCGACCAACGAAATCCGCTACGGCGACAACGACCGCCTCGCCGCGCGTGTCGCCACCATGGCGAGCGCGGATCTGCTCGTGCTGCTCTCCGACATCGACGGTCTCTATGACGCGCCGCCCGCCGGCAATGCTCAAGCGAAGCTGGTGCCGGTGGTCGAGCGCATCACGCCCGCGATCGAGGCGATGGCGGGCGCGGCCGGCTCGGAGCTCTCGCGCGGCGGCATGGCGACCAAGATCGAGGCCGGAAAGATTGCCACCCATGCCGGCACCCACATGGTGATCGCGTCGGGCCGCGTCGCGCACCCGCTCGATGCAATCGCCGGCGCGCGCTGCACCTGGTTCCTCACACCGGCCAATCCCGTCACCGCACGCAAGAAATGGATCGCAGGCTCGCTCGAGCCAAAAGGCATTCTCACGATCGACGCGGGAGCGGTCGCGGCGCTGCGCAGCGGCAAGAGCCTGCTGCCCGCCGGCGTGATCCGCATCGACGGCATGTTTGCGCGCGGCGACGCAGTCGTGATCCGCGGCCCCGACGGCGCCGAGGTCGGCCGCGGTCTCGTCGCCTACGACGCCGAGGACGCCGCCAAGATCAGGGGTCGCTCGTCCGCCGATATTCTCTCGATCCTCGGCTTCGCGGGCCGCACCGAGATGGTGCATCGGGACGACTTGGTGGTGGGCCGAGCCTGAGCAGAGGCCGCCGAGGGTCCAGACCAGTTGAAAATTGCCGAAATTTTTCCGGAAACGTCGTCGTCCGCTTGGCCTGTGACGATCACGATCTTGTTATCGGCGGCCGCGGGCGGGTCCACGAAACGCAAAAAAGAAGACCCCGGCGCCCGAAGGGACCAGGGTCTGTCGCCGGATGGGTGAGGGGTTGGGGGCTGGGGGGCACTCCACCCGACGTTAGCTGTCCAACGCCCGTGCCGCGCGTTCGTTCCCGCCCCACAAGGACTATTTTCGGATCGCGGCCCGGCGGGGGGAACGCAGCCGGCGCGAGCGCGAGCGTTCGGCCAGGTCGACCGGCAGCTCGAGGTGCCGGCCGTCGGGGAACTCCAGATACCGCGAATGGATGTGGAGACGCCCTTCGCCGCTGCTGCGGCCTTCGACCACGTAGCGGGTACCCACCGGAAACCGGCTGGGCAGACGATCTGCCTGCGAACCCGTAGCTTGCCTGGCCATCGCAAAATCTCCTGGGAAGCCCCCGGCCTCGGCATTAATGCCAGACCAGGACGACAGTTCCGAGACGGTACGATGGCGCGGCGAAATTGCTGTGAATTGCTGTGGATAGGTGGAGGTATCGGAACCGGCTACATCCGGACGCTTGCAACTAAAGATCGAAGCCGTTGTTGCGGGCCAAGTCCTTGAGCGAGGTCTCGGGCCGGGCGCCGAGATGCTGGATCACCTCGGCGGCGGCGAGCGCGCCGAGCCGCGCCGCGGTGCGGTTGTCGGCGCCACGCGAGAGCCCGACCAGGAAACCCGCCGCGAAAAGATCGCCTGCGCCGGTCGCATCGACCACGCGTTCGATCGGGCTCGCCGGGACGGCATCGGTCTGCTCGCGACTCACGACCAGGCAGCCCTTCTCGCTGCGCGTGATCACCGCGAGCTTGGCATCGTTGCGCAGCGCGTTGACGGCAGTGTCGAAGTCGGCCGTCTCGTACAAGCTGTGCAGCTCGCTCTCGTTGGCGAAGACGAGATCGACCGTGCCATTGCGGATGAGATCGAGGAACTCCGCTCGATAGCGACCGACGCAGAACGCATCCGACAGCGTGAGCGCGACGTCGCGCCCGGCGCCGTGCGCGATCTTCGCGGCCTTGAGGAAGGCTTCCTTGGCGCGCGGCGGGTCCCAGAGATAGCCCTCGAGATAGATCATCTGGGCGGCCGCGATGACGTCGGCGTCGATGTCCGCTGGATGCAGGTCCTGGGCAGCGCCGAGATACGTGTTCATGGTGCGCTCGCCGTCGGGCGTCACCAGCACGTAGCAGCGCGCGGTCGATGGGCCAGCGGAAGCGGGCGGCGTCGCGTAGGCAACCCCGGCGGCGCGGATGTCGTGGGCGAAGACGCGGCCGAGCTCGTCGTCCTTCACCTTGCCGACGAAGGCCGCGCGCGCACCGAGGCTCGACGCTCCGACGATGGTGTTCGCAGCCGAGCCGCCCGACACCTCCACCGCCGGTCCCATGGCGTCGTAGATCCCCGCTGCCTGCGCTTCGTCGATCAGTTGCATGGCGCCCTTGCGCATCTTCTGCGCGGCGAGGAAATCGTCGTCGGTGCGTGCGATCACATCGACGATGGCGTTGCCGATGCCGAGGACGTCAAAACGGGTTGCGGCCATAAATCCCTCTGGACGGTGGTGGGGGAAAGCGCCGCGCACTATACCGGCCGGATCGATCGAGGCAATCGCACGCCGGAAGGATGACGCGGTGGGCGACCGCCCTTTAAGATGATGGCGGAGGCCACGCTTCATGTCGCTCGCGCGTGACATCACGACGGTGGGCAGCGCGACGCTGATGTCGCGGCTCCTGGGATTTGCCCGCGACATGGGCATAGCGGCGCTGCTCGGCGCCGGCGTTTTCTCCGACGCCTTCTTCGCGGTCCTGCAGATCGTCAACTTCTTCCGGCGCCTGCTGGCGGAGGGCGCGCTCAACGCCGCCTTCGTGCCGATGTGGCTGCGCATCAAGCAGGCCGAAGGCGAGGGCGGCGCCTTCCGATTCTTCTACGACGTATTCCGCGCCATGGTGCTCGCCGTCGTCGCGCTCGCAGTCATCGGACTCCTGTTCGCGCCCACCGTGATCGCCCTGCTCGCACCCGGCTTCGACGGCGAGCGCCACGCCCTGGCGGCTGAATATCTCCACATCGTCGCGCCCTATGTCGCGCTTGCCGGGGCGATCGCGGTCGTTGCCGCGGCGCTCAATGCGGAAGGACGCGTCACTGCCGTCGCGATCGGAACCGTGGCGTTCAACGTCGTCCTGCTGGTGGTCCTGGCCTGGATCGCCGTCATCGCGCCGCTGCAGCGGTCCTTCGCGGCTGCCTTACTCGCCTATGCCATCGTGCTTGCGGGGCTGACGCAACTGATCGTGACCGGCGCGGCATTCTTCCGCTTGAAGCCGATACCGTCGCGCATCGGCCGCTCGCCGGAGACGCGACGCTTCTTCGCCCTCGCCCTGCCGGGCCTGGTCGCCGCCGGCATTCCGCAGTTGAAATTGATCGCCGGCGCGATGATCGCCTCGTCCTCGCCGGCCGCGGTGTCGTGGCTCTACTACGCCAACCGTCTCTATGAGTTGCCGCTCGGCGTCGCCTCGATCGCCACCGCGGCCGTGTTGGCGCCAGCCATCGCAGCCGCGTGCGCGACGGCCAACGGGAGGGGATCGCGGCGCGGCAGTCGCGCAGCGTCGAGATCGCGCTCGGCCTCGCGCTGCCCGCCGCGGTCGCCTTCGCGGTGCTGGCGGAGCCGATTGCCCGCGTGCTGTTCGAGCGCGGTGCCTTCGGCGCGCGCGACACCGCGGCGGTCGCCGCGGCGCTGGCGGCGATTTGCGTCGGACTGCCCGGGCACGCGCTGGAAAAAGTCCTCGGCGGCGTCTCGTTCGCCCACGAGGACACGCGCACGCCGATGCTGGCTGCGCTGGCCGGGCTCGCCGCCGCGGTCGCCGGGTCGCTCGTTCTGTTTCCGAGCTACGGCCACGTCGGCGTGGCTGCGGCGATCGGCCTGTCCGGCTGGGTCGGCGCCATCGTGCTCGGCGTTGTCCTCCGGCAACGGGGCTGGCTTCATCTCGACCGCGACGCCGCCCGACGCCTGCCGCGGATCGTCGCGGCGACGCTGGTGATGGGTGTCGCCGTCCTCGGCATGCATGTGTTGCTCGCGCCGGCATTCGGCGCCGACGGGTTGCAGCTCACGCGGCTGGCAGCGCTCGCGCTTCTCGTCGCGATCGGGCTTGCCGTCTATCTCGCGAGCATCGAGCTCTTCGGGGTTGCGCGCCTGCGTGACCTCGTCCGGGCTGTCCGCCACCGGCCTTGATCCGCTTCAGCGGGCTTGCACCCCGGCCGCCGGTCATGGCATCTGGCCGCGACATCAGGCGAGGTTTGGGCATGGCCTTCAAGGAGCGGGTATTTTCCGGCGTGCAGCCGACCGGCAATCTGCACCTCGGCAACTATCTCGGCGCGATCGTGAAATTCGTCGCACTGCAGGAAAAGTACGACTGCATCTATTGCGTCGTCGACATGCACGCGATCACGGTGTGGCAGGATCCGGCCGAGCTGCCGAAGGCGACGCGCGAGGTCACCGCCGCGTTCATCGCCTGCGGCATCGATCCGAAGAAGCACATCGTGTTCAACCAGAGCCAGGTGGCGGAGCATGCCGAGCTCGCCTGGGTGTTCAACTGCGTCGCCCGCCTCGGCTGGCTCAACCGCATGACCCAGTTCAAGGAGAAGGCGGGCAAGGACCGCGAGAACGCGTCGGTCGGCCTTTACGCCTATCCGGCGCTGATGGCCGCCGACATTCTGATCTATCGCGCCACCCACGTGCCGGTGGGCGAGGATCAGAAGCAGCACCTGGAGCTCTCGCGCGACATCGCGCAGAAGTTCAACAACGACTTCGGCGATTCCATCCGCGCACACGGTTACGGCGATGCGTTCTTTCCGCAGCCCGAGCCGCTGATCCAGGGGCCGGCGACGCGGGTGATGTCGCTGCGCGACGGCTCGAAGAAGATGTCGAAGTCGGACGCGTCCGACCAGTCGCGAATCAACCTGACCGACGACGCCGACGCGATCGCGCTCAAGATCAGGCGGGCGAAGACCGATCCCGACGCGTTGCCGAGCGAGGAAAAGGGCCTCGAGCCGCGGCCGGAGGCCGACAATCTCGTCGGCATCTACGCGGCGCTGGCGCAGACCGGCAAGGCCGAGGTTCTCAAGCAGTTCGGCGGCGCGCAGTTCTCGACCTTCAAGGCCGCCCTGGTCGATCTCGCGGTCGCCAAGCTCGGACCGATCAATGCCGAGATGAAGCGGCTGGTGGCCGACCCCGTCCATATCGATTCGGTGCTGGCCGACGGGGCCGCCCGCGCGCAGGTGATCGCCGCGGATACCATGAAGGCGGTAAAGGACATCGTCGGATTCGTGCGGCGCTGACGACACACCATGTTGCGGACTTGTGCCGGGACGCAGCGGCGTGCAAGATTCCGGCTAGTGCGGTGGCCCTGACGTTCCGATCAGTCTCGCAGCACGTTCTTCATCGGAACGTCAGAGCCAAAACCGCACTAGAACCATAAATTTGCTAGTGTCCCTTTGCTTCCAACGTTCGCACCCGAGCGTGCTGCAATGTGATGCGAACGTTGGAAGCGGGACACTAGTGCGACGCAGACCGTGATTTAATTCCGGCGGCGGCCGGGGGAGCCGATGAGCAAGAAGCGCCGCAGCTACGAGGCCGGGCATTCGCCGAAGTTCATGGTCGTCATCGACGACTCGCCCGAATGCGACCGCGCGCTTTATTTCGCCAGCCGCCGTTCGCTGCGGATCGGCGCGACCGTGCTGATGCTGCGGGTGATCGAGACCCAGGACCGCAATCAGCAATGGCTCGGCGTCGCCGACATCATGCGCGCGGAAGCGCACGAGGAGGCCAATGCCGTGCTCGACCGCCACGCCGCGCGCTCCGCGAGCATCACCGGCGTCATGCCGCAGCGCGTCATCCGCGAGGGCGAGAAGACCCAGGAAGTGCTCAACCTCATCGAGGACGATGAGGACATCGCCATCCTGGTGCTCGCCGCCGCCACGGGCAAGGAAGGTCCCGGGCCGCTGGTGTCCAGCATCGGCAAGAGCGCCGGCGATTTCCCCATCCCGGTCGCCATCGTCCCCAGCCACCTCACCGACGAGGAGCTCGACGCGATGTCCTAGTGTCCCGATTCCGAAGCTCGCAAGCACTTGCAGCGCGCTCCCATGCGAGCTTCGGGTTCGGGGCGCCTTGAACTTCCACTGCCCGGCGCCACCTATTACAATACGGTGACAAACCGACGAATTTCCGCGTGGGCCCTTAGTTCCTACGCCGGACCAAGGAGCAAGCCATGTTCATCCAGACCGAGCCGACCCCCAATCCGGCCACGCTCAAGTTCCTGCCGGGACGGGCCGTGCTGGCCAGCGGCACGCTCGATATGCGTGACAAGGACGCCGCCGCCGCCCAGTCGCCGCTGGCCGAGCGCCTGTTCGGCATCGCCGGCGTGTCGGGCGTGTTCTTCGGCTCCGACTTCATCGCCGTCACCAAGGCGGCCGGCGAATGGCAGCAGCTCAAGCCCGCGATCCTCGGCGCCATCATGGAGCACTTCATGTCCGGCGCGCCGCTGGTGAGCGGCGAGGACAAGGCCGCGACGGACGGGAGCGACGAGTTCTTCGAGGCGAAGGATTCCGAGACCGTCGCCACCATCAAGGAGCTGATCGAGGCGCGCGTGCGGCCGGCGGTGGCCAACGACGGCGGCGACATCACCTTCCGCGGCTTCAAGGACGGCGTGGTCTATCTCGACATGAAGGGCGCCTGCTCGGGTTGCCCGTCGTCGACCGCGACGCTCCGCCACGGCATCCAGAACCTGCTGCGCCACTATCTGCCCGACGTGGTCGAAGTCCGGCCGATGGGATAGCCCGCACGCCGGAAGGCGGAGGACCTATGACAGCGAATAGCGAATAGCGAATGGCGAATAGCGTCGGCCCCTATTCGCTACTCGCTATTTGCTATTCGCTACGTTGCGTCTTCCGCAGCTCGTCTTCCGTCGTCTGACTATGCGCGTCCTTGCCATCGACACCGCTCTCGAAGCCTGCTCGGCCGCCGTGCTCGCAGCGCGGCATCATCACCGCCAGCGAGACGCTGCCCATGGCACGCGGCCACGCGGAGGCACTGATGCCGCTGGTCGCGCGCGTGATGGACCTCGCCGACATCGAGTTCGCCGATCTCGACCGCATCGCCGTCACCACCGGCCCCGGCAGCTTCACCGGGCTGCGGGTGGGGATATCGGCCACCCGCGGCATCGCGCTGGCGGCGGGCAAGCCGGCGATCGGCCTCTCCACACTCGCCGCCTTCGGCGCCCCGCTGATTGCCGAGGACGACAGCACGCAACGTGGTGGCCGCGATCGACGCCCGTCACGACCATGTCTATCTGCAGGTGTTCGGCACCGGCGGGCGCACGCTGGTCGCGCCCCGGATTGCGACGCTGCGCGATGCCCTGCGCGCGGCGATGACGGGACCGGCCCGCATCATCGGCACGGCCGCCGCGCAGTTGGCGGCAGCGTGGCCGAAGGGCGCCGATCAACCCTTGCAGGTCGAGCAACGCAAGGCCCCTGACATCGTCTGGATCGCGCGACTCGGCGCCGCCGCGACCGAAGGCTACGGCCCGCCGAAGCCGCTCTACCTGCGCGCGCCGGACGCCCAGCCCCAGGACGCCGCCCGCCTGCCCCGCCGATGATCGAGTTCATCAGGCGCCTGTTTACACGCGGCGAGCCCGGCCTGTCCGAAGCCGGCCCCCGCGATGCCCGCGCCTTTGCCGCGCTGCACGGCGCCTCGTTCCACCGCGGATGGAGCGACGGCGAATTCGAGCAGTTGCTGTTCGACCGCAATATCGTCGCCCATCGCGCCCTGGTGGGGGCGGCACCTCGTGGGGTTCATCCTGTCGCGACTGGTGGCGGGGGAGGCGGAAATCCTGTCGGTCGCCGTCGCCTCCTCGCGGCGCGGCAAGGGACTGGCGCGGCGGCTGCTCGATCTCAATCTGCGCCGGCTCGCAGGGCTGGGCGCCCGCACGGTCTTTCTCGAGGTGGACGAGGGCAACGTGCCGGCCCGCCGGCTCTATCAGCGCGCGGGCTTCCGCGACGTCGGCCGCCGGCCCGGATATTATGCGCCCGGCCAAGGCGCGCTGATTCTGCGCCGCGATCTGGTGTGACCTACCCCGAATGCCTCGAACATCCGGTGGATTCGGACCCGCCGGCCGTGATATCCCGGCCAGGGTAAGCGGATTTGACGTTCCTGCAGTGCTGCAGCGAGTTCGTCGGTTCCGACGTTCGTAAAAGTGCATGCTGCAAAATGATACGAACGCCGGAACCGGGACACTAGCCGGAGAAGCGTCGTGAGCGCGCCGAAGCCTAGAGACATCGAAGCTTTATGCGCTGCCAAAGGCATGCGCATGACCGAGCAGCGCCGCGTGATCGCGCGCGTGCTGGCGGCGGCCGACGACCACCCCGACGTCGAGGAGCTCTACCGGCGTTGCGCCGCAGTCGATGATCGCATCTCGATCTCCACGGTCTACCGGACCGTGAAGCTGTTCGAGGATTCCGGCATCATCGAGCGCCACGATTTCCGCAACGGGCGCGCGCGTTACGAGCAGATGCCCGACAGCCACCACGACCATCTCATCAACCTGCGCACCGGTGAGGTGATCGAGTTCCAGTCCGAGGAGATCGAGCGGCTGCAAGCCGAGGTGGCGCGCCGCCTCGGCTATCGGCTGGTCGACCACCGGCTCGAGCTCTACGCGGTGCCGCTCGAGGACAAGCCCAAACGATGACGCTCAGACCGGCTTCCGCAAAATAAAGACGATAAGGAAGCCGCCAGGGAGGGAAACGATGAGAAGAACGTGGAACGTCCTGCTCGGTCTCGTTCTCGCCACCGGCCTCGCCGCGGGATCCGCCGCCGCGCAGTCAGCGAAATTCCCGGACAAGCCGATCAAGATCCTCGTCGGCTTTTCCGCCGGCGGCGGCACCGACGTTGTCGCCCGCATTCTGGCGCTGAAGATGTCCGAGAGCCTCGGCCAAACCGTTGTCGTGGAGAACCGTCCGGGCGCCAGCGGCCTCATCGCCGGCGATGTCGTGGCCAAGTCGCCGGCGGACGGGTACACGCTGATGATGGGCAGCCAGACGACGTACGCGGTCGCGCCCACGCTTTACAAGAAGGAATCGCTCGATCCGGCTCGCGACTTTGCGGGGGTCGCGATGGGAGCCATCTCGCCGCTGGTCTTGGTCGTGCACCCGTCGGTGACGGCGCAATCGGTCAAGGACGTGATCGCGCTGGCGAAAGCCAAGCCGGGCACGGTCTACTTCGGCTCGGGCGGCCTCGGGACGACTCCGCACATGACGGGCGAGCTGTTCTCGTCGGTCGCCGGTATCAAGTTGGCGCACGTTCCCTATCGCGGTGAAGCGCCAGCCATCAACGATCTCATCGGCGGGCAGATTCCGCTGATGTTTGCGAACTTGTCGGCGGTCATCGGCAATATCCGCGCGGGGCAGTTGCGCGCGCTCGCCGTCACCAGCACGCAGCGGGCGCCCGCCGCTCCCGAAATCCCCACTGTGGCGGAGGCGGGCCTGCCCGGCTTCGAAGCCGCGACCTGGTTCGCGCTCGTGGCGCCCGCGGGAACGCCCGGCGACGTCCTCGCAAAGCTCAACGCGGAGGTCAAACGCGCGCTGGCCCAGCCGGACGTCAAGCAGCGTTTCGCCGATCTCGGCATGACCGCCGAGGACAGCACACCCGCCGCGCTCGATGCCTACATCAAGTCCGAAATCGCGAAATGGACGAAGGTGATCAAGGACGCCAACATCCGCGCGCCGGAATAGCTGAGCGGTGCTAGTGTCCCGATTCCGAAGTTCGCCAGCACTTGCTGCGCACTCTCAAGCGAACTTCGGAATCAAAGGGACACTGGCAACTCTATGATTCTAGTGCCCCTTTTGAACCCGAAGTTCGCAACCACTCTTGCAGCAACAGCTGAGCGAACTTCGGGTTCGGGGCACTAGACCCCTGCTTTCCTTTTGCACCCAAACCGGCTATGAGGGAGCCCTCCGGCTGGCCCTCTCGTGATGCCGGATTTATGACCAATATCAAGGAGTTGAAAGCGCCCCTGCGGGTCCGGGGGCGCTCCTGACCTGACCGGCATGAACGGACCGCGCAAAGTCTACATCAAGTCTTTCGGCTGCCAGATGAACGTCTACGATTCCCATCGTATGGCGGACACGCTCGCGCCCGAGGGCTTCGCCGAGACCGCCCGCGTCGAGGACGCCGATCTCGTCATCCTCAACACCTGCCACATCCGCGAGAAGGCGGCCGACAAGGTCTATTCCGAGCTCGGTCGCATCCGAGTGCTCAAGGAGGAGGCGGCCCGCCGGCCGGCGCGTGACGGTCGCGGTCGCGGGCTGCGTCGCCCAGGCCGAGGGCGAGGAGATCATCCGCCGCGCCCCAGCCGTCGATCTCGTGGTCGGGCCGCAGAACTATCACCGACTTCCCTCGCTCCTCGCGCGCGTAACTCGCGAGGGTGCCCTCGTCGACACCGAGTTTCCGGTCGAGGACAAGTTCGACGTGCTGGCGCCGCCGAGCCGCGAGGCGACGCGCGCGCGCGGCGTATCCGCGTTCGTCACCGTGCAGGAAGGCTGCGACAAGTTCTGCACGTTCTGCGTCGTGCCCTATACGCGCGGCGCCGAAGACATCGCGGCCGGTCATGAAGATCGTCGCCGAGGCGAGCGCGCCTCGCCGAGGCCGGCGTGCGCGAGGTCACGCTGATCGGCCAGAACGTCAACGCCTATCACGGCGAAGGACCGGACGGGCGGCCGTGGACGCTCGGGCGCCTGCTCGCGCGCATCGCCGACGTGCCCGGCGATCGCGCGGCTGCGCTACACCACCAGCCATCCCTGCGACATGGACGACAAGCCTGATCGCGGCGCATCGCGACCTGCCGGGCCTGATGCCCTATCTGCATCTGCCGGTGCAGTCCGGCTCCGACCGCATCCTCGCCGCCATGAACCGACGCCACACGCGCGCGGATTATCTCGACGCGATCGCGCGCGTGCGCGCCGCGCAGCCCGACATGGCGTTCTCCTCCGATTTCATCGTCGGCTTCCCCGGCGAGCGCGAGGATGATTTTCAAGCGACGCTCTCGCTGGTCGGACGAGGTCGGCTACGCCGGCGCCTTCTCCTTCAAGTATTCGCCCCGGCCGGGCACGCCGGCCGCCGAGATGCCGGACCAACTGCCCGAGGAGGTCAAATCCGAGCGGCTTTACCGCTTGCAGGCGGCAATCGACCGTCACCAGGCCGCGTTTCAACGCGCAATGCGTCGGGCGCACCTTCGACGTGCTGTTCGAAAAGCCGGGACGCCATCCTGGCCAGATCGTCGGCCGCTCCCCATATCTCCAGCCAGTCGCAGGTCATGGCTCCAGCAACGAATGATCGGGGAAATCGCCGCGGTGACGATCACCGAGATCCGCGCCAACAGCCTGTTCGGCGCGCTCGCCACAGCGCGTGCGGAACGTATGCGCGCGGCGCCAATGCTGGCGGAGGGCTGAAGCCGTTGCGCTCGTCTCGATCGGATAACGGACCATTCGTGTCGCCACCGACTCGCGTCGGCGACAATGATCCCGGCACGCACTAGACTGCCGCGACTCAGCAGTCGCAAGTGGTGCTCGCGTTCGACGACAACCGGCTTGCGTCGCAGCTGTTCGGACAATACGGCCAGAACCTCGCGCTGATCGAGCGCCGGCTCGGCGTGGTCGCCGAGCAGCGCGGCAACCATGTCACCGTCGCAGGATCGCGCGACGCCATGGAGCAGGCGCGCCGCGTGCTCGAGGGACTTTACGAGCGGCTCAAGCGCGGCGACGAGCTCGTGTCCGGCGATGTCGACGGCGCGATCCGGCTCGCGATCGCGCAGGGCTCGCTGTTCGACTACGACCCCGCGACGGCGCGGCCGAGCTTCGAGGAGATCAACCTGCGCAAGCGCCCGGTGCGCGCGCGCACCGCCGCGCAGGACGCCTATATCCGCGCGCTGCGGCGCCATGCATTGGTGTTCGGCACCGGGCCCGCGGGCACCGGCAAGACCTGGCTCGCGGTGGCGCACGCGGTGCAACTGTTCGAGCGCAAGGAGGTGGACCGCATCATCCTGTCGCGGCCGGCGGTCGAGGCCGGCGAGCGGCTCGGCTTCCTGCCCGGCGACATGCGCGAGAAGGTCGATCCCTATCTGCGCCCGATCTACGACGCGCTCTACGACCTGATGGATGCGCGCATCGTCGAGCGCGCCATGCAGACCGGCGAGATCGAGATCGCGCCGCTCGCCTTCATGCGCGGGCGCACGCTTGTCGAACGCCGTGGTGATCCTCGACGAGGCGCAGAATACGACCTCGATGCAGATGAAGATGTTCCTCACCCGGCTCGGCGAGAACAGCCGCATGATCGTCACCGGCGACCCGAGCCAGGTCGACCTGCCGCCCGGACAGACCTCCGGGCTGGCGGAGGCGACGCGGCTGCTGCGCAACGTCGAGGGCATCGGCCACGTCGTCTACACCGCCGAGGACGTCATCCGGCACGAGCTGGTGGCGCGCATCGTCGACGCCTACGACAAGGCGACGCCAGCTTCGGGCTCCAAGCGAGATGGGAAGCCGTGAGGGCAAAACCGGCGCAGGATGAGGCCCCCACGACCGCCGCCGGCCTCGTGCTCGAAGTGACGGCCGCCCCCGAGGCGCTCGCCGCGGAACCCGAGGTCCAGGCCTTCGTTGCAACCGCAATCGAGACGGCCGACGAGATTGCCGGCCCGGCACAAGGAGTCGTCGCCGTTCTGGTCGACGGCGACGAGCGCATCCGCACGCTCAACCGCGATTGGCGCGGCATCGACAAGGCGACCAACGTGCTTTCGTTCTGCTATCCCGACAGGCCGCGCAGGAGCGCCGCAACTACTCGGCGACATCGCGATCGCTTTTGAGACCGCTGCCGCGGAAGCCGCGGCCGAGGGCAAGCCGTTCGCCCATCACTGGCGCACCTCGCGGTGCATGGTTTTCTGCATCTCTTCGGATACGATCACGAGTCGGACGAGGATGCCGACGCGATGGAACGGCTCGAGCGCACCATTCTCGCCCGGCTCGGCGTCCCCGACCCGTACATCGCACGCGACGCCGAGGGCTGACACCTGATCGCCATGCCCGACACCGATTCCCCAATTCCGAGCGATCCGTCGGCCGCCGCCGGCTCATCGCGGAATTTGCCGGTTCCGGTGTCGCGGCCGAGCCAAGCGACCCGCGACAGCGGCGAAGGCTGGCTCGCGCGCGCGCTGCGGGCGATCTTCGGCTGGAAGCCGAGCACCATCCGCGCCGACCTCAAGGACGTGCTCGAGACGCCCGCGGGCGAGACCGGCTTCTCGCCGACCGAACGCAGGATGCTGAGCAACATCCTCGGGTTGCGCGAGCGGCGGATCGTGGATGTCATGGTGCCGCGCGCCGACATCATCGCGGTGCAGCGCGATATCGCGTTCGGCGAGCTCATGCAGGATATTCGAGAGCGCCGGCCATTCGCGGCTCGTGGTCTACGACGATACGCTCGACGACGCCGTCGGCATGGTCCACATCCGCGATCTGGTCGCGTTCATGACGATGCACGCGGCCGCCAGCGCGCAAGCCAACACGAAACGCAAGAAGCCGTTTCCCGCCGGCCTCGACCTCAAGGCTATCGACCTCTCGATGCCGCTGTCGGCGGACAAAGATCATCCGCGAGATCCTGTACGCGCCGCCCTCCATGCCGGTGCTCGATCTGCTCGCCAGGATGCAGACGACCCGCATCCATCTTGCGCTCGTCGTCGACGAGTATGGCGGCGCCGACGGCGTGGTATCGATCGAGGACATCGTCGAGCAGATCGTCGGCGAGATCGCCGACGAGCACGACGAGGACACGCTGCCCGGCGTGGTTCGCCAGTCCGACGGCTCGTTTCTCGCCGATGCGCGCGCCAACCTCGAGGATGTCACCTCGATCGTCGGGCCGGAATTCGACGTCGGCGAGGTGGCCCAGGAGGTGGACACGCTCGCCGGCTATGTCGCGACCCGCATCGGCCGCGTGCCGGTGCGCGGCGAGCTCGTGCCCGGTCCCGGCCCGTTCGAGCTCGAAATCCTCGATGCCGATCCGCGCCGCGTAAAGAAGCTCAAGATCTACCACGGGCTGCACCGGCAGAACGGACAAAGCGACAAGGGCCGCGAGCTTCGGCAGGTCGCCACAACCATGGGCACGTCGTCGCCGTCGAGCGCACCCACCGCAGCAAGCGCCTCCACACCATCGAATACGCCCCCGGCCCCTCCCCAATTGCCGGTGACGGGCGGCGAATCGGCTAAGCTCTCTCCCGACGCTGCGCCATCGACGACACCCGCCCGGCGAACGTGACGCTGACCCGCCTCGCTCATACGATCGTGCTGGCCTGGGGATGGCGGCGCATCCTGATCGCATTCCTCGCCGGCGCCGTTTCAGCGCTGGCACTGCCGCCGACCAACATCTGGCCCATTCCCTTCGTCACCTTCCCGATCCTGGTCTGGCTCGTCGACGGCGCCGCCGCCGGCCGCCTCGGCGGTGTGCTGGCGGCCGCCGCGTCGGGCTGGTGGTTCGGTTTCGGCTATTTCCTCGCCGGCCTCTACTGGGTCGGCCATGCGTTTCTGGTCGACGCCAAGACCTTCGGCTGGCTGCTGCCGGTCGCGGTCGTCGCCCTGCCGGCCGGAATGGCGGTCTACACCGCGTTCGGTCTCGCGTTCGCCCGGCTCATCTGGATGCGCGGCGCCGGCGCGCGTCCTGGCGCTCGCGGTGGCGCTCACCCTGGCGGAGTGGCTGCGCGGTCACCTGTTCAGCGGTTTTCCCTGGAATGCGTACGGGTACACGCTGATCTCGCCGCTCTGGCTCGCGCAGGGCGCGGCCCTTGTCGGCATCTGGGGGCTCACGTTTCTGGCGGTCGCGGTCTATGCATCGCCCGCCGTGCTCGCCGACGACCGCGCCGATAACAGGCGGCCCTGGCTCGCTCCGGCGCTGAGCGTCGTCGTGATCGCCGCGCTTGCGGTCTACGGCGCGTGGCGGCTCGCGGCCACGCCGACGAGCTTCGTCGAAGGCGTGCGCCTGCGCATCATGCAGCCCAACCTGCAGCAGGACGAGAAGTTCAACTATTCGCAGAAGCAGCAGGTGATGAGCCGCTATCTCGCGCTGTCGGATCGCGCCAGCGGTCCGCAATCGACGGGCGTGCGCGACGTCACCCACCTGATCTGGCCGGAATCGGCATTCCCGTTCTTCCTCACGCGCGAGCCCGATGCGCTGGCCCAGATCGCCGCGCATGCTGCCGGAGGGAACGGTGTTGATCACGGGCGCAATCCGTCCGCCCGAGTCGACGCCCGATCCGACAATTCCGCGCGCCTACAATTCGATCTATGTGATCGACCACGACGGCTCGATCCTGTCGGTCTACGACAAGGTGCATCTCGTTCCGTTCGGCGAGTATCTGCCGTTTCAGGCCGTGCTCGAGCGCCTCGGCCTGATGCAGCTCACCAAGCTGCGCGGCGGCTTCATCGCCAGGCGACCGTCGGCGCAACCTGACCGTCCCCGGGGCACCGAGCTTCCTGCCTCTGGTCTGCTACGAGATCATCTTTCCCGGCGACGCGGTGCCGCGCAGCGAGCGGCCGGGCTGGCTCTACGACCACGTCGGCCGCTATCTCAGTTGGCCGTTCGCAGCCGGCAGCGCGGAGCGACCGGGCTGGCTGCTCAACCTCACCAACGACGGGTGGTTCGGCAACAGCTCAGGCCCTTACCAGCATTTCCAGCAGGCGCGGGTGCGGGCGATCGAGGAGGGGCTTCCGCTGGTGCGGGCGGCCAATACCGGAATTTCCGCGGTGGTCGATCCGCTCGGCCGCGTCGTCAAGGCGCTGCCGCTCGGGACCGAAGGCGTGCTCGACGCGCCGCTGCCGCAGGCTCTCCCGCCGACGCCCTATGCGCGCCTGGGTGACGGCCCGCTCGTCGTCGTGATCGCCATCGCCTTGTTGTGGCTGATACGGGTGCGTCGCCGAGGCTCCGCCATCTAGCGCATAGCTGATGAGCTTCGGTTGCATGACCTCATTTCAATGATAAGTTGTATAACGCCTACCGTGCCACAACTTTGTGCCAACACGTTACAATTGAAACTACCCATGGATTGCTCATCCCGATCAATTGTCTAGCATCGACTTTTAGTTGTGCACGTATTTCACCATTTTGCTGCGCCGCTACCAATTAGCGATGGAATAAGATTGCGTTCGGGCTCGGCAGCGGGAACATTACGCAAAACAACGGCTGCATAGGAGATCGTTATGGCCATCGCCAAAAAGGCGCCGAACCCGATCGACAAGCACGTCGGCAGCCGGGTGCGCATGCGTCGCATGATGCTGGCCATGAGCCAGGAGAAGCTCGGCGACGCGCTCGGCCTGACCTTCCAGCAGGTGCAGAAATACGAGAAGGGCACCAACCGCATCGGGGCGAGCCGGTTGCAGCAGATCTCCCACATCCTGCAGGTGCCGGTGGCGTTCTTCTTCGAAGGCGCACCGAACCTGCATGGGACGAGCGACGGGATGAAGGAAGCACCCTCGCCGGCCTATGTGTCGGATTTCCTCGCCACCTCGGAAGGCCTCTCGCTGACCAAGGCCTTCATGCGCATCAAGGAGCCCAAGCTTCGGCGCCGCATCGTCGATCTCGTCGAGGAGATCGCCGGCGAGGATGAAGAGTGAGCGCCGGCTAGCGGCAACCGGCGAGTACCGATAGATCTCTGCTCGCAATTCGCTACGCCATAAATTCGCATGGCCTTCCTCGGTCCCACTCTGCCCACATCTTGACCCCGTTCGGGGACGCTGCAAGAAACACTCCACGCTAGGCTGCCGCGCCTTACAACCGATCCTGCGAGGGGAGTGTTCAGTGCCACACGTCAACTACCTTTTCACCAGCGAGTCCGTTTCCGAAGGCCATCCCGACAAGGTCTGCGACCAGATTTCGGATGCGATCCTCGACGCCTTCATCGAGAACGACGTCAAGCTCGGCATCGCCGACGACAGCCTGGTGAACACCCGGCTCGGCTGCGAGACGCTCTGCACCACCAACAAGATCGTCATCGCCGGCGAGGGCCGCGGCCAGGCGCCGCTGTTCACGAAATACGGCAACCACGCCGTGATCAATCGCGAGATGATCACGCAGATCGCGCGCGACGTGGTGCGCGACATCGGCTACGACCAGGACGGCTTCTCCTATCACGGCGCCGACATCGAGGTGCTGCTGCACGGCCAGTCGCCCGACATCGCCATGGGCGTCGACGCCAAGAAGAAGAAGGGCGAGGAGCAGGAAGGCGCCGGCGACCAGGGCATGATGTTCGGCTTCGCCTGCACCGAGAGCGAGGTCTACGAGAAGGGCTCGTTCATGCCGGCCCCGATCTACTTCGCGCACAAGATCCTGAAGGTGCTGTCGGAGAAGCGCCGCTCGAAGCAAGCTGTTCGACCTGCAGCCGGACGCCAAGAGCCAGGTGACGGTGCAATACGTCGACGGCAAGCCGATCGGCTGCACCAAGGTCGTGGTATCGACCCAGCACAATGCCGAGACCCGCAACGGCAAGAAATATACGCCCGGCATGGTGAAGGACCTGATCGGCGACGCCGTCGCGTCGGCGCTGCCGGACGGCTGGATGCCGAAGAAGCCGTCCGACTTCCTGGTCAACCCGACCGGCAACTTCGTCGTCGGCGGCCCCGACGGCGACTGCGGCCTCACCGGCCGCAAGATCATCGTCGACACCTACGGCGGCTACGCGCCGCACGGCGGCGGCGCCTTCTCCGGCAAGGACCCGACCAAGGTCGATCGCTCGGCCGCCTATGCCGCGCGCTATCTCGCCAAGAACGTGGTCGCCGCCGGCGTCGCCGAGCGCTGCACCATCCAGATCGCCTATGCGATCGGCGTCGCCGATCCGATGTCGCTGCTGGTCGATACCCACGGCACCGGCAAGGTCGACGAGAAGAAGCTGCGAAAAGGTGCTGCCGCGAGATTTTCCGGCTCACCCCGACCAATATCCGCCGCACGCTCAAGCTCAACCGGCCGATCTATCGCCGCACCGCCGCCTACGGCCATTTCGGCCGCGCGCCGGAAAAGGACGGCGGCTTCTCCTGGGAGAGGACCGACCTGGTCAAGGACATCAGGAGCGCAGTTGGCGGCTAATCCGCTCGACGAGCCGGCGCGAGACGTTCAACATGGCGGCCGATAAGGCCGCCATGTGCTTTTCCGACCATGTCCATTTCTGATCGAGGAAACGCCCGACGACGCGCCTTCTTCGGCCGCCGCAAGGGCCACGCGCTGCGGCCGCATCAGGCCGCGCTGATCGAGACGCTGCTGCCGAGGCTCGCGATCGATCTCGGCACGCCGGCGCCGCCCGACCTCGGCAAGCTGTTCCCGGCCGCGGTCGACGACGTCCGCCTCGAGATCGGCTTCGGCGGCGGCGAGCACATGATCGCGGCAAGCCGAGCAGCACCCGCGCACCGGCTTCATCGGCGTCGAGCCGTTCGTCAACGGCATGGCAAAGGCGCTGGCCGCGATCGAGGCGAAGAGCGCTCGCCAATATCCGGCTGCACTTCGGCGACGCGACGTTCCTGCTCGAATGGCTGCCGCCGGCCGCGCTGGCGCGCGTCGATCTCCTCTATCCCGATCCGTGGCCGAAGCGCCGGCACTGGAAACGACGCTTCGTGCAGGACCGCAGCGTCGCCGAGATCGCGCGCGTCCTGCGCCCGGGCGGCGAATTCCGCTTCGCCACCGACATCCCGGACTACGCAGCCTGGACGCTGCGCGCACATGCTGCGCTCGCCCGCGTTCGCATGGACCGCCGAGCGCGCCGACGATTGGCGCCAACCATGGCCGGGCTTTGCCGACACGCGCTACGAGGCCAAGGCCAAGCGCGAAGGCCGCGTGCCGTGCTATCTGATTTTCAAGCGAGTAGCGAGTAGCGATAGCGAATAGCAAAGGAAGCAGCGCTACTCGCTATCTTTCGTCCGACGTCCGCCTGACCTGCCAGAACCGCATCACGCGCTGGGCGGTGGTCGCCGACAGCCGGTCGAAATTGGCAAAGGCGGCGTCGAGACCTTGGCTCGACGTGCCCGGACCACCCGGCCGCGCCATGATGATCGACCTCACGGTCGGCCAGCCCCAGCCGGCCGACTTGCACAGAATGAGGATCGGATCGGGCCGCTCGCCGCTCATCAGCCGGTCCACCACCTCGATCGGCACCGCGCAAAGCGCCGCGAGCGCCGCGATCGTTTCCTCGTATTGCCCCTTCTTGGCGAAATCGACGAGCGCGGCTTCGTCGAGCTTGCCCTCGCAGCCGCAGCGCCTCGACCGCGCGCTGAGCGCTCGAATAGTCGCGCGGCGCGGCGCTCGCGCCGACCTCGCGCGAGACCTTCGCCAGCACGCGCCGGATCTCGGCTTGCGTCTCGGGCTTGGCCGAGGCGAACAGGCGCTGCTGCACCACTTCGGTGGCCTTGAGCAGGAGATCGCGAAACAGCCGCGGCGGAATGTCCGGGCGCAGTCCCGACCTTCTCGGCGAGCACCCCGTCCTGCTCCGCCCGGTCCGACCAGCGTGAAAAAGCTGTCATCGGAAAGGCGCGCGCCGCGATTGTCGGCGACGCTGTGCACGACCTCGCGGTCGCCGCGCCGGACCAGCACGTCGGTCACCGGCTCCGGCGATTCCGGCCCGCCCGGAGATGGCGAGCAGATGCGCCTGGCTCTTGGTCTCGGCGATGTCGACGAGATCGGTGTCGGCGAGCCGCGGCGACTGCTCGAGAACCGGCCCCGCGACTGCGATGTCGTCGTCGTGTGGCGAGCTGCCGCAGCACCTCGACCGGCGCATTGCCGACCGGCGCCAGCCGATGCGACAACTCGCTGCGCGCCTTCGCTTCGATCTCGGCGATCAACCGGCTGAACACGTCGTCGAACAGCCGGACATGATCGTCGTTGAACCGGCTCGCGCCGTCGAGAAAATAGGCCGTGATGCGCTTGAGCGTTTCGGCGCGCCGCTCCGGCGAGCCGTGCTGGATCACATCTTCGAGTTCCGGAATGAGCGAGGCGGGAGCAGACATTACTCGAGGCCTAAGCACGCGACACAGGAACAATTGCGACGGCACGGTGCGCAAAATTAGATCGTGCACGCTAGAAGAGGAATCTGAAGGAAGGGTTAGTTAATCGCGCGTTATCGGGGTAAGGCCGAACGGCTTGTCCGGCCCTTGCGCCCACGGCGCAAATCGCTATATTTCGCGCAGTCCAGCTTCTGGATATCTCATAACGGTCGGATGTGATCCGATCGGTTTTTGAGAGTGGGTTCCCCCGGGACCCGCTCTTTTTTGTTACCGAAATCGACCGGCAGCCTGCGATGGCCCGGTCGCGCCGGGGCGAAACTAAACCAAAAGTTGCAACTCGCACGAGCAGCGAGCGAATGACGCAAGCGATCGACACGCTTCAGGCGGATTCCGAGCCGCGCCTCATCGTCGAGCAGGGCGTCGCGGCGCGCGTCGCCGCGATCGCCGAGCCGGTTCTCGTCGGCGTCGGCTACCGGCTGGTGCGGGTGAGGATTTCCGGGCTCGACGGCTGCACGGTCCAGATCATGGCGGAGCGGCCGGACGGGACCATGACGGTCGAGGACTGCGAGACGGTGTCGCGGGCGCTGTCGCCGGTGCTCGACGTCGCCGACCCGATCGATCGCGCCTATCGGCTCGAAGTGTCCTCGCCCGGCATGGACCGTCCGCTGGTGCGGCGCTCGGATTTCGAACGCCATGCCGGCCACCAGCTCAAGGTGGAGATGACGGTCGCGATCGACGGCCGGCGGCGGTTCCGCGGCGTGCTGCTGGGCGACCGAAGGCGACGCCGCGCGCATCCGCCGCGACGATGCCGCGCCCGGCGAGGCCAACGAGGTTCTGCTGCCGATCGAGGATATGGCGAAGCCAAGCTCGTGCTCACCGAGGCGCTGATCGCCGAATCGCTCCGGCGCGGCAAGGCAGCAGCACAGAGCAGACGACGACGACAGATCGGAGGTCGCGAAGACCGGCGCAGCCACGTTCCGTCATCCGACGGCGCGTACGTCCGTCATCCAGAACGAAGGAGATTGACCGATGGCCGTCAGCGCCAACCGGCTCGAACTGTTGCAGATCGCCGACGCGGTCGCGCGCGAGAAAGCGATCGACCGCGGCATCGTCATCGCCGCCATGGAGGATGCGATCCAGAAGGCGGCACGCTCGCGCTACGGCAGCGAGACCGAGGTCCGCGCCGAGATCAATCCGAAGACCGGCGAGATGCGGCTGTCGCGCCTGCTGCTGGTGGTCGACCAGATCGAGAACGACTCGACCCAGATCGCGCTCGAGGACGCCAAGAAGCGCAATCCCGCCGCCCAGGTCGGCGACTATATCGCCGAGGCCGCTGCCGCCGCTCGAATACGGCCGCATCGCCGCCCAGTCGGCCAAGCAGGTGATCGTGCAGAAGGTGCGCGAGGCCGAGCGCGACCGCCAGTATCAGGAATACAAGGACCGCATCGGCGACATCGTCAACGGCATCGTCAAGCGGGTCGAATACGGCAACGTCGTCGTCGATCTCGGCCGCGGCGAGGCGATCGTGCGGCGCGACGAGATGCTGCCGCGCGAGACCTTCCGCAACGGCGACCGCATCCGCGCCTTCATCTACGACGTGCGCCGCGAGCCGCGCGGGCCGCAGATCTTCCTGTCGCGCACGCATCCGCAGTTCATGGCCAAGCTGTTCGCGCAGGAAGTGCCGGAAATCTACGACGGCATCGTCGAGGTGAAGGCGGTCGCGCGCGATCCCGGCTCGCGCGCCAAGATCGCGGTGATCTCGCGCGATTCCTCGGTCGATCCGGTCGGCGCCTGCGTCGGCATGCGCGGCTCTCGCGTGCAGGCCGTCGTCAACGAGCTGCAGGGCGAGAAGATCGACATCATCCCGTGGACGGCCGGATCCCGCCAACTTCGTGGTCAACGCGCTCGCGCCCGCCGAGGTCGCCAAGGTCGTGCTCGACGAGGATCGCCAGCGCATGGAGGTCGTCGTGCCCGACCAGCAGCTCTCGCTCGCCATCGGCCGGCGCGGCCAGAACGTGCGGCTCGCCTCGCAGCTCACCGGCTGGGACATCGACATCGTCACCGAGCAGGAGGAGTCGGAGCACCGGCAGGCCGAATTCGAGAAGCGCACCAAGCTGTTCATCGAGGCGCTCAACGTCGACGAGGTGGTCGGCCAGTTGCTCGCCTCGGAAGGATTCAACTCGGTCGAGGAGCTTGCCATGGTCGACGAGAAGGAGATCGCCGGCGATCGAGGGCTTCGACGAGGACACCGCCCGCGAATTGCAGGCGCGCGCGCGCGATTATCCTCGGCCAGCAGGAGGCCGAGCTCGACGCCAAGCGCCAGGAGCTCGGCGTCGAGGACGCGCTCAAGGAGGTCCCCGGCGTCACCACCGCCATGCTGGTGAAGCTCGGCGAGAACGACATCAAGACGGTCGAGGATCTGGCCGGCTGCGCCACCGACGACCTGTTCGGCTGGAGCGAGCGCAAGGACGGCGAGACGACGCGCTATCCCGGCATCCTCGACGGGTTCGACCTGTCGCGCGACGAGACCGAGGCGCTGATCATGCAGGCGCGCGTCAAGGCCGGCTGGATCAAGGAGGAGGACCTGGCGCCGCCGCCCGCCGCCGAGGAGGCAGCGACCGAGAGCCACCACGGCGCCGGCTTGAGGGACACGCGACGAATGCTCGCAGTGGACGCACGATAACGCACTCGACGCCGGGCCGCGCAAGATCGCGCCCGGAACGGAGCGGTTTTGCGCCGCAACCGGCGAGGTGAAGCCGGTCGACGAGATGATCCGCTTCGTCGTCGGCCCGGACGGCACGGCCGTGCCCGACCTCAAGCGCCGGCTGCCCGGCCGCGGCATCTGGATCACCGCGACACGGCAAGCGCTCGCCACGGCGCTCGCCCGCAAGGCCTTTGCGCGCGGCTTCAAGCGCGACGTCCGCGTGGCCGCCGATCTCGTGGCGACGACCGAGCGGCTGCTCGAGCAGGCCGCGCTCGATGCGCTGGCCATGTCCCACAAGGCGGGCAAGGTCGCGATCGGCTTCGCCAAGGTCGAGGCGGCGCTGGCCCGCGACCGCGTGGCCGCGCTGCTCAATGCCGCCGAGGCGGCCCCGGACGGCACGCGAAAGCTCACGGCTGCGCTGCGCCGCCGCGAGGACGCGGCGGAAATCGCGGTCATCGAGGCCTTTACCTCGGCGCAATTGGATTTGGCATTGGGGCGGTCAAATGTGATACATGCAGCCCTGCTTGCCGGTCCCGAAAGCGAGACGTTCCTGGCGCGCGCTGCGCGCCTTGAGCGTTTCCGGACCGGCCCGATGCCGGGTCTGCCCGACATCGGCAAGGCTCAATTCCGCAAGTCGGCGCGAGCCGATAGGCGACAAGACCGCAAGCCGGCGAATGCCGACGGCATGACGAAACACGGCGAAACGCTCGAGAATCGGGATCGGAATGGCTGAAACGACGGAAAAGACTGGCGAAAAGAAGCTGAGCGTCGCCCCGACCAAGACCCTGACGCCTGAAAGGGCGCGGCGTCGAGCAGGGCGTCGTGCGCCAGAGTTTCAGCCACGGCCGCACCAAGGCGGTCGTCGTCGAAAAGGTGAAAAGCCGCGCGCCGACGCGGGCCAAGGCCGATGCGCCGGCGCCTGCCGCTGCGCCGGCGAAGCGCCCCGCGCCCGGCAAGGCGGCAGCGCCGGCGGCGGCGGCGACGCCGGCTCCAGCCCCGGCAGCCCCTGCGCCCAAGCCTTCGGGCGTCGTGCTGCGAACCCTCACCGAGGAGGAGCGCACGGCCCGCGCGCGCGCGCTGGGCGACGCCCGGCTGCGCGAGGCGGAGGAGCGCAAGATCGCCGAGGAGGAAGCGCGATCCGCAAGGCGCGCGAGAGCGCCGAGCGGACCGAGCGCGACGCCGCCGAGGCGCGCAAGGCCGACGAAGAGAAGCGCCGCAAGCACGATCTGGAGACCAAGGTCAAGGCCGAGCAGGAGGCGAAGAAGCGCTTCGGCGAGGACACCACCGCCGCCGCGCGGCCAGCTACTGCGCGTCCCGCACTCGAGCCCGACGAGGACGAAGCGCCACGCACGCGCCGCGGCCCCGGCGGCCCCGGCCTTGCGCGCCCGGCGCCCGCGCCCAAGCCGGCGCGCACCGGCGCGCAGAAGAACCGCGGCCGGCTCACGCTGGTGACCGCGCTCAGCGCCGACGAAGTGCGCGAGCGCTCCGTCGCGGCCTTCCGCCGCCGCACGCAGCGGCTGAAGGGTCACGCGCGCCGACGAGCCGAAGGAAAAGCTCGTGCGCGAAGTCACGATTCCGGAGACCATCACCATCCAGGAGCTCGCCAACCGCATGGCCGAGCGCGGCGTGGACGTGATCAAGCTCCTGATGAAGCAGGGCCACATGGCGCAGATCAACGACGTGATCGACGCCGACACCGCCCAGCTGCTGGCCGAGGAATTGGGCCACACCGTCAAGCGCGTGGCCGAATCCGACGTCGAGGAGGGTCTGTTCGACGTCGCCGACGATCCCGCGACGCTGGTGCCGCGGCCGGCGGTGGTCACCGTCATGGGCCACGTCGACCACGGCAAGACCTCGCTGCTCGACGCCATCCGCTCGACCGAGGTGGCGGCGGGCGAAGCCGGCGGCATCACCCAGCATATCGGCGCCTACCAGGTGACCGCGCCCTCCGGCAGCAAGATCACCTTCATCGATACGCCCGGGCCATGCCGCCTTCACGGCCATGCGCGCGCGCGGCGCCAAGGTGACCGACATCGTCGTGCTGGTGGTGGCCGCCGACGACGGCGTCATGCCGCAGACGGTCGAGGCGATCCATCACGCCAAGGCCGCCAAGGTGCCGATGATCGTGGCGATCAACAAGATCGACCGGCCGGACGCCAAGCCGGAACGCGTGCGCACCGAGCTGCTGCAGCACGAGATCCAGGTCGAATCGCTCGGCGGCGAGGTGCTCGACGTCGAGGTGTCGGCGACCAAGAAGCTCAACATCGACCGGCTGCTCGAGACCATCGGGCTGCAGGCGGAAATTCTCGATCTCAAGGCCAATCCGAAGCCGTCCGGCCGAAGGCACCGTGATCGAGGCCAAGCTCGACCGCGGCCGCGGCCCGGTCGCGACCGTGCTGGTGCAGCGCGGCACGCTCCGCGTCGGCGACCTCATCGTGGCCGGCGCCGATTGGGGCCGCGTGCGCGCGCTCGTCTCCGACACCGGCACGCCGGTCGAGGCGGCGGGTCCGTCGACGCCGGTCGAGGTGCTCGGCTTCAACGGCACGCCCGAGGCCGGCGACCGCCTGGCGGTGGTCGACAGCCGAGGCGCGCGCCCGCGAGGTCACGGACTATCGCGCCCGCCAGCGGCGCGACAAGATGGCTGCGCGCGCGACCGGCATGCGCGGCTCGCTCGAGCAGATGATGAGCCAGCTCAAGACCGCCGGCCGCAAGGATTTCGCGCTGATCATCAAGGCCGACGTGCAGGGCTCGCTCGAGGCGATCACCGGCGCGATCGAGAAGCTCGGCACCGCCGAGGTCGCCGCGCGGGTGATCCACTGCCGGCGTCGGCGGCATCACCGAATCCGACGTGACGTTGGCCGAAGCGTCCGGCGTGCCGATCATCGGCTTCAACGTGCGCGCCCACAAGGAGGCGCGCGAGGCGGCCGAGCGCGTCGGCATCGAGATCCGCTACTACAACATCATCTACGATCTCGTGGACGACGTGAAGAAGGCGATGTCCGGCCTGCTTGCGCCGACCATCCGCGAGACCATGCTCGGCAACGCGACGATCCTGGAGATTTTCAAGGTCTCCAAGGTCGGCAACATCGCGGGCTGCCGCGTCACCGACGGCGTGGTCGAGCGCGGCGCCAATGTGCGCCTCATCCGCGACAGCGTGGTGGTGCACGAAGGCAAGCTCTCCCAGCTCAAGCGCTTCAAGGACGACGCGCGCGAGGTGTTCGCCGGCCAGGAATGCGGCATGGCCTTCGAGAACTACCAGGACATGAAGGTCGGCGACGTCATCGAATGCTATCGGGTGGAGACGGTGCAACGCTCGCTGTGAGTCCAAATCTCAGGCGCGCGCACCATATTTAGCCCGCCATTGCCGGGCTTGGTCTTCTTCGCAGAACAACGTACGCCCGGGCCGCGAGCCCGGGCTATGGAATTTCAGGACTGTCATGCCCCGCCGCCGTCAGCGCGATACCAGCACGAGCCACATGCCTTCGCAGCGCCAGTTGCGCGTCGGCGAGCTCGTGCGTCATGCGCTGGCGGAGATGCTCGCGCGCGGCGAGGTGCACGATCCGGTGATCGAAGGCCACCTGATCACCGTGCCGGAGGTGCAGCATGACCGCCGACCTGCGGCTCGCGACCATCTACGTGATGCCGCTCGGCGGACGCGACGCCGACGCCGTGGTCGCGGCGCTCGAGCGCAACAAGCGCTACCTGCGCGGCGAGATCGCGCGCCACGTTAACCTGAAATTCGCACCTGAGATCAGGTTCCGGATCGACGAGCGATTCGACGAAGCCGAACGAATCGAGAAGCTTTTGCGAACACCTGCGGTCCGGCGCGATCTGGACGCCAACAAGACGGATGACGAGAGTTGAACGAGATCGCCGCCCAGAAGCCGGACCGCCAGCAGCAGCGCAAGCGCGAGAAGCGCGACGTGAACGGCTGGCTCGTGCTCGACAAGCCGGTGGGCATGACCTCGACGCACGCGGTCAGCGTGGTCAAGCGCGCGTTCCAGGCCAAGCGCGCCGGCCATGCCGGCACGCTCGACCCGCTGGCCTCGGGCCTCCTGCCGATCGCGCTCGGGGAGGCGACCAAGACCGTTCCCTTCGTCATGGACGGCCGCAAGGTCTACCGCTTCACCGTGCGCTGGGGCGAGGAACGCGACACCGACGACGCCGAAGGCCGCGTCGCCGCGACCAGCGGCGAGCGTCCGACCGCCGAGGCGATCCGCGCGCTGCTGCCGCGCTTCACCGGCCTGATCGAGCAGGTGCCGCCGCGCTTCTCCGCGGTGAAGATCGAGGGCGAGCGCGCCTACGATCTCGCGCGCGACGGCGAGGTGGTGGAGCTCGCGCCCGCACGATCGAGATCCACCGCCTCGAGCTGGTCGAGACTCCCGACCCCGACCACACCGTGCTCGCCGCCGAATGCGGCAAGGGCACCTATGTGCGCGCGCTCGCCCGCGACCTCGGCCGCCTGCTGGGCTGTTTCGGCCATGTCGCGGCGCTGCGCCGTACCGCGGTCGGCCCCTTCACGGAGGACATCGCCGTGAGCCTCGAAGCGCTGCAACGGAGCGGCCAGACCGAGGGAGAAGCACCCGCGCCGCCCCCGCCGCTACTGCCGGTCGAGGCCGGCCTGGCGGCCTTGCCGGCGCTGCGGGTGAGCTCCGCCGACGCCGGCACGGCTCGCCCGCGGCCAGGCGGTCCTGCTGCGCGGGCGCGACGCCCCGATCATGGAGGGCTGGGTGTCGGTCTCGGCCCAGGGCTCGCTGATCGCGCTGGCCGAGGTCGAGAAGGGCGAGCTGCGCCCGCGGCGCATCTTCAACCTGCCGCGACTGTAAGGCGAGGCACCGACAGGATTATTCACCATACCGAGGCGTGTGCCGGCGCCTGGGCAGCAGCAATTTCCGCTGGCATCCGCTGTTGTTTTGCTTTATTGCCCGAGGCGCGCGGGCTGGCGCGGCCCGTTCGGAAACCGCTCCAGCCTGTTGAGTTGACGCATTTTTCAGCTGGCCCGTCTGCCCGACTCGAGTTCCAGGGCAGGCTTCGCAGGAAAGCTCTACGAGACCCGCGCAAAGTACTCGTGGCGACCGCGCTGGACGACATCCCGGCCCGGCCGCCGACCGTGACACCTGACAAAGAAAAGGACAGCCCGATGTCGATTACGCACCGGCCGCAAGGCCGAAGTCATCAAGACCTATGCGACCAAGGCCGGCGACACCGGATCGCCGGAGGTGCAGGTGGCGATCCTTTCGGAGCGCATCAACAGCCTCACCGAGCATTTCAAGACCCACGTCAAGGACAATCACTCCCGGCGTGGTCTGCTCAAGCTCGTGTCCCAGCGTCGCCAGCTGCTCGACTATCTCGCTCGTATCGACGAAGCGCGTTACAAGTCGTTGATCGAGCGGCTGGGTATTCGCCGCTGAGCGTTTGCGCGCGGCGTGTTCGCGCGTTTGAAGCGGATACCGGATCTGATCCGCTGTTCATCCGGCAGCGAGGCCGCTGCCGATTTCCGTGACGGGTCGAATGGTCGTCCCGTCCGTTCAATGGAAGGCTCGAAAGCCATGGCAGGATCGCTGGACGCTGATAGGGAGCGCGGCTTCGCGCGCATCAGCCTCTCGCCGTCTTGCTCATGGCTTTCGCCCCTTCGCGAAAACCATGAAAGACAATCGCAATGTTCGATATCCATCGTGTTGAGCTCGACTGGGGAGGGCGCAAGCTCGTCCTAGAGACCGGCAAGATCGCGCGCCAGGCCGACGGCGCCGTCGTCGCCACCTACGGCGAATCGAAAGTGCTGGCGACCGTCGTCGCCGCCAAGGAGCCGCGGGAAGGCGTCGATTTTCTGCCGCTCACCGTCGACTACCAGGAGAAGTTCTACGCCGCGGGCCGCATTCCCGGCGGCTATTTCAAGCGCGAAGGCCGCCCGACCGAGAAAGAGACGCTGGTCTCGCGGCTGATCGACCGCCCGGTGCGGCCGCTGTTCGCCGAAGGCTGGCGCAACGAGACCCAGGTGATCGTGACGACGCTGTCGCACGATCTCGAGAACGATCCCGACGTCCTGGCGATGATCGCGTCCTCGGCGGCGCTGACGCTCTCGGGCGCGCCCTTCATGGGCCCGATCGGCGCGGCGCGCGTCGGCTTCATCAACAACGAATACGTGCTCAACCCGGTGCTCGACGAGATGACGGAGAGCCAGCTCGACCTCGTCGTCGCCGGCACGCAGGACGCGGTGCTGATGGTCGAATCGGAAGCCAAGGAGCTTACCGAGGACGTCATGCTCGGCGCCGTGATGTTCGGCCATCGCCATTTCCAGCCGGTGATCGACGCCATCATCAAGCTCGCCGAGAAGGCGGCGAAGGAGCCGCGCGACCATCAGGTCGCCGACAACGCCGCGCTCGAGAAGGAAATGCTCGGACTGGTCGAGAAGGACGTGCGCGCGGCCTATGCGATCGCGGACAAGATGGAGCGCCACAAGGCGGTCGATGCCGCCAAGGCCAAGGTGGTGGCGACATTTCTGTCCGGAGGACACGGAGAACCCGCCCTACTCCAAGCAGCAGGTCGGCGGCGTCTTCAAGAAGATCGAAGCCAAGATCGTGCGCTGGAACATCCTCGATACCGGCAAGCGCATCGACGGCCGCGACGTGAAGACGGTGCGTCCGATCGTCTCCGAGGTCGGCGTACTGCCGCGCGCCCACGGCTCGGCGCTGTTCACCCGCGGCGAGACCCAGGCGCTGGTGGTGGCCACGCTCGGCACCGGCGAGGACGAGCAGTGGATCGACGCGCTGCACGGGACCTACAAGGAGACGTTCCTCCTGCACTACAACTTCCCGCCGTTCTCGGTCGGCGAGACCGGACGCATGGGCGGGCCGCGCCGCCGCGAGATCGGCCACGGCAAGCTCGCCTGGCGCGCCATCCATCCGATCCTGCCGGCGCACCACGAGTTTCCCTACACGCTGCGCGTGGTCTCGGAGATCACGGAGTCGAACGGCTCCTCCTCGATGGCGACCGTGTGCGGCACCTCGCTGGCGCTGATGGACGCCGGCGTCCCGCTCAAGCGCCCGACCGCCGGCATCGCCATGGGCCTCATCCTCGAGGACAAGCGCCATGCCGTGCTCTCCGACATCCTCGGCGACGAGGACCATCTCGGCGACATGGACTTCAAGGTGGCCGGCACCGAGCGCGGCGTGACCTCGCTGCAGATGGACATCAAGATCGCCGGCATCACCGAGGAGATCATGCGGGTCGCGCTCGGCCAGGCCAAGGACGGCCGCCTGCACATCCTGGGCGAGATGTCGAAGGCATTGACCCAGCACCGCGACCAGCTCGGCGAGCACGCGCCGCGCATCGAGGTGTTCAACATCGCGGTCGACAAGATCCGCGAGGTGATCGGCTCCGGCGGCAAGGTGATCCGCGAGATCGTGGAGAAGACCGGCGCCAAGATCGACATCGCCGACGACGGCACGGTGAAGGTGGCCTCCGCCAACGGCGACGCCATGAAGGCGGCGATCAACTGGATCAAGTCGATCGCCTCCGAGCCGGAGGTCGGCCACATCTACGAGGGCACGGTGGTCAAGGTGATGGACTTCGGCGCCTTCGTGAACTTCTTCGGCGCCAAGGACGGCCTCGTCCACATCAGCCAGCTGGCGCAGCGCCGCGTGCAGAACGTCACGGACGTGGTCAAGGAAGGCGACAAGGTGAAGGTGAAGCTGCTCGGCTTCGACGAGCGCGGCAAGATGCGCCTCTCCATGAAGGTCGTCGACCAGACGACCGGCGAGGACCTCGAGGCCAAGCAGAAGGCCGAAGGCGGCGACCAGCAGCGGCAGGAGGCGGTGGGCGGCGCGGAATAGTCGTTTCGCCACCCCTTACGAGGACTTGGACAGGCGGCCTGCGGGCCGCCTTTTCATTGCTGCGACCGCCATCTCAATCGCGCGGCCCGAGCAAGAAGAACGTCCGGGTCTCGCCGATGCCTTTGATCTCGGTCGCGCCGCGCTCCTCGAACGAGAACGCGTCCTTCGTGAGATCGCGGAACGCCTCGCTCACCTGGATGCGGCCGGGCACCCCGGTGGTTTCCATGCGCGACGCGGTGTTCACGGCATCGCCCCAGACGTCGTAGGAGAAGCGCGTGTCGCCGATGACACCGGCGGTCGCGGGCCCGCAGTGGATGCCTGCGCGCAGCTTGAGCTTGCGGTGACCAAGCGGCGGCTGGCGCTCGATGACCTCCATCATCGCCAGCGCGAGGCGTCCGACCGCGACCGCGTTGGGGACAGCCCGTCCGTTGAAACCGCCGGCGGCCATATAGCTGTCGCCGATGGTCTTGATCTTGTCCACGGCATGCTGCTCGCACAATGCGTCGAGGTTGCATACGAGCTCGTCGAGGAAGTCGACGACCTCCTCCGGCGCCAGATCGTGCGCCGCCTCGGTGAAGCCGGCGAGATCCGCGAACATGACGCTGAGCATCTCGATCCTGTCGGCGATGCGCTCCTCCCGGCCCGATTTCAGGCGCGCTGCGATCGACTGCGGCATCACGGTCGCGATCAAGGCTTCGGAGCGCTCATGCTGATCCTCCAGCCGGGTCTCGGTCTGCTCCAGCGCCCAAAGCGCGTAGAAGAGCACAGCGGCGATGATCGCCGTCGTATTGATCAACGCCTGGCTCGACAGCAAGTCGCGGAACGCCTGATCCTCCGGGATGGCGAGGCCGGCGATCGGCGCGAAATTCAGCACGAACATGAGTGCAATGACGTAAGAGCCGAAAAATATCAGAAACAAACGCCAGTTTCCGACACCGAAGAAGAACAACATCACCCCGCCTAGGGTGTAGTAGACGTGAAGCTCGCTCGCGAGCCCGAGCGACCATACGACGAACATGTGTCCGAACAACACGACGAGGGCCAGCGTGATCGCGCCGACGTGCTCGCCGAAACGATGCAGGCGAGGAACCAGCAGCGCAGCGACAAACATCAACAGGTTGTCCGCATTGACCAGGAAGAGCCCGTGAAAATCATGGAAGGAGTTGATGACCAGGTGCGAAAGTGCCGTGGCCGCGACCGCGAAGGAGGCGACATTGACGCAAATCTGGCGCCGCATCACCTTCTTGTCGGTCGAAACGATGCCGATGGAGACCAGACGCTCCAGCCACGCCGGCAATGGGATGCCGGGATTCGGCTCGCGGCGAACGAGGTCGCGCAATCGCGTCATCGGCGTCGATCATCCCTGTCTCGATCCGCGGGACCGGCTAGTGTGCCGGCTCCGACGTTCGTATCCTTTTGAGGCGCGTGCTCTTACGAACGTCGGAGCCAAAGGACACTAGCAACTCTATTTTTCTAGTGTGGCTTTGGATTTGACGTTCCTACGAGGGACTCGCAGCAATGCTGGTAGGAACGTCAAATCGGCCACACTAGCCGCGGCGGAGCGGGAGACTATGACGATGCCCGCAACCGGGAAATAGCCCCGCCGCGCCCCTCCCGACGACGGCGCGGGCGACCGCCGCACCATGCGCCTGCAACCGCTGTTCGATCTGTGATCCAGATCACTACGGTGGGGCCAAGTTCCCTCCATAAGGGTTGCCATCAACAACGCGCCGGCGCGCCGGCGGTCAAAAAGGAGACAGCCATGACCATCCTTGCGCGCCTGCAGACGCCAACGCACTTTGTCGGATTGCTGGTCGCCGCCGCGGCCATCGCGTCCATCCCCTTCGGCGCCGCCGCGGCGCTCCGGTCCGGGATGTCCTTGTTCCTCTAACAAGGCCGACGCGGATCTCAGCGGGCGGCCGGCGCGGGCTTGCTCGCCGATCCGAGCGTCTCGGTGACGACCTGCCCCAGCGCGACGAAATCGACCTTGCGCGGCGAGCTGTGGCGCCAGCCGAGCCCGATGGTGCGGCCGGGCAGCGGCGGTGCGAACCGCAGGAGCTTCACCCGCTCGTCGCGCACCTCGACGTCGATCGCCACCTCCGGCACCAGCGTGACTCCGTAGCCGTTCGCCACCATCTGCATCACCGTGGTGAGGCTGGTGGCGCCGAGCCCCATGGAGCCGCCGGTGCCGCTCCCGAAGCCGCTTGTGGCGCCGTTGCGCCTGCTATCGGTGCAATAGGCGAGCGCCTGGTCGCGCAGGCAGTGGCCCTCCTCCAGCAGGATCAGCTGCCGGGGATCGATGTCGAGGGCGGACACGCGCGACGTGTCCGGCCGCGGATCAGCTGCCGGCACTGCGAACAGGAAGGGATCCTCGAACAATTTGATGGTCTCGACCTCGGCCTCCGTCACCGGCAGCGCCAGCATCACGACGTCGAGCGTTCCGCGCACCAGCTCCTCGATCAGGATCTTGGTCTGCGTCTCCCGCAGCTCGAGGCGCAGGTCCGGGTAGCGCCGTTGCAATGCCGGAAGAATCTTCGGCAGCACGTAGGGCGCCAGCGACGGGATGATGCCCAACATCAGCCGTCCGCTGAGAATGCGGCCCCGGTGACGGGCGAAGTCGATGAGGTCGCGGGAGGACGCCAGCATGCGCTCCCCGCGCCGGGCGACCTCGATCCCGACCTCGGTCAGCGCAATCTCGCCCGGGCGTCGCTCCACCAGCTCGACGCCCAGAAACCGCTCCAGATCACGAATCTGCATCGAGAGCGCCGGCTGCGTCACGGCGCAGGCCTCGGCGGCATGGCCGAAATGGCGGTGCTCGGCAAGCGCGCAGAGATATCGCAGCTGCCTGAGCGTGATCATCGCAATAAGATATTCTTATCGAGGGTGAGAGGCAATACGATTAGACCTGATCTAATCGCTACCCGGTCCGACGCATCGACGTCATGGGGCGCCAGAGATATCGACGACCGCGGCCTCGTGCTCCGGCCGTCGCGTTTTCACGAGACGATAGACGCAGCTTCATCGTCAGCGCGAGCGACAGCGGCACGAGCCAGCAGGCCCAGGCCGCAACCCCATAGGTCGCATCGAACGGCGCCTCGAATGCGACGATGCCCGCCATCACCAGCCGCAGCCAGATCGCGCCCGACATCACGGCAGCCATCGCGATCACGAGCCTGGCATGCCGTGATACGTCGCCGCTGCGGATGGCGGCGAACGCCGCTGCCAACAAAGCGAGGCAGACCAGCCCCTGTGCGAAGAAGCCCGCGCGCGCAAGGGCGGTGGCCTCGCTCGCCAGCGCAACCAGCAGCGCGCTCGCCCCGCCCGCCGCCACACAGATGGCGGCGGCGCGGCCAACCGGCCGATGCAGGCCACGGCGGCGCCGCGTCCATGCCGCGATCGGAATGAGAATGAGCGCAAGACCGGATGCCACCATGTGCAGCGGAAACGCGACCGGCCGCCGCTGCAGGACGAGCATGAGCTCGTAGGGCAATTGCAGCAAGCCGATCCCGAGCGCGATTGCGATCAGCGCCACCGGGACCACCAGGAGAGCAACGATGAGTGCAAGAATGGCGGCGGTCACGGGCGAGAGCCCGCGGCGGGCAGTGACATGCGCGAGATCGGTCACGGGCGCGAGATCGGTCATGGGTTTGGCCGCGGCAACGATGCTCGCGTCGTTTTGTGTCGGCGACGTGGCGAAGGCCGATATCCAACAAACGTTCGAGGGCCGCTGGGTCGCGAGCAATCAAAGTCTGACACTCGACCTTTCGCGTTGCGGCGATAGCTGGTGCGGGATCGAGGTGACCCAAACGGGATCGTGCGGACAGACCGTGCTGCGTGCGCGCAACGACGACGACGAACAATTCACGGGCCGGCTCGAGCTCGCCGGCAAGAGCCAGCCCTACACGATTGCGATGCACCTGTTCAGGCGCAGTCCGAGCGATCCGCAAATGCTGATGATCAACGGGCACACCGGCACCCGGTTCGAGCCGTGGCGCCGCATGTATCCCTACATGGTCGCGTTTGCCCGCACGAGCGACGTCACCTGCCGGCCGGACCCCAAGGTGTCCTAGCGCGCTGGCCCGCTACTGCGCGGCGTCCTTGGTGGGCTCGCCGTTGCCGTCCTGCATCTCGTCTCCGTTCTTGAGCGAGGCGGGATGCGGCATGGTGATGATGTTGTAGCCGGAATCCACGAAGTGGATGTCGCCGGTCACGCCGGTGGAAAGGTCCGACAGCAGATAGAGCGCGGCACCGCCGATCTCGTCGAGCGTCACGCCGCGCTTCAATGGTGAGTGCCGCTGCTGGAAGGCGAACATCTGCCGCGCATCGCTGATGCCGGCACCCGCCAGCGTGCGGATCGGACCGGCGGAGATGGCGTTGACGCGGATGGCGGACGGCCCGAAATCGACCGCGAGATAGCGCACCGATGCTTCCAGCGCGGCCTTGGCCACGCCCATGACATTGTAGTTCGGCATCGCCCGCTGCCCGCCATTGTAGGTGAGCGTGAGCATCGCGCCGCCCGCCGGCATCAACGCCGCCGCGCGCTTGGCCACCTCGGTGAAGGAGAAGCAGGAGATGATCATGGTGCGCGTGAAGTTCTCGCGCGTGGTGTCGGCGTAGCGGCCCTTGAGCTCGTTCTTGTCGGAGAACGCGATGGCATGGACCAGAAAGTCGAGCGAGCCCCACTTCTCGGCGATCGCGGCGAAGGCCGCATCGACCGACGCCGACTGCTCGACGTCGCACGGCAGCAGCAGCGATGCGCCGAGCGATTGGGCCAACGGCTTGACGCGCCGGCCGAGCGCCTCGCCCTGATAGGTGAATGCCAGCGTCGCGCCATGCGCGGCCAGCGTGCGGGCGATGCCCCAGGCGATCGAGTGGTCGTTGGCGACCCCCATGATCAGCCCGCGCTTGCCCTGCATCAGCTGCGTCATACCACCCGAGTTTACCACTTTACCGCCCACCCCTCTCGCGACGGCCCGAATTAACCTTTACGCGTCCCCAGCGCATGCTCCGGAAAAGTGGCAACCGGTTTTCCGAATAGAGCATGCGCAAAACCAAAGAAATCTAGACGTCCAAGCGCTTGAACACCACCGAGGCGTTGGTGCCGCCGAAACCGAACGAATTCGACAGCACACAGCCGAGCTTGACGTCGTCGCGGCGCTCGCGCACGATCGGCATGTCGGCGAAGGCCGGATCGAGCGTCTCGATGTTGGCGCTTTCGCAGACGAAGCCGTTGTTCATCATCAACAGCGAGTAGATCGCCTCCTGCGCGCCGGCGGCGCCGAGCGAATGTCCCGTGAGCGACTTCGTCGCCGAGATCGGCGGACATTTGTCGCCGAAGACCTCGCGGATCGCCTCGATCTCCTTGAGATCGCCGATCGGCGTCGAGGTCGCGTGCGGATTGATGTAGTCGACAGGCGCCTTCACGTCCTCGAGCGCCATGCGCATGCAGCGCACCGCGCCCTCGCCCGAAGGCGCCACCATGTCGAAGCCGTCGGAGGTTGCGCCGTAGCCCGCGACCTCGGCGTAGATGCGCCCACCGCGCGCCTTGGCGTGCTCGAGCTCCTCCAGCACCAGCACGCCCGCGCCGCCGGCGATGACGAAGCCGTCGCGGTCGGCGTCATAGGCGCGCGACGCCTTGTCCGGCGTCTGGTTGAAGCCCGAGGACATGGCGCCCATGGCGTCGAACAGCACCGAGAGCGTCCAATCGAGCTCCTCGCAGCCGCCGGCGAAGATCACGTCCTGCTTGCCTAGCTGGATCACCTCCATCGCATTGCCGATGCAATGATTGGAGGTCGCGCAGGCCGACGAGATCGAATAGTTGACGCCCTTGATCTTGAACCAGGTGGCGAGCGTCGCGGACGCCGTCGACGACATCGCCTTGGGCACGGCGAAGGGGCCGACACGCTTGGGGCTTTTGGTTCGCGCGACGTCGGCGGCCTCGACGATGGCGCGGGTCGACGGTCCGCCCGAGCCCATGATGATGCCGGTCCTCTCGTGGGAGATTTCGCCGTCCTCGAGGCCGGCATCGCGGATCGCCTGCTCCATCGCGACATGGTTCCAGGCCGCACCGCCGCCGAGGAACCGCATGGCACGGCGATCGATCGCCTCTTCCGCGTTGAGGGTGGGCGCGCCGTGCACCTGGCAGCGGAAGCCGAGCTCGGCATACTTGTCGGCCCGCACGATGCCCGACTTGGCCTCGCGCAGGCTCGCCAGAACTTCCTGGGTGTTGTTGCCGATGGATGAGACGATGCCCATCCCGGTGACGACGACCCGCCTCATGAACGCCTCGTCCGCATCTTAATTGGCGCTGGAGCATTTTCCGGAAAAGTGGAGACCGGTTTTCCGCAGAAAATGCGACCAACCTATGGAGTCAGCCCCCGCTCGGCTGCATCGCCTCGTCGCGGAATAGCCCGACCTTGAGGTCCATCGCCCGGTAGATGATCGAGCCATCCGCGGAGAGCCAGCCATCGGCGATGCCGAGGACGAGCTTGGCGCGCATCACCCGCTTGATGTCGATGCCGTAGACGACGTTCTTGACGGTCGGAAGAACCTGGCCGGAGAACTTGAGCTCGCCCAGGCCGAGCGCGCGGCCCTTGCCCGGCGCCCCGACCCAACCCAGGAAGAAGCCGAGCAGCTGCCACAACGCGTCGAGGCCGAGGCAGCCCGGCATGACCGGATCGCCCTTGAAGTGGCAGGGGAAAAACCAGAGGTCGGGCTTGAGCTCGAGCACGGCGCGCACCAGCCCCTTGCCATAGTCGCCGCCCGCTTCCGCGATCTCGGAAATGCGGTCGAACATGAGCATGGGGGGCAGCGGCAGCTGGGCATTGCCCGCGCCGAATAACTCGCCCCGCGCGCAGGCCAATAGGTCGTCATAGCCGAAGCTTGTGCGCCGGTTCTCCATTCGAATCCTGTCCTTGGCCGCCTGCTTATCCCCGCAATCCGAAACTCCTAACATAGGCGGCCCGGGGGGCAAAGCCAGTCCGGGCTAGGCTTTAGTTCCGGCGGGATAACCACCAGATTAGAATAGCCCTAGTGTTGTTGCGAGGGAGTTGCATCTTCGCCCCAATATGTTACAAATGAAACAATCGTTGCGAGTAGTGTAGTCAGAAGGTTAGATGTGCCCATGGCACCGTCGCGCACCATCGTACTCACCAACACCACCGAAGGGGCCGACCGGCTCGCGGCAGCCTCGCGCGCAGTGCTGACCGGCTGCCCGTGGCACGACGTCAAGTCCATGCTCCGCGACGTGGGCCTGCGGCCGACCCGGCAGCGCATGGCGCTCGGCTGGATCCTGTTCGGCAAGGGCGACCGGCACATCACCGCCGAGATGCTGTACGAGGAGGCGACCAAGGCGAAGGTGCCGGTGTCGCTCGCTACAGTTTACAACACGCTGCATCAGTTCACCGATGTCGGGCTGCTGCGCCAGGTCGCGGTCGACGGCTCCAAGACCTATTTCGACACCAACGTATCCCAGCACCACCACTTCTTCGTCGAAGGCGAGAACGACCTCCTCGACATTCCCAACGCCGACGTAGTCGTCGGCAAGACGCCGATCCCGCCCGAAGGCTACGAGGTGGCGCGAATCGACGTGGTTGTTCGCCTGCGCCGCAAGCCGCGCTAAGGTTGGTTCGTTCCTGTTCTGGCAGTGCCGGGCACAGCGCGTCGGAAGACATAAGGGCGGAGACAGCATAGCCCGCGAAGACGGGCGTAAACGCCCTTACGTCTTCGCGGGCTGATGCTGCAACCGCGTTTGTGTCCCGGCCATTTGCATTTTCAGGGCAAGGCGAGCGGCTCACTCCACCTTCTCGTTCGGATAGACGCCCCAGAGCTGCTCCTGCACGGCCCAGCCGTCGAATCCGGCGCCCGTGATTTGGCACCAGCTTCCGTTGCAACGCTTCACCGACGCCATCACGCCGGCCTGCAGTTGCGCCACGACCGTGGCACCACGGTCGCCCTTGTCGTAGAGCGGCACCAGCGCGGTCTTGTCCTTGGGGGTGACCACCGCCGTGCGGCGGCCCGACAGCAGCGAGTGATAGACCCAGCCCTCCGATCCTTCCCAATCGCGAATGCGCCGCCAGTTGTCGGATTCCGCCGTGATCTCCACTGGCAGGCCGGCGCGGGTATAGACGAAGGTCACCTCGTGGTCGCGCGTGGGACCGCCGCGCACGTTGACGCGATCAGGCTTCAGGCTGACGAAGCGCGGCACCGGCAGCCCGCTCTTGGAGCCGGCCGCGATTTCGCCCGCCGCATGCGCGGCGGCGATGCAGGTCGTCGCGATCGCGACAAAGGCCGCGATCCATGAACGACCGGTGTACTGCCAGCTGCGCTTCGAAGTCATCCGTCCCCGGCGGTGGAACTCAAGGTGAAGGCGGCAATTGAAGCGCGGAAGTGGGCGCAAGATGGTCGGAGGCGCGAACGCTTGTCTTCACACGTCCATCTGTTACAGAGGAAGAGACCTCCGTCCGCGTCGCGAGAAACAGCAGTTTCAGGCACGGTGGTTAAGGAGACCTGAACGGAGGAGCCCTTTCACGGGCTGGCGAGAGTCGAGGCGTTTGGCGAGGATCGAGGCATGGCGAACCGCAAGAAGCCGCTGGTCGTCGTCACGCGCAAGCTGCCCGACAGCATCGAGACCCGCATGCGCGAGCTGTTCGACGCGCAGCTCAACCTCGACGACAAGCCGATGACCCAGGCCGATCTGGCGGAGATGGCGCGCGCCGCCGACGTGCTGGTGCCGACTGTGACCGACCGCATCGATTCCTCGGTGCTGAGCAAGGCCGGCGACAAGCTCAAGCTGATCGCCAATTACGGCAACGGCGTCGACCATATCGACGTTGCGACCGCGCTCAGCCGCGGCATCACCGTGACCAACACGCCCGGCGTCCTCACCGAGGACACCGCCGACATGACCATGGCGCTCATTCTCGCCGTGCCGCGCCGCCTCGCCGAGGGCGCCGCCGTGCTCAGCGACGACAAGCCGTGGAGCGGCTGGTCGCCCACCTGGATGCTCGGCCATCGCATCTGGGGCAAGCGCCTCGGCATCATCGGCATGGGACGCATCGGCCAGGCCGTGGCGCGCCGTGCCCGCGCCTTCGGTCTCCAGATCCACTACCACAATCGCCGTCGCGTGCCCGCCAAGATCGAGGAGGAGCTCACCGCGACCTATTGGGAGAGCCTCGACCAGATGCTCGCCCGCATGGACATCATCTCGATCAATTGCCCGCACACGCCGGCGACCTATCATCTGCTGTCGGCGCGGCGGCTCAAGCTCATCCGCCCCGAGGCCTACGTCGTCAACACCGCGCGCGGCGAGGTGATCGACGAGAACGCGCTCATCCGCCTGATCGCCGCCGGCGAGATCGCGGGCGCCGGCCTCGACGTGTTCGAGCACGAGCCGGCGGTGAATCCCAAGCTCGTCAAGCTCGCGCGCGCGGGCAAGGTGGTGCTGCTGCCCCATATGGGCTCCGCCACGCTCGAAGGCCGCATCGACATGGGCGAGAAAGTCATCGTCAACATCAAGACTTTTCTCGACGGACATCGGCCACCGGATCGCGTCCTGCCGTCGATGCTTTAGATTAGCGACGCCCTGCGCAAACGCGCGGCGCAAAGCGCGTCCCAATGGCTGCGGCTCGCCGAATTCTGCGGTAATATGCCTCAACGCAATTTCAGGGAGGGCCCCCGATGCGCGCTTTGCTCGTAGCCGCCACGGCTGTCATTGCCTCGATCGGGCCTGCCTTGGCCGCCCCGCTCGCACCAAACGACATCCAGACCACCTTCTTCACCGGCCAGGCGTTCACCGCGTCGGCGACGAACATCAAGTACAAGATGGTGTTCACGGCCGACGGCAAGATGACGCGCGAACCGGTCGGTGGAGGCGGCTCGAAGAGCGACGGCACGTGGAAGCTGAGCAAGGACGGCTTCTGCTCCACTTGGAAGGGCTCGAAGGCGAACTGCTATCGCATCGAAGCCGCCGGCGACAACAAGTGGTCGGTGAAGAAGGGCACTACGACCGTGGCGACCTGGACGAAATGAGCGTTCGTCAGGCGTGAATCGCCAGATCCTTGATCGTCGGATGCTCGCCTGACAGCGGATTGGCGGCGTCCCAGGCATATTGCAGCGTCTCGAAGCGCATGGAGCGGACGTCGAGCATGACCAACCGCCCGACCAGACCTTCGCCGAAGCCGACGATCTCCCGGATGACTTCCAGCGCCATCAGCGATCCGACCACGCCGGTGAGCGCGCCCAGGATGCCCGCCTCCGCGCAGGCGGGGACGCTGCCGGGCGGCGGCGGCTCGGGAAAAAGACAGCGATAGGTCGGATTGGGCGCGCCGTCGGCCCGGCGCTCGTGCGGGCGCAGCGTGGTCAGCGTGCCGTCGAACATGCCGACTGCCGCCGTCACCAGCGGCTTCTTCGCGAAGAAGCAGGCGTCGGACACGAGATAGCGCGTCGAAAAATTGTCGGAGCCGTCGGCGACGATGTCGTACTTGCCGATCAGATCGAGCGCATTGGCGGCGACCAGCCGCGTCGCATGGGTCTCGACCGCCACGTGCGGGTTGAGGCGGCGGATCGCCGTGGCCGCGCTCGCGGTCTTGGGCGTGCCGACCTCGGGCGTGCCGTGGATGACCTGGCGCTGCAGGTTCGACAGCGCGACCGCGTCGTCGTCGATCACCCCCAGCGTGCCGACGCCGGCCGCGGCCAGATAGAGCAGCACCGGCGCGCCCAGCCCACCCGCGCCAATGACCAGCACACGCGCGCGCTTGAGCGCGGCCTGTCCCGGGCCGCCGACCTCGCGCAGCACGATGTGGCGGGCATAGCGTTCGAGCTCGTCGGGGCTGAGCATGGGCAAAAGTTCCTTGGCTGACGGTCATATCGGTGCAAGCGACGGCTTTGCAATGCCGGGGCTGTCCCCAGGCAGGCGTCCCGTCGCATTGGCGGAATCGCGGCGATCGGTTAGATTTGCGGTCGGGGGAGGTTGGCCGCGCAGGAGTTCCGATGCGGATCGTGGGCGCTGTTCTCGTTCCTCTGCTGCTGGCGACGCCCGCCGCCGCCCAGACCGACAACCCGGTTTCGGCGCCGGCTGCCAAGTCCGCCGCGCAGACCGGCAAATTCCGCAACCCGGCGACCAAAGCCGCGACCCTGCGCGCCAAGGCCTTGCGCGAGCGTGCCGCTGCCAAGCGAGCGCTCGGCACCGCGCAGCCATCCGACGCCGCCCCTTCGGCGGCCGCCGACAACACCGTCCGCTTGGCCGCCGCCGCGCGAAAGCGCGCACCGTCACCGCCTGGGCCGGCCCGCGATACCTCCATCGCGGCCGCCGACCGCCTCACCATCCAGTTCGATCTGGCTTGGACCGGCGACTACAACGGCCTGATCAATGGCGAGGCCAACGACAAGACGACCGCCGCCATCAAGGCGTTCCAGCGCACCCGCAAGTTCAAGGAGACCGGCGTTCTCAACACGCAGGAGCGCGCACTCCTCGCCGCCTCGGCAAAAGCGAAGCAGGCGCAGGTCGGATGGACCATGGTCGACGACGCCGCCACCGGCGCGCGGCTCGGAATTCCCACCAAACACGTCCAGAACAAGAGCCAGGGCAAGACCGGCACCCGCTGGTCCTCGGCGCAAGGGCAAGTTCAGGTCGAGACCTTCAGGATTCGGGAGCCCGGCACCACGCTGACGAGCGTCTACGAGCAGCAGAAGAAAGAACCGTCGACCCGAAAGCTCGAGGTGAATTTCGTGCGGCCGGAGTTCTTCATCCTGTCGGGCATGCAGAACCTGAAGAAGTTCTACGTGCGCGCCGAGGCCAAGGACGGCGAGGTGCGCGGCATGACCGTGCTGTATGATCAAGCGACCGAGCCGATCATGGATCCGGTCGTGGTCGTGATGTCGAGCGCGTTCACCCCGTTCCCCGGCGTCGGCGGCATCGCTCAGATCGGTCCGGCGCCCAAGCGCAAGGTCGAATACGGCACCGGCATCGTCGTCAGCGCGGCCGGCCACATTCTGACCGACCGCCAGGTTACCGACGGCTGCAACGTCATCATCGTCGCCGGCTACGGCGATGCCGACCGGCAGGCCGAGGACAAGACCACCGATCTCGCGCTGCTTCGGGTCTACGGCGCGCCCGATCTCGTACCTGCGGTGATTGCCGGCGACGCCCCGAAGGGTCCCGATCTCACGCTCGTCGGCATTGCCGATCCGCAAGGCCAAGGCGGCGGCAGTGCGATCTCGACGGTCGCCGTGAAGCTCAAGGGCGACGCGGTGGAACCTTCCCCGCAGCTGGGCTTCTCCGGCGGCGCCGCGCTCGACGGCCAGGGTCGCGTCGTGGGGATCGTCGAGCTCAAGACCACCGTTCTCGCCAATGTCGGCGCGACGAGCGCGCCGCCGCAGGCGGCCGTGGTGCCGGCGCCCGCGATCCGCGCCTTTCTCGAAGAGCATAAAGTGACGCCGGCGGCGGGCCGCGCCGGCCTCGAGGCCGCAAAGGCCTCCGTCGTGCGGGTGATCTGCGTAAGGAAGTAGCGAGTAGCGAGTAGCGAGTAGAAAACAAACGCTGCTCCTATTCGCTACTCACTATTCGCTATTCGCTCATTTGTTCTTGAACTTCGCCGGACGCTTCGCCATGAACGCGGCCATGCCTTCCTTCTGATCTTCCGTGGCGAACAGCGCGTGAAAAACGCGGCGCTCGAAGCGCACGCCTTCTGCCAGCGAGGTCTCGAAGCTGCGGTTGACCGCTTCCTTCGCGGCCAGCACCGACGGCAACGACATCGCGGCGATCGTCTCGGCCGCTTTCATCGCTTCGTCCATGAGGCTCGCCGCCGGCACCACGCGCGCGACCAAACCGGAGCGCTCGGCCTCGGCGGCATCCATCATGCGCGCGGTCAGGATCAGGTCCATCGCCTTCGCCTTGCCGACCGCGCGCGTGAGGCGCTGCGTGCCACCGATGCCGGGGATCACGCCGAGCTTGATCTCGGGTTGGCCGAACTTTGCTGTATCGGCGGCGATGATGAGATCGCACATCATCGCGAGCTCGCAGCCGCCACCGAGTGCGAAGCCCGCGACCGCGGCGATGACCGGCTTGCGCACGCGCGCGAGCCGCTCGTAGTCGGCCGCATAGTCGTCGATGAGAATGTCCGGATAAGACTTGTCCGCCATCTCCTTGATGTCGGCGCCGGCCGCGAAGGCCTTGTCCGATCCGGCGATGAGAATGCAGCCGATACCGGCATCGGCATCGAAGGCCTCGGCCGCTGCCAGGAGCTCGTTCTTCAGCGCGAGATTGAGCGCGTTGAGGACCTGCGGCCGGTTGAGGCGGATGAGGCCGACCCGGCCGCGCTGCTCGACGATGATGGTTTCGGTGCTCATGGCTCTCCCAATGATTCCTCGCATCTGCCCGTCGGCCCAGTCATGGCACGCCTTGCGACCTTGTGTAAGATAGCTTCGAGTCCGACAAAAGCCGGCGCATGGGAGGCGACAGATGATGCCACGAGACCGGACCGCGGCTACCCATTGGCACAAATCCGCGATCATCGTTGCAATGCTCACCACTTCGGCTGGAGCCGCGGCGGTGGCCGACGAGCCGCTGCAGCTCGCACGCGACGGCTTCTTCTACGTCGGCGGCAAGACCATGCAGGTCAGCAATCGTGAATATCTCTATGGCCAGATGTATGTCGAGGTGCGCATCCCGGCCAAACAGACCCATCCCCATCCCATCATCATGGTGCACGGGGGCTCGATGTCGGGCACCAACTTCACCGGCACGCCTGACGGACGTGAGGGCTGGGCGCAGTATTTCGTGCGGCAAGGCTACGCGGTCTACGTGGTCGACCAGCCCGGACGAGGGCGCTCCGGATTCTTGACCGCCGCCCACGGGCCCATGCGCAACTCCGATCGCGGCAATTCGGCCTCGCGCTTCGTGGCGCAGGCGAAGTTCAAGCTCTGGCCGCAGGCCACACTGCACACGCAATGGCCCGGCAACGGTGAGGCCGATGATCCCGCCACGCTGCAATTGGCCATGAGCCAATTGCCGGCGATCGAGGACTTCAGCAAGCAGCAACCGCTCGTGCGCGACGCGCTTGTTGCGCTCCTTGAAAAAATTGGTCCGTCAATCCTGCTTGTGCACTCGCAAGGAGGCGCGTTCGGCTGGCCGGTGGCGGACACGCGGCCGGATCTGGTGAAGGCAATATTGGCGATCGAGCCAAATGGCCCGCCTGGACGCAGCCTCGAATTCATCGGCGCGCCGGACTACTTCAAGGAGGGCGCCCTGGCGCTGCCCTATGGCGTGACCGCGGTGCCGCTCACCTATGCGCCGGCGATTGCCAACCCGTCCGAGCTCAACTTCGTGAAGGAGGACAAGCCCGACGGGCCGGAACTAGCCACCTGCTGGAAGCAGGCGGAACCGGCGCGGCAGCTCCCGAACCTGCAGAAGATGCCGATCCTCGTGCTCACGGCCGAAGCGTCATATCACGCGCCCTATGACCATTGCACCGTGAAGTACCTCCAGCAGGCCGGTGTGAAGCCGACCTTCATCCGGCTCACCGACCTCGGAATCAAAGGCAACAGCCACGTGATGATGATGGAGAAGAACAACAAGGAAATCGCCGCCGTCATCGCGCAATGGCTGGGGAAGACGCTGCCCGGAAAGGAATAGCGGTGTTCCGTCGTCTGGCCGCGCGAGCGGCCAGCGGCCACTCTATAGTGCGCGCGCCGCCTCCTCGCACGAGTAAATCGCTCGCAACGACGAGGCGGCGCACAGGCTTGTTCCGCTCAGCGGCCGCCGCCTAGCATGCCGCCGCCGTTGTACGTGGCCGCAGGCACGACCTTTTTCGTGCGAGCGCTCTGGGTGACGGCGACCCGCCGTCCGTCCACGACGTATGTTTGCTTGCGAACTTCGCTCCCTGTCATCCGCTCACGATCGCGATGGTCGCGAACGACAGGGGCCGCCGCACGGTGGTCGCGAACAGCGGGGGGCGTACGGTGGTCGCGGACGACCGGGTCCGATTGAGCGTTCGTCCTGGACGAGGTGACCGGTGGGCATGCGCCGGCGGGAGCGGCAAGCAGGATGGTGATCCCGGCAGCGAGCAGCGCAGTGAGATGCTTCGATTTGACACTGGTCTTGGAGGCTCTCAGGAAGGTTCTCATGGGGGTCACTTTCTCTTTGTTCGAGTCACGCTTCATTCTTCGCTCGCAGGCATGGCGCCCACGGGCGTGAAGACGATCTCGCCTCGGCGAAATCATCGTGATGAGTAGCGGCCGATGGGGCCCCCAGCGTCCATCGATCGGTTGATGGCGGACCGCGCTCAAAGAGACGTGATCAAAAGGTGATGAAGCGGCCGACTGATGCCGCGGGCGCGCTTCGCTGCGCGGGCGCCCGACCCATAGCGGAGCTCTATTCTCGCCTTGCGATGCTCACCGCTGACATACCGGACAAAAGAACGTCGACCGCCCGGTCTGCACGATGCGCTTGATGGTGCCGTTGCAGCGCGGCGTCGGGCACGGCTCGCCCTCGCGATCGTAGACGCGGAAATTGTGCTGAAAGAGCCCGAGCTCACCGTCGGTCCGGCGGTGATCGCGCAGCGACGATCCGCCGGCGGCAATGGCATCGTTCAGTACCACCTTGATCGCATCGACCAGTTTCTCCGCGCGCTCATGCGGCGCGCCCGATTTGCTCGCGATCGTGGAGGCCTTGCGCTTCGGCGACAGCAGCGCGCGGTGAAGCGCCTCGCAGACATAGATGTTGCCGAGGCCGGCGACGATCCTCTGGTCCGACAGTGCGGCCTTGAGCGAGGTCTTCTTGCCCTTGCAGGCGCGCGCGAGCATGGCGGCGTCGAAAGCGTTGCCGAGCGGCTCTGGCCCGAGCGACCGCAACAGCGGCTCCTGCTCGAGCTGTGTGCGCGGGACGAGCTTCATCGATCCGAAACGGCGCGGATCGTTGAAGGCGATGCGCGCGCCCGATGACATGTGAAACACGACGTGGTCGTGCGCACCGTCCTTCGAGCGGTCGTGGTAGTAGCTGCCGGGCGTGTTTTCGTGCTCTTGGCCGCGCTCTTGCGCGACCCGAAACGAGCCCGACATGCCGAGATGCATGAGCAGCACGTCGCCGGAGGACAGATCGGCAAGGAGATACTTGGCGCGGCGGCCCAGCCCGGCGACGGTCTGGCCTTCGAGCCGGGCGACGAAATCCTTCGGCAGCGGCCAGCGCAGATCGCCGCGGCGCGCCTCGACCTTGGTGAAGCGCGCACCCTCCATGACCGGCTGCAGCCCCCGGCGGACGGTCTCGACCTCGGGCAGTTCGGGCATCGTTAAGGCACTCCTGAACGAGACATAGCGCCCCCGGCAGCGGCGCGCTATGGTCCTGTCGCACAAGGACTATTCGTCATGCCGCACGGGCGCGAACATACCCATTTCGGCTTCCGTGAGGTGCCGCTGACGGACAAGCAGGCGCTGGTCGACGACGTTTTCCACAGCGTCGCGCGCCGCTACGACCTCATGAACGACCTGATGTCGGGCGGTCTGCACCGGGCCTGGAAGGATGCGCTCGTCACCGCGGTCAATCCGCCAACGAAAGGCCGTCCCGGCCGTCTTGATGAAACCACCAAGGCCGCCCGGCCGTCCATTCGCACTGCTCGATGTCGCCGGCGGCACCGGCGACATCGCCTTCCGGGTGGTCGCGGCCGGCGGCATCGGCACGCGCGCGACGGTGGTCGACATCAATCCCGCCATGCTCGAGGTCGGGCGGGCGCGCGCGGCCGAGCGCGGGCTCGATGCGACAGTCACGTTCGTCGACGGCAATGCCGAGATGCTGCCGTTTCCCGATACCAGTTACGACGCCGTCACCATCGCCTTCGGCATCCGCAACGTGCCGCGCATCGAGGCGGCGCTGGCCGAGGCCCATCGCGTGCTGCGCCCGGGCGGGCGCTTTCTCTGCCTGGAATTTTCCACCGTCGACGTGCCGGGCCTCGACGCGCTCTACGATTTCTACTCCTTCAACGTCATCCCCGCGCTCGGCCGCGCCGTCACCCAGGACGCCGAGGCCTATCGCTACCTGGTCGAATCGATCCGCCGCTTTCCGCGGCCGGACGGCGTTCGCCGAGATGATGCGCGCGGCCGGCTTCCGCCGCGTCTCGTTCCAGCGCATGACCGGCGGCATCGTGGCGCTGCATTCGGGCTGGCGCTTGTGATCGCAGGCCTCGCCCATCTCGTCCGCCTCGCGCACGCCGGATTCGTGTTCGCGCGCGAGGGCGTGCTCGCGCTCGTCGACACCGACGCGGCTGCCGCTGCCGGCGCGCGCCGCCATCCGCGTCGCGCGGCTGATCGAGCGGCCGGCGTCGAGCGTGGCGGCGAACCGTCTCGCCACCGCGCTCACCCGGCTCGGCCCCACCTATGTGAAGCTCGGCCAGTTCCTGGCGACGCGGCCCGACGTGGTCGGCGTGGCGCTGGCGCGCGACCTCGAGACGCTGCAGGACAAGATGCCGCCGTTCCCGCAGGCCGAGGCCGTAGCGCACCATCGAGACCGCGCTCGGCAAACCGCTCTCCGAACTGTTCGCATCATTCGGGCCGCCGGTCGCCGCCGCCTCGATCGCGCAGGTGCACCGCGCCGAAGTCATCATCGCCGGCGACCGGCGCGCGGTGGCGGTGAAGGTGCTGCGGCCCGGCGTCGAGCGGCGCTTCAAGGTCGACATCGACGCCTTCACCTTCGCCGCGCGCAATGCCGAGAAAATGTCGGCGGAGGCACGGCGGCTGCGGCTGATCGAGGTGGTGCAGACGCTCGAGCGCTCGGTCGCGATCGAGATGGACCTGCGATTCGAAGCAGCCGCGCTCTCGGAAATGGCGGAGAACACCAAGGACGATCCCGGATTTCCGCGTCCCCGCGGTGGACTGGGACCGCACCGCGCGCGACGTGCTCACGCTCGAATGGATCGAGGCGACGCCGCTCACCGACCGCGCCCGGCTCGAAGCCAAGGGCCTCGATCTCACGCAGCTCGCACGCGCGGTGATCCAGACCTTCCTGCGCCATGCGCTGCGCGACGGCTTCTTCCACGCCGACATGCATCCCGGGAAACCTGTTCGTCGACGACGCCGGCGAGCTCGTGGCGGTCGACTTCGGCATCATGGGCCGGCTCGGGCCGAAGGAGCGGCGCTTCCTCGCGGAAATCCTGCTCGGCTTCATCACGCGCAACTATCGCCGCACCGCGGAGGTGCATTTCGAGGCCGGCTACGTGCCGCCGCACCATTCGGTCGCGAGCTTCGCGCAGGCGATCCGCGCCATCGGCGAGCCGATCCACAACCGCACCGCGGAAGAAATCTCGATGGCGAAGCTGTTCATGCTGCTGTTCGAGATCACCGGGTTGTTCGACATGCGCACGCGGCCGGAGTTGCTGCTGCTGCAGAAGACCATGGTGGTGGTCGAGGGCGTGGCGCGCGTCCTCGATCCGAAGCTCGACATGTGGACGGTGGCCGAGCCGGTGGTGCGGGAATGGATCGAGCGGCATCTCGGCCCGATCGGCCGGATCGAGGACGCCGCCGAGCGGCGCGCTCGAGGTCGGGCGTTTCCTCGGCGACGTGCCCGGCGCTGCTCTCGCGCGGCGCGAGCGCTGGTGCGAGCAGCTCGACGCCGTCACCCGCGACGGCCTGGTGCTGGCGCCCGAGACGGTCGCGGAGATCGGCCGCGCCGAGGCGCGGCGCAACCGCTGGACCGCTATGGCGCTGTGGGTGATCGCGGCGCTGCTGGCCTGGCTGATCTACCGGCTGGCCTGATATTCTGATGATTGCATTGATTGCAATGCAATCATCGGCTATGTTTGCCGCAAACGGGCGTCATCCCCCATGGCCAGCATCACCATCCGCCAGCTCGACGACGATTTGAAGAAGCGCCTGCGCCTGCGCGCGGCCAGAAACGGGCGCTCCATGGAGGACGAGGCGCGCACCATTCTGCGCAGCGCCGCCGCCGGCAGCGAGATCGCCGCCGAGGTGCACACGGCGAAACGCCCGCGCCAAGCCCGAGGAGCCCGCACCGCGCAGGAGCGGCCGGCACCCGAGCCCGATGACGCTCCGACGCCGGACGCAAGGCGCGTTCTGCTGATCATCGGCGGCGGCATCGCCGCCTACAAGTCGCTCGATCTCATCCGGCGGCTGAAGGAGCGCGGCGCTTGCGGTGCGCTGCATCCTCACCGCGGCGGCGCAGGAATTCATCACGCCGCTGGCGGCCGGCGCGCTCGCGGGCGAGCGGGTCTTCACCGACCTGTTCGATGCCGCGACCGAATTCGACGTCGGCCACATCCGGCTGGCGCGCGAGACCGATCTCGTCGTGGTCGCGCCAGCCACCGCCGACCTGATGGCCAAGATGGCGGGCGGCCTGCGCGATCCGATCTCGCCTCCGCGGTCCTGCTCGCGACCGACCGGCCGGTGCTGATCGCGCCGGCGATGAACCCGCACATGTGGGAGCACCCGGCGACCCGACGCAATCTCGCGCGCCTCATCGACGACGGCGTCGCCGTGGTCGGGCCCGAACGCGGGCGAGATGGCGGAAGCAGGCGAAGCCGGCATCGGCCGCATGGCGGAGCCGCTCGAGATCGTGGCGGCGGCGCTGCCGTTCCTCGCCAATGCGGGCCACGGCCGCCCGCTGGCTGGCAAGCGCGTGGTCGTCACATCCGGCCCGACGCACGAGCCGATCGATCCGGTGCGCTATATCGCCAACCGCTCCTCGGGCAAGCAGGGCCACGCGATCGCGGCGGCAGCCGCAGCAGCCGGCGCCGACGGTGACGCTGGTGTCCGGGCCGGTCAACCTGCCCGATCCGGCCGGCGTGAAGACCATCAAGGTCGAGACCGCGCAGGACATGCTCGCCGCCGTGACCAAGGCGCTGCCGGCCGACGTCGCGGTGTTCGCGGCCGCCGTCGCCGATTGGCGCGTGGACAAGCCGAACGCCGGCAAGATCAAGAAGCAGCCCGGCGGAACGCCACAGCTCGGCCTCGTCGAAAACCCGGATATCCTCGCGAGTGTCGCGCACCGGACCAGCGGGCGGCCACGCCTGGTCGTCGGCTTCGCCGCCGAGACCGATCACATCATCGCCCACGCCAAGGCCAAGCTCGCGCGCAAAGGCTGCGACTGGATCGTCGCCAACGACGTGTCGGCGGCGTCCGGCGTCATGGGCGGCGATCGCAACACCGTCCATGTCGTGACGGCGAGCGGCGTCGAATCGTGGCCGCCGCAATCGAAGGACGAGGTCGCACGCGCGCTCGTCGCACGCATCGCCGAATCGCTAGTGCGGCGGATTTGACGTTCGACACTAGGGGCCCGAGCCGTGAATAAAATCCAGATTCGCATGATGCGGCTGCCGCACGCCGCCGATCTGCCGCTTCCGGCCTATCAGAGCGAGCTCGCGGCCGGGCTCGATCTCGTCGCCGCGGTGCCGGCCGATGCGCCCGTGATCATCGCCCCGGGCGAGCGCGCGGCCATTCCGACCGGGCCTTATCATTGCGCTTCCGCCAGGGTTCGAAGGCCAAATCAGGCCGCGTTCTGGGCTCGCCCTGCGACATGGCGTCACCGTGCTCAATTCCCCGGGCACCATCGATGCCGACTACCGCGGCGAAGTACATGTTATCCTTGTGAATTTTGGTAGGGATTCATTCACAGTCGAGCGGGGACTACGCATTGCACAATTGGTGTTCGCGGCTATGATGCAAGCGGTGATTTGCGAAGTTGCAAGTCTCGATGAAACAGCGCGCGGCGTAGGAGGATTTGGTTCTACAGGCACGGGGCGGGAAAGGCGGTCCGACTAGACCCTGGTGCGGTAGTACTATGATACCTAAAATCGGCCGCCGACGATCTATAGACGCACATGCCCCTCCTGCCTCGCAAAGGCATTTTGGCCATCGCCGCCGTCATCGACATCGCCCTCAACGCGCGCGGCCGTCCGGTCGCCGCCAAGGCCCTCGCTACGCGCCATAGCCTGCCGCCGCGGCATCTCGAGCCTGTGCTCCAGGCTCTCGTGCGCCACGGCATTCTCAAAGGCATTCGCGGTCCGCGCGGAGGCTATGAGCTCGCCCGCGAGCAGCACCGCATCACCGCCGACGACATCTTGCGCGCCGCCGGCACGGCCGAAGAGATCGACGGCATCCGGATCATCGAATCAGGCCTGCTCAGTAAGGTCGTGATTCCGGCGCTGGGCCAGGCCGAGCACGCCTTCTCGACCGCGCTCGCGCGCATCAATGTCGAGGATCTCGCGCAGAGCGCCGAAGGCCTGCGCAAGTCGGCCGGCCAGCCCAGAGTAGACTGCGTCAGTTGACACGCGGCTCTGCGCGACGGGCAACGAGATACGCGCCCGTCGGTGGCATCGGAGAACGCCGTCGTCAGCCGGCCTTGCGGCCCTGCTTCATGCTGTCCCACCAGGGACAGACGCCGGGCATGCGATTGTAGTTGCCCTCCATCACCTGCACCGGCTGGCGCTGGCCGTTCTCGGCCGCCTCGATGCACAGGAGCCGCGATTCCTCTTTCTTTTCCGCCGACATCCAGCGGCGCTCGTGGCCCCAGAAGCTCGGGCCGATACTTGCGCTCGAACGGCTTCCAGGTGTTGTCGTCGATCACCTGCCCGCCCCAGCCGTATTCCACCAGGAAGCCTGACGGATTCCAGGTGTAGAACGAGGTGACGTAGTCGCCGGAATGGCGGCCGAGCGTGACGCCGATGCGCTCGGGATCGCCGAGCGCGAGGTCGTAGCCCTGGCCGACGTCGTCGAAGCTGTAGAGCTCCACCATCATGTGATGGACCATGTTGATGCCGCTCTCGACGAAGGCGATGCTGTGGTGGCGCGGATTGACGTGGAAGAAATAGGCCGGGAACGGACGCGTCCAGTAATCGCTGAGCTTGAACTCGAGCACCTCCTGATAGAACTTCATCACGTCGGCGATGCGCTCGAAATGCATCACCACGTGGCCCATGCCGAGCGGCCCGGTGCGGAAGCCGGAAATGTTGCGGCCGGGCTTGAACGGATCGCTCGCGGTCTCGGCGCCGTGGAAGATTTCCAGCCGGTTGCCGGCGGGATCGTTGAGCACGATCAGATCCCTCACGTGCCGCTCGTCGGCGAGCGCGCGCGAGCCGCGCGCCACCTTGGTGCCGGCGGCCTCGATTCGCGCCGCGATGGCGTCGAGCGCCGCCGCGTCGGCGACCTCCCAGCCGAAGAAGCCGATGCCCTGCCCGCCGTCGACGTCGATCACCAAGCGCTGCTTGCGGTCGTCCATGCGGAAGGCGAGGCTCGAGCGGCTCTTGTCGATCTGCTGCATGCCGAGGAAGTTCTTGCCGTAGGTGCTCCAGTCGCCCAGGTCCTTGGCGCGGACACCGATATATCCCAATGCTTCGATGCCCATTGCGGTTGTCTCTCGATTGGTAGGTTTTTCGTGGTTGTTGGGTCTCGTAAAGAACTCGACCCAACCTACGAACCACGAACTACGCGCGCGCCGACTTCGCCTGCTTGGCGATGGTGTCCTTCAAACGGGGATAGGCCCGGTACGCGTTGTCCTCGAAAATCTTCTTCTTGTCGGCCGCCGAGAGCCCCGGCGCGTTGTCGACATAGCGCTTGGTGTCGTCGAACGGCTTGCCGGTCAGCGGGTCGTCGCCGCGCACCGCGCCGACCATCTCGGACGCGAACAGGATGTTGTCGAGCGGCACCACCTTGGTGAGGAGATCGACGCCGGGCTGATGATAGACGCAGGTGTCGAACCACACGTTGTTCTTCATCATCTCGTCGAGCGGCGGGCGCTTGTTGTTGAGCGCGAGCCCGCGATAGCGGCCCCAGTGGAACGGCACCGCGCCGCCGCCGTGCGGGATGATCAGCTTCAAGGTCGGAAAATCCTTGAACAGGTCGCCCATGATGAGCTGCATGAACGCCGTCGTGTCGGCATTGATGTAGTGCGCGCCGGTGCCGTGGAAGCACGGATTGCAGGACGCGCTGACATGCACCATCGCCGGCACGTCGAGCTCCACCATCTTCTCGTAGAATTTGTACCACCAGCGGTCGGTGAGCGGCGGCGCGGTCCAATAGCCGCCCGACGGATCGGGATTGAGATTGCAGCCGACGAAGCCGAATTCCTTCACGCAGCGCTCGAGCTCGGCGATGCAGCTGTCGGGCGAGACGCCCGGCGACTGCGGCAACTGGCACACACCGATGAAATTCTTCGGATAGAGCGTGCAGACGCGATGGATCATCTCGTTGCACATCTGCGACCAGGCCAGGCTCACGTTGTAGTCGCCGATGTGGTGGCTCATGCCCATGGCGCGCGGCGAGAAGATCGTCATGTCGGTGCCGCGCTCGCGCTGCAGCTTGAGCTGCGCGCCTTCGAGGCTCTCGCGGATCTCGTCGTCGGTGACCTTCAGCGACGTTTTCGACGGCTGCTTGGCGGGCTCCTTGAGGTTGTCGACCTGGTCCTTGCGCCAGCGCAGCAGGTCCTTGGGCTCGGTCGTGTAGTGGCCGTGACAATCGATGATCATGACACCGTCGCTGAGGATTGTGGGCGGAGGCCCGTGAACGAGAGCCGGACGCCCGACCCGCGATGTGGCCGGATGCTACGTATCGGGCCTGACTACTGCAAGTCGGGTTTACCCGACTAACAACGCTTAGTATGACTGAATTGGAAATCTGGGCAGGCCCGGCGGTGGTAGCCGTCGGCAGCATCGCAGGGGAGAAAGCATGGCTGATATTCCGCGTTTGAACGGCGTGATCCGCGCCTTGGAGGCCGGCAAGCCGGCATTCACGTCGTTCTGCCAGGCCGACCCCGAGACCGCGATCGCGATGACCGTCAGCCAAGTACGACGGCGTCGTCTACGAGATGGAGCACAATCCGTGGGACATCAGGGCGCTGCGGGATAGCCTGCAATACATGCTCAACCGCGGCCAGATCGCCAAATCCGGCTCGGTCGCGCCCAGCGTCACACCGATGGTGCGCATTCCGCCGAACGGCGCGGAGAAGGCGCAGTTCCAGGCCAAGCAGGCGCTCGACCTCGGCGCCTACGGCATCGTGTGGCCGCATATCTCGACCGTGGAGGAGGCCCACAACGCGGTGGCTTCCTGCCGCTATCCGCGGCTCAAGACCGCGCCGCTCTACGAGCCCGCCGGCGTGCGCGGCGACGGGCCGACCGCGGCCGTGCGCTATTGGGGCCTATCGCAGCAGGACTATTACGATCGCGCCGACGTCTGGCCGCTCAATCCCAAGGGCGAGGTGTTCGTGATCCTGATGATGGAGGACACGGTCGGCATCCAGAACCTGCCCGACATCCTGAAGAAGGTGCCGGGCATCGGCGCGATCCTGATCGGCGAGGGCGACCTCTCGCAGGAGCTCGGCTATCCCCGGCAATACGAGCACCCCGAGGTGCTGAAATGGATGAAGCGGGTGGTGGATACCTGCAAGGAGCACAACGTCGTGGTCGGCCACCCGCACGTCGATGCCAGCAATGTCGAGCGCATCCTCGGCGAGGGCTACCGCTTCCTGATGGCGGCGCCGGTGCGCAGCTACGCCGCGCTCGACAAGGGTTTGAAGCTGGCAGGTAGAGCATAGCAATCTGCGACGACAGAGCGCCCCCGCCGCCAAGAAGCGGACGCGCCTGAACCCTCGCGGGAGGACGACGATGAAGACGGCACTCGCCTGCCTGCTGGCCATGTTGCTCGGCGCGACCGCGGATCGCGCGGCTGCGCAGGAAACCGCCTATCCGAACCGCCCGATCAAGATCATCGTCGCCTTCCCGGTCGGGGGGCTGCTCGACACCGTCTCGCGCGTCGTCGGCGACAAGCTATCGACGCTGCTGGGCCAGCAAATCATCATCGAGAGCCGTCCCGGCGCCGGCGGAACGCTGGCGACCGCCGCCGTGGCACGCGCCGAACCCGACGGCTACACCTTGATGATGCTCAACGACAATCATGCCGTGAACCCCAGCGTGTTCAAGAACATTCCCTATGACAGCGTGAAGGACTTCGCGCTGGTCGGCTTCGTCGGCAGCGCACCCATGGTGCTGAGTGCGCATTCCTCGGTCGGCGCGCGCACGGTCAAGGACCTCGTCGCGCTGGCGAAGGAGAAGCCGGGCAAGATCTCGTATGGGTCGGTCGGGATCGGCAGCGGCAGCCACTTGGCGGGCGAGCTGTTCACCGCCAAGGCCGGCATCAGCATGCTGCACGTTCCATTCCGTGGCGGCGCGCCCGCTGTCAACGATCTCGTCGCTGGGCATCTCAATACCATGTTCGTGACCGCGGTGGTCGGCGGGCAGCACATGAAGACCGGCGCCGTCGTCCCGCTCGCGATCGGGGCGCCGGTGCGTATCGAGCTTCTGCCGGACGTGCCGACCATGGCCGAGGCCGGATACGAGCTGGAGGCTGCCTATTGGTTCGGCTTGGCGGCGCCGGCCGGCACCCCGCCCGCCGTCCTGGCGAAGCTGGAGAAGGCCCTCGCCGAGGCGCTCGCCATGCCCGACCTGCGCAAGCGCCTGACCGAGATGGGAGCGGTGGTGACGCCGCTCGGCTCGAAGCAGTTCGGCGACTACATGCAGGCCGAAATGCGCAAATGGTCGGACGTCATCGTCCAGAACAAGATCACGTTCCAATAGGAAGCTGATCCGAGCTCGTTCCTCCGCCACCGCCAGTCGCGTTCACGATCTGGACTCTTACGGCATCATTCCCCTTGGGGGTAAAGTGGCTTGATTCGCGGGCCGTTGGGCGGGTTTAGGCACCCCGCCCTGCCGGCGCGCGGGCCGGCGGGTTACACGACCCCCGGGGAATGCGGCGATGGGGCAAGCGGGTATGCCGGACGCGATCCGGATCACCGTGGAGGGCGCTAGGGCTCGTCCAAAGGCGCGTTCACGCGCGTCTTTGGCACGACACAGCCGATTCCGCGCGGTCGCCGTCTTGTCCGCGCTGCTGCCGTATCATGGTGCGCGCGCCGACGATGCCGGCACCACGCAGGTGCGCTCCTCGATCGAGGCCTTCTTCTCGGCTTTCGCCCTGCTCGACCGTCACGAGATCGCGGCGCTGGCGCTCACTCTCGGCATTCTCTGCTTCGCCGTCGTCACCGCGATCCTGCTGGTGCGCACGCGCAACCGGCTCGCTGAAGTAGAGGCGTCGGCGCGCGACGAGAGCATCGCATCCAAGGCCGCGATCGACCGCGCCTATGCGCTGCTGCTCTCGGAGCCGCAAATCCTCGTGGCCTGGTCGGCGGCCGCCGACGAACCGGAAATCATCGGCGATCCCACGCTGGTGACGACCGCCGACACGTCGTATCGAGTTCTGGCCTTCGGCACCTGGCTCGAGCCCGGCGCCGCCCGCGAGATGGAGCGCTCGGTCGATGCCTTGCGCGCACGCGGCGTGAGCTTCGCCATGACGCTGACCACGCTGGCCGGGCACATTTCGAGGCCGAGGGCCAGATCATCGGCGGGCGAGCCATCCTGCGGCTGCGGCGAGGTCAGCGGCATCAAGTACGAGCTCGCCGAGCTCGTGCAACGACATCAAAAGCAGATCGACGACGTCGCGGCCATGCGCGCGCTGATCGAGGCCGTGCCTGCCCCGGTCTGGGCGCGCGACGCCGCCGGCAAGCTCGTGTTCGCGAATCAGGCCTATGCGCGCGCGGTTGAAGCCAGGGACGGCGCCGAGGTCGCGGAACGCGGCATCGAGCTGTTCGACCGCAATGCGCGCACGGAGCTCTTCCGCGCGCACGAGGCGGCGCAAACCTATTCAGGGCGGCTGCCGGCCGTGGTCGCGGGGCAGCGGCGCAGCTTCGACGTGATCACGGTGCCGGCGGCGCGCGGCAGCGCCGGCATCGGCATCGATGCGACCGAGGCGGAGCTGATGCGCGCCGAGCTCGCCCGCATGATGGATGCTCATCGCCGCACCCTCGACCAGCTCGCGACCGGCGTCGCGATCTTCGGCTCCAATGCGCGCCTGAGCTTCTACAACGCGGCCTATCGCTCGCTCTGGGACCTCGATGCCGGCCTCCTGGACCAGGGGCCGACGGACTCGGCCGTGCTCGAACGAGTTGCGCGCCGCCCGCAAGCTCCCCGACGAGCAGGACTTCCGCCAGTGGAAGACGGCGCTGCACGAAGCCTACCGGGCGGTCGAAGCCAGGGAGCACATGTGGCACCTGCCGGACGGCCGCACGATGCGCGTGGTCACCACCCCCAATCCCGAAGGCGGGGTGATCTACCTGTTCGACGACGTCACCGAGCGGCTCGCGCTCGAGCGCCGCTACGATGCATTGATCCGCGTCCAGGGCGAGACGCTCGACAACCTGACCGAGGCGGTCGCCGTGTTCGGCAGCGACGGGCGGCTGCGCCTGCACAATCCGGTGTTTGCGCGCATGTGGCGGCTTTCGTCCGACGCGCTCGCCAAGCGTCCGCATATCGAAGCGGTCAGCGGCTGGACCGCACCGCTGCACGGCGACCACCCGATCTGGCAGATGTTGCGGGCAACGATCACCGCCATGGACAACCGCGAGCCGGTCATCGGCCGGCTCGAGCGGCCAGACGGCAACGTGGTCGATTGCGCCACCATGCCGCTGCCGGACGGCGCCACGCTGGTGACCTTCCAGGACGTCACCGACACGGTCAATGTCGAGCGCGCGCTGCGCGAGCGCAACGAAGCGCTGGAGACGGCGGACAAGCTCAAGATCGACTTCGTCCACCATGTCTCCTACGAGCTGCGCTCGCCGCTCACCAACATCATCGGCTTCGCCCACTTCCTCGGCGATCCCGTGACCGGCCCACTCACGGAGAAGCAGCGCGAATATCTCAGCTACATCACGGTCTCGACCAACGCGCTGCTCGCCATCATCAACAACATCCTCGACCTCGCCACCATCGACGCCGGCGCCATGACGCTCAATCTCGGCGCCGTGGACATCCGCAGGACCATGGAAGCCGCCGCCGAAGGGGTGCAGGACCGGCTCGTGAAGAACGGCATCAGGCTCGAAATCCGCGCCGCGCCCGATATCGGCAGCTTCGTCGCCGACGAGCGGCGCGTGCGCCAGTCGCTGTTCAATCTGCTGGCCAACGCCGTGGGCTTCTCGCCTGCGGGCGAGACCGTTACCTTTGCCGCCCAGCGGCTCAAGGATGCCGTCGTGCTCTCGGTGACCGACCGCGGGCCCGGCATCCCGGCCGACGTACAGGACAAGGTGTTCGATTGGTTCGAGACGCATTCGCTCGGGTCGCGCCACCGCGGCACGGGCCTCGGCCTCTCGCTGGTGCGCTCCTTCGTGGAGCTGCACGGCGGCTCGGTGCGCTGGAATCCGCCGTCGGCCGCGGCACCACCGTGACCTGCGTGTTCCCGCTCGACCATACGGCCGAGCGCACCGCGGCGTGATATAGCTGCCGCCATGGCGACGCTGCTGACCACGTCCGGCACGTCGAGCTTCTCGGTGGCGCTGCCGGACGAGCATGCCACCCAGCGGCTCGCGATCGACATCGCCAACGCGCTCGAGGCGCGGCGACCTCGTCACGCTCTCCGGCGATCTCGGCGCCGGCAAGACCACCTTCGCACGCGCTCTCATCCGCTATCTCGCCGGCGATCCCGCGATCGAGGTGCCGAGCCCGACCTTCACGCTGATGCAGAGCTACGACCTGCCGCAGTTTCCGCTCATCCATGCCGACTTCTACCGCCTGTCGGGCTCGGCCGAGCTCACCGAGCTCGGCTTCGACGACCTGCCGGAAGATGCCGTGGTGCTGGTGGAATGGGCCGATCGTGCGGCCGGTTTTCTGCCGGCCGACCGGCTCGATATCGCGCTCACGCTCTCGCCCAAGCTCAAGCTCGAGTTTCGCCACGCCCGCGTCACCGGGTACGGCAAGTTCGGGCCGCGCGTCGACCGGATGGCGGCGGCCCGGCAATTCATCGCCGAGAGCGGCTACAGCGAGGCACTGCGCGCGCGGGTCAAGGGCGATGCCTCGACGCGCTCCTACGAACGGCTGGCGCTGGGCGAGAAGCACGCGATCCTGATGAATTCGCCGCGCCGGCCCGACGGCCCGCCGGTGCGGGACGGGAAACCCTACAGCACGATCGCCCATCTCGCCGACAATGTCGCACCGTTCGTGGCGATGGCGAACGGGCTGCGGCAACACGGATTCTCGGCGCCCGCCATCTATCATGCCGATCTCGCCCAGGGGCTCCTGATCCTCGAGGATCTCGGCGACGAGCTGGTGGTGAGCGGCGATCCGCCCGCGCCGATCAAGGAGCGCTACGAGACCGCCGTCGATGCGCTGCTTGCGCTGCACGAGAAGAAGCTGCCCGACACGCTGCCGGTCGCGCCGCATGTCGAGCACAAAATTCCCCATTACGACGTGGATGCATTCCTGATCGAAGCCGAGCTCCTGCTCGACTGGTTTTTGCCGCGCCTCGACGCCGCCATCCCCGACAGCGAGCGGGACTCCTTCCGCACGCTGTGGCGGGAACTGTTGCAGCCTGCCATCGACGCGCCGCCGACCTGGGTGCTGCGCGATTTTCACTCGCCCAATCTGCTGTGGCTGCCGCGCCGCAGCGAGATCGCCCGCCTCGGCCTGCTCGATTTCCAGGACACGGTCATGGGGCCGCCCGCCTACGATCTCGCCTCGCTGCTGCAGGATGCGCGCGTGGACGTGTCGGAGCAGACCGAGCTCGCGCTGCTCGGCCGGTACGTGCGCGGACGCAGGCAAATCGAGGCGGGCTTCGACCCCACCCAATTCATCAGGATCTACGTCACGCTCGCCGCGCAGCGCGCCAGCAAGATACTCGGCATCTTCGCGCGGCTCGACCTGCGCGACGGCAAGCCGCAATATTTGCGTCACATGCCGCGCGTATGGGGGTATTTGCAGCGCTCGCTCGGTCATCCCGCGCTGGAGTCGCTCAATGCGTGGTATATTGCCCATGTGCCGTCGTTAAACACAATTTAAGCGCTCAAGAGCACAACGCATTGATGGCCAACAATTCCACAATCACCAGCACGCCAGCCACGACCGTGCCGAGACACGCGATGGTGCTCGCCGCGGGGCTCGGCACCCGCATGCGGGTGTTCAACGGCAAGGTCCCCAAGCCGCTCGTGCAGGTCGGCGGCAAGGCCCTGATCGACTATGTGCTCGACCGCCTCGCCGAGCAGGGCGTCGAGCGCGCCGTGGTCAACGTCCATCATCTGGCGGATCAGATCGAGCAGCACCTCGCCGGCCGCAAGCGGCCGAAAATTCTCATCTCGGATGAGCGCGACGAGCTGCTGGGGACCGCCGGCGGCGTGATCAAGGCGCTGCCCAAGCTCGGCGACGGCCCGTTCTTCCACGTCAATTCCGACACCATCTGGATCGACGGCGTGAAGCCCAATCTCGGCCGGCTCGCCGCCGCCTTCGACCCCACCCGCATGGATGCCCTGCTGCTGGTCGCACCCACGGCATCGAGCATCGGCTATGCCGGCCGCGGCGATTTTTCGATGGCCCCCGATGGGACGCTCACGCGGCGCGGCGAGCGCGAGGTCGTGCCCTTCGTCTATGCCGGCGCCGCCATCCTGACACCCGCCTTCTTCGCCGGCGCGGCGGCTGGCCCATCCTCGATGTCACCCCTGTTCGACCGCGCAGCCGAGACCCAGCGGCTTTGCGGCCTCCGGCTCGAGGGGGTTTGGATGCATGTCGGCACGCCCGACGCGATCAAGGCCGCCGAGGAGGCCATCCTCGAAAGCGTGGCGTAAAGCGCTTGTCCCATCATTCCGGGCCGCCGCCCGCGTCGGCGGTCCAAAACCGATCGAGCGCCGCAACGAGCGACAGGGTCAGGGACGTCTCGTCCCTGCCGCAGAATTGCCTAACCCGACCGGCCGGCTCCTTCAGCCAGAAGCAGCATTCATAAGATGCTCCGGCACTGGAGAATGTCACTCGCCATCTGACGAGATGGCCGGCAGTCACGACTTCCAGGCAGCAGGAGTGCCGCAAAGAAGTACTCGCCGCGCTCGATCATCGCGACGGCGTCGTCCGGGATCGCGCCCGTCATCGAGTGCCAGCGCTTTTGGCAAAGCTCTGCCAGCGATGCCGGGAGCGCTGCAATGTCGTGATCCCGCGTCCAATGAATCGTCCTGACCAGTGCTGGTTGCCCAAAGACATTTGGCGGGTGTGGATTATCGCATCCAGGCGCGGCGCAGGGTCAAGCAAGCCGGATGAGCTACACGGATTATGGCCTCCGGCCAGGTTCGCGGCGGCGTGAGGGGACCTCCCGAGATCCGTCAGGTCTCGGCCGAATCGCCGACCACCATGTATACTTCGGCATGGCTTCCCCTCGCGTCTTTACCATCCCGGCGTCGACGCCGTTTGTGCCGACCCTGATCCGCGCGCTGACCGACGGCACGCTGGTACCGGGCTTTCCCGCCGGGCGCGATCCGCTCGCACTTGCGAGTGCGACGCTCTACCTGCCGACGCGGCGCGCCTGCCGGCTTGCGCGCGATCTCTTTCTCGATGTGACCGGTGCCGCCGCCGCGATCCTGCCGCGCATCGTCGCCATCGGCGACCTGGACGAGGACGAGATCGCGTTTGCGCAAGCCACGACCGGCGCGCTGGCCGCCGAGGCGCTCGACCTGCCCCCGACGCTGGATGGCCTTGAACGGCGCATGCTGCTGACACAGCTCGTGTTGAAATGGGCGACATCGCCCGAGATGCGCACGGCCGAGGGCATACCGCTCGTGACCAATTCGCCATCGGCAGCGTTGGCGCTGGCCGACGACCTGGCGCGGCTGATGGATGACATGACGACCCGTCAGGTCTCCTGGGACCGGCTCGACGATCTCGTCCCCGCCGAGCTCGACGAGTACTGGCAGCTGACACTGCGCTTTCTCAAGATCGCGCGCGACGAGTGGCCGAAGCTGCTGGTCGAGCGCGGTGAGATCGAGCCGGCCGCACGGCGCGACCTCCTGATCGCCGCGGAGGCGAAGCGGCTCGGCGCGCATACCGACGGACCGGTGATCGCCGCGGGCTCGACCGGCTCGATGCCGGCGACGGCCGAGCTGATCGCGACCATCGCCGGGCTTCCCCATGGCGCCGTGGTGCTGCCCGGCCTCGATACCAGTCTCGATCCGCAATCATGGGAGCTGATCGGTGGACGGCACGCCGCCGACGGCCGCGAGCTCGTCGCTGCCGCGGTCGGACATCCACAATTCGCCATGCAGGGGTTGCTGCGCCGTATCGGCATCACGCGCGACGAGGTGTCCACGCTCGGCAAGCCGTCTCCTCATGGGCGCGAGCGCTTCGTATCGGAAGCGCTGCGGCCGGCCGCCGCCACCGACCGCTGGCAGCAGCTCATCGGCTCGGATTTCGCGGCGCAGGCCGACGACGCCCTCGAAAAACTGTCGGTCGTCGAAGCTGCCAATGCCGAGGAAGAAGCGCTCGCGATCGCCGTGGCGCTACGCGAAGCGCTCGAAACGCCGAACAGGACCGCGGCACTCGTCACACCCGACCGCGCCCTGGCGCGTCGCGTGCATGCGGCGCTCGCGCGTTGGAAAATCGTGGTCGACGATTCCGGCGGCGATGCTTTGCCCGATACGCCGGCTGGGCGCTTCGCCCGCCTGGCGGCGGAAGTGGCGCTGGGGGCGCTGGCACCGGTGCCCTTGCTTGCGCTGTTGAAGCACCCCCGCACCTGGCTCGGTGCCACCGCCAAAGAGCGCGCCATCGCGACGCTGGAGAAGGCGGTGCTGCGCGGCCCACGGCCGCAACCCGGCACCGCGGGCCTCGTCCGCGCTCTCGCGACGTTCCGCGCGGAGCTTGCAAAGCTCCGGCGTGGCGAGCCGTCCGATCTGCATCCATCGGAGCCGCGCGCCCGCCTTGCCGACACGGACCTCGCGGCAGCGGCCGTGCTCGCCGACCAGCTCGCAGCGGCGCTCGCGCCATTCGAAGCTCTTGCCAGTTCGCCGCAACCGTTTGCCAAGTTCAGGTTCGCTGAACTCGCCGAACGGCATCACGACGTCATCGTCGCGTTGAGCAGGGACGAGGCCGGCACCGCGACGGCCTTCATTGGCAATGATGGTGTCGAGCTCCTCAAGGCATTCGACGACATCGCCGAAAATGCCGGCGGTCTCATGGTCGCACCGGGCGAGTATGCCGAACTGTTCAAGACCGCGATCTCCGATCGCGTGGTCCGGCGGACCGAGCTCCCGGGCGTCCGCGTGCACATCTATGGTTTGCTCGAAGCGCGGCTGCAACGCGTCGACCGCGTCGTGCTCGGGTCGTTGGTCGAGGGCGTCTGGCCGCCGGAGACGCGGTCGGATCCGTGGCTCAGCCGCCCCATGCGCCAGGGGCTCGGCCTCGATCCGCCGGAGCGGCGAATTTCGCTCTCTGCTCATGACTTCGCGCAGGCGCTCGGTGCCGACGAGGTGATCCTCGCTTATCCCGCCAAGCTCGCCGGCGCGCCGACCGTGATCTCGCGCTTCGTGCAGCGGCTCGCCGCGGTCGCCGGCGACGAACGCTGGAACCGGGCCTGCAGGCACGGAAGGCAATACATCGACTGGGCGCGAGCCCTCGACCACGCCGCCGAGCCCAGGCGCATCGACAAGCCTGCGCCGAAGCCGCCGCGCGCGGCGCGACCGACCGCGCTGTCCGTCACCGATATCGAGAGCTGGCTGCGCGATCCCTACACGATCTACGCCAAGTACATCCTCGGCCTGCGCGAGCTCGAGCCGGTCGACCTGCCCCCGGGCGCGGCCGACCGGGGCACCGTCATCCATGGCGCGCTGAGCGAATTTACCAAGTCGTTCGCGGCCGCTCTGCCTCCCGATCCGGCCGCCGCCCTGATCGAGATCGGCGCGAAGCATTTCGCCGCGCTGGACGACTATCCCGAGGCGCGCGCGCTCTGGTGGCCGCGCTTCCGCCGCATCGCCAATTGGTTCGCGGCCTGGGAGACGGCGCGCCGCGGCCGGATCGCGACGCTCACCGCCGAGATTTCCGGCAAGATCGACATCCCGGTTGGCGACCGCGTGTTCACGCTGCGCTGCCGCGCCGACCGCATCGAGCAGGTGGCCGATGGCCGCTACGCCATTCTCGACTACAAGACCGGGTCGGTGCCGACCGAGAAGCAGGTGCGCATCGGCATCTCACCGCAGCTCACCCTCGAAGCCGCCATCCTGCGCCGCGGCGGATTTTCCGGCATCGCCGCGGGCGCGTCCGTGAACGAGCTTGTCTACGTCTCGCTCAAGGGCGGCAAGCCCGCGGGTGACGGCGTGTCGATCGATTTCAAGGACGGCGACGCAAACGCGCACGCCGAGCGCGCGCTCGAGAAGCTCACCGCAGTGGCGACCCGGTTCGAGGACGAGCAACAGCCCTACCTCCCGCTGGTGCTGTCGATGTGGAAGAGCCGCTACGGCACCTACGACCACCTCGCCCGGGTGAAGGAATGGTCGGTGGGGAGCGATGAGGATGAGATCGCGGGAGGCGGAGAATGAACGCCCCGCGCATCATCCCGGACGACGTCCGGCGCGTGCAGCTCGACGCGTCGGACCCCGCCGTCTCGGCCTGGGTCACGGCCAACGCCGGTGCCGGCAAGACCCACGTCCTGGCGCAGCGCGTGATCCGGCTGCTGCTCGAAGGTGTCGACCCTGCGAAGATCCTCTGCATCACCTTCACCAAGGCGGCCGCCGCCAACATGGCCAACCGCGTGTTCAGGACCTTGCGGGAATGGACCGCGCTCGACGATGCCGGGCTCGATGCCGCGATCCGCGTCGCTGCCGATCTCGCGCCGGATGCGGCACGGCGGGCCCGGGCGCGACGGCTTTTCGCCGTGGCGCTGGAGACGCCCGGCGGGCTGAAGGTGCAGACCATCCACGCCTTCTGCACGCGCGTGCTCCACCAGTTTCCGTTCGAAGCCAACGTCGCCGCCCGCTTCGACGTGCTCGACGAGGCAGCGGAATCGCAGCTCCTCGCCGACATCAGCCTCGGCGTGTTTCTCGACGCCGCGCGGCAGCCGGATGGCGTACTCGGGCGGGCGCTCGCGGTCGCGACCGCCGAGGTCGCCGACCGCACCTTCAAGGAGGTGGTCGGCGAAGCGATCCGCAAGCGCGACGCGGTGCAGAAGTGGATCAGCCACGGCGGCAGCATCGACGCGGCCACCGCCGGCCTTTGCGGCGCGCTTGGCATCTCCGGCGCCGACACGATCGAGCAGGTCGAGAAGGAGATGGTGGACGGGCCGTTTCTGCCATCGTCCACATGGGCCGCCGCAGCCGAGATGCTGGCTCGAAGCTCGAAGAATGATCGCGAGCAGGCGGAGCGATTGCAGGCAGCGCTCGCCGCCACGGCATCGGAGCGCGCCGGCTACTACGTCCAGTTCTTTCTGACCGGTACGTCCGAGCCGCGCCAACGCCTGTTCACCAAGGCGTTCGAGGCTGACGAGCCGGGGCTCGCCGCACGTATCGACTCCGAGCGGCCGCGGATGCTGGCCCTGATCGAGCGCCGCAAGGCCGTCGCCTGCCGCGACCGCACCGCGGCGCTCCTTGCCATCGCCGATGCCGTGATCTCCCGCTACCAGGCGGCGAAGGCCCGGCGCGGGCTCCTCGACTACGACGACCTCATCGACAAGGCTCTCGTCCTCCTAGGTGAGGATCGCGCGGCTTGGGTGCATTACAAGCTCGACCAAGGCATCGATCACGTGCTGATCGACGAGGCGCAGGATACCAGCCCCAAGCAATGGGAGATCGTCCGGCTCCTGACTGCAGAATTTTTCGCCGGCGCCGGCGCGCGCGCCGTCAAACGGACCATCTTCGCCGTCGGCGACGAGAAGCAGTCGATCTTCTCGTTTCAGGGTGCGGTGCCGCGCGAGTTCGATACGATGCGCCGCGCGTTCGCGACCCTCTGCAGGGCGACCGATCAGGAATTGCAATTTCTGCAATTCCGGCACTCCTTTCGGTCCGGCCCCAACGTGCTGGGGGCCGTCGACACGGTTTTCGGGCGACCGGAAGGGTTCAGCGGGCTCTCCGCCGACAACGTGAAGACCGTCCATGAAGCGCTACCCGACGCGGCGCCCGGCCTCGTCGAGATCTGGGATACGCTCAAGCCCGATGCCAAGCGCGAGATCGAGGCATGGGACGCACCTTTCGACGAGTTGACCGAAACGAGCCAGCAGGTGCGGCTGGCGACGAAAATCGCCAAGAACGTCAAACGCTGGACCGAGCAAGGTGCCGGCGCCGGCGACGTATTGGTGCTGGTGCGTCAGCGCGGGCCGTTGTTCGAGGCCATCATCCGCGCGCTGAAGAAGCCACCGCATCGCGGTCGCCGGCGCCGACCGGCTGGTGCTGACCGAACACATCGCGGTCATGGACCTGATGGTGCTGGCGGATGCGCTGCTGCTGCCCGACGACGACCTCGCGCTCGCGACGGTGCTCAAGTCGCCGCTGCTCGGCCTCGACGACAACGACCTCTTCGAGATCGCCTGGCAACGCAAGGGATCTCTGCGCGCCGCTCTACGAGCGAAAGCGCAGACGCATGAGCATTTCGCCAAAGCTTCCACCGCGCTCGACCGCTTCGCGGCGTGGGCGCGGCAACCCCCGTTCGCCTTCTACGCGTACGTGCTCGGCGCCGAACGCGGCCGCCAGCAATTCCTGGCGCGGCTCGGTCCCGAGGTCGACGACGCACTCGACGAGTTTCTCAATCTCGCCCTCGACTACGAGCGGCGTGAGACGCCCTCGCTGCAAGGCTTCGTCGCCTGGCTGCGCGCGGCGCAAACCAACGTGAAACGCGACATGGAGATCACCCGCCAGGAGGTGCGGGTCATGACCGTGCACGGCGCCAAGGGGCTGGAGGCACCGATCGTCATTCTCGCTGACACCACGACGGAGCCCGCCGGGCCGGCGCAGCGCCAACCGAAACTCATCACGCTCGCCCACGACGGCGTGCCCGGCAACCCCGATCGTTTCGTATGGGGCCGCGCCAAGGCGACAGACGTGGCGCCGGTGGCCGCCGCGCGCGAGCAAGTGCGGCGCGACGCCGAGGACGAGCATCGGCGGTTGCTCTACGTCGCGATGACGCGCGCCATCGACCGGCTCATCGTGTGTGGGGCAGAGGGCGCCCGCCGGCCGCCACAGGGCTGCTGGTGGAATCTGGTGGCGGAAGCGCTGCGGCCGGTGTCGGTCGAGGAGCCGGCCGACGACGGCGAAGGAAATGTTTGGCGCTATCGCAAGACGCCCCCGCTCGCCGGCAAGGCAACTTCGCCGGCCGAACCCGATGCGCCGGCGGTCGCAGGCGACCTGCCCCCTTGGCTCGACCAAGACGCGCCGGCCGAGCCGGCGGCGGTTCTGCCGCTCTCGCCATCGAGCGCCTATGACGACGAAGTCCCGGCGCGGCGAAGCGCTGCCGGGGACCGCGCCGACGAGCCCGGTTCAGGGCGAGTGTCCGGCGCGGCCACTATAGAGTTGCCGCGCTGGCCGCTCGCTTCGCTCGCCAGCGCGGCCCGCGCGGAGCGGAAGCAGGCGATGGCGCGCGGTGTGCTGCTGCACCGGCTGCTGCAGTCGCTGCCCGACATTCCACGCGAGGCGCGTCCCGCGGCCGCCCGGCGTCATCTCGCGCGCAACGCTGAGGCATTCAGTGCCGAGCACCGCGAGGCCATGGTCGAGGAGGTCCTCCGCGTGCTCGACGATTCGCGTTTTTCCGAGCTGTTCATGCCGGGGAGCCGGGCCGAGGTGCCGATCGTCGGACGCCTTTCGCTCGCTGGCCGGCCCGTTGCCGTTTCCGGCCTGGTGGACCGCCTCGCCATCACCGACGATTCGGTGCTGATCGCCGACTACAAGACGAATCGTCCCGCCCCGCGCCGGCCGGAGGATGTGCCAACCTATGTAACTCAGCTTGCCCTCTATCGCGCTCTGCTCGCCCAGCTCTATCCCGGCAAGCGCGTTCGGGCCGCACTGATTTGGACCGATGTGCCTGATTTAATGGAGCTTTCCGACGCGACGCTGGACGCCGGGCTAACCCGTGTCACCTCCCTGTGAAGCCGCCTTGACGCTTCGCGGGCCCGTTCATAGGTTGACCGTTCCAAACGAGGCGCTTCGCCTCTGCTCCAGGACAACGAGGTAATCCCTATGGCCGTTGGCAAGGTTTCGGACACCACTTTCGAATCCGAGGTGTTGAAGGCGACCGGCCCGGTCGTGGTGGATTTCTGGGCGGAATGGTGCGGCCCCTGCCGCATGATCGCGCCCGCGCTCGAGGAGATTTCAGGCTCGCTCGGCGAGAAGGTGAAGATCGTCAAGCTCAACGTCGACGAGAACCCGCACACCGCGGCGAAGTACGGCATCCAGTCGATCCCGACGCTGATGATCTTCAAGGACGGACAGATGGCTTCGAGCCATCGCGGCGCCGCGCCCAAGCAAAAGCTCGAGCAGTGGATCTCCACCGCGGTGTGACGCCGCCCGCATAGGCAAAGATTTCTGCGACGCCCGGCCTCTCGGCCGGGCGTTTGCGTTTTATGCCGGCAGCATGCCGTTGGCGCTGAGCACCTCGCCGGCGAGATAGAGCGAGCCGGTGATCAGAACCCGCGGTGGCGGATCGAGCTCGAAGCGTCCGATCGCGGCGAGCGCCAATTCCAAGCTCTCGCTCCCCTGCGCCGGGATGCCGACGGTCCGCGCGATGTCGGCGATCGCGTCAGCGGGCAGGCTCTTGTCCTGACGCGGGATCGGCACCGCCACGATGCGGCGGGCGAGCCCGGTAAAATTCCGCAGGAAGCTCTCGCAGTCCTTGGTCGCGAGCATGCCGATCACCAGAATCAACGGGCGCGAGACCCGCTCCTCGAGGTCGGCCAGCGCGTTGGCGATGGCGCGCCCGCCGTCGGCGTTGTGGCCGCCGTCGAGCCAAAGCTCGCTGCCCGCCGGCACGAGCGCCGCGAGCGGTCCGTGAGCCAGCCGCTGCATGCGCGCCGGCCAATCCGCCTTGGCGATGCCGGCCTCGAACGACATGGAGGGAATTTTCAGCGCATCCACGGCGCGCAAGGCCGCGATGGCGACGCCGGCATTCTCGAACTGGTGGCGGCCATAAAGCTTCGGCGCCGGAAGGTCGAGCAGACCGTCGTCGTCCTGATAGACGAGGCGTCCGCGCTCCTCGGTCGCCGTCCAGTCCTCGCCGGCGATCTTGATCGGCGCCTTGACCTTGGCAGCCTGGCGCTCGATCGCGATCAACGCTTCACGCGGCTGTGCCGCGATGATGGCGGGGGTGTCCGGCTTGAGAATTCCGGCCTTCTCCGCAGCGATCTTGCCGATGGTATCGCCGAGATGCTCGGCATGGTCGAACGAGACCGGCGTGATCACGCTGGCAAGCGGGCGCTCGATCACGTTGGTCGCGTCCAGCCGTCCTCCCAGCCCGACTTCGAGCAGGAGCACATCCGCGGGGTGGCGCGCAAAAAGAAGGAGCCCGGCCGCGGTCGTGATCTCGAACACGGTGATGGGCGCGCCATCATTGGCACGCTCGCATTCGGCGAGAGCGTCGCCGAGCTCCGCGTCCGAGGCGAGGCGTCCTTCATGCCCCTTTGCGCCGAGGCGAAAGCGCTCGTTGAAGCGCACGAGATGCGGCGACGTGTAGACGTGCACGGAGAGGCCCGCCGCTTCCAGGATCGCGCGCATGAAGGCGATGGTGGAGCCCTTGCCGTTGGTCCCGGCGACATGGATCACCGGCGGCAGCCGCCGCTGCGGATGACCGAGTGCCGCGAGAACGCGCCACATCCGATCGAGCGAAAGATCGATCAGCTTGGGATGCAGCGCCGTGAGCCGCGCGACGATGGAATCGATAGCGGTCATGAGTTGACGAAGGTCATCAGTCCATAAAGATCATGAAGCGATGAGGTTCCCTGGCTCCGAACGCGGATTGCCGTGGTCTCGTTCCAAGGATACCGGATCGCCCGCTCCCCGCCTATGCGAGGGATCGACGGCACGAGCGATATAGCGGGATTTCGAGACTACTCGGTCATCGGGACCGGCAAGGTTTCAGCCGGCGCCTTCGGCTGGGCCCTGGTCAGAAGGCGGCAGAGATTGGCGAGCGTCGGCCGCAACTCCTGACGTGGGACCACCATGTCGACCATGCCGTGGTCCTTGAGATACTCCGCGCGCTGAAAACCGTCCGGCAGCTTCTCGCGGATGGTCTGCTCGATGACGCGCGGCCCGGCAAAGCCGATGAGCGCGCCCGGCTCCGCGATATGGACATCGCCGAGCATGGCATAGGAGGCGGTGACGCCGCCGGTCGTCGGATTGGTGAGCACGACGATGTAGGGTCTGCGCGCTTCTCGCAACATCTGGACGGCGACCGTGGTGCGCGGCAACTGCATCAGCGCGAGAATCCCCTCCTGCATGCGCGCCCCGCCCGAGGCCGCGAACATGATAAAGGGCGTTCCTTTGTCGACCGCGGTCTCGAGCCCCTTGATGACGGCTTCGCCCGCCGCCATGCCGAGCGAGCCGCCCATGAAATCAAAGTCCTGCACGCCGATCACGACCGGCAGCCCGTCGAGCTTGCCGTAGCCGAGCTTGATCGCGTCGTTGGTGCCGGTCTTGGTCCGCGCATCCCTGAGGCGATCGGTGTAACGGCGCTCGTCGCGGAACTTGAGCGGGTCGAGCGGAACCTCGGGGATCGCCACATCGAACCAGGTCTCGTTGTCGAAGATCGACTTGAGGCGCGCCGTCGCCCCCATGCGCATGTGGTAGTTGGAGCCGGGGATGACGAACTGGTTCGCCTCGACGTCCTTGTAGAAGACGAGTTGCCCGGTCTCCGGGCATTTGATCCAGAGATTTTCCGGCGTCTCGCGGCGCGAAAAATAGTTGCGGATCTTCGGCCGGACGACGTTGGAGATCCAGTTCATGCTTCGAACCCGCCTCGCTGCCTTTACGCCGTAATATATGGCGTGCCGGACCGGGCTTGGCAACTCGGCGCTATGGCATCCTGCGCGCCCGCATCTCCATCTCGAGCGTCCACGTCTTGCCCTTGTCGACAGACGCCTCGCCGAGCCACCTGAACGAGCGATCGGAGATTTCGACGAAACGCCAACGCCGCACGATGCCCTCATGCTCCTCGCCCATCTGCACGATGTCGTTGCCGACGGCGCGGCCGATCTGGCGAATTTCAAAAGGCCGCGTCGGCTCGAAAAACGTGATGTGCCAGGCATCGATCGCCGGATCATACCAGCGGAACGTGGAGCCGTAGAAGTGCCAAGGCTCGGCGGCCTCCTCGTTGCGCAGCCGTCGCGCCGGAAATATCCAGACGTCCTGGATCGCCCGGCCGTCGAGCACCCAATCGAAATGCCACTCGCCTTCGGCGCGGCGCGTCGGTCCATTCAGCTCGTGCCAATCGACGTCGAGATGCCACGATCCCACGAACTGGCCGTAGAGCCGCAGCTTGGACGCCGTGGCGGCATTGGCCTGCGCCGAGCCAAGCGCCTCCAGCATCGGACGGTGTTGCAGTGTCATTCGCTCTGTCCTCCACGCTTCCCTCTCCTCGGAGGTCAGCCTAGAGCAAGGGCGGCAAGCCGTTCTTGGAAAATCTTGCGGTCGCCCCTCGCCGCCTGGCGGAACCTCCGCGGCGAGACACCGGCGATGCGATGGAACGTGCGCACGAAATTGGAGAGATCGGCGAAACCGACGTCGAGCGCGACGTCGGTGATCGAGCGGTCGTCGGCGGCGAGCAGGCGCGCCGCGTTGCGCAGCCGGGAGCGGAGCAGATACTGGTGCGGGGTCACGCCCAGAACGAGGGCGAACATCCGCAGGAAGTGGAATGGGCTGAGGCCGACGGCGTTTGCAGCACTCGCGACATCGATCGGCTCATGCGCATGAGCGTCGATCCACAGCGCTGCCTCCACCGCGCGGCGGCGGTCTTGCGTCCGCACGGCTGGTCGCTTGGACTTGCGCCCGGAAACGACCTCGACGAAGCGGACGGCGAGCAGCAGCGCCGCCTCGTCGAGACCGACCTCGCTCCTGCCTTCGGCCGCGGCCTGCGCGAGCTCGCCGAGCACGACGAGATCGGGCAGCGGCGGCACCGCGCCGATCCGCCAGACGTCGGCACGATCGCCGATCGTCTCGATCAGTGCCGCGTCGAGCTCGAAGGACAGACACTCGTCGCCGCAGACGTGGTGATCGTGCGTGCAGACGTATTCATCGCCGGGATGGCCGACCAGGATCGAGCCCGCCACCAGCTCGAACGATTGGCCCCGAACGTCGTATCCAAAGCTGCCCTTCCGCACATAGGACACTGAGAATCCGCCGTGCAGCTCGGCGAACGGCGCGTCCGCCGGTCCCAAGTTGCACCGGTAGTCCGTGACCGCAATCGGTCCGTGTTGCCAAATCGTCGTGGCCGTCATGGCCTGAATCTATTGCGGCCGCCTCGCCGATCAACCCGGCGGGAACCGCGCACGCACACATGTGCTCAGCGCGAGCGCCGCCGCCGCGGCTCGAGCGCGAGGCCGAAGGTGCTGTCGCCGTCGAACAGCGTCGGCGCGTCGCTGGTGCGGGCGCGCTCGATGGTGAGCATTCGGAGCTTCGTGGTGAGGCCGCCTTTGGCGGAGAAGCCGCCCGCCTTGCCGCCGGCCGCCAGCACGCGATGGCACGGCACGACGATCGGGAACGGGTTTCGCCCCAGCGCCTGCCCGACGTCGCGCGCCAGGCCCCGATCGCCGAGCCGTGTCGCGATCTCGCCATAGGTCAGCGTTGTGCCGGGCGGGATGGTTTGCGCGATAGCGTAGACACGGCGCTCGAACTCCGGCACGCGCGCCATGTCGAGCACGACCTCGGAGAGATCGATCGCCTCGCCCCGCAGGAGCGCGACGATATCGTCGATCACCTCCTGCACATCAGGCGGCGGCGAAGCTTCACCGGCTTCCGGACATTTGCGCAGCAGGCACGCGCGGGTTTCCCGGTCGCTTCCCTCCGGCAGTTGCACCCCGGCCACGCCGCACGGACCCCAGGCGATGCCGCAACGCCCTATTTCTGTGTCGAAGAGTGTAAGGCCATGTGTCGTCATGATGCGGCTACCTTAACATTTGCCGCAAATCCGGTCGCCCCGGATCTTGCTCTCTATTCCGCAGCGTGCGCAGTCAAGCTTGCGCAGACTGCGTAAACTTGTCTGCGCGGGCACCACGTACGCCGCGGGCAAGCTCGGCCACCAGGCCGGTCACCGCCTCGACCGTTTTCGGCGTCGCTTTGTCGTCGCGGTCGAGGCTCGCCTTGAGCGCGCTCACCAGCGCCGAGCCGACGACGACGCCATCGGCGCCGGATGCGATCGCGGCCGCCTGCTCGGCGGTGCGCACACCGAAGCCGACCGCCACCGGCAGCTTGGTGTGGCGCTTGATGCGCGCGACCGCGCCGGTGACCTTGCCGGGATCCGGAGTGGCGGCGCCGGTGATGCCGGTGATGGAGACGTAGTAGACGAAGCCCGAGGTGTTCGCGAGCACTGCCGGGAGGCGCTTGTCGTCGGTCGTGGGCGTGGCAAGACGGATGAAGTTGAGCCCGGCGGCGAGCGCGGGCAGGCACAGCTCCTTGTCCTCCTCGGGCGGCAGATCCACCACGATGAGGCCGTCAACTCCGGCGGATTTCGCGTCCGCGAGAAAACGCTCGACGCCGAAGATATAGATGGGATTGTAGTAGCCCATCAGCACGATCGGCGTCGAATTGTCCGTCTTCCGAAAACCGCGCACCATGTCGAGCGTCTTCGTCAGGGTCTGGCCAGCCTTGAGTGCGCGCTGCGACGACATTTGAATAGCCGGGCCGTCCGCCATCGGATCGGTGAACGGCATGCCGAGCTCGATCACGTCGGCGCCGGCCTTGGGCAATGCGTGCAGGATCGCGAGCGAGGTCGCCGGATCGGGATCGCCGGCGGTGAGGAACGTCACCAGCGCGGCGCGGCCGTCGGCCTTCAATTGGGAGAAGCGCTGATCGATACGCGTGCTCATGAGCTGCGGGCTGCTTCGTTCATGGTCATTCGGATGAGTCTTTGCGCCGGCGCAGGCGCATCGCGGCCATGCGGACATTGATGGTTCCGAGCATCAAGATCACGAATGACCCGATGAACTGCACCCATTCTTTTTTCTCCACGATGGGTCCGGGGGTGAACAGCCGAACGCGCAGGAAGTAGGCGATGTAGGCTACGGACACGACGATCAAAATCCAGCCGATGACCTGCTGCCGGCTGATCACCATATACGACTCCCAATCATGAGCGGCGACGCTCCAGGTAGTCCGCCACGCTCGCGAGGTCCTTGTCGCCTCGTCCGGAGAGATTGACCACCATCAAGTGATCCCGCGGCTTTTGCGGCGCCAGGTCCATCACCCGCGCCAGCGCATGCGCCGGCTCGAGCGCGGGAATGATGCCCTCGAGCCGCGACAAGAGCTGGAAGGCGGCCAGCGCCTCCTCGTCCGTCGCGGACAGAAATTTCACGCGCCCGAGGTCGTTGAGCCAGGCGTGCTCGGGGCCGATGCCGGGATAGTCGAGGCCGGCCGAGATCGAGTGCGCCTCGTTGATCTGCCCGTCCGCATCCATGAGCAGATAGGTGCGGTTGCCGTGCAGCACGCCGGGCCGGCCGCCCGCGATCGAGGCTGCGTGCTTGCCGCTGGATACGCCGTGGCCCGCCGCCTCGACCCCGTAGATCTCGATCTGGGTATCGTCGAGGAACGGGTGGAACAGGCCCATCGCGTTCGAGCCGCCGCCGATGCAGGCGATCAGCGAGTCCGGCAGACGGCCCTCGGCGGCCATCATTTGCGCCCGCGTCTCGTTGCCGATGATGCACTGGAAGTCGCGCACCATCATCGGATAGGGATGCGGCCCGGCCACGGTGCCGATGCAGTAGAACGTGTTCGCCACGTTGGTGACCCAGTCCCGCAGCGCCTCGTTCATCGCATCCTTGAGCGTCTGCGAGCCCGACACGACCGGACGCACCTCGGCGCCCAAAGCCTTCATGCGCAGCACGTTCGGCTGCTGCCGCTCGACGTCGACCGTGCCCATATAGACGATGCATTCGAGCCCGAACTTCGCGCACATGGTGGCCGTCGCGACGCCGTGCATGCCGGCGCCGGTCTCGGCGATCACGCGCGGCTTGCCCATGCGGCGCGCGAGCAGGATCTGGCCGAGCACGTTGTTCACCTTGTGCGCGCCGGTGTGGTTGAGGTCCTCGCGCTTGAGATAGATCTTCGCGCCGCCCATCAGGCCGGAGGCCGTCTTAACGCTTCGGAGATGCTCGGTCAGGCGCTCGGCGAAATAGAGCGGCGACGGCCGGCCGACATAGTCCCTGAGATAGCCGTCCATCTCCTGTTGGAAGCGCGGATCGTTCTTCGCGTCGGCGTAGGCCTTTTCCAGATCGAGGATGAGCGGCATCAGCGTCTCGGCGACGAACCGCCCGCCATAGAGGCCAAAATGCCCGTGCTCGTCGGGCCCGCTACGGAACGAATTCGGCTGCTGCACGGTCATGCGCCGCTCATCGCTTTCCTGGCAGGGCCGAGCCTGTCGGCGGCATCGCGTGCCGCGCGGACAAAGGCGCGGATTTTCTCCACATCTTTCACGCCGGGCGCGCGCTCGACGCCGGAGGAGACGTCGACGCCGTCCGCCGCCGTGATCGTCAGCGCCTCCTCGACGTTGCCAGCATCGAGCCCGCCCGAGAGGATGAACGGGACGTCGAGCTTGAGGTTCTCGAGCAGCCGCCAGTCGAAGCTCTTGCCGAGCCCGCCCGGCCGGGTTGCGTCACGCGGCGCGCGCGCATCGAACAGCAGTTGCTCCGCCAGCTTGTCGTAGAGCCGGATCGGCGAGAGGTCTACCCGTTCCGCGATCGGCAAGGCCTTGATGACCGGCAGGCCGAAGCGCGTGCGCACCACGACCACGCGGTCCGGCGTCTCCCGGCCGTGGAGCTGCAGCATGTCCGGCTTGATTGCGTCGATGATGGTCGCGACCTGCTCGTCGTTGGCGTCGACCGAGAGCGCGACCTTGAGCGCCCTGCCCCGTACGCGCCTCGCGAGTGCGCGCGCGGCCTCGAAACCGACGTTGCGCGGCGACGGCCCAAAGAACACGAAGCCGACCATGTCGGCGCCGGCATCGATGGCGGCGTCCAGCGCCTCGGGGGTCTTCAGGCCGCAGATTTTGACGAGAAGGGCCATTTCACGCGAGCTGTTTGATTGGTCTCACGGGCGCAACACCGAGCGCGGGTAGCTCGATCGTCGCAACATCGTGGACGATGTCATCGTCGATGCGCCAGTTATAGCATGAACGGGCCAAATCACCACCCGCGGGTGGGTATCTAACCGATTGATCGGACAAGAAACTTCGCGGCGTTGGTCTACGCGGCCGGGGGCGGGATGGTGAGGCGCGGCGTGTAGTCCGCCGGCATCGGCCGGCCGGGAAGCTCGCCCGCTCCGGTGCGCCGCTTGAGCTGGTCGAGCTCGGCGCGCAGCTCCCGCGCTTCTCCCTGCGCGAGCCGCGCGGCGCGGCGCCATTTGCCCTGCCTGAGCCAAGCGGCGACGCCACCCACCACCACGCCGCCGATGACGAGCGCCAGGACCAGCACATAGAGCGGCAGCGGCAACGTAAAGGCGGGGTGCGCCTGATCGAAAGGATCGAAGGAGACCACGACGGTCTGCCGGTTCGCCACCGCGAGCGCGATGACAACGATCGCGAGCGGCACCAGGATCAGCGCCGTGACGAATTTGCGGATCATGGGCCGACCTTTGAGTGGCGCATGTTCTTGTCGGCGAACCGGTCCCCACCATAGCGCGTCAAGACATCAGGGCCGAGACGCCCGTCTTCGCGGGCTGATGCTGTGAACGCGCTTATCGCCCGGAACATGCGCTAGGCGATCGGGCGGTTCAGCCGTTCGCGCATCTCCTTGCCGGTCTTGAAGAACGGCACTGACTTCTTCTCCACCGACACATGGGCGCCGGTGCGTGGATTGCGCCCGGTGCGGGCCGGCCGGTTCTTGACGGAGAAGGCGCCGAAGCCGCGCAGCTCGACGCGGTCGCCGCGCGCCATCGCGGTGATGATCTCGCCGAGAATGGCGTTGACGATGTTCTCCACGTCGCGCTGGTAGAGATGCGGGTTCTGCGACGAGATGCGCTGCACGAGCTCGGATTTGATCATCGCTGCCGTCCCTGATCTGGCGGAACTACTGATTCTTCAACTAGTTCGCGACCGGAGGGTGCCAAAGCGCCAGCAGACCGTCAAGGTTGAGGCGCTCGATCGCCTGCACCGCGCCCCACTCCTCCAGGCGCCGCGCGAAGGAGCCGAGACCCACCGCATCGAGGGTGACGACGACGGCTGTATGCAGGAACGGCAGATCGCTGAACCGGTCGCGCAGCGGATAGTCGCGGACCGGCGTCTTGGCGTCGATGCCCTTTTCCTTCGCCAGCCATGCCACCGCGGTTTTCTCGTCACCCAACTCGTCTATGAGCTTGAGCGCGACGCCCTGGCGGCCGGTGAAAACACGACCATCGGCGACCCGCTCCAGCGTGGCGTCATCGAGTTGCCGGCGCGCCTTCACCAGGTTGCGAAACCAGGCGTAGGAATCCGAGACGATCGCCTCGATCGCCGCGCGCGCCTCGGGTGAGGTCGGCTCGAAGCCGTTGGGCGCCGCCTTGAGCGGCGACGACTTGATCTCCTCGACCTTGACGCCGAGCGTCTTCAGGAGATCGGCCACATTGGGATATTGGAACAGCACGCCGATCGAGCCGACGAGGGACGTCTCCAGTGCGATGATATGATCGGCGGCGAGCGCGGTGATGTAGCCGCCGGACGCCGCGAGCCCGTCGACCACGACGACCAGCGGTTTCTGCTCCTTCAGCCGCTTGAGCGAATCGAACAGCTGCTCGGAGCCGGACGTGGTTCCGCCGGGGCTGTTGATATGCACGATCACGGCCTTGGCGGACGATTTCCCGAGCCGCTCCAGCGCCTCTACCCGCGTCTGGTCGGTGCGGATGAGGCCGGTGATGGTCACGCGCGCGATTGACCCGCTTGGCGCCCCCGTCAACACGCTGGTGCCAGGAGCCCGCAGCGCAGCCCCGACCGCGACCACCGCGCAGATGGCGACGAGGACGGCCAGCACGCGCCAGAAGGTGAGCTTGCGCCGCATCCGGCGGCGATCGACGATCGTATCGGCGTCGAGCGACATCGCTAATCCCCTTGGCTTAGAGCGCATTCCGCTCAAGGTTGAACCAGGTTCAAACCCGGAATGCTCTCCAAAGTTCTTTGGTAGTCGTATTTTCTTACGGAAAGCCACCCAAGTCGGCGACTAGCCGACTTGGGTAGTGTCAACTTGGGTGCCGACTTGGGCTATATCGAGTGCCGATCTCGGCAAACCCGAGATCGGTGTCCACTATCCCGGAATATCCTAGTCCTCTTCCTTCTTCTCTCCGGGCTTTTCGGTCGCGCGCTTGAGGGCGGTGCCGAGGATGTCGCCGAGCGTCGCGCCCGAATCGGAGGAGCCGTACTGGGCGATTGCCTCCTTCTCCTCCGCCACTTCGAGCGCCTTGATCGAGACCTGCACCTTGTGGGCGCGGCGGTCGAACTGGATGATGCGGGCGTCGACCTTCTGGCCGACGGCGAAGCGCTCCGGCCGCTGCTCGCCGCGATCGCGCGCGAGCTCCGAGCGCTTGATGAAGGTCGTGAGGTCGCCGCCGATGATCTTCACGTCGATGCCGGCCTCCTTCACGTCGGTCACCTCACAGGTCACCACCGAGCCCTTCTTGAGGTCGCCGGCGGTATCCATGGGATCGCCTTCGAGCTGCTTGATGCCGAGCGAGATACGCTCCTTCTCGACATCGACGTCGAGCACCTTGGCGCTGACCTTGTCGCCCTTCTTGTACTCCTCGATCACCTGCTCGCCCGGTCGCTTCCAGTCGAGGTCGGAGAGATGCACCATGCCGTCGACATCGCCGTCGAGGCCGAGGAACAGCCCGAACTCGGTCTTGTTCTTCACTTCGCCCTCGATCAGCGTGCCGGGCGGATATTTCTCGACGAACACCTCCCACGGATTGCGCATGGTCTGCTTGAGGCCGAGCGAGATGCGCCGCTTGACCGGATCGACCTCGAGGATCTGCACATCCACCTCCTGCGAGGTGGAGACGATCTTGCCGGGATGCACGTTCTTCTTCGTCCACGACATCTCGGAGACGTGGATGAGGCCCTCGATGCCGGGCTCGAGCTCGACGAAGGCGCCGTAATCCGTAATGTTGGTGACGCGGCCCTTGTAACGCGCGGCCACGGGATACTTCGCCTCGATGCCCTGCCACGGGTCGTCCTGCAGCTGCTTCATGCCGAGCGAGATGCGGTGGGTCTCGTGGTTGATCTTGATGATCTTGACCTTCACCTGCTGGCCGATATTGAGCACCTCGGTCGGATGATTGACGCGTCGCCAGGCGATGTCGGTGACGTGCAGCAGCCCGTCGATGCCGCCGAGGTCCACGAACGCGCCGTAGTCGGTGATGTTCTTGACCACGCCGTCGATGACCTGTCCCTCTTCGAGGTTCTGCACCAGCTCCTGGCGCTGCTCGGCGCGCGTCTCCTCGAGCACGGTGCGGCGCGACACCACGATGTTGCCGCGGCGGCGATCCATCTTCAGGATCTGGAACGGCTGCGGCTGGTTCATCAGCGGCGACACGTCGCGGATCGGCCGGATGTCCACCTGCGAACGCGGCAGGAACGCCACCGCGCCGTCGAGGTCGACAGTGAAGCCGCCCTTGACCTGATTGAAGATGACGCCCTGGACCTTCTCGTTGCCGTTGAAGGCCTTTTCCAGCTTGCCCCAGCTCTCCTCGCGGCGCGCCTTGTCACGGGAGAGGACGGCCTCGCCAAGGGCGTTCTCCACGCGCTCGAGATAGACCTCGACGGTATCGCCGATCTTGATGTCCGACTGCCGACCCGGTCCCGCAAATTCGCGCAGCGCCACGCGTCCTTCCGTCTTGGCCCCGACGTCGATGACGGCGAGGTCCTTCTCGATCCCGACGACGACCCCTTTGACCACGGCGCCTTCCTGCGGGCTGCCTTGGGTGAAGGACTCCTCGAGCATTTTCGCGAAATCTTCGCGCGACGGCGTAGCGGCACTGGCGGCGGTGGCCATGAACTCTCCTCGAAAGCGGTTGGTTTGCTGAAGTTTCGCGCGCAAGGGCTCGAAAGACCGTGGAAGGCCCCGCGGGACCTTCTGCAACGCCATTGGGATGGCGGCCCGACGACCGAGCGCTCGAAACGATGATTCAGGTCCGGCGCACCATCAAAGAAGCGGGTCGGAGCAGGCTCATCCTCCAATACGGGAACGCGGTCAGCCGCGGACCCGGCCTGCTCGGACGGCTTCGACAATGTCGATGGCGGCCCGGAATGCGGCGTCTATATCCAAATGCGTGGTGTCGAGCAAGTGCGCATCTTCCGCGGGCTTCAGGGGGGCGGTCGCCCTGGTGGTGTCGCGCTCGTCCCGGCGCAGGATATCGGCAAGCACGTCAGCGACGTTGACGGTCCCCCCGGCCGCCTGCAGCTCGGCCGCGCGGCGGCCGGCACGGACCTCCGCGGTTGCAGTCACGAAGATTTTCACGTCCGCATCGGGAAAGATGACCGTCCCGATGTCGCGGCCGTCGATCGCGGCGCCGGGCGGCGTGCGCCCGAACTTCCGCTGAAACGCGACCAGCGCGCCACGGACCTCAGGGACGGCCGCGACCAGCGACGCCGCCTCCCCTACTGCCGGACTCTTGAGCGCGGGCTCGTCGAAGCGCGCGGGATCGATCGCCTCGGCGGCAGCCACGGCCCGCGCCCGATTGCCGGGCGAATGGCCGGCGTCGAGCAGCGCCTTCCCCACGGCACGGTAGATCAGGCCGGTATCGAGATGTCGCAGGCCGTAGTGGGCGGCGAGCCGCTTGCCGAGCGTACCCTTGCCGGAGGCCGCCGGCCCGTCGATGGCGATGATCATAGCTGCCTGAGACCGCTGCGCGCGCGGCGAAGGGGACGCTCTTCGGTGAAGATGTTGCGGGAGCGGAACTCGGCCGGACTGGCGAAAGTCAGATACTCGCGCATGCATCATTATCAAAGGGGGTCAAGTACTGCCATGCCGAGGATACCGAGACGGGCTCGAGATGCCCACGCGGGAACGGTGGGCAGCCGATATTGCCGCGAGATACTCGGCACGGCGCCCGCCAGAGCGTCCAGCCGCGCGTCGCCGGTCAGCGGCGGCTCACGAGCGCATCGGGCGTTGAGATAGAAGTGTCGGATTCCGACAGCGCCGATGTCGAGCTCGTCCGGCGATGCCGCGATCCGCTCCATATGCCGCTCGCGAGGCAGCGGCGCTCATCAGCCGTGCCTTAGCACGAATGCGCGCCCCAAGCCACGCATCATCGGCACATAGCCCGGGAAGCTCGTCGCGATGAAGGAGGCATCATCGATGCCGACCGGCTTCTCGCTCGCGAGCCCCATGACCAGGAATGCCATGGCGATGCGGTGGTCCATGTGGGTCGCGACCGTGCCGCCGCCCAAGGCCCTGCCCTTGCCGTGCACGATCAGGTCGTCGCCGTCGATCTCGACCTCGACACCGTTCGCCTTGAGCCCGTCGGCGATGGCGGCGAGCCGATCGGATTCCTTCACCCGCAATTCCTTGAGCCCGCGCATGACCGTCGTGCCCTCGGCGAAGCTCGCGGCCACCGCCAGCACGGGATACTCGTCGATCATCGACGGCGCGCGCGGCGCCGGCACGTCGACGCCGCGCAGCGCCGATGCCCGCACGCGGAAATCCGCCATCTCCTCGCCGACGTCGCTGCACAGCTCGAGCGCTTCGATGTCGGCGCCCATCTCTCGCAGCGTCGTGATCAGCCCCGTGCGCAGCGGATTGGTCATGACACCGGTCAGCACCACCTCCGAGCCCGGCACCAGCAGCGCCGCCACCATCGGAAAGGCGGCAGAGGACGGATCGGCCGGCACCACGACCGGCGCCGGCACGAGCTCCGGCTCGCCCCTCAAGGTGATCTTGCGGCCGTCGGCGCCTTCGGACTCGACGCGCACTTGTTCGATGAGCACTTGCGCGCCGAAATGGGCGAGCAGCCGCTCGGTGTGGTCGCGGCTCGCTTCGGCCTCGACCACGATAGTCTCGCCCGGGGCCGCGAGCCCCGCCAGCAACACCGCCGACTTGATCTGGGCCGACGGCACCGGCGTGCGATAGGCGATCGGCATCGGATCACGCGCGCCGGCGAGCGTGATCGGCAGCCGTCCGCCCTCGGCGGCGCTCACGGCATGGGCGCCGATCAGCTCGACCGGATCGAGAATGCGCCGCATCGGCCGCTTGCGCAGGCTGGCGTCGCCGTCGAAGGTCGCGGTGATGGGGCAGCCCGCGACCGCCCCCATGACCAGTCGGCAGCCGGTGCCGGAATTGCCGAAATCGAGCACGGCCTGCGGCGCGCGGAAGCCGCCGACACCAACGCCGCGGACGCGCCATTGCCCCTCGCCGGTGCGCTCGACCGCCGCACCCAGGCCCCGCATGGCCTTGCCGGTATTGATCACGTCCTCGCCCTCGAGCAACCCGGAAATGCGGGTCTCGCCGACCGCGAGCGCGCCAACAATGAGGGCGCGGTGCGAGATCGACTTGTCGCCGGGCACCTGCACGCGGCCGCGCAGCGCGCCGGAGCGGCGGGCAACGAGGGGGGACGGGGCGGCGTGGCTCACGGGCGGCCTCTGGCTGTAGGGAACGCCGTCCTAGCACGAGGTCCGCGGGGCGTCATCCGGGCCCGGCCCGGGGCCGCGCTTTGCGAGCGAAGCGAGCGGCCGGCGTCCGTGCGGGCCCTGGAAGCCGGCCCACAACCGGCCCCAAGAAGCCGTCCGGCACTATTGACACTGGCACCGCGACTCGCCAAGTGAAGCACCTCATTTTAGACCCCAAGGAACCCGGACCGTGGCCAAACCCGAGCTCGGCACCAAGCGCCTCTGCGGCAATTGCGGCGCGAAATTCTACGACCTGAACAAGGATCCGATCGTATGCCCGAAGTGCCATACGGTCATGGCGCTGGCGGCCGTCAGCGCGCGGAGCCGGCCGGAGCCGGTCGCCGCCCGCGCCGCCGCGGCCGCGCCGGAGGAAGAGGTGGTAGCGCCGGAGACCGCCGAGGCCGAATTCGTCTCGCTGGAGGAGGCGGACGCCGAGGCCCAGGGCAAGAAGACCGGTGAGGGCGAGGCGGTCGAGGGCACCGAGGATGACGTCGAGCTCGAGGACGAGGGCATGGACGACGCCACGTTCATCGAGGAGCAGGAGGAAGGGGACGAGGACGTCACCGACATCATCGGCGACGTCAACGACGAGGAGGAGACTTGAGAGATAAGCCTTGCGTCCCAATGCTGGGATGCGCCGGCGGCCGTTGAGGCGGCAAGGCACATCCTGGTCACGGCAACCAAGGCTCGCTACAATTCATCAGGTTCGGACGCGGATCTCCCGACACCGCGTCCCGCGTGGGGCCATAGCTCAGTTGGGAGAGCGCTTGAATGGCATTCAAGAGGTCAGGGGTTCGACTCCCCTTGGCTCCACCACCTAAACATCGACGATCGCCACAGGCGGCACCGTCTCCCCTGTCCCGGACATCGGCTCGGCTCGGGCAACGGGCAAGACTCCGTTACACAACTCTTCATTGTCACAATGCGTTTGAATCAACGCTTCAATAACAAATTTACCTCATATTTCCGCCTTTGGCGGGTGGGGCGATGGCCGTTAAGTTCAAAGGCATTGATCTCGAATCGGACTTGGAACGCATCATTCCGCACATGGCCACGGCGGAAGAATACGGCGGGGTCCTGCAGCATCTGCAATCGGTCTGGGACAACCTGAGCCTGCTCGGCCAATTGTCCGGCACCGGAACCGACATGAGCGGCACGCGCCGGGCCTTCGGCGAGCTCGCTGGAAGCCTGCTCAACCAACTCGGGCGGGAGGCGCTGAAGAAGTGTCTCCAGGAAACCGGCTCCAAGGCGCAGGTCGCGATCAACATCCTGGTCCGGAACCTGTTCGAGCGGACCGCCGATATCGGCTTCCTCTCGAGTGACGAGGACATCCGCGCCTTTCTGCGCAACGTTCGCGATGAGGCCGACCGCGCCGCCGCGATTGCAGCCTTGCGCGAGCGATTCGGGGAATACGTCCGTAAATATTCGGTTTACTCCGACATCATCCTGCTCGATCCGCAAGGCAATGTTCTCGCCCGCCTCGACGAGCGCGTATCGACGATGGCGAGCGACGACCCGCTCATCCGCGCCGCCATCGAGACGAAGGCCGGCTACGTCGAGACGTTTCGTGAGACGGACCTTGTCGCGGACGGCAAGCGGTCGCTGATCTATGCTTTCCGCGTCACCGACGCCGACGGCTCGGTGCTCGGCGTCCTCTGCCTCTGCTTCCGGTTCGAGCACGAGTTGGAATTGATATTCTCCAACCTCGTCGGTGCCGACGATTGGACCGTCGTCACGATGCTGGACGAGACCGGCATCGTCATCGCCAGCTCGGATCCGATTCATATTCCGATCGGAGCCAAGTTGGCGCCGGTCCTCGATGCGGAGTATCGCGTCGTGAAGTTCGGCGCGATGGAATACATCGCCGCGAGCCGCGCCGCGCAGCCGTATCAGGGTTATGCCGGACCCGGATGGTATGGGCACGTCATGGTGCCGATCCTGCACGCGTTCAACAAGGACGCATCGCAGATGCTCGCGAGCATCGAGGTCGAGGTGCTCGACCGGATCATCCATGCGTCCACGCTCTTCGCCGAGGAAATCCGCGACATCCCGTCGAAGGCGGCGCTCATTCAGCGCGAGCTGAACCGTTCGGTGTGGAACGGCAATGTCTCGCAGGAGGCCTCCTCGGAAGCGGGAACGGCGACGTTCTCGAAGAATTCTGCTCAAGGAGATCAGCACGACCGGCGCCAGGACCAAGGACGTCTTCGAAGGCTCGATCGCCGACCTGCACGAAACCGTCGTGACGTCGCTGCTGCGCGACAACCAGTTCCACGCGGCGCTCGCCATCGACATCATGGATCGAAACCTCTACGAGCGGGCCAACGACTGCCGATGGTGGGCATTGGCGTCGGACTTCATCGAGATTCTTTCGCGCGCGCGGCGCTCCGACCAGGACGCGCAGACGGTCGGCGCGATCCTGCGCGCCATCAACGCGCTCTATACCGTCTACAGTGATCTCATCGTCTTCGACGCCGACGGAACGATCGTCGCCGCGTCCAACGCGGCGGACAATCTCGCCGGCACCGCGCTCTCCGAGGAATGGGTCGCGCGCATTCTGGCGTTGCGGGACGCCCAAAGCTACGTGGTGTCCTCGTTCGTGCCGTCGCCGCTCTACGAGGGTCGCTCGACCTATATCTATGGGGCGGCGATCCGGGCGCCGGAGCAGCCGCAGGCGGTCGGCGGCGTTGCGATCGTATTCGACTCGGAGCCGCAATTCGCGGCCATGCTGAAGGATGCGTTGCCGCGCGACGGTGCCGGCGCCATCAAGCACGGTGCGTTCAGCTTGTTCGTCGAGCCCAACGGGCGGGTCATCGCCTGCTCCGACGAGCATTTCCGCGCGGGCGACATGCTGTCCATCGACGAAGCCTTTCTGCAGATCGCGCCGGGCGCCCGCCATTCCGGCGTCACCGTTCTCGGCGACGCCCACTATGCCGTGGGCGCCAGCGCTTCGGCGGGCTACCGGGAATACAAGGGTGAGCGGGACGTATACCGCAACGACGTGATCGCGCTCGTCTTCTCGCGGCTTTGCGACGTCGCGGCCCACGTTTCCAAAGAGCCGGTTCGACGCCTGTCGATCCGCTCCGACCGGACGCAGACCGGCGCCAAGGAGGACCTCGCGACCTTCCTGGTCGGGCGGTGCTGGTTCGCCGCGCGCACCGGCGAGATCGTCGAGGCGATCGACGTAGCCGATGTCATGCCGCTGCCCTTCATGCCGGAGGGCATGATCGGGTGTCTCATGTATCGCGGCTCGCCCCTGCCGGTGCTCGACCTGCTGCGGCTCCTGGAAGAGCCCGCGCATTCGTCGCTCGCCGCCGACGCGCCGGCCGAGCGAGAGAGTGGTCAGATCATGGTCATGACGGCGTCGAGCGGCGTGCGCTTCGGCGTCCTGGTCGACGATCTCGGCGAGATCGTCGAGGTGCTCGCAAACCGCCTGACGCCGCTTCCGGCCATGGTCGCCAATCGGCACATGTTCGCCGACACGGCCCTTGCACCGAACGGCGCCGACGAAGGCGATCTGGTCGTGGTGCTGCGGGCCGACCTGCTCTACGAAAGCCTCTCGGCCCTGAGCGACCACATCGCCGAGCGGAGCGCGGCGTAAGGCATCTTCCGGGCCTATGCCGGAAGCCCCAACCATCGCCCGACCACCCGCAGCGGGCGGCGGCTCGCGCGCTCCATCCGGAGAATGCGATCGATGAGCGGCTGAAGCAGCGGCCCGGCTGCGGCGTCGAGCTCGCCGACAACAATGTGGTCCTTGACCGAGGCGATGCCGGCGAGCAGGCCGACGCGGCCCGCGGGCGAACTCGAATTCATCGGCGAACGCATCGGCGAGGCTGCGCACCACGGCGGGCGCGAAGGCGGAGCACCCCAGTAGGCGTCCGATATCGAAACCGCGGGGCAAGAATCCCCAATGCTCCCAATCGAGCAGCATGCACTGCGGTGCGGCGAGATTGGCCCAATGCAGGTCGCCATGGCCGACATGCCACTCGTCGCTTTCGACCGGCGCCTCCGGCCCGATATGAGCTACGATCATTTGCCGGATCTGGTCCGCCGAAAAGGTCGATCGCTGCGTGCGTGCGCGGCGCAACGTCGTCAGCGCCGACCGCAATTCGACCAGCCAGACGTCGGACAAGTGCACCGAGGCGGCTCCACACCATGGCAACAGCGCAACAGCGGGCGAAGGAGAGAGCGTCATGAGCACGGCTCGCCAAAAGACGTTGCGATCGCTCCATTCGGTCACCGCGACGATCCGGGGCCGCGGCAATGACGGCAATCCGTCGGATTCGTTCTCGGCATCGCGAAACATGTCGCGTGCACGACCGACCAGACCCGACACCTTGAGCCAAAATCGCGCGCCGTCGGATCGCACAACGACCGCGCCGGCGGACTTGCCCCTGAATCCATCGGCGCGGCCGCCGACCACTTTCACCGCGAGACGCCGGCTCGCTTCCGCCAGAGCCACATCGCCATGGGTGGTGAGATACCCCGCGCGCAAAGCCGGTATCGGCACCACCCCACGGACGTGCTCACGCCCGACGAACGCGCGAAACTGATGCGACACGGCTACTCCTTGCGTCGGCGCGAACCTATCAGGCCGGAATGTGCGTTGAAAAGATGGGCGCGCCGAGCAGCGCCGAAACGGAAAGGCGCATCCCCAAATGGGCTATACTGATGCGTGCAGGAAAACCATCGGACTGACGTGAGAACAGCCGTGAATTCCGTCGGCAACAGGCCTCTCATCGCCCTCACCGGGGCCACCGGCTTCATCGGGCAATGCCTCCTGCGCGAGTTGCCCAAGCGCGGCTACCGGCTGCGGGTGCTGCTGCGCCGCCCGAGCGTGGTGCCGATGGAATCCGCGAGCGCCGTCGTCGGCGACCTCGCGCGGCCACAGAACATGTCGGCGGCGCTTGCCGACGTTGACGCGGTGATCCACTCGGCCGGCCTCGCCCATGCCATGTCGGGCCTGCCCGAGGACGACTACCGCATGCTCAATACCGAGGCCACGATCGGGCTGGCGCGCGCGGCGCAGCGCGCCGGCGCCAAGCGCTTCGTGTTCCTGTCCTCGATTCGCGCGCAATCCGGGCCGACCGCGGATCACGTCCTGACCGAAGACCTCGCGGCGGCGCCGACCGACGCCTACGGCCGCTCCAAGCTCGCGGCGGAGCGGGGCCTGGCCGAGCTCGATCTCGACTGGGTTGCGCTGCGGCTCGTGCTGGTCTACGGCGCCGGCGTCAAAGGCAACATGGCCGAGCTGGTCCGGTTCGCGCGCACACCCTACCCGCTGCCGCTCGGCGCGCTGCATGCACGGCGCTCGTTGCTCGCGCTCGACAATCTGGTGGCGGCAGTCGATGCCGTGCTCGCCGCGCCGCAGCCGCTGCGGCGGCCGCTGATCGTCGCCGATCCCGAGGCGGTGACGATACCGCAGATGATCACGGCGCTGCGCCGCGGGCTCGGGCGCCGGCCCGGGCTCGTGCCGATACCGCCGCGGTTGCTGGAAACTGCACTGCGGATGATGGGGCGAACCGAGGTCTATCAACGGCTGGCCGGATCGCTGATCGCGGATTCGTCGGCGCTGGCGCGGCTCGGGTGGTCACCGCCGGTCACCACGGCGGACGCCCTCGCGGCGCTGGCGCGAAGCTGACGTCGCAATGCTTGAAACGAAAATGCCCGGCCAAAGGCCGGGCATTTTGTGAGAAATTGCTCGCGATCAGCGCGTCAGGACGATGAAGTCCGTGCCGTTGCCGGTTTCCGGTCCAAGTCCCTGATCGGAGATGATCAGCGAGGCGCCGGGCGACATCAGCTCGGAGATCCGGTCGAGCGCATCCTGCGGGATGGTGACGCGATCGAGCGCCTCGTTCGCGTTCGATGCGGGCCCGGTGTACTCCCGCACGCCCTTCTCGGACTTCTTGGCCGATCCGCCACCCGGCATCGACATCACGTTCCAGCGCATGGTCGTGTTGTCATCCTTGAGCGCGAGTGCGGTGTAGACGTGGGTGCCGAGCGGCTTCTCCGGATGCTCGAACGTCACCGGCGTGCTGAACACGGGATCGAAACCCTTGCGCACGAACAGCTTGCCTTCCTTGCGGCTGATGAACACGGAGATCGGACCGGGCTTGAGCGGCTTGATCTCGGCCACCGAGTTGGTGGCGACCGACCGGGCGCGGCGGACCTTCGGCGCCTCGAATGTGTCGTAGGCCGACCGCACGACCTCGGAGGAAGTCGCCGGCGTCTCGCGCGGATTCTTGATCGCATAGGCGATCGCATCGAGCGCGGGATCGGCGACCTTCGATGCATCGGACGCCGTAGCATTGCGCGCCGCCACTGCGGGCTTCTTATCCGCGAGCTGGGCGACTTCCAGAACGCCGTAAGCGGCCTTCACGCGCTCCGCCGAAGTGATGCCCGGTGCATCCTTGCTGTCGATCTTGACGTCAATCTTGTTATCGATCTTGGGCTCGAGCGGCTCGCGCTTGAGCGTGAACAGCCGAGCATTGGCGATCGGGACCGGCGTGACCTCGCCGCGGGTGACGATGACGCGCACGCCGAGCCTGGTGACGCCCCACAATTGCTTGGCGAAGGCCTCGGGCAAACGGATGCAGCCGTGGGACGCCGGATGGTTCGGGACGATGCCCTGATGCATGGCGACGCCGGACCAGGTGATCCGCTGCATGTAGAACATCGGGGCGTCGTCGTAGAGGTTGGAGCGGTGCCAGCGATCTTTCTGGATGACGCTGAACACGCCGGTCGGTGTCGGGTGGCTCGGCGTGCCGGTGGAGACGCGCGAATGCGCGATCGGCCGGCCGTCGGAGTACAGCGTCAACTGCTGCTTATCGAGCGAGACGATGACGGTGAGCAGTCCCTTGGCCTTGGACGGGAGATCCTGCTCGCCCTCCTTCTCCTTCGCTGCGGCCTTGTCGCGCGACGCAGTGGTGACGCTCGGCCGCACAGGACGCTGCGCCGGGCGGGTGAAGTCCGCCTGCGGCACTGCCGCGGGTGGCGGCGCCACGCTCGGCTGCAGATTGAACGGAAGTGCCGCCGCGGGCGCGGCAAAGCCGGCGAGCAGGCCGATGCCCGCTGTCATGGCCAGAAGGCCTTCCCGATGGCGGACAGGAGGTGATTGGCCCGGACCGGGCCGCTGAAATTTCTGCACGGACGCCCCCTTATGTACCGATGTGCCGGACCTGCCCTGACAGGTTCCGAACTGGGCTCTAGAGGATTAGTCGCGCAGCACCTGCAAAAGGTTCGATTGGAATACCGCCTTATTTTTCAACAAATTGCGACCGGCTTTCCAGCAGAATCGGCGTGAACGTCCAGAGTGTTGGCGGGGGAGGCAGGGATCGAACCCGCGCTGACGCGGCTTTGGAGACCGCCGCTCTTCCGCTGAGCTACACCCCCGTATGTCATCTCGGCGCGCGCCGACGAGCCCGGTTCAGGGCGAGTGTCCGGCGCGCGCACACGATAGATTTGCCGCGCTGGCCGCTCGCTGCGCTCGCCAGCGCGGCGCCCACATGAACGCGACGCCGCTCTAGAATTGGTCCCTGGGGCACGAATCGAACGTGCGTTACCTGATCCACATTCAGGCGTTCTGCCGCTGAACTACCGCAGGGCTGGTGCCGATGGGCTGATTTGAACAACCGACCTTCGCCGTATGAGAGCGCCGCTCTTCCGCTGAGCTACACCGGCTTGTTTGCTGGATCCTGGTACAGATCCGTTCTGCTACTTCGTGCGCTTGAGAATCATTTTCCACGCGCAACTGAGACTGTTGAATGTGCCTTCGAACGAATTGCCGACGAACTTTCCCACGAGGTGCTGGAAGCCGATCGTGGCCCCGAACCCGCCATCGTCGTGAACCGTTCCATGAATGCTCTGCAAGCCGGGCTCGAACCGCGCGTCCCCGGTGACGACCTTGCCGGCGACAGTCAGCGTGACGACGGCCGGACGGCATCGGCCTCCGGCGGCCGTGGCGGAGCCGCTCCATTCACCGTCGTAGGCGCCCTCGGCACGACCATGCCCAGGCTGCAACAGGAGCAGCAGTGGGGCGACCGACGCAATCCGAAGCAGACGCTTCATTGCACTCTCGCTGCCGTAGGGCCCGTGAGCTCCTGTTGTCGGCACGGCGGACGCGAGCATACGCCAGCGCCGGGGCTTGCACAGCGGCAACAATGACGCCCCCACCTCGAGGGGCGGGGATTCGGAGCAACGGCGCCCGCGATGGCTCCCCCTCATGGATTCGAACCACGATTTCCGCATTCAAAGTGCGGCGTCCTGCCGTTAGACGAAGAGGGAATGGTCCCGCCCCACAACCCGAGCTTGTCCGGGTTGCGCAATTACGCATTAATTGTTTGTGAAATTGGCGCGTTCAACGCGCCTGGCTGCCCACCGAAGCTTCAGCGCTACGCCCGCGCCAAAGAACGATGTTGCAACAGGTGTCGGTCGTCAGTTGTTGACGAACCGAAAACGGCGACCTGCCGGACGGAGCCGATGCCGAATCATCGTCCGGCGATGCCGGCGAGCGCTTCGGCAATTTCCTCCGGTTGCCATGTCCGGCGAACCAGGCTGACCGCCACGTGCGAGGCGCGATCGAGCACGGCCAATTCGAGGCGGTGCATGTTCACCGTCGCCTCACCGAACGACACGCCGAGCTCGAAGAACGCGGCCAAGGGCGAGAGCGGGCCGACGGTTCGCAGCAGTTTCGTCCGCTGGTCGAACGCAATGCCTCGATCGCGGCCGTACGCCGCGAGCCGGGCGGGGGTATCGAACGCGGGGTCGTAGGTAACCGCTGCAAGCCTGACATCCTGCAACGCCGGCCGGCCGTGGACGAGCCGCTGCAGCTTCGCGAGGCTCGCGATCGTCAGCGAGCACTTTTCGGGATTCTCGCAGCGGGTATAGAAGAACGCCACGACGCCGACATGCCCGCGGAAGAAGTCGCCGAAGGCGAGCATCGAGCCGTCCTGATCCTGCATCGGCACATCGAAAGGTGGAGCCCGCTCCCGGGGCCGATCCGATGGCAGCGAGGTCCGCGGCGTTTCGTCCCCGCCGCAGCAGCAATGCGGTGCAGCCTGTCCCGCGCCGGTCTCGCACGGCTCGCTCGCGCCGATGTCGGCCGTTCGCAGCACGTCTTCCAGGAGCCGACGAACCCGGGGATGAAATGCCGCGGTATCGTCGGCGAGCATCTCTTTGAGCAGGGACGCGGCGCGGCGCCCGTCTGCGCTCGCCATAGACATCACCTGCGCAAGCGTCTGGGCAAGCTCGATCAGCATCGTGCGGTCGGGCGGCCTCGACAGGGCGGTCGTCAACTCGTCGTGCCACACATAGGCATCGCGCGACCGGAGCCGCCGGATCGCCTCGACGAGGCGGACGGCCGCGCCTTCCGGGACGGCCGTCATGTTGCGCAACGCCTTTGCCGCCGCCGCGACGGCAAACGGGTCGTGACCGCTCTCGATCTGTTCCAGGACGAAAGGCAGGATTTGCTCCGCCGGTGGCCCCTCGGCGAAGCTCGCGAGGACGTAAGCACGCAGCCTCTCGGCATCGACCGCGCTCCGGCCGGCATAGATGGGCGCGGTTTCGTCGAGCAGCGCGGCGAGCTCGTCCCGGCGCTCCGGCCGGCGGCGCAGATCGTCGATGCCGGCTGCGGCCGAGGCCAGATCCAGCCCGGCCATCATTTCCTGTCCAGTTTCAAGCGATCGAGAAACCGCGACGCGGTCGCCTTCAGGTTGGTCGACGGCGAATGGTCGAGGAGTCGCTTGACCTTGTCGGTCAACACCGTGTCGAGCCGTTGCTTGGCGTAGTCGGAGAAATGCGTCAGCGCGCTCAAGCAGGTTGCGCGCAGATCGTCATCCTCGTCGTCGTCGTCGAGGATCCTGCCGGCGACGGTCGCGAACAGCGTCGGATTGATATTGTTCAGACCGTTGGCGCTCAATCTGCGCACATCCTTCGACTGGGTCTTGTCGCCCAGGAGCCGGGTGAACAGGTCCGCCGACCCAGGGTCCGAGGACAACAGCCGAATGCCCTCCTCGATGACGTCCGTATCCTTCGCCTTCTCGATGAGGCCCCGAACGGCGCTGATCACATCGCCGTGGTCGTCGTACGACAGCAGCTGAACCACCTGCGCCAGCGGAATGACGGCCGACTTCGGGTCTCTCAGGAACGCCAGCAAGGTGTCGCGCGCAAACGGGTCCTTATGTACGGCAAGGACCTCGAGCGCGCCCCGCGCGAGTTCGGCAAGCCTGGACTTTGCCGCCTTCCTGAGCGCCTCGAGATAGTCCGGCCGATGGGGATCGAGCACCGCGCCGAAGAATTCGAGCTCCTTCAGCTTGACGAGCGCGGCCTCCCTGACCCTCGGGTCCTCGCCATCATCGGCAAGCAGCGCGACGACTTGCTCGATCGGCAGACCCGGAGGTTGGCCCTTGGCCGTGGTCAGCTCGATAGCCCGGATACGGCTCGCGACGCCGTCGCTGTCGGCTGCGTCAGCGGCCACGGTCGTCGGCCGCTGCGGCGCCTCGCCGCCTCGAAGCGCGGCGCGCCCGGCGAGCTGTGCCTCGTATTCCTGTCGATAGCTGTCGGTGCTCATGGACGATCCTCATCGATCGTTGCTCCCGCGCCAGACGATCTCACACGCCGGGCCCCGGTATGTCGAACGGTACGTCGTCGTACGCGAAGCCGATATTCTGGCCGCCGTTCACGCCGAAAAAGTCAACCATGGAACGCACCGTGGGGGCTGCGCCCGGCAAGGCTGTCTCCGGCGAGGAGGCGAGCGCGCCTCCGGGGGCGGTCGATGGCCTTACACCGCCGGTCACACCGTTCCACGGCCACATCGTATCATTGAGATTATGGCCGATGCGGGTTGGCGGCGCACTGGGGAAGCTGGCGGCCAGGTTGGGATTGGTCCGGCGTTTCACCCATTGCCACTTGGCCCACAACCGATCGACGTTCGCGTGCAACAAGAAGAATAGCGGATCGCGGGCAGCGGTTCCAATCTGACTGATATATTCCGAGAAGCTCATGTGGGCTGCGCCGTGGGGCGTTCCCTCCATCTCCATGAAGTTCTCGAACCGGGCGCCGGGATCCCCGAGGGCGATGGTATCGAGCTCGTTCAAGGGCGCGGGCCTGCCGGGGACGGAAATGCTGCCCGGCGCCGTGGTGGGTCTGAAGTTCACCAAGCGGCGCAAGATCCCGACTTGACCGTCGGTCGTCCAGGCATCGAAGGGATGGCCTGGTGCGAACTGGACCCGCCCGAGATTGTTCGAGACGCCGATGAACTCGCGCGTGAACAGATTCGGCGCCGGCTGGTCGAAACGCCAGTAAGGCAAGGCGACGGTCGGATCGATCGCCTGCAGCTCGCGCTCCAGGTCGAGGAGATAGGCGCGGTGCCAAGGCAGAAAACCACGATTGCCGTGCGCTTCCTCGTTCGGCCGTCCGTTGACATGTATTGCTCGAAAGTCCCGGAAGCGGCCGAGGCCATTTCCGTTGAGGGTGCCGAACGCCGAAAGAAACCGATCGCGCTCGGCTGGGCTCATCTGGTTGGCGTTCTTCCGGATCCTGACCATGACCGGCAGCGAGCCGAGCAGTGACGAGCTCGATGTCTCCACGACCTCGATCTTGGCGTCGCCGTGCGCGGTGCTCGGGAAGCGGAACTCGCCGGCGACCCAGAAGCGCACCGGGCTCCCGTTGCGCGGCAGCGCGAGCTGCAGCGTCGGCGTTCCGCCGTCCGAGCGAACCGTGTCGAATATCAGCCGCCCCAGGCTCCCGGCGCTACGTACGGTGACGGCGACCGGTGCAGGACCCGCGGGCGCCTCGCGCAATGTGAGCGTCGCTTCGACCGGCGCCCAGCATAGGAATACGCGCCCATCGCTTCTGGCGACCGAAACCTTGATTTCGACCTTCATCGCTCCTCCCACGCGGTCAATCACGGCACCTCTTCTGATGCTACCTTCAGAAGCGCACCAAACAACTATTGCGCACTAAAATTTTCAATACAACCAGGAGATTGGCGGGAGGCCAAGGGAGCGGGTTCGAGCCGACGGGCCGGCCGTCGCCGCCCGTACGGGCGCGCTGAGTCAGCCAGGGCGTCCGGTAGATTACGGCCCGCCCGCTGTCGGGGAAGTGGACGGGGCGCTTGTGGCGGCGGGCGGCGTAATGGCGAAACACCGCGCTTCTGAAAAGATGCCGGCGCTCTGTCTGTAAATCTAATTTACGAACTTAGGCGCGAGCACGCCGAGGTGATCGAGCCCGTCTCTCCAGCCAACCAACGTCTATCAGCCAACCAAACTCGCCGCCGTGAGTACAATTCCCATGAACAGCGCACCAACGCAGGAAAACAGAAGTACCTCATTGAGAACTGATTTCATGATGGCTCCCCCGTCCGGGCTCCCCAGCCCGCCACCACATCGCAAGGGAGCACCGTGGCCAAAAAGTGACAGTCAGCGGTTAAATTGTGCATAGCTCGTGCCCGATTCTGGGCGGCTGTCGGCGCGGCCGATAGAAAGGGGGCATCCAACTATATGGGCGGACGCATGGATATATGGGCTCGAATATCTATTTTCTTCAACGATTTCAATGGCTAAGTGGCGGAGAGTGCAGGAGTCGAACCTGCCCGACCCGAAGGTCTCGCCGCGTTAGCATCGCGGTGCCTTGCCGCTCGGCCAACTCTCCGTATGGAGCTCTCGGCAGGACTCGAACCCGCGCAGTCCCGGAGTAGAAATCCGGCGCTCTTCCAGCTGAGCTACGAGAGCATGTTGGAGTTGCGGGCGGGACTCGAACCCGCATGTGCTCGCTTTGCAGGCGAGGCCGTAGCCGTTCCGGTCACCGCAACATGATTGGATCCAGGAGCAGGATTCGAACCTGCATTGCAACGTTCAGAGCGTTGCGTCCTGCCGTTAGACGATCCTGGAAAATGGCGAGCAGCGAGTGGAGCCACTCGCTGCTCGCTCAGTCCTTGAACGGATCGAACACGTCGGCGCCGGCCATGACGACGGCGAACGGCCGGAGCGTGTGCTCGATCCTCACCGTGCCGGCATGCCGCGCGAGCACGTCCGGCAGGCGGCGATAGGCCTGCGGCGCCTCGTCGAGGTCGCCGCCGAGGAGATGCACGCCCTTGTCGCGCAGCCAAGCCTGCATCTCGTCGTGACGGACCCGGCCCGGCTGGCGAATCTTCTTGCCGGTCTCGGGATCCTTGGCGTAGCGGCCGCGCGCTTCGGTGCGCGACATCACACGGCCGGCGCCGTGCACGGTCGAGTAGAAGCTCGCCGCCGAGGTCTCGCTCTCGACTCCCGAGAGAATGACGGCGTCGTCGCCCATGGAGCCGCCGACGAAGCCGCGCTGGCCCGGGAACGCCGGCGTCGCGCCCTTGCGAACGACCCAGAGCTCGCGGTCGCCGTGGCGTTCGCGCCAAGCGTAGTTGTGATGGTTGTGCACGCTGTCGAGCACCTCGCCGCCGACGATCGAGCGCACCTTCTCCATCACCCATTCGCGCCCGGCATAGGCGTAAAGACCCGCGAGCGTCATGCCGGCGATGTATTGCCGGCCGAGATCGCTGTCCTGGTGCAGCACGGTCGGCGCGACGTCGATGCCGTCCTTGCCGCCCGCCGCCTTGATGAAGGCGGTCGCCGTCTTGTGGCCGAGGCCGCGCGAGCCGAAGTGCACGCCGATCCAGACGAGGCCGTCCTCGTCCTCGAACAGGTCGACATAGTGGTTGCCGGAGCCGACCGTGCCGAGCTGGTCGCGCGCCATGGACTTGAGGTGGCCGACGAGCTCGGCCTCCTGCCAGAGCGGGCTGTCGAACAGCTCGTGCTCGACCTTCTCCGCGTTACGGCGGCCGAGGCCGAAGCTGACATTGGCAGCGATGTCGTTCAGCATCGGCCCGATCCGGTCCTCGATCGCCTTTTTCGGCATGTCGAGCTTCACCGCCATGTTGCCGCAGGCGATGTCGAAGCCGACGCCGCTGACCGAGATGTGGTCGTCATAGGCGATCACGCCGCCGACCGGCTGGGCGTAGCCGAGATGGCCGTCGGCACAGAGCACACCGCCCACGACGCTGCCGTACTGCATGCAGCGCGCCATCTGCTCCTTGGTGCGCTCGTCGTGCTCGCCGAAAATCTTGACCTCGGTCATGCCGCGATCCTTTCATGTTTATGTGTGGTCAGGGTGATGGATTTGAACCACCGGTGTCGAATTGGACCACCCAGCAGGATTCGAACCTGCGGCCTCCGGGTCCGCTCCCCGGCGCTCTGCTCCGCTGAGCTATGGGTGGATTGGTGCTGCCGGCGGGATTCGAACCCGCGCTCCGCGGTTCGAAAGACCGGGGTCCTGGGCCGCTAGACGACGGCAGCGTGTCGGTTGATCAGCGTGTAGACGCTGGGCGCTCTCGGCCGGCCGCCCAGGTCACGGGTCGGGGACGATCGCCACCTGAGCCGGGCTCGGCCGCACGAACACGAAGACGACGTTGCGCGCGACGACGAGATTGGGCTGCGCGCTGCCGCCCAGAAGCGACAGGCCGGCGCCGCTGTTCGCCAGCGTGAAATCGACGAGATCGCCGCCATAGGTACGTTGCGGCTTCATCGCAACGTGCAGGAATTCGCCGACCGGCTGTTGCAGGTATTGCAGCCGCAGCTGCGGCCCGACTTCCTCGGGGCACAACTCGAAGCCGAGCCGAACGGCGCGGGCGTGAATGTCGGCGAGCGTGCCGCCTTGGCCGAAGCCGAGCGCCGCGACCGAAAGCAGGACAAGATCGAGTTGCCTGCGTTCACGGGCGAAGGTGAATGCCGGCCGGCCGAGAATTTCATCGGCCGAGTCGCCGACGGCGATCCTCGCCTCGTCGAACGCGTTGCGAACCGCATTCACGCCGCGATGCGTGCCGATGGTGATGCTCTTCCAAACCGGCAACTCGGACGCTGTCTTGACCTCTTGCAGCGACGTCTGTCCGAACGCCGCAGGGGCGGACGTCATCAGGCCGATGGCGACCAGCGCCTGTATGATCTTGACCGACATGGCTCTCGACCTTTCTCGATCGCTTGATGCGACGAGCGGATCCTCTCCTCATGCTGGAAGCTACGCGCGGCCGCGCGCGACGGATGTGACGTAGGTCACAAAATGTCTTGCAAAACTCGGGCCATAGCCGCGGTCTATCCCGATCGCAACATGGTCGTCATGAATTGGCGCGGACGAGGAGAATCGAACTCCTTTCGCCGGAGTGGCGCTCCGGCATTGAACCAATCAACTACATCCGCATGGTTGTCCCGGCGCGACTCGAACGCGCGACCCCCGCTCCCGGAAAGCGGTGCTCTGCTCCACTGAGCTACGGGACAGAAATGGTCAGGGTGGTTGGATTCGAACCAACGGCCTCCTGCGTCCGAGGCAGGCACTCTCGCCGGACTGAGCTACACCCTGCTGGCGCTCCGTAGGGAAATCGAATCCCTCTCGCCCGATAGACAGTCGGGCCGCCTCACCAGATGCGTAACGGAGCGTGAAAGCGCCGGTCCTCGCGCAAGCGCGCTACGACGGGCACCCCCTTCTGAGGAACTTGCCCGCCGAAGCTTCAGCGAAGGCGGGTGGTGCGTCTGGGCCGACTCGAACGGCCACTGAATGCGCTCTCAACGCACTCCCTCTGCCGATTGGGGTACAGACGCGCGATGCGTGAATTGGAGGACCAGGCAGGATTCGAACCTGCGGTGAGCTTTCGCTGCCGGCTTAAGAGGCCGGCCCGTTCGGCCGCTACGGTAACTGGTCCAAGTTGTCGAAAATGGAGGACCCGGGTGGTTACGATCCACGAGCCGACGGCTTAAAAGGCCGCTCCCTCTCCATTCGGGTTTAAGGCTCCGGGTCCAACTGGTCCTTCCTCCAGGTGCCGCCCCTGGCTCTCTCGCTTATCGGGCGAGTGCTCTGCTGCTGAGCTAAGGAAGGAACTGGTAAGGAGGCGCAACCGAACTCTGGCTTCATCCGAGTTCGGGCAAACTATGTCCGTGCCGAAGTCGGATAAATCCGACTTCGGCCGACGACGGCGGTAGTGATCAGCTCGAATTCGATCACATCGGCTTGAAGGCGCGGTCGAGCTCCACGTCGATCAGCGTCGGCCCGCCGTTCTTCAGTGCATGTCCGATGAGATCGGTCGCCTCGTGCACGGTCTTCGCGCGCTCGGCGTTGATACCGAGCGAGCGTGCGAGCCCGACGAAATCGATCTTGGGATCGATGAGCTCCATGCCGACATAGCTGTCGGCCTGCTCCGCCAATCCGCGCATGTTGTGCAGGCGCTGCTTGAGGATCCGATAGGAGGTGTTGTTCAGGATCACGAACACCGCGTCGATGCGGTAGCGCGCGGCGGTCCACAATCCCTGCACGGTATACATCGCGCTGCCGTCACCGATGAGCCCGACCACCGGCCGGTTCGGCAGGGCGAGCTTCACCCCGATCGTCGCCGGCAGACCCCAGCCGATGCCGCCCCCGCGCAGGCCGAAATAGCTCTGCGGATCGTCGCTCTTGATCAGCTGGCGGATGCCCGGCGCCGAGGACAGCGCCTCCTCGATGACGACGGCGTCCTTCGGCAGCATTTCGCCGATGGCGTGGAGCAGCGCCAAAGGCTGCACCGGGCTGGCGCCGGCGAGCGAACGCGCCTTGGCCTTCAACGCCTCGCGCTCGGCGGCGATCGCGCCCGTTGCACTCGTGAGCCGCTCGCGCGCGGCGCCGCGGGCGCCGCTCGACATACGCTCGCGCACGGCGGCGACGAGATCCGGCAGCGTCCCCTTCGGATCGCCGAGGATCGCGACATTCGGCGGATAGTTCTTGCCGAGCTCCCAGGGATCCACGTCGAGGTGCACGAGCTTGATGCCCGGCGGCATCGGATCGACGTCGGAGGGCAGCGACAGCGTGAACAGGTCGGCGCCCACCGAGAACAGCACGTCGTATTGCTCGAGCACCTTGCGGACATCGGGTGCCAGACGAATCATGGAGCCGCGGAACAGCGGATGCGATGCCGGATACGACGCCGTGTTCGGGACGAACTCGGTATAGACCGGCGCGCCCAGGAGCTCCGCCAGCTCGACCAGCTCGGCATGCGCCCGGCTCTGCGCGACGGCGTCGCCAGCCATGATCACGGGCCGTTTGGCATTGGCTAGCAAATCAGCGGCGGCGTCCACGGCGTCGCGATCCCCGCGCAAGCGGGGCGCAATACGCGTGGGTCCGAGCAGATCGATGTCGGCATCGGCGCGCAGGATATCGCCGGGCAGCGACAGGAACACCGGACCCGTCGGCGGCGCCAGCGCGGTCTTGGCGGCCCGATGCACCAGCCGCGGCAAATCCGCGAGGCGGTTCACCTCGGATGACCACTTGACCAGCGGGCGTGCGATGGTCGGCAGGTCGCCCCACAGGATCGGCTCGGTGGCGGTGAAGCTCTGCTCGTGCTGGCCGGCGGTGACCAGAATAGGCGAGCCCGCCTTCTGCGCGTCATAGAGCATGCCCATGGCGTTGCCCAGGCCGGGCGTGACGTGAAGATTGACCACCGCGAGCTTGCCCGACGCCTGCGCGTAGCCGTCGGCCATCGCCATGACCGCCGCTTCCTGCAAGCCGAGCACGTAGCGCAGCTCGTTCTCGGTTGCGAACGCATCCATCAGTGGCAATTCGGTCGTACCGGGATTGCCGAATATGATCTCCACGCCTTCCTGCTTGAGCAGGTCGAGGAAGGCGCGCTTTCCGGACATGACGGGCAAGAAGTCCTCCAAATGTTGGATGTCTGGGCGCTGGAATGTCGGACGAAAGCGATGCGGTGCAACGCCCTGCTACGGGGATGCGTGTCCGCGGTCGAACAGATAGTGGCAGCTCGGATCGGCGGGGTCGTGGACCATGACCCGATCGTAGAGGCCGCCCGCCCCTCTCACCAGGGCATCGACGTCCTCCTGAAGCAGAAATCCCTTGTCGACCACGCCGGCCGCCGCCGACCGCACCTTGTCCACGTAGTCGGCGCGGTCGCGATAGCGCGCCGCGATGGACGGACGCGGGTCGCCCGCGGCCTGCCGTTCCGCCTCGGTGCGCGCAAACGGCACGAACGAGCCATCCCAGCGGCCGGTGGCCCAGGGAAAGCCCGCGGCCTCGTTGCGGGTATTGAAGCCGGTGCGGGTGCCGAGCGGCACCAGCATCTCCGGCAGCGCGATGCCGCCCTGGTCGAGCCCGTCGGCATCGGGCTTGGGCACCAGCGCCTCGAACGGCTTGCCCATGGCCGGCGGCACGTTCTCAACGATGCGCTCGCTCTCGAACCGCGCGCCGAGGTCTAGGCGCGGCGGACGCAAATTGCCTTCCGGCAGCCGGAAATTCGGAATGCGCGGAAACGTCTCCTTGAAGGCCGCGACCGCCACCAGCGTGCCATCGGCGATGCGCGGATAGGTGCTCGGCGGCGGCTCCACACCATCACCGACCCAACGCTCGAAGCGCACCATCAGGGCGCGCATGACACGGTAGTGGTTGAGCGTGTTGACGCAGTTGGCGAAGATCGCGCGCTCGCGCAGGCCGCCGATGTAATGCTGCGCGCCGGCAATATGGTAGATGCGTGCCTCGGGCGCCGGCTCGAGGTCGCGCTCGCCGGCGGGGTCGGTGGCGATCAACGATGCGGCACGATTCCAGTATTCCGACGAGTTGTTGACATAGAACAGCTTCGGCACCGCGCCGAGCGCGCGCGGCCGATCGAGCACGGACGCTTCGGCGCCGGTGACGGGATCGCGCGCCGTGACGGTCGCGAACGGAAAGAAGTCGGTCGGATAGATGTGGTCCTCGATCACGCTGAAATGCCGCGTCGGCATCGCGAAGCGATGATCGAAGCCGCCCTTGCCGCCACCGGCGACATGGATGAAGGCGCCGTCGAAGACGGGCTTGCCGCCCTCGTCGACGTTGAGGCCGCGCAGCAGCATGGTCTGGATCAGGCGGCCCGATTGCGAGATTCCGAAGATCAGGTTCTTGCGCGGCAGCGGCGCACCGGCGAGCGGATTGTCCCGCAGGTGCGACATGAGATCGCGAATGCCAGCCATCCCGAGAGCGACGACGATCGGATCGCGCGCGGTGTAGACGAGCTGATAGATCCGACCCGGCTTGAAGCCTCCGGCCAGCCTGATCTCGGTCGCGGGGCCGCCGCCGCCCGGTACGACGAACGACCACGCCGAACGCGCAATCGGCCGGCGCCCGCCGTCAGGCCGATCGCGCTCGGTCAGCGTCGCGTCGGACGCGCCATCGTCCGCGAGCGGATAGGCGGTGCCGAGGTTGCCGGTGAAACGCGCGGTCCCTCGCGGCGTGTCGACCGTCAGATCGTAGGCGACCTTGCCCGTGATCGGCACGCCGGCATCGGTGGCGACCGGCGCCGTCAGCACCAGGCGGTTGTCGCCTGGCACGGCGGCGACGTCCACCGCCCACCCGGACCACACCATCGTGAAGCCTTGGCGGAACAGGAAGCCGTTGCCGGCATCCACGGACGTCGCCGGGTCGTTGCGGCTGTACGGTGCCTCGTTCAGCTGGCCGAGCATGCCGATACCGCCGCGGTTGTTGACCTCGTAGAGCAGCATGCCGTTGCCGCGCGCGGCATCGACCGGACGCAACATCAGAAAGTCGGAGCTGAAGATCACCAGGCCGCGATTGTTGCGCGGCGCGAGCTTGAGATCGGCGATCGGCGCATTCGCCGGCGCGTTCGGATCGAGCGCGAACCAGGCGCGGCCGCGCAGCTTTTCGTAGGCGCCGGCGCTTCCGAACGCGGTGCCGGCGGCGAACGGCTGGCGGCTGAGAATTTCGATCTGCTCGACCTTGGCGGCTGCAGGCGACACGCAGGCTGCGGCTAGGACGAGCGCAGAGATAGCGAGACGGCTCATCGTGTGCCTCCCGGCGTCGGCATAGAGCGATCTGCAAGTTGCAAGCCTAGCATTGATTGCCGCGCCACGCAGGATACGACCCTGCGGCACGCGCATGCCGTCAATGCGGATGAAGCCGGCGCCAGTCCGCTGGCGGCATGAAGTGCCCCGCCCAGATACCGCGCTTCGCCGCTACCGCGGCGGCCTGATCGCTTCCATAGGCCTTCAAGAACCCGGTCGCCACGGCCCAGCCCTCCCGCACCATCCAGGCATTCACGTCGGAGCCGTCGGGCAGGGAGCAGACGGCGAGCATCCGCCGGTAACGATCGAACCCACTGGGCTGACAGTTGAGGTCGCTGCCGTTGATATGGGCTCGCAGCTCATCCGTGGCGGTCTTGCCGCAAGGCCACGCCTGACCTTTGAGGTCGACGCATGTCTGGTTCATCTCGGGCGCGTCGATGTCCTCCAAGCGAATGCGGGTACCAGCCAGGTCGACGGTGTCGCCGTCGATCACACGGGCTCTGCCGAGCAGCGGGGACTGAGGTTCCCAGTGTTGATAGAAATAGGCGGCGAGCAGCACCAACAGCAAGGCAAACGCAACGACCGGCCGGCTGTCGCCTCCGGTCGTCCGGCCCGTTCGTATGCTGCGTCGGCCGGCCCACCCAGCCATCAGTCACGTCCCCCCGAATCAATGTGTCGAGCTTAGCGCACGGCCGAGGGGCGCGCCGCAGGGGGCCGGCAACCGATCGCTCGCGATAGGTTCCCGTCGCCTGAGCCAACACGTCGTTCTCCGGTCGGTGAGCCAATGCGAAAATTGACCGTTTCGTTCAAGACGCCGGCGGCATATTTCAGCAAGTGTCCCGTATCAAAACAGCGAATGAGGTCGGAAATCATGGCGAACGCAGAGAATGATCGTCGTATCGACTATATCGAAATGGGGGTGGCCGACATCGAGCGTTCAAAGGCGTTCTACGGCAAGGCGTTCGGATGGACGTTCAAGGATTATGGGCCGACATATTGCGAATTCTCCGATGGTCGACTGACCGGCGGATTCACGACCGGAACGCCCCCACGGCCGGGTGGCCCGCTGGTGATCCTTTACGGCGTCGACTTGCCCGGGCTGCAAAAGCAGGTCGAGGCCGCGGGTGGTCGAATCTCAAAGCCGATCTTCGATTTTCCAGGCGGTCAGCGTTTCCAATTTCTCGATCCTGACGGCTACGAGCTGGCGGTGTGGACCAAGCGATAGAAACGTCTTGCGTTCGTCGGCAACGGCGATGGCCCGCAGCGGCCGGACCGAATCCCGAGTTCGAGACGCAGCGAGCATTTCCGAATGCCGGTATCAGCAGGTGGCGAGACGGCTGATACCGACGACCGCTCGGTCGAGTGCGCTCCACCCATCCGCAAACCAGCTTGCAGTCGGCACGAAAATTTAGGTGTCACTCCGCCAGCCGAAGCTCAGCAACCGCCTGTCTGGCTGCGCTTTCTTCCAAAGGAATGAAGTCGAGTGGTCCGGGATTACTGTCGCCGGAGGTCACTGCAGTCCCGACGATCAGACCGGTAAGGCCACCGACCGCTGACGTCACTTGGAGAGTTCTGGCTCTCTCACTCGGCTTGGCTACGAAAAAATGAGTGCGACCTGCGGTGACGGTAATGTCGCGCTGGGTCACTCCCGGAAACCCCACCAGCTCGGACGAGAGTTGATGTCGGCCGGCGGGACGGTCGGCATACACATAGGTGCCGGTTTTCAGATCGCCCATGGGCTGACCATCGAGCTTCACGTCCCAGCCTTGATCGAACAGGCCGCCGTACGCTTGCTCGCGGAAGACGACGATCCGCGCTTGTCCCGGCTTCGTCGGACCGGACTTTTGCGACAAGGATGTGAAATCAACGCCCGTTCTTGTCGTAACACAGCCCGACATCAAAACCGCCGCGATCGATACGACAGCGACGCGCCACAGCATCACGCCCCCCAACAACAAGAACATCCCCCTTCCGTGAAAATAACACGGAGACACAGCACGGTAGCGCCCCTTGCATGAGTTCCAAAATCAATAGTTGGATGTGGAATTCGAATGAATTCCTATGAGATCGACAAGTCAAAACACGCGGCCTTGCGTCGCCTCAGGAGGGAATCGATGCGGCGAGTCGTGGTTGCGGCAGTGACCGGATTTTGGCTCTGCTGCGCATTGCTCTTCGGATGGATGTTCTACGAGAGATACTGGCGCTTGCTCGATTGCTTCAACGAGCTCGGCCGCTGCTTCGACTCGAAGAGCGAGACGGTCGCAACCGATAGCAATTCCGTTTACGGCCTGATCGCCGCCGCCGCGCTCGTGCTGGCGTTGCTGGCTGCGGCGTGTTGGCCGCGAAAACGACGCCCCTCCGGGGCGTGACGTTCTTCCGTTCGGCAGGCCGAAGGGACAGGGAAAATTGACAAATGGTCAGCGGCGGCGCTCCCGCAATCAAGAGCGACCTTGCAACAGGGACTTCCGCTCCGGCGGGAGCGCGACGCCGCTGGCCAATTCTGGACGTTCACGATGTCAAACAGCGGACGCAAAACTTCCACGTTCGCCGAGACGATGAATCTCGGCGTCGAACTTCGAATGCACGTAATCCTCACGCGAATCGCTTCAGGCGACGCGCGTCACCGTCGCCACATTGCCGGCACGCGCATCCGATCGCGGACGACGCGTGCAAGACCGTGACGAAAACCTTGGTTTAGTGAGCTGTTTCGGGCCATCTGGTCCCTCCTGCCTGTCGGCGGAGGGTTTTGGCCCGCCGCCGGTTAGTTCGATTTTCTCGAAATCGATCCGGGTTGCTTCTGCTGCGATTGGAAACCGCCAACAATCGCACGCATGCCGCACCATCCGCTCGACCGGCAATCCGGTCGGGCGCTGGCGGCGCTGAGCGCGGCGATATGTGTGCCCATAAGGCGCATCGGTTTCCTCATCATGCCGCTGATATGGTGGCTCTGCGGCAGTTCGCTAGGCGCGGGCGTATGACAGAGGTTTGCGACGAAATCAAGATACGCGGATCAAGATCCGGCCGCGCGTGGCAAAATCACAACGCAACGCGCTAGGCTTCGCGCGCGATGGTTCATAGAATGTCAACGCAGGCCACAGCCGCCGAACCGCCCGAGGAACGCATGCGATCAGGAACAGGGCTACCGACACTCGCAGCGCTGGTCTCGCTGATACTGGCGAGCGCATCGCCGGCAATTGCGCAGCCCGACCTTCTCGCCGGCAAGTCCGTGCACATGATCATCGGCTTCGGGCCGGGCGGCGGCTACGACCTCTGGGGCCGCACCGTCGGGCGGCATCATCGGCAGGCATCTGCCGGGCAATCCCAGCGTCATTCCGCAGAACATGCCGGGTGCCGGAAGCTACGCGGCCGCGAGCTACATCTTCAACGTCGCGCCGAAGGACGGCACAGTACTCGGCATCATCGCCCGCGACGCGGCGCTCGGGCCACTCTCCGGCGCGGCCGGCGCGCGCTTCGATCCGTTGCGGCTGTCGTGGATCGGAACGCCGACGAAAGAGACCAATGTCTGCATCGCCTATCACACCGCCCAGGTCAAAACGGTCCAGGACCTCTCTCAGAAGGAGCTGATCCTGGGCGATACAGGACCCGGCACCGGTACCCGCTCCTATCCGAAGGTGCTGAACGAGCTGCTCGGACTGAAGTTCAAGCTGGTCGGTGGATTCAAGTCATCGGTCGAGGTGTTCCTGGCGATGGAGCGCGGCGAGGTCGAGGGCATCTGCGAGAGCCTCGACAGCGTCAAGAACCGGCGTCCCGACTGGATCGCGACGAAGAAGATCGCAATCTTGTTCCAGGGCGGCGCCGAGCCCAATCCCGAGCTCAAGGGCGTTCCCTTCGTGCTTGATCTCGCGCACACGCCCGAGCAGAAGCACGCAATCGAATTCCTCTATGCCGGTCAGGGCATCGGCCGCCCGTTCGTCGCGCCGCCCGACCTGCCGGCGGATCGCCTCAAGATGTTGCGCGACGCATTCAACGCGACCATGAAGGACGCGGACTTCATGGCCGACGCCAAGAAGTCGAGCCTCGAGCTCGAGCCGGAGGACGGCGAGCATCTGGCCGCGTTGATCGCGAAAATATACGCGACCCCCAAGCCGGTCGTGGATAAGGTCACCGCGTTGATCAAATAGATCGGCGCCTTACCGCGCCAAGGAACCGAGCGATGAAATACCGCAGACACGACGCGAAGGCCTACGCCCGCGAGCACTTCAAGGGCATCTGGGCGGCGGCGCAGACGCCGTTCTCTCCCGATCTCGCCATCGACGAGGCCGGCCTGCGCAGGAATTTTCGCCACTGGGCCGACGACCTCGGCATCGACGGAGTGTTCGTCTCGGGCAAGCAGGGCGAGTTCTTCTCCATGTCGGTCGCGGAGCGCAAGCGCACCTTCGACATCGCGGTCGAGGAGCTGGGCGGCCATCGTACGATCCTGTCGTGCTCGGACCAGAACATGGACGTGGTGATCGATCTCGCCAGGCACGCGCAGGCGATCGGCGCCGACTACATCGTCGTGCATGCGCCGGTGCTGCATTTCCTGCACGCACAGGACGACACGCTCTACGAATATTACCGCACCATCAGCGAGCAGGTGGAGATCGGCATCTCGCTGTGGAGCCATCCCGACAGCGGCTATCTGATGAGCCCGGAGCTGTGCGCCCGCGTCGCCGAGATCCCGAACGTCGTCGCGATCAAATACAGCGTTCCTCGGGAGATGTATGCGCGGCTCACCCGGCTCGCCGGCAACAAGATCCTGGTCAGCACCGCGTCCGAGGACGAATGGTTCGACAACATCGTCGAGCTCGGCTGGCAGCTTTATCTCTGCTCGTCGCCGCCCTACCTCCTGCAGACCAAGGCCGACAGGCGCATGCGCGAATATACCGACCTCGCCATGCGCGGCGAGGTCGCGCGCGCGAAAGCGGTGCGCGACAGCCTCAATCCCGTCCGCGAAGCGATCAAGCGCACCCGGCCGGCGGAGAAATTCCACGCCCATTCAAAATACTGGCAGGAGCTGCTTGGCCAGGCGGGCGGCAAGGTACGCCGGCCGATGCTCGAGCTCAGCGAGGCCGAGCGCGACGCGACCCGCCGCGCCTTCGAGGGCTGCGGCCTCACGAAGAGCGCGCAGCAGGTCCGCTCGTCGGCTGCGTAAATCGACTACGAGGAGGCCTCTCATGGCAACCGGACGACTGCACGCCTTCAACTTCCAGAACTGGATCAAGGAAAATCAGCACCTGTTGAAGCCGCCGGTCAGCAACAAGAAGGTGTTCGAGGACGGCGACATGACCGTGCAGGTCGTGGGCGGACCGAACGAGCGCACGGACTATCACGACGATCCGGTGGAGGAGTTCTTCTACCAGCTCAAGGGCGACATGGTGCTCAAGGTGGTGGACAACGGCAAGTTCTACGACGTGCCGATCCGCGAGGGCGAAGTGTTCCTGCTTCCGCCGCACGTACCCCATTCTCCGCAGCGGCCGCAGGAGGGCTCGGTCGGCCTGGTGGTCGAAGCGGCGCGACCCGACGCGCTCGATGCCTTCGAGTGGTATTGCTTCGAGTGTGGCGCGCTGGTGCATCGCATCGAGGTGAAGGTCACGCACCTGGTGAAGGATCTGCCGCCGCTCTACGACGCCTTCTATGCCGACGAGACGGCGCGCAAATGTAAGAAGTGCGGCGCTATTCATCCCGGCAAGAGGCCGCCGGCGGGATGGGTGAAGTTGTAGGATGGGTGGAGCCATGAGGGCTCTGCGCCCTCATGGCGATACCCATCGCAACGGCTGTGCTCGCAGAGAGATGATGGGTATCGCGCGCAAGAGCGCGCGCTCCACCCATCCTACACCCGATACTTCTCAACCGCTTTCTTGTCCCAGGTGAGCCCGTTGCCGGGCCGCGGCGGCACCACGGCAAAGCCGTCGTCGATCTCGAGCGGCTGCTCCAGGATCTTGTCGGCCCAATCGACGTATTCGAGGAAATGGCAGGTTGGCGTCGCCGAAAGCAGATGCACGCTGATCTCGGGAAAGAGATGCGACGACATCGCAATGCGTTGCGTCGCGGCCAGCGCCGCCGCGCGCTGCCAGCCGGTGACGCCGCCGATGCGCTCGAGGTCGGGCATCACGTAGTCCGCCGCCCCTGCCGCCAAAGCCACCGCCATGGCCGAGCTCTCGGAGAAATTCTCCCCGATCTGGATCGGCGTCTCGAGCTCGCGCACCAGCGTGGCATAGCCGGCATAGTCGTCGTGGCGGATCGGCTCCTCCAGCCAATAGATGCCCTCCTGATCGAGCGCGCGGCCGCGTTCGAGCGCGGCGACCAGGCTGAGCGCCTGGTTGTAGTCGACCATGACCGCGATGGCGTCGCCGACGCGTTTCCTGACTGCGCGAAGCGCGGCCAGGTCCTCCTGCAAGGTCGGATAGCCGAGCCGGAGCTTGACGGCGCGGAAACCGCCGAGCAGCAGCTTCGCGGCCTCGTCGGCCACCAGGTCCGGCGACTTCATCAGGCCGAGCCCACAGGAGTTGTAGGCGGGGACGCGCTTGGGCTCCGCGCCGAGCAGTGCCGCGAGCCGCAAGCCCGCCGCCTGCGCCAGCGCGTCCCAGGCGGCCATGTCAAACCCAGACATCGCCATGCGCACGATGCCCTGCACGCCGATAAGCGCGAAGCGTTCCGCGAGCTTGGCCCAAAGATCGACCGGCGCGATGCGCTCGCCCTTCACCACGCGCGCGACCTCGTCGAGGATTTTCGCGATCGCCGGCATGGCGGCCGGGAAATAGCACCAGAGATAGGCCCGGCCAGTGACGCCTTCCTCGGTTTCGAGATCGATCAGCAGCAACGGCGCCTTGGTGATCACGCCGCGGCTGGTGCCGAGCGCGTAGGTCATCGGCACCTCGACGCCGACGGAACGGATGGCGCGAATGGTGAGGAGCGGCGGGGCAGAACTCATGGTTGAAATCCTAGCGCATGTTCCGGCGAAGTGGGAACCGGTTCGCCGAAAAAGAACATGCGCCAGGCGAGAGCCCCGGTAGATGCTGGCAAGCCACCCTGAGTCCGCGCATAGTCGCCCGCACAACGTCGTTCGTTCGAGAGGAAACATGCAGGGAAAAGTCACGCTCGAGGATCACTTCGCGACCAAAACCACGCTCGGCGATTCGCAGGTGTTCGGGGCCCATATCTGGTCGGAACTCGGACCGCGGCTGCTGGACTTTCAGGACAAGCGGTTGCGCCTGATGGACGAAGCCGGCATCGAGATCATGATCGCGTCGCTCAACGCGCCGGCGATCCAGGCCATCCACGACACCAAGCGGGCGATCGAGGTCGCGCGCGAGGCCAACGACGTGCTGGCGCAGGAAGTCGCCAAGCGTCCGGACCGCTTCGTCGGCGTGGCGGCGCTGCCGATGCAGGATCCGGAGCAGGCGACAATCGAGCTGCAACGCTGCATCAAGCAGCTCGGTTTCAAGGGCGCACTGGTCAACGGCTTCTCGCAGGTGGGATCGCCCGATACGGCGGTCTACTACGACCTGCCGCAGTACCGGCCGTTCTGGCGCGCGGTCGAGAGCCTCGACGTGCCGTTCTATCTGCATCCACGCAACCCGTTGCCTGGCGCCATCCGCGGCTACGAAGGCCACGACTGGCTGCTCGGGCCGACGTGGGCCTTTCATGCCGAGACGGCCGTGCATGCGCTGCGGCTGATCGGCAGCGGCCTGTTCGACGAGTGCCCGCGGCTGCAGATCGTTCTCGGGCATCTCGGCGAGGGACTGCCGTACTACCTCTGGCGCATCGACAACAGAAACAGCTGGATGAAGGCGCCACACAAATATGCCGCGAAGAAGCAAGTGGCGGATTATTTCCGCGCCAATTTCCACGTCACCACGTCGGGACACTTCAGCACGCCGGCAATGCTCGACGCCGTGGCGGAGCTCGGCGTCGACCGCGTCATGTTCTCGGTTGACTACCCGTTCGAGGATTTCGGCGAGGCCGCCGAGTGGTTTGACCATGCGGAAATCAGCGAGGCCGACCGCACCAAGATCGGGCGCACCAACGCGATGAAGTTGTTCAAGCTGACGGGAGCGTAGGTTCGGTAGGGTGGGCAAAGGCGCGGGCCAAGACCACGACCTCTCTGCGCAAACGGAGCAGCGCCGTGCCCACGCGGGGATGTCGGAGAGAAATGCCGCGGATACGCGTGGGCACGGCGCGCAAGCGCGCGCCTTTGCCCACCCTACTGACTCTTCCCCTCCGCGTGCAGCGTCAGGATATCGCGCACCGCGCGGTTCATCGGCGTCGGCACGCCGACCTTGGCGCCGAGATCGACCACGCCGCCGGAGAGCCAGCGCACCTCCAGCGGTTTGCCGTTCTGCAGATCGTGGTGCATCGACGTGGACATCTCCGGCGGCCAGCCGTCGAAGAACGGGGCGCGGGTCTCGGCAAAGTCCGCCGGCAGGTTGACGCCATGGGCGCGGCCGACCGCGACTACCTCCCGCGCCAGGTCGAGCAGGAATTGCCGCGTCAGCGGGTTGGTGCGGATCGGTCCGATGGTCGAGCGCATCGAAGTGGTGGCGCCGGACATGGCGACCAGCGCGACGTACTTCTCCCATAGCGAACGGCGCACATCGTCGCTGAGCTCGGCATTGATGCCGCCGCGCTTGCAGGCGACGAGGAAATCCTCGGCGCGACGCGAGCGGGAACCGTCGTATTCGCCGAACACCAGCCGCTGCAGCGGACCGGTCTGCGCGATCACGCCCGGCCGGCCGATGGTGGTGCCGACATAGGCGACGCCGCCCATCAGCGCCTTGTCGCCGAAGATCGGGCGCAGCATGTCGTCCTTGGTCACGCCGTTCTGGAACGAGATGACGGCGGTGTCCGGCTTGACGATCGGCAGGAGCGAGCGCGCGGCGGTTTCCGTGTCCCACAGCTTGACGCAGAACATCACGAGGTCGACGGGGCCGATGGTCGTGGGGTCGTCGGTCACGCTGACCTTGGGCAGGTGGATCTCCTCCGGGCCGCCCTCAACGGAAAGGCCGAGGTCGCGCATGGCGGCAAAATGCGAGCCGCGCGCGACGAAGTGAACGTCGGCACCCCCCTTGACCAGCCGGGCACCGAAATAGCCGCCGACCCCGCCCGACCCCATCACCGCTATCCGCACGGCTCGTCTCCCCGTCCCGGTTGCAAGAGGTGGGATCAATACTGTGCCGGCGCGCGCCGCTCAATCGGGTCCGACGGCTACCTACAACCGGCCTCGGGAGCGAGCCGAGCGTGGTTAACCGTCCCTTCGCGAGCATTCTTGAACACTTAACCGGCAGTGCCCATATTGGAACCGACCGGCCGGTGGGCGAGAACCGCGCGCCGGACGGTCGAGGGGGTGCCGCAAGGGCCCCGTCAAAGTCGCTTACGAGGGCTTTGAGACCATGTCCCGTGTTCCGTCTCTGTCCAGCCCGTTCCTGCTCGGCTTCGACGAGATCGAGCGTGCGCTCGACCGCGTCGCCAAGGCCGCGGACGGGTATCCGCCCTACAATATCGAGCGGATTCCGCGCATCAACGGCCAGCCCGAGCGCCTGCGGATCACGCTGGCGGTTGCGGGTTTCACCCGCGATCAGCTCGACGTGACGGTGGAGGAAAGCCAGCTCGTCATTCGCGGGCGGCAGCAGGACGACAAGGAACGCCACTACCTCCACCGCGGCATCGCCGCGCGCCAATTCCAGCGCACCTTCGTGCTGGCGGATGGCATGGAGGTGCTTGGCGCCGACTTGAAGAATGGGCTGTTGTCGATCGATCTCGCCCGGCCGGAGCCGGAGCGAATCGTGAGGACGATCAGCATCATGGACAGCGATTGAACCGGAGCAGGGCTCGACGCGTTATGTGGAAAGGAGTCGAGTGCCATGACAAATAACGAAATCACCTCCCGAGAACCTATGATCTCGCCGGAAGCGCTTGCGCATCTCGGCGGCGGCAAAATCGCCTATGTGAAGATGATCCGCGCGGAAGACGTGCGGAAGCAATTCCCGCAGGCGCCGCAGCTGGCCCCGGGGACATTGCTCTATTCGCTGCACGCTGCCGACGGCACGCCGATCATGCTCACCGATAGCCGCGAGGCGGCGGTAGCCAATGCCTGGAGCCACGAGCTCGAGACCGTGAGCGTGCATTGAGCGTTCAACTCATATGCTGAACGAACTCTTAAGTTGAACGGAAGATTGGCGGCGAACGATGGACGCTCCCTACTCTCGTCCGGACGTTCTGCCGTCGTCTCCGGCGCGCGACTGTCGTAACGTATACCGTCGAGCGTTTTCGACCGACTGTGTAGTTCGGGACACAGCGGAATCGCCCGTATTTGCTGCACAAGCGCCCAAACGGAACTTTTCGGTCTCAACTGTGTGATCCGGAGCACAGCCGAAGCGATAGATTTGAACAATACTGCTTCCTCGAACGACCTACAGTGCGAGGAGCACGCGCCATGTTCGATCAGACCGCAGCCGGCACCATGTCACCGGAAACGTTTGCGACCTTGGGCGGCAACCGCCTCGCCTACATCAAGGCGATCCGCTCGGAGGACGCCGCGTTTCTCTATGCGGAGGCGCCGGTGCTCGAGCCCGGACACCGGGTCTTCGTGCTCCATGCCGCCGATGGCACTCCGATCCTGCTCGCGGACAGCCGCGAAGCTGCGATAGCGGATGCCGCGCAGTATCAGATCGAAACTGTCAGCGTACACTAGAACGGCATGTACTGATCAGGCCGCGCTTGCCGACGGCATTGCCAGAACTGCGTAGAGCGCTTCGGCATCGCGCGAATCACGCAACTTGCGGGCGACGTCCGCGTCCCGCAAGAGACGCGCCACGCGCGCCAGCGCCTTGAGATGATCGGCTCCGGCCGTCTCCGGCGCCAGCAGCAGAAACACCAGATCGACGGGTTGGCCGTCGAGCGCCTCGAAATCGACGGGTCGGTCGAGTCGCGCGAACAGTCCGAACAGCTTGTTGAGCTTGGGCAGCTTGCCGTGCGGAATGGCGATGCCGTTGCCGACTCCGGTGGAGCCGAGCTTCTCGCGCTGCTGCAAAATCTCCAGCACCGTGCGCTCGCTCTGGCCGGACAGCTCGGCGGCCTTGGCGGCGAGCTCCTGAAGGATCTGCTTCTTGCTGTTGACCTTCAGCGCCGGAATGACGCCGTTGGGCGCGACCAGATCGGTGAGCAGCATGGATATGTTCCAGAAATCCGGGAGCTCAGCGGGCCAAACGCGGCACGTTCAGGGCGCCGCCAGGACGGCGATGTCGCAAAGGCGGCGGACCATAAGTACCCACCCATGGCCCGTCAATGGGCGTCCGTTTCGATCGTTGGTGGGTCGACCCAACCGATATGACCATCCGCGCGGCGGTAAACCAGATTGATGCGGCCGTGTCCAGCGTGACGAAAAACGACCACCGGAACACCCGTCAAGTCGAGCTCCATCACTGCCTCGCTGACCGAGAGCCGCTTCAAGGTCGTGGTCGATTCGGCAATGATGACCGGGTTCCATTCGACTACCTCCTCCTCGTTGTCACCAGCGTGTTCACGCGCGTCTTCCGACGCGCGCTGCGCAGGCGCAGCAATGACATAGCTCGGAGCGTCGATCGGTGCGCGATCGGCCTCCTGATCGGTTACTTGACCATCCCGCACCACCTGATGGTCCTTGAGGCGACGCTTGTAGCGGCGCAGCCGCTTTTCCAGTCGCATCGCCGCCTGATCGGCGCTGGCATAGGCGTCGGCTGCGAGCGCATCGGCTTCGAGCATGATCCCGGAATCGAGATGGATCACGCACTCCGTGCGGAAACCAAATCCCTCCTTGCCGACGGTGACGTGTCCGGAGAAACCGCCGTCGAAATATTTGGCCGTCGCTTCCGCGATGCGCGCATTGATGCGTGCGCGCAATGCCTCGCCGACGTCGATGTTCCTGCCCGAGACGCGAAACGGCATGATCGACCTCCGGTAAAGTGACGGACGACGACCCGGACCAGCAACAATAGCCTAAATCAGTTTCCGAATCCGCAACAGCGCGGGCTGTTTCAACCGTGCGTCAGGACGCCGCGCCGAGGGACGACTGTTTCTCCCGCCGGCGTTGCACCGACGAGGCAATTCGCATCGCCTCGCGATATTTCGCGACCGTTCGGCGTGCGATGTCGATGCCGGCCTCGCGCAGCTTCTCCACGATGGTGTCGTCGGACAGCACCTGCTCGGGACTTTCGGCGTCGATCAGCTGCCGGATGCGGTGGCGGACCGCTTCGGCCGAGTGCGCGTCGCCGCCGTCCGCCGCCGCGATCGCCGAGGTGAAGAAATATTTCAGCTCGAAGATGCCGCGGTTGGTCGCCATGTATTTGTTGGCGGTGACGCGCGAGACCGTCGATTCGTGCATGGAGATCGCATCGGCGATGGTCTTGAGATTGAGCGGTCGCAAGTGCTGGACGCCGTGCGCGAAAAAGCGCGTCCTGCTGGCGCACGATCTCGGTCGCCACTTTCAGAATGGTCTTGGCGCGCTGATCGAGCGCGCGAATGAGCCAGGTCGCGGTCTGCAGGCAGTCGGCGAGATAGGTCTTGTCCTTCTCGCTCTTCGCGGTCCTGCACGACCTGCGACATGATAGCTCTGATTGACGAGCACCTTCGGCAGGGTGTCGGAGTTGAGCTCGACGAGGAAGCTGCCGTCCGGCCCCGGCCGCACGAACACGTCGGGCACGATCGGCTGCACCAGCGTCGACCCGAAGGCCAGGCCGGGCTTCGGGTTGAGCTGGCGAATTTCCGCGATCATGTCGGTCAGGTCTTCGTCGCTCACGGCGCAGAGCCGGCGCAGCGCCGCGAGGTCGCGCTTGGCCAGCAGATCGAGGTGCCCGACCAGCGCCGCCATCGCGGGATCGAAGCGGTCGCGCTCCTTGAGCTGGATGGCGAGACATTCCGTGAGATTGCGCGCGCACACGCCGGGCGGATCGAACCCCTGCACGATCGCCAGCACGGCGTCGACCTCGGCCGCCGGCGCGCCGAGCTTCTCCCCGACCGGCGCGAGATCGCCGGTGAGGTAGCCGGCCTCGTCGACCATGTCGATCAGGTATTGCCCGATCATGCGCCGCGCCGGATCGGCGATCGCGAGCGCGAGCTGCTCGGCGAGGTGATCGGCAAGCGTGGTCTCGGCCGAGACGAAGGCTTCGAGATTGTAGTCGCCGCCATCGCGGCCGCCCGTGCCGGTGCTGGCCCATTCGGAATAGCCGGGCGGAGCCTCGCCGTTGGAGCGCGAGGTCGCCGCATCGGTATCGGCGGGAGGAACATCGTCAAGGTCGGCCGCAGCCCGTTCCCGCGCCGCACCCTCGTTGTCGCCGGCCCGCTCGCGCTGGGCCCAATCGACCGGTGCCTCGGCCGCCGGCGAAGGGCCGGCGTCGGCGGCGCGGCGGTCACCCTCGCCTTCGCCTTCGATGCGCTCCAGCAACGGATTTTTCTCGAGCTCCCCCTCCACATAGGCGGCGAGGTCGAGATTGGAGAGCTGCAGCAGCTTGATGGCCTGCATCAGCTGCGGCGTCATCACGAGCGCATGGCTCTGCCGAATCTCGAGTCTTTGCGTGAGCGCCATCTTGCCCTTGACTGACGCGCTATCGGCTCGACGGTCCCCCGCTTAATCCGATAGTGCACTGCAACAATTGGTCCAATTCTTGCTTATCCGGTTCTTGCCCCGGTGTATACCCGTCCTAATCGGCTGCAGTTAATAGGGGATGGCAACCCAGAATAGCGGGGACAAAGTCTCCGTCGGCCGGCGGGGCCGACTTCCCCAAAATCGCTAGATCCGGAAATCTTCGCCGAGATAGAGCTGGCGGACCTGGGGGTCGTTCACGATGTCGTCCATGCGGCCCTCCATGAGGACCTGCCCCGAATAGATGATGTAGGACCGGTCGGTCAGGGCCAGCGTTTCGCGGACATTGTGGTCGGTGATGAGCACGCCGATGCCGCGGGTGGTCAGACGCCGCACCAGCCGCTGGATTTCCACCACCGCCTTGGGGTCGATGCCGGCGAAGGGCTCGTCGAGCAGCATGTAGTTCGGCCGGCTGGCAAGCGCGCGGGCAATCTCGACGCGGCGGCGCTCGCCGCCCGACAGCGCGATCGACGGCGTCTTGCGGCGCGGCGTGATCTCGAACTCCTCCAGCAGCGCCTTGAGATCGGCGTCGCGCCGCCGGCGATCCGGCTCCACCACCTCGAGCACCGAGCGGATATTGTCCTCGACATTGAGCCCGCGAAAGATCGATGCTTCCTGCGGCAGATAGCCGATCCCCAGCCGCGCCCGTTGGTACATCGGAAGATGCGTCACGTCGTAACCGTCGAGCTCGATCTGGCCGCGTTCGGGCTTGATCAGACCGGTGATGGTGTAGAACGCTGTGGTCTTGCCGGCGCCGTTCGGCCCGAGCAGACCGACCGCCTCGCCGCGCCGCACGTAGAGACTCACGCCGTTGACGACCTTGCGCCCGCCGTAACTTTTCTCGAGACCATGGGCGGCGAGGTACCCTTGGACAGGCTCCTGCCGGGGCGGCGGCTCCTCGCGCCGCGGACGCGGACGAGCGGAGGGTTGCTTGGCCTGCTCGCCACGGGCGGGAGCGCGCGCCGGCGAGCGCGACTGCGACGCAGCGCTGGAAGGCATGGGACCGCCCAGTGCCTCCAAGTCCATATCCTGCCAGCCGCCATTGGCGGCATTGCGCTTGCGCCGGGGCGGTCCACGGTGTCGGAACAGCGCGAGGATGTTGAACACGCCTCTCTGCCTCGAAGCCCCGGAGTTCAGCTGGGTTGTCCGTCCGGAATATGGCCTGATGGAATGGGCCGAACCGCCTGCCCGGTCAAGTCACATGATCGAGGATTCGGCCTTGCTCCTCAAGGGTTTGCCCGCACCGCCAACGGTCTCCGCTTGCGACCATTTGGCGCCGCACGTAGCCCGTTCGAGCGTGGGCTCATTTCTTCTCGGGATTTCGTGGTCCGGATTGGAACAGGCCCTCGACCCGGCCCTGATCCATCTTCGACACGCCGTTGGTGAGATCGACCACCAGCCGCTGGCCGCGCAGCACATCCTGGCCGCGCGTCACGACGACATTGCCGGTGAGCGTCACGATATTCTCGCGCATGTTGAAGATGGCGGCGTCGCCGGACGCGTTCTGATCCTTTTGCACGACGGTAACGCCACCCTTGGCCTCGATCCGCTTGATCGACTTTTCGCCGCCCGGTCCGGGATCGGCCGCCTTCATGTTTTTAGCACTGCCGCTACCGTCGTCGTAGAAGACGACCAGCGACCGGCAGCGCAGCTCGGTATCGCCGTTGACCACGTGCACGTCGCCGCTGAAGGTCGCCTGCTTGTCCTTCTCGCGAACTTCGAGCGACGCCGCCTGGATCTTCACGGGCTGATCGCGGTTCTGCGAGAAACCCTGCAGTGCGTTTTGCGGACCCTGCGCCTGATTCCTCTGCGCGCCCGCGTCCGTCCCACCGACCGCAAGGGCGATCGTGATCACCGTCGCGGCACCGAGCCCGCGCCAACGTCTTGCCCCCTGCAGGTACACCGCACGCATGCTCATCGCTTGCGCACTCCGCTGTTGGTCGGCACTCCGCTGGTCGTCGTCGGCGCGGGCGTATCCGGCAGCAGCATCACCGTTACGCCGCGCTCGAAACGCATGAGATCGCCGGAGTCGAGAATCTCCATCCGATTGGCGTTGATGGTCCAAGCGTCGGTCCTGACCTCCACCGGCTTGTCGGACGCGACCTTGCCGGCGCGAACGTCGACGACAGCCTCGCTCAGGAACGCCTGGTAGCCGCTCGACGACGTCACCACGATGTTCTGGTTGAGCGTGAGCTGCTCGGTCTTGGTGTTGTAGAATCCGGTCTTCGCCGTCGTTTCGAAGACGACCCGGTCCTTCATCTCCATGGTCGCATTGATGCCGTGCAGCTCGACCATGTCCGGCTTGGTGAGATCCTGGCCGGCGGCCTGCGCGGTCATGTTGTAGCGCCGGTTGTCGCGGGTGAAGCCGGCGAGGCGGGGCTGCTGCATCATGATCTTGGTGCCCGACACCACCAGCGATCCAACGTCGACCGGCACACCGGTGAGCGCCCGCAGCGGCTTGAGCAGGGCGGCGGCCCCCAGTCCGCCGAGCACGGCGACCACCACGGCGCCCGGGACCACTATCCGCAGGATGCGAATGCGCCGGCTATGGCGCACGGCAGCGCGGAATACGCGATCGCCTTGCGCGCGGCTGGTCGGCGCGAACGCACGCGAACCTCGTTGGTCGGACACTGCCGTCAAAGAGTTCATCCCCGAGTCACCCGCCCGATAATGAGAATCAGGCGGCCCCACCCCGATATTAGCCCCTTTGAGACCTCATAGTCGCGCCTAAATATGGCCCGGCCGCGGCATAGCCCCACGGTTGTGATTGGACCCAATCTACGCGTCGCAATGGCGATTTTCAGTCGGTCACGTTGGAAAAGGCGCTCGATTCCAAAGAATAGGGCCGATTGGTTAATCCGACCCGGCCGAGTCCGCGCCCGCTTTCCGAAAGGAACAATAACCACGCCCTAGGAATGGGCAAAGATGTCCTCGGCGCCCCAGCCCGCAAGATCGAGCCGCACCCGGTCGGGCAGGAAGCGGAAGCAGGCCGCCGCCAGCTCCATACGATTTTCGCGCACCAACATCGAATCGAGCTTCTCCTTGAGAGCATGCAGATGCAGCACGTCCGACGCCGCGTAGGCGACCTGCGCATCGGACAGCGCATCGGCACCCCAGTCGGAGCTCTGCTGCTGCTTCGACAGATCGACACCCAGCACCTCGCGCACGAGGTCCTTGAGGCCGTGCTTGTCGGTGTAGGTGCGCGCGAGCCGCGAGGCGATCTTGGTGCAATAGACCGGGGCCGGCATGACGCCCAGGGCCTGCTGCAGGATGCCGAGATCGAAGCGGGCGAAATGAAAAATTTTGAGAATGCCGCCGTCGACGAGAAGCTTCGTCAGGTTGGGCGCGCCGTTGTCGCCCGGCAGGATTTGCACCACGTCGGCGGAGCCGTCGCCCGGTGAAAGCTGCACCACGCACAGCCGGTCGCGGCGCGGGTCGAGCCCCATGGTCTCGGTATCGATCGCAATCGCGCCGCCTTGGTAGCGAGAGAGGTCGGGCAGGTCGCCACGGTGCAGGCGGATGGTCATGACGGCTCCCGGACCGGCGGCGAGACGAAGGCGATACGCAGTTCCTTAGTGCCCGAATCTCTGGTGCCCAGGAGAGGACTCGAACCTCCACGCCTCGCGGCGCTAGTACCTGAAACTAGTGCGTCTACCAATTCCGCCACCTGGGCTTTGCGGCGATAGGTACGAAGCAGGATTGGGCTTGTCAAATGGACGTAAGCGGCCCCTATACAGGCTCAGACCGATCCTGTATTCGCCCTCCCATCGAATTTGCGAGGCTACGGCATGACCGCCATTCCCCTCGAAACGCTCGTCACCGTCTTCGGCGGATCGGGCTTCCTCGGCCGCCATGTCGTGCGCGCGCTGGCCAAGCAGGGCTACCGCATCCGCGTCGCGGTCCGGCGGCCTGAGCTGGCCGGCTATCTGCAGCCGCTCGGCCGGGTCGGCCAGATCCACGCGGTGCAGGCCAACGTGCGCTATCCGGCCTCGGTCGAAGCCGCCACGCGCGATGCCGATGTCGCGATCAACCTGGTCGGCATCCTGTTCGAGCGCGGCCGGCAGACGTTCGACGCGGTGCAGGCCTTCGGCGCCGAGGCGGTCGCGCTCGCGGCAGCGGCCCACGGCGCGCGCATGGTTCACGTCTCGTCGATCGGCGCCGATGAAAATTCCGCCTCGCACTACGCCCGCTCGAAGGCCACGGGCGAAAAGCTGGTGCTGGCTGCCGTGCCGTCCGCCGTCGTCGTGCGGCCTTCGATCCTGTTCGGGCCCGAGGACGACTTCTTCAACAAGTTCGCCGCCATGGCCCGCTTGATGCCGGCGCTGCCGCTGGTCGGCGGCGGCCATACCAGGTTCCAGCCGGTCTTCGCCGGCGACGTCGCTGCCGCCGTCGTGGCCGCGATCGAAGGCCGTGCCACGGACGGACAAATCTACGAGCTCGGCGGCCCCGAGGTGAAAAGCTTCAAGGAGCTGATGGAGTTCGTGCTGGCGACCATCGAGCGCCGGCGCCTGCTGCTGCCGATCCCGTTCGCGCTGGCCAGGATGCAGGCGTACGTCCTGCAGCTCATGCCCAAGCCGTTGTTGACGCTCGATCAGGTCGACCTCCTGCGCAGCGACAACGTCGTGTCGGAGGCGGCAAAGCGCGAAGGCCGCACGCTCGAACCTCTCGGCATCGATCCGGTCTCCGTGGCCACGATCGTGCCGTCATATCTCTGGCGGTTCCGCAAGGCCGGCCAATTCCAGGGGACGGTCGTCGGCAATCATTAGCTAGTGCCCCGAACCCGAAGTTCGCACAGACATCGCGGCAAGGACGTTTGCGAACTTCGGGTTCAAAAGGGGCACTAGAATCATAGAGTTGCTAGTGTCCCTTTGATTCCGAAGTTCGCATGAGAACGTGCTGCAAATGCGTGCGAACTTCGGAATCGGGACACTAGCCGCAACAGATCTGATTGCCGAGCGGTTACTGCGATGCCGATCATCACCAATATCGAGGACCTGCGGCGGATCGCGCGCCGCAAGATCCCGCGCGTGATCTACGACTATGTCGAAAGCGGCGCCTACGACGAGCTCACGCTCAACGCCAACCGCAACGATCTCGACGCCATCCGCCTGCGCCAGCGGGTGCTGATCGACGTCTCCAAGGTGTCGCTCGCATCCTCGATGCTGGGCGAGGACGTGTCGATGCCGGTCGCCATCGCGCCGACCGGACTAGCAGGCCTCGTCCACGGCGACGGCGAGATGCTGGCGGCGCGCGCGGCCGAGGCCGCCGGTACCAGATATTGTCTCTCCACCATGTCGATCTGCTCGATCGAGGACGTGCGCAGCGTGGTGAACCAGCCGTTCTGGTTCCAGCTCTACATGTTCCGCGACCGCGGCTTCAGCCAGTCGGTGATCGAGCGGGCGCGCGCCGCCGGATGCACCGCGCTGTTCGTGACGGTGGACCTGCCCATGCGCGGCCAGCGCCATGCCGACATCAAGAACGGCCTCACCGTCCCGCCGCGGCTGACGGTGCGCAATGCCTTCGACATCGCCACCAAGCCGGCGTGGCTCGCGAAAGTGCTGCTCGGCAAGCGCAAGACCTTCGGCAACATCGAGGCCTTTCTCAAGGGCCGCGTCGGACTCGAGCAGGCCGGCGCCTGGTCGAACCAGAACTTCGACCGCTCGCTGAATTGGCGCGACGTCGAATGGGTGCGCAGCCTGTGGCCGGGCAAGCTCGTGCTCAAGGGCGTGCTCGACGTCGAGGACGCCAGGACCGCCGCGTCCGCCGGGGTCGACGGCATCGTCGTCTCCAACCACGGTGGCCGCCAGCTCGACGGCGCGCATTCCACCATCACGGCGCTGCCCGCGATCGCTGCTGCGGTCGGCGACCGCCTCGAGGTGCTGTTCGACGGCGGCATCCGCTCCGGGCAGGACGTGCTCAAGGCGCTCGGACGCGGCGCGCGCGGCTGCCTGATCGGCCGCGCCCAACTCTACGGCCTGGCGGCAGGTGGCGAAGCCGGCGTGCGCCAGGCGCTCGACGTCATCCGTGCCGAGCTCGAAGTAGCCATGACCTTGACCGGCACGCGCGATATCCGCGCGGTGAAGGGCGAGGTGCTCGCCTCACTCCCTCAATAACCCATCGCCAACGCGATCAATCCGAGCGTGCCGACGATGACGCGCCACCAGGCGAACAGCGCGAAGCCGTGGCGCGTCACGTAGTCGAGCAACGTCCGCACCACCAGCCAGGCGCAGACGAACGAGGTCGCGAACCCGACCGCGACCAGCAGCGTGTTGTCGGCCGTCAGCAGCGAATGGTTCTTGTAGAGATCGTAGGTGAAGGCGCCCGCCATGGTCGGGATCGCGAGAAAGAACGAGAAATCCGCGGCTGCGCGCTTGTCGGCGCCGAGCAGCATGGCCGAGACAATGGTGGTTCCCGAGCGCGAGACGCCGGGAATCATCGCAAGGCACTGTGCCAGGCCGATGATGAAATACATCGGCAACGAAAATTTCGTGGCGTCGTGGTAGCGCGTGTCGAGGTTCATGCGATCGACCCACAGCAGAATCGCGCCGCCGACGATCAGCATGAAACAGACGATCCAGACGTTGAACAGCACTCCCTTGATGAAACTGTGCCCGGCCGCGCCGATGACCGCCGCCGGCAGGAATGCGATCAACACGCCGATGACGAAGCGGCGCGCCGCACGGATCGCTGACCATCCCCATGGCGATGCGCCAGAGCCGCCCGAAATAGATCGACAGGATGGCCAGGATCGCGCCGAGCTGGATCAGCACCACGAAGGTCTTGCCGAAGGCATCGTCGTCGAAGCCGAAGAACCGCTCGATCAGCAGCAGGTGCCCGGTCGAGGACACCGGCAGAAACTCGGTCAGGCCCTCGACGACGCCGAGGACGAAAGCCTTCAATAGATCGAATGTCATCACCGGCCCCGCGGACCAAACGAATGAGGGATGCCGCGCAGCCCCGGGCGCGGGTGGTTGGAGAGATCAGCTTTTCCCGCATCATCGTCGCGGGGGCAACGGGGGGACGGTGAAAATTGCACAGGTTGCTCCCGACGACCTCTATTCAAGGCGTTCGGCGCAAACTACCGTGCGGTCGCGCGTCCAAGAGCTTCCGCGTCCAGACCTTCCGTGTCCGAGCCCTTCCGCATCCGAGAGCTCGAGCTTGATTGCCACTCGAGCTTGTTCATTGAAGAACTTACGTCACCAGTTCGCCGCAATCGTGATCCGCTAAAGCCGCATGCTGACGCTGTTCCATCATCCGTTCTGCCCGCACTCGCGTTTCGTGCGCCTGGCGCTCGGCGAGTACGGCCTCACCGTGCGCGCGGTCGAGGAGCGCGTGTGGGAGCGCCGCCAGGAGTTCCTCGTGCTCAACCCCGCCTGCACCACGCCGGTCCTGGTGGAGGAAGGCCATCCCGCGGTTCCAGGCGCGGGGATCGTCGCGGAGTACCTGGACGAGACCAGGGGCGTGGAGCTGGGCGAGCAACGGCTGCTGCCGCGCGAGTCCGGGCGCGCGGGTCGAGGTACGCCGCCTCCTGGGCTGGTTCAACGACAAGTTCTTCGCCGAGGTGTCGGGCCCGCTCACCATGGAGCGCCTGTACAAACGCCAGATGCCGGTGAGCGCCGGCGGCGGATCGCCGGACACCGAGACGATCCGTGCGGCCCGCCACAACATGCGCTATCATCTGGCCTATATCGGCTGGCTGGCGCGAACACGCGACTGGCTGGCCGGGTCGCGTATGAGCTATGCCGATCTCGCCGCGGCCGCGCATCTGTCGGCGGCCGATTATCTGGGCGACGTGCCGTGGAACGAAGACGAGGCCGCCAAGACCTGGTACGCGCGGGTGAAGTCGCGTCCATCGTTCCGTCCGATCCTGACGGAGACGCTGGCCGGCATTCCACCGTCGCAGACCTACGCCGACCTCGACTTTTGACCGACCCGGTGACCCTCAAGACCGCGCTCGCACGGGCTGCGCGCGAGCACGGCTTCGACGTCGTCGGCGTCACGCGGCCGGACGCGATCCCGCAGGCGCCGGAGCGGCTCCGGCATTTCCTGGCCGAGGGCGCCCATGGCGACATGGACTGGATGGAGACGACTGCGCCGCGACGCGGGAGCCCGCGCGCGCTGTGGCCGGAGGTTCGCTCCGTTATCATGCTCGGCCTCAACTACGGCCGCGACGGCGATCCGCTGGCGATCCTGCGCCGGCGCGACCGCGGCGCGATCTCGGTCTACGCGCAGAGCGACGACTACCATGACATCATCAAGCCGCGCCTGAAGGCGCTGGCGCGCTGGCTGATCACGCGGGGCGGCGGCGACGTGAAGGTCTTCGTCGATACCGCGGCCGTGATGGAGAAGCCGCTCGCGGCCGCGGCCGGATTGGGCTGGCAAGGCAAGCACACCAACCTGGTGTCGCGCGAATTCGGGTCATGGCTGTTCCTGGGCGCGATCTTCACCACGCTCGACCTGCCCTCCGACGCGGCGGAGCAGGATCATTGCGGGACGTGTCGCGCCTGCCTCGACATCTGCCCGACGGCGGCGTTCCCCGCACCGTATCGGCTCGACGCGCGGCGCTGCATCTCCTACCTCACCATCGAGCACAAGGGACCGATTCCGCTGGAGCTGCGGGCCGCGATCGGCAACCGCATCTATGGCTGCGACGACTGCCTCGCGGTGTGCCCGTGGAACAAGTTCGCGCAGGCCGGCCACGAGGCGAAGCTCGTAGCCCGCGATGCGCTGCTTGCCCCTCGCCTCGCCGATCTCGCCGCTCTCGACGACGCGGCGTTCCGAAAGATGTTCGCGAAGTCACCGGTGAAGCGCAGCGGTCGCGATCGTTTCGTGCGCAATGTGCTGATCGCGATCGGCAATTCCGGCGATGCCACGCTTGCGCACAGCGCCGAGCGATTGCTGGCGGATGCATCGCCGCTGGTACGCGGCGCGGCGGTGTGGGCGTTGGGGCGGCTCGATCGCGAGCGACTCGCCGCGCTGGCGCTCGCGCGGCATCCGGGGGAAACCGATCCGCAAGTCGTCAACGAATGGACGGCAGCGCTCGCGCCGCAAGCGGCGTGATGCCCACACTCGTCTGTCTCGGGCTCGGCTATTGCGCGCGGCACTACGTCGGCGAATTCGGCGCACGCTTCGACCGCGTCATCGGCACGACGCGCAGCGCGGAGCACGCGGCGGCGCTCCGCCGCGAGCGATTCGGCGGCCGGCCAGTCGAGATGATCCCGTTCGACGGCAAATCGGCGGCGCCCGAGCTCGTAGAAGCGATCGCGCAGGCCGATGCACTCCTGATATCGGCCGCGCCGGCCGAAGGGCGCGATCCCGTGCTCGCCGTGCTGGCAGGCGAGATCGAGCGGGCGCCGCGACTTTCCTCCGTGGTGGTCCTGTCGACGCTCGGCGTCTACGGCGACAGCGGCGGCGTATGGATCGACGAAACGACGGAAACCACGCCGGCGCGTGCCCGCCGCGGCAGCGCTCGCATCGACGCCGAGCGTGCCTGGCAGGCCCTGGGCGCGCGGCGGAACCTGCCGGTCGCGATCCTGCGGCTCGGCGGCATCTACGGTCCGGGGCAGAACGGCATGGTGCGGCTCCTGCGCGGTACGGTGCATCGCGTCGCCAAGGCCGGCCATGTATCGAACCGCATCCACGTCTACGACATCGCGCAGGCGATCGATGCGGCCCTCGCCCGCCGCGCCGACGGGCTGTTCAACATCGTGGACGACGAGCCGGCGTCACCCAGCGAGCAGATTGCGTTTGCGGCGCTGCTCCTGGGCATCGATCCGCCGCCGGAAATCTCCTATGCCGAAGCCAAGACGCTGCTCTCGCCGCTCGCGCTGAGCTTCTACGAAGGCACCATCCGAGCACGCAACGACAAGCTCAAGACGGTGCTGGGCGTGACGCTGCGCTATCCGAACTACCGCGACGGCCTGCGCGCGCTCCACGCAGCCGGCGATCATCTCGCCGCGCACGCGCCGGCATAGTTTGGAAATACTCGAAGTATCCTCTGCGCCCGATGCGATAGGATGGCTTGCAATCACGGAGGCTGCCATGGCCATCACGGTCTTCATCCGCTACCAGCTCGATCCATTTCAGCTCGATGCCTTCGAGGCCTATGCCCGCCGCTGGCTCGCCATCATCCCGAAGTGCGGCGGAAACCTTCTCGGCTACTGGATGCCGCATGAAGGCACCAACAACATCGCCTATGGGCTGATCTCCTTCGACAGCCTCGCGTCCTACGAAGCCTACCGTGCGCGCCTCCAGGCCGATCCCGACGGCGCCGCCAATTTTCGTTCCGCGCAGGAGCAGCGCTTCATCCTCAGCGAGGAGCGCACCTTCCTGCGGCCGGTGACGTGAGCGGCCGTTTCTGTTGAGATGAGCGACGTAGGACAGAGGTGCTCACATGATCGCAGTCATCTTCGAGGTTTGGCCGAAGGCCGGACACAAGCAGCAATATCTCGATCTTGCCGCGGCGCTGCGCCCGCAGCTCGAACGCATCGACGGCTTCATCTCGGTCGAACGGTTCGAAAGCATCCATGAGCCCGGAAAAATGCTCTCGCTCTCGTTCTGGCGCGACGAAGCGGCCGTGCAGGCGTGGCGGAATGTCGAGGCGCACCGCGCCGTCCAGGCCAAAGGGCGCACGGAGGTGTTCGCAGACTACCGGCTGCGCGTCGCCGGCGTGATCAGGGACTACGGCATGTCGGAGCGCAAGCACGCGCCGGCCGACAGCCTTGCGATGCATGGCTGAGCCAAACCGGCCCCACCAGATCATCCGCCAACAAGCGCTATCTCGCCGCGGCAATGATCTCGGGCCGATATTCGAAATGCATCGTATCGTAGTGATACCATTTCCCGCCCCAGATGAAGCCGTGCTTCTCGAAAGCACGAACGATCTCCCACGGAACATCGTTCTTGTAGGGATGGCGGCCGTCCTTGTCAGGCTTCGACCATAACCAGTAGTGGGAATGCTTTGCCGCGATGTCGATCGCAATCCCGAACCCGTGAGCGCTTGGACGATTGGTTCCGGCAATCGGGCGGCAGTTATACGTTCCTTGCAGTGGACGCACGACATCCATGAACCGGTCGGGTAGCCCATCCAATGCGCTCGACACCTTTTGAAGCGCCACCGCCGCGCCATTCACGCCGGTAAACTGGACACTCTTGTTGTACCTGCTCGGCAACCAAGAGACTCGTACGGCCTTCGACACAAAGCCGGACTGCTGACAATCACCGTACATTTTCCTGAACAAGGGCAGATAGCGCACACGTCCGGGATCAAAATTGAAGTCGGGCGGCAATCCCTTGTCGCCGAGCGGATATCTCATCAGGAACATGTCCTTGATGTCAGGCTCCTCGAACATGGCGTCGAAGGCTTTCGCGCCCTTTCCATCGTCGACAGCCATGCGCGTGCCGTCCTTCCACACGAGATCATTGCCTTCGATCCGCTCGAGAAAATCCGGATACGCGCTGACGATGGCCGCGGCAGCGGACTTTGCGTCCCCCTTGTCGGACTGAGCGACGGCAGATGCAGCGCCCGTCACCGTAGCGACACAGAGCACAATACGACCGAGCAGCATCGTCAGAACTCCGCCACCGCCGCGATCAGCCGCTCGATGTCTTCCGGCCGCGACAGGCGATGGTCGCCGTCCTTGACCAGCGTGAGCACAACGTCGTCCTGCGCAAATCTGGAGGTCAACTCGACCGCGTGCTGCCACGGCACGTCGGGATCTTGCACGCCCTGCAGAATGCGCACGGGGCAGCCGGTCTCGATCATGCCGTCGAGCAGGAGATGGTTGCGCCCCTCCTCGATCAGGCCGCGCGTGATCAGGTAGGGTTCATCCGAATACTGCGACGGCCGCGCCCAGGCGCCGGTCTGCTCGATCTCGCGCCTGACCTCGGGCGGGAAACGCTTCCACATCAGCTCCTGCGTGAAGTCGACCGCCGGAGCGATCAGCACGAGCCCCGCCACCTGCGCCGCCACCTGCGCCGCCTCTTGCGCCCCTTGCCCCGGACGGCCGCGCCGCGCCAGCTCGCGGGTGAGGAGCAGCGCCAGCCAGCCCCCCATCGACGAACCGATCACGACCTGCGGACCAAGGCAAAAGGCATCGAGCACGGCCAGGCTCTCCTCGAGCCAGCGGCCTATGGTCCCATCCGTAAAACTACCGCCTGATTCGCCGTGACCGGAATAGTCGAAGCGCGTCATGGCCCGGCCATGCTCGCTTGCCCACAGGTCGAGCGCCTCGGCCTTGATCCCCTTCATGTCGGACTTGAAGCCGCCAAGCCACAGCAATCCGGGCGCCGCTCCCTCGCGCGCCCGCACGGCGATCGGCCGGGCCGCATTATCGATTCCAACCTGTAGAATTTTCAGGCAAAGATCGCTCATTTGGGTATTCGGTTATTCGTGGGGCATGCTAAGTCGGGGCGTGGGCGAGTCGTCCCCATGTTTCGCCGCATGCCGCCGCCGAATGCAAGCGGGCGCCGCAGGACAGTATCCGGGCGCCAGGCGAGGGAACGGGGTCCGTGAGCAACGGTTACGGCGACACGCACGTCTCCCCGCGCACTCTGGCCGGCGCGACCATCCTGCAGATCGTGCCGGCGCTGCGCGAGGAGCCCGTGGCCCGCACCGCGGTGAACGTCGCCTACGCACTGCTGCAATCCGGAGCCCGCGCGCTGGTCGCCGCGGACGACGGGCCGCTCGTCTCCGAGCTCAAGGCGTTCGGCGGCGAATGGATCCCGCTGGTGAACGCAACTGTCAATCCGCTCAAGCTGCGGCGTGGCGCGCGCATGCTGGAGCAGCTGATCGCCTCCGAGCGGATCGACATCGTGCACGCGCAAAGTGTCGGCGGCGCCTGGAGCGCCAACATGGCGGCGGCGCAGATCGCGGTCTGGCTCGTCACCACGCTGCCGGACGTGCCGACGACCTCGGGACTGCGCGCCTACTGGGCGGGCGCGCTGGCGCGCGGCGATCGGGTGATCACGCCGTCGAGCTTCGCCGCCGCGCCGATCATGGCGCGCTACGATCTTCCGCGCGAGCGGCTCACGATCATCCCGCGCAGCATCGACACTGCCGCGTTCGACCCCGCGGCGATCGACCCGGAACGCATCGAGGCGCTGCGCAAGGTTTGGCGGGTTCCGCCGGAGGCGCGCATCCTGCTGGTGCCGGGACGTGTGGCACCATGGAACGGCCAGCTCATGCTGCCCGATGTCGCGCGCGCACTGCTCGACAGCGGCGTGCGCGGCTTCGTCTTCGTGCTCGCCGGCGAGCACCGCACCTATCGCAAGTATGCGCGCTTCCTGGCCAAGGAGGCCGAGGCCAAAGGGGTGCAAGGCCTGATTCGCCTGACCGGCCATTGCCGCGACATGCCGGCGGCATTCGCGGCCGCGGATACGGTGGTGGTGCCCGCGCTCGAGCCGCCCGTCCTCGGCCGTGTCGTGGCCGAGGCGCAGGCCATGGGCCGGCCGGTCGTCACCTCGGACGTCGGCATCCTGCCGGAGCACGTGGTGACGCCGCCGGAAATGCCGGAAGACGTGCGCACGGGCTGGGTGGCGAAATCGGGCGACGTGATGGAATTTGCCCATGCGCTGCGCGATGTGTTCGCCCTCGACGACACGGCCTACCGCGCGATGGCGGCGCGGGCGCGGCAATTCGCGGAATACATGTTCTCCCCGCACAGCGTCGCCGTGGCGACCCGCGCCGTCTACACGTCGCTGCTGGCACGTGACGATTAGGCCTTTCGGAACCGTGCCGTTGTTCATTTCCACCGCCATCTTGAAATGACCGCGAATCGCACCGATTTGCCGTTGACTTATTCGTGGTTTGTACTGATCCTTCACCAGCCTGCGGCCGCAGGCCCGTTGCAACAGCATGAGGAGAGCCTAGCCATTCGTCGCCCGATGAGACCCGCGCAGCCCGCCACCAAGGACGGCCCGCGCATCAACGAGGAGATCCGTGTCCGCGAAGTCCAATTGATCGACCAGAGCGGCCACAATCACGGACCCACCGAAATCCAGATCGCTTTGGAGAGGGCCCAGGAGGCCGGGCTTGATCTCGTCGAGATCGCCCCCAATTCCTCCCCGCCGGTCTGCAAAATTCTCGATTACGGCAAATACAAATATCAGGCGCAGAAGAAGGCGGCTGAAGCCCGCAAGAAACAGAAGGTGGTCGAGGTCAAGGAGATCAAGCTCCGGCCGATGATCGACGACCACGACTACGACGTAAAGATGCGCTCGATGCAGCGCTTCTTCGAGGAAGGCGACAAGGTGAAGGTGACGCTGCGCTTCCGTGGGCGCGAGATGGCGCACCAGGAGCTGGGCTACCAGCTGCTCAACCGCGTCAAGGACGACACCTCCAAGCTCGCCAAGGTGGAGCAGGAGCCGCGCTTCGAAGGCCGCCAAGTCGTGATGGTGCTGGCTCCACGGTGACGGTGGCCAGCAAGGGCCGTTGCTCTAGTCCGTTCGCGTCCGGTCTTCTTGCGGTCGCTCGTCTTGCGCCCGCTCGTCGGCCGGCCGAGCGGCGCGCGGTGCGGGCACCATCAGCATGGCATCGCCGGCCAAGGTGATGCCGGCCCGCCCGGCGGTTTCATCGCGCAACGTGTCGCGGTAGCTGCGGTCGCCGGGATCGATGGACAGGCCATCGGCCTGATTGCCGGGAACGCCACCGGACAGCGCCTGGCACAGGATGAAAATCGCCCCCACCAGGACGAAGCTGAGATAGGTCCGCCAGGATTCCCACATGGCTACCTCCAGCTGAAGCGCACCCTATAAAGCGCGCCCCGAGACGCCCCAAGAGCGCCGATGACCCCGCCCATGCAACCGGCAGGCCAAGGTATGGTTCCGAGGACGTTAATGACAGGCCGGCGGGGCCAAAAGAGCCAATTTCCCCCAAGAATCAGCGTCCCGGTTGTATTTCGCCCCGGCCTCTGCCATAACGCCGGCCTTCCGCCGCCCGGCCGAAAGGGCTGCCGTGGCAGCGGTGAAGTGCTCAATCAGCACGCTCAATTCGAGCAGAATCCGGCCAGCCGGGCCCGTTCCCGTGGCTGTTGCCGAAAAAGGAGAGCCAAATGCCCAAGCTCAAGACCAAGTCCGGCGCCAAAAAGCGATTCAAGGTGACCGGCGGCGGGAAGGTGCTTTACGCCCACCGCGGCAAACGCCACGGCATGATCAAGCGGACCAAGAAACAGATCCGCCAATTGCGCGGCACGGCCGTGCTGTTCAAGACCGACGGCGACAAGATCAAGAAATACTACCTGCCCAACGATTAATCGCCGGTCGGTCGCCCTCGGCGACCGTTCCCACTCAGGCCGCCACAGGCGGCTGCAACTGCCGTACGCAATCAATTCAGGAGATCAGCCATGGCACGCGTCAAACGCGGCGTCACCGGGCACGCCAAGCACAAGAAAGTCTTCAAGGCCGCCAAGGGCTATTACGGCCGGCGCAAGAACACCATTCGCGTCGCCAAGCAGGCCGTGGAGAAGGCGCACCAATACGCCTACCGCGACCGCAAGCGCCGCAAGCGCACCTTCCGGGCGTTGTGGATCCAGCGCCTCAACGCCGCGGTGCGTCCCTTTGGCCTCAACTACAGCCGGTTCATCAACGGGCTCGACAAGGCCGGGCTCCTGGTCGACCGCAAGGTGCTGTCCGATCTTGCGATCCGCGAGCCGGCGGCCTTTGCTGCGATCGTCGAGAAGGCCAAGGCCGCGATCCCGGCCTGACATAGGGAGGACCAAACGTCCGCCCTCGTCGTCCATCGTCAGAGCGCAGCCTCATGATCGACCTCGGCTATGTGCAAGACATGGCGCGCTACAACCGCTGGCAAAACGCCAATCTCTACGGCGTCGCCGACACCCTCGACGATGCCGAGCGGCGGCGCGACCGTGGCGCGTTCTTCGGCTCGATTCACGCCACGCTCAGCCATCTGCTGTGGGGCGATCGCATCTGGATGAGCCGGCTCGCCGGCACGCCCCGCCCCGAGGGCGGCATTCCGGAGTCCGTATCGCTCTACAGCGACTGGGACGACCTCAAGCGCGAGCGCGCGGCATTCGATGCAGTGATGATCGACTGGGCCGATGGATTGGGCGTGGCTTCGCTCGAGGGCGATCTCACTTGGTATTCCTACGGGGCCAAGGCCGAGATCCGCAAGCCGATATGGCTGCTCGTCACGCACATGTTCAATCACCAGACCCATCATCGTGGCCAGGTGCATTGCCTGCTGACGCAGGCCGGCGGCAAGCCCGGCGATACCGATTTGCCGTTGATGCCGATGTAACGACCGGACCGCCGGGGCGGCCCGGAGACAGGACGATGCAGGACCTCAAAGCCGAACTTCTGCGCGGGATGTGGTACGTCGCGCTCGTCGGCGCCGATCTGCGGCCCGGCCGCATTGCGCACAAGACGCTGCTCGGCGATCCCGTGCTGATCGGGCGCGCCCGCGACGGACGGGTGTTCGCGCTGCGCGACATCTGCCCGCATCGCGGCATCCCGCTGCATTACGGCCGGTTCGACGGCGAGACCATCGCCTGCTGCTATCACGGCTGGCGCTTCGACACCGGCGGCACCTGCGTCGAGATCCCGTCGCTGCGCGAGGGCCAGGAGGTCGATCTCGGCAAGATCCGCTGCGGCGCGTATCCGTGCGTCGAGCGCCAGGGCCTGGTGTGGGTCTATGTCCCGCGTGCGGACAGTGCCGCGACCGAGCCAAGCGAGCCGCCGCGCATGCCGGTCTTTTCCGACGACGCCAAGCCCGCCGCCGCCATCATGCAGCCGTTTCCCTGCTCGACCGATCACGCCGCCTTCGGGCTCATGGATCCGACCCATGCCGGCTTCGTGCATACGTCGTGGTGGTTCAAGCACCAGGCCACCAAGCTCCGGCCGAAGGAAAAGCAGTTCGAGCCGAGTGAGCTGGGCTTCCGGATGGTCCGCCATCCCTTGCCGCCGCAGAACATCATCTACAAGCTGCTCGGACGGAACGTCGAGACCGAGATTTCCTACAAGCTGCCGGGGCTGCGCATCGAGGAGGTGCACGGCGACCGCCACGCCGTTGTCGGCCTCACCGCCATCACGCCGATCACGGACGAGGCGACCGAGGTGCACCAGATATTCTGGGCGACGCCCGCCTGGGTGGCGCTGCTTAAGCCTCTGGTCAAGCTGGTCATGCACGTCTTTCTCGATCAGGATCGACAGGTCGTGATCAAGCAGCGCGAGGGCCTCGTGCACAAGCCCCGACTGATGCTGATCAACGACGCCGATACCCAGGCGCGCTGGTGGATGCGCGTCAAGGACGAATGGATCGCGGCACAAGCCGAACGGCGGCCGTTCGTCAATCCGCTCGAACCCAAGACGCTACGTTGGCGCAGCTGAGCAAAGACCCGAGATCCGAGCATGACCGACATCAGCACTCTCGAAACCGAGCTTCTCCCCGCCATCGCAGCCGCCAATGACGAGGCCGCGCTCGAAGCCGTGCGCGTCGCCGCGCTCGGCAAGAGCGGCTCGGTGTCGGCGCTGCTGAAGACACTCGGCACGATGACGCCGGACCAGCGCAAGGAGCAGGGCCCGCTGATCAACGGCCTCAAGGACCGCGTCACCGCCGCGATCGCGGCGCGCAAGGACGCGCTCAAGGATCTGGCGCTCGATCAGCGGCTCAACACCGAGACCGTGGACGTCACGCTGCCGGTGCGGGAGCCGCCGGCCGAGATCGGCCGCATCCATCCGATCAGCCAGGTGACCGACGAGCTGACCGCGATCTTCGCCGACATGGGCTTCGCGGTGGCGGAAGGGCCCGACATCGAGACCGACGACCTGAACTTCACCAAGCTCAACTTTCCCGAGGGCCATCCGGCGCGGGAGATGCACGACACGTTCTATTTCAACCCGAAGCCGGACGGGTCGCGGCTGCTGCTGCGCACGCACACCTCACCGGTGCAGATCAGGACCATGCTGGCGCAGAAGCCGCCGATCCGCGTCATCATTCCCGGCCGCACCTATCGCAGCGACTCCGACCAGACCCACACCCCGATGTTCCATCAGGTCGAGGGCCTCGTCATCGACAAGGGCTCGCATCTCGGCCACCTGAAATGGATCCTGCAGGAATTCTGCAAGGCGTTCTTCGAGGTCGATCAGGTCAAGATGCGCTTCCGCCCGTCGTTCTTCCCGTTCACCGAGCCGTCGCTCGAGGTCGACATCCAGTGCAAGCGCGACAAGGGCGAGGTCAGGTTCGGCGAGGGCGAGGATTGGATGGAGATCCTCGGCTGCGGCATGGTGCATCCCAACGTGCTGAAGAACTGCGGGCTCGATCCCGACGAGTACCAAGGCTTCGCCTGGGGCATGGGGATCGACCGCATCGCCATGCTCAAATACGGCATGCCCGACTTGCGGCCGTTCTTCGAGGCCGACCAGCGCTGGCTCGCGCACTATGGCTTCCGCCCGCTCGATTTTCCGACCTTGGCCGGGGGGCTGAGCACGTGATCGGCTCTGTCGAGAGTCTCAGGCGATGATCCAGGTCTTGGATCGATTGCTTTATGGCGCCGTTACCCGCGGGTGGCCGCGGCCGCGGATCGAGAACTATATCGAGGTGCTGAAGGTCGATGACCCGCAGAGCGCGTTCCCCAATGTCATCAGCCGCACGTTCCAGCTGATCGACACCAAGGCGAGCGGGTTGCTCACCCACACCTCGATGATGATCGCCGCACTCGGCGTCGCCGGCCATCTGGTCGCGGACGACTATGTCGAAGACGGCGTGATCGTCGTCGAGATCATGCTGTACTTGCTGGTCGCGGTCGCGTGCCTGCGCTGCATGGCGATCTTCAACGAGCACTCGGTTGCGCATGATCCTGCTCTGGTGAGCAACGCCGTGCGCGACGAGCTGATCCTGCGCCGGGAGCTGTACAGCGCCTGCAACCGTGCCACCATCTTTCTCACCGTGCTGATCTTTTTCAGCCTTCCGATCCTCTATCTCTATGTTCCGAATGTTCCGACACCACGGTAGCCATCCATGAAATTCACCCTCGCCTGGCTCAAGGAGCACCTCGACACCGACGAGCCGCTCGACCGGATCGTCGACAAGCTCACCATGATCGGGCTCGAGGTCGAGAACGTCGCCGACCGCGGCAAGGTGCTCGCGCCCTTCACCATCGCGCGCGTGATCTCGGCCGAGCAGCACCCCAACGCCGACCGGCTCCGGGTGTGCATGGTCGATACCGGCGCGGGCGACCCGGTGCAGGTCGTGTGCGGAGCGCCGAATGCGCGCGCCGGCATGAAAGGCGTGTTCGTGCCGCCCGGCGCCTACATCCCGGGCAAGGACCTGACGCTGGGCGTGGGCAAAATCCGCGGCGTCGAGAGCCGCGGCATGCTGGTCTCCGAGTTCGAGCTCCAGCTCTCCGACGATCACGAGGGCATCATCGACCTGCCCGCCGACGCCCCGGTCGGGGCGAACTACGCGGCCTGGGCGAAGCTCGACGACCCCGTGATCGAGATCAATCTCACGCCCAACCGTGCCGACTGCACCGGCGTCAGCGGCATCGCACGCGATCTCGCCGCCGCCGACATGGGCACGCTGAAGAACATCGCCGTCAAGGCGATCGAAGGCCGCTTCCCCTGCCCGGTCAAGGTGACCCTCGATTTCGGCACGACGGCCTCGCTCTGCCCGGCCTTTGCGCTACGGCTGGTGCGCGGCGTCAAGAACGGCCCGTCGCCGGAATGGCTGCAACGGCGATTGACCGCCATCGGGTTGCGACCCATCAACGCGCTGGTCGACATCACCAACTTCATCACCTACGACCGCGGCCGGCCGCTGCACGTGTTCGACGCCGCCAAGGTGCACGGCAACCTGACGGTCCGCCGGGCCCGTTTCGGCGAATCCCTGGTGGCGCTCGACGGCAAGCTCTACACCCTCGACGAGACGATCTGCGTGATCGCCGACGAGAAGGGCGTGGAATCGCTCGCCGGCATCATGGGCGGCGAAGCCTCCGGCTGCTCGGAGACCACCACCGACGTGCTGATCGAGTCGGCGTTGTGGGATCCGCTCAACATCGCCCAGACCGGCCGCAAGCTCGGCATCAATTCGGACGCGCGCTACCGTTTCGAGCGCGGCGTCGATCCGTCCTTCATGGCGCCGGGGCTCGAGCTCGCAACCAAAATGGTGACGGAGCTCTGCGGCGGCGAGCCCTCCGCGGTCACGATCGCGGGCAAGGCGGAGGCGCCCGAGCGCATCATCGACTTTCCGCTCGACGAGTTGCCGCGGCTTGCCGGCCTCAAGGCCGATCTCCCCGAGGTCAGGCGCGTGCTCGGCCACCTCGGCTTCTTCGTCGCCGGGCAGGGAGGGAATGTGAAAGTCGCGGCGCCATCGTGGCGCGCGGACGTGGAGGGCAAGGCCGACATCGTCGAGGAGGTCGTGCGTATCCTCGGCGTCGACCGCGTGCCTTCGACACCGTTCGACCGCGGCCAGGCGCCGCGCAAGCCGGTGCTGACGCCGATCCAGCTGCGCACGCGCAAGGGCAAGCGCGCGCTCGCCGCCCGCGGCATGGACGAGGCCGTCACCTGGTCGTTCATATCGAAGCCGCAGGCCGAGCTGTTCGGCGGCGGCAAGCCGGAGCTGGCGCTCGCCAATCCGATCGCGGCTGATCTCTCCGATATGCGGCCGAGCCTGATTCCAGGCCTGGTTGCCGCGGCACAGAAGAACGCCGACCGCGGCTCACCGGACGTGGCCTTGTTCGAGGTAGGACAGATTTTCCGGGGCGACCGCCCCGAGGATCAGCTCACGGCGGCGAGCGGCGTGCGCCGAGCGCTCGCCAAGGCGACCGGGATCGGCCGGCACTGGTCGGCGACGGCGGCCGAGGTCGACGCCTTCGACGTGAAGGCCGATGCGCTCGCCGCGCTCACGGCGGCGGGCGCGCCGGCGCAGGCGCTGCAGGTGGTGCCGGGCGGCCCGGCCTGGTTCCACCCGGGCCGCTCGGGGACCATCCAGATCGGCCCGCAGAACGTGCTGGGACACTTCGGCGAGCTGCATCCGCGCGCGCTCGAGGCGCTCGACGCCGAAGGCCCGCTGGTCGCCTTCGAGGTCATCCTGGAGAAAATCCCGGAACCCAAGGCGAAGCCGACCCGGGCGAAGCCGGTGCTGGAGCTCTCCGCATTCCAGCCGGTGGAGCGCGATTTCGCGTTCGTGGTCGACCGTGCGGTGAAGGCGGCCGACATCCTGCGGGCGACCCAGAGCGTCGATCGGAAGTTGATCAGCAACGTCACCGTGTTCGACGTCTACGAAGGCAAGGGCATCGACCCCGGCAAGAAATCGATCGCGATCGCGGTCACCTTGCAACCACGCGAAAAGACAATGACCGACCAGGAGATCGACGAGATCGCCGCCAAGATCGTCGCTGAGGTCGGCAAGCGTACCGGCGGCGTGTTACGGGCGTAAATCCGCGTACGCAAATCCATCGCGCTCGACCGTCTCGCCGACCGAGACCGGAACGGCGCCCTGCAGCATTGGCCCGGCTGCTACGAACGAGTGAAACTCGCCGTTCTCGCCACAGGGATCGACCGCCGCAGGCAAGTCCGCGAGCGCCTGGTCGAAGCGACGCCCGGCGAAATCGGGCGTGAGCCGCTTGCGATCCACGCAAACGAGATAGGCCTCGACGCCGGCCGCGATCATCTCGCGCGCGAGCGCTGCGGTCGGCCGTCCCCACAGCGGAAATACCGGCGTGATCCCGGTGCCCGCCAGCTTCTGCTCCCGGTAGGCGCGCACATCCTGCAGAAACAGATCGCCGAAGATCATGTGGGTGATGCCGCTGGCCTTGGCTTGGGCGGTTGCCGCCGCCATGCGCGCTTCGTAAATTTCGTTCGGGCACGGATAGGGAATCGGCACCAGCGTGGACGGCAGGCCGGCAGCGGCGAGCTGCGCCTTCAAAAGCTCCTCGCGCACGCCGTGGATGCTGACGCGACCGAAGGTATCCGTGATCGTGGTGAGCGCGCCCACCACGTCGTACTCGCCGGCACGCCGGACCTCGTGCAGCGCCCAGGCGCTGTCCTTGCCGCTCGACCAGGCGATCAACGCCTGGGGTTTGCGCGCGCTCTTGCTCATGAACGTTTGCTGGGACCACCGAGTAGCTTCACGACGGCGGCGGCCGCGCGCTCGCCCGACTCCCAGGCGCCGCCGACGGTGCCCCAGAGCGTCTCGTGCGCCGCTTCGCCGGCGAAGAAGATGCGGCCGCTGAGCGGTTCCTGCATGATCTTGCGTGCGGACTGGGCTCCGGGCGCGGCGACCGACGACGCGCCGAGAATCCAGGGCTCGTTGTCCCAGCGCGTGGCGTGACGTCGCTTGACGATAGTCTTGAAGTCGGTGCCGTAAAGCCCGGTGAGCCATGTGACCGCAAAGTCGATCATCGCCGGTTCGCCCTTGCCCGCCAGCTCGCGACCGAAATTGCCGGCAACGTCGATCACGCACAACGTCGAGCCCGAGACATTGGCGAAGATCGCCGCGGTCTGCCTGCTCTCGGTCTTCTCGAAGGCGAGCTCGTCGGCCCGCAGCCCGAGCGGATTGCCCGTCAGCTCCAGCGCTATGTGATCGTGGCTGCCGAGCTTGAGCTTGGCGACGGCATCGAGCTGGCGCTTGGGCAACTCGGGCGCGAACTTGATCTTGCCCGCGGCGAGGACATTGGTCGACGCCGTCACGATGACGGCGGCGGGTCGGAACGCACCTTTGGTCGTCTGCACCTCGAGACGCGTGCGGCTCCAGTATTCGATACCCGTCACCGGCGTCGCGAGCTGTACCGGCAGGCCGGCCGCGAGTTTCGCCAGCAACGCGCCGAACCCCTGGCGGCAGAACGCGCTGTTGTCGCGCTCGACAGCACGGGCGAAATCGACGGTCGAAACCTCCGCGAGATCCTTGCCGCAGCCGTAGGGGCCCAGCACGAACTCGACGGTCGGCCGCCATTCGCCGAGGTCCTTGGGCAGCACCTGGGCGCAGGCGACGTCGCCCTTGCGCGCGGCGTCGGCGATGGCGGTATTGGCGCGCACGAGGCTCGCGAGAAAATCCTCCATCTCGCCCTCGCGGGCGTAGCGCCGGCCGATGCGCATGCGCTGGCCGGGCGGTGCCGGATAGATCTCGACCCCGCTTTGCAGCGCGAGCTTCGCCAGCGGATTGACGTCGGCGGCGTAGATCCAATGGGCGCCGCGATCATAGGGCACGCCGAAGGTTCTCACGTCGGTGACGCAGCGTCCGCCGATCGTGTCGGCCGCTTCAAACAGGACACAGCGTTTGCCGGCCGCGGCAAGACGCCGCGCGGCCGCGATCCCGGCGGCGCCGGCGCCGATGATGACGACCTCGGCGTTGGCAGGCCGCGTGTCGGGCGCAGGCGCCGGGGCTTGGCGCGGAGCGCCGAACGCCGGTCCCGCCACCAAAGTGGCGGAAGCAGCGAGGAACGAACGGCGGCTCAGTCGTTTCATGGCGGCGTCGGTGGTTCGGATGCGACGTGGTCTAGCAGGAAAACACAGAGCGCGCGCGCCAAATTTTTGCCGCGCGATCGTACGATCGCCTTGTGCCGCTCGGCGCCGACGCTTAGGTCTGCGGCACCGGAGGAACCGATGCTCGACGCGGCCATCAAGGCACTTTCACAGATATTCTCGTCGTCGTTCCGGGCGATCCTGCTGAAATGCGCGGGACTGGCGCTCGTCCTGATCGTACTCATCGGCATCGCGCTCCACCGTCTGCTGGTCTGGCTCACCACCACCGGCGCCGATTGGGCAGAAGGCTTGCTGGGCGTCAGCGCGCATACGCCCATAACGATCCTTGCTTGGATTCTGTCCATCGCGGCCGGCCTCGGCATCATCGTCGGATCGGTGTTCCTGATGCCGGCAGTGACCGCGCTGGTCGGGAGCTTCTTCGTGGACGATATCGCGCTCGAGGTGGAGCGCACGCACTACCCCGGCGAGCCGGTCGGCAGTCCGCTGCCGGTCGCCCGCGCCGGCATCGAAGGCGCGAAGACGGCCTCGCTCGCAGTTGTGATCTATCTCGTCGCCGTGCCGTTCCTGCTGTTTGCCGGCCTCGGCGCCGTGATCTTCTTCCTCGCCACCGCATTTCTGCTCGGGCGTGAGTATTTCGAGCTTGCCGCCATGCGTTATCGTCCGGCAGCCGAGGCCAAGCAGTTGCGGAAAATGCACCACGGGACCGTCTTCGTCGCCGGCATGTTCATCGCCGCCTTCGTGTCGATCCCGATCGTGAATCTCGCAACGCCGCTGTTCGGCATGGCGTTCATGGTGCATATGCATAAGCGAATAGCGGCAAAAGGCGCTCTTATGGCAGCGCGCTGACCGCGACCCGCACCGTTCCGTCGGCTTCGGCGATCACACGCAGCGTCTTGGAGTCGAATTCGATGCCGACGAGGCGCAGGCTGGTGACGGCGGCATCGACCCGGACGCCGTCGCCGCCCTTGCGGAAGTCCGCAATCGCCGCCTCGATACTCTTGCGCGCATTGGCAGCCAGCGGCACCAGGTCGACGACCGCCTGCTCGGCCAATGATTTTTCCAAGTACGGTACCGCCGCCCGCGCCGCCGTGCCGAGCAGGCCGAAGGCCGCCTCCGACTCGACGTCGAGCGCGACGTCGTTCAATCGCAGCATCTGCCGATCGCGATCGAGCACCGGCCGCCCCCAGACATGAATCGTCGCCTCGGCGCCGAGACCGAACCAGCTCTTGTTCTCGTTGGCCTTGACCCGCAGCGAGATCAGCAGGCGGTCGCCGGACGCCGCCAGATTCACCTTCTGCACCGTGGCGGCGAACGCGCTGCTCTTGTCCTCGGGGAACGTCTTTCCCTTCAGCTGCACTTCCAGTAGGCGGTTGACCTCGGTGAACGGAATATCGATCGGCACCGCGATGTTGACGCGGCCCTGCTCCATCTGCGGGACCAGCTCCAATTGCGCCGGGAACGGACAATCAGGCTTGGTCTCGTTGGGAACGATTCGCGTTTCCGCCTGCACGCCGATCGTGACGGTGAGCGCGGTCTCGTTTGTGCGGGGCTGGCCGGCGAAGGCCCGGGTCGGCCGAAGCTCCAGCCACAGGTTGGGCATGCCGGGCGCGGCCGCGCCGAGCGAGATCGAGCGGCACATCTTGGCCCACTCTCGTCTGGCGGCAATTTCGAGAAATGGATCGTTGCGCACCCGCGCCTGCAGCGCAGCGACCTGCTCGTTGACGGTGCGATCGAGCAGCGGCTTGACCTCGTTCGAGACGCTGAGCTTGACGCCCAGAATTGCGAGCGACGCATCCGCGATCGCCACCTGGGCCACGAGATTGGGCTCCATCCGCCAGGCCGGCAGCAGCGCTGGGCGCGACGTCACGGTGACGTTGCCGCGGATATCGGCGCGCTGGTCGAACGTCTTTTCCGTCAGGTTCTGCAGGCCCTGCCCGCGGCCGCCGAGCAAATTGCCGAGCGCACCCGTGAGGTTGCCGGCCTGGCTCGCGAGTTGGCCGGTGGCCCGGAACGATCCGGAGAGTGCGGTCGACACCACGAGCGCGTCCGGCTTGCCGGTCACGGCCAGCGGGCCGCGTCCGACGGTCCAGCCGATCTCGGCGTTGGAGAGCAATTGCGTGAGCGGATTGTCGCGCTTGCCCGTGAGGTCACGCGGGGCAGCCCGCTCCATCGCATCTCGGATGGCGGTCAGCGCGATCGCCGTGGGCGTCACGATCACCGAGGTGCGCGCGGTGGCTTGCAGCGGCGGCACCTGGACCAGCGCCGGCCGCCCTCCCGAGCCCGGGGAAAGCCAGTTCATGGCGAAGATTGCGCCGCCGAACGCAACGACCGCGACGGCTCCGCCGATGGCGATCTTGGCCCAAGGCAGTTGCCGGGAAGACGGATGCATAGGGAATCAATCCCTCGTGGCTCGAGGGGAATCTATCCGACGGTAGCCCGTGGCGCCAACGGGTTTGCGACCCGGCGTCGAAAAAAGCGATGGGAGCGCGCGCACGCCTGGGGTAAACAGCCGGGGCATCAATTCAGGAGGATAAAGAATGCGAGCTTTCCCGCGTGCAGTTGTCCTGGTAGGACTCGCCCTCGTCACCACAACGGCCGGCACCTTCGCCGTCCCTCCCTCCACGGCAATGGCTCAAGTCGGGAAAACCATGACGACACCATCTGGCCTGCAGATCACCGACAGCAAGATCGGGACCGGCGCCGCGCCCAAGTCCGGTCAGACCTGCGTCATGCATTACACCGGCTGGCTCTATGAGAATGGCGCCAAGGGCAAGAAGTTCGACAGCTCGGTCGACCGAGGCCAGCCGTTCGAGTTTCCCCTGGGCCAGCGTCGGGTCATCGCCGGTTGGGACGAGGGCGTTGCCAGCATGAAGGTCGGCGGCAAGCGCACCCTGATCATCCCGCCCGCGCTCGGCTATGGTGCACGCGGCGCCGGCGGCGTCATTCCGCCGAACGCCACGCTGATCTTCGAGGTCGAATTGCTCGACGTGAAGGGCTGATCCTAGGTTTGGCCGAGTTCATCGCCACCTACGGCATCTGGCTGGTCGCAGCATTCATCGTGCTCGAAACCGTCGGGGCTCCACTGCCCGCCGAAGCGGCCTTGATGGCGGCCGCCTTCTTCGCCGCCAGAACCCACGACCTCGATATCTGGCTCCTGATCGCCGTCGGATCCCTCGCGGCAATTCTGGGCAACGCTCTCGGCTATTGGATCGGCAGGAGGTTCGGCTCTCGGCTGCTGGTGAAATATGGACACCGTGTCGGATTGACGGAAGCACGGATCAGAATCGGCCAATGGCTGTTCTTGCGCTACGGCGGCAGGTTCGTCTTCATTGCGCGCTTCCTGCCGTTTCTCCGCAACATGGCGGCGATCCTTGCCGGCACGAATTCAATGGCACAGCCGGCTTTCCATCTCGCGAGCGGGACAGCGGCGATCGCCTGGGTCATGCTCTACAGCCTGGCGACCTATTCCTTGGGCGCGGCGTTCGCGGACTTGGCTACACCGGCCGCGGCGGTGTTGGGGCTGGTGGCGATATTGATCATCCTGGCGGTGCCCACGCTGGTCCTGCGGTATGAGCAGCGTTTGCTGGCGAAAGCCGAACGCGACTTGCCCAGCCCGCCTCAAGCGTCTCACTGCTGAACCGCCTTCCCCGGCCATTTGCAGAGATCGGCGATGACGCATCGCTCGCACAGCGGACGCCGCGCCAGACAGACGTAGCGCCCGTGCAAGATCAGCCAGTGGTGGGCATGGAGCTTATATTTGTCCGGCACGACCTGCTCGAGCTTCATCTCCACCTCGAGCGGATTCTTGCCGGGCGCCATGCCGGTCCGGTTGCCGACGCGGAAAATGTGGGTGTCGACCGCGATGGTCGGCTCGCCGAAGGCGATGTTGAGCACTACGTTCGCGGTCTTGCGGCCGACGCCGGGCAGCTTTTCCAGCGCCTCGCGCGTGCGCGGGATCTCGCCGCCGTGCTCCTCCAAAAGCATCTTCGACAAGGCAACGACGTTCTTCGCCTTGGTGCGAAAGAGGCCGATGGTCTTGATGAAATCCTGCACCCGCGCCTCCCCGAGCGCGGCCATTTTTTCCGGCGTGTCGGCGGCCGCGAACAGCGCGGGCGTCGCCTTGTTGACACCGGCATCGGTCGCCTGTGCGGATAGCACCACGGCGACCAACAGCGTAAACGGATCGATGTGCTGTAGCTCGCCCCTGGGCTCCGGCATCGCAGCCTGCAAACGGCGGAACGCCTCCTCGATCTCGGCGCTTGTCATGAGCGCTACCTCGCCCACGGCGGCTTTTGCGTCGGCGATCACGCGCTTGCGCGGGCCTTTGACCTCGGCCGCGGTTCCCGCTTGCGCCTTGCGCAGCCCTTGCGCCGTCCGTCGCGGTGTCTTTCGGGCAGCTCGGCGGGCCGCCTTGCGGGGTGTTGATGTCGCCCGGCGAGATGTCTTGCGCGCCATAGTTCCGGTATAGTGAGCGCCATGTCCAACGACAACGACAGCGACCGCGAACCCACCATCTTTTCGGCCGTGCTGACGCCGCACCGTTCGCTCAGCCCGACCGGATTCCTGCTGTTCATGCTGGTCCTGGGCGGCGTCAGCTTCGCGACCGGAATGGTGTTCCTGCTGGCCGGCGCCTGGCCGGTGCTCGGCTTTTTCGGCCTCGACGTGCTCCTGGTCTATTGGGCGTTCCGGCTGAACTATCGATCCGCCAAGGCCTACGAGCAGGTCACCGTCACCCCCTCGGAGCTCAAGGTCCGCCAGGTGAGCCACCACGGCCGCGTCAGCGAATGGACGCTCAATCCGGTCTGGGTGCGGCTCGACCGCGTCGTGCACGCGGAGTTCGGCATCGAGCGGCTGTTCCTGGTCTCGCATGGACGGCGGCTGCCGATCGCCGGCTTCCTCGGGCCGCAGGAGAAGGAAAGCTTCGCGCTCGCGCTGTCGGCGGCGCTCGGCGAGGCCAAGCGAGGCCCGACGCGGACCGTGTTGGAATAACCACTTCATCGGCAGAAATCGGGTGGGCGGGGCGTTCGCAGCCGCCTAGATAGGGAGCAAATGATGGAGACCGCCATGCTCTCGCCCGATCGTGTTCCCGACCTCGCGCCGCTCACCCATGCGGCCGCCGACTACGACATCGTGCGCCGCGCCATCGCGTACCTCTCCGAGCATTGGCGCGCGCAGCCGGAGATCGACGCCATCGCCGCGGCGGCCGGCGTCAGCGCCACCGAGCTGCATCACCTGTTCCGCCGCTGGGCCGGAATTACGCCCAAGGCGTTCCTGCAGGCAATCACGCTCGATCATGCGCGACGCCTGCTGCGGGACTCCGCGAGCGTGCTCGACGCGTCGTTCGAGGTCGGCCTGTCGGGGCCTGGCCGGCTGCACGACCTGTTCGTCACTCACGAAGCGATGTCGCCGGGCGAATGGAAATCCGGCGGCGCAGGATTGACGATGTCCTACGGCTTCCACCCCTCCCCGTTCGGCTGCGCGCTGGTCATGGCGACCGAGCGCGGGCTCGCCGGCCTCGCCTTCGCCGACTCCGGCGAGGAGCAGGCCGCGCTCGCCGACATGCGCAGCCGCTGGCCGCACGCAAGCATCGTCGAGGATACCGCACGCACGGCGCCGCTCGCGCGCCGCATCTTCGACAGCAAGCTGTGGCGCGCCGACCGGCCGCTGCGCGTCGTGCTCATCGGCACCGACTTCGAGGTGCGCGTGTGGGAGACGCTGCTGCGGATCCCCATGGGCCGCGCGACCACCTATTCCGACATCGCCATGAAGGTGCGCACGCCGAAGGCCGCGCGCGCGGTCGGCGCCGCGGTCGGCAAGAACCCGATCTCGTTCGTGGTCCCGTGCCATCGCGTGCTCGGCAAGAGCGGCGACATCACCGGCTACCATTGGGGCCTGACCCGCAAGCGCGCCATGCTGGGTTGGGAAGCGGGGAAGACAGCGGCTTAGTCGACGACCCCGTAGCTCGGACGGAGCCTGAACCCGTCGTCGAGAGCTATTGCGAAATCCGGGACGATCTCGTCTGCCGCATCGTCACGTCTCGCGTCATCGCGCGTCGAAGGCACGACGACGGAGGGGTCGGTCTTCACTCCGGGATTCATCGCGGCGACCGATGCGCGTCCTGCACCGTGTTCCGCCACGTTCAACGCCGGCGTTGCCGCGCGGGCGAAATCGCCTTTGCGATAGGCCGCGAGCGTTTCCGGGTTCTGCTCGTCCATGAAATCGGCGAGCTTGGCGTAGGTCACGCAGCGCACCTCCGGCAAGCCGCAGACCGTGCGCGCGAACGATTTAAGTGCCTCGTTGTAGGCGCCACCCTGATAGTAGGAAAAATGATGCCCGATATGCAGGGGCGCGCGGTTGCCGCTGTAGTTCGTTTTGAAATACGCGAGATAGGTCTGCAGCATCTGCTCGCGCGCGAGCTCGTAGCGGCGCGGGTCGTTGATGGCGCCGGAATGCGCGACGAAGAAGTTGTAGTCCATCGACAGCGTGCCCTTGCCCGAGCCCGCGATCCGCAGCATCGCCAGATTGAAGCGCCAGATGCCGTCGATCCGTTCCGGCCAGGCATTGGCGTGGCCGACGCCGCTGGTGTCGTAGCGGAAGCCGTTGCTCCTGAGCGCGCCATAGAGGCCCGCACCCTTGGCGAGATACGGCGCGCGAAAGCCGATCACCTCCGTCGGCGCAAACACGAGCTTGGATTCGGCAAGCCCGTTGTTCGGCCCGACATTCCTTACGATGTCGCCAAATGAACGGAACTCCTTCTCCCAGTCGCCGATCGACCAGCCGGCGCCGTTGAAGTGGCCGACCGCGTGCGAGGCGATCTCGTGGCCGCTGCGATGGAGCTCGTTGACATAGTCGACGCGCCGGCGGACCTGCTCGGGCGTGCCGCCGAAATTTATCCGTGACGCGCCTCTGGGTTGGTGCGGACCTTCGTAGACCCTGCGGTTGGCATCGGCGATGAAATTGATGCCGCTGACGAAGAAGGTGAAGTGAAGGCGGTCGCCGTCCCGGTTCATCTCAGCGGCGAAGTCGGTGAGCTCCTGCCAGCGTTCGAGCTCGGTGCAATTGTCGAACGCCATGACGATGAATTGCGGCGGCCGATCGGCACCGGCTTGCGCCGGCACGAGCGCGCCTGCCATCGCCAATCCGGCAATGAGCGTCCGAGCGGTCAATCCAGCCCCCGACCGAATGGTGACGACGATGACAAGACTACCTGATGGGGGATTCGAAATGATTGCGTGGCCGGGGATTAACCATCGTCCGGCATCAGAATTTGGAATCCTGTGACAGGAAAAACACGGTCGAACCGCTGCAGCCCCGATAACGGCTTGTTGACGATAAGGCGCCTAGTTGACGATAAGGTATCGCAATGGGGCGCTCGCTCATCGGCGCCACGGGAGACACAGGGAAGCAGATGCAGAAGCGCCGTCCGGTGATGCTGGTGGTATTGGACGGATGGGGCTGGCGTGACGACCGCGCCGACAACGCCGTCCGCCAGGCGCGGACGCCGTGCTTCGACCGCTTGTGGGAGACCTGCCCGCACGCCTTCCTGCATACGTCGGGCAAGGACGTCGGCCTGCCGCCGGGGCAGATGGGCAATTCCGAGGTCGGCCATCTCAATATCGGCGCCGGGCGCCTGGTGATGCAGGATCTGCCGCGCATCACCGACGCGATCGCCGACGGCGAGATCGAACAGGCACCGGCGCTGCGGGACCTGATCGAGCGGCTGCGCCAGAGCGGCGGCACCTGCCACCTCGTGGGGTTGATCTCGCCGGGCGGCGTGCATTCGCACCAGGACCACGCCGCGGCGCTGGCAAAAATTCTGATGCAGGCCGCCGTGCCGGCCGTCGTGCATGCCTTCACCGACGGCCGCGACACGCCGCCGCGATCCGCGGGCGATGACATCGCGCGGCTGCTCGCGGTACTGCCGCCGTCGGTGCCGGTCGCGACGGTCAGCGGCCGCTACTACGCCATGGACCGCGACAACCGCTGGGAGCGGGTGTCCAAAGCCTATCAAGCTATCGTGGAAGCCGACGCGCCGCGTTTTGCGGATGCCCGCGCGCCGATCGCGGATGCCTACACACATGACCTCAGTGATGAGTTCGTGGTGCCCGCGGTCGTCGGCGACTACCGCGGCATCCGAGACGGCGACGGCGTGCTCTGCTTCAACTTCCGCGCCGACCGCGTGCGCGAGATTCTGGCTGCTCTGCTCGATCCCAATTTTTCCGGATTCCCGCGCAAGCGCTCGGTTCGGATCGCCGCCGCGGCCGGCATGACGCAATACAGCGAGCACCTGGACGCATTCCTGCGGACGATCTTCCCGCCGCAGGCCCTCACGAACGTGCTGGGCCAGGTCGTGGCCGACGCCGGCCGCACGCAATTGCGCATGGCGGAGACCGAGAAGTATCCCCACGTGACCTATTTCCTCAACGGCGGTGAGGAAGCGCAGTATCCCGGCGAGGATCGCATCATGGTGCCTTCGCCGAAGGTCGCGACCTACGACCTGCAGCCGGAAATGTCGGCGCCGGAATTGACGGACGAGGCCGTCGCGGCGATCGGCTCCGGCAAGTACGACCTGATCGTACTGAATTACGCCAACCCTGACATGGTCGGGCACACCGGCAGCCTGCCGGCCGCGATCAAGGCGGTCGAGACCGTCGATAGCGGGCTGGGCCGTATCGCCGAGGCGATCCGCAAATCAGGCGGCGCCCTGCTCTTCACAGCCGACCACGGCAATTGCGAAATGATGCGCGATCCCGAGACTGGCGGCCCGCATACCTCCCACACCACCAATCCGGTGCCGGTCGTGCTGCTGGGCGGCGGCAATGCCGCGCTGGCGGAAGGACGGCTCGCGGATATCGCGCCGACGTTGCTGGAGCTGATGGGCCTGCCGCAGCCCGCAGAAATGACCGGGGTCTCGCTCCTGCACCGCCACGGGGTGAACGATCAGACGTCGCGCAAGCCCAGCACGTCGGCCATCGAATAAACGCCGGGCTTCTGTCCGCGCGCCCACAGCGCCGCGCGCACCGCGCCGCGCGCGAAGATCATGCGGTCCTCAGCCTTGTGCGACAGCTCGATACGTTCCGCCGGCCCGGCGAAGATCACGGTGTGATCGCCGACGACGGTGCCGCCGCGCAACGACGCAAAGCCGATGTCGCCGCGCGTGCGCGCGCCGGTCTCGCCGTTCCGGCCGCGTTCCGAGCGCTGGTCGAGATCGACGCCGCGGCCCTCCGCCGCTGCGCGTCCCAGCATCAGGGCGGTGCCGGACGGCGCGTCGATCTTCTTGTTGTGGTGCATTTCGAGCACCTCGACGTCGAAGTCCTCGTCGAGCGTCTTGGCCACGCGCTTGACCAGCGCAGCCAGCAGGTTGACGCCCATGCTCATGTTGCCGGACTTGACGATCACCGCGCGCTTGCCCGCCTCCGCGATCAGCTTCTCGTTCTCGCCCGAGAGCCCGGTGGTGCCGATGACGTGGACGAGCCCTTTCCTCGCCGTGAGCTCGGCCAGAGCGAGGGTCGCAGCGGGAATGGTGAAGTCGAGCAGCCCGTCCGCGTTGGCGAGCAGCGGCTCGACCTCGGCGGCCACCTGAACACCGTTCTTGCCGAGCCCGGCCAACTCGCCGGAATCGCGGCCGATCACCGCCGATCCGGGCGCATCCACCGCGCCCACCAGCGTAGCTCCGTCGATCGCCGCAATGGCATGGATGAGCGTGCGCCCCATGCGCCCGCCCGCGCCGGCCACGATCAGCCGCATGTCGGACATGGATGCACCTCCTCAGGAGATGCGGGTATAGCGGGACGCGAAGATCATGGAAAGCAGCCATAGGCGTTTCCGGCGATGTGGTCGCCGGCTCGCCGCAGAAACGCGTCAAACGAAAATAGGCTGGTTCAGTACTGCGGACCGTCGTAACCCTCGATGATGACGAGATCGAGTTCGGCCTTGCCTTTGCGCAGCGCCGCCGCCGCCTGATAACCGTCCGAGCGGTAGCAGGCGAGCGCCGTCGCGTAGCTCGGGAATTCGAGCACCACGGTGCGCCCACGCACCTTCCCCTCCACGACCTCGCGCGTACCGCCCCGCACGAGAAAGCGCCCGCTGAATTTGCTGAACGGCATCGCGTTGGCGGCCACATAAGCCTTGTAGCCCTCCGGGTCCGTGACATCGACGTGGCCGATCCAATAGCCCCTAAGCGCGGCAGCAGCCGGCGGCGTGGCCGGTTGCGGCGGCTGCACGCCGTCATAACCCTCGACGATCACGAAGTCCCCCACCGAATGCGGCAGGCGGAGCGGTTTCGCGCGCTGATATTCCGGCGAGCGGTAGCACGCGAGCGCAGTTGCGTAGTCCGGAAACTCGCGCACGATGTTGCGGGAGCGCATGCGGCCCTCGACCACTTCCGACTTTCCGCCGCGCACCAGCGCGCGGCCCGCGTATTTGCGGTGAGCATCCGGTGTCGCTGCCATGTAGGCCTTGTAGCCCTCCGGATCGGTCACATCGATGTGCGGAATCCAATATCCTTTGGTCATGGCGTTCTCCCCATCAGCTTTGATCAATTTTGATTCTGGGCTGTCGCAATCTCGGCGACGATCGCGTCCGCGGCTGCTTTCGGATCGGGCGCGGCGATGACCGGCCGGCCGACGACGAGATAGTCGGCGCCGGCGGCGATGGCTGCCGACGGCGTCATGATGCGCTTCTGGTCGCCGGCGTCGGCGCCGGCCGGCCGGATGCCTGGCGTCACCAGCACCATGCTGGCGCCGACGATCGGGCGCAGCATCGCCGCCTCCTCGCCCGAGCAGACGAGACCGTCGATCCCGACATCGCGCGCCTGCGCGGCGCGTTCCGCCGACCAGCTCGGAGACGGTGAAATCGTAGCCGGCGGCGGCGAGATCGGCGTCGTCGTAGGAGGTCAGCACGGTGACAGCGAGCAGGCGCAAGATTGGAACCCGCGCGCGCGTCGACGGCGGCATGCATGGTCTGCGGATAGGCGTGGACGGTGAGGAACGACGCCCCGAGCCGCGCGACGCTTTCGACCCCTTTGGCAACAGTGTTGCCGATGTCGTGGAGCTTGAGGTCGAGAAAGATTTGCTTGCCGGCGCTCGCCAGCACGCGCGCGAAGTCGACCCCGCCCGCAAAGGCGAGCTGATAGCCGATCTTGTAGAACGAAACGGACTCGCCGAGGCGGGCGACCAGCGCCTCGGCCTCGCGCGACCGAAGGAACATCGAGTGCCACGATCAACCGCTCACGCGGATCAAGGCTCACGGCGCACACTCCTCATGCCAGCACCTTTCCTCCAGCCAACAGTTTGGCGGTCTCGACCAGCTTACGCACCACGCTCTTGAGCTGGGCGGCCGCGCGCTCGTCCCTGAGCTCGTCCATCTCGTCGAAGGCCTGCTCGGCGTTCGGCACCGACACCTGCTCCGCAATCACCAGCGCGCCGCAGCCGACTGCCAGCACCTGCCGCAGCGCCAGCAAGGAGTGCATCGCGCCGGAGCGGCGGGGCGAAGCACCGCCGATCGCGAAGACGCGGTTCTGATAGACCGCAAGCTGCGCCTCGCCGCGCTCGCGTACGACCGAGATCCAATCGAGGGTGTTCTTGATCAGCGGCGTGATCGAGGCGTTGTATTCGGGGCTGGCGATGAACACGCCGTGATGCGTGCCGAGCATCCGCTTGAGCTTGACGGCATTGTCGGGCGGCCCGGACCTCTCGGCGAGATCGGCGTCGTAGATCGGCAGCGGATAATCCAGCAGCGAGATGCGCGTGACGTCGGCGTCCGCCAGCATCAATTCCTTGGTCGCGAGCGCGGCGAGCCGCACGTTGTAGGACTTTCCCCGCAGCGAGCCAGGAATGACCAGGATTTTCGGGACCGGCATGGGTTTCCGAAGGACGGACGACGGAATACAGGCGACAGAATAGGCGCAGTTCCGCCGTCTGTCCTCTCCCGTTCCTCAGTCTCTTCGATACACCCACACGCGCGCCGGCGGAATGTTCATCCAGATGCGCTCGGAGGCTTCCGCACGCACGCGGTCGAGCCGCTTCGGGATCGGCGAAACAGCGTTGTAGGTGAACTGGACGAAGGGCGCGCCCGGCGACATCAGGCCGAAGGCCTCGAACAGGAGCCGCAGCCGCATCCGCAGCGGCTTGTTGAACAGCGGCAGGCCCGACACGACGGCCGCCGCCGGCTGTTGCAGGAGTCCGCCGAGCAGCCGCTTGAGGCCGTAGGCGTCGCCTTGCACCACGGTGGCCTGGGGATAGCGCGTGCGCAGCAGCCGGCAGAAGGTCGGATCGAACTCGACCAGCACAAGTCGCGATGGATCGATCCCTTGCGCTACGAGCGCCTCGGTGACCGGCCCGGTGCCGGGACCGAGCTCGATGATCGGTCCGGCCACGTCCGGATCGACATAGCCCGCCATGGTGCGCGCGAGCGCCCGGCCCGACGGCGTCACGGCGCCGGTCGTCAGCGGCTTCTCGATCCAGGTGCGGATGAAACGCACTTCGTCGTCGAGGCGAATGCCGTTCTTCTGCTCGAAGCGGCGAATTTGCGTCTCGATCTTCTTTTTCTGCGATTCGAGCCGCTGCCCGAACTTCTTTCGGTGATTCTCGAACTGCTGCTCGATCTTCTTTTCGAACGCGCCCTTCTTCTGCTCGAAAAACTGAATGTGTCGCCCGATCTCTCGTTCCAGCACGCCCCTCTTCAATTCGAAAAGGCGCTTCTGCTTCTCGAATTCCATTTCGAGGCGCTGCAGGGCTGGGAGCGACATGTGTGGGGCTAACGCTGCACAATGATTACAGTTTTATGACCGTTAATCGGTAAAGCTCACGGCGGCGAGGGTCAAGCGGCAATTTCCTCAGGCCGACCCGGAACGACCCAGGAACTCCTTGACTTTGCCGAAGAATCCGGCGGATTCGGGGTGAGTGTCCTTGGACGACAGCCGCTCGAATTCGTTCAGCAGCTCGCGTTGCCGCTTGGTCAGCTTCTGCGGCGTCTCGACCAGAACTTGAACATACATGTCGCCGGTCTGCTTCGAACGCAGCACCGGCATGCCCTTACCTTGCAGGCGGAAGCGCCGTCCTGATTGAGTGCCTTCCGGCACCTTCACGCGGCTGTTGCTGCCGTCGATGGTCGGCACCTCGAACTCGCCGCCCAGCGCCGCCGCCACCATCGAGATCGGCACCCGGCAGTGCAGGTCGGCGCCCTCGCGCTGGAAGAACTGGTGCGAGGCGAGCGAAAGAAAGATGTAGAGGTCGCCCGCGGGCCCGCCGCGCACGCCGGCCTCGCCCTCGCCCGAAAGCCGGATGCGGGTGCCGTCCTCGACGCCGGCGGGAATGTTGACCGAAAGCGCGCGCTCGCGCGTCACACGCCCCGAGCCGGAGCAGGACGGGCAGGGATTGTCGATCACCTGGCCGCGGCCCTGGCAACCCGGACAGGTGCGCTCCAGCGTGAAGAAACCCTGCGCGTGCCGAACGCGCCCCTGGCCGCCGCAGGTCGGACATGTCTTGGGCTTGGTGCCGGTCTTGGCGCCCGAGCCGGAGCAAGCCTCGCAGGTCACCGAGGTGGGGATGCGCACCTGCGCGGTCTTGCCGGCAAAGGCCTCCTCGAGGCTGATCTCCATGTTGTAGCGCAGGTCGGCGCCGCGCTCGCGACCGCCGCCGCGTCCGCGCCGGCCGCCACCCATGCCGAACAGGTCGTCGAAAATGTCCGCGAAGGCCGAGGCCACGTCGCCGAAGCCGCCGGCCGGGCCGGCGCCACCCTGCTCGAAGGCGGCGTGGCCGAAGCGATCGTAGGCCGCGCGCTTGTCCGGGTCCTTGAGGATCTCGTAGGCCTCGTTGATCTCCTTGAAGCGAGTCTCGCTGCTCTTGTCGCCGGGATTGCGATCGGGATGCCATTTCATCGCGAGCTTGCGGAAGGCGGCCTTCAGCTCGCCGTCGGCGGCGGTGCGCTCGACCTCCAGAACTTCGTAGTAGCAGCGCTTGGCCATCCCCGCGTCCCACCCCGTCATGTCAGCCGTTGCGTCATCGCCGAACTTTACCTGTTCATTCATGGGCTTCAAAAAGATCTTGGAGGTTTAAAAAGATACACCCCCGGATTGGTCCCCGGGGGTGCTGGCTGGAATCGATAGCGGGCATGGCGAACGGCCTCGCCCAGGTCAGGCCGATTTCTTGTTCTTCTTGTCGTCGTCGACCTCGGTGAATTCCGCGTCGACAACGTCCTCCTTCTTGCCGCCGGCGCCGTCGCCACCCGGAGCAGCACCGCCGGGATCACCCGGCCCCCCGGCGCCTTCCTGCGACTGCTTGTACATCGCCTCGCCGAGCTTCATGGAGGCCTGCGCCAGCGCATTGGTCTTGGCGGTGATCGCGGCCGCATCGTCGCCCTTCAAGGCTTCCTTGAGGTCCGCCATCGCGTTCTCGATCGCGCGGCGCTCGTCGTCGCCGACCTTCGAGCCGTGCTCGGCGAGCGCCTTCTCGGTCGAATGGACCAGCGCCTCGGCGTGGTTCTTGGCCTCGACCTCGGCCTTGCGTTTCTTGTCCTCCTCGGCGTGCGCCTCGGCATCCTTGACCATCTTCTGGATGTCGGCCTCGGACAGGCCGCCCGACGCCTGGATGCGGATCTGCTGCTCCTTGCCGGTGCCCTTGTCCTTGGCCTGGACGTTGACGATGCCGTTGGCGTCGATGTCGAACGTGACCTCGATCTGCGGCACGCCGCGCGGCGCCGGCGGCAATCCGACAAGATCGAACTGTCCGAGCATCTTGTTGTCGGACGCCATCTCGCGCTCGCCCTGGAACACGCGGATGGTCACCGCGTTCTGATTGTCCTCGGCGGTCGAGAACACCTGGCTCTTCTTGGTCGGGATCGTGGTGTTGCGGTCGATCAGCCGCGTGAACACGCCGCCCAGCGTCTCGATGCCGAGCGAGAGCGGCGTGACGTCGAGCAGCAGGACGTCCTTGACGTCGCCCTGCAGCACGCCGGCCTGGATCGCCGCGCCGACCGCGACCACCTCGTCGGGATTGACGCCCTTGTGCGGCTCCTTGCCGAACAGCTGCTTCACCACCTCCTGCACCTTCGGCATGCGCGTCATGCCGCCGACCAGGACCACCTCGTTGATCTCGGCCGCGGAGAGGCCGGCGTCCTTGAGCGCCTTGCGGCAGGGCTCGACGGTCTTCTGCACGAGATCGTCCACCAGCGCCTCGAACTTGGCGCGGGTGAGCTTCATCGTCAGATGCTTCGGGCCGGACGCGTCGGCCGTGATGAACGGCAGGTTGATCTCGGTCTGCGTCGTCGAGGAGAGCTCGATCTTTGCCTTCTCGGCGGACTCCTTGAGCCGCTGCAGCGCCAGCTTGTCGCGGCGCAGGTCGATGCCCTGCTCCTTCTGGAATTCGTCGGCGAGATAGTTGACGAGACGCATGTCGAAGTCTTCGCCGCCGAGGAAGGTGTCGCCGTTGGTCGACTTCACCTCGAACACGCCGTCGCCGATCTCCAGGATCGAAACGTCGAAGGTGCCGCCGCCGAGGTCGTAGACCGCGATGGTGCCGGCCTTCTGCTTGTCGAGGCCGTAGGCGAGCGCGGCCGCCGTCGGCTCGTTGATGATGCGCAGGACCTCGAGGCCGGCGATCTTGCCCGCATCCTTGGTGGCCTGGCGCTGGGCGTCGTTGAAATAGGCGGGGACGGTGATGACGGCCTGCTCGACCTTCTGCCCGAGATAGGCTTCCGCCGTCTCTTTCATCTTCTGCAGAATGAAGGCGGAAATCTGCGAGGGCGAATAGCTCTTGCCTTCGGCCTCGACCCAGGCGTCGCCGTTGCCGGCACGCACGATCTTGTAGGGGACGAGCTTCTTGTCTTTCTCCACCATCGGGTCGTCGTAGCGCCGTCCGATCAGGCGCTTGACCGCGAAGATGGTCCGCTCGGGATTGGTGACGGCCTGGCGCTTGGCCGGCTGCCCGACGAGCCGTTCACCATCATCGGTGAAGGCGACAATCGAGGGCGTTGTCCGCATGCCCTCGGCGTTTTCGATGACTTTCGGCGTCTTGCCTTCCATCACGGCGACGCAGGAATTGGTGGTGCCGAGGTCGATGCCGATGACCTTGCCCATGGTGCTCATTTCCTCTTTTCTGCGGCAGGTCGGCCGGGTCCTTTCGGCACCCGACAGGGGAGAGACCGCGAAATCCGCGGGGCCCCTCGTCCGACCCCCTTAAATGCACATCGACGCCGCCCCCTGCGGCGTCTTGGCTCATATAGGAGACCCCCTTTGGGCCGCAAGCCATCCGATCACGGATTCGCGAGCAGCGGGGTTAACCTCTATTTGACACGGTACAGCAACCGCATGAGCGCCGATGATCACAATGACCGCCCCGCGCCCGCTGTCCGGCTTCCGGTTCGTGCCGGGCTTTCTCGATCGGCCGGCCCAAGAAGCGCTCTTGACCGCGCTCCGCGCTGTGGTCGCAAGCGCCCCCGTTTACACCCCACGCATGCCCAAGAGCGGCAAGCCGCTCTCGGTGCGCATGAGCAATTGCGGCCCGCTCGGCTGGGTCACCGATGAGGCCGGTTATCGCTACCAGCCCCTGCATCCCGAGACCGGGAGGCCATGGCCGCCGATGCCGCCAATCGTCACCGATGCCTGGACGGCGCTCGCTTCCTATCCCCACCCGCCCGAAAGCTGCCTGATCAACTATTACGGGCCGACCGCGAAGCTGGGGCTGCATCAGGATCGCGACGAGCGCGCCTTCGATGCCCCCGTGGTCTCGCTCTCGCTCGGCGATACCTGCCTGTTCCGGATCGGCGGAACCAGGCGCGGCGATCCGACCCGGACGCTGCGCCTCGCCTCTGGCGACGCCCTCGTGCTCGGCGGCGAGGCGCGGCTCGCCTTTCACGGCGTCGACCGCATCATTCCGGGCACGTCAACCCTTTTGCCGGAAGGCGGGCGGATCAATCTCACGCTGAGGCGGGTGATGCCACCGGAGATCAGTAATCGGTGATCGGGCCGCCTTTTTCTGATCACTGCGGCCTGGATGCGGTAAGATTGCAACCGACATGACCCATATCCGTACGCTCCTGATCGTCTTCGCGCTGATGCTCGGCGCATCGCCAGTGTTCGCGGCCGAGGTCGCCTATCCGCCCGGCTCACGCATCGGGCTCGTGCCGCCGGCCGGATTCGTGACGAGCAAAAGCTTTTTCGGCTTCGAGGACGCCGGAAACAACGTCGCCATCATGTTGGTGGCGCTTCCGGCCGACGCCTATGCGGACCTCGACAAGACCATCACCGCCGATGCGCTCAAACGCCAAGGGCTGACACTCGAATCGCGCGCGGCGGTGCCGCTGTCGATCGGCAAGGCCTTCCTGGTGATCGGGCGGCAGGAGGTCGACAAGACGAAGATCCGCAAATGGATCCTCGTGGCCGCCTCGCCTGCTCTCACGGCGCTCGTCACCGTGCAGATGCCGGAGACGGCCAAGTCCGCCTATTCCGACGACACGATCCGCGCGGCCTTGCAGACGCTCGCCGTCCGCAGCGTCGTGCCCGTGGACGAGCAGCTCGGCCTGTTGCCGTTCAAGGTCGGCGAGTTTGCCAGCTTTCGGGTCGCAGGCGTCATCCCGGGACGCGCGGTCATGCTCAGCGATGCCCCAGCGGATGCGCCGGGGCCGCCGGCAGCCACCCTGGAACCCCACGTCCTCGTCACCGTTGCGCCCGGCGGACCGGCCCAGAACGCCGAACGCGACGCGTTCGCGCGCGACGTCTTCGCGACCATCCCGAACCTCAAGGAGATCCGTGTCTCCACGTCCGAGACTTTGCGGATGGGCGGTCAACAAGGGCACCAGATCATTGCCAATGCGCGGGACGCCACGACCGGCACCGCCCTGACGGTGGTGCAATGGCTGCGCTTCGGCGGCGGCGCCTTTCTGCAGCTCGTCGGAATCGCACGTGCGGAAAATTGGAAAGATGCCTATCCGCGTTTCCGCACGGTCCGCGACGGCATCGAGCCACGCTAGAGCGTGATGACTTTTCTTCGAATCGTCATCCCGCTCTAGCTTATTGCTGGAGCATGATCTGTTCCGAAAACCGGTATCCACTTTTCGGGATCATGCTCTATCCGGGAGCATTTCCGGCGTCAGCGCCAGAATTCCCGTGACGCGATCCGCGCGCCTTCGGCCATCGCGGCGAGCTTCGCCCAGACCACGTCCGGATCGACCGCCGCCTGCCCGACCCACGTGCCGTAACCGCAATCGCTGCCGGCGATGACGTTCTCGCGCCCCACCAGCTTTGCGTAACGTCCCAGGCGCTGCGCAATAAGCTCCGGATGCTCGATGAAGTTCGACTTCGACTCGATCACGCCGGGAATCAGCACCTTGCCATCGGGCAGCTTGACGCGTTCGAACAGCGCCCATTCGTGCCCGTGCCGCGGATTGGCGGCTTCAAAGGAGATGGCGGCCGGCCGCGCCCGAAACACGATATCGACGATGTCGGCCAGCGCGACGTCGCAATGGTGCGGGCCCTCGTAGTTGCCCCAGCACAAGTGCAGGCGCAGCCGCTCCGGCGCGATGCCGGCGAGTGCATGATTGAGCGCCTCGACGTGCGTCTCGGCGCGCTTGCGAAATTCCGCGAGGTCGAGGTCGGCGTATTGGATGTGCCGGCCCATGGCGAGATCGGGGCAGTCGATTTGAAGCACGATGCCGGCCTGGGCGACGGTCTCGTATTCGTGCCGCATCGCCTCGGCGATGGCGAACAGATAGGCCTCCCGGCTCGGATAGTGCTCGTTGCGAAAGAACAGCGAGATCACGCCCGGCGACGCCGCGCTCATGAACGCCTCGGTCCGCCCCGAGGCAGCGAACGCGGCCTTGAGATTGTCGACGTCGGCCTTGGCCGCGCCGGCGTCGCGCACCTGGATCGGGGCGTTGCAAGCCGGCGTCTTGCGGCGAGAGCGCCCGGGATCGCCGAAGACGCGCTTGGCAAGATTGGGGAAGTCGGCGAGATCCTGATACACGAAGGTATTACCGGCACCGCCGAAGCCGGCGAGCCGGTCCTTGACGTAGGTGGCGTAGCTCGGTTTCGACATCTCGCCGTCGTTGACGATATCGATGCCGGCGGCGGCCTGCTTCTTCACGACCTCGGCCACCGCGCTGCGGACGCGCGCGTCGAGCGCGCCGCGGTCAACGGGCACGCCCTCCTCCTTGGCGTACATCATCCGGATGAGATCGTCGGGCCGCGGCAGGCTGCCGGTGTGCGTGGTCAGGAACCGGTCCGTGCTGCGGATCATGTATTGTCGTTCGCCAGCCCTTCGGTCGAAGACCTATTCGTCTGCGGCTCCGCCGAAGACCTGTTCGCCTGCGGCTCCGCCGCGGGAGCAGCCTTAGGTCCGCCCTTGGCGACCGCCACCAGCGCGGGCCGCAGCATCCGTTCGCCGATCATGTAGCCGGGTTGCACCACCTGGGCGACCGTGCCGGCGACCCGCGAGGGGTCGGGAAGCTCGAACATCGCCTGGTGCAGGTTCGGATCGAATTTCTCGCCCAGCGGCTCGAACTTCTTCACGCCGTGCTTTTCCAGCACCTTCAACAGCTCGCGCTCGGTGAGCTCGACGCCGTCCAGCAGCGCCTTGGTGCCGGCATCGGCCTTCTCTCGCAGGTCGTCGTCGAGCGCCCCCAGCGCGCGGTCCATGTTGTCGGCCACGGCGATAACGTCGCGCGCGAAGTTCGAGACAGCGTAGGCACGGGCATCCGCGATCTCGCGCTCGGTCCGCCGGCGCAGATTCTCCATTTCCGCCAGCAACCGGAGCAGCTTGTCCTTGTATTCGGCGGCGACCTGGACGTAGTCGGTCGGGTCGATGACCTTCTGCTCGGCGCCCTGCACGCGGCTTTCGGCGGTTTCGGGCTCGCTACCGGCATCGACGGATGGGCGGGCGTTGGTATCCGTCATCACATTGTTCCTACTTGCAATTCATTCGCCCCGGATATCAGGGCTAAGGCGCAAAAAATCAAGCTGCAACTTGTTGCGACGACATTAACCACCAATCAGCTTGCTCACGACCTTGGCGGTATAGTCGACCATCGGGATCACACGGGCGTAGTTGAGCCTGGTCGGGCCGATCACGCCGATGACGCCGACGATGCTGCCGGCGCCGTCGCGATAGGGCGCAACGATGGTGGAGGAGCCGGAGAGCGAGAACAGCTTGTTCTCCGAGCCGATGAAGATGCGGGCGCCGTCGGCGCGCTCGGCCCGGCCGAGCAGATCGACCACGCCGCGCTTGGTCTCGAGATCGTCGAACAGGAGCCGCACGCGCTCGAGGTCCTCGAGCGCCTTGAGATCGTCGAGCAGGTGCGCGGCGCCGCGCACGATCAGCTTGCGCTCGTCGCTCTCCCCGCCCGACCAGCTCGCGAGCCCGGCGGCGACGATCTTCTGCGTGAGCTGATCGAGCTCCGCCTGTCCCGCCAAGAGCGCCTTCTCGAGCTCGGTCTTGGCCTCCGCCAGCGTGCGGCCGCGCACATGCGCATTGAGGAAGTTCGCGGCCTCCGTGAGCGACGAGGCCGGCAGCCCCATCGGCACGCCGATGATGCGGTTCTCGACCTGCCCGTCTTCCGCCACCAGGATCACCAGCGCGCGCTCGGGCTCGAGCCGCACGAATTCGATGTGCTTGAGGCGTACGTTGAATTTCGCCGCCAGCACGACGCCGGCCGCGCGCGTGAGCCCGGACAGCATGCCGGAGGCTTCGTTGAGCACCGCGTCCATCGATTTGCCGGCGGCCGCGACCTTGGCCTCCATCTCGCGCCGGTCGGCTTCGCCGAGGTCGCCGATCTCCATCAACGCATCGACGAAGAACCGCAGCCCGTCTCGGTCGGCAGCCGGCCGGCCGACGTGTGCGGGGCGTAGACGAGGCCGAGCTGCTCCAGGTCCGACATCACGTTGCGCACGGAGGCGGGCGAGAGCGGCGTCGTTATCAGGCGTGAAATGTTGCGCGAGCCCACCGGCTCGCCGGTGGCGAGGTAGCTCTCGACGATCTGGCGGAAAATATCGCGCGAGCGCTCGCTGAGCTGAGCGAGACTTACCTGCGCGGCACCGATCGGGACGTCCTGGGACAATGCCCCCTCCGTTCAGACACGACAGAATTGTCCATTCAACCGCTCAAGCGCAAGCCTGCACGGCCTTTGCCGCCTCTACCATCGCTGCTAGCGTGCAGCTCCACAACAAATTCAGCCGTGGGAGGATCAGACATGACGAAGTTCCCGGTGTTTCTGCTGGCCGCTGTCACGGCGGCCGGCCTCGTCGCCGGCCCACATGCGCAGGCGCAGACCCTGATCGAGGAATGGGCCACCGCCAAGCTTCCTGCGCCACCCGAGCTCAAGCCCGCCACCCTCATTGCGAAAGAGACGGCTGTGCTGGTGATGGATTTCACCAACCAGACCTGCAGCAGCGCGCGGCGCCCGCGTTGCGCCGCGTCCGTACCCAAGGTCCTCAAGCTGGTGAGCGAGGCGCGCGCCAAGGGCGCCTTCATCGTCTACAGCGTCGCCGTGCCCGGCTCGGTCGCGACCGACATCCTCAAGGAGCTCACGCCGGCGGCGGGCGAACCGGTGCTGCCGCCGCTGGGGCCGGACAAATTCATCGGCAGCGACCTCGAGAAGACGCTCAAGGAGCGCGGCATCAAGACCGTCGTGGCGATGGGCACGCAGGCGCAGACCTCGGTGCTGCACACGGCGGGAGCTGCCGCGCTACGCGGCTTCAAGGTCGTCGTACCGGTCGACGGCATGTCCGCCGATGACGTATTCCCGGAGCTCTACACCGCCTGGCACCTCGCCAACGCGGCGCGCATCGGCCCGCAGGTGACGCTGACCAAACTCGAGCTGATACGGATTTTGAGCACGTCTTAGTCTTAGTCGGTGATTAGTCGGCGAACCCGTAGAGCCGCGCAGGATTGGTCACGAGGATGCGGTGCCGGACGCCTGCGTCCGGCGTCCACGCCTGGAACAAATCGACGAGACGGCCGACATCCGGCATGTGGCCGTCCATGCGCGGGTGCGGCCAATCGCCTCCCCAAACCAGCCGGTCGGGATTCTCGGACACCAAGGCCTGGTGAAACGGCTGCGCGTCCGGATAGTCCGGCGCATTGCGGCTGAGGCGGTGCGCGCCCGACAGCTTCACCCAGCAGCCGCCGGCACCGACGAGACGCAGCAGGCTCTGGAAGCCGGCAGTCGCGGTACCCGCGCGCGCATCGGTGCGCCCCATATGGTCGATCACGACCGGCAGATCGAGCGCCTTCAGGACCGGAACGGTCTCCGGCAAATCTTTGACATCGATCCAAAGCTGCAGATGCCAGCCGAGGTCTTTCATGACGGGCGCGAGCACGCGCGCGGCGGCAAGCGGCACGCCGCCGCGATAATGCAGCTGGCCGCCTTGAAAAAAATGATTGAACCGCAGCCCGCGCACGCCGACCGCGTGCCAGCGCCGAAGCTCCGCCGGCGGCACGTCCTGGTCGGCGACCGCGACCCCGCGCAACCGCTCCGGATGAGTCGCGAGCGCGTCTAGCATGGCGGAATTGTCGGAGCCGTGGGCGCTGCCTTGCACCAGGACGCCGCGCGCGAAGCCGAGCGTATCCAGCATGCCCAGATATTTTGCGAGCGGCGCGTCCGGCGGCGTGTAGCTGCGATCCGCCGCGTACGGAAACCGCGCCGCCGGCCCGAACACATGCGCATGGGTGTCGCATGCCTTCGGCGGCAGCGGAGCTTGCGGCCGGCTCGGCTCGCGCGGAGCGGGACAGGCAGGGATCATTGCGATCATCGGTCGAAGGAATGGTAAGATTGTGCTATGTTGACGCCGATTCTGCGCGGGTCAAGCTCGATCCGAGCGAGTCCAACAAGAGCAAGAGATCTTGGCAACGGCACAGTCCCGGCGACGCCGGGACCAAGGAGGAAAGGCGCATGCGCTACCTGCTTCGTACGCTCATCCAGGGATTTCTTTGCATTCTCGCTGCCAGCAGTGTGACACTCGTCGGCGCGGCAGCCCAGACCGACAACTATCCGACCAAGCCGATTACCTTCATCGTTCCATTCGGGGCCGGCAGCACCACCGACGTCATCAGCCGCATCATTGCCCAGCACCTCGGGACCGCGCTCGGCGGGACGATCGTGGTCGAGGACAAGCCGGGCGCGAACGGCGCGATCGCGGCGACCTACGTCGCGCGCGCGGCCCCGGATGGCTACACCGTGTTCATGAGCACCAACAGTCCGCATTCGGCGGCGCCCAGCCTCAACAAGAGCGTGCCCTACGACCCGGTGAAGGATTTCATGCCGGTCACGCGAATCGGCAGCTTCACTTTGATCCTCGTGGTCAATCCGGACATACCGGCAAAATCCATTCCAGAACTGATCGCTTATGCCAAGGCCAATCCGGGCAAGCTGACCTTCGCCAGCGGCAACACCTCGGGTGTCGTCGCCGGCGAGACGTTCAAGTCCTGGGCCGGCATCAACCTCGTCCATGTGCCCTATCGAAGCTCGCCGCCGGCGGTCCAAGACGTGATCGGCGGCCGGGTGTCGATGATGTTCACCGACCTGAACGCCGGCCTTCCCAGCGTCCAGGCCGGCAAACTGCGTGCGCTGGCGGTGACGCGGCTGGCGCGCAGCACGCTTGTTCCCGACCTCCCAACCCTGGACGAGGCCGGCGTCAAAGGCTTCGACATGGATTCGTGGATGGCCATGTTCGTGCCGGCGAATACGCCGCCGGCCATCGTGGCCAAGCTCAACACCGAGACGCGCAAGATCATCGACAACCCGGAGATCAAGGCGCGGATCGCCGCGCTGGGATTCGAAACGTTCTGCAGCACGCAGGGGGAACTCGGCGAGTTCGTCAAGGTCCAGCTCGTCAAGTGGACCAAGATGATCAAGGACGCCGGCATCGAGCCGGAGTGACCTAACTCCCCCTTGTCGGCTCGCGCCCACGCACCTAAAAGGCTTGGTCCGTCTCACGTTCCAAGTCTTGCGTAGGAGAACAGCATGCGGCCGAGCCGCCGACAGCCCGACGAGTTGCGCGCCGTCTCGCTCGAGCGCGGCGTGGTGAAATACGCCGAAGGCTCCTGCTTCGTGAAGTTCGGCGACACCCACGTGCTGGTGACGGCGACGCTGGAGGACCGGCTGCCGCCCTGGCTCAAGGGCCAGGCGCGCGGCTGGGTCACCGCCGAATACGGCATGCTGCCGCGCGCCACCATCGAGCGCACGCGGCGCGAGGCCTCCGCCGGCAAGCAGAGCGGCCGCACCATCGAGATCCAGCGGCTGATCGGGCGCAGCCTGCGCGCCGTGGTCGATCTTCCCGGCGCTCGGCGAGCGGCAGATCACGGTCGATTGCGACGTGATCCAGGCCGACGGCGGCACCCGCACCGCCGCGATCACCGGCGCCTGGGTCGCGCTGTCCGATTGCATCGACCTGGATGAAGACGCGCGAGATGCTGAAGGCCGAGCCGCTGCGCGACCACGTCGCCGCGGTCTCCTGCGGCATCTGCAACGGCACGCCGGTGCTCGATCTCGACTACGCCGAGGATTCCGAGGCCGACACCGACGCCAATTTCGTCATGACCGGCGCCGGCAACATCGTCGAGGTGCAGGGCACCGCCGAGAAGATCGCCGTTCACCGAGGAGCAGTTCCTCGACGCTGCTCGCGCTCGCCAAGAAGGGCATGACCAAGCTCGTCGACCTGCAGAAGCTCGCGGTGATGTGAACGTGCGCGCCGCGCATCGGCCGATCACCGGCCGCCTCGTCATCGCGACGCACAACCCGGGCAAGCTCGTCGAGATGCGCGAGCTGCTCGCGCCCTACGGCATCGACGGCGGTGTCGGCGGGCGAGCTCGGCCTCGCCGAGCCGGAAGAGACCGGCACCACGCTTCCGCGACAATGCCCGCATCAAGGCGAGCGCCGCCGCCGCAGGCATCCGGGCTTGCCGGCCTTCGCCGACGATTCCGGGCTCGCGGTCGATGCGCTCGACGGCGCGCCCGGCATCTATTCGGCGCGCTGGGCCGGTCCGAGACAAGGATTTCCGCCACGCCATGGAGACGATCGAGGACATGCTGCGCGAGCGCGGCGCCGTCACGCCGGAGCAGCGCAAGGCGCATTTCGTCTCCGCGCTCTGCGTCGCCTGGCCGGACGGCCATGTCGAGGAATTCGAGGCCGCGTCGACGGCACGCTGGTCTGGCCGCCGCGCGGCGAGCAGGGCTTCGGCTACGACCCGATGTTCCTGCCCGACGGCCACGACCGCACCTTCGGCGAGATGCCGGGCGAGGAGAAGCACGGCCTGCCGCCGCGCGGCAAAGGCCTGTCGCACCGCGCGCGCGCGTTCCTGAAGCTCGCGCAGGCCTGCTTGCCAAACCGGCAGTAATCGATGGCCAGTCATCGGAAAAGCGCGCATTCTGACGACCATGAACGCTGACTCTGATTCGGCCAAGACGACCGATATGGCGACCAACGCCTTCGGCGTCTACGTGCACTGGCCGTTCTGCCTGTCGAAGTGCCCGTATTGCGACTTCAACAGCCACGTGCGCCACGCCGCGCATCGACGAGGCGCGCTTCGTGCGCGCCTTCACGCGCCGAGATCGCCGCGACCGCCGCGCGCGTCCCGGGCCGCACCGTCTCGACCATCTTCTTCGGCGGCGGCACGCCGTCGCTGATGCAGCCCGCGACCGTCGGCGCGATCCTCGACGCGATCGCCAGCACTGGACGATCGCGCCCGACGTCGAGGTCACGCTCGAAGCCAATCCGACCAGCGTCGAGGCGACGCGCTTTCGCGGCTATCGCGCCGCCGGCGTCAACCGCGTCTCGCTCGGCGTGCAGGCGCTCGACGATGCCGCGCTCAAGGAGCTCGGCCGGCTGCACACCGCGCAGGAGGCGCTCGACGCGGTCGCGATCGCGCGCGCGACTTTCGAGCGCTATTCGTTCGACCTGATCTATGCGCGGCCGGGCCAGACGCCCGCGGCCTGGCGCGCCGAGCTCAAGCGCGCGATCGCCGAAGCGGCCGAGCATCTCTCGCTCTATCAGCTCACCATCGAGCAGGACACGCCGTTCTCCGCGCTGCATGCGGCCGGCAAGCTCGTCGATTCCCGACGACGACACCGCGCGCGCGCTCTACGACACGACGCAGGAGATCTGCGCCGCGCGGGCCTGCCGGCCTACGAGATTTCCAATCACGCGCGGCCGGGCGCCGAGTGCCGGCACAATCTCGTCTATTGGCGCGCGCACGAATATGCCGGCATCGGGCCCGGCGCGCACGGCCGGCTCGACATCGACGGCGAGCGCCACGCCACCGCGACCGAGAAGCGGCCGGAGTCTGGCTGATGCGCGTCGAGGCGAACGGCCACGGCCTCGTCACCGACGAGACGCTGACGCGCGAGCGAGACAGGCCGACGAATTTCTGCTGATGGGCTTGCGTCTCGCCGAGGGCATCGATCCCGAACGCTATGCGCGCGCTCGCCGGCCGCCCGCTCGATCCGCAAGCGCATCGCGATCCTGCGCGAGGAAGGCACGGTCGAGACGACGACCGACGGCCGCTGCGCGTCACGCTCGCGGGCTTTCCGTGCTCGATGCGGTGGTGGCCGATCTCGCGGCGTGATGTCACGTCGCCGCCGCCGCCGAACGCCTTCGGCGCCGGGCTGATGACCTGCGCCGCCGGTCGGCGTCACGCGCATCACCGCCAGCCCGCGCTGGTTGGTGCCGTCGGGGCGGAAGCGGAACAGCGCCGTCGATGCCGGCGAAGCCCGACGAGTTGGTCAGCACCTCCTCGGCGAACGCGCTGCGTGCCCTGCGTCTTCACCAGCGCGGCGACCAGCGCGACCGCGTCATAGGCGAGCGTCGCGGTGCGCACCGGATCCTGGCCGTAGCGGCTGCGGTAGCGGCCGGAGAAATTGCGGAAGCCGGTCGGATCGGGCGCCGCATACCAGCGCGCCCTCGAGCTGCGGGATCGGCGAAGATCCGCGGATCCTCCCACAGGCCGGTGCCGAGCAGCTGGACGCGCTTGGTGTCGACGCCGCTCGCGGCCAGCGCCTGCACCGACCGCCGGCACCGCATCGGCGCCGTCCGGAATGAAGATCGCATCGGCCCGGCGCGCCGCCTGCGCGACGCGTGCGCACCGGCCCCTGCATCTGCGCGCGGTCGAGCGGATAGCGCTCGAGCGCGACGACGCGGCCGCCGCGGCGCGCCACCGCCTGCTTGAACGCGGCCTCGACCACGGTGCCGTAGGCATTGTCCGGAATGAGCGCGGCGAACGAGCGCTTGCCCTGGCTCGACCGCGTAGCCGACGATGCGATCGACGTCGGACTCCGGCAGGAAGCTCAGCAGATAGACGCCGCGCGCGGCGACATTGGCGTCGGTCGAGAACGCGATCACCGGAACGCCGCGCGCGCGCGCGACCTGCCCGACCGGCGCTGACCGATTGCGCGAACAGCGGCCCGAGGATGATCTCGGCGCCTTCGTCGAGCGCCTGCTGCGCCGCCTGCTGCGCGCCCGGCGCGCTGCCGCCGTCGTCCTTCACCAGGAGCTGGATGTCGGGATTGTTGAATTCGGCGAGCGCCATTTCGGCGGCGTTGCGCATCGACTGCGCGGCCACGCGCCGGCATTGCCGCTGCGCCGACAGCGGCAGGATGAGCGCGACCTTGACCTGGCCGGCGCCGATGCTGCTCCGCCGGCTGCGCCGGTCGCCGGCGGCGGCGACGCCGGCAACAGGTCGCCCACCGAAAAACTGCCCGGAGCAGCCGCCGAGCAGGATCGCCGACGCGAGCGCAGCGAGCCAAGGCGAGCGACGGCGACGCTGGGCGCGCAGGCCGAGTTCTCCGGTCCTGCTGGACACGCGACATAGGGACCGGTTCTCCTCGACGGCGAGCGATCATGCTGCCGGCCAGTCCTACGCCGGCAATCGGGCATATTGTCGGTTATAGGTTAACCGGATGAAAAGGATAATGATTTTTGCGCGACTGACGCGTTTTCCCGGATGTCCACCGCTAAAGTGATCGCATGAGGACGACAGCACCAACGGTCCCGCCCGGCCGCGAGCGTGCGGCGCGGAACTATGTCCTTGACGGCCAGTCGGCCATTGCACCACCGCTCGCGCCCGGCCTCTATCTGGTCGCGACCCCGATCGGCAATCTGCGCGACATCACGCTGCGCGCGCTGGAGATGCTGGCCGCCGCCGACCTGATCGCCTGCGAGGACACCCGCGTCACCCGCAAGCTGCTCGACCATTACGGCATCACGACGCCGCTCACGCCCTATCACGACCACAACGCCGCGGCGGCGCGGCCGAAGCTCCTGGCGCGGCTCGCCGGCGGGCGCCGCCGTCGCGCTGGTCTCCGATGCCGGCACGCCGCTCGATCTCCGATCCCGGCTACAAGCTGGTGCGCGCGGCCCGCGAGGCCGGCCACGCGGTGACCGCGCGTGCCCGGCGCCTCGGCGGTGCTGGCGGCGCTGACGCGTCGCGGGGCTGCCGACCGACCGGTTCTTCTTCGAGGGCTTCCTGCCGGCGAAGGAGGGCGCAGCGGCGCAGCGCGCATCGCCGAGCTCGCGCGCATTCCGGCGACGCTCGTGCTGTTCGAGAGCGGGCCGCGCCTCGCCGCCGCGCTCGCCGATCTCGCCGCCGGGCTCGGCGCGCGCGAGGCCGCGATCTGCCGCGAGCTGACCAAGCTGCACGAGGAGGTGCGGCGCGGCGATCTCGCGACGCTCGCGCGCGACTATGCGGCGCGGCGCCGAGACGCGCGGCGAGATCGTGATCGTGATCGCGCCGCCCGACGCAGCCGAAGCAGCCGAGCCGCGCGACGATCTCGACGCGCTGCTGCGCGCAGGCGCTCGACGCGCGCTCTCGGTGAAGGACGCGGTCGCCGAGGTCGCCGCCGCCACCGGCCAGCCGCGCCGCGACGGTCTATCAGCGCGCGCTCGCGCTCGCGAAGGACCGCGACGATGGCCGATGAGCGTCCGCGCGCCGGCCCGCTGCTCGCGCAGCGGCCCGCGCGCCGGAGCGTCAGGTCGCGTTCCGCCCGGCCTCTCGGCGGAGAGCCGCGCGGCCGCCTTCTGATCGCCAAGGGCTTCCGCATCCTGGCGCGGCGCTGGCGCAGCCCGGTCGGCGAGATCGACATCGTGGCGCGCCGCCGCGGCGCTGCTGGTCTTCGTCGAGGTGAAGGCGCGCGAACGGCTCGACGACGCGGCCGGTCGGTGACCGAGCGACAGCAGCGCCGCATCATCGCGGCCGCCGAGGCCTGGCTCGCGCGCATCCCGACGACCGCATCCGCGACATCCGCTTCGACGCCATGCTGGTCGCGCCGCGGCCGCATGCCGCGCCACATCCCGGCGGCGTTCGACGCGAGCAGCGTGAACGCAGCATTCGTCCGGCGCACGGTCAGCTCACGCCGCGCGCAGCTTCTGCGAAGAACTGCATCGACCTGGCCGCGGATGCGCGGCGGCGACCTCGCCGAGATCGTCGGCGACCGGTCTTCACCGCGCCGGCGCTGTCGCGGGTCGTCGGCGGTCGCCTCGCCGACCCGCACGACCTCGTCGGCGGTCTCGGTCGTGCGCCGCGCCGCGGTCTCGACGCTGCGCGCGATCTCCTGGGTGGCGGCGCCCTGCTCGGTGACCGCGGCCGCGATCGCGCCGCTGATCTCGCCGATCTCGCGGATGGTGCGCTCGATCGCGCCGATCGCCTCGATCGAGCGCATGGTCGCGTGCTGCATGCCGGCGATCTGCGCGCCGATCTCCTCGGTCGCCTTGGCGGTCTGGCCGGCCAGCGCCTTCACCTCGCTCGCGACCACCGCGAAGCCGCGGCCGGCATCGCCGGCGCGCGCCGCCTCGATGGTGGCGTTGAGCGCCAGCAGGTTGGTCTGCTCGGCGATGTCGGTGATGAGCTTGACCACGTCGCCGATGCGGCCGGCCGCCTCGTTGAGCTCCTTGACCGTCGCGTTGGTCCGCTCGGCCTCGCTCACCGCCTTGCTGGCGATGGCGTTCGACTGCGCGACCTGGCGGTCGATCTCCGTGCACCGAGGCGGCAAGCTCGTCGGCCGCGGACGCGATGTCGCGCACATTGGCCGACGCTTCGCCCGACGCCGTCGGTCGCGCCCGCCGGTCCGGTCGCGGCGTTGTCGGCGGCGCCGGTCAAGCGTCGCGCGACGCCGCCAGCATCTGATCGGAGATGCGGCCGAGCTCGGACAGCGTGGCCTCGACCTCGGCGCCGAACGCGGCTGATCTCGGCCGCCATCTCCTCCTGCCGGCGCGCCGCGCGCCTGCGCGTCCTCGGCGCACGGTGCGGTTGAGCTCCTCGTTGCGCCGCATGGCGTCCTGGAACACCGCGATCGAGCGCGCCAGCGCGCCGACCTCGTCGCCGCGCTCGCGATACGGCACCGTCGCCGTCGACCTCGCCGCCGGCGACCGCCTCGGTGACGCGGGTGATCGCGGCGAGCGGCCGCGCCACCGCGCGCCAGATGATGAAGGCGCCGACGGCCGCGAGCAGGACGGCGCAAGCCGCCGAGCAGGCTCAGCGAGCCAGGCGGTGGCGTCGATGCCGCTGGTCGATCTTGGCGTAGATGCTGCTCGGCGCGCTGCGCATAGAGCTGTCGGCAAGCGCCTCGAGATCCTTGTCGAGCGCCGTGCGAACGCTGCGGTTGGCGTCGCTGTCGCCCCATCTCGCGCGCCGCCGGCGGGCCCGCCCTCGGTGCCGACGCCGCACGAGCTCGCGGCGGAATTCCTGGAACTGCTGCGATGCGCTCGGCGAACTCGCCGAACTGCGTCCGGCGTCGTCGCGGCCGCACCGCTCTGCTGCCATTCCGTGACGACGTCGCCGATGCGGTCGTTGAACCTGACCAGGCCGCCGCGCATACGCGCTTGGCGGCCGCGGCATCGGCCGCGACATGTAGATGCCGCGCGATCTCCATCACGACGCGCATAGATCAGGCCATTGACGCGCTCGACATTCTGGCGCGCCCGCGAAGGCCGCGCTCGAACTCGCTCGGTCAGCGCCGCGTGGCGGCGCGGCATTGACCACGGCCACAGCCGGCGAGCGCCGACCGTCACGGTGGCGAGCAGCGCGAAGATCGCGTAGAGCTTGGCCGCGATCGAAAACTGCGGCAGCTTCACGTGCGATCTCCCGGCCCGCGAGAATCCTGGCGTCATCGCGCGTCAGATTGGCAGGTAAATTGTTAACGTCTCGTTTGCGTTACCGAAGCCGGTTGCTCCAGGGGGATCGATGAGCCTGAACGTCGCCGTGCAGATGGACCCGATCGAGCGGATCAACATCCGCGGCAATTCGACCTTCGCGCTGCTGCTGGAGGCGCAGACGCGCGGCCACGCGCTCGCCTATTACACGCCCGACCGGCTGGCGCTGCGCGGCGCCGCGGTGTTCGCGACGGTGCAGCCGCTTGCGGTGCGCGACGCAGGTGGGCGACCATTTCACGCTCGGGCGAGCCGCGGCGCACCGAGCTGACCGAGTTCGACGTGATCCTGCTGCGCCAGGACCCGCCGTTCGATCTCGCCTACATCACCACCACGCACCTGCTCGAGCGCATCCATCCGAAGACGCTGGTGGTCAACGACCCGGCGCAGGTGCGCAACGCGCCGGAAAAGATGTTCGTGATGGAATTTCCCGACCTGATGCCGCCGACGCTGATCACGCGCGACCTCGCCGAGATCAAGGCGTTCCGCGCCGAGCACGGCGACATCGTGATGAAGCCGCTCTACGGCAAGGGCGGCGAGGCGGTGTTCCGGCTGGCGCGCGAGGATCTCAATTTCGGCTCGCTCTACGACCTGTTCGCCGTGACGTTCCGCGAGCAATGGGTGGTGCAGAAATTCCTGCCCGGCCGTGAAGCACGGCGACAAGCGCATCATCCTGGTCGACGGCGAGTTCGCCGGCGCGGTCAACCGCGTGCCGGCGCCGGACGATCTGCGCTCCAACATGGTGCGCGGCGGCACGCCGAAGGAAACCGACCTCACCGCGCGCGAGCGCGAGATCTGCGCCGCGCATCGGGCCGGCGCTGCGCGAGCGCGGGCTGCATCTTCGTCGGCATCGACGTGATCGACGGCTTTCTCACCGAGATCAACGTCACCTCGCCGACCGGCATCCGCGCGGTCAAGAATCTCGGCGGGCCCGACGTCGCGGCGATGATCTGGGACAAGATCGAGGCAGAAGCGGCGGCGCTGACGCGGCGCGTTGCGCCCGCCGTCTTGCTCCGCCCTCATCCTGAGGGCGCGCGGGCACGCTGGTCGGTTCACTCATCACCCGCGTGCGCGCGTCTCGAAGGATGGGGGCGGCCCCACCGTGGCGGCCTCTGCTTCGAGACGGCCGCACGCAAAGCGCGTGCGGCCTCCTCAGCATGAGGCCGAGCGAGAGCTTCACTCGCTGCGAGCACCGTATTCACATCTTCACTTGTCAAACAGCCGATCTTGTTCCCGCGGCGCGTTTGCGCCCGGGTCGTGAAATTGAATCCCCACCATGAGGGGTGGGCGGAGCGCCGACAGGCGCCCGGGTGCAGCGGCACCCGGTTGGGCATGCAATAACGCTGCACGCCCGGGCGCTTGCGAAGCGCCCTGCGTCCCATGACGCGGGACGCGCGCCTCTCGGCGCTCCACCGTGGCGATTTGTGGCCGGGGGCCGCGCTTCCGTCTGCGGAATTATCCTCCGCAACCCGTGCAGCGAGCTCCTCGCAGCCAGGTCGTAGTGCCTGGCGGGCGGTGCCCCGGACCTCCCGGGGCTGCGGTTACGAGCCGCAGTCGCAGGACGCCACATCTCACTCCGCATTCAGGGATCGTCTCGAGAACACGCCCCTCGATGAGCGAGACGAATCGCGTTGTATGATAAGTACGAGACGTAGTCAATGATAGCTTCGTATCGAGAACACAAATAGCGTGCTCGTCAGCGCCCGCTCGCGGCCTTCTCCGCCTTGAGCTTCGCGATCGCGGCGCGGATCGGCGCGAACGGACCGTATTTGTGCTGCTGCTCGGAAAAGCCGTCGGCGTAGGGTCCATAGGCGGCGTCGACCGGCTTCTCCAACAGATTCGGAAAATCCTTGTCGAGGCCTGACTTTGCGCGGACGCGGCTGCGAGATCATGTAGGCCGCAATGTCCCAAGACTGCTCCGGCGAAAGCTGTGGGTTCAGGTAGTCGGCGCCGTGCGGCATGTTGAAGTGGATGAAATTCGCCGCCGTGATCAGCCGCGCCATGCCGGCGCCGTCGTTGAAGCTGTCGCTGCCCCAGAGCGGCGGCACCATGTAGCCGAGGTCGGTCGACGGCAGGCTGCGGCGAATGCCGCTGCCGTCGGTGTTGTGGCAGGCCGCGCAGGTGGTGGCGTAGAGCGCCTGCCCGCGCGCGGGATCGGCGGCGCGGTCGAGCTCGGGCATCTTGCCGACGCCGAGGCCGGGCAGAACTCGTCCCGGCGGCACGCCGGTCGACAGGAACTTGACGTAGGCGACCAGCGCCTGCATCTGCGGCGAGCGCACCGGCAGCGCGCGGCCGTTCATGCTGCGCAGCATGCAGGAATTGAGGCGATCCTCGATGGTGATCTCGGCGCCCGCCCGCGCGCTGTAGCCCGGAAACTCGCCGAACGCGCCGAACAGCGCGATGCCGAACTTCTTGGTGCCGGCGTCGAGATGGCAGTTGCTGCAGGCGAGATTGTTGCCGGCGAACCGCTTCGAGGGATCGGCGACTTCCGGACCGATATGGGCGTAGGTCGCGGTGATGAGATCGCGCCCGCGCCGGATCTGGCGGCTCGTGGCATTGTCCGGCAGCGCGCTGACTTGCGGAACGGTCCAGATCCGATTTGAATCCTGCGCCCGGCACGCGGTGAAACCACAGAGCAAGGCGACACACACAAATGCCGTAAGACGCGCGCGCCTGACCGAAGCAGCAATCGACATGGAGCCAGTCTCCCTCGCCGCCGTAAGCTTCTCAGCGATCACGCTGATGCCGGTGGCGTCGATGACCTGCTTCCATCCTTGCAGCTCTTGGTTAAAGAAGGCGTCAGCTTTCCGCCGACGATTGCCCGCAGGCGCGCCTAACCAGATGCACCGCTATCGAGACACGACCCAATCGCGTCGGTGAGCGCAATGAAGACGAAGCGCCTTACCAGCGCCCGTAGCGCGCGTCGAACGGGTCCAGCCGGACACCAGCATGGTGAGGCACTTCCCAAGCGCCGCCGATCCCGCGGAGGCTTGAGAGACTGAACCCTTCAATCAACCCGACACGGCCATCGCCCAATCGAAAAATCGGGTTGTCGAGATCCACGGGCTTCACGCGCGCCATCTCGATACGCGGCAGGGGCGTTCTCATCCCCTCGGTCGTGGGCGGCGATGACGGGGGCTGCGCCGCTTCTCGCCTTGGCGGCGCTTCCTTCGCGTGCTCAGGCCAGACGAACTCCGATTTCGGCGGCACCGCACCAACCCGCTTGTACCAGCATTTCCTCCCATCGATCTCGCGCCAAGACCACCAGCCGGATTCAGAAGATTGGTTCGGCGCACTTAGGCAATCGATTGCCTGCGCCGATGAGGTGGCGAGGCAACAACAAGCAAACAGAGTGGTTGCGAGTGCTTTCATGACGGGTTTCGAAATTCCGACCTGCAATCTTGGTTCACCGTCGATAGTATTCAGAACGCATTATCGCAGCAGCCCCGACGCAGAACAACCCCGAGTGCGTCCCAGTAACATCGATGTCATCTGGCGGCCAAGCAACCGCTACGTATCAAACTGAGACACTACCTGACGATGTTCGCTGCCCCCGGGAGATCAGCGCTCAAGCTTGATGCCGGCGGTGTCGATGACCTGCTTGCATCTTTGCAGCTCTTGGTTAACGAAGGTATCAGCTTCCGCCGATGCCTTGCCCGCTGGCTCGACCCGGGCGTGCGCATTTTTTCTGCGGCTCCGGCTCCTTCACGGCCGCGACGATCGCATCGCTGAGGGTCGTCCGGACAGTCCGTCCGGCAGCCCTTTTAGGCGCCAGGATCACGTTCCAGCTCACGACATGAAACCCCGTCACCACCTCTGCGGCGGATGCTGCGGCCGGACCCGCTTCCCGGCACTTACTATCTAAAGTTGACAATAATAGATAACGCACGTATAAATGTATTTGCTGTCGTTCCCCCTCATGGGAGGAAATTTGATCATGAAACAAATCATCTTAGTAATTCTTCTAGCTGGCTTTGTAGCTAGCTTTGTAGCTAGTCGCGCTGAAGCTCAGGATTATTATGTCTTGATAGCACAACATAGTAATAAATGCGCTCATGTGCAGGCTGCATCACAAGATAATGGCGGTAATATTAGTCAATGGACCTGCGAGAGTGGACCTTATTTTAGATGGCGAAAGAAAAACGTTGGTGGCGGGTATTTTTTCCTTCAAGCATTGCATAGCAATAAATGTGCACAAGTAGACGGAGCCTCACAGGCGAACGGAGCACGTATTAGCCAATGGGACTGCTTGAACCAATCCAATGTTCATTGGAGACAGGCAAACGCTGGAAATAACGTCTTTTACATCATCAATAGAGCTTCTGGGAAATGCATGCATGTCCACGAGGCGTCGCGTGAAAATGCGGCTAACATTACTCAATGGGAATGCGTGAATCAGCCCAATGTCAAATGGACGATGTCCGGGCGCACCAGAATTGATTGAGGGGCTCCGACCAGCTACAACGCTCCGCCCTGCCACCGATGTTCATGAAATGTTCTTGCGTTCTTCGTCGCCATCCGCTACCGGATCTGAGGCAGGGGCATCATGGTCCAGCGGGTCGCGACAGTGGCGTTCGAGGGCATCGAGGCCCGTGCCGTCGATGTCCAGGTGCAGGTGGCGCCGGGGCTGCCCGCCTTCAACGTCGTCGGCCTCGCCGACAAGGCCGTGTCCGAGGCGCGCGAGCGCGTGCGCGCGGCGCTGGTCGCATCGGGCCTGGCGCTGCCGGCGCGGCGCATCACCGTCAACCTCGCGCCCGCCGACCTGCCGAAGGAAGGCAGCCACTACGATCTGCCGATCGCGCTCGGGCTGATGGCGGCGATCGGCGCCATTCCGGGCGACGCGCTATCCGGCTTCACCGTGCTGGGCGAGCTCGGCCTCGACGGCTCGATCGCCGCGGTCGCGGGCGTGCTGCCGGCCGCGATCGGCGCCAATGCCCGCGGCGAAGGGCTCATCTGTCCCGGCCGCCTGCGGCGCCGAGGCCGCCTGGGCGAGCCCGGACATGGAGATCATCGCGGCGCGCTCGCTGATCCAGCTCGCCAATCATTTCCGCGGCACGCAGGTGCTCGCCCGCCCGCAGCCGAAGGTGCGCGAGGCCGACGGCGCGCTCGTCGACCTCAAGGACATCAAGGGCCAGGAGAGCGCCAAGCGCGCGCTCGAGGTCGCCGCCGCCGGCGGGCACAATCTGCTGATGGTCGGCCCGCCCGGCGCCGGCAAGTCGATGCTGGCGGCGCGGCTGCCGACGATCCTGCCGCCGCTGACGCCGGCCGAATTGCTCGAAGTCTCGATGATCGCATCGGTCGCCGGCGACGATCGCGGACGGTGCGCTCACCGATCGCCGGCCGTTCCGCGCGCCGCATCATTCCGCCAGCATGCCGGCGCTGGTCGGCGGCGGCTTGCGCGCGCGGCCCGGCGAAATCTCGCTCGCGCATCACGGCGTGCTCTTTCTCGACGAGTTCGCCGGAGTTCCAGCCGCAGGCGCTCGACTCGCTGCGCCAGCCGCTCGAGACCGGCGAGGTCGCGATCGCGCGCGCCAACCACCGCGTCACCTATCCCGCGCGCTTCATGCTGGTCGCCGCCATGAACCCGTGCCGCTGCGGGCGCGCGTCGGAGCCGGGCTTCGCCTGCAAGCGCGGCGACGTTGACCGCTGCGCCGCCGACTATCAGGGCAAGCTGTCGGGCCCGCTCATGGACCGCATCGACTTGCACATCGAGGTGCCGGCGGTGACCGCCGCCGATCTCATCCTGCCGCCGCCGACCGAAGGCAGCCGCGAGGTGGCGGAGCGCGTGGCGCGCGCACGCGCGATGCAGGCCGAGCGCTATGCCGCGATCGGCCTGCCGCACATCCGCACCAATGCCGCGGCGCAAGGCCCGGTGCTCGAGGACGTCGCGCGGCCCGACGCCGGCGGGCTGACGCTGCTGCGCGATGCCGCCGACGCCATGCGGCTCTCCGCGCGCGGCTATCATCGCGTGCTGCGCGTCGCGCGCACGCTCGCCGATCTCGACGGTGTGGAGAAAGTATCGCGCGTGCATCTCGCCGAGGCGCTGTCCTATCGCGCACTCGCTGATGAAGTAAGACGCGCGGCGTGAGCGGACTTAATTACCATTCACCATCTGTTATCCTTAACGCTTCCGTAAATAGTCCCTGTTAGCTTTCCACAACCGGCCGAGGCTTGTTCGTTGTGCCAAAGTGTGGAGGGCCGTATGTCGCGTATCAGTGCGTTGATCCTGCTCGTCGGCGTCGGCGTCCCGGTCGGCCTCTATGTCGCCACCGCGCCCAACTCGCCGCCCACCGCCCCCATGTCCACTGCCACCAATCTCTGCTTCACCGCGGGCGCCGTCACCTACCAGGTGTCGCCCGACGCCGCGGTCGACTTCCGAGTCAAGATCGACGACGCCCGTCCCGACCTGCGCATCGCGCTGGTCGACGGCGTGGAGACAGCCGACTTTGCGCTGGTCGATGACGTCGGCGGCTTCGACGCCTGCAAGTCCACACACCGCCTCAAGACCGTGGGCATCGTCGGCGAAGGGAGCGCGGCCGATGTCACGATGAGCCTGTCGCGCGAGCCCGCCGATGCCGACTTCAGGCTCTACGTCCATTCCGCGCACTTGCGACCGAGCGACGTGGCGGCGCTGATCACCGTGATCCGGCTGCAACAACGCAATCGGCAGATCGCGGAAGTCCGGTAGTTCCGGCACGCGTCCGCGGAACACGGCTCGGCCCGTTAACCCGGCGGCAACCTTAACCGCCGGCGGGCACGGCATTCCCCCGCAAACCGCAAGGGAATGGCAAAGACTCCCTGCGAAAATTTCGCCGGGACTTATCGAAATGCAGGGCGCCGCGCCGAAGACGTCGCGCGCGGCCGGTCGGGGATCGGCGGCGGAGATGCAGATTTTCTTCGGCATCCTGGCAAAGCTGCGCACGCTGTCTTTTCGCCGCGTGCTGCTGTTCCTCGTTCGCGCCGCCGCCATCGTGTCCATGAGCTTCGCCGCGGCGTTCGGCTTCCTGGCCGCGGTCAAGAGCGAGCAGGCGAGCTACGATCCGCACTCTTTCGCAATCGGCATCGCGGCGCTCTTCGGCGCCGCGTGCGGCGCCGTCGGCCTGATGGTGTCGCGCCTGCGCGTGCTGCGGGCAGAGCGGCGCGAGCTGCGCCGTCGCGCCGAGGAGCTCGCCGACCGCAATTGGGAGCTCAAGGAGGCCGAGGAGCGCACGCGCAGCCTGCTCGAGGCGCAGGGCGACGTCATCGTCCGCCGTGACGGCGACAACCGCATCACCTACGCCAACGACGCCTTCTGCGCGCTGGCTGCCCGCCCGCGCGACGAGCTCGTCGGCCGCGCGTTCGCGCTGCCGGTGATCGAGCAGGGCGAGACCACGCTGCATCACGACGGCACCCGCGTGCACGACCAGAAGATCGCGGCGGCCGACGGCGCGCGCTGGATCGCGTGGCGCGAGGTCGTGGTGCGCACCGGGCCGAAGACCGAGGTGCAGAGCGTCGGCCGCGACGTCACCGACCGGGTCGAGGCCGAGCGCGCCTTGTCCGACGCGCGCGACCAGGCGGAAGCCGCCAACCGCGCGAAATCGCGCTTCCTCGCGATGATCTCGCACGAGATCCGCACGCCGCTCAACGGCATCCTCGGCATGGCGGACCTGCTGCATCGACACCACGCTCACGCCGGAGCAGACCACCTATGCCAGGGCGGTGAAGAATTCCGGCGACACGCTGCTGTCGCTGATCGAGGAGATTCTCGATTTCTCCAAGATCGAGGCCGGCCGGCTCGACCTGGAGACGCGGGCGTTCGATCTGCCGGCGCTGGTCGAGGAGACGATCGAGCTCATTGCACCGCGCGCGCAGGCCAAGTCGCTCGAGATCGCGTCCTATGTCGAGGACGGCTTGCCGCGACACGTCATGGGCGACGCCGCGCGGCTGCGCCAGGTGCTGCTCAATCTCGCCGGCAACGCCGTCAAGTTCACCGAGCGCGGCGGCGTCGCCATCATCGTCGAGCCGGGCGACACTCCGGACGACGATGCGCTTCCTCGTGCGCGACACCGGCATCGGCATCGCGCCGGACGAGCAGAGCCGCATCTTTCTCGAATTCGAGCAGGCCGACGGCGGCTCCGGCCGCAAGTTCGGCGGCACCGGCCTCGGCCTCGCCATCTCCAAGCGCATCGTCGAACGCATGGGCGGCCGCATCGCCGTCGACAGCACGCCCGGCGCCGGTTCGACCTTCGTCGTCTCGCTGCCGTTGCCGCGATCGGGCGCAAGCGACCAGACGACCTATACGCCGCCCGACCTCGCCGGCACCGACGTGCTGATCGTCGCGCCGGCCGCGACCGCGGCGTCGCTGGTGGCGCGCCGGCTGACGACCTGGGGCGCCGGACGTGCCTCGTGCCCGACGAGCAGGTGGCGCTCGCGCTGCTCCCGGAACGGGCGTGGAGCGCGGTGCTGGTCGACCACGCGCTCGGCGCCGCGGCCTGCGAGCGGCTGGCGCCGGCGACCATCGGGATTCCCCGGCGCATCGTGCTGATCACGCCGGCCGAGCGGCATGCACTGGCCGCGCTCAAGCAGACGGGCTTCACCGGCTACCTGGTCAAGCCGGTGCGCGCGGCATCGCTGGCCGCGCGCATGACCGCCGAGCGAGGACGCGTTCGAGCGCGCCGATCGCCGAAGCCGGCGAGCACGCGAGCCGCCGCGCCGCGCCGACCGAGCGCCCGCGCAGCGCGCTCGCGATCCTGGTCGCCGAGGACAACGAGATCAATGCGCTGCTGGCGCTGTCGCTGCTCACGCGGCTCGGCCATCGCCCGACCATGGCCGCCACCGGGGATGCCGCGGTCGACGCCTGGCGGACGACGCAGGCCGCGGGCGGGCGCCTTCGATCTCGTGCTCATGGACGTGCACATGCCGGGCAGCGACGGCATCGACTGCCACGCGCCGCATCCGCGCCATCGAGGCCGAGCAAGGCGCTCGCGCGCACACCGATCATCGCGCTCACCGCCAACGCGCTCGACGAGGACCGCGACGCCTGCCTCGCCGCCGGCATGGACGGCTTTCTCACCAAGCCGCTCGACCGCGAGCAGCTCACGGCGGCACTGGCGGAAGCGAGCGCAAGGCGGCTGGCGGCGTAATTATTGCCCCCGGCGTAGGGTGGGCCACAAGGGCGCTTACGCCCGTCTTCGACGGGCTATGGGCGCGGACGAGAACTCAATCCTCACCAGCCGAACGGTGCAGCGCCGTGCCCACGCGTGACCTGCGACCACGATGCAAGAGATACGCGTGGGCACGGCGCACGCACCAGCGTGCACGCTTCGGATGCACGGCACACGCCTTTGCCCACCCTACAGTCGGTCACAACCTCCGCAGCGCCACCTCCTCGACCAGGTGGCTCTCGCCCTTCTTCAGGATGAGGTCGGCGCGCTGGCGCGTCGGCAGAATGTTCTCGTGCAGATTGACGCAGGTTGATGCGCGTCCAGATCGAGGTCGCGGTCTCGACCGCCTCCGTCGTCCGACAAGGTCGCGTAGCGGTGGAAGTATGATTTCGGATCGCGGAACGCGGTGCCGCGCAAGGTGAGGAACCGGTCGACGTACCAGCTCATCAGCTCGTCCTCGTCGGCATCGAGATAGATCGAGAAATCGAAGAAGTCCGACACGTAGGGAATGGCCTTGCCGTCCTTCGGCGGCGAGCCGGTCTGCAGCACGTTGAGGCCCTCGACGATGAGGATGTCCGGGCGGTCGATCTCGACCCATTGATTGGGCATCACGTCGTAGACCAGATGCGAGTAGATCGGCGCCCGCGCCGGCCGCCGGCCGGCCTTGATGTCGGACAGAAAGCGCAGCAGCGCCGGCAGGTCGTAGCTCTCGGGAAAGCCCTTCTTCTCCATCAGGCCTTCGCGCTCGAGGATCGCGTTGGGATAGAGAAAGCCGTCGGTGGTGAGCAGATCGACCTTCGGCACGTTCGGCCAGCGCGCCAGCAGCGCCTGCAGCACGCGCGCGGTGGTCGACTTGCCGACCGCCACCGAGCCCGCCGACCCCGATGATGTAGGGCATCTTGGCGTCCTCGGTGCCGAGGAAGTTCTGCTGCGCGCGGAACAGGCGCTGGGTCGCCGCGACGTAGAGCGAGAGCAGGCGCGACAGCGGCAGGTAGATGTCCTCGACCTCCTTGATGTCGAGCCGGTCGTGCAGCGAGCGCACCCGGGTCACCTCCTCCGGAGCGAGCGTCATCGGCGTGTCCTCGCGCCGCTCCGCCCATTCCGCCCGCGAAAACACGCGGTAGGGCGAGAGGCCGTCGTCGGTGATCCGCTGCTCCATCGAAAGTCCTTGCCCCCACGCCTGCGGGCTCGCCCAGGTCGCGTCCCAAGAGACTGCCCAGTCGGGACCCGATTGGCGCGACGCCTTCTCCTCGAGACCCGACTGCCGGTGCGCTCGGCCAGCGACCGCTTCCACCTCGGCGAGCGCGATGCCGCGCGCCGCGAGCACGACCAGCAGATGGTAGATGAGATCGGCGGCTTCCGCGATCAACCGCTCGCGATCCTCGCTCGACCGCGGCGATCACGGTCTCGACCGCCTCCTCGCCGAGCTTCTTGGCGCAATGCGCCACGCCCCGGTCGATGAGCTTGCGGGTGTAGGAGACGTCCGCGCTCGCCTGGGCGCGCTCTTTCACGCGCTTTTCGAGGTCGTGCAGGGTGAAGTTCGACATGCCGGTTGCTCCGCTTTTGCCATATCACCTCCGCCGGAGGTGGGCGATAGGGTTGGTCGCTTCACATTTCGGACAAGGGGGCTAGCATTGACCCATGCCCGCTCCCGTGCTCGATTTCTGGTTCGATTTCGCCTCGACCTATTCCTATCCGGCGGCCATGCGCATCGGACCGCTGGCCGCACAGGCCGGTGTCGAGGTGCGCTTTCGCCCGTTCCTGCTCGGGCCGATCTTCAAGGCGCAGGGCTGGAGCACGTCGCCGTTCAATCTCTACCCGGCCAAGGGCCGCCACATGTGGCGCGACCTCGAGCGGCTGTGCGCGGACCTCGGCCTGCCGTTCCGGCGGCCCGATCCGTTTCCGCAGAACAGCCTGCTGGCCGCGCGGGTCGGCATCGCCGCCCTCGACCACGCCTGGGGCGAAGATGTCTGCCGCGCGCTGTTCCGCGCCGAGTTCGGCAACGGCACGCGGATCGACGACGCCGCGGCGATCGACAACGTGCTGGCGGATTTGCAGATCGAGGCGACGCCGGTACTGGCCGCGGCGCAGTCGGACGCGATCAAGGCGCGACTGCGCGCGCAGACCGAGGAGGCGCAGCGGCTCGGCCTGTTCGGGGCGCCGAGCTTCACGACCGCCGACGGCGAGCTGTTCTGGGGCAACGACCGGCTCGAGCAGGCGCTGCGCTGGGCGAAGAGCCGCGCCGTAGCCCGGATGGAGCGAAGCGAAATCCGGGATCCTCGACGCGCGGTAAGACCGCCCCGCATTACGCTGCGCTCCATGCGGGCTACAGGCTGATCCTACGGATCGAGCCGCATCGGCAGGCCGGCGCGCGCCATGTGCTCCTTGGCCTCGCGCACCGTGTGCTCGCCGAAATGGAAGATCGAGGCCGCGAGCACCGCGGTGGCGTGGCCGTCGCGGATGCCCTCGACCAGGTGATCGAGCGTGCCGACGCCGCCCGACGCGATCACCGGCACCGACACCGCGTCCGCGATGGCGCGGGTGAGCGCGATGTCGAAGCCCTGCCTGGTGCCGTCGCGGTCCATGGAGGTGAGCAGGATCTCGCCGGCGCCGAGCGCGACCACCTCGCGGGCGTAGTCGACGGCGTCGAGCCCGGTCGGATTGCGCCCGCCATGGGTGAAGATCTCCCAGCGGTCCGGCTCGCCCGGCTTCGACACCTTCTTGGCGTCGATCGCGACCACGATGCACTGGTCGCCGAATTTTTCCGCCGCCTCCTTCACGAAGCCGCGCCGGGCAACCGCGGCGGTGTTGATCGACACCTTGTCGGCGCCCGACGCCAGGAGCTTGCGGATGTCCTCGACCGTGCGCACGCCGCCGCCGACGGTCAGCGGCATGAAGCAGGCCTCGGCGGTGCGGCGCACCACGTCGAAGATGATGTCGCGGTTCTCGTGGCTGGCGGTGATGTCGAGGAAGGTGAGCTCGTCGGCGCCCGCCGCGTCGTAGGCGATCGCCGCCTGCGACCGGATCGCCGGCGTCGCGCAGGTCGAGGAACTTCACGCCCTTGACGACACGGCCGTCCTTGACGTCGAGGCAGGGAATGACGCGGACTTTGAACACGATTCCGGGCTCCCCGCGCGGGCTCGATAGCGCGCATCGCCGCGGCGCGCAACCGTCGCCGCGGCACATCAGGCACTTGCCGCGGAATTCGGCAGGGCGCAGCATTGCCGCCCGGCCGGTGCGGACCGCTCTGCAAAGTTGCGAACAAGGCCCAGGGAGCCGACGGACCACCATGGCAGACGAACCGGGCACCCCGAACGCGGCGACGTTGCTGCGCGCGACGGCGATCTTCCGCGAGCTGTCGAACGAGCAGTTGGCCGCGATCTGGTCGCGCGCGAAAATTCACAACCTGCGCCGCGGCGAAGTCCTCGTTCGCCAGCACACGCCGTCGGACTCGGTCTATATCGTGGTATCCGGCCGCTTCGAGGTCTGGGTCGAAGGGCGAACCGGCGTCATCGCCGAGATCGGCGTCGGCGAGCCGATCGGCGAGATCGGCTTTTTCTCCGGCGCGCCCGCACGGCGACGATCGTCGCCGCGCGCGACTCGGTCGTGCTCGAGCTCGATCGCGCCTCGTTCGACGCCGTCGCGCGCGAGGTGCCGGCGATCCACCAGACGCTGCTGCGGGCGCTCGCCCGCCGGCTCGCCGAGACCAGCCTGCGCGCCATGCAGCCAGCAGCGCGGCGTGGCCGCGCGCACCGTGGCCGTCATCGCGGGCGGCAGACGACGCCGATCCCGCAGGCCTTCTACGATCGCCTCGACAACGTGGTCGGACGCGCGCGGCAAGGGCCGCCTGCTCACGCGCGACTACCTGCAGCGCCATTTCCCCGGCCGGACGCCCGACGACCCGGACGTGTCCAACTGGCTCAACGCCATCGAGCACGAATACGAGCTGATCGCCTATCTCGCCGACGACACGCTCACGGACTGGACGCGCAAGGCGATCCGGCAGGCGGACCAGGTGCTGATCGTCGTTTCCGGCGCGGTCCGCGGGCGTCAACGCGGTGGAAGCGTTCTCGTTCACGACCCATCCGCCGGCGCGCCGCCGGCTGGTGCGCCTGCACGAGCGCCGCGCCGGCTGGGTCAAGGGCACCGCGGCCTGGCTCGCCGAACGCGACGTCGGGATGCACCACCACGTGTCGCTCGAGGACGATCTCGACTTCAAGAGCCTGCATCGCTTCCTGACCGGGCGCGCGCTCGGCTACGTCGCCGCCGGCGGCGGCGGCTTCGGGCCCGGCCCATGTCGGCGTCTTCAAGGCCTTCACCGAACGCGGCGTGAGCTTCGACATGCTCGGCGGCACCAGCGTCGGCGCCGCCGTGCTCGGCGGCTTCGCCATGCGGTTGACCCCCGAAGAGGTCGACCTCGCCACCCACGACGTGTTCGTGACCAGCCGCAGCTTCAAGCGCTTCACCTTTCCCCGTTACGGGCTGCTCGATCACATCCCCTTCGACGAGGCACTGCAGCGGCAATTCCGCGGCATCCTGATCGAGGACGCCTGGCGGCCGTATTTCGCCGTCGCGACCGTGCTCGACGGCTCCGGCCAGGGGCCTCTGCTCATCCGCCGCGGTCCGTTCTGGCAGGCGGTGCGCGCATCGGGCTCGCTGCCGGCGGTGCTGCCGCCGGTCTTCACCGACGACGGGCGCATGCTGGTCGACGGCGGCGTGATCGACAACATCCCGCTCCAGCCGATGAAGGCGCTCAAGAGCGGGCCGAATCTCGTGGTGCATTTCGGCGCGCGCGGAAAGCAGCAGCGCTTCGAGGTGGACTATGCGAGCATCCCGGGACGCTGGCGCCTGGTCCGGCAGATGCTCACGCCGGCCGGCCGGCGGAAGCTTGCCGGCGGTGCCGAACCCCGATCGACGTGCTGGCGCGCTGTGCCTGGGATGCACCAGAGCCCCGACCTGCTGCCGGTCGGCCCGCTCGATCTGGTCCTGACCGTGCCGGCGCTGCCGGGCGCGAATTTCATGGATTTCGACCGCCACGTCGAAGTCTTCGAGGCGGCCTATCGAATGGTGCCGCGGCCGGATCGACGACCTCGCCGACAAAGGCGACCCCGCGCTGGCGGCGATTCTGGCGACGAAAAGATTGAACCGACTAGTCGTCGGTCACGCACTCGCGCGCGGCGCGGATCAGCTTGAGCGCCTCGGCCGCGTCGAGCCGCCCGTCATAGAGCGCGCGGCCGGCGATGGCGCCGGCGAGCTTGCGCGCACGCGGCTCAAGCAACGCCTTGCACGTCGTCGATCGAGGCGAGACCGCCCGAGGCGATCACCGGGATGCTCACGGCCTCCGCCAGCGCGATGGTGGCGTCGAGGTTCAGGCCCTTGAGCAGGCCGTCGCGCGAGATGTCGGTGTAGATGATGGCGGCGACGCCGGCGTCCTCGAACTGCCGGGCGATGTCGAGCACGGCGAGCTCCGACGTCTGCGCCCAGCCCTCCACCGCCACCTTGCCGTCGCGGGCGTCGAGCCCGACCGCGACGCGGTCGGGAAATTTGCGCGCGGCGTAGCGGACCAGGGCGGGGTCGCGCACGGCGGCGGTGCCGATGATGACGCGGTTGATCGCCCTTCTCGAGCCAGGCCTCGATCGTCGTCGAGTCGCGGATGCCGCCGCCGAGCTGGATCGGGATCCCCACCGTCTCGAGAATCCGCTCGACCGCCGCCGCGTTCATCGGCTTGCCGGCAAAGGCGCCGTCGAGATCGACGATGTGGAGATACTCGAAGCCCTGGCTCTCGAAGGCATGCGCCTGCGCCGCGGGATCGCGGTGAAACACCGTGGCGCGCGCCATGTCGCCCTGCTCGAGCCGCACGCAGACGCCGTCCTTGAGGTCGATGGCGGGAAAAAGGATCACGGACGTCCACTTCAGGAAATTGGCGATCAGCTTGAGGCCCAGCCGCTGGCTCTTCTCCGGGTGGAACTGCGTGCCGACCATGGTGTCGCGCCCGACCACGGCGGTGACCGGGCCGCCGTAGTCGGCCTCGGCCACCAGATCGGAGCGCTCGTCGGCCTTGAGATGGAACGAGTGCACGAAATAGGCGTGCAGGCCCTGCGGCCCGACCGCGATGCCGTCGAGCAGCGGATGCGGCCGGCGCGCGTCGAGCGTGTTCCAGCCCATGTGGGGAATTTTCAGGCTCGGGTCGGACGGCGCGATGCGATCGACCTCGCCCGGCGATCCAGCCGAGCCCCTCGATCACCTCGTATTCGCGGCCGCGCTCGGCCATGAGCTGCATGCCGACGCAGATGCCGAGGAACGGCCGGCCGCGCGCCGCGCACGCTCTCGTTGAGCGCCTCCACCATGCCGCCGACGGCGTCGAGGCCGCGCCGGCAATCCGCGAAGGCGCCGACGCCCGGGCAGCACCACGCGGTCGGCGCGGGCGACCTGGTCGGGATCGCTGCGTCACCACGATCGGCTGCGCCGCGCCCATGCTCGCGCGCGGCGCGCTCGAACGCTTTCGCGGCCGAATGCAGATTGCCCGACCCGTAGTCGACGATGGCGACCGTCACCGCGACGCTCCCGGCTCCGGAAACAGGCCGATGACGTCGGACGACCCCGGCGCCTGCGGCGATGCCTGCAACGATCCCTGCGGCCGGCGCAGGATCGGAACCGCCGATGGCGACGACGCAGCGTCGCGCGGCTCGATGTCGGCCGGCGAGCTGCCGACCCAGGCGTCGAAGAAACGCCGCTCCACCGCGTCGAGATCGTCGCCGACCACGATGCCGACGTTCTTCCAGCCGCGGCCGCGAGAGCGTAAAGCGACGCAAGGTCGCCGCCTCGAGGCCGACCAGCAACGCGATGAGGAGGCTGACCACGGCCATCACGGTCGACGACGCGCCGAGCGCGCGCAGGCCGACCTGCAGCGCGATGACCACGATGATGTAGCAGGTGAACACCAGCCACAGCCGGTGCCGCAGCATCCAGAGCGGCGCCAGCAGGAAGGCCCAGAACGAGAAGCCGTCGCGCACGAAGACGAAGCGCTCCGGATCGGGCGCGGTCTCGTCCCGCTTCAGCGGCGGCTCGTGCACGGTGTAGACGGCCATGGTCTCACTCTTTCGTAACTCTAGCTTGCTCGTGGCTCTCGCGGTACTTGCTCGGCAGGCGATGCTCAGCCGCCGAGCGAGCCCTTGGTCGACGGCACCTCGTTCGCCGCGCGCGGATCGATCGCGACCGCGGCACGCAAGCGCCCGCGCCAATCCTTTGAAGCAGGATTCGGCGATATGATGGTCGTTGGTGCCGTAGAGCGTCGCGACGTGCAGCGTCACCCCGGAATTCATCGCGAAGGCCTGGAACCACTCCTGCACCAGCTCGGTGTCGAAGGTGCCGACCTTGTCGCGCACGAACTCGGCCTTGAACACCAGGAACGGCCGGCCGGAAATGTCGATCGCGACGCGGGTGAGCGCCTCGTCCATCGGCACGTGGACGTCGGCATAGCGGGTGATGCCCTTCATGTCGCCGAGCGCCTGCTTGACCGCCTGGCCGAGCGCGATGCCGACGTCCTCGGTGGTGTGGTGGTGGTCGATGTGCAGGTCGCCCTTGGCCTTGACCGCGAGATCGATGCGGGAATGGCGCGCCAAGAGGTCGAGCATGTGGTCGAGGAAGCCGATCCCGGTCGAGATCGACGACGCGCCGGTGCCGTCGAGATCGACCGCGACCTCGACGTCGGTTTCCTTGGTGGTGCGCTTGACCGACGCCTTTGCGCATGATGGGTCTCGTCGCGTCAATAGTGAGCCGCGCGCCTTTTATCAGGGGTTTGCCGCCTTCGCCACTCCGGCGGAGAGGCGCAATTGCGTCCTCATGCTCGCAATGCTTAAATCATTCGCAACCCCGGATTCCCGCATGCAGCCCCCCTCCCCCGACCTCTGGCACGGCACCACCATCCTGACCGTCCGCAAGGGCGGCACGGTCGTCATCGGCGGCGACGGCCAGGTCTCGATCGGCCAGACCATCGTCAAGGCCAACGCCAAGAAGGTGCGCCGCCTCGGCAAGGGCGACGTGATCGGCGGCTTTGCCGGCGCCACCGCCGACGCCTTCACGCTGTTCGAGCGGCTGGAAGCCAAGCTCGAGCAGTATCCCGGCCAGCTCACCCGCGCCGCGGTCGAGCTCGCCAAGGACTGGCGCACCGACCGCTACCTGCGCCGGCTCGAAGCCATGATGCTCGTCGCCGACGCGCAGGTGTCGCTGGTGCTCACCGGCACCGGCGACGTGCTCGAGCCCGAGGCCGGCGTGATGGGCATCGGCTCCGGCGGCAACTATGCGCTCGCCGCCGCCCGCGCGCTGATCGACGGCCCGCTCGACGCCGAGGCGATCGTGCGCAAGGCGATGGACATCGCCGCCGACATCTGCGTCTACACCAACCGCAACGTCACCATCGAGACGCTGCAGAGCGCCTGATCGATGGCGGCGGGTCGCTATCAGTTTCGCCCGATGACCGCCGCCGACCTGCCGATGATGCGGCGCTGGCTGGCAGCGCCGCATGTCGTGGAATGGTGGGGCGACCCGGACGAGCAGTTCGCGCTCGTGCGCGACGATCTCGACAATGCCGGACATGGAGCAGTTCATCGTCGCGACGGACGGGCGTCCGTTCGGCTATCTGCAATGCTACAATCTCGCCGCCTGGCCCGACGACGCGTTCAGGGGCCACCCGCCAGGGACGCGCGCGATCGATCAGTTCATCGGCGAACCGGACATGGTCGGATCGCGGTCACGGCTCCGGCTTCATTCGCGCTTTCGTCGATGGCCTGCTGGCGGCCGGAACGCCGCGCGTGATCACCGATCCCGACCTCGCCAACGCGCGCGCGATCCGCGCCTACGGCAAGGCCGGCTTTCGCGAGGATGCGTATGGTGAACACGCTGGAAGGTCCGGCGCTGCTCATGGTGCGCGACGCATGAGCACGTCCGCCGCCGGGACCTTCACGAGCCGCATTCCGTCGTGGGCGCTCTGCCTGGCCGTGCCGGCGATCATCGCCGTGCAGGCGATCGTCCTGCTTGCCATGGGCCGCGTGCCGATCTGCACCTGCGGCACGGTCAAGCTCTGGCACGGCGTGGTGCAGAGTTCGGAGAACTCCCAGCACATTTTCGACTGGTACACGCTCACCCACGTCGTCCACGGCTTCGGCTTCTATTTCCTCACCTGGCTGGCGATGCGGCAGGCGCCGTTTGCGCTGCGGCTGGCGGCTGGCAGTCCTGATCGAAGGCGCCTGGGAGATCATCGAGAACAGCGACTTCATCATCAACCGCTACCGCACCGGAACCATCTCGCTCGACTATTTCGGCGACAGCATCGTCAATTCGGTTGCCGATACCGTCGCGATGATCGCGGGCTTCGTGCTCGCCGCGCGGTTGCCGGCATGGAACACCGTCGCGCTCGCGTTCGCCGCTCGAATTGACGCTCGGCCTACCTGATCCGCGACAATCTCACGCTCAACATCATCATGCTGGTGCACCCGATCGAGGCCATCAAAGCCTGGCAGGCAGTCACTATTGCACTAAGTCGTTACCAGGGCCAAATACACCCTCCATGACCGACTTTTCGCCCCGCGAAATCGTCTCCGAGCTCGACCGCTTCATCATCGGCCAGGCCGACGCCAAGCGCGCGGTCGCGATCGCGCTGCGCAACCGCTGGCGGCGGCTGAAGCTCGACGAGAAGCTGCGCGAGGAGGTGTTGCCCAAGAACATCCTGATGATCGGACCGACCGGCGTCGGCAAGACCGAGATTTCCCGCCGCCTCGCCCGGCTCGCCGGCGCGCCCTTCATCAAGGTCGAGGCCACCAAGTTCACCGAGGTCGGCTATGTCGGCCGCGACGTCGAGCAGATCGTGCGCGACCTGGTCGAGGTCGCGATCGCGCAGACGCGGGAGCGCAAGCGCAAGGACGTGGAAGCGCGCGCCCAGCAGGCCGCCGAGGAGCGGGTGGTCGAACGCGCTGGTCGGCGAGAACGCGAGCGCCGCGACCAAGGACGCCTTCCGCCGGAAGCTGCGCGCCGGCGAGCTCAACGACAAGGAGATCGAGATCGAGGTGCAGTCGGCGGCGGCGGCATGCCGCTGTTCGAAATCCCCGGCATGCCGGGCGCGCAGATGGGCGCGATCTCGATCGGCGACATCTTCGGCAAGATGGGCGGCGGCCGCACCAAGACGCGCCGCGTCACGGTCGCGGAGTCCCACGACATCCTGATCAACGAGGAATCCGACAAGCTGCTCGACAACGATCAGCTGGTGCTGGAATCGATCAAGGCGGTCGAGCAGAACGGCATCGTCTTCCTCGACGAGATCGACAAGATCGCCGGCCGCGAGGGCCGCGTCGGCGCCGACGTCTCGCGCGAGGGCGTGCAGCGCGACCTGCTTGCCGCTGATCGAGGGCACCACGGTCTCGACCAAGCACGGCGCGGTCAAGACCGACCATATCCTGTTCATCGCCTCGGGCGCGTTCCATCTCTCGAAGCCGTCGGACCTGCTGCCGGAGCTGCAGGGGCGGCTGCCGATCCGGGTGGAGCTGCGCGCGCTCACGCGCGACGACCTGCGGCGCATCCTGACCGAGCCCGAGGCGTCGCTGATCAAGCAATACGTCGCGCTGATGGCGACCGAAGGCGTGACGCTCGAGTTCACGCCGGACGCGATCGACGCCATCGCCGACGTCGCGGTGCAGGTCAATTCCAGCGTCGAGAATATCGGCGCGCGCCGGCTGCAGACGGTGATGGAGCGCGTGCTCGACGAGATTTCGTTTGCCGCGCCCGACCGTTCCGGCGAGAGCGTGCAGATCGACGCGGCCTATGTGGAGAAGCACATCGGCGATCTCGCCAAGAACGCGGATTTGTCGCGGTTCATTCTGTAGCCCGGATGGAGCCTTCGCGCTCTTCGCGCGATGGCGTAATCCGGGGCGGTGGTGCCAATGGCGAGACCGCCCCCGCATTACGCGATGGCGCGAAAACGCGCCATCTCTCCATGCGGGCTACGAACTGCCGCCCATTTTCATAGCTGCGAAGACCGGTCATAGTACCGACAACAAGACTGTCGGGAGGGATGCATGCGCCTGGGAATGTTCATGATGCCGGTCCATCCGCCGGACCGCACGTTCTGGAGCACGCTCGACGAGGACATGGAGAAATCGGTGCTGGCCGACGAGCTCGGCTTCGACGAGCTGTGGATGGGCGAGCATTTCTCCGCCACCACCGAGCCGATCCCCTCGCCGATGATGTTCTTCGCGAACCTGATCGCGCGCACCAAGAACATCACCTTCGGCACCGCCGTCATCAACCTGCCCAACCACCACCCCGCCGTCGTCGCCGCCGAGGCCGCCCAGTTCGACCACATGTGCAAGGGCCGCTTCATGATGGGCGTCGGGCCGGGCGGCCTCGTCTCCGATTTCGAGCTGTTCAAGAATCCGGACGTGCATGCGCGCAACCGCATGGTCGCGGAGGCCATGACCTTCATCGAGCACATCTGGTCGCACGATCCGCCCTACGATCTCAAAGGCGAGTTCTGGAACATCGCCATCAAGGACGCCATCATGCCCGAGCTCGGCGTCGGCTATATGCCGAAGCCGTATCAGCCGGGCGGACCGCCGGTCTCGATCTCGCTCGCGAGCCCGAATTCGTCCTCGGCCGCGACGGCGGCGAAGCGCGGCTGGGGCATCCTCTCGGCCAACATCATCCCGACCTATTCGGTCGCGTCGCATTGGGCGGTCTACAGCAAGGCCTGCGCCGAGCTCGGCATCCCCGCGCGCGGCGAGAACTGGCGGGTGGCGCGCAATGTCCTGGTGGCGCCCACGGAGCAGGAGGCCCATGACCGGGTGTTCGGCGAGGCCGGATCGAACCGCTACTTCTTCACCTATATCCGCGACGTGCTCCACCGCGTGAACATCCTGGTGATCCTCAAGCCGCGCCCCGACATGCCGGACGAGGAGGCCACGCCCGAGGCGATCCTCAAGGAGTGCGTGATCTACGGATCGCCCAAGACCGTGCTGGACAAGCTCGTCGCCTTCCGCGACCGGGTCGGCCCGTTCGGCACGCTGCTGATGACCGGCCTCGACTGGGGCGGCCGCAACGCGGCATGGGAGAGCGAGGCGATGCAGCTCCTGGCGCAGGAGGTGATGCCGAAGTTCCGCCAGCACGTGACGGCCCGCGCGGCGGAGTGATGCTCGCGGCCGCTTCGGCAGTGGCCCTTCGCCCCCTCAGAAATCGGAGGCGATGCCCTTCACTTCCCAGTCACCGTAACGGACAGGGTCGAGCCCACCACGCCCGCGGTGCTCGTCCGCCGTCGAAGCGGGTGCCCGCTCGCGCTCGGCACGTCGGGCCGCGGCCTCGGCCAGCGCCCGTTCCGCCGCCGGTGACATAGGCTTTTTCGGCGCCAAGGAAGGCGCGACGACTTTCGGGTTGTGCATGGTGCCTTAGGTTGCACCACACCTTGACGACATCAAGACCATCATCTTGACGACATCACAATCGGCTGCGGCAGGACGGCGCGCTTGCGGACGGCGGGCGACCACCCAACATTTGTTCCCGAAACGTGGAACCACCGGGGGACGCCAAGGCGTTTTCTAGTAACGAGGCGTTCTCCAACAAGACTCCACGCGAGGAAACGACGATGAACTATGTGCGTACGGCCATTCTGCTGGCAGGGCTGACCGCCCTGTTCATGGGGGTGGGCTATCTGATCGGCGGCCAGGGCGGCGCCATGATCGCCTTGCTGGTCGCCGCCGGCATGAACGTATTCGCCTACTGGAACTCGGACCGGATGGTGCTGTCGATGCACGGCGCCCACGAGGTCGACGAGCGCACCGCGCCCGATCTGGTGCGCATGGTCCACGACCTCGCGCGCCGGGCCGGCCTGCCGCCGCCGCGCGTCTATCTCATGGACAATCCGCAGCCCAATGCGTTCGCGACCGGACGCAACCCCCAGCACGCGGCGGTCGCGGTGACGACCGGACTGGTGCAGATGCTCTCGCGCGAGGAGCTGGCCGGCGTGATCGCCCACGAGCTCGCCCACATCAAGAACCGCGACACGCTGACCATGACGATCACCGCCACCATCGCCGGGGCGATCTCCATGCTGGCGCAGTTCGGGCTGTTCTTCGGCGGCGGCCATCGCGACAACAACAGCGGCCTCGGCGTGATCGGCACCATCGCGATGGTTATCCTCGCGCCGATCGCCGCCATGCTGGTGCAGATGGCGATCAGCCGCACGCGCGAATACTCCGCCGACGATCTCGGCGCGCGGATCAGCGGCCGGCCGGACGCGCTGGCGTCGGCGCTGGCGAAGATTTCCAACATGGCCCAGCAGATCGAGAACCCGACCGCGGAGCGCAACCCGGCGACGGCGCATCTCTTCGTCATCAATCCGCTGACCCATGGCGGAATGGACAATCTGTTCTCGACCCATCCCTCGACCGAGAACCGCATCGCCGCGCTGCAACGCCTGGCGCCGGAGATCATGGGCACGGAAATGGGACGCGGCGGGTTCGGCGCCCGCGCAGCGACGACGCCGCAATATCCGACGCGCGCCGCAGGCCCCTGGGGCAATGCCGGCTCGCGCGGCGGGCCTTGGGGCTGATCCTTGGTTGACCCTTGGGGCTGACCTTGGGGCTGACACAGCGCTTTGTGTCACCGGCGTTTCATGTCAAATGCCGGCCATGGCTCGCACCGCGCCCATCGCCGACACGCCTGGATTTGCCGCCCGCCGCATCGCCGCCGACGTGCTGGACGGCGTGCTGCGGCGCAAGCGGCCGCTCGACGAGCAGCTCGAGGACCAGGCGGCGCATCCCGATTTCGCGGCCCTGCCCGATCGCGACCGCGCGCTGGTGCGGGCGCTGACGACGACAGTCGTACGCCGGCTCGGCACGCTGCGACACTTGCTGAGCCATTTCCTCGACCGCGGCCTGCCGGCCGACACGCCGCGCCTCGAGACCGCATTGCTGCTGGGCGCCGCGCAAATCGTGTGGCTCGAGGTGCCGGACCACGCCGCGGTCGACCTCGCGGTGCGCCTGGTCCAGGCCGATCGCCGCGCCGCGCGCTACGCCGGCCTCGCCAATGCGGTGCTGCGGCGGATCACGCGCGAGGGCGCGCAATTCGTCGCCGGCCTCGACACGGCAATGCTCGACACCCCGGATTGGCTGATGGCGCGCTGGACGACGAGCTACGGCGCCGAGACCGCCCGCGCCATCGCCGCCGCCAACGGCCGCGAGCCCGCGCTCGATTTCACGGTGAAGAACGATCCCGAGCACTGGGCCGAGCGTGCTGGGCGGCCGCGTGCTGCCGACCGGGTCGGTGCGCGCGATCGTGCACGGCCCGGTGTCGCAGCTGCCGGGTTTCGGCGACGGCGCCTGGTGGGTGCAGGACGCCGCCGCGGCGTTGCCGGCGAAGCTTTTGGGCGACGTCTCCGGGCTCACCGTCGCCGATCTCTGCGCCGCGCCCGGCGGCAAGACCGCGCAACTCGCCGCCGCCGGCGCCCGCGTGATCGCGGTCGATCGCGCGGCCGGCCGGCTCGAGCGGCTCAAGCAGAATCTCGCACGCCTGCGGCTCACGGCCGACGTGGTCGAGGCCAACGTCGCGCAATGGCAGGCCGGACCGTTCGACGCCGTCCTGCTCGACGCGCCGTGCTCGTCGACCGGGACCATCCGCCGCCATCCCGATATCCCCTGGCTGAAGAGCGAAGGCGACATCACCGCGCTCGCGGCGCTGCAACGCCGGCTCATCGCGCAGGCGGTCACGCTGGTGAAGCCGGGCGGAACGCTGGTCTACTGCACCTGCTCGCTCGAGCCGGACGAAGGGATCGAGGTCGTCCGCGAGCTGTTGGCCGGCAACTCCCGGGTACAGCGCCGGCCGATCACCGGCGACGAGGTCGACCCTGCCTGGCTCACGCCGGACGGCGATCTGCGCACGCTCCCCTGCCATCTCGACGACGCTGATTCGCGAATGGCCGGCATGGACGGCTTCTATGCCGCGCGATTGCAAAGGATTTGAAGGGGTTATTGCCGGTTGGCCGTAGCGCCGCCGTTCCGCTATGGTCCGCCTTCCGATCCAGCACCGGACTCGGATTTGCCCGAGTCGGGATTGGAGGGGGATCACCCGCAAGATGGGAGCCAGCGCCTCGATGTCGCGCGTTTCGGTCGCGGAACGTACCAGATTGTCCGTGTTCCTGGCGCGCGGCCTCGTTCGCAGGGTCGTGAGCCGCGTCACGACCCATCCGATCGTCAACTGGCCGTTCTCCTTCGGCAAGGCCGACCGCCTCGTCATCTCTCCGCAGGATTTGCGCACGACCGACGCAACCCGCGCGAGCGAGATCTATGCCGGCCGGTTCGTGTTCGCCGGCAAGGTCGTGATCTGCGATTCCCGCTCGCCGTTCGAGATCGCGCCGCCGTCCGAGGACTGGGCGGTCTCTCTGCTCGGCTTCGGCTGGCTGCGTCACCTGCGCGCCGCCGAATCCGGCATCACCCGCGCCAACGCCCGCGCGCTGGTCGACGAGTGGATCTCGCTCAACCAGCTCGCAGGACCCGGTCGCCTGGCGCGCCGACGTGGTCGCGCGCCGCGTCATATCGTGGCTCTGCCAGGCGCCGCTGGTGCTCGACGATTCCGACGTGCGGTTCTATCGCCGCTTCCTGCGCAGCCTGACCCGGCAGGTCCGCCACCTGCGGCACACGGTGTCGGAGGCGCGCGACGGCGTGCCGCGCCTGCAAGCCGCTATCGCGCTGACCTACGCGTCGCTGTGCATGGCCGCCCAGCAGCGCTACACCCGCGCCGCCACCAAGCGGCTCGGCGACGAGCTGCTGCGGCAGATCCTGCCCGACGGCGGGCATATCAGCCGCAACCCGGGAGCGCTCGTCGAGCTCCTGGTCGATCTCCTGCCGCTGCGGACGGCGTTCACCGCCCGCAACATCGCGCCGCCGCCGCCGCTGCTCAACGCCATCGACCGCATGATGCCGATGCTGCGCTTCTTCCGGCACGGCGACGGCAATTTCGCGCTGTTCAACGGCATGGGCCCGACCCAGACCGACCTGCTCACCACCATCCTGGCCTACGACGACGCGCGCGGCGCGCCGCTCACCAACGCGCCCCATTCCGGCTATCAGCGGCTCGAGGCCGCCGGCACGCTCATCGTGATGGACACCGGCCGCGCGCCGCCGATCGCGGCCAGCCAGGAGGCCCATGCCGGCTGCCTGTCGTTCGAGTTGTCCGCCCGGCAGAACCGCATCGTGGTCAATTGCGGATTGCCCACCACCAGCCGCGACAGCTGGCGGCAGGTCGCGCGCGCCACCGCCGCGCATTCCACCGCCACGCTCAACGACACGTCATCGTGCCGCTTCCTCGAATCCGGCGCGATCAAGCGCATGCTCTACGGCACGCCGATGGTCGGCGGTCCGCAGGAGGTCGCGGTCGCGCGCGAGGAGCAGCCGAACGGCCTCGTGCTGCGGGCGTCGCACGACGGCTACGCCGAGCTGTTCAACGTGATCCACGAGCGCGCGCTGCAGCTGTCCACCGACGGCCGCCGGCTCGACGGCGAGGACATATTCACCCCGGCGATGGGCGAAATGGTGCCGGCCGGCCGCGACCAGTTCGCCGTGCGCTTCCACCTGCATCCCTCGGTGCGCGGCCAACCGGCTGGCCGACGGGCACAGCGCCATGCTGCTGATGCAGAACAAGGAGGTCTGGACCTTCAGCGCCTACGAGGACCGGGTCGACATCGAGGAAAGCGTCTATCTCGCCGGCCCGGACGGGCCGCGCCGCACCGTGCAGATCGTCATCTACGGGCGCGCCCGCAAAGTGATGCGGGTGCAGTGGACCTTCGCCGCCCATGCCCATGCGGCACCCACCGCCGGCGCCGGCGCCGCCGCGAAGAAGGGGAAAGGCGAAGAACCGGAATTGCCGCTGTAGCTCGGCCGGCCACGCTATGATAGGCGCTAGCAAATCATGACCGACCTTCGTCCCATTTCCCGCGCCCTCATCTCAGTCTCCGACAAGTCCGGGCTGGTCGATTTCGCCCGCGCGCTGGCCGAGCGCGGCGTGGAGCTCGTCTCGACCGGCGGCACGCGCAAGGCGCTGGCCGATGCCGGCCTGAACGTGCACGACGTATCGGAGCTGACCGGCTTCCCCGAGATGATGGACGGGCGGGTGAAAACGCTGCATCCCAAGGTGCACGGCGGGCTCCTCGCCATTCGCGACAACGCGGATCACGCGGCATCGATGCGTTCCCACGGCATCGCGCCGATCGATCTGCTGGTGGTCAACCTCTATCCGTTCGAGGCCACGGTCGCGAAGGGCGCCGACTTCGACACCTGCGTCGAGAACATCGACATCGGCGGCCCTGCCATGATCCGCGCCGCCGCCAAGAACCACGCCGACGTCGCGGTCGTGGTCGATGCCGCCGATTATGCCGCCGTGCTCGCGGAGCTGGCGCAACACGGCGGCGCCACGACGCTCGCGTTGCGCAGGAAGCTCGCGGCCAAGGCCTATGCGCGCACCGGCGCCTATGACGCCGCCATCTCCAACTGGTTCGCAGACCGGCTGGGCGACCCCGCGCCGACCTATCGGGCGGTCGGCGGGCCATCTCATCGAGCCGCTGCGCTACGGCGAAAACCCCCATCAGCAGGCCGCGTTCTACCGCACGCCTGAGCTACGCGCCGGCGTCGCCACCGCGCGGCAGCTGCAGGGCAAGCAGCTCTCCTACAACAACATCAACGACACCGACGCGGCGTTCGAATGCGTCGCCGAGTTCGAGCCCAAGCGCACGGCCGCCTGCGTCATCGTCAAGCACGCCAATCCTTGTGGCGTCGCGGAGGGTGCGAGCCTGGTCGAGGCCTACCGCAAGGCGCTGGCCTGCGACCCCGTCTCCGCCTTCGGCGGCATCGTGGCGCTGAACCAGCGGCTCGACGCCGAGGCCGCGCGCGCCATCACGGAAATCTTCACCGAGGTCATCATCGCGCCCGGAGGCGAGCGAGGAAGCCATCGCCATCGTCGGTGCCAAGAAGAATCTGCGCCTGCTGGTCACCGGTGCGCTGCCCGATCCGCGCGCCACCGGCATGACCGTGAAGTCGGTGGCCGGCGGGTTGCTCGTCCAATCCCGCGACAATGCCGTGGTCGACGACATGAAGCTCGCGGTCGTGACCAAGCGCGCGCCGACCAATGCCGAGCTCACGGATCTGGCGTTCGCGTTCCGCGTCGCCAAGCACGTGAAGTCGAACACCATCGTCTATGCCAAGGATCGCGCCACCGTCGGCATCGGCGCCGGGCAGATGAGCCGCATCGATTCCGCCCGCATCGCCGCCCGCAAGGCGGAGGACGCCGCGCGGGCCGCAAGCCTGATCGAGGCGCCAACGAATGGGTCCGTGGTCGCGTCCGACGCGTTCTTCCCGTTCGCCGACGGGCTCCTGGTCGCGGTCGAGGCGGGCGCCACCGCCGTGATCCAGCCCGGCGGCTCCGTGCGCGACGACGAGGTGATCAAGGCCGCCGACGACCACGGCATCGCCATGGTGTTCACGGGCACCAGGCACTTCCGGCACTGACGCGGGCCCGTGCGGCGACCTCGGTGCGCTCCCCTCCCCCTTGTGGGGAGGGGTTGGGGGTGGGGGTCCATCGGTGGACCACTGCGCCACCCCCACCCCGCCGCGCAGCGTACGCGAATGCCGAGTGCGCCGAACCACCGAATGGCGCTGCGCGCCGACCCTCCCCACAAGGGGGAGGGTAGGAGCTCGCGGCGCTCGCTCGGCCCACGAGGCACACCGGAATCGGCTGGCTCAATTCTTGACCAGGTCGCCCAGCAGGCTCGCCGCCACCGAGAGCTTGGACAGCGTCAGCCCGGAATTGGCGATCTCGTGCACGGACATGCGGATGCGCTCGACCTCGGCCTTGCGCGGCGCGATCCAGGCTTCCACCGCCTTGGCGCCGGCGACGCCGTTGCCGGCCATGGCCGCGGTGAGCCGGCGCTCGGCGTCGCCGATCGAATCGAGCGCGCGGTCGAGCGCGAGCCGGTCGAAATAGTCCGAGATCACGATGCCGCGCGCGGCATGGGCGATATGGTCGAGCCGGAAGAACGCCTCGGTCGCAAAATAGGTGGCGGCGACCTCGGCGATGTTCTGCCCGGCGCGGGCCGCGACCATGACGATGTCCGGCGCCGACGCGAGCGCGGACAGGGTGGCGATGCGGCGCGCCAGCGCCTCGGGCACGCCCGCTTTCGTGAGCTCGCTCTCGCGCGCCTTGCGCGCCGCGGCCGCCGCCTCCGGCAACGCCGTGTCGAGCGCGGCCTCGACCGCCGCGATGCCGTCGCGATAATGCGCGACGATCGCCGCGAGCCCTTGGCCGAGGTCGACGTTGCGCAGGAACCAGACCAGGCGGTCCAGCAGCAGGTCCTGCACCGCCTGATAGAGCTCGAGCTGCAGCTTGCCCGGCACCTTGTTGTCGAGGGCGTCGATCTCGCCGTTGAGCGCGGTCATGCCGTAGCTGTCGCGCACGGCGGCGAACGCCGCGGCGATGCTCGCGGGCGCGGCACCGGTCTGATCGGCGATGCGGACCAGCAGCGACGGCCCGCCGCGGTTGATCATGGAATTGGCGAGCTGGGTGGCGATGATCTCGCGGCGCAGGCGATGATGCTCGAGCGCGTCGGGGAACTGCTGCGCGACCAACGCGCGGGAAGTAGCGCTCGAGCTCGCGGCCGAGATAGGGGTCGTCCGGCACGTTCGAATGCACGAGCTCGTGGTTGAGCGCGAGCTTGGCATAGGCCAGCAGCACCGCCAGCTCGGGCCGCGTCAGCGACTGCGAGCGCCGCCGCCGCTCCGCGATCTCCATGTCGTCGGGCAGGAACTCCACCGCGCGGTCGAGCTCGCCCCGGGTTTCGAGCGTCTGCATCAGCCGCTGCTCGAAGCCGAGATCCTCGAGGCCGCGCCGCTCCGCGAGCGAGAGCGCGAGCGGCTGCAGATAATTGTTGCGCAGCACCAGCGCCGCCACGTCCTCGGTCATCTCGACGAGCAGCGCGTTGCGCGCCTCGCGCGAGAGCCTGCCGTCGCGCATCGGTATCGCCAGCGCAATCTTGAGATTGACCTCGACGTCCGAGGTGTTGACGCCGGCGGAATTGTCGATGGCGTCGGTGTTGAGCCGGACGCCGCGCAGCGCCGCCTCGATGCGGCCGCGCTGGGTCATGCCGAGATTGGCGCCCTCCCCGATCACCTTGACGCGCAGCTGCGCGCCGGTCAGGCGGATCGGGTCGTTGCCGCGGTCGCCGACCGCGTCGTCGGTCTCGGCCGACGCGCGCACATAGGTGCCGATGCCGCCGAAGAAGAGCAGATCGACCGGCGCCGCCAGGATCGCCCGGATCACCTCCTGCGGCGTCGCCTTGGCCTTGGCGAAGCCGAGCGCCGCCTGCGCCTCCTTCGACAGCGTGATCTCCTTCATCGAGCGCGAGAACACGCCGCCGCCGGTGGAGATGAGCGCGCGGTCGTAGTCCTGCCAGCTCGAGCGCGGCAGCTCGAACAGGCGCTGCCGCTCGGCGAAGCTGCGTTCCGGATCGGGCGCGGGATCGATGAAGATGTCGCGGTGGTCGAAGGCGGCGACCAGCTTGGTCGTCCGCTCCCGCAGCATGCCGTTGCCGAAGACGTCTCCGGACATGTCGCCGACGCCGACCGCGGTGAACGGCGTCTTGCCGATATCGACGTCCATCTCGCGGAAGTGGCGCTTGACCGATTCCCAGGCGCCGCGGGCGGTGATGCCCATCTCCTTGTGGTCGTAGCCGGCCGAACCCCCCGAGGCGAACGCGTCGTCGAGCCAGAATTTGTGCTCCTGTGAAATTGCGTTGGCGATGTCGGAGAAGGTGGCGGTGCCCTTGTCGGCCGCGACCACGAGATAGGGATCGTCGTCGTCGTGGCGCACGACGTTGTCGGGCGGAATAATGCGCTTCTGGTCGAGATTGTCCGTGATGTCGAGCAAAGTCGAGATGAACAGCTTGTAGGTGGCGATGCCCTCGGCCTGCATCGCCTCCCGCGTGCCGCCGCCCGCGACGATCTGGGGCAAATGCTTCGGCACGAAGCCGCCCTTGGCGCCGACGGGAACGATGACCGCGTTCTTGACCTGCTGGGCCTTGACCAGGCCCAAGACCTCGGTGCGGAAATCCTGCGGCCGGTCGGACCAGCGAATGCCGCCGCGCGCGACCTTGCCGAAGCGCAGGTGCACGGCCTCGACCCGCGGCGAATAGACGAAGATTTCGTAGAGCGGCTTCGGCAGCGGCAGGTCGTCGACCTTGCGGCTGGAGAACTTGATGGCGATGAGCTGCTTCGGTTGGCCGGCGGCGTCGATCTGGAAGAAATTGGTGCGGATCGCCGCCTGCACGGCGTTGACGAAGTGACGCAGGATGCGGTCCTCGTCGAGGCTCTGCACCTCCTGCAGCGCGGCCTCGATCGCGGCGCCGATGTCGGCCTGGCGTGCCGCGCGCTCGTCCATCGAATCGGGGAGGCGCGGATCAAAACGCGCGTGGAACAGCCGCACGATATCGGTCGCGACGCGGGCATGCTTGACCAGCGTCGTCCACATGTAGTCCTGCGAGTAGGGCACCCGGATCTGCCGCAGGAAGCGCGACACCGTGCGGATGAGGGCTACGTCGCGCCACATCATTCCGGCCGCGAGCACGAGCGCGTTGTAGCCGTCGTTCTCCGCGCCGCCGCTCATCACCACCAGGAAGGCCGCTTCCAGGCCGTGCTTGACGGCGTCCAGATCGATCGCGCGGCCGTCGGCGCGCTCGAGCAGCATGTCGTGAAGCCAGACGTCGGGCTTGCCGTCGGCATTGCGATCGATCTGATAGGTGCGCTCGTCCACCACCTTGAAGCCCATGTTCTCCAGCACGGGCACGCGCTCGGAGAGCGGGATCGGCCGGTTGTGGCTCCACACCTTCAGTCCGACGGTATTGGCCTGGTCCCAGGCGCGGCGGTGGAAATCGACGCCGAGCTGCCGGCTGGCCGTCAATGCTTCGATGACGCGGATGTCGGCGAGCGCGGTCACCGGCGAGTAGATCTCGCGATAGCCCTGCGAGAAGGCGTCGCGATATTGCGCGAGCATGGCGCGCGCCTTGACCGGATCGTAGGCGCGCGCGAGCTCGTCGGCGAGCTCGTCGGTCCAGGTACGCACGATCGCCTCGACCGCGCGTTCCAAGGTGGCGCGATCGGGATTTGGGCGATCGGGTGACGGCACCTCGCCGATGGGAAGGCCGATGATGAAGTGAGTCCGGACCAGCGGTCCCTCCGGAAAGAACGGATGGAACGCGCTGACACGGCCGTCATAGGCGTCGGCGAGATAGTCGCCGATCGCCTTGCGCACGTCGCTGTCGTAGCGCTCGCGCGGCACATAGACCAGGACCGAGACGAAGCGATCGAAGCGGTCGCGCCGCGGCAGCACGCGCACGCGCGGCCGCTCGTCGAGCTGTAGCACCGTCATCGCGAAGTGATGGAGCGTGTCCTCGTCGAGCTGGAACAGCTCGTCGCGCGGATAGTTCTCCAGCACGTTGACCAGCGCCTTGCCGGAATGGCCGTCCGGATCGAAGCCGGCGCGGCGCACCACGGCGTCGACCTTGCGGCGCAGATACGGGATCGTGCGCGTCGAGCGCGTATAGGCCGTGGACGTGAACAGCCCGACGATGCGGAACTCGCCGATGAGCTTGCCGTCGGCGTCGAAGCGCTTGACGCCGATGTAATCCATGTAGATGTGCCGGTGCACGCGCGAACGCACGGCGGCCTTGGTGACGATGAGCAGCGTCGGCTCCATCATCAGCTTGCGGATCTCCGGGGTGATCGGCAGCGGCTGGTTCCAGCGCTGCACGGTGGGCGTCTCGCGCCCGCGCAGGATGCCGAGCCCGCTCTCGAGCACCGGCTCGAGCGTGGCCTCGCCGGCGGTGAGGACGTAGTTTCTGATACCGAGGAAGGTGAAATTGTCCGCGATCAGCCACTTGAGAAACTGGATGGCCTCGCCGATCTCGGTCACCGGCAGGGGCGGCGGATTGGCCTCGAGCTCGGCAATCTCGCCGGCGACGCGCGCCGTCATCGCCCGCCAATCCTCGACGCAGGCGCGCACATCGGCGAGCACCTGCTCGATCGCCGCGACGATCTCGGCGCGCTTGCCCTCGTCGTCGATGCGCTCGACATGGATGTGGATGAAGCTCTCGCGCAGCGCTCCCGCCGTCGCGGGCGCGAGGCCCTCGAAGGCGGTCAGCCGCCCGGCCGCGTCGCGCTCGACGCCGAACACGGGATGCACGACGAAGCGGACATCGACGCCGAGATCGGCGAGCTCGGCGAGCACCGAATCGACCAGGAACGGCATGTCGTCGTTGACGATCTCCAGCACCGTATCGGTGCCGAGCCGCGCTTGATCAGGCTCCTGACCGCCGACCGATCCCGGCGAGGCGAGGCGGACCTTGGCCGTGCCCGGCTTGCGCGTCGCGAGGAACGACCAGGCATCGGCCGCCAGTCCGGCAAGGTGCCGCGGGTCATAGCGCATGACGTCTTCGGGCGCCGCGTAGGCAAACACGGCCGCGATGAAATCCGCCGGGACATCGCGCTGGTCGGCGGTCAGAATCTTGCCGGCCGCGGCGATCAGCGCCGCCTCGGCGCGTTCCTCGTCATTGCCGGGAAAGTCTGCCATGGAGTCCCCTCGCGCTCACGCCCGCACATCGGCGCGGCGGGCTTCACGGGCCGCGCGCTCGCGCGCCGCAACGGCGGCGTGATCGCCGAGCTTGTCCAGCGCGTCGCCATAGTGCAGCCAGCTTGCGACGCTGTGCGGCTTGAGCTCGACCCGCTCGGCAAGAAGCGCCCGTGCCAGCGTGGCCCGGCCCGATTTCTCCGCTGCCGCGATGAGCAGCAGCGAGAACAGGTCGCGCTGCGCGTGGCTCGCCCCGAGCACGGGCCAGCTGTAACGCGACGCGATGAGCCGATCGACGGCCGCGCCGTAGTCGCCGCGGGCATAAGCGAGCATCGCTTCGGCGATCGGTATCGCCGCCGGCTCCATGGTCAACGCAGTGCTGTTCTCCGGCGTCTGCGCGAAGGAGCGGAAGGATGCGATGAGCTGCTCCGCCTTCGGCAACCGGCCGTCGCGACACAGCGCCAGCATCAGATGCAGGTCCGTGAAGGCCATCACGTGGTCGTCGATCCGCCTCTCCGCGATGTCGGCGAGCTCGCTCCAGCGCCGGCCGACGTCGACCCCGCACCATTCGAGCCGGAACAGCATCGAGGCGGCGTTCTGGATATCGAGGTAGAAATCCGTCAGTTCCGCGCGCACCGCCCGATCGTAGAGCTCGAGTACGCGGTCGTACTGGCCGAGCTCGAGCGGGAACAGCGCCGTGTGCCACCACAGATGCTGGCGGAATGGGTTGCGGTCGTCCCAGGTCCCGTAAGGCTGCGCGAGGAAGCTCGTCCCCTCCTCGAGCCGCCCCTGCATTTCCAGCACGTGCGCCACCGCGTGGACCGCCCAGAGATCGTCCTTGCTCAGCTCGACGGCCCGCCGGCCCTTGGGTTCGGCGGCGGCGTAGTCTCCGCACTCCTCCAGGCCGAAGGCGTACATCCCGAGCACATTGCCGTAGCCCGGCATTGCGGCGTCCCACGCGCCGACGGCGCGGGCCACCGCGTCGCGCATGAAGTAGGATTGGCCGGACCAGAACAGTGCGAAATGCTGGAGCCGCATGGTGAGCAGGTCGTGCGGGTGCTCGATCAGGATCTCGTCCCAGATGCGGATCGCGCGCGCCGTGTCGCCCTTGCGCCAGGCGGCAAGCGCGGCGACGTGCTTGCGTTCGCGCAGCGTAGTGCGCGGCGCCGCCCGCTCGGCCTGCGCCAGCGCGGCATCGACCTTGCCGTCGACGACGTGCGAGCCGAACAGCATGAAGAGATAGCCGGTCAGGCAGTGTGCCAGGCAGAAGTCCGGATCCGTCGCGATCACCTGCTTCAGCGTCGCCATCGCGGGCTTGCGGTACTCGAGGTATTCCGTCACAGCGCGATCGAACAGCCGCGCCGCGTCGGCGCTTTCCGTGGTCAGGACGAGCCCGCGCACGTCGTGATGCATGGCCACACTCTCTCACATCCAGATAGCCGCAGTGTCCCGGTTCCGACGTTCGTATCACTTTGCAGCGCGCACTTTTACGAACGTCGGAACCAAAGGGACACTAGCAACTCTATGATCCTAGTGTGGCTTTGCATTTGACGTTCCTATGAAGGACTTGCAGCAAATACTGATAGGAACGTCAAATGCGCCACACTAGGTGACTCCCGGAGGCCGGTGGACTATAGCAAATGACGCGTCCTGACGGCGACCTGCACTACGCCGCACGCGGGCCAACGGCAACCGGGAGCTCGCCGATGGATTTCGAACTCTCCCCCGCCCAACACGAGCTGCAGGCACGCGCGCGCGCCATGGCCGAAACGCACATGGCTCCGCGCGCCGCCGAAATCGACCGGACCGAAGCCTATCCGTGGGACCAGGTCGAGCGCCTGCGCGCTGGCGGATTTCTCGGCATGACCATTCCCAAGGCGCTGGGCGGGCAGGGGCTCGGCTATCTCGACGCCGTGCTGGTGATCGAGGAGATGGCCAAGCATTGCGGGCCCTCGGCGCGGATCGTGGTCGAGACCAATATGGGCGCGATCGGCGCCATCATCGCCTACGGCACCATGGCGCAGCAGAAGCTCGCCGCCGAGCTCGTGCTGTCGGGCGACAAGCCGGCCATTTGCATCACCGAGCCAGGGGCCGGCAGCGCCGCGACGCAGATGACGACGCGCGCCGACAAGCGCGGCGATGCTTATGTGCTGAACGGCAAGAAGCACTGGATCACGGGCGGCGGGGTGTCGCGGCTGCATCTCGTGTTTGCCCGCGTGTTCGACGAACGCGGCACTGAGCAGGGCATCGGCGGCTTCATCGTGGTGCGCGACCCCAAGAGCGGCGCGCCCAAGGGCCTGATCGTGGGCAAGCGTGAGCCGGCCATGGGCTTGCGCGGCATTCCGGAGACCGAGCTGATCTTCGACAACCTCGAAGTTCCGGCCGAGATGCTGCTCATGCCGCGTCGCAGCTTCAGCCACGGCTTCAGCGAGCTGATGGACGCCTACAATGGACAACGCATCGGGGCGGCGACCGTCGCGCTCGGCCTGGCCCAGGGCGCCTACGAGAAGGCGGTGGCCTACGCCGGCAAGCGCGAGCAGTTCGGCCGTCCGATCGCGGAATTCCAGGGCCTGCAATGGCTGCTTGCCGACATGTCGATCGCCCTGGAGGCCGCGCGCGCGTTGATCTTCAAGGCGGCGTGCAGCGCGCCGCCGGGCGGATTTCCCGACGCCCAGATGGCTGCGCGCGCCAAGATTCTCGCCGCCGAGACCGCGATCAAGGTGACCAACGACGCCTTGCAGATCTGGGGCGCCGCCGGCTATTCCCGCGACAATCCCATGGAGCGCTACGTGCGCGACGCGCGCATGTTCGCGATCGCCGGCGGCACGGCGCAAGTGCTGCGCACGTTGGTGGCATCGTCCATTCTCGGCCGCAAGCTGCCGCAGACGCGGGATGGATATCTGCGGATCGGCAATGGTGCCAAGACGCCGATTGCCCATCACGACGAAGAGAAGCCAACCACCATTCCAATCGCTCCCTGATCGCGATTGGAGTTGGGGGCGAATGACCGAAATTGGCTAGGATGGAAGGGCACGTGAGTTGCCCGCGTAAGGAGAACCGGGAGGACGCCATGAAATCGACCTGCCTGCTCGCCGCTGCCATTGCGGCGGCATTTGCGCTTCCTGCTGCCGCGCAAGCACCCAAGATCGTCATGGAAGAGATGATGGTGCCGTCGGAGCCCGGCATCGAGGTCTACGTGCGCAACAAGCGCCCCGCCGACATGACCACATTCCGGCCGGAACGCACGGTGCTCTACGTGCACGGCGCGACCTATCCGGCGTTGACCGCGTTCGACCTCAAGCTCGGCGACTTGTCGTGGATGGATTACATCGCGTCGCGCGGATACGACGTCTATCTCCTGGATCTCCGCGGATACGGAAAGTCCACGCGGCCGAAGGAAATGGCGGAGGACGCCAAGAACAATCCGCCGATCGTGCGGGGTGAGACCGCGGTCAAGGACATCGGCGCCGTGGTCGATTTCATCCGGGCTCGCCGCAATATTCCGCGCGTCAACCTGATCGGCTGGTCGTGGGGCACCGCGCTGATGGCGACCTACACCACGCAGAACGCCAACAAGGTCGAGCGGCTGGTGCTCTACGCGCCGACGTGGATCCGCACGACGGCCTCGCTGGTGCAGGCCGGTCCCGGCCCGCTCGGTGCCTACCGCACGGTGCGGCGCGACCAGGCGATGACGCGGTGGCTCACCGGCGTTCCCGAGGACAAGAAGGCGAGCCTCATCCCCGCCGGTTGGTTCGATGCCTGGGCGGACGCGACCTTCGCGACCGATCCGGAGGGCGCCAAGGCGAACCCGGTCTTCATCCGCGCGCCCAACGGCGTGATGCAGGACAGCGCCGATTACTGGTCGGCCGGCAAGGCCTATTACGATCCGGCGAAGATCACCGTGCCCACGCTCCTGATTCATGCCGAGTGGGATCGCGACACGCCGGCCTACATGGCGCAGACGCTGTTCCCGCTGCTGGTGAATGCGCCGGGGAAGCGTTACGTCCAGCTGCCCGAGGGCACGCATACCATCATCATGGAGAAGAACCGCCTGATGCTTTTCGAGGCGGTGCAGGCCTTCCTTGACGAGTCGGGGCGGTCGTAACCATTTAACCGGGGAATGAACGACCGTTCCGCGTTTCTCTCCCTCCCCGTCACCCGCCGCGCGGCCGGCTTCGCCGGAATGGCGGCGCTCGCGCTTATGGGCTGGCTCGCTTTCGCCGCGCCGCTCGCGGCGCAGGCGCCGGCGCTGCAGGACTTCGCGCCGTCGGCCGGCGCACGCATCCAGCCGGTCGACGCACGCCAGGGCATGGTGGTGGCGCAGGAAAGCCGCGCCGCGCGCATCGGCGTCGAGTTCCTGCAGAAGGGCGGCAACGCGGTCGATGCCGCGGTCGCGACCGGCTTCGCGCTGGCAGTGACCTATCCGCGCGCCGGCAATATCGGCGGCGGCGGCTACATGGTGCATCCACCTCGCGCGACCGGAGACCTGCAAACCGCGATCGACTATCGCGAAACCGCGCCGGCCGCCACGACCCGCGACATCTTCCTCGACGAGAAGGGCGAGGCCGACCCGAAGAAGTCACGCGACTCCGCGCTCGCGATCGGCGTGCCCGGCACGGTCGCAGGCCTCGCGCTCGCCCACGCCAAATACGGCTCGGGGAAATTCACCCTGGCGGAGCTGATCGCGCCCGCCATTCGTCTGGCGCGCGAAGGTTTCCCCATCGAGGACGACATCGCGGATTCGCTGCCGCGCGCAAAGGCGCGCCTGGAGCGCTGGCCTGTCCTCGGCCAAGATTTTCCTCAAGGACGACGGCCGTCCGCTCGGACCCGGCGCGACCTTGCTGCAGAGCGACCTCGCCGACACGCTCGCCGCCATCGCCCGCGACGGCCCCAAGGCTTTCTACGAGGGCGCGATCGCGGAGAAAATCGTCGCGAGCGTGCGCGCCGCCGGCGGCCTGATGACGTCGGACGATCTCAAGTCCTATCAGGCGATCGACCGGGAGCCGTTGCGCGGCAGCTATCGCGGCTACGACATCGTGTCGATGCCGCCGTCGTCGTCCGGCGGCGCGATCCTGATCGAAATCCTGAACATCCTCGAAGGCTATCCGGACCTTGCAACCGACGATGCGCGCCGCGTGCATCTCGTGGTCGAGGCGATGAAGCTCGCCTATGCCGACCGCGCGACGTTCTTCGGCGATCCCGCGAGCGTCGACATTCCGCTGACGCGCCTGATATCGAAGCCCTACGCCGCCGAGCTGCGCCGGCGCATCGACGCCGCGCAAGGCGCGGCCGGCGCGCGACCTTCTCGGGGGCGGCGCGCCGCGCGAGGGCGACAACACCACGCATTTCTCCGTGGTCGATCGCTTCGGCAACGCCGTCTCCAACACCAACACGCTCAACTTCAGCTACGGGCTCGGTCTCGTCGCCGAAGGCACCGGCATCCTGCTCAACAACGAGCTCGACGATTTCGCCGCCAAGCCGGGCGCGCCCAATGCCTTCGGCCTGCTCGGCGGCGAGGCCAACGCGCCGGGGCCGGGCAAGCGCCCGCTGTCGTCGATGTCGCCCACGATCGTGCTCAAGGATGGAAGACCGTTTCTGGTCACCGGCTCGCCCGGCGGCAGCCGCATCATCACCGCGGTGCTGCAGGTGATATCGAACGTGGTCGACCGCAACATGCCGATCGAGGCGGCGGTCGCGGACGCCGCGCTTGCATCACCAGTGGTTCCCCGACGAGGTGTCGGTCGAGCGCGGTTTTTCGCGCGAACTGATGCGGGCGCTGGAAGCGCGCGGCCATAAGGTCGTGGAACGGCCGCCGGGCACATCGGCAAACTCGATCCTGGTGACGCCGGGCGGTTTCGTCGGCGCCGCCGACAACCGCACGCGCGGAGCGCTTGCGGCGGGCTATTAGCTCTCGCTCTCGGTCCCTCTCACTCCGAAATAGCTCTTCATCCGCCTCGCCCTGAGGGCGCGCGGGCAGGCGGGTTCAGCAAAATCGATCTCGCGTACGCGCGTCTCGAAGGCAACCGATCTCGGGTTTACCCGAGATCGGCATTATCGAGTGCGCAAGTCGGCTAAAGCCGACTTGCGATGCGGCCCGACTGTGCCTGCCTCATGCTTCGAGACGCATCGCAGCGCAGCCGAATGCGTTGAAACTGATGTGCTCGCAGCGCTGCGATGCTCCTCAGCACGAGGCAGATAGGGAGAGATGCTCACTTCAACGACGCGCTTTTCGCCACCTCGGCCCATTTGGCAATGCCGCTCGCGAGAAACTCAGCGAGCTCTCCGGGCGAGCCGCCGATGAAGCGATAGCCCATCGTCACTTCGCGCTCCTTCACGTCGGGCAATCGCGAGGATGCGCGTCATGTCCGCATTGACCTTGGCGACGATCTCCTTCGGTGTTCCTTTCGGTGCGAACAGCGCGTACCAGCTCGATTCGTCCGCGAAGCCGACGCCCATCTCCTGGAAGGTGGGAACGTCCGGAAGCTGCTGGGCGCGCAAGCGCCCGGAGACCGCGAGCGCGCGCATCTTGCCGGCCTTGATGTTTCCGATCGCCCCGCCGAGCGTGGTGATCCACAGCGCGGTGCGGCCCGACAGGAAGTCCGTCAAGGCCTGGCTGTACTGGCTGTAAGGCACGTGCTGGAGCTTCACGCCGGCGAGATCGCTGAACATCGTGGTGGCGAGATGGCCGCTCGATCCGGTGCCGAGCGACGCGTAGTTGAGCTGTCCCGGATTGGCCTTGGCATGATCGATCAATTCCCGGACGCTGCGGAACGGCGAATCCGGCGGCACCATCAGCACGTCCTGCGCGGTCGCCACCAGCATGATCGGCTCGAAGTCCTTGGTCGGATCGAAGCCCTTGGCCGGCGCCAGCGTCACGTTCACCGCCAGCGTCTGCGCACCCAGGTGCAACGTGTAGCCGTCCGGCGCCGCCTGCGCGGCGGCCTGCGCGCCGATATTGCCGCTGGCCCCGGCGCGGTTCTCCACCAGCACGTTCTGCCCCCAGGCTTCGGTGAGCTTCTGCGCCACGATGCGCCCAAGCGTGTCGATCGTGCCGCCGGCGGGAAAGGCGATGATCATGCGGACGGAGCGATCGGGGTAGGTCTGCGCAGATGCGGGCGCGTGCACTCCCAGCATTGCGGCTATGATCACGAATAACGTACCGGCTAGAAAAATGCGCCGCATAGTTCCTCCCGGGCTAGGCCCTTGCGTGAGGGCTCATGCGCATCGAAATATCGAAGCTGCCTGAGCATCATAGGGAGCCATCAGCATATCTTATCGCACCATCAGCAAAGTCAACTTTACCTGATGGGGTGCGTTAGGTAAGGAAACTCGGGAACATCCATACACGATTGGGAGAACAACATGGCTGACGACAAAAAATGCCCTGTAATGCACACACACACGAACCGGGACTGGTGGCCGGACCAGCTGAACGTTCAGGTTCTCCACCATAATTCCACCCTGTCCGATCCGATGGGCGAGGCCTTCGACTACGCCAAGGAATTCAAGAGCCTCGACCTGAATGCGGTGATCAAGGACCTGCATGCCTTGATGACGGACTCGCAGGATTGGTGGCCCGCCGACTTTGGCCACTACGGGCCGTTGTTCATCCGCATGGCGTGGCACAGCGCGGGCACGTACCGCATCGCCGACGGTCGCGGCGGCGCCGGCGGGGGCCAGCAGCGCTTCGCGCCCCTCAACAGCTGGCCGGACAACGCGAACCTCGACAAGGCGCGCCGGCTGCTGTGGCCGATCAAACAGAAGTACGGCCGGAAAATCTCCTGGGCCGACCTGATGATTCTCGCCGGCAACGTCGCCCTCGAACTCGATGGGCTTCAAGACGTTCGGTTTCGCCGGCGGCCGCGCCGACGTCTGGGAGCCCGAAGAGCTGTACTGGGGTCCTGAGGGAACATGGCTCGGGGACGAACGCTACAGCGGCGAACGCGAGCTTCAGAATCCGCTCGGCGCGGTGCAGATGGGCCTGATCTACGTGAACCCGGAAGGGCCGAACGGCAAGCCCGACCCGATCGCGGCGGCCAAGGACATCCGCGAAACGTTCTTCCGCATGGCCATGAACGACGAGGAGACCGTCGCGCTGATTGCCGGCGGGCATACCTTCGGCAAGACCCACGGCGCCGGCGATCCGTCACTGCAGGGCCCGGAGCCGGAAGGCGCCCTCGTCGAGGAGCAGGGCCTCGGCTGGATCAGCAAATTCGGCACCGGCAAAGGAGCCGACGCCATCACCGGCGGTCCGGAAGTCACCTGGACGCAGACGCCGACGAAGTGGAGCAACCACTTCTTCGACAACCTGTTCAAGAACGAATGGGAGCTGACCAAGAGCCCGGCCGGTGCGCAGCAGTGGAAGGCGAAAGGTGCCGCCGCCACGATCCCTGACGCCTACGACAAGTCGAAGAAACATGTGCCGACCATGCTGACCACGGATCTCTCGCTGCGGCTCGACCCGGCCTACGAGAAGATCTCGAGGCGTTTCTACGAGCATCCGGACCAGTTCGCGGACGCGTTTGCCCGCGCGTGGTTCAAGCTCACCCACCGCGACATGGGCCCGATCGTGCGTTACCTCGGCCCGCTCGTGCCGAAGGAGACGCTGATCTGGCAGGACCCGATCCCGGCTGTGAACCATCCGCTGATCGGAGAGCAGGACATTGCTGCTCTGAAGGCGAAAATCCTCGCCACTGGCCTGTCCGTTTCCCAGCTTGTCGCGACCGCCTGGGCGTCCGCCTCGACGTTCCGCGGCTCCGACAAGCGCGGTGGAGCGAACGGCGCGCGCATCCGCCTCGCGCCGCAAAAGGACTGGGAGGTCAACCAGCCGGCCGAGTTGGCGAAGGCCCTTGCGAAACTCGAAGCGATCCAGAAGGAGTTCAATGCTTCGCAGTCCGGCGGCAAGAAGGTATCGGTTGCCGACTTGATCGTCCTCGGCGGCGGCGCGGCCATCGAGAAAGCCGCGAAGGCGGCCGGGCACGACGTGAAGGTCCCCTTCACGCCGGGGCGCATGGACGCGTCGCAGGAGCAGACCGACGTGAGCTCCTTCGCTCCGCTCGAGCCGGTCGCTGACGGTTTCCGCAACTATCTCCGCGGCAAGCCGCTCATGTCGCCTGAGGAGGCGTTGGTGGACAAGGCGCAGTTGCTGAGGCTGACAGCACCCGAGATGACGGTTCTCGTCGGCGGCCTGCGCGTGCTGGGCGCAAATGCCGGGCATTCCACGCATGGCGTCCTCACCGAACGGCCCGAGACACTGACCAACGACTTCTTCGTCAACCTGCTCGGCGTGAGCACGCAATGGCAGCCGTCCGCCGGCTCCGAAGGCGTGTACGAGGGGCGCGACCGGAAGACGAACGAGGTCAAGTGGACCGGCACCCGTGTCGATCTGATCTTCGGTTCGCACTCGCAGCTGCGCGCCTTCGCGGAAGTCTATGCGTGCGCGGACTCGAAGGAGAAGTTCGTGAAAGACTTCGTGGCGGCGTGGAGCAAGGTGATGAACCTCGATCGCTTCGACCTCGCCTGATCTGCGCGGAAGGGTTGGCGGAAGCCATAGACGGGAAAGCAGGGCGGCGTTTCAATACGACCAGAAACGCCGCCTGACGTCCGGCCTTCATAATCCGCCGGCCCCAGGTTCGAGTCCTGTGGGCCCTTTCTCTTAAATCGTTCCAGCCAGTGAGAAACTGGAGCGGGCGAAGGGATTCGAACCCTCGACCCCGACCTTGGCAAGGTCGTGCTCTACCCCTGAGCTACACCCGCATCCGAAGTCCCACCTATGCCAAAAGGTGCCGGGCTTTGCAACCATGACCACCTCCGGGGTGTCTTGGCCCGGTGGCCGCGCGCTCGCAGTCCATTAACCGCACGCTGGCACGATGCGGCGCGCAACGATCGGACGCGGACACGCTGATCCCATGGCAGCACCCATGACGCCCAAGAAGCCGCTCGGTACCGACTACCTCCTCGCCGCGCTCGCCGACGAAGGGCTGAGCCACCTGTTCATGGTTCCGGGCGGGCTGGTCGATCCGTTCCTGCCGGCGCTGGCACGGCAATCGCGGCTCACGCCCATCGTGGCGGCGCACGAGGGCGGCGCGGTCTACATGGCTGACGGCTATGCGCGCGCGAGCGGCGGCTTCGGCGCGGCGCTCGGCATCGGCGGCCCCGGCTCCAGCAACATGGCGACCGCCGTCGCCGCGGCCAAGACCGACGGATCGCCGCTCCTGGTCATGACCGGCGAGGTGCCGGTCGACATGGAAGGCCGCGGCGAATTCCAGGATGCGAGCCAGGCCACGCTCGACGACACCGCGGTGATGGGCCCGCTGACGCGGATGTCGAAGACGGTCGCCTCGGCGAAGAACCTCAATCACTGGTTCCGCCGCGCGCTCACGACGATGTGGTCGCAACCGCAAGGACCGGTGCATCTTTCGCTGACGCACGACGCGCTCACCGGCGAATGCGACGCGAGCTACGTCCGCGTGGAGCCTTTCTTCGCCGACGCGCGGCCCTTCAGCATGGCACCGGCGGAAGCGGCGTTGAAGCTCATCGCCGATCCCGCGCGAAGGAACGATTGCCTTTCTGGTCGGCGCCGGGGTCGAGCACGATGCCGCGGCGGTGCGGCTGCTGCACGTGGCCGAGCGCTGGTCGATCCCGGTGGCGACGACGCTGCGCGCCAAGGGGGTGTTTCCGGAAGATCACGAGCTCTCGCTCGGCGTGTTCGGCTATGCCGGCACGCGCCACGCCACCGCCGCCATCCTCGGCGGCGAGCTCGAGTGTCTTGTCGTTCTGGGCTCCGGCTTCAACGAGCGCGACACCATGCATTGGAGCGTGCGCGAGCGCAGCAAGGCGCTGATGATCCACGTCAACACCGACATGGACGAGCTCACCGCCAACGGCGATCTCGGCCATGTGGTGCCGGGGAGCTGCCACGCCTTCCTCGACTGGATGCACGAGCGCTCGACCATCATCGCGCCGGCGCTGCAGGCGAGCCAGGCGCAGCGACGCGAATGGCTGGCGCAAGATCAAGGCCGGGCCGCGGCTCTACGACGTCGAGAACTGCGACCGCGACTCGAGCCCGATCCATCCCGCCACGGCGATCGCGGCGCTGCGCAAGGTGTTCCCGCGCGACGGCATCGTGCTCGTCGATTCGGGCGCGCACCGCGCCTTCGCCGGGCACTACTGGCGCGGCTATGCGCCGCGCAGCTACATCTCCGCGACCAATCTCGGGCCGATGGGCTGGGCTATACCGGCCGCGGTCGGCGTACAGTGCGCGCGGCCGGACAAGCGGGTCGCCGTCGTCACCGGCGACGGCTGCATGCAGATGCACGGCATCGAGGTGCAGACCGCGGCGCGCTACAAGCTGCCGATCATCTACCTGGTCATCAACAACGGCGCGCTCGGCAATGTCTGGCTGCGCGCACGGCAATACGGCGCGCTGCCGGCGGAGCTGACCAGCATCCCCGATCACGACTGGGCGGGATTTGCGCGCGCGCTCGGCGCGCAAAGCTTTACCGTGCGCGACCCGGCCGAGCTCGCAAGCACCTACCAAAAGGCGCTCGCCGCCGGCACCACAGTGCTGATCGACGTCAAGGCCGACAAGGACTGCCCGACCCCGGTCTACGATTTCAGCGCCGGCGCACGGGCGTGGTCCTACCACGAATGAGGATTGTGGGATGACCGTGCTCGACATGAATGTCGCTGACGCTGCCGGCCGACGCGCAGGCGTTGTTTGCGACGATGGCCGCGCGGCGCAAGGCCAGGGGCGAAGGCTTCGGCGGGCCCTATCTCGCGCTGCTCAACCACCCCGAGCTCGCGCGCCGCGTCGAGGAGCTCGGATTCTTTCTCAAGTTCGAGGGCGCACTGCCGCGCACCATCTACCAGTTCATCGTGCTCACCATCGCACGCGCGACCGGCGCCGCGTTCGAGTGGCAGGACCACATCGCGCATGCGCGCGCCGCCGGCCTGCCGGAGGACGTGATCGATGGCATCGGCTCCGCGCGCACCGGCGCGCTGCCGGGGCCCTATGCGCTCGCGCACGCGATCCTGGGGAAGACCATGGCCTGGCAGGTGGTGCCGGACGAGCTGCAGGCACAGGCCGCCGCCGAATGGGGCAAGCACGGATTGGTCGAGATCGTGGTGCTGTCCGGCTTCTACCAGATGTTCGCCGCGATCAATCAGGGGTTCGACATCTCGGAGGTCAGCGGCCGGTAACAGCGCCGCCAGTACAGGTCCTACGCCAAGAGAATGCGCGTGATGTCTTCGCCCGTTTCGGTATCGATCACGACAAACGCAATTTTGCGCGCAACCCACTCGCGCAGCTCTTCGATGGAACGAAACTCGAGATCGGGATCGAAGAGAACCGCTCTCTGCGCGTATCGATGCCGATGAAACTTGATCAGAATTGGCGCGCGTTTGGAACGTTTGGGATTCGTGTTGGGATCCTTGACGGCCTTGGGCATGGGACACAACCCTTGTTCCAACGCGCCCGAGTATGCCCGGCCCATGCACATTCGACCAGACCGCAGAAACTCATCTGCGGCCTTGCCTTTCGATTGCCGATTGCCGATTACCGATGATCGACATGCCCGATCCCTCCGTACTCTTCGCCTTCCTCGACCGGCTCGGCATCGCGCACGCCACGGTGACGCATCCGGCGCTGTTCACGGTCGAGCAGTCGCAATCGCTGCGCGGCACCATTCCCGGCGGGCACACCAAGAACCTGTTCCTGAAAGACAAGAAGGGGGCGCTGTTTCTCGTCACCGCGCTCGAAGACGCCGTGATCGAGCTCAAATCGCTGCACCGGCTGCTCGGCGCCTCCGGCCGTTTCTCCTTCGGCTCGGCCGAGCTGATGCGGGAGACGCTCGGGATCGAGCCCGGCGCGGTCACCGCCGTTCGCGGCCATGAACGATACCGGCGGGCGCGTGACCGTCGTGCTCGATGCCGCCCTGATGCGGCACGAGACGATCAACTGCCACCCGCTGGTCAACACCATGACCACCTCGATCGCGCGCGCGGACCTGGTCCGGTTTCTGGAGGCGACCGGCCATCCGCCCCGGATCGTGGCGGTCGCGGAGGGGCTTGCGGACGAGCTTGCGGAACAAGTGCCGCCCGCGGGACCTTGAGTTTCGTCATTGCAAACACCCCCGCTGACCCCATCTAATCCGCCAGATTGAGGTTTTCGGCGCCGCTAAGGTCGGGTTTACCGGAGATCGGCAGTTTGGGCGCCCCCAATTCGGCTCACCGATTTTGAGCAGACCGGCTTGGGCGGCGCGGGCGAAGGACGCAGATAATGACGATGTTGCAAGGCAATGAGCACGGCGGCACGCCACCGCGGGTGCAATCAAGGACACGACGACCCAGACGTTCGTCAAGGACGTGATCGAGGAGTCCAAGCGCCAGCCGGTGCTGGTCGATTTCTGGGCGGAATGGTGCGGGCCGTGCAAGCAGCTCGCGCCGGTGCTGGAAAAGGTCGTCAAGGCCGCCAAGGGCAAGGTCAAGCTCGTCAAGATGGACATCGACAAGCACCCCTCGATCCCGGGGCAGCTCGGCATCCAGTCGATCCCGGCGGTGTTCGCCTTCGTCAACGGCCAGCCGGTCGACGGCTTCCTCGGCGCGCTGCCGGAGAGCCAGGTGGTCGCCTTCATCGAGCGCGTCACCAAGGACCGCATCGGCGGCGAGGAGCAGGATCTGCTTGAAGGCCGCCGACGAGGCGCTGGCCAAGGGCGATGCCGCCGGCGCCGCCGATCTCTACGCCCAGGTGCTGGCGCAGGACGGCGGCAATATCGCCGCGCTCGCCGGGCTCGCCCGCATCCTACGTGAGCACCGGCGCGATCGAGCAGGCCAAGCAGACGCTCGCCATGGTGCCGGAGGCCAAGCACAACGACCCCGCGGTCGCGGCCGCGCGCGCGGCGCTCGAGATCGCCGAGCAGGCGAAATCGGTCGGGCCGATCGGCGAGCTGGAGCAGAAGGTCGCCGCCAATCCGCTCGATCATCAGGCGCGATTCGATCTCGCGGTCGCCTTGAACGGCAAGGGCCGCCGCCAGGAGGCGGTCGACCACCTGATCGATATCGTCAAGCGCGACCGCAAATGGAACGACGACGGCGCGCGCAAGCAGCTGGTGCAGTTCTTCGAGGCCTGGGGCCCGACCGACGAGGCGACCGTCGACGGGCGCAAGCGGTTGTCGTCGATGCTGTTCGCGTGAGCGTCCGCAAGCAGACGATCCGGTCTCGCACACGGATGACGGCGCGCGTGCGCGTCGTGCGGTGGAGAGCGACGATGCCGATGAATGCGGAGCTACAAGCATCCCGGCGACCTCGCCGAGGTGATCCCGGTCTTTCCGCTGCCCGGCGCGCTGCTGCTGCCGCGCGGACAGATGCCGCTCAACATTTTCGAGCCGCGCTACGTCGCGATGATCGACGACGCGCTGCGCTCCGGGCTGCGGCTGATCGGCATGATCCAGCCCGACGCGGCGCATCCCGGACCCGAGAGCAAGCCCAATCTCTACAAGGTCGGCTGCGTCGGACGCATCACGCAGATCGCCGAGACCGGCGACGGCCGCTACCTGCTCCAGCTCACCGGCATCGCCCGCTTCCACGTCGACGAGGAGCTCCGCGTCACGACCCCCTACCGGCAATGCCGGGTGAGCTACGCGCCGTTCGTCGACGATTTCATCGCCCGCAAGGGCGAGGACGAGGTCGACCGCAAGAGCCTGCTGCAGGCGCTGTCCGATTTCCTCAAGGCCAACGACCTCAAGGCCGACTGGGAGGGCATCGAGAACGCGCCCAACGAGGCGCTGGTCAACGCGCTCGCCATGATGTCGCCCTATGGCACCGCCGAGAAGCAGGCGCTGCTGGAGGCGCCCGGACCTCAAGACCCGGGCCGAAATCCTGGTCGCGGTCACCGAGATCGAGCTGGCCAAGAAGACCACCGGCGGCGAGACCCCGTTGCAGTGAAATACCCCATATTTACCGCGTTGCGATAAGGCCTTGTAATTACCGCATTAAGTTGCTACGTGACGGCTCGTTGAGATTGATGGCCATTCGACTTCGTCGAGTAGAAGCCATCCACGGGTCGCGTGAACGAATTCCACGTCTTGGTTTTCGACCCGTCTCTTCATCTCCGAACTCATTGACAGCCCAGACCACGCGGGGTGTCCAGCTTCTCCCCGCGATCCCGCGACCGCTCCCTTTTGGAGGCCGGCCGGTTTCGCCACATGAAAGATTCTGCATTGACCTCTTTTCTCGAGCTCGGCCTCGCCGAACCCATCACCCGCGCACTCAAAGACGAGCAATATTCCACCCCGACGCCGATCCAGGCGCAGACCATCCCGCAAGTGCTCGCAGCACGCGATGTCGTCGGCATCGCACAGACCGGAACCGGCAAGACCGCGGCCTTCGCGCTGCCGATCCTCGATCATCTCTCCAAGCACCCGCGCCGGCCCGAAGCGCGCTCCTGCCGCGTGCTGGTGCTGAGCCCGACCCGCGAGCTCTCCGCGCAGATCGTCGAGAGCTTCCAGACCTACGGGCGCTATCTGCGACCGCGCGTGGCACTCGCCATCGGCGGGGTCCCGCTCGGCCGCCAGATCCGCGCCCTCACGGGCGGCGTCGACGTGCTGGTTGCGACGCCCGGACGCCTGCTCGACCTCATGCAGCAGCGCGCCCTGCACCTCGACCGCGTCGAGGTCTTCGTGCTCGACGAAGCCGACCGCATGCTCGACATGGGCTTCATCCACGACATCCGCGAGATCGTCGACGAAGCTGCCGGCCAAGCGCCAGACGCTGTTCTTCTCGGCCACCATGCCGCGGGAGATCGCCGATCTCGCCAACAGCATGCTGCGCGACCCGGTGCGGGTCGCAGTGACGCCTGCAGGCAACCACCGTCGAGCGCATCGAGCAGCGGCTCATCCATGTCGACCGCGCCGGCAAGCCGGCGCTGCTCGCCGAGGTCCTGCGGCAGGAACCGATCGAGCGCGTCGCTGGTCTTCACCCGCACCAAGCGCGGCGCCGACAAGGTCGTCACGCGGGCTCGCCAAGGCCGGGCTCGCCGCCGAGGCGATCCACGGCAACAAGTCGCAGAACCAGCGCGAGCGCGTGCTCGCGGCCTTCCGCGCCGGGCACGATCCGCACGCTGGTCGCGACCGACATCGCCGCCCGCGGCATCGACGTCGAGGGCATCAGCCACGTCGTCAACTACGACCTGCCGAATATTCCGGAGAGCTACGTGCACCGCATCGGCCGCACCGCCCGCGCCGGCGCCGACGGCATCGCGATCTCTTTCTGCGACGCCGAGGAGCGGGCTTTCCTGCGCGACATCGAGAAGCTGATCCGCATCTCGATTCCGGCGACCGACCGCCGCAGCGACAAGCGCGCCGCGCCGACGCCGCGCTCGAGCGAAGCGGCGCCGGCGAACCGCGAGCGCGCACCGGACCGCGAGCAGCCGCGGCGCGCATCGGCAACGGCCGCAAGGACGGCCAGCAGACGGTCGGCAGCCGACGGCCGCAGCGGCGATGCCGGCAGCCCGACGCCGCAGCGACCGAAAGCAGGCGCCAGGATCGAACCATCAGCAGCGAGCCGCCGAGCCGAGCAGAAGCCGGCACGCGGACGCGAACCAGCAGCATCGCCGCGCCGAGCAGCCCGCGCCGCGCACGACATCGGCGCGGTCGCATTCATGCAGCAGCCGCGGCGGGAGCAGCACCGTCAGGCCGGCGCTCGCCCCTCGCGGCACGCGCCGCGCTGACCACTCATCGAGTCGGAGAAATATGCATGGCCAAAGAAGAGCTGCTGGAATTCGACGGCACGGTGACCGAGGTTCTGCCCGACGGCAATTATCGCGTCACGCTCGACAACGAGCATCAGATCCTCGCCTACATGTCGGGCAAGATGCGCAAGTTCCGCATCCGCACCGGCGTCGGCGACCGGGTCATCGTCGAAGTCTCGCCGTACGATCTCACGCGCGGCCGCATCAATTTCCGCCACAAGGGCGACCGTCCGACCGCCAGCTCGACGGGGCCCGCACGCCGGCCGAATTTCCGGCGTCATTGAACGCGTGCTATAGGGTGGTCATGAGCACATTGGGGAACGCGCCATGACCACCTCACCTGCCGATCGCCCCGCCCACAGCGTCGATCCGAAGCTCCTGGAAATCCTGGTCTGCCCGCTGACCAAGGGCCCGCTCGAATACGATGCCGAGAAGCAGGAGCTGATCTCGCGCTCCGCCAAGCTCGCCTATCCCATCCGCGCCGGCATCCCGATCATGCTGCCGGAAGAAGCGCGCCAGCTGGATTGACGGCGTCGCGCCGCAACAGCAAGAATTCCATTGACGATGCCGCAGCCGAGGCTGCCTCGATTCGATCGGGGCGGGGCATGCGAGCCGCGAGTGAGGAAACAACCATGCTCAAGATCTGGGGGCGCAACACCTCGTCCAACGTGCAGAAGGTGATGTGGGCGATCGGCGAGATGAAGCTGCCGCATCGAGCGCATCGACGTCGGCGGCGCGTTCGGCAAGAACAACGAGCCGCCCTATCTCGCGATGAATCCCAACGGGCTCGTGCCGACGCTGGAGGAGGAGGACGGCTTCACGCTGTGGGAATCGAACTCGATCGTGCGCTATCTCGCGGCCAAGCACGCCGACCGCACGCTCGAGCCCGCCGACCTCAGGACGCGCGCGCTCGCGCAGCAAATGGATGGACTGGCAGCTCTCCGTCATGGGCCCGTCGATCACGCCGGTGTTCTGGGGCCTGATCCGCACGCCGCCGGAGAAGCGCGACCCGAACGCGATCGCGGCCGGCAAGGTCAAGACCATCGCGGCCGCGAAGATGCTCGACGACCAGCTCGGCAAGACCGCAGTATCTCGCGGGCGATGCCTTCTCCTACGGCGACATTCCGGTCGGCATCATGATCTATCGCTATCGTGCAGCTCATTCCCGAGCGGCCGCCGACGCTCGCAACCTCGACCGCTGGTATGCGGCGATCTCGTCGCGCCCGGCGTTCAAGGAGCAGGTCGGGTCGGTGCCGTTGACGTAAGGGTAGGATGGGTGGAGCGCGCGTTCCGAAAGGGCGTTTACGCCCGTCTTCGCGGGCTATGGCGCGCGATACCCATCGCGGCGCCTCGGTAAGCCTTCTCGTCGAAGATGATGGGTATCGCCATAGGGCGAAGACGCCCTATGGCTCCACCCATCCTACAGCGCCTCGCCCTTGAGCAGCTTCGGCACCTCGCCGACGAGGCCCGCGGCCTCGCGGATGAAGAAGTGCTTCAGCGCCGGCAGGCGGTCGACCAGGCCGAGGCCGACATCGCGCGCGAGCCGCAGCACGTCCGACCGGTTGGAGAACAGCCGGTTGAGGCCGTCGGTCGCGACGCCCATCGCCATGGTGTCGAAGCGCCGCCAGCGCTGATAGCGCTCGAGCACCGCGAGCGAGCCGGGATCGAGCCCGAGCCGCGCCGCATCGACGATCACCTCGGCGAGCGCGGCGACGTCCTTGAGCCCCATGTTGAGCCCCTGCCCCGCGATCGGATGGATCACGTGCGCGGCATCGCCGACCAGCGCGATGCGATCGGCGATGAAGGCGCGCGCAACCGAAAGCCCGAGCGGATAGCACGCGGCGCGGGCCGACCGCTTCGATCTCGCCGAGATGCAGGCCGAAGCGCCGCTCGAGCTCGGCGTGGAAGTCGTCGTCGGCGAGCGCGACGATGCGCTGCGGCCTCCTGCGTCCTCCTCGGTCCAGACGATCGAGGAGCGCCGGCCGGTCAGCGGCAGGATCGCGAACGGGCCGGCCGGCAGGAAATGCTCCTCGGCGCGGCCGCGGTGATCGCGCTCATGCGCCACCGTGGTGACGATGGCGGACTGGCCATAGCTCCAGCCGTGGCTGGCGATGCCGGCGCGTTCGCGGATGCTCGAATGCGCGCCGTCGGCGGCGACCAGAAGCCGCGCCGCGATCGTGTCGCCGTCCGCGAGGCGCACATCGATACGGTTGCGTCGTCGAGCTCGAAATCGGCCACCGCGGTCGGCCGCAGCACGACGCCTTCCTCCCTCGCCTTCTCCAACAGCGCCGCCAGCAGCGGCCCGTTCTCGATCATGTGCGCGAACGGCTCACCCGGCTCGACGTCGCCGTCGAAGGTGAGGAACGTCGGCCGCACCGCGTCCTGCAGGCGGCTGTCGGTCACCACCATGTCGAGGATCGGCTGCGCTCTCGACCTTGTCCCAGACGCCGATGGTCTCGAACAGCCGGCGCGCCGCCGCGACGATGGCCGACGCCCGCGCATCGGCGCCGGCGCGGTCCGAGCACGGGATCGGCGACCGTGACCGCGAAGGACGGCCCGAGGCCCTGGCGCAGCGCGATCGCCAGCGCGAGGCCGGCAAAGCCGGCGCCGCCGATCAGCACGTCGATACGCTGCTGCGACATGTTCAGCTCAGATCCGGATAAGACATATGGCTCCGGCCGCGATCATACCACTGTCGTGCCCGGCGCGGTTTATGGCAGAAGAGGCGTTCATGTCCTCCGCCCTCCAAGATCTGCTGGCCATCCTCGACCTCGAGCAGCTCGAGGTGAACCTGTTTCGCGGCCGCTCGCCGCAGACCGGCTGGCAGCGCGTCTTCGGCGGGCAGGTGATCGGCCAGGCGCTGGTCGCGGCCTGCCGCACCGTCGACGTGGCGGGCCGGCCGCCGCATTCGCTGCACGCCTATTTCCTGCTCGGCGGCGACCCCAAGGTGCCGATCATCTACGACGTCGACCGCATCCGCGACGGCAAGAGCTTCACCACCCGGCGCGTGGTCGCGATCCAGCACGGCGAGGCGATCTTCACCATGGCGGTGTCGTTCCACCGCGACGAGCCCGGCATGAGCCACCAGGCCAAGATGCCGGACGTGCCCAGGCCCGAGGAGGTTGCCGAGCGAGGCCGAGATCAAGGAGCGCGTGCTGCCGCTGATGCCCGAGCCGGTGCGGCGCTATTACGAGCGCGAGCGACCGATCGAGCTGCGGCCGGTCGAGTTCGACCGCTATCTCGGCCGCAAGATCGAGGGCGGCCGCTTCCACGTCTGGATCCGCGCCACCGGCAAGCTGCCCGACGAGCCGGCGATCCATCAATGCGTGCTCGCCTACGCCTCCGACATGATGCTGCTCGACGCCGCCCTGATCCCGCACGGCCGCACGGTGTTCGAGAAGACCATCATGGCGGCGAGCCTCGACCATGCGCTCTGGTTTCACCGCGCCGTTCCGCGCCGACGACTGGCTGCTCTACGCCCAGGACAGCCCCAATCTGTCGGGCTCGCGCGGCTTTTCGCGCGGCCTGATCTTCGCCCGCGACGGCACGCTGGTCGCCTCGGTGGCGCAGGAGGGATTGCTGCGGGAAAGAAAGCCGTAGGGCGGATTAGCGAAGCGTAATCCGCCACGACCATCCACGCGGCGAGACGGCGGGTTACGGCGCAAGCGCCTAACCCGCCCTACGAGTATCGGCATTAGGTCAACAGGACTGTCCCGATCTGCCCACAACTTAAACCGAGCGCCTGCGCAAACGGCAAACTAATCGCTTAATCTTTCATCGCAACGCCGATATCGTACGCAGGCGTGCGCTGCGTTCACCGGGGGACGACATCCATGAAACTGGTCATCGCCATCATCAAGCCATTCAAGCTCGAGGAGGTCCGCGACGCGCTGGTCGCGGTCGGCGTGCACGGCATGACCGTCAGCGAGGTCAAGGGCTACGGCCGCCAGAAGGGGCACACCGAGATCTACCGCGGCGCCGAATACGCCGTGAACTTCCTGCCGAAGATCCGCATCGAGGTGGCGGTGCCGACCGACCGCGTCGACAAGGTCGTCGAGGCCATCATCGGCTCCGCCAAGACCGGCCAGATCGGCGACGGCAAGATCTTCGTCACCACGATCGACCAGGCCGTGCGCATCCGGACCGGCGAGACCGACATCGACGCACTGTGAGCGTCCAACTGAAACTTAGGCAGTTGACGCGTTTCTGCGGCGAACGGATTGCCACTTCGCCGGAAAGCGCGACGCAGGGGGCACATCATGAAGACGAGACACACGGCCGTATTGCGTCCGCGCATTGCCGCGGCGCTGAGCATTGCCTTCGCCGCCTCGCCGGCGCTGGCGGAGGAACCGCGCAGCGAAGATCGATGCCGGCCGACACCGCCTGGATGATCTCGGCCACCGCCCTCGTGCTGATGATGACGATCCCGGGCCTCGCGCTGTTCTATTGCGGCATGGTGCGCAAGAAGAACGTGCTCGCCACCATGGCGCAGAGCCTCGCCTGCGTCGGGCTGTGCTCGATCCTGTGGTTCGCCGTCGGCTACAGCCTGAGCTTCGTCGGCGACGGGCCCTGGCTCGGCACGTTCGAGCGGGTGTTCCTGCGCGGCATCGGCATGGAGTCGACCAGCGCCGTTCGCGCCGACCATCCCCGAAGTCCTGTTCATGTTCTACCAGATGACGTTCGCGATCATCACGGTCGCGCTGGTCGCGGGCGCGGTCGCCGACCGCATGCGGTTCTCCGCGTTCCTGTGGTTCGCCGCCGGCTGGCTGCTCCTGGTCTATGTGCCGATCGCGCATTGGGTCTGGGGCGGCGGCTTCCTCGCCAAGGCCGGCGTGCTCGATTTCGCCGGCGGCACCGTGGTCCATCTCAACGCCGGCGTCGCCGGCCTGGTCGCCGCCTACGTGCGTCGGCAAGCGCCACGGCTACGGCACCGACAATTTCGCGCCCTACGACCTGTCGCTGGCGGTGATCGGCACCGGCCTGCTGTGGGTCGGCTGGTTCGGCTTCAACGGCGGCTCGGCGCTCGGCGCCAATTCGCGCGCCGCCTTCGCCATCATCGCGACCCATCTCGCCGCCTCGACCGGCGCGCTGACCTGGATGTTCCTGGAGTGGTGGACGCGCGGCAAGCCGTCGGTGCTCGGCATGATCTCCGGCGCCATCGCCGGCCTCGGCACCATCACGCCGGCATCCGGCTTCGTGCTGCCGTGGCACGGCGTCGTCATCGGGTTGATCGCCGGCGCCATCTGCTTCTGGGCCTGCACCTGGCTGAAGCGCAAATGCGGCTACGACGATTCGCTCGACGTGTTCGGCGTGCACGGCGTCGGCGGCGCGACCGGCACCCTGCTCACCGGCGTGTTCGCCGTGGCGCGCGCTGTCGGTGAGCCCCGACGCGCCGGCCGGATCGCCGGGACTGATCGACGGCAACGCGCGGCAGGTGCTGATCCAGCTCTACGCGCGTCGTCGCCACGCTCGTCTGGTCCGGCGTGCTGACCTTCGTGCTGCTCAAGGTGATCGCGTTCCTGGTGCCGCTGCGGGTGAGCCAGCAGCACGAGATCGAGGGTCTCGACGTCACCCAGCACGGCGAGTCGCTGCAGTAAGTAGGACGCGGGTGGCGCGTCACGGAGACGACAAGGGGTCGGTCATTGGCCGACCCCTTTGGCGTCTCCAATGGCCCCTACCACCTTGAAAGCGCAGGTCTCTTGCTGCCCAGCACTTGGGCATCCGATTCCTTTGTAAGCCCTGCTTAAAAACTGTGCAGACCTGACCGGTCTTTGAGCGGCGCCTGACAAAAGGTCGCAGCAGGCCCCCGCCATTTCAGAAAACAGCGCTTGTTTCCATGCACTTGGGAGCAAAGCGGCGAACTGGCACGGGGCTTGATTCGTGACAGCGGCCTTGCCGGGGGATGGGTGACGTCACGCGGCAGCGCGCAACGAAATGTGCCCACAACCTGCACCCGCAGGGATGGGGCCTAAGCGGGGGTTGAATCCCATGAAAATCGTCATGGCCATCATCAAGCCTTTCAAGCTCGACGAGGTCCGCGACGCTCTGACTGCGATCGGCGTGCACGGGATGACCGTGACCGAGGTCAAGGGGTACGGGCGCCAGAAGGGCCACACGGAAATTTATCGCGGGGCTGAATATGCGGTGAGTTTCTTGCCGAAGATCAAGATCGAAGTGGCGGTCGCGACCGACCAGGTCGACAAGACCATCGACACCATCACGACGGCCGCCAAGACCGGTCAGATCGGGGACGGAAAGATCTTCGTCCTCAGCCTCGACAGCGCCGTGCGCATCCGCACCGGCGAGACCGACACCGCAGCGCTCTAATCCCGCGCAATCCAACAAGGAGTGGACCATGATATTTAAGTCATCTATTCGCGCGGGACTGGCAGTGACGACGCTCGTCGCTGCCGCGTGTCTGCTGTCGCACGGCGTGTCGGCGGAAGGAGCGGCGCCCGCGGCCGCGCCCGCGCCGACCTTCAACAAGGGCGACAATGCCTGGATGCTGACGTCGACCGTGCTCGTCCTGCTGATGACGATCCCCGGCCTCGCCCTGTTCTACGGCGGGCTCGTGCGCTCCAAGAACATGCTCTCGATGCTCGGGCAGGTCTTCTACACGGTGTGCATCGTCACGATCCTCTGGGTGATCTACGGCTACAGCCTCACCTTCACCGGCGGCTCGGCCTTCATCGGCGGCCTCGACAAGATCTTCCTGAAGGGCGATCACCACGGATTCGCAGGCGGCGACCTTCTCGGTCGGCGTCACGATCCACGAGCTCATCTACGTCGCCTTCCAGATGACCTTCGCGGCGATCACGCCCGCGCTGATCGTGGGCGCGTTCGCCGAGCGCATGCAGTTCTCCGCCGTGGCGTTGTTCATCCCGCTGTGGGTGACCTTCGTCTATTTCCCGATCGCCCACATGGTCTGGTACTGGGCCGGCCCAGACGCGATCGACGCGGCGGCAAAGGCCCTGGCTGCCGCCGCCGATCCCGCGGCGAAGGCCGCGGCACAGACCAAGCTCGATGAGGTCATGGCCGATGCCGGCTTGATCTTCTCCTGGGGCGCGATCGACTTCGCCGGCGGCACCGTGGTGCACATCAACGCCGGCATCGCGGGCCTCGTCGGCGCGCTCGTCGTCGGCAAGCGCACCGGCTACGGCAAGGAGATCATGGCCCCCCACTCGCTGACGCTCTCCATGGTCGGCGCCTCGCTGCTGTGGGTCGGCTGGTTCGGCTTCAACGCCGGATCGAACCTCGAAGCCAACGGCGGCGCCGCGCTCGCGATGATGAACTCCTTCGTCGCAACCGCCGCCGCGGCACTGTCGTGGATGTTCGCTGGAGTGGATGGCGAAGGGCAAGCCGTCGCTGCTCGGCATCCTGTCGGGCTGCGTCGCCGGCCTGGTCGCCGTCACACCGGCCGCGGGCTACTCGGGTCCGATGGGGGCCATCGTGCTCGGCCTCGTGGCCGGCGCCGTGTGCCTGTTCTTCTGCACCACGATCAAGAACGCGCTCGGATACGACGATGCTCTCGACGTCTTCGGCGTGCACTGCATCGGCGGCATCCTCGGCGCCATCGGCACCGGGATCCTGGTCAATCCCGCGCTCGGCGGCGTCGGCATCATGGACTACGCCGCCGGCAAGGTCGCCGACTACGACTTCGTCACCCAGGTCATCGCGCAGTGCAAAGGCGTGCTGACGACGTTGGTCTGGTCCGGCGTCGGCTCGTTCATCCTCTACAAGGTGGTCGACATGCTGGTCGGGCTGCGCGAGCCGCTCGAGCGGGAACGCGAAGGTCTCGACATCAGCGACCACGGCGAACGCGCCTACACGGCCTGAGATACGGTTAGGGCGGAGACCCGGCACCGCCCTTGCCGTCGGGGGGCCCCAGCGCAAGCTGGGGCCCCTTACTTTTTGGGGCGCCCACACGCTGGATAGAGCGCCGAAATTATCGTTCGGGAGGCCCGTTCACCCTGCTATGTACCCGCCGTGGTTCCCCCCTCCCAGCCGATGGTTAATCAGGTCTTAACCTCGCCGCACCTATGGTAGGGCATCCCTTGCGCGGCGGGTGCTGGCGCCGCTTTTGTCGATGTTCATGACGGCTGCCGAACGCGTTGCTCCTCCTTCGCCCCCCGGGCCGATATCGGCCGCTCGCCGTTCGTGCGGCTGCGCGAGCTGTTGGGCGATTCGGCGCCCGGCAAGCCCGCCATCAGCCTGGCCGTCGGCGAGCCGCAGCACGGCGTGCCGTCGTTCGTTGGCCCAGTGCTGGCCGCCCACATCGACGAGTTCGGCCGCTATCCCATGAACAAGGGCCTCGACGCCTTCTGCGAGGCGGCCGCCGCCTGGCTCGGCCGGCGTTTCGCGCTGCCGCGCCCGCTCGATCCCGCGAGCGAGGTGCTGGTGCTCAACGGCTCGCGCGAGGGCCTGTTTCTTGGCCGCCATCGCCGCCGAGCGCTGGGCCAGTGGCCGAGTTGGCCGCCCGGCCATGCTGATCCCCAATCCGTTCTATGCCGCCTATGCCGCCGGCGCCGTGGCGGCAAACTGCGAGCCGGTCTACCTGCCGGCCACCGCCGCGACCGGCTTCCTGCCCGACCTCGACGCGCTGTCCGAGGAGCTGCTCTCCCGCACCGTCGCCTTCTTCATCGCCTCGCCGGCGAACCCGCAGGGCGCGGTCGCCGACCTCGCTTATCTCGAGCGCGTCGTCGCGCTCGCCCGGCGGTTCGGCTTCCTGGTGTTCAGCGACGAGTGCTATTCCGAAATCTATACCCAGCACGCGCCGGCCGGCATGCTCGAAGCGGGCGGCCCGGACTTCGCCAACGTGGTCGAGTTCCAGTCGCTGTCCAAGCGCTCGAACCTGCCGGGACTGCGCATCGGCTTCGCCGCCGGCGACCGGAAATTTCTGGCGCGCTTCCTCGAGCTGCGCAACGTCGCCGCGCCGCAGGTGCCGATGCCGATGCAGCGGGTGGCGATCGCCGCCTACGGCGACGAGGCGCATGTGCGAGGAGAACCGCCGGCTCTATGCGCAGAAATTCGATCTCGCCGACCAGATCATCGGCGACCGCTACGGCTACCGGCGGCCCGCCGGCGGCTTCTTTCTCTGGCTCGACGTCTCGGCGCAGGGCGGCGACGAGGCGGTGACGCTGCGGCTGTGGCGCGAAGCCGGGCTGCGCGTCGTGCCGGGCCGCTATCTCGCGCGCGACCAGGCCGACGGCTCGCAATCCCGGCCGCGGCTATATCCGCGTCGCCATGGTGCAGGATCAGGAGACCACCGCCGAGGCGCTGCATCGCCTCGTCGCGGTGCTGGGGTAAGCGCATGTTGCGTTGACGCGTTTTCAACGACGAGGCGGTAACGCTTCGTCCGAAAGCGCAATGGGGTGACCACGGGGGGACCATGCCGGCGATCGACCGCGGCCTCGACAGCTTGAGCTTCCTGCCCGACGCGGTGCGCGACGCGCTGCGCCGGCGCATGCGCGAGCTCGGCGGCCTCGCGCTGATTGCGCTCGCCATCCTGCTCGCACTCGCGCTCGCGACCTGGTCGGTGCAGGACCCATCGCTGAGCCACGCCACCACCACGCCCGTGCGCAACGTGCTCGGCCAATCCGGCGCGATCGTTGCCGACCTGCTGATGCAGGTGCTCGGCGTGGCCGCGATCGCGCTCGTTCTGCCGGTCGCCATCTGGGGCTGGCGGCTCGCCACCCACCGGCCGCTGCGGCGCGAGCGCATCCGGCTCGTCTTCTGGATCCTGGCCATATTGCTGGCTGCCGGCTTTGCGGCCGCGCTGCCGCGCAGCACGAGCTGGCCGCTGCCGGCCGGACTCGGCGGCGTGATCGGCGATTGGATGCTGCGGCTGCCGGCGTTCCTCGCCGGCGGAACACTCGCAGGATTTGTGCGCCTGACGGTGGCCGTCACCACCGGCGTCGCGGCACTGGTCTGCTTCGCGATCGCCGCCGGCTTCGGCTGGCACGGCGAAGCCGATGAGAGCGAGGAGGAGAAGGAAGCCGACGAACCCGAAGAGGAGGGCAGCTCGATCTCGCTCGGCTGGATCACCCACGGCTTTCTGAGCCTCAAGGCGCGTCTTGGGCGCCTGTTCGCGGCGCGCGAGCGGCGTACTCCGGGGCGCGCGGCCGAACCGCGCTTCGACGATGGCGCCCGCGCCACGCTGCAGCCGCGGATGGACGAGGAGGAAGAGGAGGACGAGGACGAAGAGGAGGAGGAAGACGCCCCGCGCGCGCCGCGCAAGGCCAAGGCCGCGCCGAAGCCGCGCCGGTCGTTCGGCGGCTATGTGCTGCCGCCGCTCGAGCTCCTGGCTGCGCCGAAAGGCACCGGCCGCGCCGTGCTGAGCGCCGACACGTTGCAGACCAACGCCACCGCGCTCGAAGGCGTGCTCGGCGACTTCGGCGTGCGCGGCGAGATCATCAATGCGCGGCCCGGCCCGGTGGTCACGCTCTACGAGCTCGAGCCCGCGCCGGGCATCAAATCGTCGCGCGTGATCGGGCTCGCCGACGACATCGCCCGCTCCATGAGCGCGCTCTCCGCGCGCGTCGCCGTGGTCGCGGGACGCAACGCCATCGGCATCGAGCTGCCGAACCCGACGCGCGAGAAGGTCTTCCTGCGCGAGCAGCTCGCCACCGGCGACTACGTCGACACGACGGCAAAGCTGCCGCTCTGCCTGGGCAAGACCATCGGCGGCGAGCCGGTGATCGTCGATCTCGCGCGCATGCCGCACCTGCTGATCGCCGGCACCACCGGCTCCGGCAAATCGGTCGCCATCAACACCATGATCCTGAGCCTGCTCTACCGGCTGCGGCCAGAGCAGTGCCGGCTGATCATGGTCGATCCGAAGATGCTCGAGCTCTCGGTCTACGACGGCATTCCCGCATCTGCTCACGCCCGTGGTCACCGACCCGAAGAAGGCGGTGGTCGCGCTCAAATGGGCGGTGCGCGAGATGGAAGAGCGCTACAAGAAGATGTCGAAGCTCGGCGTGCGCAACATCGACGGCTACAATGCCCGCGTGGCCGAGGCCAAGGGCAAGGGCGAGAAGCTCAGCCGCACCGTCCATACCGGCTACGACAAGGACAGCGGCGAGGCGATCTACGAGAACGAGGAGCTCGATCTCGAGCCGTTGCCGTTCATCGTCGTGATCGTCGACGAGATGGCCGACCTGATGATGGTCGCCGGCAAGGACATCGAAGGCGCGGTGCAGCGGCTGGCGCAGATGGCGCGCGCCGCCGGCCTGCACGTGATCCTGGCGACGCAGCGCCCGTCGGTCGACGTCATCACCGGCACGATCAAGGCCAATTTCCCGACCCGCATCTCGTTCCAGGTCACCTCCAAGATCGACAGCCGCACCATCCTGGGCGAGCAGGGCGCCGAGCAGCTGCTCGGCCAGGGCGACATGCTCTACATGGCCGGCGGCGGCCGCATCAGCCGCGTGCACGGGCCGTTCTGCTCCGACGAGGAGGTCGAGAAGGTCGTGCGCCATCTCAAGTCGCAGGGCACGCCGCAATACCTCGAGGCGGTCACCGCGGCGGACGACGAGGACGAGGACGGCAATCCGATCTTCGACGCCACCGGCATGGGCGCGCCCGAGGGCGGCGACCTCTATCAGCAGGCCGTGCAGGTGGTCGTGCGCGACCGCAAGGCCTCGACCAGCTACATCCAGCGCCGGCTGCAGATCGGCTACAACCGTGCCGCCTCGCTCATGGAGCGGATGGAGAAGGAAGGGGTCGTCGGCCAGGCCAACCACGCCGGCAAGCGCGAAATCCTGGTGGGCGAAGAGGATGCGGAGCGCTATTGAGAATTCCGGCCTGGGACGTTAACTGGCTGTCGTTAACGTGGTTTCTGGCTGGACATTGGGCAAGTCGGTCGTCATGTCGCCACACGGCGGGGCTAACGAGCGGGTATGCTGGGGTAGGCAATCCGGGTAAAATGAGACGCGGAGAGGGGACGACTATGGCTGGCACAGGCCAGGGGCTGCTGTTCGGGCTCGCGCTGCTGGGCGCGGCCGTGACGACGTCGATGGCGACCGCCCAAACCGTCCCGCTGCCGACGCCCGCGCCGCTCCCGAAGGAAGGAGCTGCCGCCCGCCGCAATCCGGTGGTGTCGGCGGGCTTCTGGACGGCATCAAGGGCCTGTTCCAAAACCTGGACAAGCAGCCCGAGCGGCCGGCTACAACGGCCCCGGCGGCCACCTCCTCCTCGTTCAACGCCGCCCAGCGCGCGCAGGTCGACAAGGTCAGCACCTATCTCACCAGCGTGCAGCAGCTGGTCGGGAATTTCGTCCAGGTCGGACCCGACGGCAGCCGGGTCAAGGGCGAGTTCTACATCCAGAAGCCCGGCAAGGTTCGCTTCGAGTACGATCCGCCGAGCCCGATCGAGATCGTCGCCGACGGGCAATCCGGTCGTGGTGCGCGACCGCAAGCTCGCGACCCAGGATCTCTATCCGCTGTCGCAGACGCCGCTGCGCTTCCTGCTCTCCGATCGCATCGATCTCCTGAAGGAGACCAACGTGATCGTCGGTCCGCGCCGACGACATGTTCGTGACCATCGTGATCGAGGAGAAGCACGCGGTCATCGGCACCAGCCGGCTGATGATGATGGTCGGCGCCAAGGACTATCAGCTCAAGCAGTGGACGGTGACCGATCCGCAGGGCTACGACACCACGGTCGCGGTCTCCAATCTCGACACCAGCAAGCGGCCCGATCCCGGCCTGTTCAAGATCGATTACACGCGCTACCAGTAGTCAGCCATCATTGGTCATCATCCGACTCGTCGGCCACCGGCTTCCCCTTTGCAGGTGACTGGCCGCTGACTATTTGATTCCCGACATGCGGCTGACCGTCACGACCTGGAACATCAACTCGGTGCGGCTGCGCATCGACAGCGTCGCCAAGTTCATCAAGGCGGTGCGCCCGGACGTGCTCTGCCTGCAGGAAACCAAGTGTCCGGACGACAAGTTTCCGCGCAAGCGCTTCAAGCGGCTCGGCTACGAGCACATCGCGCTCAACGGGCAGAAGGGCTACCACGGCGTCGCCGTGCTCTCGCGGCTGCCGTTCGAGAGCTTCGACATCCAGTCGTTCTGCGGCAAGACCGACTGCCGCCACATCTCGGCCGTGCTCGGCGAGCGCGCCGGCCTGCGCGACCCGATCACGCTGCATAATTTCTACGTGCCGGCCGGCGGCGACATTCCCGATCCCGCGGTCAATCCGAAATTCGCACACAAGCTCTCGTTCCTCGACGAGATGCGCGCGCACGAAGCACTGCGCTGCAACGGCGCCAACCGCATGGTCCTGGTCGGCGATCTCAACGTTGCACCGCTCGAGCACGACGTCTGGAGCCACAAGCAGATGCTGCCGCGTCGTCTCGCACACGCCGATCGAATGCGAGAAGCTCGCCGCCGCGCAGAAGGCCGGCGGCTGGGTCGACGCCATGCGCATGCTGGTGCCGGAGCCGGCCAAGCTCTACACGTGGTGGAGCTATCGCTCGCCCGACTGGGAAACCGCCGACAAGGGCCGCCGCCTCGACCACATCTGGGTCGCGCCCGCGCTCGCCGACCGCGTCGCCGATCTGCGAGTGCTGCGAAGCACTCGCGCGGCTGGTCGCGGCCGTCCGACCACGTGCCGGTGACGGCGACGCTGGAGCTGTGACGCGGTGCGCAGTCTCGATCGGCCTCATGCTGAGGAGCATCGCAGCGCCGCGCGTACATTCGTTTCCACATTTGCTGGAGTGCTGCGATGCGTCTCGAAGCATGTGGCCGCCCCCATCCTTCGAGACGCGCGCACGATAGTCCGAATTTGACGATCCTCTTCGGCACACGCGCTCCTCAGGATGAGGGCGGGGCGGGACCGAACAGCTACTTCGGCTCGTGCGCGTCGAGCGCATTGCGCACATTGTGGAATTCGCGCGCGGACTGATCGAGCCGCGACGCCAGGATCTCACGCAGCTTGCGCGCCGCGTCGGGGAAGCTGTCCAGCATCTTGAGGAACAGCGGCCGCGGGATGCGCAGCACGGTCGAAGGCTCGAGCGCGGTCGCGGTCGCCGGACGCGTGCGTTTCGGTGAACAGCGCGAGCTCGCCGAGCAGCGTGCACGGCCCGACCGTGACATCGCGTCCGCCGTCGCGACGACGAGATCGAACGGCCTTCCTGAATCACGAAGCCGCCATCGGCCGTCGTCGCCGGCGTTGAACAGCACCTCGCCGCCGTGGACGTAGCGGCTCTCCGCGCCGATCGCCAGGATGCGCAACGCCTGCGCGCCCCAGCAGTGCTGAGCGTCGGCACACGTTCGAAGAAAGGTGATGTCGTCCTCGATGGTCATGGGACGAGGTCATGGCACCAGTTTGTAGCCGCCGGCTTCGGTGACCAGGATGGCGGGGCTGGCGGCATCCTTCTCGACCTTCTGCCGCAGCCGGTAGATGTGCGTCTCCAGCGTGTGGGTGGTGACGCCGGAATTGTAGCCCCACACTTCCTGCAGCAGCGTCTCGCGCGACACCGGACGCTGGCCGGCGCGGTAGAGGTAGCGCAGGATCGCGGTCTCCTTTTCGGTCAGGCGGACCTTGTTGCCCTTGGGGTTGAGCAGGAGCTTCGAGCTCGGCCGGAACGTGTAGGGCCCGATGGTGAACACGGCGTCCTCGCTCGCCTCGTGCTGGCGCAGCTGCGCGCGGATGCGCGCGAGCAGCACGGCGAAGCGGAACGGCTTGGCGACGTAGTCATTGGCGCCGGATTCGAGCCCGAGGATGGTGTCGGAATCGGTGTCGTGGCCGGTCAGCATGATGATCGGCGCCTTGAAGCCGTTCTTGCGCAGGATGCGCACGGCCTCGCGCCCGTCGACGTCGGGCAGGCCGACGTCCATGATCACGAGATCGATCTGCCCGGCCTTGGCGGCCTGCACGCCCTTGGTGCCGTTGTCGACCGCGATCGACTTCGAATTCCTCGTGCAGCGCGAGCTGCTCGACCAGCGCGTCGCGCAGCTCGGCATCGTCGTCGACGATCAGGATCTTGCGGGTATTCGTCATTCCTCGAGGCCCCTGTAGAGCTGGGCTAGCGCAATCGGACACTCCGACTGCATTGGCGCGAAGTAGAGCATTCGGGGGTAAAAGAGCAAGCGGGGTTTGCTATTTGCAAGATACCCGAAATCGCCCGATTCGAAGGCCTGTTCCATGCGCCGCCGCTCTCTCTCCCTGATCCATGTACGCACCCGGCCAGGCAGCCGGACGCGGGGCGTCCTGCTCGCAGGGTCCGCGCCATCCCGGTCGTGCTCGGCCGCAGCGGCATCCGCGCCAACAAGCGCGAAGGCGACGGCGCGCACCCCGCGCGGCCGGTTCCGGCTCGCGGCGGCTGTGGTGGCGGGCCGACCGCCACCCGCGGCCGCGCACCGCCTGCCGGTCCGCCGCATCACGCCCGACCTCGCCTGGTGCGAGGATACCACCGACCGCCGCTACAACCGACCGTTCCGCCGGTCGGCCAGTGAACCAGGCGACCGGCTCTGGCGCGACGACCACCTCTACGATTTCATCATCGAGATCGACCACAACACCCGCCCGCGGGTCGCCGGCCGGGGCAGCGCGGTCTTCGTCCATGTGGCCCGGCCGAATCGCGCGCCGACGGCGGGATGCGTCGCGCTCGGCGGCGACGAGCTCCGCCGGCTGCTGGCGCGGCTCGGGCCGAACGACACGGATCGCATGATCGAGTGCACGGTTCCGAGCTGCGCAGATTAGTGTCCTCTCGCCGAAGATCGCGGTCCCGACCCGCACATGGGTCGCACCGAACGCGATCGCGATCGGAAAGTCCGCGCTCATGCCCATCGACAGCAGCGTCAGCCCATTGCGCCGCGCGATCTTGGCGGTGAGCGCAAAATGCGGCGCCGGTGGCTCGTCGGCCGGCGGGATGCACATCAGCCCCGCGATCGACCAGGCCGTAGTCGTCGCGGCACGTCTTCAGGAATGCATCGGCCGCTTCCGGCAGCACGCCCGCCTTCTGCGGCTCGGCGCCGGTATTGATCTCGACGAACAGCGTCGGCGCACGGCCCTGCTTGCGCGATCTCCTTCGCCAGCGCCTCGCGCGAGGCTCGGCCGGTCGACCGAATGAATGGCATCGAACAGCGCGACCGCTTCCTTCGCCTTGTTCGATTGCAGCGGCCCGACGAGGTGCAGCTCGATGCCGGGATAGCGCTCCCTGCAGCGCCGGCCATTTCGCCTTCGCCTCCTGCACGCGGTTCTCGCCGAACACGCGCTGGCCGGCGGCGATGACCGGCTCGATCGCCTCGACGCCGAAGGTCTTCGAGATCGCGACCAGCGTCACCGAGGCCGGATCGCGCCGGGCCTCGACGCAGGCGCGCGCGATCTCGGCGCGAACCTTGGCCAGCGGCGATTCGATGACATCAGCGGGAACACTCATACGCCGAGCCTACCACGATCGCGCAGACCCCGCCTCATTTCGCATCGTGAAAGATGATGCCGAGCGTGTGGCGGTGGCCCGGAGCGCAGGCGGCTCACGCCGTGGCGCATGTTGACGCGGTAGCTGCCGCGCGTGCCCTGCACCGGCCGATGATGCACGGGGAAGATCGACGCGCCTCGCCTTGCCGCAGCGGCACGACCTCCGCGCGCGACTGCATGCGCGGCCGCTGCTCGGTGAGCACGAACTCGCCGCCGGTGAAATCCGCGCCCGGCCGCGACAGCAGGAACGCGACCTGCAGCGGAAAGACGTTCTCGCCGTAGAGATCCTGGTGCAGGCAGTTGTAGTCGCCCGGGCCGTATTGCAGCAGCAGCGGCGTCGGCCTCGTCTGGCCGGCCTTGTGGCAGCGCGCGAGGAAGCTCGCGTGGTCGCGCGGATAGCGCGACGTCGATGCCCATCGTCTCGTTCCAGCGGTTGGCGATGTCGGCGAGCGGCGGATAGAGCGCCGCGCGCAGCGCCGGCGACCAGGTCCGGCAGCGGATAGGCGAAGTATTTGTACTCGCCGCGGCCGAAGCCGTGCCGCGCCATCACGATGCGGCTGCGAAACGGCTCGTCCGATGCGGATAGAGCGCCGGCGAGCGCAGCGCATTGCTCCGGCGCCAGCAGCGGTCCGGTCGTGGCGCAGCCGTGGGCATCGAGTTCCTCTGCGATCTCGGCCAATCGAGCGACGCCGCGCGATGCGCGGCGTCCGCCTCGGCCGGCAGCACCCTGGGCATGTCGGCAGCGCGTTCATGCCGCCTGCTCCCGCGCCAGCAGGGCACGCTTGCGCGGCGACGCCCCAGCGATAGCCGGAGACCGACGCCGTCCGTGCGCACGACGCGGTGGCAGGGTATCGCGACCGCGATCGCCGTTCGACGCGCAGGCCTGCGCCACCGCGCGCACCGCCTTGGGCGCGCCGATGCGCCGGGCGATCTCGCGTAGCTCGCGGTCGCGCCCGCCGGGATGTCGCGGCAGGGCGTTGCCAGACCCGCTGCTGAAACGCGGTGCCGCGCATGTCGAGCGGCAGGTCGAGGCCCGACCGGGCGCCTCGACGAAGCCGACCACCTTGGCCACGAGCTGCTCGAACGCCGCGTCGCCGCCCACGAGCTGCGCCTGCGGAAAGCGGTCCTGAGGCTCGCGCACCAGCGCGTCGGGATCGTCGCCGAGCTCGATCGCGCAGACGCCCTTCTCGGTCGCCGCCACCAGGATGGCAGCCGAGCGAGCATTCGCCGACCGCGAAGCGGATGACGGATTGCCGCGGCCGCCGGCCCGGAACTCGCTCGGCGTCATGCCGAGCAGGTCCGACGAGGCGGCGTAGAACCGGCCGTTCGAGTTGAAGCCGGCGCCATAGATCGCCTCGGTCACGGTATCAGCTCCGCGTGAGCTCGTCACGCACGCGCCGGCCGCGGTGCGCATCGGCGTAGGCCTTCGGCGTGACGCCGGTCACCGCCTTGAACACGCGGTGGAAGTGAAAGCGGCTCAAGCCCGGCGGATTGCGCCAGCGCATCGAGGCTGGGCAGCTCCTCCGCCTCCTCGATCAGCCGGCACGCCTCGGCCACGGCCGCGGCCTGGCGCTCGGCGAGCGACGCGCTCGTTCGGCCGGCAGCGCTTGCACGGCCGGAATCCCGCGCGCTCGGCGTCGGCGCAGGTCGCGTGGAACGCCACGTTCTCGCGCCGCGGCAGGCGTGCCGCGCAGGACGGCCGGCAATAGACGCCGGTCGTGCGCACCGAATAGACGAACGTGCCGTCGGCCTCGCGGTCGCGCCGCTCGACCGCGCGCCAGCGCGCGTCGTCGTTCGAGCGGCGTGGGGTTGGCGGAGATGTTTCGCCGGTTCGTATCATCAAAGACGACATCGTCATGCTCCATCAGGTCGGACGGACGGGTCCGTCGCCTGATGGGCAATTTAGGGATCGCAGGATCGCAAGCACTCCGGTCCTTGCTCTCAAATTGAAGATAAACCCGCCACCCGAAAGCTGCGAGGGGACGGAAACTCGAATTCGACCGCAAGGGACGGAGTGCGCGAGCTCCCCACACACTGCACATGGCGCGGACAGAACGAGCCGAGCGAGGGCCGCCATGTTTTCGAATTCGACCGATAAATTTCCGTCCGCCTTCACTCGCCTGGCCTGGTCCAATCTGGCGGCGCAATCCGCGGAGCAAGTTGCCCTTGCGGCCGCACCCATCGTCGCCGTGCTGGCGCTCGATGCCGGCGCCGGCGAGACCGGCTTGCTGCAGACCGCGCAGACCTTGCCTTTTCTTCTGATGTCGATCCCGGCCGGCGTGCTGGCGGACCGCATGTCGCGGGCGCGGCTGATGGCAGGCGCCGAGGCGCTCCGCGTCGTCTCGCTGGTTGCCGTGCTGGCGTTGGTGGTGGCGGGTGCGCTGAGCTTGCCGCTGCTCGCAATCCTCGGCTTCGTCGGTGCATGCGGGACCGTCGCCTACAGCGTCGCCGCGCCGGCGTTGATACCGTCACTCGTGGCATCCGGCGAACTGCCGCGCGCCAATGGCCGGATCGAGCTTGCCCGCACCACGGCATTCGCCGGCGGGCCCGCACTCGGCGGCGCACTGGTCGGCTGGATCGGCGGTGGGCCCGCCTTTGGATTGGCCGCGGCGCTGTCGGTCATCGCGGCGACCTTGCTCGTCGGCATCGTCGAGCCGCCGCGCCCGAAGACAACTGCCCAACATCCGCTACGCGACCTGCGTGAAGGCGTTGCATTCGTCGCCGGACATCGGCTGCTGCGGCCGATCTTCGTCACGCAATTCATCTTCAACACGGCGCTGTTCGTGATCCTGGCGGTGTACGTGCCTTACGCCGTTCACACGCTGCAACTGTCGCCGGCCGGCGTCGGCGTCACGCTGGGCGCGCTCGGCGGCGGCATGGTGGTCGGCGCGCTGCTCGCCGCACGGATCATGACCATGTTGGCGCTGGGCACCGTCATTGCCATCGGACCGGTGGCCGGATTTCTCGCCGCGCTGACGATGGTCCTGACAATCTGGGTGCCCTCGCCGGCGCTGGCGGCTCTGAGCTTCCTCCTGATGGGGGCCGGACCGATCCTGTGGGTGGTGAGCACGACCACATTGCGCCAGACCGTGACGCCGCCGACTCTGCTCGGCCGGGTATCAGCCATCAATGCCGTCGCCTACGGCGCCCGGCCGCTGGGCGCCGGGATCGGCGCGCTGGTCGGCGCCCTCTACGACGCACCGACCTGTCTCATCGTTGCGGCGGCCGGGTTCCTGATCCAGGCAATCGTCATTCTGGCGTCGCCGGTGCCCCGCCTCGCGCGGGCACCGTTGCCCACGCCACACGATCCCTCGTGAGAATCGGCGTTTCGACCGCGGGGTTGTTGACCAAAGCCGGCTTCCTGCCCTAGTGCCTACTTAAATATTTGGCAGGCATAGTCATTCCATGACCACAGAACGCTACAACGCGCGCGAGGCGGAACCTCGCTGGCAAAAGGTATGGGACGACCGGGGTATCTTCGCCACCCGCAACGAGGACACGCGCCAGAAATACTATGTGCTGGAGATGTTCCCCTATCCGTCGGGGCGCATCCATATGGGGCACGTGCGCAACTACACCATGGGCGACGTGGTCGCGCGCTACAAGCGCGCTATGGGCTTCAATGTGCTCCATCCCATGGGCTGGGACGCGTTCGGGCTGCCGGCCGAAAACGCCGCCATGGAGCGCAAGATCCACCCGAAGGCGTGGACCTATCAGAACATTGCCGCCATGAAGGCGCAGCTCAAGTCGATGGGACTCTCGCTCGACTGGGCACGCGAGGTCGCAACCTGCGACCCCGAGTACTACAAGCACCAGCAGAAGATGTTTCTCGACTTTCTCGAGGCGGGGCTGGTCGAGCGCAAGCTCGGCAAGGTGAACTGGGATCCGGTGGACCAGACCGTGCTCGCCAACGAGCAGGTGATCGACGGCCTCGGCTGGCGCTCCGGCGCGCCGGTCGAGCAGCGCGAGATGCCGCAATGGTCCTTCGGCATTACCAAGTACTCCGACGACTTGCTGCAAGCGCTCGACGGGCTCGATCGCTGGCCGGAGAAAGTGCGCACCATGCAGCGCAACTGGATCGGCCGCTCCGAGGGGTTGCTCGTGCGCTTCGCGCTCGATCCCAAGACGACACCGAGCCGGGAAGACGAGCTCGAAGTCTTCACCACCCGCCACGACACTTTGTTCGGCGCAAAGTTCATGGCGATCGCGCCCGATCATCCGCTGGCGACGGCGGCGGCCGCGAAGAAGCCCGCGCTCGCCGAATTCATCGCGGAGTGCAAGCGCCACGGCACCGCGCAGGAGATCATCGAGACGGCAGAGAAGCAGGGCTTCGACACCGGGATGAAGGCGATCCACCCGTTCGATCCCGCCTGGAAGCTCCCGGTCTACGTCGCCAACTTCATTTTGATGGACTACGGCACCGGCGCGATCTTCGGCTGCCCCGCGCACGACCAGCGCGACCTCGACTTCGTGAACAAATACGGCCTTGGCAATACGCCCGTCGTTTGTCCGCCAGAACAAGACCCGAAGACCTTCGTCATCACCGACACCGCCTATGACGGCGATGGCCGCATGATCAATTCGCGCTTCCTCGACGGCATGACCATCGAGGAAGCCAAGGAAGAGGTAGCGCGGCGGCTCGAAAAGGAGCAGCGCGGCGGCATTCCCGTCGGCAAGCGGCAAGTCAATTTCCGCCTGCGCGACTGGGGTATCTCGCGCCAGCGCTACTGGGGTTGCCCGATCCCGATCATCCACTGCGAGGCCTGCGGCATCGTGCCGGTGCCGGAGCAGGATCTGCCGGTGAAGCTGCCCGACGACGTCGAGTTCGGTCGGCCCGGCAATCTGCTCGACCGGCATCCGACCTGGAAGCACGTCGACTGCCCGAAATGCGGAAAGCCAGCGCGGCGCGAGACCGACACCATGGACACCTTCGTGGACTCGTCCTGGTACTTCGTCCGTTTCACCGATCCCTGGATCGCGTCGGCGCCGACCGATCCCCAAGTCGCCAACCGCTGGATGCCGGTCGACCAGTACATCGGCGGCATCGAGCACGCGATCCTGCATCTGCTCTACTCGCGTTTCTTCACCCGCGCGATGCGCGCCACCGGCCACATCGCGATGGACGAGCCGTTCGCCGGGTTGTTCACCCAAGGCATGGTGGTGCACGAGACCTACCAGGACGCGAACGGGGAGTGGGTCACGCCGGCCGAGGTGAAGATCGAGGGCGCCGGCGACGAGCGGCGCGCAACGCTGATCGCGACCGGCGAGCCGGTCACGATCGGTGCGATCGAGAAGATGTCGAAGTCGAAGCGCAATACGGTAGACCCCGACGACATCATCGGCAGCTACGGCGCCGACACCGCGCGCTGGTTCATGCTCTCGGATTCGCCGCCCGAGCGCGACGTGATCTGGACCGAGGAGGGCGTGCAAGGCGCTTCGCGGCTGGTGCAGCGGCTGTGGCGGCTGGTGCGCGAGGCGGGCGAGGTCGCGACGCCGACCGATCTGCCGCGGCCGCCGGTGTTCAGCGAGCCGGCGCTCGCGCTGCGCAAGGCCGCCCACCGCGCGCTCGCACAGGTCTCGGAGGACATCGAGCGGCTGCGCTTCAACGTGGGCGTCGCTCACATTTACGAGTTCGCCAACGCCTTCCAGGCCTCGCTCGCGAACCTCGAGACGGAACCGACCGCCGACTATCGTTGGGCGGTACGGGAAGCGGTCGATATCCTGGTACGGCTGTTCCACCCGATGATGCCGCATCTGGCGGAGGAGTGCTGGGCCGCGCTCGGCCGTAAAACGCTTGTGGCATCCGAGGCTTGGCCGAAGCTCGAACGGGACCTGCTGATCGAAAATACCATGACGCTGCCGGTGCAAATCAATGGCAAAAAACGTGCTGAAGTCACAATTGCCCGCGATGCTACAAATGCAGAGATTGAGCGTGCCGTTTTGGCCCTCGATGAGGTAAAACGTGCGCTCGGGGGCAAGGCACCCAAGAAGGTGATCGTGGTGTCGCAGAGGATCGTCAATGTGGTGGCATGACAAAGGGGCAAATCGTCTGAGCCGTATCGCCGCGGCAATGGCAATCGCCGCGCTCGCCGGCGGCTGCTTCCAACCGCTCTATGGCGAGCGCTCGACGGTCAACGGCGCGCCGGTCCTGCGCGACCAGCTCAGCGCGGTCGATGTCCTGCAGATCGACGCGCCGAAAGGCACCGACGAGGCGCGGCTCGCCGTCGAAATCCGCAATGCGCTGTTGTTCGACTTCACCGGCGGCGGCGCCGCCGCGCCGCCGACTCACCGGCTGAAGATCGCCATGACCTCCACGCGCGCGTCGGTCATCGTCGACATCAATGCCTCGCGGCCGGAGATCGAGAACTACGGAATCAATGCCACCTATTCGCTGACCGAGATCGCCACCGCCAAGGTCGTGGTGACAGGGCAGACCTTCGCGCGCGTGTCCTACGACATTCCCGGCCAGCAGCAGCGCTTCGCCCGCCAGCGCGGATTGCGCGACGCCGAGAGCCGCGCGGCGAAGGTGATCTCCAACAATATCATGTCGCGGCTCGCCTCCTATTTCGTCGCGGGAACGTAAGTTGTTCTTCCGTCATGCCCGGCCTTGTGCCGGGCATCCACGTCTTCGCATAAGCCGTCGGTTCAAGGCGTGGATGGCCGGGACACAAGCGCGTTTACGCGCGTCTATCGACGCGCTATGACCGCGGCCATGACGGAAAGACATCCATGGTCGCCCTGAAAGGCTCCGACATCGACAAGTTCGTCGCGCGCCCCGATCCCGCGCGGCCGATCGTGCTCGTCTTCGGTCCGGATGCCGGCTTGGTGCGCGAACGCGCCGAAACACTCGTGCGCACCGCGGTCGATGATCCCAAAGACCCGTTCCAGCTTGCGCGGCTCGACGGCGACGACCTCTCAGGCGAGCCCACGCGCCTGGTCGAGGAGGCCAATACCATCCCGCTGTTCGGCGGGCGCCGCGCCGTCTGGGTGAAGGCCGGCAGTCGCAATATTGCGCCCGCCGTGGAGGCGCTGATCGCATCCCCCTCCCCGGACTGCCGCGTGGTGATCGAGGCTGGCGATCTCAAGCGCAGCGCGCCGCTGCGCGCCCTGTGCGAGCGCGCAAAGAACGCGGTGGCCCTGCCCTGCTACGCCGACGCGGAACGGGACCTCGTCCGCCTGATCGACGACGAGATGCGCGCGGCCGGCCTCACGATCTCGCCGGAAGCCCGCGCCGCGCTTATTCCACTGTTGGGCGGCGACCGCCTGGCGTCCCGGCACGAGATCGGCAAGCTCGCCCTGTTCGCGCGTGGCAAGCCGCGCGTCGAGCTCGACGACGTCATGGCCGTCGTCGCAGACGCTTCGACGCTCGCGCTCGACGGCCTGATCGACGCGGCCTTCGCCGGACGCACGGGCGAGCTCGAGGTCCAGCTCGGCAAGGTGCGCACCGCCGGCACCGCGCCGGGCACGATCGTGTCGGCGGCGCTGCGGCAGGTTGCGCAACTGCATCGCGCCAGGCTCGCGGTCGAGGCCGGCGCGTCTGTCAATGAGGCGGCCGGGGGCATCCAGCCGTTCGTGCATTTCAGCCGCAAGCCCGCCGTCGAGGCGGCGCTCAAGACCTGGACGTCGGCGCGGCTCGAACGCGCGATGGCGCAACTCGCCGAGGCCGTGCTCGAAACACGCAAGCAATTGACGCTGGCCGAGACGATCGCACAACGCACGTTGCTCGCGCTCGCAGTCGCGGCGCGGCGGAAAGAATAACTCATCGCAACCGGCTGGAGCTCCATCCGCCGGTTCGCAGCGCGTGCCGGTGTGCGGCGCGGCGCAAGTCATCGGCCAAGGCCGGCTCGTCCACGCACCTCGCCACGACCATGCCGCCGACGCACAAGGCAACGAGCGCAAGCGCGCGCTCGCGTGTGCGGGGTTCGTCGAGGTCCGCCTGGAAAAGCCCGATCAGCTTCTCCAGGACCTCGCGATACGCCGCCTTCACTTCTTCGCTGCCGCGTGACACATCCGATGGGAGCGCGATCAGGGGGCAGCAGCTCTCCCGGTCGTCGAAGTGATCGCGCGAGAAGTAAGCGTCAACGATCCTCTGCGCCCGCGGCTTGCGCGGCGCAGCCGATCTCGTCCGCTGCCGCTGCCAAGGTTTGGGCGCTTCCTCGCAGAGAAACCACGCAACGGCCGCCGCATAGAGTTCATCCTTGCCGCTGAAGTGTCGATAGAAGCCGCCATGCGTCAGCCCCGCGTTCTTCATGACCTCCTCGATCGAGACCTCCAGGAATCCCTTCCGATTGAACAGGCGCCTGGCGCTTTCGAGGATACGCTGTCGCGTATCGCGCTTGTGTTCCGCTGAATAGGGCATCCCGTCCTCCTTCGCGCGTCGTCACTCGATCTCAATAGTGGCTCGTAAAAGATGATCTTGAACATCTTTTGCCGATCGAGAACGTCCTCCGCATCGTCGGCCGAGCGGCCCCGATACCGGCAACGGAGGATGCGATGCTCGACTTTGTTGGGACGATCGTGACCGCAGCTTTGATGGTATTCGCCGTCAATGCGGTGATCGTCTTTTTGGATGCTACGCGCGGCACCAAGCTCGTGCTGGCCGGCATTGCCGGCGCCTGGATCGGGCTGTGTGCGGCCGCGGGCGCGGCCGGCATGCTCGCACTCACAAAGCCTTTTCCCGTCATCGGGATTTTCGTGGCCCTGCCGCTGGCAGCGGCGGCGATCGCCACCGCGTGGCCGGCGGCGCGTCGAGCGATGTTGAGCTTGCCGATGCCGCTCATGATCGGTCTCAATATCGGCCGGGTGTTCGCAGTGCTATTTCTTTTGCTAGCTGCGGAAGGGCGGCTGGCCGGTCCGTTCCCGCACTCGGCCGCGGGGGGTGACATCATCACCGGCGTGGCGGCGGTGCCGCTGCTCTGGTTGACGACGGCGACCGGAACCAAGCACAGGGTTGCCGTCGCCGCCTGGGATTTGTTCGGCGCCGCCGACCTCGTGATTGCCATCGCGCTCGGCGTGATGTCGGCGGCAGGCTCGCCGCTGCAGATCTTCCATGCCGGTCCCGGCTCGGACGCCATGCAGTACCTGCCGTGGTCGTTCGTGCCGACGGTGCTGGTGCCCTTCTGGCTGATCCTGCACGCGATCATATGGGCGCAGCTTCGTCGGCCGGCGACGAAGGCGGCCTAGCGCATGCTCCGAAAAAGTGGGAACCGGTTTTTCGAAAAGGGCATGCGCCAATCTAGAGCGCCGAGGTGTCGATCAGCCGAACTTCGACTTGAGCTCCGGCGCGAACTCGCCGTCGATCAGCACGAAGGCGACGACACAGGGGGCATTGGAGCGGTTGCTCCAGGCGTGGTTGGTGCCGCACTGAACCACGACGTCCCCAGCCTTCAGCAGCACGTCCTCATCGTCGAGCACCATCGTGATTTCGCCGGAGAGCACGAGCGCATAGTCGATGGTCTCGGTGCGATGCATCAGCGGGTGGCGGCCGCCCTTGCCGAAGGTCGCGGCCTGCTCGTTGCCGAGGGCGGCGAAGGCCTCGCGCGAGGCGGCGGCATCCATCTGCCGGACCGCTTCGTTCTCCGGCGGGAAATGATTGATGCGCAACACGGTGCCGCGCTTCTGCGGCATCTGCCGGCGCGGACCGAGGGTCGGCTCTGCCGGCGGCCGGCACGATCGGCGCCGGCGTCTCGCTCGTGCGCCAGATGTCGGTCGAGTACCAATCCGGGTTGACTGCGTTGACGTGCACGAACGGCGCCGGACCGTCAGAAATCACGATCGCCTTGCCGTTCGCGTCGTGGCCCGTCACCACGCGTCTGATCTGCCGAGCCATTACCTCAGTGCTTTTCCAGCCGCCGCAGCACGTGGTCGAGCTGATCGAGGTTGCGATACTGGATCTGCAGCACGCCGCCCTTGCTGCGGTGATCGATCCGCACCGTGAGACCGAGCGCATTCGACAGGCGGCGCTCGAGCGCCACCGTATCGGCGTTCTTCATCGCGCGCTTCTTGACCGGCTTGCCGGGGTTCGCCGCGCGCTCCTTCGCCAGCGCCTCGACCTGACGCACATTGAGCCCGCGCTCGACGATCTCGCGCGCCATCTCTTCCGGATCGTCCGCCCCGACCAGCATGCGCGCGGCGCCGGCGGTGATCTTCCCGGCATTGATATAGGCCTTGACCGGCTCCGACAGCTTCAACAGGCGCAGCGTATTGGTGACGTGGCTGCGGCTCTTGCCGACGATCTTGGCGATGTCCTCGTGGCTGTGCTTGTACTCGTCGGCGAGCGCCTGATAGCCCCCCGCCTCTTCCAGCGGATTGAGATCGGAGCGCTGCACGTTCTCGATGATGGCGAGCTCGAGCGCTTCGCTGTCGGTGGCCTCGAGCGGCACGATCGGAACCTCGTGCAGACCCGCACGCTGCGCCGCCCGCCAGCGCCGCTCGCCGGCGATGATCTCATAGGCATCCTTGGCGCCACGCACCGCACGCACCACGACCGGCTGGATGATGCCGCGCTCCTTGATCGAGGCGGCCAGCTCGTCGAGCTCCGCAGTCGGAAAAGCTCTTGCGCGGATTCCGCGGATTGGGCCTGAGATACTCGATCGGCACGCGCCGCTGGTTGCGGGCACGATCGGCCGTCGTCGTCGCGTTGTCGGCGCCGATATCGCCGATGAGCGCAGCGAGTCCACGCCCAAGTCGCGACCGGCCTTCCTCTGGCATTTCCATTCTCCGACCTTCTACTTTTGACGCTCGTCGTACTCACACCGTGCCGTTCGGACGCGACGGCCCCGCGATCAATTCTTTCTCGCGCGCGATGATCTCGGTCGCCAGCTTCAGATAGGCTTCGCTGCCGACGCACTTGAGATCGTAGACCAGCACCGGCTTGCCGTAGGACGGCGCCTCCGACACCCGCACGTTCCGCGGAATGATGGTGTCGTAGACCTTCTCCCCGCTGTGCGCCCGCACGTCGGCGACGACCTGGTTCGAGAGATTGTTGCGGGCGTCGTGCATCGTGAGCACGATGCCGTGGATGATCAGCGTCGGATTGAGGCTCGCCTTCACCTGTCCCACGGTCTGCAGCAGCTGCGACAGGCCCTCGAGCGCGAAGAACTCGCATTGCAGCGGCACCAGGACCGCGTCGGCCGCCGCCATGGCGTTGACTGTGAGCAGGTTGAGCGACGGCGGACAATCGATCAGCACGTAACTGAAACCGGTGCTGGCCTCGGCCCGCAGCGGGCCGAGCGCGGTGCGCAGCCGGAAGGCGCGGTCACGCTCATTGCTGATCTCGAGCTCGAGGCCGGAGAGATCGAGCGTGGAGGGCGCGATCGAGAGGCGCGGCACCGCGGTCGCCAGCACGGCGTCGCGCAATGCCGCCTCGCCCATCAGGACATCGTAGGTCGAGTAGCGGCGGCTGCGACGATCGATGCCGAGCCCGGTCGACGCATTGCCCTGCGGATCGAGATCGATGATCAGCACAGTCTCGCCAATCGCGGCCAGCGCCGTTCCCAGATTGATCGCGGTGGTCGTCTTGCCGACGCCGCCCTTCTGATTGGCGATCGCCAGCGCGCGCGGCGGCTGCGGGTTGGGGATGCGCGCAAGCGGAATGGACTGAGGCGCTACGGGCGGCGCTTCCATCGTGTCGGTCATGGCGTCACATCCGGGGCTCGATGGCGCGCGAATCGGCTGGAATTATAAGGGGTTATCCGGCTGCGCGCGCTAGATTCCGGATGACCAGGATACGGCCGGCTGGATCGGTACGGCTCGGCGCCAAGTTAACCTTAATAGTCCAACTCTTGCAGGCTTCGCCAAGCTCCAGCTCTGCATTTTGCCCCTTCGGGAACAAGCCTGTCACGCCGTTTTTCCCCAGAAGCGGAAAGCATTGATCTAACAAAGACTTAAGGGGCGCAACAGCGCGCGAGCAGACGACCTCCACGGAGTTTTCGAAGCGTGCAGCGAATTCATCGATTCGTTCGACATGCACCTGGGCCGGCGCGCCGGTGAGTCGTTGAGCCTCGCGCAGGAATGCAGCCTTCTTCGCGTTACTCTCGACGAGATGAACCATCGCACCTGGTTTGTCCGCAAGCGCGCAGGCGATCACGAGGCCGGGGAAGCCGCCACCCGTGCCGAGATCGACCCAGACCCGCGCATCGGGCGCAAGATCGATGAGCTGCAGCGAGTCTGCGATGTGACGGGTCCACAGCTTGGGGATCGTGGACGGCGCGATGAGATTGGTCGTGCGCTGCCATGTCAGCAGGAGCTCGACGAAGCGATCGAGGCGCTCCGATGTTTCACGTGAAACAGGCGTGAGCATGAGCGCACTTGCACGGTCAGCAGCGAGATCGTCAGCAGTGATCACAGCGCGGGATCGCTTCATACAACATCCGATCGATCGGTCGCGCTGCTTGTTGTCCGAGTTTGCCGTTCAAGTCGAGAGTGGTGCGAGCACGCTGCCACGCCGCACTCGATCGGCTCGCCGTTAACCATCATGCACGGTCGAGCGAGGTCGAAGCGCTCCGAATGTTTCACGTGAAACAGTGAACGCCCGGAATGAAAATTCGCAACGCTGCGAAGCCACCTCCGCGCGTGAGTAAGCCCCATGCCACGCCGCTTTCCGACGCAAGTGCGCGAACGAGCAGCGTCTACGGCTCTTGCAAGGCCTGCGCTGATCATCGGCACGCAAATCAACCATCGTGCGCTGCTGCTGTAGCTGATCGCGCGACGCCGCTCCCGATGTTTCACGTGAAACAGTGAGCGCGCGAGAAGAAATCCGAAGCGCTGCGAAAGCAATTTCAGACGCGCGCAATCCCTGCGCTGCGCTTCTTCCGCTTCAAGTGAGCAACAAGCAGCGTCAATGCTGCAGGTGTGATGCCGTCGATGCGTCCGGCCTGGCCAACGGTGCGAGGCCGCAGCGACGTGAGCTTGTGGCGGACTTCATTGGAGAGCCCCCGCAGCTGGGCATAGTCGAGATCTTCGGGCAGCTCCAGGCTCTCGTCCCGGCGATAGGCCGCGATGTCGGCGGCTTGGCGGGAGAGATACACGTCGTACTTCGCGTCGATCTCGATCTGCTCCGCGATCTTGGGCGGCAGCTCGCCGAGACGGGGCCAGATGCGCGCGAGCCGCTCCACTCCGATGTCGGGATGCGACAGCAACTCGAAGGCGCTGCGCCGCTGACCGTCCTTGTTCAGGGCCAGACCGTGACGCCCCGCCTCGTTGGGCGTCAGCGATACCGAGCAGGCGAAGTCTCGGGCTGCTTTGAGCGCCGCCATCTTCTCCGCATGCCGCTGGCGGCGAACTGCGCCGACACAGCCGATGGCGATGCCCTTGTCGGTCAGGCGCTGATCGGCATTGTCGGCGCGCAGCGTCAGGCGATACTCCGCCCGCGAGGTGAACATCCGATAGGGCTCGGTCACGCCGCGGGTCACCAGGTCGTCGATCATGACCGCGAGATAGCCCTCGGCACGATCGAAGGTGATGCCGGCTCCCGCCGTCCCTGCCCTGCCCGCGCATGCGCGCGTTGAGGCCCGCGACCAGCCCCTGCGCCGCCGCTTCCTCGTAGCCGGTGGTGCCGTTGATCTGCCCGGCCAGGAACAGCCCCGGCATGCGCTTGGCCTCCAGCGTCGGCGCGAGCTCGCGCGGATCGACGTGGTCGTATTCGATGGCATAGCCGGGCCGGACCATGCGCGCCTTTTCGAGCCCCGGAATGGTCGCGACCAACGCCAGCTGGACCTCTTCCGGCAGCGAGGTCGAGATGCCGTTCGGGTAGACGGTCGGGTCGTCGAGCCCCTCCGGCTCCAGGAAGATCTGATGCCCGTCGCGCTCGCCGAAGCGCACGATCTTGTCCTCGATCGACGGGCAGTAGCGCGGCCCGCGGCTCGCGATCTGGCCCGGAATACATCGGCGAGCGGTGGACGTTGTCGCGGATAATGCGGTGGGTCGCTTCGGTGGTGCGGGTGATGCCGCACTGGACCTGCCGCTGACTGATGCGCTCGGTCAGCGTCGAGAACGGCTCCGGCGGCTCGTCGCCGGGCTGCATCTCCACCGCCGCCCAGTCGATGGTGCGGCCGTCGAGCCGCGGCGGCGTCCCGGTCTTCAGGCGCCCGAGCGCGAATCCGAGCCGCTCCAAGGTCAGCGACAGGCCGAGCGCCGGCGCCTCGCCGACCCGGCCGGCCGGCGTCTGACGTTCGCCGATATGGATCAGGCCGCGCAGGAAGGTGCCGGTGGTGAGCACCACGGCCCCTGCCCCGAGCTCGCGCCCGTCAGCGAGCTTGAGCCCGGCGACGCGTCCAGCGCGGATGATGAGATCATCGGCCTCGCCCTCGATCGACGGTGAGATCCGTGGTGTCGCGAATGCTCCGCTGCATGGCCGCGGCGTAGAGCTTGCGGTCGGCCTGGGCGCGCGGTCCGCGCACCGCCGGACCTTTGCGGCGATTGAGCACGCGGAACTGGATGCCGCCCTGATCGGCGACACGTCCCATCAGGCCGTCGAGCGCGTCGATCTCGCGCACGAGATGACCCTTGCCCAGCCCGCCGATCGCCGGATTGCAGGACATCGCGCCGATGGTCGCGAACCGATGCGTGACCAGCGCGGTCTTGGCGCCCATGCGTGCCGCTGCCGCCGCGGCCTCGCAGCCGGCGTGGCCGCCGCCGACGACGATGACATCGTACTGCGCCTGCATCGATCTGGATCCTTCGAGGCCGAGCTTCTACCTGAACGCATCCGTGTGCCGCAACGCCAACCCTGTTTCACGTGAAACATGGCGGCGACATCTGCGGCATGCCGCCCGGCCCGTTCGCTGTCATTTGCCGATACAGAAATCCCGGAAGATCACGTCCAGAATATCCTCGACGTCGACACGCCCGAGCAGCTTGCCGAGCGCCCGGGTGGCCAGCCGCAGCTGCTCAGCCATGATCTCCTCGCGGCCGTCCCGCGCAGCCTGCTGCGCACCCCGTAACGCGACGACGGTCTCCTCGAGGTGTGCGCGCTGGCGCTGGCGCGTGACCATGGCCGGCTCGCCCGTGAAGATGCGCTCGGCAAATCGTGTCAGCGCGTTAACCAACTCGTCGACTCCCTGCGCCGTCGCGCTGGATAGTAAATGAACGGTTAATTCTCGACCGAACCTCGATTCAACTCTTCGAAGCTTGTCCTGCTCAACCAGGTCGATCTTGTTGACCACGAGCCAGACCGCGGAGCCGGCCGGCGCTTCGACCGACCGCACAACGCCCGCCAGCGCTTGCGGATCGGTCGCCGCGGCGTCCACCAGCCAGAGCACCAGGTCGGCGCTCCGCGCCTGCTCGCTCGCCCGGCGGACACCCTCCTGCTCGACTGGATCGCTGGTCTCGCGAATGCCGGCAGTGTCGAGCACCGTGACGGGATAGCCGCCGAGATCGAGATGGACCTCGAGCACGTCGCGGGTCGTGCCGGGAAACGGCGACACGATCGCGGCCTCGCGCCGCGCCAGCCGATTGAACAGCGTCGACTTGCCCGCATTCGGCGGACCGGCGATGGCGACACGCAGGCCTTCGCGCAGCCGCTCGCCCTGCCCTGCCCCGGCTCGGCCGATCTCGTCAGCCAATGGCCGAATGAGCTCGAGCGCGCGCGCCATCATGTCCTTCGGGACATCGTCCTCGTCGGAAAAATCGATGCCGGCCTCGACCAGAGCCAGCGCCTCGATCAGCCGCTGCCGCCAGGTCTCGGCGCGGTCGCCGAGCAGGCCCTTGAGGTGCTGGAACGCCTGCCGGCGCTGCGCCTCGGTCTCGGCCGCCACCAGGTCGGCGAGCCCCTCGACCGCGGTCAGATCCATGCGGCCGTTCTCGAAGGCGCGGCGGGTGAACTCCCCGGCCTCGGCGTGCCGGAAGCCCTCGAGCCGGCCCAATGCCGCCAGCACCGCGGCGATCACAGCGCGGCCGCCATGGACCTGCAGCTCAGCCATGTCCTCGCCGGTCTCGCTGTTCGGACCCGGGAACCAGAGCGCCAAGCCTTCGTCGATGACGTCGCCGGTTGCGGGATCGCGCACCCGCGCCAGCGCCGCGCGCCGCGGCTCCGGCACCCGGCCGATCATCTTTTCCAGCGCGACCCGCGCGCGCGGACCCGAGATGCGGATGACCGCGATCGCCGCCGGCGGCCGGCCGGAGGAAAGCGCGAAGATGGTGTCGCGGTCGGAGGTCATGGTCCGCGCACAAGCAGGAGCCGACCGCCGCGGTCAAGCCGGGATCACTGGGCGGAGCCGGACAAATCGCAGTCCCGGTCCCTTGAACAAACCTACTCAGGAGCCATTATCGCTTCATGTCCGCACACGACACGTCCCACGAAAACCGTCTCGCCCGCGAGACCAGTCCATACCTGCTGCAGCACAAGCACAATCCGGTGGACTGGTGGCCGTGGGGAACCGAGGCATTGGCCGCGGCGAAGAGCAGCAACAAGCCGATCCTGCTCTCGGTCGGCTACGCCGCCTGCCACTGGTGCCACGTCATGGCGCACGAGAGCTTCGAGGACGAAGCGACCGCGCGGGTGATGAACGACCTGTTCGTCAACATCAAAGTCGACCGCGAGGAGCGTCCCGACATCGACCAGATCTACATGTCGGCGCTGCATCACCTCGGCGAGCACGGCGGCTGGCCGCTGACGATGTTCCTGACGCCCGGCGGGCGAGCCGTTCTGGGGCGGCACCTATTTTCCCAAGACCTCGCGCTACGGCAAGCCGGCGTTCGTCGATCTGCTGCGCGAGGTCGAGCGCGTCTTCCGCCAGGAGCCGCAGAGCATCGAGCAGAACCGCAGCGCGCTGATGGCGCGCCTGGCCGAGACCGCGCGGCCGAAGGGCAGGGTGGTGATCGGCCCCGCCGAGCTCGACCGCGCCGCCGCCCAGATCGCCGGGATGATCGATCCGGTGCACGGCGGCATGCGCGGCGCGCCGAAATTCCCGCAGCCGATGATGCTCGAATTCCTGTGGCGCGCCGGCCAGCGCACTGAACGACAAGCGCTACTTCGGCGCGGTCGAGCTTTCGCTCGCGCGCATGTGCGAGGGCGGCATCTACGATCACCTCGGCGGCGGCTTCTCCCGCTACTCGGTCGACGAACGATGGCTCATGCCGCACTTCGAGAAGATGCTCTACGACAACGCGCTGCTGCTCGAGCTGCTCGCGCTCGCGTGGCAGCGCTCGGCCAATGACCTATTCCGCACCCGTGCGCACGAGACGGTGGCCTGGCTCGCGCGCGAGATGACGACCGGGCAGGGCGCGTTCTGCGCGTCGCTCGATGCCGACTCGGAAGGCGAGGAGGGCAAGTTCTACGTCTGGTCGCTCGCCGAGATCGAAGCGGTGCTCGGCCAGGACGATGCCGCATTTTTTGCCGCGCACTACGACGTGACCGCCGAAGGCAACTTCGAAGGGCACACGATTCTGAATCGCCTCAAGCACTTACCGCGCAGCATGCAAGACGAGGCAAGGCTCGCTCCGCTGCGCGAGAAACTCCTGCGCGAACGCGGCAAGCGCGTGCGGCCGGGCCTCGACGACAAGGTGCTGGCCGACTGGAACGGACTGATGATCGCCGGCCTGGTCAATGCCGGCGTGGCGTTCGGCGAGCCCACCTGGATCGAAATGGCCGCGCGCGCTTTCCTGTTCATCGACAGCGCAGATGGCCCACGGCGACCGGCTCGGCCATTCCTGGCGCGAGGGCAAGCTGCTCGTTCCCGGGCCTCGCCTCCGATCACGCCGCCATGATCCGGGCCGCGCTTGCGCTGCACGAAGCGACCGGCGAGCGCGGCCTACCTCGAGCGCGCGCTGGCCTGGCAGGGGACGCTCGACCGCCACTACGCCAATCGCGACAACGGCGGCTACTTCCTCACCGCCGACGACGCCGAGGGCCTGGTGGTGCGGCCCGCACGCCACCACCGACGATGCCACGCCGAACCCGAATGCGCTGGCGGCGCAGAATCTGATCCGGCTCGCGGTCTTCACCGGCCAGCATGCCTGGCGCGAGCAGGCCGACCGGCTGTTCGACGGGATCGTTGCCGCCGCCGGCGAAAATCTTTTTGCGCATCTCGCGCTGCTCAATGCGCTCGACTTGCGGCTGCGCGCCGCGGAGATCGTCGTGGCCGGGCAGGGCGCTCGCGCCGACGAGCTCCTCGCTGCCGCGCGCAAGCTTCCCGCCCTCGACCGGATCGTGCTGCGCGCATCGCCGACGCTGCCGGCGTCGCATCCCGCGCAGGAGAAGATCAAGGCCACGACGGACGCAGCCGCTTTCGTCTGCGTCGGCGAAACCTGCTCGTTGCCGGTGACGGAGCCCGGCGCTATCGCCGATGCCATGGTCGCGACCCGCCGCTGATCAAGTCAGAACTATTCCAATTCGATATAGATGCGACATGTTCTTCGTGTCGCTTGCCCGGCGTAAATGACTCGGTCTATGAATCGTTTCTGCACGACGGAGATCACAGATGCGTGGCGTGTTGCGTGCGCTCGTTGTCCTTCAGGTGCTGGTGCCGCTGTGCGCGTCGGCCGGCGACGAGAAGATTCTGGTCGAGCTCAACAGCGTCGAGAGCGCCGACAACCGTTGCCGTCTCAATTTCGTGATCGAGAACAAGTCCAACACCGCGATCGAGAGCCTGAAGCTCGACCTCGTCGCCTTCGGCACCGACGGTGGCATTCTGCGGCGTCTCGTCACCGAGATGGGCCCGGTGCGCGCCGCCAAGACCATGGTCCGGGCATTCGCCGTCGATGGCGACTGCCGTCAGATCGGCTCGATCCTGGTCAACGACGTGACGGCCTGCGCGCCGGGCGAACCCGGCGCTTGCCTCGACGGGCTCGGTCTGTCGTCGCGGATCGAGGCGCTGCGGTTCTACAAATAGCGACCGGTCAGGCGGGCCACAGCAAGTCTATCCACGCCTGCAGGAACCGCTGCGCCTCGGCTTGCGACTGCTGTTGCCCGGTGATGCGAAACTTGATGAACTTGTTGCTCCAGCCGCCGACACACAGATAGCTCGCGAGCTCCCCGTCCGTGCGCGTCAACCAGTAGGCGGCGCAGAGCAGGCGCGTGCGGCCCCGGGCATCGGCCAGTGAAAACTCGTCCCGCGACTCTACCTTGAGGTAGACGCCCTGCTGCTGCGTGCGGAAGATGTCGGCGCTGGCGGCCGCGAGCTGCGCCTTGATCGCCGGCGACGACGGATCGTCCGGAATGTCGCGTTGCTTGAGGTCGTAGATGTAGACGGTCGCCACCACTTCAGGCTGGCGATACCCCACGCTGTAGCCAAGACCCGGATTGTCCTTCTCGTGCTCGCGTACGCTGAATCGCTCCATCCCCGCGACGGCCGGCGGGAACGTGAGCCCATACAAGGTGACCGTCTGGATCGCCGGCACCTGCGCAATGGCGACGCTTTGCAGCGCCGCCAGCACGAAGATGAAGAGGAGCATCCGGCCGATGCAAACCATCGTCACCGATCTCCCCAAGGAAGAGCGCAGCCGATCACGCGTTCATCGACTCGAAGAAGTCACCGTTGCTCTTGGTGTTGCGCAGCTTGTCCAAGCAGGAAGTCGATGGCGTCCATGGTGCCCATCGGATTCAAGATGCGGCGCAGGATGTACATCTTCTTGAGCTGGTCGGGCGCCACCAGCAGCTCTTCCTTGCGCGTGCCGGAGCGCGTGATGTCCATCGCCGGGAAGGTGCGCTTGTCCGCCACCTTGCGGTCGAGGATGATTTCCGAGTTGCCGGTGCCCTTGAACTCTTCGAAGATCACCTCGTCCATGCGGCTGCCGGTGTCGATCAGCGCGGTCGCGATGATGGTGAGCGAGCCGCCTTCCTCGATGTTGCGCGCGGCACCGAAGAAGCGCTTCGGCCGCTGCAGGGCGTTGGCGTCGACGCCGCCGGTGAGCACCTTGCCCGATGACGGCACCACGGTGTTGTAGGCGCGGCCGAGACGGGTGATCGAATCGAGCAGGATGACCACGTCGCGGCTGTGCTCGACCAGGCGCTTGGCCTTCTCGATCACCATCTCGGCGACCTGCACGTGGCGCGAGGCCGGCTCGTCGAAGGTCGAGGACACCACCTCGCCCTTCACCGAGCGCTGCATGTCGGTGACTTCCTCCGGCCGCTCGTCGATGAGCAGCACGATCAGGTAGCACTCGGGGTGATTGGCGGTGATGGCATGCGCGATGTTCTGCAGCAGCACGGTCTTGCCGGTGCGCGGCGGCGACACGATCAGCGCGCGCTGGCCCTTGCCGATCGGCGCGACGATGTCGATGACGCGCGGCGAGAGATCCTTCTTGGTCGGATCCTCGTGCTCCATCCGTAGCCGCTCCTCGGGATAGAGCGGGGTGAGGTTGTCGAAGTTGACCTTGTGACGGGCCTTCTCCGGATCCTCGAAGTTGATGGTGTTGACCTTGAGCAGCGCGAAGTAGCGCTCGCCTTCCTTCGGCGACCGGATGTGGCCGTCGATGGTGTCGCCGGTGCGCAACCCGAAGCGACGGATCTGCGAGGGCGAGACGTAGATGTCGTCGGGGCCGGGCAGGTAGTTGGCTTCCGGCGAGCGCAGGAAGCCGAAGCCGTCGGAGAGCACCTCGACCACGCCTTCACCGATGATATCGGTCTCGCGCATCGAGAGCTGCTTGAGAATGCCGAACATCAGCTCCTGCTTGCGCATGGTGCTGGCGTTTTCGACCTCGAGCTCTTCGGCAAAGGAGACCAGCTCGGCCGGGGTCTTGGCCTTGAGGTCTTGGAGTTTCATTTCCCGCATACGGGGGTAGTCCTATGGAGGGGATCGGCGAACGAAAAAACGCCGATCGGTACGGAGGGGGGAATCGCAGGTCTTGAGTGAGGCGATTGGCCCGATGCAACGGCCGATCCCACATTTGGGCCGGTACTAGATGCATCTGCCTGCGTTCGGGGAGATAGCGCAAAGATATGAAAAGACGGTTCCCTGCGCAAGTGGCGGTCATATGCTGTGGATGGTTTGCCGTCCAGCCCCTGCCGGTCAAAACGGCTTGACCACCACCAGGATCACGATCCCGATCATCAGAATGGTCGGTACCTCATTGATAATCCGATAGAATTTCTGCGAATGCTGGTTCTTGTCGGCCGCGAAATCGCGCACCCAGCGCACCAGAAAGCCGTGCAGGGCGGAGAGCACCAGGGCCAGGACCAGCTTGGCGTGGAACCACCCGGACGCGTACCAGCCGCCCTGCCAGACCAGCCAGATGCCGAGCGCCCAGCTCGCGATCATGGCCGGATTGATGATCGCCTTGAGCAGCCGCCGCTCCATCACCTTGAAGGTTTCGGACTGCTTCGACCCCGGCTCCGCGTCGCAGTGATAGACGAACAGCCGCGGCAGATAGAGCATTCCCGCCATCCAGGCGATGATCGCAATGACGTGGAATGCCTTGAGCCACTCGTACATCAACGTCTCCAAGAACAATCTCGCCAACAGCCGGCGCAGACGTCACGCCCCGCGTATCCGTGCGAGCATCCGCTCCACATGAGCAATCGGCGTCTGCGGCAAGATGCCGTGACCAAGATTGAAGATGAAAGGCCGCTCGGAAAAAACCTCGAGGATGTTGTCGACTGCACGGTCGAGCGCCGCGCCGCCGGCGACCAGCACCAACGGATCGAGGTTTCCCTGCACCGGCAGGCGCGGCTGGATTTGCTCGCGGGCGAACACCGGATCAACCATCCAGTCGAGCCCAACGGCATCGACCGCAACGTCCTCGACGTAGCGCAGCAGTCCCGTACCGATGCCACGTGGGAACCCGATCACCTTTGCACCAGGTATCACGCCGCGCACCTTCGCGATGATGCGTTGCACGGGCTCGATGCACCAGCGATGAAATTCCTGTGGCGGCAGGATTCCCGCCCAGGTGTCGAAGATCTGCACCGCATCGGCGCCGGCCTGCAACTGCCGAATCAGATAGCTCGCCGAGGCCTCGACCAGCTTGTCCATCAAGGCCGCGAACCCTTCCGGGTCCGCATAGGCGAACAGTCGCGCCGGCGCCTGGTCCGGCGTGCCGTGTCCCGCGATCATATAGCTCGCAACCGTCCACGGCGCTCCGCAGAAACCCAGCAGCGCGACGTTCTCCGGCAGCTGCGCCTTTGCCTGCCTGACCGTCTCGTAGACTGGGGCAAGCAGATCCTGATCGAGCTCCACAGCCAGCCGTGCCAAGCCGGCACGATCCGTAATCGGATCAAGTTGCGGACCTTCGCCGACGGCAAACCGCACGGGTTGCCCAAGCGCGTGCGGGATGACCAGGATATCCGAAAACAGGATCGCGGCATCGAAGCCGAACCGCCGTATCGGCTGCAGCGTTACCTCTGTCGCCAGCTCCGGCGTGAAGCACAGCTTGAGAAAATCTCCAGCCTTCTGCCGCACCGCCTGGTATTCCGGCAAATAGCGGCCGGCCTGGCGCATCAGCCATATCGGAGGCGGACTGCGCCGATGGTGATCGAGCACATCGAGAATCGACTTATTCACCGTGTCGTCCCTACCTGACCCTTCCTTCCAAATCTAAATCTTAAGATTCCTGTTGTTGTAGTTAGACGGTTATTTTGACTCATACATTGTCGTCCACACGCTATCCACGCGGGCGGACATTATGCCGGTCCTGTGGGCAGCGGATACCGGTTGCACGAGGATGCGTGGAAGCGCCATTTATCAATGCTCCGGTCGATGTGCCGACGGCTGACTTCACAGGTGATCCACATGTACCCGCTGCGCGGAGGATAAGGTCTGGACGATGTCCCCACTGACACAATGTGGACAGTCTGAGCCGCCCGGCTCCTGATGGGCTTGCGCTTCCCGTCTGCCCATGGCCTCCTCCCCATGAATTCACAGGGTACCCGGTAGTTATAAGGTCAAAAACGCACTTCTCATGCCGCAACGTGCTGGCAGCTACTTCCATCTTCACCTCGTGTCCGACGCGACGGGCGAGACGCTCACGACCGTCGCGCGGGCGGCTACGGCGCAATACACCAAGGTGCTGCCAGTCGAGCATGTCTATCCATTGGTGCGGACCCAGAAGCAGCTCGATCGCGTGCTGGCGGAGATCGAGGAATCGCCCGGCATCGTGCTCTACACTCTGCTCGACGACGAGCTGCTGCAACGGCTCGAAAAGCACTGCCGCGACCTGAGTCTGCCGTGTCTCTCGGTCCTCGGCCCGGTCCTGCAGCTGCTGCGCTCCTACCTCGGCACCGAGACATCGCATCGGATCGGCGCGCAGCACACGCTGAACGCGGAATATTTCAAGCGCATCGACGCGCTGAACTTCACCATGCTGCACGACGACGGCCAGCACCTCGAGGGGCTGGAGGACGCCGACGTCGTGCTCGTCGGCGTGTCCCGCACCTCGAAAACGCCGACGTCCATCTACCTCGCCAATCGCGGCGTGAAGACCGGCAATGTCCCGTTGGTGCCCGGCGTCGTCGTGCCGCGCCATGTCGAGGAGCTGGCGCGGCCGCTGGTGGTCGGGCTCTACGCCAGTCCGGAGCGGATCGTGCAGATTCGCCAGAACCGGCTGCTCGGCCTCAACGCGCATCACGACGACGACCAGTATATCGACCGCAAGGCGGTGGCCGAGGAGGTGGCGTTCTCACGCAAGCTCTGCGCGCGGCACAACTGGCCGAGCATCGACGTGACGCGGCGCTCGATCGAAGAAACCGCGGCCGCCGTGCTGAGCCTGCTCGCCGAACGTCGCCGCCATCCGGTTGCGTGACTAGTGCCGCGAACCCGAAGTTCGCACGATTTCGCGGCAAGTGCGTTTGCGAACTTCGGGTTCAAAGGCGGCACTAGAATCATGGAGTTGCTGGTGTCCCTTGATTCCGAAGTTCGCATCCGAACGCGCTGCAAACTCGTGCGAACTTCGGAATCGGGACACTAGATGCCGCTGTGGCTCGCCGAGGCGCCGATCGTGCTCGCATCGAAGAGTGCAGTCCGCCACGCCATGCTGCGGGACGCAGGTCTGGCCGTGGAAATTGTGCCGGCCGACATCGACGAGCGGGCAATCGAGCAGGATGCCGGCCTCCGCGATCCGGGCGAGGTCGCGGCCTTGCTGGCTCGCGAAAAGGCGCGAGCGATCGCAGACCGCCTGCCCGATCGCCTGGTGCTGGGTGCCGACCAGACGTTGGCGTTGGGCGAGCGGCGGTTTTCCAAACCGACGGACCGGGCGGCGGCACGCGCGCAGCTCGAAGCACTGAGCGGGCGAACCCACGAGCTTCACTCCGCGATCGCGCTGCTGCGGGGAGGCGCAGTGCTGTTCGAGCATCGCGAGGTCGCGCGGCTCACCATGCGTGCGTTGTCGGATCGCTTCCTCGACGCGTATCTCGATGCCATGGGTGCCGCCGTTACGACCAGCGTTGGCGGCTATCAGCTGGAGAAAGCGGGCATCCAGCTGTTCGAGCGCATCGATGGCGACCACTTTGTGATTCTCGGGCTGCCGCTGCTGGCGTTGCTGCGGTTCCTGCGGCACGACGGGTGGCTGGCGGCGTGAATCGTCGTAAATTTTGGTATATCCAGACCGCATGTTCATCCTTGGTCTCACCGGCTCGGTCGGAATGGGGAAATCGGTCACGGCGCGTTTCTTCGCCGAGGAAGGCGTGCCGGTGCACGATGCCGACGCGGTGGTGCATCGGCTCTACGAAGGCGAGGCGGTGGCGGCGATCGAGGCGGCCTTCCCCGGCAGCACCGCGGACGGCAAGGTCGATCGCACCAAGCTGGCCGCGCGTGTTCTCGGCGATGACGCCGCCCTCAAGCGGCTCGAGGCCATCGTTCATCCGCTCGTGCATGAAGCCGAACGTCGACTTCTCGCCGCGGCCGAGGCGGACGGTGCGAAGGTCGCGGTGCTGGACATTCCGCTGTTGTTCGAGACCGGCGGGGACGCGCGCGTCGATGCCGTCGTCGTGGTGTCGGCGCCGGCGGAGGTCCAGCGCGCGCGCGTGCTCGAGCGTCCCGGCATGACGGTGGAAAAGCTCGAGGCGATCCTGGCAAAGCAGATGCCCGATGCGGAAAAACGCCGGCGCGCGGATTTTGTCGTGGATAGCTCGCAAGGTTTCGAAGCGGCGCGCGCCGAGGTGCGTGCGATCTTGGCGGCGGTCGCTAGAATGCCCAAGCGAATCAAGCCCGCTCCTGGCGGTCGCGACCGATAGAGTTCCATGATGCGCGAAATCGTGCTCGATACCGAAACGACCGGCCTCGATCCCTACCAGGGGCATCGGCTGGTCGAGGTCGGCTGCATCGAGCTCGTCAACGGCATACCGAGCGGGCAGAGCTTTCACCGCTATCTCAATCCCGAACGCGACATGCCGGTCGAGGCCTTCAATGTGCATGGCCTTTCCGCCGAGTTCCTGAAGGACAAGCCGTATTTCGCCGAGATCGTCGATGAGTTGCTGACATTCATCGCCGATGCGCCCCTGGTCGCGCACAATGCCATGTTCGACCTCGGCTTCCTCAATGCCGAGCTCGAGCGCGCGGGCAAAATGCTGGTGGCGCGCGAGCGCCTGGTCGATACCTTGCTGCTGGCGCGCCGCAAGCATCCCGGCGGACCTAATCGGCTCGACGATCTCTGCGCGCGGTACGGCATCGACAATTCACGCCGGACCAAGCACGGGGCGCTGCTCGACGCCGAGATCCTGGCCGAGGTCTATCTCGAGCTGATCGGGGCGCGGCAGGCCCAGCTCATTCTGGTGGAGGCCGGCAATACGACCGCCGGCATGCACGCCGGCGTCGCCATCATTCGCACGCGACCCGTTGCGCTCGCGCCGCGGCTCACGGCGGACGAACGCGAGGCGCATCTCGCCTTCGTGGCGACGCTCGGGGAGGCTGCGATCTGGCGCGCGTATCTACGCGAGCAGCGCGCCACTTAGATTTGGCACATGTCCGCTAGCTCGACGGCGTGGCCGCCTGCGGCGGCTGCGTCTGGGCCGCGCGCTGCTGATAGAGCGCGACGAAATCGACGGGATCGAGCAGGAGCGGCGGGAAGCCGCCGTTGCGCACTGAGGTCGCGACGATCTCGCGCGCGAACGGGAACAACAGCCGCGGGCATTCGATCATGACCAGCGGCTGCAGCGTCTGTTGCGGCACGTTCTGGACGCGGAAGACGCCGGCGAAGGTCAGGTCGAAGGCGAACAGCAGGGTTCCCGAGCTCTCCGCCTTGCCTTCGAGCTTGAGCGAGATCTCGTAGTCGGTCTCGGCCAGCTGCTGCACGCCGACATTGATCTGGATGTTGATCGCCGGCTGGGTCTGGCTCGGTGCCAGCGAGCGCGGCGCGTTCGGGTTCTCGAACGAGAAATCCTTGATGTATTGGCCGAGCACGCTGAGCTGCGCCTGGCCTTGCTGAGCCTCTGGGCTCGGCGCGGGGCCGCCATTGCCGGGGGTCGCCATCGACTCTACCTCTCACGCTCGCGTCTGTCGCAGTCGGCGGCGTGGCTAACACAGGGGCTCGGGCCGGACAAGGATGTCGCGCCGAGGCCGATCGAGAGCCGCCGCTCACGCATGGTCGGAGGCGCCCTTCGATCGTGTCTTGGATGACTTGTTCTTGAAGGGCTTGCGCGGACGATCGCGCCGCTGATCCGGAATCTGCTGCCATTCGCTGGGTTCGAGGTCGATGACGTGATCATCGTTCTGGCGCCGCCGGCGGTCGCGCCGCGCTTGCGCGAGCTTGCCGCCGAGCCACCGCCGAAGCGGCGGGACGAGCAGGGCAGCCCCCAGAAGGTCCGTTATAAATCCAGGAAATACCAATAGAATTCCACCGAGCATGGCAGCCACGCCGGGGCTTTCCAGATGCACGGCGCGGATGCCGTCTTGCGCGAAGGCGGCGCGGAAGCGATCGAGATCGTTGCGCCCGGAGCGCCGCAGCAGAAGCACGCCCGCGACCGAGGTACCCATGAACAGGGCAGCCGCCCAAAACCAGCCGATCAGCAGCGCTACCAGCAGGAAGGTCACGACCTCCGCCACCGGTAGCGCGAGCAGCCCGATAAAGACCCATTTAACCAACGACATCGGTCCAATTCCTGCCACCGCTTCGTGCGCGGCCTTCGCACAACTGCCGGCGTATCAGCCTTGTTGGCGCCACGGTTGGGATCGTCTATGGTCGGTCCGAAGCGACGATTTGCGCCGGCTGTTCGGCGCAAAACCCCTGGATCAGTGCGGTCGCGTACTTACATATTAGTGCGGGAACCGTTCTTTGCCTCCGCAGATTTGATGTCTGTAAGGCTCCTACTGATCCCGCGGTTCCACCCCGTCACGACTGCCGAGAGCGTGCGAGACGTGTTCGACATCTGGACCATCATTCTTCTAGCAGTTGCAGTGGCGATCTTCCTGAAGCTGCGCAGCGTGCTGGGTCAGCGCACGGGGCGCGAGCGGCCGCCTTACGATCCCTATTCCGCTCGTGATGCGGTGCGCGGCGCGACCAACGACAACGTGGTGACGCTGCCGGGCCGTGGGCTCGACGGCGCGCCGAAGCCGGCGGACGCGTCGGAGCCCTCGGAGCGTTGGAAGGGCATTGCCGAGGCGGGCACGGCGCTCGCCTCCGGGCTCGATGCCATCGCCGGCGAGGACAAGACGTTCGACGCCAAGCATTTCGTCGCCGGCGCGCGCGCCGCTTACGAGATGATCGTGCTGGCCTACGCCGAAGGCGATCGGCGGGCGCTGAAGAATTTGCTGTCGCGCGAAGTTTACGACGGCTTCGAAGCTGCGATCCGCGACCGCGAAGCCAAGGGCGAGACCGTCGAGACCCGGTTCGTGGCGATCGACAAGTCGGACGTGACCGCCGCCGAGCTGCGCGGGCGCACGGCCCATGTCACGGTGCGCTTCGTCTCCCAGCTCATCTCGGTCACCCGCGACAAGTCCGGCAACGTGATCGACGGCAATCCGGAGAAAGTTACCGACGTCACCGACGTCTGGACCTTCGCGCGCGATCTCTCCTCGCGCGATCCCAACTGGAAGCTCGTCGCTACCGAAGCCGGGCAGTAACCGGGGCCGAGACCGTAATGCGTGCCTTGCTCGCCGGCATCGCCGCAACCACGCTCTGGCTCGCCGGCCCCAGTTGTGCCGAGCCCGGCGACGAGCCCCTGCAACTCCCCGACAGCCAGCTCGAGCCGATCAAGTGGAGCCAGATCGAAGGCTGGGCGGCCGACGACCACCAGGCTGCTTTCGACGCGTTCCAGACGAGCTGCCAGCCGTTCCGCAAGGTCAAGCAGCCGCGCGACCCGCGGCCGGTCTACAACGCGCTGTGGGAGGTGTGCCGGCGCTCCGCCACGATCCGCGCTCCTGCCAACGCGCGCGCCGCGCGCGCCTTCTTCGAGGAGAACTTTCGCCCCGTGCGGATCACCAAGCTGGGCGACTCGGAAGGCTTCCTGACCGGCTACTACGAGCCGATCGTGCAGGGATCGCGTTTTCCCAATCCTGAATTCCACGTCCCGCTGCACCGCCGTCCGCCCGATCTCGTCGCCGCCGGCCACAAGCAGGGCGCCGACAATTTTCCCAACAAGGGCGTGCAGGTCGGCCGCCGCAACGAGAACAACGAGATCGTGCCCTACCACGACCGCGGCGCAATCGAGGAAGGCGCGCTCGACGGCCAGAAGCTCGAAATCTGCTGGCTCAGGGATCCGTTCGAGGCGCTGTCGATCTCGATCCAGGGATCCGCGCGCGTGATTCTCGAGGACGGCACGCTACTTGCGCGTCAACTACGACGCCCACAACGGCCACCCCTACACCGCGGTCGGGCGCGTGCTGATCGAGCGCAATCTCATCCCGCGCGAAGAAATGTCGATGCAGCGCATCCGCGAATGGATGGCGGCCAATCGCGACGAGGCGCCGAAGATTCGCGCCTCGAACCGCTCCTACATCTTTTTCCGCATCACCGGCTTGACGAACGAGGGCGAGCCGGCGGGCGCGCAGGGTGTGCCGCTGACCCCGCTGCGCTCGATCGCGGTCGACAAGATCCACGTCTACGGCACGCCGTTCTTCATCGATGCGAGCCTGCCGATCGAGAGCGCCAAGCCGGTCACGCCGTTCCGCAAGCTGATGATCGCGCAGGACACCGGCTCGGCCATCGTCGGCCCGGCGCGCGCCGACCTCTACTGGGGCGCTGGCGACGCCGCCGGCCGCATCGCCGGCCGCATCCGCCATCCCGGGCGCTTCGTCATGCTGCTGCCGCGCGAGCTCGACATGATCGCGGCCGGCAAGAACATGCCGCTGCCGGTGCCGAAACCGAAGATCCCGGATGACGAGGTCAAGGCCGAGGACGTCAAGACCGATGACAAGTCCAAGCCTGGGGCTGCCAAGTCTGAGGCCCGCAAATCTGAGCCCGCCAAATCTGAGCCCGCCAAGACAGAGAGCAAGCCCGAGAACGGCAAGAAGGACGAAAAGTCCAAAACGGAAGCCGGCAGGGCCGACGATGCCGCCAAGGCGCCGAAAAAGTCGCAAGCCGGTCCCGCGCGCCCGAAGCCGGGGTCATGAGCGCGGAGGACGGCAAGCCGAGACGGCGCAAGCTCAGCGATGAGGAGCGCACGCTCTGGCATCGGATCACGCGCTCGGTCGCGCCGCTGCGGCGGCGAGTGGTCGAGCCGGCAGACGCGGCAACGACCATCGGCAAGACCAAAGTCGCGCCGTCCGTCCGCGCGCACGCACCGGTGCGCGCCCCCGCGCCGCCGGCGAAGCCTGCTCCGAATGTGGAACCGCTCGATCGCAAGCTGAAACGGCGCCTGGCGCGCGGCGCTGTCGAGATCGATGCCCGCCTCGACTTGCATGGCAAGACCCAAAGCCAGGCGCACGCCGCGCTGCTTCGCTTCCTGCACAAGGCGCAAGGCGACGGCGCGAAATTCGTGCTGGTGATCACCGGCAAGGGCACGCGCGACGACGGGAACGAGCGCGGCGTGCTCAAGCGGCAAGTGCCGCTATGGCTGAGGCTGCCCGAGTTCCGCGGCTATGTCGTTGGTATTGAGGACGCCCATGTCGGCCACGGCGGCAAGGGCGCCCTCTATGTGCAGATCAGGCGTCAGCGGTCGAGCAATCGGTAATTCACCGACGCTGCCGATTACCGCGTCACGACCACCGTCGTTCCGAAGCCGACGCGGCTGTAGAGATCGAGCACATCCGCGTTGTACATGCGGATGCAGCCGTAAGAGACGAAGCCGCCGATCGAGCCGGGCGCGTTGGTGCCGTGGATGGCGTATTGGCCGCCGCTCAGCGTCAGCGCGGCGGCGCCCATGGGATTGCGCGGCGAGCCGCCCGCGATGACGTTTGGAAGCCTGGGATTGTCACGCTTGACGTCGGCCGGAGGCGACCACGCCGGTGCCAGGTGCTTGCCGTCGATCACGGAGGTGCCGGTCCATTGCTTGCCCTGACGACCGACGCCGACTGTGTAGCGCATGGCCTTGCCGTTGCCGAGCACGTAGTAGAGCGACCGTTCACTAGTCCTCACCACCACCGTGCCGGCCGAATAATTGCCGGTGAAACCGACCATCGCGCCGGCCTGCGCGGACTGCGGCATTGCAGTGGTCGCGGCAAGCACCAGTGCAGCCGAAGCGGCTGCCAGCCATCCCGAGCGATGCATGATTGAACCCGACTATGTTGCCCGTTGATCCCCAGAAGTCGTCAGTGACCGCGGCGCCTGACCACCGTTTCGAAGCCCCCGTCAGGCGCCGGATCGGTAACCATAATAATCCATTGCAGGCCACACCTCAGCTGAAACCGCTGGCTTTGGTTAGCAAAGAGTTAAAATCGCGCCCGACTGTGCCGCATGCGCCACAGCAGTGGTGCACATCGGTCACAGTAAGGCGCTGATTTTGCACGCGTGCGGGGCGCAGCCGCTTCGCTCAGAATGCGGGCGGGCCGCGCTCGATCGATGCCGCGGCCCGCGAATGCCCCTAAGCGTGCGCCTTCTTGTTCTGCCGGTTGCTGACGAGATCGTCGACCACGGCCGGATCCGCTAGCGTCGACGTGTCGCCGAGATTGCCGTACTCGTCCTCGGCGATCTTGCGCAGGATGCGCCGCATGATCTTGCCGGAGCGGGTCTTGGGCAGGCCCGGGGCAAATTGAATGAGATCGGGCGAGGCGATCGGGCCGATCTCCTTGCGCACCCACTGCACCAGCTCCTTGCGCAGATCCTCGGTGGGCTGCTCGCCCGACATCAGCGTGACGTAGGCGTAGATGCCCTGGCCCTTGATGTCGTGGGGATAGCCGACGACCGCGGCCTCCGACACCTTGGCGTGCGCGACCAGCGCGCTTTCGACCTCGGCGGTGCCGAGGCGATGGCCGGCGACGTTGATCACGTCGTCGACCCGGCCGGTGATCCAGTAATAGCCATCGGCGTCGCGCCGGCAGCCGTCGCCGGTGAAGTACTTGCCGGGATAGGCCTTGAAATAGGTGTCGATGAAACGCTGGTGATCGCCGTAGACGGTGCGCATCTGCCCGGGCCAGGAGTCGGCGATGCAGAGATTGCCCGTGGTCGCGCCCTCCTGCACCTTGCCCTCCGCATCCACGATCTGCGGCACCACGCCGAAGAACGGCTGCGTCGCCGAGCCCGGCTTGAGGCGCGTTGCGCCCGGGAGCGGCGTGATGAGGATTCCGCCCGTCTCGGTCTGCCACCAGGTGTCGACGATCGGGCAGCGGTTCTCGCCGACCACGCGGTAGTACCACTCCCACGCTTCCGGATTGATCGGCTCGCCGACGGTGCCGAGAGCCGCAGCGACTTGCGCGAGGTCTTCTTCACCGGCGCTTCGCCCGCCTGCATCAGCGCGCGGATGGCGGTCGGCGCGGTGTAGAAGATGTTGACCTTGTGCTTGTCGATCACCTCCCAGAACCGCGACATGCTGGGATAGTTCGGCACGCCCTCGAACATCAGCGTGGTGGCGCCGTTGGCGAGCGGCCCGTAGACGATGTAGCTGTGACCGGTCACCCAGCCGACGTCGGCGGTGCACCAGTAGATGTCGCCGTCGTGATAGTCGAAGACGTATTGGTGCGTCATCGCGGTGTAGACGTGGTAGCCGCCGGTCGTGTGCAGCACGCCCTTCGGCTTGCCGGTCGAGCCCGAGGTGTAGAGAATGAACAGCGGATCCTCCGCGTTCATGTGCTCGCACGGACACTCCTTGGTCACGACCTCGGCGGCCTTGTGGTAGTAGACGTCGCGCACGGGATCCATCTCGACCGCGGCGCCGGTGTGGCGCACGACGATGACATGGTCGACACCGCCGACCTTGGCGATGGCGGCATCGGTGTTGGCCTTCAGCGGAACCTTGCGGCCGCCGCGGATGCCTTCGTCGGCGGTGATGACGACCTTGGAGCCGCAATCCTCGATGCGGCCGGCGAGCGAATCCGGCGAGAAGCCGCCGAACACCACGGAATGGATGGCGCCGATGCGCGCGCAGGCGAGCATGGCGTAGGCCGCCTCGGGGATCATCGGCATGTAGATGGTGACGCGGTCGCCCTTCTCGACGTTGCGGTTGCGCAGGATGTTGGCGAGCCTGCAGACCTCGTCGTGCAGCTCCTGATAGCTGATGTGCTTGGACTGGGACGGGTCGTCGCCCTCCCAGATGATCGCGGTCTGCTTGGCGCGCGTTGCCAGATGCCGGTCGATGCAATTGTACGCCACGTTGGTGACGCCGTCCTCGAACCACTTGATCGAGACGTTGCCCGGTCCGAACGTCGTGTTCTTGATCTTGCTCGGCGCCTTGTACCAGTGCAGCCGCTTGGCGGCCTCGGCCCAGAAGGCGTTCGGATCCTTGATCGAGCGCGCGTACATATCCTTGTACTTGGCCTCGTCGACGAAGGCGCGCTGCTTCCACTCCGGCGGAACGTCATAGATCTTGTCCGACATCTTTTCCTCCAAGCGCGGCGGCCGAAAGATACCGCTCGCAATTGCTGCGCTCGCCTCCCCGGGACATCGGGTGATGAACGATCGATCGCCACCATTGGGCCCCATTATGCGATGACGGCCGGACAAGCGACAAGACTGGGAATGTTCGACTTTGGTTGCCCGAATACGCCCGCATGCGGCAAAATGGCGGGGGCGGGCCCGCCGCCAAGGAGATTTTTCATGCGCAAATGTTCATGGATACTGTGCCTGGCGCTATTGCTGTTCGCAGCCAAGCCCGCGCCTGCGCAATCGCCGCCTCCCGACGGCATGGCGGCGGCGCGTGAGCTGCTCGTCACGATGCAGATGGCCGACCAGTTCAAGAACATCATGCCATCCATTGTCCAAACGTTGAAACCGGCGATCGTTCAGAACCGGCCGCAGATCGAGCGCGATTACGACGCCATCATGCCGCTCATGCTGGAAGGGATGAGCACGCGTTTGAACGAGATCCTCGATCAAATCGCCGCGCTTTATGCCCGCAATTTCACCGCCGACGAGCTGCGCGAGCTTGCGGCGTTCTACCGGGGGCCGGTCGGGCAGAAGTTCGTGCAGAAGCAATCGGTCATCGTACAGGAAAGCATGGCGCTCGGGCAGCGGTTCGGACAGTCGGTCGCCAGCGAGATGCAAAGCCGCATCGTCGACGAGCTGCGCAAGCGCGGCCACAAGATTTGACACGATTGCCGGCTCGAGGGCGCTGTGCCGTCACGCGCCCATTGCGCCGATGATCGCGCCCATCAGCAGCAGCACCAGCAGCCAGTGGCCGCCGTCGATGAAGAGCAGGCGCCAGTCGCGCCGGGCGAAGCTGTTGTTGACCAGCAGCGTGGTGATCACGAAGCCGAGCCAGCAGAACGCGCCGGAGATCACGCCGGCGCGTAGCGAGAGCGGGCCGAGATGGCCGATGAGCCCGGCCAGTACCCAGGCCATGACCAGCTCGGCCACGAAGGCGTAGATGAACGGGAGGAACGCGCTGGGATGCCCTCGCGCCTCGGCCATTTTCTCCGCGGTGATGCCGAGAGCGGCCATCCAGGGCTTGCCGAAGGTCATGTACCAGACCGCGCCGGCGAGCCACGCCACGATCGCCGCGATCACGACGGCGAGATAGTTTATCCCGGCGAATGTCACATTTTACTCCCTGATATTTTCAGTCTTCAGCCGGCCATCCCCTGTCAATAGCTCAATCCTTTACGTTCCCCATCGTGCAGATGATCTTCCATTCCTGCGGCGTGACCGGCTGCACGGAGAGGCGGGCGTATTTGACCAGTGCCATGTCCTTGAGCCGGGCCTCGGCCTTGACCGCCGCCAGCGTCACAGGTTTCGGAAAGGGCTTCACCGCCTTCACGTCGAGCGACTTGAAGACGCCTTTCTCGTCGGTCGGGTCGGGATAAGCCTCGCGGATCACCTCGACGATGCCGACCACCTGCTTCTCGTCGCCGGTGTGGTAGAAGAACGCGTGGTCGCCCTTCTTCATCTCCGTCATGTGCCGGCGGGCGGTGAAGTTGCGCACCCCGGTCCAGGCCTCGCCCTTGGCGCCGCGTTTGATTTGATCGTCCCAGGAGAATTCCTCGGGCTCGGTCTTCAGAAGCCAGTGGGCCATTGTTTTTCTCCGCTTCGGATAGGCGGCGCGGAGCGTAGCAGCCTAACTCTCGGCCCGAAACGGGCGGGTCAGCAGGCTTTCGATCGCTTCGTCCACGCTCGCCTGCCCCGCAAGAATATCGACCACCGCGCCGGCGATCGGCATTTCAATGCCTTGCCCGCTCGCCATCTCGACCAGCACCGGAGCAGTGAAGATGCCTTCGGCGAGCTTGGCGCCGGCCTGCTCCGGATGACCCTTGCCCAAGGCAATGCCGAACGAATAGTTGCGCGACTGCGTGCTCGAGCAGGTGAGGATCAGGTCTCCGAGCCCGGACAAGCCGGTCAATGTCTCCGGCCGCGCACCGAAGGCGCGGCCGAAGCGGAACAACTCGGCGAAGCCGCGCGTCACCAGCGCCGCGGCGGCACTCGCGCCCAGCCCGCGGCCGGCGACGATGCCGGCGGCGATGGCGAGCACGTTCTTGGCGGCGCCGCCGATCTCGACGCCGCGCACGTCGGTCGAATGATAGGGCCGGAACGCGGCCGAGCCGAGCGCGCGCGCGAGTGTCGCCGCCATGCTCTCGTCGCGTGCGGCAAGCGTCACCGCCGCGGGCAGCCCGCGCGCCACGTCGTCGGCGAAGCTCGGGCCGGAGAGGATCGCCGGCACCGCGCCGCGGGCGCTCGCGGCAATCACCTCGGTCATGAATTTGTGGCTCCCGCGCTCGATGCCTTTGGCGCAGGCGATGACCGGCGTCCCCTTGGCCAGCGTCTGCCCGACCACGCGCGCGGCGTCGCGGATCTGCTGCGACGGCACCGCCAGCAGGACTGCATCCTGATGGGAGTAATCTGCGTCGAGCAGCCCGATCGCGATGCGCTCATCGATGCGGACCGCCGGCAGCCGCGGGCTTTCGCGGCGGTTGAGCAGCACCTCGGCGCCGGCGCGGTCGCGCGCGGCCAGCGTCACGCGGCGGCCCGCGCGTGCAATCACGTTCGCCAGCGCAACCCCCCAGGCGCCGGCGCCGACCACGGCTATGCGCTCGAAGCTCATTGCGGCTGCGGCTCTTCGGCCTCCGGCGGCGTGGCGTTCTTGCCCGGCTCATCGGATACGGCGGCGACTGCGGGCACCGGCGGTCCCTTCACGTCGGCGAGCGCCCAGCGCGCATGCGGCCTGGTGTCGAGCGTGTCGGTGAGGCCGAGCGCAAGCCGCTCGGCGCCGGCCCAGGCGATCATCGCGCCGTTGTCCGTGCACAAGGCCGCCGGCGGCACCACCAGCTCCGTGCCGGCTTCGAACGCCACGTGATGAAGTGCCTTGCGGATCGCCTCATTGGCGGCGACGCCGCCGGCCGCGACCAGCGCGCTCGGCCGGCCGTGGCGCTCGCGAAAAATCTTCAGGCCGGTCCGCAGGCGGTCGGCGACCACGTCGACGACGCTCTGCTGGAACGAGGCGCAGAGGTCGCGCACGTCGTCGTCGGTCAAGGGCGCGATCTTCTCGGCTTCGACCCGCAGCGCGGTCTTCAGTCCCGAAAGCGAGAAGTCGGCGTGCAGCCGGCCGATCATCGGCCGCGGCAATGCGAACCGGTCCGCTTTGCCGGACAGCGCTTCCTTCTCGACCTGCGGGCCTCCGGGATATCCGAGCCCGAGGAGCTTGGCGGTCTTGTCGAAGGCTTCGCCGATGGCGTCGTCGAGCGTGGTGCCGAGCCGCACATAGTGGCCGACGCCGAGCACCGCGACGATCTGGGTGTGGCCGCCGGAGGCGAGGAACAGGCAATAGGGAAACTGCACGTCGTCGGTGAGGCGCGCGGTCAGCGCATGGGCCTCGAGATGATTGACCGCCATCAGCGGCTTCTCGTTCACCAGCGCGATCGCCTTGGCGGTGGTGAGCCCGACGATCACGCCGCCGATCAGCCCGGGCCCGGCGGCGGCGGCGATGCCGTCGAGATCGGCGAAACCGACGCCGGCCTCGGCCATGGCCTTGGCGATGATCACGTCCAGTGCCTCGACATGGGCGCGCGCCGCGATCTCGGGCACCACCCCGCCGAAGGCGGCATGCTCGTCGACCTGGGACAGCACGATATTCGACAGAATCTTGCCCGGCCCGGCCTCGGGCCGCGCGATTACCGCCGCCGCGGTCTCGTCACAGGTCGTCTCGATGCCGAGCACAACCATTTCGCTCATGCTCCATCCGGGCTACCGTACACCGCACATCGTATACCGTACTCGGTTCGGGCCTAGCATTGTGAGGTGATGGGGTGCAATCGGTGCATCAGTCGGCCGCCGTTTTGCGTATTGGAACGCGCGGCAGCCCACTCGCGATCGTCCAGGCGCGGCTGGTCCGTGAGCGCCTGGCCGCCATCCACGGCTTTCCGCCTGAGCAGATCGAGCTCGAGATCATTCGCACCACCGGCGACATGATCCGCGACCGCCCGTTGGCGGAGGTCGGCGGCAAGGGCCTGTTCACCAAGGAAATCGAGGACGCCCTGCTCGCGGGCACGATCGACCTCGCGGTGCATTCGGCCAAGGACGTGCCGACCGAGCTGCCGGAAGGCCTCGGCATTGCCGCCGTGCTGCCGCGCGAGGACCCGCGCGACGTCTTTATCAGCCGCAAGGCCGAATTGCTGCGCGAGCTTCCTAAGGGCGCAACGGTCGGCACCGCGTCGTTGCGTCGGCAGGCTCTGGTCAAGCGGCTGCGGCCCGATCTTGCGGTCGTGAATTATCGCGGCAACGTGGAGACGCGCCTGCGCCGGCTCAACGAGGGTGCGGTCGACGCCACCTTGCTTGCCTTCGCCGGTTTGAAGCGGCTCGATCTCGCCTACGCTGCTACCGCCATACTCTCGGTTCGACGAGTTCCTGCCGGCGGTGGGGCAGGGGATCATCGCGCTCGAGACGCGGGTCGGCGACCAGGTCACGCTCCGCATGCTCGCTCCGATCAACCACGCCGACAGCGCGACCGCGCTCGGCTGCGAGCGCGCCTTCCTCGCGGTGCTCGAGGGTTCCTGCCGCACGCCCATTGCGGGCCACGCCACGCTACGCGGCGGCCAGCTGCATTTTCGCGGACTGATCGCCAAGCCCGACGGCAGCGAAGTGCTCGAATGCGAGCGTCGCGGCGCCGCTGCCGACGCCTTTGCGCTGGGCGCCGACGCCGGGCGCGAGTTGCGGGAGCGGGGCGGCGCCGATTTCTTCGCATCGGCGTGAGCCGTGCGGCTCCTGGTGACCCGTCCCGAGCCCGACGGCGAGCGCACCGCCGCGGCCCTGCGTGCATACGGCCACGAGGTGGTGGTCGCGCCGCTGCTGCGGGTGGAAACGATCGCGACCAGGCTGCCGGAGGGGCCCTACGGTGCGGTCGTGATGACGAGCGCGAACGCGGCGCGCGCCGTCGCCCAACACCCTGCGCACGACCAACTCACCTCTCTCGTCGCGTTCACCGTCGGCCGCCACAGTGCGGACGCCGCCCGGGCGGCGGGCTTTCGCGACGTGCATTCGGCCGACGGCGACCAGGGCGACCTGGTCGCGCTCCTGCGCGCCCGATACGCGGGCGGCTCCCAGCCGCTGCTCTATCTCGCCGGCGAGGACCGCGCCGGCGATCTCGCGGGTGATCTCGCGTCCGGCGGCGTCCCGGTGGTTGCCGTTTCGATCTATCGCGCCGTCAAGGCCGAGCGCTTTCCGGCGGCGGTCGCAACGGCGTTGGCGCAGGGCGCGCTCGACGGCGTACTGCATTTTTCCCGCCGCAGCGCCGAGGCCTACCTCGCCTGTGCCCAGAGTGCTGGCGTTCCCGCCAGCGGACGTGGGCCATTGCACTATTGCCTCTCCCGCCAGGTATCGGAGCCGCTCGCCGCCGCCGGCTTCGGCGGAATAAGGGTCGCGCCCCGGCCGGACGAGGCCGCGCTGATCGGCCTCGTAGACGCGTGAGGGCGGCATAAGGTCCTGTTAAACGAACGGACCATAGGTCCAGTCGGCGGCAATTTGTTACGACAGTGATCACCAATCCGCTTTAAAATACTGGTCCGCTCGGCGAATCGACCAAAAAGGCCCGTTCGACATGACCATGGACCAGCCCCCGCCCCCGGGCGCGCCGCCTCCGCCGGGCGGCAGCGGCCGCCGGCCGCCGACCATCGACCTCACGGCGACCGAGATCGAAAGCACCGATCCAGCGGCAAAGGCCGCCGGCGCATCGTCCGGCACGAGCACGGCCGCCGCCGATTTGCCGCCAGGTCCTCGTCCGGCCGCGCGGGCACTACGAAGTCGCCGGACTGGGTACCGCCGAATATTCCCTGGGTGCCGATCGGCGCCGGCGTCGCCGGCGGTGCCGTGGTTCTCGCCGTGCTCGGGATCGCGAATCTGCTCATGGGCCCCGATACCGGCACGAGCACGGTCAATGCCCGGCTGGTAGGTCTCGAGCAGCGTATTCGCGATGTCGCCGCGCGGCCGCTGCCGGCTGGCGGCGATCCGCGCGCGCTCGACGATGTCGCGGCACGGCTCGCCAAGCTCGAAGCAGCGCTCGCGACGCCGAGGCCGGGCGCGACCGATCCGGCGCTGGCCAATCGCATTGCCAGCATCGAGGGGCAGGTGAAGGCGCTGGGCGAATCCGTTTCCATCCTCGGCCGCCGCACCGATGAAGCCGTAGCCGCCGCTCGCGACGCGCGCCAGCGCTCCGAGGCGAACACCGCCGCGCCTGCGGCTGCGCAGCCGGGAGCTCCGGCGATCGAGCGCAACGAGCTCGAGGCGCTCGCCAATCGCGTGGCCGCGGTCGAGCGCAGCGAGAAGGCGGTGGCAGCCGAGCTCGCCAAGCGACCGGCGGACGCCGGCGACCGTTCGCTGCGGCTCGTCGTTGCCGCGAGCGCGCTCAAGGGGGCGGTCGAGCGCGGTGATCCCTTTGCTGCCGAGCTTGCATCGGTGAAGACGATCGCTGCCGATTCCAAAGCGTTCGATCCCAAGATCTTGGCGCCGCTGGAGCCGCTCGCGACCGCCGGTGTTCCGACCGCCGCGGTGCTCGCGCGCGAGCTGGCGGGAGTGACGCCTTCATTGTCGCAGGCGGCCGGCGCGCCCCCGCGCGACGGTGGGTTTCTGGAGAAGCTGCAGGCGGGCGCCGAGAAGCTGGTGCGTATCCGCCCGACCGACGAGATCGCGGGCAACGATCCCGCCGCGATCGTGGCGCGCATCGAGGTAAAGGCGTCGCAAGCCGATATTTCCGGTGCGCTCGCGGAGCTGGCGAAGCTGCCCGCGGCGGCGCGCGCCCCGGCCGAGGCCTGGATCAAGAAAACGGAGCTGCGGATGGCCGCGCTGGAAGCGACCCGCCGGATCTCGGCGGATGCATTGTCGGGGTTGTCGAAGTAATGATTCGCGTCGTCGTCTATCTCATCATCGTCGGCTTGCTCGCGTTCGGCGCCGTGTGGCTGGCCGACCGTCCCGGCGAGGTCGCCATCATCTGGCAGGGCCGGCGCATCGACACTTCGGTGATGGTGCTGATGATGGCCGTCGCCGCCGTGGCCGTCGCCGCGGTCATGCTGTGGTCGGTCGTCCGCGTCATCGTCCGCTCGCCCGGTCTCATCGCGCGCTACATCGACACGCGCCGCGGCGTGCGCGGCTATCGCGCGGTGTCGCAGGGGCTGGTCGCAGTCGGCTCCGGCGACGCGCGCGCCGCCCGCAAGTTCACCGACGAGGCCAAGCGTATCGCGCCGCACGAGCCCCTTACATTGCTGCTGTCCGCGCAGACCGCGCAGCTCTCCGGCGACCGCGACGGGGCGGCATCGACGTTCCAGCAGATGGCCGGCCGCGACGATACCAAGCTGCTCGGCTTGCACGGCCTGTTCATCGAGGCGCGCCGGCGCGGCGATCCGGCCGCGGCGCTGCTCTACGCGGAGGAGGCGGCGAAGCACGCCTCCATACCGCCATGGGCGGGGCAGGCGGTGCTGGAGTTCCGTTGCGTCGCCGGCGACTGGTCGGGCGCGCTCGAGCGGCTCGAACGCAACCACAAGGGCGGACTGGCCGATAAGGCCGAGTACCGGCGCCAGCGCGCGGTGCTGCTGACCGCGCAAGCGCTGGCGCTGGAGGACAGCGATCGCGACCGCGCCAAGGCGTTGGTGCTGGAGGCTGTGAAGCTCGCACCCACGCTGGTGCCGGCGGCGGCGCTCGCCGGACGGATGCTGGGCGAGGCGGGCGAGCCGCGCAAGGCCGCGCGCATCATCGAGGCGGCCTGGGTGTGGAATCCGCATCCCGACCTCGCCGATGGCTATGCGCATCTGCGGCCGGGCGATAGCGCGCGGGAGCGGTTGGCGCGCGTCCAGTCGTTGGCGGCGAAGTCTCCCGGCCATGTCGAGGCGGCGCTCGCGGTGGCGCGCGCCGCCATCGACGCCAGGGAGCTCGCCGTTGCCCGACAGAGCCTCGCGCCGCTCATCGACAAGCCGACCAAGCGCGTGGCGGCGCTGATGGCCGTGCTCGAGCAGGTGCAGGGCGATGACGGCCGCGCGCGCGAATGGATGACGCGCGCGCTCAATGCCCAGCGCGATCCGGCCTGGACGGCGGACGGTTTCGTCTCCGACCGCTGGCTGCCGGTCTCTCCCGTGACCGGACGGATCGACGCCTTCGAGTGGAAGGATCCGCTGGCGGGAATGCAGGACGCGGGCACCCTGATCGAGACCGAGCAGCGCGCCTTCCTCGATGCGCCGCACGAGCGCGCGCCGCCGCCGCGACCGCCCACGCCCGACGTTCCGCCCGTGATCGAGGAGCGGGTGCAAGAGGAGAGCCGGGACGTGCCGGAGGATCGGCTGCCGGAGCATCGACTGGACCGGGGCGAGGAGAAGGCCATCGGAAAGGACCGTGCCGAACGGGCATCGCGAGTACCGTCCGCGCCGGAGGAAGCCCGTCTACAACGGGCCCGCGGCTTGGCGCCGGTTCCGCTTGCGCCTGCCGTGATCCCGCTCGCCCATGCGCCCGACGATCCAGGTCCCGACCCGGAGTTCCATCACATCGAGCCGGTGCCCGAACCGACGGCCGAACAGCCGGCCGACAGCTGGAGCAAGATCCGGCAGTTGTTCAAGCCTTAGGACAGGCGTACGGCCCGCGCGCCTTGCCAATACCTCCCACAGCCGATATCAGGAGCCCTGGACCCACGCCGCAATAGCTCAGCTGGTAGAGCACATCATTCGTAATGATGGGGTCGGGGGTTCGAATCCCTCTTGCGGCACCAAAATCCGATTTTCTCAAGCACGACTTTGCGGTTCCAGACGTGCGCGAGCACCGGCGTACCATTCTTGACGGGCGTAGGGACGCGATTTCGGTACGCCGGCACTCCCTCATCCACCGCTCTCCATGCAAACGTCATTTTCGTCGGTCAACCCGATTCGCTCGACGCATGGTCTCGAGGAGGAGTCGCATGCCGGGAGAGCGCTTCAGCGCTTTGTACGCGCGGCCCGGAGCCCCCGCGCACGACAGCGGCCGGGCGCGGCATCGCGTCGGCGCCCTGTTCGGCGAGACCGTGTTCACTCAACAAACCGACCGGCTCGCGCTCTTCCTCGGCCGCGAACTCGGCGTTCCCGTGCCCGGCGACGGCAGATATTCGTCGCATTGGCATCAGTTCTTTCGCGAATGCCGCACGCCGGAATTTCTCGACGCCGTTACACTCGTCTATCGTTATCTTTATTGGCACGTCGGCGATGGCACCGCGAACTGGTGGCGCGACGTCGTGAAGGAGATCTTTGCCGAAGAGAATCTCGCCTACCAGATCGACGACGTCGGCGGCATTCACCCGGCGGTGGATCGCGAGTTTCAGCGCAACGTCATGTCTGCGATCGCCGCGCTGCAAGCGCAGCGCTACCTGAAAGTTCGCAATACGTTCGAGATTGCCTCCAACCATCTCAGCGCCGATCCGCCGAACTACAAACAGGCGTGGCGAGGGACATTCGCGGCAATGGCGGCATTGTTCGGGTTGATGTTCCCGTATGCGCGATTGTCGGTCGATGAGATCGATCGCAGGCTGCGGCCGGTCGTGCGCCGTGTCTACGACGGCGACGCAGCGGCGCAAGGTGCCGCCCAGCGGATGCTGCTCGGTTTCCAGGAATGGGTCGAGGCTTCGGACCTCTATCGGCATCACCCCGGCGCCGCCGAGCACGCGGAGCCGCCGGCCGACATCGCGATCCTGGCGATCAGCCAGGGCGCTTCGTTGCTGCGTTGGCTGGCGGGGCTGGACGAGGGTCAGCAGTAGGATGGGGGAGCGCTTCGCTCCACCCACCTTAGGTTTGCTCAATCGCAGTATTCCCAACGGCCGTAGCCCGATCTGAACGCGCAGCGGCCGCCGTTGCGGTAGGGCACGGCGGCGGGCGGCCGCGGCGGGAGCTCCGCGGCGTAGGCCGCAAGCGGCGCCACTCTGCGCTGGCGCACCGCATAGGCGGGCTCGACATAGCCAGGCGCTGCATATGCCGGCGCGGGCGCGACATGGGCAGGTGCCGCGTAAGCAGGCGCCGGTGCCACATAAGCTTGCGGTGCTACGTAAGCCGGCGCTACGTAGGGCGGCGGCACTGCGTAGCCGGGACCCGGCGTGACGTAAGGCGGCACGGCATAGGCAGGATCCGGCGTCGGATAGGGTACGCCGTAGGTGGGAGCCGGCGTTACATAGGGCGGCACTCCGTTCGTCGGCGCCGGTGTCACATACACCGGTCCCGATGCCACATAGACTCCGCCGGGCGCGACGTAGACGGACTGCGCATCGGCGGCTGTTGCAAGGTGTGTCGACGACAATGTCGCGACGGCGAGCGCGAGTGATCGGTATCTCATTGTTTGAAGCTCCCTGTTACGCAACAACACGAGCCCTCCCGTCGGCGAACTATTGCCGATCGTCGATGCGTGCGCAAATGTGATCGTGGCAGTGGTCGTGATCTTTTTTGGTTGTTGTTCTGGCACGTACTGCCGGCGCGGGTGGGTTAGCCCGACCAAGCCATCAGCTCAATTCTTGGACTTCGGCGCGGCGGCGGGTTCGCCGCTCTCGCGCAGGTCGCTTGCGAGCTTGACCGCGTCCGGCGCCGCCGCTTTCGCCTTCTCGCAGTTGAGGTCGCAGCCGCGCGCCGCGCGCTTCGTCGGGGCACGGCCTTCGAGCACGGCGATCTGACTGTCGAATTGCGCGAGATCGCTGGTCCATGGCTCGAACGCAGGCGCCGTCGTGACCAGGACCGCCAGGATGTCGCGGCCTTTGCGCAGACCCGCCAACGCCTGTCCTGCCTTGCCCAGGCGATGATGGACGGTCGCCAGCTTGCCGTGGGTCACCGCCAGGTCGCGCTGCCAGCCGGCATGGGCCGGGTCGGCGGCGGCGAAGCGACTGCCGATCCGCAGGCACGCCTCGTATTCCTTCAGCGCCGCCGTCAGGTCGCCGCGTGCTTCCAGCGCCACGCCCAGGCGCGCATGGATGCTGCCGAGCTCGTATTGCCAGCCGGCATTGCCGGGCTCGGCGGCGGCGAGCAGGCTGATGATGGCGCGCTTGGTCTCGTATTCCTTGAGCGCGCCGGCGTGATCGCCCTGCGCGCGCAACACATCGCCGATGTGCTCGTGGGCGATGCCGAGGTCGCGCTGCCAGCCGGCATTACCGGGCTCGGCGGCGGCGAGCCGGCGCGCGATCGCAAGCGATGTCCGGTATTCGCGCAACGCCGGGACGAGATCGCCGCGCGCCTCCAGCACGAACCCCATGCGCTCGTGGCTCAGCCCGAGATCATTTTGCCAGCCGGCATTGCCGGGCTCGGCGGCGGCGAGGCGGCGAGCAACAGCGTTGCTGGCGCGGTAGCTTGCTAGCGCCTCGTCGGCCTTGCCCTGGGCCGCCAACACGTCGCCAATCTTGACGCGTGACACCGCCAGCCCACGCTGCCAGTCGGAATTGCCGGGTTCCGCGGCGGTGAGTGCCTCCGCGGTGGCGCGGCTCGCCTGATAGCTCGCCAGGGCATCGTCGAGCTCGCCCTGGACCCGCAGCACGTCGCCGATCTTCTCCTGCGACACCATCAGGCCGTAGAGCCGGCGCGTGTCCGGTTCGTTCGGGTCGGCGCCGCGGGCGTCGATGGCGAGGCTGGTCTGGTAGCTGGCGAGCGCGGCGTCGAGCGCGCCTTGCGCGGCAACGACATTGCCGATCCGTAGATGGTTGGCGGCGAGCTCGCGCTGGCGGCCGGCATTGTCGGGATTGGCGGCGAGGCGGTCGGCCAACGCGCGGCTGGCCCGGTAGCTCGCGAGCGCCTCCTTGAGCCGGCCCTGGGCCTGCATCACGTCGCCCAGCTCGTTGTAGGTGACGGAGAGGTCCCGGACCAGACGGCCCGGAGCGTCGGCGGCGAGCCGCTGCATCAGCTGCTCCGCCTCGGTTGCCCGGGCCTGCTGCAATTCGTCGTTGCCGAGCGCGGCGTAGTGGCGGGCAAATTCGATCAGCATCGACACCTTGCGGAAGCGCAATTGCGACGTGTCGCGGCCGACCTCCGCCAGGTTGCGGACCCGGCCCTCCGCCTGCGCCAGAATCCCCAGTGTCACGGCGCGCGGCAGGCCGACCTGCCGGGAGAGCGCCACGGCCCTGCTGCTGGCAGCCGTCGCCCCTGCCAGGACGCTGTCGAGCAAGGCGTCATCGCGGGCCAACTCGTAGCGCGCCCAGGCGAAACCGCCTTCATAGGCCATCGTTATCGCCAACAGGCCGGCGACGATGGCGCAGCGGGCGCGAATGAGCCGTTGCCGGGTTTGCTCGCCATTGCGCACGACATCGTCGAGACCGAGGCCGAGCACCCGCGCCAGCACCTTTCGCCGCGCGAGCTCCTTGCCGTCCCCGTCGGGCCTGGCGTCGGGCATCGGCTCGCCGTACGGGTCGGTCGGCCGGCGGTCCGGTCCGAGCCGGAAGCGCAATGCCGGCGGGAAGCACTCGATCTCGGGATCCCCCGGCTCGCCGCCGACGAGCACCGGAATCACCCGGTCGGCCCGCCGCATGGCGTTGAAGCGGCGGATCAACTCGTTGATGTGCTGGCTCTTTGCGGCATCCGGCGAGCAGAGCACGACGAGGAATTGGGCGGCCTGGAGAGCCGCGGAGGTTTGCTCGGTCAGGACATCGCCGTTTTCTTCGCAGCTGCGAAAGATCGGCCGCAGCGTCCGCGGCACCGGACCGGCGGGCGTGGGCCGGCCGACGAAGTCTTCCTCGATGCGATAGGCTTCGAGCTCGCCTTGCAGCCACCTGCCGAGGGCTTTGTCGCGTTGGCAATAGCTCAAGAGAATACGATATCTGACCGCGCTGAACTCACGCACGCTACAAACTCCACACGGCCGAAAAGATTCTCAGCGTAGCAAAGCTTCTGGACATTTGGTGGTGCTCGGCTGCGCGGATGAATGCTTTTTTGTTTTCCTGCGGTCAACATACGATCGCGGACGACGCGAAGGTGTGATCGCCATCACACTTCGAGCGTTTTCGGCGAGCCGCCGCGTCCACCAAACGGTGGAGGACGCGGCGGCTCGAAACGTAAAGCGACTACGTGGGTTCTACGACGCGCTGACGACGCAACAGCGGGCGGCCAAGTCGTTAACTATGCCCCGTCCACGGGGCGGCCGTCGATCGCGCGGCGGATCACCTGCCGGACCTTGGCGTTCGACAGGAACAGATCGTGATTGATGATGCCCCAGCCCTGCTGCGAGGCGTCGACCACATGCAGGCCCAGCCGCGTCAGCTCGGCCTTTTCGGCGGCGCCGACGCGGGTCATCCCGCCGGCGAGGAAGCTGGATACGGCGAGCGCCCGGTCGTTCGTTGCCGCAACGACGACGATCCTTGTTGCAAGCGGGCCGATGCGCTCAATCGACGACGTGAACCCATCCAGGTCGATGTCGGGCGAGGCGAACACGACGGCGCCGATCCGATCCGCCGCCGCGGCCCCTTGGCGGGCGTAGATCTGGCGCAGCGATTCCATCGCCAGCATGGTGCCGATCGAGTGCGCAACCAGGTGGATGCGGCCCGTGGTCGGGCTCGCCATCAGCCCGGCGAACACCTGCTCGAGCGCGTCGCGCGACCACATCGCGCTCTCGCGGTCGTAGCTGTATTCCGAGAGCTTCGCCCGCGACGGCCAGGAGAACGCCAGGGTCTCGCCGCGGAAGCGGATGCCGTCGGCCATGCGCGCGGCGTCGAGCACCGCGGTCTCGAAGCTCGTGTTGAAACCGTGAACGTAGATCAGCACGTCGCGTGGCGCGCCCGGCGGCCCGAACAGGTCGCCGATCTGCGGAGCCGGCTCGATGCCGTCGAGCTGCCAGTCGCTCGAGCCCGACCGCGCCGAGCGAGAACCGGCCCTCGCTCGGCGGCGTCATGCGCGCGCGCGCGACGCTCATCTTGGCGCGCTCGCTGCCGAACCAGGGCCTGGCGCGGGCGCCATTCACGGGCTTGCGTGTGGTGGCGACCAGCAATGTCGGATTGGTGGAGAGCTCGGCCGCGTCGTAGCGCGGGCTCTGTGCCAGCAGCGCCGACGCGCAGCCGCCAAGAGAGCTACCGAGCGCCAGCGTGGACGTGGCCGACGCGAGCGCGCGCAGGACGCCACGCCGCGACGTCACTGTGTCCGGGAGCGTTCCCTCACCACGCGACAACATACGACTCCCCCACCGATAAGACGCGTGTTGAAGCGCGAACGCGGCAACAATAGGGGCTGTTCGGGGCCATACGAGGGAATACTGAGACCGATGGAACTTTGGTTCCGGCGGCCTGATGCTGCTATTCTCCCTGGTGCACGCCGTCCTTGTCGAGCATGTGCATGTCACGCATTGCGATCGTCGTGCTGGCCTTGCTGTCGATCTTCGCCATGCCGGCGCTTGGCGAGGACGCCGAGCGCGAGATGCCGCCCGCTGCGACCGCGCAAGGCGCGCGGCCCGATCTGCGCGACTCGATGTGCCTGATGATCGAATCGGCGGCGCGTGCGCACGATTTGCCGCTCGAATTCTTCGCCCGCGTGATCTGGCAGGAAAGCCGCTTTCAGCCGGACGCAGTCGGGCCGCGCACGCGCAGCGGCGCGCGCGCCCAAGGGATCGCCCAGTTCATGCCGGGCACGGCGGCCGAGCGCGGCCTGCTGGATCCGTTCGATCCTATCCAGGCACTGCCGAAATCGGCGGAATTCCTGCGCGAGCTGCGCGGCCAGTTCGGCAATCTCGGGCTTGCGGCGGCCGCCTACAATGCCGGCCCGCAACGCGTGCGTGACTGGATGGCGGGCAAGCGCACATTGCCAGCGGAGACGCGCAACTACGTCCTCGCCATTACCGGGCTCTCGGCCGACGAATGGGCGGCCGGCGGCAAGCGGGAACCCGCCCAGCCGGTGCCGAATTGCGCGCAGCTCGTCGCGCTGCTGCACCGTGCGCCCAATCCGTTCGTGCAGAAGCTCGAGGAACGCGTGCATCTTGTCGCCGGCAGTCCCTGGGGCGTCCAGCTCAGCGCCGGCTTCTCGCGCGATCGTGCGCTCGCCGCCTATGCGGCGCTCGCGAAGCGCTACGCCGAAATTCTTACCGGACGCGACCCCACTTTGTTGAGCAACGTGCTGCGCACCCGCGGCTCGAGCGCGTTCTACCAGGTGCGGGTGGGGGCCGACACGCGGGAAGCCGCCGACACGCTGTGCGGCAGCATCCGCCGCGCCGGCGGCGCCTGCATGGTGCTGCGCAATCGTGCGGGGTGAGGTCAGTCGCTCGTGCCGGAACGGCGCGGCGTAAATTCCGCCCTGATGCTCTCGCTGTGCTCTCCGAGTGCCGGCACCGCGCCGTATTGGCGCGGCTCGCCGTCGCGTCGCGCGGCGGGCGCGGGATAAGACACCGTCCCCGATGGCGTCGCGACATCGATGCGCCGCAGATGCGGGTGCGTCGCGAGCAGAGCGGTGTCGTTGACGCGGGCGAACGCGATGTCGGCCGCGGCGAGCTTCTGCGTCAGGCTCGCCTCGTCGGTCGCGCCGAACACGGCCTGCACCCGGCCATCGGTGTCGGTACGACGTTTCACCCGCTCGACATTGGTGGCGAAATCGGGATCGGTGGCGAGCGCCGTGTCGCCGAGCACCTTCTCTGCCAGTGCGCGCCATTCGCGATCGCTCTGGACCGAGATCAGAATGTCGGCGCCTTCTTTGGTCTTGAAGACGCCGTAGGGCGCGATCGAGGTATGGGCCAGGCCGATCCGTTTCGGCGGCATGCCGCCTTCGTATTGGACGAGCGGCGTCGCCATCCAATCCGCCATGGCGTCGAACATGGAGATCGAGATCGCGGCGCCTTCGCCGGTCCGGGAGCGCTGGATGAGCGCCTCGAGGACCGCCTCGTAGGCGTTCATGCCGGCCGCAATGTCACATACTGACACGCCGACCCGGGCGGGCGCCTCCGGGCCGCCGGTGATCGAGGCGAGCCCGGACTCCGCCTGGATGAGCATGTCGTAGGCTTTGCGCGCGGCGTAGGGGCCGTCCTCGCCGTAGCCGGAGATCGAGCAGATGATCAGGCGCGGATGCGCGCGTCGGAGTTGATCGATGGGAAACCCGAGCTTGGCGATGGCGCCGGGCTTGAGGTTCTGCACGAACACGTCGGCGCGGGCGAGCATGGCCGCGAGCAGCGCCTTATCGTCCGGCTGAGCAAGGTCGAGCACGACCAATTCCTTGCCGCGGTTGAGCCAGACGAAATAGGAGCACTCGCCTCCCGCTGTCCTGTCGTACAGGCGCGCGAAGTCGCCTTCCGGACGTTCGATCTTGATGACGCGGGCGCCGGCATCAGCCAGCCGGCAGCTCGCCATCGGCGCCGCCACCGCCTGCTCCAGCGCGACCACGAGCAGTCCTGACAGGGGAAGGGTCATGGCAACGTCTGTAGCGCGTCGTCGGGGTCGACGGTAGCGGCTCCGCGTAGACCGCTCATCGATTCTCGATCGGAAACCGATTGCCGTCATCTTTCAGTTGTACGCCCGATATCCCGCGCGTGCGTATCGCTCGCAGCAAGTTCACGAGCTTGAAGGCGGCGTCTGCATAGTGGAGCCCCTCAGGCCGAATGTTGGAGATGCAATTGCGGTCGGCGTCGGTGGTTTCCGTCACCGGACGCCCGGCGGGAAGCAAGGTCAGGTAGGCGCCCATGCTGTCGGGTGCCGAGAGGCCCGGGCGCTCGCCGATCAGCATCGCCACGATGCGCGCGTGCAATGCGCTCGCGACCGCGTCGCCGATCGCCACGCGGCCGTGCCGGACGACCACGAGCGGTGCAATGCGCCAGCCGTCAGATCGAAGGCGGGGAAGGACCTCGGCCAGGAGCGGCCGGGCATGAACCTCCACCGCGCGCGCGGACAGACCGTCCGAGACGACGAATGCCACGTCGTAGCCGTGGTCTGCGCCGACGCCGACGCCGGCGCCGACATGGGCGGCCAGCACGGCCGCGGCTTCCGGCGCGAGGCGACGGCCGAGATCGGGGCGCATCAAGTAATGCTGCCGGTCGGGCGCGGCGCTCGCGACCGCGAGCACGGGCAAGCCGAGTCCGGCGAAATCCGCGAGCAGGCGCGCCTCATCGAAAGGCGCGTGCACGGCATCACGCGCGCGGGCATGGGCGAGCCGAAACTCCAGCAGCGGTCCGGTGGCGAGCGAAGCGCCGGAGCGCGGCAGGGCGATGCGGGCGGCCGTGAAGCGGCGCAGATCGGTCCAAGGCTCGTCAGGAGGCTCGTCAGGAGGCTTGTTGGAAGGCATGCGCGGCATGGTCGTCAATCCGTCAGCAGGGCGCGGAAACCGGTGGGCACGAGACGCGGGCGGATGCGCTCGGACGCGTCGACCAGGCCTTGCCGCGCGAGCCAGGCCTCGAATTCCGGCGCCGGCCTGCGGCCGAGCAGGTCGCGCATGGCGAGTGCATCGTGGAACGAGGTGCTCTGATAGCCCAGCATGATGTCGTCGGCGCCGGGCACGCCCATCACGAAGTTGACCCCGGCGGCGACCAGCAAGGTCAGCAGCGCGTCCATGTCGTCCTGATCGGCCTCGGCGTGGTTGGTGTAGCAGACGTCGACACCCATCGGCACGCCCAGGAGCTTGCCGCAGAAATGGTCCTCCAGCCCGGCGCGCATGATCTGCTTGCCGTCGTAGAGATATTCCGGCCCGATGAAGCCCACCACGGTGTTGATCAGCAGCGGCTGGAAGCGGCGCGCCACCGCATAGGCGCGGGCCTCGAGCGTCTGCTGATCGACGCCGTGATGGGCGTTGGCCGACAGCGCGCTCCCCTGTCCGGTCTCGAAATACATGACGTTGTCGCCGACGCTGCCGCGCCCGAGCGACAGCGCTGCCTCGCGCGCCTCGCCCAGCAGCGCGAGGTCGATGCCGAAGCTGCGGTTGGCCGCTTGCGTTCCGGCGATCGACTGGAAGACGAGGTCCACCGGCGAGCCCCGGCGGATCAGGTCGAGCGTTGTCGTCACATGCGCCAGCACGCAACTCTGCGTGGGGATGTCGAGCTTGAGCCGTACCTCGTCGAGCATGGACAGCAGCGCGTGCGCGCGCTCGGGACTGTCGGTCGCGGGATTGATGCCGATGACGGCATCGCCGGCGCCGAGCAGGAGGCCGTCGAGGATGCTGGCGGCAATGCCCCTGACGTCGTCGGTCGGATGGTTCGGCTGCAAGCGCACGGACAGCCGGCCCGGCAGCCCGATGCGTGTTGCGAAAGCGGGTCACGACGCGAGCATTTCGCCGCCATCACCATGAGGTCCTGCAGCCGGCTGATCTTGCTGACCGCGGCCGCCATCTCGGGCGTGAGCCCGGGCGCAAGTGCGGCGAGCATCTCCGCGGTCGGCACGTCCGACAACAGCCAGTCGCGCAAGCCCCCGACGGTGAGATGCGCCACCGGCGCGAATGCCGCGGCATCGTGGGTGTCGATGATGAGCCGCGTCACCTCGTCGTTCTCGTAGGGGACCACGTGCTCCTGCAGGAACGTGCGCAGCGGCAGCTCGGCGAGCGCGTATTGCGCGGCCACGCGCTCCTCGCCGGTCTCGGCCGCAATGCCGGCCAGCAGGTCGCCGCTGCGCAGCGGCGAGGCCTTGGCCAGCAACGTCGCCAGATCGGGAAATGCGTAGCGCCGGGTTCCGATCGTGGCGGCGTACATGTCGAAGATCCTCAGCGCGGCCGCGGCGGCCACTCGATCGCCGCGTCGGCGAAGATCTTGTACTGCTGCACCCGCGGCTTGTCCTTGTCCTCCTCGTTGACGTATTGGAACGAGCTCTTTCCGATCAGCGCGCGCGGCAGGATCATCACCCGGATGAAACGGCTCGGTCGATCCGCCGCGGCCTGCGCGAAGACGGCGTCGGGGCCGGTCTCGTACCACGCGCCGCCCGGCCCATACGAGGTCGAGCGCCCGTGGGTGTCGATGCGAATGCCGCCCTCGATGAGGCAGCGGATGCCCGGTCCCCAATGCCGGTGCAGATAGGCGCAGCCGCCAGGCGGAAAGCCGACGCTGTCGCCGCGCAGAAGCAGGTCGCCCTGCGGCAAGGTCTCGAGACGCGCTGAAAGCTTTTCGCGCGAGGTGACGCCGGCTGCCGGCGGGACGGCCGCGCTCGCCGATGTCAGCTCGAAGCGCCAGCAGGTCGCGCCGGTCTTGCCGGCTTTGAGGGTCACCGCGCCCTCGCCGTGCCAGGTCTCGCCGTCGCGCAGGCCATGATCCGCGATCGCCACCGATCCGTGAACGACGAAAATCATGCGCGGCGATGGCGGCAGCGCCAGCGCGGCCTCGTTGGACAAGATGTCTTCGTAGAGCGTAAGCACGGCGGGCATGACGATGTCTCCATGTGGTGCGCGCCGAGAATAGTGGAGATCGCCAGTTCGACAACCACGATCGAAGCCGATACCGTCCGGCAAAATCGAGCCCTGCGCATTGACCACCAGCAGTCTCCCTTGAAAGCCAGTCCGAATCGGGCGCGAAATTCCAGCCCTGGCTGAAGCTCGCCGCGCTCGTCCTCGTCGTGGCGGCGCTCGGGCTGCCGATCAACGATCTCTTCCGCTATGCGCTGCTGGTCGTCTCGACCGTGCTCATCGTCGTCGGTACGGTTTCGACGCAGCTCGGGCCGTGGCTTGGCGCGGTCGCGGCGGTCGCGCTTTGTGTGTTCGGCCAAGTCTGGCTCGCGGCGCCGCGCATCGAGGAGGGCCACAACCTTTTCATCGTCGATGGAGCAGGCGGCGCGCTCGAAGCCTCCTTGCCGCCCGGGGCGTTCCGCCCGATGGCCGCCGAGCTCGACGCCAAGTATCCGCCGGCGCGGCGTTGCGATCCGCGCGTGGATGGTTGCTGGCGCGGCCAGGGCTTTCCGGACGGGCCGTTTGCATTCTCCGCCGACGGCATGTACCAGCGGCCCGCGTATTCGCGGCGGGTGAGCGGCATCGATTTCTCGGATCCGGTCTGGCTTCACCTCGGCTTCATCAACGAGCTCCGCTACAACTGGAATTCGAAAGTCAGCGACCTCGAACGGGCGTCGCGCGACCGCCGCTTCTGGGCGTGGGTGCATCGATGGACGCTGGAGATGCCGTGGTTCGTGATGTACCGCTTTCCTTCCGATTTTGTCGGCAGCGATTTGTGCTGGCGCGGCAACGTGCTGTGGGAAGGGGCGGGCGAGCGTTTCGAGCCGATCACGCACGACTCGATGCAATGCCGCACGCTTACGACAGAGGACGCGGGCCGGCGAATCTTCGGCGTTGCGATCAAGCAAGGCCTCGCGATGCGCCTGCAGCCGACCGCACCGGTCAGGCTTCGTCAGCTCCTCGAGCCGGGCCTTGCCCTCGTCGCCACCGCGGCCGTGGTCGTCCTGCTGGTGCTCGGATCGTTGCGAGCTGGCGGCTGGCGCAGGACCGTGCTGCCGTTCACGCTGACTGCGATCACGCTGGTTGTCGTATTCTTCAACGATGCGAGCTTCATCGGCGGCCTGCGCCCGTTCGAGTCGGGCGATGACGGCCTCGTCTACGATGGCTACGCGCGAGCGATGCTCCGGCAGCTCGTCGCGGGCGACATCGCCGGCGCGCTCGAGGGCGGCGAAAAAGTATTCTACTTCACACCTGGCCTGCGCTATCTGCGCGTGGTCGAGCATCTCGTGTTCGGCGAGACCTATCTCGGCTATCTTTCGCTCATCCTGCTGCTGCCATTTCTGGTCTTCGTCCTGTTCCGGCGCTTTCTCCCGTTGCGCTGGGCGCTGGCAGTGGTCGTCATCTTCGCCGCCATACCGGTCGGCGCGCTGTTCGGCTCGAGCCTCGTGCAATACGTCAAATGGGCGGCGCGCGGCTTCGCCGATCCGGCCGCCTATACGCTCTTTCTGGCCGGGCTTGTGCTGCTGGTCGGCCGGACCGGCGCCGGTCCGCGCGATCGGCTCGGTCTCGCGTTCGCTGCCGGCTTGTTGTTCGCCCTGGCGCTGTTCGTGCGGCCGAACATTGCACCGGCTGCCGGCGTTCTGCTTGCGGGCGCCGGGCTTGCCGCGCTCTGGCAGCGCCAGTACCGGCGCGTTGCCGGACTCATCATCGGTTTCCTGCCGGTTTTCGGCATGGCGCTGCATAACTGGGTTTATGGCGGCGTCTTTGCACTGTTCACCGCCACCGCCACCCACCCCGGTGCGCTGGTGACGCCGCCCGCCGCCTATCTCAGCGCGTTGGCGGAGGTCGCGCGCTTCGACCTAGCGGGCGACCACATCGCGCGGGCGATCCGGCAAATCGGTGGCTGGCTTGCCGGCCCGTCCGAAGCCGTTGTGATGGCGCCGCTGCATGCCGTGGCGATCGCGGTGCTGGTGCGGGTTGCGGTTTGGGGAAAGGTCGATCCGTGGCTGCGGCTGATCGCCGGGGCCACGTTGCTGCAGCAATGTGTCGGCATGTTCTACGCGACGGCGGGACGCTACTACTATCTGACGTGGCTGCTGACGTTGCTGGTGGCAGCGGTCTGGGTCCACGGCGAGGGGCTCGATTTGGCGCGACGGCGCTTCCCGCGTTTCTCGGAGCGCGTCGCCAAGCATCCGCATGAGCATGGCGCTCGTGCACGGGCTCGACCGCATGTCGCGACTATTGGAGCGATGAGAGCGGAGCGGCTACGACCGCTTCCGCGCCCGCGATCGTTTCGCCGGCGTCCTCGGCAACGACAGAAACCCGTGCAGCTCTGCGAGCAGCAATGCGCCGATGTGGAGTTGGGAGACGAACGCGCCGGCCCTGATCAGGCGAACGATCTCCGCAGGCGTCACCAGCTTCACCTCGATCCCCGGCTCCGGCTTGAAGGCGGCGATACGCGCGCCGGCTTCGACAAAAAAAGAATGAACGCGGTTGCTGAACCGGCCCGTACAGGGGCTGTATTCGCCCAAGTCGTGGATGGCACGCGCGGTCAGGCCAGTCTCTTCGAGCAATTCGCGCCGGCAGCTGTCGGCCGCAGTCTCCCCGGGATCGACCAGCCCGGCCGGCAGCTCCCACGCGAATGCTTCGAGCGCCGGGCGGTACTGCCGCACGATCGCGATCTTGCCGCCGCGAGTGAGCGCGACGATCGCGATATAGTCGGCCTGCTCGACCGCGTGGTAGGTCTGCGGCGGCTCGCCGCGCGCAAACTCGACCTCGCGCGCGATGATGCTCATCCACGGCGAAACCTCGGTGGTGCGGCGCGCGCGTATTCTCGGCCATTTCATCGAGAGGGGCCCTTCAGCGGCACGGTGTCCGGCGGACGCCGCAACCAGGTCGTGGCGAAGGCGTAACCGTACCAGCGCAGATACGCCGGAAGCCACTCGAGAACCCGGAACCGGCTTTCGCCGTGGCGGCGCTCGAACCATCGCACCGGCACTTCTCCGATTCTCCAGCCGAGCCGATGGGCCTTCACCAGGAGCTCGATGCTGTAGCAGAAACCCTGATCGGACTCGACCACGATCCGCTCGATCACCCGCCGCGAGAACAGCCGGAAACCGTTGCTGGCATCGGTCGAGGGAAGCCGGGCGAGATACCGCAGGGTGAAATTCCCCGTCCGCACCAGCGCGGCCTTGAGCCAGGGGCAGCCGACCATCGCGCCGCCCGGAATGAACCGGCTGGCGCAGACGATGTCGCAGCCGCCCCGCGCCAGCGCGACCATGCGATCGAGCATCGGAGCGTTGGTGTCGTCGTCGGCAGGATACATCAGGATGAACGGGGCGGTGCTGGCTGCGAAGCCGCTCATGATCGCGCCGTGGGCGCCGCGGCCGGCATTGCGCACGAGCTCGACGGCGAGCCCGGCTTGCGGATTGGCGCGGATCGCCGGCAACGTATCGTCCTCGGCGTGGTCGTAGCAGATGAGCACGCGCGCCGGCGTGGTCACGGAGCGAGCCAACGCGCCGAGCGTCGCCACGATGTTGCGGCCCTCATTGTAGACCGGGATGACGATGTCGAGCTCGGGCGTCATAGCTCACGACTTGATGCCGGACGTCAGCACGAAAGGGCGCAGGCGCTCCATGAAGCGAGGGCTGAACACCGCAGCGTCGATGGCATTGTAGATCGGGAGCAGGAGGCGCGCCCGCGGCGACGCCACGTAGCGATAGGCGAGGGAGCCGAGGTAGTGCGACGACACTGCAAACCCCGCCCGCTCGAACGTCGCGGCGACCTCGCCGGCGATCACGGGTCGCTCGTTCGGGGTGACCCCGAGCGGGCTGTAGAACGGTGAGGCGCGGTCGCGGTAGAGCCACATGAACGGGTTGCGCCGGTTGGGATCGAAGGCGACGAAGCGGCCTTGCGGCCGCAGCACGCGGCAGACTTCGGCGGCGCAGCGCGAGGGATCGGGGAAATGATGCACCACCCCGCTCAGCAGCACGCCGTCGAAGCTCGCATCGGGAAACGGCAGCCGCTCGATATCACCTTCGACGAATTCGATCCCGGGATATTTGCGGCGTCCGACCACGAGCAACTTGGTGCTGATGTCGAGCCCGACACAGTCGTAGCCCTTGCGCTCGAGCAGCGTGGTGAACGTGCCGGAGCCGCAGCCGAGGTCGACTACCCGCGCGCCGGGCGCGAGGGCGCTCAATTCAACGAATGCGTCGATCAGGCGGTCGGTCGCTGCCGGAGTAAAGACGTTGTAGTCGTCCGCCGCGGCGTGGCCGTCGAAGAACGCGATTTCCTGCTGCTTGTCTTGCGCTGTTTCTTGCACTGATCAATCCACGCTGCGGTAGGCGGTGCGCCAGTTCTCGCCGGCGCGGAATTCGTCGTCGTGCCCGTCGTAGCGCCAGATCCCGCGCGTGGGCCGGTCGTAGGCGGGGACGAAGCGATCGGCGTAGCGCATGCCGCAATAGTGCGCCGGCTTCACCTTGTCCCAGACGATGAAGCCGTCGGCGTCCATGCAATCCTCGTCGATGCTGACCGCCTCGACCCTGCCGCAGATCATGACGCGGTAGAGCCAGGGTCGCGTCCATTCCACCTTGCATTCGAAATGGGCGCGGCACTCGGCGATGCGCGGCGGCCGCAGCACGCGCGAGGGGATGGCGGTAAGCCCGGCCTTTTCCAGCTCGTTCTCGCCCGGCCGGAACGGCAGCCCGCAGACCGGGACCTTGTCCAGCATCGCCTGCTCGAACGGCACCACGTTGACCACGAACTCGCCGGTCGCGAGCACGTTGTTGGTGGTGTCCTTGTCCGCGCTGCAGGTAAACGCGATGTACATGGGCTCGTGACAGACCCGCGTGCAGGTCCCGAACGCCGCCGCGTTCACCCGCCCGTCCCTATCGACCGTCGTGATCAGCGTGAGGCACGAGCTCGGCGCGAAGATGTTGTCCCACCATTCCGGCTTGACGTCGATCTTGGGCACCGGCTTCGCAATAGACATGATCTCAGGCGCTCGCGGCGAACTTGCGGATCGCCGCCACCAGCTCCTGCGGCGCCTGGTCGGCGACGTCGTGCTGGGAATCGGCGGTGGCCCATTCGATCTGCGGATAGTCGCGAGTGATGCGCGCCAGGATCTCCGGCGTGTAGCGGTCCGAGCGCAGCCCGCGCACGATCATGGTGGGGCACTTGACCGCGGCCAGGTCCTGCCAGACGTCGCGAGCGGCGCGCTGCGGCAGGCTGGCGCCTTCGCCCTGCGGCTTGGTGTTCTGGAAGTCCGGATCGCGCTTGAGCATGTAGCCCTTCTCGACCTTGACCAGCGCCGCTTGCGCGCGCTCGCGATCGTGCGAGATGCGCGGCGGATTGCTGAGCTTGGCGAAATGCGCCATCGCGGCGTCGACCGATTCGAACACCAGCGGCGGATTGCCGACGGTCGGGCGGCTGCCGCCGCCTTGCTCGCGCCCCATGGCGCTGTCGACGACGACCAGCCGGGAGACCTTGGCGGGAAAGGCCGCGGAAAAGGCAATCGCGAGCCGCCCCGAGGCCGAATGCCCGACCATGATCGGCCGCTCCCACTTCAACTCGGCAATGACCGCGAGAATGTCGCCCATATTGGCGTCGACGGAATAGTCCTTGCTCGGGCTCCAGCCGGATTCGCCGAAGCCGCGCTTGTCGAAGGTCGCGACCTCGCGGTCGGTCGCGAGGGTTTCCGCGACGGCGATCCAGTCGTAGGAATCGAAGTAGTTGGCGCCGTGCATGAGCAATATGGGCGTCTGCCCGCGCGCGCCGAAGGCGCGGTAGAAGATCGAGACGTCGCCGGAATTCACCCGTCCGTTGCGTTGCATGGGTTGCGCCTCCTCTCCGCTCGCGTCTCGACTTTTTCGATGCGTCGAGATCCGTCAGGTCTAATGACCGGCGGCGGCCTTTCTCGCCGGTGCCGCAGCGGTCGCCGGGAAATACTCGGCGAGCCAGCCGCGCAGCAGGTCCCACACCCGGCTGTTGCCCTCGCCGAACATGAAATGGTCGGCGTCGCTGATGAGGTGCAGCTCGGCCGGCTGTCCCGCGCGCTTGAACAGCTCGATCGACTGCTCCGTGGGCGTGACCGAATCGTTGGCGGCGTGCAGCAGCAGGAGCGGACGCGGCGCGATACTGCCGACGACGTCGTCGGCGCGGAAGTCGTACATGCTCTGCGCGGTCTCGGCCGGAAACGAGTGAATAGAGTTGCCGGCGAGGTTGTTGCGCAGATGCGGCGGGATCGGCACGATGTCGTAGCGCGGCACCATCAGCGATCGGCCGATCTTGGCGAGATGCTCGCGCCCCTCCTGCAGCATGTTGGTGAAACGCGTCCATTCGTCCGGGCTCTTGTGCTGGCCGCGGAACTTGCGCTCGCCGTCGCCCCAGCCGCCGTTGGACACGACGGCGGCGACCCGCTCGTCGACGCCGCCGGTATAGACGGCGACCGCGCCGCCGAAGCTCGATCCGATCACGCCGATGCGGGCGGGATCGACGGCGGGGTGCTGGGCCAGGAAGGTGAGCGCGCTGCGCGTGTCCTCGACCTGCTCCAGGCAGATCACGCGGCCGAATTCGCCTTCGCTCTCGCCGCAGCCGCGCATGTCGAAGCGCAGCACCACGTAGCCGAGCTCGCTGAGCACTTTGGTCGGCTGCATCGTGTTCGAGGAGGTCTTGTTGCTGCCGAAGCCGTGCAGCACCAGGAAGGCCGCGCGTCGCTCGCCCGGCCGCAGCCCGCTCGGGACATGCACCACGCCTGAGAGCTTGAGACCGGCGGACGGAAAGGTGACGGCTTCTTCGGACATCGGCAGGGTCTCCGTTAGGTTGGTTTTGGGGACTTTATCGGAACGGCGCTGCCGCCGTCACCCGCCTTTCGGCTTGCCGAGACCCAGCTCCGTCCAGCGCGCATAGGCCTTGTCGATGTCGGCCTTCTCCGGCCAGACCTTGGGCGGGAAGCGCGCGCCACCGAAGTCCGGGTCGGGGTCGTAGTCGAGATTCATGGTGGCGTCGATCAGCACCCGGTTCCACTTGCCGGTGCCGAACAGCGCGGGGTTGCGGTCGCGCTTGCGCACCGATGGATCCAGCCCCAGGCCGAAGGTCGACGGCATGATGACGATATCGTCCTCGCCCGCGTTCACGCGGTAGGCGATCGCCCAATCGACCGCGGCGTAGTCGTGGATGTCGATGTCGTCGTCGACCACGGTGATGTGCTTGTAGCGCACATGCGCGGCCGACGAGCCCCAGATCGCATTGGCCGCCTGCTTCGCCTGGTTGCGATAGCTCTGCTTCATCTGGATCAGCAGGTTGACGCCGGCCTGCACGGGTGGGCACCAAACGTCGGTGATGCCGGGCACGCCGGCGCGGTCGAGCACGTTCCAGGCCGTCGCCGCGCGCATGATCGAGGAGGTGACCGCGTTCTCGGAATAGCTGCCCGGCAGCGCGCCCTCGATCGTTCCGCGCAGGATCGGATCCTTGCGGTGGGTGATGCAGGTGACGCGGATCGGCGGCTTCGGCGCGGGGTCGCCGGCGATGTAGCCGGTGAACTCCGCGAACGGCCCTTCCTGCATGTATTTCGCAGGATCGATCTGCAGATAGCCCTCGATCACGATCTCGGCCGTGGCCGGGACATAGAGGTCGACCGTCTCGCATTTCACCAGTTCGATCGGCGCGCCGCGGATCGAGCCCAGCGACGTCGTACTCGCAACGTTCCTTTCGGCACCGGTGCGCCGGCGACGAACTCGAGCGACGGCTCGACCCCGATCGCGACCGCGATCGGCATCTCCGCCGCGCCGCCGTTCTGCCAGGCGGTGACGTGATGGCCGATATGCTGCGCGCGCCACATCAGGATCGGGATATGGGTCTTGTCGGCGATCATGCCGCGATAGACGCCGACATTCATCACCCCGGTTTCCGGATCCTTGGTGACGCAGCCGCCATAGGTCATGAGATAGCGCCCGCCGTCGAGCCGGTTCCAATAGGGCGCGGGAAATTCGTAGAGGTCGATGTCGTCGCCTTTGATGATGATCTCCTTCGCCGGGCCGGTCTTCGACGATTTTCGGCGGGATGCTACCGGCGAGGATGTTGCGGCCGATCTTGACCAGTTCGCGCGGATGCGTGTCCGGCGGCAGCCCCAGCATCATGGCGATGCGCCGGTAGTTGTTGAGCGCGGAGCCGAAGACGCGGCGGCAGCGGCTGTCGGGCTTGTTGTAGTCCTTGATGTTGTCGAACATGAGCGCCTTGCCGGTGCCGGGGCCTTGCGCCAGCCGCATGATGGTCCCGAGCTCGATGTTCCAATCGACCTCGGCCGCGATCGTCTGCAACTCGCCTTGCGCCTCGAGCGCCGCGATCCAGCCGCGCAGGTCGCCGAAGGCGGTGGGCTTGCGTTCAACCGACATGTCTTCTTTCCGGGTTTGGAACATCGTCTCTCACTTTACCAATCGTTCCGCCGGCGGGGCGATCTCGGTGACGAGGTCGCGCACGAGGCGCTTGTTGGAGAGCGGCGCGAGCGCCATCTCGCGCGCCTCCAGGCGCGCCGTGCAGGCATAGACGGTTTTGCCGTCAAGCTCCATCATGCATTCCTTGCAGGCATTGGCGTTGATGCAGGAGAAGCGGATGGCGAGCGATGGGTCGCGGTTCGCGCGGATCCAGCGCAGGCCGTCGAGCACGGACTGGCCCGGCTCGAACGGAACGTCATAGCGCTCCCAGCGGCCGGCATCGGCGACGTCACCGCGCCACACCTTGAGATTTGCCAGGTTGCTCATTGCGCAGCCGCCGGGGTGAGGGTGGGCGTCGACGTGAGCGCGATGCCGCCATCCTGCCGTCCTTGGCCGAGCCGAGCCACCTGGTTTAGGCGCCATTCCGGCAGCATGCCGGGGAAGTCCTCGCGCTGATGGGCGCCGCGGCTTTCCGTGCGCGCGAGCGCGGCCATGGCGACCGTGCGCGCGACGAGTAGCATGTTGCGAAGATCGAACCATTCGAGCAGTCGGAGGTCGAAGGCGCCACCGCCGATCGGCCGCTCTCCGAGTGCGTTGCCCATGTCGTCGATCGCGCCGAGGGCGCGCTTGAGCTTTTCCTCCGTGCGGAACGGGCCCACGTCGTCGGCCATGGTCGCTTGCAGCCGTTGAATCATCGCGGCGGTGTTGATGTCTTCGCGATCGATGCGCTTGCCGAGCAGGTCGAGCGCAGCCTTCGGCTGAAATGGATGCGCGCCGGCACGTTTCGCCCGCTCAGCCGCGCTTCGCCCGGCGCGGCGGCCGAACACCAGCGCCTCGGTGATGGCATTGCCGGAGAGACGGTTGGCGCCGTTGGCGCCGCCGACCGCCTCGCCCGCGACCAGCAGGCCCGGCACTTCGGTCTCCATGCGCTCGTCGGCGACGACGCCACCCATGTGGTAGTGCGCGATCGGCGCTACCTCGACCGGCATCTTGGTGAGATCGATGTTGTTGCGGGCGAGCCGGTCGATGACGGGGCCGAAGGCTGCGCGCAGCTCCGCCTCCGAGCAGTGCTGGAAGCTGAGATACGCCCCGCCATGGGGCGAGCCGCGCCCGGCCTCGACCTCCTTGGCGATGGCGTAGGTGGCGACGTCGCGGGTGACGACATAGCGGCCGTCCTCGCTCACGCCGTAGCGCGCGGTGAATTCCTCGCCCTGGCTGTTGAGCAAACGCCCGCCGAGCTTGTAGCGGAACGGGTCCCACATGATGGGGTCCATCCCGATCAAACGTGGAGCAAGATGCCCGATCGGGAAGAACTGCACGAACTCCATGTCGACGAGCTTGGCGCCCGCGCGCAGCGCCAGCGCATAGCCGTCGCCGCCCATGTTGGCGGACGCGCTGTTGCGGCGGTAGAGCCGCGTGAGCCCGCCGGTAGCGACGATCGTGGCCTTGGCGGCGATAGTGACTGCCGCGCCGGTCGGCAGGTGCAGCGCCACCGCGCCCGCCACCTCATCGTCCACACGCACCAGATCGATGATCAGCAGATCGCCGGCCTTGCGGATGGCTTTGGCGCGCGTGACCACGGTGCGCAGCGTCTTCGACACCGCCGGGCCGGTATTGAGGAAGTCCACGTAGACGCAGCGTGGCCGGTCGTGTCCCGGGGCGAAGGCCTGCGTGATGCGGCCGTCCTTGCGCGCCCAGCCGATGCCCCACTCCTCCATCTCACGAATGCACTCCGGGCCTTCCTCGCACAGGAGCCGGGCGAGCCGCTCGTCGCAGAGCCCACGGCCGGCTTCGAGCGTGTCGTTGTAATGAAAGCTCCAGTGATCCGGCGTCTCCGAGCCGAGCGCGACCGCGACCGTCATCTGCGCCATGACGGTGGCGCCGCCACGCCCGATCAGGCTGCGGTCGGCGAGGAACACGTCGCAGCCCGCGCGCGCGGCCTCGATCGCCGCATACATGCCGGCGCCGCCCGATCCGATGATCAGGACGTCGGTGTCGACGTGCATGGGCTCAGCTTGCATGCCGGTGCTGTCCATCTCCGGCATTATACAGAATACAGAAGCTAGGCGGCCGCCGCCTTGCGCTTGCGGGCCGCGATCTTCACCGCGGCGACGATCTCCGGATAGGCGGCGCAGCGGCAGAGATTGCCGGAGAGATAGTGCCGGATCTGATCGTCGTCGGGATCGGGATGCGCGTCGAGCAACTGCGTCGTCATCAGCAGGAAGCCGGGCGTGCAGTAGCCGCACTGGAAGGCGCCGGCCTCGATGAAGGCCTCCTGCACCGGGCTCGAGCTTGTCGCCGCTCGCGAGCGCCTCGACCGTCGTCACCTCGGCGCCGTCGACGAAGGCGGCGAGATAGAGGCAGCCGGAGACGGCGGTGCCGTTCACCAGCACGGTGCAGCAGCCGCACATGCCCTGGCCGCAGCTCTCGCGCGCGCCCATCAGGTTGAAGTCGCGCTGCAGGAGCTCGACGAGATTGTGGTGCGGCTTGATCTCGGCCGCGACCGGCTCGCCGTTGAGGGTGAAGCTGATCGTGCGCGTCATCGGTCGTCCCTGGTCTATTCGTCGCCGATTATTCGTCGGCAAGCGGCTTGTCGGCCTTGGCGCGCAGCGCCCGGAACACGGCCTCGGCATTGAGCGGCAGCTCCATCAGGCGCACGCCGCACGCGTCCTCGATCGCGTTGGCGATGGCCGGCGACACGCAGAAGGTCGCGGTCTCGCCGACGCCCTTGGCGCCGAACGGGCCGTTCGCCTGCTCGGCGTCGACCGCCTCGTTCTCCATCACGACCGGCACGTCGAGGATGCCCGGGATCTTGTAGTCGGCGAGCGAGGCGTTGGTCACCTGGCCGGCGTCGAGATGCATCTTCTCGAACATGGTGAAGCCGAGCTGCATCAGCGAGGCGCCGGAAATCTGCGTCTCGACGATCTTCGGATTCACCGGCTTGCCGCAGTCGACCACGTTGATCAGCCGCGTGATGCGCACGTGCCCGGTCTCGGTGTCGACCTCGACCTCGGCGCCGGCGCCGGCGCACATCCAGAACGGCGTCACGTTGGGGGTGAGCCCGGTGTCCGGGATCGGGCGGGATGTAGTCCGGCTTGTAGCTGCCGGTGCCGACGATGTTGCCGGCCTGCATGCCGTATTTCTTCTTGAACAGCTCGGCGAGCGGGATGTTGCTGCCCTCGGGCTCGCCGACGTCGCGCGCCAGCGCCTTGATCTTGGCGCGCGCGTCCTCGGCCGCGAGCCGCACCGCGTGGCCCATGTGGAACAGCGAGCGCGAGCCGAGCGTGCCCATGTCGTAGGGCGTCACGTCGGTGTCGCGCTGCACGACCTTGACGCTCTCGGCCGGGATGTTGAGCACCTCGCCGACCATCTGCGCCATGGCGGTGTCGGAGCCCTGGCCCATGTCGACGGTGCCGCAATAGAGCGTGGTGCTGCCGTCGGCCGGCGATCATGACGTTGGCGACCGAGGTGGTCGGCGAGATCACGGCCTTGATCGCCACCGCGAGACCGCGGCCGCGACGCACGGTGCCGGTGCCGCGGTCGAACGGCTTGCCCCAGTTCAGCCGCTCGGCGACGCGCTCGAGGGCGCGCTCGTGCTTGCAGCTCTCAATGATCTGGCCGGTGGCGTGCGGCCGGCCCTCGCGCAGCAGGTTCTTGCGGCGGAATTCGAGCGGGTCGAGCCCGAGCGCGCGCGCGATCATGTCGGTGTGGCTCTCGTAGGCCCACACCAGCTGCGGGATGCCGAAGCCGCGCAGCGCCCCCGCCGGCGGCAGATTGGTGTAGAGCGCGTAGGAATCGATCCAGACGTTGTCGATGTCGTAGGGGCCCGACGCGGTGAAGCCCGACTTCTGCGTCACCCGCGGGCCGATATCGGCATAGGCGCCGCCGTTCCAGTACACCTCGCATTTGCGCGCGGTGATGCGGCCGGTCTTGTCGACGCCGGTCTTGATGCGGAACGTGCCGGGATGCTTGGTGATGGTGTAGAACTGCTCCTCCATGGTGAGCGCGACCTTCACCGGCCGCCGCGCGATCATGGAGAGCGCGGTCACCAGCGCTTCGAGCTTGATGTAGAGCTTGCCGCCGAAGCCGCCGCCGAGATAGGGCACCTTGATGCGGACGCGGTTCTCCGGCCAGCCGAGCAGCCGCGCGATCTCGGTGCGCACGAACGACGGGCCCTGCGCGCCGCTGTAGATGGTGACGCCCGATCTCCTTCCAGTCGGCGATCGAGGCATAGGGCTCGAGCGCGAGATGCAGCACCTTCTGCGTGCGGAAGGTGTGCTCGAACACGTGCGCGGCCTCGGCGAAGGCCTTGTCGACGTCGCCGCGCCGCAGCTTGAAGTCGAGCGCGATATTGGTGCCCTTGCGGCCCTTGAGGTGCTTGAGGTCGGCGAACGTGCCGGCGGGCTTGAGCTCCTCGTGCACCAGGGTCTTGTTGTCGGCGGCCTCGACCTCGTCGAAGACCGCCGGCAGCTCCTCGTATTCGGCGACGATCAGCTGCGCCGCCTCTTCCGCGACGTGCGGATCGGCGGCGAGCACGACCGCGACCGGCTCGCCGACATAGTGCACCTTGCCGATGGCGAGGATCGGCTGGTCGTGGAAGGCCGGGCCGTAATAGGGCTCGGGGATGACCTTGCGCACGTCGTCGGAGGTGACGACGCGATAGACGCCGGGCACCTTCTTGGCCGCGCTGGTATCGATCGACTTGATGCGGCCGTGCGCGACGGTGCTGCGGAAGATCTTTCCGTGCAGCATGCCGGGCAGGCGCATGGTGTGGGTGTATTCGGCGCGGCCCGTGACCTTCTCGCGCGCTTCGAGCCGCGGCAGCGAGCGGCCGACTTGCGCGCCAACTTGGCCGCCTGGCATCGTTGTCGTTGCCATCAGTGCGGTCGCTCCGTTGTGTAAGCGCCTGCCGCACGGCGCGGCCGACATAGACGCGGATGAGCTCGCGCTTGTAGGCGGCCGAGCCGCGCACGTCGGAGATGCACTCCGCTTCGTCCGCGGCGGCATCGCCGGCGCGCGCGAGCGTCTTGTCGTCGACGGTCGCGCCCGCGAGCACCTGTTCCGCCGCCTTGAGCCGGACCGCCTTCTCGGTCGCGGCGCTGACGACGACGCGCGCGGACTTGACCGCCGCGCCCTCGGCCTCGAGCGCGACCGCGACGCCGAGCGCCGGCCAGTCCTCGGCCGAGCCGGTGGTGACCTTGAGATAGGCCGCGCGCGACTTGCCCTGCGGCGGAATGCGCAGCTCCGCGATCAGCTCGTTCTTCGCCAGCACGGTCTCGAAATAGCCGGCGAGCAGGTCCTCGACCGCGATGTTGCGCTCGCCTTTGGCGCCGATCGACCGAGACCTCGGCGCCGAGCGCGATGAGCACCGGCGGCAGGTCCATGTGCGGGTCGCCGTGCGCGAGATTGCCGCCGACGGTCGCGACGTTGCGCACGCGGATGTTGGAGAGCCGCCGCATCGCGCGCGGGATCACCGGCGCGACGCGCGCCACCTCGGGCGAACGCTCGACCACCGACAGCGGCGTCATGGCGCCGATGGTGAGTGCGCCGTCGGGTCCCGTGGCGATGCCGAGAAGCGGTCGCCGAGCATTGCGCAGGCTGACGAGCCGCGTCGGCCGGAATACGCCCGCCTTCATCATCAGCATCAGCGCGGTGCCGCCGGCGATCGGTCGCACCGCCGCATCGTCGGGGTCGAGCAGCGCGATGGCCTCGTGCAGGGACGTCGGTTCCAGCAGCTCGAATGGGGTCATGTCGAGGTCTCGGATTTGGCAAAGGCGGCGCGCATGCGTTCGGCGAACATCCGCTCCATCTCCTTGGCCTTGGAGCGCAGCACCGGCTGGCCGAGGCTGCCGAGCTTGCCGGTCAGCGCGGCGTCGATCTCGTAGCTCACCTTGGTTCCCTGGCCGTCATCCGCCAATCTGGTCACCGAGCTCGCGGTCAGCCGTCCGACGATGCCGAGCGGCGTGCCTTCGATCTTGGCTTCGATCTCGCTGCGGCGGATCGGCACGCACCACCTCGACCGCGACGTTGAACTTGAATTTGAGATACGCGACTTTGGTCTCCAGCACCGCGGTGTAGTGATCGGGATCGATTTCGTTGAGGTTCTGCACGCCGTCGACGCAGGAGGCGAAGAAGCGCGCATCGCGCACTTTCGCGTAGACCGCGTCGCGCGGGGCGGCGAATCGAGATTTCGCCGGTGAATTTCATTTTTGCTTCGTGCGTTCCATCAGCGCCAGTAATTCGTCCGCAATGCGCTCGGGCGCTTCGAGCGGCGTGAGGTGCCGGGCGCCCGCGAGCACCGTCAGCGTCGAGCCCTTGATGCCATGGTGCATTGCTTCGGCCATGGCCACGGGTGTCGCATAGTCCTCGTCACCGACGACGATCGACGCGGGCATGGTCAATGTCGGCAGCGCTGCGCGCAGGTCGGCGGCGCCCAGCATCTTGCAGGTCTCGGCATAGGCTTGCACGTCGTTGGCGAGGAACACATCGACGCAGTCCCTGACGACATTCGGCCGTTGCGCGCGAAATTGGTCGCCGAACCAGCGCGTGGTCTGGAAATCGACCAAAGCGGACATGCCGTCACTTGCCGCTTTGGCGGCCCGCTCTGCCCATTGCTCCGGCGCCTCAGCCCCGTACCACGCGGTGGTATCGATCAGGCCGAGCCCGGAGGTGCGTGCGGGGTAGGCGGCGGCGAACGCGAGCGTGATGCAGCCGCCCATGGACGCGCCGGCAACCAGCGCGCGGCTCCAGCCGACATGATCGAGCAGGTCGGCGAGATCGCGGGCGCAGAGCTCGACCGTGTACGGCCCCGTCGGCTTGTCCGATTGGCCGTGGCCGCGGCAGTCGTAGGTGAGCACCGGCACCGCCGCGCTGGCGAGCGAAGCGAGCGGCCAGCGCGGCAATTCTAGAGTGCGCGCGCCGGATACTCGCCCTGAACCGGGCTCGTCGGCGCGCGCGGGGCGGGCGAGCCGGTCAGCCACGGGCTGCCAGAACCGGAGGTCCATCGCAAGCGAATGGATCAGCGCGATACCGTCCTTGCCGTCGCCGTGGAGCGCGTAGGCGATGCGCGTGCCGTCGCCCGTCACCGCCACGTCAAAAGCCGTGCGCGGAGCTGTTTTGGGCCCTGCTGTCAGGTCTCTCTCTTGCACGCGAATGACGAACCCCGGCGGAGCAGCCTCAGCAGGAAAGGTGCGGGCCGCGATGGAATAGTCGCGCATAGATTCGATCACGTCAAAACTAGCAATGCGCTGGCCGCATGCTTAGGCGTGAATGGTATTAAAATACCACGATAAATAGTTAAAGGTTCCGGGAACGGAAGGCAGAGCCCGGCGTTGACCGCCACACCCACACATCAGGCGAACTGAAACAGAACGAGGGAATCGGGCCATGTGGATCTCGCTCTTCACGTTCGCGGCCGCCGCGGCCGTTTGTCTGAGCATTGCAGCCGTCATGATGCAGCAGCCGGCGCGGCAGCGGACGCCGCAGGTGTAGCGACCTGCACGGCAGGACTTGAAAAACGGGCGGCCCCGGGCCGCCCGTTTTGCTTTTGTGGGCTGCCTTGCGGGGTTTCACGTTTCACCCGATCCGGTTTATGCGTGGCCGTGCTGGGGAGCGAAGCGAGCGGCCAGCGCGGCGACTTAACAGGGCCCGCGCCGGACACTCGCCCCGAAACCGGGCTCGTCGGCGCCGGCTCGCCCGGCGTATGCGGGTAATCGCGGCCGTGCCCCTGGCTCGTCCGGGCGGGGGCGCCGATTGTCCTTTTGCCCAAATTATCGTCTGTTAGGTTGCTGTAGGCTGTAAGGCATCAGGGCGGCCGCGCCGTCTCGAACCACCGGAAATCGCCATGTCCTCGTCCCTGCTCACGACGCGACGCTTCGCGCCCCTGTTCTGGACCCAGTTCTTCTCAGCGTTCAGCGACAATTTTCTCAAGAACTCGCTGGTTTTCCTGATCGTGTTCCACCCCGAGATCAGTGGATCGAGAGGCGACGCGCTGGTCACGCTCGCCGCCGCCGTTTTCATCGCCCCCTACTTCTTTCTGTCCGCGCTCGGCGGCCAGTTGGCCGACCGCTACGACAAGGCGGTGGTGGCCCAGCGCCTCAAGGCCTGCGAGATCGCCATCGCGCTTATTGCCGTGCTCGGCTTTTCCATGCATTCCGTGCCCGTGCTGTTCTTCGCACTGTTCTTGTTCGGCGTGATCGCCTCGCTGTTCGGCCCGATCAAGTACGGCATCCTGCCCGACCATCTGCAGCGCTCGGAGCTGCCCGCCGGCAACGCGCTGGTCGAAGGCGCGACCTTCATCGCCATCCTGCTCGGCACCATCGTCGGCGGCCTCGCCGCCAAAGACGGCGGCGATCCCGCCAAGTTCGCGCTCTTGATGATCGTGTTCTCGCTGATGTGCTGGGGCGCGAGCCTGTTCATCCCGCGCACCGGGCAGGCGGCGCCCGATCTGGTGGTGCAGAAGAACATCATCGCCTCCACCGGCGGCCTGCTGAAGTTCCTGCGCGAGGATCCGCGGCTGCTCTGGGGCGGCATCGTGACGAGCTGGTTCTGGCTGGTCGGCGCGGTCGCGCTCTCGCTGATGCCGCCGCTGGTCAAGAACGTGCTCGGCGGCGACGAGGAGGTCGTGACCACCTGCCTCGCGGTGTTCTCGGTCTCGATCGCGATCGGCTCGGGGCTGGCAGCCTGGCTCGCGGCCGGTCGCATCATCCTGCTGCCGACGGTGATCGGCGCGGTCCTGCTCGGCATCTTCGCGATCGATCTCGGCTGGTCGACCTGGGGCGTCGGGCCTATCCCCAATTTTTCCGGCTTCCTGGCGTTGTTCGGCTCGCTGCGCGGCATCCGCCTGGCGGTCGACCTCGCCGGGCTCGCGATCGCGGGCGGCCTCTTCATCGTGCCGGTATTTTCCGCGGTACAGGCCTGGGCCGGCGCCGACCGCCGTGCGCGCGTGGTGGCCGCCGTCAATGTGCTCAACGCCGCCTTCATGACTGCGAGCGCGCTCATCGTCGCGCTGCTGCAGATGGCCGGCATGACCACCCCGCAGCTGTTTCTCGCTGCTCGGCATCTGCAGCCTCGTGGTCGCCGTTGCCATCGGCCGCACCATGCCGGCGAGCGCGTTCTCCGACGCGCTCTCGATCCTCTATCGTGCGCTGTTCCGCATCGAGGTGAAGGGTATCGACAATCTCAACAATGCCGGCACAAACCTCATCATCGCGCTCAATCACGTGAGCTTCCTCGATGCCGGGCTCTCGCTGTCGCTGCGCAACCGCAAGCCGGTGTTCGCCATCGACGTCGGCATCTCGAAAATGTGGTGGGTGCGGCCGTTCCTGAAGCCTCACCAACGCGATGCCGCTCGATCCCATGAAGCCGATGGCGGTGCGCACGCTGATCGACGCGGTCAAGGCCGGCAATGCCCTGATCATCTTTCCCGAAGGGCGGCATCACCGTCACCGGCAGCCTGATGAAGGTCTATGACGGCGCCGCCATGATCGCCGACAAGTCCGACGCCGAGATCGTGCCGGTGCGCATCGAGGGCCTGGAGCAGACCCCCTTCAGCCGGCTGTCCAAGAGCCAGGTCCGCCGCAAGTGGTTCCCCAAGGTGAAGGTCACGATCCTCGAGCCGGTGAAGCTCACCGTCGATCCCGCACTCAAGGGGCGCAAGCGGCGGCTGGCGGCCGGCGCTGCGCTCTACGGCATCATGTCCGATCTCGTGTTCCGCACCACCTCGACCGACCGCACCGTGATGGAAGCGGTGATCCAGGCCGCCAATACCCACGGCCGCAGCACGATCGCGATCGAAGACCCCGTGACCGGCGCGCTCACCTACAAGCGCGTCCTTGCCGGCGCCGCCATCCTCGGTGCCAAGCTGATGCCGCTTGCGGCCGAAGGTCGTGCCATCGGCGTGATGCTGCCGAACGCGAACGGGGCGGCCGTCACCATTCTCGGACTGATGTCCGCGGGGCGCGTGCCCGCCATGATCAACTTCACCGCCGGCGCCGCCAATATTCTCGCCGCCTGCACGGCGGCGCAGATCGACACCATCGTCTCGTCGCGCACCTTCATCGAGAAGGGCAAGCTCACCAATCTCGTCGCCGAGCTCGAGAAGGTGGTCAAGATCGTCCATCTCGAGGACATCCGCGCCACCGTCACGTCAGGCGACAAAGATCCGCGGCCTGCTCAATGCCAACAAGCCGCTGGTCGCGCGCAAGCCCGACGACTGGGCAGCGATTCTGTTCACCTCGGGCTCCGAAGGCGTGCCCAAGGGCGTCGTGCTCTCCCACCGCAACATGCTGGCGAACGCCGCGCAGGCCGCCGCGCGCATCGACTTCGGCCGCGAGGACAAGGTGTTCAATGTGCTGCCGGTGTTCCACTCGTTCGGGCTGACGGTCGGGCTGATCCTGCCGCTCGTGTCCGGCGTGCGCATCTATCTCTATCCGTCGCCGCTGCACTATCGCACGGTGGCGGAGCTGATCTACGGAGTGAACGCCACCATCATGTTCGGCACCGATACTTTCCTCAACGGCTATGCGCGGGTCGCGCATGCCTTACGACTTCCGCTCGCTGCGCTACATCATCGCCGGCGCCGAGCCGGTGAAGGAAACCACCCGCCGCACCTACATGGAGAAGTTCGGGCTGCGCATCCTCGAAGGCTACGGCGTCACCGAGACCGCGCCGGCGCTGGCCTTGAACACGCCGATGTTCAACAGGTTCGGCACCGTCGGGCGCATCCTGCCCGGCATGGAGGCGCGCCTGGAAAAGGTCGAGGGCGTCGAGGAGGGCGGGCGCCTCTATGTGCGCGGGCCGAACGTGATGCTCGGCTATCTCAAGGTCGAGAACCCCGGCGTGCTGGAGCCGCCGGCGGAAGGCTGGCACGACACCGGCGATATCGTCACCATCGACGAGCAGGGCTTCGTCGCCATCAAGGGGCGCGCCAAGCGTTTCGCCAAGATCGGCGGCGAGATGATCTCGCTCGCCGCCGTCGAGGCGCTGGCGTCCGAGCTGTGGCCGGATTCGCCGTCGGTGGTGGTGGCCGTCCCCGACATGCGCAAGGGCGAGCGGCTCATCCTGGTGACGCAGAAGAAGGACGCGACGCGGGCCGAGATCCAGGCCTTCGCCAAGGCGAGGCACGCGTCCGACCTGATGATCCCGTCGGAGGTCTGGGTGCAGGATAAGCTGCCCTTGCTCGGCGCCGGCAAGGTCGATGCGATGGCAGTGGCGAAGCTCGTGAAGGAGCAGATCGCCGCCAAATCCGAGGCCGCGACCGACGCGATGGCGCGCGCGACGGGGTGAGGCGAGCGCTACCCTCCGGTGAACACGATGGTCACCGGGGTCGCGCTCTGCACCACCTGTCCGGTCGGCGTGAGCCGGCCGCTTGCGGCGTCCACACGATAGGTGACGACCGTGTCGCCGACCTCATTGGCGGCATAGAGGAAGCGCCCGGAGGGCGTGAGGGCGATGAAGCGCGGACCCTTGCCCTGGCTCGGCACCCACTCCACCGAAGTCAGCGCGCCCGTGGCCTGGTCCACGGAATAGACGCAGATGTCGTCGCCGCCGCGGTTGGATGCATAGACGAAGCCGCCCGTCGGCGACGACCGCGAGCTCGGCCGCTGTGCTGTTGCCGGTGTAGCCCGTGCGCAGCGTGGAGATGATCTGCACCGGGCGCAACGCGCCGCGCTCGCCGTCCCATTGGCACGTGGTCATCGTCGAGTCGAGCTCGTTGAGGATCCACATGATCGGGCGGGTCGGGTGGAAGGCCACATGGCGCGGGCCGGAGGTCGGGCGGCCGTCGAGGGAGCTCGCCTCGGTCAATTGGCCGCTGGCGGGATCGAAACGGAACACGAAGGTGCGGTCGAGCCCGAGGTCCGGCACCACGACAAAACGCCCGGACGGGTCGAACACGATGTCGTGCGGGTGCGAGCTGACTTGGCGTACGCGGTGCGGACCCGGCGTGCCTTTGAGCTCCACCAGCTGGGTCTTGTCACGCAGCGCGCCGTCCTCCGCGAGCGCGCCTTGCGCTGCTCGCTCGTGAACGAGCCGCACATAGGCATAGACGGGGCGCCCGGGCGGCGACTGCTGAGCGAGGGCGGGTGCCGCGAGCAACGCGACGCTGGCGCCCACCAGCGTTTCACGACGTGTCATTCCATGACGGCTTGACGAATTCATGATGTCCTCCCGCATTTTTTTGTCTGCGCGCCGACGAGCCTGGTTCAGGGCGAGTGTCCGGCGCGCAGCATCATGACACAGAAAGACGATGTCGCGATGTCAGTTTTTGTCGTCCTTCGCGGGCTCGGGCGCCGGCAACAACACGCCCGGGCCGTTCGTCATTCCGATCTTCGCCGCCGCTTCACGCGCGGCCGTGAGCGCCAGGTCCCGGTCGTTGCCGTGCACGGAGTAGAGCTTCGGTGCGGCGCGATTGATCTGCAGGTGGAAAATATCCGGCCGATTGTAGTGGCCGGCGAAGTCGTGCCGCAGCTTCATCTGAACGCCGAGCTCGAGATTGCATTCGGCATAGAGGATGCCCTCCTCGGCGCCCATGGGGCCGGCGATGATGCGGCTGTTCGGCGCGACGACGACGCTGCCGCCGCTGCAATCCGGGCTGCGCAGGAACGTCTCGGCTTCGACGCTCGGCTGGAGCATCTCGATCATGCGCTCGTCGACGGTGCCGCAGGCCGAGATGACGAACGCCTTGCTCATCTGAGCGAACGCCTGGGAATCGACGGCGACCCGGTTGCGCAGGGGATCGCCGCTGACGGGAAAATGGTTCGGCCAGCTCATGACGTGGATGCGCGTGCCTTCGGCGGTCAGAGCGAACACCGCCAGCGGGTTGGAGTTCTCGCCGCAGATCAGGCCGCTCATCGGTCCGAACTCGCTCTGGAAGGCCCCGAACGTGTCGCCGAACCCGCCCATGTGCACGAGGCGCTCGCCGACCGTGGGCATGATCTTCTGGTGCTTGCCGATCAGCGTGCCGTCGGGCGCGATGTAGATCTGGCTGTTGAACATGGTTCCGGTCGTGTTGGGGATCTTCTCGCAGACTCCGACCACGACGTAAGCGGAAGCCTCGCGTGCCGCCTCGCACAGTGCGTCGACCTCGGGTCCCGGGATTTCGACCGAATTCTTGAACAGTTCCGTGGCCAGCCGATTGGACAGCGCGCCGGTCGCGGAATGGTGGTGGTACCAGACCGGATGCGCCGGAATGAATCCCTCGGGAAAGCCGATCACGCGGGCGCCGTTGTGTCCGGCCTCGCGGATCAGACGGCACGCCTTCTCCGTCGAGCCCTCGCGATCGAGAAAAACCGATGCCGCCTGCACCGCGGCGACCTTCACAGTCGGATAGCTGTCACCCATGTCCCCACTCACCCCTTCACGCAATGCAGCCCTGGCTCGACGGGCCGCGGCACGCCGTCGTCGCACGGCAATCATTGCTAATGACTCATTACTTTAGACGATATCATTTGTTCAGCATGTTGCGCGCGGTCGGTATGTTGTCGCAGGAGGCTCGCGCGATCAACGGCACTGAGTTGCGAGAGTTGCCGCGCTGGCCGCTCGTTTTCGCTCGGTGGCGCGGCGCGCACACTTCTAAGAAGTAGCCGCGCTGGCCGCTCGCTTCGCTCGCAGCGCGGTGCGCGCCGACGAGCCCGGGTTCCGGGCGAGTGTCCGGCGTGCGCACTTTAAGGATCGCCGCGCTGGCCGCTCGCTTCGCTCGCCAGCGCGGCCCGCCACAATCCTTTCGCGCGTGTTGTGAATCTCCATAAAGGTTACCTCACAGTTCAATCGAACTCGTACACAAACCATCAAACATGAACTTTCAAACGATCTTCAGCATAGGGGGAAATCCCTAGGTCATTTCACCAAATCAATACGACCGGCGATCCTATACTCGCGCCGACGAGACGAACAGACGTCGTTCGTCAGCGAAAGGATTTCGCCGTGCGCTTGAGCACCATCGTAATGATCGGGTTTGCCGCCGTGTTCGGCTTGCTCGCGGTGTTTCTTGCGCAGGGTTGGCTCAACAGCCAAGCCGAGATGCGGGCGCGGAACCTCGACGCGCGCAAGAAGCCGCTGGCGACGCAGACACTGGTCGTTGCGGCCAAGCCGTTGCGCTACGGCGTCGAGCTCGCCGCGCAGTCGCTGCGCGAAATTCCCTGGCCGGATGCTCCGCTGCCCGAGGGCGCCTTCGCCAAGATCGACGACTTGCTCAAGGACGGCAAACGCATCGTGCTCACGGCCATCGAGCCGAACGAGGCGGTGCTCGCGGTCAAGGTCACCGGGCCGGGCCAGCGCGCGACGCTGTCGTCGCTCGTCGGTCCAGGCATGAAGGCGGTCACGATTCGCGTCAATGACGTGGATGGCGTCGGCGGTCACGTGCTGCCGGGCGACCGGGTCGACATCGCGTTGACGCGGCAGCTCGACAAGGAGAACGGCTCGACGCAGGTCGTCCTGCAGGACGTGCGCGTGCTCGCCATCGACCAGGTGGCGGATGAGCGGACCGCCAATGCCGCCGTCGCGAAATCCGTGACGCTCGAGGTCGATACGGTCGGAGCGCAGAAGCTCGGGCTCGCCAGCTCGATCGGCACGCTGTCGCTGATGCTGCGCAAAGCGGGAGAGACGGCGTCGGAAAAGTCGTTGCGCGTCACGATCAAGGATCTCTTCCAGGAGCTGATCCCGCGACCGGGGTCGCGGCAAGTCCGTGACCATCACGGTCAATCGGGGAAGCAGCAAGACGACGATGGCGAAGGAAGGCTACAGCGTGCCGGTCGAGAGTGACGGTCGCGCAGTAATTTCGGCGGGAGCGAACTAGACGGGTCTCTCTATGGGGATAGAGAGCGAATAGACGGGGAGAATATCGTGAATTGGAACAGCAGGCGTCGTGTCGCGGCTCGTGGGCAGCGACATCAGGACAGGATCATCGCGAAGCAAATAAAAATAGGCTGCCGGCCGCTCGCAGTGCTCGCAGCCGCCGCCATCGCCACCGGGTTGCTCGTGCCTGGCACGATCGGCGAGGCGCAGGCCCAGCGCGTGCTGTCGATCAGCGGCGCCAAGCGGATCGACGTCGGTCGGCGTCGCGATCGGCAAGACCGAGGACATCCGCATCGACGCGCCGTTCACCGACATTACGATCGGCGATTCCGAGGTCGCGGATGTCACCCCGTTGACCGACCGATCGCTGTCGATACTCGGCAAGAAGATCGGAACAACGCGGGTATCGATCTACGGCGAGGACAAGAAGCTGGTCGGAATCTTCGACGTCGAGGTGTCTTACGACATCTCGCGGCTCTCCGCGGAGTTGCGCCGGATGACCGGCAGCGGCATCAAGGTGTCGTCGGTCAACGGCCGCATCATGCTCTCGGGCTCGGCGCACGATGCTCCGACCCTGGACAGGGCGGTGGTCATCGCCCGCCAGTTCGCGCCCGATGTCATCAACGCCGTGCAGGTTCTGCGCCCCAGCAGGTGATGCTGGAGGTGCGGTTCATCGAGGCCACACGCCAGGCCGGCCGCGCGCTGGGCATCCAGTGGAACACCTTCGGCCAGAACACGCTCACCAACGTCGGCAACGCAGGTGCCGGCCCGGGGGCTGCCCGTCACACGCGACGCGTTCATCAGCCGCCGCGGGCGTCCTCGGCACCTCGAACATCCCGACCAGCTGCCGATCTCGCCGATCGTGCGCCGGCGTGCTGGCACGCCGCCGTTCGGCTTCCTGTTCGGCCTGATACGGGGCGGCTCACCGTCGACGTCGCCGTCAATGCACTCGAGGAGAAGGGCCTGATCCGCAGCCTCGCCGAGCCCAATCTGGTCGCCTTGTCCGGCGACACCGCGAGCTTTCTCGCCGGCGGCGAATTTCCGATCCTGGTCCCGCAGTCGCTCGGTACGGTCTCGATCGACTACAAGAAGTACGGCGTGGGGCTCGCCTTCACCCCGACCGTGCTGCGCGACGGCGCTGATCAATCTCAAGATCGAGCCGGAAGTCAGCGAGCTCGACCAGAGCCATCCGGTGCAGATCGCGGGCTACAACATCCCGCCGCTGATCGTGCGCCGCGCCTCGACCACGATCGAGCTGCGCGACGGCCAGAGCTTCGCGCTCGGCGGTCTCTTGCAGAACAAGAGCACCAACGCGCAGGAGCAGCTGCCCTGGATCGGCGATGTGCCGGTGCTCGGCGCGCTGTTCCGCAGCGCAGGCTACAAGAAGAACGAGACCGATCTCGCCATCATCGTCACGCCGCGCCTGGTGCGGCCGACGCGGCCGGGCGACGTCGGTCAAGACGCCGCTCGACAACACGCTGCCGGCAAACGACATCGACTTTTTCCTGATGGGCAAGAACGAGGTCACGCCGGCGGACGTGCGGCTCGCGGTCGGTCACCAGCGGCCGTTCGTGGGCCACATCATCGATCTTCGCAAGGAGGGGGCCAATGTCGTCGCAGTCAAAAATTAAGGCGCGCAGCAAGCTCGCGGGCATGATCGTCGCGCTCGGCGCCACGCTCGGCGGCTGCTCCGACATCTATTTCGACCGCCGCGAGACGATCGCGCTCAGCGCCGATGACCACATCGCCGCCAATCGCGTCGCCCAGATGGTCGACCCGTGGCCGCGCTACGTCGGCAACAAGAATATCGCCTTCAACGGCAGAGCGCATGCAGGGCGCGGCCGAGCGCTACCGGCGCCACGAGGTGATCCGGCCGGTCCCGCTCACGACGAACACGTATTCCCAACAGTCGCCGCCGGCGCCCATCACCACGGAGCACATCAACGTTCCGGTGCTGGCTGCCCCGGGAGCCGCGGCGGCGGTTGCCGGTGCGCCCAGGTGAGTGTGTGAAGTGAGTGCTGTGAAGCGAGTGTGTGAACAGACGCCATGAAGATGGGCCGGTCCAATAGCGCAGCGGGCAAGACGCACGTCGTCGTGCTCACTGCCGATTCCGGCTTCGAGGAGCAGGCGCGGGCGACCTTCGGCGCCAGCGATCAAATTGCGCTGCGGCTGCTGTCGGGCACGCTCGCCGCGTCCGACGGCGTGCTCGACCTCGCGGGTGCCACCGTCGCCGTCATCGATCTCGACGCCTGCCGGCCGGACGAGATGCAGGCGCTCGAGCGTCTGATGACGCGTATCGGTTCATGGCCGCCGGTGGTCGTGGTGACGCAGGCATTCGACGAGAGCGTCGCGCGCACGCTGCTGCAGATGCGGGTCGCCGACTTCATGGTGAAGCCGGTCTCCCCGGTCGAGCTGGTGCGGACCTGCGCCCGCGTCGCCAAGGGGCCGGCGACGATCCGAACAGGCGGAGTCGCAGATCTACACGTTCCTGCCGGCGGTCGGCGGCGCCGGTGTGACCACGCTCGCGGTACAGAGTGCGATGATGCTGCTCAACAGCGGCCAGCGCGGCAAGGCCTCGACCTGTCTGGTCGACCTCGATTTCCAGCACGGCGCCTGCGCCGACTATCTCGACCTCGAGCCGCGCCTCAATCTCGGCGAGATCGAGCCGCGGCCGGAGCGGCTCGACCGGCAGCTTGCTCGAGGTCATGCTGTCGCATCATCCGTCGGGGCTGGCCGTCGTCGCCGCGCCCAACCGACCCGCCGAGATGCGCTCGTTCGACCCGGACGTGGTCACGCGCCTGCTCGATCTCGTGTCGTCGCATTTCGACTATGTCGTGTTCGACATGCCGCGCACCTGGTTCTCCTGGACCGACAGCGTGCTGCTCGGCTCCAACAAGCTCTTCATCGTCAGCGAGATGACGGTGCCGGGGCTGCGCCATGCCAAGCAGCTGGTCGACGCGGTCCGCGAGCGGCTGGGCGACGGTCCGCAGCCGCAGGTGATCATCAATCGGTTCGTGCAGAAGCTGTTCTCCTCCGGCCTGCGCAAGACCGACATCGAGCAGGTGCTCGGCGACTCGTTCGCGGCCTGCATCCCGAACAATTACGGCCTGGTGCGCGAAGCCATCGATCGCGGCGTCCCGCTCGACGAGGTCAAGCCCGGCAACCCGATCACGCTGCAACTCAGGAAGTTGATCCAGCCGCCGGTGGCCGCCAAGCCGGCCGCCGCGTCGGGTGCCGGGGTGGCCGGCAAGCTCAAATTGTCCTGGATGCGAGGCTGACGCCGGGACGATCGGCGAGCAGAAGTTTCGCGCCCGGAACGACGCAATCGAGGAACGAAAATGGTCGGTCGGTTCACGGTAAGACGCGCTGCTCCGGGGGCCGGGCCCGCCGACGAGCCTTCGGCCGCGCTCGAAGGCGTGTCCTGGACGCGTATTGCCCGAGCCCGCCCCGGAGCCCGTCGCCCAGGCGCCCGCGGTCAATCCCTGCAGAGCGACAAGCTGCTCGATGCCAAGGTCCGCCTGCATCGCCGGCTGATCGAGGAGATCAACCTGCAGGCGCTGGAGCGGCTGCCCGAAGAGCAGATCCGTGCACACGTCCAGCAGCTCGTCACCCAGTACATCCTGGTCGAGCGGCTCGCGCTCAACCAGCAGGAGCTCAACGATTTCGTCTCCGAAATCCTCGACGAGATGACGGGATTGGGGCCGCTCGAGCCGCTGCTCAAGGACCCGACCATCGCCGACATCCTGATCAACGGCCACGAATGCGTCTATGTCGAGCGCGGCGGCGTGCTCGAGCCGTGCGGAGTCCGCTTCAAGGACGAGGCGCACCTTCTGCGCATCATCAACAAGATCGTCGCTGCCGTCGGCCGCCGGGTCGACGAATCGCATCCGATGTGCGACGCGCGCCTGCTCGACGGCTCCCGCGTCAACGTCGCCGTGCGTCCGATCGGCGTCGACGGCCCGCTGGTTTCGATCCGCAAGTTCTCCAAGAAGCCGTTCAGCCTGACCAAGCTGGTCGAGGTCGGGGCGATCCGGCCGGCGATGGCCGAGGTGCTGGCGGCGGCGGTGAAGGCGCGCGTCACGACGATCATCTCCGGCGGCACCGGCTCCGGCAAGACCACGATGCTGAACGCGTTGTCGGCCTTCATCTCGGAAAAGGAACGCCTGCTCACGATCGAGGACGCCGCGGAGCTGCAATTGCAGCAGCCGCATGTCGGGACGGATGGAGACGCGCCCGCCCAACCTCGAAGGCAAGGGCGAAATCCGCCAGCGCGAACTGGTCAAGAACGCGCTGCGCATGCGGCCGGATCGCATCATCCTCGGCGAGTGCCGCGGCGAGGAAGCCTTCGACATGCTGCAGGCCATGAATACCGGCCACGAAGGGTCGATGGCGACCATTCACGCCAACACCCCGCGCGACGCCATCTCCCGCCTCGAGCAGATGATCGGCATGGCCGGCCTGCCGATGACCATCGCCAGCATTCGCGGCCAGATCGCTGCCGCCATCCGCTTGATCGTGCAGCTCTCGCGCTTGTCCGACGGCAAGCGCAAGGTGACCAGCATCGCCGAGATCACCGGGCTCGAAGGCGACATCATCCAGATGCAGGAAATCTTCAAATATGTGCGTACCGGCACGGCGCCCGACGGTGCCGTGATCGGCCATTTCCAGGCCACCGGCGTGCGTCCGCGCTTCCTCGGCGAGCTCATCAACATGGGCATCAAGATCCCGGGAAGCTATTTCGACCCGTCGCAGCAGCTCTGACGCCGCCATGTCGTTCGATCTCGATCCGATCTATCTGATCTACCTGCTTGATCGCGGTCTCGGCCGGGCTGTTCGTCGAGGGCGCCTATCTCCTGGCTTTTTCCGGGGCCTCGTACCGCGACAACGTCAATCGCCGGCTCAAGCTCCTGAAAAACGAGCCCAGCCGCGAGAACGTCCTGGTGCAGCTGCGCCGGGAGCGCGGCCTCACTGCCGGCGGCAACTACCGCATCGGCATCGAATTCCTCAACAGGCTGGTCCTGCAATCCGGGCTGACGATCGGGCTCGTCAAGGTTCTCATTATCGTCGCGGTCGGTGCCGCGCTCGCGTTCGGCCTTACCTTGTTCTTCCGAGGAAATCTGCTCGAGGCGCTGCTCGCCGGCCTGTTCTGCGGCACCTTGCTGCCCTATCTCGTGCTGCGCATTCTGCGCGGGCGGCGGTGGAAGGCGTTCGGCGCGCAGTTTCCCGACGCGCTCGACATGATCGTGCGCAGCCTGCGAGCCGGTCATCCGGTCCCGATCGCGATCACGATGGTTGCCCGTGAAATGAAAGACCCGATCGGCAGCGAGTTCGGCATCGTCGCCGACGAGATCACCTACGGCTCCGATCTCGAAACCGCCTTGCGCAATCTCTATTTCCGCATCGGCCACGACGATCTGCCGCTGTTCGTGACCGCCGTCGCCATCCAGGGATCGACCGGCGGCAATCTCGGCGAAATCCTGGAGAACCTGTCGGGCGTCATCCGCGACCGCTTCAAGATGCGGCGCAAAATCCGCGCGCTGGCCGCGGAAGGACGGGCATCGGCCTTGATCCTGTCGTCGCTGCCGATCGCCATGTTCGCGATCATCCAGGTCGTGGCGCCCGATTTCTATTCCAGCGTCTGGCACGAGGACCTTACCAAGAAGGTGCTCACGTTGGCCGGCTGCTGGATGGGACTGGGCAACTTCATCATGTATCGAATGGTGAATTTCAGGATCTGAGCATGGGCGCCGCGGACATACTGGCCGGCGTTTTCGACGACGGCTCCAACATGATGCTGGCGCTGCTGGTGTTCCTGGCAACGACGGTGCTGTCGCTGGGCGTCATGCTGGCATTGCGCGCCCGCGGCGCCGTCAAGCGTCGCGCCGCCGGCATCGCCGAGGACATGGGCGACGATCAGAGCGCATTGCGCAGCTCGAGCCTGAAGGCCGTTCAGCGCCTGCTCGACTACACCACCAAGCACTATTCCGTCAGCGACAAGGACAAGGGCGACGTGAAGGTGCTGCGCCGCCGGATGGTCCAGGCCGGCATCTTCGATGCCCGCGCGGTCGCTTATTTCTTCGTCGCGCGGACTGCGCTCGCGATCGGCATCGCCTTTGCCGTCTTTGTCTTCTCGCCGATGGTCGCCACGTTGAAGGGCACGATGTTCTGGCTCGCCGTGATCGGGGGCGCCATGGTCGGCTATGTCGGCCCGAGCATCTATCTCGACCGCCGGATCGCCGCGCGCCGCAACGAGCACCGCTCGGGCTTTCCGGATTTCATGGACCTCCTGGTGGTGTGCGCGGATTCCGGACTGAGCATGGAGGCGTCGCTCGAACGGGTCGGGCGCGAGCTCAGCGATTCCTATCCGTCGCTCTGCACCAACATCCACATGGCCAATCTCGAAATCCGCGCCGGCCGCACCATGACCGAGGCGCTCGAGCATCTCGGCGACCGCCTGGGGCTCGAGGAGGCGCGCTCGTTCGCGACCTTGATCCAGCAGTCGGCCGAGCTCGGCTCCAGCATCACCGACGCGTTGCGCGTCTACAGCGACGACATGCGCCACAAGCGACTCTCGCGTGCGGAGGAAAAGGCCTACAGCCTGCCGGCGAAGCTGGCCCTGCCGATGATGATTTGCATCTTTCCCGTCATTTTCGTCGTGATCCTGCTGCCGGTCGTCGTGCGGTTCTACACCGGGAACTATTGAGCTCCCGGGCAGGTCGCCGGTGCCAAAATACCGTCGAGCGGGCGGCGGGGACTCGTCCTCGACCGGTCTCGTTCGGCGCCACTCTATGGTGCGCGCGCTGGGCACTCGCCCTGAACCGGGCTCGTTCGGCGCCACTCTATGGTGCGCGCGCCGGCCACTCGCCCTGAACCGGGCTCGTCGGCGCGCGGGTGGGGCAGAAAATCTTAACCATCATCCCATAGCTTGGTCGTACCGGTTTGTACCTATTGGCCGTACCGGAGCGTCGCGTGCGTGCTAGCGCCTCGGCGGGCTGCCGACAGGTTGGTCGCCGAGGAACGCGCGATGGGAGTGAGAGCGAGCGGAGTGGTCGTCGCGACCGTCGCATGCCTCGTCTCACTCACCGGCTGCGAGACGTCGAGCAAGTTCGGCGACCTGTTCCAGCCGAAATCGGAAACGACCCAGAGCATCCCGCCCCTGGCCGAGGCCGAACCGGCCACCACCGGCAGCGTGCGCCCGCCGCCGGGCGAGATGCAGCCCGACGCCGTCCCCAAGGGGCTGCTCGGCAACGATCCCAACGACGATCTCAATCTCGGCAAGAAGCACTTCCGCGCCGCCAATTTCGGCCTCGCCGAACAATACTTCCGCCGCGCCGTCGAGCAGCATCCGCGCGACCTCGAATCCTGGGTCGGCCTCGCGGCCTCCTATGACCGGCTGCGCCGCTTCGACATGGCCGACCGCGCCTACGACCAGGCTACGAAGATCGCGGGGCCCACGGCCGAGCTGCTCAACAACTGGGGCTACTCCTACATGTTGCGCGGCGACTATCGCCGCGCCCGTGAGACGCTCCTGCAGGCCCAGGCCACGGACCCGCGCAACCCGTACATCAAGAACAATCTCGAGCTGCTCGAGGCGAGCTTCCGCAAGGGCAAGGCGATTCAATAGCCAGCATTGATAGTCGGTAGTCGCACTGTCGCCGACTGATGGCCGGCCTCCGAATACTTATCTCCGGTATGGACTTTGCAAATGCGGCGTGCAACGTGGCGCCGTTCAATCGGCGCGGCGCAAAAGCATGTTCGAGGGTTTTCGCAAATTTCTGTCCGAGGTCGCAGACGGCGGCAAGCAGCCGATCCACTTCGAGCCCAACGATTATCGGCTCGCGGCGGCGGCGATGCTCGTGCATGCGGCCGCGATCGACGGCAGCGTCTCCGACGTCGAGCGCGCCAAGCTGCACGCCGTCATCAAGCAGCGCTTCGATCTCGACGAGGCGGCGACCGACGAGCTCCTGGCCGAGGCAACCGAAGCCGAGCAGGAGGCGATCGACCTCTATCACTTCACCAGCCTGATCAACCGCTCGCTCGACGAGGACGGCCGCCGTCGCGTGGTCGAGATGATGTGGGAGATCGCCTACGCCGACGGCCGCGTCGGCGAGTTCGAGACCAACTTGATCTGGCGGGCCGCGGACCTGCTCGGCATTTCCTCGCGCGACCGGATCGAGCTCGGCCAGCGCGTGGCGGGCCGGCGCGGGAACGGCGGGACGTGAGCGGGGAGAAGCGCCCGGTCACGCTGATCACCGGCGCGTCGGCCGGTATCGGGGCGGCGCTGGCGCACGAATTCGCCGTCCACGGTCACGAGCTGGTGCTCATTGCGCGGCGCGAGCAGGCGCTGGTCGCGCTCGCCGATGCGATTGCGGCCAAGGGCGCGGCCCGGCCTACCGTGCTGCGCGCCGACGTCGCACGCATCGACGCGGCGCGCGATATCGCCGAGGCGCTGGCGCAGCGCGATCTCGAGCCGGATATCGTCGTCAACAATGCCGGCTTCGGCCTGTTCGGAGCCGCCGACAAGCTCGACCGCGCCGCGCAGCTCGCGATGATCGATCTCAATGTGCGCGCGCTGACCGATCTCTCGCTCGCGTTCATCGACAGCCTCGAGCGTCGCCGCGGCGGCATCCTCAACGTGGCGTCGGTGGCGGGCTTCCTGCCCGGACCCGGCATGGCGGTCTATTACGCCACCAAGGCCTATGTGCTCTCCTTCAGCGAGGCGCTGCATCACGAGCTGGCGCCGCGCGGCGTGCGGGTGACGGCGCTGTGCCCGGGGCCGGTGCCGACCGAGTTTCAGGCGCGCGCCGGCATGAGCAGCGACACGTTCTCGCCGTTGCTGACGCGTTCCGCCGAGCGGGTGGCGGCGGACGGCTATCGCGGCCTCAAGGACGGCCGCCGGGTCGTAGTCCCGGGCTTTGCCAACAAGGTGGTGCCGGTGCTCGCCCGTCTTGTGCCGCGCAGCATCCTGCTGAAGGCCACGGATCTCGCCCAGAAGCGCCGCGCTCCGTAGAAGATCCGTAAGTCCCGCGCAAGCTTCATGGCACTTGCGCGCTGGATACGCTTGAAATCCTAGGTCCAGCAGGCCATTGAATCGACGTGCCTGCTCGACCGACCGCGCCATGCACCAGCCGATCCTGATCGTGATGCACCAGGAGACCTCCACCCCTGGGCGGGTCGGACACGCGCTGCGCCAGCGCGGCTATCCCCTCGACATGCGCCGCCCGCGGCTCGGCGATCCGCTGCCGGAGACCATGGCCGAGCACGCCGCCGCCATCATCTTCGGCGGTCCCATGAGCGCCAACGACACCGATGACTTCATCCGCCGCGAGATCGATTGGATCGGCGTGCCGCTGCGGGAGAAGAAGCCGTTTCTCGGCATCTGCCTCGGCGCCCAGATGCTGGCGCATCATCTCGGCAGCCGCGTCTATAAGCATCCCGACGGTCACGCCGAGGTCGGTTATTATCCGATCCGGCCGACGGATACCGGACGCGAGGTGTGCGATCCTTGGCCGGAGCAGGTCTATCAGTGGCATCGCGAAGGCTTCGACCTGCCGCTCGGCGCGCACCTGCTGGCCGAGGGCGATTCGTTTCCGGTGCAGGCCTTCCGTTACGACGGCGCCGCCTTCGCGCTGCAGTTCCATCCCGACGTGACCCACGCCATGATGTGCCGGTGGACGACGCGCGGACACGAACGCATGTTGCTGCCGAACGCCAAGCCGCGCCCCGCGCATTTCGCGGATCGCGCGGTCTACGATCCCGCCGGCCGCGCCTGGCTCGAGGCGTTTCTCAATCACTGGCTGGGCAAGCCGGCCGCGAGCCAGCAGTAGCTCGTAGGTTGGGTCGAGTTCTTCACGAGACCCAACGACACGGCGGAAGTGTTGGGTCTCGCAAGCTCGACCCAACCTACAGCTTCTTCGCATAGAAACTGTCCACGTGGCGCAGCGCCGGAAAGGCGCGCGTCCAGATCAGCACGACCGCCAAAATTCCCGACGCCGCCGACCAACACCGCCGGGATTGCGCCGAGCCACGCCGCCATGATGCCGGCGCGGAAATCGCCGAGCTGGTTCGACGTGCCGGCGAACAGGGAATTCACCGCGTTCACCCGCCCGCGCATTTCGTCGGGGGTCTCGATCTGCACCAGCGTCATGCGGATCACCACGCTCACCGCGTCGGCCGCGCCCAACACCGCCAGCGCGATCATCGACAGAATGAACGATTTCGACAGCGCGAATACGATCGTGGCGAGACCGAAGCAGGCGACGCTGACGAACATGATGAGGCCGACGCGTCGCGTGAGCGGGAAAGTCGTCAGCAATGCCATAATCGCGAGCGCACCGATGGCCGGCGACGCCCGCAGCAGGCCGAGCCCTTCCGAGCCGAGATGAAAGACCTCATCGGCGAAGATCGGCAGCAGCGCGGTGGTGCCGCCGAGCAGGACGGCGAACAGATCGAGCGAGATGACGCCGAGCACGATCGGATTGTGCCGGATGAAGGAAATGCCCGCGAAGAAAGCGCCGAGGCTGACGGGCGTGCGCGTCGAGACCACGCGCTCGAGCTCGATGAACGCCAGCAGCACGACCGAGGCGAGAAAGAGCGCGCAGCACGTCGTGTAGGGAACGGCCGGGCCGAGGATGTACAGCGCGCCGCCGACGGCCGGGCCGGCAATGGTCGCGAATTGGGTGGTGGATGAGGAAGCGGCAACCGCGGGCGGAAACAGGGAAGCCGGCACCACATTGGGCAACAATGTCTGACTGGGTCGGGGCCTCGAACGCCCGCCCGATTCCAAACACGAACACCGCTACCAGGATGAATTCCTTGCTTACCCAGCCCGAGACGGAGCCGACGGCCAAGGCGGCGGCGGCAAGGGCCTCGAGCGTCTGCCAGAGCTGCAGCAGACGGCGACGGTCGTAGCGGTCGGCGATCTGGCCCGCCACCAGCATGAAGGCGGCCGAGGGCAGGAACTGCATCAGGCCGACAAGGCCCAGGTCGAACGCGCTGCCCGTGAGCGCATACATCTGCCAGGCGACCGCCACGCCTAGCATCTGGTAGCCCATGGCGGCGCAGGTCCGCGCGCTCCAGTAGAGCACGAACGGCCGGTGGCGCAGGATGGACGCCGGCACGGGGGGATTCATCGGTGGGGATGCCGGCAGGTGAGGGTTAGGCCCGGGCCCGCCTTTGCCAAAGCTTCGGCGGGCAGCCTCCGCGCTTATGCCGGCGAAGGCTGGTGGAGCCGAGGGGGGTCGAACCCCTGACCTCCTCATTGCGAACGAGGCGCTCTCCCAACTGAGCTACGGCCCCGCCGAGGTGCAACAAAGGCGAAAAGCGTTGCAGGTACTCGCGAGTGCGGGTCATTTATGGGGCCACCCGGCGGAGTGTCAAGGGAAGCGCCCGAACACCGTAGGAGCTGGGCATTGCGGCAGCTTTTGGCCTCGAGGAGCTTGGGCTTGCCGCCCCGGCGCCGGAAATGTACACGTCAGGCGCCTCTGGACCGCGGCGGAACCGAGCAATGATCGAGCTTTTCGGCTTCATATCCCTTCTTCTGACCCTCTATATCTACATCCTGGTCGCCGCTGCCGTCATGAGCTGGCTGATCGCCTTCAATGTGGTCAACCCGCGCAACCAGTTCGTCTCGATGGTGGGCGAATTCCTCTACCGGATCACCGAGCCGGTGCTGCGGCCGATCCGCAACGTGCTGCCCAGTCTCGGCGGCATCGACATTTCGCCGATCATCGTGATCATCATCATCTGGTTCATTCAGCTCGTCGTCCTGCCCGTCCTGCTGCGGATGTTGATTACGTGAGCTCGGGCGGTCGGCCGATGCGCCAGCCTTGGCTCGCGTCGCCGGACGGCATCATCCTCTCCGTCCGGCTCACGCCCCGAGGCGGTCGCGACGCGGTCGAAGGCGTGGAGCAGTTGGCGGATGGACGCAGCGTGCTCAGGGTGCGGGTGCGCGCGGCGCCGAGCGACGGTGAAGCGAACGCGGCGCTGGTCAAGGCTGGTGGCCAAGACGCTCGGCGTTGCCGCCCGCGACGTGAGCCTGGTCGCCGGTACGACGGCACGGCTCAAGCGGCTGAAGGTCGCCGGTACGGCCACGACACTCGCGGCCGCGCTGGAGAAAATCTGCGCGAAGGCGTAACGAGAGTCGCATGACCGCAAAGCTCATAGATGGCAAGGCGATCGCCGCGGACCTGCGTGGCAAGGTGGCGGACATCGTGCACCGCCTCGGCCGCGATCGCGGCATCATTCCAGGCCTCGCGGTCGTGCTGGTGGGCCACAATCCGGCGAGCGAGAGCTATGTCGGCAGCAAGGTGAAGATGACCGCCAGCAGCGGCATGCGGTCGTTCGATCACCGCTTGCCGGAAACGACCAGCGAGCGCGAGCTGTTGACCCTGATTGCACGCCTCAATGCCGATCCCACCGTGCACGGCATCCTGGTGCAATTGCCGCTGCCGGCGCAGATCGATACGCAGAAGGTCATCGCCGCGATCGATCCGCGCAAGGACGTCGACGGCTTTCATCCCGAGAATGCCGGCCGGCTGTCGGCGGGGCTGCCGGCGCTCGCGCCCTGCACACCGGTCGGCTGCGTGTTTCTCGCCAAGACCGTGCATCCATCGCTGGAAGGGCTCGACGCCGTGGTAGTCGGCCGCTCCAACATCGTGGGCAAGCCGCTGACGCAGCTGCTGCTGGCGGAGAACGCGACCGTGACGATCGCGCATTCGCGCACGCGCGACCTGCCGGCGGTCTGCCGGCGCGCCGACATCCTGTTCGCCGCCGTGGGCCGTCCGGAGATGGTGCGCAAAGGGTGGATCAAGCCCGGCGCCACGGTGATCGACGTCGGGATCAACCGCGTAACCGCGAACGGGCGGCAAGTCGCGCATCGTCGGCGACGTCGCCTTCGCCGAGGCCGCCGAGGTCGCGGGCGCGATCACCCCGGTGCCCGGCGGCGTCGGGCCGATGACGATCGCGTGCCTGCTCGCCAATACCGTGCGTGCGGCCTGCGCAATCGCGCATCTGCCGGCACCGGATTTTGGACGGCGGCGGACGGACGACGAATGAAATCGTAGAGTGCAGATCGTAGTGCTCAGGCGTGCTCGTGGTTGTTGGGTCTCGTAAGAACTCGACCCAACCTACGGCGCAGCGAAGGCGTCAGCTATTCCAGGCGAAGGCGACCTTGTCCAGCACGCGGGTGCCGAAGCGCTCGGAGGAGCGGGCCACCGCCTTGCCGCCGAGTGCGCGGTAGAAGCCGGTCGCGGGCTCGTTGTCCGACAGTGCCCAGATCACCAGGCTCTGCAGCCCGCTCTGCACGAGGTCGCGGCGCGCCGCGGTGAACAGCTTGCGCCCGAAACCGAGCCCCTGGAATTCCGGCCGCAGATAGAGCTCGTAGATCTCGCCGTCGTAGTACAGGCTGCGCGCGCGGTTGCGACCGTAATTGGCATAACCTGCCACGCAATCGCCGAAGGCCAGCACCGCGATGCGGCTGCCCTTGCGAATCGCGCTGTCCCACCATTGCGGGCCGCGGCGGTTGATGAGCTTTTCGAGTTCCGTTCCCGGGATGACGCCCTGGTAAGCGCCGCGCCAGGCTTCGTCGTGAGTCGAAGCGATCGCCGTTGCATCGGACGGCTTCGCGCGACGGACTTCGATTAGGATCGTGCTCATACCTAGATACAAGCAAGCACGACCGCCGCCTTCAAGAGGTATGTTTAACGCTAGGTTAATGTGAGCGGTTCGTGATGTGGATTTGTCACACTGCGACACCGCCGGCGACCGGCGACAACGCGAAAAACCGAGACATGTTCGCGGTCTAACGAGATGTTGCAGCGGCGCCACGCAGGCTCGGCAAAATGGATCGAGTCGGCTCGCAATGGCATAGAGCGCTGCTATGCGCGCAATGCGGGCGTCTTTCATGAGAACGAATCAGTTACGGAGTGAGCCCGATGCGTGCGCGAACCGTCTCGATCGGCTCGCGCGTCGCCGCCCAGAAGTCCCATTCCGGACCGAACAGGTCGACCTTCATCCGTTCGCCGCGCGCCCAGGCGTGCCAGAATTCCTGTGGATCGAGCGCGCCCTTGGCCGCGCCGGCAACCTCGTTGAGTGCGATGCCGAGATGCCAGCTGAACAGCACCGGCAGGACATGGCCGGACATCGCCTCCTTGCGATGCATGGCGGCGGTGAACGTAGACACCAGCAGCTCGCCGCGCGGCGTCGTGTCATAGCCGGCGAGCAGGTGCGAGGAGTCGTGCGGTGCGGCGAATTTGATGTTGAGGGCCGCCTCCTCGCCGGGGAATGCGTACTTTTGACTAATGTAAAATACAGCGAAGGCATGCCCGAAAGTACCTTCCGGCAACTGGGCGAGGGCGCGGAAGCGCGCCGCCAGCGCCGGATCGGCGTTGGCTCCCTTGTAGGGCAGGAAAAACGCCATCGCGTCGTCGTCCGTCGTCCAGGGCTTGTCGCTCCAAGTCTTGCCGGTGATGCTTTCCAGGTTGGCCCGGATCATGTGCGCCGTGGCCTCGTGGACGTGGCCCTGTGTGATCTCCGCGATGTCGTGAACGAAGTCGGCCTCGACGCCGAGCGTCGCCGCCAGCGTGAGCACCGCGCCGAGCTTGCTGTTGTCGAGCGTCCCGTCGACGAACGCCATCACGGTCGCGAACCGTACCGCCTCGGTGGCGAGGTCTCCCTTTGCCGCCAGCGTCTTGAGCTCGTCCGGCTTGGGCGGCGTCAGGCCCGCGAGATCGGGTGGCAAGGTGAGCTTGAAGATGTAGCGCGCCGCCGCAACGATGCTGGCGCGATCGGCGGCGGTGAGCGCGGAGCCTGCCTCGGCTACCACACGCATCGCCTTGAGGATCGTTTGGGCCTCGGTGGGAGTTGCGGCAATCTGCATGGCGGCTCCTCTTGGCTGGACGCCGCCGAGGATATCACACCCGCTCGGCTTCCTTGACCCGCTCGGCCTTCTTGCGGTCGTTGGGGTCGAGCAGCTTCTTGCGCAGCCTTATCGCCTTCGGCGTCACCTCGACCAGTTCGTCGTCGGTGATGTAGGCGAGCGCTTTCTCCAGCGTCATCTGGATCGGCGGGGTCAGCCGCACCGCCTCGTCCTTGGAATGGGTGCGGATGTTGGTGAGCTTCTTGCCCTTGAGCACGTTGATCTCGAGATCGTTGCCGCGGGTGTGCTCGCCGACGATCATGCCGCGATAGACCTTCCAGCCCGGCTCGATCATCATCGGGCCGCGGTCCTCCAGGTTCCACAGCGCGTAGGCGACGGCCTCGCCCTGGTCGTTGGAGATGAGCACGCCGTTGCGCCGGCCGACGATGTCGCCGCGGTAGGGGCCATAGGAGTGGAACAGGCGGTTCATGATCGCGGTGCCGCGGGTATCGGTGAGGAGCTCGCCCTGGTAGCCGATCAGGCCGCGGGTCGGTGCGAGGAACACGAGCCGTACGCGTCCGCCGCCGGACGGGCGCATCTCCGTCATCTCGGCCTTGCGCTCGGAGAGCTTCTGCACGACCACGCCGGTGTGCTCCTCGTCGACGTCGATCACGACCTCCTCGATCGGCTCCAGGAGCTCGCCGCCGGCGTCGCGCTCGAGCAGCACCTTCGGCCGCGACACCGAGATCTCGAAGCCTTCGCGCCGCATGGTCTCGATCAATATGCCGAGCTGCAACTCGCCGCGGCCGGCGACCTCCATGGAATCCTTCTCGGTCGACTCGCTGATCCGCAGCGCGACGTTGCCCTCGGCTTCGCGCAGCAGCCGCTCGCGAATCACCCGGCTCTGCACCTTGTCGCCTTCGGTGCCGGCGAGCGGCGAGTCATTGATGCGGAAGGTCATCGCCAGGGTCGGCGGGTCGATCGGCTGGGCGGGGAGGGGGAACGTCACCTCGGGCGCGCAGATCGTGTGCGAGACCGTGGCCTCCGGCAGCCCGGCAAGCGCCACGATGTCGCCGGCCGAGGCTTCGTCGACGCCGGTGCGCTCCAGCCCGCGGAAGGCCAGCACCTTGGTCACGCGCCCGTCCTCGATCAGGTGACCCTCGCGGTCGAGCACCTTGACGATCTGGTTCGGCTTGATCGAGCCCGAACGGATGCGCCCGGTGACGATGCGGCCGAGATAGGGATTGGCCTCCAGGATGGTGCCGAGCATGCGGAACGGCCCGTCCTCGACGATCGGCGCCGCAACGTGCCGGGTCATCAGGTCGAACAGCGGCTCCATGCCCTGGTCCTTCGGGCCCTCGGGCGATGTCGCCATCCAGCCTTCCTTGGCCGAGCCGTAGAGAATCGGGAAATCGAGCTGCTCCTCGCTGGCGTCGAGCGCGGCGAAGAGGTCGAAGACCTCGTTCACGACCTGCGCCGGGCGCGCATCGGAGCGATCGACCTTGTTGATCACGACGATCGGCTTGAGGCCGACCTTGAGCGCCTTCGACACCACGAACTTGGTCTGCGGCAGCGGTCCCTCGGCGGCGTCGACCAGCACCAGCGCGCCGTCAACCATGTTGAGAATTCGTTCGACCTCGCCGCCGAAATCGGCATGGCCGGGGGTGTCGACGATGTTGATGCGGGTGTCCTGCCAATGGATCGAGGTCACCTTGGCCAGGATGGTGATGCCGCGCTCGCGCTCGAGATCGTTGGAATCCATCGCGCGCTCCGCCACCCGCTGATTCTCGCGGAAGGCGCCGGATTGCTGCAGTAGCCGGTCGAGCAGGGTGGTCTTGCCATGATCGACATGGGCGATGATGGCGACGTTGCGTAGCGACATATGGGAAATCCGCTGGGCCCGGCGGCGCCAGGGCTGTGTTGCGGCGCAATATATGCAGGAAGCCCCAAACTGCAACGGTTAATGTCAGCGAAACGCCTTGACGATCAGCCAAACGCCACCGGCGGAGATGAGCAGGCTCACGATCCACAACATGACGAGCAAGGATTCGACGTCGGAAAAGCCGCCCGCGACCATGAAAACCAGGGCGCAAACGCCGGGCAGCAGCAGAATGACGCCGACAACGACCATCAGGATGGTCAGAACGATGTGGCGGCGCATGCGGCGTTCCTTTCAATCGGGCGAGCTACCGTTCATTCGACATCCAAGTCGCGACGCTTTGCACTATGAGCCAGGCGCCTCGCGAGCGAGATCGCGATGCAGCCCGATCCACAGCACGATCATGCCGGGTTCCTTGGCGCCGCGCGGATCGACGCCTTAGACGATCACGTACGACCCGAAAATCGCAGCACAGACCAGGAAACAGCAAAGCGATCCCACCGAACAGCATGATCAGGCTCAAGGCTCTGCGTCACGCCCGCTCACGCCGTGAGTTGTCCGGTTGCCCTGATGGATCTTGCTGTTGCTGCTCCGTCATGGATGCTCGCGCACGTTCACGCCGGCTGCTTTCGCCCGCAGCGCGGCCCGGATGCCGTCGATGCGCCCGTCGCGGTAGAACAGGTTGTAGGTGTCGAACGGAATGATCTGCCCGTTCGGCGTGACGAAGTGGATGCAGGAGCGCTTGACCCCGCCGACGCAGAAATTGAAGCGGTCCATGAACTGCACGACGGCGACGCGGAACACGTTCTCGTAGCGTCAGCCCCGCCGGCGCCGCGAATTTCGGCAGGCAGCACAGGAACTCCGCCAGCCGCTCCGGGGCGTTGTTGGCGCCGGACGAGAGCGAGAACAGCTCGACGAACTTCTCCCGCAGCACCGGATGCTTCTCGAACGTGATGGCGTTGGGCGCGATGGCGACGAACTCCTCGCGCGGAATGAGCGAGGTCACCGGCAGCACGCTCGTGCCGTTGCGCAGCCCGTAGCCGATCGAGATCGTTTCCGGATTGCACGGCAGCGGCACCATGTCGTCTTCGCCGAACACGCCGGAATCCTCGACGATCCGCCGCCTTATGTCGGAGAGCACGACGCGCCGGCTCTTGTCGAAGTTCTGGTTGCGGCCGACGTCCTGCACGGGTTGGAAGGTGATGCCGCGCACGCAGCGCCATTGCAGCGCGTGGCGCACGATCTCGCCGATCTCGTCGTCGTTGACGCCGCGCTTGACCGTGACCACCAAGCGTGGTCGAGACGTTGTGGCGCTCGAGGTTCTCCAGCGCCTCCTGCCGCACGCGCCGCAGGTCGGCGCCGCGCAGGTCCATCAGGGCGTCGCGCTTGAGCGAATCGAACTGCAGGTAGATTTCGAGCCCGCGCTTCTGCTCGGCGAGGCGGGCGGCGAAGTCCGGCTCCTGCGCGATGCGCAGGCCGTTGGTGTTGACCATCACGTGGCGGACCGGGCGCGCGCGCACCGCGTCGAGCACGGCGAAGAAGTCGGGATGCAGCGTCGGCTCGCCGCCGGAGAGCTGCACCAGGTCGGGCTCGCCTTCGCTCGCGACCAGCGCATCGACCATGCGCTCGATCACCGGCAGCGGCAGGTGCTTGCTCGCGCGCCGGCGACGAATCCGCGAAGCAGACCGGGCAGGTGAGATTGCAGTGCTCGTTGATCTCGATCAGCGCCAGGCACGAATGCTGCTCGTGGTCGGGGCACAGGCCGCAATCGTAGGGACAGCCGAACTCGGTGTGGCTCTGCAGCGCAAGCGGCCGGTCGCCCGGCTTGATGTAGTCCTTGCACAGCCGCCAATAGGCCGCGTCGGTCGAGATCAAGGTGGAGTGCGTGCCGTGGCGGTCGCAGCGCTTCTCGTACCAGACTTCGTGGCCCTTGATCGCGATCTTCGCCGGCACCAGCGCGAGGCAGGTCTCGCACAGCGACGTGGTCTGGCCCCAGAACACATAGGGCCGCGTTCTACGCAAAAGCGCGGTCATTTTGCTGGTTTTCTTGCGCTGGTTTCGGGATGGGCGCGGTCACGATCATGACCACGGCATAGGCGACGAGGGCGGCGGACAGGAGGTGAAACAGCGTGAACGGGCCGACCAGGGTGCCGTAGGGCTTGAGGAATTCCCAGACGAAGCGCTGCGCGCCATAGTAGCCGACGGCGAGATAGAAGCCGTTGTCGATCACGAAGCGATCATTGCGGAGCGCACGCCACACGTAGAACGCCGCGAACGCCGCCATGGTGGCGCTCTCGTAGAGCTGCACCGGATGGCGCGCGATCCCGTCGCCGAAGTCGTGGCCCCAGGGCAGCGACGTCTCGCGTGCCGTGGGTGAAGTCATCGAGTCCGGAGAAGAAGCAGCCGACGCGGCCGACCGCGACGCCGACCGCGAGCGGCAGCGCAAAGCGCGCGCCGGTGCGCAGCTTGATGCCGGCCATGCGCTTGTAGAGCTCGACCGCGACGATCCCACCGAAGATCGCGCCTTCGATCGAACGGGCGATGCCGGGAAGATGCGAGAGCCACAGATTGGCCGACCCGAACAGGACGGCGCCGACGCCGGCCCCGAAAACCAGCGCCGCGACATAGCCGAGATCGCCGGTCGGCGCCTCGGGGAAACGGACATGGGCGGATTTCGTGAGCCAAAAGAGCGACAGCCCGGCGGCCAGCCAGGCGATGGCGTCGAAGGCGATGTGGATAAGCGTGCCGTCCATCTGCGCTCGCGAAGCCGGAAGCTTAGATATGCCGGTTCCGTCATGCAATCGCCGCGCAGCCCGGGCAGCCTCTCCTGGGGAGGGCCAGGAACGGCGTGATTCGCGTTGAAACCCGAGAGCCCTGAAATCAATTACCTCTTGCGTCCCGGGCCCGGGGGGGCGACCATGGGGCAGAGAGATCGGAGGTCGCGTGCGCTGCTCGGTTCCCGTCAAGTCCAAGCGCCGGGTCTTGTGCGTCTTTCCGCATTACACGCCGGCGTTCGGCACGTTCAACCACGCCTACCGGCTGATGAAGGGCGTGCGCGCGTTCATGCCGCCGCAGGGGCTGCTGCTGATTGCAGCCTACATGCCGGAAGAGTGGCCGGTCCGCTTCATCGACGAGAACATCCGCACGGCCACGCCGGCTGAATTCGAGTGGGCCGACGTCATCGTGGTCAGCGGCATGCACGTGCAGGCGCCGCAGATCCACGACATCGCGGCGCGCGCCCATGCCGCCGGCAAGGTGGTCATGCTGGGGGGGCCTTCACCCTCCGCGTCGCCGGAAATGTATCCGGACATCGACTATCTCCATATCGGGGAGATGGGCGACGCGACCGACCGGATCATCGCCTGCCTCGATGAAAGCGTTGCCCGGCCGCCGGCGCAACTGCGGTTCGAGACCAAGGAGCGGCTGCCGCTCGAGAAATTTCCGATCCCGGCTTACGACCTCATCCCGCTCAAGAACTACCTGATGCTGACCCTGCAGTTCTCCAGCGGCTGTCCCTATCTCTGCGAGTTCTGCGACATCCCGAACCTCTATGGCCGGCAGCCGCGGCTCAAGACGCCGGCGCAGGTCACGGCCGAGCTCGATGCCATGCGCAAGCAGAAGGGGCATCCGCCGGTGGTTTATTTCGTCGATGACAATTTCATCGGCAACCGCAAGGCCACCAAGGACATGCTGCCGCATCTGGTCGAATGGCAGAAGCAGCACGGCTATCCCATGCAGTTCGCCTGCGAGGCGACGCTCAACATCGCCAAGCAGCCGGAAATCCTCAAGCTGATGCGGGAGTCGTCGTTCCTCGGCCTGTTCGTCGGCATCGAGACGCCGGAGGCCGACGCGCTCCACGCCATGCGCAAGGACCAGAACAACGCCGTGCCGATGATGGCGTCGATCAAGACGCTCAACGACTATGGGCTCGAGGTCACCTCCGGCATCATCCTCGGGCTCGACACCGATTCCGACGACACCGAGGCGAGGCTCAAGGACTTCATCGAGGTCTCGCACATCCCGATGCTGACCATTAATTTGCTGCAGGCACTGCCGAAGACGCCGCTATGGGATCGGCTCAAGAAGGCTGGCCGGCTCGCGGACGACCCGGCACTGGAGAGCAATGTGCGCTTCATGCGGCCATACGACGAGGTGGTGGCGATGTGGCGCCGCTGCATTGCCTATGCCAACGATCCCGAGCGGCTGTTCTCGCGCTTCCATCACCAGGTCGATTCGACCTACGTGAACCGGATGATCCCGCCCGCGCGCGGCAAGCTCAACTGGGCAAACCTGTCAGCCGGGCTGGTGCTGGCGTTCCGCGTCATACTCCACATCGGAATTCTCTCCGACTACCGCAAGCCGTTCTGGCGGGCGGCGCGCCACGCGATGCGCCGCGGGCAGATCGACGCCGTGCTCGGCATGGGCTTCATCGCGCACCACCTCATCCAGTTCACGCGCGAGGCGCTGCGCGGCGAGCAGAACGCGTCGTACTACTCGACCAAGATGCGCGAGCACGCCCCGGAAAGCCGCGCCATGGGTCCCGACGGATTGGCGCCCCTGCGCAAGAGCGCGTATCAAGACGCGACTTGTAGCCGTCATGGGTGGAGCGCGCGTTAAGCGCGGCAGATACCCATGCAGTCTCGCAGCTGGGGCAACACCGCCGATGGGTATCGCGCGCGCAGTGCATCGCGTTCAACATACGTGCCGTGTTCGCGCGCTCGCACCCATCCTACGCTACCCCAGCTTCGGCTCGAGCTTGGTCGACCACAGCGCGCGGTCCTCGACGTCCTTCAGCGTCACGGTCATCACCTGCGTCGCGCCGTCGATCGCGACGTGACCGAAGAATTGCAGGCCTTCGCTCGGCGGCTGGTTGGGCGCGCTCGGCGCCTTCACGTACATCAGTTGCGGTCCGAAGGTGTTGTCGAGCGTGTTCTGCGGGAAGCTGCCGGCGTGCAGCGGCCCCGAGACGAATTCCCAGAACGGCTCGAAGTCCTGGAACACCGCCTTGTTCGGATCGTAGTAATGCGCGGCGGTGTAGTGCACGTCGGCGGTGAGCCAGAGCGTGTTGCGGATGCCGGCGCGTTTGATGAACGAGAGAAGATCGGCAATCTCGAGCTCGCGCCCGCGCGCGGGGCCATCACCCTGCGCCATCGCCTCGACGCCCCATTTGCGGTCGGCATCGTAGGTCACGATCAGGCCGATCGGCATGTCGGCGGCGATCACCTTCCAGGTCGCCTGTGAGCTCATCAATTCGCGCTTGAGCCACGCCACCTGCGCGGGGCCGAGGAAGTGGGCGGCCGGCCCGTAGCTTTCCTCCAAGCCTTCGCCGTTGGGACCGCGGTAGCTGCGCATGTCGATCATGAACACGTCGAGCAGCGGGCCATAGGAGATCTTGCGATAGATGCGGCCGGCCTCGGCCTGCGTGCGCCGCAGCGGCATGTATTCGTGGAACGCCCGGCTCGCGCGTGCCGCCAGGATCAACGCGTTCTTCTCGACGTATTTCAGCCGCGCATGCGCGGCCCTGGTCAGCGGCTCGCCCGGCCACCAGTTGTTGGTCACCTCGTGGTCGTCCCACTGCGCGAAGATCGGGACCTCGGCGTTGAAGGCCAGCACGTTCTTGTCGAGGAGATTGTATTTGTAGTTGCCGCGGAACTCGGCGAGGGTTTCCGCCGCCTTGGCCTTGTCCTCGCTCACGACGTTCTTCCAGATCTCCCCGTTCGGCATCTTCTGCTCGGCGCGGATCGGGCCGTCGGCATAGATGGTGTCGCCGTTGTGGATGAAGAAGTCCGGCCGGTTGCGCAGCATGGTGGCGTAGGTGCGCATGCCGCCGCGGGCTTCGTCGATGCCCCAGCCCTGGCCGGCGGTGTCGCCCGACCACACGAACGAGATCGAGCGCCGGTCGCTCGGCGCGGTGCGGAAACGGCCGGTCGCGGCCTCGCCGACGATCGTGGGCGAGGACAGATCCTGGAAGCGGACGCGATAGAAGATGTCCTGGCCCGCCGGCAGGCCGTCGATCAGCGCATTGACCGTGAAATCGCTCTCGGGCAGCGCATCGACGAAGACGGCGCGGTGGATGGTCTTGAAGCTGTCCGACGTCGCGATCTCCGCCAGCATGCGGGCGGGACGGTCGGCGCGCGCCCAGATGACGGCCGGAATCCATGGATACGTCGCCGGACTGGACGCCGTGGGTGATGAGCGGGCGGTCGGCGGCGCGGCTGAGATACGGCCTGGCGATGCCGCCGGCCGCGGTGATCGCGGCCGAGGCCGCCGTCGTGGCGAGAAACCGCCGACGCGACATGGGATTGCGCAGGATCATGGAATTCCTCCAGCTCCAGAATGAGCGGCGAGCATGATCGCGGATTTTCACAGGACGCGGACGGCGCGCGACAGCTTCGTGACGGTGGATAGCGGTTACACCTGCGTCGGGCGCGTCCACGGCCCGGGCCGCGCGCCCTTGGGCAAGGCCTGGTGCAGCATCATCATTTCGCCGACGGTCTCGGAGGTCACGAGGCCGACCAGGCGTCCGGCGCCGTCGACCACCGCGACCGCGGGCGCGGATTTTTCCTGCAACAGGCGGAACGCATCCTCGAGGCAGCTGCGATAGCCGATGGTCGGGATCGTCGTCGTCATCGCATCGGCGACACGGGCATCGGGGCCGCGCTCCTTGAGCGCGCGGATGAGATCGCTGCGGCCGAGCAGGCCGACCGGCTTGCCCGCGGCATCGACCACGGGAAACTCGCTCTGGCTGGTCCGCAGCACGCGCCTGCACGGCTTCGTCCACAGGCGCCTCGGGCGTCAGCGTCGCGTATTGCGTCACCATTGCGGTGGTCACCGGCACGCCGCGCGACATCGCGCGGATGGCGACGACATGCGCCTCGGCCGAAGCCGCGAGGTAGACGAAGATCGCGATGAAGATCAGCATCGGATTGGTGAACAGCCCGACGAAGCCGAGCGCGAAGGCGACGCCCTGGCCGATGAAGGCGGCGATCTCGGTGGCGCGCACGAAGCCCAGCCGCGTGGCAAGGAGCGCGCGCAGCACGCGCCCGCCGTCCATCGGGAAAGGCCGGGATCATGTTGAACACCGCGAGAAACAGGTTCACTGCGGCGAGCCGGTCGATCATCGATGTCTGCGTGCTCTCGACCGCATAGAGATCGGCGGCATTGACGCCGGCGCCCGCGATCACGATCAGGACGCCGGCGATCGCCACGTTCACCAGCGGCCCGGCAATGGCGACCAGAAATTCCTGGTACGGCTCTTCCGGGATGCGCTCGAGCCGGGCGACGCCGCCGATCGGCAGCAGGGTCACGTCGGGCGTTGCGATGCCGAAGGCGCGGGCGGTGAAGATGTGGCCGAACTCGTGCGCCACCACGCAGGCGAACAACAGCAGCAGGAAGATGAGGCCCTGCCACGCCGCCTCCGGTCCGCCGGTGGTCCAGCTCGCGACGAAGATCCAGCCCAGGAACAGCAGGAAGGTAATGTGCACGCGGATCGCCGTGCCGGCGATGGTGCCGATATTGAGCGACCAGGACATGGAACCTCCGACGGAAGCGGCTATTGCATTACGTAAGCGTTCGCGTGGGGTTTGCGAGTGGCGGCTACGCTCTGTTTCGTGGCACAATCCTGCAAATTGCGAGGGTAACGACCATGGTTGAGAAACTGACCGGCAATGCCCGCAAGACCGCGCTCGCCAAGCTCGCGGGCTGGAGCGAGGTCGAGGGTCGCGACGCCATCACCCGGAAATTCAAGTTCAAGGACTTCAACGAGGCCTTCGGCTTCATGGCGAGGGCGGCGCTGATCGCCGAGAAGCTCGACCATCACCCGGAATGGTTCAACGTCTACAATCAGGTCGAGGTGACGCTCGCGACCCACGACGCCGGCGGCGTGACCGAGCGCGACGTCAAGCTCGCCGAGGCGATGGATCGGCTGGCCGTCCCAGCTGAGCCTTGCATTGCTCCGGCCGGCGCACCATTTGACGGGCGGTCAGGACCGATGCATTGGAGCAGACGATGCCATTCGGAACTACCGCGCAGTGGGGCCAAAGCCGTCGGCGGCGACCGCACCAGCCGCGACGAGGACCGCGTCCGCCGCGGCTTCTGGCGGAAGGCCGGCCGGGTGGCGGCAAGGCTGCCGTTCGCCGAGGATCTGCTCGCGGCCTATTTCTGCGCCTTCGACCCCGCCACGCCTTTTCGGGTGAGGGCTGCGCTGATGGGCGCGCTCGCCTATTTCGTGCTGCCGTTCGACTTCATGCCGGATTTGCTGCCGTTCCTCGGCTTCGCCGACGACGCCGCGGTGCTGCTCGGGACGCTGCGCATGATCGCCGGCAACATGCGGCCGGAACATCGCGATGCCGCGCGCGCCGCATTGGAGCAGATGAAGCGGCGGCGGTAGGGCTACGGCCGCACCACCAGCTTGCCCATCACCTTGCGGTCGGCCAGCGCCTTGAGCGCCGCCGGCGTCTCGGCGAGCGGATAGACCTGCTGCACGTGGCAGGAGAGCTTGCCTTCCGCGCACCAATGGGCGAGCCGGTCGATCGCGGACTTGTAGGCGTCCTTGTCGTGCCGCACCCACTGCCCCCAGAACACCCCGAGGATCGCGCAGCCCTTGAGCAGCACGAGATTGAGCGGCAGCTTCGGGATGTCGCCGGCGGCGAAGCCGACCACGAGATGGCGTCCCTCCCAGGCGAGGGAGCGCACCGCCGGCTCGCTGTAGCGGCCGCCGACCGGATCGAACACGACGTCGATGCCGTGGCCGCCGCCGAGGCGCTTGAGCGCGGCGCGCAAATCCTCGGTGTCGTAGTTCACCGTCTCGTGTGCGCCGTGGGCGCGGGCGAAGGCGAGCTTGTCGTCGGTCGAGGCGCAGGCGATCACGCGCGCGCCCATGATCTTGCCGAGCTCGACTGCGGCGAGCCCGACTCCGCCCGAGGCGCCGAGCACCGCCAGCGTCTCGCCCGCGCGCAGCTGCGGCGCGGTGCACCAGCGCATGATAGGCGGTGCCGTAGATGATGGTGAGCGCGGCGGCGCGCTCGAAATCGAGGTCGGCGGTGACCTTGACGATCTGCTCCACCGGGACCGCCGTGCGCTCGCGCGCGGCGTTGTAGTTGGTGTAGCCCATGACGCGATCGCCGGGTTTGAACTCGGTCACGCCCGCGCCGACGCTTTCGACCGTGCCCGCGAACTCGCCGCCGGGCGAGAACGGGAACGGCGGCTTGGTCTGGTACTTGCCGGCGATGATCAGCGTGTCGAAGAAATTCAAACCGGCCGCCGCGACCTTGGCGACGACCTCGCCGGGACCGGGGACCGGATCCGGAACATCCGCGAGCACGAGGTCGTCGGGAGTGCCGTAACGCTGGCAGAGAATGGCTTTCACGGGGCGGGCTACTCGATGATTGGTGGATCGCTGCTATAGCATGAAGCGTTGCTGGGGCGCGGAGCGTATATTACAGTAATACCGCATGAAATCTGGCGATCTCCCTGATGTCCGCGGCATCTTCGGCGAGTCGCCTTCACATTGCCGAATTCGGCAAGCAATTCACGCCGCTCGGGGGCGGCGCTTACCAGAGTGTTGTCGTCACGGAGGTGGGCCGATGATCGGGCTTCGATCAGTTGCAACCGCATTCATCATCGCCGCAGCGCTAGGTTCGGTAACGGGATCGGGCGGCCTTGCCCAGGCACCGAAGGCGACTGCCGCGGCGGGCGACGTCCAGCCGACCCTGCTCGGCCAGTACGGCGACTGGGGTGCCTATACCGCGTCGCCCGGCGGCGCCAAGGTCTGCTTCGCGCTCGCCAAGCCGAAGACCACTAAGACCGAGCCGCCCGCCCGCAAGCGGGATCCGTCCTACGTCTTCGTTTCCACCCGTCCGACCGAGAACGTGCGCAACGAAGTGTCCGTCATCATCGGCTATCCGTTCAAGAGCAGCTCCGACGCGACCGCCGAGATCGGCACCGCCAAGTTCGCGATGTACACGCAGAACGACGGCGCCTGGATCAAGAACGTCGCGGACGAGGCGCGCATGGTCGATGCCATGCGCAAAGGCGCCGACCTCACGGTGAAGGGCACCTCCGGCCGCGGCACCGCGTCGACCGATCAATATTCCCTCAAGGGGCTTGCCCAGGCGCTCGACAAGATCGAGCAGGAGTGCAAGTAGCGCTCGTCAGAAGCGGCACATCTTCAATCGGCCTCATGCTGAGGAGCATCGCAGCGCAAACGGGCACCACAGCTTCTACACGTTCGATAGCGCTGCGATGCGTCTCGAAGCATGTGGCCGCCCGACTCGGGCCGCCCTATGCTTCGAGACGCGCGCACGAGAGTTCGGTTTGCGGAACAACGCTCGTGCATGCGCGCTCCTCAGCATGAGGGCGGAGCAGCGCCTCAGCACGAGGGCGGAGAGAGAGCGCGGCAACCATGATCCGTGTCGGCATCGGCGGCTGGGTATTCGCGCCGTGGCGCGGCGAGTTCTATCCCAAGGGACTGCCGCAGGCGCGCGAGCTCGAGCACGCCAGCCGCAAGCTGACCTCGATCGAGATCAACGGCACCTTCTATCGCACGCAGAAGCCGGACAGCTTCCGCAAATGGGCGCAGGAGACGCCCGATGATTTCATTTTCTCGCTCAAGGGCCCGCAGTTCGCCACCAACCGCCGTGTCCTCGCCGAAGCCGGCCAGTCGATCGAGCGCTTTTTCGGGAGCGGCGTGCTCGAGCTGAAGTCGAAGCTCGGACCGATCCTGTGGCAGATGGCCCCGACCAAGAAGTTCGACGCCGAGGATTTCGAGCGGTTTCTCGCGCTGCTGCCGCCGCAGCTCGACGGCCGGACGATCCGTCATGTGGTCGAGGTGCGACAGGAAAGCTTCCTGACGCCATCGTTCATCGAGCTGCTGCGCAAGTTCTCGGTCGCGCCGGTGCTGGTCGAGTCCGACAAGCACCCGCTGATCGCCGACGTCACCAGCGATTTCGTCTATGCCCGGCTGCAGCGCACGTCCGAGAAGGAAAAGACCGGCTACGCGCCAAAGGCGCTCGACCTCTGGGCCAAGCGCGCGCGCGCCTGGGCGGACGGCGGCACGCCGGATGACCTGCCGACGATCGCGGGTCAGGCGCCGGCGAAGGCCAAGCGCGACGTCTTCATTTACATGATATCGGGCGCCAAGGTGCGCGCGCCGGCGGCAGCGATGGCGTTGATCGAGCGGGTCACGTAGGTTGGGTCGAGTTCTTACGAGACCCAACAATTGCGAGCCGTGTTGACGTTGGGTCTCGTGAAGAACTCGACCCAACCTACCGCTATCGGCCTCGCCACCCCATCTGTGCTAGAACGCCGCGAGCCCCTGACCCCGTTTGAATCAATGATGGACCCGCTCCAGACCGCCGATATTGCGCCGACGTCGCCCCCTGCGGGATTCGTCGAGAAGGCGCCGCTCGAGCGCTATGTGCCGCCGGCGAAGCCCTCGCTGGTGGGGATGTCGCGCGCCGCGCTGGCGGAGGCGCTCGGAACCATCGGGGTGCCGGCGGCGCAGCGCAAGATGCGCGTGCAGCAGCTCTGGCACTGGCTCTACGTCCGTGGCGCAACGCGTTTCGACCAGATGACCAGCGTGTCGAAGGACCTCCACGCCACGCTCGACGCACATTTCACCCTGGCACGGCCGGAGGTGGTGGCGGAGCAGGTGTCGGTCGACGGCACCCGCAAATGGCTGCTGCGCCTGCCCGGGGAACATGCCGGGGAAAATCCGCACGAGGTCGAATGCGTCTACATTCCGGAGTCCGACCGCGGCACGCTCTGCGTCTCGAGCCAGGTCGGCTGCACGCTCACCTGCTCGTTCTGCCACACCGGCACGCAACGCCTGGTGCGCAATCTCACGCCGGGCGAGATCGTCGGCCAGATCATGGTCGCGCGCGACCGGCTCGGCGACTTTGTCGGTGCCGAGCGGGCGAAGGGCGAAGGTCTGCCGACGGGCGGCGAGCGCTTCGTCTCCAACATCGTGATGATGGGCATGGGCGAGCCACTCTACAATTTCGAGGCGGTGCGCGACGCGCTCCTGGTCGTGGCCGACGGCGACGGCATCGCCATCTCCAAGCGCCGCATCACGCTCTCGACCTCGGGCGTGGTGCCGAACATCGCGCGCGCCGGCGCCGAGATCGGCTGCATGCTGGCGGTGTCGTTGCATGCCGTGCGCGATGAGCTGCGCAACGAGCTCGTCCCGCTCAACCGCAAATATCCGATCGAGGAATTGCTCGAAGCCTGCCGCTCCTATCCCGGCGCCTCCAATGCGCGACGCATCACCTTCGAATACGTCATGCTCAAGGGCGTGAACGATTCGCTCGCCGACGCCAAGGCGCTGGTCAAGCTGCTCAAGGGGATACCGGCCAAGATCAATCTGATCCCGTTCAATCCCTGGCCCGGCACCAGGTACGAATGCTCGGACTGGGAGCAGATCGAAAAGTTCTCCGAGATCGTGTTCAACGCCGGCTATGCCTCGCCGGTGCGCACGCCGCGCGGGCGCGACATCCTCGCCGCCTGCGGGCAGCTCAAGAGCGCCACCGAGAAATTGTCCGCTCGTGAACGACTCGCGCTTCGCGCCATGGCGATGACGGATTGAGGCGCGCTTTGATCTGGCTTGCGCGCATTCCCGCCCTCGCGTTGACGATCCTGATCGGGAACCTGGCGGCGGCCTTCAAGTGGGCGGAGTTTCACGGCGACATCAGGCTGGACTGGAGCGCCCCCTTCGACATCGGCATGCATGGTGCTGGAACGATGATCTGGGTGGTTGCAATACCGGTTTCCGCGCTTGCGTTCGTTCCGGCGGTGCTAGCCGTCATCTTCGCGCATCGGCGGCAAATTCGCTCCCTGTGGGCGTTTGCGTATGCGGGCGCGGCGATCAATTCGGGGGCCTACTACATCTTGAAAGGACTTGTCGTATGGGGCCTCGGATTGGCCGTCCAGGTCCATCCGGTGGCGGAGTTCCTGTGCATGGCCGGCGCTGGGCTCTTCGCCGGCGTCGTCTATTGGCTGCTGGCCGGCCGCAAGCTCGCGCGCGCGGCGACCACGGCCTGAAGGGGAAAGCGCATGGACAGCGTCGGCCGTCTCCTCCTGCGGTTTGTCCTGATCCCGCTCGGCTATTTCGTGGCCGTTGTGGTGGCGACGCTGGTGATCGTCATCGGCTCGTGGAATCTCGCTCCGGTCGCGGTGACGTCCGATCCCGACGCGCAAGTCGTCGCGGTCTTCGGCTTCGTGTTCGCGGCGCCGGTTCTGCTGGTGATGCTGCTCAGCGTGATGTGGCTGCCCTGCGCCATCGGCATCCTGCTCTCGGAGGGGTTTGCCATCCGCTCCTGGATGTTCCACGCCGCCAATGGTGCGGTATCCGCATGGCTCGGCTGGAGCCTGTTCGGCTACATCGACGACAGCCGGGTCCCGCTCAACCGGCCGCTGGCGGTGATCGCGGCCGGGCTTGCCGGCGGGCTCGCCTATTGGGCGATCGCGGGCTGGAGCGCGGGCTTCTGGAAGCCGGTCTTCCGCCGCGGCGAGCCGGCGCTGCCGCCGAATACCGCCTCGCCGCCGCCGCAAATCCGCTAGGATTTTTGCTATAGGGTGACTATAGGGTAGGCAGCCTCAACGAGTTCCCCATGCGAGCCACCTCAGAGTCCGACTGGCGCACAAGAACCTGCCGCATTGCCTTGCTGGTGGTGCTCGGCGCCATGCTCGCGGGTTGCGACAAATGCGGTGACTGGTGGTCGCCGATGCGAGGCGAAAGCCAGAGCTGCCGCGACCAGGCCCCGCGCCCGCAATAGCCGCATCCCCGCGCTGATATGAACCGAACCGGCCTCGTGATCGCGCTCGCCGTCGCTGCGGTGGTCGGCTTCATCTTCGGATGGTGGCCCGAGCTCGACGTCGCGCTCGCCGCGCCGTTCTATGATCATGAGCGCGGCGGATTCTGGCGCGCCTTCGATCCCGGCTTTGGCTTCGTGCGCGACGCGGCGATCTGGCTGATCACGCTCGTGGCGCTGCCGGCGTTCGTTGCTCCCGTCCTGAAGCTCGTTCGCCCGCGCGCGCCGATGCTCGTTCCCGGCCGCGCCATGATCCTGATGGTGCTCACGCTGGCGCTCGGGCCCGGGCTCGTGACCAATCTCATCTTCAAGGAGAACTGGCACCGTCCGCGCCCCATCGACGTCACCCAGTTCAGGGGCGACGAGCACTTCCGGCCCTGGTGGGATCCGCGCGGCGACTGTCCGAAGAACTGCTCCTTCGTCGGCGGCGATGCGTCGGGCGCATTCTGGACGCTCGCGCCGGCCTCGGTCGCGCCGGTGCCGTGGCGCGTGGTCGCCTATGGTGCAGCGCTCGCCTTCGGCGCCGGCGTCAGCGCGTTGCGCATGGCGGCCGGTGCGCATTTCTTCACCGACGTGGTGTTCGCCGGCGTGTTCACCTTCCTGGTGATCTGGCTGGTCCACGGCTCGCTCTACCGCTGGCCGCGCACGCGGATCACGGACGAGGCGGTGGAGAAGGCGATCGAGCGGATACGGGGAACCTAGGGTTCCGTTTGTTTTGCTGTCTAGTGTGGCGCATCTGACGTTCCTATCAGTATCTGCCGCGAGTCCGTCATAGGAACGTCAGATGCAAAGCCACGAATCATAGAGTTGCAGTGTCCCTTTGTTTCCGACGTTCGTAAAAGTGCATGCTGCGAGATGATACGAACGTCGGAAACGGGACACTAGTCCGCGTGGGCACGGCGCGCGCAGTTGGTTTGCGGAGGCTGCGTAAACTTGTCTCGCGCGCGCCTTTGCCCACCCTACAAGCCGTTTTCTGTGCTACCCCTGCGGCAATAAGAAATACGCGTCCGCCTGGAAGCGGCCGCCGAGGAAACCGAAGGGCAGGGCGTGACGGCCGAGACCGCCGCATTTGCCGCGCCGGCTGCGAAGGTCGAGCGCGCCGCACAGTTACGTGTCCTGGCCGGCTGGCTGTGGTCGGCCGCGCTGGTCGTCATATTGGCGTTTCTTGTCCTCTATCCCGTGACGATGCTGCTCATCGGCGCGCTCACCAACACCAATCCGGTGGTGGACGGGTTCGGCGTGTTCGACCTGTCGCTCGCCAACTTCGTGACTGTGCTGGGCAATCCCAACGTCCACCACGCGCTGATGAACTCGCTGATCGCCTGCACCGGCGGCACGGCGCTGGCGGTGGCGATCGGGCTCGCGTTCTCGTGGATCGTCGTGCGCACCAATACCCCGTGCAAGGGCTTCATCGCCGCCGCCAGCATGGTTCCGCTGTTCGTGCCGCCGCTGGTCGCCGGCGTCGCCTGGTCGATCCTGGGCTCGCCGAAGTCGGGCCTCGTCAACACCATGTTCAAATGGGCCGGTATCGACTGGCGCATCGATCTTTATTCGATGACCGGGCTGGTCCTGGTGTTCGGCATGTATTACGCGCCGTACGTCTACATGTTCACGGCGTCGGCGCTGCGCAACATGGACCCGAGCCTGGAGGAGGCGGCGGAGATTTCCGGCGTCGGCCCGGTGCGCACGTTGTTCACCGTCACCTTTCCCTTGATCGCGCCGGCGATCATTTCCGGCATGCTGCTCTCCTTCATCGTGATGCTCGGCATCTACGGCATCCCCGCCGTGCTCGGATCGCCCGCCAATATCTCCGTCCTCACCACTTACATCTTCAAGCTCACCAACTGGAGCCCGCCGCTCTACAGCACCGCCGCCGCGGTCGCGATCATCCTGATGGTGGTGACCGGCGCGCTGGTGGTGCTGCAGCAGCGCGTGCTGTCGGGCAAGAGCTTCACCACCGTGGCCGGCAAGGCATTCCGGCCGCGCAGCCTCGATCTCGGGCCGTGGCGCTGGCTGACGTTCGGCCTGGCGCTCATCGTATCTTTTCGTGGTCGTGGTGCTGCCGCTGCTCGCGCTCATCGTCGCCGCGTTCCGCCGGTTCCTGTTCATCCCGAACGCCGCCAGTCTCTTCGAGATGCGGCACTATTCATTCATCCATTTCGAGAGCATTTTCGACAACCCGCTCACCATGCGGTCGATCTGGAACACCATGGAGGTCGGCCTGATCACCGCGCTGCTCGGCGGCGTGCTCGCCTTCGCCATCGGCTACACCGTGCATCGCGGTAACGTCCCGGGACGGCGCGGGATCGATCTCATCGCCACGCTGCCGGTGGCGATCCCGGGCCTCGTCATCGGCGTCGCCTATCTCTGGGCTTGGATCGGGTTGCCGGGCGGGCTCTACGGCACGATCTGGATTCTCGCGCTCGCCTTCGTGGCGCGCTTTATTCCGGACACGATGAAGGCGCTGTCCACCTCGTTTCTCCAGATCCACAAGGAGCTCGAGGAAGCCGCGTGGATCTGCGGCAAGGGCCTGCTCGGCACCATCCGCACCATCGTGCTGCCGCTGGCGCGCCCCGGCATCGTTGCCGCCATGACGCTGCTGTTCATCCTGGCGATCCGCGAGCTCGGCTCCTCGCTGTTCCTTTACACCAGCGACACGACAGTCATGGCGGTGCTGCTGCTCGATTACTACGAGGGCGGCAATACCGGAAAGGCCGCCGCGTTCAGCCTGGTGCAGACGGCGCTGCTCGCGGTGCTGATCTGCTTCGCTACCTGGCTGTCGAACGGCAATGCCAATACCGACGTCGGCCGTGCCGGCTGACCCACGATGAAAAAAGTAGGAGGAGCAACGCCATGAAACGAACCCTCGCCATGCTCGGCCTCGCCGCCGCGCTCGCAACGCCCGCTGCGGCACAGAATTTCGGCCCGCCGGACCTGATCGCGGCGGCGAAGAAGGAAGGCAGGCTGGTGTTCTACACGGCGAATTTCGCCGAGGTGGAGCAGGAGGTGATCAAGGCCTTCAACAAGCGCTTCCCCGAGATCAAGGTGGAGATGGTGCGCGCGCCCGGCGGCCAGCTCATCACCCGCATCAAGACAGAGGCCGCCGCCGGCAAGCTCGCGGCCGACGTGGTCAATCATTCCGATCGCGGCCTGATGCTGGAGATCGAGAACCTGTTCATGGACTACGCGCCGCCCAACGCGGCCGACTATCTGCCCGACGTGCTGGTGTCACCGAAATTCTGGCCGCAGGCGACGCTGGGCTGGGCGATCGCCTACAACTCCGCGATCGTGAAGAATCCGCCGAAGAGCTGGATGGATCTGACCAAGCCGGAATACAAGGGCAAGCAGATCGGCCAGACCATCGGTCCTTCGGGCGGCACCACCTGGACCCGCATCATGTTCGAGCGCCAGGTGCTGGGCGAGGACTACTGGAAGAAGCAGGCGGCGACCGAGGTCGTGCTGTTTCCCTCCGGCGCGCCCGCCGCCGACGCGCTGGTGCGCGGCGAGGTCTCGATCGTGCCGTCGCTCTACAACATCGTGTTCCAGAAGCAGCGTGACGGCGCGCCGATCGAGATCAACTTCGCGCCCGAGGGCATGCCGATCAATCCCTACGCCGCCGGCGTTCCGGCGACGGCGAAGAGCCCGAACGCCGCCAAGCTGTTCCTGAACTGGTGCCTGTCGGCCGAGGGGCAGGCGTTCATGATCAAGGAGCAGGGCAACCTGACCTCGCTCAAGGTGCCGCCGCTGCTGGCCAAGGGCTACGACCCGACCAAGGTGAAGTCCTGGGTGCCGAACTTCAAGCAGTACCAGGAGCTGCGCGCGACGTGGATCGAGGACTGGAACCGCGCGTACAATTATCGGCAGTGAAGGATGTAGGGCGGATTAGCGAAGCGTAATCCGCCAACACCGCCATGGCGAGGCGGCGGGTTACGGCGCAAGTGCGCCTAACCCGCCCTACGAAACTACGAAACCGGAGTAACGATGTCCGCCGCGCTCGACGTCCGCGACCTGCGCAAGCAGTTCAGCATCGGCCGGCCGGCCGTGGACGGCGTGAGCTTCCACGTCGCGGCCGGCGAGATCGTGGTCCTGCTCGGCCCGTCCGGCTGCGGCAAGACCACGACGCTGCGCTGCGTCGCCGGGCTCGAGCATGCGAGTGCCGGGCGCATCAGCATCGGCCCGCGAGTGGTGTCGGCGCCGGCCGACGGCGTCCAGGTGCCGCCGCGGGCGCGCGATATCGGCATGGTGTTTCAGTCCTACGCGGTCTGGCCGCACATGACGGTCCGGCAGAATGTGGCCTATCCGTTGCGTCACCGCCGCGTGCCGCGCGCCGAGATCGACCGCAGGGTCGGCGAGATACTGGAGCTGGTCGGCCTGTCCGAATTCGCGGCACGCTCCGTGGTGTCGCTCTCGGGCGGGCAGATGCAGCGCGTCGCGCTCGCGCGCAGCCTGGTCTATGGGCCGCAGCTCCTGCTGCTCGACGAGCCGCTCAGCAATCTCGACGCCCAGCTGCGGCTGCGGCTGCGCGACGATCTGCGCCGGATCATCAAGCAGACCGGCGTGACCGCGGTCTACGTCACCCACGACCAGGCCGAGGCCGTGGTGCTGGGCGACCGCATCGGCGTCATGCGCGACGGCAAGCTCTTGCAGATGGCCGCGCCGGACGAAATCTACAATCGCCCGGCCGACCTGTTCGTCGCCAGTTTCACCGGCGCCTCGAACCTGCTCGCCGGCCGCGTGCTCGAGCGCAACGGCGAGTTCGGCACGATCGAAGCCGGCGGACAACGTGTCACCGCCTTGATGTCCGCGGACGTCAAGTCCGGCGCGGCGGTCAAGCTCGCGGTGCGGCCGGAAAACATTCGTCTCGGCGCCAACGGTGCGGCCGAGCCCAACCGCTTCACCGCGCGCGTCTCCGCTCGGCGCTATCAGGGCACGCAGACCATCTATGAGCTCGCCGTGCTCGGCACCAGGCTCGAAGCGCTCGAGCTCGGCACCAGCGTGCGCCACCCCGTCGGCAGCGACGTCGATGTCGTGTTGCCGCCGGCGCTGTGCTGGGCCTATGCTGCGGATGAGAAGGTTGCCTCGGAATAGCGTATGTTCCGGAAAAGTGGGAACCGGTTTTCCGACAAGAACATACGCCAGCGAAAGTTACTGGAGATTGCCTTGCTCGCCCGTTCGGCATCGATGCACGACCGCATCGCCATGTACAACGCCAATGCGCTGAAGATCGGCGTGTTCGGCGCCAACTGCTCGTCCGGCCGTTCCGCCACCAAGGTGCCGGAACGCTGGTCGGCGAGCTGGCCGGATTGCCTCCGCCTCGCCCGCCTGGCGGACGAGGCCGGCATCGATTTCATGCTGCCGATCGCGCGCTGGAAGGGCTACGGCGGCGACACCGACTTTCATGGCGCGTCGCTCGAGACGATCACCTGGGCGGTGGCGCTCTTGGGTGCGACCGAGCGCATGACCGTGTTCGGCACCGTGCACGCGCCGCTGTTCCATCCGCTGATTGCCGCCAAGGAGCTCGTCACCGCCGACCACGTGGGCGAGGGCCGCCTCGGGCTCAATCTCGTGGTCGGCTGGAACGAGGGCGAGTTCGACATGTTCGGCGTCACCCAGCGCGAGCATGACGCGCGCTACGATTTTGCCCAGGAATGGCTCGACGCCGTCAAGCTCGCCTGGTCCGCGTCCGGCAGCTTCGATTTCGACGGCGCGTTCCTCAAGCTCAAGGGCGTGCGGGCGAACCCCAAACCGTTCGGTGGCAGCCGGCCGATGATCATGAACGCGGGCTCGTCGCCGGTCGGCCAGGCATTCGCGCTCAAGAATTGCGACGCGTTCTTCGTGGCGACCGTGGGCTCGCGCATGTCCCTCGCGGGCAACGCCGAGAAGGTCGCCGAGATCAAGGGCCAGGCGCGCGACCTCGGGCGCGACATCGACGTGTTCACGGTCGGGCAGGTGATCTGCCGGGCAAGCCAGCAGGAGGCCGAGGACTATTACCGTCACGCCATCATCGACAACGCGGATTGGGGCGCGATCGACGGCATGCTGGCAAACAAGCACATGACGCCGCAGACGTTGGGGGCCGACGAATACGCGCAGAAGCGGCAGTACTTCGCGAGCCGTGCGATCGGCGGCTATCCCTTCGTCGGCACGCCCGACCGCGTGGCCGACGAGCTCGCCGGGATCAGCCAGGCCGGGATACGCGGCATCGGGCTGTCGTTCGTCAACTATCTCGACGAGCTGCCCTATTTCTGCGCCGAGGTGCTGCCGCGATTGGCTCGGCTCGGCGTGCGCGCGCGGTGAATTGATACCGTTTCTGACGCCGGCCGCAGACCGCGCCGAGCAAAATCAACATCTATGTGACCCGCGTCACGTTCGCCCGCTCCATTCCGTCATAGATGGGCCTCCATCACAGGAGCCGCCGGCAGAGCTGGTGCGGCTGACCAGATGGAGGCTCACATGCGCAAGCTCATAGGTGTCGCGGTTGTTTCGGCCGTCGTAGGGGCGGCGTCTGCTCTTTGGGCGGAATCCGTCATTCTCGGGACGAGTGTCAAAAGCTCCAACGTTGCTGCGGCGAGCGTGCGGATATCGCCGCTCGAGATCATGAAATCGGCAAAGGACCTCGCGGTCGAGGTGGTCGAGGACCTGAACTGAACGTTGGTCATCCGAACAGCAGCACGATGGCGGCGCCACGAACTCCGTGCGCGCCCTCCCCTTGAAAAGGGGGAGGCAAGGCGGCCTTGTCGCCGTCTAGTACCAGGAACGCCGATGCGAAGCATCGGCTATGGGCTGGATCGACACCGGCGTCGCCGCACTCTGGACGATATCAGTCTGGTCGATCCTTCTCTAAGATCATCCCCGTCGACAATGTCGGGGAGGTCATCCGTGAGCGCACCAAGCCAAGTCAGCGCCGGTAGCGCACCGAATGCGCCGTGGCGCTCGCTGGACGAGGTCAAGGCGGAGCTGATGCGCCGCGCCGGCCGCCTCAACCCGTTCGAGGACATCCGTCGCGAGGACGCCGAGCAGGTGGCGAACGCGTTGACCAGCCTCGATCGCGACCTGTGGGCGGAGCTCTGGAGCAGGATCGGGTTGGCCTACGAGGCGCAGGGTGACGAACGTGCCAAGCAGGGCGCGCCCGGCCGGGAGCTGGCTTCGCTCTACACGCTGGCCTTCGACTATTGCCGCGTCGGCCGCTACCCGGTCCCGAGCACGCCGGGAAAGAAGGCGTCGTACGAGCATTCCTTGCGCATGTTCCGCAAGGCGGCAAAGCACTTCGAGCCGGCGCTGACCATCATCGAGCTGCCGTTCGAGGGCCAGACGCTCGTCGGCTATCTGCAACTGCCGCCCGGCGTTGCGAACCCGCCGGTGGCGCTGCATTGGGGCGGCGTCAACGGCTGGAAGGAAGATCGCCTGCGTGCCGCTGCCTTCATCCTGCGCGCCGGTCTCGCCTCGCTGACGATCGACATGCCCGGCACCGGCGAGAACCCCGTGCGCTACGGCGGCCCAGCCGCCGAGCATACCTATACCGCCTGGCTCGATCATCTTGCACAGCGGACCGACGTTGACGGCAGTCGCGTCGCGGTCTGGGGCGGCAGCTTCGGCGCGTATTGGGCGGCGCGGCTTGCCCACACCCATGCGACGCGCATCAAGGGCGCGGTGTTCCACGGCGGCAACGTGCACTATGGCTTCCAGGAGAAATGGCTGGTGCCGGCGTTCACGACCGGCGGCGCGACCTATCTCTTCGGCGCGGGCAGCCTGCTCGAAGCGCGCGGCGCGGCCATGGGCACCAGCACCATGGCGGAGTTTCTCGCGGCCGTGCCGCGTCTCTCGCTCCTCGACTTAGGATTGCTCGACCGGCCGTCGGCGCCGATCCTCGGCATCAACGGCAAGCTCGACGACCAGGCGCCGGTCGAGGACATCTATCTCCTGATGGAGCACGGCAGTCCCAAGGAGGCGCGCATCTATCCCAAGGGCCACCACATGGGCCGCACGCCGGGGATGCCGGAGGACGAGATCAGGACAACGATCGTCGGGTGGATGAAAGGGAAATTGGAGCGGTAGCGCGGCCCGGCGCGACATTTTCGCCGGATGTGAACTGCGTCATATATCGGCTGTGCAAGGCACTATAGCCTCGCTTGCACGTACGCCGACGGGGCGTGGCGCATCCAATCGTCGAAATTCTCGAATTGCACACTCGTTTCAGCTGGAGGTGATCCGCCATGCCGAACGAACCTGTTCAACCGGGCCCATCCAATGAGGTGCAAGGACCACCGGAGGCGGGCGCGGGGCTGTGCCTCTCGGGCGGCGGCTACCGCGCCATGGTGTTCCACATCGGCGTGCTGTGGCGGCTCTACGAAGCCGGCCTGCTCAAAAGCGTGAAGCGGATCTCGAGCGTCTCGGGCGGCTCCATCACCGCGGGCATGCTGGCGCTGAAATGGCGCAAGCTCAGCTTCGACCCGGCGCGGCTCAAGGCCGATTTCGTTCCCGAGGTCGTGACGCCGCTGCGCGGCCTCGCCGGCGAGACCATCGACGCCGATTCCTTCATCACCGGCGTCTTGTTGCCCGGCAGCGTCAGCGACCGCATCGCGTCCGCGTACGACGAGCATCTCTTCAAGGGTGCGACGCTGCAGGATATAACGGACGAGCCGCGCTTTGTGATCAATGCCACCAACGTCCAGTCGGGCGTGCTGTGGCGTTTCATGAAGCCGTTCATGCGCGATTATCGCGTCGGCGAAGTGAAGAATCCGACCGTGCCGCTCGCCAAGGCGGTGGCGGCGTCCTCGGCGTTCCCGCCGGTGCTGTCGCCGTGCGAGCTGCGGCTCAATGAGAACGACTTCACGCCGAATTCCGGCGACGATCTGCAGCGGCGGCCGTTCACGACGCACGTGTTTCTCACCGACGGCGGCGTCTACGACAACCTCGGCCTCGAGACGGTCTGGAAGCGGTATCAGACGGTCCTGGTGAGCGATGCCGGCGGCCAGCTCGAGCCCGAGGAGGAACCCAAGTCCGATCCGGCGCGCCACGCTTATCGCGTGCTCAACCTGATCGACAACCAGGTGCGCGCGCTGCGCAAACGGCAGGTGGTCGAACTCGTTCAAGTCCGGCGCGCGCAAAGGCGCCTACTGGGGCATCCGCACCAACATTGCGGATTATGGGCTCGCCGATTCGTTGCCGTGCCCCTTCGACAAGACGACGGAGCTGGCGGAGACGCCGACGCGGCTCAAGCGCATGAACGACGAATTGCAGGAGCGGCTGATCAACTGGGGCTACGCGGTTTGCGATGCCGCGCTCCGCAAGCATGTCGACGCCACGCTGGCGAAGCCGGCGGGATTTCCCTATCCGGCGGCGAAGGTCTAGCCGCCGGCCATCGCTAATTGCTTCAGCCGGCCAACAGGGCACGGATTGCGTGCGCCTGCGGCCCTACTCTTGCACCCCTGCGCTTTCCCCCTATAGTCCCCGCGGCTTTCAATCCGGCCGTGTGGCCAAGTACGGAGTCTGCTTTTTTCATGCCTAAGGGCAACGTCAAGAAGGTCGTCCTCGCCTATTCCGGTGGGCTCGACACCTCCATCATCCTCAAGTGGCTGCAGATCACCTACGGCTGCGAGGTCGTCACCTTCACCGCCGACCTCGGCCAGGGCGAGGAGCTCGAGCCTGCGCGCGCGAAGGCGCTGCTGCTCGGCATCAAGCCGCAGAACATCTTCATCGAGGATCTGCGCGAGGAGTTCGTACGCGACTATGTCTTCCCGATGTTTCGCGCCAACACGGTCTACGAAGGCCAGTACCTGCTCGGCACCTCGATCGCGCGGCCGCTGATCGCCAAGAAGCAGATCGAGATTGCGGAGAAGGTCGGCGCCGACGCGGTTGCGCACGGGGCGACGGGAAAGGGCAACGACCAGGTGCGCTTCGAGCTCACCTACTACGCGCTCAAGCCCGACGTCACCGTGATCGCGCCGTGGCGGGAATGGGACCTGCGCTCGCGCGAGGCGCTGATCGCGTTCGCCGAGCAGCACCAGATCCCGATCGCGAAGGACAAGCGCGGCGAGGCACCGTTCTCGGTCGATGCCAACCTGCTGCATGCTTCGTCCGAAGGGAAAGTGCTGGAGGACCCGTCGCAAGAGGTGCCGGATTACGTCTATTCGCGCACGCTCGATCCGGAAGCGGCGCCCGACACGCCCGCTTACATCAGCGTCGAGTTCGAGCGCGGCGACGCGGTCGCGCTCGACGGCAAGCGGCTCTCGCCCGCGACGATGCTGACCGAGCTCAACAAGCTGGGCCGGGCCCACGGCATCGGGCGGCTCGATCTGGTGGAGAACCGCTTCGTCGGCATGAAGTCGCGCGGCATGTACGAGACCCCCGGCGGCACCATCCTGCTGGCGGCGCATCGCGGCATCGAATCGATCACGCTCGACCGCGGCGCGGCGCATCTCAAGGACGAGCTGATGCCGAAATATGCCGAGCTGATCTACAACGGCTTCTGGTTCACGCCCGAACGCGAGATGCTGCAGGCCGCCATCGACCGCTCGCAGGAATTCGTGACCGGAACGGTGAAGCTCAAGCTCTACAAGGGCAACGTCGCGGTGGTCGGGCGCGTGTCGCCGTATTCGCTGTACGACCAGGACCTCGTCACCTTCGAGGAAGGCAAGGTCGCGTACGATCAGCGCGATGCGGCGGGGTTCATCCGGCTCAATGCGCTGCGGCTGCGGACGCTGGGACAGAGACGGAAGAAGTTGAAGCTGGTAACTGTAGGGTGGGCAAAGGCGCGCATGCCGTGACCGGGCGTTCGGTAAAGGTCATTCGTTGACGCGCCGTGCCCACGCGTAAATGATCATGCGCAATCCGTAACGCTGCCCACGTGGGCAAGGCGCACGCCAGTGCGTGCGCCTTTGCCCACCCTACGTGATCTGCCACATCACGAGCACGTGTCGAACACCACCTCGACGCGGCGGTTCTTCTGCCGGCCTTCCGGATCGTCGCGGCCATCGTCGGTGGTGTTGGGCGCGACCGGCTTGGTCTTGCCGAAACCCTTGGTCGGCGTCGCCACCGGCACCATGCCGCGGCCGGCCATCCATTCGCGCACGGTCGCGGCGCGCGCCTCCGACAGTTTGATGTTGTAGTCGTGCGACCCGATCGCGTCGGTGTGGCCCTCGATCCACGCCGGCTTGCCGCCGAGCTTGGCGATCTCGGGAGCGGCCGCGGCCAACGTCTCCTCGGCTTCGGCGCGCAGGTTCGATTTGTTGAAGTCGAACAGCGCGTCGCCGACCACGCTGAGCCGCTGCTCGCAGCCCTTCACGGTCGCGCGCACGGCCTCGGTACCCTTCGGCACCTGGATCTCGCGCGGCTGCTGCCAGGTTCCCTTCGGCTCCTGAATCGGGCCCGGCGTCTGCACGGTGCCTTTCGGCTGGTGGATCGGTCCCGGCACCTGCCAGGTCCCTTTCGGCTGTTGAATTTCTCCCGGCACCTGCCAGGTGCCTTTGGGCTGTTGGATTTCGTAGGTCTTGCTCTGGGCAAACGCCGGCAACGTGGCGGCGACGACGATGACGGATGCAATGGCGGTACGCATGGCGTGATCTCCTTTCCATGCAGACGGCAGATGCAGCTGTCGGTTCGTCGAACGCCCGTGCGCGCGGCGTTCACGCCGGCGACGTGGTTAACGCGGCCATGCCTAATGAACGGTGATCAGTATCGGTCGTATTGGCGTCGGCGGCAGTCTAGGCCGGAGAGTGGCAAACCGCTTCGACATTGTGGCCGTCGGGATCGAGCACGAACGCGCCGTAATAGTCGGGATGATATTCCGGCCGCAGCCCCGGCGCGCCGTTGTCCTTGGCGCCGGCCGCGAGCGCCGTGCGATAGAACGCGTCGACCGTGGCGCGGTCCTTGGCGCTGAACGCCACGTGCAGCCTACCTTGCAGGGCAATGCCGGTGCCGATCCAGAAGTCGGGGCTGCCGTCGGCCCAGAAGCCGACGTGGGCGCCACCGCCGGTCTGCTCCGGCGTCAGTTCGCGGAAGACGGTGTAGCCGAGCGGCGCCAGCGCCTTCTCGTAGAACGCCTTGGAGCGGGCGAAATCGGATACGGCAAAGCCGATGTGATCGAGCATGACGGTTCCCCCTGCGAAGCGCTTTTGTCGTCCGGTCGTGTGGCGCCGGAATGACGCCTCAACTACCATTGTCCGGGGTTCCATCCCAGGACCCCTGCGGCGTCGCAGCCGCTGAGGGAGGACGTTCATCCGCGCACCGTCTGAGACCCAGTCGCCATCGCTTGCGCCGCCGGCGTGGCCGAAACGGCTGGCGCAGGTGCTGTGGCATGGCCGCTCGGTGCGGACGCAGCTGCTCATCGTCTTCGTGGTCATCGACGTGATCGCCGCGCTGGTCGCGGGCGCGGTGACGATCTTGCAGGCCCGCACGTCCACGCGGGTCGAGATTGCGGCCTCGATGGAGCTCGCGCAGCTCCTGGTGCGGGAGGCGGTCGGGTTGATGCGGCAGGAGGTGCCGGCGGAAAAGTTCCTTGCCGATCTCACCTCGCAATTGCGGCTGGTGCGCCATGTGCGGATCGTGGTGAAGGACGCGGCCGGCGCGCGGCTGCCCTTGCGTCCGCCCGTCGCCGGCGCCGACGCTTTGCGCGGACGAGCACGCGCCGGCGTGGTTCACGGCGCTCATTGCCCCGCCGGTCGCTACTCGCGACATCCCGGTCGTGGTCAATGGCCAGCGCATCGGCTCGGTCGAGATCGTGGCGGAGCCGCGCGACGAGATCGCCGAGGTCTGGACCAACACCGTCGCGCTGGGCGCCGTGGCGCTGGCGGTCAACGTCGCGGTCATCGCCATGCTCTATTTTCTGTTCGGGCGGGTGCTCGATCCTCTGACCGGCGTCGCGCGCGGGCTCGCCGACCTCGAGCACCGCAACTACCGTGTGCGGCTGCCGCGGCCGCAGGCGCGGGAGCTCGCCGCCATAACCGACCGCTTCAATGCGCTGGCCGAGGCGCTCGCGACCGTCCTGGCCGAGAACGAGAAGCTCAATCATCGTCTGATCACGGCGCAGGACGACGAGCGCCGGCGCACCGCGCTCGAGCTGCATGACGAGGTCGGCCCGAGCCTGTTCGGGCTCAAGGCCAACGCGGCCTCGATCGCGACCGCCGCGGCCGCGCTGCCGGAAGAGGTGGCCGGCAAGATCATGACGCGCGTGCGCGACATCCTGGGCGTGATCGAGCACCTGCAGGCCATCAACCGCAGCATGCTCAACCGCCTGCGGCCGATGGCGCTCGGGCACGTGCCGTTGCGGGACCTTTTCGGCGAAATGGTGCAGGAGCGCGCGCTCCGGCATCCGGAGATCGAATTTTCGCTTTTCGGCGGCCGACGCTCGCACGCGGCTACGGCAACTCGATCGATCTCACGGTCTATCGCTGCGTGCAGGAAAGCCTGACCAACGTCATCCGGCACGCACAGGCGGCGCATGTGGACGTAAAGCTCGGCGAAGCCGCCGATGCATCGAGAGTCTTGCGCTCGTGAGTTAACGACGACGGGCGTGGGATCGATCCCACGACGCCGCCGGGCTTCGGCATCAGCGGCATGCAGGAACGCGTGCAAGCGCTCGGCGGCAGCTATAAGGTCGAGGGCGGAAGGGGTCGCGGCACCTGCGTGCGGATCGTGATTCCACTTCCGGGACACACGTGAAGGAAGCGATTGGGCGCATGACCAGCGTTCTGATCATCGACGATCATCCGATCGTGCTGCAGGGATGCCGGCGCATGCTGGAGGACGCCGGCGTCGAGACCGTGCTGGAAGCGCGCGACCCCGACGGCGGGCTATCGGCTCTATCGCCGTCATCATCCCGACGTGGTGATCGTCGACCTCGCCATGCAGGGCAGCGGTCTCGGCGGCCTCGACGTCATCCGGCGCATGCGCTCGCACGATCCGCGCACCCGCATTCTCGTCTTCAGCATGCACAGCGATCCCATCATCGCCGCGCGCGCGCTCGAAGCCGGCGCCACCGGCTATGTGCTCAAGGATACGTCGTCGGACGAATTGATGAAGGCGTTCGATCAGGTGCGCGCGGGCACGCCCTATCTCAGCAACGACCTCGCCATGCAGGTCGCCCTGGTGCGCACGGGGGTGCGGTCAAATCCGCTCGCCGATCTCACGCCGCGCGAATTGCAGACGCTGTCGCTGCTGGCGCGAAGGCAAGCCCTATGGCCGCATCGCCGAGGAGCTCAACGTCAGCTACAAGACGGTCGTCAATGCCTGCTCGCAGCTCAAGCAGAAGCTCAACGCCAAGAACCTGCCGGACCTGATCCGCATCGCCGTGCAGCTCGTGTCGGCGGAGACGTGAGCGGCACCGGCGATGCCGCGAGTATGACGTCCAGTGTGTCCCCAAAGCCACATTGCCAAATGTTCCTGTCAGAATTGGCAAAACGTAACGGCGACCGCAGGCCTAGGAATATTCCAGACTTGCAGGCGGGGAAATGCGAAGAGCACGGGGATCGTGCCATGGGTGGGGCAGCGTCGCGTAAGTATCCGGTCGTGTCCAAGTTGCGTTCCTGCGCGTGCCGGGCTCTGCCGGCGCTCGCCTTCGGCACCCTGACTTTGCCAGCCGCGCGCTGGCCCAGACCGCCGAGGTGACCCTGCCCGAGGTCGCGTCATCGGCACGTCGCCGCTATCGACGGTCCGCAGTGCACGCCCGAGCAGCCGCGGCACGCCGCGTCCGACGACGCGAACCGCCGGTCCACCCGCGCCTGCGACCGCACCCGTGACTGCGCCTGCGCCCGTGCCGACCGGCTGCAGCCGACGCCGGCATGATCGACCGCAACAAGGTGCCGTCGAATACCGTGACTCTGACGGCCGAGGATTTCGATCACGCCAAGTCGACGAGCCTTGCCGGACTCGCTGCTGCAGCGCGTGCCGAGCGTCTACATCAATGACACCGTCGGTGAACCCGTTCCAGCCCGACGTGCAGTACCGCGGCTTTCTGGCATCGCCCACCGTCGGCGTTCCGCAGGGCCTGGCGGTGTACCAGAACGGCGTGCGCGTCAACGAGTCCTTCGGCGACACCGTGAACTGGGACTTCATCCCGGAATACGCGATCAGGCGGCTCGACGTGTTTCCGAGCAATCCGGTCTTCGGTCTCAACGCGCTCGGCGGCGCGATCTCCATCGAGATGAAGAACGGCTTCAACTACCAGGGCCGCGAGGTCGAGCTGCTCGGCGGCTCGATTCTGGCGCCGTTCCGCCATGGCGCAGGTCGGCATGCAGCAGGGCAATACGTCGTTCTATGTTGCCGCCGACGCGCTCAACGACAACGGCTGGCGCGACCGCTCGCCGTCGGAGTTGCGGCGCATCTATGCCGACGTCGGCGTGCTCGGCGACCGCAGCGAGTTCCACGTCAATTTCACCGGCGCCTCCAACTTCTTCGGCGCCGCCGCGGCGACCCCGATCGAGATGCTGAACCAGCGCTGGAGCTCGGTCTACACCACGCCGCAGACCACGAAGAACCAGCTGGCGTTCCTCAACACGACCGGCAGCTACCAGGTGAGCGACACGCTTTCGATCAAGGGCAACGCCTACTACCGCGGCTTCTGGCAGAAGCACGTCGACGGCAACACCAGCGACGTCGTGCCGTGCGACCCGGCCGTGTTCCCGGGCTTTCTGTGCTTCGACGAGGACGACAATCCTGCTGTTCGGCCTCAACGGGCGCCGGTGCCCGACACGTTCTCAACGGCGGGACGCCCGGCTCGATCGACCGCACCGCGACGGCGGCGAACAGGTTCGGCGGCTACGCTGCAGGCGGCAGAGCACGGCGCAGGTGTTCGGCCACAACAACAACTTCGTGGTCGGCGCGAGCGTCGACCGGGGCCATGTGCAGTTCAAGGCCTCGAGCGAGCTCGGCACCATCGCCCCCGATCTGTTCGTCAACGGCACCGGCGTCATCATCGCCCAGCCCGACGGGTCGGTCGCGCCGGCCAATGTCAAGACCGACAACACCTATCTCGGCCTGTACGTGACCGACACGTTCGACGTGACGACGCGGCTGTCGGTCACCGCCGGCGGCCGCTTCAACGTGGCGCAGATCAAGCTCGCAGGATCAGATCGGCACGGCGCTCAACGGCAGCCACCAGTTCAGCCGCTTCAATCCGGTCATCGGCGCGACCTACAAGATCACGCCGCAGGTCAACGCCTATGCCGGCTATTCCGAGGCGAACCGCGCGCCGACGCCGGCCGAGCTCGCCTGCGCCGATCCGGTGCGGCCCTGCCTGCTCGACAATTTCCTCGTCTCCGACCCGCCGTTGAAGCAGGTGGTCGCGCGCACCTACGAGGCCGGCCTGCGCGGCGATATCGATTTCGGGCCGAAGAAGGGCCGCCTCAACTGGACCGTGGGCGCGTTCCACACCACCTCGGAGGACGACATCATCCATGTCGCGAGCCAGATCACCGGGCGGGGCTTCTTCCAGAATGCCGGCAACACGCTGCGCCGGGGCATCGAGGCCTCCGCGAACTACAAGTCCGATCGCTGGAACGCCTATGCCAGCTACAACTATATCGACGCCACCTTCCAGAGCGCGATCACGCTGCAGTCTCCCGGCAATCCGTTCGCCGTGGACGGGCTGATCACCGTCACGCCCGGCAACGTCATTCCCTCGATCCCGGCGCATCGCTTCAAGGCGGGCGTCGAATACGCGGTGTTCGACAATTGGAAGGTCGGCGCCGATTTCATCGCCGTGAGCGGCCAATACCTGCGCGGCGACGAGAACAATCTCAACCCGATGCTGCCGGGCTACTGGGTGCGTCAATCTCCACACCACCTATCAGGTCACGAAGCAGGTGGAGGTGTTCGGGCTGATCCAGAACGTGTTCAACAATCGCTACTACACGTTCGGCACTTTCTTCGAGACCAGCGAGGTTCCGTTCCTCGGCCTGACCGATCCGCGCACGCGTCGAGCCCCGGCGCGCCGCTCGCCGCCTATGCCGGCGTGCGCGCGAAGTTCTGAGATCGATTACCGCTCGCCCGCCGTCACATAGGCCCACAGCGCCTCGAGCTGGTCCGACTTGAAGAAGTCGCCCCAGGGCGGCATCTGGTTCTTGCCGCGCGTGACCGACGTGACGAAGCGCTCGCGCTGGTCGTGCGGAAATTTCCGCAGGTCGAATGCGCTTTCCGGGGTCCTGCATGCGCGCGCCGTGGCAGGGCGAGCAGTTGACCGCATAGATTTCCGCGCCGGCCTCGATCTGCTCCTGGCGTGAAGGTCGGCTTTTCCTGCGCTCTCGGCGCGAAGGCACGACAGTGACAGCAGCAACGAAAGCGCAACGACCACTTCATGGCGCTTGCTCGACAAAGACGCATCATGGCCGGGAATACCCCGGCCATGATGAAGTTCGACGATTGGATTTACGATTCCCGGTTCACTCCGGCATCACCGCGAACGTCCACACCGAGCCGCCGTGCGGCACTTTGTCCTTGAGCTGCTCGCGCGCGATGTTCCAGTACAGCCCGCCGATGCCGGACAGCACCGTGACGTATTGCTGGCCGTGGTGGGTGTAGGTGATCGGCTGGCGTTGATGCCGGAGCCGGTCTGGAACTGCCACACGCTGCTTGCCGGTGTCGGCGTCGAGCGCGATGAACTCGCCGGTCTCCTTGCCGGTGAACAGCAAGTCCGCCGCCGGTCGAGAGCATCGCCGACCAGATCTGGATAGTCGTGCAGCGGCATGCGCCATTTCTGCTCGCCCGGTGAGCGGATCGATCGCCTCGATGTGGCCGATCGGCTCGCCGTGCGGTTGCACCGGCGTTGAGGATTTTCGATGAACATGTAGCGCTGACCGACCACGTGCGGCTTGATCGCCAGGTGCTTGTACAGCCATCCCGACGTGCATGGTGTTGGCGTAGAGCAGGCCGGTGTCGGGATTGAACGCGGCGTGCGGCCAGTTCTTGGCGCCGCGCGTCGACGGCCAATGCTCGATCTGCCTCGCCGGCGCGCAGTCCTTGCCGAGCTCGGTCTCGACCGGACGGCCGGTCTTCATGGTCGATCGTGGCTCGCCCAGTTCACCTTCTCGAACGGCTTGGCCGAGATCAGCTTGCCGTTGGTGCGGTCGATCACGTACAGGAAGCCGTTGCGGTTGAGCTGCATCGATCACCTTGCGCGGCTGCCCGCCGACGTTGATGTCGGCGATGATCAGCTCCCAGCAGGCGTCGTAGTCGTAGGGGTCGTTCGGCGTGAACTGGTAGTGCCAGACGATCTCGCCGGTCTTCGGCCGCATCGCCAGCACCGACGAGGTGTAGAGGTTGTCGCCCGTGCGCCGGGACTGCGAGGCCCACGGCGCCGGATTGCCGGTGCCCCAATACATCAGGTCGAGCTCGGGATCGTAGGAGCCGGTGATCCAGGCCGAGCCGCCGCCGAGTCTCCCAGGCGTTGTTGTCCTGCGGCCAGGTCTCGTTGCCCTTCTCGCCGCGCGCCGGGATGGTGTAGCGGCGCCAGAGCTGCTTGCCGGTCTCCGGATCCCAGCCGTCGATGAAGCCGCGCACGCCGAACTCGGCGCCGGAATGCCGATGACCAGGACGCCGTTGGCGATCAGCGGCGCCAGCGTGAGCGAGAAGCCGTCCTTCCACTCGGCGACCTTGCGACTTCCAGATCTCCTTGCCGGTCTTGGCGTCGAGCGCGACCACATGGGCGTCGAGCGTGGTGCGGAAGATCTTGCCGTTGTAGATCGCCGCGCCCTTGTTGGAGACGCCGCAGCACACGACGCGCGGAGTCTCCGGCGGCCAGTCGAGCGTTTGCTTCCAGATCTGCTTGCCGGTGGCGACGTCGATCGCGACGGTTGCCCGCGCGTTGGTGACGTACATCACGCCGTTGTAGACGATCGGCTGCGCCTGCTCGCCCCAATTGTTGTCGAGGCTGAGATTCCAGACCGGCACCAGCCGCTTGACGGTCTTCTTGTTGATCTGCTTGAGCGGGCTGTACCGCTGTTGGTGGTAGCCCATGCCGTAGGTGAGAATGTTGTCGGTGTTCTTGCCGTCGTTCTTGAGATCGTCGAGCGTCTGCGCCGAGGCGCCGGCGCCGAGCAGCAATAGACCACACGCAGCCGATATGATCGTCTTCATGAGCGTCGCTCCCTGATGTCCAGAGGCGGCGGCCGGTTCGATGCCGGACCTGTTGCAGGAGACAATAGAGCATCCGCGCAGGCCGTCGAGGGCTTTGGCCGCGGCAATGGTGTGGAATGTGGTCGCGCAACAGGACTATGCTGTGCACGCAGACCAAGGTGGGAAGATGCCCATTCGCTGCGTTGCGATGCGATGGTGCCTGAGCGTCGCGGCCATGTTGTTGGCCGCTTCCGCTGTTCGCCGCCCCTGCGTTCGCCGCCGATCCGGATGCCTTTCTCGCGGGTACCAGCAGGGATTGCGTCGAGTGCGACTTCGCCGGGCGCGATCTCAAGGAACGCGACCTCAAGCGTTCCAAGCTCGATCGCGCCAAGCTCGGCGGTGCCGACCTCACGGGCGCAAGCCTGTTCCGCGCCGCGCTGGTGCGGGCCGATTTCTCGAAGCGCCAAGCTCAAGGACGCCAATCTCAACCTGGTCGACGCCAAATGGGCGGATTTTTCCGGCGCCGATCTGACCGACGCGCTGCTCTACGAGGCCGATCTCTCCAGCGCCAACCTCGCGCAGGCCAATCTGCAGGGTGCGCGGCTCGGCCGCGCCCGCCTCAACCAGGCCAATCTCGAGGGCGCCAAGCTCATGCGTGCCGATCTGCGCGGCGCCCGGCTTGCCGGCGCCAAGCTCACCGGCGCGGACATGCGGCACGCCCAACTCGACAGCCAGCACCTGCGCGGGATGGATCTGCGCGGCGTCGATTTCAGCATGGGCGACATGGTCGAGGCCGACCTCACGGGTGCTGATCTGCGGGGCGCCAATCTCGGCGGGGTCGATCTTTTCGGTGCCAAGCTCAACGGCGCCGATCTGCGCGGCGCCAATCTCGAGGGCGCGCAACCTGACCAACGCCGTCCTCACCGACGCCCAGACCGAAGGCGCGAAATTCGAGGCCGCAATCATGCCCAACGGCAAACGGGCGGAGTAACCGCCGAAAACCCCAACAACATGAAAAAAGGAGGAGAAAAATGCGCAAGGACAGAGACAAGGTGGACCCACCATCGGAGCATGCGGCCGGCAACGGCATCCTGAACCGGCGCATTTTTCTCGAGCGCGCGGTCCTCACCGGTGCGGCTGCCGCCGGGACCGGTGCCACGTCGGCGCTGGCGGAGCCGCTCGCGGTGCCGCGCTGGACGAAGGAGCCGGGCGCCGCGCTCTCCGCCTATGGCCAGCCGTCGCGGTTCGAGAGCAAGGTGGTGCGCACGGTTCCCGCGCCGCCCAATCCGGCGACGGTCGGCATCGGTACGGCGCGCACGCCGCTGCATCTGCTCAATGGCATGATCACGCCGAACGGGCTGCACTTCGATCGCAGCCATTCCGGCACTCCGGAGATCGATCCCGCCCAGCATCGGCTGCTTGATCCACGGGCTGGTGAAGCGGCCGCTCGTGTTCACCATGGAGGCATTGTCGCGTTATCCGATGGAATCGCGCATCGCATTCATCGAATGCGCCGGCAATTCCGGCGCGCTCAACGCGCCGCAGGCGCAGCCGCTCAACGCCCAGGCGATCCACGGCCTCGTCTCCTGCGCGGAATGGACCGGCGTGCGGCTCGCGACCCTGCTGGACGAAGCGGGCGTCGAGCCGGCGGCCAAATGGGTGGTGGCCGAGGGCGCCGACTCCGCCGCCATGAGCCGCAGCGTGCCGCTCGCGAAGTGCATGGATGACGCGCTCATCTGCCTCTACCAGAACGGCGAGCGGGTGCGGCCCGCGAACGGCTATCCGATCCGGCTGCTGCTGCCGGGCTTCGAAGGCAACATGAACGTGAAGTGGCTGCGCCGGCTCAAGCTGGTCGATGCGCCGGTCATGACCAAGGACGAAACCTCGAAATACACGGTGCTGCTCAAGGACGGCAAAGCCTGGCAGTTCGTGTTCCCGATGGAGGTGAAGTCGATCATCACCCAGCCCTCGCCCGGCATGGCGTTGAAGGGGCAGGGCTTCTACGAGATTTCCGGCCTGGCCTGGTCGGGCAACGGCCGCGTCAAGCAGGTCGAGGTGTCGGCCGACGGCGGGGCGAGCTGGGCGCCGGCTGCGCTGTCCGAGCCGGTGCTGCCGAAGGCGCTCACCCGCTTCCGCGCCGCCTGGCAGTGGAACGGCGGTCCAGCCGTGCTGCAGAGCCGCGCCACCGACGAGACCGGCATGGTGCAGCCGACGCGGGCGGTGTTCGCGGCGGAGCGCGGCTTGCGCGGCGTCTATCACTACAACGCCATCGCCAGCTGGAGGATCGACGAGAAGGGGGAGGCGAGCAATGCGTTGGCTTAGTTCCGTCGCTGTTGTGCGCCGCGGCGGTCGCGCGCCGGCTCGGCTCTCGCCGTCGAAACGCCCCGCCTCGGACAGCCGATCTCGCCGGGCGATCTCGCGTCCTGGGACATCAGCGTCGGACCCGACGGCGCCGGCCTGCCGCCGGGCAAGGGAACGGCGGCGCAGGGCGAAGCGGTCTACGCCGCGAAGTGCCAGGCCTGTCACGGCGAGAAGGGCGCCGGCCGGCCCAACGACGTGCTGGTCGGCGGCTTCGGCACGATCGCGTCGGACAAGCCGGCGGTGAAGACGGTCGGCAGCTATTGGCCCTATGCCATCACGCTGTTCGACTACGTCCGGCGCGCGATGCCGTATAATCAGTCGCAATCGCTGACCGGTGACGAGCTCTACGCGGTATCGGCCTACATCCTCCATCTCAACGGCGCGATCGGCGCCGATGAGGCGCTCGACGCCCAGTCGCTGCCGAAGGTGAAGATGCCGAACCGCGACGGGTTCATTCCGTTTCCGCGGCAGGGAAAGTAAGCATGAGACTCCCAGCATTTATCTGCGGGGCTGCGTTGGCAGCCCTGCCATCTTTCGGAGACGGTGTGGTCGCGGCCGAGGTCAAGGTCCTGAGCTCGAATGCGGCGCGAAGCCTGATGGAGGAGGTGGGCCCGCAATTCGAGCGGGCGAGCGGACACAAGGTCACGCTCGGCTTCGGAACGTCGCAGCAGGTCGCCAAGCGCGTGCAGGACGGCGAGGCCGCCGACCTCGTCGTCATCACGCCCGAGGCCATCGACCAGCTGGTGAAGCTGGGCAAGATCGTGGATGGCTCTCATGTCAACGTCGCGCGATCCTTCGTCGGGATCGCGATCCGGGCGGGCGCGGTGCGCCCCGATATCAGCACGCCGGAGGCGTTGAAGCGCACGTTGCTCGCTGCGAAATCCGTGACCTTCTCCGATCCCGCGACCGGAGCGGCCAGCGGCGTTCATGCGGTGAGGCTGTTCGAGCGCCTCGGCATAGCCGCCGAGATGACGCCGAAATACAAGCTCGGGGACGGCAGCTCCACCGGCCCGATCGTGGCGCGCGGCGAAGCGGAGCTCGCCATCCAGCAGATCAGCGCCCTCAAGCCCTATGCCGGGATCGACATCGTCGGGCCGTTGCCGGCGGAGCTGCAATACGTGACGACGTTGTCGGCAGGCATCGGCGTCGCCGGCCAAGCGCCCGACGCGGTCAAAGACTTCATCAAGTATCTCGGCACGCCCGAAGTCGCTGCGGTGATCAGGGCGAAAGGGCTGGAGCCGGGGTGAAGCAGGCGCGCTGAGGGCTCACCTCAGCGCTTGGCGTAGCTCGGATCGAATATCTCGAAGCGGGTCGAGCTCTCGAACTGGCCGGCGCGATAGTCGCCGGTCTTGGGGTCGACGTCGCTCTGGCCGGGCTTTCGAAAAAAGCGCGCCTCCACGGTCAAGTGGCGGTCCGATGCGAGCTTCTCGCAGCGCAGCTTGACGAAAATCCCGCCGACCGGCGTTTCGCCCGCGGCCGGCGGAAAATCCGTACAGCTCCATCCTTCGTGATCGTAGCGATTGAACACCGACAGCCGCAGCAGATGCGCCATGCGGCGCTCGTGCGACGCCGCGCGCGGATCGGTGACGAAGCGCAGTCCACGCAATACGCCGTCGCGATCGAACAGCGCCGACACGATCACAGGGTGCCCGGCGAGCCGCGTACCGGCCTTGCCGCGCGCATACATGGGATCGTCGATCGCTCTCCCGATGTACTCCCGCTCGTCCTCGAACCGGGCATAGACCTCGTGCAGGCCGTTGTCCTCCGTCCGGCATTTGCCGAAGCCCGACCAATCGTCGATGCGCTGGCGCGGTGCGCCGCCGTTGCTTCCGCACGCCAAATCGCCGAGGCCGTCGAGCTGTATCGATTGCGCCTTGAGCCCGAGCTTCAGGCCGCGAAGCTCGCCGCGATCGACTTCCTTTTGTGCGCGCGGTGCTGCCTGTGCGGGCGGGACGGTTTGCGTATGCGCTTGTGTGCTCGCAAGCATGCCTGCAAACGCTGCCGCCACGAGAAGAATGGCCACGCGTCTGCTCCAGGCCCAATGGTTCATTTCTGCTTCATTTCTGCTTCATTTCTTCATGGGCTCGCACTGCCGCGTCTCGGTGCCCCAGAAGTCGACGCAGTCCTCGTAGGTGGACGCGCCGCGTCCGATTACCTTGGCGAAGAGATAGTTGACCACGGCATCGATCTCGCGCTTCTGCAGAGGCTCGCCTCCCGGAGGAATATCCTTGCCGATATCCTCGCGCGTCATGTCGAAGCAACGCTTGTCGGTATAGGCGAACTGGTCGTGATAGGGCATGCCGGTGGTCGGCCGGCCGCACTTGACCACGTCGGCGAATTGCTCAGGGGTGAGGAAGGTCTTGCGCAGCGACGACGCATTGCCGCCGTAGCCCTGGTCGCCCGAGCCGTCCCATTTGTGGCAGAACTGGCAGTTGGCTTTGACCTTGTAGATCTCCTTGCCCATCTCGATCGCGCGCGCCTCTTCGCGGGAGGGCGCGGTCTGCGCATATCCCGGACCTGCGATCATGCAAAGGGCGGCGACTGCGGCTGCGGATACGAATGTCTTCATGATTGGGTGAAAGCCGGCGCGACGACGATGCCGCGCCGGCACATTGTGGCGTTGAGCCTATTGCTGCTCGAACACGTAGAGCATGGAGGCCGTCGCGCTGTGCTTGAGCTCGGGTGCGTTGGCCCAGACGTTTTGCGGATTACGCGATCCCACCAGCACGGCAACGTACTGTTTGCCGTTGACCGAGTAGGTCACGGCCGGCGCATTGATGCCGGTGCCGGTATTGAAGCTCCAGAGCTCCTGCAAGGTCTTGGCGTCATAGGCCGAGAACGTTCCGTCGTAGTGGCCCAGGAACACCAGATTGCCGCCGGTGGCGAGCGCGCCGCTGTAGTTCGGATATTCGAGCTTCAGCCGGACCTTGGTCTCGCCGGTGACGGGGTCGAGTGCCTTGAGGCTGCCGTAGAGCCGCTCGGTCGGCCGCCCGCCGCCGCCGGTGAACCGCTCACGCCATTTCACCGGGCCGCCTTGATCCTCGAAGTCCTTCTGCTCGACCGTCTCGACCGTATTGCAGCCTTCGATCGACGGAATGAACAGCAGATTCAGCTCGGGATTGTAGGCGCCGGGCTCCCAGTTCTTGCCGCCGTAGTGCGACGGGCACAGCCGGTCGCTCTTGGGATTGGCCCGCGAGCTGTGGCTGCGCGGCGCGTATTCCTGGACGTCGGTATTGGGATTGTAGTTGAGCGGCCGGCCGGTCTTGGGATCGAGGCCGGGCGTCCAGTTCAGCTGATCGACGTATTGCTTGCCGAGCACGAACGACCCGTTGACGCGGTCGAGCACGTAATAGAATCCGTTGCGCGCGGCATGCACGACGAGCTTGCGGTCCTGTCCATCGACCTTGGCGTTGATGAGCTGGTGCTCGGAGATCTCGTCGTAGTCGTAGGGATCGTTCGGGGTGTATTGGAAGCCCCACTTGATCTTGCCGTCGGCGGGGCTGAGCGCGAGCACGCTCGCCGCCCACTTGTTGTCGCCGGGCCGGTATTCCGGATCCCAGTCGGGACCGGCATTGCCGATGCCCTGATAGAACGTGTCGGTCTCGGGGTCGTAGGTGGCCGTCATCCAGACCGAGCCGCCGCCGTGCTTGTAGCGTTCCTTGCCGTCCTTCCAGGTCTCGTGCCCCGGCTCGCCCGGGCCCGGGATCGTGTAGGTGCGCCAGACCTGCTTGCCGGTGTTGAGATCGGTGCCGTCGATCCAGCCGCGCACGCCGTATTCGCCGCCGGCGACGCCGACGATGGCGACGTCGCGGATCACCAGCGGGGCGAGCGTGAGCGTCTCGGCGACAGCGGGGTCCGCGACCTTGCGCTCCCACAGCATCTCGCCGGTCGCCTTGTTGAGCGAGAACAGCCGGCCGTCGAGCGAGATCGAGATGATCTTGTCCTTCCACAGCGCCACGCCGCGGTTGTTGACGCCGCAGCAGGCCACGTCGCCGGCCCAGGCGCGGTCGGTGCCGGGATCGAACTTCCACTTGATCGTGGCCTTCTTGCCGTTGGTGACGTCGATGGCATAGACCGAGCCCCAGCCGTCGGTGACGTACATCATGCCGTCCTCGACGATCGGGGTGCCTTGCAGGTTGCCGTGCTTGTAGCGGCCGCCGCTTTCGTACCCGCCCAATGCGACGGTGAACGCCACCTTCAGGTTCTTGGCGTTGTCGGTGTTGATCTGCTTGAGCGGCGAGATATCGCCAGCCCTCGTAGTTGCCGTAGTGAAGCAGCCAGTTGTGCGGCTCCTTGCTCGCGTTGAGCGCTCGCTCATGCGTCATGTCGGCCGCGCCGACAGGAGTAAGCGCAGTCCCCATGAGCAGGCAAGCGGTGAGAGCACCGGCGAAAGCCAGAGTTTTCATCGCGTCCTCCCTAAAACGCCGGTGCGTGATCGCCCGGCGAGTTATTCCTTTTTGCTTTTGCTGGCGACACGGCATCGGGCATACGGAGTGTCGGCGCGATTGCAGACCGCCAATGCGCAAAGCGTAGTCCTGCCTGCGATCGGCGGTCAACATCCATCGCTGCATGGCAGCACCACCGCCACTTGGAACCGCTCATGACGCGGAGGTCGGTTGGCGAAACGATGCCGCGGCGGGCGGTGGGAACACGCCCATTCCGTCAACGCGTGCAGGACGTCAGCTCTTTCTCCTCGATCGAGAAGATTTCGCCTGCTTTCACTTCGATATTGCGGACGATGCAGGTCCGCCCGCTGACGTCCTTGAGCTTGGCATCGTAAGTCCCAGGCGCGACGCCGGTAATCTGCAGCCGCTCGTCCGCATCGACAGTGCCGTCCTTGTCGTTTTTGCACTGGTTCGGACCCCAATTCGCGGTGCCGGCCGGCGCCAGATGGAATTCGGAGATCGTATGCCGGGTCAGGTTCCAGAAGCGGGTTGGGCGGCCTTCGGCCAAGGCTACCGATGATATCGATGCGAGAGCGACAAGCACGAGCATGATTTTTTTCACGAGTTCACTCCGGCAATGGCGAGCGCGGCTGCAGCGTAGCACGGGCGTCTGCAGCGGCACACCGGTCCGGAACCAACCTTGACAGGCACCGCGCCGGCGTCACTATCGAAACCGTCGCTCTTCCACAAACAGCGTGTCCGGCGATGACGATACAGCTCCTGGAACGCGAATTCCCGACCGACCATATGCCGCTGTTGCGCTGGCTGATGTTCACGGGCGTTTCGGCGTTCGGCTTCGTGATCGCTTGGTATTACGGCCTCTTCCATCTGATGCTGGTGAGCGACAAGACCTATATTTCCGCGATCATCGGCGTGCTCTACCTCGCGGCTACGGCGCATTGCTTCGTGCGCACGGCCGCCATCTCGCGCGAGCTGGACAGCGCGCAGCGCGTGTCGTCGCATGGTCCGCCGCGGCGCGCAGCGCTTCAAGGTCGTCGGAGCATGACGTCGTGACCGCCGACGGCACGCGGCTGCCGCCGGGACAGGTGACCGCGCATATCCGCAACCTCATTCTCAAGGCCGGACTGCAGGGGCACCACCGCCTCGATCAGACCCTGCTGCTGCGCGGGCTCGCCGATGCGCTGCGGGGCCCCAACCAGCTCGGCTCGTTCGCCAGCGACGCGCTGATGAAGCTCGGGCTGCTCGGCACCATCATCGGCTTCATCCTGATGCTGGCCCCGATCGCCGGGCTCGACGCCGCCGACCGCGCGTCGGTGAAGAGCTCCATGGGCCTGATGAGCGACGGCATGGCGGTCGCGATGTACACCACGCTCAGCGGCCTGATCGGCTCCATTCTGCTGCAGACGCAATACTACATGCTCGATGAAGGCGACGGCGAAGCTGTTCGCGCTCGCCACCGACCTGACCGAGGTTTTCGTCGTCTCCACGCTCGAACGGGAGCACGATGGATAGCTTCGGCAACTATCCGCGCGAGAAGTTCGATCCCTTCAGCGTGATGCTGTTCAAGGCGCTGCAGGTCGTGGCCTTCCTGTTCTTCATCGCGTTGCTGGCGATGAACCCGGAGGCGAAGTCGGGCAAGATCGACACCAAGGCGGAGTTCATCATCAGCCTGACCTGGCCGGACAGCCATCCCGACGACATCGACCTCTACGCCGAGGACCCCGTCGGCAACATCGTCTGGTATCACGTGCGCGAGTCCGGCTTCATGGTGCTCGACCGCGACGACCGCGGCGGGCTGAACAACACCATCGTGGTCAACGGGCGCAGGATCACGAGCCCGATCCGGCAGGAGACGGTCAGCATCCGCGGCATCATTGCCGGCGAATACACCGTCAACGTCAACCACTATCTCGCCACCATCAGGCGCGCCGGTGCCGGTCGCGGTGAAGGTCGAGAAGGTCAATCCCGCGGTCGAGGTCGTGCACTACGACACCATCATGCTCGATCACACCGGCCACGAGCGGACCGCGGTGCGCTTCCGGATCGCCGACAACGGCAACATCGTCGACGTCAATCATCGCGAAAAGTCGCTGATCCAGCTCACCCGCAGCGTCCGCCGTACCGGAAAGTAGCCGAGGCATGAGCATATGACCTCGACCGTGCTGGCCATATCGGCCGCCTATGTCGTGCTCGGCGTGCTGCTGCTTGCGCTGGGGCTGTCCTCGCGCTTCGCCTGGTGGGTGAAGGCAGCCGCGATCGTGGTGACGTCGGTATTCTTCGTCGAGGTGTTCTTCGCGACCAAGGACCTGCTCGGCTGGCCGCGCGCGGGGCAGCTCCCGGCGCGCTTCCAGTTGCTGTGGGTGAGGGTGGTCGAGCCCGATCTCAAGAACTCGCAACCCCGGCGCGATCTACCTCTGGATCGAGGAGGTGGACGACAACAATGTTCCGGACGGGGTGCCGCGCTCGTATCGGGTGCCGTATACGCGTCCGCTCGCCGACCGCTCGGCCAAGGCGCGCGACGAGATCATGAGGGGCAGGCCGCAGCAGGGCCTGGCCGAAGACATCGACGGCGCGGATACGAAGCAGGAGCCGAACTCGGACAAAGCAGGCGCGCGTGCTTCCGAGCACGGCGTGACCACGGTCGATCTCGATCAGTTCCGGCTGCTGCAGCAGGTCCAGCGCGTGGAGTTCGGACCGATGCCGGGCCCGAGGCTGCCGCCGAAGGTGCCGTGAGCGCCCAGCTACGACGACGCTCGACCGTTCCCCGTCATCGCCAGGAACGCCTGCCTCGATGGTGGCGGCGCCGGCCTTCGCCACGAGCTCGCCGGCGTCGTGTCTGCCAGCACCTTGCCGCGGTGCAGCACGATCACCCGGTCGGCGTCGCCCACCTCGTCGCAGAGATGCGTCGCCCACAGCACCGCGACCGCGCGCTCCGCGCGCATCGACAGCATGAGCTTGATGAGATCGCTGCGGCTCTGCGGATCGAGGCCCACGGTCGCCTCGTCCATCAGCAGGAGCCGCGGCTCGTGCAGCAGCGCGCGCGCCAGCTCGACCCGACGGCGGTTGCCGCCGGAAAGCTGCGCGGTCTTGTCGTGGGCGCGCTCGGCAAGGCCGAGCCGCGCCAGCTCCTGCGCGATGCGGGCTTCCGCGATCGGCGCGCGGGATGCCGTGCAGGCCGGCGTGGAACAGAGGTTGGCGGTGACGGAGAGCTCGAGGTCGAGCGTCGGCTGCTGAAACACGATGCCGAGCCGCGCCAGTGCCGGCACCGGATCGCGCGACATGTCGTGGCCCATCACCTCGATGCGGCCGGAATCGGCCGCGAACAGGCCGGAGAGCAGCTGGAACAGGGTGGTCTTGCCGGCGCCGTTGGGACCGAGCAGGGCGATGAACTCTCCGGGCTCGGCTTTCAGGCTCACGCCGTCGACCGCGCGGACCGGACCATAGGTCTTGACCACGTTGTCCAGGAGCAGAGCGGGAGCCTCGTCGGATCGTTCGGCCATCGGTGGTCCTCGTGCCTTGCCCAGTGCTCTTTAATACGGCGGTACGCTAGCCGGCAATGCAACGAGTGGTCTGCTGTCATGCGGGTTCTGATTCTTGTCCTTGCCCTGGCTGTGTCCGGCGTTCGCGGCGACGCCGGCCCACGCCAAGGATACCGGCCTGATCTTCGTCAGCAACGAGAAGACCAACAATCTGATCGTCCTCGATCCGAAGACCCACAAGGTCGTGAAGGACATCAAGACGTCGCGGCGCCCGCGCGACATGCATTTCAGCGCCGACCGCAGCAAGCTCTACGTCGCCTGCGGCGACGACGACGTGATCGACATCATCGACGTCGCCAAGCTCGAGGTGATCGGCAAGCTCGCGACCGGACCGAGCCCGGAGACCTTCGCCATCGACGAGAAGCGCCGGCGCATCTACGTCGCGAACGAGGAGGGCTCCACGCTCTCCGTCGATCGACATGGACCAGAACATCATCGTGCACGAGGTGCCGACCGGCGCCGAGCCCGAAGGGGTGTTCATCAGCGAGGACGGCAAGATCGTCTACGTGACCTCGGAGGTCGGCGACCTCGTGCACATGGTCGACGCCGAAGGCGGGCACGTGATGCAGGACGTGGTGGTCGGCACGCGGCCGCGCCGGTTCGCGGCGACGCCCGACGGCAAGGAGCTGTGGGTCAGCGGCGGAGCTGTCGGGCGAGGTCTACATCATCGACCGCGCGCAGCTTCGCCGTGTCCGGCAAGATCGAGTTCCTGCCGCCCGGCATGCGCAAGACCGACGTCACGCCGGTCGGCCTGGTCATGACCAAGGACGGCAAGACCGCCTTCGTGACGCTCGGTCACGCCGCCCATGTGGCGGTCGTCGATGTGCCCACGCGCAAGATCCAGGGCTACATCCTGGTCGGCAAGCGCTCCTGGGGCATCACGCTCTCGCGCGACGAGAGCAAGCTCTATCGTCGCCAACGGCTTCGGCGACGACGTCACCGTCATCGACACCAAGAGCCGCAAGGCGATCGTTTCCGTGCCGGTCGGCCGCATTCCCTGGGGCGTGGTGATCGATGATTAGGATGTTGCCGGTCGTGCGTGGCAGCGTGCGCCACTTGCGCGCTATGCTCCCTCTCCGCAAAGGGGGAGGGGAGGAATCCCGTTGCCTGCTTGCGCGTCACTCTACCGCCGTCGTGCAGCGGTCGACGCGATCGCCGGTGCACAACCGCCGCCGCAACAGCGTGTCACCATCGGCTATGTCGAGATCGCCGGCGATCCGCGCTACGAGCCGATCATGGCCTACGGGCGGATCGTCCTCAAGAGCCGCGAGCGTCCCTTCGCCGGCGCACAGGTCGGGCATCGAGGACGCGCAAGCAGCAGCCCGCGTGCTGAAGATCGACTTCGCGCTCGAGCGCATCAGCGTGAAATCGCCGGCCGAGGTCGCGCCGCGGTGGTGCAGGCGCGCGACGCCCGCGGCATCCATTTCTTCATCGTCGATGCGCCGGCGGAGGCGTTCAAGCCCTTGGCCGATGCCGATCAGAGGTCGCGATATCCTGCTCTTCAACGCCACGGCGGCGGACGATGCGTTGCGCCGCAATCTCTGCGCGGCGGAAATCGTGCACACGTTGCCGAGCCTGGCGATGGGCATGGACGCGCTGGTGCAATATCTGGCATCGCGCAAGTGGAACAATCTTCTCGTCTTCGAAGGGCCGCAGCCGGCCGACGCGGTCATGGTCAAGGCGTTCGAGAATTCGGCGAAGAAGTTCGGCGCCCGCATCGTGGCGCGGCAAGCAGTTCAAGCCCGGCACCGATCCGCGCGAGCGCGAGAAGAACGACCCGGCGCTGCTGACCGCCATCAACCGCGACTACGACGTGGTGTTCGTCGCCGACCATGCCTTCGATTTCGCCCGGCAGGTGCCGTACCACACCGTGCGGGCGCGGCCGGTGGTCGGCAGCATCGACCTCGAGCCGCGTGGCCTGGCACTGGACCTGGGAGCGCCACGGCGCGCCGCAGGTGAATTCCCGCTTCCAGAAGCTCTCCGGCGGCCGCCACATGGAGAGCGCGGATTGGGCGGCGTGGATCGCGGTCAAGATGGTGGTGCAGGCGACCTTGCGGACGCGCTCCACGGAGTTCGACAAGCAGCGCAAGTTCATCCTCGGCGAGGGCAGCTTCGACGGCAACAAGGGGCTGGCGCTGAGCGTGCGGCCATGGGATCAGCAGTTGCGCCAGGCGATCCTGCTGGCGGCGCCCTATTCGGTCGTTGCGCGCGCACCGGTCGAGGGCTTCCTGCACAAGACCAACGATGCTCGATACGCTCGGCGACGACGAGCCCGAAACGCCGTGTAAATTGAACAAGTGATCGATAGCAAAGTGCGCGCTTGCGCGCGTGACGCGCGGTCGCTCCAGTGCGCTGCTATCGCGGGGTGACGAACCATGCAACTCGTCCACGCCGCCCGGGCGCTGCGCGCCGTCACCACGCGGGAGATCGTCAAGTTCGTGCAGCAGCGCGGACGGCTGCTGTCGGCGCTGGTGCGGCCGCTGATGTGGCTCGCGGTGTTCGCCGCCGGCTTCTACAACGTGTTCGGCGTCTCGATCATTCCGCCGTACAAGACCTACATCACCTACCAGGACTACATCGTGCCGGGGCTGCTCGGAATCATCCTCCTGTTCCACGGCATGCAGTCCTCGCTCTCGATGGTCTACGACCGCGAGATGGGCGTGATGCGGCTGCTGCTCACCGCGCCCTCTGCCGCGCTGGGTGCTGCTGGCCTGCAAGCTCATGGCCGGAACGGCGCTGTCGGTGATCACCTGCTACGTGTTCCTCGCGGTCTGCATCCTGTTCGACGTGACCTTCGACTGGAGCGGCTGGCTCTACGTGCTGCCCGCGCTCATCGCGTCCGGCCTGATGCTCGGCGCGCTCTGGCTGTTTCTCTCGGTCTATATCCGGCAGGTCGAGAACTTCGCCGGCGCCATGAACTTCGTGATGTTTCCGATGTTCTTCTTCTCGTCCGCGCTCTATCCGCTGTGGAAGCTGCGCGAGGGCGGATCGGAGGCGCTCTACCTGGTCTCGCTCGCCAATCCGTTCACCCACGCGGTGGAGATGATCCGCTTCGCGCTCTACGGCATGTTCGAGCCGGTCGCGGCGGCGGTCGTGGTGGGATCGACGGTGCTGTTCTTTCTTCTGGCCGTGCACGGCTACGATCCGCAGCGCGGCATGCTGCGCCGCGCGGCGCCGGCGGGCTGAGTTGAGCGCTCTCAAGCCTAGGACGGCGCAGCCTTGATCTTGCGCGCGATTTCCTCGCGCATCGCCGCTAGTTCCTGCGGCGTATGCGCGCGTGCGCGGGCGCGTGACCGGCACCTCGGCGATCGACGCGCGCGGGGCTGGCGGAGAGCAGCAGCAGGCGGTCGGCCAGCCCGATGGCTTCGTCGACGTCGTGCGTCACCAGCAAGGTGGTGACCGGACGGCGGTTGACCAGCTCGGCGAGCTCTTCGCGCAGGCGAGCCGCCAGTGCGTCGTCGAGCGACACGAACGGCTCGTCGAGCAGCAGGAGATCGGGCTCGACCGCGAACGCCCGCGCCAGCGCCACCCGCCGCGCCAGCCCGAGCGACAGCTCGCCGGGATAGTGATCGCGGTGGGCGGTAAGGCCGAGCGTCTCGGAACAGCGCATCGAGGCTCGCGTCGGTGGCCTGCCGGGGCGGCGAGCCGCACGTTCTGCTCCACCGTGCGCCAGGGCAGCAGGCGCGGCTCCTGGAACACCATGCCGAGCGTGCCGTGCGCGGGCAGCGTAACGGTGCCGTCGATAGTCGCGCTCGAGCCCGGCGATGATCCGCAGCAGCGTGGTCTTGCCGCAGCCCGACGGCCCGACCAGCGCCGCGACCTCGCCGTGCGTCCAGGCTGAACGCGAGATCGCCCAGCACCTGGAGCGTTCCCCCCGACGCCGCGCGAAAGGATTTTTGCTCGATGCCGACGTCAAGCCGGTCTCGGACGCCAGCGGGCGACATGTCGTTCAAGCGGCTGCACCAGGAAGGTTTCGATTGCCAGCATGACGGCGATGAAGGCGAGAGCATAGGCCAGGATGCGGGTGACGTCGAACAATTGGAACGCGACCCCGATCTCGAAGCCGACGCCATTGGGGCGCCCGAGCAGCTCGACGATCAGCACGATTTTCCAGACCAGCGACAGGCCGGAGCGGGCGGCGGCGGCGAGATAGGGCGCGAGCTGCGGCAGTATGACGTGGCGCATGCGGGTCCATGCCCCCATGCGGAATACCTGCGCCATGTCGTCGAGCGCGCGGTCGAGCGAGCGCGCGCCCTCGCGCACGGTCACGGTCGCGATCGGCAGCTTGTTGAGCGCGACCGCGGCGATCGCCGCGGTTTCGGTCAGCCCGGCCCAGACATAGGCCAGCACGATGATCACCAGCGCCGGCAGGTTGAGCAGCACGATCAGCCAGGGGTCGCCGAGCCGGTCGGCGAGGCGGGAGCGGCCCATGACGAGGCCGATCACGGAGCCGAGCGCCATGGCGATGGCGAAGGCGACCGCGACGCGCGCGAGCGTCGCGCCGAGATTGAAGGCGAGCGCGCCCGAGCGCGCTTCATCGACGATCGCGAGCGCCACCGTTTGCGGATCCGGCAGCAGGCGCGCGCCTGCGAGCTGCGAGCCGACGTACCAGGCCGCGATCAGCAGGGCGAGCGAGACGAGCCTGGCACCCAAGTTGCTCCCTTGCTCAATATTCCTGCGCCGGGCGGTAGAAGGTGCCGGGTGCGAGCTCGCGCGCCGTGCCGACCAGCTCGGTGCCGCCGATGTCGGCGAGCACGCGGTAGAGCGCGCGAGCATCCGCCTCTTCTTCGGCGAGCGGCCGGCGCACGATGCCCTCGCCGTAGCGCTGGCGGTAGATCGCGAGCGCTTCGGAGTCGGTGACGCGGATGCGCGGCGCAAGCCGCTGCCATTCGGCCTCGGACGAGGCGAGGATCTGCTTGGCCTCACGCGCGGCGTCGAGGAAGCGATCGACGGCGATGCGGTTGCGCGCCGCCCAGGCGCCGTCGAAGGTATAGCCGACAATCGCGATCGGTCCCTTGGCGCCGAGGCCTTTCATGACTTGGTCGACGCCGACGGCGCGTCTGAACCCCTTGCCCTCGAGCTCGGCGCAGAAGTTCCAGAACGTCAACGTCGCATCGATCTCGCCCTGCAGCGCCTTTTCCGTCAACAGCGGCGGCGCGCCGTAGACGATGGTCGCCTGCCGGCGGAGATCGATGCCGGAGCGGCGCGCCAGCGCCTGCAGCAGGAGCCAGCTCTTGTCGAGCGGACCGCCGGCGATGGCGAGCTTCCTGCCCTTGAGATCGGCGATCTCCCGGATGGGCGATTGCCGCCGGCACCATGACCGCGCCGAGCGTGCTCGACGAGGGATAGAACACCAGCGTTGTCACCGAGCGAGCGCTCGCGCGCCACCCACAGCCAGTCGGACAGCATGAGATCGGCGGAGCCGCCCTTGAGCGCGATCTTGCCGGCTTCGGTCGATGCGAGCTCGACCGTCTCGATCGCAAGATCGGCCTTGCGGTCGAGACCGTGGTTCTTGATGACGTCGAGTTCCCACGCCAGCGTACCGGTTTTTTGCACCGCAAGACGTATGCGCTCGGCAGCCGCGGCACTGCCGGCGACGAGGGCCGAGAGGGCGAGCGCGATGATGGCGGCCGATGCGACACGCAGCACGGGAAACATTCCTCGACGATGCCATAGCTTGCGTGTCTTGCAAATGGCGCGCGAAGGCAAAGTGCAAGCGGTCAATTGCCGCGAGCACGAATGACGCGCGCCCGTGGAATGCCACCCACGATCCGACCGCATTTTTGCTCCCACATCGTTGCACGCGCGAACACGCACGCTATAGTCAATCTAATCAGGCGGCGCCCGCCATCGCGGCGCAACAATAAAGAAGAAACGCTGCTGACCTGACGACGAGGAGGAAACCATGATGCGATCGACCCTGCTGGCCGTGCTCGTGGGCGCGGCAGTTCCGATGCTGGCGTTCGCCCAGACCGCGGACGAATTGAAGAACGACGAAAAGACGCCGGGTGACATCCTCACCTACGGCATGGGCTATGGCCATCAGCGCTTCAGCCCTCTCACGCAGATCAATCGCGACACCGTCAAGCGTCTGGTGCCGGCGTGGTCCTACAGCATGGCCGACAACAACGGCCAGCAGTCGCATCCGATCATCAAGGACGGCGTGATGTACATCACGGATCACGCCAAGACGGTCGCCCTCGACGCCCTGACCGGCAAGCAGATCTGGAAGTCGACGATCGAATATCCGCCCGAGACCACGCGCATCGTGTGTTGCGGCATCGTCAACCGCGGCGCGGCGATCCTCGACGGCAAGCTGTTCCGCACCACGCTCGACGCCAACGTGATCGCGCTCGATGCCAAGACCGGCAAGGAGCTCTGGCGCACCAAGGCGGCGGAGGTGAAGGACGGTTATTCGATGACGGTCGCCCCGTTGATCGCGAACGGCGTGGTCATCGCCGGCGTGGCCGGCGCGGAGTTCGGCCATCGCGGTTTCCTGGAAGCCTACGACCCGCAGACCGGCAAGGCGCTGTGGCGCACCTGGACCATCCCCGAGCCGGGCCAGAAGGGTTCGGAGACCTGGCCGAAGAACGACGCCTGGAAGACCGGCGGCGGCTCGACCTGGCTCACCGGCTCCTATGATGCCGAGCTCGATCTGGTGTTCTGGGGTACCGGCAATCCGGCGCCGTGGAATCCGCTGGGCCGCGTCGGCGACAACCTCTACACCAACACGATCCTGGCCATCCGGCCGAAGACCGGCGAGATCGTCTGGTACTATGCGGGCACGCCCGGCGACCCGTTCGATTATCGACGGCGTCAACGAATTGGTGCACGCCGATCTCACCGTCGATGGCGCGCCCCGCAAGGTGATCATGCAGGCGCACCGCAACGGCTTCTTCTATGTGCTCGAGCGGTCGACCGGCAAGTTGCTTGCGGCCAACAAGTTCGTGAAAGCGAACTGGGCCGAAAGCATCGACCTGAAGACCGGCCGTCCGGTGTGGAGCGCCGAGACGAAAGCCATCTTCGAGAAAGGCGCCGGCCACAAGGTGCGGATCTGGCCGGCGCTGGTCGGCGGCAAGAACTGGGCGCCGATGTCCTACAACCCGCAGACCAGGCTCGCCTACGTGAACTCGACCGACTTCGGCTGGGACTACGAGGCGCAGTCGCTCGAGGAGCTCGCCAAGCTCAAGCCCGGCGTCTCGCCCTATTTCGGCGTGAAGCGGGAATACGTGTTCGACCATCCGGACGGACGCGGCCATCTGCGGGCGATCGATCCGCTCACCGGCAAGTCCAAGTGGGCGATCCCGCTCAAGAGCCCGAACATGGCCGGCACCATGGCGACCGCCGGCGGTCTCGTCTTCACCGGCCAGCTCACCGGCGAGTTCGTCGCGGTCGATGCCGAGACCGGCAAGGTGCTGTGGCAGTTCAACCTGGGCGCAGGCAGCGTCGGGCAGCCGGTCACCTGGGAACGCGACGGCAAGCAGTACGTCACCATGACCAGCGGCTCGTCCGGACCCTACGTCGCGCGCGTCGGCGATCCGAACCTCGCCAACGTGCCGCCCGGCGGCATGGTGTGGACGTTCAAGCTGTTCGAGAACTGATCCGCGAAACTCGTGCGAGGCCGCCCGCTCGGCGGCCTCGCCGTCCTTCTCATTGTTCCGCGCCTCCCAACAAACTCGTGACCGTCATCATGCGAGCATGGCTTCCCGCTGTGCGGGGATTGGCTTTGGTCTTGGCGTTTGCGCCCGCCGTATCCGTGGCCCAGACGGCGGTCACCGCGGAGACGGCTGCAAAAGGCGAGGGCATCTATTCCGACTACTGCTGGACCTGCCACGGCGAGAAACTGCGCAATCCGGGCGGCGGAACCAGCTTCGATCTGCGACGGCTGAAGCCCGAGGACTACGCGCGGTTCGTCAACGCCGTATTCAACGGAAAGAATACGATGCCGCCATGGCGCGGCGTGCTCGACGCGGAGCAGGTCGATGCGATCTGGGCCTATATCCGGATGACCGTGGATCGGTGAGGTCAGCAATAGCCCGTTACGTCGGCGGCGTCTGGCAGTTCACCGACGACCCCGTTGCCTCGCGGGCGCAAATAATCAAGATGGATCGCTGACGCAATCGATACGACGCAACTGGCGTCGTGCGCGAGGCAGGAAATGGAATTCGGTGTCTTCGATCATCTCGACCGCTCCGGCACATCGCTCGCGGATTACTACGAGGATCGCCTGCGAATTATCGAGGCCTATGATCGCGCGGGTTTCTACGCCTATCACCTCGCCGAGCACCATTCGACGCCGCTCGGCTTGGCGCCCTCGCCGAGCGTGTTCCTTGTCGGCCGTCGCGCAGCGCACGCAGACGGCTGCGGTTCGGCCCGCTGGTCTGGGCAGTGCCGCTGCATCATCCGCTGCGGCTGATCGAGGAAATCTGCATGCTCGACCAGTTGAGCCGCGGCCGGCTCGAGATCGGCTTCGGCCGCGGCTCGGTGCCCATCGAGCTCGACTACTACGGCGCCAATCCAGACGACGCGCAGGAGGTCTACGCCGAAGCGGTCGAGCTCGTGCTCAAGGGGTTGACGCACAAGGTGCTCGATTTCAAGGGCAAGCGATTCTCCTTCAGCAATGTGCCGATGGAGATCGAGCCACTGCAGAAGCCGCATCCACCGATCTGGTACGGCGTCCACATGCCCGACAGCGCCGAGCGCGCGGCGCGGCGGAACCTCAACGTGGTGAGCCTCGACCCGCCGATGGAAACCCGGCTGTCGATCGACCGCTACCGCACGATCTGGCCGCAGGTGCACCCACCCACGACGCCGTTTCCGAAGCTTGGCCTCGGCCGCTTCGTCGTGGTGGCGCCGACCGACGCCGAGGCAATGGCGACTGGCGCGCCGCGCCTATCTGGTCTGGCACGCGAGCTTCACGCATTTGTTCCGGCGGCATGATCGCTCGCAGTCGCATCCCCGCCCCGCCACCTTCGACCTCGTGGTCGAGCGCGGCCAGGGCATCGCCGGCTCGCCGGCGAGGGTGACGCAATTCCTCTCCGCCCAGCTCGATGCAAACCAGTGCAACTACATGGTCGGGCAATTCGCCTTCGGCGATCTGACCCGCGAGGAATGCCTGCGGTCGATCGGCCTGTTCGCCGAGCGATGTGATGCCGGCGCTGCGTGCAAAGGTCGCCGAAGACATGCCGGAGGCGGCCGGCGTTGCGGCGCTCGGCGACCGTTGATATCGTCCTGTCCACAAAGAAATCTCCCGGAGTAGCTGTTTGAGCACGGTGGAATCGAGTCGAATTCGGCTGTCGGCCGACGTGGGCGGGACCTTCACGGACGTCGCCGCCTTCGACGAGACGACGGGGGAGCTCCAGCTCGGCAAGACGCTCACGACGCCGGCGCGGCTCGTCGACGGCATCGAGAACGGAGTGACCAAGGCGGGCGCGAGTTTCCGCGCGGCGCGGCTGTTCCTGCACGGCACCACGGTCGCGATCAACACGATCCTGGAGCGCACCGGCGCACGGTGCGCGCTGCTCACCACTCAGGGCTTCCGCGACATCTACGAGATCGGCCGCGTCAACCGGCCGGAATCCTACAATCTGTTCTTCCACCGCCACGAGCCGCTGATCGAGCGCGACCTGCGCTACGAGATCCGCGAGCGCATGGATTCGCAAGGCACGGTGCTGATCAAGCTCGACGAGGGTCAGGTGCACGCCGCGGTCGCCGACGCGGTCGCGCAAGGCGCGCAGGCCATCGCCGTGCTGTTCCTGCACTCCTACCGCAATCCCGCGCACGAGCAGCGGGTGAAGGCGATCATCGAGCAGAGCCATCCGCAGCTCTTCGTCACGGCGTCGCACGAGCTGTCGCAGGAGTATCGCGAGTTCGAGCGCACCTCGACGGCAGCGGCCAACGCCTATGTGGGCCCGCGCGTGCGGCGCTACCTCGGCGAGATGGGCGAGCATCTCGACGCCGCAGGCTTCGACGGCGACTTCCTCATCGTGCAATCGACCGGCGGACTGTTCGGTGTCGACGAGGCGCAGAGCTCCTGCATCAAGATGCTGGAGTCGGGGCCGGCCGCGGGCGTGATCGGCACCAAGGCGCTGTGCGACAGCATCGGCCTTAAGAACGCCATCGCCTTCGACATGGGCGGCACGACCGCCAAGGCCGGCGTCATCCACGATGGCCAGGTGCTGATGACGGGCAGCGCCCTGATCGGCGGCTACGCCACCGGGCTGCCGGTGCAGATCCCGATGATCGACATCCAGGAGGTCGGCACTGGCGGCGGCTCGATCGCGCGCGTGGAATTGGGTGCGCTGCATGTCGGGCCGGAAAGCGCCGGCGCACAGCCCGGCCCGGTCTGCTACGGCCTCGGCGGCAGCGAGCCGACCATCACCGACGCCAATCTCATTCTCGGCCGGCTCGGCGCCGATCGTTTTCTCGGCGGCGAGATGCGGCTCGACGTCGAGGGCGCCAAGCGCGCGCTCGAGGCGCGCGTCGGCAAGCCGCTCGGACTCGATCTCACGCAGGCGGCGGACGGCATCCTGCGCATCGCCACCACCAAGATGTCCCACATGGTGCGCTGGGTCACCACCGAGCGCGGCCTCGACGCCGCCGATTTCACGCTCGTGGCCTATGGCGGCGCCGGACCGCTGCACGCCGCCATGGTGGCGCGCGAGCTGCGCATCGCCAAGGTCGTGATCCCGCGCGCGCCCGGGCATTTCTCCGCCTACGGCATGCTGGTCGCCGATCTGCGCCGCGATTTCGTCAATACCTGGTTCACGCCGCTGGCCGAGGCGTCGTTCCCGACCATGGAAGCGATCTATGCCGAGATGGAGCGCGCGCGGACGCGAGGCAGTGAAGCAAAGCCAGGTCGCGGTCTGCCGGCATTGCCGTGCAGCGCGCCGCCGACATGCGCTATGTCGGGCAGGAGCATGCCGTCACTGTCGAGCTGCCGATCGAGCTGTTCCAGGCGCGAGGATCGCGACGGCATCAAGCAGCGCTTCGATGCCGTGCACGAGACGCGCTACGGCTACTCCGCGCCGGGCGAGAAGGCCGAGATCGTGAGCCTGCGCAGCGCCATCACCGGGCCTGATGCGCAAGCCTGCGTTCGAGCCGATCGCCACGGGCGAGGCGGAACCGCCGCCTGAGGCGTTTCGCGGCACGCGGCCGGTCTATTTCGCCGAAGCGGGGCGTCACGTCGACACGCCGACCTACGATCGCACCAAGCTCGCTCGCCGGCAATCGTATCGCCGGGCCGGCGCTGATCGAGGAATACGCCTCGACCACCGTGGTCCATCCCGGCGACATCGTCGCCGTCGACGCCTTTGGCGACCTGGTCATCGAAATTCTGCGGAGCTGAGCATGGATGCCGAGCTGAAGACAAATACGACGTCCGCCGGCCATCGCACTGATCCGGTGACGACGGAAATCGTGCGCAACGGTCTCATCGCCGCGACCGAGGAGATGAAGACCAACCTGATGCGCACCGCCTACAACATGATCATCTACGAGGCGCTCGATTTCACGGTCGGGCTGTTCGACGCCCAGGGCAACACGGTCTCGATCGGGCTCGGGCTGCCGATGTTCATCCGCGGCATGAGCGACACCGTGAAGACCAAGCTCGACCACTACGGCGTCGAGAACCTCGATCCCGGCGACATCCTGCTCACCAACGACGCCTACATCACCGGCAGCCATCTCAATCACATGACCTTCACCGTGCCGATCTTCCACGACGGCGAGGTGGTGGCGTTCTCCTGCTGCATGGCGCACTGGCCGGACGTCGGCGGCACGCTCGACGGCGCCACGACCGACATCTTCTCCGAAGGCCTGCAGATGCCGATCGTGAAGATCTACCGCAAGGGCGTGCCGAACGAGGAGTTGATCTCGATCATCAAGACCAATGTGCGGCTGCCCGAGCGTGCGATGGGCGACTTCCGCGCCCAGATCGCCGCGGTGAAGACCGGCGAGCGGCGCTTCCTCGAGATGATCCAGAAATACGGCCGCGACGCCGTGGTCGGCGGCATCGAAGCGATCATGGATCACAGCGAGGCGGCGGCGCGGGCGCGCGTCGCGCAGATTCCCGACGGCGTCTACGAGGCGGAATCGTTCATGGACGACGACGGCGTCAGGGTCGGCGAGCGCGTGCCGATCCGGGTGCGGGTGGAGGTCGAAGGGCGACCAGATGAAGGTCGACCTCACCGACGTGTCGAAGCAGGTGGCCGGCTTCTACAATTCCGGCGAGACCGCGGGCCGCTCCTGCTGCCAGGTGGCGTTCAAGTGCCTGACCTCGGCGCTCGATCTTCCGATCAACGACGGCCAGTTCCGCGCGCTGGAGATCGTGCTGCCGCCGGGGCGCGTGGTGAGCGCGCTCAAGCCGGCCGCGATGCGCATGTGGATGACCTATCCCATGACCATCATCGACACCATCTTCAAGGCGCTGGCACCGGCGATCCCCGATCAGGTGATGGCCGGGACACCACGCCGATCTCGTGGTCGGGCGGGTCAACGGCCGCCGTCCCAAGGACGACAGCTTCTACATCTATCTCGGCGGCCTGATCGGCGGCGGCTGGGGCGCCAAGAACGACAGCGACGGCCGCAACTCCACCATCGCCATGAACGACGGCGACACCCACAACGGGCCTTCGGAGCAGGTCGAGGCGAAATATCCGCTGCTGGTCGAGCGCTATGCGCTGCGGCCGGATTCCGGCGGCGCCGGGCGCTTCCGCGGCGGGCTCGGTTGCGAGCAGGTGGTGCAGGCGCGCCACGACATCCGCTTCAGCTCGCAGATGGACCGGGTGAAGTGCAAGCCGTGGGGTCTCGAGGGCGGGCTGTCAGGCTACGGCAACTCGGTCGCGATCCATCGCTTCGGCAAGACCGAGGAGCAGCGCTTTCACAACGGCAAGGCGCTCAACCAGGTCCTGCACGCCGGCGACGCCTATGTCCTGCGCTCGGGCGGCGGCGGCGGCTTCGGCTCGCCGCTCGACCGCGATCTCGACAGCCTCGCGCGCGACGTCCGCTGCGGCTATGTCAGCCGGGAGGCGGCGGAGAAGGACTACGGCGCGGTGTTCATTTCCGGCACGAGCAAGCTCGATCCGGCGGCGACGCAGGCGCGGCGCGCCGAGATGCGGGCGGCCGGATTGCCGCACGACGAGCCGATCGCCGACACCGGCGTGCCGCCGCCGGCTCCAGCGCACGTGCATGTGCACGACCACGAGCACGAGAAGCTCACGGAAGAAGAGCGCGTGGCGCTGGCGATGACCGGAAGGTGCTGCTCGTAGGGTGGGCAAGGCGCGCAAGAGCGCGCCTTTGCCCACCCTACCTGCTGCCTCGCAGCGGCAACGGCTGCTCGTCGAGCATGGCCTGGATCGCCGCGCGTGTGGTCGCGGGGTCGAGACCGTGCTGCGCCACCAGGTCCTGGCAGTCGGCCGCGATCGCATCGACATCCTGCAGCATCTTGAGCCGCTTGAAGTGATCGGCGTGGGAGAGCCCCATGCTGTCGCCGACGATCTCCAGCAGATTCATGATCCGGAACGGATAGTCGCGCTCGTGCGCGCAGAGCTCGCGATGGTCGGCGTGGTAGACCGCGACCAGCGCGTCGATGCCGGCCTGCTCGGCGGCATCGAGCTCGTTCTTCTGCAGCTCGCGGCGATAGGCCGGCAGCGCGCGGAAATAGTTGCTCATCATGCCGACCGCGGGCTGGTGCAGGTCGACAAGCTCGACACCGGGCACGGACTGCAAAATATCCTCGGCGGCCTCGACCACGCCCTTGAGCCCGGGATGGCGATGCAAGGCGACGCGCATCGGAACGCGCTTTGTCAGGAACGGCCGCAGGCGGTCGAGATTCTTGCGCAGGAACAGCATGAACGGCGTCATCTCGAACGGCTTCGAGCCGCGGGTCTTTTCGACCGTCGGCAACGTCGTCTCGGTGAATTGGGTATGGCAGCTCGGGCACCACGACAGCACCTGGCCGGTCTTGCTGGCGGCGAGCTTGTCCATGGTGGCCTCGGCGAAGCGGCCGGAGGTCGCGACGTCGCCGGTGCGCATCTGCACCACGCCACAGCAGTGCGTTGGGCCGCCCATCACGTGGTAGGTGACGCCGAGCGTATCCATGATGTCGAGCGCGAGCAGGGCAATGTGCGGGGTCTTGAGCACGTTGCAGCCGGTGTAGAAGACGAAGTCGGGAACCGTATCCGGTGAGCCGTTGCCGCCCGGCTTCTGACCCAGCCGCGCCAGCACCTCGTCGCTGAGCTGCATCTGGGAAATGTGCGCGACCTCGCGCGCGACCTTGCGAAATCCTTCGACCCCGTTGCGGCGCTGCGCCGTCGGCTCGTCGTCGTGCCGCGCCATCATCACCCGCGCCATGTTGAGCATGAAGCGCGGGTTGACGCCGTAGTCGCAGGCCTTGATGCACTCGCCGGTGAGTACGCAGGCATTCGCCCACTTGCGCGAGGCTTCCGGGCCGTCGCCCGTTTTCAGAATGTCGATGACGCCGGAGATGACGGCGATCGGCTCGGCCTTGACGCCGCCGGGCCCGGTGACCGGGCAGACCTCGACGCACTTGCCGCAGCGGGTGCACGCATCGGCCATCGCCGCGACCCGTGCGGCCAGCGCGGTTTCGAATGTGGCGGTCATGCGGGCGCGACCTTTGTTCGCCAGATCGCGCAGAGATTACCGCGTCGGCAGGGCGGACGAAACCCCGCCCCGGCGCATCGATCGGATGCGCGGAGCAGCGTTATCGCGGGACTGAGTAGTAGTAGACGTCCTGGATGGACGTCGGCCGGATGTCCAGCGGCAGCCCGGGCTTGTTGCCGGCACGGGTACCGTTGCCGGCATAGGCGTTCGCGGGAATGTCGCGCGGGCTATCTCCGAATCTCCGCACGATGCTCAGGGCCTCTTTGGTCGAGCGCTTTGCGATCCGGCTGCTGCGAATGGGTTTCTTCGCCGTGGACAGGCTGGCCTGCGTCTCGGTCGTGGGTTTGGTGACCCGCTGCTCCGCATTGGCCGTTCGCAGCGCGACGCGGGCCGCCCGCTTACTTCGCGGTGCCGGTGGCTGAGCCGCGGGCTCCTGCGCCGCAGGTTCCTGGATAGATCCCTTGGTGACCGGCTCTTGCGACGTGGGCTTCGGCGGCGCCAACTCCTGTGGTGCCAAGCCCTGCAGCACGAAATCCGGCGGTGTTGACTTGCGGGCCACGGGTTCCCAGGACCTGGGCGCGGGGGATATGGGCGTGCTGGACATGGCTTCTTGGGGCACGGGCTCCTGCAGCGCCGCAGCGGCATGCCGGCTGTCCGTCAAAGGCTGATCGGGCGCCGGATCAGGCTCGGCTTTCGCCTCGGTCGTCCCGCCGTTCGTGCCCCCGTTCGGACCCGCGCGTCCAACGGTCCAAGGCAGGTCACGCTTCGACAGGCAGTTTCGATCGAACAGCAACCAGGTTTGCTGCTTGCAAGGAGCGGCAGGCGAGTCGGAAATATCTGTTTTGGCGACGAGCGGTCCCTCGACGGTGAAGACGAGCAGGGCCGGCACGCCGATGCCGATCACGCCTCCAAATGCAATCAGGGAGGCCGCGGTCGCGAAACGCAGATGCGAGTACAAAGGCCCATCTCCCTCCGGAAAGGCCGCCCCCCGCGCCGGCGCCCGCCGACGAGCCCCGGCTAAGGGCGAGTGTCCGGCGCGCGCTCTACAAAAGTGGCCGCGCTGGCCGCTCGCCTGGCTCGCCAGCGCGGCACCGATCCCTGGGCAAAAAGACCGGCGCTATGGCGGGACTATGTCCGTTCGCGGCGCCGGTTCCCAGTGAAATCGAAACTGTGCTTAACGCTGCACGACGCCGCGCGCAAAATCAACAAATTCCTCGGCGTTTGCCAAAGATCACGAAGTGCGCTCAATTCGGCGAACGGACTTTTGTCCTCAGCACGACGCAAGCCAAAGGATCCGGAATGCCCGCCGCCGCCATCACGACGATCGACACGATCGCGCTTCGCATTCCCCTCGATATCTGGGCGCCGCCGCCGCAATTCGCCGGCCGGCCGCGCACGCACGTAGAGATGCTGCTGGTGCGAGTCGGCACCAGCGGCGGGGTCGTGGGCTGGGGCGAGGCCTACGGCAGCAGCTCGCCGATGATCCCTACGGTGTTCGAATCCTGGATCAAGCACGTCGCGATCGGCCAGGACGCGACCGACGCCGGCCTGACAGCGCGGATCGAGCGCCTGCTGCACGGCTTCGGTCGCTGCGGCCCAACCGTGCACGCGATCAGCGGGCTCGACATCGCGCTCTGGGATATCCGCGGCAAGCTCGAGGGCAAGCCGGTATCGGCCTTGCTGGGCGGGGTGAAACGAAAGCGCATCGACGCCTATGCGTCGTTGCTGCAATATGGCGGGTCGGTCGAGCATGTCCGTCGCAACGTGGCGCGCGCGCTCGAGCGCGGCTATCGCCACATCAAGCTGCACGAGCGAACGGCGGAGAGCGTCGCGGCGGCGCGCGATGTGGCCGGACCGGACATCCCGATCATGGTCGATACCAATTGCGCCTGGACGCCGGCCGAAGCGACCGCGCCGGTCGCCGCCATGGCGCCATCCAAGCCGTTCTGGGTGGAGGAGCCGATCTGGCCGCCGGAGGATTTCGCTTCGCTCGCCGCGCTGCGGCGTGCGACCGGCGTGCCGCTGGCGATGGGCGAGAACGGGACCGGCGTGCTCGATTTCCAGAAGATGGTGGCCGCCGGCGCCACCGATTTCGTGCAGCCGAGCGTCGTCAAGATCGGCGGCCTGACAAATCTTTGGCAGATTGCGACCGAGGCCGAGAAGGCCGGCGTCACCTGCGTGCCGCATGCATTCTTCTTCGGGCCGGGATATCTCGCGACCCTGCATGCGATCGCCGCCAAGGAGCGCACCGCGCCGATCGAGCGTCTGTTCGGCGACGTCGGTTTCACCGCCTATGCCAAGACCGTGCCGGTCGTCGACGGCGCCATCGACGTGCCCGAGCGCCCGGGGCTCGGCGCCGATCCGGAGGAGGAGCTGATCACGCGCTTCCGGATTTGAGCTGCATGAGTTGCAAAGGGAGGAAAAGAACAATGCTCAAAATAAGCCGACGCGCCTGCTTGACCGGCGCCGCCGCCCTGTCGGGCGCCGCCCTCCTGCGTGTGCGCGAGGCCGCAGCTCAGGCCTATCCGCAACGTCCGGTGAGGATCATCGTGCCGTATGCGCCGGGCGGCGGCACCGACGTGTTCTCGCGGCTGCTGGCGGCGCAGATGGAGCGCGAGTTCGGCCAGACGCTGATCATCGACAACCGCGCCGGCGGCGGCAGCGTCATCGGCACCCAGGCAGTGGCGAACGCGCAGCCCGACGGCCACACCATAGGGATGGTCGACAGCGCCTTCGTGACCAATCCCGGCCTGTTCAAGGACAAGCTGCCCTACGACACGCGCAAGGACTTCATCCCGGTGTCGCTGTTGTCGCGAACGCAGCTGGTGCTGTGCGTGCACCCGTCGTCGCCGTTCAAGACCGCGCAGGATCTGATCGCATTCGCCAAGGCCAATCCGGGCAAGCTGACCTTCGCATCGGCCGGCATCGGAACCGGCATCCACCTTGCCGGCGAGCAGTTCCGGCAGGTGGCCGGGATCGAGATCGTGATCGTGCCCTATCGCGGCGGCGCGCCCGCGCTCGCCGACTTCCTCTCCGGCAAGGTCGACTTCACCTTCGGTGCTGTTCCGACGATCCGGCCACATATCCTGGACGGCAAGGCGCGCGGGCTCGGCGTGACGCGCGGACGCGCACCGCAGCTGCCGGATATTCCGAGCATGGAGGAGCTGGGCTTTGGGCGCGTGGATTCCGCGAGCGAGATGGGCCTGATCGTGCCGGCGGCAACGCCTGCGCCGATCGTGGAGAAGCTGCAGCGGGTCGCCGCCGAAGCCGTCAAGGACGCAGCGTTCCGCCAGAACTTGCTGGAGCGGGGCTTTCAGCCGATCGGCAGCACGACCGAGGAATTCCGCGCGCACGTCGACCGCGAGATCGATAAATGGATACGCATCATCGCGGCCGGCGACATCAAGCCGGACTAGCCTGGCGCAGCTGTCAACCTACGCAGCCGCGATCACGATCCCTTCCTGCTCGCAGGAGGTCGCGACGTCGCTGACCGTGGCGCGCTGCACGTCGCGCTTCCAGCGCAGGTCGTCGAACTCGGTGCCGCGATGCATGGTGCAGCGATTGTCCCACATGACAAGGTCGTTGAGCCGCCAGCGGTGAGTGTAGACGAATTGCCGCTGCGTTGCGTGGGCGATGAGCTCGTCGATCAGGGCGCGGCCCTCGGGATCGCCCATGCCGAAGATGCGGCCGGCATGGGACGCCAGATAAAGCGACTTGCGGCCGGATTCCGGGATCGTACGCACGACCACCTGGGGCACCGGCGGCAGCTCGCGGCGTTCCTCGTCGCTGAAATTGGTGAAGCCGAGCCGGGCGCGTGAATTGAAGATCGAATGCTCCGCCACCAGCGAAGCGAGCCGGCGTTTCATCTCCTCGGGAAGCGCGTCATAGGCCGCCCGCTCGTCGGCGAATTCGGTATGGCCTCCGACCTGCGGGATCGAACGTGCGTAGAGCATTGATGCGAGCGCGGGCAGCCGCTTGAACGAGCTGTCGGTATGCCAGATCCGGTTCGCCAGCTGGAACATGCGATGCCGGCTTTCCTTGCCCCAGACCTCGTTGTCGTGATTGAGGTTCGAGACATCGGCGAATTCCTTGCGCACGCGCAGCGGCGTGTCCTTGCGGTAGACCCCGATGGTGGTCTCGAGCGGACCGAAATATTTCGCAAAATCGAGATGTTGATCCTGCGAGAGATGCTGATCGGGGAAGATCAGCACCGCATATTTCGCGAAGGCGTCCTTGATGGCCTGCAGGTCGGTGGGCTCGATCGGACCCGACAGATCGACATCGCCGACTTCGGCAGCGAAGCCCGGCGTAACCGGAACGACGGTGATGGCCATGTGGATGTCCCTCCACCTCTCTCGCCGTAGGACATTGAATCACTACCGCGCCATCGCAGCAATCCCCGAAGACCGATTCGTTGATTGGCGCATGTCCTTTTCGGAAAACCGGTCTCCACTTTTCCGGGACATGCGCTGACGAGGTTCAGAAGCGGTAGAACGCGGCGGGCGTGTCGGCCATGATCTTGCGGCGCATGGTCTGGTCGGTCACCCAGTCGCCGAACGCATCGACGAGATCGCCATCATTGGGATTGGCCAGGTATTTGTTGGGGTGTGGCCAGTCCGTTCCCCACATGATCCGCTCCGGCGCCGCCTCGATCAGGGCGTGAGCCATCGGCTTCACGTCGTCGTAGGGGGGCAGATCGGTCTCGCTGACGCGGTTGGCACCTGAAATCTTCATCCATGTGTTCCCCCGGCGCATCAGCTCCAGCAACGCCTGGAAACCGGGAGCTTCGACCCCGGCGGTGGCCGGCTGATAGGCGAAGTGGCCGATCGACATCGGCGCTTTCAGCGCGGTGAATACCGGCATCAATTCAATGATGTCCTTGCCGGGAAACAGGAACTCGATATGCCAGCCGAACGGCGCGATCCGGGCAACGAGATCGGGGATATCGTTCATCGCGATGGGCATGCCGCCTTTGTTGTCGGTGTTGAGGCGAACGCCGCGGACGCCTGCTGCGTCGAGGGCCGCCAGCTCGTCGTCCTTGATGCTCAAGGAGATCGCCACGACCGACCGCGCCCGGTTCGGCGTCTCCGCGTTGAGCGCGGCCATGCCGTCCAGGATGGCTGAATTGTCGATGCCGTAGATCGAAGGCTGGGTGAAGACCACCCGGTCGATGCCGAGGGTGGCGTGCAGGTGCTTGAGGTCGGCCAGCGTCGAGGTGGGTGGATTGTAGCCGCGGCCGGGAGCGAGCGGGTAACGCGGCTCGAAGACGTGGACGTGGGTGTCGATCGACCCCTTGGGCAGTTGGACCGCGGGCTTTCGCGGGTTCCGATCGGGAGGCAAGCAATCTCTGATGCCGCTGTTCATATCAGTCCTTCTTGTCACTCTTTCTTGTTGCAACGCGATCGCCTGCTTCAGTCGGTCGCCGCGATCCCCTGCACCTCGATCATCATCTCGGGCTGGGCGAAGCCCTGCACCGTGATCGCGGCGCTGGCCGGAAAATCCTTGCCGAACAGCTCGCCGCGCAGCTCGGTCATGCGGGTGGTGTAGCGGGCGTCGATGAGGAACACGGTCATGGTCACCATGTCGCTGAGCTTGGCGCCGGCCTCGGCGAGCGTCTTCTCGATGTTGCGGAAGGTCTGCTTGAACTGGGCGTCGAAATCGCCGGCGAGCGACTTTCCGGAGTCGTCGGCCGCACCGGTATGGCCGGCGATCCAGATGATACGGCCCGCGCCTTGCGTGATGACGCAAGGTGAATACGCGCGTTTGACCTGCCAGGTGCCGCGAACGAACGATTTCTGCATGGTGATCCTCCTCGGTTCTTCGTATTGTAGAGCGGGCAAACGCGCATACCGAGGTATCCTGACGTGATGCACGCGTCTTGCGGGCTCGAAGGATGAACGGCCACGCGTCGATGCGGCGTGCTCTCGAGTGCGACAGCGCGGGCACGATCGCCGTTCGAGGCTCGTCTCAAACGGGGCTCGCACGCTCAGGGTGACGGCGCGAGTTCGTGCGCGCAGCCATGCGGGTCAACCTCCATTCGCCTGTTTCATCGCCCGCCACAGCCGCTCCGGCGTCGCCGGCATCTCGACGTGGCGGATGCCGAGATGCGAGAGCGCGTCGACCAGCGCGTTGGCGACCGCGGGCATGGCGCCGACGCAGCCGGCCTCGCCCGCGCCCTTGACGCCGAGCGGATTGGTCCTCGTCGGCACCGGATTGCTCTTGACCTCGACCGCGCTGATGTCGGTGGCGCGCGGCATGGCATAGTCCATGAACGAGCCGGTGAGGATCTGGCCGTCGCCGTCGAACTGGATGTCCTCCATCAGGATCTGGCCGACGCCCTGCGCCACGCCGCCGACGATCTGGCCCTTCAGCAGCAGCGGATTGAGCACGGTGCCGACGTCGTCCACCACGCTGTAGCGCACGATCTCGACCGCGCCGGTATCCTCGTCGATCTCCAGTTCGCAGATGTGGCAGCCGTTGGGGAAGTTCTGCACCGGCGCGACATAGGTCGCGGTCGCGATCAGGCCGACGTCCATGCCCTTCGGCAGCTTTGCCGGGTCGGTCGCCTCCTTCGCCACCTCCTTGATGGTGAGCGTGCGATTGGTCTTCGGGCTGGAGAAGACGCCGTCGGCGAAGTTGATGTCGGCCGCATCGACCTTGAGCAGATGGGCGGCGATCGTCTTCGCCTTGGTGGTGATCTTGTCGGCGGCGAGGTCGACCGCGGCGCCGCCGATGGTGGCCGAGCGCGAGCCGCCGGTGCCTTCGCCGATGAAGACCTGGTCGGTGTCGCCCTGCACGTAGTGCACGTCGCCGGGATCGAGGCCGAGCCGGTCGCACATGATCTGCTTGAAGATGGTCTCGTGGCCCTGGCCCTGGGTGACGCTGCCGGCGAGCAGCGTGACCGTGCCGGACTTGTCGAAGCGGATCTCGGCGCCCTCGAAGCCCGCCGGCAGCGGCGCGCTCGATGGTGTTGGAGAGGCCGATGCCGCGCAGCTTGCCGTGCTTGCGCGATTGCGCGCGCCGCTTCTCGAAGCCGGCGAAGTCGGCGAGCTTGAGCGCCATGTCCATGCTCTTCTCGAACTCGCCGCTGTCGTAGGTGAAGGTGAGCGCGGTCTTGAACGGCATGGCCTCGGGCGGAATGTAGTTCTTCCGCCGCAGCTCCGCGGGGTCGATACCGAGCTCGTCGGCGGCGAGATCGACCAGCCGCTCGATCACATAGGCCGCCTCGGGGCGGCCGTTGCCGCGATAGGGCCGCACCGGATTGGTGTGGGTGAACACCGCGGTCACGTCGGCGTGCATGGCAGGGATGCGATAGACGCCGGCCAGCGTGCCGATATTGCCGGTGAAGGCCTGCATGCCGGTCTGCAGGTAGGCGCCGATGCTGGCGACGACATGGACGCGCATGCCGAGAAAGTTGCCGTGCTTGTCGAGCGCGAGCTCGGCCTCGGTGACGTTGTCGCGGGCCTGCGCGTCGCACAGGAACGACTCCGAGCGCGTGGACATCCATTTCACCGGGCGGCCGCACGATCTTCGACGCCAGCAGCACCAGCGCCACCTCGTTGTAGACCGCCGACTTCATGCCGAAGCTGCCGCCGATGTCGCCGGCGACGACGCGGATCTTGCTCTCCGGGACCTTCAGGACCGGCGAGAGCTCGGAGCGGAAGGGGTGCACGCGCTGCAAGCGTGGTGTAGATGGTGTAGCGATCCTCCGCGGCGTTGTAGTCGCCGAGGCAGCCGCGCGGCTCCATGCTGGCGGCGGTGACGCGGTTGATCACGAAGCGATGCTCGACCACGTGGTCGGCCTTGGCGAAGGCGGCGTCGGTCGCGGCCTTGTCGCCGAACAGCTGCACGAAGCCGATATTGTCGGCGCAGCCGTCCCACACCCGCGGCGCGCCCGGCGTGCTCGCGTCGGCGGTCGAGGCGATCGACGGGCAGCGGCTCGTATTCGACCTCGATCAGCTCGGCTGCGTCCATCGCCTGCAGCAGGGTCTCCGCCACCACGAAGGCGACGTAGTCGCCGACCCAGCGCACCTGGTCCTTGGTGAGTGCCGGATAGGGCGGCTTGAACACGCTGCCGTCGCGGCGCGTCAGTCCGCCGGGCACCGGCAGGTCGCCCCAGCCCGAGGCCTGCCAGTCGGCGCCGGTGAGCACGGCCAGCACGCCCGGCGCGGCCTTGGCCTTGGCCGTGTCGATCGAGCGGATGCGCGCGTGCGCATGCGGCGAGCGCAGCACGTAGCCGAAGGCCATGCCCGGCAGCACCATGTCGCCGACATAGCGGCCGCCGCCCGTGAGCAGCCGCGGATCCTCGAAACGTGGCACGCTTTGACCGATCGCGAATTCACCCATTTCAATCCTCGGAGCCAATAGTCCACTTGCGGGACAGGCGTTATCGCAAAGGTCCGGCGCGATTGCCATGGGGGTATCTCCTGAGGGTGGAGTGCCATTGACCGACCCGGCGATTGCGCCACAATGCGCGGCGGCACACGGACGGTGCGATGCTGGAACGAGTGTCTTCAGGCGGGGCTAACGCAAGCGATTGCATCGCGCGGGCGCGCGATCTCAGCTCCTTGATTGTCGCGCACGCGGCTCGCACCGAGCAGGAGCGGGCGATCGCGCCCGACGTGCTCGCGGCGCTGCACGAAGCGCGGCTGTTCCGCATGCTACTGCCGCGATCGGTCGGCGGCTGGGAAGCCGATCCCGCGACCTTCATGCAGCGCGATCGAGGAGCTCGCCAAAGCCGACGCCAGCACCGCCTGGTGCGTCACGCAGGCGTCGGGCTGCTCGATGACGGCGGCCTATCTCGCACCCGACGTGGCGCAGGCGGTGTTCGGCGGCGCCGACGCGGTCATGGCCTGGGGTCCGGGTCCTGGCGCCACCGCCAAGGCGGTGCCGGTGGCGGGCGGCTATCGCGCGACCGGCACGTGGAGCTTCGCGAGCGGCATCAGGCATGCGACCTGGCTCGGCTGTCACTGTCCGCTGTTCGAGCCCGACGGCACGCCGCGCCTCCAGGCCGACGGCAAGCCGGCCGAGCGCACCATGGTGATCCCGAAGGCGCAGCGCAGAGGTCACGGACATCTGGCGCGTGATCGGCCTCAAGGGCACCGGCAGCGACCGCTACACGATCTCCGATCTGTTCGTGCCGGATGCCTATACCTTCACGCGCGAAACCGCGGCCGACCGCCGCGAGAGCGGGCCGCTCTACCGCATGACCACCTATCAGCTCTACGGCGTGGGCTTTGCTGCTATCGCGCTCGGGCTCGCGCGCGCCACGCTCGACGCCTTCGTCGCGCTCGCCGCCGGCAAGATGCCCATGGCCAGGACGACCGCGCTGCGCGACAACGCGGTGATCCAGTCGCAGGTCGCGCTCGCCGAGGCGAAGCTCGGATCGGCGCGCGCGCTTTCTGCTCGAGGTGTTGGCGGAGTGCTGGGCGACGGTGCAGCGCGGCGACACGCTCTCGCTGTCGCAGCGCGCCATGCTCAGGCTCGCCGGCGTCTACGCGGCGCATCAGGGCAAGGACGTGATCGACGCGGCCTATCATGCCGCCGGCGCCACCGCGATCTTCGAGAGCAATCCGTTCGAGCGCCGCTTCCGCGACGTCCACACGGTGATCCAGCAGGTGCAGGCGCAGTTCGCCAATTTCGAGATGGTGGGGCAGGTGCTGCTCGGCCTGCCGAGCCAGTCGAAGATGATTTGACTACGGGTCGATCAGAAATTCGCCGCCAGTTTGGGTGCGGGAGCCGGCGCCGGCGCGCCTTTCGGCAGGTCGAACATGCCGCTCGGCAGCGAGTCGAGGAACGCCAGCACCTCCGACGTCTTCACCACGTCGGCATACTTGGCGTTCATGTCGCAGAGATTGATGGCGTGGCTCGCCTGCGAGCGGTCGAAGCAGCCTTCCTCCGCCAGCGCGATGCGATAGTTGAGGCTGAAGGCATCGAGCACGGTGGCGCGCACGCAGCCCGACGTGGTGGTGCCGGTGACGATCACGCTGTCGCAGCCGAGCAGCGTGAGATAGCTCGCCATGTTGGTGCCGAAGAAGCCGGACGGCTTCTGCTTCAGCACGACGATGTCCTGCGGCGCCGGCGCGATCTCGGCGACGATCTCGTTGCCGTCGACGTTGGTGGCGGGCTTGCTGGCGGTGTCCTCGCCGGAGCGGCCGTTCTTCCAGCTCCAGCTGCCGTTGTCCCAGTTGTCCTCGCGCCGCACGCCGGTCGTGTAGATCACCGGCACGCCCTTGTCGTGGCACTTCTCGATCAGCGACTTGAGATAGGGCATCGCGACCCAGGCGTCCTCGCCGCAGGAATTGCGCCAGCGCTTGATCGATTCCAGGATCGGCATCGGCCGCTCGTCGCAGAACGCGTAGTTCACGTCGATGACCAGCAGCGCCGGCCGCTTGCCGAAGCCGCCGCGGGCGCCGTAGCCGGAGGTCGCGAACACCGCCTTGTCGCGCTCGGTGAGAAACTTGTTCCAGATCGGTTCTGACATGGTTTCTGCTCATGGTTCGTCTCGGTTGTCGCGAGTCGGATCGAGTTCTAGCGCTGCATCGCTTACAAGCTGGCGCGCACGCTTTCGACGAAGCTCATGTCGATGATCTCTTCGTACTTGACGTCGCTCTTGAGGATGCCCGGCCTCGCGTACCACGGCGCTGCCGGTGGCCCAGGCTTCCTTGCTGATCATGCCGTCCTTGCTCCACATCTGGTCGCGGAACGAGCGGTCGAGCGTTGCCTTGAGGTCGTCGAGCGCCATGGTCGGAAACTGCTTCTTGGCGATCTCGGCGGCCTCGTTCGGATCGCCGTAGAGGAACTTCAGTCCCTTCACCATGCCCTTGACGAAGCCGCGCACCGTCTCCGGGTCCTTCTGGATGGTGTCGAGCCGGACATTGATGGTGGAATAGGCGTAGGGGCCGAGCTCCTTCGGGATGTTGAAGAACGGCTCGCTCCAGAATCCCTGGCGGATGCCCTGCGTGATCATCGGCTCGGTGCTCACGCCGATCATGGCTTGCCCGCTCCTGACGGCGGCGGGCACGGCCGAATTGGGCATCTCGAGCAGCGTCACGTCGCTCTTGGCGTCGAGCTTCCATTTGCCCAGCAGGTAACGCGTGATCGAGTTCGGCGTGCCGCCATAGGAGCTCGACCGCGATGGTCTTGCCCTTGAAATAGGTCGGCCAGTCCGTGTCCTTGGGGTCCTGGCCCTTGGCCGCGCAGATATAGACGTTGCCGCGATCGACGCAGTGCACCACGGCGCGCAGCTCCGCGCCCTTGGCCTTGGCGAAGGCGTTGTGCTCGGGGCCGCCGATGAAGGCGAAGGCCTGGCCCGACAGCACCGCGTTGGTGTGGCCGGAGCCGGTCTCGATGGTCACGATCTTCACGGCGATCTCGGACTCCGCGAAATAGTCCTTGGCCATGGCGATGTACATCGGCAGATAGCCGGTGGAGTGCACGGGCTCGGCCACCAGCAGCTCCTTGACGGCGGCGCGCGCGATCATGGGCGGGGCTGCGAGCACGAGGCCAACGGTGGTGGTCGAACTGCAGAAATCTTCGCCTGTTCATGACGTCCTCACTGTTCAGATCGTTGATGAATTCGCATCATTGCCGCACGCCCTTGCGCAGCACGCTTTCGAGCCACGACACCGCCGCGTACATGACGATGGCCAAGGTCGAGAGCACGAGCACCGCCACCCACACGAGCGCGATGTCGTAGGTCTGGCCGGCATAGAGGATGGCGCGCCCGAGGCCGTGCTGGGAGGCGATGAACTCGCCGACGATGGCGCCGGTCAGGGCGAGCCCGATGTTCACCCGCAGCACCGAGATGATCCAGGGCAGGCAGAACGGCACCACGAGCTTGCGGAACACCTGCAGCGTGGTGGCGCCGAGCGAGTAGAACAGCTTCTCGCCGTCGGGATCGAGCGCCTTGACGCCGGCATAGGCGGTCAGCGTCGAGACCACCAGCGTCAGCGCGGTCGCGACCGCGATCTTGGAGGCGAGCCCGATGCCGAACACCAGGATGATCAGCGGCGCGAGCGCGAGCTTGGGGATCGACTCCAGGCAGATGATGTAGGGCTGCACGATCGCGGCGTAGTTGCGCGACCACCAGAACGACAGGCCGATCAGCGAGCCCGCGGTGGTGCCGATCAGGAAGCCGAAGATGGTGGAGCGGAAGGTGAAGCTGATGTCGGTCCAGGCGTCGCCGGTCGGTGAAGAAGATCGTCAGCGTCTTGGCGATCGCGCTCGGCTGCGACCAGAAGAACGCATCGATCCAGCCGGCGCGGGCGCGCGATCTCCCAGAGCGCGACCGCTCCCGACCAGGATGCCGATCTGCGCGGCAACGAGCGCCCAGGTCGGCCAATCCTTCTGCACCGGCAGGCGCCGGATCGGCCGCGCCGTCGGCTTGGCCGCCGGCGCAGCGGTCGTGGGCCTGGCTGCTGCCGGCATCGGCGGCGTCAGGTCGAGGTTCGCCATGACGCCGAACGTGGAAGTGTCCTGAATGGTCATCGATCGTCCCTTCGGAGGCGCGTCAGGCGGCTTCGTCGGCGGCTCGGACGCCGTCCGGTTCACGTGCAGCAGGTTCGAGGCAGCGTTCCTTGAGGGCCAGGAATTCAGGGCGTGAGCGCGCTGGTGCGAATGCGCGGGCGCGTGAGCGTGACCGGGATCGTCTCGATGATGCGGCCCGGCCGCGTGCCCATGACATGGACCTCGTCGGAGAGGTAGATCGCCTCCTCGACGTCATGGGTGACGAACAGCACGGTCTTGCCGAAATCGCTCCACAGCTGCATCAGCCATTCCTGCATCTGCAACTTGGTCTGGGCGTCGAGCGCGCCGAACGGCTCGTCCAGCAGGATGACGTCGGTGTCGAACAACAGCGTGCGCAACAGCGCTGCGCGCTGGCGCATGCCGCCAGAGAGCGCGTTCGGATAGAGATACTCGAAGCCGGACAGGCCGTAGCGATGGAGCAGCGGCAGCGCCCGCTCGCGCGCCGCCTCGCAGCGGTACGCCCTGGATCTCCATGCCGAGGATGACGTTGTCGAGCACGGTGCGCCAGGGCAGCAGCAGATCCTTCTGCAGCATGTAGCCGACGCGGCCGATGGTGCCGGTGGCATCGACGCCGTCGATGATGACCCGGCCGCCGGTCGGCTCCAGCAGTCCGGCGATGATGTTGAAGATCGTGCTCTTACCGCAGCCGGATGGGCCGATCAGGCTGACGAAGCGGCCCTGCGGGATCGAAGCGTGACCGGCGCCAGCGCGTGGAATATGCCGGCAGGATTCTTGGAGGTGATATTGGTCTTGAACGTCATGCCGACGTTGTCGACGCAAAGCTTCGGGGCCGAGGACGGCATGCACACTCCCGTCACCCGTGCGACGCACGGAAAATTCCCCCAGACCCGGGCTGATCTCGCAAAAGCCGTGCCAGCGAGCGTGGCCGTTGATGTGTGCGGAAACGCTTGGGGAATAAGGTTTCAGCGCGCGGCGCGCTGGCGGCAATTTATTCTAAATGCGTAAAGTTTTGGCAGTGGTTCACGACATTCGCAGTTGATCTGCGAACATCTGCTTGTAGTGGCGGTACCAGTCGCTCTGGAACACGCTCGTTCGGGTCGTGTTGCTGCTTCAGGCGCAGGAACTCCGGCATCTGCGGGTAGGCCGCCTCGACCTGGGCGCGGTTCGCCCAGCGGTGATAGGTGAGGAAGTAGCTGCCGCCGTGCTGCGAGCGCGCGGTCGATCAGGCGGCGGAAATCGGCCGCCGCCTTGCGCGATGCCGTCCGTCGGTGTGCTCGACGTGCAGGTTCATCACCGTGCAGACCCAGGGCTCGCGCGCCCAGGCGAGGAAGCTCTCGTCGTCGCGCTCGATCAGGCGGATGGTTCCGTAGATCAGCTTCGCGCCGTGCTTGCGGAAGTCGGCGCGCGCGGCGGCGAGAAACTCGGGCAGCGCGGGCCGCGGAACGTAGAGCTCGGTGATCATCTCCGTGCCCTTGTGCGGGCTGCGCAGCCGCTGGTCGAGCTCGGCGTGATAGTCGTCGATATAGACGCTGAGCTGATTGGTATCGGACCAGTAGCGCTGCCCCGACGTGGAGAGGTAGTAGGAGGTATAGGCCTCGTAGGCCGCGCGCGTGTCGGCATGGGAGAGATAGTAGAGCTCGCGCCAATGCGCGTCGCTCAGCTCCTTCTGCTCCGCCGGCATCGGCGTCCTCGGGCGCCAGCGGGCGATAGCAGGAGAAGACGCCCTTGCGCAGATAGGTATCCGACGACATGTCGGTCGAGAACTGGCAGTCGCCGTAGAGGAAGCCCTCCGCGATGCGTTCCGCGAACGCCGGCATCAGCTCGTCGGTGTCGACGATCTGCACCACGCGCTCGAGCTTGGTGCGTCGCATCAGCTTGAGCCGCACGCGGGTGATGACGCCGAACAGGCCGTAGCCGCCGATCGCCAGCCGGAACAGTTCGCTGTTCTCGCTGCGGCTGCAGGTGTGCACGTTGCCGTCGGCGTCCATCAGGGTGAACGATCGACGTCGCCGATGATCGGCTTGCAGCGCGAGCCCGCGGCCGTGGACATTGGCGGCGAGCGCGCCGCCGAGCGTCAGCCGATCGGCGCCGGTCTGCTTCTGGATGATGCCCCAGGGTGCAGGGCTGCCGTCCTGCATCGCGATGAGGCCGTTGACCAGCTCCGGCCACTGGATGCCGGCCTCGACCTCGACGATGCCGCGCTCCGCGTCGAGCGCGATGATCCGGTTCATGGACCGGGTGTCGAGAGAACCGCGCCGGTGGCGAACTGCTGGCCGCCCATGGCGTGACGTCCGCCGGCGACGCAGACCGCATTGCCCTCGGCGCGCGCGGCTGCGAGCGTGGCCCGCAGCGCCGCCTCCGAATCGACCGCGACGATGCGATCCACACGGGTGGAGTTGAGCTGGGAATGAGTATCGTTAACGGAAACTTTCGGGATATCCACGCCTTCCAGAGGCGACAGCGGCGGGCTGGCAATGCTCGGCGCGGGATCGCGAAGGAGTTGTGTCGGCATCGGTGCGTGCGCCTGCCTATACGCTGGCTCAATTGCGTCGGACGTTGGTCGAAGATATATGCGCGCCGGTTCAAGTCAGCTTAATGGCATTTAGTCCTAGTGAATAAAAAAGGGCTCTAAAGGTCCTGCTCGATCCAAGTTTGCTGCACCGCGTCGCACCAGTTGCCCACGTTCCACTCGCCCCACGCGCCGAGTGCGCCGAGCTCGTGCGGCCCGCAATAGACCGGCACGTGCACGACCGACAAACCCTTATGCGCGTGGGCTGACTTGAGCGCCCGTCGGAGCTCATCCGCGCTCCAGCCGCCGTGCACCGCGAGTACGCCGCCCACCGCGCCGGCGAGGCGTACATAGTCGACGGCAACGCGGTCGCTGGTCCGGAATTCCTTCTGGTATTGCGCCACCTGAAGTCCGGTGATCGCCGCCATGCGGCGGTTGTCGAAGATCACGATCATGCCGTGTACGCCGTGCTCGACGCCGTCGATCAATATCTGTGGATTCATCATGAAAGAGCCGTCGCCGCAGAACGCGATACCATAGCGCGGCTTGTCCGCGAGCGCGGACGCGAGCAAGGCGCTCGCGGCGAAGCCCATGTAGGACGCGCCGGATTCGGTGTAGGTGTCCCCGGTGCGGTCGTCCTCGACGATCTGGAAGCCGTTCGCCTGCACGTCGCCGGCGTCGAAGAATTTCGCCGCGTCGATCTCCTTGGCGAAGTCGGCGACGATCTTGATGGCGGTGGGCTCCGCGAGCGCGGCGCGCTGCCAGACCTCATCGTTGATCGGCGCCGCGGCAAAGCGCGCCTGCTTGTAGGCAGCCCATTCCTTCTTCTTCGCCGCGCACTGCGCGAGCCAGTCGCGGTTGCCGGCATTGGCCTTGACCGCTTCGAGCTTGGCGGCAAGCCGCCCGGCGACCGCGCCGATGTCGCCGATGAGTGCGAGCGTCTTGTTGTAGTGGGTGGCGTCGGCGAGATCGCCGTTGATGTTGACGACCGCCTCCGCGCGCTTCCAGCCGATGCCGGAGCAGTCGGCCTGGCACACCGCGCGCGATCCGATCACCAGCACGAGATCGGCCTCGGCCATGGCGTGGTTGCCGCTGATCGAGCCCTTGGAGCCGCCGACATGCATGTTCTGCGCATGCGCGTCCGGCAGCACGCCGGTGGAGCCGGGTGAGAGCACCACCGCGGCGCCGGCAGCCTCGGCAAGTTGACGGATCGCGGCATCGTGGCCGCGGGTGCCGCCGCCGGCCTTGATCGCGGGACGCTTGGATTTTGCAATGAGCGCGGCGGCCGCGTCGATTGCGTCATCCGCGGCCGGGGCGAGCAGCGGAAGCTTGGGTCGCTCCGGGAGCGCCGCGAGATTGAGCGTCATCCGCGCCGGTTGGGTGTTGAGCGGCAGCAGTAGGTAGAACGGCCCGGCGCGATAGGGATGGTTCACGGTGAGCGCGCCGCGACGCAGCGCGTCGCGCAGGGCCTGCGGCGTGTGCAGCACGTAGGAGCGACCCAGCACGGCGGTCATCTGCCCGAACAGGTGCTGCTCCTCCTTCGGCACCTGTTGCATGTTGTAGCCTTCGCCGTGGGTCGTCTCGTCCCCGTAGATGTGATAGACGCCGACGCCGTTCGAGGCGGCGGCGAGCGAGCCGGCGAAGGCCTGCATCGCGCCCGGCCCGATCGAGGTGACCACGGCGGGGGTCTCGCCGTATTGCCAGCGCAGCGCGGTCGCGGCATGCGCCATCGCCACTTCGTTGCGGCAATTGAACGTGCGGGTGACGCCTTCCTCCTCGTAGACGCGAAGCACGTCGCCGAGCTCGGTCGAGCCGTGGCCGAAGATCGCGAGATATTTGCGCACGCCCTGCTTCAGAAGACCGAGCACGAGCGCTTCCGCGAGCGTGACGTTCGACGAGCTTGGTCAACGCGCCGTTGGCGAGCGCGGCCTCGATCGAGCCGGCATCGCGGATTGCCCGCGCGCGGGCGCGCATCTGCCGGGTCGCCTCAGGTTCATTCGCCGGATCGAGCATGTCGAAGGTCTTTGCCGCCAATCAGTTTACCGCAAACTCGTTAGCCGTTGCCTTCCATCTCCCGCAGGAAGCCGTCCACGATCCGGTTCCATTCCTGCCAATGGCGGCGGTAGGAGTAGTGCCCGCCTTCCTCGACGATGACAAGGCGCGAGCCGGCGACCGCCTTGTGCAGATCCTCGGACTGGTAGAACGGCACGGTGGCGTCGTCGCGGGTGCCGATGATCAGCGACGGCTTACGGATCTTCGATGCAGCTCGGCGGTGCGGTCGTGCGCTAAGCGTCATGTCGAGGCGGCCGGCGAGCACCTCGACCGGCGCGACGGTCGCGAGCGCGCGGCGCTCGAGCTCCATCACCTTGTCGAGGTCGTAGCGGAACTGCATCGCGCCGTTGGTGAACAGCGAGGAAACCTTGACATATTCTTCCGGTCCATAGGCGAGCGCGATGCGCTTGCGCGTCGTCTGCACGCGCGTGATGTACTCGTCCGCCTTCACCCAGGTGTTGGAGAAGATGCAGCAGTGGAGCCGCTCGGGATGATCGATCGCGAGATTCTGCAGCACGCAGCCGCCGGTCGAGGTGCCCGCGACGTGCGCCTTGTCGATGCCGAGCGTGTCGAGCAGCGCGATCGCGTCGCGCGCGATCAGCTCCGTTGCATAGGCGTCCTTCGGCTTGTCGCTGTCGCCGGCGCCGCGGTGGTCGAACGAGATGCAGCGGTAGCGCTTGGAGAATTCCGCCATCTGGAATTCCCACGCGTTGAGCAGCCCGACCAGGCCGGGGATGAACAGGAAGGCGGGCCCGCTGCCGCGTTCCTCGACGTTGAGCGCCAGCTCGCCGATATCGATCCTTGGCATTTGCCGCTTCGGCCTATTCGCCGCTCGCCGATCACGTCGGCGACGTCGACGGCGCGGCCCTCGCGCGCGCTGCGCACGCCGGCCTTGATGACTGCGAGGTTGCGCGTCGCCCAGAAGCCGTCGGTCTCGGGCTTCGCACCGGTGCGGACGCAATGCGCGAACTCCTCGAGCTCCTCGCGGATCGTGTCGTTCTTCTCGGTCGCGACTGGCTGCGCCTTGGTCTCGCCGCGCTTGAGGTGCCGCAGGCCGGAGAACAGGTCGTAATAGGCGCTCGCCTCCTTGCCGTAGACGTTCATCATGTAATATTCGGACGCCGAGGCGTACGACGCGGTCAGGTTCGAGATCGCGCCGCTGTCGTGCTCGAGGATGAGATTGGCGACGTCGGGATTGTCGCCGGGCAGCACGAGCTGCGCCGACATGCCGGACACGCGCTTGACCGGGCCGAGCAGCATCTCCAGCACGTCGACATAGTGGATGCCGATCTGCAGCATGACGCCGCCCGGCATGCCGGCAGCCTGGTAGCGCCACGAGGTGAGGTCGAACTGGCCGAGCCGGTCGCGGCTGATATTGCCTTCCGCCTGCACCAGCTTGCCGAAGCGGCCGGCGTCGATCTCGCGCTTGATCCAGCGGAAGTGGCTCTCGCGCCGGCGCTGATAGCCGAGCGCGAGCACGACCCCGGCCTGCTCGCAGATCCGCGCGATCTCGGCGCCTTCCGCGACCGTGTTGGCGATCGGCTTGTCGAGGAAGACGTGCTTGCCGGCCGCGGCGGCCATGCGGGTGGTCTCGAGATGCACGCTGTTGGGCGTGGTGTTGACGATCGCCTCGATCGAGGCGTCCGCCAGCATCTCTTCGTAGCTCGCCGCCGCCTTGCAGCCGTACTTGGCCGCGAAGGCGGCACGCTTCTCCGGCGAGCGGGTGAAGCAGGCGACGATCTCGATCGCTCCGGAGCGCTTGGCGGCGTCGGCGAGCACGTCCGACCACCAGCCCATTCCCAGCGCCGCCACGCGCAACGGAGGTGAGATCATTTCTCAGTTCGAGCTGGCCGACGCTGCCTTGAGAATCGGCGACCAGCGCGCGATCTCCGCCTTCACCAGACCTTATCGAAGGCCGCCGGAGTGCGCTCGGCCTTGGTCGGGCAGCGATCCGCCGAGATCGGCGAGCCGCTTCTGCACGGCCGGATCGTCGAGCGCCTTGTTCGAGCGCCGCGGCGAGCTTGTCGACGACCTCCTTCGACACGCCCTTCGGCGCGAAGATGCCGGCCCAGATGCTCATGTCGTATTTGACCCCGGCCTCCTTCGCGGATGGGACGTCGGGAAGCGCGGCGAGGCGCTGCTGAGAGCCGACACCACGTAGCCCTTGATGGTGCCGGCCTTGATCTGCTCCGCCACGCTCACGGACTGCTCGCAGAGGAAGTCGACGTGCCCGCCGACCAGGTCGTTCACGGCCGGGCCGGTGCCGCGATAGGCCACCAGCGTCGGCTTGATGCCGAGCTCGGTGTTGAACACCAGGCACGCCATGTGCGAGGAGGCGCCGACGCCGCCGTGCGCCTGCTTCACCTTGTCGCCGTTCTTCTTCAGGTAGGCCACGAATTCCTTGGCATCTCTTGGCCGGGAAATCCTTGCGCGCGACGATGACCGCGGGCGAATGCGCGGTGAAGCCGATCGGCGCGAAGTCCGTGCGGGATCGTATTTCAGGTTCGGCGTGAGCACCGGCGCGGCGACATGCGATCCCATGCTGCCGGCCAGCAACGTGTAGCCGTCCGGCGCCGCGGCCGCGACGCGGCGCGCTGCCGAGCGTGCCGCCGGCACCGCCGACATTCTCGATCACCAGCTGCTGGCCGAGCGTCTTGCTCATGTGGTCGGTCACGATCCGCGCGACCACGTCGCTCGGGCCGCCGGCCGGGAACGGCACCATCACGGTGATGGACCGCGTCGGATAGCCCTGCGCCGAGCCGCGACGGCGCGGCACAGCCAGAGGCCGCGATGCAGAGCAGACTCTTCAACGTCATTGCGTAACGTATTACCATCCTCGGTTCACTCCTTCGTCGATCTATCGCCGGTTACTTCTCAGATCGCCAGCTCGGCGCCGACCGCGCCGCTCGTCGTCAAGCGCTCGAACAAGCTCGTCGTCGTGGGTCACGAGAATCGTGACGTTCTTCTCGGTCTCGTGCGACGCTCTTGAGCCAGCGCAATTGCCCCATCACCGCCGGCACGTCCTCCTTCACCCACGGCGCGGCCTTGCCTTTGACCTCGCGGATGTTGTCCATCACCCAGGCGGAATCGACGCTGTGCAGGATCTCCCGGCCGGACTGCAGGCGGATGTAGACCATCTGCGAATCGGTGCTGTGGCCGGGCGCCCGGATCAGCACGATGCCCGGCGCGACCGGATAGTAGCTGCGGATAGTCGAGCACGATGAACCTGCCGATCGCCTGCTGCGTGAGCTTGAGGTGCGGCCGGTGCGGCGTGTTCATCAGGCAGTCCGCGACGTCCATGGTGATGATGGTCTTGCCCGCGAGCGCGGCGAAAATTCGGCGCGGTGACCACGCCGGCCGACGTGATCGGCGTGGTGGTGCGTGAGCACGATCAGGCGCGCGGCGTCGAGCGCGCGCGCGAGCTTCGCGAACTGCTCGGGGTAATACGGCTCGGGCTTGTCCGGGCTGAAGGAATCGTGCGTGGCCTTGTCCAACCCGGAATCGATCATGACGGTGCAGTCGGGATAGACCACCTGGAATGCGGTGCGCGGCATCGTCACCGGGGTGTCGTCGCCGCCCGCGATCACGAATTTGCGCGGCCGGATCGAGGCTGCGACCCGTACGCCGTTGACCGCGACCGGAAGCGCGCCGGGCAGCACCGTGCTCATCGCCCGGATGACCGAGAGATCGGCGGCGAAAGGCTTTTCGCTCGTCTTGCCGGTCGCAACCGCCACATCGCTCGCCACGAAACGTCCCCTAGTCTAATCCGCCGCGGCTTCGAACCGCGCGGCTTTTTCCTTGATCGCTGCTGCGTTGATTGCTGCAAGCACCTTTTCCGGCGTCGCCGGTAATGTGGTGATGCGCACCCCGATGGCATCATAGATTGCGTTCATGACCGCCGGAATAGTCGGAATCATGGCCGGCTCGCCGATACCCTTGACCCCGAGCGGCCCGATCGGATCGGGGTCCTCGACGATGACCGAAGTCACGCGCGGCACGTCGAGCGAGGTCGGGAGGATGTATTTGGCGAAACTGGGCGTGGTGGTACGACCGTCCTGTGTCTGGTAGTCCTCCATCAGGCCCTGGCCGAGCGCCTGCACGATGCCGCCCTCGATCTGCGCCTCGACGCCACGCGGATTGACCGCGCGGCCGACATCGTGCGCCGCCCAGATGCCGAGTACCTGCACTTCTCCGGTCATCGTGTCGACCTCGACCTCGGCGACCTGGCAGCCGAACACATAGGCCTGCCACGGCCGGCCGGAGCCATCGACCGGATCGATGCCGGTGGTGTCGGTGCCGAAACTGCCGGAGCCGAGCGGCACCACGCCGCGCTGCTTGCAGAGCGCGACCGCGGCTTCCATGTCCATGCGGTGATTGGTGCCCTCGGCCCAGATTTCGCCGGCGGCGGTGCGGATCAGGCTCTGATCCACGTCCCAGTTCTGTGCAATTACCTCGACAAGCTTTTTGCGCGCCTCGCGGCACGCGACCGCGACGGCATTGCCGATCATGTAGGTCTGGCGCGTCGCGCCGGCATGCGCCGCCTCCGGCGAGCGCGCGGTGTCGTTGTCGCCGATGGTGACGTCCTGCGGCCGCACGCCCAGCTCCTCCGCGGCGATCTGCGCCAGCACCGTGAGGATGCCCTCGCCGATCTCGGTGACGCCGGTGACGATCTTGGCGGTGCCGCCGTCGTCGATCTCGGCCCAGGCGCCGGCGCGATCGACCGTGGCGGTACGGGCGATCCCGTACCAGCAGCCGGCGACGCCGCGTCCGCGCTTCCTCGCCATCACGCGACCTCGCTTTGCGGCTTGAGCTCGGGCTTGGTTTCGTACTTGGCTTCCACGGCGTCGAAGCGCGCGCCGAGCGCGCAGGGCGCCCGGGTGCCGTCGCCGCCGAGATCGCCTCGTGACGTCTCCGCGCGCGACCGGCGCGCCTTTCTCCCAGCGCGACGCCTGCTCGGCGGCGTCGAGCGCGCGCAGGTAGCTCACCGACTTCAGCTGCTGCTTGGTGTGGCGTCATGGCGCCGTCGCGCATGGCGTTGAGGCGGCGGATCTCGAACGGATCGAGACCGAGCTTCTCGGCGCAGATGTCGAGATGGGACTCGGTCGCAAACTGCGTCTGCAGCGCGCCGAAGGAGCGGAACGCGCCCGACGGCGTATTGTTGGTGTAGACGCCGTAGGTGTCGATCTTGACGTTCGGGATGGCGTAGGGTCCGGCGGCGAGGATCGCGGCCTTGCGCATCACGCCTTCGGTCGACAGCCCATAGGCGCCACCGTCGCAGATCATCTTGAACTCGACCGCGCGGATGCGGCCGTCGCGGCTCAGCCCCATCTTCAAGGTCGTGCGCGACGGATGCCGCTTGGCGGTGGCGATGATCAATTCCTCGCGCGTGAACACCAGCCGCACCGGGCGTACGCGTCTTCATCGCCATCAGCGCCAGCATGCCCTGGTAGATCATGTCCTCCTTGCCGCCGAAGCCGCCGCCGACCGGACTCATGATAAAGCGCACCTTGTTGATCGGCTTGGCGATGATGCGCGCCAGCATGTGGCGGTGGTGGGTGATGTTCTGGCTCGGCGAGACGATGGTCACGACGCCGTCGTGGTCGACATAGGCGAGGCCGGCCTCGGGCTCGAGATAGGCATGCTCGACCTGCTGGGTGGAGTAGGTCTCCTCGACGATGAGGTCGGAGCCGGCAAAGCCCTGCTCGACGTCGCCGACGCGGATCGGGATGTGCTTGGTGAGGTTGTCGGGCGCGTAGTCGTGCACCACCGGCGCGCCCGGCCGCATCGCCTCTTCGGGATCGAACACGGCCGGCAGCGGCTGGTAGCGCACCTTGATCTTGGCGCAGGCGAGCCGCGCCGTGATCTCGTCCTCGGCCGCCACCGCGGCCACCGCTTCGCCGACATAACGCACCTTGCCGCGCGCCATGACCGGCTGGTCGTGGACGATACACGCCGAAACCGTCCTCGCCCGGCACGTCGGCGCAGGTGATCACGCCCTCGACGCCGGGCATGGCCTCGGCCTCCGATGTGTCGATCGAAACGACCCGCGCATGCGCGTGCGGCGAGCGCAGCACCGCCATGTGCAGCATGCCCGGCATCACCATGTCGCCGGCATATTTGAGCGCGCCCGACACCTTGCTCGGGCGCGTCGAGGCGCCGGACATTGGCGCCGATGAAGCGGCCGTCCTCCTGCTCGTCCTCGGCGAGCGCGGTCGCGGGCAGGCGGCCGTTGAGCACGTCGCGGGCGAGCTCGACCGCGTCGAATATCTTCTGATAGCCGGTGCAGCGGCAGATATTGCCGCCGAGCCGCTCCTTGATCTCCTCGCGGCCGACGAACGGATTGGCGCGGATCGCCGCGGTCGCCGCCATCACCATGCCGGGGATGCAATAGCCGCACTGGCTGGCGCCGGTCTTGTGGAACGCCTTCTGCAGCACGCGTCAGCTCGCCGGAGCGCGCGAGGCCTTCGACGGTCTCGATGTCGGCGCCTTGCGCCTTGGCGACCGGCATCAGGCAGGACTTCATCAGCACGCCGTCGACGAACACCGAGCAGGAGCCGCATTCGCCGGCGCCGCAGCCTTCCTTCGAGCCGGTGAGATTGAGGTCGTCGCGCAGGAAGTCGAGCAGCCGCTGGTGCGGCTTGGCGCTGCGCGCAATGCGGCGGCCGTTGACGGTGGCGTCGATGCGAGGTCAGGCATAGGCCGCCTCCAGCTCGCGCGACAGCACGTTCGGGTCGGCGCCGGCGCGCTGCACGGCATTGATCAGTCCGCGCATCACAAAGCCACGCACGACCTCGCGGCGGTAGGCCTGGCGTGTGCGGGACGCCACCAGCCCGACCGGCATGTCGGCGGCCTGCTCCAGGCGCTCGGCGCTGACCGGGCCGCTGCGCAGGAATGCCTCGACGTCGGTGAGCCGTTTCGGCACCGGGCCGATGCCGGCGATGGCGAGGCGCACGTCCTCGAAGGCGCGTCCGGCGGCGTCGAGCTTGACCAGCGCCGCCAGGCACACGAGCGAGATCACCAGCGAGCGACGGTGGCCGACCTTCTCGAAGCTGCCGCCATAGCCGGCAAGTGCGTCGCATTCGACCGCAACCAGAAGCTCGCCGGGTGCGAGCGCGGTCTTGTCCGGGGCCGGTGACGAAATCTTCCAGCTTGACCCGCCGTCGCACGATTTCTCCGCCTTGCCGCGTCGCCAACTCCACGTGGGCCTCGTGCGCGATGAGCCCGGGCGTGCCGTCCGCGGCCGGCGAGGCATTGATGATATTGCCGCCGATGGTCGCCGATTCGCGCTGATCTGGTCGTCGGCGAACCACACCGCGCAGCGCGGCATGCAGGGCGAGCGCGCGGGCGAGCGCGGGATCGTCGAGAAAGCGTTGGATCGGCGTCGCCGCGCCGATGCGCACGCGGCGCGTCGTCAACGCTGCGCTCGCGCAGCTCGGGAATTTTGGCGACGTCGATGAGCACTGGAACATGCACATCGCCGGCGCGGCCTTCGCGCGCCCACGGGAGCGTGTCGGTCGACGCCCGCGACGATGCGATGGCGGCCGGCGATTGCGCGTCGATGGCGTCGAACGCCTCGTCGAGCGTATGCCGGGGTCAGATATTCATCGCAGAGCAGCATGATTGTCCAAGTTACCCGGGGTCTTCATCCGCGTACGCGAATGATCCAGTCGTCAATAACACCTAAATTTCAGCCGCGCCGCCTCGAGTTATTGAATCCCCGCGCTGGCGGGAATGGCAGCGGAAATTTGCCGTGTCGGTGCCGCATGGGGGAAGAAATTACTCCGCCGCCACTTTGTGCGCGGCCGACACGCCGCGCGCCTTCACCACCACCTTGATGGCGTCTTCCACGCGGTCCTTGGCGTAGCGGATCGCGGTCGGCAGGTCCTCGAGCGGAAAGGTGTGGGTGTGGATCTTGGTGGCGTCGAAGCGCTTCTGGCGACATGAACGCCTCGGCGCGATGCGTCGCGCTCTTGCCTTCGCCGCGGATGCCGTAGAGGTAGATGTTGTTGCGCACGATATGCGCGACATCGACCGGCGTCTCCTCGTGCGGGAACGCGGCGAGGCAGACCTTGCCGCCGCGGTTGACCATGCGGATCGCCTCGTTCACCGCATTGGGCGCGCCCGAACATTCGACCACGTAGTCGACGCCCTTGCCGCCGTTGAGCTTCTTGATGGCCTCGACCACGTCCGGTTCCTTGCGGACGTTGACGACGTGGTCGGCGCCGAGCTCGAGACCGATCTTGAGCCGGTTGTCGCGCGTGCCGGTGAGGATGACGGGCTGCGCACCCATGCGCCTTGGCCACCGCCACGCCCAGCAGTCCGATCGGGCCGGGGCCGGTCACCACGACGCTCTCGCCGGCGACCAGCCCGCCGAGCTCGGTCAGCCCGTACATGGCGGTGCCGGCGGTGACCACCAGCGTCGCCTCCTCGTCCGACATCTCGTCGGGAATCGCGACCAGCGTGTTGATGTTGTTGACCTGGTATTCGCAGAAGCCGCCGTCGGTGGTGAAGCCGTTGGCGCGGTGGCCCTTGTCCACGTCGCCGTAGTTGAGCCCGTAGTTGTGGCAGGAGGTGTACATGCCCTCGCGGCAGCGCTTGCACTGGCCGCAGCCGGCGTGGATCTCCACGGTGATGCGCTGGCCGATCTTGTATTCGTCGACGCCGGGACCGAGCGCGACCACGGTGCCCATATACTCGTGGCCCGGGCGTGAAGTTCTTGTTGAAGGCAAAGCCGCCTTGGATCGAGGCCGGCGGGCCGTGATAGATGATCTCGAGATCGGTGGCGCAGATCGCGACCGCGTCGATGCGCACGAGCACCTCGGCCTTCTTCGGCACCGGCACCGGCTTGTTCTTCAAGCGTGAGCTGGCCGGGATCGCCGAGCACCCACGCCTTCATGCTGTCGGGGATCGGAAAATCCGGGCTCGTCTTCACTCCGGTGGGCGCGTACATCGGATCTCCTCTCGTCTCGGCAGGGCCGGAACTTGGGCGGCGGAGTTGGGCCTCGACCCGCCCGGTGGACGCGTTTCCTTAACGCATCTCCTTAGCGCGCGTCGCGCATAGCAGGGTCGAGGCCACAACCAATCCGCGCCGCAGATTAGTGTATATGCCGCTGATATTCGAGGGCTATAATTGCGACAAACCGGGCGTTGACCCGAGAGAGTAAATGGGAACCGGGGGGAAAATGGCCGACTACTCGACCTCAACCATGTCGATCCGAGACTGCCGCATCCACGTCATGCGCGGCGGCTCCGGTAGCCCGATGCTCTTCCTCCATGGCGGCGGCGGGGTGGGCATCTGGCTGCCCTGCATGGCGCGGCTCGCAAAAAGGTTCGACGTGATCGTCCCCGAGCATCCCGGCTTCGGCGCCTCGGACAATCCGGAATGGCTCGACACCATCGGCGACCTCGCGAATTTCTATCTCGATTTTCTCGATCAGCTCGACCTGCGCGGCGTCCATCTGGTCGGCAGCTCGCTCGGCGGCTGGGTCGCCGCGGAGCTCGCGGTGCGCAACTCGACCCGGCTGGCCTCGCTCACGCTGATCGGCGCCGCCGGCATTCACGTCGCGGGCGTGGAGCAGGTGGATACGTTCCTGAGCAATGATGCCCAGCGCATCCGTGACTTGTTCTACGACCAGGATCTCGCCGAGGCTGTGATCGCGAGCTCGGAGCGTCCGGAGCTGGAAGACGCCACGCTCAAGAATCGGATGACCACGGCGAAGCTTTCGTGGCAGCCGCGCAACTACGATCCGCATCTGCGCAAGTGGCTGCATCGGATCAACGTGCCGACGCTCCTGGTCTGGGGCGCCAACGACCGGCTGTTCCCGCAGGACTACGCCTTCGTCTACCAGCAGCTCATTCCGGGCTCGCAGGCGGTGGTCCTCCCCGAATGCGGGCACCTGCCGCACGTGGAGAAGGGGGACGCCTTCGCCGCCGAGCTCGAAGCCTTCATCGACACCAAGAAAATTGCAGCGTGAGGATCGCCACATGAAGATCTTCAATTTCCATCTGATGCCCTATCGCCACGCCGATCTCGACGCTATCGGCAAGCACGGCACCGCATGGGTGACGTTCTCGAACCGCCATTACGATCCGCAGAAGGGCGCCGAACTCTACCACGATTATCTCGACCAGATGGAGCTGGCGGACAAGCTCGGCTTCGACGGCGTCTGCCTCAACGAGCATCACCAGACCGCCTACGGCATGATGCCGATCCCCGGCGTGCTCGCGGGCGCGCTCGCGCGCAGCGTCAAGCGCGCCAAGATCGCGGTGCTCGGCCGCGCGCTGCCGCTGCTGAACAATCCGCTGACGATCGCGGAGGAGTACGCGATCCTCGACAACATCACGCGCGGGCGGCTGATCGCGGGCTTCGTGCGCGGCATCGGCGCCGAATATCACGCGATGGGAATCAACCCCGCCTATTCGCAGGAGCGTTTCGCCGAGGCGCACGAGCTGATCGTGCGCGCCTGGACCGAGCCGGGGCCGTTCCCCTATGTCGGCAAGCACTACCAGTTCAAATACGTGAATCCGTGGCCGCGGCCGTACCAGACCCCGCACCCGCCGATCTGGATTCCCTCGCAAGGCTCGGGCTCGACCATCCGCTGGGCGGCGCAGATGCGCTACACCTATTGCCAGACGCTGGCTCCGATCGCCGCGGTGGCGCGCTTCTTCCAGATGTATCGCGACGAGGCCGACAAGGCCGGCTATCAGGCGTCACCCGATCAACTGGCGTGGTCGAACACGATCTACATCGCCGAGACCGACGAGAAGGCGATCCGCGAGGCGCGACCGCACCTCGAGGCGCTGATGAACTCGTTCCTGAAGATGCCGACCGAGATGCTGCTGCCGCCCGGCTACACCGACGCCGCGTCGATGAAGCGGGTGCGCGCGGCCAAGATCGTGGGCAAGCCGCAGACGATCGAGGACGTCGTCAAGGCCGGCGTCGTGATGGTCGGCAGCCCCAATACGGTGCGCGAGAAGCTCGCGGAGTACCAGGACCTCGCGGGTTTCAACAACTCGCTGACCAAGACCCAGTTCGGCACGCTGCCCGACGACATGGCCCGCGCCAACATGGCGGCGATCGCGCAGGAGATACTGCCGCATTTCCGCGATCGGCTGCCTCAGGGCACGCGCCGGGAAGCGGCGGAGTGACGCTCGGCGAGAGGGACAGCTCATGAGAATGACAACGACGCTCGCGGCCCTCGGGTCGGCGGCATCCGTTCTTCTTGCGGTCGCCCCTCCCGCGCTTGCCCAGGACTATCCGGCCAAAGAGATCACCACGGTCTGCCCGTTCGCAGCCGGCACCGGCGCCGACATCACTGTGCGCTATTTCAGCGCCAAGCTCAGCGAGGTGCTGGGCAAGCCGGTGATCGTGCTCAACAAGCCCGGCGCCACCGGCAACATCGCGAGCGAGACTGTCGCGCGAGCGAAGCCCGATGGCTACACGATCTCGATCACGCCGGCGAGTTCGACCATGGCGGCGGCACCCTACCTCTACAAGAAGCTGCCGTTCGACCCGATCAAGGATTTCACGCCGGTCACCACTCTGGCGAGCCTGCCGTTCGTTCTAATCGTGGACGGCAAGAAGCCGATCAATTCCGTCGCCGACCTGATCACGCACCTCAAGTCGCGCAATGGCGGTTTCTACGGCGGCTCGAACAATACCGGCATCGTCGCCGCCGAGCTGTTCAAGGCCGCGGCCAAGGTCGATTCCCAACGTGTCGCTTATCGGAACATTGCGGATTCCGTGAACGACATGATCGGCGGCCATACCGACTTCACCTTCACCGACGCGACCTGGGTGGTGGAGCAGGCCAAGGCCGGCCGCATCCGCGCGCTGGCGGTGACGTCGGCCAAGCGCTCCGCCGTCCTGCCGGACGTGCCGACCTTGGCGGAGGCAGGTTTCCCAGGCATCGAGCTCACGCCCTGGTGGGGCGTGTTCCTGCCGGCGGGGGCGCCGAAGCCGATCGTCGACAAGCTCGCGTCCTCGTTCGACCGCATCCTGGCGATGCCGGAGACGACGGAGTTCCTGACCCGGCTCGCCAACGAACCGATGCCCGGCACGCCGGAGTCCTTGCGAGAATTGCTCGCGCGCGAGGTCAAGCGCTGGGGCGAGCTGATCGCGCTCGCCAAGATCGAGCCGCAGTAGGTTGGGTTAGCGCGGCCCCGAGGTTGCGGTTTTTGCCGTGTCCTTTGATCCGCGCGTAACCCAACATCTTGCGCGAAATGTTGGGTTACGCGCGGAATTGAGAGCTCAGCAAGTATCGCATGGTTCCGGGCCGCGCTAACCCAACCTACATTCCCTCAGCATGAGGGCCGGGAGGGAGCCTGCGCCGGAGCGGGACGCCTCACACCGCCTTCAGGTGCGCGTCGCGCTTCTTGTAGAGCTCGTCGTCGGCGTAGCCCATGGTCTCCGGCTTGGCGCGACCGATCATGACCTGGAAATAGACCGGCTCGAGGCTGTCGTTCTGATAGCCGTGGATGACGCCCGCGGGGCACGCGATGCATTCCCAGGGGCCGAGCCGCGTGGTGAGGCGCTTGCCGCTCTCGTCCTCGACGAAGACGTCGAGATAGCCCTGCAACACGAAGAAACATTCCTCGACTTCGTGGGTGTGCGCGGCGTTGCCTTGCCCCGGCTCGACATACATGATCGACAGCGTGAAGTTCTTCGCGGGGATCACGGTCGGGTCGCCGTGCTTGCCGGAGCCGCCGGCGCCGATGAAGCGGTGCTGCGCGCGCTTGTAGCCTTCGATCTTGGCGTCCTCGAAGGCCGCCCAATCTGGCTTCTTCTCGCGGAAGCGGCCCACATACTTCTGCATGATGTCCTCGATCGGGACATCGACCAGTTCCGGCGGCCGCGGATGCCGTGCAACGCTCATGACCAAACTCCTGTCGAAAACGGAATTGTTGGCCGCGAGCCTATGCCTCGCCCGGCGGTTTCGTCAACGACGTGGAGTTAGCGTCCTTCGGAAAGCCGGGTCGCGAAAAGCGCGATCGTCTTCTGATAGACCGACGCCTTATTCCACTCCTTGAGCACCGCGAAATTCTGCGTGCCCTCCGTCCACGGCTGCCCGCGTTGCCAGCCGTAGCCCTTGAGATAGTTTGCCGTCGACGCCAGCACGTCGGGCACGCTGCGAATCAGGTCGCGCCGGCCGTTGTTGTCGAAATCGATCGCGAACTTCAGATAGGACGAGGGCAGGAATTGCGTCTGCCCGAGCTCGCCCGCCCAGGCGCCCCGCATCTCGGCCGCACTGAGATCGCCACGGTCGATGATGCGCAGCGCCGCCAAGAGCTCACCCTGGAACATTTCGGTTCGGCGGCAGTCGTGCGCCAGCGTGGCGAGCGCCGGTAGTGCCAGGCGCTTGCCGGAGCTGACGCCGAAATCGGTCTCCAGTCCCCAGATCGCGATGAGCACCTCTCCTGGTACGCCGAACTGCTCCTCGATGCGCGTCAGCAATCCCGCATACTGTCCCAGCATTCGTTGCGCCTTGGCCATGCGCGAATTGATCCGCGGCAGCGCGAACTGCTCGAAGCTCTGGGTGAACACACCCTGTCGGCGGTCGAGCGCCACCACCTGCGGATCGTGGGCGACCTCCTGGAGCGCCGCCAACGCGCGCGGTGACACCCGCTGGGCCGCCGCCTCGCGCGAAAACGCGGCGATGAAGGTGGCAAAATCTCCCCCGCAGGGGGCCGCCAGCGCCGCCGCGGTATCGGCGAGGCTGAAGGCAAACAGGAGGATCAGTCGCTGGTTGATGCGGCGCATAGGGGCCCCCGCGCTGTCGGCGATCCGCCAAAGCTACTGTGCCGTACCGGGATAGTATGGCTTTGTGCAGGTTCGAAGGCAGCCTAGGCCGTCGCTTGGGGATCTTGGCCGTCTGCACAAGTTCCAGCTCGTAGCCGTCTGCACAAGTTCCCAGCTCGTAGGTTGGGTCGAGCTTGCGAGACCCAACGCTCCGGTCCGTGTCCGTTGGGTCTCGTAAGAACTCGACCCAACCTACTTTCCCTGCACAAGTTCCCAGATATAGGTCGGCGTCAGCGGCAGCCGGCGCGGCTCGGCCCCGAACGAGGACAGGGCATTGGCGACCGCGTTCGCCATCACCCCGCCGGCGGCGATAATGCCGCCTTCGCCGGCGCCCTTGGCCCCGAGCGGGTTGATCGGCGAGGGGTGATCCTCCAGCACGACCGCGCGGATATTGGGGAAGTCGCTGGCGGTGGGAATGAGATAGTCCGCGAGCGAGCCGGTCAGCAGCTGGCCCTGCTGGTCGTAGACCAGGTGCTCCATGATGGCGCCGCCGAGCCCCTGTACCGCCGAGCCGATGGCTTGGCCGTGGAGCGTCAGCGGATTGATCGCGCGCCCGCAATCCTCGACGATCACGTAGTCGATGAGCTCGACATGGCCGAGCTTGTGATCGACCGCGACGTGGGCGGCGTGCGCGCCATACGTATAGGTGTGCTTCTTGTTGAGGAAGGCGCCCTCGGCCGAGATGCCTTCGGTGGACAACCCCTTTAGCGCGATGGACTTGCCGCCGGGCCCGACCGCCTTGCTGCCGTCGACGATCTCGACCTCCGACGGCTCGCAGGCGAGACGCTTCGCCGCTTCGGCGCAGATTGCCGCGCGCAGGTTCTTCGCCGCGTCGAGCATGGCCGAGCCGCCCATGACGACCGAGCGCGAATGATAGGCGCCGTAGCCGTCGCTCACGTAGGACGTGGTGCCGTGCAGCACGCCCTTGATGCGATCCATTGGCACTTCGAGCGCGTCGGCCGCGATCTGCGCGAAGGCGGTTTCGAGCCCCTGGCCGATGGCGGACGATCCGACGTACACCGTGTAGTCGCCGTCGGGCTCGAGCACCATGCGCGCGCTCTCCTTCGGGCCGGCGGCGCCGCCTTCGATGAAGCAGCCCAGCGCGACGCCGTGATAGCGCCCGTCGATCAGCTTGCCCGCGAGCTTGGATTTCTCCGCCCAGTTGATTTCCGTAAGGCAGCGGTCGAGCGTGGCGTGATAATCGCCGCTGTCGAACTCGTCCTTGCTCTCGAACGGGGTGATGGTGGCGATCTGGTAGGGCATCTCCTCGAGCGAGACGAGGTTGCGGCGGCGGAATTCGACGCGATCGAGGCCCAGGTCCTTCGCCACCATGTCGAAGAAGCGCTCGCGGAAGAAATCGGTCTCGAACCGGCCGGGCCCGCGATAAGTGCCGACCGGGGTCTTGTTGGTGAGCTGCAGCTTGACGTCGATGTCGATGTTGGGGATGCGGTAGGGCCCCGACATGAATTGCGCAACGTTGCGCGCGCCGACCGCGCCGTTGGTGCGCATATAAGCGCCGACGTCGACATAGGCGTGGCCGCGCAGGCCCAGGATGGTGCCGTCGCGCGTGCAGGCGATCTCGACGTCGCATTCCGCCTGTCGCGCATGGTTCATGCACATCAGGTGCTCGCGGCGGTCCTCCGTCCATTTCACCGGGCGGCCGCTGTGGCGCGCCGCGAACGGGATGAGGAAATCCTCCGGATAGAACTCGCCGCGCGCGCCGAAGCCGCCGCCGACGTCGTTCTCCACGATCTCGATCGCGCTTTCGTCGAGACCCATCTGCTTGGCGAGCGTGCGGCGATTGAAGAACAGCACCTTGGCGCCGCCCGATACGGTGAGCCGCCCGCGCGTCGCATCCCACTCCGCCAGCAGGCCACGCGGCTCCATGGGCAGCGCCATGTGGCGAGCGGTGCCGAAGCTCTCGCGCCTGACATAGGGCGCGTCCTTGAACGCCGCGGCGGCGTCGCCGCGCACGGCGTGGAACTTGATCGCGAGATTGGTGCCTTGATCCTCGAACAACAGCGATTCATCTTGCGCCGAAACGTGGCGGTCGGCGACCGCCGGCAGCGGCTCGATGTCGACATCGATGAGCGCGAGCGCGTCCTCGGCGAGGCCGGGGCTCTCGGCGAGCACCAGCGCAATCGCTTCACCGACGTAGCGCACTTTGGTTTCTGCGATCACGGGCTGTCCGAACGGCTCGAAATCCGGCAACGGCTGCAACCTCATGGGAACGCGCGGCACGCGATTGCCGATATCCCGAGCGGTGATCACGGAATGCACGCCGGGCAGCGCTGTCGCGGCAGACGTGTCGATCGCGCGAATGCGGCCGTGTGCCACGGAGCTGCGCAGGATCGCCGCGTAGAGCGTGTCCTTGCGCGCGAGATCGTCGACATATTGCCCGCGCCCGCGCAGGAAGCGCAGGTCCTCCCGGCGCTCGATCGGGCTGCCGATGAAGGAATTCTTCATGCGCCGCCCTGCTTGTAGGACGCGCGGGCGTCGAGCACGGCTTCGACGATGGAGATGTAGCCGGTGCAACGGCAGAGGTTGCCGGAGAGCACCTCGCGCACCCGCGCGGCGTCGCAGTCGGGCTCCTCGCTCAGCAGCGCATGCGCCGTGGTGATCATGCCGGGCGTGCAGAAGCCGCATTGCAACGCGTGATGCTTGCGGAAGCTCTTCTGCAGCGGGGTCAGGTCGTCGTCGTTGGAGAGCCCCTCGACGGTCACCACCTTGGCGCCCTCGGCCTGCACCGCGAGTATCAGGCAGGAGCGCACAGCGGCGCCGTCGACGATCACGGTGCAGGCGCCGCATACCCCGTGCTCGCAACCGAGATGGGTGCCGGTCAGCCGCAACTGGTGACGCAGACAGTCCGCCAGCGTCACGCGCGGCTCGACCTCGACCTCGACCTGCTTGCCGTTGACTTCGAAGCGGACCGACATGAGAGACCCTGCGAGCTAGGCCGCCGCCTGCTTCAGCGCGCGCTCGACCATCGTTCCCGTGAGCGCGCGCCGATAGGCGGCGCTGGCGTGGATATCGTCCTGCGGATCGACGCCGGCGGACGCAGCAGCCTCTGCCTTGGCGATCGTCGCCTCATCGACCACTTGGCCATTGAGCACGTCTTCCACGCCGCCGAGCCGCAGCGGCCGGTCGCCGACGCCGATCACCCCGACATGGGCATTCGTCGCCTTGCCGCGCGTGTCCGCGTCATAGAACACCGCCGCCGCCGCCATTGCGAAATCGCCGCGCCGCCGCGCGAATTCCTGGAAGCCCCAGCGCCGGCCTTTCGGCCACGGCGGCAGGCGAATTTCCACGATGATCTGATCGGGCTCCAACGCGGTGGTCAGCGCGCCCTGGAAGAAATCGGCGGCCTGGAACACGCGCGTGCCGGACTTGCCGACGACCGCGATCTCGGCGTCGCAGGTCATGACGATCCCCGGCATCTCCGCGGCCGGATCGGCGTGCGCGACGCTGCCGCCGACGGTGCCGCGGTTGCGGATCTGGTAGTGCGCGACATGCGCGATCGCGGCTTTGAGCAGGGGATGCGCCGTCTCGAGCCGCGCGTCGTCCTCGATGTCGCGCCAGCGCACCATGGCGCCGAGCGTGACGCCCTTCTCCGAAATCCTGATGCCGCGCAGATCCGCGAGCTTGCGCAGGTCCACCAGCAGCGTGGGATGAGTGAGCCGGAACGCCAGCATCGGCATCAGGCTCTGGCCGCCGGCGAGCGCCTTGGCGTCGCCGTCGGCGGAGGCCAGAAGTTGCACGGCTTCGGGCAACGTGGTCGGGCAGGCGTACTCGAAGGGCGGCAGCTTCATGACCGGGACGCTTCTTTCGCACTGCACGCGATGGAGAACGGAGGTGCTCGGTACCTATCATCGGATCGTCGAAAGGGTCAACGCGACCGTGCGCAATGCTGCGGTGCTGCTTCCGTAATCGTCGATTGTCACTAAGCTGGTTGACCAGGACGGGGTGAAGCTGTTCGAGGGGAGTGGCCATGCATGCGATCAGAATCGACCGGACGAAGCCGCTCGCCAAGGAGACGCACTGCGGGCACAACCGCTATCACCCCGATATCCCGCCGGTGCTGGAAGTCGGCGAAGGCGAGGAGGTCGCGCTCGAGACCCGCGATGCGCTCGATGGACAGATCACCCCGAGCAGCACGGTGGCGGACTTCCCGAACCTCGACACCGGCGCCGTTCATCCGTTGACCGGCCCGGTCTTTATCAAGGGCGCAAAACCCGGCGACATGCTCGAGATCGAGTTCCTCGACATAGCGGCGCAGCCGACCGCGTTCAGCGCGATCGTCCCCGGGCTGGGCTTCCTGCGGGACGTCATGACCGATCCGTTTCTCGTTCACTGGAAGCTTCGCGACGGTTGGGCGACGTCGGATGAGCTCCCGGGCGTTCGCATCCCTGGCGCGCCCTTCATGGGGGTTTCGGCGGTCGCGCCGTCGGCGGAGAAGCTCGCCGAATGGACCCGGCGCGAGCAGCGGGTGATCGACAAGGGCGGGATGGCGCTCCCGCCCAGTCCGGACGGCGCAGTGCCGGGCGGGGCGTGCGGACTGCATGGGCTGCGCACGCTGCCGCCGCGTGAGAACGGCGGCAACTTCGACGTCAAGCAGCTGACCAAGGGGGCGAAGCTTTTCCTGCCGGTCTTCAAGGACGGCGGTCTGTTCTCGACCGGTGACGCACACTTTGCGCAAGGGGACGGGGAGGTTTGTGTCACGGCGGTCGAAATGGGTGCCACGGCCGTCGTGCGATTCCGAATCCACAAGGGGCTCGCCGCCGTCGCGAAAATTCGCGAGCCCGGTGTTCACGCAGCAGCGCTATTTCGCCGATCCGAAATTCGCAGTGCCCGAACGGTTCCTCGGCGTCATGGGCATGCCGATCACGAGCCAGGGCGAGATCGAAGCCGAGAACCTGACGCTCGCTTGTCGCAATGCCGTGCTCAACATGATGGAGCTGTTGCAGGAGCGCGGGTTCTCACGGGAGCAGGCCTATGTGATTTGTAGCGTCGCCGTCGACCTCCGCATCTCCAACGTCGTCGACGTGCCGAACTACGTGGTGTCGGCGCTGCTGCCCGAGGCGATCTTCGACGGCGATTGACGGCGCCGGTTTTCGGAAATGCGCCCCAAAGCCATCATCCAGAGGTGGCCGCAGCATGAGACGCCGACCTAACAGACCCCCGCCCGGACCGCGGCCTTCGATCCCCGATCCGCGGCCTTACTTGCTCGCCGCCGTGCTCGCTTTCGTGCGTGACGCGAAAGCGTTGCCGGGCATCCGGCGCATCGCGCTCGTCGGCTCGCTTGCAACCGATAAGCCCATTCCCAAGGATGCCGACGTTCTCGTCACCATCGATGCCGGCATGGACCTGTCTCCCCTCGCGCGCCTCGGTCGACGCCTCAAAGGCACGGCGCAGAAGATCAATCTCGGCGGCGACATCTTCCTCGTCAACGCGGACGGCCGCTACGTGGGCCGGATTTGTCACTACCGGGAGTGCCATCCGCGCGTGCTCTGCCGGGCGCAACATTGCGGCCAGCGGCAGCACCTCAACGACGATCTCCACGTCGTGACGCTGGGTCCCCAGCTCATCGCCGCGCCGCCCATCGATCTGTGGCCGCGCATTGTCCGGCGCGTTCCGGTGCCGGCCGACACGGAAACGCAGCTGGTGGCGGAGCTGGAGGGAGAGAGAGGGCGCGACCGAAAAACTCACGATATCGATTGATGGCGAAGCGATGAGCCGACCGCGGCGGTGGTCGCCGTGGCGTCGCCGTCGCGCGATGCGAGAATATGCACTGCTTCGTGGATGGGCCGCGCGCTCAGGATGCGAGCTGAAAGCGCTCGAAACGGTGCAGCTCCTCCTCGATGCGCTTCTTGTGCAACCGGCGCGGGCCGGCACTCAGCCAGGTCCACTTCTGAACCAGCAGCTTCCGCTTCTCGCGATCCGTTTTGAGGTCGATGGCGGCGACGATGTCGTCATCCACGAGCACGGGCAGGGCAAAGTAGCCGAACAGTCGTTTGTCCTTGGGAACATAGGCCTCGAAGCGGTGCTCGTAGTCGAAGAAGAGATGCAACCGCTTGCGCTGGATGACGAGCGGGTCGAACGGCGAAAGAACATGGACCGTCTGCTCAACAGGATCGGCGTCGTCGTCGATCACCTCCGGGCGCGCCCAATGCTCGACTTTCCCCGCGCCCTCGAGCGCAATCGGCACCAGCTGCTTGCGGCGTACCCTGGCCTCGATCAACTGTCGCATCGCCGGCTTGCGCGGGGCGTCGAGATGGCAGGCGGAATCGAGACTCACGAGCCCCTGCGATCGCAGGGCCCGGTCAAGCAGATATTCCACGATCTCCTTCTCCGAGGCGGGCCGAGGCCGCCGTTCCCATCCGAAGTGCCGATCCGTCAGCTCGTAAGTCTTGAGCATGCCGGCCCGCGCGCTGACGGTCACGGCGCCGGTGTAGAACGCGAGCTGCAGCGCCCGCTTCGACGGCTTTCGGCTCGCCCAGGGATGCTCCTTGTCCACGAGCACGTCATCGTCGATGTCGCGAATGGTAAGGGCGCCCTGCGTCCTGATGCGGGTGAGGACCTTGCGCAGTTCCTGCGTCTTCACCGAGCTGACCCAGCGGTGTGGCGATTGCTGGGATTGCTTCATGGCGCGGATGAAGAATCGCATGTCCCTGGTCGGGAGGTAGGACAGGGCATGCGTCCAATATTCGAAAACGGTCTTGTCGACGCTCTGGGCCTGGCGCAGGTGCTCGCGTCTGTATTCCGGAATACGCGTATAGAGGATGTGGTGGTGGCAGCGCTCGATCACATTGATGGTGTCGATCTGCACATAACCCAGGTGCTCCACGGCCGCGCGCGTGGCGTCGGGCCCGTCGCCGAAAGGCGCGCGAGTATCGAGCCGTTGCGCGCGCAGCCAGATGCGTCTTGCTTGGGGCTTGGGGAGCGCGTGAGGTTTGCTGGCAAGACGGGACATGGGCGACGGCATTCCACGATCGGATTTCGGTCGAACTCAGTGCTCAAGCCGGCCACGTAGTTCGTCGAACGGAATCATGACATGCATTCGATACGCCGATCTGTCCTGTAGGCGTTGATACCATGTCTCTACGTTGGGAACTGAGGGGCGCTCGATATCCAGATTGAAGTAGCGATAGAGGTGGGTGCCGATCGGGATATCGGCCAGCGAAAGCCGGTCACCCAGCATGAACGCTCGTTCTGCAAGCCACCGATCCAAGAGCTGAAAGTGCTTTCCGCACCTGTCGATCCGCTCCTTGATCGCACGAAGATTCCGCTGCGGCTCCGGAGTCCGATAGAACCCCCAGAAAACGCCGAGAAGAAAATCAGGCTGAAGCGACGTCTGAGCCCAATCCATCCATCGATCCGAGAGCGACCGCGTTGCATCGTCATCGCTCCAGAACGAGCCCCGCCCATAGCGCGCGGCCAGATAACGCAGAATCGCATGCGATTCCCAGACGATCGTGCCGTTGTCGTCGATCACCGGAACACGGCCGTGTGGGTTCATTGCCCTGAATTCGGGTGTGTCGAGGCCGCCAAACTGACCGCCGGCTTCAATGTGCCGATGTTCAATGCCCAGCTCGCCGACCAACCACATGACTTTCTGGAGATTGAACGAGCTGCGCCGTCCCCAGACCGTCAGCATGTGAAAAAATCCCCTGTCCGCTCGCAATGCCGAGGTGCTGCTTCCGGAACCGTCGATTGTCACTATGCTGGTGGCATTCCGCTTCAACTCTCATTTTGCGCAATCGATGGCTTGAACCATTGCGTCCACGGCGGCGGCCGGTTTCAAACCGCCTTCGCGCACCAGCGTCCGCCACGTGAAGAAGCTCAGCGCCAGCCCCAACACCGCGCGCTGCTTCGCGCTCAGTTGGGCGCCGAGCACCTCCCAGTAGGCTGCCATGCGCGGTCCGAACGTCATGTCGTTGGTTTCCTTTGTGAGTGCGTGGTATTCGGCGTCGCGTAGCACGCACGCGACCAGTGAAGCATTGCGCTCATACCAGCCGTAGATCGCCGGCAATCCGGCGCGCAGGCGCTCGCGTTGGTCCGTGATCGCACGCCATGGCTCGGCATCCGGCAGCGGATCGCGTTCCATGGCCAGCGCCGAGCAGGCGCCGAAGAGGCTGCGCTCATCGGGAAAATGCGCATAGAGCGTATGGCGCTGAACGCCGGCGCGCTCTGCGACCATGCTGAACGTCGTGAGCGCGGGGCCGACGCTGCTGTGCAGGTCGAACGCGGCTTCGACGATGCGGCGCCGGGTTTCCACCTGCTGCTCGGCGCGGCGCTTGAGGGTGTAGGTCCTGGTCATGTCGATTTCATTGCACGAATGTGTGTATCCATTATTGACAAGCTTGTCAACTTTCACTACACGAGTGTGTACTACGAAATTGAGCTGAAGTCCATCGTCCGGCCGCGGCCGGTGGTGATGAAAGCCTCAACCCCTTGCTCGCATGGATGAATTCATGGAAACGAAGATCAACGAAGTCGCCGACGGCATCTACCGGCTCTCGACCTATGTGCCGGACATCGCGCCGCCCGCGGGATTCACCTTCAATCAGTTTCTCGTCCTCGGCGACGATCCGCTGATGTTCCACACCGGTCTGCGGAAGATGTTTCCGCTCAACCGGGACGCTCTGCGCCGCATCGTCCCGCCCGAGCGCCTGCGCTGGATCGCGTTCGGCCATTTCGAGGCCGACGAGTGCGGGGCGATGAACGAATGGCTCGCCGCCGCGCCGCAGGCGACGCCCGCGCACGGTCAAACCGGCTGCATGGTATCGCTCAACGATTTCGCGGATCGCACCCCGCGCGTATTGACGGACGGCGAAGTCGTCGACCTCGGCGGTGGCAAGCGCGTCCGTTTCATCGACACGCCGCACACGCCGCATGGCTGGGACGCCGGCGTGCTGTACGAGGAGTTGACGCGCACGCTGATGTGCGGCGACCTGTTCACCCAGCTCGGCAACGACAGTGCACTGATCGACGGCGATGTTGTCGGGCCGGCGATCGCCGCGGAGGACATGTTCAAGTACTCCTCCCTCAATCCCGGCATGGGCGCGACCATCCGCAGCCTCTCCAAGCTCGCGCCGCGCACGCTGGCACTCATGCACGGTCCCTCCTTCATGGGCGACGGCGCCGCCGCCCTGCGTGCCTTGGCGGATGATTACGACCGCCGCGTTTCCGGTCAGGCGCTCGCGAATTCGCAACGCGGAGGTGAGCCATGAGCCGGTGTTCGTCAGAGCTCGAAAGGAATGGAGATGTGGCGATGAGAATCCCATTGATGAAATCCGCGGCCAGGCTCGGTTCGCGCGGGAGTATCGGCATCATCGCTGCGGCGCTGCTGACGGCAGGGGCCGTGTGCGGATGGACCATATCGGCGACGCTGACCACCAGCGCGGTGGCGGTCGAAACGTTGCGCAAAGACATGACGCAGGAACTGCCGCATGAAGAGGTCAAGCATGGTCTCATCGGCTCCTATGCCGTGACCGGCACCGATTCCGACGGCAAGCCTTACGTCCGCGCCGGAATTGTGGATATCGCCTTGGCGCCGTCCGGCGCCCTCGAGCTTGCGTGGGACAACGGCAAGCAAGTCGGGGTCGGCCAAGTGATCGGCGGCGTTCTGGTGGTGGCGACTTCGAGCAATGGACGAACCGCAATCTGGATCATGAATATCAATCCGGATGGTTCGCTTTCCGGCAAGTGGTCGCGCCGCACGGATCGCGGTTACAGAGGCACCGAGACCTGGACGAAGACCTAGCGGCGGTGTGACGAAAGCTCGGCTCGCTCTTGGTCTAGCTGTCCGTTCCCTCATTGATGATTTCCCACACCCGCGGCGGCGACAGCGGCAGCTCGCGCGGCTGCACGCCCAATGAGCCGAGTGCGGCGGCGACCGCGTTGGCGATGACGCCGGCGACCGGAATGATGCCGCCTTCGCCCGCGCCCTTGGCGCCGAGCGGGTTGTTGGGGGAGGGGCATTCTTCCAGCGCTACCGCGCGGATGTTCGGGAAGTCGCTGGCGGTCGGCAGCAGGTAGTCCGCGAACGAGCCCGTGAGCAATTGTCCGTCCGCGTCGTAGACAAAGTGCTCCAGGAACACACCGCCGAGGCCCTGCACGATGGCGCCGATGGTCTGGCCGTGCAGCGTCAGCGGATTGATGATGCGGCCGACGTCCTCCACTGCGACATAGTCGAGCACCTCGATATGGCCGGTCTTGGGATCGACCGCGACTTCCGCGGCATGGGCGCCGTAGCCGTAGGTGCGCTTGCTGCTGGCGAAAGATGCTTCCACCGAAATCCCGGCGAAGGCGGCAAGCGGCAGTGAGCGCCCATCGGGAGCGAGCGCCTTGCCGGCGTCGATCTCGACGTCGTCGGCGGCACAATTCAACTTTTCGGCTGCCGCCGCGCGAATAGCGTCGCGCAGCCTTGCCGCCGCCGCGACGATGGCGTTACCGCCCATGACGGTCGAGCGCGAGCTGAACGCGCCGTAGCCTTCGGTCACGTGATCGGTCGAGCCGTGGAACACGCCCGCGATGTCCGTCATCGGCAGCTCCAGCGCATCGGCGGCGATCTGCGCGCACACGGTCTCCAGCCCCTGGCCGATCGATGAGGAACCGACATAGACCGAGACCTTGCCGTCGGCCTCCAGCACCAGCCGCGCGTTCTCCTTTGGACCGGCGGCGCCGCCTTCGAGGTAGCAGCTCACGGCGCTGCCGCGGTAGCACCCGTCGATCAGCTTGCCCTGCAAGGCAGCCTTGGCGCTCCAGTCGATCTCCTGGAGGCAGCGATCGAGCGTGCTGCGGTAGTTGCCGCTGTCGGTCTCGGTCGTGATGGCAAGCGGCGCGACGGTGGGGAGCCGGTAGGGGTGCTCGGCTTCCCCGATCAGGTTGCGGCGCCGGAACGCGGCGCGCTCGATGCCGAGCTCGTCCGCGGCGATGTCGAAGAGTCGTTCGCGAAAGAAATCCGCTTCGAAGCGGCCGGGCCCGCGATAGGTTCCGACCGGCGTCTTGTTGGTCATCAGCAAGCGCCACGTCGATGCGCACGTGCGGGATGCGATAGGGGCCGACCAGCACCTGCGCGATGTTGCGCGCGGGGGTCGCGCCGTTGGTGCGGATATAGGCGCCCTGGTCGGTGCTGACGCGGCCACGCAGCGCCAGGATCGTGCCGTCGCGGTCGCAGGCGATCTCCAGCTCGCAGTCGGCTTGGCGGGCATGGTTGGTGGTGAGGAGATGCTCGCGGCGGTCCTCGATCCACTTGACCGGCCGGCCTGCGAGCCGCGCCGCGAACGGGATCAGGAAATCCTCCGGATAGAACTCGCCGCGTGCGCCGAAGCCGCCGCCGACATCGTTCTCCACCATGCGGATGGCGCCTTCCGGCAGGTTCATCAGCTGCGCCAGCACGCGCCGGTTGGCGAAGGCGACCTTGGCGGCGCCGGAGACGGTGAGCAGGCCGCGCGCCGCGTCCCATTCCGCCATGAGCCCGCGCGGCTCCATCGGCACCGCGCCGTGGCGCTGAACGCTGAACCGTTCGCGGCGCGTGTAGGGCGCGGACGCGAACGCCGCGTCGGCGTCGCCGCGCGCGCCGCTGAGCGTGAGCGGCAGGTTCGTGCCGGCGGCCTCGACCAGCAGGACGTCGTTCCTGGCGGCGGCAGCGCTGTCCACGACCGCCGGCAAGGGCTCGATGTCGAGCGCGATGGCGTCGAGCGCGTCCTCGGCGGCGGCCGCGCTGTCGGCCAGCACGACCGCGACGGGCTCGCCGACATACCGCACCTTGCCGTGGGCGATGACGGGTTGCTCGAACGGCTTGAAGGCCGGCGAAACATCCAGTCGCAGCAGGATGACAGGGATCTCCGTGCCGATATCCGCCGCGGTGATGACGGCATGCACGCCGGGCCGCGCCAGCGCGCGGACGCGTGTCGATCGCGCGGATGCGCCCATGCGCCACCGGGCTGCGCAGGATCACGGCGTGCAGGAGATCGTCGCGCGCGAGGTCGTCGACGAACTGGCCGCGGCCGCGCAGAAAACGAAAGTCCTCGATGCGCTCGACCGGGCTGCCGATGAAGGCGTTGGTCGTGCGCTTCGTGTCCATATCAGACGTGCTGAGCTTCGCTCATTGGGATGTCGCGCAGCGTGCTCGGTGCAAACAGCTCCTCCAGCTTGACGCGGCGGTCGGTCAGCCCGTGCTCGTGGGTGTATTGCAGCAGTGCCTCGATCGTCGGTCGGTTCTGCTCGATGCCGTAGGGGAACCAATCCTCTCCAATGATCGACTTCTCCTCCTCGATCAGCGGCTGCAGCCAGGCCGACGAGACCTTGGACGAGCCCATGTCCGCCAGGTGGCCATAGGCGTGCTCCTTGGCGCGGCAGAGCGCCTTGTACATGCTCAGTGCCACCCATGGATTGCTCTCGTAGACGTCCCTGCGGATCACCACCGTGTGCATGATCGGGTAGATTTTCGTCCGGCGGTAATAGTCCTTCTCGACCTCGGCGTAGTTCGGAAACAGCCGGCGCACCTTGGGCGAGCCGCGCCGGAAGGCGAGCGGATTGTTGGCGGTCATCATGAAGTCGATCTCGCCGCGCTCGAGCAGGTCGCCGAGCTCGGTGCCGGCCGGCGCCTGCGTCAGACGGATGTCCGGCGGCAGCTTGCGGCCGAGGCGGTCGGCGCGGCCCTGCACCCATTCGACGTCGCTCGGCTTGACGCCGTATTCGTGCTGGAGGAGCCCGCGCATGTAGACCGCCGCGGTCATGCTGTATTCGGGCACGCCGCCGCGCTTGCCCTTGAGGTCGGCCGGCGACTTGATGCCCTTGTCGGTGTTGATGAAGAAATAGCCGTGGCGGAACACGCGCGAGGGAAATGCCGGGATGGCGACGAACGGCGCATTCCCGCCGCTCACCAGCGTCGTGTGGTTCGACAGCGACATTTCCGCGATTTCGAACTCCTGGAACTGCAGCATGCGCCAGAAGATGTCGGGCGGCTGCGAGGTGATGTAGTTGAGGTCGATGCCCTCGGGCTGGATGGTCCCGTCGCGCAGCGCCAGCGTGCGATCATAGGGTCCGCACGCGAATGTCAGCCGCAGCTTGCTCATATTCTTGTTCCTCCGTTGCGGTCACGCTGTCGCGATGGTCTGAGGCTGTCAAGCCGGGCGCGGCGGCGGCACCTGCTTGGCGTACCAGTCGTGGATCTGCTGGCCGGTCCAATGCACGACGCCGTCGTGCCGGTTGATGTAGTCGTAGAGCTGCTCGAAATACTTGATGCGGTGCGCGGCGCCCGTCACGTAGGGATGCACGCCGATCGCCAGCACGCGCGTCGACTCCGCCGACTCCTCGTAGAGCCGGTCGAACGCGTCGGCGGTCCGCTTCAACAGCACGTCGGACTCGTGATGGTGCGAGACCATCAGCGTGATGTCGTTGATCTCGGCGCTGTAAGGCACCGCGAGAATGGGACCGTTGGCGGTCTTCACCCAGAACGGCTGATCGTCCAGCACCCAGTCGCCGAACCACGTGAAGCCGCATTCGGTGGCGTAGTCCAAGGTGTCGTGGGTCTGGCCGCGTCCCGGCCCGAGCCAGCCCGTCGGTCTCCTGCCGGTGAAGGCTTCGATGACCTCGATCGACTTGCGCATGACGGCGCGCTGGTCCTCGATCTGCTGGATCGGCATCTGCACGTAGCTGTGCGCCATGAATTCCCAATTGGCGTCGCGCGCGGCCATGGCGACCTCCGGATAGACCTCGCAGACCTTGGCATTGATCGACATGGTCGGCGTCACGCCCGCCTTGTCGAGCGCGCGCTTGAGCCGCCAGAACCCGACGCGCATGCCGTATTCGTACCAGGTCCAGTTCGGCATGTCGGGAATGGGGGTCTGCCCCATCGGCGGTTGTGAGAGCTGCCGCGCCATCGGCCGGGTGATCTCCCATTCCTCGATATTGACCACCGACCACACGATGATGCGGCCATTGCCCGGCAATTTCAGCGGCGGGCGGGTGAACGGCGACGAATAGCCGAAACGTTCGCGTGGAAATAGCATCGGAGCTCCTGGGTTTCCCGCCGACATGCTGGCAGATATTTTCGAAATGAAATAGCGTGGACCGCAGGCACAGGGAGCCCAGCAGATGCGCTATGTCATCCGTCGCCTCTCGATCGTGGTGCTGTCGTTCTTGGCGCTGACTGCAACCGTGGTGGCGCAAAGCTACCCCGATCGCGTCATCCGGATCATCAATCCGTTCCCGCCCGGCGGCTCGGTCGACATCACCGCGCGATTGCTGGCGCAGAAGCTCAGCGAAAATCTCGGGCACCAAGTCATCGTCGAGAACCGCACCGGGGCCGGTGGCAATGCCGGCTCCGATTCGGTCGCCAAATCGGAGCCGGACGGCTACACGCTGCTGTTCACGGCGCCCGGTCCGCTCGTCGTCAACCAGACCCTCTACACCAAGGGGCTGCCGTTCGATCCGACCAAGGATTTCGCGCCGATCGCCATTTTCGCGTTCACGCCGATCGTGCTGATGGTGCATCCGGCCGTCCCGGCCAAAGACGTGCCGGAGTTGATCGCCTACGCCAAGAGCAACCCGGGCAAGATCCATTTCGGCTCCGCCGGAATGGGCTCGACGCCGCATCTGTCGGGCGAGCTGCTCAAGACCATGACCAAGACCGAGATGACCCACGTGCCGTACCGCGGGACCGGTCCGGCCATGAACGATCTCGTCGGCGGGCACATCCAGATGTTCTTCGACCTGCTGCCGGGCAGCCTGCCGCAGATCAGCGGCGGCAAGGTGCGCGCGCTCGCCAATGCCGGAGCCAAGCGTCCGGCCGCGCTGCCGGACCTGCCGACCGTCGCGGAGCAGGGCTTGCCGGGATTCGACTCGGCCTCCTGGGTTGCGCTGGTGGCGCCGGCGAAGACGCCGCCCGCGGTTCTCGCCAAACTGCGAGAAGAGGTCGGCAAGGTGATCGCCTCGCCCGACATCGCCGCGCGCATTCGGGAATTGGGATCGGAGCCGGGCACGGTATCCGAGAAGGACGTTCGGGCGTTCCTCGACGCCGAGACCAAGAAATGGGCGGAGGTCATCCGCGTGTCCGGCGCCAAGGCGGACTAATTGGCGCGAATCCCCGCGCCCACAACAACCTCACGCCACTTCTGGACGTCGTCGCGGATGCGTGCGCCGAGCGCATCGGGCGAGCCCGGCTCCGGCTCGACGCCGTGCTTGGCGAAGGCGGAGCGCACCTCGGGGTCATTGAGAACGGCGGTCACCTCGCGATTGAGCCGAGCGATGATAGCGGCCGGCGTCGCGGCCGGCGCGACGATCGCCTGCCACAGCGTGCATTCGTAGCCGGCGAGGCCCGACTCGGCGATGGTCGGCACGTCCGGCAGGGCGGCGTTGCGCTGCGCGCCGGTCACCGCCAGCGCGCGCAGCTTGCCGGCGCGGATATGCGTCAGCGTCGGCGGGATGGTGCCGAACTGCATCTCGACCCGGCCTTCCAGCAGATCAAGCGTGGATTGCGCGGTGCCGCGATAGGGCACATGGGTGAGCTCGATCTGCGCCATCTTCTCGAACAGCGCGCCCGAGAGGTGCGCCAGCGTCGCGGGACCGGCGGAGGCGTAGTTGAGCATGCGCGGCTTGGCCTTTGCGAGCGCAATGAGCTCCCGCACGTTCTGCGCCGGCACGCCCGGAAAGGTCGCCAGCACGAAGGGCGAGCTGCCGAGCATCGACACCGGCGCGAAGTCCTTGACTGGATCGTAGGGGAGCGCGGCGAGGCTCGCGGCGACAGCGTGGGTGCTGGTATTGGCGAGGCCGAGCGTGTGGCCGTCGGCTTCCGCGCGCGCGACCTGCTCGCTGCCGAGGCTGCCGCCGGCGCCGACGCGGTTTTCGACGACGAGCTGCTGGCCCAGGCGCTCGCCGAGCTTCTGCGCGACCAGGCGTGCGACGATGTCCGAGCTGCTGCCGGCCGTGAACGGCACGATGAAGCGGATCGGCCGATCCGGCCAGCGCGCGTCCGACGTCTGCGCCTGCGCGGCGCCCGCCGCGCGCGCCGACGAGCCCGGTTCAGGGCGAGTGTCCGGCGCGCGCACTTCTAAAGAGTTGCCGCGCTGGCCGCTCGCTCCGCTCGCCAGCGCGGCGAGCAGCGCTGTTAACAGTGCCATGGCCAAGCGGTGCATGAGCAGCATCTTAGCAAGCCCCGTGCCAATATCTTCACAGAATCTGCTCGGCCTCGCGCAGGCTTTCGATCAGCGAGCTGCGCAGCAGAAATGCCCGCGCGAGCTTGGGGTCGTCCGCCGTGCGGCGCAACTCGTCGTGGTTCTTTCTGCGCACGGCGGGGTCCTTCTCCGCCAGGAGGCGCTTGTTGCGCATGGTCTGTGCCTGCGTGTGCGCCAGCGCCACGTGCCGGCGCTGGCGCTCGTAGCGATCGAGCACGTCGTCCGAAGCTTCCTTGCGCAAGATTGCGACGAGCTTGTCCGCCAGGTTGAACGCGTCATGAATGCCGCTGTTCATGCCCATGGCGCCGATCGGGCTGTTCACATGGGCGGAATCGCCGGCGAGGATCGCGCGGCCGACGCGGAATTTTTTCGCCACGCGCTGGTGCACGGCGTAGAGGTTGCTGCCGACGATGTCGAAATCCTTGCCGGTCGGGAGGAAGCGCTGCAGCCGCGCCTGCAGCGCGTCGGGACGCGTGAGCGCCGTCTCGTCATCGTCCGGTGCGGTCGGGAAATGCACGCGCCAGCGGTCGGGCGGACCCTTCCAGTGGAACAGGTTCGACCACTCGTCGGGATCGGAAATGTAGTTGCGCTCGGTATAGCCGTGCTGCCTGAAGTCGTAGGCGACCTCGATGTTCAAGGTGCGATCGGGATAGGTGAAGCCTTCGAACTCGATGTCGAGGTCCTTGCGCACGATGCTGCGCGCGCCTTCGCCGCTGACGAGATAGGCGCCGCGGATGGCTTCGGCCTCGCCCGCGGGGTTCGTCATCTGGGCGGTGACGCCGTCGGCATCTTGGGTGAACGAGGTGAAGGTCGTGGACAGCCGTAGGTCGATGTTCGGATGCGCCTTGGCGAGCTGCGAGCGCCTCCTCGACGATCTTGATGCGCTCGCATTGCAGCACATAGGGAAAGCGGGTGTCGTCCTTGAGATGGCCGTGGTCGAACGCGGCGATCAGCTCGTGGTCCCGGCGCTCCCAGTAGTGGAACAACGGCGCGATGATGCCGCGCGGCTCGAGCCTGGCGTAGAGCCCGATGCGGTCGAGCATTTCCAGGGTGGCGGGATGGTTCGTGCCCGCGCGCGGCACCTGCTCGAGGAAATTATCGTCGCCGAGCGCCTCGATCAGGCAGACCTGCACGCCGGCTTGCGCCAGCGCGAGCGACAGGCACAGGCCCACCGGTCCCGCGCCGACGACGATGATGCGATCGGATTTCTTTGCCATGTTGTTCGCTGATCATGCAGCGAACTCGGTGTTCTCTCCCCTTGCTTGGTCTGCTCCCTCCCCCCTTGTGGGGGAGGGCTGGGGAGGGGGGTGGTTCGGTGACCCTCGTGTGGTGCCACACAGCACCACCCCCACCCCCAACCCCTCCCCACAAGGGGGAGGGGAGCGCACCGAGTTCGCTGCCCGAACTGCAGCTCAGGTTTGCCCGTCGTCAATTCTTCGCGGGCACCACGTCCTTCACAGCGCCGATCCAGCCCGTGTGGGTGAGGTCGAATACGATGCCGAGCGGGTCCTTGTACTTGGCCTCGTAGTAGGAATGCGCGGTGTCGGTGGGCGCGCCCGGCTCCGGACGGCCGGCGAGATATTTGCCGCCGGCGCTGATCACCTTCTTCTCGGACTCGTCGAGATCGTCCACCCACATGCCGAAGTGATAGATGCCGACCTTCTCGTCGCCCTCCTGCTTGAGCAGCGCGACGTTGAAGATACCGTCGGAGACGTAGAGCCCGCGCCGAGCCTTGCCCGCGATCTTCATGTCGAAGGCTTCCTCGAAAAACTTGGCGGCCTTTTCCGGATCGGGAACGATGAGCGCGATGTGGCGAAGCTTGGCCATGGCATCTGTCCTTCTTCGTAATTGGAGTGGGCCGAGAATAGCGAGGAACGGCGGTTCACTACAAGACGCGCGGCCTGATATCGTAGTACCGCGAGAAGACTTTCAGGGACGGACGGATGTACAAGGATTTGCGCGGATTCATCGAGCTGGTCGACAAGCTCCGCGCGTTGCGGCGGGTCGAGGGCGCCGACGTCAATTTCGAGATCGGCGGGATCACCGAAGTGGCCGCCGGTCAGCCGGACTGTCCGGCGCTGCTGTTCGACGGCATCAAGGGTTTCGCGCGCGGCTTCAGGATCTTCACCAATGCCGTCAGCAACCCGCAGCGGGCGGCGCTCGCGCTCGGCATCGATCCTGCGTTGCGCCCGCTCGACGCACTTGCGGTCTGGATGGAGAAGCGCAAGACGCTGAAGCCGCATCAGCCGGTTCTGGTAAAAGATGCCGCCTTCCTGCAGAACACCATGAAAGGCGCCGACGTCGACCTTGGCAAGTTCCCGGCGCCGGTCTGGCACCGGCACGACGGCGGCCCCTTCATCGGCTCGGGCTCGATCGTGATCATGCGCGATCCGGACGATGGCTGGATCAATGCCTCGATCTACCGCGTCCAGGTGCACGGCAAGAGCCGCGTCACCGTGCAGTTCGATCATGCCGGCCGGCACGGCGCCATCATCGCCAGAAAATATTGGGACCGCGGCCAGCCGTGTCCGCTCGCGGTGGTCAACGGCGAGGATCCCGCGCTGTTCATCGCGGGATTCGAATATCTGCCGGCGGGGCAATCGGAATACGAGTTCGCCGGCGCCATCAAGGGCGCGCCGGTCGAGGTTTGTCCCGGACCGGTGACCGGCCTGCCGCTGCCCGCGTACGCCGAGATCATATTCGAGGGCCATCTTCCGCCGGACACCACGCTGCCGGAAGGGCCGTTCGGCGAGTTCACCGGCTACTACGCATCGGAAGCGCGGCCGGCGCCGGTCATGGAGGTGACCGCGGTCCATCACCGCAACGATCCGATCCTGCTCGGCTCGCCGCCGATGAAGCCGCCGCGCTTTCACTTCGGATTGCCGTTCCGCGCCGCCACCATCTGGCAGAACCTCGATGCCGCAGGTGTCACCGACGTGGTCGGCGCTTGGCAGCACGTCTCGCAGCTCATGACCGTGGTGGCGATCAGGCAGCGCTACGACGGCCATGCCAAGCGCGCGGCGCTCGTCGCCGCCGCGCACAGCTACATGGCGCGCGTGGTCGTGGTCGTGGACGAGGACGTCGATCCGTCCAACCTCAACGACGTGATGTGGGCGGTGGCGACGCGCTGCGAGCCGTCCGAGCAGCTCGATATCTTGCGCAATGCATGGAGCTCGGCACTCGATCCGCGCATTCCGCCGGAGGCCAAGCTCGCCGGCATCACCTCGCACTCGAAGATGATCATCGAGGCGTGCCGGCCGTTTCCCTGGGCGCACAAGTACCCGCCGACCTCGGCGCTATCGTTGGAAGAAGCACGCGCGATCGAGGAGAAATGGGGCGGTGTGTTGAAGGGGGAGGCGCGCTGAACTTTTTCTCCGTCATCCTGAGGTGCGCGCGCCTTCGCGCGCCTCGAAGGATGAACGGCCCCCGCCGTTGCCGCTTGTTCCCGATGCGGCGACATCCGGGCCGTCGCCCTTCGAGGCCCGCGCAAGAGCGCGGGCACCTCAGGGTGACGGTGAAAGAGCGGAGCGAGCCAATCCAGCGCGTGGCAAACCCTCACGCCACCGCGTTCGCCGACCTGAGGCTGTCGAACAGCGAGGAGCGATAGAGAAACTGCTTGTGCAGCTTCACGTCTTCCGAGATGCGGCGCAGGTCGTCGAGATGCTTGCGGCGCACCACCGGGTCTTTTTCCTCGAGCGACTTCTTGTTCTGGATGGTCTGCGCCTGCACGAAATCGGTCTGCGCCTTGCGCCGTTGCCGCGTGTAGCGGTCGAGCACGTCGGCCTCGGCGCGGCCATACCAGATGTCTGACAGTTTTTCCGCCAGATTGACCGCGTCGTGGATGCCGCCGTTCATCCCCATGCCGCCGATCGGATTGTTGACATGGGCGCTGTCGCCGGCGAGCAGCACGCGGCCTTTGTTGAAAGTCGCGGCGACGCGCTGATGTACGGCATAGAGCGCATGGTAGGGAATGTCGTAGTCGCCGCTCTTGGGATGAATGCCTTGCAGACGGCGCTGCACGCCCTCCGGGCTCATCGCTGCTTCGTCGGATTCGCCGGCCGGCACCGGGAACACGCCGCGCCAGATTCCGGGCGGGCCATAGCCCTTCACCTTGAACAGGTTGAGCCACTCGTCGGGGTCGGAGAAATAGTTGCGGGTGCAGAAGCTGTTGTTCGCGGCCAGGAGATCGAACGAGGTGCCGATCTTGATGAAGCGCTCGGGATAGGTGAACCCTTCGAACTCGATTTGCGCGAGCCGGCGCACGGCGCTGCTCGCGCCGTCGGTGCCGATGATGTACCTGGCGGCGAGTGTTTCGGTTTCCCCCGCCGCGTTGATGACGGTCACGTCGACATGATCGGCGTGCTGGGTCAGCCCGGTCAGCTTGGTGGAGAAACGGACCTCGCCGAGCCCGCTCGCCTTGATGCGCGGCAGCGCCGCATGCACGAGCTTGTACTGCTCCCATTGCAGCACGAACGGATAGGGCACCTCGCCCTCGAGCAGGCTGATGTCGAACACGGCGAACAGCTCGCCGCTGGCGCGGTCGCGGAAGTGGAACAGCGGCGCCGACATGCCGCCGCTCGGCTCCTCGGAGAAGGCTTCGTCCTTGAGCCCGAGCTCCACCAGCATTTCCACGGTCGGCGGATGTACAGTCGCCGCGCGCTGATCTTCCGCCGCGTCCGGCAGCTGCTCCAGCAGCGTCACCGGTATGCCCTTCTTGACCAGCGCGAGCGTCATGATCGCCCCCACCGGCCCGGCGCCGACCACGATCACTCGATCCTGCTGCTGCATCATCCGCTCCAATCGATGGGACAATACACACCAATTCGCTCGCGCGTGACAAGCCGACCGCGCGGCAAGTCAGGCATGTGTACCGATCAGACTTTCGAAATCTCGAACATCGAGGGGTGAAACAGCTCCTCGACCGCGACCTTGCGGTCGATCAGGCCCTGCTCGTGGGCATACTGCGTGAGCGCCGTCGATCTCCCGCATGTTCTCGTGAATGCCGTAGGCCCAGAAATCCTTGCCCATGACCGCCATGGTCTCCTGCGTCTCCGGGATCAGCCAGGGCAGCGTCACCATCAGCGCATTGACGTCGAGCAGATCGATCATCGCCAGCGCCTTGGCCTCGCAGAACGCCTTGTACACGCTCGACGGCAGCCAGGGATACTTCTGCACCAGCTCCTTGCGGATGCCGACGAGATGCATGAGCGGGAACATGCGCGTCTTCTTGTAGTAGGCCTGCTCGGCCTCGCGCGTATTTGGAAACAGCCGCTGGATGTGCGGCTCGCCGCGCAGGAACGATGATGGCGCGCGCGCCGTGAACAGCGCGTCGAGCTCGCCGTCGCGCAGCATGCCGACCAGCGTCTGCTCCTTGCCGATGGGTTGCAGGTCGAGCCCCGGGATCGGCTTGAGCGGCGTGCGCTCGTCGCGTCCGGCTTCCTCCTGGCCGCCGCTGCGCCAGTGAATCTCCGTGGGCAGGACGCCGTATTCGTGCTGCATCATGCCGCGCATCCAGACCACGGCCGTGATCTGATATTCCGGCAGTCCGATGCGCTTGCCGCGCAGGTCTTCCGGCGTACGGATGCCGGCATCGGCGCGGACGTAGATGCCGGAGTGCCGGAACAGCCGCGACACGAAGGCCGGGATGCCGACATAGGGCGAATTGCCCGCGGCGACGGTGCGGATATAGCTCGAGAACGACAGCTCCGAGACGTCGAATTCCTGGTAGCGGAACGCGCGGAAGAAGATCTCCTCCGGGTAGAGCGGCAGGTAGGTGACCTCGCAGCCCTCGACCTTGACGCGGCCGTCGCGGATCGCACCGGTGCGGTCGTAATTGCCGCACGCAATCGTAATCGGCACCTCAACCATGGTGGCTCCTGATCGGCGTTGTTGTCGGATGGGATCGGAGGCAGCAGCCGTATGTTTTGCAAGCGTACGTGCTTTCATTTCGGCTGGAAAGCGGCCGCAGGACGGGCTCCCATGCGTCCTCGTCGCCTTGTTGCGACGCGATTTGGGGGATATTTTCGAGCGCGGCAGGCGAAGGAGTAAGGATCATGATGTCGACCGTGCTCGGCGGGGCGATGCTGCCCCATGCGCCGCAATTCTTCACCATGCCGGAGACCGAGGACAAGAAGAACGTCGAGCACGTGCGCGAGGTCGCGGCCGACATCGGCAACAAGCTCCGGGCGCTCGCGCCCGATCTCTGGATCATCTTCTCCAACGATCACGCCGAGCAGTTCTTCCACAATGCGGCGCCGCCGTTCACCGTGCATGTCGGCGGCGAGGCGACCGGCGAGTTCGCCGGGCGGAAATTCCATTGGAAGATTCCGAGCGAGATCGGGTTCGAGATCGTGCGCCAGCTCTACCGTCAGAACTTCGATCCCGCCTTCACCACCACGGCCAAGATCGACTATGCGATCGGCATTCCGCTCACTCACATCGGCCACACCGGCCCGGTGCTGCCGATCTACGTGAACGCCTACCTGCCGCCGCAGCCGACCATGGAGCGCTGCTATTCGTTCGGCCAGGCGGTGGCGCGCACGGTCACGACGCTCGGGCTCAAGACGGTCGTCCTGTCCAGTGGCGGCATGTCGCATTTTCCCGGTACCGACCGCTACTCCAATCCGGAATTGAGCTGGGACAATCGCGTGCTGGAGAAGCTCAAGGCCGGAAATCTGAAATCGCTGATCGGCTACGACGAGACCGAGCTCGACGAGACCGGCAACATCGAGCTGCGCTGCTGGGCCTGCGCGGCCGGCGCGCTGGGCGAGCGCAAGCCCGATGTCGTGTCCATGGATCCGAGCTGGCATCACAACTACGCCTCGCTGGCCTGGACCAGCGGCCGCGGCGAGGCCGAGCACGCGGCGCATTATCCATCGATCAAGCCGGAGCTGGTCGAGCTGACCTCGGCCCTGCATGGGCTCGCCCATGACGCCGACCTGCGCGCGCAGTACATGGCCGACGCGCCGGCCTTCGCAGACAAGTTCCAGCTGCCGCCGGATCAGCGCGAGGCGCTGATCAAGCTCGACCTGCAATCGATCGTGAAGATGGGTGCCCATCCGTTGGTGCCGTTCCTGGCGCAATTGCAGATCCAAAGGCTGCGCCCGCGGGCGTAGGAAAGTCCTGGCCGACGAGTTCCGAGCATCGGAGCAACGCTCATGAAAAAGCTGGTTCTGGAGACCACCGCGCCCTTCCAGGGACTGCCGGAGCTGGTCGCCTACGACGAGGGGCTGTTCGCGAAGGAGGGCCTGGCCGTCGAGTGGGCCGACCGCGAGCAGGGCGTGGAGAAGAAGGTCGAGATCGACGTCACCAGCCCGAAAGGCGTCGATCCCTTCGCCAGCCACGGCAAGCTGTTCGAGCAGGGCAAGGCGGACATGTACAACGCCTGCGAATGGGGGAACTACTGCCGGGTGCAGGAGACCGGCGCCGGCAGTCGTCAGCTCGGCCGCCGCGCCATCGTCACCTACGCGGCGCTGGTCGTGGCGCCGGATTCGCCGGTCTTCACGCCGCAACAGCTCGCCGGCCGCACCATCGGCGTGCCGTTCTATTTCGGCACGCACTATATCGCGCTGCACATGCTGGAAGGTTTCCTGCCGCGCGAGATGATCAAGCTCTGCCGCGCGCCCAACGGCTCGCGCTATCGGCTCGCGGCGCTGATGAAAGGCGAGCTCGAGGCCACGACGCTCACCGAGCCCCATGTCACGCTCGCGGAGAAGAAAGGCTGCCGCATCATCTGCTCGGCGTTCTTCCACGGCACCGAAGTGGCGTCCGATCGGGTCGATGCCGAGACCTATGCCGCCTTCAACCGCGCGGTGCGCGAGGCGGTGCGGCGCATCAACGCCGACAAGCGTGCCTACCTGCACTATTTCATCGACTATCACGGCAAGAGCGATCCGGAGGTCGCTGCCTTGAAAGTCGAGGACCTGCGCGAGGGGCGCTTGGTCGTCTGCGATCCGGCGCCGATTCCGCTCGACGAGATGCAGCGTACCTACGACTGGCTCAAGAGCTGGGGCATGCTGGAGCAGACCGCCTCACCCCTGCAGCTCGTCAATATGGACGTACAGCGCCACGCCCATCAAGCGGCGGAATGAGCTGTGCCGCGACGATGCGCGGTAGCGGCTGCATAGCGGCCGGCTATCACTGCGTTCAGGCACAGGCAGTGTGAGCCACCTCACAAACAGAAGACGGACGACACCTTAGAAGGAGGCGCGCTTTCGACCCATGCCCCGAAGGGAGATCGTCGTGACAACGCAGTCTCTTTCGTCTTCGTCTCTCCTCGCCCCGGATTTGGAAGGAGCCGATCGCTCGCTTTGGCGGCGCTTGGTGGCTGCCATTGACGCCAGGCAGGAACGCAAAGCAAATCGCGAAATCGCAAGGTACCTGCGAGGTCGTCAGGACGGGTATCGAGATGAATTCAGGCTCGAGCTCGAGCGTCGCTTCTTGGGTCAATAGCAGGTCAACGCGAACCCCGGACGCTAATCCTCGTCATCCGTCGTGAGCTCTTCCACCAGGCGGACGATTCCGCGCCTGACCTTGGCGCGTCTGATCCGCGTGAAGGCCTTGGCGAGCGCAATTCCGTCTGTTGTGCTGAGAAAATCGGTCAGCAGCTCCGGCGCCGGCGCCAACTCCGAATCGCGTGACGACGCCCGCGGCAGGCCCGGCGCGCCGTCGAAGAAGTAGGTCACGGCAACGCCCAGCACGTCGGCGATCTGCTGCAGGCGACTGGCGCTGATCCGGTTCGCGCCCTTTTCGTACTTCTGCACTTGCTGGAACGTCAGGCCGATCGCATCCCCCAGCTTCTCCTGGCTCATTCCGAGCACCATCCGCTGCATGCGCACCCGTCCACCCACGTGCTTGTCGATCGGGTTCGGTGACTTCTTCGGCACGGCGGCGTCCCTGGTGATGCGCGTATGCAGATCAATCGGCGAAGTCGGCAACTTGGTCGCTCGTTGCGAGATGATAGCGTAACTCGCCACCGCCATGCCGGGATTGTCGGCTTGAGCGGCCGATATCTGTGGATTTGCGTGTCAGGATTTTCCCGACATGTTTCTGATTTTGAAACGAAAACGCGGGAACAGATACATCCGCCGGATTGTATCCGAGGCGCGATGCATACCGCTGGGAAGGTATGGGCTTTTCGTCGAACGGGCGCCTTCTTTGTGTACGGCGAATACCGCTTTATGTACGTAGGATATTGCCGATGATAGATTTGTTCCGCTCGTCGTCTGCTCGGGTGAGCAGGCGATGCTCGCACATGCAACACGTTGTCTCCCGCGCTGCACCCGGATGCGCAGCGAGTGTCCCGGTTCCGACGTTCGTACCCCTTTGCAGCGCGCATTCTTACGAACGTCGGAACCAAAGGGACACTCGCAATTCAATGTTTCTAGTGCGGCTTTGGATTTGACGTTCCTACGAAGGACTCGCAGCAAATGCTGGTAGGAACGTCAAATCCGCCGCACTAGCCGCGGAGATCAATCGTTGGGGGTCGTCACGCAGATCGCGGCTTTGCGGCGGAGTCGTCATTCGATTCGCACCTACGTTGGTGCGATCGCAACCCTCGTCCTGGTACCGGCGCTGATCGTCGCCGCATGGCTTGCGACGCTATGGGCGGCGTCGGAACGGGCACAGCTGGAGCAGGCGGCCGAGCACAAGGCGCGCGAGATCGCGGCCGATATCGATCGCGAGATCGTCGGTACCCAGAACATGCTGATGGTGCTGGCGAGCTCGCATTTTCTGCGGAATCGCGACCTCGAATCATTCCACGCGCAGGCCGTGACGCTCACGCGGCGGCTCGAAGTTCCGATCATCGTGATCGACAGCAGTCTCGCCCGGCAGCTCGTCAATACCGCAATACCATGGGGCAATCCGCTTCCCGCGGTGCCGGTGCGGCGCAGCGAGGACGAGTTGCGCTCGCTGCGGCTCGGAAACGCCATCGTCTCCGACGTCTTTTTCGGGCGGTGGGCCGATCGCCATGTCGTGGCGGTCACGGTGCCGGTGCTGCGTGACGGCGCGCTGGAGCTCGCACTCTCGGTCGGCTGGCCACTGGCGAAGTTCGCCGAGGTTCTCGACAGCTCCGGCATAGGTCCGGGCCACATCGCAACCGTTCTCGACCGCCGCGGCGTGTTCGTCGCGCGCTCCGAGCAGCACGGCGCGTATGCCGGGCGAGTGGCCGCCTACGCGCCTCCGGTCGGGCCGCACGGCGTGGTCAAGGGGAAGGACCATCAGGGCACCGAGTTTCATTGGTTCTTCCGCCGCTCGGAAGCTACCGGCTGGAGCGTCTCCGTCGGCGTACCCGATCGCCTGCTCATGGCTCCTGCGAAACTCGCGCTCGCGAGCTTCGCGACGGCCGGAAGCCTGCTCGTCGCCGTCGTATTCGCGCTGTCCTACTACTGGGCTGGCCGCCTATCGCAGTCGGCCGGAGCGCCGGGCATCGATCGCAAGCCGACGCGCGAGGAATTCGAGGTGCTGTTCGATTCCGTCCCGAACGGCGTCGTGGTCGTGGACAGCGATGGCCTGATCGCGCTGTCCAATGCGTGCATGGAGAGGACATTCGGCTACGGCCGCGGGGAGCTGATCGGCCAGCCCGTCGAGCGCGTCATTCCCGAACGGTTCCGCTGGGCGCATTTGCGGCCCAGGGCGCCGTTCGCGGGCGCCGCTCAGGCGCGGGGCATGGAGGCCGGACGCGAGTTCTTCGGCCGGCGCAAGGACGGCACCGAGTTTCCGGTCGAGATCGGCCTCAATCCCATACAGACCAGTGCCGGCAATCTGGTGATGACCACCATCGTAGACATCACCGCGCGCAAGCTCGCCGAGGAGCGCATCTGCGCCACGGAGGCCGAGCGCGACGACCTGCGCCGCCGATTCATGCGGGCGCAGGAGCAGGAGCGGCTGCGCCTGGCGCACGAGCTGCACGATCAGACCGGCCAGACCCTCACCGCCGCCCTGCTGGAGCTCAAAGGCATCGAGCTGCTCGTCAACGACCGTGGGCGCGAGCGTCTCCGCCTGCTCCGCAGGCAGATGGAGGAGATCGGCAAGACGTTGCATCGCGTCGCCTGGGAATTGCGGCCGGCCTCGATCGACGAGCTCGGACTCGCGAGCGCGCTCGCCAACTACATCTCGGAGTGGAGCGCGCAATACCGGATCGAGGCCGACTTCCACTGCGGCGAGAGCGGGCTCGACCGTCTTCCGGAGGAGATCCGGACGACGATCTATCGGGTCGTACAGGAAGGACTTACGAACATCGCCAAGCACGCCCGACAGCCCGCCGGCGTCAGTATCGTCATCGAACGGGTGGAGGCGGCATTGCGGCTTCTGATCGAGGACGACGGATGCGGCTTCGACGCTGGCCCGGCGCAGGAGCGCGCGGGCGAGCGCAACGGCGGCCTCGGCCTCGCCGGGATGCGCGAACGGCTGGCATTGATCGGCGGCGAGCTCGAAATCGAGTCGTCGGTCGGCGGCGGCACCACCGTCCTTGCCCGAATCCCACTCGAGCAGGAAAGGATGACAGCATGAACGCAGGGACGCGGATCGTTCTCGCCGACGACCATCCGGTCGTGCTCAACGGCTTGCGCAATCTGATCCAGGCCGAGGACGACCTCGATCTCGTCGGCGAGGCAGCGACCGGGCTCTCGGCGTTGAAGGTCATCCGCGAGCGACAGCCGGATGTCGCCGTGGTCGACATTTCGATGCCCGAGCTCAACGGCATCATGCTCAGTCGCCGCATCGCAGAGGAAATGCCGTCCGTCCGGGTCCTGGTACTCACGCTGCACGAGGACCGCGCCTACCTGAAGCAGGCGCTGGAAGCCGGCGTGCTCGGCTACGTGCTCAAGCGGTCGGCGGCGGAAAATCTCGTTCAGGCGATCCGCGCCGTCGCCATCGGTGCCCTGTACGTCGATCCCGCCATCGCCGAGCGGATGTCGGATCCCGGTCCCAAGCGCGCCGGCCGGCTGAAGGAGGGCGGCGCGCCCGGCCTGACCGACCGCGAGGCCGAGGTCCTGAAGCTGGTGGCGCTCGGCTTCACGAACAAGGAGATCGCCCGCCGGCTCCTCATCGGCGTGAAATCGGTCGAAACCTACAAGGCCCGCGGCGGGGAAAAACTCGGCCTCAAGACGCGCGCGGCGCTCGTTCGCTATGCGTCGGCACAAGGATGGCTGGCGGATATTTGAGCTGGCATCAAAGTAAACGGGCCGTGAACGCATCAGCTAAGAATTGGCGAAACGCTGTGCTCTTTTTTGCGATAATTTTTCAAGGGTTTTGGCCGTAGACCTCGGACGATTGAGGGGTGTGGGTTCGGAACGGGAAGAAATGGCACGCGAAAAACGCAAGCGCTTGCGTCGCTATCTCGAGTATCGGGCACAGATCGATTTCGAGGACGGGTCGCCGCTGCGCGCCTGCCTGCTGGCGGACGTATCGGAGACCGGAGCGCGGCTCAAGCTCGAAGCGCCGGGCAGCATGCCGAACCAGTTCACGCTCCTGCTTGCGGGTGCCGGAAACGCCCGCCGACGCTGCGACGTCGTCTGGAACACCGGCCGGCAACTCGGCGTCCGGTTCCTGCCTCCGTCCGATGAACCGCCGCTCTGCCTCTCGGTGGCGCTCGACGTTTAGCCGGTTCTCTTCGCGCTCCGTTCGTTCTCCAGCGGCAGCGATGCGCTGCTCATCAGCGCGAGCAATGCGCGGACGGCCGCGCTCGGATAGCCCTTGCGACGATGGATGAGCATGACCGGCACGGTCGTGCGATGCCGAAGCTCGATTAGGCGGTTTATATTATGCATTGCACGAATCGACACTCGGAAGCGATCCATACGCCGGAACGAAGAAGCCGGACCAGGAGGACATCCATGCGCACGCAGGCGGACAAGGCGGCGACCTTTCGGGCACTGCACGAACGGCCGGGCGCCTTCATCATTGCAAATCCCTGGGACGCGGGAACCGCGCGGCTGCTCGCCGCGCTCGGGTTCGAGGCGCTCGCCACCACGAGCCTCGGTCTCGCCAACATGCTGGGCAGCGGCACGGTGAGCCTTCGCGACATGCTGGAGAATTGCCGCGTGATCGCGGAAGCGACCAGTCTGCCGGTGAACGTGGACCTCGAAAACTGCGGCGCCGACGAACCCGCGTCTGCGGCCGGGGCGATCCGGCTCGCGTCGGAAGCCGGCGCCGTGGGCGGCTCGATCGAGGACGCCACCGGCGACCCGCGCCGTCCGATCTACGACTTCGCGCTTGCGGTCGAGCGCGTGCACGCGGCGGCCGAGGTCGCGCATGCGCTGCCGGTGCCGTTCCTGCTCACCGCCCGCGCGGAGAACTACGTGGCGGGCCGCGCCGACCTCGACGACACGATCCGGCGCCTGCAGGCGTTCGAGGCCGCGGGGGCGGACGTCCTCTATGCGCCGGGGCTCAAGGACCTCGCGACCATCCGCACGGTGGTGGCGTCGGTGAGCAAGCCGGTCAATGTCGTGATGACCCACGTCGATCCGACGGTCACCGCCGCGCAATTGTCCGAGGTGGGCGTCAAGCGCATCAGCGTCGGCGGCAGCCTGTCGCGGTTCGCGCTCGGCGCCTTTCTGCAAGGCGCGCGCGAGATGAAAGAGCAGGGCGCTTTCACCTTCATCCGCAATGCCGCGCCCAGCAAGGACCTCAAGGCGGCGTTCGCACGCGGCGCCGCCGCATGACGAATGGCCGCTGTCAGGCCGGCATGACGATCCTGCAGGATTGGGCGGCACCGCCGAGACATTGCCTCGGTCCGTGCGTAGCGGGCACCGCAAGCGGTCGTTGTAGGCCTCGAGGTGGCGGGGGCTTGGCGGGCGTGATACACGGAAAGCCAGTGCCGGAGGTCGCCTCGATCCGATACCGCGGTGCGGGGAACGCCGCGCGGATGGCGACAACGCACATAACAAATGGGAGGAAATACATGAGATCGACGACGTTTGCCGTGGGAGTGCTCGCCTGCACTCTGGTGTTGCCGGCTGCGACCGCGAGTTCGCAGACCGTCCTGAACGTGAACGCATGGGTGCCGCCGTCCCACCTGCTGGTGGCCGACGTGACCATGCCGCTGTGCAAGGACATCGAGCAGGCGACGGCGGGCCGGGTGAAGTGCAACCTGCTGCCGAAGGCGGTGGTGGCGCCGCCGCAGACGCTCGACGCGGTCAAGGACGGCCTCGCCGATCTCTCCTTCACCGTGCACGGATACACGCCGGGCCGCTTCGCGCTCACCGACGTGGCCGAGTTCCCGTTCCTGGGCGACACCTCGGAAGCGATTTCGGTCGCCTATCAGCGCCTCCATGAGAAGGTGCTGGCCAAGCAGGATGAGCACAAGGGCGTGCACGTGCTCGCGGTGTTCACCCATGGCCCCGGTCAGATCTACAACACCAAGCGTCCGATCACCTCGCTCAAGGATCTCGAAGGCCTCAAGATCCGCGTCGGCGGTGGCTTGGTGAACGAGGTCGCCAAGGCGCTCGGCACGGTGCCGATGCTCAAGCCGGCGCCGGAAAGCTACGAGCTGTTGAGCCAGGGCGTCGCCGATGGCTTGTTCTTCCCCAAGGAATCGGCGATCTCGTTCAAGCTGGTTCCGTTGATCAAGCACGTCACCTACGTTCCGGGCGGCCTCTACAATGTCAGCTTCGCCATGATCGCGAACCCGGCGAAGTGGAGCCAGATCTCGGAAGCCGACCGCGCCGCGATCAACAAGTTGTCCGGCGAGGCGCTGGCACGGCGCGCCGGCCAGGCCTGGGATGCAACCGATGCCAAGGCTGAGAAGGCGGTACGCGACGCCAACATCCCGGTCGTGACCGCGAACGCGGCATTCATTGCCGAGATCAAGGGCAAGACCGGCGGGCTCGAGCAGGCCTGGATCGACAAGGTCAAGGCCAAGGGCGTCGACGGCGCCGCGGCGTTGGCCGCGCTGCGCAGCGATATCGCTGCGGCTTCTAAGAAGTAGATTCGCAGCGTTTCCACGATCTCGGTGCGCTCCCCTCCCCCTTGTGGGGAGGGGTTGGGGGTGGGGGTCGCCGTGTGAGGCAACAGCGGCGCCACACTGCACCACCCCCCTCCCCAGCCCTCCCCCACAAGGGGGAGGGAGCAGACCGAGTTTGCCGCTTACGGGGTGTCCCATCCATGGAATCTGAACATCAGCCGCTCGGATTCTTCGACCGCATCATTGTGCCGACGCTCGGGTATTTCGCGGCGCTGGTGCTGTTCTGCCTGATGGCGCTGACCTGCGTGGACGTGATCGGCCGGTATTTTTTCGGCATGCCGGTCCGCGGCGGCTTCGAGATGACGGAGATGCTGCTGGCCGCTCTCATCTTCGCCGGATTGCCGCTGGTCACGCTGAGGGACGATCACATCACCGTCGATCTGCTCGACCCGGTGGTGCCGGACTGGTTGTTTCGCATCCAGCACGTCGTTGCTTGCCTGATCGGGTTCGTGGCAACGGCCTATCTCGGATATCGGCTGTGGTTGCGGGCGGTCGGGATGGACAGCGCCGGCGAGACGACGGCGCAACTGAAATTCAAGCTTGCCTATCTGACCTATGGGATGAGCATCCTGATGCTGCTGACCGCGCTGGCCATGCTGGTGCTCATGCTCCGGCGCCCGACGCGCCACATCGTCGGGCAGGTCTAGCACCATGCTCGAGGCGCTGATCGGGTTTGCGGCCTTTCTGGCGCTCGCCTTTCTGCGCGTCCCGATGGCATTCGCCATGGGGATCGTCGGCTTCGCCGGCGTCGCCTACAAGCTCAATTTCAATGTCGCGGCCGCGATGATCGCGCAGGTGACCTACGAGACCGGCCTCGCCTATTCGCTGTCCGTCATTCCGCTGTTCATCCTGATGGGCAATTTCGTGGCGCACGCGCGGATGTCGGAGGAGCTCTACCACGCCGCCTACTGCTTCCTCGGGCACCGGCGCGGCGGGCTCGCCATGTCCACGGTGGTGGCCTGCGCCGGCTTCGGCGCCATCTGCGGCTCCTCGATCGCGACCGCGGCGACCTTCACCAAGGTGGCGTATCCGTCGATGCGCAAGTATCGCTACAAGGACACGCTCGCGGCCGGGTCCATCGCGGCCGGCGGCACGCTCGGCATCCTGATCCCGCCGTCGGTCATCATGGTGATCTACGGCATCATGACCGAGACCAGCATCGGCAAGCTGTTCGCCGCCGGCATCATCCCGGGGCTGCTCGCCACCGTGCTGCTGTGCGCGCGCCGTCGTGTGGATCACCTGGCGCGATCCCGAGGCCGGCCCGCCGGCCGAGCCGCACTCCTGGTCGGAGCGCCTCGAGGCGCTCAAGCACGTCTGGGCGGTGATCGTGCTGTTCGTGCTCGTCATCGGCGGCATCTATGTCGGCGCGTTCACCGCCACGGAGGGTGCCGGCATCGGCGCCGGCGGCGCATTCCTGTTCGCGCTGGCGCGCCGGGTGCTGACCTGGAAGATGCTGATCGACGTCCTGATCGAAAGCGCGCGCACGACGTCGATGCTGTTCATGATCCTGATCGGCGCGCTCCTGTTCGCCAACTTCGTGAACTACACGACCATGCCGGCAGACCTGCAAGGCTTCGTCACCCAGTTCAACGTCCACCCGACGCTGGTGATCGCCGCCATCTGCCTGATCTACATCGTGCTCGGAACGGCCATGGAGGAGCTCTCCATGATCCTCCTGACCGTGCCGCTGTTCTTCCCGGTCGTCACCGGGCTCGGCTACGATCCGATCTGGTTCGGCATCCTGGTGGTGATCGTGGTGCAGATCGGCATGATCAGCCCGCCCGTCGGCATGAACATCTTCGTGGTGAAGAATCTCATCCGACACCTGTCCATCGCCGACATCTTTCGCGGCGTGACGCCGTTCACGTTTGCCCTCGTCGCGTTGCTGGCGCTGATCGTCGCGGTGCCCGGTCTCGCGACCTGGCTGCCGGGCTTCATGCGGTGACTGGCGGCGGCGACCAGGGACGCGAGCGACGCCTCTGCGGCAGGCGGCACTCGGCTTCGACCTGAAGCGGCTCGATGCCGCCTTTCTCGCCGATCCGTTCCCGATCTATCGGGCGCTGCGCGAGCACGATCCCGTCCACCGGATGCCGGACGGATCATATTTCCTCAGCCGCTACGACGACTGTGCGGCCGTCTATCGCGATCCCGCGACCTGGAGCTCCGACAAGAAGGTCGATTTCCGGCCCAACTTCGGCGCGACCTCGCTCTACGAGCATCATACGACCAGCCTCGTCTTCAACGATCCGCCCTACCACAGCCGCGTGCGCAAGCTGCTGGCGCCGGCCTTCACGCCACGCGCGCTCAAGGCGCTGCAGCCGCGCATCGAGGCGCTGGTGCACCGATTGCTCGATCGCGCCGCCGCGGGCGGCGGCATGGACCTGATCGCGGATTTTGCGGCGGCAATCCCGCTGCAGCTCATCGGCGACATGCTGGGCGTGCCCGCCGACGAACGCGCACCGTTGCGCGACTGGTCGCTGGCGATCCTCGGCGCGCTCGAGCCGGTGTTGACCGCCGCGCAGCTCGCGCATGGCACCGAGGCGGTCGACGACTTCAAGCGATATTTGCGCGATCTCGTCGAGCGGCGCTTGCGCCCCCCGAACCCTCCCCGCAAGCGGGGGAGGGCAGGGAGGGATGACAGCGAAATCCTCTCCAAGCTGATCGCCGCCACGGATTTGTCGCCGGACGGCAGATCGGAAGACCGCCTGACCGAGCTCGAGCTGCTGCACAATTGCATCTTCATTCTCAATGCCGGACACGAGACCACGACCAATCTCATCGGCAATGGCGTCGATCTCCTGATCCGCAATCCCGACGCCATGCGCGATCTGCGCGCCAATCCCGATCTGATCGAGACCGCGGTGGAGGAATTCCTGCGTCTGGAAAGCTCGAACCAGCTCGGCAACCGCCGCGCGGCGACGGACACGGTCCTGGGCGGCGTCGCCATGCCGCGCGGCACCTTCATCCATATCGGCATCGGCGCCGCCAACCGCGATCCCGCGCAATTTCCCGATCCGGATCGTCTCGATATTCGCCGGCATCCCAACCGGCACCTGGCCTTCGGCACCGGCATCCACGCCTGCGCCGGGATGTCGCTCGCACGCATGGAAGCGCAGGTGGCGATCGGCGCCCTGGTGCAGCGCTTCGCGACCATCGAGCGCGCCGGCGAATTCGTTCGCGGCGGCCGCGCGCGCTTCCGCGGATTCCTCCGATATCCGCTGCGATTGTCTTAGACTTTGTGCGGCGCCTCGGCGCGCCGATTTCCCTTGCCGACGGGTCGAGCGTCCTGCACGATCGCGCCCTGTAAAGGCCGACAATCAAGCTCGGCACCGTCAAGAATGAGCAACGCTCGGGAGGACGACAATGCTACGCATCATCATGCTTGCGACGGCTGCTGTGCTTGCGCTCACCGGCACGGCTTCGGCGCAAAATTATCCATGGAAGCCGGAGAAGCCGATCACCCTGATCGTGCCGTGGGCGGCCGGCGGCTCGACCGATCAGGTCAGCCGTGTCGCCGCGGCCGAGATCGAGAAGGCGCTCGGCCAGAAGGTCGTCGTCGTCAACCAGGGCGGCGCGTCGGGCTCGATCGGCACCACGCAACGCCTTGCAGGCGCCGGCGGACGGCTACACCTGGACCGCGGGCGCAGCCAAGGATCTCGGCACCTATGCGGTCAGCGGGCTGCTCGACACCAAGCTCGCGGACTGGCGGCTCTATCTCACCGTCATCAACGTCTCGATCCTCGGCGTCAACAACAACACGCCCTACAAGAGCCGCGCAGGATGTCGTGAACGCGATGAAGGCCAAGCCCGGCCAGGTTTCGGTCGCGACCGCCGGCGTCAACTCGTCCGGCCACGCCGCGATCGAGGCGTTCACCCGGGCGCTCGGCCTCACCTACAAGCACGTGTCCTACGACGGCGGCAATCCGGCGGTGATCGCCACCGTCGCCGGCGAGACCGAGATCACGACCCAGCTCGCGGTCGAGCAGGCCAACATGATCCGCGGCAAGCGGCTGCGCCCGCTCGCGGTGCTGTCCGACCAGCCGCTCGAGCTCGAAGGCTTCGGCACGATCCCGCCGATCACGTCGGCGATCGCCGGCTACAAGCCCGACGCCAACTATTTCGGCATCTTCGTGCCGAAGAACGTCCCGGCGCCCGTCCTGCAAACCCTCGACATGGTCTGGAAGGACGTCGTGATGAAGTCGGAGGCGCTGAAGAAATATGCCGCCGCCAACGGCGCCCTGTTCGCGCCGGCCTATGGCGACGACGCGCTGAAGGTGGCGATGCCGGCCATCCGCAGCCACGGCCTGGCAGCTGCAGGAGAGCGGCAAGGCGAAGGTGTCGCCGGACACCGTCGGCATTCCGAAGCAGTAAGCGCATCGCGTTCCCGGCGCAGCCGGCGCTGCACGGCCATGCAGTGGACCAAGGCCATTTCCGCCGACCGCATCGGCGGCCTCATCTGGGTCGCCTTCGGCGGCGCGGTGGTCTACGGCTCGTGGGCGATGGATCGGCTGCAGTCGCTGGGCATTCCCCCGGCGACCGCGCCGGGCGTGGTGCCGGGCCTGCTCGGCATCGCCTTCATCATCTTCGGAGTGATCCTGCTCGTTCGGCGTGAGCCGGCGAGCGCGCCGACGCAGCGGAAACCGCCGCACCCGCCGAGCCGCCGCGCCGGCGCATGGCGGACGAGCTCCACTGGAAACGCGCCGCGCTCAGCTGGGCACTCTGCATGACCTATGGCGCCGTGCTGCTCGGCGGCGGTCTGCCCTATTGGGTGCTGACCGCGGCCTTCCTGTTCCTGCACATTCTCCTGCTGGACGAAACCGAGCAGGTGCCGGCGTCGCCGACGCTGCGCCGCCTGCTCACTCGCCGCCGTCATCGCGCCTGTCGTGGCGACCGTGGTCATGCTGGTGTTCCAGCACATCTTCCTGGTCCGCCTGCCCTGAGAGCGCCGCAATGTTCGACGGCCTGATCATGTTCGGCAATGCGGTGGTCGGGTATCTCAACCCGCTCTCGCTCGCGCTCGCCTTCGGCGCGACCTTGCTCGGCGTGGTCGCCGGCTGCATGCCGGGCCTGAGCGCGACCCTCGTCATCACGCTGCTGACGACGCTGACCCTGAAGATGCACGCCAACCAGGCGATCCTGGTGCTGGTCTGCGCCTATAACGGCGCGATCTACGGCGGCAGCCGCACCGCCATCCTGCTCAACATCCCGGGCACGGCGGCCAACGCCGCCGCCTGCATCGACGGCTACCAGCTCGCGCGCCAGGGGCAGGCCGGCCGCGCCATGGGCATCGCCACCACCGGCTCGGTGGTCGGCACGCTGTTCGGGCTGGTCTGCCTCGCGCTGTTCACGCCGATGCTGGGCGAGGTCGCGTTGAGCTTCGGCGCGTTCGAGTTCTTCTGGCTCGCGCTGCTCGGCGTCGTGATGTCGGGCAACGTGGTCGCGGCCGATCCGCTCAAGGGCTGGCTCGCCGGCTTCCTCGGCCTGTTCGTCGCCGGCATCGGCCAGGACGGGCATGTATGCCTACGAGCGCTTCAGCTTCGGCAATGCCGATCTCGCCGGCGGCTTTCGGCTCATTCCGGTTCTGGTCGGCGCCTTCGGCTTCTCCGAAGTGCTCACCGTGATGAGCGAGCGCTTCGCGCGGCCGAAGATCATGGAATTCGGCTCGCCGCTGCCGCGCATCATGGACGTGCTGCGATATTGGCGCACGATCATTCGCTCCGGCGTGATCGGCGTGTGGGTCGGCATCCTGCCGGGCGTCGGCGAGGACATGGCGGCGTGGTCGTCCTACGCGACGGCCAAGCGCGCTGAGCAAGGAGCCGGAGAAATACGGCAAGGGCTCGATCGAGGGCCTGATGGCGGCGGAGACCGGCGACAACGCCTCGGTGCCGGGCGGCATCATTCCGGCGCTGGCGCTCGCCATTCCCGGCTCCGCGCCCTGCGCGGTGCTGCTCGCGGCGATGATCATCCACGGCGTGCAAGCCGGGCCGATGCTGATGGTCGAGAACCCGCAATTCGTCTACGACGTCGTCGCGATGGTGCTGTTCTCCACCATCGGCATCCTGTTCTTCGGCCTGTTCTTCATCCGGCCGCTGCTCAAGATCGCGCAGATCCCGCGCTCGATCATGATGCCGATCATCTTCGTGCTGTGCGTGATCGGCTCCTATTCGCTGTGCGTCGCGGCTGTTCGACGTCTACACCATGCTCGGCTTCGGCACGCTGGTCTTCGTCATGCGCCGCTACGGCTATCCGGCGGCGCCGTTCGTGCTCGGGCTGGTGCTCGGCGACATTCTGGACAAGAACCTGCGGCGCGGCCTGGTGCTGAGCGACGGCGACTTGCTGCCGTTCTTCACGCGGCCGATCAGCGCGCTGCTCGCCATCCTGGTGCTCTGGACGTTCGTCACCAACGTGCCGACCATCAACGCGCGCCGATGCTGCGGCTTGCGGCGACGCGTTGATGGCGAGTGTTCAGCCGCACGTTCGCGGCGGTTCGGGCTGACGCACATGCGCATCTCGCTGTGCAACGAGGTGATCGCCGAGCATGCCGTTCGAGCGGCAGTGCGCGTTCGCGCGCGAGCGTCGGCTATGACGGCATCGAGATCGCGCCGTTCACGCTGACCGACGACCCGCACCTGCTGACCGGCCGCGCAGCGCGGCCGTGTTGCGGCGCGCCGCGGCCGACGCCGGCATCGCCATCACCAGCCTGCACTATCTGCTGCGCGCGCCGGCTGGGCTGTCGATCACCACGCGCCGACGCCGCAGTGCGCCGCCGCACGGTCGAGGTGATGCGCGCGCTGTGCGCGCTGGCCGGCGATCTCGGCGCCCGCGTGCTGGTGCACGGCTCGCCCGATCAGCGCGGCTCGTCGCCGGTGACGAGGACGAAGGCCGCAAGCGCGGGCATCGATTGCTTCGCGGCGGTGGCCGAAGCGGCCGCGCAGGCAGGCGTCGTCTATTGCATCGAGCCGCTGTCGCGCAACCAGACCGCCTTCGTCAACACCGTCGCGGAGGCCGCCGCGATCGTGCGCGCGATCGACAGCCCGGCGCGTGCGCACCATGATCGACTGCTCGTCGGCCGGCGCAGACCGAGACGGAGCCGGTCGCCGACCTGATAGCGGCGCTGGGTGCCGACCGGCCTGATCGGCCACATCCATTTCAACGATCCGAACCGGCGCGGACCGGGCGAGGGCGAGCTCGCGTTCGCGCCGATCCTCGCGGCGCTTGCGCGCCGGCGGCTACGCCGGCAATGCCGCGGTCGAGCCGTTCATCTACGAGCCCGACGGGCCGACCTGTGCCGCGCGCGCGATCGGCTATCTGCGCGGCTTGATCGAGGCGCAGACGTCATGAGCCACGCACGCAGGCTTGCGCCTCGTCGAGGCGAGCTTCCACGAACGGCCGGTCAGAGCTGCGGCTGCCGTTCCGCTTCGGCGTCGTGACGCTGACGCGAGGCGCCGCAGGTCGTTCGTGCGGGCGCGCATTGCGGCTCGCCGATGGCCGCGAGGGCGAAGGCGTTTCCGCCGAGCTGCTGGTGCCGAAGTGGTTCGACAAGTCGCCGAGCTCTGACGCAACGAGGACAATTTCGACCAGCTGCGCCGCTCGCTCGACTATCGCCCGGCGGCATGTGCTCGATGCCGGCACCGATACCGCCTTCGGCCTCTCCGCGGCGGTCGAAGCGGCCGCACCACGCCGCCTGCGCCGGCAGCCGGCCTCAACGGCCTCGTCGCCTCGTTCGGGCTGGCGCTGATCGAGCGCGCGATCATCGACGCGCTCGGCCGGCTCGAAGCGTGCCTCGGTCTTCGACGCTGGTGCGCGACAATCGGATCGGACTGACGGCGGCGACCGCGCCCGATCTCGCGGGCTTCGATCTCGACGCGTTCCTCGGCGAGCTTGCGGCCGGCGCCGTCGATCTTCGCGCGCCACACCGTCGGGCTGGTCGACGCGCTGACGCAGGCTGACACCGCCGGCCAAGCGGCTCGACGACGGCCTGCCGGAGAGCCTGGAAGAAGTGATCGCGGCCTACGGCCACCGCTATTTCAAGCTCAAGGTCGCCGGCTCGCTCGACGCCGACATCGATCGCCTCGCGCGCATCGCCGCGGTGCTCGACCGCATGGCGGAGCCCTACTTCGCGACGCTCGACGGCAACGAGCAGTACGAGCATGTCGACGCCGTCGATCGCGCTGTGGCACCGCATCGGCGCGGAGCCGCGGCTCGCGCGGCTCAAGGCATCGATCCTGTTCGTCGAGCAGCCGATCGCCCGCGCCAAGGCGCTGGCCGAGCCGGTCCACGCGCTCGCACGCGAGGTTCCGATCGAGATCGACGAGTCCGATGCCGATATCGGCGTCTTTCCGCGCGGCGCGCGCGCTCGGCTATCGCGGCATCTCGGCGAAGTCCTGCAAGGGCTTCTATCGCGCGCTGCTCAACCGGGCGCGCATCGCGCACTGGAACGCCGAGGAGGCGGCGAGCGCTACTTCATGTCGGCGGAGGATCTCACCACGCAGGCCGGCGATCGCCGTGCAGCAGGACCTCGCGCTCGCGACGCTGGTCGGCGCCACCCATGTCGAGCGCAACGGCCACCACTATGTCGACGGCATGGCCGGCGCGCCCGAGCAGGAGCAGCTCGCGTTCCTCAAGCGCGCACGGCGATCTCTACCGCCGCGCCGATGGGCGCGTCCGCTTGAGCATCGTAGACGGTGCGCTGGCGCTTTCGGTCGCTGGCACAGACGCCAGGGCTGGCCGTCGGCGTCATGCCGGACTGGACTGCGATGCAGCCGATGCAGTCGTGACGCAGCCAGTCTTCGTGCGCTACTTCTCCTTCAGATAGGCCTCGACCTTCTTCGACGAGGCCCCGACGGCGCGGACGGCGCCTGCCAGCGCCTGGCCTGAGACGCGAAACTTCTTCTTCCAATATTCCTTTTCGTAGTCCTGTTTGAGATTGATCCGGCTTCGATCGGCTGGGCCACGAATTGACTTGTTGTCGGCCATGGGATTCTCCTCGGTGAGCAGCATATAGAATGCGCTTGGAGGCACAGCGGTTCCGCGAATGGCCCGACGGACCGATTTCGCTCGCTGCTCGTATTTATCGCGCGATGCGCCCGATGCAGGCTCGAATCGGGCCGCCGTCAGGAAGCCTGTCGATGACGTGACAGGAAAAGCATGTCACATGGGCTCGATCTTAGAATCGCGTCTACCGCGTTTCCGATCGGAACATGCTCCAAGCCGGATCGCGCACTAGCTCCCAGCACCAGCAGATCCGTCTTTTGGCGGGCCAATTCCTCATTGATGAGAGCGCGCGCGTCACCGTTCTCGATCGTCACGATCGGTCTGCGCTCACCCAGTCTCAAAGCATCGACGAACCGGGACAGCGCCTGATTGAGTTGCCGCTCCACTGGGCGGGAGGACCTTCCTTGTGCGGCCTCTCGGCTGAACGTCAAGGAGAGGGGCACGGCGTCCTGCAAGCGCCTTTTGTAGGCGTGAAGAAGGTGGAGACTCGCCTGGGGGAGAAAGTCTGCCGCAAACTGTATGCTCGCCGCCGAAGCGCTCGTGAGATCGATTGGAATGAGGACTCGTCGGTACGGAGACTGGTTCGAATTGCCGACGACCAGGATTGGTCGCCGCATCTGCCGAAGCAGGCGACCGACGGTGGCGGTGGTGAACATCTGCGCCAGCGCGCGCGGTTGGTGACGGCCCGTCACCACGAGATCGACGTCACGCGCTTGCGCGCGGGCCGCGGTAGCACCGACGGGATCTCCGATGCCGATGTCGATGCGGTACGACAGCTTGCGGCTCCCCAGCCATCGGCGAACCTCGGTTTCGAGATGATTCTTGATGTGCGCCCGCTGTGCGTCGATGGCCGGAGCCGGAAGGGCGCTACTGACAACGTGAAGGATTGTCAGATGGCCTTCCCGTTCCAGGGTGAGCCGGACAGCGCGCACGAGAGCGATTTCCGACGCGCCGGTGAGGTCATGTGCCAGGAGCACCCGATAACTCTTTCGGGCGTACTCGGGAGGCGTGAACCTCATGACATTGCTTACAGCAGCGTCGGCGACGACGCGCAAACCGCGCGAATGAATATGGGGTGCGGACCCCGGGCTGCTGTAAGACATAGGGCGCTCCATCGCACGACGCCCGCAAGGAAACAGGCGTCATGGCCCCGGCTGGAGCATGATCCCGAAAAAGCCGCCCCGGACTTGATCCGAGGTGGACACCGGTTTCGGGAAAGATCCATGCTCCAGCATGAGCCAGAGCGGGATGACGATTCGAGGAAAGTCATCCCGCTCTAGAATTAAGGGAGCCCGAGCCGATTTCGTATGCGAAACGCTTGGGGCGTATTTCTACGGAGAGATGCGGTTGAGCCGAATGGCCTGTCGGACAAGTACGGCGACGCTTTCGGCCTGCATCTTGGTCATGATCTGGACGCGGTAGCCTTCGACCGTGCGGGTGCCGATTTCCAGTCGTTCACCGATGGCTTCGCTCGTGTAGCCCTGGACGACGAGGTCGAAGACTTCCACTTCGCGTGGCGTCAGCCGGTCGAATCGAGTGCGGACGTCTTGAACTCTTTCCTGGGAGCGTCGTTGTGCGTACGCGTGTGCCAGGCCCCGGTTGATCGCGGCAACGAGGGGAACATCATCGATCGGCTTCTCGATGAAGTCCTCGGCGCCGGCCTTTATCGCCGCCACCGCCATAGGCACGTCGGCGTGCCCGGAGATGAGCACGACGGGTAGTAGAGCTTGGCGGCGCGCGAGCTCGCGAACAAGCTCAATTCCGTCCGTGCCCGGCATGCGGACATCGGCAACGACACAGCCATGCCGCAGAGGGTCGAGCGTCCGCAGAAAGCTGTCAGCCAATTCATAGGCTTCGACGGCATAGCCGAAGGCGCTGAGCATCTCGCAAAGGGCATGGCGGACCGAAGGTTGGTCATCGATGACGAAGACCGTCAACGTGTTCATGGTCACGTGTGTTCGGGCGGTTCGAGTGGGAGCGAAAGGCGGAATTCGGTTGCGCCGGCCTGAGCCGAGTGAAGCCAGATGCGGCCGCGGTGCGCTTCAACGATGGTCAAGCAGATGGAGAGACCAAGGCCCAATCCCGACTTCTTTGAAGTCGTGAGCGGCTTGAAGAGGTGGTCAATCCGATCCGGCGGAATTCCGGTTCCGTTGTCCACGACGCTGATTTCCAGGTGACCGGAGTCATCCGAACGCCGTGCCGCTATTTGGATGTGACCATCGGATCGCCCCGAACTCGACGATGGAGTCGACGGCATTGCGAACGAGATTGAGGACGATCTGCTGGAGCTGAATTCGGTCGCCATAGACCAGCGGCAGATCGGCGGGACAGTCGAGATCGATCCGGACGTGCTTCGATACGGCCTCCGGGCGGATGAGCATCAAGGTATCGTCAAGAACGAGGGGAACATTGATTGTGCTTATCTGCGGTCCGCCGCGACGGAGAAAATCGCGCATCCGTCGCAGAATCCCGCCGGCAAGATCGATTTCCGCGATCAGCCGCGTCAAGTTCTGGTCAACGCGCTCGAGGTCCGCTTGCGGCTTGCGCAACAGTTCCTGGACGGATCGCCCAAGCGCGCGGGCAGCGGCCATCGGTTGATTTATCTCGTGCGCAAGAGCGGTGGCCATTCCACTTACGAGATTGAAACGTGCGGCATGAGCCACCTCGGCCTCTTTCTCCTTGAGCCTCGCCTCCGATTCGCGGGCGACGCGTTCGGTCGCTTGCCGCTCGCTGACGACCACGCCGACGATCAGGCCGGTTGCTGTCAGCACAAACATCAGCACCTGAAATTCGGTGAAAACCCGCCAATCGTAACCATGATGGTGGAGCAGCCCGACAAGACCAAGCTGCGTCGCCGCGAGAGCAAGACACGCGCCATCCAAGCCATGCCGGATAGCGCCGATCACGACAGGGAGGAAGAGCAGATAGAACAATGTGTAGCCGTCCGCGGTTTCGGTTCTGGCGACGAGCCAAAGCGCGGCGGCGATGATGACAACGAAGAAGGCAAGTTCCGGAATCCGCGCCACCAGCAGACGGAGCGTCCGTTCGCGCCATCGCCGGGCGAACCGCAGCACGAGCGGGGTCGTGACGGCAATGCCGAGGACATCGCCGACGATAAAGGTGGGCGCAGCCAAGACGATGTCTCCGAAAGCAAATTGTCCCCCGATCAGCAGAACAGCCGCCAGGAGCAGTGTGACCACAATTGAGCCGATGAACGCGGCCAGAAGCAGAATGATCACGTCGCGAAGATGGATCAGTCCGGCATCGAACCGGAATTGCTTTCGGATCGCGGCGGCGACGAAGGTATAGCCGGACGCGACGATCGCACCTATTCCGACGATGACGGGCCATTCGAGATTGCTCCTCAGGACCATGATCTCGGCGATGATAACCCCGGCAAACAAGGCAATGCCGTAACGCGGGCCGAGGAGTATCAGGCAAGCGAACACCAGCCCGAGACCGGGATTCCAGGGGGTCACCGGCAGCCCCCTGGATTCGTGGATGAAGCTGATCCACTCGAGCGCCACATAGGCGATCACGACCGCTACGGTCGTTGTCCATTGCCAGACCGCATGACGTGAAAAAATCAGGGGCCACTGCAGGGGCAGCGCCTGATTGCTCGAGCCCATATTCTGCTTGCTGCCGTGGTTCACGAGAGTGGGTTTCCTCGACCGACGTAACTCCGGGGCCGACGTCCATTCTATCACCAGGGGCGCACCCCGTAGAAATACGCCCCGGGCGTTCCGGATTTTGCAATCGCCGCGGTCGCCCTAGGTTAGCGTACTGCTGTCGGGCGTATTCGTCATCCGGATGTGCCGCTGCAATGCAGAGCCAGCCGGAGGAGATCGTGCATCTCGTTCCCAGACTCACGACAGCGACGCAATAGAATTGCATTTGAAGCCAGGCCGGGCCCCTCTGGCAGCCCAACGCTGCGATGTCGGACTGGACAGCTCTTGGAGGGGCCTGAACGTGCTTGTTGTCCGGAGCGTCCGACGCGCCGTCATCTCGATCGCTTCACTTGATCGCAGCGAGCCATCGCGGGCGTCCAAGACGCCGCCGTGGCGAGATTCTTGCGCCCTCGATCATCGCCGCATTCGCGCCTGCGCGCGTGCAGTCGCGGCCGTATTCCAACGTAAGAGAAGCCGCCGGAGGATTGCATCGTGAACGTGCATCAGCAGCTCACGCATCTGGAAATGCCGGGGTCGAAGCATCCCGCGGTTTCTGCCAGCGCGGCTCTCGGCCCGAGCATCTCGACGCCGTACTGCGAACCTGCCGAAGCGGTGGTCGCCGCGCTGGGCTCCGACGCAACGCACGGCTTGACCCGCGCCGAAGCGGAGCAGCGCCTCGAGCTGTACGGGCCAAATCTGCTGAAGAGTGCGCCTGACACGCCGTGGTGGAAGCGGCTGCTGGAGCAATTCGAGAATTTTCTGGTGATCATTCTGTTGGTTGCCACGGTCATCTCGGTCGTCGAATGGCTGCTGCAGGATCCGCGCGAGACCGCGCTGCCCTACGAGGCGATCGTCATCCTGGGGATCGTCATCCTGAACGCCTTGCTCGGCTTCATCCAGGAGGCGCGCGCCGAGAAATCGGTGCGGGCCTTGATGGCGCTGGCCGCGCCGGAAGCGACCGTCATTCGCGACGGGGAGCGGCAACGGGTCGCAACCCATGACATCGTCCCTGGCGACGTCGTGCTGATCGAAGCCGGCGACAAGATCCCCGCCGACGCCCGGATCGTCGAGGCGGCAAATCTTCGAACCGACGAAGCACCCCTGACCGGCGAGAGCGTACCGGTATCGAAGGAGGTCAAACCGCTCGAAGGCGATGCGGCCCTCGGCGACCGCCGTAACATGCTGTTCTCCGGTACGGTCACCACCTACGGCCGCGGACGCGCGGTGGTCGTTGCCACCGGCATGGCGACGGAGGTCGGTCGGATCGCCGGCCTGTTGGAGGCGGCCGAAAAGGAGCCGACGCCACTGCAGCAAGAGCTCGACCGAACCGGCAAGCGGCTCACCGTGATCATGCTCGGAATCTGCGCGGTGGTGTTCGCCGCGGGGCTCATCAACACCACCACCTTCACACTCAACGTCGTGCTCAGCCTGTTCCTGTTCGCCGTGGCGCTCGCGGTCGCGGCCATACCGGAGGCGCTGCCGGCGATCGTCACCGTCGGGCTCAGCCTCGGCGTTCGTCGCATGGCGGCGGCCCATGCCATCGTGCGCAAGCTGCCGGCGGTCGAAACACTGGGGGCCGCCACCGTCATCTGCTCCGACAAGACCGGGACGCTCACACGCAACGAAATGACCGTGCGTGCCGTCGCGACCGCCAATGCGCTGATCGAGGTCGACGGCAGCGGCTACATCCCCGAAGGCGGCTTCTCGATCGAGGGCAGGTCGATCCATGCCACGCCATCGCACCGCGATGCGCTCGAGCGGACGCTGCGCGCGGCGGCGCTCGCCAACGACGCCACACTCAGCAACCGGGACGGCCGCTGGCTCGTGCAGGGCGACCCCACCGAGGGCGCCCTGGTGGTGGCCGCGCGCAAGCTCGGCATCGCGGAGCCGGAGCTGGAGCGTTACCCGCGCATCGCCGAAATCCCGTTCACGTCGGAACGCAAGCGCCACACGACGGTCCATCTCGACCGTGCGAAGCCCGAGCAGCTGCATGTTTTCGTCAAAGGCGCGCCGGAGCTGCTGCTCGGGAAGTGCCAGTATGTTTGGGACAATGGTGAGGTCGTCCGGCTCACCGACGAGAGCCGGGCGGCCCTTCTGCAGCGCAACGAGGGGCTCGCCCGACAGGCGCTGCGGACGTTGGCGATCGCCACGCGCACCGTGCCGGCGGTCATGCTCGGCGTCGATCCGCAAGCCGCCGCCGGAGCCACCAGGATCGAGCTGTCGGAGAGCATCGAGGACGACCTGGTGCTGCTGGGTCTCGTCGGCCTGATCGATCCGCCGCGAGCCGAGGCGAAGGCGGCGGTAGTCACCGCCAAGCGCGCACATATTCGCACCGTGATGGTCACCGGCGACCATCCGGCGACGGCCGAGGCGGTCGCCCGCGAGTTGACGATTTTCGAGCCGGGGGCGCGGCTCGTGACCGGCGCCGAGCTGCGGGCCATGGGCGACGCCGAGCTCGACGCCGTTGTCGAGCATGTGCGCGTGTTCGCGCGCGTCGATCCGGAGCACAAGCTGCGGATCATCCGCGCGCTTCAGCACAAACGACACATCGTCGCGATGACCGGTGATGGCGTCAACGACGCGCCTGCGCTCAAGACCGCCAACATCGGCGTTGCAATGGGCATCACCGGCACGGACGTCTCCAAGGAGGCGGCGCACATCGTGCTGACGGACGACAATTTCGCCAGCATCGTGAAGGCGATCGAAGAGGGGCGCGGGATCTACGACAACATCCAGAAGTACCTGCTCTATCTGTTGTCGACAAACGCCGGCGAGCTGATGACGATGTTCGGAGGCGTGATGTTTGCGGGCGTGCTCGGCCTCACTTCGGCGGAGCCGGGACTGTTCCTGCCGCTGCTTGCCGCGCAACTGCTCTGGATCAATCTCGTCACCGACGGGCCGCCGGCGTTGGCGCTCGGCGTCAACCCCAAGGACCGCGGTGCCATGGAACGGCGGCCGCGGCGGCGCGGCTCCGGCATCCTGTTGACCGAGGACTGGATACGCCTCGGCTGTGTCGGCGTGCTGATGATGATCGGGACGCTGGCCGTGCTCGACGCCTATTATCCCGGTGGGCTGTTCACGCTGTTCGCGCAAGGCACCGGCCCCAACACGGCCGACGAGGCGCACGCGCGCACCATCGCTTTCACGACCCTGATGATGTTCCAGCTGTTCGACGTGTTCAACTGTCGTTCGCGACGGCGCAGCGCCTTCAGCGGTTTCTTCGAGAACAAGTGGCTGCTCGTCGCGATCGCGTTGTCGCTCGGCGCGCACGTCTTTGTCATCTATGTCCCGTTCCTGCAGATGGCATTCCATACGGTGCCACTGTCGATGACCGATTGGTTGGTTGCCACGGGGGTCTCGTCGACTCTGCTCATCGGAATGGAGCTCGCCAAAATCGTGCTCCGCCGGGTGCGCCCGGATCCATTTGCGGCGCCCGCCGAAGTGGTGCCGCCAGATGGGGCGCGACAACCCGCGGGTGGAGAAGTGCCCTCCCGCACATGACAGGGCCCGCGTCAGAGGGCGCCTACGCGGCGCCCTCGGTCGTCAGAAATGACTGCAAGCGGCCGTTCAGCAGATTGTCGGCAAAGGCGGTATCGGCCGCGCTGAACTCGTCGCGCCATGCTCCGGTTTCGCCGCGACGGAAGTGGCGTGCGCCGGCTTTGGCCGGCTGGATCTTAGAGAGATCGTAGTCGGTCACGCCGTGAAACGCGAACACCCGCTCGAACATGCCATGCGGATCCGTTCGCAAATCGTCGAAATGGACGAGCTGGACCTCCAGGGGATGATCCTTGTCGGGGCTGCGCGACGCCTCGATCCAGGACTCGATCCAATTGACCGCCGCCGGCAGGAACGTGCGCACCTGAAAGGCGAGCTGCTCCGCGTGAGACCGGGCAAAATAATCGCTGGGGAGATGCTGAATCAGCGAATTGAAATTTCGCATCCGCTCGCCCATCGCCGGCGCACGCAGATGATAGGTCCAGGACACGGTGCTGTCGCGAGGATCGCGAACCAGCACGGTGATGCCCTTGAACCCCGCTTCGCTCAACGTGCAGACGTTGTGATAGGTCGCCATGCAGTGGGACGCATGCACGATGCCGTTGGGATTGAGCTTGCGCAGCTCTGCCAGGATGAGCCGCTCGGAGGTGAAGACTCCGGTCGAATAGATGTCGTCCCGATTGCAGAAGCCCGAGAGGTAGGAGCGCATGAACTCCTGGTCGGCCAGAGGCGCCGGCATGGTAAGGCCCGTGGCATCCTGGATGCCGCCCCAGATGAATTCCGTTCCGCTTTTCGGCAGCGTCGCGATGAAGATGGAATTTTGCGAGGACCGGTGAGGGTGGGGCTTGATGTCGGCCCGCTGCACCGCCTGCGCGGCCTTCGTCTGGGCGACGCCGAGTTGCCGCTTGAGCTCGTTGCACTCCCCGATCGCCACGTCGCGTTGACGCAGATAGGCGTCGCGCTCGGCGGCGAGAGCGGCGGCGTCGGGCGGCACATCGAAAAGCGTTCTGAGGGCGTGTCGAAGGCGGGTCAAAATCATACGGCGCGCATCGCTGCGAGCCGACTGGCGGAGAGGGAGGGATTCGAACCCCCGATACGGTTGCCCGTATGCCGCATTTCGAGTGCGGTGCGATCGACCACTCTGCCACCTCTCCGTGGCCGGAAGGGCGTAAACGCCCCGTCGGTCGCCCGCTATGTATCCAACCCGGCAAGGTGAGACAAGGGCGGCCCGGCGGGGCGCGACGGGCAGTCGGCGTGCCGCTCAGGCCGAATTGCCCGGACCACGCGGGATGGCCGCGAACGACGCGGGATGGCGGAAGGACTGTGTTCCAGCGGACCTCGAAAAGCGCGGCGGATAGGGCGTCCGCCATTGCGCCGTGCAGATTCATTTACCTGAACGCGCGTTTACGGCTGCGGTTAGGAATCAGGAAAGCGCCGCTGCGCCAATGTCGGCGCGCGGACCGATCTTGCATTCACAGGCGCTACCAATGAACAACGTCAGGCTTCAGAACTTTGTCACTGACACGGCGGCCCGGGGCCGGATCACGTTCGGCGATGTCCGGCGCCTTCATCGGGACTATCTGCCGGACGGGGTCTCGTCCCGCGAGGAAGCGGAAATGCTGCTCGAACTCGATACCAGGATCGGCCGTGCCGACAGTGCCTGGACCGACTGGCTCGTTGCAGCCATCGTCGAATTCGCCGTCTGGAGCGAGCCGCCCATCGATAGGGTCGAGGGCGGCACTGGTGAGTGGCTCAATGGCGTCCTTTCCGCAATGAGCAAGACCACCAAGGCCGGGCGGAAGATCGCCCGCGAGGTCCGTCGCACGGCGGACTGCGTCCAGCAGATCGATTGCATTGCAGTGCCGGCGGTCCTTCCGGCTGCGGCGGAGTTCAACGTCAACGAGCTCCAATTGGCCGCATAAGCCGGCGTGAAACCTCGTGGTCGCTCCGGTGGCGCAATGGGGCCGATCAGTTAACGGGTGCCTGCAGCTGAATCAGCGTCTTGACCGCCTCGGCGCCGAGCGGGGCGGGGATGAACTTGTAGGTCACCGCGTCGGCCATGATGGTCTCGAGGCCGGAAATCTGGTCCGGCAGCGCGTTCTGCTTGCGGATGAAGTCGTCGCGGGTGCGGCGCGCGACGCTCTCCGACACGCCGGCCCACTTTGCATAAGCCGCGATCGCCTGCGGATCGGACGAGAACATGAAATCCACCATCTCGCGATAGCCCTGCATGTAGCGGCGGAACGCATCGGGCCGTTTCGCCAGGGCGTCGGCGTTGACGACGATGAAGCGCACGGTCTGCCTGGCGAGCGCCGGCAGGTCGTCGCCGCGCCCGACAATGCGAATTTTCCCGTGCTGGAGCTCGGCGACGCCGAATGGCGGCACGCTGTAGCCGACGTCGACTTGGCCGCTCATGACCTGGGTCAGCGTCGCCACCGGATTGCCGGTGGCGACAGGCTTCACCTTGATGCCGTGGAGCTCCTGGAAGCCGAGCACCATCAGGTTGGTGGAGGCTCCGGTGGTGGAATAGGCGACGGTCTTGCCGGCCGCATCCTTCAGGCTCTTGATCGGCGAGTTCGCCGGCACGTACCAGAATTCGTAGGCGCCGATCATGGAGCCGCCGATCACGCGGATCGGCGCGCCCTTGGCAAAGGCGCCGAGCGCCCCGAGGGTGCCGACGGAAATGCCGACATCGACCGCGCCGGAGATCACGGTCTGCAGGGTCTCGCCGCCGCCCTGGGTGTAGAGCACTTCGAGCGTGAGCCCGTGCTTCTTGAAGAAGCCCTGCTGCTGGCCGACCTCGGAGACCTGGTTGTCGAACGCGCCGCGCGCGCCCACCGAGACTTTGAGCGTGTCTTGGGCGGCGACGGCCGAGTGCGCGAGCACAAGCGCGGCAATTGCCGCCGCGCCCCTTATTGAACTTGATCGGAACATCCGTACTCCCTCGGAATCAACGCGCGCCAACCTACCTCGTCGCCACGCTCTCGCCGAGCCAGGCGATGATCAGGTCGGCGATCTGCAGGTTGTTCTTGTCCATCATCAGCATGTGGCTGTTGCCCTTCTGGCCGACGTCCGGCAGCAGCAGGAACTTGGCGGAGCCGCCGGCGGCCTTCACCGCGGCGACAGTCGCGGAGCAGCCGTCGCGGCGCTGGTCGCCGTTCGGCCCGGGCGCGCCCTTGCTGTTGTCGCCCCACACCGACAGCAGCGGCACCTTGGAGAAAACCTTGGTCACCTCGTCCGGCGTGACCGGCACGCAGTTGCCCTCCACGTTGATGAAGCCGAGCATCTTGGGTGCGCGCGCCCGCACCAGGTCGAGGCCGTAGGCGCCGGATTGCGAATGCACCATCACGACCGCGGGCCCGATCTTGTCGAGGAGCGCGCCGAGCGCCTGCACTGTGTTGGCGCCGGCGCCGGGCAGCGTCGCCTCCGCATTGGGGACGAGCTGCGCGGTGTATTGGTCGAACGCCTCGGCCGGAAACTGCGAGCCGGGGAAGGGCGTCGGATAGGTCGCGCCGATGCGGAAGAAGTACCAGGCGCGCTCGCGCGCGGCGATCTGCATGTCGGGCAGCGATTTGGTATCGCCATCGGCCCGTGCGCGGTTGATGGCCGTCGGGTCGAAACCCGAGCGGCCGCGCCCGGCGTGGTCGACGACATAGACCGGATAACCCTTGCGCGCGAAATAGGTGGCCCAGCCCTCCCGGCCATCGGGGGTGGTCTCGTAGGTCGCGCCGGTATGGCCGGAGCCGTGCACCATGACGATCGCCGGTCCGCTGACCGTCTTCGGGATGCGGTACTGGACGTACATCTGCTTGACGGTGATCGTGCCCGGCGCCGGAGCGCTGAACGCCGACGTGCCGGGATGGCTCGATGTGAAGGTCTGGCCATTGACGAAGAAGCTGCCTTCGTCCTGCAGCTCCAATGGCCCGCCGAGCGATCCCGCCATGGCGATTCCTCCCGTGGTCAGCGCCAATGACAAGACTGTGATCGCGATGCGCGCGCTCGGATTGATGCTGGTCATGGTAAGACCTCCCTGTTCGATGCGGGTTGTCGTGCCCGAGCACGATCGCGCGCCCGGCCGCTCCGTCGTTGTTGGCCGGAAAAGCATATTGTGCGCAGCCGATTAGGCAAGGAGCGCCCATATTCGGCGGCTTGCCCACCTCGGAACACGTGGGCCGACGGCGACCGGCCCGGGTGGGACGGGGATGACCGGCCCTTGCCGAAAGGTCTATTCTTGCGGGGCCGTCACGCCGGTGCCGGCGAGGAGAGACGATCCGTGGTCGGAATGGATACGGTTCGACGCGAATTGCGGGGCAGCCTGCTCGCCCTGCTGATGGTCGCTGCGGCCACGTTGTTCGCCTATGTGCTGACCCAAACGCTGGACGTACGCCGGGGCTCGGTCATCTATCTCCTGCCGGTGCTGCTCGCCGGCTGGCATCTCGGTCTGGTTCCGGCGCTGGTGGCGGCGGTCGCGGGCGTGCTCTGGTCGGGATATTTTTTCTTTTCGCCGTACTACGCCTTCTATCTCGCGCGGCCGAACGAGATCCTCAATCTCGTCCTCTTCATGGTGGTCGCCGTGGTGACCAGCCATCTCGCGAACTCGATGAAGAAACAGACCGAGATCGCGCGCAAGCGCGAGAAGGAAACAAGCGACCTCTACGCTTTCTCGCGCCGCCTGGGAGCGGCCGCATCGGCCGGCGACATCTACCGCGCCATCGAGGAGCACCTGGCCAATCTCGTCCAGCGCAACGTGGTGCTGTTCGGTGCCGGCGGCGGCGGCGATCGCAAGCCCGAGCATGGCGCGTTGACGCGAGCGCCTGCACCAGGCCATCGCCGAGGTGCAGGCGGGCCGCACGCCCGCGACCACCGTGGACGACGGCCACGGCGACGTCTGGATGGTGCGGCGCGTGTCGGAGAAGAACGCCGATTTCGGCGTCATCGCCATCGATCTCGGCAGCGTCCCCGCGCGGACGCTCGACGAGGTCCGCCACCGGGTCGACGACGTGCTGTCGGACGCCGCCGCCACGCTCGAGCGCCTCGACGTCGCGCGCGCGCTGAACGACGCCAAGATGCGCTCCGAGACCGAATTGCTGCGGGAGGCGCTGATCGGCTCGGTCAGCCACGAATTGCGCACGCCGCTCGCCTCGATCCTCGGCGCCGCGACGGTGCTGAGCAAGTCACCGGCGGTCGCCAAGGACGAGCGGCTCAATGCGCTCGCCACCGTCGTGCGCGACGAGGCCGAGCGCCTCAACAACGATATCCAGAACCTCCTCGACGCGACCCGGATCAGCCGCGAGCAGATCAGGCCGCGGCAGGAATGGATCGAGCCGCAGGACATCGTCAACTCCGCGCTGGAGCGCCGGCGGCGGCGGCTCTCCGGCCACGATGTCTCGCTCGACATGGACTCGAACCTGCCGTTCATCTATGTCGATGCGGTGCTGGTCGAGCAGGCCTTCGTGCAGATCGTCGACAACGCGGCGAAGTATTCGCCCTCGGGCTCGCCGATCACGGTCGCCGCCAAGCGCAACGGCCGCGACGTCGTGCTGTCCGTGCACGACAACGGCGTCGGGCTCACCGCGGAGGAGAAGTCGCAGCTCGGCGAGCGGTTCTTCCGCGGCGCCCGGCACGCCGCCGCGACATCCGGCTCCGGTCTCGGCCTGTGGATCGCCAAGGCGTTCGTCACCGCCAACGGCGGCAAGATCGAGGCGCGCAGCTCCGGTGTCGATCAGGGTAGCACGGTGTCGATCCATCTACCTTTCGCCACGCCCGCGAACCAACCCGAGGTAGGTCCCGATGACTGAAGTCAATCCCGTTGTCCTCGTCGTCGACGACGAGGTGCAGATCCGCCGCTTTCTGCGAGCGGGCCTCGAGCTCGACGGTTTCGCCGTGCAGGATGCCGAGACCGGCGGCGATGCGCTGCGCTGGGCGACGCTCAAGCCGCCCGATCTCGTGATCCTCGATCTCGGATTGCCCGATATGGACGGCGGCGAGGTGCTGGAGCGCCTGCGCGCATGGTCGAGCGTTCCGCTCATCGTGCTGTCGGTGCGCTCGAACGAGGCGGAGAAGGTGCGCCTGCTCGAGCAGGGCGCCGACGACTATGTGGTCAAGCCGTTCGGCATGGCCGAGCTCCTGGCGCGCGCGCATGCCGCCATGCGCCGGCACGTGCGCGTCTCGTCAGGCGAGCCGGTCGTCAAGATCGGACCGCTGGCGATCGACCTTGCCGCCCGCATCGTGACCATCAACGGCGCGCGGGTGATGCTGACGCCCAAGGAGTATCGGCTGCTGCAGCTCCTTGCCCAACACGCCGGCAACGTGGTGACCCACCAGTTCCTGCTGAAGGAGGTGTGGGGCTCGCCACACCTGCACGACACGCACTATCTGCGCATCTTCGTGCGCAAGCTCCGGCAGAAGATCGAAACCGATCCGACCCAGCCCGCGGATCCTGCTGACCGAGCTCGGTGTCGGCTACCGGCTGGTGGCGCCGGAAGGCGCCAGCCACGCGACGGTGAATTGACTTGTAGAGTGGGCAAAGGCGCGCTGTTCGGTGAGTGATGCGAGTAGCGAATCGTGCACGCGCCGTGCCCACGCGCGACCTGCGCCTTTGCCGGGACGCGTGGCAAGGCGCGCAAGAGCGCGCCTTTCGCCCACCCTACTCGTGCTTGCAGCGCCGCCTTCAGCGCCTTGCGGCGCTCCGCGTCGTAGAGCTTCGGATAGTCGTAGGTGAGCTGTTTCGACCGCTCGACGTGCAGTGTCGCGAACACCGGGCCGTCCTGCTTGACCACGTGCGCGGCCTGCTGCTCGAAATTGGCGAGATCGGAAAACTCGTGCGCATGGGCATAGCCGGCCGAGCGCGCCATGGCGGCGAAGTCCGCCTTGTTGGTCGGAATGGGATGGCTGCCGTTCGCCTCGTAGGTTCCGTTCTGCACGACGATGTGGACGAGGTTCTTCGGCGCCGCTGCCGCGATGGTGACGAGGCAGCCCATATTCATCAGGAAGCTGCCGTCGCCTTGCAGGCAGATGATGCGCTTGTCCGGCCGGCCCAGCGCCAGCCCCAGCGCGTGCGAGGAGTCGAGGCCCATCGCGCCGATCGGAGAAATAGTTGAGCGTGCGCTCGCCGAGCGCCAGCCAATCGACGGCGGAGCTGTAGGTCGAGACCACGATCTCGTCGGTGACGTGCCGTGCCAGGATCCTGAAGCATTCATCTCGTTTCATCATGACGCGGACGGCCTCCGGCCGATCAGGAATGCGACGGGGTACGACTTGGTGTAGGCCTCGTCGATCGCCGGGCGGATTTTGACGACGTCGGCATCCTCGTTGATCAGGTGGTGCGGGATGCCCATGGCGTCGAGGATCGGCTCGATGATGCGCACGCCGTAGCGCGGCGAGTTGCGCGGCGTGGTGGTGGGGTCGTGGCCCAGAAGCCCGATCATCATGCAGATCGGCTGGGCATACTCGACGGCGATGCCGCGGATGGCGTTGATGGAGTCGAGGAAGCCGGTGTACTGGATCAGCGTCAGCGCGCGCTTGTCGCAATAGGAGAGGCCTGAGGCGATCCCGATGCACTCGTCCTCTTTGCAGACGCGGACGAGCTTGAGCGCGGGATCGTGCGAGATGGGACGCAGCAGTCCGCCGCTGGTCACGATGTCGGGCACCGAGAGGATGTATTCCACGCCGGCGGCCTTGATCGCGGCGATGATGGGCGAGCCCTTGAGTTCGATCTTGTCGGCACGCTCCGTCAGCACATCCGCGTCCATCCGCGCCCTCCGGCAAACAAAGACGCCCAAACAAAGACGCCGATGCGTCAACCCGACAAGCATCGGCGCCGGTAGCTAAGCGGAAATCGAAGAAGCCCGCAACGGGCTGCAAGTTGCCCGACCTCGGTGCTTGCGAGGACGCCGCAAAGCTCGCATCATGATGGCCGCGAGGTCGGCATGAAGCGTCTGGCGGTCGTGCTTGCTCTAGGCGTCGCTTGCATCGGTCCGGCGGCAGGAGCCGCCGATTGGCCGACGCGGCCGATACGCATCATCGCGCCGTCGACGGCGGGCGGCGCGGCCGACATGTTCGCGCGCCTGCTGTGCGACCAGTTCAGCGAGACCTTCCGCGAGCGCTGTTTCGTGGAGAACAGGGCCGGCGCCGGTGGATTGATCGGCACCGCGGCCACGGCGCAGGCGGCGCCCGACGGCTACACGCTCACCACCTCGAGCACCGCCTATCACGTGATCGCACCGGTGGTGAATCCCAATCCCGGCTTCGATCCGATGAAGGACTTCACCCACATCGCCTATATCGGCGGCCCGCCCAATGTGTTCGTGGTGAACCCGGCGCTCGGTGTGCGCTCGCTGGCGGAGCTTGTCGCGCTCGGACGGCGCGGCCAGCCGATCGACTACGTCTCGCCGGGCGTCGGAACGCTCGGACATCTGCTGGCGGAATTCTTTGCGCAGAAGTCCGGCATCAAGGTGCAGCAGATCATGACCAAGGGCGCCTCGCAGGCGATGATGGACCTGATCAGCGGCAACGTGAATGTCGGCACCATGACCTGGACCTCGGCGCTGTCGCAGATCCGCGCCGGCAAGGTGATCCCGATCGCGGTGACGTCGAGCGCGCGGCTCGCGGAGGTCCCGGATCTGCCGACGTTCAACGAGCTGGGTTATCCGGAGCTGACGGCGGTGTCGTGGTTTGCGCTGTCGGGTCCTGCCGGCCTTCCGCACGACATCACGCTCAGGCTCAACGCTGCCGTAGCCGCCATGTTGCAGCTCCCCGAGGTGCGCAAGCGTCTCGACCGCGACGCGGTCGAGACCCGCGTGATGAGCCCGGAGGAGTTCACTCGGTTCGTGGCAGACGAGATCGCCAAGTGGGCGCCGGTTGCGAAGCGGGTGATGCCACCTAGCTAATTATTCCGATCCCGCGACGCCGGCTTGCTGCAGGACCTTCGCCCAGCGCACGGTTTCCGACTTGACGAACCGGTCGAGCTCCTCCGGCGAGCCTTTGCCGATCGGAATGAATTGGAGGCCCACGAGCTGCTTGCCGACCTCAGGGTCGGTGACGGCCGTGTGCACCGCGCCATTGAGCTTTGCCAGAACCTCCTTCGGAGTACCGCCCGGCGCGGCGATGGCCTGCCAGGCCGCCCAGTCGAATCCCGGCAAGCCGGCTTCGGCGAGCGGCGGAATTTCCGGCGCCCCGGCGGCGCGCTGCGCGGTCGACACGCCGAGCGCGCGCACCTTGCCGGCCTGGATCAGCGGATAAGCCGGTGCGAGATCGGCGAACATCAGCTCGATATGTCCGGCGACGACGTCGTTGAGCGCCGGCAGGGTTCCTTTGTAAGGCACGTGGCTCATCTGGATCCCCACCGTGGTCTTGAACAATTCGCCCAAGAGGTGATGGAAGGCGCCGGCGCCGCCCGAGCCGTAGCTCAACGGTCTCTCCTTCGCGAGCTTGATGAGATCGGCGACGGAGTGAACCGGCAGCGCCGGATTGACCACGAGAGCGAAGGGGACGTGGCAGATGAGCGCCGCCAGCACCAGGTCCTTCCCCGGCTCATATGGCAGCTTCTTGTAGAGCGTGGGATTCATCGCCATGGTGCCGCTGGTCGCCATCATGATCGTGTAACCGTCGGGCGCGCTTTTCGCGACTTGCACCGCGGCGGTCACCGTTCCGGCGCCGGGCCGGTTCTCGATGACGAACGTCTGGCCGAAACGATCCGACAGCTTTTGTCCGAACAGCCGCCCGAGAATGTCGGTGCCGCCGCCGGGCGCAAACGGCACGACGAAATTGACTTGGCGGCTGGGATAGTCCTGCGCCGATTGCGACATCGTCCGCGCGGCCGACACGGCGACGAATGCCAGAGCGACGATCATCAGCCGCGTGATCTGCATGGTTCAATCCTCCCGATGCCGCCGGAATGTGATGTCTACTGCGATCGCGCGATGCCGGCCTGCTCCACGACTTTTCCCAGACGCACGATCTCGGAACGCATGAAACTTTGCAGCTCATCGACCGAAGGATACCCGACGGTAATGCGGGCGGTGCGGGCGAAGTCCGCCTTGATCTCCGGCAGGTCGAGGATGTGCTTCACCTCGACGTGCAGCCGGTCGATGATCTCCTTCGGCGTGCCCGCCGGCGCGACGATCATCTGCCAGGATGTGAGGTTGAAGCCGGGAACGCCGGCTTCCGCGACCGTCGGTATCTCCGGCGCAATGGGCAGCCGGGTCGCCGATGACACCGCGAGCGCGCGCACGCGACCGTCCTTGAGCAGCGGCAGGACCGGCGTCGGTTCGCCGAACATCGTCGCGATGTGCCCGGCGACGAGGTTGGTCAGCGCCGGCGCGTCGCCGCGATGGGGCACGTGCACGACATCGATGCCGGTCATGGTCTTGAGCAGCTCGAAGCTCAGATGCTGCGGTGAGCCGGGCCCGGCCGAGCCATAGGAGAGTTGCCCCGGCTTCGACTTCGCCAGCGCGATCAGGTCCGCGACCGAACGCATGGGCTGTTCGGGATGCGCCAGCAGCACGAACGGTGCGTTCGAGGTGAGCGCGATCGGCGCGAAATCCTTCGCCGGATCGTAGGGCAGGTTCTTGTTCAACGTGGCGGTGATGGCGAACGGCGTGCTGGTGCCGAGCATGATGGTGTAGCCGTCGGGCGCCGCCTTGGCGACCGACGCCGCTCCGATCACGGTGCCGGCGCCGGTGCGGTTCTCGATCATGACCGGCTTGCCCAGCCGCTCCGAAAGCTTTTGCCCGAGCTGGCGCGCCAGCGCGTCGAGGCCCCCACCGGCGGGATAGGGCACCACCAGCGTCACCGCCCGGTTCGGATAGTCCTGCGCACGCGCGAGCGGCGTCTCGGCAAGGGGCGAGACAAGTGCCGCCAAAAGCATCAGAACGGGGGTGTAGCGGAGTTGCACCTTTCCTCCCCGCCGATTCCGGCTTGTTCTTGCTCTCGGCAGAGACTAACGGAACCGGGGTCGTGTCGTAAGCGGCCCTGGAGACGCAGGCCAGGTTCCTCAAAACCCCACTATTCTTGACTTCGGGCCCCTGCATCCCTAGGTTCCGCCCGCTCTCGCAAAAGAGCCGAAATTGCAGCCCGCCGCCCGGTCCCTGAGACCGGAGGCCACCGCCCGACAGCGCGATGCGCCCTCGGGCGAAAGAGTTGTTTGGTTGACGCGTTTTCTGCGGCGAACCGGAAATCCACTTCGCCGGAAAACGCTATGGAGTGTTTGGAAAATATGTTCGACAGTCTGTCCGAACGGCTCGGCGGCATTCTCGACCGCCTGACACGGCGCGGCGCGCTGACCGAGGCCGACGTCGATGCCGCGCTGCGCGAGGTCCGCCGCGCGCTGCTCGAAGCCGACGTCGCGCTCGACGTCGTGCGCGCCTTCACCGACAAGGTGAAGAGTCAGGCCGTCGGCATCGAGGTGATCAAGTCGGTGACGCCCGGCCAGATGGTCGTGAAGATCGTGCACGACCAGTTGATCCAGACGCTCGGATCGCAGGGCGAGCCGATCGACCTCAATGCGCCCGCGCCGGTGCCGATCATGATGGTGGGCCTGCAGGGCTCGGGCAAGACCACGACCTCGGCGAAGATCGCCAAGCGGTTGACCGAGCAGGGGCGACGCAAGGTGCTGATGGCCTCGCTCGACGTGCGCCGGCCGGCGGCGATGGAGCAGCTCGCCGTGCTCGGACAGCAGGTCAACGTCGATACGCTGCCGATCGTCGCCGGGCAGCAGCCCGCGCAGATTGCGCAGCGCGCGTTGCAGGCTGGCCGGCTCGGCGGCTATGACGCCGTCATCCTCGACACCGCCGGCCGCACCACCCTCGACGAAGCGATGATGGCGGAGGCGGCGGAGGTCAAGCACGCCGCGCAGCCGCACGAGGTGCTGCTGGTCGCCGATGCGCTCACGGGCCAGGACGCGGTCAATCTCGCGCGCGCTTTCGACGAGCGCGTCGGCCTCACCGGCATCGTGCTCACGCGCGTGGACGGCGACGGCCGCGGCGGCGCCGCGCTCTCGATGCGCGCGGTGACGGGCAAGCCGATCAAGCTGATCGGCGTCGGCGAGAAGATGGACGCGCTCGAGGATTTCCATCCCTCGCGCATCGCCGATCGCATCCTCGGCATGGGCGACATCATCACGCTGGTGGAGAAGGCGGCGGCGACCATCGACGCCGAGAAGGCCGCGCGCGTCGCCGAGAAGATGCGCAAGGGCGCCTTCGACCTCGCCGACCTGCGCGAGCAGCTCATGCAGATGACGCAGATGGGCGGCATGGCCGGGCTGATGGGCATGCTGCCGGGCGTCGCAAAAATGAAGAACCAGCTGGCGGCGGCGAATCTCGACGAGCGCGTGCTCAAGCGCCAGGTCGCGATCATCGACTCGATGACGCCGCAAGAGCGCAAGAGTCCCGACGTGCTCAAGGCGAGCCGCAAGAAGCGGATCGCGGCAGGCTCCGGCACCAAGGTCGAGGACGTCAACCGGATGCTCAAGATGCACCGGAACATGGCCGACGTGATGAAGATGATGGGCTCGGGCAAACGCGGACCGATGGCGGGCTTCGCCAACATGCTCGGTCTCGGCGGCGGCATGCCGAGCCCGGAAGAGATGCAGAAGCTCGCGCAGCAGATGCCCGGTGGATTGCCGGGAATGCCAAGTGGCGGCGGATTGCCTTCCACCATGCCCGGCCTGCCACCGCGATTGCCCGGCGGTCCGTTGCTCCCGGGGCTCGGCGGCAAACCGCCCGGGCTCGGTGGGCTTCCCGGCTTCGGCAAGAAGAAATGAAGTTGGAAAGTGAAGTCTTCGTAGGTTGGGTCGAGTTCTTACGAGACCCAACAACATCGTGAGCCGAAGCGTTGGGTCTCGCAGCGCAATCAAGCTTGCGCAGATTGCGTAAACTTATCTGCGCTGCTCGACCCAACCTACTGAACAACGTGCGAAAGGAATCCGAATGTCCCTGAAAATCCGTCTCGCCCGCGCCGGCACCAAGAAGCGGCCGGTCTACCACATCGTCATCGCCGACAGCCGCTGCGCCGCGCGACGGCCGCTTCATCGAGCGGCTCGGCTATTTCAATCCGCTGCTGCCGAAGGACAAGACCGAGCGGCTCAAGCTCGACATGGAGAAGGTCAAGGCCTGGCTCGCCAAGGGCGCATTGCCGACCGACCGGGTGCTGCGTTTCCTCGACGCAGGCCGGAGTGATGACGCGGGAGAAGCGCAGCAATCCGACCCGCGCCATCCCGCGCAAGCAGCGCAAGGCGATGGCCGAGGAGGCCGAGAAGGCCGCCGCGGCGGCCAAGGCGGCGGCTGCCGCGGCCAAGGCTGCCGCGCCGGCGACATGAAGTCCCGGTAGGGCGACGTGGCGGAGCGCGTCTGCGTGGCTCAGATCGGCGCCGCGCACGGCATTCGCGGCGAGGTGAAGCTCAAGTCGTTCACCGCCGATCCGATGGCGGTGAAGGACTACGGACCGCTCGAGAGCGAGGACGGCACGGTGCGCTTCACGATCGAGACGGTGCGTCCGGCCAAAGGTCATCTGGTCGCACGGTTTCGCGGCGTGGACGATCGCAACGCCGCGGAGCGGCTGGCGAGTATCAAGCTTTTCGTTCCGCGCGAGCGCTTGCCGCCGGCCGACGACGACGAATTCTACCACGCCGACCTGATCGGGCTGTCCGCCGTGACCGCCGCCGGAGTTGCGGTCGGCACCGTGGTGGCGATCCATGATTTCGGCGCCGGCGATATCCTGGAACTGCGGCCGCCCACCGGCGGCACCACGATCATGCTCCCGTTCACCGAGGCGTTCGTACCCGACATCGACATCGCGGACGGGCGTATCGTGGTCGTGTTGCCGGTGGAGAGCGAACGATCAGGCTGATCGTTTTGCCGTCGTCCGGAGTGGACAGCGCCGCTCGGTCAAGGAGACTGATAAATTCATCACCATCCAGCGAAGCGGCTTCGTCGCAAGCGGTGACAGCCCATGTGGCGCGCAACCATTCTCACCATCTTCCCCGACATGTTTCCGGGGCCGCTCGGTGCAAGCCTCGCGGGCAAGGCGCTCGCCGCCGGGCTCTGGTCGCTCGATGCCGTCGACATCCGGGCGCATGCGACCGACAAGCACCGCTCGGTCGATGATACGCCCGCCGGCGGCGGCCCCGGCATGGTGATGCGAGCCGACGTGTTGGCCCGCGCTGTCGACGCGGTGTCGGCGGCGGGCGACGCGCGGGCGCGTCTCCTGATGAGCCCGCGCGGGCTTCCGCTCACGCAAGCGAGGATCGCGACGCTCGCCAAGGGCGCCGGCGCCGTCATCCTCTGCGGCCGCTTCGAGGGCGTCGACCAGCGCCTGATCGAAGGCCGCAAGCTCGAGGAAGTGTCGATCGGCGACTACGTGCTCTCGGGCGGCGAGATCGCCGCCATGGCCCTGGTCGATGCCTGCGTCCGGCTGTTGCCCGGGGTGATGGGTAAGGAGGCGTCGGGCGAGGAGGAGAGCTTCGCCCACGGTCTGCTCGAATACCCGCAATTTACCAGACCGCAGCTCTGGGAGGGCCGTTCGATTCCGGACGTGCTGACCTCCGGGGACCATGCCAAGGTAGCCGCCTGGCGCCGCGCCGAGGCCGAGCGGCTTACCAAAGAACGACGGCCGGACCTCTGGGCCGCTCATCTGGCGCGTGCCGGGAGGCCGGAAAACACCAAGAATCCGGCCAAAAACCCACCAGGAAAGCCGACAAATAGGCCGAAAGGACCCCGCACGAGGTCCGACCCGGATGGGTGACAAACGCTTCGGGGTGTCGTAGAAGCTCGCCCGAACCGAACAACCGACAAGTCCCGCGCGCCGCAGGGATTGGCGCTGCCGATGGAGAATTTCCCATGAATCTCATTCAACAGCTCGAAAAAGAGCAGGTCGCAAAGCTTTCGGCCGGCAAGGAAATGCCGGAGTTCGGGCCGGGCGACACGGTGCTGGTCAATTACAAGGTGGTCGAGGGCGAGCGCACCCGCATCCAGGCCTATGAGGGCGTCTGCATCGGCCGCGCCGGCGCCGGCCTGAACGAGAATTTCACTGTACGAAAGATTTCCTATGGCGAAGGCGTGGAGCGCGTGTTTCCGCTCTATTCGCCGATGATCGATTCGATCAAGGTCGTCCGCCGCGGCAAGGTGCGCCGCGCCAAGCTCTATTACCTGCGCGGCCGCCGCGGCAAGGCCGCGCGCATCTCCGAGAAGCAGGACCACCGCGGCGACGAGGGCACCGAGGCGCCGGAGAAGGCCGCCGGATAGTGTGTTGCGGCTGGTTTCGAACGTGCGCTGAGCCCGCCGCCTATTCGAGCTCCACGGTCTTGAAGTCGGCCGGCAGGATGACCTCCAGCACCTCGCAGTCGTCGGAATAGTCGAGCACGACGTGCTCGATGCGGGGCGGCTGGATCCAGCAGCTGCCCGCCCGCATCACGATCTCGCCCTGGCCGTCGAGCTCGGTCTTGATCCAGCCCTTGAGCACATAGACCATCTGGAAATCGACGTCGTGGTAGTGCCGCTTCGACACTTCCTCTGGCCGGCAGGGCGGGACGAAGCGGATCACGTGCGCCTGCACCATGCCGCTGGTGGCGCGGCTGATGCCGAGGTCGCGGTACTTGGCGTAGCGCCGCAGCCCCTCCTTGAAATCCTCCTCGCGATGGTGGCTCGCGGTGAAGGCCTGTTTCGGGCGTGCCTTCACCTTTGCCTTGGGCAGCGCACGCCGCCTGGTCGTCTTCGGCCTTGCCGCCGTTCTCGCCGGCGATTTCGCCTTGGCTCTGGCCATGATTGCCTCCCTGGTTGAGCCCCCATGCTACCCGCATGGCGGGTACCGCGCGCCACTCTTTTCCTGACCGCCGCAAGGCGCTAAAGGACTGCCCGCACCTATATTCTTCGACGACCGCGAGTTCCGGAGCATTCGGGCAATGGCCAAACCCCGCACCCTCTACGACAAGATCTGGGAAGACCACCTGGTGGACGAGCAGCCGGACGGTACCTGCCTGATCTATATCGACCGCCATCTCGTGCATGAGGTGACGAGCCCGCAGGCGTTCGAAGGCCTGCGCCTCTCCGGCCGCAAGGTGCGGGCGCCCGACAAGACGCTGCTGGTCGTTGACCACAACGTGCCGACGACCGACCGCAACCTGCCCAATCCCGATCCGGAAAGCGCCGCGCAGATCGCGTATCTGGCGGAGAACGCCAAGCTGTTCGAGCTCGAATATTTCAACGAGTTCGACCGCCGCCAGGGCATCGTCCATATCATCGGGCCGGAGCAGGGCTTCACGCTGCCGGGCGTTACGCTGGTCTGCGGCGACAGCCACACCGCGACCCATGGCGCCTTCGGCGCGCTCGCCTACGGCATCGGCACGTCGGAGGTCGAGCACGTGCTGGCGACGCAGACGCTGATCCAGTCGAAGTCGAAGAACATGCGCGCCGTCGTCGACGGCAAGCTGCCGCCCGGCGTGACGGCGAAGGACATCATCCTCGCCATCATCGGCGAGATCGGCACCGCCGGCGGCACCGGCTACGCACTGGAATATGCCGGCGAGGCGATCCGCTCGCTCTCGATGGAAGGCCGCATGACGGTCTGCAACATGTCGGTCGAGGGCGGCGCCAAGGCGGGCTTCATCGCGCCCGACGAGAAGGCCTTCGCCTATCTCAAGGACCGGCCGCAAGTCGCCCAAGGGCAAGCTCTGGGACGACGCGATGCGCTACTGGGAGACGCTGCGCTCCGACGACGGCGCCCATTTCGACCGCGAGATCAGGCTCGATGCGGCAAAGCTGCCGCCGCTCGTCACCTGGGGCACGAGCCCCGAGCAGGTGATCTCGGTCACCGGCCGCGTGCCGGTGCCGTCGGAGATCGCCGACGAGAACAAGCGCCGCGCGGCCACGACCTCGCTCGACTATATGGGCCTCAAGGGCGGCGAGAAGATCACCGACATCGCGCTCGATCGCGTGTTCATCGGCTCCTGCACCAATGGGCGCATCGAGGACCTGCGCGAGGTCGCGCGCGTCGCCGACGGCAAGACCGTCAACGCCAACGTCAACGCCATGATCGTGCCCGGCTCCGGCATCGTGAAGGAGCAGGCTGAAGCGGAAGGGCTCGACAAGATATTCATCACGGCGGGCTTCGAATGGCGCGAGCCCGGCTGCTCCATGTGCCTGGCGATGAATCCCGACAAGCTCGCCCCGGGCGAGCGCTGCGCCTCGACCTCGAACCGCAATTTCGAGGGCCGGCAGGGCTACAAGGGCCGCACCCACCTGGTGTCGCCGGCGATGGCGGCCGCGGCCGCGATCGCCGGGCACTTCGTCGATGTGCGGGAGTGGAAGTGAAGTAACGGGTCGGCTGATCTCAGCCCGGCTCCCACCAGCAGCTGCATCTTGGGAACGATGACGGTGCCGCTCAGGCGGTATTCCGGCGCGAGCCACGACGCGCATTGCCGCACGGCGCCGGGGCCGGGATATTCGTATTTGTAGGGAACCGGATAGTCCGTCGAGAACGTGCGGTAGGGATAGGCAGGTGTGACCCGAACGCGCGTGCGGGGCCGCACGGGGCGCGATTGCGCTGAAAACTCAGTGGCGACAGGCCGGTCGCCTCGCGGCGCGGTCTGCGCAGCGGCCGGAACGGTCGCGGCCAAGCCCAGCATGCCGACCGCCGCGATGATGACCGCCGATGTTCGTGTCATCCTGGCCCCCCATAGGTTTGTCTCACGCTCGCCCATCGCGGCGCGGCCGTCAACGTGTTGGATGTCTTTGGTCGCTGCCCATTGGCGCAAAGTCCGTGCTCGCCTAGAACATGGCCATGACCGATTCCGCATTTGCCGATCCCCTCGCCTGGCGCACGGTCAAGGCGCCCTCGCTGGAGGAGCTCGAAGTGCTCGCCGAGCGGGCGTTCCAACGGCTGCCGGAGAAATTCCGCGCGCTGTGCGAGGGGCTGGTGATCCGGGTCGAGGACTTCCCGACCGACGAGGTGCTCGACGAGCTCCGCGCGGAGACCGAGTTCGACCTGCTCGGACTGTTCCAGGGTGTCGGGCTGCCGTTCCAGTCCGAAAGCGCGCCGACCCACATGCCCAACATGGTCTGGCTCTACCGCCGGCCGATCCTCGATTATTGGGCCGAGCACGACGAGACCCTGGGCGCCATCATCACGCATGTGCTGGTGCACGAGATCGGCCACCATTTCGGGCTGTCCGACGACGACATGGCGGCGATCGAGGCGACCGTTCGGTGACGGGGCCCCCCACACTTGACAAAACGCCCCTGACGTCATGAAACAGAACTATTCCAAGGTAACCGGGTCAAGGTCATGGACAAATTCACCACCCTCGAAGGTGTGGCGGCGCCGCTCAAGGCGATCAATGTCGATACCGACATGATCATCCCCAAGCAGTATCTCAAGACCATCAAGCGCACCGGGCTGGGCACCGGCCTGTTCTCGGAGAAGCGCTACAAAGACGACGGCAGCGAGAACCCGGATTTCGTGCTCAACAAGCCGGCCTATCGCAAGGCCAAGATCCTGGTCGCCGGCGATAATTTCGGCTGCGGCTCCTCGCGCGAGCACGCGCCCTGGGCGCTGATGGATTTCGGCATCCGCTGCGTGATCTCGACCTCGTTCGGCGACATCTTCTACAACAATTGCTTCAAGAACGGCGTGCTGCCGATCAAGGTCTCGCCCGAGGACCTGGAGAAGCTGTTCGACGACGCCGAGCGCGGTGCCAATGCCACGCTCTCGATCGACCTGGAGAAGCAGGAGATCAGGGGCCCCGACGGCGGCGTGGTGAAGTTCGACATCGACGCCCACCGCAAGCATTGCCTGCTCAACGGCCTCGACGACATCGGCCTCACGATGGTCAAAGGCGACAAGATCGAAAGCTTCGAGCAGAAGTCGAAGGCCGCCCGCGCCTGGGCCTGACGGTGGCCAGGGATCAGGCATCAGTGTCGGTCTGATACCCGATATTCAGGCTGCCTCGATGTGCACGACTTGATAGAGGCACGGCTCCGCCTCCCTGACGAGCTCGCCGAAGCGCGGCCACTTCTTGCGGAACTCGGGTGAATGGTGAGCAGCCTCGAGGTTGCTGCGACTCGTCCATTGCACATAGTTCACGATGTGGCTGCCATCCTCGCTGCGGTGCAGGCTGATGGAGACGAAGCCCGGCTGCGTCGCCATGAAGCGGGCGCGCTCTTCCATGAGCTCCAACACCTCGGACTGGTTGTCGGGCGTTGTCTTGACGGTCGTGATCTGGGTCACAATGTCGTGGTCCTCGCGGATCTCAGGCATGGCGTCCTCCTGGTGTCCAAGGAGACAAATGCAAATGCCATCGAGCGAGTTTTCGGCAACCGCGAGCGTCAGCATCGTCCTCCTCGCCGGCGCCTCGACACTCCTCGCGCGAGCATGCAGACTAGCGCATGTCTTGGAAAAGTGGGAACCGGTTTTCCGACAACGACATGCGCAAAATCCAGGTGACCACAGACGAGGGACAACCATGCGCTCGAAACAGGTGGTCGCGGACGCCAAGATTCCGCAGCAGTGATCGGTGATCAGTCCGGCACCGAGGGTTGCCACGATCCTGCCGGCGCGGCCTCGATGCCGACGATGCCGCTGGCTGCGATCGCGCTCTGCAGGAAGCCGGAGGCGCGCACCTCGTCCACGAAGCGATTGACGGCGGCGAGGACCTCGGGCTTGCCCTTCGGCACGATTATGGTCTGCGGCACGCCGAACAGGCTGTCCGGGAGCAGGCGCGTGCCGGGCGTATCCTTCATCAGCGTGGTCAGACGCTGGCGGTTGGCGCCGAAGGCGTCAATTTCCTTCGTCGTCAGCATGCGCTTGATTTCGGCCGGATTGTTCTCGATCTCGACCAGCGTTGCCGCCTTCAGCTTGCGCTTCATGAACAGCGTGACCGAGTCGTTGCGGGTGCCGGCGATCTTCTGCCCGGCGCGGTCGACGTCGGCGACGGCGCGGATCGGCGAATCGTCGGGCACGAGGAAGCTCTGCTGCACCAGCATGTAGGTCTGGGAGAATTCCACGGTGCCGGCGCGCGACGGCTCGTAGGCGACGAAACCGATATCGGCCTGGCCGCCGCTGACCGCCTCGATCACCGCTGCCGGATTGGCGACCGGCTTGATCTCGACCGGCGTACCAATGCGTTTTCCAAGCTCGCGCGCCAGATCGGCGGACGCGCCGCGAATGGCACCGGTGGCGCGATCCTGCACCGCCTGCGCCGGATTGCTGCCGAGATAGGCCGCGCGCAGCGTGCCGCCGGGCGCGATCTCGTTGGCGGCTGCGGTGCCGCCTATCAGCGTCAATGCCGCGACGACCAGAGCAAGTTTTTTCATGTCGTTTCCTCCAGCTGGCTCACCTTCTTGATTCTATCGCCTCCGCGATCGCGACCGTGCGCCGCGCCATGTCGGCGTGCAGGCGCTCGACCATGCGGCCGTCGAGTTGGATCACGCCTTTGCCCTTGTTCTCCGGCAGGTCGAAGGCCGCGATGATCTTCTTTGCCTGCTCGACCTCGTCCGCGCCCGGCGAGAACGCGGCGTTGCAGGGCTCGATCTGGTTCGGATGGATCAGGGTCTTGCCGTCGAAGCCCAGGTCGCGCGCCTGTGCGCATTCCTGCGCGAAGCCCTCGGCGTTGCCAAGGTCGTTGTAGACGCCGTCGAGGATGTCGATGCCGAAGGCGCGCGCCGCCGCGACGCAATTCATCAGCCACGGCAGCATCGCAGCGCGGCCCGGCGTAATCTTCGCCCGCGTGTCCTTGGCGAGATCGTTGGTGCCCATCACGAAACCCGCCAAGCGAGTCTCGACGTCGCGCGCGGCGGCTGCGATCTCGGCGGCGTTGAGCATGGCGAGCGGCGTCTCCATCATTGCCCAGACCCGAATTTTGTGGTCGGCGCTGATGTCGACGAGCCGCTTCGCGACGTCCTCCAGGTTGCGGGGATGGGAAATCTTCGGCACCAGCACGCCGTCTGGCTTGCACTTGGCGACGGCGTCGAGATCCTCCAGCCACCATTGCGTATCGAGGCCGTTGATGCGGACGATGACCTCGCGCGCCCCGAAGCCGCCTGCCGTCACCGCATCGGTGACCTGCTTGCGGGCGGCGGGCTTGGTGTCGGGCGCGACCGAATCCTCAAGGTCGAGGATGACGGTGTCGGCCGGCAAGCTGCGCGCCTTCTCGATCGCGCGGGCGTTCGATCCCGGCATGTAGAGGACGCTGCGGCGCGGACGGATCGTCATTTGCTGGATCTCCCCGAGGGCTGATATCAGGCTAGCCCGCGTGCACGACCTGTGCCAGTTGACGGACGCGCACTCGGCATGCAATTTGCCGGCCGATAGCAAGGTGAACCGTCATGAGCCTGCCGCCGCGTTTGGTCCAAGGGTATGAGGCGTTCCGGTCCGGACGACTTGCGACGGAGCAAGATCGCTATCGCGATCTGGCCGAGCAGGGGCAGGCGCCCGAAATCATGGTGATCGGCTGCTGCGACTCCCGAGTCTCGCCGGAGGTGATCTTCGACGCCAAGCCGGGCGAGCTGTTCGTGGTGCGCAACGTCGCCAACCTGGTACCGCCTTATTCTCCCGACGGGGCCTATCACGGCGTATCGGCCGCGCTCGAATTCGCGGTCGGCGCGCTGCGGGTGAAGCATATCGTGGTGCTCGGTCACGCACGTTGCGGCGGCGTGCGCGCGTTCGCCGAAGGGAACGCACCGCTGTCGCCCGGTGACTTCATCGGCAAATGGATGTCGCTGATCGCGCCGGCGGCGGAACGGCTCGGCCACCTGCGCGATACGCCGGATTACCTCGCCCGCCTGGAGCAGGCCTCGATTGCCAACGCCCTCGACAATCTCATGACTTTTCCGCGGCTGCGCAGGTTGATCGAGCGCGGCCACGTCACGACGCATGGCGCCTATTTCGGAGTGGCGACCGGCGAGTTGTCGGTGCTCGACCCGCGATCCGGTAATTTCGTGCCGGTCGGAAACGGCGTGGTCGGAGCATGATCGACGCGGGCTCCCGGGGCGGTTGGCTGGCCGGAGTGGACGGCTGCCGGGCCGGCTGGGTCGCCGCTTTCGTGCGGGCCGCAGGCGACGAAGTGCGCGCCGCGCTGGCGAGCGAAGCGAGCGGCCAGCGCGGCAACTCTATAGTGCGCGCGCATAGCGCGTCGGAAGACGCGCATAAACGCGCTGGTGACACTCGCCCTGAACCGGGCTCGTCGGCGCGCGTGCGGGTCGTGTCGCGCTTTGCCGACGTGCTGGCGGCGCCGGAGGCGCCCGCGGTCGTCGCGGTCGACATCCCGGTCGGACTGCCCGAGCGCACGGGGTACGGCGGGAGAGCGGCCGAGAACGCGGTGCGGCCGCTGCTGGGGGCGCGGCAGTCCTCGGTGTTCTCGGTGCCGTCGCGGGCGGCGCTGGCGGCCGAGGACTACCGCGAGGCCTGCCGCATCGCATTGGAGACTTCGGATCCGCCTCGCAAGATCTCAAAGCAGCTCTACATGATCGCGCCGAAAATCCGCGAGGTGGACGCGTGCTTGCGCGCGGAGGGCGCCGCCGGGCGCGTGTTCGAGGTCCATCCCGAGGTCGCGTTCTGGCGCCTCAATGGAGCGCGCTCGCTCGACGAGCCGAAGAAGATCAAGGGCCGATGCTACGAGCCGGGCCTGGCGTTGCGTCGTCGCCTGTTGATCGATGCTGGGATGCAGCCGCGGCGGTCGATGCCGAGCCGCCGAAAGGCGCCGGTCCTGACGATCTCTTGGATGCCCTGGCCTGCGCCGCGATCGCGCGCCGCATTCACGTCGGCGCGGCGCGGCCGTTTCCCGACCCGCCCGAGCGCGACGGGTTCGGATTGCCGATGGCGATCTGGGCGTAAACCGAGGTCGTTGGTCAGCCGTAGGTTGGGTCGAGTTCTTCACGAGACCCAACATGCCCGCACGTTCGAAGCGTTGGGTCTCGCATAGCCCGCGAAGACGGGCGTAAACGCCCTTATGCGTTGACCCAACCTACAGGAAACGGTCACGCCGCCTTTTGCTTGGCCGCGATCAGCTTGCGGTTGATCAGGCACTCCGCGATCTGGATGGCGTTGAGCGCGGCGCCCTTGCGCAGGTTGTCGGACACGCACCACAGCACGAGGCCGTTCTCCACCGTCGCGTCCTCGCGGATGCGGCTGATATAGGTCGCATCTTCGCCGGCAGACTCGTAGGGCGTGGCGTAGCCGCCGGCCTCGCGCTTGTCGATCACGAGGCAGCCCGGCGCGTTGCGCAGGATCTCGCGCGCCTCGTCGGCGGTGATCGGGTTCTCGAACTCGATGTTGACCGCCTCGGAATGGCCGACGAAGACCGGCACGCGCACGCAGGTGGCGACGAGCTTGATCTTGGGGTCGAGAATCTTCTTGGTCTCGACCACCATCTTCCACTCTTCCTTGGTGAAGCCGTCATCCAGGAACACGTCGATGTGCGGGATCACGTTGAAGGCGATGCGCTTGGGAAACTTCTTCGGCGCGATCTCGTCGAGCACGTAGACCGACTTGGTCTGCGCAAACAGCTCGTCCATCGCCTCCTTGCCGGCGCCGGAGACCGACTGATAGGTCGCCACCACCACGCGCTTGATCTTGGCCTTGTCGTGCAGCGGCTTGAGCGCGACCACGAGCTGCGCGGTCGAGCAGTTCGGGTTGGCGATGATGCCCTTCTTGCGGAAGCCCGTGACCGCGTCGGCATTGACCTCGGGCACGATCAGCGGCACGTCGGCGTCGTAGCGCCAGCACGAGGAATTGTCGATCACGACCGCGCCGGCGGCGGCGATCTTGGGCGACCATTCCTTCGACACCGCTGGAGCCCGCCGACATCAGGCAGATGTCGACATCGGAGAAGTCGTAGTGCTCGAGCGTCTTGCACTTGAGCGTCTTGTCGCCGAAGGAGACCTCGGTCCCCATGCTCCGGCGCGACGCCAGCGCGACCACCTCGTCGGCGGGAAACGACCGCTCGTCGAGGATATTCAGCATCTCGCGGCCCACATTGCCCGTGGCGCCGACCACCGCGACTTTGTAACCCATTGTTAACTCTCCGAAAGCCTTGGCGACCTGCCCGTGCGCCGACCGCGGCGGTAGCGCTTCTAGGCGAAAACCGCTGATAGTTCAACGCCGGCCTGTGGCCGCAATCGCCTGTCGGCGATTTCGGTCAAAGGCCGGGCATTCTCGTAAGTACTTGGTCACGCTGCGGGCCAATTTGGTTCAAACCCTCGGCGACGTCAGCCAAGGCGCAACCGATTGCGTGCGAAAAACCCGTCAATTCTGGTGTGACTTGGGGAGGGCGTTCGCCGCCGCAGCAGCATGAGCCTGGAACTGGAGACAGTGTCGTCCAAAATCTCCGTGGTGGGCATCGTGATCCGCTACGGCTTCTATGCCGTCGGCACGCTGGTCATCGGCGGCATCGGCCTGATGATGCTGTCGGCCTGGAATTGGTTGCCCGCGGCGGTCAATGACGCGCCGGCCTTCCGCATCTCGGCGCCCAGCCTTGCGCAGTTGCCGCTCAGCGGCCACGTCGTCACCAGCGGACGGATCGGACGCGCCGAGGTGCGCCAGTACGGACGACTGCACAGTCGCGAGCAGGATCTCGCGGTCGTCATGGTCATGCCGCCGAAGGGGATCGGCATGGGTACCGAATTCGTCCAGGACCTGCGCAATGTCAACTTGCTGCGCGGCTCCCGCGCCGTCCTGATGCCGACCCACTACGATCTCGAAACGCGGTTCGGCGACTTCCGCGCCACCGAGATGCGAGTCGATACCGACGGCCGGTGGAAAAATTGCCTGGCGTTTCGCAGCCGGCTCGATACCGCGTCCGTGTACTTCGCCGGCTGGTACTGCGACGGCAGCGGCACCAAGCCCGCCGCCCAGACTCTGGCCTGCCTGCTCGACCGCCTCGTGCTGGACACCGACGTGGCGTCGAGGGAGGCCAACGCCTTCCTGCGCGGGCGCATGACGCGGGCGGCCTATTGCTCGGCGGAAGCGGTGACGCAGACCAGCGACACCGGCCAGCGGCGGACGACGTCGCCGTCGCGATGGTCGCAGCCGAGCGCCGCGCAGCGCTGACCTATCGTCCTATTTCTGGAACGGATTTCGCCAGCCGCGCTGCACGCGCGGAGGAAACGCCGCCTCGAGATAGTCGAGCATGGCCTTGCGCTCGGCGTCTCGCGGCTTCGGCATCGCGTGCTTCTGCGTCATCCAGTCGAGCGTGTCGTCCCATTGCTGGCGCGACTGGCCCTGCGCCGCCACGACCTTGAATCCGTGGCACGGCGTGCAGGCATAGAACGTGTCGTCGCGCCCGGGCCCGGCCGGATAGTCCTCGGGCTTCTCGTCGCTCGGCGTGAAGGCTGGCGCCTGCGCCGCGGCCGGGGCGGCCGCGACCAGCACTGCGAGGATGGCGAGCGGGACGAAGGTGCGCAATCGGTTCATGCGATGCGGATCGCCACACGGTGCAGCGGATTGCTGCCGTAGCCCTGCGGGTTCCAGTTGCCGGCGATGTGCGGTTGCATGATGCCGCGCGAATCGGTCGCGCGCGTCCAGATCTCGTAATAGCCTTCGCTCGGGAGCTTCACCGTCGCCGACCAGCGTTGCCAGTCGTAGGGATTTTTCGGGCGGCTGAGTTGCGCCGGTTTCCAGCTCGCGCCGAAATCGGTGGAGACGTCAACGCGCCGCACCGTCAGGTCGCCGGCCCAGGCGGCGCCGCGCAGCTTCACCTCGCGCACGTCCTTGCCGAAGGTGGTGCCGTTCATCGGGTTGGTGATGATCGAGCGCACCGGCATCGATTCGAGGTCCTTGAAGTTTTTCGGGTCCGGCTGGTCACCCGGAACCATCGGATTGATGGCGACGCGATAAGAGGTGCCGCCCATGCCGGGGCCGTCGTGCACCTTGTCGCGCAGCCAGATACGGGTGAACCATTTCGACGACACTGAAGCCGGCCAGCCCGGAATGACGAGCCGCACCGGCCCGCCGTGTATGTTGGGCAGCGGCTGTCCGTTCATGCCGAAGACGATGAGATTGTTGACGTCCATCGCCTTCTTGATCGGCACGCCGCGCGAAAGCGCATCCTTGCTGGCGTCGGCCAAGCTGCGGTCGGCGCCGTAGTTGCCGGTGAATATGGCGGATGGCTTGACGCCGGCGGCCTTGAGCACGTCGGCGAGCCGCACGCCGGTCCATTCGGCGCAGCCGGCGCCGCCATTGCCCCATTGATTGCCGCGCGCTTGCGGAGAAAAGAACGAGCGGCCGTTGCCGCCGCATTCCAGCACCATGCGCCGGGTCACCGGCTTGAACTTGGTCTTGAGCTCGCCGAGCGTGAGCTCGAGCTTCTGGTTGACCTCGCCGTCGACCACGATCTTCCAGGCGTCAGGGTCCTTCGCCGGGTCCGGAATCATGCCGTTGCAGCGGACGAAAAACTTGTCGGTCGGGGTGGTGTCGTCGTCGAGCAGGTGCTCGGGCGTCTCCGCCACCAGCGGACGCTCGCCGAGCACGACGAGCTTGTCGCTCTTGCCCGGGAATTTCAGGTATTGCGGGCCTTTCGGTGCGCCGCCCGCCTGACCCTGCGCCATCGCCGCCGGGATCATGCCGCTCGGCATGTTGGCGCCGAACGGTATGTTGCCACCCACGGCAGCGCCGATGGCCGCGAGCCCGGCGCCGCCGAGAAAGCGGCGGCGGTCCATGCCAGCGCGGCGGCCGAACGCGACGGCGTCGGCCCGTTCAGGGTCATCACGATAAAGTTCTTCGATCGAGCGCTCGGTCTTGCCGGGCATTGGGCGGTCTCCCTGGGGGCGATTGTTCTGGCCGATTTTTCTCTAAGTATCGGAATTCGCGGAACATTCCTATCAGCCAGGGCCGAAATATTAAATGATTCTCCCTTATTGTCTCGGCAACCGCAGAGGGAATTTTGCCACACCCGCGGGCGGAGCGACCGGCATGGGCTTTCCATGCTGTTACGGAAACCGAAACCGGGCTAATGTATTACAAGATAGGGGAATCGAATGAGGGGCGTCATGAGCATCAAGGCATATTTGGCTGGTTTCTGCGTTGCGGCGATCGCGGCAACGGCGCCCGCCGTTCCCCAGGCTGAGGCCCAGACCTATCAGGTGCAGAAGAAATACACGCGCACCGCCAAGGCGGATCGGCCGCGTGCCCGCGTCACGGTGGCGCCGCGCTCGTTCCTCGATGCCGGCACAGAGGTGAAGCCGGGCGAGCGCAAGTTCACGGACTACGCCTTCCCGGTGGGCAATGCCGGGCTCGGGGTCAGTTCGGTCACCAATACCGGCGGCAGGGTTGGCTGGGACCCCAATCCGTTTATGACGGGGCCCGAGCTGGGCGGTTTTAATCGCTGGTAGCGCTCACTTCCCTTGATATTGGCAGCGCGCCGTCCCGGCGCAGAGACTGGTGTGGCGTCCAGCTTTGCTGTGTCGCCTGCAGCCAGCATTCTCCTCGGTATCACAATTTCAGACCATTGCGATTTATACGCGGATCGCGTATATGTGGGACGTTGATGAGATTGCGATCGAAATCGACCTCGTCGATCATCCCGTAGCGATCGTCCGGATCGCGGTGCCGATCGGAACGCTGGACGTGATCGGCAGTATTTCGAGGATCGGGCGCGTTCTCCATATCGATGGCGCCCATGTTCAAGGTCTCGCTCCCGGCGCGCTCGGTCGAGCGGGCCTCAATGCGATCGGACGCAAGCTGTTGGAAGAAGCAGATGTCGACGAAATTGTCATTGAGGGAGGCGCTCGGACGACGGGCCGTCGCAAAGGCTCGCGCCCACGAACGATCCGCTATCCCAGGCGTTAGGTTGATTCTGCGAGCGAACGACATGCCGCGGCCGGTCGATGTTGCGCGACTTCTTGCAAAGCGCGGCCTGTCGCTGCGCAAGGCGCACGACACGCTCGGCCGATTGGCGAATGGTGAAAGCGTCGCCATCGAGCTTGCTGCAAGCGGTCGCAAAAAGCTTCGTGCCGAGTTTTCAAACCTCGGCATCGATGCGCGGATCATTCATCTTCCGACGGCGAATGTGAAACGCATTCGCGAGCATTTCGGCCTGTCGCAGGCGGAGTTCGCCATTCGGTTCGGGTTTGAGATCGACACGGTTCAGAACTGGGAGCAGGGACGCAATGTTCCGGATCAGGCGACTCAATTGCTGCTTAAGCTGATCGAGACGCATCCGGATGACGTCGAGGCGGTCCTGACGAGCGACGAGAGGACGTGATAGAATGTCGCGCGTTCTCATTCCGCCCGGATATTGGCGGCGCGCGCGGTCTCGGTCCAATTCTTGATATCGGCTGCGATGGTGCGCTGAAACTCGGCCGGCGTGCCGCCCGCCGGCGCAATGCCCTGCTGGGCGAATTTGGCGATCAAATCCGGATCGCGTAGCGCGCGGTTCACCTCGGAATTGATGCGCTCGACGATCTCCTTGGGCGTGCCCGCTGTGGTGAGCAAGCCGATCCACTGGATCGCCTCGAAGCCCGGAAAACCTTGCTCCGCCACGGTCGGCAGATCCGGAAGCTGCGGTTCGCGCGTCAAATTGCCGTTCGCGATCGCGCGCAGTGCGCCCGCCTGGATCTGCGGTAGCGAGAGCAGCGTCGAGATTGCCGTGAAGTGGGTGTCCCCGGCAACCATCGCGGTCATGGCGGGTGCGCCGCCGCGATAGGGGATGTGTTGCAGCTTGATGCCGGCCCTGCCGCTGAACAGCTCCACGACCAGGTGCGACTGCGTGGCGGCGCCGGGCGAGGCGTAGTTGAATTTGCCCGGCTCGGCCTTGGCGAGCGCGACGAACTCGCTGAGCGACTTCGCCGGCACCTTCGGATTGACGAGAAACAGCAGCGAGTTCTTCGCCACCATCACGATGGGCGCGAGATCGCGCTCGGGCTCATAGGGTAACTTCGGGTGCGTCGCCGGCAGCACCGTGAAGCTCGATGCTACCATCAGCAGCGTGTAGCCGTCCGGCGCCGCCTTGGCGGTGGCGTCGGTGCCGACCATTCCGCTCGCCGCGGGGCGGTTGTCGATGATGAAGGGCTGGCCCAGCGCGCGTTCGAGATGGGGCGCCAGCAGCCGCGCCACCACGTCGTTCAGGCCGCCGGCGGCGAACGGAACGATCAGGCGAACCGGGCGCGAGGGATACGTGTCCGCCGTTGCCGCGCCGGCGAACACCAGAAGCCACGCAACGCAACACAGAATTTCCCGCCAGCGCCGCATATGCCGTCCTGCAGCTGAAATCTTACAGCTGCACAATAGCGGCGGCGTGGCCCGCCGAAAAGCGTACAGGCAAGACCGATTGTCCCAGGCAGGCGCGCCCTCAGGCAACGCGATCCTTCCTGCGATCAAACTCCGCCCACACGCCGCCGTCGCCGTCCCAGCTGCCGCGGCTCGCACCCTTGGAATATTCGGTCGCGCGCTGCTCGAAGAAGTTGGCGTGCTCGACGCCGTTGAGGATCTCCACCAGCCACGGCAGCGGATGCGGGCGCAGCTGCCGATACCCCGCCGGGTCGCCGGCGAAATAGCCGAACACGGGCGTGAGCTTGAGCTGGGTGAGCCGCCAATCCGCGATGTAGCGAACATAGGCGCGGATGTCGTCGGCGCGCATGCCTTCGATGTCGCCGAAGCCAAAGGCGAGATCGACGAAGCTCTCCTCCAGTCCCACCATGGTCTTCGCCACGTCGACGATGTCGTCCCGCACGGCCGGCGTGACAGCGCCGGTCTCGCGGTGCCATTCGTGGAACAGCCGGATGATGCCCTCGCAATGCAGGCTCTCGTCGCGCACCGACCAGCTCACGATCTGGCCCATGCCGTTCATCTTGTTGTGGCGGGGAAAGTTGAGCAGCATGGCGAAGCTCGCGAACAGCGCCATGCCTTCGGTGAATGCGCCGAACATCGCCAGCGTGCGGGCGACGTCGGCGCAGGTCGCGACTCCGAAGCTGTGCATGTAGTCGGCCTTGGCGCGCATTTCCGCATAGTCGCGGAACGCCTCGAACTCGGTCTTCGGCATGCCCAGCGTCTTGAGCAGCAGCGCGTAGGCATCGATGTGGACAGTCTCCATGTTGGTGAAGGCCGCCATCATCATCTGCACTTCCAGCGGCTGGAAGATCGGGATGTAGCGCTTGAGGTAGTTGTCGCCGACCTCGACGTCGGACTGCGTGAAGAAGCGGAAGATCTGAGTCAGCAGATTGCGCTCCGGCTCGGTGATGCGCGTCGAGGTCCAGTCCTTGATGTCGGCGCCGAGCGGCACCTCCTCCCCCATCCAATGGGTCTGCTGCTGCCGCTTCCAGAACTCATAGGCCCAGGGATAGCGGTCGACATCGTAGGTACCCGTGGCGTCGAGCAGGCCGATCCTGCCGTCGCCGATCAAATCGCGCGGATTGCAGACGGAGATGTCGATGATGGGGCCGATCATGATCTATTCCTTGCGCGGGATTGGCGGGCCTATTGGCAGGCGAGGCATTCGTCGTAGTCGGTGCGGGCCGTCTGCTCCGCGCTCGCGACCTTCGCGGTGAGTTGGCCGGCGAAGGCGGCGCGCTGGATCGACTTGGAGCGGCAGTAGTAAAGGCTCTTCACGCCGCGCTTCCACGCCGTCCAGTGCAGCATGTGCAGGTCCCACTTCTCGATGTCGGCGGGCAGATAGAGGTTGAGCGACTGGCTCTGGCAGATCAGCGGCGCGCGGTCGGCGGCGAGATCCACGATCCAGCGCTGATCGATTTCGAAGCCGGTGCGGAACACGGCCTTGTCGGCGTCGCTCAGCATGTCGAGATGCTGCACCGAGCCGTCATGCTCGACGATCGATTGCCAAACCTCGGGAGTGTCGGCGCCGATGCGTGCGAGCACCTTCGTCAGGTACGGATTGCGCACCACGAAGGCGCCGGAGAGCGTCTTGTGGGTGTAGATGTTGGCCGGGATCGGCTCGATACAGGCGCTGGTGCCGCCGCAGATGATGCTGATGGAGGCGGTTGGCGCGATCGCGAGCTTGTGCGAGAAGCGCGCCGCCATGCCGCGCTCGAGCGCATCGGGGCAGGGGCCCCGCTCCTTGGCGAGCCGCACCGAGGCCATGTCCGCATCACGCCTGATCTTGCGGAAGATCTTGAAGTTCCACGATTTCGCCAGCGCGCTCTCGAACGGGATGCCCTGCGCCTGCAGGAACGAATGGAAGCCCATGACGCCGAGCCCGACCGAGCGCTCGCGCAGCGCGGAATAGCGCGCCCGCTGCATGCTGTCGGGCGCCGTGGTGATGAAGCTGGTGAGCACGTTGTCGAGCATGCGCAGGATGTCCTCGACGAAGCCTCCCTCGTCGTTCCACTGCTCCCAGGTCTCGATGTTGAGCGACGACAGGCAGCACACCGCGGTGCGCTCCTCCTCGCGGTGATCCTCGCCGGTGGTGAGCGTGATCTCGCTGCAGAGGTTGGAGGTCGAGACCTTGAGGCCGAGCTCGCGCTGGTGCTTCGGCAGCGCGCGGTTCACGGTGTCGATGAACAGGAGATAGGGCTCGCCGGTCTGCAGCCGGTTCTCCAAAATGCGCTGCCAGAGCATCCGCGCGTCGACCTCGCGCAGCGTCTTGCCGGTGTTGGGGCTGCGCAGGGCGAAAGCGCTGCCGGCCTCGACCGCCCGCATGAAGGCATCGGTGATGTTGATGCCGTGGTGCAGGTTGAGGCCCTTGCGGTTGAAATCGCCGGACGGCTTGCGGATTTCCAGGAACTCCTCGATCTCGGGATGATCGATGTCGAGATAGACCGCGGCCGAGCCGCGCCGCAGCGAGCCCTGGCTGATGGCGAGCGTGAGGCCGTCCATCACGTGGATGAACGGAATGATGCCGGACGTCTCGCCGGCGCCTTTCACCGGCTCGCCGATGGAGCGCACCTTGCCCCAGTAGGTGCCGATGCCGCCGCCGTTCGAGGCGAGCCACACGTTCTCATTCCAGGTCGTGACGATGCCTTCGAGCGAATCCGGCACGGCGTTGAGGAAGCAGGAGATCGGCAGGCCGCGCGTGGTGCCGCCGTTGCTGAGGATCGGCGTCGCCGGCATGAACCACAGCCGCGACATGGCGTCGTAGAGCCGCTGCGCGTGGGCGATGTCGTCGGCATAGGCGCAGGCGACGCGCGCGAACAGGTCCTGATAGCTCTCGCCCGGCAGCAGATAGCGGTCGGTCAGCGTCGCCTTGCCGAACACGGTCAACAGATCGTCGCGGCTGCGATCGAGCGCGAGGTCGGAAGGTTTCGGCGGCGGCGCCAGCGGCGCCGGCAATGGGGCAGGAGTGGGCGCAGGCGAGCGGCGCGCGACGTGGCGGCACGCCAGCGGCCCGCTTCGCTCGCCGTGCAACGCGCGGCTGTTGGACCAGATGACCGTACCGGTCGAAGTCGAAAGCGTAGGCAGACATCGCAACCCCGTCGATGGTTGGGGCTGGTGCCGGGCGGACGCGTTGCAGGAAGCCGGCGGACGCGCCGCCGGGTGCAAGCGACCTCCGGGGCACCCCGCCCGGGGACGTTCACGTGGCGACGGCAGGTCTCCTGGCTCGCGGGTAGTCGCTGTCGTCTGGCCTTCCCGGTGCGATCCGCACCAGTGACCATGCGCGACGACAGCTCGCCGCTTACAGTTGCGGGGGCAGCCCCGGCTTGGTCGTCACCGACGCACCGGGTTCCCTCTTAGCCCCGAAAGCACACAACAGGTGTGTGCATCCGGGGACCGTCACGACTAGATATGGTAGGGAATGCGCCGAGTTGTCAAGACATTTCGGCGGCGGGTGTGCGTCGGAGGATGGCTACCTCGCCAAGGCCTCCATTTCCGCAATGATCGCGTCGCCCATCTGCCCGGTGCTCACGACCTTCGTGCCCTCCGACTTGATGTCGGCGGTGCGCAGGCCCTTGGCCAGCGCGGCGGCGATCGCCTGGTCGATCAGGTCGGCCTCCTTCGACATATTGAGCGAGTAGCGCAGCGCCATGCCGAAGGAGGCGATCATCGCGATCGGGTTGGCGATGCCCTTGCCGGCGATGTCGGGCGCGGTACCGTGCACCGGCTCGTACATCGCCTTGCGCTTCTTCGTCTTGGGATCGACCTCGCCCAGCGAGGCCGACGGCAGCATGCCGAGCGAGCCGGTGAGCATGGCGGCGATGTCGGACAGCATGTCGCCGAACAGGTTGTCGGTGACGATGACGTCGAACTGCTTCGGCCAGCGTACCAGCTGCATGCCTCCGGCATCAGCGAGCTGATGCTCGAGTGTTACGTCCTTGAATTCGCGCGCGTGCACCTGCTTGACCACCTCGTTCCAGAGCACGCCGGTTTTCATCACGTTGTGCTTCTCCATCGAGGTCACCTTGCCGCGGCGCTTCTTCGCGAGCTCGAAGGCGACGCGCGTGATGCGCTCGATCTCGTAGGTGTCGTAGACCTGGGTGTCGATCGCGCGCTTCTGACCGTTGCCGAGATCGGTGATGGTCTTCGGCTCGCCGAAATAGACGCCGCCGGTGAGCTCGCGCAGGATGATGATGTCGAGCCCATCCACCACCTCGCGCTTGAGGCTCGAGGACTCTGCGAGCGCCGGATAGCAGATCGCGGGACGGATATTGGCGAACAGGCCGAGGTCTTTGCGTAGCCGCAGCAGCCCCGCCTCGGGGCGCACGTCGTAGGGCACGCCATCCCATTTCGGCCCACCGACCGCTCCGAAGATGACGGCATCGCAGGCGTGGGCCTTGGCCATGGTCTCGTCGGTGATCGCGACCTTGTGGGCGTCGTAGCAGCAGCCGCCGGCCAGGGCGTCCTCGGTCTCGAACGAGCCCATCTTCTGGGCGTTCATCCAGGCGATGAGCTTCTTCACCTCGGCCATGACTTCGGGGCCGATGCCGTCTCCGGCGAGCAGGAGGAGCTTGTGGGTGGCCATTTGCGGGGTGCCTCTTGTGCGAGCGTTTCCGCGCGGATTGCTAAAGGGACGCGCGGGGCTTGGCAAGCCGCCGCTCGATTTGCGAAGGTCGGCGCGCTGCCACTTTGTCCCCGGGGTGTTCGATGAACACGCGACGACTGGCACGGGCTGTAGCCACCACGCTTGCGGCGCTTGCGATGGCGTTGTCCGCCGGCGCCGCGCTCGCCCAATCCTACCCAAATCGCGTCATCAAGCTGATCGTGCCGTTCTCCCCCGGCGGGCAGCCCGACACCATTGCGCGGATCATCGCGCAGCACCTGTCGGTCAGCGTCGGCACGACGATCATCGACAACCGTCCCGGCGCCAACACCACGATCGGGGCCAAGGCCGCGATCGCCGCCGACCCCGACGGCTACACGCTGTTCTTCGGCACATCGACGTCGCTCGCGATCGTGCCGGCGACAAAGCCCGGCGAATACGATCCGCTCAAGGCCTTCGTGCCGGTCGCGGCGGTGTCGAGCGCGCCCTTCATCATGGCGGTCGGGCCGTCGGTGCCGTCGAAGACGGTCGCCGACCTCGTCGGCCATGCCAAGGCCAATCCGGGCAAGCTCAACTTCGCTGCCCCGACCGGCGGCCCGCCGCATCTCGCCGGTGAAATGTTCAAGGCCGCGACCGGCATCGACATCGTGCCGGTGTCCTACCGCGCCATGAACCAGGCCTTCACCGATCTGATCGCGGGCCAGATGGACATCATCTTCGATGCTCCGGCGGTGCTGCTGCCGCTCATCCGCGACGGCAAGGTGCGGGCGCTCGTCGCCATGAGCGCGAAACGCCCGGCGGACCTTCCGGAGGTGCCCACGATGGCCGAGAGCGGATTGCCCGATGTGTCCTTGACCGTCTGGAACGGACTGGTGGCGCCGGCCGGCACCCCCGACGCGATCGTGTCGAGGCTCAATGTTGCGACCAATGAGGGCCTGAAGTCCGCCGGCATCAAGGCCAGCCTCGCCAAGCTCGGCTCAGAGCCGCTCACGGGATCGCCGCAGGATTTCGCGACGTTCATTGCGTCCGAAGGGAAAAAATGGGCTGATGTGGTGAAGCGCTCCGGCGTGAAATTTGAATAGCGCATGTCCCGGAAAAGTGGGGACCGGTTTTTCCGATGAGGACATGCGCCAAGCAATAGAGCATTCCGCTGATCAGCATCGTCCTCGCCTTTGCCGCAGCCTTCCTGTTCGGCCTCGCGCTGGTGCTCACGCAGGTCGGCCTGCGTTATGTTGCGCCGCTCTCGGGCGCCGCCATTGCCATTCCGTCGTCGACAGCTCTGTTCGTTTGCGTAGCGCCGTTCGCCCTGGCGGACGCGACGCCGGTATGGGCAGCGGTGCCGATCTTCGCCGCAATCGGTCTCATGTTTCCGGGAGCGGTTACGCTGCTCACCTTCGCCGCCAACCGCGCGCTCGGCCCGGTCATGACCGGCACGCTGGGTAACCTGGCGCCGTTGTTCGCGGTCGCGCTCGCCTTCGTCATTCTCGGCGAGGCACCGCGCATGTTTCAGCTCGGCGGCCTGCTCGCGATCGTCGCGGGCATCGTGATCCTGACCGCCGTGCGCGGCGGCCGTGCCCATAGCTGGCGCTCCTGGTTTCTGCTGCTCCCGCTGGCGGCGGCCGCGCTGCGCGGCGCCACCCAGGCCACGGTCAAGCTCGGGCTGGAAATCTGGCCGAGCCCGTTCGCGGCGGCGCTCGTCGGCTACCTCGTCTCCACCATTGTTGTGCTGACGGCGGCCCGGATCGGCACCGGCCGCTTCGTCGCCGAGGCTCCGGCGCGCGGGCTGCTGTGGTTCGCCGCGGTCGGATGGTGCAACGGGCTCGCCGCGCTGCTGATGTATGCCGCGCTGGCCCACGGATCGGTGGCGCTGGTGTCGCCGCTGGTCGCCACCTATCCGCTGGTGACGGTCGTGGGCACCACCTTGCTGTTTGGCAAGGTCGAAGGCGGGGCGCAGCTCGCGCTCGGCGTTGCGCTCACGGTCGTGGGCGTCGCGCTGCTGATCGCAGGTTAGCGCGAGCGCTCGCTCACGCGCAGCGCAGGTTAGTGTCCTCCGCTGAACACGAGCGTTTTGAACGGAAGCACCAAAGCCTGGAGCCGAAGAATGAGCGCGTGCACCAAGCCGAGAGCATCTACGGCGTGAAGAGCCACACCCTTCAGCGCACCCGTCTCTTTTGACGCGATCAGGTCATGGTTGCTGGAATAGGCGTTCGCGATGCAACTGCTGCCAGGGGTGACACCCTCGAGCCCGCCTTTGTAGAGCGCCTCAAGTTGGACCAGAAGGGTGCCCGGCTTCACGATCTGCTGCGCGTCGACGAGTTGCTCGCCACCACGAAACTGGCCGGCGGCAATGAAGTCCTGCACCTCAATGACAACCATTGGAATGACTTTCCACGGCTTGGATACACATGTGACCTCGGCGACCATCCCTTTTTTCATGATCTGCGCTTCGATCTGCCCGAAGCCGGCGAACAGGACTCGCTGACCGGCGCCCTCGGGGATCAGCACCCCGGCCGGGCGCATGAACGGATTGACGATATCGCCCACCCGAAGCGCGAATTGCTCTACTCGCCCGCTCACGCCGGCGCGGATGACTGTTTTTGCCAGCTCCACCTCCGCCTGGGCCAACTCAGCCTGGGCGCTGGCTTTTTGAGCGGGGAGAAGGGTCGTTATCCGTTCCTCGGAGCCCTGTTTTGCAGCGGTCGCGGAAGCGATTGCGCCCAGATTGCCCTCTGCACGGACCCGGAGCCGCTCGATCTCCCGGAAGGCAACGTTACCCGGATTGCGTCTTTGCAACTCCTCCTTGGTTTCCAGTTCGTCCAAGGTCTGCTGGTGAGCGCTTCTGGCCTCTTGGACCTGGCCTTCGGCCTTCAATATATCGGACCGCGCCACCAACAACTCCGCATCGACCTCCGCGATCTTGCGCCGCGCGGTCTCCACAGCGGCCTCCTGCTTCGAGCTGTCCAACCTGAAGATTGGCGCTCCTTCGGCGATCGGACCGCTTACGCCAACGTAGACCTCGGCGACACGCCCGTTTGTCTCGGGAACGATCGGGACGGTTCTAAAAAATAGGACGACGTTGTTCGTAGACGGGTGGTTGTAAAAGATCAGGGTGATCAAGGACACTGTGAGTATCAAGCAGGCCGTGATCCCCCACCGCAGTTCGAACCACACCGAGTAGAAGGTTATCTCCTTGCCGAGCCGCTTTCCTTGGCCATATCGGCGGTAGAGATAATCCGGAAAGATTGTCACCAACGAGCAGAGAAGAAGCTCAAGCATGCCTCGGCTCCTTTTTGCGTGCCGGCGGGATATCAGGTTTTGTCGGTAATGCCGCGCCATGGGCCTCGCGCGACATGCCACGAGGTTCGTCGGCTTGTCTGATGGCAGCCATCGCCTGCGGCGCGTCCGCGCCTTCGCCGGGCCTTACATCGGCGATTTTCTCGGCCGATGTGGCGATCCGCGCGAGCGACCCGCCAAAATCAGGGATGTCGATCATCGCTAGCAGCAGAGCGGCCACCCAGAAGATATGCATGTGTGTGAAGAGAGCGATAAGGCAGAGGACGGCAACGACCTCGAACTGTATCTTGTGGGACTTGTGCGCCACTCGCTCGGGTAGGCTATGCAACCGCAGGAATAGGATGCCGAACATCAGAATGCCGAGCAGCAGGATGAAGCCCATCACCACCATGAGCACATCCGTTTCACCGGGAGCCGTGATGAACGCCGGCAGATGGTGTGGAGCAGCCGGGTTAAGCAATTCAGCCATACCGCCCTCCTACCTGGTCGAGACTTGGGCAGAAGCAGGATAGTACGGCCAGGTGGGCGATAGAGCAATGCATCGATCCCAAGCTCGCCCTGTCCTTAGGGCCGATCGGGGCCTTCGGTATGATCGCACTTTCAGTGCCACGCTGAACGCAACTAGAAGGTCCGCTTTGGGGCGGCAAAGCGGACTCGATTTGCTCAGTCCGAGCCTTTCCGCTTTGACCCAAGCAGACCTCGTTCATCCAAATAACTTGCTGACCGACCCTCTCCATCTGTGTATCTTGGATCAAATCGGAAATGGAGCTCACCATCGCCGCACAACCTCGGCAGGGGCCTTGCTCATGTCGCGGTCCCCACGACGGCGACCTGCGCACTAACAGCCACGACACCGGAGCTTCGACCGCTCGTCGCCGTCGAGCGGGCCTCACGGGGTGCGGTTGTCAAAGACCGGGAGACTTCAGCGATGTACACACTCATCATAGTAATCGCGATGCTCTCACCAGCGACTGGCATTGTTGTGCCGGTCGGCATCACTTCTCAAATTGCAGGAAGATTTGACAATTTAGACCAGTGCAAGGCGGCTGCCGATCAACCCCACGCTGGGGGAGTTATTTCAGATCTAAGTCTCACAAGGGGAGTCTATTGGTACTGCGTGTACACGGGCGCAAAGTGATTTCGCTGAATGAGTGCACGCCCTAGCTAGCTAGTTCCCGCTGAACCAGTTGTAGCCCTGGTCCTCCCAATAGCCGCCGAGATACTTGTCGGTGACGGCGAGCTCCATCACGTGCTTGGGATTCTTGAAGCCGAGCTTGGTCGGCATCCGCACCTTCATCGGGAAGCCGTACTTGCGCGGCAGGATCTGGTCGTCGAACTTGAACGTCATCTGCGTCTGCGGATGCAGCGCAGTCGCCATGTCGATCGAGGTGGAGTAGCCCTCGGCGCAGCGGAACCAGACATACTTCGCGCGCGTGTCGGCGCCGACGCGGCGCAGGAATTCCGAGAACCGCACGCCCGACCATTTGCCGATCGCGCTCCAGCCCTCGACGCAGATATGGCGGGTGATCTGGGTTTCCTGCGGCAGCGCATAGAGCTCGTCGAGCGTCCAGGATTTCTTGTTGTCGACCATGCCGCCGACCTCGAGCTTGTAGTCCTCCTTGTCGACCTCCGGCGCCTCGTCCTCGGGATAGTAGGCGTTGAACGGGAACGGACGCGTGACCGCGCTGTCGGGATAGGTCGGCGCGAGCTTGTTCGGGTTGAACAGCCAGCCCTGCACCCGGTCGTTGAAATAGGACACCTTCATCAGCGCGTTCTCGGCCGACAGCCCGTCGACGATGTCGCAGCCGGTGAGGAACGCCAGCGCGCCGAGGCTCGCGCCGCCGCGCAGGAACAAGCGCCGCGTGGGATCGGGCATCAGCTTCGCGGCGTCCTTGATCAGCAGCCTGGGATCGACACCGGGCGGATTTTTTCGGATGCGGGACATTTCGTTGTCCTCCTAGCGGCCCGTGATAATCGCGCGCAGCGCCTTCGGCACCACCAAGGCCATCACCAGGTGCACCACCAGGAAACCGACGATGACAGCCATGGCGAAGAAGTGCACGTAGCGTGCGGCCTCATAACCGCCGAACACGGCTGCGAGCTCCTGCAGCTGCACCGGCTTCCAGATCGCGAGGCCGGACAGCACGATCACGATGCCGGCCAGGATCACGCCGAGATAGAGCAGCTTCTGCACCGCGTTGTAGACGGAAAGGTCGTCGTGGGCGAGCTTGCCGGTGAGCGCGGCCTTGGTGTCGGCGAGGACGGCGCTCGGGCTGATCGGAACGAGCTTGCGCCGGAAGCGGCCGGTGACGATCCCGAGAACGATATAGACGAGGCCGTTCACCGCCAGCAGCCACATCGCCGCGAAATGCCAGAGCAGCGCGCCCGCGAGCCAGCCCCCGAGCGTGACCTCGCGGGGAAACCGGAAAGGGAACAGCGGCGAGGCGTTGTAGATCTCCCAGCCCGAGGCGATCATGACCGCCATGGCCACGACATTGATCCAATGCGTCACCCGCACCCAGCGGGGATGAATGACGGCGCCGGCGCGCGCCGACGAGCCCGGGTCAGGGCGAGTGTCACCAGCGCGTTCACGCGCGTCTTCCGACGCGCTATGCGCGCGCATTTCAGAGTTGCCGCGCTGGCCGCTCGCTTTGCTCGCCAGCGCGGCCGGCGTTGCTGCCAAAGTGCGATCATGGGTTGCTTCAATAGTCATGGCCCGGCTTTTGCACGCACTCTCTGCATGGTGATATGGCGCGACTTATAGCAAACCCCTATGGCCCGGTCTTTCACGTTACCGTGCCATCGACGTGCGCCATCGAGCTACGGGCGTAAAGCCTCATTAGATGCACATTTCCGCGGGATGTCCGCCGGGCAATCGGAGTTAACGATGTCGAAGGACGGCAGCAAAACAACCAGCAAGACAGGCGCCGGCAACTTCTTCGAGGATTTCCGCGTCGGCCAGATCATCAGGCACGCGACGCCGCGCACCATTACGGTCGGCGACGTCGCGCTCTACGTAGGGCTGTTCGGCTCGCGTTTCGCGGTGCAGTCGTCGGACGCTTTCGCGCAGGCCATCGGATATCCCGCGCGCGCCGGTCGACGACCTCCTCGTCTTCCACGTCGTGTTCGGCAAGACCGTGCCGGACATCTCGCTCAACGCCGTGGCCAATCTCGGCTATGCCGCCTGCCGGTTCCTCGCGCCGGTCTATCCCGGCGATACGCTCAACGCGGTGTCCGAGGTGATCGGGCTCAAGGAGAATTCGAGCCGCAAGACCGGCATCGTCTTCGTGCGCTCGACCGGCTTGAAGCAGGACGGCACCAAGGTGCTCGAATATGTGCGATGGGTGATGGTGCACAAGCGCGACGAGAAGCGCCGAGGCGGGAGCCGATCATGTGCCGCGGCTGCTCGACGCGGTGCTGCCGAGCACGCTCGGCGATGCCTGCCCGCGGATCGATGTGGCCGCCTACGACGTCTCGCTCGCCGGCAGCCCCGCGCGCTTCGGCGACTACGCCGTGGGCGAGACAGATCGATCATGTCGACGGCATCACGGTGGAGGAAGCCGAGCACCAGATCGCGACGCGGCTCTATCAGAACACCGCGCGCATCCATTTCGACCAGTATTCGGCGGCGCAGGGCCGCTTCGGCCGCCGCCTGATCTATGGCGGCCACGTGATCTCGCTCGCGCGCGCGCTATCCTTCAACGGACTCGCCAACGCCTTCCACATCGCGGCGATCAACGGCGGGCGGCACGTGTCGCCGCTGTTCGCCGGCATGACCGTGTTCGCGTGGTCGCAGGTGCTGGGCAAGGCCGATGTGCCGGGGCGCGACGATGTCGGCGCGCTGCGCCTGCGCACCGTCGCCGCCAAGGATCACCCTTGCGCGGATTTCCCGCTCAAGTCCGGCGACGAGGACGACCCGTCGGTGCTGCTCGATCTCGACTATTGGGCGCTGATGCCGCGGTGAGGCCTGACTTCGGTAGGATGGGTGGAGCGCGCGCCTCTTTGCGCGCGCGATACCCATCATCCCTCCGCCAGCTCCGCTCGTCGCGATGGGTATCGCGATGAGCGCGCAAGCGCCCTCATCGCTCCACCTATCCTACGCCGCGGTCCGCAGATGCTCGACCAGCTGCCGCGCATAGGGCGGCAGCTCGTCGAAGTTGCGGATGCAGATCGTGAGCTCGCGCACCGCCCAGGAATCGGTCAACGGCACCGAGACCATCGTCTGCGCCATCCGCCGTGCCGTGGTCTCGGGCACGATGCCGATGCCGACATTGCACTCGACCATGCGGCACACCGCGTCGAAGCTGCGCAATTGTATGCGCAGCCGCAGCGGCTGCCCGATGAGCGCCGCCTTGTCCGCCAGGAAGCGCTGCAGCGCACTGGCGCGGTCGAGGCCGACGAAGTCGTGGTCCAGCACCTGCGCGAAGGCGATCTTCGAGCGCTTGGCGAGCGGATGCGTGCGCGCCACCACCAGCACGAAGCGGTCCTTGCGGAACGGATAGGTCTTCAGCGCGCTGGTATCGACGGTGGCCGCGACGATGCCGAGATCGGCCACCCCTTCGGCGATGAGGCCCACGATCTCGTCGCTGAGGCGCTCCTCCAGGTCGACGCTGACATTGGGATGGGTGGCCAGGAACGAGCTCAGCGCCTCGGGCAGGAATTCGGTGAGCGCATTGGTATTGGAAAGCACCCGGATCTGGCCGGCGAGCCCGCCGGCATAGGCGCCGAGATCCTCGCGCAGCCGTTCGGCCTGGCGCAGTATCGCGCGCGCATGCTGGAGCAGCGTGCGGCCGGCCTGGGTCGGCGTCACGCCATGGCGTCCTCGCACCAGCAATGCCGCCCCCAGCGCCTCCTCCATGTTGCGGATGCGCGTGGAGGCTGCGGCCAGTGCGAGATGCGCGCGCCCGGCGCCGCCGGTGATGCTGCCGGCCTCCACGGCGTGGCGAAACAGGCTGAGATCGGTCAGGTCGAAACGCATGGTCGGAACGCCTGGGCTGCCCGGGCACCCTCTGCCTTCGAATTTGACGAAGGAAAGCTACGCCAAATACCTATTGTCCGCCAGATCTCTAGTGATCATATTCGTGTCTGACGAAAGCTCGGTCTGCCTGTGGTTCGCCCAAAGGGGCGGATTGCGGCGCGTTGCCACATTGGCTAGGAACGGGGCGCTTTCGCGCGAGGTGGGGTTGCCGCGAAGGCCGCGTTGAGCCGAAACGCGTACGGGCGAAATGGAGAAACAACAATGGCCGAAACCAAGGCGCCCGTTGAGCGGCCGTTGTCGCCGCACCTGCTGATCTACAAGCCGACGCTGACGATGATGATGTCCATCGTCCATCGCATTACCGGCGCCAGCCTGTATTTCGGCACGCTGCTGGTGGCGTGGTGGCTGATTGCGGCGGCATCGTCGCCCAACGCCTATGCCGGCTTCGGCTCGTTCATGAGCTCGTTCTTCGGCCGGGTGATCCTCTTCGGCTACACCTGGGCGCTCATGCACCACATGCTGGGCGGCATCCGGCACCTGATCTGGGACACCGGCCGCGGCTTCGGCCCGCAGGAGCGCGAGCGGCTGGCGGTGGCCACGCTCGTCGGCTCGATCAGCTGGACCGTCATCATCTGGGTCGTCGGCTACCTGTTCATGGGAGGATCGCGCTGATGGCCGGCGGGAAGATGAGCACGCCGCTCGGCCGGGTGCGCGGCCTCGGCACCGCCAGATCCGGTACGCAGCATTTCTGGCGCCAGCGCCTGACCGCGGTCGCGAACGTTCCGCTGACCATCGCCTTCATATTGATCGTGATGTCGCTGCTCGGCCGCAATCACGCTGCCGTGGTGCAGATCCTGGGCTCGCCCCTGATCGCCGTGATCATGCTGCTGTTCATCCTGTCGGTGACCATGCATATGCGCATCGGCATGCAGGTCATCATCGAGGACTACGTGCACGACGAGGGCACGAAGCTCGTCCTGCTGATGGCGAACACGTTCTTCACGGTCGCGGTCGCGCTCGCGTCCGCGTTTGCAATTCTCATGCTCAGCTTCAAGGTGTGACCGTGGCCAACAACGGTACCCCCAATCCGGCCACCAATGGCCGCGCTTATCCGATCGAGGACCACAGTTACGACGTGGTGGTGGTCGGCGCCGGCGGCGCCGGGCTGCGCGCCGTGGTCGGCTGCAGCGAGGCGGGCCTCAAGACCGCCTGCATCACCAAGGTGTTCCCGACCCGCTCGCACACGGTGGCGGCGCAGGGCGGCATCGCCGCCGCGCTCGGCAACATGGGCGAGGACGATTGGCGCTGGCACATGTACGACACCGTCAAGGGCGCCGACTGGCTCGGCGACCAGGACGCGATCGAATACATGTGCCGCAGCGCGCCGGAGGCGGTCTACGAGCTCGAGCATTGGGGCCTGCCGTTCTCGCGCCGCGACGACGGCAAGATCTACCAGCGTCCGTTCGGCGGCATGACCACGCATTACGGCAAGGGCACCGCGCAGCGCACCTGCGCCGCCGCCGACCGCACCGGCCACGCCATGCTGCACACCATGTACGGCCAGGCGCTGCGCCACGCCGCCGAGTTCTTCATCGAGTTCTTCGCCATCGACCTGATCATGGACGAGGAGGGCCGCTGCCGCGGCGTCATCGCCATCAAGCTCGACGACGGCTCGATCCACCGCTTCGGCGCCCATATGACCATCCTCGCCACCGGCGGCTACGGGCGCGCCTATTTCTCCTGCACCTCGGCGCATACCTGCACCGGCGACGGCAACGCCATGGTGCTGCGCGCCGGCCTGCCGCTGCAGGACATGGAGTTCGTGCAGTTCCATCCGACCGGCATCTACGGCGCCGGCTGCCTGATCACCGAAGGCGCGCGCGGGGAGGGCGCCTATCTCGTCAATTGCGAGGGCGAGCGCTTCATGGAGCGCTACGCGCCCTCGGCCAAGGATCTGGCCTCGCGCGACGTGGTCTCGCGCGCCATGACCATCGAGATCCGCGAGGGCCGCGGCTGTGGCAAGCACAAGGACCACATCTTCCTGCACCTCGACCATCTCGATCCGGCGGTGCTGCACGAGCGCCTGCCCGGCATCTCGGAATCCGCGCGCATCTTCGCCGGCGTCGACCTCACGCGCGAGCCGATCCCGATCGTGCCGACCGTGCACTACAACATGGGCGGCATCGCCACGAACTATCACGGCGAGGCGCTCACCAAGAAGAACGGCAACGACGACACCGTCGTGCCGGGCCTGATGTCATTGGGCGAGGCGGCCTGCGTGTCGGTGCACGGCGCCAATCGGCTGGGCTCCAACTCGCTCATCGATCTCGTGGTGTTCGGCCGCGCCGCGGCGCTGCGCTGCGCCGAAATCCTGCATCCCGGCGACAGCCATCCCGACCTGCCGAGGGATTCGGCCGATCGTGCGCTGTCGCGCCTCGACAAGTTCCGCCACGCCTCGGGCAAGACGTCGACCGCGCAGCTGCGCCTCAAGATGCAGAAGGTGATGCAGAACAATTGCGCGGTGTTCCGCACCGGCGAGGTGCTGGAGGAGGGCCACAAGCTCATCCACGAGGTCTATGGCGGCGTCGGCGACATCAAGGTCACGGACCGCTCGCTGATCTGGAACTCCGACCTGATCGAGACGCTCGAGTTCGACAACCTCATCGCGCAGGCCGTGGTCACCATGGATTCGGCGGTGAACCGCACGGAAAGCCGCGGCGCCCACGCGCGCGAGGACTTCCCCGACCGCGACGACAAGAACTGGATGAAGCACACGCTGGCCTGGCTCGACCGAAGGGCAAGGTCACCATCGACTACCGGCCGGTGCACGCCTACACGCTGACCAACGAGATTTCGTATATCGAGCCGAAGGCGCGGGTCTATTGACGCGAGCTTGAAGCGCAAAGAGACGAGAACTATCGAACATGGTCGAATTCACGCTGCCGAAGAACTCCAAGGTCACCGAAGGCAAGACCTGGGCCTATCCGACCGGCGCCCAGACCGTGCGGGAATACAAGATCTATCGCTGGGATCCCGACGACGACAAGAATCCGCGCATGGACACCTACTACGTCGACTGCGGCGATTGCGGTCCGATGGTTCTCGACGCGCTGATCTGGATCAAGAACAACATCGATCCCACGCTCACCTTCCGCCGCTCCTGCCGCGAGGGCGTCTGCGGCTCGTGCGCGATGAACATCGATGCGCACCAACACGCTCGCCTGCACCAAGGCGGCGGACGACGTCAAAGGCCCGGTGAAGATCTATCCGCTGCCGCACCAGCCGGTCGTGAAGGACCTGGTGCCCGACCTCACCAATTTCTATGCCCAGCACGCCTCGATCCAGCCGTGGCTGCAGACCACGTCGCCGACGCCGCAAAAGGAATGGAGGCAGAGCCACGAGGACCGGCTGAAGCTCGACGGCCTCTACGAGTGCATCCTGTGCGCCTGCTGCTCGACCGCCTGCCCGAGCTATTGGTGGAACAGCGAGCGCTTCCTCGGGCCGGCCGCGCTGTTGCAGGCCGACCGCTGGCTCCAGGACAGCCGCGACGAGGCGACCGGCGAGCGCCTCGACAATCTCGAGGACCCGTTCCGCCTCTACCGCTGCCACACCATCATGAACTGCGCCAAGGCGTGCCCGAAGAGCCTCAACCCCGCCAAGGCCATCGCCGAGATCAAGCGGATGATGGTGGAACGGCAGGTGTGACAGGCGCGTGATCGACGTGTGATCGGCTCGCGCGCGGGACGCAGAAACATGCGATGATCCCGGCCGAGGATCAAAAACGCACGACGGTCATGCATCGCGGCCTGTGGTTTCCAGCGGCACTGCTGTTTGCGCTCTGCCTATCCGGCGTGACGGCCTCCGCCGAGGGCGAGCGCGAATTTCTCGCCGGCGGCACGAAATCCTGTCCGGGCTGCAGCCTGGAACGCGCCGCCTTGAAACGGCGGGACCTGTCGGGCGCGGACCTGTCCGGTGCCAATCTCGCGGGCGCCGTTCTGCATCGGGCGCGCCTGCTGCGCGCCAAATTGGCGGGCGCAAATCTGACCGGCGCCAATCTCAACAAGACCGACCTCAAGAACGCGGCGTTGGCAAAAGCCAAGCTCGCGCGCGCCATGCTCTACGAGGCGGACCTGAGTGCGGCCGACCTGACCGGCGCCGATCTCACCGATGCCAAGCTGCAGAAGGCGCGGCTCACGCGCGCCAGGCTCGACGGCGCCACCATGCCGGAAGCGATCCTCACCGGCGCGCGCCTCGACGAGGCGTCGCTGCGCGGGGCGGACCTCAGCGCCGCCAACCTGGTGGAGGCGACGCTGCGCCGCGCCGATCTGGAAGGCGCTAACCTCAACAGTGCCGGGTTGGTGGAGGCCGCGTTGCGCGAGGCCAACCTCAAGGGCGCGAACTTGTCCGAGGCCGACCTGTTCGGCGCCGATCTCAGCGGCGCCAATCTGTCCGGCGCCAACCTCGCGGACGCGCGGCTGTCGCGTGCCATCCTGACCGGCGCCAATCTCGACGGCGCCAATCTCAAGGGCGCCCATATGCCCGACGGCAGCGTGCACCCATAGCCAATCGGCGCTGGTGGACGTCCGTGCGTTGTTGCATGATCGGACACCGGCCCCTTTCCGAATATCCATCAAAAAAACGGGAGAAACGCCATCATGGCTTTGAGTGCTGACATTCGCCGCGTGGTCACGACGGTCGACAAGAACGACAAAGCAGTCGTGCTCATCGACGGGCCCACGCCGCACAAGAAGGTGCGTCCGCACGCGCAGACCGTGTCGCGCCTGCTGTGGGTGACGGACCAGACCCCCGCCGATCTCTCCGGTACCAAGGACCGCGCGGCGATCGACATCGGCATCATGCCGCCGGCCGGCGGCAGCGTGTTCCGCATCGTCGATTTCCCGCCGGAAACGGAGGAGATGAAGAAGCTCGATCCCAGCACGATGCACCAGAGCCTGGGCGACGGCGTACCCAAGCGCGGCCTGCCTCCGAGCCATCCCGCCATGCATCGCACCCGCACCGTGGACTACGCCATCGTGATGGCGGGCGAGATCGACATGCTGCTCGACGATTCCGAAATCCATCTCAAGGCCGGCGACGTTCTGGTGCAGCAGGGCACCAACCACGCCTGGGTCAATCGCGGCACGGAGCCCTGCCGCATCGCCTTCATCCTGATCGATTCGAAGGAGCCCTGAACCCGGCGTTGGAATCACTGGCTCGGTCGTCGCAACATCGGAGAGCAAACCATGATCGGCCGCAAGGACGACCCCGCCTTCCTCTATTTCCCGACCAACTACCGCTGGTCCATGGGGCTGCTGATCTGCCTCAGCGGCGCGCCCTGGACCGGCGTCGAGATCGACGAGGTGCATCGCGTCGGGCGCGCGCTCGAGGATCGCGTCGGCGACGACGACGCCTGGTTCGAGGAATGGACGCGCATGGGCGACAAGGTCGAGGCGCGCGGGCGCGAGGAGGAGAGGCAAGGCCACAAGCGCACGGCTGCGTCGTGCTTCATGCGGGCGACGCGCTACTACCAGACCGGCGAGCGCTTCATCCATCCGCGCTCGCAGCGCAGCATGGACGTCTACGCCAAGGCGGTGAAGATTTTCAAGGACGCCGCCGCCATCCTCCGTCATCCCCGCATCGAGGCGGTGGAGGTGCCGTATGACGGCACCAGCCTGCCCGCGCTGTTGGTGCATCCCGATCCCGCCGCCGCCGGTGCGAAGCCTGCGCCGTGCATGGTGTTCTTCGACGGCTTCGACGTCACCAAGGAGCTGCAATACGGCTACGGCGTGCCCGATCTCGCCGCCCGCGGCATCGGCTGCCTGATCGTCGACGGCCCCGGCAATGGCGAGAGCGTGCGCTTCCGCAACCTGCCGCTCATCGCCGAGACCGAACGCTATGCCACCGCGGCCTACGACTATCTCGCCGGGCGCCGCGAGTTCGACCCCAAGCGTATCGGCGTGATGGCGCTCTCGCTCGGCGGCTACTACGCGCCGCGGGCGGCCTCGCTCGAGCCGCGCTTCGCCTGCTGCGTGGCCTGGGGCGCGCAGTGGGACTATCACGCCATCTGGGCGAAGCGGCTCGACGAGCTCGCGTCGGGCAAGGTGCTGGCGCTGTCGGTGCCGCCGCCGCATCTGCAATGGGTGCTGGGTGTCGAGAGCAACGAGGCGGCGCTGAAGAAGCTCGAAGGCTTCCGCCTCGACGGCATCGTGCAGAAGATGACCTGTCCGTTCCTGCTGCTGCACGGCGCCGGCGACGAGCAGATTCCACTGTCGCTCGCGGAAAAATGCTTCGCCGCCGTCGGCTCGAAGCAGAAGACGCTGAAGGTGTTCCAGCGGGAGGAGGGCGGCTTTCACCACTGCCAGGTCGATAACATCACAATCGGAGTCCACTACATGTGGGATTGGATCGAAGAAGTCTTGAGGCCCGGTACATGAGTGCAATCTACATCACCGAAGCCGACGTCGCCCGGCTGGTCACCGTCAAGGACGCCATCGCGACGCTGGAGGAGCTGTTCGCGACCTGGGGGCAGCCGGAAACGAGCAACATCCCGCGCCGGCGCGCACCGCTTCCCGGCGGGGCCTTCAACCTGATGGGCGCGGCCTATGGTGCCAAGAATGTCTACGGCCTCAAGGCCTATGCCGCCATGAAGGGCGGGCAGTTCCACACGCTGCTGTACTCGTCGCTCGACGGCAAGCTCAAGGCGATGATCGAGGCCGACCTGTTCGGGCAGTTGCGCACCGGCGCGGCGACCGGGCTTGCCACCAGGCTCATGGCCAATCCCGAGGCGGATACGCTGGGCGTGATCGGCACCGGCCGGCAATCGCGCGCGCAAGTGATTGCGGTCTGCGCGGTGCGGCCGATCAAGCGGGTGCTCGTTTTCGCCCGCACCGCCGCCAGCCGCGAGGAGTATGCGCGCGCGATGGAGAAGGAGCTCGGCATCGAGGTGCGGCCGGCGCCCTCGGCGGAAGCCTGCGTGGCGGAGGCGGGCGTGGTGGTCACCATCACCAAGTCGGCCGAGCCGGTGTGCCGGGCCGACTGGCTCGCCAAGGGCGCGCACGTCAACGCCGCCGGCGCCAATTCCGGCGACCGCCGCGAGGTGGACGCCGACACTGTGCTGCGCGCGGCGGTCAAGGTGACCGACCAGGTCGAGCAGGCGATGATAGAGGCGGGCGAGTTCCGCGACCTCGCCGCCGCCGGCAAGCTCAAATGGTCCGACATCCGCGAGCTCGGCGAGCTCGTCACCGGCAAGGCCAAGGGCCGCACGTCGCGGTCCGACCTGACGCTGTTCAAGTCGCTCGGCATTGCACTGGAAGACATGGCCTTCGGCGAGCTCGTCTATCAGCGCGCGCTCGCCGCGGGCGTGGGCAAGCCGATGCCGATTTGAATCGTGCTCGGCCCGCCATCGCACGCCGGGCCAGCTCCTGCGGAGGCATTTCCGGCGCGGGGGAGATTGTCCGGGACCAACTACGAATAAATTGATAGCCTCCGGTCCCTGAGACAATCGCGATTGCGATAGTTCTGCAGGCTGGCGGAGCAGCAGACGTGAGCAGTTTTCCTGGCCGTTTTGACTGGTATGAGTTGATCACGACCGACGTGGAGGCGGCCAAGGCATTCTACACCACGGTCATGGGCTGGGGCGCGCTCAACGCGTCCCTGCCCGGCGGGGCCTATACCCTGTTCACCGCCGGCGACGGTGTGGTCAGCGGGCTGATGCATCTGCCGGAGGACGCGATCGAAAGCCTCCGCGACGCCGAGTTGGCTCGGTTATGTCGGGGTCGACGACGTGGACGCTGCCGCCGATCGGGTCGAGAAGCTGGGTGGAGCCGTCCACGTTCCGCCCACGGACATTCCCGACATCAGCCGCTTTGCAATCTTCACCGACCCGCAAGCCGCAAGGTTCGCGGCGATCAAGCGGCTTAATGACAATCGAGCGCAGCCCGCCGGCCTCGACGCACCAGGCCGCGTCGGCTGGCACGAGCTCCACGCCGCTGACTGGCAAAAGGCGTTGGCGTTCTACGGCGGGCTTTTCGGCTGGCAGCAGGCGGACGCCGATATCGGGGAGATGGGCACATATCAGCTATTCACCGCCGGCGGGCAGACGATCGGCGGCATGCTCACCAAGCCCGCGACGGTCCCTACCCCCTTCTGGCTTTATTATTTCAACGTTGGCGACCTCGACGCGGCGGCGCAGCGCGTCGAGGCCGGCGGCGGAGAGATCCTTGCAGGCCCTTTTGAAGTGCCGGGCGGCAGTTGGATCGTGCAGTGTACCGACCCGCAGGGCGCCATATTCGCGCTCGAGGGACAGCGCCGCCGCAAGAGTCCCGGATATTTCGAGCGCGAATCGCGCGATCCTTCCGGCAAGCGCTGGTCTTGGTAGAGCGAGTTCTGGAAACTCACGCCACGCCAGGCACCGTCGAGCCGCGGCCGAGTGCAAATTGGCCGACCGGACCCTCGACGTGCAGGTCGATTCCGGTCAGCTTCGCAAAGAGATCGATATTGCTGACTCCGATTGCGCATCCGCCGAGCCCCATCTCGGTCGCCATCAGGTAGAGCGTCTGCGTCAACACCCCGACGTCCTTCAGGATCAGCGCATAGGCGATCGCGCTGTACTTCCAGGAAATCCGGCCGAAGCGCGCAGCGATCGTGATCAGGATCTGTGGCACGGCGGCCGCATCCATTGCGAATGCGGCCTGCTGCAACAGGGCATCGAGCTCCTGCGCCTGTGCGCCGATCGGCACCAAAGCGTGTCCGCCGGCGTCGTAATGGTAGAACCCGCGGGCGAGCCCTTCGCATCTGTCGACCGCCAGGTAGAGCTCGAGCTCGTGGCTCGCGCCCGCCGACGGATACGGCCTGACCGTGTATTCCATGGACGGACCGCCTTCGCCGGGACCAACCTCACTCTTCGACGTCGCTAGAACGCGCGCGGTGCCGTCGAGAAAAAGCGAAAGCTCGGCAAGCGTGATCGGCCGCTGGTCGTCGAAGCTGCGGGTCGAATGACGCTCGCGCAGCAGCTTTGCGAGCCATCCCTCCGCCGCTTCTGGGGATGGGTTGGGGACGAGGCTCTGCGCATGCGCGGCCGAAAACTTGCGCAGATCGACGCGCTGTCCGGGCCAGCGTGGCCGCACCGCCGGCAGCGGCGGTATGGCGCCTACATAAGGATAAACCGCGCCCAGCGGGTTGGCGTGCCTGCCCTGCGTGCTGCGCGCATGGAACAGCAGATCGTGAAAGTCCCAAAGTACGAGGTCTCGGTCGCCTTCGGTCGGTCGCAGGCCCCTGTCGGCGGCATCGACCTTGAACAGGATGCGGCAATCCAGCAGCAGCGCGAGCAGCTCGCGCCCCGGAAAATTCTTCTGCCGGCTCAGTCGCTTGATTTGTTGGGGTGTGGACAGCATGGCGATCGCGCTGGCAAGCGCCGGATCGCAGATCTTGAACAGCGCTCCGGCGCGCGGTGATTCCAGTACCATCGCGTCGCCGCGCCGCCGCAGATAGGCGAACCGCGACAGGACGAGCACGTCGGCGTCCCGGAGCCGCGGCATCGTCGGCCAATAGTCGGCGACCTGCGGCTCGATGACGACCTCATCCCGGTCGCGTCCGTGCTGCAGGCGGTATTCCAGCAGGCCGTGCCTGGCCAATCGCTGCACCAGGAGGTGCATCTCCTTGTCGATGCTGCGACGGCTTGCCGCCAACGAGGCGAGCGGCAGACCGATCCGCAGATCCTGCGCGCGCTCCGCCGCGCCTGAGCTGAACGTTCCCAGCACGACCGTATAGGCGTCGAAGCAGGCGAAGATTCTTCCGTCCGCCTGCGCTGCGAGGGTGACATGGCCGCTGAGCCGGGCTGAAAGACTCAAGGGCGTAGACGCATAGCCCGCGAAGACGGGCGTGAACGCCCTGACGTTTCGCGGGCTGGTGCTCGGCGCCGTCTTCCGACCTCGCCTTGTTTTGGGATTGCGCAAGCGCGAGATTGTCCTCAGGTATGGGGGTGAATTGGATTGAGCTCGCCTTCCCGCAGCGGCCGCTCCAACCATCCGAGCTTCACTGGAACATCGTAAAGCCGGCCGGGCGCAAAGCGGCGATAGAAGTGCCGCAGCCCCGGAACGATAACCCTCACCACCGGAGCTTCGATATCGGTGCGCGTCTGATCGAGCACCAGGAAATCGAGGCCCGCCCGCTCGGCCAGACGCACGCAGGCGGTCACCTGTTCGCGCGCGTCGAGACCGCCGACCTTGGAGCCGAAGCCCGGCTGCACCGCTGGCTGGTCGCTCGGGATCAAGAACGGATGGTCCTGCAGCCGCAATGGCGTGGAGCCGTCGAGGCTCGATTTCTCTCCGCTGCCGCCACCCATCAAGCCGATCGACAGGAACTGGTTCAGCTCGGTCAGGGCGCGCAGCAAGCCGATTCGGCCGTCGAAATGCGCGCCGGACCCGAACTCGATATTTTCCTGAGAATTCTGCATCCAGTGCAGGACCGACACGAAGCTCGGAATCCCGAGGTCGCTGGTGACGTCGAGTACCCAGAGCCGGCGCCCGGTGTCGGCGAGCCGGGCTCGCAGATCACGCACATAGGAATCGTCGAGCTGGCCGAGATCGACTTGCGGCCGCTGCACCCGATTGTACCACCAGGTTGCATAGGCATCCCGTTCCACCAGCTCGAGGAAACCCTGCACGATTGCTTCCGCGAGCGTGTTGCCGGCCGCGCAGCCGTTGGAATCCGCGTTGATCTCGCCGGGGCCGCGGTAGAAGAAATACGCGAGGCTGGTCGGAACATGTCTGAAGCGCCGGTCGCGGAGCGACCAGACCGGCGACCATTCGATCTTGGCCGATCGATCGAAGAGCGTCCGCGCCGACGGCGCCCCGTGCGGGTCGGCCGACGCCTCCCCCCGCAACTGCGCCTCGCTGAACAGCAGAATGTCGTTCGGCGCAATGGCATCGCCGGCCGGGAAATCCGTGAACCGTCGCGTCGCTCGGATTTCGTCGCCCTGAAAGATCCCGGAATAGCGCTCGATCGCCTCCATGAGCGCGCTGGCCTCGCCTTGCTCGGCCGTGCTGCCCTTGCCGAAGCTGCCGGCGCCGCTCAATCCGGCCCGCAGCTCATCGACTGTCCTGGCGGGCGCGGAAAAATTGTGCGTGGCGTAGTAATTGGTGTTCAGCGGCAGGTCGGCTTCGATTTTTTCGAGGCGCGAGACCACGCCGGTGAGCGGGCTTACATGCTTGCGGAAGCGCGCGACCGTGGCGCCCGGGGAAACGGTGCGGTAGCCGCCGCTGGTCATGAGGAGCTTGCCGCCCGCGTCGAGCTCGATCGGCATAGGCTCCCGCCTCGGGTCGCGCAGCTTCCTGCGGCCACAGCTCGGACATTGCGGTCGGCGGGCCACGTGGTGCTTCACGGTGGTCGCGCCCAACAGGTCGAGGCTGATGATGTGATCGCGCAATGGCGTGCGGAAGTCGGCGGCGATTGCCTTCGCGATCTCGAGCGCTGCAAGCTCGATGCCGCCCTGTCCGAGCGAGTGCCGGGCCAGCGGCGAGACCGCGACGCAGCGGGTCTGCTCGCGCTCGAGCAGCGTTTTGACCTCGCGGTTGCGCTTCATGCGATCGGCGAGGCAAGTCCAACAGGCACTCTCGCCCGGGCTGAACACCGGCCCCACCAGGGGAAAGATGCCGGAGGGCTGCGCGAGGATCCAGGTTGTTCGGTCCGCCAGGTGCTGGCGGTTCAATTCGCTCAAGGCGCGTTCGAGATAATCGCTCACCAGCGTGACGGTCAGGTCCGCCGAGCGCTTGACGATGCGAACGCCCAATTTCCGCAGCGCGGCCTCGAGCTCGGCCGCACCTTCCACGTCGATCGCCTGGATTCGGACGCGGAGGTTCTGGAGATTTCTCTCGGCAGTCTCCGGCGGCAGACCGAGGCTCGCCCAATAGGCGGCAGCCACGCCGGCGGACGCGGGCGATGCCGGGACAACGTAGCGGCGCTCGATCAGCCGCTTGAGCGCTTCATGGATTGCAGGGGGCGGAAAATCCCGCTCCAGCTCGCGGACCAGCTCGCGAAAGCTTTTTCCACCTTGTCCGATTGCAGAGGCCAGCGCACAAAACAGGGTGCCGTGCAGAAAGAATTTTCGGTCCTCGGAATAGAGGCACACCACATCGGGCGGTAGCACATAGACGCTGAAATTCGGTGCGAACTGCGGAACGCCCTCGCTGTCAGCCAGCCCGAACCGGTTTCCGCGGTCGCCCGTCATGAGGTCAGTACGCGCATCGTCATCCCGAGGTACGAGCGAAGCGAGCCTCGAAGGATGAGGTGCCCGCGCGGACCAGATCTAGGTAGCAGAATTTGTTTGACAGCGGCAGCTTGGATTTCGCTTTGCTCGATCGGGCTACAGTGAGCCGCCGCCGGAATCTCTGACCGTCGTCCTGAGATGCCCGCGCGCACGACACGACCGCGGTCACGTGCGCACGGGCTTCGAATCGTCATCCCGCTCTAGCTTGCTGCCGAGCATGATCTTTTCCGAAAATGGGACCCACCGATAGCGCGTCCATTAGGGCGTTCACGCCCGTCTGCGACGGGCCATGGACACGCGTGAACGCGCTTGTGATCAAGTCCGGGGCGGGATTCTTCGGAATCCTGCTCTAGCAGACCCGGACCCACGCCCCGCCGATCCAGACCAGGCAGCCGGTGGTGCAGCCGCAGCCTCCACAGCCGCAGCCTCCACAGCCTCGCACCGCGCAGCCTCGGCAACCGCCGCCGCCGCAGCCCCGACAACCTCGCGCTGCGCAGCCCCGGCAGCCGCCTCCTCGACAGCCGCGTTGTGCAAGTTGCACGCGCTCGTCGAATTCGACGTTTTCCTTGTCCAGGACATAGAACGTGCCCAAATTAACGTCGAAGATTTCCTCCTCACCGAGCGTGATGGTGGGATGCGGTGCGATTCCCTGCGGCAGTGTATGCTCTGTCACCACGTTGGCCGATGCGCCGCCTGCGAATGCCAATGACACGCCGGCCGCGCCGATGACGGGTAAGGTCTTCCGACCCTTTCGCTTCGAAGCTTGCTTTGAGCGCGCCATAAGCCGACTCCTTCCTGTTATCTGCGAGCAAATTTTCGGCGAAGAGGCGACGACCGTAACATTTATCGTGCGCTCTGCCTAGCGCGTCGATGATGATGGGCCGCACGATTGCCGGTAGCTGGCGCCCTCAAATTCAGAGAATGTTGGAACCCGGTTCCACTCCCACACCACCGAGCTCGTGGCGCACGTAGCTACTTCCTGAGTGCTCCGCGCAAAATCTTTCGTGCCGGCTCCGACCCGTCGAGCTGCCGCAGCGCGCGGTGCTTGAACTTCCAGCCCTGCGGCGTTCGCACCAGCTCCCAGCGGTTCGCGGTCATGCGGTGAACGCGAAAGCCCCGGCCGCTGCCGTGGTTCGGAACATCCACTGGATCGCCCTGGGTCTGCGGCACCAGGATCTGCAGATACGATGTGACCACGGCGGTATCGCCGTCGATCGCGACGTGCGGGAGCCCGGTGAAATGCGCGATGCCGCCGCTGATCGCCGCTTGGTGCTCCATGCTGAGCACGTGGCTGGCAATGGTGTCGCGCCCGCGCGGGCTCGAGAGGTTCTCGCCGCGGTCGAAGACGCCGTCCTCGACCCAGCTCGCCGCGATGTGGTCGCTGCCGCCGGTGTCGGCGCTCGGTGGATGGCTGGCGATGAGATTGTAGATTTCGAGCCGGTCCTCGATCGCACGGATGCGGTCTTCGAGCGTCGATGCACTCATGGTTCAACTCCGTAATCCGTCGCCGTTACCGTTTCGGGATGACCTCGCCGATCGCGCCGGCGTCGTGCGCGGAAAAGAACAGCCGGCCGTCGGGGATGGCGATGATGGCGCGCGCGCCGCAGCCTTCGACCGGGATCGCATACTCGCCGATCACCTTGCCGTCCGGTGCCATGCGGCCGATCTTGTTGGCGAAATTCTCGGTGAACCAGAGGTCGCCGTCGGGCGCGACGGTGACGCCGCGCAAGGACGCGTCGGGCGTCTTGACCGGCCATTCGGTGACGCACCCCTGCATGTCCACCCGTCCGAGACCGTTGGCCTTTGTCTGCACGAACCAGATATTGCCGTCGGGATGCGCGGCCATGGCGCGCGGCTCGGAGTTCGGCGTCGGGATTTGGTACTCCGTGACGTGGCCGTCCATGGTGATGCGGCCGATCTGCCCGGCTTCGTATTCGCTGAACCAGATGTCGCCGTTGCGCACGACAGGCGAGAGCGGCCGGCAGCCCGGCGTGAGCCCCTCGGAAAATTCCGTCACGTCTCCGGCCGGCGTGATCCGGCCGACGCGGCTGAGATGCGCCTCGGAGAACCAGAGGTTGCCGTCGGGCCCCGCGATGATGCCGTCCGGGCCGGCGCCCGGCGTGCGGACGGGAAATTCGGTGATGGCGCCTGACATGGTGATGCGCCCGATCTTGTTGCCGGCGTTCTCGCAGAACCACAGCGCGCCGTCGGCCGCGGGCGTGATCCCGATCGGTTTCGCATTGGGCGTCGGCGTGTCGAACTCGACGAAGCTGCCGTCGTCGGGGTTCATCCGCCCGATCTTGGATGTGCCGCTCTCGCAGAACCAGAGATGCCGGTCGGGACCGAGCACGATGATGTAGGGCTTGCTGTCCGGGCTCGGAATCGGATGCAGCACGATTTCGACGTCGGCCATTGGCAATTTCCCCGTGCTTCCGCTTCGCCTCAAATCGATGCGCTACGCCTGCGTCCAATTGCGCTGTATTGCGCCTCGGGCTGACCGTATCATAATCCGAGCAGCTATCTCAAAGGGGCGGATCAACAGCCTCCTGCAATCGGAGGAAACGACCATGAAATCGCTCGGCACTGCCGTCTGCCTCATCGTAGCGCCGCTCCTGATCGGCTCCGCCGCGGCGCAGACCGTGAGCATCGTCACGACGCCGAGCGGCTCGTTCACGAACTCGGCCGGCGCCGCGATGGCCAAGCTCATCGGCGAGAAGACCAAGGTGCGGGCGATCCTGCAGGCGCAGGCGCTGCAAGGCATGATCCCGGTCGAGGCCGGCACCGCCGAGTTCGGCATGGGAAATGCGTTCGATACCACGTTCTACGTGAAGGGCACCGGCGAGTACGAAGGCCAGGGCGAGCACAAGAATCTCCGCAACGTCGCCGTGCTGCTCCCGTACCAGGTCGCGCTGCATGTGCGGGCGGACTCCGACATCAAGACCATCGCCGATCTCAAGGGCAAGCGCGTCTCGTCGGGCTTCAATGCGCAAAAGACCATTGGGCGCATCATCGCGGCGCACCTGGCCACGTCCGGGCTGACCTATAACGACGTGGTCGGAGTGCTCACCCCGAATGTCAGCCGCTCGGCGGAGGATTTCACAGCGGGCAAGACCGACGTTCTGTTCTTCGCGCTCGGTTCGGCGGCGGTAAAGCAGGCCGCGGCCACGGTCGGCGGCCTGCGCGTCCTGCCGATCGACGAGTCGCCCGAAGCGATCAAGCGCATGCAGGCCCTGCTTCCCGGCACCTACATCATGGAGGTCAATCCGTCGCCGGCCTTCGACGGCATCAGCAAGCCGACCAAGGTGCTGGCCTTCGACATGGTGCTCTCGACCCACGTCAAGGTGCCGGAGAACGTCGTCTACGAGGTGACCAAGGCGATCCATCAGAACAAGGCGGCGCTGGCGGCGACCTTCCCGCCGTTCAACCTGTTCGAGCCGGACCGCATGGCGAAGCCGGTGCAGGACGTCGAATTCCACCCTGGTGCGTTGAAATATTACCGCGAAGCTGGACTCGCGCCGAAGTCGTAGAACGACATCACTCCGCGTCGCCGCTGCCGCGAATGCCCATGCGGTCGAGCGCAGCGCGCTGGTCGGTCGGCATCGCGACGCTCGGGCCGGCCGGTGGCGGCGCCGCTTCCGCCGCAGGCGCCGGCGCGCGCCGGTGCGACCGCTCCCACAGCAGCATCAGCACCGCCGCCGCGGCGCCGGCGATGTTGAGCCAGCGCGCAGCGGCAAAAGCGCCGACCGGGAGCAGCAGGCAAATGCCGACGATGCCGTGGACGAGCCGATCGACGATGCCGAGCGGACGCACGGAATAGGCCATCACCGCCGCCGAGATCAGCCAGACGCCGGCCACCGCCGTCACGGAGTCGATGACGATGAAGACAGGATCGCCCTTCAGCAGCAGCGTGCCGGAAAAGACGAACAGGAACGGGATGACGAACAAGGTCCAGCCGAACGCCATCGCCATCCATCCTGTCTTGTTGCGGATCGGCGCCGGCCAGATTGGCGGCGACGAAGGCGGCGACCGCGACCGGCGGCGAGATCACCGACAGGCAGCCGTAGTAGAGAATGAACATGTGCGCCGCCATCGGCTCGATGCCCATCTGGACCAGCGTCGGCGCCACCAGCGTCGCCAGCAGGATGTAGCAGCCGACGGTGGGGAGGCCGGCGCCCAGGATGATGTTGGCGATGGCGGCGACGACCAGCAGCGCCAGCAGGCTGCCGCCGGCGAGCTGGATCAGCACCAGGCTGAGCGTGAATCCGGCGCCGGAATAGTTGAGCGCGCCGATCATGATGCCGGCGGCGGCGCCGATCATGAACAGGTCGATCACGGAGGTGCCGGTATCGCGCAGCATCTCGTAGAGATCGCGGACGCCGATGCGCTTGCCCTGGAACGGAAGATCAGGAGCGCCAGCGCCGAGCGCCGCCGCGATCGCCAGCAGGCCCGCGCCTTCGGCTTCCTCGCCGCCCCAGAACAGGGCGTAGATCAGGACCGCGAACGGGATCGGGAAGTGCCAGCCGGCCTTCAGCACCGTCGCGAGACTTCGGAATTTGCTCCGGCTCCATCGGCCGGATGTTGCTGCGCGCGGCCTCGAGGTCGACCTGGATGAACAGCGCGATGTAGAACAGGATCGCCGGGATGGTGGCGGCAAGCGCGACCTCGGCATAGGGCACCCGCAGGAACTCGGCCATGACGAAGGCGGCGATGCCCATGACCGGCGGCATGATCTGCCCGCCGGTCGAGGCGTTGGCCTCGATGGCGGCGGCCAGGTGGCGGCCGGAATCCGACGCGGATCATCAAGGGAATGGTGACGACACCGACGGTGATGATGTTCGAGACCACGTTGCCGGAAATGGTGCCGAACAGCGACGAGCCGATGATGGCGACCTTGGCCGGCCCGCCGCGATAGCGGCCCATCAGCGCGAGCGAGATGTCGGTGAAGAAGTGCAGCTCCGCCCGATTTCAGCAGCACGTTGCCGAACAGGACGAAGATGACGACGACGCCCGACACGATCTTGAGCGTGATGCCGAGGACCGCGGTGGAATCCCAGACGGAATAGTAGGTCAGCCGGTCGAATGGGATCGATTTGGCGGCGAACTCGCCGGGCAGATGGCCGGCGACCAGCGCCAGCACGAAGAAGAAGATGGTGGTGTAGAGCAGGCCCGTTCCGGTGGTGCGCCGCAATCCTTCCAGGATGAGAAGGATCATGCCGCCCGCGACGACCAGGCCGTCCCAGGGGCGCGCGTGCACCAGCTCCGACAGCGCGGGAAAGCGGAACAGCGATGTAGACGGCGCCCGCAAACGACGTCAGTGCGGCAACAAGGTCGTACCACGGCACCGGCCCCTCGCGGCCGCGCTTGCCGCCGTCCGCCGGCACGTGGAGAAACAACAGCGGCATGGCGAGCGCGAGCAGCCCGGCGAGATACTGCTCGGTGTAGAGCGCGAGCCCGAGCTTGCGGAACACGTCGGCTGCCACCGCGACCGCGGCGCAGGTCAATGCGACCGCCAGCACATTCGCCAGTTTCCCCATGCCGCCTTGGTCCGTCGCCTTGGTCCCCTTGCCGATACCTTGATATCACATCGGTGCCGTCGGTCCTTGGGCCGCCTGTACGACAATGCTACGCTTGTGCTGGTTTTCACAATGACCGGAGCTCATCCGTGATGGCTCGTATGCTCATCTGTGCCGTGCTGGCGCTCGGTGCTGCTTCGATCATATCCGAGCGTGCCGCGGCGCAAACTTACCCCGACCGGCTGATCAAGATGGTGGTGCCGTATCCGGCCGGCGGGCCGATCGACCTCACCGCGCGGCTGCTGGCGCAGCGTCTCGGGCCGATCCTCGGGCAGACCGTGATCATCGAGAACCGCGGGGGCGCCGGCGGCGCACTCGGCACCAAGGCCGTCGCCGCTGCCGAGCCCGATGGCTACACGCTGCTGTTCGGCAATGCGAGCGCGCTGGTGGTGGGGCCCGCGGTCTATCGCTTCCGCGACTACGACACCGTCAAGCATTTCACGGCCATTGCGAAAGTGACGGAAGGTTATGAAGTGCTTGTCGTTGCGCCGGATTTCCCGCCCAGGAACGTCCAGGAGCTCATCGCCTATTCCAAGGCCAATCCCGGCAAGCTCAATTTCGGCTCCATGGGCTACGGCAATCTCACGCATCTGGTGGCGGAGCTGTTCAAGCTGCGGACCGGAACCGACTTTGTCCACGTCCCCTACAAGGGCTCGCCGGAAGCGGTGGCCGGCATCGTCGCCGGCCAGGTGCACATTCTGTTCGGGGAAGTTGCGGGGCTGCTGCCGCACGTGCGAGACGGCAAGATCCGCGCGCTCGGGGTGTCGAGCGTGGCGCGCAACGCGCTTGCGCCGGAGCTGCCGACGCTGATCGAAGGCGGGCTGCCGGATTTCGTGGCGCTCACGTTCACCGGCGTGGTGGCGCCGGCCGGCACGCCGGCGCCGATCGTCGACAAGCTCAATGCCGCGATCAACGACGCGCTCAAGAGCCCGGACGCAGTCGCCGCATTGGGCAAGCTCGGCGCGGAGGTGCGCACGGGATCGCCGTCGGATTTCGGCGCCTTCATTGCAAAGGAACGAGACAAGTGGGTCGACGTGGTGACCAAGACCGGCATCAAGGCGGAGTAGCAATTTCGCAACATACGCTCCTCCCTCTCCGCCCTCAGCCTGAGGAGCGCGCCTGCTGCGCTCGTTCGGCAAAATCGCACTTGCGTGCGCGCGTCTCGAAGGCGGGGGCGGCCTGGCTTGTGCCGCGGCCCCATGCTTCGAGACGCATCGCAGCGCGGCCGAGTTTGTGGAGAGGCATGTGCCCGCTTCGCGCTGCGATGCTCCTCAGCATGAGGGCCGATGGAGAGACGCGCTCGCTGTCCTAATCCTGAAATGCTTCCTCGCGGCCCTTGCGGATCTTCGGCAGCAGCACAGCTGCCAGCAGCAGGGCCGCGAACAGCAGTAGCCCGGCGCTGATCGGCCGCTGCAGAAACGTCAGGGGATTGCCGCGTGCGAGCAGCATCGCCGTGCGCAGCTTCTCCTCCAGCAGCGGGCCGAGCACGAAGCCGAGCGCCAGCGGCGCCGGCTCGCAGCCGAGCTTGAACAGCACGTAGCCGAGGATGCCGAAGCCGGCGGCGAGCACGACCTCGAACGTCGAATTGTGCACGCTGTAGATGCCGATGCTGCTGAACAGCAGGATCGCGGGAAACAGCAGCCGGTAGGGCACGCGCAACAGCCGCACCCACAGCCCGATCAGCGGCAGATTGATGATGACCAGCATCGCGTTGCCCATCCACATGCTGGCAATCAGCCCCCAGAACAGCTCCGGACGCTGGTCGAGCACCTCCGGGCCCGGCCGGATGCCATGGATCATCATGGCGCCGATCATCACGGCCATGACCGCGTTGGGCGGGATGCCGAGCGTAAGCATCGGGATGAACGCGGTCTGCGCGCCGGCATTGTTGGCGGATTCCGGTCCGGCGACGCCCTCGACTGCGCCGTTGCCGAAGCGGGTGGGGTCCTTCGCCAGCTTGCGTTCGAGCGAATAGGCCGCAAAGGCGCTGAGCACCGCGCCGCCGCCGGGCAGCACGCCGAGGACGCAGCCGAGGATCGTGCCGCGCACCGAGGCCGGCCAGGCCAGGCGGAAATCCTCGCGCGTCGGCCATAGCCGCTGGATCTTCGCCTTGAGAACGGAGACGGTCTGCGCGTCCTCGCCCTTCTCGAGGCTTGCGATGATGCTGCCGAAGCCGAATATGCCGACCGCGATCGAGACGAAGTCGATGCCGTCGAACAGGTCGGGCGCGCCGAAGGTAAAGCGCTGCAACCCGGTATGGACGTCGGTGCCGACCAGGCCGAACAGCAGCCCGATCACGATCATCGCCAGCGCCTTGGCGACGGAGCCGCGCGCCATCACCACGGCCGCGACCAGGCCGAGCACCATCAGCGAGAAATATTCCGCCGCCGTGAAGGTGACGGCGAGCGCGGTCAGCGGCGTCACCAGCGCGGCGATCACGATGGTGGCGACCGAGCCGGCGAAGAACGAGCCGAGCGCCGCCACCGCCAGCGCCGATCCGGCGCGACCCTGCCGCGCCATCTCGTGGCCGTCGATGCAGGTGACGACGGCCGAGCTTTCGCCCGGCAGGTTCACCAGGATGGCCGTGGTCGAGCCGCCGTATTGCGCGCCGTAGTAGATCGCGGAGAGCATGATCAGCGCGGTGATCGGCTCGAGGTAGAAGGTGATCGGCAGCAGCATCGACAGGGTCGCGAGCGGCCCGATGCCGGGCAGCACGCCGATCAATGTGCCGATCAGGCTGCCCAGCAGCGCGAACGCCAGATTCATCGGCTTGAGCGCGGTCGCCATCCCGAGGGCGAGGTTGGCGAACAGATCCACCTCAGAGCTCCGGCCAGATCGGGATCGGCAGGCCGATGCCCCAGATGAATATCGCCGTGGCCATGACGGCGAGCAACACGGCCACCGCCACCATCTCCAAGGCTCTCACTTGCGGGCTGGCGAAGCCGCCGATCATGGTGATGAGCACGGTCGCGAGTACGAGCCCCAGCGTCTGAATCGAATAGGCGAAGGCGACGATCGCGGCTGTGACCAGCAGGACCGGCCGCAGCCGCACGGCGGTGAGGGCAGGGCCGTCGACGACGAGGGAGCGCAGCGTCACGAACAGCCCGATGAGAGCGAGCAGCAGGCAGAGCAGGCGGGGAAAATATCCCGAGCTCATGCGCACCGCCGTGCCTGTCGGATAATCCCACGCCACCCACAGCGTGCCGCCCGCGATCGCCAGAAAGAACAGCCCGGCTGCGAGGTCCTGCGGATTGCGGACGCGGATGCGCATGGTGTGGTCCTGTTCTGTGCGTCCGCGAAACTTGCTCAGTCTGCTCCCTCCCCCAATCAAACCCCGGCTTGCCGGGGTTTGATCACTTCTAAACTAGCCGGAAGCGGGCGGGCCCGCAGCCGGCCGGGGGAGGGTTGGGGAGGGGGGTGGTGCGGTGATGCTCGGTGGTGCCACATAGCGCCACCCCCACCCCCAACCCCTCCCCACAAGGGGGAGGGGAGCTCACCGCACTTGTGGCACGTAACGTGAATCAAATCGAGATCGGTTACTTCCCCGGAATGATCGGCACCAGCAGGAACGACTCCTTGTCGCCGCCGGAATGGATCGTGTTCTCCCCGTCGTTGTAGTCGGCGTGGTAGTGCGTGTAGGGCGCGCTGCCGATGCCGTCGCGCGGCTCGATGTCGAGGCGAATGCGATGGCCCTTCTTGAACACCATCGAGGTCGGCCAGATCTCCACCTGCACCTGTACGAGCTCATCAGGCTCGAGCCACAGCCGCCGCAGATGCTTGTGATAGGGGCGATACGGCCGTGACAGCTTGGTGTCGAGCTCGCGGTGCGAGACCCGCAGCCAGCCCTTCGCCACCGGCACCGGCTGGCCCTGCTGCCCGACCTCGAGCACGTCCTCGCCGTCGGGGTCGATGTTGCGCAGCGTGAGGAGCAGATCCATGTCCTCGGTCGTGCTCGACACCCAGAGCTGCGCGGCGAGCGGGCCGGTGATCTCCGTATCCGCTTCGAGCGGCGGCGTCATCAGCGAGATGCCGAGCCCGCTGCCGGTTGCATGCGATGACGACGGTGCCGATGCATGCCCGGCGTGGGAGGCGCCGGTGGCGGAATAGCTGCGCGAGGCCGCGGTCGTCGGCTTGGTGCGCGAGAGCGTGCCGGCCACGCCGTCGGCGCCGTCCGACAGATCGAGATAGAGCCTAGTCCACTCCGTGCGCGCCAGCGGCCATTCGTTCTCGTGGCGGAAATGGTACTCGCCGTGGCCGGTGCGGATCGCGAGCTTGACCGGCGGCTCCTGCATCACGCCATTGTCGATGTCCTTGAGCCAGTGGTCGAAGAAGCGCAACTGATCGCGCCGCCCGTCCTCGCTGTAGAACGGATGGAAGTGCGTGCCGCAGTGGATGCGCAGCTTCTTGTGCTTCGACGCCGCGCGCGTATAGCCCTCGGTGGCGCCGCGCAGGTGCAGGCCCATGCCCGACCAGTTGCCGACCGCCCACATCGGCAGGTCGATGTTCTCCCATTGCGCCTGCTGGCCCTTGAACGCGCCGCTGTCGAGGCTGTGGCGCATGAACCGCCACAGCACGTTGTCCTGGAAGGTGTCGGGGTTGTTCTGGTAGGCGCGGCCGAGCAGGTGGTGCGCCATGTGCGTGGTGTACCAGCCGCAGATGAAGCCATTGGCGAAGATGCCGCCGTGATAGAGGATGTCGCGGTATTGGTCGGCGGCGCCTTCCCACGGCACGATGCATTTGAGTGACGGCGGCTTGAGGTTCGCCACCCACCATTGCGTGCGCGCGAAGAACGAGATGCCGATGGTGGCGACGCGGCCGTTGCTCCAGGGCTGGTGGCCTGCCCATTCGATGGCGTCGTAGAAATCGACCGCCTCCTGTGGCGAGTAGAGCACGGACTGTCCGGGCGAGTTGCCGGAGCCGCGCTCGTCGACTCGCACGCAGATATAGCCGCGCGGCACCCACCATTCCGGGTTCACCGTCTCCCAGTTCATGTAGGGGTTGGGTTCTTCCTCCAGATCGTCCGGCGGAACCCAGAGCTTGTCCTTCTGGTAGATGCCCATGTTGATGAGGACCGGAAAATGCCCGTCGCCGTCGGGTCGGAAAACGTCCGCCTTGAGCATGGCGCCGTCCCGCATCGGAATGTCAACGTCCTTCTCGACCTTCAGTTTGTATTCGGGCTCGGATTGACGGGTCTCTTTACGCGTTACGACCTGTTCTTGCACGGCACTCCCCCAGCACGCGTTACGCTCCGCTGACTATTGCGTCTTGTCCACCATCGCTTTGGCGTCGGCGACGATCGGTTTCCAATGCTCCACGTCCTTCGCGAGCCAGTCGCGCGCCTCGTCGAGCGAGCGCGTAGGCTGCACCGTGAACTGCAGCTCCTCGAGTTGCGTCACCGCCTTGCCGGAGCCGAGAATCTCGGTAATCGCGGCGGTCATGGTCTCGAGAATCTCCTTCGGCACCGCGCGCGGGGCGAACATGGCGTTCCAGGCATTGGTGCCCAATCCCTCGAAGCCCGCCTCCTTGAAGGTGGGAACGTCCGGCAGCACCGGGAGCCGCCGCTCGCTGGTCACCGCCAGCGCCTTGAGCTTGCCGGCCTTGACCAGCGGCGTCACCGTCGCCGCGTTCTGCAAGGCGATCTGCACCGCGCCGTTGATCAGGTCGATCTGCCCGCCGCCCGCGCCGGCGCGCAGCGGGATCGCCACCAGCTTGATGCCGGTGCGCCTCTGCAGCATCAGAAAATCGATGTGCGAATAGGCGAGAATGCCGGCGGTGAGGTGATTGACCTCCCCCGGCCGCGCCCGCGCGTAGTCCACGACTTCCTGCAGCGTGTTGGGCGGAAAGTTCACTTTGCTCGCAAGGAAGACGCCGGGAACGTCGTTGAGCCGTGCCACCGGCACGAGGTCCTTGAACGGATCGAACGCCAGCGGAGGATCGCCGATCAAGGGCATGAGCAGGTTGGTGGTGATATTGCCGATCAGGAACGTGTAGCCGTCGGGCTTGGCGCGCACCGTCTCCTGCAGCGCGACGATGCCGTTGCCGCCGGGCTTGTTCTCCACCACCACCGGCTGGCGGAATTTTTCCTTCAGGTGCTCGCCCAGGATGCGTGCGACGATGTCGGTCGCGCCGCCCGGTCCGTAGGGCACCACGATGCGGATGGGTTTCGTCGGGTAGTCCGCTGCCGACGCAGGCGCGAACGCGCCGAGCAGCAGCAATGCCGCAAGCAGCACACGTTTCATGTGATTTATTGCCTCTGCGTTTCCTTCCCAGAGGGAAGGCTAGCAGAGACGACGGCGCGCGGCTACGCGGGTGCGACGACGGTTAGCTTTCACGCCGAGCCCCAGACCTCGCGCGCGGTCTCGACCACGAGGCGGAGCTTGGCGATCTCGCCGTCGACGTCCATGGTGTTGCCGCCGATGCCGCTGGAGAAGCCGCATTGCGGACTCAGCGCCAACTGCTCCAATGACGCATGCTTGGTGGCCTCGTCGATGCGGCGCTTGAGCTCGTCCTTGGTCTCGAGCTTGCCGCTCTTGGTGGTGACAAGGCCGAGCACGGCCGTTTTGCCCTTGGGCAAGAATCGCAGCGGCTCGAAGCCGCCGGCGCGCGCGCTGTCGTATTCGAGGAAATAGCCGTCGATGTTGATCTCGTTGAACAGCAAGTCCGCGATCGGCTCGTAGCCGCCCTCCGCCACCCAGGCGCCGGCGAAATTGCCGCGGCAGAGATGCATGCAGACCGTCATGTCCTTGGGACGGTCCTTGATCGTGTCGTTGAGCAGCTTCGCATAGGTCTTCGGCAGCGAGCCCGGGTCCTCGCCGATATTGGCCACCTGCTTGCGCAGCTCCGGATCGCAGAGATAGGCCAGGTTCACCTCGTCGATCTGGAGGTAACGGCAGCCGGCCGCCGCCAGGTCGGCGATCTCCTCGCGATAGAGCCGCGCGAGGTCGTCGTAGAAGGCGGCGATGTCCGGGTAGGCCTTGGCGTCGATCGCTTCGCGGCCGCCGCGGAAATGCATGACGGTCGGCGACGGCAGCGTGATCTTCGGCGTCGCGCGCGCGATCGACACCAGGAACTTGAAATCGTCGACGAACATGCCGCCGCCCTTCGGCCGCGCCAGCTTGCCCGTCACCTGCATGGTCGGCGGACTGTGCAGGCGGTCGCCTTCGGCGGAATGAAACTTCACCGTCAGTTTCGACGGGATCATCTGCACGTTCTGAAATTTCAGCATGAAATCCCGATGCCAGGAGTGTCGGTTGTATTCGCCGTCGGTGACGACCTTGAGCCCGATGTCCTCCTGCATGCGCACGACCTCGCGGATCGCCGCTTGCTGGATCGGCTTGAGCTCGGCGTCCGGGATTTCCTTCTTTTCCGCCTTCTCGCGCGCTTTGATCAGGGCGTCCGGCCGGATCAGGCTGCCGACATGGTCGGCGCGGAAGGGCGGCTTGGTGCGTTCCATGATTTGCGTTCCGTTGTTGTAGTTCTTGCGGGCAGCAGCCCACTATGGACTCCCGATGGCGCGCATGTTCTTGTCGGAAAACCGGTACCCACTTTTCCGGAACATGCGCCCGCGACGACCGGTCTCATATAGACTGCGGTGCCGACTTCATTACAAAGCAGAGCCGCCAAATCAACCGGCCGGCGCGGGAGGAAACGATGATTACGCGACGGGCTGTTTTATCTGCCATCGCAAGCGTGATGGCTGCTGGGCAGGTGCGGGCGCAAGGCGCTTATCCCGACAAGCTGATCAAGATGATCGTGCCGGCGCCGGCCGGCGGCCAGACCGACGTGCTGGCGCGCCTTCTTGCCCAGAAGATTCAAGCCGCCGTTGGGCAAAATGTAATCATCGACAACCGGGGTGGCGCCGGCGGCGCGCTCGGGGCGCGCGCTCTGGCTGCCGCCGAGCCCGACGGCTACACCCTGTTCTACGGCAATACCTCGACCCTCGCCGTGATCCCGGCGGTCGCCAAGAACCCGGGCTACGATCCCGCGAAGAATTTCGCCCCGGTCGCCAGCGTCTCCGAAAGCTACACGATCCTGGTCGTGAACCCCGACTTCCCGGCGAAATCGGTCGCCGAGCTCGTGGCCTATGCCAAGGCCAATCCCGGCAAGCTCAATTTCGGGCACGCCGGCTACGGCAACGTCACCCATCTCACCGGCGAGATGTTCCGGTCGCTGGCGAAGATCGACTTCCTCGGCGTGCCGCACAAGGGCGGCGCGGAATCGATCACGGGTCTGCTGGGCCGTCAGGTCGATTTCCTGTTCGAGAGCCCCGTGGTGCTGTTGCCGCTCATCCGCGATGGAAAGCTGCGGGCGTTGGGTGTGACCAGCGCGTCGCGCCGGACGGAAGCATCGGATGTTCCGACCATGCTGGAAGCCGGCGTGGCCGGCTTCGTGGCGACCTTGCTGACCGGCATCGTGGCGCCCGCCGGCACGCCGACGCCCATCATCGACAAGCTCAACGGCGTGATCAACGAGACGCTGAGGGCGCCCGACGTCGTGGAACTCCTGGCCAAGTTCGGGTCGACGCCACGCATCGGCTCGCCACAGGATTTCGCGACGTTCCTCGCGGGCGAGACCCGTAAATGGGCCGACATCGCCAAGGCGGCGAACGTCGTGATCGAATAGAATTGAATGTGATCTATCAACATCGTCATGGCCGGGCTTGTCCCGGCCATCCACGTCTCCCTTGGCAACGAGGAAAGACGTGGATGCCCGGCACCGCAGACAAGTTTACGCAGTCTGCGCATACTTGACTGCGTTGCCGGGCATGACGGCACCGGAACAATAGGAGCGGACGTGATGAAAGCTGGCGTTGCGAGCGAGAACGGGCTTGTGCTGCGCGATATTCCGCAGCCGAAGCCCAAGCCCAACGAGGTGCTGGTCAAGGTCAAGGCCGCGGCGCTCAACCGCGCCGATCTCGCGGTGGCGCGCGGCATGCCCCATGGCCCCAACAGCGGCATCGGCGCGCTGGTCGGCATCGAGTGGGCGGGCGAGGTGGTCGAGACCGGCGCCGAGGTGCAGGGCGGCTACAAGCCCGGCGACCGCGTGATGTGCTCGGGCAACGGCGGCTACGCCGAGTACGCCGTCAGCGACTGGGGCCGCGTCAATGCGATGCCGGCCAACATGGATTTCGAGCAGGCGGCGACCTTGCCGGTGTCGCTCATCACCTTGCACAACGCGCTGGTCACCGCCGGCCGCCTGCAGGCGGGCGAGAGCGTGATGATCCAGGGCGCGACCTCCGGCGTCGGGCTGATGGGCCTGCAGATCGCCAAGCTACGCGGGGCGAAAATCGTGATCGGCACCTCCACCAACGATGCGCGCCGCGCCAAGCTGAAGGACTTCGGGGCCGATCTCGCCGTCGATACCCGCGATCCCGCCTGGCCCGAGGCGGTGCTGAAGGCGACCGACGGCAAGGGCGTCAATCTCACCGTCGACATGCTGTCGGGGCCGGTGGTCACGCAGACCATGAAGGCGACGGCGCTGCTCGGCCGCATCGTCAATGTCGGCCGCCTCGCCGGCGCCAAGGCCGAGCTCGACTTCGACCTGCACGCGCTGCGCCGCATCGACTATATCGGCGTGACCTTCCGCACCCGCACGCTCGACGAGGTGCGCGAGATCGGCCGCCGCATGCGCGCCGATCTCTGGGACGCGGTGACGGCGGGCAAGCTCAAGCTGCCGATCGACCGCCGCTTCCCGCTCGACCAGGCAGTCGAGGCGCAGGCGCACATGCGCGAGAACAAGCACTTCGGGAAGATCGTGCTGACGATGTGAGCGTGCCGGCTGCCGCGAATTTCGGTGCGCTCTCGCCGCGACGCCCTGTTCCGGCATCCGAGGTGCGGCCTTCTTAGGCGAGCCTCGAAGGAGGAAAGCCCGGAACTCGCGACGGAGGAGGGTCGCCACCGATCGCGGGTATACCGAGATCGCACTCCAACTGCGCACGTCGGCTACAGCCTGACCTGCGATGCCCGCGAAGACGCGGGTGCCTCAGGGCGACGGTGTGAGAGCTCGCAGCGTCGCAGAACGCACCAGCGACCTCTTACCTCACCGCTCGCCTTACATACTCCGCGATGAACGCGCGCATCTCGGGCGGAAGAGCGAGAGCCGCTCGCACCGCCGCGTTGGTGTCGGCTCCGGTCACCCATTCCGGCACGAAGCCCATCGTCTTGATCGATTCCTCGGCGTGCTCCTTGTCGCCGTTGAGGCGCGCGACCGCCGCGCGCAGCGCGGCGACCGCGGCCGGCGGCGCACCGGGCGGCAGCACGACCTGGCGCTGCATCGCTCCGTTGATGGTGTGGATCGCCCGATAGGTGTCCCAGAGCTGCCCGGACGGCATCGCGCCCTTGAGCCCGCGGTGGAACTCGTGGAACGGCAGAATCGAAAGCCCTTCCATCTGCTTCGGCGGCCGGAAGGTCTCGCCGTGCGGAATGCCCTCGTACCAGATCGGGATCGCCACCCCGTCTCGCACCAGGCTCGGCTCGACCACGGCGCGATAGCTCGGCGGCGATTCCGAATAGAGGTTGATCTCGTTCTGCTGCAGCGCGAGCCGCGCCGCCTGGCTGCCGCGATAGGAGGTGACGTATTTGTGCGGCACGCCGAGCATGTCGAGCCCGAGGCGCAGCAACAGGTCCTTCGAATTTTCCGCGCCGAGCCCGCCCGCCACCACGCCCTTCGCCTTGACGATATCGGTCGCGCTTTTCATCCCGGGCGGGACGTCGGTGCGCATGTAGATGATGGCGGTGCCGGGCTGGTAGGCGATGAACTCGTAAGTCCGGAAGTCGACGCGGAAGCGCTCGGGATTGACGGCGTAGCGCCAGGCGGAACCGGTGAAGTAGCCCAGCATGGTGCCGTCCTTGGGCGCCACCTCGCCGAGATAGCCGGTGCCGACCATGCCGCCGGCGCCGTCCATGTTCTGGACAACGATGCTCGGGCTTCCCTCGATGTGCCGGGCGATGTGCTTGGCGAGCAGCCGCCCCTCGATGTCGGTCGGCCCGCCGGCGGCGTAGTTGACCAGCACGGTCAGCCGCTTGCCTTTGTAGAACGGCTCATCCGCGGGGGCTGGCGAGGCGTTCGCGAGAGCCGCGCAGAGACCGAGTACGAGAGCTGACATGCGCAGCGTCAACATCGGGCGCCTCCGCCGATCCGTGGACTATACGTGCCGACCAGCGCGGCGGCCATTGGGGAATCGTTTCAGTTGCCGCGGACGGCTGCGATACAGCCGCTCGTTGCGGGCGGCCTCGGCGCAATTAACGCGAAAAAAATGGTTTACGGATTACTTTCGGCTCGGAATGCACTGCAAGGGTAACCATGTTCCGGGTCCTGACCTGTCTAACGATGGAGCATGACTGGCGCCTCGTCATCGTCGCGGGCGTCGTCTGCTTTCTGGCAAGCCTCACCGCCATCAGCATGTTCAATCGCGCCCGCGCGACCGAGGATCGCGCGCGTGCCGGTTGGATCGTCGCGGCCGGGGCCGCGACCGGATGCGGCATCTGGGCCACGCATTTCATCGCAATGCTGGCCTACGAGCCCGGCATCTCCGTCGCCTACAACCTCGGCCTGACGGCGCTGTCGCTGCTGGCCGCCGCGGTCGTCACCGGGGCGGGCCTCAGCGTCGCGGTGTATGTCCCGGCACGCTGGGGCGGGCCGGTTGCGGGTGCGATCGTCGGCGGCGGCATCGCCTGCATGCACTATACCGGCATGTGGGCGGTCGAGTTGCCCGGCCGCATCACGTGGGCCCCCGGCCTCGTGCTCGTGTCCGTCCTGCTCGGGATGGCCTTCGGAGCGGCGTCGCTCGCCGTCACGGTGCGGTGGACCGGCGTCCGCGCATTGCTCCTCGCTGCTCTTCTTCTCACCCTAGCGATCGTCTCGCACCATTTCACCGCGATGGGCGCGGTGGAGATCGTTCCGGATCCGACGCGCGTCATCACCGCGTTGTCGCTCTCGCCGACCTCGCTCGCGCTCGCGGTCGCAGGTGCCGCTATCGCCGTGCTCGGCATGAGCCTGATCAGTGCAATCGCCGACCACCGGCTCGGCGAGCAAGGGCAGGTGCTCTCGATCGCGTTGGACAACATGTCCCACGCGCTTTGCATGTTCAACGCGAAGGGACGGCTTGCCGTCTGCAACGCCCGCTACCGGCAGATGTACCGCATGTCGCCCGGGCAGGCCGACCTCGGCTGTACCGTTCGTGAGCTCATCGCGACGCACTTCCTAAATGGCATCTTTGTCGGCGATTCCGAGCAATACATCGGCAACACCGAACGTGAGGTTGCCGCAGGCAAACCGGTCGACAAGACCGTGCAACTCGCGGACGGCCGGACGATCGCAATCTCGAACCGGCCACTTCCCGGCGGGGGACGGGTGTCCACGCACGAGGACGTCACCGACCGCCGGCGCGCGGAAGAGCGACGTATCGCACTGTTCGAGCAGGAAGCGCGGCGGGGCCTGATCGACGGTGCCATTCTTTCGTTCCGCGACAGCGTCGAAAGCGTCCTGAAGACCGCCACCGACAGCGCCGCCGCCATGCGAGCGACCGCCAAGTCGTTGTCGGCGTCGTCGGGCGAGACCTCGCAGCGCGCGGCCAGTGCCGTGCATGCCTCGAACGAGGCTTCGGCCAATGTCGGAGCCGCCGCTGCCGCCGCCAATGAGCTCTTGAGCTCGATCGCGGAGATCAGCCGGCAGCTCACGCAAGCGACGGAGCTGATCAAGAGCGCGGTGGCCGAAGCGCACACGACCAATGACGAGATCGTCGGGCTGGCGCGTGCCGCGCAGGAGATCGGCGACGTCGTCAAGCTCATTCAGCAGGTCGCCGGGCAGACCAACCTGCTTGCGCTCAACGCGACCATCGAAGCCGCCCGCGCCGGGGAATCGGGCCGCGGCTTCGCCGTGGTGGCGTCCGAGGTGAAGGCGCTCGCCGTGCAGACCGGCAAGGCGACCGAGCAGATCGCCGCCCAGATTGCCGCCGTCCAGACCTCGACGTCGACCACGGTCGAGGCGATCCGCCGCAACACTGAGCGCATGCAGGAGATCAACCGCTACACGTCGGCGGTCGCCGTCTCGCTGGCGCAACAGAACGCCGCGACCGGCGAGATTTCGCACAACGTGGCGGGCGCCGCTGAGGGCACCAGGGCGGTCGTCGCCGTCCTCGAGCAGGTCGCCGGCGCCGTTCGCAGCACGCTCGGCTCGGCCGATACGCTGCTGGCATCCTCAGAGGCGGTCGAGACAGCGGCCGGCAGCCTGCGCGAAAAAGTCGAGGGCTTTCTCCGCGAAGTCGCGGTCTAGCTGGCTATTAATGTTCGCCGCCTGGATGCACATCGCAAGCATATCGAAGGAAGCCCGAGCGTGGTCGTCCAGAACACGGACGGCGCCGGCGGAATGGACCGCGACCAATTTTCTCTCCAACAATGCCGAGAAGGACACGCGCCGCGCAGCGGTGGAGAGTTGCAGAAGCTGATGGGGCGCACCTACCGCAGCCCTCCGCAGGTGATCGCTGCGGCAGCTGAACAGCTCGTGACCTGCAGTCTGCTCACCGATTGCCATTGATTGAAGTTTGTGTTTCACATTCGCAGGAGCGGCCGCTCGAATTGAGTCCCGGGATCAAGAGAGCCCGACCGTCGGCGCCATGTCCACAGCCGAGTCATTAGCGACATTTTCCGGCATCGATCTGGGTGCCAGCCGCCTGCGCGTGTGTCGCCATGGGCTCATGCTCTACCTCGCCAGCGACACGATCATCGGTCGGACCTTGGAACTCTATGGCGAGTTTGCCGAGAGCGAAAATGAGCTCATGACGGAGATCGTCAAGCCAGGCGATACCGTGGTCAACGTCGGTGCCAATATCGGCACGGTCACCGTGCCGCTCGCCAAACGTATTCAGCCTTCTGGAACGATCTACGCGTTCGAGCCACAGCGCGTGATTTTCCAGCATCTCTGCGCGAACGTCGCACTCAACGGCTTGGCGAATGTCCAGGCTCGGTTGGCCGGCGTTGGCGCTTCTGCGGCAATCGCGACCATTCCTCGAATGAATGTCGCTGCCGCAATCAATTTCGGCGGCGTGACGCTTGCGGGCAACTCCGACGGCGAGGAGGTTTTCGTCACAACGATCGACGATTTGAGACTCAATCGGTGCGACCTCATCAAGATTGACGTTGAAGGCATGGAGGCAGATGTACTGCGCGGCGCGGCGCGAACCATTTCGGAGCTGCGGCCGGCGATCTATTTTGAAGCGAAGCAGTCAGCCGGAACGAGTTGGTGCATCGACTGGTTGTTGCAGCGCAAGTATCGGCTGAGCTGGCATTTCGCATCGTTCTTCAGAAAATTGAACTTCCGCGGGATCGCGCAAAACATCTTTGGGGATCGTGGCGACATCAATGCGCTGGCACTGCCGATGGAATCTCCGCTTCATTTCGATCTGCCGCCGGTGCTCGGGCCAAATGCCGATTGGCGCGCCGCCTGTCGGAGCTGGCTTGCCGCCCCAAGTCCGTCAAATCATCGGTTCTTTCGATGACTGGAGTCGTCAACCCCATTATTTTCTACCACCCGGACGGATATCAGGTGGGTAGCGGCGGGCCGATGGGCCGCCGCTCGGCCGGCGAGAGCTTTCTTCGCGCTTTTGTCGATCAGTCGGAAGCGTCGGATCTCTACGCGCTCTGCGACAAGGCGGAATTCTTTCGCCAGTTCGCGGACACCGTCGCCAAGCAGCGCAGCGACCTTTCGGCCAAACGGGTCGAACGCATCCATGCTGAGACGCTTCGCCGGCAAGGACTGCTGTTTCTGCCGCATCCGCAGATTGGCCGCGAGGCCCGTATCCGCAGCTTCCTGGGCGATAGCAGCTACGCGCTTTGCGGAATAACCCATACCATTTCAACAGAGACCGCGATAAACGCTTTTGGCGACGCAGTCGTCGCGCCGGTGCAGCCATGGGACGCCATCATTTGCACCTCGCGAGCCGTGCAAGCCGCTGTCATCACGATTTTGGAAAACGTCGAGCAGGACCTGGCGAATCGGCTCGGAGCCGCGCGGTTTAGGCGCCCGCTCACGCCGGTGATTCCGCTCGGAATCCACCAGGACCAATTCCAACGCAGCGAAGCAGCGCGGGCTCGATGGCGAAACGAGCTCGGCTTGGACGACGAGACAATCGTGGTCTTGTTCTTCGGGCGGCTGTCCTTTCACGGCAAGGCCTCACCCTTCCAGCTGGCGCAAGCCGCGGAGGAGGCTTCGCGCCAGTCCGAGAAGCGCTACGTCATCATCTGGTGCGGATGGTTCAGTAACGATCTGCAACGCGAAGCTTTCATGTCAACGGCGCAGGCGATGGCACCATCGGTGCGCTTCGTTCATCTCGACGCGCGCAAGGGCGACACCCGGAGTTCGATCTGGTCGGCCGCCGACATCTTTTGCTCGCTGTCCGACAATATCCAGGAAACGTTCGGTCTCACCGTAATCGAAGCAATGTCCGCCGGGCTTCCGGTCATCGCCTCCGACTGGGACGGTTATCGCGATACAATCGAGCATGAGGTGAACGGAATTCTGGTGGATACCTATTTCCCGAGCACCGCGCTGGCACGAGCGGCCTATCTGTACCTCACTGGCCTCGACACTTATGACATGCATATCGGCGCGCTCAGCCAATTCTGCATGGTCGATGTCGCGGCGACGACCCATTGGCTGGTCCGGCTGGGAAAGGATGAAGCGCTGCGTCGCCGATTGGGTGCCGAAGCCAAGCGCACCGTCGAGGCACGCTATGACTGGACCGTGGTGCTTCCGCGCTATCGTGAGCTCTGGACCCAGCAGCTTCAGCTGTTGGCGGAAGCGCAGCATGACCCTGCGGCAGCCTCTTCCCTTGCATGGAAAGCCTTCGACCCGGCTTTGACATTCGCGAGATATGGCTCGCGGCAAATGCGGCCGGAGACGAGAATGTCGATTGGGCCGCAATTCGAGCACTTCGATACGCTTTTCGATCAAGCCGGCATTGTCGTGCGTCCGTCACTGCTGATGAGAGCCGACGAGCGCCTGGTTGTTCAAAGGCTCTTTCGCGCGCGGCCGGTCGTTCGCGTCCGCGAGCTGCTGTCGGCATTTCCTCAGGATCGGCGCCAGATCGTTTTTCGATCGCTGCATTGGCTGGTGAAAGTCGGCTTTCTCCGGCTCGAGGCGGAGTGAGCGTGCCAAGGCCTCCAGCGCTCGCCGATCACATCTTGATGTTCGCCGCCTGGATGATCGGTCCCCACTTGCGGACCTCCGCGGCGATGAAGGCCTTGGTCTCCGCCGGCGTGCCTCCCGCCGGCAGTGAATCGAGCCTCGCCAGATCCTGCCTGCCTTTGTCGCTGCGGAGGAACGCGTTCACGGCGGCGTTGATCTTATCGACGATGTCGGCCGGCGTGCCCGTGGGCGCCGCGAGCGCGAACCAGGCGGTGGCCTCGAAACCGGGAAAGCCCGCCTGCTCCACGGTCGGGACGTCGGGCAATTGTTGGGTGCGCGTGGCACTGGTCACGGCGAGCGCGCGCAGGCGGCCGGCCTGCACATGCGGCCCCGGGCTCGTGGTCAGGGTGCAGGCGAAATCGAGCTGGCCGCCGACCAGATCGGTCAGCATCTGCGGCTCGGCGCGATAGGTCACCACCGTCATCTTGGCGCCGGTCAGCGCCATGAACGCTTCCAACGTGACGTGCGCTGTGGTGCCGGCGCCGGGCACGCCGGCATTGAGCTTGCCCGGATTGGCGCGGGCATAGTCGACGAGCTCCTTCAGCGTCTTCGCCTCGACCTTCGGGTTCACCACGAAGATGTGCGGCAGCCTGGAGACGAGCACGATCGGCGTGAGCTCCTTCTCCGGGTCGTACGGCATGGTCGCGAACATGAATTTGTTCAGCGCCAGCGAGGACGCGCCGGCCATCAGGATCGTATAGCCGTCGGGCGGCGCCTTGGCGGCGGCCATCGCGCCGATGTTTCCGGCCGCGCCGACGCGGTTGTCGACCACGAACTGCTGGCCGAGCTTGTCGGTCAGGTCCTGCGCCACGGCGCGCCCGAGCACATCCATCGCCCCGCCGGCGGGAAACGGGATGATCAAGGTCACCGCGTGCGACGGCCAGCTTTGTGCGGCGACCAACGACGGTGCAAATGGAGCAAGCACGGTGCCGACGAGGAACGAGCGGCGCCCAATGAAACTCATGACATCCTCACACATTTTACAGCCGCACGATGATGGATGCGCGGCGCGCGCCGACGAGCCCGTTTGAAGGCGAGTGTCCGGCGCGCGCATTATATAGTGGCCGCGCTGGCCGCTCGCTACGCTCGCCAGCGCGGCGCGGCCAAAAGGCGGCAAAACAGGTGGCAACAGATGGTCTCGACCCGGAATTGTCAACCGGTCCGCGTCTGGTCTAAGTCATTCATCCCACCAAGAAGGCGCAAGACCGACATGTCCCGGAAACTCGAGCTCACCTTTGCCTGCGGCGACTACGAGATCATGCGTGCGCTGAAGGAAGGCGTCGTGCGCCCGGAGGGGATCGAGCTCACCGTGCTCACCGACATGGCGCCGTCGCCGCGGCATTGGCGCTTCCTGCGCGGGCGCGAGTTCGACATCGCCGAAGTGTCGGGCTCGGGCTACGTGGCGGCGCGCGACCGCGATCTGCCGTTCCGCGCCATCCCGGTGTTTCCCCACCGCCGCTTCCGCCACGGCTTCATCTTCGTCAATACCGGCAAGGGCATCACCAAGCCGACCGACCTGATCGGCCGGAAGGTCGGCACCAAGGGCTACCTGTTCACCGCCGGGCTGTGGATGCGCGGCATCCTCGAGCACGACTACGGCGTGCCGCACAAGTCGATCGAATGGCTGAGCGAGCTCGACGAGGACGTCGATTTCACGCCGCCGCCCGGGCTCAACATCACGCAGGTGCCGGAGGACCAGTCGCTCGAGGACATGCTGGTCGCGGGCGAGATCGACGCGCTGCTCTCGCCCGACCTGATCCGGCCGCTCACGGCGGGCGACAAGCGCGTCGGCCGGTTGTTCCCGAACTACAAGCAGGAGGAGATCGCCTTCTACAAGAAGACCGGCATCTTCCCGATCATGCACGTCGTCGGCATCAAGCAGGAGATTGTCGAAAGGCATCCCTGGGTGGCGACCAACCTGTACAAGGCGTTCGAAGAGGCGAAGACGCTCGCCATGGCGCGGATGGAAAATCCGCGCATCGTGCCGCTGGCCTGGTACCGCGAGGGCTGGGAGGAGCAGGAGGCGATCCTCGGCAAGGACCCCTGGGAATACGGATTGGGCGAACGCAATGCGCGGAACTTCGAGCGGCTGGTGACCTATTCGCACGAGCAGGGCGCGATCAGCCGGCGCCTCCCGCTCGACGAGCTCTTCCTCAACGTCTCCGAGGGCCGCAAGCGCGACGAGTTCAGGATTTGAGGCCGGTCATTTTTTCCGAATGCGAAACACCAGCACGTCGCCGTCGCGCGAGCTCTCCTCGAGCTTGTCGCCGGTCTGGTTGATGAGGTTCGGGATGTCGATGGCGGTGAGGGGGTCCGTGCACTCCGCCACCAGCAGGTCTCCCGATTTCATGCCGGTCAGCGCCTTGCGGGCGCGCAGCGCCGGCAGGGGACATTTGAGCCCGCGCAGATTGATGGTCTTCTCGGCCATGGGATCCGGTCTAAGTTGAATGGCGCGCCCCCCCGCTTGCGCGGGGGCAAGTTTCGTGGCGGATGACCATATAACAGCGACGGCAGATTACGATGGTCTCGCAGCCCGCCCCACCGCAACGCATCGCCCGGTTGACGCCGCTCGCCGACGTCCTCGCCCGCATCGATACGCTGGTCAAGCCGGTGGCGCCGCGCGACACGGCGGTTGCGGCTGCGGTCGGCCGTAGGCTCGCCGACGATTGCACCGTTCTTCCGGTTCCAGGGGGCGCGATCGCGCTGCGCGACGGCTGGGCCGTGCGCTCGGATCTCAGCACTGACGCCAGCTCTTATGCGCCGGTGCCCCTGCCGGACGCAACGCTGATCGACGTGGGCGAGCCCATTCCCGCCGGCGCGGATGCGGTCGCGCCGCTCGACCTCGTGGTGCTGCGGGACGGGCGCGTCGAGTTGATCGGTCCGGTGACCGCGGGCGAGGGCGTGCTGCCCAAAGGCGCGGATGCCGATCGCCGCGTTCCGATCGTGCGGGAAGGACAGAGGACCGGCCGGACGCGGGCGGCAGTGCTCGCGGCCGCCGGCGTCGAGCGGCTCTTCGTCTATGCGCCACGTGTGCGTGTCGTCGGTACCCGGCGCGATCCCGTGATCGCCGCCGCCGCGAGCTTCGTCGCCGGCGATATCGGCGCTGCCGGTGGCACCGTCCTGTCCGACGGCATCGCGCTCGATGATGCGCTGACCGACGCAGGTGCAGACGCCATCGTCGCCATCGGCGGCACCGGTAGCGGTCGCAACGACGCCAGTGTGACGACGCTCGCGCGTGTCGGCCGTCTCGAGGTGCACGGGATTGCGCTTGCGCCGGGCGAGACGGCGGCGTTTGGAATGGCGGGGTCGCGGCCGGTCCTGCTGTTGCCGGGTCGGCTCGATGCGGCGCTCGCGGTGTGGCTGGTGATCGGGCGGCGCCTGATGGCGTGCCTCGTCGGCGGCACGGAGGAGGAGCCCGCCACCAAGGCCAGGCTGGCGCGCAAGGTCGCCTCGATGCTCGGGCTCGCCGAGGTGGTTCCGGTGCGCCTGCGCGATGGTGCCGCGGAACCCATAGGTTCGGGCTATGTGCCGCTTTCGGTGCTGGCGCAGGCCGACGGCTGGATCCTGGTGCCGGCTGACAGCGAGGGATATCCGCCCGATACCGAGGTCGTGATAAGACCCTGGCCATGACCGCGCGCGTCGAACCGAAATCGGCCGAGCAAGATCTGATCGCCGCGATCCGTCGCGCCGCGCGGCAGGAGCAGTTCCTCGAAGTGGTGTCGGCCGAGGAGGCGCGCGCGCGTTTTGCACGGCATGTCCATCTCTCGCCGCTCGCAGCCGAGACGGTGCCGCTCGCGGCGGCGCTCGGCCGCGTGCTCGCGCACGACGTGACCGCGCCGATCGACGTACCGCCGTTCGACCGTGCCAATGTCGACGGTTTCGCGCTGCGCTCCGCTGACACCGCGGGCGCAAGCGACACCGCGCCGCGGCGCTTGTCGCTCAACGGCGAGGTGATCGTCTGCGGTCATTCGCCCGCGCTCGAAGTCGGCCCGGACACTGCGACCACGATCGCGACCGGCGGCGTGGTGCCGCGCGGCGCCGACGCCGTGATCATGATCGAACACACCGAGCTCTGCGACGATGGCGACGCGCCGGCGATCGACGTGCGCCGCGCGGTCGCGCCCGGGCAGTTCGTCTCCTATGCCGGCTCCGACATCGCGCGCGGTGAGGTGGTGCTGCGGCGCAAGGTCCGCATCTCCTCGCGCGAGATCGGCATGCTCGCCGCCTGCGGCATCGCCGAGGTCGACGTGGTGCGCAAGCCCCGCGTCGCCGTGCTCTCGACCGGTGACGAACTGGTGCCGCCTGGCGGCGCGCTCGCGCCGGCGCGCGTCTACGACAGCAACGGCGCGATCATCGCCGCGGCGGTGGTCGAAGCCGGCGGCGAGCCCGTTCCCTTCGGCGCCTTTCCCGACGACGAGGCCGTGCTCGAGCGCGCCATGCGCGCGGCGCTCGCGGACTGCGACCTCGTCGTCTTGAGCGGCGGCACGTCGAAAGGCGCCGGCGATCTCTCCCACCGCATCGTGCCGAAGCTCGGTTCGCCCGGCATTCTCGTGCACGGCGTCGCGCTCAAGCCGGGCAAGCCGCTCTGCCTCGCCGTGTGCGACGGCAAGCCGCTCGTGGTGCTGCCGGGTTTCCCCACCTCCGCGATCTTCACCTTTCACGCCTTCGTCGCGCCGGTCATCCGCGCCCGCGCCGGTCTGCGCGCCGGAGGCGGCGCGGACGATCGAGGCCGACGTGCCGTTGCGCATCGGCTCCGAGCTCGGCCGCAAGGAGTTCGTGCTGGTCGCACTGGTCGCCGGAGAAGCGGGGCCGGTGGCGTTCCCGACCGCCAAGGGCTCGGGCGCGGTGACGAGCTTCTCCCAGGCCGACGGATTTCTCGAGATCGACGCGCTCGCGTCCTCGCTCGATGCCGGCACCCGCGCGCGGGTGACGCTCATCGGCGATAGCGCCGCGTTGCCCGATCTCGTGGTCGTGGGCAGCCATTGCGTCGCGCTCGACGCCGTGCTCGGCGCGCTGGCGGATCGCGGCCTTGCTGCGCGCACCATCGCGGTCGGCAGCCAGGGCGGCGTCACCGCGGCCGAGCGCGGCGAATGCGACCTCGCGCCCGTGCACCTCGTCGATCCCGCCAGCGGCGTCTACAACGCCCATCTGCTGCGCCCGGGCCTCACGCTGGTGAAGGGCTGGCAGCGCATGCAGGGCTTCGTGCACCGCGCGGACGATGCGCGCTTTGCCGGACATAGCGCTGATGACGCGGTCAAGGCCGCGCTCGCCGACAAGAATTGCCTGATGGTCAACCGCAATGCCGGCGCCGGCACCCGCGTGCTCATCGACCGGTTGCTGAACGGCGCGCAAGCCCGCGGGCTACAGCAACCAGCCGCGCTCGCACAACGCGGTCGCCGCGGCGGTGGCGCAGGGCCGCGCGGATTGGGGGATCGCGATCGAATCGGTTGCGAAGCTCTATGGCCTCGGCTTCCTGCCGATCGCGCCCGAGGACTACGATTTTCTCCTGGTCGAGAGCCGCCGCGACCGGGAGGCGGTCGCGGCGTTCCTCGCAGCGCTGCGTGACGAGAGCGTGCGCGCGAAGAATCCGCGCACTCGGCATGCAGCCGGCGTGACTTTACGTCGTGCGCCGCTCGGCCGGCAGCAGGAATCCGGCGGTGAGAATCGCCACCGCCAGCAGCACGTGCAGCCAGTGGTCGGCATGATTGACGCGGATCAGGCCGAGCAGCATTTCGCCGTGCAGGAAGAAGCCCAGGATCGCCACCAGCGCATAGACCACGCCGAATATCTGCAACGACAGCGCGGTCGCGACGCCGCTCAGCGCGCAGGCCAGGATCGCCGCGCCGCTCAGGAGATGAACGAGATTGTGCGCGGTGTTGACCGCGAACAGGCCGGTGGGCGACACCAGCGGATTGGGGACGAACCCCAGGATGCCGACGACGACGAAGACCGCGCCGATCACGAGGCCGGCTGTCCTTGCATTCAACTCCATGGAACCCTCCCGATAAGCTCGGCTGATGACGCTTGCGCCCGGGTGCGGGCGCAATCAGGATGAGCTACGTGTGCAGCGGGCGGCCGGATGCATGAGCCGGCGTGGAGCCGGAACGCGGTGGTGATGTCGAGATTGATATTGCGGCTTTGCGTGGTTCTGGCCGGGGTCGTTGCGCTCGCGGGCGCGGCGCAGGCGCAATTGCGCGGTCACGGCGGGCCGGTGCGGGCGCTCGCCATCTCGCCCGACGGCACCCAGGCGATCTCCGGCAGCTTCGACACCTCGGGCATCCGCTGGTCGCTGCCGAGGAACGCCGCCGAGCAGGTGCTGCGCTTCCACGATGGCGCGGTCAACGCGGTCGCCTTCCTCAAGGACGGCCGTATCGCGACCAGTGGTGAGGACGCGCGCATTGCGGTCTGGAAGCCGGGCGAGTCGCAGCCGTCGCTCGTGCTCGAGGGCCACAAGGCCCCGGTCGTGGCGCTCGCGGCGTCATCAGACGGCGCCATGCTCGCGTCGGCGTCCTGGGACCACACCGCCCGAATGTGGTCACTGACCGGCGGCGCGCCGCGCACGATCGAAGGTCATGCGCAGAACGTCAACGGCGTGGCGTTCACCCCCGACGGCCGCGCGCTCGTGACTGCGGGCTATGACGCGACCTTGCGCATCTGGCCGCGTGACAACGGCGCGCCCGCCGGCGTCACGCTGCCGACGCCGCTGAACTCCGTGGTGGTGGCGCCCGACGGCGAGATCGTTACCGCGGGCGCTGACGGCAAGATCTATGTCCTCTCGGCCGCGGGCGAGCTCAAGGGCGAGATCGAGGCGGCGGAGACTCCGATCATCGCACTGGCGATGTCGGACGACGGCAAGCTCATCGCCGCCGCCGGCATTCGCGGCTCCGTCGCCATCATCGATCGTGCCACACGCAAAATCGAACGGACCCTGGTCGGGCCGGGCCTGCCGGTCTGGTCGGTCGCGTTCTTCCCGGACAGCCGCATGCTCCTCACCGGCGGCACCGATCGCATGATCCGGCGCTGGGACGCGGTGACCGGCGAGCCGATCGGCAACGTGGTCATGGGCGCGCCGGAAGACCCGCTCGCGGCCTTCGCCGGCGATCCCGGCGCCGAGCTGTTTCGCGCCTGCATCGCCTGTCACACCTTGAACGCCAACGACGGTGTGCGCGCGGGGCCGACGCTCGCCGGCATTTTCGGGCGCAAGATCGCGACGCTTCCCGGCTACAATTTCTCCGATGCGCTCAAGAAGCTCGACATCGTGTGGACCCCGGAGACGGTGTCGAAGCTGTTCGAGGTCGGCCCCATGGCCTACACCCCCGGCACCAAGATGCCGGAGCAGCAGATCGGCTCGCCGGACGACCGCGCCGCGCTGATGAAGTTTCTGGAGAAGGCGACGAAGTAGCGACGAGGTAGGTTGGGTCTCGCGAAGCGCTCGACCCAACCTACGGCTGCCGCGCCCTTCGGATCAACGCTTGACCAGCTCCAGCACGGCGTCGGCGAAGGCGTCCGGCGCCTCCTGCGGCAGGTTGTGGCCGACGTCCGGAATGATCCGGTGCTGATAGGGTCCGATGAAGAACGGCGCATGCTTGCGCGAGCTCTCCGGCGCGGAGAGGGCGCTGCTGGCGCCGTGCAGCACGATGGTCGGCACCGAAATCTTGGGCTGCGCGGCGAGCCGCCGCTCGATCGCCTCCAGGCTGGGGTCGCCTGGAGCGTAGCCGTATCTGCAACGATACGAATGGATCACGACCTCGACGAAATCCGGATTGTCGAAGGACGCCGCCGTCCGATCGAAGGTCGCGTCGTCGAACTTCCAGGTCGGCGACCACGACCGCCAGATGAATTTGCAAAGCTCGCGCCGGTTGGCGGTCAATCCGGCGCGGCCGCGCTCGGTGTGGAAGTAGTACTGATACCAGAGCCTTTGCTCCTGCTCGGGCGCAGCAGGCTTGGCGGAGGCGGCGACGTCGTGGACGTTGTAGCCATTGGCCGAGACCAGCCCGCGCGCGCGTTCCGGCCACAGCGCGGCGACGACGCAGGCGGCGCGGCCGCCCCAATCGTAGCCGGCGAGCACGGCGCGCTCGACGCCGAGCGCGTCCATGAGCTCCTTGAGGTCGTTGCCCAGCGCCGCCTGCTCGCCGGACCGCGGCGTATCGGCCGCGAGGAAGCGGGTCGGACCATAGCCGCGCAGGTAGGGCACGATCGTCCGGCAGCCGGCCGCGACCAGCGGCGCCACCACGTCGTCGTAGGTGCGCGGATCGTAGGGGAACCCGTGCATGAGAAAGACCGGAACGCCGTCGGCGGGGCCGCTCTCCTCGTAGGCGATCTCCAGCACGCTGGTGCGGACACGGTTGAGAGCTGGAGGCATGCTGCGCGACTCACGTCTTGGGCTTGTGGGCGCGCTCCAGCTCCTCGCGCTCGCGCAGATAGTCCTCGGTGGTGCGCACCTTCGGGCGCTGCGGGGCGCCGTAGGGATCGAACTCCTGCTCGGTGATCGCGATCACGCGGCAGTCCTCGCACATCTTGATCACGTCGAGACGCTGCGCGGAGTTCTGGAACATCCAGTGCTTGCCTTCGAGCTTGGCGGTGACGCGCTCGATCGTGCTCTTGACGCCGAACGGCTTGCCGCAGCGGATGCAGTGGAACGGCTCCTCCTGCTTGAGCACGCGCGCGGTGGCGGTGGCGGCGCGGAAATCGAGCTGCGGGTGGAGCGTGATCACCTTCTCCGGGCAGGTCGCCTTGCACAGCCCGCACTGCACGCAGGCGTCCTCCGCAAAGCGCAGCATCGGCCGCTCGGGGTCGTCGAGCAGCGCGCCGGTCGGGCAGGCCGACACGCAGGCGAGACAGAGCGTGCAGCCCTCGACGTTCGACCTCGACCGTCGCCGAACGGCGCGCCCTGCGGCAGCGCGATCGACGTCGACCGGCGCGGGCGCGGCGCGTTGCAGTTCGCGCAGCGCAAGACGCATGACGTCGCGCTTCGGCCCGACGGCCAAGAAGCTCGCGGGACGCGGCGCTGCCGCCGCTGCGTCGATCTCGCGCAGCGTCGTCGCCGAGCGCATCGGGATCGTCGGTCTCGATCGTGGCGGCGCGGCCCGGGCCGAAACCGAGGCCCGACGAGGATCGGCTCGGCGAGCGCGAGCGTCCTCGCGCAGGCCCGTCGACGTCGTGGCGCGGCTTCGCGCGCAGCAGGAACCGCATCGCGGACGCGCCGTAGGCGAAAGCCGCGGCGATGGCTTCGAGGCCGACCTGCGTGACCTCGTTGACCGCGAGCGGCAGGACATTCGCCGGCAATCCGTCGCCGAAGCGCGCGAGCGCATCGATCAGCGGCGTGCCGTGCGCGTCGTCGTGCAGCAGCACGATCGGCGCGTGCCGCCGGCTTCGCGATAGGCTCGTGAGCAGCGCGCGCAGCTTGCGCATCAGCACGTCCGCCGGCGGCAGTGCGTAGGACGCCGCGCCGGTCGGGCAGACCGCGGCGCACTGCCCGCAACCCGCGCAGATGTGGGCGATCGATGGCGACGTGATCGCCGGCGGGCGCGATCGCGCCGGTCGGGCAGAGATCGAGGCAGCGCGTGCAGCCGACGATCTTCGAGCGCGAATGGGCGCAGAGATCCTCGGTGAAGGCGACGTAGCGCGGCTTGTCGAAGGTGCCGACGAGGTCGCGCGCCTTGAGCACCGCCTTGAGCACGGCGGCGCCGTCGCCGGGATCGGCGCGCAGATAGCCGTCGCGCAGATCGGATGCGGTGAACAGCGGCGCTGCCGCCCGACATGTCGAGCACGAGATCGCAATTCGAGACCGCGCCGTCGCGGGGCGTAGCGAAGGCGAGCGCGCCGCGCGACGACGGCGCCGGCTGCGCATAGCTGTCGACGGTCAGCTCGAACGCGCCGAGATGGCCCTTGGCTGCGCGGATCAGGCCCTTCACGACAGGAAAATCGGTCACCCGCGGCGGCGCCACGTCGGCCGGCGGCTTGATCAGCACCGTCACGTCGAGATGGTCCTTGAGCAGGTTCGCCGCCTCGATCGCCGCTCGTCGCGACCGTAGATCAGGATCACGCCTTCGCTGGTGAAGCGTCACGAAGGGAATCTCGGGCACGGGCTCGGCCGCCGCCGCGAGCAGCGCCGCCATTTTCGGGCCGGCCGCGGCGGCGTCCTTCGACCAGCCGGCGGTCTCGCGGATATTGGCGTAGATGATGTCGGCGCCGCCGCCTGCTCGCTCCTGCGCCACCTCGGCGAACAGCGGGGCTTCCTGGGTGCAGCCGACGATCAGCGGCTCGCCGGCGGCCGCCGCGGCGCGGAACTTGTCGAGCTCGGCCCGGCAGAGCTGGTGCGCGATCGAGACGTCGGCGCCGCGACAGCCGCGCTTCACCGCGTCGACATCGAGCGGCATCGTGTCTTCGCACGAGCAAATGACGATCTTCGGCGGCCGATCGGCCATTTCGTCTCCGGAATGCGCTCTACCCTCGTGGCATATCAGGTTATAATCACTACAAACAACCTTCGCGAGTCTGGGTGTCCATATGCCGCCGGAGGAGCGCGCTCGCCTGCGCACATCGTCGAAGCCCGCGCTCGACCTGCCGCCGCCGTTCCGGCTGGTGACCTTGCGCGAGGTCGGCGACGCTTTTGCCCATGCCGCCGGCGTCGCGGCGGAGGAGGGCGCCGGCACGCTGGTCTATGTCGGGCGCTTCGATCTCGCCGAATTCGCGGTCGTGCTGGAGCCCGAGGAGCCGCTGCAAGACCGCGCGGCGCGCGCTTTATGCCGGGCTCACCGCGCTCGCCGATGCGCTCGCGGTGCATGCGCCGCCCGAGAAGCCCATCACGCTTCGACTGGCCCGACGGAGTTCGCGTCGATGGCGGGCTCGTCGGCGGCGGCGCGTCTCGCCTGGCCGCAGGGCGCCGACGAGAACGCGCCGCCGGCCTGGCTCGTGTTCGGCGCCATGATCCGCACCGTGGCCATGGGCGACGAGGAGGCGGGCCTGCGTCCGCTCTCCTCGGCGCTCGAGGACGAAGGCTTCGACGATCTCGGCTCCGGCGCGCTGGTCGAAAGCTTCGCGCGCCATCTCATGGTCGCGATCGACGCCTGGCAGGAACAGGGCTTCGGCGAGGTCGCGAAGAACTATCTGGCGCGGCTTGCGCCGGAGCAAGGCGTGCGCCGCGACATCGACGACAACGGCGATCTGCTGGTGCGGCGGATGGGCAAGGCCGAGGCCGAGCGCCGTTCGCTCGTGCGCGCGCTCGCCGCGCCGTCGTGGCTCGATCCCACGACCGGAGGCCCGCGCCGGTGAAATTGCTGCGCACCATCCGGCTCGATCCCTCCGACACCTTCGTGTTCGAGCGCGCGGCCGAGCCCGGCGAATGGGCGGTGTCGGGTGCTTTCATGTTCGCGGATGCCGATCCCGAGGCGCTCGACGGCAAGCCGCGCGCGGCCTTCCGCTGCGGATTTCTGGGCGTGGCGTCGCTCGGCTGGTCGACCCTGGTGCAGATCGTGGAGGCGAGCGAAGCGGATCGCGCCGGCGTCGTCGAGGCGTTGGCGAAGGCAGCTGCACGAGCGCCTCGGCGCGCCCGATCTCGCCGCCGCGCGCGCCGCGGCGGAAGAGGAGGTCGCGTTCGCGGCCTCGCTTTGCGATCATCCCAAGGACACGCTGATCGCCGTGCGCCGCACCTTCGAGGACGGCGCGATCCGCGAGGCCTTCCGCACCTTGCATCCGCGCGGCGGGCGCAAGCCGATGCGGGCGTTCTCGTTCCTCGAGGTGGAAGGCGAGGAGGGAGAGGAGCCCGGGCGAGACGGTGGATCTTGCTGCGCTGGCGAAGGGTGAGCGGAACGAGCGTTAGCGCCGGCGCCTACAGAATGGCGCTGTTTGCCAGGATTTGCGAGGCGCCTCTCGGGTATAGTGACGCAGATGGAACCGATCTGGCCGGCTGAGTTGGCAGGATTTGAGTTCGCCCGCCGCGGATGGTCCCGCAAGAAACTTCACCACTCGGGAGGACTGAAATGAAGAAATTCGCTCGGGGTTATAGGCGTCAGATCGCAACGTCGGCGGTCGTGATGCTTGCTCTGTTTGCGCAGGCACAGGCGGAGCCGCTGCCGCCGGTCGCGAAAAGCATCAAGGCAGAAGAGACCGCCATCCTGCTGGTCGATTTCCAGGCCAATTTCGTGTCGCCGGACGGAGCCTGGTACGGCAAATTTGCCGAGCACTACGCGAAGACCCGCATGCTCGAGCGCACGGTCGAGCTGATCAAGAAGGCGCGGGCTAAAGGCGTTCTGGTCGTCCACATCACCGAGGGCTACACGCAGGATTATCGAGAGCTCGATCCTGCAAATCCCGGCCTGTTTCACCGCGGCCAAATCGGGCGCGGTGCCTGGAAGATAGGATCCAAAGAAGCCGCATATTATGCGCCGCTGAATCCAGGTCCCGAAGATCGCGATTTGTTTCTGCCGCCGCGCAGCCAGGTCAGCGGGTTCGGCGGAACCGGATTGAACGAGATTCTTCGGTCCAAGGGTATCAAGAACGTTGCGGTGGCCGGTTTCACCAGCGACGTATGCGTTTACGCAACGGTCTTGTCGGCATACGACCTGGGGTTCCACGTCTACGCCTTGCGGGAGGGTATGGTCGGCTTCTTCGACGCGATGGCCGAACAGATGGTCAACAGCGTCTACCCGATGTGGTCGCAGGTCGTCGGCCATGACGAGTTCGACAAAATGGTCGAAGCGACGCCGGTCGTCCCGCGCAAGGCGGCGGCCAACTGACGGCTTCGGTCGCGGCCGCGATGCCAAGCCGATTTGCAGCGCCAACCCGGGGGAAGATCATGTCGGACCTGATACGACGCCGGACTTTCGTGGCCGGCAGCTTGGCTTCGATCGCCGTTGTCCGTCGCGCGTCGGCCGCGCCGCCCGCGGCAATCGCGGACGGCACTCCCATTGGCCGCGGCAAGCTGCTCGTTGTGCAGGAGGATGCCTCGGGCCGCATCGTCGCGCTCGATTCCTCGAGCTATCTCGATCAGCACCCGACCGGCCCAACCGACGTGCTCGTGGTCGGCTCCTATTGCGGCACGCGGATTCTGGCGCCGATGTTCACCCGCGGCGTCAAGGCCGTGATCGCAACCGATGCCGGCATCGGCAAGGACGACGCCGGCATCAGCGGGCTCAAGCACGGCGAGCAGATCGGCGTGCCGGTCGCCACCATCGCGGTGATGTCGGCGGAAACCTCGAACGGCCGCTCCACGCTGCTGGGCGAGATCAGCCGCGCGAATGCACAGGCGCGCGCGCTCGGCGTCGCACCGGGCATGGTCGCCTACGAGGCGGCGGCGCGTCTCGCCGAGGCGTCGTCCGGCAAGCCCACCCCAACGCCGCTCGGCACGGAGGAGACGCCGGTTGTGGTGGAGGAGACCGCGCGGGGGCGCATCTGGGCCACGCCCGGCACCACCGCAATCAAGGACCGGATCCCGAACGATGTCATCTGTAGCGGGGCCAATTCCAGCCGCGTGTTCTCAGACGGAGTCCTGCGCATCGCGGCCAAGGGCGCAATCGCCAACGACGCCGGCATCGCCAAGAGCAACACGGGCGTCGAAGGGGTCAAACTCCTGGGCGAGCGCGGCATCCCTGCGGCCGCGGCCGCGACCATGTCGGCGCGTCTCGGCGAGGGTCTGAGCACGTGGAACGACGGCGTCATTTCCGTCGTCAATCCGGTTGCGGCCGCGCGCGGCGTGAAAGTCGGCATGTCCACCAAGGAGGCCGCCCGGCTAATGCTGTAGCGGAGGCGTGTGTGGTCGCAGGTCTCTTGCATGCCGACTCCGGAAGTCAGTGAGTATCCGTGACCGGATCGCCCGCCTGCGCGGGCGATGACATACGGGCGAGGGCGCACCCCTGATCCCGCCGGTCAAATCGACCGGGTTCAAGCTCGGATGGCGCTGGAGGGCCGTTCCAGTTCCAGATAGAACGCAGCGGCGGCCAATGATAAGATTTCGGGCGAACGCGGGGCGCGCAAGCCCGGGCCCGGCCGCCCTGCCGAAAACCTGATGAAATGGAGAGCATCATGCCGTCGACCCAGGAAAAATCAGGTGCCAAATCAGGCACCATGCCGATCGTCAGGATCGCGCCGAACAACCAGGTTTTCGACCTTCCGGTCATCGTCGGCATCGAGGAAGGATTGTTCGAAAAGGCCGGCCTCGATGTCCGCTTTTCGGCCACCCATGCCGACCGAGAGAAGGACAACGCCGAAAGCCCGATCATGACGCGACTCAAGGAGCAGCAGTTCGATTGCGGTTCGGCCGACAGCTACAACGTCTGCGAATGGGCCAGCATCGACCGGCTGGAGCGCGGCAAGCGTGGCGGCAACATCGCGGCGCTACGCGCGGCGGTCGCTGCCCAGGCGATCCTGACCTTCGACGAAGCGCTGCAGGTGCCACGCGACATGGCGGACGTCCCGGTCGTAGTTCAGGAGCTCACCGGCTCGCACTACACCACGGTGCAAATGCTCGAAAGCGCGGTCGGTGCGGAGCACGTCAAGATTCAGAACGGGCGCTTGCCGCAAATGCGCTGGGAGGGGCTCAAGAACCGCACCTATCGCGCAGTCACGGTGATGGAGCCGTTCATCAGCCTCGGCCTGAAGGAGGGCGCTCACATCGTTGCGGCCTCATTCTATCGCGGCGGCGAGGTGGTCTCGCCCGATCTCACGGATGAGCAGCGTAAAGAATTCTACCAAGCGGAGAACGCGGCGGTCGATCTGATCAACGCCGACTTCTACAAATACGCCCACCACGTCACGGCCCACGCCAAGGGCGCCTTGCAGCCGCACGAACTGCTGCGGGCTTTCGTCCGCTACAAGCACGTCGACTACTACGACCTGACACTGTTCGGCCGGACCTATGACTGGATGAAGGCGCGCGGCCTCACAGAGGGCCAGAGCGAGCATTCCAGGCTCGTGGTGAGCTGACGTCCACGCGCCTTTGCTCGCGCGCATACCTTCGCGGCTTCGCCTTGTTTTCCGGCGTCGTCATCCGCGCCGTGACCGGATCGCCGGCCGGCGCGGGCGACGACATGAGGAGCGAGGCCGTTCGGCCTCGTTCCGCTTACGGCGCGACCAGCTCCACGCGCCGGTTGAGCGCGCGGCCGTCGTCGGTGGCGTTGGAGCCGATGGGCGCGAGGAAGCTGGCGCCCGCCGTCCGCAGGCGCGTGTTCGCGATCTTGTAGGACTTGACGAGCTCGGCCGCGACCGCCTCGGCGCGCTTTCGCGACAGGTCCGTGTTGTATTCGAATGTGCCCTGGCTGTCGGTGTGGCCGACGATGAAGACGTTGAGCTGCGGCTGGGCCTGCAGGAGCTTCGCGATCTCGTTCAATGTCGGGCGGCTCTCCGGCTTGATCACCGCCTTGTCGGTGTCGAAATAGATCCCATAGAGCGCAATGTGCCCGGTCTCGCGCAGCCCCTTCGCCATGGCGCCGGCGTCGACCATCTTGTTCTCGATGGCGCCGACCACCGCGACCACGAGCTGGGCATAGATATCGTCGTTGCTCTTGCTGACCAGAACGGCCGCATAGGTCTCGCGTCCGCCCTCCGCCTTGCGGCCGGCGTAGTAGCGATAGTTGAAGCCGTCGATCCACATCTGCGGCATCGGCAGCGCGTCGATGGCCTCGGTGAACGGGATGGCGCCGCAGGCGTCGGTCTCGCAGGCGAGGAGCGTCTCGAAGCCGGCCTTGGCGAGCTGGGTCTCGAAATTGCGCGAGACCTCCAGGATCGAAGGGCCAGGATTGGTGCGGTAGGCGATGCGCGTGACGCGGCCTTCGAGCCGGCGCTCAGCGGTCGGCTTGCCGTCCTTGAAGGCAGCCGCCTGCAGCCGCGCCGCGTCGAAATCCTTGACCTGGTAGCCGGTGATGACGCTGCCGGCGAAACGGCCGATGCCGGGATAGTCACGTGATCCCGCGACGTCTCCTCGCTGGGCGAGCGCGCCGGACATTTCGAAGAAGGAAGGCACAAGGAGCAGTGTGAAGGCGAGCGAGGCAACGATGGATCGCCGCATGGGTCTGGTCTCTCTGATGGGGAAACGATTCGGGTAGCCCTACCGAAGTACGGCGCGATCATGACGCACGCATTTTGGCAAGCCGATGACATCGGCGGGTTCGCCAACCGTGCCAAGACGCCGTTCGTCAGGCAGGTTGAAGCTATCTCGGACCGAAGTACGTCGATCCGTAGAGCACGATGGCCCAGATAGCCGCCAGGAATACAGCCGCGAGAACCAGCACCATTGGTCCTTCAACCATGTCACCCTCCCTAGAGAGTTTGGCGTCACTTCTTATTGAGCAAACGCCAGCCGCAACCCCGATCCGGTCGGTGTCGTCGAATCACTCCACCTTCACGTTCGCATCCCTGATGACCTTACCCCATTTCTCCGATTCCGTGCGGATGCGTTCGGCGAAGGCGTCCGGCGAGCTCACGATCGGGTAGATGAAGCTCGGCGCCAGGAACTTCTGCTGAAATTCCGGATCGTTGAAGATCCGCTGTGTTTCCGCATTGAGCTTCATCACGACGTCGCGCGGCGTGCCTTTGGGCGCCGCCAATGCATACCACGAGCCGGCCTCGTAGCCCGGCAACCCGCTCTCCGCCAGCGTCGGCACATCGGGATATTGCGCGAGCCGCATGGTGCTGCCGAAGCCGAGCACCTTGAGCCCTCCCGCCTGCCATGCCTGCCTGACGAGGCCGATGCTGACGATCATCATTTGAATGTGGCCGCCGATCAGATCGGTGATGGCCGGCGCCGCGCCGCGGTAGTGCACCGGCGTGAATTTGGTGCTGGTCATGCCTTCCAGCAGGATGATGTTGAGGTGCCCGCTCGATCCGATGCCGAACGTGCCATAGTTGATCTCGCCCGGCTTCTTCTTCGCGAGATCGACCAGATCGGCGAGCGTCCGCACGGGTAATGATGGATGCACCACCAGCGCCTGCGGGCTGATGCCGAGCGCGGTGACCGGCACGAAGTCGCGGATCGCGTCGTACGGCAATTTGCCGTAGGTGTGCGGCGCGGTGACGAAGGTCGCGTCCGCGGTCACCAGCAGGGTGGAACCGTCGGGCGCCGATTTCGCGACATAGTCGGTGCCGACCTGGCCGGTGCCGCCGCCCGGCCGGTTCTCGATCACGACCTGCTGGCCCCAGGCTTCCGCCAGCCGTTGGCCGAGCGCCCGGCCGATCACGTCGGTGATGCCGCCCGCCGCGAATGGCACCACGATGTGGATGGGTTTGCTGGGATAGGGCTGGGCCGGCACCGGCGTGCACCATCCAAAGGCGAGGGCGATGGCCAGGATGGCCGTTACCCGCAATTGACGTGCAATTGGCATCGCGGACATGATGAAACCCACAAGCAGTAAAGCTGCACTGTAGCGGATCGCATGACGGATTTCTGGCTCTCCTGCGGGCATCATCTTCTCGACCGCGACGAGGGCGGCGGGCTCCTCGTCACGGACGAATTCCTCAAGGCCTATCTGGCGCGGCCGGAGCTCGCCCCCCGCCGGATGCCTGCCTCGCCGAGCGCAGCCTGCATGCTGCGCTTGCTGACCGATCCGCGCCGTCCGGTCGCGGCGTCGGAGCTCGCTGCCATCGACGATGCGGACGCACGCGAAAACTGGGGCCTGATGATCGCGTTCCGCGACCGGCTCGTCGCCAACAGGACGCTGGAGGCGGCCTATCTCGATCTCGTGCGCAGCGGGCGTCGGCGGGACGCCGCCGCTGTTCATCAATCAGCTCGTGCACGTCATCCTGCGCAACGTCCTCGACGGCTGCGACGACGTCTTCATGCTGCGCGCCGCCGAGCTGTTCTTCCGCCCGCAACGGCTGACGGTGCATGACGGCTCGTTGATCGCGGCCGACGAGGAGACGATCACGGGCGTGCACGCCGAGCCGGTCACGCCGCTTGTTGCGATGCTGGGTTTGCCCGCCGCAGGCGAAATCGACGTGCTCAACGACGACAACGCCGAAAGCTATTGGCAGCGCAGCGACCTCTTCGACATGGCGCTCGATCTCACCGCCGGACGGCGCGGGCTCGAGGCGCTCGGCCGAGGTGATCGAGCGGTGGATCACGCATCTGCTGGCGGTCGAGGTCGAAATCGAGCCGCTGAAGGAGGCGACCGATGTCGATCTCACCTGGTATGTCGGCCTCGACGCCGAGGCGACGGGCATCGGCGATGCGTTGTGGAACGGCGAAGAGCTCGACCAGGCCGCGCGCGAGCGCATCATCGGCCTCTACCGGCTGACCTTCCGCGACGCCGACGTTGTCTTGGACAAGGCCAGGGGCGAGCCCATCTATCTGATATTGGCGATGACGCCGGAGCGGACATTGCGCATGAAACCGCAAAATCTCGTGACCGGGCTGCCGATCGCGCATCGCGAGGCGGTGTCGTGAGCGTTCCCGCGCATGCCCGGATCGCGGTCGGCGTCGTGGTCGAACGGCGCAAGGCCCGCAGCGCCTGGATCGATTACACCTGGACGCCGGTCACGGTGCTGGCCGGCGTGCCGGACGCCGCGCCGTGGACCCTATTGTCGGAGGATGGCGAGGGCGCGACCTTCTATGCCGGCGTGGCCGAGATCGAGCTCTACCGCACCGAGACCGCGAACTACCGCGATAATCTGGCCACCAGCGCGCCCAAGCTCTGGGTCGCGCTGCGCCCGACCGGGGTCGAGCCGCCCTATGAGGTTTTCGGGGTCACCGCCGATCCGGCCGAAGGCGAAGCCTGGACCCAATCGGGTGGTGATCTCGTCGATGTCGTGCCGATGCCGGACGACGTGCGTGCAACGATCGATGCTTTCTTCGCCGAGCATCATGTCGAGCGGCCGTTCTACAAGCGCAAGCGCGACCGTGCCGATCCGGAAGCATTGGCATATCGCGCGCCGGCGCAGAAGGAACGCGAATGAGCGATCCGGAAAATTTCATCGCTCGCTGGTCTCGCCGCAAGCAGGCGGCCGAGCGTGTCGACGAAAAGACGCTTGGCGAAAAAACGTCCGGCGAAAAAACGTTAGAATTGCGCAAGCCGCCGGCGACGTCCGAGGCCTCCGACGAGCGCACGCCGCCGCCCGAGCTTCCGTTCGACATCGCCAAACTGCCGCCGCTCGAGTCGATCACCGCAGAGAGCGACATCCGGGCCTTCCTCGCGCCCGGAGTACCGGCGGAGTTGACCCGTGCGGCGCTTCGTCGCGCTTGGAGCGCCGATCCCAAGATTCGGGATTTTGTCGGGCTCGCCGACTACGACTGGGACTTCAACACGCCGGGGGCGATGGCGGGTTTCGGACCGCTGGAAATGACCGATGAGCTGCGCCGCCAGATCGCGCAAATGGTCGGCCGCAGCCTCGGCCCTGAAACGCCCGGGCAGCCAGCCCCCCCGCCAGACCAACCGCCGGGCGAGCAAGCGTCGGTTGAACCCGCGGACAACTCTACCGAATCCGGCGCTACAACCTCCGTAGCTCCCGTCCAGCAGGTTCCAAGCAATGCCGGGATGTCGCAAGATAAATCACTGAGACTGGACGTTGAATTACACAACTTGGTGCAACGCGAGGAAAATAATCCCGCGCCGCAATATGAAACAGAAAAGCCCGATAACGTTCAATTGATTGCGAAACGTCCGCACGGACGCGCTTTGCCTAAGTGATGAGGCGACTCATAGCCTCATCCTATTGACCACCATTTGGTGTGGGCAGTACGTTCACATTCGAATAATTACAAAAAGTACTGACGCCGATGAGGGATGTAGGTCTCGACGAGGCGATTCGCGCTGCCGGCGGTGTCGGCGCGCTTGCGCGTAAAATAGGCATTTCGCAGCCATCGGTCTCGAATTGGGCACGTGTGCCTGCTGAACGCGTGTTGTCGGTCGAAACCGCGACCGGCGTGAGCCGCGCGATTCTGCGCCCCGATCTTTACGCGGAACACCCAGGCACCTCCGGCGACATCGACGAGGTCGATGCCGCGCGTGCGCAGGAATACGCGCTGCTGTCGGTGCTGCTCGCGCGCGCCCCCGACGCCGCATTGCTCGAGCGGCTCGCCGGCTTGCGCGGCGATACGAGCCCGCTCGGGCTCGCGCATGTCTCAATCGCTGATGCGGCGCAACGCAGCAACGCGGAGCGCGTCGAGCGCGAATATTTCGATCTCTTCATCGGTCTCGGCCGCGGCGAGCTGCTGCCATACGGCTCGTACTACCTCAGCGGCTTCCTGCACGAGCGTCCGCTGGCGCGCCTGCGCGCGGATTTGAGTCGAGCTCGGAATCGAGCGGGTGGCGGGCCAGGCGGAGCCCGAGGATCACGCGGCGATCCTGTGCGAGATCATGTCGGGTCTGGCCAGCCGCCGGTTTCCGGCGCCCGCCGGCGCCGATCGCGAGCTGTTCGAGCAGCATCTCGCGCCCTGGATCGGGCGCTTCTTCGCGGATCTGGAGCGGGCCGATGCCGCCGACCTTTACCGGCCGATAGGAACGCTCGGCCGTGTTTTCGTGGAGGTCGAAACTGACGCTTTCGCGCTGCCGTCGTGAACACGAGAGCCAAGTCGTGAGCGACACAGCAACAAGGAAATTGGGGAACACAGGAGGTGACGGCGATGACAAAAGAACGCAAGGCCACGCTCGGTCGTCGTGAATTCCTTCGCTCGCTCGGCGCGGGCGCCGGCGTGGCGGCCGCAGCCGCCGGCCCGCTCGCGATCGAAGCGAAGGCCGACACCGAGACGAACGACGAAAAGCGCAAGTCTCGTTACAGGGAAACCGAGCACGTGAAGACCTTCTATCGGGTCAACCGGTATCCGAGCTGAGGAGGCGCCCATGCTGATCAAGAGGACGGAACGTCAGGCTCGTCGCGCGCCCCTCGCGGGTATGCTGCAAAGCCAATCCGACGGCGGTCTCGACCGCCGCTCTTTCCTGCGCCGGTCCGGCCTGGTGGCCGGCGGTCTCGCCACGCTCGGCGCGCTGCCGCTCGGCAGCGTGCGCAAGGCCGAAGCCGGTCCGCCAGCGGCGCCCGGCGTCGCGGTCACCATCCGCAAGAACATCTGCACGCACTGCTCGGTCGGCTGCACCGTGGTCGCCGAGGTGGCAAATGGCGTGTGGATCGGCCAGGAGCCGGGCTGGGATTCCCCGATCAACCGCGGCTCGCACTGCGCCAAGGGCGCGGCAGTGCGCGAGCTGGTGCACGGCGACCGCCGCCTGAAATACCCGATGAAGCTTGTCAACGGCCAGTGGACCAAGGTGTCTTGGGAGACGGCCATCAACGAGATCGGCGACAAGCTCATCGCGATCCGTGCGAAGTCGGGACCGGATTCGGTCTACTGGCTCGGCTCGGCCAAGTTCTCCAACGAGGGCGCCTATCTCTACCGCAAGTTCGCAGCGTTCTGGGGCACCAACAACGTCGACCACCAGGCGCGCATCTGCCATTCGACGACGGTCGCGGGCGTGGCCAATACCTGGGGCTACGGCGCGATGACCAACAGCTACAACGACATCCGCAACTCCAAGACGCTGATGATCATGGGCGGCAATCCGGCCGAGGCGCACCCGGTTTCGTTGCAGCACCTGATCGAAGGCAAGGAGCTCAACCGGGCGAACTTCATCGTCATCGACCCGCGGCTGTACGCGTACCGCCGCGCACGCCACGGAATACGTCCGCGTGCGCCCGGGCACCACATCCCGACTATCTACGGGATGCTCTGGCACATCTTCAAGAATGGCTGGGAGGACAAGGAGTTCATCAAGCAGCGCGTCTACGGCATGGACGACGTCCGCAAGGAAGTCGAGAAGTGGCCGCCCGACGAGGTCGAGCGCGTCACCGGCCTGCCCGAGGCGCAGCTCAAGCGCGTCGCCGAGAAGTTCGCGAAGGAGAAGCCCGCCTGCCTGATCTGGGCGATGGGCCAGACCCAGCACACGGTCGGCACCGCCAACGTGCGCGCCAGCTGCATCCTGCTGTTGGCCACCGGCAATGTCGGCGGGTTCGGCAACGGCGCCAACATCTTCCGCGGCCACTGCAATGTGCAGGGCGCCACCGATCTCGGCCTCGATATCGTGACCCTGCCGCTCTACTACGGCCTGGTCGAAGGCGCGTGGAAGCACTGGTGCCGGGTTTGGGAGGTCGACTACGACTGGATGCAAGCGCGCTTCGACTCCAAGCAGATCATGGAGGCGCCCGGCATTCCTTCGACGCGCTGGTTCGACGCGGCCATGCTGCCGAAGGACCAGGTGAAGCAGAAGGACAACCTCAAGGCCATGATGGTGTTCGGGCACGGCGGCAACACCGTGACCCGCATGCCGGAAGCAGCCAAGGGAATCGAGAAGCTCGACCTGCTCGTCGTCGGCGACCCGCATCCCACGACCTGGGCCGCGCTCAGCGAGCGCAAGAACGACACCTATCTGCTGCCGATCTGCACGCAGTTCGAATGCGACGGCTCGCGCACGGCCTCGAACCGCTCGATCCAGTGGGGCGAGCAGATCGTCAAGCCGATCTTCGAGTCGAAGAACGACTACGACGTCATGTACATGCTGGCGAAGAAGCTCGGCTTCGCCGACCGCATGTTCAAGAACATCAAGGTCGAGAGCGGGGCGGTCTCGGCCGAGGACATCCTGCGCGAGATCAACCGTGGCGGATGGTCCACCGGATACTGCGGCCAGTCGCCGGAGCGTCTCAAGATCCACATGGCCAACCAGAAGGACTTCGAGCTCGTCACCTTGCGGGCGAAGGACGGCCCGGCCAAGGGCGACTACTACGGCCTGCCATGGCCGTGCTGGGGCACGCCGGAGCTCAAGCATCCCGGCACCCACACGCTCTACAACACCAACCTGCACGTGATGGACGGCGGCGGCACGTTCCGTGCACGCTTCGGCGTGGAGCGCGAGGTCAAGCTGGCCGACGGCACGTCGCGCAAGGACAATCTGCTGGCCGAGGGCTCGTACTCGCACGGCTCGGAGATCAAGGACGGCTACCCCGAGTTCACCTTCGGGGTGCTCAAGAAGCTCGGGTGGGACAGTGATCTCATCGAGGCCGAGAAGGAGGTCATCCAGCGCATCGGCGGCAACAATCCCGACGGCGTGTCGTGGGCGACCGATCTCTCCGGCGGCATCCAGCGCGTGGCGATGAAGCACGGCTGCATCCACTACGGCAACGGCAAGGCGCGCGCGAATGCGTGGAACCTGCCCGATCCGATCCCGGTGCACCGCGAGCCGATCTACACGCCGCGGCCGGAGTTGGTGGCGAAGTATCCGACCCGTGCCGGACGCGGTGCAGTTCCGGGTGCCGAACGCCGGCTTCGCCGTGCAGAAGGCCGCGGTGGAGAAGGGCATCGCCAAGAGCTTCCCCATCATGCTGACCTCCGGTCGTCTGGTGGAGTACGAGGGCGGCGGCGAGGAGACGCGCTCCAACAAGTGGCTCGCCGAGTTGCAGCAGGACATGTTCGTCGAGATCAATCCGGCGGACGCGGCCGAGCGCGGCATCAAGGACGGCGCCTGGGTTCTTGTCTGGGGGCCTGAGATGGAAAGCGGCAAGGTGACGCGCATGAAGGCGCTGGTCACCGAGCGCGTCGGCAAGGGCGTCGCCTGGATGCCGTTCCACTTCGCCGGCTGGTTCCAGAACGTCGACCAGCGCGGAAAGTATCCGCAGGGCGCCGATCCGATCGTGCTCGGCGAGAGCGTGAACACGATCACGACCTACGGCTACGATCCCGTCACCGGCATGCAAGAACCCAAAGCCACGCTGTGCCAGATCAGGGCAGCGTAAGGGAGGCTCGACAATGGCTCGGATGAAATTTCTCTGCGACGCCGACCGTTGCATCGAGTGCAACGCCTGCGTCACCGCCTGCAAGAACGAGAACGAGGTGCCGTGGGGCATCAACCGCCGGCGCGTCGTCACCATCAACGACGGCAAGCCGGGCGAGCGCTCGGTCTCCATGGCCTGCATGCACTGCACCGACGCGCCCTGCGCGGCGGTATGTCCGATGAACTGCTTCTACACCACCGCCGACGGCGTGGTGCTGCACTCGAAGGACCTCTGCATCGGCTGCGGCTATTGCTTCTACGCCTGCCCGTTCGGCGCGCCGCAATATCCCAAGGTCGGCAACTTCGGCTCGCGCGGCAAGATGGACAAGTGCACGTATTGCGCGGGCGGACCGGAGGCCGACGGCTCCCAGGTGGAGTTCGTGAAGTACGGCGCCAACCGTCTGGCCGAAGGCAAGCTGCCGCTCTGCGCGGAGATGTGCTCGACCAAGTCGTTGCTCGCGGGCGACGGCGAGATCATCGCGCAGATCTACAAGGAGCGCGTGGTCAAGCGCGGCTACGGCTCCGGCGCCTGGGGCTGGAAGACGGCCTATCGCGAGACCATCGCGTCGTAGCGACCTGTCAGGCTGTGGCGCGCGCCATGCGGAATGCCGATCCCGGCTCGATCCGGGATCGGTCAATGATGACATCAACGACCAGCTGGGGCGAAGTAGCTAAAGGAGGAACTACATGGCGACGCTCTTGACGCGCATCCGTTTCGTCGTCGGCGCGATGGCGCTCGCATTCATCTTCGCCTGCGCGGCGCCCGTCGCGCCCAACAGTCGACCGTGGTCAATCCGACCGCGAGCGCGGTCAAGGAAGGTCAGCTGCTCAACGAGCTCAACCGGATTTCCGGCCGCTGCACGCTGCCCGACCAGAAGGCCTGCACGATCGAGCAGCCGGCCGGCCGCGACTGGCGCCACTTCCACCAGGTGACGCTGCGCTGGATCGGCGCCATCGCGATCCTCGGCATGCTGGCGCTGCTGGTCGTGTTCTACCTGACGCGCGGCATGGTGCGGCTCGCGGCGGGACGGTCCGGGCGCGTGCTGGTGCGCTTCTCCGCCTTCGAGCGCCTGGTGCATTGGATGACGGCGACCTGCTTCATCATCCTCGCCCTCTCCGGCCTCAACATCACGTTCGGCAGGCCGCTGCTGCTGCCGTTGATCGGGCCCGAGGCGTTCACCGAGTGGTCGCAATGGGCAAAGTACGCCCACAACTACCTGAGCTTCCCGTTCACGCTCGGCGTGGTGCTGATCTTCCTGATGTGGATCGCCTGGAACATCCCGAACAAGGTCGACGTCGAATGGCTCAAGGAAGGCGGCGGCATCGTCGGTGACAAGCATCCGCCGGCCGACCGCTTCAACGCCGGCCAGAAGATGATCTATTGGATCGTGGTGCTCGGCGGCGGAGCGGTCGCGGTGAGCGGCTATCTGCTGATGTTCCCGTTCTACGGGACCAACATCGCCGGCATGCAATTGGCCCAGATCGTCCACGGCGTCGTCGCCGTGCTGTTCGTCGCCGCCATGCTCGGCCACATCTATATCGGCACCATCGGCATGGAGGGCGCCTTCGAGGCGATGTGGGACGGCACCGTCGACGTCAATTGGGCGAAGGAGCACCACAGCCTGTGGGTCGAGCAGGAAGCGGCCAAGGAGCAGGCCGGCCCGCCGCCCGGCGGCAAGATGCAGCCGGCGGAGTAGCGCCGGCGATCAGTGAAATCGCGGCGCCCGGCGAACCCTCGCCGGGCGCCGTGCTTTTGGGCTGATCGTCGCGGCGCGAGCTTGATCCGGTTCCTATATAATGCGCGCATGCGCATCATCGGCCTCGCCGGCTGGAGCGGCTCGGGCAAGACCACGCTCCTCACCAAGGTGATCCCCCGCCTCGTGGCGCGGGGGCTCAAGGTGTCCACCATCAAGCACGCCCATCACGCGTTCGACATCGACCAGCCGGGCAAGGATTCCCATAGCCATCGCATGGCCGGCGCCACCGAGGTGCTGGTCGGCTCGGCCAACCGCTGGGCGCTGGTGCACGAGCTGCGCGGCGAGGCCGAGCCTGCGCTCGGCGCGCTGCTGAAGAAGCTGAGCCCGGTCGATCTGGTGCTGATCGAAGGCTACAAGCGCGAGCCGCATCCCAAGCTCGAAGTCTACCGCGCCGCGCTCGGCAAGCCGCTGCTGCATCCCGACGATCCCGCGATCGTGGCCATCGCCTCGGACGAGCCGCTGCCGGCCGCGCGCATTCCCGTGGTCGATCTCGACGATATCGAGCGCATCGCCGACGTGCTGATCCGGCATGCCGCGCCGCTCGATGCCGCGCCGGCGCATGCGGGAACGCGCTGATGGCGCAGCTCACCGACGACTGCTTCGCGTTCTCCGGCCCGCTGCTGCCGGTCGACGAGGTCGAGCGCCTCATCCGCGAGCGCGTCGCGCCGGTCGCCGAGATCGAGACCGTGTCCCTCAAGGCGGCCAACGGCCGCGTGGTGGCGCGCGACGTGGTGGCGCCGATCGACCTGCCGCCGTTCGACAATTCGGCGGTCGACGGCTACGCCGTGCGCCACGCCGATCTCGCGGGCAAGGGCGAGACCCGGCTCGTCGTCGCCGAGCGCGTCACCGCGGGCCGCGCCGCCGCGCATGCGCTGCGCCCCGGCGAGGCGGTTCGCATCTTCACCGGCGCGCCGATGCCGGCCGGCGCCGATACCGTGTTCATGCAGGAGGACGTGCGCGCCGACGGCCGAGACGGTGATCGTGCCGCCGGGGCTCAAGCCCGGCGCCAACCGCCGGCTCGCAGGCGAGGACGTGCGCGCGGGTTCGGTCGTGCTGCCGGCGGGCCGGCGGCTTGTTGCGCAGGATGTTGCGCTGGCCGCCGCGGTCGGGCTGACCGCGCTGGACGTGTTCCGCCGCGTGCGCGTCGCCGTGTTCTCGACCGGCGACGAGATCGTCGAGCCCGGCACGCCGCGGCCCGCGCCGGCGCTGTTCGACGCCAATCGTTATCTGCTGGCGGGGCTGATCGAACGTCTCGGTGGCGAACCGACCGATCTCGGCATCCTGCCGGACGATCCCGAACGGCTCGCGCGCGCGATCGCCGGCGCGGCCGAAAACCACGATCTCGTGCTCACCTCCGGCGGCGTCTCGACCGGCGAGGCCGACCACGTGCGCAGCGCGGTCGAGAGGGTCGGGCGGCTGGTGTTCTGGCGTGTCGCCATCAAGCCCGGCCGGCCGGTGGCGATGGGCGTCATCCCCGGCGCGCATCGCGGCAGCGGGTGCGGCCTTCGTCGGCCTGCCCGGAAATCCGGCCGCGGTCTATGTCACCTTCGCGCGCGTGGTGCGGCCGCTGCTCCTGCGTCTCGCCGGCGCCGACGCGGCGCCGCTCGTGGCGCTGCCGGTGCGCTCAGCCTTCGGCTACCGCAAGAAGGCGGGCCGGCGCGAATATGTGCGGGTGAAGCTCGTGCGCGCCGCCGACGGCGCGATCGAGGCGGTCAAGCACGCGCAGGAGGGCGCCGGCGTCATCACCTCGCTCACCGAGACCGACGGCCTGGTGGAACTCCCCGAAGACGCAACGACGGTCGAACCGGGCTCGACCGTCGGATTTCTCTCCTACGCGGCGTTGGCCAGCTGAAAGACGTTCAGATCCGCACGCCCGAGGTCGTAAACGCGACATCGACCGGCTTCTGGATGCCGTTGAGCACGGCCACGGCACCGACCGCAAGGACGGCCGCGGCGATGCAGGCGACGATGAAAGCTTTCATGGCTGTTCCCTCATAGCCTCGCACTATGAAGATAGTGCTCGCCAGTCACGCGGCAAGCAAGTGTTCAATGGAGCATTTTCAGGAAAAGTGGGAACCGGTTTTCCGCGGAAAATGCGACCACCAGAAGCTATTCGCATTGCTGCGCCGCAATGCGCTCGGCCTCGGCGGCATCCGTCGGCGTATTGACGTTGAAGAACGGGTCTACCGGCTTGTCGGGCCAATCGGCGATGGCGACGCCGTGGCGCGCGGTCCAGGTCTCGATCTTGTGCAGGTCCTCCTCGACCAGCGCCTTGCGCAGGTCGTCGCGCAGCGCCACCGGCCACAGCCCCGACGACCGGGTGGCGCCATTCGCCGGAGCGGGCGCAGGCGAGCGGCGCCCTTTCGGCCCGGCGCGCCGCCGACAGCCGCGCGACCAGATCGCCGGGCAGGAACGGGCAATCGCCGGGCACGCTCACGACGTCGGCGATGTCGGGTGCGTGCGCGGCCGCCCAGTCGAGCCCGGCGAGGATGCCGGCGAGCGGACCGGCGAAATCCGGCACGTCGTCGGCGACCACCGGCAGGCCGGTGTCGGCGAAGCGCGCGGGATCGCCGTTGGCGTTGATGATGACGGCCGAGCATTGCGGCTCAAGCCGCGCCAGCACGCGCTCGAGGATGGTCTTGCCGCCGATGCGGATGCGGGCCTTGTCGCCGCCGCCCATGCGCCGCGCCAGCCCGCCGGCGAGCACCAGGCCGAGCGGCCGATCAGTCATCATGCACCGCAGCCTTGCGCCGGTGCTTGGCGCTCTCCTCCTCGACGAAGGCGAGGTCCTGGTCGAACACGATGCGCTCCTCGCCGGCGAGCGCGACGAAGCGCTTGCCGCGGGCGCGGCCGACCAGCGTGAGGTTGGCCTTGCGCGCGAGCTCGACGCCCCAGGCGGTGAAGCCCGAGCGCGACACCAGGATCGGGAATGCCCATGCGCACGGTCTTGATCACCATCTCGGAGGTGAGGCGTCCGGTGGTGTAGAAAATCTTGTCGTGCGCGGGCACGTGATGCTTGAACATATAGCCCGCGATCTTGTCGACCGCGTTGTGGCGGCCGACATCCTCCATGTAGACGAGCGGCTTGTCCTCCTGCGCGAGCACGCAGCCGTGGATGGCGCCGGCCTCGAGATAGAGCGAGGGCGTGGTGTTGATCTCGTGGGTGAGCGCATAGAGCCACGACGTGCGCAGCTCCGCTTTCGGCAAGCGTGACGTTCTCCAGCGCCTCCATCAGGTCGCCGAACACCGTGCCCTGGGCGCAGCCCGAGGTCTGCACCTTCTTCTTCAGCTTCTTCTCGTAATTGGTCTTGCGCTTGGTGCGCACCACGACGACCGCGAGCTCCTCGTCGTAGTCGATGCCGGTGACGACGTCGTCCGGCAGCAGCATGTGCTGGTTGAGCAGATAGCCGAGCGCGAGATATTCCGGATAGTCGTTGATCGTCATGGCGGTCACGATCTCCTGCGAATTGAGGAAGATCGTGAGCGCGCGCTCGACCGTCACCCGGGTCTCGATCGTCTGCCCGGTCTGGTCGACGCCGGTGACGCGCTCGGTCAGCCGCGGATCGAGCGGGTCGGGGCGGATGAGGTAGCCGTCTTTCGCCATGACCGTAATGTATAGGCTCTGTGCTTAAAATTCACTCCCGGCCAAGGGCGTAGGAGACCTCAGCCCGGCAGGAAGGCCGCATGGCCCGAGCTGGCGTCGGTGAGCTTCTCTACCGGTGCCTTGTAGAGGTCCTCGAGCTGCTCGCGGGTCAGCACCGTGCCGACGGCGCCCTCCGCGATGCGCTCGCCCGCGCGCAGCAGATAGGCCCGGTCGGCGGCGCGCAGCGCGTGATTGGGATCGTGGGTGGTGAAGAGCACGCCATGGCCGGCTTTGGCGAGCGCGCGGATCTCGCGCATGACCTTGCCCTGGTTGCCGAAGTCGAGGCTCGCGGTCGGCTCGTCGAGCACCACGAATTGCGGCTCCTGCGCGAGCGCGCGGGCGAGCAGCACGAGCTGACGCTCGCCGCCGGAGATCATGGTGTAGGGCCGTGATGCCGAGACTCGCGATGCCGAACTGCTCGAGCGTGCGCGCGGCGACGGCACGATCGCGCGCCGACGGCCGGCTGAACAGGTTGCCGTGGGCGGTGCGGCCCATCAGCACCACGCTCTCGACCGTGAAGGCGAAGGTCGGATTGTGCACCTGCGGCACGTAGGCGATCAGCCTGGCCCGTTCGCGGATCGATATGGCGGCGAGCGAGCGGCCGCCGATCGCCACCTCGCCCGCCTGCGGCGCCAGGATGCCGAGCAGCGTCTTGAGCAGCGTGGTCTTGCCGCCGCCGTTCGGCCCGAGCAGCGCCAGCACCTCGCCCTGCTCCAGCGCCACGTCGAGTGAGCGCCCGACCACGCGGTCGCTGTAGCCGATGGTGAGGTCGCGGCCCGAAAGACTCATGACCAGTTCTTCTGCATGCCGGCGAGCAGCCAGATGAAGAACGGCGTGCCGATCACGGCGGTGAGAATGCCGAGCGGGATCTCGACCGGCGCCGCGGTGCGCGCGATCGTGTCGATGAAAAGCAGATAGCCGCCGCCGAGCAGCGCCGCGGTCGGGATGAGCTTCGGAAAATCGGGGCCGACCAGCGCGCGCGCGAGGTGCGGCACCACCAGCCCGACCCAGCCGATGATGCCGGACGTGGCGACGCTCGCCGAGGTCACCAAGGTCGCGGCGGCCACGATCGCGATCCGCAGCGGGCCGGTGGCGATGCCGAGCGCGCGCGCTTCGTCCTCCGGCAGCGACATCACGTTCAGCTGCCAGCGCAATGCCAGGAGCACGGTGGTCCCGAGCGCCACCGGACCGAGCAGCGGCAGCAGGTCGGCGACGGTCGTGGCGGCGAGCGATCCCAGCAGCCAGAAGGTCATGGCCGGGAGCTGGTTGTAGGGATCGGCGAGATATTTCACGAGCCCGACGCCGGCGCCGAGCAGCGCGCCGATCACGACGCCGGTGAGCACCAGCACCAGGATCGGGTCGCGCGACTGCAGGAACGAGCCGATGACATAGACCGCGGCGACCGCGACGAGCCCGCCGAGGAAGGCGAGGCTCTCGATGCCGACGACGCCGAGCGAGAAGTAGATGCCGACCACGGCGCCGAGCGCGGCGCCGGAGGAGGCGCCGAGGATGTCGGGCGACACCAGCGGATTGCGGAACAGGCCCTGGAACGCGGTGCCGGCGACCGCGAGCGCCGCGCCGACCAGCACCGCCGCGACCACGCGCGGCCCGCGCACCAGCAGCACGACGTTCTCGACCGCCGCCGGCGCCGTGGTCTGTCCGCCGGTCGCGCGCGACCAGATCACATCGACGAGCTCGGCGAGCGTGACGGGATAGCGCCCGACGGTGAAGGCGACGAGCAGGCCCAGCACGAGCACGCCTATCGCGATGATCAGGCCGGGAAGGAACGGGCGGGTCATCAATCCCGTCCCGCCAGCACCCGGTCGATCTGCGCGTCGTTCGGCGTCACGTGGTAGAAGCGCGCGTAGAAATCGCGGGTGAGCGCGCGCAGGTCCTCCGGGAACAGGTTCGGATAGAGAAGCTTCGCCAGCCAGGTGAGGCCGATCAGCCGGTTCACGCAGGGCGGAAAATCGACCCAGCCGAACGGCACTTTCGGCGAGAGATGCACGCGGCCGTCACGCACCGCCTTGACCGGCGCCCAGGCCGGGTCGTTGCGGACATTGGCGGCGAACTCCTGGTCGATGGTGATGATGACGTCGGGGTTCCACAGCAGCACCTGCTCGATCGATACGGTGGCGAGGCCGCCGCGCGTTCCGCCGGCGACGTTCTGCGCCAGCAGCTCGATCGTCTCCACGTTGATCGAGCCGCCGAGCCCGGTCTCCAGCCCGCGCGGGCCGCGCGCGTAGTAGACGCGCGGGCGTTGCTCTCGCGGGATGCCGCCGATTCGCTGCGTGACCGTGCCGATCATGGTCTCGGCGGCGCGCGCGAAGTCCTCGCCCTGCGCGGGCCGTCCGATCAGCGCGCCGAGCGTGCGATAGGCGAGCGCGATGCCGTCGAAGCGGCCGTCGAGCAGCGCATAGGGGATGCCGGTCTGCTGCTGCACGCGGTCGGCAAGCGAGACATAGGTGGGGCTCGTGCTGCCGACATCGAGAATGAGGTCGGGCTTGAGCGCCAGCACCACCTCGAGATTGGCGGTGTTGCCGCGTCCGGTGATGCGACCGACCTCCGGACGGCTGCCGACGTCGGGCAGCAGGAACTCGCGCTCCTCCACCCGATTGGCGCGCGGCCAGCCGAGCAGCAGCTCCGGCGCCAGCGTGTAGAGGAAGATCGCCGCCGGCGGTCCGGCGGGAAACACGCGCTCCACTTTCGCCGGCACCGGCACCGCGCGGCCAGCGCCGTCGGTCACCGCCGCGGCGCGCGCGCGGCGCGGCGCGAGCAACGTGGCGGAGAGTCCCGCGATCAGCGTGCGGCGATCGATGTACATGTCGCCGTCAGCCTAGCACGTCTCGTCATTGCGGTAACGCCGGCGCGGCGAAGCCGTGCCTGGCGAGAATGCGCTGGCCCTCCACCGAGAGAATGAACAGCGCGAACTGATAGGCCGGCGGCGGCGCGCCGGCGATCACGGTGAGGCCATAGTCGGCGCCGACCGCCAGCTCCGGCGGCAGCGCCACGATCTGCTTGTCCGGCGTTCTGCGCCTGCGCCTCGCGCGCATTGGTGCAGTAGGTGAGGAAGAGGTCGGCCTTGCCCTCGGCCACCAGGATTCCATAGAGCGCCCTTCCCGGCGGCGCCGTTGGGCTGTTCGGACCGCCGACCAGTTGCAGCGCCTTCTTCTCCAGCGCCGCGAAGGCGCCGGGCTTGAGCTTGTCGGCCTTGCGGAAAACCTCCCAGGCGTAGTCGCCGGAGGGGTCGGCGCGCGGCGTCGAGGTGCCGAGCTTCACGTCGGCGGCGAGCATGCGATCGAGCAGCGTCGGCGGAGTCGACCGCGAGCCCCGGCCGCACCAGCGCGCACAGCCGGTTGCGCGCGAACAGCACCGGCGGGCCGGCCTTGCCCGCTGTCGCCAATGCCTGCGGGTGCTCCATGTTCGCCGACGCGAACACCTCGGCGCGTGCGCCGCCGGCGATTTCGTCCTTGAGCGTGCCGGAGGCGCCGAATTTCGCCTGCACCTTCTGGCCGAACGCGCGCTCGAACGCGGCCGCCACCTCGTTCAGCGCGCTGCGCAGGCTGCCGGCGGCATAGAGCAGCACCGGCTCGGCTGCGCTCGCGGGGACGGTCATGGTTGCCGCCAATAGAATGCAAGCGATGCGCGCAACCATCATGCCCCCGGCACGGTGGCGTTGGGGAAGAAGAGCTGCTCGCCGTTGATCTTGTAGTCGGCGATCGCCTTCTGCCCCTCGGGCGAGACCAGCCAGTCGATGAAGGCCTGGCCAAGGTCCTTTTTCACATGCGCGTGCTTGCCCGGATTCACCAGAATGACGCCGTACTGGTTGAACAGCTTGTTGTCGCCTTCGACCACGATGGCGAGGTCGCCCCGGTTCTTGAACGACAGCCAGGTGCCGCGATCGGCGAGCACATAGGCGTTCGACGCCGACGCGGTGTTGAGCGCGGCGCCCATGCCCTGGCCGATTTCCTTGTACCAGGGACCTTTGTCCGCACCCGCTACGTCGATGCCGGCGAGCTTCCAGAGCGCGAGCTCGGCGGCATGGGTGCCCGACTTGTCGCCGCGCGAGATGAACGGCGCCTCCTTGGCCTTGATCGCCTTCAAGCCGGCGACGATGTCCTTGCCCTTGACGCCGGCGGGGTCGCTCTTCGGGCCGACCAGGATGAAGTCGTTGTACATCACGGGATTGCGCTTCACGCCGAAGCCGTCGGCGACGAACTTCTCCTCCTGCGGCCTGGCGTGGACGAAGACGACGTCGGCGTCGCCGCGGCGGCCGGTGTCGAGCGCCTGCCCGGTGCCCTGCGAGATCACCTTCACGTCGATGCCGGTCTTGGCCTTGAACAGCGGCAGGATGTGGCCGAACAGGCCGGAATCCTGCGTCGAGGTGGTCGACGCGACCACGATCGATTTGTCCTGCGCATGCGCGCTCGCGCCACCGAGCACGGCAGCCGTGGCGGCGAGAACAACAAACGTGCGGCGGGTGAGCATCATTTTTTCCTCCTGCTTCAGGCGCGATCAGATCAAGAGCTCGCCGTCGACGAAGCGGCGCGCCTCCTCGGTTTTCGGTGCTCCGAAGAATTCCTCGGCCGCGCCGCTCTCGATCACGCGGCCGCGGTGCATCAGCACGATCTCGCCGGCGAGCCGCCGGGCTTCGCCGAGATCGTGGGTCGACATCACCACCTTGATGCCGCGCGCGGCGACGGCGCGGACGACGTCCTCGATCGCCTTGGTCGCGGCCGGGTCGAGGCTCGCGGTCGGCTCGTCGAGAAAGAGCACGTGCGGCTCCTTGGCGAGCGCGCGCGCCAGCGCCAGCCGCTGCTGCTCGCCGCCGGAGAGTTTTCGCGCGGGACGGTCGCCCAGCCCGTTGAGCCCGACCAGCGCGCAGAGCTCGTCGACGCGCTTGTCACGCTCGGAACGCGCTATGCCTGCCTTGGCGAGCGCGTAGCGGATATTGGCGGCGGCGCTGCGCCGGAGCATCACCGGCCGCTGGAACACGATGGCGCGGTGCGCGGGCGCTGCGTGCTCGCGCCCGCCCCAGGTGACGCGTCCGCGCGTGGGCGCGATCAGGCCCATGGCGAGCCGCAGCAGCGTGGTCTTGCCGGCGCCGTTCGGCCCGATCAGCACCGTGGGCGCTCCGGGCGCGAGCGCGAGCGAAAGCCGGTCGAGGATGGTCACGTCCCGGATCGCGAAGGACACGTCGTCGAGCACAATCGGCAGGTCGGATGTGGGCGCGCGCATGGTCATCCCGCCCATCGTTCGCCGGCGCGGCGCAGGCCCCAGGCGCCGGCATTGACCACGACCACGATCGCGATCAGCACCATGCCGAGCCCGATGGCGAGCGGCAGGTCGCCCTTCGAGGTCTCGAGCGCGATCGCCGTGGTCATCGTGCGGGTGAAGCCGTCGATATTGCCGCCGACGATGATGACGGCGCCGACCTCGGCGGCGGCGCGGCCGAAGCCGGCGAGCAGCGCGGTGACGAGGCTGAAGCGTCCGTCCCAGATCAGCGTGGCGATGCGCCCGAGCGGCCCGACGTCCATGGCGGCGAGCTCGTCGCGATATTCGGTCCAGAGGTCCTCGATGGTCTGTCGTGTCAGCGCCGCGATGATCGGGGCGATCAGCACGGTCTGGGCGATGATCATCGCCTGCGGCGTGAACAGGATGCCCCACGATCCGAGCGGTCCCGAGCGCGACAGCAGGAGATAGACGACGAGCCCGACGACCACCGGCGGCAGGCCCATCAGCGCGTTGAGGATGACGATCACGGCCTCGCGGCCGCGGAAGCGCGTCAGCGCGATGGCGGCGCCGAACGGCACGCCGACGAGGGCGCCGAGGACGACCGCCGACAGGCTTACGATCAGCGACAGGCGCACGATCGCGATGAGCGCCGGATCGCCCGTGAGCACCAGTTGAAGGGCCGAAACGTTGTCCGGCATGGGCCGTGCCTCGCTACTGCAGGGTGTTGCATTTCGGGGAAAAACGGTCAATTTTGGTAGCAGATTCATGACGGTGCAGGCTATGTTCATATGCCGGACTTGCTGACCACGGACGAGGCGGCCACCTATCTGCGGCTCTCCGAGCGCAAGCTTTACGAGCTGGTGGCGAACGGCGCCGTGCCCTGCACCAAGGTCACGGGCAGATGGCTGTTTCCGAAGGCCGCGCTCGACCGCTGGCTTTCGGCGGGGCTCATTGCGCCCGCGCTGCTGGCGCGCGGCGCCGGCGCCGCCGATCGTCGGCGGCAGCCATGATCCGCTGCTGGAATGGGCCCTACGCGAAAGCAACTGCGGACTAGCCAATCTGCCCGAGGGGAGCGAAGCCGGGTTGCGGCGGCTCGCGCGCGGCGAGGTGACGGCGGCCGCGATCCATCTGCACCGGCTCGACGGCGACGACGAGGAAGCCAATCTCGACGCGGTGGCGAATGCAGCGGGGCTGCACGACGCAGTCGTGCTCGCTTTTGCGCGGCGCGAGCAGGGGCTGGTGGTGGCGCGCGGGCAATCCATTGCGGCTCGGCGACATCGCCGGTGTCGGCGCCGCGCGTGCGCGGCTGGCGCTGCGGCCGCCGGGTGCGGGCGCACAGCTTCTGTTGCTCGCGCTCGCCGCCCGGGCCGGGCTCGCGCTCGATGCGCTTGCTTTGGTCAAGCCGGTCTGTCCGACCGGCAGCGATATCGCCCAGGCGGTGCGCGCCGGCCGCGCCGATTGCGGCGTCGCGACGCGCGCGGTCGCGCAGGCGGCGGGGCTCGACTTCGTGCCGCTCGCGTGGGAGCGGTTCGACCTCGTGCTGCGCCAGCGCGACTATTTCCTGCCGGGCCCGCAGGCGCTGTTCCGGCTTCATTCGCACCGCCGCCTTCCGCGAGCGCGCCGCCGAGCTCGCGGGCTATGACGTGAGCGAGGCGGGCGAGGTGCGCCGGGTCAACTAGAGCTCATGTCCGCGCGAATCCAAGCGGTGATTTCGGCCGAGATTCCGGGCCAAATCGCCGGGTTGTCATAGGGCCGTGGGTGATATATTGCCCGGTCCTCACCGCGCTCCCGGAGAGATGGCCGAGTGGCTTAAGGCGCACGCTTGGAAAGCGTGTATACGGGAAACCGTATCGTGGGTTCGAATCCCACTCTCTCCGCCAGCGCTTCGTATGTCCGGCCCGGACACATAGGTAACAGAACGTACCTAAGACATGGGTGACAACCTCGGGCCGAACGGGTTGTCGAGGGGTTGCAAGGTTTTCTGCTCCAGGTCGAAGTATCCGAGATCATAGTGCATGAAGCTGACGAGCCAAATGCCCTCGTCGACTTCCTTGATGCCGAGCCTTTGGCCGGCCAGCACGGTCGAGATGTTGATCCTCTTGCGATGCAGGCAGAGCCGGCCGCAGGCGGTGACGAGAACGTCGCGGTCGTGGAACGGATAGGTCAGCTCCGGCAGGCCGTCATAACGGCGCGGTGAGGCGACGTAGAGCTCGGCAGGACACTTCATGTCGAGCGCCTCGTGCGGCCGTTCGGCATTGAACTCGTGCAACGAAGGCATCGAAGCGGTCCTGCTGCTGCAGGCTGTTCAAGCCCGGCGGCCGGGTTGCTTCCTTCTTGAGGGTGAGGTGCATGCGCTCATGGCGGCCGTTCTGCTGCGGATGGCCGGGCTTGATGCGCTCGATCGCGATGCCGAGCCGGAGCCACCAGACCGAGAGCTTGGAGAGGTTGAACAAGGCATTGGGACTGGCGAAGGGCACGCCATTGTCGGAGCGGATGGCGAGCGGCAGGCCGCGCTCGCGGAACAGCCGCTCGAAGGCCGTGCAGGCGAGGTCTTCGCGCGTCGAATTCGAGCGCTTCGCACAGCAGCAGGAAGCGCGAGGCATGGTCGGTGACGGTCAGCGGATAGCAGTAGCGCCCATTGCCGAGCTTGAACTCGCCCTTGAAGTCGGCGCACCACAGCTCATTGGGCGCAGCGCCTTCGGACAGCGGCGTGCCGCGCGCGCGGTGGCGCGGCCCGCCGCCGCGCTTGACCAGGCCGTGGCGGTCGAGAACCGCATGGATGGTGCTTTTGGCCGGAACCCTGACGTCGCCGTCGAGCCGCCGGACCAGGAGCTCGCGGATCTTGCGCGCACCCCAGTGCGGCTTCTCGGCCTTGAGCCGGACGATCAGGCTCTCGATCTGCTGCGGCAGCTGGTTGGCATAGCGCACCGGCCGCCGCGAGCGATCGCTCAAGGCCTTCCAGCCCGTGCTCCTTGTAGCGATCGAAAATCTTGTAGCCGGTCTTGCGGGAGATGCCGAACTCCCGGCACACGTCCGTCATGGCCTCCCCATCCAGCAGGCGGGCGACAAAGCGCAGGCGTTCTTCCATCACCGAACTCGCTTTCCACGGCATCAACACCTCCCGCCGAACAAAGGCGGAAAGTGTAACCCATGTGTCCGGTACGTTCTGTCACCTATGTCTCGGGCCAGAAGCTTGTTTGCGGTCGTTCCTCCGCGGCCGGATGCAGCGGAACCAATCTGGTCTCGCCGCTCGGGCGGTGCGCTTAACGTTAAGAGACACAATTGGCCTTGGCGCTATGTACGCCTGCGGAGCGGCGGGGTATCCAACCAGCGGTAGCCAGATGGCGCCCCCCGTCCCCCCGACGACGAGCCATCTTGGCGGGATAACCCTGGCTCAAAGCCGGGGTTATCTTTTGTGGGGCGGGCGTTGCTACGGGCGCGCATCCGCCGCGGCAATCCAAGCCAAGCGCCGCTTCGCTTTCATCCGCATCGCGGAAAAAGAAAAAATGGAGAGCCGGAGCGACCTTCACGGGCTACCAGCAGAGATCGGCCGTTGCCTCACCCAAGCGGCTTGTGCCTAGGAAATCTCTAGTGTGCGTGTCATCGCCGGATTGAGAGGTTCAATTACTTCGGCTATCGGGACGCCCGTCTCGTTGGGGATTTGGGACCCTGAGAAGCCTCTTCAAGCTTCATCTTCTCGAGAAGCAAATCGGTCACCAGTCGCCGCAACCGTGAATTTTCGATTTGGAGTTCACCGATGCGTTTGTCTTGATCGTGAACCTGATAGGCCTCGCTCGCGCCTTCCGTAACGATCGCTGCGGAATGATGTTTGGCTGGTATGTTGCGCCACCGGTGCAAGGTCATGACACTGACCCCCAGCGTGCGCGCGATTTCGCTCTGCAGCTGTCCTCGTGCTGACAACTCCTTCGCCTGGACGAGCTTGGCTGCGATTTCTTCTCTTGAGTGCCTTTTCTTTCTGGCCATCCCAGCAAAAAAGACGTCGCTCGTGCCCGGCGGGGCAAAGCCAAAAGCACCAAATCTTCGGGTGTGGTCGAATGCAAGATTCAACGAGCCAAGCCACCGCAAGCGGAAATTGTTGAAGCGGCTCGAAGCTGAGAATGCGGAACTGCGGCACAAGGCGGTAGAGCTCGTGTTGCAAATCCAAGCCCTGCGCAATGGGGATCTAGCCCTGATAGCCTAGCGGTTCGTTCGCTCCGGAGCGTTCGGTTCCGCCGTCTGTCATCCGACTCCATCATTCGGTCGGGCTCAACTCGTGGTCGAGTCCGAGCGGCGCTTACCGATCGGTATCGGCGCGGTGCTGACCTATACTCAAGCTGCGTGCGGATCGCATCTTCGATGCGAATGAACCGTCTGCTCCGCTTTACTTGCTCGCATCTCCACTGTCTGAGCGCGCATTTCGGCCGTAGATAGCAGAGTTTCCGCGCTCGCTCGGCCGCTTGCCGCATCTTTTCATCTGCGTCTTTAACTGGCCCCTGGGCGCGGACGTCTATCGCAGCCATCGGAAGCGCGAGAATTGCAATTCGCCACCGCTCTGCAGAGGGGGCTGTCGGCCTGCCACCAATCGCAGCGTGGGCGGTCTCAGGGTTTCGCCTACCGCAAGGTGCCGTAGCGGGAGTGGTTGGAAAATGAAGGCGGCGTAATCTCCAGCTTGGTCCAACAAGCGATTCCGGCGTTGAAGCGCCGGCGGAGATCACGCCATGACAAGCCATAGCACGAGGCCTTGCCTGCGGCAGTCGGAAATCGAGACGACGGGGCGGCTTTTCGACAACTGGTTCGACCCGATCGAAGCTGGCCTTCGGGATCGAGTTCGTGAATTCCTGCAAGCCATGCTCGAAGCCGAGCTCGACGAGGTGCTCGCCCGCTCGCGCTATGCCCGCCGCGCCGCGCCGTCGAGTGACGGTTCGGAGGAGGCACCGAGCGTCACCGGTCACCGCCACGGCCATCGGTCGCGCTCGCTGCTGGGGACGTTCGGGAAGGTGACGGTCGAGGTGCCGCGCGCGCGGCTGAACACTCCCGACGGCAAGACCACCGAGTGGAAGAGCCGCACGCTGCGAGCCTATCAGCGGCGCACGCTCGCTGCCGACGCGCTGATCGCCGGCTGCTATCTCGCCGGCACCAACACGCGCCGCGTGCGCCGCGCGCTCGGTGCCCTGTTCGCCGGCACGGTCGGCAAGGACACGGTTAGCCGCGTCTGGCGCAAGGTGAAGAGCGACTGGGACGCCTGGAATGCTCGCTCGCTGGCGGAGGAACCGATCGTGCGGCTGATTCTCGACGGCACCGTGGTGCGCGTGCGGCTCGACCGAAAAGCTACCGCGATCTCGCTGCTCGTCGTCATCGCCGTGCGCGCGGACGGCCAGAAAGTGCTGCTCGCGATCAAGAGCATGGGCGGCGAGAGTACCGAAGCCTGGCGGGCGGTGCTCGACGATCTCATCCAGCGTGGCCTGCGGCGGCCCGAGTTCCTCATCGTCGATGGCGCGCCCGGCCTTGAGGCCGCAATCGCCACCGTGTGGGACGGCGTGCCGGTCCAGCGCTGCACGGTCCACAAGCACCGCAACCTGCTGGCGCATGCGCCCGAGCGCCTGCACGAGCAGATCACCGCCGACTACAACGACATGATCTACGCGGCGACGCGCGAGGAAATCGAGACGCGCCGCAAGGCCTTCATCCGCAAATGGCGGCTCAAGCATCGCGCCGTCGCCGACAGCCTGCAGGAGGCCGGCGACCGGCTCTTCACGTTCACGCGTCTGCCGCCAAGTCAGTGGCGCAGCGTTCGCACCACCAACGCCATCGAGCGGCTGCACGAGGAGTTCAAGCGACGGATCAAGACGCAGACTGTGCTGCCATCGGCCGACACTGCAGCGATGCTCTTCTGGGCGCTGCTCGCCTCCGGCCAGATCAACATGCGCAAAGTTGATGGCTGGCAAACGCTCACCGCCAAGCCAATCGATCAGCCAATTGACCTCGCCGCGTAATCAGATAGCGTCAAGTTGCTGTGAGAGCGAAAATTTGGGCACCCTATTGTTGTCCCGGTGCCACTGCAGGTCCTGCATTCACGCTTGCCGGATTTACCCGTTCGGAAACATCGTACGCATAAAATGGAACGCAATTGGGTGCCGCACTTAGGGCAAGGGCCACCCGCTTTCGCGGCTTGCCCGACGCCGCATTGAGCACAGCGACTACCTATAGTGGTACCGTTCGGCGCGGCCACAATATTTCTGGACAAGTGCGACTCGGCCGACGGGATCAGACGGGATCAGAAGTCACGTTTTGCCCTCCATCGATTTGCGAATGGAGTTTCCTGAGCCGAGCCGGCGTCCGGGATCGCAGACAAGCTGATGACATGTTTTGGAAGTCCCTAACTTGCAACCGCACAAGATTTCGATAATGTAACATTCACGCGCGAACTCTTGTGACAGTCATGACGACGTTCCAAACTCTCGATCGGACGCTTGCCTTGCGGTGCAAACGCGCGCTAAGCGCCGAGAGCAAAATCACTGTTAATTATGAAACGACTGGTGGTTGGACTCGACTAACCGGCCTGGTGCGTGCGGTACGCAGGTTCAATCCCAGCCCGGTCAGGGTCTGTTGGGAGATCACGATTGTCGATCCGTCCGAAATCGAGCTAGAGACGGGCCCCGATCATCTAGAGACAGGTCCCGGTTAAGCTTGTTCGTCCGCGTTTAATTCAGTTGCAGGCGGTGAGTCCTGATCATTTGTTGCTCTCGGTCTTCACGGCTGAAAACAATCTCAATGCGGATCGTTCCTCTTTCAATGCGGCGCGGTCGCCAATCGTGCCAGATGTTGCGAGGCTTCGGCCGATCCAAGCTTGATCGCCCTGTCGCACCACATCCAGCTTAGTTAGTGACAGCCGCGTGGGAACCAATGGGATGCGCGTTGCGCGACCAAATCGGTCACGAGCTTGCGCAAATTTAACGTTAATTGTCACTTTTTGGCCGTCGCGACAGCCTAAACGTGCTTGCGAGTTAAGATGTTGCTGTCAGCACATTCATCAATAGAGGCACGCTCATGTCACCGGACGAACTCGTCAACTTCCTGAGCGAAAACGCGACCTTGGTCGCTGGGTTGATTGCGGCCTTTGCGTTTGGGAGCTTTGCCGCGGGACTGCTTTTTTGGAGGGGGTGTTGGAGGGGGTTTGGTCGCGTTGAAGCGCGATTAGACACCCTTCGTGCAGAGGTGAATGCATTAAGAGCGGTCGAGGAACGCAATTTCTTGGTCGCTCTAAATCCATCCGGGGGGAATGGAAGAGCGAACCAGGCCGGGCCGTCAATCGCGCCAGAAATTGCGGACATTCAATCTGAGAACGCAAACTAATTGGACTGCTTTTGACACATAATGGGCCGAACTTCGTCGCGCCATTTGCAGGAATTCGGACAAGCAAGCCAAAGCATACCGCCACTACCCATGACCGCTAGGTGACATGGACACCGGCTATCTGCTCGCGGCGCCAGTCGTCGTAGTTCTGCTCTGCGTTGCCAACGGCTGATGCGATCGCTGCAGCTGCTATCGCATCTCCAACAGCGACAGCACCCAACGAGCCCATTGCACCTCCGAGCGACGCGTGGAAGCAGGCGGTTGCGAAGGTTCGCAACAGGCCGGAGAAGGGCTGGTGAGGGGCTTGTGGGGTTCTCTAGAGTTCTTGACCCCTCACGCTTCCTTCCGAGTGTGACTGCGACTGTGGCCGCCTCAGCACCACGATGTGCTATCCTGTCGTGGCTCGCGAGGCTGACGACGGCGCTCCCATGGATGAGAGCGCTGAGTTATAGGCTGCATGCACGAGGATGCAATTTGCATGCTGGCTGGCGAGGCTAGAGGGCGCCTTCTCACGCAGGTCTCCGTCGTCAACTAAGTCGATGATCGACGCTCCACCAACCTGAAGGGGACATGCATGACACCACGGCCACTGCTGCTAGTCGGCGCAGGTGGACTGGCGCGCGAGGTGCTCGCGGCCGTCCGCTTCCTGCCGGAGAAGTGGAAACCGATAGGTGCGCTAGACGACGACCCGAGTAGGCACGGCGCCGATCTCGACGGCGTGCCGGTGCTCGGCGGCTCGGAGCTGGTCGGTGAGTTGACCGACGCCGCGGTGGTGGTGTGCGTGGCGAACGCACGTCGTCCGGCGGGGCGGCTCGGCGTCGTTCGGCGGCTCCATCTGCCCGACGAGCGCTGGGCCACCGTGGTTCACCCGATGGCTTCCGTGCCCGAGGGCAGCGTCCTGGGGCCTGGCACGGTGTTGCTGGCGGGCGCCGTCGTCACCACGCCGTTGCGGATCGGCGCACACGTCGTCGCGATGCCGCACGTGCTGATCACCCACGACGACGAGATCGCCGACGGGGTGACCTTCGCCGGACGGGCTTCGCTCGGCGGGGCTGTCACCGTCGGCGAATGCGCGTACCTCGGGCAGGGGTCGTCGGTGAGGGAGATGCTCTCCATCGGTGCGGCCGCGGTCGTCGGCATGGGATCAGTGGTGCTCCAGGACGTTCCCGCCGGTGAAGTCTGGGCGGGCGTCCCGGCCAGGAGGATTCGAGAGGGGAAGAATTCGTGGGGGCAGGTACGGCGCACAACCCAGCGGGTCCTAGAGGGCCCTGGATAGGCCTAAAGGCCTTCGGCACCTGGCGTCTCGCGCCTGGCGAGAACGTGCGTTCAGAGACCCTGAAGGAAGCCAGTATCGTCATCGAGGCCTCTCCATGGCCGTCAATCGTTCGATGTGGCGCGCCGCGTCGGTGGATCCAAGCTTTATCGCTCTATCGTACCACTCGCGGGCCTGAGCGACGTCGGGTGCAGGGCCTAGCGCGCCTTTTTTAGCCAGGAAGACTGGATCGAAGGTCATACCGACCTCGAGCGCGGCCTGGGCACTGCCCGCATTGGCCGCGCGCTTTAGCGAAATTCGGGCCGTCGCCATGTCGCCAGCATTGAGGAAATCCTCCCCGCGCCTGATCAGGATGGCGATTGCCTCCGGATCGAGCGGCGGGATCACTGGAGGCGGTTTAGATGGATCGGGCTGGGGAGCCGGCTGAACGGATGGCCCTGAACGATTGTCCACCACCAGAGGCGATACCACGGCGGTGATTTCCTCCGGATCGAGCGGCGAAATCACTGGAGGCGGCTTGGATGGATCGGGCTGGGCAGCCGGCTGAACGGATGACCCTGAACGATTGTCCACCACCAGAGGCGATACCACGGCGGTGATCTCCTCCGGATCGAGCGGCGGGATCACTGGAGGCGGTTTGGATGGATCGGACTGGGGAGCCGGCTGAACGGATGGCCCTGAACGATTGTCCACCACCAGAGGCGATACCACGGCGGTGATTTCCTGCGGATCGAGCGGCGGGATCACTGAAGGCGGTTTGGATGGATCGGACTGGGGAGCCGGCTGAACGGATGGCCCTGAACGATTGTCCACCACCAGAGGCGATACCACGGCGGTGATTTCCTGCGGATCGAGCGGCGGGATCACCGGAGGCGGTTTGGATGGATCGGACTGGGCAGCCGGCTGAACGGATGGCCCTGAACGATTGTCCACCACCAGAGGCGATACCACGGCGGTGATTTCCTCCGGATCGAGTGGCGGGATCACTGGAGGCGGTTTGGATGGATCGGACTGGGGAGCCGGCTGAACGGATGGCCCTGAACGATTGTCCACCACCAGAGGCGATACCACGGCGGTGATTTCCTCCGGATCGAGCGGCGGGATCACCGGAGGCGGTTTGGATGGATCGGGCTGGGAAGTCAAATACCCTTCCTTTTTTCGAATCCATTCAAACCGAACAACCTGTACATCCATGGGCTGGTTACTGGCCGAACGCAGATCGATCACCGCGTCCATGACGCCCACGAAGTCTGTGGGCGCATAGACGAGCGCATTGCCAATACTGCCCGCCGACAGCTGCCAGCCAGTCGAGCCGAATGAGGTGCCGACCGACAGTCTGGATCCAGCGACGAGTCCGATCAGCACCAAAGACTCTTCCCCCGCCGCGTCCACGAGCGAAACGCCGAGCGGTAAAGGCTCATTGGCGAATCCACGTTCATTTTGGACCACCAAGCGTGCCGGCTGAACGGATGGCCCTGAACGATTGTCCACCACCAGAGGCGATACCACGGCGGTGACGCCACCCGCATCCTTGCGGACCTCATTGAGAAGCACCAATAAAGCAGCGCCTAAGACGATTGCCGCGAAGCTAACGACGAACGACAACTTGCCGATCCACATCCGTTGCGGCGCAGGGTCCGGATCGAGCAACCATCGCCCTCGCATGTTCTTGAAGGCGATGTTGGCTTCGACAGGGCGTACCCTCGGCGGTGTTAGGTCGTTATTGGGAACTCCGGCCCCGGCCGCGACCTCAGGGGCCGTTGGAGGCGCAATCGAGGAGAGCCCACGCATGTCCTCGCTTGCGGCGTCATGTTCAATGGGACTTGCTCGCGGCGCTGGCGGAATATCCATGATCCTCCCCCGTCTTCGACGCCGTGAGAGCTGCCTTTAACATAGCACGCAAGCAGCTTCTTATCAAATTTGTTATCAAATTATCAAATTGTTATCAAATTGAGACCCATGCCGGCGCGTAGCAACTACTGCGGTTCAGGGCAACGGGCATAGACAATTGCCCGCGGGCCGAGGCCCTCCTACCACAACTCGTCATGAGCATGAGGTCCACTTGCTTGACGGCAGCGCTGCCGACCCAGCCGGCTGAAGGGTGCGACCGAGGGTAGTGCCTTGGCGCATGTAGATTGCGCCTAACGATTAGAGTGGAGTGTGGTGGAACGGTGCGACGGCGGAACCTAGAGGTGTCGTTCCAGGACGAGATGCGGGTTGGTCAGAAAACAAACTCCACCTATCGTTGGGCCAGAAAGGGCTCGCATCCCCGCGCCAGCCACGATCAACGTGCCCAATCGATTTATCTGTTCGGCGCGGTACGCCCGCAACGCGGAACCGGCGCCGCCCTCGTGCTGCCCACCTCCAACACCGAGGCCAGGCAGCTTCATCTCGACGAGATTCGCCATCAAGGTCGCCCTGGGCGCCTACGCCATTCTCATCCTCGATCAAGCCGGCTGGCATGCCCCCAAGCTCAACAGCCAGGAAAACATCTGGCAGGTTCCCAGTTGCGATGCTTTTGGCCGTGTCGCATTGCATTTTGCGCGCTGACACCTCTCAGCCTTGTGGGTAAATGTTATTTTTTATTGATGTAATGTTATTTGATTGATATAGATGATGGTCGGCAACGGCAGGCCCCCGTCCCCCCGACGCCGAACCTGCCGGTTAGGAGCCCAGCGTGTCTCCCTGCGCTGGGCTCCGCTCTTCGGCCCTAACGTTCGAGTGGCCCCGTCGAGCGTGATCAACGCGGCAATTGAAAGATTCGGGATCACCAAACCGGTACAGCAGGAACGGCTGGCGGCGCGGCGGGTGAAATGAGCAAACCCATAAAGACACAAATCTTCACCTGGGGGCGCATGCCAGCCGTTGAGTACACGTTCGCGAACGATGACCGCCAGGCGCACTGCGGTCGAAGCCCTCGCCAGCGCCGCTCTGGATCGATCGCGCTTAACGTTAAATGCCACAATCCGTCAATGGGCTATGTACCCTGCAGAGCGGCGGGGTATCCAACTAGGCGGTACGGTAGCCAGATGGCGCCCCCCCCCGTCCCCCGACGACGAGCCATCTTGGCGAGATAACCCTGGCCTCAAAGCCGGGGTTATCTTTTGTCCGGCCGGTGCGGATCCGAATCTGCTGGACGCCGGACGCTCGCCCAAGATCATGCGGCTCGCGTCTAGAAAATTTCCATGATGCGTGATCCCAGACAGAGAAACTCAATTTCTTCGTTTATCGGGATGCGCGTCTCGTTGGGGATTTCGGACGGTCTGAGACCTCTTCAAGCTTCATCTTCTCAAGAAGCAAATCCGTCACGAGTTGCCGCAACCGCAGATTTTCGATTTGGAGTTCACTGATATGGTTGCTCCGATCGTCTCCGCTCATCTCGTCCGTCACCACCGTTGCAGAATGAGGTCTGGGCGGCGTGTTGCGCCAGCGGTGCAGTGTCATCACACTGACCCCCAGCGTGCGCGCAATCTCGCTCTGCAGCTTTCCCTGAGCCGCCAAGTCTCTGGCTTGCGCGAGTTTGGCCGCGATCTCGTCCCTTGAGTGCCTTTTCTTTCTCGCCATCGAATTTTCCAACCGTTCAGGCTTGCATTTCCAACTGCCGTGCCTTGCATTATTGCAAGCCCAGCTCAGCGTACCTGTCCTATATTGACGCAATAAGACTATATTCTTCTTGAACGCAGGTTAGCAACCTGTGACGTTGGCACAGCGCAATTATCGGGTTCGCGGGCAGGAACATGGTCAATTGATGGTTACAAGATCGTTGGCCACACACGTGGGCGGATCGATTGCCCCGATAGTATCACCATAGATTGTAGAATCGGCGGGATCAGGGCTGGTAGTCGGAAATGATAACCGGCGCGCGAAATATTTCGGCACTCGAAAGCAAAGTTTCGAGCAAGCGATAGATCAGCGCTTCAACACCCGCACGCGCCGTTCTGATGCAGGCAAACCGCGCCTGAATTGTTACACGGACGCCCGTCTAGTTGAGGATCTATGGGCCAATGCGGCTTCTTCGAGCTTCATCTTCTCGAGAAGCAGATCGGTCACCAATCGCCGTAACCGTGAGTTTTCCAGCCGGATCTCTTCAGTGCGGCTGCCTTCACCCAGCTCTTGTTCGAATTGGGCCGTCTCTTTCGTCACCGCCGGCGCCGTTTTGCGCCATCGGTGCAAGGTCATGACACTGATGCCAAGCGTACGCGCGATGTCGCTCTGCAGTTTTCCCTGGGAGGCCAAATCGTTTGCTTGAGCAAGCTTGGATTCAATTTCGGTCCTCGAGTGTTTCCGTTTAGGCATGGCAAGTCCTCGTAGGTAGAAGGCATGAGACAGGGGGGGGTCGGCCCCGCTGGTTGCAGGCTTCCTCGCTGTGTATGTGCGTTATGTTAATGCTTGGTATCCGCTCCCCCCGGCTGCCGCACACCAAGCTAAGCAACAACGACCGATTCATAAATGTGACATTAACTTGCGCCGTCTCGATACAGCGGTCAATTGATTTCGGAACTTTCCACATCGAAGCCGCCATGTCCGCACAGCATGTCTTCGGCGTTTTCGGTTCGGGAGACGGCCATTCGCCGGTTATCCGTAACATCCATCACCTGCATTGCAGAATGCTAGCAGCTCGTCCATTGTGTTATAGAATATTACAATAAAAATTGGAAATGCGACAAGTATGGCAAGAATTGGAGGCGGTACTATAGTATTTGTGGGTAGAAGTATCACAGTGCACCTGTCGCATATTTGGCAAGTTGCAAATTGTAGCAGTCGGTCATTGCTGTTTACTTGGATATTGCGCGAAGCCGTCCCCTCAGCGCGTTGTGTTCTGGAAGATACACAAATGCGTAATTTGCATTCGCGCTCTTGTGCGTGCAAAAAAATACAAAATGAATTGTAAAAGTAACGGTCGTGTGCCCTTCCGTACTTGGCGGACACAAGGGAGCGCTAAGCGAGTTAACGAACTTGCTAAGGATTTCGTCCGGCAAGGCTCTTTTCGAATCGCCGGCGCGAATGATCGAAGGACTTGGTGATCGCCGTCAGCGAACGCCGGAGGACACGGAGCGCGAAAACCACATGATCCATGCCTGTCTCCTCGTCGCATAGATGCCCGATGCGGCTGCCCTGAGTAAAGTTCGGGGTGACCCCAATACGGCGAAATCGCCCCATTTTCGATGAGGGACGCACTAGAAAAGTGCTTTGGACTCGCGTTATTTTCGCCGATAGTGAATTTATGCGATGGTGGCCGGGTACGATGAACGAAGATAAACAATACTCAAACAGGGAATGGTATATCGCCAGGGGCGAGAGAAAATTTGGTCCTGTTCGAATTGATATCTTGAAAAGAGGTCTAGATACCGGATCAATTCTCCCGTCTGATTTTGTTTGGACTCCAGGGCTTCCTGAGTGGATACGAATTACCGATGTTGTCTCGCGGTATTATGGTAGCACAAAGTATCCGCCGCCATTAGAAACGATCGATGAATCCTCTAACAAAACCGATGAGATCTCTGAAGAACCAAGGCCTGATGGAAAGAAATTTCCCATCCGCGGTTCCTCCTCTTCGAGTGTCAGCTACGCCGAGGGCATTCGCAAGCGTCGGGCGACCGCGAACCGAATACCGACAGTTATAAGAGCTGCTCTCAACCACACATGGGAGGCGGGGTCCGTCGCGAGTAATGATGTTTGGCGACGGATACAGGCGCCGTTCAAAGCGGTCGAGACAGCGCGCGTACATCTCAGTGAGACCTTGCGAGCAGCGGCTTTTCGGCAGGGCCGCGGTCAGGGCGAGGTCATCAGCAGTGAAGATCGGGGTGGTGCCCTTAACATCGAAGACCGAGTGAGCGGGAGATTAATTCGGTGGGCAAAAGCGGTTACGCGCCTTGAACCGTGGAAGGGCGGAACGGCAAGAGACTGGTTGGAGGAAAAGCGGTTCGGCAGCATCGAGACAGGACAGGATCCGCGCAGCGAGATCCGCAAGCTCAATCTGATCGGACTGGCCGTCGCCTTGGTGCTGGTCGGGGGGGTGGGCGGCTGGGCGGCCACCAGCCAACTTTCCGGCGCCGTGATCGCGCCCGGGACGGTCGTCGTCGAGTCGAATGTCAAGAAGGTGCAGCATCCGACCGGCGGGGTCGTGGGCGAGATCTTCGTCAAGGAAGGCAGCGCGGTCGAGGTGGGGCAGGTCGTGCTGCGCCTCGACGATACCGTGACCAAGGCCACGCTCGGCGTGGTGCGCTCCCAACTCGACGAGCTGATGTCGCGGCAAGCGCGGCTGCTGGCCGAGCGCGATGATGCCGAGGCGATCGCATTCCCGGATGAATTGACGCTCCGGCGCAAGGACACCGCGGTTGAGACCGCGCTGGCGGGTGAGGAGAAGTTATTCCTGTCGCGGCGGAGCGCGCGGACGGGCCAGCGCGCGCAATTGGGCGAGCGGGTGGCGCAGATGAACGAGGAGATCCGCGGCCTGTCGGCGCAACAGGCGGCCAAGGAATCCGAGATCGAGCTGATCGGCAAGGAGCTCGTCGGCGTGACCGACCTCTACCAGAAGAACCTAGTCTCGATCTCGCGCTTCACGCAGCTTCAGCGCGACCGGACGCGGCTCCTGGGCGAGCGCGGCCAGCTGATCGCCGACAGCGCGCGCGCGCGTGGCAAGATCAGCGAGACCGAGCTGCAGATCATCCAGCTCGACCAGGATTTTCGCACCGAGGTGCTCAAGGACCTGCGCGACGCCCAGGGCAAGATCGCCGAGCTCAAGGAGCGCGTGACGGCGGCGGAGGACCAGCTCAAGCGGATCGAGCTCCGCGCGCCGCAGTCGGGTGTCGTTCACCAACTCTCGGTTCATACCGTCGGCGGCGTGATCGGCAGTGGCGAGACCATCATGCAGGTCGTGCCACGTGCCGACGAGCTTGTGGTCGAGGCCAAGGTCGCTCCCCAGGACATCGACCAGGTTGCGTTGGGGACCAGCGTGACCGTGCGCATCATGGCCGGCAACCAGCGCACCGCGCCCGAGCTCACTGGCGTGATCACGCGTGTCTCCGCCGATCTCACCCGCGAGCAGCAGCCGGGCTCGCAGCCCGCGCCCGCCTATTACACGGTCCGCATCGCGCTGCCGACGGACCAGGTGGCGCGGCTCAAGGACATCCGCCTCGTTCCGGGCATGCCCGCCGAGGCCTTCATCCAGACCGAAGAGCGCACCCCACTTGAGTATCTGCTCAAGCCTTTGAAGGAGCAGATTGCGCGTACATTCCGCGAGCGATGATGGAGAGCTGGGTTCGCGGTTGAATCTGGTGGTCAGCGTCGGGGCCGATCGCCAAGGACTGGAGTCCGGCAGGACCGGGCCTAGCACACACTCTTCGCTCTGGGTCTTGGTCGAAACGCGGAGCGCCCTTGACGTTGCCCCCAATTCTGACGTTGCCCCCTTGAATTGATCCAGGGCGAATTGGAGTCTGGCCTTGAGGAAAGGGCCAGAAAATGAGGCGCAAGAGGCATACGGAAGAGCCAGTTTTCCTGGCTCAAAAGGGGTGCGCTAGGCCTTGCACCCGACGTGGCTCAGGCCCGCGAGTGGTACGATAGAGCCATAAAGCTTGGATCCACCGACGCGGCGCGCCACATCGAACGATTGGCGGAAATGGAGAGATGACGGCCTCGATGACGGGTGCGTCGCGACATTCGGGCGCGAGGAGAGCAGGTGGGCCAGCGGAACGCCAAATGACCTGCCCACACCAGCGCGACACACTGGGCATAGGGCAAAGCCTCACAGGCTGAAGCCTCACGGACTTAATGGTTCGGTTTGCCAGCGCCCGATCAAGCGCGCGATAGGGATTCCGTACGGCTTGGTGGCGAGTAGACGCCGACAGGCGGATGCGTCGACGCTCGTCCTACGCACGTGTAGGCGAAACCGTGCTTCTTCATGTCTTCCGAACGATAGACGTTTCTAAGATCGACCATCACCGGACACGCCATCAGGTCCCTCACGCGCTCGAGGTCGAGGGCACGGAACTGTTCCCATTCGGTGACGATCACGACAGCATCAGTCTCTTGGACGCAGTCGTATGGTCCAAGGCAATAAGTCACATCGGAGAGGACGCGCTTCGCCGCCTCCATTCCCACGGGGTCGTAGGCACGCACTTTGGCGCCCATATCTTGCAGCGCGGTGATCAGCGGAATGGATGGTGCCTCGCGGATGTCGTCGGTGTTGGGCTTGAACGTCAGGCCCAGAACCGCAATCGTCTTGCCGCGAAGCACCCCAGCAAAGGTCGATGATACTTTCCGGGCCATGGCACGTTTTCTCGTGTCATTGACAGTCTCGACCGCCTCGAGGATCCGCATCGGCACATCGTAGTCCTGGGCAGTCTTGATCAGTGCCCGCACATCCTTGGGAAAGCATGAGCCTCCGAAGCCTGGCCCAGCGTGCAGAAATTTCGGCCCGATCCTGTTGTCGAAACCGATCCCGCGTGCGACCTCCTGCACGTCCGCACCCACTCTTTCGCACAGATCGGCAATCTCGTTGATGAAGGTGATCTTGGTGGCGAGAAATGCGTTGGCGGCGTATTTGATCAACTCCGCGGTTCGACGACCGGTATAGACGATCGGCGCCTGGTTCAGAGAGAGCGGGCGGTAGATCCCAGCCAAGACCGATTTGGCCCGCTCATCGGTTGTCCCGACAACGATCCGGTCGGGGTGCTTGAAATCGTGGATGGCCGCACCTTCGCGCAGGAATTCCGGATTCGAAACGACAATGACGTCGGCGTCCGGCCTTATCTCGTTAATGATGCGTTCGACCTCATCGCCAGTACCGACTGGCACAGTCGACTTCGTAATGACAACGGTGAACCCTTTCAGCGCGGCCGCGATTTCGCGGGTTGCCTCGTAGACATACGAGAGGTCTGCATGCCCGTCCCCGCGGCGTGACGGGGTACCGACGGCGATGAAGACTGCATCCGCCTCGCTCACGGCTTCGCTCAGCGCGGTGGTAAATGACAGCCGACCTTGTTGAACATTCGAGCGAACCAGGTCGACTAGGCCCGGCTCGTAGATCGGGACCTCGCCGGCGTTCAGCGCCGAAATCTTCGCGCTGTCTTTGTCAACACAGGTGACCTGATGACCGAAATCGGCAATGCACGCCCCCGAAACTAGGCCGACGTAGCCCGTACCAACCATCGCAATCCGCATCCCTGGGGCTCCTTGTACCAGCCGAAATCAAGGCCATGAGGCGGCCCGTGACAGCATCGATCTCGTTTCGACAGTGCCGTCAGATTATGAGCAAATGTTATGTGCGATAGTCAATGTGATATCTGAGCAACAGTAAATGCCACCGGCAGTTTATGAGTACAGTGCAATTATAGCGAAACGGCCGAAGTCTTCGGCCAGGGCCGGGGGAGACTCGAGGAGGCCTTGAACTCGGGACCTATGCCGTCAAGGCGCAAGGCTTGAATTTGCAACAGGAGCTCTACAGTGCGGCCACGCAGTTCCGCATTCTCGGCTTCGAGCAGCGCTAGCAGCTTTCGACCATTGAACCTTTCATTTTTCAATACTTGGAGATTTGGTCTCCTTCGTGCGGGCCCGTTAGGATCTTGGGGGGATTTGCTTGGTCGATTTGCTGATGACCGCTGAGATGCATGGTCCATTGCAACCACTCCTATCAATCTCGGACTGGTCGCCCCCTCCTTGCCTAAGGTATCACGAATAAGCCATGAGCATAAAGGGCACACGTCCTCCGATCTCAAATTTTTTTTGCGCATAAGGGACGTGCCCTGCGATGCATTCCTGTACTTCCAAGCACTCCCTGAAGGAGGTGGCATAGAAGGCATGCGATAGTTGATCAGTGTGCTTCGTCGTATCTTATACATTTGACATCGAGTATTGTTCTAAGTTCTGCATTAAAGAACATTTATATAATCATCAATTTACTTCATTTCAAGACTTGCCTTTTGTGAAACAAGTTGCTCGATCCTCGAGATGAGCATTAACGCCGGGCGCGATGCTACAGCAACCGCACCTGATGTGGGCCTCGCCAAAAAAAGATGGATTGACCATGAAGTGCCAAACGGAGGGTCGTTTGCCAAACGGGTGAAGGACGCGGCGCCGGCGGGACGGCTGTTGGCGATCGCGGCAGGACTCGGCGGGGGTGATCCGTTTCAACGAGCAGGGGCCGGACGGCCGCACTAACATCATTCTCCGGTGCGGCGCCCAAGTTGGACGCACTAGCTTTCCCCGTTCGGATCGTCGAGGAGGGTCCGATCCCGGCGGTCCACGGCGTTCCCGTCAGTATGCGGGACTTCGCGTCAGTGTGCGGGACGGTCCACAGCCCGGCGCGGGACGGCGCTCGGCCCGTGGGGTGCCAGTAGGGCCGCGGTATGGACGAACTGCCCTTCCGGCGGCAATGAAGGACCGAAGTCCGCTCCCGATCAGATATCCGATCTGCAGAGCGATCGTCACCGCGACCGCCGTCAATACGATCGACCAGCCATCGTCGGCGCGCGCAACACTGGCGCCGGTCGCGACAATGAGCGCAAAGCTGATGGCGGGGAGCAGAATGAGAACCCTGAAACGCTGCCCAAGCACTATTCCGATCAGAAGTGCAACAATGCCAAGTATTGTCATGGCCCAGCGCCCACTGTTGTTAAGGTCAAACGGCCGGCCAACGCAGAGGTTCCACTGGGCCATTAAAGTTTGGTTCAATCGATCTCCGCTGCACAGCCGCAAATGGCGGGAATAACTTGCGGCAACGCAAACAATATCGTTCTTGTGTATCGGATTAGTAAAGATAGGGAGCGGCCTGGATCGCGTCTCAACCGCGACGAGCAATTAGCCAAGAGCAGCGCAAGTGCCGGGCCAAGCGCGGCAAGCGAATAGTGTCCCCAATGGGAAGGTTATTCTCCGCCGACATTCGCCACAAGGCTCCGAAACTCGCACGCGAGGTGCGGGCGGCCACCGACGCTCAAGGGTTGATCTGGCCGTTTTGTAACAACCCGCTGAACGGCTGACTCTTTGGGGATTGAACGAAGCCGCTGGCGCGGCAATTGGGGGCAGTCGCAGTCATCGCCTCCTGTCTGAGAGGATCGTGGGTTTTTGCAGCCCAACCCTTTAGACAGGAGGTTTTCCGATGGCTGAGATCAGTCCTCTTCGCCGCCGCATGATAAAGGACATGACGGCCCGCAATTTGTCACCGGCGAGTGGCCTGCACCGGGTGTCGTAGACACCATCCTAAGCTAACTGCCTGCATTTCGAACTCCACCGGGCTGAGATAGCCGAGCGTCGAGTGGCGCCGCCTTAGAAGCCCGCCGGCGAGACACCGAGCGCCTCGCAGGTCCACCGCACCGGCCAGATCCCCGGTGCTTCGCAACGAAACCGAACTTCGTGTCAATTCCTTCGCGAAGTAGGCCGCGGCTTTTTTAGGATGTCCCGCTCGGCCTTAGCTTTTGCACTTCACGCCGCAGCCGCTCGATCTCGAGCTGCTCAGGCTTCACCTGGCCCTGGCCTGGAAACGCATGCTGCGGATCGGCAGAAAAATCCTTCACCCACTTCCGCAGCACGTTCTCGTGAACGTTCAGATCAAGCGCCGCCTGCTTGACCGAGACGCCACGCTCCCTCACCAGCTTCACCGCCTCAAGCTTCGTCCAATCGCCTGCGTTCCATCGTCCACCTCCGGTCCCATCATGACACCTAAACTCGGTGTCCGTGCCGGGTGCAGGCCAGGCGCACAGGAGAAGTACCCCGAACTTGAGGACGACATCGACAAGCTGTTCCGAAACCTTTTCACCGGAATGGAGCGGAAAAGTTTCACCAGCTACGGCCCTGAGGACTTATAGCCCGCTTGCATCTATGGGTATCGGTGCGGCGCTCGTTGTCATAACTGCGGGCCAAGAAGAACCATCGGCCTTCAATCTTCAACCACGACCAGTAGCGAGAGGGGCCCGCTGCCTGCTCGGCGTTGCGACGACATTCTGCCGCTCTGGCGAGACAAAACCTGATCATGAACGATGGTGGGGAACGCATGACAAATCCCCCTTGATCTTGCCGGGAACCTCCAGTGCATCTGATGGGAGCGGTGTGCCAAAACACTGCTCTAACAAAACGTAGCAACGCGAACATTTGCGACAATCAGGGATTACCCTGAATTTGGCATCGACAGTGCCGCTGATCTCGCGATTGTGAACATCGCGGCAGAGCAGGGGTGTTCAAGTAGCGAGAACCTAACGTGCTTGTGAGTTAAGATGATGTGGTGCTGTCAGCACATTCACAATTGCAGCACGCTCATGTCACCGGACGAACTCGTCAATCTCCTGAGCGAAAACGTGACCTTGGGCGCTGGGTTGATTGCGGCCTTTGCGCTTGGGATGATTGTAGTCTTTGCAGCGGGACTGCTTTTTTGGACGGGGTGTCGGAGGGGGTTTCGTCGCATTGAAGCGCGATTGGACACCCTTCGTGCAGAGGTGAATGCATTAAGAGCGGTCGAGGAACGCAATGTCTTGATCGCTCTAAATTCATCCAAGCCGAATGGAAGAGCGAACAAAACCGAGCCGTCAATCGTGCCAGAAATTGCTGACATTCAATCTGGGAACGCAAACTGGCCGGACTGCTTCCAAGGCACGACGACTGAAGGCATGGAACTGGCGAGAAGACTGGCGGGAACCGGCGAATACAGGCTCGATAGCCGGTCGCCAAAATGGTTCGGCTATGCTCTCGCCAAGCACCTCCACATCGCCGTTTCGCATGATGCCGATAACGATCCAAAGGACCTCGCGCGGCTCCAACGGATTATCAAGACCTGGCTGAACAACAAGACCCTCGTCACTGATGAGCGAAAAGACGACGCAGGCAGAGACAGAAAATTCATCCTGCCGGGGGAATTTGAGCCGTCCTCCGACCGACGTTCAAAGACCTGACTGGAGATAACCGGAGATATACTAGAGAGATCGATTACCTCGAAAGTGCGGTGCTTTCTCCGGTTTTCACGTTTCTCCAGTTCTCCGGCCCCTAATAGGACCGGAGACGGGAGTGGAGAATGCGCGTGCAAAATCAAGCGAACATCGCGCGTCCGGTGCAGGTCTGTCGCGTGCGGCTCAAGGGGCAGGAATGGCCCGGACCATGATGAAATCCCCGCCGACATCCGGCCTCCTGCCGCCAACCGCATCGTCGCTGAGAACCGCTTGGCGGGGTCGGCCAGAACGGTTTGGGACGTGATCGGCGCGGGTGACCCGAGCATCCTCGGCTTCGCAACCAACATGGGCGTCGATCCGGGCCAGACAATCAGCTTCAAGATCGACTGCCACGAGCCGTTTACCGTCGACCTTTACCGCATGGGCTACTATGGCGGGGATGGCGCCCGCTTGGTCGCGGCAGTCAACGGCACCCCGGCAAACCAGCCGGCCCCTGCGGCCATCCGCGATAGCAACGGCGCGGTGGAGTGCTCGGGGTGGACTATCAACGCGAGCTGGGCCGTGCCATCCAGCGCGGTGCCTGGGTTGTATATAGCCCGGCCCAGGCGAGCGGACACCGCCGGCGCCAGCCACATCCCGTTCGTGGTGCGAGACGGTGCCACGGTTCCCGGTGGCAAAGCGCAGATACTGGTCAAGCTGTCCGATGCCACTTGGCAGGCGTACAACTATTACGGTGGCAAGGGTGCGAATTGGAATCGCGGCCGGAACTTGTACGGCCAGCACAACGCCAGCGCCAGCTTCCCTTTTCACGAGTTGTCCCGGGCCTACGCGGTCTCCTATGATCGCCCGTTCGTGACCCGCGACACGCTGCTCCAGACGTTCCTGTTCAACGCCGAGTATTCGCTGATTCGCTTCCTCGAGCGCAATGGCTATGACGTCGCAATCTGCTCGAGCCTGGACGTCCACCATGACCCGGCCATCCTCGACGGCCGGAAGATCATTATCAGTTCAGGCCACGACGAGTATTGGTCTCAGTCCATGCGCGACGCGGTTACCGCTCGACGTGACTCGAGAAATCCCTCCACCAGGGCGAACCTCGTATTCATGTCCGGCAACGCCGTGTTCTGGCGCGTGCGGTTCACTGGTCGCACCATGTGGTGCTACAAGGACACGCTTGCCCGGGCGAAGCTCGACCCGGTGGACTACACTGGCACGTGGCGTGACCCCGCTGGTCCCATAAATGGAGCGCGGCTGCCGGAGAATGAACTCACCGGCACGTTCTTCGTTGCCAACGGCATCCGCAGTGACAGCATCGAGATCCCATACCGGTACAAGGATCTGCCGATTTGGAGAAACACCACGATCACCTCACTGACCCCGGGCCGGAAAGCCACGCTCGCGAAGGGATCGCTCGGCTTTGAGTGGGACGAGGCGCGGACCAGTGGCTACGCCGCGAACTGGACCCCCCGCAGACGGGTGCTGCTGTCGGAGACATCGGTCAACCTTAACGGCTTCGTCACTGACGACGCCGGCCGCACCTACAGCGGCAAGGGCACGAAGGCCCACGCGATCATCGCGTACCGGTCGTCAGCCGGCAACATCGTGGTCGGTTTCGGCACCACACAGTGGGCATGGGGCCTGGACGACACTCACGACCGTGGCAGGGCAGTCACAGACATCCGAATGCAACAGGCCACCGTGAATTTGCTTACCGATCTCGGGGTCTCGCCGCCGACCGGCGAGCACATGGGGACGCTCGTCGTCTCCTCGCCCCAAACCTACACGTTCGCACCGGCTACTTGGGCCGCGGCCAGCGATCTGGATTACAATCTGCGCTCTTGATTTTGGAAGGCGTCGTCCGCGTAGGACACGGCGCCTTCCGTCCAATCCACTCACACAGTTCCCGTAGGCAATCGAGATCCTGGTGTCGCATGACGACCATGCCTGACATAGTTGCCTTGGCACTGTACGCGACTTCGTAACTGGATCGTGGACGATTTGAACGTGCGGCGAACGCGGGACGCGGGACTTCCTGGACTGATTGAAGACCAGGCGGTGTTCTATCTCACGACAACTCGAGCCCTCTAACGTGTGGTGCTCGTAGCCTGTCACCATCTTCGTGTCGTCTTGAACTACTAGCCACCAAATGCATTTCAGTGCCGCACGTCACGCACCGCATCGCGGGCACTCACTGCCAAGGATGGCCTGTTATTGAGCGCTGGGATGATGGCGATAGGCGGATGCGAGGGTGTTGTCCACAGTTGGCGCGCGGGGTCTCGCTTCCGCTACTGGCCGTCAAAATCTGCCAACCCCTGGGGGCCAAATTGGCCATCCACAGCCTCTACAGGCCCATAGGAAATTTACCTTTGTATGTCTGTGAAATAGAGATGACCATTCATTTTATACTTTGAAATGCGGGCGAGTTGCCTCCTTGGAAGGCAATATGCTCTGCAAGATACAGAAATCCACAACTTGTTCTGCTCGCTCTTTTACTGGCGAGAAAAAAAGTGCAGAAACTTGTTGTGAGATCGCCAAACGTGTGCCCTTATACGCGTACCTTATGGTCGATAAGAACCATGAATGGGTAGTGTCTCCGAAAGAAAGTAGAGGGTCCTTGCGATGAACCGCGTATCTCAGGAAAATCGGCGCAACGAAGCACCCGGCGGGCACAATGTGCCCGCACGAGAAAAGCCAAATCTTCAGGTGTGGACCAATTACGCGCTCAATGGGCCAAATTACGGCACAAAAAAATTGCTAGGGCGGCTGGAGGCCGAGAATGCGGAGCTACGACGCAAGGCGGTAGACCTCGTGTTGCAGATTCAAGCCTTGCGTGACGGCGATCAAGCCCTGACGGCATAGCCACTTCAGGTTGCGCTGAAGCGTCCCGTCCCACCGTCAGTCGTCGGAATACATGGGTTGATCGGACTTGACTTAGTGGGCTCAGGTCAGCCTGTCCAAGCATTGGCTCCGCAGCACGTCGATCTTGGATCTCGTCCAGCCAGCTGGCGTCGGCCGATCTTGCTCGGCTCGGCGTTCGGTGGCTGCTCGCGCACCTTGGCGTTCTGGTCAATGGGCCGTCGCGTGACGTAACGCCCGCGAGCGGTCGGACTGGCACTGATCGACCTGCCGCCACTCGCGCTGCCTGCGAACCTGCATTCGAGCAGGGGCGGCTATTTACGAGCTTGCTCCAGACCAAATTGCCGGACGAAGTCCTGGTTGCCGAGTCGAGCCACGACACGAAATTTACCAAGCTCGTTGGTCTCAAAAGGTGCGACGTTGATAATGAGATCACCCGGTGCCTTGACCGGGTTCGGAAGCTTGTGTTGATCGACGAGCGTCCGGCCGCTAGGCGCCACCAAGCTGAAGCTTACGGGAAAGATCCCCTGTCCATCTCGAAATACGAAGAGAAAAGCCAGGGACGGCAAGGTCACCGTTCGCGTGCCGCCGGGCACGATGATGTCTCCACTGGTAACAGCGCCCATTATCGTAAGCTTGCCGCCTGCCTCCTGCCTGATGCTCTCGCAAGCCAAAAATAGCGCATGTCCGTCGGTCGGAAGTCTATTCGTATTCAGTGTTCTTTCGTTCTTCTCCGCGTCGCTCCCCGGAGCACGCGCCGCGAGCTCGCGCACTTTGCCGAGTGGTTCTGCCCGGCTCCCCTCCGATACGCCCGTGACCACGTTCAAGGAGGGCCGGCTCGAGAGGACGGAACGCTCTTTGCTGTCCTCTTCCGTCTCGATCTTCTTGATCGCTTCCTCGAGCGCCAATTGCTGCTTTACCAAGTCGCTCAGCGTGGGCTGTTGCTCGTGCAACTGCTCCATCATGACAGTGCGCACTTTGTCATAGAGCTGACGTCGAGCGTCGCTCGTGCTCTTGTCGAGCCCTTGCACGGCACGGGATAGAAGCGAGTAGTAGTCGGCCATCGACGGCGCCGCGATCGAGGTGCTCAATGAACCCACAAATTCGTATCCGGGCGGGGATTCCGGTCACTGGCGAATGGAATCGGCACGTGCCGCATTTCTGACTTGTACATTCCACGCATTTCGCAACTCCACACGGACTGCGCCACGTTACGGATAACATTGCGTATCATGGTACTTCACATGCATGAACATGACC